>NZ_BBYG01000014.1 GCF_001184025.1 Streptomyces maremycinicus
AAGTACCGTTGGGGGGCGCTCGTCTCGGCGTGCTCGCGCGATAATGCTCTGCGCTTCAGCGCCGTACACGGCCGACTTCCGCAGAACATGCCAGACCTTCATGTACGTGGCGATGGACGCGGGGTCGTCGAGCCATGTTTCAGCGTGCCAGTCTTCGGTGATCACGTACCGGTCGTCCAGAACCCAAAATCCGTTGGCTGTCGGGATTTTAAGCGGTGCGCTGAGTGGGATGATCCCCAGTTTTACCGTGTCCAGGCCGACCGCTCCCATGAGTCGGTCGAGCTGGCTCGCGAGGATGGACGGCGGGCAGATCAGGGCGTGGAGTGCGGCCTCCCAGATGAGGGCATGGAGCGTGTGATCACCTTCGTACAGCCATGCCTGGCGCTTCATTCGGACGCGTACGGCGTCGTCGGTGTCGCGCGCCGTGTCGTGAAGGTTGGCGTACTGGAGGAACAGGTGGCGGGCGTAGTCGGCGGTTTGGAGCATGCCGGGAACGACCGCTTCCTCCCAGACGTAGATGATCTGGGACCGGCCGACTCGAGGTTCCAGCTGTCTTGCACAGGCCGGTGTCCGGCCGCGAGCTGGCGTCGCCAGGAGCGGATGCGGGACTCGAACCCCTTGAGGCGGGCGTGGAATTCCTCGAAGGCCGCGGGCTGGCCTACGCCGTCGGCCCACGCTCGCAGGTCCTGGGCCGTTGCCGTTTGCTGTCCGTTCTCGAGCTTGTAGATCTTGGAGTGTGACCAGCCGAGGCGTAGGGCGAGCTGGGTGCCGGTGAGTCGGCCTCCCGGGGCCGAGAGTCGCAGTTCGCGGAGCCGGAGCCCGAGAGTCTTCCGGGCCTGTTGGAAGTCAGTACTCACCGGCTCCTGCTACCCCTTGGCGCGCAGCTGCGCGGCGAACTGATCGTAGGGTGTGGCCTGGTGGATTGCAGCGTCCCGGATCTGGCAGTAGCGCAGTACTTCGGTGGGCTTGGTGATGATCTCCACGTCATGGAAGGCGTCAGGCGTGTTGGCCTGCGGTTTGCTGGCCTCTTCAGTCTCCGTTGCGGTTCCTTCGCCAGCGTGCGGATTCAAGTTCTCTTTGCAGTTTGCTCAGCAGAGTCGGGTCCAGGTCGAAGTCATAGGACTCGAGCCCGAGCACATCAAGATCGCGGCGGAGGAAGGTGCCCAGGAGGTTGCGCCAGGCATAGAGGTCCTCGGGCTCAGGTCCCCCTGTAGCCGCCCAATTGCGACAGCATTCACGAAGGCCGAGCAGAGCACCTCTTGTGGTGGCGTCGGCGCATAGACCGCCGGCGGAGTAGAGCCAGTTGTTGAGCTGCTGGGCCACCTCGCCGGCGACTTGGGGGGTGACTGCGTCCGGGCTGGCGTGTGACAGCGGCGCGAGGCCTCTGTGCGCCTCGGGGTAGGTCGCCATTCGTGATTTGTGGAGTTCGAGTGACCATGCGACCTTGAGATCGGTCAGCCACCTTCGGTGCTCCCTGCGGATCTGTGTCAGGGACAGGAGGGCGCTTCCACCTCCAACGAGCAGGGCTACGAAACCTGATATCAGAGCCGTCGTGATCTGCTCCATGCGATTCACCTCGTGCGGGTTTGCGTGATGGCGCTGTCGAAGAGCGGCGTTGCCTAATCCTCGTCCAGCGTCGTTTCCAAGTCAGCAAGATCTCGCTTCTCTGTATGGAGTCAAGCCCCACGATCAAGGTGATCCGGCGGGCGGGGAGGCGGTGCGCGAGTCAGCGGCATCAGCTCGCTCGGTTCAGACGAAGGCCTTTTGTTTGGCTGGGCGGCCTGGGCACTGGGCGTGGAAGATCGCGCCGTGACCATCACCGGGCGCGCTGTAGAGGTCGAAGGAGCAGGCGCAGAGGACGAACCCGCACCGCCCGCGTTTGGAATCCGGTCAGCGTCTTAAGTTCTCTGCGCCGATTGGGCAGTTGAAGGGGTACCGGTATCTGCCTGGATCCATGGCAGGCTCACGGACGTCGAGCAAGTGGGGCGAGCAGACCGTCGCCGGGCCACAGGTCCTGGTCAGCCACGAGGCTGGCGAGGAGCGTGCCCACTTCGGCCAGCGCGGCAGCCCGTGCTTCGGGGCCGTAGTCGATGAACTCGTCAGTTGCGGCGTCGAAGGCGCGCACGTGGCCGACCGGACTCATGCAGACGAGGGCGCGCGCGATCTCGGGCAGGCCGAGACTGAGGGCGTCGCAGTCTCCGGCGTGGACGAGTGCACCAGGTCGGTGGTGACGTGCTCCCAGTCGCCGACGGCCGGCCAGTCGGCACCGCCGCCCAGTTCGTGGGTGAGGGTGGCGAGTGGGATGATCTCGTCGGCGTCGCCGTCGACGGCGGCAGCAAGATGCGGGCCACCGGGCGTCAGCTCGCGGTGACCGCACAGTTCCAGCGGTAGACCGTGCTCCGGGTCGGTCAGGGCCTGCACCAGCTAGGCGCGGCGCAGGGCTGTCTCGGAATCATGCTCGAGCTGCAGGATCCACCACTCCCCCAGCCGCGACTCGTGTCCGGTGACGACCAGGGGCACGGCGACGGTGTGGAGGAGTCCAAGGCGGCGCATCAGCCCGCTGGGGAGCCAGGCGGCGTCCCGCCAAATCTTCTCGTGGATGAGCGGCTGCCGTTCGGTGTCCCACTGCTTCTCGTAGGGAGTCCAGGTGTCGCCGGCCAGCCAGCAGGCTTCTCCACCGTTGCCCTGGATCTGCTGCGCGAGGGCTGCCTCGGCCTTCTGGAAGGCTCGTCGTGAGGGGCCGGTGAGCTGGATGCTGGTCGGTTGTCCGAGCCGGCGGAGCTCGATGCCGCGATCGGTACGTGCATGGATCCGGACACCGTTGAGTCCGTAGATCTCGTCTCGTCCTACGCGCATCGGTGCCCGGCAGGGCAAACGGCCGCCGCCACGGCTGCCACCCTCACCGGCCTGGCGGCCGTGCAGCTCATCGGTGACGGAATCACCGGCACTCCGACAGCGACGCGGTCACGTCGGCACAGGTCGAGCGGCAACTCGACGCGGCGCGCGCCTCCGCATCCCCCGGCCCCAGTCGGACTCCGAGCGCGACCGCCGTCCCCGTCGGGAAGACCCTGGTCACTCCGGGTGGCACGGCCATCGCCAGCTGCGACGGCACGACGGTACGGCTGCTGTCCTGGACCCCAGCCCAGGGATACGACGTCAAGAGCGCCGATCCGGGCCCCGACGACGAACACGCCGAAGTGAAGTTCGTGGGCCCCGCGGGCAAGGTCGAACTCCGCGCGCGCTGCGCCGACGGCACCCCCACCGGCTCCTGGAAGCAGGACAACTGAGCGGGCAGGGTCCGGCCGCGGCGACCTTCCACACGACGCCCGGACCCCGGACCGGGCCCGAGAAGCTGGTGGACTACGAGAGCTTGGGACGCTGGGCGTCGTGTGCGGAGGAGGGCGCGGGAGTGGCGCGGATCTGCCGGCTGTCGAACCTGCCTTCGGTGATGTCCCGGGCCAGCTGCGACAGTTTGAGGTTGTGCGCACGGGCGTAGGCCCGCAGGGTGCCGAAGGTCTCGTCGACGCTCAGGTGCCAGCGTTCGGCGAGGACGCCTTTCACCTGCTCGATGATGATGCGGTTGTTGAGGGCGTACTGGAGCTGGTCGCGTTCGGCTTCGGCGTGGGACAGGGTGCGTTGCTGGAGGATCGCGATCGTCGCGACGTCGGCCAACGCCTGGGCGAGAGTGAGGTCTTCGGGGCCGAGGGGACCGGGGGTGGTATGGAACAGAGCGAGGGTGCCGATCACCCGGCCGCGCAGCCGCAGCGGCAGGACGTTGGTGGCCACGAACCCCGTTCCCCGCGCACTGCTCGTGAACTGCGGCCAGTTGACGGTGACCTGCGGGTCGGTGAGGTCGATGTCGGTACGGGCCTGGCCGCTGCGGTAGCACTCGATGCAGGGCCCCTGGTCGTACTGGAGGGCGAACAGTTCCAGCAGCCGGGTGTGTTCGTCGGAGGCTGCGAGGACGTGCAGGACGTCGTCCTTGTCCGCGAGCAGGATGCCGACCGCCGCCACGTCCAGGAGCTCCACGCAGCGCACGGACAGCTTCTGCAGGAAGTCGATGACGTCGAAGTCGGCCACCAGCGAGTCGGCGACTTCGACGAAGACCTCGGTGACTTGCTGTTCACGGGTGGTCATGGAATCAGTCCTTGTCTGCGGCGGGCGGGGGTGAGTCGGTGCCGGGGGCCAGTCGAAGCCGTCTGGCCACGATGTCATGCGCGGTTTCAGTGAGGGTGCGGCCGCTGCCGTAGGCGTGGGCGCGCAGCCACAACAGGGCGTCGGCCAGGGGGACGGCGAGCTGGACGCTGGCCATTCCGGTCGCCTGGTGGACGACGGCGTTGAGCAGGGGCGGACCGTCCGACTCGCCGGAGAGCGACAGCCCGGGAGGGCCGCGGTCCATCAGGCGCCTCGTGAGGGCGAACGTCAGCGCCAGTGCGTCATCGGTCTGTCCTCGGGTCAGTTGCCCCGGCGCCCGTCGCACGAGCGTGAGGACGCCCAGGACGATCGCGCCGATCCGCAGCGGGAAGCAGAACACCGCCCGTGCCGTCTGCCCCGGCAGCTCCGCGGCCAGAGCGGGCCACCGGCCGGGGCGCACCCGTGTCAGATCCGGCACCCGCACGGCAGTGCCGACGGCCAGACAGTCGACCCCTGGGCCCTCGCCGAGGGTCGCCTGCAGATCTTCGAAGCGGCGGGAGACGCCGTCCGAGGCCCACAGGGGCTCACCGTGGGCGGACCCCGAGACGACGGCGACGGTGACGCCGTCCATGCCCAGTGCGGCGGCCATGGCCGCGGCGAGGTCGGGGCCGCCGGCGGCCGCCTCGCGATTCCGCAGCATGCTCAGGACCTCGGTCATTCGGTCACTGATCACCGGAGACCACCGGCGGCTCCGGCACGCGGGTATCGGCGCGCGCTCCCCGAGGGAGGAACCGAGGCTCCGGTCCGGACGGCGTCGAGCAGGGAGGCGGTGCCGGTGAGGTCGAACAGTCTGTGGACGGCGGGCGTCGCGTGGCGAAGCCGTATCCGTCGGCCGCCGGCAGCCGCGTCCAGGGCGGCGGCGAGGAAGACGTTCAGGCCACTGGCGTCGCAGAAGCTGACACCCGTCAGTTCGATGTCCACACCGTCTGTCACCCGGCGTAGGCAGTCCTGGACGGCGGCGCCCACCGTGGGAGCGGTGTCCGCGTCGATCTCGCCCACCAGATACACGGTCGCTCGACTCCCACTCCCGTAGAAGGTCGTCGCACGAATGCCAGTCATCCCTGCCTCGCTTCTCCAAACGGCCTGTCCGCGGCGGGCTGGTGCCTCGCGGCGTGCTCGTGCGGACAGGTGCCTCGTCGGTGATGCCGGTTCCGGACCGTGCCCGCGAGCACGCACGGGCACTAGGTGAGCGCCCGCGCCGGTTTCGGGCAACCGTGATGCCCGGCTACCGTCAGCGGCGTGCCAGTTGCCGTTCTCCGGCCGCGCCGGCCTGGTAGGCCAGCCCGTAGTGCCTGGAGATCGCTTCCTCCTGATCGGCGGGCAGCACGCCGTCCACGCCGATCGAAAGGGCCTGCTTCACCAGTGCCTTGGCGTAGCTGATCCTCAGGTAGTCCGGTCCGGTGACCGCGTCGTCGAGGGGTACGAAGACCAGACGGTGCCGGGTGGGCAGTCCGGTCCGTACCGTGGCCATGGCCGACTCGTCGGTGGTGGTGTCCACGTAGACCGCTCGAGGACACCGATCTTGTGTGACTCGGCGTCGAAGACGTCGCGTTCGCGCCATTCCCGCACGTCCGCTGCGTGCATCATGACTTCTTCCTGCCCGTCGGCCTGTCCGGCCGCCGTGTGTCGCACTGCCGGCTCTGTGCGTGAAAGGTGCGAAGCGTTCGTCGCAGCGCGCGCTGCATCCGGTCCGGGAGGGGTTCGCCCTCCCAAGCGGCGACCATGGCCGCGGCCACCACCGCGAGTTTGGTGTCGCACTGCCGTGAGACGTTCACGAGCAGACTTCTCGCCGTCCCGCGGGTGCAGGGGGTGAGGACCATGACCATGCCGCGGGCTTGGTCGATGACCGCGCGGCCGGCCAGCGCCCGCCGTAGTTGGTCGTTCTGGCTGCGCAGGGCCTCGACGTCCTCTCCCGGCGCCGGGTTTCCCCATGTGGCTTCCGCCCGCAGCTTCCACCAGTCCTCCTGGAGCATGGTCGTACGTTGCATGGCAAGCCTTTCGACGGTGGATGGGCCGGTCCGGCGGAAGCGGTCCCGCAACCCTTATGGCTGCCGGGCCACTACGGCTCACCGGCGGCGTGCGCGGTCCCTGCGGTCCTCGCGGCCCCAACGTGCCCGGTTCTGACGGCTGTAGCGGCGGTCCCAGCGTTCCTGGCGATCCCGCCGGTCCTTGTAGTCCCGGTACTCCTCCGAGCCGCTGCCACCGCCACGGTCTTGTCCATGGCGGACAGCGGCGAAGACGAGCAGGGCGGCGGCGAGCCACCAGAACGGATGGAGGAAACCGAGGCCGAACAGCGGCACGATCAGGATGACAAGCAGAACGAACACGGTGGGCCTCCCCGGGAGCTGGACTCAGCGTCGATACCGGGGGCCAGGGTTTCGTTCAACAGCCTAGTCCTGAATGAGGGTTATGGATACCGTGCGAGGTCAGCGTGCCCAGCGGGGCACGGACGGCCGATGGCGGCGCGCCGCGCGGCTGGACGTGCCGACGTACTCCAGTGCCCGGGCGGGCACTGGAGTACGTCCGCGAGGTAGGTGGTCATTCCTTTCCGGCGAGGCTCATGATGTCCCTGGTGTCCTCGATCGCGGTCTCGATCTCGAGGTCGAACGTGAGGTCCGTGAAGGCGGCCGGCCCGACGCCTGCACTGCACGCGAAGCGGTACACCCCGTCGCCGGCGTCCTGTACGACCAGGCCGGCGTTCTCGGTCCAGGCGTCCGTGGTACCGGTCCTGCCGCGCCAGCAGTTCCACACCTTCAGCGAGGCCGAGGAGTTGGGGAACCGCAGGAACCGGATGTCCACTTTGACCGGGGTCGCGTCGGTCCACATACAGGCAGTCGAGGTACGGAGGCCGTTGATCTCCAACTCCCCCTCCGACATCGCGAGGCACACTCCCTGCACCGGGCGGTCCGTGAAGGACGTGAAGGACAGGACCGCCCGCGTGGACGGCCATTCCACGGGAACGTCGTAGGCGAGATGGGCCGTTTTGGTGCCGACCTCCGTCGGCCGGCCCCTGGATTCCTCGAACGCGTTCTGTAGCGTCTTGGTACGCAGGTGTTCACGCGCCATCATCTCTGTCTCCTCGGCCTGCAGTTCGGTCATGGACCGAAGCGGCGTCTCCGGCACGGCGGCGCTGTGGCAGCGTCCACCGGGACCGCTTCAGCGATGGTTCCTGCCGGCGATTCGTCCGCCGAAGCGTCCGCGCAGCAGGAAACTGATCACCCAGGCGACCAACAGGGCCACGGCGAGGTGCCAGAGGATGTGTTGTTGGGTGAAGCCGAGCCCGAAGAGGGCCAGGGCCGGCACCAGAAGCACAGTCCACAAGAGCACGGGCAACCTCCGGTTCGCATGGGTCTCTGCGATCCGCGGGGTCTCGGCGAACTGAGAGCGGTGGGCCGGCCCGGAGACTCCGGGACCGATGCCGTACACCGTGTCCTTCAGTGAACGCCCTGGGGCCGGCCGTGTCAACGTGGCGACAGAGCAGGCTGGTTGCGCGGCGTGGCGAGGTCCGCGAGCAGGTCCCGTGCCGCGCCGTCCTCCCCCGGGCACGTGCTCGTCCCCGGCGTCCAGGACCGACTGGAAGGCGGCTGGTGGGGGGTCCGCGAGCCCGGCCTCGGCGCATGAGCGGACGGGACGCCGGGACGGCTCAGTACAGCATCCGTAGAGCGCCGGGAAGCACGCGCGCGGTGACGAAGTTCGTCCAGTCCGTTGCGTTGTCGATGCTGGTCCCGGTGAGAGCGGCAAGGATCGAGGCAGGAACATCGGCTGCCAGCGCATGGCGGGCAGAGTTACGGCCGGCAAGGCCGCCCAGCCCGAGGCGCCTGAGCTTCAGGTAGATGTACTGCGACTGGATGGGGCGGGCTGGGTTCAGCCCAGCGAACAACCACGGAATTGTGCTGGCAGCACGGTTGGATTCCCAGGCGTCCTCGGCGTGATGGAGCTGCTGCCGGACTAGGTGAGCCAGCCGTGGAGGCAGCTTCAGGAAGCCTTCATCGAGTTTCAGTTGGACAGCCGAGTCCTGAACGACGACGTCGTCGATGGTCAGTTCAAGTATGCGTGTGACCTGCAGTCCCATGAGCAGGACAAGGCTGCCGGTAACACAGACGTCGAGGGGGAGCGTGGCGTCGTTCACGCAGCGCCTGAGCTGTTCGACGCGGTCGTCGTCCTCGATGAAGGTTGCCGGGTCTTCCGGGGACCGGGTCGGCACTTCGAGGCTTGAGGTGAGACCGCGCTCGTTGGTCCAAAGGACGAAAACTCTGACGTCCCTGCGGTTCGGAGAGCCGCTGACCAGCCATTGTTCGAGGTGCGTCTGCTTGAGGTCCGGCAGCGCGATGCCTTGTTCGTCGAGCCAGGTCAGCAGCTCCAGCGCGCGTCTGATCTGCGAGCGCCGGTGACTGTCCCTGACGGCTTGGCCGGCATGTCCGCGTGCCGTTCGCCGGTGGCGGTGGATCAGGTGCCAGTGGGCGAAGGGGCTCACTATCTGGCGGTGATGAACGGGTACCTCTCGGAGAAAGGCGTCTGCCCAGCGAGGCAGGCGCTCGACCGCCTCGCTTCGTTGTGGCAGCACCCCTGCGGTCGACAGCAGGTCTCTGGCATAGGAGGTGGTGGGAGTGTCGGGCAGTTCGTCGAGGTCGTGATGCCGGAATGAGGAGACCGACGCGGTAGACCGTGGCGGTCTTCTCATAACAGGCGGCAATGCCGCGCCACTGCTTCAGCCGGTTGATGCACCGCTCGACCGTATTGCGTCGCTTGTATGCCTCATGGTCGAAGGCGGGCGGCCGACCGCCGAGGCTGCCTCGACGCAGACGGTGGCCCTGCTGGTCCGCCGGAACCGGAATCACCGCCCGGATGCCGCGCTTGCTCAAGTGGTCAGGAATGGCGCGTGAGGAGTACGCCTCATCGGCCAGGACCACTTCCGGCCTGGTGCGAGGTCGTCCGCGCCGGCGCGGGACACGCAGGCGGCCCATCACCTCTACGAAAGCGGGTGCGTCACCGGCCTGTCCGGCGGTGAGCACGAAGGCCGGCGGCCGACAGTTGCCGTCGGCGGCGAGGTGGATCTTCGTGGTCAGCCCGCCGCGGGAGCGGCCGATGGCATGGTCACCAGGCTCCCCAGCCGGGGCCCCTTTTGCGAGCCCCGGCCGCGTGCTGATGAACGCGCACGATCGTGGAGTCAACCGCGACGACCCAGTCCAGGTCGCCGTCAGCATCGGCCTGGGCGAGCAGCACGGTGAACACACGCTCCCAAGTACCATCGATGGCCCGGTTCCTCAGCCGCGTATAGACGCCCTTCCACGAGCCGTACTCGGCGGGCAGGTGCACCCACTGAGACCCGGTCCGGAACTTCCAGGCGATCGCATCGATCACCTGTCGATGATCACGCCACCGCCCGCCCCGCCTCAGTGTCCGATCAGGCAACAACGGCTCTATCCGCGCCCACTGCGCGTCAGTCAACGGCACGGACAGACCGACGATCCGATGATCGGAAAGAAACGCCCTAGACGACGCCCTGGGCCGTCATCGCCTCGGCCACCCGCAGGAAGCCCGCGATGTTGGCGCCCAGGACGTAGTCGTCGGGGGTGCCTCCGTAGGTCTCGGCGGTGGCGCGGCACTGGGCGTGGACGCCTCGCATGACAGCCGCCAGACGGGTCTCGGTCTGCTCGAAGGTCCACACGTCGCGGGAGGCGTTCTGCTGCATCTCGAGGGCGGAGGTGGCCACACCGCCCGCGTTGGCGGCCTTGCCGGGACCGAACAGGACGCCCGCCTCACGGAAGACCTCGACGGCCTCCGGGGTGCACGGCATGTTGGCGCCCTCGGCGACGGCCAGCACGCCGTTCTTCACCAGCGACCCCGCTTCCTGTCCGCCCAGTTCGTTCTGCGTGGCACACGGCAGCGCGATGTCGCAGGGCACCTCGAAGACCGAGCCGCGTTCGGAGAACCGTGCCGCGGGTTTGGCCTCCGCGTAGTCCGCCAGGCGTGCCCTGCGTACCTCCTTCACCGTCTTCAGCAGCTCCAGATCGATGCCGTCGGCGTCGACGACGTAGCCCGAGGAGTCCGAACAGGCCACCACCGACCCGCCCAGCGCGTGCACTTTCTCGATCGCGTAGAGCGCCACGTTCCCCGAGCCGGACACCACGACCTTGCGGCCGTCGAAGCCGTGTCCGCGCGTGGCCAGCATCTCCTGCGCGAAGTACACCGCCCCGTAGCCGGTGGCCTCGGTACGCGCCTGCGAGCCGCCCCAGGAAACGCCCTTTCCGGTCAGGACTCCCGCCTCGAAGCGGTTGGTGATCCGCTTGTACTGGCCGAAGAGGAAGCCGATCTCGCGTCCGCCCACCCCGATGTCACCGGCAGGGACGTCGGTGTGCTCGCCCAGGTGCCGGTACAGCTCGGTCATGAACGCCTGACAGAAGCGCATGACCTCCTGGTCGCTGCGCCCCTTGGGGTCGAAGTCCGAGCCGCCCTTGCCGCCCCCGATGGCCAGTCCGGTCAGCGCGTTCTTGAAGATCTGCTCGAAGCCCAGGAACTTCACGATGCCGAGGTTGACGCTCGGATGGAAGCGCAGCCCGCCCTTGTAGGGGCCGAGCGCGCTGCTGAACTCCACCCGGAAACCACGGTTGACCCGCACCCGCCCCGCGTCGTCCACCCACGGCACCCGGAAGATCAGCTGCCGCTCGGGCTCGCAGAGCCGCTCCGCGATGAACGACTCGGCGTACTCCGGATGCGCCCGCAAGGCCGGAGCCAGCGTGTGCAGCACCTCTCCGACCGCCTGGTGGAACTCGCTCTCACCGGCATTGCGCCGACAGACCTCTGCGTAGACGGCCTCGATGTGAGCACTGGGGTTCATGCGCGCCTGCTCTCCTGTGGTCCGCCAGGCACTCATTTCGTCCAGCATGCCCGGCCACTGTCCTGACAACGAATACGGACGGCAGGAGTCGCTGTGTCAGCCGAGCGCGTCGCGGATTTCGGGACTCGGCCCTGAGGTCACGGGCTCAGGTGCGGAAGTAGTGGCCCTTCTCCAGGTCCTCCAGCAGGCCCGGTCGCAGGGGGCGCCAGTCGAGGAGTTCGCGGGTCAGGGCGCTGGACGCGGGGAGGTCCCGGCCGATGAGACCGGCCAGCCACGTGAAGTGGGCCGGGGCGTCCTCGGGGGTGACCGAGGCGGTCGGGACATCCAGGTGACGGCCTATCACCTCCGCCACGGCGCGGATCTCGACGCCCTCGTCGGCGACGCCGTGCAGTGCGGTGCCGGCCGGTGCCCGCTCCACCGCCAGCCGGAACAGCCGGGCCGCGTCGAGGCGGTGGACGGCGGGCCAGCGGTTGGCGCCGTCACCGAGGTAACCGGAGACGCCCGTGGCGCGGGCGAGGGCGACGAGGGAGGCCATGAATCCGGCGTCCCCGTCGCCGTGACAGGTCGGCGCCAGCCGTACCACCGACGAGCGGACGCCCCGCGCGGCCGCGTCCAGCACCGCCGCGCCGGTGACGGTGCGTTCGGACATCGCCGATCCGTCGGTCGTCGGTATGTCCCGCTCGGTCGCGGTGCGCCCCGCCTCGAAGCCCATGAACCCACCGGCGACGACCAGGGGACGCCCGCTGCCCGCCAGAGCGTCGACGAGGGTGTCGACGGCCAGGCGGTCCGCCCGTGCGGCGCCCGCGAAGTCGCCGGTGAAGGCGATGTCGTGCCGGAAGGCGAGATGGACCACGCCGTCCGACGCGGCGGCGGCCGTGCCGAGGAGGTCGAGGTCGTCGATCGTGCCGCGGACCACACCGGCTCCGGCGCCGGAGATCGCGGCGGCGGAGGCGTCGGAGCGGGCGAGGCCGGTGACCTCGTGCCCCGCTTCGAGGAGATCGGGGACGAGAGCGGAACCGAGCCAGCCGGAAGCGCCGGTGACGAAGATGCGCATGGGAGTACCTCAGAACACAAGTGGGTCGATGCCGTCGCGCGGCATCGAGTGATGTCAGTGACTGTCGTCATCGACGCTAGCACTGATGTCAGTGACTGTCATCGCGTAGGATCCGGCCATGGGTAGATGGGAGCCGAACGCTCGGGAGCGCCTGGCACGGGCGGCGCTGGACCTGTTCGGCGAGCGCGGCTACGAACAGACCACGGTGGCGGAGATCGCCCGGCGGGCCGGGCTCACCGAGCGCACCTACTTCCGGCACTACGCGGACAAGCGCGAAGTGCTGTTCGGCGGCTCCACGGTGCTGCGGGAGATCTTCGCGAAGGCGGTCGCCGAGGCGCCCCCGTCCGCCGCGCCGATCGACATCGTGGCGGCGGGGCTGGAGGCGGTCGCGGCGGTGTTCCCGGAGCGCGAGACCTCCCGGCAGCGGCAGTCCGTCGTCGACTCGCACCCAGAACTCCAGGAACGCGAACTGATCAAACTCGCCGCACTCTCCGCCGCCGTGACGGACGCCCTGCGCGCCCGGGGCGTTCCTGACCCCGCCGCCGCCCTCGCCGCCGAGGCCGGCATCGCCGTCTTCAAGATCGGCTACGAACGCTGGATCGCCCCCGGCCAGCAACGGGAACTGGCCGCCCTGCTCAGCGAGTCACTGACCGAACTGAAGGCCGTGACGGCCGGGGAACCACAGGCCTAGGAGTCGCGGACGCTGAGGTAAGGGCGCCCGGGGTGGTGGCGGACGCGTCCGCCGTACGGGGCTGCGCGTTCGCGTCCAGGGTGCACGGCCCTCCGTCTGTCATGCAGCGGTGCTCTGTCACCACAGCGGCGCTGTCACCACACCGGCGCTCTGTCACGGCAGCGCCGCATGGATGCGGTCCCGGAAGGCCTACGGCCTGATGTGCCTGGGGCTCCGCGACCGGCCCGGCGGCGCACCGCCGCTCGAACCCACCGGCGAGCCGCCTCACCAACGCCCCGACGCAGTGGAGAGCGCGGTGGCCGACCTCCCCAGGCTGCTCACCGCGCTCTCCATCCAAGCCTCGGCTACCCGGAGATCTCCGTCCTACACGGACCCGTGGCGTGTCGCGTGATCAGAACAGTTTTTCCTGCGTGGGCGGCATCGCGGTCGGTCGCCGGGTCCTCGGCGCACCCGGTGCGGACGTCTCCTCGCCGAACAACGGGGGCGTCCCGTACTCGTCGGACACCGCGGGGAGCGGGGCCCGCGCGTTCGGTCGTCCGGTGGGCGGCGGGGCGTCGCGGTCGAAGTCGTCGGGGGTCATGCGCGTCCAGTCCCGCCCCTGCCGCTCGCCCACTCGCCGCTCCCCTCTCCCGCGCCGGCTGCGCCCCTCTCCCTGCCCTTCACCTTCCCCTACCCGCATACGGCGATCATGACAGCCACCTGTTCACCCACCCGCAGGAGGTTCTCGCGTGGACGCTGTCGGCACCCGGCACCCGGCGCCCCGCGCCTCGCACCCTGCGCCCTGCCACCCGGTGCCCGGTGCCCGGTGCCCGCTCAGCAATCGAACACGGACCAGCAGATGTCGTTGCGCAAGCGCTGGTCGTCGAGCACGAGCTCGCGAATCGCCTCCGGGAGCCGGTCACGCTGCCACCGGCATTCGAGTCGTCCTGCGGCATCAACCTGACCCTTCGGCGCGGCAGCACGTGCGGCCTTGATCGCATAGGCGGCCGCACCGAGTTCGTGCGCGGCGACATGGGCGACGACCGCGGCCTGCCCGGCCGCGTAGGCGGCGTGCCGTGCCGCGCCACGCAGGTCTCGGGCCGCGCCCATCGCATGGCCGCCCGCCGCGCGGGCCTGCATCATCTTGACCTCGCCTCGTGCCCAGGCACGGGCATGCTCGATCGCCCGGCGTGGCCGGGTGTCCTCGGGCCGCGCCGACTCGAAGAGGTCGAGGACGTGCTCGGCGCAGGCTGCCGCCCACAGCGCCAGGAGGTGGTGGTCCGCATCGGTGAGGGTCCCGCCGCGACGGATCGTCACGAAGCGAGGGTCCCTGACCTTCGGAAGGATCATGGTCGGGGTTCCTTCCTGCCGGCGTCCGCCCGCGCCCCAAGGCGCGCGACCTAGACCATGCACGCCCTGGAGCCATGTGGGCAAACCCTTTGGTCGATCCGCGGGTGCAGCCGCCGATGCCCGCCATGACCGTGCCGCCGTCCTCCGGATCACCACGTGCGGGTGGTGATCCGGAGGACGGCGGCTGCGGTGGGCGTACCGGTTGGGCGCGGCCCGCCGGGGGCCGTCGGACACGACAGCGGACGGCCCCCGGATCAGGAACGGGCGAACCGAAGCGGCTCCTTAGGAGGCCGGGAACTTCAACAGCTCACCGCTCGACCCCTGCGTGTTGTTGGTGACGTAGATGTCGCCCTTGGCGGTGACCGCCAGGCCGGTGGGCGTGTTGAGGCTGCCGCCGGTGTCGATCACGGTGGCGGCACCGGTCTTCTTGCCGATCCGGATCAGCGCGCCCGGCAGCAGGCCGGTCGACGTCGCACCACCGGTGTAGGACAGGGCTATGAGGTCGCCGCCGGGCGCCACCGCCAGGTCGATCAGACCCGTCAGGCCGGTGGCGAACACGGTCGGCACACTGCCGGGCACATAGCGCCAGATGCGGCTCAGGCCCGTGCGGATACCGGACATGTCGGCGATGTAGAACGCGCCGTCCCAGCCGCGCACGATGCCCGTCGGCACCGCCTCCGCCTGGCCCGCCGGAGCCAGCGCCGCGTCGCCGGACGCTGCGGCGGCCGGGATCACGTTGTTGGGGAAGGCCAGCTCCGTCGACGTGGTGCCGTCGGGGTGGATGCGGATCAGGTCGTTGGCGCCCGCGTCCGTCACCAGGAAGTCACGGCCGTCCCGGGCGAAGTTCCACGGGTTGGAGAACACCTCGTTGTTGCCCGCGGCGGAATCCGGGTCGTGCTCGGCCTCATGCACCGCCAGATCGCCCAACACCCGCCCGTGGGCGATGCTCAGGGTCCCCAGCGGCCCGCTGCCCGCACCGAGTGCCGTACGCGTCGCGGGAGTTCCGGTCACACCGCTGACCACGCGGTAGGTACCGCCCGGGGCGGCCTCCGCCTCGATCGCCCCGCTGATCACGCTGGAGCCGTCGGCTCGCACGATCTGCATCGACGGCAGACCCGTCACCACGCGCCGCTGGACGGAGCCCTTGATCTTGTAGATGGAGCCGCTGAAGCTCAGGCACTGCGACAGCGGAACCGTGCACGGCACCGCCGGGTCACTGCCCGCCTCCGTCACCAGCAGGGATCCGTCGGACTGCACACGCACCGCGCGCGGGTTGTGCAGACCGCTCGCCACCACGACCGGGGCCGAGGCCTTCGCGGCCGGCGCCACCTGCGGGGCTGCCTGACTCGGGATCACGGTCGCCGTGAGGCTTCCCACGACCGCCGCCGCCAGAAAGGCCCCCGCCCAAGACTTACCTGCTCTCGACATATCTCTCCTCAGCCAGGCACACCCCCGAAACCCGGAGGCGAATCAACCGGCGACACCATAGCTACATAAACCCGCCACCACCCTGCCTCGGAAAACAGCCACCTATTGCGAGGACCGGACCCGGCGCCGCATTCGGCAGGAGCGCATACCGAAACCAGCCACCGACCGCACAGCGCGCGAAGCACGTCCTGCCGGAACAACCGGCAGGTGGCGAACCGATACGGACCAGGGCACTCCGCTGAAAAAGTCACAAGCAAACCTTGAGCAATTCTCCAGATCGACTCCCCCGGCGCATACCGATGAATTCCGAGGGTCGCGGAATTCCGCCCACACACCAGCGGTAGTCCAGCGGCCGTGGACGGTAACTCGACCCGCCGCGTGAAAACACACAGACGTAAGACGCGGACGAAACACGGAGCGGAAGGTGCGCGAACAGGGCGCCGGTTGTCTTCAGATGACGACCGAACAGTCGGGAGTACGGACCGTTCCCCATCTGTGCGGCGGCGTCACGACGGGGTCCCATCCGTCGAGCCCGAGCCCGAGGTCGAGCCCGAGCCCGAGGTCGAGCCCGAGCCCGAGGTCGAGCCCGAGCCCGAGGTCGAGCCCGAGCCCGAGGTCGAGGCAGAAAGAGGCAGAGGGAGGGGGCGGGCGCAATCCTCTACGGGAGCGCGCCTCGCTCTATAACCTCGTACAGGAGACGTCGGATGTCGTGGATGCACACCCTTGGAGGCGATGGTGCTCGGTAGGGGCATGCGTTTGCTCACGGGCGCCTTGATCGTGGCCTGCGTGGCGCTCGTCGGCCACAACGCGTCGAGCGGTGACCCCGGCCCCTCGGCCAGGTCCCTGCCGGCCGAGGCTGTCCGGGATGTCGTACCCAACCGGGTCATGACGTGGAACATCTGCAATCCCTGCGAGGAGAGCAATGTTCACCGGGCGGCGGAGATCGCCCGGTACGCGCCCCAGGTCATCGGCCTGCAAGAGGCCTGCGTCAGCGACGTCGAGAAGATCCGGGACTATCTGGAGAGCCGGCACGGGCTGGTCTACCACGTCGAGTACGGGGCGGTGCTCAAGAATTGGGGCCGCTGCGGAGGGGTGCTCTGGAACCCGGGGGGCTACGGCCAGGCGATCCTCTCGGCGGCACCGATGACGGACGCGGTCACCGTGGAATACCCGGACGGCGGGTCCGAGGACCGTGGCTACATGGCGGTCACCACCACCGTGGGCGGCCAGCGCCTGCGGGTCTTCAACACACACCTCGCCGAACGCCGTCAGGAGACGGTCCGAGCCGGTCAGACCCGCGTACTCGCCGCAGCCGTCGCCCGGCACGGACGCGCGATCGTGCTCGGTGACTTCAACGCGGTGCCGGACGCCCCCGAACTCGGCCGGATGTGGGAGCTGACGACGGACACCGACCCTCGGTGCAGTTCCGCGCACACCGGCACCTGCGAGGCCACCACCGACTGGCAGAGCAGGTTCGACTACGTCTTCCTGCGCGGCGTCACCTCGCTCGGACAGGGTGTACATCCGAGCTCGTACTCGGACCATCACCTGCTGCACACCGATCTCAAGACACCGTGAGCCGGTGGGCCCCCGAGCCCGGGGCGGCCCGCGGCACAGCCCGCGGGACGGGCCGCGGCCGGTTCTGGATTCTGGAATACAGAAACCGGTAGCATCCCTCACATGGGTAGGCCACGATCCTTCGACGAGACCGCCGTGCTCGACGCGGCGGCGGCCGAGTTCCGGGTGCACGGCTTCGCCGAGACCTCGACCGAGCAGCTCTGCGAGGCGGCGGGGGTGCGGCGCAGCAGCCTGTACAACACCTTCGTCTCGAAGGACGAGCTGTTCGTCCGCGCCCTGGAGCGGTACGTGGCCGCCTACCGCGAGCACCGGACGCAACTGCTCACCGACTCTCGGCTCAGCGGGGCCGAGCGGCTTCGCGGCCTGATGGAGGGGGTCGTCGAGGAGGAGCGGGCGGCGCGCGAACAGGGGCACGCGGCGGGTTGCATGGTCGTGCAGAGTCTGATGACCCCGGGTCTGCGCGAGCGTGACGAGCGTGTGGCCCGCCTCCTCGACCGGGACCTGCGCGAACACCTGGGCCTCCTCGAGGAAGCGATCCGGGCAGGCCGTCTCGACGGCAGCGTTCGCGGGGAAGTCGACCCGCACGAGGGGGCCTTGCTGGTGACGGCGGTCGTCTCGGGACTGCGCGTGACCGCCCAGGCCGGGGTCGAGCCCGCCCTGCTGCGCCAGATCGCCCTCGGAGGCCTGCGCTCACTCCTGAACTGACAACGGGCACCCCGGATACCGGAGCGCCCGCTGACGTCTGCGCTTGTTTTGGATTCTGAAATACAGAAAGGCAAAACCCATGACCGTCACACTGATCACCGGAGCCAACAAGGGCATCGGTTTCGAAACGGCGAAGCAGCTCACGGAGTTGGGCCACCAGGTCTACATCGGCGCACGTGACGTCGACCGGGGGGAAAAGGCCGCCGCGGCGCTCGGCGCGCGATTCGTACAGCTCGACGTGACCGACGACGTCTCGGTGAACAGCGCGCTGGCGACGATCGGTTCGGCCGAGGGACGACTCGACGTCCTGGTGCACAACGCGGGCATCCTCGGCGCCGGAGTCGTCGACGGCCCCACCGCCCTGCGGGTGTTCGACACCAACGCGGTGGGGATCGTGCGCGTCACGGAGGCGGCGCTCCCCCTGCTGCGCAAGTCCTCGAATCCCACCGTGGTCACCGTTTCGAGCAGCGCCGGCTCGTTCTGGGCGGTGAACAACCCGGAGCGGCCCGAGTTCCACCTTCCGCTCGCGCTCTACTCCGCGTCCAAGTCGGCGGCCACGATGCTGACGATCCAGTACGCCAAGTCCGAGCCGGGCATCAAATTCAACGCGCTCGAGCCCGGCACCACCGCCACCGACATGACCGCGGCCTTCGGCGTCGGAAGGTCGCCGGAGGAAAGCGCCAGGACCGTCGTGCGTCTGGCGACTCTCGACGCGGACGGCCCGACCGGGACCTTGCAGGACGAAAGCGGGGAGCTGCGTTGGTGAGCGCACTGGACGCGGTCGAGGGGTGACACCGTCGCGTCGCCCCTCGACCATGTCCGGCGACGGGATCACGCCCGAGCAGTGACGCACCGGCGATTCACCCGCTCGATATGCACATCACAGTGGGACGACCAGGAGAACTGCGACAGGGTCAAGAGGCAGTCACCATGCTCGGAGACACCAGCGGATTCGGCAGTTGTTCGGTGGACGACATCGAACGCGCCAAGGAGTTCTGCGGCCGGACGCTCGGACTGAACATCGACATGGACGACACGAAGGGCATCGCCCGCGACGCCGCGCCCGGCACCTCCATCGCGTGGTTCAAGGACCCGGCGGGCAACATCCTGTCGGTGATCCACAACCGGAAGGCATAGCGCGACCGCTTCCCACGCGACGACAGGGTGCGATCGGGTCGGCGGACTTCGTACCCCGTCAGGAGCAGTCGTAGGTGAAGCGGGTGGTGACCGGTCGCTCGGCCGGCGAGAGAACGCGCAGTTCGGCCTCGGCCGTGCGACGGCCCTCGCCCTCGAAGGTCCACAACAGGTGGAGACGGGCGTGTCTCTGGCCCCGGACCATCTCTTCCCGCAGGACGCCCGAGGCGGTGCCGTCGCTGCGGATCCAGCGGTAGGAGACCGTGCCCGGACGTCCGTTGGTGGTGAGGAGACCGACGAGGTCGGCGGTCTCGTCGCAGCCCAGGACCGTCGGCCGGGCCGTGACCGCCACCGTGCTCACCGCGAGAGCCGGCCCCGACCGCTGCCAGACGAGGAACGCCAGGACGCAGAGCACCACCAGCACGGGCAAGGCGTGTCTGCGCGGTCGCCGACGCGCCGCCGTGCGGGGCGGCGGCAGGACGGGGAACGTCCGTTCGGTCGGATGGGTCCGGTGCGCGAGGGCGTTGGCGGTCACGCCGGGGCCGAAACGCAGCACCGTGCCTTCGACGCGATCGGGCGACGACGACCGGATCGTCGTGGAGGCGGCCTCCTCCACGAGGGTGCGGGTCTCGTCCGGTGCCGGTCGCTGGATCCAGTGGCTGGCCAGCACGGTGGCGCTGTACTCGGCCTCGGCCTCGGCCTCGGCGGAGGCGGGTGGTTCGCTCGGGCCGCCACCGGCGGCGGCCGGGCCGAGGTGGAGGGTGTCGGCACCCTCGTGGGCCGAGGAGAGCACCTGGGTGGGCTCACGGTCCTCGGCGGACGCGGGGCTGCGGTCGTGATCGGTCATCGGATGTCACACTGCCTGGTCAGAAGCTGCTGCGAGGCGCCCCCACCGGCGGCGGCCGGGCTGCTCGTCGCCCGAACCGCCCAGTAGCAGCCGGCCCCCTGGAAGGTGTGGTCGACGGTGACCGTGTACTGGGTGGCACCGCTGCGCTCGAAGGTCTGTGACGCGCCGTCCTGGGCGGTGAGCTGCCGCGGGCTGTCGCCCGTGAACCACGAGACGGTGAGCGAGACGGGCCCGGTGCCGTCCGTGGTGAGCGTGAGGGTCGCCGTGGCGGTCGTGGAACCCGTCTGACGGAAGGCCGACACCGCGACCTCCTTGACGGCGGTGGCGACGGTGGGTGTCGGTGAGGACGCGCTCGTCGGCGTCCCCGAGCCGCTCTCCCCGCCGGGCGTCGTCGTCTCGGCCGAGGGAGCGGGAGCCACGGTCGCGGATGCCGAGGGCGCGCCACTGTCGGTGGCCGCGGGGCCAGAGGAGGACGCGGGGGCTGACGCGGAGGGCGTCGGTGAAGAGGACGGCGAGCCCGAGGCGGTCGCAGCGGTGGGGGACGCGGGCCCGGCGCCGGGTTGGGCGCTGGTGGTGGCCAGCGCCTGCGCCGCCCGCTGCGAAGCGGCTCCCGGGCTGTGCTGGACTCCGTAGGTCAGGAGGACACCGAGCAGGACGGCGACGCCCGACACCAGCACCCCGAGCCGGCCCGGCAGCCACGACCGCAACCCGCCGTGGACCGGCTCCGGGCGCAGGACCGTGCGTGCGGTGTCCGTGGCCGTCCGGGGGGCACCTCGGTGCGAGGGCAGCAGCAGGGGCAGCAGGGCCACCAGCGCGGCGAGCCGGCCGCGACCGCGTTCCTCCCAGTGGGGCCCGTAGGCGGCACCGGCGGCAGCCTCCAGTTCCCCGACGAACTCCTCGGCCTGTGCGGGCCGTTCCTCCGGGTCCTTGGCCAGACCCCGGCGCACCAGCTCGCGCACGGCCTCCGGTGCCTCGTCGGCGGGGATCGGCGCGTCGACGTGCTGAAGGGCGATCTCGGCGAGGTTCGCGCCCCCGTACGGCTTGTGGCCCGTCAGGCACTCGAAGAAGGTGGCCGTGGCCGCGTACACGTCGGCGGCGGGGGACGCGGGCGCGCCGGTCCACTGTTCCGGGGCCATGTAGGACGGGGTTCCCGCCACACCGGCGGTGGTGCCCGCGTCCACCGCGATCCCGAAGTCGACGAGCTTGGACGACCCGTCGGGCACGACCAGGACGTTCTCCGGCTTGTAGTCGCGGTGGACGACGCCGATGCCGTGCGCGTCGGCCAGTCCCAGCAACGACCCCTTGAGGATGACGAGCGCGGCCTCGGGCTCCAGCGGGCCCTCACGGGTCAGCAGGGTCCGCAGCGAGACACCGTCCACCAGTTCCATCACGATGGCGGCGCCGTCCGGGCTCTCCACGTACTCGTACAGCCCGGTGACGTACGGGCTACGGAGTCCGCCGAGCAGCCGTGCCTCGGCCCGGAAGCCGTGCAGGAAGCCGGGCCTGGCGCGCAGTGACTCGCTGAGGTACTTCAGCGCGACCGGAACGCCGGTCTCCTCGTGCACGCCCAGGACGACCCGGCCGCTGGCACCCGATCCCAGCTCGCGTGACTCGGTGTATCCGGGCACTGCCCATGTGTTCATTTCCGTCCCCCAAGCCTGCCCTGCCGCCATGCCCCCGCAGCCTCACCCGGCTCCCGGACGACCGGGCCACGCGTGGAGAGACACGATTTCGGCCACCGCGGTTGCGGCCGGAGCGGGTGAGCCCGTCGGGAAGATCGGCCGACGGACGTCTCAGGCGGGCAAGTCTTCCGGCCGACCCAGGGCTGTACGGGCGTGGAGCACCGCCTCCTCGGCGGTCAGACGGGTGCCCCGTCCGAACGCGTCGGCGAACGCGGACTCGCCCAGCGCGGCGCGTGCCGCCGCCGTGACGCGCTCGACGTCGCCGCGTTCCGCCGGCGGAAGCGGAGCACCCACCCCGCGGCGCGCCGCGTCCGCCGCGCCGAGCAACAGCGCGGAGCACCCGGCGGCGCCCTCGTGGGCGCGCAAGGCCGCGACGCCCGCGAGACCCTCCAGGGACAGCGCCATGGCCCGCGGTTCGCCCAGCGACCGGGCGAAGTCCAGGCCGCGCAGATGGTGAGCCAGGGCCCGGTCCGCTTCGCCGCGCAGCTCGGCGAGGAAGCCGAGTTCGGCGCGGAGCAGATGATCGCCCGCCAGGGACGACACCTCGGCATAACCGTCGCGGATCACCAGCAGATGGGCCTCGGCGGCGTCGAGGTCGCCGGAGCGGCGGGCGCCGAGCGCGAGACCCATCTCGGCGTGGATCTCGCCGTACTTGTAGCCCTGGTCCGCAGCGCTGCGGCGGGCCCGCTCGTGCAGCTCACGGGCCCGGTCCCAGTTCCGGGCGAGCAGCGCCAGCCGCCCCAGCCCGGAGAGCCGCGCCGCGACCTCCGCCGCGAGGCCCAACTCCTCGGCCATGCGGAGCCCTTCGTGCTGGCGGCGGGCCGCTTCCGCATACTCGCCCCTGATCTCCGCGAGCGCGGCGAGCGGTGAAACCGTCTGCAACTCGCCCCACCGGTCGCCCAGTTCGTGGAAGAGCGCGGCGCTGCGCCGTCCGTCGCGGCCGAGTCCTTCGAGGTCACCCCGCACCAACGCGATCGTCGCCCGCAGGCCGAGGGAGGCCGCGGTGCCCCACTGGTCCCCCGCGGCACGAAAGAGCTCCAGGGCCTGGGTGTTCAGCTCACTTCCGTGGTCGGCGGCGCCCGCGCTGAACAACCCGTACGCGCACAGCCACAGCGCGCGGCCGCGGCGTACCGGGTCGGCGATGGCGTCGGCGGCGGCGCGGGCGTCGACGACATCGGCTGTCGCCGCGTGATCGCCGGTGAGCAGCGCGAAGGCCGGGTGCAGCAGGGCGAGTTCGGTGGTGGGGGCGCTGGAGGGGGTGCCTACCCCGTCGGCGGCACCGTCGGCTGCCGTGCCGGCGGTGGCGGTGAGGACCGCCGCGAGGTCGCGGCGGGCCTCGGCGAGCCGTCCGCGCGGAAGCCACCACCAGGACAGGGCGGTGGCGAGCCGCACGGCCTGGTCCGCCTCTCCCCCGCCGGCGCGGCGCACCGCCTCGTCGAGCGCCGCCCGCAGATTGCCGGCCTCGGCGTCCAGCCGGGCCAGCCAGGGCCGCTGTCCGGCGTCGCGCAGCCGCGGCTCGGCCTCCTCGGCGAGCGCGAGGTAGTGGCGCAGATGCCGGTCGCGTACGACGGTGACGTCCTCCCTCTCGTGCAGTCGCTCGGAGGCGTACGCGGCGACGGACTCCAGCAGCCGGTAGCGGGGCCCGTCGGGGCCGTCCAGCATGACCACCAGGGACCGGCCGACGAGCCGCGTGACGAGGTCGAGCACGTCCTCCCGGGCGACGCCGTCCCCCGCGCACACCGCCTCGGCGGCGGCGAGATCGCAGCCGTCGCTGTGCGCGGCGAGGCGGCCCAGCACGACGCGCTCCGGGGCGCTGAGCAGTTCCCAGCTCCAGTCGATCACCGCCCGCAGGGTCTGCTGGCGGGCGGGGGCGCCGCGCCGCCCGGCGGTCAGGAGCTGGAACCGGCAGCCGAGCCGGGCCGCCAACTCCCGCACGCCCAGGCCACGTACCCGGGTGGCGGCCAGTTCCAGGGCGAGCGGGATGCCATCGAGACGGCGGCAGATCTCGGCGACGGCGGCCCGGTCGGACGCGGTGGAGCGGTCCGGGTCGAGGGGGAACCCGGGCGCGGAGGCGGCGGCGCGCTGCCTGAACAGCCGTACGGCGTCGGCGATCGGGAGGGGTTCGGCCAGGAACACGGACTCGCCCGTCAGGCCGAACGGCTCCTGGCTCGTCGCCAGCACCCGCAGGCCGGGAGCCGTGCGCAGCAGCGACTCGACGAGTTCGGCGGCGGCGTCGACGACATGCTCGCAGTTGTCCAGGACGAGCAGGGTGCGGCGGTCCCGCAGGGCGGTGGCCAGACGGTGCGCGGGAGAAGGGCCGCCGGTACCGGCGCCAGGACCGGGACCGGCGGACGGGGCGTCCCGGATGCCCAGCGCGGTGCTGACCACCTGGGCGAGGTCGGCGACGGTACCGGAGCGGACCCCTGCGAACTCCAGGAGCCAGACCCCGTCACGCAGCCCGCCACCGAGTCCTTCACCCGGCTCTGTGTGCAGGCCTTCACCCCTCCCGTCACGCAGTCCTTCACGCAGGCCGTCCCCCGACCTGTCGGGCGGCCCGGCCACCACCGCGCGGGCCGCCGCCTCTTCCGCCGCCGCCAACGCCAGGCGGGTCTTACCGACGCCACCGGGACCGGTCACCGTCACCAGCCGTGCGGTCCCCAGGAGCCGGGAGAGCTCGGCGAGCGCCTGTCCGCGCCCGACGAGCGGGGTGAGCTGAACGGGCAGGTTCGAGTGGACGCCCGAGGGCGGGGGTGAGCCCGGGGGCGGGGCAGGGGTCGGCGGCGCGGTCGGCTGGTGTCGCCCCGGGCGAACGGGCTCCCGCGCGGGCGAGCGGAGAAGCGCGCCGGGGACGGAGTGCCCGTTGCCCGGGGCGCCGGGCGCCGTCCTCGCGGGGGCCAGCACCGGGTCCTGGCTGAGCACCGCCCGGTGCAGCGCGCCGAGTTCCGGGCCGGGGTCGACGCCGAGTTCCTCGGCGAGACGGGACCTCAGGTCCTCGTACGAGGCGAGGGCCTCGCTCTGCCGCCCCGCCAGGTAGAGAGCCCTCATCTGCACGCCCCGCAGCCGTTCCCTCAGCGGATGCTGCGCGACCAGGCCCGCCAGCTCTCCGGCGACAAGGGAATGGTCCCCCGCCGCCAGCCGGGCCTCCGCCCGCTCCTCCGCCGCCGCCAGCCGCTGCTCCGCCAGACGCTGTGCGGCCCCCCGCACGAACTCCTCGTCCGCGAAGTCCGCGTACGGGATACCCCGCCAGAGATCGAGGGCCTCGCTGAGCAGCGCCGCCCGCGCCCGCGGGTCCTGTAGCGGGCGTGCCTGCGCCACGAGAACGCGGAAGCGGACGGCGTCCACCTCGTCGTCGTCGAGCCGCAGCCGGTAGCCCGGGGGCTGCCGTACCAGCCGGTCCCGGCCCAGCACCCGGCGCAGCTGCGAGACCTTGGCCTGGAGGGCTCCCGCCGGTCTGCCGGGCGGCTCGTCGCCCCAGAGGTCGTGGATGAGGCGGTCCACGGAGACCGGGCCCCCCTCGTGCGCGAGCAGGTCCGCGAGCAACGCCCGGACCTTGGTCTCGGGAACCGTGATCGTCTCGCCCTCGTCGCCCCACACCACCAGTGGCCCGAGCACCCCAAACCGCATGCGATTCACCGTACAGGGCGGGGAGTTGCGTCCGGGGAACCGCTGATCGCAGCTCTTCGACGCCCTTGTCCCCCGCCGCTGTCCGACTCCGCCCGCAGCGGACCGTCAGCCGATCCGAAGGTTCCCCGAAGCGCCTCCGGCCAGAGTCGTCGACGAACGGCAGCGCACACGCGGCGCGGGGCGGCACGTGCCGCCCCGCCCATGCCCCCTGAGCCATAAACCCCGAGTCCCGAGAGGATCCCGAGCACCCACATGAGCACCGCACCCGACACAGCGGCAGCCTCGGCCGCGGCGCCGCGAGCCAGGGGTGACGGCGAGGAGCAGCGCGGGCTCCCCCTCGTCGCCCTGCTCGCTCTCGCCACCGCCGTCTTCATCACCAGCCTCACCGAGACGCTGCCCGCCGGGCTGCTCCCCGCGATGAGCGACGATCTCCGGGTGAGCGAGTCCGCGACCGGGCAGACGGTCACGATCTACGCGATCGGCACGGCCCTGACGGCGATCCCGCTGACCGCGGCGACCGCCGGATGGCCTCGCAGGCGGCTGCTGTTGTCCGCCATGGCGGGCTTCGCCCTCGCCAACACCGTCACGGCCGTGTCGTCGCTCTACGGACTGACGATGGTGGCGCGGTTCGTCGCGGGTGTGGCGGCCGGACTGGCCTGGGCGCTGCTGGCCGGGTACGCCCGGCGCCTGGCGCCCGCGCACCTCCAGGGCAGGGCCATCGCCGTCGCGATGGCGGGGATTCCCGTCGCGCTCTCGCTGGGCGTGCCCGCCGGGACCTTCCTCGGCGAGGCGCTCGGCTGGCGTGTGGCGTTCCTCGCGATGACGGCGCTCACGGTGCTGCTTCTGCTGTGGATCGTGGCCTGCGTGCCGGACCACCCCGGGCAGCGTCGCGGCGAGCGGCCGAGGATGCTGCGGACCCTGCGCGTGCCGGGCGTGATCCCGGTCCTGTTCGTCACCCTCGTCTTCGTCCTGGCCCATACCGTCCTGTACGCCTACATCGCCACGTTCCTCGACGATCTGGGCATGGGCGACGACACCGATCTGGTGCTCCTCGCCTTCGGTGCCGCGTCGCTGGCGGGCATCTGGGTCGTCGGCGCCCAGATCCACCGACGGCTGCGTGGACTCACCCTCGCCAGCACCCTGTCGGTGGCCGTGGCCGCCGCGCTGCTGGCCGTACTCGCCGACAACACCGCCCTGGTGTACTGCGCGTGCGTCCTGTGGGGTCTGGGCTGGGGCGGCGTGCCCACCCTGTTGCAGACCGCGGTCGGCGAGGCGGGCGGTGAGTCGGCGGAATCGGCCCAGGCGATGCTGGTCACGCTGTGGAACGTCGCCATGGCGGGCGGCGGTGTCGTCGGCGGCGTGCTGCTCGACGTGAGCGGCAGCGGCTCCTTCCCCTGGACCGTGCTGCTGCTCCTGCTGCCCGTGTTCGGAGTCGTCCTGTCCGCCCGCGGCCACGGCTTCCCCGCCAGGCGGCCGGCGCCGTAGGCGCGCGTCCCAACCGCCCGCGCCGACTGGGCTGTTTGCAGCAACAGAAGGGGCGTCGGCATCCGCGGACGGTGAGGCTTGATCCGCACTGCCGTCGCTCACCTTCAGGAGCCTGGATGCCTCTGCGCCCCGTACGGCCTCTTCCCGCCGTCCCGCGATCACGTCTCGGGTCCGTGTTCGTCGTCGCGGCCGCCTGTCTGGCGGTACTGGGACCGGCCACCGCAGGCACCGCCGCCGGCATCGACGGCGGGTCGGCGGAGGACCGCGCACTCCAGCGTCAGATCGACCGCTTCGTGAAGGAGCGCGGCGGTCCGCCCGGCGTCATCGCCGTGCTGCGGAACGGCCGGCAGGCCCGCGTGCTGCGGGCCGGTGTCGCCGACCTGGCGACGGGCCGCCCGCCGCAGGTGAGGGACCACATGCGGATCGCGAGCACGGCCAAGGCCTTCAGCGGAGCGGTGGCGCTCTCCCTCGTCGACCGCGGCGCCCTGGGCCTGGACGACACCCTGCGCAAACGCCTGCCGCAGCTCCCCCGCGCATGGGGCCGGGTGACGCTACGGCAGTTGCTGAACCACACCAGCGGTCTGCCGGACTACTCGCAGGACCCCGGGTTCACCGCGGTGGTCAGGGCCGACCCGCACCACCGTTTCGACCCCCGCCACCTGCTCGACTACGTGGCGGACGAGCCGCTGCGATTCCGCCCGGGCAGCCGGTACGAGTACTCCAACTCGGACAACATCGCCGTCGCCCTGATGGCGGAAGCCGTCACCGGCGCCCCGTACGAACAGCTCCTGCGCCGACTGGTCTACCGGCCCCTGGACCTGCGCGACACCAGCCTCCCGCTGGGCTACCGCATGCCCGAGCCCTACCTGCACGGGTACGACATGAGCGACCCCGCGTCCCCGCAGGACGTCAGCGAGCTCGTCAGCGCTTCCGGCGCATGGGCCTCCGGCGGCATCATCTCCACTCCGCTCGACATGACCCGCTTCATCCGTGGCTACGCCTCGGGCGCGCTCTACGGCAAGGACGTCGTGCGGGAGCAGCGCCGGTGGATCGCGGGTGCGTCCCAACCCGCGGGTCCGGGCCGCAACACGGCGGGACTGGCCATCTTCCGCTACGCGACACGGTGCGGCGTCGTGCTGGGCCACACCGGCAACTTCCCGGGCTACACGCAGCTGGTGGCCGCCACTCCCGACGGCCGGCGTTCGCTGACGTTCTCGGTAACGAGCCAGATCAACGGGGCCGGCGATCCGGCACGGCTCGAGCGGCTGCGCACCATCCAGGAGAACTTCGTCTGCGCGCTGCTGCGCACGCCCTGAAGCGGCTTCCGTCCCGTCCGACCTGCCGCTCTCGGGTGGGACGGGCCCGCGTGCCTACAGATCCCACCACCAGGCCTCCAGCTCGCCGTCGTCGGCGAACTCCACGGGGACCGCGTAGGGCGATCGCCGGGCGTGAGCCAGGGCGTCTGTGCGGCGGACGACGGCGCGGAGGTCCCGCACGGCGGGCATGTCGGTGAGTTCGTCGACGTCGAAGGGGCAGCCGGCCGGGCCGCCGAGAAGGGTGCCGCAGCCGAATCCGTACCAGATTCCGATGAGTTCGCGGTCCTGCTCCTTCTCGGCGGCGACGGCGACCTCACGGACGACGTCGATCAACCGGGCGGGGCGGGTCAAGTCGGTCTCGGAGCAGTCGATCTCGCCGGAGTCGGCCAGGCGTCTCCACAGCTCGGTGCCCGTGTCGCAGTAGAGGAACGGCGGCTCGACGTAGCCGTCCTCGCGCCACGACGCGTAGCCGTCGAAGTCGGGGGCCTCCTCGTCGAAGCTTCGGAGCGCGGTGAACTCCGTCAGCGCGTCGAAGTACGCGGTGCGCACGGCGTAGTCGGGATGCCGGGAGACCGGGAAGCGGTATGTGTGCCCGCGCCGCAGCAGGATGTCCATCACACGGAAGTGCGTGAACGAGCAGTCGTACCCGTCCTGGAAGTCGTACAGCGCGGCGAACCAGTTCCGCACGCGCGGGTCGCCCGGCTCGGCGTGGCCGTCCAGGACGCGAACCGAGTCCGCGACCAGGTCCTCGATCAGATGATCGGACATCGCTTCTCCCTCCCTGACGTGACGGCAGCCTCCGTGCCTCTGGTCGCTCCGCATTCAAGCAGTCCCCACCGACACGGTCCCCCCTCCCCCCTCCCCCCTCCCCCGTCCGCCGCCGGTGCCCCGGGCCGTGAGGGCCGCACAACGACGGATTCGTCCGGGCCCCGGTTGGGCAGGGGACCCTGAGAATGTCATGAGCACGACTGCCCTTCCCCCACAAGGAGGTCGATCATGCACGTCCGTACCCTGACCGGCGGCCTGACCGCTGCCTGTCTCATCTCCCTGGCCCTGGCAGGCGGTCCGGCCGCGGCCGCCCCACAGGCGCCGAACGCCCCGGCGGCCGCCCGGGTCCTGACCTACGACGCCGGCGGTTCCGCGGAGTTCCGCAGCGCCGTCGACCGGGGCGCGGCGATCTGGAACGAGAGCGTCGACGCCGTCGAGCTCCGACCCGCCACCGCCGGGCAACGGGCGAACATACGGGTCCTCGCGGACAACGGCTGGCCCCGCGCCCTGCCCACCACCCTGGGCAACGGCACCGTGTACATCGGGCGTCAGGCCGTCGACCAGGGCTATGACACCGTCCGTATCTCCGCACACGAACTCGGGCACATCCTGGGCCTGCCGGATCGCAAGCCCGGGCCGTGCTCGAGTCTGATGTCCGGTTCCAGCGCGGGCACCGCGTGCACGAACCCGTACCCGAACTCCGCGGAGAAGGCGGAGGTCGAGGGCAACTTCGGCGCAGCCCTCGTCGGCGGGGCCCCGGCGCCGCGCACCGAAGTGATCGTGGACTGACGTGCTCCGCGCCGCGGACGCCGGGTGGGGTTCGAGGCAGAGCGTCCACCCGGACGTCCGCGGCGCGGGCTCGTACGCACCCTCCACTCCGTTTCCGACCTGACGGAGGACCGATGACGGAACCCCATCTGTTCGAGCTCGACTCCGTCGTGGTGGGGCAGCCGAAGCGTTCACGGTGGCGCCGGTACGCGGGCCCCGCCCTGGCCGTGTCCACGGTGGAGGGGACCCCGCTCGCCCACGTCACACGCCTCGACGACACGCGCTGGTTCCTCGCCAAGACCTCCGGGGAACTCGTCATGTGGATCAACAGGCGTTCCCGATGGGGGCAGTTCAGGCAGGTTCGGTTCCACTTCACCGACGCGGCGGGCAGGGAGGTCGGCACTGCCGGTACCCAGGGACTCGTGCACACGCGGCAGTTGACCGTCCACCCGGAGCAGGGTCGCCCGCTCTTCCTCACGCGGCAGGGCCCGTTGGCGAACGCTTGGCATCTCGCGGAGACCGACGGGGAGAGCGGGCCGGCGCCGGAGGTTCTCGGCCGGGTCACGGTGAGCACCGTCGACGCGTGGCTCGGACTACAACAGTACGTCGTCGAGACGGACCCCCGCCTGGACGCCTCCGACCGACGGGCCGTCGTCGCCTCGGTCGTCTGTCTGCATCTGCTCCGCCGGCCTCCGGGCGACAACGCCACGCCCGCGTGAGAGGCACCTCGACGCTCAGAGACTGTCGAAGTCCTTCACGTCCGGGTACGTCACGTCGGTGCACCCGCGCCGCTTGGTGATGTCGTCGACGTAGGCGTGGAACAGGGCGTTCAGTGTCCTGGAACCGAGGATGTCGTCGTAGGTGTAGCTGGAACTGAGCGTGTGCAGGGCCGGCTTGCCGTCGCAGACGGAGGAGGCCCACCATGCCCCGGCGGCGTGCCCGGCCGTTCCGGTCTCGATGATCGCCTCCTCGCTGCCCAGGACGTCGTAGCCGACGGTGCGCGCCTCCGGGCCGAAGTAGGAGACGGTCCGCAGCCACCAGGGCGAGTGCGTGCGGGCGCTCCGCGCGTAGTCGCGCCGGTCCTCGTCGAGGCTCCCGGCGATCCGGCCCACCTGGTCGGGACCGACCGCCAGAAGGCAGCCTTCGAGGGGGTTCGCCTCCCGGACGGGTACCGGGAGGGCGCGGTCGGGCAGCCGGCCCTGTCCTTGCCGCTCGACGTGTCCGGCGAACCAGCGGCAGGAACCGCCCGCCTTCCCGGCGGGGCGGAGGGCGTCCGGCACGGATGCGAGCTGTCGGCCGGGCAGGGCGGCCAGCCGGGTCTCGCAGCCGATCCGGTCGGCTGCCGTCTCGGCGGCGGAGCGGGCGATGCGGGCCAGGCGTTGACGATCCGCGGCGGAGACGTCGTCGTAGTCGGCGCGGGCGGTCACGTTCAGCAGCGTGGGAGCGGTCACGCGGCTGCCCGGGTCGCACTCGGCGCGCACGGTCGTGTACCAGTCCCCGTACCGGCCCAGGGTGCCGTCACCCACCGGCCACGCTTCGGGGCGTCGGTCGGCGACCGCCGTGACATCGCTCCTCTCGCCGCCGCCATCGGCGCGGAACGGCTCGAGTCCACTGTCGTCACCGATCAGGTTCATCGGCTCCGAGGCGTCGCTGCGCCGCACCACGAGGGTGAACAGACTCTTCGTCCTGCCGGGGCCGGGCACCTTGTAGACCGTGCAGGAACCGTGCGGTTCGCGCGTGTCGATCCGGTACTCGTCGTAGTCGCTCGCCTTGGCGCGGGCCGTCCCGCCCTGCAAGTCCATCACCTCGGCGCCCGATACGAGTCCGTCGCAAGCCGCTTCGATGTCGCGCTCGCCGGCCGCCCGGTCCCGGATGTCATCGACCGTCAGCCAGCCTGCGTACAGACTCAGCCCGATGCCGCCCCAGGCCGTCCAACGCCACAGCCTGACCCACCCCGCACGCACCGCACTCCCCCTTGTGAACCCCGTCCGGCGCGATCAGTACCGCGCCGGAGAACGACAACAGTGAGCCCCAGCAGGCACGTTGCGGTCAGGCCCTGTCTCTGCCGCACAGCGCTTCCGCCGCACAACGAGAAGCCCGAGGTGTGCTCCGCGCGGAAGACCCGCGACTCGCGCCGTTGATGCCGCCCTCAGGCACCGCTGCGCTTCTGCCGCTCCCGTTCTCTGCGCTTGACCTCTTCCAGTCGGGCGAACAGGGCCTTCCATTCGCGCTTGGCCGCCGCCGTCCTGTGTCCTCGGTCGGGCTGGACCACACGCGGCGCCTTGCCCCGCTTGTCCTTCGGGCCGCTGTGGTCCCCGCTCGTGAGCTGCGCCTGTTTCGCGGCGCCGTCACGGCGGCGCTGCCGGTTTCCGCTGGTCATGGAGGTGACGCTACGCCGATCAAGGGCCGGACCGGAAGAGCTGTTCGCCCACGCTCGATCTTCGGCGGCGGTCCGAGCAACGGAGCCCGGACCCGTGGAAGCCCATCCTCCGTAGAAGCCAGACCTCCGCGAGGGCCGGCCTTGTGCGGACGTGTTGACCGGTCGCACCGCCCAGGCAGGACCACGTAGGACGCTTGCAGGCAACCTACAGAGCATTTGCAGGGGCTCCGGAGACGCTGTTCCCGTGACAGACGACATCATCACGCTCTCGGACCCCAGGGTCACCGCGGTCCCGGAGGACGAATGCGGTGAGCCTCTCGTCGATCTGCGCGGGTCCGGCTCCCTGTGGCTGGATCAGCGGCAGGCCGACGACGACGGCAGCTTCGCCCATCTGCGATCGGGCACGCTGCGCCGACTGGTGCGGGCGCAGCGGCTGTTGCCGGCGGGTGTGTGGTTCCTGGTGGTGGAGGGGTACCGTCCGCCGGGCCTCCAACGCCGCTACTTCGAGCAGTACGCGGCGGCGATGTGGCGGGAGCATCCGGACGCGGCACCCGAGCGGACAAGGGAGTTGGCGAGTGCCTACATCTCCCCGCCGGAGGTCGCCCCGCACGCGAGCGGCGGCGCGGTCGACCTGACGCTGTGCAACCAGGACGGCCGGGAACTGCCCCTGGGCACGGAGGTCAACGCGACCCCCGAGGAGAGCAGGGGCGCCTGCCGCACCGAGGCGGGCGACATCGGCGCCGAGGCACGAGCGAACCGGGAGCTGATGGGCTGGGCGTTGACGGCGGCCGGATTCGTCAACTACCCGACCGAGTGGTGGCACTGGTCGTACGGCGACCGGTACTGGGCCCTGCTGCGCAAGGCACCGGCCGCCCGCTACGGCCCCACCACCCCGCCCCGCTCGACGGCCTGACCACCGCGAGCAGGGCACAGTACGACGGGGCGGAGCAGGCCGGAGCAGCACAGAGCGCGCCATCCATCCGGACCGAGGGGGATCGACGTCCGGGGCCGCGCTCAGCCGCTGGTCCCGTGCCGCACCTCCACGGGGGTGGGGTGCGGCACGGGCCGCATGTCCCGTCCGTCATCGGCCGCCACCGGAGTGCCGGTGACCTCACGTCGGCGAAGGAAGAGTTCCTTGAAGATCATCAGTACGGGCCGCCGGACGGGGGGCGCCTTCCTGGGCGCCGGTGTCCTGGCCCTCTCCGCCTTCTGCTGCGTCCCCGCCCACGCCGCGCCGGACCCCTCCTGCGGGGTTCTCGCCCCGGGCGCCTCGGCCACCGCGCAGTCCGCCGTCGCGGCGGCCTGCGCCCAGGCCGGCGTCTGGTACAGCTGGGGCGGCGGCCACGGCGCCACACCGGGCGCCACCTACGGCTATTACGACGGCTCGGACCCGGACAGCCTGCACGACGGTGAGCGCATGGGTTTCGACTGCTCCGGCCTGGTGCGTTACGCGTACTACCGGGCGACCGGCAAGGATCTGCTCAACGGCACGGCCGGCGACCAGTTCCACAGTGCGCAGGCCTCCGCCCGGTTCTCCGCCGCCCAGGGAACGGGACCGCTGCTGCCGGGCGATCTGATGTTCTGGGGCAGCGGGCACATCCACCACGTGGCCATGTACCTGGGCGGCGGGCAGATGGTCGAGGCATACGAGTCGGGCACCCGTATCCGGGTCACGCCGGTGCGCACCGGCGGCGACTACGCGGGAGCGATCCGGGTCGACGGCTCCGGTACCCCGATTCCCCCGCCCGCGAACGGCGGTACGACGTTCGAGACCTGGGGCACCGGAGTCCGCACCCGCTCGACGCCGAGCGTGCGCGGGTCGGTCGTGGACACCTTCGCCGGTCCGACCCAGGTGTCGGTCCAGTGCCAGGAGCACGCGGAGTCCGTCTCCGCCGAGGGCTACACCAACGACGCCTGGTCCCGGCTGACCGACGGCTCCTGGCTGACCAACATCTACATCAAGGGCCCGGCCTGGCTGCCCGGCGTCCCCACCTGCTGAACCGGCTGTGCCGCCGGGGAGGGGGACCGGTGACGGACCCCCTCCCCCCGTCTCTCTCCCCCTCCCCTTCGGATTCCTTGCCCGGTGCGGGCGTTGGCGGGTTCGCGTCACAGGCAGGGCATTAGGATGAGAGGGTGACCGCTCTGCCGGAAGACCGCCCGCCGCTGATCGGCGAAGACGACCGCGACACGGCCGTGCGGCGCCTGCGGGAGGCGTACGCCGAAGGCCATCTCTCGCACGAGGATCTGGACGGACGCCTCCACCGGGTGCTCACCGCCAAGACGCGCGGCGAGCTCGTGTCGGCCCTGGGCTCGCTCCCCGCGGAGAAGGCGGCCACCACGTCGACGATCGCCGCCGCCGGCGGACGGATCCAGCGGCGCGGCGCCTGGCGGGTGCCTCGGAACCTCAAGGTCGAGTCCGCGTTCGGCAGGGTGCGTCTGGACCTCTCCCGGGCGGTCATCGAGCATCCGGTGGTCGATATCGAGCTGCAACTCGGCACCGGGAGGGCCAGGATCACGGTGCCGCGCGACGCGATCGTCGAGTACGAGGATCTGCACACCGGGTGGAAGGACACGCGGTACAGGGCCCCGCGAAGCTCCCGGCCTGGCGGGCCGACGATCCGGATCTCCGGGACCATGGGGTTCGGACGGCTGAAGATCCGCCACGCGCGGCGTTGAGGGTCCCTCCGGCTCCGGGCTTTGACGCGCTTCCTTTCGCGTTCCCCTTCCGTACGCTCGCGGGGCCGGGCGGAATTGCCGGGCGGCTTCTTGATTTCCCCTGGGTGCGGCTCCGTTCCGCGGGACGTACGCACGCACGGAGGGGGTTCCCGCCGGTAACAGGAACCCCCTCTCCCCGATGAGTCGTGCTGCCGAGCCCAGGAAGACAGGACAGTTCCTACGGGGTGCGGCCTGGCCGCCGCTTCCAGCTCATCACCGAACCGCCGCCACCACAAGATCGTTCGCCCCTTCCGACGCCTTCCGAACAGGACCCGGCCTTTCGGAACGCCGTACACGCAGGTCACAGCGGTGCGGGCCGGGGCCGAGGGTTACGCCACGCCGAGGGCGCAGGTGGCGGCGGTGACGGTGACGACGACGGCGGCGGCGGCGGCGGCGGCGGCGGCGGCGGAAAGAACGCGGTCAGCATGCGACACGGACCGAAGACTTCAGAAATAGATCGGAATACCCGTCAGCCGGTAAAGGAAAGGCGGAATCCTGGCTCGGCAGGAGACGCCTCGATCCTCTGAGTTCCGCTCGCACATCAGCGCTGCCGCGGCACGCCCTCACCTGAAGAATCGGGGAATCCCTCTCGCCTCGCGTCCCGGCCGGTAACCGGGCTCGGGGTGCTCCGTGCGTCGTATTCGGCGCCGCGCCCAGGAAGACAGGAATTCCTTCATGCCGCATCGATACAGCCCTCGCCGTTTCGGGCAACAGCCCCCGGGCGGCGCCCCCGACAGCACCACGGCCGCCGACGGCGCCGGTACCACTGCCGCCGCCGCGGGAGGTCTGTGATGACGTGGGACCAGGTGCCCGGCAGGCGGCAGGCGGACCACGACACGGTCCCGCCGCGGATCGGCAGCCGTCAGCAGTTCCGTGAGGAACTGACGAGACTGCGCACCGGACTCGGTGTGTCGCTGGCCCAGCTCGAACAGGCCAGCCAGCGACAGGGCAAGAGGCTGCCGCCGGCCACGGTCTCCAATGTGCTGTCCCGGGACAGGCTGCCGGAGTGGGACTTCGTCGCCGATTTCCTGGCCGCCTGCGGTCTGGACGAGGCACAGCGCGGCCCCTGGCACCAGGCCTGGCGGGCACTGGCCGCGGTGCCCGCGGCCCCGGGTGGCCCGGAGGCCGCGGCCGCGCCCCCTCCCCCGGATCCCACCCCGCCCGCCGCCCCTTCGCCGCCTCCGGCTCCCTCCCCTCCGGTTCCGCCTCCCGGCAAGCCGACGGAGTCCCCGACGGACACCCCGCCGACGGACGGCGGCCGTTGGCGGGCATGGTGGGCCGGCCTGGGGCGGCACCGCGCCGCCGTGGCGGTCTGCACCGTCCTGGCGCTCGCGGCGACCGCCGGCGTGATCGCCGTCGACCGTCACGATCGAGATCTGCGGCAGGAGGAGCAGCGCAAACAGGAGGAGTTCCGCAAGGAGCACTGCGGGACCCTCAACCCGGCGCTGGTGACCGAGGCCGGCGGCGAATGCACGGGGGTGACCGACGGCAGCGACCGATCCGACGTGTTCGGCTCCGCCCTGGAACCCGTCCTCACGGCCATCGGCGCGGAGAACCACCGGGCGACCCGCGACGGCCAGTACGTGACCATCGCGTTCCTGGCGCCGCTGACCTCGATCGGCAAGGCCGGCAAGGCCAAGGACCTGACGCTCGACCAGTTCGTCGGGGAGGTCGAGGGCGCCTACACGGCCGTCGAACGGGCCAACACCGACGACAGCCCGCTGAAGATCCGCCTGGTGCTGGCCAACATGGGCAGCGGCGAAGTGCACTGGAAGGACACCGTCAAGGCGCTGGACGGCGTCGAGAACCTGGTCGCCGTCACCGGGATGGGCCTGAGCCAGCAGGAGTCCGTCGACGCCGCCCGCGCGCTCAGCGCGAAGAGCGTGCCCATGGTCGCCGACCTCATCACCGCCGACGGCTTCGACACCACCGGCACCATCGACAGCCCGGGCACCGGACCGAAACGCATCGACGGACTGGTCCGCGTCACCCTCACCAACGCGGTCCAGCTCGAGGCGCTCGGCGAGGAACTGGCCGACGACACCCGCACCGCGGCGGTGGTCCGCACCCGGGTGACCCCGAACGGAACCACCGACTTCTACACCGACTCCCTCTACCAGGACTTCCGCACCGTCAGCGGGCTGAAGAAGCACCTCGACCCCACGGCGGACTTCTTCTTGGACCCCCGTGGCGGGGCCGCGTCGATCCTCGACACCATCGGTCAGAATCTGTGCAGCGCCCAACCGCCGGTGGACACCGTGTACTTCGCGGCACGGGAGAAGTACCTGCCCGGCTTCCTCGAGGCGCTCGGCCGTCGCAGCTGCCACCGCCGGCCCATCACCGTCGTCGCCGGGTCCGACACCGCGGCGCTGGATCCCAAGACCCTCACCAGCCTGAACCAGCAGGGCGAGGCGCCCATCGCCGTCATGTACGCCTCCCTGCCCACCGCCGCGGCACTGCGCGCCCCAGGCAACAGCGATCACAACCTCTACGAGGACTTCCTCGACGCCTTCACCGGCGACCACCACGGGCAGAAGTTCCCCGCCGGCCACGCGACCCGCGGCTACTGGCCCGTCCTCGCCCATGACGCCGTCCTCACGGCCACCACCGCCATCCGTAACGCCACCACCCCGACCACCGCACGCCCCAATCGGTTCGCCGTCCTCAACCACCTCTACGCCCTCGCCGACGGCGCCGTCCCCGCCGCCACCGGACGCTTCGGCATCGACACCACCGGGAACCGCACCACGGTCCCCATCACCATCCACCGCCTCGGCACCACCACCTGACCACCTGAGGCGCCCGGTCGGCAGGTACGCGGCCGCCCGGCCCTGACCCGGAGAGCCTCCGACCGACCGCTTCCGGGCCGCCGAGTGGTACCGGGGTACCACTCGGCTGCCGAAGATTCCCCCTCGTTCCCAGAGTTCGGCTCTGCCGTGCTCCTAGCTTCGAAGGCAGACCCGGCAGTGCATCCGCGGCCGGGTCCGCGTCCGAGGCGAGAGAGGCCCGCTCCCCATGATCGAAGCGCGTGAGCTCACGAAGCGGTACGGCGACAAGACGGTCGTCGACCACCTGAGCTTTACCGTCAAGCCAGGTGAGGTGACCGGTTTCCTGGGGCCCAACGGGGCGGGCAAGTCCACGACGATGCGCATGATCGTCGGCCTGGACTCCCCCACCGAGGGCTCGGTCACCGTCAACGGCCGGTCCTACGCCGGGCACACCGCGCCCTTGCACGAGATCGGCACCCTGCTGGAGGCCAAGTCCGTCCACCCCGGGCGCAGTGCGTTCAACCACCTCATGGCTCTCGCCCACACGCACGGCATTCCGCGGAACCGGGTGGCCGAGGTCATCGAGCTGGCCGGGCTGAGCAGCGTGGCCGGCAAGCGGGCGGGCGCCTTCTCGCTCGGCATGGGACAGCGGCTCGGCATCGCCGCGGCCCTGCTCGGCGACCCGGCGATCGTCATGCTCGACGAACCGGTCAACGGCCTGGATCCCGAAGGCGTGCTCTGGGTGCGGAACCTGCTGCGCGGGCTGGCCGACGAGGGCCGCGCGGTGATGCTTTCCTCGCACCTGATGAGCGAGACCGCGTTGATCGCCGAACATCTGGTGATCATCGGACGTGGCCGGCTGCTCGCGGACACCACGGTCGACGAATTCACGCGGGAGGCCGGTGGCGGCGGCGTGAAGGTCGCCACCGCGGAGGCGGCGAGGCTGCGCTCGTTGCTGGCCGGTCCCGACGTCACCATCACCTCCTCCGCCGCCGAGGAGCTGCTGGTCAGCGGGCGCGACGCCCGGGAGATCGGCGCGATCGCCGCCCGGCACGGCGTGGCGCTGTACGAACTCACCCCGCAGTCCGTCTCCCTGGAGGCGGCGTTCATGGAACTCACCCGCGACGTCGTCGAGTACCAGAGTGCTCCGGCCGGCACCGGACGAAAGGCCGCCTGATGCCCAACACCGCGCTTCGCCGCATCCAGCGCCCCGGCAGGCGCTCCGGCCTCTCCGCGGCACCCGACCCCACCCCGTCCGCCGTCCCCGGTACGGCCTACAAGGTGACCGGCATCCGGGTCCTGCGTTCGGAGTGGGCCAAGTTCTGGTCGCTGCGCTCCAGTTGGATCACCCTGGGCGTCGCCGTGTTCCTCCTGGTCCTCTTCGGGACGATCGCCTCCTACACCTTCGACCCCGACGCCACCGCGACCGGCGGACCCGGCGGCCCGGGGAGCGGCGGGGGCGACAGCACCGCGGTCAGCCTCGCCCTGACCGGCGTCACCTTCGCCTCGCTGGCCGTCGGCGTGCTCGGAGTACTGCTGTCCGCGGGCGAGTACAGCACCGGCATGATCCGCTCCACCCTCGCCGCGGTTCCGCGCCGGCTGCCCGTCCTGTGGTCGAAGGCCGCCGTGATCGGCCCGATCGCTCTTGTTCTCACCACCGTCGGCGCCTCGGCCGCGTTCATGCTGGGCGCCCCGGGCCTGGACGGCGAGCGGATCGCGCTGTCGCTGGGCGACGACGGCGTGCTGCGCAGCCTGGCCGGCGCCGGTGTCTACCTCGGTCTGGTCGCCGTGTTCGGTGTGGCGCTGGGTGTGCTGATCCGGTCCTCCGCCGGAGCGATCGCGGCGCTGGTCGGCATCCTGCTCGTCCTTCCCGGGCTGGCCTCGCTGCTGCCCGACTCGCTGTACGACAGCATCAACCCCTACTTCCGCACTGTTATGAGCAGCTCAGTCGGTGGTCGTGGTGTCTGAGCTGCTCATTCGCATGATGGACATGTCCGTCATGGAAGGCTGGCTGGGCATGAGACCTGCGGATCTCGCCGTTCGCGGTTCTCAAACGTTCGATGAGGTCGCTTCGGTTCGGCCGAAACGAAGTCGAGGTCGAGGTCGTCGTCCAGCGGTGGCAGGACGCCATCCACTTGGACTCCCTGTTCCTGTTGCAGTATCAGCAGCCGCCTGCAGTACGTTCGTTCTCCGTGTCGCCGATCAGCCGGAACGCCTTGCGTGCCTGCCGCAGCCACAGTTCCGCGCGATCGGAGCGGCTGGCAGCCAGGTGCAGTCGGGCGGCCAGGGACGCGCTCTCTCCCAGACCCCGATTGCCGCCCAGCCTGGCGTAGATGTCGGCGGCGGCCTCTGCGTCGGCCAGGGCATCAGCAGGTCTGCCGAGCCGTTCTTCGCACATGGCGCGCCAGTACAAGGCGTCGGCATCTCCCAGCGGATTCCCGACCCGCCGGTACTGATCGAGGGCTTGCGTGAACAGGGACTCAGCGTCGGCCTCATGGCACTCGTCAAGGGCGACTCGGCCGAGGAGCTGCACCGCGTGTGCCGCACCCAGGGGATTTCCGACCTCTTCGTACCGTGCGCGGGCACCGAGTGCCGCCTGAACCGCCTCATCGGTCCGTCCGGCGGCAAGATGGACGGTGCCGAGCAAGTGCAGGGCGTTGGCCTGCCCGAGCCGGTTGCCCGTACGTTCGTGCACCGACAGTTCGACGCGGGCGTCGCTTTCCGCCCCAAGTAGGTCGCCCGCCGCCAGCCGGACCCTACCGAAGATGTGCACCGCTCCTGCCTCGCGGAAGGCGTCACCGGTCTGTCGGTAGATGCTTCGGGCCCGGTCCGCCGCCTCGGTGGCCTCCGCTACGTATCCCTGGAGCAATGAGATGTCGGCGATCAGCCCCAGGGTGGAAGCAAGGCCACGCAGGTCTTCCTCGCGGTCGTACATGGTGAGCGAGTTCTTGATGTGCTCCTTGGCACCCGCGAGGTCGGCCTGTCCGAGCCGGATGTGCCCCAGCAACTCCAGGGCGCGGGCCTGGCCCAGCGCGTCACCCTGGGCGCGGAACAGGACGAGGCTGTCGGCGGCCGCCTGGCTGGCTCCGGCGATGTCCATGTGCGCCAACCGAAGATGTCCCAGCCGGTGCAGACTCTCGGCGCGCCCTCGCACATGGTGCTCCCGTTCGAACAAGACCAGCGCGTCGTTGACCGCTTCGGCCGCTTTCGACACGTCCAGTCTGCGGTGGCTCAGCTCAGCCAGGTGTAGAAGGGCTGTGGCTGCCCCGACGTGGTCACCCCTCTCGTCGGCGATGTCCCGGGCGCGGCGGTAACTGATCTCGGCATCGTCGAGGCGCATCTGGAAGAAGGCGATCCGGCCCGCCGCGATGTGCGCCTCCACCATGAGTTGCGCGCGGTCGGCCGTCGCCGGACCCGCATCGTCGGAGACGACGAGTTCCACAAGGCGCAGAGAGGTACTGAAGTCGTAGCGGGACAGGGCTAGGTCGAGTTGTTGCTTCCAGGTTGCCATCGCCGCGTCCTCTCCGGTTGACAGGGCATGGAACAATGCGTCCATCCAGTTGCCCCTTGCATGGTGGTGGCGGGTGGCCGCCTTGTGTAGGACGCGCAGCAGACCGGCCTGTTCACGCTCCAGGTAGGAGAGGATCGCGCCTCGCACCAGCGGATGCATGCGGTGCTCGAACCCGCCAGATGGGGTGCGCTGACTGTGGACGAAACTGTACGAACAGAGGTCTTCGAACCAGTTGCCGGACAGGCCGTCGTCACGCGGCTCGCCGCCCTGGTCTCCGGCGGCTTCCGGCACGTGGGCAGCGCGACCGGCCAGGGCCGCGTGAGCCGGGTCCACGGGATCGAGGAGAGCCACGAGGGCGTCACGTTCGATGCGACGCAGGACTGAAGCTGTGGCCACTACCCGGCGGCGCTTCTCCGGAAGCCGGGAGAGTAGAACCCTCGAGGTCCACATTGGATCCGGCTCGTAGGCGGACGTCGGCAGCACAAGGTCCGAGGCCGGGGATCCGGCTGTCGCACAGATCTCGGCGAGCACGTTCGCCCACAAGGGCAGCCCACCGGAAAGCTGGTGCACGGAGCGGACCGCTGTGGGTGCGGTGATGCCGTGGGCGCTCAGGTAGGTGTGAGTGTGGTGCTCTCGCCACGCATCCAGCCGGACCTGTTCGGCGCGATGCCCCGCAGGCGGGGTGAGCGGCTCGCGTCCCGCCAGTACGACGGCCAGTCCGGGCCACGCGTCGAGCAGGTTCGCCAGCACGTCGGACACAAGCCAGTGACGGACGCCGTTGCCGCCGTCCGCCCGGTCGGCTGCACTCCCGTCGAGAAAGTGCAGGCGCTCGGAGGTGTCTATGCACAGCACGTGGCGGGCGCCGGGCGGAAGTTCGCCCCGGTGAGCAGCCACGCCGCGTAACAATGCCTCGGTCATGCGGCTGAGTTCGTTGTCCCGCAGCAGGGCCAGGCGGCGCCCGTCGCTGTGTCCCTCCCAGGAGATCGACACATTGGAGATCGAACTGTTGCGGGACGCCCGTTGACGCAGCCGCAGGCGTGGCACGGAGGTTAGGAAATTGCGGACGGTGTCCGCCGCGATGCCGCGGCTTCGGCGGTATTCCTTCAGGACCGTCCCGCTGCGCATCTCGAAACACCGGGCTACGGCATCCAGCGCGCGCCCCGCGAAAGCGATGCCGTCGGCTGTGCTCGCCTCGAAGTCGGTGAGGTGCTCCAGGTCGAGAAGATTCCCCGTGAGTCCGTGAGCGGGAGCGACGGTGTCCACCAGATGCGAGAGCAGCGTGGTCTTGCCCTGCCCGGCCATGCCGTACACGAACAGCAGCCGCTCACGCGGATCCCGGCACAGCCGATGGAACGCCGCCAGCGCTTCCTCCCGGTCGACGAGGACGTTTCCGTCGGCCCGGACGAGTGCGGTCACCCTCGGGCGTCCGTCTGCTGACCGTCGATGGTGCCCTTCTTGGCATCCCGGACGACGCTGGCGTCGCGAGCCTGCACCGTGGAACGGCTGATACGCCCGTTGCGTCGGGCTCGTTCGGCGACGGTAGCCGCTCCGCGCGCAGTAACTCGCCCGTCGGTGATCGAGCCGCCACTGCGTACCACCTGACGGACCTCGGTTCGCCCGCCCGTCGACGCGCCGTGCGCCTGAACCCAGGCCAGCCCAGCGGAGAGAACTACGAGCACCGCCAGGCCCGTGCCGAGTCCCCAGGACAGCTCGTCGGTCAACAGGTTGGTCGCCAACCCGGTCGCGGCCGAAAGGACGACGGACAACGCCGCCGAGGTTGTGACGGAAAGGTGGGGCACGAGTCGCACGCTCCTCCCGGGGCCGGGCATGGGCCTCCGCCCTCTCAGAGTAGAGCGACGGCATCGACGCGCGCGGGTTCCTGGCCGTATTTGTCCCCTGCCAGCCGATCGGGAGATGGCATAGCGTCGTGCGGCGGGCAGCGTCGGAAGGCCTCCCGGGCCCCGCAATAGGGGTATCGGCGACTGCATTGCGCGCGGTGCGGAGGTGGAGAATGCTCCGAGTGCTGGTGGACGGACAGATCGCCGGTGCCGACGGGATCGGGCGGTACACGACATGTCTGACCGCTGCCCTGCGCCGTGTTGGGGGCGAGAGCCTGGAGCTGTGCACAGCCCCCGCGTCCGCGCCCCGGTACACGGCGGCGGAAGGTGCGAACCTCGTGGACTCTGTGCGCCACCACCGCGCCGAACTGCTTCACCTGCCGGACTATCGGGTCCCGCTCGAACCGGCACCGGTGCCGATGCTGGTGACCGTGCACGACGTGCTGCGGCTACGCGCTCCCCAGTATTGCTACCCGGACGGCGTCTTCGCCCACCGCTACGGTGGAAACGCTCTTGCGGGGCTCTCTACGTCCGTCGAGAAGCTGCGGATCACGACGAGGTGGCCGCCCGGTGCGACGCGCAGACCCCGCTCCCTGCATGAGGAGTTCTACGGCCGGATGCTGTGGCTCGCGGCTGAGAGGGCTGCCCGGATCGTCGTCCCCACCCGGACCGTGGCCGACCACCTCGACGAGGCGCTGGGGCGCGACACGGACACCGTCGTTGCGCCTCCCGGAGCCGATCACCTGCGGCTGTCCGGACCACCGCCCCCGCTGCCTGCGCCGTTGCGTTCCGCTGGCTACCTGCTCTACGTCGGCCAGAACCGCGCGCACAAGGGGCTGTCAACCACCATGCGCGGATACCTGCATTCCTCGGCCCCGCGACGCGGCATTCCTCTCGTGTTCGCGGGACGCGACTTCGGCGCCGGCCGTCCGGCGGCAGCCTGGGCGACGGCCGCCGCTGGACGGTATGCGGTGTGTCTGGGCGAGGTGGGAGACGAACTGCTCGGCTCGCTCTACGCGCAAGCCGCCGGACTGCTGCAGCTGTCCCATCACGAAGGTTTCGGATTCACTCCTCTGGAGGCCCTCGCAACCGGCTGTCCGGTGATCGTTTCTGACCTGCCGGTGCTGCGGGAAACCCTGGGCCCGCATGGCACGTTCGTCCCTCCGGGAGATACGTCGCAGCTCGCGCAGGCCATTGATGCGCTCCTCGGCAGGCCCTCGGGCGCGGCCGCACAACAGCAACGAACTGCGTGGGCGGCCCGGTACCGGTGGGACACGCACGCGCGGCGGATCCTGCGCTGCTACGCCGAAGTGCACCGACAGGGAGTGCGGTCGTACAAGTCGAAAGGGCACCAGTCAGCGTGATGCGTGCCCTTCGTGGAAGCGCCGAGGGGAAGGACCGGGTGTGCCGCTCGTCGCGATGGATCTCAGGAGCACCCATGACACCGGAGTCGCCCGCTACGGCAGGTCGCTGCTGGCCGCCGTGGCCGCGCCCGCCCGCGCTGCCGGGTTCCGCCTGCTCGTCGTCGTCCGGGATGGTGCACAGGCGGCGACGCACGATCTGCTCGTCGGGGAGGAGTGCGCCGACACGCACGAGATCGTCGGCATTCCGGGCGACACTGGCTTTCTGCGCGACTCGGCAGTCCTTCGCAGTCTGCTGACGAGGCGTCGTGTAGACCTCTATCACAGCACCCACTACGTGGTGGACCTGGCCTGCCCCGTCCCGTACGTGCTCACCGTCCACGACTTGCTGCGGTGGCGCTTTCCCCGCCTCACCGCCTCGGACGAGGACTTCGTGAAGACGTACGGCAAGCAGTGCCTGCACGACCTGTGGAGCGAGGTACTCGACCCGGACCGCAGCCCGTCCGCGCAGGCTGCCCCAGCAGAACTGGACCCCTCCTGCGGTGTCTTCGCACGCGGCTTCGCAATGCTCACCCGAAGGCTGGTCCGTTCCGCGAGCCATGTCGTCACGGTCTCCGAGGCCACCGCGCGCGAGATGGCCGAACTGGTGCCACCGCCCGGTGGATCCACCGTCGTCCCGGGTGCGGTGGACACCGACGTGTTCAGACCGCGTGGCCGAGGAGAGATCGACGCGGCACGGACCGCGCACCGGTTGGTGGGCCCCTACGTGCTTTACGTCGGGCTGGCACACCGTGGCAAACGGCTGCCCTGGCTGATCCGGGAACTTGTTGGGGCGCGTCCGGCTTTGCCACCGGACACGCGGTTCGTCGTGGTCGGTGGGCACGCCGAACGCGACGAAGAGACGCGCCGGGCGGTGGAAACGCTCGACGCCGCCGACTTCGTACGGTTCGCAGGACGCGTGGATGACGATGACCTGGCCGCCTTGTACACGGGGGCCACCGCATGCCTGTCGGCCTCCGTGGGCGAGGGAAGCCACCTGCCGTCGCAGGAAGCGCTGGCCTGCGGCTGCGAGGTCGTCGCACCGGATCTGCCTGCGCTGCGGGAGACCACAGCCGGGCACGCCCACCTTTACTCTCCGGGCCGTGCCGGGATGCCCGGCTCGCTGGTGACAGGCCTGCTCGCCGGCACGGTCCCCACACGTGCCCGCGGCTATGCGCCTGGCTCCTGGCACGACTCCGCCGTGCGCCTGATCGCCTGCTGGGAAAGCATCCTGGGAGGGAGGAATGGGGTCCTTCCTCCCTCGCCCCTCTCGTAGCGGATGGGGAGCCGCTTGAACTTGGTACGGACCACCCTCGCGGCGTGCGGACCGACCGCCCCTGACGTCAGTTGTGGCGCGGGCATGACCAAACTGGCATGACGTGTTCACGCTCAATTCACGAGGGCACCTTCTCCGCCCCCGATCGTCGCGATCATGAAATCTCTGCGGACCCTGAGACTGACCGTGCCCATGGGACTCGCCGCCCTCATGCTCGCGGTGGCCGGCTCGATGTCCACCGCGTCGGCGGCGACGTACTGGACCTACGCGAACGACCACGAGGGCAACTGCCTCGTCTCATCGACCGTGAGCGACAAGGTCTGGTCGGACAGCTGCAACGACTCGCTCTCCACCCGCAACTGGTACTGGGGTTCGGATTCCTACACCCGCAACTACGACGGCACGGTGTTCCGCCGACTGGTCAGCAAGGCCAACGGCATGTGCCTCACCACGGACAGCAAGACCTCGACCAACGCCGTCTGGACGAGCGGCTGCGGGAACGCCCCCGGGCAGTGGTGGAGCAACGACGGCGACTACCTCGAGTGCGACTTCATCAGCGGGACCGGGGTGTTCCTTCGCACCTCGGACAACGGCAACGCCGTCTACACCACCAACTACATCGGCGAAGGCGGTATCACCCGCACGGCATGGGTCTGGTGGGGCGCGCACAGCTGACGCCGACGGCAACAGGGAGAGGGGCTTCCATTCCGTGGAGAGTGAGGGCCCTCTCCCCACCCTCGACTCCGGCACGGCCTTCTGCGGGCGAGCGGGCGCTACTTCGCCAGCTGCGCGTACAGGGCTTCCAGGTCGGAGGACAGCTGCGACTTGACCCAGCGCGTGGTGTCGTCGGCCAGCACCTCGTGCGCCCCGGCCTCGATGCCGTCGAGCGCGGCCGCGGCGATGTCGCGGGGGTCGGCCTTGGGCGCGTCGATACCCGCCGTCATGTCGGTGTCCACATAGGCCATGTGGAGCCCGGTCACGGCGATGCCGCGCGGCAGCAGCTCCAGGCGCAGGGAGTTGGTCTGCGACCAGAGGGCGGCCTTGGAGGCGCTGTAGGGCGTGCCGTCGGCCAGCCAGGACAGGGCGGAGTGGGCGTTGAGGACGTGCCCCCCGCCGTTGCGCTCGATGATCGGCACGAAAGCCCGGGTGACCAGCAGCGGTCCGTAGAAGTTGGTCTCCAGATCCCGCCGCACGTCATCCATCGAGGACCCCAGGTACGACGCGCCCACCGAGGCACCCGCGTTGTTGATCAGGATGGTGACGTCCTGGGCCTGCTCGGCGGCGGCCGCCACGGATGCCGGGTCGGTGACCTCCAGCGCCAGCGGAACGGCATCGGGGTGCGTCACCGTGCGCGGGTCACGGGCGGTCGCGTAGACCTTGCCGGCGCCGCGCGCGTAGAGCTCCTCGACCAGCACCCTGCCGATACCCCGGCCGCCTCCGGTGACGAAGACTGTGGCGCCCTTGATTGCTGTCACGACTACCTCCACGCGAGCATTGGAAACCGATCGGTTTCACCCAAGGTAAACCGATCGGTTTCACGATGCAAGCGGGGTGAGTGCCGCGTGGTCGCGGCGCGGCGAGGGGAGGTACGGTCGGGCGTATCTCAGCCCCCTGGGAGCGGCCCGCGCACCCGTCGGGGCAGGCAGGAGCCGCCCCCGGCGGAGGGCTGAGGCGGAGCGCCGACGACCGAGGACCGAGGCAGAGCGCCTGCGACCGAGGGCTGAGGCGGAGCGCCTGCGACCGAGGGCTGATGACAGAGCGCTCAGGGCGGAGGGGCGGCGACAGAGGGTCGGTGACGTCGCGAGCCCGCCGACGGCTAGCGATGCGGCCTGCCTGACGCGAGCCGTGGTCGACGGCCCGCGTCCCGTCGACTGGCGGCTGGCGGCTGGCGGCTGGCGGTCCTTTGCGGAGCCGGTGCGGTGCCACCACAGCCGGGACGGGCGGTCATGGCGTGGCGGCGGCGCCGTCCCGGCCACCGGGGGGTGGCGAGCCGGAGCCGGGACGTTCTGGAACGACGACGCGTCAGCGCATTCCTGCCGCGTCGAGCAGCGTGTTCACCGTGGGCGCGACGAGCCCCGTCAGCGTGTCGGCTCCGATCCCCGCCCGGGCGCTCGCGCCGTCGAAGACCAGGCTGAGCTGCCGGGCCAGCAGGTCCGGGTCGCTCGCGCCGCCCCGCTCCGCCTCGGAACGGAAGAAGGCCGTCAGTTCCGCCTTGATCCGGTGTGCCACCTGGCTCGCCGGGTGGCTCCGGTCCTTGAGCTCGATCTGCACGGCCAGATACGGGCAGCCGCGGAACTCGGGCGCGCCCGCCTGTGATTCCGCCTGCTCGAAGACGTAGACGACACGCTCCCGTGGTGAACGGTCATCGTCCGCCGCGGGCAGGAGCGTCGCCACGAAGGCGGAAGTGCGCCGCTCCAGACTCGCCGCCAGTAGTTCGTCCTTGCTCTCGAACAGCTGGTACATCGAGCGCTTCGACACCCCCGCCGCCTTGCACAGCGCCTCGACGCCGATGTTCACACCGTCCCGGTAGGTGAGGGTGGCCGCCGCCTCCAGCAGCCGCTCTCTGGGACTCGGCTTCACTTCGGTGGTCATACCGCGAGGTTAACCCGGATCGGACGAAATCAAAACCGATCGGTTTCCAAGCGGCGGACGAGTGGACCCGCCCTGTCGGCGGAACGCCTGACCGTTCCGCGCTGTCAGTCCCTCCCCCTACGGTTCGACCATGACTCCTGAGATGTGGGACCGATTACGCCCCTTTCGCGACGAGGCGACCGCGCGAGGCATACCCGACGACGACGTGGAGCGATGGTTGGCCGGCGCCCGCCCGGTGCGCGACGCTGACGCTGGTCGCGGACGGCGACAGGGCCGGGGACGAGGCCGAGGGCCGGACCACCGACAGGGTCGGCGACGACGACCGGCCGATCGTGGGCAGGCGCCGCATGTTGCACCGCCTGCTGTCGCATCCGCGGGCTGCGGTGATCGTGGTCGAGCACCGGGACCGGCTGGCCCTATTCGGTGTCGAGCATGTTGAAGCCGTCCTGTCTGCCTCCGGGCGGCGCCTGGTCGTCATCGATCCCGCCGAAACCACCGATGACCTGGTGCGCGACATCACCGAGGTGCTGATCTCGTTGTGTGGCCGCCTGTACGGGCGGCGGGCGGCGAAGACCCGGGTCGCCCGGGCGGTGGCCGTGGCGACCGCCGCGGACGCCGAGGATGCTGGGTGAAGAAGTTCCAGGCGCAGCCAGGGTTTGTGGTGCAGGCGTTCCGGTTCGCGCTGGACCCGGGCGCCGCTCAGGAGGCGGCGCTGCGCTCGCACTGCGGCGCCGCCCGCGCCGCATACAACTGGGCGGTGGGCTGGGTGAGCGCGTCGTGGTGGCAGCGCCGCGCGGAGGAGTCCTGCGGGATCGCCGAGGAGCAGCTGACGCAGTGGCGCCGTGGTCGCTGCCCGCGCTGCGCAAGGCGTTCAACGCCGCCAAGCACACCGACCCCAGGTTCGCCGCCTGGTGGGAGGACAACTCCAAGGAGGCGTACAACACCGGTCTCGCGAACGCCGCTGCCGCGTTCGACAACTACACCAAGTCCAAGCAGGGCAAGCGCCGCGGCCGGAAGATGGGCGCACCTCGTTTCAAGTCGAAGAGGAAAGCGCCTCTCGCCTGCCGGTTCACGACCGGCACCATCCGCGTGGACGCCGACGGCCGGCATGTGACGCTTCCGCGACTGGGCACGATCCGCACCCACGAGCCGACCGTGAAGCTCCTTGACCGCGTCCGGGCCGGGACGGCCCGGATCCTGTCCGCGACCGTGCGGCACGAACGCGGACGCTGGTGCGTAGCCTTCCAGGCCGAGGTCAAGCGCGGCCTCGAACGTGTGGCACGGCCGGACACGGCGGTCGGCAGCGACCTCGGCGTGAAGACCCTCGCGGTCATGGCCGACTCGACGGGTGAGATCCGCACCGTGCCCAACCCGAACCACTACGACCGAGCGCGCGTACAGCTGCGCCGCGCCTCCCGGGCCGTGTCCCGCAGACAGGGACCGGACCGGCGCACCGGACGGAAGCCGTCGAAGCGGTGGGAGAAGGCCAACGCCCAGCGCAACAAGGTCCACCACCGTGTGGCGGACCTCCGCGAAGACGCCCTGCACAAGCTCACCACCGCCGTGGCCGCCGAGTACGGCACGATCGTGGTAGAGGACCTCAACGTCGCCGGGATGCTCCGCAACCGGCGCCTCGCCCGCAAGATCGCTGATGCCGGGTTCGGCGAAATCCGACGCCAGCTCACCTACAAGACCCGCCAGCGCCACGCCACCCGCCTTGTGGCCGCGGACCGCTGGTACCCGTCCTCGAAGACCTGTTCCGGGTGCGGCGCGGTGAAAGCCAAACTGCCGCTGCACATCCGGATCTACGCATGCGACGCCTGCCATCTGGTCATCGACCGGGACGACAACGCCGCACTCAACCTCGCCGCCCTCACGGCAGCCTGCACCACTGGTACCGGAGTGGCCGGAGACCAGGACACCGCCCCGGCCGTGTCGAAACCTCGTGGAGCCGACCAGAAGACCCGCGCCACCCGCACCCGCCGCAGGGCGAGCGCGGGGCGGGCAGGTGGCGCAACCCTGCCGCACCAGCGGCAGACAGAAACGAGAGACCGTACTCAAGCCGAGCCGCTGACGCTCTGGTGACGAGACGGACCTTCCGGGCCGAAATACCCGGAATGCTGAGAGCCGCTAAGGCTCTGAGCAACGGTACGCCGATGAGGAGGCCGTCCTGTCTACCGTCTACACCGAACCGGTCGCGGTCGCCGTCGCCGTGTCGAGGGCCGTGCACGCGACGGCCGCGCGTTCACATCGGTCTTCTTGAACCCCTGACCCATCGCATCGCGCGTCACCGCTGCACGAAGTGCTTCCCGAGCCCTGTGAGCAAGACAGTGGACTCGGGGGTCATGGCGGCGTCCGACCGCGCCAGATCCGGCTGTGGGAGCGGCGGCACTGGGGCCAAGCGCACGACGGGCGCGCCGACGGTTCGGGCGGAGGAAGGCTCGCTGTGCCGCGACTTCAAGGGCAGCACGCGATGACGGGCCGGTCACGGCCTACGACGTCAACGCGCGCTCTGACGACCGATCATGTCCCCAACTCCTCATGGCTCACTTGCCGCACCCGCACCGTGGACCGCTACTGCCCAGCACGACAGTCACATCGCGGTCCACCTCGCCCTCGGCGTGCTCAAAGGAACGTAGGCGGTCAGAGCGAGCCGTCACCGGCGGCCGGACGGCGGGGCCGACGGGCGGAGGACCATCAGGGAACTCTCCAAGGCCGCCACCATGGCGAAGGGGAACCGGTCCACCTCGAGGCAGAGGGCGACGTCGTCGGGGTGGACACCTTGGCGCACGCCCTCCGCCAGCTCGACGGCGGCACGTGACTCAGCAGCACGGCGAAGGAACCCGGCGGCCTCCGTACCGGCCTCGGTGACCCTCCGAGCGATGTACTGAGCACACGCCAGATCTTCCTCGGCCCGCCCCTCTTCGCCGGTGACGACGAACGTGACGCCGTCACTCCCCCGCGCCCGCAGGAGCTGAGCCGTCGCCTCCGCCACCACGAAGCTCGCGCACAACACCAGTGACGCCTCCTTGACCGCGAGGGCGCCCACCGTCCCGGCCGTGGTCTTCTGCACCACGGTCCGTCCGCCGAGGTCGATGGACCGCAGCAGACCGGGAGAGTTGACGGCGTCGAACCCGGGCGCGGGCGGACCGTCCTTCAGCGCCAGCCAATCCGGATGGCGGGCCTTGAGAGCCAGGGCCTCGTCCAGCGACTCGGCAAGGACGATCTTCTCCGCGCCCTGGGCGAAGGCCCAGGCAGCCACGGTGAACGCACGCATGACGTCGACCACGACGGCCACGGGCGGGACTTCGACCAGCTCGGCGATGCCGAGGAAACGGGCGTCCATTCCGATCATGATGGCGTATGCGGGGCTCGGGGCGCCCGAAGAGTGGTCCGCATCACATGGCCGACGTCGACAACAGGCTGGCCCAGGTGGGGAATTGAGCGCCGGGATCCCCCTGCTAGGGTGCGCCGATGTCATCGATCAAGCAGTTCCAGGTCACCTTCGACTGCGCGGAACCTGAGCGCGTCGCCCGCTTCTGGTGCGAGGTGTTGGGGTACGTCGTACCGCCGCCGCCCGAGGGGTTCGCCACTTGGGACGCCTACGACCGCTCCCTGCCGGCCGAGCGGCAGGGAGCGGCGTTCTCGTGCGGTGACCCCTCGGGCGTCGGCCCGCGGCTGTACTTCCAGCGCGTCCCCGAAGGCAAGGTCGTCAAGAACCGGCTGCATCTCGACGTAAGGGCCGGCACCGGGCTCGTGGGTGAGGAGCGCCTCGCCACGCTCGAAGCCGAGTGCACCCGACTCGTCGCGCTCGGCGCGACACGCGTGCGAGTGCTCCTTGCCGACGAGGACAACGAGTCCTGCATCGTGATGCAGGACATCGAGGGCAACGAGTTCTGTCTCGACTGAGCGCGTCGGAGCGGCTCCTTCCGGGACGGCGAAGGCCGATCCGGACGGAGCGCGGCGCGGCCGTCCCGCGCCCGGTGACGACAGCACGCCGGGACCGGCCGCGCTCGACGCCGTCGGCCGTGGGGCCGGCGGCCCTACGGCCTGCCGGTCGAGGCGGGCTTCCAGTCCTGGGCGAGGAGGCCGAGCAGTACCTCGTCCACGAATTCGCCCAGAACCCACGCCGACGAGCGCAGCACGCCCTCGCGCACGAAGCCGTTGCGCTCGGCGGAGCGCAGCATCGCGGCGTTGTCCGCCAGCGTCTCGATCTGCATCCGCTGCAAGCCGCGTACGACGAACCCGTAGTGGCACAGCACCGCGACGACGTCGGTGCCGTAGCCCTTGCCGCGCGAGGCCGGGAGCAGCCCCAGCCCGATGTGGGCGGACCGGTTGTGGTTGTCGATGCCCCACAGCGTCGCGGTACCGACCAGCGTGCCGCCCTCCAGTTCCACCACCGAGAACGGGACGCTCCCCTGCTCGGTGTCGTCCACCACGAGCCGCCGGTCCTTCGACCCGGGCGTGACCGGCCGCCACGGCCCGCTCTCGGCCCGCGAGGCGTTGACCACGTCGTCGTAGAGCTCGGCCCGCAGGATCGGGATGTCGTCCTCGTGCCGGGCCCTGAGCCCGACCTTGTCGCCCCTCAACATGGAAGCTTCCTATCCGACCGAACTGGCGGTCGGCAAACGAATAAGAGGCCGTCGCTCAGGTCTCAGGCCTCAGGGTCTCGGGCTCGGGTCTCGGGCTCGGGTCTCAGGCCCGGTGGCTCGCGTAGTACGTGCCGATCTCCGCGTGATAGCCCATGTCGCCGGTGTGCTTGTCCTCGACGAACTCGGGAGCGTTCTTGATCTGCTCCTTGGTCCGGTCGACGTAGATCGTCTCGGCCACCCTGTCGATACGGCTGACGAGACCGGCCGGGATCAGGACCTGCTTGCCGAAGATCCATACTCCGGTGTCGACCACGAGGTGCGATGCCCCGACGTCGTCGGAGTGCTTGTCGACCTTGCCGATGCCGCCGTCGGTGGCCTCGACCTTGTAGCCGGTCAGGCTGCCGCCGGTGGTGTGTCCGGCCGTCTGCCGGTAGCCCCACATATCCGCGTTCATGAAGACGACTCCTTCCTCGCAGAGGTCCGCGTACCCCGGATTCCCGCCGGATTCCGCCCGGATCGCCTACGGCTCACCCGGGCCGACCCGCTCGATGGCGACGAGGGCGGCGTCGTCGCCCAGGTTCTGGCCCGCGTGGGTCAGGAGGTCGTGGCACAGGTGGCGCAGCAGGGCCTCGGGCCCGTGTCCGGACCATGCGGTGAGCCGTTCGGTCAGGGGATAGAAATTTCCCTTGCTGTCGCGGGCCTCGATGACCCCGTCCGTGTAGAGCAGGAGGATGTCACCGTCCGCCAGGGTGAACTCCTCGAGCGCGAAGGGGTTCGCCACGTGCCTGGTCAGGCCCAGTGGCGGCGCAGGGCGGCGCACCTCCAGCTCGCGGACCTTGCCGTCGGCCCACAGCAGGGGTGGCGGGTGGCCGCAGTTGATCACGGAGACGGCGGTGCCGTGGTCCGGGATGTCCAGGACGACCGCGGTGGTGAAGCCTTCCAGGCCCTCCGTCCCGTCGGTCCAGTCGCCCGGCGTGTCGAGATCCGAGGAGACGGCGTCCTCGAGGAAGGCCATGAGTGCGGGCAGCTCCGGCTGCCGGTGCGCGGCGGCCCGGAAGGCGCCGAGGAGACGGGCGGCCTCACCGACCGCCTCCAGGCCCTTGCCCCGTACGTCACCGATCAGGACTCGGGTTCCCTGCGTGGTGCGGGCCGTGGCGTACAGGTCTCCGCCGATCTGCGCCTCGGCTTCCGCGGCCAGGTAGACGGAGGCCAGCCGGAGGGGACCGATCCGGCGCGGCAAGGGCCTCAGCACGACCTCCTGCGCGGCCTGAGCCACCGAGCGAAGCTGGACGAGCTGCCGTTCGCGGCGCTCGCGCCCGTAGGCGAAGAGAGTGGCCAGCACGCAGATCAGGATCAGGGCGAGGATCTGGAGGGTGTGGTTGAGGTCCGTGAGGCTGGTGCGCGCCACGGCGACCGTGACCTGCGCGAGGACCGCGGTCGCGCCGACCAGGGCGGTCGTGCGCGGACCGGCGAACGAGGCCGTGATCGCGGGCGCCGCGACCAGGAAAGGGCCCAGGTGGACGTCGGGAGGGGCCAGGACGTCCACCACGGTGACGACCGCGATCAGAGCGAGAGGCATGACAAGCCGGCGGCTCAGCTCATGCCGCGACCACATCACACGTCCTGACGGTCGGCTGGAATCCACATGTCCTGAATACACCCCTGTGGCCATGTGCCGACAGGACGGTCCTGCGCGTCGCACCACCTCAACCCGCCCGGCGGGCGGCGCCTCGCGGGTGCGGCACGGTGCGGCGCCCGGTCACGGGCCTGCGGACTGCCGGACACACCGGACACGGCTCACCCGTCCTGAGGGCGGACGACGGTCTCCCGTCCCGGCTCGGGGGCACGGGACGGGAGACCGCCTTCTGTTTCTTCCTCACCGCACCGCCGTACAGATGCACGCATACACGGATGCACGGCCGTACGGGTGCGGGAGCGGTGCCCGGGGACGGGTCAGGCGGTCGTGGAGGTGAGCCGTACCGGGAGCTCGAAGAGGTCGTTCTGGGTGACCACCGGCTTGTTGCGCAGGGCCGACGGCTCCACCGCCAGGTCCAGTCCGGGGAAGCGGGCGTACAGCGCGGGCAGCGCCACGCCCGCCTCCAGACGGGACAGGGCCGCACCCGGGCAGACGTGCGGGCCGTGGCCGAAGGATATGTGCCGGGTGCGGGTCTCACGGGTGATGTCGAAGTCGCCGGCCGAGGGGCCGTGCGCCTCCTCGTCGCGGCCGATCGCCCCGTAGGAGACGATGAGCGCGTCACCCGCCGAGATGACCCGGTCGCCGACCGGCACGTCCTCGGTCGCGAACCGGATCAGCACGTGCGACGTCGGCGTGGACCAGCGCAGGGTCTCCTCGATCACCGCGGACCAGTCCACCGCGCCCGACAGGACCAGGGCACGCTGGTCGGGGTGGGTGGAGAGGTTGACGACGGCGTTGACGATCAGGGAGATCGTCGTCTCGTGGCCGGCGGCGACCATGAGCTGGAGGGTGGAGACGATCTCCTCGTCCGTGAGCCGGTCGCCGTCCTCCGAGGCCAGGACGAGCGCGCTGGTCAGGTCGTCACCGGGCTCGGCGCGCTTGGCGGCGACGGTCTCGGCCATGATCCCCGCCAGTTCGACGAGGGTGGCGACGACCTCCGCAGGCGGGGTCTGCGTCGAGAAGAACTTCTCGAACAGCACCTTCAGGCGCGGCAGTCGGCTCTCCTCGATGCCCATGAGGTCGGCGACGACGTACATCGGCAGGGGGTAGGCGAACTCCGCCTTGAGGTCGACGACGTCGGCGTCGGCGGGCAGCCGGTCCAGCAGTCGTGCCGTGAGCTCCGTGATCCGCTCGCGCATGGCCTCCACCCGGCGCGGGGTGAGGGCCTGGGCGACGAGTCCGCGCATCCTGCGGTGGTCGGCGCCGTCCACGGTCAGCATGGAACGGCCGGGGTTGACCAGGCCGATCAGGGGCCAGTCGGGCGGGATCTCGCCGCGCTGCCAGGCGCCCCACACGTTGATGTCCTTGACCAGCCTGGGGTCCGTCAGCAGCGCCTTGGCCTCGGCGTGCCGGGTGACCGCCCACACCGGGACGCCGCCGGGCAGCTCGACCGGGGCCAGCGGTCCCGCCGCCCGCAGCTCGGCGCTCTCACCGTCCAGGTCGGTGACGAACGGATCCAGTGGGATCCGCAGCTCTTCGGTTCCGGACGTCATGGTCAGTTGCCTCCCAGGGCAGGGGTGGGGGTGAACCGCACGGGCAGCTCCGTCAGCCCGCGCAGCCAGGGCGAGGGGCGACGGGTCAGGGAGTCGGCCGGGATGTCGAGGTCGATGTCGGGCAGCCGGTCGAGGACGACCTCGATCCCCGTCCGGGCGATCACCTCGGCGACCTCCTGGGCCGGGAACGGACAGCGGTGCTCACCGTGGCCGAAGGAGAAGTGCGCGTTGTTGCCGCCGGTCAGATCGTCTCCGACGGGACGCACCTGAGGGTCGGAGTTGGCCGCCTGGAGGCCGAGCAGGAGCAGGTCTCCGGCCCGGATGTGCCGGCCTCCCAGGTGGGCGTCCCGCGACGCCCAGCGGCCGGCGACGACCTGGCTGGGAGTGTCCTCCCAGAGCACCTCGTTCATCGCCTCCGCGACGCTGTTGCGGCCGCCGAAGAGCGAGGCGGCGAAACGGCCGTCGGTGAGCATCAGCCGCAGCGAGTTGCCGATCCAGTCGGCGGTGGGCTGGTGTCCGGCCGCCATCATCACCATGAGGTCCTGGGCGATCTCCTCGTCGGTGAAACCACCGGGGTCGGCCAGCATCCGGGAGACGACGTCATCGGCGGGCGCGGCCCGGCGGGCGGCGAGCAACTCGCCCATCGAGGACGCCAGATGGCTCTGTCCCGCGAGGGCGCGCTCCCGGCCGTCGATCATGTCGTTGAGCGCGGTGACCAGGCCCGGGCCCTCCTCGTCGGAGAAGCCGTACAGCTGCGCCAGGACCCGCACGGGCAGCAGCATGGCGTACTGGCCGATGAGGTCGGCCGTCCCCTCGGTGCACAGCGCGTCGATCAGTTCGTCGGCGAACCGCTCGGCGTGACGGCGCAGCCGGGTGGGGTCGCTCGCCTCCAGCGCGTTGCTGATCATGGCGGCCCGCTCGCGGTGCCGCTCACCGACCGTGTAGAGGATCGACGGCTGCTTGCGGCCGATCATCGGCAGCAGGGGCCAGTCGCCGGGGATCGAGTCCCACTGGTTCCACAGCTCCGAGTCGCGGCTGAACAGGACGGGGTCGCCCGTGACCTGGTGCAGTTCGCGGTAGCCGAGGACGAGCCAGGCCGGGACGTCGCCCTCCAGCAGGACGGGCGTGACGGCGCCGTGCTGCGCACGCATCTCCCGGTACATCCGGAAGGGATCGGTCTGGAAGCGCGAACCGCTCAGCGGAACGGCGTCGGTGCTCACACGAACTCCCGTGGTGAAGCGGCGGCGTGGGCCCGCTGCCCGGCGTACCGGCTCTGGATGTGCTGGACGAGCGTGATGAGGACTTCCTTGCTGGACTCCCGGGTACGCGCGTCGCAGTCGATCAGCGGAACCTGCGGGTCGAGGTCGAGGGCCTCACGGACGTCGCTGTGCGCGTGGCGGGCGCCGCCGAAGTCGTTGCAGGCCACGATGAACGGCGTGCCGTGGCGCTCGAGACGGTCGATCGCGTACCAGGAGTCGTCGATGCGACGGGTGTCGACCAGGACGACCGCGCCGAGGGTTCCGGAGAACAGCCGGTCCCACAGGAACCAGAAGCGTTCCTGGCCGGGCGCGCCGAAGAGGTACAGCACGTTGCGCTCGTCGAGGGTGATCCGGCCGAAGTCGAAGGCCACCGTGGTGGCGGTCTTTCCCCGGATCTCGCTGGTGTCGTCGACCGCTTCGCCGGCCCTCGTCATCGTCTCCTCGGTGTTGAGGGGACGGATCTCGCTGACCGAACGGACCATGGTCGTCTTTCCGACGCCGAAGCCGCCCACGACGACGATCTTCAGACCGTTGTCGGCGGTGGCACCCAAGGGGGTGCGCACGTCAGAGGTTGCGGAGTCCAACGAGCACCTGCTCCAAGACGTCGGGATCGGGAAGGGCGGAGTTGCGGGGGTGGCGGGCGCTGACGCGGCCGGCGGCGAGCAGGTCGGACAGCAGGATCTTGGTGATGCTCACGGGAAGCCCCAGTTCGGCGGCGACCTCCACCACGGCGGTGGGCGCCTGCGTCAGCCGGAGGACCGCCGCGTGTTCCGACTGCATGCCTACGGTGGGGCCGCTCTCGGCCACCACCAGCGTCACCAGGTCGAAGGGACTGTCGGGCCCCGAACCGCTCCGTCCCCCGGTGAGGGTGTAGAGCCGGTCGGGGGCGTCGTCCCTGCCGGGGCGCTTCACGCCGTACGGGGCGGGGCCGTCAGGTGCTCGCCCAACTGTTCCACCAGCTCACTCATGTTGTGCCCGACGAGTCCGGGTTCGGCCTCCTCGGTGGTGACCACGGCCAGGTGCGCGCCCTCGCCGGCCTCCACGATGAACAGCGTTCCGCCGTAGAACTCGGTCATCGAGGAGCGAACGCCTCCGCTACCGTCGCCGAACTCCACCGAGGCGCCGTGCGACAGCGACTGGATGCCCGCGGCGATGGCGGCGAGCTGGTCGGCCTGGTCGACCGTCAGTTCCGGGGTGCGGCACAGCTTCAGCCCGTCGCGGGAGAGCACGAGGGCGTGCCGGGCGCCCGGGGTGCGCTCGAGGAGGCCTTCTATGAGCCAGGTGAGCTTCTCGTCGGCGGTGGTCGTGCCGGTCATGAGGTGGTGTCGCCTTCCGGGTGCGAGGGAGTGGGACCGCCGTGGACCGTCTCGGTCTGCGGGGACGGCGTGTCGTGTGAGTCGTCGGGGACGTCCGGCAGCGGGTGCCCGCCCGTGCGTTCCGCCGCGCCGCCCGCGCGCACCGCCTGGCGGAACGCGCCGAAGCGGTTGGCGCGGGTGCGGATGTCCTCGGGCGGGTCCGTGCGGCGCTCGACGCTCTGGGCGGCGGCGCGGGCGGACTCGGCGGCGGCCAGGGTGCGGCCGCGCCGCCGCTTGGGCAGTCCGTCGCCCGTTCGCGGGGTGTCGGCGCCGTCGTCCTGGGGCGGGAGCTGCTCCGCGGGCGCGGTGACCTCGGCGGGAGCGGGCGCGTCGAGGTCCGGCTCCGGGGCGCGCGGCGGGGCGTTGCGCGTGGGCGGGTCCGCCGGACGTCGTACGGGGGACGGCGCCGTGGTGAGGATGTCCTGGGGGATGAGGATGAGCACCCCGGTGCCGCCTCGCGCGGAGGGCCGGAAGGACACCTTCATGCCGTGCTTGCGCGAGAGTCGTCCCACCACGGCGAGGCCGAGCCGGGTGCCGGTGAGGCCGCCGAGGCCGCCCGCGTCGCCGGAGACGGCCTGTTCGGCGCGGCGCAGCTGGACGTCGCTCATGACGAGCCCGCTGTCCTCCACCGAGACGATGGCGCCCGCCGGTACCTCCTCGACGTAGACGTGCACTTCGGCGTTGGGAGGCGAGAAGTTGGCTGCGTTGTCGAGCACTTCGGCGAGTGCGTGCATCACGCCCTCCGCCGCGTGTCCGGCCACCGCGGTGTCACTGACGGAGTGCAGGCGGATGCGCTGATAGCCGCTGATCCGGCCCATGGCGCCGCGCAGTACGGACTCCATGGAGATCGGGCGGGCCCAACGGCGCCCCGAGCGCGCCCCGGTGAGGACGGCGACGGAGTCGGCGAGACGGCCGGCCTGGGCCGTGCGGTGGTCCAGGTGCAGCAGGTCGGCGAGGACTTCCTCGTCGCTGTGCCGCTCCTCCATGGCCCGCAGGTCGGCCAGGGTGCCGGTGGCCAGCGCCTGCATCCGGGCCGCGGCGTTGGCCGTCGCGGCGATCGCGGAGTCGCGGTCGCCGAGGGCGCGGTCGAGTTGCTCGGAGAGCCTGCGGACCTCGGCCGCGAGCCGGACCCGTTCGCCCTCGGACTCCTGGGCGCGCAGGGCGCGTTCCCTGGTGAACTCCTCGGCGAGGCGGGCTCGTTCGTGTGCGGTGGCGTCGGTGTGCCGCTGGTGTTCGCGGCGCCAGCGCTCGGCTTGGAGGTCGCGCTCCTGGGCGGCCCGCTCGGCCTCGGCGGTCGCCGTCCGCAGCGCGGCGCGGACGGAGCGCGCGGCGCGCCGGGCCTGCACGGCGACGGTCACGGCCACGCACAGCAGGACCGCGGCGGCGGCACCGCAGCAGCCCACGAGCGTCTGCGCCGACGCGGGTGCGGACGCGACGGCCCACAGGACGGCAAGGACGGACAGGGCAGCGGTCAGCAGGGGCAGGGGAAGCAGCGAACGGATGGTGGATCGGTCGCCGGAAGGGGCGGGCGCGGTCATCGCTCAGGTCCTCGGGTGGCCGCTCGTGAACGCGACCCTTGTGTTGTCCTAAGGGGCAGATAGTGCACAGAAGTCTGTAGTCGGTGATCAACCGGGCGTCACTATACGAGAGTTTCGATCAAGCCGAACAGTGTTCGACCAGCCCAGTTCGTAAACTCCCCGCCAAGCGGCGCGACATGGGGGCGTCGGACGGCCCCGCCCGACGCCCCACCACCCCTACTGACCAGAGCTTCTTTGCGCGAGCTGTGCGTGAGCCGTGTGCCGCATGTGCTGTCTGTGCCGCGTGTGCTTTGTGGTCTGTGGGGGTACGCGGGCCCGATGGGCTGGGTGAGGCCGGTGCCCGCGAGGCGACGACGGAGGAGCTGACTGCACATGCGGATCGATCTGACGGGACGCACCGCCCTGGTCACGGGCTCGACGCAGGGCATCGGCGCGGCGATCGCCGCCGGACTCGCGCGCTCCGGCGCCCGGGTGGCGGTGAACGGGCGGGACGAGCAGCGGGTCGCGGCGGGCGTGGCGCGACTGGCGGCGGAGGTGCCCGGTGCCTCCTTCGTGCCCGTGGCCGCCGATGTGGCAGGCGAGGAGGGCGCCCGGCGGGTCCTGGAGGAACTGCCGGAGGTCGACATCCTCGTCAACAACCTCGGCATCTTCGGCTCCGCCGACCCGCTGGAGATCAGCGACGAGGAGTGGCGGCGCTACTTCGAGGTGAACGTGCTGGCCGCCGTTCGGCTGACCCGGCTGTACCTGCCGGGCATGACGGAGCGGGGCTGGGGCCGTGTCCAGTACATCGCGAGCGACTCGGCGGTCGTCATCCCGGCCGAGATGATCCACTACGGCATGTCCAAGACCGCGCTCCTCGCCGTGGGCCGCGGCTTCGCGAAGCAGGCGGCGGGCACCGGGGTCACGGTCAACTCGGTCATCGCCGGCCCCACCCACACCGGCGGCGTCGAGGACTTCGTCTACGAGCTCGTCGACCGCGACCTGCCCTGGGACGAGGCCCAGCGGGAGTTCATGCGCAAGCACCGGCCGCAGTCCCTGCTCCAGCGGCTGATCGAGCCCGAGGAGATCGCCCACATGGTCGTCTACCTCAGCTCCGACCAGGCCTCGGCCACCACGGGCGGAGCCCTGCGGGTCGACGGCGGCTACGTCGACTCGATCCTGCCGTAGACCGCCGGGCGGGCCGGCGTGCGCTCAGCCGTGCAGGTGGGGCCGGTAGACGAGTTCCTGGATGTGCCCGTCGAGCGTCCGGCTCTCGATCAGCTCGAGGTCGAAGTCGGCCGCACCCTGGAAGATCGGGTCGAGACCCGTCCGACCGGTGATCACCGGGAACAGCGTCACCTGGACGCGGTCGACCAGACCTGCGGCCATCAGCGCCCGGTTCATCGACAGGCTGCCGTGCGAGCGCAGCGGTACCTCGGACTCCGCCTTCAGCCGGGCGACGACGTCGACGGCGTCGCCGCTCATGAGGTTCGCGTCCGGCCAGTCGAGGGGCCCCTCCAGCGTGGTCGACACCACCGTCGCCGGGAGACTCCGCATCCGTGTGACCCAGGGGTCACGCACCTCGGACTCCTCGGTGCTCGATGCCAGCATCCGCGCGAACGCCCGATAGGTGTTGGCCCCGAAGACCATCCGCTGCTCTTCGCGGTACAGGTCCAGACGGTGATCCAGCAGCTCAGGGCCCTGCTTGCCCCAGTAGCCGGTCCAGTCGCCGCCTGCGGCGCCGAAGCCGTCGAGGCTGGAGAAGACGTCGAAGGTGTAGGTCGCGGTCATGATGGTCTCCTCGGGTGGGGTCGATCGCGTCTCGCAAGGGAGACCGACGAGCGCACCGAGACTCATCGCCTCCGGCTCCCGGCTCCCGGCTCCCGGCTCGCGGACGCAGGAGACGGCGCCCCTGGGGCTACGGCCCGGTACTGGTGGCCTGGGGCTGTGAGACCGGGCTCTCCCAAGGCCAGAGAGGCTCGCCTCGGCCGGGACACGTCACACGCCTCGCCGCCCGCGGACGCGAGCGGCCGAAGTGGTCGGCCGAAGCGGTCGTGGCCGACCTGACAGCGGCTGTCCGTCAGACGTACCGCCCGGTCGACAGGGCCGTCACATCCACAGCATGCCGTCGTCCTCGTGCTCGCGCACACGGAAGGCGATCGTCCGCCGAAGCAGGTCGCCCGGCACGGGCCGGCCGCACGGGGGCTGAGGTCCAGCTATCCGAGGGGCCACTTCGATGCTCTTCGCGAGTTCTACGCAGGTGCCTCGAAGCGGGGCCTCGTGGTCGTCTCATGGTGAAACTGAGGGCCGAAGGCCGGAGACGCCGGCCTTCTCACGCGCGCTGGTTGCCGTGCCAGTCCAGTATCAGGACCGTGGCGTCGTCCTTGAGGTTGCCGTGGCAGGCGTCAAGGACCGCGGCGGTCAGGCTCCGGACGGCTTCGCGCGGGTGCAGCGCGCGGGTTTCGTAGATGACCGAGGCCAGGTCGACGGCCGCGGCTCCGCGTTCCTGCATTCCGTCGGTGAGCAGGACCAAGCGGTCGCCCGGACGCAGCTCCAGTTCCTGCACGCGGTAGGCGGTCGGGGCCACCACGCCGAAAGGCAGATTGACGGCGAGTCTGACCTCGTCGACGGTGCCGTCCCGCAGCCGCAACGGCCGGGGATGGCCGGCGTTGACCAGTTCGCACCGGCCCGTCTCGAGGTCGACGCACAGCAACTGGCCGGTGGCCAGGCCCCGGCTGTGGGCGAGCAGCGCCTGGTGGGCCTGGTGGGCCTGCTTGAGGGCGTCGCAGCCGCTGCGCCGTGCCTGGCGCAGGGCGCCGACCAGCAGGGTGGCCAGCAGAGCCGAGTTCGTGTCGTGGCCCATGGCGTCGGTGATGGACAGGTGCAGGGTGTCACGGTCGAGGGTGTAGTCGTAGGTGTCGCCGCCGATGTCGTCGGCCGGCACCAGCCCGGCCGCCAGGGTGAACTGGGGCGCCTCGCAGCAGGGCGCCGAGGGCAGCAGCTGGTGCTGGATCTCCGCGGCCAGGCTGGTCTCGGTGGTGCGCCGGCCGAGGTGGTACAGATCGGTGAAACGGCGGTCCGTGACGATGATGTAGGCCAGCGCGTGCGCGGCCTCGCGGACCTGCCGCAGCACGGTGTCGTCCGCGGACTGGAGGGTCAACTCCAGGACGCCGATGCAGTCGCCGCGGTTGGTGACCGGCGTGATGACGCGCCGTCCGCCCTGGCCGTCGGGTTCCACGTGCTGGCGCTGACTGCGCAGCACGCTGTCGTAGACGCTGCCGTACAGGTCGATCGGCTCGGCCCGGTCCTCGACTTCGGGCCCGGCCGCGGCGAGGCGTACCAGCCGCTGACCGATGAGGTCGACGAACAGGAAGGACACCCGCTCCGCGCCGAACCGCTTTTGCAGATCGTGTGCCACCACATCGATGGACTCACCGGGCGGCGCCGCCTCAGCGGCGGCCAGCAGCTCGCCCAGTTCCAGATCTCTGCCCTCCACAACAACCTCCTGTCGGTTGTCGCAACTTCTTCCCCGCGTCTCCGCAACATCACCTGGTTTATCCGTCTTGGCTGGTCAGAGCCACGGATCAGGTCGATGAGCCGTTCGAAAACCGGTGGAACAGCGCCGGGGTGCGGCGCTACCGTGCTGTCGAATCCGAGTCGTCTGGGCAAGGACGTGCCGTTGTACACCGTGTGAGACACCCCGAGAGCTGATCTGTCGCGCGTCGCGCATCCGCGCCGCGCTCCTTTTTGCTGCGGACTTCTCACTGGAACCGGTGTACTTCTGTGCTCGAAAACTGGGTGGTCATGCCCACCTGCCTGCCGACCGTTCTCCGTCGTTGCCACGCGTGCGCGTCCGAACGATTCCGGGCGAACGGCAAGTTCCGCGTCAACGCGCACCACAAGCTCCTCGACGCCTGGCTCCTCGTGCTGTGTGCAGCTTGCGGGGACACGGCGAAGCTCACGATCCTGGAGCGGGTGAACGTGCGCTCCGTACGACCCGGGCTGCTGGACCGGATGCACGACAACGACCCGGCCCTGGCGGCCGAGTTGCTTCAGGATCCGGTCGTGCGGCGCCGTAATCGCATCGCCCTCGACTGGGACGGCGCCTGGCGTCTCGAGACCGGCGGATCGGACCATCTGGACCGTGAGGTGATCGACATCTCGGTCCGCTTCGCGGCGCGGATCCCGGTCCGGCCGGTGCGACTGATCGCTGAAGGGTGCGGTCTTTCGCGGGCCGAGGTCGAGGGGCTGATCGCGGAGGGGAGGCTCGTTTCGGCGGTCCGGCTGAGCGGCAGGGTCTCCGGCGACTTCACCTTCACGCTCAAGCGCTGAGCCCTCCTCCGCCCTACGCCCCGCCCACGGGACAGTGGCGTGTCCGCGGGGCCACCACGGGCGGGCCCGTCCGGCACGATCTGCCGGACGGGCCCGCTTTCCCTGGCCGACAGGCCGGACAGACCCGCTTCCCGGACCGGCCGACCGGGTGGAGTCAGGTCTGCTGCTCCATGCTGATGGCCCGGCGCAGTTCCTCGCTCGCGGCGCCCGGTTCCTGCCGTTGGCTCTCCAACAACGCGGCGGCGATGGCGTCGAGTTTGCGCTGGATGGCGTGCTCGGCTCGGCGTTCGGAGTTCTTGAGCAGGGCGAGGAGCAGCAGCGAGACGGCGGACATCGTCTCGCCCACCATCAGCAGCCACGGCGTGGGCAGCTTCAGCGCGTGCGCGGTGATCGCGGTGGCGACCAGGACGAGGCACACACCGAAGAAGGCGGGCGAGCTGGTGAAGTTCGAGGCGTGTTCGGCCAGGCGGGTGAACCGGCCCGGCCGGTCGCCGTCCCGGTGCGCGGGGTGCTGAGGTGCCATCAGGTCACCGGCCGCCTTCACGGGGCCGGCCGGTCGGCGGGAGCCCCCAGGGCCCAGCCGGAGACGTCACCCAGCCGCCCACGCCACAGCGGAGCGGTCGCGGTCCCGGGCACGGACAGGAAGGTGACGTCGACGAGGTGGATGAAGGTGTGCAGCCCGTCGCCCGTTCCCGGCTCGGACCCGGCCTCCTTCACGGCGGCCCGGACCATGTGCGCCAGGTGTGCCATGTGGTCGGCCGCGTCCTCCGCTCCGGTGGCCTCCGACACCACCTCCTCCCACCGGTCGGCCCACGCGCGGGAACCGACCAGGTTCCCCGCGACGATGCCACCGGGCGTGGTCAGGCAGATCTTGAGGGCGGCCTCGGGCTGCGCGTCCACCAGTCGCAGCAGGATCTCCAGATGCGCGTCGATCGGCGGAAGCGCGGCACCGTGTTCGCTCACCACACGTCCTCTCTGAGTTTCCGCAAGGGCCACAGCTGTCGGTTCCACGGGGTTCCACTGAGGGTTGTCACTGGGTTGGTCACGGGTTTTGTCACTGGGTGGTGAGCATGCCCTTGCGCAGGCGCTTGAGGGTGCCGGAGAGCAGGCGGGAGACGTGCATCTGCGAGCAGCCGAGCCGTTCGCCGATCTGCGCCTGCGTCAGCTCCTCGACGAACCTCCAGTGCAGGATGAGCCGTTCACGCTCGTCGAGCTGGGCGAGCAGGGGCGCCAGCGCGTGGAAGTCCTCCACCAGTTCCATGGCCGCGTCGTCGGAGCCGATGAAGTCCGCCAGTGCCGTCTCGCCGTCGGGGCCACCGCCGATGGTGGCGTCCAGGGAGGCCGAGTTGTAGCCGTTGGACGCGAGGCGGGCCTCGATGACCTCCTCCTCGGTCAGGTCCATCAGTTCCGACAGCTCCTTGACCGTGGGGGTGCGGCCCATTCGGCTCTGGAGCTCCTCGGTGGCCTTCGCCAGCTGCACGCGCGCCTCTTGCAGGCGGCGCGGCACGTGCACGGACCAGGAGGTGTCCCGGAAGAAGCGCTTGATCTCGCCGACGATGTACGGGATCGCGAAGGAGGTGAACTCCACCTCACGGGATATCTCGAACCGGTCGATGGCCTTGATCAGCCCGATCACGCCGACCTGGACGATGTCCTCCATCCCGTCCGCGCCGCCCCGGTTGCGGAACCGGCCGGCCGCGAAGCGGACCAGGGACATGTTCATCTCGATCAGGGTGTTGCGTGCGTACTGGTACTCGGGCGTGCCTTCCTCGAGCACCGCCAGCTTGGCGAAGAACAGCTTCGACAGGCTCCGGGCGTCCTTGGGTGCCATCTTGCCCGGTTCCGGGATCTCCGGCAGTGCCGCCGTCGTCTGTCCCTCGGCCGCTTGTGCGATCGTCGCCCTCATCTGTGATCTCCCCACCCTGCCGGTGCCCTGCCTATGAGCTGATGTGGCCGCGTCTACCCCGTCCCTCCCGGAGCATGCACATGCCCGGGGAGAGTGCCCTGACAATCGGCCGGAATCCTGCTCGCCGACGCCGTCGCAGGGGCCGCCGGATGTGTCGTCGGATTGCGTCGATACGGGCCTTGAGCAGGCAGAACTCGTCGCCCCGGGGATGGCCGGGACATGCCACGACGCGTCGCCCGGTCATCGCAACGCGCAGCGAAAACACGCGACCGGCGGCGAGGACCACGGGGCGGCCGTACCCGCGGGGCGAGCGCGGGCGAAGGGCCTTCAGGACTGCGCTCTCGGCCTAGGTCCCGCTTCCGCGGGTGGGTCGCCGGGTGCTCTGACGCTTCTGGCCCTCGTCCCGGGCCTGCCGATAGGCGCTGAAGATCGTCTCCGCGGCGCCGGACAGCGCTCCCTTGGTGGTGCCCCGGGCACCGGACTCGGTGATCTTCTCGGTGAGTTCCGTGATTCCGGCCGGCTTGCGGGGCCCGGCCTCCAGATCGAGGCGGTTGCAGGCCTCGGCGAAGCGCAGATAGGTGTCGACGCTGGCGACGACGATCCGTATGTCGATCTTGAGTATCTCGATGCCGACCAGTGAGACGCGCACGAAGGCGTCGATCACCAGCCCGCGGTCGAGGATGAGTTCCAGAACGTCGTAGAGGCCGCTGGAACCGCCTCCGCCGCTCTGCTGTGTCGCGACGGTCATGCCGACCGACCCCCTTGCCCACTGTCTCTGCGTGCTTCCGTCGGCGATGCGCCTCGCCGCGACGCAGACTCTCTCTGCGAGTGGCCCGCCAACCCGCGGCCAAACGCCCTTACGGGCATTGGGAGTTGCCGATACGGGGATTGGGAGTTGCCGATTCGCCTTCGACAGTGACGGGTCGAGCAGCAGACGGGTCGAGCTGCTGCCGGATCGAGCGGGAGACGGCTTCGGGTGAGAGACGGCTCAACCAGCGGCGGGGAGCATGCCGCCGGGCCGGCCGTGGGAGCAGTTCGCCGCCGGGGCCGCCCGGGGAATGCGCATCCGGTGCAGCAGGTCACGCGTGAGACGGCGGTCGAGCGTGGTGCGCCAGGTGACGTCGGGGTGCCGGGAGCGCAGGTGCGACAGCGCCCTGGTGCCCAGCCCGCAGTCGCGGAACGGCTCGTCCAGGACGACGTCGGTGATCACGCCCTCGGCGCACTCGTCGCACGCCCGGTAGGTGACTCGTCCGACGATCTTGCGGATGTGCACCAGGAGCAGACACTCCTCGTTCGGGCCGCCGCCCAGGGAGGAGGACGGCAGCAGTTCGACATCGCGGTAGGCCAGCAGCCTGCGATGCCATCGCCCCGCCCGGCGCCCGGTACGCCGGTGCCGTCCCGCGACCCGCCGGGGCGCGGCGTCCTCCCCTGACCCGGTCCGGCCGTGCGCTTCGCTCATGACATACGTCTGGTTTCCCTGCATTCCATCGCGTGTGCCCCTGACCACCGCCCCCATGCCACACCACCACGAACCACCCCGCCGACACCGACCGCGCCCTCGATCAGTCGAGCGCCCTGAGCCCTTTTTCCCAGCGGGCACGGCGCTCCTCGTCGCTCTGCTCCCACCAGGGGGTGCCCCGCTCCCCCAGGGCGACCTTCGCCAGCCCTACGCGAGCGCGAGCCGCACGTTCGGCTTCGGTGTCCTGGGCCCGCTTGGCGGCCCCGACCGCGCGGCGGGCCGCCATGAGGTGGGAGCGGAGCCTTGAGGCGTCCTCCTCGGGAATGAGCGGATCGGTCGCCCGCCAGCGGCGTCCACCGACGACGATGAACCGTCCGTCAGGGGTGTGCTCCGGTTGCGCGTCAGGTGTCACGGGGTGAGTCTGCCGGGCGGGTGCGGCGGGACCGGGGAGGCGTGCGGGGGCGCGGGCGGACGGTCTACTTGACGGATCCGGCCATCACGCCCTGGACGAAGTGTCGCTGGAAGGCGAAGAACACGGCCACCGGGACGATCAGGGACAGGAAGGCGCCCGGTGCGAGCACGTCGATGTTGCTGCCGAACTGCCTTATCTGGGACTGGAGTTCCACGGTCAGGGGTTGGGAGGAGCTGTCGGCGAAGAGGAGTGCCACCAGCATGTCGTTCCACACCCACAGGAACTGGAAGATCGCCAGGCTCGCCAGGGCGGGGCGTCCGACCGGCAGCACGAGCCGGGTGAAGATGCGCCACTCGTTGCCCCCGTCCATGCGGGCCGCCTCCAGCATCTCCCGCGGTATCTCGGCGAAGTAGTTCCGCAGAAGGAAGATCGCGAACGGCAGGCCGTAGGAGACGTGGAAGAGGACGACGCCGGGGATCGTGCCGAACAGACCGAGTTGGCCGAAGAGTTTGGCCACGGGCAGCAGGCCGATCTGTACGGGGACCACCAGGAGCGCGACCACGAGCAGGAAGAGGGCGTCCCGGCCGGGGAACTCCAGCCAGGCGAAGGCGTACCCGGCCAGTGCGGCGATCGCCACCACCAGGATCGTCGTCGGTACCGAGATCAGCACGGTGTTCCAGAACGCCCGCGTCATCCCGGCGTTGCCCAGCAGCGAGGTGTAGTTGTCGAAGGACAGCTGGCGCGGACTGGTGAGCGCCGTCCACCAGCCGCCCTTGGCCGTGTCCTGCGCCGATCGCAGGGACGACACGAGCAGTCCGGCGAGCGGGGTGAGCCAGAGCAGTCCGACGACCACGAGGACCGCCTGCACCAGGCTGTTGCCGAGCCCGCGCCGCAGCGCACTGAGGTTCATCGCTGACTCCCTCGGAAACGACGGACGTTGAAGACCATGGCGGGGATCACCAGCAGCAGGAGCAGCACGCCGAGGGCGCTGCCGAGCCCCTGGTCGTTGCCGCCGCCGAAGGACACCAGCCACATCTGGGTGGCCAGCACGGTGGCGTCCTCCTGCACCGGGCCGGGCGCGATGATGTAGACGAGGTCGAACACCTTCATCACGTTGATGACGAGCGTCACGAAGACCACCGTCAGCACGGGTGCCAGCAGCGGCACGGTGATCCGGCGGAACACCTGCCACTCGTTGGCGCCGTCCATCCGGGCCGCCTCGAGCGAGTCACGCGGCAGCGTGGACAGGCCCGCGCCGATCAGCACCATCGCGAAGCCCGTCCAGATCCACAGGTAGGCGCCGATGATCGCCGGTGTGACCAGTGCCGGGCCGAGCCAGGAGATGCCGTCGTAGGGCTGGGAGAAGTTCGAGCCGGGGAGGGCGACGCTGTACGAGCCGGTCTCCAGGCCGGGGAAGCGGAAGGAGCCGTCGGCCGCCGTGGTGGTGCTCGCGACGGTCTTCCCGTCGCGTACCGCCTCGACCCTCACCTTCGGCAGCCCGCTCTCCTGACGGTCCACCGCGCCCTGCTTCCCTCCCCCGCCGGGGGTGAAGTCCAGGTAGACGACCCCCCGCAGTTCGTCGGGGCCCGCCGGGCGGGCGGCCGCCGCGGAGGCCGGTTCCGCGCCCGCCGGGAGGTCCTTGGGCGCGACGCCGACCAGGCCGAGGGTGACCGTGTCACCCGGCGACACCGTCGTGCCCGTGCGGTACGAGCCGTCGGCGCCCCGGGTCAGCCCCGCGCCGTCACGGGCGCGGGCGGTCGGGTAGCCGGCCGTGTCACGGAAGGCGTCGTGGACGCCGACGGCCGCCGCGTTGAGGACGCCCTTGTCGGGGTCCTCGTCGTAGGCGAGCCGGAAGATGATGCCGGCGGCCAGGAAGGAGACGGCCATGGGCATGAAGAGCAGCAGCTTGAAGGCGGTGGCCCAGCGGACCTTCTCGACGAGCACGGCGAGGATCAGGCCGAGACCGGTCAGCAGGGTGGGTGCCACGACCACCCAGACGGCGGTGTTGCGTACGGCTTTGAGGGTGGCCGGGTCGCGGAACATCTCGGTGTAGTTGTCGCCGCCGACGAACCGGGTGCCGGAGGCGTCGAAGAAGCTGCGGCCGACCGAGAACAGCACGGGGTAGACGACGAGGGCGCCGAGCAGGAGCAGTGCGGGAAGGACGAAGAGCAGGGCGACGGTCCTGCCCCGCCGCCGGGCGCGCCGCTTGCGGGCGACGGCCTCGGCGGCGGGTGGTGCGGTCGTCCGCGTGAGCGTGACGGTCATCGCCGTTCAGCCCTTGTAGGCCTTGGCGGCGGCGGTTTCCAGCTGTGCCGCGGTGGCCTTCGGGTCGGACGGGTCGCGCAGGAAGTCCTGGAGGATCTTCCACTCGCCTGCGCCCTTGGTGCCGCCGAACGCGGCCGGGGCCTGGTCGGACATGTCGAAGCGGACGGAGTCCGCGGCGGTGATGAGCGACTTGGCGGTGGTGCGGGTGACGTCGTCGCCGTAGGAGGCCAGGTCGAGCTTCTTGTTCGGGGAGAGGAAGCCGCCCGTCTCGGCCCAGACCGCGGCGGCCTCCGGGGTGGCCAGGTACTCCAGCAGGGCCATGCCGGCCTTGGTGTTCTTGCCGTCCTTGAGGACGACGGCCGCGTCGCCGCCGCTGACCACCGGTGCCTCGCCCGCGCCGACGGGCGGGAAGGCGAAGAAGTTCGCGTCCTCGCCTATCCTGCGGCCGAACTGGTCCTTGGCGACGCCCGCGACGAAGTCGCCCTCGTAGACCATGCCCGCCTCGGGCTCGGGCCCGAAGACCTTCTCGACGGAGCCCGGGAAGTCGGTGTTGAGGGCGCCCTTCTGGCCGCCCGCGAGGAGCTGCTTGTCCTGGAAGAGCTTGCCGAGCGTGGTGAGGGCGTCGACCACGCTCTGGTCGGTCCACTTCAGTTCGTGGGTGGCGAGGGCGTCGTACTTCTCGGGTCCGGCCTGGGAGAGGTAGACGTTCTCGAACCAGTCGGTGAGCGTCCAGCCGTCCTGGCCCGCCACGGAGAAGGCGGCGAGGCCCGAGTCGGAGACGGTCCGCCCGGCTTTCAGCATCTCGTCGTAGGTCTTCGGCGGCTGGACGCCGGCCTGTTCGAGAGCGGCGGGGCTGTACCAGACCGTCGACTTGTGCGCGGCCTTGAAGTAGAGGCCGTAGAGGGTGTCCTCGACGCTGCCGTAGTCCTTCCAGACCGGCGCGTAGTTGGCGGCGACGGCCTTCTGGGTGGTCGACGACAGGGGCAGGAGCCAGCCGTTCCCGGCGAACTGCTGGAGCACTCCGACCTGCGGGACCATCACCACGTCGGGGGCGTTGCCGCCCTCGATCTTGCTGCCGACGACGGTGGAGACGTTGTCGCCGGTGGAGACGAACTGGGTCTTGGCTCCGGTCTTCTCGGTGAAGGCGTCCAGCACCTTCTGGAAGTTCTTCTGCTCGGCGCCGGACCAGACGCCGGCCACGGTGACCGTCTGGCCGCCCAGTGCCTTGTCGCCGCCGCCCGCGGAGACGGGGTCGCCGCTCCCGCAGGCGGTCGCGCCGATTGCCAGGACGAGGGCGGTGCAGCCGGTGAGCAGGGAGGTACGTCGTCGCATCATCGTCGATGTCCGTTCGTGGAAGGGGAATTGGCGGTGGTGGAGAGGTGGAGTGGTGGAGAGGTGGGGAGGTGGTCGTGCTCAGGAGTCGGTGTCGTCACCGATCCACCAGGCGGCCGTGGAGCCGGGGAGTTCCCCGGCCCGGCAGGGGCCGCTGGACAGCAGGGGGATGCCGGGGACGGGCGCCGGAGCGGGCGCCGTTCCGAAGTTGACGGCGCAGACCAGGCCGTCGCCGCGGGCGAAGGCCAGGACCCCCGGCTGGGTGTCCAGCCAGCGCAGCGTGCCCTCGCCGAGCTGGGGCAGGCCGGCGCGCAGCTGGAGGCCGTCGCGGTACAGGTGCCAGAAGGAGCGGGTGTCGGCGAGGGCGCGATCGGTGGCGTACTGGGCGAAGTACTCGGGCTGCGGCAGCCAGGGCTTGGTGCCGTCGACGCCGGAGGTGAAACCGAACGGTGACGCCTGCCCGGACCACGGCAGCGGTACCCGGCAGCCGTCCCGGATGCGGGCGCGGCTGCCGGTGCGGCGGAAGATCGGGTCGGTGAGCACGTCGTCGGGCAGGTCGACGACCTCGGGCAGGCCCAGTTCCTCGCCCTGGTAGATGTAGGCGGCGCCGGGCAGCGCCAGCAACAGCAGGGCGGCGGCACGGGCGCGGGCGGCGCCGAGGCCGCTGCCCTCGACGGCGGGCTCGCCGTAGCGGGTGACCGTGCGGACCTGGTCGTGGTTGTTGAGGACCCAGGTGACGGTCGACCCCGTTCCCGCGATGTCCTGCATGGCCTCGGTGATGACCTTGCGGAAGGCGTCGGCGTCCCAGGAGGCGCTCAGCAGGTCGAAGAAGAAGGCCTGGTGCAGTTCGTCGGGGCGGACGTACAGCGCGTGTTCGCGGGCCGTCGGGACCGAGACCTCGCCGACCAGGAGCCGTTCGCGGCCGTCGCGTGCCGTGTACTCCTCGCACACCGCGCGCCAGCGCCGCCACACGTCGTGCACCTCGGGCTGGTTCCAGGCGAGGGGGTTGACGGAGTCGCGGGTGCGGGCGTCTGCCTCGGGGTCCGGCGAGTCGGGCAGCTCGGGGTGCTTGAACAGTCCGGCGGCGACGTCGATGCGGAAGCCGTCGACGCCCCGGTCCAGCCAGAACCGCAGCGCGCGGTCGAAGTACCCGCCGACCTCGGGGTCGCGCCAGTTCCAGTCGGGCTGCTCCGGCGTGAACATGTGCAGGTACCACTGGCCCGGGCGGCCGTCGGCCTCGGTCACCCGGCTCCAGGCCGGGCCGCCGAACATGGCGTGCCAGTTGTTGGGCGGCTCGGCGCCGTCCGCCCCGCGCCCGTCGGCGAAGTGGAAGCGGGCCCGGGCCGCGCTGCCGGGTGCGGAGGCGAGCGCCTCACGGAACCAGGGGTGCTCACTGGAGCAGTGGTTGGGGACGATGTCCAGCAGCACCTTGACGCCCAGCCGCCGGGCGGCCGCCACCAGCCGGTCGAACTCGGCGAGATCACCGAAGAGCGGGTCGACGTCGCAGTAGTCGGAGACGTCGTATCCGTGGTCGGCCTGCGGGGAGGGGTAGAAGGGGCTCAGCCAGATCCCGTCGACGCCCAGCTTCTTCAGGTACGGCAGTCCGGCGCGGACTCCGGCGAGATCGCCGACGCCGTCGCCGGTGCTGTCCAGGAAGCTGCGGACGTACACCTGGTAGATCACTGCCTCGCGCCACCAGTGGTGCGTGGCTGGGCGCGTGTCGGTGCGCGTGACGACGCGCGTGTCGATGTGCTGGGAGCTCACCCGTTGGCCTGTCTGTGCGGGCTGACTGTTATGCATGCATGTTATGTAGGCGTTTCACGGAGGTGTCAACGAACAGGCAGGGGCCATCTGACAGATGGGGATGGCAAACGCCCACCTATCAGGACAAAACGACACCGGTTGATACGTCGGCGTTACCTAACATGTAAGTAGGCGAAGGATGGTGCGGTGAGAGGGGAGGACAGCCGTGCCGACCGAGCCGGGTCAGCCGCGGCGGGAGATGTCCGCGAGCTCCCGGGCCAGCCGCCGCGCCGCCGCCTCGGGCGTGGAGTGCCCGGACATCGCGTCGTGCACGACCGCCTGCACCACCATGCTGACCTGGTCGTAGCGGGGGCTCTTGGGACGCGGGGCGGCCGTCAGGACACTCGCGCGCAGGGTCGGCAGGTACGGGAACCGCCGGACCAGTCCCGGGTCCTCGTACAGATCCGCGCGTACGGGCGGCAGCGCGCCCCGGGTCAGCACCTGCCGCTGGACGCCCTCGCTGGTGAGGTAGGCGATCAGCCGCGCGGCGGTGTCGGGGTGTTCGGCGTGCGTGTTGACGGCCAGGTTGGAACCGCCGAGCACGCTGGTCCCGGGCCCGTCGCGGCCCGGCAGCGGCACGGCGCCGACCTTGCCGGCCAGCGCGGACCCCGGCGCGGAGGCGCTGACGTACGCGTAGGGCCAGTTGCGCAGGAAGAGCAGGTGTCCGTCCTGGAAGGCCCGCCGGGACTCCTCCTCGGTGTAGGCCAGAGCCTCCTTCGGCACCCATCCCTCGCGGACGCCGCGCGCGAGGAACCCGATGCCCTCGCGGGCGGCGGAGTCGACGGTGACGCGGTCGCCCTCGTCGCCGAGGATCGTGCCGCCCGCCGAGTACACCGCCTCGGCCGCGTTGACGGTGAGGCCCTCGTAGGGCAGGAACTGCCCCGCGTAGCCGTCGAGTCCGTACCGCGGCGCGACGGTCTTCGCGGCCCGCTCCAGTTCGGCCCAGGTGCGGGGCGGCGGGACGCCCTCCGCGGCGAGGACGTCCTTGCGGTAGAGGAGCAGCCCGGCGTTGGTGACGTACGGGACGGCGTACAACCGGCCGTCGTACGTCGCCGTGTCCACGACCGGACGGAGGAAGCTGCCCAGCGGGAAGCGGTCCCTCGGCAGCGGGCGTATCCAGCCGGCGGCGGCGAACTCCGAGGTCCAGGCGACGTCGATGTTGAGGACGTCGAACCGGCTGCGGGCGCCGCCGCGCAGATCGGTGATCATCTGGGCGCGGGTCTCGTCCGCCGAGTCCGGCAGTTCGACGAGGGTGACCCTCTCGCCGGGGTGAGCGCGGTTCCAGCCCTGGAGCAGCGGGCCGAGATAGCCGGTGAGGTCGCCCGCGGTGGCCAGGGTGAGCGGTCCGCGGCCCTCCAGACCGCCGGCCGCCCGCGCGCCGGAGGCGCCGTAACCGGCCAGGACCACGGCGAGAACGAGGAGGCCCCTACCGGCGGCGCGTATCCACCGCATAGGTTCCTCCCTGTACACCCGGCGCCGGGCGCCCTCGCCCGGAGTCAGAGGCTATGTATACCCGTTAGGTATGGGCGATACTAGGGCCTGGACCACAATACGAGGCTGCGAGGAGGACAGCACGAGTGCGCCTGCCCCTCCTGGCCCTGCTGGCGCGCGGCCCGGCCCACGGTTACGAGCTCAAGCAGGACCTTGAGCGGCTTCTGGGCGCCGCGTACCCTCAGCCCAACATCGGCCAGATCTACGTGACGCTGAGCCGCCTCGAGAAGACCGGGCTGATCGAGGGCGAGGAGGTCGAGCAGTCGAGTCGGCCCAACAAGAAGATCTACCACCTCACCGACGCCGGCCAGGAAGCGCTGCGCGTCTGGTACGAGGAGACCTCGGACGAACCGAGGTTGCGGGACGAGTTCTTCATGAAGCTCGCCCTGGCCCCGCAGACCGGGCTCGCCGACCAGATCGCCCTGATCAACAAGCAACGACGCCACTACCTGAACACCATGCGTACCCTGTCGAAGCTCGTCACGGGCGAGCACCGCGAGAACCGGACGGCCCGGCTGCTCGTCGAGGGCGCCATGCTGCACCTGCAAGCCGACCTCGACTGGCTGGAGCGCTGCCAGGAAGAACTGGAGGAGCCGGAATGAACGACACTCCCACTCCTGCGCTGCGGGCCGAGGGCCTCGTGAAGACCCACCACGGCGAGGGCGCGCCCGCCCACGCCGTTCGCGGGGTGGACCTGTCCGTACGGCAGGGCGAGTTCGTTGCGGTCACCGGCCCGTCCGGCGCCGGGAAGTCGACGCTGCTGCATCTGCTCGGCGGCCTCCAGCGACCTGACAGCGGCAGCATCTGGCTGGACGGCGTACGCACGGACGGGTACAGCGAGGCGCAGTGGGCCGTGGTGCGCCGGCGGCGGATCGGCGTCGTCTTCCAGTTCTTCAACCTGGTCTCCAACCTGTCCGTCGCCGACAACGTCGAGCTGCCCGCGCTGCTGGCGGGGGTCTCCCCCAGGCGGGCCCGCGCGGAGCGGGAGGAGCTGCTGGCCGAGCTGGGCCTGGCGGGCAAGGAGCGCAGCATGCCCGGCGAGCTGTCCGGCGGCGAGCAACAGCGGGTGGCCCTGGCCCGGGCCCTGGTGAACCATCCGCCCCTGCTGCTCGCGGACGAGCCGGCGGGCAGCCTGGACAGCAAGGGCACCCGCGAGGTGACCCGGCTGCTGTCCCGGTTCCACCGGCGCGGCCAGACCATCCTCCTGGTCACCCATGACGCGCGCATGGCGAGCACCGCGGACCGGGTGATCAGCTTCTTCGACGGCCGGATCGCCGACGACGCGGTACTGGACGGCACCCCGTCCCCCGGCAAGGGGATATCCGCGGTACTGGAACTGAAGGACTGACCTGTGCGAGCCACGTTGCGCTGGGCGCACTCGGACCTGCGGACGCATCGCGGCGAAGCACTGTTCCTGGTGCTCGCCACCGTGGGCGTCGTCACCTCCCTGCTGCTGGCGGCGGCGCTGTTCGGGTACGCGACGAACCCGTGGGAGCGGGTCTTCACCCAGTCCCGGGGCGCGCACGTGTCGATCCACACCGGCTCCTCGGCCGACGCGGGCAGGCTCTCCGGGCTGGACGGTGTCGAGTCCGTCGCCGGTCCCTACGCCACGGCTTCCACCACGGTCACCTCCCGGGGCGCCCGCGCCTCCGTCGAGCTGCGCGGCAGCGCCGACCGGCCCGCCGTCGGACGGCCCCTGCTCGTCTCCGGCCGCTGGCTCGACCCCGCGGCGCCCGAGGGCGTGGTGCTGGAGAGCAGCCTGGCCCGCGCGCTGCTGGCCGAGCCAGGAGACGTGCTCACCCGGACCGGCGGCGCGGCGCTGACCGTCCTCGGCGTCGCCGACAGCCCCGAACCGCGCTACCGCCAGGGCGAGCGGCCCGGACTGGTCTGGGCACTGCCCTCCGCCGTGCCGCGCACCGGCTCCGAACGCGGCCAGGTGATCGGGCTGCGCCTGACGGATCCGGAGGACACGGACTACGCCGTCCAGCGCGCCGTCACGGTGCTGGGTGCCGGCGCGGTGCGGGAGGTCTCCACCTGGCAGCAGGCGCGGGCCGAGGCGCAGGGCGACGACCGGCTGCTGGGCCAGATACTGGGCCTGTTCGGTCTGGGCGCGCTCGTCGCCGCCGGACTCGCCGTGCACGGGGCCATCGGCACCCGGATCCGGGGTCACCTGCGGGACATCTCGATCCTGAAGGCGATCGGGTTCACCCCGGGCCAGGTGACGCGCGTCTTCCTGCTCCAGCATCTCGCCTACGCGCTGCTGGGCGCCGTGGCAGCGGCGGCGCTCACCCAGGCGCTGGGCAGCCGGCTGCCGGGGCGGCTGGGAGACGCGATCGGGGTGTGGCAGGGACTGCCCGGACATGCCGCGACCTCGGTCCTGGTGCCCGTCGGGGTGGTGCTGTTCATCGGCGCGACCACCGGGCTCGCGGCATGGCGGGCGGGGCGGGTGCCTCCGGTTCCGGTGCCCCGGACCGCCGCCCCGGCCGGGGGGCGTCTGTCGGGGGTGGCGCGTCGCGCGCTCGGCCTGCGGCTGCCGCCCGCGATGGTCCTCGGCTGGCACAAGGCGTTCACGCGTCGCCCGCGCTCACTGGCCACCATCGCCCGGCTCGCCCTGCCGCTGACACTGATCGTGGTGGCGATGAGCGCCTGGACGACCATCGAGCGCTTCCACAGCACCCCGGAGGAGATGGGTCTGGCGGCCGCGCTCACCGTCCGCGCCGACGGAGGGACGGGCGACGCGGCGACCCGGACACTGTTGGCGCGGCGTCCCGAGGTCGCCGCCGTCTATCCGGGCGTCGAGGTCGCGGCCCTGGTCCCGGGCCAGACGGCGACGATCGCCCTGCGCGGTCTGGGCACCCGTACGGACCCGTACCCCTACACCCTGGCCGAGGGCCGCCCCGCGCACGGTGCCGACGAGGCGGTGGCCGGGCAGGGGCTGCTGGACCTGCTGGACGTCCGGGTCGGCGACTGGGTGCGGATGACCGTGAGCGGCCGGCCCCAGATCCTCCACATCGTGGGCCGCAGCATCGAGCCGGAGAACGCCGGTCGGGTCATCTCCACCTCGCTCGACACCCTGAGGGAGAACGACGCGGAACTCCGGCCGACGCTGTACCAGGTCCGGTTGCGCGACGGCGCCGATCCGCGTCGTGTCGCCGCCGCGCTGAGCGCCGCGGCCGGGCGCGGACAGCTGGACGTGCACACGGTGACGAACCCCGCCGACGGTCTGTCGCCGCTGCGCAGTGTCGTCGTCGGTCTGCTCGGTGTCCTCGCGCTGATCGGGCTGGTCGATCTGCTGACGGCCATCGGCGGCACGCTGCGCGAGGGCGAACGGGATCTGCTCGCGCTCCGGGCGATCGGCCTGTCACCACGGCAGATCAGCGGGATCACGGTCGCGGCCACCGGTTGCACCGTGGGGGCCGCGGTCGCCGTCTCGCTGGCGCTGGGGCTCCCTGTCTCCCACTGGCTGATCGACGCGCAGGGCCGGTCGAGCGGCATCGGCGCCGGCATCGCCCGGGCACCGTCCGCCGTCGCGCTGTCCGCGTTCGGCGCGGCGGTGGTGCTGGGCGCGCTGGCGCTCGCCGCGCTGCCCGCGACCCGCGCCTCCCGGCGCCGTCCGGCGGACACGATGAGCGCGGTGGCGTAGTCCGCGGAGGACGCCCGGGCGCCCGGACACCTTTGCGGCCTCACGGCACCGGGCATGACGGGTAGCGGAGTGACCGACGAACCGGGGGGACGCATGCACGCCAGGGTCGAGTACCTGATCCGACACGGGGTGTCCCGACGTGTATGGGTGATCGCCGGCCGGTGCGGCGTACTGGCTCTGCGCCCTGGCCGGAGTCTGGTACCTGATCCGGCAGGGGGTGACGCTCGGCAATGTCGTCGCCCTGCACGTGATCTGTTTCGTGTGCGAAGCGGTCTCGGTGCTGGGGGTCCTGTGGCCGGGCGAAGAGGCCGGTTCGGAGCAGCTCGTGGACGATCACCAGGGTGTGACGGTGTCCGCCGCCTGCCTGAGCGGGATCTTCCTCGCGTTCCCGACCCTGATCACCCTGACCGTGCTCGACCGGACCGGCGTCCCGCTGGAGGCCGTGGTCGCTTCGACGACCGCACTGTTGCTGGCCTCGTTCGCGGGCCTCGTCGCCGTGACGGCCCTCGCTCCCACGGTGCGGCCCGCCCACGACGGGGCCGGTCCGCCGGACGGCCCGGGCTGGTCCGACGCCGGGGACTTCGACCTGGGCGACTAGGGAACCTGTGGGCGACCAGTGGGCTTGTGCGTCAAGGCGCTGCCCGGCGGCAGCGCAGGCGCCTGGACCGACGTCGGCTCACGGCATCGTGATCACGATCTTGCCGCGGGTGTGTCCTCCTTCCAGGCGCCGCAGGGCCTCGGCCGTGTCGGCCAGGGCGCAGGTCCGGTCGATCACCGGGGTGAGGCCGCCCGCCTCGATGAGCGCGGTGACGGCGAGCAGGTCCTCCTGGGCCGGTCCGGCCGGGGTCGCCGGGAGGATCGTGCGGAGCCGTTGCCGGGCGAACCCGTCGACCGCGATCACACGGAGCATGGAGCCCACCGCGCCGAACGCGCGGCCGGGTGAGCCACCGCCGTTGGCCACGAGTGTTCCTGTCGGGATGAGCGTCCGCCGCAGCCGGCTCAGCGGACGGTTGCCGACGTTGTCGAGGATCACGTCGTAGCGCTCCGGTCCCGCCGTGAAGTCCTGCCGGGTGTGGTCGACGACGTGCGCGGCGCCGAGTGAGCGCACCAGATCGACGTTGGCCGTGCCGCACACGCCGGTGACCTCCGCGCCGAGGCCCGCGGCGATCTGTACGGCGAACGTGCCGACGCCACCGGCCGCCCCGTTGACCAGCACCCGCTGCCCGGCCCGCACCCGGCCCACGGTCCGGATGCCCCGCAGCGCGGTCACCGCCGCCATCGGCACGGCCGCGGCCTGCTCGAAGGTCAGACCGGCGGGCTTGCGGACCAGCAGCTCCGCGGTGGTGCGCGCGTGCTCGGCGAGGGAACCGTGGGCGAAGCCCAGTACCTCGTCGCCCGGCCGGAACCCTGTCACGCCGGCTCCGACCGCCTCGATCCGCCCGGCGACGTCGATACCGGCCACCCGGCACCTCGGACGCGTCAGCCCCACGCCTCCCATCAGCCGCGCCACATAGGGATCGCCGCGCAGCATGTGCCAGTCGTAGGGGTTCAGCGCGGCGGCACGGACCCGCACCGAGACCTGGTGGTCCGAGATCTCGGGCCGTTCGGTGTCCACCAGCTTCAGGACGTCCGGCGGGCCGAACCGCTCCTGCACGACTGCCTTCGTCGGGGCGCTCCCTCTGTGCGGCTTCGACGGCCGGCCGAGGCGCCCGAGGCTGCCTTCCGACCCGGTGGGTGTACGCCGTACACCTCTGTCTCTGCGTCGCACGGTAGGTGTACGGCGTACACCCGTCAAGAGCGGAGGGCGATCGGGTTCTCAGGTCCTGCCCAGGAGGCGCTCGAGGCCGTCCAGCGTCAGGTCCAGAGCGAACTCGAACTCGAACTGGTCGTCGCAGCCCGAGCCGACGACGGACTCCGGGTCATGGGCGACCGCCATGGCCAGTTCGGTGATGTGCGGGTAGCGCGCGGCCATCTCCTCGGGCGGCATCGCGTCCGGGTCGGGCTCACCGGTGCCGGCACGGTCCTCGAACAGCTCCTGGGAGAAGCCGAGGAGGCGGCTGCCCATGACGTGCAGCGCGTGATGGACCAGCTGGACCGGGAACCCTCCGGCACGGAAGATCCCGATCATCGAGTCCAGGTACCGCATCACCGCGGGCGTCGGGGCGGTCCGCGCCTTCGTCCGCGACTCGATGACCGCGGGCGCCCACGGGTGGCGCAGCAGCATGCCGCGGGCCGACAGCACCCGCCGGCGCACGGTGGTCTTCCAGTCGGTGTCGGCGGCCGGTGGATCGATCTCGTCCATGAGGACGTCGATCATGCCGTCCAGCAACTCGTTCTTGTTGGCCACGTGCTTGTAGAGCGCCATCGGCACGACGCCGAGCGCCTGGGCGATGTTGCGCATGCTGAGCGCGTCGACACCGCCCTCGTCGGCCAGCGCGACGGCGGCACTCAGCAACCGCCCCTTGCTCAGCGGCGGGCGGGACCGCGCCGCGACGCCCGCCTTCCTCGTGATCTCCACCGTCTCCCCTCCCGTGCGACGACGCCGTCACCGCGCCGGACGGGACACCAGGGTATGCGTGAAGGGGGTGACGGGGCGTTCGAGGCGCTCGCCGTCCACGGTGATGTCGACCGCCTCGTTGTAGAAGGCGACCAGCTCGCCTATCGCGGCCACGGCGGGCAGCGGGGCGGGGTAGCTCCACGCGAGGTCGGGCGGCACGTCCGCCTCGCCGGCCCAGGACCAGTACGTCGCGGTGCCCTTGTAGGGACAGCCGGTGCGGTGGTCGGTGGGGGTCAGGAGGTCGAGTCGGACGTCCTCGCGCGGGATGTAGTAGCGGGTCGGCAGACCGGTCTCGAAGAGCAGGACCGGGCGGCGGGTGTCGGCGACGACCGTGCCGGCGATCTCGACCCGCACATGCCGGCTGCTGGGCAGGGCGTCGACCCGTTTGTGCGGGTCACGGGGGTGGATGTAGATCTCCTCCTCTTCCTCGTACCAGTGGTCGAGTCCCCTGCCCGTGCGCCGGAACCACTCGAAGGCGATGTGACCGGCCAGGTCCGCCGCGGGGAAGGTCCAGGCCGCGTTCTCCAGCAGCTCGCCGTCCACTTCGAGGTCGTAGAAGACCTGCGAGCCCGTGTGGGTGCCGGCGGGCGGGTTCCGCGCCGGCCGCAGCAGGTCCGTCCGCACCTCCGCGCGCGGGAAGGCGTACAACGGCACTGGCACCCCGGGCTCCCAGACCAGGACGGGGTGGCGGCTGTCGACGACGGTGAACTCGCCCTTGCGGCCCCGGACCCAGCGCGGACTGGGCTCCCACAGCAGACCTTCAGGGGTGGCGCGCACGGAATCGGCGGTGCTGAGCTCGGTCATGTCGGTTTCCTCCCTCGGATCCCTCCCTCGGAAGCTCCGCTGCCCTCCGCGTTCCCCGCAGGAGGGAGGCGTCACCGTCCGTGCAGTGCCTCCGGGTCGTCGGCGCCGCTGTAGGTGAACGACCGGAACAGCACCGCGCCCTCGGAGCAGGCGAGTCCGACCGTCCGGCCCGTCATGCCCGCGGCGACCTCGGTCGAGAAGTACCGGCCGTCGATACGGCCGAGTTCCCGGAATCCGTCCGGGCCGGAGGTGCCCGCCACCACCTCGTCGGGCCCCATGTCGACGCCGAAGGGCGTCGCGGCGGTGTGCGGTACGACGCGCAGTTCGAGGGTCGTCTCTCCGGTGGCGGCGGCTTCGCCCAGGACCGCGTGCGCCGCGCCGATCCGGGCGACGGCACGCACGCGGCCGTCCGCCACTTCGACGCATACGGCGTGACGGGGGTCGATGCGCAGCTCCAGTCCTCCGGACCCGCCGGCCTCCTCGGAGGCGATCACCGCTGCCCGCGCCCGCAGGTAGAGGTGTTCCTGGCGACGGCCCACGAAGACCGGACCGGCCGTCGCGGTCAGCAGGCGGCCGCGGTCCGTCGCCTTCAGCACGTCGGCGGGGAAGCCGCCCGGCGCGACCCAGGACGGCGGCAGGGCCCGCCCCGCATCCGGCAGGTGCTCGGTGAGCTCAGCCGCGTCGTCCGGCTGGATCGGTCCGGCGACGACGGGCCACTCCTCGCTCCAGCGCACCTCACAGGCGAAGGTCTCACGGCCGAGCACGTGCCACTCGGGACTGCTGCCGCGCGGCCGGACACCCAGGTAGACCATCGCCCACGTCCCGTCGGGACGCTGCACCAGGTCGGCGTGACCGGTGCTCTGGACGGGAGCGTCGCTGCCGCGCGCGGTGAGGACCGGATTGCCGGGGCAGGCCTCGAAGGGGCCGGCCGGCGAGGGGCCCCTGGCGAGGGTGACCGCGTGGCCGCGTTCGGTGCCGCCCTCGGCGACGATCAGGTACCAGTGCTCGCCGATGCGGTACAGGTGGGGACCCTCCGGGAACTTGCCGCCCGTCCCCTGCCAGAGCCGCCGTCGCTCGGTGAGCAGGGCGCCGGTGCGCGGGTCCAGGACGGCCTGCACGATCCCCTCGCCGAAGCGGCTCCAGGTCAGCAGACAGGCGCCGTCGTCGTCCCAGGCGAGGTCGGGGTCGATGCCCAGCGCGTCGGGGATCCACACCGGGTCCGACCACGGGCCGGCCGCGTCGTCGGCGGTGACCAGGAACATCCTCGGCTCGGCCGCCAGCAGGGTGGTGACCATCCAGAAGCGGCCGTCGTGATGCCGGAGGGTGGGCGCCAGGATCCCGCCCGAGGCCGCGACCCCCTCCAGCGGCAACTGCGACGGCCGGTCCAGCGCGTGGCCGATGTGCTCCCAGGTGCGCAGATCGGTCGACCGGTGGATCGGCACGCCCGGCGCGTACTCGAAACTGGAGTTGGCCAGGTAGTACACGTCTCCCACACGGCAGACGCTGGGGTCGGGATGGAATCCGGGAACGACCGGGCGGACGGGCAGCTGCACGACATGACTTTCTGTTGGTCGGCCGAAGGCGGGACGCGAGGGCAGGGGCGGGCGAGCGGGACAGGGGCGGGAACGAGGCAGGGGCGAGCGAGCGGCGCCGGGGCAGCCGAGCGGGCCGGTCGAGCACGGACGGGCGTCCGGCTCGCCCGGCCTCGGCGCGGCTCACCGATTCGGCCTCGGCGCGGCCCGCCGTGTCGGCCCGGTCAGGCCGCCTTGTCGGCCTCGGTCAGCGTGTCGTCGGTCTCGGGATCACGCAGGGGCGGGATGAACAGGGAGAGCACCAGCGCCAGCAGGGTGACGAGAGCGCCGAGCCAGAAGACCCAGGCGTATCCGGCGTCCTGGTAGAAGGCGGTGCCGTCGACCACGGTGCTGTGGGCGCCGAGCAGGGCGTACGCGCCGGCGGTGACGATGGCTCCGAACAGGCTGATCAGCATGTTGAGCATGCCGCTGCCGAGCCCCTGTTCGTCCCGGGAGACGACGCCGACCACGAGCACCGGCGCACCCGCCACCACGACACCGGCGCCGATGTTGGCGACGCAGGACGTCAGGGCGAGCTCCAGCTCGTTCCCGTGGAAGAAGCCGACGAGCGTGTAGCCGACGGCCATGACCACCAGGCCCGCGATCCAGACCTTGCGGGGGTCGAGGCTGCGCAGGAAGCGGCTGACGAGGATGCCGGTACCGAACATCACCAGGTTCCAGCTCACGCTGACCACGGCGTTGTGCTGCGCCGTCCATCCGAGACCGGCCGAGACACCCGGGATGTGCGGGAAGAGGGCGAGCAGAATGGCCAGGCCCGGCATGGTGAAGGCGACCGTCTGGGCGAGGCCTCCGGCGGTGAGCGCCAGGGCCACCGGGCGGCGGCGCAGCACCCCCAGGTCGAGGATGGGGTGGGCGCTGGCCCGCTCGACGAACAGGAAGGCGACCAGGGCGGCGGCTCCGGCGCCGAGCCAGCCGAGCGTCCGGACGTCCGTCCAGCCCCAGCTCTGGCCCTGGCCCTGGCCCTGGCCGACGGCATAGATCACGGCGGTGAGGCCGCCGCCGAGGACCAGCCCGCCCGCCCAGTCGAAGCCCGAGTCGAAGGCATGGCGCGGCGTCTCCGGCACGAGCACGGCGACCAGCAGGAACGCGACGGCGGTGGCGGCGGCGAGGAACCACAGGGCACCTCGGTAGCCCCACTCGTCGACGAGCCATCCCGCCAGGAAGGGGGTGCCGAGGGCGACCAGTCCGACGCTGCTGCCGATCATGCCGCTCGCCGACTTGACCAGCCGCCGCGGGAAGATGTCGCGCACCGCGGCGAAGGAGAGCGCGCCGAACGGGCCGTAGAAGCCGGCGATCGCGCGGCCGATCAGTACCAGCCAGAAGTCTCCGGCCAGGGCGGCCAGGGCCTCGCCGCCCGCTCCCAGGGCCATCATGGCGAGCATGACGCGCTTCCTGCCGTACAGGTCACCGAGCTTGATGGCGAACGGCGTCAGCAGGGTGGACACCAGAGTGAGCGTGAGCCCGAACCATGCCACCTGGGTGGTGTGGAAGCTCTGCGCGACGCTCGCGGTCGCGTTGGCGCCGAGGATGCCGCCCGCGGCCAGGAGCTGGGTGGGCCAGGCGAGCGCGATGAGCACCGCGACGAGACGGAGGTTCCAGCCGCCGCCGGTCTTGGCGGACGGCGCGATGTCGAGTGAGGGGCTAGGCGACGTCGGTGTCATGCCAGCCCTCCTTTCACGGAGGTGCCGAAGGGAGTGAGCGGAGATGTGGGGAGTGCGCGGAGGATCGAACCCGCCGTGACCTCCTCGTCCCGGAGGGGTCGGCGTGGCGATCCGTCGTCGCGTGACGTCGATGATGACCCGAACACCTAGTGCTTACTAGGTGTTCGGCAGGTGACCCATGTCACACGCCGCTGGGCACTCCCGGCCCGTCACGGGCACCTCACAGCGCCCCGGTACCGTTTCACCCATGGCGACACCCAGGGGGCCGCGCGGCGGCTACACGGCAGGCCGGGCCCGGCGCACCCAGATCCTCGAGGCGGCACTGCTGCGCTTCGGGCAGGACGGCTACCGCAAGACCTCCCTCGCCCGGATCGCCCGGGACGCCGAGATCACCGACGCCGGACTGCTGCACCACTTCCGCGACAAGCAGCAGCTTCTGCTGGCCGTGGTCGAGCACTGGCACGACCGCATGGACACGCAGTGGGAGCGGGTGTCGGAGTCGGTGCGGGACGCGTTCCGCTGCCACCTGGAGGACACCGCCGAGACGCTCACCATGCCGGGCATGGTGGAGCTCGCCGTCGTGGTCTCCGCGGAGGCGACGGCGCCGGACCATCCGGCCCACGACTTCTTCACCCACTGGCAGGAGAAGGGCGTGAAAGAGCTCACGGAGCGCCTGCGCGCCGGAAGCCGCAACGGCGAACTGCTGCCCGACCTGGACCACGACGGCATCGCCCGCGAGTGCGCCGCCCTCGACGTCGGCCTGCGCCAGCACTGGCTCGCCTCCGGCCGCTCCTTCGACCTCACCCCGGTGATGCACGCCCACCTGGACCGTCTGATGCGCAGCATCTCCACGGACGGACGAGGGCTGTAGGGCCGGGACCGCAGGGCGAGGGACGGCCGGGACCGTAGGGCGGGGGCGGCCGGGACCGCAGACCGGGGGCGGCGGGGCAGGGACGGACCCCTCCGGGCAAGGCCCCTCGCTCGATACCAGGAACACCCCCGGAAACCGTTTGTCATGCGCATGACTCACGGTGCGCACCCGCGTGTCCACTCCCGCGCCCACCATGTGATTCACCTCATACACATGAACACCTAGCGTTCACTAGGTATTGGCGCGCATGATCGAGCCTGCTCATCTCCGTTCCACGGATCCCGCCCCCGACATCCACGCCCACGGCGCCGAGGACTCGACATGCCCCACCCCTGGACCGCCCGCGTCATCTCCCCCTCCCGACCGGCACGGCCGTCCGCGACCGAGGTCCGGCCGGCCGCTCTGCTCCGCGGCGAGTTCACCGCGCGGGGCACGGTCGGAGCGGCCCGGCTCTCCGTCACCGCGCTCGGCGTGTACGAGCTGGAACTCAACGGCGCCGTGGTGGGCGACCACGTCCTCGCCCCCGGCTGGACCAGCTACCGGCACCGCCACCGCTACCAGGTCTTCGACGTGACGGACCTGGTCGAGGAGGGCGCCAACGCCTGGGGCGCCCACCTGGCCGACGGCTGGTACCGGGGGCTGCTCGGCTTCAACGGCGGCACCCGGAACATCTACGGCGAGGACACGGGCCTGCTCGCCGAACTGCGGATCGAGTACACCGACGGCACCTCCCACACCGTCACCACGGACGGCGACTGGCGCTGGAGCGACGGACCGGTGACCGCGGCGGGCCTCTACGAGGGCGAGGAGTACGACGCCCGGCGCGAGCAGGCCGGGTGGAGCAGGCCCGGCTTCGACGACTCGGCCTGGGAGCCGGTGCGGCTCCTGCCGTTCGACACCTCCGTGCTCTTCGAGGCCGACAGCCCGCCGGTGCGCCGCGTCGAGTCCGTCGCGCCCGTCGCCGTCACCACCTCGCCCGGCGGCCGCGCTCTCGTCGACTTCGGCCAGAACCTGGTCGGACGGCTGCGCATCCGCGTCCGGGGCGAGGCGGGCCGGACCGTCACCCTGCGGCACGCGGAGGTCCTGGAGGACGGCGAGCTGTGCACCCGCCCGCTGCGGCACGCCACGGCCACCGACCGCTACACCCTGCGCGGCGACGCCGACGGTGAGGTGTGGGAGCCCCGCTTCACCTTCCACGGCTTCCGCCACGCCGAGATCGACGGCCTGCCCGGCGGCCTGGACCCGGCCGACGTCACCGCCGTGGTCCTGCACAGCGACCTGCGCCCCACCGGCTGGTTCTCCTGCTCCGACGCCTCGCTGAACCGGCTGCACGAGAACGTCGTGTGGGGCATGCGCGGCAACTTCCTCGATGTGCCCACCGACTGTCCGCAACGCGACGAGCGGCTCGGGTGGACCGGCGACGTGCAGGTCTTCGCCCCCACCGCGGCCTTCCTCTACGACGTCCGCGCCTTCCTGCGCTCCTGGCTGCGCGACCTCGCCGCCGACCAGCGCGACGACGAGCGGGGTGTCCCGCCGGTCTTCAGCCCCGCCATCCCGGTGATCACCCCCGTCGAGATCCCGCCGGGCAATCCGCCGATGGCCGGATGGTGCGACGCGGCGGTGATCGTCCCCTGGGTGCTGTACGAGCGCTACGGCGACACCGAGGTGCTGCGCGCCCAGTACGCCTCCATGCGCGGATGGGTCGATGCCGTCGACCGCATCGCCGGGGAGGGCCGGGTCTGGGGTGCGGGCTTCCAGTTCGGCGACTGGCTGGACCCGGCCGCGCCCGCCGAGGACCCCGGACGCTCGACGACCCCCTCCGACCTGGTCGCCACCGCGTACTTCGCGTACTCAGCGCGGCTGCTGGCCCGTACCGCCCAGGTGCTGGCGGAGGAGGACGACGCCGAGCACTACTACGCGCTGGCCGACTCGGTGCGCGACGCCTTCCGGGCCCGGTTCCACACCGGGGGCGGACGGCTGACGGACGAGACCCAGACCGCGTACGCCCTCGCCCTGCGCTTCCGGCTGCTGGACGACGACGCGGAGCGCGCCGAGGCCGGACGCCGGCTGGCGGACCTCGTGGCCGCGGGAGGGCACCGCATCGGCACGGGGTTCCTCGGCACCCCGCTGGTGTGCGACGCGCTGACCGACACCGGACACGTGGACACCGCCTTCGGGCTGCTCACGCAGCGCTCCTGTCCGTCGTGGCTGTACCAGGTCGACATGGGCGCCACGACCGTCTGGGAACGCTGGGACAGCATGCTCCCCGACGGCGGGGTCAATCCCGGCGAGATGACCTCGTTCAACCACTACGCGCTCGGAGCCGTCGCCGACTGGATGCACCGCAGCGTCGCCGGCCTGGCACCCGCCGAGCCCGGCTACCGCCGGCTCCTGGTCCGCCCCCGCCCGGGCGGGGGCCTGACCTGGGCCCGCGCCGCGCACGAGACGCCGTACGGCAGGGCCGAGACCGGCTGGCGCGTCGAGGGCAGCCTGCTGCTGGTGGACCTGCTCGTGCCGCCGAACACCTCCGCGCTCGTCGACCTGCCGGGCGCCGAGCCCGTGACCGCGGGCCCCGGACGGCACAGCTTCCACACCCCGCTGCCGCAGCCGCTTCCACCGGCCCCTCTCGCCCGGACCTCCGGAGCCTGACCTCCGGAGATCCGACTGCCGGGGCCGGACCTCAGGAACCTGACGTCCGAGGTCCGGCCCCCCGGCGCACCGGCGTCGCCCCGGTCGGTGCCGGTCCCGGCCCCGACCGCTTTCCTCCACCCGCGATCCCCCACCCATGGAGCACGCAGTGACCCACCCGTACCAGGACCCCAGGAACAGCGTCACCGAGCGGGTGGCGGACCTGCTGGCTCGCATGACCGTCGAGGAGAAGGCCGGGCTGCTCTTCCATCACGTCATCGGCATCGGCGACCGGCCCGCGCCCGCCGGGCGCACCGCCGAGCAGATGATGTCCGAGAGCCTGATGTCCCACTTCAACCTGCTCGGCGCCGGCAGTCCGCGCCAGATGGCCGAGCTGCACAACCATCTCCAGCAGTTGGCCGCCGACACCCGCCTCGGCATACCGGTCACCCTCTCCACCGACCCCCGGCACGCCTTCACCGACAACCCCGGCACCGCGATGCTGGCCGGTCCCTTCTCCCAGTGGCCGGAGTCGCTGGGCCTGGCCGCCATCGGCGACGCCGACCTCGTACGGCGGTACGCGGACACCGTGCGCCGCGAGTACGTGGCCGTCGGGCTGCGCGTCGCCCTGCACCCGCAGATCGACCTGGCGACCGAGCCCCGCTGGGCGCGCGGCTCGGGCACGTTCGGCGAGGACGCCGACCTGACGTCGCGGCTCGTCGCCGCGTACATCGAGGGACTGAGCGGACCAGGCGGCGGCCTCGGTGTCGACAGCGTCGCCGCGATGGTCAAGCACTTCCCCGGCGGCGGGGCGCAGAAGGACGGCGAGGACCCCCACTTCCCCTACGGAAAGGAGCAGGTCTACCCCGGCGGCCGCTTCGACTACCACCTCAAGCCCTTCGAGGCCGCCATCGCCGCGGGCGCCACCCAGGTCATGCCGTACTACGGCATGCCCGTCGGCACCGAGCACGAAGAGGTCGGCTTCGGCTTCAACCGGGGCATCATCACCGGGCTGCTGCGGGAGAAGCTGGGCTTCGACGGCATCGTCTGCACCGACTGGGGCCTCGTCACCGACCAGCTGGTCATGGGCGAACCGCACCTGGCCCGGGCCTGGGGAGTGGAGGACCTCTCCCCCGCCGAACGGCTGCTGAGGATCCTGCACGCGGGCGCCGACCAGGTCGGCGGCGAGTCGTGCGCCGAACTCATCGTGGACCTGGTGCGCACCGGCCACCTGGAGGAGTCGCGGCTCGACGCCTCCGTGGTCCGGCTGCTCGGCGAGAAGTTCCGCCTCGGCCTGTTCGACGACCGGCGCTACGTCGATGCCGACGCCGCCGAGGAGACCGTCGGGCACGCCGACTTCCACGCCGCCGGCGCGGTCGCCCAGCGCCGCTCGGGCACCCTGCTCAAGAGCGGCCCGCTGCCGCTGTCCGGCAGGCCCCGTCTGTACGTCGAGGGCGTGGATCCGGCGACGGCCGCCGAGTACGCCGACCTCGTCCCGGACCCCGCCGACGCCGACTTCGCGGTGCTGCGCCTGGCCACGCCGTACGAACCGCGGCCCGGACTGTTCGAGTCCTTCTTCCACGCCGGCCGTCTCGACTTCCCCGAGGACCGCCTCAAGGAGATCCTCGGCCTGCTCGACGCCGTACCCACCGTCGTGGCGATCCACCTGGAGCGCCCGGCCGTCATCCCCGAGATCGCCGAGCGCTCGGCGGCTCTGCTCGCCGTGTACGGCACCGGCGACCGCGCCCTGCTCGACCTGCTGTTCGGCCGGGCCGCGCCGGAGGGCTCGCTGCCGTTCCAGCTCCCCCGCTCCATGACCGAGGTCGAGGCCGGACGCCCCGACGTGCCCCAGGAGAGCGCCGACCCGCTCTACCCCTTCGGCCACGGCCTGCGCTACGCGGACGGCGTCTGAGGTCCTCGCCGTCTTCCGCCGGCCCGGTCCTCCCCCGTGCCGGCCGGAGGCGGCGGCCGGCACGGCGCGGGTGTCCTGCTCGGGGCCGTGTCCTGCTCGGGGCCGTGTCCTGCTCGGGGCCGTGTCCGGCTTGGGCCTGCGGTTTGTGGGCAGTCGGGACAGACACCCCGCTGATCGGCCCGAGGAGACGGAATGGCGAAGGACTCACCGTTGAAAGCAGTGGGATGGGCGCGTTCCCTGCCCGTGAGCAGCGGGGTGAAGGTCGCCAGGGAGTGGACGCGTTCGCATGTGTCGTCGATCGGGTGGACGAAGACCGCGCCGGATCTGGTGGACTCGATCGTGCTGGCGGTCTCCGAGCTGGTCACCAACGCCCACGTGCACGCCCACAGCGCGGCGCAGTTGATCCTGACCTGGGACGAGGAGTGCCTGCACGTCACCGTGCACGACGCCTCGCCCCGGCTGCCCGAGCCCCGCGACCCGGGCCACAGCGCGCCGGGAGGCCGCGGCCTGCTGCTGATCGACGCCCTCGCCGACAAGTGGGAGGCCTATCCCTGCCCCCGCGGCAAGAGCGTGACCGCCTGCTTCCAGGCACCCCCGTCCGGCGGGCCCGGGACGATCCGCTCGGGATGAGCGTCCCGGGCACCGAAAGGAGGCCCCCATGACAGCCGACGAGGACGAACGGCTGGAACGCGCCATCCTCGACCTCCTGGGACAGCGGCGGCCGGACGCCTCGGTCTGCCCGTCCGAGGTGGCCCGGTCCGTCCACCGGGGTGCGGACGACGGCTGGCGGCGGCTGATGGAGCCCACGCGTGCCGCGGCACAACGGCTGTCCCAGGCGGGTCGGGTGGAGATCACTCAGGGCGGGGAGCCCGTCGACCCGGCGACCGCGCGGGGGCCGATCCGGATCCGCCGGCCCCGCTGAGGGACACCCCGACGGCCTCCGCGGCAGAGGGCGGTCAACGTCACAGGGGTGCGGGCGCAGCGCTCGGCGTCGCCGCGGTCGTCACTGCGGGGGATTGCCGTGCTTGCGCGAGGGCAGGTCCGCGTGTTTCGTCCGCAGCATCGCCAGAGCCCGGATCAACGTCTCACGGGTGGCGGCGGGGTCGATCACGTCGTCCACCAGGCCGCGTTCGGCCGCGTAGTACGGGTGCATCAGTTCCGCCCGGTACTCCTTGACCATCCGCTCCCGCATGGCCTCGGGCTCGTCCGCCTCCGCGATCTGCCGGCGGAAGATGACGTTCGCGGCGCCCTCGGCGCCCATCACCGCGATCTCGTTCGTCGGCCAGGCGTACGTGACGTCCGCGCCGATGGACTGCGAGTCCATGACGATGTAGGCGCCGCCGTACGCCTTGCGCAGGATCAGCGAGATACGCGGCACGGTCGCGTTGCAGTAGGCGTACAGCAGCTTCGCGCCGTGCCGGATGACGCCGCCGTGCTCCTGGTCCACCCCCGGCAGGAAGCCCGGCACATCCACCAGGGTCACCAACGGAATATTGAAGGCGTCACACATCTGGACGAACCTGGCGCCCTTCTCGCTCGCCTCGATGTCCAGGACACCCGCGAGCACCCGTGGCTGGCTCGCCACGATTCCCACGACCTCGCCGTCCAGGCGCGCCAGCGCGCAGACGAGGTTGCGGGCCCAGCTCTCGTGGATCTCCAGGAACTCCCCGTCGTCCACGAGGTGACCGATCACCTCGGTCATGTCGTAGGGCTGGCTGCCGTCGGCCGGAACGAGGTCCACCAGCGCCTCCGAGCGCCGGTCCGGCGGATCCGTGATCGGCCCCCGCGGCGCGCACTCCCGGTTGTTCTGCGGCAGCATCGAGAGCAGATAGCGCACCTCCTCGATGCACGTCTCCTCGTCGTCGTAGGCGAAATGGCACACGCCCGAGGCCTCGGCATGCACATCCGCCCCGCCCAGGCCGTCACGCGACACCTCCTCGCCCGTCACCGTCCGCACCACGTCCGGCCCGGTGAGGAACATCTGTGACGTCCCGCGCACCATGAACACGAAATCCGTCAGCGCGGGACTGTAGGCGGCGCCTCCCGCACACGGCCCCAGCACCACCGATATCTGCGGAATGACCCCTGACGCACGCACGTTGCGACGGAAGATCCCGCCGTAACCCGCCAGCGCCACCACACCTTCCTGGATGCGCGCACCCGCGCCGTCGTTCAAGGACACCAGCGGCGCACCCGCCGCCAGGGCCATGTCCATCACCTTGTGGATCTTCTCGGCATGCGCCTCCCCCAACGCGCCCCCGAACACCCGGAAATCATGCGCGTAGACGAAGACCTGCCGGCCCTCGACGGTGCCCCACCCGGTCACCACCCCGTCGGTGTAGGGGCGCCGCGCCTCCAGCCCGAACCCGCTCGCCCGATGTCGCCGCAACAAACCCACCTCGACGAACGAGCCCTCGTCCAGCAACAGGCCGATCCGCTCCCGCGCCGACAGTCTCCTGCCGCCCGATCCACCGCTCGGACCCGCCACCGCCTCCGCACGGACCTCGCGCAGCTCGGCCACCGCCACCCGGCTACCGGCAACGTTGGAAAACTCGTCCACACCGCTCACGGCACATCCCTCCGTCGTCACGAACCCAGCACCCCCGAAACCCCCACCACGACGAACCGCGCACGCGGTTCACATGGCAGGGGTGGACAACGCCAGGCCCGACACGCCGACATCAGGAACCACCGAGAGCCACCGACCGACCCATCACTCACCCCCCCCCGACCCAGCCCACAGCGCGCGGCCCCCAGCCCGCGGCCCACAGCCGGCGCGACCCCCGACCCCAGACCCGGCCTATCGCCAACTGCGCGGCGAGCGGTAGCCGGAACTCCCGCCCAGGCCACGCCACTCGGACACACCACCGACCCGTCCCTCGTCCACATCGGCACGCCGGGCGGCCAGCAAGGACGCCACCACCGCCACCACGGCGGCGACCTCCGTCTCCGTCACCCCGCCGCCCGACACCCGCACCACCGTGTCCTGAGCGAGTTCACCGCCCATGTCCCCACCTCCCTGAGCCGTCGGCGCTCGTTGTGTGCCGCAACCCTCCTCCACCCCGCTCAAAGCCAACCGGGGCCCCGCTCGAAACCCACTCACCCCTCCCCCACACGCACCTCGCCGGAATCCCGCAGAACCCATCTGAAACATTTGGTGCCGCCCACCGCGTCTGTGAGGTGTAGGACGACGGAAAGGCGCCCAGGGGTGGGAATGAGAAAGTCCCGGACATCGTCCCGGACAGATGAGTTCATGGAGTTCGCCACCGGACGTGCCGGGCATCTGCACCGCTCCGCCTGCCTGCTCACCAGCGGTGACACGCACCTCGCCGAGGATCTGGTGCAGGAGACCCTCAGCCGGATGTACACCCTGTGGGGTCGGATGTCCCGGATCGACAACCCGGCGGCGTACGCGCAGACCGTGCTCGTGCGGACCTATCTGACACACCGGCGGCGGTACTCCGCGGCCGAGCGCCCGCTGGCCGAGCTGCCGGACACCCCGGGGCACCGGGGCTCGGACGACCCGGCCCTGCGGCTCGCGCTGCTCGAGGCCCTGCGGGAACTGCCGCCCAAGGACCGGGTGGTGGTGGTGCTGCGGTACTGGGAGGACCGCAGCGTGGAGGAGACGGCCGACGCGATGAACGTGAGTTCCGCGGCCGTACGCACCCGCTCCACGCGGGCGTTGGCGAAACTCCGCGAACGGCTCGGCGGCAGCGTCGCCGAACTGATCACCCCGGCCTGATCGTCCCCGTCCGCACCCACACATGAACTGGTGGTTCCGTATGCCCTTCGAAGACGAGCTCGGGAAGGCGCTCCGCGACACCGCGGGCACCTTCACCGTCGACCGGCGTTCCCTGGCGGAAGGCAGCCTGGCACGCGGGCGCCGCAGGCTGGCCCGCCGCCGTGCCTCCGCCGTGGCCGGAAGCGCCGCGCTGGCCGTCGTCCTCGTGACGACGGCCGGTGTCCGGCTGACCGGCGGACAGGACGGCGTCGGCACCGTCGGCGGAACGGCCTCGACATCGCCCCCGACAGTCGATCACCGGCACTTCGAGGTCACCGCCGAGGACATGGAGAACATCCTCCAGAACGGTATGGAGGACACCGGGATCGCCGTCGTCCACCCGAAGTTCCGGGCGACGGGAAGCTCCGGGGCCGGCCGGGCCGCGACGGCCTCGGTCGACTTCGGGGACGGCTTCGGGACGGCGCGGGTCACGCTCTCGGTCCGCCGGGTCGACCCGGCGGAGCAGGATCTGAAGGAGCTGATCACCTGCCCGCCCGAAGAGGATTCTCCGTACGAGGAGTGCACGACACAGCCCGGCAACCGGGCCGTGAAGGGATACACCGAGGCGGGCAAGGCGGGCGGGATCAAGGAGTGGGCGGTCACGATGCTCTCCCCCGGCGGATACCTCATCGAGGTCGCCACCCACAACCTGGCGGCGACGAACACCGGCGCCGGCGCCGGCGCCGGCACGGACACGGCCGCCCGCTCCGTGCGGCGCGACCCTCGTATGAATCCCGGCAAGCTGCGCCATCTGGCGATGTTCGTCGACGCCTCGTTCACCCCCGGGGGCGAGGCCGACTCCCTGGGCAGGGTCGAGCCGGGCACCAGGGCCGAGCCGGGCGACTTCCTGCCCCTGCTCAAGGAACTGCTGCCCGGGCGTCTGCTTGTCGACTCGGAGGGCGGCACCGCGGCGCAGGGCCATGTCGTCGTCCTCGACCCCGACAGCGGCATGCGGACCTACATCGAGGTCGGCCGGATCGCCGGCGACAAGGAGGCATGGGACGAGACCCTGCCCGACGGCACCAAGGTGGGCACCCGGCAACTGCCCGGCAAGCAGCCGGGAGTCGTCCGGCTCCGGGTCGACGCGCTCAGGGTGAACGGGCTGTGGATCTCCGCCTCCGCCTACAACGCCCCCAGTCCGACGTCCAAGAAGAGCGGCGCCGCCCCTGCGATCACGGCCGAGGAACTCAAGACGATCGCCACCAGCCGGTCCTGGCTGCTCGCCCGCTGACACCGGTCACCCGCGTCGGTCGCCCGCATCGGTCGCACACGGCGGCCACACAGCGGCCACACGACGGGACGTTCACTCGTCGGAATCAGGACGTCTTGGGCGCGGCGCGCTTCGCGGTTCTGCTCCTGCCGGTGCCCGTGCCGCTGCCGGTGCCCGTGCCGCTGCCGGTGCCCGCGCCGCTGCGACCGGTTTTGGCGGGCACCCTCTTCCGGCCGGTGCCCTGTCTGGTGGCCGTGCCCTGCTTGGTGCTCGTGGCCGGCTTGGTGCTCGTGGCCGGCTTGGTGCTCGGGGCCTCCTCGGCGTCGGCGGACTCCTCGGCGTCGGCGGACCCCTCGGCGTCGGCGGACCCCTTGCCGCTCGGAGGCTCCTTGGCGCTCGTGGTCGACGGCGCGTCCCGGGTCGGGGCGGTCGGCCACTTGAACTCGAACTCCAGCTCGATCTCGCCGCCTCCGACCTCGACCTCGATCTCGGTCCGCAGGTCGTCGGGGATCCGCAGGCTCAGCGTCCCGGGACCGAACTCCAGCTCCACGTCCCCGCCCTCCCGCAGCGCGTCCGCGAGCGCCGTGAGCTGGTCGGCCGCCTCCAGACGTGACAGCGACCGCTTCTGCTCGAACTTCAGGTCTTTCATGAACGTCTCCGATCCGGCATGAACTACACATCACTGCAATTCTGGGGTCATATGCCGTATCGGACATCCGGTGGACCTGCCCTCGCACCCGGGTCAGTCCACCGGATGACCCGGTTCGATCGCGAGCGCGTCCGAGAGCCTCAGCAGCGGACGGCCGTCGGGCCCGCCCCGTGCCCCGGACCGCACGGGGTCCAGAACGAATCCGACATGATCACCGCCGTCGATCCGCTGCTCGACCCCGCCGACGAACCACGCGTACGCGTCCTCGAGGACGAGGGTCCCGCCGTGGCCCCGCGTCCAGCGCGTCCGCGTGAACTTGTCCACCTCGTCGCCGGTCTCGCCCCCGAACAGGGCGGCCAGGTCGAACTGTTCCGGCGTCAGCAGATGCACGGCGAGGAACTCGGCGGCGCGGGCCACCTCATAGGTCCGGTTCACCTTCGACAGCCACACCACGAACCGCACCGGTCGCATGGAGCACTGGGAGGCGAAGCCCACCAGACAGCCCGCCCGCTCGCCGCCCGCCGCGGCCGTCACGACACACATGTCGGGATCCAGCAAGTCGGTGAACGCATCCATGTCCGCCATCCCATGCCCCTCCGTCGGCCACCCGGTACCCGGCGCCGGGCCGGACGAGAACCTGGTTCCCGTGGGCCGTCCGCCCACACGGCCCTCGCGCCACGCGGGCCTCCGTCCGTGCGGAACGGCGTGATTGCTCGAAAGGGCGCGGAAGTCTTCCCCGCCGGCTGCCCCTGCGGCCTTGAGGCGTGCCGCCCGGCCGGGCCACGCTGATCGGTACGGCGCCGATGAGGCGCCCCGGAACGCGGGAGACATCGCGTGACCGGCACCTGAAGAGGAACCCACGGACAGACGGACATGGTGCGCAGAGCAGAACAGGACCCGATGTCCGCCTCTCCCGGGCAGCGGCCCGCCCCGCTTTTGACGGTGACCGCCGCACCCGGCACGGCGGCTCGGGTGTGGGCCGATCTCTCCGGTCGGGGGCTCGCCACCCGAGCCGGTGCGGACACCCTCACCGCGCTCCAGCGGAGCGCGGGCAACGCAGCGTTGAGCCGGACGGTGGGCTCGGCGGACGGCCCGCGCCTTCCCCACTCCCCCGGCCCCACCGGCTCCGCCCGCCGTACCGTCCAGCGGATCGCCACGGTCCCCGGCGGCAGCTACCCGGCGGACCGCGAGGAGGGGGACAGGGGCCCGCACTTCATGGAGCAGGAGCAGGAGGCCCGGGTGGTGGCCGGCAGCGGCGCGACCCTGGGCCCTCGCGGCGTTCCCGAGCGCATCCGCTTCCCCGCCCGTGAGGTGAAACCCGCCGAGGCGGGGCTGCGCGTCGCGGACGACGGCACGCTCGCCGTGCTCGACAAGGACGAGCCGAAGGAGTTCTACGCCGTCCAGCAGGTCGTCGACAACGCCAACGCCGCCCTGGACGCCGCGGGCAGCATCGTGCGCCTCGCCCTCCAGGGCCGGAGCATCACCGTCGGCGGCCGACGGCTCTCCCGGGTGCAGCCGGTGCTCGCGCAGCAGACGCAGCAGCCGGGCGGCGAGGAGTTCGTGTCGCTGGTGCGCAGCACCTGCATCACGGTGGCCTGCAAACTGATGGGCTCCAGCCGGGACAAGACGAGCCGCGTGATGCTCGGCGGCGGCACGGGGAGCTTCGACATCACCCCCGGCTCCGACAGCGATCCGCGGATCAGCAGTCTCGCCGGCCAGATCGCCTCCTCGCCCGACGGCGGCCTGGACGTGTCCGGGGCGGTCGGCGCGGCCGGGGCCAGGGACCGGGCTGCGCCGGACAACGGCAGGGTGTACGGCGAGGCCGTCAGGAACGGCGGCCGGGACGGGACCGCCGCTCGGCTGGGCGTCAACCAGCACGCGTCACCCCACGTCGGCGAGGGGTACGCGATCTTCAGCATGGCCGCCGAGGACGAGCGCGACCACTCCGTGCAGCCGCCCGCGGCCCGCGGTGACAACGTCTGGGGGTACCACTTCGCGGCCGTGGTCGCCTCCTCCCTGGACGGCAGCTGCCGGGTGACGCTGGAGAACTACGCGCGCAACGACTTCGACAGGATCGCGCGTGAGGAGCTGTACGACACGCTGTACCAGCGGGCGAAGAAGGCCGGCGGCTGGTTCAGCACCGTCAGCGCGCTGAACGAGACCGACGACCAGCAGGCGTTCAAGAGGAAGTTCGACGACGTGATGCGCGTGCTGTGCACGGACCCGGCCATCAAGGAGGTCCAGGGGCTCCCGCGGCGCAGACTCCAGGAGGACTTCGAGGACCACACCGGTCGTGCCTGGTTCTTCCGCGTCTACGGCGGCGGGCCGGGCGAGAGCTTCCACGAACAGCAGGCCGCCTCCGGCTACTTCAACAATCCGCTCACCGTGCGGGTCGCCAGGCCCTGAGGGTGACGGCGGGCGGGCCGTCTACTCGGTGGCTCTCGTGGTGGCGCTCCGAGAGCCACGCGCGTCCGGGGGCTCCGTTCCGCGGGGCAGCAGGGCTGCCGCGGCCAGGCCGGCGAGACCGATGACGGCCAGGGTGATCATCGCGGCGGCGTAGGCGCCCTTGCTGAGACCGGCGACGAGGATGGTGCCGGCGATGGCCGTGCCGAAGGACGAGCCGAGGTTCGAAACGCTCCGGGACAGCCCCGAGATCTCCCCCTGCTGCTGCTCGGGGAAGCTGGACTGGACGACGTTGACCGACGGCGTCAGCATGACGCCCAGGCCGAGGCCGATGAGCAGGAGGCCGGGGACGAAGGCCCACGCCGTGGTGAAGCTTCCGGCCAGGGTGATCAGGACGACCACTCCGGCGAGGGAGAGGACGAAGCCGGCCATGATGAGCGTGCGCTGAGGGTGTCGGCGGGCCAGCCGCTCGGCGGCCAGGGAGGTGGCCAGCAGGCCCAGGGTGGCCGCCGTGAAGACGACCCCGGTCCGCACGGCGTCGTAGCCGCGCACGACCTGGAGGTAGGCCGCCACCGTGAACGACGTGCCCATGAGCAACAGCCACTGGATGTTCTGGGTGACGAGTCCGAGGTTCGACGTGCGGTTGTCGAACAGGCGCAGCGACAGCAGCGGTTCCCCGCCGGACGCCTCCTTGGCGCGGGCGGAGCGGAAGAACCACCAGAGCACGAGTGCGCCGAGGACCAGCAGCCCGATCATGAGCCAGACGTTGTCGTCGGCCGCCAGGATGCCCGTGACGACGAGGACGAGGCCGACGGCGGAGAGGACCGCGCCGGCAATGTCGAAGGAGCGGGTCGGATCCGGGGGCAGCGGGTCGTCCATGCGTCGGCTGAGGAGGACGATCACCGCGATCACCAGGGCCTGGAACACGAAGGCCGCGCGCCAGCTGATGGCGGTGGTGATGAGTCCGCCGATCAGTGGCCCCGCGGCGGCGCCGATGCCGCCCAGTGCCATGACGACTCCGAACGCGCGGGCGCGGGAGGTGACGTCCGGGTAGAGGAGGGTGGTGAGGATGTAGACGGGTGGGATGAGCAGGGCGGTGCCGATGCCTTCCAGGATCGAGTTGCCGAGGATCAGCACGCCGAGTCCCGGGGCGGCCGCGCTCAGCAGGGCGCCGACGGCGTAGACGACGAGACCGGTCAGGAAGCAGCGCTTGCGGCCGTAGCGGTCGGTCAGCTTGCCGCCGGGGATCATCAGCGCCGCCATCACCAGCAGGAAGACGGTGATAGCCACCTGGACGCCCTGGACGGTGGTGTCCAGGTCCTCGCTGATGTCGTTGATCATCACGTTCATGTTGGAGCCGGCGAAGCTGCATATGAACTGGGCGAGGGCGAGGGCCGCGAGCGCCTGTCGACGCCCCGTGGGCCGCGCGGGCCGCGCCGTGTCATCCACCTGCGTCGCCCCCGCCCGTGTCCTCGTCGGGCACCGTGAGGCCGTGGGTCGCCGGATGCCCGTGGTTGCCGCGGCGCGGGCCGGACTGCGCCTTCTCCAGCTCCTCGTCGAGCGCCATCGCCGCGGTGACGAGGGCGAGGTGCGTGAACGCCTGGGGGAAGTTGCCGAGTTGCTCGCCCGAGGGGCCGATCTCCTCGGCGAAGAGGCCGACGTGGTTGGCGTAGGTGAGCATCTTGTCGAAGGCGTGGCGGGCCTGGTCGAGCCTGCCGCTGCGGGCGAGTGCCTCGACGTAGAAGAAGCTGCACAGGTTGAAGGTGCCTTCGGAGCCGCGCAGGCCGTCGGGCGACGCGTTCGGGTTGTAGCGGTAGACCAGGCTGTCGCTCACCAGTTCCTCGTCCATCGCGTCGAGGGTGCTGAGCCAGTCCGGATCGTGCGGTGAGACGAAACCGACGCGCGGCATGAGCAGGAGCGAGGCGTCCAGGACATCGGTGTCGTAGTGCTGCACGAACGCCTGCCGCTCGTCGTGCCAGCCGTGGTCGACGATCTGCTGGAAGACCGCGTCGCGCGCGCCGGTCCAGCGGGCGACGTCGGCGGGACGGGAGAACCGGGTGGCCGCGCGGACTCCGCGGTCGAAGGCCACCCAGGTCATCAGGCGGCTGTAGGTGAAGTTCTGGCGGCCGCCCCGGGTCTCCCAGATTCCTTCGTCGGGCTGGTCCCAGTGGTCGGCGAGCCAGTCCAGGACGCCGCTGAGTGCTCGCCAGCCGCGGATCGCGCCGATGTCACCGCCGACGATCAGGGCGTCCGACGCCTCGCCGTAGATGTCGAGCTGGAGCTGGCCGGCCGCCGCGTTGCCCGCCCGTACCGGACGGGATCCCAGGTAGCCCTCCAGATGGTCGAGGGTCTCCTCCGTCAGGTGGGGATCGCCGTCGACGCGGTACATGATCTGCAAGGGGTCCCCCGAGGTGAGGCGACCGGCCTCGATGCGCTCGCGCAGCCAACGGCGGAAGGCGTGCGCCTCCTCCTGGAAGCCCAGGTCGATCAGGGCTCTGACGGACAGCGACGCGTCACGGACCCAGGTGTAGCGGTAGTCCCAGTTGCGCTCTCCGCCGATCTGTTCGGGCAGCCCCATGGTGGCCGCCGCGATGGGTGCCCCGGTGGGGGCGTACGTGAGCAGTTTGAGCGTGATCGCCGAGCGGTTGACGATGTCCTGCCAGCGGCCCCGGTAGGTGCAGGAACGCAGCCACGACAGCCAGTACGTCCGGCACGTCTCGAGGGCGTCGGCGATCCCGTCGAGGGAGGGATGGGGCGGGGCGGGGTCGCCGCTCGCCGTGCTGGTCAGCACGACGGCGGCCGCCTGGCCGGCGGACAGGGTGAAGCGGGCGGTGATGTCGCTGCCGTCGGCGAGGAGCGTGACGCCGGCGGTGGACTGGAGATGCAGGTCCGTTCCGGGGCCGCGGAAGAGCACGGAGTGATCACCGGTCCGCGAGAGCGTGTGCGGGGCGCGGCCGTAGTCGAAGCGCGGCCGGCAGGTGAGGGCGAAGGGCACACTGCCCCGGACGACCCGGGCGACCCGCACCAGACGGTGCGTGTCCGTCGGGTCGGGGGAGTCGATCGGCACCATGAAGTCGGCCACCTCGCCGACTCCGTCGGGTGCCATGAAGCGGGTGATCAGGACGGCCGTGTCGGAGAGATACAGCTGCCGTACGGTCATGCCGTTGCCGTCCGGGTATTCGGCGGCGAGACGGCAGTGTCCGCCGCGTTCGCTGTCCAGGAGCGAGGCGAAGACGCTCGGCGAGTCGAAGCGGGGCGTGCACCACCAGTCGACGGTGCCGCCGGACGAGACCAGGGCGGCGGTCTGGAGATCGCCGACCATGCCGTGTTCCGCGATGGGCGGGTACCGGTTCACAAGATCTCCCTGCTCGGTCCGACGCACTGCGGCAGTTCGGACAGGACCACTTCCGCGCGCGCCCTGCCCTCGTCGAGCGTCCGCCCACACCCCGACCGCCGCCTCACCCCCGGCGGGTGAACCCGCCCCGCCGACCCGCCGGACCACAGCGGAGGGCCGGGGAGGCCGGGCGGCCGGGAGGCCGGTAGGCCGGGAGGCCGGGAGGCCGGGAGGCCGGGAGGCCGGGAGGCCGGGAGGCCGGGAGGCCGGGAGGCCGGGAGGCCGGGAGGCCGGGAGGCCGGGAGGCCGGGAGGCCGGGATGCCGGGAGGCCGGGATGCCGGGATGCCGGGAGGCCGGGATGCCGGGATGCCGGGAGGCCGGGAGGCCGGGATGCCGGGATGCCGGGATGCCGGAGGCCGGGAGGCCGGGAGGCCGGGAGGCCGGGCGGCCGGGAGGCCGGGAGGCCGGGCGGCCGGGAGGCCGGAGGTTGGGAGGCCGGAGGCCGGGCGGCCGGAGGTTGGGAGGCCGGAGGTTGGGAGGCCGGAGGTTGGGAGGCCGAGAGGCCTGGAGACCGCGAGACCGCGAGACCGGGAGACCGGGGCCCGGGAGACCTGGCAGCCGGGGGCCGAGAGGCCTGGCGGCCGGGGAGGCCGGGGGCCGGGAGGGGGCCGGGCCGGAGGCCGGGAGGGGGCCGGGAGGCCGCCGGGCCGGAGGCCGGGAGGCCGGGGCCCGGGCAGCCTGTCGACAGGAGACCGGGCAACCGGGAGACCGAGCAGCCGAAAGGCCGGGCAGCCCGGAGGGCCGGGAGACCGGGCAGCCGGAAAGCCTGACAGGCCGGGGGGGCCGGGGGCCGGGGCGGGGCCGACCGGGTGGTTTGCTACTCGGCGCTGGTCGGCGACGGTGACGCCGCTGTGGCCGGGGATGTCGAGGCGGACGGCTCGTCGGGGTCGTTGAACCCGGACAGCCGCAGGGTCAGCAGGGCCGTCAGTCCCGCCAGGACACCGAAGGTGAGAGCGGCCGGGACGCCGTTGCCCAGCTCGGAGAACCGGTGCACGGGCCCCCACACGTCGGCGGTGTCGTCGAGCGCCATGTGCAGGACCTGGCTCACCAGCAGTCCCGAGACCGTCGCGCAGACCCCGCCCACGGCCATCGCCGGGGCGGTGGTCCGGGTCAGCAGACCGGGGAGCAGCCGCAGCGACCACCACACCGCGGCCAGCATCAGCACGTCGACGGTCCGGTACAGCAGCCAGTCGCCGAACGCCCCGGCCGCCGGGCCCGTCCAGGCGCCGAGCAGCAGCCACTGGCGCAGCAGGTCGCCGGGCTCGGACAGCAGGCCCCCGCCGCCGAACGAGGTCTGGATGCGGGCCGCCACCGACTGGTGCGACAGGACCACCAGGGACACCGCGACCACCGCCGTCCCCGCACTCGCGGCCAGGCGGGCGGCGCGCGACGGCACGGTCCGCCGGGGCAGTGGCTCCGCACCCTTGTCGGTGAGACGTGCGACGAGCACGGTGAGCAGCGCGGTCAGCAGGCCCGCGAACACCGTGACCGGTCCGCTCGACGCGATCACCCCCGCCAGCTGCGGCAGGATCCGGTAGCTGCCGTGCCCCCGGGAGGCGATCAGCCACGGCGCGGAGACCGTCACGGCCAGCTTCGCGGCCACCGGGGCCCAGGCCCACAGCGAGAGCAGCAGGGCCGGTGCGCGGCGCCGCGCCGGAGGGATCCGGTGGATCAGCAGCAGCGCGCCGGCCAGGAAGAACACGAAGAGCGCCACGAACCTGATCTGCATGGCGGTGGCGTACAGATCGGCGTACCGGGTGCTCCCGGTGAGGGCCGCGCCCGCGCCCGCCGTCCCCGCGGTCCCGGCCCCCGTCCCGTCCGACAGCGAGCCCGTCGGCGGGTCGTACGACCAGGGGGCGAGCCAGCGCCGGAGTTCGACCACCGACTTGATGTCGAACACGCTGGTGGTGGCGCGCAGTTGGAGCGCCTGCTCGCTCGCCCCCGCCCACCACAGCAGCAGGGTGATCACCAGGCCGCCGGTCAGTGCCGGTATCGCCGCGCGCCGAAATGTCATGGTGCCTTCCCCCGTGCCGATCCTCGATCGGTGCGTGTTCCGATCAGTCGAAGATTAGGGGGTGGTGATCGCCGGTGACCGTTGATCCAACCCGGAGCGGGTAGCGGGTCCGGCATGGCTGAAGTGGTACAGGCTGGGTTGTGGGGATTGGTGGCGGGATCGGCGCTGCTGCTCGGTGCCGCGCTGGGTTACGGGCTGCGGATCCCGCAGAAGGCGATCGCGACGGTGATGGCCTTCGGTGCCGGGGTGCTGATCTCGGCGGTCTCCTTCGAGTTGGTCGGCGAGTCGTACGACCAGGCCGGGCTCGCTCCGGCGGCCGTCGGCACCCTCATCGGCGCCGTCGCCTACACCGGGGGCAACGTGTGGCTGGCCCGGCGGGGTGCCCGGCACCGCAAGCGCTCCGGTCACGCGCAGGGGCAGCCCTCGGAGGCCGAGCAGGGCGGGTCCGGGACGGCGCTCGCGCTCGGCGCCCTGCTCGACGGGGTGCCGGAGTCGGCGGTGATCGGGGTGAGCCTGCTCGACGGCGGCGCGGTGAGTCTGGTCACGGTGGCCGCGGTGTTCATCAGCAACGTTCCCGAGGGGCTGTCCAGCTCGGCGGGGATGAAGAGGGCCGGCCGTACCAGGGGATACGTGTTCGGCGTCTGGTCGGCGATCGCCGCGGCCGGCACGGTGTCGGCCGTCCTCGGTTACACGGTGGTCGGCTCCTTCTCCCCCGCCGTGATCGCGGCGGTCACCGCGGTGGCGGCCGGGGCGATCCTCGCCATGGTCGCCGACACCATGATCCCCGAGGCCTTCGAGGACGCCCACCTGGCCATCGGGCTGATCACCGTCTGTGGCTTCCTCGTCTCCTTCGCCCTGTCGCACGCTTGACCGCCGGGTGAGGCGCGCGGGGGCGGGCGCTCCGCGGGCAGGTGGTGACATGGTGGGGAAAGCGGCCGGTCGTTGCGCAGGTTCGGCGGATAAGGGATGGTTGCCGGACGGCAATCTTCCCGATCGACAGAGAGGTGGTGGGGTACGCGCGATGCGTTCCCCCGCTTGTGACTTCTTCTCCAGCTCCCTCCGGCAGTGCACGCGCGGGCGTCGGCACGGCGTGGAGTGACGCTCCCTACCCGGTGCTCGTCGTAGGCCGCGGCGGGGTCGTCGTCGGGACGAACGACGCCGCGCGCAGCCTGCTCCTGGAACCGGCCCAGGAGAACACCGCGCCGAACACCGCGGAGATCCTCACGGCGGGCGGCCGCATGCCGCGCTGGCTCGCGGAGGCGCACGGCCGCCTCGAGTCGACCGGGACACCTCCGGGTGCCGTGACGGGCGAGGTGGCGGGCCGTACGTTCCAGGCCCATCCCTCGCCCACCGAGGACGGGGACGTGGTGTGGTGGCTGGTGGAGGACACCGATCTCCGCCTGGCCGAGCAGGCCCTGCACAGCGAACGGGAACGAGCCGCGCTGCTGGCGGACATCTCCGGTGCGCTGCTGTCGTCGCTGAACGTGGACCGCTGTACGGAGGTGACGGCACGCATGGCCGCTGATCATCTCGCCGACGCGGCGGTCATCGTCGCGCCGTCTCAGGGGCGCCGCCATTCGCTGACCCACGCCCAGGTGGGCGGTGAGGTCACCCAGGTCATGGTGCCGATCGACGCGGGTTCGGTGCCCGGACTGGCGGAGGCGCTGCGCGGCTTCCCGCCGGTTCCCACCCGGTGGATCGACCCGGCCGACCTCCCGGACTGGGTGGTACCCCCGGGTTTCGACCGTCCGATCGGGTCGGTGATCGTGACGCCGCTGCCCGGGCACGGGATGCCGGCCGGGGTGCTGATCCTGCTGCGCTCCAGCACGCACCGCGCGTTCACGGACGGCGAGGAGGTGTTCGCCCGGCTGTTCGCCGCGCGGGCCGGGGCCGCGCTGTCGGCGGCGCGCCTCTACGCCGAGCAGGCGTCGATCACGGCCACGCTGCTGCGTGAGCTGCTGCCGCCGCGGCTGGAGCGGGTGCACGGTGTCGAGTACGCCGGGGCCTACCGGGCGTCGCAGGACCACGAGCGGGTCGGCGGCGACTTCTACGACGTCCACCCGGGCGCGGACCCCACCGAGGAGACGTTCGTCGTCCTCGGAGACGTGGCGGGCAAGGGGCTGGAGGCCGCCGTCCTGACCGGGAAGATCCGCAGCGTGCTGCACGCTCTGCTGCCCCTGTCGGGTGACCATCAGCAGGTGCTCGGCCTCCTCAACGGCGCACTGCTCAACTCCCACCACACCCGGTTCGCGACCCTGGTGCTGGCCTCGGTGCGGCGCCGGGCCGATCAGGTCCGGCTGCGGCTGACCAGCGCCGGGCACCTGCCTCCGCTGATCGTCCGCGCCGACGGCCGGGTGGAGGAGGCCGCCACCAGCGGCACGCTCGTGGGGGCACTGCCCGACGTCCACATGCGCAGCGTCGAGGTCGTGCTGGCGCCCGGGGAGACCTGCCTGCTGTACACGGACGGGATCACCGAGGCCCGCGGCGGCCCCCTGGGCGATCAGCTCTACGGTGAGGCGCGGCTGCGGGAGGCGCTGCGCGAGTGTGCGCGGATGCCGGCCGAGGCGGTGGTCGAGCGCGTGCAGATGCTGGCCGCGCAGTGGCTGGACAGTGACCGCCACGACGACATGGCCACGCTCGCGATCACCAACCCCGTCGGCGGTCACGGCTCGCCGCACGTCGTCGTGGACGGGCCCGCGGACCGAGGCCCGCACGGGAAGGAGCTGTGATGGCGGCCGGTGCGGTCGACACCACGCTGCGAGGACTGTCGGATCGCCTGTGGACGGCGGTGATCGGCCGGGACGAGCCGGCCGCGCTGCGGCTGGTGGCCGAGGCGGCCGACGCGGGAGCCGACGGTGAGGCGCTGCTGCTGGACGTGGTCGCCGGCGTGCAGCACCGCGTCGGCACCGAGTGGGCCGCCAACCGCATCACCGTGGCCGAGGAGCACGCCGCCAGCGCGATCACCGACCGGGTCATCGCAGCCCTGGCCCAGCACCGCTCCGGGCCGCCGCCAGGCTCCCCGGGGCGGGGCCGGGTCACGGTGGCCTGCGTGGACGGCGAATGGCATGCCCTTCCGGCCCGGTTCCTGGCCGAACTCCTCACCCTGCGCGGCTGGCAGGTGGACTTCCTCGGCGCCCGCACACCCACGCCGCGACTGATCGCGCACCTGCACGGGACTAACCCCGCCGCCGTGCTGCTGTCGGTCTCGATCCCCACACACCTGCCGACGGCGCACCAGGCGGTCACCGCGGTGCAGTCCCTCGGCATCCCCGTGATGGTCGGCGGCGCCGCCTTCGGCGCGGACGGCCGGTACGCCCGCCTCATCCAGGCCGACGCCTGGGCGCCCGACGCCCGCGCCGCAGCGGACCTCCTGGCCGGGGGTCTGACCGGGCACCGGACCCGGCAGCGGCAGCAGATCGACGACCTGCCCCATCTCGCCGACCAGGAATACACCTTCATCCGGCGGAGCCGTGCCGTCCTCGTCCGGCAGTCGCTGGCCGCCCTGGAGGACCGCTGGCCTGCCATGCGGTCCTACTCCACGGCGCAGCGGGAGCGGACCGCCGAGGACCTCGCCCACATCGTGGACTTCCTCGCCACCGCCCTCTACGTCGACGACGCGGCCCTGTTCACGACGTTCACCACGTGGACCGCGGACATCTTGACGGCCCGCCGGGTGCCCGCCGCCAGTCTGCGGCTCGGGCTGGACATCCTGGCCGATCAGCTGCACGACTACCCGCGCGCCCTGGGCTTCCTCGGGGCCGCGCGCGACACCCTGCCCGCGATGCCCACCGGCCCCGGCTCGGAAGTCGACGCATGACCCCCTGTCCGCCGCCCGAGTTCTCCCTGGCCGTCCAGGCCACCGACGCGCGCACGCTGCGTCTGGCGGTCCACGGCTGTCTCGACTACGACACCAGCGACGAGTTCACGCCCGCGGTGGCCGAGTTGCTGGACGCGCACGCCGACCGGCACGGGCCGGCCCTGCGGCATCTGCATCTGGACTGGGCGGAGCTGACCGCCGTCGACTCCAGCGGGCTCTCCGCCCTGCTCGGCCTGCGCCGCCGCACCCACCCGGCCGGCATCACCCTGCATCTGGACCACCAGCCCGCCCACTTCACCCGCCTGCTCGAAGTCACGGGCGTCGCCGCCCACTTGACCCAGCACGCGCAGCCCCCGGATTCCCCTGCCGCGGCGCGGGCGTCCGGCCGGAGTGCCACGGCCGCTCCTTCGCCGTGAACCGGACGGCGAGCGGCCCGCCCCCGGCAGGGGTACGGGCCGCTTCGGTCGGTGCTCGGATCCGGGTCGGTCAGTGGCCGGATCCGTGTCGGCCGCCCAGCTGGTCGCGGTGGCGCGGGTCGCCCAGGTAGGTGTCCGCGTCGAAGACGGGTGCCGACTTGGCCTGCGCCTTCGTCCGGGACAGCTGCACGATCCGGGCGTCGTGGTCGATGCCCAGGACGGCGTTCGCCGGGATCACCACGTCCTTGCCGAGAACCCACAGGCCGGTGTGCACCACCAGGAAGCGCGGACCGAGGTCCCTGGAGTACTTGCTGACCTTGCCGACGTGACCGTCCGTGGCGTCGACCTGGTATCCGGTGAGGTCGTCGTCCGGGGTGTGGCCGGCGGTCGGCACCTGGTGTGCGCGGTATTGGCTCACGATGTCCTCCCTGTCGTCCTGCTCCTGCGTGTGCCCGCTCAGGCGCGGGACAGGCGTGCGGGATACATCACGGCCTACGGTGCGGGGCTACGCCGTCCACACCCGTTCCGCGTAGTCGAGGAAGTTGCGCCCCATGATCTTCTCGATGCGGCCGGCGGAGTAGCCGCGCTGCTCCAGCAGCCGTATCAGCTCGCGGAACTGGTCCACGCCCCGCAGGTCGACCACGAACGGGTAGGTGTCCGCCCGTTCGCCGGCCGCGGAGACCCCGGCCTCCCGGCGCTGCGCCACATGCTCGGCCAGCCGCGCCCGGTAGGCGTCGAGGTCGTCGATCGCGGTGACGGGACCGTCGGTGCCGATACCGACGTGGTCCTCTCCGCAGACGTCCACGGCGTGCGCGATGTGCTCGACGACATCGGCGGCGCGCGCGTGCCCGGTGGGGCTGAGGAACGGCATGAAGTAGATGCCGACGAAGCCGCCGCGGGAGGCCACCAGACGCAGTTCCTCGTCGGTCTTGTTGCGGGGCAGGTCGGTCAGGGCGCGGCATCCGGTGTGGTTGACGGACACCGGGACGCGGGAGTGGGCGGCCGCGTCCAGACAGGTCCGCTCGCCGCTGTGCGACAGGTCGACCATGAGGTGGTGGTCGTTGAGCGCGTCGACCACCTCGCGTCCGAAGGCGGTCAGCCCCGTGGCGGCCGGTGCCGTCGAGCCGCCGCCGAGATGGTTGGCCTGGTTGTAGGTCAACTGGACCACGCGTACGCCGCGTTCGGCGAAGGTGGCGACCCGGCCGGCGTCGTCCCCGATGGCCACCGCGTTCTGGAACCCGTAGATGACGCCGACCCGGCCGTCGCGGGCGGCCGTGCGGATGTGCGCGGCGGTGGTGACCTTCAGCAGGTCGTCCGGGTGGCGGTCGATGATGCCGTCCCAGACGTCGATCTCGTGCAGGGTGTGTTCGTACGGCGGCAGGTCGCCCATCACATAGCCCAGGGTGATGTTGACGGCGGTCAGGCCGGAGGCCTTGGCTTCGGCCAGGGTCCGGGCGTCGACGGTGTACTGCTCGCTGGTCGGGTTGAGGTCCGCGGCGGCCCGCATCGACCGGGGGGCGTTGGGGTTGTCGAGCTGTCCCAGCGCGTTGACGATCAGGGGCGTGGTGGTCAACGGGTCTCCCGGGACGAGGTGGTGGCGTAGGCGGCGCGCGGGAAGCGGCGGCCCCGCTTGACGGTGAGGGTGATGGTGCGCAGGTGGTCGATGTCGGCCAGCGGGTCCTGCGCGAAGACCGCGAAGTCGGCGAGCTTGCCCGGCTCGACGCTGCCCGTCCGGTGTGCGGTGCCGGCGCTGCGGGCACCGACCAGGGTCGCGGCGCGCAGCACCTCCGGGGCCGGGATGCCGCACCGCTTCACGAGGAAGGCGAGTTCCTCGTACAGGGCGGGGAACGGCTCGCCGGGAGCGGTCTCGTAGTCGGTACCGGTGGCCAGGGCCACGCCGGCCCGGTGTGCCTGCGCCGTGAGGGCGACGGCCAACTCGGTCTGCCGCAGGGCGCGTTCGGTGCTCTCCGGGTCGTCGCCCGACAGCTCCTCGCTCGCCCACATGCCGGCGGTCGCGTCCAGGACTACGTCCTGTTCCCGCATCCGGGCGAAGAGCGCGTCGAGCCGCGCGTCCCGGCCGGTGACGAGGCTTTCGTGATCGACGGCCGGCTTGTCCTTGTAGCTGGTCAGCGGCTCCTTGGCGGCCTCGTGGGCCAGCAGGGTCACATGCGAGACGGTGTCCACGCCGGCCGCGACGACCTCGCCGGGTGTGGCGGGGAAGACGGCGGCGTGCGCCCACACCGGGATGCCCTGGCGGTGCGCCTCGGCGGTGATGGCGGCGACGAGGTCCGCCTCCAGGTCGGCGTAGACCTTGATGGCCGACGCGTAGGTTCCCCGCGCCAGGGCCACCGCGAGCTTGAGGTCGGTGGCGTCGGTGACCGCCTGCATCCAGGGCACGTGTCCGGGCACGGCGCCCTGGGTCACCTGGTGGGTGCGGGGGTCGTCGAAGAAGCCCGGGCCCGCCATGAGCGCCGCGTAGTGGATGTCGGGGGCGGCGATCTCGCCCACCAGAGCGGCCCGCGCGAGGTCGCCGACCTGACGCAGGTCGTCCGCCATGTCCCGGACGGCCGTCACCCCGCTGTGGACGAGCCGGCGCAGGACCGCCTCGGCGGCCGGACGGTCGGGCGGCGTGGCGAGGTGCTGGTGGGCGTCGACGAGGCCGGGTGTGACGAAGTGACCGGTGAGGTCGATGACTTCGGCGCCCTCGGCGAGGGCGGCCGCCACGTCCGTCTCGTCGGCGACGGACCGGATCACGGAGCCGTCGGCGACGAGCGACACGTCGGGACGGGGCGCGCTGCCCGTCCCGTCGAAGAGCGTGAAGCCGCGATAGACCGCCAACTCGCCGGACTCGGGCGGCGCGAAGGGCTTCGCCGCCCCGGAACTCTCGTTCGTCAAGGTCACCACTCTCGATCTGTTACGCTCTACGTAACAAGTCTCTCGCCAGTCGAAACAACCGGTACCCTACCCTCGAATCCCGGCGCCGGACACGCCCGCCGGGACGTCGGTCGGGTCATCCCGGTCATCCGGGAAGGGAAGGGTTTCGATGCCGCAAGCGCCCACAGCGCCGCAGGCGACACGCACGGCCGTGGACAAGGCGCTGGACCTGGTCGAGGCCGTCGCCCGGGCCCCCCGGCCGCCCCGGCTCACCGACCTCGCCGACGAGGTCGGCCTGCATCGGGCCACCGCCTACCGCGTCCTCGTGGACCTCGTCCGCCGCGGCTGGGTCCTGCGCGTCGACGACCGCTACCTGCCGGGCACCGCCGTCCTGCGCCTGTCGGCCCGGGCGGCGCACCACTCGCTGACCTCCCTGGCCCGTCCGGTGCTGGAGGACCTCTCCGCGCGCACCGGCATGATGGTCAACCTCCAGGTCCTGGAGAACGACGGCTCCCGGGTGGTGGACGTGATCCGCCCGGACCGCCTGGCGATGATCAGCACGCTCCGGGACGAGGCGCTGCCCGTGCACCGGTTCGCCGGGCCTCTCGCCCTGGTGGCCGCCCTGCCCCCACCGGCCCGCGGCCCCTACCTCGCCGTGGCGCGCGCGGCCGGACATCCGCTGGACGGCGAGGCGGGTCTGCTCGCCGACCTCGAGCGGACCGAGGCCGACGGGTTCGCCGTCGAGCACGGCCGCAACGAGCAGTTCGTGGCTTCCCTGAGCCGCGCCGTGGTCCCGGTCCCCGGGGCGCCGGTGTGCGCCGTCACCGTGGTCGGCCCGGACGCCGAGATCGACGAGCCGCGCCTGCGCCGCCTGCGCGAGGAACTCGCCTCCGCGGTCGACTCGCTGCGTGACCTGCTGTCCGGCCCGGGCACGGCGAGCGGCGCGTGAACGACGTCCTGGTCCTCGACAAGGCGGCCACCGCGGCCGCCCTCGACCCGCGCCGCCTGATGGCCGCCGTGTCCGAGGCGCTCGTCGCCGTGGCGCGGGACACGGTGTCCGCCCCGCCCCGGATAGCGGCCTTCGCCCCCGGCGGCCTGCTGGGCGCCATGCCCGGCCATGTGCCGGGCCTCGGCCTCGCCGCGAAACTCGTGTCGGTGTTCGCCGACCCCGCCCGTCCCGGCCGCAGCACCCACCGGGGCATCGTGGCCCTCTTCGACCCGGAGGACGGCCGTCCCCTGGCCGTGATGGACGCCGAACCCGTCACGGCCTGGCGCACCGCGGCGGCCGCCACGCACAGCGCCCTGGCACTGGCCGGGCCGGGACCCGTGGTGGTCGTCGGCACCGGCGCCCAGGCCCGGGCCCAGGTCTGTCTCCTCGCGGCACTCCGCCCGGGCGAACCGGTCACCGTCGCGGGCCGGGATCCCGAAGCGGCCCGCGCGCTGGCCGCCCTGCACCCGGCGGGCCGTGCGGCGGACGGCATCGAGGTCGCCGTGCGCGAGGCGGCCACCGTGTACTGCTGCACCGGCGCCACCCGGCCCGTCCTGCGGCGCGCGTGGCTCGCTCCGGGCACCCACGTCAGCTCGGTCGGCGGCTCCCACGGGCCCGAACTCGACGACGACACCGTCCGCGACGCCGCGCTCTTCGCGGAGTGGCCCGGCGCCGCCACGACTCCCCCGCCCTCCGGCGCCCACGAGCTGCAAGGCCCGGCCGGGGGCCGCGACATCGTCCTCCTAGGCTCCGTCCTCTGCGGCGAGGCCCCCGGCCGGACCTCCCCGGATCAGCTCACCGTCTTCAAGTCCACCGGCCACGCGGCCCTGGACGTGGCCGCCGCACACGTCGTCCACCGCACGGCGACCGGCCGTACGGCGACCGGCCACGGTACGGACGGCCCCAGGACGGACGAGCCGGCCCTCTGAGGCGTCGCCGAAACAAGCCGCCGGCAGCCCCACGGACGGCCCCCGCCCCCGTTCGAACGATGCGACCCGCGCTGCCCGGCACAACACCGTCGTGCCCCCTCACCACACCCGTCACTTCCACAACATCCGAGGTCAGAGCGCCGCAGCGGTCCTCACCAGGGAGTTCACGGAAGTCTCTGCGCGCGGTCCGACACCCGCATAGCGTGCGGGCACCCGAACACACGCACCGCTCCCCACGTACGCGCGGTCCGCACCCCTGGGGCCCACGACCCAGTAGGAGATCCTGGGATGTCCTCCGACAGCTCCGACTTATACCCGGCGCGGCACCTGCCCGCACGGCACGCCTCCTCCGCCGCAGCCCCGCGGTGGGCCGCCGCCGCCCCGTACGAAGAGACCCGCCTGCCGGCCCCCGTGCGGTCCGTGGCCGGCACCCACCGCGACCTGCGCCGGCTGCGCCGGGCCTGCCGCTGGCAGCGGCGCGTCGCCACGTTCGCCGCGCTCGGCTACTTCGCCGCCTTCCTCACCCTCACCGTAGAAGCCCCCTCCGTCATGACCCGCACCGCACCGGGCGGCCTGCCCACCGGACTCCTCCTCGCCCTGGTACAACTGCCCGTCACCTGGCTGGCGGTCCTCCTCTACGAGTTCACGGCGCGCCGCTACGTCGACCCGCTGGCCCGGCGGGTGCACGGCCGACCCCGTCCCGTCCCGCGCGAGGAGCCGCGGCCGTGACGGATTTCGACGGCTCCGCGCAGTCCTGGTCCCTGGTGGCGTTCTCCAGTGTCGTGGCCCTGACGCTCATGCTGTGCGTGCTCACCGGCCCCGATCGCGACGACCTCGACGAGTTCTACACCGGATACCGCTCCTTGTCGCCCCTGCGCAACGGCCTGGCCATCGCCGGTGACTACATCTCCGCCGCCACCGTGCTCACCATCGGCGGCGTGATCGCGCTGTGCGGCTACGACGGTGTCGTCCTGGCCCTGAGCACCGTGCTGTCCCTGCTGCTCCTGATGGTCCTCCTGGCCGAACCGCTGCATCACACCGGCCGGTTCACCATGGCCGACGCCCTCGGCAGACGGCTCCCGGGCCGCGCGGTGCGCATCACCGCCTGTGTGGTCACCCTCGCCTCGCTGGTGCCGATGATGGTCGTACAGCTGGCCGGGGTGGGTCAGTTGCTGGCGTACGTGCTCGGATTCTCCGACGGCGCGATGCGGACCGGCTGCGTCGTCGGGGCGGGCACCCTGATGATCAGCTACGCGGCCATCGGGGGGATGCGGGGCACCGCCCTGATCCAGATCCTGAAGACCGTGATCCTGCTCGGGTCCGGACTGATCGTCGCCGGACTCATCCTGCACACCTTCGGCTGGAGCCCGCGGACCCTGTTCCAGGCCGCCGCCCACGGCAGTGGCGCCGAGCAGAACTTCCTGCGCTACGGCCTTCAGTTCGCCAACGGCCCGCACCGCGGACTCGACATGGTGAGCACCCAGTGCGCCATCGTGCTGGGCGGCGCCTGTCTGCCGCACGTCACCATGCGGATGTACACCGCCGGCAGCGCTCCCCAGGTGCGCCGCGCGATGTCCTGGGCCATCTCCACGGTCACCCTGTTCATCGCCGTGATCACCGTCATCGGCGTGGGCGCGACGGCCCTCATCGGGCGGACGGGCGTCGCCGGGGCCGACCCGCGCGGCAACACCGCCTATCTGCTCGGCTCGCGTGCCGCGTTCGGGATGCATCTCTCCCGCCCGGAGAGCCTGCTGTTCGCCACCGTCACGACGGCGATCTTCCTGACGCTGCTGGCCTCCGTGGCCAGCATGACGCTGGCCTGCGCCAACTCGCTGGCCCACGACATCGCCGCGGCCCGACCGAACGTCTCGGCGCTGCGCGAGATGGCGCTGGCGCGGCTGGCCGCCCTGGCGGTGGGACTGCCCGTCATCCTGCTCGCCGTGCTCGCCCAGCACCGCAGCCTCCAGCCGCTCGCCACCGTCTCCTTCTGCCTCGGCGCCTCGGCCATAGCCCCCGCCCTCGTCTACAGCCTCTTCTGGCGGCGCTTCACCCGGGCCGGTCTGCTGTGCACGCTCATCGGCGGCTCGGTCAGCGTCCTCGTCCTGATGACCGGCACCAACCTTGTCTCCGGCTCGCCCGGATCCGCGTTCCCCGAAGTCGACTTCAACTGGTTCCCCTTCACGACCACGGCTCTCGTGTCGGTACCGGCGGGATTCCTCTGCGGCCTGCTCGGCACCCTCCTGTCCGGCCGGAAGGCGACCGCGCGCGAACGCGAGCGCTACGCCGCCATCGAAGCCGTCCTCCTCGCCGGACCGCCGACTCCCCGCAGCCGCTGACCCGCCGGCAGGTCATGGGCCGCGCGGGGGGCCGCGGGGCCGAACGCCGGGCGCGGCCGTGTCCCCGCGCCGAGCATGATCGTTACTCCCGTTGCCGAACGGCCACCGCCCGGTGAGCGCGTCGGCGTCCACTCGTGCGTGCCCGCGTCCAGGGCACGCCCCTCGTCAGCGGAGAGGAACAGCCTTGGTGAGCGGCTGGATCACCGTCGGTCTCGGAACCGCCGCCGCGCTCTGCCCGCTGCCGTGCGCCGGCGGACCCGCGGTCGTCGTCGACACCACTTCCCCCACCCCCCACGTGGTGGTGTGCTCCGCCGACGGCTGGGTCGAGGTCGGCGGCTCCGCCCCGCAGCGGCCCGCCGCGCCTTCGTCGTCACCGCCCACGCCACGGCCGTCGCGCGAACCGGACCCCTCGAAGCGGACACCAGCGGCGGCACGGACGCCTCGCCCGGCCGACGTCCCCCCGGCCGGGCCCTCGTCGACGCCCCCTCGTCCGCGTCCCGCCGGGCGGCGCGAGTCCGCGCCGGAACCGCCGCCCGAGGCCGCCGGCGTCGTCGCCGACCCGCCCGCACCGGCACCGGCGCCCGCACCCGCTCGGGCACCCGACCCGACGCCCCGCGCCGCGCTCTTCCGCTGGGTGCCGCGCTTCCACTACGGCGGTGGTTCGGCTCGTCCGGCACCCGCCGGTCTGTCCACCACGATGACCACCGTCGTGATCACCACCCCGGCCATCCTGGCCGCCGCCGCGCTGCGCCCGGGCTCCCGACGCCGGAACCGCGGCTGACCGCCCAGGCCCGAGGAACCGCCCGCCCCACAGCACCTCCCCCTCACACGTTCATCCCCTCACCCGCTCACACGCTCATCCCCCACTGCTCATCTCTCATCTGCTCATCCTGGAGTCCTGCTGTGCCGGAATGGCTGATCTACACCCTGGCCTGCGCGCTGGTCTGCGCCTTCGTGGTCGCCGCCACCGTGATGCGCCACCGCCGTGTGGCGGACGACGAGGACACCTCACAGACACCCGACGTGCTCGAGTACATGGTGATGATGGTCGGCGTCGTCTACGCCATCGTCCTCGGGCTGGCGATCGCCGGCGTCTGGGAGGCACGCGGGGCCGCCGAGGACACCGTGCAGCGCGAGGCCCAGGCCCTGTACGAGATCGACCAGCGGTTGGACGTCTATCCGGCCTCCTTCCACACCCAGGTCCAGCAGCACATCGACGCCTACGCCCGGCACGCCGTGACCGCCGAATGGCCGGCCATGGAGGACGACGATCCGATCGACGCCACCGGGGGCCGGCTGCTGACCCGCATCCGCAGCGACATCGCGCACCACACGCCCTCCGACGAACTCCAGGCACAGGCGTACCAGCCGCTCCTGGACCAGGTCGCCGCGGCCGACGACGCCCGCCACCAGCGCCTCGACAGCGCCGGCAGCACCCTGCCGGGGGTGGTCTGGTTCGGCCTGATCGCCGGTGGGATCGTCACGCTCGGTCTGCTCTACGCCCTCCAGATCCGCCGCTCCGCACGGGAGTTGATGCTGGCCACCGCGTTCAGCGCCCTGGTGGTGTTCCTGCTCTTCCTGGTGTGGAGCTTCGACGCTCCCTTCGGGCACTCCGGCACCGACTCGGCCCAGCCACTGCAAGAGCTGTACGCGAGCACGTCCTGAGGCTCATGAGCCGTCGCGGTCCTCGCCGCGCGGCAGGGCCGGTTGCCGGTGGTCGAGGGGGCTCCGACCTTCGCGTACGAGGCCCGCTGCCGGAGTCACGGTTTCGGCTACGTACCCGTCGGTCAGAACCGAGCCTCGACCTCCGTGACGGCCTCGAGGAGTGACGCGGACGTCCCGCGCCGCTACCCCGTCAGCTCCGCCAGCCAGGGATGCCCGGCGTGCACCCGCTCCAGCCACTCACCGAGGCGAGCGCGCCGCGCCGGGTCCAGCAGCGGCAGCGTCCCGTCGAAGTCCGCCTGGTCCTTGGGCCGCGTCCCCTTCGCCTTGAACAGGAGCACCACCTCCGGCACCAGGTAGGGGATCCCGTCCGCCGTCCGCTCGACGATCGCGTCGTACGGCAGCCGCAGACTCCCGTCCCGCCGACAGATCCAGGTCTCGCCCACGTGCGGCTCACGAAAGACGTCGAACAGGTACCGGCCGCTCACCGGATCACGGAGCCAGGTCTGATGTGTGGCCGCCAGTGCCTCGGCTCCCGCTGCCGCCCAGACCCGTCCCGAACCCACCGCGTCCCACACGTACTCGGGGAAGCGGTCCCGGATCCTCGGGAATCCCGCCACGGGCACCGCGATCTCCAGATCACCGTGCGGCCGCGTCTGCTCACCGCGGAACAGATCCAGTGCCCACCCGGCCGCGACGCACCAGGGCGTGCCCACCCCGGCCAACCGCTCCGCCACCCGCTCCGGCCGCCAGGCGTCCGCCCACCGGGCACGCAGTTCGTCCGCGTCGGGCTCGACGCCGCCGGGCGGCCGCGGTTCGGTCATCGCCACAACCTGTCCGCGGCGCGTGTGTCCGTCCGCCCCCTGCGGCGAGTGGAGCGGATTGACCCACGATCCTGACCCCGAAATGCACCCCGGCACCGGTCGATCCACTCCCTAGAGTCGTACGCATGACGACGAAGAACGAGACCACGCAGAGCTCCCGGACCGCCCTGACCAACGGCTTCGCCCCGGTCCTCACTCGCGCGGCGGACGCCGAGACGACCCGTGACCCCAGCAGCGTCATGACACTGCTCGCGGACTCCGATCACACCGGCGGACGGCTCACCGGCTACCGCTCGACGTTCGCGGAGGGCGCGGTCGGAGCACCCGCCCACCTGCACACCGCCGCGTCCGAGGCGTTCTTCGTGATCGACGGAGCGCTCCAGGCACTGGTGGGCGAGGAGATCGTCGTCCTGGAGGCAGGCGACTTCCTCGTCGTACCGCCGCACACCCCCCACGCCTTCGCCGCGGCACCCGGCAGGACGGCCGACGTACTGTTCGTCTTCACCCCGGGCGCGGGCCGCTTCGACTACCTGCGGCTCCTCGGCCGGGTGATGCGCGGCGAGGCCGACCCGCAGGAGATCAAGGACTCCTCGGAACGCTTCGACAACCACTACGTCGACAGCCCGGCCTGGCGCGAGGCACTCGCCGCACGCGGCTGAGGCCACGGCCCGGGGACCGCGGCCGCACGTCGCGGGTCCCGCTCCCGACCGGTGCCGGACACGGGTACGCGGCAGCAGTGTCCGGGTCAGGCGGCGGCGGCTGTCTCGGCCAGCTTCTGGAACTCGCCGAGGTCGTAGTTGGCCAGTGCCGAGTCCAGATTGGTCAGCGCGCCGACGCGCTCGACGAACCCCTTGGGGTCGTACTCGATCTGGAGCGTCACGCGGCTCGTCGTCTCGCTGAGCCGGTGGAAGGTGACCACACCCGCGTGGTGGACGCCCTCGACGGTGTGCCAGGCGATCCGTTCCCGCGGCACGACCTCGGTGAGCTCGGCGACGAAGTTCTTGTCGGCGCCGGGCAGTTGCAGCTGCCAGGCGAAGCGGCGGTCGTCGAGCCGCTCGACCAGCCGTACGTGGCTGAGGAAGGACGGCCACCGGGTCACATCGCTCCACAGTTCCCACGCGACAGCGACGGGGGCCTCGATATCGACCGTTTCCACGAGGGACGCGGACATGCGGTACCTCTCCTCCGGTTGGTCGGGCGTCGGCCCGAGGGTTTGCGATGCGGAGCGGATACCCGCGAAGGGGCGGCACACACGACGCGCCGCGACGGGGGACTCCCGAGGGGGCCGGGGTGCGCCCCGTCGCGATCGGCGCGCCGGTCAGCGCACCAAGGGGAGGAAGACCGTGTCGACGATCTCCTCGAGGACGCGCTCGGGTACGGGGGCGAAGCTGGTGAGGATCTCGTGGCGCAGCAGGTCGAAGGGCAGGGCCTTGACGCGTTCGGTGAGGCGGCCGCGTTCGATCTCGCCCCGGTCGACGGCGCGGTCGTAGAGCACGTCGAGGGCTTCCTTGCGCCCCGTGGCGAGGGGGTCGCGCAGCTCGGCGGTGCAGGTGCCGGTCTCCTGGTGGTAGCCGGCCAGTTGTGCGCTCATGACGGTGATGAGCGGGACACGGGTGGCGTTGATCTCCCGCATGAGGGTGAGGACGTCCTCCCGCAGGCTCCCGGTGTCGGGGGTGTCGAGGCGGTACCCCCGCAGCGTGTGGACGATGGCGGCGCGGACCAGTTCCTCGCGGTCCGACCAGCGGCGGTAGAGGACAGGCGGGCTGGTGCCCGCCCGCCGCACGACGGCGTCCATGGTGAACCTGGCGTAGCCGTTGGCCGTGAGTTCGTCCCAGGCCGCGTCGAGAAGCGCCTTCTCCAGTGCCGCTCCGCGGCGTCGCTCGGGCATCCGCCCTCCCTTAGATAGATTTGCCTATCTTATTCTATCGCTCTACCCTGACAGCCGTAAGATAGAACTTTGTATCTTAAGGTGGCTGTTCATGAGCACTGCCGACCGGGCCGGTTCCGCGCCCGCCGCGGTGGACCCCGACCGCATCGACCCCGCCGTGTGGCGCACGGCCTTCACCGTCCTCGTGGGCGCCCTCGCCGTCGTCTTCGACACCACCATCGTCAGCGTCGCCCTCGACGACCTGGCCGGGGACCTCGATGCCCCGCTGTCGACCGTCCAGTGGGTGAGCACCGGCTATCTGCTGGCCATCTTCGTCACCATCCCGCTCGCCGGCTGGGCCCAGGCGCGGGTCGGCGGCAAACGCCTGTGGATCGCCTCCCTGAGCGTGTTCCTGCTCGGCTCGATCCTGAGCGCGCTGGCGTGGAGCTCGACCAGCCTCATCGCCTTCCGCGTCGTCCAGGGCGTCGCGGGCGGCATCATGATGCCACTCACCGTCACGCTGATCATGCAGGCCGCCAAGGGCCGCAACATCGGCAAGGTCATGGCCGTCATCACCGTCCCCACCGCGCTCGGCCCCGTCCTGGGGCCGGTTCTGGGCGGTCTCGTCCTGCATCTGGCCGACTGGCGTTGGCTGTTCCTCGTCAACATCCCCTTCTGTGTCGCCGGCTGCCTGCTCGCCCGGCGCGACCTGCCCGACGACCGTCCGGCGCCCGACGGCCACCGTCCCCGCCTGGACGTCGTCGGGCTGCTCCTGCTGTCCCCCGGCGTCGCCGCCCTGATCTACGGCCTCTCCCAGGTCGGGGGCGGCACGGGCTTCACCGGTGCCCGGGTCCTCGTCCCGGTGGTCGGTGGACTCGCCCTGATCGGCGTATTCGTCGCCTGGGCGCTGCCGCGGGACGGCGCGCTGGTCGACCTGCGGCTGTTCCGCCACCGCGCGGTGGCCTCCTCCTCCGCCCTCGTCTTCCTGGCCGGCCTGTCCCTGTACGGGGCGATGATGCTGCTGCCCCTGTACTTCCAGCAGGTCCGCGGCGAGGACGCCCTCGGCGCCGGACTGCTGCTCGTCCCCCAGGGCGTCGGCGCACTCGTCGCCCGCGGCCTGGCCGGCCGGTACACCGACCGCTTCGGCCCCCGGCGGGTCGCCATCGCGGCGTTCACCTTCGTCACCGCGGCCGGCGTGCCGTTCGCCTTCGTCACCGCCGACACCGGCGAACCCCTGCTCATGGCCGCACTGTTCGTCCGCGGCATCGGCCTGGGCGCCGCCATGATCGCGCCCAGCGGCGCGGCCTACGTCGGCCTTCGGCACGAGGAGATCCCGGACGCCAGCATCATCACCCGCGTCGCCCAGCAGATCGGCGGCTCGATCGGCATCGCCGTCCTCACCGTCGTCCTCCAGCGCAGCGCCGGGGACGCCCGCACGCCCGAGGCCCTGGCCCACGGCTTCGACGCCGCCTTCTGGTGGTCGGTGGCCTTCACCGCCGTCGCCGTCCCGCTCTGCCTGCTGCTCCCGAACCGCCCCGAGCCGGAGGCCGTCCCGGGGCGCGCCGACACCACGCGCTCACGGCGATGAACGTCCGCTCCGTACCTCAACTGCGGTGAACTCTTCTCATTGCCGTCTCGTCGGGCGATTCCCGAATTCCGGCATCGCGGTTTTCGGGAGCCGTCGAAGGGGCGATTTCTCCCCTGTTCTCAGCGGCGCGTCACATGACGTTCCCGAAGGTGCTGTCGTCCGGACGAACCCCCGGCCGCCTGCGCATCCTTCCTTCTGTGCGCTTACCCCATGATCGCCTTATGCTGTTGTGCGGGAGAGCTCGAGCAGTCGACGTGCCGGCTCCGTGCCGGCGGGAAGCGGGCTTCCAATGGCTGACAGACTGAAAAGGCTGGGGTTGGTCGGCGAACTGTCGGCCGAGTTCGTCGGCACCATGATTCTCATTCTCTTCGGCTGTGGCGTGGTGGCCCAGGTGGTCGCCGGTGGAGCGCTCACGACGCCGGCCGGAGGACTCGGAAACCACGACAGCATCGCCTGGGCCTGGGGCCTCGGCGTCACCCTGGGTGTGTACGTCGCGGCGCGGCTCAGCGGCGCTCATCTCAATCCGGCGGTGACGGTCGCCCTGGCCACGTTCAAGGGCTTCCCGTGGCGCAAGGTGGCGCCCTACGCGCTGGCCCAGACCGCGGGCGCGTTCGTGGCCGCTCTCATCGTGCGGTGGAACTACACCGAAGCGCTGGCGAAGGCCGACCCCGGACACACGATCAAGACACAGGGCGTGTTCTCCACGCTCCCCGCCAACGGCAATCCGAACCTGCCGGTCCACGAATGGGGCGCGTTCCGTGACCAGATCATCGGCACCGCGATCCTGCTCCTGCTGATCCTGGCCGTCACCGACCTGCTGAACACACCGCCGGGCGCCAACCTGGCTCCGTTCATCGTCGGTCTCATCGTCGTGGCCATCGGCATGGCGTGGGGAACCAACGCGGGGTACGCGATCAACCCGGCACGTGACTTCGGCCCCCGATTGGCCAGCTTCTTCACGGGCTACGGCACAGCATGGCGAGATCAGTACGGGAATCTCTATTTCTGGGTGCCGATCGTCGGTCCCCTGATCGGCGGCCTGCTCGGCGCCGGCCTCTACAAGGCCTTCATCGGCCGGTTCCTGCCGACGGCGGAGCCGGAACCCCCCGGCCGTGTTCCGAGCCCCGAGCAATGACACCCACAGCAGAGGCGGCAATCCATGGCTGACTTCGTGGGCGCGGTGGACCAAGGCACCACCAGCACCCGATTCATGATCTTCGACCACTCCGGCAACGAGGTGGCGAAGCACCAGCTGGAGCACGCCCAGATCCTTCCGCGCTCGGGGTGGGTCGAGCACGACCCGGTGGAGATCTGGGAACGCACCAACTCGGTGATGCAGAACGCGCTGCGGCACGGCAACCTCTCCCCCGAGGACCTGGCCGCGATCGGCATCACCAACCAGCGGGAGACCACCGTGGTGTGGGACCCGCGCAACGGACGTCCCTACTACAACGCCATCGTCTGGCAGGACACCCGCACCGACTCCATCGCGGCTGCCCTGGAACGCTCGGGCAAGGGCGACGTCATCCGCCGCAAAGCGGGGCTGCCCCCGGCGACCTACTTCTCCGGCGGCAAGATCCAGTGGATCCTGGAGAACGTCGACGGCGTCCGCGCGGCGGCCGAACAGGGCCACGCCCTCTTCGGCAACACGGACGCCTGGGTTCTGTGGAACCTGACCGGCGGCCCCGACGGCGGTGTCCACGCCACCGACGTGACCAACGCCAGCCGCACCATGCTGATGGACCTGGAGACCCTCGACTGGGACGACGAGCTGCTGGGCTTCTTCGACATCCCCCGGCAGATGCTGCCCACCATCAGCGCGTCCTCCCACCGCGAGGCGTTCGGCGTGACCCGCACCTCCCGGCCCCTGCGCGCCGCCATCCCCATCACCGGGGTGCTCGGCGACCAGCAGGCGGCCACGGTCGGACAGGTCTGCTACGCGCCGGGCGAGGCCAAGAACACCTACGGCACCGGCAACTTCCTGGTCCTCAACACCGGTACCGAGCTGGTCCGTTCGCAGCACGGCCTGCTCACCACCGTGGCGTACCGGTTCGGCGACAGCCCGGCGGTGTACGCCCTGGAGGGCTCCATCGCCGTCACCGGGTCCGCGGTGCAGTGGCTGCGTGACCAGATGAAGATCATCAACGATGCGGCGGAGAGCGAGACGCTGGCGCGCACCGTCGAGGACAACGGCGGCATGTACTTCGTTCCCGCCTTCTCGGGCCTGTTCGCTCCGTACTGGCGCTCCGACGCCCGCGGCGCGATCGTGGGTCTGGCCCGCTTCAACGACAACGGCCACCTCGCCCGGGCGACCCTGGAGTCCATCTGCTACCAGAGCCGCGACGTGGTCGAGGCCATGGAGCAGGACTCCGGAGTCCACCTCGACGTGCTCAAGGTCGACGGCGGCGTCACCGCCAACGACCTCTGCATGCAGATCCAGGCGGACGTCCTCGGCGTACCGGTCAGCCGACCGGTCGTCGCCGAGACCACCGCGCTCGGCGCCGCCTACGCGGCGGGTCTGGCGACCGGATTCTGGCGCGACACCGACGAACTGCGCACGCACTGGCAGGAGTCCAAGCGCTGGGAGCCCCAGTGGTCCGAGGACCGGCGCGCGGAAGGGTACGCGGGCTGGAAGAAGGCCGTGGAGCGGACCCTCGACTGGGCCAAGGTCGAATAACCCGACGACAGCAGGCGCCGCCCGAGAGCATCGGGCGGCGCCCGCCCGCGAGGACGGCGCGCGTACGTGCGGCGCGAAGGACGCCGCGATGACGGCGATGCGGCCCCCGGGCGGCGGCGCCCGGACAGCGGTGCCCGGACAGCGGTGCCCGCCCGCATCAGCCCACGGGCTGCCCGGTCTTCAGCCGTGCGGTCAGGCGTGACAGGAGGGGCAGCGCCGCGGCGAGCGTCTCCCGCTCGTCGGGGCTGAGGGTGTCGTTGATCGCGACGCCGAGCGAGTCCGCCCGCCTGCGGCGTTCCTCGGTCAGACGGTCGCTTCCCGCCGCCGTGAGGTGCAGCAGGAGCTTGCGCCCGTCGCTGGGGTGGGGCTCCGTGGACACAAGGCCCCGGGCGAGGAGCTCCTTGACCGCCTTGGCGGCCGACTGGTGGCTGACTCCCCGCTGCTGTGCGATGTCGGCGGTGGTCAGCGGGCCGTCGCGGTCCAGGTAGCCGAGGACGGCAGCCTCGCCGGGAGGCATCGTGTCGGCGGTACGCACCGTGCGTACGAGCTGCCCGATGGTGAGGCGAAGCTCCTCCGCCAGCTGGTCGTCGTCCATGGCGCCAGAGTAGCCGGTGCTCGCCAACCAAGCTGTACACCTTGGGTGCATTGTTTCCGGCCTCGCTCCCGAACCGGGGTCCGTGCCACATGCCCGGAACCCGAGCCGGGGACCCTGAAACCGAGGCCGAGCCCGGGGGTCCTGAACCCGAGCCCGAGGCCCCGGGTGCGCCCCGGCCAAGCCCTGCATCTCGTTATCTACAGTCTAGGTGTACAGTTTGGTTGTAAACCTTCGATCGGGGGAATCCCCCGGAAAGGACCCACCGTGCAGCTCACCAAGCACGCCCACGCCTGTGTCACGCTCGAGAAGGACGGGACCCGCCTGGTCATCGACCCCGGCACCCTCACCCCGGACGCGGCGGAGGCCGTGTCCCGCGCCCACGCCGTACTGATCACGCACGAACACTTCGACCACTTCGACGAGCAGGTCGTCTCCGCCGCCCTCGAAGCCCGGCCCGAACTCCAGGTCTACGGCACAGCCGCCGTCGCGACCGCCCTCGGCGACGGCGACGGCCGCGTCCACACCGTCACCGCGGGCGACACGATCACCGTCGGCTCCCTCACCGCCACCGTCCACGGCCACCGCCACGCGCGGATCCACGCCGACATCCCGTGCCCCGACAACGTCGGCTACCTCATCGACGACGGCGCCCTCTACCACCCCGGTGACGCCTACTTCGCACCCGACGCTCCCGTGCGCACCCTGCTGCTGCCGACGAGCGGCCCCTGGACCAAGCTCGGCGAGGCCGCCGACTACGTCCGCGCAGTCAAGCCCGAACAGGTCATCCAGATCCACGAGCTCATGCTCAGCGAGCTCGGCCAGCACTCCACCGCCCGCCTCCTCGGCGAGGAAGGCCTGACCGGCGTCCCCATCACCCGCGTCGAGCCCGGCAGCACCGTCGGGCTGTGACGCCCCGGGCGCCGGCCCGGACGGCCGCAGCGGACAGGTACCTCGGGCGGCTAGCGATTGACGGACCGCATGCCCGCCTCGTCGTACCGCTCACCCGCCGGCTCGGGCAGCTCCGCGTCGATGCGGGCCAGGTCGTCATCGGTCAGCGTGATGTCCACCGCGGCGGCGTTCTGCTCCAGGTAGGTACGGCGCTTGGTGCCCGGGATGGGCACCAGGTCCTCGCCCCGGGCCAGCACCCAGGCGATGGCCAGCTGGGCCGGTGTCACGTCCTTCTCGGCGGCGATCTGCTTCACCTTCGCCGCCAGCCCCAGGTTCGCCGCCAGGTTGGCGTCCTGGAAGCGCGGGTTCTCCCGGCGCCAGTCGTTCACGTCCAGGTCGTCGGGCGAGGTGAACCGCCCGGCGAGGAAACCGCGGCCCAGCGGCGAGTACGGCACGAAGCCGATCCCCAGCTCACGGCAGGCGGGCAGCACCTCGTCCTCCACGTCACGCGACCACAGCGAGTACTCGCTCTGCACGGCGGTGATCGGGTGCACGGCGTGGGCGCGCCGGATGGTCTCCGCGCTCGCCTCGCTCAGGCCGATGCCCCGCACCTTGCCCTCGGCGACCAGCTCGGCCAGCGCGCCGACCGTCTCCTCGATGGGCACGTTCGGGTCGACCCGGTGCTGGTAGTACAGGTCGATGTGGTCGGTCCCCAGCCGCTCCAGGGAGCCGTGGACCGAGCTGCGGACGTGCTCGGCCGAGCCGTCCTGCGGGCCCACCGTGCTGATGTCGCCCGGTACGGCGTCGTCCATCCGGTAGTTGAACTTCGTCGCGATCACGTACTCCTCGCGGTGCCCCCGGATCGCCTCGCCTACGAGCGACTCGTTGGTGAGGGGCCCGTACATCTGCGCGGTGTCGAGGAAGTTCACCCCGATGTCCAGGGCACGCCGGATGGTCTCGATCGCCTCCTTCTGGTCGGTGGAGCCGTAGAAGGCGGACATGCCCATGCACCCCAGACCGATGGCCGATACCTGCAAGTCCCGCAGACTGCGCTTCCGCATGCCGTGTCCCAGCCTTTCCTGTTCACTCGTTCAGCGTTCGGACCGCACGAAGGCCCCTCATCCATCTAGCGACGGATTCCACGGCCCGGCATCCCGTGAGACGTACCGGACGCCGGCGGCTCGCCCGCCCCGGTGTCTGCGACGCTACGACCTGGAGCGCACTCCAGCGCAAGTCCCCGATGCCGCACCGCGGTCCCCGCCTACTTGCGGGTAGCCCCCGTTGCGTCCCGCCGTCACTCTCCGGGTAAGCGCTCGCCCAGCCGTGCGGTGCCGGGTGCCGATCGGCCTGTCCGCTGCCTGGTACGGGCCGCACGGAGCGCTGATCAGCAATGACGAGGTGGCAGGGTTCGTCGCCGAGGCGGACGGCCGGCTGCACGGCGTGGCCGTGGCCGACCTCGCCCGCCCCGTACAGGCCGTGCGGGAGCTACGGCGAGTCGTGGAGGAGCTGGGATTCGTCGCATGCGGGCGGTGCCGTGGCCGTGGGAGCTGCCGCCGACCGACCGGCTGTACCACCCGCTCTACGCGGCCTGCGTGGACCCGGGCATCCCCTTCTGCACCCAGGTGGGACACACCGGCCCGCTCAAACCCCCGGAGACCGGACGGCCCATCCCCCCGGTCCCTCCGCCAGGCCTGTCGCCAGGTCCACCGCCAGCTCCGTCCGCCACCGCACGGACATCCGCTGATGCAGAATCGTCGCGGCCGCAGCCGACGGCCCCGCTTCGGCGAACTCCCGCAGCGCGCGGGCCGCCTCCGTGCGCAGGGCCCAAGCGCTGAAGTCCGCCTGCGTCACGGGCGGGTCGCCGTCGAGCCGGACACGCCGCCCGCTCACGGCCTGGCAGGTCGCCCACGTCTCGGCGGTGAGCATGCGGATGCGCAGGTCCAACGGGCTGTCCGGGGCGAGGTCCACCGGTTCACCCCGAGCGAGGCGGGTCAGTGCGTCACGCACCTCGTCGTACACGTCGAAGCGGGTCTCCGCCGCCAGTCGCGTCAGCTGGGCGGCCATCGCCGTACGCAGCCGGGCGGCCGGTGTCCGCTCGACGAGCGCGGCCAGGTCGAAGTCACGGACCATGCCGACGTGGCGGCCGGTGTGCCGGTCGACGTCCTCCAGCAGCGGCAGAACCAGCGAGCTCGTCAGCTCCGCGCCGGTGTCGTCGTCCGGCCGGTACGTGATGCCGAACTCCTCGCGCAGGTCGGCCAGGAAGCGGGCGTAGGCCTCCGTCGACCCGGGCCAGCGGCTGCCGCCCTCGCGAGGTGACAGGACATGGCGCGTCCTGTCGGGCCTCGGTACGCCGTCCTCGGTGACCGTGAGCCGGACCTCCGGGCCCCGCCTGGTCAACGCCACCGCGCGCGTGCCCGCGGACACCGCACGCAGCACCTCCGGCCGGATGAACTGGGCGGCACCGCCCTCCTGGGTGGCGTAGGCCCAGTCGCCGACGCCGCCCGCACGGACCATCGGCCGGTGCGCCGCCCAGGGTGAGTCCGCGGCTTTCCGGGCCCGGTCACGGGTGCGTGGGCGGACGGTGTCGGGTATCGCGCCCAGTCGGCGCAGCAGTTCCGCCGGGGTGAGGTGCTTCGCGAGGACGACATCCGGCTGGGTCGGAGGCGCCGGTGACGGGGGCCGGTGCCGGATCCAGGTGAGGCGCGGGCCGTTCACCCGCTCGCCCGGGGCGGGCCGCGGTCCGGCGGGTACGGGCGGTGCCGTCGACCCCGGCTCCGGCTCCGGCTCCGGTTCGGCGGACTGGACAGCCGACGTCAGCAGTGAGACCGGATCCGGGACGGTGGTCTTCTCGACGTCCCACAACAGGGCGCCCTCGTAAGCCAGCGGTGTCAGGCCGTTGAACGGGCGGCCCTGTTCCAGGGCGTCCGCGAGGTCGGCCAGTGCGTGGCGCAGCGAGGCCCATCCGGTGAAAGAGGGGGTGTCCTCGTCGAAGTAGCGGCCGATCCGCCCCCAGTGGCGGCCTGGGCGACAGGAGAGGAACAGACCGTCCGAGGACTGCCAACCGACTCCGAGGGTGACCAGCAGCCAGTCGTGGTGCCAGTACGCGTCGAGTTCGCCGTCCTCGTCCTCGTGGTCGTCCTCGTCCTCGTGGTCGTCCTCGCCGAGGATGCCGTCGTCCGCGAGGTCGGCGCCGATACCACGCAGGAACGTGGTGCTCTGGACGATGTCCGCGACGCGGGCGAGCGGTCCGTAGTGCGCCAACACGAGTGCCCCGGAACGGAGTTCCACGCCGTCGTGGCAGAACAGCGAGTCCACCAGGTCGGGGTGGAAGCGGACCCCCAGAGCCCGCTCGGCGGCCTTGATGTCCGACGGCGACGCGGGCGGGCGCAGCAGGGCATGGCTGGCGGGCGCGTGCCGCAGCAGCCACGCGTCGATACGGGCCCACGAGTCCTCGACAGCGGGAACACTCATGCCCGGACCCTACGAGCCACCACTGACAACGGGTGCCGGAAGAACCGGAACCGGCCCGAGCCTGCCGGAAGGAGCCGGGACGGCGTCGCCCGGCCCCCGGTGAAATGCCGTAGCACAGACGGTGGTTGAGAGAGTGATACCTTCGCCCGCATGCCCGCACTGATCACACCCACCGATCGGCTCCATGTCTCCTGGATGTCGGCGTGCGACGAATGGCCCCCGGGTGCGCATCAGTCCGGGACCGGCCTGCGTCTCGCCCCCGAAGCCGACCTCGCCGACCCCGGCGTCTTCTCGGCGTGGGTGGAGCAACTGCGGCAGCAGTCCGACACGTCGGAGGCCTTGGGCGAGGAGCGCGTCCACGCCACCCACTGGTGGATCGTCGAGGGCGACACCTACCTGGGAGCCATCGATCTGCGGCACCGGCTGAACGCCGTCCTGCTCGATGTCGGCGGGCACATCGGCTACAGCGTCCGGCCCTCCGCCCGGCGACGTGGTCTGGCCACGTGGGCCCTCGGGGCGGTGCTGCCCGAGGCTCGTGCGCTCGGCCTGGACAAGGTCCTCGTCACCTGCGACGACGACAACGTCGGGTCGGCCCGCACCATCGAGCGCAACGGCGGTGTGCTGGAGGACGTCCGGGCCACCGAAGCGGGCGGCAAACGGCGGTACTGGATCACTCTGTGAGCGAAGCGGTGCGACCGCGCCGGCCGAGGCCGTCCGCCGACCTCAGCCACCGCGGCTGACGGGACGCACGCCCACCCGGGCCTGCTGGCGGCCCGTCAGTCCCCCGTCGCCTACCCGTCGGACACCTCCGGCACCTCGCCACCTCGGCACTCCGGCACTCCGGCACTCCGGCACTCCGGCACGGCGGCGATACTCCGGCACCGCGACACTCAGGCCCCTGGTTGCTCCGGCACCTCGACACTCCGGCACCTCGACGCTCGGTGAACGTGGCCCCATCCGGCTGGTGCCGCGCCCGCGAACAGACTGTCTGCGCTCTCCCGGGCCGAGGTACGGCCAGACTGGCGACGACCCGCCGTACCTGCTCCTCCCGGCCGGCCGCCCACGGCGGCCGGCTCCGGAGCGGGGCACCCCCGCCAGGTCCCAGACACGTCACGGAGAACCATGACCGCCGACGGCACGACCCCCGATCCCGTCCCGCAAGTGCGCGCCGCCGCGCTCCTGCGCCGCCCCAGGCTGTGGCTGATCCCCACGGTCCTCACCGGACTGCTCGCCCTGCTGCTGTCGCTGCTGTACATGGGCGGCATCGTCAATCCGCAGCGCGACCTGCACGACCTGCCGATCGCGCTGGTCAACGGCGACACCGGCAAGCCGCCGGCCGGACAGGAACAGAACCTCGGCACCCAGGCAGCGGCGGCCATCACCTCGGACACCTCGAGCGACACCACCGACTGGCGGCAGCTGACCCTCGCTCAGGCCCAGGACGAACTGAACTCGGGCAAGGTCTACGGCGCCCTGGTCATCCCCGCGGACTTCACCGACTCCGTCACCGCGCTCACCCGCGCGAACGCGACCGCGCGCCCCACGATGACCGTGCTCACCAACCCCGCCAAGGGCAGCCTCGGTTCCTCCCTCGCGAGCAGGATCACCACCACGGCGGCCCAGCAGACGTCCCGGTCCATCGGCAGACAACTGACGGCCGCGGCCCCGGGAGCGAACTCCACGACCCGGCTGCTGCTCGCCGACCCGGTGAACGTCGTCACCCAGGTCGGCCACCCCCTGGGCGACAACAGCGGCCTCGGTCTGAGCGCCTTCTACTACACGCTGCTGCTCGTGCTGGCCGGCTTCATGGGCGGCAACGTCATCAGCAACGGTGTCGACACCGCACTCGGTTACGCGGACAACGAGATCGGCCCCTGGCACACCCGGCTGCCCACGGTGCCGATCGACCGCACCCAGACCCTGCTGCTGAAGATGGCGATGACGGCCGGCATCTCGGTCCTCAGCGTCTCCCTCGTGCTGCTCGCCTGCGTCGGTGTCCTTGGCATGGACGCCACCCACATCCCGCTGCTGTGGATCTACTCGTACTGCGCGACCCTCGCGGTCGGTCTCGGCGTCCAGGCCATCAACGCGGCCTTCGGCGGGATCGGCCAACTCGTGTCCATGTTCGTGTTCATCGTGCTCGGCCTGCCCTCGTCCGGCGCCACCGTTCCGCTCCAGGCCGTCCCCGGGTTCTACCGCTTCCTGTCGCACTTCGAGCCCATGCGCCAGCTCAGCGACGGCGTCCGCGCCATCCTCTACTTCGACGCGCGCGGCGACGCCGGTCTCACCCGCGCCTGGACCATGATCGCGATCGGCGCGGCCGCCGGGCTCCTCTTCGGCTTCGCGATGACCTCGTACTACGACCGCAGGGGCCACAAGCGCCTCACCCCGCAGCCCGCCTGAAGGGCCGTGCCACGGTACGCCGCCCCGCGCGGCCTCTGGACGGCGCTGCGCGCGGCCCGGTGCGTAGAGCCGCTGGTCAGGGCTGTGCGCGACCCAGTACGTCGAGCCGCTGTTCAGGGCTGTTCGCGGTCCAGTACGTAGAGCTGCGGGAGGTTGACGACGATCGCCTCCTGGGTGCTGCGGGCGATGACCACCACGGCCTCCTCGGCGGGGTCCGGGTTCTCCTCGCGGTGCGGCACGAACGGGGGGACGAAGATGTAGTCGCCGGGCGAGGTGCGCAGCCGCACCTCTTCCGGGGTGCCGCCGGAGTCGTCGAGGAAGACGAACTCGGGGTGTCCGCTCACCACATGGATGGCGGTCTCGGACTCGCCGTGGTGATGGTCCGAGGACGAGGTCGCGGGGGCGACATGCGTCTGTCCCATCCACAGCTTCTCGGAGCCCACCGTCGTACCGCTGACGGCGGCGAACCTGCGCATGCCTCCGGTCTGGGCGGTGTCGCCGTCGAGTTCACCGGCGCGGATGTGATGCAGCCGGGCGCGCAGGGGTGTTCCCCGATGGCCCGCACGGTCACCGAGATGAGGGTGGAATCCTTCGCCGGGAGTGGTCAGCGGCTCGCTCATGGGTCGGACGCTAGAGCGGCACCGAAAAGGATGTCAAGAGGTGTCCATTGCGGTTCACCTGCGGCAATGTTCCCGCAATGAAGGAGGAGAGAGCGTGGAAGCCCTGGCTGCGGCCCGCTCTTCGGGCATCATGTGCGCATGCATATCTCCGCGAAGGCGGACTACGCCACGCGGGCCCTGTTGGAGCTCGCCCGCGAACCCGCCCGCCCTCTGACCTGTGAGGCCATCGCCTCCTCGCAGCAGATCCCGTTCCGTTTCCTCAAGTCCGTGGTGGGCGAGCTGCGCAGGGCCGGTCTGGTGCGCAGCCAGCGCGGCTGCGAAGGCGGGTACTGGCTCGGCCGGCCCGCCGACGAGATCACCCTGCTCGACGTGGCGCACGCCGTGGACGGCGAGTTGATCACCCTGCGGGGCGAGCCGCTGGACGGGCTCGACTATCCCGGGCCGGCTTCCGGCCTGCCCGGGGTGTGGCGCCGTATCGAGGCGGACGCCGCCGCCGTCCTGGGCGGCACCACGCTCGACGCGCTGCTGCCCGAGGGAGTGGGCGGACAGCTGGACCGGAAGGGAGCCGCGTGACGGGCGAAGCAGTTCACGCACCGGTCGAGGTGGTGGAGTACACCGACCCGCTGTGCCCCTGGGCCTGGGGTTCGGAGCCCGTCTTCCGCGCGCTGCGCGCGGCGCTGGCGGGCCGTGTCCACTGGCGTCGGGTGTACTGCATCCTCTTCGACCACGACGACGACCCGGCCCCCGACGCGGCCGCCGAGACCGCCTGGTACGCCCGCTACATCGAGGACATCAGCGGGCACACCCAGGCGCCCAGGGCGTTCCGCCTCAGCCGGGTGGCGGCGAGTTCGTGGCCCGTCTCGCTGGTCGCCAAGGCCGCCGAACTCCAGGGGCCCGAGGTGGCGGACCGGGTGCTGCGCCGGCTGCGCGAGAGCGTCTTCGTCCTCGGTGAGCCCGCGGACACGCCCGCCCTCGCGTTGTCGGCGGCGCGGGGTGTGCCGGGTCTGGACCACGAGCGGCTGGCGACGGACGCGGCCTCGGCGGCCGTCCTGGACCGGGTGCGGGCCGACCGTGCCGAGGCACGTCGGCCGGTCCGTGAGGTGCTGTCCGTGCCGGACGGGTCCTCCCCGCATCCAGGCGCCGCCAAGGAGACGCCGGACGGCGGGCACCGGTACGCGCTGCCGACGCTGCTCCTGCGTTCGCCCGCCGGTGTGCGCGCGGTGCCCGGTCGGCGGTCGTACGAGGAGTACACCGCCGCGCTCGACGCCCTGGTTCCGGGGCTGTCGGCCCGCCCGGCGACGCGGGAGCCTGCGGAGGCGCTCGCGCACTACCGGAGCCTCACCGGGCCCGAACGGGTCCTGCTGACACGAGGTTCGTGGCCTCCGGCGGACGCCGTCCGGGTGGAGACGGCGGGCGGCCCCCTGTGGCTGCATGCCGAGGAGGCCCGCACGCATCCGGCCACCCGGCACGGCTCCTCCCCCGCCTCCTGATGCCGCGGCGCGCCGCTTCCTTTCCGGCGCTGCCGCGCACTGCCGTCGAGCCGTCCCGCGCTGCCCCGTCGCCGGCCCGCGACGGCCGTCCCGCCGCCCCGTGCCGCCGTCTCGCGGGCACCGACAGGGCTCTGATCAGCACTCAGAGGCCGTCCCGCCGAATGAGACACCTTTTGGTGTCCATTGACAGGCCCTGACGGCCGACCCCAGGATGTGCACCATGCTTACGACGCACCCCGGTGTGGTGTGCCGCTACGTGGACCTGCGGCGCACTTGCAGCGCTCTCTGTCGCTGACCGCCCGCCACCCGCGGTCCCCAGGCGCCTGACCGCTCGAGCCGGCATCGGCCCACCGCCGTACGTCCGCACGGTGCCCGTCATCTCGCGCCGCCTCCCTTCGGGCCTCCTCGCCTGCCTTCCTCACCCCTCCCCGGCTCTCCTCCGCGACCCCGCCGACGTCTCACGCCCTGAGTTTCCGCATGCCCGTGCGGCCCCACCGCCGCGCCGTCCGGGCCTGCCCGCTCCGGCGCACCACGACGTCCCGAGGCGCGGCACACCGCCCCGGTTTTCGAGCCCGCGGCCCCGGCACGGCCGGAGCCCTCGACGAAAGAATTGAGATGTACGGACGACCCACGCCCCAACGCCCCGGTCCGAAGCTCCCCACCGCGAACCTCCGCTCCCCGCACCGCCGCAGGCTGCGCGCCGCCGCCCTGGGCACCGCCCTCGCCACCATCCTCGTCCCGGCGCTCAGCGCCTGCGGCGGCGACACCGCGGCGGCGAGCGGCAACGCCACCCTGAAGTGGACCTCCTCCTACTTCCCCACCCACTGGGACCCGGTGGTCGGCGGCAGCGGCGCCCAGTTCCGTGAACTCGCCCTGGTGTACGCCTCCTTGACGCGCACCGACGAGAGCGGCAAGGCGGTGCCCGACCTGGCCAAGAGCTGGGAGTACAACGCGAAGGGCGACCAGATCACCTTCCACCTGCGTCCCGGACTCAAGTTCAGCGACGGGGAGCCGGTCGACGCCGCCGCGGTGAAGGCGGCCATCGAGCGCGCCAAGACCCAGAAGAACTCGGCGCTCTTCGGTGACCTGACCTCCATCAAGTCGGTGACAGCGAACGGGCTCGACGCCGTCGTCCAGCTCAGCCAGGTCGACTACCAGATCCCCCAGCTGCTCGGCGAGCGCGTCCTCCAGATCACCAGCCCCAAGGCGGCGAAGTCCCCCGAGAAGCTGGACCAGAACCCGGTCGGCGCGGGCCCGTTCGTCGTCACGCAGATCGTGCCGGGCACCAAGGCGGTCCTGAAGAAGAACCCGGACTACTGGGACGCCGAGAACATCCACATCGACAACGTCGAGCTGACCTCGGCCCCCGACGCCTCCACCGTGGTCTCCGGTCTCCAGACCGGCGTCTACAACTTCGCCGACATCCGTCCCAGTCAGGCGGACGCCGCCAAGAAGGCCGGCCTGGACGTGTTCGTCCAGCCCGGGTTCAACGCCTCCAACATCAGCCTCAACATCAACAAGGCGCCGTTCGACAACGACAAGGTCGTCGACGCGGTCCGTCACGCGATCAACCGTCAGGAGTTCGTCGACAAGCTGACGTTCGGCTACGGCGAGGTGACCGACCAGCCCTTCCCGAAGGGATACGTGGCCTACGACCCCGCGTCGGAGAACGCCTACGCCTACGACCCCGCTAAGTCGAAGCAGCTGCTCACCGAGGCGGGATACAAGTCCGGTGCCATCAAGCTGAACCTGGTCATCCCGGCGGAGGACCCGCAGGCGGAGATCGTCCAGTCGCAGCTGGCGAAGGTCGGCATCACCGTCACCATCAAGATCGACAAGAACTGGTCGACGCCGTTCTTCGCCAAGGACCTGACGTTCTCTCTGTACGGCACCACCGGGCGGGACTCGGCGGTGCAGACCCTCACCGCGCACTTCGGTCCCAACGGTCCGCTCAACCTCAGCTCGCCCTACGAGCCGGCCGGCTTCGAGGCGGCCGTGGCCAAGGTCCGCCAGACCCCGCTGGACTCGCCCGACTACACGACGGTCCTCCAGGCCGCGACCCGGGCCGGTCTCCGGAGCAAGGCGCTGGTGTTCACGTACTCCCAGCCCAACCTCATCGCCAAGAGCAAGTCCATCTCCGGCCTGCCGAAGAACCCGGCCCACATCGACTGGACCGGCGTGACCATCGGCGGCAGCTGACACGCCGTCCACCACTGAGAGGGGGCACCCCATGACGACGACGCAGGCTCAGGCCGCACCCGACGTCCGTCGCACGGTCGCCGCGGCCAGAACGCGGCACACACTCGGCCGCGTCCTGGCCACCTTCGCCCGGTCGATCGCGATCTTCGTGCCCGTCTTCCTGGTCGCGACGTTCGTGACGTTCGCGCTGCGCTCGCTCTCCGGGCTCAGCCCGGCGCGGATCCAGCTGGGCGAGGAGGCGACGCCCGAGGCGATCGCCCGGGTCGAGGCGCAGTGGGGCCTCGACCGGCCCTTCCTGGTGCAGTACGGCGACTGGTTCGACGGCGTCCTGCACGGGCAGCTCGGCACGAGCTGGACCAACGGAGCCGACATCTCCACCCTGATCGGCCTCGGACTCGGCGTGAGCCTGTCCGTGGCGACCTTCGCGCTGCTCATCGGCGTGGTCGTGGGCTTCGCCCTCGGCACGGTCGCGGCCCTGCGCCGCACGACCTGGATCGACCGCGCCATCACCGGCTTCGTCACGGCGATCTCGGTGATGCCCGCCTTCGTCGTCGGGATCGTGCTGGTCGCGGTCTTCGCGGTCGGGCTGAAGGTGTTCCCCTCCGCCGGGTACATCCCGGCCGAGCAGGGGCTGGGGCCGTGGCTGGCCCACATCACCCTGCCCGCCGTCGCGTTGAGCTTCGACGTCGTCGCCGACGTGGCCCGCCAGCTGCGCTCCTCTCTTGTCGCGGCCTACCGCGAGAACTATGTGACGGGCGCCGTCGTGCGAGGACTCAGCCCCCGCCGGGTCTTCTTCGGCCATGTGCTGCGCAACGGTCTGGGGCCGGCGCTCGCGACCCTGGGCCTGAAGTTCCCCTCCCTCGTCGGTGCCTCCGTCGTCACGGAATGGATCTTCGGTCTCCAGGGGTTCGGCCGGTTCGCCAACGACTCCGCGCAGGCCGGGGACGTACCGGCCGTGCAGGGGGTCCTCGTCGTGTCGATCGTCCTGGTCGTGGTGTTCAACCTGTTCGTCAACCTGGTGCTGGCGCGTGTGACGCCCGCGTCGCAAAGGGGGGTGTGACCGTGGTACGCCGTGTTCTGGCCCTGCCGTCCGCGCGGATCGCCGTGGCCGTGCTGGCCGTGATCGCCGTCCTCGCCGCGCTCGGCCCGCTGCTGGCTCCCCAGGATCCCCTGGCGACCAGTGACAACACCCTCGCCGCCGCCTCCGGCGCACACTGGCTGGGGACCGACTACCTCGGCCGGGACGTGCTGAGCCGGCTCCTCGACGGCTCCCGGGTCAGCGTGCTCGGCTCGCTGGAGGTAGCGCTCACCGCGCTGCTGGTCGGGGTGGTCCCCGGCATCCTGTCGGTGTACCTGGGCCGGGCCTTCGAATGGATCACCCTCAGGCTCGCCGACACCCTGGTCGCCCTGCCCTTCCTGCTGTTCGCCGTCGCCGTCGTCGCCCTGCTGGGCAACGGCATCACCCAGGCGATGCTCGTCACCGGGGTCCTGGTCTCCCCGCTGTTCTACCGGGTCTCCCGCGCCGCGACGCTGGCCGTGGCCCGCTCGCAGTACGTGGAGGCCGCGATCGTCTCCGGGGCCTCCCTCGGCTGGGTCGTCCGCCGTCACGTCTGGGCCAAGGTGCTGCCGCCCATCGCGGTCGCCCTCGCGCAGACCGTCGGCGTCGGCTTCGTCATCGTCTCCAGCCTGACCTTCCTCGGCATCGGCGTGCAGCCACCGGATCCCACCTGGGGCGGACTGCTGGCCTCGGACCTCGGCTACCTCAGCCACCGCCCGTGGGCACCGCTCACGCCGGCCCTGCTGATCGTGGTCACGGTCTGGGCCTGCAACCTCCTCGCCGACGCCGTCCGCGACGTGTCCGGCGAGGCGGGCCGCGCGCTGCTCAACAACCGCCGGGCCCGCGCCAACCGGCTCGACAAGGCCGACCCCGCTCCCGCCGGAGGTGCGTGATGAGCACGCTGTCCGAGAAGCTCCAGACGCCCGTCGAGGACACCGCGCGGCGGGCCCGGCCGCCGGCACCCGTGCTGTCGGTACGCGACGTGCGGATCAGCGACCGGGCCGCCGGCCGGGAGATCGTCCACGGGGTGAGCTTCGATCTCACCCCGGGCAGGACGGTGGGCATCGTGGGCGAGTCCGGCAGCGGGAAGACGCTCACCTGCCGGGCCGCCCTGGGCATCCTGCCCGCCCACTTCGAGGTCACCGGCGGTTCGATCGAACTCGACGGCCGGGACATCACCGGCTTCTCCCCCGCCGAGTGGACCTCCCTGCGGGGCTCGACGATCAGCGCGGTCTTCCAGGACCCCGCCTCCTACCTCAACCCTTCGATCCGGGTGGGCGCACAGGTCGCCGAGGTGATCCGGGTCAAGCAGAAGGCCGGGCGGCGCGCGGCACGCCGACGGGCTGTCGAGCTGCTGCGCGCCGTGCACCTGCGGGATCCGGAGCTGGTCTGCGGCCAGTACCCCTACGAACTGTCCGGCGGCATGCTCCAGCGGGTGCTCATCGCCGCGGCGATCGCCGCCGGCCCGCGCGTCCTGATCGCCGACGAGGCCACGACCGCGCTCGACGTCACCGTCCAGGCGGAGATCCTCGATCTCCTCGCCGACCTGCGCGAACGGACCGGCCTGGCCCTCGTCGTGGTCTCCCACGACCTGGCCGTCGTCGCCCAGCTGTGCGACGAGGTCCTCGTCCTGCGGCAGGGCGAGGTGGTGGAACAGGGCCCGACCCAAGAGGTCCTCCACCACCCGCGCCACGAGTACACCCGGCTTCTGATCGCCGAGCACGAGCAGTACGGGCTGGACAGGTTCCTGGCCCCCGAGGAGGACGCGTGAGCATCGATCCGCACCGGGCGCCCGCCGCCCCTGTCCTGTCGGTCGAGGGCCTGGACGTACACTACGGACCGCGCCGCCGACGCCGCCGCGCCCTGCACGACGTCAGCCTGAGCATCGCTCCCGGCGAGACCGTCGGCGTCATCGGCGAGACCGGCTCGGGCAAGTCCACGCTGGCGCGGACGATCCTCGGCCTGGTGCGCGCCTCGGCCGGCTCGATCGTCGTCGACGGCGAGGAGGTCGGCGCGTACGGCCCCCGCCGGTGGCGCGCGCTGCGCCGCCGGGGCGTGGTCCAGTACGTCTTCCAGGACCCCCTGCGCAGCCTCGACCCGGATCTCACCATCGAGGACTCGCTCGCCGAGCCGCTCCTCGTCCAGGGCGTCCCCCGCGCCGAGGCCGCCGGCCGGGTACGGGCCTTCCTCCCCCGGGTCCGGCTCGGCGAGGAACTCCTCGACCGGCTGCCCGGCGAGCTCTCCGGCGGGCAGCGCCAGCGGGTCGCGGTGGCGCGTGCCCTGGTCACCGAACCGCGTCTGGTGATCCTGGACGAGCCGGTCAGCGCCCTGGACTCGGCCAACCGGGTCCAGGTCCTCGAGATCCTCAAGGAGCTCCGCGCCGACGGGGTCGCCCTCGTCTTCATCTCGCACGACCTCGGCTCCGTGGCCGGGGTCGCCGACCGCATCGCCGTGCTCTACCAGGGCGAACTGGTCGAGGTCGGCGCGGCCGCCGACGTCATCCGCGCACCGCGGCACCCCTACACCCGCCTGCTCGTCAGGTCCGCGCCCACCCTGCACAGCGCACCGGCCGACCGGGCCGAACGCGAGGCGCTGCGCACCCTGTTGCACTCCTGAGCCCACGACAGACAGGAACAGTCATGTCCCGCACGATCCACCTCGCCCTCCACCCCTACGGCGTCGGCGGCCCCGGCCAGCACGGCCTGTGGAAGGACCCGCGCGTCGCGAAGAACGCCAGCATCGACATCGGTTACTACATCCGGCTGGCGCAGGCGGCCGAACACGCCCTGTTCGACGCCCTGTTCATCGTGGACAGCCAGTTCATCAACGCGACCTACCCGGCGCACTACCTCAACCGCCTGGAGCCGCTGACCCTGTTGTCCGCGGTCGCCACCCACACCCGGCACATCGGGCTGGTCGGCACGGCCAGCTCGACGTACAACTCGCCCTTCAACCTGGCCCGCCGGTTCGCCTCGCTCGACCACATCAGCGGCGGCCGCGCGGGATGGAACGTCGTCACCAGCTTCGACACCGGCACCTCCCGCAACTACGGGCTGGACGAGCACCTCGACTACACCACCCGCTACGGCCGCGCCCTGGAGTTCGTCCAGGTGGCTCGCGGGCTGTGGGACTCCTACGAGGACGACGCCTTCCCCGCCGACGTCGAGCGGGGCGTCTTCCTGGACCCGTCCAAGCTCCACGAACTCGACCACGTGGGAGAGCACTTCAGGGTGGCAGGACCGCTCAACCTCTCCCGCTCCCCGCAGGGCCAGCCGGTGATCTTCCAGGCCGGGGTGTCTGAGGAGGGCCGCGATCTCGCCGCCCGGGTCGCCGAGGGCATCTACGCGCCCGGCGGCACCCTGGAGCAGGCACGGGAGTACTACACCGACATCAAGAAGCGCACCGCCTCCTACGGCCGCGACCCCGACCACATCAAGATCTTCATCCACGGCGGCCCGGTCGTCGCCGCCACCGACGAGGCGGCCCGCCGCCGCGAGCGGGAGATCTTCGAGGAGGACAACGACTTCGACCGCAACCTCGCCCTGCTGGGCCGCTCCTTCGGGGCCTACGACTTCAGCGTGCACGATCTGGACGCGCCCTTCCCCGATGTCGCGCACCTCGCCGAGAAGGGCGGCCGCACCGGCGCGGCGAAGCTCATCGAGCGGGCCCGTGCCGAGAACCTGACTTTGCGTCAAGTGGCGGACTCCGTGAACCAGTTCCGGCAGTCGCCGTTCGTGGGTGATCCGCGCACGGTGGCCGACACCATCGAGCGGTGGTTCGACGCCGGGACCTTCGACGGCATCAACCTCGCCTTCCGCACCGAGGACGAACTGGCCCTCTTCGTCGACGGAGTGGTGCCGATCCTCCAGCAGCGGGGCCTGTTCCGCACCGAGTACGCGGCCGACACCCTGCGCGGCAACCTCGGACTGCCCGTGCCGGCCAACCGGCACGCCCGCGAGCCGCAGCTCGTGCGGGACTGACGGCACACCGTGCGCGCCACAGCCTGACAACGAAAGGCCATCCCCCATGACGAGCGAGAGACCCCGCCTCCGGCTGGGCTTCCTCACCCATGTCCAGGGCCGCGACGACGACTTCGCCCGCACCTACCGCAACGCCCAGGAACTGTTCACCGTCGCCGACGAACTCGGCTTCGACATCGGCTGGGTCGCCCAGCACCACGTCCCGCTCGGCGGCGGTGGACTGTCCTCCCCGTGGACCTTCCTCGCCCACGCCGCGGCCCGCACCACCCGCATCCGACTCGGCACCGCGGTGACCGTCCTGCCGCTGGAGGACCCGGTCCGCCTGGCCGAGGACATCGCCACCGTCGACACTCTCAGCGGCGGGCGGGTCGAGATCGGTGTGGGCAGCGGGTCGAGCGATCTGGAGTACGCCGCCTTCGGCCGGGACGTCGCCGGGAAGCGCGAACTGACCAGCCGCAACCTCGACGTGCTGCGCCAGGCCCTGGCGGGCCGGGAGGTGGGCGCGCCGGGCTTCCGGATCCAGCCCCGGCCGGGCGACTTCACCGACCGCGTGTGGCAGGGCGTGTTCAGCGCACAGGGTGCCGCCTACGCGGCGGAACACGGTTCGAACCTGCTGCTCAACCGGGCGGCGTACGGCTTCGACGCCCGCACCGACGAGGTGCAGCGGCCCTGGGCGGACGCCTTCCTCGCCACCTGGGACGCACCGCGCCGCCCGCGCGTCGGCCTCTCCCGGTTCGTGTTCCCGGCCGAGGACCGGCGCACCGCGCTGCGCCACATCGGGGACGACGTCCACCGCGCGGCCCTGCGCATGGCAGAGCACGGCGCGTTCCCCGCGGGCCTGGACGCGGACGAGGCGCTGCGTCGCTTCCACTGCTTCTACGGCCACCCCGAGGAGATCGTCGCGGAGTTGCGGCGGGAGAAGGTCCTGCCCGTCGCGACGGATCTGATCGCCCAGTTCAACCCCGCCGTCCCCGACCACGACGCGACCGTCCGCGCCCTCGAACTCATCGCGACCGAAGTGGCCCCGGCGCTGGGCTGGACGCCCGCGCACCGGACAGAACCCGCATCCGCATCCGCATCCGCATCCGCATCCGCATCCGCAGGAGTGTGACATGACCCAGTACAGCGACTATCACGGCCCCGAGGGCCTGCGCGTCCGCGGCACCGTCGTGGTCGTTCCCGGCCGGGGCGAGACCCGCGCGACCTACGCCCGGTTCGGCAGGCGCCTGGCCGCCGACGCCTACCGCGTGCGGGTCGTCGACGGCCCGGACCTCGCCACCGAGGACCCGGCCGCCGCGCCGGACGGCTTCGCCGCGCGCATCGCCGAGGCCGTCGGGAGCACGGCGCCCGAGGGCGAGGCGGTCCGGCCCGTCGTGCTCGTCGGAGCGGACTCGGGCGCCGCCGCGATCGCCGCGCTCCTCGGGCGGGGTGCGGGAGCGGCGGCCGGGCGGCCCGATGCCCTCGTCGTCGCCGGCCTGCCGGGGCGGACCGCGGGCGCCGTGGAGAGCTGGGACGACGAACTCGCCATCCGTACCTCCTGCCCCGCCCACCGGGGCGTGCTCACCGACGATCCCCAGGTGCGCCGGGGCGCGCTCGACGACGCCCTGCCGGACGCCCTGCTCACGGCCGCCCACGAGGGCGAGATCGACGTCCCGGTGCTGTTCCTGGTCGGCGACGCCGATCCCCTCGCCGACCACGAGGCGTTGGCGCGCACGGCCAAGTCGCAGCCCCGCGCCCGCCTTTCGGTCGTGCACGGCGCCCATCACGACGTCCTCAACGACCTCCAGCACCGTTCGGCGGCCGGCGAGGTCGTCTCGTTCCTCGAAACGCTCCGCAACGAGGTGCGTCCCGTGGTCACCGTCCGGTCGAGCGCCTGGTGACCGACCGTCCTGCGCGTACTCCCCGTTCGCACGTCTGATCCTCACCCCCGGAAGGTCCCGTATGGCTGCCATCCTGTCCGTCTCCGGAAGTCCCTCCCCCACCTCCCGCACCACCCGGCTGCTGCGCCATCTGGACGACCGGCTGCGGCGGCAGGGGCACGAGGTGACCCCGCTGGACGTCCGCACCCTGCCTCCGGAGGCGCTCCTCGGCGCGGACTTCGGGCATCCGGCGATCGTCGCCGCCGCGGATCTGTTCGCGCGGGCGGAGGGGGTGGTGATCGGCACGCCCGTGTACAAGGCCGCCTACTCGGGGCTGTTGAAGTCGCTGCTGGACCTGCTCCCGCAGTACGCGCTGACCGGGAAGACCGTGCTGCCGCTGGCCACCGGTGGCAGCACGGCCCACGTCCTCGCCATCGACTACGCCCTGCGCCCGGTCCTCAGCTCCATGGGGGCGGCGCACATCGTGCCCGGCTGGTTCACGCTCGACCGGGACATCTCCGACCTCGCCACGGACGTCGGCTCGTCGCCCCTCGCGCCCGCCGCCGCGCAGGCACTGGGCCTGGTCACGGACCAGTTCTCGGCCGCCCTGGGCGGACGCACGGACGCCCTCGCCGCCACGGGCTGAGGCTCCGGGTCCGGACCGCCGGACGGCGTGCCGTATCCGGGTCCGCCGTCTTCGACCGGGGGTGGGGCGCACCGCCCGGCCGGTCCCCGAACTCGCCCGTCCCACAAGGGATGTGGTGGTGATATCGGGTATGTATCAGGCTATGGGAGTTCATTTCATCACGGGTGCCGGTTCGGGTATCGGCGCGGCGGTGGCGACGCTGTTCACCGCGCGGGGACAGGAGTTGTGGCTGCTGGCCCGGGACGAGGCACGGGCGAGGGAACTGGGCGCCCGCTTCCCCCGGAGCCGCACTCTGGTGGCCGATCTGTCCGTGCCGGGTGCGTTACGGGCCCGACTGGAGGCGCAGGCGCTGCCCGCGCGGCTCGACTCGCTGCTGCATGTGGCCGGGGTGGTGGAGTCGGGCCGGGTGGGCGAGTTGAGCGCGGAGGTCTGGCAGGACACGCTCTCCGTGAACCTGATCGCCCCGGCGGAGCTGACGGGGTTGCTGCTGCCCGCCCTGCGCGAGGGCCGGGGACACGTCGTCTTCGTGAACTCGGGCGCGGGGGTGCACGCGCCTCCGCGCCTGAGCGCCTACGCGGCGTCGAAGTTCGGTCTGAAGGCGCTGGCCGAGTCCCTGAGGGCGGAGGAGTACGCGCACGGCGTCCGGGTGACCACGGTGTACCCCGGCGAGACGGACACCCCGATGCAGGTCCGATTGCACGAGCAGTTCGGTCTCCCCTACGCGCCGGAGGCCCATATGAGCCCGGCGTCCGTGGCGGCCGCCGTCGTCACGGCGCTGGATCTGCCACGGGACGCGACGATGAGCGATCTGATGCTGCGGCCGGGCTGCTGAGTCCGGCGTCCGCGCGGTGGCCCCGGGCGGGGGCGTTGTCGTCACCGGTGCCACCGGTCCGGGGACGACCCGTCCGGGGGCGGTCGTCACCGGGGCAGTCCTCGCCGGGGCGGTCGTCACCAGGGCGGTCGTCGCCGGTGGTTCCGGTTCGCCAATGGCCCATCAGGTCGGCGTAGAGCGGGGCTTCGGCCAGCAGTGTCCGGTGCGTGCCGACGCGTGGTCGGCCTCCGTCCATGAGCAGCACCCGGTCCGCGCGGTGGGCCGAGGCCATGCGGTGCGCGATGGTCACGACGGTTCCGGGCCGGCGGCGGAACGCTTTTGCCACCCGCCGTTCGGCCGCCGCGTCGAGGTGACCGGTCGCCTCGTCGAGGACGATCAGCCGGGCGGCGGAGAGGTAGGCCCGTGCCAGGGCCACGAGTTCGCGTTCACCGGAGGAGAGTCCGGCCGGATCGACCCGGCCGTCGGCGCCGCCCAGCCGCTCCACCAGAGCGCTCATGCCGAGTTCCGCCACCGCCTCGGCGAGGACGTCGTCGGGGGTGTCGGGGGCGAGGTAGCAGAGGTTCTCGCGCAGGGTGCCCGCGAACACGTAGGGGGTCTGCGGCAGCAGGACCCGGGCGGGTGCCAGGTCGTGCCGGGCGATCCGGTCGAGCGGCACCCCGCCGAGGACGACCTGCCCGCTCCGCGGCGGTCGCATGCCGGTCAGCACGTCGGCCAGCGTGGACTTCCCGATGCCGGACGGGCCGACGACGACGAGGTGGTCGCCGTCGGCGAGATCCAGGTCGACCCCGTCGAGCACGGGTTCGGCCCCCGGGCCGTAGGCGAAGGTGATTCCGCACAGCGCTGCCGAGCCGTCCGCGGGCCGCAGAGCGGGGTCGGGGTCGGGGAGGGGCTCCGGGTGTCGCGCGGCCTCGGCGAGACGCTCGGCCGCCACGGCCAGGCGCAGCCAGGAGGCGCCGAGCCCCTGCACCAGGAGCCTGATCGCCGGCTCCAGGGTGGCCAGGACGTAGGCGAGCACGCCCACGATCTCGCCGGGAGTCATGCCCTGGGCGATCAGGCTCGGCGCGGCCAGGACGACGAGCAGGAGGGGGCTGTGCGCGCCCAGCGCCACGATCAGACGGCGCAGCGCGGACACGGAGGCGAGCGCCCTCGACGTGCGCAGGTGGCACGACACCGTGTCGAGGACCTCCCGTTGAGCGTGCTCCTGGGCGCCGCACGCGACGACGTCCCGGAGTGCCCCGACGGTCTCCACGGTGCGGCCGGCCAGGGCCTCCTCGGCGTCGAACGCCTCACGCTGCCTGCGGACCGTCGCGGGGGCCAGCACGGCGAAGAGAGCGAGCGCCACGAGGAGCGGACCCACGACGAGGGGAACGGCGGCCGGGGCGACGACGGCGGTGCCCGTGACGACGGCGGCGGCCGTCAGGACGAACTGCCACAGGAGCATGAGCTGGCCGGCCAGCGCGTCCAGGACGGCCTCGACCTGCCGGGTGAGCCGGGCGACGGCGACGGCCGCGCAGTCGTCCTGCCCGGCGCCGGGCGTCACCGCGCGGCACAGGGTGCCCGTGACGACGTCGCGGAGCAGCCGGTCCCGCAGCGGCTCGACGATCTCGGCGAGCCAGGGGTAGGTCTGCCGGCCGGCCCAGGCACCACCGAGGGCGCAGAGGGCGAACAGGCCCAGTCCGAGGGCCGCCGTGCGGGGCCGGTCCATCAGGAAGCCCTGGTCGACGGCGAGGGCGAGGGCCTTGCCGGACGCGAGGGCGGGCGCGGCGGAGAGCAGCGTCCACCAGGTCAGCCGGAGGGCGGCGGCACGGTCGGCCGCGAGACTGTCACGGATCAGGCGCAGGGCCGTGCCGTTGGCCGCCGTGAGGGAGCGGGAGGCCCGGGGCGGGGTCGGGCGGAGCGGGCGGGCGGTGTGTTCCGTCATGCGGCGTCCCATGGGTGTCGTCCTCTCGTGGGCGGCCCGCCGCGTCCTCGGTGCCGCGGAAGATGCTGCGGTAGGCCGGTACACGCCACAGCTCGTGATGCGGGGCGAGGGCCCTGACACGTCCCTCGTGCAGCCAGGCCACGAGGTCGGCCCGGGCGGCCGTGGCCGTCCGGCGCGTCACGACCAGTCGGGTGCGGTCGCCGTGCGAGTCGTCCATGGCGCGCAGCACCGCGGCCTCGGTGCCGGAGTCCAGGCTCGACGTCGCGTCGTCCAGGACGAGCAGCCGGCCGTCGCGGGCCAGGGCGCGCGCGAGTCCCAGACGCTGGCGCTGCCCCCCGGAGAGCGGCGCGTCGCGGACGGGGGTGTGATAGCCGGCGGGCAGACGGCGGATGAAGGCATCGGCCTGCGCGGCCAGCGCGGCCGCGCGGACCCGGGCCTCCGGGACGGGATCCGCCGCGACGCGCAGGGCGTCGAGGACCGTGGCGCCGGTCAGTTCCGGGGCACCGAAGGCAAACGCGACGGCGGCGCGCAGGTCGGCGGGGCGGATCTCGTCCACGGGCACTCCGTCGAGCAGTACGGTGCCCCGCTCCGGACACAGGAGTCCGCCGGCCACCGCCGCCAGCAGGGAGGTGCCGGCGCCGGAGCGTCCCACGAGGGCGACGCAGTGCCCGGCGGGGAGGACGAGGTCCAGCCCGTCGAGCACCGTGCCGCCCGCTCTGCGGACGGTGATCGCGCGCAGTTCGACGCGTCCGGGTCCCGGCGGCAGGCCGCGCAGGCCCGGCGGCTGCCTGGGCACGGCGAGGACCTCGAGGACGCGCGAGCGCCCGGCGCGGGCCCGGGCGTGGTCCAGCAGGCTCTGCGCGGCGCCGAACCCGCCGAGTCCCAGCGTGACGTAGCCGAGCGCGGCGACGAGTCCTCCGGGGCCCAGCGTGCCGACGGACAGTTCGTACCCGGCGACGGCGATCACGGTGATCTGCGTCGCGGGGGCGAGCAGTCCGGTGGACCAGGCGACCCGGCGCTGGCTGTCCCACAGGGCACGGCCGTGGCGGGAGAGTTCCGGTACCGGTCCCAGGACGCGGGCGATCTCGCGTTCGACCGTTCCGGCGGCCGCGATGGTGCGGTGGCCGGCCAGGGCGTCCAGCAGCCGGGCGGCCACGGCAGCCTGCGCGCCCTGGTAGCCCTCGCCGCGTCGTACGGTGCGTCGCAGGTGGCGGCGCAGCAGCAGCCAGCCCAGGGGCGCCGTGATCGCGAAGGCGGCGGCCAGTTCCGGCGCGAGCAGTCCGAGGGCGAGCACGGAACCGGCCGCCATGGCGAGTTGGGCGACGGCGTAGACGGCCGCCTGGACGCCCAGTCCGGCCTCGGCGGCGCTCGCGGTGAGTCTGGCCACCAGCTCGCCGGTCGCCATCCGCCGGACGGGGTAGGGGCCGACGGCCACGATGTGCCGTGCGAGTGCGGCGCGCAGTCGCGCCGTCGCCTCGGCGGTGGCGCGCGGGCCCGCGTACTGCGCGAGGGTCTCGGCGGCCGTGAGCAGGCCGAGGACGGCGGCGAGCGGTCCCACGCCCGCGCCGGCGTCGCCGGACAGGGCGCGGTCGACTCCCGCGGCCAGAGCGGCCGGCAGTACCAGCGCGGCGGCCGAACTCGCCGCCACCGACAGAGCGAGGACGGTGGGCCACCACCACGGGGCCGGGGCTCGGGGCGATCCGGACCGCCGTGTTCGAGCGCCGTGTGCGAGGGGGTCGCAGGCCGTACGATCGGGAGCTCCGCTCCGCTGCTGTCGGTGGTCCTGTCCCATACGAAGACTCCTGCGGGAGGCGGGCGGGCGGTCCGCGGGGCGGCACGAGAACGCCGGCCCGGGCTGTCCCTCAGCCCGGGCCGGCTCTGTTCACCAGGTCATCCGAGGGTGGGGCGGTCGGACGGCCCGGGCGGTGCGACTACAGGCACAGCAGCGTGCTGACGGTGCTGTTGGTGCAGTTGACGGCGCTCAGGGAGCTGAGCACCGACAGGTACTCGGTGGTCTCCTCGGGGGTCTCCAGGGCCTGAAGGCTGAGGATGGACATGGTGTACTCCTGTCACTTCGGTTGGGTTTTCCCGGCGATCGCCGGAAACTCTGGGCTGCGACCGGGCAGGTCGCAGGGGGCGCCGCCTCCGTCGGGCGGCGGTCAGGACGCCTGGGACCTCAGGACACCCGGGACAGCGGGAGGGAGGCGGGCGACGCGCTTCCTCGACCACTCCAGAAGGGCAGCGCCGGGGTGTCGGCGAGGGCCGAGCCGAGCGCGAGGAGGACGCCGGCCGAGCCGGTGGCGAGATCCATCGACAGGCGCAGGAGTTGCTCGCCGGGGAAGGCCGCGTGCCCCTGGTACGGAACGAGATGCCAGACCAGGCGCCGGATGTGCCGTCGGATCACCGGTTCATGGAGCGGGGTGCCGTCCTGGAGCAGGTGCAGCAGGAGGATCAGGCCCGCCCGTCCGTTGAACAGGCCGGACTGGACGATGAACTCCGGTTCGGCGGCGCCGCGCATCTGCTCGAGGCTGCGTCGGCGCTCCGGGTCGGGGCGATGTCGCAGCAGGGCGTGGAGTGCGGCGGCGATGCCGGCGCTGCCCGACTCGAGGTACGGCAGGACCCGGCTGCCGTCGTCGACCTGGAGGGTGCCGTCGTCGCCCAGGACGCATCGGGCCAGGTCGAGGTCGAGGGCCTGTTCCGCGAGGTCCAGCAGACCGGCGTCACCGGTGCTGTCGTACAGGCTCAGGAAGAACAGTGCCGCGCCGGAGGGGCCGTGCAGCAGCCCTGGGCGACGGCCGTGGGCCGGGCCGGCCTTGCCGGACTCCGGTTTCAGTCGGGCGGCGAGGCGCTCGGCGACGTCGACCGCGACGGAGTGCAGGGAGGCGTCGGCTGTGGTGTCCGCGAAGTGCAGCAGGGTCAGTCCGATGCCGGGCAGGCCCCCGGCGAGATCGCTCCCCTGGGCGTCGAGCGGATCCTCGAGAAGCCGGTCGAGGAGGTTGTGGGCCTGCCGGGTCCGGCCGAGACGGTCCAGGGCGAAGGCCACTCCGTGCGCGCCGGTGTAGAGGCCGGGGCGACAGGGCTCGCGTGCGACGGCCTCCACGAGCCATTCGACGTGATCGGGCCGGACGGGCGCGCCGACGTTGTGCAGGGCCCAGAGCACGCCCGCCGCGCCGTAGGCGAGGCCGAGGCCGTCATGGGTGAACTGGCTGGGATCTCCGGGGAATAGACGGTCGGTGCGGTCCCGGGTGGCGCTGGCGTCGATCGCCGCCGCCAACGAGTCCCGCAGCGCGGGCCACTGCGCGCGGTCTCCGCTGAACAAGGTCGCCGGTGCGGCGAGTTCGGGCGGACCACCGGAGGGTGCGGGGCGTGGTGTGGGGGGGCGTGCGGCGGGTGGTGTGGGGGGTCGTGCGGCGGGTGGTGTGGGGGGTGGTGCCGGCGAGCGGCCCTCGGCCGGTCTGGCCGGCAGCCCGAAGCGTCTGGAGGCGACGTCCCTCAGCTCGTCCCGTTTCCCCGGGGCCAGTGACGTCAGCTGGAGGAGCGGCATGAAGATCCATAACCGGAGGGCTTCGAGCGCGTAGGTGTCGATCGCGAAGCCCTCGAGGTCGGCGGGTGCGGCGAAGCCGGCGGCGCCGAGCGCGGGTCTGACGAACTCGTCGACGGGCGAGGCGAGTTCGAAGTCCACGAAGCACACCCGTCCGTCCGGGCGAACGATCAGGTTGCGTGGATGGAGGTCCCCGAAGACGACACCGCGGGCGTGGATGGCGCGCAACCCTTCCTCGATGCCGGCGAGGACGGTCAGCGCCTCCTCCCGGTAGCGGTCGATCGTCTCCTGGTCCGGGTCGGGGCGGACCAGGGGGTAGCGCAGCCCGAACCATCTGTTCAAGGGCTCGCCGGGCACATACTCCTGGACCAGGAAGTGGTGCTCCCAAGCCCTGAGGTAGCCCAGCGCGGACGGTACGGCGGGCAGACCCTCCAGGCGCCGCAGGATGTCGTACTCTCTGCCGAGCCGCAGTACGGCGTCGTCACCGCGCTGGTCGAGTCCCGCGTCGGGTCGGGCCTCCTTGAGGACCACTTGATCGCCGCCCCGGGTGGGCCGCGCCGTGTAGATGCCTCCGCCGTTGGAGAAGTGCAGGGCCCGTTCCACCGTGTACGGGAAGTCCGCCGTGCTCGTCGCGGCCCGGTCGGCCAGGGCCTGGGCCAGGACCGCCGGTACGGGAGCCCAGTCGGGCACCTCGAACACCGCGCGCCGTACGTCCGGGCGGAGCCGGCCCGACGGTTCGCGCAGGGCAAGGACGAGTTCACCGGTCTCCGATCGGCAGAACTGCTCGGAGAATCCTCCGTAACGCAGGTACAACGGCCCGTTGCGCCAGCGCAGATCGCTGAGGATGTACGGTCCGCGCAAGCCGGCGAGGGCTTCGTCGAGGTCGGTGAGGCACCGCTCCAGCTCGGGCTCGTCGACCGGGTACAGCGTCATGAACTTGCCGCTCGATCCGCGCGAGGCGTACTTCGCGTTCTGGGTCTGCACCAGGGCCGGACTGCGCAGGAACTTGTAGGCCACCCGCCGCTCGACGCAGTACGCGCCGACGACGGAGAGTATGTGCTCCGCGTTGTCCAGACACGCGGACACGTGAATCTTCCAGCCCTGGTCGGGCAGTTCGACGTCGGCGGGCCTGCGGCCCACCCACACCTCTCTCGCGGAGGACAGCCAGCCGGCGGGTAAGGGCTCGCCCACCGCCGCGAACTCGTCCATGGCCGCCCATCGGACCGGCGAGTCGTAGAACACTTTGTCGGCGTACGAAAAGGCCTCGTAGCGCATATCCATAACGCTCCCCCTTCACGGTGACAAGCCATTCCCGGACGAATGCAGTACGGACGGTGTTCCCCGTCAACTTCCTTGCGGAGTGATAGGTTGAACGTTTTTCGTCCTGCGATGTGAAGGTAGGGCACGCCGGTCTCCGATCGGCAGAGCGCATTCCACGCGCACATCGGGGCGCGCGAAGCCCGGGCACCTCATGGGTGTGCCTTCAATTGCACCGCGCATATGCGTTCGGCCTGCCCCACGAGTAGATCCGGGTGTGCCCACTTCGCCGACGGACGGTGAGGTGATGGCGCGGTGCCCGTCCGCACGACGGCACCGGCAGCGCGCTCCGCGGCGGGAGCGCGCCCGCGACGCCCGGCGCCGTCACGGTCTCACGCAGGCGCCGCCCGGTCGTCGAGGAGGACACCCAGCCGGGCGGCCACCGCGGTGAGCGCCGCCCCCAGGGGGAGCTCGACCCGGGCCAGGGCGTGCCGGTCGCCCCGGGTCGGGTCGCGGTTGACGATCAGCACCGGCTTGCCCTCCTGGGCCGCCTGGCGGACGAACCGCAGGCCGGACATCACGGTCAGCGAGGAGCCCAGGACCAGCAGCGAGGCCGCCTCGCGGACCAGTGTGCGGCAGTGCTCGACGCGCGGCGGCGGCACGGACTCGCCGAAGAAGACCACGTCCGGTTTGAGGATCCCGCCGCAGACCGCGCAGGGCACCACGCGGAAGTCGCCGACCTGTTCGTCGGTGAGGTCGGCGTCGCCGTCCGGGTTGATCGCGGCGGCCACGGGCGCGAAGTCCTCGTTGGCCTCCGCCAGCCGTCGGGCGAGCTCGCGGCGCGGGCTGAAGGCACCGCAGGACAAGCAGACGACCCGGCCGAGGCTGCCGTGGAGTTCCACGACGTCCTCGCTGCCGGCGGCCTGGTGCAGGCCGTCGACGTTCTGGGTGATCACGCCCGCGAGCAGGCCGCGCCGCCCGAACGCGGCCACGGCCCGGTGCCCGGCGTTGGGGCGGGCCCGTCCGAAGGTCCGCCAGCCGAGGTGGCTGCGCGCCCAGTAGCGGCGCCGGGCATGGGCGTCGGCGGTGAAGTCCTGGTAGGTCATCGGGGTGTGCCGGCTCAGGCTCCCGCCCTCGCCCCGGTAGTCGGGGATGCCCGACTCCGTCGAGATACCGGCCCCACTGAGCACCAGCACGCCGCCGGCGCTCAGCGCGTCGACGACCTGTTCCGGATCGGTGGTGCCCGGCGGCAGGTCCTCGTCAGGGGTCCAGCTCAGAGTGGGGCGCATGCGCATGCCGCCAGCGTACGGAACGACCCCCGTCCGCGCCCGGGACCGGAACCCGTGCACCGCCTTCACCGGGCCTGCCGCCCCGTCACCCGGAGGCGAGATGGGTCACAACATGATCCCGGGGAGGGGCCGGCGGAGCGGCCCTAAGGGCCTGCCCACACGGCATTTACATGCAGCATGCATCGAAGTATGCACGGTCCGTGAGGGGGACATGTCCGCCTATCGTCGCCCTTTGGCCTGCCGCCGGCGCCGTCGAGCAGACCCGTCCCTGCCCCCGACGAAAGTAGGCGAGCGAAGCTTTGACAACCGCCACAGTCGCCTCTCCCCCGACACCCCTCCCGACCGCCCCGAAGAACGCCACCGTCACGGACCCGGCGCTCGTGAAACGCGCCGTGAAGGCCGCCGCGCTGGGCAACGCCATGGAATGGTTCGACTTCGGCGTCTACAGCTACATCGCGGTCACCCTGGGCAAGGTCTTCTTCCCCTCCGGGAACCCGACCGCCCAGCTGCTCTCCACCTTCGGCGCCTTCGCCGCCGCCTTCCTGGTCCGACCGCTCGGCGGCATGGTCTTCGGGCCGCTCGGCGACCGCGTCGGCCGTCAGAAGGTGCTGGCCGTCACCATGATCATGATGGCCGCGGGCACCTTCGCCATCGGCCTCATCCCGTCCTACGCGTCGATCGGCGTCGGAGCCCCGCTGCTCCTGCTGGCCGCCCGTCTGGTGCAGGGCTTCTCCACCGGCGGCGAGTACGCGGGCGCCTCCACCTTCATCGCCGAGTACGCGCCGGACAGGCGCCGCGGCTTCCTCGGCAGCTGGCTGGAGTTCGGCACGCTCGCCGGTTACATCGGCGGTGCCGGTCTCGTCACGGCCATGACCGCCCTGCTGTCCACGGAGGACCTGCTCGGCTGGGGCTGGCGGATCCCCTTCCTGATCGCGGGTCCGATGGGCATCATCGGCCTCTATCTGCGGATGCGGCTGGAGGAGACCCCGGCGTTCGCGGCCGAGATCGAGAAGGCCGAGTCGAACCGCCCGAAGGTGCCGCTGCGCGCGATGATCGTGGGCCAGTGGCGGGCGCTGCTGCTCTGCGTCGGCCTGGTGCTGGTCTTCAACGTCACCGACTACATGCTGCTGTCGTACATGCCGAGCTATCTGACCAGTGAGCTCCACTACGACGAGACGCACGGTCTGCTCGTCGTGCTCGGTGTGATGGCCGTGATGATGATCGTCCAGCCCTTCGCGGGCGCCCTGACGGACCGTGTGGGTCGCCGCCCGGTGATCGCCGCGGGCTGTGCGGGCTTCCTGTCGCTGTCCGTCCCGGCGCTGCTGCTGATCCGTCAGGGCAGTCTGGTCGCGGTCGCGCTCGGCATGGGCGCGCTGGGCCTGCTGCTGGTCTGCTTCACGGCGGCGATGCCCGCCGCGCTGCCCGCGCTGTTCCCGACGAAGGTCCGCTACGGCTCGCTGTCGATCGGCTTCAACGTCTCCGTGTCGATCTTCGGCGGCACCACCCCGCTGGTGGTGACGGCCCTCATCGGGGCGACCGGGAACATGATGATGCCCGCCTACTACATGATGGCCGCGGCCGTGGTCGGCGGTGTGGCGGTGTGGTTCATGACCGAGTCGGCCGGGCGCCCGCTGCCGGGCTCGGGGCCCTCGCTGTAGCGCCGAGGACGCCGGCCGGGGCGGGTCAAGTCCGTCCCGCACGGGCCTGTTTCGGCCACCGCGACGGGCCCGCCCTCCCGCACGCCGGAGCCGGGTGTCGGTTCTCGTTCCATCAACTATGCGCCACGGACGTTTGTTCAAAGGCGGACGGTGCACACGAGAAACAGACACTGTCTTCACACGACGAAGCGGAGAGAATCATGGGCATTATCGCGTGGATCGCCATCGGTCTGCTCGCCGGCGCCATCGCCAAGGCCTTGATGCCGGGCAAGGACCCGGGCGGCATCATCATCACCATGCTCATAGGCATCGCCGGCGGCCTGCTCGGCGGCTGGCTCGGAAAGGTGATCTTCGGCGTCGACTCCATCGACGGGTTCTTCGACCTGTCCACCTGGATCGCCGCGATCATCGGCTCGTTCATCCTCCTCGCCCTCTACCGCGTCGTCACCGGCAACCGGCGTTCGCACCGCCACGCGTAACCCGCCGCCGACTGTGTAGACGGCAAGGCATCCGGACGGCTCCCCTCCTGTACCCGGGACGGGAGCCGTCGGCGTGTCCGGCGCCACCCGCCTCCGACCTGCCGGACCCAGGCCCCCGCGTGAGGAGACCCCGGCTTCCGCAGGAGGAGACCCCGGCCTCCGCGAGAGGATGCGACGGCCTCCGCAGGAGGAGAACCCGGCCTCCGCGGGGGGGATGTGACGGCTTCAGCGGAAGGATGTGACGGCTTCCGGGGGGAGATGTGACGGCCCGACCGGCCTCCGGGGGACCTACCGGCCTTCGGGGGAACTTCGCGTCCCCGCCGCTCTGCGGCGGTCGGCGAGTGGTACGGGCATGAGATGTCCACACCCTCCGATCAGCCCGGCCCGCCGCCCGGCCGCAGCGGCGGCCCGGAGCCGCACGTACCGGCCCTGCTGCGGACGGCGGCCGCGTACGCGTGGCGGATCATCGCCGTCGGCGTGGTCGTCCGCGTCACCTTCTCCGTGCTCGGACAGTTCCACCGGATCGCCGTCGCCGTCTTCCTGGGGCTGGTCATGACCGCGGTGCTCCGCCCAGTGGCAGGCCTTCTCGCCCGCCTCGTGCCCCGGGCGCTCGCGGTCGCCGCCGCGCTCGTCGGCGGCGCCGTCCTGGTCCTCGGGGTGCTGGCCCTGGTGGGTGAGACCGCGGCGGGTCAGCGAAGCGGCCTGGAGCGGGAGTTCGTCACCGGAATCGACCGGATCGAACGTCAGCTGGAGGACGCTCCCTTCCGCCTTCCTCCGCACGCGTTCGACGATCTCCAGTCCCGGATCGGCAAGCTCCTGTCGAGCCACCGCGCCACCGTCATCAGTACGGCGCTCAGCGGCGCGAGCCGGCTGTTCGAGGTGCTGACCGTGCTCGCGCTGGCCGTGTTCTGCGCGGTGTTCTTCACCTACTCCGGCGACCGGCAGTGGCAGTGGCTGTGCGATCAGCTCCACGCCGGGGCACGGCGGAACGTCACGATCGCGGGCCGGGCCGCCTGGCGGACCTTCACCGGCTACACGCACGGCATCCTGCTGGTGGCCGCGACCAACGCGGTCCTCGTGGGGATCGCGCTGTTCGCTCTGGGGGTGCCGCTCGCGGTGCCCCTGGCCCTACTGGAGTTCCTGGCCGCGTTCATTCCCCTGATCGGCTCGCCCATCGCCCTGGCGATCGCGGCCGTCGTCGCGCTCGCCTCGCAGGGACCGGTCGTCGCCCTGCTGGTCGTGGCCCTGATCGTCGTCATCGGACAGATCGAGGGCCACGTCCTGCACCCGGTCGTGATGAGCTGGGCCGTCCGGCTGCACCCGGTGGTGGTCGCGCTGGCGGTCGTCGGCGGAGCGGTCGCGGCGGGCGTGATCGGCGCCGTGGTGGCCGTACCGCTGGTGGCCGTGGTGTGGTCCGTGTACCTGGCGCTGCGCGATCCCGTCGACAGCGCCGCGTAGGCGAGGGCGAGCCGGGGCGTCGGATCAGGAACGGACGATGCGGCGCACGTTGTCCACGGCGCCGCAGTCGGCCTTCAGCTGACGCTCCCTCTCCTCCAGGAACGCCTCGCCCAGCTCTTCCCGTCGCTCCATGGCGACGTTCTCGCGGGCACCGTTGAGGATCGTGCGCTCCTCCTCGTCGGTGTGGTGGGCGACGGCCTGCACGAGCTCTTCCAGCTTCTCGTCCCACTCCTCGGAGCCGACCTCGTCGACCTCCAGCAGGTCGAGGAGCGCCTTGTTGCCCTCCTCGTGCTCCTCCTCGCCGTGCTCCACCTCTTCGTCGTCGATCTTCTTGAAGCGCTTGAGGGCGGGGTACACCTTCGACTCCTCCGCCAGCGCGTGCGCGACCAGCAGATCGGCGAGCTCCCGCAGGGCGGCCGCTCGGTCGGCTTCGACGCTGCGCATCAGCCGGAAGAGATCCTCCATCCTGCGGTGATCCTGAAGGATGAGGGCGACGACGTCTCGGCTGTCGGGCACGTCAGGCATGTCAGGCATGGGCGCGGGTTTCACTTTCGTACGAGGACCCCGAGGCGGGGACCCTGAGGGGCGGGGATCCTGAGGCAGGAATCCCGGGACACAACCGAGTACCCCGGCCCGCCGCATTCATTGATCCCGACGAGAGGCCGCCGCACCGGAATACTGGGGATTGAACGCATCCCGATACCGGGGTCGCCCCAGAGCCGATCCGCTCGGAGTCGTCACCGTGGGTGACACACCTGACGTACGCCGTGCGCCCGCGGTGACCGCGCCCCCGCGCCCCCGCGCCCCCGCGTCCCACCGGCCCCGGGGCCTCTCCCCCGCCGGTCAGACGAAGGCGCTCTCCCCGGTGATCGCCTTGCCGACGATCAGGGTGTTCATCTCCCGGGTGCCTTCGAAGGAGTAGATGGCCTCCGCGTCCGCGAAGAAGCGCGCCACGTCGTACTCCAGGACGATGCCGTTGCCCCCGAAGATCTCCCGGGCCCAGGCGACGACCTCGCGCATCCGGGCGGTGACGTGGGCCTTGGCCAGCGACGAGTGCTCGTCCCGGAACACGCCGGAGTCCTGGAGCGCGGCGAGCCGGTGCAGCATGCCCCAGCTCGAGGTGATGTTGCCCAGGCTCTTCACCAGGAGGTCCTGCACCAGCTGGAAACCCGCGAGCGGCCGGCCGAACTGCTGCCTCTGCGTGGCGTAGCGCAGGGCCAGTTCGTAGGCGCCGATCATGACGCCGAGGGCCTGCCAGGCGACCCCGCTGCGGGTGGCGCGCAGGACTTCCGCGACGTCACGGAAGGAGGACGCGTTCTGAAGCCGGTCGCGCTCCGGCACCCGGACGTCGGTGAGGGTGATGTCCGCGTTCTCGACGATGCGCAGCGACGTCTTGTGGGCGATCTTCTCGGCCTTGAACCCGGGCGTGTCCCGGCCTACGACGAACCCCTTGACCTGGTCGTCGTCGACGTCCTTGGCCCAGACGACGATGTGGTCGGCGAAGGTGGCGTTGCCGATCCAGCGCTTGGCGCCGTTGAGCACCCAGGTGTCGCCGTCCCGCTGGGCGGTGGTGCGCATGCCGGCCGCGATGTCGGAGCCGTCGAGCGGCTCGGTGAGGGCGAACGCCCCGATGGAGTCCATCCTCGCCATGGCGGGCAGCCAGCGGTCACGCTGTTCCTGGTCGCCGCAGGCGTGGATCGCGTACATGGCGAGGCCGTTGTGGACACCGAAGAAGGTGGCGACCGAGGCGTCGACGCGGCTCATCTCCATCGCCATCATCCCGGACAGCAGATGGCCGGCGGCGGGACCGTGGTCGCCATAGCCCTCGTACGACAACCCGACCAGGCCGCTCTCACGGAAACGGCTGATCAGCTCCCTGGGGAAGGTGCCCTCGGCCCAGTGCTCGGCCACCAAGGGCTGCACCTCGTCGCGCATGAACGCCCTGGTCCGGAGCAGGACCTTGCGCTCCTCCTCCGTGAGGCCGGCCTCGAAGTCGTAGAAATCGGCGACGTTCTGCTGTTCCGTGAGTGAAGTCATGGGGCCCTTCTTCCACGCTTGTGCCGAGCGATGCGCGCCGCGGGCATCGTCCCTGCCGCGGTCGCCCGCTTCTGACATGCCGTCTTGCGACGCCTGAACGCCGCCGGGTTCACCTCCGCGCACGGGCCCCCACCCCTGCCGAACGTGGGAGGCCGGCGTGTCCGAGGACCCTGCGTGAGCCGCGCGAATGAGGGCAGAAGCCACTATTGGCACGGCAAACACCTGGCGCCTCACGCTGCACTGAGGCCCCTCACGCAAGACGAGTAAGGAACTTCAGTGGCTGACCTACTGACCGACGGGCAGCCCGACCCAGCGCGGTCCGGGCCGTCCGACATCGCGGCACTGCCCGAGCAGGTCCGTCAGGACCTGACCCGGCGGCTGAGGCGGAACAAACGCCCCTTCCGTGATGACGACGTCCAGGTGGTCGAAGCACCACTGCTCCGGCGTGCGGTCAGCGCCTCGGCGCTCGGCAACTGCATGGAATGGTTCGACTTCGGCGTCTACAGCTACCTCGCCGCCACCATCGGCAAGGTCTTCTTCCCCGGAGCGTCTCCCGCCGCCCAGCTGATCTCTTCCTTCGCCACCTTCGCGGCCGCGTTCGTCGTGCGCCCGCTCGGCGGCCTCGTCTTCGGACCGCTCGGGGACCGTCTCGGCCGGCAGAAGGTTCTCGCCACCACCATGATCATGATGGCGGTCGGCACCTTCGCCATCGGCCTCATCCCCAGTTACGCCACGATCGGCATCGCCGCCCCGATCCTGCTGCTGCTCGCCCGCATGGTGCAGGGCTTCTCCACGGGCGGCGAGTACGGGGGCGCGACGACCTTCGTCGCCGAGTACTCGCCCGACCGTCGCCGCGGCTTCCTCTCCAGCTGGCTCGACTTCGGCACCTTCGTCGGCTACGCGCTGGGCTCCGCCCTGGTCACCACGCTGAACCTCGCCCTCAGCGACGCGCAGATGCTCTCGTGGGGCTGGCGCATCCCGTTCCTGATCGCGGGGCCGCTCGGCGCGATCGGCCTCTACATGCGTCTCAAGCTGGAGGAGTCGCCGGCCTTCCAGCAGCAGCTCGACGAACACGAGGCGGGCCTCGCCAAGGAATCGGCGGGCACCGAGTTCAAGACCATCGTCAAGGACCACTGGCGGGGGTTGCTCGTCTGCATGGGACTGGTGCTGCTCTACAACGTCACCAACTACATGGTCACCGGATTCCTGCCCACCTACCAGACGGAGACCCTCGGCCGTTCCAGCAGTTCGGCGGACGTCCTGGTGCTCGTGGGCATGGTGTGGATCGTGCTGCTGATCACCTTCCTCGGCAGTCTCAGCGACCACGTCGGCCGACGCCCGCTCTACGGCTTCGCGGCGGCGGGAATGATCGTGCTCGCCATCCCCTCCTTCCTGTTGATCAAGATGGACGGAACCTGGCCGCCGCTCCTCGGGGTGCTGATCCTGTCGACCCTGCTGGCGTGTTTCGCCGCGCCGAGCGCCGCCACGCTGCCCGCGCTGTTCCCGACCGCCGTCCGTTACGCGGCCATGGGCATCGGCTTCAACTTCGCGGTGGCCGCGTTCGGCGGGACGACCCCCCTGGTCACGGAGGCGCTGGTGAGCATCACCGGGAACGACATGATGCCCGCGTTCTACCTCATGGCCGCCGGCGCCATCGGGCTGTTCACGGTCCGTTTCCTGCCCGAGAGCGCCCAGGTGTCGCTCCACGGTTCCCAGCCGATGGTGGGATCGAAGAAGGAACGCCGGGAACTGATCGTCACCTCGCAGGAGCTGTTCCGGGTCGGACGTGAGTCGTCCGACCGCCGGTGAACCCGACTTGACGACGTGTCACCCGGCGCCTCCGGTCCGGGAGACGGCGGCGCGTGGACGCGGGCCTCAGGCCGGGCCAGGTCCGCGCTGCGGGGTCATGGCCCAGCGGATGGTCCGGGTCAGGGCCTGTCCGGTGGGGCGTACGGCGAGGTCCTCGACGACCGGCACCCGGGGCAGCCACAGCATGCCCCGGGCCCAGGGCGGCAGCAGCACGACGGCGTTCGCGGCCAGTCCGCCGTAGAAGGGCCGTGCCGCGAGGGGCAGGGGAGGCCGGAACAGCAGGAAGCGGGCGGTGGCACGGGCCTCGGGCGTGGCCCTGAGTTCGCTCCGATAGGCGGTGAGGCGCTCGGACAGCTCGCGGCGGTCGCGCGGCGGGTCGCTCACCCCCAGCGCCTCGGCGACCCGCGCGGTGTCGGCGACGTAGGCGTCGCAGCCGGCCGCGTCCAGGGGACGGGCTCCGAAGCGTTGGTGAGCGCGCAGGAAACTGTCCGTCTCGGCCACGTGCACCCAGCCGAGCAGGTGCGGATCGGACGCATGGTACGGCACGCCCTCGGCCGTCGTCCCGCGGATCCGCTCATGGATGCCGCGGACCTTGTCGACCGCCCGCTGAGCGTCGTCGACGGTGCCGTAGGTCGTCACGGCCAGGAAGGTGCTCGTGCGCTGCAAGCGGCCCCACGGGTCGCCGCGGTATCCGGAATGGCCGGCCACCGCGGCCATGGCCAGCGGATGCAGGGACTGAAGCAGCAGTGCGCTCAGTCCACCGATGAACATCGAGGCGTCACCGTGGACGACGCGGATCGGTCGGTCCGGTGTGAACCAGCGCGGGCCGGGAGTGTCGTGGATGCGGGCCCGGTTCGCCGGTCCGTCGGCTCCGGCGACCCGGCGGAACAGGGCCCGGCCCATCTGTTCACGGACTACGGTCAGCACGGCGGCCTCCCCTCTCCTGCTGTCCAGTGTCCGCGATACCCGTCCAAAACCTGGCACGGCGGCGGGATCGGCGAATCCGTCACAGAAAGTGCCCGATCGACTTCTCAGCGTTCGGAGGTCCGGCGGTCTTCCGGCTGACCATCATTCAGTTCTGTACAACCCACGGCGTGTCCTGAGGGTCATAGCTTCCGAGTCGAGGACGGGACACCTCGTCCACCAGGGGGCTGACATGAACGCTCGCACGATCAGACACACCTCGCTCAGCATCGGGACGGCCGTCGCGCTGGCGGTCGGCGGTCTCGGTCTCACCCCGGCGCCCGCGACGGCCTTGCCGGGCGCGCCGCGGGCGGCCGACGACGAGACGGTGATCCCCTTCGGCACCAGGGGCGGCCTCAGTGCCTACGTAGAGACCCTCGCGCTCGGCGGCGGGAAGCTCAGCGTGCTGGGGACGGCGGACCCCGAGCCGAAACGCGGGCTGTGGGAGTTCGACCTCCCGGCCGTCGGCACCCCGCAGCCGGGGTCACGGCAGCTCGCGGCGTCCCAGGTCTGGACCGACTACCCGTGCGAGGGCGTCGACCCCGCGGAGTACACGTGCAGCGGGTTCTACTCCACGCTGTGGGCGCTGGGCGACGGACGGGTCGGCTTCATGACACCGTTCGGTGGCCAGGAAGCGCTCGGCGGCGGAGCGCCCAAGAGCGAACTCGGGCTCGGTACCTTCGACTGGGAGTCCCCTGACCACGTGGTGGCCGCCGGCGGTTCGTACGTCGCGGTCGACGACGAGGGCGTGCAGCGCATCGGCTCCTTCGCGCCGGGCGTGTCCTATCCGGGGCAGGTCCACACCCGGCCGGTCACCGCGGTGTCCATCTGGGGCACGAAGGTCTGGAAGCCGGGCAGTGCCGTCGGCACGGTCAACTCCTACGACCTGGTGACCAAGGCGAGTTCGGCGAACCTGGCGCTCGGGTCCGGCTGTGTCCCCGACGACCTCCAGGTGGTCGGGCGGTGGCTGTACTGGCGGTGCTCCGCCTCCGGCAAGGCCGGGGTGTGGGACAACAGCACCGCCAAGAACATCACCGTCCCCGGTGCGTCGCCCGCGAAGGTCGGCGACGGCTATCTCGTGCAGCAGTCCGAGGACGGGCGCACGGTGACGCTCACGGACTTCCACCTCGGCGGGGGCCACTCCGCCGTCACCACTCCCTTCTTCACGGCCCCCGAAGGGGCGTGGGTCGGCATGCTGACGGTCGACCGGTACGGCGGCCATGTGGCCTACGTCGACGGCGAGCAGATGATCCACATCCGGCCGGTGACGGTGCCGCGGTCCCGGATCAGTCTGTTCGACTGGCGCGCCGACCCCACGGTGGACCTGCGCCGGGCGAGCGACCGGCTGTGGGAGAGCACCTGGCGGTTCACCCGCCCGCCCGCGTCCTGGAAGCTCACCATCAAGGACGCGTACGGCACCACCGTCCGTACCCTCAGCGGCACTTCCCACGAGGGCGCCGCCGTCCGCGCGGCCTGGGACGGCCGGGACGGCACGGGCGGGAAGGCGGTGAGCGGCCGCTACCACTGGACCATGACCGTGGACCCGGGCGACGGCGGCGCCGTCCGCACCCTCCCGACGGGGAGCTTCCTGCTGTCGGGCGGCCGGTCCGCCTTCCACGACGCCGACACCGACGGCTACGGCGAGCTGTACACGGTGACCGCCGACGGCCTGCTCGAGGCCCACCGGTTCGCCGACGGCAGACTCACCGACTCCCGCGGCTGGTCGGGCTGGAGCCCCGGCACCCGCTTCGTCCCCGTCGGCGACATGACCGGCGACGGCTGCTCCGACATGCTCAGCAGGACCACCGACGGCAAGCTCTACCGGCACTCCGGCGGCTGTACCGGCGTCTACCTGCCCGACGCCGGTCGCACGCTGGTCGGATCCGGCTGGAACGGCTTCGACACCGTCGTCGCCGCCGACGACTTCACCGGGGACGACCGCCCCGACCTGCTGGCCCGCCAGACCACGACCGGCTACCTCTACCTGTACAGGTCCAACAGCCATGGCGCTCTGGACCCGGGCGTTCGCGTCGGCACGGGGTGGAAGGGCTACACCGTCGTCGGCGCCGCCGACGTGACCGGCGACGCCATCGGCGACCTCCTCGCGCGGGACGCCGGCGGCGAGCTGTGGCGCTACGACGGCAACGGCACGGGCGGTTTCAAGCCGCGGACGCTGGTGTTCCGGGACTGGGGCGCCGGCCGCAACGCGATCGTCGCGGTCGGCGATGTGACCGGCGACGGCTTCCCCGATCTGGTCTCCCGCACCACCGACGGCAAGCTGCTGCGGAACAAGGGCTGGGGCGACGGCACGTTCAGCGCCACCTACACCCTCGGCTCCGGCTGGCAGACCTACGGTTCACTGTCCTGAGGCGGCGCCGCCGACGCCGGACGAAGTCAGCAGGCGTCGTACTTCCAGGCGCCTTCCTCCAGCGCCCACGGCTGCTTCGTCCGATCGAACCTGGGCAGGCCTTCCACCTTGTACGTGGCGCGGCCGAGGTCCCCCGACACCTCGGCCCGCACGTCGGTCGCCAGGTGGTCGGGCCCGTAGTCCGTCTTCGCCTGCCGCACGACGCCGGCGTACGCGTCCTTGGTGATCTCCTTCGCGCAGCGCGCCGACAGCATGGCGTACGCGGTGTCGCTGTCACCGGCGAAGTAGGCGGCGGTGTACACGGCCACGGCCGCCTCGAGGTCGTCGCCCTCGTGTTCGGCGGGCACGCTGACGGTGGGTTCGGCGGCGGGTTTGCCGCTGTCGCTCGCTGCCGGGGCGTCCCCGGACGAGGAGCAGGCGGTGAGCACGGCGAAGAGCAGGGCAGCGGTGGCGATGGTCGCGCGGGTGCGCATGGTTGTCCCCCCTGGACGATGGTGCCAAAAAGGGCATGGTGCCATGGCCATGACGGGTCACGGCCGCGTGGGTGGGGTTTCGGCGGAGGCCTGTGACAACACCGCCACGGGGATGTGACAGTGCGCGCTCCCCTGGGGGTGACAGTGGCGGTCCCCCTGGGGTTCACCGATCACCACGGCGGCCACCGGAACATCAGAGGCTCCCTCGCACCTGTATGTTCGCGCGACGCGGCTCCCCTCGGCCGATCGGCTGAGGCCCGGCGCGCCTCGGCGGCGGGACGTGCCGTCCGTGGAGGATCGGTGCGGTGGCGGCCCCGGGACGACGGGCCGCCACGCGTCGCTCCCCTCCCCGTGTGAAGAGGTCCGGTCATGCAACCGTTCGACGACCCGCGGTTCCCGGCGCCTGCCGACCGGGACCCGGCAGGCGCCGGGCGCCGTGCCCTCGGCGCCATGGCGTCCGCGACATGAGCGCCGCCGCGGGCGGTGACGCGCCGGGCAGCGGTCGCTACGGCGAGGCCGTCTTCCGTCCCGGACAGGCGGGTGAGGGCGAGCGCATCGATTTCGGCGCCCTCGCCTACGACGACATCACCATGGCGCGGTTGCGGGCACTGGGGGCGGGCCCGGGATGGCACTGTCTCGACGTGGGTGCCGGCACCGGCACGGTCTCCCGCAGGCTGCTGGAGGAGGCCGGGGTGGCGAGTGTGCTCGCCGTGGACCGCGACGTACGTTTCCTCAGCACACGGCCCCTGCCCGGGCTCGACGTGCTGGAGGCCGACATCAGCGCCCCGGACGCCGTCGCGGGCCGGTTCTCGCTCGTCCACGCCCGCTTCGTGCTGATGCACCTGCCCGAACGCGACCGCCTGATCAGCGCGTTGGCCGAACTCGTGGCGCCCGGTGGTGCGCTGGTGCTCGGTGACGCGGTCGACCTGACGAGCGACCGGATGCCCGGGACGCCGTACAGCGCGGTGATGCGCGCGATGTGGCAAGGGCTGCGGTCCACCATCGGCACCGACGTCTCCTGGGTGCCGTCGTACCCGCACCTGCTGCGGGGGGCGGGTCTCGGCTCGGTCGGCGCCGAGATCCATGTGCCTCCGCTGCTGCCGGGCAGCCCCATCAGCCGCTTCTGGACGGACACCTGGGAGCGGAGCCGAGCGGCGATGCTCGCCACCGGGCTGGTCGACGACACGGTCGTCGACGAGGCGGTCCGGTACCTGGACTCGGACGAATGCGCCGCGCTGTCGGCCGGCTTGCTCACCGCCTGGGGGTGGAAGCCCGCGGAGGGACCGCGATGACCCACCGCCGGTCCTGCCCCCGCCCCGCGGGGGTCCGTCTGGTCGGGCGGCAGCAGGGCCTGGTCAGGCGGGCTGCCACAGTTCGATCCGGTTGCCCTCAGGATCGGTGACCCAGCCGAAACGGCCGACGCCCTCCATGTCCTGCGTTTCCTCGGACACGTCCGCTCCCCTGGCGCGCAACTGCGCGAGCATCGCCTCCAGGTCGCGGACCCGGAAGTTGAGCATGGTGCGCTGGGCGCGGGACCCGAAGTAGTCGGTCCCGGACTCGAAGGTGGCGAACACCGTCGGTCCGGCTCCCTGACTCCACAGGCCGTTCTCATCGGCGTCCAGGCCCAGGCAGTCGCGGTACCAGGCGCCCAGGGCCGCCGGGTCCGCGGCCCGCAGGAAATACCCACCGATTCCCAGCACACGTTCCATGCCGCCATCCTGCCAGGCCGACGATCGGACGGGGGGAAGCACACCGGCACCCGAGGACCGACCCGCTTGCCCGGTCGGCGGCCGGTGACGCGAACGGTGACGCGAACGGGGCGGCGTGCGCCGACGTGGTGTCGGAGTACGCCGCCCTCGGGCGGAACAGGGTGCGGGAGGCGGCCCGCGGTGGCACGGCGGCTACTTCGCGTCGCTGTCGAACCTGGCGGCCGACCAGAGGTAGCCGAGGACGGCGAGACCGAGGCACCAGGCGACGGCGATCCATCCGTTGTGGCCGATCTCGGTGCCGAGCAGCAGGCCGCGCAGGGTCTCGATGGCGGGGGTGAAGGGCTGGTACTCGGCGATCGGCTGGAACCAGCCCGGCATCGCGTCGATCGGGACGAAGGCGCTGGAGATGAGGGGGAGGAAGATCAGCGGCATGGCGTTGTTGCCGGCCGCCTCGGCGTTCGGGCTGATCAGGCCCATGCCGACGGCGATCCAGGTGAGCGCGGTGGCGAAGAGGACGAGCAGTCCGAACGCAGCGAGCCATTCCAGGGCGGTGGCGTCGGTCGACCGGAAGCCGATGGCCACCCCGACGGCTCCGACGAGGATCACGCTGGCGACGCACTGGAGCACGCTGCCGACCACGTGCCCTATGAGCACGGATCCGCGGTGGATCGCCATGGTCCGGAAACGGGCGATGATGCCCTCGCTCATGTCGGTGGAGACGGAGACCGCGGTGCCGATCGTGGTGGAGCCGATGGTCATCAGCAGGATTCCCGGGACCAGGTAGGCGATGTACTCGGACCGGTCCGCTCCGCCGCCTCCGATGCCCGCGCTCATCGCCCCGCCGAAGACGTAGACGAAGAGCAGGAGCAGCATCACCGGCGTGAGCAGCAGGTTGAGGGTGAGGGACGGGTAGCGCCGGGCGTGCAGGAGGTTGCGGCGCAGCATCGTGGACGAGTCGCGCACGGCGAGGGAGAAGCTCATCGGGCAGCCTCCTCGGGCTGGTCGGCCTTGCTGGACTGGACCGGCACGGTGGAGCCGGTGAGGGCGAAGAAGACGTCGTCGAGGTCGGGGGTGTGCACGGTCAGTTCGTCGGCCTCGATGCCGGCCGTGTCCAGCCGGTCGAGGACGGAGCGCAGCTCGCGCTGGCTGCCGTCGCTGGGGATCTGGAGGGCGAGGGCCTCGTCGTCGCGGGTGACCTCGCCCAGTGCGGCGAGGGCGGCGTGGTAGGCGGCCGGGTCGGTGAAGCGCAACCGGACGTGTCCGCCGGGGACGATCCGCTTCAGCTCCTCGGCGCTGCCCTCGGCGGCGATGCGGCCGTCGTGGAGCACCGCGATGCGGTCGGCGAGCTCGTCGGCCTCCTCCAGGTACTGGGTGGTGAGGAAGACCGTGACGCCGTCTGCGACCAGCTCACGGATGATCTGCCACATGTTGTGCCGGCTGCGCGGGTCCAGGCCGGTGGTCGGCTCGTCGAGGAAGATGATCCGCGGATCGCCGACGAGCGTCATGGCGATGTCCAGGCGACGCTTCATACCGCCCGAGTAGGAGGCGGCGGGCTTCTTCGCCGCCTCGACGAGGTCGAAGCGCTCCAGCAGCTGAGCGGTGACCCGCCGGCCCCGCGCCCGGGACAGGTGGTGCAGGTCGGCCATGAGGAGCATGTTCTCCTCGCCGGTGATCAGACCGTCCACCGCGGAGAACTGCCCGGTCACACCGATCGCCGCCCGCACCGCCTGCGGATCGGCCGCGAGGTCGTGGCCGCCGACGCGGATCTCGCCGGAGCCGCGGTCGGGTGAGACAAGGGTCGAGAGGATCTTGACCGCGGTGGTCTTGCCGGCGCCGTTCGGGCCGAGCAGGGAGAAGACTGTTCCTTCAGGGACGGTGAGGTCGATGCCGTCGAGGACGGTCTTGTCGCCGTAGGACTTGCGCAGCCCGTGAGCCGCGATGGCCGGGACGATGGTCATGACGCTTGCTCCTCAGAGGCTGCGGGCGACGATGTCGCCGTAGGCGGTGGTCGCGTGGATGTTCAGGCCGGCGGCGGCGCCGTCGGTGTTCTTGAGCGCGTTGTGGACCCGGCCGTAGGAGGTGCCGGCGTCGAGGGAGGCGGAGACTCCGCGGGCGGCGCCCACCGACACCTCACCGGCGTCGGTGCGCAGCATGACCGTGCCGCGCACGGCCTCGGCGATCCGGATGTCACCCTTCTTGGTGCTGATCTCAGCGGGGCCGTTGAGACGGCCGACCGTGACGTCACCGGCCATCAGGGTGAGGCGGGCGCTCGCGGTCTCGTCGAGCTTGATCGAGCCGTGCGAGCCCTCGATGACGACGTCGCCGAGCCGTCCGACACCCCGGAACTCGGCGCTGGCCGCCTTCGCCTCGACCCAGGAATCGGTGGGCAGCTGGATGGTCACCTCGATGGATCCGGAGTCGCCGAGGACCCGGTTGCGCACGGGGGCCTCGATCCGCAGGACCCCGCCCGCGAACTCGACCCTGGCCTCCTCCGCGGCCTTCACGTCGCGGCCCTTCGAGGGGTCGGCGGGCAGTACCTCGACCGTGGTGTCGGCACGGTCGGCGGCGATCAGCCGGATGCGCCCCGCGGGGATGTCGAGGACGGCGGCGATCGGGGAGGAGGTGTCGAACTTCTGCATCGTGCTCTCCTTGGCTTCGTTGTTTCCGACACCGGAAAAGCTACGTTGCATTCACAGATCCCTCAACATACTTGTTGCACTCGATTGCGATAAACGCAGTTCACAGGCCATAAATCGTTGCAACGGTTAGGGAATCAATGCAACGACACACCCCGACCTTCGTTGCAATGGAGGTGAAGTGAACGCTATGCTGGCGACCCAACGGCGCACGAAGGAGGCCGCGATGCCGGGAGGCAGACTCACCCAGCAGGAACGCCGGCAGATCTCACTGGGACTGGCCGACGGCCTCGCCTACGCCGAGATCGCCAGACGTCTCGACCGCCCGACCTCGACGATCACCCGCGAGGTGATGCGGAACGGCGGTCCCACCGCCTACCGCGCCGACCTGGCCCACCACGCCACCGAACGCCGTACGCACCGGCGGCGGCAGGCCACGCCCCGGGGGCCGGTGCCGACGCCGGCCCATGGACGCGACGCCGAGGCGGTGCGCGCGTACGAGGAGATGTTCACGACCCTCCTCATGGGACAGGGCCTGCCCAGGATGATGTCCCGGGTGCTGACCTGCCTCTACACCACGGACGCGGGCAGCCTCACCGCCTCCGAGCTCGTCCAGCGCCTCGAGGTCAGCCCGGCGTCCGTCTCCAAGGCGGTCGCGTTCCTCGAGCGCCAGGGCCTCATCCGCCGGGAACGCGACGAACGCCGCCGGGAGCGCTACGCCGTCGACGACGACGTCTTCTACCAGTCGACGATCGCGAGCGCCCGGGCCAGCCTCCAGCTCGCCGAGGCGGCCCGGCAGGGTGTCGGCGTCCTGGGCTCCGACACCCCCGCCGCCGCCCGGCTGGAGAACATCGCGCGCTTCGTCGACTTCGTCGCCGAGGGCATAACCCGTGCCGCGGAGCAGGCCCGCGAGGTCCTCCACACCAAAGCCAGAACGCCCGCGGACGGCACCGCCGAGCCGGACCCGGAGCACGGGTAGACGCCCGTCCGAAGCGGGCCGACAGCCCGGCGCCCGGGCGGTCGCCGGGCGGTTCAGCCGGTCAGATGGCGTTCCAGCCAGTCCGCGGCGGTCCGGCGGAACAGCCGCCGGTTGTCCGCGCGCAGGAAGTCGTGTCCCTCGTCGCGCAGGGTGAGCAGCCGGGCCGCTATACCGCGGTCGCGCGCCGCCCGGACGAACTGCTCGGACTCCCCCGGGGGCACGTTGGTGTCGTGTTCGCCGTGGACGGCGAGCAGCGGGACGCGCAGCGCGTCGATGCGTGTCATCGGCGAGAGTTCCCGCAGCAGTTCACGGTCGCGCTCGGGGTGGCCGTACTTGTGGGCGGCCGACTCGGCGAGCCAGGGCTCCGTACCGGCGAAGAAGGTCGCGAAGTCCGACATGCCGCAGACGGCGACGCCGGTGCGGAACAGATCCGGATGCCGTACGAGCGAGGCGAAGGTCAGATAGCCGCCGTACGAGCGGCCCATGACCGCCAGACGGGTCGGGTCGGCGGGGCCCGCGGGCACCGCGTGGGCGGCGCAGTCCGCGACGTCGTCCAGCGCGGCGAAGCGTCCCGCACCCAGGTCGGCGTCGACGAACGACCTCCCGTGGCCCGAGGAGCCCCGGACGTCGGGGGCGAAGACGTCCAGTCCCCGCCCGGTCAGTTCGTGGTACAGCGGGCTGAAGACGGGGCGTTCGTGCTCCTCGGGACCCCCGTGCAGGTGGATGACGCAGGGGGCCGGAACGTCCGGCGCGCGGCCGGGCGCCCGGTAGTACCAGCCGCTCAGGGGCAGCCCGTCCCGTGCGGTGAGCCGCAGCAGGACGGGACGTACGGGCGAGCGGCCCGGCGCGGTGGCGTCCTCGTCCCGGGACGACCAGGGCGTACGCGTCAGGGTCACGCCGGCGGCGGCCCACCACACCCCGGGGCGGCGCTGGGAGCCGGACAGGGCGGGCAGCAGTCCGCGCGGGCCGACCGCCACGACACGGGTGACGACCTCGTGGGGCAGCGGGATCGGTGTCGTCGGCAGCGGTTCGTAGAGGGCGCGGCGCGTGGGGAGCGGCTCGACGAGTTCGAGCCGGCTCTCGCCCCGTTCGTTCCAGGACAGGGCGGCGGTGCGGCCGTCGTGCGACAGGGCCAGCAGGTCCAGGTCGCTGTCCGGCCGTTCCGCCATGACGGACGTGCCGTGCGGGCGGCCGTCGGTGTCGAGGGCGACGGCGAGGAGCGCCGCGAACTCGCGCCCGGCGTCGCTGCGCAGCCACAGCGTCCGCCCGTCGGGCGAGAACCGTCCGATCCACGGATCGCCGTCGGCGACCGGCACGGTGCACGTCACCTCGGAGTCGGCGGTGCGCCGCACGACCGCCTCACGCCGTCCGCGCGGCCCCCGACGCAGCAGCACGAGGCCGCCGTCACCGCTGATGTCGCACACCCGCAGGGTGGCGGCGTGCGTCTCCGTGGCGAGCAGCACGGGCGACGCCAGACCGTCGGGATCGATCAGGTAGGCCGAGAGGCCGCCGTCGGGCCGGGCCGCCGGCACCGCGGAGGCCATCGCGCCGGTCTCCGTCCCGGTCTGCCCCTTCCCTCCTGCGGCGTCGTGCGGGGTTCCGCCCAGCAGCGTCGCCCGGCCGCCCCGCTCGGCCCACTTCGCCGGCGCGCCGGTGTCCGCACGGGCCGGTCCCGCCCCGTCCGGTCGCGCCCGGGCGCCCGGTCCGGCGAGCGTGACGGCGACGGCCGAGCCGTCGTGCGCCCAGCAGCCCAGGTGGGCGGTGCTGTCCGGGTCGGCCCCGGCCAGGATGCGGTGGCCGGAGCCGTCGGGCCGTACGCAGAGCACCCTGGTGTGCTCGCCGCCGCCGGGCGCGGTGGTGTAGGCGATCCAGCGGCCGTCCGGTGACCAGGACACCTCTTTGACCGGATCCGGGTAGGAGTCGAGCAGCCGCACCTCGCTCCCGCCCAGGGGGCCGGCCCACAGCTGGGGGACGCCGCCCCGGTCGCAGATGAAGGCCGCCTCGGTGCCGTCCGGGTCGGCGGAGGGGTACCAGCATCCGTGCGCCCGCAGCCGGGTCACCGCGTCCCGCGGACCGCTCGCCTCCGGCAGCGGAACCGGCGCGGGAGCCGGGGCCGGAGCGGCACCGGTCGCGCCCGGCGACCAGGTGTCGGGGGCGTCGGCCGTCCGGAGGTCAGGGGCGTCCGCGGGCCGCAGGGCAGAGGGCGGCGGAGCGGCCGGTCCGCCGCCCGGGGCCGTCGCCGCGCTCGGCGTGTCACTCACGTGATGCCGTGTGTCTGAAGCCATGTCTCGAGCAGCGCTACTTGCCACAGGGCGTTCGCTCCCCGTCTGGTGCGGTGGTCGTCGGGCGCGTCGAGGAGTTCGGACACGTAGGACTCCTGGAAAAGTCCGCGCCGCCTCGCCTCGGGTGCCTCGAGGGCTTCGCGCACCCGTTTCAGGACCGGGCCCGCCATGTGCTTGATCGCCGGGACCGGGAAGTAGCCCTTGGGACGGTCGACGATGTCCCGGGGCAGCAGTTGCCGGCCGGCCGCCTTCAGCACGCCCTTGCCGCCGTCGGCGAGCTTGAGCTCCGGCGGGCAGGCCGCGGCCAGTTCGACCAGTTCGTGGTCGAGGAACGGCACCCGGGCCTCCAGCCCCCAGGCCATGGTCATGTTGTCGACCCGCTTGACCGGGTCGTCGACGAGCATCACGTGCGTGTCCAGGCGCAGGGACGCGTCCAGGGCCGTCTCCGCTCCGGGGACCGCCATGTGGTCCCGGACGAAACCGCCCGAGACGTCGTCGCCGGTCAGCATGCCGGGCTCGAGGATCCGGGCGAGGTCGGCGTGCGGCCGGTCGAAGTAGGTGTCCGCGTACCGCTCGGCCGCGTCCTCGCGGGCGACCTCGGCGAGCCGCGGATACCAGTGGTAGCCCGCGAGCACCTCGTCGGCGCCCTGCCCGCTCTGCACGACCTTCACCTCCTTCGACACCTGCTCGGACAGCAGATAGAAGGCGACCACGTCGTGGCTGGTCATCGGCTCGCTCATCGCCGCGACGGCGCCGTCCAGTGCCGTCGACACCCGGTCGGAGGGAACCATCAGCCGACGGTGGTCGGTACCGAACTCCCGGGCGACCAGATCCGAGTACCGGAACTCGTCGCCGTCCTCCCCGCCCTCCGACTCGAAGCCGACGCTGAACGTCATCAGGTCCCGCTGTCCCGCCCGGGCGAGCAGCGCGACGATCAGGCTGGAGTCCAGGCCGCCGGAGAGCAGGACGCCGACCTGCACGTCGGAGACCATCCGGCGGCGTACGGCCGTGCGCAGCGCGTCCAGGATCGCGTCTCGCCAGTCGTCGGCGCCCATCGCCGCGTACTCGGCCCGGCGCGCGTACGACGGCTGCCAGTAGCGGTGGTCACGGTGGGTGCCGTCCGGTTCGACGACCCGCACGGTGGCCGGCGGGAGCTTGCGCACGCCCCGCAGGACGGTGCGCGGGGCGGCGACCGTCGCGTGCCAGCTCAGGTACTGGTGGACGGCCACCGGATCGAGCGAGGTGTCCACGTCACCGGCGGCGAGCAGGGCGGGCAGGGAGGACGCGAACCGCAGCCGTCCCGGCGTCCGTGCCAGGTACAGGGGTTTGATGCCGAGCCGGTCGCGCCCCAGCACCACGCGCCCCGACCGGTGCTCGACGAGGGCGAAGGCGAACATGCCGTAGAGCCGCTCCACACAGGCGGTGCCCCACTGCCGGTAGGCCTTCAGCACCACCTCGGTGTCGGATGTCGTGACGAAGCGGTGTCCGAGGCCCCGCAGTTCCTCGCGCAGCTCCCGGTAGTTGTACACACAGCCGTTGAAGACGCCGGTGATCCCGGCGCGGGCGTCGGTCATCGGCTGCGCGGCGAGGTCCGACAGGTCGATGATCTTCAGGCGCCGGTGTCCCAGGGCCACCGCCCCCCGCGTCCAGGTCCCCCGGCCGTCCGGACCGCGGGCCACGAGCCGCTCGCTCATGCGCTCGACGGCAGCGAGGTCGGGTCGGTGACCGTCGAAGCGGATCTCCCCGCTCAGACCGCACATGAATGGCCGCCTCCGTCTCGTCCGGCGTCGGAAAAGGGGTCGTCAGCGTCCATGCCGGGTCACCTGCGGGTCAGCGGCCGCAGGAACCGCGGGGAGGGAGCCGTCACCCCGGTGGCGGACGCGACGCTCCCCGGTCCGCCGGACGACGCCCTGCCGGGCGCGCGCTCGCCGCGGGTCTCGGCGATCAGCATGTCGACACAGGCCAGCAGATCCTCCCGCTCCGCGACCCGGCGCATGCGGTGGGCCGCACTGCCGTCGGCGAGGGCCTCCTCCGCCAGCGAGCTGACGGTCTCCCAGTCGCCCTCGGCCTCCAGGACGGGCCGCAGCCGGGCGAGCAGCCGGCGCACGACCTGCCCGGCCGGCGCCTCGCGGTGGGTCTCGGGATCCACCAGACCGCCTTCGAGCCCGGACCGGGCCGCCCGCCACGAGGCGCCGCGCAGCCATTCGTGCCGCCCCTCGCACCCCGGGTCGGCGCCCGTCCGGAGCCTCTCGCGGGCCTCGGCGACCAGGGCGCGGAACAGTCCGGCGACGAGGACGACGGTCTCGGCGCGCGGGCAGGAGTCGCCGACGCGCAACTCCAGCGTTCGAAGGTGCGCGGAGGGCCGTACGTCGTAATAGATCATCCCGGGGTCGCTGATGACCCCCGACCGGACGAAATCGCGCACCGTGGCGTCGTACGCGGCCGCGTCGGGGAAACAGCCGACCGGGCCCGCGGTGGGCCAGCGCTGCCAGAGCATGGTGCGCCAGCTCGCGTATCCCGTGTCGGAACCCTGCCAGAACGGCGAACTGGCGGAGAGCGCGAGCAGGACGGGCAGCCAGGGCGAGACCGCGCACATCACCCGCACCGCGGTGTCGCGGTCGGGGACGTCCACATGGACCTGGGCACCACAGATGAGCTGTTCGTCGGCGACGGTGCGGTAGTCCTCGACCATACGGCGATAGCGCGCTCCGGCGGTGGGGTGCGCGGCCGCAGCGGGGGCGAGCGGTGCGGCACCGGCGGCCACCACGGCGAGTCCCAGCGAGGACGCGGCCGCGTCGAGCTGCCGCCTGGTGTCGGCGAGGTCGGCGTACAGGTCACGGAGGGAGGTGTGCACCGCGCTGTTCGACTCCACGGTGGACTGATGCAGTTCGGTGGTGAAGGTGCGCGGCGGGAGACGTCGCAGAAGTGAATCGGCGCGCGGCACGAGCAGCCCGCTCTCCACCTCCAGGACGTGGAACTCCTCCTCCACTCCGATACGAACGCTCACGGTCACTCCTCGGGGTGGTGCGGAGCGGCGGTCCGCTGCCGCTGAAAGACCCCTCACCTGCGCGTTCGGCGGTAGGTGAGGGAATCCGAGTCACCAGAACGCCGGTTTTCAAGCGTGCATCGCGTATGGGACGTCGGCAAATCACGGATGAGCGGGCGCCGCGGCGTCGGCACGGTGCCGGCGGCGCGGGGTCCGGCCGAGGGGGCGGTCCGCGAGGCCGGACCCGGAGGCCGCACTCGAACTCCGCGCCGCGGGAAGGCGTTCCGGCCCGCGCGGCCTGGTCCGCCGCCGGTCCGCGTAGGCTTCGCTCAGCACGGACGCGGCGGGGGGCGAGGCACATGCAGGCTCGGACGGAACAGGGCCGGACGGCACGGAGGTGGGGGTCCACCCTCGACTCGGTGGTGGTGTACGCGCAGGGCGCGGTGTGCCGCCGCCTGGCCGCGGGCAACGTGCCGCCGGACGGCCGGGTGCGGGTGACGGGACTGCCCCGCTCGCTGGACCCGGGGTCCCTGCGCGCCCGCGTCGTCGGCACCGCCGGTGTGCGCGTCACGGAGGCACGGGTCGAGGTCGAGGCCGAACCGCTCGCCGAGGCCGCGCCCGACGCGCTGCGGCGCGAGGTGGAGCGCCTGATGGACGAGAGCGCGGCCGCGCGCGGCCGCCGGGACCGGCACCTGAACCTGATCGAGGAGGTCAAGGCGCTGCGGCCGGTGCCGCCTGCCCGCAGGCGCGACGACCCGCACCGGCGCACGCCGGTCGACGCGTGGCTGGGGCTCGCCGAGTTCGTCGACGAGCGGCTGACCGGGCTGCACGCGCGCCTCGTCGAGCTGGAGGAGGCGCTGGGCCAGGCCGATCACGCGCTCTCCGTCGCCGCAGACCGGCTCGCCCGCGCCTCCACCGACGCACCGGCGGCACACGTGGAGACGACGGTCTCGGCGCTGCTGACCCTCGACGGCACCGGTGACGCCGAAGTGGAGCTGGAGTACGGCGTGCCGGGCGCGGTCTGGGTGCCGGCCTACCGCCTCACGCAGCGTCAGGGCGACAGCAGCGGCCGTCTCGTGCTGCGCGCCTCGGTGGCCCAGCGCACCGGCGAGGACTGGACCGGGGTGCGCATCGCCCTGGCCACCGCCGACCTACGGCGTCGTACCGACCTGCCCAGGCTCCGTTCCGTCCGGATCGGACGCCGTCAGCCCGCGCCGCTGCCGTCCGGCTGGCGCGAGCCGCCGACGGGCCTGGCCGACCTGTTCGCCGGGTACGACGCGGCACCCGCCCGGTCCGCCGCGGCCGTCGCTCCCCCGGCCCCCGGAGGCTCCCCCGTGGCCATGGCGGCCGGAACCGCGCCCGGCCCGGTTCCGCCGGTGTACCCGACGCCACCGCAGAGCTACGACGAACAACTCGTCGGGGCAGCTCCGGGCTACGGCGAGTCCTACGCCGGGGCGGCCCCGGGTTACGGCGCGCCGCCCCCCGTGCCGCCGGACAGCGGCGTGTATCCCCAGCCCTTCGGTGGCGGCGCGAACCTGTCCGCGCAGTCGGCGCCGGTCCGGCCGGGCGGCATGCCGCGGGCCCGCAGCATGCCCCTCGCACCGGCCGCCGCCATGGGTCCCCCGGCTGCCGCCATGGCTCCCCCGGCCGCCGCCGCCCGGGCGGCGGCACCACCGCCGCCGGCACCCGCGGCCCCCGGCGGCGCGGCACCGCAGCCGGCGGCGGGTCCGCCCCGGCCCAGCGGTGCCGAACTCGACTACACCGGCCTGGTGTTGTGCGGCCCCGACGAACAGGGCGGCCGCCGGGGCCGGCTGTTCGCGGACGCTCCCTTCGACCCGGTGGCGGCCGAGTACCGCCGCCGCGCCGAGGCGGTGACCGCTCTCCCGCTGCCCGGACACGCCGTGCGGCCGCGCGAGTCGGCAGGCTCCTTCGACCACCGTTTCGACGCCGTCGCCCGCGCCGACATCCCCTCGGACGGCACCTGGCACACCGTCACCGTCGGTGAGATCCCGGTCGGTCTGCGCACCGAGTACCTCTGCGTCCCGTCCGTGGAGCAGACCGTCTACGCGACGCTGGTGCTCTCCAACTCCACCGACCAGGCCCTGCTGGCCGGCCCGGTGGAGGTCACCGCCGGGGACGACTTCCTGCTGACCACCGCGCTGCCCACGCTGGCGCCCGGCGGTGAGCGCCGGGTGGGGCTCGGCCCGGCCCAGGGCATCCGGGTCACCCGTCGGACGAACGTGCACGAGTCGACGGCCGGGCTGCGCAACAACACCACCGTGCTCGACCACCGCGTCCACGTGGAGCTGGCCAACCAGCTCGGCGAGCCGGTCACCGTCGAGGTCCACGAGCGGGTCCCGGTCACCTCCGACGCGGACATCCGGATCGAGGAACGGGCCGACTGGACGGCGCCCCAGGACGGCGCGGAGCGGCACACACCCGGCACCCGCGTCTGGCGGGTCGACCTGCCCGCCGGCGCCACCACCGCCCTCGACGGCGGCTACGAGATCCGTATCGCGTCCGCCAAGACGCTGACCGGCGGAAACCGCAGGAGCTGACACACCCCATGTCCAAGGCACCGGAACCGATCCCCGTACCCGTCACCGCCGTCACCTGTCTGGAGGACCGCGCCCAGATCGAGCGCACCACCGTGCTCGACCTCGGGGCGGGGGTCCAGAAGCTGCGTCTCGGGCCGGTCAGCGCGCTGGCCGTGGACCGTACGCTGCACGCCGAGCTGACCGCCGGACACCCGGCGAGCGTGCTCGACGCGCGGATCGTCCGCGGCTGGACGCCCCGCGGGCCGCGGCCCGCCGCCGACGACTCCGCCCTGCGCCACCGCGTGCACACCCTCGAAGAGGAACTGCTCTCCCAGCGGCGTCGGCGCGACCGGCTGCACGCCCGTCTCGACGCGCTGGGCCGCCTCGCCGCCGATCTGCTGCGGGAGATCGGCGAAGGCGCCGGCTCCGGAGAGACCGAAGGGCCGCGGTGGGCCCGGGAACTGGACCGGGTGGACGGGGAGCGCGACTCCCACGGCGAGCAACTGCGCACCGTGGAAGCGCGGCTGTCCGTCCTCGCCACCGAACTCGCCGAGACACGGCGCGCCTTGGAGCTCGCGGAGGAGCGGCCCGCCGAACTGGTCGCCCACATCGAACTCACCGTGGAGGCGACGGCCGCCGGGCCGGCCGGCCTGCGCCTCAGCCACCTCACGCCGTGCGCGTTGTGGCGGCCCGCCTACCGGGCCGTGCTCGACGGCGACTCCCTCACGCTGGAGACCGACGCGATGGTCTGGCAGCGCACCGGCGAGGACTGGTCCGACGTCCGGCTGACACTGTCGACGGCACGCTCGGCGCAGTCCACCGAGCCGCCCCGGCTGAGCGAGGACCGGCTGACGCTCCAGGACCGCACCTCGGCGGAGCGGCGCACCGTGGACGTCGAGCTGCGCGAGGAGGACATCGCCGATCTCGGTCCGGTACCGGTACTCGGTCTGCCGGGGCTGGACGACGGCGACGAGGTACGGGTGCTGAACTCCCCGGCGCCGGTCTCCGTGCCCTCGGACGGCCGCGCCCACCGGGTGCCGCTCTCCTCCTTCAGCACGACCGCGAGCCTCGAGTACTCCTGCGCACCCGAGCTGTCCCCGCTGGTCACTCAGGTGGCACGGTTCGACAACCGGTCCGGCCACGCGCTGCTCGCCGGGCCCGTCGACCTGATCCGCGGCAGCGGGTTCACCGGTCGCGGCACCCTGGACTTCACCGCTCCGCACGCGCCGGTCGAACTCGCCTACGGCAGCCGCGACGACCACCGGGTCGTCCGGCACACCGAGGAGACCCGCGACACCGCGACGCTCACCCAGCGGACCGTGGTCACCCGGACGGTCCGCCTGCACGTGTCCCGGTTCTCCACCCCCGGCGAACAGGGCGACCGGGTCGTCGTCCTGCGCGAAAGGATCCCGGTCTCCGAGGTCTCGGCGGTGGAGGTGCGGCTCCGCAAGGAGGCCTGCTCCCCGGCCCCCGACACGGTCGACGCCGATGGCATCGCCGTCTGGAGCGTGCCCCTGCCGCCCGGCGGCCGGCGCACGGTCACCCTGGTCTACGAGTTGTCGGCGAGCGCGAAGGTCGCCGGGCTCTGAGCCGCCGTCCCCAGATCGCTCCCGGCGGCCCGCCGCCCGCCCGTCGAACGGCACGGGCCGGGCGTCGCACGGCTCCGCCTCTCGGCGGAGGGCTGACTCAGAGCAGGCGCAGGACTCCGACGACCTTTCCGAGGATCTGCGCCTGGTCGCCGCGGATCGGCGCGTAGGCCGGGTTGCGGGGCATGAGCCACACCTGTCCGTCCTGCCGTCGCAGCACCTTGACGGTGGCCTCGTCGTCCAGGAGCGCGGCGACGACGTCCCCGTGATCGGCGCTGTCCTGGCGTCGTACGGTCACGATGTCGCCGTCGCAGATCGCGGCGCCGATCATGGAGTCGCCGGAGACCGTCAGGGCGAACAGGTCGCCGTCGCCCACGACTTGGCGGGGCAGGGCGTAGACGTCCTCGACCATCTCCTCGGCGAGCAGCGGCGCGCCGGCCGCGATCCGCCCGACGAGCGGCACGTCCACCCGGGTCTCGCTCCTGCCGCCCAGGTCGGGCGCCCACGAGGGGCGGACCCGGTAGGCGCGGGGACGCTGCGGATCCCGGTAGAGCACGCCCTTGCGTTCGAGGGCCATCAGCTGATGGGCGACCGAGGACGTGCTGGCGAGCTCCACGGCCCGGCCGATCTCCCGCATCGATGGCGGATAGCCCTGCCGCTCGACGGACTGCGTGATGTAGCGGACGATGGCCGACTGGCGGCTCGTCAGCTCTCCTTCGGCGGTCCGGGGACCGGGGGGACGGCCCCGGCGGGCGGACGCGGTGTTCTCCATCCGGGGCACCTCCGTGCAAGATCGTTCGGAATGACCCTAACCTGTCATCCCCCATAAATGGAACACCTTATCGAATTCCGGAGGCCCTGGACCCGGGATCCCGGAATTCGGCGGCGTCCCGCCGAGACCCCGGGCACGTCAGCCCGCGTGGCGGACGACATCCCGGAGCAGCTGGTCGACGTCCTCCGCGGTCGTGGCGAAGGAGGTGACGAAGCGGACGACGCCCGGCTCCCAGCGGTCGTGATAGAAGGCGTAACCGTCCGCCAGGAGCCCCTCGGTGACCTGTCGGGGCAGGCGGCAGAAGACGATGTTGGCGTCGGCGGCGCCGAGCAGTCCGACCCCGGGTACGGACTTCAGCCCTTCCCTGAGACGGACGGCCATGGCGCCCGCGCGGGCCGCGTTGCGCAGCCAGAGACCGTCGGCGAGGTAGGCGTCGAGCTGGGCGGTGTGGAAGCGCATCTTGGAGGCGAGCTGACCGGCGCGCTTGGCGCGGAAGGACAGTTCGGGGGTGAGGGAGCGGTCGAAGACCACGATCGCGTCGGCGGTCATCGTGCCGTTCTTGGTGGCCCCGAAGGACAGCAGGTCGACGCCCGCCCGCCAGGTCAGGTCGGCGGGAGCGCAGCCGAGTGCGGCGACGGCTCCGGCGAACCGGGCGCCGTCCATGTGCAGCCGCAGGCCCGTCTCCCCGGCGATCGAACCGAGGGCGCGGATCTCGTCGAGGGTGTAGACCGCGCCGGTCTCCGTGGCCTGGGTGACGCTCACCACCGAAGGCTCGACGCTGTGCACGTCCCCGGCCTTGTGCCGTGCGGCAGCGCGCAGTTCGTCGGGGTCGATCTTGCCGTCGTCGCCGCCGAGCGCCACGAGCTTGGCGCCCGCCGTGTAGAACTCGGGTGCCCCGCACTCGTCGTTGTTGATGTGGCTCTCGCGATGGCACAACACGCTCCCCCAGGGCGGCGTCAACGCGGCCAGGCTCAGCGCGTTCGCCGCGGACCCCGTGGAGACCGGCAGCACGTCCACCTCGCGCTCGAAGATGTCGCTCAGACGGCGGCGGACCGCGGCCGTGCTGTCGTCGGCCCCGTAGGGCAGGGCCTGGCCGGAGGCCGCCCGGGCCACGGCCTCGATGATCTCCGGGGAGGTGCCGGCGGCGTTGTCGCTGCTGAAGACACGCGCGGTGGGGGCGGGAGCGGTGGTGCCCATGACAGGAATCCTCGCTTTACGTCGACGGCTCGACGGGGCAGGGCGGCGGCGCGTCGTGCGGGACGGCCGGGGGAACGGGGGAACGGGGTGTGTCACAGGGCGCGGCGGCGCGGGTCCGCCGCCCGGATGAGCTGGTCCAGGGCGCCGTAGTAGACCTCGTCGTCGGTCACGGCGGACACGATCGCGGTCAGGCCGCCGGTCAGCGCCGGGAACTCACCCGGGTCCAGCGCGGCCAGCGCGGTGCGGGTCAGGGCCTGGGCGGACCTCGGGTCCCGGTGGTCGACGAAGCTCGCGCTGCCGAGGGTGAGCAGATACAGGCGCCGGTACGCGACGATCGCCTCCTCGGTGCTCATCCCGGCGGCGAGACTCGCCGCGATCTGCGGCTCGACCAGACGGGCCAGCAAATTCGGGCCGAGCCAGGGCCGCGACCCGCGCAGGGCCAGCAGGCCCGGATGAGCCGCCAGCAGCCGGTACAGCGCGGTGAAGCGGGTCGCGGTGGCGGCCGCCCAGTCCGCGTCCGGGCCGACCTGCGGGAGCCGGGCGGCCAGATGGTCGGTGCACAGGTCCAGCAGTCCGGCCAGATCGGTGCAGCGGCGCTGGAGGGAGGCGAGGGAGATCTCCAGGCGGCCGGCCAGCGCCCGGAAGGTCAGGGCCTCCGGGCCGCCCTCGTCGATCAGCAACAGGGCGCACTCGGCGATACGGTCCGGCGTCGCACGGTCCAGCGAAGGAGAGTGACGGGGCATGCGGGTCATCGTACGGTACGCCGTATCGCGGGGATGCCGACCCTGACGCACGGGCGTCCGCCCGCCAACCGGAATGCCGAGTTGGCGGGATGCCGGGATGCCCGGGTGCCCGGGTGCCGGGATTTCGGATCACCGCACCGCCGCACCACCACCGCCGGATCGCCGGCCGCCACCGCCAGAACGCCGCACCGCCGTACCGCCGCACAAGGCGGGGGCACGACAGGAACGGCCCGTCGGCGACCGCAGCCGCGTGCGACATCAGGACGGCCGCTCGTTCGCAATGCCGGAGCGATTCGAGGCCGGCCGCCGGACAGAACCGATGACCACCAGGCAGACCGGATCACCACGCGAAGCCGACCGCCGGGCAGAGCGGACGAGCGGGGCGGAGCCGCCGGGCAGAGCAGAGGGCCGGGGCGGAGCCGACCGCCGGGCAGAGCACTTGACCGGGGCAGAGGTGGCCGCCAGGCGGAGCCCAACGCCGGGCAGGCCGGCCGCCAGGCAGAGCAGACGGCCGGGCAAAGGGGGCCGGGGCCGCCCGGGACGGACTCACCGGCGATGTGTCGGTACGCGGCCCCGCCGCAGCCCGGCGTCCGGCGTCAGACGCCGGTGCGTGCGGCCCGACGCTCACTCGGCGTCGGCGGCGCCGTCCTCCCGCAGAAGCAGGTCGAGCAGCCCCGGAAAGCGCTCCTCGAACTCCTCACGGCGCAGCCGGTTGACCCGTCTCGGCCCCTCGTCGCGCTGTTCGACCAGACCGGCGCCGCGCAGGACCGAGAAGTGGTGACTGAGCGCGGCCTTGCCGACGGGCACGTCGAAGCTGCCGCAGCTGCGCGTCCAGTCGGCCGAGCCCGCCAGCTCACGGATCAGTGTGATGCGCACGGGATCGGACACCGCGGACAGCGCCGTCAGCACGGACACCTCCTCGGGATCCGTGTGCACCGGCGCCGCACGGTGGCCACCGCCCGCAGCCTGGTTCGCCATGCCCCTCCTGCCCCAACGTCTGCCGGGCGGGACACCTCGCGGAGCGTCCCGGCCGGTTGCCGAGTGTTCGATGGATATCTTACAGTCCCAGTGTTCGCTTTCCATTGAACACTCATCGAGAGGTGCGGTGATCCGTCATGCGCGCGGTCGAGTTCCAGGAGTACGGCGCCCCCGAGGTGCTGGAGATCGTCACGGCCGGGATCCCCGAGCCGGGGCCGGGCCAGGTCACCGTCGAGGCCGCCTACGTCGGCGTGAACTTCGCCGACCTCAAGGCGCGCGCCGAGGGATACCGGGTGCGGTCGCTGCCGTTCCGGCCCGGCCTCGAGGTGTCCGGACGGATCCGGGCCGTCGGCGACGGCGTCCCGGGACTGCGGCCGGGGCAGGAGGTCGCCGCCCTGGTCGACGGCGGAGCCTATGCGGAGGTGGTCCTCGCCGACGCCGTCACCGTCTTCCCGCTCCCCGAGGGCCTGGACCTGCGCACCGCCGCCACCCTGCCCACCGTGGTGCCGACCGCCTACGCCCTGCTCCACGAGGTGGGGCGGCTGCGGGCCGGCGAGAGCGTGCTGGTGCAGGGCGCGGCCGGCGGCGTCGGCACGGTGGCCGGTCAGCTGGCACGGGCGGCGGGCGCCGGGGCGGTGTACGGCGTGGTGTCGTCCGCGGCGAAGGCCGAGCACGCCCTCGCGCACGGCTACGACGAGGTGTTCACCGGCGACAGGTTCGCCGCCGACGTCCGCCGCGCCACCGGCGGCAAGGGGGTCGACCTGGTGCTCGACCCGGTGGGCGGCGACACGCTGCGCCGAGGCCTCGACACACTGGCCGTCTTCGGCCGACTGGTGTCCTTCGGCAACGCGAGCGGCGCCGAGCCGTGGCAGGTGGGACAGCCCGAGCTGTACGCGCAGGGCCGTTCGGTCGGCGGTTTCTCCGTCCTGGGGCTCGCCCGGAGCGCGCCCGACGCGCTGCGCGCCCTCGCCGAGCGCGCCTTCCGTACGGTCTCCGACGGCACCGTGAGCCTCCCCGTCACCGCCGAGTTCCCGCTGGCGGACGCGGCCGAGGCGCACCGGCTGATGGGCGGGCGCACGTCGACGGGGAAGCTGCTGCTGCGCGTCGCCGACCGCTGACGGGCGCCGCACGTGCCGCCTGCCGTGGGTGCCCGGGACGCACAGGAGTCGCACATCTGTACTGATAAGTGCTGAATATCCCCTGACGGGGTTTCCGCCAGTAGGGTGAGCGGGCGGTCGAGCGAAAGAGACACCGCCACCGGGGAGTTCCGGATGTGCCGCCCTTTCGTCCGCCGCAGTACCGGAACTTCGGGCGGCCGGGCCCTTGCCGCGCCGCCCTGTGCCACCAGGGGGGCAGGCCATGCGGGTGCTCGCGGACAGATACGAACTGGTCGAGGCGGTCGGTCGCGGAGGGATGGGGGAGGTCTGGCGCGCCACGGACCGGGAGCTGGGCCGCACCGTCGCGGTGAAGGTGTTGCCGCCGGAACTCACCCAACACGAGGAGTTCCGCATCCGGTTCCGCCGGGAGGCGCGCACCGTGGCCTCGCTCAACCACCGCAACGTCGCCGTGCTGCACGACGTCGGTGAGGACACCGGCGACGACGGGACGACGCCGTTCCTGGTCATGGAGTTCATCGAGGGACGCACCCTGACCGCCGCCCTGGCCGACGGCGCGTTCACGATCGTCAGGGCGCTGGCGGTCGCCAGGGACATCGCCGACGCCCTCGCCCACAGCCACGCCCAGGGCCTGATCCACCGCGACATCAAGCCGTCCAACGTCATGCTGACCTCCGAGGGCGGCATCAAGGTCCTGGACTTCGGGATCGCGAAGGTCGTCGCGGAGACCAGCACCCGGCTCACCGCGACGGGCATGACCGTGGGCACGCCCGCCTACCTCTCCCCCGAGCAGCTCACGGGCCGCCCCGTGGACGGCCGCTCCGACCAGTACTCCACCGGCTGCCTGCTCTACGAACTGCTCACCGGCCGGCCCCCGTTCCTCGGCGACTCCCCGTTCGCGGTGATGCACCAGCACATCAGCCAGGAACCGGTCGCGCCGTCCCGGCTGCGCCCGCAGATCCCGGCCGTGGTCGACGACCTCGTGCTCCGGACCCTGGCGAAGGACCGTGAGGAGCGGCTCGGCAGCGCGGCGGAGCTGCGGGACACGCTGGCGGAGACCCTCACCGCCCTGAGCACCCCGGCGGCGCCGAGGCCGCGGACCGCCGTACCGGCTCCGGGCGCGCCCCCAACGCCCGTCGTGCCGCCCGCGCGCACGAAGGCCGACACCAGCGCGGGCCCGGGGCACACGGCACTCGCGCAGCAGGAGACCCGTACCGCGCCGACGCCGCCCAGGCCGGTCGTCCCGCCCCCCGGTGGGCCGGTCGACCCGTCCTCGCCCGGCGCCGGGACCGGAGCCCCGACGCCGCTCCCGGCGCCGCCGGAGACCGGTCCGTCGTCCGCGTCGGGCGAAGGGCGGTTCTCCCGCACCGGCGGCAAGGTTGTCGCCCTGCTGGGCCTCGTCGTCTCCGGTGTCGTCGCCCTCGGCTACCAGGACGTGTACGCGGACTCGTCCGACGAACTCGTCGGCGTGTGGGGGGCGGCCGCCGTGCTCGGGCTCGTCCTGTTCCGCTGGCTTCCGCTCGCCTCGACCCTGGTGTGGTGGGGAGCCGGGGCCCTGGTCATGGCGAGCGTGGCCATCGGCGGCGCGGCCGACGACTACGACTACACCTCGGTCACGGAGTCCGACTTCAGCACCCTCTACTACTACGACTCGACCTACGGGTCGTACTACGAACTGCCGGCGGACTCCTCCGGCTACCACCTCTTCGAGGACGACTACGCCGGCGGTTACGACCCCGCGCAGGCCGACGTCAGCAGCGACTACACCGCGCACGACAACATCGAGATCCTCGCCGCTCCGGCGCTCGTCCTGGCCACGCTCTGTCTGCTCCGCGCGCTGAGCCGCCAGCGCCCTTCGCCCCTCGCGGCGGCCGCCGGGCTGACCCTGGGCGGCCTGGGCGTCGGCTGGCTCGCTCTCGGTCCGGACGAGCAGACCGGGGTGTTCTCGGTGGCCTGGGCCGTGGTCGTCATCGCCGCCGTCGTCCAGGAGATCCGGGCCCGCAAGGACGCGCCGCCCCGTGTCCGCCGTCGGCTGCGGTTCGTCTCGGCCGAATAGCGAGCCGCCCGACTCACGAGGTCGGTGCAGCCCGGCGGGCCGGGGCGGCCTTCGCGATCGCCGCCGGGGTGACGGGGGTGAAGAAGTTGACGAGGTTGCCGTCCGGGTCGCGGAACAGCAGCGACCGGTTGCCCCAGGGCATGGTGGTGGGCTCGTTGACGAAGTCGGTCACGAAACCGGTCAGGTTCGCGTGCACGCGGTCGACGTCGTCCACCAGGAACTCCAGGATCACGCTGTGGTTGTCGGCGGGGCGGGCCGAGCCCGGCGCGAACAGGGGGACCGTGCGGGTGCCGGCGAGGGCGAGGGTGGCGCCGGGGGTGGTGAGTTCGGCGAAGTCCTCGGTGAACCACGTCGCCGGCACCCCGGTGGCCTTCTCGTAGAACTCGACGAGGCGGGGGACGTCGGCGGTGATGATCCGGATCGAGACGAAGTCCATGGTGTTCTCCCTGGTCGTGAAGCCGTTGCACCTCGCACGCTAGATCGGATACAGGACAGGATCGGTCCACTATCGACGCTAGGGTCGAAGACATGTCCCGACCCACCGGCCGCGTGCTCACCCTCCTGGAACTCCTCCAGTCGGGCGGCACCCGGACCATCCGCGAACTCGCCGACCGGCTCGGCGTGGACGGCCGCACCGTGCGGCGGTACGTGGACCAGCTGATCGACCTCGATGTGCCCGTCGAGTCGGTGCGCGGCCGCTACGGCGGCTACCGCCTCGCCCCCGGCTACCGGCTGCCGCCGCTCATGCTCAGCGACGACGAGGCGATCGCCGTGCTGCTCGGCCTGGTCGCCGGCCGCCGGACGGGGCTGACGACGGCGACAGCCACCGCGAGCGAGACGGCGGCGGCCAAGATCAGGCGCGTGCTGCCGGAGCGCCTCGCCCGCCGGCTCGACACAGTCCTGGCCTCCCTCGCCTTCACGCACCCGCCCGGCGACTTCGCCGCCCCCGACGCCGGGGTGCTGCTCACCGTGGCCGACGCGGTACGCCACCGCCGCCCGGTCGCGGTCCGGTACACCGACCGCGACGGCCGGCGCAGCGACCGCACCCTGCACCCGTACGGGATGGTGGCCCATGAGAGCCGGTGGTACGTCACCGGCAGGGACCCGGGGATCGGGGAGGAACGGACTCTCCGGCTCGACCGCGTCACCGACGCGAGGACCCTGCCCGGGTCGTTCGAGGCACCCGACGGACCGGACCCGGCCGAGCGCGTCCTGTCCGGGTTCGCCACGGCGGCGTACCGGCACGAGGTGACCCTGCGGATCCACGGGACGCCCGAGCAGATCCGCGCCCGGCTCCCCGCGAGCGTCGCGACCGTGAAGGATCTCAGCGATGGGGCGGAGCCCACGGTCGGCGCGGATCCCGGCGTCGGCGCGGAACCCACCGTCGGGGCGGGCGCGGATCCGGGGGCCGAGCGCTGGCTGCTCGTCGAACTCCGCGCCGAGCGACTCGACTGGCTGCCGCCGGTGCTCGCCTCCCTCGACCGGCCGTTCACCATCGAGCGTCCCGACGCACTGCGCGACCTCGTCATCGCGCTCGCTGACCGCCTCGCGACCCACGCGCGGCGGTCGGCGGCCCGCTGACGTGCGCCGTAAGGTGGGCGGTACGGATCGATCCGTCGGACCCCCTCGGTCCGGCCGCCGCCTCGGTCCCCTCCCCAGCCGAACCGGAAGGTCCATGCACTCCCCGTCCGCCGCCTCGGACGACGACTCCGACGCCCTGTTCGGCCTCGACGCCCTCGGCCCCGAGCCCGCCGCAGCGCACCCAAGCCGGCCGTCCTTCCGCGACTCCGAAGCCGCCCGGCGCCTGCTGCCCGTCCGGGAGATCCACGCCGAACCCGCGGCCGCCGCCTCACCGCGCGGACGGCAGATCATCGCCCGGTTCCCCCAGGCACGGCTGGTGGAGGTCGAGTCCCACTGGGGCATCCCGGGGCTGCACGGCAACGAGGGCAACGTCGCGCGCTGGGTGCGGGTCAAGGGTGAGACGCTCGTCCTCGGGGAGCGGAAGTCGCCGAGGACACGGCCCAACGGGCGGTCCGCCGACTGGATCGCGCCGGGCGCGTCCAACGGCTGCGCGATGGCCTGCGCCTACTGCTATGTGCCGCGTCGCAAGGGATACGCCAACCCGGTCACCGTCTTCACCAACATCGACCGGATCATCGCCCACATCGGTCGGCACATCGCCCGGCAGGGCCCCAAGACCGAGCCGAACCAGTGCGACCCCACGGCCTGGGTGTACGACATCGGCGAGAACGGCGACTGTTCGGTGGACGCTCTGATCTGCGACAACACCGCGGATCTCGTCCACGCCTTCCGCCGGTGGCCGACGGCCAAGGCGTCCTTCGCGACCAAGTTCGTCAACCCGGACCTGCTGACGCTGGATCCGCGCGGCCGGACCCGCGTCCGCTTCTCGGTGATGCCCCCGGAGGACTCCCGGCTGCTGGACGTGCGCACCTCACCGGTCGACGAGCGGATCGCCGCCGCCGCGGACTTCCTGGACGCCGGTTACGAGGTGCACTTCAACCTCTCCCCCGTCGTCCTCCGCCCCGGCTGGGAGGACGCCTGGGCGGAACTCCTCACGCGTCTGGACGACGTCCTGCCCGACCGGGTGAAGCGGCAGGCGGCGGCCGAGGTGATCATGCTGACGCACAACCGGGAGCTGCACGAGGTCAACCTCGGCTGGCACCCCCGTGCCGAGGACGCCCTGTGGCGACCGGACTTGCAGGAGACCAAACGCTCCGAGAACGGCGCGCTCAACGTCCGCTACGCGGGTCCCGTCAAGGCACAGGCGGTGGACCGGCTTCGCACACTGATCACGGCCCGGACCCCGTGGCTGCGCGTGCGCTACGCGTTCTGAGCCTCCCGCCGCCCCAACGCTCGGTCACCCACGGCGTCACGTCGGCCGACTGGAGTCCGGGTGACTACAGCCGCGTAGACGGTCTGCCGCGCGGTGGTCGAAACGAGAGTCGAGGGCGTTCCCGGGGAACAGGGCGCAACAGGAGCCACGCCCCCGAGTTCATCGGAGGCAACCCGACAGTTTCACGGACCGCAACCGACCGGCTGATTCACGGCATCCACCGACCCGGCTCGTCCAGGGTGCTCCGCCGTGACGCTCGATGCCGGGGCAGCCACGGCAACGCAAGGCAGCGCAAGGCAGCGCAAGGGGCTGACGAGGTGGAGGGGTGGCGATGTTGTCGGTGGCATACCGCGCGGCCCGTACGGGAAGGTTCACTGGTGCGGTCGGGCGGTCGGGCCGCGCAGGAGCCGTGCGTCGGTCAGGGGGAGTCGGTGCCGTTCTCGATGGTGTTACCGCCGGGGCCGTCCCGCGTGGCGCGGACCGTCGTCCGCGTGGCCAGGTCGTCCAGTGCCTCGCCGATCCCGGACAGCAGCGGGGCGTGGTCCGGTGAGCCGGCCAGCCACGGCAGGAGGAAGGTCCACAACTGCGTGACGCGGTCCACCGAGAGCCAGTCGCGGTCCGCGGCCCCCAGCACCTCGAACCCCGCCGTCGCGGCCACTATCACGGTCGTCGCGGCCTCGATCGAGACGTCCCGGGCGAGCTCCCCCTCGTGCTGTGCCTGGACGATGAGATCGTGCACCCAGGTCCGCCACCACTGCAGCATCTGGGCCCCGTTCTTGCGGGAGGGGTCACCGCTCAGCCGGAACCCCGCCCTGATCACGGGATCGGTGACCACGGCAAGGAGCAGACCGCAGGCCGTGTGCACCAGGGACTCCAGCAGTGTGTCCGCCGAGCTGCGACAACGGGCCGCCAGCTCCTCCACCGAGTCCGCCGCAGCCCTCTCCACCTCCCCCGCGAGATCGCTCTTGCTGGCGAAGTGGAAGTGCAGGGCGCCGGTGCTCACACCGGCCCGCTCGCTGATGACGGGGAGGGAAGCCCGCGCGTACCCCTCGGCGGCGAACAGCTCGGCAGCCGCTTGGACAAGAGACTGACGTGTGCGCACCGCTCGCGCCTGCATGACCATCAGGTCTCCCTCCCTCACCCTGTACAGGACGACGCGGAACCGGGCCGCCCGTCCGGAACGTTGAGAGCATCCCACCCATGATCTTCAAGTAAACCGCGCGTTTGGTATTTTTATACAGGATGATGTCGTCCCGATCGCCACCGGGGCCAGAAGTGCGAGACCGTGGCCAGAAGTGCGGGACGGACAGGGCGCGTCGCCGGTTCAGGCGATGCCGCCGTTCGCGAAGAGGACCTGCCCGTTGACCCAGCGCCCCGGACCGGCCAGGAAGGCCACGGTCTCGGCGATGTCCTCGGGCGTGCCGAGCCGCTCCAGCGGGGGCTGCGCGGCGAGGCGGTCGATCGTCTCCTGATCCTTGCCGTCCAGGAAGAGCGGTGTGGCCGTCGGGCCGGGCGCGACGGCGTTGACGGTGACGTCCCGGCCGCGCATCTCGCGGGCCAGCACCAGCGTCATGGCCTCGACGGCTCCCTTGCTCGCCGCATAGGGCGCGTACCCGGGGAAGGCGAGCCGGGTCACCGACGTGGAGAAGGTGACCACCGCTCCGCCGTCGCGGACGCGGCGCGCCGCTTCCCGGGCCACGACGAAGGCGCCCCGGACGTTGGTCCGCATCAGCCGGTCGAAGGCGTCGAGATCGAAGGCGTCGACGGGCCCCAGGGTCATCACGCCGGCGGTGTGCACCACGACGTCGATCCCGCCGAAGGCCTCCTCCACCGCGGCGAACGCGTCGGCCATGGCGCCCTCGTCGGCGACGTCGCCATGGACCGCGACCGCCCTGCCGCCGGCCGCTTCGACGGCCGCGACGGTCTCCTCGGCGGCCGCCTTGTTGCCCGCGTAGTGCACGCCGACGGCCATGCCGTCGGCCGCGAGCCGACGGGCCACGGCCCGGCCGATGCCCCCGGAAGCGCCGGTGACGAGTGCGACGCGTGTGGTCTCGGACATGATGCTGCCTCCAGTTCGTTTATGAACGATGAGTCCATATAACCACGTTGTGAACGCCGCGTCCATATGTCAGGCTGGGGCCCGTCGGACGATGCCCGGAGGTCGGCGCCCATGCAGGAACGGTCGGAAACCCCCACCGCCCCCGGACCACGGCGCGGCCGCGGCCGGCGCCCGGCCGCGGAGGTACGCGCGGACGCCCTCGACGCGGCGGGCGCCCTGCTCCTGGACGGAGGCATGGCCGCCTTCACGTTCGAGGCGGTCGCCGAGCGGGCGGGGGTCAGCAAGACGACGCTCTACAAATGGTGGCCGTCCAAGGGCGCGCTCGCCCTCGACGGCTACTTCCACGCCGTGGAATCCGTGCTGGCCTTCCCCGACAGCGACGACATCGAGGCCGACCTCACGGCGCAGCTCCGCGCGTTCGTCCGGATCCTCACCGAGACACCCGCGGGTCGGGTGATAGCCGAGCTCATCGGCCAGGCACAGACCGATCCGGAGCTGTCCGCCGCCCTGCTGGAGCGCTACTCGGGCCCGCGCCGGGAACTGGCGGTCCGGCGGATGCGGCGGGCACAGGCCCACGGCCAACTGCGCGCCGACGTCGACCCCGAGGTCCTGGTGGACCAGCTGTGGGGCGCCTGCTACCACCGCTTGCTGATGCCCAGCCTGCCGCTCACCCAGGACTTCGCGGCGAGCCTGGTCGCCAATCTGCTGCCCGGCGTCCGCGCCTGACCCGACGCGGAGGACCACCGGCGCGGTACGCTCCCGCCGCGGAGGCGGGCCCGCGCCCCTTCCGGCAACGCGTTCACTCCCGGCTCTGGCCCCGGTGACCTACCGGGCGGTATACAAGCCCAGTCGAACGGAATGCCGACCGGACGGGACGGCGTCGTCGACGGGGCATGGGCCTCGAGGGGGAGGAACTCGATGCAGCGCGACGTTCGCACCGCAGGACCGGCCGGCGGCCGGCGAAAGGCCGTCACCTTCCTTGCCGCGCTGGGCAGTTGCGCCCTGGTCGCCGCTTCCGCGGGCCCGGCCGCGGCACACGGCGGAGGCGGGGGCGGGCACGGCATTCGTTACGTGGCGCTCGGCGACTCCTACACCTCCGGCCCGCTCATCCCCCGCCAGGTGGACGCCAACTGCGCCCGTTCCGACCACAATTACCCCTCGATCGTGTCCGCACGGCTCAGGACGGCCACGTTCAAGGACGTCAGCTGCGGTGGGGCGACGACCGAGCACATGTGGAAGGCGCAGGGGACCAACGGCCCCCAGCTCGACGCGGTGGGACGCAACAGCGACCTCGTGACCGTCCAGATCGGCGGCAACGACATCGGCTTCGGCTCCATCATCGGCACCTGCGCCCAGCTCTCGGCCCAGGACCCGACCGGCAACCCGTGCCAACGCCACTACGGCGCCTCGGGCGTCGACCAGCTCACCGTCGCGATAGCCAAGACCGCTCCGAAGGTCGCCCGGGTGCTTCAGGCCGTGCACGACCGGGCCCCGCACGCCCGGGTCCTCGTCGTCGGCTACCCGGACCTGCTGCCCGACGACGGCAGCGGCTGTGCGCCCACGGTGCCGTTCGCGACGCGGGACTTCCCCTACCTCCGGGACACCGGCAAGCGGCTCAACCTGATGCTCCGCCTGGTGGCCCGCTGGAACCACGCCGAGTACGTCGACACCTACGGCCCGACCGTCGGCCACGACATGTGCAAGTCCCCGGCGGACCGGTGGATCGAACCCTTGCAGCCCACCTCCCCCGCCGCTCCCGCGCACCCCAACGCCAAGGGTGAGGAAGCCATGGCGGGGGCGGTGTGGCAGCGCCTGACGCACGGGCGGGGCGGCCGCTGACCGACGGCCGGGGCTGCCGGGCCCCGGCCCTCCGGCCTGCTCACACGTCGGAGTCGATGCCGGTGACCACCGCCGGTCCCAGGGGCGCGCTGCTGTCGTCGAGCCCGGCGGTGTGCAGGGCGGAGTCCGCGAGCCTGCGGGCGTCCTCCTCCGCGTGCGGACCGCTGTCCGCCTCGACGGCGAGCCGGATGGTGAACGTGTCGTCCTCGTTCACGGTGAGCGGGTCCAGGTCCTGGGCGCTGCCCAGGTGCGTGCGGTGCGGATCGGCGGGACGCAGGGCCTGACTCAACCGCTTGCGCGTCTCGTCCTCGACCCCGGCGGTGAAGGTGCCGGGCACGGTGATCACGTAGGTCGTCATGGTGTTCCCTTCCTCGGGTTCCCTCCCGCATACCCCGGAGCGGGCGGTCGATCTCCGCTCTTTTCGGGTGACCCGCCGGCCCGGCCCCTTCTCCGCTGCGCGACCACCCGACCCGCGCGACACTGAAAGCCGCGGATGATCCACGGGTGGCGGAGAGGAGCGGTGATGCCCAAGCGGCCGTCGCTCGCCGAATCCGTCCGGGCGGGGCGACGCGCGACGCGTGTCACGGCCGCCGCGGCGGCCGGGTTCTATCCGGCGGCGTATCTCCTCGATCAACCCGTGACCGCGGTCTACGCCCTGTTCACTCCCATCGCGTTCGGCGTCCTCTCACCGGTGCCGGGGTCCGGGCGCCGACGCGCCCTCACCGTCCTGCGCGCCCTGCCGGCCGCGGCCGTCCTCACCGTCGCCGGTACCGCCCTCGCCGTGCGGACCTGGGCGGCCGTGGCGGGCATGCTGATCGTCGGGTTCGTGCTGGTGTTCGGCTCGGTCTGCGGTCCTCGTCTGGCCGGTACCGTCCCGGGGCTCCAGTTGTTCTACATCCTCGCCTGCTTCCCGCCCTTCGCCCCGGAGACGCTGCCCCAGCGACTGACCGGGGTCGCCGTCGGCGGGGCCTGTCTCGTCCTGTGCGAGGTGGCGGTGTTCCCCGATCCGCCGGATCCGTCATATCGCGAGCGGATCGCCGGCACGCTCGAGCTGGCGGCCCGCGCCACCCGCTCCCTGATCCGTACCGACGGCCCGGAGCCCGGTCCGGCCGCACCGCTGAGGGAGGCCGGCCGGGGCCTGCGCTTCTCCCGACAGCCCGCCGGTGCGAGGCCGACCGGCGCCGGAAGGACGCACCGGGCGCTCGCCCAGGCGGGTTCCGCGTCCCGGCGGCTCGTCGACCAGTTGGCCGCCCTCACCGAGCTGCCTCCCGCGCCCTCGGACACGGCCTCGCGGAACCTTCTGAGCGGCATCGCGGCCGCCTGCGACGAAACGGCGGGCGCCCTGCGCCGGTCCCGGCCCGCGGCAGGGCCCGAGCTGCTCGAGGAGATGATCGCCGAGTTCCTCACCGCGCGCGACGGAGACCCCGCCGGGCGCGTTCCCCGCCCGCACGAGGTGCTGGTGCGGCAGTCGACGGTGCTGACGATCGCGGCCTCCGCCGTGACCGTGCGCACGGCCGCCGCCCTGGCGCTCACCGGCCGACAGCCCGTGCACGGGCTGCCCCGGGAGCAGTTCTGGTACGCGCGGACGCCGACGGTCCGGCTGTTCGCCGTCCGCCTCACCGGCAACCTGACGCGGCGCTCCGTCGTCTTCCAGAACGCGCTGCGCAGCGCGTGCGGTCTCGCGCTCGCGCGTCTGGTGGCGGGATCCCTCGACCTGTCGCACGGCTTCTGGGTGCTGCTGACGGTGCTGACCCTGGGGCGTACCACGGCGGGGGCCACCTGGTCCGCCGTCCGGGCCGCCGTCGTGGGCACCATGGCCGGTGCGCTCGCCGCCGGTCTGCTCCTCATCGGGGCGGGCGGGTCGACCGATGTGTACGCGTACCTCCTCGTGCCGATGATGCTGATCGCCTTCGCGGTCGGGCCGTTGGAGGGGCCGGCCTGGGCCCAGGGACTGTTCACCCTGGTCGTGTCCACGGCGTTCGCGCAGATCGCGCCCGTGACGTGGCGGCTCGCGGAGATGCGGGTCGTGGACGTGCTGACCGGGAGCGCGGTCGGACTGCTGTGCGGTGTGCTCGCCTGGCCGTTCGGCGCCCGCGCCGAGACGCGGCGCAGTGTGACGGCGCTGCTCCGGTCCGCCGCACCCGTGGTGCGGGCCACCACGGTCGCCGCGACCGGTGACGGGTCGGCAGGCCACGGCGACGCCGCCCCTCAGGCCGTCCGGCTGACCCTGCACCGGCTCCGTATCGCGGAGGGCTCGTACGCGCAGTACCGCACGGAGCCGTCCGCACCCGCCCGGGGGCCCGAACCCGACTACCTCGCCGCTCTCAACGTCGGCTCCCGTGTCCTGGTCGGCGCCTACTGGGTGCCCCGGGCGGACCCTTCGCCCGAGATGCCTCCCGACGCCCTGCGCTGGGCCCGGCGCGTCACCGACGAGGCGGAGACAGCGATCGACCGGGCGGCCGACTTCCCGCCGGGCGGCGTCCATGTCCGGCTGACACCACCGCCGGCACTGCCTCCCGGGGTCCCGCCCCGGGTCCTGTCGCTCCTGACGGACATCGAGGTATGGCTCGACGCGATCGCCGCCGACCTCAGAACCACTACCACCGGCACCAGCACCAGCACCAGCACCAGCACCAGCCGGGGGGCTCCCCGGACGACCGCCTCCTGAAGGCCTGCCCGGCCGGGAATCGTCCTCGCGGAGGCCCGGTCCGCGCCCCAGTGGTCCCTACGACACCAGCGTCGCGACAGTAGGTCCGTCGGGGCGCACGGTGATGCCGTACGCCGCCTTGGCCGGGGTCGAGGCGAAGGCCAAGGTGTGGACCGGCAGCAGCTGTTCGAGCAGGACGGTCGCCTCACGGAGTGCGAACTGGACTCCGAGGCAGGCACGGGGACCGATGCCGAAGGGGAAATAGGCGCCCGGGTGTGCAGGCCGGCCGCCCGGGGTGAGGAACCTCCGGGGTTCGAAGTGCTCGGGATCCGGCCACAGTTCGGGATCGCGGTGGGTGAGGTAGGGACAGACCAGGATGTCCGTGCCCGCCTCGACGGTGTAGCCGCCGAGGATGTCGTCCTCGGTGGTGTGGCGCGGCAGGATCCAGGCGGACGGGTAGAGCCGGAGCGTCTCATGGATCAGTGCCTGGACGGCCTCGCGGCGTTGCGGTGAACCCGCGCCGCCGGCGGCCAGAGCCTGTTCCCGGGCGGCGGGGTACCGGTCGAGCAGGAGGTAGAGCCAGGTCAAAGTGGTCGCGGTGGTCTCGTGCCCGGCCGCGAGCAGCGTGACCAGCTCATCGCGGATCAACTGGTCGGAGTATGCGGGGTGTTCGGCATCAGCGTCGGCACCGACACCTGCCCCCGCAGCCGCACCGGCACCGGCACCGGCACCGGCACCGGCACCGATGAGAACGTGCAGCAGTCCCGGGCCGTCCGGGCCGGCCTCCCCGTCGCGGGCGGCCTCGATGGCGCGCCTGGCGACCGCGTCGATCCGGGAGAGATCGGCGGCGACGGCGTCCCGGGCGCCGGAGCCATCGGCGGGCAGCGTCGGAAGGGCGGTCGCCACGGCTGCCACCGCGTCCAGTTCGCGCTCGGTCCCGTCGTCGAGGGGATGGCCGGTGAGGGAGCGCCAGATGGCGTCCAGGGCGAAGCGGCGCATCTCCCGCCCGACGTCGAAGCTCTGTCCGGTGCGGGCGTACCCGGCCCAGCGTTCGGCGGTGGTGCGGGCGGCGCCGGTGATCCGCTGTTCGTAGCGCCGCATCCCGATGCCGGTGAACTGGGACTGGAGCAGGCGGCGTTGACGCTTCCACGCCGGACCCGTGGCGGCCAGGACCCCGCCGCCGATCAGCAGCCGGGCGCGGTGGGAGCGTTTGACGTACTGCTCGGGGTGACGCGCGAGGACGTGCTGGACCGCCGACGGGTCGGTGACCAGGACGGTGGGAGACGGTCCGAGACGGAACGCGGCGACACCGCCGCACCGTTCACGCACCCGGGCCAGCAAGTCGACCAGCTCGCCCCGCTCCGAGCGCCAGCGCTCCACGACCGCGGCGTCGACTTCGGGGAGGGGCCGCCCTGTCGCGGAATCGAGCGGGAGCGAGCCGGGACCGGCTTCGGATTCCATGATTCTTCTCCTGGTCGACCACGGCGCCGGGCCGCGACGGAGCACTGACGCTGTGCGGACTGTACGGGATCGGGCACCTTGGGTGACAGCGCGCCCGGGCGCCCGGAGGCGCACTCCCGCTCCCGTGCCGGCGCCCGGCAGGGCTCCGCCTAGGATGGCGCCGATGAAGAGTCGCGAGCGGCACCACCCCGCGCGACCGCCCGTGCGGCGGTGGCGGGCGCTGCTCGTGCTCGGACTGCTCGCCGGGCTGCTGGGGATGCACGCCCTGGCCCCCGGCGACGCCGTCCACGAAGACGGCGGGCCGCGGCCCATGACGGCGGTCTCGGCCGGCGCTCATCACGACTGTGCGGGACACGACGGCGACTGCGACGGCGGACACCTCCATCACGCCGATCCGACCTGCGTGGCGGCCGCGGTGAGCGGCGCGCCGGATCTGCCCGCGCTCGTGCCCGACCCGGTGGCCGTCCCTCTGCCCGCCGACGCGATCGGCTCCCACGCGGCCGGTGCCCCGGACAGCGCACGCGCGCCCCCCTCCCTGGCGGAACTCCAACTCCTGCGGATCTAGACACCGCCCGGCACCGCGTCACCCGTACGGCGACGTGGTGCGCCCTCGGCATGTCCGGATCCCTTTCGCACAGCACAGCAGGAGTCTCCCTATGCGCAACACCCGTCGTAGCCGTAGCACTTGCAGGACCCGCGGCACTGGTAGGCCCCGTGCCCTGACCCGCCGCGCCGCTCTCACGGCCGCTTCCCTCACCGCCGCGCTCGTCCTCGTCGCATGCGGCGACGGCGGCAGCGGCGGACACCCGGGCGGTCACGGCTCCGCTTCGTCCGGGGCGAACACCGGCGCCACGGCCGGAGCGCACAACGCCCAGGACGTGTCCTTCGCCCAGGGCATGCTCCCCCACCACCGGCAGGCCCTGGAGATGGCCGGACTCGCCCCCGACCGGGCCTCGTCCGCCGAGGTCAAGGACCTCGCCTCGCGTATCGAGAAGGCGCAGGGCCCGGAGATCAGGACCATCGGCGGCTGGCTGACGTCCTGGGGCGAGAAGGCCCCGACGTCGTCCGGCGGCGCGACGGACTCCATGCCCGGCATGGAGCACCCCGCCGGGTCCGCGATGCCCGGCATGATGGACGGCTCGGACCTCGGCGAACTGGGCGAGGCGTCCGGCACGGACTTCGACGCCCTGTTCCTGACGATGATGATCGACCACCACGAGGGAGCCGTGGCCATGGCCGCGGTCGAGAAGAGCAAGGGCGAGTACGGCCCGGCCAGGTCCATGGCCGCCGACATCATCGCCGCGCAGACGGCAGAGATCGCCGAGATGAAGAAGCTCCTCGGCAAGAACTGAGGAGTCAGGACCGAGTACTGAGAACTGAGTACTGAGAACCTGCGTACCGGGGACTGACGGACCTGAGTACCGAGGACTGACGGACCGGAGGCAGGGGGCCGGAAATCTCACCGCCCCCTGTCTCCGCGCGGGTCCGGGGCCTACGGACGTCGGCCCCGGACCGCCCAGGCACGGGCGGTGAGCGCGATCGGTCCGTCCGGCCGCGCGGCGACAGCTCCTCGGAGCGCTGCACACAACCGGTCCCGGGCCGCCGGGGCGAGGGCGGCGACGTAGTCGGGGGCGGGGCCCTGCCCGCCCAGGAACGGTTCCCACATATCCGTGAAGTCGGCGAAGACGGTGGGCACTTCGATCGGGACGACCTCGACGTCGTCAAGTCCCGCCCCGGTCCACAGCGTTCGCAGCTCGGCCGGTCGGCAGTGCGGGAACCTGTGGCCCTCGTCCAGCGCGGCAGCGGAGGGATCGACCGAGACCGCCGCATCCCAGAAGCGCCGCAGGAGCGTCATGCCCTCGGCGTAGTCCCACACGTACGCCGCGACCTGTCCGCCCGGCCGGACCGCCCGGGTCGCCTCCGCCACCGCCGCGCCGGGCGTGGAAAGGAAGTTGAGCGCCAGGCCGCTGACGACCGCGTCGCACGCCTGGTCGCGCACCGGCAGGGCCAGCGCGTCCGCCGTCACCCAGCTCACCGGCGCGGCGACCGTGGCACGGGCCGAGGCCAGGAAGGCCGCCGACCGGTCCAGCGCGACCACGGTCGAGGGCCGGCACCGGGCGGCGACCACCGCCGTCAGGGCTCCGGTCCCGCACCCCACGTCCAGCCAGCGCAGACCGTCCCCGCAGCCGAGCCAGGCCACGAACCCCTCCGCGACCGGACGGCTCCACCGGCCCATGTACCGCGCGTAGGCGTCCCCGACCGCCCACATGTCGCGTCGCTCGCGCATACCCCCACGATGCCCCTGAAGACGGGGCCGCGCGGGCTGAACGGCGAGTCGCCTCGGGTACGCCGGACCTGCCGCCGGTCCCGCCCGGTCCCGCCCGGTGCCGTCCGGTTCCGGCTGGAGCCGTCCGGCCACATGCCCCCGGCCGCTCGCGGGTCGGTCCACGAACGGCCGGCGGGGTCGGCAGGGCCTGCGGTCAGCGCGCGGCGAGCAGCTCGAGCGTGTCGATCACCCGGTGGGAGAAGCCCCACTCGTTGTCGTACCAGGCGACCACCTTGATGTGACGGCCGTCGACACGGGTGAGCGCCGAGTCGAAGATCGACGAGGCCGGGTTGCCGGTGATGTCGGACGACACCAGCGGGTCCTCCGAGTACTCCAGGACGCCGGCGAGCGGGCCCTCGGCCGCGGTGCGGTACGCCGCCAGCACGTCCTCGCGGGTCACGTCACGGGCGACGGTCGTGTTCAGCTCGACGATCGAACCCACCGGGACCGGCACCCGGATCGAGTCCCCGGAGAGCTTGCCCTCGAGGTTCGGCAGCACGAGGCCGATCGCCTTGGCGGCGCCCGTCGTGGTCGGCACGATGTTCACTCCGGCGGCACGGGCGCGACGAGCGTCGCGGTGCGGACCGTCTTGGAGGTTCTGCTCCTGGGTGTAGGCGTGCACCGTGGTCATGAAGCCGTGCTCGATGCCGGCGAGGTCGTCGAGCACGGCGGCCAGCGGGGCGAGCGCGTTCGTCGTGCACGACGCGTTCGAGACGATCGTGTGCAGCTCCGGGTCGTAGGCGTCGGTGTTCACGCCGTACGCGAGCGTGACGTCGGCACCGTCCGAGGGCGCGCTGACCAGGACCTTCTTCGCACCCGCGTCGAGGTGGGCGCGGGCCGCCTTGGCAGAGGTGAACCGGCCGGTGGCCTCCAGCACGATGTCGACGCCGAGTTCGGCCCACGGCAGTCGCGCCGGCTCGCGCTCGGCGAGCACCTTGATGCGACGGCCGTCGACGACGAGGACGTCGCCGTCGACGGTGACCGGGCGGCCCAGTCGGCCGGCCGTCGAGTCGAAGGCGAGCAGCCGCGCGAGCGTGGCCGGTTCCGTGAGGTCGTTGACGGCGACGATCTCCAGGTCGCTGTCGCGCTGGAGGAGCGCGCGCAGCACGTTGCGTCCGATGCGGCCGAATCCGTTGACGGCGATGCGAGTCATGAGTGATGTCCCTTCGGTTCGCCACCAGCATCACGCGCGGCGCGCTTCCGTGACCGGGGCGTGAGCGCCATGGTTCGAAAGGATCTCGCCACTCGGGCCGTCCGGCCCGTCACGGCCCCGCCCGGCCCGTCCGGTCCCCCCGTCCCGGCCCGTCCGGTCCCCCTGTCCCGGCCCGTCCGGTCCCCCTGTCCCGGCCCGTCCGGTCCCCCTGTCGCGGCCCGTACGATCTCCTGCCCCGGCCCGTCCGAACACCCGCCCCCGCCCCCGCTCCGGCCCCCGCTCCGGCCCCGGCCCCGGCCCCGGCGTACCCGCTACTCGCCCTTCGTGAAGGTGCGCCGGTAGTCGCTCGGTGTGGTGCCGAGGATCTGCTGGAAGTGCGTCCGCAGATTCGCCCCCGTGCCGAGTCCGACGTCGCCGGCGATCTGCTCGACGCTGCGCTCGGAGCGTTCGAGCAGCTCACGGGCCATGTCGATACGGGCGCGCATCACCCACTGCATGGGCGTGTACCCCGTGTCCTCGACGAAGCGCCGCGAGAAGGTGCGTTCCGAGACGGCTGCGTGCCGGGCGAGCGCCTCGAGGGTGATGGGCTCGTCGAGCCGGTGCAGCGCCCACTCGCGGGTGGCGGCGAACCGCTCGCCCAGCGGCTCCGGCACGCTGCGCGGCACGTACTGCGCCTGGCCACCGCTGCGGTACGGCGCGGCGACCAGACGCCGGGCGGCGTGGTTGGAGGCGGCCACCCCGAGGTCGCGGCGCAGGATGTGCAGGCACAGGTCGATCCCGGAGGCGGCGCCGGCCGATGTCAGCACGCTGCCCTCGTCGACGAACAGGACGTTCTCGTCGACCTGGACGTGCGGGTGCTTCGCCGCCAGCGCCCGGGTGTAGTGCCAGTGGGTCGTGGCGCGTCTGCCGTCGAGCAGGCCGGTGGCGGCGAGCGCGAAGGCCCCCGTCGAGATGGCGGCCAGCCGGGCGCCCCTGGCGTGCGCGGCCAGCAGGGCGTCGAGGACCTCCCGCGGCGGGTCGTCGAGATCGGGAAAACGGTAGCCGGGCAGGAACACGACATCGGCCCACGCGAGCGCGTCCAGACCATGGGCGACGTGGTACGAGAGCCCGTCCCCGCCGGTCACCAGGCCGGGCGCCGCGCCGCACACCCGCACCTCGTACGGCATGCTCGCGCGGGTCGTGAACACCTGCGCGGGAATACCGACGTCGAGCGGCTTGGCGCCTTCGAGCACGAGGACGGCGACACGCTTCAGGCGGGAGGACGACACGCGGACCAGGGTACGGGGAGGCCAGGGCCTGTCCGGTGGATCAGGTGGGGAACCCTAGACGCGCGCCCCCGGCACGTGTCGCGGCTCGGCCAACAGCCCGTAGAGGACCAGCGCGGAGACGACCATGGTGGCCAGGGACCAGAACGGGTAGACCGGAAGGAAGATCATCTGTCCGACCAGACAGAACGCCGCCAGGCAGATGCCGGTCAGTCGCGCCCCCCTGGAGCCCACGAGCACACCGATGCCGGCCAGGGCCATCACGATGCCGATGGCGACCCAGATCCAGCCCCAGGCCGTGTAGTTGAGGATGAGCAGCCGGTTGCCCTGGGAGTAGACGGTCGAGTAGTAGCCGTGATTGAAGACCGCCACGAAACCGTTGAGCAGGTTGAAGAGGGCGCTGACCAGCAACAGGATCCCGGCGAAGGCCACCCAGTGCGAGCGTTCCATCGGGGGTATGGCGTCGTCCGTGCGAGAGGCTTGTGGCTGCATGGGCACCATGAGAGGCCGCCCGGCGGCGGGTCGCCATCCGTGCTGGACCGTTGGGGTGGCCGGGGCGTCGGCGCTCGCGGGCGGCCGGTCGCCCGGTGCGAGGCCGGCTGCACGCTGGCGCCGACGTGCAGCCGGTCGTCCCTCGGTGCCGAGGTGCCGTCCGCCACGGCCGCGAGGCCCCTCGTCGGCTCCGGGAGGCGCGGGCACACGGCCTGTCGGATAGTGGATCTCGTCGGCACCCTGGGATTGGACGCTCATGGACCGCTATCCCCCCATCGCCAACCACGGCCTGGTGGGCGACCTCCAGACCGCCGCCCTGGTCTCCTCCCAGGGAGTGGTGGACTGGTTCTGCTCGCCGAGGTTCGACTCCCCCAGCGTCTTCGCCGCCCTGCTGGACCACGACCGCGGCGGGTACTTCCGGCTGGCGCCGGAGCATGCCGACGTCACCTGCAAGCAGCTCTACTACCCGGACACCGGCGTACTGGTCACACGGTTCATGTCGGTCGAGGGCGTCGGCGAGGTCATCGACTGGATGCCGGCGAACACCCGGCGTGTCCCCACCGACCGCCACCGCCTCACCCGGCTGATCCGCGTGGTGCGCGGCACCCTGCGGTTCCTTCTGGAGTGCAGGCCGCGCTTCGACTACGGCCGGGCGGACCACGAGCTCGAACTGCGGACCCAGGAGGCGGTGTTCCGGGGCCCGGGGATCGCCGGTCATCTGCAAGCGAGCTTCCCGCTGACGCGGGACGGGCAGGACGTGCGGGGCTCGGTCACCCTGAACAGCGGCGAGTCGGCCGTCGCCGTGTTCACCACGTGCGCGGCGGGCGGCGAGGCGCCGCCGCCGCTCACGGTCGAGGGGGTGACCTCGGAGATGTGGCGCGAGGTGGACTTCTGGCAGAAGTGGCTCTACACCTCCCACTACCGGGGGCGCTGGGGCGAGATGGTGAACCGCTCCGCCATCACGATCAAGCTCCTCACCTACCACCCGACCGGCGCCCCGGTCGCCGCCGCCACCATGGGGCTGCCGGAACAGGTCGGCGGCGAGCGCAACTGGGACTACCGGTATTCCTGGGTGCGGGACGGGGCGCTGTCGGTGCGGGCCCTGCTCGACCTCGGGTTCACCGAGGAGGCGTCGGCGTTCACCAAGTGGCTGGGCGACCGGATGCACGACCGTGCGGACCTGCCCGGCGAACGCCTCCAGATCATGTACCGCGTCGACGGAGACCCGCACCTGACCGAGGAGACCCTCGACCACTGGGAGGGCTACCGGGGATCGAGGCCGGTGCGGGCCGGCAACGCGGCAGCCGACCAGCTCCAGCTCGACATCTACGGCGAGTCCCTCTACGCGATGGCCGAGGGCATGGACATCGGCGTGGAGCTGGGCTACCACGGCTGGAAGGGGCTCGCCCGGACGCTGGACTGGCTGTCCGAGAACTGGGACCGTCCGGACGAGGGCGTCTGGGAGACGCGCGGCGGCCGCAACGACTTCACCTTCAGCCGCGTGATGTGCTGGGTCGCTTTCGACCGGGGCATGCGCATGGCGACCGAGCTGAGCCGTCCCGCCGACATCCCGCGCTGGCGCGACGCCCGGGACAGCATCCTCGAACAGGTGATGGACAAGGGCTGGAGTCAGGCGGAGCAGGCCCTGGTGCAGCACTACGGCGGGGATGTCCTCGACGCCTCCCTGCTGCTGATCCCGCGCGTGGGATTCCTCGCCGCGAAGAGCCCCGGCTGGCTCTCCACCCTGGACGCGATGGAGCGCAAGCTGGTCTCGGACAGCCTCGTGTACCGGTACGACCCGGCGGCGTCCCCGGACGGCCTGCGCGGCTCGGAGGGCACCTTCAGCCTCTGCACCTATCTCTACGTCGACGCGCTCGCCCGGGCCGGGCGCGTCCGGCCTGCGCGCTACACCTTCGAGAAGATGCATACCTACGCCAACCATGTCGGGCTGTTCGCCGAGGAGATCGGCCCGAGCGGTGAGCAACTCGGCAACTTCCCGCAGGCGTTCACCCATCTGTCCCTGATCATGGCGGCGTCGACCCTGGACGAGGCCATCGACCGGCAGCGACGGCGCGACTGAGCGAGCTCCCCCGCCCGGCGCCCCGGACCGGCGTCGTCCCCCTCCAGGTGCGGGTAACGGGCCCTGTCGGGCGAGCCCTTGGCACGCGAGGCCCGTCGACAAGCGAGGCATTCGGTCAGGCGAGGCGTTCCGGCAGGCGAGGTCCTACGCGCCGGGCTCGTCGGGCCGTGGGGCGCCGGGGGCCGGCTCCCGGGTGGGCCGTCCCCCGATGCCCTGGGAATCGGCCGTCCGTGCCCCGGCGCGGCGGAGGTCGTCCCCGAACTCCCTGTCGACGGCGGCGTCGAGGAGCCGGAGTTCCGCCTGGAGCGCCGGCCCGCACTCGTCCGGCAGACCTGCGAGGAGACCTTCGAGCAGGGCCCTCAGCCGTCGGCAGACCTGGACGGAGGTCACGCCGTACTCCCGGATCTCGGTGACGGCGAGTTCGAGGTAGTTCTCCCAGGGCCGTCCGGCCAGCACGAGGCGTAACCGGCCGCGGTCGTCGGCCAGTTCGTAGTGGGCGCGGGTCCCGGCACGGCCGACGGTGTGCAGGAACGCCTCGATGTGGTTCAGCACCTGGATGGCGGTGGTGGGGTCGTTGACGGCGGGTGACAGGGCGCGGATGGCGATGTCGACCAGGATGCGCAGCGCGAAGGCCGGGTCCTGTTCGATGGTCCGTTCCACCCCGAGGGCGACGAGGCCGGTCACCCGGTCCGGTGCGGGCGGGGACGCGCCGCCGTGCACCTCGACGACGGTGCCGCCGGGCGGCACGAAGTCGCCGACGGAGGCGGCCAGCACGAACACGCAGTCGTGCCGGGCCGCGAGCGAGACCAGGCCGGGTACGTTCAACGCCTGGATGACACCGCCGCGTTCGGTCCGGATGCGGGTCACCGAGCCCGTCGTCGAGCCCGTCGTCGTCGGCGCCCCGTCGGGTGTCGCGGTGCTCCGCGCGTGTGCCACCGCGCGGGCGATGACCTGTTCGCCCGCGCGTCCCACGATGTCCGCGATGGCCACCGGCCGCAGGTTGTGGGTGAAGCGGTTGAGGTAGATCAGCAGCAGCAGGAGGCTCACGGAGACGGCGATCCCGGCCAGGGTCACGCCGAGGTTGGGCACCGAGTCCGTCTCGATGCTGCGCAGCAGCGTGTAGGCGAACGCGAAGGTGCTGGTGAAGGTGCCCAGCACGGCCTTCTGCAACCGGTCGCGGTACCAGAGCCGCATGTACCGCGGGGAGAGGGTGCCGGTGGCCTGCTGGATGACGAGGACGCCGATGGTGACGACGAACCCGAGCAGGGCGATCATCGATCCGACGACGGAGCTGAGGACGCTGGTCGCGGTGGACGCGGAGTAGTCCCAGGTCTTCGGCAGCCAGGACGCCCCGTCCGCGGAGGCCGCCGCCTCGGCGAGGCCCACGCCGAGCAGCAGCCCGAACAGCGGCGCGATCCAGAGACTGGCCTTGATGTACTGCCGCAGCCGGAAGCGGGCGGCCCAGGAGGTCATACGGAACTCATCAGTACGGCGGTGTCGCCCGGCAGCGGGGTGATCGTCCGGGTCCCGGTGACCGGGGCCAGCCGGCCGTCGGCGCGGACGACGAACAGGATGTCGTGGTCCGGCGGGACCGGCCGGGACCCGGGCTGTACGTGGAAGCGGGCCCCCCGCTCGTACCGCTCGTCGAGGCGCTGCCGGACGAGCGCCCGCCCGAACAGGATGTCGCCGCCGGTGTAGGGGGCGACCACCCCGTGGCTGTCCTTCGGCGGCCCCACCCGGTAGACGGGCCCCTGCACGTTGTCCTTGATGACGACGGAGGCGAGGGCGTTGAAGTCGTCGTCGTCGGTGAGCAGGAACACCGCCGTCACGCCCTCGAGGCGGGCGCGGGGGTTGGTCGCGGTCGCCAGCATCTCGCCCTGCGCGAGTTCGAGCCCGGCGGCACTGATCCGCTCGCGTTCTTCCTCGAGCCCGGCCCACATCAGCACCTGGAGGCCGGCGGCCTCCAGCGCCTGTCCCAGGCCGATCACCCACGGGGCCCCGCCGACCAGGAGGGGCCGCGTCCGCGCCGACCGGACGACACCCAGCTTCCGGGCCATGGGGGCGGCGGTCAGGGCGTAGATCAGGACCGTGCCCACGATCACGAGGAAGGTGATCGGAAGGATCTTGGACGCGCCGGGCAGTCCCTTCTCCACCAGGGTGGCGGCGAAGGCGGACGCGGTCGAGGCGGCGACGATGCCGCGTGGTGCCATCCACCCGATGAAGCCCCACTCGCCCCTGGTGAGATCGGACCCCCGGGCCGCCGCGTACGCGACGAGCGGCCGGATCAGCAGGACTAGTACGGCGATCAGGATCAAGGAGGGAACGAGGACGGGCACCACGGACGCGGGGGTGACGGAGGCGGAGATGGAGACGAACAGCAGGCCGATGATCATCTGGACGAGTGTCTCCAGGAACGGCCTGCGGGCGGGCATGTCCATCCCGGGCAGGTTGGTGATGGCCAGTCCGGTGACGATGGCGGCGATGAGACCGGTGTCGTCGCGGACGATGTCGCAGACCGCGGAGACCAGGATCACCGTCGCGAGCTGGGCGAGGGTGCCGAGCGTCTCGCCGAGCCTCAGCTTGTGCAGGGCCAGCCACAGGACGGCCGTGGCCACCGCACCGCCCGCGAGGCCGACGCCCATGCTGAGGAGGAACTGCCCGAGCTGGTAACCCCGGCCGATGTCGATCCGGTGGGTGGTCGCGACGGCGTGGAAGACGATGGCTCCGAGAATGCCGCCGATCGGGTCGGTCAGCGTTCCCTCCCAGATCAGGATGCGCCGCAACCTGTCGGTGGGCCTGACGTATTCGAGCAGCGGGCCGACGACGGTCGGCCCGGACACCACGAGGATCACGCCGATCATCGCCGCCACCCGCAGCGGGACGCCGAACAGTGCGGGTCCGACGCCCGCGACGGCGAAGAAGGTGACCAGGATGCCGATGATCAGCAGCCGTACGACGATGGCGCGGGTGCGGCCGGTGAGGCTGCGCAGGTTCAGCCCCAGGCCGGCGTCGTAGAGGATCACGGCGACGGACAGCGAGACCAGCGCGGGGAAGTCCGGTCCGACGAGCCGGTCGGGGTGGATGATGTCGGTCAGGGCACCCGCGGCGAAGCCGACGGGGAGCAGGACGATCAGCGCGGGGACCCGCAGTGTGTTCGCCAGGATCTGGGAGCCCGTGGCGAGGGCCACGGTCAGGGCGATACCCAGGAGGATGTCCTCGCCGGTCATAGCGGTTGTCCTCCTCGTGACGCTCGGGCCGGTGGGATTCAATCGCGTCCACCCGCCCCGGCACCCGCTCATCGCGGTCTGACACGGCGCCCGCCACCCCATCGGCCCCCCGGGAAGGCCGCACAGCGGCCCCGCGCAGGCCCTACGAAGGCCCCGCGCATACCCCACGAAGGTCCCGACGAAGGCCCCGCCGCGGGCCGCCCGTAGGCCCGAGGCGGAAACAGGACCCGCATTGGCCTAGACCTGACAACCGGACCCGGCTAGGCTCTGCCGCGCCACATTTGAGAGCGCTCTCACCCAACCGCTGTTCCACCCCCACTTCCTGGAACGACGAAGGGCAACTCCCATGAGACGCAGAAGGTTCCAGCACGTCTGTCTGGCCGCGCTCCTGGCGCTGGCCGGACTCGGTGGCGCGGGCACGGTTCCCGCGATGGCGAGCGGGGGCGGTGCCACGGCCCCCGCCTCCCCGTCGGCCACCGACGCCGCCCCCGCCTCCGCCGCCCTGCTCGACGCCATGCGGCGGGAGTTCGGGCTCACCGAGGAGCAGGCGGTGGCCCGGCTCGACGCCGAGCGGGCCGCCACCGCGCTCGAACCGAAGGCACGCCGCACGGCGGGCGCCGCGTTCGCGGGGTCCTGGTTCGACGCCGCCGACGGCCGCCTGACGGTGGCCGTCACCCCGCGGAGTTCACCGTCCACGCGCGCCGCGCTGCGTGCCGAGGGAGCCGCTGTCCGGGTCGTGGAGCACAGCGCGCGGGCGCTGGACGCGGCCAAGTCCCGGATCGACCGGCTCTCCGCCCCCTCGGGGGTGGGTGGTTGGCACGTCGACCCGGCGGCCAACACCGTGGTGGTCACGGTGGTTCGCGGCAAGGACTCCGACAACGATGTCCAGCGGTTCCTGACACGGGCCCGCGCCGCGGGTCCCGTCACCGTCGAGACGACCGCCGCGGCGCCGCGCACCTTCGCGGCGGGCACCGTCGGCGGCGATCCCTACTACACGGGCAACGTCCGCTGCTCGATCGGCTTCTCGGTCCACGGCGGGTTCGTCACCGCCGGTCACTGCGGCCAGGCCGGCGCGGGCGTCCGCGGCTGGGACGGCTCCTACGTGGGCAACTTCCAGGGCTCCTCGTTCCCCGACAACGACTACGCCTGGGTGAACGTGGGCAGCGGCTGGTGGACGGTGCCGGTCGTGCTCGGCTGGGGCACGGTCTCCGACCAACTGGTGCGCGGCTCGGCCGAGGCACCGGTCGGCGCCTCCGTCTGCCGGTCCGGGTCGACCACCCACTGGCACTGCGGCACGGTGCTGGCGAAGAACGAGACCGTCAACTACAGCCAGGGGGCGGTGCACCAGATGACGAAGACGAGCGTCTGCGCCGAAGGGGGCGACTCCGGCGGCTCGTTCATCAGCGGCGACCAGGCCCAGGGCGTCACCTCCGGCGGCTGGGGCAACTGCACCGGCGGCGGCGAGACGTGGTTCCAGCCGGTGAACGAGATCCTCAGCCGCTACGGTCTCACCCTCCACACCTACTGACTCCCCCACCCACCGACCACGAGGAGCGGTCCGAGGGGTTCCGCGCGTCCGGCGTACGCCGGGGGTGCGGGGCCCCTCCCGGAGCGGTCGCACGCCTTCGGTGACCAGGTCCGACGACGCCCGGGCGTACGGCAGTTGAACACTTCGCGCACCGCCTGTCGTGCCCTCCGAGCCTCCTTACGCTGACGCGCGTGCGACATCAGCGGCAGACGGGCGACGACCGTCAAGGCAGTGCCCTCGAACGGCCCGCGCGGGCGACCCGGGTGGCCGGTCGGGGCAGTGGCCCGAACCCCCTGCTGGGGCTTCAGCAGAGCGCCGGGAACGCGGCGACCGTCGCCGCGCTCAACGCGGCCGGACCGTCAGCGACGCGCCGCAGACCCGCCCAGGTCCCGCCTGCGATCGAGGAGGTGAGCGACGACGCGCTCGAACTCCCCGCGTACCTCCGGGACATGGAGGCGGCGGGGCTGTCCACGGCGTACGGGCTCACCGGCCACGAGTTCGTCACCACCACGCTGGCCGACGCCGTCGGGCGGCGCGACGGGGTGGTCGCCGAGATCGCCGCGGAGCTCGCCGGGCGGCCCGAGTCGTTCTACGGGCGCGGCCGTGCCTTCGCCGTCACCGGGGTGCGCGGTGCGGAGCGGTTCGACGTCACGGTGCGCGTCTCGCCCGCGGACGACGACCGTCCCGGCGTCTTCTCCGCCGCGGGTCCCGACAGCGAGGGCGCGGCCACCAAGGTCGACGTGCAGCACAACACGGCCGCCACCGTGGCGCAGAGCACGAGCGGATCGGCGTCGAAGGGCGTGGCGTTCACCGGGTTCGGGCTGGCCCCGGTCGCCCCCGGCGTGTGGGTCGGCGGAGCGGCCACCGTCAACGCCCAGCCCTTCCAGTCCTCGCGCGACTCCCGCACCCAGCGGAACATGGCGGAGCCCCGGGTGCTGCGCAGCGACAAGGGCTCGGTCGAGGTGCCACGCCGGGTCCGGTACCACGTGCGGATCATGAAGGACGGCGAGCGCTCGCCGCGGAACGCGGCCGGGTCGGGCTCCCTCACCATGCGGGTGCCGGTGGAGCACCTCGTGCCCACGGCCGCCGGGCCGGTGCCCCGTCCGCGTCCGCTGGCGCCGGAGACCGCGCGGGCGGTGTCGCTGGCCGACTCGATGGCCCCGCTCGCCGTCTCGGACCGGGCCGCGCCGCACCAGGGCGGCGGCGGACTCTTCGACGCCGTCGCCTCCGCGCTGCATCCGTCCCTGACCTGGCCCGGTGCTCCCGGCCGGGCCAGGCTGTACGAGGCGACCGCCACCGCGACCGTGCTGGAGGACCTGCCCCGGCTGCTGCGGGACGGGATCGTCGGCGAGGATCTGACCAGCAGGGACGGCAGCACCACCGGCACTTACCGGATGCGGGCCGCGATCACCGAGCTGGCCCCCGGGTGGAGCACCGGCAAGACGCAGTTGCGCACCCATCAGCAGTCCCAGCACGCGGTGACGGACACGGCCGGCAAGGGCCGGGGCGGTGCCTTCGGCGCCGGTCCGGCGGCGGGCTTCGGTGTCCTCGGCAACGCCGCCGCCGTCCGCGGCACCGTCATGCCCGTGGCCGGGGCGCGCAAGGCTCGGTTCAGCGTGGCCGAGCAGACCGTGTCCAGCCGCCAGGGCGCGGAGGTCCGCGGCGAGAAGGTGCTCTATCTGGGCACCGTGCTGTTCACCGTCGAGGGCACCGGCCCCAGCTCGCCCCTGACCCGGGCGCGCGGCGGCGGCCGCACCGCGCACCACTCGATGCGGGTCTGGGTCTCACTGCGGGCCGACGAGGCCCAGGAGCTGGGGCTGCCCCTGCCCGAGGGGGTGACGGCGGGTGAGTTCGTCAAGCGTCCGGAACGTGCCGGGAAGGACGTCAAGGGCAAGGGTCGGGCGACGGCCGCCGCGCCCGGACAGGACCTGACGGAGGGCGACGAGCGGGCGGCCGGGGACGGGGCCGCCGAGCGCGACGAGCGGCACCTTCCGTTCGGCGCGATGGGCTCCAGCGTGGCGATCAGCCGGCTGGACACGGCGCCGATGATGCGGGCCGTGACCCGGCTGTTCGCCACCGACGCCCGGCTCGCCGGATATCTTCCCGCCTTCGGCGAGGAGGAGCAGCCGCGTGATCTCAGCCCCGAGGACGCCGAGGTCCAGCGGCGCAACTACCGCGAGCTGGTGACCGTGCTGTCGGAGACCAACCTGCGGGTCAACAAGGACCAGTTGCTGTCCACCGGGATCCGGGTGCGGCTGCGCCGCAAGTCCCGCTTCCACGCGCACGACGTACAGCTGAAGGTGACGGGTTCGCTCCGGGAGACCGGCCACCTCGGTGAGACCAAGGACTGGCTGGTCCGCAGCCACGCGGGCGTCACCAGCAACCTCCAGAGCGGGCGGGCGAGTTCACGTACGGTCGGCGGGATGGCCCTCGGCCAGTTCCGGCTGATACCCGGCGCCCTGACCCTGTCGGCGCGTGCCGAGAAGGGCCGTACGACGACCCGGAGGGGCCTGGCCGGACCGACCCTGCGCACCGACGTGCTGACCAACGGTTCCGAGGACGCGAGCGTGTTCGGCGGGGCGCTCAGCCTGAACGTCGACGTCACCATGACGTCCCGGCAGCGCAAGGCGGCGCGCGCGCTCACCCCCGGCGCGCCGGGCCGGGACGCGCCCGCCGCCGAGCGGGTCGGGACCCTGGGCCTCGACGCGCAGGACGTGCGGCTGCTCACCCCGAGCGCGTTCACCCTGGACGGCGACGCCAAACGGCACCTGGACGAGTCGACCGCCGCGCGCAGGGCGGGCCATCGCGACACGCGGACGGAGTTCGCGGCGGCGGGCATCGGCGACCTGGCCGGTCTGGCGTCGCGTCAGCTGGGCGGCAGGCGGGGAGTGCGGGACTGGACGCTCGTGGAGACCGTGGGTGACGGGCAGCCGGTGCGCGACCTGGCCTTCGAGCTGCTGGCGCGGGCCGCCGCCCGCAACAAGGAGGCACGCGAGGACCGGGCGCTGGAGACGGAGGGGCTCGCGCCGCGCCTCGCCATCGAGGACCGGTTCAGCCCGCAGGCGGTGACGGCGGCCCTGCGGCAGGCCGTCTCGGCCGGCTGGGTGGTGCAGAACCTGCGGCACGCACGGCGGCTGGCCGGACTGACCGGCGCGGTCGGCACCCGGTTCGCGCTGACCGGTGGACGGGTCGTCCATCAGGGCACGGGGGCGGGCACCGAGACCTTCGTCCTGGGCGGTCATCAGGTCACCGGGCAGGAGGGCACCAGCCACAACGTCTCGCTGCAGGGAGGCCTGACGGGCGCGGAGAACGGCGCCGAGTGGCGGCTCGCCGAGGGGGTGGCGGCCGGCCGGAACCTGGGCAGCGGCGACACGACGGCGTCCACGCTGGCCGGCACGGTCGAACGCAACGCGCACACCCCCCGCAAGAGTCCGCTCTACCTCGTGCAGTGCGATCTGGTGGTGCGCATGGTCGCCGAGGTCGCGGTGACGGGCGGCGGCCCGTACGTGGCGCGCGGTGGCCGTACGGTGCCCGGGGCGGTCGCGGTGTGGCTGACCGCGAGTCAGCTGCGGGCGGCGGGGCTGAAGGTACCGGGCGAGCGGGCGCGCGAGGACACGGCCTCCGGTTCGGGCACGGCGCCGGCGGGGACGACGACCGGGAAGTCCGGGACCTCCGGGACGTCCTCGCGGCCGGCCGGGACGACGACACGGGCCGGCCAGGAGGAGGAGACCCCGAAGGCGTCCACGTCGGCTGCGGGCGGCGCGGGGAAGAGCGCGCCGCTGCTGCCCCCGGCCCCGGTGCCGGCCCTCGCCGCGTCGCTCCCGCTCGGCTTCGGCATGATCGAGGACATGCCCGACTTCGTGCCGCTGCTGGAGGGGATCCGGGGCCGCCTCGGTGCCTCCCTCGCGGACGACCTGCTGCCGCGCACCCGGCTGACGGACCGCAACGACAACGTGCAGCGGCTGTTGCGGGTGCTCGACCGGGACGGTGCGGCCGGCCTGCTGTCGAGCGCGATGGACGGCGGGGTGGGCGTCGAACTGCTGGACGGCCGCAAGCGGCCCTACCGGGCGCTGTTCCGTATCCGCAGGACCGGGCCGCGCAGCTATGTCGAGACCGCGTCGGACGGCCGGGACATGGAATACATCACCTCCGCCGCCGCCCAGCGGGCCACCGCCCACGACGAGAGCGACAGCCGGGGCGTCGAGGCGGTGGTGGCCGGATCGGGTAAACCGGACGGGGGCGCCGGCCAGTTGAAGAGCCTCGGCGCCGCCGCCGGGCTCGGGGTCGGCACGAGCGACTCGCGCCGCTCCGTGGGTGTCGGGCGGGCCCAGCTGGGCGTGAAGACCGTCGCCGAGGCGGCCTCCGCGCCCTCGGCCCTGATGAACGTGCCGATCGAGGCGACCCTGGAGGTGTTCTCCGGCAACCGCCGGGTGGCCCTCGCTCCGTTGAAGGGCCTGAGCCTCACCCATCGGGTGCTCGCCGCGGACCTGCGGGCGCTGTCCCGGTTGTCCCCGGTGCCACCCCAGCAGATCGGTGTGCACGCGGTCGCCGCCGAGGACGCGGGTGCCGACCGGCTCGGTCCCTGGCGTGACTCCGGGGTCCGGCTGCCGATGGAGGCCCAGGTCAACGGGTTCCGGGGGACGCCCAGGGTGCAGCAGGCGGTGGACGACGCGGTCCAGCGGGCGGGCGGCGGCGCGCGGTTCCGCACCGGTGGCGAGGCCGCCTACCACCTGCTGCGGGAGGCGGTGTCCACGGAGTGGCTGATCGCGGCGATGCCCCTGCTGACCGCCTCGGGCGTGGACCTTCCGCCGGTGCACGCGACCGGCGCGTCGGGCCAGGACCTGCGCGCCTCGCTGCACGCCCGGCTGCGCGCCGGCCGGGTGCTGGGCGTGGGCGACAAGATGACGTTCGAGACGGTCGCGCAGAGCGGGCTGGACGCGCCGCGCCCGTCGGGTACGGACGGCCAGCGGGCCGACGAGCACGGCCGGTCGGCGCGCGGTCTGCTCGGCGCGGGGGTGCTGAACGCGGACGAGTTCCGGATGAACCAGCTCCTCGGCACCGTGGACGGCTCCGGCTCCGGCACGGCGACCGCCGCCAACGCCGCCGGGTCGATACCGCTGCACAAGCCCAAGGCCGAGTCGGTGCTGGTGCAGTTCACGCTCGACGTGCGGGCGGTGGCGGCGGTGAACGACCGGGTGCGTCCGGGACGCCGGGGGACGGCCGTGCAGGAGGTCACCCTGCCGGACCCGGTGGTGATCCGGATGCCCGCGCCCGCGGTGCGGCGCATGCTGGCCGACGCGGCGAACGCGGGCCGGCTGCGGGATCCGGGGGGCCACCTGGCCTGATCCCCCGGTGCGGCCGACCCGTGTGCCGTCCTCCGCCGGGGGCCGGGTGCGCGGGTCAGAGCTTGGCGCCGAAGGCCTGTGTCCACCACGGGCCGCCGGAGCCGTCGTGGATGCCCACACCGATGTTCTTGAAGGAGCAGTTCAGGATGTTGGCCCGGTGGCCTTCGCTGTTCATCCAGGACGTCATCACCGCCGAGGCCGTCTGCTGCCCCTTGGCTATGTTCTCGCCGTACGTGGACCAGCGGTATCCGGCGGCCGTGATGCGCTGGCCGGGGTCGGCGCCGTCGGGGTTGGTGTGGTCGAAGAAGTCACGGGCCGCCATGTCGTCGGAGTGGCCCTGTGCGGCTTGGCGCAGTTGGCTGTCCCCGGTGAGGGGGCCGCAGCCCGCCGTCGCCCGCTCCTTGTTGACCAGGGCGATCACCTGGCTCTCGAGATCGGACGACCCCGCCTGCGCGTTCGGCGTCGCGGACGCGGTGCGCTCGGGTTCGGCCGGTTTCGCCGGCGCCGCCGCCACGACGGTCCTGCTCGGGCGGGGAGTCGGCGAGGCGCTCGCGCTCGCGGACTTCGACGCGGACGCGGAGGCGGAGGCGGACGGGGAGGCCGACGCCGACGGCGAGCCGCCGGCGCTGTCCGGCGTGGGGCGGTCGGAGGCGAGCGCCTCGTCCGCGGGCTGTACGGCGGTGCTCTCCCCCGTGCCGCCGTCCGGCTGCGTGCCGAAGTAGTAGAGGCCGCCGCCCGCCACGCAGACGGCCACCACCGCGCCGCCCACGGCCCGTCGGCGGGTCCGACGCCTCCGGCGGGCGTCGGTGCGGGAGGCGGGACGGTCCTTCGTGGCGCGGTGGTTCACCGACGGGAGGGACCCGCCCAGGTCCTCGGCGCCGGCGAGCGTCGACGCCGAGCCGACCACGGCGACGGTGTCGGCGGCGGAGTTCGTCCTCGCGAGCAGCGCGGACGACACCGCGACCAGCGCCAGACCGGCCAGCAGCCCCTCGGCGGGCATCAGCCCGCTCCACAGGCCCGAGCAGCGCGCGCAGCCACGTGCGTGCCGGGCGGTGCGCTTGCGCCACAGCGCCGAGGGCCGGCCGTCCCAGCCCGTGAGAGCCTCCCGCAGTTCCGGGCACTGCGGCCTGGAGTCCAGCGCCCGCACGACCACCCGGGCCGCTTCCAGCTGGGCCTTCATCCGCTGTACCCGGACCGCGGTGTGCTCCGGCGTCAGGTCCAGGGCCGCGGCGATCTCGGCTCGGGTCAGTTCACCGGCGCACTCCAGCCACCACAGGGACAGCAGTCCGCGGTCGTCGGGCTCCAGCCAGCGCGTCGCCCGCGCGGTCTCCTGCCGCTGGCCGGACAGCTGGAGTTGCACGATGGTCAGGTCGACGAAGTCGGCGCCCGGGTCGGCGACGTCGTCGGCCTCCTCCATGGCGCCCTGGACGGGCTGCTGACGGTTCCAGTGCGCCCGGACCTGGTTCATCGTGATGGCGACCAGCCAGGAGCGGAAGCTCGCGGGGTCCCGCAGCGCCCCCAGCGAGTCGAGGGCGCGCAGCATGGTGTCCTGCACGACGTCGTCGACGTCCACGGAACCGTTCAACGCCCGGCCCACGATGTTGTAGACGAGCGGCAGGTACGCGCCGACGAGCGCGTCCCGGGCCGCCTGGTCGCCCGCCCGGGCGGCGGTGACGAGCGCCACCGCCTCCACCGTGTGCCGTGTACTCATGAGACTTCCCTGTCCTCGACGCCGAACGATGCTGTCCGTCGTATGGGGGATCTCGGCGGGAGCGACGGATAACAGTTCTTCGGAAACTCGTGCGAGGAGAGACTCACCGCTCGGGGCCGTCCGTGCAAGGGCACCCGTCACATCGGGCCCGGGGCACCGTCGCGGTGGCGGGCCGTCAGGGGTGCGCGACGCGTCGTCGCCGCCTTCGTCCAGGGGGTGTCGGCCTGTCGGCCCCGACGACTACGGTGGCCCGGCCGGGCGGCCGTGTGCCACGCGACCGGCGACCTACGTCCGCGCGCCCCGAGGAATCCCCTATGACCCGTATGCCTGTCACCACCAGATGTGCCCGCGCCCTGCTCGTCGCCGTGGGCCTGTCGGGCATCGCCGGCTCGGTACGGCTGGCCGCGGCCGCCGCGGCCTTCGAGTCCGGCGCGCTGGGGGCCCTGGTCGTCGGGCTGCTGCTGCTCGCGGCTGCGGGGTGCGCGGCGCTCGCCGTGGCCTCACTCGTCATCTCGGCGCGGTTCGCCGACGGCGGGGGCGCGGTGCGTTCGGGCGCGGTCGCCGTCGGCTGGGTGCTGCTCCTGGGCGGCCTGACCGGGGCCCTGACCCACCACTTCGCCTGGGGCGCCGGTGCCGCTCCGGGCGCGTCGCTGGTGGCCCTGTCCAACGCCGCGGCGACCAGGGAGTGGTTCGGCCGAGCGCGGCTGCTGACCGTCTGATACGGCATCAGGCCCACCTGATCGCCGCCCGAACGACCGTGGCGACTCGCGGAAGGCGGCCGGGCACGTCGGACTCGGCGGGGCGCCGCACGGGGTTACTGTCGCCGGCATGGACCGTGATCACCGGGGCTGGCTCCCCTGTCTGCTCGGCGGAGCCGTCTTCGCCGTGTGCATGGCGGGCACCACGCTGCCGACCCCCCTCTACGGCCTCTACCGGGAGAAGTTCGGCTTCTCCGAGCTGACGGTCACCGTCGTGTACGCGGTGTACGCCTTCGGAGTCATCGGAGTGCTGCTGCTGGCGGGCAACGCCTCGGACAGCGTCGGCAGACGCCCGGTACTGATCGCGGGGCTGGGCTGCGCGGCGGCGAGCGCCGTGTGCTTCCTGGCCGCCACCGGGCTGGGCTGGCTGTACGCGGGACGGCTGCTGTCGGGCCTGTCCGCCGGTCTGTTCACCGGAGCCGCCACCGCCTACGTGATGGACCTGGCGCCGCCCGGCGGCACCTCCCGGGCCACGTTCGTCGCGACCGCCGCCAACATGGGCGGGCTGGGCTGCGGTCCGCTGCTCGCCGGGGTGCTCGCGCAGTACGCCGCCCGGCCGCTGTACCTGCCGTTCGCCGTGCATCTGGTCCTGGTGGCGTGTTCGGCCGCCGTCGTGGCCTGGCTCCCCGAGACCGTACGGCACCGCGGACCGCTGGGCACGGTACGGCCCCGGCGGCCCGGCCTGCCCCCTCAGGTGCGGTCGGTGTTCGGGCCGGCGGCGGTGGCCTCGTTCGTGGGGTTCGCCCTGTTCGGCGTGTTCACCTCGGTCAGCCCGGCGTTCCTGTCGGACTCCCTCGGCGTGAGCGACCACGCACTGAGCGGCCTCGTCGTCGCGCTGGCCTTCTTCGCGTCGACCGCGGGGCAGTTGCTCGTCGGCCGGGTGGGGGTCGGACGGTCGCTGCCGCTGGGCTGCGCCGCGCTCCTGGCCGGACTGGCGCTGCTCGCGGGCGCCCTGCGCTGGGAGGTGCTGGCGCTGGTGGTGCTGAGCGCGATCGTCGGCGGGGTCGGGCAGGGGCTCGCGTTCCGCGGGGCGCTGTCCGCGGTGGCCGGGGCGTCGCCCGAGGAGCGGCGTGCCGCGGTGATCTCGACGCTTTTCGTGGTGGCCTACACCGGCATCTCGCTGCCGGTGATCGGCGTCGGTGTGCTGGTCGGGCCCCTGGGCCTGGAGGGTGCCGGACTGGTGTTCATCGGGTGCATGGCCGTCCTCGTCTCGACGGCCGGGGCCTATCTGCTCCGGCGGCCGGTGCGGGTGGGTACCTGATCCCCGAGCCCTCGCACGAGGCGTACCGGGCGTCGGCTCGCGCGGCGGGTCGCGGCGCCGGTGTCGCGGGACGGAGCGGCCCGCACACACGCTTGGCCGCATCCGTACGGGTGGGGTCGGTCCGGGGGCGAAGCGGGAGAGGGCCGACCGGCGTTGTGCAGAACCCATCCGCCATCACGGGAAAGGCCCCCCGATGCGACGTACCGCCCTCCTCGCCGTCTGTGCCCTGCTCAGCGCCGCGGCCACGGGATTCTTCACCACCAGCGCCGTCCGCAGCCGCTGAGGTCCGGAAGCAGGGACATCCGGGAAGCCGGGAAGGCCGAGCGGCTTTCCCGGCTTCCGGCTGTCGGCTTCCGCTGCCTGGCCCCACTGCCGGGCCTCCGGAGTAAGGCGTCAGGCGTCTCGGCGTCAGGCGTCTCGGCGTCAGGCCTCAGTCGTCAGGCTCGAGGTGCAGAGTCAGGCTCAAGGCGTCGGGCTTCAGGACGCGCGGCCGGCGGTGTTCGAGCGGTCGTCCGACGGTTTGCCCGCCTGTTGTGGATCGCTCGTGCCGCCGGGGTGCCGGATCGCGCACAGGTATCCGATACCGAGGGCGATCGCCATCCCGTAGAACACCCACTGGTTGGCCTCGGCGAAGTCCATCCGGATCTCCGGCATGGACTCCTGTACCGTCCGCGCGACCGCCGAGCCGCCGCTGAGCTTCTGGTCGTCTGCGGTGCCGGTGATGGCCTCGGCGACGCTCTTCGCCGTGCTCTCCGCGGTCCCGGACGACATGCCACCCGACCGCAGCGTGTCGTCGACGTTCTCCGTCATACGGTGCGTCAGCAGGGATCCGTAGAGGGCCAGGCCGACGCTCGCCGCATAGTTGCGGATCGTCTGGGTGATGCCGGTGACCTCGCCGTAGGAGGCGTCGATCGCCCGGTTCACGGCGTCGGTGGAGGCGGGCGCGAGGACGAAGCCGATGCCGGCGCCCGCGAGGGCCGCGTAGGGCCACTGGTCGTGCATCGACAGGTCGGTCAGCTTCCCGGCCCAGAGCGCGAAGCCCACCGCTCCGACCACACAGCCGATCTTCAGGGTCGGCCGCGCGCCGCGCTTGTCCAGGATCCGCCCGCCCCACTGCGACGCCAGCGCGAAGCCCGCGAAGACGTACAGCAGATACAGGGCCGCCTGGTTGGGCGAGGCGCTCAGGGACACCTGCGCGTAGACGGAGGCGAAGAAGAACAGCGGGACGAACGCGAGCATGGAGAAGAACAGCACGAGTCCGTCGACCACGAAGGCGCGGTCCCGGAAGACGGCGAGCTGGATCAGCGGGTGGGCCGTGCGCTGTTCGTAGCGGCAGAACACCCACAGCACGGCCAGCCCGCCCACGATGCAGACCCAGGTGAGCACGCTGTCCCAACCCCACGCCGACGCCTGCTGGAAGCCGAGCACGCTCACCCCCATGCCGATCGCGATCAGCACGGCGCCCCGCACGTCCAGCGGCTCGTCACGACGGCGGTCGGAGACGTGGGCGAGCGCCGTCAGGATCAACGCGACGACGGCCACGGGCACGTTGACCCAGAAGATCGCCCGCCAGGTCCAGCCGGTGAGCCAGCCGCCGAGGAGCGGCCCGATGGCGGTCAGGGCGCCGGTGACACCGAAGAACAGGGCCAGGGCGCGGCCGCGCCGCTCCACCGGGAAGACCGCCACGACCACGGCCAGCGCCGCGGGGAACAACAGGGCCGCGCCGAGCCCCTGGGTCGCCCGGAAGACGATGAGCCACGGCAGCGCGAAGTCGCCGCTGGGTACGCAGCCGCACAGGACCGACGAGATCACGAACACCAGCGTGCCCACGACGACCACGCGCCGAGGACCGAGGAGGTCCGCCAGGCGACCGCCGAGGGCGAAGAACGCGGCCAACGCCAGCAGATAGGCGTTGACGACCCACTGCATGCCCGAGGCGGACAGGCCGAGTTCGTCGACGATGTCCGGCGTCGCGATCGACACGATGGTCTGGTCGATGAACGTCATCGAGACCGCGAACATCATGGCCGCGAGGGCCAGCGACTGCGACGGCCCGCGCGGGCCGTCGCGCGCACTGCCTGACTGCTGCTTGGTGTACATGCCAGTCACGCGTCCAGTCTGAACCCGCCCCGCCCGCGACGCATCCGCTGCCGCTGAGTCACCGTCACCGTCACCGTCACCGTCACCGTCACCGACCAGCGGACGTCCTCCGCTGAGGTGTCCGAACACCCATGCATCCGTACACCCGTGAACCGTCAACCCCCCATGTCGCCACCGCCCTCGCACGCCACTGTGAGGGCGGTCGTCGGGCCCTCCCCTGTTCCCCGGCGGCCGGGATGCGCGGCGGCCCGGCCGGGTGGAGTCTGATGATCATGGCGCGAAAGGGTGCACGACCCGCTCGGACCGCAGCGCGGCACAAGGCGGGACACGCGGCGGAGGAGGACGTGGAGCGCACGGCGGAGGACGAGGTGGAGCGCACGCTCGACGAGCTCTACACCACGCCGCCGCCCGAGTTCGTCTCCCGCCGTGAGCGGCTGGCCGAAGAGGCCAAGCGGGACGGGCGCGGGGAGGACGCCCGCCGGATCCACGCCGCCCGCCGCCCCACGCTCGCGGCCTGGGCGGCGAACCTGCTGCTGCGCGCGCGGTCGCAGGAGAGCGGACGGTTCCTGGAGCTGGGGCGGGCGCTGCGCGAGGCGTACCGGACCCTGGACGCCGACGGGATCAGGGAACTGTCCGAGCAGCGGCGGAGCATCGTCTCCGCGCTGTCCCGGCAGGCCGCCGAGCTGGCCCGGGAGGCCGGGCACCGGCTGTCGGGGGCGGCGGAGCAGGACGTCGAGTCCACCCTGCGCGCCGTGCTGGCGGACGAGGAGGCGGCACGGCGGTGGGCCACCGGCCGTCTGGAGGGCGCGCTGACCCCGCCGGCCGGCTTCCCGGCCGCCGACGCGGCGACCGCCCTCCCGTCACGCGGGCCCGCTCGTCCGGCCTCCGCGCCGCCGCCGGACACGAAGTCCCGGGTGAAGGACGAACTCGCCGAGCGGCGCCGTCGGCGGGAGCAGCAGCTCGGCCGGGCCCGTCGCTCGGCCGAGACAGCCGACCGCCGGCTCCGTGAGCTACGCGCCGGACGGGCCGACGCCGACACCTCGCTCCGGCGCGCCCGCGACCGGTACGACCGGGCCCGTGAGGACGAGGCCGCGGCGCAGGAGCGGCTGCGCGAGGCGCGCCGGGCGCTGCGGGGTGCCGAACAGGAGCGCGCGGAGGCCGAGGAACGGCTGCGGACCGCCGCCGAGGCGGTGGATCTCGCCGAGCGGGCGGCCCGGGACGCCGAGCGGGAGGTGGCCCGGCTGAGCGAACCGTTCGAGTAGGTCTCCTGACGCCGGGCCGCCGGTCCGCTCGACGGCGCCGGAACGGGGCCCGGTGCGGCGGCCCCGGTCGGGCGGTCGGGCCGCCACAGGGCCCGGGCCGGCCCCGTGCACGGCGGCCGGCGGGAGCGGGACGGGTCACGGGGGGGGCGCGGGGTGGGCGCGGGGTGGGGTCGCACGGCGGGGTCGGGGGCCGGCCCCGCCGACGGGGCCCGTCGGTGCGACGTCGGCCCGGCTCGCCTGGTGAGGGGCGTTCGGTGGTGCGACGCTGGAGGCAAGGGCGTCCGACACAGGACAGGCCGGGAGGGCCGATGGGACGTGATGTCCCGGCGCTGGTCTTCACCCGTGAGGACCGCCGCCGCTACCGGATCAAGATGCAGGACTGCCTCGATGTCTTCGCGCAGATGCTGCGCGAGTCACGCTTCGAGGCCGAGCGGCCTCAGGTGGGTCTCGAGATCGAGCTGAACCTGGTCGACGACCAGGCCGAACCGGCGATGCGCAACAGCGAAGTGCTCGACGCGATAGCGGACCCCGCCTGGTCCACCGAGCTCGGCCGCTTCAACCTGGAGATCAACGTGCCGCCGCGCCGTCTGACGCAGGGCGGTCCCGACGCCTGGGAAGCGGAGATCCGGGCCGCGCTCAACCACGCCGAGCAGGGTGCCAGGTCCGTCGGCACGCATCTGATCATGATCGGCATCCTCCCCACGCTGCGGCAGGAGGACGTGGGCGAGTCGGCGCTGTCGGAGAACGCCCGCTACCGGCTGCTCAACGACCAGGTGTTCGCCGCGCGGGGCGAGGACCTGCACATCGAGATGGACGGTGTCGACCGGCTGCGGACCTACGCGGACACGATCACCCCGGAGGCCGCGTGCACCAGCACGCAGTTCCATCTCCAGGTCGCCCCCGAGGAATTCGCCGCCTACTGGAACGCGGCGCAGGCGGTGGCCGGCGTGCAGGTGGCGCTGGCGGCGAACTCACCGTTCCTGTTCGGGAAGGAACTGTGGCACGAGACCCGGATCCCGCTGTTCGAGCAGGCCACCGACACCCGTCCGCAGGAGATCAAGGTGCAGGGCGTACGGCCCCGGGTGTGGTTCGGGGAGCGGTGGATCACCAGCGTCTTCGATCTCTTCGAGGAGAACCTGCGTTACTTCCCCGCGCTGCTGCCGCTGTGCGACGAGCAGGATCCGCGCGAGACGCTCGCCGGAGGGGATGTCCCCGAACTGGGCGAGCTGACGCTGCACAACGGCACCATCTACCGCTGGAACCGTCCGGTCTACGCCGTCGCCAACGACCAGCCGCACGTGCGGGTGGAGAACCGCTGTCTGCCGGCCGGTCCCACCGTCGCCGACACCCTCGCCAACGGCGCCTTCTACTACGGCATCACCCGGGCCCTGGTGGAGGAGGAGCGGCCGGTGTGGTCCCGGATGTCCTTCCGGGCCGCCGAGGACAACCTGCACACGGCGGCGCGGCACGGCATCGACGCCCGGCTGTACTGGCCCGGCATGGGCGAGGCGCCGGTCGCCGAGCTCGTCCTGCGGCGGCTGCTGCCGCTGGCCCATCGCGGGCTGGAACTGTCCGGGATGGACGCGGCCTGGCGGGAGCCACTGCTCGGGATCATCGAACAACGGTGCGTCACCGGCCGTAACGGCGCCGTCTGGCAGAAGGAGATGTTCCATCGCATCACCGCCTCGGCGCAGGCCGGGCGCCATGAGGCGCTGCGGCGGATGACACAGCTCTACATCGACTACATGCACCTCAACGCCCCTGCTCACACCTGGCCGGTGGACTGACCGCCGGCCCTCGCCGGCTACGTCTGCGGACGGCTGTGAGCCCCGACACCAGACCCTCGATTCGGCAGCGCCCGCCGGACCGTGCAGGATGTAACCATGACCATCAAGATCTACTTCGACATCACCATCGACGACAAGCCCGCCGGGCGGATCAACTTCAACCTGTTCGACGACGTCGTCCCCAAGACGGCGGAGAACTTCCGCGCGCTGGCCACCGGCGAGAAGGGCTTCGGCTACGCCGGCTCCTCCTTCCACCGCGTCATCCCGGACTTCATGCTCCAGGGCGGTGACTTCACCCGCGGTGACGGCACCGGCGGCAAGAGCATCTACGGCGAGAAGTTCGCCGACGAGAACTTCACGCTCAAGCACGACCGTCCCGGCCTGCTCTCCATGGCCAACGCCGGCCGCAACACCAACGGCTCGCAGTTCTTCGTCACCACGATCGTCACCGGCTGGCTCGACGGCAAGCACGTGGTGTTCGGCGAGGTCGCCGACGAGGAGAGCATGGCCCTCGTCCGCAAGATCGAGTCCCTCGGCTCGGGCAGCGGCAAGACCTCGGCGAAGATCACCATCGCGGAGTCCGGCCAGCTCTGACCGGACCGGGGTCGGACCGGACCGTCGTCCGACGGGACCGAGGTCCGACCGGCCGTGGTCCGACCGGACCGCGCGGCGCCCGCCGGCCGGGGGTCCGCCCCCGGCCGGCGGCGCGGGCGCCGTCGGACCGGGCGCGGGTCCGCCGTGCGTCAGCGGTGCTCGGGGTTGGGCGCGTCGAAGCGGCAGCCCGCGTCCCACTCCGAACGCTGGTTGCCGTGCGCGGGGACCCCGCCGTTGCGCTTGAGCAGGGCCGCGAGGTGCATCAGGTTCCACGTCATGAAGGACGTGTTGCGGTTGGTGAAGTCGTTCTCCGGACCGCCCGAGCCCGGGTCCAGGTACGAGGGCCCGGGACCGGCCGGACCGATCCAGCCGGCGTCCGCCTGCGGCGGGATCGTGTAGCCGAGGTGCTGGAGGCTGTACAGGAGATTCATCGCGCAGTGCTTCACGCCGTCCTCGTTGCCCGTGATCAGACAGCCGCCGACCCGGCCGTAGAAGGCGTACTGGCCCCGCGGGTTGAGCAGGCTCGAGCAGCTGTAGAGGCGCTCGACGACGCGCTTCGTCACGGAGCTGTTGTCGCCGAGCCAGATCGGCCCGGCGAGGACCAGGATGTCGGCCGCCATGACCCGCTCGTACAGGGCCGGCCAGGCATCGGTGGCGAAACCGTGTGCGGTCATGTCCGGGTAGACGCCGGGGGCGATGTCGTGGTCGACGGCCCGGAACTCGTCCGTGGTCACCCCGTGCGTCTCCATGACGGACCGGCTCTTGTCGACCAGGCCCTGGGTGTGGCTGAGCTGCGGGGACGGTTTGAGGGTGCAGTTGACGAACAGGGCCCTGAGGTCGGTGTAGCGGTACATGTCGCCGGAGGAGGGCGAGGCTGCCATGACGGTCTCCCTTGCTGAAGGCGAGGGAAGCCTCTCGCGGCGCGTCCGTTTCGTCCCGGTCCGACGCGCGCGCGGCGCCTTACGGAGTGATGACATGCCGGACGGGTCACAGGTTCCGGCGCGGCCGCGCCCCTAGCGTGGCCGTATGCGCGTACTGGTCACCGGCGGTGCCGGGTTCATCGGGTCCCATGTCGTCGACGCCCTGCGGGAGCGCGGGCACGAGCCGCTCGTGTTCGACGTCCGGCAGGACCCCGCAGCCGACGTGCGCGACCCCGTCGCGGTCGCCCGTGCCCTGGCCGGCGTCGACGCGGTCTGTCACCAGGCCGCGATGGTGGGACTCGGCGACGGGGTCGCCGACGCGGCGGAGTACGTCTCGCGCAACGACCTCGGGACGGCCGTGCTGCTCGCCGCCGTGGCCGCGGCCGGCGTCGGACGACTCGTGCTCGCCGGGTCGATGGTCGTGTACGGGGAGGGGCGCTACGAGTGCCGGGAGCACGGGGTGGTGCGGCCGCTGCCCCGCGCCGCAGCCGATCTGGACGCGGGACGGTTCGAGCCGCCGTGTCCGCGGTGCGGCCGGGAGCTCGCCCCCGGGCTCGTCGCCGAGGACGCTCCCGTCGATCCGCGCAACGTGTACGCCACGACCAAGCTCGCCCAGGAGCACCTGGCCGCCGCCTGGGCCAGGTCGACGGGCGGGAGCGCGGTGTCGCTGCGCTACCACAACGTGTACGGGCCGCGGATGCCCCGGGACACCCCGTACGCCGGAGTGGCCTCTTTCTTCCGCTCCGCGCTGGCCCGGGGCGAGGCCCCGCGCGTGTTCGAGGACGGGCGGCAGCGGCGGGACTTCGTGCACGTACGGGACGTGGCCGCCGCCAATCTGGCCGCGCTGGACGCCGATGTGCCGCAGGGGACGCTGACGGCGTACAACACCGGCAGCGGGGAGCCGCACACGGTCGGCGAGATGGCCCGGACCCTGGCCGCCGCGTACGGCGGCCCGCAGCCGGTCGTCACGGGCGAGTACCGGCTGGGCGACGTCCGCCACGTCACGGCGGACTCCGCCCGGCTGCGGGCCGAGCTGGGCTGGAAGCCTCAGGTCGGGTTCCAGGAGGGAATGCGGGAGTTCGCCCGGGCCGGGCTGCGCGGGGAGTGAGGGACGCGTGGCCGGGGCGCGGGCCGCCCCGGCCACGCCTCCTTCAGCGAGCCGTCGGCAGGGTCACCTCGAAACGGCAGCCGCCAGGGATGTTGCGTACGGTGGCCCGTCCCTGGTGGGCCTCCACGATCCCCCGCACGATGGCGAGGCCGAGACCCGCGCCGGCCGGGGGCGTCCGGGCGTGCGAACCGCGCCAACCGGTGTCGAAGACCCGCGGCAGATCCTCCTCGGGGATGCCCCCGCAGCCGTCGGTGACGGAGACGAGGACCCCCGCGGGCGAGCGTTCGGCGGCGACGGCCACCGTGCCGTCGGCGGGCGTGCGCCGGATGGCGTTGACGAGCAGATTGCCCAGCACCCGGCTCATCTCCTTGCCGTCGACGTCCACCGGGAGGGGTTCGACACGGTCGCCGACGAGCCGTACGCCGAGCTCGCGGGCGAGCGGGTCGGCGCCGGCGAGGGCGTCGCCGACCAGGTCGTACACGGACATCCGGGAGGGGGACAGCGCGAGCGCGCCGGCGTGTATGCGGGAGAGCTCGAACAGGTCGCCCACCATGTCGTTGAGCCGCTCCACCTCGGTGCGGATCTGGCGCAGGTAGCGGTCGGGGTCGGCCGCGACGCCGTCCTCCAGCGCCTCCGACATCGCGCGCAGTCCGGCCAGCGGCGTGCGCAGGTCGTGCGAGATCCAGGCGACGAGTTCCCGCCTGGACGCCTCCAGGGCGCGTTCGCGGTCCCGGGACTCGGCGAGCTTCCCGCTGGTCGCCGCCAGCTCGCGGCTCAGTGCGTCCAGTTCGGCGGTGGTCGGTCCTGCGGGGGCGGTGAAGGCGCCGCCGTCGCCGAACGAGCGGGCGGCACGGGTGAGTTCACGGCTGCGGGCGACGACCCAGCGGCCCAGGAGATGGGCGGTGACCAGGGAGACCACGGCGGCCATCGCCACGACCGTCGTCACGACGCTGAGGTCGTGCCCGGACAGGAACATCGCCTGCGCCACGGCGAGCGTGCCCGCCAGCATCGCGGTCACGGCGACGCCGGCCACCACGGTGAGCGAAGCGGTGAACGAGCGGCGGCGCAGCAGCCACAGCGCGAGCGCGCCGAGCAGTCCGGCCAGCAGCGCGCCGAGAAAGGCGAACAGCGCGATGAGCAGGGTGTCGCGCACGGTCACTCCCCCTCTCGGCCGGGACCGGGTTCGAAGCGGTAGCCCACGCCCCACACCGTCTGGATCAGGTGCGGCCGCGCCGGGTCGTCCTCGACCTTGCCGCGCAGCCGGCGCACATGGACGGTCACGGTGGACAGGTCACCGAACTCCCAGCCCCACACCTCGTGCATGAGGTCCTCGCGGCCGAACGCCCGCCCGGGGTGCCGCAGGAAGAACGCGAGCAGGTCGAACTCACGCAGGGTGAGGGCGAGTTCGATGCCGTCCTTGGTGGCACGGCGGGCCCCGGGGTCGAGGGTCAGGCCGGCCGCGCTCAGCGTCCGGGCACCGGTGGCGGGCCGGCTGCGGCGCAGCACCGACTCCACCCGCAGCACGAGTTCGCGGGGGCTGAAGGGTTTGGTGACGTAGTCGTCGGCGCCGACCTCCAGGCCGAGGATGCGGTCGTCCTCGTCGCCGCGCGCGGTCAGCATGATCACCGGCACGGGTCCGTGCCCGCGCATCCGGCGGCACACCTCGAGCCCGTCCATGCCGGGGAGCATCAGGTCGAGCACCACCAGGTCGGGCCGGTGCGCGGCGGCTCGGCTCAGCGCGGTCGGGCCGTCGTCGGCCCGGTCGACGACGTAGCCGGCCCGGTCCAGGTATCCGGCGACGACCTCCGAGACCGTGGGGTCGTCGTCCACGACCAGGACCCGGGCCGATCCCGGCGGAGGGGGCGGGGACTCGTGAGGCTGCTGCATACGCCCAGCCTCGCACCGGACCGGCCCCGTGCGGTGTCCGCGGGCGCCCGGACGGCTCGACGTCCGCGTTTCGTAAGGAGCGGAGGTCCGTTTTGCCTGATTCGTGTTCGTAGGGTGAGACCGTGACCACGGACGCAGAAGCAGATGTCGTACTCCCCTGTCTGAACGAGGCCGAGGCCCTCCCCTGGGTGCTCGCCCGCATTCCTCCGGGCTGGCGGGCCCTGGTCGTCGACAACGGCTCCACCGACGGCTCGGCGGAGATCGCCCGCGCGCTCGGCGCGAGAGTCGTCCACGAGCCGCGCCGGGGCTTCGGCGCCGCCTGCCACGCCGGACTGACCGCGGCCACCGCCGACGTCGTCTGTTTCTGCGACTGCGACGCCTCCCTCGACCCGGCCCTGCTCGTGCCGTTCGTCCACGAGGTCCGCGACGGCACGGCCGACCTGGTGCTCGGGCGCAGGCGGCCGAGCGGCCGGGGCGCCTGGCCCGCGCACGCCCGGGCCGGGAACCTGGCGCTCGCCCGGCTGACGCGCCGCCGCACCGGGCTGCGCCTGCACGACCTCGGCCCGCTGCGGGCCGCCCGCCGTGAGCCACTGCTCGGCCTCGGTCTCACCGACCGGCGCAGCGGCTACCCGCTGGAGATGGTGGTGCGCGCGGCCGACGCGGGGTGGCGGATCACCGAGCACGACGTCCCCTACCTGCCCCGGACGGGTGTCTCGAAGGTGACGGGCACCTGGCGTGGCACCTGGCAGGCCGTCCGGGACATGAGCCGCGTCCTCGACGGCGTTCCGGTGCGCGAGGGGAGCGCACGGTGACCACCCTGCTCGTCATCGCCAAGGAACCGTTGCCGGGCCGGGTGAAGACCCGGCTCACCCCGCCGTTCACCCCGAGGGAGGCGGCCGCGCTGGCGGAGGCGGCGCTGACCGACACCCTGCGGGCCGTGGCGGCCACGCCCGCCGCCCGCCGCGTCCTGGTGCTGGACGGCTCCCCCGGGCCCTGGCTGCCGTCCGGCTTCGAGGTCGTGCGGCAGTGCGCGGGCGGACTCGACGAACGGCTCGCGGCGGCCTTCGCCTGCTGCGACGGCCCGGCCCTCCTCATCGGGATGGACACACCGCAGGTCGCGCCGGACCTGCTGACCGTCGACTTCGACGGCTGCGACGCGTACTTCGGCCCGGCGCGGGACGGCGGTTTCTGGGCCCTGGGGCTCGCCGAGCCCGATCCCGGTCTGCTGCGGGGCGTGCCCATGTCGACGCCGTCGACCGGCGCCGTGCAGCGGGCGCGGCTGGTCGGCGCGGGGCTGCGGGTGCGCGACCTGCCGTGTCTGCGGGACGTGGACACCGCCCCGGACGCCACGGCCGTCGCCGCGCTGGCCCCGGGCAGCCGCTTCGCCGCCCGCCTCGCCGAGTGCACGGCGGCGGTGAGCCGATGAGCACCGCGTACGACCTCACGGGGGCCGGCGCCGCCGACGGCGGCAGGGCGGGGGTCGCGCGGGTCGCGGGCGACTGGGCGGCCGCCGACCCGTACAGCGCCGCCGTGCGCAGCGGCCGGGGCCCGCTGTTCCTGCGCCGCGCCGACGGCTGGCTGCTGCCGCTGGAGGTGGAGCGGTGGTGTGCCCGCGCCGACCCGGCCGACCTGGCGATCCTGGACCGGTGCGAGGGAGCCGTGCTGGACGTGGGCTGCGGGCCCGGCCGCCTGGTCGCCGAACTCGCCGCGCGGGGGCGGCCCGTGCTGGGCATCGACGTCAGTGAGGCCGCCGTCGCCCACACCCTGGGACGGGGCGGGCAGGCGCTGCGGCGGTCGGTCTTCGACCCGTTGCCGGGCGAGGGACGCTGGGCGACCGTACTGCTCATCGACGGCAATGTCGGCATCGGCGGCGACCCGGTCGCCCTGCTGCGCCGGGCGGCGGCGCTGCTCGTCCCGGGCGGCCTGCTGATCGCCGAGACCGTGCCGGTGGACGTGGACGAGCGGGCCGAGGTCGAAGTGGTCGGCCCGGCCGAGGCCGGCGGCACCGGCCGGGCGTTCCCCTGGGCGCGGCTCGGCACGACGGCCCTGCTGCGGTACGCGGGCCACGAGGGCTGGCGGACGGCCGGTCAGTGGACGGCAGGCGGCCGGTGCTTCGTCGCCCTGCGCAGTCGCAGCGCGAGCAGCAGCGCCGAACCGCCGAAGAGCACCGCGGTGATCAGCAGCCAGTGGGCGAGGAACCCGTCCGCCGAGCGGCCGGTCGCCGACCGGTAACGGAGCTCCACCCTCCCGCTGATCAGCGGGAACCACACGAGCAGCAGCAGCGCGGAGAGAGCCGCCGGCACCCGGACGTACATCGTCCACCTCCGGTGGCCGCCCGCGTCGAGTCCCTGGACGACGGCCCGGTCGGCCACCGCGTACAGGGGCAGCAGGACGAGGTCGTGCAGCAGTGCCGCCCCCACCCACCACAGCGCCACGCCCGGCCGGTCGTCGGCGAGGAGCCGTACGCCCGCGTAGGCCGCGAGGGCGAACGAGCAGGCCAGCAGGAGGATCTGGAAGGGGCTGCCGATCACCGGCCGTCGCAGGGGCGTCATCGTGTCTCTCCGAACGTCATGCGGGCCACCCACTTGGTGTTGAGCACGCCGGGCGCGGCGGGCACGATGACGCGCGCCGGGTAGCCGTGGTCGGGGGTCAGGGGCTCGCCGTTGACGAACAGGGCGAGCAGGGAGCGGGGGTCGGCGACCTGGTTCGCGCGCAGGGCGGCGTGACGGAAGGCCCCGCGCCGCTGGAGGGACTCGACGAGAACGTCCGGCGGGTCGTCCTCGTAGCCGACGAGCGCGGCCAGGTCCCGCAGCCGCACGCCCCGCCACCACTGGTCCGAGGTCGACCAGCCCTCGACGCAGGCGATGGGCAACGCCGAGCTGTGCAGCGGGAGTTCACTGAGCTCGGCGCGGCTGAGGCGTACCGTGCCGCTGGGTCCCGCGACGACGAGGCGCCAGGCTCCCTCGTCCGTCTCCGCCGCGGTGATCCCGGCGTACGCCGCCGTCTTGTTGATCTGGAAGCCGTTGGGACCGCTCCCCGGATCGGCTCCGCCGTGCGGGGCGAGCAGGGCCGTGCGGCGCAGCCCGTCGAAGCTCTGGCCGACCGTCGTGGCGAACAGCAGCAGCGACCCGCCCCCGACGAACCACAGCGCGCCGCGCCGGGAGACGGTCGGAGGATCCGGGTGCGGCGCGACCAGCTCCCGCGCGGACGCGGGTTCCGGCGCCGGCCTCAGCTCGCCCTCCTCCCGCGCACGGCGCAGATTGCGCACGGCCGCCGGGACCTTCAGCACGGCGTGGGCGACGAACGCGGCGAAGAAGACCCACGCGCCGTAGAAGTGCAGCGGATAGAAGGAGCCGGGGAAGACGTAGTCCAGCTGGACGTTGAGGACGCCGGTCGTGAACTCGAACAACGCGCCGCCGACCAGCAGCAGCAGGGAGATCCGTTCGAGCGCGTGCGCGACCGAGCGGGCCGGCGGCAGCGTGAACAGCCTCGGCACGACCGACCACAGCTTGGCCAGCAGGACGGGGATCAGGGTGACGCCGAGCGTGACGTGGACGCCCTGGTCGAGCCGGTACAGCCAGTGCGGGTGGGTCGGCCAGGAGAAGAGGTAGAAGCCGAGGATGCCCTTGTCCGGCGTCTTGTCGTTCACCGGCGAGAGGTCCGGGTTGTAGGCGGCGTACGAGACGAGGCCCGTCACGAACAACACGGTGATGCCGAGGAGCAGCACCAGGCCGAGCACCGAGGTGAACCAGGGACCGCGCAGCGGGCTGCGCCAGAAGCCGGGGGAGGTGGGGAGCCGTGAGTCGTCGCGCATGATCCGACCGTAGGCCGCGGCGCACCCCGAAACGGGCCCGCGACCCATGACGAAACGCTGACGTCCGGCCCGGACGGCGGCTCGCCGCCCGCCGCCCGGCCTAGCGTGCCGGTGTGAACAGCACCCTGCGCTCCGCCGAGCCGCGCGCCCGGCGCTCCGGCGGCATCACCCCCGGCCTCCGCCCCGACCTGTACGCGGTGGGGGCCGCCGTCCTGCTCGTGACGGCGGCCGTGCTGATCGGTCACCACATCGAGCACACCCAGCACACGCTACGGGTCAACTGGCCTCCCGTGCTGGCAAGTTGGGGTCCGCATGTGGGGCCGGGGACGCCGGCGGCCGTCGCGGTGGCGGCCGCGACCGCGGGGTACGGTCCCTCCCTGGCCGCCCGCCTGCCCTGGCGGGCCCTGCTCGCGGCGGCCTGGGGCACCGCCACCGCGTGGATCTTCTCGCTCGCCCTGATCGACGGCTGGGGACGGGGTGTCGCCGGCCGGCTCACGTCCCGCCACGAGTATCTCCAGGCCATCGGCCGGTTCCAGGACGTCCCGGCGGCACTGCGCGGCTTCACCCGTCACATCCTCCTGGAGTCCCCCGACAACTGGCCCGCGCATGTCGCCGGTCATCCCCCGGCGGCCACGCTGACCTTCGTCCTGCTCGACCGGATCGGGCTGCGCGGCGCGGGCTGGGCCGGAACCTGGTGCGTCGTCGTCGGCGCGACGGCCTGTGCGGCCGTCCTGGTGGCGGTGCGGGCACTGGCGGACGAGGGGCTCGCGCGGCGGGCGGCGCCCTTCCTGGTGCTGGCTCCGGCCGCGGTGTGGATGGGGACATCGGCCGACGCGTACTTCGCGGCGGTCGCCGCCTGGTCCGTGGCACTGCTGGCGCTGGCGGTCACCGGACGCCGGACCTCGGGCGCCGCGCTGGGCTCGGGCCTGCTCCTCGGCCTGAGCTGCTACCTCTCCTACGGCCTCACGCTCTTCGCGCTCGTCGGCGCGGCGGTGCTGCTGCTCGGCCGCGGGCACGTCCGGGAGCGTCCCGAGCTGCTCCTCCTTCTGTTCGCCGGGGCGGCCGTCGTGCCGACGGCGTTCACCCTCGCCGGATTCGACTGGTGGGAGGCGTACCGACTGCTGGTCACGCGCTACCGGCAGGGGGCCGGCGGTGTCCGCCCCTACGGGTACTGGGTGTGGGCCAACCTGGCCTGCACGGTCCTGATCACGGGCCTGGCGACGGCGGCCGGCCTGCGACGGACCGCCGCGACGCTCCGCCGGGCCCGCGGGAAGGGCCTCCCGCGGCCGGACGGCCCGCACCGCTCCGGCCCGTACTCCGGCCCACACTCCGGCCCACACTCCGGCCCGGACGCCCGCCTCGCCCTGCTCGTGGCCGCCGCCCTGCTCGCCCTGCTCGTGGCCGACCTGTCCGGCATGAGCAAGGCCGAGACGGAACGCATCTGGCTCCCGTTCGCCCTATGGCTCCTGCCGGCCTGCGCGTTCCTCACCCGCCCGCGCGTCTGGCTCGCCGCCCAGGCGATCCTGGCCCTGCTGCTCAACCACCTGCTGCTGACGGGCTGGTGACCGTGCCGTGCCGCGGCCGCCGTGCGCAGGACGGCGCGCGACGCCGCGCTACCCGGTGGGGCTGCCGGTCACCGGTCCGCCGGGGTCGTCGGACAGGGAGATACGGGCCGTGACGCGTTTGCCGACCGCCTCCTGCTCGATGAAGAGGTCCTCGGCGACGACCTTGACGATCTCCAGGCCGTGCTGGCCGATCCTGCCGGGATCGGCGGCCCGGGCCGTGGGCACGGTCGGGTCGCTGTCCCGTACGACGACGTCCACGACGCGGGCCGTGATGCGCAGTTCCATCCGGACCGGGCCGGGAGCGTATTTGCGGGCGTTGGTGACCAACTCGCTGACCACCAGCTGGGTGAGGTCCCGGGCGCGCGCGGACACGGGCAGGCGGTGGTCGGCGCGGGCCCGGTCGAGGAAGGCCACGGCGTGGTGGCGGGCGTCGGCGATGCAGGCGTCCTGTCCGTCGAGGGCGTAGTCGGCGCGCATCAGGTACTCGTCAGGTGCCGTACAGCCGTCACCGTCGGCATGGGATCTCACGTGTCTCGCCCTCACTCCCCCGGTTCAAGCGCGCCCCTACCCGCCCCGGCGCCATGCATGCCACCGGAGCGCCGTCCGGCACGGAGGCCCGGTCGAGGCAACGGCGACCCGCGTCCGGAGGGAAGACCGCCACACCGCGTCGCATCCCATCGCATCACGCCGGATCGATACGGAAAACCGTGCAACCTTCGGGGCAATCGGGCTGTCTCAGTTCATGTCCGACACACAACCTTCGGGGGACATCATGGTGCGAAACAGAACCGTCTGGGCCACCGCCGCCCTTCTGACCGCCACCCTCGGTGTGGCCGCGATCCCGGCCACGGCCACCGCCGCCCCGGTCACGGCCACCCGCGCCGCGGCCGCCTGCCCCACCGGCTGGGGCAGCCTCGACAAGACCTACTCCACCGGCACGATGACGTCGCTGACCAACGTGCGGACCGGCCGCCACGACTGTTACGACCGGTTCGTCGTCGACGTCCCCGGCGCGGGCGCCGCCGAGCTCGGCTTCTCGGTCGCGTACGTCGACCGGCTCTACCAGGACGGCTCGGGCCGCCCCATCACCGTCGGCGGCGCCGCCGTCCTGGAGGTGCGGGTCAACGCCCCCTCGTACGACGTCGAGACCGGCACGCCCACCTATCCGGGACGGGTGGCGCAGCCGCTGCCGGGCGTGAACCTCACCGGGTACAGCACCTTCCGGGACACCCGGTACGCCGGGAGCTTCGAAGGGGTGACGCAGTTCGGGCTCGGCGTCCGGGCGCGTCTGCCCTTCCGGGTGCTGCGCCTGGACGGCCACCTCGTGGTGGATGTCGCGCACACCTGGTGACGTACACCGCCGGGACGATCCCCGACGCTCGGCCTCCCGGGGCCGGCGTCGGGAGCGGCGCGGTCACACCCTCGACGAGCGCGGGTTCACGCAGCCCCCGGGACATCCCGGCCGGGAGCTCGTAGGCTGACGGTCGCCGCTCGCCACCCCCACCGCGCCCCGCAGAGGACCGGATGCAGACCCTCAAATTTGTCAAGTACCTGACATCAGCCGCCGTCGTCCTCACGCTGCTGGCCCCGGCACCGACCGCTGCCGCCGCCCCGTCGGCGGCCATCCCGGGCGCGCTCACCCCCGCGTCGTCCGCCGGAGTGGCGGCCCCGGCGGCGGAGGACTGGCAGCCGCCCCTCTCCACCCGGGGCCGCTACATCGTCGACGCGCAGGGGCGCCGCTTCCGTCTGAGGTCCGCCAACTGGGACGGCGCCCAGGGCTCCTGGTCGGGAAGCGGCAGCACCGCCGACCCGGCCGACCACCACGCGGGCCAGGACTCCTCCGGCATCCCCCTCGGCCTGGACCGCGTCCCGCTGTCCGCGCTGCTCGCCGACTTCCACCGGCTCGGCGTCAACAGCATCCGGCTGCCGTTCTCCAACGAGATGATCCGCACGAGCACCCCTGTGCCGGACACCGCCGTCGCGGCCAACCCACGACTGCGCGGCGGCACACCCCTCCAGATCTTCGACGCCGTCGTGGCCGCCCTCACCGCGGACGGATTCGCGGTCATCCTCAACAACCACACCGTCACCACCCGCTGGTGCTGCGGCGTGGACGGCAACGAGCGCTGGAACAGCGGCCGAACCACTCGGCAGTGGGCCGACGACTGGGTCTTCATGGCCCGCCGCTACGCCGCCGACCCCCGAGTCGTGGGCGCGGACCTCCACAACGAGGTACGCCGTGACGTACTGGACGACCCCAACTGGGGTCTCGGCGACGACCACGACTGGTACGCGGCGGCCCAGCTCGCCGCGGACCGCATCCTCACCGAGGCCGACCCCGACCTCCTCATCGTCGTCGAGGGCATCAACTGGACCGGACTGCCCGTGGACGGGCTGCCGCACGAGCGCCCCACCCTCACCCCCGTCCGTACGCTCTCCCACACCCTCCTGGACGCGCACAAACTGGTCTACTCCGCCCACTTCTACGGCTATACCGGCCCCCGGCATAGCGGTGCCACCGGGATCGGCGAGACCCACGACCCGCGTTACCAGGACCTGAGCCGCGACCAGCTGTCCCAGGTCCTCACCGACCAGGCCTTCTTCGTCACCGCGGAGGGACAGCACCACACAGCGCCCGTGTGGATCAGCGAGTTCGGCATCGGCGCCCAGGAGACCGGCGCCGCCGCCCGCGCCTGGTTCGGCAACCTCACGGACTACTTCGCCGACCACGACGCCGACTTCGCGTACTGGCCCCTGGTCGGCTGGGAGGGCCACGACGACTGGGCGCTGCTGCGCTACGACACCGCCGGGCGACGGTACGGCATCCTCGACGACGCCGACTGGCGCGGCGCCGGCTGGAATCACCTCATGACGGCCGCGACCCGCACCGGGACCGTCCCGCCGGTGCCCGTACGGCGCATGCTCACCACCGACCACGGCGACGCGGTGCGCTCCCGCCGGGTCCGGGCCGGCGGGGACTGGGACCCGGGCGCCTCCAAGGCCGCCTGCCCCGACGGCCTCCGGCTGATCGGCCTCAGCCACACGGGCGGACGGGGTCTGTGCACCGACACGGCCGCCGACGACCTGCGGGCCCCGGGCGACACGCAGACGGTCGTCACGGACGAACGCCATGTCCCCGCCGGCGGCGACTGGGCCGGCGGCTACACCAAACTCCAGTGCCCGGCCGGGCAGTTCCTCATCGGCTACAGCCGTCGCGGGGAACGCGTGTCGGCCGCCCTGTGCGTACCCGCCCGCACCGCGCTGGGCCGGGCCGGGCGGACCGTGTGGTTCGACCGGTCCGACAACCGCCCCGCCGACACCGGCGGCGACTTCGCCCAGGGCCACTACAAGGGCCAGTGCGCGGCCGAGGAGTACGCCGCGGGCATCGCGTTCACCACCCGGTTCGGCAGCAAGCCGGGCCCCGCCGCCCTGCTCTGCGTCCCCCTGGCCCCGTGAAAGCCGCCACCCCCAACAGGAGCCACACACGCCTGCGTTGGGGGTGGCAGACGTTTCCTCCCCACGGGCGCGGAACCTCCCGCGTCCCGGAATCCCCGCGAAATTGTCCGTGATCGGTAACAGACGGATCCCACCGCGCCTTTTCCCCGTCCTGACATCTGCACGGGATCCACCGAGGCACGGGATCCACCGACACGACACGAACAGGGCAGACATGGCGCGGCATGGCGGGCGGGGATGGTACGGCCGGGTTATCGCGGCAGCGGTGGGTGTGACGGCGATGGCCGCCGTCACCTCGGTGTGGACCGCTCAGGCCGGCCCGGTGGACGGGGCGAAGCCGGAGGCGGGTGCCTCGGCGCGCCCCTCCGCCGCGCCCGCCCGGGTGTCGGTGGACATCGCCCACGCCTCGGACCACGGGGCCCGCGGCGTGAACATCACCATCGACGACGGTCCGGACCCCGACTGGACGCCGCAGGTCCTCGAGGTGCTGCGGGAGAACGACGTCAAGGCGACCTTCTGCATGGTGGGCACGCAGGCGAAGGCCCACCCGGACCTGGTCAAGGCCGTGGTGGCGGACGGGCACCGGCTCTGCGACCACACCGTGTCGCACGACACCACCATGGACAAGAAGCCCGACTCCTACCAGTCGCAGCAGATCCTGGACGCCGAACGGATGATCACCGAAGCCTCCGGGGGCGTCCGCCCGGTGTACTACCGGGCGCCGGGCGGCGCCTTCACCCCCTACAGCCGCGATCTCGCCGCCTCCCGCGGGATGCGGCCGCTGGGCTGGAACGTCGACACCAAGGACTTCGAGCAGCCCGGGGCGGCCGCCATCGTCTCCACCGTCCAGAGCGAGGTGTCCAACGGTCCGACGATCCTCTTCCACGACGCGGGCGGCGACCGCTCACAGACCGTCGCGGCCCTGCGCGAGGTCCTGCCGTGGCTGCGGCAGCAGGGGTACTCCTTCGGCTTCCCGGTGATCTGAGCGCGCGGTCACCGCGCGCCGGGCCGGTCGTCCTCGCTCCAGGCCCGGGTGTCCCGGGGCTGGACGTAGGGTTCCTCGTCCTCGGGCAGCCCGCCCGCCACGGCCCGCTGCCTGGCCAGCTCTGCGTCGAACTCCAGGCCCAGCAGGATCGCGATGTTGCTGATCCACAGCCACACCAGGAAGACGATCACGGCGGCGAGCGTGCCGTAGGTCTTGTTGTACGAGCCGAAGTTGGCCACGTAGAAGGCGAAACCGGCGGAGGCGAGCAGCCAGATCACCAGCGCCAGCACGCTCCCGGGCGTGGTCCACCGCAGTCCCCGGCCCCGGACGTTCGGCGTCGCCCAGTACAGCAGGGCGATCATGATCGTGACCAGCACCACCAGCACCGGCCACTTCGCGATCGACCACACGGTCAGCGCCGTGTCCCCGATACCCAGCGCGGCGCCGGCCTGCCGGGCCACACCGCCGGTGAAGACGACGATCAGCGCGCTGGCGACGGCGAGCACCAGCAGCAGCACCGTCACCCCCACGCGCAGCGGCAGTACCTTCCACACCGGCCGCCCCTCGGGCATGTCGTACACCGCGTTGGCGCTGCGGATGAAAGCGGCGACATAGCCCGACGCCGACCACACCGCCAGCACCAGACCCACGATCGCCATGACCGAGCCGACGCCGCCCCGGCCCTCCAGTTGCCGCACCGCGTCGCTGATGATGTCGCGGACCGAACCCGGCGCCACCTTGCGGAGGTTGTCCAGGACCTCGTCGGTCGCCGACTTCCCCGCCAGACCCAGGAGCGACACCAGCACCAGCAGCGCCGGGAACAGCGAAAGCACCCCGTAGTACGTCAGTGCCGCGGCCCGGTCCGTGAGTTCGTCGTCCTTGAACTCCCGCAGCACGCCTTTGAGCACGGCCGGCCAGGAGCGCTTCGGCAACTCCCCCAGCCGGTCCGGGGCCCGCTGTTCCACCCGCTCGTCCGGCCCCGCCGTCCCCTCCCGGCCGGTCTCCGCGGGCGTGGTGTCGTCATGGTCGGATGTCGATGTGCCTGCCATGACAACCCAGTAACCGCGACCTGCCGTTCCATGCGTCTCACCGCGCAGCGGCTCCGTGGGCGTGACGGCCGCCGTAGTGGCGGGCCAGGGCGTGGAAGGCCTCCTTGGGTTCCCAGTGCCAGCCGGCCTCCGGGTGACCGGGGCGCCGGTGGACGGTCCTGGTGACGGCGTAGGACGCCATGTCCAGGTCGTGGCGCGGGTCGTCGGCCCGGTGCGGGGCGTCCGGGGTGACGAACTCGAAGGCCATCGCCGCGTACAGGCCCATCGCCTCGAACACGTCGAGGAGCGTGGTCATGTGGACGGCCTGGGTGCGTTCGCTGCGGACCAGGTGGCCCTTGATCTCCGCCGGGTCCTTGTCGTGGTCGACCACGTCCCATCCCATGCCGCCGGCGTCCGGGGCGCCCACGTAGGCGCAGGTGCCGAACTCGGTGATGGCCAGCGGCTTCCCCCAGCGGGTGTGGCGGCGCAGTTCCCTCACATGGTCGACCCGTCGCGGGAAGGACGAGTAGTAGTCGATGCCGACGATGTCGAACAGGGACCAGTCGACCCGGTCGTCCTGTGCGGCGGCGTAGGACAGCCGGCCGTCGAAGACCGAACGGCCGGTCCTGGCGGCGCGCGCCGTGAAGGCGTCCAGACGGCGCTGCATGACGACCGGGTCGTAGGTCCCGTTCATGAGGTTGCGTACGCGTTCCAGCACCGTCTCCCCCGGCACGATCCCGGGCACGAACAGCCAGAACTCGCAGCCCACGCCGAGGACCACGCTCGCGCCCTGTCGACGCAGCCGCTGCGCGACCCTGCCGGTCTCCGCGAGGTGTTCGAGGATGTCCCGCGCCGGGACGTCTCCCAGCGTGGGCTGAAGCCAGATGCGCAGGCCGTGTTCGGCCGCCTCGGTCGCGGTCGCCGCGAGGCGTTCCACGCCGTCGCCGGTGATGTCGACCGTGTCGGCGTGCAGGTCGTGGCGGATGACGCGGAGGTCCGCCCGCATCCGCTCGGCGGTCCACCCCGTGGCGGGGGTCTCGCCCTCCCCCACCGTGTAGACGACGCCCCGGTGCCGCAGTCCGCGGCCCTGCCCCGTGGCCCGTGCCCGTCGCGCGGGTCCGAGCACGGCGACCGCGCCGGCCGCCGCCGCCCCGGCCAGGAATCCGGCCCGGCTGATCCGATCGGTTCGCTCCATGCCCCCACGCTGCCCGAGGCGCGCGCGGGACACAGTCCGCCGATGGTCCGGATCGTCGCGACGAAGGTCGGTGAGGGGGCCGGGACGGCGGCCCTTCCGGCGGCCGGAGCACGTCCGAAAGGCGCCGCCCGGGTGTCGCGCTCCGGCCCCCGTTCCCTCAGCCGATCGTGGCCTGACCGTACGGCACGAGCCGTACGGGTCCGACGAGACCGAAGTTCTGCCGGGCGGCGGCGCCGAAGACCGCGGGCTGGGTGACCCGCAGCCGGTTGAAGAGCGGGACCGCCACCTCCACCTCGATCACGTTGCCGCCGCGTCGGAGCAGAGGGCCCACGTCGACGACCGGGTGGATACGGTCGACGACCGGGGCGGCGGTGCCGTTGACCGTGACGCGGGCGGTGTCGGAGACCTGGCCGAGCTCAAGGTAGGCGCCGTGCGCGGAGGTCCACCCGGACGGCAGGTCGATCGTCGTCCGGTAGCGTCCGATGCCCGCGGAGTCGGCCAGTTCCGGGATCCCCGACCAGGGCAGCAGCGTGTCCAGGGTCAGCGAGCGCCGGACGTGTTCGGTCCGGGTGGGGGCGGATCCGGGGTACCAGTCGTCGACGTCCAGCTGCCAGCGGCTCGGGGTGACGGGGGCGGGCACGGACCCGATGACCGTGGTGACCGTACGGCCCGAGGAGAGCCGTGTCGTGCGGGTGCCCGCCTCGGCCGAACGGACCGTCAGCGCATGTCCGTCGAACAGGGCTTCGGAGGCGTCAGTGTCGACCACGTGGGGCCTGGCCCCGTTCCGGTCGCCGAACAGTCCCGGACCGCCGAGTGCGACGATCATGACCTGGCCGGGCTGGAGCGCGACCCGGACGGTGACCTCGCCGCCCTCCTCGGTGTACCGGGCGATCCGGGTGGCCTCGCCCGTCCAGGGGTCGAGCAGGTAGGGGATCGTCGTCCCGCCGCGCGTCCGGCGGGTGTGGCGCAGTGTCACCTGGTGGTCGATCGCGGCCACGGGTGGCTTGACCGTCTCCGCGTGCTTGCCGTTGCAGAGGTAGTAGAAGTCGGCCTCCCGGGTGACGCGGTGGGCGTTCAGGAGGGTGGAGGCGGTGGCGTGGCGTACGTCCGGGACGACTCCGAGGCCGGCGAGGGCGTCGCCCACGGCGGCCTTGTCGGTGACCCGGGTGACGTGGGGCAGATCGAGCAGCCGGGTCAGCAGCGCGCGCAGCCCCTCGCTCTCGCCGTCGTCGGGGACCCCGGGGGTGAGCGGCTGGTCGAAGGCGCCCAGCAGGACGATCGGCAGTCCCGCCTCGGCCAGCGCCAGCAGTCGGCGCGCGTCGGCCGTGGCGAGGGTGGGTGTGGAGGAGTAGAAGAAGTCGCCCTCGACGAACAGGGCCTTGTAGGCCGGACCGTTCGGGGCGAGCCGGCCGCCCGAGACGGTGGCGTTCGGCAGGTCGAGTAGCGGACCGCTGAGGAACTGGTGGGTCCAGCCGAGCGGTACACCGGTCGCGGTGAACCAGGACGCGCCGATGCCGGTCGCGGCGTAGCCGGTCTGCCGGAAGACGGCGACGTCGGCGCGGGCGGTGCCGGACTGGAGCACGCCGTGCACCCGGCCGAGGTAGGCGGCGATGTCCGGCACGTGCTGCCAGCTCGGCTGCCGGGGGCCCCACGACTCGCCGTATCCGGGGCCGCCGTTGTAGGGGCTGAAGGCGGCGAAGCCCGGCCAGCTCACGCCGGGCGCGGTGGCGTAGGAGAAACCGTGGACGACGGTCTGGTTGACGCCCGCCGCGTAGGCTCCGCCCATGGTGCGCAGGAAACGGTCCCAGGTGGTGCTGTACGCGGTGCCGTTGTAGGCGCCCGCCTCACACGACAGCACCGTGTGGCCCGCCATGTCCCTGCCGCCCGCGAGACAGCGGTAGTCGTCGAGGTTCTTGAAGCCGAGGGACTCGCCCTCGGGGATGTCCAGGATCGCCGCGGACTCGATCGCGTCGGTCTGGAGTCCGTAGGGCTGGGCGCGCAGGGTCATGCCTAGGGAGTGGGCCCAGTCCCGCAGCGCGCGGACGTGGTGCCGGTTGAACAGCTCGGAGAAGGTCTCCCAGAAGTCGTGTCTGATCTGTCGGGTGAGCTGCGCCTCGAAGGCGAACACCTGGTTGCTGTCGCTCAGCACGAGGGCGGGCAGGTAGGGCAGCAGGGGCCGTCCGGTGTGCCGGGCGAAGGCGTCCGGCAGCGAGGGCGTCCAGGTCAGGCCGTCCGTCTCCAGCTCCACGGAGTCCTCGAAGAAGGCGCCGCCCGCCGCCTTCAGCAGGCTCCGCACGCCGGGAGTCAGCAGGTTCTGCTCCCAGAAGCGGGTGACGGCCGCGGTGCCCGCCGGGTCGAGGTGGTCGACGACGTAGGCGTCGGGCGCCGAGTGCGGTCCGGACTCGGGCTGCTGACCGCTGCCGCGCGTCCAGTACGAGATCAGCGTCCACTCCCCGGTGTCGGGAGCCGTCCAGGTCAGGGTGCCGTCCTCGGCGACGGTGGAGGTGAGGTCACGGACGCTGGCGAGGTCGAGTCCGGTCTCCTTGCGGGTGGAGTACGCGGGTTCGACGCGGGCGGCCTGGACGGCGAGGAGCCGCTGCCGGGTCACCCCGGCGGCGGGCGCGTGCACGGGCGGCGGCACCGGTCCCTGGAAGGTGGCTCCGGCGCTCAACGAGGCGCGGCCGTGCACGAGTTCCTTGGCGGCCGCCTCGTCGTCCGGGGTGACGCCGGGGACCGCGACGGGCCAGCTCGGGCCGAGCGTCAGGTCGATGGTGAGGCCCCGTCTCGCGGCCCGGCGCAGCGCGGCCTCGACGCCGTCGCGCCACGGCCCGCTGCCCCATCCGTGGCGCGCGGTGTCCAGGACCGACTTGTCCTTGACGCTGTGGTGGACGGCGGCGATCTCCGCGCCGCCGAATCCCGCGTCCGCGATCTGGTCGATCTCGCGGGCGATCTCGTCGGTGTCGACCAGACCGTCCGGCCACCACCAGCGGAACTTCGGCCGCACCGAACGCGCGGGCGCGGCGAACCAGTCGGCGGCCGGACCCACCGCCCCGGCCACGGACGGCGCCGCGACGGCCGTCCCGGAACCCAGGGCGGCGACGATCCCGGCCGCGATTCCCGCCGTCGCCCCGGCGGCGAGTACCGCCCGCCGTGACATTCCGTCGCCCTGCCCGACCGGTACCCGCATGAGCGCTCCCAGATGATCGTTCTTGGTTTTGAATCGTTTCAATCAGACTCGAACGCCGGAACGCTAAGCCTCGGTCCGGAGCAAGGTCAAGATGTCGGACGGATCGAATCCGGGAAAGATCACAGGTCACGGGAGAGGGGTTCGCCCCGGAGTACGGGCGAGGGGTTCGCCCCGGAGAAGCGGCTCGCCGACGTCCGGGGTGAGGAGGGGGCGGGGCCGGGGCGAGGACGGGGGAAGGAGGGGTTCTTCGCTCGTGCCAACGGTCACCCGTGCCAGGGCGGCCTTCCTGATCGGGTGTGTCCGGGGGTGTTCGGTCGTGCGTCCGGGGGCGTCCGGGAGGGGGTCGGGGGGTGTGCGGGTGGGTGTCCGGGGGGTGCTTCCGGTGGGCGTGTGGAGCCAGGAGGCCGGCGCGGCTGCCGTGGGCCTCGGCGCGGGCCGGGTCGAGTCAAGTCGGGCCGGGTGGAGTCGGGTCGGGTCGGGTCGCCGGACTGACGCGCCCGGCTCCGAGCGGGTGTCACCGGCGGGTCCAGATGATCGTCCCGTGTCTTCCCGGCGAGCCGTTCCTCCCACACACCGTCATCGGTGATCTGTTCCCTCCGTCCATCGGTCACCCCCGCGCGAACGACCGACGGCGGCCCTAGATTCGGCGCCGGATCCGCTCGGCACGGGAGGCCTCACGAGCCCTCGCCGGGCGAACGGGTGTGCCGTGGCGCGCCCGTGTTCACCACGGTCCGGGGCCCCGCGCCCCGAGGGGGGAGACTGCTCATGACACTCATCGACAGGACACTCGGACGGCTGTCACGCCGGGCGGGCGTCGTCGCGGCCGCCGTCGTGACGGTCGCCGCGTCGGCGCTGGTGGCCGCGCCGCCGGCCTCGGCGGCCACCTACCAGTACGACTGCCGGCGGCTGTCGGGCTCGGGCTCGTACAGCAATCCCGTTGCTCTGGGGAACGTGACCGGGCGGACCGTCGTCGCGGTCAACTGCCCGCCGCTCACGTCCGGCGCCGGCTACGCCCACCGGTACTTCAGCTTCACCCTCACCCGGCCCGCGCGGGTGCCGTCGTACGCGGGCGCCTCCTTCGCCCTGGACGCGACGCGCAGGTCCGCCGTCAACCCCTCGCTGAGCCGGGGGGCTTACACGATCATGCACACCTCGGCGGGCGTGTGGACCTACAACCGTGCCGGTGCCGCCAACGGGCGCTACCTGCCGCTGGGACCGCTGCCGGGCGGCGGGGTGCTGCCCGCCGGCACCTACCGGCTCAACCTCCAGAAGCTGGACTCGCCCCTGAGGTCCCTCAGCACCCCGTGGTTCAACGTGGTGGTCGCCGTCTCCTGAACCGACCGGGCGGCGACGCGACGGCCCACGTGGTGGGGACCACCGTCTGCCTCACCTGGCCCGCCGGACCGGCCGATTTCACCCGCCCCGGCCGGCCAGGTGAGGAGCCGTTCGGATCTGCCGGGAGGTCAGAAGCGAGGGATACGGGGCGTTGCCGGACGCCTGGCGCCGCCGGACACCCAGTACCGGACACCTCGGAGGCCGCGCTGCGGGCGCCTCGGGTGCCCGGCACTGCCGGACGCCCGAGGCGCCGAATCCACCGGACGCCGGGCACTGCCGGACGCCTCGGGTACCGAACGTACAAGTGCCGGAAGCTCGGATGCCGGACGCCTCGGACGACCGTCCGCGGCGGCGGGCCATCGCTTCGGAACTCGTGGCGCCACGGCCCGCCACGAGCAGGGCATCCGTCAGAGAGCTCCGGCCGGGCGTCCGGGCAGTGCCCCCGCCTGCCTGGCGATAGCCTGCGGGCCAAACCGGAGAGGCGGACCCCAGTGGGCTTCGACGCAGAACGATCAGCGCGCATCGCTGCAATGCAGGAAACCGCCCGGCCCGTCTGGGAGGCGACCGGCGACACGGACGCACTCCAGCAGTTCCTCAAGGACAACGGGTGTCACGGCGTGGAAGCCGTGTTCGTGACCATGGGCCTGCTGCACTGCGACCTTGCCGAAGCTCAACGAGCCTTCTTCAACGCCCCGTGCCGCGATGCCGAACGCCGGTTCCACAACCACGCCCTGGACCTGCTCGAAGAGGCCGCCGACACCGACGCCTGACAGCGCATCGGCGACAGCGGACAGCCCCTTGACTCGGCCATTAGGACTCCGCCCGCCTCGACGGCCTCCGGACGACGACGCCATCGGCCGACTTCGGCCTTCCGTCGATTCGGCCTTCGGGCAAGTCCGCCGCTCGGGCGACTACGGCCCTCAGTCGCCGGATTGCTCCGTGCCCGTCGCGCTCCGGTTGTCGTGGCGGTCCCGGGCGTTCCAGCACGCCTTGTGCCAGTGCCGCCGGTCCTGCGGGCCATCCTGTCGGGGCCATGCCACCACATGCGCGACGCCGGACGGGATCACCTGGTCGCAGCCGGGGCAGCGGTATCTCTTGCCCTCGGCGCTCGCGCCCGACACGTCCCGGACGTGCCAGGCCTCGCCCTGCGACTCCCGTGACGCCTCCTCCGGCACCTCCTCGGCCCGCTCGGCGCGGAGCCGGGCCAGGGACCGCCTGCCCCGGGTCCGGAACGGAATCCGCCACCCGCCACCCGTACCGGCCGGCACCGCCCGAACGGCAGCGGCCGACGCCACCAGCCCCACCGTGCCGACCACGATCAACGCCATCAGCTGGGCCGCCGACGCCGAGCGCAGGAGTTCCCCCACCTCGCCGCCCACCGCCGGGTCGACCGGCGACAGGCCGGACCGCGGCCATGACGCGGCCGTGCCGCACAGGACGACCGCGGTGGCCAGGGCGCCGAGAGCGACCCGCAGGGTGACGAGAGCCCGGGAGACATGGGTGGCCACCGTCCCCGGTGCGGCGCCCATCGCCCTGGCGGTCTGCGCCTGGGTCAGCCCCAGTTCCTTGTTCAGCCGTACGGCCCGGCGCTGCTGGGGCGGCAGTGCGGTGAGCGCCGCGGCGAGGTCCAGGCGCAGCTCGGCCGCTGCGCACGGGTCGACGCTGCCGGCCGCGGTCTCCCACCGCACGTCCGCGTCCAGGGAGGCGTATCCCCGGCCGGTGCGGCAGCGCCTCTCCGCGTGCCGGACCTCGTTCCTGATGGCGGTGAAGACGTACGGACGGAGCCACTCGACCGGTTCGGGGCAGGCCAGTACGCCGGCCAGGGCGTTGTGCACGATGTCCTCGGGATCCGCCCAGGACGGCGGGACCCCCGAGGTCCGCAGCCGTTTGCGGGCGTAACCGACGAGCTGGCCGTGCCGCTCGGCGACCAGAGCCGCCAGCGCCTCGGCGCGCCGGGCCCGTTGCTCCTCATCCACGCCGCCCCCGCCTCCCCGTCCGGCGCCCGCCGTGTGCCTCCCGCTCGGCCCGCAGGAGTTCGGCCTTCCCCGCGGCCCGGATGCGGAACGCGATGCTCTTCAGCACGCTGCTCAGCCCCGGCGCGAACAGCAGCACCAGGTACACGGCGATGCCGATGCCCGTCGTCTCCACCGGAAACCCCTCCAGTCTGCGGCCTGTCAGCGCCTCACGGTGAAGCAGCGGCCGTACACACACCCCAGAGCCGTCCGGCCCCTGGATTCTTGACACGGCACCGGAGATTTTTTCTCGACGAGGCGACGGACCCGGGTTCAGGGCCGGTGCCGCCCGAGGCTGATGCAGGCGAAGGCCTCGCCGTCGCGTGGCGCCCGGGTCCAGGACCGGGTGGTGAAGGTGTGGAGCCTGCCTCGGGTCAGCGCGAAGCGAGGGAGTGAGAGACCGAGTTCGGCGTGCAGGGCCTCCAAGGCCCGCAGTTCGCCGTCCGGTTCGGTGTCCCCGGGGCGGAACAGCCGCGCGGGGTCCAGGGCTTCGGGAATCGCGCCGGAGCGCTGGATCTCCGTGCCCCGCACGGTGAACGCGTAGAGCTCCACGCCCTGTTCGGCCACCGACAGGTGGAACGCGCCCCGGCGGCCGCCCGAGGAGGAGGGCCTCGGGTCGCACCACACCACCACCGCGCGGCCGGACGAGGAGGCGACCCGGGCCGGCGACAGGACCAGGTCACCCAGGTGGCGCGCGCGGCCGTCGAAGGCGAACGCCCACGCTCCGGCGGTGCGCCCGACGGCGACCACGGCCCGGTCCTCCCAGAGTTCCACGCCCTCTCGCTCGCCGGGCCTGGGTGCGCGCCAGGACGCCTCGCGCGGATCCGTGGGTGCGCTCAGCTCGGCGCCTTCCTCCCCCAGCAGGGCGTGCAGGCGGGCCGGGTCGGCCCCCTCCACCCAGACACAACGGTATCCGTCGAGCGGCCAGAGGTGCGGCTCGGACTCCGTCAGCCAGGCGAGGCCCGGCGGGTCCAGGTCGGGCACCGGCTCGGGGGCGGGGCCCGTTTCCCCGGCGCGCGGGGTCGCGAGGATCTCCCTCCCCCGCTCCGGGGTGATCAGCGGACCGAGCACCGGATCGGCGAGCAGACCGATCGGGGCGATCAGCGCGGGTCCGGGCGTCTCCCACCGCGGCAGCCCCTCCCGCAGGATCCGCCAGGCGGTGTCGGTGTCCCCCCAGCGGGCCACCTCCCGGGCCTGCGCGACGGAACGGCCCCACGGCCCGGGGGGAGCGTAGCGATGGGTGCCGTCCCGCATCGCGCCCAGTGCGGCCTCGACCGTCTCCCGGGCCACCCCGCGGGCGGTCATCATCGTGATCCAGTGGTCGTCGCCGCCCAGCCGCCACTCGCCGCGCGCCGGTGTCGTGGCCGCCGCGGGCAGGATCTCGGGCAGGTAGCGCGGGTCGGCCACCAGGTTGCCGTAGTCCCGGGAGCTGTGCGGGGCGAGCAGGTGGCGGAGCTGGTTCAGCAGGACGGCGCTGTGCGGCCGTCCGAAGGACTGCGCCTCCTCGAGCAGGGCCCGGGCCTCCTCGTACCGTCCGCGCACGGCCAGTCGGCGGGCCTCCTCCACCCGGGTGTCCTGGGCGCGTGTGGTCGCGTTGACGAAGTCGGCTCTCTCCACGCGGTCGGCGTGGAAACCGCGGTACATGGACTCCATGTACGCGCGGAACGACGGGTAGCGGTCCGGGAATTCACCGCTCCAGCCCTTGTAGACGTAGAGCGCCCACTCGCCGTCCTCGTCGCTGTCGCCCGGGTCGAGCAGCGCGTGGGACATGTCGGAGTCCGTCTCCAGCCGCAGCGCCCGTCGCCACATTCCGGCCAGCAGGACGTCCTCCGCGCGCGGGTTGTCGCCCAGGCTCTCCTCGTACAGCGGGGTCATGCCGTACGCGTCCTGGAACCAGTCGATGTCCGCGACACCGCCGAGCTCATAGACCCCGGCCGTCTGTTCCACGTGCCATCCGTCGCTCACGGCCAGGAACTCCCGGTACGAGGGCGGCAGCCGTCGCCCCAGCCGCTCCTCGGCCGCGGCTATCGCCGACTCCGTCGCCCCGGGTCTGCCCGGGTGGGCGGCGCTCCGCCCGCCGTCGCCCTCATGCTCACCCTGGTCATCGTCATCGTCCGCGCGCGGAACCCATTCCTCCTGCCAACGTCCGAGGAAATCGTGCCAGTTGAAAGAATCGTCACTCATGGCCGGATGGTGTCATCCGGCACCGACAAACGGCCTGGCGGGCGGTGTGACGGCGGGCGCGGCCCGGCCGTGTGCCGCCCGGCCGTTACGCGAGGCGAGGACCCGAGGGCCGAGCCGGACACGACCCGGCCCCCGGCGGGTTCCCGCCGGGGGCCGATCTCCTGACCGCGACCGTAAGGGTCAGATCCGACCGCCGGTGAGCCGGGTGAGAGGGCCTTGCGGCTGGCGGCCCGAGCGACGGCCCACCGCGTACGAGGCGGCGGTCAGCGCGCCGAGGCCGGCACCGACACCCGCGGCGATCAGCTTCCGGTGTGCGATGACCGTCCAGGCCGTCTTGGCGGTCGCGGCGACCTGGCCCGACGTCGTGATGATCGCCTGACGGCCCGCCTCCACGCCGCGCGAGGCGGTGTGCGCCGCGCTCTGCACGGCACCGGTCGTCGCCTCGGCCGAGCGCTGGACTCCGTTCTTGGTGGCCGACGCGGCTTCGTCCGTCTTCGTCGCGGCGCTCTTCGCGGCCCGGGCCGCCGGAGCGGTCGCCTTGTCCGTGGTGCGCCGAGCCTTGGACGCGGTCACCCGGGCGGCTGCGGACTGTTCATTCGTCTTCCTGTTCGGTTCACTCATGGACATCGCGTTGCCGCTCACCGCGACGGCAAACCCGTACGGTCGCCCGACATCTGCGGAGTCGCCCGGACGAGATCGGCGATCAACCGCTCACCGGTCACGGCCGGGTCGTCCTTGTGCGCTTCCCACCGGGTGAACGTCTGCGCTGCCGCCTCGGCGAAGTCGGCCGGGACGCCCACCGCCCGGCAGGCCCGGGCGATCTCGCGCATCTCCGGCTCCCAGCGCCAGGCCCGCGGCCCGGCGGCGGCCAGGTGTTCCGGCTCGGCGAGCGGGGTGTCGGGCAGCATCTGCCGCGCCAGGTCGAGCAGGTCGTCCAGCACCCCGTGCCCGTCGGCCAGGGCACATGCCTGGGCGGCGACGGCGTACGAGATCTTGTTGTAGGCCGCGAAGGCCAGCTTGAGCGCCGACGCCCGCCCGATCGGCCCCGCCAGGGTGACCGGGGTGAGCGCCGTGCCGTCGAACAGGGCCGAGACCCGTGCCACGGCCGTGTCGTCGCCCGAGAGGTAGAGCCGGGTCCGTCCCCTCTCGCGTGGGGGCGGGCCGGTGATCCCCCCGTCCACCACGGTCACCGCGTCGTCGTCGAACACCTCGGTGATGTCGGCCATCCGCTCGGGGCTCACCGCGTTGGCATCGACGTAGACGCCCCGGAACCCGGCCGCCGCCACCTGTGCGGCGACGTCGAGCGCGGCGGCGGGAGGACAGACGCTCAGCACGACCTCGCAGGTCGCGGTCAGTTCCCGGATACTCGCGGCGGACCGCAGCCCGTGCTCGGCGGCCCGTTCCCGGCTCGCCGTCGACCGCCCGTGCGGCAACCACCAAGCCGCGGCTCCCGCCGCCACCGCCTGTGCCGCCACGCGTGCGCCCATGGCTCCCGGGTGCAGGATTCCCACGTCTCGATGCCCCATGTACGGACCCTAACGGCAGGCCGCGCCACGGACGACGGCCGCCGGCCACGATCCTGACGACGTCCGGTACCGCCGCGCGCCCACGGTGGGCCGTGCCTCAGCCGCCGCCCGGGACCGTGTCGCCCTTGAGGCGTTCCAGGTCGGAGGGGCGCACCTGGATGACCACGATCGCGATGAGGGCGGCCAGCACGGTGAAGATCGCGGCCGTGACGAAGGCGGCCGATACGCCGGACGTGAGGACCTCGTCCGACCAGGGCGCGGGGAGCTGCCCGGTGCGCCGGAATTCGAGGCGTTCGGCCGGGGTCGCCTGGGCCAGGAAGTCGGGGATCTGCTTCTCCGCCTCGTTGCGGCTGGCCGTGCCGTACATCGTGACCAGGATGGACAGGCCGAGCGAACCGCCCACCTGCTGGGTGGCGTTGAGGAGTCCGGAGGCCGCGCCGGTCTCCAGCGGGGACACGTTGGACAGCGCCATCAGCGTGAGGGAGACGAACTCCATGCCCATGCCCAGGCTGAAGACGAGCATCGGGCCGAGGACGCTGCCCGCGTACGTGGAGTCGACGTCGGTCAGGGTGAGCCAGGACAGGCCTCCCGCCGCGAGGATCGCGCCCACCACCATGAAGGGCTTGGGGCCGTACGTGGGCAGGAACCGTGAGGCGAGGCCGGCGCCGACCGCGATGACCGCGCTGACGGGCAGGAAGGCGAACCCGGCCGCGAGCGGGCTGAAGTCGAGCACGTTCTGCACGAAGAGGGTGAGGAAGAAGAACATGCCGAAGATCGCGGCGGCGAGGCACAGCATGATGCCGTAGGTGCCCGCCCTGTTGCGGTCGGCGAACATGTGCAGCGGGGTGATCGGCTGCCGGGACCGCCGCTCGACGAGGATGAACACCGCGAGGACGACGACGGCCGCGACGAACGACGCCACCGTGACCGCGTCCCGCCATCCTTCCTGCGCGGCTCTGATGAAGCCGTACACCAGCAGCACCATGCCCACGGTGGAGGTCAGCGCGCCGGCGATGTCGAAGTGGCCGGGGTGGCGTTCGGATTCCCTGATGTAGCGCGGCGTGGCGAAGGCGATGAGCAGTCCGATGGGCACGTTGACGAACAGCACCCACCGCCAGTTCAGATACTCGACGAGGATGCCGCCCGCGAGGAGGCCGATCGCGCCGCCGCCCGCCGAGACCGCGGCGAAGACCCCGAACGCCCGGTTGCGCTCGGGCCCTTCCGGGAACGTCGTGCTGACCAGCGAGAGGGCGGTGGGGGAGGCGATGGCGCCGCCGACGCCCTGGAGGGCGCGCGCGGCGAGGAGTTGGGCCTCGTTCTGGGCGAGTCCGCCGAGCAGGGAGGCGAGGACGAACAGCAGCACTCCGAAGATGAACACCCGCCGCCTGCCGAGGATGTCGCCGACCCGGCCGCCGAGCAGCAGCAGGCCGCCGAAGGTGAGGGTGTAGGCGTTCACCACCCACGCCAGGCTGGTGGTGGAGAAGTCCAGGGAGCGCTGGATGTCCGGCAGCGCGATGTTCACGATGGTGATGTCCAGGACCACCATCAGCTGACAGGAGGCGATGACCAGCAGCGCCATCGCGTTGCCCCCGCCACCCTGTCGGGCGGTGGTGCGGGGTGCTGAGGTCGGCTGCGGAACGTTGCTCATGGTGTGTCGCCCGCGCGGGGGCGGGCCCTGGGGAGAGGTCGGCGGACGGAGGCGTCCGCCGTCGGGTCCACCGTTCGACGGTACGCCCGCGGCCGGAGCGTCACCACTCGATCATCCGGCGGCCCTCTTCGCGCGTGGTGCGCGCGGCCGGGCGGTTCCGCGCCGCGCCAGGACTCCCCCGTCGTCCTGGCACGGCCCCGGTCACCCCGGCGGTGCGCCGCGGTGATCACCAGGATGCGGCAGGGGCGGGTGGTGTGTCGTTGGCGCAGGGTCCACAGCTACTTGGCGGAGCGTCCACCGGCGGCGAGGCGGACGTCCTAGGCCTCGGTCAGTGCCTGTGCGCGCAGTTCGCTGGGCGAGAGGCCGTAGGCGGTGCGGAACGCCCGGCTGAACTCGGCGGCCTTGGGGTAGCCCCAGCGGGCGGCCACGGCGCGGATCGGCAGGTCGCGCAGTCGGGGATCGGCGAGATCGCGGCGGGCGTTCTCCAGCCGCTGGTCGCGGATGTAGGAGGCCACGCCGAGGCCTTCGGCCCGGAAGAGGCGGTACAGATAGCTGCGGGAGACGTGGTGTGCGGCGGCGATCGCGGCGGGGGTCAGGTCGGGGTCGTCCAGGTGCCGTCGGATGAAGGTCTTGACGTGCAGGGCCAGGGTGCGGTCGCGGGTCTCCGGCGGGAGGCGGAGGTCGGTGTCCACGGTGTGCGCGAAGAGGGCGGTGACCAGGTCCGTGACGACCGTGCCCAGCCGGGATGCGTCGGAGGGCTGGTACACGGAGGTGTCCGCGACGAGTTGGCGCAGGAACTGCGAGAGCAGCGCGCCGATCCCCTCGCGGCCGGAGAGCAGGCTCCCCAGCACCTGATCGGCCCGGCGCCCGGGCACGGCCACCAGGGCACGCGGCACCTCGACGCCGAGGACGGTGACGGGCTCGGCTCCGGTGAGCACCTCCCACGACCGCGAGGAGGAGTTGATGTGGAAGTCGTTCATCCGGTAGGCGGCCTGCTGTCTGCCCCAGTCCGCCGCTCCCTCGCCCTTCAGCAGGAGGGACAGGTGGTACGTCTCGGGATCGGACTGGCGGATGAGTTTCGGCGTGCGGCGGAAGACCAGGTGGTCGAAGGTGGCCGGCCACACCACGACGTCGCCGAGCGCGATCACGCGTTGGCTGCCGCGGTAGTCGGCGACGCGGTCGCTGCTGAGCCGCATGGGCGCGTGCGTCCGGCCCATGCGCTCCGCCCACGCCTCGAACCGGACGTCCACCGGCAGGTCCGTGGTGCGGAAGACCGACTCGTGCAACACGCACGTAGTCAACCACACCGGGTTCAGGAGGCTGTTGGCGGCGGTCAGCCCAGGTGAGCGGTGTCGACTGTCACGGCGTCCGTGGTGTTGGCGGTGATCGTGATGTAGCCGGGGTCGCCGTTGCGGTCGAGGTAGCACATGGCGTACCCGACGGAGACGGCCGCCTTGCGTTCCGGGTTGTCGGTGACGGCCTTGCGGCAGCCCTCCGCCGTGGGCACCTCGGACGAGCCCCACGACGCCAGGTTGCCGCTGGTGGACATCAGGAAGCCGCCCTGGACGTAGAGGGCGTCCGTGCCGGCGTCCGCCACCACGGGCGGCGTGGACGTGAAGTCGTAGCCGACGGGGGCCTTCTGACCGTCCGACTGTTCCATGACGAAGCCGCGCACCAGCGCGGTGGAGGGTGAGGAGGTGCCGTCGGGCAGACCGGCCGTGACCGCCGCGCCTCCCCCTCCGACGACCACCAGGGCGGTGAGTCCGGCGAGCAGCGGATGGGCGTACGCCAGGGTCAGCAGGGGCCCGATCACCGGGATGGAGAACTTCATCTGGGTGTTCTTCTGCGTGATCCGGGCGCTGCCGCTCGCCGTCGCCGTCTGCGTCGAGGAGTGGTGGCTGCCGGGCTGGGGTGGCACGAAGGTGTCGTCGCGGGAGTCGTGGTCGCCGAGTCGCGCGCCGCGTGTGCGGTCGGTGTTCATGGCTCGGGACGCTAGCGACAGCCGACCCCGTGGTCTTGTTTTGTCGCAGATTGTCGCCAAGGGCCCGCTTACAGGCGTTCGTTGTGTTGCGCGTGATCGGCGAGGGGAAGGCTTCGGACTTGCTACTCGGCGGTCATATTACTGAACCGTAACCTACCGACCGCTACCCGAGGTAACCCAGCCCTCGCTACGGTCCTGACAGTTCGTCTAAGAGCGGTACGGGCAACGGTGGACGACCGGGACCCGTACCGCTCGGTCGTCACGGTCCGCACCCCACCGGGCCGTCCGCCACCCGAGCCGCAGACGAAGGCTCGGCCTCCCACCTCACCGGAGGTCCGCCATGCCCGCCCCCACCCGCCTGCTGGCCGCAGCCGTCACCGCTGCCGCCTGCCTCGGCGCCACCGCCGTACCCGCCGACGCGACCGCGCAGTCGGACGCCGTGGTCTCGCGCGGCGTCACCATCCCCACGTTCTACAACCCGCCCGCCTCCCTCCCGGCGGCCGACGGCGCCCTGATCCGCTCCGAGCCGCTTCCGCTGGCGTTGAGCCTGCCGGGCATCGACGGACCGCTGCCCGGCACGGCGACCCGCCTGATGTACAAGTCCACGGACTCGGCCGGCCGCCCCATGGCGGTCACCGGCGCGTACATCGAACCGTCGGCCCGATGGACGGGCAGCGGACCGCGGCCGCTGGTCGTCGTGGCCCCCGGCACGATGGGCCAGGGCGACCAGTGCGCCGCCTCCCTCGGCCTCGAACACCCGCTCCTCGTCAACGGCCAGACCCTGTCCGTCGGCTACGAAACGCTGGCGGTCTACCGCCTCCTCGCCCGGGGCATCGCCGTCGCGGTCACGGACTACACGGGACTCGGCACGACCGACCGGCTGCACACCTACGTCAACCGGGTCGACGAGGCCCACGCCGTCCTGGACGCCGTCCGCGCCACCCGTTCCCTCGACGGCACGTCGCTGACGACGGCTTCCCGGGTGGCGCTGTTCGGCTACAGCCAGGGTGGCGGGGCCACGGCGGCCGCCGCCGAGCTCCAGCCCTCGTACGCCCCCGACGTCACCCTCGCCGGGACCTACACCGGGGCTCCGCCCGCCGACCTGGTCGCCGTCACCAAGGCCATCGACGGCGGTGACCTGGCCGGGGCGCTGGGCTGGTCGGTGAACGGCTTCCTGGAGTCCGATCCCGCCCTCGTGCCGATCGCCGAGGCTCACCTGAACGCGGCCGGCCGTGCCGCGCTCAAGGACCTGTCGACGATGTGCGTGGGCGACGCCCTCCTCTCCTACAACTCGGCCAGCAGCACCGCCTGGACCACGGACGGAAGCTCGCTCAGCGACATCGTCCAGGCCGAACCGGCTCTCAAGGCGTTCCTGGACGACCAGCGCATCGGCACCCTGAAGCCCGCGTCCCCGGTACGGGTGGCGACCGGTACGGCCGACGACCTGGTACCCCACGCCCAGGCGCGGGCCCTCGCCGTCGCCTGGTGCGCCAAGGGCGCCGACGTCACCTACAAGCCCGTCGTCCTGCCCGGTCTCGGCCGGTCCCTGATCAACCACTTCACGCCGCTGCTCGCCGACCAGGGCGACGCGATCTCCTGGCTGGCCGACCGGCTCAACGGCAGGCCGGTCACGTCCAACTGCGCCACCCTCCCCCTCCGGCCCTGACACGAGTCACTTCGGACACGAGTCACTCCGACTCGAATCGGTCCCGTGAGGAGTCGGTCACGACATGAGTCGGTCGCGACTTCAGTCGGTCGCGACTTGAGTCGGTCGCGACTTCAGTCGGTCACGACTTCAGTCGGTCACGACATGAGTCGGTCGCGACTTGAGTCCGCCTCGGCGGCCGGTACGCGCACGCGCCGCGTACCGGCCGCTGAGGGCTGTATACGGACAGACACGTGACAGGCGTGCGGACACCTGCCGTGCGCCGCCCGGTCGGGCGCGGCCGGGCGCCTTGGTGCCGCCGGGCGCAGTGGTTCTCCGTCAGTCGGAGAGTCCCAGGCGGGCGACGATCCGTTTGCCGACCGGCTCCCGCGCGACGTCGAGGTCCTCGGTCACCGCCCGCACGATCTCCAGGCCGTGCTGGCCCACCCGCGTCGGGTCCGGCGGGCGCGGCTCCGGCAGCACCGGGTCGCTGTCCCAGACCGCGATCTCCACCGCGGCACCGGCGATGCGCAGCTGGAGCAGGACCGGACCGGGCGCGTATCTGAGCGCGTTCGTGACCAGCTCGCTCACCACGAGCTGGGACAGATCGAGGGCCCGGGCCGACACGGCCAGGCCGTGGCGGCTCTGCGCACGACTGAGGAAGTCGCCCGTGAGCCGACGCGCCCGGGCGATACAACCGTCCTTGCCGTCCAACGCCACCGTGGTCTCGGCAGGATCCCCGTCGGTGACGGAGGGATCCTGGTCGGGCGGGACAGGTTCCATCCGGACCGCCTTCACTACCCCGTTCATATCGGCGCGGCTACCCGCGAACCCACCCCCTACGCCTCAGCCGCACCACGCACCCGGTCATCGGGACGCAGGCCGTCGGCGGTGTCGTCCGCGGACCCGGCGGCGTGCGCCCCGCTCACGAGCGGGTCGGGGTCGGTCGGCAGCGCTTTCCGCACCCGGTACCGAGAACGGGTGCAGCGCCTTCCGAGGGCCACGGGCGACACCGGGGACGGCGGAACGGGGCCGCGTCCGCGCCGGCTCCGCCGGGACGGCACGGCACCGTCACGCTCGCCGTGAAGGATCAGCCGATCGACGGCAACCGGTCCCCGTCATCGGGGTCAAGGCGGGCTGGGACCTCACGCCGCGCCGGGGCGACGTAACGGCTTTCGAGAACATGGAGGGCATCTCCCGGCCGCGCGCGGTCGGGTTGCACTCCACCAGGAGCCAGGCCGAGCCCTGCGTTCCCCGGAAGGTCGCCCTGCCGGACGGCCAGGACCGCGCACTGCCGGACGGCCGGAACCCCTCCCGGCCGACGTACCCCTCCCTCGCACAGAATCCGGACCGCCCATGCAACCCCCGCCCCTGGTTCCGCCCCGCCCAGGACAGTCACCCTCGGTGATCGAATCTTCACCCGACATGCCTCCGCCGGTGCGATGGGGCTGGCTCGACGCGTTGCGGGCCGTCGCGGCTCTCGCGGTGGTCCTCGACCACTCGTCGTACGTGTTCCTGCCGGAGTTCCGGCGGGAAGTGATGCCGCAGTTCACCGTCGGGCGGTACGGCGTCCTGCTGTTCTTCCTGGTCAGCGGATACATCGTGCCGGCGTCCCTGGAGCGCGGTGGCTGTGTGCGGTCGTTCTGGATCAGCCGGGCGTTCCGCGTGTACCCGATGTGGGCGGCCGCCGTCACCGCGATGCTGACGCTCACCCTGCTGGGCGTGACGGAGTGGCGCGCCGGTCCGGGCAGCCGGAGCCTCGCCACGGTCGCCGTCGCCCATGTGACCCTGCTCCAGGAACTCCTCGGGACGCCGAGCCTCCTGCTCGTCCTGTGGACCCTCTCCTACGAGATGGCCTTCTATCTGCTGGTCGTCGCCCTCTTCACGGTGCGTCTGCACCGGCGGTCGGCGGCGATCGCCGGGACCCTCGCCGCGCTCGCCGCCGTGAGCGCCACGGTGGGGGCCGCGCTCCCGGTCTCCGCGCTCTCCGGCGCCGCAGGGACCGGACCGCTGGTCGCGCTCGTCACGGCCGCCCTGGTGCTCGCCGTCTGCTGCGCGAGCGCCGGGACAGCCGCGCTCCGGGTGGCGGGGGGTGTACTGGGCGGGGTGGCTGCGCTGGTCCTGGTCGCTTTCAACGGCACGGTCGCCATGTGGGAGGGCCTGGTGATCCTCGCCGTGATGTTCCTCGGCACCGCGGTCCACCGCGCCGAGCACGGCGGGAGCGGCCGGCGGCGCGTGGCGGGCACGGCCGCCGTGGTGGTCCTCTGCGCCGTGGGGAGTGCGTACGGGTCCGGGGACGACCCGCACTTCACCCGGCGCGGCTGGATCCTGGCGTTCCTGCTGGCGGCGCTCACGTTCGGCGCCGGTCTGGCGCTGCGCCACCGGCACGTACCGCGCCCGTGGGGCGCGCTGGGCACGATCAGCTACTCGGTCTACCTGGTGCATCCCGTGCTGCTGGCGGTGACCGACGGCACGCTCGGCCGGTGGCGCCACGACGTTCCCGCGCTGGAGGCGGCGTTCATCGCCGTGCTGCTGCCGCTGTGCGCACTGACCTACCGGTACGTCGAGGCACCGGGCCAGGCGTGGGGCCGCAGACTGGCACGCCGCTTCCAGCCGGGATCACGTTGAGGCGGTCAGCCGATGTGGAAGCTGTCGCCGTACACCTTCCAGTCCAGGGGCGGGTCGAGGTCGAGGTTGCCGTTGCGCAGGAAGACGCGCTGGGCGGTGTCGACGCGACTGGTGTCGCTGTGCGCCTCCTCCTGCTTCATGGCCCAGACCCGGGCGTCGAGGAAGGCGTTCAGGTACGTCGTCTCGTTGCCGCCCTGGGCCGGCGGCTTCGCCTTCGTCAGCGCGCGTTTGCGGATGTTGCGGAAGCTGGTGGGGTCGGTTCCGTCGCCGTGCATGACGATGGCGTCGTAGTAGGCGAACTGACCGAGGACCCGCAGGCCGTCCGTCTTGCCCTGCCGGACGGCGGGGTCGAAGTAGACGCGGTCGCGCTCGTCGTTCTGGGCCTGCTGGAAGGCCGCGTCCTGGGCGGCCTTGCGCCAGTCCTTCGGGTAGTTCGGGTCGAGGCCGGAATGCGAGTCGCTGCCGTCGACCGCGCGCAGGGCTGGCAGGTACTTGGCGAGGACGTTGCCGGGCCGGCGGTCGCTGTAGAGCTCCACGAGATCGAGCATGTCGCCGGTTCCGGAGCAGAACCCGATGATGCCGGCGGTGTATCCCCGGCCGTCGCCGATGTCCTCGATGTACCCGTACTGGGCCTTCCAGTCGAGCGAGGAGTTCTCCGCGCTCGACACCAGCTTCATGGCGATCTCCTTCTTCGCCGGGTCGTCGAGGCCCTGCGCGGCGGTGGCCGCGTTCGCCCGGGGCGCGTCGAGGAGCGGCGCCGCCGCCAGGGCGCCGGCGAGGGCGAGGAAGAGGCGGCGGGAGGTGGGGGTGGAGAGGGGGGTGGGGGTGGAGAGGGGGGTGGGGGTGGAGAGGGGGGTGGGGGTGGAGGTGGGGGTGGGGCCGTCGGCCGGCCCGGACATGTGCACCACAGTGGCTCCAGGTGGGGAGTGGGGGGTGGGGTGACTCTGCACTGCGACTGACAGGAAAGTTTCCTATCAAGCCTCGGCGACACAAGTAACCCCATCGAAGCCATGTTCGTGCGATCGAACAAACGGAGCACTGCGACTGGCCCAGCGTCACGCGGGCCCGGGATCAGAACAGTTGGAGCACCTGGGATGCCACAAAAGCGGTCAGGCCGACATGGAAGAGGACCAGGCAGATCCACTGCGGCACGGACATGCGCCAGGAGGCGGCCCGGAGGATCTCCCATTCGCTCACCGCGAAGGCGGCCAGCACCAGGGCGAGAACCTCCCACACCACGTGCCACCAGCCCGAAGGAGTCGCGCCCGCCGTGGCGTCCACGGCCGCCGGGAGACGCGCGACACGCCCCAGCAGAAAAAGGCCGATAAGCAGCTTGTGCCAGCCGTGACGGACCGTCGGCGCGGCGGTCGGCACCCGGGAGGAGGGCGTGGATCCTGTAGACATTCGCACATTTGATCACTTGGCTCGAATGGAAGACATCGTTCCGATCGTCCCGGCCCAGGCGATCCACCGCTTCCCCCGCGCGTGCGGAATCCCTTTACGGGTCTGTCATGCCCCTGTAACTTCCGTCCGCAAGTCCTTTCAGGAAGTTGCCGGTTGCTCTTTCATGGCGACTCCCTCCATCCGCTGCCCTACCGGGAGAGGCCATGAGGCGCGCACCGAGAACCACCCGCAGACCCGGACCACCCCGTCCGCTCGCCGCCGCCATGGCGGCGGCCGGACTGATCGGCCTGCTCGCGGGCCCGGCCGAATCCGGGCCCGCCCCTCTGCGGACGACCGCCGCCACCTCGAACACGGCGACCGTCTTCTACTACACGAAGACGAAGAACTGGTCCGCGACCTATCTGCACTACGCCCCCGACGGCGGCGCCTGGACCACTGTCCCCGGCCGCGTCATGGAGGCCGCCTGCACCGACTGGGTGAAGCGGACCGTCGACCTCGGCTCGGCCGCGGGCCTGCGGGCCACCTTCAACAACGGCAGCGGCACCTGGGACAACAACGGCGGCGCCGACTACACGCTGGGCACCGGCCCCGTGACCGTGAGGGACGGGGTGATCGCCCACAGCGATCCGTGCGCCGGCACGGAGACGGGCAACGGCAACGAGGCCACCGTCTACTACTCGACCAGCACCTCCCGATGGACCACCGCCAACATCCACTACGCGCCCGCCGGCGGCTCCTGGACGACGGCCCCCGGCGCCGGTATGGAGACCGCGTGCACGGGCTGGTGGAAGAAGACCCTGGACATCGGCACGGCGACGTCGCTCAAGGCCGCGTTCAACAACGGCAACGGCGTCTGGGACAACAACAACGGCGCCGACTACACGATCCCGCTCGGCGCCACGACCGTGAAGGACCGCACGGTCACCTCCGGCGCGGCGAACCCCTGCGCGGCCGAGGTGCCCGACACCGAACCGCCGACCGCCCCGGCCGCCGTCACGGCGAGTGCCACCGGCACCTCGGTCGTGGTGAGCTGGGACGCGGCGACCGACAACAAGGGGGTGACGAAGTACCAGGTCACGCGCACCGGAGGCACCCTGGGGACGGTGGTCACCGACATCGGCTCGACGGTGTTCTCCGAGTCCGGGCTCGAGGAGAAGACCACCTACTCGTACACGGTGAAGGCGGTCGACGCGGCGGGGAACACCTCACCCGCCTCCGCCGCGGCGACCGCGACGACCGGTGAGCGCGCGCCGGCTCCGGCGAACGGCACCCCGCTGGGCACCGACCCGCGCAAGGACCCCATCTACTTCGTGCTCACCGCCCGCTTCTACGACGGCGACACCGCGAACGACCGAGGCGGCAGCCAGCATGTGAAGTCCGGGAACGCGGCGAACGACGACCCGATGTTCCGCGGGGACTTCAAGGGGCTGGTCGAAAAACTCGACTACATCAAGGCGCTCGGCTTCTCGGCCGTCTGGATCACGCCCGTGGTCCTCAACCGCTCGGACTACGACTACCACGGCTATCACGGGTACGACTTCTACAGGGTGGACCCGCGCCTGGAGTCGGCCGGCGCCTCCTACCAGGACCTGATCAACGCAGCCCACGCCAAGGGCATGAAGATCTACCAGGACGTCGTCTACAACCACAGCTCACGCTGGGGCGCCAAGGGCCTGTTCACGCCGACCGTGTACGGGGTCCGCGACTCCCAGTGGAGCTGGTACTACGACGAGAAGGCCGAGGGCTTCGAGTACGACGGCCTGACGGTGGAGTCCAAGTCCGGGAAGTCGTACTACAACGGCGATCTGTGGTCGACGGCCGAGCCGACCGGCAACACCTGTCTGAACTGGGGCAAGCCCACCGGCGGCAAGAGCGCCGAGGGCTACACCCTCTACAACTGCCAGTGGCCCAGTCCCACTTCGGGCATGTTCCCGAAGGCCTACTACCACCGGTGCTGGATCGGCAACTGGGAGGGCGAGGACTCCCGGTCCTGCTGGCTGCACGAGGACCTGGCCGACTTCGACACCGAGTCGACGCCCGTGCAGAACTACCTGATCGGCGCCTACGACAAGTACATCGACATGGGTGTCGACGGCTTCCGGATCGACACGGCCGTGCACGTCCCCCGCGTCACCTGGAACCGCCGTTTCCTGCCCGCCATCCAGGAACGGGTCAGCCAGAAGTTCGGCACGGAGGCGGCCGCCAACTTCTTCGTCTTCGGTGAGGTCGGCGCGTTCGTCAACGACAAGTGGAACCGCGGCTCGGTGAACCACTCCGCGCAGTTCTTCACCTGGAAGGAGCGCAAGGAGTACAGCGCGGACGACGAGACGGCGGCCATCGAACAGTTCACCTACGAGAACGACCTCGGCACCGGAAACCAGCCGACGTCGACCAACGCCTTCCTGAGCGGCAACAGCTACCACACGCCCGATCGCAGCCGATTCTCCGGCATGAACATCATCGACATGCGCATGCACATGAACTTCGGGGACGCGCAGAACGCCTTCAGCAACGGCAAGGACTCCGACGACAGCGTCAATGACGCCACCTACAACGTGGTCTACGTGGACAGCCACGACTACGGGCCGAACAAGTCGAGCACGCGCTACAGCGGCGGAACCGACGCCTGGGCCGAGAACATGGCGCTGATGTGGACCTTCCGCGGCATCCCGACGCTGTACTACGGCTCGGAGATCGAGTTCCAGAAGGGCAAGCAGATCGACTGCGGGCCGAGCTGCCCGCTGGCCTCCACGGGACGCGCCTACTTCGGTGACCGACTGGCCGGTTCCGTCACCGCCTCGGACTTCGGCACGGTCGCGAGTGCGAGCGGCACGGTCGCCACGACCCTGGCCCAGCCGCTGGTCAGGCATCTCCAGCGGCTGAACCAGATCCGCCGGGCGGTCCCGGCCCTGCAGACGGGCCAGTACTCGACCGACGGGATCAGCGGCGCAATGGCCTTCAAACGCCGCTTCACCAGCGGCGGCGCGGACAGTTTCGCACTGGTGACGGTCACCGGCGGGGCGAGCTTCACCGGCATCCCGAACGGCACGTACAAGGACGCCGTCACGGGTGATGTGCAGACCGTCTCGAACGGCACCCTGTCGGTGGCCGCCCCCGGCAAGGGCAACCTGCGGGTGTACGTCCTGAACGGGCCCGGGAAGATCGGCGCCGACGGGCCCTATCTGAAGTAGCGCCGCCGCGGGACCAGGACCGGTCAGGGGGCGCCCGGCGCGTCGCCCCGCCAGTCGAAACGGCGGTCGTCGCCGGCACGTCGTCCGTACAGGGCGCGGCCGCCGGGTCCGTAGCGGCCTATCTCGGTGATCAGCGCCACCTCGCGCAGCTCGTGGAGGGACCGCTCCGTGATGTCCAGGAGCAGGCCGTCCAGCGGACCGCCCACGAGTTGCCCGTACACGCGCTCCGGTCGGGGTCCCGCGTCGTCGTGATCGGCGCCGTAGACCCGGCCCCGCAAGAACTCAACCTCGTCCATGACCAGCAGCTTCTCACCCACCACTGACAACGGCCCGTTGGGCACTCTTCGGCCAAGGCCGTGGCGGAAAAGTGGCATCCGGGCGCGATCCCCCGCCCGGCCGGGTAACCACCCCGTACGCATCGTTGTGTAGGGGGTGGGGGGCCGGCCCTGATGGCACGCAGGCGGGAGCGGGAACGGGCGCGGACCCACGAGTCGGCGCGGGCCCGGCGTCGACGGACCGTGCGCGAGCTGCGTGCGTCGGGCCGCTACGGACCGCGGCTGCGCGAGGTGCTGCCCGCCCTCGCCGCCTCGGTCCTCGTCGTCGGCGCCGCGCTCGGGGGCTTCGCGGTGGTCTACCGCACGTTCGGCGGTCCGGCCTGCGCGCTGCTCCTCGCACCGCTCCTGGTGGCCGCCGCCGTCCTGCGCCGTCGGTCCCGGCGGCCGGCCCGGCGGCGGGGCGGTTACTACACCGCCCAGGAACTGGCGGAGCTGGACATGCCCGAGCTGGTGGTCGCCGTGGCCCGGATGCTCCGGCGGGACGGCTGGCGGGTGCTGCCACCCCCTCGGCACGACACCCACCACCTCGCCGCCCGCGACGGACACGGGCGGCTGCTCGACGTGGCGTTCCGGCCCGTGGCCGAGCCGCTGCCGGACGAGGAGTCGGCCTGTTCCTGCCGGGCGCGGCTGCGGGTACGGGCGCGGGCCGGTCCCCCGTTGCGGCTCGTCGTGCACCGGGGCACCTTCACCCACCGGGACGAGGTGTGGGCCTCGCGCGAACCCCACACCTATCTGATCGACGGCCCCCGTCTTCAACTGTGGGCACGTGGAACACCCTTGACCCAGCTCGCGGGCGGGACCCTGCCCTCCCCGCGGCGCGCCTGACCTCCGTCCGCCGCCTGGGTGCGCCTGGCGGCCGTCCGGTCACGCGTCGAAGGGCGGCTCCCGAACGGCACGTCACTGAACGGCGTGCGGCTGAACGGGTTCCCGGGGTTCCGGGTGATCCGGCTCGGCGGACGGGGCGGCGGCACGCAGCGCCGCCTCGACCCGGCGGTCGCTGGTCATGGTCGCGGTGATGGCGGTCATGGTGAGGAGGAGGCCGGCGGCGGTGCAGAGCGGGGTGCGCACGTCGTAGGCGGTGGCCAGCCAGCCGCCGAGGAAGGCGCCGAACGGGGCGGCGCACATGGCGAGCATGCGGGAGGTGGAGGCGACCCGGCCCATCAGGTGGGCCGGGACGATCGCCTGCCGGAGGGAGGGGCCGAGCACCATCGTGGCGCCCATGCCGGCTCCGCAGACGGCGAGCGCGAGGCCGGCGACATAGGGGTTCGGGGCGGCGGCGAGGCCCAGGACGGCGAGCCCTTCGACCGCGGCCGTACAGGTCAGCGCGGTGCCGGTGCCGAGTCGTCGGCCGAGGAAGGAGGCGATGCCCGCGCCGAGCAGACCACCGGTGGCCTCCGCCGTGAGGAGCAGGCCGAAGCCGAAGGTGCCGATACCGAGACGATCGTGCGCGAAGAGGGCGAGTACGGTCTCGACGGCGAGGAAGGCGATGTTCCCGACCGCCGGACGCAGCGCGAGCCCGAGCAGCAACTGATCCCGGAACACGTACGAGGCGCCGGCCCGCGCCTGCCGAAGCAGCGACTCGCGGGCCTGCGGCACGGGCCGGGGTGCGGCGGGCAGCGACCGTACGAGTGCTGCGGAGACGGCGAACGACACCGCGTCGGCGAGCAGCGGCACCGCCCGCCCGAGCGCGAGCAGGGCACTGCCCGCGGGTGGCCCGGCGAAGCCGGACGCGGCGGTCTGGGTGCCGCGCAGGCGGGCGTTGGCGCGCTCGAGGCGCACGGGGTCGCGGCCCAGCAGATCCGGCAGGTAGGCCGTGGCCGCCGTGTCGAAGAACAGTCCGCCGAGGCCGAGGAGGAAGGCGACGGCCGCGAGCAGCGGAATGCTCAGCACGTCGAGCGCCGCCGCTGCCGCCGGTATCGCGAGCAGCACCGCACGGGCCGCGTCCGTGACCCACATCGTGCGCCGCCGGTCCCAGCGGTCGACCAGCGCACCGCCGAGCACCCCGAAGAGCAGCCACGGCAGTGTTCCGGCGGCCGTGAGGACGGCGAGCGCCATCGGATCCCGTGTCAGCGTCAACGCGAGCAGCGGCAGCGCGGCATGCGACACCCCGTCACCGAGCGAGGACACCGTCTGCGCGGTCCACAGGCGTCCGAATCCGCTCGGCGGCTTCCGCGGGTCCGAGGTCACTCGGCGTCCCCCTCGGCCTGCTTGCGCGACGCCGGGTGGAACAGTGCGAAGACGAGCGACGTGTCCGGCAGTGACGGATCGGACAGCTCCCGGTACTCGTCCGCCAGCGCCTGGAGCCGCGCCCCCAGCTCCGCGAACTGCTCGTCGGTGAGCCGCAGATGCGCCATCCGCACGTGCCGCTCGCCGTCCGCCGGCGCTGCCTCCAGGTCCGCCACCGCGTGCCGCATCAGCACGTCCGGCCCGCCCTCGCCCGGATCCGGCAGCACGATCGACCGCGCGGCCATGGCGTAGTACCGCTCGGTGACCCCGCGGACCTTCCGCGTGCGGACCACCTTCACCAGGCCGGCCCGCTCGAGCAGCCGCACGTGGTAGCTGGAACTCCCCTTCGCGAGACCCACCCGCTCGGCGATCTGTGTGATCGTCGCGGGCTCGAAGCGGAGCACGGCCATGATCCGGTGGCGCGTCAGGTTGGAGACCGCGCGCAACTGGTCGTCAGTGGTGACGTGGAACGCCTCGGGGACGTCGTCGGCAGACATGCGACCAATGGTCAACGACTCTTGACCATTGTGCAAGGGGATTGCGCGGGTCGCGCGCGGACTTCCCGGATCGGCTGCCCCGCGAGCGCGGCCCCCGGCTTCCTCACCTCAACTCCTCACACCTGGCACGGGCGTGGTCCATGTGCGCTCTCCGGTCACCGGTCACCAGGCGTACGACGAGGTGCGCGCGCCCCGCGGCCACGGGTCCGAGCACGGCCAGGACGAGGACGTAGCCCGCGATGAAGGGAGCGAGTCTGTCGTCGAGCCCCGCGCTCGCGGCCATGGCGGCGAGGATCAGCGCGAACTCGCCACGGGCCAGGAGGGTGGCGGCGATGTTCGCGGCGGACTCGGGCCCGTAGCCGTAGAGACGCGCCACGATCAGTCCCGCCGCCACGTTCATACAGAGGGTCAGCGCGGCCGCGACGGCGACCGGGGCGAGGACGGCTCCGAAGTCACCGGGGTCGATCGCCAGGCCGAAGGCGAAGAAGAAGACGGCGGCGAAGGCGTCCCGCAGCGGATGCACCAGCGTGCGGATCCGCGCGGCCGACGGGGTCCGGGCGAGGATCAGCCCGACCATGAACGCGCCGATGGCGTCGGCGACCCCGAGGAGTTCGGACACTCCGGCGACGAGTACGGCGGCGCCCAGGAAGCTGATGACGAGCAGTTCGTCGTCCCGCACATGGATGAGCCGGCCGATCAGCCGCGTGCCGTAGCGGGCGGTGACGGCCAGCACCAGCAGGAACCCGAACGCCTTGGACACCTGGAGCAGCACCTCGGCGACGCCGTGCGCGCCCCCGATGACCGGCTGGAGCGCGGCGAGGTAGAGGGCGAGGAAGACGTCCTCCACGACGATCACGCCGAGGATCAGCCGCGTCTCCGGACGGCCGAGCCGGCCCAGGTCGATCAGGATCTTGGTGACGATGGCGGAGGAGGAGATCCCCAGGACGCCCGCGAGGACGAGCGCCTCCCGGGTGCCCCAGCCCAGGGCGAGGCCGAAGCCGAGTCCGGCGCCGACGTTCAGCAGCAGGTAGCTTCCGCCGGCGAGGGCCAGACGTCTGCCGCCGGTCCTCAGGTCGTCGAGGTGGAACTCGAGGCCCAGATAGAACAGCAACAGCACCAGGCCGAGTGCCGACAGCATCTCGAAGTCGTGCGCGTCCTCGACCAGGACGAAGCCCGGAGTGTGCGGGCCGAGCAGCATGCCGGCGAGGGTGAACAGGGGGATGGTCGGCAGGCCGATGCGGTTGCCGAGGCGGGCGAGGAAGGCCGCGGCGAGAAAGGCACCGCCCAGGGCCAGCAGGGTGTCAGCGTGTCCCATGCGTCACCTCCCTCGCGGGGAGGCGGAGTTCCCCGGCGGGGGGATGGGATTCCCCGCCGGGGAGATGGAGTTCCCCGCTGGGGAGATGGAGTTCCCTCGCGGGAAGTCGGAGTCGGAGTCGGGCTTGGGGCACGGCTCGATGGTGGATGGGCGGTTCTCCTTCTCGGGTCGTCGACGGGCGGTCAGGGAGGCACAGGCGGTCGCACACGGTCAGAGACGGTCAGAGGTGGACTGCTGCGCCCTGGGTCCCGACCGGGCCGCCTCGGCGCTGCCCGGCGTTCCGGGCCTCCTCCACGATCACCCGCCGCCGGGGGGCGGCGCCATCGGGGTCGACACCCATTTGTCCCCCAGGGGACGCACCCGGCCGGACGTGTCCGTTCCGTCGTCGACAAGGGGCCGTACGCCGGGTCGTCGGCGGGCTGCGCGCTTTTTGCCGGACCGGCAACAGCGGTGGCGTGACCGGCACACGATGGGCGACGGTGGGCCCATGACCGACACCAACGCGGGACGACCGCCCCTGCCCGACGTCTCCTTTCCTGCCGACGGCTATGTCGGGGACCCCGCGGTACGGGCGGAGTGGGACGACCGGTACACCGAACGGCAACAGTTGTGGAGCGGCCGGCCCAACGGCGCGCTCGTGACCGAGGCCGCCGGACTCACCCCCGGGCGGGCGCTCGACGTCGGCTGCGGCGAGGGCGCGGACGCCGTATGGCTCGCGCGCTCCGGCTGGGACGTGACCGCGCTCGAGGTCTCGGGCGTGGCCCTGGAGCGGGCCGCCGAACACGGCCGCGACGCCGGCCTCACCATTCGCTGGGTCCACGCCGCGCTGAGCGAGGCGGCACTCCCCCCTGCCTCCTTCGACCTGGTCTCCGCGCAGTACCCGGCCCTGCTGCGCACCCCCGACGCCGCGGCCGAGCGAGCGCTGCTCGCGGCCGTCGCGCCCGGCGGAGTGCTGCTGCTCGTACACCACGCGGGGATGGAGAACCAACAGGCGCACGACAGCGGCTTCGACCCGGCGGACTACGTCTGGCCCTCGATGGTCGCCGCTCTGTTCGACGACGACTGGGAGGTCGAGGTGGACGAGCAGCGGCCTCGCGTGGCGCCCGAGGGCGGCGCCGGCGCGCACCACACCGACGACGTGGTGCTGCGGGCACGCCGACTGCGCTGAGGCCCCACCGTCCGTGGCTCGGGGTTCGGGGTTCGGGGTTCGGGACTCGGGACTCCAGGAGCCGGTCGGCGAACTCACTTACCGCGCGCGGCAGTTACGTGACCCTTCCGGGCGGAGCGGTCAGCGCGGCGTGTCGGCCCCGGCCCGGAAAGCGCCGCCGTGGCCGGGCACGATCAGGTCCGCGGCGTTCAGCACCCGCAGCCGGGAGGCGCGCAGCACCTCACGGTCAGGGGCCACCGGGTCCTCCGCAGGGCCCTCCGCGTGCCACCACAGGTCACCGGCGAAGGCGACCACGCCCGACTCCGTGCCCGCGAGCAGCGTGATGTCCTCGGCGCTGTGGCCAGGGGTGCGGATCAGCCTCAGGGACGGGGTGAGTTCGTATCCCTCCGCGTCCCGGTTCCTCCACTGGTCACCGAGGTACTCCACCTTGTGGTCGTGCACCCGAGCCCGTCCGAACAGACCCACGTTCATGGTGTTGTCGGGGTGATGATGGCTGAGTACGACGTCGGTGATGTCGTCGGGGCCGAGACCCGACTCCGCGAGCGGAGCGAGGATACGGTCGCGGCTCGCCACCATGCCCGGGTCGAAGATCACATGCCGGCCGGCATCGGATACGTAGGAGACGGTGGCGGCGACTCCGGGGCCGGTGGAGCCGACGTATCCGGTGGTCAGGATCTTGTACACGGCGCTGCGGCCGAGCGGTGCGTCTGTCATGGCCTCGATCCTTCCGGGCGGACCGGTCGTCCACGAGTGGCACAGTTGCCGTTGATCGCAGGATTAATGCCACCCGTGCCACACTCGACGGATGCCTCCCTTCGCGACTGTCGCCGCGTACGCCCCGCCCGGAGTCGGCATGCTGGCCGTCGGCATCGTCACCGAGGTCTTCGCTCCGCACGGGGAGAGGGCGCCCGGCTTCGACGTCGCTCTGTGCACCGACCGGCCCGGGCCGGTCCCCACCGACGTCGGGGTGCCGCTCGGCGTCACCCACGGCCTGGACCGACTCGCCTCGGCCGATCTGGTGATCGCCCTGCCGTGGGCCGACTTCCGTACGCCGCCCGCGTCCGCCGTGCTCGACGCGCTGTCGGCGGCACACGAGCGCGGCGCGCTGGTGGCGGGCCACTGCGTCGACGCCTTCGCACTCGCCGCCGCCGGACTGCTCGACGGCCGACGGGCCACCACCCACTGGCGGTTCGCCGAACTGCTCGCCGGCCGTCACCCGGACGTCACCGTCGAACCCGACGCGCTCTACATCGACGAAGGCCGCGTCGTCACCGGCGCGGGCGCCGCCGCGGGCTTCGACCTCTGCCTGCACCTGCTGCGCCGGGAACACGGAGCCGCGATGGCCAACGCCGTCGCCCGGGACGTGGTGCTGCCCTCCCACCGCGACGGCGGGCAGGCGCAGTACCTGGCCGCCCCCGTACCCGAGGACTGCCGCGACGAGCGTCTCGCCGAGGTACTCGCCTGGGCCCGCGAGAACCTCCACCAACCGCTTCCCGTCGCCGAACTGGCCCGGCGCGCCGTGATGAGCAAACGCTCCTTCGCCCGCCGCTTCACCGCCGCGACCGGCACCACCCCGCACGCCTGGCTGCGGAACCTGCGACTGAGCAGCGCCGAGGAGCTCCTGGAGACCACGGATCTGCCGGTCGAGGAAATCGCGCGCCGTGTCGGTTACGGAAGCGCGGCCGTCCTGCGCGAACAGTTCGTACGCCGCAGGGGAGTCCCGCCCCGCTCCTACCGCCGCTCCTTCACGAACGCACCGTGACGCACGGGGCCGACCAGCCGGGCCACGCGGCCGCGGCGGCCCGGACCTGGCGCGCAGCGCCCACACCCCGACGGTTGCGTCCCGACTCGGCCGATCACACCGCCGGTTATGACTGAAAACACCGCTAACTCCGGCACAACCATCCGAAGGCCGCGCCCGTCACATAAGGCAGGAGCAACCAACTCCTAAGCACACAAGGGGGAAATATGCGCTTCACTCATTCCATTCTGGGCGCCGCGGCACTGGCCGCCCTGTCGGTGGGGGCCACCACCGCCCTGGCGGCACCGGCCTCCGCCACACCCAACACCACCCCGCAGAAGGTCTGCGGAAGCGGCTACAAGACCGTGAACTCCGCTCCCGTCGGCTCGCTGGGCACCGTCTACCTCGCCTACAACTCCGGCAACGGCAACAACTGCGTCGTCACCATCCGCAACAACCCCGGCACCGCCGTCGACATGTCCGCCTGGATCTACGTCCCCGACACCAACGAGGGCGACGACGACTACGGGCGCTACACGTCGTACGCGGGACCCTCGTACGTCATCGGCAAGGGCTACTGCGTCGACTGGGGCGGCGGCATCGCCAACACGTACGTACAGGTGACCGGCTCCAACTGCGGCTCCCTCAAGGAGACCCGGACCACCTACACCCACTGACGCGCCGAAGGCCACGACAGCCCCACCCCGCCCCGGCGGAGCCCGTCCGGCTCCGCCGGGGCATCACGTCCGGGGCCGCTCGGACGCCGCCGCGCGGACACCCCCGTCCGTACGTCTCCGGCATAGCGTTCACTTTCCACTCATTGCAACGAACCCGCGAGGCCTGTTGCGTTGACAATCAAGCCATTGCAACGATTTCACCTGTCTGAACAGGCCTGTTATCCACGTTGCGCATTTAACTCGTTGCCCCGTCGGTGAATGCAACGTAGCGTTTGCGCAACAGGAAACGACGAGCCCAGGGCCTCCCAAGTCCGAGGCTCCGCGTTTCGCGAAGGAGCGATCCCAGGGGGCGGATCATGGAGACCGAGCAGAGCCGGCGGCGGGCGACACCCGCCCTCACCGCCTTCGCGCGCTTCGCACTCTGCGGCGGCGGAGTGGGGCTCGCTTCCAGCTTCGCCGTGGCGGCGCTCGCCTCCTGGCTCCCCTGGGTCCTGGCCAACGCCCTGATCACCGCGGCCTCCACGTTCCTGGCCACCGAGCTGCACGCCCGCTTCACCTTCGGGACGGGCGGGCGCGCGACCTGGCGGCAGCACGCGCAGTCGGCCGGGTCCGCGGCGGCCGCGTACGCGGTGACCTGCGTGGCGATGGGTGTCCTCCAGTACCTGGTGGCGTCACCCGGCGCGGCGCTCCAACAGGTCGTCTACCTGTCGGCCTCGGCACTCGCCGGTGCCGCGCGGTTCGCCGTGCTCCGCCTCGTCGTCTTCGCACGCCACCGCTCGCAGACCGCGGCCCCCGTGCGCACCGCCCGTCGCCTGCCCGCGCCGCCCGTGGTCCGCGCCGAGGCTTCCGTCAGCCCGTCGGTGCTCTGCCGCGCCGCCTGACCGTGCCGACGGGCCCGGCCCGCTCCCGGACCCGCGGACATGCCGCCGCCCGGGACTGAGGACCCCGGGCGGCGGTGTCGGGCGGTCAGCGGTCAGTGGCCGCCGACCGAGGCGGTCAGGGCGTCAGCTGCCAGCGCTGGATGTACCCCACGTCGATCGACGCGCGGTCCTGGACCCGCAGCTTCCATGTGCCGTCGAGGGGCTGGGCCGACGCGTCGACCGTGAAGGTCTGGTCGACGTTGTCGGCGGAGCCGCCGGCGCGGTTGAGGAGCGAGTAGACGGTGCCGTCGGGGCCGACCAGGTCGACGGTCAGGTCACCGCGGTAGGTGTGGACGATGTTGACGTAGACCGAGGTGGTCGCGGAGGCGTTGCCATCACGGCCCGTGATGGTGATCGGGGACTCCACGGCCGCGGCGTTGTCGGGGATGTCGACGCGGGTGGCGGAGGCGTAGATGTACGCGATCCGCCAGGTGAAGGTGTCCGTGACGGACGCGCCGGTGCTGTCGGTGACCGTGACGGCGACGTCGCTGCTGCCGAGGGTCGTCGGCGTCCCGGAGATCAGGCCGTTCGCACCGAGAGTCAGCCCGTCGGGCAGGCCGGTGGCCTCATAGGTCAGGCCCGCACCGGAGTTGGTGGTGTACGCGTCCACCTGGAGGCTGACCGACTGGCCCACGCCGCTGGTCTGGTCGGCGATCGGGGCGACGTTGACGCCGAGGGCTATCCGGCTGCCGACGTTGATGGCGGCCCAGGCGTCGGCGACGGCGAGGTAGGTGGGGCTGTAGGCGCCGAACAGGTCGGCCGACGCCTGGAGGGTGGCGGTGCGGGCGCCCGCGTAGTTGGTCGACGAGGTCATGTACGTCGTCAGCGCGCGGTACCAGATGGCGGCGGCGTTCTCGATGCCGATGCCGGTGACGGCCTGACCGTCGTAGGTCGGGCTGTCGTAGGCGACGCCGTTGACGGTCTTGGCGCCGCTGCCCTCGGAGAGCAGGTAGAAGAAGTGGTTGGCCGGGCCCGAGGAGTAGTGGACGTCGACGCTGCCCAGGGTGGAGCTCCAGCTGTCGCGGGAGGCGCCGTCCTTGGAGGGCTTGTCCATGTACCGCAGCGGGGTGCCGTTGCCGTTGATGTCGATCTTCTCGCCGACGAGGTAGTCGCCGGGGTCGGCGGCGAGGCCGGAGTGGAACTCGACGGCGGCGGCGAAGATGTCGGAGGTCGCCTCGTTGAGGCCCCCGGACTCGCCGGAGTAGGTCAGGTTGGCGGTGGCGGCGGTGACACCGTGGCTCATCTCGTGGGCGGCCACATCCAGGGCGGTCAGCGGGTGGGTGTTGCCCGAGCCGTCGCCGTAGGTCATGCAGAAGCAGCTGTCCTGCCAGAAGGCGTTGACGTAGCTGTTGCCGTAGTGGGCCCGGCTGTAGGCGGCGACGCCGTCGTTGCGGATGCCGTTACGGCCGTACACGTCCTTGTAGTAGTCCCAGGTCGCGGCGGCGCCGAAGGCCACGTCGACACCGGCGGTCTGGCGATCGGAGGGCAGGCCGTTGCCCCAGACATCGTTGTCGTCCGTGAAGAGGGTGCCGGTGCCGGAGGTGCCCTGGTTCAGGTCGTAGGTCTTGTGCCCGGCGCGGTCGCCGTCGGTGAGCTGGTACGTCGATCCCGACAGCGTGCTGCCGACCGAGACCGTGCCGGCGTACTGGCCGGTGCCGGTGCCGGTGTGCACCTTCTCGGCGGCGAGGATCTGCTTGCCCGTGGTCGCGTCGGTGACCACCTGGAGCTCACTGGGCGTGCCGTCCCGCTGAACGCCCTCGACGACCGTCTCCCAGGCGAGGACGGGTCGGGCGGCGCCTGCCCAGACGACGAGGCGGGGCGCCCTCTCGGCCTCGGCGCCGGTGGCGTCCGCGCTCCTCGCGGCCGCGAGAGCCTTGCCGGTGGCGTCGGTCGCGGAGAGCTTCGGGCTGAGCGAGGGCAGCGTGAGCGTGGCGCCGCTCGCCCGGGAGACGGTGGTCCGGCCGTCCTCGAGGTGGACGACCAGGTCACCGCCGAGGACGGGCAGACCGGCGTAGGTGCGCTCGTAGCGGGTGTGCGTGGTTCCGTCGGCGTCCTGGACGACGTCCCTGACGACGAGCTTCTCCCGGGCGCCGAGGGCGAGTCGCCGGGCCGTGCTGCCGGCCGCGGTCTGCGCGCTCTTGATCAGCGAGGCGCGGCGGGCCGGGGACAGCGGCGTCGCCGCCGCGCCCGCGCGAGGCGTGGCGGAGATCTTGGCGTGACCGGGACCCGGGTCGGCGGGGGCCGCGCCGGCGGTACCGGCCGGGGCTCCCAGGGCGAGCAGGGTCCCGATGGTCGTCAGAGCGAGGGCGGTGGCGCGTCTGCGCCGGAGGATGGGGTGGTGTCGCCGGGGCAACGGGTTCTCCTTCGTGCGACGGTCGGCCCGTGGTGGGGGCCGAGGTGGGGCGGAACGGCGGGATGAGGCCGGTCCGGAGCGCTGCACGGCTGGCGGGTGGAAGGAGGTGGGGGGTTGGGGGATGCCCCGCATGATGCGGGTGTGAAGGAACGGTGAACTTCGGCAGCAGCGTGGCACTGCGTGCACAGGTTTGTCATGGGAATGCCAAAACAACGGCTGGAAATGACCATGCCCGACCGGGGATCCACCCTGCTCGGCGCACGTTTTCAGCCGTGGGAGCGGCCCGCCCTCCCGAAAGGGTGAACACGGGGATTCCCACGGCGTGTCGCGGCACTCCGGGCAGCACCCTGCGAGTTCAGGGGGCGACGGCAGTCGGCCGGCGGGAGACAGGGGGCGTGGTGGAAGGGCAGCGGCGAGGGCCGGTTTCGTTACGGGAGCGGATGCGCTACCGGTTCGACAACACACTGGCGCGCAGCACCGGCAGATTGGTCGGATGGCTGGCGGTGACCTGCCTCGGCATCGTCGTACCGGCGAGTGCGCTGCTGGTGTGGACGGACCCCTCCGCGCCGCGTTCACTGTCGGGCCGGCTGATCGCGGTGTGGCGGGTCAGTGCGGAGACCCTGCGGCTGGGCGCGGTGACCGGAGCCCCGCTGCGGATGCTGCTGGGCGTGCTGCTCGGCCTGATGGCCCTGCTGTACGTGTCGACCCTGATCGGCGTGATCACCACCGGTCTCACCGACCGCCTCACCGAACTGCGCCGAGGCCGCTCCACCGTGGTGGAGGCGGGCCACTCGGTGGTGCTCGGCTGGTCGGAGCAGGTGTTCACGGTGGTCGGCGAGCTGGTCGCGGCGCGCGCCGGTCAACGCTGGGGCGCGGTCGTCGTCCTCGCCGACCGGGACAAGACCGAGATGGAGGAGGCACTGGCGGCCGCGCTCGGACCGACCGGCACCACGCGGCTGATCTGCCGCAGCGGCTCCACGGCCGACCCCGAGGCGCTCGGGCTGGTCAGTCCGGCTTCTGCGAGGACGGTGCTGGTCCTGCCCGCCGCGGAGACCGCCGGGGACACCGAGACCGTACGGACGCTGCTGGCCCTGCGTGCCGTCCTCGGCGAACACGCGGGCCCGCCCGTCGTCGCCTGCGTACGGGACGAGCGGTACCGCGTGGCGGCCCGCCTCGCCGCCGGTCCGCGGGGCATCGTGCTGGAGTCCGACCGGACGGCGGCCGGCCTCATCGCGCATTCCGCGCTGCACCCGGGCCTGACCGCCGTGCTGCGGGAACTCCTCGACTTCGCGGGCGACGAGTTCTACCTCGCCGCCGCTCCCGAACTCGCGGGCCGCCGCTTCGGGGACGTCCTGCTCGACTGCGCGACGGCGGCGGTGGCCGGGCTGGTGCGAGCCGACGGCACCGTCCTGCTCAACCCACCGCCGGAGACCGTCGTCGCGCCCGGGGACCGCCCCGTGGTCGTGGCACCGGACGAGGACACCCCGCGCTGGGAGGACTGCCGCGACCTGGTGGAGCCGCCCGCGCCGACCGAGCCCGACGCGGGCGCGGCCGAACCCTCGCGTTTCCTGCTGCTGGGCTGGAACCGTCGGGCGCCCCACCTGGTCGACCAGCTGCGCCGCCGCGCCCGGCCGGGCGCGGTCCTGCACGTCGTCACGGATGCGGCGGACGCGGCTCCGACGCCGCCGGTACCGGAGCCGCGCAGGGAACCCGCGGGCTTCGACGGGCTCGCCGTCACCTTCTCGACCGCCGATCCGACCGATCCCTCGTCCCTGCGCGCTCTCGACCCGGGCTCCTACGAGCGGATCATCGTGCTCGGGCCGGACTCCGGGGAAGCGGCCGGACCGCCGGACCACCGCACCCTGATCGTCCTGCTGATCCTGCGGTCCCTCGCGCAGGAGGCCGGGTACGCCGTGCCGGTGGTCGCGGAACTCGCCGACGAACGCAACCGCGCCCTGGCCCCCCTAGGGCCGGACTCCGAAGCGGTCGTCGGCGGACAGCTGACGGGGCTGCTCATGGCACAGGTCTCGCAGAACGGACACCTGGCCGCGGTGTTCGAGGAACTGTTCGCCGCCGGCGGCAGCGCACTACGGCTGCGTCCGGCGCATCTCTATGTGCCGCCCGGCCGTCCCGCGTCGTTCGCCACGGTCGTGGCGGCGGCGCGCGACCGGAGCGAGTGCGCGATCGGCTACCGCTGTCACGGCTCCGCCGCGGTGCCCGCGGGCGGCCGTCAGGTCCGGCTCAATCCCGCCAAGGCCGACTTACGGGTCTGGAGCCGTACGGACGAGATCGTCGTGGTCGTGACGGACGGCGCGGCGGCGGGGAGCGCCGGAGGAGCGGGAGGAAGCCAGGCGGCACGGGCGGACGTCTCCTAGCCGGTGCCGGTGCGGCGCGGCGCGGACAGGACCGGCCTGGCCCGACCGCCGTTCGCGTTCGACGTCAGGTCTCCGGCGTCCGGCATCCCGGGATGAGGCGTCCGGCCTCAGGCGTCCGGCCTCAGGCGTCCGGGCTCAGGCGTCCGCTCCTCGCGGTGAGGGGGCGCGGGCTCTGGGCCGTTCGAGTGGTCGCCTTCCGCTCGCCGTCGTAGCGTCGGTAGAGAACTTCTCCGGGCGCGGAAACAGACGGCTCCCGGTCGGGCGGGCGGGAGCCGACATGCGACACACGACGAGAACAGCGGTCATGCTCAGCGCGGCGCTGGGCCTCACGGCGACCGTCGGCTCGGCGACCATCGGCTCGGCCTCCGCCGCACCGGCCGCCGCCCCGTCCGCGGCCCGTGCGGCTGCCGTACGGCAGGCCGCACCGCCCGTTCTGGTCGACTGCCTCTGGCATGCCAAGGTGCGGCCCGGTGACTTCATCCTGGCGTGCGGCGACGGCAACAGCCGCCTGGTCTCGCTGCACTGGGACAGCTGGGGCACGAAGTCGGCGCGGGCCACCGGTGTCAACGTCGTCAACGACTGCGATCCGTACTGCGCGGCGGGCGCCTTCCATCCGTACGCCGTCGTCGTGAAGCTGGACCGGCCGCAGGCGTGGAAGAAGAACCCGCAGGTGCAGCACTGGACCCGGATGACCCTCACCTACCTCGGCGACAGGCCTGAGCAGTTCGGTCGCGTGGTCACGTACCCGCTGTGGAACTGACCTCGTGGCCCGGGCCGGTGCCCGCCTGACATGATCGAGGCATGACACGCCTGCGGTCACGCCGGTCGGGGCTGCGGCCACGGCGGCGGCTCGGTGCCCCGGTTGCGCCGGCCCTGCTCGCCCTCACTCTCGCCGCCGGATGCGCCGACCCGTCCGACGACCCCCGGGCGGCCGGCCCGCCAGCCTCCCCGCCCTCGGCCGCCGCCTCGGCGCAGGCCAAGGGCTTCTGCCCGCCGCCCGAGGACACCCAGGCCTCGCCGTCCGCGTGCATCACCTACGGCTGGGACCAGCGGGTCGCCGAGAACCACGCCTACCGGGAGACCCAGCCCCTCACCGCCGCGCAACGGCGGCAGGCGCAACCGAAGGCGGCGGCGCTGGCCGCGGCACTCCAGGAACTCGCGGCGGCCGAGGGGACCACCCTGGACGGTCTGCGGGCGGCCGCTGCCCAGGCGCTCGGCCTCAAGGCGCCGCAGATCGAGGTGCGGGGCAACTTCCTGGCACCCCTGCACGACCTGCTCGTAGGGGGCGGCGAAGGCAAGGTGTGCGTCAACGGGACCGTCGACGTCGAAGGTCACGCGACGGCGGAGGTCGTCGGGCGCACTGTCGAGGGAACCTGCCTGCCCGGCCCGGGCGGGCATTGACGCCAGGCACCGGAGTCACGGCGCCGACGTCGGACGCGGCCGTCCGGCAGTGACGCGAGGCGGCCCGGCCCCCGTCACTCCATCAGACCGGCCGCGACCGTGGCGCCCAGTTCCCAGCAGGCCGTCACGTCCGCCTTGCCGGGTTCCCCGGTGACGGTGACCGGTTCGGCCGCGCGCCGCCAGCCCAGGCCGGTGGTGACGGTCTCGATGCCGCGCACCGCGCCGGTGACGTCGTTGCCGCCGTGCACGTAGTAGCCGAAGGGCCGGCCACGCGTGGCGTCGAGGCAGGGGTAGTACACCTGGTCGAAGAAATGCTTCAGCGCGCCGGACATGTAGCCGAGGTTGGCCGGCGTGCCCAGCAGATAGGCGTCGGCCGCCAGGACGTCGGAGGCGGTCGCGGCGAGGGCGGCCCGGCGTTCGACCCGGACCCCTTCGATCTCGGGAGCCGTGGCGCCCGAGAGGACCGCTTCGAAAAGGGCCTGGCAGTTGGGCGAGGGGGTGTGATGGACGATCAGCAAAGTGGCCACGGCACGGAACCCTGCCCGCTCCCCCGGCCCGCCCGCAAGCGACACGAAGGGCCGGGCGCACGCGGGGCATGGGGACCGGCGGCATGACACCCTGTCATGCCGGGTACTCAGGGCCGCATGCTCAGGAACATGACACACCGGGGCACGAGGCGCAGGCACGAGACGCACACGAGGTACACGAGGAGGCGACGGTGCTCACACGGAGTTCGGTGATGGTGTGCGCGGCCGCGGCGCTGGCGCTCACCGGCTGCTCTTCCGGGGACGACGGGAAGGCGGCGGAGCCGACGGACGAGACCACCGTCTCGGTGACCGTCTCCGACACCCCGTCCTCACCCGTCCCCTCCTCACTGGCCCCCTCCTCCTCCGGCACCTCCGGGTCGGCCTCTCCCCCGGCCTCGGGGTCGGTCCCGGCCCCGGCGAGCCCGACGCCGGTGCCCGTCACCGGCCCGGACCAGAAGCTGGTGACCATGACCGTCACCGGTGGCTTCGCCGGGGTGAACCGGCAGGTGGTCCTCCGTGGCGACGGCACGGTCCGGACCACCGACAGCGGCGAGTCCGCGGTGCGCCGCACCACCGCGGCCCAGTTCACGACGCTGCGCACCCTGCTCGGAGATCCGGCGCTCGCCGACGTCCCCGCCTTCGCGATCGACATGGGGTCGGCCGACAAGTTCCAGTACACGCTCCAGTTCGACGGCCGCACGGTCATGACGGACCGTTCCACCGACGCGCCCGCCCTCGACCGCCTCATCGGCGCCCTGGAGAAGTGGCTGCCCACGCACTGACCGCGACCGTCTCCCTACCCCACCCCGCCCCGCCCCGCCCAAGCGTGTCCCCTCACGTGTTCCGCGCCCGTACCGTCGATCCGCTCAACTCCCGTACGCGCACGCTCAAAAGGGCTCAGGTATCCGCCTGTTCCGAAGCTCCTCGGGCCAGTCCCGAAGCGTGTCACCCACTCGGGGGACACGCTCCGTACGTTCGGGGGACCAGCGGGGCCGGAGGAGCCCGGGCCCGCGCGAGCGGCAGGAGAAGCGCCGTGGCGAATCTGGAGATCTCGATGAAGGAGACGATGACCGCGATCGAGGGGGCGGTGGGGGTCGCCGTCGTGGACTACACGAGCGGCATGGCACTCGGCACGCTCGGCGGAGGCAAGGACCTCGATCTGAACGTGGCCGCGGCCGGCAACACCGATGTGATCCGCGCCAAGGTCCGCACCATGGAGCACCTGGGCCTCAAGGGTGAGATCGAGGACATCCTGATCACGCTCGCGAGCCAGTACCACCTCATCCGGCTGCTCAAGGGCCGTGGCGGCAGCGGGCTGTTCCTCTACCTCGTACTGGACCGCGGACGGTCCAACCTGGCGATGGCCCGTCACCAGTTGAAGCGGATCGAAGCCGAACTCGAGGTGTAACCGACCGGGTGGCCAGCGGCTTCGCATGCCCTCGAATTGAAGATTTCTTCATCTCGAGACATCCAGATCACCGCATCACACGGGTGTGCGGAGCCCCCAGCCACCAGGATCGTGACGCAGCACGTGGCGCGCGGCGGCCCACGGCCGGCCGGGCGGGTCGCCGCGCCATCGCGCACCACGCACCGTACGCGGCAGGGAGCGAGCGAGAGACCATGCAGGTTCCCCTTTACCAGGCCAAGGCCGAGTTCTTCCGCATGCTCGGGCACCCGGTCCGCATCAGGGTCCTCGAACTGCTCCAGGGCGGACCGGTCGCCGTTCGTGACCTGCTCGCCGAGATCGAGATCGAGCCGTCCAGCCTGTCCCAGCAACTGGCGGTGCTGCGCCGCGCCGGGATCGTGGTGTCGATCCGTGAGGGCTCGACGGTCAGTTACGCGCTCGCCGGCGGCGATGTGGCCGAGCTGCTGCGGGCCGCCCGCCGCATCCTCACCGAACTCCTCGCGGGGCAGAACGAGTTGCTGGCGGAGCTGCGCCAGGCGGATCTGCCGCTGCCGGTCCCGCAGGGCGGCAGCGGCCGAACGTGACGGGGACCGGACCCTGAACCGGAGCCGCCGGGCCCGCTTCAGGGGAACCGGGACACCGAACCGATGCTCGGGACTCGAACGAAACACACCGAAACGCCACGGTTCGCCACCCCTTCCGCCACCTAGAAATATCTACCAGCATGCATATGCCCGCTCGGCATGCGGCCGGGGGCGGACGTCACACGGAGCCGACATGAGCGATGCGATGTGGACGCGGGGCGTGGAGTGGCTCGCGGCCGCCGCGACGGACCCGCGGCTGTGCAAGCGGGAGTGGGACCAGGGCGAAGGGATCACGCTGCTGGAGGCGGGCCGCTACTGGGAGGTCCTCAGCGTGCCCGACCGGCTGGGCCTGCTCACCCTGGATCTGCTGTGGCAGGCGTCCCGCCCCGTGCCGGGACCCACCCTGGTGGACACCGCGGCGCACCGGGTCGGCTTCTTCCTCCCGCCGGATCCCGGTACCCGGTGGGTCGGGGCGGGGCTGAGACGCGCGGGCCGGGGCTCCTGGGTGGCGGTTCCGCCGCCCTACCGGGCCGCACGGTCCCTGGAGTGGCTGGTCCCGCCGGACGGGACCGGGTCCCTGCACTCACCCGTCACACTGGAGCTGGCCCTGCGTCAGGCCAACGGCACGCTGGCCGTCCTGACCCCGATGTGCGGCCGGTAGCGCGTCACGGGCGGAAGGTGCCGTCCTCGTCCCGGCGCAGCCGGCGGACCGCGGACGAGGGCACCCACGGCACGTCCGGGCGGGTGGGCACCGTCCGCCCGTGGGCCCGCCACTCCGCGACGAGCCGGGCGTAGATCGGTACGCGGCACCCGGGCCGGTCCGCCCACAGGGCGGCGTGCAGGAGACCGGAGGGGCATTCGGCGCGGGGCGGTGCGGGCGGAGGTCGGTCCATGCCCGGGCCAACGGGGCGGACACACCGGTGGTACGCGCGGGCGCCGCGCGCTCACCGGCACGGGTGAGCACGGCCCCCCTTCGGAGTCCCCCCGTGCGAACGTAGGACCGGACGGCCCAACAGGACCGTCCAACTCCGTTGTGGCGTACGGCAATTCAGACAGTCGACGCAGAAGTGAACAGATACCGGGCACATTGGGAGCCAAGTCTCACTCAACCGTGCGGGATCGATCGATGACGGTGTGTACTGTGCTGCGAGTGCCCGGTCCGAGTCCGTCGGACCCACCCCTGCCCTGAGCACCGATACGTCCGACCCCCATGGAACCGAATCGATGATCGAATTACCGGACCTGGTGGCCGGTGGCCTGGCCGCCGGCACACTGTCCGCGCTCGCCCTCGGCGGCGAATTGCTGCGGTCACGGCGGCAACGGACCCGGCAGCGAGCGGAGATCGCCGCGCTGCGCACCCGACTGGACGGCTCCTTGAGGGCGTTCACGGCGGAGGTCGAGCATCTGGCCGACCACCGGGTGCCCGCCGCCGCCCGCCAGGTGGCCCATCCGCACGTGCCCGAACCGGGCCCGCTCCAGCCGCTGACCACCGGCACCCCGCTGGGCATCGCCCTGGAGAACGTGGTGCTGGCGCTCCAGTCCGAGGTGGCGGCCCAGCGCACCCGGGTCGACGCGGCCGCGCAGGCCGGGATGCGGGGCGCCACCCGGGAGATCCAGGCGGCCCTGTACCGGCTCCAGGACGCGCTGCGCGGACTCCAGCAACGTTACGACGACCCGGAATTGACGCAGACCCTGTTCCGGCTGGACCACGAGAACGAGCAGTCGCTGCGCCGCGCGCAGGTCACCGCCGTGGTGTGCGGGGCCTGGGTCGGGCTGGCGCGTGAGGAGTCGCACCTGGTGGACGCCGTGACCGGCGGTCAGGCCCGGCTCGCGGGCTACCACCGGGTCCAGGTCCACAACCACCTCGAGAGCGGCACCGCCCTGGTCTCGCACGCCGTCGAGCCGGTGGCCATCATCGTCGCCGAGCTGCTCGACAACGCGCTCCGGCACTCCGCCCCGGACACCGATGTCGTGGTGAGCCTGGAGCACGTCCACCACGGTGTGTGCGTCACCATCGACGACGCCGGGCTCGGCATGACGCGGGACGAACGCGACCGCGCCCAGCGGCTGGTGGCCGGCGACGATCTCATCCTGCTCACCGATCTGGGCGATCCGCCGCGCATGGGGCTGGCCGCCGTCGGCCGTCTCACCCGGCAGTTCGATCTGAGCGTCGATGTGTCCTCGGCCTCGCCGTACGGCGGTGTGCGCGCGGTGCTGCGGGTCGACAGCCATCTCCTCAGCCGTCTCGACCCGGCCGACCGGCCGCCGGCCGCGAGCGCGCCGCGCACCACCCGCAGGGCCGCGGCCGACCGGCCGGTGCCCTCCCACGCCTACGGCACGGAGAACGGCGTCCCCGAGGCGGCACCGGGGCATCACGAGCCCCTGGACACCGACGGCCTGCCCCAGCGCCGTCGCCGCACCCGGGCCGCCGCACCGGAGGAGGGTCCGGCGCGGGACCCCGCCCGCGTCCGCGCGCAACGGCCCGCGCGCAGACCGGAGGAGGCGGCGGCCGCGCTCGGCGCGCTCCAGTCCGGCACGGCGGCGGCCCGCGCTGACGCCGAGGACACCGAGGGCGCCGGGGGCGCCGGCCGGCCCGGGAACGCCGGAGTCGGCGGCCACGGGAGCACCCCGGCCGACCGCACCGACGGGACCGGCCGCTCCGCCCGGTCCGACCGCGTCGACCAGACCGCCACCGGCCACGCCGGCCACAGTGACCAGACCGACCAGACCGACCAGACCGACATCGAGGGGGAAGCGGCGAGATGACCAGCCGTAATACGGGCGACACGGCATGGGTGCTGGAGCCGATCCTGCAAGTGCCGCACGTGCTGGCCGCCGTCATGCTGACCCGGGACGGACTGGTGACGGGCTACACCGACGCCCTGTCGCAGCCGTCGGCCGAGCGGGTGGCCGCCATCACCAGCACCGTGCAGGGGGCCTGCCGGACCGCGGCGGCCGCGTTCGCCGACCGGGAACGGGCCGAGGTACGCCAGATCGTCATCGAGTCCGACCACGGCTATGTGCTGATCGTGCCGACCGACCACGGCACCTGCGTGGCCGCGTACGGCGACGGCGAGATGCGGCTCGACCTGCTGGCGCACCGGGTCCACTCCCAGGTGGCGCGACTGGGTGAGAAGGCCATGGCGGCCGCGTCCCGAGGAGCCGACGACAACGCGCCGGCATGACCCGCCGCCCGGCCGGCCGGCCGCTCGTCCCCGCCTACCTGTCGACCGGCGGTGTGGCCCGGCCCAGCCGGCCCCACCTGGAGCGGCTCTCGGTGCTCGCCCGCAGCGAGGAGCCGCTGCCGGGCGGTCTGCCGGCCGCCGAACTGGCCCTGCTGGACACCCTGGAGGGCGGCTCGCTGGCGGTGGTGGAGGCGGCGGCGCTGCTCAGGCTGCCGGTCTCCGCGGTACGCGTGCTGGCGGCCGACCTCGTCGACCGGGACCTCGTTCTCGCCCGCGCGCCGATCCCGCCCGCCGCACGGTTCGACCCCGACCTGCTGAAGAGAGTGGCCGATGGCCTCCGCGCCCTCAAACACCACCCCTAGCGCCGGCGCGCCCGGCGCCGTCCACCAGCCCGACACCGCCCGCGACCTGGTGAAGATCCTGGTCGCGGGGCCGTTCGGAGTGGGCAAGACGACCCTGATCGACTCGGTGTCCGAGATCCGGCCGCTGCACACCGAGGAACACCTCTCCGAGGCGTCCGCCGAGGTCGACGACCTGGCCGGGGTGCGGGAGAAGTCGACGACGACCGTCGCCATCGACTTCGGCCGGATCAGCCTGCCCGGCGATGTCGTGCTGTACCTGTTCGGCACGCCCGGACAGGAGCGCTTCCGCGCGCTGTGGGACGACATCGCCTACGGGGCGCTGGGCGCGCTCGTCCTCGTCGACAGCCGCCGCCTCGACGCGTCGTTCGACGTGCTGGGGCTGGTGGAGGAGAGCGGACTGCCGTACGCGGTGGCCCTCAACACCTTTCCCGACGCGCCACGCCACCACGGCGCGGAACGGCTGCGGCAGGCGCTGGACCTGGAGCCCGGGACGCCGATGGTGACCTGCGACGCGCGGGACCCCGACTCCTCGATCGACGCGCTGCTCGCGCTCGTCGACCATCTGATCGGACGTGACCCCGTGGAGGCACGGTGACCATCCATCCCCCGGAGCGACGCGACTTCGCGCGCTCCGCGCCCGTGCGGCTGTGGGACGAGAGCTTCGCGGCCGACCCGCTCCGCCACTACCAGGCACTGCGCGATCAGGGGCCGGTCGGCTGGGGCGAGTTGGCGCCCGGAGTACCGGCGTACGTGATCACCGACCGGCGCGCCGCGCTGGACGTGCTGCACGACCAGGAGACCTTCTCGCACGACCCGCGCGCGTGGGAGTCGACCGTCCCCGACGACTCTCCGGTGCTCGGCATGATGCGGTGGCGGCCCAACGCCCTGTTCGCCGACGGGGCCGCGCACGTCCGCTACCGCACCACCCTCATCGACGTGTTCGACCTGGTGGAGCCGCACGACCTGCGGGGTCGGGTGCACCGGGCGGTGCGGCTGCTGGTGGGCCGGATCGGGCCGAGGGGCGAGGCCGACCTGGTCGGGGATTTCGCCGAGCCGCTGATGGCGCTGGTCTTCAACGACCTGTTCGGCCTGCCCGAGAGCCAGGGCGACCGGCTGCACTCGGGCGTGGGCAAGATGATGGAGGGCGGCGACCGCGCGACCGTGGGCGAGGCGGAGTACGCCCAGTACGTCCTGGACCTCATCGCCGCCAAGACCGAGCGGCGCGGCGACGACCTGCCGAGCCGGCTCCTCGACCACCCGGCCGGGCTGACCCGGGAGGAGGTCACCTGGCAGGTGTTCCTCACCCTCGGCGCCGGTTACGGGCCCACCGCGAACCTGCTGTCCAACACGCTGTCGCGGATCCTCGGCAACCCGCTCTACTACTCGACCCTCACCGACGGCGCCCGGCCCGTCATGGACGCGGTCGTCGAGGTGCTGCACCACGAGACGCCGCTCGCGAACTACGGCATCTACTACGTCCGCCGGCCCGTGGCCTTCCACGGTGTGTGGCTGCGCGACGCGGTTCCGGTGGTGGTGTCGTACGGGGCGCTCGGGATCCTCGCCGAGCGCGACGCCGGCGGGAGCCGGCTCCCGAACGACGCCTCGCATCTGTCGTGGGGAGCGGGAGCGCACGCCTGTCCGGTGAAGCAGCACACGCTGCTGCTGGTCACCGAGGCGATCGAACGGCTCACCCAGTGGCTGCCCGACCTCGATCCCGTGGTGCCCCGCGACCGGCTGACCTGGCGGCCCGGCCCGTTCCACCGCTCGCTGACCGCGCTGCCCGTCCGCTTCAGCCCCCGCTCCCCCGCCGCCGAACCCTCAGGAGTCCGTTCGTGACCGTGACCGACCGCATCGTCCTCGACCCGTTCGGCACCGATGTGCACGCCGAGAGCGCCCGGCTGCGCGCCCTCGGGCCGCTGGTGCCCGTGGAGCTGCCCGGCGGCATTCCGGCCTGGGCGCCCACCGGGTACGACACCCTGAAGGCGCTGATCCTGGACCCCCGGGTCAGCAAGGATCCCCGGCGGCACTGGCGGCAGTGGGCGGAGATCGGCGAACACCCCTCCTGGGGCTGGATCCTGGGCTGGGTGGGCGTGATCAACATGCTCTCCACCTACGGCACCGACCACGCCCGGCTGCGCAAGCTGGTGGCGCCGAGCTTCACCCACCGGCGCACCGAGGCGCTGCGCACCCGGGTGGAGGCGATCACCACCGAGCTGCTGGACGCGCTGGAGAAGGGCGACGACACGGCCGACCTGAAGGCGACGTTCGCGCATCCGCTGCCGATGCAGATCGTCTGTGAACTGTTCGGGGTGCCGGACGAGTTGCGCGAGGCCCAGGTCCGGCTGGTCGCGGCCATCATGGACACCACCGACCCGACGCCGGAGCACGCCGCGTACGTCCAGGAGCAGATCGGCACGGTGCTGGGCGGCCTGATCGCGTACAAGCGCGAGCACCCGGGCGACGACATGACGACCGAGCTGATCCGCGTGCGCGACGAGGAGGGCGACCGGCTCGGCGACGAGGAGCTGCTGTACACGCTGCTGCTGGTCATCGGCGCCGGTTTCGAGACGACGGTGAACCTCATAGGGAACGCGGCGGTGGCGCTGCTGCGGCGGCCCGAGCAGCTGGCGGCGGTCCGCCGGGGCGACATCGGCTGGGAGGCGGTCGTCGAGGAGACGCTGCGCCTGTACCCGCCGATCGCCACGCTGCCGCTGCGGTTCGCCGTCGAGGACATCGCGGTGGGAGAGGTGACGATCCCGGCCGGGGACGCCGTCATCACGACGTACGCTGCGGCGAACGTGGACCCGGCGCACTACGGGGCGGACGCGGACGTGTTCGACGCGGCCCGGGCGGCGGACGACCATCTGGCCTTCGGGATCGGGGTGCACCGGTGCATCGGGGCGCCGCTGGCCCGGATGGAGGCGCTGACGGCGCTGCCCGCGTTGTTCGACAGGTTCCCCGGTCTGCGGCTGGACTCCGGGGCCCCGGAGCTGCGGCAGGTGCCCTCGTTCATCGCGAGCGGCTGGCAGGAGATCCCGATCCGGCTGCGGGACTGAGGACGGAGCGCGGGGGTGCGACCGGTCCCCCGTTCCGGTCGTACCCCCGCCGCTCCTCGAAAGTACGTGCCCGGCGAGCGGCTGGGAATCGTGTCGATGCCCGCTCCGGCCGACGGAGGGCTCACCTGTGCACAGGTGCGTCCGGATGGCCCGATTCCGTCCGCTGGGCCGGTTCGTGCAGGTCGGGCTGGTCCAGGTCGCCCGCCGCCACATGGGCCAGGACGACCTCGTACAGGTCGCTGCCGGCCGCGAGAAGCTGGCGTTCGAGGACGGGTTCGGCGCTGCGCACGTGTTCGCGGACGGTCTGCGCGTGCACACCGAGCAGGTGGGCGGCGCGTTCGGCGTTGCCGCCGGCCACTATCCAGGCGCGCAGCGTGCCGCGCAGGTCCCGGCCGTCGGAGTCGAGGCGGGCCAGCAGTTCCCGCGCCCAGACGCGCAGGGCGGGGCCGCCGAGCAGCTCGCCGAGCCGGGCGGGGGCCTCCGCGCTTGCCGTCCGGTTCCCGGCGATGGCCACCTGGGTGTGGAGCGCGAGGTGGACGGCGGCCCGGACGGTGAGGTCGGAGAAGTCGGCGCGCAGCAGGTTCTCGACGCGCTCCATGCGGGCGCGGACGGTGTTGCGGCTGACGCCGAGGACCTTCGCCGCGTTGACGGCGGTGAACTCCAGGCCGAGCCGGGTGGTGGCGAGGAGTTCGGCGCGGGTGTGGTGCGGGAGGGTGTCGAGGGGGCGCAGCAGCCGGGTCGTCCAGGTACGCAGGACCTCGGGGTCCATCAGGCGTTCGGGGTGGGTGCGTTCGGCGTAGAGGGCGGTCTTGTCGGGCCGGAAGCGGGCCACGGCGAGGGCGCTGACGGCCTGTCCGTAGGCGGTGGCGGTGCGGGCGAGGCTCTGGCGGGCGCTGCCGCCGAGGAAGGCTCCGGCGTAGCGGTCGCACAGGGCACGCAGCGCCCGGCCCGCGCTGTCGTCCGGTACGACGACGATGACGTGGCCGTCCATGGCGGGGCAGCGCACGACGAGGGCCTCGTCGTGGGTCGCCGCCACACAGGCCGCGGCGAGCCGGTCGCGTTCCTCGGGGCTGGTCTCGACCACGTAGACGCAGGCGGTGTCGGTGTCGAGCAGTCCTGGCCACAGGCCCGCGGCGACGCGGCGGGCGGCGACGGTGTCCTCGACCATGAGCAGCTGGAGGATGGCCAGCCGCAGGTCGGCGGTGGCTCGGGCCAGCCGGTGTCCGGTCGCGGCCGTCTCCTGGGCGCGCAGCAGGAGTCCGAGGACACCCACGGTGTGCGTGACGATGGCGGCGGCGCGCCGGTCGAAGGGGCTGGTCCGGGTCACGGCGAGCACGCCCGACGTGGCGGGCCGCGGGAGTTCGACCCTGATCAGACGGACGAACCTGCCCTCGCCCTCCCAGGCGGCGGAGGCCAGCCGGCCGCCGGTGACGGCGGCGACCAGGGTCTCGTCCAGCGGGGTGAGCGGTCCGGCGAGCGAGGCGCCCGTGTCGTCGCGCAGGGAGACGTCCGCGTCGAGCGTGTCCGCCAGCCAGTCGAGGACTCTGTCGAGGTCGCCGCCGGTGGGGCGCAGATGTCCGAGGAGTTCCCGCGCCCACGCCGGACCGGCGTCGTCCGCCGCGTCGGTGTGGGGATTCCCTTCGTCCCGGCCGGCCATGTCGGCGCTCTCCTCGTCCCTCACGGCCCGTGCGGGCCGAACCAGTCATATCGGTCGGGGACGTTACCTCACGCGGACCGGAACGTCCGCCCGCGGAACGGGGGCACCGCGGGCGCGGCCGTGGCGGTCAGCCGGAGGCGGACTTCCTGATGCCGACGGCGGCCAGGACGGCTCCCGCGACACACAGCAGGCCGGTGACGACCGAGGCGGCGTGCAGGCCGTTCATGAAGGCCTGTCCGCTGCCCTCGACGACGGCCGCCTGCAGGTGTGCGGGCATGGCGTCCGAGACGGGCGCGACGCCCATCGCGACGGCGTCCGTGGCCTCCTTCAGCCCGTCGGCCGCGGCGGCGGGGACTCCGGCGCCGGTGAGTTCGCCGCCGAGGGTGGAGCCGACCCGGGCGCTGATCACGGAGACCAGGACCGAGGTGCCGAGGGCGCCGCCGATCTGGAGCGTGGTGGCCTGGAGTCCGCCGGCCACCCCGCCGTCCTGTACGGGGGCGTTGCCGACGATGGCGTCGGAGGAGGCCGCCATCACCATGCCGACGCCGAGGCCGAGTGCGACGAACGGCGGCCACATCGTGGCGTAGGAGGAGTCCGTGGACCAGGTGAGCAGGCCGAAGCAGGCGGCGGCCTGGAGGGCCATGCCGAGCGGCATGGTGAGCCGGGCGCCGAACCGGCCGGTGAGCGCGGCGCCGAGCGGCGAGGCGACCAGCGAGGCGAGGCTCAGCGGGAGGGTGCGGACACCCGCCTCTACGGGTGTGCAGCCGCGCACGTTCTGGAGGTACAGCATGACGAAGAAGACCGCGCCGAGCAGCACGAAGAAGTTGAGCGCGGTGATGACCGTGCCGACCGTGAGCGCGGAGCTGCGGAAGAGCCGCATCGGCAGCAGCGGGTGCGCGACACGGGTCTCGTACCAGCCGAAGAGGACCAGCAGGAGGACTCCGGCCAGGATCGCGCCCCAGGTGCCGGCGGACGTCCAGCCCCAGGTCTCGCCCTTGACGACACCGAAGACGACGCTGAGCAGGCCGAGGGCGAGGAGGACCACGCCGGGGACGTCGAAGCGGTGGTGCCCGGTGGGGTTCCTGGACTGCGGGAGGACGACGGCGCTGAAGGCGAACGCGACGACGCCGATGGGCAGGTTGATGTAGAACACCGACTCCCAGCTGACGTTCTCCACCAGCAGGCCGCCGACGATCGGGCCCAGCGCCGTGGACACGGCGGAGACCATGGCCCAGATGCCCACGGCCATGCCGAACTTCCTGGGCGGGAACACCGCGCGCAGCAGGCCCAGGGTGTTGGGCATCAGCAGACCGCCGAAGACTCCCTGGACGGCGCGGAAGGCGATGACGCCCCCGACGGAGCCGGACAGGCCGATGGCGACCGAGGAGAGCGCGAAGCCGGCCACGCCCACCAGGTAGAACGTACGCCGGCCGAAGCGGTCGCCCAGCTTGCCGCCCAGGATGAGGGTGGCGGCGAGGGCGAGCAGATAGGAGTTGGTCACCCACTGGAGCTGGGCGGTTGAGGCGTTCAGGTCGCGGCCGATGGCGGGGTTGGCGATGGCGACGACGGACCCGTCGGCACCATGAACAGCCCGAAGGCGACCGCGCAGAGCGTGAGCCAGGGGTTGGAGCGCAGACGGCCGGGGGCCGGGGACGCGGCCGGCGCGGCGGTGCGCGCGGGCGCGCCGGAGTGATCCACGGAGGTGGACGGCATGGAGGAGCCTTGTCTGTGTACGGGGTGCTGTGACCGAGGAGACGGAGGAGGTGGCGGGAACGGCGAAGACGGCAGAACGGAGGAGGTGGCGGACACGGAGGTATCGGCGGGCGCCCCGGACGCCCCGGGCGCACACGAGGCTCCCCGGGCGGAGAGCCGTCGGGGAGCGCGGAGCCCGGGAGAGCCGAGCCGGGGAGTACAGGGTCCGGGAGAGCCGAGCCAGGGAGTGCGGAGCCGGAGAGCGCCGGACCGGGGGGAGACGGGCCGGGAGGAGACGGGCCGGCGAGGGCGCCGGAGCCGGTCAGTGGGCCGCGGTGTGCAGGTGGCGCGTCAGTGAGCCGAGCGCGTCCAGCGCAGCGCCGAGCGCGCCCATCTCACCCTCGGTGAGAGAGGCCAGCGCCTCGGCGAGGAAGGCCGTCTCCAGGTCGCCGACCTCGGTCAGCCGCCGGCGCGAGGTGGCCGTCAGGTGGAGGTGGGCGACCCGCTTGTCGGCGCCGTCCTGCCGGCGCTCCAGCAGTCCGAGCCCGGTGAGCTGCGAGACCAGGGCGCTGACGTTGTTGGGCTTCATCAGCAGGGCCTCGGCGGCCTCGCGCACGGTGGCGCCCTCGCGCTGCGCGACGAACTTCAGCAGCAGGAGCTGCCCCTCGGGGGGCTTGGGATGCGGGTAGGTGGCCGCGACCCGGCGGTCCAGGGCCCGGTGCAGCGCGGGGAGCCGGGCCGCGAGCTCGGAGGCCACGCGGTCGATGCTCCCGGAGGATGCGCTGGTGTCGGACATGACAGGGAGAATAGGTATCGCGTCATACCTATGTCAAGCGAGGTAACCCGGCGGCTCCGCGCCCCTGTACTCCCGTCGGCTGCGTCGCTTCCCGGCGCCGACCCGGCTCGACCACCTCACGCGGCGCGCGGATGCGGCAGGGCCGGGAGTCCGACCCCGGGTCGGCACCGGGGCTGCGCGCCGACAGCCGGACCTCCCCCGGGCGAGCCGCACGGCGGTCCTGCGGGGCGGCCACCCCGCGGCACGGCATAAGCTCGGCCAATGGCGAAGTACTACGACGTGCACCCCGAGAACCCCCAGCCCCGCACCATCTCCCAGGTCGCGGCCGCCATCCGGGCGGACGCGCTGATCGCGTACCCGACGGATTCCTGCTACGCGCTGGGCTGCCGGCTGGGCAGCAAGAACGGCATCGACCGGATCCGGGCCATCCGCGACCTGGACGACCGGCACCACTTCACCCTCGTGTGCCAGGACTTCGCGCAGCTCGGTCAGTTCGTACGGGTGGACAAGGACGTGTTCCGCGCGATCAAGGCCTCGACCCCGGGCAGCTACACCTTCATCCTCCCGGCGACCAAGGAGGTGCCGCGCATGCTCCAGCACCCGAAGAAGAAGACGGTGGGCGTGCGCATCCCGGACCACGGGGTCACCCAGGCCCTGCTCGCAGAACTCGGTGAACCGCTGCTGTCCAGCACCCTGTTGCTGCCCGGCGAGGACGAGCCGATGACCCAGGGCTGGGAGATCAAGGACCGGCTCGACCACGTGGTGGACGGCGTGCTGGACTCCGGCGACTGCGGCACCGAGCCGACCACGGTCATCGACTTCTCCGAGGGCGAGGCGCAGATCGTGCGGCACGGGGCGGGTGACACCTCCCGGTTCGAGTAGCGCCCACCGCACCCCGGCAGCCCTCACCGGGGGTCCCGGCGGGCAGGTCGATGGCGCATGCAACGATGGTCGCTGCCCGGCCCCGCCGGGCCGGACGCTCGCTCGCCCGCCCGCCCGCCCGCCGTAGTACACCGCGCAGAGAGGCACCCCGCATGACCTCCGTACAGGGAACAGCCGTGGACATCCCCACCGAGGACGGCGTGGCCGACGCCTACCTCGCGCATCCCGGTGACGGAACCCCCCGGCCGGGCGTGCTGCTCTACCAGGACGCCTTCGGGCTGCGTCCGCACCTGCGGGCGATGGCCGACCGGCTCGCCGAGGCCGGCTACACGGTGCTGGTCCCGAACGTGTTCTACCGGCACGGACGCGCCCCGGTCGTACCGATGCCGGAGTTCATCGACCCCGCGGCCCGGCCGGAGATCTTCGAGGCCCTGGGCCCGCTCATCCGGTCCCTGACCTCCGAGTCGGCCGTGCGGGACGCCGGGGCCTATCTGCGGTGGCTGGAGGAGAGCCCGCTCGTCGCGGACGGTCCGGTGGCGCTGACCGGGTACTGCATGGGCGCCCGGCTCGTCCTGTGGACCGCCGGCGGGTATCCGGACCGGGTCGCGGCGGCGGCCGGCTTCCACGGCGGGCGGCTCGCGACCGACGCACCGGACAGCCCCCACCTGGCGGCCGAACACATCACGGCGGAGGTGTACTTCGGCCACGCCGACAACGACCACTCCCTGCCGCCCGAGCAGATCGAGCGCTTCGAGCGGGCCCTCACGGCGGCGGGCGTCCGGCACACCTGCGAGGTCTACGCCGGCGCCGAGCACGGTTACACACAAGCCGACACCGCCTCGTACGACGAGAAGGGCTCCGAGCGGCACTGGGCCGCGCTGCTGGAGCTGCTGAAGCGCACCTTCTGACCACCGGTACCGGCGAAGGGGGCGGGTCCCCGGCACGATTCGTGCCGGGGACCCGCCCCCTTCGCCGCCTCGGCCGCTTCTTCTGCTCCCGGTTCTGCCGAGATTGTTGACATGGGCACAACCTCGATGCGACTTTGAGAGCGCTCTCAACATGGTACGGACCAACCCCACAGGCCTACCCGCACGGAGGTGGAGAGTGCTCTCGAAGATCACACTCACACTCAGAATCGCCGGAGCCGCCGCTCTCGCCGGCGCGCTGCTCTCGTTCGGCCCCCCGGCCGCCCAGGCGGCCGTCCCCGACACCATCCCGCTGAAGATCACCAACAACTCGGGGCGTGGCGAAGCCCTGTACGTCTACAACCTCGGCACCCAGCTGTCGACGGGCCGGCAGGGCTGGGCGGACGCCAACGGCACCTTCCACGCCTGGCCCGCCGGCGGCAACCCGCCCACCCCGGCGCCCGACGCCTCGATCCCTGGCCCGGCCGCCGGACAGTCCGCGACCATCCGCATCCCCAAGTTCTCCGGCCGGGTCTACTTCTCCTACGGACAGAAGCTCGACTTCCGGCTGACCACCGGCGGGCTGGTGCAGCCGGCGGTCCAGAACCCGACCGACCCGAACCGGAACATCCTGTTCAACTGGTCGGAGTACACACTGAACGACTCCGGGCTGTGGCTGAACAGCACGCAGGTCGACATGTTCTCCGCGCCGTACGCGGTCGGCGTGCAGCGTGCCGACGGGACCACCGCCAGCACCGGACACCTCAAGTCGGGCGGTTACACCGGCTTCTTCAACGCGCTGCGCGGACAGCCCGGCGGCTGGGCGAACCTGATCCAGACCCGGTCGGACGGCACCGTGCTGCGCGCTCTGGCACCGCTGTACGGGGTGGAGACGGGCGCACTCCCGGCCAACGTCATGGACGACTACGTCAACCGGGTCTGGCAGAAGTACGCGACGAGCACCCTGACCGTCACCCCGTTCGCCGACCAGCCGGGCACCAAGTACTACGGGCGGGTCTCCGGCGGGGTCATGAACTTCACCAACACCTCGGGCGCGGTCGTGACCAGCTTCCAGAAGCCTGACGCGGCCAGCATCTTCGGCTGCCACAGACTGCTGGACGCGCCGAACGACGCCGTGCGCGGACCGATCTCGCGCACGCTGTGCGCGGGCTTCAACCGCTCCACGCTCCTGGTCAACCCCAACCAGCCGGACACCACGGCGGCCAACTTCTACCAGGACGCGGTGACCAACCACTACGCCCGCAAGATCCACGCGCAGATGGCGGACGGCAAGGCGTACGCGTTCGCCTTCGACGACGTCGGGCAGCAGGAGTCCCTCGTCCACGACGGCTCGCCGCGTCAGGCGTATCTGACGCTCGATCCCCTGAGCTGAACCCGACCGGACACGTACGACGACGTCCCGCACACGGAGGGAGCCCGTGTGCGGGACGTCGTCGGTCCGAGCGGATCAGCCAGGGTGATCCGCAGGTGGTGATCAGACCGTCGTGATCAGCCGGTCGTGACGGCGGTGTCGTCCACGACGAAGCTGGTCTGGAGCGAGGAGTCCTCGACGCCCGAGAACTTCAGCGCCACGGTGGAGCCCGCGAAGGAGCCGAGGCTGAAGGACTTCTGGACGTACCCGGTGGCCTTGTTGAGGTTGGAGTAGGTGGCCAGGGTGGTGGATCCGGCGGTGACCGTCAGCTTGTCGTACGCGGTGCTGGTGCTGGTCTCGGCCGAGTCGACGTGCAGGTAGAACGTGAACGTGGTTTTGGTGCAGCCGCTCGGGATCGTCACCGACTGGGTCAGCGTGTCGGTGTGGGTCGATCCGTAGCCGTCGAGCCAGGCCTTGTAGGAGCCGGTGCGGGCCGCCTGGCTGCTGGAGTTGGTGATCACTCCGCTGCTCGCCGTCCAGGTGGTGTTGCCCGACTCGAAGCCCGCGTTGCCCAGCAGTTGCGTGGAGGTGCAGGACCCGCCGCCGCCTGAGGTGCTGACCGTCCAGGTGAAGGCCGCCGTACCGGTCGCGCCGGTGCTGTCGGTGACCGTGACGGTGGTGCTGGAGGAGCCGGCCGTGGTCGGCGTGCCGGAGATCAGACCCGTCGAGCTGTTGATCGACAGGCCGGCCGGCAGACCGGTCGCGGCGTAGGTCAGGGAGCCGCTGTTGCTGCTGCTGGCGGAGATCTGGAGGCTCACCGCGGTGCCGACGGTGGCGGACTGGCTGCCCGGGTTGGTCACCGTGACGCCCGTCGTCGGGACCGTGATGTGGCTGCCGACGTTGATGCCGGCGAAGGCGTTGCCGACGCCGGCGTACTGGGTGGAGCCGGAGCCGTACAGCGCCGTGGCCGCGTTGAGGGCGGCGGTGCGGGCGCCGGCGTAGTTGGTGCTGGACGTCATGTACGTCGTCAGCGCCTTGTACCAGATCTGGAGGGCGGCGGCCCGGCCGATGCCCGCGACGGCGACGCCGTCGGAGGTCGGGCTGTTGTAGGTGACGCCGTTGATGGTCTTGCTGCCGCTGCCCTCGGAGAGCAGGTAGAACATGTGGTTCGCCGGGCCCGAGGAGTAGTGGACGTCCAGGTTGCCGACGCCGGAGTACCAACTGTCGGCGGAGCCGCCGTCCTTGTCGGGCTCGTCCATGTAGCGCAGCGGGGTGCCGTCGCCGTTGATGTCGATCTTCTCGCCGATGAGGTAGTCGCCGACGTCGGACGAGTTGTTCGCGTAGAACTCCACACCGGTGCCGAAGATGTCGGAGGTGGCCTCGTTCAGACCGCCCGACTCACCCGTGTAGTTGAGGTTCGCGGTGTTGGAGGTGACGCCGTGGCTCATCTCGTGGCCCGCGACGTCCAGCGAGGTCAGCGCGTGGGTGCTGCTGGTGCCGTCGCCGTAGGTCATGCAGAAGCAGTCGTCGTCCCAGAAGGCGTTGACGTACGCCGTGCTGTAGTGGACGCGGGAGTAGGCGGCGACACCGTCGTTCTTGATGCCGCTGCGGCCGAAGGTGTTCTTGTAGAAGTCCCACGTCACCTGGGCGCCGTAGTGGGCGTCGACGCCGGCGGTCTGGGTGTTGGAGCCGGAGCCCGTCCCCCACGTGTCGTCGGCGTCCGTCATCAGGGTGCCGGTGCCGGACGTCGCGTTGTTGAGGCTGTAGGTCTTGTGCGTGCCGCGCGTGGTGTCGTTCAGTTGGTACGTCGAGCCGGACAGCGTGGTGCCGATGGTGACGGTGCCGCTGTACTGGCTGTTGCCGGTGCCGGTCTGGACGCCCTCGAACCGGGAGAGTTCCGCGCCCGTGGCGGCGTCGGTGACGACGTGCAGCTTGCTCGGCGTGCCGTCGTCCTGGAGGCCGCTCACCACGGTCTCCCAGGCGAGCTTGGGCGTGCCCTCGCCCGCCCAGATCACCTTGCGCGCGCTCTGGGCGGCGGGGTTCCGGGCGTCGAGCGCCTTGGCGGCCGTCAGGGCCTTGGACTCGGCGGCCGCCTTGCCGTACGTGGCGGTCGTGGACCTGACCGAGACGGTGCGGCGGTTGTTGTTGAAGGTGGTGCTCACCGTGCCCGCGGCCAGTGAGGCCGGGGGCGTGTGCACGACGAGGTCGCCGCCGAGGACGGGCAGACCGGCGAAGGTGCGCTCGTAACGCGTGTGCAGGGTGCCGTCGTTGTCCTTCACGACGTCCTTGACGAGCAGCTTCTCCTGGGCGCCGAGACCGAGCGACTCGGCCGTGTCCGTCGTCCTCGCCTCGGCGCTCCTGATCAGGGTGGTGCGCTGGGCGGGCGTGAGGTCGGCGGGCAGGCCACCGGTGCGCACGGGGCTGGGGTGGGGGGCTGCGGGCAGCGCGGTGGCCGGGACCGTCTGGACACCGAGGGCCACGAGTGCGGCGGTGGAGAGCAGGGCCGCTCCGACCGTGGTCCGCTTGCGGGGGTTGGGTCTCACTCGTACTCCTACTGCGGCGGCCGCGGGGTACGGCCGGTGACAGACCGGGCAGACGGGTGTGCTGTCCGGGACGAGCTGACTTGTGCGGGACCGTGAACAAGGGAAGTCGACTTGCCGCTGGAGTGCGGCAGTTGGGTGGGAGAATGTCAGGCTTGACAGTGGCATGTCAGCCAAGTCCGGGCGCTTCGAGGGTTATCCCTCGGTGCCGCGCGGGTGCGGCGCCACCACCCCCCGGCCTCACTGTGAGGGACCTGTGCGTTCACTGTCCGGCGGCCCGAGGGGGAGGTCGGAACGGCGGGTACGCCGCCGGGGCCGTGGGATCATCGGCAACCGGACAAAGGGGTATCTCTGCGGAGGCGGTGGGCGGACGGTGGTGGCCGGATGGGAATGGGACGAGACGTTGTTCGCGGGTACCGCCGCCCACTACCGGCGCGGCCGGCTCCCCTATGCCCCCGGGCTGGCGGACGCGCTGGCCGGGATCCTGGGGCTCGACGGGCACGGGCGCCTCGTCGACGTCGGCTGCGGGCCGGGGATCCTCGCCCTGGCTCTGGCCCCGCTGTTCCGTGAGGTCGTCGGCGTGGACCCGGACGCCGAGATGATCGCCGAGGCGCGGCGCGAGGCCGGTGCGCGAGGAGTGACCGGCAAGGCGCGGTGGGTGCGGATCCGGGCCGAGGAACTGCCCGCGGGTCTGGGGCGGTTCACCGTCGCCACCTTCGGCCAGTCCTTCCACTGGATGGACCGCGAGCGGGTGGCGGCGATCACCTGGGACATGCTCGAGACCGGCGGGGCCCTGGTGCACATCTCCGACCTGAAGACCGGGACGCTCACCGCCGAGGGCCTGCCCCTTCCGGCCGTGCCCGGGGCGGCGATCGAGGAACTGGTCAAACGCTGGCTCGGGCCGGTCCGGCGGGCGGGCCGCGGCGTGCTGCCGCGGGGCACGCCCGACGGTGAGGCCGCGGTACTCGCCCGGGCCGGATTCTCCGGTCCGCGACGCCATGTCGTGCCCGGCGGCCAAGTCATCGAGCGCACGGTCGACGACGTCGTCGCGGGGGTGTTCTCGATGTCGTTCTCGGCCCCCCGTCTGTTCGGCACGCGCCGCGCCGACTTCGAGGCGGACCTGCGCCGGCTGCTGCGGGACGCCTCCGCGTCGGGCCGCTTCTCCGCACGCCTGCCGAGCACCGAGGTCTTCGTCTGGGGGAAGGACACCCGGTACGACGGCCCGTAGATCGTGAGCTTCAAGCTGGAGCGGCTTGCCGCCGGTGGCGGCCGGGCCGGGACCGGGCCTGGTGGCGGCGCTGCCGGACGGACCGGCCAGGCCGGTGGACAGGATCAAAGACGCGTTGGACGACGAGCGTGATGAACAGTCGTCGGATCTCGCGACAAGTGAGCGGTATCAGCTAGGGTCGCGCGGCGTCTGTCTGCCTTCCTGTGTCCGGAGGTCCTGTGCAACGTGGCGAAGTCTGGTGGGTCCGGTTCGACGAGCGGAGGTTGGTCGTACTGCTGTCGGGAGACGACGCGTCCGGGATCCGGGTGATGCAGGTCGTCGCTCCGGCGGGCGTCGACATGAGCGGTCTGGGCATCGAAGTGACGGTCGGCGCCGCCGACGGGCTGCCGTTCGAAGGCGTGCTGCGGCTCGCGTTCCCGCGTCCGGGCTTCACCCCGTGCACGTGGCTGACCACTGTGTCACGGGACGACCTGATGGAGCGGGCGGGCGTCCTGTCCTCGGCCAAGCTCGGCGAGATCGACGACGCCCTCCGACTCGCCGGACAAGCGCGGGAGGGGACCCCGGCGACGACCGCGAAGCTCAGCGCGATGAGGGACGCGCTCCGTCTCGGTGAACTCGGGTAGAGGGAGAAGGAGCCGACGGCGTGGGCGGTCCCGGCCGGATGGTCGACGCTGTCCTGCTGTCGCCTCGGCGCCCCTCACCATCGAGATCACGATCTACGGCTGGAGCAGTCGCCACCGTGACCGGGCTCAGGACCCGACGGATCGGCGCGCCGTCACCGGCGGGACGGGCGTCCGGACGGCCTCGCCGTGTTGACGACGGACGTACAGGTGGCATCGGCGGCCTTGTCGTCGTGGACGAAGCCGACCAAGTGCGGTGACAGCGGCCCCCCTTCGAGGTGATCCGGCTCACACCCTGTCACAGGGACGGAAGACGCGGTGTCTTGAGGCCGGACCACCGAACAGGGATGAGCCTGGAGGAGACACCATGACCGGGAACTCCGAAGTCGTCGTGATCGGCGGCGGCTACGCCGGCGTGATGGCGGCCAACCGCCTGACCCAGCGCGACGACGTGACCGTGACGCTGATCAACCCCCGCCGGACCTTCGTCCACCGCGTCCGCCTGCACCAACTGGTCGGCGGCTCCGACGACGCCGTCGTCGACTACCGGAAGGTGCTGGCCGACGGTGTCCGGCTGACGGTCGACTCCGTGACCAGGATCGACGCCGCCGGACGGCAGGTGACGCTCGCGTCGGGCGGCACGCTCGGCTACGACTACCTGATCTACGCCGTGGGCAGCGGCAGTGCCGGCCGGAACGTCCCCGGCGTGGCCGATCACGCCTACCCCGTCGCCACCCTGGAGGAGGCCGAGCGGCTGCGGCAGGTCCTGGCCGCCGCGCCCGTGTCGGCACCGGTGACGGTGGTCGGCGCCGGTCCGGCCGGCATCGAGACCGCCGCCGAGCTGGCGGAGACGGGCCGCACCGTCACCCTGGTCTGCGGCGGCGTGCTCAACCCGTATCTGCACCCGCGGGGACGCCGTGCGGTCGCCGGGCGGCTGGCGGCGCTCGGGGTGACCGTGCTCGACGGCCCCGACACCCTGGTGACCGAGGTGACCCGCGACACCGTACGGCTCGCCGACGGCCGTGAGCTGCCGAGCGAGGTGACCGTCTGGACCGCCGGGTTCGGTGTGCCGGACCTGGCCGCGCGCAGCGGGCTGAGCACCGACGCCCTGGGCCGCCTGCGCACCGACGAGACCCTGACCAGCGTGGACGACCCGCGCATCGTCGCGGCCGGGGACTCCGCGGCACCGTCGGACCTACCGCTGCGGATGAGCTGCCAGGCCGCGATGCCCCTGGGCGCACGCGCCGCCGACACGGTGCTCAGCCGGATCGCCGGCGAGCGGCCCGCGCCCCTCAAGCAGGGTTTCGGCGCCCAGTGCATCAGCCTGGGCCGACGCGCCGGCATCTTCCAGTTCGCCGACACGTCCGACGTCGCGGTGGGGCTCCACATCCCCGGCCGCCCCGGCGCGAAGGTCAAGGAACTCGTGTGCCGGGGCATCATCAGGCACCTCGCGGAAGAAGCCCACACGCCCGGTGGCTACAAGCTGCACCGCGCCCCGGGAACCGCCAGGAGCCGGCAACTGCGGCGCGCCGAGCGGAACCAGGCGCCGACCGTCAAGGCACATCTGAACGCGCGCGGCGAACAGGGCCGACCGTGAGGGAGACGGTTGCGGACATGCGCGAGGACGCCGCCGATCCGGCGACGGACACGTTCGTCGCCCACCGCAACCTCCTCTTCACGGTCGCCTACGAGATGCTCGGCTCGGCGGCGGACGCCGAGGACGTCCTCCAGGAGACCTGGCTGCGCTGGGTCGACGTCGACCTCGACCGGGTCCGCGACCGGCGCGCCTACCTCGTGCGGATCACGACCCGCCAGGCCCTCAACCGGCTGCGCACCCTCACGCGCCGCAAGGAGGCCTACATCGGCCCCTGGCTGCCGGAGCCGCTGCTCACCGCCTCGGACGTGGCCCAGGACGTCGAACTCGCCGAGAGCGTGTCGATGGCGCTGATGCTCGTCCTGGAGACCCTGTCACCCACCGAACGCGCCGTCTTCGTCCTGCGCGAGGCCTTCGACGTCGGCTACGACGAGATCGCGGCCGCCGTCGACAAGAGCCCCGCCGCCGTCCGCCAGATCGCCCACCGCGCCCGCAAGCACGTCGACGCCCGCCGCCCCCGGCGGGCGGTCTCCCCCGACGAGACCCGGGCGGCCGTGGAATCGTTCCGGCGCGCGTTCGAGACCGGGGACCTTCAGGGATTTCTCGACGTGCTCGCCCCCGAGGTCGTCTACGTGGGGGACGGCGGCGGCGTCAAACACGCCGCGCCGCGGCCGGTGATCGGCGCCGACAAGGTGGCCCGCCTCGTCATCGGCGGCACCGGAAGGACCGCGAGCACGTTCACTCTCGGTCCCACCGTGGTCAACGGCAATCCGGCGCTCGTCGTACACCTGGACGGCGTGTTCGACGGCGTCATGGCGATCCGCGTCGAGGACGCCCTCATCACCGGCCTCTACTACGTCCGCAATCCGGAGAAACTGACCCGCTTCGCAGCCGAGACCCCGCTCACCCTGCGGTGACCGCGGGGCAGCCGACGACCGCGGCGTACCCGCGGCCCCCGACTCTCAGGAAACGCTTGCTTTCACCACTGCCTTACCCGTAGACACGTTCTCCACGAACAGTCGTCACTCTGGGGGGAGTTGATGATGGAAGGCACGATAGACGGCTTCCGGTACGGGGTGGTGACCCCGGTGGCGGCTTTTGTGATGGCCTGTCTGGGAGGGGCTCTGGGGCTGCGCTGCATCGTGCGGACGCTGCTCGACGGCGGCTCGTGGAAACCGGGCTGGCTCGCGCTGGGCGCCGCCTCGATCGGCTGCGGTATCTGGACGATGCACTTCATCGCCATGATCGGGTTTCAGGTGGAGGAGACACGGATCGGCTACCACGTCGGTCTGACCGTGCTCAGCCTCGCGGTGGCGGTCGCGGTGGTCGGCGTGGGGGTGTTCATCGTGGGCTACCGGGGCGCCGGCCGGGGGGCGCTGTCGCTCGCCGGGGTCGTCACGGGCATCGGAGTGGCCGCCATGCACTATCTGGGCATGGCGGCCCTCCAGCTCAACGGCGACATCGAGTACGCCCCCAGCACGGTGGCCCTCTCGGTGCTGATCGCCGTGGTGGCCGCGACCGCCGCCCTGTGGGCGGCCGTCACGATCCGCGGGTTCCTGACGAGCCTGGGCGCCAGCCTGGTGATGGGCGTCGCCGTGTCCGGGATGCACTACACGGCGATGGCCGCGGTCAGCGTCCATGTGCACGGTTCGAGCTCGTCGTGGGCCGGGGACAGCCCCACCTCACTGCTGCTGCCGATGCTGATCGGACCGGTGGTCTTCCTCCTGCTGGCCGGGGTGGTGGTGATGTTCGATCCGCTGCTGGTGCTCGGCGACGGCGAGTGGAACCGGGGCGCCGGATCGGGGCGGACCGGCCCGGCGGAGGAGCCGGTCAACCCGCCCGCCGTCCGTCGGTCGTGGAGCGGCGGGTGAGCGGCTCCCGCAGGCCGAGATGCTCACGCAGCGTGCGGCCCGCGTACGCGGTGGGGTAGACACCGCGTTCCTGGAGTTCGGGGACGAGCAGGTCGACGATGTCGTCGAGCCCGTCCGGAATGAGGTACGGCGTGACGTTGAAGCCGTCGACGGCGCCGTGCCGCACCCAGTGGGCGAACCTGTCGGCGAGCCCGGCGGGGGTGCCGACGTGCCCGCGCTGCGGGCCGAGGGCGATGACGGCCTCGCGCAGCGACCAGCCGTTGGTCTCCGCCTTCTCGCGCCACTCGGCGACCACCGCGCGGGGGTCGGCGACGCGCCGGGCGCCGAAGGAGCCGTCGTTCTCGGCGACGACCGGGTCCTCCTTGGGCAGCGGGCCGTCGGCGTCCCGGTCCGAGAGGTCGATGCCCCACAGCAGACCGGCGACCCCCAACGCCGTTGCGGGGGTGACCTGTTGGAGGCGGATCCAACGCTTCTTCTCCAGCGCCTCCGCCTCCGTCGCACCGATGATGATCTCCGTGCCGGGGAGGATGCGCAGATCGTCCGCGGGTCGGCCGGCGGCGAGCAGCCGCCGCCGGAGGTCCTCGGCGAACGCCAGGGCGTCGTCGAAGTCGTTGCCGTGCGCGGAGAACACGACGTCGGCGTTGCGGGCGGCGAAGTCACGTCCCTCGCCGGAGTCCCCGGCCTGGAAGATCACGGGGTGACCCTGCGCGCTGCGCGGCAGCGTGGGCGCGAGGTCGACGTCGAACTGCGTTCCCCGGTGCCTGACCCGGCCCACGGCTTCCGGTGCCGCCCAGCCGGGGGCGTCCGCGGCGCCGGCGACGGCCCCGTCGGCCCAGCCGTCCCACAGGGCGCGGGCCACGGTGAGGAACTCCTCGGCGCGCCGGTAGCGGTCGGCGTGGTCGAGGTAGCCGCCGCGCCGGAAGTTGGCCCCGGTCCAGGCGTTGTCGGTGGTGACCACGTTCCACCCGGCGCGGCCCTCGGAGAGCAGGTCGAGGCCGGAGAGCCGGCGGGCCAGGTCGGCGGGTTCGTTGAAGGTGGTGTTGGAGGTGCTCACCAGGCCGATCCGCTCGGTGACGGCGGCCAGCGCGGCGAGTTGGGTGATGGCGTCGGGCCGTCCGGCGACATCGAGTTCGTGGATCAGGCCGTCGACCTCGCGCAGCCGCAGCCCCTCCCCCAGGAAGAACGCGTCGAACAGGCCGCGTTCGGCTGTCCGGGCGACCTTCCGGAAGCTCGCGGGGTCGATCTGGGAGCCGCTGGCCGGGTCGGACCAGATGGTCCAGTGGTTGACGCCCTGGAAGAAGACGCCGAAGTGCAGGCGGGCGTCGGGCCGCGGGACGTCGAGGGGGTCGGTGCGGGTCATCGGGTCTCCTGAAGGGCCTCGAGGTCCGGGCCGGCGGCGTAGCGGTTGGCGGGGCGGTCCAGGCCCAGGTGGGTGCGCAGGGACGCGCCCGGCAGGGGGCGTACGGCGATGCGCCGCTCGAAGAGGTGGGGCAGGACGAGCCGGGACAGCTCCGGCAGATCCTCGTCCAGTACGAGCGGGTGCAGGCGCACGCCGTCCACGACGCCCCGCAACCGCCCGAGCAGGACGGCGAGTCCGGAGGCCGAGCCGATGTGGCGCAGCCGTCCCCGGTCGGCCCAGGGCGCGTGCTGTTCGAGGTCGGCGACACGTTCCTCGGCGGTGGCGTGGGCCGTGTCGAGGGCGATCTCGATCTCGGCGAAGACACGGGGTGCGCCGACGTCCGCGGCGGCCGCGGCGACCTCGGTGAGGTCGCGGCCCTCGACGAGGGCGACGTCGAGCTGCCGGGCGGGGACGCGGTCGGGCCGGCCGAGGACGACGAGCTGTCCCTGGGGCGGGCGCGGCACGATGGCCGGGCCCTTCACCGTGTAGGTGTCGCCGGTGAAGTCCACGTAATGCAGCCGGTCGCGGTCGAGGTAGCGGCTGGTGGCGACGGAGCGGACCACCGCGTCGTCCTCCCAGGAGTCCCACAGGGCGCGGACGACCTCGACTCCGTCGCGGGACTCCCGGGCACGGGCGGCCTCGCCGTCGACCTGCGGACGGCCCCAGACCCGGGCCGCCTCGGGACGTTCCTCCTCGCCCACCACCCAGCCGCCGCGGCCTACCGAGATGTGGTCGAGGGACGCCAACTGGCTGGAGACGTGGAAGGGTTCGGCGTAGGTGACCGGTACGACGGGTGCGATACCGATGACGCCGGTCGACGCGGCGACGAACGCGGCCCGCTCCACCGCCCCGATGCGGCCGACGATGTCGGGGGCGCCACCGGGCGGCAGCGCGCCGTCCTCCAGGGTGATCAGGGTGAACCCGGAGTTCTCCGCGGCGGCGGCGACGCGGGCCACCCGGCGCGGGGTGAGCAGATGGTCGGGCGAGTGGGCGGCGCGGCGCCAGGCCGCGGGGTGGGCGCCGTCACCGTCGAGTTCGACGGCGAGCCGCAGGGCGGGACCGGACAACGGGAGTTCCTTCCGGGGGCACGACGAGTCGGCCGGCCCGGCGGGCCGGCGGGGGTCAGCGACGTGCGGAAGGACAGACGGCGGAGGCGGTACGGCAGTAGTCGACGTGACGTCGGGTGATCAGGGGCGTGCCCGTGCCGACACCGTGCGGTGTCGTGCCGGGTGCGCGCATCGGGGCCTCCGCCCTGGGTGACAGATCGCTTCAACCTACGTGGTCGGCCCCGGAAGATGTCAAGGGCATTAGATGCCGGTGCATGAACCCGTGCGGGTGGACTCCTGCCGCACTGTGGATCATTGCTACGGTGCACCGGTGTCTGACTCCTCACGCGATACCGCCGAAGGCGCCGGCTGGGTCGGCGCCGACCGAGGCGCGTACCGACAGCTCATGCCGGACCGGACCGAGAAGATCTCGTGGCTCGATCCCAGGATGCTGTGGGCCGCCCGCAACGGCGTGCTGGCGTCGTGGTTCGGGGACCCGACGGGCCGTACCCGCGGGCGCCTGGTGGCGCAGCGGGCGGCGGCCGGCGCGCCCGCCGACAAGGTGATCCGGCGCACGGACCCGGACAGCTTCTCCTTCATGGTCATCGGTGACACGGGTGAGGGCGACGATCCCCAGTACGCCGTCGTGCCGGGCTTCCTGAGGGCGAGTCAGGGCACGTCCTTCGCCGTGCTCGCCAGTGACGTCATCTATCCGGTCGGCAGCGCCGACGACTACGGCACCAAGTTCTTCCGCCCCTACCGGGACTACCCGGCGCCGATCTACGCGATACCGGGGAACCACGACTGGTACGAGGACCTGGGCGCGTTCATGCGGGTCTTCTGCGGCGAGGCGCCACCCCTGCCCGCCGAGCCCGCGCCACGCCCCCTCAGCCGCGCCCGGCTGCGTTCCCTGCTGTGGCACCGGCCGCGTCCGCAGGACGGGCAACGCCTCGCGGAAGCACGCGCGTTGAGGTCGGCGGCGGGTCAACAGGCGGTGCAGCCGGGTCCCTACTGGGCGATCGACGCCGGACCGGTGCGGATCATCGGTATCGACACCGGGCTGCTGGGCACGCTGGACGCCGAACAGGGCGCCTGGCTGCGGACGGTGTCCCAGGGTCCGCGCCCGAAGATCCTCATCACCGGCTCGCCCCTCTACGTCGACGGCGAGCACCACCCGTGCCCCATCGAAGGGGGCGGCACCGTGGACGACATCGTCAGCGCCCCCGAGCACCACTACGTGGCGGCGATCGGCGGTGACATCCACAACTACCAGCGCTACCCGGTGCGTCTGGCGGACGGGCGGACCCTCCAGTACGTGGTCTCGGGCGGCGGGGGCGCCTTCATGCACGCCACGCACACCATCCCCCGGGTGTCGGTGGCCGGCGTCACCGAGCGGGACTTCCGCTGCTATCCGCTGCGCGGTGACTCCCTCGCCTTCTACAGCCGGCTCTACGGGCGCCGCCTGCGGCTGCGCCGCTTCTTCGCCCTCACCGAGGCCGAGGCCCAGGCGGTGGTCGCCGAACGGCTGGGCATCCCGCCGACCCGCTCCCCGGGCCCGGAGGTGAGGGTGACGCGGCGGATCCGCCTGCTGGCCGGTCTGCTGGGCACGGGGAGCCGGCCCGAGCACCGCAAGCGGTTCCGGCTCCCGGTGCGCAAGATCTACACCCAGCTCTTCTCGCCGAGCTCGGTGACGTACAGCCCGCCGTTCTTCAAGTGCTTCCTGCGGCTGGACGTCACCCCGGAGTCGGTCCGGCTGCGCTGCTTCGCGGCCACCGGGAACCGCGCCCAGGAGCTGAACCCGCCGGTCGAGGACGAGGTCACGATCCCGCTGGTCTGACGCCGCGCCTGCGACAATCCACGGAGAACACCTGTACGGCCGTACCGTGCCGTCGAACCATGGAGGAGCCCCCCGTGCCTTCGACCTCACGCCCCCTGCGCAAGCTGGGTTTCCTCACCATCGGGCTGTTCGACGCGGACGATCCGGGCCGGGGCCACGAGACCACGCTGGAGATCATCGAGCTGGGTGAGCGGCTCGGCTTCGACAGCGCCTGGGTGCGCCACCGGCACCTCCAGTACGGCATCTCCTCCCCCGTCGCCGTCCTGGCGGCCGCCTCGCAGCGCACCCGCCGCATCGAGCTCGGCACCGCGGTGATCCCGCTGGGCTGGGAGAACCCGCTGCGCCTCGCGGAGGACCTGGCCACCGTCGACATCCTCGCCGGCGGCCGGCTCAACCCGGGGGTGAGCGTCGGCCCGCCGATGCACTACGAGCAGGTCAAGGAGGCGCTGTACCCCGATACGTCCGAGGCGGAGGACTTCGGGTACGAGCGGGTGCGGCGGCTGCTGGACCTGGTGCGCGGCAAGCCCGCCACCGACTTCAGCGGGGTCGAGGGCTTCGAGGTGTTCTCGGACCGGGTGCAGCCGCATTCCCCCGGTCTGGGCCGCCGTCTGTGGTACGGCGGGGGCAGCCCGGGTTCGGCCCGGTGGGCCGGGGAACACGGCATGAACTTCCTCACCAGCAGCGTCGTCAAGGCCGAAGGCCCGGACGACACCAGGGACTTCGCCGAGATCCAGCTTTCACACGTCCAGGCCTTCCGGGCCGCCCATCCCGACGGCGAGGCGGCCCGTGTGTCGCAGGGGCTCGTGGTCATCCCCACCGACTCCGCCTCCCCCGAACAACGCGCGAGATACGAGGAGTTCGCGGCGAAGCGGCTCCCCCGTACGGCCTCGCCGCAGGGCCCGGCCCGGCTGCTGTTCGCCCCCGACCTGGTGGGCACCTCCGACGAGATCGCCGAACGCCTGCACGCCCATGCCGCGTTCCGCGAGATCGACGAGGTCGCCTTCGCCCTGCCGTTCACCTTCGGGCACGAGGACTACGTGCAGATCCTCACCGACATGGCGACGAAGCTGGGTCCGGCGCTGGGATGGCGGCCCGGCGCCGGAGCGTGAGGACCCTCACCAGCGGCCCGGCTCGGTTCCCGTCACCGGCGCGGACGGCCTGCCGTCCGCGCCGACGGGGATGTCGCCGGTGAGCATCACCCGGTGCATCGTGCGCGGGAAGCCCAGATGGGCGTTGTCGCTCGGCGCGAGGTGGATGGTGGCGCGGTTGTCCCAGAACGCCACGCTGCCCGGTTCCCAGCGGAAGCGGACCGTGTACTCGGGCCGGGTCGCCTCCTCGAGGAGCATGTCCAGGATCGCCCGGCTCTCGGCGCGGGACAGGTCGGTGATCTGCTCGACGTAGTAGCCGTTGACGTACAGCACGCGCTCCCCCGTCTCGGGGTGGACGCGTACCAGGGGGTGCACCGAGGCGACCTGGTGATCGAGGAGATGGCGGACGTACGCGTCGTCGCCGGGGCGGGGCTGGTAGCCGACGCCGAGCCGGTGCTCGGCGCGCAGCCCCGCCACGAACTCCCGCACCGGCGCGGAGAGTCCGGCGTACGCGGCGGCCAGGTTGGACCAGGTCGTGTCACCGCCGTAGGGCGGTACGGTCTCGGCGCGCAGGATGGTCGCGGCCGGCGGGTCGACGCGGGCGCCGTGGTCGCAGTGCCAGCCGCGCAGCAGGGTGTGCCGGCGGCGCCGGAGCCACTCCTCGTGCTCCATGCCGAACCTGCCGCCCAGTTCGAGGCGGTCCGCGGTGGTCTCGATCTCCGGGAAGTCCGCCGGGGAGGCGCTGCCGCGCCCGCGCAGGACGACGGGTTCGCCGAACCGCCGCGCGAACGCCACGTGTCCCGCGTGGTCGAGGCGCTGCCCGCGGAAGAACACCACCTTCCAGCGCAGCAGCGCCGCCCTGATCACGGCGACCCGGGCGTCGTCGAGCCCCGCGGCCAGGTCGACGCCCCCGATCTCGGCGCCGATGTGTCCGGCGACCGGCCTCACCTCCACGCCGACCGCCTGCGCGGCCTCCTCGGCCGTCGGGTCGTCGAAGGGGGTGGCCCGGCTGTCCGTCGTCATGCGTGCTCCGCTCGTCTTCACTCGTCGTCCGTCACTGTTCCGGGAAGATCGTGACAGTGAATCGTCGGCCTGGCGACAGGGCGTTCGGACACCCGTACGGGAGAGGCGCGCCCGCCCCGGGCGGCCTCCGGTTGATCGATCCCGGCCTCATCGGTGAGGCTGGTGGGACGGCACGCACGGCACAGTCGAGGAAAGGTCCCCTGGTGAGCAGCATCCCGGAGTACACGCTCAACGACGGTACGAAGCTCCCGGCCCTGGGTCTGGGCACCTGGCCGATGGACGACGCGGAGGCGGAGCGGTCGGTGGCCGAGGCGCTCCGTCTGGGTTACCGGCTCGTCGACACGGCGACGAACTATCGCAACGAGACCGGGGTCGGGCGGGGCGTGGCCCGGGGCGGGGTGCCGCGCGAGGAGATCGTGGTGGCCACCAAGCTGCCCGGCCGCCACCACGGCTACGAGGAGACCCTCGCCTCCTTCGAGGAGTCCCGGGAGCGGCTCGGGCTCGAGTACGTGGACCTGTACCTGATCCACTGGCCGCTTCCCCGGGTCGACCGGTTCGTCGATTCCTGGCGGGCGATGATCAAGCTCCGGGAGGAGGGCCTGGTCCGTTCCATCGGTGTCTCCAACTTCACCGCCGGGCACATCGAGCGGCTGGAGAAGGAGACCGGGGTGCTGCCGTCCGTCAACCAGATCGAGCTGCATCCGCTCTTCCCGCAGGACGAGTTGCGGGCCTTCCACGAGGCCCGGGGAATCCGCACGGAGAGCTGGAGCCCGCTGGGCCGCGGTTCGGCGCTCCTGGAGGACCCGGCCGTCGTGGCGGTCGCCGAGTCGCTGGGCGTGACGCCGGGCCAGGTCGTGCTGCGCTGGCACCTCCAGCTCGGCGCGGTCCCCATCCCCAAGTCGTCCAGTCCCGAGCGGCAGCGGGCCAACCTCGACGTCTTCGGCTTCGAGCTCGGCCCGGAGCAAGTGGCGGCGATCACGCGGCGTCCGCACCGGCGACTGGGCGGCGACCCCGAGGTGCACGAGGAGTTCTGAGGCCCGGCGCGCGGCGGTCACCCGGGCTCCAGTGACTGCTCCGCCCAGATCGTCTTGCCCCGGTCCGTCTGCCGGCTGCCCCAGCGCTGGGTGAGCTGTGCGACGAGCAGCAGACCGCGCCCGCCCTCGTCGAAGGCGTGGGCGCGGCGCAGGTGGGGGGAGGTGGAACTGCCGTCGGAGACCTCGCAGATGAGGGTGCGGTCGCGGATCAGACGGAGCCGGATGGGGGCCGCGCCGTAGCGGATCGCGTTGGTGACGAGTTCGCTGACGACGAGTTCGGTGACGAAGGCGGCCTCCTCCAGGCCCCACGCGGTCAGTTGCTCGGTCGCCGCCTGGCGGGTGGCGGCGACCTGGGCGGGATCGCGCTCGACGTCCCAGGTGGCGACCTGGTCCGCGCCGAGCGCCCGGGTGCGGGCGAGCAACAGGGCGACGTCGTCACTGGGTTCATCGGGCAGGACCGCCTTGAGCACGGTGTCGCAGAGGGCGTCGAGCGAGGCGGCGGGTGCGGTCAGCGCGCTGCACAGCTCGCCGGTGGCACGGTCGACGTCCCGGTCGCGGTCCTCGATCAGGCCGTCGGTGTAGAGGGCGACGACCGCGCCCTCGGGCAGCTCCAGTTCGACCGCCTCGAAGGGCAGTCCGCCGACTCCGAGCGGGGGCCCGGGAGTCATCCGGACCAGCTGCGCGGTCCCGTCGGGCAGGACGAGGGCGGGGGCCGGGTGCCCGGCGGCGGCGAGGGTGAGGCAGCGGCTGACCGGGTCGTAGACGGCGTAGAGGCAGGTGGCGCCGAGTTCCGCGACGTCCTCGCCGGCGTCGTCGTACGCGGCGAGGTGGGTGACGAGGTCGTCGAGGTGCGTGAGGAGTTCGTCGGGCGGCAGGTCCACGTCGGCGAGCGTGCGCACGGCCATGCAGAGCCGGCCCATGGTCGCCGTCGACGGGATGCCGTGGCCGACGACGTCGCCGACGACGAGGGCGACCCGGCAGCCGGAGAGCGGGATGACGTCGAACCAGTCGCCGCCGATGCCGGCCGTGGAGCCGCTGGGCAGATAGCGGTGGGCGACCTCGACGGCCGCCTGTCCGGGCAGGCCCCGGGGCAGCAGGCTGTGCTGGAGGGCGAGGGCGGTGGTGCGTTCGCGGGCGAAACGGCGGGCGTTGTCGATACAGACGGCGGCCCGGCTGGCCAGTTCCTCGGCGAACACGGCGTCGTCGGCCTCGTAGTCGTCGGCATGGGCGATACGGACGCCCACCAGGACGCCGAGGACGGTGCCGCGGGCCCGCAGGGGCACCGAGATCACCGAGTGGACGCCGGTCCGGTGACGGCGTCCCTCGGGGGCGCGCGCGTTGCGTTCGGCGAGCCACCGCACGAAATCGGGCTCCCCCGCCTGGAGGCGGACGGCGCGCCCCTCCCGCAGGGCGCGCGCGGGCGGGCTGAAGGGCGGATGGACGTCGTTCTCACCGAGGCGGACCGCCGCCTCGGGGGTGCCCTCGTGGGCGGAACCGTGGGCGACCCGGCGCAGCACGACCTCGCCCTCCGGGACGGGCGGCGGCTCGTCGGCGCCGAGGACCCAGTCCAGCAGGTCGACGCTGACGAAGTCGGCGAACCCGGGAACGAGGAGATCGACCACCTCCTCGGTGGTGCGCACCATGTCGAGGGTGGTGCCGATCGAGGCGGCGGCCTCGTTCAGCAGGGCCAGCCGTTGGCGGGCCAGGTACTGCTCGGTGCTGTCGAAGGCGGCCAGGGCGACACCGACGACCTCGCCCGACGGCTCGCGCACGGGCCACATCTCGGTGGTCCACGCGTGCTCCCGGTTGAGGGAGGGAGCGCCGGTCCAGCTCTCGTAGCGGATCGGCCGGCCGGTCTCGGCGACCTGGCGCAGGTGCCAGTCGAAGCCCCGGCTGTGCTCGGCCTCCTGGACGGTGTCCGGGAAGTGGCGGCCGAGCAGGTCGTCCTCGGAGACGCCCATGACCTTGCAGGCGACCTCGTTCAGCCGCAGATAGTGCTGGTGGGGGTCGAAGACGGACATCGACATGGACGCCTGCTGGAAGGCCCGCCCCGCGAGGGTCGGTTCCGGTGCGGAGGGCCGTTCGGCGGTGAGGGTCCAGCCGGTGTGCTCCGCGCCGGGGCCCAGTACCGGGCAGGCGGTGACGGTCAGGGTGACGGACCGGCCGTCACGGTGGCGTACGACGACCGGCCGGGTCCACGCCGACGCCGGGAGCGGCGGGAGCTCCTCGGCGAGCAGATCGGTCACCGCCCGCCCCGCGGCCTCCGCGGCCGTGTGGCCCGTCAGCAGCCGCGCACCTTCGCTCCAGCCCGTCACGATGCCGTGAGCATCGATGACCGCCGCAGCGACGACATGCTCCATGTCGTCCAGAATGGTCCCATTGTTCCGGCGCATCAACCGCGACGGCCCGACCGGGGACGCACGGCGCTCCCCGGCCGCCCGGGCCTCCGGCTCCCGTCGCTCAGGCGCGGTGGGCGCGCAGCGCGTCGAGAGCGCGGTCCGCGTGGGTGTTCATCCGCAGCTCGCTGCGCACGACCTCCAGGACGGTGCGGTCCTTCCCGATGACGAAGGTGACCCGCTTGGTGGGGGCGAGGGAGAAGCCGCGCTTCACACCGAAGCGTTCCCGCACCGCCCCGTCGGCGTCGGACAGCAGCGGCATGCCGAGCGAGTGCCGCCCGGCGAACTCCTGCTGGCGCTCGACGGTGTCCCCGCTGATCCCGACGGGCCGGGCGCCCACTGCGGCGAACTCGGCCGCCAGGTCACGGAAGTGGCAGGCCTCGGCCGTGCAGCCGGCGGTGAGGGCGGCGGGGTAGAAGAAGAGGACCACCGGCCCGTCGGCGAGCAGGTCCGTCAGGCTGCGCACCGTGCCGGTCTCGTCCGGCAGCGCGAAGTCCTCGACGAGGTCGCCGGTCTCCGGAGCCTTGGTCATGACCGCCCCTCCGTGATCTTCGCGGCGCCCGCACCGTCTGCGACGCTGCGGGCCCACATCACCAGGGGCACCTGGAACGGCAGCCGGGCCACGGCGGCGGCCTTGAGCGGGGCGGGGCGGTGCCGCCAGTCCCAGGCCATCTTGACGTTGGCGGGGAAGACGCCGACGAAGAGCCCGGCCGCGGCCAGCGCGGCCGTCCTGCGGGTCCGCGGCACGGCCACGCCCGCCGCCAGGGCCAGCTCGGCGACGCCGCTGGCGTACGTCCAGGCCCTGGGCGATCCCGGCAGCGAGCGCGGGATGATCGCGTCGAACGGGCGCGGGACGGCGAAGTGGGCTACGCCCATGCCGGCCAGCAGGCCCGCCAGGAGCAGGGGTGAGCGTTCGGACCGGGACACGGTTCCTCCTCTGATGACCTGGCGCCCGACATTACTGGAGGGTAAGCGGGGATCCGGCGGCGGGGTCGCGAGGCGGGACCGGGGGTCGGGGCCCCCGCCAACTCGGCCGGGACGCGGCGGGGTTGCGGACTGCCGGCGATAGGCTGCCGCGATGACCGTCTATCTGCTGTGGCACATCGGGCACCGCAACGAAGCCGGTGCGGGCGGGGCGCCCCTGCACCGGGACGGGGACTCCGTGCGCGTCGACGAGGAGGACGGCGACGACGTCAAGCTGCTCGGCGTGTACTCCACACCCGAGAAGGCGGCGGAACGCAGGCGCCGGGCCCGGCTGCTGCCGGGCTTCGCCGACGAGCCGGACTGTTTCGTCATCGACGAGCACACCCTCGACGAGGACGAGTGGACCGACGGTTTCGTACGGCTCTAGGACGACACCCGGGCCCGTCCGGGGTTGGAACGGGTCCCCGTCGCGTCCGGGGCCGGGAGGGGTCCCCGTGGTGTCCGGGGGCCGGGAGGGGTCCCGGCGTGTCCGGGGCCGGGAGGGGTCCCGGCGTGTCCGGGGCCGGGAGGGGTCCCGGCGCATCCGGGGTGTGGCCGGACGCCCGGCGATGCACGCCGGTGCGGAACAGACGGTCGTGTGTGCGTTCGCCGGTGCCGGTGGCCACGCCCATGGCGGCGAGGGTCCGGTTCGGCCGGAACGGCGCTGCTCCCCTGCCCGTACCGCCGACGGTCGCCCGGTTCCTGCCCGCGGGCTGCGCGAGCCGGTCCCCGGAGGGGCGTCGTCGGCCGTGGCCGACCTTGGCCGACTTCCGCGCCCGAGGCTCACGCGGGGAGACCGGTCGGCCGCTCGACGGCGCGCCGTCGGCCGTGGTGCGCTTCCGCGCCCGAGGCTCAGGCGCGGGGGGCGGTTGACTGTTCGGTGTCCTCCTCCACGGCGTACGCGAGGAAGTCGTCGACCATCCGGTGGAAGAGCGTGGCGAGCTGCCCCAGCTCCTCCGGGGACCAGTCGGCCAGCGCCAGCTGCATCCCCCGGGCACCCGCGTCCCGGACCCGGTCGACGGCGGCCCGCCCGGCCTCGGTGAGCTGGATCCGCTGGGCCCGGCCGTCGTCGGGGTCGGGAACCCGGGTGACGTACCCCGACTTCTGGAGCTGCTGCACGGTGCGGGTCACGTGGGAGGCCTCCACGCCCAAACGCTGCGCCAGCTCCCCCGGCCGCAGCGGCTCGGAGTCGGCGACCTGCCGCAGCAGCGCCACGGCGGCGCGGTCCAACGGGACTCCGGCCAGCGTCATCAGCCGGTCGTGCCGACGGGCGCGGGTGCTCAGGTAGGTGATGCGCGTGAGCGCGCGCTCGATCTCGACCACTTGCGGAGTCGCGGCGGGGGGCAGCGGGAGCGGTTCGGTGGACATGGGTCCCACTTTACCATCTCATTGCGTAACTCAAGTAAGTTACCGAGCGTGAGCGCGACCCCCACGACGGACGGAGGACGTGCGAGGGAACGCCGTACGGACGACGCGCCGAGGGGACCGCCGTACGGACGACGCGTCGAGGAGAACACCGCACGGAAGACACCTCTCACGGCACCGGGCTCGCACGCGGCCGGCCGTCCCTGCCCGGCGGTCCCCCCCCCGGCTCATATCCGGCCCGCGCCGCGCTCCCCCCTGAGCAGCCATGCCAGGTACGCGCCGCCCGCCACGCCCGTCACCACGCCGACCGGCAGCAGCGCCGAGCCGGTGAGGCGCTGGGTGGCCAGGTCGGCCGCGGACACCAGCAGGGCGCCGGTCCACGCGGCCGGCAGGAGGTTGGGCCCCGGCGCGCGCGTGACCCGGCGCGCGAGCTGCGGAGCGGCCATCGCCACGAACGGGACAGGACCGGCCGCGGCGACCGCCATCGCGGTGAGACCCGTACCGGCGCACAGCAGGACGAGGCGGCTGCGTTCCGGGGGCACCCCGAGCGCGGCCGCGGTGTCGTCGCCCATCTCCAGGAGGGTCAGCCGCCGGGCGTACACCAGCACGAGCGGGACGAGCGCGACCAGGCCGAGCGCGGCGATACGGACGTCGGTCCAGTCCCGGGCGTTGAGCGAGCCGATCATCCAGCCCGCCGCCTGCGCGGCCTTGCCGATGTCGGCGCGCAGGTACAGGAAGCTGGTCACGGAGCCCAGCACGGCGGAAGCGCCGATGCCGACGAGGACGAGCCGGTAGCCGTGGACCCCCCGCCGCCAGGCGAGGAGATAGACGGCCGCCGCGGTGGCGAGGCCGCCGCAGACCGCGCCGAGCGCGGTCTGCGGTCCGCCCGCGTCGAAGAGGATGATCGCGACGAGCGCGCCGGCCGAGGCACCGTTGCCGAAGCCCATCACGTCCGGGCTGCCGAGCGGGTTGCGGGTGAGCGACTGGAACACCGCTCCCGCCAGGCCCGTGCCGAAGCCGACCAGGATCGCCACCAGGGCGCGGGGCAGCCGCAGGTCCGTCACGATGAACCCGGCGCCGGGCGGACCGCCGCCCGCCAGGGTGTCGAGCACCTCGGCGGGAGTGAGCCCGTAACCGCCCGTCCCGAGGGCGAGCACCAGGGTGCACGCGGCGAGCAGGGCGAGCACGGTGCAGGTCATGAGCGTGCGGCCGGCGCAGCGCAGGGACCAGCGGCCGGCCCGCAGCACGCCCGCGGTCCGCCGGTCCGGCCCGCCGTGCGTCCCGCGGTCTTCGAGCAGGCTCACAGCTGGGCCGCCGTCCGTCGCCGGACCAGGTGGATGAAGAGCAGGCCGCCGAGGAAGGCGGTGACCGTGCCGACCTCGATCTCCGAGGGCGCCGCGACGATCCGGCCGAGCACGTCGGAGCCGAGGAGCAGGACGGGCGCGTAGAGCGCGCAGTACGGCAGGAGCCATCGGGGGTCCGGGCCGCAGAAGGCGCGGGCCGCGTGCGGAATCATCAGCCCGACGAAGCCGATCGGGCCACAGAGGGCGGTGGCGCCGCCGCACAGCAGGGTGACGGCGACGACGGACAGCACCCGCGTGCGGCGCACCCGCGTGCCGAGGGCGCGGGCGTGGTCGTCGCCGAGGGCGAGGGCGCCCAGCGGGCGGGCCAGGGAGAGCGCGAGGGCGGCTCCGGCCACGAGCAGCGGGAGCACGGTGAGCAGGAGGCCGGCATCGCGTTTGGCGAGGGTGCCGACGGCCCAGTACCGCATCTCGTCCAGGGTGCCCAGATCCCACTGCTGGAGTCCGTTGACGTACCCGAACAGGGCCGCGTTGACGGCGGTTCCGGCGAGGGCCAGGCGGACCGGCGTCGCGTACCGGCCGCCGCCGAGGGCCTGGACGAGGGTGGCGGCCAGGGCGGCACCGGCGAGCGCGAACCACAGATAGCCGGTGAACGAGGTGATGCCCAGGACGCTGATGGCGGTGACGACGGCGGCCGCGGCGCCCGCGTTGACGCCGAGGAGGCCGGGGTCGGCGAGGGGGTTGCGGGTCAGGGTCTGGAGGAGACCGCCGCCCAGACCCAGCGCCGCCCCGACGGCCACGCCGATGAGCGTGCGCGGCAGCCGTAGGTCCCGCACGATCGCGTCGCTCTCGGTGCCGGTGGGGGCGAACAGGCCGGACCACACCTGGTGGAGCGGTATCTGACGGGTGCCCACGGCCAGCGAGAGGGCGGCGGCCGCGAGCAGCAGCGCCAGACCCAGCAGCAGTCCCGCGGCGCGGGCGGGGGGCCGTTTTCTTCCGGCCCGGGGATGCGATCCATCGAACATGTGCTTAGCTTAGGCTAACCTAACAACGGCTGTTGACGATTTCGTCGACCAAGTGCCGCCGTATGCCCAACCGCCGCCACAGGCATGCCTGTTGGCGTGCCCTGGGACGAAGACGAGGGGGAAAGATGACCGGAGGAACCGGATGATCGCGGGCACGTCACCAAGCGTGCGGTCCGCCGACGCGCCCGGGAGCACCGACGACGCCGTACGGCCGCTGAGCATCACCGGCCCCCGGATCGCGCGACTCCTGGAGGACCTCGGCCGCCTGGACCCCGCCGACGCCGCAGGCCGCACGACGCTCACGGCCGTCTTCTGGAGCGAGGCCGAACGGCTCGGCACCCCGCTCGTGGAGGAGCTCGACGGGTGGCCCGGGCACCGGGCGGTGACGTTTGTGTGGCGCGGGCACCGGGCCACCCGTCAGGTGCTGCTGCACGCCAACCGCGTCATCGACCGTGACCGGCTCACCGACGGTCTGCTGGAACACGTGCCCGGCACCGACGTCTGGCATCTCGGGCTGCGGCTGCGGGCCGACCACCGGGGGTCCTACCGGATGGCCGCCGACGTCTCGGTCAAGGAACCGCCCACGGATCCGGGCCGGTTGCACCAGCGGCTGCGGTCACTGTCCGTGCACGCCGCCGCGGACCCGCTCAACCCGCGCCGGATGCCCACCCGTTGGAACGGCGCGGAGGCTTCGGTCTTCGCCCTGCCCGACGCGCCGCCCCGGCCCTGGGCCGAAGGGCCGGGCGGCGGGCCGCGGGGACGGGTGGAACGGCACCCGGTCGGCTCCTCGGCCCTCGGCGGCGACCGGGACACCTGGGTGTACCTGCCGCCGGGACACGACGGCGGGGACCGCACTCCGCTGCCCGTCCTGGTGCTGTGCGACGGCGACATGTGGTTCGGCCGGCTCGGCCTCGGTCACACCCTGGACGCGCTGGTGGCCGACGGGACGCTGCCCCCGCTCGCCGTACTCGCCCCGGACGCCGTGGACCGGGACACCCGCTGGCGCGAACTGGGCGCGCGCGAACCGTTCGTGAGCTTCCTCGCGGACGAACTGCTCCCCTGGGCGGCGGACCGCCTGCCCCTGACCACCGACCCGGCGCGGACCGTCGTCGCGGGCCAGAGCCTCGGCGCGGTCACCGCGCTGCATGCCGCGTACCGGCGCCCGGAGCGTTTCGGCAACGTGCTGGCCCAGTCCACCTCACTGTGGTGGCGGCCCGGTCTGCCGCCGCCCCGGGGTCCCAGACCACCGGTGTTCGGCGTGCCCTGGCTGGTCTCGCGGTACGCGGCCTCGGGCCCGCGGTCGGTCGCCGTCCACCTGGACGTGGGCCTGCACGAGGGCGCGATGGTCGACCACAGCCGCGCCCTGCACCGGGCGCTGGCCCGGGCGGGCCACCGGGTCTCCTACGCCGAGTACAACGGCGGCCACGACTACGCCTGCTGGCACGGCGCGCTGGCCGACGGCCTGGTCCGGCTGCTCGGCACCTGAACTCCCCTCACACCTCACACCTCACGCCTCACGCCTCCGTCATTCAAGGAGCTCATCCGATGTCCTGTGCACGTACCTCCCGCCGGGCGGTGCTGTCGTCCGCCGCCGCCGTCGCGACGGGAGCCCTCCTGCTGTCCGGATGCGGCGCCGGCGGGAAGGACGCGGGCGCCGACGGCACGACGACGGGCACCCGCGCCGTCACCGACGCGACCGGCCGCGAGGTCGACGTGCCGACCGCGCCCGCCAAGGTCGTGACGCTCAGCGAACCCACCCTGGACGCGGCCCTCGCCCTGGGCGTCTCGCCCGTCGGCGCCACCGCCGGACGCGGGCAGCAGGGCGTCTCCACCTATCTGGCCGACCGGGCGGGCACGACGCAGGTGGTCGCCACCGTCGCCGAGGCCGACCTGGAGAAGGTGGCCGCGCTGCGCCCCGACCTGATCCTCCTCGACGGGACGACGGCCGTGAAGAGCGAGGTCGCCAAGCTCCAGGCCATCGCGCCGACCGTGGTCACCGCCAAGCTGAACGAGGACTGGAAGAAGGCGTTCACCGCGACCGCCGACGCCCTGAACAAAAGGGCCGAGGCCGAGCGGATCCTCACCGGCTTCGAGACCGACGTGGCGGCGGCGAAGGCCAAGCTCGGCACGAACGCGGGCGCGGTCGTCAGCGTGGTGCGCTGGCAGAACGGGGCGCCCTCGGTGGTCGGCAAGGGCGTGGGACACGTGGGTTCCACGCTGACCTCCCTGGGGCTGACCCGCCCCGCGGACCAGCAGGGCGCGAGCGCCGGGCACAGCGAGCCGGTCAGCCTGGAGAAACTGTCCACCGTCGACGGGGACTGGCTGTTCTTCGGCACCCTCGGGGACCGGGCGGACGGCGCGAAGGCGTACGCCGAGGCGAAGAAGGTGCCCAACTTCGGCCGGCTGAAGGCCGAGCGGGCCGGGCATGTCGTGGTCGTCCAGGGCTCGGCGTGGAACAGCGCGGGCGGCCCGCTGGCGGCCGCCGTCGTCCTGGCCGATCTCACCGAGGCGCTCGCCCCGTGAGCGGCGGACTCGCCGGCCGGCTCGCCCTGGTGACGGGCGCCGGCCGGGGCATCGGGGCCGCCGTGGCCACCGCCCTCGTCGAGGAGGGCGCCCAGGTCCTGGCCACCGACCTGGACCCGGCCGGGCCCCGGTCGCTCGCCGCGGAACACCCGGGCCGGGTGACCGCCCGCGCGCTGGACGTCACCGACGCGGCGGCGGTGGAGACCCTGGTCGAGGAGGCGGAGAACGAGCTGGGTCCGCTGGACATCGCCGTCAACGTGGCCGGGATCCTGCGGAGTTCGGCGGTCGTGGACCTGGCCGACGAGGACTGGGCGGCGATCTTCGCGGTCAACGCCGGGGGTGTCCTCCACGTCTCGCGCGCGGCCGCCCGCCGGATGACCGCGCGCGGCAGGGGCTCCATCGTCACCGTCGCCTCCAACGCGGCCGGCGTCCCGCGCGCGGGCCTGGCCGCCTACGCCGCCTCCAAGGCCGCCGCCGTCATGTTCACCAAGTGCCTGGGGCTGGAGGTCGCCGCGCGCGGCGTGCGCTGCAACACGGTCTCCCCCGGCTCCACCCTCACCGACATGCAGCGCGCCCTGTGGAACGGCGACGACGCCGAGGCGGCGGCCCGGCGCGTCGTCGAGGGCGACCTCGCCACCCACCGCACCGGCATCCCGCTGGGCCGCATCGCCGCACCGGCCGACGTCGCCGACGCCGTCGTGTTCCTGGTCTCCGACCGCGCCCGGCACATCACCATGCACGACCTGTACGTGGACGGCGGCGCCACCCTCCGGGCCTGATCCCCACCCGCACGTCCCCCACTGGAGACACCACATGTCTGCCTCACTGCGTGACCATCCCGCCCCCTCCCTCCTCTCCCCCGGCGCGGCCACCGCCCTCCTGGAGGCCTACCGGCCCGCCACGGACCGGTTCCTCGCCTCGCCCCGGCACACCCTGCTGGGCCGCGGCAGCGCCGCCGGGATACCCCACGGCACGAGCCCGCTGGCGCACCGCGTCCGGGACGTCCTCGACGCGCTGCGCCGGCCCGACGCCCCACCGCCCGTCGTCATGGGCTCGCTCCCCTTCGCCCCCGACGCCCCGGCCGCGCTCGCGGTGCCGGACATGGTGCACTGGGCGCCGCCGCTGCGGGAGGACCCGCTGGTCGCGCTGCCCGTGCCGCCCGACGAGCACCGGCCCGACTGGCGGGTGCGGGAGGTGCCCTCGCCCGAGCGCTACGGCGAGGCGGTCGCCTCGGCCGTGGCGCGGATGCGGGCCGGGGAGTTCGACAAGGTCGTCCTCGCCCGCACCCTGGAGCTGACCTCCGCACGGGAGCCGGACCTGCCGGCCATGCTGCGCCGGCTCGCCCGACGCGACCCGGACGGCTACTCCTTCGCCGTGCCGAGCGGCCCCGGGCGCACCCTCGTCGGCGCCAGCCCCGAACTCCTCGTCTCCCGCCGGGGCGGCCTGCTGACCGCCAACCCCCTCGCGGGGAGCGCGCCCCGCAGCACCGACCTCGCCGAGGACGTGCGCCGGGCTGCGGCGCTGCTGGAGTCCCCGAAGGATTTGCACGAGCACGCCGTCGTCGTGACCGCCGTGCGGGAGGCGCTCGCGCCGTTCTGCACCCGACTGGAGGTGCCGGACCGGCCCACCCTGGTGCGCACCGCCGCGTTGTGGCACCTGTCGACGACGGTCACCGGCGAACTCGGCGACCCCGAGGTCACCGCGCTGGACCTGGCGTCGGCGCTGCACCCCACGCCCGCCGTGTGCGGTACGCCGACCGAGGTGGCCCGTGCGGTGATCGGCGCCTGCGAGCCGTTCGACCGGGGCCCGTACACCGGCATGGTGGGGTGGCAGGACGCCGACGGCGACGGCGAGTGGGTCGTGACGATCCGCTGTGCCGAGGCCGAGGGCCGCACGCTGCGCCTCTTCGCGGGCGCCGGTGTCGTCGCCGCGTCCACGCCGGAGGCCGAGACGGCGGAGACCGCCGCCAAGTTCCGCACGTTCCTGCACGCCGTGGGGGCCGGGCTGTGACGGTCACCCCGGGCGTCGACGCCCCCACCTGGCCCGAGGAGTTCGCGGCACACTACCGGGCGGCGGGCCACTGGCGCGGCGAGACCTTCGGCGGTGTGCTGCGCGCCCGGGCCGCCGCGCACCCCGACCGCGTGGCCCTCGTCGACCCCGCCCCGCAGCGCCGCACCTGGACGTACCGGGAGCTCGACGAGCGCGCCGACCGGTTGGCCGCGGGGTTCGCGGCGCGCGGGATCGGCCGCGGTGACCGGGTCGTCGTCCAGCTGCCGAACGTCGGCGAGTTCGTCGAGGTGGTGTTCGCGCTGTTCCGGATCGGCGCGCTGCCGGTGTACGCGCTGCCCGCGCACCGGTACACGGAGGTCTCCTTCTTCTGCTCCTTCACCGAGGCCGTGGCGTACGTCGTGCCCGACACCCACGCCGGCTTCGACCACCGCGAACTCGCCTCCCGGGTGCGGGAGGCGGCCCCGACGCTGCGGCACGTGTTCGTGGCCGGGGAGCCGGGTGAGCACACCCCGCTCTCCGAGGTCCCGTGCGCGGCCGACGGGCGGACGGCCGGGCCCCGGCCGCACGAGCTGGCGTTCCTTCAGCTGTCCGGCGGTACGACGGGCGTGCCGAAGCTGATCCCCCGCACCCACGACGACTACCTGTACTCGCTCCGGGGATCGAACGAGATCTGCGGCGTGGACGCGGACACCCGCTTCCTCGTCGTGCTGCCCGCGGCCCACAACTTCCCCATGAGCTCGCCCGGTTGGCTGGGCGCGCTGTACGCCGGGGGGACGGCGGTGCTGTGTCCGAAGCCCGATCCGGCGACCGCGTTCCCACTGATCGAACGGGAGCGGATCACCATGACCGGGCTGGTGCCGCCGCTGGCGCTGGTGTGGACGGAGGCCGCCGCCTCCACCGGGCACGATCTGTCCGGCCTGGAGCTGGTGCTGGTGGGCGGCGCGAAGTACAGCGCCGAGGCGGCCCGCCGCCTCGAACCCGCGCTGGGCTGCCGGCTGATGCAGGTCTTCGGGATGGCCGAGGGACTCGTCAACTACACACGGCTCGACGACGATCAGGAGACCGTCGTCACCACCCAGGGCCGGCCGATCTCCCCCGACGACGAGATCCGGATCGTCGACGAGGCCGGCCACGACGTCCCCGAGGGCGGGTCCGGGCAGCTGCTGACGCGGGGCCCGTACACGATCCGCGGGTACTGGAAGGCCCCCGAGCACAACGCGCGGGCGTTCACCGAGGACGGGTTCTACCGCACGGGCGACATCGTGCGCCGCACACCGAGCGGTCATCTCGTCGTCGAGGGGCGGGCGAAGGACCAGATCAACCGGGGCGGCGAGAAGATCGCGCCCGAGGAGATCGAGAACATCGTCCTGGCTCATCCGTCGGTGCACGACGTGTCGGTGGTCTCCGTCCCCGACCCGTACCTGGGTGAGCGTTCCCTCGCCTACGTGATCCTGCGCGCGGGCGCCGAACCGCTGCGCCCGGCCGCCGTGAAGCGGTTCGTGCGGGAGCGCGGTGTCGCCGCCCACAAGGTCCCCGATCTCGTCGAGTTCGTCGATGCCTTTCCGCACACGGGTGTCGGCAAGGTCAACAAGAAGCAGCTGCGGTCGTCCGCCGAGCAGCACTGAAAGGCCCCTGTTCCCATGGCACTTCCCGCCATCGCCCCCTACCCGCTGCCGTCCGCCGACGAGTTGCCCGCGAACCGGGTGAACTGGACGGTCGACCCCGCCCGCGCCGTCCTGCTCGTGCACGATCTCCAGCAGCATTTCCTCTCCGCGTTCCCGGCCGGCGCACAGCCGCTGACCGGCCTGCTCGCCCACACCGCCCGGCTCACGCAGGCCGCCCGCGGGCTCGGTGTGCCGGTCGTCTACTCGGTGCAGCGCGGCGGCCAGAGCCCGCAGGAGCGCGGCCTCCAGCTCGACTTCTGGGGACCGGGCGTGGCGGACGACCCGGTGGCGCTCGCCGTGCCCGCCGCGGTGGCGCCGCAGCCGGGCGACACCGTGCTCACGAAATGGAAGTACAGCGCGTTCGTGCGCACCGAACTGGCGGAGCTGCTGCGCTCGACCGGCCGCGACCAGCTGGTCGTCACCGGTGTGTACGCGCACATCGGGGTGCTGATGAGCGCCTGCGACGCGTGGATGCGGGACATCCGGGCGTTCGTGGTCGCGGACGCCGTCGCCGACTTCTCCCGTGCGGACCATGACATGGCCCTGCGCTGGGCGGCGGGCCGCTGCGCGTTCGTCACCACCACCGACGCGCTGCTCGGGGAGCTCGCGGCGGCGCCCCTGACCCTGGAGCGGATCCGCGCCGACGTCGCCGACGTGCTCGGCGAGGACCCGGTGGACGTCCCGGTCGACGAGAACCTCCTCGACCTCGGAATGGACTCGGTCCGGATCATGACCCTGCTGGAACGCTGGCGTCGCGAGCACGCCGTCACCGCGGACTTCGCGGACCTGGCCGAGCGGCCGGCCGTCGAGGCGTGGGCCGCGCTGCTGGGGGCGACCGCGTGAGCGCCGCCCCGCCCCGCGGCGCGGACCTGCCGGAAGAGGTGCTGCCGCTCACCGCGGCCCAGTCGGGCATGTGGTTCGCGCAGGCCCTGGACCCGCTGAGCCCCGCCCAGAACACCGCCGAGTGCCTGCGCCTGGACGGACCCGTCGATCCCGCGTTGTTCGCCGCCGCGTTGCGGCGGGTCGCCGAGGAGGCGGAGTCGCTGCGGGTACGGATCGAGGACACGCCCGACGGGCCGCGCCAACGTGTCGTGGACGCCGGGGAGCAGCCGCTCACGGTGCTCGACGTGCGCGACGAGGCGGAGGCCGAGGCGTGGATGCGCGCGGACCTCGCCGCGCACCACGACCTCGCGGCCGGTCCGCCGTTCCGGCACGCGCTGTTCCGCGTGACCGGCGGCGAGGAGCGCTGGCTGTGGTACCAGCGCGTCCACCACCTGGTCATGGACGGCTTCGGCTACTCCCTGCTGGTACGCCGTACCGCCGAGGTGTACTCGGCGCTGGCGCGCGGCGAGGAGCCGCCCGGCCGTTCCTTCGGCCGGCTCGCCGACCTGGTCGCGGACGACATCGCCTACCGGTCCTCGGCGGCCTTCGCGGCGGACCGCGCGTACTGGACGCGGGCGTTCGGGGACCGCCCCCAGCCGCCCCGGCTCTCGGGGCGCGCGGCGCTGCCGTCCCGGACGTTCCGCCGCCGGACGGCGTACCTGTCCCCCGAGGTCACCGACACGCTCCGCACTCTGGCGGCCCGGCTCCGGGCGACCTGGCCGGACGTGCTCGTCGCCGCACAGGCGCTGTACACCTCACGGGCGACCGACCGGTCCGACGTGGTGCTGGGCCTGCCGCTGATGGGCCGGACGGGCTCGGTGGCCCTGCGGGTGCCCGCCATGGTGATGAACGTCGTGCCGCTGCGGTTGACCGTCACCCCCGAGGCGACCTTCGCCGACCTGGTGCGGCAGGTCGTGCTCGGCATCCGCGAGGCGCGCCGCCACCAGCGCTACCGCTACGAGGACATCCGCCGCGATCTGGGGCTGCTCGGTGAGAACCGGGGCCTGGTGGGCCCGCTCGTCAATGTGATGCCCTTCGACTACGGCGTGGACTTCGCGGGTACGCCGGCCCGGGCCCGCAACCTGTCCGCGGGACCGGTCGACGATCTGACCGTCAACGTCAACGACCGCGCCGACGGACACGGCCTGCGCATCGACCACGACGGCAACCCGGCCCTGTACGAGGACGCCGTACTCGCCGCCCATCAGGTCCGGTTCCTGGGGCTGCTGGAGCGGCTGGCCACGGGCGACCCGCACCTTCCGCTCGCCGCCCACGCCATCGTCACCCCGGCCGAACGGGACCTGGTCGTCGAGGAGTTCAACCGCACGGACCGTCCGGTCCCCGCCACCACCCTGATCGGCCCCATCGAGGCGCAGGCCGCCCGCACCCCGGACGCGACCGCGCTCGTGTACGGCACCGAGTCGCTGACGTACGCCGAACTCGACGCCCGGGCGAACCGGTTGGCGCACCACCTCCAGGCGCTCGGCGCCGGGCCGGGGACGACGGTCGCGGTGTCGGTACCCCGGTCGACGGAACTGATCGTCGCCCTGCTGGCCGTGCTGAAGGCGGGCGCCGCCTATCTGCCGCTGGATCCGGACTACCCGGCGCCCCGGCTGGCGTACATGCTCGAGGACGCCTCCCCCGTCTGCGCCGTCACCGACCGCGCCGGCCGGCTGCCCGAAGGGCCGACACCGGTCGTGTCCCTGGCCGGGCTGGACCTGTCCGCCCGGTCGGCCGTCACCCCCGCGAGGGCCCTCACCCCCGCCCACCCCGCGTACGTCATCTACACGTCCGGCTCCACGGGACGCCCCAAGGGCGTGGTCGTGTCGCACCGGGCGATCGACAACCGGCTGCGCTGGATGCAGCACGCCTACCCCCTGGACGCCGGTGACCGGGTCCTCCAGAAGACGCCCTCGTCGTTCGACGTGTCCGTGTGGGAGTTCTTCTGGCCGCTCAGGACGGGTGCCACGCTGGTCGTGGCCGAGCCAGGCGGGCACCGGGACCCCGCCTACCTGGCCCGGCTGATCCGCGAACAGGCCGTCACCACCTGCCACTTCGTGCCCTCGATGCTCCAGGTGTTCCTGGCCGAGCCGGGCGCGGCCGACTGCCGTGCGGTGCTGCGCAGGGTGTTCGCCAGCGGCGAGACGCTCCCCCGCGAGACGGCGAACGCCTTCGGGCGCGTGCTGCCGGAAGCCGGGCTGCACAACCTCTACGGGCCGACGGAGGCCGCCGTCGACGTCAGCTACCACGCCTGCGCGCCACAGGGCGCGGGTCCGGTGCCGATCGGGCGGCCGGTGTGGAACACCAGGCTGTACGTCCTGGACGCCGCTCGGCAGCCATGCCCGCCCGGCGTGCAGGGTGAACTGTTCCTGGCCGGAAGGCAGTTGGCGGACGGCTACCTCGGCCGGGCCGAGCTGACCGCGGCCCGGTTCGTCGACGACCCGTTCGGGCCGCCCGGCGGACGGATGTACCGCACGGGCGACCTCGCCCGCTGGAGCGCCGACGGCGAGGTGGAGTACCTCGGGCGCACCGACCACCAGGTCAAGCTGCGCGGGCAGCGCGTCGAACTCGGTGAGGTGGAGGCCGCGTTGGCGGCCCGGCCCGGCGTCGACGGTTCCTGTGCGGTGGTCGTCGAGGACCGGCTCGTCGGCTACGTCACCGGCGACGCCGACGCCGTGGCGGTACGGGCGGCGCTGGCGCGGGAGCTGCCGGAGCACCTGGTCCCGGCCGTCGTGGTGGTCCTGGAGTCGTTCCCGCTGAGCCCCAACGGCAAGCTGGACCGGCGTGAACTCCCCGCCCCGGTCTTCTCGGGCGGGGCGGCGGGCGCGGGACGGCTTCCGGCGAGCGGTTACGAGGAGGTCCTCACCCGGCTGTTCGCGGAGGTGCTCGGCGTCGGACAGGTCGGCCCCGACGACGCGTTCTTCGACCTGGGCGGCACGTCGCTGCTCGCGGTGCGGCTGGTGGCGCGGATCCGGGAGGAGTGCGCGGCCGAGCTGACCATCGGTTCGCTCTTCGAGGCCCCGACCCCGGCCGCGCTCGCCGGCCGCATCGAGGCGGCGGGGCCGGCCGCACGGGACGCGCTGGACGTCGTCCTGCCGCTGCGGGCGCGGGGCGCGCGGGCGCCGCTGTTCGCGATCCATCCCGCGGGCGGGCTGTCCTGGTGCTACGCGGGGCTCGCCGCGCGCCTCGGACCCGATCAGCCGGTGTACGGCGTCCAGGCACGCGGCCTGTCCGGCGAAGAGCCGCTGCCGTCCACACTGCTGGAGGAGGCCGCCGACTACGCCGGCCGGATCCGGGAGGTCCGGCCGCACGGGCCGTACCGGCTGCTGGGCTGGTCGGTGGGCGGGGTCCTCGCGCACGCCGTGGCCGTCCTGCTCCAGGAGTCCGGCGCGGAGGTCGAACTGCTGGCGCTGCTCGACGCGTTCCCGGCCGAGCAGTGGCGGGAGCGGCCGGCGCCCGAAGAGGGCGACGCCCTCACCGCCGTCCTGCGGATGGCGGGCTTCGACCGCACCGGCGAGCGGACCCGCGAGGACGTGCTGGCCACCCTGCGCCGGGCCGGCAGCCCGCTGGCGGGACTGGCCGACGACACGCTCGCGCGGATCGTCGACATCGTGCCGAACCACGCCCGCATGATGCGCGAGCACCGGCACCGGGTCTTCCGGGGCGACCTGCTGTTCTTCACGGCCGCCGCCCCGCGCGCCGAGGACTGGCTGACCCGGGAGGCGTGGCGGCCGCATGTGAGCGGCGCGATCGTCGACCACGAGCTGGACTGCACCCACCCCCAGTTGCTCACCGGCCGCCATCTGGACGAGGTGGCCGTCCGTCTCGCCGCCCGTCTCGAGGAGTTGGACGCATGAGCTCCACCAGCCCGTCGGTCAGTTCCGTGCGCCAGCAGAGGTAGTCGTGACCACCGTTGAACTCGCGATAGGAGGAGTCGTGGCAACCGAGGGCCACAAGAGCGTCCCGCAGTCGGCGGGCCGCGGGCAGCGCCACCCACTCCTGCTCGCCGAAGGAGAGCCACAGGCGCACCGGCGGCCGGGGGCCGTCGGCGAGGGTGCGGGTGAGCCACTCCGGCTCCGGGCCGACGGGCCACCAGAACGAGCCGGACTGCACCAGGGCGTTGCCGAAGCGGTGCGGCGCGGCGAGAGCCGCGTAGGCGGCGGTGAGCCCGCCGAGGCTTTGGCCGGCGATGACCGTGCGCGCCGGATCGTCGGTCAGGGGGGCCGACCTGGCGGCCCGGGGCAGGAGTTCGTCCGTGAGGAAACCGAGATACTCGGGGCGGCAGGCGAGTTCGCGCCAGCGGGTGGGCTCGTCCACCGCGTCCGGCAGGACGGCGGCCGTCGGCGGGATCCGTCCTTCGGCGATGAGCGCGTCCAGGAGCCGGGCCACACCGAGCCGCGGCTGCCAGTGCTCCCCGTCGAGCAGCACCAGCAGCGGAAGCCGCTGGTGCCCGACCTCCGTGCCCGGGGGCCGGTACAGCCAGTACCGGCGGGTACCGCCCAGCAGTTCGCTCGGCACGCTGTGCTCGGTGACGGTCCCCCGGGGGACGTCCGGCCCCGGCTCCCACTCCACCGCCCGGGGCGCGGCCGGGAGTTCGGCGTACGGCACCGGGGTACCGTCCCAACGGTGCGGCAGCGACCGGGAGTTGAACGGGTCGGGTCGACGGCGGGTACGCAGCCACTGCCAGTGGGCCGGGCTGCCCGGCGGCCCCGGGGCGGGGCCGCCGCCCTCGTCGCCCTCGTCGGCGTAGAGGTCGTAGGTGCCGCGCCAGTCGTGGCGCAGCCGGAGCGTCCAGTGCCACACATCGGTGCCGGGGACACGCTCCATCAGGTTGTCCTCGGGCGCGCGGGGATCGCCGAGCTTGTTCGGCAGGACCTGGACGGCCCGGGTGGCCGGTGTGCCGCGCCACAGCCAGGTGACGGCGCGGTGGTCGTCGCTGCCCTCCGGGTCGGGGCCGACGAGCGGCGTACCGCGCCGGCGGACCCCGGCCCAGAACTCCTCGACACCGTCCGGGCCGGGCAGCGCACACACCGGTCGGGCCAGGCGCGGAACCGGGTGCGGTCGCGGCAGCCGGGGCGGACGGTGCGGGGTGCCCTCGGGCGGCGCGGACCAGGACATACCAACAGACTCCCTCATTCGATAAGGCAAGCCTAACTTCCCTTTCTCTCCGCTTGCCGTGCGGCACATCTCTCTCATCTGCCAGGAGCATTTCTCATGATTTCGCACAGAATCGGCGGCCGGGTGCTCGCGCTCACCGCCGGAACCGCGCTCGGGCTCGGCACGCTCGCCGTGGCCCTGCCCGTCGCCGACGGCCCGGCCGCTTCCGTCGCGCTCGCCGCCGACGCGGTCACGCCCTCCGTCACGCTCGGCACGGACACCGTCCGGGCGGGCGGCGAAGTGCCCTTCACCGTCGCCGGGTTCCCGGCGGGAGGCACGCTCAGCGTCAAGTTCGACGACGCGACCCTGCTGAAGCAGTTCACGATCGGCGACGACGGAACCGTCACGGGGGCGGTGACCGTTCCGGCGGACGCGAGCGCCGGCGCCGGGCACTGGCTGCGGTTCCTCGCCCCGCAGACGAGTGTCCGGAGCGCCGGCCTCACCGTGACCACGGCTTCCGCCTCCCCCTCCCCCTCACCGTCGCCCTCGTCCGGCCCGGCCGCCGACCCCGCGGTGACCCTCACCGGCGGCGCGTCGGTCACCGCGGGCGGCAAGGTGGCGTTCCGCCTGTCCGGGTTCGCCGAGGGCCAGACGGTCACGGTGAAGCTCGACGACACCGCGATCCTCACCCGGTTCGGCGAGGCGGTCGCCGCGGACGGCACCTTCTCCGGTGCGGTGACGATCCCCGCGTCCACCTCGGCCGGGGCCCACTGGCTGCGTTTCCTGGCCCCGGACCCGGCGACCAGTCTCAGGGCCGACGTCGAGGTGAAGGCGGCCGCCAGCGGCGGTGGCAGCGGCGGCTCGAGCTCCGGCGGCAGCGGTTCCGGCGGTGGCTCGGGGGCGAGCGGCGGGACGGGTTCCGCGGGTGGGTCGGGTTCCACCGGCGGGTCGACCTCCACCGGCGGCTCGGGCAGCTCCGGTGGCGGATCCGGGTCGTCCGGATCGTCCTCCCCGTCGGCCTCCCTCACCGCGGGAACACGCGTCGCCGCCGGAGGCAAGGTCTCCTTCCGGGTGACCGGCTTCCCCGCCGGACAGCAGCTGACCGTCAAGCTCGACGACGCGGAGATCATCGGTCAGTGGCAGGGCGGCATCGGCTCGGACGGCACGTTCTCCGGCACGGTCACCGTCCCCTCGGACACCCCGGCCGGCGCGCACTGGCTCCGATTCCTCGCCCCGAACCCGGCGACCAGCCTGAAGGCGTCCTTCACGGTGACGTCCTCCTCAGGGTCCGCCACCGCGTCCGGCACCGGCCAGGACGGTGCGGCAGGCGCGTCGGCGACCCCCGTCCCGGCCGCGTCCGGTGGACCGGCCTCCGCCACCAACTCGGCGGGCGCGAAGGCCGGGATCACCGCCGACCAGGTGCAGGCGGGCGGCACGCTGCACTTCACGGTGACGAGATTCCCGGCCGGCCAGACCGTCACCCTCAAGCTCGACGACGAGGACATCCTCGGCCAGTGGAAGGCCGACGCACAGGGTTCGTACGAGGGTGACGTCACCGTCCCCGCGGACACCCCCACCGGCGCGCACTGGCTGCGTTTCCTCGCCCCGAATCCGCCGACCTCGCTGAAGGTCGCGTTCACCGTGACCGGCGCGGCCGGGACGGGTTCCACGTCCTCCTCGGCGACCACCGCGCCCGGCGCGCCCGACACGCCGCAGGAGCAGACCTTCGCGGCGGCGGCCTCGGCGCGGACTCCGGTCTCCTACGCCACCATCGCCTGGTCCGCGGCCGCCGCGGCGGCCGGCGGCGCCGCCGGGGCCGCGGCCACCACGCTGTTCGTCGTGCGCCGCCGCCCCGCAGCGGCCGGCACCGGCGACTGACGGACGCTCAGGCCGCGCAGAGCACCCAGACCCTCAGGCACTAAGGGCACTCAGGGCACTCGGGGTCCTCCGGCACTCGGACCCCCACAGGCCCGCACAAGCTCCGGCACGTTCCGTGCCGGTCGGGGCGCAACCCCGGATCTCTCATCTCACGCTGTACACGAAGGAGCACATCCATCATGACCACCCGTACCAGCCGTCGTCGCACCCCGGTCTCGGCCGCGATCGCCGTGACCCTCGCCGTCGGCAGCACCCTGACGCTCGCGGGGACCGCGTCGGCCCACCCGACGGCGTTCTCCGCGACGACCCTGCCGCTGGCGGCCGGGCAGTACCAGTCGGCGTACTCCGAGCGCAACGACGCGCTCTGGGTGACCACCGCCGTGGGCCGCGCGGCCACCAGCACCACCCTGCTGAAGGTCGACCCCGAGACCCTCACGGTCGAGCAGACCATCCTGCCCCCGGTCCTCGACGCCACCACCGGCGCCCGTGAGGCCGTGTACGGCGTGGCCGTCGACGACGAGCACAACACCGTCTGGGTGACCAACACCCGCAGCAACACCGTCGCCGTCTACAGCCAGCGGACCGGCGCGCACCTGGCCACGCTGCCGGACGTCGGGCACGCCCGCGAGATCGTCGTGGACGAGAAGCACGACACGGTGTGGGCCTCCGCGTTCAGCGCGGGCACGCTCGTCGCGTACGACTCCAGGACGCTCACGGAGAAGAAGCGCGTCACGGTCGAGGGCTCCGGCCCGGCCGGTCTCGCGGTCGACGAGAAGACGGGCACGGTGTACGCCACGGACCTCTCCAACGACCGGATCATCGAGGTGAACCGCGCCTCCGACACCCCGCGCCTCATCCCGACCGGCGACGGCCCGATCTCCATCTCGCTGTCGAAGAACGGCCGTACGGCCTACACCGCCGACCAGACGGCGGGCGGTGTCTCGGTCGTCGACCTGCGCACCGGCACCGTGACCAGGTCCGTCGCCACCGGCGCGGGCACCCTGTCGGTCGCCACCGACGACCGCTCGGGCGATGTCGTGGTGGTCAACCGCACCGCCGCCACCGCGACGGTGGTCGACCCGCGCAAGGGCGTCGTCGAGAAGACCGTCGCCACCGGCGCCAACCCCAACCACGTGGAGGTCGCCGACGGCGTCGCCTACGTGGTCGACAAGTCGGGCGCGGGCGCGAACGGCGAGGACCAGGTGACCGTGATCCGCCTCGGCCACTAGGCACGGCCGGGCCCCGGCAGGTTCGCACGCCTGCCGGGGCCCTCGGGCAGCGACCCGCGTCGGGGCCGGGACGCCCGGGACGCGCAGGTGGGCGGCCCGGGCCGCGCCGAGCGTGATCGGTGGCCGCCGGCCTGGATCGCCTGGATCGCCTGGCGGGACTCCGACCCGCACCCCGCTCGCCCGGGCGCCCACCGCGCCGCTTGCTTGACTCAAGTAATCCAAATATGCTTGCCTAACTCAAGCAATCCGGAGACCGCCTCGAGTGGAGTCGGCCCGCGTCCGCCCCTCTCCGCCCCGACCGGGCAGAGCTCCCGGACGGCTCCGGGCCCGCGACACCCGACTCCGGAAACGGGTTCCTCCAGCGAGAAAGGCCCCCCATGAGCACGATGAGGTCCGTCCGGACCGGTGCGGTCGGCAAGATCGAGGTCGTCGACGCCGAGCGGCCGGTGCCCGGCCCCAGGGACGCGCTCGTACGGATCCGCGCCTGCGGCATCTGCGGCACCGACGTCACCTTCCTGCGCATGGGCGGCATGCCCGCCCGGGCCCACCTGGGCGGCGAACTGATCCCCGTACCGCTGGGCCACGAGCCGGCCGGCGAGGTCGTGGAGGTCGGTGCCGAGGTGGCAGGCCTCGAGGCGGGCGACCGCGTGGTCGTCGACCCGCAGGCCGCGCCCACCGGCATCATCGGCTGCGGCGGCAGGTTCGGCGGGATGAGCGAGTACCTGCTGATCGAGAACGCCGAGGTCGGAAAGAGCGTCGCCGTCTTCCCCGACACCGTGCCGTTCGACGTGGCGGCGCTCAACGAGCCGCTCGCCGTGTCCCGGCACGCCGTCAACCGCTCCGGGGCGGGACCGGGCGACAAGGTCGTCGTGTTCGGCGCCGGGCCGATCGGTCTGGGCGCGGCGATCTGGCTGAAGCTGCGCGGTGTGGAGCACGTGGTGGTCGTCGACGTCATCCCCTCCCGGCTGGAGAAGGCACTGGCCGTCGGAGCGGACGCCGTCATCGATTCGGCCGAGGAGGACGTCGTCGCGCGGCTGACCGCTCTGCACGGGCAGAGCGCCAACGCCCTCGGCCAGCCCCGGCCGGGCACCGACGTGTTCATCGACGCGGCCGGCGCCCCGGCCGTCTTCGACACCGTGGTGCGGTCGGCGAAGTGGCACGCGAAGCTGGTCATGGTGGCCGTGCAGAAGAAGGGCGAGATCGACCTCGGCGGCATGCTCCGCAGCGAACTCACCCTCATCGCCTCCCAGGGCTACCCGACCGAGATCTTCGAGGTGACCCCTGAACTGGTCGAGCACCAGGAGCGGTTCGCCCGACTGATCAGCCACCGCGTGCCGTTCGCCGAGGCCGAACGCGCCTTCGAACTCGCCCTGACGCCGGGCGCGGCGGAGAAGATCGTGGTGACGCTGGACGACTGAGCGCCCCACCGGATGTGCCGCGCGACGGGCCGTCGTCGACCGACCGGAGCCGTCGTCGACCGACCGGAGCAGTCGTCGACCCGACCGGAGCAGTCTGTCGACCGACCGGGCCCGCCGCGGCCGGTCGTCCGGGCCCCCGCGCCGCTTCGGGGGCACGGCCGCCCGGCGGACCGGCGGTACGGCTGACGAGCCCGGTGGGCGCGCCGAAGGTCATCGCCGTCGAACTCCCGTGCCCTTGAGGAGCACGCCGACCCGCCGGGCTCCTCACCCGGTGCCCGGCGGTCGACTCGGACTCAGAAGTCGTCGGCGCCGTTACGGAGTTCGGGGGTCCAGTAGCCGGTGAGTGCCTTCGCCGGGTCGACGGCGATGCCGTCGCTGCCGGGGGCGGTGACGGCGATGACCGTGGAGTCGCCCTCCAGCACGAGGGAGAACGCCGACACGGGCTCGTTGTCCTCGTCGACCCCGCCGTCCGACACCTTCACCAGGGCGTAGGCAGGGGCGCCCGCCGCGAGCACGACCGGGGTGGCCGGCTTGCTCTTGGCGACGGACGGGACGTCCTCCTTGTGGCTCTCCAGGAACTGGAGGTGCGGCGCGCCCGCCAGTCGGCAGGACCGGCCGGAGGTGTTCTTCGCGGTGAGCACGAGGTGGGTGAAGGGCGGACCGTCCTGGGTGGCGGCGGTGACGGTGACGTCCTTGGCCGTGCACTGCGGGGTACCGGTGCTCGCCTGCTCGTCGGTCGAACCCGTGGAGCCGCCGGTGGCGTCGGAGTCCATCGAGTTCTCCGAGGCGGTCGAGCCCGCCCCCTCGGCGGTCGCCGCGGAGGTCGCCGAAGACGTCGTCGAAGAGGGCGCGGTGGCACCCGACGCGTTGTCGGAGTCGCCCTGGCAGGCGGTGAGGGAGAGGGCGAGAGCCGTGCCCACGACGGCGAACAGCGCGGTGCGGTGACGGTGGTGACGGATGTTCATGATGGGTTCCCCCGTGAAGATGCGAAGCCGCGGGCTCGTGCCGTCGGCTGTGTTCGTCCTGGTGACGCGGTCCGGCGCGGTGCGGTCCGGTGCGGTCCGGTGTTCCGTCGCCCGCGGGCGTCCCGCGCCTGACCTCAATCAATCACCGATGATCTTGAGAGCCCAGGCGGTTCCACCGGCAGAACTGCGGTCCGTCATACTTCTGCCGATGCTCGCGTTTCGGACGGGCGAAGTGATCGGGGACGTCGACGGTGCACGGTGGCACGCCTTCCACGCAGGACTTCGGACGGCGGCTGCGCCTCCTGCGTGCACGGGCCGAGCTGAGCCAGGAGTCCCTGGCGCACGAGGCCGGAGTGAGCGTCCGGGCCCTGGCCGACATGGAGCGCGGGCGCACCAGGGGGCCGCAGCGCCGAACGGTCCAGGCACTGGCCGAGGCCCTCGGGCTGGACGAGGACGAGACGGCGGGCCTGGAGAAGGCCGCCGCCAAGGGACGCCCGCGTCCTCGGGCGGGCACCGACCCGCACCCGCCCGTCGCGCTGGCACTGCCGCGTGACATCGACGACTTCACCGCCCGCGACGCGGCGCTCGCCCGGCTGCTGGAACTGGCGCGGGACACCGGTCAGGACCGGCCGCGGGTGGCCGTGGTCACCGGACAACCCGGCCTCGGCAAGACCGCGTTCGCGGTGCACGCCGCGCACCGTCTCACCCCGGACTTCCCCGACGGGCAGTTCGCGCTGGACCTGCATGGCATGGACGAGCGGCCCACCACCGCCCGGGACGCGCTGGCCCGGCTGCTCGGCGCCCTGGGGGTGGCCGACTCCGCGATACCGGCGGACCTCGACGACCGGGCGGGGCTGTGGCGTTCCCTGTCCGCCGGTCGACGGCTGCTCCTGCTGCTGGACAACGCCGCCGACGAGACCCAGGTCGGCCCGCTGCTGCCGGGCACCGGCCCCTCGCTGGCCCTCGTCACCAGCCGCCAGGCCCTGGCGGGTCTGACGTCCGTGCACCGCTGCGATCTGGCGCTGCTGCGGCGCGAGGAGGCGGTGGAACTGCTGACCCGCGTCGTCGGCGTCGACCGGGTGCGGGCCGAGGCGCAGGCCGCGCGCGACCTCGCCGAGCTGTGCGGGCATCTGCCGCTGGCCGTGCGGATCGTCGGCCAGCGGCTCCTCAGCCGGCCGCACGAACGGCTGGACAAGCTCGTCACCCGTCTCGCCTCCGAGGCGCGGCGGTTGGACGGCCTCCAGGCCGGAAACCTGCGGGTGCGGGCCGCCTTCGCGCTCTCGTACCGGCAACTGCGCGCGGACACACGGACGTTCCTGCGCCGCGCCGCCCTGGCGAGCGGCCCGCACTTCAGCCCGGAGACCGGCGCCCTCCTGGCCGGTCTGTCCTGGGAGGAGGCGGTCGCCTGCGCCGAGGAACTGACCGACGCCGGGCTGCTCCAGAGCGATCCCGCCGCCGAGCGCTACCGGTTCCACGACCTGCTCCGGCTCTACGCGGCCGAGCAGGTCACGGCCGAGGACGGCCCCGTGGTCCGCGACGCCGCCCTCGACCGGACCGCGCGCTGGATGCTCGCCCGGGCCACCGCCGCCGCGCTGCACTTCGACGCCGACCACGATCCGACCGCGCCGTCCGGCGATCCGGACCCGGACAGCGCGCCCACCGGGCGGGAGGAGGCACGGGCCTGGCTGGCGGCCGAGCGGGCCCAGTGGCTCGCCGCGCTGCGCCGGGCGCACGACACCGGAGGACACCGCGAGGTCCTCGACACGGCGGAGGCCATGCACTGGTTCTCCGACCTCTACCAGCACTGGGAGCAGTGGGTCGAGGTGTTCCGGCGTTCCTCCGACGCCGCCCGGGCGCTCGGCAGCCGGCGGGAGGAGGCGGTCCACCTCAACTACCTGGCCTGGGCCCACAATCTCTGCGTCCACGAGCCCCGGGCCGCCCTGGTCTGCGCCGACGCCGCGCTCGCGGCCGCCCTCGACTGTGAGGACGGACTCCAGCACGGCTGGGCACTCGCCTACGGCGCGGGGGCACTGCACCGGCTGGGCCGGATGGAGGAGGCGCACGCACGGCTGCGCGAGGCGGCCCGTCGGCTCGCCTCGCAGACCTCCCCGCAGGCCAGGCTGGCCGAGCTGTCCGTCCTCAACACCCTCGGCACGCTGCTGCGTCAGACCGGCCGGGCGGCAGAGGCCCTCGACGCCCACCGCCGCAGCGAGCGGATCTGCCGGGCGGGTGTACCCGGGCGGAAGGCGGAACTGATCGCGTTCTACCACGCTGTCGCCCGCCAGCAGATCGGCAACGACCTCGCGGCTCTGGACCGCCCGCAGGAGGCCGAGCCGCCGCTCCGGCAGGCCCTCGACTTCTTCGACGGGGCCCGGATGCCCGCCTGGGCCGAGCAGGCCCGGCTCGACCTGGGGCGAGTGCTGGGTGCGCTGGGACATCCGGAGGCCCGGGAGACGTTGCTCACCGCCCGTGACGCTCTGGTCGAGCTGAGGAGCCCGCGCCATGCGGAGGCCGCCACCGCGCTGGAAGCGCTCGATCTCGCCGCGTCCGAGGGGTGAGTCGCAGCGGGAGGCGGCAGGCTCGCCCGACGGCACCGGTGAGCCGCTCCGTCCCGGGCCCGTACCGGCGACGAGCGGCACGTCCGGGCGGCCGTCCGTCGTGCCGCCCGGGAACGGCCGGCTCGACAACTGCCCGCCCATGATCCGGTCGGCTCAACAACTGCCCGCTCAGGAACGGCCCACCCGGCGACTGCCCGCTCGGGAAGCGTCCGCTCAGGAGCCGTCCGCTCAGGAACGGTCGTGGTCCAGGATGTCGTGGTGGTCGCACAGGGCCGTCAGGGCGCGGGCCAGCCGACGGGCGAGGTCGGCCCCTTCATCCGGTGCCTGCCGGTCGGACACCTGCGGCAGACGCCTCGCCTCCCGCGCGCAGGCGAGTGCCGCACCGGCGGCTTGCTCGCCGCCCGGGAGCCGACGACCGGCCAGGCTCTCGACCTCGGGGATCATCACCGCGAGCTGACCGCGCAGTTGGGCGAGCAGGAGGTCCAGCTCATCGGCGCGCGGCGGCTCACCGAGGCCGAGGGCACGCCGTGCGGTCTCGCGCATCGTCACGACGTCTGCGGGGTCCTGCTCTCCACGAGCAGGCATGGGTGTGGCACCTTGCGTCATGCCCGCCCTTCGGGCCGAGGGCCGCGCGCGGATGCACCTCACCACGAGAAGTTTCCGGGACGTCGGCAGGCGGGGCCTCGAGGGACGGGACGTCGGGCATGACGGGACCTCGGCGGACGGGACGTCGCAGGCGTCGGGTCAGCAGGCGGGAAGTCAGCGGGCGGGACATCGGCAGGAGGGCACCACCCTGGCCGGGGCCGCGTCCGGCCGGTCGTGGCGGCCCGCCGGCCCGGCACCCGGCGCGTGACCCGGCGGCCACCGAGCGCACCGGCGGCACAGCGCCGTTCAGGCGAAACCGGGGCCTGTTCCGCGTGCGTCGGCCCGGCCGCGTCCACAACTCACCCATGCCCCTCCCTCTCATCGCACCGATGCTGGCCACCCCGGGCCGGCTGCCGCCCACCGCCCAGGACGCGCGCTGGGCCTACGAGACCAAGCAGGACGGGCAGCGGGCCCTGGTGTACCTCGCCGGAGACGGGAGCCTCACCCTGCGCGCCCGCTCGGGGGAGGACATCACCGGCGCCTATCCCGAGCTGCGGCCGCTGGCCGGGGCGCTGGGCACCGCGCCGGCCGTGCTGGACGGCGAGATCCTCGCCCTGGACTCCCGGGGACGGGCCGACTTCCAGTTGCTCCAGTCCCGGATGGGGCTGGCCGGGGCGCCGGTCAAGGCCGCGCGCCTGGCGGCGACGGTACCCGTGCACCTCGTGCTGTTCGACGTGCTGCACCTCGGGGGCCGGTCCCTCCTCCCGCTGTCGTACACCCGGCGCAGGGCCCGGCTGGAGGCGCTGGAGCTGGAGGGGCCGTTCTGGTCCACGCCGGGTGCCCTGGTCGGACACGGGCGGGAGGCCCTGGAGGCGACCCGCGCGCACGGTCTGGAGGGGCTGGTCTGCAAGCGTCTGGACTCGGTGTACGAGCCGGGGGTGCGGTCCCGCGCCTGGATCAAGATCCGCAACATGCGGGTCGCGGACGTCCTGGTCGGGGGCTGGCTGCCGGGCAAGGGACGGCTGACCGGGCTGCCCGGCGCCGTCCTGGTGGGGCAGCGGGCCGCGACCGGACTGCGGTACGTCGGCGGGGTGGGCACCGGCTGGAGCGAGGCCGAGCGGGTCGAACTCGCCGCCCTGCTGCGGGCCGCGGCGACCTACGAGTGCCCCTTCGACACCGTGCCCCAGGCACCGGGCGCGCGGTGGGTGGTGCCCCGGCTGGTCGGGGAGGTCCGGTACAGCACGCGGACCCGGGCGGGGCTGCTGCGTCAGCCGTCCTGGCTCCGACTGCGGCCGGATCTGACACCCGAGGAGTCGGCGGCGGATCTGCCGGACATTTCCGCCTGACCCCGTCCCGGCAGCCAACTATTGGGCTGCGCTTCACCACTGATACGCCTGCGACCTCTTGGCGTGGGAGGGAAAACCCGGGAAGCTGAGCTGCTTTTCAACTCCCTCTCCCCACACAGCCGTTCGGCTGCGCCCGAACCCCGAGGAGGACGCAGTGTCGTCATCGAAGTCCAAGGTCCACCGCCGGAGGTGGCTCACCGGGTTCGCCGGTGCCGCCGCGCTCGTCATCGCCTTCCCCACCGCGGCCTTCGCGGCCCCGCCGACCGCCCTGCCGTCGAACGCCGAAGCCGCCGAACTGACGTATCAGCCCGCGTTCGACTACGACACGGACGGCTGCTACTCGACCCCGGCCATCGGCCCCGACGGCACGATCAACGGCGGACTGAACCCGACCGGCGCCCTCAACGGCAGCTGCCGGGACGCCTCCGACCTGGACAACACCAACAGCTACTCGCGCTACAAGTGCAACAACGGCTGGTGCGCGTACCTGTACGGCCTCTACTTCGAGAAGGACCAGGCCCTGGCGGGCAGCAGCATCGGCGGGCACCGGCACGACTGGGAACACGTCGTGATCTGGGTGCAGAACGGCCAGGTCCAGTACGTCTCGACGTCCAACCACGGCTCGTTCACGGTGACCGCGGCCTCCGGCGTCCGCTTCGACGGCTCGCACGCCAAGATCGTCTACCACAAGGACGGCATCAGCACGCACTGCTTCCGGCTGGCGAACTCCAACGACGAGCCCCCGGAGAACCACAAGGGCACCTGGCAGTACCCGCCGCTGGTCGGATGGAACGGCTACCCGGCGGGTCTGCGGGACAAGTTGAGCGCGTACAACTTCGGCAGCGCCAACTTCGGTCTGAAGGACGCCAGCTTCGTCAGTCACCTCTCCTCGGCGAAGCCGTCCGGGATCGCCTTCGACCCCGCCGCGTGATCCCCGGCCGCCGTCCGCGGGCCGGGGTGCGCGGCCCCCGACCGTGGACGGCGGCGCACGCACACCCCCATGATGTCCGGATGGATCTTCACGACGAACTGCCGCCGACCGTGCCGACGAAGGGATCGCTCGCCCTCGCCGAGGATCGTCCCGCCCGCACCGCACGGCCGTCGGGCACCCGGCAGGTCGCCGGACACCCGGTCACGCCGTACGCCTTCGCGGGGCCCGAGCGGACCGCGCGGGGCACGGACACGGCCGAGGGGGACGTCAGGTGAGCGCCGCCGCACGGGTCCGGCACGCCGAGCGGTCCGATCTGGCGCGGGTCGCCGAACTCGCCGCCCAGCACGCGGAGTACGAACGTGCCGCCCCGCCCGTGCCCGACCTGGCGAAACGGCTCGCCGGGCTGCTCTTCGACGCCCCGGCGCCCCGGCTGTACTGCCTGGTCGCCGCACTGCCCGACGGCGAGGTCGTCGGCTACGCGACCTGCGCGCCCGAACTCTCCACCTGGGAGGGCCGTGAGTACCTCCACATGGACTGTCTGTTCCTCACCCCCGGCCATCGCGGACTGGGCCTGGGCGCCCTGCTGATGGGGGCCGTGGCGGCGCAGGCCCGGAGTCTGGGCATGAGCGAGGTGCAGTGGCAGACGCCCGCCTGGAACGAGGGGGCGATCCGCTTCTACGCCCGGCTCGGCGCCCTCGGCACCGACAAACGGCGTTTCGTCCTCGACGTCACGTCCTGACAGCGCGAAACAGCGCGAACGCGGCCGCCCGCACGCGTCCGTACGCCCGCGACCCCGCCGCCGACGGGCCGGCGGCCCGTGGCCGAAAGCCACCAGCGGCACGGGACACGGCCTCCGAGGGTCTATCGTGTCCCGCATGTCCGTTCCGGAATTGATCCGTGTCGTCTCCCGTGACTCGCCCATGGCGCTGGCCCAAGTAGAGCGCGTACGCGCGGAGTTGGCCGCCCTGCACCCCGGTGTCCGTACCGAGGTCGTCCCCGTGAAGACGACCGGCGACAAGTGGATGGGCGACCTGTCACAGGTCGAGGGCAAGGGCGCCTTCACCAAGGAGGTCGACGCGGCGTTGCTGGCCGGCGTCGCGGACCTCGCGGTGCACTGCGTCAAGGACGTGCCGGCGGACCGGCCGCTGCCCGCGGGCACGGTGTTCGCCGCGTTCCTCGAACGGGACGACATCCGGGACGCCCTGGTGCACCCGGGTGGCCGCACCCTGGACGAGCTCCCGGCCGGGACGCGCATCGGCACCTCCTCGGTGCGCCGGGTCGCCCAGCTCGCCGCCACCCATCCGCACCTGGAGTGCGTGCCGTTCCGGGGCAACGCCAACCGGCGGCTGGAGAAGCTGGCGGCCGGCGAGGCGGACGCGCTGCTGCTCGCCGTGTCCGGGCTCGAGCGCATCGAGCGGCAGGACGTCATCACCGAGGTGCTGTCGCCGGAGACGATGATGCCGCCGATCGGCGCGGGCATCCTCGCCCTCCAGTGCCGCGAGGGCGACACCGACGTCATCGACGCGGTCAGCGGGCTGGGCGATCCGGCCACCCATCGGGAGGCCACGGCGGAACGCATGTTCCTGCATGTGCTCCAGGGGCACTGCAACAGCCCGATCGCGGGCTTCGCGCGCGTGGACCGCAGCGGTGAACTGTCCCTGCGTGCCTGCGTGTTCACCCCGGACGGGAAGACCCGGCTGAACGCCCACGAGTGGGCGGGCCGGCTCGACCCGGCGACGCTCGGCACCTCGGTGGCGGTGTCGCTGCTGCGTCAGGGCGCGCGCGAGATCATCGACGGCATCCCGCACTGACGTCGGGCGCGCAGCCGTCTCGGGCGCGCACCGGCGTCAGGCGCTGCCCTCTTCGGCCTGGTCCCGCAGGAAGTTGCTGACCTGGTGGGCCAGGCTGTCGCGGCCCGCACCGGCCGGGGTCCCGCAGGAACCCTCGCCCAGGCCGATGCCGCCCGTCCACAGCCGGCGGTCGGCCCAGTCGTCGTCGACCCGCAGCTGGATCTGGACGTCCACCTGGGCGAGCGAGGCCTCGGGGCCCGCCGCGTAGAGCACGGCGGTGGCGCGGCGCAGCGGGTAGACGTCGAAGCCCTCGATGAACTGCGAGTTGCGCCAGTCGATGAACGCGCTCTCGCCGTCGGGCCCGAGACGTACGTCGATCTGCCCGTCCTCGAGGTGGATCGTGGAGTTGCTGTCGCCCCGGTTCTCGACGGTCACCCGCAGGCAGAAGTACGTGAGCCCCTCTGCGGCGTCGTCGCGTCCTCTGGGCGGCTCACTCTGCTCCAGGCGGTGGACGCGGACCCGCAGACCGGCATGCGCGTCGTACTCCTGCCAGTCCCCGACCACGTTCGGCTCGTACACAGTCCACCTCTCGACTTCTACCGGCTGCTTCCTATCCGTGCGCCGATCGCACTGTCAAATGAGCAGAATGCGCTGTGGCCAGGGAATTCATCCCTTTTGATCGCTGATCAAGCCGTGCCCAGGCAGAATCCGCCGACGGGCCCCGCGGGGGTTCACCCCGGGCGTGCCGTACATCACGTTCCCGCGCAAGATCACCGGGCCGGCCTTCGGCTTCGCGGGGCGACGCCCGCCGGGCCGGCTCAGCGGGCCAGTCGGCCCAGGAGCGAGGAGGCCGCGGCGATGCCGAGCGCGGCGGCCACGATCAGCACCCCGAAGTCGAGGGCGAGATGCGCGGGCGTGCCGAGGAGCAGCCCCCGCAGCGCGTCCACCTCGTAGCTGAGCGGGTTGACCTTGCTGACTGCCTGGAGCCAGCCCGGCATGATGTCGACCGGGTAGAGCGCGTTGGAGCCGAAGAACAGCGGCATGGTGATGGCCTGGCCGAAGCCCATGAGGCGGTCGCGGCTGAGGACGATGCCCGCGATGGTCATCGACAGACAGGAGAAGAAGGCCGAGCCGAGCACGACGATCGCGGCGACGCCGAGCAGTTTCAGCGGGTTCCAGGTCAGGGCGACGCCGAGCAGGGCGGCGATGACGACCACGACGACCGCCTGGATCACCGACTTCACCCCGGCCGCGAACGCCTTGCCGGTGATCAGCGCGGAGCGCGGGGTCGGCGTGACGAGCAGTTTGTTGAGCACGCCGGCGTCCCGCTCCCAGATGATCTGGATGCCGTAGAAGATGGCGATGAACATCGCGGACTGGGCGATGATGCCGGGCGCGAGGTAGTCGATGTAGGGGATGCCGCCGGTCGGGATCGCCTTGATGCGGGTGAAGGTCTGGCCGAAGATCAGCAGCCACAGGGCGGGCTGGACCGCCCGGGTGTAGAGCTCGGTGCGGTCGTGGCGCAGCTTCTGGAGTTCGACGGCGCACAGGGCGGCGACCCGGGCGGGCAGCAGCCGCCAGCCGACGCGGGCCCGGGGCGCCCGCAGCAGCAGGTCTATGTCCTGCGGACGGGCGCGGTCAGCCGACGCGCTGAGCGGTGCGGCGGGTGCTTCGGACATCGCGGAAATCTCCTGCCTGCTCGTCGAGGCCGCTGCCGGCGACCTCCCGGAAGACGTCCTCCAGGGTCGGCAGCGGGGCCGTGGCCGGCGCGCCCTCGGCGCGTCGGCGTTCCCCGAGTCCCTGCCGGAGCTCGGCGGGGGTGCCGAGGGCGCGGATCCGGCCGCGGTGCATGAGGCCGACCCGGTCGCAGTACTGGTCGGCCTCGTCCATGTAGTGCGTGGTCACCAGGACGGTCATGCCGGTGGCCTCGCGCACGGCGGTGATGTGCTCCCAGACACCCGTCCGGGCGATCGGGTCGAGGCCGATCGTCGGCTCGTCGAGGATCAGCAGCCGGGGCGCGCTGACCAGGGCCTGGGCGAGTTCGAGACGCCGGACCATGCCGCCGGAGTAGGTGCCGGCGAGCCGGTCGGCGGCGTCCGTGAGACCGACGGCGCCCAGCGCCTGGCCGACGCGTGCGGCGCGCTCGCGCCGGGGCACGTCGAAGACGCGGGCGAACAGCGAGACGTTCTCCCGGCCCGTGAGCCCCGAGTCGGCGGACAGCTGCTGCGGTACGTAGCCGAGCAGCCGCCGTACGGCCATCCGGTCGCCGGCGGCGTCGTGCCCGAAGACGCGCACCATGCCGGACGGGACGGGCAGCAGGGTCGTGACGCAGCGGATGGCGGTGGTCTTGCCCGCGCCGTTGGGCCCGAGCAGGCCGAAGACCTCGCCCTCCCGGACGGTCAGATCGAGCCCGTCGACCGCCTTCGTGTCCCCGAAGGCGTAGGCGAGCCCGGTGCAGGCGACGGCGTCCGCGGTGCTGTCGGTCGTCATGACTCCTCGGCCTCCTCGTGCCGGGTGACGGCGAGCGCGCGCAGGGCGGGGAGCGCCGCGCGCAGCGCCTCCCGGTCGGCGGCGTCGAGGCGGGCGAGCTGCCGGCCGACGAGCGCGGCACGCCGCTCCCGCCATGCCCGCAGCCGGGTCTCGGCCGCCTCGGTGAGCAGCAGCCGGGCGGCGCGGCGGTCGGCGGGATCGGTCTCGCGGACCAGGTAGCCGTCCTTGACCAGCTGGTTGACGAGGGTGGAGACGGAGTTGCCCGCCAGGTACAGCTCCTTGGCCGCGTCCGAGACGCCGATGCCGGGCCGCGCCTCGACCAGGCGCAGCAGCTCGACCTCGGCGCCGCGCAGTCGCGGGACGGTCAGACCGGCCCGCAGCCGCCGCCTGAGCAGCCGCTGGACGCCGACGAGCGCGTCGGCGAGCTCTTCCGGGAACGCCTCGGGGTCCCCTCGTTCCTTCTCCGGATCCACGCGGCGAGATTACCTCTGTGTCAGAGGTAATCCACCCAAGAACCGGTCAAGAGACCCCCACATGCGCCCCGGAGGCACCCGGAGACAGACGCTAGAGGCATCAAAACGGGAGATAAGCGGAGAAATTGTTTCAAGAGGTCTGATAACGGGAATCCGAACAACAGTGCTTCGGACAGGAGGCACGTCCGTGGGACCCCGCCGCGCGGCCGGTCCCGGGTGTCCTCCCGTCGTGTCCGGTGCGCGGCTCCCACGGTGTACGGCCACCGAGCACCCTTCCGAGGAAGGCGCGCGTGATGCGTAGCACCGTCAGAACCAAGCAGCACCCCCACGACGACGCGCCGGACACCGGCGAGGCCTTCGTGCGGCTCGCCGGTCTGTCCGACGGGCAAGAGCGGCAGGCGCTCAAGGACGAGCTGGTCCGCCTGTGGCTGCCCATGGCCGAACGGATAGCCGTCCGCTTCCGGGGACGCGGCGAGAACCTCGAGGACCTGTACCAGGTCGCCGCCCTCGGACTCGTCAAGGCCGTCGATCACTACGACCCGGACCGGGGCCGTGCCTTCGAGGCGTATGCGGTACCGACGATCACCGGTGAGATCAAGCGGCACTTCCGCGACCACATGTGGACGCTGCACGTACCGCGTCGGGTCCAGGACCTGCGCAACCGGGTGCGGAACGCCACGAAGGAGCTCTCGCAGACGACTCCGGGACGACCGCCCACCATCGCCGAGATCGCCGTGTACGCGCAGCTGACCGAGGACGAGGTGCGCACCGGCGCGGAGGCGCTGGAGTGCTTCTCCGCGCTGTCGCTGGAGGCCGAGCTGCCCGGCACCGACGGCTACGCGCTGGAGGACGCGCTGGGCGACCCCGATCCCGGTTATGACGCCGTCGTCGACCGGGTGGCCGTGGCGCCCTGTCTGCGGGCCCTGCCGGAGCGCGAGCGGACCATCCTCTACATGCGGTTCTTCGCGGGCATGACGCAGAGCCGGATCGCGGAACAGCTGGGCATCTCGCAGATGCATGTCTCGCGCCTGCTCAGCGGCTGCTTCGCGCGACTGCGCGAGGAGATCGCCGACGAGGCGGACTGACCGCACCGGGCTCGCGGACCGGACGCACGATCCGCAGGCGCGGACCGGCTCTCACTCCAACGGCGGTGCGCCGGGGATCTGGGTGGGGCCGTGCCGGTCCAGAAGGTCCTCGAGTTCCGCGCGGATCTCCTCGGGCATGTCCCCCAGCCGGCCCCAGACGAGGATCAGTTCGGCGACGTTGCGCAGCTTGATGTTGGTGTGCTGGGAGAGCTCCCTCAGCACGACCCAGCCCTCGTCCGGCGTCATCCGCCCCAGCGCGACCACCACGCCGATCGCCTGGTCCACCACGGCGTGGGAGGCGATGGCCTCCTTCAGCTGGTCGATCTCCTCCTGGAGCGCGAAGATCCGGGCCGTTTCGTCGGGTGTTCCGCGCGGTACTCGTGCCACCGCTCCATCGTGCCACCGGGTGGCTCGGCAGGCGCCCGGGGCCGTTCCGGCCGGACACTGGTGGCAGCCCCGCCCACCGGACGAGAGACCAGGAACCCGAGTGCCATGAACCGTCGCCCGCCATCCGCCCCCGGTGCACGGGGAACCGTTTCCCCGCACTCCGCATTCGGCGCGCCCTGCTGGGTGAGTCTCACCAGCCGTGATCTGGACGCCACGCAGGAGTTCTACGGGGCCGTCCTCGGCTGGGAGTGGCGCCGGGGCGTGCTCGGTGACCACTTCCGCACGGCACTGGTCGGCAATGTGCCGGTCGCCGGGGTGGCCGCCGTCGCCGCGATGTGGCAGATGGCGGTCGCCTGGACGCCGTACTTCGCCGTTCCGGCCGCGGACGACGCGGCGTCCCGGACCCGGGAGCGCGGCGGGACCGTGGCCGTGGGACCGATCTCGCTGCCGCCGGGCCGGGCGGCCCTGCTGGCCGACCGGGACGGCGCGACCTTCGGCGTCTGGGAGGGCGAGCTGATCGGCAACTGGAAGGCCTGGCGGCAGGACGCGCCCGCCTTCGTCCGGCTGCACACCCGGGACGCCTTCGACTCCGCCATCTTCTACGGGGAGATCCTCGACTGGGCCACGGACCGTCCCGGCTGCGTCGAGGTCCACTACGAGGGCGGCGAGGTCGTGCTGCGCAGCCAGGGCGATGTCGTCGCCCGGATCGAGTCGGGCGCGCTGGAGGCGGCGCCCGACCCGACGATCCGCCCGCACTGGCAGGTGCACTTCGCCGTCGCGGACGTGACGGCCTGTGCCCGGGCGGCCGAGAAGCACGGCGGCAGCGTGCTGATCGAGACCGGTCACGAGGCCGTGCTGCGCGACCCGGACGGCGCCCAGTTCACGGTGACCTCACGCCGGGAGCGCTGAGCTTCACGGTTACCGCACGTACCGCTCGCGGTGAGCGCTGACCGGCCGGTGGTCCCGACTCCGGGCTCCCGCCCCGGGCCGACACCACCGGCCCGGGGCGGGAGCCCGGACATCCCGGCCGGAGCGTTGCGGCCCCGCCCCGGGCCAGGACACCGCGGTCAGGACGACGTGGTCCGCTCGCCCGCGTCCGTGCGGCGCGGGGGCCGGGACAGCACGATCAGGCTGCGGGCCGCGAGCGTCACCTCCGCGCCCGCCTTGTACTCCGTCTCGTCCGGACCGCCGTCGGGCTCCGCCGTCTCGACGCGGACCGTCCAGCGCTCGCCGTACTCGACGCCGGGCAGCCGGAAGACGACAGGTTCCCAGTAGCTGTTGAACAGCAGCAGGAACGAGTCGTCCACGACGGGCCGGCCGCGGGGGTCGGGTTCGGCGATCGCGTCGCCGTTGAGGAAGACACCGACGCTGTGCGCGTCGTCGCGGTGCCAGTCGCGGTCCGTCATCTCGCGCGCGTCCGGCAGCAGCCAGACGAGATCGGGCAGCGGCTGCCGGGCGTTCCTGACGGTCTCGCCCCGGAAGAAGCGCCGCCGGCGCAGCACGGGGTGGGCGCGGCGCAGCGCGACGAGGCGCCGGCAGAAGTCGGCGAGATCACGCTGCTCGTCGGTCAACCGCCAGTCGACCCAGGAAACTTCGCTGTCCTGGCAGTAGGCGTTGTTGTTGCCGCCCTGGGTGCGGCCGAGTTCGTCGCCGTGGCCGATCATCGGGATGCCCTGCGACAGCAGCAGCGTGGCGAACAGGTTGCGCTGCTGCCGGGCCCGCAGCGCGAGGACCTCCGGACGGTCGGTGGGCCCCTCTGCCCCGCAGTTCCAGGAGCGGTTGGTGCTCTCGCCGTCCCGGTTGCCCTCGCCGTTGGCCTCGTTGTGCTTGTCGTTGTACGAGACGAGGTCACGCAGGGTGAAACCGTCGTGCGCGGTGACGAAGTTGACGCTCGCGCGCGGACGGCGCCTGCTGTGGCCGTACAGGTCGGCGGAGCCGGTCAGCCGGGAGGCGAACTCGGCGAGCGAACCGGGTTCCGCGCGCCAGAAGTCGCGTACCGCGTCGCGGTAGGGGCCGTTCCACTCCGACCACAGCGGCGGGAAGTTGCCCACCTGGTAGCCGCCCTCGCCGACGTCCCAGGGCTCGGCGATGAGCTTGACGCGGCTGATCACCGGGTCCTGCTGGATGAGGTCGAAGAACGCCGACAGCCGGTCCACCTCGTGGAACTGGCGGGCGAGGGTGGCCGCGAGGTCGAAGCGGAAGCCGTCGACGTGCATCTCCGTCACCCAGTACCGCAGCGAGTCCATGATCAGCTGGAGGACGTACGGGTGCCGCATGAGCAGACTGTTGCCGGTACCGGTGGTGTCGTAGTAGTGGGCCCAGTCGCCGTCCACGAGCCGGTAGTAGGAGGCGTTGTCGATACCGCGGAAGGAGAGGGTGGGGCCCTTCTCGTTGCCCTCGGCGGTGTGGTTGTAGACGACGTCGAGGATCACTTCCAGGCCGGCCGCGTGCAGCGCCTTCACCATGGACTTGAACTCTGTGACCTGCTCGCCGCGGGTGCCCTGGGCTGCGTAGGCGTTGTGCGGGGCGAAGAAGCCGATGGTGTTGTAGCCCCAGTAGTTGGACAGGCCCCGGTCGGTCAGTACACCGTCCTGCACGTACTGATGCACGGGCATCAGCTCGATCGCCGTCACGCCCAGCGAGGTGAGGTGCTCGGTCACCGCGGGGTGCGCGAGACCGGCGTAGGTGCCCCGCAGCTCGGGCGGCACCTCGGGATGCGTGCGGGTCAGACCACGGACGTGGGCCTCGTAGATCACCGTGTCGGCGTAAGGGCGCCGCGGCGGCTCGTCGTCACCCCAGTCGAAGGCGGCGTCGGTGACCACGCCGAGCAGGGTGTGCCCGGCGCTGTCCGCCGGGTCGGGGCGGTCGCCGGCCCGCTCGAACAGGGAGGCGTGGTTGTCGATCTGGCCGTCGACGGCACGTGCGTAGGGGTCGAGAAGCAGTTTCGCCGGGTTGCACCGGTGTCCGGAGCCGGGGTTCCACGGCCCGTGCACCCGGAAGCCGTAGCGCTGCCCGGGACCGATCCCGGGCAGGTAGGCGTGCCAGACGAAGCCGTCGACCTCGGTCAGCGGGACACCGCGGGTGGTGCCGTCGTCGTCGACGAGAACGAGGTCGACGCGTTCGGCGACCTCGCTGAACAGCGCGAAGTTGGTGCCCTGCCCGTCGAAGTCGGCGCCCAACGGGAAGGGGTGCCCGCTCCAGGCGGGCACCCCGGCACTCCGGTCCATCCGGTCCGTCCGGTTCCTGCGGTCCTTGCGGTCCTTCCGGTGCGGCCGTGAGGTCACAGGGCGGCCTCCAGGGCGCCGCGCGCCTCGTCCGCCGGGGCGGCCAGGGCCGCCGCGGGCAGCTCGCGGGGTACTTGGCGCATCTCGCGCAGGCTCGGCGTCGGCCCGGTCGGGACCAGCGGGACGCGTTCGCCGGAGCGGGCCCGCTGGGAGAACCAGATGACGTTGCTCCCGGTGCCGGTGGCGCAGCAGCCCCAGCCGTCGCTCATGACGGCGATGCGCTCCAGGCAGGCCCGCAGGTCCAGGTCGGGGCGCAGTCGGCGGTCGCCGCCCCCGATCGCGGTGATCAGGTGCTGGCCGTTCCACCACATCTCGATCGAGGTGTGCTTGTCCGTGGCGTGTTCGTCGATGGCGGTCAGCAGCATCTCGGCGCCGCGGCAGACGGTCTCGACATGCGAGTCGAGGTCCCAGTAGGACAGGTGAGCGGCCAGGATGCGCCTGACCTGTCCGACCCGTTCCGGACAGACGTCCACGTCGAGGTGGTAGTAGCAGGGAACTGCTGTCTTCATCGTCGTTCGCTCCTCACCGGCGAGGCTCTCACTTCTCCTCGGCCCGACGGGCCGGGTTTCCCACACGAAGCGTGAGCGGTTGTCGCTCCAGAGTCACAACCACAGTGGGGCTGCTACGCCATTCGTGCAACACGAGCACACCACATACAAGATCCAACAGGACGTTGGGTGATGCGCCGTGCACCATAAGTGAAGGCCACGGGAGGCTGGTCGTTTTCGCGCCTCCGCGCCTCGGGTCCATCGGCCGCCTCGAGCGACCTCCCTCGTGCTTGAACTCCCGGAAGGTGCACAGCGCGATGCTTCAACCAGCGAAGACAGAAGTCGCCAGGACCTTGCGCAGTTACCGGGCCTGGGAGCGCGACATGCTGACGCATCCCGACGACCGCACCGCGCGGGCCGCGTTCGAGGACTGCGGCTACACCCTCTGCGTGCTGATGGGCAAGCGCTGCGCGCGGGAGGCCGCGGACGCCGCCGAGCAGTATCTGCGGGCCGGCGGGGACGCCCTCCACCGGGAGCGCTGGAGCCTGAACCGGAGAAACGGCGGCACGCGGCTCTCCGCGACCCGGCCGCTCCCCTGCCTGCCCGCGGAGACGTAGCGCTCCGCGCGGGTGCCGTCGGTTTCGCCCAACACCGGGCGGACCAAGCCATTTTCGAGTCAGCGGAGGTGCAAGGGTGAAGTCCACCAGGGCGATCGGCCGTATCCCGGTACGGGACGTCGAACCGCGCGTGGAGTGCGGCAGGCGGCCGGCGAAAGCCGTGACCGGGGAGACGGTGCGGATCTCCGCGACGGTGTTCCGCGAGGGCCATGACGCCATCGGCGCCAACGTGGTCCTCAAGAACCCGGACGGCGGCCGCGGGCCCTGGACCCCCATGCGCGAGCTCACTCCCGGCAGCGACCGCTGGGGAGCCGATGTGACCCTGGAGGCCATGGGCCGCTGGACCTACACCGTGGAGGCCTGGAGCGATCCGATCGCCACCTGGCGCCACCACGCGGAGATCAAGATCCCGGCCGGGATCGACCCGGGTCTGGTCCTGGAGGAGGGCGGTCAGCTCTACGAGCGGGCGGCCGCCCGGGCCCCGCGCGGCCCGGAGCGCACCCTGCTGCGCGAGGCGGCGAAGAAACTGCTCGACGACTCGGCTCCGGTGGCCGAGCGCTACGCGGCGGCGCTGGCTCCGGAGGTCGACGCCGTGCTCGGCCGGTATCCGCTGCGCGAGCTGGTCACCGCGTCCGAGCCACTGCCCCTGCTCGTCGAACGCGAACGTGCCCTGTACGGCGCCTGGTACGAGTTCTTCCCCCGCTCCGAGGGGACCCCCGAGCGCCCGCACGGCACCTTCCGCACCGCCGCGCGCAGGCTGCCCGCCATCGCCGCGATGGGCTTCGACGTCGTCTACCTCCCGCCCATCCACCCCATCGGCACCACCTTCCGCAAAGGCCGCAACAACACGTTGAACGCCGGCCCGGACGACGTCGGTGTGCCCTGGGCCATCGGCTCGCCGGAGGGCGGCCACGACGCCGTCCACCCGGAGCTGGGCACGCTGGAGGACTTCGCCTGGTTCGTGGAGCGGGCGGGTGAGCTCGGCCTGGAGATCGCCCTCGACTTCGCCCTCCAGTGCTCCCCCGACCACCCCTGGGTGCACAAGCACAGCGAGTGGTTCCACCACCGGCCGGACGGGACCATCGCCTACGCCGAGAACCCGCCGAAGAAGTACCAGGACATCTACCCCCTGGCCTTCGACGCCGACATGAAGGGCCTGGTCGCCGAGACGGTACGGGTGCTGCGGCACTGGATGTCGTACGGGGTGCGGATCTTCCGGGTCGACAACCCGCACACCAAACCGGTCGTGTTCTGGGAGCGGGTCATCGCGGACGTCAACCGCACCGACCCCGACGTGATCTTCCTCGCCGAGGCCTTCACCCGCCCCGCGATGATGCACGCCCTCGCGCAGATCGGCTTCCAGCAGTCCTACACGTACTTCACCTGGCGCAACACCAAGGACGAGCTCACCGCATACCTGACCGAGCTCTCGGGGGACGCCGCCTCCTACATGCGGCCCAACCTGTTCGCCAACACCCCGGACATCCTGCACGCGTATCTCCAGCACGGCGGCCGCCCCGCCTTCGAGATCCGCGCCGTCCTGGCCGCCACGCTCTCACCGACCTGGGGCGTCTACAGCGGCTACGAACTCTGCGAGGGCACCCCGCTGCGCGAGGGCGGCGAGGAGTACCTCGACTCGGAGAAGTACCAGCTCAAACCCCGTGACTGGGAGGCGGCCGAACGCGAGGGCCGCAGCATCGCCCCGCTGATCACCCGGCTCAACGAGATCCGCCGGGCGAACCCGGCACTGCACTGGCTGCGGAACCTCCGTTTCCACGGTACGGACAACCCGTCCGTCATCGCGTACAGCAAGCGTGCGGGTTCGAACACGGTTCTGGTGGTCGTCAACCTCGACCCCCACCACACCCAGGAGACGACGGTGTCGTTGGACATGCCGCAACTCGGCCTGGACGACGGCGCGTCCCTGACCGTGCACGACGAACTGACCGGCGAGACGTACGCCTGGGGCAGGACGAACTACGTGCGCCTGGAGCCCGGCCGGACACCTGCCCACGTGTTCCACGTCCGGTGACCCGCACCGCCGATCGGAGGCCCCAGCCCGCCATGACCGTCAACTCCCCTGTCCCGGACACCTTCGAGGACACTCCCGCCAAGGACCGCGACCCCGAGTGGTTCAAACGCGCCGTGTTCTACGAGGTCCTCGTCCGCTCCTTCCAGGACAGCAACGGCGACGGCGTCGGCGACCTCAAAGGCATCACCGCCAAACTCGACTACCTCCAATGGCTGGGAGTCGACTGCCTCTGGCTGCCGCCGTTCTTCAAATCACCCCTGCGCGACGGCGGATACGACGTGTCCGACTACACCGCCGTCCTCCCCGAGTTCGGCGACCTCGCCGACTTCGTGGAATTCGTCGACGCCGCCCACCAACGCGGCATGCGCGTCATCATCGACTTCGTGATGAACCACACCAGCGACCAGCACCCGTGGTTCCAGGAATCGAGGAAAGACCCCGACGGACCCTACGGCGACTACTACATGTGGGCCGACGACGACAAACAGTACGCCGACGCCCGCATCATCTTCGTCGACACCGAAGTCTCCAACTGGACCTTCGACCCCGTCCGCAAGCAGTACTTCTTCCACCGCTTCTTCTCCCACCAGCCGGACCTCAACTACGAGAACCCCGCCGTCCAGGAGGAGATCCTGGCCGCCCTGCGCTTCTGGCTCGACCTCGGGATCGACGGCTTCCGGCTGGACGCGGTGCCCTATCTCTACGCGGCCGAAGGCACCAACTGCGAGAACCTGCCTGCGTCGCACGCGTTCCTCAAGCGGGTCCGCAAGGACATCGACACCCACTACCCGGACACCGTGCTGCTCGCCGAGGCCAACCAGTGGCCGGAGGACGTCGTCGACTACTTCGGCGACTACGCCTCCGGCGGCGACGAATGCCACATGGCGTTCCACTTCCCCGTCATGCCCCGCATCTTCATGGCCGTCCGCCGCGAATCCCGCTACCCGGTCTCCGAAATTCTCGCCAAGACCCCGGCGATCCCGTCCCGCTGCCAATGGGGCATCTTCCTGCGCAACCACGACGAGCTCACCCTCGAAATGGTCACCGACGAGGAACGCGACTACATGTACGCGGAATACGCGAAAGACCCGCGTATGCGCGCCAACATCGGCATCCGCCGCCGCCTCGCACCCCTCCTCGACAACGACCGCAACCAGATCGAGCTCTTCACCGCCCTGCTGCTCTCCCTGCCCGGCTCGCCGATCCTCTACTACGGCGACGAGATCGGCATGGGCGACAACATCTGGCTCGGCGACCGCGACGCCGTCCGCACCCCCATGCAGTGGACACCGGACCGCAACGCGGGCTTCTCCTCCTGCGACCCGGGCCGGCTGTCCCTTCCCGTGATCATGGATCCGGTCTACGGATACCAGGTCACCAACGTCGAGGCCTCGATGTCGTCGCCCTCCTCGCTGCTCCACTGGACCCGGCGCATGATCGAGATCCGCAAGCAGAACCCCGCCTTCGGCCTCGGCACCTACACCGAACTCCAGTCCTCCAACCCGGCCGTCCTCGCCTTCCTGCGCGAGGCACCCCTGACGGCCGACGGAGGCGACGACGTGGTGCTCTGCGTGCACAACTTCTCGCGGTCCGCGCAGCCCACCGAACTCGATCTGCGCCGGTTCGACGGCCGTCACCCCGTCGAGCTGTTCGGCGGGGTCCGCTTTCCGGCCATCGGCGAACTGCCCTACCTGCTCACCCTCGCGGGGCACGGCTTCTATTGGTTCCGGCTCACCAGAGCCGCGTCCCGGATCGGCCGCCGCCCGTGAGCGAGCGCCGGGGAAAGGATGGGTCACCGTGACGAAGACCGCACCCCTGCGACCCAGCAGCGCGAGCGGCGTCCGCTCCGTGGGGCCGCTCGCCGCGCTGCTGTGCGAATGGCTGCCGCGGCAGCGCTGGTTCGCCGGCAAGGACCGCCCCCTCACCGACCTGCGCATGCTGTCGATGACCGAGCTGTACCCGGGCTGTCTGCATCTGCTCGTGCACGCCGACCAGTCGGGCGTCCCCACTCCCGGGGGCACTCCCCCGGCCGGTGACTGCTACCAGCTGCTCCTCGGCCTCCAGGAACACCTGTCGCCGCGCCTGGGAAGGGCGCTCATCGGCAGGGTGGAGGACGGGCCGCTGGCCGGTCTGACCGTCCACGACGCGCTTCAGGACCCCCGTTCGGCGCATCTGCTCCTGGAGCGGATGCGGCACCCGGGGACGCTGGGCCCGCTGTGCTTCGAGTCCGACCCGTCCGTGTCGCTGCCCGCCGGGCTCGCCCCGCGGCTGCTGGAGGCCGAGCAGTCCAACACCTCGCTGGTGTACGGGGACGCCTTCATCCTGAAGATCTTCCGGCGCATCCAGCCCGGGGTGAATCCGGACCTGGAGGTACCGGTCGCGCTGGCCGGGCAGGGGTGCGGGCGGGTGCCCGCGCCCGTGGCCTGGTTCAGCACGACCCACCCGCAGGAGGCGACCCTCGGCGTGCTCCAGCCGTTCCTGCCCGACGCGTCGGACGGCTGGACCCTGGCGCTGCGGGCCCTCGCCCGCGGGGAGGACTTCACCGCGGAGGCCGAGGAACTGGGCCGTGCCACCGCGGACGTCCACCTCGCGCTGGCCGCCGCGCTGCCGGCCGGTCCGGACGCCGAGGACGGGCGGACGGCGGCGGCGATGACCGAGCGGCTGGAGGCGGCCGCGCACCATGTGCCGGCGCTGCGTCCGTTCGTGCCGGGTCTCACCACCGCCTTCGGCGCGCTCTCCGTGTGCGACGCGGGCCCGCCCGCCCAGCGCATCCACGGGGACCTGCACCTCGGGCAGGTCCTGCGCGCCGGGCGCGACTGGTTCGTCATCGACTTCGAGGGCGAGCCGTCCCGTCCGCTGGCCGAGCGGCGCAGCGCCCACTCCCCGGTCCGGGACATCGCCGGGATGCTGCGTTCGTTCGACTACGCCGCCCGCCAGCGCCGCCCGTGGCGGCCGGAGTGGGCGCGCCGCTGCCGGGAGGCCTACTGCGCCGGCTACGCGGCGCGCGCGGGCTGGGACCCCCGTAAGAAGCATGCCCTGCTGCGTGCCTACGAGACGGACCGAGCCGTGTACGAAGTGCTGTACGAGGCCCGTAACCGTCCCGACTGGCTGCCCGTACCCATGGCGGCGATCGAACGACTCGCCGTCCGAGGAGGCTGACCCCTGTGGCCCTGCGTGACACCTCTCCGCCCGAGTCGGCCGGCCCCCGCCCGCGCACGGCGCCCGCGCTCGACGCGGCCGACCGCGGGCGTCTGCTCTCGGGCTCCCACCACGATCCGCACGCCCTGCTGGGCGCGCACCCGGTGCCGGGCGGGATCGCCTTCCGGGCGTTGCGGCCCTTCGCGGACGCGGTGAGCGTCGTGATCGACGGCGACGCCACCGCGCTGGTCTCGGAGGGCGACGGCCTCTTCTCCGTCCTGCTGCCGCTCGACTCGGTGCCCGCGTACACGCTGCTCGTGTCGTACGAGGGCACCGAGCACAAGGTGGACGACCCCTACCGTTTTCTGCCGGCCCTCGGCGATCTGGACCTGCATCTCATCCGTGAGGGGCGGCACGAGGAGCTCTGGAAGGCGCTCGGTGCGGAGCCGATGGCCCACCAGGGCGTGACCGGCACCCGGTTCACGGTGTGGGCGCCGAACGCCCAGGGGGTGCGCGTCGCCGGGGACTTCTGTTTCTGGGACGGCACCGCCTTCCCGATGCGGTCCCTCGGCGCGTCCGGGGTGTGGGAGCTGTTCCTGCCCGGGATCGGCGAGGGCGCCCGGTACAAGTTCGAGATCACCTCGCGCCACGGCCACCGCTTCCTCAAGGCCGACCCGATGGCCCGGCGCGCGGAGGTGCCGCCGGACACCGCGTCGATCGTGCACGCCTCGCACTACGAGTGGGCGGACGAGGAGTGGATGGCGCACCGGGGCGACGTCCCCGTGCATGTGGCGCCGTTCTCCGTGTACGAGGTCCATCTGCCGTCCTGGCGGCCGGGGCTGACGTACCGCCGACTGGCCGAGGAGCTTCCCCGGTACGTCAGCGAACTCGGCTTCACCCATGTGGAGTTCATGCCAGTCGCCCAGCACCCGTTCTCGGGTTCCTGGGGCTACCAGGTCACCGGGTTCTACGCCCCGGCCTCGCGGCTGGGCAGCCCCGACGACCTCAAGTTCCTGGTGGACGCCCTGCATCGGGCCGGGATCGGCGTCATCGTCGACTGGGTGCCCGCGCACTTCCCCAAGGACGACTGGGCGCTGGGCCGGTTCGACGGGGAACCGCTGTACGAGCCCGGGGACTCGCGGCGGGCCGAGCATCCGGACTGGGGCACGTACGAGTTCGACTTCGGGCGCGTCGAGGTGCGCAACTTCCTCGTGGCGAACGCCACGTACTGGTGCGAGGAGTTCCACATCGACGGGCTGCGGGTGGACGCCGTCGCCTCGATGCTGTACCTCGACTACTCGCGGGACTCCGGCCAGTGGTCGCCCAACGTGTTCGGCGGCCGGGAGGACCTGGACGCGATGGCGTTCCTCCAGGAGATGAACGCCACGGTCTACCGCCGAAACCCGGGGGTCGTGACGATCGCGGAGGAGTCCACCGCCTGGGAAGGGGTGACCCGGCCCACCGACAGCGGCGGTCTGGGGTTCGGGCTGAAGTGGAACATGGGCTGGATGCACGACTCGCTGGAGTACATCGCCAAGGAGCCGGTGCACCGCAAGTACCACCACAACGAGATGACCTTCTCGATGGTGTACGCCTGGAGCGAGAACTACGTCCTGCCGATCTCCCACGACGAGGTCGTGCACGGCAAGCAGGCGCTGGTCTCCAAGATGCCCGGCGACTGGTGGCAGCGGCGCGCCAACCACCGCGCGTACCTGGGGTTCATGTGGGCCCACCCCGGCAAGCAGCTCCTGTTCATGGGGCAGGAGTTCGCCCAGGGCGCCGAGTGGTCCGAGGCGCACGGCCCCGAGTGGTGGCTGCTGGACCCGGGGTACGCGTCCGCCGGTGATCACCGGGGGATGCGGGACCTGGTGCGTGATCTCAACACGGTCTACCGGGCGACCCCGGCCCTGTGGGAGCGCGACACCGACCCCGCCGGTTTCCGGTGGGTGGTGGGTGACGCCGCGGAGGACAACGTCTTCGCCTTCCTGCGCCACGACGCGCACGGCGCTCCGCTGCTCGCCGTCAGCAACTTCTCCCCCGTCGTCCGGCACGACTACCGGCTCGGCGTGCCCGACGGGCCGCCGGTCTGGCGCGAGGTGCTCAACACCGACGCCGAGTGCTACGGCGGCAGCGGCGTCGTCCACCCCGCTCCCGTGGCGGCGCGGGACGGGGAGATCGCCCTCACCCTGCCGCCCCTGGCCACGGTGTGGCTGGTGCCGTCGTCCGTGTGAGCGGCCGCGCACGGGGCAGTCGGTGCGTACCACCCACCAGAGAGGGGCCGCATCCCGTGCGCACCGTCGGAGTGGAGGAAGAACTCCTCCTGGTCGACCCGGAGACCGGGGAGCCCCAGGCCCTGTCCGCAGCCGTCCTCGCCCGCGCCTCCCGGCGCGGGGCCGAGGAGGACGTCTTCGAGAAGGAACTGCACAACCAGATGCTCGAGTTCAACACCCATCCCCAGTCGGGGATGGACGAACTCGGCGCGGAGATCGTCCGGATCCGCGGGGAGGCGGCCCGGCACGCGCGGGAGGCCGGGTGCGCGGTCGCCGCACTCGCCACCTCCCCGTTGCCGGTGCTCCCGTCCGTCAGCATGAACCGGCGCTACCAGTGGATGGCGGAGCAGTACGGCATCGCGACGCGTGAGCAGATGGTGTGCGGCTGCCACGTCCATGTGTCGGTGGAGTCGGACGAGGAGGGCGTCGCGGTCCTCGACCGGATCCGGCCCTGGCTCTCGGTGCTGACGGCACTGAGTGCCAACTCGCCGTTCTGGCAGGGCCGGGAGACGGACTACAGCAGTTATCGCAGCCGGGTGTGGGACCGCTGGCCGTCGGCCGGTCCGACCGAGCTGTTCGGTTCGGCGGAGCGGTACCACCAGCGGGTGGCGGACATGGTGGCCACCCGCACGATCCTCGACGAGGGCATGGTCTACTTCGACGCCCGGCTGTCGGCGCGCTATCCGACGGTGGAGGTGCGGGTCGCGGACGTCTGTCTGCACGCGGACACCGCCGTGCTGATCGCGACGCTGGTGCGGGGGCTGGTGGAGACGGCCGCCCGGGACTGGGAGGCCGGGCGGGACCCGGTGGACCACAGCGTGAGCCTGCTCGGGCTGGCCGGCTGGCGGGCCGCCCGGTCGGGGCTCACCGAGGACCTGCTGCACCCGATGAGCATGCGGCACACTCCCGCCGCGACGGTCGTCCGGGCGCTGCTGGAGCATGTCGAGGACGCGCTGGCCGACAGCGGCGACCTGGAGCGGGTCCGCACGAGCTGCGCCGATCTGCTGCGGCGCGGCAACGGGTCCCGGATCCAGCGCGAGGTGTGGGAGCGCACGGGCAGCCTGCGCGAGGTGGTCACCGCCTGCGTGGAGCACACCCAGGCCTGAGATCGCCCTCCCGCGGCGCGGCGGCTCCCGGTCACGGCATCAGGACGATCGCGCAGGCCAGGAAGAAGGCCGCGAAGAGCACGACCAGGATGATGATCACGGTGCGCGGGCCTTGGCCCGGCCCTTGGTCGGGCTTGTGCGTCTGCCGAGCGCCGGCAGAGGACATGCCTCTCTCCGCGGGCGGGGCCCGCCCGCGGGACGCCGCCGCCCGGTTCCGGTCCGGTGGTGCGCTCGGGATCGGGATCGGGGCCGGGATCGGGGCCGGGATCGGGGCCGGGATCGGGGCCGGGATCGGGGCCGGGATCGGGGCCGGGATCGGCGTTGTCGATGTGGTCCGGGTCCCCCTCGGAGCCGACCGCACCGGCGGCGGGCCGCAGGATGTGCCGGGAGCCGGCCGGGCGAGATCATCAACGCGGATTACTTATTCGTTCCAGGCCACAACCGGTCTCACCTGGGCTAGATTCGACCACCGTCGATAACAGTTTCCGTCGGCGGAGTCACAGCCCGTACACCTCAGGAGCAGCGCATGCGCGACTTCGCCCTCGCTCCCCCGGCCACCACGCCTCTGACCGGAGGGCTCGCCGACACCGTCTTCGAGACAGCCGCCCGCACTCCCACACTCCCCGTGCTCTCCCGCCGCCCGGACGGCGGCTCCGGCGACTGGGAGGAGGTGACGGCCGTCGAGCTGCGCGACGAGGTGGTCGACCTGGCCAAGGGGTTCGTCGCGTCCGGGATCTCGCCCGGACACCGCGTCGCGATCATGGCGCGGACCCGGTACGAGTGGACGGTCCTGTGCCACGCGCTGTGGGCGGTGGGCGCCGAGGTCGTCCCCGTGTATCCGACGTCCTCGCGCGAGCAGGTCGAGTGGATCCTGCGGGACGCGAACTGTGTGGGCGTCGTCGTCGAGGACGAACAGAGCGTCATGACCGTCGGATCGGTGTGCGCGGGACTGCCCTCGCTGCGCAGCGTCTGGCAGTTGGACGCCGGGGCCTTCGAACAGCTCACGCAGCGCGGCGAGTTGGTGCCGCTCACCACCGTGGACTCACTGCGCCGGATCGTGCTGCCCGACTCCACCGCCGTGATCGCCTACACCTCGGGGACCTCGGGCAGGCCGCTGGGCTGCGCGCTGAGCCACCGCAGCCTGGCCAGCCCCTGCGACACGCTGCTGGCGGGCTGGGGGCACACGGCCGCGCCCGCCGGGCGGCAGCCCAGCGTCCTCGCCTTCCTGCCGTTCTCCCATGTGTACGGGCTGATGATCCAGGGCCTGTGCCTGCGCGGCGGCATCCTGATGGGCCACCAGCCCGACATCGGCGCGGAGGCGCTCGCGGAGGCGCTGCGCACCTTCCGTCCGACGTATCTGTACGCGGTCCCCTCGGTGTTCGAGAAGATCTACAAGAACTTCCTGCGGGCGGCCCAGGAGGCCGGTCGCGGCGCCCTTTTCGAGCGCGCGGCGGACACGGCCCGGGACTTCGCGGCCGCCGTCGAACGGCAGCGGCTGGGCCGCGGTTCGGGGCCCGGTTTCGATCTGCGACTCCAGCACGCCCTGTTCGAACGGACCGTGTACCGCAGACTCCGGGCCGCGCTGGGTGGCCGTGTCCACCGCGCCACCTCGGGCGGCTCCCCGCTCCACCGCGATCTGTCCCTCTTCTTCGAGGGCATCGGCATCTATGTGCACGACGGGTACGGCCTGACCGAGACCAGCGGTGGGATCACCATGCAGCCGCTCGGCCGGGAGAAGTCCGGCACCGTGGGACAGGCCCTGCCGGGCATGGACATCCGGGTGGCGGACGACGGCGAGATCCTGGTCCGCGGCCCGTCGGTGTTCCAGGGTTATGTCAACGACGACGCCGCGACCCGGGCCGCGCTGTGGGGCGGCTGGCTGGCCACCGGTGACCTCGGGTTCCTGGACTCCGACGGCTACCTCACGATCACCGGCCGCAAGAAGGACGTCATCATCACCAGCAGCGGCAAGAGTGTGGCACCCGCCTCGCTGGAGCAGCGGCTGCGGATGCATCCGCTCGTCCACCAGGCCGTGGTCGTCGGTGACAACCGGCCCTGCGTGGGCGCGCTGATCACCCTGGACCCCGACTTCCTGGCGCACTGGCGCGGGAACCTGATGCTGCACGGCGACACCCAGAGCCGGGAGGCCCGCGAGGAGAACGCGCTGCGGGAGGAGATCGGGCGGGCGGTGGCCGCCGCCAACAGCACGGTGTCGCGTTCGGAGTCGATACGCGCCTTCCGCATCCTGCCGCAGCCCTTCGACCAGACCAACGGCCTGCTGACACCCTCGATGAAGCTGCGCCGGGACTCGATCGTGGCGCACTACGCGGCGGAGATCGAGGCGATGTACCAGGCCCGGGCCAGGCTGCCCCGGCAGAGCGCCCCCGAGGAGGTACTGGGCTGGGACGACTCCGACGACGTGTTCCGGTGAGTCGGACCGACGGCCCGAGGCCGGCCGGGGCGAAGCCGGCCGGTGCGGGGCCGGCCGGTGCGGGGCCGGCCGGTGCGGGGCCGGCCGACGGACGGGCGGGCCGGCCGGCCGGCCGGCCGGAGATGCCGCGTTGTCGGGGTCCGTCGGGGCGTGTTCCGTCGCGAACATATGCCGACGGCGGAGGGACGCGTAGCCTGACAGCCCTCGGGAACCCAGTAAGGGCGACGCCAGAGAGCCGTAAGAGAAAGGACAACGGTCCCGCACACTCAGGGGGCCGCACTGACGACATGGCAACCGAGCCGCGTGGTAATGACGCACTGTCCTCCTGGGCTGTTCCCAGCCGTACGGCCCGCTTCGGCGGCGCGCCCCAGGACGTGACGGGTGCACGGCTGGCGACCGAGGAGTTCCTCCACGAGCTGGCCCGCACCGTGCCGCCCACGGCACCCGAGTGCTGGCACGACATCGTGCTGATCGTGACGGAGCTGTCGGCCAACGCCGTCCAGTACGCGCCGGGCCCCTTCGAGCTGCGCCTGCGCCCGACCTTCGATGGTGTGCATGTCACGCTGCACGACACCAACAGCACTCCGCCGTCCCCCCGGCCGTTCCATCCGGACAGCGGCGGCGGCGGTATCGGCTGGTACCTGGTGCACACGCTGTGCAGTCAGGTGAGCGTGGTGCCCAACGAGGCGGGCCAGGCCGAGGGCAAGGACGTGCACGTCTTCCTGCCCTGGTGACACGTCTTCCTGTCCTGGTTGACCCGCCGGCGGGCGCATGCCGGCACCCGGGCCGGATCCTGTCGGTCCCGCCGGGCCGACCGCTTCAGTCAGGGTCAGTCCGGTCGGCCGGTGGTCCGGATCGGCACGAAGACGCTGATCGTCTTCCCTCCGCCGGACCGTTTCTCCACGGTGATGTCCTGGGCCAGGCGGACCACCAGCGGCCAGCCGTAGCCGCCCACCCGGTGGCCCGCGGGACGGGAGCCCTGCCCGCCCACCGGGGCGGGCACCGCGTCGCTGTGATCGCGCACCGCGAGCCGGATCCCGTCGCGCACCGGCGTCATCTCGAACCCGGCCAGTCCGCCGCCGTGCCGCAGGGCGTTGGCCACCAGCTCGGAGACGACCAGCAGCAGGTCGACGACGTCCTCCTCACGGGCCGGCCGGGCGGCGCGGTTCCACCGGGCGTCCACCACCGCGCGGGCGTGGGCCCGGGCCGCCGCGGCGGACTTCACGGACGTCCCCGGCGCCGCCCTGGCGGGCGCCGGGCGCGCGGGCGCGAGTCCCTCCTCCCTCATACCGATGGCGTCCCCCGTGGGCTCAGCCGGCGGTAGTGGTCACCGACGGCGTTGAGATACGCCGGGTCCGTCGTCTCGCTGTCGGTGCGGAAGCGGGGCGCGTCCTTGACGTCGTCCCCGGTACAGCCCAGGATCACCTTGCGGTCCGCGTGGTCCACACCCGTCACGACGCCCACCGGGACGACGGCGCTTCTGCCGAACAGCCATACGCCCGTGTCGACGACCAGGTGCCGCATTCCGAGGGGGTCGGCCTCGCGTTCCACGTGGCCGAGGGTGCCGTCGGCCGTGATGACGGCGTAGTCGGTCAGATCCTGCCCTTCGGCATGTCCGCTCTCCGGCGTGTACGACCAGATTCCGTCGATGGTCACACTGCTCCCTTCTCGCGCTCCACAGCTGCCTTTACCCGCCCGTGGCTGACACATTCGGGACACGTCTGTCCGTTCCGGACCGATGAGCGGGGGTATCAGCATCTGTTGGAAAACTCTCTGGATTCACCTGGCATGAGATGCGGATCCCGGGGCAGACGCACTCCGTCATCGACCGGCCCGACGAACGGAGTGAGCGGCATGAATGCCGTGACGGCACACGCAACAACGGCCACGGCAGTGCGGGCGGGCACGGAGAGCCCGCGTGGAGGGGTTCCGCTCATCGAGATGCCCACCCAGGTGAGCCCGAAGGACGCGCGCGAGCTCTCGCGCCGCTTCTTCGACCGGCTCGCCGTCGTGGAGGAGGGCACCCACGAGTACCAGTACGTACGCAACACCCTGATCGAGATGAACCTCTCGCTGGTGCGGTACGCGGCCTCCCGCTTCCGCGGCCGGGGCGACTCGATGGAGGACATCGTCCAGGTCGGCACGATCGGTCTGATCAAGGCCATCGACCGGTTCGAGCTGACCCGCGAGGTCGAGTTCACGTCGTTCGCCATTCCGTACATCGTCGGCGAGATCAAGCGCTTCTTCCGGGACACGAGCTGGGCCGTGCATGTGCCGCGCCGGCTCCAGGAGGCGCGGGTCGAACTGGCCAAGGCCACGGAGGAGTTGCAGACGCGGCTGGGCCGGATGCCCACCACGCGGGAGCTGTCGCAGCTGATGTCGCTGTCGGAGGAGGAGGTCGTCGAGGCGCGCAAGGCCTCCAACGGCTACACCTCCGCCTCCCTCGACGCGGCCCTGACCTCCGACGGCGGCGCGGACGGCGAGTCCGTGCTGGCCGACTTCCTCGGTGCCGAGGAGCCGGCGCTGGAGCTGGTGGAGGACTTCCACTCGTTGGCGCCGCTGATCGCCGAGCTCGACGAGCGGGAGCGGCGGATCATCCACATGCGGTTCGTGGAGGAGCGGACGCAGGCGGAGATCGGCAAGGAGCTCGGCATCTCCCAGATGCATGTGTCACGGCTGATCAGCCGCATGGTGCAGCGGCTGCGCACCGGGCTGCTGGGGGCCGAGATCGCCTGACCCCGGCAGACCACGACCTTGCCCGGGACGGCTTGTGCCGTCCCGGGCAGAGGCATGCGCATACCCCGCTTCCCCGCGTGTATGCGTGGTGATGGTCCTCTGGAATTCTTGTGTGCGCGAAGTACGGGGAGGCTTTGTTGCACCGCGCTCCCGTGGGTTAGCCTTCTGCGTCTTTCTCCCATCGCGCACATTCGTGAACTGCGGGAATCCACGGAACGAGGGTAGGCATGACCAGCAACGCGACCGAGTCCCCGGACGTGGTTCCCGGCGATCACGAGCTCAGGCAGCTCCTGGCCGGTCTCACGGCTGTCCGGGACGGGGACTTCGGTACCCGGCTGCCCCCGGACGGGGAAGGTCTGCTGGGTGACATCGCCACCGTCTTCAACGGCATGGTCGACCAGTTGTCCGTCTTCACCTCCGAGGTGACCCGGGTGGCCCGCGAGGTGGGCACCGAGGGCACCCTGGGCGGCCAGGCCGAGGTGCCCGGCGTCTCCGGGACCTGGGCCGACCTGACGGACTCCGTGAACGCCATGGCGGGCAACCTGACGACCCAGGTGCGCGACATCGCCCAGGTGGCGACCGCGGTGGCCAAGGGCGACCTCTCGCAGAAGATCGACGTGCCGGCGCGGGGCGAGATCCTTCAGCTGAAGGAGACCGTCAACACGATGGTCGACCAGCTGTCCGCCTTCGCCGACGAGGTCACCCGCGTCGCCCGCGAGGTCGGCACCGAAGGACGCCTCGGCGGCCAGGCGCAGGTGCCCGGTGTCGCCGGGGTGTGGCGGGACCTCACCGATTCGGTCAACTTCATGGCCGGGAACCTCACCAACCAGGTCCGCAACGTCGCCCAGGTGACGACGGCGGTGGCCAAGGGCGACCTCTCCCAGAAGATCACCGTCGACGCCCGCGGCGAGATCCTCGAACTCAAGAACACCATCAACACGATGGTCGACCAGCTCTCCGCCTTCGCCGACGAGGTCACCCGCGTCGCCCGCGAGGTCGGCACCGAAGGACGCCTCGGCGGCCAGGCCGACGTCAAGGGGGTCAAGGGCACCTGGCGGGACCTCACCGACTCGGTGAACTTCATGGCCGGGAACCTCACCAACCAGGTCCGCAACGTCGCCCAGGTGGCGACCGCGGTGGCCAAGGGCGACCTCTCCCAGAAGATCACCGTCGACGCCCGCGGCGAGATCCTCGAACTCAAGAACACCATCAACACGATGGTCGACCAGCTCTCCGCCTTCGCCGACGAGGTCACCCGCGTCGCCCGCGAGGTCGGCACGGCGGGCAACCTGGGCGGCCAGGCCACGGTGCGCGGGGTCTCGGGCACCTGGAAGGACCTCACCGACAACGTCAACGTCATGGCGTCGAACCTGACGGGCCAGGTGCGCTCCATCGCCCAGGTCGCCACCGCCGTGGCCCGCGGCGACCTCTCGCAGAAGATCACCGTCGAGGCCAAGGGCGAGGTCGCCGCGCTGGCGGACGTCATCAACACGATGGTGGACACGCTGTCCGCCTTCGCCGACGAGGTGACCCGGGTGGCCCGCGAGGTGGGCACCGAAGGACGGCTCGGCGGCCAGGCGCAGGTGCCGAACGTGGCCGGCACCTGGAAGGACCTCACCGACAACGTCAACTCGATGGCCAACAACCTCACCGGCCAGGTCCGCAACATCGCGCTGGTGACCACGGCGGTGGCCCGCGGCGACCTGTCGAAGAAGATCGACGTGGACGCCCGCGGCGAGATCCTCGAACTCAAGACGACCATCAACACGATGGTCGACCAGCTCTCCGCCTTCGCCGACGAGGTCACCCGCGTCGCCCGCGAGGTCGGCACCGAAGGACGCCTCGGCGGCCAGGCCGAGGTGGAGGGCGTCTCGGGCACCTGGAAGCGCCTCACGGAGAACGTCAACGAGCTGGCCGGGAACCTGACCCGGCAGGTGCGCGCGATCGCGGGGGTCACCAGCGCCGTCGCGGAGGGCGATCTGACCCGGTCGATCACCGTGGTCGCCTCCGGCGAGGTCGCCGAGCTCAAGGACAACATCAACTCGATGGTGGAGTCCCTGCGCGAGACCACCCGGGCCAACCAGGAGCAGGACTGGCTCAAGACCAACCTGGCGCGGATCTCCGGCCTCATGCAGGGCCACCGCGACCTCCCCGTGGTCGCCGAGCTGATCATGGACGAGCTGGTGCCGCTGGTGTCGGCCCAGTTCGGCGCCTTCCACCTCGCCGAGGACGGCGAGAGCGGCCCGGAGCTGCGGCTCGTGGGCGCCTACGGCTACCCCGCCGACGACGACCGTCCCACCCGGATCCCGTTCGGCCGCTCGCTGGTCGGCCAGGCCGCGCGCAGCCGCCGCACCATCATCGTCGACGAGCTGCCGGCCGGTTACGTCACCGTCTCGTCGGGGCTCGGCCAGGTGGAGCCGAGCGCCCTGGTCCTGCTGCCCATCGTCTTCGAGGGGCAGGTGCTCGGCGTCATCGAACTGGCGTCGGTCGCCGCGTTCACCCAGATCCACCGGGACTTCCTGGAGCAGCTGCGGGTGACCATCGGCGTCAACGTCAACACCATCGTGGCGAACGCCCGCACGGACGAGCTGCTCGACGAGTCCCAGCGGCTGACCGCCGAACTCCAGGCCCGGTCCGCCGAACTCCAGTCCCAGCAGGAGGAACTCCAGCACTCCAACGCCGAACTGGAGGAGAAGGCCTCCCTGCTGGCGGCGCAGAACCGCGACATCGAGGCGAAGAACCTCCAGATCGAGCAGGCCCGGCAGGAACTGGAGGCGCGGGCGCAGCAGTTGTCCCTTGCGTCGAAGTACAAGTCCGAGTTCCTGGCGAACATGAGCCACGAGCTGCGCACCCCGCTCAACAGCCTGCTCATCCTGGCCCAGTTGCTGGCCCAGAACCCCTCGCGCAACCTCACGCCGAAGCAGGTGGAGTACGCGGGCATCATCCACTCGGCGGGCTCGGACCTGCTCCAGCTGATCAACGACATCCTGGACCTGTCGAAGGTCGAGGCCGGCAAGATGGACGTCTCGCCGGAGCAGGTGTCGTTGCGTCAGCTCATCGAGTACGTCGAGGCGACCTTCCGCCCCATGACGACGCAGAAGAGCCTCGAGTTCACGGTGCGCACGGCCACCGGGGCCCCCGCCGACCTGCTCACCGACGACTCCCGGCTGCGCCAGGTGCTGCGCAACCTGCTGTCCAACGCGGTGAAGTTCACCGAGCGGGGCAGTGTCGAACTGCACATCGAGCCGGCCTCCGACGCGGAGGTGCCGAGCGGCGTGGTCCGCGGCGGCACCGTGGTGGCGTTCCGGGTGAAGGACACCGGCATCGGCATTCCGGAGCAGCAGCTGGAGACCATCTTCGGCGCCTTCCAGCAGGCGGACGGCACGACCAGCCGCAAGTACGGCGGCACGGGTCTCGGGCTGTCCATCACCCGCGAGATCGCGCATCTGCTCGGCGGCGCGGTCACCGTGGACAGCACACCGGGCCGGGGCAGCACCTTCACGCTCTACCTGCCGGTCGCGCGACGGGACTTCCAGGAGGTCGTCGACGGCGGGCCGGCGGAGCGCGCCCTCGACGGCCCGGCCGCCGCGATCCCCCTGGACTCCCCCGGCACGCCCGTGGTCACCGCGGCCGCGGCCGCACGGCGTCCGCGTCGCCTGCTGGTGGTGGAGGAGCGGCCCCGCGGCCTGCTGACGCTGGTCGCCGAGAGCGTCGTGGCGGACATGGCGCGCGGCCGCGAGGACGGGGCGCCGGCCGCGCCGGTCGACATCGTCACCGCCGTCGGGGCGCACGAGGCGGCGGGCGCGCTGGCCGCCGAGCCCTGCCACTGCGTCGTCCTGGAGCTGGGCATGCCCGACGCGGAGGCGTCCCGCTTCCTGGAGGCCCTGCACGACGACTCGGTGCTGACGGGCGTTCCGGTGCTCGTGCACAGCGGGCACCGCGCGGATCTCGCCCAGGAGGAGAGTCTCCAGTCCCGGGCGGCCGGCAAGCCGATGGAGTTCCTGTCCAGCCTGGACGAGCTGCGCGAGCGCATCACGCTGCATCTGTCCGCCGAGCAGCCGGGCGACGTCCTCGCCCTGGTCCGCGCGGACGAGGCCCAGCACATGGCGCCGCACCTCCCGGACGACGCCGTCGTGGGCCGCACGGTCCTGGTCGTGGACGACGACGCGCGCAACCTGTTCGCGCTCAGCGGGATCCTGGAGCTGCACGGCATCCGTGTCCTGCACGCCGAGAACGGGCGCGAGGGCATCGAGACGCTGCGCAACAACCCGGACATCGCGCTGGTGCTGATGGACGTGATGATGCCCGAGATGGACGGGTACACCGCCACGGCCGAGATCCGCCGCATGCCCGAGTACGCCGACCTGCCCATCGTCGCGGTGACGGCGAAGGCCATGCCCGGGGACCGGGAGAAGAGCCTCGCCTCGGGGGCCAGCGACTATGTCACCAAGCCCGTCGACACCCATCACCTCATGTCCTGCGTCCGACGCTGGCTGACCGTCTGAGGACGTTCGCCCCGCCCACACCCCCAGGCGTCCAGCCGAGGAGTCCGCACACCGTGAGCATTCCCGCACAGCCCACCAAACCCGGCGAGGGCCGGGCACTGCCCGAACCGGCCGGAGAGCGGCCCGGACCCGATGCGGGCGGGAGTCCGCCGGAGCCGGCGGGCGCGCCCGCGTCCTCGCCCGTGGGGCGGCTCGCCGCCACCGTGGACCGGCTGCGCCGGAAGGTCATGGAGGCGCAGGCGGAGGCCGACGGGCGCGCCCTCGTCGAACTCGCCAAGGGCATCCTGGTGGAGCGCCTGGGCTGTGGTCCGAGCGAGGCGGCGCAGCAGTTGTCCGTGCTGGCGGGCCAGGCCGGTCTCAGTCCGCTGGAATTCGCGGTGGACGTCATCAACCAGGCGGCCAAGGACCGTGTGTCCGAGGTGACGGAGGCCTTCCTGGCGGCCGTCGGAAGGCCGGAGGAGCCCGGGGAGCAGTCGGCGGCCGTGCGGTTGCGGACCGCCGAGAGCGGGGCGCTGGCGGCGGCGCACGACACCCAGGCCGTCGCCGACTCGTTGCTCCAGCACGCGCTGGGTCCGCTGGGCGCGGTCGCCGTGGCGATCTGGGCGGCGGGCTCCGACGGTTCGCTGACCCTCGCCGGGAGCGCCGGGTTCTCCCCCGGCGAGGCCGAGCGCTGGCGCTATGTGCCGCCGGACGTGGCGACGGTGGCCCGCCGCGGTCTCACCGAGGGGGCGACCCAGTGGTTCGAGTCGCTGGCCCGGACCGGGCTGCCCACCATCGGCCGCCATCTGCACCCGGACGGCGGCCGGGCGGCCGTGCCCGCGGGCGCCGCCGGACGGGTGGACGGCATCCTGGAGATCGCCTGGCCGGCCCCGCTGGACCGGCAGCCTCCCCAGGTGGTGCGCCAGGTCGAGGCGCTGGCCGACCTGTGTGCCCACACGCTCCAGACGTACGCGCACGTCCGGGGCCCCGACCAGCAGCCGGTCGTCCTGCCGGACACGGCCGAGCTGATGGACCTGACGGACGGGCTGCACGACCCGGCCCTGGTCCTGGTGCCGCACGTCGACACGACGGGCAAGCTGGTGGACTTCCGTATCCAGCACGTCAACGACCGCTTTCTCGATCCGGCGGGCCGGCCCCGCGCGGTGGTCAACGGGGCCCTGCTGCTCGAGGCCTATCCGATGGCCGCCGGAGGCGGTGATTTGTTCCAGCGCATCGAGCGGGTGCACGCCACCGGCGAGCCGTTCCGGGCGCGCCGGATGAGTCTGACCGCGCTCGTCGGCGAGGTGCCGCTGGCCGCGGTCGCGGACGTCAGCATCAGCCGGCACGGCAGCTGTGTGCTGCTGATCTGGCGGATCGAGGACGAGACGGCCCGGCTGGCCAGCCTGTTGCAGAACGCGCAGCGTCTCGGCCGCATCGGCGGTTTCGAGGAGGACCTGCTCACCGGCGAGACCACCTGGAACGGGCAGCTGTTCACCCTGTACGGGCGGCCCGAGTCCAGCCCGCCGGTTCCGTTGGAGGACCTGGCGGCGTACACCCATCCCGATGACGCGGTCGTCGTCGGCCGGCTGCTGCGCACGCTGCTGCACCGGCGGCGTCCGGCGTCCGCCGTCTTCCGGCTCCAGCGGCCGGACGGGGTGACCCGGCACATGCGGATCGTCGCCGAGCCGGTGCTCGACACCGACGAGCGGCTGGTCGCCGTGCGCGGGGCCTACCAGGACATCTCCTCGCAGCACTGGACGGAGGTGGCGCTCGCCGCCACCCGCGACCAGCTCGCGCAGAGCGAGCAGCACGCCAGTGAGCGCAGCCGGCTGGCCCTTCAGCTCCAGCACGCCATCATGCCGCCCACCAGGGCGCCCCTGGAGGCCCCGGGGCTCCAGGTGGCGGTCCGCTACCGGCCGGCCGAGGAGGAGCACCTGGTGGGCGGTGACTGGTACGACGCGGTCGTGCTGCCCTCCGGGCTGGTGATGCTGTGCGTGGGCGACGTGGCCGGGCACGGCATCGAGGCGGCGACCAGCATGGTGGTGCTGCGCAACGCGCTGCGCGGACTGGCGGTGACCGGGGCGGGGCCCGGTCAGCTGCTGTCCTGGCTGAACATCGTCGCCCATCACCTGACGGGTTCGATCACGGCCACGGCCGTGTGCGGTCTGTACGACCCCTCGCGGCACACCCTGCGCTGGGCGAGGGCGGGGCATCTGCCGCCGGTGCTGGTGCGGGACGCCCAGGCGGCGCCGCTGCCCCTGCTGCGGGGAATGCTGCTGGGCGCGCTGCCGGAGACGGTGTACGAGGAGGAGGAGGTCCAGCTGGCGGCCGACGACACCCTGCTGATGTACACGGACGGTCTGATCGAGCGGCGCGACCGGTCCGTGGAGGAGTCGCTGACCCAGCTGCTGGTGCAGGCGCGCACGGTGCCGACGACGCTGGACCAGCAACTGGACCGGCTGCTCACGTACAGCAGGTCGGACACGGACGACGACACCTGCATCGTCGGCATCCGGCTGCGCTAGGGCCTGTCCGGCGGGTCGGGCCGGAGGAAGGCCGCGGCGCGGTGGTCCGCGCGCGTGAGCGGGTTCCTCCGGAACTGCGGTCGTGTGTGCATGGTGAGGAACTTCGGGGGTATTCGCCTGTGCGCGACACCAGGTCGGGGATCCGCAGGCGGAAGGGCAGGACACACGCACCATGAGGAACGTCCCGTGCGGGCTCCCGCCCGTCCTCGTCCGCCGTCGCGACGCATCGAAGTCGCCCGCCCGGGTAGACGCTCCCGACCGTCAGCTCTCGGAGGTACGTGTGTCCATTGCCCAGAATCCCCTGTCCGTCGAGGTCAGCCTGCCTCGCGAGGACGTCGCCCTGGTCACGGTCGAGGGGCATCTCGACCTCGACACGGCGACCGATCTCCAGGCTCATCTGGCCAACCAGCTGCATCACGGCCGACGGCACTTCCTCCTTGATCTCTCGGCGGTTCCGTTCATGGACTCGTCCGGTATGAACATCATCCTGCGGGTGTACCAGGAGGTCCGGGGGCTCCCGGGGAGTGTGCACGTGATCGCCCCCACGCCTGCCGTGCGCAGGGTGCTGGAGCTCACCGGCGTGAGCATCACGGTGCCGATATCCGAGACGGCCGAGGACGCTCTGGCACTGGTCGACCGGCAGCAGCTCCCGGAGGGCCCGCGGGACTGACCGGGACCGTCCGGCAGGCAGCGGAATCCGCACGGGAAGGGCCGACCGCCGTCCAATACTTGTCGTTTGACAACTATGTACCTGAGGCAACAGAGTGAGCGGGACAGTGATGCGGGAGGGAAGTCGGATGTGCCTGTGGGCGAACCCGGTCACCCGGGGACACCGTCAGGCGGTACGGGCGTCGCTGACGTCCGCGTCGTGGATCTGCTCGGCAGCGGCCGAACAGAACGCCTCCAGCCCTCTCAGCAGCGCGGCGCGCTGCACCGCGGGCATCTGCTCCAGCACCTTCTCCAGCGCGGCCTCACGGCGTGATCTGAGGTCGGCGAGGAAGACGCTCCCGCGACGGCTCAGGAAGAGCTCCACCTCCCGGCGGCTCTCGGCGGCGACCCTGCGCTCGACGAAGCCGACGGCCTGGAGGCGGTCGCACAGCCGGCTCGTGGACGGCGGTGTGGACCCGAGGAGTTCGGCGAGGGTACGCAGGTTGATGCCCTCCTGGTGCTCCAGGATGAACAGCACGCGCAACTGGGAGGCGGAGACCGGCGCCGTCGAGGCACGGCCCCAGAGGACTTCCAGGAGCTCCGCCGCCTCTGAGGTCACACGCGCCACTTGGAACGGCTGCGGACGCGAGGAGGGGGATATCACGGTGACACTCTCGCAGGCTTCTCGACGGCTGTCAGCCCACCCCCGCCGCAAAGGGCGCCACGGGCTCGATTCCACGGCATCTCGGAGAGCACGGTGAACGACCACGTGAACAGACTCGTCGCCGCCGGACGCGCCCTGCGCTCCGCTCCCCCGCACCAGCTGCCCGACGCCCTGAGCCAGGTGCTGCGCACCCGGTACGCGGCGGAGGACGTCGAACTGCGGCTCGCCGACTACGGGCTGACGGTCCTGCTGCCCGTGCCGCCCGCCCCCAGCGGCACGAAGCCCGCGCCCGTGCAGGGCAGCGCGCCCGGACGGGCCTTCGGCTCGCAGCAGCCGTACGTCGAGGAACCGGCCGACGGCCGGGTGCGGGCACATCTGCCGGTGACCGTGCGGGGCGACCGGCTGGGCGTGCTGTCCCTCACCCTGCCCGCCGGGACCCGGGAGTCGCTCGACGAACTCACCGAACTCGCGCAGCTCCTGGGCCACGAGGTGGTGGTCGCCGAACGCGACACCGACCTGTACGCCCGGGCCCGCCGCCGGGAACGGCTGACACTGGCCGCGGAGATGCAGTGGCAGCTCCTCCCGGCCCGCTCGTGCGCCCGGGAGGAATACGCACTGGGTGCCCAGCTCGAACCCGCCTACGCCATCTTCGGCGACAACTTCGACTGGGAGGCGTCCGCCGACCGTCTCATGGTCTACGTCACCAACGGGATGGGCGAGGGCATCGAGGCCTCCCTGCTCACCAGCCTCGGCGTCAACGCGCTGCGCAACGCGCGCCGCGCCGGGGTCCCGATCGAGGACCAGGCGGCCCTGGCCGACCAGGCGCTGTACGCCCACTACCGGGGCGAGGCGCATCTGTCGGTGCTGCTGGTGGACATCGAGCTGGCCACGGGACGGATGCGGGTCGTCGACGCGGGCTCACCCCGACTGCTGCTCCTGCGCGACCGGGAGCTGTCCCTCGTGGACCTCGACGCACAGCTGCCGCTGGGCATGTTCGAGGAGACCGAGTACGTCGCCCAGGAGTTCACCCTGCTGCCCGGCGACCGGCTGCTGTTCGTCAGCGACGGCGTCCACGGCGTCGCGGCGCCGAGCGGCGAGTCGTTCGGCGAGAACGGTCTGGCGAGGGCGGTCGGCAACGCCTCCCTGCTGCCGGCGGCGGACGTCCCGGCGGCGGTGCTGCGCGGGCTGACCGGCCACCGGGGAAGACCCGAGCCGGACGACGACGCCTTGGTCGTGTGCCTCGACTGGTTCGGGAGACGGCCCGTGTCATAGCGCGCCGCCCACCGACCGCCTCCGGCGGGCCCGCGGTGGCGCCAGTCAAGCCGATCAGGACAAGGAGACAACCACGTGCCGGAGCACGAAACGGCCGCAGAGCAGACCACACCGGCGAGCGACGTCGGAAGGTTCCTGCACCGCCGCCGTGAGCAGATCGCCCAGCGCTGGGCCGACGAACCCCTCTTCCGCACGGTGTTCACCGTCTCGCGGGACGAGGCGGTGGAGGCGGGCCGGGTCCTCGTCGACGCGCTCGCCCAGGTGGCCGAGACCGGCCGCGTGGCCGACACCGACGCGGCCGGGTTCACCGCCGTGCGGGAGCAGCTGACCGGGATGGTCGCCTCCCGCGCCCGCTTCGGGCTCACCTCCGGTCAGGTCTCCACCGAGGTGGACGGCCTGCGCCCGCCGGCCGTGACCCTGCTGGCCGCCGATCTGCCCGAGGCCACGCCGGAGCACCTCAGGGAGTGCACGACCCTGCTGACCGTGCTCATGGGCACCCTGCGGCTGGTGGTCCTGGAGACCTCGCTGAGCGAGGGCCAGGCCCTCATCGACCGCCAGCAGCTGGAGCTGATGGAGGCGACCACGCCCGTCATCCGGCTGTGGGACGGCATCGTCGCCGTACCGCTCATCGGGACGCTCGACAGCGCCCGCAGCCAGGTGGTGATGGAGACCCTGCTGGAGTCGGTCGTCGACCAGCAGGCCCGCTTCGCGATCCTGGACATCACGGGCGTGCCGATGGTCGACTCGCTGGTGGCACAGCACCTGATGAAGACCGTCGCCGCCGTCCGGCTGATGGGCGCGGAGTGTGTCGTCTCCGGCATCCGGCCCGCCATCGCGCAGACCATCGTGCACCTCGGGCTGGACCTGGGCACGGTGGTCACCCGGTCCAGCCTCGCCGACGCCCTGGCCTACGCCCTGAAGCGGCTGGGTGCCGACATCGTGATCGCGGCGCCCGGCGGTGCGGGTCCCCGGTGAACCACGACCTCTCCCTCTCGAGCGCGCACGTGCCGGTGCTCCGGCTCGGCGACGTCCTGCTGATCACCCTCCAGGGCGACCTGCACGACGGTACGGCGGAGCAGCTCCAGCGGGACATCGCCGAGCAGATCGTCCGCAGTCCGGTGACCGGCGTGGTCATCGACATCTCCGGGGTGGAGATCGTCGACTCCTTCCTGGGGCGGGTCCTCGCCGAGATCGCGGCGAGCTCACGGCTGCTGGCCGCGCAGACCGTGGTGGCCGGCATGCGCCCCGCGGTGGCGATCACCCTGGTGGAGCTGGGGCTCTCGCTGCCGGGACTGCGGACCGCGCTCAGCACCGAGGCGGCCCTCGGAATGCTCGCCACGGCGTCACCGGGCGGGCCGCGCCGGGAGCCTCGGTGAGCGGGACGGTCGCGGGCGTCGAGGCCCGCATGCCGATCCGCTCGGACCTGGACCTGGTGTGGGTGCGCCAGCACGTGCGCCGGGCCGCCGCGGCGCTCGGCTTCGGTCTGGTGGACCAGACCAAGCTGGTCACCGCGGCCAGCGAACTGGCCCGCAACACCCTGGTGTACGGCGGTGGCGGTGAGATGGCGGCGGAACACGTGCGCGACGGCCGGGCCCAGGGGCTGCGGCTGACGTTCTCGGACCGGGGGCCGGGCATCGCCGATCCGGAGCGGGCGCTCAGCGACGGCTACACCTCCGGCGGCGGACTGGGGCTCGGCCTGGGCGGCGCGCGTCGTCTCGTGCACGACTTCTCCCTCGACAGCACGCCCGGCGTCGGCACCACGGTCACGGTGACCTCCTGGGCGGTGCGCTCGCCGCGGCAGCGTGAGGAGCCGCGATGACACGGGTGTGGGACGTCCCCGTGCAGGACTCGACACGGGTGCGCGACGCGCGGGTGGCCGCGGAGGAGGCGGCGGCGCTGGCGGGACTCGACCGGTCGCGCAGCGCCGACGCCGCCCTGGTGGCGACCGAGCTGGCGACGAACCTGCTCAAGCACGCGCGCGGTGGACAGCTCCTGGTGGAGGCGGTCGCCCCGCCGAGCGGACGGGCGGGGGGCCCGCTGGTCCAGGTCGCCGCGATCGACCACGGGCCGGGCATGTCCGACGTCCCCGCCGCGCTGGGCGACGGGTTCTCCACGGCGGGCTCGCTGGGAGCCGGCCTGGGCACCTGCCGACGGCTCTCCGACGACTTCGACCTGCACAGCCTCCCCGGCCGCGGCACGGTCGCACTGGCCCGGATCGGCGGTGCGGCCCGCGTCCGCGGCCGCGGGCGCGCCCGCCGGGAGCCGGCCCCCGCGCAGCCCGGGACCGACGCGCCGGAGGACGTTTCCTCCGTCTCTTCGTCCTCCTCCGCCTCTTCGGCCCCCTCGGTGTCTTCGGCCCCCTCGGCCTCCTCCGCCTCCTCCGTGTCCGCCCCGTTCGCCGCGCGGGCCGGTGGCGTCAACATCCCCTTCCGCGGCTCCGCGTGCTCCGGGGACGCCTGGACCTGCGCCCGCGCGGGCGACCGGCTCACCCTGATGCTGGCCGACGGGCTGGGCCACGGACCCGAGGCCGCATGTGCCTCGACCGCGGCGGTCCACGAGGTGCGGCGCTCGCCCCACCTGCCGCCGGGCGAACTGCTGCGCCTGCTCGACGACGCGCTGCGCGACACGAGGGGCGCGGCGGTCGCGGTGGCCCAGCTCGACCTGCGGACCGGGCGGCTGCGGTTCGCCGGCGTCGGCAACGTGGGGGCGCGGCTGCGCGAGGGCGGCTCCTGGCGCCATCTGCTGTCCCGGCCCGGCATAGTCGGCACGCGCCGGCCCATGACCCTGCCCGAGACCGAGGCGGTCTGGGCCCCCGACCGTCTGCTCGTCCTGCACAGCGACGGCCTGCCCAGCCGCTGGGCGCCGCCGGCCGACCCCCGCCTGCTGTCCTGCGACCCCGCCGTCACCGCCGCCGTCACGGTCCGCGACGCCGGCAGCTCCGCCCGCCCGGTGCGTGACGACACCGCCGTGGCCGTCCTGTCCCCCACGCCGCCGGATGGCCCATGAACCAGACCTTGCCGATCAGCACCGTCAGCGACGCGGCCCGCGCGCGGATCACCACCGCGCGGGTGGCCGCCGCCTACGGGGTGCCGCCGCTGGAACGCACCCGGCTGGCCGTCGCCCTCAGCGCGCGGCTGCGCAGGTGTCTGACCAAGGGCGGCACCTGGCGGTTCGTCCTCACGGTGGCCGGGGACTCGCTGCGGGTCGAGGTCTCTCCCCACTCCGTCGACGGCGAGCGGCCGTGGTCCGTCACGGCGCCCTGCCCGGAGCCGACCGCGGGCCCCGGCTGCGACGCCGTGGCCGGTGACCCGGCCGCCCTGTCGGAGGCCCTGCTCGGCGCCGACGAGGACACCGCCGTGGTGCTGGAGCGGCTGGCCGAGCAGGAGGAGCTCGTCACCTTCCACCGGGAGGAACTGCACCAGACCAACCAGGGCGTGCTGGCCCTGCACGCCGAACTCGACGCCGCCGGACGGGCACAGCGCGAGGCCTTCGCGGCGGAGCGCGCCGCGCGCCGGGAGGCGGAGACAGCCCGGCGCAGGCTGACGTTCCTCGCCGACGCCAGCGCCACCCTGACGGCCTCCCTCAACCACGAGGAGATCGCCCGTCTGCTGCCCGAGCTGCTGGTGCCCGAGTACGCCCGCACGGCCGACGTCTGGCTCTTCGACGCCGAGGGCGAGCGGACGGCGTCCGTGCCGCGTCCGGCGGCCGCCGTGATCGCCGCCCGCACCGGCCGGCCGCAGTACGCGTCCGCGCAGCCCGGCGGTCTGCCCGGCGTGGACGACCAGCCGCCGTCGGCGCTGCATCCCGGCCGGTCGCTGCTCTGTGTGCCGCTGCCGACCCGCAGCGGGCCCCTGGGCGTCGTGACACTGACCGCGCCCGGCGAGCGCTGGAACCCGGACGACGCCGTCATGCTCGTGGAGCTCACCCGGCGGGCCGGCGGCGCGCTCGACAACGCCCGCCGCTTCGAGCACAACCGGGACATCGCCGAGACCCTCCAGCGGGCCCTGCTGACCGATCTGCCGACCACCGCGGGCCTGCGGCTGGCGGCCCGGTACCTGCCGGCGACGTACGGGCTGAACATCGGCGGCGACTGGTACGACGCGTTCCGGCAGCCCGACGGCAGCCTGATCACCGTCATCGGCGACGTGACGGGGCACGGGCTGCACGCGGCGGTGATGATGAGCCAGCTGCGCACCGCGCTGCGCGCCTACGCCGTGGACGGCGGCAGCCCGGGCGAGCTGCTGACCCGGCTGCACACGTTCCTGCACCATCTCCAGCCCGACCTGTACGCGACCGCCGTGATCGCCCGCTTCCAGCCCGGCGAGCCGGTGCTGACGTGGGCGGCGGCGGGCCATCCGCCGCCCGTGCTGCGCGGCCCGGACGGGCGGGTGCGCGCCCTGGACGCCAAGCCGGGGGCGATGCTCGGCATCCCGCTGCACCAGGAGATCGCCGACCACACCGTGCCGCTGGAGCCGGGGTCCACGCTGGCGCTGTACACCGACGGGCTGGTCGAGCGGCGGGCCCAGGGCATAGACCCGGGCATCGAGCGGCTGTCGGCGGCGCTCGGCGCGTTCGCCACCGAGGAGCTGGACACGGACCTGGACGGCTCTGCGGAGCGCATCCTGGAGCCGATGCTGAGCGACTCCGAGCGGGACGACGACGTCTGCCTGCTGCTGTGCCACATAGGCAGCGAGGCCGGCGTGACCGTCGGCGGCGGCTCCCGGGGCGGGGCCTGAGTCCCGTTCAGCCGTCCGCCGGCTCCCCGGAGCCCCGACCCGTCGTGTGCGCCCGGTGGAATCCCGCGAGCCCGTGTTCCAGCGCGGTGCGCTGGGCAGGGGTCATCGCCTCGAAGACCGAGGCGAGACGCCGCACACGGCGCTCGGCGACATCCGTGAGGAGGCGCTCTCCGTAGACGGTCACCACGAGCTGCACCTCGCGCCGGTCGCTGGGCTGCAATCTCCGTTCCAGCAGTCCGGCGGCCTCGAGCCGGTCGCACAGGCGGCTCGCGGTGGGCAGACCGACGCCCAGGTGCTCGGCCAGGGCCGTCAGATTGAGTTCGGGACGGTTCCGTACCGTGCGCAGGGCCAGCAACTGCCGGGCGGGCAGCCGGGGTCTGGCCTCCTCGGCTGCCAGGAGCCAGCAGGCCACCAGGCTCTCCACCGACTCGGCGAGTTGCCCGGCCTGTGTCCGACGACTCTCCCACCGGCCGTCGTCGGCGCTGTCCGCGCACCACACCGCCACTATCCTCCGGCCTCGGCGATTGTCATGTACGTCGGCCTACCCGAAGGCAACGGGCGTACACAGGCCCTTCGGGGGGTACGTCGGTGACCTCAGGAGAAACGTTCGTCTGCATGCCTCGCCCGGCTGGCGGAACCCGTCGGGGCGGGGTGGGATCGATCGAGGTGCGATACGCCCGCGGGCGGGGCACGCGCATGACGTCGGGGCAGACCGCCTGGAGCCGCAGAAAGGGATGGACATCGTGACACGACCCAGGATCCTGGTGGTGGGCGCGGGCTTCGCGGGAGTGGGGTGCGTTCGACGTCTGGAACGCGCGCTCTCCGACGCGGAGGCCGACGTCACTCTGGTGACGCCGTTCGCCTACCAGCTCTATCTGCCGCTGCTGCCACAGGTCGCCTCAGGGGTGCTGACGCCCCAGTCGATCGCCGTTTCGCTGCGACGCAGCAAGAAGTACCGCACCCGGATCATTCCGGGCGGTGCCATCGGCGTGGACCTCAAGTCGAAGGTCTGCGTCATCCGGACCATCACCGACGAGATCGTCAACGAGCCCTACGACTACATCGTGCTCGCCCCGGGCAGCGTGACCCGCACCTTCGACATCCCGGGGCTGACCGAGCACGCCTTCGGGATGAAGACCCTCGCCGAGGCCGCGTACATCCGCGACCACGTCATCAGCCAGCTCGACCTCGCCGACGCCAGCAACGACCCCGCCGAGCGGAGGTCGCGGCTTCAGTTCGTGGTCGTCGGCGGCGGCTACGCCGGCACCGAGACCGCGGCCTGCCTCCAGCTCCTGACCCACAACGCGGTCAAGCGCTATCCGAACCTGGACCCGAGCCTGATCAAGTGGCATCTGATCGACATCGCGCCGAAGCTGATGCCGGAACTCGGCGACAAGCTGGGCCGCAGTGCGCAGGACGTGCTGCGCAAGCGGGGCATCGACATCTCGCTGGGCGTGTCCATCGCCAAGGCGGGCCCGGAGGAGGTCACCTTCACCGACGGGCGGGTGATCCCGACCCGGACCCTGATCTGGACGGCGGGAGTGGTCGCGAGCCCGCTGATCGCGACCCTCGGCGCGGAGACGGTCCGCGGGCGGCTCGCCGTCACGGCGGAGATGAACCTGCCCGGCAACGACGGGGTGTTCGCGCTCGGGGACGCCGCCGCGGTGCCCGACGAGGCCAAGGGCGAGGAGGGGGCGGTCTGCCCGCCGACCGCGCAGCACGCGATGCGGCAGGGCAAGGTCGTCGCCGACAACGTGATCGCAGCGCTGCGGGGCCGGGAGATGCGGCCGTACGTGCACAAGGACCTCGGTCTGGTCGTCGACCTCGGCGGCACCGACGCCGTCTCCAAGCCGCTCGGCATCGAGCTGCGGGGGCTGCCCGCCCAGGCGGTGGCCCGCGGCTACCACTGGTCGGCGCTGCGCACGGGCGTCGCCAAGGCTCGGGTCCTGACGAACTGGACGCTCAACGCGCTGGCGGGCGACGATTTCGTGCGCACCGGCTTCCAGGCGCGCCGGGCGGCGAGGCTGAAGGACTTCGAGTACACGGACAGCTATCTGACGCCCGAGCAGGTGCGGGCGCAGATCGAGGGGACCGGGTCGGAGAGCGCCTGAGTCCCGGACGTGGAAGAGAGTACGGCGGCGTGAGGGCGGCGGCACGGTCGTTCGGTGCACGGTGGCGGGATCGGATCGCGGCGTCCGATCCCGGCCTGCTGCGGCTGGCGGCCGGGCTGCGCACGGTCGGTGCGATCAGTCTCACGCTGGCCGTGCTCTCGCTGCTGGGCGCGGACGTCTCGCACCTGGTGGCGGGGGCCATCGCCTCGATGGTCGCCACGTTCGCGATCCGGGAGAAGCAGCGCGACCGGCAGGCCGTCACGCTGGCGCTCGGCCTGCCGGTGGCGTTCGCCTCGATGTCGCTGGCGGCGCTGCTCAGCTCCCGCACGGTGGCCGGCGACGTCTTCTTCGTGGCGCTGATCTTCTGTGCCGTCTACGGCCGCCGGTTCGGCGACCGGGGCACGGCGCTCGGTCTCGTCGGCTTCCAGGTCTACTTCCTGTCCCTGTTCGTCGGGGTCACGAGATCGAGCCTGCCGGGGTTCTGCGGGGTGCTGGCCGTCGCCTTCGTGTGCAGTGCGGTGGCGCGCTTCGTGCTGGTGCCGCAGACGCCGACCGGCATCCTCGAGCGGCTGCGCAGCGCCTTCCGGGCGCGGCTCGCGCAGCTGCTGGCCGCCCAGCTCGAACTCCTCGACGCCGGTCCGGACGACGTGGAGAAGGCGCTGGCCCATGTCCGCGAGGGCACCGCCCGGCTGCACGAGACGGCGATGCTGATCCAGAGCCGGCTGGACGAGGGCACGCCGGACGAGGCGACGGCCCGGCTGGTGCAGCGCCGGATCGCCGACGCCGAGATCGCCGCCGAGCGGCTCGGGCTGCTCCTGCTGACCGCTCGCAGCGCCGAACGGGCCGACACGCTGACCCTGCACCTGCCGGGCGCGCCGCTGCCGGAGGGCGGCCATCTCCCGGTCCGGGACGAGGGCCTCGCCGCCCTGCGCCGTGATCTGGCGGCGCTGCGGCTGCTGGTCCGGATCCCGGTCGCGGAGGGCGCGGCCACCGCGCACGTCCGCAACCGGCTGCTCGGGTACCGGGACGAGGAGAACCTGCCGAAGGCGTCGCCCGCCGTCCAGGACGTCTTCCGCGGGATCGGTGAGGCGGCGCGGGCGGTGCTGGGGCTGCGGGTCGCCCTCGACGGGCCGCAGGACGAGTCCGAGGACAGCCCCGAGACGGCACGCTCCCGCGAGGAGCTGGACGCGGAGGACGCCGCGATCGGCGGCACCGAGGCGGACGACGACGACACGGGCGCGGCCGGGAAGGAGACGGGGTTGCGGCGGCCGACGACCAGGGCCGCGGTCCAGGTCGCCGTCGGCTCGTCGCTGGCCATCGTCGGCGGTGAGCTGCTCTCCTCGCACCGCTGGTACTGGGCGGTACTGACCTGCTGGATCGTCTTCATCAACACCGCCTCCACCGGGGAGATCCTGGTCAAGGGCTCCCGGCGGCTGCTCGGCACCGTGCTCGGCGTGGTCGCGGGCATCCTGCTGGCGGGGGTGGTCGGGCACCACACGGTGACGGCGTTCGCGGTGGTGCTGCTGTGCGTGTTCGCGATGTTCTACACGGCACCGCTGTCGTACACGCTGATGTCGTTCTTCGTGACGGCCGCGCTGGGTGTGCTGTACACCCTGCTGCACACCTACAGCATGTCCGTGCTGGTGCTGCGGGTGGAGGAGACCGCGCTGGGGGCGGCCTGCGGCATCGTCGCGGCGGCGCTGGTGCTGCCGGTGCACACGGACCGGCGGACGAACGAGCTGCTGACGACCGTGCTGGAGCGGCTGAGCGATGTCACCGAGGCGGCCGTGGAGCAGTTGAGCGGCGGTCCCCCGGCCGATCTGCTGGACCGGGCCCGCGATCTGGACCAGGCACTGGCCGACCTTCGGGCGGCCACGCAGCCCCTGACGCACCCGGTCACGCCGTTGCGCACGCGGCGGAACACGGCGCAATACGTCGTCGCGCTGCTCAAGACCTGCGCGTACCACGCGCGGACCCTGGCGGCGATGGCCGAGCTGCTGCCGACGCAGCGGTCGATCGTGGCGGACCCAGGGCTGCGCCGCGCCGGGCAGCGGATCCTGCACAACATCGGGGCGATCTCCGCGCGCGTGGCGGGCGAGCGGACCACGGCCGAGGTGCTGACCGGGCCGAGCATCGCCTCCCTGCTGGCGCCCGGCGGGCCGGGGACACCGCGCTACGGCCGGGTGACCGACCGTGTGCTGCGGCACCTCCAGCGCCTGGACGAGGCGGTGGTGGGCCTGGCCCGGCCGCTGGAGGTGCCGGTGGCGCCGCCACCGAAGTGACGACGGGAGCGCCCACGGTCAGAAGTCCGTGGACATGTCGCTGGCGGCGGCGATGCCCCGCAGCTCCTCGGTGTCCTGGTGGCGCTGGCGGATGCAGCCGGCGATCTCGGCGAGGCGGGAGGGGTCGGACGCGGTGCCCGCGTCGGTGACCACCCGGACCGGGCCGGTGCCGTCGACGTCTATCTCCACCAGCTGGTTGTCCAGCCGTCCGGTGACGGCGGTGGCGATGACGAGGGCGGCCTCGTCACGGATCTCCTGGGGCAGCTGTTGGGTGTCCTCCGGGTCGAGGGCGAAGTCGAGGCTCTCGGGACGCTGCTCCTCGAGTGCGCGCAGCGCGGGCGCGACGACCTTCAGCAGCAGCTGGTAGTCCTCGCTGTCCATGCGGACGCGCAGGAGGTCGAGGTACATGTCCACGGGCCGTCCGTCGCGCGGGAACTCTGATTCGTTCATCTCGTCCGTGTTCCCACGCAGCCGGACGTCAGACCTTGCGCCAGCGAGCCATGGCGAACGAGAACAGTCCGAAGAGCATGAGTCCGGCGGCGACGCAGGCCAGCAGGCCGGGCCCGGCGGGGGTGCCGGCGAAGGAGCGCAGTGTGTCGTCCAGCCCCTTGGCCTCGTCCGGCTGGTACTCGACGGCGGCCCGTACGGCGAAGCCTCCGGCGGCGGCGAACACCAGGCCGCGGGCGGCACCGCCGCCCACCCCGGTGACGTCCACCAGCCGCCGCACGCGCGGGGACATCTCGCCCAGACGCAGCTTCTTGTGGTAGGACCGCATGACGGCGCGGGCGCCGATCCACACGCCCGCGACGATGATCCCCGCGCCTCCCGCGCCGACGATCCACTGGCCGGCCGGGAGTTCGAGCGCCCGCGCGGTGACGTCCCGGGACTGCTCGTCGCCGGAACCTCCGCTGCCCGATCCGGTGGCGAAGGCCAGCACGGAGTAGGCGACGAAGGAGTAGAAGACGCACCGGGCGAGCGCGAGCAGCCGCTTCTTGGCGCTGCGCCCGTCTTCGCCGACGCTGCCGAAGACGACCTCGGACAGCCGCCACAGCGCCATGCCGACCAGGCCGATCCCCAGCGCCCACAACACCACGGCGCCGAAGGGCTTCTGGGATATCTCCTCCAGGGCGCCCTGGCGGTCCGCCTGCTGGCTTCCGTCGCCGAAGGCGATCTGGAGCGCCAGCAGTCCGACCAGCAGGTAGATCACACCCCGCGCGGTGAAGCCGGCCTTGGCGGCGCCCTTGGTCACCGATCCCCGCGCCGCCCGCTCCACGCCGGCCCTGCCGTTGCGTGCCAGAGCACTCGTGTTCATGTCACCCTCCCCGATGTGGCCCCGTTGTCAGCGGGATCCGCATGCCCCGACTCTCGAGGTACACACGTGCGGCGCCGCCCCGCGCCGCGCCGCTGTCCTGGGTCCCGCGCCCCGTCCCCGCTCCCCGCGCAGACGAGCGGCGGGGCGGACGGGATCGCGCCCGTCCGCCCCGCCGCCGCTCGCCGTCAGGCGCACACGTGGGGTTCGCTGCCGGCCGTCGGCCCTGGCACGGCGTCGGCCGCCGTCGCCGCTTCGAGCCACTGGTGGGCCGTCTCCAGGGCGTGCCTGACATCGCGGGTGCCGGTGGACACGCACAGCGTGTAGGCGAGATCACGCGCCTGGGCCTGGGCCTGCGCCTCGGTGGCTCCGGTGCGGGTCAGCGCCTCGTACTCGTCGACGAGTCTGCGCAGGACGGCGGGATGCGGCATGAGCATCGGTCTGTTCTCCTCCGTTCGCAAGGGGTGAAGGTCGCTCCGTCAGCGCAGGGCGTCCTGGCGCACCCGCTCACAGCTGCGGCTGATGAGCCGGGACACGTGCATCTGGGAGATGCCCAGCCGGTCGGCGATCCTGCTCTGTGTCATGTCCTCGAAAAACCGCATGTAGAGGATGGCGCGCTCGCGTTCGGGCAGCCGGCGCAGGCCCTCCTTCGCCGACTCGCGGTCGACCACGACGTCGAAGGAGGAGTCGGAGTCGCCCAGGCTGTCGGCGAGGCTGTAGCCGTCGTCACCGCTCGAGGTCTCGGCGTCCAGTGAGAGGGTGCTGAAGCTCTCCAGGGCCTCCAGGCCGGCGTTCACCTCGTCCTCGGTGAGTCCGGTGTGGGTGGCGATCTCGGCCACCGAGGGCTCGGCCGCTCCGGGATTCTGGGTGAGCTCGCGGCGGGCGACGCGCACCTTGTTGCGCAGTTCCTGCACCCGGCGGGGCACGCGCAGCGCCCACATCCGGTCGCGGAAGTGCCGCTTGATCTCCCCGGTGATGGTGGGCACGGCATAGCTCTCGAACGCCCCGCGCTCGGGGTCGAAACGGTCTACGGCCTTGACCAGGCCCAGCGCCGCGACCTGCCGCAGGTCCTCGATCGCCTCACCGCGGTCGCGGAAGCGGCCGGCGATGCGGTGGGCCATGGGAAGCCAGGCGGTGACCAGCTCGTCGCGCACGGCGTCCCGCTCAGGACCTTCCTCGAGGGTCACCAGCCGGGCGAACCGGGCCATGGTGTCGGGCGCGTCGGCGTGGGTTCGTCGCAACTGCGCGGTGGCGGGGGTGGATGCGGAAGGACGGCTTGTCGACATGTCGATAGGCATGCAGTATCGCTCTCCTGAACGGTGGAGTCAGGGACTGACGACGGAAGATTGCTGCCGTCCGGCACGCGCGAGGCGCCCCGGAGCGGACAACTCGCTCCCGTCGGCGCGCCTCCGGTCCGAAGCACGAGACTCCGCCTGCCCTGCCCCCGGAGGAACAAACTCCGTCTGTGCGAAAGGCGTTCACAGGTTCGTGCTCGCCGCCCCGGACCGGCCGACGCCGGGTCAGAAAACGGGCACGTCGGCGGTGATGCGCTTACCGCCTGAGGGCAGACAGGCCACCCTGACATTGCGGGCCAGCCGGCAGACGATCGGCCAGCCCCGGCCGCCGGAGCGTTGCCGGCCCTGTTCGTCGAGCGGGTCCGCGGTGACCGGCAGCCGGTCGCTGCGGTCACTGACGGAGACCCGTACGGCCGGCCCGTCCATGGCGACGTCGAATCCGGTGACACCGCCCCCGTGCAGGATGGCGTTGGACGTCAGCTCCGATGCCACGAGCAGCGCGTCCGAGAGTCCGTCCTCGTCGTAGGGACAGCCGACGGCCCCGCGGCGTCCGTTCACCGCCCGCCGTACGGCACTGCGCACGTCGGCGGGGCGGCACTCCTCGTACCCTCCGTCCCCGTGGACGCCGTCCCGCGTCGTCCCGCGGTCGGTCGAGTCGTTCGTACGCATCCCTTCGCTCCCCTGGCTGGTCCCGACTGGTCTGACGGCTGAGGCCTGTGTGCCGAGCGGTGCTGAAGCGTCGATCGGCCGGCCCCGGCTACGCGGTGGTTCGGCACCCGTTGCGCACCCGGCGCTCTGGTCCACCGGAGCGTGCGTCGTCTCCTCTTTCGGCTGGCCGTCCCGGCGGCGGTCAAACCTCCCGGACGGGGAGCATTCGTCCGGCCGGATCCGGGTACGCGAACGGAATGACCGATGTGGTGGACTCGGACGAACTGCTGCGGCGCATCCAGCGGGCGAGGGCCTGTGCACACGAGGAGTTGCTGTCCTGGCGGGCCCGGAGCGCGGACCTCGCCCGGGCGGACACCGAACGCACGGAGGAGGCGCGCGACGCCCGGAGCCGGGGGCTCGCCTACGAGGCCGTGCTCAGGGTGCTGGACGAGATCGTGACGCCCGGTCGGGGCACCGCGCCGCGCTGACCGGGGGGCGCGGCGCGAATGGCACCGGCCCTCGCGGGAACCCGCAACGCATGGCCGCCGATCACACGCGAGCACCCGTTCTGGAAGCCCTCGTCGACTACCGCCGCCAGGGCCGGCTGTCGTTCACCCCACCGGGCCACAAGCAGGCCCGGGGCGCCGATCCCGAAGTGCGGGCGGTGCTGGGCGACGCGGTCTTCCTCGGCGATGTGCTGGCGTCGGGCGGACTCGACGACCGGCTCACCCGGGGCCGGGTGCTGGAGCGGGCCGAGGAGTTGATGGCGGACGCCGTCCACGCCGAGCACACGTTCTTCTCGACCTGCGGGAGCTCCCTGTCCGTCAAGGCCGCCATGCTGTCCGTGGCGGGGCCGCACGAGAAGCTGCTGATCGGGCGGGACGCCCACAAGTCGGTGGTGTCGGGACTGATCCTGTCCGGCATCGAGCCGGTGTGGGTCGAACCGCGCTGGGACGCCGAGCGGCGGCTGGCGCATCCGCCGTCGGCCGAGGAGTTCGAGAAGGCCTTCGACCGCCATCCCGACGCGAAGGGCGCCCTGGTCACCAGCCCCACCCCGTACGGCGCCTGCGCCGACCTGCGGGCGATCGCCGACGTGTGCCATCGCCGGTCGGCGCCGCTCGTCGTGGACGAGGCCTGGGGAGCGCATCTGCCGTTCCATCCGGACCTGCCGTCCTGGGCGATGGACGCGGGCGCCGACATCTGCGTGACCAGCATCCACAAGATGGGCAGCGGCCTGGAGCAGGGTTCGGTGTTCCATCTCCAGGGCGGGCTCGTCGCCCCCGAGCTGCTGAACATGCGTGCCGACCTGCTGGGCACGACGAGTCCCTCGGTGCTGCTGTACGCCGGACTGGACGGCTGGCGCCGGCAGATGGCGCTGCACGGCGAGGAGCTGATGGGCGCGGCTCTCGGTCTGGCGAGCGAGGTGCGGTCCGCGATCGAGGAGATCGACGGGATGCACGTGGAGGGCCGGGAGGACTTCTGCGGCCCGGGGCTCGCCGACGACTTCGATCCGCTGCCCGTGGTGATCGACGTCCAGGGGCTCGGGATCTCCGGTTTCCAGGCCGCGGACTGGCTGCGTGAGCACCAGGCCGTGGACATGCACCTGTCCGATCACCGGCGCATAGGGGCGCAGTTGACCCACGGCGACGACCGCGGGACGACCGGCGAACTGCTCGCGGCCCTCAAGGACCTCGCGCACGCGGCGCCCGAGCTGGCCCCGGCACCGCCGGTCGAGGTGCCCGCCCCCGCCGAACTGCGCATGGCACAGGGGATGCTGCCCCGGGACGCGTTCTTCGGGCCCGCCGAGACCGTGGCACTGGACCGGGCCGCCGGACGGATCGCCGCCGAGATGATCACGCCGTACCCGCCGGGCATCCCGGCCGTCCTGCCCGGCGAACGGCTCACCGAGCCCGTGCTCCGCTATCTGGGCACCGGCCTGGCGGCGGGCATGAACCTCCCCGATCCGTCGGATCCGGAGCTGCGGACGATCAGGGTCGTCGCGCGGGAAACCACCTGAGGAGTGAAACAGGTCACTCGACCGGGTTTTCGGTGCACGAAATCTCCGTGAATGGTTTACGGTTCATTCATACCTGGTGAGCGGGGTCGAAGCCACTCCTCCTCCGCGCACCACCCTTTTCTGCCCTGGCTGGCCTCCCCCGTCCAGCCAGGGCTTTTCCATGCCCTCGCCACCCCCGCGCGGAAAGTGCGGCCCGCCGAGGTGCCCGGGGCGTCGGCAGCGGCTGAAATGGGAAGGGGAAGCACCCCTACCGATCGTCGGCGAGGAGCTCCGGGCCATGACCAAAGCGACGAAACTGCTGACCGCGCTTCCCCCGCCCCAGCGTCAGCGCCTGATGACGCTCGCCCGTGAGGTGTCCTTCCCGGAGGACGCCCGGATCTTCGACGCGGGCGGCACCGCCGACCGCTTCTGGGTCATCCGCTCCGGCGCGGTCTCGCTCGTCCAGCAGGTGACGTCGCTGCGGCGGGTCACCGTCGCGAGCCTCGGCTCCGGCGACCTGCTGGGCTGGTCGTGGCTGTTTCCGCCGTACCGGTGGGACTTCGGCGCGGACGCCTTCAGCCCCGTCCGTGCCTACGAGTTCGAGGCACGACCGGTGCTCGCCCTGTGCGACGAGGACCCGGCGCTCGGGCTGTCGCTGATACGGATCGTGGCCGAGATCCTCGCGCACCGGCTGGAGACGACCCGGGGCAAACTCATGGAGCAGTACGGGGCGCATGGGCGCGGGACGCTGTAGCCCCCGCGACCGCACCCGCACCCGCACCCGCTCCCGGCCACACCCCGCCCCACCCCTCCCCCGTCTCAGACGCGGTATCTGCGCAGGGCGGGCACGGCGACCGCCAGACCCAGCATCGTCGCGACGACCAGCAGACCCCCGCCCACGACCGCCGCCCGGGGGCCGAACGCGGCGCCCGCCGTGCCGTGCAGGGCGTCGGCCAGCCGGGGGCCGCCCGCGACGACGACCGTGAAGACGCCCTGCATACGGCCGCGCATCTCGTCGGTGGCGGCGGACAGCAGGATCGCCCCGCGGAAGACCATGGAGACCATGTCGGCGACGCCGGCGCAGACCAGGAACACCACCGCGAGCCACAGACTGCGGCTCAGTCCGAACCCGGCGATCGCGGCGCCCCAGGCGACGACCGCGCCGATGACCATCCAGCCGTGCCGGCGCGCCCGCGAGAACGTGCCCGAGAACAGCCCGCCCAGGACCGCCCCGATGGGGATCGCCGCGAACAGCAGGCCCAGGGCGAGCCCTTCGCCGTAGGAGGCGTACGTCTCGCCGGCGAGCTGCGGGAACAGCGCCCGGGGCATACCGAAGACCATCGCGATGACGTCGGCGAGGAAGGACAGCAGCAGGACCTTGTGCCCGGAGATGTAGCGGAAGCCCTCCACGATCTCGCGCACCCCTGCGCGCCGGGCGACGGCACTCGCCAGGGGCGGCAGCGCGGGCAGCCGGAACACCGCCCACAGCGTCACGCACAGGGCGACGGCGTCGAGGAGGTACAGCTCGGGGAGGCCGATGACGGGGATCAGGGAGCCCGCGAGCAGCGGCCCGGCGACCAGACCGGTCTGCATGACGGTCGAGCCGAGCGCGTTGGCGGCCGCGAGTTCCTCCGGCGGGACCAGACGGGCGATGGAGGCGTTGCGGGCGGGCGCGTTGAGGCCGAAGAACGCCTGCTGGGTGGCGAGCAGCACCATCAGCACGGCCACCGAGTCGAGTCCCGAGACCGCCTGGAGCCAGAACAGCACCGAGGTGACCGCGATACCGCTGTTGGTGACCAGCAGCAGCTTGCGCCGGTCGACGGTGTCCGCGACCGCCCCGCCCCACAGCGCGAACAGCACCATCGGCACCAGACCGGCGAGGCTCGCGTAGCCGACCCAGGCGGAGGAGCCGGTGATGTCGTAGATCTGCTTGGGCACCGCGACGGCGGTGAGCTGGCTGCCCACGGCCGTGACGATGGTCGAGGACCACAGGCGCCGGTAGGCGGGCCGGCGCAGCGGCCGGGTGTCCATGGCCCAGCGGCGCCAGCCGCGCCGGGGCCGGTCCTCGGGGCTCGGGTCGGCCTCCTCGGCCTCGGGTGCGGTGCTGCTCTCGCTCGTGTCCACGCGATTCCTGGTTGCTCGTTACATCTTTCTGGTCCGGAGGTCACTATCCCAGCAATGACCGCGTAGCTACCGCTCAGTGGACGCGTGATCTCACACTACGGACTCGACTCCGGGCAGGACTCGGGGGTCGGGCGGCCTCGGCGCCCGGCTGCGGACTGTGACTCCGGGCTCCGGGCTCCGGGCGCCGGGCTCCGGGCTCCGGACTGTGCGGGCTGCGGGCTGCGGACTGCGGACTGCGGACTGTGCGGGCTGCGGACTGCGGACTGTGCGGGCTCCGGACTGTGCGGGCTGCGGGCTGCGGGCTGCGGGCTGCGGATGACGGGCACCCCGGCGGGTCAGGCGCCGGCGACGAGTGTCACGCCGAGGACGATCATCGTGGCCGCGACCAGACCGTCCAGGACGCGCCAGGCGGCCGGCCGGGTCAGGAACCGGCCGAGCAGCCGGGCGCCGAAACCCAGCGCGGCGAACCAGCACAGACTGGCGAAGGCCGCGCCGAGACCGAAGGTCCAGCGCAGCGGGCCGCGGTCGGCGGCGACGGAACCGAGCAGGAAGACGGTGTCGAGGTAGACATGCGGGTTGAGCCAGGTCAGCGCCAGACAGGTCAGCACGGCCCGGCGCAGGGAGCCCGCGCTCTCCCCCTCGGCGGCCAGGGCGCCCGTGGGCCGCAGCGCCCGCCGGGCCGCGAGCGCCCCGTAGCAGAGCAGGAAGAGACCGCCGATCCAGCCGACCGCGGTCAGCGCCCCGGGCCAGGCCACCACCAGCGCGCCCACCCCGCCCACACCCAGGGCGATGAGCAGCGCGTCGGACAGGGCGCAGATCCCGACGACGGCGAGGACGGCGTCCCGGCGGATGCCCTGACGCAGGACGAACGCGTTCTGGGCGCCGATGGCGACGATCAGCGAGAGCCCGGTGCCGAATCCGGCGACCGCGGCGGTGAGGGTGTGGGACATGACGTCCACGCTAGGGAAGCGATCACTGCACGTACAGCTAAAGATTCTTACGTATCATTAGCTCTCGTGATGACCGGATGATGACGGACCTCCCGCTCGATCAGGTGCGGACCCTGCTCGCGGTGGTGGACGAGGGCACCTTCGACGCGGCAGCCACCGCCCTGCATGTGACGCCGTCCGCGGTCAGCCAGCGCGTCAAGGCGCTCGAGCAGCGCACCGGCCGGGTCCTGCTGCTGCGCACCAAGCCGGTGCGGCCCACGGAGTCGGGCGAGATCGTCGTCCGGTTCGCCCGCCAGTTGGCCCGGCTCGAGCGGGACACGCGGTCCGAACTGGGCATGAGCGGCGAGGGCGAGGCCGCCCGGGTGACCGTCGCGGTGAACGCGGACTCGCTCGCCACCTGGTTCCTGCCCGCCCTGACCCGGGTGCCGCGGGAGCCGCAGCTCTGCTTCGAACTGCACCGCGAGGACGAGACCCGCACCGCCGAACTCCTGCGGGAGGGGCTGGTGATGGCCGCGGTGACCTCGTCGCCCGAGGCCGTGGCCGGCTGCTCCGTGCGACCCCTGGGCACCATGCGCTACCTGGCCGCCGCGACCCCGGACTTCGTCTCCCGTCATCTGGGTGACGGCCCGCTGCACGAGACCCTCCGCCGGGCGCCGGTGATGACCTTCGACCGGAGCGACGACCTCCAGGACGCGTTCGTGCGCGGGTTGCGCCGGGGCGCCGGCGGGGCGGGCCCGATACGGCAGGCCGTGCCGACCTCGGAGGGTTTCCTGGCCGCGGTGGCCGCCGGCCTGGGCTGGGGCATGGTGCCCGAGGGACAGGCCGGCGCGCTGCTGCGCACCGGCCGCCTGGTCTGCCTCGCCCCGGAACGCCCGCTGGACGTGCCGCTGTACTGGCAGCAGTGGAAGCTGGACTCCCCGGCGCTCGCGGCGGTGGCGGACGCGGTGACGGCGACGGCCGCCGAGGCCCTCAGGAGCTGAGGCCGGCCAGCGTCGCCCGCGCGCTGTCCAGCAGCATCTCCAGCGCCGTCGGATAGGCGCTGGTCACCATACGGGCCGACAGCAGCGGGGCCGCCTCGGCGATGCGGGGGTGGGTCTCGGCCGGGAGCCGGGCGTACGTCGAACCCCAGACCGCTTCGTCGGCGTGCTGCGCGGCCCGGGGCAGGGCCAGCGACGCGGCGTCCAGGGCGGCGAAGGCCAGCGTCTGGTCGATGAAGGCGTGGTAGATCCGCACGGTGTCCGGCAGCGGGAACCCGGCCGTGCGCAGCACGTCCAGGACGGCCTCGTCGGCGGCGAGTTCGTTGGCGCGGCCGGTCACGCGGCTCGCGGTGAGCTGGGCGGCCTGCGGGTGGGCGACGTAGGCGGCGTGGATGCGCAGGCCGACGGTGCGCAGATCCGCACGCCACTCCCCCGTCGGCCGCCAGCCGCGCAGTGCCTCGCCGACGAGCGCGTCACCGATGGCCAGGGTCAGCTCGTCCATGCCCCGGAAGTACCGGTAGAGGGTGCTGGGGTCGCAGTCCAGGGCGATGCCGAGACGGCGGGCGGTGAGACCGGCGCTGCCGTGCTCGCGCAGCAGGCGCAGCGCCGCCTCGACGATCAGCCGCTCGGACAGCACGACGCCGCTCCGGGTGGGCCGGCGCCGGCGCCGCTTCTCTTCCGGTACGACGGCCTTCGCCACCTTGCCTCGCCTCTCTCGTCCCTCGTCCGCGGTTCCTCGCCCCGCTGTCCTCGTGCGCGGTCCTCGTGCGCTGTCTTGGTCCACCGCGCTTATGCCAACGCCATTGACCTTACGCGAGCGCACGGCGTTGTATCGCTCCCAGGGCCCCCCTTTCGCACACCTTTGATCGCAGTCCCGTCCAGAAGGTCTCCGCGACTCCTGTCCGATTCCTGTCCGAGTTCCGTCCGAGTTCCGTCCGTGTCACGTCCGAGGGAGTTCTCGCCATGCGTGTCCTGCTCGTGGGTGCCGGCGGTGTGGGTACCGCCATCACCCGGATCGCCGCCCGCCGTCCGTTCTTCGAGGCGCTGGTGGTCGCCGACTACGACCCCGCCCGAGCCGCCGCCGCCGTCGCCGCGCTCGACGGTGACGATCGCTTCCACGCCGAGCGCGTCGACGCCGGCGACGAGGCAGCGGTGGCCGCTCTGCTCGCCCGGCACCGCTGCGACGTCCTGCTCAACGCCACCGACCCGCGGTTCGTGATGCCGCTGTTCCACGCGGCGCGCGCCGCCGGGGCCACCTATGTCGACATGGCGATGTCGCTGTCACGGCCGCACCCGGACCGGCCCTACGAGGAGTGCGGGGTACGGCTCGGCGACGCGCAGTTCGCCGAGGCCGACGACTGGGCCGAGGCGGGCGCCCTGGCACTGGTCGGCATGGGGGTCGAGCCGGGGCTGTCGGACGTCTTCGCCCGGTACGCCGCCGACGAACTCTTCGACGAGATCGAGGAGATCGGCATCCGCGACGGCGCGAACCTGACCGTCGAGGGTCATGACTTCGCGCCCTCCTTCAACATCTGGACCACCATCGAGGAGTGCCTGAACCCGCCGGTGGTCTACGAGGCCGACCGGGGCTGGTTCACCACGGCGCCGTTCAGCGAGCCCGAGGTGTTCGACTTCCCCGAGGGCATCGGACCGGTGGAGTGCGTGAACGTCGAGCACGAGGAGGTGCTGCTCGTGCCGCGCTGGGTGAAGGCGCGCCGGGTCACCTTCAAGTACGGCCTGGGCAACGAGTTCATCGAGACCCTCAAGACGCTGCACCTGCTGGGGCTGGACCGCACCGCGCCGGTGACCGTGCCGAGCGCGTCCGGACCGGTGGCCGTCTCGCCCCGCGACGTGGTGGCCGCCTGTCTGCCGGACCCGGCGACCCTCGGCAAGCTGATGCACGGCAAGACCTGCGCGGGCACCTGGGTGCGCGGCGTGAAGGACGGCGCACCGCGCGAGGTGTACCTGTACCACGTGGTCGACAACCAGTGGTCCATGGCCGAGTACGGCAGCCAGGCCGTGGTGTGGCAGACCGCCGTCAACCCGGTCGTCGCCCTCGAACTCCTCGCCACGGGCGCGTGGTCCGGCGCCGGCGTCCTCGGCCCGGAGGCGTTCCCGCCCCGTCCGTTCCTCGACCTGCTCACGGCGTACGGCTCCCCGTGGGGGCAGCGGGAGCAGTGAACGTTTTCCGGTCCGTCCTGTTTCACCCTCGTCCCTCCGGTGACCCGAGCGGGAGCAACTCATCCGGAAAGCACATACGACGAGATCGCAGGTGACTTCGATGGACGACTGGCGAGAGCACGCCGAGTGCCGCCACGAGGACCCCGACCTCTTCTTCCCGATCGGTACCTCCGGTCCGGCACTGCTCCAGACGGAGCAGGCGAAGACGGTCTGCCGACGCTGTCCGGTGCAGGAGCAGTGTCTGGAGTGGGCGATGGAGACCGACCAGACCCTCGGGGTCTGGGGCGGCACGAGCGAGAACGAACGCCGTGCCCTCAAGCGGCGCATCAGGGCCCGCCGCAGTTCGTGAACGACGCCCGGCCGGCGGCGGCCGGCCGTCGCGCGGTGACTGGTCGTCGCGCGGTGGCTAGTCGTCGCCCGGGGGCGTCGCCGCGGGCAGTCGCAGGGTGAAGACACTGCCCTTGCCCGGGGTGCTCGCCGCCTGTGCCGTACCGCCGTGAGCGACCGTCAGATGGCGGACAATCGGCAGGCCCAGGCCGCTGCCGCCGGTGCGGCGGCTGCGGGACTTCTCCGCCCGCCAGAAGCGCTCGAAGACCAGCGGCAGATCCTCCGCGGCGATACCCGTGCCGGTGTCGGCGACCTCCAGGACGACGCGCTCGCCGTCGTCCCGGGCGCTGAGGGTGACCGTGCCGCCGGGCGGGGTGTGGCGTACCGCGTTGGTGACGAGGTTGCCGAGTGCCTGCCGCAGCCGCACCGGATCGGCGTCCAGCCAGGGAGCCCCCTCGGTCCCGGTACGCAGACGCACACCGGCCGTGTCGGCGGCGACCCGGTGGGCGGCGGCGACCTGCGCGAGGAGGTCGTCGGCGGGCACCGGTTCGCGATGCAGACCCAGCGTGCCGGCGTCGGCTGCCGCGAGGTCGCGCAGGTCGTCGATGACGCGCTGGAGGAGCAGGGCCTCCTCGTGCAGGGCGCCCAGCAGTTCGGTGTCGGGTTCCACGAGGCCGTCGCGGGTGACCTCCAGCCACCCCCGGATGTTGGTGAGCGGGCTGCGCAGTTCGTGCGCCACGTCGCTGACGAGGGCCTTGCGCTGGGCCTCCAGCCGTTCCCGGCGCTCGGCGAGGTCGTTGAAGGCCTCCGCGAGGATCCCGGTCTCGTCGCGCGTCGTGACGGGCACCCGGGCGTGCCGGTCCGGGGGTTGCTGCGCGGCCTCGGTCAGGGCGCGCAGCGGCCGTACCAGCCGGGTGGCGACGACGGCGGTGACGGCGACGGTGACGGCCAGCACCAGCCCGGCCGCGCCCGCCACCTTGGCCTTGTTGGCCGGGGACATCACCCAGCGGGGAGCAGGGCCCTCGTCCCCGACGCCCAGGAACAACTCGGCGACCGGGGCGACGTACGGGTCGAGCTGGGCGCGCCGGGCGGTCTCGAAACAGCTCTGGGCGGCGCGCAGGGCCGCTTTGCCGCCCGCGTCCCGGCCGTCCACGACCTTGGCGAACACGGGCGCCGGCGTCGGGGCCCGGCCGGACGTGCCGGGGAGCGCGATGCCGAAGAGCAGGGGGATGTCGGGATCCAGGCCCGCTCGGGTCAGGCAGTCACCGGCGCGGCCCTGGAGCGCGGTCAGTGCCTTCTCCTCCGTGGGCGCGGGTGTGTCGAGCCGCCCGTCCCCGCATTCGTCGAACGCGTACCCCGAGACGGCGGTGGCGTCCGCGGAGGTGACCACCGGGCGCCCGCTGGGCGTGTGCGTGACGGTCGTGTCGACGCCGAAGCGGGACAGGCAGCGTTGCCGCGCGCCGGCCACGGCGTCCAGTTTCGCGCGCTCGGACGGGGTGAGCCGGTAGGGGCCCACCACGCGCGGGTCGGTGCCGCTCAGCTGCGCGCCCGGCTCGCTCCAGGTGTCGGTGCGCAGCGGGTCGACGGTGGCGGAGGCACGCGGCGGCAGGGAGGTACCGTGCGGCGCGGAGTCGGCCAGGAGGGTGCGGTCGGCGGTGGTCAGGGCGATGCGCCGGCCGGTGCGCGCGGACAGGTCACGGACCGTCGCCCGGACGCCCTCCCAGCCGGGATGGGTGGCGGCGTAGCCGCTGAGCCGCGCGAGGATGTCCATGTCGTCGGCGAGGGCCTGGCCCTGCTCCTCCCGCAGCGCGCGGGTGGTGGTGGTGACGGCGAGCCAGGCGGTGGCGGCCACCGAGCACACGGCGATCAGGACGGACGCGATCAGCAGCCGGACCAGCAGGCGCTTGCGCAGCGGTATGCGGGTACGGGTGCGGGTGCGGGCCCGGTTCACGCGTGGCCGCCGCTGAGCTTGTAGCCGACGCCGAACACCGTCAGCAGGCGCACCGGTCTGCGCGGGTCGGCCTCGATCTTCCGGCGCAGGTTCATGATGTGCACGTCGACCGCCCGTTCCGTCGAGGCCCGGTCGAACCCTCGGGTGCACTGGAGCAACTGCCGCCGGGTGAAGACCCGTTCGGGCTCGGCGGCCATGGCCAGCAGGATCTGGAACTCGGCCGGCGTGCACTCCACCGGCTCTCCGGCGCAGCGCACCTCGTGCCGCTCGGGATCGACGGCGAGGCCCGCGGCCCGCACGACGGGACCGTCCCGCCGGTCGGCGCCGGCCCGGCCGCTGCGCCGCAGGACGGTACGGATGCGGGCCATCAGCTCGCGCGGACTGTAGGGCTTGGTCATGTAGTCGTCGGCGCCCAGTTCCAGGCCGAGCAGCACATCGTCCTCGCCGGCGCGGGCGGTGAGCATCAGTACCGGGATGTCGTCGTCGCGGCGCAGCACCCGGCAGACTCCGAAGCCGTCGACGACCGGCAGCATGAGGTCGAGGACGACGAGGTCGGGGCGGTGGCGCCGCACCGCGTCCAGTGCGGCCGCGCCGTCGTGCACGACGGTGGCGGTGTGGCCCTCGGCGAGCAGCGAACGGCGGATGAGTTCGGCCTGCATCGCGTCGTCCTCGGCGACCAGTACATGCGCGCACACGCGGCGACTCCGTTCGTCAGCGGGCCAGAGATGCATGGTCGCCCATGACGACCACGGGGTAGGGGTGGGGTCCAGGGCGAGGAGCGGCTCCTTCATGTGCTCCTCGGCGAGGCTCACGCAGCCGTGCGCGGGGGCGCCGTGGTCGACGTGCAGCCGGACGCCGCCGCCCCGGCCCGCTCCGAGCGGGCGGGTTGACGCCGTGGTCGTACGAGAGCCGGGTGCCGGGGTCGCGCTCGAGGCCGCCGACGTGGTGAGGTCGTGGACACCGATCGGTGAGCGCAGGTCGCCGCTCCGGTGCCGGCCGCTCCGGTGTCGGCCGCGCGGCGCGTTGTGCGCGGGCCGGCACTCCCCCGCCCGCCGGCCGGCCTCGGTGCGCCGGTGTGGCCGCGGCACCGCCGCCGCATCCGGTGAGCGGGAGGGACGCGGCGAGCGGCGCGGCCCTGCGGCGAAGGGTGATCATCGTTCGACCTTCGCCGACAGGTGTGTGGAACTCGTCAGGTTTCGGGGCCCGTTCGGGCGCCGGGACCCGGTCTAGGGCTTGCCGGGCTTGCCGCTGGTGTACAGCCAGGTCCGGAACAGCGTGCCGAGGTCCTGCCCCGACTCACGTTCCGCGAGCCGCTCGAACTGGGCGGTGGTGCCGTGGCCGTAGCGGTGCGCGGCCGCCCACGCGCGCAGGACGCGGAAGAAGGCGCGGTCCCCGACGGTGGTGCGCAGGGCGTGCAGGGTCATGGCGCCGCGGGCGTAGACGGGCGTGCCGAAGATGTTCGCGCCGCTGCCGGGGTCGCCCGGCGGGAACTCCCACAGGCCGTCGGTCGCGGGGCGGGCGTACAGCGCGTCGAAGGTCTTCCGGGCGCTGTCGCCGCCGTGCTGTTCGGCGTACAGCCACTCGGTGTAGGCGGCGAAGCCCTCGTTGAGCCAGATGTCCTTCCAGGAGGTCAGGGAGACGGAGTCGCCGAACCACTGGTGGGCGCTCTCGTGGACGAGGGTGCTCAGGTCGGGGGCACGGTCGTAGACGGGCCGCGACTGGGTCTCCAGGGCGTAGCCCACGTCCGGGGCGTGGTCGACGATGGAGCCGGCCGCGCGGAAGGGGTAGGGCCCGAACAGCGCGCTCTCCCACTCCAGCACGGCGGGCAGCTGCTTCAGGACGGGTGCGGCGGCCGCGGCCTCACGCGGGTCGACGGCGTCGTAGACCTCGACGCCGTCGCGGGTCGTGTACTGATCGACCCGGAAATTCCCCACCGTGGCGGTGGCGAGGTAGGCGGCCATGGGTTCGCTCTGGCGCCACCGGTAGGTGGTCCTGCCGTTCGAGGTCCGCCGGCCGAGGAGGACCCCGTTGGCGACGGCGGCGCGGTCCTCGGGGACGGTGATCGTGAAGTCGTAGGAGGACTTGTCGAGGGGATGGTTGTTGGCCGGGAACCAGGTCATGGCCCCCTGCGGCTCGCCCGCGACGAAGGCTCCGTCGTCGGTGGGGATCCAGCCGTCGAGGGAGCCGTCGGGGTCGGTGACCGGGCCGGGGGTGCCCTGGTAGGTGACGGAGACCTGGAACCGCTCGCCTTCGCGCAGGGCGTGCCGCGGGGTGACGACGAGTTCCTGGCCGTCGCGCCGGTGCGCGGCCTTGACGTGGTCGACGGTGAGGCCGGTGACCTTCAGCCCCTGGAAGTCGAGGTCGAAGCGGGCCAGCCGCCGGGTGGCGCGGGCGGTCAGCACCGCCTTGCCGTCGAGGTGGCGGCCGGCCGGGTCGTAGCGGAGGGTCAGGTCGTAGTGGCTGACGTGGTAGCCGCCGTTGCCGGCGAGGGGGAAGTAGGGATCGCCTGCGCCGGCGGGGCCCGCCGGTCCGGCCGCGGTGGCGGGTCCCGCCGCCGCGAGCAGCGCCGCCAGGGCCACGGGGACGGTGGCGGCGACGGCTTCGCGGCGCAGGAGGGTGGTGGCGCGTCTGCGGGAGTGTGTCACGTGCGCTCCTGGGGGGGTGGCGTGTGATCAAACGTCCACAGACTAGGGACCGGACGCCTCGTTCCTCCCCCTCGTTCAGGTCAAGCCGGGCGGTGTCCGCCGGTGTCCCCGGTCTACGCTCGACGGGACCCGCCACCCCGAGAACGGACGGACGGCCCGCCCATGAGTGTCCGTGTGCGTCGCGTCTACGACCCGCCCGAGCCCGGCGACGGGGTGCGGGTCCTGGTCGACCGGCTGTGGCCGCGCGGGGTGTCCAAGGACGCGGCCCGCGTGGACGAGTGGCCCAAGGGCCTCACCCCGTCCACCGAACTGCGCCGCTGGTACCACGCGGGCGAGCGGTCGTACGAGGAGTTCGCGCGCCGCTACGAGGCGGAGCTGACCGCGCCCGAGGCGGCCGCGCTCCTCGACCGGTTGCGCGAGACGGTCCGCGAGGGGCCGGTGACCCTGCTGACGTCCGCGAAATCCCCGGAGCAGAGCCACACGGCGGTGCTGGTCCGACTCCTGGAGGCGGAGGCGGACCGACGCTGAAGATCCGGGACGGCCGCCTCCGCCGTAGGCTCGTCCGCCGGTCCGTCAGGGCGGCCGCCCACCCGTCTGTCCGCCCGTCAGCCCGTCTGCCGGGCCGCGGCCCGGCCGGCGGCGCGTCCGGAGAAGAGGCAGCCGCCGAGGAAGGTGCCTTCGAGGGCGTTGTAGCCGTGCACGCCGCCGCCGCCGAAGCCTGCCACCTCGCCCGCCGCGTACAGGCCCTCGACCGGCTGTCCGTCGGCGCCCAGGGCGCGCGAGTCGAGGTCCGTCTGGATGCCGCCGAGGGTCTTGCGGGTGAGGACGTGCAGCTTGACGGCGATGAGCGGGCCTGCCCCGGGGTCCAGGATCCGGTGCGGGGTGGCGACCCGGCCGAGCCGGTCGCCGATGTAGCGGCGCGCGTTGCGGATGCCCTGGACCTGGGAGTCCTTGGCGTACGGGTTGGCCAGCTGGAGGTCGCGGGCCTGGATCTGGCGGCGCAGTCCGTCCGCGTCGAGCAGCGGCTTGTCCGTCAGCGCGTTCATCTTCTCGACGAGCTTGTCGAGGGTGTCGGCGATGACGAAGTCCGCGCCGCGGTCGAGGAAGGCCTGCACCGGCGCCGGGGCTCCCTTGCCGAGCAGCCGGTCTCGCAGGACGGCCTTGCGGTCCTTGGCGGTGATGTCGGGGTTCTGCTCGGAGCCCGAGAGCGCGAACTCCTTCTCGACGATCTTGCGGGTGAGCAGGAACCAGGAGTGGTCGTGCCCGGCGAGGTCCTCGGTCGTCCGCAGGTGCTTGAGCGTGTTGAGGGTGTCGTAACCCGGCAGGCACGGGTCGGGCAGCCGGCGGCCGAGGGCGTCGAACCACAGGGAGGAGGGGCCGGGCAGGATGCGGATGCCGTGGCCGGGCCAGATCGGGTCCCAGTTCTGGATGCCCTCGGTGTAGTGCCACATGCGGTCGCGGTTGACCAGCCGGACACCGGCCCCGGCGCTGATGTCGAGCATGCGGCCGTCGACGTAGGCGGGGACGCCGGTGACCATCTCGGCGGGCGGCGTGCCCAGCCGCTCGGGCCAGTAGCGCCGCACGATCTCGTGGTTGGCGCCGATGCCGCCGCTGGTGACGACCACCGCCTGGGCGGTCAGCTCGAAGTCGCCGGCCCGGTCGCGGTTGGAGGCGACGCCGCGCGCGGAGTCGTCGGGGGCGAGGACCGTGCCGCGCACCCCGCGGGCGGCGCCGTCCTCGAGCACCAGTTCGTCCACCTGGTGCCGGTGGTAGAAGGTCAGCAGCCCGTCCTTCGCGGCCTGCCTGGCGTACCGGACGAACGGCTCGACGACGCCCGTGCCGGTGCCCCAGGCGACGTGGAAGCGGGGCACCGAGTTGCCGTGTCCGTCGGCGCGCAGGTCGCCGCGCTCGGCCCAGCCGACGGTCGGCACGAAGGAGATCCCGTGCCCGGCGAGCCAGGTCCGCTTCTCCCCCGCCGCGAACTCGACGTAGGCGCGGGCCCAGCGCATCGCCCAGGAGTCCTCGTCGTCGGCACGGTCGAACTGCGCGCTGCCCTGCCAGTCGCTCCAGGCGAGGTCGAAGGAGTCCTTGATGCCGAGCCGGCGCTGCTCCGGGGAGTCGACGAGGAAGAGCCCGCCGAAGGACCAGAACGCCTGGCCGCCGAGGTTGGCGGCGTTCTCCTGGTCGACGAGCGCGACCCGCCGTCCCCTGCTGGTGAGTTCGTGCGCCGCGACGAGGCCCGCGAGGCCCGCTCCGACGACGATGACGTCCGCGTCCATGGCGTCCGCTGCCTTTCTCCTGAGGATGTCATTCCGGGGTGCCGCTGCCGTCGGTCAGCAGCGCGGTGAGCAGTTGCTTCAGCCAGACGCGGGCACCCTCGACGTCCTTGTCCAGCAGCAGTTGGGCGGTGACCCCGTCGTAGGCGGCGACCACGGCGTGCGCCGCGCTGTCGACGTCCCCGAGCACGGCCGGCGGCTCGGCGAGGCCCCGGGCGCGGGCGAGCCGCTCGGCGATGGCCCGCCGCAGCCGCGCCCGGTGTTCGAGCAGGGTCTGCGCGACGTCCGGAGCGCGTGCGGCGTGCACCAGGAAGTCCGTCTTCACCAGCAGCCAGTCCAGGTCGAGCAGGAGCACCTCGGTGACCCGGTCGACGGCGGCGGGCACGTCGAGGTCCGGTCCGTCGAGGGCGAGCGCTCCGGACACCTGCTCGGCGATCAGGTCGGCCCGCTGCCGGTAGAGGGCGAAGAACAGCTCGTCCAGGCTGTCGAAGTTGGAGTAGAAGGCGCCCCTGCTGTACCCGGCGGCCTCGCAGACCTCCTCGATGGAGACCCGCCCGAAGCCCTTGGCGGCGAAGACCTCGAAGGCGGCGTCGAGCAGTCTGGCCCGGGTGCGGACCCGGCGCCTGGTGACGCGCCCGGTCGTCCGCCCGGCCTGCGCGTCCCGCTCGGCCTGCTGCCCGGTCCGCTCCAGCTGCTCCGTCTGCTCGACCTGCTCCGTCTGCTCCGTCACCGTCTCGGACCTCCGTTCGATACGGGAATGTATCCGATACATCGATGTATCGAAAGACCTTGCGAAGCAGGCTTCACCCCCGGGCTTCACCGCCCCGAACCCCGCGCGTGATGATCGAAGGGAACATATTTTCGATTAAGGCGTAGGCTGGAACCATGACCGCGCACCACCTCCAGGGCTCCCTCTTCGACCAGACCGACGAACTGCGCCTCGGTCCCCTCGACGGCATCCGGCGGACCACCCTCGGCGCGGGCGCCTGGATCGACGTGCTGCCGGGCTGGCTCACCGGATCGGACGCCCTCTTCGAACAACTGGCGGCCGAGGTCCCCTGGCGGGCCGAGCGCCGCAAGATGTACGACAACGTCATCGACGTACCGCGCCTGCTGGCGTTCTACGGAGCCGGCGAGGAGCTGCCCCACCCCGTGCTGGGCCGGGCCCGTGCGGAACTGTCCGCGCACTACGCCGGGGAACTGGGCGAGCCCTTCGCCACCGCGGGCCTGTGCCACTACCGCGACGGCCGGGACAGCGTCGCCTGGCACGGCGACCGGATCGGCCGCGGCGCGCGGGAGGACACCATGGTCGCGATCCTCTCCGTGGGCTCCCCGCGCGATCTGCTGCTGCGCCCGGTAGGCGGGGGCGAGACGGTACGGCGCCCGCTGGGACACGGCGACCTGATCGTGATGGGCGGCTCCTGCCAGCGGACCTGGGAGCACTGCGTCCCCAAGTCGGCCCGGGCCGCCGGGCCGCGCAGCAGCGTCCAGTTCCGCCCGCGCGGGGTGCGCTGAAACGGAACCGGCGGTACCCGTGTCCCCGCCCCCCGGGGGTCCGTGGTTTGACCGCATGACCGACCCGCCGGAGCCCGCGTCCGCCGCCGGGACCCCGACGAGCGCGCGACCCCGGCGGACCGAACTGGACGTCCTGCGGGCCCTCGTGGTCGTCGGCCTGGTCTTCTTCCACGCCGCCCTGGTCTTCTCCCCGGACGACGACTTCTGCGTCAAGAACCGGGACACGACGGACGTCGTCACCGTCGTCGCGGGGCTCGGGGTGGTGTGGGCGATGCCGATGCTCTTCCTGGTGGCGGGGCTCGGCGCCCGCTTCTCGATCGGCCGGCGCGGCCCCGGCGGCTTCGCCCGCGAACGCCTGCTGCGCCTCGGCGTCTGCGCCTCGGCGTCCCCCTGGTCCTCGCGACGCTGACCATCGTCCCCGTCCCGCAGTGGCTGCGGCTGCGCGCCGCCGACCCCGGCTACGACGAACCGTACGGGCGTTTCTGGCCGCGCTTCTTCGACGTCCGCCCCGACCTCGGCGACTTCCCCTTCGTCCTGCGCGGGGAGTACTTCGAGACCGGCCATCTGTGGTTCGTGGTGCTGCTGCTCGCCTTCTGCCTGCTGCTCGCGCCGGTCGCGGGCCCGCTGGCCGCCGCCGCGCGGCGGACCGGCGCCGCGGTGGCGCGCCGGCCGGCCCTGCTGCTCCTGCCCGCCCTCCCGCTCGCCGCGATCGACTCCCTGCTCGGCATGGAGGAGAGCTACGCCGGCTGGAACCGCTGGGCGTATCTGGTCTTCTTCGGGTACGGCTACGCGCTGTCGGACGACGACCGGGTCAGGGCCGCGACGCGACGCCTGGCCCTGCCGGTCGGCCTGCTGGGCCTGGCGCTGTTCGCGGCGACCGCGCCCGGGTTCATGGGCGCGGACGACCCGTTCACCGAGCGGACTCCGCTCGCGCTGGTCACCCGGGCGCTGTTCGGCGCGGCGGGCTGGGCCTGGGTGGTGGCGATCCTGGGGCTGCTGGACCGGCCCCGCCCGCACCGCCGACCGCCGGGCCGGGTCCTCGGGTATCTCGCGGTCGCCGCGCTGCCGTTGTACGTGCTCCACCAACCGGTGGTGGTGGCCTTCGCCTACGGCGTGGTCGGCCGGCGGACGCCGATCGTCGTCAAGTACGCGGTGATCGTCGCCGCTTCACTGACCGTGATCCTGCTGGTGTACGAGTACGGGGTGCGCCGGACGCGGGTGACGAGACTGCTGTTCGGCATGCGCGGAACCCCACCGTCCGCGGCCCCCCGCTGATCTGCTTTGCTGTCCCCGTCGGGCACGAATCTCCAGGACACGGGACGGCCATGCGGGCAGACGTACGGCAAGTGGCGGACGGCACCTACCTGGTGCACGGCAGCAACACCAACTGGGTGATCCTCACCGAGGGGGACGCCGTCACGCTGATCGACACCGGCTACCCGGGCGACCGGCAGCTGGTCCTGGACTCCCTCGCCGCCGTCGGGAGTTCACCGGAGGCCGTCACGGCCGTGCTGATCACCCACGCCCACAACGACCACCTGGGCTCCGCCGAGCACCTGCGCTCCGCGTACGGCACCCCGGTGTATCTGCACGAGGCCGAAGTGCCGCACGCCCGCCGGGAGTTCCTCCAGCAGGTGACCGTGGGCGAGGTGCTGAGGAACGCCTGGCGGCCCGGAGTGCTGCCCTGGACGGTGCACGCGCTGCGCTCCGGCGGCACCGAACAGCACCCGGTGACCTCACCCGAGGCGTTCCCCGGCGTCGGCGGCGCGCTCGACCTGCCCGGCCGGCCCGTACCGGTGCACACCCCCGGTCACACCAGCGGCCACGCCGTCTTCCACCTGCCGCGGGCGGGCGTCGTCGTCTCCGGCGACGCCCTGGTCAACGGCCATCCGACCTCCCGGCTGAAGGGCCCGCAGCTGCTGCCGGACATGTTCCACCACGAGCGCGCCGTCGCGGTGGAGTCCCTCAGGGTGATCGAGGGACTGGAGGCCGATCTGCTGCTGCCCGGACACGGCCCGCTGCACCGGGGGTCCGTGCGGGCCGCCGCCCAGCAGGCCCGCGAACGCGCCGTCTAAGGTCGGGCCATGGCTTTGCAGATCAGCGCCACCAACCCGGAGCATCCGGCACTCCTGCTGGAGCTGCCCTGGCACCTGCCCCTGGAGGAGTGGCCCGAGGAGGTCCTCGTCCCGCTGCCGCGCGGCATCTCCCGCCACGTGGTGCGCTACGCCCAGGCCGGCGACGAGGTGATCGCCGTCAAGGAACTCGCCGAGCGCCCCGCGCTGCGCGAGTACGAGCTGCTGCGCGACCTCGACCGGCTGGGCATCCCCGCGGTCGACCCGCTGGCCGTGGTCACCGGCCGCACCGACCACGACGGCGGCCCGCTGGAGCCGGTGCTGGTCACCCGGCATCTGGGCGGCTCGATGCCCTACCGCTCCATGTTCGAGACGACGATGCGCCCGGCCACCATGGACCGGCTCATGGACGCTCTCGCGGTGCTGCTGGTCCGGCTGCACCTGGCGGGGTTCGCCTGGGGCGACTGCTCGCTGTCCAACACACTGTTCCGACGGGACGCGGGCGCCTACGCCGCCTACCTCGTCGACGCCGAGACCGGCGACCTGCACCCCCGGCTGAGCCCCGGCCAGCGCGACTACGACCTCGACCTCGCCCGCGTCAACATCAGCGGCGAGCTGCTCGACCTGGAGGCCTCCGGGGCGCTGCACCCCTCGGTGGACCCGATCGAGTTCGGCACGGAGATCTGCGCCCGCTACGGGGCGCTGTGGCAGGAACTGACCCGCACCTCGGTCTACCCGGCCGGCAAGTACCACTACATCGAACGCCGGATCCGCCGGCTCAACGAGCTCGGTTTCGACGTCGCCGAGATGCAGATCGAGCACTCCTCCAACGGCGACACGGTCACCTTCGTGCCGAAGGTGGTCGACGCGGGCCACCACCAGCGTCAGCTGCTGCGCCTCACCGGCCTCGACACCGAGGAGAACCAGGCCCGGCGGCTGCTGAACGACCTCGAGAGCTGGATGGCCACCCAGGACGACCACGCCCCGGGCGACCCCCTCGCCGCCCGCCCCGAGGTGCTGGCGCACCGCTGGGTACGGGACGTCTTCCGGCCCACCGTACGGGCGGTCCCCCTGGAGCTGCGCGGCTCCATGGACGCGGCGGAGATCTACCACGAACTCCTCGAACACCGCTGGTACCTCTCGGAGCACGCGCAGCACGACATCGGGCTCGACACGGCGGTCGAGGACTACATCCAGAAGATCCTGCCCAAGGCCCGGGAGACCCTGGAGCCGACGCTCCCGGAGTGAGCCGGCCGAGAGCGTCGGGGCCGAGTCAACCGGCCGGAGCGGGTCGGGGCGGAGTGAACCCGCCGGAGCGAACCGGCCGGACAGGGTCGGCCGCAGCGGGTCGGCCGGAGTGAACCGGCCAAACCGGCTCGGCCGCAGCGGCTCAGTCGTGGGGCACGACGGCGACCGGGCAGTCCGCGTGGTGCAGGACGCCGTGCGCCACCGAGCCGATCCGGGCGCCCACGGCCGTGCGATGGGCACGGCGGCCGACCACCATCAGCTGCGCCCGCCCGGAGACCGACAGCAGCACCTGCCCGGCGCTGCCCATCTCGACGTGCTCCACCACCGGCACGTCGGGGAACCGCTCCCGCCACGGCGCGAGGGCCGCGGCGAGTGCCTTCTTCTCGTACGGCTCCAGGCCGCCGGCCTCGTCGGCGAGCTGGAGCGAGCCGGGGCTGAAGGCGAACACCGGCGGCAGCGTCCAGGCCCGTACCGCGCGTACCCCCGCGCCCCGGGCGGCCGCGGTCTCGAAGGCGAGGCGCAGTGCCGGGGCGCTGTCCTCGGGCTCGCCGTGCTGACCGACGACGATCTCACGGCCGGCCGCCTCGGAGGACGCCTCGTCACCGGCCCGGACCAGCACGACCGGGCACGCGGCCTCGGCGATCACCTGCCGGCCGACCGAGCCGAGCAGGAACCCGACCACCGGCCCGTGCCCGCGCGAGCCGAGCACCAGCAGTTCCGTGTCCGCCCCGGCGGCGACGAGCGTGCCGACCGGGTCTCCCTCCCGCACCTCGGTGGTGACGGCGAGGGCCGGGTGCCGCTCGGCGACCGTCGCGACGGCATGCCGCACGGAGTCCCGCACCCACCGCTCCTGGGCGTCCCGGTCCGCGACCTCGGGCGCGGCGTTCGGCTGGAACCGCCAGGCGTGCACCACCCGCAGCTCCCGGTCGCGCCGGACGGCCTCGCGGGCCGCCCAGGCGAGCGCCGCGAGGCTCTCGTCCGTCCCGTCGACCCCTGCCGTGATCGGGACCGTCATCCCGCCGCCTCCTTGTGTCGTGATCACATCCGTCGGGCCCCAGTCTTCACTACGCTGCGGACATGGCTTTGGACTGGGAACAAGTGATCGTCGACTCGGCCGACCCGTCGGCCCTGGGGCGCTGGTGGGCCGCGGCCCTCGGCTGGGTCGTGGTCAACGACGCACCCGACGAGTACGAGATCCGGCCGGAGCAGGACCGGACGCCGGGTCTGCTGTTCGTCCCGGTGCCGGAGCGGAAGACGATCAAGAACCGGCTGCACCTGGACTTCCGCCCCGACGACCAGGAGGCCGAGGTGGCCCGTCTGCTGTCCCTGGGTGCCCGCCGCGCGGACATCGGACAGGGCGAGCAGCCCTGGGTGACGATGACCGACCCCGAGGGCAACGAGTTCTGTGTCCTGGGCGCGCGCAGGCCCGCTTGACGGCGGACGCCCCGCCCTGTACCGAGAGCGCACGGTCCGCCGTGGTCCGGAGCGGCCCGGGACGATCGAACATACGATGGGCTGAGTCGGCGCGGGCTTCGCCGTGCCGCGTGAGCGACGACCCTCTCGGGGTGGGAGACGTATGGCACAGGCCGCCGATTCGGCGCGGACCGTCATCCTGACCGTGGACGACGACCCGGGGGTATCCCGTGCCGTCGCCCGTGACCTGCGGCGCCGCTACGGCGCCGGGTACCGGATCGTGCGGGCCGAGTCAGGGGAGTCCGCGCTGGAGGCGCTGCGGGAACTGAAGCTCCGGGGCGACCTGGTGGCCGTCATCCTCGCGGACTACCGGATGCCGCAGATGAACGGCATCGAGTTCCTCGAACAGGCGCTGGACGTGTATCCGGGCGCGCGGCGCGTGCTGCTGACCGCGTACGCCGACACGAGCGCGGCGATCGACGCGATCAACGTCGTCGACCTCGACCATTACCTGCTGAAGCCGTGGGACCCGCCGGAGGAGAAGCTCTACCCCGTCCTGGACGACCTGCTGGACGCCTGGCGCTCCAGCGACTACCGGCCCGTGCCCGCCACGAAGGTGGTCGGGCACCGCTGGTCGGCCCGGTCGTCGGAGGTACGGGAGTTCCTGGCCCGCAACCAGGTGCCGTACCGCTGGTACTCCGCCGACGAGCCGGAGGGACAGCGACTGCTGGCCGCGGCCGGGGTCGACGGGCAGCGGCTGCCCCTGGTGGTCACGGCGGACGGCACGCCCCTGGTCGAGCCGGACGCGCCCGAGCTCGCCGCCCGCGTGGGGCTGGCGACGACACCGACGGCCGACTTCTACGACCTGGTGGTCATCGGCGGCGGCCCGGCCGGGCTCGGCTCGGCGGTGTACGGGGCCTCCGAGGGGCTGCGGACGGTGCTCGTGGAGCGGTCCGCGACCGGCGGACAGGCCGGGCAGAGCTCCCGCATCGAGAACTACCTGGGCTTCCCGGACGGCGTGTCCGGGGCCCAGCTCACCGACCGGGCGCGGCGGCAGGCCACCAAGTTCGGCGCCGAGATCCTCACCGCGCGCGAGGTGACCGGCCTCGAGGTCAACGGCTCCGCACGCGTCGTGCGGTTCTCCGACGGCTCCGCGGTGGCCGCGCACAGCGTGATCCTCGCGACGGGCGTGTCGTACCGGCAGCTGGCGGCTCCGGGCTGCGACGACCTGACCGGCTGCGGGGTGTTCTACGGGTCGGCGCTCACCGAGGCGGCCTCCTGCCAGGGGCAGGACGTCTACATCGTCGGCGGCGCCAACTCGGCCGGCCAGGCGGCCATGTACCTGGCGAGAGGCGCCAAGTCGGTCACCCTGCTGGTGCGCGGCGAGTCCCTGGCGGCGTCGATGTCGCACTACCTGATCCAGCAGATCGACGAGTCGCCCAACATCAGCGTGCGCCCCGGCACGGTCGTCGACGCGGCGCACGGGGACGGCCACCTGGAGCAGCTGACACTGCGGGACGTGACGACCGGCGAGACCGAACTCGTCGACGCGCAGTGGATGTTCGTGTTCATCGGCGCGGCCCCGCTGACCGACTGGCTGGACGGCACGGTGCTGCGCGACGAGCGCGGGTTCATCCTCGCCGGACCCGACCTCACGCCGGACGGACGGCCGCCGGCCGACTGGGCGCTCGACCGGCCGCCGTACCACCTGGAGACCAGCATTCCCGGCGTGTTCGTGGCGGGTGACGCGCGCGCCGAGTCCGCGAAGCGCGTCGCGTCCGCCGTAGGAGAGGGAGCCATGGCAGTGATGCTCGTCCACCGGTATCTGGAGCAGTCATGAGCGGGCAGCTGATGCCGTGCAGCCCGAACGAGATCAGTTCGCTGTTCCTGTTCGAGAAGCTCTCCCCCGAACAGCTCGGACGACTGTGCGCCGAGGGGCGGGTGGAGAAGTTCGAGCCCGGTCCCGTGTACACCGAGGGCGATCCGGCGACCTGCTTCTACGTGATGATCGAGGGCTCGGTCGTGCTGTACCGCCGGGTCGGCGGGGACGACGTCGAGGTGAGCCGGACCTCCCAGCGCGGGGTGTACGCCGGGGCCATGCAGGCCTACCTGGGGGACCAGGTGCCGCAGGTCTACAACAACTCGATGCGGGTGACCGAGCCGACGCGGTTCTTCGTGCTGCCCGCCGAGTCGTTCTCGGCCGTCATGCGGGAGTGGTTCCCGATGGCGGCCCATCTGCTGGAGGGGCTGTTCTTCGGCTCGAAGAACACCCAGCGGGCGGTCGGACAGCGTGAACGGCTGCTCGCCCTGGGCTCGTTGTCCGCGGGCCTGACCCACGAACTCAACAACCCGGCCGCGGCGGCCGTACGCGCCACCGCGACGCTGCGGGAGCGGGTCGGGAAGATGCGGCACAAGCTGGCCGTCATCGCCTCCGGCGCGTACGACCCGGAAGCCCTCGCCCGGTTGATCGAGATCCAGGAACGGACGGCCGAACTGGTCGCCAAGGCACCGTCGTTGAGCCCGCTGGAGGCCTCCGACCGGGAGGACGAACTCGGCGACTGGCTCGACGACCACGGCATCCAGGAGGGCTGGCGGATCGCGCCGACCTTCGTGCAGGCCGGCCTGGACGTGGACTGGCTGGAGCAGGTCGCGGCCACCGTCGACGACGACACCCTGCCGAGCGCGGTGGGCTGGCTCAACTACACGGTCGAGACCGAGCTGCTGATGGACGAGATCGACGACTCCACCAACCGCATCTCGCACCTCGTCGACGCCGCCAAGCAGTACTCGCAGCTCGACCGCGCCCCCTACCGGGTCGTCGACGTGCACGAACTCCTCGACAGCACGCTGCTGATGCTGTCGGGCAAGATCGGACAGCGCATCGAGGTCGTGAAGGAGTACGACCGTACGCTCCCGGCGATCCCGGCCTACCCGGCGGAGCTCAACCAGGTGTGGACGAACCTCGTCGACAACGCCGTCTTCGCCATCGACAGCGCGGGCGGCGAGGGCACATTGACGGTGCGGACGGCTCGCGAGGGCGACCGGCTGCTGGTGGAGTTCCGCGACACCGGCCCCGGTGTCCCGCCGGACGTGCGGGGCCGTATCTTCGACCCGTTCTTCACCACCAAGCCGGTGGGCGAGGGCACCGGGCTGGGCCTGGACATCTCCTGGCGGATCGTCGTCAACAAGCATCACGGCAGCCTCCTCGTGGAGTCGGTGCCGGGCGACACCCGCTTCCAGGTGCTGTTGCCGCTCACCGCGCCCGACCCCGAGAACGCGCCCGACCCCGAGAGCGCGTCGGACCCCGACACCGCCCCCGACACCGCCGAGGAGCCCGTATGACCGACACAGACGCCATCGACCCGAGCGTCCCGCCCAGCGGCGCGGGCTGCGTGGACTGCGACTCGACGGGCGGCTGGTGGTTCCACCTGCGGCGCTGCGCGAGCTGCGGCCATGTCGGCTGCTGCGACTCCTCCCCCGCGCAGCACGCCACCGCGCACTACAAGGCGACCGGGCATCCCCTGGTGCGCAGTTTCGAGCCGGGCGAGGAGTGGTTCTGGGACTACTCGAGCGACGAGATGTACGAGGCGGGGCCCGAGCTCGCCCCTCCGGCCAGTCATCCCGAAGACCAGCCCGTGCCGGGGCCGGCCGGGCGGGTGCCGGAGGACTGGACGCGGTCACTGCACCGCTGACGGCGGGCTGTTCGGGATCGTCCCCCTACGGCTCCGTTCCTGGTCGGGGGCCGCGTTGTCGGTGGCACGTGCCAGGATGGAGCCGTGTCGCAGACCGTGTTCGCCACTCCGTTCATCGGCCGGGAAGAGGAACTCGCCCGGCTCTCCGGCGTGCTGGAGCGCGCCCGCGGCGGTGAGTCGCGGGCGGTGCTGATCGCCGGGGACGCCGGTGTGGGCAAGACGCGGATGCTGGCCGAGGTCGCCGCGCGGGCGGCCCGTGCCGGCACGACCGTCCTCACCGGGCACTGCGTCGACCTCGGTGACGTGGGGCTGCCGTATCTGCCGTTCACCGAGATCCTGGGCCTGCTCGCCGCCGACGAGCGGTTCGCCGGCGTGCTCGCCGCGCACCCCCTGGTCGACCGGCTGCTCGGCGCCGGCCCGGAGGCCGACGCGGCGGGTGCCGCCCCGGGTTCCGGCGGCGGAGAGGGCCGGCTCAGGCTGTTCGAGGGGATGGCGGCGCTGCTGGCCGAACTGTCGGGCGTCACCCCGCTGCTGCTCGTCCTGGAGGACCTGCACTGGGCCGACCAGTCCTCCCGGGACCTGCTGCGCTTCCTGCTCAGCCGCGGCTTCCTCCAGCGCCCCGCGGGCGACGGCTCCGGTCACCGGCTGGTGATCCTGGCCTCCTACCGCGCGGACGACCTGCACCGCCGCCATCCGCTGCGCCCGCTGCTGGCCGAGCTGGTGCGGCTGCCGGCCGTGGACCGGCTTGAGCTGCGGCCGCTGGCGGACTCCGAGGTGGCCCGGCTGCTGCGCGCCCTGGAGGACCGGCCGCTGCCGGACGCCACGGTGCGCCGGATCGTCGAGCGCGCGGAGGGCAACGCCTTCTACGCGGAGGAGTTGCTGGCGGCCACCGACACGGAGTCCGGCGGCATGCCCAGCGGGCTCGCCGACCTGCTCCTCATCCGCGTCGAGCAACTCCCGGACACCGCCCAGCAGGTGCTGCGGACCGCCGCCGTCGCCGGGCGCCGCGTGACCCACGATCTGCTGCGGGACGCGGCCGGACTGCCCGAGGACGAGCTGGAGTCGGCGCTGCGGGAGGCCGTCGGCCACCAGCTCCTGGTAGCGGGCGAGGACGGCGCGTACGCCTTCCGGCACGCCCTGGCCCGCGAGGCGGTGTACGCGGATCTGCTGCCGGGTGAACGCTCGCGGATGCACGGCGCGTTCGCCGCGCTGCTGGCCGACCGGGGCCACCGCGCCGAGACCGCGGCCGAGCGGGCCCACCACTACCGCGAGAGCCATGATCTGGGCGCGGCCCTCGCCGCCTCGCTGGAGGCCGCCGACCACGCCCGGCGGGTCGGCGCGCCCGCCGAGGAACTGCGCCAGCTGGAAGCCCTGCTCGACCTCTGGGAGTCGGTCCCCGCGACGGCCCTTCCGGTCGGCGAGGGGACCGACCGCGTGACGCTGATGCTGCGTGCCTCGGCGGCGGCCGCGCACGCCGGGGAGGCGCACCGCGCGGTCTCCCTCACCCGGGCCGCGCTCGCCGGCGTCGGCCAGGACGCCGACTCCGAACTCGCCGCCCGGGTGCGGTACACGCTGGCCGGCACCCTGATGAACGTCGACAGTCTGACGGCCGCGTTCGCCTGGAGCAGCGAGGCATTGGCGATGATCCCCGCCGAACCGCCGTCGCCCACCTGGGTGTGGGCCGCCGCCACACATGTCCTGGCGGCCCGTCAGGTCGGTGAGTCCGAGACCGCCCTGCGGGTCGCGCGCCGGGCGCTGCGCGCCGCCGAGCAACTCGACCTGACGGACGCGCGTGCCGACCTCCTGGTCTCGCTGGCCAACCTCGAGGGCGACGGCCGCCGCTCCGCCGAGGGCCGCGCCCGGCTGACGCAGGCGCGTGAACTGGCCCGGCGCGGCGGCAACGCGCCGGTGGAGATGCGGGCCCTGTTCACCCTGGCCATCGGCGCCTACGAGGCCGGGCAGCTCGAGGAGTCCCTGCCCTGGCTGGCCGAGGGCCTGGACCGGGCCCGCCGGGCGGGGCTGCTGTCCTCGCCGTACCCGCTGGAGATGCGGTACCTCCAGCTGCTGGTGCTCTACACCCTGGGCCGCTGGGACGAGTGTCTGCGGACGGCGGCGACCGACCTGGCGGTGCTGCCGGCCTCGGGGGGCTACGCGGTGGGCCCCGCCCTGTACGTGGGTCTCGCGCGCGGCGACCGGGGCGTCACCGACCGGGCCCGCTCCCTGATCGAGGGGCGCTTCGACTGGATGGCGTCGCTCGTCGCGGGCATCGTGCTGACCGACGCGGCGGTACCGGCCGGGGACGCCGAGGCGGCGGTGACCCGGCTGCGGTCCTCGGTCGAGGCGCTCACGGACGAGGCGGGCACGCTCCCGGACGTCACGGTCCGGCTCACCGCGCTCGCCCTCACGGCGGTCGCCGAGGCGGCGACCGGGGCACGGCACGCCGGTGACGCGGCGGCGGCCGACCGCTGGTCGGCGGTGGCGACGGAACTGCTGGAACCGGCCAGGTCGGTGGCCCTGCGGGGCGCGACCGGCGTGCCGCAGGGCCCGGAGGGGCGCGCCTGGCTGGCCCGCGCGGAGGCCGAGTGGGTGTGGGCCACCACCGGGCCGGATCCGGCGGCCTGGGAGAAGGCGGTGGCGGCGTTCGGCTACGGCGACGCCTATGAGCTCGCCCGCTGCCGACTGCGGTACGCGCAGGCCCTGCTGGGGGCCGGCCGTCGCGAGGAGGCGGCCACCGAGGCCCGCGCCGTCCGGGTGACCGCCGTACGGCTGGGCGCCACACCCTTGTCGGAACGCGCGGACGACCTGATCCGGCGGGGGCGCCTCACCGACGACCGGTCCACCGCCCCCGGCGGCCCGGTCCCTCTCACGGCCCGGGAGCGGGACGTCCTGCGGCTGCTCGCGCTCGGCCGGAGCAACCGGCAGATCGGCGAGGAGCTGTTCATCAGCGGCAAGACGGCGAGCGTCCACGTCTCCAACATCCTCGCCAAGCTGAGCGCGGCGAGCCGCACGGAGGCGGTGGCGATCGCCTACCGCGAGCGACTGCTCGAACCGGAACTCGGCACGCCGGGCTGATCCGGCCCCCTCGCCCCGCCCAGGCCGCCCGGACGCCGGACCCCGGGCCCACCGAGGTCGGCTGCCCGGTGTGCCGGGGCGAGCCGGGCGTGGGCGGGAGGGCGGTGAGGAACCTCGGTCGCGGGCCGTGCGTTGTCGGGGCAGGGCCGCGGCGGGGCCCGTGCGACGACATCGGGGCGGCAGGATGAACGTGTTGGTTCCCGGGGGCAATCTGCCCCTCCCGGGTGGCGCCCTGGCCGTTCGGGTACCCGGCCCCTTCGATCTGTGCGCCCTCGTCACCGACGACAGCGGCCAGGTGCGGGGCGACGCCGACTTCGTGTTCTACAACCAGCCGACGGCACCGGGAGCCGTGCTCCGCGGCGACACCCTGACGCTGGAACCCGACAGACTGCGGACCGGCGCCACCCGCGTCACGGTGGTGGTCGGCGCGGCCGCGCCGGGTACGCCCCTGGCCCGGCTGCCCCTGCCCACGCTGCACGTCACCGACGCGCCGGGCCGGGTGCTGGCCCGGTTCACGCCCCCGCCCGCGCAGGGCGAGACGGTGCTGCTGCTGGCGGAGTTCTACCGGCGCGGCGGCGGCTGGAAGCTGCGGGCGCTCGGCCAGGGGTACGCGGACGGACTGGCGGGCCTGGCCCGGGACTTCGGGGTGGACGTCGTGGCGGAGGACGGTCCGCCCACGGGCGGACGGGCCGGGGCGGCACCGGCCCACGGGTACGCCGGGGAGACCGGCACCGGCCCCGCGAGCCGGCGGCGGACCACCGCACCCCGCCCGACGACGACACCGGGCTCCGTGCCGTCCCGCCCGTCCGCCCCGTACGTGCCCGCGGGGTCCGCATCCGACCCCGACGGGTTCCTCGCCCTCGTCAACCCCGCCCGCGCCATCGCCGGTTCGCGGCCCGTGTCCCTCGACGCCCGCCTCGCCTCCGCCGCCGGGGCGCACGCGGCCGCCCTGGCCGCGGCCGGGCGGCTCGGTACCGAGGGCGCGGACGGCGTCTCGGTGCACCAGCGGATCACGGCCACCGGCTACCGGTATCTCGCCGTCGGTGAGCACCTGGTCTCCGGGCCCCGCACCACCGCCGAGTTCGTCGCGTACTGTCTGCGCACCGACCAGGCCCGGCAGACCCTGCGCGATCCCGCGTTCACGCACGCCGCGCTGGGGCGGGCAACCGACACCCGCACCGGCGACACCTACTGGACCGCCGTTTGGGCGAGTGCGCTCACCCCGGACGGTCTGGCCCGGACCGCGGCCGAGGTCGTCGCCCTCACCAACCGTGAGCGGGCGAGGGCCGGGCTGCCCGCCCTGGCCGTCGATCCCCTGCTCACCACGGCGGCGCAGGCGCACAGCGCGGACATGGTGGCGCGCGCCTTCTACTCCCACACCTCACCCGAGGGGAGCCACCCCTGGGACCGGGCGGCCGCCGCGGGCTCGACCCGGCGGACCATCGGGGAGAACATCGCCTGCGGCCAGCGCTCCCCCGCCGAGGTGACGGAGGGCTGGATGAACAGTCCCGGTCACCGGGCCAACATCCTCAAACCCGCCTTCACCCACATCGGCGTCGGCTTCGCGGGCGGCGGCCCGTCGGGCACGTACTGGACCCAGCTCTTCGGCGCCTGACGCGTCACCGGCCGCCACCCTCCGGCACCCGCTTCCCGGCACCCGACTCCCGGCCTCCGCTCCCCACCCTCCCCTCTCCCCTCAGCCTTCTCCGTTCTCCCTCTCCGCTCTCCGGCCTCCGTTCTCAGTCCTCCAGGCTCCCGGGTGATCTGCGCCTCACAGGCAACCCCCTTCACCGCGCCCGCGTCTTGACCGGCAACACCGCACTATACCCACCGTGTATACACAGCGTGCATACGTGAACACCGGTGGTCTGCCGAAGGGAACCGATGTACGGCAAGGCATTCGCCCCGGAGTACCAGGGCGCTCTCACCACCCTGTCCGTGAACTCCTCGCTGGACGACGTACTGGCCGCCGGAACCGAGCGGTTGAGGGCGGCGGAGCGGGCCGGGGAGCACGGCGAGGCGGCCCGCTCGGGGCTCGCGGTCGCCGAGGCGCACCGGCGGCTGGGACAGGTGGAGGAGGCCGACCGGGCCTGGAAGGCGAGTTACCGGGCGGCCCGGGACGCCGGTGACGTCGCGGCGATGGCCTGGGCGCTGTGGAGCGGCGGCACCCTGGCCCGCCAGCGGGGCGCGTTCCCGCTGGCCCGGCGGCTGCTGGGGCTCGCCGCCGACCTGGGTGAGCGGGGCGGCGACATCGTGGTCCGCGGCTACTCGCTGGCCGGACTGGCGGAGACCGGCCGCATCCAGGGCGACTACGAGGCCGTGGGCAGGCTGCACGAGCAGTTGCTGGCCGAGGCCCGCAGGCGCGGCGAGGCGCGGCACACGGTGTGGGCCCTGGAGGGCATCGCGCAGATGCACCGCAACTCCGGTGAGTACGACAGGGCGTACGCCCTCTTCGAGGAGGCGGCCCGGATCGCCGAGGGCGCCGAGGACCGCCGGGGCCACGCCTGGGCGCTGCGCGGGCTGGCCGACATCGTCTCCGCGCGGGACGGGGACACCGAAGGCGCCCTCGGCCTGCTGACCCGGGCCGAGGAGTCCTGCCGCGCGATGAACCTGTCCGGCGCGCTGGCCTACAACCACAAGATGCGCGGCAACGTGCTGTACCGGGCCGGTCGTTACCCGGAGGCCCGGCGGTTGTACACGCAGGCGCTCGACGAGTTCCGCGCGATGGGCGAGCCGCGCGGCGAGGCACTGTCCCGGCTCGGCCTGACGAAGTCGCTGGCCCGGCTGGGCCGCGACCGGGGCGAGACGGCGGCCGAACTGGCCGGACTGGCACGGGAGCTGGAGCGCATCGGACTGCGGCACGCACGGGAGATGGTCGCCCGGGCGCAGACCGAACTGGGAGTCGGCCCCACGGCCCCGGACACGGAGGCGTCGTCCGCGTCCCCGTCCCCGTCCCCGTCTGCGTCTGCGTCTGCGTCTGCGTCTGCGGAACAGACGCAGGCTCAGGTACATGTACTGGCACAGGCAAAGGCACAGGCACAGATACCGGCAGCCACACCCAGGGGTTCCGGCACGCACGCGGCGGTCGCCCGGTGACCGCGCTCGGCACGACCGTGCGGGAAGTCACCGCGACCCGGTCCCACGCATCCGAGGTCCTCGCCCGCTGCCGGGCGTTGGTGCGCCCCGCGCTCGTGGAGGCGGTCGGGCGATCGCACCCCTGGGTGGGCGAGATGGCCGGCTACTCCTTCGGCTGGTGCGGGGTAGGCGGGGTGCCCGCGACCGGCTCCGGGGGCAAGGGCGTCCGGCAGGCGCTCGCGGTCCTCGGCGCCGAGGCGGCCGGTGCGCCCGCGCGGGCCGGGGTGCCCGCGGCGGTGGCGGTGGAGTTGGTGCACGCCTTCTCCCTGCTCCACGACGACATCATGGACGGCGATCCGACCCGGCGCGGGCGGGCCACGGTCTGGCAGGCCTACGGCACGGGACCGGCGGTCCTGGCCGGTGACGCCCTGTTCGCCCTGGCGGTGGAGACCCTCGCACTCCAGCCGCCGCCGGCCGGCGGCGAGGCCGTACGCCTGCTGTCCGGCGCCCTCGGGGACCTCGTGCGCGGACAGGCCGACGACCTGCTGTTCGCGGCGCGGCCGTGGTCGGGACCCGAGCGGGTGCGGCCCGCGGCCTACCGGGCGATGGCCGAGGGCAAGACCGGCGCGCTGCTCGGCTGCGCGGCCGCGCTGGGGGCCGTGCTGGGCGGTGCCTCCCCGGCCTCCGTGGCGGCGCTGGACAGGGCGGGACGGCATCTGGGGATAGCGTTCCAGGTGGTCGACGACGTGCTGGGCATCTGGGGCGACCCGTCGGTCACCGGCAAGCCCGTGCACGGCGATCTGCGCGAGCGGAAGAAGACGTTCCCGGTGCTGGCCGCGCTGGACTCGCCCGCTCCCGCCGCGCGCCGGCTGGCCGCGCTGCTGGAGCGGGGCGGCGAACCGGGTGAGGCGGCGGCGCTGGCCGAGGCGGCGGGAGGCCGTGCGGCGGCGCTCGCCGAGGCGGGCCGGCAGGTCGCCGCCGCCGAGTCGGCGCTGGCGGACGTCCCGCTGGCCGCCGGAGCCGTCCGCGACCTGCGGGCCCTGGTCGAATTCGTGGTGCGCCGGGATCTCTGACCCGGCTCCGCCGGGATCACGCGAGGGCGTTCCGGTGATGTCGGCCGGGCGGTGGCGCGGAGGCGGGTCGCCCCCACGGGGAAAATCACCGGGGCGGACTCCGAGCGGGAATGCGTCACGGTCGACAGGGGCCGTTCCGGGGAACGCCGAGGCGTCCCGCCCGACCTGTTTACCGCTGGTTACACCACAGGACGGCCCTCGGACGGTCCCCGGCAATTCCTTTTCCCGCACAAGCACTCGAATCACGGTGACGCCCTTTTGAATAAAAGACAGGAATCACACCGGAGTTGCCCGCCAATTGAACGGACCCCCTCGCGCCGGTCGTACCACTGGGAAAGGTGAGTTCCGGCGTTTCAGCGAGGGATGGCCATGGTCAAGACGCACGTCTCCACGCACGAGTTGGTCGCCGGGAGGTACCGGCTGCTCGACGTCGTCCACCGGGAGACGAACCGCGTCGGCTGGTACGGCGAGTACGTCGAGAACACCGGAGCCGCCCGGCCCTGCCTGGTCACCAGGATCGGGCTGCCGGCCTGCCAGGGCGAGGAGAAGTCCCGTCAGGCCGCCGACCGGGTCCTGCGCATGTCGGAGACGATGGCGCGGCTGTGCCCGGGCCGGATCGCCACGGTCGTCGACGCCGTGGAGGAGGCGGGCTCCCTGTGGACCGTCACCGAGTGGATCGACGGCCTGCCGCTGAGCCAACTCATGGAGCAGAAGGGGGCGTTCAGCCCGGCCAAGGCCGCTGCGGTCGGACTGGATCTGCTCGACGTGCTCGAGGTCGCGCACGGTGAGGGCATCACCCACGGCGAGCTGAGCCCGGGTCAGGTCTTCGTGCGGGCCCGGGGCCCCCTCGTCCTCACCGGGTTCGGGTTGGCGGGCGCGACCCTCGCCCCCCGGGTGGCGGCCCCCGCGTACGCCTCCCCGGAGCAGGCCCGGGACGACCGGATCGGCCCGGCGGCCGACCTGTGGGCGCTGGGCGCGATCCTGTACACGATGGTCGAGGGACGCCCGCCGTACCGGGACCGGGACCGGCCCGAGAGCACGCTGAAGGGCGTGGACCGGCTGCCGCTGCGCACCCCGCTGCGGGCCGGATCGCTCACCCCGACCGTGCAGGGACTGCTGCGCAAGGACTCCCGGGAGCGGCTGACCAAGGCGGTCGTACGCCAGTCCCTCACCCGGGTGCTGGACGAGGATCCGCACGCGGTCATGCAGGCCCCGGCGCTGAAGCGCGCCTGCGCCGCCGCCCGGTACGCCGGTCCGCGCTGGAGCGGCCGGGCCATGGCGGCGGGGACGGCACTGGCCGTCGTCACCGTGGCGGTCGCCGCCCTCGCCGTGACCCACCAGCTGCCCGACACAGACGACACCGCGGGAGGCGGCACGCAGGCCGCGCCGTCCGCGACCGCCGCGGCGCCCGGCGAGGACGGCGAAAGAGAGCCCGCGGCGCCGACGCCGACCGCGCCGGGCAGCCCGTCGCCGAGCGAGTCCGCGGCGCCCTCCCCCTCGGCGCCCGCCACCGCCGACGCCCTCCCCGGCGGCTACCGCGTGTTCCGCGCGCCCGAGGGCTTCTCGGTCGCGCTGCCCGCGGGCTGGAAGCCGCTGGAGACCGCGCGCGGCACCGACGGTGCGTACCGCGTCACGTTCGGGGCGACCGGCGATCCGCGCACCCTCGCGGTGACCTACAGCGAGAGCGCCGGACCGGACCCCGTGGCCGTCTGGCGCGAGGACGTCGAGCCCGGCCTGCGCGACGACGCCGGTTTCCGCCGCCTGGGCGACATCGAGGCGACGACGTACCAGGGGTACGAGGCCGCCGACATGGAGTGGCTCATGGACGCCGACGGCACCCGGGTGCGCACGCTCGGCCGCGGCTTCCTCCTCGGCGGGCAGCGCAGTTTCTCGCTGCGCTGGACGACACCCGCGGAGGACTGGGCCAAGAAGGCCAACCGCGAGGCCCTGGACACCTTCCTGCGCACCTTCCGGCCCGGTCCGGCCGCCTGACGGGGGCGACCGGGGCGCCGGGCCGCCGGCCGTGATGCAGCCGAGGAGGTGGTCGACCGGCCCCGAACGGTAGGCGAGGACGACCGTCTTGCCGACGCCTTCCGACGCCCGCGTCAGGCGTCCCGCGCGGTGTGCACACGTCGGCCGTCGACGTAGGTGAGGTGCACGCGGGTCTCGGCGATGGCCTCCGCCGGGGCGGCGAAGGGGTCACGGTCGAGGACGACGAGATCGGCGACGTTGCCGGGGCGCAGACTGCCGGTGTCGTCGCGGTGGTTCACATAGGCGCTGCCGGCCGTGTAGGCGGCGAGGGCCGTGCCGAGGTCGAGAGCCTGTTCCGGCAGGAACGGCTTGGCCTGTGCCTGCGGCAGGACGCGGTTGACGGCCACGTGGACCGCCTCGAGCGGGTCGGGACTGGAGACGGGCCAGTCGCTGCCCGCCGCGAGGGTGGTGCCGGCGCGGAGCAGGTCGCCGAAGGGGTACTGCCAGGCGGCACGTTCGGCGCCGAGGAAGGGGATGGTCAGTTCGTCCATCTGCGGTTCGTGGGCGGCCCACAGGGCCTGGATGTTGGCGGTCGCACCCAACTGCCGGAAGCGGTGGATGTCGTCGGGGTGGACGACCTGGAGGTGGGCCAGATGCGGGCGGGTGTCCCGCCATCCGTTGGCGGTGCGTGCGGCGGCCACCGCGTCGAGGGCCTCGCGGACCGCACGGTCGCCCAGGGCGTGGAAGTGGATCTGGAGATCGGCGGCGTCCAGCGCGGTGACGTACCGCTTGAGCGCGTCCGGGTCGACGAAGCTCAGACCGCTGTTGCCGGTGGCGCAGCCGCAGCCGTCCAGGTAGGGGGCGGTCATGGCGGCGGTGCCGTTCTCGGCCACACCGTCCTGCATGATCTTGACCGTGGAGCAGCGCAGCCTGCCGTGGGTGAGGTGCTCGCGCTTGTGCAGCAGTTCGGGTATCTGCTCCTCCCCCGCGCCCCGGCGCCACCACAGGGCGCCTGTCACGGAGGCGGTCAGCGTCCGGTCGCGGGCGGCGGTGAGGTAGGTCTCGGAGGGGTCGGGATAGCCGTCGGCCCCGCAGAGCAGGGCGTCCTGCCAGGCGGTGACGCCGACGCTGTGCAGCAGTTCCTGAGCGCGCATCAGTCCGGCGAGCCGGTCGGCTGGGGTCTGGTCCGGCAGATGGCGGCCCACCAGGACGACGGCTCCCTCCTGGAGCATCCCGGCGGGCGTGCCGTCGGCCGCGCGCTCGATACGGCCGTCCCGCGGGTCGGGGGTGTCGGCGTCGACACCGGCGATCTCCAGTGCGCGGGTGTTCACCCAGGCGCCGTGGTGGTCGCGGTTGAGGAGGTGGACGGGCCGGTCCGGGACCAGCGCGTCGAGGAGCTGCCGGGTCGGTATGCCGCCGTCGAAACTCTCCATGGACCAGCCGCCGCCGGTGATCCACTCCTTGTCGGGGTGCGCGTCGGCGTAGGCGCGGATACGGCGCAGGTACTCGTCACGGTCGGTGGTCCCGGTCAGGTCGCATTCGCCGAGTTCGATTCCGCCCATGACCGCGTGGATGTGGGCGTCCTGGAATCCGGGCAGCAGCAACCGGCCGCGCAGGTCGACCACTTCGGTGCGCGGCCCGCGCAGCTGCCGCACCTCGTCGTGGCCGACGGCGGTGATCCGGCCGTCGCTGACGGCCAGGCCGGTGGCCCGGGTGCGGGCGGAATCCATGGTGAGGATCGGCCCGTTGATGAAGAGCAGGTCCGCTGCGGGCTGGGGCATGGAGGGGGTGTCCAATCGTGTACGGGTGGTTCGGGGCGGATCGACGCGTGCCGTGCGTCAGGACCGGGATTGCGGCTGGAGCTCGGACTCGGTCCCGGTCCCGGGTTCCTGGGGGTCGGTGGCGGGGGCCGACGGCGAGAAGCAGGGGGCTCGCCGGTACCACTTGGCGATCGCGCTCGAGGCCAGCCCGCACAGGATGAGTACGCCGGGACACACGAGGTTGAACCAGCCGTTGTCGACGTCCACGGCGAAGGTGTCGCTGAGGGTGGCGTAGTAGAAGGCGAGGTAGCCGCCGAGAGCGATCAGGATCAGTCCGCACACCACCGGGACCACGACGGCCAGGACCGCTTGCCGGGGGTCGGTGCGCAGTAGGTACCGGAAGCGGGCCGCGCAGGCGAACGCGGTGAGCGCGTAGGTGAGGGCGACGACGATGCCGATGGCGTTGACCGAGGCCAGGATCGCTTCGCTGACCTTGGGGATCACCACGGTGAGCAGGGCGAGTGCGGCCGCCGTGCCGGTGACGATGAGGGTACCCGTGGTGGGGCTTCCGTAGCGCTCGCTGATGCGGCCCCAGGCCGGACCGAGCGTGCGTTCGCGGCTCATGGACAGGCCCAGGCGGGCGGTCGGGATGATACCGGCCTGCAAGGAGGCCACGGCGGAGAAGAGCAGGGCGACGAGCGGGAGGGTGGCGAGCGGTTCGCCGGCCAGCCGGGAGGCGAAATACGCCAGGCCCTCGGCGCCGTGGCTGCTCATCTCCTCCTCGGTCATGACGCGTTGGAAGGCCGTGGAACCGAGGAGGAACAGGCCGAGCATCGTGAACAGGGTGATGTAGCCGCCGCGAGCCGAGGCATCGGCCTCCTTGGTCTCCTCCGTGACGTTGAAGGCCGTCTCCCAGCCCCAGTAGAAGAAGACGCCGAGGACGAGGCCCTGCGCGAAGCCGGACAGGGAGTCGAAGCCGAAGGGGTTGAACCAGGAGAAGGAGAAGGGGTGTTGCCCCGCCACGAAGCCCCAGCCGCAGAACAGCAGCAGGACCGCGTACTCGAAGACCAGCAGGTAGGTCTGGAAGCGGGTGGCCCGGTGGACGCCGGTGACGGCGGTCCAGGTGACACCGGCGAGCACCAGCAGGCCGAGCAGAGTGCACTGGAGGGTCGAGTTGGGGTCGAGCTGGCGGCCCAGCAGCGTGGTGAGGCCCGCCTTGTGCGCGAACTGGAGCAGGACCGATCCGGTGACGGAGGTGGTGTAGGCGAGGAACACGACTCCCGCGGCCAGGGGGACCCAGCCGGCCAGGGTGCCGAGCCAGGGGCCCAGGCTGCGGTTGACCCAGGCGTAGCCGGCGCCGCAGTCGGGTTCGATCCTGTTCAGCCGTGCGTAGGCGCCGGCGATCCCGAGCATCGGCAGGAAGGCGATCAGGACGATCGCGGGTGTCTGCCGGCCCGTGACCAGGGCGAGCACCCCGAGACCGATGCCGATGGTGGTGGTCGCGGCCGTGCTGGACGCGGCGAGGACGACTCCGTCCACGACGCTCAGTGATTTTCTCAGTGCCGCGGGCGGTGCGTCGGCGTGGACGTTGTTCGTTTCCATGGGCAACCGGTCCTGGGGGGCGGGACGTCTGGCGTCCGTGTGTGGCTGACGGAAGGTCGCCGGTACGGGCACGGCGCTGGGGCGGCACTGAGCCGTCGCAGCGAAGCGACCGGGGCGACGCGTCTGGTGCGCGGCCCAGGAGTTCTGACTCATGGGACCGGAGTCGCCGCGGTCAGCGGCGCGTGGGCCAGACCAGGGTTCCGGGCTGGTGAAGCCACATCAAACAGTCGTGGATATTTTGAGTCAATAGTGTTGTCATAAGGGTGCACCCCGTCGCCGTCGCACCAGAGTGGAGCCCGCGTGAGTACCTTCGACGACGCAGACCGGACCGCTCCCCCGGAGCGGCTCGCGGCCGGACGGCGGCGCCGCCCCACCAAGACGGGCACGGTCCTCGACCACGATCTGATCGTGCGGACGGCGCTGCGTCTGCTCAGCAGGCACGGCAGCGAGGCATTGAGCGTGCGCCGGCTGGGAACGGCGCTGGGAGCGGATCCGTCGTCGGTCTACCGCTATTTCCGCAGCACCGACGACCTCGTGCTCGCGGTCGCGGACGAGCTGATCGGGATGAGCCTGCGGGACGTCTACGTCAGCGGTGACTGGCGTGCGGACCTGCGCCGCATCGGGACGGGCCTGCACCGCGTCTACACCGCCCACCCGCAGGCCGCGGTCCTCGCCGCCTCCCGCGTCACCCGGCGCCCCAACGAGATCAAGGGAGTGGAGATCGGCTTGGGGGTCCTGCGCGGCGCGGGCTTCTCCCGCGACGAATCTTCCCGGCACTACCACCGCTTCATCGACCTGACCCTGGGCTTCGCGGCGATCGACGCGGCCGCCATGGCCCTGCCCCCTCAGGCCGCCGCGGCCGACCGCGCGGCGTGGCGGGCGGCCTACGCGGACCTCCCGGCGGACCGGTACCCGCACATCGCCGAGTCGGTGGACGCCCTGGCGGAGACCATGAACGGCAGCGCGTACGCCGGAGCGCTGGAGCTGTTCCTCGACGGCCTGGAACTGGCCCTGCGGCGCGGGATGGGGACGGACCCGGTCGGCCGGCCCACGGGAGGTCCGGCCGACGGGACCTGATCAGGTCGTGCGGGTTAGCGGACGGTGATGGTCCCCGCGTACTCGGCCTCGGTGACCGAGCGGCCCACGTAGACCGGAACCCGGCCGGCCGGAGTCACCCACCGGTTCTCGGACTCGCCCCAGTAGGACACCGTGCGCCGGGTGACCGTGACCGCCACCTTGCGGCGCTCGCCCGGCTCGAGGGTCACCTTGGTGAAGCCGGCGAGCGTCCTGGCCGGGGTGTCGACCTCGGTGGGCAGATGCCCGATGTAGACCTGCACCACATCGGATCCGGTGCGTCGGCCCGTGTTGCGCACCTCGACGCCGACTTCGGCCGCCTCGTCCCCTCGGCCGCGGCTGGTGACACGGACCTTGTCGTGCTGGAAGGAGGTGTAGGACAGGCCGTGGCCGAAGGGGAAGAGCGGCTCGGCGTGGTGCTTGTCGTACCACTTGTAGCCGACGTAGATGCCCTCGTCGTAGACCAGGGTGCCGTTCGCGGCGTCGTTCTTGCCGCCCGTGTACCGGGTGGGGCCCTGTTCCTCGGTCGCGGGGAAGGTCATCGGCAGGCGGCCGCCGGGTTCGGCGTCGCCGTAGAGGATGTTGGCGATGCTCGTACCGGTGGCGGAGCCCTGGTACCACGCCTGGAGAACCGCCTTCACCCGGCCGAGCCACGGCATGAGCATCGGGCCGGAAGTGTTGAGGACGACCACGGTACGGGGGTTGACCGCGGCGACGGCCTCGATCAGCTGGTTCTGGTCGCCGGGCAGCGCCAGGTCCTCGCGGTCGAGGCCCTCACCGCTGTAGTTGTTGACGAACACGATCGCCACGTCGGCCTTCGCGGCCGTGGCGACGGCGGCGGGGATCAGGGACTCGGGCTGCCAGCCGAGCACCAGACCGACACCGGCCCAGCCGACGTCCTTGGTGCTGTACTCGACGGTGATGTCGACGGCCCTGCCGCCGGTCAGTTCGATCACCCCGCCGATCGGCCACTGGCGGGGGCCGATGAACGAGTCCCACCCGTATCGGGATTCCTCGATGACGGTCCTGCCGTCGACGACGACCTTGACCGCGCCGGACAGCAGTACGGCGAGACGCACGAGACCGGTGGCGGGCGGGGTGAGCCGCCCGGTCCAGCGCGCCGACCACCGGGCGGGAAGGCCCTGGACCGGGGTGCCCCCGCGGAAGTCGACGGTCGAGGCGGTCGTCGTGGCCAGGGGGGTGCCGACGAGGTCCTCGCCCGCGAAGAACTCCGCGCGCAGCCCGGGCCGTCCGTCGGACGTGGTGAAGGCGTCGGCGGGCACGGTGGGCAGGGTGTCGTCGCCGAGGCTGCCCTGGGAGAACAGGACCCGGGACGCCCCGGCCTTGGCGGTGATCGCCTCGAGTGCCGTGGTGAAGTCCCCGGGGTCGACCCAGGAGGAGCCCTCCACACCGGTGATGGTGTCCTTCCCGGCGGGTCCGATGACCGCGACGGTCCTCCGCTTCGCCAGCGGCAGCAGACCGCCCTGGTTCTTCAGCAGGACGGTTGCCTGCTCACCGGTGGTCCGGGCCAGGTCCTGGTGGGCGTCGTCGGTCACCACGGCCGCGGGCGTGGCCGGCAGCGGGTTGTCGTAGGCGCCGGAGGCGAACAGGGCGTACAGGATGCGGCGGGCCGCGTCCCGGGTGCGGTCCTTCGGGATGCGTCCGTCGGTGAAGGCGCTCTTGGGCATGTCGGGCATCAGGGCGGTGGAGTCGACGCCCGCGTTGACGGACTCCACCCGGTCCGCGTGCGGGTAGAAGTCGGTGCCGAGGTAGCCCTTGAAGCCGAGGTCGGTCTTGAGGGTGTCGATGAGGTGACTGTTCTGGCAGGCGAAGACGCCGTTGATCTTCGGGTAGGCGCCCATGACCGACAGGGCGCCGCCCTCGCGGACCGTGTGCTCGAAGGCCGGGTAGTACACCTCGCGCAGCGCGCGCTCGGAGACGACCACGTCGAGGGTCAGACGGCCCTCTTCCTGGTTGTAGACGGTGAAGTGCTTGATCTGCGCGATGGTGTCGTTCTTCTGGAAGCCCTTGGTGACGGCGGCGCCGATCAGTCCGCTGACGAGGGGGTCCTCGCTGTACGACTCGGCCTGGCGGCCGTAGCGGGCGTTGCGCAGGATGTCGAGGGTGGGGCCGAGCAGCACGTTCCAGCCCTTGGCCCGGGCCTCCTTGCCTATCGCGGTGCCGTACGCCTCCGCGAGCGCGGTGTCGAAGGTGGCGGCCAGGGCGTTGGGGGCGGGGAAGGCGGTCACGCCGGTGTCGCCGCGCAGCCCGTCGGAGGCGTCCACGCGGGTCATGGCCGGGATGCCGAGGTGTTCCAGCGGCTTCGAGTCCGGGATCTCGACCGCGGTGACCAGGGTGACCTGTTCCTCGAAGGTCATGGCGCCGAGCAGCGCCTCCGCACGGCGCGCGGGCGACTTGCGCCGGTCGCGCCAGGGCTGGTCGGCCGCGGTCGCGGCGAGCGGGGCCGCCGCGGCGGCGGTGGGGAGCCCGGCGGTCACGAGCGCCGCTCCGCCCACCGCGGCGACGGATACGGCGACGGCCTCTCGTCGGGTCATTCCTCTGGAACGGCTCACGTCACATCCTCCTTGATGCTTGCTGATCACGAGGTGATGCGCGACGACCGCCGGACCTGCGGGCGGCCGGTCGGGACATTGCTGCCGGGGGGCGGCGCGGGGACGGGGTCAGGCGCGTCCCCGCGCCGCCCCGGCTTCCCTCCTCCGCCGAGGAACGCCCTCGGGCGTCGGTCGGCGGAGGAAAGCTCGCGGGGCGTGAGGACCGGCCGGGCTCGCCTGCCCGGCCGGGGAGGGCCGCTAGGCGGCGGTGCGGTCGAGATCGCCCGTGTCGAGGTGATGTGCGCCGGGGCCGACGGTGAGGGGGGCGCGACCCGGCAGTTCGAGGACTCCCCGACATCCGCTGGGAACGGTGACCCGCACGCTCAGGCCGGTCGCCGTCTGTTCCCAGGACACGGCGGCGGTGCCGTAGGGGGTCTCGTGGGTGGCCTCGGCCCAGGTGATGCCGCCGCCGGGGCGCGGGCGGAAGCGGATGGTGCGGTACCCGGGCTCGGCCGGTTCCAGGCCGGCGACGACCCGGTGCATCCAGTCGGCCACGGCGCCCAGGGCGTAGTGGTTGAAGGAGGTCATGCCGCCGGGATTGAGGGTGCCGTCGGGGCGCAGGCTGTCCCAGCGTTCCCAGATGGTCGTCGCGCCCATGGTGACCGGGTAGAGCCAGGACGGGCATTCCGTCTGGGTGAGCAGCCGGTAGGCGACGTCGACGTGGCCGGTGGCGGTGAGCGCGTCGCAGATCAGCGGGGTGCCGACGAAGCCCGTGGCGATCCGCGCGTCGTCCGCCAGGACCAGCTCGGCGAGCCGGTCGCCGGCGATCTGGCGCTGCCGGTCGTCGGCGAGCAGGTCGAAGGCGAGGGCGAGGGAGTACGCGGTCGGCGCGTCGCTGGTCATCCGTCCGTCGGGCCGTACGTACCGGGCCCGGAAGGCCTCGGCGACCTCGTCCGCCAGCCGTCCGTACTCGGCGGCGGTCTCCGTGTCGCCCAGTTCACGGGCGGCCCACTGCACATGTCGGGCGGACCAGGCGAAGTAGGCGGTGGCGACGAGGTACCGGTCGGTGCGGGCGGCGGCGGGGTCCTCGGGGGGCGCGATGGGGTCCAGCCAGTCCCCGAGCTGGTCGCCGCTGTCCCACAGCCGGCTCTCCCCGGCCAGCCGGGCCATCAGGTCCACCCAGGCGCGCCCCATGGGGAAGTGACGGCGCAGCAGTCCGAGGTCGCCGAAGCGCCGGTACAGCACCCACGGGGTGAGGGTGGCGACGTCGCCCCAGGCCGCGCCGGGCTTGATCGGGGTCCAGGCCGGTCCGCCGGGGATGACCGGCACGTACCAGGGGACGGTGCCGTCGGGGAGTTGTTCGACGGCGACGTCGCTGAGCCAGGAGTCGAGCATGCCGGCGCAGTCGTAGAGGAAGCTCGCGGTGGGGGCGAACACCTGGATGTCGCCGGTCCAGCCGAGGCGTTCGTCGCGCTGGGGGCAGTCGGTGGGGATGTCGACGAAGTTGCCGCGCATGCTCCACACGACGTTGTCGTGCAGCCGGTTGATCATCGGGTCGCTGCACTCGAACCAGCCGGTGCGGCGCATGTCGGTGTGGTGGACGCGGGCCACGACGGCTCCCTCGGCGAGTTCGCCGGGCCAGCCGGTGATCTCGGCGTGCCGGAAGCCGTGCACGGTGAAGCGGGGTTCCCAGGTCTGCCGTCCGCTGCCGTCGAGGACGTAGGTGTCGACGGAGACGGCCTCGCGCAGGGGCCGGGTGGCGAGTTCGCCGTCCTGGAGGATCTCGGCGTGGCGCAGGGTGACGGTGGTGCAGGCGGGGCCGTCGACGGTGATGCGCAACCGGCCGACGAGGTTCTGACCGAAGTCGAGGAGGTGGCGGCCGTCGGCCGTGGTCGTGCGGGAGACCGGGAGGATCTCTTCGGTGCAGCGGACGGGCGCTCCGCCGGGCGCGATCAGGGTGCGCGGGTCCCGGACGGCGGTGGCCACCGGGCTCCAGGCGGCGTTCGGTCCGGTGGGCCGCGGGGTGGACCAGGAGGGGTGGTGGAGCCGGGCGTCGAAGGTCTCGCCTTCGTACAGTCCGGTGAACAGGATCGGGCTCTCGGCGGCCTGCCAGGTGGGGTCGGTGGCGATGACCGTCGTGGTGCCGTCGGTGTGGTGGACCTCGAGCTGGGCGATGAGGGACTGATCGGTGCCGTAGAGGTTCCGGTAGCCGCCGTCGAAGCCGATGCGGCCGCGGTACCAGCCGTCGGCGAGCCAGGCGCCGATGGCGTTGGGGCCTTCGGCGAGGTGGCCGGTGACGTCGTAGGTGTAGTAGCGCAGGCGTTCGCCGTACACCGTCCAGCCGGGAGAGAGGGTGTCGTCGCCGACGCGCCGGCCGTTGATCTCGGCCTCGTACAGACCGTGCGCCGTGACGTAGAGGCGGGCCTGGGCCACGGGAGAGGCGAGGGTGAACTCCCTGCGGACCCGGGCCGGCCGACGGTCGCCGTCCGGGTCCTGGTGCCAGGCCGGACCGACGGGGACGGCCCGCCAGTCCTGTGCGTGCAGCAGTCCGGCCTCGACGGTGCTCGCCTCGCTCCACGAGGACGGTTCGGTCGCCCCGTCGGTCCACACCCGCACGCGCACCGAGACCCGTTCGCGGGAGTGCAGCGGCCGGTCGGGCCACGGCAGGAGGACTTGGTCGCCGCCCGGTGTCCGTCCGGTGCGGTGGAGGACACCGGCGCGGTCGAGCTCGAGTTCGTAGGCCTCCTGGGAGGCGGCGGAACCGGGGACGCGCCAGGACAGGCGGGGCTCGGCGACGCCGATACCGAGGCCGTCGCGCAGGTGTTCGAACGTGACCGGGGCAGGCTGAAGGGGCACGGCTGGGGGAACCTTCCTTGTGGAGCAGGGCGGACTGCGGCCGGCCGGATCGCGGCCGGTGAGGGGTGTCAGCCCTTGACGGCGCCGGAGGTCAGACCCTTCATCACCTTCTGGTTGAGGAAGAGGTAGATCACGAGGGTGCCGAAGACGTTGATGCAGATGGCCGCGAACAGCGGGCCGTACTGGGTGGCGCCGAAGTCGCCGGTGAAGTTGAGCAGGCCGACCTGGATGGTGCGCAGGTCCTGGTCGTTGGTGAAGGTCAGCGCGATGAGCAGGTCGTTCCAGATGAAGAAGAACTGCACCAGGCCGACGGTGAGGAGGGCGTTGCGGACCATGGGGACGCTGATGGTCCAGAAGGCGCGCAGGATGCCGGCGCCGTCGATGGTGGCCGCCTCGAACAGCTCGCGGGGCACGGTCTTGTAGTAGGTGGCCATCATGAACACCGTCAGCGGCAGGCCGGTGCCGGTGTAGGTGAGGATCAGCGGCCACAGGGTGCCGGACAGCCCGGTCTGGAAGTACACGGTGAACAGCGGCAGAAGGATCATCTGCGGCGGGATCATCATGCCCGCGAGGAAGATCAACAGGGTGAGGCTGCGTCCCTTCCACACCATCACCTGGAGGGCGAAACCGGCGGCGGTGCCCAGCAGCAGGATCAGCGCGAGGGCGGGCAGCACGGCGAGGACGCTGTTCTGGATGTACAGACCGATGTTGCCGGTGGTCCAAGCCTCGGTGTAGTTGCCCCATTCCCAGGTGGTGGGCAGGCTCCAGGTCGAGTTGTCGAGGTAGTCGTTGTTGGACTTCAGCGAGGTCAGGAACATCCACACCAGCGGATAGATCTCGACGACGAGCAGCAGGGCGACGACGGTCTTCACCCAGGCGCGGCCGGGACGGCGGCGGCGGGGCCGTCGGCCGGTGTCCGCGGAGGGTGCCCGTCCGCCGCCGCTGGAGGAACCGGAGGTCTTCATGGTTGTGTCGATGGCCATGGGTTCAGCCCTCCGTGAGGTCGCGCCGCGAGACGCGGAAGACGACCAGGGTCACCATCAGACACACGACGGTCAGGAGCAGCGCGATCGTGCTTCCGTAGCCGTAGTCGCTGTAGGTGAACGACGTCTGGAACATGTACAGGGTCAGCGGGGTGGTGGCGTTGCCGGGCCCGCCATTGGTCAGGGCGACGATGGAGTCGAACACCTTGAGCGTGCCGTTGATGCTGAAGATGAGGGACGACATCAGTACCGGGAACGACATCGGCAGGACGATGTGGCGGATGAGCCGCAGACCGGAGGCGCCGTCCAGCCGGGCGGACTCCAGCACTTCCTCGGGGATGTCGACCAGGCCGGCGAAGAGCAGCACGGCGTAGAAGCCCATGGAGCGCCAGATGTCCATGATGATCAGGACCCAGAAGGCGTGTCCGGCGCTGCCGAAGAAGTCGACCGAGTCCAGGCCGACGGCGTTCAGCAGGGAGTTGACCGGTCCGGTCTGCGGGGCGACCTGGAAGAACTTCTGGAAGAGCAGGCCGACCGCCACGGTGGGCAGGACGACCGGGAAGAACACCAGCGTGCGGACCAGCGCCGACGCTTTCTTGAGGAAGAAGACGTAGAGCAGGGCCAGCAGGTAGCCCGCGACGACCTGGCCGACCGTCACGACGACCGCGTACTTGACGGTGAACCACAGGGCGTCCCGTACCGCCGGATCGGTGAACAGGTGCTGGAAGTTCTCCAGGCCGTTGCCGGTGAAGCCCTCGATGGTGTTGCCCTTGGTGAACGAGTACCCCAGTGACCACAGCATCGGGACGAGCATGATCAGGGAGTAGACCAGCAGGGCGGGGCCCAGCAGGATCAGGACCGCTTTGCGGTCACCAAGTACGCGATGCATGGATGAAGTCCGGTTTCTCGAATGTGCCGACTGGGATGCGGTGGCTGCTCAGGCGGCCGCCCGAGCAGCGAGCCGCGTCAGTTGCCGGACAGTGCGTCCTGGACGATCTGCATGAACTTCTCCGGGCTGATGCTGCCGCTGACCAGGCCGGCCGCGTTGGTCTGGCTCACGGTGGTGGCCTTCGTGCTGAAGAGGGCCTCGAACCACAGCACGTTCTGCTGGGAGGAGGTGATGGTGTCGCGCACCTGGGTGGTGACCTGGTTGGCGTCCTCGACCTCGGTGTTGACCTTGAATCCGGAGATCGAGCCCTGGTCCTTCAGCGCGGTGCTGCCGTAGTTCTCGGCGATGCAGGAGACCCAGTCACCGGTCTTCTTGTCGAAGCTGCCGGCGCCGAGGGTGATGCCGAGGCCGACGTTGGACGGGTACTGGTCGATCGAGCCCTTGCCGCCGGTCACCGCGGGGAAGGGCATGAAGCCGACATTGTCGGCGCCGATCGTGTTCTGCTTCTCGTCGGCGATGTTCGCCAGCGCCCAGCTGCCCATGTAGAGCATGGCGGCCTTGCCGGACAGGAACTGGTTCATCGAGGTGTCGTAGTCGATGGAGCCGACGCCCTTGCCGAAGTAGCCCTTCTTCCCGAGGTCCGCGACCGCTCGGGCCGCCTTCACGTACGCGGGATCGGTCAGCTTGGCCTTGCCGTCGGCGACGGCCTGGAGCGCGTCCGGGCCGAGGCTGCGGTAGAGGTACCCGCTGATCAGCCGGGTCAGCGGCCAGCCCTGCTGGCCGGAGGCGGAGAACGGCTGGACGCCCTTGGCCTCGAGCTCGGCCGCGGCGGCCACGAGTTCGGTCCAGGTGCCCGGGACGGCGATGCCGTTGTCGCCGAAGACCTTCTTGTTGTAGAAGATGCCCTCGATGTTGTACTCGTACGGCAGGACCTCGACCTTGCCGCCGTACAGCGCCTTGATCGTGGACACGGCGGCGGGTTCCAGCTGGTCGAAGACGCCGAGATCGGTCAGCTTCTTCTCCAGGTCGGCGACCTTGCCCGAGGTGTAGAGCTGCTGCGTGAGCGCCGGGGCGTTGCCCGCGGCGAACTGCACGGGCAGGGCGTTCTGGCCGGCCAGCAGCTGAAGCTTCTGGTCCAGGCTCGCCTGCGGAACGGTCTCCACCTTGAGCGGCTGGGCGTCGTTCGCGGCCTTGCACGCACCCTTGGAGAGGGTGGTCAGGGCGGTCTTGACGGTGGTGTTCTCGGTGACACTCAGGTAGCTGAAGTCCTTGGCCGAGGAGGCCGAGCCGCCTCCCGTCCCTCCACAGGCGGAGACGAGGACGACCATCGCGGCAGCGCTCGCGGTCAGCCCGGCGAGGCGGGTCCTTCTGGCGGCGGACGAGTCGGTGATCACGGCATGGCTCCCTGTCATCGTTGAACAAAGGCGTACGGCGAATGCCTGCGGAGGGGTCGGAGGCGGCGGAGAGGTTTTGTATAACGTTCTCTAAGCCGAAGTGCGCACCACAGTGCACGCAGCTTCGAGCCGCGTCAAGACATGGGGACGTAACGCCGACGAAAAGCCGACGGCATCTAGCCATCAAGGGCTCTATCGTGTAGACCGTTGTATCCGATGGAGAGGTTCAGGGGGCAAGACGCATGCAGCAGGGCTCACAGCGCAAGAAACGTGTGACGATCACGGATGTCGCGCGGCACGCGGGAGTCTCGACAGCCGCGGTCTCCAAGGTGATGCGCAACGCCTACGGGGTCAGCACCGCCATGCAGGAGAAGGTCCGCGAGGCGATGGCCGAGCTCGGCTACCGGCCGCACGCCGCGGCGCGCGGCATGCGCGGCCGGACGTACACGATAGGCGTCCTGCTGGACAACATCCGCAACACGTTCTTCGCCGACATCCTCGACGGGGTCCGCGACGAGCTGCACAGCAGCGAGTACACCGTGCTGGTCGGCGCCGCCGGGTTCGGGGCGGACGCCCAGAGCAAGACCGTCCAGGCCATGGTCGACCGCCAGATGGACGGGCTGATCCTCATCGCCCCGGGTACGTCACGCGCCGAGATCCTCGCCATGGCCGAGACCACGCCCACCGTGGTGATCGGCCACCACGACCGCTCCGACCTCCACGACTCCGTCGTCGACGCGGACGGCACCGGAGCCGGCCTGGTCGTGGACCACCTGGCCTCCCTGGGCCACCGCGACATCACCCTCGTCTCCGCTCCGGGCACCCGCTCCAGCAAATGGACGCGCACCCCGGAGATCGTCCTGACCAACGGCTACACGGAGGCCATGGGCCGCCACGACCTCGGCGACCGGACCCGGGTCTGCCGTGCCGCCTACTCCGAGGAGGGCGGCTACAAGGCCGGTATGACCCTCCTGACCGGCGAGGACCGGCCCACCGCCGTCATGGCGGGTGCGGACGTCGCCGCCCTCGGTGTCTGGCGGGCGGCTCACGAACTGGGTCTGCGGGTGCCGGAGGACGTCTCCATCGTCGGCTACAACAACACCGCCCTCGCCGACCTCGCCACCGTCCAGCTCACGAGCGTCGACCAGGCCGGGCACGACATGGGCAGCACCGCCGCCCGCCTGCTGATCGAGCGCGTCGAGGGCCGCCGCGACCACGCCGTGCAGACCACGATGACTCCGCGTCTGGTGGTACGCCGGAGCACGGCCGCCCCCGGCGCCTAGGCACGAAGCGGTCCGGACGGCACCGTGCGGTCCGGGCTCCGGGCTCCGCCGTGGCGTGTGCCCGTTTCCTCCCCCGGTCGGCGGGGACTCGGGGTCCATGGTGCAGATCGGATACACGATGATGACCGAACAGGCCGGCCCCCGTGACCTCGTCGATCACGTGGTGCGCGCGGAGGAGGCGGGTTTCGACTTCTCGGTGACCTCAGACCACTACTTTCCGTGGCTGCGCTCGCAGGGCCACTCGCCCTACGCGTGGACCGTGCTCGGCGCCGCCGCCCAGGCCACGTCACGCATTCCGCTGATGACGTACGTGACGTGTCCGACCTTCCGCTACCACCCGGCGGTGGTGGCCCAGAAGGCGGCGACGATGCAGCTGCTGTCCGAGGGACGCTTCCGGCTCGGGCTGGGCTCCGGGGAGAACCTCAACGAACACGTGGTGGGCGGCGGCTGGCCCTCGGTGGACGTGCGGCACGAGATGTTCGAGGAGGCCGTGGAGATCATCCGCGCGCTGTTCGAGGGCGGGCACGTGACCCGGCACGGCACCCACTACGACGTGGACTCGGCCCGGCTGTGGGACCTGCCCGACGAACCGCCGCCGATCGGCGTCGCCGTCTCCGGCGAGCGGTCGTGCGCGCTCGCGGGCCGGCTGGCCGACCTCGTCATCGCCACCGAGCCCGAGGCGGAGCTGCTGTCCTCCTTCGACCGCCACGGCGGTGCGGGCAAGCCGCGCGTGGGCCAGCTCCCGGTCTGCCACGACCCCGACCGGGACGCGGCCGTACGGCGGGCGCACGACCAGTTCCGCTGGTTCGGCAGCGGCTGGAAGGTGAACTCCGAACTGCCCCACCCGGACTCCTTCGAGGCGGCGACTCAGTTCGTGACACCGGACGACGTGGCCGCCTCGATCCCCTGCGGAGACGACCCGGACGACTTCGTCGAGGCCGTGCGACCGTACGCCGAGGCCGGGTTCACGGAGATCGCCCTGGTGCAGATCGGCGGGGACTCCCAGCCCGCGTACCTGGACTGGTCGGAGAAGACCCTCCTGCCCGCCCTGCGGAACGCCTTCGGCTGACGGGCGGCAGGCCCGCACGCGGGTCCGGCAAAGCATCGCCAAGAGGTGGATATAGGCTGCCCGTCTGCACTTTCGCAGTGCCGATCCTCCGTCCAGCAGCCCGTAGAGGAGAGTCATCCGTGACCCTGGCGATCGACCTGCCCGAGACGCCCGCCGAGCCGTCCCCCGCGCCCCTGTCCGACCTCGTGGCGCGGGACGCCCGCGAGTTCGGCGTCTACGCGCGGACCGGCGGCTGGGCCTTCGGCCTGATGGTGGCGCGCAGCGTCCGGCCGGGCGGGCAGAGCGCGGACGGGACGCCGAAGGTGCCGGCGAAGGAGTTCGCCGAGCTGGCCGGCTGCTCCCCCGACCGCGTCATGCGGTACTACAAGGCCTGGGACCGGGCCGCCGACGACGGTCTCGTCCCGCACTTCGAGGAGCTCGCGCCGGGCCAGGAGGTCGAGCTGCCGGACGCGGAGGTCTGGCTGACCTACTACGTCTCCCGGTCCAGCGCCGGCTCCGACCGCGGTACCGCCATCACGGCGGCCGCCGAGGCCGAGGGCATCCGCCCGACCAAGGCCCTGGAGGTCGCGGAGAACCCCACCGCCCTGCGCGCCGCGATCCTCGCCGACCCCTCGACCGCCCGCGCCGCCCTCCTGGACCGCATCAAGGAGGACCCCGATCTCCAGATCGAGCTGGCCCGGGACGTGGTCCGCACCGACGACCTGAAGAAGGCCGTGGCCACCGAGAGCCGCTCGGCCGACCGCATCGGGTACGTGCGTCAGATCGCCGAGTCCGGCCAGATCAAGACGCCCGCGGGGCAGACCCTCGACGCGCCCGCCGAGCTGCGCCAGGAGGCCGAGCGGCACCTCTCGCTGCTCGACGAGCTCGACGACGACGAGGACGCCGGCGAGTGGGCGAGCGACGCCTACGACACCATGAAGAACCTGGTCGTGGAGACCGTCGAGGCCGACCCCGAGCTGCGTGTCCAGGAGCGGCGCACGAAGTTCTACAGCAGCCTCCAGCGGGCGACCAAGGTCTTCGAGGAGCTGACCTTCGACGACCTCGACCCGCAGGAGTTCTACGAGGACGACATGGTCCAGCAGCTGGAGGAGCTCCAGCAGGCGATCGGCAGCTGCATCACCGCCCTGCGCGGCGCCCGGGGCACCGCTCCCGAGGCCGGCCAGGGCGTCTAGGGCGGCTCAGTCCGTCGTGTAGCGGCGGCGGGTCCACAGCGGCAGCACGAACCAGCACAGCGCGTACCACAGGAACACACCCGCGACGAGGTAGGGCACGAACTCGTCGTGGGTGGCCACGCGCAGGATCAGCAGCAGCGAAGAGGTCATGGTGGCGAGCAGCAGGAGCAGGCCCACGAAGGTCAGCCGCGAGGCCCACTGCACCGCCTGCGGCTTGACCCGCCGCCCGGAGACCAGGCGGTGCAGGGACACCGGCCCTATGAGGGCGCCCGTCGCGCAGGCGCCCAGGACCACGGTGACGATGTAGATGACCTGGTCGATGTGCTGGAGATCCGCGTAGCGCGGGGTGAACACCACGGTCAGCAGGAAGCCGAAGAGGATCTGCACGCCCGTCTGGGCGACCCTGATCTCCTGGATCAGTTCCCCCCACATACGGTCGGCTCTCTCCTCCTCGGTCTCGTCCCGCCCTGTGCGCTGCTCGGCCTTCGCCGCCGTGTCGGTCACCTGTACCGTCCTCCCGGTTCGAGGGGTCCCTCCCCTGACCCCGCGAGTACCCCGTGATCGGCGGTTCTCTCCCGTCCACCGCCCCTCTGCGGCTACCAGCGGCCTTCGACCTGCTCCTTGATCCGCCGGTCGTAGAGGTCGCGGACCGCCGCGAGCGTCTCCTCGGTCAGTTCCGGGAGCCTGGCGGCGGCCGCGTTGGCTCGGGCCTGCTCGGGCGAGCGGGCGCCCGGGATGACGGTGGTCACGCCGGGCTGCTGGATGATCCAGCGCAGCGCCAGCTGGGCCGGCGTGTATCCCTCGGGCGCGAGGGCCGCGAACTCGACGGCGGCCTCGACGCCGGTGGCGTAGTCGACGCCGGAGAACGTCTCGCCCTGGTCGAACGCCTCGCCGTGCCGGTTGTAGGCGCGGTGGTCGTTCTCCGGGAAGACGGTGTCCTTGGTGTACTTGCCGGAGAGCAGACCGGAGGCGAGCGGGACGCGGGCGATGATGCCGACGCCGGCCGCGCGGGCCGCCGGGAGCACCTCGTACAGGGGCTTCAGCCGGAACGGGTTGAGGATGATCTGCACGCTCGCCACTCCCGGCCGGGCGATCGCGGTGAGGGCCTCGGCGCAGGTCTCCACGCTGACGCCGTACTGCGCGATGCGCTCCTCCTCGACGAGGGTGTCGAGGGCGTCGAACACCTCGTCGCTGGAGTAGACCGGGGTCGGCGGGCAGTGCAGCTGCACCAGGTCGACGCGGTCGACGCCGAGGTTGCGGCGGGAGCGGTCGTTCCAGGCGCGGAAGTTGTCCAGGACGTAGTTCTCGGGGATCTGGTCGACGCGGCGGCCCATCTTGGTGGCGACCAGCACGTGCAGGTCGGGCCGGCCGCTGAGGAAGGCGGCGATGGTCTGCTCGCTGCGTCCGTCGCCGTAGACGTCGGCGGTGTCGAAGAAGGTCACCCCCGACTCGGCCGCCGCCTCCAGAACGGACAGGGCCTCCTTGTCGTCGACGTCTCCCCAGTCGGCGCCCAGTTGCCAGGTGCCGAGACCGACGACGGATGCGTGCTGACCAGACCTACCGAATTCGCGCTCGTCCATGACCTCAGTCTGTCATCCGGAGCGCCCCGGTACGGAACGGGCCGCTCCGGACCACCGGCTGTTCCTCCCGGGGCCACCCGGGAGCGGCCGGGGAGGTTCAGGAACTGTCCAGCTGGGCCTGGACCGTCGGGCCGTACCGCTCGACGATGTGCTCGATCGGTGTCGCCCTCAGCTCGGTCCCGCGGGCGATGCCGAACATCACGCCCAGGCCGAGCACGGTGGCGACGGCCAGTTCGGCGCGGAGCCCCGGGTCGGGGCCGGTGAGGCGGGCGGCCAGACGTTCGATGACCTGGGTGCGGAAGTTGCCGCGCAGGACGTCGCCGTGGTCGCCGTGCAGGGGCGCGAACGCGATGCGCACCACGGGGTCGGTGCCCCGCTCGCGCTGGCTCGCCACCACGTGCCGGACCATGTGCGGGCCCAGCTCCGCCAGCGGGGCGTCGAGCAGGGCGTCGGCGTCCTCCTCGAAGGACATCACCCGGGCGAACAGGGCGTCCTTGTTGCCGAAGTACTTCAGGACCAACGGCGCGCTCACCCCGGCGCGTTCCGCCACGGCCTTGAGGGTGATGTCGGCGTGCGCCTGGCGGACGAGGAGGTACCGGGCGGCGCGCAGGATCGCCGCCTTGGTCGCCTCGGCGCCGCGCCGGGCGGGGGCCGGCGGGTCGGTCGGGGCCCGGGGGCCGGATGGAGCCGGGGGGCCGGATGGAGTGCTCACGGCACTCATGCTCCCTCCAGCGCCCCGTCGCCGACAGCGCGGGTACGGCCACGGGCGCGCCGCATGTCGTCGGGTCCGGCGTCGCCGGGGATGGTGAGCGCCACCGCGCACGCGGCCAGGGCCACCGCGCCCGCGACCGCGAACGCCAGCAGATAGCCGTGCAAAGTGGGCACCGGGGCTCCGCCGACCAGGCCGGTGTGGTGCACGAGGACGGCGGCGACGGCGGCGCTGGAGGTGGCCTGACCGATCGTGCGCATCAGCACGTTGAAGCCGTTCGCCGACGCGGTCTGCCCGGGCGGGACCGCGCGCAGGATCAGTGAGGGCAGCGCCGAGTACGCGAGGGTGGTGCCGGTCGCCACGACCGTCGCCCCCACCATGATCATCCACAGGTCGCGGCTGTCGGCGATGCGCAGGGCGTACCCGCAGGCGATGACGGCGGCGCCGAGGGCGAGGGTGATCCGCGGCCCGCGCCGCTCCGAGATGCGGGCCGAGAGCGGCGAGAACAGCAGCATGGTGATGCCTCCGGGCAGCAGGCACAGGCCCGTCTGGACGATGGACAGCCCGAGCCCGTACCCGCTCGCCTCGGGCGCCTGCACCAGCTGTGCGGTCACCAGCGAGTTCGCGTAGAAGGCGAAGCCGGTCAGGAGCGCCGCCACATGGGACAGGCCCACCCTCGGCCGGGACACCAGCCACAGGTCCACCAGGGGCTGTTCGGCGCGCAGCTGGTGCCACCACCACAGGCCGAGGACGACCGCGGCGGCGAGGAGAAGGCCCACGATCCGGGCGCTCCCCCAGCCCCACTGGCCGCCCTGGGACACGGCGAGAAGCAGGCTGATCAGTCCGGCGGCCAGACCGAGCGCGCCCGTCACGTCGAACCGGCCGGGCGCGCGCACGGGCGACTCCGGCACCGCCCACCGGATCAGCGCGACACCGGTCGCGCCCAGCACGGCGGTCACCCAGAACATCACGTGCCAGTTGGCGTACTGCACGACCACGGCGGCCGCCGGCAGTCCGAGCGCGGCGCCGATCCCCACGGTGGAGCTCATCAGCGCCACGGCCGATCCCCGGCGCTCCGGCGGCAGTTCGTCGCGCAGGATGCTGATGGACAGCGGGACGACGGAGGACGCGGCGCCCTGGAGGGTCCGGGCCGCGATCAGTACGCCGATGTCGGAGGTCAGGGCGCAGATCACCGAGCCGGCGGCCATCAGGCCGAAGGAGATGAACAGCACCCGCCGCTTGCCGTACATGTCCCCGGCCCGGCCGAGGACGGGGGTGAGGACCGCGCCGGACAGCAGCGAGGCGGTCACCATCCAGGAGACCGCGCCCGGTGAGGCGCCGGTCAGCCGGGGCAGGTCGGGCAGCAGGGGGACGACGACGGTCTGCATGACCGCCATGAGGATGCCGCAGTACGCCAGGACCGGGACGGTGAGCCGGGTCCGGAGACCGGCGGCTCCTCCGGCCGGGGCGGGTATCGGAACGGGCGACGCCATGGGCACTCCAGCGACCTCGGGAAAAAGGAGGTGAATGGCAATTCACCGTATCAGTGAATTGCCATTCACCTCAGTCCCGGACGGACCTCCGCGACACCCTCCCGGTCACTTCCGCGAGGTCAGCGCCCTGGCATGCGCGCCACGCGCCAGCTTCGGCCCCAGCCAGCGCTTGAGCCGGCGCAGCGCTCCCGACTGTCCGGCGGCCCGGTCGAGCCGGTAGTACAGCTGGGGCGGGACATAGGGCAGCAGCGGCGAGTGCCGCTGGCCGAGCAGGGCGAACATCTGCTCCGGGGGGAGGTGGATGTAGCGGGTGAGGTTCTCGTACCACTGGGCGCTGTAACGGGCGGCGCTCTGGAGCGACAGCAGGGCGGACTGTCGTTCCCGTTCGTAGCGCGCCAGGGCCTGCGGCAGGTCGGCGCTCTCGCGCAGGGCGTCGGCGAGAGCGATGGCGTCCTCCAGGGCGAGGGTGGTGCCGGCGCCGATCGAGTAGTGGGTGGTGTGGGCGGCGTCGCCGAGCAGGACGAGGTTGCCGCGGTACCAGCTGCGGTTGGTGAGGGTGCGGAAGGTCAGCCACCGGCGGCTGCCGTCGGCGGCGGCACGGCCGATGAGGGGGTGTCCGTCGAGGATGTGCGCGAAGAGCTTCTCCAGCCGGGCCAGTCCGTCACCCTCGCTCGCCCGGTCCAGGCCCAGTCCGGTCAGGGTCTCGGGGGCGCACTCGATGACGCAGGTGCTCCGCTCGGAGCTGAAGGGGTAGCCGTAGCACCAGATCCAGCCGTGCTCGGTCTCCACGAACGCGAAGGTGAAGGAGTCGAACACCTTGGTGGTGCCGAGCCAGATGTAGGAGTTGCGCCCCGGGGTGAGTTCGGCGCCGAAGTGGTCGGCGTGGTGGGTGCGCAGGGCGCTGTGGACACCGTCGCCGGCCACGACGAGATCGGCGTCCGGCAGGTTCTCTGCGGTGATCGGGCTCTCGTACTCCAGTCGTACGCCGAGCGCGCGGGCCCGGGCGGCGAGGATCTCCAGCAGCTTGTGGCGGCCGATCCCGTGCCCCTCGTCGCCCGGCTGACGGGTCGCCAGGTCCCGTACGTGGGCGACGCCTTCGTTCCAGCGGACGGACTCCGCCTCGATCGCTCGCGCCGACTCGGGGTCGCAGACGCGGAGCCGGTCGAGGAGTCCCTGCCAGTACGTGACCCCCCAGCCGTAGGTCGAGCCTTCCGGGTCGCGCTCGTGGACGGTGACGTCGTGGGACGGATCCTGCCGCTTGAGCAGGATCGAGAGATACAGGCCGGCGGGCCCGCCGCCGACACAGGCGACCTTCACGCACACTCCCAGGAGTTACCAGACGTGGTCGATTGACGACGCAGGGTAGCAGGGCCCGGCACCCAGACCCGGACGCCCCACCTGCCCGTTCACGCCACTTTCCCCACGTGGGCCACGCCACCGCGGGCGCACCGGCGCGCGAAAGATCACCGGAAGCGGTGCGTCCACGGAAAGGAATTGCCCGTTCCGCCCGGCCCGGACCTCTGCCCGCCACAAGATCATCTTCATTGAAGATTGCACGACATGTAATTGATTGTCCTGATCACAGCCAACCCCTCTCGGGCGATTTCTCCCTTTCTCCGACAGCTCGGTAGGCATACGGGGTCGTCAACCGAACGCACCCCAGGAGGTCCCGCATGCCGGAACTCAGCCGTCGTCGCGCACTCACCGCGGCGGCCGCCGTCACCGGTGCCGCGCTCGTCACCGTCCCCGCCGCCCGGGCGGACGACACCCACCACGACGCCCACGGCTCCCACGGCTCCCCGGAGCCCTTCGACGAGGTCTACAAGGGCCGCCGGATACAGGGCCGGCCCACCGCCGGCGGCGGCCATCACCACGGCGGCGGCTACGGCGTGTACGTCGACGGCGTCGAGCTGCACGTGATGCGCAACGCCGACGGGACCTGGATCAGCGTGGTCAGCCACTACGACCCGGTACCCACCCCGAGGGCCGCCGCCCGGGCCGCGGTCGACGAGCTCCGGGGCGCGCGACTCGTCCCGTTCCCCACCGGCTGACCGGCTGACCGGCCGACCGCCCACCGTCCGCGCACACTTGGAGCACCGCACATGACCGTCCGCAAGAACCAGGCGTCCCTGACCTCCGACGAGAAGCGCCGCTTCGTCGCCGCCGTCCTCGACCTCAAGCGCAGCGGCCGCTACGACGCCTTCGTCACCACGCACAACGCCTTCATCCTCGGTGACACCGACAACGGCGAGCGCACCGGCCACCGTTCGCCCTCCTTCCTGCCGTGGCACCGCAGATTCCTGCTGGAGTTCGAGCGGGCCCTCCAGTCCGTGGACGCCTCGGTGGCACTGCCGTACTGGGACTGGTCCACGGACCGTTCACCGCGCTCCTCGCTGTGGGCTCCGGACTTCCTCGGCGGCAGCGGGCGCAGCCGGGACGGTCAGGTGATGGACGGCCCGTTCGCCGCCTCGGCCGGCAACTGGGCCGTCAACGTCCGCGTGGACGGCCGCACCTACCTCCGGCGGGCGCTGGGAGCGGGCGTCCGTGAGCTGCCGACCCGGTCCGAGGTCGAGTCGGTGCTGTCGATGGCGACGTACGACATGGCCCCCTGGAACAGCGGCTCGGACGGTTTCCGCAACCATCTGGAGGGCTGGCGCGGTGTCAATCTGCACAACCGGGTCCATGTCTGGGTCGGCGGGCAGATGGCGACCGGGGTGTCCCCCAACGACCCGGTGTTCTGGCTGCACCACGCCTACATCGACAGGCTGTGGGCCCAGTGGCAGCGCCGGCATCCCGGCTCGACGTATCTCCCGGGCGGCGGGACGCCGGACGTCGTCGACCTGCACGAGACGATGAAGCCCTGGAACGACACGACTCCGGCGGACCTCCTCGATCACACCGCCCACTACACCTTCGACACCGACTGATCGTCGCCGCCCGGTTTACCCCGCGGGCCACGGGTACCCGCGACGGACAGTCAGCGACGAGACGAACCACCAGGACGAAGGAGGAGACGATCGTGTCGCAGGTCGAGGAATCCATCGAGGTCGGTGTCCCCGTGCACACGGCTTACGACCAGTGGACGCAGTTCGAGACGTTCCCCGCGTTCATGAGCGGGGTGGACCGCATCGAACAGCGCACCGACACCCTCACCCACTGGGTCACCAGCGTGAACGGCGTACGCCGGGAGTTCGACGCGGAGATCACCGAGCAGATCCCGGACGAACGGGTCGCGTGGACCACGGTATCGGGCGAGGCCCGGCAGGCCGGCGTGGTGACCTTCCACCGGCTCGACGACAGCCACACCAAGGTGATGCTCCAGATGGAGTTTCAGCCGGAGGGCGTCACCGAGACCGTCGGCGACAAGCTCGGCTTCGTGAAGCGGCAGACCAAGGGTGACCTGGAGCGCTTCAAGGAGTTCATCGAGGAGCGCGGTCAGGAGACCGGGGGCTGGCGCGGCGTGGTGCTGTGACCCGCGCGTCGCTCAGCCCGCGTCGGCGTCCGCCGTACGGCACTCCGGGTGGCCCCAGCCCTGCGCGTTCTTGGCGATCTGCTCGCCCGCCGCGTACGGCCGGCCGCACACACACCGGCCGGGGAACTTGGCCTTGAGCGTGCGGGACGCCGAACCACCGCTCCGCCGGGAGGACTTGCCCCCGGCGGAGCGGCCGCTTTTCGCGGACTTCGCCTTCGGGGTGTCCGGCGAGGCGGGCGGCTCCGGGGAGCCCTGCTCGCTGCCGGCCGGCAGCTGGACGACGGCCGCCTGGCTGGCGGCCCGGTCGGCGAAGTCGTTGAGCGGGTCACCGTCGACCTGGTGGGCGGGCACATAGCGGAAGTCGACCGAGCGGCCGTCGAGCAGTTCGTCGATACGGACGACCAGCTCCTGGTTGGCCACCGGCTTCCCCGCCGACGTCTTCCAGCCATTGCGCTTCCAGCCCGGCAGCCAGGTGGTGACGGCCTTCATGGCGTACTGCGAGTCCATCCGCACCTCGAGCGGCACCGCCGGGTCGGTCGAGGCCAGCAGACGTTCCAGCGCGGTGAGTTCGGCGATGTTGTTGGTCGCCCTGCCGAGCGGTCCCGCCTCCCAGCGGGCCGGCTTCTCCGCTTCGTCCGCGACCACCCACGCCCAGGCCGCCGGTCCGGGATTGCCCTTCGAGGCCCCGTCGCAGGCGGCCACCACTCGTTCACGCATACGCCCGATCATGCCACGGCCGCGCCGGCACCCGGGCCGGGCGGCCGGTACGGGTGCGGGTGCTGCGCCGAGCCGGTCTAGGACACGTCCGTGGTCCCCGGCATGTCCCCCGCGGTGGTCGTGACGTCGATCACGGAGAAGCTCGCGCCCTGCGGGTCGCTGATCGCCGCGAACCGTCCGAACGGGGTGTCCATCGGGCCGAAGCGCAGGACGCCGCCGAGTTTGGTCGCCCTGGCCACGGCGTCGTCGCAGTTGTCCACCGTGAAGTACACGTTGACGTACGACGGCACCTCGGGCGGGAACTCGTCCGTCATCCTCATGCGGCCGAGGACCGTGTCGCCGTCGACCTCGAACAGCCGGAAGTCGACCGCGTCGTCCTGGAGCTGTTTGGCCGTGTACGGGAACACGGCCGGCAGGAACGCGTCCGTCTTCTCCGGGTCGCGGGTGAACACCTCGGCCCAGCAGTACGCGCCGGGCTGCTCGGGCGGCGCCTCGAAACCCTCGTGGACGCCCGCCTGCCAGACGCCGAAGACGGCGCCGCCGGGCTCGCGGCCCAGGCACATCGTGCCGAAGTCCCCGACCCGCATCGGCTCCATCAGCACCTCACCGCCGTTCTCACGGATCCTGCCGGCGGTCACCGAGGCGTCCGGGGAGGCGAAGTACAGGCACCACTGCGACTGGCCCTCCTGGCCGGGCATCGGCGGGACGACCGCGGCGACCGCCTTGCCGTTCGCGTAGGCCTGTGTGTAGTTGCCGTACTCCGACGACGCGTCGCCGAAGGTCCAGCCGAGGACCTCGCCGTAGAAGGTCTTGGCGCCCTCCACGTCGCCGAACATCGCGTCGGCCCAACAAGGGGTTCCCTCGGGACGTACGACCATGACCGCAGCCTTCCGGTGAGACGGGTTGTCCGGTTTCTCACGCTAGCCACCCGCTCGTCCGCTCGCGCGCCGAACACACGGGTAACCCCGAGTGACCCCCGAGCGCTCCGGCGCGCGGGAGCACCCGCGGGAAGCGGTTGCACACACGAGACGCCCTCCGCCCCAGCAGGCAGGTTTGCACCCTCCGGGCCATGAAACCGCCCCCTTCACGCCGTACCCACCCGTCACTCAGGGTGTTTGGCTGGTGCCTGCGGATCTTCGAACCGAGCGTCACCGACGGTCCGCTCATCCCCCGCGCATCTTCCTGGAGGGAATGTGTCCACACCGGACAGCGCCACCGGTCCAGCCCTGGACGAACCCGCCCCCGAACCCACCGCCGAAGCGCAGCTCACCAGTCTCAGCACCCAGGCGGCCCGCCAGCTCGCCACGACCCACAAGTCCGAACCGCAGATGCAGGCCATCAGCTCGCGCTGGCTGCTGCGGATGCTGCCCTGGGTGGACGTCAAGGGCGGCACCTACCGCGTCAACCGGCGTCTCCAGCTGCGCGTCGGCCGGGGCCGCGTGCAGTTCGAGCAGAACGGCGGGACCGACGTACGGGTCATCCCGCGGACCCTCACCGAGCTGCCCGTGCTGCGCGGCTACTCGGACAACGGCACCCTCGCGGAGCTCTCCTCCCGCTTCCAGACCCGGGAGGTCCGGGCCGGCCAGGTCGTCTTCGAGGCCGGACAGCCGGTCACCGAGACCTATCTCGTGGTGCACGGCCGGTTCACCCGCTTCACCGCCGGCAAGTACGGCGAGGAGGAGATCGTCGGGGTCGTGTCCGGCGGCGACCAGCTGGGCGACGAGGCCCTCGGGCAGGACGACCCGCTGTGGCTGAGCTCGGTGCGCGCCGAGACCTCGGGCGTGCTGCTGGCCCTGCCCTGGGACGTCCTGCGGGAGTTCGTCGGGCGGGTGCCGTCCCTCGCCGCCCATCTGGAGGCCTATGTCGCCCGGCAGCGGCTGCCGATGAACCGCAAGGGCGAGGCCGAGGTACCGGTGCAGGCCGGTCACACCGGGGAGCCCACGCTGTCGGCGGGCTTCGTCGACTACGAACTCTCTCCGCGCGAGTACGAGTTGTCGCTGACCCAGACCGTGCTGAAGGTCCACACCCGGGTCGCCGACCTCTACAACAACCCGATGAACCAGACCGAACAGCAACTGCGCCTGACCGTCGAGGAGATCCGCGAGCGGCAGGAGTGGGAGATGGTCAACAACCGGGACTTCGGGCTGCTGCACAACATCGACCACTCCCAGCGCGTCAGCACGTTCACCGGGCCGCCGACCCCGGACGACATGGACGACCTGCTGTCGATGCGGCGCAAGACCAAGCTCTTCCTCGCCCATCCCAAGGCGATCGCGGCCTTCTTCCGGCAGTGCAACCGGCGTGGCCTGGTGCCGGGCACGGCCGACGTCGCGGGGCACGAGATCCCGGCCTGGCGGGGGGTGCCGATCTTCCCGTGCAACAAGATCCCGATCAGCCCGCAGCACACCAGCAGCATCATCGCGCTGCGCACCGGTGAGGCGGACCAGGGAGTCGTCGGCCTGTACCAGACGGGCATCCCGGAGGAGTTCCAACCCGGCCTGAACGTGCGGTTCATGGGGATCGACGCCAACTCGATCATCCGCTACCTGGTGACCGCCTACTACTCGATGGCCGTCCTGGTGCCGGACGCCGCCGGGGTCCTGGAGAACGTCCAGGTCGGCCGGACGGCCGAGTGACGGCGGGGAGCCGGCGATGAGCACACCCACGAGCACCGGGAGTGCGCTGCCCGGCCCGCCGAACCTCGCCCGCAGCATGCGGGCCCGGCGCGGCGGGGCGGTCCCCGGTCTGCGGTACCGGGAGGTGGAGCCCGCAGACCCGGAGAAGGCCGCCGAGATCGACCGCAGGCTGGAGGAGTGGGCCCGGGGCCTGGACCTGTTCCCGGTGGCCTGGAACGGCGACTTCGCGGGCTTCCAGTTCGGCCGTGCCGTGGTGCTCCAGCATCCGCGCGCGCTCGACCTGGAGCGCCTCACCGTGGCCGGCAAGCTGCTGCTGGCCGAGAACATCGTCGACAACTGCTACTGCGAGGAGGACGAGGACAAGGGCGGCTCGCGCAGCGGACTGGGCGGCCGGCTGATCATCGCCCAGTCGGCGCTCGATCCCTACCACGGCCCGCCCGACCTCCAGGAGGACTGGGCACGCGGGGTGCAGGCCGACGGCCCGCTGCGCTCGTACCACTGGGCGCTCAAGGACTACGCGGCCCTCGCCACCCCCAGCCAGACCGGCCGGTTCGTGCACGACATCGCCCGGCTGCATCTCGGCTACCTCGGCGAGGCGGCCTGGGGCGAGACCCGGTACGTGCCGCGGATCTGGGAGTACCTGACGATGCGGCAGTTCAACAACTTCCGCCCGTGTCTGTCGATCGTGGACGCGGTCGACGGCTACGAACTGCCCGAGCAGCTGTACGCCCGCCCGGAGATCCAGCGGGTCACCGCGCTGGCCTGCAACGCCACCACGATCGTCAACGACCTGTACTCGTTCACCAAGGAGCTGGCGTCCGATCCCACCCACCTCAACCTGCCGCAGGTGGTGGCCGCCAACGACCGCCGTGGTCTCAAGGCCGCGTATCTGAGGTCGGTCGAGATCCACAACCAGATCATGGAGGCGTTCGAGGAGGAGTCCGCCCTGCTCGCCGCCACCTCGCCGCTCGTCGAGCGCTATCTCCAGGGCCTGTCGGACTGGGTGGCCGGCAACCACGAGTGGCACGCGACCAACACCCACCGCTACCACCTGCCCGACTACTGGTGACCGCCCGCTTTCCGACAGACCGTCACGCACAGCACCATGAGGAGCCCCCGTTGACCACAGCCCACGACGCCGGCACCAAGACCGTCCCGGTGCCCACCCAGTCCACGTACCAGAACCGCGTCGCGGACTACTGGAACGCCGAGGAGAACCCGGTCAACCTCGAACTGGGCAGGATCGACGATCTCTACCACCATCACTACGGGGTCGGCGAGGCCGACTGGACCGTGCTCGACGAACCCGACGCCGGACTGCGCCGGGATCGGATCACCGCCGAACTGCACCGGCTGGAACACGCCCAGGCGGAAATGCTGGCCGCCCGCCTCGGCCGGCTCACACCCGCAGACCGCGTCTTCGACGCCGGCTGCGGACGCGGCGGGGGCAGTGTCACGGCGAATCTGCGGTACGGCTGCCACGCCGACGGCGTCACCATCTCCGCCAAACAGGCCGAGTTCGCGAACGAGCAGGCCCGTAAGCGGGGCATCGACGACCGGGTGCGCTACCACCACCGCAACATGCTCGACACCCGTCTGGAGACCGGCGCCTACGCGGCGTCGTGGAACAACGAGTCGACGATGTACGTCGAGCTGGACCTGCTGTTCGCCGAGCACGCCCGGCTGCTGCGCCGCGGCGGCCGCTACGTCGTCATCACCGGCTGCTACAACGACGCCTACGGGCAGGCCTCGCGCGAGGTGTCTCTCATCAACGCCCACTACATCTGCGACATCCACCCGCGCTCGGCGTACTTCCGGGCGATGGCCCGCAACCGGCTGGTGCCGGTCCATGTCGAGGACCTGACCGAGGCGGCCGTCCCGTACTGGGAGCTGCGCAGCCATGCCGACCACCTGGTGACCGGCATCGAGGAGACGTTCCTGACCGCGTACCGCAACGGCAGCTTCCAGTACCTGCTGATCGCGGCCGACCGGGTCTGAATTCCGTTGGACAGCGTCGAGGCCGGTCCCGTGGAATGAGCCGTATGCGCGCGGTGAAGATGCACACGGACGAAGTCGACCTCGACGCCCCGCTGGTGAGCCGGCTCGTCGCCGGCCAGTTCCCGCGGTGGGCCGGGCTGCCCGTGACCCGTCTGGACTCCTCCGGGACGGAGAACGCGATGTTCCGGCTGGGTGCCGACAAGGTGGTGCGGCTGCCCCGGCATCCCGGCGCCGTGGAGAGCGTGGCGCACGAGCAGCACTGGCTGGCCCGGCTGGGGCCGAGGCTGCCCGTCGCCGCGCCCGTGCCGCTGGAACGGGGCGTGCCGGGCGAGGGGTTCGCCTGGCCCTGGTCGGTGTACCGCTGGCTGGACGGCGGCAACCCGGTGGCCGGCGCCGTCGAGGAGCCCGAGGCGCTGGCGGCGGACCTGGCGGCGTTCGTCACCGCCCTGCGCGGGCTCGACGCGCGGGGCGGGCCGGCCAACCACCGGGGTGTCCCGCTCGCCGACCGGGACACCCCCACCCGCGACGCCCTCTCCCGGCTGGCGGGGCGCATCGACACCGCCGCGGTCACCGCCCTGTGGGAGGAGGCGTTGCGGGCCCCCGGGCACGCCGGGCCGCCCGTCTGGGCCCATGGCGATCTGTCGCCGGGCAACGTACTGGTCCGCGACGGCGGGCGGTTGGCGGCGGTGATCGATTTCGGCGGTGTCGGGGTCGGCGACCCGGCCGTCGATCTGATCGTCGCCTGGAACCTGCTCCCGGCCTCGGCCCGCGGGACCTTCCGGGAGGCGGTGGGCGCGGACGACGCCGAGTGGGCGCGGGGCCGGGGCTGGGCGCTGTCGATCTCGCTGATCCAGCTGCCGTACTACTGGCGGACCAATCCGCCGCTGGCGGAGAGCTCCCGGCACGTGATCGACGAGATCCTGGCGGAGGCGCACTAGCGGGCGGCCCCGGTCCCCCGGCGCCTACTCGCCGTCGTAGGCCTTCCTCAGGGCGGCGATGTCGAGCTTGCTCATCGCGTACATGGCCTTGGTGGTGCGGGTGGCCTTCTCGGCGTCGGGGTCGCTGATCATCTCGATCAGTCCGTCGGGGATGACCTGCCAGGACAGGCCGTACTTGTCCTTGAGCCAGCCGCACGGGCCGGGCTCACCGCCGTTCTCGGTGAGCCTGGTCCAGTAGTGGTCGACCTCCTCCTGGTCCGCGCAGTAGATCTGGAAGGAGACCGCCTCGCTGAAGGTGAACTGCGGACCGCCGTTGATGCCGACGAACTTCTGCCCGTTGGCCGTGAACTCCACGGCCAGCACGGAACCGGCCGGACCCGGACCCGCCTCGTTGTAGCGGCCGATGTTGCCGATGCGGGAGTTCTTGAAGATCGAGACGTAGTAGTGGGCGGCTTCCTCGGCCTGGCCGTCGAACCAGAGACACGTGGTGAATCCGTCGGTGGTCATGAGTACCTCCTGGGGCGTGGAACGCGGTCATCAGTGTCGACTGCGCACCGCCCCGGAACTCATCGCTCGGGCCGTGGCGTGACCCGGACGGCGGTGTCGGGGACGGCGACGGCGCGCGAGGGGCCGAGCGCACGGTAGGGGCGAGGGAACGCTCTGCCCGTGGCGGATCTGCCGTGGGCAGAGGAACCGCCTACGGGCCTCTCCCGGGGCCAAGAGTGGAGTCGACGGCAGTCACGCCACGACGAGGAGAACCGATGACTCCACTCACCACGCTCGCTCCCCGTGCCGAGGAGGGGGACACCGCGCCCTCGCGCTTCGACGACCAACTCGCCGCGCAACTGCTCGGCCAGCGCATCGTGTTGCTCGGCACCCAGGTCGACGAGGTCTCCGCGAACCGGGTCTGCGCGCAGTTGCTGATCCTGTCGGCGGAGGACCCGCGCACCGACATCGGCCTGTACATCAACAGCCCGGGCGGGTCGGTGCACGCGGGCCTCGCCATCTACGACACGATGCGGCTGATCCCCAACGACGTCTCGACCCTCGCCATGGGCTTCGCGGCCAGCATGGGCCAGTTCCTGCTCAGCGTCGGCGCCTCCGGCAAGCGGTTCGCGCTGCCGAACGCCCGGGTCATGATGCACCAGCCGTCGGCCGGGATCGGCGGAACCACGGCGGACATCGAGATCCAGGCGGAGAACCTGGAGCACACCAAGCGCACCATCGAGCGGATCACCGCCGAGCACACCGGTCAGTCCCCGGAGACCATCTCGCGCGACGGCGACCGCGACCGCTGGTTCACGGCCGAGGAGGCCCGGGAGTACGGCCTCGTGGACCGGGTGGTGGAGTCCCTCGCGGACGTCCGCCCGGCCGCGCAGAGGCGACGGGTGGGGCTGTGACATGGGGAGCTACACGATTCCGAACGTGGTCGAGCGGACCCCGCAGGGCGAGCGGTCCTACGACGTGTTCAGCCGGCTGCTGTCCGAGCGGATCATCTTCATCGGCACCGAGATCGACGACGGCGTCGCCAACGTCGTCATCGCGCAGCTCCTCCATCTGGAGTCGGCGTCACCGGACAGCGAGATCTCGGTCTATCTCAACTCCCCCGGTGGCTCGTTCACCTCTCTGATGGCGATCTACGACACCATGACGTTCGTCCAGGCGCCGATCTCGACGCTCTGCGTGGGACAGGCGGCGTCGACGGCGGCCGTGCTGCTGGCGGGCGGGGACCCCGGGCGGCGGCTCGTCCTGGAGCACGCGCGCGTGCTGCTCGGGCAGCCGGCCAGCGGCGGCCGCCAGGGCACGGTGTCGGACCTGACGCTCCAGGCCAAGGAGATGGTCCGTATCCGCGGCCAGGTGGAGGAGGTGCTGGCCCGGCACACCCGCCACGACATCGCGACCCTGCGCGCGGACATGGACCGCGACAAGGTGTTCACCGCGCAGGAGGCGGTGGCGTACGGCCTGGCCGACGAGGTACTGAGCCGGCGTCCCGTGACGGTGTGAGACGCCGGCCCGCGCGGTTCGTCAGGCGGCCAGGCAGAGACCGTCGTGCGACGACGACAGGGTCGTACGGCTCCGGCCGACGGGCCGCGTGGAGGACCGGCCGCTGAGCCGGATCAGCTCGCCCTGGGTCCGCGCCAGCAGGTCGCCCAGGCTCAGGCCGAGGGCGTGGGCGGCGGCCGCGAGGACCTCCGAGGAGGCTTCCTTGCGGCCGCGCTCCACCTCCGAGAGGTAGGGCATGGAGATACGGGCCGACTCGGCGACGTCCTTGAGGGTGCGTTCCTGGGCCTGGCGCTCGCGGCGCAGCACGTCCCCGACCAGGTCGCGCAGCAAGGGCTCGCGCGGGGCGGGCCCGGGGCCCGTCGCGGGAACGGGGATGGGACCCGGTGCGGCGGGAGGGAGGGGAGGGAGGGTGGCGGCGGTGCCGGGGCGCTCGGCAGGCGGGCGCAGCGGGATCACGCGGGCTCGGTTCGGCGCTTGGTTGCTCACCTTCCCAGCCTAGGAAACCGGTCCGCCCGCGGAAGGGCATGGCGTTTCGCCCTCGGTGGAATCGTGAAGGGAGCCCGCGTCGATCCGGCACGCGGTCGGCAGGCATGGGTTCCCTCGAACGGGGTAGTCGCTCCCGGAGTGGGTCTGCCCGAGGGTGCTCGCTCACGGAACGAGTACAGCGGACGTCGAACCGTGACCTTTCTGGGAGAGGCAAAGGAGACCGCCGTGATCCGGTCCAAGGCCAAGGCCGTCGAGGACGTCCCCGTGACCGTCGGCACGGCCGGAGCCCCGCTCCCGGGGATCGACGCACCCCGGAGCGTGGCGCCGCGGGACGCACGGGAGCTGTCCCGTCAGTTCTTCCAGCGGCTGGCCGTGCTCGAGGAGGGGACCCACGAGTACCAGTACGCGCGCAACACGCTGATCGAGATGAACATGTCCCTGGTGCGGTTCGCGGCCGGCCGGTTCCGCGGCCGCGGGGACGACATGGAGGACATCGTCCAGACCGGGATGATCGGCCTGATCAAGGCCATCGACCGGTTCGAGGTCTCGCGCGAGGTGGAGTTCACGTCCTTCGCGCTGCCGTACATCGTCGGTGAGATCAAGCGTTTCTTCCGGGACACGACGTGGGCGGTGCACGTCCCGCGGCGGCTCCAGGAGCTGCGCGTGGAGCTGGCCAAGGCACGCGACGAGCTCTCCAGCCGGCTGGACCGGGATCCGACCGTGCCCGAGCTGGCCACGCTGATGAACCTGACGGAGAGCCAGGTGGTCGAGGCGCAGATCGCCGCCAACGGCTACAACTCCTCCTCGCTCGACGCGGCGCTCACCGGGGACGGCCCCGACCACGGCGAGGCGGTCCTCGCGGACTTCATCGGTGTGGAGGAGGAGGGCCTGCGGCTCGTCGAGGACTTCCACACCCTCGCCCCGCTGATGGCCGAGCTCAGCGACCGCGACCGGGAGATCATCCACATGCGGTTCGTGGAGGAGGCGACCCAGGCGGAGATCGGCGAGCGGCTGGGCTGCTCGCAGATGCATGTGTCCCGCCTGATCAAGCGGATCATCACGCGACTGCGCCACGGGATGCTGGACGAGCTGGGCTGCGCCTGACGGCTTCGCGGGGCACCGGTGAGGTGCCCCCCCGGCCTAGGATCCGAAGGTGAGCAGGGCGCGGACCCGCTTGCCGACCGGCACGCGTTCGGCGGTGACCTCCGCCGCCACCGCGTGCACGATCTCCAGTCCGTGCCCGCCGATGCGCTCGGGGTCCTTGGGGAACCGCAGGGGCAGTGCGTCGCTGCTGTCGTAGACGCAGACCGTGACCGACGACTCCGTGCCCTCCAGCTCCAGGATGTACGGCCCGTTGCTGTGCCGGTCGGCGTTGGTGACCAGCTCGCTGACCACCAGCAGCACCTCACCGCTGCCTCGGTCGCCGATCGTGGCGCACCACTCCGTCTTGAGCTGGTCGACGAAGTGCGCGGCGAAGGCACGGGCCTCGGCTATGCAGCCGGGCTCACCGGTGTAGTGCGCCGCCCGCCGCAGCGGTTCCACGGGTACGTCGAAACCGGTAGGTATCACTGCCCCGTCCAGGTACTCGATCATGCGTTTCTCTCTCGAAGGCCGGAAACGGCCGGACGCCGCTGGGTGTGCATCTGTGCTCGTACCCCGTGTCGCGCCGCGCAGTCCAGGTCAATTTCTCGCCCGTTCGCGGGACGGCCCGGGGTGCTTCAGACGGCTGACGAGCCGGCCGGTGCGGCAGGAGCCGGGGAGCCGGAACCGGGGGAATCAGCCGAGGTCGGCGGTGGGTGGCCCGTGCTGTCGCCCGCCGGGGGAAGGCGTGGCGGCCCGGGTGAACCGCCGGACTCGCTCGTGGGTTCGGACGGTGACCGCGGCGGGGACCCGGCGCCCGGCGGGTCGGGCACGGGACGCGCGGAGGACCGGGACCCGGAGGCGGGGGACCCCGAGGAGGACGACTCGGACGGCGGGGGTGCGAACCTTCTCGACTCCGAACCGGTCGACGGCGAGGACGGCGGAGGGGACGGCGGTTCGGACGACGGCGGTTCCCGTGAGGGGGGTTCGCGCGAGGGAGGCTCGGAGGACGGGGGCTCCGCGGACGGGGACGTCGTGGACGAACCGGACGGCGGCGGCGGACAGCCCGCGGGCCGGTCGGCGGGCGGCGAGGCGCAGGGCGGGGAGGTCCGCGGGCCGTCGCTCCCCGGTGTGCTCGGCGTGCCGACGGTGATGGACGGCGTGCGCCGCTCCGGCGCCCGGGTCGGCCGGTCCTGGTGCGGCTCGGCGCCCGGCCGTCGGGCGAACCAGTGGTGGTCGTGGCCGGGGTCGTAGAGCACGAACTCGTCGATGACGGTCGCCGACGGCCTCACCACGACGGTCGTCGCGGGACTGTAGGCGGGCCACGTGTCGCCGGTCCGCCTGAACCCGGCCCCCTGGGCGAGCGGCGGGGTCAACGGGTTGCCGCAGGCGCAGCGCACCCGCGGCACCCCGAGCCGGTCGACCAGGACGGCCGTACCGGCCTGGAGGACGGCCTGGTAGGCGGTGGGGGCGCCGTGGCGGTAACCGTGGTTGGTGACGCGGGTGTCCAGGCGCAGCTGTACGGGGGTGAGCGAGCGCAGGTGGGCCGGGACCGCGGAGGGGGCGACGCCGGCCACGGAGGCGAACGCCCGGTTCTTGGCGGGGTCGGCCCCGAGGGCCTTGATCTGCCGCTCCACGTCACAGCCGGAGACGTCGCGGGTGCCGCCGTACAGGCCTTCGTCGCCGCCGTCGACACCGGGGACGGTGTCGGTGGGCGGGGAGGAGCCCGACGGGGCGACGGAGGCCGGCGGGAAGGAACCGTCGGTGGTGGGGACCTCCGTGTAGGGCTCCGGGCCCGTCTCGCCGGCCGGCTGCATGAAGATCTCGCCGACCTCGCCGGAGTCGTCTCCGCCGGATCCGCCCCCGTTGCCCAGGGCGAGCACCAGGGCGAGCGCCGTCACGGCCGCCACCGCCGTGGCGACCAGTGCGAGCCGGGGCGCGGTCCAGCGGCCCCGGCGCGGTTCCCCGTCGCCGCTCTGCGGTGAGCCGGCGCCGGGCGGACCGGAGGGCGGACCCGAGGGCGGCGCGGAGGGGGGCTGGGACGGCGGGCCCGAAGGGGGACCCGAGGAAGGCTGGGAGGGCGGGCCCGACAGCGGGCCGGAGGGCGGTCCCGCGGGGCGGCCGGAAGACGGCGGTTCTCCGCTCACGAGCACTCCCCACGTGGGCTTCCCGCGGCGGTTCGACGGCAGGCCCCGAGCGGGCCCGAAAGGGCTCGACGGAAGCGACCTGCCGCATACGCGCCGCTTTCTTCCACAACGCACCATTGTGTGCGCCGAGCGGGCCCGGCTCGCAAGCGGGACGCGGACGGCCCTCCCGGCGGGCGCGCTCCCCCGGCGCTGCTTAGCGTGGGCAGGGTGAGCGCGTACACCCCGCACGACCAGGCAGTCTCCCGTCACGGCTGGGTGCGCGCCATCGCCGTCGCCCTGGCCGGGCTGCTCGCCATGGCGGTGGTGGCCGCGCTGGGACTGTGGGCGGCCGGAGCCGCGGACCTGCCGCAGGGTGCCTTCCCCCGGGTGATCGCGGCGACCGTGGTGACGGCTGTCGGCGGCCGGGTCGAGATCTCCGGGAACGCCGGCGGGCTCGCCGACACCCAGGCCGGTCTGACGGTGATCCCGCTGTCGGTCACCCTCGTCGGGGCGCTCGTGCTGGGCGCCGGGTTCCTGCGGCCGCTGCGGCACCGGGCGGTGGCGGGCGCGGCGGAACTGGCCGGGTGGGCGGCCCGGATCGCCGTGGTGTGGCTGCTCGGGCTCCTCGGTCTCGCCCTGGCCGCCCGGCAGACGTTCGAGGTCCCGCTCGGCGACGACACCCTGAGCGACCTGGGTGAACTGTTCGACATCAGCCCCGAGGCCGGCTTCACGACGGACGTGCCCGTCACCCTCCTCGTCGGGCTGGTGTGGCTGGCGGTCGTACTGGTGCTGGCGCTGCTGGTCTCCCCCGGCGCGCCGTTGCCGCCGCGGCTGCTGCGACTGCACCGGTCGGTGCGGCCGGCCGCGTACGCGATGGTCCTGCTGCTGCTCGGCTGCGTCGTTCTGGGCCTCGTCGTCGCGCTCGTGGTCGCGGCGACCCGGGGGCATGCCGCCGAGACCTTCGCCGTGGTCCTGCTCGGTCTGCCCAATCTGGTCTGGCTCGCCTTCACGATCGGGCTGGGCGCCACCTGGAACGGCCGGGTCGAGGGTCCGTTCGGGCTGCCGATGCCGGAGGTCCTGGACGAGGTGCTGCGCGGCCGGGACGACGCCCGGCTCAACCTGAGCACCCTCGCCGAGCACGACGGCCGCGTATGGTGGCTGCTCGCCCTGGACGCGGTCCTGCTGCTGGTGGCCGCGTTCGTGATGGCGGTCCACTCCCCCGCCGGGACGCGTGCCTGGCGGCACGCCGTGCACATGGCGGTGGCGCTGGTGCTCACGGTCCTGATGATCTGTCTGGTCGGGCGGATCTCGGCGCACTACGGCCTGTCCGTGCTCGGCATCGGCGACCTGGGCGGCGATCTGTCGGGGGAGCTGTACCTGCGGCCCGAGGTGTGGTCGGCGCTGTGGCCGGCCGCGCTGTGGGGGCTGGTCACGGGTTTCCTCGGCGGCCTGCTGGCGGGGGCGGCGCGCCGCCGGGGCGGGACGGGACCTCGTCGCTGACAGCGGTGGCGGGTGCGGCCGGTCACCGCGGGCCGGGCGGGTGGAACACCGGCCGCGCCCAGGGCGGGGGCTGGGGCGCCGAGGGCGGGGTGCCCGCCAGTTCCGTCGGCGGGTGGGCGAGCCCGCCCGTGCCGCCCGGTGTCGGCCGCAGCCCGGCGACGAACGCGGCGCAGGTGGGCTGGCGCGCCTCGGGGCTCTTGGCGAGGGCCCGGGCGAACACCGCGTCCAGATACGGGGGAAGTCCCGGGCGGGACTCGGTCAGCGGGGGCGGATCGGCGTGCTGGTGGGCCCAGAGCAGGGCCACGTCGTCGTCCCGGCGGAAGGGCGGGCGGCCCGCGAGGCACTCGTAGACCACGCAGGCGAGGCCGTAGACGTCGCAGCGGCCGTCGACGGGCTGTCCGGAGATCTGCTCGGGGGCGACGTAGTCGAGCGTGCCGACGAACTGGCCCACCGAGGTGAAACCGGTCAGGGAGAGCGACTTCTTCGTCAGTCCGAAGTCGGTGAGGTAGACGTGCTCGGGGTGGTCGCTGTCGGTGCCCGGGGCGACCAGGACGTTGCCGGGTTTGACGTCCCGGTGGACCAGCCCGTGCTCATGGGCCGCGTCGAGCGCGGAGGCGACCTGCGCGGCGATCCGCACGGCGGTCGCCGGGGGCAACGGGCCCTCGCGGTCGAGGAGGTGGCGCAGATCGCTCCCCTCCACGTACCGCATGGCGATGTACAGGATCCCGTCGGTCTCGTCCGCCTCGAAGACGGGCACGATGTGCGGGTGGTCGATGGCTGCCGCCACCCGCGACTCATGGGTGAACCGCTTGCGGAACACGTCGTTGCGGGCCAGCTCGGGGGCGAGCAGCTTGAGCGCGACGGTGCGGTCCAGCCGCAGGTCGTGGGCGCGGTACACGACGGCCATGCCGCCGCGTCCGATCTCGCTCTCGACCCGGTACCCGGCGATCCGCCGGCCGACCAGCTCGGAGGGCCGGCCGGTGAAGGGGGTCGTGCCGCCCGCCATCAGGATCCCCGGTCGGGGCGCACGATCCGGGTGGCGGTGTGGTCCTGGTCCTCAGCCGTGTCCGGCGCCCGGTCGGTCGCGTAGGTGCTGAGCCGGGTGCCGTCGCCGTAGAGCCAGCGCTCGCGTGCCGGGTCGTACAGCCATACGTCCTCGCCGTCGACGACCACGCCGATCCGCAGTCCTTGGGTGCGGCGCCGGAAGGACTCGCCGTCGAGGCCCGCGTCGGCCAGTTCCTCCAGCGCCGCCCGGTACCGGGCCAGCGCCTGTTCGGCGCGGCCGAGCAGCGGGCGCGGGTCGGCGGCGGTCGCCAGGGGGGCGCCGGAGCGGGGCGGGTCCTGGGGCACGGCGACGAGATAGCGGCTGTCGACCCAGGCCGACCAGCCGTTGGAGCACACCACGCGCCCCCAGTCGCCGCGCCGCTCCTCCAGCCGGACGGGCAGCAGCGGGTCGAGGGGCACGGTGGGGCGGGCCGGGTCGGGGGTCTCCCAGGCGGGCATGCCGTGCTGGGGGACCACGTGGGTGGGCCGGAATCCGGGAGTCGTCATGGGCCGCCCCTACTTCCGCATCACGGCGGGCTCGTGCCGGCGCAGCAGCCGGGAGACGAGGAGTCCGCAGACCGCCGAGAGCACGAGGAGCATGCCCACGTCGAGCAGCCACACCGCCGCCGAGTGCTCGAACAGCGGATCGGCGGTGATCTCGCCGGGCACGATCCCGGCCAGCCCGATGGTGCCGGCCATCGCGCCGAGCGCCCATCGCGCGGGCACCAGCCAGGCCAGCTGCTCCAGGCCGGGCACGCCGTCCAGGGTCAGCAGCGCCCCGCAGAAGACCACCTGGACGATGGCGAGCAGCACCAGCAGCGGCATCGTCACCTCCTCCTTGTGGACCAGCGCGGAGATCACGAGGCCGTACATCATCGCCGTGAACGACAGCAGGGCCACGGCGACCGTGATCTCGACCAGGGGCGGCATCAACACGCCCTCGCCGCCGGGCGCGCCGAGGTCGACGCCGAGCAGGGCGACCAGGGTGAGGACCACCGCCTGGACGACGGTCACCGTGCCGAGGACGACGACCTTGGACAGCAGGTACGCCGATCTGGACAGGCCGACGGCGCGTTCCCGCCGGTAGATCACGCGTTCCTTGACGAGTTCGCGCACCGCGTTGGCCGCGCCGGTGAGGACGCCGCCGACGCACAGGATGAGCAGCACGTTCATCGCGTGCTCCCGGTCGAGCTCGCCGCCGGACAGGGCCCGGGCCATGGCGCCCATGACGAACGGCAGCGCGATCATGATCGCGAGGAAGGTGCGGTCGGCGGCGAGCGCGGCCGTGTAGCGGCGGACCAGGGTGCCGAGCTGGGCGCTTCTGCTGCGGGGCCGGGGCGGCGGCAGCATGACCACCGGGCCGGAGCGGGGCAGCCGGGGCTGTTCGCTGTCGTTGACGACGTACTGTCGCCGGAACGGCGAATCGCGGTACTCCCCCGCCCAGTCCCGGTCCTGGTCGCGTTCGAAGGCCTCGAAGGCCTCGGGCCACTGTTCGAAGCCGAAGAAGGCGAGGGCGTCCTCGGGCGGCCCGTAGTAGGCGACCCTGCCGCCCGGCGCGAGCACCAGCAGCCGGTCGCAGACGTCGAGGCTCAGGACGCTGTGCGTGACGACGATGACCGTGCGGCCGTCGTCGGCGAGGCCGCGCAGCATGTGCATCACCGAGCGGTCCATGCCCGGGTCGAGGCCCGAGGTCGGCTCGTCCAGGAAGAGCAGCGAGGGCTTGGTCAGCAGTTCCAGGGCCACGCTGACGCGCTTGCGCTGGCCGCCGGACAGGCTGTGCACGGGCTGGTCGGCGCGCTGCTCGAGCCCGAGCTCACAGATGACCTCCTCGACCCGATCCCGGCGTTCGGCCTTGGCGGTGTCCTGCGGAAAGCGCAGTTCGGCGGCGTACACGAGCGCGCTGCGCACGGTCAGCTGGGCGTGCAGGATGTCGTCCTGCGGGACCAGTCCGATGCGCTGGCGCAGCTCGGCGTAGTCGCGGTAGAGGTCGCGGCCGTCGTACACGACCGTGCCGTGGCCGGCCGGGCGCTGGCCGGTGAGGGCGCCGAGCAGCGTGGACTTGCCGGCGCCGCTGGGGCCGACGACCGCGAGCAGGCACTTCTCGCCCACCGGGAAGGACACGTGGTCGAGGAGGACCTTGCGGCCCCGGTCGACGGCGACCGTCAGGTCCTGTACGTCGAGGGAGACCTCGCCGGTGTCGACGTACTCCTGGAGCTGGTCGCCGACGAGACAGAAGTCCGAGTGGCCGATGCCGACGATGTCGCCGGGGTCGAGGGGGGCACGGCTGACGGGCAGCCCGTTGAGATAGGTCCCGTTGTGGCTGCCGAGGTCGACGATCTCGTGGCCGCCCTCGGGCAGCGCGCGCAGTTCCGCGTGCCACCGCGAGACGACCAGGTCGTCGACGACGAGGTCGTTGTCGGTGGCGCGGCCGATGCGGACGGTGCGCGTCGGTATCGGGCGGACGGTGGTGGGTTCCCGGAAGGTGCCGGTGACACCGGGCATGGAGACCGCCGAGGGGCGTTCCGCCGCGGGCGGGGGGCGCCCCGACAGGACGAGGTACGGGCCGTCGTCGGGGCTGCCGACGCGGATCACGCTGCCGGGCCCGACGCCCCGTTCGCGCACGCGCCGGCCGTCGGTGTAGGTGCCGTTGGTGCTGTGTTCGTCGGCGAGCGTCCAGTGGTCGCCGTCGGGCCTGAGCACGGCGTGGTGCCAGGAGACGCGGATGTCGTCGAGGACGATGTCGCTGAGCGGGTCCCGTCCGATGCGGTAGTCGTGGCCCGGGATCAGCACGCTGGTGCCCGTCTCGGTCTCCAGCACGAGTTCGGGCGCGGTCGAGGAGACCGGTCGCTCCACCATGTCCGAATTCTATCGATCGGTACCGTTGTGTGCCCAACGGGCGGCGGAGCTCACGGAAGTCAGCCGACAGGGAGGACGAGCGCCGGGACGGTCCGCTGCATCCGCAGGGCGTCCACGGATTCGGCGAGCAGCTCGTACTCGGTGGTCTCGTCGCTGATCGCGATCCGCACCAGCCGGCCGCCCGCCAGCTCGTCGGCCACCAGCTCCTGCCGGTCCGCGTCGGCACACCAGGCGCGCAGCAGTTCGGGCACGTCCGGCACGTTGTCGGCGACCGGGACCAGGGCGCCCGGCGGGATGTGCTCGCTCTCGGGCCGCGGATCCAGCCGCTCGGCCATCCAGGAGGCCCGGTCCCGCAGCCACCACAGGGCGAGTGCCAGCGTCGGGGCTCGATAGGTGCCGAGCGGTACGCCGATCCGCCGGCCGTCGCAGACGCCGTATGCGGTGACATGGCACAGGAATTCGTCGTGCACGATTCTCTCCCCCGGTGCTCGCAGGCCGGTCGCGCCTCGCTTTCCGTGCGGCTCCTGTGGGGTGAACTGCCCCTGACCTTCGAGTATGTTCACTCTTGAAACACTGTCACCATGACTTTCCGGCCAGTCTCTTGGCATATTCCGTGCCGTTCATGGCCGAAATGCTGCGAGCACCGGATCACACCGTCATTACCCGGCAGGTAATCGACCCGGACGGCGGGCGCGGGCAAGGTGGTCACAACGGATCGGCGATAACCGAGATCCGGGACCTGACCAGTATCGATGACCTCAATGGAGGAGATTCACGATGTCCGCGAACACCGACCGCCACGCCGATGCCGTCGCCCGTTACTTCGAGGCCTGGAACGCACGGGACCCCGAGGCTTTGGCCAAGGCTGTTACCGCCGCGTGGGCCGTGGACGGAGGCTACACCGACCCCCTCGCCGACGTCCGGGGCCACGAGCAGATCGCGGCGGTGATCGCGGCGGCACACGCGCAGTTCCCGGGCTTCGCCTTCCGGCCGACCGGCAAGGTGGACGCGCACCACAACACGGCCCGCTTCTCCTGGGAGTTGGTGAGCGAGGCCGGAGGTGCGGCGCCGGTGGCCGGATCCGACGTCATCACTCTGGACACCGAGAACCGGATCACCGCCGTCCTCGGATTCCTCGACCGGGTGCCCGACGGGGCCTGAGGCCGACGGCGGTGAATTCCTCCGCTCGCGGCGGTCCACCCGAGGGGAGATCACCGCGAGCGGAGGACGTCATGAGCGAGAACGGAATCATGAGCACCGAATTCACGGCCGTGCTGCGCAAGAGCCCGGCAAAAGGCGGCGGGACCTATGCCGTCCGGCCGGGGTCCGCCGAATTCTTCGGAACCCGCGGACTGGTCAAGATCTCCGGAACGGTCGACGGACATCCGTTCCGGAGTTCGTTCATGGCCCTCGGGGACGGCACCCACAAACTTCCCGTCAACGCCGAGGTACGCGAGGCGATCGGAAAGCAGGAGGGCGACTCCGTATCCGCACGGCTGACGGAACGGCTCAGCCGTTGATCACCGCGTCGATCCGGGTCAGCTCCTCGGCGTCGAAGTCCAGGTTGGCCAGGGCGCCGACACTGTCCTCGATCTGCCGGGCGCTGCTCGCGCCCACCAGCGCGGAGGTCACCCGGCCCCCGCGCAGCACCCAGGCCAGCGCCAGCTGGGCGAGGGACTGGCCGCGGGACTTGGCGATGTCGTCGAGGGCGCGCAGCTTGCCGGTGAGCTCCTCGGTGAGCGCCTCGGAGTTCAGGAACGGGCTGTCGCTCGCCGCCCGCGAGTCCTCCGGGATGCCGTTCAGATAGCGGCCGGTCAGCAGGCCCTGCTCCAGCGGCGAGAACACGATCGACCCGACCTGGAGCTCGTCCAGGGCGTCGAGCAGGCCCTCGCTCTCGGGGCGGCGGTCGAGCATCGAGTAGCGCGGCTGGTGGATCAGCAGCGGGGTGCCCAGCTCACCGAGGATGCGGGCGGCCTCACGGGTCTGCTCCGCCGAGTAGTTGGAGACACCGACGTAGAGCGCCTTGCCCTGCTGGACGGCGGTGTGCAGGGCGCCCATCGTCTCCTCCAGGGGAGTCTCCGGGTCGGGGCGGTGCGAGTAGAAGATGTCGACGTAGTCCAGACCCATCCGGGTCAGGCTCCGGTCGAGCGAGGACAGCAGGTACTTGCGCGAACCCCACTCACCGTACGGGCCCGGCCACATCAGGTAGCCGGCCTTGGTGGAGATGACCAGCTCGTCCCGGTAGGGCGCGAAGTCCGCCTTCAGCGCCTCGCCCAGCGCGGACTCGGCGGCGCCGGGCGGCGGCCCGTAGTTGTTGGCCAGGTCGAAGTGGGTGATGCCGAGGTCGAAGGCGCGGCGCAGGATGGCCCGCTGCGTCTCGACCGGGCGGTCCGGCCCGAAGTTGTGCCACAGTCCGAGCGACAGCGCCGGGAGCTTCAGGCCGCTGCGTCCGGTGCGCCGGTAGGGCATGTCGGCGTAGCGGTCGGGGTGTGCGGTGTACAACGCGACTCCAAGAAGATCGGTTTCGGAACCTGACCGCTGTCCACTCTGGCTCGACCTGCGGGTAGTGGTCCAACAGAAGAATCCGATGGAATTGTGCGGCTACGCTTCTCAATCATGGAACTGCGCCACCTCCAGCACTTCGTCGCGGTCGCCGAGGACCAGCACTTCACCCGGGCCGCCGAACGCCTGATGGTCTCCCAGTCGGGCCTGTCGGCGTCGATCCGGGCACTGGAGCGGGAACTGCGCGCTCCGCTCTTCGTGCGGACCACCCGCCGGGTGACGCTGACGGAGGCGGGCCGGGCACTGCTGGCCGAGGCCGAGCGGATCCTCGCGCAGGTGCGGGCGGCCCACGAGGCGGTGGCGGCCGTGCAGGGCGTGGTGCGCGGCACCCTCTCCGTGGGCACCGAGCAGTGCATCGCCGGGGTGGACGTGGCGGGGCTGCTGGCGGCGTTCCGGCGGCGTCATCCCGATGTGGAGATCCGGTTGCGGCAGACCGGCTCGGGCGCGCTCGGCGAGGAGGTCGCGGCCGGCCGGCTCGACCTGGCCTTCGCCTACCGGACCCAGACGGACACCGATCAGCTCCGCTGCGCGCCGCTGGCCAGCGAGCCGATGTACGTGCTGTGCCACCCCGACCACCGGCTCACCGGGGTGTCGGCGGCGCTGACGCCGCAGGACGTGGCGGGCGAGGTGTTCGTCGACTTCCACCCGGACTGGGGCCCGCGCCGCGCCACCGACGCCGCGTTCGCCGAGGCGGGTGTGCGGCGCACGGTCGCCCTGGAGGTCAACGACGTGCACAGCCTGCTGGACCTGGTGGACGAGAACCTCGGCGTCGCCGTCGTACCGCGTCATTTCCGGCACAAGCGGGAGGCGCTCACCGCACTGCCCCTCAAGGGCACCGGCGAGGCGGTGTACGAGACGGTCGCCCTGCTGCCGCCCGCGCGGTCGACCAGCCCGGCGGCCCGGGCGCTGATGGCGCTGCTGGAAACGGGGAGCGGCTGAGCGCGGGGTGCGCGATGGTGGAGGAATGCATGCCAAGGACATCCTCATCGACGGTTACGAACGCATCCGGGAAGAGGTCCACGCCGCCGTCGAGGGCCTGGACCCCGACGACCTGAACGCCCGGCCCACCGCCGAGTCCAACTCGATCGCCTGGCTCGTCTGGCATCTCACCCGCGTCCAGGACGACCATCTGGCCGACGCCTTCGGACTCGACCAGGTGTGGCTGGCCCAGGACTGGGAGAAACGGTTCGGCCTCGACCTGCCGCGGCAGGACACCGGGTACGGCCACAGCGACGCGAAGGTCGCGAAGGTGCGGGTCTCCGACGCCGGCCTGCTGACCGGGTACCACGACGCGGTGCATGCGCAGAGCCTGGCGGCACTGCGCGCGCTGACGGCGGCGGACCTGGATCGCGTCGTGGACGAGCGCTGGGATCCGCCCGTCACCCTGGGCGTACGGCTGGTCAGCGTGCTGTCCGACGATCTCCAGCACGTCGGACAGGCCGCCTATGTCCGCGGACTGCTTCAGAGCGCGGCGTAACCCGGAAGGACGACGTCCTCGATGAGCGCGTTGCGCTCGTCGAACGGCAGGAACGCGCTCTTGAGGGCGTTCACCGTCACGGTGCGCAGGTCGTCGAGGGTCCAGCCGGCCTCCTGCACGAGCAGCGACATCTCGCGGGTCATCGTCGTGCCGGAGACCAGCCGGTTGTCGGTGTTGAGGGTGACGCGGAAGCCGAGGTTCTTCAGCTCGGTGATGGGGTGCTCGGCGATCGAGGCGGCGGCGCCGGTCTGGAGGTTGGAGGTCGGGCACATCTCCAGGGCCACCCGGCGGTCGCGCACCCAGCCGGCCAGCCGGCCGAGCTTGCCGTCCACGATGTCGTCGGTGATGCGCACGCCGTGGCCGATGCGCTGGGCGCCGCAGACCTGGAGGGCCTGGTGGATGCTGGGCAGGCCGTGGGCCTCGCCGGCGTGGATGGTGAAGGGGACGCTCTCGCGGCGCAGGTGCTCGAAGGCGGCGAGGTGGTCGGCGGGCGGGAAGCCGTCCTCGGCGCCGGCGATGTCGAAGCCGACGACACCGGCGTCCCGGAAGGCGACCGCGAGGTCGGCGGCCTCGCGTACGCGGTCGAACATCCGCATGCCGCAGAGCAGCGTGCCGACCCGGACCGGCGTCCCGGCCGCCGCCGCCTTGGCCATACCGGCCGCGAGGCCCTCCTGGACGGTCTCCACGACCTCGGCGAGCGTCAGCCCGCCGTTGACGTTCAGCTCCGGCGCGTAGCGGACCTCGCCGTAGACGACTCCGTCGGCCGCCAGGTCGAGCACGTACTCCTCCGCGGTGCGCAGCAGGCCCTCGCGGGTCTGCATGACGGCGAGGGTGTGCTCGAAGGTGGCTATGTAGCGCACCAGGTCACCCGAGTTGGCGGCCTCGTAGTACCAGGCGGCGAGCTCGTCGGGGTCGGTGGTGGGCAGGGTGTGGCCGACCGCGTCCGCGAGCTCGACGACGGTGGCGGGGCGCAGGCCGCCGTCGAGGTGATCGTGCAGGACGGCCTTGGGCAGGCGGCGGAGGGTGTCGGCGTCGATGTGGGGCGCGGTCATGAGCGTGTTCCTCGGCAAGGGGATCTCAGGTGGTCTCTGAGGGGCTTCTCAGGGGGCTGGTCAGGGGGCTGTGCAGGGGGTTCGTCAGGGGTCTTCTCAGGGGGTGGCGGGCTGGAGCAGGTCCCAGCGGTTCCCGTACAGGTCCTGGAAGACGGCGACGGAGCCGTAGGACTCGTGGCGGGGCTCCTCCAGGAAGGTCACGCCGGCGGCGAGCATGCGGGCGTGGTCGCCGGCGAAGTCCTCGGTGTGCAGGAAGAACCCGACGCGGCCGCCGGTCTGGTCGCCGATCCGGGCGCGCTGGGTGTCGCCCTTGGCCCGGGCGAGCAGCAGCCCGACGCCGTCCTGCCGCTCCCCCGGCCGCACGACGACCCAGCGGGCGCCGCCGGGCCGGGGTTCGTCCTCGACGAGCCGGAACCCGAGGGCCTCGGTGTAGAAGCGGATCGCCTCGTCGTAGTCGTCGACGACAAGCGTGACCAGGGCGATGCGACTCATCGTGGCCTTTCGGGGAGCGTGCGGGAGGCTGCCGGGAGGGGCGATTGACGGGAGAGGTTATACGTAAAACCTACTCCACGCCAGTCGCCTCGGCGGCGCCCGCTCAGGCCCACTCCGCCGGGTGAGGCCGGAGGCAAGCGTCGGCGCGGTCTCGGCCCGCGTATGCGCGGTCTCGGCCCCCGTCTGCGCGGTTTCGGCCCCCGTCTGCGGGGTGATGCGCCGGACATGCCCTAGGTCGCGAGGCCGAGGAGCGGTCGACCATCGTCCGAGGCCCGGTCGGGACCATCGTCCGAGGCGCGGGTTGCGCCGGCGCCGGTAGCGTCCCGGCCATGAAGATCACGGACCCGCCGCGCACCCCGGCGCAGCGCAGACAGGAGCTGCTGGCCCGGCTGGACGACGAAGCCGACATCTGGGTGGCCACGGCGGACCGGGAGGGAGAGCCGTGTCTCGTCGCGCTGTGGTTCGTCCGGTACGGCGAGCACATCTGGCTGGCCACCCGCCTGACCAACCCCACCGGTCGCAACCTCCGGGAGGGCGGCCGGGCCCGTCTGGCCCTCGGGGACACACGGGACGTGGTTCTCGTCGACGGCGAGGTCGAGACGTACTCACGGGAGGAGGTACCGGAGGCGCCCGCCCGGGCGTTCCTGGCGAAGACGGGCTGGGACCCGGGCCGGGACGGCGCGTCCTACGCCTATTTCCGGGTGCGGCCGGTCGCGGTGCAGGCGTGGCGCGGGGCACAAGAGCTGCCCGGGCGCCATCTGATGCGGGACGGGGTGTGGGTCGTGTAGGTGGACGGGGCAGGCGATGTGCGGGCTGGCGGGCGGCGGTGTGCCGGCCGCTCGACGGTGGCGTCGGGCGGCGGAGTGCCGCCGGTCGACGGCGGTGTGCCCGCTGCCGGGCGGCGGGGTGCCGGCCGCTCGACGGCGACGTACCAGCCGCTCGCCCGGCCCGCCGATCCGCCGATCCGCCCTGGCTGTCGGCCCGTCGGCTCTCCGTTCCGCCGTCCTGACGGCTCTCCCTCCGGCTGCCGCCGCCCCCCCTCCGATCAGTTCTCCGGCTGCGTGCCCGTGTCGTGGTGGGCGGCGTTCAGGCGGTGGAGGTCCTCGGTCGTGAGGCGCAGTGCGCCCGCCGCGACGTTCTCCGTGAGGTGTCCAGGGTTTCCGGTGCCCGGGATGGCGAGCACCTGAGGCCCCTGGGCGAGGGTCCAGGCGAGGCGGACGGCGGCGGGCGTGGTGCCGTGGGCGCGGGCGACGGCGAGGACCGCCTCGTCGTGGGCGGTGGTGGCGCCCTGGGCTCCTCCGTCGCCCGCGATGGCGAAGAACGGCACGAAGGCGATGCCCTGTTCGCCGCAGACGCGCAGGAGTTCCTCGGTCCGCGGGGCGTGGTGACCGAGACCGTAGCGGTTCTGCACGCTGACGACGGGGGCGATGGCCTGCGCCTCGGCGAGATGGCGGGGCTCGACGTCGGAGACGCCGAGGTGGCGGACCAGTCCGGCGGTGCGCAGCTCGGCGAGGGCGCCGAAGTGCTCGGCGATCGAGTCCTGGCGCATCCGGCGCAGGTACACCAGGTCGAGGTGGTCGCGGCCGAGCTGGCGCAGGTTCTCCTCCACGTGACCGCGCAGGTCCTCGGGGCGGGCCGAGGTGCCCCACTCCCCCGACCAGTCGCGGAACGGGCCGACCTTGGTGGCGATGAGCAGGTCCTCGGGGTACGGGGAGAGCGCGCTGTTGATCAGCTCGTTGGCCGAGCGCAGGGCGGAGAAGTAGAAGGCGGCGGTGTCGATGTGGTTGACGCCGAGTTCGATCGCCTCGCGCAGGACGGCGATCGACCGGCCGCGGTCGCTCGGCGTGCCGAGGTGGAAGGCCGCGCTGCCGGTCAGCCGCATCGCGCCGAAGCCGATGCGGCCGACCGTCAGGCCGCCGATGTCCCAGGTGCCCGCGGCGTCCGCGGTGATCGTTGCGGGGGTCATCCGGGCAGTCTCGCACGCGCCGCCACACCGGTTACGAGCCCGCGGCCTCTCAACAGGCCACGGTCTCCTCGCACTTGCGCAGCGCCTCCTGAACGTCGCGGCTCCAGTGCCGGGCCGTGCGCGGGGTCGCCGAGGACACGGTGTGCACGGCCGGCTCCCGGCGTTCGGGCAGCGCGCCGGACCGGGCGCGCCGGCGTTCCCCGGCGGCCGGGGTGCCGCGGGCGACGACCTCCTCGACGATCTCGGCCAGATCACCGTCGGGGAGCGGGAGTTCGAGGTCGTCGTCGACGAAGCCGACCACGGCCGGCACGTACTCGACCAGCGCCCGCAACGCCCTGGGCAGCCCTCTGCCGCCGCGCCGCAGACCACTGAGCACGTGCAGCGCAGTGGCGATCTCCAGTTCGGTGGCCTCGCGGCTCAGCGTGGCGGGGGTGATCTCCGTGTGGCGCAGCCACCAGTCGGCCTCCTCGTCCTCGCCCATCGAGCGGTGGTGGAGGTAGAGGCAGTACGAGGAGACGGTGTCCGAGGCGCCGGCGCCGTACTGCCACCAGAAGCGGGCGCTGTCCTCACAGTCGGCCAGGTACAGCAGGCTGCCGAGGATCCGTGCGCCGCAGGGCTCGGGCAGTGAGCTGCCGAGGAAGTTGCCGAGGCCCTCGAGTGCCCCGGTGCGGGTCAGCAGCGCCTCGCAGAGTGCACGCAGGTCCCGTGCGGCCGGGTGCACCCGTGCGGGTCGGCGGGCCGCCGCGGCGCGCTGCGGGCACACCCGCGCCGTGGGCCCGTCGGGGCCGCCCGCCGCCACCCGGGCGGCGATCCGGGCCTCGGCGGCCTCGATGTCCGCGCGGGTGCAGGGGGCCGTGGGGACGAGCCGCGCCCCGGCCAGCAGGGTGTCGATGTCGCTCACGTCGAAGGTCATGACCGCTCCGCCTCCTCCTCGGCGCACGATGTGTAGATCTCCCGCAGCCGGCGTTTGGCGTAGCGTTCGGTGGAACGCACGCCGGCCTCGGTGATCCCCAACTGGAACGCCACGTCGGCGGTGCTGTACCCCTCGCAGTAGCGCAGCCGGATGACGTCCCGCTGGCGCTCGGGGAGGGCGGAGATCGCCCGGAACAGCCGCAGGTTCTGCTCGATCACCTCGAAGGCGTCCTCGGCGCCCTGGAGGGTGACCGTCTCGAAGACGGCCGTGTCCATCAGCGTGGCGCGCCGGCCCCGGGCCCGGGCGTGGTCGACGACGCGGTTCTTCATCACGCGCCAGGCGTAGGCGGCGGGGTTCTCGGCGCTGAGTATCCGCGGCCACTGCCGGGCGAGTTGGACGAACGCCTCGTCCACGGCCTCCTCGGCGTCCGCGCGGCAGCGCAGACAGCGCTCGGCCTCGCGGACGTAGCGCGGCCGGTGCATCTGGTGGAAGGCGCTGAAGTCCAGGGGCAGTTTCTCCGGCGCCCGTGGGTTTCCCGCGGGTCGCAACTCCTCCTGGGTCACCGATCGCCTCCCGGGAGCCGGTGGTCCATCTCCCGGACGCCCATCCGCACGAGGGCGGCGACGGACCGGCGTGCGAGGGCGAGGACACCGGGCCCGAAGACCCGGAGGGCTAGCACGGACAACGCCACGTCGCGGGCGAGCTGTTCGAACTGGTCGTTCACGGACCCTTCGGTCCTTCCGTTGGCTGTGCGGGGCTCAGGGACCCCGGAAGGCATCGGTCACACCTTCTGCCTCCACGGCGTCCGGCGGTGCCGTTTCGTGCACTCCGGATTCGAATGTCCGATGGAATTGGCCGTTTCGGACTACGGACCGTGCCGTTCCGGGCTAATACCCGTTCCCTGACTGCCGCTCGGTGGGCTACTTCCGCTCACTCACGTCCGTTTTCGCCCGCTCGCGCCCGCTGCGCGTGTTGTGCCGCCGCTCAGCGCAGCGGCTTGTCCAGCACCGCCTTGCGGTGGCTGAACGTCTCGATGGACCAGCGGCCGTGGTAGTTGCCCATGCCGCTCTCCCCGACCCCGCCGAACGGCAGGTCGGAGACGGTCAGATGGGCGAGCGGCAGGCCGTAGCCGAGGCCGCCGGAGGAGGTCTCGGCGGCGATCCGGCCCCGGGTGTCGCCGGACTCGCTGAAGACGTAGAGGGCGAGGGGCTTGTCGCGGTCGTTGATGAACGCGATCGCCTCGTCCAGGCCGTCGACGGTGACGATCGGCAGGATCGGGCCGAAGATCTCCTCCCGCATCACGGGCGACCCGGGGTCGACGTCGGCGAGGACGGTGGGCGCGAGGTACTTGTCCGTGCGGTCACTGCCGCCGCCGACCACGATCCGCCCGGAGTCGAGCAGGGCGGCGAGCCGGTCGAAGTGACGCTCGTTGATGATGTGGCCGTAGGCGTCCGAGGCCTGCGGGTCGGTCCCGTAGAGCGTCTCGACCGCGTGGGCCAGCAGGGGTTCGAGGGCGGCGGCCGTCTCGGGGTCGGTGAGGACGTAGTCGGGGGCGACGCAGGTCTGGCCGGCGTTGAGGAACTTGCCGCGGGCCAACCGGTCGGCGACGACGGAGAGATCGACGTCGCGGTCGACGAACGCCGGTGACTTGCCGCCGAGTTCGAGGGTGACCGGGGTGAGGTGCTCGGCCGCGGCACGCAGGACGACGCGGCCGACGGTGCCGTTGCCGGTGTAGAAGATGTGGTCGAAGCGCTCGGCCAGCAGGGCGGTGGTCTCCGGGATCCCGCCCTCGACGACGGCGACCGCGTCGGTGTCGAGATACGCCGGCAGCAGGCGGGCCAGCGCGGCGGAGGTGGCGGGCGCGAGCTCGCTGGGCTTGACGACCACCGTGTTCCCGGCGGCGAGCGCGCCGACCAGCGGGGCGAGCAGGAGCTGCGCGGGGTAGTTCCAGGGCGCGATGACCAGGACCACGCCGAGCGGGTCGACCTGCGTCCACGCGGTGGCGTCGGCACCGAGGTGGGCCGGGACCGGCGCGGACTCGGGGCGCAGCCAGGCGTCCAGGTGGTCGAGGGTGTGGTCGATCTCGCGGACCGTGAAGTCGATCTCGGTGCGGTATGCCTCGGTGGAGCTCTTGCCCAGGTCGGCGTGGAGGGCGTCGGCCAGGTCGGCGCTCCGCTCGGTGAGCAGCTCACGCAGGCGGCGCAGCTGCCCGGTGCGCCAGGCGACGGGCTTGGTGCGGCCGGTGCGGAAGGTGGCGCGCAGCCGGGCCACGACGTCGGCGGGCTGCTCGGGTGTGGCGGGGGTGGTCACGGTGCCTCGCTGGGGTGCGCGGGCCTCGCGGCCCTGGGGTCTCGGTGCGAGCGGTCGGCTCGCTCTCGGCACGAGCGGCAGCTCGATGTATATGCCAACCTTTCATGCACCAAAATACATTCCCCGCGGCGCCGACTACTCCCCCGCCTGTTCGGTGAGGGCGCGTCCGCGTCCGTCCAGGAAGGCCCGTTCCGCCGGATTCCCGCTCAGCGCGAGGGCCGCCCGGTAGGCTTCCGCGGCCTCGGTGAGCCGGTCCAGGCGGCGCAGCAGGTCGGCGCGGACCGCGTGCCAGACGTGGTAGCCGTCGAGGGCCAGTGCGTCGACGAGGTCGAGGGCCCGGGCCGGGCCTTCCGTCTCCGCCACGGCCACGGCCCGGTTCAGCGCCACCACCGGGCTCGGGGCGAGTGCCATGAGCTGGTCGTACAGGCGCAGGATCTGCCGCCAGTCGGTGTCGGCGGCGCTCGGCGCGTCGCTGTGCACGGCCTGGATCGCGGCCTGGATCTGGTACGGCCCCGGCCGGTCCCGGCGCAGACAGCGGCGGACCAGCGTCTGTCCCTCGGCGACGAGGTCCCGGTCCCAGCGGCCGCGGTCCTGCTCGGGCAGCGGTACGAGCGTGCCGTCGGCGTCCACCCGCGCGCTCCGGCGGGAGTGCACGAGCAGCATCAGCGCGAGCAGTCCGGTGGCCTCGGGCTCGTCCGGCATCAGCTCGGTGAGGAGCCGGCCGAGGCGCAGGGCCTCCGCGCACAGGCCCGGGTCACCCCCGTAACCCTCGTTGAAGATCAGGTAGACGACGGCGAGCACGCCGTCGAGCCGGTCGGGCAGGTCGGCGTCGCGCGGCACGCGGTACGGGATCCGCGCGTCCCGGATCTTCGCCTTGGCGCGGACCAGCCGCTGCGCCATGGTCGGCTCGGGGACGAGGAAGGCGCGGGCGAGCTGTGCGGTGGTGAGTCCGCCGAGCAGGCGCAGGGTCAGGGCGACCCGCGCCCGCGGGGCCAGGGCGGGGTGGCAGCAGGTGAAGATCAGACGGAGCCGGTCGTCGCGCACGGGGCCCTCCTCCACGGGCGGTTCGGTGGCGTACAGCAGGACGGCCTCGGCGTGCCGGGCGTCCCGGGAGGACTCCCGGCGCAGCCGGTCGATCGCCCGGTTGCGGGCGGTGGTGATGATCCAGCCGGCCGGGCTCGGCGGCACGCCGGTCCGCGGCCAGCGCGCGACGGCGGTGGTGAAGGCGTCCTGGACCGCCTCCTCGGCGAGGTCGATGTCGCCGAGCAGGCGGACCAGCACGGCGACGGCCCGGCCGTACTCCGCGCGGAAGGCGGCCTCGACGTCGAGGGGCATCAGGCCTCGCCCATGAACGGACGCACCTCGACGGGAAGGGTGGTGGCCCAGGTCGCCCGCCGGCCCCAGTGCAGGGCGGCGTCCAGGTCCGGCGCCTTGATCAGGCAGATCCCGCCGAGGTACTCCTTGCCCTCGGCGTACGGGCCGTCGGTGACGAGGACGTCGTCACCGTCCGGCCGCAGCACGGTGGCCGTCTCCGGGCCGTGCAGTCCCCCGGCGAAGACCCAGGCGTCGGCCTCGCGCAGTTCCCGGTGGAACGTCTCGAGGTTGCGGCCGATCTCCGCCATCCCCTCGGCCGACGGGGGTTCGCCGTCGGTGGGCGTGATCACGCTGAGCAGGTAGTACTTCATGACGTCCTCCATGCGGTCGTGCCGTTGTGTCACCTCCTACACGAACGGCGGCCCCCCGGATCGACACCCCGCGCCGCGGAACCGGAAGAATCCCGCCCATGACCGCACCGCATCCCCTCGTCACCCGCGCCCGCAGTCTCGCGGACGACCTCCTCGCCCCGCACGCCGAACAGGTGGACCAGGGCGAGGTCCCCGCGAGCCACCTCGCGGAGATCCGCCGCTCGGGCCTGCTCGGGCTGAACGCGCCACAGGAGTACGGCGGGGCCGCGGCGCCGGGTGCGGTGGTGCGCGAGACGACGGAGATCCTGGCCGGGGCGTGCTGCTCGACCTGGTTCGTGCAGGCACAGCACCACACACCCGTACTGACCCTGGCCGGGAACGAGGGCCCGGCGCGTGAGCGTCTGCTGGGGCCGCTGGCGACGGGTGAGCTGCTGTCGGGGGTCGCGTACGCGCATCTGCGGGCATATCCGCGTCGCCCCGTCCGGGTCACCCGGGAGCGGGGCGGCTGGCGCTTCGACGGGACGGTCCCCTGGTACACGGGGTGGGGCCTGAACGATGTGCTGCTGCTCGCGGGCGTCACCGACGCGGACGAGGTGCTGTTCGCCTTCACCGAGGCCCGGGAGCGGCCGGGACTGCGGCCGTCGGCCCCGCTGCGGCTCGCCGCGCTCACCGCGGCCCGCACGGTCTCCCTGGAACTGGACGGCCTGTGGCTCCCGGAGGACGCGGTCGCGCTGCGCACCCCGCACGGGCGCTGGTCGGCGGCGGACCGTCGCAGGACGGTGAACGCCAACCCGGCGGTCTTCGGTCTCACGGAGGCGGCCCTGTCCCTGCTCGACGAGGCGACGGCGGCCCCGCTGCGCGCCCGGCTCACCAAGGTCCGGAGCCGGGCCTACGCTCTGATGGACGGCGCGGCGCCCGAGGAACACCTGGCGGACCGGCTGGCCCTGCGGACACAGGCCCACGAGGTGATGCGGACGGCGACCACGGCAGCGGTGGTGACCGGTGGCGGCCGCTCCATGCTGCTGACGAACAGGGCCCAGCGCTTGGCGCGGGAGGCCCTGTTCCTCATGGTCCAGGCCCAGACCCAGGAGTCACGGGCGGCTCACCTCGACGCACTGACCGACGACTGAGGGGCCACGCCCGCACCTCCGTGTCACCGGTCGGCCGCCCGCCCGGGTGCCGGCTCCGGCGATGCGGCGAGGAGGGGCTCGAGCAGGCCGGGACGGCTGCGGTAGAACGCACCGGCGCCGGATCCGGGGGGCGCACCGGGCGAGGACCGCGCTGACGGTCGGGGGGACACGGGCGCCCGATCGTCACCCGGGCGGGTCACGCTGTGCCGCCGCGCGGAGGACCGCTCAGTTCGCGAAGGGTACCTGCGGGGAGGGAGCGGACGCGTCGCGGCGCGGATGGTGCCAGAGGCCCTCCGCCGCCAGCCTGGGCAGCACGCCCTCCCCGAACCAGTACGCCTCCTCCAGGTGCGGGTACCCGGAGAGCACGAACTCCTCGATGCCCAGCGCCGCGTACTCCTTGATCAGGTCGGCGACGTCCGTGTGGCTGCCCACCAGCGCCGTCCCCGCCCCGCCGCGGACCAGACCGATCCCGGCCCACAGGTGGGGATGGATCTCCAGTCCGTCCCGGCTTCCGCCGCCGTGCAGGGCGAGCATCCGCCGCTGTCCCTCGGACTCGCTGCGCGCGAGCCCCGCCTGGACGGACCGCACGGTCTCCGGGTCGAACCCGGCGAGCAGCCGGTCCGCCTCCGCCCAGGCCTCCTCGGCGGTGTCCCGGGTGATGACATGGAGCCGGATGCCGAACCGGAGAGTCCGCCCCTCCTTCGCCGCGAGTTCCCGGATCCAGGCGATCTTCTCGGCGACCTGGGCCGGCGGTTCGCCCCAGGTGAGGTAGACGTCGGCGTACTTCGCGGCGACCTCGCCGGCGACCGGCGAGGAGCCGCCGAAGTACACCTCCGGCACCGGGTCCGGCAGCCGGGCCAGCTTCGCGTCCTCGACCCGGAGGTGCTCGCCGTCCAGGTCGACGGTCCCGCCCTCCCACAACTCCCTTACGACGCGCAGGAATTCGCCGGTCCGGCGGTAACGGGCGTCCTTGTCCAGGAAGTCGCCGTAGGCCCGCTGCTCGTGGCTCTCGCCGCCGGTGACGACATTGAGCAGGAGCCGTCCGCCGGTCTGCCGCTGGAAGGTGGACGCCATCTGCGCGGCGAGCGTCGGCGAGACGAAGCCGGGCCGGAAGGCGACCAGGAACCGCAGCCGCTCGGTGTGCTGGCTGACCATGGCCGTGGTCAGCCAGGCGTCCTCGCACCAGGCCCCGGTCGGGGTGAGCGCGCCCACGAAGCCGAGGTCCTCCGCGGCACGGGCGATCTGGCTCAGGTAGGCGACCGTCGGCGGCCGGTCCCTTCCGGAAACGGTGGCCGGGGTGCCGTGGCCGCCGCCGACGACATCGCGGCTGTCGCCGTTGGTGGGGAGGAACCAGTGGAAGGTGAGGGACACGGGGGGTCTCCGATCAGGAAGGCGGCTAGAGCAGGCCGTGGCGCGGGGGCCGGGTGCCGTTCAGGGCGAAGCGTCCGAGGTGCTGGATCTTCCAGCGGGTCGGGTCGTGCAGGGTGTGGGTGCGGGCGTCGCGCCAGTACCGGTGCAGGTTGAGCGGGCGGAGCGCGGACCGGGTCCCCGCCACCTCGAACAGGGCGCCGGAGACCTCCACCGCGGCTCTCGCCGCCTGCACCTTGGCCGCGGCGACCGCCAGGGACGCCCGGGCGGCGGTGTCGTCGGTGAGTCCGGCGCGTGCCGCGTCGACGGACCGGGCGGCCTCGCGCAGCAGCGCCTCCGACGCCCGTACCTCCAGGTCGAGTTCACCGAACCGCTGGATCAGCAGTGGGTCCTCGGCGGCCGTGTCGACGCCGGACTCGAACCACGGCCGGCTCTTCGTCCGCACGAACTCCGCCGCCTCGGCGAGCGCGCCCGCCGCGATCCCCGCGTCGATCGCGGCATGCAGCAACTGGGCCACCGCGCCGTGCAGTTGCGGCCCCTCGAAGGTGAGGTGGTGCGGCAGTACGCGATCCGCCGGCACCGGCACGGCGTCGAGGCGGACGGTACCGCTGGCCGTCGTCCGCTGGCCGAGCCCGTCCCAGTCGTCGATCACGGTGAGGCCGGGCGCGCCGGACGGCACGTACGCGACGTGCAGCCGGTCGTCCTCGGCGCGGGCGAGGACCGGGATCCAGTCGGCGAAGAGGGCGCCCGTGGAGTAGTGCTTGACGCCGGTCAGGACGTACGAGCCGTCCGGCCGGGGCTCCAGGCGGGTGCGGATGTCCTGGATGTCCTTGCCGCCGGCCTCCGACTGGGCGTTGCCGAGGCGCCGGCCGGCCAGCAGCTCGGCGAAGAAGAACTTACGCTGTTCCGGAGTGCCCTGACGGCGGATCACGTTGACGTAGGCGAAGTGGCTCTGCGGGATCTGGGCGAGGCTCCCGTCGGCGGTGCCGAGCAGGCGGAGGATCTCCGCGAGGGTCAGGGCGCTCACATCCGCCCCGCCGTGGTCGGCGGGGACGGTCACCGCGAGCAGTCCGGAGGCGGACAGCCGGTCCAGCTCGGCGCGCGGCAGCCGTCGCTCGGCGTCGCGCGCCGAGGCTCCCGCGCGGAACTCCTCGGCCAGCGAGGCGGCGACGGCGAGGGCCTCGGCGTCGTCGGCGATGACATGGGCGGACATCGTGCGCTCAGCTCGCCGCGGCCAGGTACGGCGTCCGCCCGAGCGCGGTCGAGAACTGGTCGACCACGTGGGAGAGCGCCTCGGTGGCGCCCGGGGCGACCGAGACCGAGCCGTCCTCGTGGGCGGTGATGTCCTTGTCGAGGGTGAACCAGCCCTGCACGATGTGGGCCGCGCCCATGGAGTTGAGCACGGGGCGCAGCGCGTAGTCGATGGCGAGGACATGGGCGGTGGAGCCGCCGGTGGCCAGCGGCAGGACCGTCTTGCCGGTGAGCGCGTACTGCGGGAGCAGGTCGAGGAGCGCCTTGAGGACACCGGAGTAGGACGCCTTGTACACCGGCGTGCCCACGACGACACCGTCGGCGCGGGCGAAGAGTTCGGCGGCCTCGACGATCGCCGGGTGCCGGAAGTCCGCGCCGAGCAGGGCCTCGGCCGGGATGGTGCGCACGTCGAGCGGGATCACCTCGTGTCCCTGGGCGGCGAGCCGCTGGTCGAGGTGGCGCAGCAGACGGCCGGTGCGGGAGGAGGCGGAGGGGCTGCCGGAGACGGACAGAACGGTGGCCATGGGTCCTCTTTCGAAGGAACCCGGGGCACCCCGGCAGGGCGGGGCGCTCCGGTGGGAGCGGTCAGGAGTGGCGGTGGGTGCGGGCGGTTCGCCCTCGAGGACCCGGCGACCGGCCTCGCGGCGCCCGTGGGCGGCGGGGTCGTGGAGCGGGTGGGCACGGTCGGAGCCGACCGGGGGCCGGACTCCTCCTGTACGTCCGGGAGTCGCGCCCGACGGTTCACGGACCGGGGGCGCGGGAGGCGCTTTCCGACGCGTGGCGCGTGCTGTTTTCCGGCGCGCCGAATTCACCGGCGCGGCGGCGCCGACACGAATGCGGACGCCGGGAAGCGGGCGGACGCGGGGAATTCGGAGGGGGAGAAGGAAAGGCGCGGCGGACCGGGGGGACGGATCAGACCGCGGCGCAACAGGAGGCGCTGGATACGCGCGCGAGGTCGACATGGCGTCGTCGCGTGAGGTCCAGTCGCAGCTTCATGTGCTCGATCGTGGCAGCCGCGCGCGAGGGCAGTCAAGGCAAACCCGACCGGTCTCGTATCGCGGACCATTGAATTTCACGAAGGCGTGACAGGGAAACCCTTGAACGCGCGCCGGTCCGGCCCGCAATCTTCCGTCGTGCGTACGGAACAACTGGAATACATCGCGGCGGTCACCCGGCTCGGTTCGCTGCGCCGGGCCGCCGACGAACTACGGCTTTCCCAGCCCGCGTTGAGCGAGACCGTACGGAATTTGGAGCGCGAGCTGGGAGTGGATCTCCTGGAGCGCAAGCGGTCCGGTGCCACGATGAGCGCGTCGGGCCGGGAACTCCTGCCGCACATCATCGGGGTGCTGGAGGCGGTGGACCGGCTGCGCTCGGCGGCGGGCGAGCAGCATCGGATCAGCCGGATGGTGCGGGTCGGCACGGTGAACGCGGCGACCGTGCCGCTGCTCATCCCGGCGGTCGAGGAGTTCCGCGCCGGGCATCCCGTGACCCAGGTGGAGGTGGTGGGGGCCCAGCAGACCGACATCCACCGGACCCTGCTGGAGGGCGGGTTCGACCTGGGTCTGGTCAACCACCTGGAGGGCGACGACATGCCCGCCGAGTTCGAGTCGACGGAACTGCTGCGGGGCCGGCCCGTGGTGTGCGTGCGTCCCGACAGCCCGCTGGCCGCCGCGCCGTCGGTCTCGGTGGAGGACCTGCTCGGCGTTCCGCTGATCGGGATGCGGTCCGGCTACGTCATGCACCGCTATGTGCATCGGCTGCTCGACGGACGTGGCCTGTCGTTCGCCTACTCCACCGACGGGGCGGAGATGGGCAAGCTGATGGTGGCCGAGGGGCTGGGCGCGACGGTGCTGCCCGACTTCAGCGTGGTCGGGGATCCGCTGGAGCGGTGCGGGGCGCTCACCCACCGGCCGATCACCGGTGACACGACACGGGTGCTGCTGATGCTGAAGCGGCGGCGGGCGGAGTCCGTACCACAGGCGGCACGGGACCTGCACGAGGTCTTCGTACGGACGGCGCGGACGCTGAGCGCGACACCCGGGGCGCCGTAGGCGTGCGGGCACCGGGGTGACCGTCTCATGATTCACTCGTTTGACGGAGCACCAGAGCAGTACGTCACCCGCCCGCGGAAGGTACCCGCTCGATGCTCTCTCTGTCGTTCCGTCGGCGCCCCGGCTCCGTCCCCGCCGAAGCCCGGGTCCTGCGTGCCGAGGCCGCCCTGGTCGAGCGGTACGCCGATCTGGTCCGGCTCGCCTATCTGGTCCTGCCGTCCTCGCTGGGCCGGCACCGCCGGGTGCTGGCCGCCCATGGTCTGGTGCAGCACGCCCTGCCCGGCGGCCGTACGGACCGCACGCGCTCGCAGGTTCCGTCCCCCCGCCGCAGGGCGGGCGGGGCCGAACCGGCGCTGGACGGGCTGCGGGTGGCGGTGCTGAGCGCCGCCCTGGCGCGTGGCCGCCGGCCCCGGGGCTGGCCGGGCAGGCTCGCCGCACCGGCCGATCTGGTTCCCCGACTGCCGTTCGTGGTGGGGCTGCGGCTCTTCCCGCGTTCCGGCGGCGTCGAGGAGATGGTCCTCGCGCAGGCGCTGTCCGGGGTGTCGGCGGAGGCGCGCGCCGTGTTCGTGCTGCGGCGCCTCGACGGGCTGTCCGACACGGCGGTACGCGGTCTGCTGGAGGCCGCCGGCGCGGCCGACGTCGACGCGGCGGTACGGGCGGCGGACCGGCTCGACGCCTGCGCCGGCACCGCGGCGGCGGCCACCGCTCTCGCGGCGTCGCGGGAGTTCGACGCCTGCACCGTCCAGGCCCGTCCCACCGATCTGCTGCGCCGGCGACGGCGGTCGCGGCTCGCGGGCGCCGCCGTCCTGGTCAGCGCGGCCGCGCTGACGGTGTCCTACCGGGTGACCGCGCCGGTGCACGACAGCCCGCGGGACACCGCGCCGGCGCGGTCCAGCGTGGCCGTGCCCCGGGCCGCCGACCTGGTGAGGACGCCCCCGGACGGGTGGGCGAGCACCTCACGGGTGGACTTCACCGCCTGGCCGGCCCGCGGCGCCCGCACGGACGACGACGCCCTGCTGACCCGCGCGCTGACCGTCTGGGCCCGTCCGCCGGCCGGCACCCGGGTGGCGTACGCGCCCGCCACCGCGCAGGACCCGCCGCCGGTCGCGCCCCGACTGCTGTACGCGGGCGACATCGGCGACCGCACGGTCGTGCTGCTGTTCGACGGGATGCGCCTGGCCCGGTACACCGAGCCGCTCGGCCCGGACGGACCACGCACCCTGACCGTCTCGCGGGCCGACGACGCCGACGTCACCACGGCGGCCGCGGTCGCCGTCGAGGAGCGGGGCGGCGCGGCACGCTATCTGCTGGCGCCCTGGATCGCCGAGTCCCGCACCCGCGACCTGTCCCGGCCGGACGTCCCGGCCCGCCCGCTGACGGTCTCCCGGGACGGTCTGACCGCACCGGTGCCCACGGTGGGCGCCGACTGCGCCGGGCCTGGGGTGCTCCAACTGCGGTCCTCCCCGCGGATCGTGGAGGACCACGCGTTCCTGCTGGCCGGACTGGGCGGGCTGTCGCCGGTGCATCTCACCTACACCCCGCTGCCCGCCCGCGGTACGCCGCCCGCACGCCAGCCGCGCGAGGCGACCGGCCCCGCGGCCCTCTCGGCGTGGAGCAGGCTGGGCTGCGCGGGCGGTGCGCTGCGCGGCGGCGCGGGGGTGCGGGCCGTCAACGCCTGGGACTTCGCCGATCAGTCGCTGCCGGACGGGGGCGGGCTCGCGGTGTGGACCTGCTCCCGCGCCGACACCTGGCGCGGGACGGGGGACGTCCGGCTGTCGCTGCGGACGGCCGGTGCGGCCGCCCGGACGGTGGCCGCGCAGGACTCGACCGCCGCGTGCAGCCGGTTCGGGCAGCACGTGGTGGCCGGTACGTCCTGGCGGTCGCCGGCGGGCCGCTGGTACCTGCTGGCGGCCGGGAGCCGTGCCGTCACCGGCATCAGGGCCACCGAGGAGCGGGCCGGGGGCGGCACCGTGTCCGCCGCCGGGCGCACCCTCGCGGTGCCCGCGCCGCGGGACGCGCGCTACCGGGTGACGGCCACGCTGAGGACGGGCGGGACGCTGCGGGGGACGGGCCGCTGAGGTCCGGTCCCCGGCGGCGCCCCGGCCGTGCCGGCCGTCGGGGGATCAGTCCTCGTCGCCGGCCGGGACCACGACGAGGAAGGCATCCGACTTCAGGTCCATGACCACGGTGGCGGGCTCCCCCTCGGCCCGTCGCCGCGCCGCGTACTCCTCCGCCGGCCACGATCCTCGCGGGGATCCCGCGGGGAAACGCTCCAACACCTTCGCGCCCATAGCGGCCGACACCTCCCGTGCGAAACGGACAATCTCTTCGGGGTTCGGTTGCCCGGGATCGGTGCGGTCATGTCCGGTCGTCGGCCGACGGCCCGTCACCCGCCGGGCCACCACCGCGGCCGAGCCGTCCCGGCCACCAGGCGGGGGCGCCGATGTCCCGTACCAGCGCGGGCACCAGCAGCGAGCGCACGACGAGCGTGTCGAGCAGGACGCCGAAGGCGACGATGAACGCGATCTGGGCGAGGAAGGCCAGCGGGATCACCCCGAGCGCGGCGAACGTGGCGGCGAGCACCACGCCGGCCGAGGTGATCACGCCGCCGGTGGTGACCAGCCCCCGCAGGACGCCCTCGCGGACGCCGTGCCGCAGGGACTCCTCGCGGACCCGGGACATGAGGAAGATGTTGTAGTCGACGCCCAGCGCCACCAGGAACACGAAGCCGTACAGGGGCACGGAGGGATCGGTGCCGCTGAAGCCGAACACGTGCCGGAACACCAGGGCGGAGACGCCCAGGGTGGCGAGGAAGTTCAGTGCCACCGTGGCCACCAGCAGCGCGGGCATCAGCAGCGAGCGCAGCAGGACCGTCAGGATGACGAAGATGATGGCGAGGACGACGGGGACGATGAGCGTGCGGTCGCGTTCGGCGGTGCGCAGCGTGTCGTACCGCTGGGCCGTGTAGCCGCCGACGAGGGCGTCCGCGCCGGGGACCGTGTGCAGGGAGCTGCGCAGTCGGGCCACGGTCCGCAGGGCGGCGTCGCCGTCCGCGGCGGAGGTGAGGGTGACGTCGACCCGGACCCGCCCGTCGACCACCAGGGGTTCGCCGCCTGGCCGGCCGGACGCGGTGGCGCCGTACGCCGAGGCGACGCCCTCGGTGTCCCGGGCGGCGGCGAGGACCTCCTTCAGCCGGTCGGCGTCCGCGACGACCACGGTGGGGTTGCCGGAGCCTCCGGGGAAGTGCCGGCCGAGGGTCTCCTGCGCGGCGACGGAGGGGGCGTCGTTCACGAAGGTCTCGTCGAGCGGTACCCCCTTCGAGGCGAGCGTCGGGGCGAAGGCGGCCCCGGCCAGCAGGACGGCGAGGGTCACCGCCCAGACCCGGCGCGGTGCCCGGTCGACGAGGGCGGCCACGCGCCGCCACACGCCGTGCCCCGCGCCGTCCGCCGTCAGGCGGGCGGGCCAGTACGCGGACCTGCCGAGCAGGACCAGGACGGCGGGCAGGAAGGTCAGCGTGCTGAGCACGGCGCAGCCGATGCCGATGGCGCCGACCGGTCCGAGGGCGCGGTTGTTGGTGAGGTCGCTGAGCAGCAGGGCGAGCAGTCCCAGGGCGACGGTCGCGGCGCTGGCCACCACGGCGCCCCAGGACTTGCGCAGCGCGGCCGTGATGGCGGCGAACCGATCGGTGCGCGCGGCGAGTTCCTCCCGGTAGCGGGCGGTGAGCAGCAGGGCGTAGTCGGTGGCGGCGCCGATCACGAGGATGGAGAGGATGCCCTGGACCTGTCCGTCGACGCGCACCACGTCGTGGTCTGCCAGCGCGTAGACGACCGCGCAGGCGAGGCCGAGGGCGAAGACCGCGCCGAGGATGATCACCAGCGGGAGCAGCACGCTGCGGTAGACGAGCAGCAGGATGACGAGGACGGTGGCCAGCGCGACGGCGAGCAGCAGTCCGTCGATGCCGGCGAAGGCGTCGGACAGGTCGGCCTGGGTCGCGGCCGGTCCGGCGAGCCGGACCGTGGTGCCGGGGACGCGTTCGGCGGCGGCGCGGATCCGGTCGAGGGTGGTGGCGAGATCGTCGCCGAGGTCGGGGCGCAGGGGCACCACGCCCTCGATGGCCTGCCCGTCCTCGGAGAGCAGCGCGGGCGACACGTCACCGGCGACGTTCCGGTCGTCTGCGAGGGAGGCGAGTGCCTGGCCGGCGGCGGCCACCCGGTCCTCGATCCCGGCGGCCTCGCCTGCTCCGCCCTCGGTGTTCCCGGTCCACACGACGATCGCCGGGAGGGTCTCGTTCTGGCGGAAGGCGCGTTGAGCCGCGATGACCTCCGTCGACTCGGCGCTGCGGGGCAGGAAGGCGGCCTGGTCGTTGGTGGCGACCTCGCCCAGCCGCCCCGCGTAGGGGCCGAGGACGCCGCCGACGCCGAGCCACACGGCGACGAGGAGGACCGGGACGAGCCAGCGGGCGCGCCGGGGGTTGGTGGACATCGTTCTCCAGATCGGTGAGTAAGTATCTCAACAACAAACAATCTCAATGATTGAGTAAGTTGCCGCCGAGTGATCGTAGACGCTGCCCGTCCTTCCGGCCTCGGCCGGTCCCCGGATGCGGCGGACCGCGGCCTTTTTCGGCGTGCCGGTCTCAGCGGCCGGGAGGGGAGATCCCGGACAGCTCCTCGCCCATCGCCGTGAGGAAGCGCAGCACCACCGACAGCTCGTCCTCGGTGAACCGCGAGCGCGCGGCCCGGGTCGCCTCGGCCAGCGGCCGGAAGTAGGTGCGGGCCACCGACCGGGCGTCGGCCGCGTAGTACAGGTGCACCACCCTGCGGTCGGCGCTCTCGCGGACCCGGCGGATGTGCCCCGCGCGCTCCAGCCGGTCCACGCACGCGGTGACGGCGCCGGAGGTGAGCCCGAGATGCTCGCGCAGCCGCTTGGGTGTCATCGGCCCGTCGGCGTCCAGGATCGCGGCGAGCGCCTGGACGTCGGTCGGGTGCAGCCCCTGGTCGCCCGCGAAGCCGTGCACCAGCCGGTTGATCTCGCCGTTCATCCGCCGCAGCCGCACCGCGAAGGCTTGCAGGTCGGTCGGCGTCCCGGACGCCTCGGACGGCTGTCCCGGCACCCGCCCCTCACGGTCGTTCGCTGTGGCCACGGGGCCAGCGTAGTCGCCGCCCGCGATCACTCGTTCGTGCGCACAAGCTCCCGCCGCATCCGCGGCCCCGCCGCGCGTGGAAGCGATCTGCGAGAGGGCCACCGACGCGAAGGAGCGAGGACTCATGACCGCAGACGGCCGCGGCACCCTGTGCCTGGTGACCGGCGCCACGGGCTACATCGGCGGGCGGCTCGTCCCGGAGCTGCTGGCGGCGGGGCACCGGGTGCGGTGTCTGGCCCGCTCCCCCGAGCGGCTGCGCGACCACCCGTGGGCCGGGGACGTCGAGCGGGTGCGCGGGGACGTCACGGACGCCGCGTCGGTCGCGGCCGCGCTGAAGGACGTCGACGTCGCGTACTACCTGGTGCACGCGCTGGGTACCGGCGAGGACTTCGAGGAGACCGACCGCCGGGCGGCGCGGATCTTCGGGGAGCGGGCGCGGGCGGCCGGAGTGCGCCGCGTCGTCTACCTCGGCGGCCTCACCCCGGCCGGGGTGCCCGAGCGGGAGCTCTCGCCGCATCTGCGGTCGCGCGCCGAGGTGGGGCGGATCCTGCTGGACTCGGGCGTGCCCACCACCGTGCTGCGGGCCGCCGTGGTGATCGGCTCGGGTTCGGCCTCCTTCGAGATGCTGCGCTATCTGACCGAACGGCTGCCGGTGATGATCACTCCGAGCTGGGTGCACACCCGGATCCAGCCCGTGGCCGTCCGCGACGTGCTGCGCGCCCTGGTCGGTTCCGCAGGGATGCCGCAGGACGTCAGCCGGGCCTTCGACATCGGCGGGCCGGACGTCCTGACGTACCGCGAGATGATGATCCGCTACGCGGCCATCGCCGAACTGCCCCGCAGGCTCATCCTGTCCGTGCCGATGCTCAGCCCGGGCCTGTCCAGCCACTGGGTCGGACTGGTGACCCCGGTGCCGGCCTCGATCGCACGGCCGCTCACCGAGTCGCTGCGGCACGAGGTGGTCTGCCACGAGCACGACATCGCCCGCTACGTGCCGGACCCGCCCGGCCACCCGCTCGGATTCGACGACGCGGTCCGGCTCGCCCTGCGCAAGGTACGGGACGCCCGGGTCGCCACCCGGTGGTCCTCCGCTTCCGTCCCGGGCGCTCCCAGCGACCCGCTGCCCACCGACCCCAACTGGGCCGGCGGCAGCCTCTACACCGACGTGCGCGAACTGGTCGTCGACGCGCCCCGGGAGTCCCTGTGGCGGGTGATCGAGGGCATCGGCGGCGACAACGGCTGGTACTCCTTCCCGCTCGCCTGGGCCGTCCGCGGCCGGCTGGACCGGCTGGTGGGCGGGGTGGGGCTGCGCCGGGGCCGCCGGGACGCCGCCCGGCTGCGGGTGGGCGATTCGCTGGACTTCTGGCGGGTCGAGGAGATCGAACGCGGCCATCTGCTCCGGCTGCGGGCCGAGATGCGGCTGCCCGGCCTGGCCTGGCTGGAGATGTCCGTGGAGGACGGCTCCGGCGGCCGTGTCCGCTTCCGGCAGCGCGCCCTGTTCCATCCGCGCGGACTGCTCGGCCACGCCTACTGGTGGAGCGTCTCCCCCTTCCACGCCCTCGTCTTCGGCGGCATGGCCCGCAACATCACCCAGGCGGCGGTGGCGGACGCGACGGCACGGGAGCGGGAGCCGGTCCGCTGACCCGCCGTCCGCGAGGACCCGTCCGCCGTACCCCCTGCATCCGCCGGGCGCCGCCTCCCGGAAGCAGCTGATCGTCCGAACCCCTGCCCCGGAGTCCTGCCATGAACGTCTCGGTCGTCCTGTTCACCGCGGACCTGCGTCTGCACGACCACCCGCCGCTGCGCGCGGCCCTCGACGGGGCGCGGCAGGTGGTCCCGCTGTTCGTGCGCGACCGGGCCGTCGACGGTGCCGGGTTCGCCGTGCCGAACCGGCTGGCGTTCCTCGCCGACTGTCTGGGCGACCTCGACACGGGGCTGCGCGCGCGGGGCGGCCGGCTCGTCGTGCGTTCGGGCGACCTGGTCGAGCAGGTGTGCCGGGTGGCCGGGGAGGCGGACGCGGACGAGGTCCACCTGGCCGCCGACGGGAGCGCCCACGCGCGGCGCCGTGAGGAACGGCTGCGGCGCGCCCTGGAGTCGGAGGGCGTGCGGCTGCATGTGCACGACGCGGTGACGACCGCCGTCGGTCCCGGCGCGGTGACGCCGGCCTCCTCGGACCACTTCGCCGTCTTCACGCCGTACTTCCGGCGCTGGTCGCAGTGCCGGCTGCGCGAGCCGCTCGGCGCGCCCCGGACGGTACGCGTGCCGGAGGGGGTCGGCTCGGAGGAACTTCCCGCCCGCGAGGGGCTGCCGGGACTGTCGCCGCAGCTCGCCCGCGGGGGCGAGGAGGAGGGCCGTGACCGGGTCACCGCCTGGCTGCGGTCGGGCATCGCCGCCTACGAGGACCGGCACGACGACCTGGCCGGTGACGCCACCTCCCGCCTCTCGCCGCACCTGCACTTCGGCACGCTGTCCCCGGTGGAGCTGGTGCACCGGGCGCGCCGCGCGGGCGGGCCGGGGGCCGAGGCGTTCGTACGGCAGCTGGCCTGGCGCGACTTCCACCGTCAGGTGCTGGCGGCCCGGCCCGCCGCGGCGAGCGCCGACTACCGCACCAAGCACGACCGCTGGCGTTCGGAGCGGACGGCGGGCGAGGACGTCGAGGCGTGGCGGGCCGGCCGTACCGGCTATCCGGTGGTGGACGCGGCGATGCGGCAGCTGCGGCACGAGGGGTGGATGCACAACCGGGGCCGACTGCTCACCGCGAGCTTCCTCGTCAAGACGCTGTACGTCGACTGGCGCGTCGGCGCCCGGCACTTCCTGGATCTGCTGGTGGACGGGGACGTGGCCAACAACCAGCTCAACTGGCAGTGGATGGCGGGCACCGGCACCGACTCGCGGCCCAACCGGGTCCTCAACCCCGTCACCCAGGCGAAGCGCTACGACCCCGACGGGACGTACGTACGGCGCTGGGTGCCGGAGCTCGCGGGCGTGCCGACGTCCGCGGTGCACGAGCCGTGGAAGCTGCCGGACGCGGACCGGGCGGCACTCGACTACCCGGACCCGATCGTCGAGCTCGCGGAGGGACTCGCCCGCTTCAAGCGCGCCAGGGAACGCTTCTGAGCGGCCCGATGCCCTCGGCCCGTCACCAGGCGGGTGCGGCGCTCAGCAGGAGATCGCGGACGCGGGCCACGTCCCGGTTCTCCACGGCGCCGGGGCGCCGGACGAGGTAGGTGGTGTTGATCGGCGGGTCGGGCGGCTCATGGAGCGGGACGAGGGTGCCGGAGGCCAGTTCGTCCAGGCAGAGGTAGCGGGGCAGCACGCTGATCCCGGCCCCCGCGACCACCGCGGCCAGCACACCGCGCAGGTCGGGCACGGTCACCGCGGCGGATGCCGACAGCCGCCGGCCGAAGACGTGCCGCCAGTAGCGGCGCGCGATGGGCAGGTCCTCGGCGTAGGTGACCAGGGGTGCGCAGTGCAGTGCCGAGGCTCCTTCGGCGGCCAGCGGTCCGCTCAGCCGCCCGGCCCACGCCGGGGCGCCGACCAGCACGAACTCCTCGTCCGTCAGCGGGACCGCGGTGAGGGTGCGGCCGCGCGGCCGGGTGGTGGCGATGACCAGGTCGTGCCGTCCCGCCCGCAGTTCGTCGAGCAGCGGGTCGGTCAGGCCGGTGGCGACGCGCAGCCGGACTCCCCCGGCCGCCAGCGGCGCCAGCGCCGGGAGCACACGGGTGCACACCAGTTCCGCGGGCCCGGCCAGGTGCACCGGATCGGCCCGGCCCACCGCCGACCGCGCACCGGCCGCGGCGGCCAGTTCGTCGAGCGGCGCGGAGACGCGGGCGGCGAGCTCGTCGGCGACGGCGGTCGGCGCGACGCCGCGCGGGAGCCGCTCGAACAGCTCGCGTCCGGCCTGCCGCTCCAGCGCGCGCATCTGCGTCGTCACGGTCGGCTGGGACAGCCCCAGCAGTTGCGCGGCGCCGGTGAACGAGCCCGAGCGGTACACCGCGAGGAAGGTGCGCAGCAGGTTCAGGTCCAGGTGCTCGGCGGGGCGGCCGTCGGTTCGTTCCACCGGGCCCAGTATTCCCTCTCCCGCCATAGGAAGTCCTATGTCCGCCATTGGGATCCCCATTGGATCCCTATGCCCGGAACGCCTACGTTCGACCGCACACCCACCCACGCCGGCGGTCCGTGACACGCACCCCGGCACCGACACCAGCGGAGTTCACCCATGGCAAAGATCCTCTTCGTGCTGACCGGCGCCGACCACTGGACGCTCGCCGACGGCACCTCGCACCCCACCGGCTTCTGGGCGGAAGAGGCCGTCGCCCCGTACGAGACGTTCCGGGCGGCCGGACACGAGATCGTCGTCGCCACGCCCGGCGGCGTCGTCCCCCCGGTGGACCGGGGCAGTCTGGCCGCGGAGGTCAACGGCGGCCAGGAGGCCGCCGACCGTCTCGCCGCCGCGCTCGACGCGATGCCGGAGCTGCGGCGGCCGGTGCGGCTGGAGGACGTGGACCTGTCCGACCACGCGGCCGTGTTCTACCCGGGCGGGCACGGCCCCATGGAGGACCTCGCGGTCGACGCCGTGTCCGGCCGGCTCCTCGTCGACGCCCTCCGCTCCGGCAGGCCGCTGGGCGTCGTCTGCCACGGTCCCGCCGCGCTGCTCGCCGCCGTGACCGAGGACGGCTCCAACGCCTTCGCGGGCTACCGGGTCGCCGCGTTCACCAACGCGGAGGAGCTCCAGGCCGGACTGGGCGAGAAGGCCAAGTGGCTGCTCCAGGACCGGCTGACCGAAGCGGGCATCGAGGTGCGGGCCGGTGAGCCGTGGGCGCCGCACGTGGTGGTGGACCGCAACCTGGTCACCGGCCAGAACCCCGCCTCCTCCGCCCCGCTCGCCGAGCAACTCCTCAAGCTGCTGGGCTGACCCGCCCGGCCGCCCGAGCCCGGGCGGACCGCGCCCGTCAGGTGGCGTACGCCCCGGCCAGCAGCGTCAGGGCGTCGCTCAGACCGACCGGGCGGGGCAGGCCCGGGGCGGGGCGGCCCGCCCAGCCGGGTCCCGCGAGCATCACGGTCGGGGCGCGCCGGGCTCCGGTGACGCCCCAGCGGGTCTCGGCGACGTGCCGGGCGAGCGGCAGGCTCGCCGTGGAGCGGGCCTGGGCCCAGAGGACCACGGCGACCGGCCCCAGCCGCTGCACGGCCGCGGTCAGCGCCTCGACGGGCACCGCAGCCCCGAACATCCTGGTGGGGACGTCGAGCCGGGTGAGGCCCGCGTTCAGCGCCTCCAGCGGCAGACTGTGCTGCTCGCCCGGCACGCAGGCCAGCACCACCGGCCCCGGCCCGCCCGCCGCGTCCTTCGGTGCGACGGCGCGGGTGGCGTGGCGCAGGGCCGTGGAGACATGCCAGGACAGCAGATGCTCCACCTCGACGTACCGGTCGCCGGACGAGGCCCACTTGCGGCCCACCGCGTGCAGCGTCGGCACCATCACCTCCTGCCAGGCGACGGTGAGCCCGTGCCGTTCGACGGCGGTGTCCAGCTGCTCCGCGACGGCCGGCGCGTCGAGCCGGACGGCGGCGCGGGCCAGCCCCCGGCACTCCTGGCGGACGTCACCGCCGAACGGCAGGGCGGTGGCCACGGTCCGCCGCACGGCGGACCCGTCCTCCGGAACGGCGGACGGCGGCACCCCCTCCTTCGCCGCCCGGGCGGCGTCCGCGGGCGGCACACCGGACGAGGTGAGCCGGCACATCGCCTCCAGCACGGCCACGTCGGACGGCCGCCAGCGCCGGTGCCGTCCGTCGGTGCGGACGGCGGGCCCGATGCCGTAGCGGCGGTCCCAGGAACGCAGGGTGGTGGGCGCCACGCCCAGTCGGCGGGCCAGCGCCCCGGTCGTCAGCCCGGTGTCCTCGGGGCTCGGGATCACGCTCATGGGACGACGATACGACGCAGAAACGATGCATGTTGAAGCTCCTGGTGAACGGCTCGCACGATGAGGCCATCGGGGCACGCCCCCGAGAACGCCCCGGACCGGCCTGAACGCAGGCCGCCCGACGCGAGGAGCCGTCGTCATGACCCCGCAGCCGACCCCCGTACCCTGCCCCGCCCCGACGCCGGAGTCGCTCGCCGACGCGGAACTCGCCCGCGGCCTGATGTCGGGGGACGAGGCCTCCCTCGCCGCCGTGTACCACCGCTGGCGCCCCCTGGTGCACTCACTCGCCTGGCGTTCCCTGGGCGACGCCAAGGAGGCCGAGGACGTGACCCAGCAGGTGTTCCTCGGGGTGTGGAGCGGTCGGGCGGGCTACCGGCCCGAGCGCGGCGCGCTCGGTGGCTGGATCGTGGGCATCACCCGGCGCAAGATCGCCGACGCGCTGGCCGCCCGGACCCGCAGGCAGGAACTCGTCGCCTCGGCCGGCTCCTGGCTGACGCTGCGCGATCCGGGCCGCGGCCGGCCCGAGGAGGTCCTCGACCGCGTGCTGGTGCGCGGCGAGCTCGCCCGGCTCCCGGCACCCCAGCGGCAGGTGCTGCGGCTGACCTTCTACGAGGACCTGACACAGACCCAGATCGCCGAGCGCACGGGCTGGCCGCTGGGCACGGTCAAGAGCCACGCCCGGCGCGGCATGCTGCGGCTGCGCGGCCGCCTGGAGCCCGTCCCGCACGACTGAGACGCCACGGTCCGCACGCGCGTTCCCCGGGCGGACGTGAATTCGACGCACAACCGCTGCGTCGACCTCGTCGGGGAAATGCGGACGCGGACCAATCCACCGCCCCCCGGGCACCGGATTACGTCCGGACCTGCCGCACTCCCGAAGGATCCCCCGTGAAAGAAGCCGTCCACATCGGCCGTAATCCCGCCTCCCAGCCGGACCCCCAGGAACTGCTGGGCGCCGTGGCCCTGGGCGACCAGGAGGCCTTCGCCGGTCTCTACGACATCGTCGCGGGACCGGTGCTGGGCGTGGTGCGCGCGGTGCTGCGCGACCGGGCGCAGTCGGAGGAGGTGGCCCAGGAGGTGCTGGTGGAGGTGTGGCGTTCGGCTCCCCGGTACCGTCCGGAGCGCGGCTCGGCCGTCAACTGGGTGCTGACCATGGCGCACCAGCGGGCGGTCGACCGGGTCCGTTCGGTGCAGGCCGCGACGGCGCGCGAGCACCGGGCCGCCCTGCTCGACCACGCGCCCGAGTACGACGAGGTCACCGAACAGGTGGAGGCCCGGCTCGAACGGGAGCAGGTGCGGCGCTGCCTGCGCACCCTGACCGAGCTCCAGCGGCAGGCCGTGGAGCTCGCCTACTACCGGGGGCTGACCTACCGTCAGGTCTCCGAGGCGCTGACGGTGCCGCTGGGCACGGTGAAGACCCGGCTCCGCGACGGACTGATCCGGCTGCGCGACTGCCTGGGGGTGACCGCGTGATCACCTCGGATCTGCACACGCTGTCGGGCGCGTACGCCCTGCACGCTCTGGAGGACGACGAGCGCGCCGCCTTCGAACGCCATCTCGCGGACTGCGAGGCCTGCGCCCGGGAGGTCGCGGAGTTCACCGCGACGGCCGCCCGGCTGGGGCTCGCGGTGTCGCTGCGACCGGCGCCCGGCGGCCGGGACCAGGTGCTGCGGCGGATCGCCGAGGTCCGGCAGGCCGCCCCGGCCCGCGCTCCCTGGGACCGTTCGGAACGCAGGGTGCGCAGGGCGTGGTGGGCGTCCCGATGGGTCCTGGCCGCCTGTCTCGCGGCGACCGCGGCGCTGGGCGGCACGACGGTCTGGCAGTACCAGCGTGCCGAGGACGCCCGGGCCGAGGCCGGCCGCTCGCAGCGCGCGTCGGCGGAGCTGTCCGCCGTGCTCGGGGCGCCCGACGCCCGCTCGCGCACGGTCCGGCTGGCGGACGGCGCCGAGGGGACGGTGGTCGTCTCGGAGAGCCGCGACCGGGCCGTGTTCCTGGCCACCGGCATGGCCGAACCACCCGGCGGCAAGGTATACCAGCTGTGGTTCGACGAGGACGGCGTCATGCGCGACGCGGGACTGATGGACCCGGGTCGTACGAGTCAGGCGGTGGTCCTGCGGGGGCCGGTGGACGAGGCGTCCGCGGTGGGCATCACGGTGGAACCGACGGGCGGCTCGAAGCAGCCCACCTCACAGCCGGTCGCCCTCCTGCCGTTCCCCACGTGATCCGGCAGACCCACCTGCCCCGGCCGGACGGCCCGGCCCGCCGAGATCTGCCTGCCCGGCGGGTACGGCTGCCCGGCGGGCCCGCCTGATGCGACTGACGGCCTCGGTCCCCCTGCCGACCTGATCCCGGCAGGTCCGGGTGCCCGGGGAGCCCGCCCGATCCGGCCGGCCGCCTGGTTGGTCCACCTGATCCGCCGTCATCTGCGTGCCCGGCAGGTCCGGCTGGTCTCGTTGATCGGCATTCTGCGCGCGCCTGGCCCGACTGGTTCGGCTGCCCTCCGGGTCTTGGCCCACCTGTCCGCTGGGTCCGGCAATCCGGCAGTCCGGCAGTCCGGCTGTCCGGCTAGGCCTTGGTCCGCCCGTCCGCCCGGCCCGCCTGATCCGGCCGGCCGCCTGGTTGGTCCACCTGATCCGCCGTCATCTGCGTGCCCGGCAGGTCCGGCTGGTCTCGCTGATCGGCATTCTGCGCGCGCCTGGCCCGACTGGTTCGGCTGCCCTCCGGGTCTTGGCCCACCTGTCCGCTGGGTCCGGCAATCCGGCAGTCCGGCAGTCCGGCTGTCCGGCTAGGCCTTGGTCCGCCCGTCCGCCCGGCCCTGCTGTCCGGCGGGCCCGCCCGATCCGGCTTGGTCTGCCTGCCCGCCTGGTTCGGCTGTGCGGCGGGCCCGGCCGGTCCCCCGGATCCGCGTTCCGGGGGACCGCGGATCCGGGGATGTCGGGCGGGTCAGTCGTGGGGCGGTCGTGGGAAGAAGCCGCTCGTGCGGGAGACGTACTCGGCGTATCCGGGGCGCTCGGCCAGGTGCCGTTCCAGGAGCGGCTTTCCGCTGCCCTTGATCAGCAGGAAGCTCATCACTAGTGGCGAGACGACGCCGACCAGGGCCGAGGCCGCGGAGTCGCACGCGATGAGGAACAGCCCCCACCAGACGCAGAAGTCCCCGAAGTAGTTGGGGTGCCGGGTGTAGCGCCACAGGCCGCGGTCCATGACCCGGCCCCGGTGGGCCGGGTCCGCCTTGAACCGCGCCAGCTGGGCGTCGCCCACCGCCTCGAAGAACAGCCCCACCGCCCACAGCGCGGTACCGGCCCAGGCGACCGCCGTCATCGGCGCCGGCACGTACTGCGCGGCCTGGACCGGCAGCGACACCAGCCACACCAGGGCCCCCTGAAGCAGGTACACCATGCGCAGCGCGTACAGGTTCCGGCTGCCGGGAGCCTTCGCCAGCATCGCGTCATAGCGGGGATCCTCTCCGTGGCCTCGGCCGCGGCGGGCGATGTGCGCGGCCAGCCGCAGTCCCCAGACGGCCGTCAGGACCGTCACCAGGACGCGGCGCCCGGTGTCGCCGTCTCCCGCGGAGGCCCCGTACGTCACGAGGGCCACGGCGGTGAAGGCGATGCCCCAGGCGACGTCCACGAGCCGGTGCACGCCCTTGCGCACCGCCAGGGCGAAGGTGGCGAGCAGGACGACGGACACGGCCGCGGCGGCCCAGGCGAGGTTGAGCGCGAACGCGCCCCAGGGGAAGCCGCTCATGACTGCTCCGGCCCCGCGTACCAGTGCTCGGGGCTTGCGGGCATCCCGCTGTCCCCGAGCGGGGTCGGCCGTACGCAGAGGATCTGGTCGACGCCCATCCGGCCCTCCTCGAAGGCGAGCGCCCCGCCGACCAGATAGAGCCGCCACACCCGGGCGGTCTCCTCGCCGACGAGCCGCACCACGTCGGCCCAGCGGTCCTCCAGCGTCCGGTGCCAGGCGGCGACGGTGCGCACGTAGTGCTCGCGCAGCGACTCGGTGGAGCGCACCTCGAGCCCGGCCCCCTCCAGGAGCGTGACGGTCTCGCCGAGCGGCCGCATGTGCATGTCGGGAGCGATGTACGCCTCGATGAAGGGGCCGCCGCCGGGGGCGTTTCGCCCGCGCGACATCTGCTGCACGAGCACCCGGCCGCGCGGGCGGACCAGCCGGCGCAGCGCGGCGGCGAAGGCGGGGTACTCCGCGTCCCCGACGTGTTCACCCATCTCGATGGTGGCGACGGCGTCGTAGGCCCCGCCGTCGATGTCCCGATAGTCCTGGCACACCACCTCGACCCGGTGTTCCAGGCCCCGTTCGCGCACCTCGCGCCGTACGTACGCGGCCTGTTCGTGTGCCAGGGTGACGGCGGTGACCAGTGCCTTGTGGCGCTCGGCGGCGTACAGGGTGAGCGAGCCCCAGCCGCAGCCGATGTCGAGCAGCCGCGCGCCGGGCACGACGGCGAGCTTGCGGCAGACCAGCTCCAGCTTGGCGTACTGGGCCTCGGCGGGAGTGCGGTCCGGGTCGTCGTCCGCCCAGTAGCCGCACGAGTAGGCCATCGACTCGTCGAGCAGGAGCCGGTAGAAGTCGTTGGACAGGTCGTAGTGGTGACTGATCGCGGCCCGGTCCCGGGCCCGGCTGTGCAGACCGCCGCGCAGCCGGGCCTGGGCGGCGGGCGGGGCCGGGCGCGGCCCGACGGCGCCGAGCCGCAGGGCCTCGGCCGCGGCACGGGTCCGGTCGGCGAGGGTGGGGCGCGGAAGGTGCGCGCCCCGCTCCCTGGCGGCCGCCCAGAGGGTGCGCAGCGCGTGCGCGAGATCGCCCTCGACGTCGAGTTCGCCGGTCACGTAGGCCTGCGCGAGGCCGAGTTCACCGGGTTCCCAGAGCAGACGGCGCAGGGCTCGGCGGGAGCGTACGACCACGAGGGGGCCGTCGGCCGGGCCGGCCTCGCTGCCGTCCCAGGCGCGCAGCCGGACGGGCAGGGACATGCCGAGCGCTTCCTCGACGAGGGCGGCGAGCCGGTGGGCGGTGCCGGGCCGCGCGGTGCGGACGGTGCGCACATCGGTCATCGGGTCGGATCCTCCTTGGTGAACAGGTACTGCTGCACGTCGAGGTAGCCGGAGCGGAAACCGGCCTCGGAGTAGGCGAGGTAGAGGGTCCACATCCGGCGGAAGGTGGCGTCGAAACCGAGGGCGGCGACGTCGTCGGCGCGCTCGGTGAACCGCTCGCGCCACAGCCGCAGCGTCTCGGCGTAGTGCGCGCCGAAGCCGTCGCGACGCGTGACGGTCAGCCGGGTGTGGTCGCGGACGGTGCGCTCGACGGCCTCGACGGAGGGCAGCAGACCGCCGGGGAAGATGTACTTCTGGATCCAGGTGTGGGTGTCCCGGCTGGCCAGCATCCGCTCGTGGGGCATGGTGATGGCCTGGAGCGCGGCCCGGCCGCCGGGGCGCAGCCGGTCGTCGAGGGTGCGGAAGTAGACCGGCCAGAACTCCTCGCCGACGGCCTCGATCATCTCGACGCTCACGACGGCGTCGTAACGGCCGCGTGCCTCGCGGTAGTCGCACAGTTCGACCGTGACCCGGTCGGCGAGCCCGGCGTCGCGGACCCGGGCCAGGGCGAGGTCGCGCTGTTCGCCGGAGAGGGTGAGCGAGGTGACCTGGGCGCCGCGCGCCGCGGCCCGCAACGCGAGCTCGCCCCAGCCGGTGCCGATCTCCAGCAGCCGGGTGCCGTGCCCGACGCGGGCGAGGTCGAGCAGCCGGTCGATCTTGCGGTGCTGGGCGGCGGCGAGCAGATCCCGGTGGGCGGGGAAGCCGCGGAAGATCGCCGAGGAATAGGTGAGCGTGTCGTCGAGGAACAGCGCGAAGAGGTCGTTGGACAGGTCGTAGTGGCGGCTGATGTTGGCGCGGGCGTTGTCCGGGGTGTTGCGGCGGTGGTGCGGCTGCCGCTGTGCCCAGCGGCCGCGCAGCCGCTGGAGCGGGGCGGGGATCAGGTCGGCCGCGTGGGCGGCGAGCACGGTGAGCGGGGCGACCAGGTCGGGCGCGTCCCACTCGCCGGCCATGTACGACTCGCCGAAGCCGATCAGGCCGTGGGCGCCGATCCGGGCGTGGAAGGCGCGCGGGTCCCTGATCTCCAGCAGGGGCCCGCCCCGGCCCACGGCGGTGCCGTCCGCGTAGCGCGCCAGCAGCGGCAGGCGGTCCAGTGCCCGGCGGACGACGGCGCCGGCCACGGCGGTCCGCAGACGGGCGGCGGTGGGCGGTGCGGCCACGCCGGGCCGGTGTGCGGCGTCCGGGTGCGGAGCGCCGTGGCGGTCGCCCCGCCGCGCGGTGGCGGGGCGGGGCTCGACGTACGTCATGGGGTGTTCTCTCCGGTGCGGTGGTCGGGACGGGGTCGCACGGGCAGGCCGCGCAGGTACAGCCGGATGCCGTGCAGTCGGATGGCGGCGGACACGGCGACGGTGGACCAGGGGCGGCGCAGCGCCAGGCGCAGCAGTTGCCCGGTGGTCGCTTCCCGTCGCGCGCCCCGGACGGTTGCGGTGAAGGGGCGCCCGCCCGCGCGGTCGAGATGCACGGTGAGGTCGAGCCGCTCGTCCGGCCGGGGCAGCCGCATGCGGTAGCGGCCGTCGACGGGGAAGAAGGGCGAGACGTAGAACTCCTTGTCGGTACCCGCCCGGCCCTCGACGTCGGTGTCGAGCACATAGCAGTGGCGCTCGCCGTAGGTGTTGTGGACCTCGGCGACCACGCAGCGCGGCTCGCCGTCGGGGCCGTGGCACCAGTAGAGGGTGAGCGGGTTGAAGACGTGTCCGAACATGCGGGCCTGGGCGAGCATGAGCACCGGGCCGCCCGCCAGGTCGACACCGTGCGCCGCCAGGACGGCGTCCAGGCCGGCCCGGATGCCGGGCTCGTCGCCGCCGAAGTGGTCGCGCGCGTCGAAGCGGGCCAGTACCCGCAGGGGGCGCGGGAGTTCGGGCAGGCGGTCGACGTCGACCAGCCAGAGGTGGGTGCGGTGGCGCAGCGTGTGGCGGACCGGTGAGGTGCGCACGTGGGTGACCGTGCAGGGGTAGAGGGCGGGTGCCGGGATGTTCCGCCCGGTCCGCGCGCTCCGGGAGGTCACCACCGCACCCCCAGCGCGGCCGCCGCGGCCACGCCGGAACGGCAGCCGTCCTCGTGGAACCCCCAGCCGTGGTAGGCGCCCGCGAACGCGGTGACGGCGGTGTTCAAGGTGGGCAGTTCCCGCTGCGCGGCGACCGACTCCGGGGTGTAGACGGGGTGTTCGTAGGTCATGCGGGCGAGGACGCGGCCGGGGTCGACACGGTCGGTCCCGCCCAGCGTGACCACGTACGGCTCGGCCGCGTCGAGGCGCTGGAGGCGGTTCATGTCGTAGCTGACCCGGACGTGGTCGGCGCCCGCGGCGCAGGACGGCATCAGGTAGTTCCAGGAGGCGCGGGCGCGGCGGGCGCGCGGGAGGACCGTGGTGTCGGTGTGCAGGAGCGTGGCGTTGCGCGCGTACCGGAACGCCCCGAGCAGTTCCTTCTCCCGCGGGGTGGCGTCGGCGAGCAGCCGCAGCGCCTGGTCGGGGTGGACGGCGATCACCACGGCGTCGTAGGCCTCGGTCACGCCGTCGCCGGCGGTGATCTCGGCGCCGTCCGGGGTGCGCCGCACGGCCCGTACGGGGGTGCCGGTGCGGACGGTGTCGAGCGCGGCGGCGACCCGCTCGACGTACGTGCGCGAGCCGCCGGTGACCGTGCGCCACACCGGGGAGCCGCCGATGCCGAGCATCCCGTGGTGCTCGAGGAACCGGAACAGGTAGGCGGCCGGGTAGCGCTGGGCGGTGGCGGCGTCGCAGGACCAGACCGCCGCGACGACCGGCGTCATGAAGTGGGTGCGGAAATAGGCGGAGTAGCCCTCGCGGTCGAGGAACTCCCCCAGGGTGAAGGTGTCTTCGGCCCCGTGGGAGAGCAGTCGGCGGGCCGCGCGGTGGAAGGCGGGGACCTCGGTGAGCATCCGCAGGTAGGGCAGGCGCACGGCGTTGCGCGGCCGGGCCAGCAGGCCGGCCGGGCCGCGGGCACCGGCGTACTCGAGCCCGCAGCCGTCGCACCGTACGGACATGCTCATCTCCGACTCCTGGGTGGAGACGCCGAGTTCGTCGAAGAGTCGCAGCAGGTGGGGATAGGTACGGCGGTTGTGCACGATGAACCCGGAGTCGACACGGTGGGTCCGGCCGTCGGGCGCGGTGAGGTCGTGGGTGTGGGCGTGTCCGCCGAGCCGGTCGTCGGCCTCGTAGAGGGTGACCCGGTGGTCCGCGCGGCGCAGCACGTGAGCGGCGGTCAGCCCGGCCACCCCGCTGCCCACGACCGCCGTCCGCCGTCGCCCGTCGGACCCGGCTCCCTCTCCCCCGCTCGGCTCGCCGCCGGTCGCCGCTGTCGTCCGCACCATCGTCCGCTCCTCCCGCCGGGCCCCGGTCCGGGCCCGTCACGGGTGATCCGAAGCCGCGGCGGACGCGGATTGGCGCGGAGGCCCGGGATTCTTCACCCGCGGGACGAGAGATCGCATAACGGAACAAGAGGTGTGACCTCTACACATAAAGAACTAATAAGAGCAGAATGGAGAGGCGCGGCGCTTACCGCACACCGCTCCCCAGCGGTCGGGCCCGGAAGTCGAAGGAGACGAATCATGGCCAACGTCTCGCCCACCAGAGGTGACATGTCGACGCACCCCGATGTTCCCGAGATGCAGGCGCGGTACGCCCGCATGCTCGGTGGTCGTGATGTGGCGCTCGTGGACGGACCCGTGTTCCTGCTCGGTCTGTACTGCGCCGTGTCCCCGTGGATTCTCCACTACACCGCCAGCCAGCCCGCGCTCATGACGCACAACCTGATCGTCGGGATCGCGATCGGTCTGCTGGCCCTCGGCTTCACCGCGGCCCCCGCGCGCATGTACGGCCTGAGCTGGGCCATGTGCGCGCTGGGCATCTGGATGATCATCGCCCCATGGGTCGTCGGCGACAGCCCGGACGCCGGAGTCGCGGTCAACAACATCATCATCGGCGCCCTGGCCCTGATCCTGGGGCTGATGTGCACGGTCACGGCGGCGAAGAGCGGTCCGCAGCCGTAGAGAGCCTGCCGCCCCCTGACGACGGCCGGGTCGGTTCGCCGGGGCGGGTCGACCCGGCCGTCGTCAGGGGGTCCCGGATGCTGTGGTCACGGGGATCATCCCCGCACCCGCGGAGGTGATCCCGCCGACGTCCTCGCCGGCAACCTGGCCGACGCGCGCTCCCCGCACCCATGGGGATGGCTCCAGAGCCTTCCGGGTGCTCCGCGGCGGACCACGACGGATCGTCGAGAACCCACGCGGAGCCGGGCCATCCCCGCGTCTCGTGCCACTCGTGGCGGCCGACGAGGGTGAGCGCGTGGCGCTGAGCGAAGTCCACGGCCGGCTGGGTGAAGCCGTTCAGGCCGATGATCAGCGCCAGGTCGGCTTCGTGCTCCGGTCGGGCGGTGCCGTTGAAGGTCTCGCGGCAAGCGGTACGGCGGTGCGAGGAGTGCCAGACAACGCTGGCGTAGCGCGCGCCGCCGTGCACGCAAGTGCGAGCACTCCGAGTTCGCCAGGCGGGCAGCCGCAGCCAGGCTCCTCTCTCGCATCGCCCGGCTGACCTACCCGGTCACCCCCCTCACTGCGTCGCTGGAGCCGGCCTCGTGGCCGGCCCTTCATTCGCAGGGCCAGCCACGAGGCGGGCTTTTGAGTGGGTGGGTTCAAGGGCTACGGAAGAACTCCCGGTCGAGGATCGCGTGCACGATGGAGTCCCTCCACTCCCCCGCCTTGAGCACGTGCTCGCGAATCGTTCCCTCTTCCACCATTCCGGCGGCGCTCATGGTCTTGGCGGAAGCCTGGTTGAGGGGAGAACGGGCACCCCAAATGCGATGCAATCGCAAGTCGTTGAAGCCGACACTCAGCAGCAACCGCACCGTCTCCACACCGTAGCCCCGCCCCCATACGTCCGGGCGCAGCGCGAAACCCATGGTGGCTCCGCGCTGCTGGTGCGGATCAAGCGCCAAGCGGCCGGACCCGATCAGCTCAGCCGTCTCGGACTGGATGACCGCGAGCGCGTATTCCGTACGAGGCGTCACCGTGGCCTGTGCGACGGACCAGGCCACGACCTGTTCGACCTGCTCGCGGTTTCGCGGTTCGAGCGAGAGGTGCTCGGTGGCTGCGGGGCTGCCGTATAGGGCGACCAGTGCTTCCACATCGGTGATGGTGAGTTCCCGCAGACGAAGACGTGCGCCGGAACGCGTGATGGGATGCATGCCCGGACTGTACCGGCGGCGCAGCGCTGACCGGCTGGGTGCGCTTCGATCTTCGCGTCGAGATCGGGTTCTGCGGCTGCGGTCCGGATGGCGCCGGGGCATGGGCAGGTACCGGCGCGACGTTGACGGACCTGCCGGCTTGCCATCGCGGTCATGTCGGTCTTTTGTCGGCGAGGCGGTCGGCCGGCCAACTCCCGTCCGGGTTCCGCTGCTGGCGGCTGCTGCGGAGGCGAGCACGCCGCCCTCACCGACCGAAACGCGGCCCGCCGACGCCTGACCCCGAACTGCCCGTCCCCGTCTGCCAGCTCCCTACCGCACGCCTCGGCGTGCGGGGCCTGACCCAAGGCGCCCGCGTGATCTCCGCCCTGCCCGCGGGGCCCCGGCGGCCCCAGACCAACGGCAAGGTCGACCGCTTCCACCGCACCCTGCTCGAGAAACGGGCCTACCACCGACCCCACACCGGCATCGCGGCCAACCATCAGCCAGCCGCGTCACCAACCTCTCCGGACAGCACACCGAGGGGCGTGTCTTGAAAGTGCGGGCGAGGTCCGGTGCGCCGTAGTAGTACTCCTGTGAGCCCCAAAGCCCCGTCCAATTCGGAGTCGTCGATGACTGTTCGCCGCGTCGTGCCCAACATTCAGTCCGAGGCCGCACAGGAAAGCCGGGAGTTCTACGGCCTGCTGGGTTTCGAGGAGGTCATGAACCACGGCTGGATCATGACGCTCGCCTCCCCGTCCAACCCGGCAGCGCAGATCAGCGTCATGTCCAGCGACAAGACCGCACCGGTCACGCCCGATATGAGCGTCGAGGTGGACGATGTGGATGCGGCCTACGCAGTCATGCAGGAGCGCGACGTGGAGATCGTCCACCCGTTGCAGGACGAGGAGTGGGGAGTACGGCGGTTCTTCGTCCGTGACCCCAACGGCCGGGTGGTCAACGTGTTGGGCCACCGCTGACGTGCTTCTCGTGCGGCCGGCAACCGTGCTGGCCGACGGAGGGCCTTCAGGGCGTCGCGGCGGAGCTGCACGCCGATCAGCCGGAGAAGTACCCGGCGACTGGAGCAAAGTGTCGACCGGCTCCCCTAGTCGGCGGTCACCCCCCAGTAGCCGATAAGCGCAGGCCTGCCGTCGCGGTAAAGCACCGTGCAGTTCCCCTGAGCACGGCCCGGGAAGTCCAACCGCTCCCCATCGATGGCGGCATCCCACTCCTCGTACGTCGGCCGGCCGTCAGGAGCCCACGCACGCACCTCATCCTCCGTCAGCGGTCGCATGAACGGACCGTCGTGGCTGTCCCAGGCCTCGATCATGAGAGAGAAGTCCAGCACGGTGCCCGTGCCGCCGGTGTAGATGTACTCCTCCCACTCCGGGTCGCGCCACAGTTCCTCGACGGACCGGCCCTCGAAACCGCGGTTGTCCCGCGCCAACTCGTTCTCCTGGGCCTGCCGGAACGCGGCCGCCGGATCACGCTGATACGGGCCCGTGTGGCTCCATGCGTTTCCGCCCATTCTCACCCCCTCCCCATCCGAACTGCTTGATCAAGAGCGGAGCGTAAAGGACGGCACCGACAGGGCACCACGTCCCGACGGCGATCACCGCTGGAGACCGACAGAACCCCGACACCTGGCCAGGACGGCACGGAGGAAACCGTGAACGGCTGCACGGAGGACGGCCCCCGCGCGGCACAACGGGTGCGCTGGACACCAGCCCGGTGACCGTGCCTTCCATGACATCACCGATTGCCGTGAGGACGGCTGACCCCTCCGGCTCTGTGGCTGGACCCCAATTCCGGCCACAGGGCCGTGCTTTGCGCTCCTGCTCGGTGGGGAACGTCTCAGACGACGGCGACGCCTGCCTGTGCGGTCGGCGTGCTCCGCTCGGCCGTCGTGTTCAGGTGGTCCAGGAGTGCGCGGGCGCCCCGGACGGCGAGGGCGACTGAGGTCAGTGTGGGGTTGCAGGCGGTGGCGGTGGGGATGACGTTGTTGCCGGCGACCCACAGCCCGCGGGTGCTCCAGACACGGCTGTGACTGTCGCAGACGCTGGTGCCGTCGTCGACGGGGCCCATGCGGGTGGTGCCCTGGTAGTGCAGTGAGCTGCCCGCGGGCAGGAGGACGGGGCTGTCGTCGAGGGGGATGCCGATGGTGGCCCCCGCGGCGGTGACGGCCTTCTTGGCCTGCTCGATCGTGTCCAGGTCACGGTCGCTGTAGCGATAGTGGATGCGCGGGGCGGGCAGCCCGTAGGCGTCGGACTCGCTGTCGGTGAACTCGACTCGGTCGTCGGAGGAGATGTCCTTGGCGCAGAACCAGCCCAGGCCGACGACGGTACCGGGCTCGACGTCGGTGTCGTCGGCGAGCGGGACGGGGGAGGCGTCGAGTTGCATCACCTGGCCGTGGAAGGGGTGGGCGTCGGAGTACGGCACCCAACTGACACCGCTCTGGGGGATGATGGCGCCGTCTTCGTCACGGGTGCGGCCGGTGACGGCGCGGTGGGCGGCGACTACGTCGTCAGGCAGTCGGACGGCGTAGACGATCTGCGGCTGGTCGTTCAGGTAGCGGCCCAGGGCGGGCGGGCGTATGCCGGAGGCGTGCAGCAGTTGCGGCGTGCGCAGGGCATCCGCTGCCACGACGACCGCCCGCGCGGCGATGGACCTCTCCTCGCCGGTGACGAGGTCGCGCACGACGACTCCGGTGGTGGTCTCCCCGTCCAGGACGACGCGCAGGCCCAGGCACCGGTCGGTGATCTCGACGCGCTCGTCCGCTGCCGACCCACCCAGGACGACGTCGGTGCCGCTCCAGGTATGGGCGCCGTCGGAGCGGGTGGTGACGGCCAAGGGCATGGGGGCCACGCGCCGGTGGGCGGGCCGGCCGGGGTCGAGGAGCGCGGACAGCCGGCGGCGTACCTCGTCCGCGAAGGGCGCTCGGTCGAAGGCGTGGGCGGTGACGTGCAGGAGCTCTTCGGCGCGGGTGAGGTGGACGTCCATTTCGGCGTCGGGGATGAAGCCGATGCGTTCGCCGTCACCGGGGCGGGGGCAGGCGCCGGTCCAGTGTGCGCCCATACCGCCGACGTTGGTGGACAGGGCGGCGGCGGGCAGCTGGGGTGAGCCGAGCAGCCGGGTGCCGGGGCGGCCGGCCGGGCCGGGGCCCTCGGAGTCCCGCTGGGCGCGTGAGCGGTCGTCCGGGTCGGGGATGTTCTTGACGTGGGTGCCGGGCGGATCGGTCAGGCGCGGGCCGGCGTCGAGCAGGAGGATCGTCGCGGTGGGGTGCTGTTCGTACACCTCGCGGACGTAGGCGCTGCCGGTGGGGCCGCTGCCGACGACGACGAGGTCGTAGGCGGTGGCCGAGGGGAGGGACATGGAGTGCTCCGGGATGGGGAATCAGGCGACGACGAGGGGGCGCAGGGTGTGATGGGCGATGGCCAGGCCCTGGCAGACCTTCTCCGGGGTGCCGCCCCACAGCGGGTCCTCGTGCTCGACGGAGAGGGTGCCGGTGAAGCCGGCCTCGTAGAGGCGGTCGACGACGCGGGTCCAGTCGACCTGGCCGCGGCCGGGGACCCGGTAGCGCCACCAGCCGGTGGCCCACGGGTCGCCGTTCTTGGCGGTCGTGCCGAAGACCCCGTAGCGGTTGCGGGCGACCGGGTCCAGCTCGATGTCCTTGGCCTGGGCGTGCACGATCCGGTCGACGTACGGGGTGATGGTGGTCAGCGGGTCGATGCCGAGCCACATCAGGTGGGAGGGGTCCCAGTTGAGGTACAGGCCGAGGGAGAACATCCACTCCCACAGCTCGGGCGAGTAGGCGATGTTGCCCGGGTGGCCGTCGGGGTGCCAGCCCTCCATCACGCAGTTCTCGATGAGCAGTTTCACGCCGCGCTCGCCTGCGTACTCGATGAGTTCGGGCAGGACGCGCTCGGCCTCACGCTGGTTCTCGGGCACGCTGCGGGCCGGGTCACGGCCGATGAAGGTCCCCACATGCGGTACGCCGAGCGCTTGTGCCGTGTCGATCGCGTGCTTGAGGTGGGCCCGGATCTGTTCGCGTCGTTCGGTGTCGGGGTGGAGGTTGTTCTCGTAGTACGCCAGTGCCGAGATGTCGAGCCCGGTCTCCTGCAACAACCGCTGCACGTGCTCGCGTTCGCGGGTGTCGAAGTGGGTGACGTCTATGTGTGAGGCTTCGAAGGCGCGGCCGCCGGTGCCGGGCCAGACTGCGACCTCAAGTCGCTCGTAGCCGGTCTTCGCGGCCCAGTCGGCGATGCGCTTCAGCGGCCAGGTGGGCAGGCAGGCGGTGAGCATGCCGAGCTTCATGGGTGGATCTCCGTCCAGGTGGCGTTGGCGGCGGCCGAGTCGAGTACGGCCTGGGTGAGCCTGGTGGCACGCAGCCCGGCGTCGAAGGTGGGCAGGCCGTCGGGGGCTTCACCCCGGACGGCGGCGTAGGTGTCGGCGACGAAGTCGGCGAAGCACTCGTGGTAGCCCTGGGGGTGTCCGGCGGGCAGGGCGTCCGGCCGGCCTCCAACGCGGGCGGGGTCGCGTGTCAGGGCGCGGTTGGTGTCCGGGCCGCCGACCCAGAGGCTTTCGGGACTTTCCTGGTCGAAGACGTAGCTGGCGTCGGGGCCGTCGAAGGAGAACCACAGCCGGTTCTTGCGTACGGCGCTGGCCTGGCTGATCACCAGGGATCCCAGGGCCCCGCCGTCGGTGCGGAAGGAGATCACGCCGCCGTCCTCGGTGGCCGACGGGCGTCCGGCGCGCACGGGGTGGGCGGTGCCGAGCGTGGCTTGGACCGCCGTGATGCGCTGCTCGGTGACGAACTCCATCAGGTCGCACCAGTGGATGCCGATGTCGCCGAAGGCCCGGCTTCCACCGCCCTGGGCGGCATCGACCCGCCAGTTGTCGGCGTCGGGCGAGGCGAGCCAGTCCTGGAGGTAGGAGCCGTGCAGCAGCCACGGCCCGCGGTCGGCGGCGGCGATCAGCGAGCGCGCGAGCCGCACCGATGCGTAGAAGCGGTAGACGAAGGGCACGGTGGCCACGCGACCTGTGCTCGCGGCGAGGTCGGCCAGCTCGGCTGCCTCTTTCACGGAGAGGGCCAGGGGCTTCTCGCAGATCACATGCTTGCCGGCCTCCAGCGCCTGCCGGGCCATGTCGTAGTGCAGGTGGTTGGGCGTGCAGATGTGGACGACGTCCACGTCGGAGGCCAGCACCTCCTCGAATCCGGCGGGTTCGGCGCCGGGGATGGTCCCGGCCAGCTCCCGGGCGCGTCCTGGCGAGCTAGCGGCGACCAGGCGTACGCGGCCGCTCGCCGCTGTCACGGCGCGGGCGTGGACGGATCCCATGAAACCCGTGCCCACGATCGCGGCCTGTATCTGCTGCGTCATGGCAGCCTCCCGCTTCTCCGGTACGAACACTGCGAGACACTATTGCACGTGACATGCAAAAGTCGTCAAGGGTGTGCTCGCCTGCCGCGTAAGTGCGAAAGGATGGCGGCATGTCACGTCGACCGCCCACCGCCATCGATCAGTACGAGGCTCTCTCCACCGTCGTGCGCCTGGTGCGCCGCAATCGGGCGCGCACCCGACCGGAACTCGGCGCGACCGCGCTCCTGGGGCGCACCGTCATCTCCCAGCGGGTGGAGGAGGCGATGGATCTCGGGCTGCTCGAGGACGCCGACACCGGCCCCTCGAGCGGTGGCCGGGCGCCCAGGCGGCTGCGCTTCAGGGCCGAGGAAGGGCTCGTGCTGTCCGCCGTCCTCGGCGCCGCCGCGCTCGACGTGGCCGTCACGGACCTCGACGCCGTCGTGCTGGAGCACCGCCACCTGGAATGGCCCGTGGCCCGAGGCCCCGAGGAGACCCTCGGCTTCCTCGACGAGCAGTTCGCCGACCTGCTCAAGGAGCGGGACCCGGGACGGCTGTGGGCCGTGGTGATCGGCGTTCCCGGCCCCGTGGAGTTCGCCACCGGCCGGCCGTCGCAGCCGCCGATCATGCCCGGCTGGGACGGGTTCGACATCCGCGGCCGGTTGCAGGACCGGCACGGGGTGCCGGTCTGGGTCGACAACGACGCCAATCTGCTCGCCCTCGGCGAGGCCAGGAGCACCGGCCTGGACGACGACCAGCACCTGATCTTCGTGAAGGCCGGCACCGGCATCGGCGCCGGCCTGGTCACCCGGGGCAGCGTCCACCGCGGCAGCAAGGGCGCCGCGGGCGACATAGGGCACGCCCGGGTCCTGGAGGACAACTCCGTGATGTGCCGGTGCGGTCGCACAGGCTGCCTCGAGGCGCTCGCGGGCGGCTGGGCGCTGGCCCGGGACGCGGTGAGCGCCGTGCACGAGGGCCGCAGTCGTTTCCTGGCCGACATCCATCACGCCACGGGTGAGATCACTCCGGCCGATATCGGCCGCGGCGTCGTGGCGGGGGACGCCTGGTGCCTGACCGCCGTGGCGCGGGCCGCGGAGCGCATCGGCAGCCTGATGGCGGCGCTCGTGAACTTCTTCAACCCGGACTACCTGGTCTTCGGCGGCGGCGCGGTCACCGGCGGGGACACCTTCCTCCGTGTCGTCGACCACACGGTGCGCAGCCGGGCCCTTCCGCTGGCCGCGGCGGACCTGACCGTCCGGGCGTCGCAGGCCGGTGACACGGCGGGGGTCGTGGGCGGGGCGCACCTTGCCGTCGAGGCCCTGCTGTCCGCGGACGCGCTCGCCACGTGGGCGCCGGGAGGCGCTCCCTCCGCGGTGGAACCCGCCCGCCTCGTCGGCGGGCTCTGAGGCGGCGGCTGCCGCGGGCGGCGGGGCGGTCCGCCATCGGCACTGTCTGTGTCGGACATATGGATACCGATGAACCATTGACTTATGTAGATGGCGTGCATAAGTTCCGTGGGCAGCGAGCGGACTCCGGACGAGCTCCGCCGCGGTCCCCGGCAGCCGCCCACAGTCCCCCACCCTGCGTGTGTCGTGGCGGCGTGCCCTCTGCCTCCCGAAGGGACTCGACGATGAGTGCCGTGCCCTCCCCTGCCACTGCTGTGACCACCGCATCCCCCGCTCGGCCGTCCCCGCCCTCCAAGGCCGCACAGTTCGGTTACGGCCTCGGCGACCTGGCGTCCAACCTCACCTGGACCACGCTGACGGCGTTCCTGCTGTACTACTACACGGACGTCGCCGGCCTGGCCGCCGCCACCGCCGGCACCATCCTGCTGGTCGGCCGGGTCGCGGACGCGGTCATCGACCCGGTGGTCGGCCTGGCCGTCGACCGCACCCGCAGCCGCTTCGGCCGCGCCCGCCCCTACCTGATCTTCGCCGCACCCGTCCTCGGCATCGCCTTCGCCCTGGCCTTCTCCTCGCCCGGCAGCGGTACCACGGCGACGGTGTGGGCGGCGGCCACCTTCGTCGTCGTCGGCATCAGCCACTCGCTCGTCAACGTCCCCTACGGCGCGATGCTGCCCATGCTCACCGACGACGCCGACACTCGCCTGAAGATGAGCGGCTACCGCTTCGTCGGCGCCTCGCTGGGGCTGATCGCCGTCTCCCTCGCGGTGATGCCGCTCGTCGGTGCCCTGGGCGGCGCCGACCGGGCCCGTGGCTTCACCGGTACGGCCCTCGTGCTCGGCGCGGTCGGCACACTGCTCTACTGGACCGTCGCCCTGCTGTGCCGCGAACGCCCCGCCGCACCGGTCGCCCGTGAGGCCACCACCTGGCGCGCCCTGGCGTCGCTGCGCGGCAACCGTCACTGGCTGGGCGTGAGCGCCGCGTCCCTCATCGCATTCGTCCGCCTGGGCATCGTCACCGCAGGTGCCGTCTTCTATGCCCGCGAGGTCCTCGACAACGCGTGGGCCACCAGTTACATCCTGCTCGCGTTCTCCCTGTCGGCCCTGGTCGGTTCCCTCGTCACCCCCTGGTTCCTGCGCCGCATCGGCAAGCGCCGCGGCATCAACATCGGCCTCGCCGCCACCGCGGCCCTCTACGTTCTCCTGTTCTTCCTGGACGGACAGCCGACGGTGTTCCTCGCCGTCTTCCTGTTCGCCAACCTGATCGGCGGTTTCGGCTTCGTCGCGGCCCCGGCGCTGGTGTCGGACACGATCGACCACCACGAAACGCTCACCGGCCGCCGCGACGAGGGCCTGCTGTACGCCGGCTACAGCTTCGCCACCAAGGTGGGAACGGCCCTCGGCGGCTCCCTCTTCGCCTGGGCCCTGGCCTGGGGCGGATACCGATCCGACCATGTCTCCGCGCAGGCGACCCAGGCCATCGAGTGGGCCTTCGTCGCACTCCCCGCCGCGCTCTGCCTGGTGCAGGCGGCCTGCATGGCCCTGTACGGCCTGGAAGACCGCGAGCACTGACCCCGCAGCCGCCCCCTCCCCACAACATCCAGTCACGAAGGACGACCATGCTCGAACGCCCGCTCATCCAGCAGCGCGGATTCCGCAACATCACCGACGGCACCGCTGTCACGGGCTTCCAGCTCCTCCTGCGCAACCCCAACTACCGAGGGATCGCCGGCAGCCTCGTCGACGGCGCCGACGTGATCGTCGACGGACACCCGTTGCCGCGGCAGACGCAGCGCTGGACACTTCAGGGCCGCACGTTCACCCTCGACGAACTGCGCGCTTCCACGGACGTGCGGTGGCAGCTCGACGAGCCCGCCACGCTCACCGTCGACCGTCCGGGCGGCTTGAGGGCAGGCATCCACCGGATCGAGGTAGCGGTCCATCTGCGCCGGCCCTACATCCCCGAGGTCGCCGGACCCTCCGTGTTCCGCGCCGCCACCACGGCCACGATCGTGCCTGACCAGGACGGCGCCGCCCACGGGCTGCACTACGGCGTCTCGCTCTACAGCTACTCGGGCGACCTGTACACGTCGATGACGCTCCAGGACGCCATGGCCGACATCGCGGACCTGGGAGCCACCGGCATCGAGATCCTCGGCGAAGGCAACCTCCCCGGCTACCCGCACCCCGACCCGCACTGGATCGACACCTGGCACCGGAACCTGGACCGGTACGGGCTCACGCCGACGAACTACGGCTCCTGGGTCGACACCGCCATGTGGCGTGACCGCGACCTCACCGCCGAGGAGGGCCGTGCGCAGCTCGAACGCGACCTGCGCCTGGCCAAGCTGCTCGGCTTCACCTCGATCCGCCCCAAGTTCGGCGTCGTCACACCCGAACTCGACCCGCACCCCCTGTGGCAGCCCGCCGTGGAGCGGGTCCTCGACCTCGCGGCCGACCTCGACGTCGTCATCTGCCCCGAGATCCACAGCCCCACTCCGATCAAGCACCCGGTCACCCAGGCGTATCTCGACTTCATCGAACGGACCGGCAGCGACCACTTCAAGCTGCTCATCGACACCGGCATCTTCCAGACGGCTCCGGTCGACGACGGCCACGAGGGCTTCGAGGGCAAGAAGCGCCCCGCGTTCCTGGAACCACTGGCCGTCCCCATGTCCGACCTCGCCGACGTGCTGCCGCACGTGCACTTCATCCAGGCCAAGTTCTTCGAGATCGACGACCGGCTCACCGACCTGCACATCCCCTGGCACGACATCCTCGCCACCCTGCGCACAGCCGGCTGGCAGGGCTGGCTCTCCAGCGAGTACGAGGGCCGCCGCGAGCCCGGTCGAGGGCGAGACCAGGTCCGCCGCCAGCACGCCCTGCTCCGTTCCCTGAACGGCCCCACCGACCTGGCGTGACATTCGGGAAAGGGCCGGACCAGGGCCGCCCGTGGCCGTGCCCGCCAGGTCGCCCGCCCGCGAACGCCGTCACAGGCGCATGCGCGAGATCACCGAGACCTTCCGCGACGCCATGGCGGGCATAGCCGTCCACAGCCTCATCATCGCCGGCCTCGCCGCCTTCGGCATGACCCTGACGTTCTTCGCGGTCGGCAACGTCCCCGCCGGACTCACCCTGTGCACCGTCACTGCGGCAGCCTGGGGCCTCGCCGGCGCTCTGCGCCGGTAATCCCCCAGCGGGCAGTCACGGCTGTACAGGCGGACGTCGACCTCGCCGAAGCTCCCCAGGTACGGCAGGGCCGGCGTCCGGCCGAGGGCGAGGTCGTCCATGCGGAAGAAGACCAGGCCGACGTACGCCCGGCCCTGGTGGAGGTCGGGAACGGTGCCGGCCGGCAGCAGCCGGGCCACCTCGAACGGGTCGGCGGGCCAGTGCAGGAACACCAGGTCCCGCCGGCGCTGCCGGAACAGCACGCGCCGCACCGTACGCGGAGCCAGCGGGGTCAACGCCTCTACGGGCCGGGCGCGGTGGGACGAAGGGCTGTACGTGAGACGGCTCCTCGGCATGTCCGCCCTACCGCACCACTTCGAGCGCCGCACCGCTGCCGGGACGCACGAGTCTCGCCCCCTCACAGAGCGCCCGCACGATCACGTCCACCGCCTCCGGAACGGGCAATCCCCGCGGCAGCGGCGGCGCTTGGCCGACGACGGCGCGCCCGGCGAAGCCGGTCTCCATGTGGGGCAGGTTGATCTCCAGCACGGTCACGCCCCGGCGTCGCTGCTCGCGGCGGACCGCCGTCAGCCAGGTGGCCAGCGCGGCCTTGGCGGCGGCGTAGTCCGCCATCCGGGCAGGTGCCGCCTCGGCGACGATCCCGGTGACGGCCGCGAGGACGCCGCCCTCCGGCAACCGGTCCCCGGCAGCCCGCAGGAACGCCATGGGGGCCAGCGCGTTCACCGCCATCAGGTGTTCGGACACCGCGTCCTCCACCTCCCCGGCGAGCCCGAAGGCGGCGACTCCGACGCATACGACGACGCCGTCCAGGCCGCCCAGTTCCGCCGCCGCCCAGTCGGCGGTCTTCGCACAGGAGTCGGTGTCCCAGGCGTCGAAGGTGCGTGCGGGAGCGTGCTCGCACGCCGCCGAGACACGGGTGAGTGCCTCACGGTCACGTCCGGCCAGTGCCGTGCGGGCACCGAGGGCGTGCAGCCGTACGGCGAGCGCCGCCCCGATCTCCCCGGTGGCACCCGGCACCAGGATCCGTGCACCTCGTAGATCCATGCCCCGCCTCGCGTTCCGTGCCGACGACCTGGCACTACATGTCTGGTTCGTTGGTCGGCCGTCGGCCGGATGCAGACGCGGGCACACCGGGAGCGGCACGTCGGCCTGTCGGCGGCTTACCAGGGAGGCCCGCCCCGTCTGCCGGCTCACCACGGCAGGCCATACGGCTGCCTATGGTCGTCCCCGACCGCCCGCGACCGACCCGCCCGCAGTCGCCCGCCACGGCAGGCCATACACCCACACCCCCGCGCGAGCGGGCCCGCAGCCGGGGCGAAACAGCGATCCGGCCAGGCGACAGACACATGATCGGCCGGACAGCTCCTGACTGCCGCCGGGGAGGACCGCCGAGAGCGCGGTGCGCTGTTCGCAGCGGAGGTACTCCCCTCGTCACCTCGGCTCCAGCAGCACGGGGTCGGCATCCCGGGCGACTGCCACGATTCCCTTGATCAGCAGGCGGGTGCTGGCGGACGGCGGCCGGTCGGCGAGTGTGGTGATACCGATCTCGCGGGGCACGGTATCCAGCGCCAAGGGCAGCATGTCGAGCAGCGGGTCCCGTGCCCCGATCAGCATGGGCAGTGGTGCGACTGCGTCTGTTTCCAGCAGAACCGTCCTCAGCGTGAGGATCGTCGAGCACTCGATGATGTTCGCGGGGAGGGGCAGGCCCCGGCGGTCGAACAGTTCGTCGATTTCCTGGCGCAGTTGGGTGTTGCGGCCCGGCAGGATCCACGGCAGGTCCATGAGGTCCTCGATGCCGCCGGCGAGTGTCCCGAGGCTGGGGTGCTCGCGCCGAACGACGAGGCGAACCGGTTCGTCGTAGAGCCGCACGTGTCGCAGCGTGGCGCGCAGGCTCGACGGCTGGAGTCGGCCGACCAGTACGTCCACTTCGCCTCGGGAGAGCTGGAGACCGAGTTCCTCGGGCATCGCCTCGACGACCGAGACGGTGAGGTGCGGGTGGGCCTTCTTGAGCCGGATCAGGGTCTGCGGCAGGAGGGAGTAGGCGCCGGCGAGGTTGGTTCCGACCCGTACGGGTTCCATGCCGAGACGCTGGAGCTCGTGGATCCGTTCGGCCGCGGCGCGCACGTTGCCGACGACGGCGCGGGCGTGCTCGATGAGGATCTCGCCGTACTGGGTCGGGCGGACGCCGCGCGGCCCCCTGGCGAAGAGTTCGACCCCCATGATCGTCTCGATCTCCTGGAGGCTCCTGGTCACGACCGGCTGGGTGACGTGCATCACCTTGGCGGCACCGACCAGGGTGCCCTCATCGGCCACGACCGTGACGAGAACGAGGTGGCGCAGTTTCAGCCGACCGTCCAAAAAGTGTTCCACGTTCACGTCTCGACACCTCTTCGTAACATGGCGCTGGGCTCAGGTATAGCCAAACACGAATAGCGGCGACCGGAGAAGCATTAGTCAAGGCCGAATCCCTGCCAAAGGATGAGGCCATGTCTTCGACACTCTCCGCAGACGGCCCGCTGGGCGGCCTGGTGTCCGCTCTGGCCTCCGGCGGCGTCGAGGTGGTCGACCTGACCGCCCTGCTGTCGCCGTCCACGCCCGTGCTCGACCTTCCGCCAGACATGGCGCCGATCCCTCACTTCGAGCTGGAGGAGCTTGCGCGCTACGACGAGCGGGGCCGCACGTCCTACCAGAACGGCATCCACACCGGTGAGCACGTGGGCACCCACTTCGACGCGCCGTGCCACTGGGTCACCGGCGCCGACAAGGGGGACGTCGCTCACGTACCGGTCCCGCGCCTGGTGGCTCCCGCCGTCGTGATCGACAAGACCGCCGAGTGCGCCGCCGATCCCGACTTCCTGCTGACCGTCGAGCACCTTGAGGAGTGGCAGCAGCACCACGGCCCGCTTCCGCAGGGCGGCTGGCTGCTCCACCGCACCGGCTGGGCCGCTCGCTCGCACGATCAGCAGCTGTTCCTCAACGCCGACGAGAACGGGCCGCACACACCCGGCCTCACGGCCGAGTGCGCCCGCTGGCTGGCGGAGGAGTCACCGATCGTCGGACTCGGAGTGGAGACGGTCGGGACCGACGCCGGGCAGGCGTTCACCTTCACCCCGCAGTTCCCGGCGCACCACTACCTGCTGGGCGCGGGCAAGTACGGGGTCACCCAGTTGCAGAACCTCGACCGGCTGCCCGTCACCGGCGCCGTCCTGATCGCCGCTCCGCTCCGCATCGTCGGAGGGTCCGGCAGTCCGGCGCGGATTCTGGCTCTCGTGGAGAACGGAGAAGACCGGTGACCGAGCTCGTTCACGAAGCCATCGGCAGGCAGCTCACCGATCTCGGAGTCCGGACGGTCTTCGGCGTGGTCGGCAGCGGCAACTTCCACTTCACCGACGCGATGGTGCGCGGCGGCGCACGGTTCGTCGCCGCTCGTCACGAGGGCGGCGCGGCCACCATGGCCGACGCGTACGCCCGTATGTCCGACGAGGTCGCCGTGCTCTCCCTGCACCAGGGCTGCGGCTACACGAACGCCCTCACCGGTATCACCGAGGCCGCGAAGAGCAGGACGCCGCTGCTGGTGCTGACCGCCGAGGCCGCCGATCCCACCTCGAACTTCGCGCTCGACCAGGCGGCGATCGCCACCGGGATCGGAGCGGTCGCGCTGCGCGTCCGGTCTCCCAGGACCGCACTCGACGATGTGGCACGCGCCTTCGCGATCTGCCACCACCAGCGGCGCACGGTCGTACTCAACGTTCCCATCGACGTTCAGGATGCGCCCCTGGACGCCCAGGCCCCGGTCCGTGAGTACCGCCAGGTCGCCGAACCGCGGCCCGACGACACAGAGACAGCCGCGTTCGCCCAGCTGCTGGAACGTGCCGAGCGACCGGTCTTCGTCGTCGGACGCGGCGGCCGCTCCCCCGGCTCCCGGGACGCCGTCCGCGAACTGGCCGCCGAGGCGGGCGCACTCCTGGCCACATCCGCCGTCTCCCGCGGGATGTTCAACGGCGACGACTGGAACATCGACGTCTCCGGCGGCTTCTCCTCGCCGCTGACGGCCGAACTCGTCTCCGGAGCCGACCTGGTGGTGGGATTCGGCTGCGCCCTGAACATGTGGACCATGCGCCACGGCAGGCTCATCGCGCCGGACGCGACCGTCGTCCAGGTCGACGTCGAACCGGGGGCCATCGGCGTACACCGTGACGTGGACCTCGGTCTGTGGGGCGGTGTCGCGGCAACAGCCCGGGCCACGGCCGCATGGCTGCGTGCGAACTCCCCCGGCGGGCGCACGGGTTACCGCACTCCGGAGGTGGCCGAGCGGATCCGCTCCGGCCTGCGCTGGAACCAGGTCGGCTTCGAGGACGCGTCGGCGGACGGACGGGTCGACCCGCGCAGCCTGAGCGTCGCGCTCAACGACATCCTGCCCACCGAGCGGATCGTCTCCGTGGACTCGGGCAACTTCCTCGGCTACCCGAGCATGTACCTCGACGTGCCCGACGAGTACGGGTTCTGCTTCACCCAGGCGTTCCAGTCCGTCGGCCTGGGCCTGGCGACCGCGATCGGTGCCGCGCTGGCGCAGCCCGACCGGCTGCCCGTGGCCGGCTGTGGTGACGGCGGATTCCTGATGGGCCTGTCGGAGCTGGAGACCGTCGTACGGCTGGGTCTGCCCATGCTGATCGTCGTCTACAACGACGCCATGTACGGCGCCGAGGTGCATCACTTCGGAGCCGGCACGAGCGGCCTCGACTCGGTGACCTTCCCCGACACGGACATCGCGGCGCTCGCCCGGGGACATGGGTGCGACGCGTTGACCGTCCGACGGCCCGAGGACACGCACGCCGTCAAGGAGTGGCTGTCGGCCGGTCCCGTCCGTCCCCTGGTGCTGGACGAAGTGGCGGCCCGCTTCCAGGACCGCGTGGCCAGTCTGCTGCTGTCGGCGACGTCGTTCGTCGACGACGAGAAGCGCCACGGCGCCCACGGCAACGTCGACCATGTCGACCCCGCGCCCGACGGCAGACACCTGCGGGAACTGTGGGACAAGCGGCGGGCCTTCTACAAGCCGGGCGAGGAGGCTGCCCTGGGCCGGTACGTCGTCGACGCGCTGACCGTCCTCGACCGTGTCGAGGAGGGCCACGAGGCGGTGCGCCGCTACGTGATGGAACCCCGCCTGCCGAAGATCACCGCGCGCACGCTCGCCGTCTGTGCCCCCGACGACAGGTTCTCCCGACCGTCCCTGGCGAAGTTCGCGGCGGCGCTCGGCTGTCCGACCAGGGTGCTCTCCGACGGACATGTGGCGGCGCCGGAGCAGGTGCCGCATGAGTTCTCCGACATCGTCGTGGAGTGGGCAGGCCGCGGCTGACCCAGGGGTACCCCGATCGCCGCCCGGGAACGCGGCCTCCGCTTCGACGCCGTGCATGTACGCGCCGACCGTATTCAGACCCGAACTGCCCCAACTCGCCTGTCCTGTAGTTCCCGCACCTGCGACCCTGCGCAGGCCTGTATAGGAACCGTGCACGCGTGCGTCTCCTCCACGGCTGTGCACTCACTTCCTGGTGTGACTTTTCTTCACCACCGTCGTTCCGTACGTGGACGCGTACCTCTCCCCCTGGGACGCGTGCGGCAGACGAGGGGCCCGAACTGTGCCCGGTCCGGGCCCCTCTGGGAGTCGTAGCGGGCATTACAGAACACCTCTGGGGTGTCACGCTCAGGTCTGGGGAGACCTTGCCGTGTGCCGACGCTCCCGGTCGCTGCGGACCGGGTCCGCAACCGACGAGAAATCGGCTCCCGCGACGGTCGGCCGCCGGAGTTCGACAAGACCGATCACAAGCAGCGGCACGCGGTCGCGTGCGGTATCAACCGGCTCAAGCGTCACCGCGCAGTTGCCACCCGATACGGCAGACTCGCCGTCCGCTACAAAGCGACCGTGCCGGTCGCAGTCCTCAATGAGCGGCTGTGACTGAGCACCGCAGTCAGGTTCATCAGCTCTCACGCTCAAGCGCCACGACACCTTCGGCGAACAGGGCTCGAAGATGCTCAGCCAGCAGATCGGGGGCGATCGTGGGAGCAACGGGCAGCCATGTCACGGCATCGAGCGCAGGGTCGCCCGCCGCGTCGAGGGAGGCGAAACCCCAGCCCCGACGTCCGCCTCTGCTCCCCCAGAACACCACGATTCCGTGCACCCAGGGCCCATGGCCGAGTGCCTGATCCCCCTCTGTCCAATAGAAGGCCGTCCCACCGGCCTCGTCCCAACGCTCTCCTGGCCGCAAACCCGCGTTCGCGAGAGCCTGAGCCGAGGCTGAGCAGTACTGCCGGATCTCGGCACAGCTGGTGGCAGCTGAGCCGCCATCCCGAGTAGTCACGGCTCCCCCTCCCCTATCGCCGCCGAAGCCTTCCACGGCCCTCATCGTTTCAGTCGAATGAGGAATCGCCCACTGACCTGCTCGGATGCCAACCGAACTCCTCAACCACAGCAGCCGCCAACAGCACTTCCGCAACAGGCCCTAGACGCCCAAGCGCGCCCGCACGACGAACGCATGCAGGTCGGCATGCGCACGCGGTTCGGGGGGCAGTTCCGTCCGGAGCCGCGCCTCCTCCAAAGTGCTGATAAGTACCTCCAGGTCCGCCGCCAGCACGTCCCGCGAGGGCCCGGCGGCTGGGCCGTGCTCCGCCGCTTCCTTGGCCTCGATCAGCTCGGTCAGGTACCCCGGGGACTCAGCGACCTCTCCGAGCAGAGTCGGCAGGTGCGCCTGCACCTCGCCGCAGCGCATCAGGTGAATTCCCGTCAGCACGGCACGGAACGCGTAGAGCAGCGGCTTCAGTTCGTCGGTCTTCTCGAACAATCGCCATTGCGTGGCCGTGAATCCCCGGTAGTGATGAGCATGGTGCAAGGTGAGCACTCCGGGAGCCAGGTCGCGCAGTTCCATGTGCTCAGGCGTCGTCTGCACCACGAGCGGGGAAAGCAACTGCTCCAGCACATAGCCGTTGCGCCGCAGCATGAGCCGCACAAACTTGCGCAGGTCGTGCGTGACAAGATCCAGCTCAACACCGTCGTGGTCCCATATTCGGCTGCGCGTCTCCTCCGGCTCGCGTAGGCCGAGGAGGTCTGCGGCCGGCAGCAGGTGCACGCCTCGCAGGTCCACGTCCGAGTCACGGGACGGGAATCCGTAGAGATGTGCCCCCGAGACGGTGGCGAACAGCAGGGGGTCGGGCTGTTCGGCAACGATGGGGGTGAGATCGAGGCTCAGGGCATCCAGCATGAACCCATGATCCCCGCAGGCCGAGATTTCCCAATGGCCGGCCCGTGTCCGGGCCGTCCGAGGCTGCTCGCCAGTGCCCGACGACGACCGATGACGGCCACTCGGCCGTTCATGAGCACCGCTCTGACCAGCGAAGAACCGGCTCACCAAGATCTCCGACAAGACCGAGGGCAAGAAGAGGGAGCCTTCGTGCCTCCGATGCTCCTCGTTCGGCCACGTACGTCACGTGCCTGATGAAGGTGTCGGGAGGCGGGTGATCATCGTCGCCGCCAAGGTCTCCGGCGCGGTTCTTGGACAGGAGCAAGTACCGCAGTTCGGGGGCAAGATGCCCTCTTCCAACTGCCCCAAGCCCCCCACGTGAACCAGGCGCTGGCGACCAGGCCGCGGATGACGCTCGGGGCGTCGTGTCCGTTCGCGGCGCTGAGCAAACCGCCGACGGCGGCGACGATCAGGAACACGGCAAGGAAGGACCAGATCACGATCTTCATGTCGGGGAACGGTATCCGGCCCGCGTCACCCCTCCGGGCGTAGGGGGCAACACCCCGCCTCGAAGACCGCCGGGCGGTTCGTGAGCCGTGTCTCGCCAGCCGATTCGCTGTTGCCGACGCTCGAACGAACCGGACTTCCGATCGCGTACCGCTCAGCGGAACCGAGTACAACCAGACGGAGTGGTCGGAAAGAGTGCTGCGATACAGCGGTCGAGTACAGCAACCACCGTGGCCGCAGCCGACCGCCAGCAGCCCTCTACGGCCGAGTGAGCGGCTTGCCGGACCGCAAGAGACCCCCTTGCCGCTCAAGTGACAGCCCCGGGTTCACGCCCCCCTTCCAGAACATCCCGCCCATCCCGCTCCCGACGCGGGCCGCCCCGAAGGCGCCCGGCCAAGCTCCGCACCGACAAGGGATACGGCCACGACCACCTGCGCCGATGGCTGAGCCTTCGGCTCGTCACCGCGTCGCCCGCAACCGCGTCGAGTCCTCCGCGCACCTGGGCCGCCACGGGGGGCCGAGCGGACCCCCTCCTGACTGGCCGGGTGCGGACGCCTGGACCGACGCTACGAACGCAAGGCCGAACACTGCCTCGGCCTGGTCGGCATAGCCGCGGCCCTGATGGGCTAACGCCGACTCAGCGCTTGACCCAGCTCACTTCAGCACGCACGCTCGGCAACCCCCACGGCTCCAGCGCGCCACTGACCAGATCAGCCACGAACTGGACCGCCCCGCCCTTGTAGTGCCACCACCCGCCGTTGCGGGAGGCGACAGTTACCGTCCACTCCAGGGGAGCGGTCGGGCCCGTCTCCCAGAGAAAGATGTCGCCCGCATTGGAAGCAGCCCAAGGCAGCAGACCACCTGCGGCTGGATATGGCTGGAGCGGGACGGCCGAGTCGGCATCAGCGCACCACTCCGCAACGATCTCCAACTCCTCGCGAGTGCCCTGCACCCACGCCGCCTCCGTGCCGGGCTGAGGTCCACCGAGAAGCAGGAAGTCTCCCAGCGCGAACGCCGGGAACAACTCGCAAAGCAGCTTGTAGTCGTCCGGCAGCCCTACGCCGAGATCTGCTTCGGCCATCGCCCAGTCGATGTCGACGGAGACTGAGCGACGGTGACCCGCCAGCCGTGGCACCGCACGCTCCAGTTCCTCAACAGCAGCAACTGACTCGTACAGGCGGCGGTGTGGTGCCTGGGTGCCAATGAGATCGTCCACGAGAACCGCCTTCCAGACCAACATGCCACTCTGTCGAACCGGTCGATCCACCGTTCCCGCATCTCGTGGAGCGGGACCGGATCGAGGTAGGGGAGCTTCTCTCTCCTCTCCCCCCGCCGCACCGTGGGATGCGCTGGGCGGCCTCCAGGACGGACAGGTGCTGGGTCACCGACTGGCGCGCCATGTCGATGTGCGCGCACAGCTCGCCCAGGGTCTGGCCGTCGCGCTCGTGCAGCCGGTCGAGCAGCCGCCGGCGTGTGTCTTCGGCCAGCGCCGTGCATGCCTGGTCCATGCCCGGGGCGGCCCCGTGGTCGTCTCCTGATCGCACAATCCACTCAGGCAGGCACCACTCAGGCAGGCATTCGACTGCATGCCACTCGGTCCGCCGCTGCCAGGATCGGTGTATGGAGACCAAGGGGAGTTTCGTCGTGCCGCCCGCCCCACTGCGGCTCGAAGGGCCGGGGATCGTGCTGCGCGAATGGACCGACGACGACCTCGACGCCCTGGTGGAGGTGTACGACGACCCCGAGATCGCCCGGTGGACGCCGGTCGCCTCGCCGTTCGACGCCCGGGCTGCCCGCACCTACCTCGACAAGGCGCGGACGGGCCGGGCCGGGGGCGGCGTGGCACAGCTCGCGATCACCACGGACGGCGGGCGCCCACGGGGCGAGGTGTTGCTGTTCCGCAGCGCGGCGGACGAGCGGGACGCCGAACTGGCCTACGGTGTCGGCGCCGAGCACCGCGGGCAGGGCCTCGCCCGCCGTGCGGTGCGTCTCGTCGTGGAGTTCGCGCTGCGCGCAGCAAGCCCCCGGCGGCTGGTGCTGTGCATCGAGGCCGGGAACACCGCGAGTGAGGCGGTCGCGCGGGCCTGCGGATTCGCCCTCGCGGCGGACGCGCCCGTGTCCCGGCGGGCCAAGGGCCACGAGGTCGTCCTGCGCACCTGGTCACTCCGGCCGAAGGACCTGCCCTCCGACCGGAGGCACTGACCCCCGGCCTCAGGCTTTGCCCCTACCGGAGGGACTGACTCCTGCCCAGAGGGACTGGCACACAGCCTGAGGCATTGCCCCCTGGCCGGAGGACCTGCCCTCCGACCGGAGGAACACCCCCGGCCCGAGGGCCAGCTGAGCGGCCGGCGAGACGGCGACCCTGCCGGGGGGCTGTGCGTCCGTCAGCTGAGTCCGTCGGCGGCCGTAGGCCGAGAAAGGGCGTCCGCCCAGGTGCCGGGGCTGCTCCGGGCGGCTGGTGAACGGCCACCGATCGGGCCGGGGGGGGCTCCCGCGGGCGCCGGGCGGGCGGCCTAGCCAGGCACCGGGCCGGTCGCCCAGCCGGGCGCCGGGCCGGGCTGCCTATCGGGCGGCCTACCCGTGCGCCGGGCCGGGCGGCCTAGCCGGGCCCCGGGCCGGGCGGCCTACCCGGGCCCCGGGCCCGGCGGTCACCGTAGTCCGCCGGGCCCGGCGGACTACCCGGTGTAGACGTACGGCGTCGTCGTGCTCAGGGGTGCGAAGCCCAGGCGTTCGAGGATGGGGCGGCTCTGGTCGGAGGCGTCGACCTGGAGGTAGCGGTAGCCGCGGTCCGCGGCGATGCGGGCGCGGTGGGCGATCAGGGCGCGGTAGACACCTCGGCCGCGCCAGCCCTCGACGGTGCCGCCACCCCACAGGCCCGCGAACCGCGCCCCCGGTATCAGCTCCATCCGCGCCGAGCTCACCGGCACGTCCCCGGCCATCGCCAGGACGGCCACGATCGCGTCGGGGTCGGCGGCGAGCCTGGCGAGCAGGAGGTCCCGCAGCCAGGAGCCGTCGTGGCCGAAGGCCTTCTCGTTCGCCTCGACCATGAGCTCGACACCCGCCCGGTCCGTGACGGGGACGATGCGGACGCCCTCGGGCGGTTCGGCGTCCACCAGCTGGTCGGAGGTCTCACCGATCATCAGGGTCTCCTCCGGCTCGGCGGTGAAACCGGCCGCGGTGAGACGTTCCCCGAGGTCCGCCGGACGGTCGTGCCCGTGCAGCTTCCACTCGAACTCGTGGCCGAGCCCGGTGAAGTAGGCGACCTGCTCCGCGATCACCGCGTCGGCGTCGGCGGAGTCCAGGTCCGACCAGAGCACGCCGCTCCAGCCGCCCTCCCCACCGACATGGCGGACCACGCCCCCGGCCCGTTCGACGCGTGCGTCGGAGCTCTCGGGGCGCGCGCCTTCGCGCATGTCCCGGTCGTACAGGGCGAGTACCGCGGCGTGATCCATGCCCCCACTTCAACACCCGCGCCCGGCCAGGACAACGCAATTACCCGGGGCGGGACGCGCGCGGCGCCGCCCCGCCGCCGGGACGCACCGCCGCCAGGTACGCGCTCAGCCGGTCGCGGTTGCGGGCCAGGCAGTCGATGCGGGCCTGGATGCGGTCGATGTGCCCCTCGAGGAGCGCGGCGGTCTCCGGGGTGAGGTGCTCGGCGGGCAGGACGATCTCGTCGGGACCGGAGAGGTACGGCAGGATGGCGCGGATCATCTCGGTGGTGAGGCCGGAGTCGAGCAGCCCGCGGATCTGCTGGACGTCCCGGACGGCCGCCTCCCCGTAGGAGCGGTAGCCGTTCTCACCGCGGTCGGGGTGGAGCAGGTCCTGCTCCTCGTAGTAGCGCAGCAGCCGGGTGGGGACCCCGGTCCGGGCGGACAGGTCACCGATCTTCATGCGGTCACCGATCTTCATGCGGGTCACCGATCTTCATGCGGCGCTGCCCTCGTCGCCGCCCTTCGGTGAAGGCGGACGGCGCCAGGGGCGGGCGGCGCCCGTGGTCGCCCCTGGCCGTGTCGCCGCGCGAGGGCGCCCAGGGTCACGCTTGCCTTCACACTGATGTGAATGTTCGACCATGGTCGCATGTCCACCACCTCCATGGTCAAGGGCGCCGCCGTGCCCGCCGCCCTGCCCTGGCCGGGGCTGCTCGCCCTGTCCACGGCCGCCTTCACCGCCGTGGTCACCGAGTTGCTGCCCGCCGGGCTGCTGCCGCGCATCGCACCCGACCTCGGTGTCCCGCAGGCCCGGGTGGGGTTCCTGGTCACCGGGTACGCGGTGGCGTCGTTCGTGGCGGCGATCCCGGTGACCGCGCTGCTGCGCGGCCTGCCGCGCCGCCCGGTCCTCGTCGGCACCCTGCTCGGCTTCGCGCTGAGCAACGCGGTGGTCGCGCTGTCGTCGTCGTACGGCCTCACCTTCGCCGCCCGCCTGGTCGCGGGGGTCATGGGCGGCACGCTGTGGGCGATGCTCGCCGGGTACGCGGCGCGGATGGTGCCGGCCGAGCGGCGCGGCCGGGCGATCGCGGTCGTGCTCGCCGGCATCACGCTGGCGCTGTCGCTGGGCGTGCCCGCGGGGACGGCGCTGGCCGAGGTGGTGGGCTGGCGCGCGGCGTTCGGGCTGCTGTCCGGGCTCGCGGTGCTGCTCGTGGGCTGGGTGCGGTGGCGGGTCCCGTCCTTCCCGGGCGAGGCACGGGCCGAGCGGGTGGCGCTGGGCCGCGTCGCACTGTTGCCGGGGCTCCCGGTGATCCTTTCCGTCACCCTGTTCCTGCTGCTGGGCCATCAGGTGCTGTACACGTACATCGCGCCCTTCACCGAGCACGCGGGGTTCGGCCGTACGGACGTGGTGCTGCTGGTGTTCGGGGCCTCGACGGTCGCCGGGATCTGGGCCACCGGGCTGCTGGTGGACCGGCGTCCCCGAGCCACCCTGCTCGGCGCGCTCACCCTCTGCGCGGCGGTCATGCTGGTCCTGGGCCGGTACGCCGGCGCGCCCGTCGTGCTGCTGGTCTCCGTCGCCCTGTGGGGAATGGCCTTCGGCGGGGCGCCGACCCTCATCCAGACGGCTCTGGTGGACGCCTCGGGACCCGCCGCCTCGGACGTGGCGACCTCGCTCCAGACCACGGTGTACAACGCGGGCATCGCGGGCGGTTCGCTGACCGGAGGGGTGATGCTGGAGTCGCTGGGCGCGGGAGCACTGCCCTGGACGGCTCTGCCGCTGATCGCACTGGCCCTCACGGCGGTCGCGCTGGGCCGTCGGCACGCGTTCCCGGTCGTGCGGAGCCGCGACCCGGCTGGGCCCGGTCTGGCCGCGAGGCCGGGCTGAACCGCCGGACCCGTCCACGAGCTGCCCGAAGAGGTACGCGCCCCGCACCACCGGTTCCACACCACCTGAACGGCAGGCCCCGGCCCCCGGCCGACGCGCGGAACACCCCGTCGCGGAGACGAGGGCGGCCCCGCATGCGTCCGGGCCAGGTAGGCAGCTCCAGACCACCCCCGGCCGACGCGGAACACCCCGTCACGGAGACCAGGGCGGCCCCAGCAGGTCCGAGGCCCGGGCGCGAACCGCCGTGCCCCCGCCCTGCGCGGAACCCCCAGCCGCCGTGCCCCCGCCCTGCGCGGAACCCCCAGCCGCGGAGCCCCCGTCCGGCGCGGAACCCCAGGCGGCACAGGCCCTCGGGCGGCAGTCGCCAAGCCCCCGCCCCGCGCGGAACCCCCAGCCGCCAAGCCCCCGCCCCGCGCGGAACCCCCAGCCGCCGAGCCCCCGCCCCGCGCGGAACCCCCACGCGCCACAGGCCCCCGTCCGCCTGTGCGGTGCCGTCGGGGGCCTGTACGCGGTGGGCTGCCGGCGGGGCCGATGCCCGGACGGGCTCTAGCGCTCCGGGTGCGGGCGGAAGCGTCGCTGGAGGGCGATGCCGCCGAGCAGCAGGGCCGCGCTGCCCGCGAGGGCGGGCAGGGTGGCGTCGGCTCCCGTGTGGGCGAGCGAGGACACGGCCTCGGGCACGCCGCTCTGGGGTGCGAGGGCCGGCGTCTCCGGGTCGGCCCGGGGGCCCGGGTGCTGGGGCTGCGAGGGCGGGTTGTGCCGGACCGGCGGCCGCGGCGCCGGCTCGCCGGGCGGCGCGGGCTCCTCACCGGAGACGTTGACGGACTCGTTGCCGAACGCCGGGTTCGCGATGCCGACCACGTTCACGCTGTTGCCGCTGACGTTCACCGGGAGGTGGACCGGCAACTGGAGGCCGTTGCCGGAGACGACACCCGGCGAGTCCTGGGTGGCGCCGTGCGCGGTGGCGCCTCCGTCGGACGACGCGCCGTGCGGTCCGGGGGCGGCCGCCTCGCCCTTGTTGGCGCAGGTGTTGCCGGCCGCCGGGTTCAGCACGCCCACCACGTCCACCGTGTTCCCGCACAGGTTCACCGGGAGGTGCACCGGCAGCTGGACGCCGTTACCGGAGATCAGTCCGGGCGAGCCTGCCGCGGAGCCGTCCGCCGCCGAGTCGGCGTGTGCGGGCAGTGTCACAGCCATCGCGCCGGACACCGCGGCGACGGCCATCACACCGGTTCGGGTAACCCGTCTCATGGGTCCCTGCCTTCCAGACATGAATCGCGGGCACTCGCCCGCACCCGGTAGAACGCCGGCGCATCATCCGGGTTATGCCTGAACACCTTTTCACCCTGTCGGCCCCCCTGCCCGATCCCCTTTCGACCCCCTCGTCGAACTGGTGTCGGCCCCGCCGTACGGACCCGGCGTGGCACACCTGGCGCGGCCGCTGAAGTGGCCCGGGGCGGGCCCCGCCCGCCCGGAGGCGGGTCGCCGGAAGGCCGCTTATCGTGAGCGAGGGCGCCGTTCCCGGACCGCTGCGGGCGTCCCTGGAGGCACTGATGCTGGCCAAGCTGCCGACGCGGCCCGGACTGCGGCGCTGCGCGCTCGCCGCCACCGCCGCACTGACCCTGCTGGGCGCCGGCCTGCCGACGGCGACCGCGCACCGCGACGGCGGCGGGGACGACCGTTCCGGCCTCACCCGGTTCTACGGCCAGAAGGTCACGTGGTCGGCGTGCGAGGGCGACGGTATGCCCGACGACCTCCAGTGCGCCGACCTGATCGTCCCCCTCGACTACGACCGCCCCCGGTCCGGCACCCTCCACCTCGCGCTCGCCCGCTACCGGGCGACCGGCGACAAGCGCGGCTCGGTGGTGCTCAACTTCGGTGGCCCCGGTGGCCCCGGCGTCCCTGAACTCGCTTACAGCGGCGAGGAGTTCATGGGTCTCACGGACGGCTACGACGTGGTCACCCTCGATCCCCGGGGAGTCGGCCGCTCCTCCCCCGTCAGCTGCGGGGACGGTGTCGACAGCGGGCTGGCCTCCCTGGACGACGAGTCGGCCGTCACCGATCCCCAGGCGCTCCTCGACCGGCTGAAGCGGGTCGCCACCGACTGCGCCGAGCACTCCGGACCGGTGCTGCCGCACATAGGCACCGTCGAGGCGGCACAGGACCTGGACGTGCTGCGCGCGGCGCTCGACGACAAGAAGCTCAACTACCTGGGCTTCTCGTACGGCACCCGGCTCGGCGCGGTCTACGCGGCCAGGTTCCCCGACAAGGTGGGCCGACTCGTCCTCGACGGCGTCGACACCCTGACCGAACCGCTCACCGAGCAGGGCGTCGCGGGCGCCCGGGGACAGCAGGTGGCGCTGGACGACTTCGTCGGCTGGTGCACGAAGGACATCGCCTGCCCGTTCGGGCGGGACCCGCGGGTGGCCCGCGAGGAGGTCGTCCGGCTCGTGCGCTCGCTGGACGAGGACCCGGTGCCGACCGACTTCGGCGAGGACTTCTCCGGCCAGGACCTCGTGGGCGCGCTCGGGCAGGGGCTGTACAGCAAGGAGCTGTGGCCGCTGCTGGAACGGGCGCTGGCGCAGCTCATCGAGAACGGCGACGCCAGCGGCGTGCTGAGCTTCGCGACCGGCGGCCTCGCCCTTCCGCTGCCGTTCCCGCTGCGGGCCGCGGGGGGCGGCGAGCCCTCCCCCGGGGCGCTCGTCGACGAGGAGGACATCCCCCTCGACAACCTGCCAGCGGCGCTGATGGCGATCAACTGCGCGGACGATCCCGACCGGCCCCCGGCCGCGCGGATCACCGCGGACCTCCAGCGGCTGCGGGCCGCGTACGACAAGGCCTCGCCGGTCTTCGGGCAGTACCGTCTCAACGAGGTGCTGATGTGCTACGGCCGCCCCAAGGGCACCGACTTCATCCGCGACGAGGTGAAGGACCTGGGCACCCCGAAGATGCTGCTGGTCGGCACGCGCGGCGACCCGGCGACGCCGTACCGGTGGACCGTGGAGACGGCGAAGCGTCTCGGTCCGGCGGCCGTGGTGCTCGACAACAAGGGCGACGGCCACACCGGATACGGCTCGTCCAAGTGCGTGCACCGCAAGGTCGACGACTTCCTGCTGTACGGCTCGCTCCCGCCCAGCGGCAGCTCCTGCGGGCCCGACGAGGACGACGGCTGAGTGCGCCGCTACCTGCCGCTGCTGCTCGTCTGCCTCCTCGCGGCCGGGACGGCGGCCGCCGCGTCCGTCCGGTCCGCCTGGTGGTGGCTCGCGGCCGGACCGCTGCTGGCGTCCGCCGTGCTGGGCTGCCGGGACCTGCTCCAGCGCGGCCGCCCCGTACTGCGCAACCACCCGCTGGTCGGGCGGCTGCGGTACCCGGCGGAGCGGGAAGGCGCGCGTCCCGGGGGCGGCACGGCACGGGAGCCGTTCGACGGCGGCCGGGAGACGTACGAGTATCTGGTGCCCTCGCTCCGGCCGGTCGAGCCGGCCGGGGAGCCGCCGGTGGTGCGGGTGGGCGGGCCCACCTGCTCCCAGCCCTACGACATGGCGCTGCTGAACGTGTCCGCGATGAGCTTCGGGGCGCTGTCGTCGCGTGCGGTGCTCGCCCTCAACAGGGGTGCGGCGCTGGGGCGGTTCGCGCAGGACACCGGGGAGGGCGGACTGTCGGAGCACCATCTGCGCGGCGGCGGTGACCTGGTCTGGGAGATCGGGACGGGCTATTTCGGCTGCCGGGGCGAGGACGGCGGATTCGACGCCCGGGAGTTCGCGGACAAGGCGGCGCTGCCCGAGGTGAAGTGCGTGTCGTTGAAGCTGTCCCAGGGGGCGGCGCCGGGCAGCGGGGCGGTGCTGCCCGGGGTGAAGGTGAGCGCCGAGATCGCGCGGGAGCGGAAGGTCGCGGTGGGCGAGACGGTGGTGTCGCCGGCCCTGCACCGGATGTTCTCGACGCCGCGTGAACTGGTGTTGTTCGTGGCCCGGCTGCGCGAACTGGCGGGCGGCAAACCGACCGGGTTCAAGCTGTGCGTGGGTTCACGACAGGAGTTCCTCGCGGTGTGCGCGGCGATGGTGGCGGAGGGGGTGACGCCCGACTTCGTGGTGGTGGACGGATCGGAGGGCGGCACCGGCGCCGGGCCCGCGGCGTCGGCCGGGCGCCTCGGCATGCCCCTCACCGAGGGTCTGATCACCGTGCACAACGCCCTGGTCGGGGTCGGGCTCCGGGACCGGGTCCGGATCGGGGCGAGCGGTGGGGTGGCCACCGGCCGGGACATCGTCACCCGGCTCGCGCAGGGCGCCGACTACACCAACGCGGCCCGGGCGATGATGCGTGCCGTCGGCTGCGTCGGCGCCCTGCGGTGCCACACCGGGGCCTGTCCGGCCGGCGTCGCGACCCAGGATCCGCTGCGGGCTCGCGCCCTGCACGTGGCCGACAGCGCCCGGCGGGTGCTGCGCTACCAGCGGGAGACGGTTCGCGACGCCGTCGCGATCATGGCGGCGATGGGTGTCCGCGAGCCGGCCGGACTCACCCCCGGTCTGCTGGTCCGGCGGACGCGGTCCGGCGCGGTCCGCTCGTACGCGGAGCTGTACGAGTGGCTGGCGCCGGGAGAACTGCTCGCCGGACCCCCGCAGTCCTGGCAGGCGGACTGGAAGGCCGCGGACCCCGACAGCTTCGGCTGAGGGCCGGCCCGTCGGCGGACCCGGCCTACGACGGCTTGACGGTCACGAAGGCGTCGATCGCCGCCGTCAGCTCGGCCGGCTTCTCGACGGGGAGTTCATGGCCCGCGTCGAGGACGCGGACGGTGGCGTCAGGGTAGGCCTTGGCCATGCGCAGCATCTGCCCCACCGGGAGCTGGATGTCGTGGTAGCCGTGGATCATCAGGGTCGGGGCCTGGATCTCGCCGACCCGGTCCAGCACGTCGAAGGCCCGCATGGCGCCGTACAGCGTCATGACCACCTCGCGCGGGGTGTCCGCCGAGGACTTGATGTACGCGCGGATCTCGTCGCGGGGGTAGCCGGGGGCGAAGGCCCGCTGGATGTTGGCGGCGACGAACAGCTTGAAGGGGACGAGGGTGGAGGCGCCCATCAGCAGGCCCCTGCCCCGGCTGTAGGTCATCCGGCCGATGGAGTTCACCAGCACCATGCGTTCGACGCGGTCGGGGTGGGACAGGGCGACGGTCTGCGAGATCATCCCGCCCATCGAGTGGCCGACCAGCACGAACCGCTCGATGTCCAGGTGGTCGAGCAGGGCGAGGAGGTCCTTCGCCAGCTCGGCAACCGTCTTCACGCCGGCGCCGCTGCTGTCGCCGTGCCCGCGCAGGTCGAGCCGGATCACCCGGCGCCGCTGGGCGAAGTGCGCCGTCTGGTGGTCCCAGCGGTGCCGGTTCGCCGTCCAGCCGTGCACGAACACCAGGGGCACCCCGTCGCCGTCGCGCGGGCCCTCGTCGTCGTACGTCAGTGCTGCGCCGTCGACTTCGAGCTGTGGCATGGGTGCCTCCTGCGGTGCGGTCCGGACCGGTCCCGGTTACTGACGCGTACGGTAACCGGCGCGGCGGGCCGCCGTCACCGTCGGACGCCTGCCGGATCCGCTCAGAACTCCACGGGATCGCGCACCAGGGGGCAGGTCGAGCAGTGTCCGCCGCCGCGTCCGCGTCCGAGTTCGGCGCCCACGATGGTGATGACCTCGATGCCCGCCTTGCGCAGCAGGGTGTTGGTCCAGGTGTTGCGGTCGTAGGTGAAGACCACCCCGGGCTCCACGGCGACCGCGTTGTTGCCGCTGTCCCACTGCTGGCGCTCGGAGGCGTAGACGTCGCCGCCCGTCTCGACGATCCGCAGCGCGGGCAGGCCCAGCGCCTTGGCGACGACGTCGGTGAAGGGGGTGGTGCCCTCGTCGGTGATGTCGAAGCCCGGTGCCCGGTCGCTGGGGCGCAGCGATAAGGTGCGGACGCCGTCCATGATGGCCGGGTAGAGCGTCACCAGGTCGCGGTCGGCGAAGGTGAAGACGGTGTCGAGGTGCGTCGCGGAGCGCAGCCTCGGCATCCCGGCCACGATCACGCGTTCGGCGGCGCCCTGGTCGAACAGGGCCTTGGTGACCTGGGTGATGGCCTGCCGGGAGGTGCGCTCGCTCACGCCCATCAGGACGACGCCGTTGCCGACGGGCATGATGTCCCCGCCCTCGAAGGTCGCCTGGCCCCAGTCGAGTTCGGGGTCGCCCCACCACACGGCGGAGCCCGCGTAGTCGGGGTGGAAGGTGTAGACCGCCTTCATCAGCAGGGTCTCGTCGTGCCGGGCCGGCCAGTACAGCGGGTTGAGGGTGAGGCCGCCGTAGAGCCAGCAGGTGGTGTCCCGCGTGCAGAGCGTGTTGGGCAGCGGCGGCATGAGGTACTCGCGGACGCCGGTCGACTCACGGGCCAGCGCGAGGTGGCCGGTGCGGTACTCGTCCGGCAGGTCGGCGGTGGCGAGGCCGCCGATCAGGAACCTGGCCAGCAGCTCCGGTTGAAGGCTCTCCGGACAGGCGCGGGGTGGTGTCGATGAGCCCGAGGCCCACCTCGCCCGCGACGATCTTCCGGTCCAGCAGCCAGTCCCTGGCCCCGGGGATCGCCGTGGTCCGCGCGAGCAGGTCGTGCAACTCCACGACCTCCACGTCGCGTTCGCGCAGCTTGTTGACGAAGTCGGCGTGTTCGCGCTGGGCTTTCTCGACCCACATCACGTCGTCGAAGAGCAGGTCGTCGGAGTTGGTGGGGGTGAGTCTGCGGTGGGCGAGCCCTGGGGCGCAGACCAGGACCTTGCGCAGTCGGCCGACCTCGGAGTGGACGCCGTACGCGGGACGGGTGTCTTGACTGGTCACGGGGTGCCTTTCCACGAGCGGCGGACTCAGAGGCTGATCCAGGCCAGGGCCGGGGCGACCACGCCGACGACCGCGCCGGCCACCGAGACCGCGAGGACGAGGAGTTCGCGCGGGGCGAGGAGGCGCCGCCCCTGCTCCTTGCGGGCCTTGACGAACAGGGCGGTGGCGGGGGCGTAGACGATGAACGAGACGAGGAGGTACTTCAGCCCGGCCGCGTAGAGGAGGAACGCGGTGTAGACGGTGGCCAGGAGCGCGACGGCCAGTTCCCGGCGGGGCGCGGCCCGTGCGATCCGCACGGCAAAGACGGCCGCCGGCAGGAACGGGACGAGGGTCAGCGCGCTGGTCAGGTTGAGGGCGAGGTCGAAGGCGTCGTCCGAGAACATGGTGACGACCAGGACGATCTGGCTGAGCAGGGTGGTGAGCGCCAGCGCGGGGACCGGTACGTCGTCGGCCGTCGAGCGTTTCAGGAACCGGGGCATGTCGTCGTCCTGGGCGGCGACGAACAGCACCTCGGCGGCCATCAACGTCCAGACGAGACAGGCGCCGAGCACGGAGACGATCAGCCCGACGCTGACGAAGACCTGCCCCCAGGTGCCGACCGCGTGCTCCAGCACCCCCGCCATCGACGGCTGGCGCAGTGCGGCGATCTCGGCCATCGGCATGATGCCGTACGACACGATGGTGACCGACGCGAAGATCGCGAACACGCTGAGGAAGCCCAGCACGGTGGCCCGGCCGACGTCCTCGCGGCGGCGTGCGTGCCGGGAGTGGACGCTGGCGCCCTCGACTCCGGGGAACACGAAGACGGTGGCCAGCATGGTGCCCTTGACCTGGGAGAACAGCGAGCCCGCGTAGTCGGCTCCGGCGAGGTTGTCGGCGAAGACGGAGGGCTGGAGGCAGAAGAGCGCGAGCACGACGAAGACGAGGATCGGCACGATCTTGGCCACCGTCACGATCCGGTTGATCGCCGCGGCCTCCTTCACCCCCCGGCTGACGAGCAGGAGGAACAGCCACAGCCCGACGGAGGACGGGACGACCGCGAGCACGGTGTCGCCGTCCCCGAGGGCGGGGGCGATCGCGCCGATGGTCGACATGATCAGCACCCAGTACGTCACGTTGCCCACGCAGGCGCTGGCCCGGTAGCCGAACGCCGCGAAGAAGCCGAGGTATTCGCCGAATCCGGCCTTGGCGTAGGCGTAGACACCGGCGTCGAGTTCGGGGCGGCGGACGGCGAGGGTCTGGAAGACGAAGGCGAGCATCAACATCCCGGTGCCCGCGACGGCCCAGACGATCAGCGCGCCGGCGACCCCCGTCTCCTGGGCGAACCGGCTCGGCAGGGAGAAGACACCGGCCCCGACCATCGAGCCGACGACCATGGTGGTGAGCGTCGGCAGGCTCAGTTCCGCGGTGGCCGGCCGGGATCCGGTCTCGGTCTGCGTCATGGCTGCCCTACGACGGAGGGACGGAGGAGGCGCGTCGGCGGCCGCAGCGGGCCCGCCGGTCACCGCTGCGCACGTGACCACACACGCGCCCGAACATGTACGGGTATTGCTCCAAATGCCTGAAAGGCGTCGGGGACCTATCGTGCTGATATGGAGCACGCACTGAGCCCAGCGACCCTCTCCGCACTGCGCCGCCCGCGCCCCTATCCCGCGGTGTCCGTGCTGACGCCGACGCACCGGCGGGAACCCGGGAACGCCCAGGACCGGGTCCGGCTGCGCAATGTCGTGGCCGAGGCGAAGAAACAGCTGGAGACCGACCCTGCGGTCAGCCGCGAGCGGCGCGTCGACGTCGCCGACCAGCTGGACCGGGCGCTGGCCGAGGTCGACCTGGCGCACACCGAGGACGGCCTGGTCATCTATGCCGCCCCGGGCGAGCACCAGGTGTGGTCCCTGGCCCGTGCCGTCCCCGAACGCGTCGTGCTCTCCGACACCTTCCTGACCCGCAACCTCGTCTCGGCGCGGGCCGCCGAGCGGCCCTTCTGGGTCATGTCGGTCTCGGCCGACCGTGTCACGTTGTGGAACGGCGGCACCGACCGTGTCACGGAGGAACACGTCGGCGGTTTCCCGATGGTCAGGAGTCAGCCGAACTTCGACGCCGAGCGCATGGAGCGGATCGGCGACCTGCCCAGCACCTTCCGCGACGAGGACACGCGGCACTTCCTGCGCGAGGCCGACACCGCCCTGGGCAGGCTGCTGCGGGACAACCCGCGGCCGCTGTACGTGACCGGTGTGCAGGCGGCGCTGTCGCTCCTCGACGAACTGGGCGGGGCCGCCCGGGACGCGGTGCACCTCGCGCACGGCGGGCTCTCGCACGGGACCCCGGAGGCGGTGTGGCAGGCGGTGCGCCCGCTGCACGAGGCGGAGGCCCGCCGTGACACCGCGGCCGTCGCCCGGGAGCTCGACTCGGCGCGCGGGCACAAGACGTTCGCGGCCGGCGTCGACGAGCTCTGGCAGAGCGCGCGGGACGGCCGGATCCGGCTGCTGGCCGTCGAGGAGAACTACCGCGTGACGGTCCGCGACGGCGGCGACCACCTCGTGCCCGCCGTGAGCGGCGATCTCGACGCCCGCGAGGACATCGTGGACGAGATCGTCGAGCAGTGCCTGGAGACGGGAGCCGAGGTGCGCTTCGTCCCGGACGGCACCCTGGGCGACGTCGACGGGATGGCGGGCGTCCTGCGCTACTGACCGGCTCACCGGCGGGCGACCCGGCGACCCGCCCGACCGAGACCCGCCCGGCCGCGGTCCGCCCGATCGCCCCGGCCGGAGGCCCGGCAGGCCTCTCTCACCGGCGGCGTACGCTACGGCGTGATCGTCGACCGGGAGGGTGAGTACGCGTGGGTGACCTGCTGGGCGTGGCCGTTTTGGGTGCCGGACACATGGGGGCCGACCATATACGTCGCCTCGATCGCGTAGTGAGCGGTGCCCGGGTCGCCGCCGTGGCCGATCCCGACGCCGCACGCGCGAAGGAGGCCGTGGCCGGGATCGAGGAAGTGACGGTCCACACGGAGGTGGAGGCCGCGCTGGACGCCCGCGGCGTCGAGGCCGTGCTGATCGCCTCGCCCGGTCCGGCGCACCAGGAGGCGCTGCTCGCGGCCTTCGCCCGCGGGCTCCCGGTGCTGTGCGAGAAGCCCATGGTGCCGGACTCGGCCGGGGCGCTGCGGGTGCTGGAGGCGGAGGCGCGGCTGGGGCGGCGGCTGACGCAGATCGGGTTCATGCGCCGCTATGACGCCGGGTACACCAGGCTCAAGGCGCTGCTGGACGACGGGCGGCTCGGGCGGCCGCTGATGCTGCACTGCGTGCACCGCAACGTGTCCTCACCGCCCGGCTTCACCAGCGCGATGCTGATCGACAGCTCGGTGTCGCACGAGATCGACGCGGCCCGCTGGCTGCTCGGCCAGGAGCTGACCGCGGTCACCGTGCGGCGCCCGCGCCCCTCCGCCGGCGCCCCGCAGGGCCTGCTCGACCCGCAGTTCGTGCTGTTCGAGACCGACGGGGGCGCCCTGGTCGACGTGGAGATCTTCGTCAACTGCGGTTTCGGGTACCAGGTGCGCTGCGAGGCGGTGTGCGAGGCGGGCAGCGCGCGCATCGGCGACGACCAGGGCATGCTCGTCACCGCGCAGGGCTCGGCAGGCGCGCAGGTGCCCCAGGACTACCTCGTGCGGTTCGTGGACGCCTACGACCGCGAGGTGCAGGCGTGGGTGGACGCCACCCGGCGCGGTCGGGTCACCGGCCCGACCGTCTGGGACGGCTACGCGGCCTCCGTCGTCGCCGAGGCCGGGATCCGGGCCCTGGAGAGCGACACGCGCGTCGCGGTCGAACTGGCCCCCCGGCCCGGTCTGTACTCCCCGGCCGGCCGCTGACGCCGGGCGGGTCTCAGACATTGCCGAGGAGGACCTCGAGTCCCTGGTCGACGGCGGCGCCGACGTCCTCCCGGCCCGCCGCGACCACGGCGTAGCTGCGCAGCAGGAACCGGCTCAGGGCGCCCGTCTCGAACTGGAGCAGGGCCAGGCCGAGCGGGGAGTGGAACTCCACCACCGTGCGGACCGGCCCGCAGGGCCAGATGTGCACGTCCCCGCTCCCTGCCGGGCCGCTCACGCCCTGCTCCAGCAGCGCCCGTCCGAAGGTCCAGGTGACGGCCTCGCCCGCGAGGGAGACCTCCGGCGGGAAGTCGATGTGCACGGCGAACGGGTCGGCGGAGTCGTAGCGGAGCGTGGCGGGCACGGGCAGCTCCTGGTCCTCCGCGGTGATCAGGCGGGCGCGGACGGGCTGTTCAAGAGTGATGTCCATGCATGTACGACCTCGCCGGGCCCTTTTGCATTACGCGAAAGCGGTGTCCAATTCATGTGACCTGCGTCACACTGGCCGCCGCCTGGAACATCAGCCCGGCGAACAGGCGAGCGATGGTCACCTCGACCCCCTCAGGAGTCCCCCAAGTCACGTACGTCACCTACGACTTGACCCCCTCCCGGGGCACCCGGGCCGCCTCCCGGCACCCCGCCCCGAAGACAGTGGCATATGCCAGAAGCACCACTGAATCGTGTGTTGCCAAAGCCCTTACACGCCCTCGCGGGCTGTGCAACAGTCGTAACGGCCCTTGTGTCAGCCTTCGCCGTACCGTCCCGCATCGGAGTGCGTCATGCCGCCCCCTGTCTCCGCGGACCACCCAGCCGCCCAGCCGCCGGGGCGCGGCTCGGTCGACGCGCTGATCACGCAGACACGGCGGCTCAAGGGCGACATGGACGCCGTACGGCAGGACACCCGCGGCGACACGGCGGACCCGCAGGACCGCTGGCAGCGCGCGCTCTGCGACCTGGCACTGCATCAACTCGACGACCTCGACACGCATCTGGCCCAGCTGCGGGACGGACCGCCGCCCGTGCCGGCCGCCGAGCGTCCGCCCGCCGCACCGGCCGCGCCCCGGCGCGAGTCGCTGCTCAGCCGGGTCGGCAGCGCGGAGTGGAACCTGCTGACGGACGAGGCCGTCTGGTCCGAGGAGCTCTACGGCATCCTCGGCCGCGACCCCGCCGCTCCCCCGCTCACCCTCGACGAACTGCCCGCGCTCGTCCTGGACGAGGACCGGCCGAAGCTGACGTCCATGGTCACCGACTGCCTCGTCGACGCCCGGCCCATCGACGGCGAGTTCCGTGTCGTGCGCCCGGACGGCGAGCACCGCACCGTGCACATGATGGGCGAGCCGGTGCTCGACGCCGAGGGCGGCACCACCTCGATGTGGGCCGTGCTGCGGGACGTCAGCACCCTGCGCCGCAGCCAGCGGGCGGTGCGCGAGAGCGGTGACTCGCTCCAGCGGCAGCGGCACCTCGCCCAGACCGAACACCGGCTGGCGGTCGAGTTCCAGGAGGCGGTGCTGCCACCGTGGCGCGGCTCACCGCGCCTGCGGCAGCAGGGCCCCCGCTCCCTCGACCTCGCCGCCCACTACCTGCCCGCCGCGACCACCTCGCAGATCGGCGGCGACTGGTACGACGCGCTCGAACTCGCCGACGGGCAGACGCTGCTCGGCGTCGGTGATCTCACCGGCCACGGCCCCGCCGTCACCTCGACCACGGCGATGCTCCTCGGCGCCCTGCGCGGCATGGCCATGGCGGGCACCCGGCCGGCCCAACTGATGTCCTGGCTCAACGAGTTACTGGACGCCACGGACCGACCGGCCCTCGGCAGCGCGGTCTGCTGCCGCTATCTGCCGGAGACCCGCACCCTGATGTGGGCACAGGCAGGACACCCCGTCCCGCTGCTCTTCCGCGACGGGACGGGGCGCCGGCTGGACGCACCGGAGGGCGTGCTCCTCGGAGCCACCGCCCGCGCCGCCTACGGGCAGGCCGAGGAGACCCTCGAAGAAGGCGACCTGCTGTTGTTGCACACCGACGGACTGGCCCCGGCCGACCGCCTGCTCGGCCTGGCACCTCGTCTGGACCGGGCGCGCACCGCACAGGACTGTGTACGGACGGTCGTGCAGGAGTGCGGCGGGAGCGAACGCGCCGACGACGCCTGTGTGCTCGTCGCCCGGGTGACCCGGTGACCGGACCCGGCCGGCGGGACCCGCTCACACCGGAGCGCCGTCGCCCCCCTTGTTCCCCCTGCCGCCCTTCTGCTTCTGCTTCGGCAGCGCGAGCATGATCTCCTCCCTCAGTTCGCTGATCCTCGGGTAGTTGGCGTACTCCGCGGTAAGCCGGTACATCTGGCTCAGCCGGTCCCAGGTGCGCCGGGAGGAGTTCGACCCCATCGACATCAGGGCCAGGCGCGCGAACCGGTCCGCCTGCTCGGGGTCGTCGGCGATGAAACAGGCGGACGCCATGGACAGATGGTCGAAGATCTTCGACCGCTCCCGCCCGTCGACGCGCAGCGCCAGCGCCTTCTCCGCGTAGTACTGGGCGTGCACGGCCGCCTGCGGCTCGAACTCGGCCAGCGTGCGGTACGCCAGCGCCTGCATCCCGTACAGATCCTCGTCCTTGAAGGTCTGCATCCAGGACGGCGGTGTGACGTCCCCCTTGTCGGAGACGAAGAGGTCTTCCGCCCGGCCGAGGGTGCGGCGCATCGCCTGGCCCTTGCCCATCGACGCCTGCGCCCAGGCCTCGATGGTGTGGAACATCGCGCGGGTGCGCGGCGTCACGTCGTCGCCCGATCCGGACTGGGCGAGTTTCATCAGGTCGAGGGCCTCGTCGGGCCGCCCGAGGTGGACCATCTGACGGGCCGCCCGGGAGAGCGCCTCCCCGGCTCGCGGCCGGTCACCGCCCTCTCTGGCGGCATGGGCGGCGATGACGAAGTACTTCTGGGCCGTGGGCTCCAGGCCGACGTCGTGCGACATCCAGCCCGCGAGAACGGCGAGGTTGGCCGCGACGCCCCACAGGCGCCGCTGGAGATGGGAGGGGTGGTGGTAGGCGAGGATGCCGCCCACCTCGTTGAGCTGTCCCACGACGGCCTTGCGCTGAAGTCCGCCGCCGCGGGCCGCGTCCCAGGCCCGGAACACCTCCACCGAGCGCTCGAGTTCGTCCACCTCCTCCGTCCCGATCGGGGCGGCCTCGTAGCGGTCGAATCCGGCGGGGTCGGCCTGGTGCAGGAGGGGATGGTCGATGACTGGAGCGTCGGAGGAGAGGGTGGGGTCGGTGTGCAGCCACTCGTACATGGCACTGCTGAGAGCTGAGCCCGCGGCGAGCGCGGCACCCGCGCCCACCAAGCCGCGTCGGTTGAGCATGAGGTCCATTCCCGTGAATTCGGTGAGGACCGCAGCAGTCCGTTCGGGCGCCCACGGCACATCGTCGGGATGTTCCACATTCCCGCCGGCGGGCCGTTTCCCTGTACGCCCGTGCCGGACCAGACCGAGGTCCTCGATGGTCACGACACGGCCGAGACGCTCGGTGAACAGAGCCGCCAGCACCCGTGGCACCGGATCGCGCGGGATCTCTCCCGTGTCGATCCACCGCCGTACCCGCGAGGTGTCGGTCGACAGCTGGGGGTGGCCCATGGCCGCCGCCTGCCGGTTGACCAGCCTCGCGAGTTCCCCCTTGGACCAGCCGGCCAGGCCGAACAGGTCCGAGAGGCGGGTGTTGGGTTGTCCACTCACGTCAAGCCCCCAGGTTCTCGGCTGAGTTGACAGTAGCCCGGTGAAAGTTGCCGGGCGACTATTCGCCAGGGTTCGCCAGGGTTCGCCAGATGGTGTGCCAGTGGGCGATGGGTGTCAGGTAGGAAAGCGCCACCCCGACCCGGTCGCCGAGGGACATTCCCCAGGGTGCACCCGAAAGGGCCGGTCGGGGCAGCGTTCTGACGTCCGGCACACGAAGGGATCTGTTTCTCCCATGTACGCAGCATCGTCCTCCGTGTCCGCCCCGCCCCGGTCGCTGCACACCCGCCCGGGCGGCGGCGGCCCCTACCTCGACCCCGCCGCGCGGTCGGCGGCTCCCCTGCTCGGCGCCGCCACGGCCCGGCGACCCGCGGGGCTCGGCCCACAACCGCTCAGCGGGAGACTCGACCTGTCCGGCCCCCAGGGCGCCCAGCTGCGCACGGCGATCGCGTCCGTGCACCGGATCTGCCCGGAGTTCGCCCCGGTCCAGGTCCTGCGCCGCAGCGGACGTTCGGTGCTGCTGGTCGGCACGACCGGCCGCAGCACGGCCGTCGCCAAGTGTTTACTCGACCACTCCCCCGTGTGGGCCGAACAGATCCGGCACGAAATAGCCGCGTACCGCACGTTCGTCCGGCACCGCCCCCCGGTGCGGGCGCCGAGACTGATCGCGGCGGACCCGGACAACTGCACACTGGTGATCGAGCGGATGCCGGGCCGGGCCGCGGCACTCCAGCGGCACCCCACCGAGGCCCCGCCGCGGGCGGACGTCCGGGCGGCGCTCGGCGCGATCTGCCGGCTCAACGCCTGGCGGCCCCCGGCGGGCACGTTCGACGCCCCGCTCGACTACGCCACCCGTATCTCCCGCTACCACGAGCTGGGTCTGCTCACCGACCGGGACCTGGGCGACCTCCAGAAGCTGCTGCACGGCATCGCGGCCACCGCGGGCCGGCAGGGCATGGGCCAGTTCTGTCACGGCGACGCCCTCCTGTCGAACATCCTTCTGTCACCGGCCGGTCCAGTGCTGGTGGACTGGGAGCACGCGGGGTGGTATCTGCCGGGCTACGACCTGGCGACGCTGTGGTCGGCGCTGGGGGACGCGCCGGTGGCGCGCCGTCAGATCAGCCAGATCGCCCAGTCGGCGGGCCCGGCATCGCGTGACGCCTTCCTGGTGAACCTGATGCTGGTCCTGACCCGCGAGATCCGTACCTACGAGACGGCCGTACAGCGCTCGATGGACGGTGGCCCGACGGCCCCGGGTGCCCAGCCGACCGGTTCGTCGTCCGGCGAGGAACAGCGCCTGCTGCTGCGACGCCTGCACGACGACTGCCAGCTGGCCCGCCGGGCCGTGCGGGCGGCGGTCGGCACCCGCTGAGGGGACGGAGGTCCGCGGTTGCGCCTGAACGGCGGCGCGCCGCGGACCTCCGGGGTGCGTCCGCGGTGTCTTGGCGGAGGAAATCTCCCGTCTGTGGGCATGATTGACGGGCTGTCGGCAAGCCGGTGACAGTCGGCTCATGTCCGGCCCCGCACCCCCGCCCGCTCGTTCCAGGAGGCCGCGTTGCGAAAACCCGTCACCCACCCCGGATCAGGCAGACACACCCGTAGAGCCGCAGGCGCCCTGGCGTCGGCGGCTCTGCTGTTCCCGCTGCTCGGCACGGCCTCCCCCGCGCGCGCCACGGGCCCCTCGGTCGCCCCGGTGTCCGAGGCGGCCGGGCTCCAGCGGGCCTTCGCCGTCGCGGCGGCCGAGTACCACGTACCGCGGAGCCTGCTGCTGGGCGTCTCCTACCTCCAGTCCCGCTGGGACACGCACCCCGGCGCGCCGAGCGTGACCGGCGGCTACGGCCCGATGCACCTCACCGACGCGCGTGCGGCGCTCGCCGCGGCCCCGCACCACGGCCGGGGCGCGGAGGACGCCCGCGGGGACTCCGCCCGCCCGGCCCGTGCCCCTCGGACGCGGCTCCCGGCCGCCGACGAGATCCCGGCCCGGCTGCGCACCCTGCCCCGGGCGGCGGAGCTGACCGGCCTGAGCGCCGAGGAACTGCGCACGGACCCCGCGGCCAACATCGCGGGCGGCGCGGCGCTCCTCGCCGCCGCGCAGCGGAGCCTGGGCGAGCCGCTGAGCGGCGACCCGGCCGACTGGTACGGCGCGGTGGCGCGCTTCTCCGGCGCGGACGACAGCGCGACGGCCGCCGCCTACGCCGACGACGTCTACGACGTGCTGCGCACCGGGGCGGAGCGCCTCACGGACGCCGGTGGGCCGGTCGCCCTGGCCGCCCAGCCGGGCGTGGCACCGCGGACCGCCCAGCTGCGGGAGGCCGGACTGCGCACGGCCTCCAGGGACGGCACCGAGTGTCCGACGACGGTGTCCTGCGAGTGGATCCCGGCGCCGTACGAGCAGTTCGGCGACAACGACTACGGCAATCACGACCTCGGCGACCGGCCGGCCGCGCCGGGCATCAAGTACATCGTCGTGCACGACACCGAGGGCGGGTGGGAGGGGGTGCTGAACATGGTCCAGGACCCCACCTATGTGTCCTGGAACTACACCCTGCGCTCCACCGACGGTCACGTCGCCCAGCATGTGAAGGCCAAGGACGTGGCCTGGCACGCGGGCAACTGGTACGTCAACGCCAAGTCGATCGGTCTGGAGCACGAGGGCTTCCTCGCCCAGCCGGACTCCTGGTACACGGAGGCGATGTACCGGTCGTCGGCGCGTCTGGTGAAGTACCTGGCGGCGCGGTACGGCGTCCCGCTGGACCGGCAGCACATCCTGGGCCACGACAACGTACCCGGGCCGACGACCGCGACCGTCTCCGGGATGCACACCGACCCGGGCCCCTACTGGGACTGGCGGCACTACTTCGAACTGCTGGACCGGCCCTTCGCGGCGACGGCCCGCAGGAGCGGCGGTCTGGTGACGATCCGGCCGGACTACCTCGCCAACCAGCCGGTGTACACGGACTGTGTCACCAAGGGCGCGCCGTGCGCGGCGCACGGTTCGAGCGCGGTGCGGCTGTACTCCGACCACGACGAGAAGTCGGCCCTGATCAAGGACATCGGCCAGGGCTCGGCCCCGACCACCGGCGTGAACGACACCTCCTCGCGGGTGTCGACCGGCCAGCAGTACGCGGTCGCCGACCAGTGGGGTGACTGGACGGCGATCTGGTACCTGGGTCAGAAGGCGTGGTTCCGCAACCCGAAGGACCGGCCGACGGCGGTGCCCGCGGCGGGCCAGGTGGTCACCCCGAAGGACGGCCGCGACAGCGTCGCGGTCTACGGCCGCGCCTATCCGGAGGCGTCGGCCTATCCGGCGGGCGTCCCGGCCCAGGCGGTCTCCCCGCTCCCGTACACCCTGCCGAAGGGCCAGAAGTACGTGGTCGGGGACAAGGTGCCGGGTGAGTACTACTACGCGGTCACCTTCGCGACCGGCTCGCACCGGGTGGTGACCGGCGAGGACCAGTACTACGAGATCCAGTACGGGCACCGGGTGGCGTTCGTGCGGGCCGCGGACGTGAGGCTGATGTCGTCGATGTCGTAGCCGTGCCTCAGCCCTGCTGGAAGAGCTCCGCCGGGAGCGGTTTCAGCAGGGCGTAGAGGTCGTCGGTGATGGGGCGGTCCCAGGCGGCGATGGTCACCAGGACGTTGTCGCTGCGGTCGAACTGCACGCAGGAGATCCGGCCCTCGGAGAGCTTGAGGCGACGCACGATCAGCAGGTTGTCGCCCTGCATCACCGGCATGTCCTCGGTGCCGACGACGGTCACCTCCTCGTCGTTCTCCAGCGCGAGCAGCAGCTGGGCGACCTCGAAGGGGACCTCGCCCTCCTCCACCTCACGGGCCGGGGAGCCCTCGGGAAGATTGCCGATGATCATCGCGGGGCCGCGGCCGCCGAAGAGGTCGTAGCGCAGGAAGACGCCCTGGCAGCTGCCGTCGGGGGCGGGCAGCAGACCGGCACCGAGGTTGCCGGGCCAGTCGCCCGGATCCATGGCCAGGACGTCGAAGTCGGGCCCGGCGGGGGTGGCGCTGCGGCGGCGGAGGAACGACATGCCGCCATGGTACGTGGACAGAGCCGTCCGGCGACCTCCGGGAGGGACGCGGTTCGTCGTCCCGGGGCGCCGTCGCTCCCCCGGTGGCGGCGGCCGAGGACACGTGTCCGCCCGGGCCCCGCCCGGTCTCCCCGTGCGGGCGGGCTCCGGGGGCCGGCCGTGCGGCCGGCGCCGCTCTCAGGTCAGGTCGAACTCCCCCTCCCGCGCCCCCGACACGAACGCGCCCCACTCGGCGGGCGTGAAGATCAGGGAAGGGCTCTGGGGGCTGCCGCTGTTGCGCATCGCGATGAATCCTTCGACGAAGGCGATCTGGACATCCCCCCGCCCCCGGCTGCTGGACTGCCACTCGGCGTTGCTGAGGTCCAGCTCCGGCTTGTCCCAGCCCGTGAGCGGCTGCTGCTGGATGGTGCTCTCGGCCACGTCCGTGCTCCTCCCGGTTCGTCGTCCGCGAGTCAGCCTAGCGACCGGTTCCTGAGGCCGACAGAGCACGTGAGGGGGACCTTTCAGGACTCCGGTGGCCGCGCTCCCACGAGCCACATGGAGAAGAACTGCGAGCCGCCGCCGTAGGCGTGCCCGAGGACCTTCCGGGCGCGCTCCACCTGGTGTTCCCCGGCCAGGCCGCGCACCTGGAGGGCCGCCTCCGCGAAGCGGATCATCCCGGAGGCGCCGATGGGGTTGGTCGACAGGACGCCGCCCGACATGTTGACGGGCAGGTCGCCGTCGAGCTCCGTCACCCCGGCCTCGGTGAGCTTCCAGCCCTCTCCCTCGTCGGCGAAGCCGAGGTTCTCCAGCCACATGGGCTCGTACCAGGAGAACGGCACGTACATCTCGACGGCGTCGATGTCCCGGCGCGGGTCGGTGACGCCGGCCTGCCGGTAGACGTCGGCGGCGCAGTCCCGGCCGGCCCGCGGGGACACGGCGTCCTTGCCGGCGAACAGGGTGGGTTCGCTGCGCATGGCGCCGCCGAGCAGCCAGGCGGGCGGCCGGGGGGCGCGGGCGGCTCCGGCCCGGTCGGTGAGGACCATCGCGCAGGCGCCGTCGGAGGAGGGGCAGGTCTCCGAGTAGCGGATCGGGTCCCAGAGCATGGGCGAGGCCTGGACCTTCTCCAGCGTGATGTCGTGCTCGTGGAGGTGGGCCCAGGGGTTCTTCAGCGCGTTGCGCCGGTCCTTGTACGCCACCAGCGAGCCGACGGTGTCGGGGGCGCCGCTGCGGCGCATGTACGCCCGCACGTGGGGCGCGAAGAATCCGCCCGCCCCGGCGAGCAGCGGCTGCTGGAAGGGGATCGGCAGGGACAGTCCCCACATGGCGTTGGACTCGGACTGTTTCTCGAAGGCGAGGGTCAGCACGGTCCCGTGGACACGGGCCGCGACGAGCTGGGCGGCGACCAGGGCGGTGGATCCGCCGACGGATCCGGCCGTGTGCACCCGCAGCATCGGTTTGCCGACGGCGCCGAGCGCGTCGGCGAGGTAGAGCTCGGGCATCATGACGCCCTCGAAGAAGTCGGGGGCCTTGCCGATGACGACGGCGTCGATGTCGGCCCACGTCAGCTCGGCGTCGTCGAGCGCGCGTCGGGCGGCCTCGCGGACCAGCCCCGCGATCGACACGTCCCGGCGGGCCGCGACGTGTTTGGTCTGGCCGATCCCGACGACGGCCACGGGCTCCTTGCTCATCGCGGTTCCCCTTCGAGTACGGCGACCAGGTTCTGCTGGAGGCAGGGTCCTGAGGTGGCGTGGGCGAGGGCGCGGTCGGACTCGCCCCGGTGGACGCGGGCGGCGGCCTCGCCGACGCGGATGAGGCCGGCGGCCATCATCGGGTTGGCGGCGATGGCGCCGCCGGACAGGTTCACCCGCACGCTGTCGTCGAGCCGCAGCGCCTTGCGCAGGACGACCTCCTGGGCGCTGAACGGGGCGTGCAGTTCGGCGGTGTCGACGGGCCGTTCGAAGGCGCCGGCGCGTTCGGCGGCCAGACGGGTGGAGGGCGAGTCGGTCAGGTCGCGTACGCCGAGCGAGTGGGCCTCGATCCGGTGGTCGATGCCCCGGATCCAGGCGGGCCGGGAGCACAGTTCGCGGGCCCGCTCCCCGGCGGCGAGGATCACGGCCGCGGCGCCGTCCCCGACCGGCGGGCAGTCGCCGGTGCGCAGCGGCCGTACGACGTAGTCCCCCTGGGGTACCGGGCCACGGATCTGGGCGTGGGAGTTGAGGGTGGCGACGCGGCGGCTGCGGGTGCCGATCGCGGCGAGTGCGCTCTCGTCGGTGTCGCCCGCGTCGATCAGGGCCTGTGCCTGGAGGGCGGCGAGGGCGACGGAGTCGGGCCACAGCGGGGCGACGTAGTACGGGTCGAGCTGACGGGTGAGCACGTCGCGCAGGGAGCCGGGCGAGGACTTGCCGTAGGAGTAGACGAGCGCGGTGTCGGCGTCGCCGGTGAGCAGCTTGGTCCAGGCCTCGTACAGGGCCCAGGCGCCGTCCGTCTCGACATGGGACTCGGAGATGGGCGGCCAGGCGCCTACGCCGTCGAGGGCGAGGGTGAAGGAGAAGGCCCGGCCCGCGAGGTAGTCGCTGGAGCCGGAGCAGGTGAAGCCGATGTCGGCGGTCTTCAGGCCGGTGCGGTCCAGGACGCTGTGCAGCACCGGCATGAGCATCTCGACCTCGGAGAGCTCGTCGGTGGTGCGCCGGACGTCGGTCTGCGCGAAGGCCACCACCGCGATGTCCCGGGTCATAGCAGCTCCTTGTAGGCGTCGTAGTCCGCGTCGGGTTCGCCGGTGGGCCGGTAGTGGTCGGGGTAGCGGGCGCCGTCCGTCCATACGGGTTCGACGCGCAGGCCCATGCGTACCTGGTCGTAGGGAATGCCGCCGATGCGGGCGTGCAGCGCGAGATCGGCGCCGTCGAGGGCGATGTGGGCGTAGACGTAGGGCACTTCGATGTCGAGGTTCTTCGCCTTGATGTTGACGATGCAGAAGGTGGTGACGGTCCCGCGCGGTCCGACCTCGACCTGCTCGGTGGTCGGGAGGCCGCAGGTGGGACAGGCCCCGCGCGGCGGCACGTACACCTTGCGGCAGGACGGGCAGCGCTCGCCGACGGTCCTGCGGTCGGCGAGGGAGTTGATGTAGGCGGTCTGGGCGCGGCCGGGCGAGTAGGTGTAGTCGAGCCGGGCGGCGGCGACGATGCCGCCGACCGGGTCCGCGAACTCGCCCGTGCTGCCCGTGAGCCGGGCCGGTTCACCGTCGTGGGGTTCGAAGCAGGCGATGTCGGTGATGGCGCCGGTGCGTTCCCCGGCCCAGCGGATCCGGACGCGCAGGCCGGTGTGGACGGCGTCGGGGCCGGGGGCGTCGAGGGCGTGCAGGAGGGCGGTGTCGGAGCCGTCGAGGCGTACCAGTACCCAGGCGAAGGGCGTGGTGAGGGGCTGTCCGCGGCGGGGGGCGTGGTTCCAGGCCCAGGTGGTGACGGTGCCGGTGGGGGCGACCTCGACGAGGTCGCGCAGCTCGTCGGCGGTTGTGGGGTCGTACTCGACGGGCGGGACGAGGATCCGGCCGTCGGAGGCCCTCACCCCGAGGACGACCCGCTCGCGCAGCCCGGTGAGAAAGGCACTCTGGACCGGCCCGAGGGACCGGGTGAACGGAAACTCGACGACAAGCGGCGCTTTGAGTACTTCGGACATCAGGGCTGCCTCCTCGGGAAGCCGGCGTCGGCGGGAGCGCCCCCCGGAAGGGGCGCGGGGAACTGCGCGACCAGCCACGACGGACCCGCAGTACGGCGAACAGCGGTGAGCGCCCACACTCCCCGCACGGCGTCACGCACGCCGGTAGACCGGCGCCCGCTTCTCCGCGAAGGCGCGGGCGCCTTCCTTCGCGTCATCGGTGTCGAACACCGGCCATCCTCGGGTGAGTTCGGCGGCGAGTCCGTCGGCCTCGGCCATCTCGGCGGCCTCGTAGACGGACGCCTTGACGGCCTCCACGGCGAGCGGCGCGCAGGCGTTGACGCGTTCGGCGATCTCCAGGGCCTTGTCCAGGGCGCTGCCGTCGGGGACGACATGGCCGATCAGGCCGATGCCGGCGGCCTCGCGGGCGGTGTAGGCCCGACCGGTGAGCAGCATCTCCAGGGCGTGCGTGCGCGGGATCTGGCGGGGCAGCCGGACGGTCGAGCCGCCGATCGGGAAGAGGCCGCGTCGCACCTCGAAGAGGCCGAAGACGGCGGACTCGCCCGCGACCCGGATGTCGGTGCCCTGGAGCATCTCGGTGCCGCCCGCCACGCAGTGGCCCTCGACGGCGGCGATCACCGGTTTACGGGGGCGGTGGTGGCGGAGCATCGCCTTCCAGTGCAGGTCGGGGTCGGCCTTGAGCCGGTCGCGGTGGCCCTCGCCCGCCATCCCCTGGCCGGCCAGTGCCTTGAGGTCCATGCCGGCGCAGAAGGAGCCGCCCGCGCCGGTGAGGACGACGGAGCGGACCGAGTCGTCCGCGTCGGCCTCGAGCCAGCCGTCGTACAGACCGACGAGCATGGCGATCGAGAGCGCGTTCCTGGCCTCCGGCCGGTCGAGCGTGAGCACGAGTGTGGCGCCTTCGCGGCGCACGGTGAGGTGTTCGGTGCCGCTCATCGCAGGTCTCCCCTCGGAAAGAACGAGAACAGGTTGCAGGAGGCGTGATGGCAGTTCAAGGGTTTTCTGACACTCAGTCAGATTTATTGACGCGAGCCCTTCCCACTTGCCGCCCGCTTTGCTCAGATGACCGACGAACCGTCGAAGCACCAGGCCCCCCGGTCAGGAGGAGCGGTGGAGTACAACCTTGCCGACCTGTTCGAGTCGGTCGTCGACGTGGCGGCGGACCGTGAGGCGCTCGTGTACGTCGACCATCCCGGCACGGGTGCGGAACGCCGTCTGACGTACGCCGAGCTGGACGCGGCGGCCAACCGCATCGGTCATCACCTCCTCGACAGCGGGATCCGCCCCGGCGAACACCTCGGCCTGCATCTGTACAACGGGGTCGAGTACCTCCAGACGGTGCTGGGCTGCCTCAAGGCGCGGATCGTGCCGGTGAACGTGAACTACCGTTACGTGGAAGATGAGTTGATCTACCTCTACCGGGACGCGGATCTGGTAGCGCTCGTCTTCGACGCGGAGTTCACGGACCGGGTGGCGGCCGCGCTGCCGCAGACGCCGGCGCTGCGGCACCTGATCCGGGTGGGTCCGCCGGACGGAGGCGTCACCTCCTTCGCGGACGCGGAGGCGAGCGGCTCTCCCGGGCGCGGGTTCCCGGACCGCTCGGGCGACGACCAGTTCATCATCTACACCGGCGGCACGACCGGCCTGCCCAAGGGGGTGATGTGGCGTCAGGAGGACCTGTTCTTCTCGGGGCTGGGCGGCGGCTCCCCCACCGGTGAGGCGGTGAAGAAGCCGGAGGAGCTCGCCGAGCGGGTCGCGGCCGGCGGTGGCGGGATCACCTTCTTCCCCACCCCGCCGCTGATGCACGGCACCTCCACCCTCACCGCCTTCATCGGCTTCAACTTCGGGCAACGTGTCGTGCTGCACCGCAAGTTCGTCCCCGAGGAAGTGCTCAGGACGATCGAGAAGGAGAAGGTCACCAGCATCTCCCTGGTGGGCGACGCGATGCTGCGGCCGCTGATCGACGCGCTCGACGGCCCGCTGCGGGGCACGGACTGCTCGTCGGTGTTCAGCGTGTCCTCGTCCGGCGCGATCATGTCGGACACGGTCCGCCGCCAGTTCCGGGAGCTGATGCCGAACGCGATGCTGCTGAACAACTTCGGTTCCTCGGAGTCCGGGTTCAACGGCACGGCGACGGAGGACTCGGGGCCCGAGCGGGGCTTTCGGGTCCGCGTCAACTCCCGTACCCGGGTGGTCGATCCGGCCACCCACGAGCCGGTCGCCCCGGGCGAGGTCGGCCGGGTCGCCCAGCGCGGCCATGTGCCGCTCGGCTACTACAACGACCCGGTGAAGACGGCCGAGACCTTCTTCCGCAAGGACGGCGAACGCTGGGTGCTGCTCGGCGACATGGCGACCGTCGACGAGGAGGGCGTGGTCGTGGTCCTCGGACGCGGCTCGCAGTGCATCAACACCGGGGGCGAGAAGGTGTACCCCGAGGAGGTCGAACAGGCCCTGAAGTCCCATCCGGACGTGTACGACGCCCTGGTGGCGGGAGTGCCGGACCGGACGTGGGGCAACCATGTGGCGGCCGTCGTGCAGGTCCGCGACGGTGCCGCGCGCCCCTCTCTGGAGGACATCCAGCGGCACTGCCGCTCCCGGCTGGCCGGCTACAAGATCCCGCGCCAGCTGGTGGTCACGGAGTCGATCCGGCGCTCGCCGAGCGGGAAGGCGGACTACCGGTGGGCGCGGGAGGTGGCCGTCGCCGACGACCGGTGAACCGGCCCGGCGTCAGTCCCAGGGCGTGACCGCCGCGACCGGTGCGCCGTCGAGGAAGGCGCCGGTGCGGGCGGCGAACCACTCCGGGTCGTCCAGCCACGGGTAGTGGCCGGCGCCCGGCTGTACGGCGAACTCGGCGTCGGGGAACGCGTCGCGGAGGTGGCGGGCGAGTGCGGGCCGGGGCCCGCCGTCCTTCTCGCCGGCGAGCACCAGCACCGGGGCGGCCAGGTCCGCGAGGGCGGCCCGCAGCGCGGGCGGGTCGAAGGCCTCCGGATCCAGGAACGCCTGCTCGGCGGCCGAGTTGGTCTGTTCCTCCGCGGCGGCGTCGTGGGCGCGGGCGGCCTCGTCCCACCGGCCGTGGAAGAAGGCGCCGACGACCCCCCGGTCGGGCTCGTCCCCGCCCGTGAGCCATGCCTCGAACGCCGGGTAGGCCGCCGCGAACCAGGGTTCACCCGTGCGCAGCCGGGCGGCCGTCAGCCGGTCCTCGGCCGTGGCCGGCCGGCCGAGGGCCCATGGCGTGACGGTGATCAGCGCGAGCCGCGACACCCGGTGCGGGTAGCGGGCCGCGTACAGCAGCGCGAGGCTGCCGCCCGCGGAGTGGGCGAGCAGGTCGATCCGTTCGTGTCCGAGACGGACGCGCAGCGCCTCGACGTCGTCGACCTGCCGGTCGCAGCGGTACGTCGCCGGGTCCGCCGGGACGGCGGAGTCGCCGGTGCCGCGCAGGTCGAGCAGGACCAGCCGGCGCCGGGCGGCGAGCCCGCCGAGGTCGCCGAGGTAGGCGGAGGCGCGCATGGGGCCGCCGGGCAGGACGACGAGCGGCTCGCCCGTACCCCGGACGTGGTAGGCGAGCCGGGTCCCGTCCGGCGCGGTGAAGTTCGGCATGCCCCGATCCTCGACGCGGGCCGGACCGCTCCGCAACGGGGTTCTCCCGGCGAAAGTCACGGCCGCCCTCTTGCCCGCGGCGGGCCGGCCTGGATTACTGATCCCCAGGAGGATCGACCGAATGATCGGTCGTCCGTATTGCCATGGTTCGATGACCGGGCCGGCACGCAGCGGCCCGGCGAGGTGACGAGGGAGAAGTCCCATGACGGATGCGGGGAACCTGCCGGACGAGGGCGAGCGCCTCGACGAGGGCGCCCTGCGCGTCCTCCAGCGGGAGCGGCTGCGGGCCTCGCTGCGCCACGCGTACGCCCACGTGCCCTTCTACCGCGAGTCCTTCGACAAGGCGGGCGTCCATCCCGACGACTGCCGCGACCTCGGCGACCTGTCCCGCTTCCCGTTCACCACCAAGGCCGACCTGCGGGCGAACTACCCGTACGGGATGTTCGCCGTGCCCCGGGACCGTATCCGCCGCATCCACGCCTCCAGCGGCACCACCGGCCGCCCCACGATCGTCGGGTACACCGACGACGACCTGTCCCTGTGGGCCGACCTGGTGGCCCGTTCGCTCCGCGCCGCGGGCGGCCGGCCCGGTGACACGGTCCATGTGGCGTACGGCTACGGCCTGTTCACCGGCGGCCTCGGCGCGCACTACGGCGCGGAACGCCTCGGCTGCACGGTGATCCCCGCGTCCGGCGGCATGACGTCCCGTCAGGTGCGGCTGATCCAGGACCTCGAACCCCGGATCATCATGGTGACCCCCTCCTACATGCTCACCCTGCTCGACGAGTTCGAACGCCAGGGGGTGGACCCGCGCTCCACCTCGCTGCGCGTGGGGGTGTTCGGCGCCGAGCCGTGGACGGAGCGGATGCGCCAGGAGATCGAGGAACGGTTCGCGATCGACGCCGTCGACATATACGGCCTGTCGGAGGTGATCGGCCCCGGCGTCGCGCAGGAGTGCGTGGAGACGAAGGACGGCCTGCACATCTGGGAGGACCACTTCTATCCCGAGATCGTCGACCCGGTCACCGGCGAGGTCCTCCCGGAGGGCGAGGAGGGCGAGCTGGTCTTCACCTCGCTCACCAAGGAGGCGATGCCGGTGATCCGCTACCGCACCCGCGACCTGACCCGGCTGCTGCCGGGCACGGCTCGCGTCTTCCGGCGGATGCGGAAGGTGACGGGGCGCAGCGACGACATGGTCATCCTGCGCGGGGTGAACCTCTTCCCCACCCAGATCGAGGAGATCGTGCTGCGCACCCCGGGCGTCGCGCCCCACTTCCAGCTCCGGCTGACCCGGGAGGGCCGCCTCGACGCCCTCACCGTCCGCGCGGAGGCCCGCCCCGACGCGACCCCCGAGGACCGGGCCGCGGCAGCGCGCGCCGTCGCGGCGGCCGTGAAGGACGGCATCGGTGTGTCGGTCGCCGTCGAGATCGTCGATCCGGAGTCGCTGGAGCGGTCGGTGGGCAAGATCAGGCGGATCGTGGACCTGCGGGAGTCATGAGGCGAAGCGGTCGCGCAGCTCCCGCTTGAGGATCTTGCCGCTGGCGTTGCGCGGCAGCTCCTCGACGAACAGCACCCGCTTCGGCGCCTTGAAGTGGGGGAGGTTCTCGCGGGCGTGGGCGATGAGCTCCTCCTCGGTCACCTCGCCGCGCGGGACGACCACGGCCGTGATCGCCTCGATCCACCGCTCGTCCGGCAGCCCGATCACGGCGGCCTCGGCGACGGCGTCATGGGTGTACAGCGCGTCCTCGACCTGGCGGGAGGCGACCAGTACGCCACCGGAGTTGATGACGTCCTTGACCCGGTCGACGATCGTGAAGTAGCCGTGGGCGTCGCGCACGGCGAGGTCCCCGGAGTGGAACCAGCCGTCGCGGAAGGCGGCGGCGGTCTCCTCGGGCTTGTCCCAGTAGCCCTCGCACAGCTGAGGGGACCGGTAGACGATCTCGCCCGCCGTGCCGTCGGGGACGTCCTCGCCGTTCTCGTCGACCACCCGGGCGTCCACGAACAGGACCGTGCGCCCGCAGGAGTCCAGCCGCCCCTTGTGCTCGTCGGGGGCGAGGACGGTGGCGAGCGGGCCGATCTCGCTCTGTCCGAAGCAGTTGAAGAAGCCCAGTTCGGGCAGGCGTTCCCGGAGCCGCTCGAGGACGGGCACCGGCATGATCGACGCCCCGTAGTACGCCTTGCGCAGCCCGCTCAGGTCACGGGTGGCGAAGTCGGGGCGGTTGGCCAGGCCGATCCACACGGTCGGCGGGGCGAAGAGGCTGTCCACGCGGCCCTCCTCGATCAGGTCGAAGAGCCGGTCCCCGTCGGGCGCGTCCAGGATGATGTTCGTGGCGCCGACCGCGAGGTACGGCAGCAGGAACACGTGCAGCTGCGCCGAGTGGTACAGCGGCAGGGAGTGCGCGGGGCGGTCGCCGGCGCTCAGGTCGAGGGCGGTGATCGCGCTCAGGTACTCGTGCACCAGGGCGCGGTGGGTCATCATCGCGCCCTTGGGCAGCGCCGTCGTGCCCGAGGTGTAGAGCAGCTGCACCAGGTCCTCGGAGCGCGGCTCGGGACCCTCGTGGGCGGCGGTCGCGGGCAGCCGGGCGAGGAGCGAGTCCTCCGCGTCGCGCAGCGCGAGCGTCCGGGTGCCCGCGGGGAGCCGGCCCGCCAGGTCCGGGTCGGCGAGTACCAGCGCGCTGCCCGACTGGCGGACGATGTACGCGAGGTCCTCGCCGGTCAGGTTCTGGTTGACGGGGACGTGCACCAGGCCCGCGCGGGCGCAGGCGAGGAACGCGATCAGGTAGGCGTCGGAGTTGTGGCCGTAGGCGCCGACCCGGTCACCGGGCGCGAGACCCTCGGCGAGCAGGACGCCCGCCGCGCGCGAGACGGCCTCGTCGAGTTCCTCGTAGGTCCAGGTGCGGTCGCGGTACTCCACCGCGGCGCGTGCCGGGGTGCGGCGGGCGCTGCGCCGCAGCACCCCGTCGACCGTGCTGCCATGTCCGGGCGTCATGACTCATGATCCTCGGGCGGCGGCCGGGGCGGGTCAAGTCGCGGGCGGACCGGGATGCCGACCCCCCGCCGTGGCGGCGCCCCGCCACGGCGGGGGGCCGGACCGGTCTTCCGGGTCCCGGTCACACGGGACGCGTCCGCCCCTCCCAGTACGGCTCCCGCAGCCGGCGTTTGTAGAGCTTGCCGTTGGGGTCGCGGGGCATCTCGGTGATGAAGTCGATGCTCCGGGGGCGCTTGTAGCCGGCCAGCCGTTCGGCGCAGTGGTCGAGGAGGGCGGCGGCGAGGTCGGGTCCCGGCGTGTGACCGGGGGCCGGTTCGACGACGGCCTTCACCTCCTCGCCCCAGTCGTCGTGCGGGATGCCGAAGGCGGCGGCGTCGGCGACGGCGGGGTGGGCGAGCAGCGCGGACTCGATCTCGGCGGGGTAGATGTTGACGCCGCCCGAGATGATCAGGTCGATCTTGCGGTCGCGCAGGAAGAGGTAGCCGTCCTCGTCGAGCACGCCCAGGTCGCCGACGGTGAAGAAGTCGCCGATGCGGTTCTTCCTCGTCTTGTCGTCGTCCTTGTGGTAGCTGAAGCCACCGGTGGTCATCTTCATGTAGACCGTGCCGAGTTCGCCGGGCGGCAGTCGGTTGCCGTCGTCGTCGAAGACCGCCAGTTCGCTGATGGGCCAGGCCTTGCCGACCGTGCCGGGCCGCTTCAGCCAGTCCTCGGCCGTGGCGAAGGCGCCGCCGCCCTCGCTGGCCGCGTAGTACTCCTCGACACAGGTGCCCCACCAGTCGATCATCGCCCGCTTCACATGGTCGGGACAGGGCGCGGCACCGTGGATGGCGTGCCGCATGGAGGACACGTCGTGGCGTGCCCGGACCTCCGCCGGGAGGGCCAGCAGCCGGTGGAACTGGGTCGGGACCATATGGGTGTGGGTGCACCGGTGGGTGTCGATGAGACGGAGCATCTCCTGTGGCGTCCACTTGTCCATCAGCACCAGCGGGTGGCCGATGTGCAGGGACGCGGCCGCGAACTGGAGCACCGCCGTGTGGTAGAGCGGCGAGCAGACGAGATGCACGTTGTCGTCGAAGGGCCGGACGCCGAAGATGCCGAGGAAGCCGCCGAGGTAGGCCTCCTCGGGCAGCTTGCCGGGCAGCGGACGCCGGATGCCGCGCGGGCGGCCCGTCGTTCCCGAGGTGTAGTTCATGACCCAGCCGAGGGTGCGGTCGGCGGGCGGCGACCCGGGCTGTCCGGCGAGGAGTTCGGCGTACGGCCGGAAGCCCTCCACCTCGCCGACGGCGTACCGGTGGGTGGCGGGCAGACCGGCCTCCTCGGCGGCCCGGTGCGCCTGCTCGGCGAACCGCTCGTGGGCGAGGAGGACCTTGGCGCCGGAGTCGGAGACGATCCAGGCGATCTCGGGGCCCACCAGGTGGTGGTTGACGGGGACGAGGTAGAAGCCGGCCTGGGTGGCGGCGAGATGGGCGGTGAAGAACTCGGCGGAGTTGGGCAGGACGACGGCGAAGGCGTCGCCGCGCTCCAGGCCGGCCGCGCGCAGTCCGTGCACGAGCCGGTTGGCGGCGGCGTGCAGGCGTCCGGCGCTCCACTCCTCGCCGTCCGGCGCGATCAGGACCGTGCGGTCGGGGTCCTCGGTGGCCTGGGCCCAGAAGCCCGCGGGGGGTGTGCTGGTCACGTTCCGCTCCTTCCGGCGATGCGGTTGACGCGGTCCACGGCCCGCTCGAAGCCGCGGGTGAGGTCGTCGAAGACGGCCTGGACGCCGCGGACGTCGTTCATCCGGCCGACGATCTGGCCGACGGGCGTGCCGAGCAGGGGGTCGATCTCGTACTTCTGGATGCGCGAGACGGCCTCGGCGACCAGGAGCCCCTGGAGCGGCATGGGGAGGGTGCCGGGTCCGTCGGCGGCGTCCCAGGCGTCGGTCCATTCGGTACGCAGCTGGCGTGCGGGTTTCCCGGTGAGGGCGCGGGAGCGGACCGTGTCGCCGGAGCCGGCCGCGAGGAGTTTGCGGGTGAGGGCGGACGAACGCAGGTCGGCCTCGGCGGTGGTCAGCCAGACCGATCCGAGCCATACGCCCTGGGCGCCCAGCGCGAGGGCGGCGGCGATCTGCTGTCCGCTGCCGATGCCGCCGGCGGCGAGGACCGGCAGGGGGTCCACTGCCTCGACGACCTCGGGGGTGAGCACCATGGAGGCGATCTCGCCGGTGTGGCCGCCCGCCTCGTAGCCCTGGGCGACGACGATGTCGATGCCGCCGTCCCGGTGCTTGCGGGCGTGCCGGGCGCTCCCGGCGAGGGCGGCGACGAGCACGCCCCGTTCGTGGGCTCGGGCGACGATGTCGGCGGGCGGGGAGCCGAGGGCGTTGGCCAGCAGCCGGATCGGGTAGTCGAAGGCGACGTCGAGCTGGCGGCGGGCGACCTGTTCCATCCAGCCGGTGATCCGCCATCCGGACACCTCGCCCTCGGCCAGTTCGGGCACCCCGTACTTGGCGAGGGTCTCCCGCACGAACTCCCGGTGGGCCGCCGGGATCATCGCTTCGACGTCGGCCTCCGTGACGCCTTCGACCTTCTTCGCGGGCATGACGACGTCGAGGCCGTAGGGCTTGCCGTCGACGTGCGCCTCGATCCAGTCGAGGTCGCGCTCGAGGTCGCCGGGCGCGGTGTAGCGGACCGCGCCGAGCACGCCGAAGCCGCCGGCACGGCTGATGGCCGCGGCGACGGCGGGGAACGGCGTGAAGCCGAAGACGGCGTGCTCGACTCCCAGTTGCTTGCTCAGCTCCGTCTGCATGGGCGCAGGATGCCGCAGCCGGTGCGACGACGGAAGCCTCTTTCTGATACTCCGTCAGATTTGCTGGCTCAGCCGGGGACGTGCATCCGCTGGGTGCCCACGACCGACAGCAGCCGCAGCGCCTCCTCGGAGGGCGAGCCGGGGGTGGCCGTGTAGATGACCACCCGCTGGTCCCGGTCGCTGATGTCCAGGACATCGCAGTTGACGGAGACGGGACCGACGAGGGGGTGGTCGAAGGTCTTGCACAGGGTGGGCCGCGCGGTCACCTCGTGGGCCGCCCACAGCTCGGCGAACTCCTGGCTGCCGGTGAGGAGTTCGTCGATCAGCGCGGTCAGTTCGGGGTCGCCGGGGTAGCGGGCGGCGGCGCCGCGCAGATGCTGGGCCGCGGTCCGGGCGAACTCCTCGGCGTCGGACACGCTGTACAGCCTCGTACCGCCGCGCCAGGGTTCGAGGAAGGCCCGCCGGACGAGGTTGCGGTCACGCCGCGGGAGCGCGGAGAAGTCCTCCAGGAGGGCGGCGGCCAGCGCGTTCCAGGCGATGACCTCGTAGGTCGCGGACAGCACGATCGCCGCGGCACGCGGCAGCCGGTCCAGCAGGTCGACGATGCTCTGCCGCACCTCGCGCGAGGGGCCGGGCGGAGGTCCCGGCGGTGTGCCCGCGAGGTGGTGGAGATGGTCGCGCTCGGCGTCCGACAGCCGCAGGGCGCGGGCGATCTGGGCCAGCACCTCGCGGGACGGGTGCGGGGCACGGGCCTGCTCCAGCCGGGTGTAGTACTCGGTCGAGATGAACGCCAGCTGGGCCACCTCCTCGCGGCGCAGCCCGGGGGTGCGCCGGCGCGCTCCGGCGGGCAGTCCCACGTCGGTGGGGGTGATGCGTTCGCGTCGGCCGCGCAGGAAAGCGGCCAGTTCTCGTCGGTCCACGCCTCCAGTGTGCGCGGACCGCCGAACGCCGAGCCAGGTACCGGCGGTGCCTGGATGGGCGGCGCGGCCGGGCGCAGGCTCGTCGGCATGAACCACACGACGACCACATCCCCCTCCCCCGCTGCTTCCCACCCGGCGTCGGGCCTGCTCGCCGGCAAGGTCGCCTTCGTCAGCGGCGCCGGTCGGGGCATCGGCGCCGCCGCGGCCCGGCTGTTCGCCCGGGAAGGCGCCCGGGTGCTCCTCACCGCCCGTACGCGGAGCCAGCTCGAGGCGGTGACCGAGGAGATCCGGGCCGCCGGCGGCACCGCGGAGTACGTGCGCTGCGACCTGGCCGATCCGGCGAGCGTGCGAGCAGCCGTGGACCGGACCGTGGAGCTGTACGGCAGGCTCGACGTCGCCTTCAACAACGCGGCCACCATCCAGCCGCCCGGCCCGCTGGACGGGCTGGCGGAGAGCGACTTCGACCACGTCCTCGCGGTCAACCTCAAGGGGCCCTGGCTGGCGATGAAGGCGCAGATCGCCGCGATCCGCGCCACCTCCGGGACCGGCGCCGTCGTCAACACCTCCAGCGTCGGCAGCCTGATGGCCAACCCGGCGCTCCCGGTGTACGGCGCGGCGAAGCGGGCGCTGAACAGCCTGACCGCGTCGGCCGCCGCCACCTACGGCCCCGAGGGCATCCGCGTCAACGCCATCGCACCCGGTACGACGCTGACGGAGATGATCGACGCCTGGGAGACGAGCACCCCGGGCATCGTCGACGGGCTCAACGCGCTCACCCCGCTGGGCCGCGCCGCCGATCCGGACGAGATCGCCCAGGCCGCGGCCTGGCTGCTGAGCGACCGGGCGTCCTACGTCACGGGCACGGTCCTGCGGGTCGACGGGGGCATGCGGGCCTGATCCCGGGGCGGCTCAGCCGGTGGCCGGCTCCTCCAGCACCGCCATCGCCGCGTTGTGTCCCGGCACCCCGCTCACCCCTCCACCGCGCACCGCGCCCGCGCCGCACAGCAGCACGTTGGCGTGCCGGGTCTCCACACCCCAGCGGCCGGCGCCCTCCCGCGCGTAGGGCCAGGTCAGATCGCGGTGGAAGATGTTGCCGCCGGGCAGCCCGAGGTCGCGTTCCAGGTCCAGCGGGGTCCGCGCCTCGATGCAGGGGCGGCCGTCGGCGTCGGTGGCCAGACAGTCGGCGAGGGGCTCGTCGAGCCGGGCGTCGAGCTGGGCGAGGGTCGTCCTGAGCAGTTCCTCGCGCACGGCGTCGTTGTCCCGTGCGAAGAGCCGGGCGGGGGTGTGCAGGCCGAACAGTGTCAGCGTCTGGTATCCCCGTTCGACGAGGTCCGGCCCGAGGATCGTGGGGTCGGTCAGGGAGTGGCAGTAGATCTCGGAGGGCGGGACGGCGGGCAGTTCGCCGGCGGCCGCCTGGGCGTGCGCGACGGCGAGCTGCTCGTAGCCCTCGGCGATGTGGAAGGTCCCGGCGAACGCCTCGCGCGGGTCGACGGAGCGGTCCCGCAGCCTGGGCAGGCGCGTGAGCAGCATGTTCACCTTGAGCTGGGCGCCCTCGGCAGGGACGGGCGGCTCGTCGCCGGTGAGGGCCGCGAGCGTCTGCGGGGAGGCGTTCACCAGGACGTGCCGGGCGGTGGCGACGCCCTCGCCGTCGGCGGTGCGGTAGGTGACCTCCGCCGTACGTCCGTCCGTGTCGACGCGGACGGCCTCGTGCCCCGTGGCCAGGACGGCGCCCGCCTCCCGGGCGGCGGTGGCGAGGGCGTCGGTCAGGGCGCCCATCCCGCCCACGGGTACGTCCCAGGCGCCGGTGCCGCCGCCGATCACGTGGTAGAGGAAGCAGCGGTTCTGCTTCAGGGACGGGTCGTGGGCGTCGGCGAAGGTACCGATGAGGGCGTCGGTGAGGACCACACCCCGCACCAGGTCGTCCGCGAAGCGCTCCTCGACGGCGACACCCACGGGCTCCTCGAACAGGGTCCGCCAGGCCTCCTCGTCGTCGACGCGGCGGCGCAGCTCCTCCCGGGTGGGGAGCGGTTCGGTGAGGGTGGGGAAGACCCGCTGGGCCAGGCGGCCGGTCATGCCGTAGAAACGCTGCCAGGCCGCGTACTCGCGCTCGCCGCCGGTCAGCCGTGCGAAGGCCTCCCGGGTGCGTTCCTCCCCGCCGCCGACGAGCAGTCCGGTGGGCCGCCCGCCGCGTTCCACGGGGGTGTAGGAGGAGATGGTGCGGCCCTGGACGCGGAAGTCCAGCCCCAGGTCCCGCACGATCTTCCGCGGCAGCAGGCTCACCAGGTACGAGTAGCGTGACAGACGGGCGTCCACGCCGGTGAACGGGCGGGTCGAGACGGCGGCGCCGCCGGTGTGGCCGAGCCGCTCCAGCACCAGCACGGACCGGCCGGCCCGGGCCAGATAGGCGGCGGCGACCAGCCCGTTGTGCCCGCCGCCGACGATCACGACGTCGTAGGAGCGGTGTCCCCGCAGATCCCGGTGTCCCGGGTCTGCCTGGTGTCCCTGGTGTCCCTCGTGTTCAGGCATGGTTCTTCGTAACACGAGCCGATCAAGGTCGGCCAGGGGTGCGGGCTCACGCTCCGCCGGCCGCACGGTGCCGCTGGAGCACCGCGACCCTCCGGTACAGCTCGGCCGCTTCCTGGCCCCGGCCGAGGCGTTCCAGGCAGTGGGCCTCGTCGCTGCGGGCGGCGAGGGTGTCGGGGTGGTCGGCGCCCAGGAGGTGCTCGCGGGCGGCGGCCACCCGCCGGTACTCGGTCAGCGCGTCGGCCCAGCGGCCGAGCCAGCCCAGGCCGACGGCGACCTCGCGGCGGCTGACCAGCGTGTCGGGGTGGTCGGCGCCGAGCACGCGCTCGCGGATGGCGCGGACGTCCCGGGACTCGGCGAGGGCCTCCTCCCAGCGGCCCAGCCGGCCGAGGTTGACGCCGAGACCGTGGCGGGCCCGCAGGGTCTCGGGGTGCGCCGGGCCGTGGATGCGGGTGCGGTCGTCCACGAGGTCGCGGTAGAGCTGGAGCGCCTCCGTGCTGCGGCCGAGGCGGCCGAGGCTGATGCCGGTCTCGTAGCGGGCGGCGAGGGTGTCGGGGTGGTCGGGGCCGAGGGCCCGCGCGCGGGCCGCCGCGACCTCCCGGTAGGTCCGGAGGGCTTCCGGCCAGCGGCCCAACTGGCCCAGGGCGTAGGCGACCTCGTAACGGGTGACCAGGGTGTCCGGATGGTCGGGGCCCAGGACGCGGGCGCGGGCGGCGGCCACCTCGCCCGCCATCCGGTAGGACTCCTCGAGACGGCCGAGTCTGCTGAGGTTGAAGGCGAGGTTGTGACGGCAGCGCAGCGTGTCGGGGTGGTCGGCTCCGGCCGTGCGCACCCGGGCGGCGAGGACGGAGACGTACTCCTGGTGCGCGTCGTAGTGGCGGCCCAGCCGGCCGAGCACGTAGGCCATCTCCTGCCGGGTGGCGAGGGTGTCGGCGTGGTCGGCGCCGAGCACCCGGGTGCGGGCGGCGGCCACGTGCCGGTACTCGCGCAGCGCGTCGGCGGCGCGGCCGGTGCGGCTGAGGGTGAAGGCGACCTCGTACCGGCTGGCGAGCGTCTCGGGGTGGTCCGCGCCGAGCAGGTGCGCGCGTTCGGCGGCGACGGCGCGGTGCACCTCCCCGGCCTCCGCCCAGCGGCCGAGCCGCCCCAGGCCGAGGCCCGCGCCGTGCCGGCCGGCGAGCGCGGTGAGCGCCCGCGCGGACGGCGCCGTCGGGGCCCGCGGTACGGGGACCGCGCCGAGCGCCGGCCGGGGTGTCCACTCGCCGGTCAGGGCCGCGCCCGCGTCCGGCGGCACGGCCCGCGGTCCGGCGCCGGTGGCCTTGTGACCGGTGGTCATGCCCCGCGTCCAGGGCGGCAGCCGCGGCTCGCGCCCGGCGGGTCCGGGCGACCGCGGCTCGGGGCGGGGTGTCACCAGCGTCGGCACGTACCCCGGTGCGGTGCGGCCCGCGGCGATGCGCCGGACGATCTCCCGGGCGTCCTGGGGGCGCTCGTCGGGCTGTTTCGCCAGCAGGTCCAGGATGATCCTGCCGAGGTGGTCGGGCAGTTCGGGGCGGTGTTCGCGCGGTGGCCTGGGCGGGGTGTCCCGGTGGCCGACGAGGATCGCCCAGGGGTCGTCCAGGTCGAACGGCGGGGCGCCGGTGGCGATCTCGTACAGCACGCAGCCCAGCGAGTAGAGGTCGCTGCGCTGGTCGACCTCCTCGCCGCCGATCTGCTCCGGAGACATGTAGTGCGGGGTGCCCATGGCGATGCCGGTGCCGGTGAGCCGGGAGGTGAAGCCGATGTCGTGGCCGAGGCGGGCGATGCCGAAGTCGCAGATCTTCACCGTGCCGTCGGCGAGCCGCACGATGTTCGCGGGCTTCAGGTCGCGGTGCACGACGCCCTGCCGGTGGGTGTAGGCGAGGGCCGCGGCGACCTGGTCGGCAATCTCCACGACGTCGTGGACGGGCAGCGGACGGCGCTCGTTGTCGTCCAGCAGCCGGCACAGGTCGCTGCCGTCGAGCAGCTCCATGACCAGGAAGAGGACGCCGTCGCTGTCGCCGAAGTCATGGACGACCGTCACCCCGCGGTGCTGGAGCGCGGCCGCGACGCGGCCCTCGCGCCGGAACCGTTCCCGCAGGACGCGCCCGGAGGACGGGTCGTGGTGCGGGGCGATCGGTTTGAGGCACTTGACGGCCACCTGCCGGCCGAGGGACTCGTCACGGGCCCGCCACACCTCGCCCATGCCACCGCGCCCGATCCGGTCCAGCAGCCGGTACCGGCCCTGGATGAGCCTGCTCTCCGCCATAGTGCGCCGCCCCCGTCGCCTTCCGGCCCTCCCCTGGCCCGCCCAGTATGGCGGTCTATCGCCCGACTTTGAACGGGGCAGGGCGGGCTTCGGGGCCGAGCCTCGCCATGGCCCGCAGGACGTGCCGGGGCGGGAGCTGCCACCGCAGACGTGCGGGGACGCGGCGCAGCAGGGTGCCCATGGCCCGCAACTCCCGGGTGACGGTGGCGGGTTCCGGGGCCCGTCTGCCGTACAGCCGGTGGGCGTACGGCGGCAGGGAGGCGTACGCCAGGTGTGCCACCCGCCGCCACAGCAGGGCGCGCGCCGGGACGAGCAGGGGGTGGACCGGCGGCCGCCGCAGGAAGTCGTCCACCTCGCGCGCCTCCGGCCCGGCGGCGAGTTCGGGGAGCGTCTTGTCGAAGTACGCGTCCATGCCGGTGCGGTCGGCGGGCACCGCCTCCGGGTCGAGACCCACCAGCCGTGCGCCGACGCGGTGTTCGGCCAGGTAGCGGTCGGCCGCGGCGTCGGTGAGGGGGTAGCCGGAGCGGCGCAGGACGTGCAGGTAGGAGTCGATCTCGGCGCAGTGCACCCACAGCAGCAGCCCGGGTTCGTCGACGCCGTACCGCTCCCCGGTGGCCGGATCGGTAGCGGAGAGCAGGCGATGGATCTTGCGGACGCGGGCGCCCGCCTTCTCGGCGGCCTCGGTGGTGCCGTAGGTCGTGGTCCCGACGAAGTCGGCGGTGCGCATCAGCCGTCCCCAGGCGTCCTGGCGGAAGTCGGAGTTCTGGACGACCCCGCGCACCGCCCGCGGGTGGAGCGCCTGGAGGTACAGCGCGCGCACCCCGGCGACCCACATCATCGGGTCGCTGTGAACCTGCCAGGTCACGCTGGTGGGGCCGAACAGCCCGGGGTCGGCCTTCATACCGGCAGGCTATCGCCGGACCCGCGGCATCCCCAGGCCGATCCACGAGATGATCTCCCGCTGGATCTCGTTGTTGCCGCCGCCGAAGGTGAAGATCACGGCGGAACGGTAGCCGCGTTCGAGTTCACCGTGCAGCACGGCGCCGGCCGAGCCCTCCTGGAGGGCGCCGGGGGCGGCGACGACCTCCAGCAGCCAGGCGTAGGCGTCCCGGCGGGCCTCCGAGCCGTAGACCTTGACGGCGGAGGCGTCCTGCGGGGTGAGGGTGCCGTTCTGGAGGGCGGCGACCATCTGCCAGTTGAGGAGCTTGAGCGCGTCGAGCCTGACATGGGTGAGGGCGAGCCGCCGGCGCACCCAGGGCAGGTCGATCACCCGGCGGCCGTCGGCGAGCTTGGTCTCCGTCGCCCAGCGCTGTACGTCGTGCAGGGCGCGGATCGCCATCGTGCCGTGCGCGGCCAGGGTCACCCGCTCGTGGTTGAGCTGGTTGGTGATGAGCCGCCAGCCCTGGTTCTCCGCGCCGACGCGCCGGGAGACGGGCACCCGCACGTTCTCGTAGTAGCTGGCGGTGGTGTCGTGGGAGGCGAGGGTGCGGATGACCGTGCAGGAGTAGCCGGGGTCGGTGGTCGGCACGAGGAGCATGGAGATGCCCTTGTGCGGCGGCGCCTCGGGGTCGGTGCGCACGGCGAGCCACACCCAGTCGGCGGTGTCGCCGTTGGTCGTCCAGATCTTCTGCCCGCTGACGACGTAGGTGTCGCCCTCGCGCACCGCGCGGGTCCTGAGCGCGGCGAGGTCGGTGCCCGCGTCGGGTTCGCTGTAGCCGATCGCGAAGTCGATCTCACCGGCGAGGATCTTCGGCAGGAAGTACGCCTTCTGCTCGTCGGTGCCGTACCGCATGATCGTCGGTCCGACCGTGTTGAGTGCCATCAGCGGCAGCGGGACGCCCGCCTGGGCGGCCTCGTCGAAGAAGACGAACTGCTCGACCGGGGTGAGGCCGCGGCCCCCGTACTCCTTCGGCCAGCCGACGCCGAGCCAGCCGTCCGCGCCGAGGCGGCGGATCGTGGCGCGGTAGAAGCGTTTCGCGGCGACCGGGTCGACGTGCCGGGCGTAGGCGTTGTGCGGCACCAGTTCGGCGAAGTAGGCGCGCAGTTCGGCGCGCAGCCGCAGTTGCTCGGGCGGGTGGTCGAGGTGCACGGCGCCTCCTGGCTCCCCAAGGCCGGTCCTGACGGCGCACACGGTAGAACGTGTTCCAGAAATTGGGAATGGCCGGGGCTCCCTTCCCTCGCCCCGGATTCCCGGCCCGGGGTCGGCCGGACCTCAGACCAGCGTCCCGATGAACTCCGTGCAGGCCTGGGCGCAGGCCCGGCAGGCGTCGGCGCTCTCCTCGGCTCCCGGATGCTTGTCGAAGACGTGGGCGGTCTCCAGGCAGACGGTCCGGCACCACTCCAGCTGGGCGCGGATACCGGCCTCGTCCAGCCGGTTGTCCTCGGAGAGCACGCGGCAGGTCGCGTCGCACACCTCCGCGCACATGATGCCCTTGCGGCGCAGCAGCGCCTGGTCGTCGGCGCCGTCCGGATCCACGAGGCTCGCGCGCAGCGCGCTGGCCCGCGCACACTCGGTGCAGGCCTGGGCGCACGCGAAGCGGTCCTCCAGGAAGCGGAACAGCTCCTGTTGCGATGTCTGGTACGTGTGAGATGTCGTCGGAGTCACCCCTGACGGGTGACCGGGCGGTGCGGCGCGAAACCCGCGGACCGGCCCGGAGGGGCCGCGGGTCGCCGACAGTGAAGGAGAGTGGACGGAAAGTCACGCGTCCGGGATGGCGGGTTCATGCCCGATTTGTTGGGTATTCGCCTCATATGACTACCGCAAGCGTTCAACTGGCCGCCGCGAGCGGCCTGCTCAGCCTGGTGATGTTCGTGGTCGGCCTGGCCCTCCTGGCCGTTCTGGGCGGCAGCTTCTGGCTGGGCACGCGGGTGAAGTCGCGCGAGCCGGCCCGGCCGCGCCCCGAGGAACAGCCGCATCTGCCGCCGGACGGCGCGGTGCGCGAGATACGCGAGAACCGGGAGCCCGACGAGGTGCCCCGGATGGCGAAGGGCGGCCGCCCCCTGACGCCGTACGAACTGACCAACATGCAGACCCGGTCGAGCGCGGACAAGAAGCGGCCGCGCTGGAGCCGGGGCAGCAGCGGCTCGTTCGGCGGGGGCGGTCTGGGCTCTCACTGACCGCCGACCGCCCGCGGGCCGCACCGAAGGGCCACCGGAGCCCGTCGGCACCGGGCGGCGCCGGGCCACACGGGAGGAGTCGAGCGGGGTGGGCCGTCACGGTGGTGACGGCCCACCCCGCTGCCTCCGGCCGTGCGCCGGTCAGGCGCCGACGTAGTCCGCGAGGTGCTCCCCGGTGAGGGTGGTGCGTGCGGCGACGAGATCGGCGGGGGTGCCCTCGAAGACGATCCGGCCGCCGTCGTGACCCGCTCCGGGACCGAGGTCGATGATCCAGTCGGCGTGCGCCATCACCGCCGGGTGGTGCTCGACGACGATGACCGACTTGCCGGCGTCGACGAGCCGGTCGAGCAGGCCGAGCAGTTGCTCGACGTCGGCGAGGTGCAGGCCGGTGGTCGGCTCGTCGAGCACGTAGACACCGCCCTTGTCGGCCATGTGGGTGGCCAGCTTCAGCCGCTGCCGCTCGCCGCCGGACAGCGTGCTGAGCGGCTGGCCGAGGCTCAGATAACCGAGCCCGACGTCGGCCAGGCGGCCCAGCACGCGGTGCGCGGCCGGCGTGCTCGCCTCACCGGCGCCGAAGAACTCCTCGGCCTCGCGCACCGACATCGCGAGCACCTCGCTGATGTCGCGGCCGCCGAGGTGGTATTCCAGGACCGCCGCCTGGTACCGCTTCCCCTCGCACTCCTCGCAGGTGGTGGCCACGCTCGCCATCATCGCCAGATCGGTGAAGACGACGCCGACGCCGTTGCACGTCGGGCAGGCGCCCTCGGAGTTGGCGCTGAACAGGGCCGGCTTCACGCCGTTGGCCTTCGCGAACGCCTTGCGGATCGGGTCGAGCAGCCCGGTGTACGTCGCCGGGTTGCTGCGCCGGGAGCCGCGGATCGCGCCCTGGTCGACCGACACGACGCCCTCGCCCGCCGGGATCGACCCGTGCACGAGCGAGCTCTTGCCGGAGCCCGCCACGCCGGTGACGACGCAGAGCACCCCGAGCGGGATGCCGACGTCGACGTTGCGCAGGTTGTGCGCCGACGCGCCGCGGATCTCCAGCGTGCCGGTGGGCTTGCGCACGGTCTCCTTGACCGCGGCCCGGTCGTCGAGATGGCGGCCGGTGACGGTGCCGCCGGACCGCAGCCCCTCGACGGTGCCCTCGAAGCAGACGGTGCCGCCCGCCGCCCCGGCCCCCGGGCCGAGATCGACCACATGGTCGGCGATCGCGATGGTCTGCGGCTTGTGCTCCACGACGAGCACCGTGTTGCCCTTGTCCCGCAGCCGCAGCAGCAGGTCGTTCATCCGGCTGATGTCGTGCGGGTGCAGCCCCGTGGTGGGCTCGTCGAAGACGTAGGTGACATCGGTGAGCGAGGAGCCGAGGTGGCGGATCATCTTGACGCGCTGCGCCTCGCCGCCGGACAGCGTGCCCGACGGCCGGTCGAGCGAGAGATAGCCCAGACCGATCTCCACGAACGACTCGAGGGTGTGCCGGAGCGCGGTGAGCAGCGGCGCCACCGACGGCTCGTCGAGGCCGCGGACCCAGGCGGCCAGGTCGCTGATCTGCATCGCGCAGGCGTCGGCGATGCTGACCTCGCCGATCTTCGACAAGCGGGCGCCCTCGCTGAGCCGGGTGCCGTCGCACTCGGGGCAGACGGCGAAGGTCATCGCCCGCTCCACGAACGCCCTGATGTGCGGCTGGAGCGCCTCGATATCCTTGGCCAGCATCGACTTCTGGATCTTCGGGATCAGCCCTTCGTACGTCAGGTTGATGCCGTCGACCTTGATCTTCGTCGGCTCCTTGTACAGGAGGTCGTGCAGCTCCCTCTTGGTGAACCCGCGGATCGGTTTGTCCGGGTCGAAGAAGCCGCAGCCGCTGAAGATCCGGCCGTACCAGCCGTCCATGCTGTAGCCGGGGATGGTGAGCGCGCCCTCGTTGAGCGACTTGCTGTCGTCGTAGAGCTGGGTGAGGTCGATGTCGGAGACCGTGCCGCGGCCCTCGCAGCGCACACACATGCCGCCGGTGCGCTGGTAGGTCGCCTTCACCGTCTTCTTGGTGCCGCGCTCGACGGTGATCCCGCCGCTCGCCCGGACCGAGGCGGTGTTGAAGGAGTAGGCGGTGGGCGGGCCGATGTGCGGCTGTCCGAGCCTGCTGAACAGGATGCGCAGCATGGCGTTGGCGTCGGTGGCGGTACCGACGGTGGAGCGGGGGTCGGAACCCATCCGCTGCTGGTCGACGATGATCGCGGTGGTCAGCCCTTCGAGGACGTCGACCTCGGGCCGCGCCAGCGTCGGCATGAAACCCTGGACGAAGGCGCTGTAGGTCTCGTTGATCAGCCGCTGCGACTCCGCGGCGATCGTGTCGAACACCAGGGAGCTCTTGCCCGAGCCGGAGACGCCGGTGAACACCGTCAGCCGGCGCTTCGGGATCTCGATGCTGACGTCCTTGAGGTTGTTCTCGCCGGCGCCGTGCACGCGGATCAGACCATGGCTGTCGGCGATGTGCTGCGCGGGCGGCGGGTCCGTCTTCCTGGCCATGCTCATCGTCTCTCCGTCTTCCCTCTGCCGCTCGTGACCGCCTTCGCGGGCCTGGGCGTCGCCTGGCTCGTTCTGACCGACGCCACGCTAGCCGGGACCCGATGACCGGCGCTTCTCGAATACTGATCGGTTCGGTCGCGCTCAGGTTCGGACAGGCGGCGGACAGTAAGCGACAACGCCCGGCGCGGGCGGGCCGGAAGCGCTGAGATGGCCTGATTCGTCGTGCGGGATGAGGTGGAAGATGGCCGACGTGATGCGGGCGGAACCAGCGCGGCGCGCGGGCACGGGGGCGGGCGCGGGAGCGGGTACCGCGCAACGCGGCGTGCAGCAGAAGACTCAGCAGACGGCTCAGCAGACGGCTCAGCAGAAACGGTGCGGCTGCGGAGCGCAGTCCTCGCAGGGGGCGGTCGGCGGGGCCGAGGAGAGGTTCCGGGGGCTGCTGGAGGCGGCGCCGGACGCCATGGTCATCGTCGACGACTCCGGCATCATCAGGCTCGTCAACGCCCAGACCGAGGCCCTGTTCGGGCACGGTCGCGAGGAACTGCTCGGCCAGCCGGTCGAGCTGCTCATCCCGCACCGGTTCCACCACCAGCACACCGCGCACCGGAGCGGCTACACCGCCAACCGCCAGGTGCGCCCGATGGGTGCCGGGCTGGAACTGCACGGGCTGCGCAAGGACGGCACGGAGTTCCCCGTCGAGATCAGCCTGAGCCCCCTGGAGACGGCAGACGGGCTCCTGGTCTCGGCCGCCGTGCGCGACGTCAGCGACCGCAAGGCGGCCGAGGCGCGCATCAACGAGCTCGCCGCGCTCGTGGAGTCCTCCCAGGACGCGATCCTCGCCCACACCCTCGACGGGTACATCACCTACTGGAACGCGGCAGCGCAGCGCCTGTACGGCTACACGGCCGAGGAGGCCATCGGCCGGCACGTCTCGCTGCTGGCCCCGCCGGAACTGCGGGGCGAGGTCCGCGAGCTGCTCCAGCGGCTGCGGCACGCCGAGAAGGTCGAGCACTACGAGACGCTGCGGATGACCAGCACCGGGGTGCCGCGCGACGTGGACGTCACGCTGTGGCCGACCCGGGACACCGACGGCAGGGTGGTCGGGGCGTGCGCGATCGTCCGCGACATCAGCGACCGCAAGCGGGCGGAGGCCGAGCTCACGGCCCTGTACGAGCAGCAGCGGCACATCGCCCTGACCCTCCAGCGCAGTCTGATGGGCACGCCGCCCGCCCTGCCCGGTCTGGCCACCGCGAGCCGCTACCGGCCCGCCACCCAGGGCGCCGGTGTGGGGGGCGACTGGTTCGACCTGATCCCGCTGGGCGCCGACCGGGTGGGGGTGCTGATAGGCGACGTCATGGGCCGCGGGCTGGAGGCCGCCGCCGTGATGGGCCAGTTGCGCTCGGCCGCGCACGCGCTGGCCAAGACCGGTATGCAGCCCCGGCAGCTGATGCGGGCGCTGGACACCTGTGTCGCCGACCTCGATGTGCCCGACCAGCTCGTCACCTGCTGCTACCTGGTGATCGCCCCGGACACGGGCACGGTCACGGTGTGCTCGGCGGGACACCTGCCGGTGCTGATCGCCGGACTGGGTACGGGCGTCACCCCCCTGCCCTGTCCGGTCAACGCTCCGCTCGGCGTGGGCGACATCCTGTACGAGCAGTCCAGTTCGGAGATCCCGCCCGGGGCCACGCTGGTGCTCTACACGGACGGCCTGATCGAGACACCGGGCAGCGACATCGAGGTGCGCATCGGTGAACTGACCGTACTGCTCAACAGGTTGTTCGTCTCGACGCCGTGTCTGGAGGCGGCGGCTGACCAGGTCCTCGCGGGACTGCTGCCGGACGCCGACGGCCACAACGACGACGTCACCCTGCTGCTCACCCAGCTGCCGGCCGCCCCGCTGGCCGCCGTCACCACCCACCTGCCGGCCGCCCCGGTCTCCGTACCGGAAGGGCGGGCGTTTCTGCACAAGACGCTGACCTCGTGGAACTGTACGGAGCGGGCCGACGACGCACTCCTGCTGCTGTCGGAGACACTGACGAACGCCGTGCAGCACTCCGTGGGCCCGATCGGCCTGCATCTGCACCGCACCGCCACAGACCTCACCGTCGAGGTCAGCGACCGCAGCCCGCAGCTCCCCCAGCCGCGGGCACCGGTCGAGCACGCCGAGTCCGGCCGCGGTCTGATCCTGGTCCGTGCCCTCGCCGCCGACTGGGGGGTACGGCCGACGGACGAGGGCAAGGCGACCTGGTTCACGCTGAAGCTGTGAGCCCCCGGGCCGGGCCGCCGAACGCCGGCGCGAAGGCGTCCAGATGCGCCTGGACGTACGGCACCGCCACCGCCCGGAGTTCGAGTTCGCCGTCGACGAAGGCGGGCTGGACGTTGACCTCGAAGACGACCCCGCCGTTCTCCACCGCCAGGTCGACGCCCGCGAAGGGCAGCCCGACCGAGGCGGTGGCCGCCACGGCGAGTTCGGCGAGCCGGGGCTGGAGGTCTTGCGGGGCGATGTGGACGGCTGTGGCGCCCTGGCAGGTGTTGCACGGGGTGTCGGTCTGCGCCTGGAGGTGCTCGCGGGCGTGCACGACGCGGTCGCCGAGGACGAAGACACGGAACTGGTGGCGCCGGCCGTCGGCGGTGATGTTGCCCGCGTCGCGGGAGAGCAGCCAGTCGGTGCCGCGTTCCGCGTAGTAGGCGGCGGCGAGCTCCAGTTGGCCCGGCGTGGTGACATGGAAGGTGTCGTTGCCGCCGGTGCCGACGACGGGCCGGGCCCAGGTGTCGCGGCCGAGCCGGTCGAAGGCGTCGGCCGCCTCCCGGCGGGAGGGCCGGGACAGCACGGCGGTCTCCATCTGGGCGACACCGTCCCGGAGGAAGCGTTCGACGGTGAGGTTCTTCTCGGTCGCCGTCCGCCAGGCGTCGGGCCCGGCGGCCAGGGTCACCACGTCGTGGGTCTCCAGGAGCTCCTGGAAGCCCGCGAGGGCCCGCCGGTGGTGCGGGGGGATCTCGTAGAGGAGGACGACGTCGGGCACGAAGTCCAGCCGCTCCTCGGGGACCTGGAGCCGTAACCGGCCTCCGTCGCGGACGCCGCGACCGGTTCCCCCGGTCGCGAAGTGCCGGGAGTCGACCCGGACGGGCGGGGCGCCGGTGAGCAGTTCCACGGCGTCGGCGAGATACTCACGGCAGCCTTCGGGCGAGGTGGGGTCGGCGATCAGGGCGATGCACGGTCGGGACACAGCGGCCTCCAGCGGCTGTCGACGCGCGCTCGTACCGCGGACGGGCCCGCACACGGCACGAGCGGTGTCACGGATGGTGCCTGTCGCGCGGGTGGTCGTCGCACCCGTCGCCCCGGGAGCAGCTCCGGTGCACGGAGCCGTGCCCGGGTCCGGACGCGTGCCGGCGGGGGACGAGGACGACCGGTGACCACCGGGGTGGGACTCGCCCCGCCGGATCCGCGCACAGGGCCGGCCGACCACTGTAAGCACCGGGCGGGACGCCGTACCAGGGCGCACGACGGGCCGCCGGCTGCCCCTCCTCCTGCGCCCTGCGCCCCGGTCCGTGCGCCCTGGCCGGCCGCCGGTGAGCCGGCGTCTCACCCGTCCCAGGTCCAGTCATCGACCTCGGGAAGGTCGGTGCCGTGCAGGCGGATCCAGTCATGGTGGCGCAGTCGCGCGTCCTCCATCCGCTGGCGTACGGAGGCGGCGCGCACGGCGAGGC
>NZ_BBYG01000015.1 GCF_001184025.1 Streptomyces maremycinicus
CGGGTACGCGGTCGATGACGTCCATGACGAGGCGGTAGCGGTCGAGGTCGTTGCGCACGACCATGTCGAACGGCGTGGTCGTGGTGCCGAACTCCTTGTAGCCGCGCACGTGCAGGTTCTTGTGGCCGGTGCGGCGGTAGGCGAGCCGGTGGATCAGCCACGGATAGCCGTGGTAGGCGAAGACGACCGGCTTGTCCGTGGTGAACAGGCCGTCGTACTCGAAGTCGCTCATCCCGTGCGGGTGTTCCTCACCCGGCAGCAGCCGGGCGATGTCCACGACGTTGACGACCCGGACGGCGAGGTCCGGCAGCTCGCGGCGCAGCAGTTGCGCGGCGGCCAGCACCTCCTGGGTGGGGACGTCGCCCGCGCAGGCGAGCACCACGTCGGGCTCGCCGGTGCCGTTCTCGGTGCCGGCCCACTCCCAGACGCCCGCACCGCGCGCGCAGTGGACGCGGGCCTCGTCCATGCTCAGCCAGTCGAAACAGGGCTGTTTCCCGGCCACGATCACGTTGACGTAGTCGCGGCTGCGCAGCACGTGGTCCGCCACCGAGAGCAGGGTGTTGGCGTCCGGCGGCAGATAGACCCGCACGACCTCGGGGCTCTTGTTGAGGACGTGGTCGACGAAGCCGGGGTCCTGGTGGGAGAAGCCGTTGTGGTCCTGGCGCCAGACGTGCGAGGTGAGCAGGTAGTTGAGGGAGGCGACGGGTGCGCGCCAGGGCAGCTTGCGGGTGACGCGCAGCCACTTGATGTGCTGGTTGACCATCGAGTCGACGATGTGCGCGAACGCCTCGTAGCAGGAGAACAGACCGTGCCGTCCGGTCAGCAGATAGCCCTCCAGCCAGCCCTGGCAGGTGTGTTCGGAGAGGATCTCCATCACCCGGCCGTGCCGGTCGAGGTTCTCGTCGACCTGGAGGGTCTGCGCCTGCCAGGCCTTGCCGCTGGCGGCGTAGACGGCCTGGAGCCGGTTGGAGGCGGTCTCGTCGGGGCCGACGAGGCGGAAGTCGCGCCGGCCGGCGGTGGCGCGCATGACGTCCTCGAGCAACGCGCCCAGCACCGCGGTCGGTTCGTGCCGGGTGCCGCCCGGCCGGTCGACCGGTACGGCGTGCGACTCCAGTGCGGGCAGGGGGAGTTCACGCAGCAGCAGCCCGCCGTTGGCGTGCGGGGTGGCGCCGAGCCGGCGGGTGCCGTCGGGGATCGGGGCGAGGACGTCCAGGCGGGGGCCGCCGTCGGCGTCGAAGAGTTCCTCGGGCCGGTAGGACCGCAGCCAGGCCTCCAGTTGGCGCAGGTGTTCGGGGTTGTCGCGGACGGCGGACAGCGGCACCTGGTGGGCGCGCCAGGTGCCCTCGACGGGCAGCCGGTCGACGTGCGCGGGTCCGGTCCAGCCCTTCGGGGTGCGCAGCACGATCACCGGCCAGCGGGGACGCTCGCCGGAGCCGTCCTCGCGGGCGGCGCGCTGGAGGGACACGATCCGGTCCAGGGCGGTGTCCATGGCCTGCGCCATCGCCCGGTGGACGGCGTTCGGCTCGTCGCCGGTGACATGGATCGGATCGTGGCCGTAGCCGCGCAGCAGCTCGTCCAGCTCGGGTTCGGGGATCCGGGCCGGCACCGTGGGGTTGGCGATCTTGTAGCCGTTGAGGTGCAGGATCGGCAGGACCGCGCCGTCGTGCACCGGGTCGAGGAACTTGTTGGAGTGCCAGGAGGCGGCCAGTGGCCCGGTCTCCGACTCGCCGTCGCCGATCACACAGGCGACGAGGAGGTCCGGGTTGTCGAAGGCGGCGCCGTAGGCGTGCGAGAGCGAATAGCCGAGTTCACCGCCCTCGTGGATCGAGCCGGGCGTCTCCGGGGCGACGTGGCTGGGGATGCCACCGGGGAACGAGAACTGCCGGAACAGCCGGGCCATGCCGGCCGCGTCGCGGGTGACGTCCGGGTACGTCTCGGTGTAGGTGCCCTCGAGCCAGGAGTTGGCGACGACCGCGGGACCGCCGTGGCCGGGGCCCCACACGCACAGGGCGCGCAGGTCACGCGCGCGGATGACGCGGTTGAGGTGCGTGTACACGAGGTTGAGCCCCGGTGAGGTCCCCCAGTGGCCCAGCAGCCTCGGCTTCACGTGCTCCGGCCGCAGCGGCTCGGTGAGCAGGGGGTTGGCCATCAGGTAGATCTGTCCGACGGAGAGGTAGTTCGCGGCGCGCCAGTGGGCGTGCAGCGTCCTGAGCTCGTCGTCGGTGAGCCGTGCGGACGTCGCTTGCGGTTCGACGGACATCTCGGGTTCCCTTCCGGTCCGGAGCGGGTCGCGCGGAGGTACGTGCCGGTCCGTACCTCCCCACCCTCTCCGGCTTCCGGGTACCCGGCCGCGCCGAGCGACCCGTACGGAGGAGCGAAGCCGTCCGTACGAGGGGGGCGCCCGCCCCTGCCGCGACGGGCACCCCCGTCCGACCGCGAGCCGCGCCGACCCGGGCGGCGGTCCGGTCACTCGGGCAGGTCGTGGTCGCTGAGCGGGTGCCGGCAGCTGCCCCTCTTGCACTTGTGGAGGGCACCGCCGGGCTGGAAGTCGGGGCACGGGCAGGACAGACAGGGGATCGTCTCCTCGGAGTCGGATCCCCAGCCGTGGGCGATCAGTCGCGCCCGCGCCGTTTCCTGGGTTCCGCGTACCTGGGCGTCGAGTCTGCGGAAGTCGGCCTCGTTGTCCGCGAAGGCCTTCTTCTGGGCGTCTGTCAGGTCGTACTCCTGCATGGTGCCTCCCACGGCGGAGATGGCGGCGAGGGGCGCTTCCCCTAGGCCCACGATGGCCCGGCGGGCGCCTGCTCGCACGTCGGCCCCGAGAGGGGCGGGCGGTCGGACCTCGGAGCGCGGGAGGGGAGGCAGCGGGCTGCGGGCTGCGGGCTGCGGGCTGCGGGCTGCGGGCTGCGGGCTGCGGGCTGCGGGCTGCGGGCTGCGGGCTGCGGGCTGGAAACGGTTCGGCCGGGAACGACGTTCCCGTGCTAGGCCGGGCGCGTGCGGACTGCGTCGAGGCCGTCGACGTGCGCCACGTTCCGCCGGTCCTCGGCGTCGCCTCCGGCCTCCGCGGCGAACCAGGCGTCCAGGATCTCCTTGAGCAGCGGACCGGAGGTCAGACGGAGGCTGAGGGCGAGGACGTTGGCGTCGTTCCAGCGGCGGGCGCCGTCGGCGGTGTAGGCGTCGGCGCACAGCGCGGCCCGGACGCCGGGCACCTTGTTCGCGGCGATGGACGCGCCGGTGCCGGTCCAGCAGCAAACCACCGCCTGCTCCGAGGTCCCGTCGGCCACGTCCCGGGCCGCCGCCGCCGAGCACACCGCCCACTGCGGGTCGTCGCCGGGCCGCAGCGCACCGTGCGGCACCACGTCGTGCCCACGGCCGCGCAGCTCCGCGACCAGGGCGCGGGCCACTGGTTCGTCCATGTCCGAGGAGACGGAGATCCGCATACCGGAGAGCCTACTGAGGAAAGGGCGCGGGAGCACAGCCCGCTCCGCCCGTCACGGCGGGCGCCGTCCGGCGGTCGCGGGGCCCGTCGGTGGTGGCGGTCAGGTCCCGTCGCGCGGGACGCGGGACGGTCCGGGCGCCGCCGTGCGCACCGCGGGGGCCAGTGGGGCCGGGCTGGTCCGCGGCCCCTGGACACGTCCGGACGAGGCACCCGACCTCGTGTCGGTGACCGCCCGGCTGCTGCTCGACGGCCGCGTCGGCGCGGTCGGCACGGGCAAGGAGGTGCGGGGGCACCCGGCCGCTGCCGGTCGCCCGGCCGGGCGACACGCTCTCCGCCTTCGGCACCCCGCTGAAGCCGGGCGGGCCGGTCCTGCCCGGCACGATGACCGGGGCGCCCCTCGTCGGGGTCGGCCGACGGGCCGGGGCGCGCTGCGGCGGACTCGGCGCGGTGTCGGTGACGTTCGTCCGATCCGCGGAGGACGGTCCGCTGCGGCGGACCGACGCGGGCCGATGTGGACCGACGCCGCCTACGCGGGCCCCGGCGATGCGACGGTTCCGCCGAGCTCCGACGGGTCCGTCCCGCTCCGAAGGGTCCGTCCGGGCTCCGCCGCGGTCCGACGAGGTCCGTCACGTCACGGGGTCGGTCCGACGAGGTCCGTCACGTCATGGGGTCGGGATGCCGGCCGGGCGGTGCGGAGGGCGGGCCGGGCGGTCGAAGCGGGCCGGGACGCCCGGCGAGTACAGGACGCTCACCGGCTTCCCCGTCGGCGCCGGCAGACCCGCCGCCGTCACCAGGTCCTCCTCGCACTCCACGAGCTCGGCCCGGTGCAGCGGCCAGCGGGGGTGGGCGTTGGGCAGGTACATCGACCGGCCGAAGAAGGCGCTGTGCATGCCCCAGCGCGCGGTCAGGAAGTGCTCCGCCGCGGTGGGCTCCCCGATCCGTTCCCCCACCCGCACGGTGAGCCGGCTGCGGGCCCCGCGCGGACCGGGCCACCGGCGGCGGCTGGTGTACGTCACGGTCCCGGCGTCGGCGTCGGTGTCGATCGCCATCCGGGACCAGACGTACGGCATCCGGAAGCCGATCCGGGCCACGGCCACCGGCAGCAGCCGGGAGGCGTCGAGCGACCGGAAGACGACACCCCGCCGGCCGTGCGCGTCGACCGAGTAGAGACGCACGTTCGTCTCGGGGAACGATCCCAGATAGGGCACGCCCGGCAGCCGGAACCAGCCGACGCGATGCATCCGGAACGCGACCAGACCGACGTAGGTCACCCCGTCCAGGGTGTCCGGGACGGTCCCCGGCGGCAGCAGCCCGGCCACGTCGGCCGGGTCCGCGGCCCAGTGCAGGAAGGTGAGGTCGAGCCAGGACTGGGTCAGGAAGGGCCGCGCTATCGCGTCCGGCGCGTCGGGCGTGATGGGGTGCGGGGGCACCAGGGCCCGCGGCTGCGGAGTCGACGACGGCACGGCGTCAGTATCACAGAGCACCCTTCCGGGCCTTCACGGGCATGCCCTCCCAGGGGGGCCGCCGCCGGAACTGTGGTCGAGGCCACGGTCGGGGTGGGGGCCGAGGCATGTCGTCCGGCGGGGGTCGCGGGCTACGGTGTGCGGAACCCCGCTCCCTCCCCTCCCGCCCGCTGCCTCATCTCCTCGCCGCAGACCTCGGACGGCTCCGTGCTCGCAGATCTCTCCCCCGTCATCGCCGCCACCACCGAATGGCTGACCCGCGCCTACCCGGCGAGCGGCGGCGCGCTCGCCTCCGCGCTGTGCGAGGCACAGGCCCGGCAGGCGGTGACCGTCGCGGCCTGGCTGCGCTACCCGACCGTCACGGACGCCGCGCTGCTCGGCATCGCGGGCCCGGGCGGCTCGGCCCGCCTGGACCGGATCAGCGGCGCGGACCCGGACGGCGACCGGGGCGCCGACGACGCCGCGTGGCGGAGCTGGGTCGACGAGGTCGTGGCGAGCTGGGCGGCCTGTCTGCTCACCGATCCGGAACTGGCCGCGGACGCCGTCGCCGGGCTCGCCGGAGGCGACCACACCGGCGGGGCGGCACCGGACTTCCGGCGTCTGGTCGCACCCGACGACCGTGACCGCCGGGCGGCGGCGCTGCTGCGCCACCCCGACCTCGTCGCCTCCGTGGCCGCACTGCACCACCCACAGCTGCTCGGCCGCCTCGGCCGGGCGCTCATCGCCTGACGGCCGACCGGCCCCGGCTCAGTCCGCCTTGCCGCGGCCGGTCAGCGCGTCCCGCATCCGGTCGATCATCCCGACGCCCGGGGCCAGCATCTTGTTGGCCGGGGGCTTGTCCGGGGCGGCCGGGTGCGGCCGGGTCGGGGCCGTCTTCTTCGCCCTGCGGACCTTGTCGCCCAGTTCGTCGAGGGTCTCCGCCGGACACGCCGCGCGCAGCCTCGGGAACAGGTTCTGCTCCTCGTCCGCCACGTGTGCGCGGATCTCGCGCATCAGCATGCCGATGAGCCGGTCGAACTCGGGATCGTCCGCCTGACAGCCCTCCAGATCCTTCATCATCTGTTCGGCCCGCGCGTGGTCCTCGAGTTCCTTGTCGGCCAGGGCCTCGCCACCGGGTACGTGCTCACGCACCGCCGGGTAGAGGTACGCCTCCTCGGCCACCGAATGCCGGACCAGCTCCATCGTGGCCCGGTCCGCGTACAGCTTGCGGTCCTTGGCACCGGACGGCAGTGCCTCGATCCGGCCGAAGAACTCCTCGACCTCGTGGTGATCGGTCACCAGCTCGTCGATCACGTTGCCACCATGACCCATGTCCCACACCTCCTGACGGGGCACGACGGCTCCGGACCGGAGCCGTCCCAGCCCGAGTGCCCGCCGCCCTCGGATCGACACGATCCGCAGGCGGTCAGCGGGCGCGGCGGGCGTTGAGCCGGGCGGCCTGCCGGGTCAGGTGGTCGCGCTCGGCGAGGTCGGACGCCCTCAGGGCGGCCTCGGCGTACAGCCGTGCCGCCGTCGTCAGGTCGCCGTCGCGTTCGTGGAGGTAGGCCGCCACCGCGGTGTGCCGGGGCACCTTTTCGTCGACCGCCGCGAGGGCCGCCAGACCGGCGCGCGGTCCGTCGGCCTCGCCGACGGCCACCGCGCGGTTGAGCCGGACGACCGGGCTGTCGGTCAGCCGCGCCAGCTCGTCGTACCACTCGACGATCTGCACCCAGTCGGTCTCCCCGGCGGTCGGCGCGTCGGCGTGCAGCGCCGCGACGGCGGCCTGGGCCTGGAACTCGCCCAGCCGGTCGCGGGCGAGGGCCGCCTGGAGGATCTCGACCCCCTCGGCGATCGCCCGGGTGTCCCAGCGGCCGCGGTCCTGCTCGGCGAGCGGCACCAGGCTGCCGTCGGGCGCGGTCCGGGCGGCGCGCCGGGCGTGGTGGAGCAGCATGAGCGCGAGCAGTCCCGCCACCTCGGGGTGGTCGATCGCCGCCGCGAGCTGCCGGGTGAGCCGGATGGCCTCGGCGGCGAGGTCGACGTCGCCGGAGTAGCCCTCGTTGAAGACCAGGTAGAGGACGCGCAGCACGGTGGCGACATCTCCGGGCCGGTCGAACCGCACGCCGGAGACGGTGCGCTTGGCCCGGCTGATGCGCTGGGCCATGGTCGCCTCGGGCACCAGATAGGCCTGGGCGATCTGGCGCGTGGTCAGCCCGCCCACGGCGCGCAGGGTGAGCGCGACCGCGGACGACGGCGTCAGCGACGGGTGGGCGCACAGGAAGTAGAGCCGGAGCGTGTCGTCCGCAGCCGGCGCGGGCCCGGGCGCCGGTTCCTCCTCCACGCGGTCCTCCCGCCGGCGCCGGGCGGTGTCCGCCCGGGTGGCGTCGAGGAAGCGGCGCCACGCCACGGTGATCAGCCAGCCCTTGGGGTCGCGCGGCGGGTCGTCCGGCCAGACGCGGACCGCCTCGACCAGCGCGTCCTGCACGGCGTCCTCGGCCGCCGCGAAGTCGGCTCCGCGGCGGACGAGGATCCCGAGCACGTGGGGCGTGAGGCTGCGGAGCAGGGCCTCGTCCATCGCGGGCTTCACTCCGTGATCGTGTGCCGCTCGCCCAGGAACGGACGCAGTTCGAGCCACTCGTGGATCGGCTCCCCGCCCTTGCCGGGAGCGGCCGACAGCTCTCCGGCCAGCTCGACGGCACGCTCGTGGCTGTCGACGTCGATCACCATCCAGCCGGCGATGAGGTCCTTGGTCTCGGCGAACGGTCCGTCGGTGACCGGCGGACGCCCCTCGCCGTCGTAGCGGACGAACGCCCCCTCGGGGGCGAGCGCCTGGCTGTCGACGAACTCGCCGGTCTGCTCCAGCCGGGCGGCGAAGTCCCTCATGTACTGCACATGGGCCGAGATCTCCTCCGGCGTCCACTGGTCCATCGGCACGTCGTTCACGGCTGCCGGGGCGCCTCGGTAGTGCTTGAGCAGCAGGTACTTGGCCATCGCGGTTCTCCTCGGTACTGGTGCGGCCCCATTCTGGCCGCGTTCACCACGGGGACGCAGCCGGGTACGGGTTCTCGACATCCGCGTCAGAAGTTCCGTCGACCAGTTTTTCGCGCGTGAGGGGCGGGGATCGGCTCCTCTCACGTGACCTTCACGACCGCAAGGTCGATACTGGCGGGAGACGCCGAGAACCGCCACGACCGAGCATTCGTCCTCCCGGCTCTCACCTGGGAAGGCGCAGGCCACGGGACCGTCCGTCCCCTTCCTGGAGGTACCCATGAAGATGCTGATCAACGTTGCGGAGACCGTGGTCGCGGACGCGCTGCGCGGTATGGCGGCCGCCCATCCCGAGCTGACCGTCGACGTCGAGAACCGGGTGGTCGTACGGCGGGACGCGCCGGTGGCGGGCAGGGTCGGGCTGGTGTCCGGCGGCGGCTCGGGGCACGAGCCGCTGCACGGCGGGTTCGTCGGCCCCGGAATGCTTTCGGCGGCCTGCCCGGGTGAGGTGTTCACCTCGCCGGTGCCGGATCAGATGCTGCGTGCCGCGGCGGCCGTGAACAGCGGGGCGGGCGTGCTGTTCATCGTCAAGAACTACACGGGCGACGTCCTCAACTTCGACATGGCGGCCGAGCTGGCCGAGGACGAGGGCATCCAGATAGCGAAGGTGCTGGTCGACGACGATGTCGCCGTCACCGACAGTCTCTACACCGCCGGGCGGCGCGGCACCGGCGCGACCCTGTTCGTGGAGAAGATCGCGGGGGCTGCGGCCGAGGAGGGACAGCCCCTGGAGCGGGTCGAGGCGCTCGCCCGGCAGGTGAACGAGAACTCCCGCAGCTTCGGCGTGGCGCTCAGCGCGTGCACCACACCGGCCAAGGGCAGTCCCACCTTCGATCTGCCGGCCGGTGAGCTGGAGCTGGGCGTCGGCATCCACGGGGAGCCCGGGCGGGAGCGGCGGGCGATGATGACCTCCGGCGAGATCGCCGATTTCGCGATCCACGCGATCCTCGACGACATGACGCCCCGCAATCCCGTGCTCCTCCTGGTCAACGGCATGGGCGCGACCCCCCTGCTGGAGCTGTACGGCTTCAACGCCGAGGTGCACCGGCTGCTGGCCCAGCGCGGGGTGCCGGTCGCCCGTACGCTCGTGGGCAACTACGTGACGTCCCTCGACATGGCCGGCGCCTCGGTGACGCTGTGCCAGGTGGACGAGGAACTGCTGCGGCTGTGGGACGCGCCGGTGCGGACTCCCGGGCTGCGCTGGGGTGTCTGAGGCAGGGGGGAAAGGCGCTCGGGGAAAGGCCTTCGGACCGTACCGACCACGCAAGGAGATCCCGTGCTCGACGCCGATTTCTTCCGCCGTTGGATGACCGCGACCGCCGCGTCCGTCGACCGCGAGGCGGACCGGCTCACGGCCCTCGACTCACCCATCGGGGACGCGGACCACGGCAGCAACCTCCGGCGTGGCTTCACCGCGGTGAGCGCGGCGCTGGAGAAGGAGGCACCCGAGACCCCGGGCGCCGTCCTGGTGCTCGCGGGACGCCAGCTGATCTCGACGGTCGGCGGCGCCTCGGGACCCCTGTACGGGACACTGCTGCGCCGGACCGGGAAGGCTCTCGGGGACGCGGCCGAGGTGGACGAGGAGGGGTTCGCCGGGGCGCTGCGCGCCGGGGTGGACGCGGTGATGCAGCTCGGCGGTGCCGCCCCGGGCGACAAGACCATGATCGACGCGCTGGTGCCGGCCGTGGACGCGCTCCCCGGCGGTTTCGGCGCCGCCCGGGCCGCCGCGGAGCAGGGCGCCGAGGCGACGACCCCGCTCCTGGCCCGCAAGGGCCGGGCCAGCTATCTCGGCGAACGCAGCATCGGGCATCAGGATCCGGGCGCCACCTCGGCGGCGCTGCTCATCGCCGCCCTCGCCGACACCGGCGCCGAAACCGACACCGGCGCCGACACGGGCGGGGAGTGAGGCGTCGATGAGCGACGAGAAACTGGTGGGCATCGTCCTGGTGTCGCACAGCGCGCAGGTCGCGTCATCGGTGGCCGAGCTGGCGCTTGGCCTGGTGGGCGGCGGTCTGCCCGTACCGGTCGCCGCGGCGGGCGGCACGGAGGGCGGCGGACTGGGCACGAGCGCCGAGCTGGTCGCCGCCGCTGCCGCCTCGGTGGACCGCGGGGCCGGCGTCGCGGTCCTCGCCGATCTGGGCAGCGCCGTCCTCACGGTGAAGGCTCTGCTCGCGGAGGGCGACGAACTGCCCGACTCCGCGAAGCTGGTGGACGCCCCGTTCGTCGAGGGCGCGGTGGCCGCGGTGGTGACGGCGGCCACCGGTGCCGACCTGGACGCCGTGGTGGCGGCGGCCACGGAGGCGTACGGCTACCGGAAGGTCTGACACGGCTCGGCCCTCGGGTGGGGCGGGGCCGCCGTCGACCGTAGGGCGGTACGAAGGGGCGGCACAGCGGGACCGCCCCTCCCCTGCTCGCCTACTCGCTCCCGCCGTCCCCTTCGTCCCCGTCGGCCGCCTCGGCTCCGGAGTCGCCCGCCTCGTCCGACGACGCCTCCTGAGTTCCGCCGTCGCCCGACGACGCCGGGGTTCCGTGCCCCTGGTCATCGCGGTCGTCCCGGTCCGCCGGACTTTCGGCGTCGGCCGAGGCCGGCTCGTCGAGGCCGCCCGGCGCCCATTCGTCCACCGGCTCCTCCGAGGCCGTCGGCGCCGTCGGAGCCTGCGGCTTCTGCGGTTCCCGGGGCTTCTGCGGTTCCTGCGGCTTCTCCGACGGGCCGGGCTGTTCCTTCGTGCCGCGCACGAAGAGGCGCGCCAGCCGCTCGCCCACCTCCACCGCCGAGGCGTGGCTCTCGATGGGCGTGGCCCGGGAGTTCTTGAAGACGATGTACGTGACGCCGGAGGGCGTGCCGCCGCCCCGAGGGTCGGGGCGGATGCCGAGCGCCTTGGCGGTGGCGTACGACGCCTCCCCGATGATCCCGCTCGGCCCCGTGTCACCGACCACCGCGTACTGCACCCGGTCCCGGTAGACGACGGCCGCGACCGAACCGCCGCGCACCCCGTGGTCACGGTGGTCCCAGATGCCGCTGACCCCCGGCACCACGATGTAGGGCAGGGTCTCGGCGCTCAGATAGCGGCCGTCGGACTGCTGGTAGGCCGTCATGCCGGAGAACAGCGGGTCGGTGCGGCTGTTGCACTCCGGGCCCGGACGGCCGTCGCAGTCGATGTCCATGTCGGCCGTCCAGAACACCGCCTCGTCGGTGCCGCAGACCGGGATCGTGGCCGGCGCACCTTCGTCGGCGCGGTAGCGGCCGCGCGAGACGGGGGTGCAGTCACGGACCCGGGACAGCAGGTCGGCGGCGCCGACCGAGCCTTCTTGCCGGGGTGCCGACACCCCGAGGGCGCCCGCGGACGGGAGCGGGGCGGCGGGTGAGGTGGTCGGGGCCAGCAGGGCAAGGCCGGCCGCGGCCAGCGTCAGCGACTGGACGCGCACGATACGGAGCCTCTCGTGGGGGCGTTGACGGACACCCGGAACAATCTGGTGTCGATCACGCCCCGGGGCCAGCCCGAGGGGGCCGTACGGAGCACCAGGAACATCCTCCGGGAGCCCCGCCGTGCGACAGAGGGCCGGGGCCCGGACGCCGTGTCGGCTCCGGACCCCGGGCCACTTTGCCGGCGCGGGATCAGCGACGACAGCGGTCCGCGCCACCGGCCTGAACTCTCGAGTGCTCAGGGTGAGTTCAGGCGTGAGGACCTTCAGCATACGTAACGTCCGGAAGCGGTCGACGCCGGCGGCCCCGTCCGCCCTCTTGATGTGTGCGCATCACCACGTCATATTGGTCCGGACCATTGCCGCCGTGCCGGGCCGGGAGGCGACGCCGTGCGACGTGTTGTGCTGTGGGTGGTGCGCTGCGGCCTGGTGGCGGCCCTGTGCTGCGGGTGCGCGGGCGGGGACCGGGACGACGGGCGGGCGCCGGGCGCCCCGACCGGGGTCACCGCGCAGGCCGGGAGCGCGACGAGCGTGCACGTCATGTGGAACGCGGTCGCCGCCGACCCCGCGGTCAGCGCGTACGAGGTGTACCGCGGTTCCGAGAAGGTCCGGGAGGTGCCCGGCTCCGCGCACATGCTGGACGTCGTCCGTCTCTCGCCGTCGACCACGTACGTCTTCACGGTGCGGGCCCGCGACGGCGACGGGCGGCTCGGTCCGCACAGCCGGGAGGTGCGGGCCACGACACCGGCGGCCGCGTCGGCGGACCGCTCACCCCCGACCGCGCCGGGCGCGGTGACCGGCCGGACGGCCGGGAGCCGGGCCGTGCAGCTGTCCTGGACGGCCTCCACGGACGACCGCGAGGTGGTGTCCTACGACGTCTACCAGGGCGGCGTGCGGATCCACAGCGTGGGCGGGGGCCAGACGGCGACGGTCGTGACGGGGCTGCGTCCCGGGGCGAGCTACGCGTTCACCGTCCGGGCCCGGGACGCGGCCGACAACGTCTCGCCCGCCGGGGCGGCGGTGCGCCTGAGCACCGCGCCGGGTGACGACCGGGGGCCGGGCACCGCGCCGGTCGACTTCCGGGCGAGCGCCCACCTCGACGACGGGTCGTACTACCTCGACCTGTCGTGGGTGCCGCCCCGGGTGGACGGCGTGGTCACGGAGTACCAGATCCAGCTCGACGGACGGCCGGCCACCTCCCTGGTGTGGGGCGGGACCCCGCCCCTGGGGAGGGCGACGTACAGCTTCTACGTGGGGCGGGAGGAAGGTGTCGCGCACCGGGTGCGGCTGCGGGCCCGGCTCCCGGACGGCACGTGGGGCGCGTTCTCGGCCGAGCGGACCGTGACGACGGCCGCACCTCGCTGAGCGACCGCCCGGCGGCCGGACCACCGGCCGGACCGCCGCTTCCCGGCCACCGGTCGGTACGCGGCTCCGCCTGGGCCGTCCGGAGGAATTCGTCACCTGGCCGGTGGCCGTCCGCATGCGGGGCGAGGCCGGGGGGCGTTGGCTGCGCCTGAGGCAGCACGGGCGTACCCGACCTTCGGCGGCGCAAGGGATGTACCGCCAACCGTGCCGCCGCCGGAGGACATCCGATGCGCACTTCCCGTCTCCTCGTCCGCTCAGGGCTGACCGTGGCAGCCGCCGCCGCGCTGCCGCTCTCCCTCACCGCCCAGCCTGCCGCGGCCCGGGCCACCGGCATCTCCGTGAGCACGACCGGCTCCACGGTGTCGGTCGTGACCAGCGCCTGCACCCAGATCAACGGCAGCTGGGGCACGGCGGCGCTGCTCGGCAGCGCCCAGGCGAGCTTCGCCCAGGGGCGCCAGGTCGCGCTGTCCGGGACGGCGGCCGGCCAGTCCGCCGCCTGGTCCGGGGTGTCGCCGGGCACGTACACCGTGGTGGTCATGTGCTCCAACGGCAGCACGGCGGGCACCCAGTCGGTGATCGTGTCGGCCCCGGCCACCCCGAGGGTCACGCCGACCCCCACCGCCTCGCCGTCACGGGGCGTCATGGGCGGCTTCGGCGGCGCGGCCCGTGACTTCGGCCCGGTCGCCATGGGGGTGGGCGGGGCACTGGTGGGGACGGGCGTGATCGCGGCGGCCTGGTTCCTGCGCCGCCGCTCGAAGCCGTACCGGCTCTAGTACGCACCGGCCGCGGTCCCCGGCGACTGCGGCCCTCGCCGGTCCCGGCCCGCACCGGCTCCGGTCCGTGCCGGTGCCAGGCCGTGCCCGTGCCAGGCCGTGCCGGTGCTAGGCCGTGCCGTCCTCCACGACGGGGAGTTCCTCGACGGCCTGGGTGAGCCACTGGGTCCAGAAGGTCTCCAGCTCGATGCCCGCCCGCAGGACCAGGTGCTGGAGCCTGGCCTGCGCGCTGTCGTCGCCGGGCGGGAAGTCGCGCTTCTCGATCTCCTCGTACTCGGCCAACTGCCGCCGGTGCAGGTCGAGATGGCGGCGCAGGTCGGCCTCGAGACCCGCGGTGCCGACGACGGCCGCGGCGCGCAGCCGCAGCAGCATGGCGTCGCGGTGCGGCTTCGGGTCCTGGGCGGCCGCCGTCCACCGGGCGAGTTCGGCGCGTCCCGCGGGCAGCACCTCGTAGGCCTTCTTCTGCCCGCGGGCCGGCGCCTGCGCCGGCAGGGCCCGGATGTGGCCCGCGGACTCCAGCTTCCCCAGCTCGCGATAGATCTGCTGGTGCGTGGCCGACCAGAAGTAGCCGATCGACCGGTCGAACCGGCGGGTCAGATCCAGCCCCGACGAGGGCCTCTCGAGCAGGGCGGTGAGGATCGCGTGCGGGAGTGACATGCGGTCATCCTAGGGAGGCGCCGGCCGGGTCCTACAGGGCCGCCGCCAGTTCCGTGCCCTGCTGGATCGCGCGCTTGGCGTCCAGTTCGGCGGCGACGTCGGCACCGCCGATGAGGTGCGCCTCGACACCGGCGGCGACCAGCGCCTCGTACAGGTCCCGCCGGGGGTCCTGGCCCGTGCACAGCACGATGGTGTCGACCTCGAGCAGCGTGCTGCGCTCGTCGACGGTGAGGTGCAGTCCGGCGTCGTCGATCCGGTCGTAACGCACCCCGGGGACCATCGTGACGCCCCGGTGCTTCAGCTCGGTGCGGTGGATCCAGCCGGTGGTCTTGCCGAGGCCGGCGCCGACCTTGCCGGTCTTGCGCTGGAGGAGGTGGACCGTGCGCGGCGGGGCGGGGCGCTCGGGGGCCGCGAGACCGCCGGGGCCCTGGTAGTCCATGTCCACGCCCCACTGCCGGAAGTAGGCGGCCGGGTCCTCGCTCGCCTTGTCGCCGCCGTCGGTGAGGAACTCGGCGACGTCGAAGCCGATGCCGCCCGCGCCGAGGATCGCGACGCGGTCGCCGACGGGCGCGCCGTCGCGCAGCACGTCGAGATAGCCGACGACGCTCGGGTGGTCGACGCCGGGGATGTCGGGCGTGCGGGGGCTGACGCCGGTGGCGACGACGACCTCGTCGTAGTCGGCCAGGTCGCCCGCGTCGACACGGGTGTCGAGCCGTACGTCCACGCCGTGCGCGTCGAGCTGGTGGCGGAAGTAGCGCAGCGTCTCGTCGAACTCCTGCTTGCCGGGGACCTTGCGGGCCACGTTGAGCTGGCCGCCGATCTCGCTCGCGGCGTCGAAGAGGGTGACCTCGTGGCCGCGTTCGGCGGCGCTCACCGCGCAGGCCAGGCCGGCCGGTCCGGCGCCCACCACCGCGACCCGCTTGCGCAGCCGGGTCGGGGCGAGGACCAGCTCGGTCTCGTGACAGGCGCGCGGGTTGACAAGGCAGGAGGTGATCTTCCCGCTGAAGGTGTGGTCGAGGCAGGCCTGGTTGCAGCCGATGCAGGTGTTGATGGCCTCGGGCGTGCCGGCCGCGGCCTTGGCCACGAAGTCGGGGTCGGCGAGCATCGGACGGGCCATCGACACCATGTCCGCGCAGCCGTCGGCGAGCAACTGCTCGGCGACCTCGGGGGTGTTGATGCGGTTGGTGGTGACGAGCGGCACGGAGACCGCGCCCATGAGCTTCTTCGTCACCCAGGTGTAGGCGCCGCGCGGCACGGAGGTGGCGATGGTGGGGATGCGCGCCTCGTGCCAGCCGATGCCGGTGTTGATGAGGGTGGCGCCGGCCGCCTCGACGGCCTTCGCGAGGGTGACGACCTCGTCGAGGGTCGAGCCGCCGGGCACGAGGTCCAGCATGGACAGCCGGTAGATGACGATGAAGTCCTCGCCGACCGCCTCGCGCACCCGGCGCACGATCTCGAGGGGGAAGCGGGTGCGGTTCTCGTACGAGCCGCCCCACCGGTCCGTGCGCCGGTTGGTCGGGGCGGCGATGAACTCGTTGATGAGGTAGCCCTCGGAGCCCATGATCTCGACGCCGTCGTACCCGGCCTGCCGGGCGAGGCGGGCGGCGCGGACGTAGTCGTCGATCGTGCGCTCGACGTCGGCGTCGGTCAGCTCGCGGGGCGGGAAGGGGCTGATGGGCGCCTGGATCGGGCTGGGGGCGACCAGGTCCCGGTGGTAGGCGTACCGGCCGAAGTGCAGGATCTGCATCGCGATGCGGCCGCCCTCGCGGTGCACGGCGTCGGTGATCGCCCGGTGCTGCTCGGCCTCCGCCTCCGTGGTGAGCTTGGCGCCGCCCTCGTAGGGGCGGCCCTCGTCGTTGGGGGCGATGCCGCCGGTGACGATGAGGCCCACTCCCCCGCGCGCCCGGGCGGCGTAGAACGCGGCCATGCGCTCGAAGCCGCGCTCGGCCTCCTCCAGGCCGACGTGCATCGAGCCCATCAGGACGCGGTTGGGCAGCGTGGTGAAGCCCAGGTCGAGCGGGCTCAGCAGGTGCGGGTAACGGCTCATGACAGCCTTCCGTGCGCGGTGTCTTCCCTCCAGTTCTAGAGGACCGCGCACGGGTTGTGCAACTAGTTGCACAACAGCATCGGCATCATGTGCCGCAGGTCACCGCGACGTCGCCGTACCGGACCTCACCGGCTCTCCAGCAGGACGTGCAGCTCCCGCTCCTGGTCCCCGGAGGCCGAGGAGAGGTCGCGCACGGCGAAGACCGAGTCCAGCGTCGTACGGAGCCGCTCGATCGCCCAGTAGCTGCCCTGCGCGTCGGCCTCCACGGAGGACGACAGCCGGGCCGGCCGGGCACAGTCGTGCGCCTCGGTCACCTCGAAGGTGCCGAGCCACACCATGGGACGGGTCTCGTGCAGTTGCTGCGGTGCCTCGCCGCTGCCGCGGTCCGACACGAAGCACTCGCCCAGCGCGTCGAAGACGATGCGGGCGTCCTCCTTGCTGCATCCGCTGATCTCGACGGAGACGGACTCCTCGTGCGGTCGTTCGCGATCCATCGTGATCGCTCCTCTCGTGGGATGTGGCGCGGAAGTGCGGGTTCCCCGCGAACCTCGTCACATCCCCAGAAAAGCACCACTTCTCGAGTGGGACCAGCGACGGGAGGTGCGCCGGAGGCCGCACCGAGGCCCCTACCGGCCCGGGTCGGCCCCCGTCGGCCCGGGTGGTTCCGGTCAGCCCCGGGGCGGCTCCGGTGGTTCCGGTCAGCTCCGGGCGGCTCCGGTGGTTCCGGTCAGCCCCGGGGCGGCTCCGGTGGTTCCGGTCAGCTCCGGGCGGCTCCGGTGGTTCCGGTCAGCCCCGGGTGAACTTGTAGGTCTTGCTGTCGGTCAGCACGCAGAACCCGGGCGAGACGACGATCACCCGCAGGGTGCCGGAACGGCGGTCGTAGTCGATGCCCTCGGCCTCGAACGTGCCCGAGCAGGAGCTGCGCAGCGGCAGCTGGCGCAGCGCGGTGACATGGCCGGTGACGTCGGAGGTGCCGTCGGGCTCGGCGGACAGGTCGATCTGGAGCAGGGGCTTGGTGATGCCGAAGAGGGTGCCCGCCGGGTCGTCCGAGGCGCACAGCAGGGTGGTCGGGCCGGTGAAGTCGCAGCCCTGGACGTCGCGCACCGCGTGGTCGAGCCGGACGGTCGACACCTGCGGCAGGTTCGCCGAGGGCGAGGTGGAGGAGTTCGCGCCGGGTGTCGGGAAGACCAGGAACCGGGTCATGGTGCCCCACTCGCCGGACAGCATCCACTGGCTGTTCGGGGTGATCGCGGCCCACGAGTTGTTCAGCGCCTCACCGGAGCCGAGCGCGTGGACGTACTCCGACCACGCGCCGCCGGGAGCCTGCACGCGGTACATCTTCGCGTTGTTCGAGTCGCTCTGGTACGGCTCGACGTAATAGCCGCTGTAGGAGGCGTCGGGGTCGCCGACGTGGTTCCAGCCCCGGGTGGAGACGGAGAACGGGATGGTGCCGATGCCGGTGTACCGGTTGGCGCTGCCCGCCGGGACCTCGACCGAGGTCAGGCCCTGGCTCTCGGTCAGCGGATCGGCGCGGTCGGAGCCGACCTCGGTCCAGGTGTCGGCGGCCGCGGCGGGCGGGGCCGCGGAGAGGACGGTGACCGTCGCCACGGCCAGCGCCAGGAAGGCGGCACGGGCGGTACCGGCGGTGCCGGCGGCGCCGGCCGTGGTGTGACGACGGCGGGCAGGACGCAGGGGCATGGGACTCCTCGTCGATGGGGGGTGGGGCGCGCTCGGCGGACAGTCTGGCCCGGCGTCATGGTCATGTACAGACCAATTCCATGGACAGGTGCGGACCTTGAGGAGAACGGCGCGCGACGCCGTACTGGAGGAGCATGAAGAAGGGCGCCCCAGGCGTGGGAGAAAAGGGTTGAGCACGGTAGAACAGGGGAGTCGGCACGGGGGACGGCGTGCCGCGTCGACAGGCGGAGGCGGTGCGTGGCATGAGCGGAGCCGGATCGTCCGCGGCTGAGGGCGGCGGCCCGACCGGGCCGAGCGGCCTGCTGGACGTGCTCAACGTGGCCTCTGTGGTGCTCGACACCCAGGGGCGCATCGCCCTGTGGAGCCCCCAGGCCGAGGAACTGTTCGGGTACTCGGCCCACGAGGCGCTGGGGCGGTTCGCGGCCCATGTGATGGTCCACGAGCGGCACGTCGACCTGGTCGTGCAGCTCTTCGCCGACGTCATGGCCACCGGCGAGAGCTGGGCGGGGGCGTTCCCGATCCTGCGCAAGGACGGCACCACCCGGTTGGTGGAGTTCCGCAACATGCGCCTCATGGACGACCGGGGCGACGTCTACGCCCTGGGGCTCGCCACCGACCGGTCCACGGTGCGCCGTCTCGAACGGGACCTGGCGCTGTCGACGCGGATGGTCGCGCAGTCCCCCAACGGCCTGGCCGTCCTGGACGTCGACCTGCGGTACGTCTCCGTCAATCCGGCTCTGGAGCGGATGAACGGCGTTCCGGCCGCCGATCATCTCGGCCGGACGATCTACGAGGTGCTGCCGCTGCTGGACGCGGAGGCCCTGGAGGCGGCGATGCGCCAGGTGCTGCGCACCGGCGAGCCGCTCCTGGACCGGTCCACGGTGGGCCGTACCCCCGCCGACCCGGACGAGGACCACGTCTGGTCCCTCTCGCTGTACCGCCTGGAGGACGCCCGCGGCACGGTGCTGGGCGTGGCCGTGTCGGTCGTCGACGTCACCGACCGGCACCGGGCGGCCGTCGAGGCCGAGGCGGCCCGCCGCCGGCTGGCGGTGATCGCGGACGCCTCCACCCGGATCGGCACCACCCTCGACCTGGAGCGCACCGCCTTCGAACTGGCCGACGTGGCCGTGCCGGAGCTGGCGGACGTGGCCGCGGTGGATCTGCTCGACGCGGTGATGGCGGGTCGCCGCACCAGCCTCGGCCCCGCCGAATCGGCCGTGATACGCGCCCTCGCGGTGCGCGCCACCGACGAGCCCGAGGCCCTGCGGGCGGCCGACCAGCCCGGCCAGGTGGCCCGCTACGCGCCCGACCGGCTCGTCACCGAGTGCGTCCGCTCGGGCCGGCCCGTCATGGTGGCCCAGGTCAAGGACGAGGACCTCGGCCGCATCGCCCACTCCCCCGAAGCCGCCGACCTGCTGGCACGGGCCGGGGTGCACTCCTATCTGGCCGTGCCGCTCATCGCGCGGGGCGAGGTGCTCGGCGCCCTCGACCTCAAACGGACCCGCAATCCACTGCCCTTCGGCCGCGACGACCTGCTGCTCGCGCGTGAGCTGGCGGCCCGGGCGGCCGTCCAGATCGACAACGCCCGCTGGTACCAGAGCGCCCGCACCACGGCGCTCACCCTCCAGCGCAGCCTGCTGCCGAGTCATCCGCCGGTCATCGGCGGCCTCGAGGTCGCCTCCCGCTACCAGCCCGCGGGCGCCACCACCGAGGTCGGCGGCGACTGGTTCGACGTCATCGCGCTGCCCGACGGCAAGACGGCGCTCGTCGTCGGTGACGTGATGGGCAGCGGGATCGACGCCGCCGCGACGATGGGCCGGCTGCGCACCGCGACGACCACGCTGGCCTCCCTCGACCTGGACCCGGCGGTCCTCCTGGAGCACCTGGACCGGATCACCCAGGGCCTGGACCACTCCATCGCCACCTGCGTGTACGCCGTCCACGACCCCCGGCTGGGGAGATGCCGCATCGCCAACGCCGGCCATCTGCCCCCGGTGCACCTGCGCGCGGGCCGCCCGCCGGAACTGCTCGACCTGCCCACCGGCGCGCCGCTGGGCGTGGGCGGGGTGCCGTTCTCCACGACCGACGTCGACTTCGCCCCCGGCGACCAGCTCGTGCTGTACACGGACGGCCTGGTGGAGACCCGCACCCATTCCCTCGACGAACGGCTGGACGCGCTGCTCGCGCTGCTCGACGACCCCACGCGGCCGCTGGAGGAGGTGTGCGACCTGCTGCTGAGCGCGCTGCACCACCCCGACAACCACGACGACGTGGCTCTGCTGCTGGCGCGTGCGCGGGCCGCGGAGTAAGCGTCGGCGGCGCCCGATTCACAGGCTTTTGTTACCGCTTCCTTACCGCTCTCCTCGGACAATCACAGTGAGGCGTGGCAGTCGTGCCGCCGTCGTGGCCGAGGAGAGTGAGCCGTGATGCAGCAGCCGGACAGGCCCGAGGGGCCGGAACAGGTCGACCTGCTCTCGGGACCGGTCGACGGGGAACGGGGCCGCGCCGGCCTGCGCACGCCGTGGCGACGCCGGTCGGCCCGGGGGCGGGCGGTCATCGCGGCCACCACGGTCGCCGTCCTGGCGCTCGGCGGCACCGTCGCGTACGCGGCGACCTCGGGGGACGGTGGCGGTCGGCCGTCGGCGGCGCCGTCCGCGTCCTCGTCCGAGGGGCCCGGCGGGCGGCACACCCACGGTGGCATGGGGTTCCGGCCCGGCGAGGACGCGGCGCACGGCGAGGCGACCGTCAAGGACCCCGACACCGGCGACTGGGTCGTCCGCGTCTGGCAGCGCGGCACCGTGGCGAAGGTGGCCGACGACCAGGTCACGGTCAGGAGCGAGGACGGCGTCTGGTGGACGTGGACGGTGGGCTCCGGCACGACGGTGTCCGCCGACGGCTCCTCCGGTTCGGGGGCCGACGCGCTGAAGAAGGGCGACACCGTCCTCGTGGTCGGCTCCCGCTCGGGTGACACCACCACGGCCGACCGCGTCCTGTCGGGCACGTTCGAGCGCCGTGACAGCGGCGACCGGCACGGGGACGGCCCGGGAAACGGTCCGGGACACGGCCCGTGGAACCGGGGGGACGACCGGCGCTCCCCCGGCCCCACGCGCAGCGGAGCCGCTACCTGACCCTGGTGCCGAGCACCACGTGGGCGTACCGCTCCTCGTCCTCCGCCAGTCGCACCGTCAGACCGCCGCGGGTGAACGCCTCGACGGCGGCCGGGGCCTGACGCTCGCTGGTCTCGACGAGGAGACAGCCCCCGGGCGCCAGCCAGGACGGCGCCTGCGCGACCACCCGGCGCAGCACGTCCAATCCGTCGCCGCCGCCGTCGAGCGCGGTGAGCGGCTCGTGGTCCCGGGCCTCCGCCGGCAGCAGGGGGACCTCACCGCTGGGGACGTAGGGCACGTTGGCCGCCAGGATGTCCGTCCGGCCCCGCAGATGTCCGGGGAGCGCCGCGAACAGGTCGCCGGCATGGGCGTGCCCGCCGTACGCGGCGATGTTCCGGCGGGCGCAGGACACCGCCGCCGCGTCGATGTCCGCGGCATGCAGCTCGACCGGTCCGAGGCGGGCGGCGAGGGCCGCGCCGACCGCGCCGGAGCCGCAGCACAGGTCGACGACGACCCGCGCGTGCGGCACCGCGGCGAGGGCCTGGTCGACGAGGAACTCGGTGCGGCGGCGGGGCACGAAGACGCCCGGCCCGACGGTGATGCGCAGACCGTGGAACTCGGCCCAGCCGACGACGTGTTCGAGGGGCAGGCCCGCCGCGCGGCGGGCCGCCATGGCCTCGGCCTCGTCCGGCGTGCGGGCCGCGGTGAGGATCAGCTCCGCCTCGTCCTCGGCGAACACGCACCCGGCAGCACGCAGAACGGCGACCAACGCGTCACGGGACGAGGGCGGCGCCGAAGTCGGCTCGGGCACGAGCGCGGAAGCAGGCGCGGGACTCGGCGCGGAAGGGAGGTCCGGCGAGGAGGGCGAGGGTGACCGCGAGGGGGTGGCGGGCGAGGGCGAAGGGGCGGGAGATCGAGGGGGCATGAAGCCGAGGAGCCTTTCGGAAGCCGAAGGGCGCTCTCACGGTCGCCTACCGGCGGCGATCCACGCTGTCAGAGGAGAGCACCCGACCTGACACTGCGGTAATGGGTCTCACCTCCTCGGTCTCGCGCGACTGGGATCCTCCGCAGCCGGACGGCCACCCTACCCCAAGGACCGGTTGCCGCTCCGGTCGGACGCCGCTGCCCGGCCGGGCCCCCGATGTCCGAGTTGTACTCTGCAACCGGACGGTGAGACGTGGTGAGGCGTGAGGGAGGACCGGTGGAAGCAACCGAGGCCGTGGAGACGATCCAGCGGGAGATGACGAGCTTCGCCCGGAGGGCCCGCGCCTCGGCGGGGCGGCTGCACCCCGAGCTGTCACTGGTGTCCTACACGCTCCTCGGCCACCTGGAGGAGAGCGGCGGGTGCCGGGCCACCGACCTCGCCGCGCACTACGCCCTGGACAAGTCCACGGTCAGCCGCCAGGTCGGCGCCCTGGAGCGCGCCGCCCTGATCGAGCGGCGCCAGGACTCCGAGGACCACCGCGTCCAGGTCCTGCACCTCACCGACGCGGGCCGCCGCATCCTGGCCCAGGTCACCGAGAGCCGCCGCACGGCCTTCCGGGAACGGCTGGCGCGGTGGCCCGCGGCGGACCTGGAGCGCTTCGCGGAGTACCTGGTGCGCTACAACGCGTGGCCCGGGCCCGCCGCCGGGAGCGAACCGGGGCCCCCGGCGGCCCCCTGACCCCGGCCCGGCCTGGGCCGCTCCGCTACGCGACCGGGACCGGCGCCCGTCCCTCACCCAGCCGGTCCGGCACCCGGGCCGCCAGGAACGCCGTCCGGCGGCGCAGCCGGAAGCCCAGCGACTCGTAGAGACGGATGGCGTCGGTATTGCCCGCGCTCGTGTGCAGGAAGGGCGTCTCCCCGCGTTCGCGGATGCCGTGGGCGACGGCCAGGATCAGCCGGGTCGCCAGGCCCTCGCCCCGGAACGCGGGATCGGTGCAGACCGCGCTGATCTCGGTCCAGCCCGGCGGATGCAGACGCTCACCGGCCATGGCGATCAGCGCGCCGTCCCGTCGGATGCCCAGATAGGTGCCGAGTTCGATGGTCCGGGCCTCGAACGGCCCCGGCTGGGTGCGGGCGATCAGGTCGAGGATCTCGGGCACGTCGGCGGCACCGAGCCGGACCGCCTCGGGCTCGGGTGCGGCGGCCAGTCCGTCGTCGACGAACTGCACGCCCTCGACCTGGAGGGTGAGTTCCCACCCGGCCGGGAGTTCCCCGCGGAAGCCGGGCAGCGGGACCTCCGCGCCGGGGCCGGCGAGGGCCGCGAGATCCGCCCAGTCGTCGGCGTCCGGCTCGTCCGGGAGTGCCAGCCAGGGCGACACGTCGACGGGGTAGCGCAGGACCCGCCCCCGGCGCTCGGCGAAGTGCGCGTGCGGGCCGGTGAGGGAGGCGAGCGCGGGGTTGTCGAGGACGTGCCGGGGCTCGGCGCCGCGCGGCTCGGGGAGGCCGCGGTCCCCCGGTGCGCCGGCCGGACGACCGGCCGTCGCCGCCGTGGCACCCGGGACCCGGGAGGGCTCGGTGGTGGTCATGCGCGCGCTCCGATCTCCAGGACGACCTTGCCGCGGGCGTGGCCGCTCTCGACCTCGCGCAGTGCCTCGCCCGCCCGCTCCAGCGGGAACGTGAGGGTGACGTGCGGGTCCAGGTCGCCGCCGACGACCAGGTCGGCCACCGCCCGCAGCACGGCCGCGTCGCGGGCGCGGGCCACCCGGGCGCCGCCGAGCCGCTCGACCTCCTCGGCCGGGGCGCCGGCGGTGATCAGCCGGGAGCGGTCCCGCACCAGGCCGGCCGCTTCGTGCAGCACCTCTCCGCCGACGAGGTCGTAGACGCCGTCGACACCCTTCGGGGCGGCCAGGCGCACCCCTTCGACCCAGTCCGGGCCGGACGGCACGTGCACGGCGCCCAGTGACTCGAGGAAGTCCTTCTTGCCCTCGCTCGCGACGCCCACGACCCGCACCCCGCCCGCCCGGGCGATCTGTACGACGGCGACGCCGACTCCGCCGCCCGCGCCGGTGACCAGCAGCGTCGCCCCGGCCGGCAGGGCCAGCTGCCGCACTCCGTCGTAGGCGGTCGCCGCGGCCACGGGGAGGGTCGCGGCGTCGGCGAAGGACAGTGGGGCGGGCTTGTGCGCGGTGATGCCGGCCGCGAGGAGGGCGTACTCGGCGTAGCCGCCCGCGACCGCGGTGCCGAACACCTCGTCGCCGGGCGCGAACCCGGTGACCGCCTCGCCGGTCTCCTCGACGACGCCCGCCACCTCGTTGCCCAGGACGGCGGGGAAGGCGCGCTCGCCGCTCTCGCCGGGGCGCCGGTAGCCCGTGCGCTGCTTCCAGTCGACGGGGTTCACACCCGCCGCCCGCACCGCGACCAGCACCTCGCCGGGCCCGGGTCGGGGGCGGTCCAGGTCGACGAGGGCCTCGGTCTCCGGGCCTCCGTACCGGGTGAAGACGTACGCCTTCGGCATTGCTCCCACTCTCCTTCGCTGGCACCGGACCGCTGGAGCGCTGGGTCCGGAACGACACGTGCAAGGGCCGGGGCCGGGCGGCTATTCCCCGTTCACGGGACTGTTCATACGGGCTTAATGATCGAGGGGCGGACGGGGTGCGGAGCACGGCTGACATGCACGTACGGTTGAATGCGTAAGCAACCGCCGCCCTCACGCTGGAACCGCATGAATGTCACCCGAGGCTTCACCGGCCGCCCCCGCGCCCACCGTCCGGGCCTGCCCCCCGGCCAGTACGACGCCGGGGACGACTGGCCCGTGCTGTCCGCCGAGGTCACCCCGGACCTCGCGCCCGCGGACTGGACCTTCCGCGTCGACGGGCTGGTCGCCGCGCCCCGCACCTGGGACTGGGACGAGGCGCACGCGCTGCCGGAGTCCGCGTACGAGGGCGACATCCACTGTGTGACCAGCTGGTCCAAGTTCGGGGTGCGGTTCGCGGGCGTGTCCCTGGACGCGTTCCTCGCGGCCGTCCGGCCGGACGCGGCCGCGACCCACGCCGTCGCGTACGCCCACACCGGCTACACCACCAACCTGCCCCTGGCCGACCTGACCGGCGGCCGGGCGTGGATCGTCTGGGAGTACGACGACAAGCCCCTGGCGGCCGAGCACGGCGGCCCGGCGCGGCTGCTGGTGCCGCACCTGTACTTCTGGAAGAGCGCCAAGTGGATCGCGGGCCTGCGGCTCCTCGACCACGACGAGCCGGGCTTCTGGGAGCAGAACGGCTATCACGGCCGGGGCAACCCGTGGGAGGAGCAGAGGTACGCCGGTGACTGAGACCTTCACTCCCCCGACCCGGTTCGCGGTCCCCGGCCGGATCGCCGTGAGCAACCGGGCCGCCGCCCTGTGGCAGACCGCGACACTCACCGAGATCCGCCGCGAGACCCCGCGCGCGTCCACCTTCCGGTTCGCGGTGCCGGCCTGGGCGGGACATCTGCCCGGCCAGCACCTGATGCTGCGGCTGACCGCCGACGACGGCTACACCGCGCAACGGCACTACTCGATCGCCTCCGCGCCGGACGACGACGGTCATGTCGAGCTGACCCTGGACCACGTGGACGGCGGTGAGGTCTCGGGGTGGTTCCACACCCGGGCCGAGCCCGGTGACGAGGTCCAGGTGCGGGGTCCGCTCAGCGGCTTCTTCGCCTGGCCCGGCGACCGGCCCGCGCTGCTGATCGGCGCGGGCTCCGGGGTCGTCCCGCTGATGTCGATGGTCCGCCACCACCGGGCCCGCGGCCTCGACGTGCCGCTGCGGCTGCTGGTGTCCGCGCGCGGCCCCGAGGAGCTGATCTACGCGCGGGAGTACGGCGCCGAGACGCTGCCCGTGTACACGCGGAGCGCGCCGGAGGGCGTGCCCGTGGGGCGGCTCGCGGCCCATCACCTCGCGTCGCTGCTCGCCGAGGAGCCGGAGGGTGGCTGGGAGGCGTACGTGTGCGGCTCGAACGCCTTCGCCGAGCACGCCTCGCGGCTGCTGGTCCGGGCGGGACAGCCGGTCGACCGCATCAGGATCGAGCGCTTCGGCTGACCCGGTCCGGCCCCCTCACCGGAGCACCTCTCCCCCACCCGTCCCCGCGGCCACGGGCTGCCGAGGGGCCGAGGTGAACGATGCGTGAAACGATGTACTCCGAACGGGGCATGACGCTCATGTGGGCACTCGTACGCGTGACGGCGAGGAGGTCGACATGCGAGACCGGGTGCGTGGTCGGCGCGGGCGGGACAACCCGCTGCGGCGCCGGTCCGACGTGGTGGAGGCGTGGACGGCGCTGGCCGTGGCCGTGCTGCTGCTGGTCGCCGTACCGCTGGTCGGCATCCTCGCCGGCCGGTGGGCGCATGCCGACGCCCAGGCGGTCGCGGACCGCCAGCAGGCCGAGCGCCATCGCGTGCGGGTCGAGGTCGTCGGCCACATCCCCGAGACCATGCCCTCGGTCGAGGGCGTCCGGCAGCAGACCTTCCCGGTGACCGTGAAGTGGACCCCGCCGGGCGAACCCGCGCGGACGACCACCGCCCGGGTCCCGGCGGGCACGCGCGCGGGCGACCGGGTGAACGTGTGGTTCGACGCGCGGGGCCGCAACGTCGCGCCCCCGCCGAACGACACCCTCGTGTGGCAGCACGCCCTCACCATGGGCGCGTGCGCGGCGGGCGGCACCGCCGTGGTGGTGCTGCTCGGACACGCCGTGGTCCGCCGGGTCGCGATGCGCCACCGGCTGGGCGAATGGGAGCGGGAGTGGGCCCGCACGGAACCCGAGTGGACCCGCCGCAGGTCCGCCTGAAGGTCCGCTCACGTCCGTCTGAAGGTCCCGCCTCACGTCTGCCCGCAGGCCCGCCGGAAGCTCCTGACCAGGGTCTGGCGAGGCCTCCCGGTGCCCACGTACGGTGTGATCATTCGTATGGGCACTTAACAAAAGGCGGTCCTTCATGCCCCTGTTCGACCTGGCCGACGACGAGCTCCGTACCTACCGCAGCGCGTCCACCGAGCCCGAGGACTTCGACGCGTTCTGGTCGAAGACCCTCCAGGAAGCCCGCGAGCACGACCTGGACGCGCGGTTCGAGCCGGTCGACACGGGCCTGACCACGGTCCAGGTGTACGACGTGACGTTCGCCGGGTTCGGCGGGCACCCCGTCAAGGGCTGGCTGACACTGCCCGCCGGGGCCGGGGAACCGCTGCCCCTCGTGGTGGAGTTCGTCGGCTACGGCGGTGGACGCGGGCTGCCGCACGAGCACCTGCTGTGGGCGTCGACTGGCCGCGCGCACTTCATCATGGACACCCGCGGCCAGGGCAGCGCCTGGGGCGGTGGAGGCGGCACGGCCGACCCGGTGGGCGGCGCGCCCTCCTACCCCGGCTTCATGACACGGGGCATCGACGCCCCGGAGAACTACTACTACCGGCGTGTGTTCACGGACGCGGTGCGCGCGGTCGAGGCGGCCCGCTCGCACCCGCTGACGGACGCGGCCCGGACCGTGGCGGTCGGCGCGAGCCAGGGCGGCGGCATCACGATCGCCGTCGGCGGCCTGGTCCCGGATCTCGCGGGCATCGCCCCGGACGTGCCGTTCCTGTGCGACTTCCCGCGCGCCGCCGTTCTGACGGACCGTCACCCGTACCGCGAGATCGGCCTGTTCCTCAAGACGCACCGCGGCCGCTCCCAGGGCGCGCTGAGCACCCTGGCGTACTTCGACGGTGTGCACTTCGCGTCCCGGGGTTCGGCCCCCGCTCTGTTCTCGGCGGCCCTGGAGGACCAGACCTGCCCGCCGTCGACCGTGTTCGCCGCCTTCAACGCGTGGGCGCACGAGGACAAGGAGATCGAGGTGTACGACTTCAACGACCACGAGGGCGGCGGCCCCTACCAGGAGGCCGCCAAGCTGCGCTGGCTGCGGTCGTACGTCTGAGGGCGGGCGGATGGACACGCGTGCCGCCGCCGAGCGGTTCGTCGGGGTGTGGGAGCGGGCCTGGGCCTCGCACGACGTGCCCGCGCTGCTGGAGCTGTACGCCGAGGGCTGCGTCCACCGGTCGATGCCGTTCCGCGCGCCGCACCGGGGGCGGGCCGAGCTGGAGGCCTATCTGCGCTGGTCGTTCGCGGCGGAGCGGGTGACCGACGTGCGGTTCTCACCCCCGGTGGTGGGCGCGGACCGGGTCGCGGTGGCCGAGTTCCGGGTGCTGGCGCGGGAGGAAGGGGCGGCCGGCACGCTGGCGGGCTGTGTGCTCGTCCGCTTCGACGAGGCCGGGCTGGTGGTCGAGTCGCGGGACTACTGGCACACGGCCGAGGGACACCAGGAGCCGACGGGGCGGACGTTCCTCCTGTGACCTGCGGCCCGTCCGGCGCACTTCCCTCCAGTCCGACCAGTCGGTACGTTCACGGTGCCCGGGCCGCACCGCAGCGGTCCGGGGTTCCGGCGGACCACGGAGGCCCCATGTCCGAGCACGTGCCAGAGATCCACGGCCACTGCGACCCGCGGTTCGCGGCGGTGCGCGCGGCCTTCGAGGAGAACTTCCGCGACCGGGACGAGCTGGGCGCCGCGGTGAGCGTCACGGTCGACGGGGTCACGGTGGCGGATCTGTGGGGCGGCTGGGCCGACGCGGCACGCACCCGCGCCTGGGAGCGGGACACCCTGGTCAACGTGTGGTCCACGTCGAAGGGCCCGACGGCGCTGTGCGCGCACCTCCTCGCCGACCGGGGGCTGCTGGACCTCGACGCCCCGGTGGCCGCGTACTGGCCGGAGTTCGGCGCGGCGGGCAAGGAGCGGATACCGGTCCGGCATCTGCTGTCGCACCGCGCGGGCCTGGCCGGGCTGCGCGAGCCGCACTCGCTCGGGCAGCTCTACGACTGGGAGTTCACCACCGCGCGCCTCGCGGCCACGGAGCCCTGGTGGGAGCCGGGTACCCGGTCCGGCTATCACGCGTTCACCTACGGCTTCCTGGTCGGAGAGGTGGTGCGGCGGGTGTCGGGGCTGTTGCCGGGGGCCTTCCTGGAGCGGGAGGTGACCGGTCCGCTCGGCGTCGACTTCACGATCGGGCTGCCGGAGAAGGAGGCCGGGCGGGCGGCCGTGCTGGTGCGTCCGCCGGTCGCCCCGGCCGATGAACAGGCGGCGGTCTTCCGCCGGTCGGCACCCGCGGCCGTCGCCGCCCTGACCAACCCGGTGGTGGGCGCGGGCGAGGCGAACTCGGCCCCGTGGCGGGCCGCCGAGATCCCGGCGGCGAACGGCCACGGCACCGCGCGGGCGGTGGCCGCGCTCTACGGGATCCTCGCGGGCCGGGGCGTGTACGGCGGGCGCCGGTTCCTCTCCGCCGAGGCGGCCGAGCGGGTGCGCGAGGGACAGGGGGCCTGCCGGGACCTGGTGCTGGGGGCGGGTCTCGGACACGACACGGAACTCGGGCTCGGACTGTGGCTCAGCGGCCCGCACGGATCGTACGGACCGAACCCGCGCGCTTTCGGACATGACGGCTTCGGCGGCTCCTGCGGGCTCGCCGACCCGGAGGCGGGAGTGTCGCTGGGATACGTGATGAACCGCATGGGGCCGCGCATCGCCGACGACCCCCGGAAGACGGCGTTGGTGGACGCCCTGTACAGCGCGCTCTGAACCCGGGCGCGGCACGGACGCGGGGACGGCCGAGGAGGGTCGGGGAGGGCCGGGGGGGCGGGTCGGTTTCGGCCGATCGGGCGGTCCGCCCTTCCCAGCTGGTTTAGACCAATGCTAGATCTGGTGGCGCACCGAGTCCGCACGACCACGGCACGTCACCCACAGGAGGCGCGCGGCATGGCCCGCAGCACCACCCCCATCACCCCTCACGTCCACCCGTCCGACGAGGACCCGCCGCTGTACCGGCGGATCGCCACGCGGCTGCTCGCCGAGCTGCGCGACGGCACCATCGCCCCCGGCGAACGGCTGCCGGCCGAGCGGCGGCTGGCCGGACACTTCGGCGTCAGCAGGCAGACCGTACGGCAGGCCTTGGAGGTCCTGCGCGGCGAGGGGCTGGTCGAGACCGACCGCCGGGGCAGCCACGCCGCCCTGCCCGCCGAGCCGCTCGGCAGCCCGTCGTTCCTCGCCTTCCCCGTGGGCGCACGGCCCGCGGACGATCCGTCGGCGGTGGCCCGCGCCGCCGTCAGCTGGGAGGCACCCCCGCCCGGGCACGCCGAGGCGCTCGGGCTCGCCCCGCACCGGCCGACGCTGGTGCACCGCTACGAGTCGGCCCGCGCCGACGGACGCGGTCTGCGTACGGCCGTCACCTCCTTCTCCGCGGTGGCCCTGGCCGAGGTGGAGGAACTGGGCCGCTACCGCGACCGGGCGGGCTCCGACGCCTCCGCGGAGCTGCGGCGGGCCTACGACTGGATGCGACGGGCGGGCCTGACCCTGCACCACCGGGACTGCATCACGCGTCTCGACGACGACCCGTCGATGCGGGTCACCCGGCAGGTGCACGACCAGTACGCGCGCCCGCTGGAGATCACCGACCTGGTGGTGGACACCGGGCGGGAGGCTCTGGTCTACGCGTTCACCCTCCCCGCGGCCGGGTGATCCGGTCCGTGCCGGCCCGGCCCCCGGGTCAGCGGTCCGTCCGGCGCGCCTCGACCAGGCGCACCCGTGGGCTTCCGTCGCTCCTCGTCCCGAACTCGGGCAGGGCGCGGAGGTCCACGCGGAACCCGGCACGCTCCAGTTCGCGCCGCACCTCACCGAGCCGGAAGGCGCGGTAGTACATCACGAACGGCGGCCGCCACAGGGCATTGCGCACCCGCATCACGGCGTCGAAGCCGAGCAGCATCCAGAACGCCGGTGACGACGGCCGCGGCGGGGCCAGGACGGGGAACGCGAAGCATCCGCCCGGCCGCAGCGCGGTCCGCACCCGGGCGAACAGCCCCGGCAGCTCGCGGGGCAGGAAGTGCCCGAACGCCCCGAAGCTGACGACGAGGTCGAAGGCGGCGGCGAAGGGCAGGGCGCGGGCGTCCGCGCGCACCCAGGACACCGGGGGGCCGGCCGGGCGGGGCCGCCGGGCCGCCTCGGCCAGCATGCCGGCGCTGAAGTCGACGCCCGTCACGCTCCCCCGGCACACCGTGGCCAGGACCTCGACCCCGGCGCCCGTGCCACAGCACAGGTCGAGTCCGTCCTCGTACGGGCCGGACTCCTTCAGCGCCGAGGCGACCGCGTCCAGGACGGAGTCCGGAGTGCGGAAGGGCGTGTGGTCGAACTTCGGCGCCAGGAGGTCGTAGCCGCGCTCGACGGACGACAGGGCCTGGACGGCGAGTTCGCGCAGGGTGGGGCCTTCGGGACTGAACATCCGCGTCAGCCTACGGCCGTCCGCCGCTTCAGGAGCAGCAGGGCCCGTTCGCACCATGCCTGGTTCGTCTCCTCGAAGGCGATCCCGGCCATCAGCGTCAGATACGGGCCGATCCGGTCGGCCTCGGCCAGGTACACGTCCTCGGTGCGCCCGTCGAGGAGGCGGTCGCGCACCCGCAGGTAGCGGTCGAGCTTGGCACGGGACCAGGTCATGCGCTCCTCGACCAGCGCCCGGGTCACCTCGGGGTCCACGCCGTCCATCGCCTGGATCCTGATGAGGAGTTCGTCGCGGATGGCGGTGGGCCGCCGGGGCGGGGTGGCCGCGAAGGTGTCCAGGTCCGCGCGACCGGCCTCGGTGAGGGTGAACATCCGCTTGTTCGGCCGGCGCTCCTGCGTCACCACCCGCGCCTCGATCAGGCCGTCCTGCGCGAGGCGCTCGAGTTCGCGGTAGAGCTGTTGCGGGGTCGCGGGCCAGAAGTTGGCGAGGGAGACGTCGAAGACCTTCGACAGTTCGTAGCCCGAGGCCTCGCCTTCCAGGAGGGCGGCGAGGACGGCGTACTTGAGCGACATATGGACACGGTAGCAGGGAGTGATTATTGTCATCCGCACCTAGTCAACAAATTTACTATAGATACGGTGGGGTGATCCGATGCGCGCGTTCCGTGAGGCGGTCGAGGCCGGCGATCTCGAGGCCGTCGAGGCGCTGCTGGCCGAGGACGTGGTGTTCAGCAGTCCGGCCGTGTTCAAGCCGTATCAGGGCAAGGCGATCACCGCCGCGATCCTGCGGGGGGTGACCCGGGTCTTCGAGGACTTCCGCTACGAGCGGGAGCTCGACGGGAGCGACGGGCGTGACCACGCGCTGGTGTTCCGGGCCCGGGTGGGCGAGCGGGAGCTGACCGGCTGCGACTTCATCCATCTCGACGACGACGGGCTCATCGACGAACTCATGGTCATGGTCCGCCCGTTGTCGGGTGCCCAGGCCCTCGCGGCGGCGATGGGGGCGCAGTTCGACCAGATCCTGAGGGAGGCGGAGGCCAAGGAGACGGAGGCCCGGTCGGCCTCCGCCTCCTGACGTCGGGCCACGGTGGGGGTGGCCGCGCGGTCGCGGTCGCCGAGGCGCCCGTCCGCGGGCCGGCCGCCGTACCCGGCCGTACCGGGCCTCAGTCCCTGAGGTCCTCCAGGGTCGTCCTGGTGTCCGTCTTCAGATAGCCCGTGACCTCCTCGAGCGACGGCGGATCCGTGTCGTCGTCGTACGAGGAGTAGTAGGCGCTGTAACTCATCGTGTACGTCACCCAGCCGTCGCGCACGGCGAGCGTGGCGTACAACGAGCCGCTCGACGAGCCGGACGTGGTGTCGCTGCTGACGAGATAGGCCTCGTCGCCGATGTCGGAGACGGTGTCCACGTCGTAACCCGTGTGGCTGTCGCCGTAGTTCTTCCAGGCCGCGGTGAACTCCGGTCCCGGGTCGGTCTTCTTGTGCACGTCCAGTTGCGAGTACAGGTAGGCGTCCGTGTAGGTGGACGTGGTCTTCTTGAGGCTGATGCTGCACAGGCCCTCGTCGAGGGCCTCGTCCTTGAGGCTGTTGTGCGTCGGGGAGCTGTCGTCGTCCGGGTACTCCTCCTTGAAGGACGAGTAGTCCGTGGAGTTGCACAGGTTCGACGGCGCCGTGTAGCCGCGCAGGTCGGGCTCGTCCTCGGCACCGACCAGGAAGACACCGGCCGCCCAGGCGGCGGATGCCAGCACCGCGCCGACGGCGGCCCACAGGACGGCTTTCCCCGCGCCACCGCCACCGCTGCCCGGCGGCGGGCCGACCACGGGGTACGGGCCCTGTTGGAGGTAGGGGTTGACCGGCTGCTGGGGCGGGACGGGCTGCCCGACCAGGGTCGGCTGGGCGTGGACGCCCGGCTGGCCGGCCTGGGTCGCGGGCGCCGCCGGCGGGAACCCCAACGGTCCGCCGGGGGCCGGCGACTGCGGATGCGGATAGGGGTACGCGCTCGGCTGGGCCGGCGCGTCGGACGGCTGCTCCGGCTGCTGCGGGGGCTGAGGCGGCGTGGACATGACGTGAAGATAATGCAGAAATAGCGGTCAAGTCCCCTGCCGTCACGGATCGTTACCCCCTGGGGACATCCGTGAAGGAACCCGGAAGACTCCGGGTCCGTCGTCCGTCCTCTCCCGTGTGCGCCGCACCGCACGGCACCCCACCGCGCCCCGGGGAACAACCGCCGCCTCGGTTGCGTTGACGCCAACGGAACCGACCGGTGTGCTAATCTGCCGATGGCACTTGCGTACGCCCCCTTCCGTGGGCGCCGGTGCCGGTTTCCTACAGTTCGCCGTGTCACCCGCCGATCCCGGCCGGTGCAGCGGCTTCCCCGCACCACCTCACCAGCGGTTCTCCGTCGTGGCCGAGGTGCTGTTCCCGCCGCCCGAGGCGCGCCGTGCGCCCTCCCTTCGCGGCTGCTCCCCCCATCTCCGCATGTCCCATGCCCTGTGTCCGTGAAAGGACCGACCACCATGACCACCACACTCGAACACCCCCCTGTACGGCAGCAGCCTCCGGCCCGGGTCGCCGCCGGTGTCCTCGACATCGACGCGAGCGGGAAGGGGCAGTTGCGCCCCGCGGACTGCCTGTCCACACCCGCCGACCTCCAGGTCCCGGCCGCGCTGATCCGTCGTCACGGGCTGCGCAGGGGTGATCTCGTCGAAGGGGTGCGCGGTACCCAGCGCGCCCTCACCGAGGTCGCCCGCGTCAACGGCCGGCCGCCCGAGGAGCTGCGCTCCCGCCGGCACTTCCGCGATCTCACGCCCGTCCACCCGCACGAGCGGCTCCGCCTGGAGCACCCGGCGGCCGGCCTCGCCGGACGGGTCACGGATCTCGTCGCGCCGATCGGCAAGGGCCAGCGCGGCCTGATCATCGCCCCGCCGAAGACGGGCAAGACCGTGCTGCTCCAGCAGATCGCCGCCGCCGTCGCCGGCAACCATCCCGGGGCGCGGCTGATGGTCGTCCTGCTGGACGAGCGCCCCGAGGAGGTCACCGACATGCGGCGCTCCGTGCGCGGCGAGGTGTACGCCTCGACGTTCGACCGGGCACCCAAGCAGCACATCGCGCTGGCCGAGCTCGTCATCGAGCGGGCCAAGCGGCTCGTCGAGGCAGGTGAGGACGTCGTGATCCTCCTCGACTCGCTGACCCGGCTGTGCCGGGCCCACAACAACGCGGCCGCCGCCGGTGGCCGCACGCTCAGCGGCGGTGTCGACGCGACCGCGCTGATCGGCCCCAAGCGGTTCTTCGGCGCCGCGCGGGCGGCCGAGGAGGGCGGCTCGCTCACCGTCCTCGCCACGGCCCTGGTCGAAACGGGCTCCCGCGCCGACGACTTCTACTTCGAGGAGCTGAAGGGCACCGGCAACATGGAGCTCCGCCTGGACCGCGAGCCGGCCTCCCGCCGGGTCTTCCCGGCCGTCGACATCAACGGCTCCGGCACCCGCCGCGAGGAACTCCTCTACTCCCCGGGCGAGTTGACCGCCGTACGCGGCCTGCGCCGGGCCCTCGGGACCCGGGACGGCCAGGCGAACCTGGAGACGCTCCTGGAACGGATGCGCGAGACCCCGGACAACGCGGTCTTTCTGCGGCGCATCCAGCCGACCCTGCCCGCCGCGTAGGGCGGAACGTGCGGCATCCGGGTGCACGCACCCCCGTGTCCGGCACGGGCAGCGCGGGGAACGCCCGGTTCGTTCCTACGTTGACCATATGACGATCGGATTCTCTTCCCGGGCCGCTGCGACGGCCTGCGCGTTCTGTGTGGCGGGCGTCCTCGCCCTCGGCCCCGCCGCGGCCGCCGGCGCGGCCGGCGCGGACCCCGGAACGCCCGGGGGACCCGGCGGACCGGGCGGCCCCGGTGGCCCGCGGGTGACGGCGCCGCTGCCGTCCGTGCTCTACCGCTCCGGGACGCAGGTCAGACCCCACCGCGGCGCCCCCGAGGTCCCCGACGTCTCGGCGCTGTCCTGGCTGGTCGCCGACGCGCACACGGGAGAGGTGCTCGGCGCGGCGAACGCGCACCGCAGACTGCCCCCGGCCAGCACCCTCAAGACCCTGTTCGCCCTCACGGTGCTGCCGGTCCTGCCCGCCGGCATCCGCCACCGGGTGAGCGAGGAGGAGCTGATGGGCATCGGGCCCGGCAGCAGCCTCGTCGGGGTGGCCGAGGGACACACCTACCAGGTCGCCGACCTGTGGCGCGGCGTGTTCCTCAACTCCGGCAACGACGCCGTGCACGTGCTGGCGAGCCTGAACGGCGGCTGGCACGCCACGGCCACCCAGATGCAGGCCAAGGCGCGCGCCCTGGGCGCCCTGGACACCCAGGTGCGGTCCCCCGACGGATACGACACCCCGGGCCAGGTGTCCTCGGCCTACGACCTGGCGGTGTTCGGGCGCGCGGGGCTGCGCAACCCGGACTTCGCGCGGTACTGCGGCACCGCTGAGGCGACCTTCCCCGGCGACGGGGACTGGTCGTACGGGATCGCCAACACCAACCGGCTGCTCACCGGGGCGGACGGTGTGGAGCCGTACCCGGGGCTGATCGGCATCAAGAACGGCTACACCAGCAACGCCGGCAACACCCTGGTCGCCGCCGCCCGTCAGGGCGGGCGCACCCTCGTCGTGACGGTGATGAACCCTCAGGCGGGCGGCGGGTTCGAGGTCTACGAGGAGGCGCGCTCGCTGCTGGACTGGGGGTTCGCGGCCGCCGGGCGGGTCGATCCGGTGGGCTCGCTGGACGCGCTGCGGGCCCGCCCCCGCCCGCGGCCCGTTCCCGGGGCGGGCCCGGAGCCGGCGCCGGTCTCCACCGCGGCCTCGGCCTCTGCCACTTCCTCCTTCCCTTCCTCCTTCCCTTCCTCCGGCCCGGCCTCGACCGCTGCCCCGACCGGAACCACGGTCCCCGTCACGGTCGCCGTCGCCGACCCTCCCGGCTGGCCCGAGGCGGCATTCATCGCGGGCGCCGCCGTGCTGGGCGGGGCGGCCGTGGCGTTCGTCCTGGGGTTCGTCGGCCGCCGCTCCGCGGGGGAATAGCCGACGGGAAGCGAGACCAGCAGGCCGAGCGTGATCCAGGTGTAGGTGTTGCCGCCGAGGAAGCCGCCGACACCGGACGCGTCGTCGAACCACAGCCACACCACGCTGGTGCACAGCACCGCGTACAGGGCTCCCGCGACCCGTGGACGCCCCGCGTGGATCAGCACCGCGAAGGACGGCAGCAGCCACACCAGGTGGTGCACCCAGGTCACCGGACTCACCAGGCAGGAGGTGAGGCCGGTCAGGGCGAACGCCGCCCGCCAGTCCCCCGCGGCGACCGCCCGCCGGGCCCGCCACGCCCACCAGCCCAGCACCGCCAGGACGAGCACCGCCCAGACCGCCCGGGTCTCGACTCCCAGGCGCGCCAGCACACCCTGGAGCGACTGGTTGGAGACGTAGTCCAGCCGGCCCACCCGGCTCGTGTCCCACAGGGCCCGCGTCCAGTAGAAGCGCGAGGCGTCCGGGGCGACCAGGGCCGCGAGCCCGGTGGCGGCCGCCGCCACGGCCGTGGCCAGCGCGGCCGCCCGCCATCTGCGGGCGACCAGCAGCAGGCCGATGAACAGCGCGGGCGTGAGCTTGACGGCCGCCGCCAGCCCGATGCCCACCCCGGCCCAGCGGTTCCGTCCGGAGGCGAGCAGCCCCGCGTCGGCGAGCACCAGGGCCAGCAGCAGCAGGTTGACCTGGCCGAAGCTGAAGGTGTCGCGCAGCGGTTCGAACACCGCGAGCGCACAGGCGGCGAGGCCGGCCCCGTACCAGCCGTACCGCCGCCACCGGGGCCCGACGCACACCCGCACCACGAACGCCAGCGCCGCCAGGTCGAGCAGCAGCGCGGTCACGATCGCCGTACGGAGCCCGACCAGCGCCATCGGCAGCATGACGACGGCCGCGAACGGCGGATAGGTGAAGCCGTACGGCGTGCCCGGCACCCGGTAGTCGTAGATCCGGCCGCCGTCGTGGATCCAGCTGTCGACGGTGCCGTGGTAGACGCGCAGGTCGAACCAGTCGCGCAGCAGCGGCACCGTCGCGGTGAAGACGGTGACGACGGCGGCGAGCGTGAGGAGCAGCAGCAGACGGCCGCGGTCGGTGCGGGGCGGATGCAGGCCCCGGAGCCCACCCGGTCTCACGCCGTACGTCCCGGGGCGGCCGTCGGCGCCTGTGCAGCGAGGTGCGCCTGCCACAGGACGACCACCGCGAGCGCGCCGCCGGAGACGGCCAGGACCAGGCGGCCCGTGTCGGCGGGGCCCCCGTCGGGCAGCACGGCGAGGGCGAGGACGCCCGCCACGACCGCCGTCCGATGGCGTATCAGGGTGTCCGGCGCGGCCGCGGCGATGAGGAACAGGCCCCACAGCGCGTACCAGGGGCGGATCGCCGGGCCGAAGGCGGCCACCGTGGCGAGACCCAGGCCGAGCGCGTACACCGGGCGCCGGCGCAGCCGCCAGCCCGTGACGACGAGGGCGACGGCGGTGACCGCGAGCCCCAGGGCGTGCCAGACGGGCACCGCCAAGGGCGCCAGATCGCTGCCCAGTCCCTCCAGGAGGGCGCGGGTGGCGCGCCCCAGCAGACTGGTCAGCGCCCAGTTGTGCGCGGAGACGGGCGTGTCCAGGGCGGATATCCAGCCGTAGCCGGTGCCCGCGACGGCGGTCGCCGCGACCGTGGTGACGGCCGTCGCGGCCCCCGTGCTCAGCAGGGTCCGGACCGCCGGCCGGCCCGCGCGCAGGCACAGGACCACGACCGCGACGAGGCCCAGCGCGGCCGGCGCCTTGACCAGGGCGGCCAGGGTGACCAGGACGGCGCCGAGCACCGGGCGCCCCCCGAACGCGGCCACCAGCCCGACCCCGAGCAGCCCCAGCATGATCGCGTCGTTGTGGGCGCCGGCCACCAGATGCAGCAGCACCAGCGGGTTCAGCACGCCGAGCCAGAGCGCGGCGGCCGGGTCGGCCCCGCTGTGCCGGGCGAGTCGGGGCAGGGCGGCGGTCATCAGCGCCACCCCCGCCAGCGCGACGCACCGCATACCGAGGAGCCCCGCGGACAGGGCGCCCCGGGTCAGTCCGGACAGGGCGGCGGCGAGGGCCAGGAAGACCGGGCCGTACGGGGCTCCGGTGTTGCGCCACGGCGGGGCCACCTCGTCGGCGAGCGGACCGCCGAGCCGGGCCGGCCCGTGCGCGTAGACGTCGAGGTGCGCGTCCACCATGGCGCCCTGCGCCAGATAGCTGTACACGTCCCGGCTGAACAGCGGCGGCGCGATCAGCAGCGGCGCCGCCCAGACGGCGAGGACCAGCACCAGGGCGCGGGGGGACGGCGGCTGCGCGCCGCGCACCAGGGTGCCGAGCAGCATCCAGGCCGCGGTCAGCAGGACCAGCCCGAAGTAGACGCCGACCAGACCGAGTACGGCGTGCACCGAGGACGGGGCCAGGAGCTCCCGGGCGGGCAGGGCGCCGGCGGTCTCGCCGCCGAGCGCGAGACATGCCGTTCCGGCCAGGCCCAGCACCTGGCAGCGACGGAGATCGATGGAGAAAGCCTTGGCCGGCACGCTGTCATCGTGTCCGGCCCGGGTGACCGCAGGGCGACATCGCGCCTTCCCGGCGGCGACCCGTGGGTGACCGGCCCGTGCGTGGCCGGCCCGTGTGTGACCGGCCCGTGTATGACCGGCCCGTGTATGACCGGCCCGTGTATGACCGGCCCGTGTATGACCGGCCCGTGCGGCAGCCCGTGCGCTCGCGGGACCGGCGGCTCAGAACACCGACAGGCCGGTCAGCGTGGTGAACCGGTCCAGGGCCGCCACTCCCGCCACCGAGTTGCCCCGCTCGTCCAGGCCGGGGCTCCACACGCACAGGGTGCAGCGGCCCGGTACGACGGCCATGATGCCGCCGCCCACACCGCTCTTGCCCGGCAGGCCGACCCGGTAGGCGAAGTCACCGGCCGCGTCGTAGGTGCCGCAGGTCAGCATCACCGCGTTGACCTGCTTGGCCTGGCTGCGGGTGAGCAGCCGGGAGCCGTCGGCGCGCAGGCCGTGCCGGGCGAGGAAGCCGGTGGCCAGGGCGAGGTCCGCGCAGGAGGCGGTGAGGGAACACTGCCGGAAGTACTGGTCGAGGAGGACCGGTACCGCGTTGTCGATGTTTCCGTAGGACGCCATGAAATGGGCGAGGGCGGCGTTGCGGTCGCCGTGCGCGGCCTCGGAGGCGGCGACCTCCTCGTCGAAGCCGAGCGTGGGGTTGCCGCTCTCCGCGCGCAGGAAGCCGAGGAGTTCGCCCGCCGCGTCCCCCGTACGGGTCTGGAGCCGGTCGGTGACGACCAGCGCGCCCGCGTTGATGAAGGGATTGCGCGGGATGCCGTTCTCGTACTCCAGCTGGACCAGGGAGTTGAAGGGGTTGCCCGAGGGCTCGCGGCCGACGTGCTCCCAGAGTTCGTCGCCCTCGCGGGCCAGGTCGAGGGCGAGGGTGAAGACCTTGGTGAGGGACTGCGTGGAGAACGGCTCCCGCCAGTCCCCCACGCCGTACACCGTGCCGTCCGGCTCCGCGACGGCCATGCCGAAGCGGCGCGGGTCGCAGGCCGCGAGCGCCGGGATGTAGTCGGCGGGGCGGCCCCGGCCGGGGGTGCGTGCCATCTCCTCGGCGATGCGGTCCAGGACCGGCTGGAAGGCACGGGACGGCGTCGATGTCATGATCACTATTGTGCCTCCGCCCAGGTCTCGGCGCGTCGCCGCAGGTGGGACGGCGGGGCGGGACGCGATGCGGAGCGCGGCGGGCCGGCTCCCGGCTCCCGGCTCCCGGCTCCCGGCTCCCGGCTCCCGGCTCCCGGCTCCCGGCTCCCGGCTCCCGGCTCCCGGCTCCCGGCTCCCGGCTCCCGGCTCCCCAACGAGTGAGCGTGCCGGGAGGGCGCGCCCGCCGGAGGATCTCGGACGAGACGTGTCAGGCCAAGGGTGTTCCCCTGCCCGCCAACACCTCGGGGCGCAGCAGGGCGGCGAGCCGATCGGCGGGCAACAGGCCCTTCTCCAGAACCAGTTCGGCGACGCCTCGGCCGGTGACGAGGGCCTCCTTGGCGATGTCGGTGGCCGCCGTGTACCCGATGTGCGGGTTGAGGGCGGTGACCAGGCCGATGGAGTTCTCGACGCTCGCGCGCAGCGACTCGATGTTGGCCGTGATGCCGTCCACACAGCGCTCGGCGAGGGTGAGGCAGGCGGCGCGCAGGTGAGTGATGGACTCCGAGAGGGAGTGCAGGATGATCGGCTCGAAGGCGTTGAGCTGGAGCTGTCCGGCCTCGGCGGCCATGGTGATGGTGACGTCGTTGCCGATCACCTCGAAGGCGACCTGGTTGACGACCTCGGGGATCACCGGGTTGACCTTGCCGGGCATGATGGACGAACCGGCCTGCACGGGCGGCAGGTTGATCTCGCCGAGACCGGCGCGCGGCCCGGAGGACAGCAGCCGCAGGTCGTTGCAGCTCTTGGAGAGCTTGACGGCGACCCGCTTGAGCACGCCGGACATCTGGACGAACGCGCCGCAGTCCTGGGTGGCCTCGACCAGGTCGGCCGCGGTGACCAGCGGCAGGCCGGTGATCTCGGCGAGGTGGCGGCGGGCGGCCTCGGCGTATCCGGCGGGGGCGTTGAGGCCGGTCCCGATGGCCGTTGCCCCCAGGTTGATCTCATGGATCAACTGGACGGCCTCGTCAAGACGGTTGCGGTCCTCGTCGATCATGACGGCATAGGCCGAGAACTCTTGACCGAGCGTCATCGGCACGGCGTCCTGCAACTGTGTACGGCCCATCTTGAGCACGTCACGGAACTCGACGGCCTTGCGGGCGAAGGCGTCCTGGAGTACCGACATCGCCTCGAGCAGTCCACGTACCGCGAAGACCGTCGCTGTCTTGACGGCCGTCGGGTAGACGTCGTTGGTGGACTGGCCGAGGTTGACGTCCTCGGTGGGGTGCAGGTACCGGTACTCGCCCTTCGCGTGCCCGAGCAGCTCCAGCGCACGGTTGGCGACGACCTCGTTGGCGTTCATGTTGGTCGAGGTGCCCGCCCCGCCCTGGATGACGTCGACGACGAACTGCTCGTGCAGCTTCCCCGTGCGGATCTCACGGCAGGCGGCGACGATGGCGGCCGCCTTGTCCGGTGCGAGCAGGCCGAGTTCCTCGTTGGCGAGGGCGGCGGCCTCCTTGACGGCGGCGAGGGCGTCGATGAGATGCGGGTAGGCGGAGATCGGCGTCCCGGTGATGGGGAAGTTCTCGGTGGCGCGCAGGGTGTGGACGCCCCAGTAGGCGTCGGCCGGGACGTCCCGGTCTCCGAGCAGGTCGCGTTCGCTGCGGGTGACGGCGGCGGTCATGCGGGTGCGGCCTCTTTCCGAGGAGGGGTGCGGGGAGGGTGAGGCGGAGCGGGCGGGTGGCGTCCGATGGCGGGCGGGCGGCACGGGCGGTACGGGATGACGTCCGCCCGAGCCGGTCGGTCCGACGGACCGGCGGTCACCGGACCGGCCCGGCGGTCCGGGGCCGCGCGCGAGGTTCTGGTCGCGGTGCGGGAGCCGCGCGCGGGATCCGGCGGTGTGCCGTACGCCGGTGACCACCGCGCACACCCGGTGGCCACCGGAGACCGTCAGGCGCAGGCGCGCACGGTGACCGGGTCCAGTGCGCGGACCGGGCGGACACAGCCGACCGGGGCGCCGCCGCCGAGGAGGGGTTCGCCCGCGAACCCGGTGAGGAGGTCGGGGTCCACACCGGCGCGGACGAGGGCGGCCGCGGTGACCGGGACGCGGGCGCGATCGGCTCCGTCCGAGATCTTGACGGCGACGGCCCGGCCGTCCGGGAGTGCGGCGACCTCGACGCCTTCGAAGCCGTCCTTCGCGAGCAGGCCGGGCACGGCCCGCATCAGGGCGGCCACGTCCCGGCCGGAGCCGGAGGCCATCTCGGCGTGCCCGCGCATCGCGTCGGCCACCCGTGCTTCCGGAGTGCCGGGTGCGGCGGTGGTGACGCGGGCCGCCGCCCGGGCGAGGCCGTGCAGGGAGACCGCGAACAGGGGCGCGCCGCAGCCGTCGACGGTGACCCGCGCGATCCGCTGTCCGGTGAGGTCCTCGACGATCTCCGCGATCGCCTGCTGGAGCGGGTGCCCCGGGTCGAGGTAGTCGTCCAGGGACCAGCCGTTGAGCCGGCAGGTGTACAGCATGGCCGCGTGCTTGCCGGAGCAGTTCTGGGCCAGTCGGTCGGGCGCTCGGCCCTCCCGTATCCACGTGTCGCGGACCACCGGGGCGTACGGCAGGTCCGTGACGTTGCGCAGGGCGTCCTGCGGGACGCCCGCGAGTTCGAGGATCCGCCGGGTCCCGGCGAGGTGGCGTTCCTCGCCGGAGTGGCTGGCGGCGGCGAGCGAGAGCAGCGCGCCGTCGAGCGGCAACCCCGCCCGGACCATGGCGACGGCCTGGACGGGCTTGAGCGCCGAGCGCGGGTAGAAGGCGGCCTCGACGTCACCGAGCTGGAGTTCGATCTCGCCGCCCGCGCCGAGGACGACGACGGAGCCGTAGTGGATGCCCTCGGTCACCCCGCCGCGGACGAGGTGGGCGACGGGGGTGTGGAGGGGTTCGCGGATCGCGGGGGCGTCGGCGAGGGAACTGCTGTACATCACTGCCTGCGTCACTGGTGGGTGGTCGGCGGCCGGCGCCGGGGTCACGCGGTGGACGTGAGAGTCCGAGGGGCGCGTCTCGTCCTCGAGGTGCTGGTCGCTCACGCCGCGGGTCCGCCTTCCAGGGGGGTGTCCGTGCGCGGGGCGCGCACGATGTCGGTGAGGGTCGTCTCGACGCGGTCGAGGTGGTGGCTCATGGCCTCCACCGCGTCGGGTTCGGAACCGTCGATCAGCGCCTCGACGATCGCCCGGTGCTCGCGGTTGGACTGCTCGCGCCGTCCGCCCAGCTCGTTGAGGAAGGCCGACTGGCGCGCCAGGGCGTCCCGGATCTCCTCGATGACCCGGCGGAACACGGGGTTCTGGGCGGCCTCGGCGACGGCCAGGTGGAAGAGGGTGTCCATCGCGACCCACGCGGTGGTGTCCGTCTCCCGCTCCATGCGGTCGAGCAGATGCGCCAGGTGGTCGAGGTTCTCCGGGGTGCGGCGCAGCGCCGCGTACCCGGCGACGGGGACCTCGACGTGCCGGCGCACCTCGAGCAGGTCGCTGGCCGCGTAGTCGCCGAAGGTGGGGTCCTCCACGGTGTTCGCGATCACAAAGGTGCCTTTGCCCGTCTTGGCGACGGTCAGGCCCATGGTCTGGAGCGCGCGCAGGGCCTCCCGCAGGACGGGGCGGGACACCTCGAGGGTGCGGCAGAGCTCCGCCTCGGAAGGGAGCTTGTCACCGATGGCGTAGCGGCCGCGCTCGATGGCGCCGCGCAGGTGGGTGAGTACCGCTTCCATCGCACTGACACGACGCGGCCCCGCACCACCTGTCTGGCTGTCTGACAGGTTCACGGAAGTGATGATCCGGGTGACCCGCCGTCGCTGTCAAGGCGCGGCCTGAAACAGAAGATTCAGGGGCGGGAAGACTGAAAGGCGTCTTCCCGCCCCTGAGGGGACGGCGAGGGCATTTCCCCGACCCGCGGCCGGCCGGCCGCCGAGCGGCCGCCACCGGCTTCCGGGCCCCGGTTCAGCTGTCGAGGACCCCGGCGGCCAGCAGGCCGAACAGCGCCACACCGACGACGAGGCGGTAGATGACGAACGCGTTGAAGGAGTGCTTGGCGACGAACTTCAGCAGCCAGGCGATGGAGGCGTAGGCGACCACGAACGACACCAGCGTGCCGACGGCCAGGGGCGCCGCGCCGGCGCCGGTGCCCAGGGCGTCCTTCAGCTCGTAGAGGCCGGCGCCGGTCAGGGCGGGGATGCCGAGGAAGAACGACAGCCGGGTGGCGGCCACCCGGTCCAGGTCGAGCATCAGCGCGGTGGACATGGTGGCGCCGGAGCGGGAGAAGCCGGGGAAGAGCAGCGCGAGGATCTGCGAACTGCCCACCAGCATCGCGTCCTTGAACGAGGTGTCGTCCTCGCCGCGCTTGTGGCGGCCCATCTGGTCGGCCGCCCACATCACACCGCTGCCGACGATCAGCGAGCCGGCGACCACCCACAGCGAGGCCAGCGGCCCCTCGATGAGCGGCTTGGCGGCGAGCCCCACGACGACGATCGGGATCGTCGCGTAGATCACCCACCAGGCGAACTTGTAGTCGTGGTGGTGACGCTCGTCGCGGCTGCGCAGACCCCGGAACCAGGCCGAGACGATCCGCACGATGTCCTTGCGGAAGTACACGAGCACCGCGGCGATCGCCCCGACCTGGATGACGGCCGAGAAGCCGACGACGGCGTCGTCGTCCACCGGGATGCCCATCAGGCCCTCGGTGATCTTCAGGTGGCCGGTGGAGGAGACGGGGAGGAACTCGGTCACTCCCTCGACGGCTCCGAGGACGACGGCTTGGCCGACGGAGATGGCGCTCATGGAATCCAGTTCTGAGGAGACGAATCGGTCGACAGCGTTGTAGACGCTCCGGTGTCGTGCACAGTCCTACCAGGCGCGGTGCCGGCCGGACCGCCTACGACCACGCCCACTGCCCCACGGCGACCCCGGCGGACGCGGCCCCCAGACCCACCACCACGCTCGCGACGGCGTTGGCGGCGGCGAAGAGGCCCGCGCCGGACTCGGCCAGCCGCAGGGTCTCGTACGAGAACGTCGAGTATGTCGTCAGCGCCCCGCAGAAGCCGGTCCCCAGGAACAATCGCAGGTCGGGGCCGACGGCTGCGGCGCCGGTCAGGGCACCGAGGACGAGACAGCCGCTGATGTTGACGACGAACGTCCCCCAGGGGAAGAGCGAGTCGCGCCGGGCCTGCACCGCACGGTCGGTCAGATAGCGCAGCGGGGCGCCGATCATGCCGCCGATGACGACCACCAGCCAGTTCACAACGACTTCTTACCCTTCATGTCCGGATCGCCCTGGTTCCCGTCACGGCTCGCGCCGCGATCTCCGGCCCGGTCCCCGGCCGGGTCTGCGCCCCTGCCGACGTACCGGACGACCTCGCAGGGATCGAGGGTCACCAGGCCTTCCGTCACCAGTTCGTCGAGCTCGGGCAGGAAGGCCCGCACCCGCTCCTCGGTGTCCACGACGACGATCGCGACCGGCAGGTCCTCGCTGAGCGAGAGCAGCCGGGAGGTGTGGATCAGCGAGGAGGCGCCGAAGCCCTCGATACCGCGGAAGACGCTGGCGCCCGCGAGACCGGCCGCGCGGGCGCGGTGCACGATCTCGGTGTAGAGGGGCTTGCGGTGCCAGGTGTCGTTCTCGCCGACGAGGACGGTCAGCCGCAGGGCACTGCCGGTCGGTCTCGTCATCACTGCCTCCGCAGGAGAACGCGCCGGGTCGCGGTCGCCGCGGCCCAGACGGCGAGGAGCGCCGCGGACAGGGTCGCGGCGAGGTAGGCCAGGGCCGTGCCGGGACGGCCCTCGCCGAGCAGGTTCCGGATGTCGACGGCGTACGTCGAGAAGGTGGTGAAGCCGCCGAGCACACCGGTGCCGAAGAACGGCCGCACCAGGCGGTGGGCGGTCACCGCCTCGGTGATCACCACCAGGAAGACTCCGATCACGGCGCAACCGACGACGTTCACCCAGAAGGTCGTCCAGGGGAAGCCGCCGGTCTGGGTGGGCCACCGGAGGGAGGCCGCGTAGCGGGCGGCGGCGCCGATCCCGCCGCCGACGGCCACGACGGTGACCACCGGGAGCTGACCGGCTCCGGTGGGCCGCCGTGCCGTGCCGGTGCGGAGGTTCTCGGCCTCCGGAGCTGTCATGCCGTGTGTCTCCCGCCCGGTCCGGGACCGTCCCGCCTCATCGGACCGATCATGACCGGGCACCAGCGTAACGCCGTCCCTCACTTGGTCACGGGCGCCTCGCAGACCGCGATGCCGCGCTCCCGGAGGCTGCCCAGTACCAGCCGGCCTCCGGTCTCGCAGACGCTGGTGACCATGCGGAACCCGGAGCGGCGGCGGGTGAGGTGGTGGACGGTCCGGCCGTCGTCGTCCACCGCCAGCACCCCCACCGTGCCCGAGGGACGGTACGGCGCTTTCAGGGCGAGGCGGGCGGCGCGACGGCGTGCGGCGGGGCCGGCGCGGTGCAGGAGGTCGAGCGGGGGGACGCGCGGACCGGCCAGCGCCACCCAGACCGGGCCGTCGGGCGCGCCGCGCCACAGGTTGTCCGGGAACCCCGGCAGGTGCTCGACGAGGGGCTCGGCCCGGCCCGCCCGGGGACCGGTGAGGTGGAAGCGGGTGAGGCGGCGGGCGCCGGTCTCGGCCACGATCAGGAAGGAGTCGTCGCCGGAGCGCGCGAGGCCGTTGGCGAACTGGAGCCCCTCCAGGACGACTTCGGCGTCCCGGGCGCCTGGTTCGAGGCGCAGCAGGCGCCCGGTGCCGGTGTGTTCGACGAGGTCGCCCATCCAGTCCCGCAGGGGGTGCACCCGGCTGGACACGGTGAAGTAGACGGTGCCGTCGGGCAGCGCGACGACGTTGCTGCAGAAGCGCAGCCGCTCCCCCGCCGCCGTCTCGGTCAGGACCCGGACGTCGCCGGTGCCTCCCTCGAGGTCGACGCGCAGCAGCGCGCCGTCGGCGCAGCACACCAACAGGTCGCCCTCCGGTAGGAGTTCGAGACCGAGCGGCCGGCCGCCGATCTCGGCGATGTGCTCGATCCGAGCGGCGGGCGGGTCGTCCGGGCCGTCGACACGCAGGATCCGCCCGTCCGCCACCCCGGTGAGCACCCGCCCTCTGGAGTCGGCGACGACGTCTTCGGGGCCCTGCCCGGGGAGGGTGATGTACCTGAGGGGGACGAGAGGTGTCCGACGGTCCATCGGGGCCGCCCTTCCTTGGGGAGGCGGCCATCCTCCCAGCCGGGCACGGTGTCGGCGGGCCGTGGCCGGGGTCCTTTGCCGGGCCTTTCCGGAGGGTGGACCCTCCGTCCTCTGCCGCCCCTTCCCGACGTCCCTCACCACCCCTTCTCGAACATGCGCGCCACTGCGGCGATGCGCATCTCGTCGCGCCGGTAGTAGGTGCGCCGGCCGATCCGCTTGGCGCGCAGCAGGCCGATGCCGGCGAGCAGACCGAGGTGGGTGCCGGCCACCTGGCGGCGCACGCCCAGCTTCGCCGCGACGAGGTCCGCCGTGACGCCGTCCTCGACGAGGTCGCCGTGCCGCTGCGGCGGGAAGTGCCGGGCAGGCTCCTTCAGCCACTCCAGTATGTCCAGTCGCCTCTCGCTCACGGGAGTCCTCAGCATCGTCGTCCCCTCCGTCCCGGCGGTCGGGGCTCCCCCGGCACCGCGTCGTCCCACTGTTCCGCAGCCGGGGCCGCCGTGTCCCGCACTCCGCGAGCCTTGGCCGGGATCGAACACCCTTGCTCCACAAGGGTGTTCGGATGAACGTCCGGAAGACGGTCGGGGGTCCGGCCGCACGGTGCGGCCGGACCCCCGCTCCGGGTGAGGAGGGCGGATCAGCGGTGGCTGAACCACGACATGGAGGACAGGGCCTTGTCGTCGTAGCCGAACAGGGCCTGGTTCTCCCAGCCGTTGCCGGAGGCGGCGTCGGTCGGGTCCCAGCCGTTGCCGGTGACGGCGGTCCAGGTGGACTCCCAGTAGAAGAGGCCCAGGCCGCGGCCGTTGGGGACGGCCTCCACGATGCTCGCCACGTCGTTCATCCACCGGGTCTGGCCGGCGACGGTCGCCGGGTAGCCCGGGACCAGCTCGCTCGACAGGTCGATGATGTTCTCGGTCGAGTCCTCGCTGTCCAGCCGGAAGGGGTAGGCCGTCTCGGCGACGTAGACCGGCCGGGCGTAGCGGGAGGCGGCGTCGTCGAGGGTGGTCTGGAAGTCGGCGAGCGTGCCGTGCCAGTACCCGTAGTACGACAGGCCGATGACGTCGAACTTCACGCCGTTGGAGACGGCGTTGTCGAACCACCAGCGGGTGCCTGCCAGGTCACCGCCCTTGGCCAGGTGCAGCGCCACGCTCGTACCGGAGTTGACGGCCTTGACCGCGTCGTAGCCGGAGTTGAGCAGTCCGGCGAGCTGCGACCAGTTGTCGGTGGAGCCCGTGGACCACAGCATGCCGCCGTTGATCTCGTTGCCGACCTGCACCATGTCGGCGGTGGTGCCCTGTGCCTTGAGGGCGTTGAGGACGTCGTAGGTGTGGTTGTAGACGTCCGTCTTCAGCTGGCTGTAGGAGTGTCCCGCCCACGCGGCGGGCACGGTCTGCGCCCCGGGGTCGGCCCAGGTGTCCGAGTAGTGGAAGTCCACCAGGAGCTTCGTGCCCTGCGCCTTGATGCGCTTGGCCGCCGCCAGGACCCGCGCCTTGTTGTTGTAGCCGTCGGCGGGGTTCACCCAGACCTTCACGCGCGCGTAGTTCTGCCCGGCGTTCTTCAGGACGGCGAGCGCGTCCTGGGTGGTGCCGGAGCTGTTCTTGTAGACGCCGCCGAGGGCCTCGCTCTTGATGAGCGACGACACGTCCGAGCCCTTGACGGTCAGGCCGGTGGAGCCCGACGCGAAGGTCAGGTCGTCGACGTTGATCCAGTTCCCGGCGTTGGCGTCGGAGTCGACGCTGATGGTGCACTGGTTGTTCGTCACCGCGACGGAGGTGACGACGCGGATCCAGCCGCTCGCCGAGACAGGCAGGGCGGTCCGCTGCTCGGCGCCGCCGCAGTTCTTCAGCGCCAGGTACGCGGAGTTCTGGCCGCCGCCGGAGCGCACCCAGGCGGTGAGCTTGTAGGTCCCGTTGGTGAGTCCGGACAGGTACTGGTACGTCTCGACCTTGTAGGCGGAGGCCGAGTAGTGCGAGAGGCGGTACCCGCCCGAGTGGCCACCGGCCTCGGTGAAGGAGGCGGCGTTCTGCCCGGCCGCCGAGTACGTCGACCAGCCGGAAGGTGTCGCGGTGCCGGCACCGTCGGTCTCGAAGCCGCCGTTGGTGAGCGTGCCGGCCGCCTGCGCGGTCTGCGCGGGCAGGACCGTGAGGGCGAGCCCCGCGGCGAGCGGCAGCAGCAGGGTTCTGAGTGTGCGTCTGGGATGGAACATCGTCGTCCGTCGTCCCTTCGACGTGATGGATGGGTTCCCTCCGGTGTGAGGGGCCCCCTCCGCCCGCGGCTCGCGGCTCCACGGGCGAAGGGGGAGTCGGCTCAGCCGTCGAGTCGCACGACCCGTACGGCTCCCGCCGGGACCGAGAGGCGGCCGGCGGCGCGTTCGCCCGTCAGCAGTTCGGTGCCGGGGGTCTCCAGCGGCACCTTGGCGTCGGTGGCGGTGTGGTTGACGGCGAAGAGGTAGCTGCCCGTCCCGCCGGAGCGGCGCACGACCTCGACGTCGCGCGGGAGGTCGGCGCGCGGGGCGATCGCCGCGTCCTCGGCGGCCCGGCCGAGCAGCGCGTCCAGGCCCTCGGGGCCGAGGCGGGTGGAGACGTACCAGGCGGTGCCCTCGCCGAGCCGGTGCCGGGTGACGGCGGGCCTGCCCTCGGTGAGGCCGTCGGCGTAGGTCCAGACGGTCTCGGCGCCGCGCGGCACCACGAATTCCGTCCACACGTCTCCGTCGAGCGCGGTGCCGTCGGGGCCGGTGACGCGCACGCTCTCGCCCCGGAGCAGCGGTGAGAACTCCTCGACCGTCAGGCCCAGGACGTCGCGGAGCGCGCCGGGGTAGGAGCCCTCGTGGACGGCGTCGTGCTCGTCGACGATGCCGGAGAAGTACGACACGACCAGGGTGCCGCCGTTCGCGACGTACTCCCTGAGGTTGTTCCCGGCCGCCTCCGTCATCAGGTAGAGGGCGGGCACCACGACCAGCGGATACGCCGAGAGGTCCGCCTCGGGGTGGGCGAAGTCCACGGTGAGGTGGCGGTCGTAGAGGGCCTCGTAGAAGGCGTCGGCGCGCTCGCGCGGATCGGCGTCCTCGCTGGGCCGCCAGGCGAGGTCCTGCGCCCACCAGGAGTGCCAGTCCCACAGGACCGCGACGTCGGCCTCGGTGCGGGTGCCGCGGATCGCGGTGAGGGAGTCGAGCGAGGCGCCGAGCTCGACGACCTCACGCCACACACGGGTGTCGGTGCCGCCGTGCGGGACCATCGCCGAGTGGAACTTCTCGGCGCCGCGCCGGGACTGGCGCCACTGGAAGAACATGGCGCCCTCGGAACCCCGGGCCACATGGGCGAGGGAGTTGCGGGCCATCTGACCGGCCGCCTTTGCGGGGTTGCGCGGCTGCCAGTTCACCCCGGAGGTGGAGTGCTCCAGGAGGATCCAGGGCGCGCCGCCGCCGACGGAGCGGGTGAGGTCGGCGGCCATCGCGAGGTTGACGTGGGTGCGGCGGCCGTCGGTGATCAGGTAGTGGTCGTTGGTGACGAGGTCGACCTCGCGGCCCCAGGCCCAGTAGTCGACCGAGTCGCACTGGCTGAGGGCGGTCATGAAGTTGGTCGTCACCGGGACCCCGGGCGCGAGGCGGTGCAGGATGTCCCGCTCCATGCGGAAGTTCTCGCGCATGGTGGCGTCGGCGAAGCGCCGGTAGTCGAGCGCCTGCCCGGGGTTGCCGACCGTGGGGGTGGCGCGCGGCGGGTTGATGTCCTCGAAGCGTGCGTAGCGCTGGCCCCAGAAGGCGGTGCCCCAGGCGTCGTTGACCGCGTCGACGCTGCCGTAGGCGGTCTCCAGCCAGCGGCGGAAGTGGGCGGCGCAGGAGTCGCAGTAGCAGGCGGAGACGGGCACGCCGTACTCGTTGTGCACGTGCCACATCGCCAGCGCCGGGTGGTCGCCGTAGCGCTCGGCGAGACGGGTGGTGATGTTCGCCGCGGCGGCGCGGTAGTCCGCGTTGCTGTGACAGATGGCGGCCCGGGAGCCGAACTCGTAGCGCACGCCCTCCGGGGTCACGGGCAGCGCTTCGGGATGCTCGCGGTAGAACCAGACCGGCGGCGCCACGGTCGGGGTGCCCAGGTCGACGCGGATGCCGTTGTCGTGCAGCAGGCCGATGACGCGGTCCAGCCAGCCGAAGTCGTACTCCCCCGGCGACGGTTCCAGCAGGGCCCAGGAGAAGATCCCGACACTCACCATGGTGACGCCGGCCTCGCGCATCAGCCGGACGTCGTCCTGCCAGACGCTTTCCGGCCACTGCTCGGGGTTGTAGTCCCCACCGAAGGCGAGCCTGGTGAGGCCCTTGGGGCTGGTCTCCGGCATGGATCTCTCCTGTGTAATCGATCATTTGGGAACGTGCACACACGGCGGCGGCGTTCGGAGCCCAACATAACCGCACAGCAACAACCATTGACAAGTGTCCGGGATGTTTCTCTACTGTGAACGCTCACAGACAGCAGGGCGGCTTCTCGCGACGGGCGAGGAGCCCGCCCATGCGATCGCATGGCAGGTTTTCGCACCGGGCGAGAACCCAGGTCAGGGGAGAGATCCATGCCCAACACGAAGCGTCGGCGGCTCTTTGTCAGAGGTGCGGCTGCCACCCTCGCCGCCACCCTCGGCGCCACCGCACTCGCCGCCTGCGGCTCGTCCGACGAGGACAGCGCCGAGTCCGGGCCGGTCTCGCTCACGTACTGGACGTGGACGCCCGGCATGGACAAGGTCGTGGACCTGTGGAACAAGGGCGAGGGCAAGAAGGACCAGATCACCGTCACGGTGAAGAAGCAGGCGTCCGGCGACACGCTGGTCACCAAGATCCTCACCGCGCACAAGGCGGGCAAGGCCCCCGACCTGGTCCAGGCCGAGTACCAGGCCCTGCCGACGCTGGTCAGCAATGACGCGCTGGCGGACATAGGCAAGAACGTCGGCGACGCGAAGAGCAAGTTCGCCGACGGTGTCTGGCAGCAGACCACGCTGGGCACGGACGCCGTCTACGCGGTGCCGCAGGACATCGGCCCGATGATGTTCTACTACCGCGCGGACCTCTTCGAGAAGTACGGCCTGACGGTCCCCACGACCTGGGAGCAGTTCGCGGCGACCGCCCGCGCGCTGAAGGAGAAGGCTCCGGACACGGACCTCACCACGTTCTCCGCCAACGACTCCGGACTCTTCGCGGGCCTCGCCCAGCAGGCCGGCGCCAAGTGGTGGACCACCTCCGGCGACAAGTGGAACGTCGGCATCAACGACGCGGCCACCAAGAAGGTCGCCGACTTCTGGGGCGGCCTCGTCAAGGAGGGCGCCATCGACAACCAGCCGATGTACACGCCGGCCTGGAACAAGGCGCTCAACACCGGCAAGCAGATCGCCTGGGTCTCCGCCGTGTGGGCGCCGGGCACCCTGACCACCGCCGCGCCCGACACCAAGGGCAAGTGGGCCATGGCCCCGCTCCCCCAGTGGTCGGCCGACGAGAACGTCACCGGCAGCTGGGGCGGATCCTCCACGGCCGTGACGACGGACTCCGAGCACAAGGACGCCGCCGCAAGGTTCGCCGCCTGGCTGAACACCGACGGCGACGCCCTCAACGCGCTGGCCAAGGAGAGCGGCATCTACCCCGCCTCCACCTCCGCCCAGCTCAGCGGCGCCTTCACCACCCCGCCGGACTACTTCTCGAACCAGGCGGACTTCTACACCACGGCCGCCAAGATCGCGAAGACCACGGCGCCGTCGGCCTGGGGCCCGAACGTGAACGTCGCCTACACGACCTTCAAGGACGCCTTCGGCGCCGCCGCGAAGGACAAGTCCGACTTCTCCGCCGCACTGGACAAGATGCAGGCGGACACCGTCGCCGACATGAAGAAGCAGGGCTTCGAGGTCTCCGAGTGACCACCGCACACCGCCGGAGGTCGTACGGGGTCAAGGGGGCCCCGTACGCCTTCCTGCTCCCCGCGACGCTCCTGTTCGCCCTGTTCTTCGCGCTGCCCATCGGGTACGCGCTGTGGCTCAGCTTCCGCAAGGTGCACGTCTCGGGCCTCGGCCTGGGTTCGGGCGCGCGGCGGGAGGTCTGGGCCGGCCTCGGGAACTACACCGCCGCCTTCACCGACAGCGAGCTGCTCGACGGCGCGCTGCGCGTCCTCGGCTACGGCTGCATCGTCGTCCCGGTGATGCTGGGCCTGGCGCTGCTGCTCGCGCTGATGCTCGACGCCGACAAGGTGCGGCTCGCGCCGTTCACCCGGCTCGCGATCTTCCTGCCCTACGCCATCCCCGGCGTGGTGGCGGCGCTGCTGTGGGGCTTCCTCTATCTGCCCGACGTCAGCCCGTTCTACTTCGTGCTGGAGAAGCTGGGTCTGCCGCAGCCGGACCTGCTGGACGGCGGCCCGCTCTACCTCGCCCTGTCGAACATCGCGGTCTGGGGCGGCACCGGCTTCAACATGATCGTCATCTACACCTCGCTCCAGGCCATCCCGGCCGAGGTGTACGAGGCGGCGAAGCTCGACGGCGCCACCCCGACGCAGATCGCGCTGCGGATCAAAATCCCGATGGTGGCGCCCTCGCTGGTGCTCACCTTCTTCTTCTCGATCATCGCCACGCTCCAGGTCTTCAACGAGCCGACCACCCTCAAGCCGCTCACCAACTCCGTGTCCACGACCTGGAGTCCGCTGATGAAGGTGTACCGGGACGCGTTCGGCACCGGTGACCTCTACCAGGCGGCCGCCGAGGCCGTGATCATCGCCTTCGCCACGCTGGTGCTCTCCTTCGGCTTCCTGCGGGCCGCGAACCGTCGCAACAAGCAGGACGCCAGTCATGAAGGGGCACGATGAGTTCTCTCGCCGTCCAGAAGGCCTCCTCGGCCACCGGCACCCAGGGCACCGCCCGCCGCCGTCCGCCGCTGCGCGGCCGGATCGCCCTGGTGCCGACGATCGCGCTGCTGCTGGGCGCGGTCTACTGCCTGCTCCCGGTGGCGTGGGTGGTCATCGCGTCCACCAAGTCCGGCAGTGAGCTGTTCTCCACGTTCACGTTCCTGCCGGGCAGCGGCTTCACCGACAACGTGCACGACCTCAACGCCTACCGCGACGGCATCTACTGGCGGTGGATGGCCAACTCCGGCCTCTACGCCGTGCTCGGCGCGCTGCTGTCGACGGCCGTGTCGGCGTTCAGCGGCTACGCGCTGGCGACCTACCGCTTCCGGGGCCGCGAGTCACTGTTCAACGTCCTGCTGGCGGGTGTGCTGATGCCGCCGATCATCCTCGCCATCCCCCAGTACCTGCTGATGGCGAAGGCGGACCTCACGGACTCCTACTGGGCCGTGCTGCTGCCGCAGATCCTCTCCCCCTACGGCGTCTACCTCGCGCGCATCTACGCGGCCGCGGCCGTGCCGAGCGATGTGGTGGAGGCCGGCCGGATGGACGGGGCGAGCGAGTGGCGGATCTTCACCAGGGTCGCGCTGCCGATGATGGTGCCCGGCATGGTGACGGTGTTCCTGTTCCAGTTCGTAGCGATATGGAACAACTTCCTGCTGCCGTACATCATGCTCAGTGACGACGAGAAGTTCCCGATCACCCTCGGTCTGTTCACGCTCCTCGAACAGGGCGCCAACACCCCGGCGCTCTACACGCTGGTGATCACCGGCGCGTTCCTCGCGGTGATCCCGCTGGTGGCGCTCTTCCTGGTCATTCAGCGGTTCTGGAGCCTGGACCTGCTGTCCGGAGCCGTAAAGTCATGACCATGAACAATGGTGCGGGGGGCCGGCGCAGACCGCCGACCATCCACGACGTGGCGCGGGAGGCGGGAGTCTCCCGGGGCACCGTCTCGCGCGTGCTCAACGGTGGACACTATGTGAGCCCCGCCGCGGCCGAGGCGGTCAACGCCGCCATCCGCAGGACGGGTTACGTCGTGAACCGGCACGCCCGTTCCCTGATCACCGGCCGCTCCGACTCCGTCGGCTTCCTGCTGACGGAGCCCCAGGAGCGGTTCTTCGAGGACCCCAACTTCAATGTCCTGCTGCGCGGCTGTACGCAGGCGCTGGCCGCGCACGACATCCCCCTCCTGCTGATGCTGGCCGGGACGGAGGACGAACGGCGGCGCATCACGCGGTACATCACCGCCGGACATGTCGACGGGGTGCTGCTGGTCTCCAGCCACTCCGGGGACCCGATCGCCACCGAGCTGCGTGAGGCGGGTGTGCCGCTGGTGGCGTGCGGCAAGCCGATCGGGATCGGGTCCAAGGTGAGCTATGTGGCCGCCGACGACCGCGACGGCGCCCGGGACATGGTGCGCCATCTGCTCGCGCAGGGCCGTCGGCGGGTCGGCGTGGTCACGGGCCCGCTGGACACCCCCGGCGGTGTGGAGCGCCTCGCCGGCTACCGGGAGGTGCTCGCCGAGGCGGGCGTCGACTACGACGAGAGCATCGTCGTCCCGGGCGACTACAGCCGGGCCAGCGGTGAGGCGGGCGCCGAGCGGCTGCTGGCGCAGGCGCCGGACCTCGACGCGGTGTTCGTCGCCTCCGACCTGATGGCGCAGGGCGTGCTGACGGCTCTGCACCGGGCCGGCCGGCGGGTGCCCGAGGACGTCGCGGTCGGCGGCTTCGACGACTCCCCGGCGGCGACGGCGGCCAGCCCCTCCCTCACCACGATCCGGCAGCCCTGGGACCGGATCAGCAACGAGATGGTCCGGGTGCTCCTCGCCCAGATAGGGGGCGAGGACCCGGCGGCGGTGATCCTGCCGACGGAGCTGGTGAAGCGGGAGTCGACGTAGCCGAGCGGCCGGTGCGGGCCGAACCGGTCAGGATCGGAGAAGCCGTCCGCGGCTCCCCGGCCTAGCGTGAGTGGTGCGGGAGCACGAACCGTTCCCGCGCACCGCACCGCACCTCACCGAGGAGAACGCCATGACCGCCGGCCTTCAGACGATCATCTACCCCGTCAAGGACCTCGACCGGGCGAAGGCCCTGTTCAGCGCGCTGCTGGGGGTCGAGCCGTACGCCGACGAGCCGTACTACGTCGGCTACAAGGCCGAAGGGCAGGACGTGGGCCTCGACCCGAACGGCCACGGCAAGGGCATGACCGGACCGGTTCCGTACTGGCATGTCACGGACCTGCGCGAGCGGCTCGCGGCGCTGGTGGCGGCCGGGGCGGAGCTGCTTCAGGACGCCCAGGACGTCGGCGGGGGCCGGCTGATCGCCTTCGTGAAGGACGCCGACGGCAATCTGGTGGGTCTGCTCCAGGACCCCGCCGCCTGAGGCGGCCCGAACCGCTTGCGCCCGCACTAGTTGCACACTCAATGAATCGCCGTTCCGGTGTTACCGTGCAGGTATGGCAGCGAAGACGGCCGGGGCGGGCCTCGAAGAGCGGTGGCGGGACATCCTGTCGGTGCACGCGCGCACGATGTGCGAGATCGATCGCGTGCTGCATCCGCACGGCCTCGGAGCGAGCGACTTCGAGGTGCTCGACATCCTCGCCTCCGAGACGCCCCGGGAGGGCGACCACTGCCGGGTGCAGAACCTCGTCGGGCGGGTGCACCTCAGCCAGAGTGCGCTGTCCCGGCTCATCGGCCGCCTGGAGAAGGAAGGCCTGGTCGAGCGTTCCGTCTGTGTGGAGGACCGGCGCGGGGTGTGGGTCTCCCTCACCCGCAAGGGCCGCGATCTGCACACCGAGGTGCTGCCGCTCCAGCGGGCGGTACTGGGCCGGATGCTGACCGGGTCGTAGGCACGGGACCACCCGGCTCCCCCGGGGCGCGGGACCGCCCGGCTCCCCCGGCGCGGGGGAGCCCGGTCGGCGGTCCGGGGGGCGTGCGCGGGTCAGCGGGCCAGCAGGGTGCGGACCCCCTCCGAGGTGAGCGTCAACGGATGGTCGCCGGCCGCGTCGATGGAGAGAGACAGCTCACCGGTCGGCCACTGCGCGGCGAGCGCGCCGAGGGGCACGAGCCGGTAGCGGGCGACCTCCGGCAGCAGGTCAGCCATCTCCGGTTCGGAGGTGAAGACCGGCACCACGGGTGACCCACCGGGCTGTTCGAGGACGGGCAGCGCGACGGTGGCCGGGTTGGTGACGTCCTCGTCGAGGGCGTCGTCGGGGACGGGCACGAGGACGTCGCAGTGCGCGAGCGTGTCCAGTGCGGCGGTGTCCTCGGTGTCCCGGGCCAGCGCGTCCAGTGCCAGCGCGGCGGGGTTGTTGACGCGGTCGTGCGCGGGTGTCTCCATGACGATCTCCCCTGGTAGCGGGCCGGTAGCGGCGGTCCGGCCACGCGTACCCGACCGTCCACCGCTCAATCCCCCGTCGGCGCCCCGGGGCCTCACCGCCACCCGCCCGGCACACATCCGGGTGAACCGTGCGATCCGTGTGGCCCATGGGAAGGCGGCCGAGGTGCGGTCGCGGCCCCGGTCGGCACCTCCGGTGTCACCGAAACGTCCCGGAGGCTTCCCGGGGGTCTCCCGGAGACCTCCCGGAGGCGTCCCGGAGGTCTCCCGGGGCCCCTCAGAGGTCTCTCCCCTGGCTTCTCGCACGTCTCCCGACGGGTCTCCCGATGGCGTCCCGTCGCGGGTGCACAGCTGAGCGCGGGGCCGCTTCAATGATCGAAACACCGCAGGGTTAGCATATGAGCGCCACCTAGCTCGAAAGATAGGCCCGTGACGCTCAACGACGATTCGTTCACCAACTGGAAGAACCGCGAGGAGATCGCGGAGTCGATGATCCCGATGATCGGGAAGCTGCACCGCGAGCGGGACGTGACCGTCCTGCTGCACAGCCGCTCCCTGGTGAACAAGTCGGTGGTCAGCATCCTCAAGACCCACCGGTTCGCCCGCCAGATCGCCGGTGAGGAGCTCTCGGTCACCGAGACGCTGCCCTTCCTCGACGCCCTCACCGCGCTCGACCTCGGCCCGTCGCAGATCGACATCGGCATGCTCGCCGCGACCTACCGGGCCGACGACCGGGGTCTGTCGGTGGCGGAGTTCACCGCCGAGGCCGTGGCCGGTGCCACCGGCGCGAACAAGATCGACCGGCGCGAGCCGCGCGACGTCGTGCTGTACGGCTTCGGCCGCATCGGCCGGCTCGTCGCCCGGCTGCTCATCGAGAAGTCCGGCTCCGGCAACGGCCTGCGGCTGCGCGCCATCGTGGTGCGCGGCGGCGGCGAGCAGGATCTCGTCAAGCGCGCGTCCCTGCTGCGCCGCGACTCCGTGCACGGCCAGTTCCAGGGCACGATCACGGTCGACGAGGCCAACAACAAGATCATCGCCAACGGCAACGAGATCACGGTGATCTACGCCGACGACCCGAGCGAGGTCGACTACACGGCGTACGGCGTCCGCGACGCCATCCTGATCGACAACACCGGCAAGTGGCGGGACCGCGCGGGCCTCGCCAAGCACCTGCGGCCGGGCATCGACAAGGTCGTGCTGACCGCGCCCGGCAAGGGCGATGTGCCGAACATCGTGCACGGCGTCAACCACGACACGATCAAGCCGGACGAGCGGATCCTGTCCTGCGCGTCCTGCACCACCAACGCGATCGTCCCGCCGCTGAAGGCGATGGCCGACGAGTACGGTGTGCTGCGCGGCCACGTGGAGACCGTCCACTCGTTCACCAACGACCAGAACCTGCTGGACAACTACCACAAGGCCGACCGGCGCGGCCGTTCGGCGCCGCTGAACATGGTCATCACCGAGACCGGCGCGGCCTCCGCCGTCGCCAAGGCGCTGCCCGACCTCAAGGCGCCGATCACCGGCAGCTCGATCCGGGTGCCGGTGCCGGACGTCTCGATCGCGATCCTCAGCCTGCGCCTCGGCCGGGAGACGACCCGCGAGGACGTCCTCGAGTACCTCCGCGAGGTGTCGCTGACCTCGCCGCTCAAGCGCCAGATCGACTTCACCACGGCGCCGGACGCGGTCTCGATGGACTTCATCGGCTCGCGCCACTCCTCGATCATCGACGCCGGCGCCACCAAGGTCGACGGCGACAACGCGATCCTCTACCTCTGGTACGACAACGAGTTCGGCTACTCCTGCCAGGTGGTCCGGGTCGTCCAGCACGTCTCCGGGGTGGAGTACCCGACGTACCCGGCGACGGGCGTCTGAGCCGACGGCGGCGCAAGCCGGCAGAAGATCACGCAGGAGGAGTGGGGCGCCCTGGGCCGAGGGCGCCCCACTCCCGTGTGTCAGGCCGACGTCTCCGGACGGCCGGCCTCGGACCAGTGGGTGTGGAAGGCGCCGGGACGGTCGGTGCGCTGGTAGGTGTGGGCGCCGAAGTAGTCGCGCTGGCCCTGGAGCAGGGCGGCCGGCAGCCGCTCCGCGCGCAGCGTGTCGTAGTGGGCGAGCGCCGCCGAGAAGGCCGGCACCGGGATGCCGCGGCGCGCGGCCGAGGCCACGGTCTCGCGCCAGGGCACCTGCGCGTCCGTGATCTCCATCGCGAACTCCATCTCGCCGAGCAGGCTGACCAGGTGCGGGTCTGCGGCGTACGCGGCGCGGATGCGGTCGAGGAACGAGGCGCGGATGATGCAGCCGCCGCGCCAGATCCGGGCGACCGCGCCGAGGTCGATCTTCCAGCCGAACTCGCCGGCGGCGTCCTGGATCATCTTCCAGCCCTGGTCGTAGGCGATGACCTTCGAGGCGTACAGGGCGTGCTCGACCTGTGAGGTGAAGCGGGTGGCCTCGGTGCGGCTGAGCGGGGGCGTGGTGCCGCCGGGGAGGCCGGCGTAGGCGGCGCGCAGCGCGCTCTGGCCGGAGGAGGCCCGCGCGAAGGTGGCCTGGGCGATGGCGGTGACCGGGGAGCCGAGGTCCAGGGCGGTCTGCACGGTCCAGCGGCCGGTGCCCTTCTGGCCGGCGGCGTCGGCGACGACGTCGACGAAGGCCAGGCCGGTGGTGGGGTCGGTGTGGGCGAGGACCTCGGCGGTGATCTCGATCAGGTAGGAGCCGAGTCGGCCCTCGTTCCAGCCGCGGAAGATGTCGGCGATCTCCGCCGGGGTGTAGCCGGCGACCTGGCGCAGCAGGTCGTAGGCCTCGGCGATGAGCTGCATGTCGGCGTACTCGATGCCGTTGTGCACCATCTTGACGAAGTGCCCGGCCCCGTCGGTGCCGATGTGCGTGGCGCAGGGCTCGCCGCCGACCTTCGCGCTGATGGACTCGAACATCGGGCCGAGGACGTCGTACGACTCGGTCGAGCCGCCCACCATCACGGCGGGCCCGTTCAGCGCGCCCTCCTCGCCACCGGAGACACCGGCGCCGACGAAGTGGAGACCGCGCTCGCGCAGGGCCTCCTCGCGGCGGCGGGTGTCGGCGTAGTGCGCGTTGCCCCCGTCGATGATCATGTCGCCCGGCTCCAGGAGCGGGGCGAACTCGTCGATGACCGCGTCGGTGACCGCGCCCGCCTGCACCATGATCATCAGTCGGCGGGGGCGTTCGAGCGCGGCCACGAAGTCGGCGGCCGACTCGGCGGGGACGAAGGCGCCCTCGTGGCCGAACTCCTCGACGAGCGCGCGGGTACGACCGGCGGAGCGGTTGTGGACGGCGACGGTGTAGCCGTTGCGGGCGAAGTTGCGCGCGAGGTTGCGGCCCATCACGCCGAGGCCGGTGACGCCGATGGCGGCGGTTGCGTTCACGAGGTACGTCCCTAGGATCGGTGGCGTGGTCGAAGGGGCGGGCGGCCCCCCGGTACCCCCAGGTACGCACCGTCGGCCGGTTCTTCTCGATCCGTCACCGATTCCTTGCGGCGATCAGCGTTTCCGCGGGCCGGCCGGGTCCGGCCGGGCCCGGTCGAGCCCTTCCGACTCCGCCGGAACGACCCGCCGGAACAGCCCTGCCGGACGTCCCGGGCCCGGCAGATCCGCTACCGGCGTCGCCAGGGCAGCGTGGCGGAGTCGGCCTCGGTGCTCTCGGCCCGGACCAGGGCCTCACGGATGGCCTCCCCGATGTCCGCGAGCTGGCGCACCTGTTCGGGAGTGAGGGCGTCGAACACCGCGCGGCGAACGGCCTCCACGTGCCCCGGGGCGACCTCCTCCAGCAGGGTCCTGCCCTGGTCGGTGAGGAAGGCGAGCTGGCCCCGGCCGTCGGCGGGGTCCTCCCTGCGGTCCACGAGACCGGCCTCCCGCAGCCGGTTCACCGCGTGGGTGAGCCGGCTGCGGGTGATCTTCAGACGCTGCGCGAGCTCGGACATCCCGAGGGTGCCCTCCGGGGCCGCGGAGAGATACGCCAGCAGGCTGTAGTCGGCGTGTGTCATCCCCGCGTCCCGTCGCAACTGCCGGTTGAGGTGGTCGGCGAGCAGGGTGGAGAAGTCGATGTAGGCCAGCCAGGCTCGTCGTTCGTCGGCGTTGAGCCAGCGGGGCGTCGTGGACATGGGCACACCCTACGGGGTGCGCCATGGCGCCCCGGCAAGCCGGAACGGCCGGACCAGCGGAAACGGCCGACCCGGCCGCACCGGCCGCCTCCCCCGCCGGTGCTGGAGACCGGTGCTGAAGACCGGCGGAGGCGGTCGGCGGAGGCGGTCGGCGGCGATTCCGGTCAAGTGGTGGCGCAGGCACCGCCGTTGAGCGTGAACGCGGTCGGCGCGGAGTTCGTCGCGCCCTTGCTGCCGATGAAGCCGACGGTGACCGACCCGCCGGCCGGGACGGTGGAGGTGTACGAGGCGGGGGTGACGCTCACCGAGCCGCCGCTCTGGGTGGCGGTCCCGCCCCACATGGTGGTGACGGTCTGCCCGTCGGCGAAGGCGAAGGCGAGCTTCCAGCCGCTGATCGCGGTGGTACCGGTGTTGCGCAGGGTGATGTCGCCCTGGAAGCCACCGGGCCACTCCCCCACGACGCGGTAGCCGACGGAGCAGGCCACGGCGGGCGCGCTGCCGGTGGTGACGCTCACCGCGGCGGAGCGCGCCGAACGGTTCCCGGCGGCGTCGCGGGCGTAGACGGCGAAGGAGTACGCGGTGTTCGCGGTCAGGCCGGTCACCGTGGCCGAGTTGGTGGTCGAAGCGGCCGCGGCGGTCTCGGTGGAGCCGCTGATCCGTACGACGTCGTAACCGGTGACACCGACGTCGTCCGTGGCGGCGGTCCACGTGAGCGTCGCCGAGGTGGCCGTCACACCGGAGGCGGTCGGGGTGCCCGGGGCGGTCGGGGCCTGGGTGTCGCCCGGGGTGCCGCCACCGAAGACCGTGGCCTCCTCGGCGGTCTGCGCGATGCCGTTCACGCCGTTGAAGATGCGCTGTCCCCAGGAAGTGAGCTGCGCGGTATCGAAGTTGAGCACCAGGTCGAGGATCGGGTCGGTGTTCCCGCTCCAGGACCAGGCGAGGTAGCCCAGGTCGAGCTGCTCGGCGGCGGCCATCATGGTGTCCTCGTCGGGGTCGCCCCACTGGTCGGCGGGACCGCCGAACTCGCCTATGAGGATCGGGAGTCCGGCGTCGACGAAGGCGTTCAGATAGTCGGTGATCTCCGCCGCCGTGTCGAACACGCTGTACATGTGGATCGAGAAGATCAGGTTGCCCGTGGTGTCGGCGGCGTACACGGACCGGGCGTTGGCACGCATGACGCCCTGCCAGTCCTGGCCCCAGTTGGGCGCGTCCACCATGATCGTGTGCTGGAGGCCGGCGCCGCGCAGCTTCTTGATCGCGGCGATGGTCGGATCGGTCCAGCCCGCCGGGTCGGTGTTGCCCCAGGGCTCGTTGCCGATGTTGACGACGATGTAGTCCTCCTGGCCGGCCAGTACGCTCTTCAGGCCGATCCAGTAGTCGGCCGCCTGGTCGAGCGTGCCGGCGGCGGTGTCCTCGCCGTACCCGGTGGTGTCGTGCACCTCCAGCACGCAGATGAGCCGGTTGGCCTTGCACTGCGCGACGACCGTCGTCACGTCCGACGCGCTGTTCGCGCTCCACCGGTGGCCGTCGGCGAGGACGACGCGCACCGCGTTGGCCCCCATCGCCTTGATGTCGGCGAGGGACTGCTGCGTCCGGCCCGGATACCAGGTGTGGGCGTGGTTCACGCCGCGCATGACGAAGTCGTTCCCGTTGCTCTCGACCAGCCGGCCGTCGCTGATGTGCAGGCCGGTGGCGAGCGCGTCGGGCGCGCGGGTCTGGGCCTGGGCGGCGACCGGGCAGAGGGCGCCGACGAGGACCAGGCCGAGGAGGGCCGCGAGTTCGGCCAGCAGCATGCCCAGGGGGTGTTTCGTGCTGCGCTTCGCGCGCGCTGTCGTGCTCGTCGTGCTCCTTGTTGTTGTGGTTCTCACTGCGACTCCAGGAGTGAGGCCCAAGAACTCAGGCGACAGAGGGGTGGGGGCGTGCGGAGGACAGGTGGGGCGGAGTGCGGAGGACATGAGCGGTGGCATGTGGGGGCCACATAGGGGCTGACGACATGTGGGAGCGCTCCCATGAAGCCACTACGTCAAGTACACGTCAAGACTTCGCGCAGGGTCTCCGGCTCCAGGGGTCCACGCGATCGCCGGACTCCCGGCCGGTGCACGGAAATCCCAGGGCGTCACGAAGCGGCGCGGCGGCCGCGCGCGGGCTTGCGGCCACGTGCCGCGCCCTCCGGCTCCAGTTGCTCCTCCACGGCCCGCTGCGCCCGAAGTGTCGCCCCCGCGATCAGGGCGGAGGCGAGCCCCCCGTCACGCTCCTCGCAGGCCTGGAGCAGCCGCTCCTGGTCGTCGACGCTGTGCGCGAGCCGGCCGGCCCGGGTCAGGCTGAGCCGCCGCAGCATCAGGGTGCGCAGGGCCAGGGAGTCCAGGATCTGCTTCAGCGTGGGATTGCCGGCGATCTCGGTCATCCGCTCCTGGAGCAGTACGTGGTTCCAGAAGTACCCGTCCACGTCACCGTCGTCGGCGAGGCCGCGCATCCGCTCGACCCGGGTGCGCAGCTCGGCCAGCTCCTCGTCGTCGGCCCGTTCCACGAGCAGGCCCGCGAGCATCGACAGGAGGTTCTTGCGCACCTGGTAGATGTCACGGATGTCCTGCGGGGTCGGCGCGGCCACCCTGGGACGGCGCCGCGCCTTCATCTCGACCAGCCCCTCCTGTTCGAGGAGCATCAGCGCCTCGCGGACGGGCGTACGGCTGGTCTCGAACCGGCGTGACAGATCGACACTGTTGAGATCCCGACCCGGCTCCAGCCTGCCCTCGATGATGCCTGCGCCGACCCATCCGGCGATCTGCGCGACCAGCGGTTCACGTCTGTCCCGCAGCCGCAGGAGGCGCTCCAGCACGAGGTGCGTGTCCTGATCGCCCATGCGGCACTTCTCCCTGCCTGTCCCGGCTCACAGCGGACGCAACGGTGTCGACACTATCCCGCCCCCTGATGGTCCACACCGGAAACCCCCTGGTGGCTGTCGACAGACGGGGCCAATACCGCAGTTCATCCCAGAAGCGAACAGAAACGTCGGCAAAAAGGTCGACAGACGTGGCGTCTCTCCGGTTCGGCGGCGGGATGCCCGGCGGCGATCGGCGGGCCACGACCCACACGGGGAGCAACCCGCCGCATGGAACCGACCGCCGATCGGCTCCCTCCGTCGGCACCGCGGTGGCCGCGCCCGGGGTCCCCTCGCGGGCGTCGAGGGACTCGGCGCGGACATGGACGTCGACGGGTCATCGCATCGGCGCGGGCGATGACCCGTTTTCGCTGGCGCTCCTCTGGACGGCACACTTCTCGACGGCGCCCTTCTCGACGGCGGTCTTCGCGATCCCCTCCCGATCGAGCCGATTTCGTCGAGCGCGTCCGATACGGAACCGTCCGCCCAATTCGGTGAATTCACTTGACCGTGACGTGGCGGCCATGTGTGGGTTCTGTACCCGCCGGTGGTCCGATGACGGCGTATCAGCCTTTCGGTCCTGATTCGATCCGTCACCGCTCACGGGGAAGGCTTGCGGCGATATCCGCCGTGGAGTAACTACGTGAGCCATGAACCTGTTCACCCGCGGCGCATCCCCACGACGCCCGGCTCCCCCCACAGCTCAGCAACCCCCCGCCGGCTCCCCCACCGCCGCCTCCGTCGGCCGGCCGCATCCCTCCCTCGCGGCGCTGACCGGTGACTGGATGATCGACCCGGCGCACAGCCGTATCGGTTTCTCCGTCCGGCACGCACTGGTCACCACCGTGCGCGGGGCATTCACGGAATACCGGAGCCGGCTCTACTTCGACGGCCGGGACCCGGCCCGTTCACGGGCCGAGATCCTTTTGTCCACCGCGAGCATCGACACCGGAGTGGAACAACGCGACGCGCATGTGACCGGCCGTGACTTCCTGGACGCGGCGACCTATCCACATATGCGGTTCATCAGTACCGCCGTACAGCTCGCGGGCCCCGACGTCTATCGCATGACCGGCGATCTCACCATCAGGGACATCACTCGTCCCGTGGCCCTCGAACTCACCTATATAGGACATGTCACCGACCCGTTCGGCTATGAACGGGCCGGTTTCGACGGCACCACCACCATCGATCGTTCCGCATGGGGCCTCACGTACAACGCGCGGCTGGCCGAAGGCGGCGCCATGGTCAGCGAGAAGGTGCGCCTCCAGTTCGACATCGCCGCCATTCGCACCCCTGCCGCCGGGTGACCGGCGCGCGGCCTTCCGGCGGGCGGCGACGGGAGGTCCGGTCCCGTACGGCGCCGGGTCAGCTCTGGGGGCGAGGCACCGGGAAGAGCAGGCAGCTGCTGGTGGCGTGGGCGAGGAGACGGTCCCTCGCGTCGAACAACTGCGCCTGGGCCAGCGCGGTCTGACGGCCGCCGCTGACCACCGTGCCGACGGCACGGACCGTGCCCGTGTCCGCGGTGATCCGCCGCAGGAACTTCACCGTCAGGTCGAGCGAGGTGTACGCCATGCCCTGCGGGAGAGTGGACTGGACGGCGCACCCCGCCGCCGAGTCGAGCAGGGTGGCGAAGATCCCGCCGTGGACGCTGCCGATCGGGTTGTAGTGCTCCTCGCCGGGCGTCAGGGCGAAAACGGCCCTGCCGGGCTCCACCTCGACCAGGGAGAAGTCGACGGCACGACTGACGGGCGGTACCGGCAACCGTCCCGCCTGAAGCTCCCGCAGGAAGTCGATCCCGGCCATGCGTCCGGCGGCGTCCGCCAGGATCGCCGGATCCTCCCACTCATACGTACGTGTACGTCCCACGGCCGTGCGCCTCCTCTGACTTTTGCAGGTGAAGCTAGCCTCCGCCCCACCTGACTGTCAATGAAGAAGCCAGGGCCCTACGATGGCGGGATGGAGTGGCTTGAGGCGAGCACGGAGAACTGTCCCGTCCAGCGCACGCTGGACGTGATCGGGGAGAAGTGGACCTTGCTGATCCTGCGCGACGCCGTCAACGGGGTCCGCCGCTTCGACGACTTCCACCGGCACATCGGCCTGTCGGAGGCCGTCCTCAGCGACCGTCTGCGCAAGCTGACCGCGGCCGGCGTCCTGCGGACCGTCCCCTACCGGGAACCGGGCAGCCGCCCCCGCAACGAGTACCGCCTGACCCGCAAGGGCTGGGATCTGTGGCCCGTCCTGATGGCGCTGAGCCAGTGGGGCGAGGCGTACACCCTCGACTCCGAGGAGCCCGTGCTGGATGTGCGCCACACCGACTGCGGCGCGCCGCTCCGGGTCGTCGTCGAGTGCTCCGCGGAACACTCCGCCCTCGGCCCCGGGGAGGTCACCGCCCGGCTGGGGCCGGGCGCCCGGCCCCGGGCGTGACCGTGACGTCGTACGCCTCCGGGTGGAACCGGGCCGGCCGTCGGCGCGTCCGGCCCGTCGATGAGGGCCGGCCCATTGCGGTGCGACGCGCCCAGGCGCATCGCCGCTCGTGGAGGAAGCCTTCGTCCCGCCCGCAGCGGACCGACAGAAGTACGGAAGTGATGTCATGACCGACTCCCCCCTGCCGACCCTGGTGATCACCGGAGCCACCGGCCGGATCGGCGGTCGCGTCGCCCGCCGCCTGGCCGCGCGGGGAGTGGCCCAGCGGCTGCTGGCCCGCAGCCCCGAGCGGGCACCGCGACTGCCTGACGCCACGCCGGTCCAGGGCGGTTACGGCGACCACGACGCCGTCGTCCGCGCCCTGCGCGGCGCCAGGACCGTGTTCATGGTGTCCGCCTCCGAGAGCCCCGACCGGCTCGCCCAGCACAGGACCTTCGTGGACGCCGCGGCGGAGGCGGGCGTCGAGCATCTCGTCTACCTCTCCTTCTTCGGCGCCGCACCCGACGCCACCTTCACCCTCGCCCGCGACCACTTCCACACCGAGGAACACATCCGCGCGAAGGGCCTGTCGTACACGTTCCTGCGCGACAACCTCTACGCGGAGTTCGTCCCCGATCTGGCCGGTGAGGACGGCGTCATCCGCGGTCCTGCCGGGCAGGGGCGTGCCGCGTTCGTCTCGCAGGACGACGTCGCCGACGCCGCCACCGCCGTGCTGGCCCGGCCGGCCGACCACGCCGGACGCGTCCACGACCTGACCGGGCCCGACGCGCTGACCTTCGCGCAGGCCGCGGTGATCCTCTCCGAGGCGCGGGGTCGCACCGTCACCTACCGGGAGGAGACGGTCGAGGAGGCGTACGCCTCCCGTGCCTCCTACGGCGCACCGCGCTGGCAGCTCGACGCCTGGGTGTCGACGTACACGGCCGTCGCCGCCGGTGAGCTCGACGGGGTCAGCGAGGCCGTGCCCCGCCTCACGGGCCGCCCCGCGACCCCGCTCGCCGAGGTCGTCCGCACCCGGGACTGAGGTCGCCCCCCTCATCGACATGTCGTTTTCTGACCATCCGTGGTCGCCAACAGGTGACGGCAACCCTTCCTCGTCGGCCTAGTTTGAACACATCACCCCCGCGCAACCGCCGACGAGGAAGACAGACGGTCATGAGCAACGCCAACACCCACGCCAACACCCACGCCAACACCCACGCCCACGCCAACGCCAACGCCAACGCCAACGCCAACGCCAACGCCAACGCCAACGCCAACGCCAAGGACATCGTCCGTCGGGCCGCCACCGAGTTGTTCGGCGACAAGGATCCCTCCGCCGTGGACCGCTGGGTCGCCTCCGGCTACACACAGCACAGTGCCCTCGCGGCCGACGGTCCGGAGGCGCTGCGCGCTCTGATCGCGGGCCTCGGCGCCGACTTCCGCTACGAGGGTGTCCGGGTCGTCGCCGACGGCGACCTGGTCGCCCTGCACGGCACCTACCACGGCTTCGGCCCCGACCCGCTCGTCGGTTTCGACATCTTCCGGGTGGCCGACGGCAGGCTCGCCGAGCACTGGGACGCGCTGACCCCGTACGTCAAGGACACCGTGTCGGGCCGCACCCAGACCGACGGTCCCGCCGAGCCCACCGACGCCGACCGGACCGCGGCCAACCGGGCCCTGGTGACGGAGTTCGCGGAGAAGGTGCTCGTCGGCGCCGACTACTCGGTCCTGACCGACTACATCTCCACCGAGACGTACCACCAACACAACCCGGAGGCCGCCGACGGGCTGGACGGCTTCGGCGCGGCCGCCGCGCGGTGGGCCGAGCAGGGCAGGAACCTCGTCTACACCGAGGTCCACCGGGTCATCGCCGAGGGCGATCTCGTCCTGGTGCAGTCCGAGGGCGTGTTCGGGGTGCCGGTCGCCTACTACGACCTCTTCCGCGTCGCCGACGGAAAGATCGTCGAGCACTGGGACGTCATCGCCCCCGTCCCGGCCGAACTCCCGCACGCCAACGGCCTGTTCTGACGGCGGCTCCTCGACCGGCACGCACCGTCCGGCGGTACGGGCGCACCGTCGTGCTCGAGCCGGGGCCGGGCACTCCTCCCCCACCGCCGGACCGCTCGCCGATCGGCAGTCCCCGTCCCGTTCACCGGTCCACCGACCCGGTGCCGCACACCGATCCGCCGTGGGCCGTCCCGCGCACCGAATCCACCGTCCGCCGTCCGCCGTCCGCTGTCCCACCCGGAGCCGCTCCATGACCACCGCCCGGTCGCGGTCCAGCCGTCCCGCCGGGGCGTTGCCACTGGCCGCCTATCGCGGGGCCGTCGCCCTGGACGAACCCTTCCGTCCGTCCGTGGCACCCGCCCCGGCCGGACAACTGGACCAGCACGTGCGCGCGGCACTGCGCCTCCTGCTCGGCACCGAACCGGCCGTGTCGCTCCCGGGCCTGCCGCCCGGCTCCTCGCCCGACACGGAGCACCTCGACGCGGCCGAGGCGCGACGGCTCCTGCGTGCCGTGCTGACGGTCCGTCCTCCCGGCCCGCTGCCCGAGGGTGCCGGGGACGCCGTGGACCGGGTCCTCGGTGCCGAGCGTCTCCTGCGGACCGGCGTCACGGCGCTCCATCTGCCCACGATCGCGGAGGAGTTCCCCGGCACGGCCTTCCCGGCGGCCCGGCACACCGCGCTGTGGCGGGGGGACATCACCACCCTTGTGACGGACGCCCTGGTCAACGCCGCCAACAGCGCTCTGCTCGGCTGCTTCCGTCCCCTGCACGCCTGCGTCGACAACGTCGTCCACCACGCCGCCGGACCCCGGCTGCGCGACGACTGCCACACCGTCGTCGGGCTTCAGGGCGCCGCCGAGCCGACCGGCGGCGCCAAGATCACTCGCGGCTACCATCTCCCCGCCCGGCACGTCCTGCACACCGTGGGCCCGATCGTCGACGGCCGGCCCGGCGCCGCGGACGCGCGGGCACTGGCCTCGTCCTACCGCGCCTGTCTGGACCTGGCCGCCGAGGTGGGGACGATCCGCACCGTCGCCCTGTGCGCGGTGAGCACGGGCGTCTTCGGTTACCCGAAGGACGAGGCCGCCCTCGTGGCCCTGCGCACGGTCGCCGACTGGCTCGACGTACACCCCGGCCGGTTCGACCGGGTCGTGTTCACCGTCTACGAGGACGCCGACGTGAGCGCGTACCGACGCGGCCTCGCCCGACGGTGAGCGTTCTCATCCCGTCCCGCGATTCCCGGCACGGCCGCGGACCTCGCTGCGGAAGTCGATCGGGGACCGGCCCACCCGGTGCAGGAAGTACTTGCTGAACTGGGACGGGTTGGCGAAGCCCAGCTGGTCCGCGACCTGCGCCGCGGTCCGGTCGCTGTGCGCGAGCAGCCTTTTGGCCTCCAGGACGACCCTGCGGTCCACGAACTCCTTGGCGCTGATCCCGGCACCGGTCAGCGTGGCCCGGGCGAGGGTGCGCGCGGAGTACCCGAGCAGGTGGGCGTAGTCCTCCACGCGCCGGGTCCGGGTGAAGTGCCGCTCGACCGCGTCCCGGAACCGCAGATAGGTCTCGTCCGGCTCCGGAGCGGGGCCGCCGGCCGGGGCGGTGAGATGGGCCAGCCGCAGCACGAGGACCGCGAGGAGGTGGCGCAGGGCGGCCAGATGGACGTCCAGGGGCAGGTGGCCGAGTGCGCGGAACTCCTGTCCCAGATGCTCCACGGCGAGGTCCAGCGCCTCGGCGTCCTCGGCCACCGGGGTGCTGACGACGGGCGCGTGGGCGTCGTCGACGCGGGCGGCTGTCGCGGTGGCCGCGTCGAGGAAGTCCTGCCGGAACAGGATGAGGGTGCCCTCGGCCCGGGTGAGGTCGCCCCACTGCTGGACCTGCCCGGGGCGCACCCACAGCCAGGAGCCCGGCCGCAGGACATGACCGGCGAAGTCCACGGTGTGCCGGAGGTCCCCCGACGTCAGGGTGAGCAGATGGTGGAAGTCGGGGCGCTGCGGCCGGGCGAGATGGTGCTCCGGTACCCGCCCCCGCAGGTCGGCCAGCGACATGACCTCGACGCCCGCGGGTGTCCCGGCGGGCGCGGCGAAGGGGACCTCGGGAAACTCCCGCGAGGAGTCCTGTCGGTTTTTGGCCATCATCGGTCAGGAGTGTATCTCGTCGACACCTGTCTCTCCCTCTTAACTTGAAGATGACCAGCTGCCACAGGGGGTTCCTGACGGCAGAAAAAGACAAGACCCTGAAGCGGGAAGGAACACCGCGTCCGTGAACACCCCGAGCAGCCTCCCACTCTCCGCAGGACAGACGCCCGCAGGACCGACGGACGCGGAACAGGCGGACGCGGAACAGGCGGACGCGGAACAGGCGGTCGCGGAACGGGCGGTCGGGACGTTCCGCGCCTGGCTGGGTGAGGCCGACCGGGTCCTGCTCGCGGCCGGTGCCGGTCTCAGCGCGGCCGCCGGCTACGACTACGGCGACGCCGAACGCTTCGGGCAACTGCTTCCCGCCCTGCACCGCCTCGGGCTGCGCTCGCGCTACCTGCTCGGGGCGCCCCTGCCGAAGGACATGATGTGGGGCTACTGGGCCGTCCACATCGACGACATCCGCTTCGGCCCCGGCCCGAACCCGCTCTACCGGCGGCTGCGGGAACTGGTCGGCGACCGTGACCACTGGGTGATGACGTCCAACGTCGACGCCCTGTTCGTCCGCAACGGCTTCGCGGCGGACCGCGTCTTCACCCCCCAGGGCGACTACGGCCGCCTCCAGTGCACCGTGCCCTGCACCCGGCGGACATGGTCCAGCAAGCCGTTCCTCGACGCGGTGCTCGCGGCGTACGACCGGGAGAGCGGCCGTGTGCGCGACGAGGCCGCACTGCCGCGTTGCCCCGACTGCGGTGCCGAGGTCTTTCCCAACATCCGGGTCGGACCCGAGTTCGTCGACGACGCCCATCTGCCCGCCGGCCGCGACCTCGCCCGCTGGCTCGACCGGAGCCCCGCGGACGGCGACCTGCTCGTCGTGGAGATCGGCGCCGGATTCAACACCCCGGGCGTCGTCCGACGGCCCATGGAGAACCTGGTGCGGCGCACTCCCGGGGCCCGCCTCGTCCGGGTCAATCCCGGTCACCCCGAGGTCCCCGCCGACCTCGCCGGACGCGCGCTCTCCGTGCCGCTGGGAGCGGACCGGCTCCTGCACGGACTCGTCGTCTGACGGCCCTCGGATGCGGGGCTCAGGCGTCCCGGTTCAGGTCCCGGGTCTCGGGAAGCCGGTGGAATCCGCCGGCCCGGTGGGTGGCGACGGCCGCGACGTTCGCGCTGGGGGTGCGGACGAGCGCGCTCGACGCGCCGAGTTCGCGGAGCGCCCGCGCCGCGGCGACGCCCATCGCCCTGCCGTGGCCCCGACCGCGATGGTCCCGGTGCACACCCATCGGCTCGAGCAACGCCGCCCGCCGCGCGAGTTCCTCGTCACACGGAGCGCCCGGAGCGATCGCCGGCCGCGGCAGCGTGGGCCCGTCCAGCACGACGGCGAGAACGCGTCCGTCGCGGCTCCAGGTGCGGACCGCCGCGGCCGTCGCCGCCGCGCCGAACCGCCAGAACCAGCCCAGGTCCCTCGGATGCAGGTGCGCCGGCGCCGCGTCGGACTGCCACTCCCGCAGCACGCCCACGACCTCGCCGAGCCCGTCGACGCCCGGCTCCCCGGGCGCGACCGTCATGACCGCTCAGGGGCGGGGCCGGGCGGCGGTGTCGAGGTAGAAGGCGTCGATGCTCTGGACGGCCTGCTCGAACTCGTCGAGGTTGACGGGCTTGGTCACATAGGCGTTGGCGTGGCTGCTGTACGCGTCGGTCACGTCGCCGGGGGCGGTGGAGGTGGTGAGGACGACGACGGGGATGGTCTGGAGGTCCTCGTCGGTCTTGAGGACCTTCAGCAGTTCGCGGCCGTTCATGCGCGGCATGTTGAGGTCGAGGACGATGAGGTCGGGCCGCGGGTTGCCCGGGGTGCGCAGGTGTTCCAGAGCGGCGACTCCGTCGGTGACCTGGACCAGGTTGCGCGCTCCACGCTCGGAGAGGGCTTCCTCGATGAGCATCGCGTCGGCGGCGTCGTCCTCGACGAGCAGCACGTCGAAGGGGCGGGCGGGGGTGGTCATCATCGGATGCTCCGTGGGGGTGTCGTCAGAGTGGTGATAGAGCCCCGGCCAGCGGCGCCGGGCGCCTTGGCGGGTCAGGCCGCAGGCGGCGCCGAGCTGCGGATAGCCGGCTCCCGCGCGGGCGGCAGCCGCGGCTGCTTCCCGCTGGAGCCGTTCGGCGGCCTGCTGGAGTTGGTCCAGCACATGGAGCAGGGCCAAAGCCTGTGCCGGATCGTCCGGTGCCGGGGGCGGGGAGCCTTCGAGCAGCCGGTGGGCGAGGCGCTGGGCAAGATCGCCGACGGTGGCGTCCGCGATGGCGGCCGTCTCCTGCGGAGTGGTCCGCAGAGCGAAGTTCTTGCCTGGCATGCCTGGCACTCTATGGTCCGGGAGCAGTTCGCGACAACAGGCGTTGTCGCCGTCTAGAGTGTGCCGACCGTTGCCTTCGGGCAAGTGTTCGCAACGAGGAGTCCGCACCATGACCGGCAGTGAGAGACCACCGCGCGCGCGGTGGCTTTCCACGTGGACCACCCGACGGTGGCTCCGGGCGGGGGCGGCCGCGTCCTTGACGGTGCTGGCTCTCCTCGGTGTGACGGGAGCGTGGGTCCTGGCGCGGACCGAATCGATCAGCAGGAACCTCGTGGACGTGCGGTCTCCCGCGCTGACCACGGCGATCCGGCTGGAGTCGGCCCTTCTCGACCAGGAGACCGGGATCCGAGGCTACGGGATCACCGGCTCGGCGGACTTCATCGCCCCCTACGAGGAGGGCATCGCCCAGCAGAAGACGGACATGGCCCAGCTCACCGAGCTGCTCGCCGACGACCGTGCCGGGCTGGCCGACCTGAAGACCGTGCGGGATGCCGTGGAGAGGTGGCAGGAGAGGTTCGCGCGACCGATCGCCGCCTGGCCGGCCGGCTCGCCCTCCCCCCTGGCCGGCGAACGGGCGGCGGAGGGCAAGAAGGCCTTCGACGAGGTACGGATCGCCCTCAGCGGGCAGCAGGAGCGGCTGCGCGCGGAACGCGTCCGGGCGCGGGCCGACCTGATGGGCACCATGGCCCTGCGGAACGTGGTGTTCGGCTCCGCCGCGGTACTCGTCGTCCTCCTCACCGCGATCGTCTTCGAAGGACTGCGCCGCGGCATCACCCGGCCCCTGGACCAGCTCGGCGCGGACGCCCGCACCATCGCCGACGGCGACTTCGAGCACCCGATCACCCCGACCGGCCCCGCCGACCTGCGGCGCCTCGGCGGTGAGATCGAGTTCATGCGCCGCCGTCTCGTACGGGAACTGGCCTTCAGCGAGGAGGCCCGTCAGCGGCTCGACGCGCAGGCCGCCGATCTCCAGCGCTCCAACGCGGAGCTGGAGCAGTTCGCCTACGTGGCCTCCCACGACCTGCAGGAGCCGCTGCGCAAGGTCTCCAGCTTCACCCAGCTCCTCCAGCGGCGCTACGGAGGGCAGCTCGACGCACGGGCCGACCAGTACATCGACTTCGCGGTCGACGGGGCGAACCGCATGCAGGTCCTCATCAACGACCTGCTCGACTTCTCCCGGGTCGGGCGGATGCACAACACCCACCAGAGCGTGGACCTGGAGCGGGTGCTGGAGCGGACGCTGTCCGCGCTGAGCGTCGGCATCGAGGAGGCCGGAGCGACCGTCACCCACGATCCGCTGCCGACCCTGGTCGCCGACCCCACCCAGATGGGCATGCTCTGGCAGAACCTGATCGGCAACGCCGTCAAGTTCCGCCGCCCCGATGCGGCGCCGAAGATCCATGTCACCGCGGCCCGGGAGGGCGAGCTGTGGCGGTTCACCGTGACCGACAACGGCATCGGCATCGCACCGGAGTACGCCGACAAGGTCTTCGTGATCTTCCAGCGGCTGCACACCAAGGACACCTACTCCGGCAGCGGCATCGGCCTCGCGATGTGCAAGAAGATCGTCGAATTCCACGGCGGCACCATCGGCGTCGACACCGCCTACACGGACGGCGCGCGCATCGTCTTCACGCTGGCGCCCGAGCCGCCCGCGGACCCCGGCCCCTCGACCCTGCCGGAGGCCGACCGCGCCGGCACCGAGCAGTCACGATGACCGCGGCGATACCGGCCGGCCCCGTTCAGGCGTCCGACGAGCCGATGTACCGCATCCTCCTCATCGAGGACGACCAGGGCGACGCCCTGCTCGTCGAGGAGCTGCTGTACGACACGGGGCTGCGGTTCGAGCTGACGACCCGCACCACGCTGGCCGAGGCCCGCGCCGAGCTGACCGGTGCCCCGATCGACTGCGTCCTCCTCGACCTGCATCTGCCCGACGTGTCGGGCATCGACGCGGTCGCCGCCGTGCGGGCCCTGGCACCGCACACCGCGGTCATCGTCCTGACCGGGCTCTCCGAGGCCCAGGCGGGTACCGACGCCATGGCCGCCGGCGCCCAGGACTACCTCGTCAAGGGCAAGGTCGAGGCCGATCTGCTGCACCGGACGGTGCGCTACGCCGTCTACCGCAGCCAGACCGAACGCGCGAGCGCCGAAGCCCAGGCCACCCGGCTGCGGGCGGAGGAGAACGCCCGCCTCGAACGCGGTCTGCTGCCCCAGCCGATGCTCGACACCTCCACCGTGCGGGTGACCTCCCGCTACCTGCCGGGCGCCACGATGGCCCTGCTCGGCGGGGACTTCCTCGACGTGGTGGAGGGGGACGACGGACTGCTGCACGCCGTGGTCGGCGACGTCAGCGGACACGGCCCCGACGCCGCCGCACTCGGTGTCTGCCTGCGCATCGCCTGGCGCTCCCTCGTGCTCGGCGGACACCGCGGCGAGGACCTGCTGCATCTGATGGAACGCATCCTGATCGCCGAACGCGGCAGCCAGCAACTGTTCGCCACCTGCACGCTCCTCACCCTCGACCAGGACGCCGCCACCGCCACCCTGCACCTCGCCGGCCATCACGAACCCCTCCTCACCACGGCCGAGGGGACCCGGGAAGTGGCCGCCGCGCACGGTGTCGCCCTGGGCATCGTCCCCGGGCTGCGCGGCTGGCCGTCGACCGTCGTCCCGCTCCCGGCCGCCGGGGCCCTGACCCTCTACACCGACGGCCTCACCGAGGGGCACAACGGGGCGACGAACGAACGGCTCGGCGTCGAAGGGCTGCTCGCGCTGATGGCGCACCTGCCGACGGCGGACCCGGCCGCCCACGTCGATCTCCTCATCAAGGAGACCCACGAGCTGAACGCCGGACGTCACTCCGACGACCTCGCCGTGCTCCGCCTCGACTGGGGCGACCAGGGCGCTCAGCGGGCCCGGTCGTAGCCAGGGGCCGGAACGCCGTGCCCGCCCGCGGTCCGGCCGACGAGCGTCCCGGCGCGGGGGCGCTCAGCTCGGGTTGGACGGGGTGAGGACCACGAAGTCGGCGGCGGACCGGTCGAGGCAGACGGCGAGGCGGCCGACGCCCTCCGCGTCCATCGGTCCGGCCTGGACGCTGCCGCCGTTCCCGGTGACCGCGGCGACGGCGGCGTCGCAGTCGGCGACGGCGAAGACCGGGTGCCAGTAGGCGCGCCCGCCCGCCAGGGCCAGGCCGTCCCCGCCGACCTCCATCAGGCCGCCCTGCATACGGTCCTCGGGAAGCCCGTCCGGGGTGATGAGCGTGTACGCGCCCTCCCCGCCCGGCATGTCCATGTCGCTGAACTGCCAGCCGAAGACCGCGCCGTAGAACGCCTTCGCGGCGGCGGCGTCGCTCGTGTACAGCTCGGTCCAGGACAGCGAACCCGGCGCGTCGGCCAGTTCGAACCCCGCGTTCTTCCCCGGCTGCCAGACCGCGAACTGGCCGCCCGACGGGTCGGTGTACTGCGCCATCCGCCCCCACTCGCCGAGGTCTCTCGGGGGCACCCGGACCACGCCGCCCGCGCTCTCCACCACCCGGGTCGTGGCGTCCGCGTCGGTGACGGTGTAGTAGATCATCCAGGCCGAGCGAGCGCCCTCCTCGGACAGTCTGCCCAGGCCGGCGACGATCTTGCTGCCGCTCCGGAACATCCCGCCCTCCATGTCCGCGCCCTCGCCCCCGGCTTCGCCACCGGGGTCGCCCATGGACTCGAAGTCCCAGCCGAGCACCGAGCCGTAGAAGGCCGCGGCGGCCCGCACATCGGGCGCGCCGAGGTCGAGCCAGCACGGGGAGCCGGGGGTCAGATCGGTCGTGATCACGGCTGTTCCCTTCGCAGGTCCTGTGTCGTTTCAGCGTGACACCGGCCCCCCACGAGCGCGCGTCGGCCACGCGCCGCCGTCGGCGAAGAGTCCCCGGCGTCGTTCCGATGTGGGCGAAGCGACCCCCGGTGTTATTCAATGGGGTGTGCGGTCAGGGATCTCGGGGCCCCGTCGCACGGGTCCGAGTACGGCCCCGGCGCGCGCCGGGGACTGCCCAGGGAGCCGCATGGACTCCACGCCCTCCCCTTCGTCCTCATCGCCGTTCGACCTGATCAGCAGCGCCCTGGGGCGCTTCGTCCCGCGCCGTGGAGCGGCGGCGTCGGCCGGCCCTGCCCCCGCGCGGGGCGACCGCAGCCCCCGTCGGCGCGTCCCCGACGACCCGGCGGACGGCCCGCCGGACGACCGGGCGGACGACCGGGCGGACGACCGGCAGGATCAGATCCTCGGCGTGGTGAACCTGGACAGGGACCTGCGGATCACCCGGTGCAATCTGGACGCCCCCGTGTTCGCGGGGCTGGACGCCGTCACCGGGAGTCCCTTCGCCGATCTCCTGCCCGCCGGGGACGTGCCGACGGTCACCCGGCGGTTGCGCCAGGTCCTGGAGGTCGGCGAGGCGCACGTCGCCCGGATCCAGCGACTGCGGCGCGCCGACGGGTCGGAACTGGTGGTCTCGCTGAGCATCCTGCCCGCCGCGGCGCCCCAGGAGGGCCTGACCGTCTCCGTGATCGCCATGGCCACCCGGCTGCACCTGTACGCCGCCGAGACCGCGATCGGCACCTCGCTGGACATCGGCGAGACCGCGCAGTCGCTGGCGGAGTCCCTGCTGGCCTGGGGCGACGTGGCCGCCGTCGACCTCGACTTCGCCGTGTGGACCGGGGAGGGGGTCACCGACCGGGCGCAGGGCCGCATCCGGCTGCGGCGGGCGGCGCTGGTGCCGGACCGGGCGTGGCCCGAGGGGTACGTGACTCCCGGCGGCGATCTGCCGGGCGACGCGAGTCGTCTGCTGGCGCAGGCGGTACTGCGGGACGACGCCCCACAGGCCATCGTCATACCCGACCGGGAGGCGGTCGAGCGGCTGCTCGGCAGTCCCCGGGTGATCCGAGCCCTGGTGCCCGGTGACCGGTCGGCGGGTGTGGCGTGCATCCCGCTGGTCCTGGACAGCACGCCGCCCGTCGTCCTGGGCGTGGCGGAGGTCTGGCGACGGGCGGACTCCCCCTTCCGCGACAGCGAGCTGCTGGACCTTCAGGAACTGGTGGCCAGGACCGCCCACCATGTCGACCTGGCCCGTCAGCACCAGCGCGAACACACGCAGGTGCTGGCGCTCCAGCGCCGGCTGCTGCCCCGGATGGGCGGCCACACCGTGGAGATCGCCAGCGTCTACCAGCCCGCCACTCCCGACAGCGCGGGCGTCGGCGGCGACTGGGTGAACAGCTTCCCGCTGCCGGACGGCCGTACCGCACTGGTGGTCGGTGACGTGGTCGGCCACGGACTGGGAGCCGCGGCGACCATGGGCCAGCTGAGCATGGAGGCCCGCGCGCTGCTGTCGGCGGGGCTGGCACCCGACGAGGTGCTGGAGCACCTGGACGAGACCGTGAGCCTGCTGGACGACGCGGAGTCCGGGCTGGCGGCCGGCTACAGCGCCCTCGGCTCCACCTGCTGTATCGCCCTCTACGACCCGGTCAGCCACCAGGTGGCGCTCTCCAGCGCCGGCCACCTCCCTCCGGTGCTGGTGCTCCCGGACGGACAGGCGGGCCCGCTCCCGGTCCGCCCGCACCCCGGCCTGGGCGCGGAGTTCGCCCTGCGGGAGCCGTTCGGCGTCCACACCTTCGGCGCGCCCCCGGGCTCGCTGCTCGCCCTCTACACCGACGGCCTGGTGGAGGATCCGGCCCTGTCGATCGACGACGGCATCGGCAGACTGGCGGAGGTCGTGTCCGCGGTGCACCCGTGGGACACCCTGGAGCAGGCCGCACGGCACGTCGTCTCCTCGCTGGCGCCCGTGCGCCAACGCGACGACGTGACCCTGCTCCTCGCGCGCCTGATCGGCCACCGCAAGGGGGACACCGCGACCTGGCGGCTGCCCGCGCGCGCCGACGCGCCCGCCCGTGCCCGCGCCCACGTCTCGACGCTGCTGCGGCAGTGGGAGAGCAGGAGCGACACCCGGGACGATGTGCCGCTGCTGGTCAGCGAGCTGGTCACGAACGCGGTGCGCTTCGCCGCCGGCCCCATCACGGTGCGGCTGATCCGAGCACCTGACGGCCTGCTGTGCGAGGTGGGCGACACCGGCAACGGCAGGCCGCGGCTGAGCCGGGGCGGCCTCCTCGACGACGCCGGACGCGGCCTGCACGTCGTGCACCGGCTCACCACCCGGTGGGGGGTGCGGTGGACGGACACCGGCAAGGTGGTGTGGGCGGAGATCGCGAGGTGAGGCGGCCGCGGCGCGGCGCACGGCCGGGACACGCGCTCCCTCGGCGTCGTCCTAGAGCCACTCGCCTTCCAGGGCGGTGGCGGTGAGGCCCGGTGCAGCCGCGTACAGGACGGCGCGGCTGCCCGGCTTCTGCCCGGCGTCGTAGGCCCGCCGCACGATGTCGAACACGGCGGCGCCTCCGCGGTTGCCGCTGGTGTAGCTGTCCCGGCTGTGGTCGAGCAGCCCGGACGGCCAGGCGTCGGGCATCGTCTGCTCCATGTACTCCAGCACGCGGGTGCCGCCGGGGTGCGCGAGCAGCACGTCGGGGTGCCAGGAGTCGGGGTCGTCCTGGTAACGGAGGCGCAGCCACTCCCACATCGCGGTGACCGTCTCCTGCACGGCGCGCGGCCCGCGCCGGTCCATCACGAAGTGCGTGCCGTCCGCCCGCGTCTCCAGGCGGTGCAGGTCCTGGGTGCCGGGCAGGGTGTGGTGCCAGGCGGCGTCCAGCCGCAGCACCGACTCGCCCCTCGGGCGGCCCGTGACCACCGTGGCGACCGCGGTGTCGGCGAACAGCAGCCGGACGATCAGGGACTCGAGGGTGTCGTCCGCGGGCTGGTAGGTGGTGCTCAGCGCCTCCGCGATCACGACCAGGACCACCCGGTCGGGGTCGGCGGCCACGAGATCCGCCGCCAGGGCCAGCGAGCGGGTGCCCGCGACACAGGCCCACTGGGTGGCCGGCAGCAGCATGACGTCGTTGCGGAGCCCGAGCCTGTTGGAGAGGGCGACGTCCAGACCCGGCAGGGCCGGAGTGGTGGAGTGACTGGTGATCAGGCAGTCGACGTCCGCGACGTCCAGCCCGGCGATCTGGAGGGCGCCGCGTGCCGCGCGCTCCCCGTAGGACTGCACGGCCTCCCAGGCCGGCGCGGTGCGCTCCTGGACGGTCTGCGGCGCGGGTATCTCCTCGAGGGCGGCGATCACGCGGTCCACGTCCTCCTGGGTGAACCCCTCGTCGGCCAGCGCCTTTTGGGCGGGCTCGACGCCGACCGCGCCCAGGGCGCCGCCGGTGCCGGACGCGACGGCGGTCTCCAGCGGCAGCATCCAGCCGCGGGTCTCGATGCCCGTGCCGGCCGCGATGCCGTCGATCCGCGGCGCCCAGGCCGCCTGCGGGTGCCGGTCGCGCACCTCCGCCACGATCTGGCTGGTCTGCACGGCGTGCTCGCCGTGTATCACGGCAGGGGGACAGACGTATGCGGCCATGGGATGCACCTTCCAGGAAGAACAGGGGAACAGGCGAACAGGCGAACAGGCGAACAGGGGGAACGTCACGAGGGCTGCGCCGAGGGCCACTTCGGTACGTCGCGGCCGAGCCGACGGGCTCCGCTTCGGGAGCCGCTGTCCTGATCGAGCATGGACGCCAAAGGGACATTTCCGCTGTGACCAAGACAACTTGGGCGCCCTGGAAGAGCGTGATACCGCACACACCGTCGGATCAGGGACCCTCGGAGCGGCTGCCCGCCTCGCCTGACGAGGCGTCAGCCACGACACCGCCCGGCCGCGGGCACAGCGCCGCCGGGGAATGAGCCCTCAAGCGCCCCTCCAGCAGTGGGCGTAGCTGCATCGCGCATAGGCACGCCCAGAACTATGGTGCCCCACCACATGTGCCCCTGACGTGGGCGTTCCTACGGTGTGCGGACACCCACCCGTCCCCACCGCATACGAGGAAGTGGCGCTCATGGCCTCCGCAACCACCGCTCCCCCACCCCCCGCCAGCCTCAAGCGCATCGTCGCCGCGTCCCTCATCGGCACCACCATCGAGTGGTACGACTTCTTCCTCTACGGCTCGGCCGCCGCTCTGGTCTTCAACAAGCTGTTCTTCCCGGGCTCCGACCCGCTCGTCGGCACGCTCCTTTCGTTCCTGACCTACGCCGTCGGTTTCGCCGCGCGGCCGCTCGGCGCGCTGGTCTTCGGCCACTACGGGGACCGGCTCGGGCGCAAGAAGCTGCTGGTGCTGAGTCTGCTGCTGATGGGCGGGGCGACCTTCGCGATCGGGCTGCTGCCGACCCACGCGACCGTCGGCAGCGCCGCCCCCGTGCTGCTGACCGTGCTGCGGCTGGTCCAGGGTTTCGCGCTCGGCGGTGAGTGGGGCGGAGCGGTCCTGCTGGTGTCCGAGCACGGGGACGCGCGACGGCGCGGTTTCTGGGCCTCGTGGCCGCAGACGGGCGCGCCCGCCGGGCAGTTGCTCGCGACCGGTGTGCTGTCCCTGCTGACGGCCGTGCTCTCGGACGCCGCCTTCACCTCGTGGGGCTGGCGGATCCCCTTCCTGCTCTCCGGCGTGCTGGTGATCGTCGGTCTGTGGATACGTCTGTCCGTCGACGAATCCCCCGTGTTCCAGCAGGCGTTGGCACAGGCCGAGGCCCGCAAGGCGGTGCGGTCGGACAAGACGGAGCAGCTGCCGCTGGTGTCGGTGCTGCGGTACCACTGGCGGGACGTGCTGGTCGCGATGGGCGCGCGCATGGCGGAGAACATCTCCTACTACGTCATCACCGCGTTCATCCTCGTGTACGCGACCACCTCGGCCGATGTCTCGAAGCAGACCGCGCTCAACGCCGTGCTCATCGCCTCCGCCGTGCACTTCGCGGTGATACCGGCCTGGGGTGCGCTGTCCGACCGGGTGGGGCGGCGGCCGGTGTACCTGCTGGGGGCGGTCGGGATCGGGCTCTGGATGTTCCCGTTCTTCGCGCTCGTCGACACCGCCGCCTTCGGCGGCCTCGTGCTCGCCGTGACGGTGGGTCTGGTCCTGCACGGCGCGATGTACGCGCCCCAGGCCGCCTTCTTCTCCGAGATGTTCGCGACCCGGATGCGCTACTCCGGCGCTTCCATCGGCGCCCAGTTCGCCTCGGTCGCGGCGGGCGCGCCCGCGCCGCTGATCGCGACCGCGCTGCTGGCCGACTACGACAGCTCCACCCCGATCGCCCTCTATGTGATCGCCGCGGCCCTGGTGACGGTCGTCGCGGTGGGGGTCGCCAAGGAGACCCGGCACCGCGACCTCGCCGCCGGCGACGCCGCTGCGGACGCGGAGGTCCCGCAGACTCCGGTGACGGACGCGCGAGCCGTCTGACCCGGTCCCGGTGCCCGCCGCGCAGCCGCCTCCGTACGCCGTCCGCGCGTACGGAGGCGGTCAGCGCGCTACCGGAGCCGCCAGCCGGTGCAGTCTCAGGGCGAGTTGGATCTCCAGGGCGCGGGCCGGTTGCTGCCAGTCGTCGCCCAGGAGGCGGCCGACGCGTTCGAGTCGCTGCGCCACCGTGTTGACGTGGACGTGAAGCCGGTCCCTGGTGCGGGCCGGGCTCATGCCCGAGGCGAAGTACGCGTCGAGGGTGCGCAGCAGGTCGGTGCCACGTCGTGCGTCGTAGGCGACGACCCGGCCGATCGTGCGGTCCACGAAACCCGCCACGTCCCGCTCGCCGGCGAGGAGCAGCCCCAGGAAGCCGAAATCCTCGGCGGCCGCGCCGTCGCCGCAGCGGCCCAGCAACCGGAGGGCGTCGAGGCAGCGGCGGCCCTCCGCGTACGCCGCGACGACCGTGTCCGGGTCGGCGGCGAGGCCCCGTACCGGGGCGGACGCGCCGACGGTGACCGCCTCGTGGACGGCGGTGCCGAGGTGCAGCGCGGTACGGCGGGCCAGCTCCGTCGCGGTGTCGCCCTGTTCGAGCGGCAGCAGCAGGACGGTGCCGCCGTCGCGCGCGGCGGCCAGGCCGTGCCGGGTGGCGGCGAGATGGGAGGCGGCGGACCACAGGCGGCGGCGCGCGGCCGCCTCCTGGTCGGCGTCGGGCGCGACGGCCTCGAGCCGGGCGGCGAGCACGACATGGGTCGCGTCGAGGTCGGCGTGCAGCCGGGCGGCGCGCTCGCGCAGCAGGCGCGGGTCGCGGTCGCGGGCTTCGAGCAGGTCGTCGAGGAGTTCACCGCGCACGCGCTGTTCGGCCTCGGCGGCGGAGCGCCGGGCCAGGAGCAGCAGGGAGGTGACCATCGCGGCCCGCTCCAGGGTGCGCTGGTCGACCGGGTCGAGTCCGGGGTGACCGCGCAGCACGAGGGCGCCGAGCAGTTCCCCGCCGGCCGCGACCGCCGCGATCCAGTCGTGGTTGTGGCGTACGGCGTGACCCTCCGCGCGGGAGGCCTCCACGGCGGCGGCCGGCGCGCTCTCCAGGAACTCCACGGTGCCGTCCAGCACTTGGGAGACGGCGGCTGCCACGTCGTGGACACCACCGCCGCGCAGCACGAGTTCGGCCAGCCGGTCGTGGACGTCGGAGGCGCGCTCGATGACCGCGCTGCGGTCCCGGATGATCTCGTTGGCGCGTTCCAGGCCGGCCAGGGCCGAGCGTGTCTCGGTGAGCAGGTTGGCGGTGTCGATGGCGGCCGCGGCGAGCGCGGCGAAGGATCCGAGCAGGGCGATCTGCTCCCGCTCGAAGACCCGGGCGCGCCGGTCGGCGGCGAACAGCACCCCGATGACGTGGGGTCCCAGCATCAGGGGGACGCCGAGGATCGCCACCAGTCCCTCGTCGCGTACGCCCGCGTCGATGGTCGTCGTGTGCCGGAAGCGGTCGTCGCGGAAGTAGTCGTCGGTGACGTAGGGCCGGGCCGTCTGGGCGACCAGGCCGCCGAGGCCCTCCCCCATCCCGAGGCGCAGTTGCTGGAAGCGGGCGGCGACCGAGCCCTCGGTGACCCGCATGTACGTGTCGCCCCTGGCCGGGTCGTGCAGGCTGAGATAGGCGATGTCCGTGCCGAGCAGCGAGCGGGCCCGTTGCACGATCGCCTGGAGCACGGCGTCCACGTCGCGCGGGCCCGCGAGGTCGTGGGCCGTCTCGAAGAGGGCGGACAGCTCGGCCTCCCGTCGGCGTCGGCCCTCCAGTTCCGAGCGGACCCGCAGCGCGAGGAGCTTGGCGTGTTCGAGTGCCGCGATCCGCTCGCCGGAACCTCCCTCGGCGCGCGCGAGCAGCACCGGCCGGTCGTAGGCCTCGGCGGCCGCGCCCCGGGCGAGCAGTTCGAGGAACGGCGCGTCGGCGTCGTGGGCGGGGCCGGGGGCGGCCGTGGAGCCCTTCAGGTGATCGCGGGACATGCTCACAGGATTCCTCATCGCCGGGCCGCCCCGTCAGCCCTGTGGACAACTCCGCCGGCGCGGGACGGCGGGATGCTCGTGGTGCGCTCGACGCGCTCGATCCGCTCGGTGCACTGGGTGCGCTCAGTGCGCTCAGTGCGCGGTCCAGCCGCCGTCGAGGACCAGCGAGGTGCCCGTCACGAAGGACGCCCGCGGGCCGCACAGGTACGCGACGGCCTCGGCGACCTCCTCCGGTTCGATGAGGCGCTTGACGGCGCTGTCCCGCAGCAGCACCTCGGCCAGTACGCGTTCCTCGGGAATGCCGTGCGTGCGTGCCTGGTCGGCGATCTGCCGCTGGACGAGCGGGGTGCGCACATAGGCGGGGTTGACACAGTTGGAGGTCACTCCGTGGGCAGCGCCTTCGAGGGCGGCGGTCTTGGAGAGGCCCTCGAGCCCGTGTTTGGCGGCGACGTACGCCGACTTGAAGGCGGAGGCGCGCAGTCCGTGCACGGAGGACACGTTGACGATACGGCCCCAGCCCTGCCCGTACATATGGGGCAGCGCGCCGCGGATGAGCCGGAACGGTGCCTCCAGCATCACGGTGAGCACCGTGTGGAAGACGTCCGGCGGGAACTCCTCCAGGGGGGCCACCCGCTGGAGTCCGGCGTTGTTGACCAGGACGTCGGTCCCGGCGGCGGCGAGTTCGGCGGCGTCCAGGTCGGTGAGGTCCAGGGCGTACGGCTCGACCGAGCCGGGCAGACCGGCCGCGCTCCCGGCGAGCGACTCCAGTCCCGCCGTGTCCCGGTCGACGGCGCGGACCTTGGCCCCGGCGGCCGCGAGCCGCAGCGCACAGGCCCGTCCGATGCCACCGGCCGCGCCGGTGACGAGGGCGGTGCGACCGCCGAGGTCGAGCGTGGGGGCGGGGGGACCGGGTGCGGTGACCTGGGGCGACGTCATACGGCGAGCCTAGGCAGCGCCGGAGGCTCACCCCATATGGTCAGCGCCCATACTTCAGGCCGAAGGCGTGGTCTCGAACCACGTGGGTTCGTCGGCGAGCGCCTGCTTGATGCGGAACAGCTGCCGGTCCTGCATCTGCGGCAGCGCGTCCAGCGCGAACCAGCCCACGTCGATGGACTCGTCATCGTTGACCCGCGCCTCGCCACCCACGGCCCGGCAGCGGAAGGTGACGTCCATGAACTGGCATTCGTCGCCGTTCGGGAACTGCATGCGCCTGCCGGAGCGGACCAGGACGACGCGCTCGGGGACGCAGTGCACGCCCGCCTCCTCGTACACCTCGCGCACCGCGCAGTCGGCGGGCTGCTCGCCCGGGTCCGGGATGCCCGAGATCACGCACCACTCACCGTTGTCCGCGCGCCGGCCGAGCAGCACCCTTCCCTCGTCGTCGAGGACGACGGCGCTGACGCCGGGGAGCCAGAGCAGTTGGTGGCCGGCGGAGGCCCGGATCTCGGTGATGAAGTCAGGAGTCGGCATACGCCGACCCTATCCGGGCCGCCCGGTCAGCCGGTCGGGCTCCGCCGGGCCCGCAGCCCGGCGCCGATCGCCCATCCCAGGCCGCCCGCGGCGACGAGCACCAGGGCGATCTCGGGCAGGACGCCGAGCTTCGTCGCCGGTGTCTCGGAGGAGCGCAGGGGCACCTTCTGCACCAGGGAGTCCGCGACGAACATGCCGGTCTTCTGGGTGATCTTCCCGTCCGGCATGATGATCGCGCTGACGCCGCTGGTCACGGGCACCGTCACGGTCCGGCTGTGCTCGACGGCGCGGACCCGCGACATGGCGAGCTGCTGGTAGGTCATCTCGCTGCGGTCGAAGGTGGCGTTGTTGCTGGGCACGGAGATCAGCTGGGCACCATGGGTGACCGTGTCGCGCACGGCCCAGTCGAAGGCCGCCTCGTAGCAGGTGGCGAGGCCGACCTCGGTGCCGTCCATGTCGAAGACGCCGGGCTTGGTGCCCCGGCTGAAGTCCTGGCCGACCATGGACGTCCAGTTCTCGTTGAGGGCGCCGATGAACGAGCGCAGCGGGAGGTACTCGCCGAACGGCTGGACCTGCCGCTTGTCGTACGTCTGGGTGGGTCCTTCGACCGGGTCCCACAGGATCTGCTCGTTGTAGAGCTTGCCGTCCCGCTCGACCACGCCGCCGACCGAGATCGGCGCGTCGATCGCCTTGGCCGCCTTGTCGATGACGGCGGCCGCGTCGGCGTAGGCGAAGGGGTCGATGTCGGAGGAGTTCTCGGGCCACAGGACGAAGTCGGGTTTGGCGACCTTGCCCGCCTCGACCTCGTCGGCCAGGCGCTCCGTCTCGCGCGCGTGGTAGTCGAGCACCGCCCGGCGCTGGGCGTTGAACTCCAGACCGAGGCGGGGGACGTTGCCCTGGATGACGGCGACCGTCGCGGTGCCGTCCTCCGCCTTGTCGCTGACCAGGGAGCGGGCGGCCACCGCGCCGACGACCGGGACGGCCACGCTGAGCAGGGCCACGGCGGCCGCCGACCGCCGCACCTCGCCCGAGCGCCGCCGCTCCAGGACGAGACGTACGACGTCGTACAGGCCGAAGCCGCACAGGACGACGGCGAAGCCGAGCACGGGGGTGCCGCCGACCGCGGCGAGGGGCAGGAAGACACCGTCCGCCTGGCCGAAGGCGATCTTGCCCCAGGGGAAGCCGCGGAAGGGCACGCGCGCGCGTGCCGCCTCGCCGGCGATCCAGAGCGCCGCCGCCCACAGCGGCCAGGCCGGCAGCTTCGACACGGCGGCGACACCCACGCCGACCAGCGCGACGAAGACCGCCTCGATCACCACCAGGGCGAGCCAGGGGCCCGGGCCGACCTCGACGCCGGTCCACACCAGGAGCGGCAGCAGGAAACCCAGTCCGAAGAGATAGCCGAGCCCGAGAGCCGCCTTCCAGCTGCGCCCGCGCAGCACCCAGCCGAGGACGGCGAAGGCGGGCAGCGCCAGCCACCACAGGGTGCGCGGCGGGAAACTGACGTAGAGCAGCACTCCGGAGAGTGCCGCTGCGGCGGCCGGGACGAGGCGCAGGAGCCGCGCGCCGCGCGGGGCCCGCGCGGCCTGGGGCTCCTGCTGGTCCGGCTGGCCCACGGGAGGTGCGGTGACGGTCACTCCGGGAGTGTACGGCGAGTGACCTTTTGGCCGACAGCGCAGTCCGTGGGGCGGGCTCCGCCGGCCTCTCGTCCCGGCACGACTCATCCACAAACCGCCCATCAGCCGTTACGGTGTGCCAGTGCCCCGGTCGCTCGGGCGACGGGGGTCCGTCACGGTGTCAGGGCCGTCACGGCCGGGGGGCGGCCGGGTTCGGGGGGACGGGTGGGTTCCACGGGGATGACGTCCGCGACCGGCGCGGACGCGGACGGGGAAAGACGAAACGTTTCTGACGCGGCGGGCGTGGCCGTGCTCGGGGCCTGCGCCGTCTGGTCACTGGTCACCGCCGCCGTGCACGGCGGACGCCCGGAGGGGGTCCTGCTCGCGGTGCTGGCGGTGGCCGCCGGCTATGCGGCGGGTCGGATCCTGGGAGTGCTGCTGCCGGTCGCCGCGCCCGCGGCCGGCGCGCTGGCGGGGCTGACCCTGTCGGTGGTCCGGCCCCGGCTGGCTCCGGGCCCCGAAACCGTGGCGCCACTGGGCCACGCCGGTGCCACCGCCGCGGTGCTGACGCTGTCGGCCGGCGCCGCGTGCTGCGCCGCCCGGGCGACGCCCGTACCGGCGCTGCGGCTCGGTCTGTGGCTGCTCGCCGGCGGCATCGCGGTCGCCGGTGCCCTCCTGGGTTCGACCACGGCCGTGGTGACCTGTGGTGCGGTGCTGGTGTGCTCCCTGGCCGCCGGCCGCCTGCGCCACCGCGGGCCGGCGCTCGCGGCCCTCGGCGTGACCGCCGCCGTGGTGACCGGCCTGACCTGGGCGGTCGCCGGGGGCGCGCTGTCCGGCGGCCTCGTCGGCCCGCTAACGGACCGGCTCACCGCGCACCGGGTCCGGCTGTGGCGCGACGCCCTCGGCATGGCCCGCCGGGAGGCCGCTCTCGGCGTGGGACCCGGGCGCTTCGGAGAGCTGAGCGGTACGGCGGCGCAGTCGACGCTTCAGTCCACGATGTCCGACGGCAAGCCGCACTCGGCGCCGCTCCAACTGGCCGCCGAGCAGGGTGTCGTCGGTGTGCTGCTGCTCGCCGCGGCCTTCTGCTGGGTGCTGTTCGCCCTGTGGCGCGCACCGCGCCCCACCCCGGTCGTCCTGACCGCGGGTGCCGCCCTCACGGCTCTGGCCGCCGTCGCCGCGATCGGCAACGCGCTGAGCTTCACCACGGTGTCGGTCGGCGCGGGACTGCTGGCCGGACTGGCCACGGCACGCCCGCTGGCCGAGGAACCCGCGGCCTGCGAGGTCCGGCCGGAGTCCGGGCGGGACCTGCGCCACGACGACCGCCCGGCCGCCTGACCTCGGCCTTGCCGCGTACGGACGTCAGGGCGCGGCGCCCGGGGTGGTCGTCCGCAGCCGGTTCCTGATGACGCGCACCGCCGACTCCGCGTCGTCCACGGTGATCGTGAAGGTGTGGCCGTCCCAGAGCCGCAGCACCACGCCCTCGCCGCGGCGGACCACGACGGCCGTGCCCTTCTCCGGACGCCAGCGGTAGCCCCAGCCGCCCCAGTGGCGCGGGGTGACGAGCGGTTCGAAGTCGGCCCCGGCGACATGGGCCAGCGGGATGCGCCGACGCGGCAGCCCGATGTGGCCGCAGCGCACCTCCAGCACGTCCTTGTCGAGCTTGAGGTCGACGTGGACGAAGGCGAGGGTGCCGAAGAGAACGAGCAGCCCGGCGGCGATACAGCCGACGACGGACATGGCGAGCGGGGCGATGCCGGACGTCCACGCGGACTGGACGGCGAGCTCGATGCCGAGCGCCATGCAGGCGGCTCCGACGAGCGCCAGCACCCACTGGAACCGGTTGGTGGCGCGCCCGCTCCAGACGTCGGGATGCGGGGCGCCGGCATCGGCGTCGGCATGCGGGACGTCGGGAAGCGGGATGCTCTCGTCGTGGGGGTGGTCCCTCATATTCATGAGGTTACTCAGGTTTCGCCGCGCCGGTAGGCCGTAGCGCAGGGTGACTGCTCCGGCCGGGCGGCGGACCGTCCCCGGGAGGGCGGCCGGTGTCCGTCGGTCACCGGACGGCGTTGACGGCCTCCAGCAGCCGGCCTTCCGGGTAGGCCAGGGCGGGCGTCGGGAGACCGCCCGGACGGCCGCTCAGGAGAACGGTCACGGTGCCGAGCGCCGCCGCCTCGGGTGCGGGGCGCGCGCCGATGCGGCGCAGTGCCTGCGCGGCCACGGCGCCGGCCGAGCCGTGGAGGACGAGCGGCGGCCCCTCGGGGCGCTGCACGGCGGCACGGATGCGGTCGGCGACCAGTTCGTAGTGGGTGCAGCCCAGGACGACGGTCGTCACTTCCTCGGGGGTGAGGGCGGCGGCCGCGGTGATCGCGGCGTCGATCGCCGCCTCGTCCGCGTGTTCGACCGCCTCCGCCAGTCCCCAGCAGGGCACCTCGGCGACCGTGACGTCACCGGCGAATTCCTGGATGAGGTTGCGCTGGTAGGGGCTGCCGGTGGTGGCGGGGGTGGCCCAGATCGCGACGGGGCCGCCGCCGGCCGCGGCCGGTTTGATCGCCGGGACGGTGCCGATCACCGGGATGCCGGGTTCGAGCAGGGACCGCAGCGCGGGCAGGGCGTGCACGGTCGCCGTGTTGCAGCCGACGATGAGTGCCTCGGGCCGGTGTGCGGCGGCGGCCGTGGCGACGGCCACGGCGCGCTCGGTGAGATCCTGCGGGGTGCGCGGTCCCCAGGGCATGCCGTCGGGGTCGAGGGAGAGCACGAGATCGGCGTCGGGCCGCAGGCGCCGTACCGCGACGGTGGCCGCCAGCAGGCCGATTCCGGAGTCCATGAGCGCGATCTTCACCCGGCCACCATAGACGATGTGCTGCTGCGGCCCGGGGGCGTGGGGCAGACTGCGCGCGTGAGCGCCATCGTGTGGATCGCCGCCGTGTCCCTGGCCGCCTGGCTGTGGCTGCTGCTGTGTCAGGGCTTCTTCTGGCGCACCGACGTCAGGCTGCCGGAGCGGGTCGAGCCACGGGACTGGCCGTCCGTGTGCGTCGTCGTCCCCGCGCGCGACGAGGCGGCGGTCCTGGCCGCGAGCCTGCCCTCCCTGCTCGCGCAGGACTACCCGGGGCGGGCGGAGATCTTCCTCGTGGACGACGGCAGCTCCGACGGCACGGGGGAACTGGCGCGCGCGCTCGCCGCGCGGTGGGGCGGGCTCCCGCTGACCGTGGACTCACCGGGCGAGCCTCCCGCGGGCTGGACCGGGAAACTGTGGGCGGTGCGTCACGGCATGGCGCTGGCACGCGCGCGTGAGCCCGAGTACCTGCTGCTCACGGACGCCGACATCGCGCACGGGCCCGGCAGTCTGCGGGAGCTGGTGGCGGCGGCGCGCACCGGAGGGTTCGACGTCGTCTCCCAGATGGCACGGCTGCGGGTGGAGAGCCTGTGGGAGCGGCTGGTGGTACCCGCCTTCGTCTACTTCTTCGCGCAGCTCTACCCCTTCCGGCGGATCGGCCGGAAGGGGTCGCGGACGGCGGCCGCGGCGGGCGGCTGCGTCCTGCTGCGCGCCGACGCGGCCGAGCGGGCGCGGATCCCGGACGCCATCCGGCACGCCGTCATCGACGACGTGGCACTCGCGCGGGCCGTGCAGGGGGCGGGCGGCCGCATCTGGCTGGGGCTGGCCGACCGGGTGGACAGCGTGCGCCCGTACCCGAGGCTGCGCGATCTGTGGCGGATGGTCTCGCGCAGCGCCTACGCGCAGCTGCGGCACAGTCCGCTGCTGCTGACCGGCACGGTGCTCGGCCTGGCGCTGGTGTACCTGGTGCCTCCGCTCGCCCTGCTCGGCGGGCCGGTCGCGGGCAGCCCGGCGACCGCGCTGTCGGGCGGTCTGGCGTGGCTGGTGATGGCGGGGACGTACGTCCCGATGCTGCGTTACTACCGGCAGCCGCTGTGGCTCGCTCCGCTGCTGCCGTTCACCGCGTTCCTCTACCTGCTGATGACGGTCGACTCCGCGGTGCAGCACTACCGGGGACGCGGCGCGGCCTGGAAGGGCCGCACCTACGCCCGTCCGGAGACCGTCGCGGACGAGGGCTGAGCCGTCGGCCGGAACGCGGGCCCGTGGACCGGGCCCCCGGCCGCCGTGGTCGCTATTTGCGGCCGGGCGTCCAGTTCATGCCCCACCCGTAGGTGTAGTCGACGGTCCGCTGCGGGCTGACCCCGCGCTCGGGCACCAGGTAGCGCGCCTCGCGCTGGACGACGAGGTCGCCGCCGTTGTTGGTGATCAGCGCGAGCGCGCACACGGTCGAGGGGACCGTGCACTCGTCCAGGGAGAAGTCGATCGCGGCGCCGAACTGAGGCTGGAGCGTGACCGTGGCGTGCAGGTCGGCGAAGGAGCGCGCGCCCTCGTAGATGGTCACGAAGACGAGGATGCGCCGGAAGTCGTTCTTGTGGTCGAGGTTCACGGTGAGGTTCTCGCCGCTGGCCACGGCGCCGGTACGGTCGTCGCCGTCGAGGTGGATGAACGGCGGCTGGTGCAGGGCGCCGAAGGCGTTGCCGAGGGCCTGGACCACGCCCTTGCGGCCGTCGGCGAGCTCGAACAGGGCGCACAGGTCGAGGTCGAGGTCGTTGTGCAGGGCGACGGCGCGCCCGCGCTTGCTGCCCCACCCGGAGAACTGCTTGCGCACCTCCCAGTTCAGGTTGACGCGCAGGGCGCCCGACGTGCCGCCCTGCTTGCTCAGGGACACCGACGGGGCGGCCTTGGTCAGGGTGACCTTGGTCAGCCGGACGGGAGCGACGGGCGGTGCGGGCGGCGGGGGCGGCGGGGCCTGGTGGACGGGCGGGGGCACCGTGGCCGGAAAGGCCGGCATGGTCGGATGCTGGGACGGCGCCGCCGGCGCGGCCGGCCAGGTCGCCGGGGCGGGGGCCGGGGCGGGGGCCGGGGCGGACGCCCGCTGCGGCTCGTCCACGGCGATGCCGAAGTCGGTGGCGAGGCCTTCGAGGCCGCTGCCGTAGCCCTGGCCGACGGCCCGGAACTTCCAGGCGCCCTGGCGGCGGTAGAACTCGCCCAGCACGAAGGCCGTCTCCACCGTCGCGCCGGTGCTGTCGAACCGCGCCACGACGGTGCCCTGTGCCGCGTCCCGTACCTCGATGTAGAGGTCCGGGACCCGGCCGAACGAGCCGCCGTCCGACGACGCCGCCAGGACGATGGTCTCGATCGCGGGCTCCACGCGCGCGAGGTCGACGAGAAGGCTGTCGGTCACCCGGCCCCCGGCGTCGCGCTTGCCCTCGTGGCGGACGGCTCCGGAGGAGTGGGCCGGCTGGTTGTAGAAGACGAAGTCGGCGTCGGAGCGGACCTTCCCGCCCACCAGCAGCAGTGCCGACGCGTCCGCGTCCGGCACGCCCGTTCCCGAGCGCCAGCCCAGTTCGACCCGCAGTGCCGTGGTCGGCACCGGAGCATTGGACCCCTTCGACATTGACATGTACGCCCCCATCGCGTGTCAGTGCACCGGGCCGCGCGCCTCGGCACCCTCGGATTGTCTTTCCGGCCAACCTATTCCGCGGGGCGGTGAACTCCCATCGGGAGCGCAGGATCGGCCCTGACCAACCGCTGGTAACCCGCTGGGAACTCGGCCTTTACACGATCGGAGGGCCGCTCGCCGTCCTTTTTTCCCAAGTTCGCTCGCATTGGAGCTCCAGGGTCACCGCGGACACGGAAATCAACCCTCTTATCGGTCTCCCCAACCAGCACATCGTGGGCTTAACTTATGTGCCATGACCTCCCCCCGCTCCACCTATGGCGGCGGCTACTACGCCTCCTTCCCGGACACTCCGATCTACGACTCGCTCGTGGCCGAGCGGGGGACCCCGCAGATCGCCCCGATCCGGGTCCCCGCCGCCTACGACATGGGCAGCAGCAACCTGCCCGCGTTGCCGTCGGCGCTGCCCGCCCTCCCGGCGGGCCCCTCGCAGTCCTACGGCTACCCGCAGGCGCAGCAGCCCGCGCCGCTCCAGCAGGCCCCGGCGGCGTACATCCCGCCGCAGGCCGTCGCGCCGCGCGGCTACCCCGGACCCCAGCAGCAGCAGCCGCGCCCGGCGGGCCCCGGTACGGGCTACGACGCCATGCGCCCGGCCGCTCCCCGGCCCGCCGCGCCGCAGTACCAGGACCCGTACAACCAGCAGTACCGGGGTTACTGAGCCCACGGGGTTGTCCGTGCCACCTGGCAGGATGACCCCATGGGGCATGCGCAGCTGTTGTCGATCCACGTCCATCCGGTCAAGGCGTTGCGGGGTCAGTCACCCCGGGAGGCCGTCGTGGAGCCCTGGGGGCTGGCCGGCGACCGACGCTGGGCGTTGATCGACGACGGGGGAAAGGTCGTCACGCAACGTCAGCAGCCGCGCCTCGCGCTGGCCGCCGCCGAGCTCGTGCCCGGCGGCGGCATACGTCTGTCCGCGCCCGGTCTGGAGCCGCTGACCGTGCCGGTGCCCGAGCCGGTGGGCACGGTGTCGATGGAGATCTTCCGTGACAAGGTGGAGGGGGTCCTCGCCGACGACACCGCGCACGCCTGGTGCAGCGCCCACCTCGGCGCCGCCGTGCGGCTGGTGCACATGGACGACCCCGCGACCCGCCGGCCCGTCGACCCGGGGTTCGCGCGGCCCGGCGAGACCGTGACCTTCGCCGACGGATATCCGCTGCTGGTCACGACGACCGCTTCCCTCGACGCCCTCAACTCGCTGATCGCCGGGGGCGAGCACGCCGGGGAGGGGCCGCTGCCGATGAACCGTTTCCGGCCGAACCTGGTCCTGTCGGGCACCGAACCGTGGGAGGAGGACGGCTGGTCGCGCCTCGCGGTCGGCGAGGTCGAGTTCCGGGTCGCCAAGCCGTGCGGCCGGTGCGTGGTGACCACCACCGACCAGGGCACCGCGGCCCGCGGCAAGGAGCCCCTCTTCAGCCTGGGCCGGCACCGACGGCTCGGCGGCAAGCTGATCTTCGGACAGAACCTGGTACCGCTCGGTCACGGCACGGTCGGAGTCGGTGATCCGGTGCGCGTCATCGCATAGTTCCGGCCCGGTTCGGACCGCAGGCGATCGGTGGGAACCCCCGCCCGGCTCCGGGGCGTTGGGAGGGAGTGAGAAGTTCATGAGAGGTCCCGGGCTCTGGTGATTTCGCTCTCTCTTTCCCCGGGCTCGCGCGTGAACGGCTCCGACGGGGGTTATCACGGAGCGGGAAGGGGGTGCGGGCGGTGCGCGCGATCGGCGGAATCTGGCGCTGGCGAAACAACCCACTGCGCCGTACGACGGATCTGGTCGAGGCGTGGGTCGCCTTGTCGGCTCTGCTGGTGATCCTCCTCGTCGCGCCCGTGGTGGGTTCCCTCGTCGGCGCCATGACGCAGGAGGTGCTCCAGCGGTCGGTCCACGACCAGCGGTTGTCCCGCCATCAGGTCACGGCGACCGTGGTGCGCACGGCGGACGGTTCGCCGCTGGAGGTGGACCCGGAGACGGCCACCGGCCGGGAGAGCCGCACGCGGGTCGTCGCTGACTGGACGGCGCCGGACGGCACCCGGCAGCACGGCACGGTCCTCGCGGGCCTCAAGAACCCGCGCGACGGCGACCGCTTCGCGATATGGACGGACACTCACGGCGCCCTGGTGGCCCGCCCGCTGGACCCGGCGACGGCGACGACCCACGCCGTGCTGGCCGGCTTCGGCGCGGCCCTGCTCACCGCGGCCGCCGTCGAGGGCGCGCGGCGGCTGATCGTCTGGCGCATGGTCCGCCGCCGGTACGCCCGTTGGGACCAGGCCTGGGACCGGGCGGGCCCGGACTGGGGGCGCACCGGCACCGGCAGCTGACGGCCTTCCGTCTCTGGTCAACCCACCACCCGCGCGCACGCTACGGTGGTCCGGCCGAAGCATTCGGCATCAACCCGCGTACCACGAGGTGGGGGCACATCAACGCCATGGCACAGGGCACGGTCCAGGTGACGCACACCGGCACATCGAGGTGGCGGCGCCGCACGGGTGAGTACGCGTCGCTCGCCGCGGCCCTGGAGGCCGCGGCCGAGGGCGATGTCCTCACCATCGCTCCCGGCACGTACCGGGAGAACCTGGTCGTGGAGCGGTCGGTGACGCTGCGCGGCCCCGAGGGCTCCCCCGGTTCCGTGCGCCTCGCGCCCGTGGACGGCGTGCCGTTGACCGTGCGTGCCTCGGCGGTGGTCCAGGACCTGCATGTGGAGGGCCAGGACGCGGCCGCGCCCGCGGTGCTCGTCGAGGACGGCACACCCGAGCTGCTGGACCTGCGGATCGTCACCCGGTCCGCGGCGGGCATCGAGGTACGGGGCGCCGCCCGGCCGACGGTGCGGCGGTGCACCGTCGACAACCCGGCGGGCATCGGCATCGCCGTGGTCGACGGCGGCGGTGGTGTGTTCGAGGAGTGCGAGGTCGTCGCGGCGGGCCAGGCCGGAGTGGCCGTGCGCGGCGGCGGCCACCCCCGGCTGGAGCGCTGCCGGGTGCACCACACCTCCGGCGCGGGTCTGAGCGCGACCGGCGACAGCTCCTCCCTGGAGGCGGTGGGCTGCGAGATCTACGAGGTCCGGGGCAGCGGCGTCCAGATCACCGCCCGGGCCACCGCGCACCTCACCGACTGCGATGTGCACCGTACGACCTCCGACGGCGTCACGCTCGACACGGACGCCGTGCTCACCCTGGCCGACTGCCGTATCCACGACATCCCGGAGAACGCGGTCGACCTGCGCTCCCGTTCCGTCCTGACGCTGACCCGCACGACGGTGCGTCAGTTCGGTCGCAACGGGCTGTCGGTGTGGGACCCGGGCACCCGGGTGGACGCCAACCAGTGCGAGATCTTCGACAGCACCGGCGACTACCCGGCCGTCTGGGTCAGTGACGGCGCCACCGCGGTCCTCGACTCGTGCCGGGTGCACGACGTGCCCGACGCCCTGTTCGTCCTCGACCGGGGATCCCGCGCGGACGTCGTGGACAGCGACCTGTCCCAGGTGCGCAACACGGCCGTGTCGGTGAGCGACGGGGCGACCGCCCAGCTCGACGACTGCCGGATCCGGGACGCGGCGACCGGCGCGTGGTTCCGCGACCACGGCAGCGGCGGCACCCTCAGCAACTGCACCGTGGACAGCACCCAGACCGGCGTGATCGTGACCAAGGGCGCCGACCCCACCGTCGAGCGCTGCACCGTCGACTCCCCCGCCGAGGCCGGGTTCTATGTGTCGGCCGGCGGTCGCGGCACGTTCCTGAACTGCCGGGTGACCAACAGCGGCGGCTACGGCTTCCACGTGATAGACGGCAGCCGTACGACACTGCGCAAGTGCCGTACGGAGCGCTGCGCGCGCGGCGGTTACGAGTTCGCCGACGCCGGGGCGGACGCCGGCTCGGGCTCCGGCCCCGTGGTCGAGGACTGCACCAGCGACGAGAGCGCGGGCGTGCGGACCCCCGGAGCCGTCGCGGCGCCGGAGCCGGCGGTGCAGACGACGGCCCAGTCGCCGGGTCTGCTGGGCCTGGTCCCCGAGCAGCGGGTCACCGCGCCGGAGCCGCAGCGGGCCGCCGGTGAGCCGCAGACATCGGTGCGGACCTCGCAGGACGTGCTCGGCGAGCTGGACACGCTGGTGGGCCTGGAGAGCGTCAAGCGCGAGGTGCGGGCCCTCATCGACATGATCGAGGTGGGCCGGCGCCGTCAGCAGGCGGGGCTCAAGGCGGCCTCCGTCAAGCGCCATCTGGTCTTCACCGGCTCCCCCGGCACCGGCAAGACGACGGTCGCCCGTCTCTACGGCGAGATCCTCGCCGCCCTGGACGTGCTGGACAAGGGTCATCTCGTCGAGGTGTCCCGCGTCGACCTCGTCGGCGAGCACATCGGCTCGACGGCGATCCGCACCCAGGAGGCCTTCCAACGGGCGCACGGCGGTGTGCTGTTCATCGATGAGGCGTACGCGCTGTCGCCGGAGGACGCCGGCCGTGACTTCGGCAAGGAGGCCATCGACACCCTGGTGAAGCTGATGGAGGACCACCGGGACTCCGTGGTGGTGATCGTGGCGGGCTACACGGCGGAGATGGAGCGCTTCCTCTCGGTCAACCCCGGAGTCGCCTCCCGCTTCTCACGGACCATCACCTTCGGTGACTACGGCCCGGACGAATTGCTGCGGATCGTGGAGCAGCAGGCCGAGGAGCACGAGTACCGGCTCGCCCCGGGCACCGCGGACGCCCTGCTGAAGTACTTCCGGGAGCTCCCCAAGGGCCCCGCCTTCGGCAACGGGCGTACCGCCCGCCAGACGTTCGAGGCGATGGTGGAGCGGCACGCGAGCCGGGTCGCCCAGGTGACCGAGCCGAGCACGGACGACCTGACCCTGCTGTTCGCCGAGGACCTCCCCGAGCTGCCCTGATCCGTTCAGGTGCGCTGCACGGGCAGTTCGGGCTCCTCCGGTCGCAGCCGTCCCAGCAGCATCTCGCGCTCCTGGGCGAACGCCGGGTCGGCCTGGTAGTCGGAGTGGCCCAGGACGGGCGCGGGCAGCGGGTGTTCCTCGGTGCGGCCGTACGCGAGCGGGTCCGCGAGGGGCTCGCGGTCCACCTGGGGGCCGCAGTCGTCGCCGGTCAGCCGGACCGGGCCGCCGATGGGGTCGGTGAGCCGGTACAGGTTGCGCCAGCAGGCGATGTCCTCGTGCAGGGCGGCGAGCGCGGCCGGGCCGAAGTGGGCCGGGAACCAGCGGCCGTAGAGGCGCTCGATCGGGGAGCCGTAGGTGAGCAGGGCGACGCGTCTGCGGTCGGCGGGTTTCAGCTGCCAGGCCGCGGCGGCCGCCAGCACGCTGCCCTGGGAGTGACCGGAGATGACCAGTCGTCCGCCGGTGGCGCGGGTCCAGCCGGCCATCCGCCAGGTCAGGTCGGGGACCGCGCGCTCGGCGTAGCAGGGCGGGGCGAAGGGGTGCGCGGCGCGCGGCCAGAAGGTGCCGACGTCCCAGAGGATGCCGATCGTGCGCCGCGCGGAGGCGTCCTTGTACGCGCGCCGGCCCCAGGTGACGAAGACGACGAAGCCGAGGCCGATGAGCCAGGAGCCCAGCGCCTGTGCGGTCTGGGCGGCGCCGTGGACGAAGGGCTGGGCCCCCTCCCCGGCGCGGGCGGGGGTCTTTCCGGTGCCGAAGGCGCCGACGAGCGCCCCGGCGCCCAGGAGCAGGGTCGCGGTGGAGACGACGGCAACGAGCAGCGGACCGCGGTCGGTGAGCGTGGCCATCGCGCGGGCGCGGGCGATGCGACGGGTACGGCCGGGGTCGCCGGGCCCGATCCCGTACTCCTGTACCACCGCGTCCTGCTCGGCCCGGGTGAGCAGCCAGGTCCGGCGGCCGAGCAGCGCGCACAGCAGCAGCAGGACGACGAGCAGTACGGGGATCACGGACGCCTGCCAGGTCAGGAGCACGGGCGGGCCGTCGAGGAAGGTCCCGGTGCCGTCCAGCCAGTCCGACACCCGCTGCGACACGCCGCCGGACATGACCCCGCCGAGGGCACAGGCCAGCATCGCCACGGCGGGCCCGCCGAGCCCGCGCAGCGCGCAGCGCTCCTGCTGGGCGCGTTGGACGCGCTCGACGGCGGTGCCGCCGCGCGCTCGCGCCCGCGCCGGCGCGCGGCGCCGCTCGCGCGGGCAGTCGTGCAGGACGCGGGCGACGGCCGCGAGGGCGATCACCAGGGCGCCCTGGGCGAGGGCGAGGCCGCCGAAGGTCGCGTCGCCGGGGAGCCGGCCCTCGGAGTGCCAGCCGGGGCGCTCCCATCCGGCGTACACCAGGGTGAGGGCGAGCAGGACGAGGGCGGCCGTCGGCAGCCGGTGGACGAGGTGCGCGTCGACACGGCGGTCGAGGCGGTGCTCGCTGCGGCCCCGGCGGCACACCACCCACACCGTGGCCAGCGCGCCCGCCACGAGGGACGCCTCCAGCAGCCGGCCGAGAGCGTCGAGGAGGGCGGGGCCACCGGGCCTGCGGTCCTCGCGGACGGCCGCCGTGCCGACCGCCGCGGCCACCGTCAGCAGTCCCGCGGCGGTGTGCGCCGCGCGAAGCCGGGCCACCAGCCGCCGCCCGTACCAGAAACCGGGCCGGCCGAGCGCCGTGTGACCGGGGCCGTTCTCGGGTTCGGGCGCGCGGTCGAGGGGCTCCTGGGACTCGTACGCCCGCCAGGTGCGGTGGGAGAGGTACCACAGAAGGCCGACGAGGGCGGTCGGGACCAGGGCGGCGAGGGCGAGCCGGCGGCCCGGCAGGCTCCACCAGCCGTCGTCGGAGACCGCCGGTGAGAGGAAGCCCAGCCAGGAGTGACGCTCGGCGCAGGCGGTCGTGCCCGCACACTGCCAGGCGGTGAGGTCGAGGGCGACCTCGCAGGCCGCGGCGACCAGCAGCACCGTCAGGCTCAGCGCGGCGAGCCGCACGAGCAGCCCGTACAGCCGCACCGCGCGGACGTCCTCCCGTGCGGCGGGACGCATCCAGTGGGCGAGGTTGACGACCATGAACGGCAGCAGCAGGAGCCACAGGGCACGGGTGCCGTTGCCGGAGGTGAGGTTGGACCACACATAGGCCTCGGGCACCGGCGCGTCGCGGCGGCGGTCGTCGGCGGGGCCGGTGTCCGCGGTGACGTCGTCGGCACGCCGGAACACGGCCGCCGTGTCGTCGCCGGTGATCCGCACCGTACGCGGATCGTTCAGCATCTTCTCGGGCGTGGCGCCACCCACGCCGTGGACCAGGAGTTCCAGGGCCGCTCTGTCCGCAGAGGCACGTTCCACTGTTCGCACTTCCCCCGTGACACGCCTTCGACATGTGTCCGTGCGGACATAAGGATCGCCCCTTCGAGGGCTTGATACACCTCCCGTCACGGAACCTCCCCGGAGCGTGTGAGGAACACCCACGCCCCACATGAGTGGCATGCACGCGTCGGGGTGGTGGACCGGCTGTGAGCAAGCCGTGCGAGGATGGGACGCCCCCGCACCGGCATCGGCGAGAATGGCCTCGTCGCAGCAGGTGGGCGGGCCTGTCGGACGGGTCGAGGGAAAGGACCGGAGCGTACGTGAGTGAGAATCAGAACCTCCTCGCGGAGCAGCGCCGCGCCCTGATCCTGGACGAGGTACGCCGCCGGGGCGGCGTACGGGTCAACGAGCTGACCCGCAAGCTCGGCGTGTCGGACATGACGGTGCGCCGCGACCTCGACGCGCTGGCACGGCAGGGTGTCCTGGAGAAGGTGCACGGCGGCGCCGTGCCGGTCGTGGAGGCGAGCACCCACGAGCCGGGCTTCGAGGCGAAGTCGGGCCTGGAACTCACCGCCAAGGAGGACATCGCGAAGGCGGCGGCGGAACTCGTCGCCGCGGGCAGCGCGATCGCACTGTCGGGCGGTACGACGACGTACGCGCTGGCGCACCATCTGGTGGACGTGCCGGACCTGACCGTGGTGACGAACTCGGTGCGGGTGGCCGATGTCTTCCACGTGGCGCAGCGCGCCTCGGGCCCCCGGCAGGGTGCGGCCACGGTCGTGCTGACCGGCGGGGTGCGCACGCCGTCCGACTCGCTGGTGGGTCCGGTCGCCGACCAGGCCATCGCGGCACTCCACTTCGACGTGCTGTTCCTCGGCGTGCACGGGATATCGGCCGAGGCCGGGCTGTCGACGCCGAACCTCGCGGAGGCCGAGACCAACCGGCGTCTGGTGCAGTCCGCGCGCCGGGTCGTGGTGGTCGCGGACCACACCAAGTGGGGCGTGGTGGGCCTGAGTTCGTTCGCGGCGCTGGACCAGGTCGACACGCTGGTGACGGACGAGGGACTGCCGGAGGCGGCCCGGGCGGAGGTCTCCGAGCATCTGCGGCGACTGGTGGTCGCGGGCGAGCCCGGCGAGGGTACAGACATCTGAGGGACCCGCGGCTAGGGTGGCGCACCCGTTTCCTCGCCATGAGGAGGTTGCGCGCATGGCTCACCGGTTGCGCCCCGAAGGGCTCGCGTTCGTCGAGTCCGCTCCCGTACGGCTGGTTTTCGCCCGGGAGGTGTCCGCGCCCCCCGAACGCGTCTTCCCCGCCCTGGCCGAGGACGTGTCCGGCTGGGCGGATTGGTTCCCGGCCGTGACGTCGGTCCGGCCCCTGGACGACGGCGCGGGGCGCGACGTGCGGCTCAGGGGCGGCACCCGTTTCCGGGAGACGGTGCTCGTGGCGAAGGAGCCGGAGGTGTACGCCTACCGCGTGGACGTGACCAACGTGCCGGGCGTGCGGGCGCTCGTCGAGGAGTGGCGGCTGTCCCCGGCCGGTGCGGGGACGCGGGTGCGGTGGACGTTCGCCGCCGACGGCAACGGGGCCTTCCGGGCGGGCCTGCGGCTGGCGCGGGCGGGTCTGGGGCGGTCGTTCCGGGACGCGGTGACGAGGCTGGACCGCCGGCTCGCCCCGTAAGGCTCCCGGTTCCCGCGCCCGGGGACCGGGCCGGGCCCCCGGGGGGACGCGTACCGCGGGTCAGGCCGGCCACACGCCGGTGGCCAGCAGCGACTCGATCGCGGCGGTGTACGGGGCGATGTCGAGGCCCTGCTCGGCGAGCCAGGCGTCGGAGTAGTACTTGTCGAGGTAGCGGTCGCCCGGGTCGCACAGCAGGGTGACCACGCTGCCGCGGTGCCCCTCGGCCACCATCTCGGCGACGATCTTCAGCGCGCTCCACAGTCCGGTGCCGGTCGAGCCGCCCGCCTTGCGGCCGATGACCCGCTCCAGGGCGCGTACGGCGGCGATGCTGGCCGCGTCCGGGACCTTCATCATCCGGTCGACGGCGCCGGGCACGAAGCTGGGTTCCATGCGGGGCCGGCCGATGCCCTCGATGCGTGAGCCGCAGTCACAGGTGACGTCCGGATCGCCGGTGGTCCAGCCCTCGAAGAAGCAGGAGTTCTCCGGGTCGGCGACGCAGATGCGGGTGTCGCGCCGCGTGTAGTGGACGTACCGGGCCAGGGTCGCGGAGGTGCCGCCGGTGCCGGCGGTGGCCACGATCCAGGCGGGCTCCGGGAACCGCTCCCATTCCAGTTGGCGGAAGATGGATTCGGCGATGTTGTTGTTCCCGCGCCAGTCCGTGGCCCGTTCGGCGTACGTGAACTGGTCCATGTAGTGACCGCCGCTGTCCGCCGCGAGACGGGCGGACTCCTCGTACATCGTGCGGGAGTCGTCGACGAAGTGACACCGGCCGCCGTGGAACTCGATCAGGCGGATCTTCTCGGCGCTCGTCGTACGCGGCATGACGGCGATGAAGGGCACGCCGATGAGCTTGGCGAAGTACGCCTCGGAGACGGCCGTCGAACCGCTGGACGCCTCGATCACCGGGCGGCCCGGCCGGATCCAGCCATTGCACAGGCCGTAGAGGAAGAGGGAACGAGCCAGCCGGTGTTTGAGGCTGCCGGTGGGGTGGGTCGACTCGTCCTTGAGATACAGGTCGATGCCCCACTTCTCGGGGAGCGGGAAGCGCAGCAGATGCGTGTCGGCCGAGCGGTTGGCGTCGGCCTGGACCTTGCGGACGGCTTCTTTCAGCCAGTCGCGATAGGCGGTGTCGCTGCGGTCGACGTCGAGGGTGGCACCGGTCCTGCTGGGCTGAGGGGTGGTCACGGCGGGGCTCCTTGAGGCTGCGCGCCGACGGTGGTCCGCGCGGCCGGCACACCGATCATAATCACCCTCCGCACGCTTCTCACCTGCATAAACACACCTTTGAGAGTCTCAAAGGCGGCCCTGGGGGGTGGCTTTGGGCGCGCGGGGGCGCATTCCCGCGAATGCTCCGGACGGGTGACGCCGAAGCGTCGTGCGCACTGGTGCTCGACGCCGGGCGCGGGCAGACTGCACCGGGTCGGGCGAGGGTCCGGACGGGGCGCCGACGCCGGTCCGGACGCGCGTCCCGGTCGGGGGCGCACACTGGATCGAGGACGAGTTCGATCACGACGCGGGCTGGATCACGACCCACGCGGGTGCACGGTTCGGCTCGCCCAGCAACGCGAGGGGGCGGGGAGGCATGGCGGAGCCGGAGTTCACGGCTACGGGCGTGCGCATCGGCAAGCGGCTGCGTTCGCTCACCCGAGCCGGACAGGTCCGGATCAGCGACGGCAGGCTGGAACTGCTGACCAGCTACGGCAGCGAGATCGACAGCGCGCCTGTGCAGGCGGTCCGCGCCTCCCGGCCCTGGTTCGCGCCGGAGGACCGGGCACTGGCCGATCTCAACGGCAAGCGCTACCTGTTGACCCTCGGGGACCACGACCCGGCGCCGGGCGAACCGGGACCGCCCGCGGCGCGCCGCTTCATCGAGGCCGTGCGCAGGGCGGCGGGGCGCGGCGACTGAGCCTGCGCCGATGAGGCCGGACGGGTGGCGGGCGCCACGCGAGTTGCGGCACCGCGGCCCCTGCGCCACTCTGGTCTCACGTCACTCTGGGTTTACCGGCGATAACGCTGCGAACCAGCCCGCCGGCCACGACAGCAGGCGGCCGCCTTGCGCAGACGCCCTGCTCGATCCGAATCCCGTGTTCTTCCGGACCTAAGTCGGGGAGTCGCAGCCGTGATCACCAACCCGAACAGGCACTGCACGGTCGAGCTTCAGGCCCTGCCGTCGCGGATCGGCCAGGTCCGCAGAATCGTATCGGCGCAGTTGCGCTACTGGCACATGGATCCGCTCATAGACCGCGCCGCGCTCGGTGTGACGGAGCTGTTGACCAACGTCCACCTGCACGCGCAGCCCGACAAGACGTGTGTCGTGGAGATGGAGCTGCTGCTCGACCGGCTCACCGTCTCCGTGCGCGACCGCGACCCGCGGCTGCCGGTCATGGGGGTCGTCGACGACGAGGCCCTGACCACCTGCGGGCGTGGCCTGGCCATGGTGGCGGCCGTGAGCGAGAGCTGGGGCGCCCGGCCGGACGGCGAGTCCGGCAAGGTCGTGTGGTTCACGCTGCCGGCCCCGGTCGTCACACGTGAGCTGTCGGCGCGCCCGCCGCGCCGTACGCCCCGGGAGCAGGTCCCGCCGCGGTTCACGGAGGTCGTCCCCGTCGACGACCTGCGGCCCGCACATGCCCCCGCCCGGTCGGCCGTCGTCGGCTGACCGGGCGGTGACGTCACCTCCCGGGGCGCGGGTCGTCCCGGACCACGGTGCCCCGTCCCCGGGAGATACGCCGCTCAGGTGTACGTCACTCCGTGGCGATGGCCCGCAGTACGTCCAGGCGGGCCGCTCGCCGGGCCGGACGCAGTCCGGCGAGCGCTCCGGCGGTGACTCCCACCAGGGCCACCACCGCGAGCCGGGCGGGCGGCAGCGCGAAGGCGAAGGCGCTGTCGCCCGCCCCGTCGGAGGCCCGGACCAGCACCCAGCCGAGGAAGACGCCGAGGGCGAGCCCGCCCGTGGTGCCGAACGCGGCGACCAGGACGGATTCCCAGCGGACCATGGCCCGCAGCTGGGAGCGGGTCTGGCCGACGGCCCGGAGCAGACCGAGTTCGCGGGTGCGTTCGTGGATCGCCAGGGACAGCGTGTTGGCGATGCCCAGCAGGGCGATGAGGACCGCGAGGGCGAGCAGGGCGTAGACCAGGGTGAGCATCATGTCGATGCCTCCGGCCGACGACCGCGCGTACTCGTCGCGGGTCTGCACCTCGGGGTTGCCGAACCCGGCGGCGACCTTCTCCACGGCCGCCTTGCCCCGCTCCGCGCCGACGCCGTCCGCGAAGGTGACCGCGAGCAGCGTGTCGGCGTCCTGGGTTCGGTGCGGTGCCCACGCCGCGCGCGTGATGACGTAGTCGCCCGCGAGCTCGGAACGGCCGTAGACCGCGCGTACGGTGAACGTCTTCTCGGTGCCGTCGGCGAAGGCGAGCCGGGCGGTGTCACCGGTCGTCAGGTTCCGGCGGTCCGCCTCCTCACGGGTGATCGCGATGCCGTCGGTCCCGAGGGCGCCCAGGTCGCCCTGGACGGTGCCGAGGTCGAAGGTGCGGCGCAGTGCGAGCGGGTCGGTGACGGTCAACGCCCGCCCCTTCCCGTCGACTTCCGCGACGCCCCGGCCGAGTCCGACGGCCGTGTCCACCTCGGGCAGCGCGCCGAGGGCGGGGGCGAGCCGGGGGCTGAGGCCGCTGCCGCCCGCGCCGAAGGAGGGCGTGCTGACCACGACGTCGCCCGCGAAGGAGCGGGAGACGGTCTGGTCCATGGTCGCCTTGAGGGAGGCCCCGAACACGGTGAAGAGGGAGACCACGGCGACGCCGATCATCAGGGCACCGGCGGTGGCGGCCGTCCGCTTCGGGCTGCGCAGGGCGTTGCGGCGGGCCAGGCCCCCGGTGACGCCGCGCAGCCGGTCCAGCGGGCCGCCGAGGACACGCACCGCCGTGCCGACAGCGGCCGGGCCGAGGACCACGAAGGCGATCAGGGCCAGGACCGCTCCGCCTCCCGCCGACCACACGGACGGGGAGACCAGGACGCCGGTGAGGGTCATCGCGACGGCGAGGGTGAGCAGGCCCGCGCCGGTGACGGCGCGCGGGCGGGAGGCTCCGGAGGAGTCCACGGCCGTCTCGCGCAGCGCGGCCAGCGGGGCGGTGCGCCCGGCGCGTACGGCGGGGAGCAGCGCGGACCCCAGGCAGACCAGGACGCCGACCAGGAGGGGGAGGGCCAGCGACAGGGCGCCGATCACCAGGTCGCCCTCGGGGAAGGGGAATCCGATGGCCGGGAACAGTGCCTGGAGGCCGGCGGCGACACCGATGCCGCCCGCGAGTCCGGCGGCCGACGCCGTCAGGGCGACCGCGGCGGCCTCGACGAGCGTGGCCTCGGTGATCTGGCGGCGTGAGGCGCCGAGAGCGCGCAACAGGGCGTTCTCGCGGGCGCGTTGGGCCACGACGATGGCGAACGTGTTGTGGATGGAGAAGGTCGCGACCAGCAGGGCCACGCCGGAGAACACCAGGAGGAACGTGGTGAAGACCGTCAGGAACTGACTGGCGATCATGTCGGTGTTCTCCCGCGCCGCCTCCTGGCCGGTGATGGCCTCGACGCCCCGGGGCAGTACGGGAGTCAGCCGGTCGACGAGCTCCGGCCCGCCGACTCCCGGGTCGGCGCGCACGACGATGCTCGTCGCCCGGCCGGGCCCGGCGGTGAGGTACTTCTCGGCGTCGGCGCGGGTCATGCCGGTGAAGGTCACCTGGGCCATACCGTCCGCGCCGCCGAAGGTCGCGAGACCGACGATCGTCACGCGTACCGGATCGGGGGTGCGCAAGGTGGTGGTGTCGCCGATCGTCAGGCCGCCCTTCTCGGCGGCGCCCCGGTTGACGACGACCTCGCCGGACCGGGCCGGTGCGCGGCCCTCCGCGAGCCGGTAGGGGTTCAGCTCGGGGTCGGTGATCCAGTTGCCGGCGAGGGTGGGCGGGCCCTGGCCGCCGACGGGCTTGCCGTCGCCGCCGACGATCTGGCCCGCGCCCTGGATGTCTGGGGCGACGGCCGCGACGCCGGGGACGGCCGCGAGGGTGCCGACCAGGTCCGTGGGGACGGGCCGGCGCACGCCCTGGCTCTCGCCGGGGGTGGTGACGGTGTCGGCGCCGCGTACGACGGCGTCGGTGCCCGCGGTCGCGTCGCCGAACATCGAGTCGAAGCCGGCCCGCAGGGTGTCCCCCATGACGAGCGTCCCGGCCAGGAAGGCGACGCCGAGGAAGACGGCGAGGAAGGTTCCGGCGAACCGGCGGCGGTGGGCGCGCAGGGAGGAGACGCTGAGGCGCATGGACGCGTTCATGACGGCACCTCGAAGGCTTTCATGCGGTCCAGGACGCGGTCGGCGGTCGGGGACCCCATCCGGTCGACGAGCCGTCCGTCGGCGAGGAAGACGACCTCGTCGGCGTGGGCGGCGGCGACCGGGTCGTGGGTGACCATGACGACCGTGCGGCCGGTCCGGCGCACCGTGTCGGCCAGCAGCCCGAGCACCTCTCCCCCGGCGCGGGAGTCCAGGTTTCCGGTGGGCTCGTCGGCGAAGACGACGTCCGGCCGGCCGGCGAACGCCCGTGCCACGGCGACGCGTTGCTGCTGGCCGCCGGAGAGCTCGCCGGGCCGGTGGCGCAGCCGGTCACGCAGTCCGACGACGTCCACCAGGGCATCGATCCACTCCGCCTCCCCCCGCTCTCCCGCCAGGTCCAGCGGCAGCCGGATGTTCTCCTCGACGGTCAGGGTCGGCACCAGGTTGAACGCCTGGAAGACGAACCCGACCCGGTCGCGGCGCAGGAGGGTGAGGCGGCGGTCGTCGAGCGCGCTCAGCGCGGTGTCGCCGATGTACGCCGTGCCCGAGGTGAGGGTGTCCAGGCCGGCCGCGCAGTGCATCAGGGTGGACTTGCCCGAGCCCGACGGGCCCATGATCGCGGTGAACCGTCCGGCCGGGAAGTCCACGCTCACCCCGTCCAGGGCCCGGACCGCGGTGTCGCCGGCGCCGTACACCTTCACGGCGTCGACGACTCGCGCGGCGTTGCGCGTGGCCGTGGTGGCGGTCGCGGTGCTCATACCGCGCCGCCCTTGCCGGTGCGGCCGAACTGCTCGTCCAGGACGGACAGCCGGCGCCAGTACTCGTCCTCGTCGATCTCGCCGGAGGCGAAGCGACGGCCGAGGACGGCGAGCGGCGAGTCGCCGGTGGGCCGGGGGTCACCGACCGCGCTCCAGGGGCCGCGGCGGCCCCGCCACACCGTGCGCCGCAGGAGCGTGACGACGCCCACGACGACGGCCGCCCAGATCAGCGGGAGGAACAGGATCCACGGGCCGGGTCCGCCGCCGTCCCAGTTCGCCAGGGTGTTCATCTCGGGTCATCTCCTCGGTGGGTTCCGCGTTGATGCCTCGAGCGTCCCGCCGTACGGGGGTCCGGGTCGTCGTACGGCCAGCGGCAGTGGGCGTACCTCGCGGGGAGTACGCGCGCGTGTCCGGGCTGCTCCTTCCGGGGTGCTCCCGGGAGATGGTCGGTGACCGCGCGGCATCCGTGACGGCTCGGACTTCCTGGACCGCTCGGCTTCCGTGACCGCTCGACTTCCGTGACCGCTCGACTTCTGTAACTACCAGTATGTACAGTCGGGTCATGAGCACCGCCGAGCGACTGATCGAGTCCACCCGGGAGCTGCTCTGGGAGCGCGGCTACGTGGGGACCAGCCCCAAGGCGATCCTGGAGCGTGCGGGCGCCGGGCAGGGCAGCATGTACCACCACTTCAAGGGCAAGCCCGACCTCGCCCTGGCGGCGATCCGGCGGACGGCCGACGAGATGCGGGCCACCGCCGAGCGCGTGCTCGACGGGCCGGGCACGCCGTACGAGCGCATCGAGGCGTACCTGACGCGCGAGCGGGACGTGCTGCGCGGCTGCCCCGTCGGGCGACTGACGATGGATCCGGAGGTGATCGCGAGCCAAGAGCTGCGCGCGCCCGTCGACGAGACGATCGACCGGATCCGCGAGCGGATCGCGCACCTCGTCGAAGAGGGCCAGGAACAGGGGCAGTTCGGGCCCGAGCTGGACGGCGAGGCGATCGCCGCCACCGTCGTCGCGACCGTCCAGGGCGGCTACGTCCTGGCCCGCGCGGCCGGTTCACCGACCGCCTTCGACGCGGGGGTCCGCGGGCTGCTGTCGCTGCTCGCACCTCGTCCGGCCGGCTAGGAGGCCCGTTGCACGCCATGCAGTACGAACTCACGCTGCCCGCCGACTACGACATGGGCGTCATCCACGCGCGCGTGTCCCGGGTGGGGCATCTGCTCGACGACTGGGAGGGTCTCGGTCTCAAGGCGTACCTGGTGCGCGAACGCGGGGTGCACGGCTCGCCGGTCGATCAGTACGCCCCGTTCTACCTCTGGAACACCGTGGAGGGCATGAACGCCTTCCTCTGGGGAGGCGGCTTCCAGCGGCTGAGCGACGACTTCGGACGACCCGCGGTCCGTCAGTGGACGGGCCTGGCGTACGAGGAGGGCGTCGCCGCCGGATCGCCCGCCCTGTTCGCCGTGCGGCGGCGCGAACCGCTCCCGGACACGGCGGCACTGTCCGAGGTGGCGCGGGACGCGGTGGCCGAGGCCCGACGGCTGGCCCGGGAGGAGGGCGCGGTGCTCGCCGCGGCGGCGGTGGACACGAGCCGCTGGGAGAGCGTGCACTTCTCGCTCTGGGCGCACGACACGCCCGCGGCGGACGGCGACATGTTCCAGGTGCTGCACCTGTCGGCACCGGGCCGGAGCGCCCTGCCCGCGGGCCGGCAGTGGTGAGCGCCGTACGGACGGTGCTCGGGGACGTGCCGGCGGAGCGGCTCGGCGTGTGCGACGCGCACGACCACCTGTTCTTCGGCAGTCCCCGGCTGCCCGGTCAGGAGCTGAACAGCCGCTCCGCGGCGCGTGCCGAACTCGCCGCGTTCCGCGCGCAGGGCGGCGAGGCCGTCGTCCAGTGGACGCCCTACGGTCTCGGGCGGCGCGCGGCGGACCTGCCGTCGCTGTCCCGCGAGGCCGGGGTGCGGGTGGTCGCCGCGACCGGACTGCACCAGGACGTCCACTACGACGGGGCGACGCTCGACGGGCTGCGGCACCGGCTCGCCGAGGTGTTCGTGGCCGAACTGACCGAGGGCATCGGGATCTCGGGGGTCCGCGCCGGGCTCGTCAAGGTCGCGGGCGGGTTCCACGCCCTCGACGCGCACAGCCGCTGGACCATGACGGCCGCGGCCGAGGCGCATCACGCGACGGACGCGCCGATCGCCGTCCATCTGGAGCTGGGCACCGGCGCGCTCGACGTACTCGACCTGCTGTGCGGGGAGTTGGCGGTGCCCCCGCACCGGGTGATCCTCGGCCACCTCAACCGCGCACCCGACGCGGTGGTGCACCGGCAGGCCGCCGAGGCGGGCTGCTGGCTCGCCTTCGACGGCCCGTCGCGCGCCCACCACGCCACCGACTGGCGGATGCCGGACGCCGTACGGGCCCTGGCCGACGCGGGTTTCGGCGACCGGCTGCTGCTCGGCGGCGACACCACGACGGCCGCGGCCCGGTCGGTCGACGGCGGCCCCGGGATGCCGTATCTGCTGCGCCGGGTCCGGCCCCGGCTGGCGCTCGCCGTGGGTGAGGAGCTGGTGACGCGGATCCTGGCGGAGAACCCGGGGCGGGCCTTCGGCGCCGACTGGCGCTGACCGCCCGACCGATCGGCCTGTCCTGCCCGCCTGCCGTACGCGGAACGGTCAGGTGGACGCCTGGTCGCTGTCCTTCAGGGCGCCCCACCCGTGCCAGCGGTCGACCTCGATCCAGGCGCTGACGCGGGAGCGGACCCGGTCGGGGTACGGCTTGCCCGTGTAGTGGGTGGAGATGCGGTCGATGTCGGCCAGGCCTTCGTCCTCACGCAGCTCGGCCACCCGTCCGATGAGGGTGACATGCGTGTACCAGCCGTCGGCGTCCAGGACGGTGAGGGTCACGCGCGGGTCGCGGCGCAGGTGCCTGAGACGGACCCGGCCCTCGTCCAGGCTGATCAGGACGCGCCCGTCCTCCCAGACGTACCAGGTGGGGGTGGAGACGGGGGCTCCGTCGGAACGCAGGGTGGCCATCACACACGGGTTGGGGCGGCTCAGCAGTTCGACGGCCTCGGGCGGAAGCGGGGGCTTGGACACGGGATCTCCTAGCGGCTCGGGTTCTGGGGGATCAGGCGTTCTCGTCGAAGCTGGCGAAGTAGGCGGCGACCATGTCCTCGTCGCCGTGGCCCTGGGCGGCGGCCCGCTCGAGGCGCTCGGCACTGGCCTGCGCCACGTCGAGGCGGACGCCGTGGTCACGGCCGGCCTCGACGATCAGACGCGCGTCCTTCGCGGCCGTCGTCACCGCGAACTGCGGCGGCGTGAGCCGGTCGTCGAGGACGAGGCCGGTCTTCGCCTTCAGGTACCCCATGTCGAGCGGGCCACCCGCGATCAGCCCGAAGAACGCGTTCGGGTCGACGTCCAGGGACTGTGCCAGGGCGAGCACCTCGCCCGCCGCGGCGGTCGCCGCGATGACCCAGCTGTTGGCCACCAGCTTCAGGCGCGTCGCGCTGCCCTCGCCGCCGTCCTCGCCGGTCCAGACCGTCCGGGCGCCCACCGCGTCGAAGACCGGCGTCACCGCCTCGCGGTGCGCGCTCGGCCCCGCCGCGAGCACCGTGAGCTGACCGGCCTCGGCGGGTTGCCTGGTGCCCAGCACGGGCGCGTCGAAGAAGACGAGGTCGTGGGCGCGGGCGAAGGCGGCCAGCTCGCCGACGGCCCCGGTCCCGGCGGTCGTCGACTGCGCCCAGGCGGCTCCGGGGCGCAGGCCGGGGGCGGCCTCGCGCATGACCTCCAGGGCGGCGGGGCCGTCGTAGAGCATGGTGAGGACGACGTCCGCGCCCTCGACGGCCTCGGCGGGGGTGTCGGCCACCTGGACGCCGTCGGCGGTGAGCGGCTCGGCCTTGGCGCGGGTGCGGTTCCAGGCGCGCACGGTGTGGCCCGCCCGGGCCAGGTTGCGGGCCATCGCGGCGCCCATGATGCCGGTGCCGAGGACGCTCACGGTCAGTTCGACTGTCATGGCCTCAACCTACTTCGACGCGGGGCGGACCAGGCCGTCCGGCCACGCCGGGCCGTCGTCGGCCATCGGTTCCGGCCGCCCATCGCGTCCCCCGAGAGATCCACGCCGGCGCCGGGGGGCGCCCGAACCCGCGTCCTTCCGCACGTACTTGACCGATCATTCTGATGTGATTTAGCGTCACCGCATGCCCAGGATGAAGGAGTTCGACCCGGACGCGGCCCTGCGTTCGGCGCTGGAGCTGTTCTGGCGGCGCGGCTACGAGGCCACGTCGATGGCGGACCTCGTCGAGCACCTGGGGATCGGCCGGGCCAGTCTCTACGCGACCTTCGGCAACAAGCACGACCTGTACCTGAAGGCGCTGGACCGCTACGGCGAGACGTACCAGCCACTGCTCCTGGCCGAGTTGTCGCAGCCGGGACCCGCCCTGCCCGCGGTGCGCGCGGTGGTGCGGCGGTTCGCGGCGGAGGCCACGGAGGACGCGAGCCGCGCGTACGGGTGCCTCGTCACCAACACGGCCGCGGAACTGGCCCCGCACGACCCCGCGGCGGCCCGTCGGGTCGAGCGGAGCTGGGAGCACCTGGAGACGTTGCTGGAGTCGGCGCTGGTGCGCGCGCGGGCGCAGGGCGAACTGCCCGCCGGGCGCGATCCGCGCGGGCTGGCGCGCATGCTGCTGGTCCTGCTCCAGGGAGTGCGGGTGGTCGGCAAGGCCTCGCCCGATCCCGCGCGGGTGCGGGACGCGGCGGAACAGGCACTCACCCTGCTGGACTGACCGCTGGACCTACCGCACCCCGGCCCACGGGAACCGCCCGGGGCGCTTCGCCCGCCCTCATTCTGGAATGAACGGTCTGGAAAGGACTGCCATGTCTCGGAACCGCTTCTCCGGCCGCACCGCCCTCGTCACGGGTGGCGGTTCCGGCATCGGACGCGCCCTCGCCCTGGCCTTCGCCGCCGAGGGGGCCCGGGTCGTCGTGGCCGGGCGCACCCGCGCCTCGCTCGACGAGACGGTCGGCCTCGTCGAACGGGACGGCGGGACCGCGCTCGCCCGGGTCGCCGACGTCTCGCGCGCCGCCGATCTGGACGCGCTCGTCCGGGCGGCCGTCGACCGGTTCGGCTCGCTCGACGTCGCCGTCAACAACGCGGGGATCCTGCGGGCGGGACGGCCCCTCGCGGACGTCGACGAGGCGGACTGGCGGTCCCTGGTCGACACCAACCTGACCGGTGTCTTCCTCGCCCTGCGGGCCGAGATCCGGCAGATGCGGACGCAGCCGGGCGGCGGCGCGATCGTCAACGTCTCGTCCGACATCGGTGTGCACCGGCAGGTTCAGGGACTGACCGCGTACGCCACGAGCAAGGCGGCCGTGACCGCGCTGACCCGTGGTGCCGCGCTGGAACACCTGAGGGACGGCGTCCGCATCAACGCCGTCAGCCCCGGCCCCTCCGGGACGGCCATGTCACTGCGGCCCGGCGAGTCCGAGGCCGAGCGCGCCCTGCGGATGAAGGAGCAGTCCCCGCTGGGCCGGGTGTCGTCGACCGAGGAGGTGGCCCAGGCGGTGCTGTATCTCGCGTCGGACGACGCGGCGTCCGTCGTGGGCGCCGACCTGGTGATCGACGGCGGGGCCGCGCTGTAGGCCGGGCAGCGGCGGGAGGGCGAGCGCCGCGCTCACACGGGGCCCAGCGCTCCCAGCGGATCGTCCAGGACCGGTTGCCAGGCCAACTCGGCCGCGCCGACCAGGCTGTTGTGGTCGAGGGAGCAGGCGAGGATGGGAACTCCGCCGCTGCGGCCCCACAGGCTCCGGTCGGCGACGACGGCCCGCAGCCGGTCGGGGTCGGCGTCCAGGAGGGTGCGGTGCAGCCCGCCGAGGATGATGCGGTCCGGGTTGAGGATGTTCACCAGACCGGCCAGGCCCAGGCCGAGCCGGTCGATCAGGGCCTCGGCGGCCATGCGGACCACCGGGTCCTCGTGCTCCTCGCGGATCAGCTCGTTGGCCTGCTGGAGCAGGGAGCCCTCGGGGCCGGGTTCGCGGCCGGCGGTGGTGAGCAGGGCGAGCGGGTCCGCCTCGACGTCGAGGCAGCCCCGGCTGCCGCAGTAGCAGGGGCGGCCCTCGGGATTGACGGTGAGGTGGCCCACCTCCAGGGCGAGACCCGAACTGCCCGTGTGCAGACGGCCGTCCAGCACCAGCGCGCCACCGACGCCCCGGTGCCCGGTGGCCACGCACAACAGGTCGCGGGCGCCACGTCCGGCGCCGTGCCGGTGTTCGGCGAGCGCGGCGAGATTGACGTCGTTGCCCACGAAGCCGGGGCCGGTGAGACCGGCGGCGCGGATCCGCTCGGCGAAGATCTCCCGCACGGGCGCGCCCACCGGCCACGCCAGGTGCAGCGGGTTCAGCGCCAGCCCCTCGGGCTCGGTGACCGCGGAGGGTACGGCGAGCCCGGCGCCCACACAGGTCCGGCCGGTCTGCCGCAGCAGTTCGGCCCCGGCGTCCACGGCGGCGCCGAGCACCTTGGCGGGGTCGGCGTCGACGGTCTCGCAGCTGGGCGTGGTGGCGACGATGCGGCCGCCGAGACCGACCAACGCGGCCCGGAACCCGTCGGCGTGGACCTGGGCGGCGAGGGCTACCGGGCCTTCTTCGGCGACCTCGAGCCGGTGCGAGGGGCGGCCCTGCGAACCGGCGGCGGCGCCCGGCCGCGCGTCGACCCGGATCAGGCCCAGCGCCTCCAGCTCCGCCGCGACCGCACCGGCCGTCGCACGGGTGACGCCGAGTTCGGCGGTGAGGACCGCGCGGGTGGGCGCCCGCCCGGTGTGCACGAGCTCCAACGCGGGCCCGAGCGCACCGCGCCCCCGGTCCAGCCGCGCTCTCGAGGTGGTCCCATCCCCCGCCGGCCGGGGGTCCGCCTTGCCGCTCATGAGGGCGAGTCTCCCATGATCCGTTCCTCAGGTGGCGTCGGGGAAGCCGCTCACCCGCAGCGTGATGTTCAGCCGTCCCGTCAGGCCGAGGCCGGCCGGCGCCGTGCCCGGCAGGACCCGCGGCACCCCGTGGTACGCGAGCCGCGACGGACCCCCGAAGACGAACAGGTCGCCGCTGCGCAGCTCGACATCGGTGTAGGGCCGGGTCCGGGTCCGCGGGTTGCCGAAGCGGAACACGCAGGTGTCGCCGAGGCTGAGGGAGACCACCGGCGCGTCGGACTTCTCGTCGGCGTCCCGGTGCATGCCCATCCGGGCGTCGCCGTCGTAGAAGTTGATCAGTGCGATGTCGTACGCGGCCGCCGCCGACCGCGCCGGCCTCAGCGCGTCGGCCACCGCGCGCCGGCCCAGCTCGCCCAGCCAGCCGGGGAAGGGCTTGACGGGCGCGCCGTCGCCGTCGCTGACCGTGCGGGCGTAGGCGTACGGATACCAGTGCCAGCCCAGGCACACCTGGCGGGCGGTCATCGTGCCGCCGCCGGGCGTACGGACCGTGCGCAGGCCGGCCGGCGGACGGGCCCAGTCGCGGCAGGCCCCGAGCAGCTCCCGCTGGTGTGCCGGGTCCAGCCAGTCGGGCACGTGCACCGCGCCCGGCGCGACCTGCGCACGTTCGCGCGGAAACAGCTCCGAGTCCATGGGTCCATCATCCGCCATGGGTCCGACACCGGGTCTGAGCTGCTGCTCGGTTAGCCTTGACGCACGATGAACGACCGTATGACGACGCCGTGGGGCGAGGTCACGCTGGCCCGCCACCCCGAGGATCCTCGCGAGACACTGCGCGCCTGGGACGCGTCCGACGCGTATCTGCTCAGACACCTCGCGGAGCAGGACGTCCCGCTGACCGGCACGGTGGTGGTGCTCGGCGACCGCTGGGGCGCCCTGGTCACGGCGCTCGCGGCGCACCGCCCGACGCAGATCACCGACTCCTGGCTGGGGCAGGAGGCGACCCGGGCGAACCTGGCGCGGGCGGGCGTCGAGACCGGTGCGGTCCGGCTGCTCACCACCCAGGACCCGGTGCCGGAGCGGATCGACGTGCTGCTGATCCGGGTGCCGAAGAGCCTGGCGCTGCTGGAGGACCAGCTGCTGCGGCTGGCCCCCGCCGTGCACACGGGGACGGTCGTCGTCGGCACCGGCATGGTGAAGGAGATCCACACCTCGACGCTGCGGCTGTTCGAGCGGATCCTGGGGCCGACCCGGACCTCGCTCGCCGAACAGAAGGCCCGGCTCGTCTTCTGCACCCCGGCCCCGGCCCCGCGAAGGCCCGCGAACCCGTGGCCGTACACCTACGACCTTCCCGACGACGTCGGCGGCGCCCTCTCCGGCCGTCCGGTCGTCAACCATGCCGGGGTGTTCTGCGCCGACCGGCTCGACATCGGTACCCGGTTCCTCCTGAAGCACCTGCCGACGACCAGCGGCACCCGCCGGGTCGTCGACCTGGGCTGCGGCAACGGCGTCGTCGGTACGGCGGTGGCGCTGGCCAACCCGGAGGCCGAGGTGCTGTTCACCGACGAGTCGTTCCAGGCGGTGGCGTCGGCGGAGGCCACGTACAAGGCGAACGGGGTGCCGGGGCACGCCGAGTTCCGGGTCGGGGACGGGCTGGCGGGGGTGGCCGACGGCAGCGTGGACATCGTGCTGAACAACCCGCCGTTCCACTCCCACCAGGCGACGACGGACGCCACCGCGTGGCGGATGTTCACGGGCGCCGAGCGCGCGCTGCGGCCGGGTGGCGAGCTGTGGGTGGTGGGCAACCGGCACCTGGGCTACCACGTGAAGCTGAAGCGGCTGTTCGGCAACAGTGAACTGATCGCCGGTGACCGGAAGTTCGTGGTGCTGAGGGCGGTCAGGCGAGGCTGAGCCCGCCCTCTCGACGTGGCGGTGCTCGGTGTCGTGAGGTGGTGGCCGCCGCCTCCAGCGAGCAGGGGCGGCGGGGGTTCGGCCGGGGCCGCGCGGCCGCCACGGTGGACGCCCTGGTCGCAGGCTCGGCCGCCGACACGGCGACGGTGGCGCGCTGCGAGGAGGCCGGCATCAGGGTCCTCCTCGTCCGGGCCGCGGGCAGCACTCGCGACCGTCGCACGGGGTCGCGCCCACCTTCCACCGCCGCCCGCCGCCAGCCGCCCGCCGGAGCCCGGCGTGTCGCGGTCGGCCGGAGCCAGGCGGCCGGGCGGCCGTCACGCGTTCGCGGCCCGGGCGGCAGAACTAGTCGCCGACGTGGGCGAGTTCGATGTCGTGGTCGTCCACGTCACCGCCGCCGAGGCTGACGCCGGTCGCGCGGGGCGGGTAGCCGGTCGCGATGACCGTGTACTGGCCGCCGTCCAGGTCGGAGAAGGCGTACGCGCCGTCGGTGCCGGTCGTGGCGGTCGCCACGACGTTTCCGGCGGCGTCCACCAGGGTCACCCGCGCGTCCGCCAGCGGAGCGCCCCCGCCGCGTATGGTGCCCCGCACCAGCGCGCCGGGCCGCAGCTCGACATCGACCCGGGTGACACCGCTGACGCCGATCTCGACCGGCAGTGCCAGCGGCCGGTGCTTGGGCGAGCTGACCGCGAGGGTCACCGGGCCCGGCACCAGTTCGGCGACCGAGAACGCGCCGGTACCGTCGGTCCGAGCGGTGGCCAGCACATCGCCGCGCACGTCGGTGAGGATGACCACCGCCCCCGCGACCGGCGACCCGTCGTCCACGGACCGCACCGTGCCGACGAGCCCGCTGGTGCCGCTGAGCAGCACGTCGTACGTCACCGGTGTCGCTGCCACCACCACGGTCGTCGCCTGTGGCTGGTGCCCGTCGGCGGAGGCGATGAGCACATAGGTGCCCTCCCCCGGCGCCTCGACCGCGTAGGAGCCGTCCGTCCCGGCGACCGCGCGGCCCAACTGCCGCCCGCCCAGCGAGATCAGGGTGACCGCCGCGCCGCCCACCGGCACGCCCTCCGCGCCCCGCACGTGCCCGCGCACCGGACGCCCGCCTCCGGCCGGTCCGGAGTCCGCCAGCCCGGGGACGACCGCGACGAGTTCCGCGACCGCGCGGGCCAGCGGCACGGCGACCGCCGCACCCACGACCCGCTCGTCCGGTACGGCGGCGGGCGGTGGAGCGGCGAGCGATACGGCGGGCGCGGGCGCCGGGTCGGCAGGGGCGGGTCCCGCGGCCGACGCGGCCGTATCGGCCGTCCGCCGCCCCGGGATGAACGCGGCGACGACGAACGCCAGGAGGGCCGCTCCGGAGCCGACGGCCATGACCACCTTGAAGCCGTTCTCCGAGGGCAGCGCGGTGCCGTCGAAGGTGGTGGTCAGCCGGGCCAGGAGCACACCGGCGACCGCGCCGGCGGTGGAGGTGCCGATGGACCGCATCAGCGTGTTGAGGCTGTTCGCGGCGGCCGTCTCGGAAGGATCCACGGCGCCCATGATGAGCGCGGGCATGGCCCCGTAGGCGAAGCCGATACCGGCGCCGATGACACAGGAGACCAGGACGAGCTGCCACACCGCGTCCATCAGCACGATGTTGAGGCCGTACCCGGCGGCGACGACGACGGCGCCGAGCATCAGGGTCACCTTCGGACCGCGCGCCTTGGACAGCAGCGCGGAGAGCGGCGCGGTGGCCATCATCACCAGGCCCGTGGGGGCCATCACGAGGCCGGCGACCAGCAGTGACCTGCCGAGGCCGTAGCCCGTCGCCTCGGGCAGCCGGAGCAGCTGCGGGAGCACCAGGGACATGGCGAACATGGAGAAACCGAAGGCCGTCGAGGCGAGGTCGGTCATCAGTACCTGGCGGCGGGCGGTGGTCCGCAGGTCCACCAGGGGTTCCCCGACGCGCAGTTCGAACACGCCCCACAGCAGCAGGACGACGACCGCGGCGGCGAAGAGCCCGAGGGTGGTGCCGCTCCCCCAGCCCCAGTCGGCGCCCTTGGAGGTCGCGAGCAGCAGACACACCAGCCCGGCCGCCATGCCGAGGGCGCCGACCAGGTCGAAGCGTCCGCCGGTGCGCACCGGGGACTCGGGCACGAAGACCGGGACGAGCACGGCGGCGACCGCACCGAGGGCGGCCGACGTCCAGAACAGCGCGTGCCAGTCGAGGTGGTCCGCGATGAGCGCGGCGGCGGGCAGTCCGAGGGCGCCGCCGATGCCGAGGGAGGCACTCATGAGCGCGGTGGCCGAGCCGAGCCGCTCGGCGGGCAGTTCGTCCCGCATGATGCTGATGCCGAGCGGGATGACACCGGAGGCGAGGCCCTGGAGAGCCCGGCCGACGATCATCGGGACGAGCCCGTCGCTGAGGGCGGCCGTGACCGATCCCGCGATCAGCAGGAGCAGGCTGACCAGCAGCATGCGGCGCTTGCCGTGCATGTCGCCGAGCCTGCCCATGACGGGGGTGGCGACGGCGGCCGCGAGCAGGGTGGCGGTGACCGCCCAGGCCGTGTCGGAGGCCGGGGCGTCCAGGAGTTCCGGCAGCTCCGGGACGATCGGGATCACCAGGGTCTGCATCAGCGAGACCACGATCCCGCCGAAGGCCAGCACCACCACGACGAGGCCGGCCCGCGGCGCGGCGGACCCCTCCCCCGGCTCCGCTGAACTGGATTGCGCAGGGGACATGGCCGAGCCTCCGTGGGGCGATGCGGTTCCGCACGACTGCGCAGCATCGTAAGCCCACTTGATTGACTCAAGCAACTAGCATTTTCGGTGTGCGGCACGTGAAGAAACCGGGCAGAGGACTCTGCCCGGCCTCCTCGCGGCACGCTCTACCGCGCGCTCCAGCCGCACGCTCTACGGCGCGAGTCCTACAGCGCGCGCTCCAGCTGGTCGGCCACCAGCTTCACGAACCGTCCGGGCTCCTTCGGCCGACCGCCCTCGGCGAGGACCGCGAGTCCGTGCAGCAGTTCGGCGGTGTCGGCCAGCCCCGTACGGTCCTCCCGCTCGTTGTAGGCCTGGTTCAGACCCTTCACGAGCGCGTGATCGGGGTTGAGTTCGAGGATCCGCAGGGCGCGCGGCACCTCCTGCCCCATCGCCCGGTACATGTTCTCCAGCGCCGGAGTGAGGTCGTGCGCGTCGGAGACGATGCAGGCCGGGGACACGGTGAGCCGGGACGACAGGCGTACCTCCTTGACGTCCTCCCCCAGTTGCTCCTTCATCCAGCCGAGCAGACCGGCGTACTCCTCGCCCTGCTTCTCGCGCTCGCCGTCGGCCTTCTCGTCGTCCTCCCCGCCGAGGTCGACCTCGCCCTTGGCGACGGACCGCAGCGGCTTGCCCTCGAACTCGCCCACCGCGTCGACCCACACCTCGTCGACCGGGTCGGTGAGCAGAAGGACCTCGATGCCCTTCGCCCGGAACGCCTCCATGTGCGGGGAGTTCTCGATGCTCTGCCGGGACTCGCCGGTCAGGTAGTAGACGGCGTCCTGACCGTCCTTCATCCGCTCCAGGTAGCTCTTCAGCGTGGTCGGTTCGTCCGCGCTGTGCGTGGACGCGAACGACGAGACGGCGAGGAGGGTGTCCCGGTTGTCGGAGTCGGTCAGCAGGCCTTCCTTCAGGACGGCGCCGAACTCCCGCCAGAAGGTGGCGTAGCGGTCGGGGGCCGCGGTCATCATGTCCTTGACCGTGGCGACGACCTTCTTGGTGAGCCGGCGCTGCATCATCCGGATGTGCCGGTCCTGCTGGAGGATCTCGCGGGAGACGTTCAGCGAGAGGTCCGCCGCGTCGACGACGCCCTTGACGAAGCGCAGGTAGGACGGCAGCAGTTCCTCGCAGTCGTCCATGATGAAGACGCGCTTCACGTACAGCTGCACACCGCGCTGGTAGTTCTGGTTGTACAGGTCGTGCGGGGCGTGCGAGGGGAGGAACAGCAGCGCCTGGTACTCGAAGGTGCCCTCCGCCTGGAGCCGGACCGTCTCCAGCGGTTCGCGCCAGTCGTGGCTGATGTGCTTGTACAGCTCGTGGTACTCGTCGTCGGACACCTCGTCGCGCGAGCGCGCCCACAGGGCCTTCATCGAGTTCAGCGTCTCGGGCTCGGACGCGGTGCCGGCTTCCCCGTCGCTGTCGGTGGACTCGCCGGTGGCGCCGTCCTCGGTGGTGTCGCCGTCGGCCGCCTTCGGGACCAGCCTGATGGGCCAGGTGATGAAGTCCGAGTACCGCTTGACGATCGCCTTGATCGTCCGCTCCGCGGTGTAGTCGTGCAGCTGGTCGTCGGCGTCGGCCGGCTTCAGGTGCAGCGTGACCGTGGTGCCCTGCGGCGCGTCGTCCACCCTCGCCAGCGTGTAGGTGCCTTCCCCGCGTGACGACCAGCGGGTGCCATGGCTCTCGCCGGCCCGCCGGGTCAGCAGCGTCATCTCGTCGGCCACCATGAAGCCGGAGTAGAAACCGACGCCGAACTGCCCGATGAGCCCTTCGGCCCCGGCCTCCTCCTGGGCCTCGCGCAGCTCCTGCGCGAACTTCGCCGTGCCCGAGTTGGCGATCGTGCCGATGAGCCGGCCGACCTCGTCGTACGACATCCCGATGCCGTTGTCCCGCACGGTCAGGGTGCGGTCGGCCGCGTCGATCTCGATCTCGATGTGCGGGTCGGAGACGTCCACGTCGAGCGTGTCGTCCCGCAGGGCGGCGAGACGCAGTTTGTCCAGCGCGTCGGAGGCGTTGGAGACGAGCTCGCGGAGAAAGACGTCCTTGTTCGAGTAGACCGAATGGATCATCAGCTGCAAGAGCTGACGGGCCTCTACCTGGAACTCAAACGTTTCGGTGGACATGATGGGCGTGTACCTCACAGGTTCCGGTGTCTCCTGGACTGGCGAGAGCCACTGTAAAACACCAAGTCAGCCCGCGACGCTCGCTGTTCGTGATCGGCCGGATGCGGAGATCGACGCGGGGATCGGCGACGGGGATCGGCCGCAGGGATGGGCACGCCGATCAACGCGGCGATCGGCCCGGCGACCAGCCCCGTCGTCAGCACGACCGTCGGCACGGCGGCGTCGCCACGGCCGTCAGCGCGGGATGTCCTCGACTTCCGCGAAGCCGTCCGCGCCCCACCGGAGCCGGGTCAGCCGCTCGGTGGAGGGGCGGGTGAAGACGAGATCGCCCGAGCCTCCCTCGGGAGCGACCTCCGTCCAGCCGTCGAAGCTCGTGGTGAGTTTCGTGTCCCAGCGGGTGAGGTCCCCCGTGCCGACGGCGGCGAGCGACTCCATGGGCGGTTCGCCGTCGTAGCAGTAGTCACCCCAGTCCGCGATGACCGCGACCGTCCTGTCGAACACCTCGAGCGTGAGGCTCTCGCACCGGTCGGTCGCGGTCGCGTACACCAGGCGCGGCGCGCTCCACACGCCCTTGTCCGCGCCCCGGTGCCGCTCCACCAGCCCGCGCCCCTCGACGTACGCCATCCCCACCCGTCGGCCGTCGGGCAGCCCGACCTCCTGGTCGAACCGGGGGGCCGGGGCGGCCGACGAAGCCGGTGCGGCCGCCGACGCGCCGCGGTCCCCCGGTCCGCCGCAGGCCACCGCGACCCCCGCCATCGACAACGCGCCCGCCAGGGCCCACAGCCGCCGCTCTCCGTGCCTCCGCATGCCCTTGTGTTCCCCCGCGTTCTCGCCTGTGACCCGTCCGTGATCCCGTTCCGTGATTTCCTCCGTCGTCTCCTCTGTGCTCCCCTTGTTCCCCTCGCCCGGATCGCGGCAGGCCGGGTCAGGTCCGGTCACGCGCCGTGGGTGACGCGGATCTTGGACTGGCCGTGCGGGAGCTTCTCCCAGTCGTCCATGAAGTCGGCCCGCAGACCGTGCTTGTGGGCCAGGGCCACGAGGGTGTCGGTGCGGTAGTAGAAGTCCTCGCGCAGCACGTGGTGTTCCTCGCCCTCGGTGCGGTCGAAGGTGAAGTCGAACCAACCACCGGGCGCGAGCACCCGGCCCACGTGGGCCAGACACTCCTCGATGACCGGGATCGGCGAGTGTGAGAAGACGCTGTGTGCGTGCACCACATCGAAATGGGCGTCGGGCAGGAACCGCAGCGTCAGATCACGCACCGGCGTCAGCGCGGGCAGCCGCTGCTGGAGTCCCATCTCCACGATCGTGTCCTGTGCGGCCACGAGGATGTCGGGTGAGATGTCGACCCCGTAGTAGTGGCCGGGTTCCAGGTGCCGGATGAACCGCCAGCCGCCCCGCAGGTTGCCGCAGCCGATCTCCAGCATGCGGTGCTCCGGGCGCAGACCGTGCCCGAGCAGGTAGTCGAACTGCATGGCGCCGAGGGCGAGCCACCGTTCGCGGTTGCGGCTGCCGACCGCCGCGTCCGGATCGACGCGGGTGTCGGAGCGCATCACCGCGCGGTAGTACGAGACGTGATCCTGGTGCCGGCGGCTCAGCCACAGGTCCCGGGCGGTGCGGGCGACATGGCGGGGCACACGGTCCGGGTGGCGGAGGGCGTACCCGATGCGGTGACCGAGGGCCGCGCGGTTGACGGTGAGCTTCTTGGCGGGCATGAGGTGACCGGCCTTTCCGAGCGAGGTTCTCGAGATGCGTGACGCCCGCGGGGATCCCGGCGATCGCATCGCGTGTTCCCGGCGATCGCGAGGTTCCCGAACGGCGTCTCCCGCACGCTGCGGGATCCGGTTCCAGCCTCGGGGTGCTCGGGCGTGAGCGCCTCGTCCGACCGTCTCGGTCCATCGGCCGGTTCGGGTGATCCGGATGTCAGCCGATCGGTTGATGCGTCCGGGCGTCCGTCGCGTTAGACACGGAGGATGAGACACACCGATCCGGACGAGCGCTGGCTGGGCACCGTCGTCCACCTCGCGTTCCTCGTGCTGCTCGGCTCGTCCTTCGTCCGCTTCCTGAGCCGCGACCGGGGCGGAACGCACACCGGATGGGTCGTGGCGCTGTACGCGGCCTTCTGCCTGCTCTACGTCCTCGGGCGGTTCCTGGCGCCGGCGCCGCGGCCCGGTTCCGCGCCGACCCCGCGACATTTGGCGTGGCTCGGCTCGGCTTCGGCCGTCTGGGTGATTCTCCTGGCGCTCGCGCCGAGCGCGACCTGGTGTGCCATGCCGCTGCTGTTCGCCGGCCTGCACGCGTTGCCGCCCCGGATCGCGGTGCCGCTCGCGGCCGTGCTCACCGCGCTGGTCGTGGTCTCGGAGGTGCGTGTGGCGGACGGCGCGATCAATCCGAACATGGTCGTGGCCCCGCCGGCCGTCGCCGCGGTGGCCACGGCCGTGCTGGTCCATCTGCACCGGCAGGGGGCCCGGCAGCGCGTACTGATCGACGATCTGGTGCGCACCCGGCGCGATCTCGCGGCCTCCGAGCGCCAGGCGGGTGTCCTCGCGGAGCGTCAGCGGCTGTCCACGGAGATCCACGACACCCTCGCACAGGGCCTGTCCAGCCAGCGGATGCTGCTGCACGCGGCCGAGCGCGTCTGGGAGACGGATCGGGCCGCCGCGCGCGAGCACGTGCGCGAGGCCGCCGAGATCTCCTCCCGGGGCCTGGCCGAGGCCCGCCGTTTCGTGCACGACCTGGCTCCGGCCGACCTCGCCGCGCACTCGCTGCCCGAGGCGCTCACCGTGCTCGCCGCACGGGAGAGCGGGCCCGGCCTGGCGGTGGAGTTCCGGCTCGACGGCGACCCTGGTCCGCTGCCCGAACGGGTCGAAGCGGCGCTCCTGCGCATCGCCCAGGGTGCGCTGGCCAACGTCCGCGAACACGCCGCGGCGACCCGTGGTGTGCTGACGCTGACCTGCCTGGACGACCTCGTCTCCCTGGACGTCGCCGACAACGGGCGCGGATTCACGGCGGAGCGGGGGCGGCCACTGCCGGAGCGGCGACCGGGGCCCGGACCAGGGCCGGGCCCGGAAGCGGACCCTGAACCGGAAGCGGAAGCGGAAGCATGCGGATCGACCCCGCCGGAACGGGACCGCACCCGCGGTCATGGGCTGCCCGCCATGCGGATCCGGGCCCGGCAGGCCGGCGGCACGCTCAGCGTCGAGTCCACCCCGGGCGAGGGCACCGTCGTCACCGTCGCCGTACCCCTGGTCCCGTTCGTCGCCGCCCCTCTCAAGGAGCCCGTGTCGTGAGCACGTCCGTGTCCCCGCCGCCCGTCCGGCTGCTGCTGTGCGACGACCACGCCGTCGTCCGGGCCGGCCTGCGCGCCCTGCTGGCCAGCGCCGACGGCATCGACGTGGTGGGCGAGGCGGGCACCGGCGAGGAGGCGCTCGCCCTGGCCGCCCGGCTCTCTCCCGACGTGGTACTGATGGATCTTCAGCTCGACGGCGGGATGGACGGCGTGACGGCCACGCGGCGGCTGACCGGCGGACCCGAGGCCGGCCCCCGGGTCCTGGTCCTCACGATGTTCGACACCGACGCCGACATCACCCGCGCCATCGAGGCGGGCGCCACCGGCTACCTGCTCAAAGCGGAACGGCCGGACGAACTCTTCGCGGCGATCCGCACCGCGGCGGCCGGCCGCACCGCGCTGTCCGCTCCCGTCGCCGACCGCCTGCTGACCAGGCTGCGCAGCCCACGCCCCACCCTGTCCGCCCGAGAGCACGAGATCCTCGCGCAACTGGCCCGCGGTCTGGGCAACCGGGAGATCGCCCGGGCACTGTTCATCAGCGAAGCGACGGTCAAGACCCATCTCGGGCGGATCTACGGCAAGCTGGGGGTGGAGACACGCTCGGGCGCGGTGGCGGCCGCCAAGGAGGGACGACTGCTGCCGTGACGACGCGGTACGAGGGCGCCGGGAGCGCGGACGGAGACCCCACGACGGCCTTGTTCAGCTCTGGACGACCGCCTAGCCTGATTTTGTGCCGCAAATAAACAAAACCCGAACACAGGATGCGGTGCCGGGTCAGGCCGATGACCTCACCCGGCTCCGTATCGCCCTGACCACGTTCTTCGCCCTCGACGGCTTCATCTTCGCCGGATGGGTCGTCCGGATCCCGGCCATCAAGGAACAGACCGGCGCCTCCCCCAGCACCCTCGGTCTCGCCCTCCTCGGCGTCTCCGCGGGCGCGGTGATCACGATGATGTTCACCGGGCGGCTGTGCAATCGCTACGGCAGCCACCCGGTCACCGTGGTCTGCGCGGTCCTGCTCTCCCTCAGCGTCACCCTGCCCCCGCTCACCCACTCCGCCGCCGCCCTCGGCGCCGTGCTGCTGTTGTTCGGCGCGGCGTACGGCAGCATCAACGTCGCCTTCAACAGCGCCGCCGTCGATCTGGTGGCCGCTCTGCGCAGGCCGGTCATGCCCACCTTCCACGCGGCTTTCAGCCTGGGCGGCATGATCGGCGCCGGTCTCGGCGGGCTGGTCGCGGGATCCCTGTCCCCCACCCGCCACTTGCTGGGCCTCGGGATCATCGGCCTGCTCGTCACCGCGCTCACGGCACCCACCCTGCTCCGGCAGGAACCGCCGCGGCCGCCCGAGCAGGCGAGTGCCGGGACGGTGCAGGCGAGTGCCGGGGCCGGGCAAGCGGCCTCTCCCTCCGGGCCCGCCACGGCCGGTCCCGGGGACCGGGCGCCCGCGAGGACGGCTCCGCATCGGCCGACGCCCCGCACCCGCCGTCTCGTCGTCGTCTTCGGTCTGATCGCCCTGTGCACCGCCTACGGCGAAGGCGCGCTCGCCGACTGGGGCGCCCTGCACCTGCGCCAGGACCTGGGTTCTTCCGCCGGGACCGCAGCGGCCGGGTACTCGTGCTTCGCGCTCGCCATGACGATCGGCCGGCTCACCGGCACCACGCTGCTGGAACGGCTCGGCCGCACCCGTACGGTGGTGATCGGCGGCGGGGTCGCGGCGGCGGGGATGCTGCTCGGCGCGCTCGCCCCGACCCTGTGGGCGGCACTCCTCGGCTACTCGGTCGCGGGGCTCGGGCTGGCCAACCTCTTCCCGGTGGCCGTCGAACGCGCGGGCGCGCTGGCCGGCCCGAGCGGCGTCGCGACCGCCTCGACGCTCGGTTACGGCGGCATGCTCCTGGGACCGCCCGCCATCGGCTTCATGGCCGACTGGTTCTCCCTGCCCGCCGCCCTCACCAGCGTGGCCGTGCTGGCCGGAGTGGCCGCGGCGATCGGCTTCGCCACCCGCCGGGCGACGACCGACCGACTCCTGAGAGATGACACGTGACACCGCACGCCGGAGCCTCACGCTGACGGCTGACGGGCACCCCTCCCTCCCCTCGACCGCACCCCATCCGGCACACTCCCCCCATGAAGACTGCCGAGTTCATCCGCGTCCTGGACCGGGAAGGCCGGTCGCTGGCCTCCGCGGCCGCCGCGGCGGGTCCCGACGCGAAGGTGCCGACCTGCCCGGGCTGGCAGGTCAGGGACCTGCTGCGGCACACGGGAACGGTGCACCGCTGGGCGACGGGGTTCGTGGTCGAGAACAACCCTTCGTTCCGCCCGTTCGGCGAACCGCCGGAGCTCGACGGCGACCCGCTGCTGGACTGGTTCCGCGCGGGCCACCTGCGACTCGTCGACACCCTGTCCGGCGCCCCGGCCGACCTGGAGTGCTGGCACTTCCTGCCCGCACCGTCAGCGCTGGCGTTCTGGGCCAGACGGCAGGCGCACGAGACGGCCGTGCACCGCGTGGACGCGGAATCGGCCCGCGGCCGTACTCCCGAGGAGACCGCCCGCGAGTTCGCCGCCGATTTCGCGGCGGACGGCATCGACGAGTTGCTGCGCGGGTTCCACGCGCGCGCCAAGAGCCGGGTGCGCACCGAGGAGCCCCGGGTCCTGCGGGTGCGGGCGACGGACACGGCCGACGCCGTGTGGACCGTACGTCTGTCGCCGGAGCCGCCCGTGACCGTGCGGAACGCGGAGGGCGACGCCGACTGCGAGGTGTCCGGCCCCGCGGCCCTGCTCTATCTGTCGTTGTGGAACCGGTTGCCGCTCCCGAGCGTCAGCGGGGACGCCGCACTGGCGACACTGTGGCGGGAGACGTCCGCGGTGGGCTGACGACACGTCATGGTCCGACAACCCACTTGGGCCCAGCAACCCGTCCGCAATCTGATGGGCTGTCACGTTCCGCTGACAAGCACGGACTTGATGAGCCGTCACGACTCATTATACCGACAGGCACTGACGGCCCGTCACGACTCGGCGGGCCCGAGACATGCCGACGACCTCCCCGGTCAGTCGGCCAGCATCCGGGTCAACACCGCGCGCTGCACCGGCCGTACGTCGCCGTGCAGCGCGCGCCCCTTCCCGGTGAGCGCGACCCGGACGCCTCGGCGGTCATCCGCGCACATGCCGCGTTCGACCAGGCCGTCCTTCTCCAGACGGGCGACCAACCGGGACAGCGCGCTCTGGCTGAGATGGACCCGCTCGGCGATCTCCTGGACGCGATAACTGCACGAGCCGTCCGGCGCCGCCGACTCCGCGAGGACGTCGAGAACCTCGAAGTCGCTGCCGCACAGGCCATGCCGGTGCAGCGCCCGGTCGAGTTCGCACTGGGTCCGCGCATGCAGCGCCAGCATGTCCCGCCACTGTTCCACGAGTGCCTCTTCGGCCTCGGCCTCGACCTCGGCCTCGGCTCCCGCCTCGCCCTTCTTCGCCGCCATGGGGCGCACCGTAGCAGAGAGCGGCAATTATTGCATCGGAATTAAATGCACTTGCATTCGATGCATACGCATGTACTGTCTGCGTCATGACCTCTCCGCTCCCCTCCCCCGCGTCCCCTCTCGCCGAGGGCCGCTGGACCTCGCGGCTGTGGGGCACCCTGCTGGTGCTGTGCGCCGCGATGTTCCTGGACGCGCTGGACGTGTCGATGGTCGGCGTCGCCCTGCCGTCCATCGGCTCCGACCTCGGCCTGTCCACCTCGACCCTGCAATGGATCGTCAGCGGCTACATCCTTGGCTACGGCGGCCTGCTCCTGCTCGGCGGCCGCGCGGCCGACCTGCTCGGCCGGCGCCAGGTCTTCCTGATCGCCCTCGGTGTCTTCGCGCTGGCCTCACTGCTCGGCGGGCTGGTGGACTCGGGTCCGCTGCTGATCGCGAGCCGGTTCATCAAGGGCCTGAGCGCCGCCTTCACCGCCCCGGCCGGCCTGTCCATCATCACCACGACGTTCCCGGAGGGCCCGCTGCGCAACCGGGCGCTCTCCATCTACACCACCTGCGCCGCCACCGGCTTCTCGATGGGACTCGTTCTCTCCGGCCTGCTCACCGAGGCCAGTTGGCGCCTCACCATGCTGCTGCCCGCGCCGATCGCCCTGCTCGCGCTGGCGGCCGGTCTGAAGCTGCTGCCGCGCAGCGAACGCGAGAAGGACCACAACGGCTACGACGTCCCCGGCGCCGTCCTCGGCACCGCGTCGATGCTGCTGCTGGTCTTCACGGTGGTCCAGGCCCCGGAGTCCGGCTGGACCTCCGCGCGCACCCTGCTGTCGTTCCTCGCCGTGGCCGCCCTGCTGACCGTCTTCGTCCTCGTCGAGCGCCGTTCGGCCGGCCCGCTGATCCGGCTCGGCGTGCTGCGTTCCGGCAGCCAGATCCGGGCCCAGCTCGGCGCGATGGCCTTCTTCGGCTCGTACGTCGGCTTCCAGTTCCTGGCCACCCTCTACATGCAGACCCTGCTCGGCTGGTCGGCGCTGCACACCGCACTCGCCTTCCTGCCCGCCGGCGCGCTGGTCGCGGTGTCCTCGACCAAGATGGGCTCGATCGTCGACCGCTTCGGCACGCCGCGGCTGATCGCGGCGGGCTTCGCCTTCATGGTCGCCGGGTACGCGCTGTTCCTGCGCGTCGATCTCGACCCGGTGTACGCGGCGGTGATCCTGCCCAGCATGCTGCTGATCGGCGCGGCCTGCGCGCTGGTCTTCCCCTCGCTCAACATCCAGGCCACCAACGGGGTGGCGGACCACGAGCAGGGCATGGTCTCCGGACTGCTCAACACCTCGGTGCAGGTGGGCGGCGCGATCTTCCTCGCGGTGGTGACGGCGGTGATCACCGCGGGCGCCCCGGCCGACCCCACCCCGCAGGCCGTCCTCGACAGCTACCGGCCCGGGCTGACGGTGGTGACGGCGATCGCCGCCGTGGGCCTGCTCATCACCCTCCCCGGACTGCGCACCCGGCGCGCCCGGGGCTCGGTCCTCGTCGCCAAGTCCCCCGCCCCGCAGACGTCGTCGGCAGCGGACGCGGCGGCGGACGCGGAGCCCGTGGGAGCCCGCGACTAGGGGGAGACCGTCTCCGGGTGTGCGCCCGGTGGGGCCGATTGCCTCGCCGGGCGTACACCTGTGAGACTCGCCGTATGAGCGGGTACGGGGGCCGGCGCACACAGGCCGAGCGGGATGTGATCACCGTCGAGATCGGCTACGCGCTGTGCAGTGCGGTGTTCGCGGCGGCGGTGCTCTTCGGGGCGGTCGCCGGTCCGGCGCTGCTGTTCGAACTGCCGGACCTCGCGGAGAAGTCGCTGCGGTGGGCGGGCCTGGCGCTCGCTCCCGTGGTGTTCGGGGTCCGGGTGGTCAGCGTGCTCCTGCGTACGCGCAGCGGCGCTCAGCCCAGCCAGCCCGGCCGGACCAGCCCCGACTCGTAGGCCAGGACGACCAGTTGGGCCCGGTCCCGGGCGCCCAGCTTCACCATCGTGCGACTCACATGGGTCTTGGCGGTGAGCGGGCTGACCACCAGCCTTCGGGCGATCTCCTCGTTGGACAGACCGATCCCGACCAGGGCCATCACCTCCCGTTCCCGCTCGGTGAGCCGGCTCAGCGCGTCGGCCGCCGCGGGCTCCTTGGAGCGGGCGGCGAACTCGGCGATCAGCCGACGGGTGACTCCCGGCGAGAGCAGCGCGTCCCCGGCGACCACCGCCCGTACGGCGCGCAGGAGTTCCTCCGGTTCGGTGTCCTTGACCAGGAAGCCGGAAGCGCCCGAGCGGATCGCCTCGAAGACGTACTCGTCCAGTTCGAAGGTGGTGAGCATGATGACCTTGACCTCGGAGAGCGTCTCGTCGTCGGTGACCCGGCGGGTGGCGGTCAGACCGTCGAGGAGGGGCATCCGGATGTCCATCAGGACGACGTCGGGCCGCAGTTCACGCACCGCGCGCACCGCTTCCTCCCCGTCGGCGGCCTCGGCCGCCACCTCGATGTCCGGCTGAGCGTCCAGCAGGGCCCGGAACCCCGCACGGACCAACGACTGGTCGTCGGCGAGCAGTACGCGGATCACCGCGCCGTTCTCGTTCACTGGTTCTCTCCGGCCGTCGTGGGCAGTACGGCGAGGACCCGGAAGCCGCCGTCGGACCGCGGTCCCGCCTCGATCGTGCCACCGAGGGCGGCGGCCCGCTCCCGCATCCCGGCGAGCCCGTTGCCGCTGCCACCCGCGTCGGCACCGGTCGCCGGACCGTCGTCGTCGATACACAGCCGCAGCGTTCCGCCGGCATGTTCAAGCCGCACGCGCGCGTGGCGCGAACCCGAGTGCCGTACGACGTTGGTGAGGGCCTCCTGGACGATACGGAAGGCGGCGAGATCCGTGTGCGGCGACAACCCGGGCGGGCGGCCGGCCACCTCGACCGTGAGGCCCGCGCGCGCCGCCTGTTCCACCAGCTCGGGCAGCCGGTCCAGGCCGGGTGCGGGGGCGCGCGGCGCGTCCCCCGGCGCGCGGAGGCTGGCCAGCACCTGGCGTACCTCGCCCAGCGCTTCCTTGCTGGCGGACTTGATGGTGGTCAGCGCGGTGCGCGCCTGCTCCGGGTCGGAGTCGAGGAGCGCGAGGCCCACGCCCGACTGCACGTTGATCACCGAGAGGCTGTGCGCGAGGACGTCGTGCAGTTCGCGGGCGATCCGCAGCCGCTCCTCGTCGGCCCGTCGGCGGGCGGCCTGGGCGCGCTCGGCCCGCTCACGCGCCCACTGCTCGCGCCGGATCCGCGCCAGTTCCGCGATCGCCACGATCGCCACGGCCCATCCCGCGACGACGATCTCCTGCCCGAAGGGGGCCGGATCGTCTCCCGTGGGCGGCAGCCACCGGTACAGCCAGTGCGCGACCAGCAGATGGACGGCCCACAGCAGGCCCAGAGCCGTCCAGGCGGCCCGCCGGTGCCCGGCGACGACCGCGGTGAAGCAGGCCACGGCCACGGTGAGGAAGACGGGCCCGTACGGATAACCGGCGCCCAGGTAGAGCGCGGCGGCGGACGCCGTGCCGAACGCGACGGCCACCGGGTGTCGCCGCCGCCACAGCAGCAGCGCGGAGGCGAGCACCAGCAGCACGCGCGCGAAGGTGTCGAGCGGCGCCCGCTCACCCTCCTGCGCGTGGGAGGCGAAGGTCGAGCCGACAAGGACGAAGGCCGTGATCAGCACGGTGGACGGCCAGGGCCACCGCGCCGCACCCGAACCCGGGTCCGCCCCGCCCTCCCGACGCTCCCGGGCTTCCCGGGCCTCGTGGCGGCCTGCCCGGTCGCGCAGCCGGGACGGCGGCCGGGGCGACCACCACCGTCCCGGGGCACCGGGCCCCCGCGTCCGCTCCTCTTCCATGTCCGCCACGCTAGACGCCGCCGGGCGCGCCGGACGTCCGCCGGGCGTGGTGACCGGCCGTACTCCCCTGGAAGTACGCCCCGCCCCGAGGCCCTCGACGACCCTCGCGGCCCGGCCCGCGCCGACCGCCATCGTGAACGACTGACCGACTGACCGGCTGACGGACTGACCGGCTGACCGACCGACTGACCGCATGGTCGGCGACGGGTCACGTGGTTCCGGCCGGGACGGGTATGCGCGTGCCCCGATCGGCGGCGCGCCCTAGCGGAGTCCCACCTCCTGGGCGAGGCGGGTGACCGCGAACCGGAAGAACGGTTCGCGCTCCTCCACCACCCGGTTGAACTGCCCGAACAGCTCGAACCCGACCAGCCCGAACAGCTGGGCCCAGGCCGCCACGAGCGCCGCGACGGCCCCCGGCGGAAGGTCGGGGGCGAGGTCGGCCCCGAGCCGGACCGCCTCGGGCACCAGCTCGTCCGTCAGGAGCGGCACCTCCAGCGCGTGGCCCTGGTGCGCGTCCCGCACGATGCCGATGAGGAGCAGGCCGACGCGGGCGGCGGCCGGGACGGTCGTCTGGGGCGCGCTGTAGCCGGGCACCGGCGAGCCGTAGATCAGCGCGTACTCCTGCGGATGCGCCAGCGCCCAGGCGCGCACCGCCTCACCGACCGCCACCCAGCGTTCGACGGGTGCGGCGCCGGCGTCCGTGACCCTCGCGTGCGCCGATTCGGCGGCCTCGCCGAGGGAGTCGTAGGCGTCGATGATGAGGGCGGTGAGCAGGTCGTCGCGGCTCGGGAAGTAGCGGTACAGCGCGGAGGAGACCATGCCGAGCTCACGGGCCACGGCTCGCAGCGAGAGCCTGGCCGCGCCCTCGGACGCGAGCTGTCTGCGGGCCTCCTCCTTGATGGCGGCGGTGACTTCGATCCTGGCGCGGGCGCGTGCCCCTCGAACGATGCTGCTCATACGTACCAGTGTCCCACGAAAGCAGAGCACCGCACCCAAGAGGAATCGGCGCACAAAAAAGAGAGCACTGCTCTTGCTATGGAGCAGCTGTCTGCGGCAGACTTCTCTCAAGCGAGAGCAGTGCTCACACTTTTCGCACCGCACCGCGCCGCACCGCACGATCCCGCGTCGCCCAGCACCACCCGGCATAACCCCATTCCGTCTCGTCCCGGTTCTCTTCAGGAGGCAGCAGCCATGTCCACCCACGTGCAGAAGCCCGGCTGGTTCACCGTCAACGTCTTCAACCGCGCCGTGGCCTGGCTGACCCGCCGGGGTCTGAGCGTGTGGGGATCCCGGGTGCTGGCGGTCCGCGGCCGCAAGAGCGGCGAATGGCGGAGCACCCCCGTCAACCTGCTGACCGTGGACGGCCGGCAGTACCTCGTCGCACCGCGCGGCCACGTCCAGTGGACGCACAACATGCGGGCGGCGGGCGGGGGCGAGCTGCGCCTCGGCAAGAACGTGGAGGAGTTCGCGGCGGTCGAGGTCGCCGACGACGACAAGACGCCGTTGCTGCGTGCCTATCTCAAGCGCTGGAAGGCCGAGGTCGGCGCCTTCTTCAACGGGGTGGGTCCGGACTCCCCGGACGCCGAGCTGCGCCGGATCGCGCCTGACCACCCGGTGTTCCGGATCACCGTCACGAACCGACGGTGATCCGTGCCCCTCGGGTCGGGGGGGGCAGGGGCAGGGTCAGGAGCCGCTCTCCTCGGCCACCGGCTCGGCCGTGGCCGCCTGCCGCCGGTCCACCGCGCTCAGTGCCCGCTGGGCCATCGGGTGGGAGCGGATGAGCTCCCCCAGGGTCGTCCGGCCGCGGGTGATGTCGGTGAACGCCCGCCAGGCGGGGCGGACACCGGTGAGGGCGGCGTGGAACAGTCCGGGGCGGCGCTCGAAGAGCGTGAGCAGCCGCTTGCCGACGCTCATCTCCACGCCGAGGCCGGCCTTGATGGCGAAGGCGTAGTTCAGGGCCTGCCGACGGGCGTCCACCGCGTCGTGCGCCTCGGAGATGCGCACCGCCCACTCGCCGGCGAGCCGGCCCGAGCGCAGGGCGAAGGAGATGCCCTCGCGGGTCCACGGCTCCAGCAGCCCCGCCGCGTCACCGCACACGACGACCCGGCCGCGTGACAGCGGGGAGTCGTCGGCCCGGCAGCGGGTCAGATGGCCGGAGGAGATGCTCGGCTCGAAACCGGCGAGGCCGAGCCGCCCGATGAAGTCCTCGAGGTAGCGCTTGGTCGCCGCGCCCTCGCCGCGCGCCGAGATGACACCGACCGTCAGCGTGTCGCCCTTGGGGAACACCCAGCCGTAGCTGCCGGGCATCGGACCCCAGTCGATGAGGACGCGGCCCTTCCAGTCCTCGGCGACCGTCTCCGGCACCGGGATCTCCGCCTCCAGACCGAGATCCACCTGGTCGAGCTTCACCCCGACATGAGCCCCTATGCGGCTCGCGCTGCCGTCCGCGCCGACCACCGCGCGCGCCAGGAGCGTCTCGCCGCCCTGGAGGACGACCGCGACCGTGCGCCGGTCCGGCACCGCCGAGCCGTGCTGCTCGACCCGCTGCACGGTGACGCCGGTGCGCAGCTCGGCGCCCGCCTTCTGGGCGTGCTCGACGAGCTGGTGGTCGAACTCCGGCCGGTTGATCAGCCCGAACAGCATCTGCCGGGAGCGCCGGGTGCGGGTGAAGCGCCCGTTGTTCGAGAAGGTCACCGCGTGCACCCGGTCGCGGAAGGGGAGTTCGAAGCCGGGTGGCAGCGCGTCACGGGAGGGGCCGATGATGCCGCCGCCGCACGTCTTGTAGCGGGGCAGCTCCGCCTTCTCCAGCAACAGCACCCGCCGTCCCGTGACCGCCGCCGCGTAGGCGGCCGAAGCCCCTGCGGGGCCCGCGCCCACCACGACGACGTCCCACACCTGCCGCGCGTCGTCCGCCGAAGAGTTCTCGTCGTCCGCCGGAGAGTTCTCGCTGCTCACGATGGTCTACTGCTCCTGATCAAGCCGCTTGCCGCACCTGTCCCCCGCATCCTACGGCGGAGATCGCCACGGTCCGCTGTGGGAGGATCGGCGGCGTGCGCGTCCCACATCCTGGCGGGCGCGTACGCTCGCACGGTCACCCGTACGGACCAGTACACACCAGTACAACGTCGCACCTACAAGGAGCGTGCCCATGTCGTCGAATCCGGTCGCCGAGACCGTCGCCTCGCTGCTGCCCAGGGCACGGGCGGAGCTCACCGAGCTGGTGGCCTTCAAGTCGGTGGCGGACTTCGACCACTTCCCCAAGAGCGAGAGCGAGGCCGCCGCGAACTGGATCGCGGACGCGCTGCGCGCCGAGGGCTTCCAGGACGTGGCCCTGCTCGACACCCCCGACGGCACGCAGTCGGTGTACGGATGTCTGCCGGGCCCCGCCGGTGCCCGGACGGTCCTTCTCTACGCCCACTACGACGTGCAGCCGCCGCTGGACGAGGCGGGCTGGGCCTCCCCGCCGTTCGAGCTGACGGAGCGGGACGGCCGCTGGTACGGCCGCGGCAGCGCCGACTGCAAGGGCGGCGTGATCATGCACCTGCTCGCGCTGCGCGCTCTGAAGGCGAACGGAGGCGTCCCGGTCGCCGTGAAGGTGATCGTGGAGGGCTCCGAGGAGCAGGGCACCGGCGGTCTGGAGCGGTACGCCGAAGAACACCCCGACCTGCTGGCGGCCGACACCATCGTCATCGGGGACGCGGGCAACTTCCGCAGGGGTCTGCCGACCGTCACCTCCACCCTGCGCGGTATGACCATGGTGCGGGTCCAGGTCGACACGCTCGAAGGCAATCTGCACTCCGGCCAGTTCGGCGGGGCCGCGCCGGACGCGCTGGCCGCGCTGATCCGGGTGCTGGACTCGCTGCGCGCCGAGGACGGCTCCACGACCGTCGACGGCCTCACCGACGACGCGCGCTGGGAAGGCCTCCAGTACGACGAGGCGCAGTTCCGCCAGGACGCCAAGGTCCTGGACGGTGTCGGTCTGATCGGCTCCGGCACGGTCTCCGACCGTATCTGGGCCCGCCCCGCCGTCACCGTCCTGGGCATCGACTGCCCGCCGGTCCTCGGCGCCACCCCGTCCGTGCAGGCGGGTGCCCGTGCGCTGGTCAGCCTCCGGGTGCCGCCGGGCGTGGACGCGGCCGAGGCGACGAAGCTGCTCCAGGCCCACCTGGAGGCCCACACGCCGTGGGGCGCGCGGGTGAGCACCGAACAGGTCGGTCAGGGCCAGGCGTTCAGCGCCGACACCTCCAGCCCGGCGTACGCGGCGATGGCCGACGCGATGTCGGTCGCCTACCCCGGTCAGGACATGCAGTACGCGGGTCAGGGTGGTTCCATCCCGCTGTGCAACACCCTGGCCTCGCTCTACCCGAAGGCGGAGATCCTCCTCATCGGCCTGAGCGAGCCGGAGGCGCAGATCCACGCGGTCAACGAGAGCGTGTCTCCTCAGGAGTTGGAGCGCCTGTCGGTGGCGGAAGCCCTGTTCCTGCGCAACTACGCGGCCGGCTGAGCCGCGATCGCCGTCACCGGAGGGCCTCACCCACCGGGCGGGGCCCTCTCGGCGTGTCCGGTCGGCCGACGCGGTGGACTCCCGGGAACACGGCCGGTGTCGGAGGACCCGAAGTACCCTCGCGCGCTGCCGAGCGCTCACTCGGTCGTCGGTACGCCCGCCTCCAGATACAGCGCCGCTCCGCGCTCGCGAGCTCGTAGCGCCCAGCGCAGCCGCTCGTAGCGGACCGGCGGCAGGAGACCGGCCGCCTCCTCCTCCGTGACGAAGCGCCAGGCCCGCAGCTCGGGGCCGGGCAGCAGCAGCCCCGCGACCGCGGTGGCGTCGAGGCGTCCGCCGTCGAAGAGGAGGCGCAGTCCCCCGTAGGCGGGGGGCGTCGGCCGTTCCCAGTCGACGACCAGGAGGCGGGGCAGGTCGTCGAGCCGGATCCCGGTCTCCTCCAGGACCTCGCGCACGCCCGCGCGCGCGGGCGCCTCGCCGGGCTCCACCACTCCGCCGGGGAACTCCCAGCCGGGCTTGTACGTCGGGTCGACGAGCAGTACCCGGTCGCGCTCGTCGAAGAGGAGCACCCCGGCGGCCACCGTCTCGGCGGTGGGCTCGGGCGTCTGCACGATGTCGCACACGGCCACGGCGCCGCTGCCCACGGCCTCGGCTATCCGGGCGGCCGTCTGCCGCGGGGTGAGGACTCCGTTGTCGACGGGGTGGGCGTCGGCGGTGAGCCAGGAGGCGAGGGCCACGTGGTACGGCTCGATGTGGTCGTACGACCACTGGCGGATCCGTATCTCGCCGTCGGGGAGGTCCGGGGGGACCTCGCGGGCGGCTATTCGCTCGCGCAGGATCGTTTCCCCCGGGGCGAGGAGCACATGCCGGACGGGGATCCGGCGGGCGGCGAGACCGCCGAAGATCTCGTCGCGGTACTCCTGGCGCAGCAGGGTCATGGGGACGACGAGGGTGCCGCCCAGCTCGGCGAGCAGCGCGGCCGCCGTGTCGATCACGAGCCGTCGCCAGATCGGCAGGTCCTGGAAGTCGCCGGCCTCGGCGAGACGTTTGGGCGGCAGCAGGTACGGAAGTGCTCCGCCGATGACCTCGGGGTCGAAGAGCGTGCTGTTCGGGATCAGGTCGATCAATTCCCGTGCGGTGGTGGTCTTCCCCGCACCGAACGCGCCGTTGATCCAGACGACGGTCACATGTCCCCCTCTTCTGTTGGCCCCCTGTGGCTTGCCCGCTCCACCCTGCCACGGAAACCAGTTCCCGTTGAGGGCGCACGGACGCCGTGGCGTCGGCCCCCTCGCGGTGGGGTGCCCGCGCCACGGCGTCCGTGGCCCTGGACCGGTCCGATCCGTTCCGATCCGATTCGGTCCGGTTCGGTTCGGTCAGATCCGGTCCGATGGGGTTCGGTTCGAACCGGTCCGAACCGGTCCGATCCGTTCGGTCAGTGGTCCTGCCCCAGGGCGTCCTCGTCGATGGCCAGGCTGTCGCTGGCGATGGTGTGGTCGAGCGTGCTGAGGGTGTCGCCCACGTTCAGTCCTTCGAGGTCCGCACCGCCGAGGCCGTGCGAGGGGGAGATCGCCGCGACGACGAAGCCGGTGGCGAGGGAGGCGATGGCGAGCATGCTGCGCTTCTTCATGCGGGGATCAACGCCGCCGACGGGGGCGGGGTCACGCGTCACCCGCGGGATCCACGCGCACGATCGACCGTCACGCGGCGAGAACGCCGTGGTCACCGACGGTTCGAAGGAGCTTCGCCATGCCCTGTGGTCGGCCGCGGGGCGCCCGGACGGCCTGTCCGAGGCGCTGTGGCGGACCGTGGGCAGGTGGGGCGACCGGGACACGGCCTGCGCCGTCGGGGGCCGGGGGGATGGTGTCCCGGACCGGCACGGACGGTGTCCCGGACCGGCACGGACGGTGTCCCGGACCGGCACGGACGGTGTCCCGGACCGGCACGGACGGTGTCCCCGCCCTCCGGCGGCGGTCCCGCGAGGCCGTCCCCGCCTGGAGCGGCTGGGCGGCCGGAACGTTCCTTCCGGGACAACCGCGGCCCCCGTCGCCACCGCCGTCGGTGTCAGACCCCCGCCGCCGTGGCCCCCGCGCTCGCCTCCAGGGCCGCCGCGGCCGCTCCCACCAGGCCCGCGTCCGTGCCCATCTGCGCGGGCGTCACCGTCAGGCGCTGGACGAAGGAGAGGGTGGCGTAGTCGCGGAGCGCCCGGCGCAGCGGGGCGAAGAGCACCTCGCCCGCCTTGCCGACGCCCCCGCCGATCACCGCGATGTCGATCTCGACCAGGGTCGCGGTGGCCGCGATACCTGCGGCCAGGGCCTGGGCGGCCCGTTCGAAGGAGGCCACGGCGACCGGATCGCCCGCGCGGGCGGCGGCGGCCACCGCGGCGGCGGAGGCGTCACCGTCGGGGCCGGCCGTCCAGCCCTTCTCCAGGGCCCGGCGGGCGATGTTGGGGCCGCTGGCGATGCGCTCCACACAGCCGCGCGCGCCGCACGGGCACGGGTCTCCGTCGAGTTCGACGCTGATGTGGCCGATGTGGCCGGCGTTGCCGGTGGGGCCGGGGTGCAGTCGGCCGCCCAGGACCAGACCGCCGCCCACGCCGGTCGAGACCACCATGCACAGCGCGTTGTCGTGGCCGCGGGCGGCGCCCTGCCAGTGTTCGGCCGCCGTGATGGCCACGCCGTCGCCGATGAGCTGGACCGGGAGGTTCCCCGTCGCCGCCCGGACCCGGTCGACCAGCGGGAAGTCACGCCAGCCGGGCACGTTCACCGGGCTGACCGTACCCGCCGAGGCGTCCACCGGCCCCGCGCTGCCGATGCCGACCGCCCGGACGCGCCCCCACAGCGGAGCCGCGGTCAGCTCCGCCAGCGTCTCCTCGACGGCCCGCATGACGGTGTCGCCGTGCTCCTGGGCGGGCGTGGGGCGCTGAGCGCGGGCCAGGATCGTGCCGTCGCCGTCCACCAGCGCTCCGGCGATCTTGGTGCCGCCGATGTCGAGCGCGGCCACGAGGTCGGTGTACATCAGTCTGGTTTCTCCCGGTCCACCATGAAAAGGGCTGGCCGGTCCAGCGATTGGGGGACGCGGGCCGGAAGTGCGGTGGACAGTGTCTCCCGCACTTGACAACGTTGTCCAGGCTCTATGCTCGACGCCACATCCTCATACACACCCTGGGACCCTCGCACCCCCGTGCGCAACATCTCGCGGACGGAGTGCAGGGCCGACCTCCCGTGGACGACAGGACAGGACACAGCATCGTGCCCGAGACGCAGCGCAGGCCCGAGAGCCGCTACGGCAACCGTCCCACCATGAAGGACGTCGCCGCTCGCGCCGGAGTGGGCCTCAAGACGGTCTCGCGCGTGGTGAACGGCGAGCCGGGGGTCACACCCGAGACGGAACGCCGGGTCCAGGAGGCCATCGACGCGCTCGGCTTCCGCCGCAACGACAGCGCCCGGGTGCTGCGCAAGGGCAGCACGGCCAGCATCGGCCTGGTCCTGGAGGACCTCGCCGACCCGTTCTACGGGCCGCTCAGCCGCGCGGTGGAGGAGGTGGCCCGCGCCCACGGCGCCCTGCTCATCAACGGCTCCAGCGCCGAGGACCCGGACCGGGAGCAGGAGCTGGCGCTGGCACTGTGCGCGCGCCGGGTGGACGGCCTGGTGGTGATCCCGGCAGGTGACGACCACCGGTATCTCGAGCCCGAGATCAAGGCGGGCGTCGCCACGGTGTTCGTGGACCGGCCGGCCGGACAGATCGACGCCGACTGCGTCCTGTCGGACAACTTCGGCGGCGCCCGCGAGGGCGTGACCCATCTGGTGTCGCACGGGCACCGCCGGATCGGCTTCATCGGCGACATGCCCCGCATCCACACCGCGGCCGAGCGGCTGCGCGGCTACCGGGCGGCGATGGAGGACGCCGGCATACCGGTCGAGGACGCCTGGATGTCGCTGGGCGCCACCGATCCGCTGCGGGTGCGCCGCGCGGCCGAGGAGATGCTGTCCGGTCCCGCGCCGGTCACGGCGATCTTCTCGGGCAACAACCGGGTGACGGTCACCGTGATCCGGGTGCTCGCCGAGCGGGCCCGGCCGGTCGCCCTGGTGGCCTTCGACGACCTGGAGCTCGCCGACCTGCTCCAGCCGGGGGTCACGGTGGTCGCGCAGGACGCGGCCGCGCTCGGCCGGACCGCCGCCGAGCGCCTGTTCGGGCAGCTGGACGGGACGCTGATCACCCCCGAGCGCATCGAACTGCCCACCCGGCTCGTCACCCGCGGCTCGGGCGAGCTGCCGCCGGCCGACTGAGACGGCCGTGGACGCCCCCGACGCACACCGCAGCCTTCGGGCGCTGGGCCTGGCCGACGCGCCGCGCGACCACCCGCTGAGCTATCCCGGCGCCTGGCCGGCCGGGTCCGGGCTGCTCCTGGGGGACGAGCTGCTGCCGCTGGACCGGCTGACGCATCCCGGCCGCACTCCGGTCGTAGCCGTCGGCTCCAACGCCAGTCCCGCCCAACTGCGCCACAAGATGGACGAGTTCGGGGTCACGTCGGCGGTCCCCATGGTGAAGGCGCGGGTGACGGGACTCGACATCGGCGTCTCCGCGCACGTCAGCCGCCTCGGCTATGTGTCCGCGTCCCCCGTCGCCGCCCCCGCCGTCACACGGGAGCTGTTCGTCATCTGGCTAGACCCGGAACAACTCGCCCTGATCGATGCCACGGAGCCGAACTACGACCGGGTCCTGCTGCCCGCGCCGGGCTTCCGGGTCGAGCTGGAGAACGGCGAGACCCTCCTCGACGCGTTCGCGTACGTGAACCACCATGGCGTGCTGCACGACGGTGACGGCGTCCCCCGCCGCCATCCGGGGCAGCGTGCGCTGATCACCGAACTCCTCGCACGGTCCAGGGCGTTGCGGCAGCTTTTCGGGACGACCCCGGAGGAGTTCTGCACCCGCGCGCGGGCCGACGCACGCCGCTGCGAGCAGGGCACCCGACTGTTCGCGGACGAGAAGTGGGTGACCGCGTCCGGCCTGGAGCACCTGCACGTCCGATAAAATGACCGGACGGCGTCGCGTGTCGGTCACCGACCGGGTGAGGCATGGAGGCGCCCGTGAGTTTGCCTTACGGAGGCATTCCACACATGTCAGTCGAGTTGAACCACACCATCGTCCATTCCCGCGACAACCGGGAGTCCGCCGAGTTCCTCGCCCACATCCTGGGACTCGAAGTCGGTCCCGAGTGGGGCCCGTTCGTCCCGGTGAACACCAGCAACGGTGTCACCCTGGACTTCGCGAGCATCCCGGCGGAGTCGATCGTCATGCAGCACTACGCGTTCCTCGTCTCGGACGAGGAGTTCGACGCGGCCTTCGAGCGGATCGAGCGGGCGGGGATCACGTATTTCGCCGATCCGCACGGCAGGCAGCCGGGTGAGATCAACCACCATCACGGCGGCCGGGGCGTGTACTTCATGGATCCGGCCGGGCACGGCATGGAGATCATCACGCGCCCGTACGAACTCCCGCAGCGGTCGTAGCTCCTGAACGGCGGCCGGTGGAGCAGGGGTCGCGGTATCGCGGTGCGGTACCGGTGCCGGGCGGGGACGCCCCGCCCGCCCTGTTCCTCCGGCCCGCCGCCGCTACGGCGCGGAGACCGTCAGATCTCCGCGGCGCGGCGTGGCGAAGCCCTCCAGGGCCGCCCGGGTCAGCCCGCTCGCTTCGGTCACCTCGGCGAGGTCGAGGGCGCCGCAGTCCAGGCCGCGCAGCAGGTAGCCGCTGAGGGCCTTGGCGGTCGCGGGCTCGTCCATCACGTCTCCGCCGCCCCGGCCGGCGTACCGCGAGAGCCGCTCGGCGGCCTGGGCGAATCCCTCCCGGTAGAAGGCGAAGACGGCCGCGTAGCGGGTGGGGAGGTGGCCGGGGTGCATGTCCCAGCCCTGGTAGTAGGCGCGGGACAGGGCGCGGCGGGTGAGGCCGTAGTGCAGGCGCCAGGCGTCGTGGACCCGCGCGGTGGGGCCGACCGGCAGCACGTTGGTGGAGCCGTCCGAGACGCGGACGCCGGTGCCGGCCGCGGCGACCTGCATGACCGCCTTGGCGTGGTCGGCGGCGGGGTGGTCACTGGCCTGGTAGGCGGCGGAGACACCGAGGCAGGCGCTGTAGTCGAAGGTGCCGTAGTGCAGTCCGGTGGCACGGCCCTCGGCGGCCTGGATCATGCGGGCGACCGTCGCGGTGCCGTCGGTGGCGAGGATGGACTGGCTGGTCTCGATCTGGATCTCGAAGCCGAGCCGCCCGGCGTCGAGGCCACGCGCCCGCTCGAAGGCCTCCAGGAGCCGGACCATCGCGGTGACCTGCTCCGGATACGTCACCTTGGGGAGGGTCAGGACCAGGCCGTCGGGGAGGCCGCCGCTCTCCGTCAGGCCGGTGAGGAAGATGTCGAGGGTGCGGATGCCCCGGTCGCGTACCGCGGCCTCCATGCACTTCGGGCGGATGCCCATGTACGGGGCCGCGGTGCCCTTCGTGTGCGCCTCCGCCACGAGCCGGGCCGCGCGGGCGGCGGCCGCGTCCTCCTCGGCGTCCGGGCGGGGGCCGTAGCCGTCCTCGAAGTCGACGCGGAGGTCTTCGACGGGCTCGCGCTCCAGCTTGGCCCGCACGCGCGTGTACACGGGCTCGGCGAGGTCCGGGGAGAGGCCGAGACAGGCGGCGAAGGAGGCCGGGTCGGGGGCGTGCTCGTCGAGGGCGGCGAGCGCCCGGTCGCCCCAGGAGCGGATCGTGTCGGCGTCGAAGGCGTCGCCGGGGACGTAGACGGTGTGGACGGGCTGGCGGGTCCCGGGGTCGCCGGGGTAGCGCCGGTCGAGTTCGGCGTCGACCGGGGCGAGGGAGGCGCTGATCTCCTCGCTGACGGCGCCCGCGAGGCTCGTCGTGACCGTCTCGTGCTGGCCCTGACCCATTCCCACACCCTCCGGTTTTTCCGCTGTACGGAATCAACAATCCGTAGAACGAAGTTATCCGGGCGGCTTCCGGCAGGTCAACACCCTGTCCACGGCGCGGTCCCTCCGCTCACCGGCACCCCGGCCCCCTCTTCCGTACAGCCGTCCTCACCTTCATCCTGTCTCACAAGGGAGGGAAACATATGACCGGCACCACCGGGCAGACCCGGCGCGCGGGACTGCGCACGGCCCTGGCCGTCCTGGCGACCGTGCCCCTGCTGGGCACGGCGGGGTCGTCCGCCACCCGGCACGAGAGCCCGGCGCGCGGGGCGCTCCAGCCCTCGACCGTGCCGCCGTTGAGGGTCATGACCTTCAACCTGCGCTACCCGGGCGCCAAGGACGGCCACACCTGGCCGGTGCGCCGTCCGGTGATGCGTGCGCTGCTGCGCCGGGCGGCTCCGCACGTCGTCGGCACCCAGGAGGGCCTGCCGGCCCAGTTGCGCGACATCGAGGCCGACCTCGGTCCGCACTACGACTGGATCGGCGAGGGCCGCAGCGTGGAGGACCCGGAGGCGGTGGCCGTCTTCTACGACACCCGTCGGCTCGCCCCGGTCGAGCACGCGCACTTCTGGCTCTCCGACACACCCGAGGTGCTCGGTTCCAACACCTGGGGGGCGGACTACCCCCGCATGGTCACCTGGGTCCGCTTCCGTGATCTGCGCGCCCGGCGGGAGTTCTACGTCGTCAACACCCATCTCGACAACGCCAGCCAGTACGCGCGGATGCGGTCCGCCGACCTGATCGCCGCACGGACGGCCCGCCTGGACCGCTCCCTGCCCCTGCTGCTGACCGGCGACTTCAACGCCGTCGCCCACGCCAATCCGGTCTACGACCGGCTGCTGGCCGCCGGGCTGGTGGACACCTGGGACACGGCACGCGCGCGGGGCGGGGCCTATGCGACCTACCACGGGTACAAGCCGCTGACGCCGAACGGGGACCGTATCGACTGGATCCTGGCGACGCCGGGGGTCACCGTCCACCGTGAGTGGACCGACACCTTCCGCCTGGACGGCCAGTACCCGAGCGATCACCTGCCGGTGCAGGCCACGCTGACCCTGGAATGAGCCGAGGCCCCCGTGACCTGTGCGGTCACGGGGGCCTCGGACAGTACCGCGACTGCCGGGATCAGCCCTTGCGGGTGTTGATCTCTTCGGTGAGCTGCGGGACGACGTCGAACAGGTCGCCGACGACGCCGTAGTCGACCAGGTCGAAGATCGGGGCCTCGGCGTCCTTGTTGACGGCCACGATGGTCTTCGAGGTCTGCATGCCGGCGCGGTGCTGGATGGCGCCGGAGATGCCGTTGGCGATGTAGAGCTGCGGCGAGACGGACTTGCCGGTCTGGCCGACCTGGTTGGTGTGCGGGTACCAGCCGGCGTCCACCGCGGCGCGGGAGGCGCCGACGGCCGCGCCCAGGGAGTCGGCGAGGGACTCGATGAGGGCGAAGTTCTCGGCGCCGTTGACGCCGCGGCCGCCGGAGACCACGATCGCGGCCTCGGTCAGCTCCGGGCGGCCGGTCGACTCACGCGGCGTACGGCCGGTGACCTTGGTGCCGGTCGCCTGGGCGGAGAAGGTCACCGCGAGGGCCTCGACGGCACCGGCGGCCGGGGCGGCCTCGACGGCGGCCGAGTTCGGCTTCACGGTGATGACCGGGGTGCCCTTGGAGACACGGGACTTGGTGGTGAAGGACGCGGCGAACACCGACTGGGTGGCCACCGGGCCCTCGTCGCCGGCCTCGATGTCGGTGGCGTCGGTGATGATGCCGGAGCCGATGCGCAGCGCCAGACGGGCGGCGATCTCCTTGCCTTCGGCGGAGGACGGGACGAGGACGGCGGCCGGGGAGACCGCCTCGACGGCGGCCTGGAGCGCGTCGACCTTCGGTACGACGAGGTAGTCGGCGTACTCGGAGGCGTCGTGGGTCAGCACCTTCACGGCGCCGTGCTCGGCCAGCGCGGCGGCGGTGTTCTCGGCGCCCGCGCCGAGGGCGACGGCGACGGGCTCGCCGATGCGGCGGGCCAGCGTCAGCAGCTCCAGGGTGGGCTTGCGGACGGCACCGTCCACGTGGTCGACGAAGACGAGGACTTCAGCCATGGGATTGCTCTCCTGCGAAACGAAGTTGAGGGGCGGTCGGCGAAGGGCCTTTAGATGAACTTCTGGCCCGCGAGGAACTCGGCGAGCTGCTTGCCGCCCTCGCCCTCGTCCTTGACGATCGTGCCCGCGGTGCGGGCCGGACGCTCGGTCGCGCTGTCGACCGCGGTCCAGGCACCCTCGAGACCGACCTCCTCGGCCTCCAGGTCCAGGTCGGAGAGGTCCCAGGACTCGACCGGCTTCTTCTTGGCCGCCATGATGCCCTTGAAGGACGGGTAACGCGCCTCGCCCGACTGGTCGGTGACCGACACGACGGCCGGCAGGGAGGCCTCGAGCTGCTCGGAGGCGGCGTCGCCGTCCCGGCGGCCCTTGACGGTGCCGTCCTCGACGGAGACCTCGGAGAGCAGGGTGACCTGCGGGACGCCCAGACGCTCGGCCAGCAGGGCCGGGACGACGCCCATGGTGCCGTCGGTGGAGGCCAGGCCGGAGATGACCAGGTCGTAGCCGGCCTTCTCGATCGCCTTGGCCAGCACCAGGGATGTGCCGATGGCGTCGGTGCCGTGCAGGTCGTCGTCCTCGACGTGGATCGCCTTGTCGGCGCCCATGGAGAGGGCCTTGCGGAGCGCGTCCTTGGCGTCCTCGGGGCCCACCGTCAGGACGGTGATCTCCACGTCGTCGTCGGAGTTCTCGGAGATCTGCAACGCCTGTTCGACCGCGTACTCGTCGAGTTCGGAGAGCAGACCGTCCACGTCGTCCCGGTCGACGGTCAGGTCATCGGCGAAGTGCCGGTCGCCAGTGGCGTCGGGCACGTACTTCACAGTGACAACGATCCTCAAGCTCACGCCGGCTCTCCTACTGCATCGTCAGTTTTCGGCTGCCTTCTTCCAGGCAGCATAGGCGCCACAAGCGGCCGATCCCGGTCGGGGCGGCCCGCGCTCCGACCGAAATATTACTCGTCAGTACACCCAGTTCGTTCCCGCTAAGCAAGCGCTTTGAACTGTGACCTTTGCAACGCAGCGTAATCGGAACTCGACGACTTCGCAGGAGAGCCGGGCGTGATCAATCCCGCAGGGCCGTGAACCGGCCCTGGTGGTAGAGCAAGGGACGGCCCGCCCCCTCCGGGTCACCCAGCACCACCTCGGCCAGCACGATGCGGTGATCGCCCGCCGGGACCCGCGCGACGACCCGGCACACCAGCCACGCCAGCACGTCGTCCAGGACCGGGACGCCCTGCGGGCCGTCGCGCCACGCGGTCGGCGCGCCGAAGCGGTCGGCGCCGCTCCTGGCGAAGGTGGCGGCCAGCTCCTGCTGGTGCTCGCCGAGTATGTGGACGCCGACGTGCGCGGCCCGGGACACCGCCGGCCAGCTGGAGGCGCCGGTGCCGATGCCGAAGGAGAGCATCGGGGGCTCGGCGGAGACGGAGCTGAGCGAGGTGGCGGTGAAGCCGGCCGGGCCGTCAGGACCGGCGGCGGTGATCACGGCGACCCCCGCGGCGTGCCGCCGGAAGACGGAGCGCAGGAGATCGGGAGAGGCCAGACGAGGGGAGCCGAGGCCGGGTGTGGCCGTCATGGGGGTGTCCTTCTGCGGGAAGTGGCGGACCGGGCCGTGGGTGCTCAACGGCCCGGACAGCGCGCGCTCGCGGTACGGACCAGGTCGACGTGGACCCGTCCGTGGAGAAGGAGTTCCTCAGGCATACGGTCAGGCTGACGATAGGTGGTGCGCGCAGTCAAGTACGTTCCGGCATCTGGGAGATGCCTCACCGTTGCCCGCGGGCGGCTCACACGGCCTCCCCCAGCGCCGCGATGACGTCCGCCTTGCGGGGCTGGCCGGTGGCGCGCCGCACGACGCGGCCGTCGGCGTCGAGCACCAGCACGGTCGGCGTCTTGAGGATGTCCAGCTCACGGACGAGGTCCAGACGGGCCTCGGCGTCGATCTCTATGTGGGTGACTCCGGGGACCACTCCGGCCACCTCGCCGAGGACCCTGCGGGTGGCCCGGCAGGGCGCGCAGAAGGCGCTGGAGAACTGCACCAGCGTGGCCCGTTCGCCGAGTTCACCGCCCAGCCGGTCCGCCCCGAGCCGTTTGCCGTCGTCGCGCCCGCGCACCCGCACCCTCCCGCTCCGCCGCCTGTGCAGCGCTCCGTAGGCGCTCGCCGCCGCGAGCACCGCCACGCACACCAGCAGTCCGGTCATCAGGTCCTCCAGCGTTCACGAGACTGCAAAGATTCCCGGCTCCAGGAATCGTTTCCGTTGCGGAATGCTTGATTCATGGACATCGATGCGAGGGGCCCGCGCTTCGGGGCCGCCGTGACGACCGTAGTACTCGCGGTCGTGCTGATCAGCGGCAACACCTGGCTGCTGGCGTTGCAGACGCTGGCGTTCGCGCTCGGCGCGGCGGGCGGGGTCGGGCGCTCACCGTACGGCTGGGTGTTCCGCAGGGCCGTGCGCCCGCGGATCGGGCCGCCGACGGACTTCGAGGCGCCGGAGCCGCCGCGGTTCGCGCAGGCGGTGGGTCTGCTGTTCGCGGGCGTCGGACTCGTCGGCCTCACCCTGGGTCCGCACTGGCTCGGCCTGGCCGCGACCGGGGCGGCACTGGCGGCCGCGTTCCTCAATGCCGCTTTCGGGTACTGCCTCGGATGCGAGATGTACCTGCTCGTACGGCGCGTCGCGGTACGCGCGGAGTAAAGGAGGCTTAAAAGCCCGAGGTGGATCAAGGGGGCCGAAGTGACGAGTATCTCGCGGTTCCCGGGCACTGGGGCTGGCTCCCCGGCCGTTATTCGGGCACGATCTGCGAGATGCCGTAAACCTACGGCTGCGTAACTTTGCCGTCGGGAGCGACTCCCCGGCGAAGAGAAGGAAGGGTTCGCCCCGCCCATGGCAGAGATTGTCTACCGCCCCGTCGTCGGCCTCGCCCAGACGTTGTTCAAGGTCTGGGACCTCAAGATCGACTGCAAGGGGTCGGAGAACATCCCGCGCTCGGGCGGAGCCGTGCTGGTCAGCAATCACATCAGCTACCTCGACTTCATCTTCGACGGTCTGGCCGCGCTCCCGCAGAAACGTCTCGTTCGTTTCATGGCGAAGGAGTCCGTCTTCCGCCACAAGATCTCCGGCCCGCTGATGCGCGGCATGAAGCACATCCCGGTGGACCGCAACCAGGGCGAGACGGCCTACGCGCACGCTCTCGAGTCGCTGCGCTCGGGCGAGATCGTCGGGGTCTTCCCCGAGGCCACCATCTCGCAGTCCTTCACGCTGAAGAGCTTCAAGTCGGGCGCGGCCCGGATGGCCCAGGAGGCCGGCGTCCCGCTGATCCCGGTGGCCCTGTGGGGTACGCAGCGGCTGTGGACCAAGGGTCACCCGCGCAACTTCAAGCGCAGCCACACCCCGGTCACCATCCGCGTCGGCGAGGCCATCGAAGCCTCCCGTGACAAGTACGCGGGCGCGATCACCCGGCAGCTGCGCGAGCGCGTCCAGGAGCTCCTGGAGGCCGCTCAGCGCGCCTATCCCGTCCGTCCCAAGGACGCGAACGACACCTGGTGGATGCCGGCCCACCTGGGCGGCACCGCGCCGACGCCCGAGCAGGTCCGCGCGGCCGAGGCACGCTGACGCGACGCGCGCGGCAGTGGGCCCCGGCGGGCCGTCGCCCGCCGGGCCCGTTCCGTGGGACCCCGCGCCCCGCGGGGGCGGCGGCGGCCGATAGGGTCCCGGCCATGCCGGTGAGCCGGGTGCCGGGTCGCCGAGCACCCGTCGGGCCGGACTGTGTTCTGCCGAACGCGCTACGGGGGCGAAGATGCGGCGCTGGGTGAAGGTGACGGTCGCCGCCGCGGCCGTGCTCGCGCTGGGCGGCTGGATCACCCAGCCGTACGTCCACCAGTGGTGGCTGATCCGCACCGCGTGCGACGGGGTGCTGCCCGAGGGCGCCGTCCGCGAGCTGATCCCCGAGGACGCCCGGGTCACGGGCTCCGAGGCGGGCGGGGTGCGGGAGCTCGGCGACCACGGCTGCGAGGTCACCTTCGCGGACGGGCACAGTGGCGACCGGCGGCTGCTCGCCCTGTACGCCTACACCCGGCGCGACGACCAGGACCGTGAGTTCATGGCCGCGTTCCCGCGCAGCGGGTTCGACTCCCAGGCGGCGATGCCGGACGGGCTGCCCGGGTTCGTCTCCCGCGTCGGCACCCTCGAGTTCCTGCTGCCCTGTCCCGGTCTGGGCAAGGACGCCGACGGCCGGCAGCGCAAGCTGCTGGTGCACGCGGGCGTCAGCCACGAGGGCTCCTGGCGCCGGCCCGCCTCCTACGAGGTCGCCGTGGCCTTCGTCAACTCCGCCTCGAAACGCCTGGGATGCGGCGCCGAGCCGCTGACGGCGCCGGAGGAGGTCGGCCCCGCCGACCCCGAGGAGGACGCTCCGGGTACGGTCTCCCCGGCCGCCGCCCGGGACACCGCCTGCGGCTGGCTGGCCGGGGCGGGGCTGCCGGACCCGGCGCACTGGAAGCTCGACGTCCGGCTCACCGACGCGGCGCCGACGGGCAGTTGCGAGGTGACCTTCGACGACGGGGCCTCGTCCGGGCGCCCGGAGGGGATGAACTTCGTCGCCTGGTTCGGGGACTGGAGCAACCGGCTCGTCTCCGACAACGGCTCCGACCGTCCGTCGCCGACCGCCGGCGCCCGCTGCGCCGGCGAGGCCGCCCACTTCGGGCTCGACGCCTCCTCGGACCTCCCGGGCGTCGACCGGGCGAAGCGGCTGGCACTGCTGCGTGCCTTCGCCGCCGCGCAGGCGGAGCGGCGCGGCTGCACCGGCCTCACGGTGGACGCGGGCTGACGCGGAAGTCGTCAGACGGTCAGCCAGAGAGCCCGTACATAGCGGTCGTCGATGGCCTGCCGCATGGCATCGGCCCGCGCCTCGGGGACCTTGCGTGCCGTCGCCCAGGCGGACACCACGCCGAGCAACTGGTGCCGGGCGTCCATCAGGTCGCCGCGCACCCGGGCCGGGTGGCGCGCGGTGATCCCGGCCATCGGCGGGCGGGTGGTCACCTGCGCGGTGTGGGCGGGGTAGACGCCGGGTGTGTGGCGGCGGACGGCGGCGTCGAAGGCGGTGAGGTCGGGGACGGTGCCGTCGCGGGCGTAGCGGGCGCGGTACTTCATCAGGGCGCCGACCCGTTCGGCCATGTGCTCGAGGTCGCTGTCGACCCAGTAGGTGACGGGCGCCTGGTAGCCGTCCCCGGCCGGTTCGGGACGGTAGTCGGGGTCGCGCCCCTGTCCGTCGAGCCGCTCCAGGTAGTAGGCCAGCCAGGCGCGCTCGGCGGCGTAGAGGATCGCGAACGCCTCGGGGTCCCGGGCCAGTTCGGCGATCAGTTCCTCGGGGTCGGCCTCGATGTCCGAGTAGGGCCGGGTGTGTTCGAAGTCGGCGTGTGCCTCGCCGGGGGCGAGGAAACGGCCGTAGGTGGTCCAGCCCTCGTCGTCGGGGCGGGCCTGCTCGGCGGGGACCGCGGGCAGGACGGCGCCGTCGTCGGAGTCGGTGTAGCGGTTCTGGTCGACGACGTACTGGGCGAGCATGCGGGCCACCCCGGGCGCCATCCCGTCGGGCAGTTCGACCCCGTTCAGGGCGGCGGCCACCGCGAAGGCGCTCCGGGCCTGGGCCAGGGTGTGCGGGTTCTCGACGCCGGTGGCGCGGGTGGCCGCGTCCACGATCCGGCCCAGCACCTCGCCGCCGTCGCCGCACGGGCGCTCGTACACGAGGAGTTCGCGTACGGCGTCGAAGCGGGCGAGGTCGTCCCCCGGGTCGAGGGCGCGGGTCGCGGCGGCCGGGTCGCCGGCCAGGGCGCGGGTGGCGGCCGGGAGCTTGCGGCAGGAAGGGGCGTCCTCGGAGCCCGCCAGGACGACCGGGACGGCGCCCGCGGCGGCGAGGAGGACCAGGACCACGGCGGAGCCGAGCAGCGGGTGTCCGCGTAGCCGGGCGACGAGGCGCCACCGCCCGCCACGCGGTTCCCGCGGGCCGCCCGGCCCGGGCGGAGCGTCCTGTCCCGGGTCCTCGTTCGGGTCCGCACCGGCCTGTCTGGTCTGTCCCCCGTCACCCATGCCGGGGAGGTTAGCGACCGCGGCGGCCGGGATCCGCGCCGGGGTGGTCAGAGTGCGGCGGGCAGGGTCCGCCACAGGTGCGGGCGGTCGGGGGCGGCCCGCAGCGCGCCGAGGACGGCCGGGTGCGCGCTCGCGTACAGGCCGGGGTAGTCCACTTCGCCCGCGGCGGGGTCGGGCAGGAAGGCCAGGTGTTCGCCGTCCAGAGAGAAGCGCGCGTCCACGCCCGGTTTGTTGCCGCGTGGATCCTGGCGGTGCCAGGCCCCGTCGAAGCGCACGGCGACGAGCCCGTGGAGCACGTGCCCTTCGCCCTCGTCGTGGGCGAACCGCTGGTAGCAGAGCGCGGTCGGGATGTCCTCGGCCCGCAGCAGGGCGGCCAGGGCGTGGGCCTTGGCGTGGCAGATGCCCGTGCCCTGCTCGAGGACGTCCGAGGCCCGCCAGGTCACGCGCGGGTCGCCGGCGTCCTGCGAGTGGGGAATGGCGTCACGGACGAATTCGAAGGCGAGCCGCGCATAGTCATACGAGTGCTTCGCGTCCTTGGCGAGGCGGGCAGCCGTGTCCCGCACCCGTGGATGATGGTGGTCGATGACGTCGTCAGCGGCCAGATAGGCGGAAAGGTCGGGGTTCTCCTGGATGAGCTCCATGAGGCGAGAGCATAGGAAAGCGATCACCCGAGAGTCAATGACTTTTCAGGTGACCGCATACCTATGCAATCAGGCTGTGTCCGCCGCGTCCGCTACCGCGCCATCTCCTCCTTGACCGCGGCGACGAAGGTGTCCACGTCCTCCTCGGTCGTGTCGAACGCGCACATCCAGCGCACGACACCCGCGGCCTCGTCCCAGAAGTAGAACCGGAACTTCTTCTGGAGCCGCTCGCTCACGTCGTGCGGAAGCCGGGCGAAGACGCCGTTGGCCTGCACCGGGTAGAGGATCTCCACCCCGTGCACGGCCCGCACGCCCTCGGCCAGCCGCTGGGCCATCTCGTTGGCGTGGCGTGCGTTGCGCAGCCACAGGTCCTTGGCCAGGAGGGCCTCCAACTGCACCGACACGAAGCGCATCTTGGAGGCGAGCTGCATCGACAGCTTGCGCAGGTGCTTCATGTGACGGACGGCGTCCTGGTCGATGACGACGACCGCCTCGCCGAACAGCGCGCCGTTCTTCGTCCCGCCCAGCGAGAGCAGGTCGACGCCGACCGCGTTGGTGAACGTCCGCATCGGGACGTTCAGCGAGGCGGCCGCGTTGGCTATCCGGGAACCGTCCAGGTGCACCTTCATGCCGTGCGCGTGGGCGTGGTCGCAGATCGCGCGGATCTCGTCGGGGGTGTAGAGCGTGCCGAGTTCCGTGCTCTGGGTGATCGAGACGACCTGCGGCATCGCGCGGTGCTCGTCGTCCCAGCCCCAGGCCTGCCTGTCGATCAGCTCGGGGGTGAGCTTGCCGTCCGGGGTGGGCACGGTGAGCAGCTTCAGGCCGCCCATGCGCTCGGGCGCGCCGCCCTCGTCGACGTTGATGTGCGCGCTCTCCGCGCAGATCACCGCGCCCCAGCGGTCGGTGACCGCCTGGAGCGCGACGACGTTGGCGCCGGTGCCGTTGAAGACCGGGAACGCCTCCGCCGTGGCGCCGAAGTGGCTGCGGATGATCCCCTGGAAGTGCTCGGTGTAGGCGTCCTCGCCGTACGCCACCTGATGGCCGCCGTTGGCCAGGGCCAGGGCGGCCATCACCTCCGGGTGGGCCCCGGCGTAGTTGTCGCTGGCGAAACCGCGGACCTCCGGGTCGTGATGGCGTCGCGCGTCGGTCTTCGGAGGGTTCACGGCTTCTCGGTGAGCCACAGACGCTGTCCGTTCACTTCGGGGGCGGGCTTCTCCCAGACTCCGGCGATGGCCTCGGCCAGGTCCTTGACGTCGGTGAAGCCCGCGAACTTCGCGTTGGGGCGGTCGGCGCGCATCGCCTCGTGCACCAGTGCCTTCACCACCAGGATCGCAGCCGCGGAGGTCGGGCCCTCGGCGCCCCCGGCCTTGCGGAAGGCGTCGGCGAGCGCGAGGGTCCACGCCTCGGCGGCGGCCTTCGCGGCGGCGTACGCGGCGTTGCCCGCGGAGGGGTTCGAGGCCCCGGCGGCACTGATCAGCACGTACCGGCCGAGCTCGCTGCGCTGGAGGCCCTCGAAGAAGGCGAGCGAGGTGTGCTGGACGGTCTTGACCAGCAGCAGCTCCAGGAAGTCCCAGTCGTCCAGGCTGGTCTTGATGAACGTCTCGCTGCCGCGCCAGCCGCCGACGAGGTGGACCACGCCGTCGATCCGGCCGAACTCCTTCTCGACGCGGTGCGCCCAGTCCCGGGTCGAGTCCAGGTCGAGCAGGTCGACCGGCTCACCGGTGACGGTGGCGCCGCCGGCCCCGTAGCGGGCCGCGTCGACGGCCTCCGCCAGACGCTCGGGGTCGTTGTCCGCTCCAGCGACGATCGCGCCCGCCTCGGCGAGCCTGAGCAGCGTCGCCCGGCCGGCCGGTCCGCCCGCGCCGGCGACCGCGATCACCGCACCATCGAGAGCCCCGTTCCCCATGGTCTTCCCCTTCTGAGCAGTGTTCTCGGTACGCAGGTCGCTCACGCGGCGATCCGCTCGGCGCTGTCGGCCGTGATACCCCGGGTCGAGGCGATCACGCTCTTGAGCTTCTTGGACAGTGCCTCATAGAACATGCTCAGCGGAAACTCGTCCGGAAGCACGTCGTCCACGAGTTTGCGCGGCGGCTGGGTCAGGTCCAGGGCGTCGGGACCCTTGGCCCACTTGGATCCCGGGTGCGGGGCGAGGTAGGCGGAGACCAGCTCGTGGGCGGCGAACCAGTGGACGAGCTTGGGGCGGTCGATGCCGTCGCGGTACAGCTGCTCGATGTCCGCGCACAGCTGGTTGGTGACCTGCGGGGCCCGCTGCCAGTCGATGTGCAGCTTGTTGTCGGTCCACCGGACGACGTCGTGCTTGTGCAGGTAGGCGAAGAGCAGCTGGCCGCCGAGGCCGTCGTAGTTGCGCACCCGGTCCCCGGAGACCGGGAAGCGGAACATCCGGTCGAAGAGGACCGCGTACTGGACGTCACGGGCCTGCGGGACGCCGTCGGCCTCCAGCTTGACCGCCTCCTTGAAGGCGGTGAGGTCGCAGCGCAGCTCCTCCAGGCCGTACATCCAGAACGGCTGGCGCTGCTTGATCATGAAGGGGTCGAAGGGCAGGTCGCCGTGGCTGTGGGTGCGGTCGTGGACCATGTCCCACAGGACGAAGGCCTCCTCGCAGCGCTTCTGGTCGTGGACCATGGCGGCGATGTCCTCGGGCAGCGACAGGCCCAGGACCTCGACGGCCGCGTCGGTCACGCGACGGAAGCGGGCGGCCTCGCGGTCGCAGAAGATGCCACCCCAGGAGAAACGTTCCGGCGCCTCGCGCACGGCGATGGTCTCCGGGAACAGGACGGCGGAGTTGGTGTCGTAGCCGGCCGTGAAGTCCTCGAAGGTGATCCCGCAGAACAGCGGGTTGTCGTAGCGCGTGCGCTCGAGCTCGGCCAGCCAGTCCGGCCAGACCATGCGCAGCACGACCGCTTCCAGGTTGCGGTCCGGGTTGCCGTTCTGCGTGTACATCGCGAAGACGACCAGGTGCTGGAGCCCGTCGCGACGGTCCGCGGCGGGCTGGAAGGCCAGCAGCGAGTCGAGGAAGTCCGGCACCTCGAAGCCGCCGTCGGCCCAGACCCGCAGGTCCTTGACCAGCGCGCGGTGGTAGTCGGCGTCGTGCGGGAGCAGCGGGGACAGCTCCTCGACGGCCTCGACCACCCGCAGGACGGCCTGCTCGGCGTCCGTGCGCGACGGCGCGCCCTCGGCCGTGAAGTCGATCGACCCGTCCTTCGACTGCCAGGGCCGGATCCGCTCCACGGCATCCTTGAGCACGCGCCACGCCGGGTGCTCGACCACCCTCGCCGCCGGAGGAACGTGCTCCCCCGTTGCCGCCTGCACAAGAATTTCCGTCATGTCCCATCCTTCACTGGAGAAGCTCACGTCAGGACACCGTATGCACAGGAGGTTTCCTCCAGCAAGTGGACCCTACGGAAATTATCCTGCGTGTTCGCATCTTCACCGCACTTTTTCCTGCCTGACACCGAGGGAGCGGCTACTTCCGCTTCTGCTGGGTAGGCGGGTCGGATCTTGCGGCGGGGCGGGTACAGGAACCCCCGGTGCACGCGCATGTCCATGGCGCCCCCGGGGCCACTAGGCTGCGTGCTCCTCCAGCCCAGCCGTCGACGGAAGCGAGTCGTCTCTTGAACTTCCTCACCATCGGTCACCGCGGAGTCATGGGTGTCGAGCCCGAGAACACCCTGCGTTCCTTCGTCGCCGCCGAGCACGCGGGCCTGGACGTCATCGAACTCGATCTGCACCTGAGCAAAGACGGTGCACTGGTGGTCATGCACGATCCCGACGTGGACCGAACGACCGACGGGACCGGGCCCGTCGCCGACCAGACGCTCGCGGAGCTGCGGACCCTGGACGCGGGCCGGGGCGAGCGCGTGCCCTTCTTCGAGGAGGTCCTGGACGCCGTGCGGCTCCCGCTCCAGGCCGAGATCAAGGACGTCCAGGCCGCGCGGGCGCTGGCCGAGGTGATGCAGTCGCGCGACCTGGTGGACCGCGTGGAGGTGTCCTCCTTCCACGACGAGGCCGTCGCCGAGATCGCGCGCCTCGTACCCGGGGTGCGCACCGCGCTCATCGGCAGCCGCTACGGCCTCGACATCGTCGACCGCGCCGTGGAGGCCGGCGCGGCGACGGTCTGCCTCAACCTGCGCCGGCTCACGCTGGAGATCGTCGAGGAGGCCCGCAAGCACGGCCTGCGGATCATCGGCTGGGTGGTCAACACCCAGGATCAGCTGCGGCTCGTCCGGGCCCTGGAACTCGACGGCGCGACCACCGACTACCCGGAGATCCGGCGCACGGGCCGGTTCACGGCCTAGCGCGGGTTCCGGCCGTCAGGCCAGTTCCTTGACGAGCAGCTCGAACTGGAGGTCGTCGCGCTGCGGGATGCCGAAGCGCTCGTCGCCGTAGGGGAAGGGGGTCATCCGACCGGTGCGCCGGTAGCCGCGACGCTCGTACCAGGCTATGAGGTCCTCGCGTACGGAGATCACGGTCATGTGCATCTCGGTGACCCCCCAGCTCTCGCGGGCCTGCCGCTCGGCCTCCGCCATGACCGTCTTGCCGAGGCCGGCGCCCTGGACCGAGGGGCTGACGGCGAACATGCCGAAGTAGGCGTGGGCGCCGCGGTGTTCCAGCTGGCAGCAGGCGACGATCCGGCCCTGCCGCTCGACGGTGAGCAGTCGGCCGGCGGGTGCCTTGATGACCGCGAGCACGCCGTCCGGATCGGTCCGCTGCCCGTGCAGGATGTCGGCCTCGGTCGTCCACCCGGCCCGGCTGGTGTCTCCGCGGTAGGCCGACTCGATGAGCGCGACGAGTGCGTCCACGTCGGTGTCGACGGCGTCGCGGAAGGTGAATTCGGTGGCGGCGGTGTCCATGCGGGCGTTCTCCGGTCTCTGACTCGGCTGGGGCACCGACGAGGGTAGACCCTGCGCCGGTAGGCTCCGGCTGCATGGTGCACGTACTCAGCAGTAGGACCCTGCTCCGGCCGACCGACCCCGAGCGCTCCCGTGCCTTCTACGGGGAGCAGCTGGGCCTGGCGGTCTACCGCGAGTTCGGGACGGGGCCGGAGCGCGGTGTCGTCTACTTCCTCGGCGGCGGCTTCCTGGAGGTCTCGGGCCGTTCGGAGGCGCCGCCGGATCCGGCGGTACGGCTGTGGCTCCAGGTGGCGGACGTGGCGGCGGCGCACGACGAGCTGCGTGCCCAGGGGGTGGAGATCGTCCGGCCGCCGGTGCGGGAGCCGTGGGGGCTCGACGAGATGTGGATCGCCGATCCGGACGGTACGCCGATCGTGCTGGTGGAGGTACCGGCGGACCATCCGATCCGCTACCGGCCGGGAATCTGACCCGCTCCTCGACGGCGTACCGCCGGCCGTCGACGACCGCCGTCACCGCATCTCCCCGGGGGACCCGCGCGGCGGCTCTTCCGGTTCATGCTCGGCACTCCGCGCGTCTTCGTCGTCCGCCCTTGGGTTGCCGGGGCGGCGGGGGGACGGGGCCGTCGGCGGTTCGGCCGGGGCGGTCCGGGTGGCGGGGTGTCGAGGGCATCGGTGCAGGCCGGGCCGTGTCCGCCGGGCTCCGGCGGCCACCGGATGCCGTGGAGCGGGCCGGGGCATAGCGTGCTGGAAGGGGTCCCTTTCGGAAGGAACGCCATGAAGCTCGACGCGCCCGTGCCCGGCGGGCCCTGCTGGGCCGAGCTGGGGACGACCGACCTGGAGGCGGCGAAGCGGTTCTACGCGGAGCTCTTCGGCTGGCGCGCGGAGACGGATCCGCGCCAGGAGGCGGGCGGCTACACCGTCGCCCACCTGGGCGAAGCGGCCGTCGCGGCGCTCAGCCCGCTGTACCAGGAGGCACAGCCCTGCGCCTGGAACGTGTCGTTCGCGGTGACCGACGCCGACGTCAGCGCGCGGCTGCTCACGGAGGCCGGGGGCAAGGTGCTGGTCGGCCCGATGGACGTCTTCGAGGTGGGTCGTTTCGTGGTCGCCCTCGATCCGGGCGGTGCCGCGTTCCAGCTGTGGCAGGCGCGGACCTTCCGGGGCGCCGGGCTGTTCAACGCGCCCGGCTCGCTCGGCTGGGTCGAGCTGCTGACCCGCGACCGCCACCGCGCGGAGACCTTCTACACGACGGTGTTCGGCTGGACCGTCCGTTCCTCCGAGAACTACCTGCAGTGGGGCGTCGGCGGCGCGGACTTCGGCGGCATGATCACGATGGACGAGAAGTTCCCGCCCGAGGTGCCCCCGCACTGGCTGCCGTACTTCGCGGTGGCGGACGTGGAGGAGTCCACCCGGACGGCGGTGGAGGCGGGCGGCACCGCGCTCATGGAACCGACCTCGGTGCCGGACGGCCCGCGGATCGCCGTACTGCGGGATCCGCAGGGCGCGGTGTTCGGCGTGTACCGGGCGGGGGACGAGGGGTGAGCGCCGACGGGCCGGGGCGTCCCGTCCCGCGTCGCCCCCGCGCTCAGACCCGCAGCGCCCGCATGCGGCCTTCGAGCCGACTCAGCAACTCGCCCAGCAGGTCGGCGAGTTCGCCCTGCCGGTCGTCGTCCAGGGCGGACAGTACCGCGCTCTCGTAGACGAGCTGCTCGGGCATGATGCCGTCGACGAGGTCCCGTCCGGCGTCCGTGAGCCGGAGGTGGGCGACCCGGCGGTCCCGGGTGTCGACGCGACGGTCGACCAGTCCGCGCTCGGTGAGCTGCTTGAGCCGCTTGGTGACGGCCGCCCCGGAGGAGAAGGTCTCCCGGGCCAGTTCGCCGGGCGTCAGCTCATGGCCGGTGCGGCGCAGCGCGCCGAGCAGGTCGAACTCGGCACGGCTCAGGCCTGCCCGCCGAAGGGGGGCGTCCTCGGCCTGCTGAAGGAGCGCGGCGCAGCGGTTGACGCGGCCGATGATCTCCATGGGGCCGGTGTCGAGATCCGGCCGGACCGTCTGCCACTGCCGTACGACGGCGGCGACGGTGTCGTTCCGTACCGGCTCGACCGGGTCCGCCGGGGCTGCCTGGCCCCCGGGCCCCGCCGGAGCTCCGCTGCCCAGGGCGTCGCCGCCGTCCCGGCCGTCGCCGCTCCTCGGGCCGTCACCGGTGGTCCCGGGGCCCGCGGTCGCCGGTTCCGATCCGGTCTTTGGACCTTCCCCCGTCCCGTCCCCGGCCGCCGCCCGTCTCCGCGTCGCCGTCATCGCCGTACGTCCTCCGCTCCCGTGCTCGCGTCCCGGCCCAGGAGCAGCCCCTGGCGCCGTACCGTCGCCGCGAGCGTACGGTGTCCGGACTGTTCGGCCGCCACGACCCGCTCCTCGGGCAGTGCGCGCTGCCACCACTCGCCGGAGGCGGCGTCGGCGGTGGCGCGCAGATCGACCAGCGCGGCGGCCAGGCCGCGCCGGGCCGACTCCAGCGCGCCGGGGGCGGGGTGCGGCTCCGCCAGGAGGCGGGCGGCCTGCTCGCGGGCCCGTTCGACGGCCGTCAGCGCGTGCCCGAGGCGGTCGCCGGCCCGGCGGTTGGTGACGGCGACTGCGGCGACGAAGCCGACCACGGCGCCGACGAGGGTGTCCACCAGCCGCTCGGTGATCAGCCGGCCCGGGTCCTGCACCTGCGCGAACTCGGTGATGAGCAGGGCCATCGGGGTCACGCAGACGCTGCCGAGCCAGTAGTTGCGGCTGATCAGCGCCTCGGCGCCGAAGTTGAGAGCGAGGCAGATCAGGACGAGGGCGACCTGCGCGAGGTGGGCGAGCGGGACGAGCGCGGCGAAGGCGAGCACGCCGACCAGATTGCCGACGACCCGCTGGATCCCGCGGCTCCAGGTGAGCGTGAGGTTCGCCTGGTAGAGCGAGGCCGCGGTGACCAGGGCCCAGTAGGGGCGGCCGATGCCGAGCGCGAGGGAGGCGTATCCGGCGAGGGCACAGCCGAGGGCGGTGCGGGCGGCGATCGGTGCGAGGGGGCCGAGGCGCAGCCACAGCGGCGGCCGGCCGGTGGAGAGTTCGGCTTCGACGCCGAGGAGTTCGTCGTCGTCCACCAGGTCGTCCGGACGCGGGACCGGGCCGGTACCGCGCAGGTCGCGGGCCCAGTCCCGCAGCCGCGCCGGGTCGGTGTCGGCGGGGGCGGCGAGGGCGATCTCGGCGCGGACGACCAGCCGCTCCAGCGCCCGGCGGCTCTGCGTGGCGCGGGCCGTCAGGAGGGTCTGCCAGGCGGCGTGCACGGCGGCGGCGGCCGCGGCCCGGGTCCGGGCGTGGTCGTCGCCGGTGCCGCCCGTGGCGGCGTGGGACGCGGCGGTGTTCAGGGCGTGGGCGGTGGCCCGGCGCTCGGGGCCGTGCGGCCGCAGCAGTCCGGGCGCCATGCCGATGAGCCAGGCCCAGGCACCGGCGGCGAGAGCCAGGGCCAGATGGCCGGGCACCTGCCCGGGGGTCTGCGGGGTGAACAGGGCGGCGGAGCTGATGAAGGTGAGCACCACGTTCGCGGGCGGACCGAGGCGGGTGGCGTCACAGACCGTCTTCTGCGCGGCCGCGAGCAGGGCGCCGACGGTGACCAGGACGACGGTGTCGTCGGTCAGCGCGGCCGCGAGCAGGGCGACCGCCAGGCCGGCGGTCATACCCAGGACCACCCAGGCCAGGATCCGGGCCCGCGCCGCGTAGGGGCGGTTGTGGGCGTACAGCGCGCACAGGGACCCGGCCATCGTGTACATGGCCAGATCGAGCCGTCCGAGGGCGAGCAGCACGAGGTTCGGCGGGGCGACGGCGGCGATCACGCTCAGGGCGGGCTTGAACCAGATGTCGGAGGGCCTGCCGAGGCGCAGCACTCCGGCGATCGGGAGGCGGCGCCCCCGGCGCTGCCCGCACCGGCGTCCGCTCCGACATCCCGGCCGTCCGTTGTGGTGTCCGGGCTGTCCGCTCCGACGACCGGGCGGCTCGCCATGCCTTCCGCCGTGCTTCCCGCCCGGCTGCCCGCCGTGCGGTTCGGCGGCGGTCGCGGAGCGGGCCGCGGGGCTGGGGTCCTGGGGGGTCGCACTGCTCATACCCACTAATTTAGCATGTGTTTTACTCGTGAACTATCTCGGTGCTCCGTCGAACGCTCCCCGTGTACACCCTTGCGCCCGCGTGCGCACGGTGTGCCGTGGGCATCGCAATCCTCGATTGCGAACGTCGAGCGGGGAGGCGCGCGTGCACGGACCGGCTTCGCCCGGCTGGCTGCTGGTGGCGCTCTGTGCGGCGACCGGGGCCTACTGCCTGCTGCGGATGCGCAGCGGGGTCGAGGAGCAGCGCAGGGCCGCGGGCGGCGAAGCGCTGATGGGCTTCGGGATGGCCGCGATGGCCGTGCCCGCCGCCGCGTTCACGCCGCCCGCGTGGGCCTGGCCGGCCTTCGCGGCGGTCTTCGGCGCGGCCGCGCTGCGTGCCCTGTGGGCGGCCCGCACCAGCGCCCATCACCTGCACCACCTGGTCGGAGCCGGAGCGATGGTCTACATGGCCGCCGTGATGGCCGCCGCGCCCGCGCACCGGCACGGACACGGCGGCTCCGGAGTCCCCCTGCTGACCGGGGTGCTGCTGCTGTACTTCACCGGGTACGTGCTGCTCGCCGGCGTCCGGCTGTTGCCGGTGGCCGGGGCGGCGGGCGCAGCCGTGGCCTGGAGCGACCGGCCCGAGGTGGCGCGGGCCTGCCGGCTGTCGATGGGCATCGGGATGCTGGCCATGCTGCTGACGATGTGAACCCAACTCCGGCGTGGTCTGCGTCACTTCACCGTGGCAAGCCGTACCACCGAGCGGTACGCCGCTCATAGGGTGCTGCCCATGATGGTCCCCGCGGTACTGCTGCTGCTCGGTGCCCTGACCTCCGTGATCGCCCCCCGGCTGATCGCCCGGGCCGACTGGCCGGACCGTGAACCGGTGGTCGCGCTGTGGGCGTGGCAGTGCGTGGTCGCCGCGGTGCTGCTGTGCTGCGCGCTGTCGATGACGCTCAGCGCGGCGGCGGCCTGGCAGGCGGTGCGCGGGCATGTCTTCGCACCGGCTCCGCGCGCGGTGGTCGAGGCGTACGCGCTGGGCGCGACGGGCCCCTGGGCGGCGGCGACCGCGGTGGCGCTCGCGTGCGGCGGACTGTGGACCGGGGCGATGCTCGTGCGGGAGGTACTGCGGAGCCGGTCCGGACGCCGGAGCCGGCACGCCGAACTCCGTTTGCGCGCACCGTTGTTGCCGGGCGAGGAGGCCGCGTCCGGCCGTCTGCTCGTCCTGGAGGGTGAGCGGCCCGACGCCTGGTGGCTGGCGGGCACCGCGCCCCAACTGGTGGTCACGACCGCCGCGTTGCGACGCCTGAAGGGGCGTCAGCTGGACGCGGTGCTGGCGCACGAGCAGGGGCACGCCCAGGCGCGTCACGACTGGCTGCTGAACTGCTCCACGGCACTGGCCACCGGCTTTCCGCAGGTACCGGTGTTCGCCGCGTTCCGCGACGAGATGCACCGACTCGTCGAGTTGTCGGCGGACGACATGGCCTCCCGGCGCTTCGGACGGCTGACGACCGCGCTGGCGCTGGTCGAACTCAACGAGGACCGGGGCGTGTTCGGCCCCTCCCCCGCCCCGCAGTCCCATGTGCCGCTGCGCGTGCACCGGCTGCTCACACCGCCAGACCGCCTCACCGCGGCCCGCCGGTTGCGGCTGACGGCGGCGGCCTCCCTGGTCCCGGTGATCCCGGTACTGGTGACGCTGGTCCCCGCGCTCCGGGCCCTGGGCTGAACCCAGGGCCGGCAGGAGCACCCGCGCTGGAGCCGCGGCCCGGCCGCTCCGCCCCCGCACGCCCCCGCCAGGCCCGCCCCCCGACGACAGCAGGGGCCTCGCCCGTACCGGTCCGAACCGGTGGTCCCGGCAGCCGTCGACATGGCCGGAACCAGTACCGGTACCACGGCGCCGCCGCCGGTAGCCACGACACCTGCGCCCCCGACCCTCGCAACCCGGCTGCCGGACCGCTCCGGACACCGACAGGCCCGGCTCCCCCAGCAGCCGGCCTGACATTCTCACGGCCCCGCCGCCTCTGGCCCGGGGTCACCCCTGGCCCACCCCGGGAGCGTCCCGCCCGCCGACGGCCACCACCTCCTGCCGAGGATCTCCAGCGGAGCCCAAGAATCCGGGGCCAGGAATCCGGGGGAACGGATCCGGGGGAACGATTCTCGGGCCACGACCCCGGGCGAACGCCTACCGGGCCACGACCCCGGGGGAACAACTCCCGGGCCACGACTCCCGGGCCACGGCTCCCGGGCCGCGACTCGGGGCCGGGACGCCCCACTCCGGCAGCGGGATCGGCCGCGCTCGGTGGGCGAGGCAGCAGCGCCGGGGGTCGCTCCCGGCGACCCCGGAGCCAGGCCCGACCGCCGCGAGTTCGCTTCCAGCCCCACCGTTCAGCGAGGATCTCCGTATGCACCATCCGTCCGTCGACTCCCCGCCGCGCCCACCCGGGCCGCGCACGACGCTCCGGACCGCTCTTGTCCTGGGGCTGTGCTCCGTCCTGCTCCTCGTCCTGGTCGCGGCCGACTGGCACCCACTGATCTCCGTCGACGGCGACATCTCCCGCACCACCCATCGCTGGGCCGTCGCCGACCCCGATGTCACCCAGGCCTTCCGTATCCTCACCGACTGGGTGTGGGATCCCCTGACCATGCGTCTGCTGGGGGCGGCGGTCGCCGTGTGGCTGGTGTGGCGGCACGGGGACTGGTGGACGGCCGGGTGGCTGGTCGTCACGGCGGCACTGGGCACCCTGATCCAGCAGTCCCTCAAGGCGGGGGTGGGTCGCGCCCGCCCGGTCTGGCCCGACCCGGTCGACTCCGCCCACTACGCGGCCTACCCCTCCGGGCACGCGCTGACGGCCACGGTGGTGTGTGGCCTCCTGCTGTGGCTGCTGCGCCGGCACGGCGTCTCCCCCGCTGTGTGGCGCACGGCGCTGGCGGTGGCCGTGGTCTCCGTGGTGGGGGTGGGACTGACCCGGATCTGGCTGGGTGTGCACTGGCCCTCGGACGTCCTGGGCGGCTGGCTGCTGGGCGCCCTGCTGGTGACGCTGGCGATCGCGGCCCACCTGCGCTGGCACCGGTGACGGCGGCCGCGACCCCGCCGGGGCGGCGGTACGGCTATGTGGGGCCCGAGGACGTGCGGCGGGCTGTCCTCCCCGGTGCGGGCGGCCGGGTGATCCACCGTGCCGCGGACCTGGACGCGTACGCGGGGACGGAGGAGGAACCGTTCACCTACGTCGTCGGACTCGACGGCCTGCTGCGCCTCGCGCCCCGGCGCAGCGAGCACGTCGCCTGCGCCGACGGCGCGGACGTGCTCGGCGCGGGCGAGATCTCGTTCCGCCGCACCCCGCACGGGCCGCGCGTGCACGAGGTCAGCAACCAGTCCACCGGCTACTGTCCCGACCCCGACTCCTGGCCCGCCGTGGCCGCCGCGCTGGACCGGGCCGGCATCGGCCGTCCCGACGGGTTCACGCACGCGCTGGTGTTCCGGCGCTGCGAGCGGTGCGGAGAGAACAACGTGGTCCGTGAGGGGGTCTTCGTCTGCGTGTTCTGCGACGGCGATCTTCCGGCCGAGTGGAACCTGACCGTGCGGGACACGTGAACGCGACGAGGTCGGCGGGGAGTGCGGGGACCACGGAGGCTCTCGGGTTTCTAGACTCGACCCCATGCGCATGACAGCCGTGTTGTTCGACTTCTCCGGGACCCTGTTCCGCATCGAGTCCGCCGAGTCCTGGCTGCGGGCGGTGCTGGAGGCGGCGGGCGTGGCGCTGCCCGCCGCGGAGCTGGCGGAGACGGCACGGGCGCTGGAGAGAGCCGGCGCGCTGCCCGGCGGGGCGAGTCCGGTGCGGCTGCCCGCAGGGGTCGCGGACCTGTGGCGGGTGCGGGACGAGAGCGCCGAGCTGCACCGGGCCGCGTACACCGGTCTGTCCCGTCAGGTGCCGCTGCCGGACCCGGCTCTGCACGACGCCCTGTACGAACGGCACCGGATCCCCGCGGCCTGGGCGCCCTATCCCGACGCCCTCGACGTGCTGAGCGGGTTGCGTGCGCGCGGGCTCCGGGTGGGTGTGGTCAGCAACATCGGCTGGGACCTGCGGCCGGTGTTCCGCGAGCACGGCCTCGACCGGTACGTCGACGCGTACACGTTGTCGTACGAGCACGGCTTCCAGAAGCCGGACCCCCGGCTGTTCACGGCCGCGTGCGCGGCGTTGGACGCCGATCCCGGCGGGACCCTGATGGTGGGCGACGACCGGCGCGCGGACGGTGGCGCGGCGGCGCTGGGCTGCGCGGTGCACTTCGTGGACCACCTGCCCGCTGCCGAACGCCCGGACGCGCTGCGGACGGTGCTGGACCTGGTGGGACGACCCGACGACCACGGCGCGCTCCCCGCCGACGGTCGCCTGAGGCCACCATGACGGGAAAAGCGCGCCCACTCTGGACGATCCCCCGCGTCGCCCAGAGCAGGCGGCAGCCCGGTGTGCTCCGAAAGGGAACCCCACCGGGTTGTCCTGAGTATAGTTGGCTGGCAGCCAGTCAACGCAGGAGTTCCCAGGATGTCCCCGCGCAGCGCCTCGGTCAATGAAGAATTGCGGCGCCGCTCCCGGGAGCGGCTCCTTCAGGCCGCCGTGGAGCTGGTGAGCGAGCGCGGGTACGAGGCGACGACGCTCGGTGACATCGCGGACCGGGCCGGCTCGGCGCGCGGTCTGGTGTCGTACTACTTCCCCGGCAAACGGCAGCTGGTCCAGTCGGCGGTGCACCGGCTCATGCACCGCACGCTGGAGGAGGCGCTGGAGCGGGAGCCGCGCACCGAGGACGGCAGGGAGCGGATGGCGCGGGCCATCGACGGCATCCTGGGCCTGGCCCGGGACCGTACGGTGCTGATGCGCCAGCACATGGCGGGCCTCTTGCAGGCCGAGGGGTTCGTGCAGTGTCCGGAGCAGCAGCGGCTGGCCGAGCTGCTGCGGGACACCGCGGCCCGGCGCGGGTCGCAGGACGTCGACCACGACTACCCGATGCTGCGTTCCCAGCTGATGGGCGCGGTCTACGCGATGGTGCTGCCGAACGTGCCCCTGCCGCTCACGACCCTGCGCGCCGAACTGTTCGCGCGCTACCGGCTCGACTGGGAGCAGGGGGTCCCGCCGGACGCCGAGGCGTCCGGCGGGAGGTGTGACACCGACCTGTCGCGCTTCTTCGCGACCGACCCGACGGCTCCGCGGAGCGAGGGTCGGAGTCAGGGCCAGGGTGAGGGTCAGTCGAAGTAGTCCGGCTGGGTCTGGACGTTGAGCTCGGGGACGCGGACCCGCTTGGCCGGGTCGGTGCGCCGGTCGCTGAGCTTCAGCACGTCGAAGCCCTTGGCGATGTCGTTGGAGTAGATGTAGCCGTTGTAGTAGTACGCCGACCAGGAGCCGCCGCCCACCAGGGTGCTGGTGGAGATCGGACCGCGCTCGAAGTAGGCGATCTCCTTCGGCTTCGAGGAGTCGGTGAAGTCCCAGACCGAGACGCCGCCCTGGTACCAGGCCTGGACCATGATGTCCTTGCCCTTGACCGGGATCAGCGAGCCGTTGTGGGCGACGCAGTTCTCGGTGTCCGCCTGGTGGCGGGGGATCTTGTAGTAGCTGCGGAAGACCAGCTTGCGCTTGTCCCCCTTGCCGACGATGTCGTAGATGCCGTCGGCGCCCTTGTCGGGTCCGATCGCCGCGTTGCACGTGGCCGCGCCGCCGCCGCCGAGCTCGTCGGTGAACACGACCTTGTTCGCCTTCTGGTTGAAGGTCGCCGAGTGCCAGAACGCGAAGTTCACGTTGTCCTGGACCTGGTCGATGACCTTCGGGTGCTCCGGGTCCTTGATGGAGAACAGGATGCCGTCGCCCATGCAGGCGCCCGCCGCGAGGTCCTCGGAGGGCAGGACCGTGATGTCGTGGCAGCCGGTCGTCTTGGAGACGCCCGGGTTGGTGGGCGAGCCCGGGTTGCCGCCGCCGTCCGGGCCCTCGCCCGGGAAGAGCACGGGGAAGCTCACGATCGCCGCCTTCTCCGGCGACTTGCGCGGCACCTTGATGACCGAGATGCCGTCGTGCGGGGGCTGGCAGTCCGGATAGGCGGCGTTCGGCGAGTACGAGGAGACGTAGATGTAGACGTTCTTGCGCTCGGGCACCAGGGTGTGGGTGTGCGAGCCGCACGCGGTCTCGACGGCGGCGACGTACTTCGGGTTCGCCTTGTCGCTGATGTCGAAGACCTTCATGCCCTCCCAGGAGGACTTCTCGGTCACCGGCTGCGTGGTGCTGTTGCAACTGCTGTCGCTGCGCGAGGAGTCGGTGGACAGGAAGAGCAGGTCACCCGAGACGGAGATGTCGTTCTGCGAACCGGGGCAGAGCACCTGGGCGATGGTCTTCGGCGACTTCGGGTTGCTGATGTCGAAGACGCGGAAGCCGTCGTAGTTGCCGGAGAAGGCGTACTTGCCCTGGAAGGCGAGATCCGAGTTGGTGCCCGGCAGGGCGTCCTTGGGGATGTTCGTCAGGTGCTCGATGTTGTCCGAGTGGACGATCTCGTCCTGCCCGGGTATCTCGCCGTCGGCGATCGCGGCCGCCGCCTCGGCCCGGGCGCCCTGGGACACCTCCTGCTGTACGGCAGGTCCGTCGCCCGGGTCGGGGGTCGCGGCCGCCGGCACGGCCGTCAGGAGTGCGGCCAGCAGTCCGGTACACGCGGCGGCCACTCCCAGCCGTCTGCGGCGCGTTCGAAGGTCGTTCAACAGGGTCACTGCGTCCTCCCTTGTAGCCGTTCACGGGGGAACGGTTCGCGGTGCTCCGAAGTATCGTCTTCATCATGCACATATCAAGGGCTGGCAACGCACTCGTAATGAATCTTTCCGTTGGGTAGGGCGATCCATGGTGCGAAGATCCAGAGGACGACGGCAACCCCGTCCTCAACTCATCTGCCTCAGGAGGTCGTTGTGCTCGTCCGCCGCGTACCCCTCGTCTCAGCCGCGCTGCTGCTCGCCCTGGCCCTCGCGGGGTGCGACTCCGGTCCTGACACCGGGTCGGGTGCGGCGAGCGGCCCTTCGGTGATCGCGCCGGGCAAGCCGGGCGAGACGAACCGGACCCTCTCGGCCCAGGACGCGGCCGAGCAGCGCGCCGACGACGACACGCCCAACTCCGCCGACGTGGCGTACGCGCGGATGATGATCCAGCACCACGGCCAGGCCCTGGAGATGACCGGGCTCGCGGCGAAGCAGGCCGGGTCGGCGGCCGTGAAGGGCCTCGCGTCGCGGATCGGCGCCGCGCAGGGACCGGAGATCGAAGCCATGAAGGGCTGGCTCACGACGTACGGCGAGGACGAGACGGCAGGTGGGCACGAGCACACGGCGATGCCCGGGATGGCCACCGAGGCACAGCTGAACGAACTGCGCGCGGCCCGCGGCAAGGCGTTCGACGCGCTCTTCCTCACCCTGATGATCACCCATCACGGGGGCGCGCTCACCATGGCCGCGGACGTCAAGGCACAGGGCAACAACGTGCGGATCGAGGAGATGGCGGACGATGTGATCGCGCAGCAGACGAGCGAGATCACCCGGATGCGCGGGATGCAGTAGCCCCCCGGGCGGGGCCCCGAGTCGAAGCCCGGGCCCGTAGCCCTGTTCAGCGGCTCTGGGCCTCGGGACTGGACAACAGGACTGCTCAGCGCCGGGTGTGACGTGGCGCCAGGTAACCGGCGTCCCGCGCCTGGGAGATCAGCCGCAGCGATCGGCGGCGGCTGTGCCCCGTCGCGCACATGACCGCGAGGACGGGGTCCGCGCCCTCCTCCTGGGCGGCGCGGTACTCCTGCGCCACCAGCCACCGCCCCTCGACGCCGCGCGGCCAGGCCGGACGGGCCCGCCGGGGGCCGATCGACTCGTCGGCGACTCCGGCGACTCCGGCGACTCCGGCGACTCCGGCGACTCCGGCGACTCCGGCGACTCCGGCGAGGGAGGGATCCCACCCGTCGTCCGCGCCATGTCCGCCGTCCGCGCCGGTGTCACGCCTGCCCTCCGCGCCGTAGACGCCGTACGCGTCCTCCGCGTACTCCATGTCCTCGACGCCCGCCGCCTCGAGCCCGCCGCCCTCGTCGCACCTCTCGAACAGCGGCCCCTCGATCCAGTCCGCGAGCACCGTCAGGTCCACGAGGGACAGGGGTGGCTGGGCACGGACGTCCTCGACCGAGACCCGCCCCTCGCAGACGACGGCCAGCAGCTCGACGCGGGCTCCGTCGACGAACCCCAGCCGCACATGGAACCAGGACGTGGCGCTCCCGGCTTCCTGAACCTGCCACGCGGGCCACACCGACACCGTGCCGTCCTCGGCGGAACGATCAGAAAGATTAAGAAACGATGCTTCTAGCACACACGCAACGTAACCGCATGATCACTTTCCATACGAACGGACACGCACGCGGCAACCGCGCACAGCACCCTGTCAGCGGAGCCGCGCCGGTGCGATGCTGGAGACACCTGCGATCTCCTCCGTCCCCCTGGGTAAGGAGTTCCGCGTGCTGCGTGTCGCCGTCGTCGGCTCGGGGCCGAGTGGGGTCTACACCGCCCAGAGCCTGGTCCAGCAGGACCCCGAGGTGCTGGTCGACGTCCTGGACCGGCTGCCCTGCCCGTTCGGGCTGGTGCGGTACGGCGTCGCTCCGGACCACGAGAAGATCAAGTCGCTCCAGAGCAACCTGCGCACGGTGCTCGAACACGAGCGGGTGCGCTTCCTCGGCGGGATCAGGATCGGGGCGGGCGGGGTGCCGCCGGCCCGGTTGCGCGAGCTGTACCACGCGGTCGTGTACTGCGTGGGGGCCGCGACCGACCGGCACCTCGGGGTACCCGGCGAGGAACTGCCCGGCAGCTGGTCGGCGACGGAGTTCGTGTCCTGGTACAGCGCGCATCCGGACACCGTCGCCGAGGGGTTCCTGTCCGACGTCCGCTCGGCCGTGGTCGTGGGCGTGGGGAACGTGGCGGTGGACGTCACCCGGATCCTGGCCCGGCGGACCGCCGAACTCAGCCCGACCGACATGCCCCAGGCGGCACTGACCGCGCTGGCCGCGAGCGAGGTCGGCGAGATCCACATGGTGGGTCGGCGCGGCCCGTCCCAGGCCCGTTTCACCACCAAGGAGCTGCGCGAACTGGGCGGCCTGCCGGACACCGAGGTGGTCGTGGACGAGGCCGAGCTGGCGCTGGACCCGGCCTACGGCGATCCCTCCGCGCTGCCGGCGGCGCAGCGGCGCAACGTGGAGGTGCTGCGCGACTGGGCGGCCGCCGCGCCGGGACGCGGCGCCCGGCGGCGGATCCGGCTCCGCTTCTTCCTGCGACCCGTCGAACTGCTCGCCCGGCAGGGCCGGTTGGGGGCGGTGCGTTTCGAGCGGACGCTGCCCGACGCGCACGGCGGGGTGACGGGCAGCGGACGGTACGAGGACATCGAGGCACAGTTGGCGCTGCGGTCGGTCGGTTATCGCGGGGTGCCGCTGGAGGGGCTGCCGTTCGATCCGGAGCGGGGCACGGTGCCGCATCTGGCCGGACGGGTCCTGCGCGAGGGCGCGGTGGCACCGGGCGAGTACGTGGCGGGCTGGATCAAGCGGGGCCCCACCGGGGTGATCGGCACCAACCGGCCGTGCGCGAAGGAGACGGCGACCTCGCTGCTGGCGGACGGCCCCGTCCTCGCGCGGCGGGAGCTGCCCCGCGATCCGCTCGAACTCCTGCGGGCCACCGGCGCCGAACCCGTCGGGTGGGCGGGATGGCTGGCGATCGAGCGGGCCGAAGCGGCGCTGGGCGCCTCGCTCGGGCGGGGTGTGGTGAAGCTGCCGGACTGGGCGGCCCTGCGGCTGGCGGCGGGCTCCGCGGAGATCTGTGTACAGGACACACAGCAGCAACATCGATGAAATCAACAAACTGTTCAATTCCCGTACGTTCTCATGCTGTTCAGCCTGCCCCAGCCGCCCAGCCCATTCAGCCCTTTCATCCCGTTCAGCCGATTCGGGCCGTTCATCCTGTTCGACTGATTCAGGCTGTTCAGTCCATTCGACCCATTCGGCCCGTCCGAGTCGCCTGATTCGTCTGAGTCGTCCACCCCTCCGGACTGTCCCGCCTGCCCGTCCAGCATGTCCGGACTCTCCGGCCCTCCGGCCTGTTCGGCCTGTTCCACCGTTCCGCCCGTTCCACCCGTTCGGATTCCCCGCCGCCGCTCTGGAGTGCCCATGACCACGACCGCGTCCGTTCATCCCGTCGACGAGGTGCCACCCGCACGGCAGTTGGCCGCCTTCGGCCTCCAGCACGTGCTCGCGATGTACGCGGGCGCGGTGGCCGTGCCCCTGATCGTGGGCGGTGCGATGAAGCTCTCGCCCGCCGACCTGGCGTATCTGATCACCGCCGACCTGCTGGTGTGCGGGATCGCCACACTGATCCAGTGCGTCGGCTTCTGGCGGTTCGGCGTACGGCTGCCGATCATGCAGGGCTGCACGTTCGCGGCGGTGTCCCCCATGGTGCTGATCGGGACGACGGGCGGCGGACTGCCCGCGATCTACGGGTCGGTGATCGTCGCCGGGCTCGCGATCATGCTGCTGGCGCCCTTGTTCGGCAGACTGCTGCGCTTCTTCCCGCCGCTGGTCACCGGCACCGTCATCCTGATCATCGGGATCTCGCTGCTGCCGGTCGCGGGCAACTGGGTCGCGGGCGGCGCCGGTTCGGCGGACTTCGGGGAGCCGAAGAACATCGGACTGGCCGCGTTCGTCCTCGCCGTGGTGCTCGCCGTGCAGCGGTTCGCACCGGCGTTCCTGAGCCGGATCGCGGTGCTGATCGGCATCGTGGTGGGGCTCGCCGTGTCGGTGCCCCTCGGGTTCACCGACTTCGACGGGGTCGGGGACGCCGACTGGGTCGGGATCAGCACGCCGTTCCACTTCGGCGCGCCGACCTTCGAGGCGTCGGCGATCATCGCGATGCTGGTGGTCGCGCTGGTCACCATGACCGAGACGACCGGTGACCTCATCGCGGTGGGCGAGATGACCGGCCGCAGGGTCGAGCCGCGCAGCCTCTCCGACGGGCTGCGCGCCGACGGTCTCTCGACCGTCCTCGGCGGCGTCTTCAACACCTTCCCCTACACCGCGTACGCGCAGAACGTCGGCCTGGTGGGCATGACCCGGGTGCGCAGCCGCTGGGTCGTCGCCGCCGCGGGCGGCATCCTCGTACTGCTGGGTCTGCTGCCCAAGCTGGGCGCGGTGGTGGCCGCCGTTCCGGCGCCGGTCCTCGGCGGGGCGGGCCTGGTGATGTTCGGGACGGTCGCCGCGAGCGGTCTGCGGACGTTGGCCGAGGTCGACTTCAAGGGGAACCACAACCTGACGGTGGTCGCCGTGTCGGTCGCGATGGGCGTCCTGCCGGTCGGCGTGCCGACGATCTACGAGCAGTTCCCCGACTGGTTCCGGACGGTGATGAACAGCGGTATCAGCGCGGGCTGTCTGACCGCGATCGTCCTGAACCTGCTCTTCAACCACCTGCCCGCGAAGGGCGGTCCGGCGCCGGAGAGCACCACCCTGCCGGTCGGCGGCGGGGAGGAGCCCGTCGGCGCCGTGGCGGAGAAGTCCAAGGAAGAAGCCGTCTGACCTCACGACCGTGGGCGGCCGGCTCACCGGCCGCCCACCCCGCATGCCTCCGACCGGGCACGAGGGGCGTGCCCTTGTCGCACGGCGGCACGCGCACGCTTGCCATGGAAGCCCTGTAAGTCATGGAAGCGCTCCCACACTCTTTTCCAGCAAGCCCTTGCTGGTCGGTCGAGGCCTGGCCGGGTGGCCGAATGTCTTCTGCGCAAAGCGTTGACCAGAAAGCGCTTACCCCCTACGTTCCGTTCAGCAGTGTGACCGAGCCGCTCACATCGACCCCCAAAGGGCCGAACTCGCCGTGTACGCGATTCAGCATGGCGTACGACAATCACATACTCGTCCATCCCCCCTACCGGAAGGAGACGCCGCACCTGCGGCACGGACCCTCGCGTACACAGACGCAACGGTTCGCCCACGTCGCGCCGCAGGGCTCCGGCCGCTCGCCACACCACCCCCATCCCCCACCTGGAAGAAGGCATCGGGACATGACTTCCCCAGCACTGCCGCGTCGGCGGCGCACCCTCACCGGCGCACTCGCCGCCCTCACCCTCTCGGTTGGCATGATCATGACTACCGGGGCACTGACCCCGGCGAACGCGGCCACCTGGCCCAGCGCGACCGGCAGTCAGGCGGTCTCCTCCACCATCGCCGTGTCCGGCACCAAGGACTACGGGATGATCCGCCTCTACGGCACGGGTGACCTGGGCAGCGGCAGCCAGGACGAGGACCAGGGACCCATCCTCGAACTGGCCGCGGGCGCGGTGCTCAAGAACGTCATCATCGGCGCCCCCGCCGCCGACGGCATCCACTGCAAGGGCGCCTGCACCCTTCAGAACGTCTGGTGGGAGGACGTCGGCGAGGACGCGGCGACCTTCCGCGGCTCCTCGTCGTCCAACGTGTACACGGTCTCGGGCGGCGGCGCGCGGTCGGCCAGCGACAAGGTGTTCCAGTTCAACGGCGCCGGCACGCTGAACGTCTCCAACTTCGCCGTGCAGACCTTCGGCACCTTCATCCGCTCCTGCGGCAACTGCTCGACGCAGTACAAGCGGACGATCAACCTCAACACCATCGAGGCGACCTACTCGGGCAGCAAGCTCGTCGGCATCAACACCAACTACGGCGACAGCGCGACCCTGAAGAAGATCACGATCGTCGGGGACAGCAGCAAGAAGATCATCCCGTGCCAGAAGTACATCGGCAACAACACGGGAGCCGAGCCGACCACCAACGGCACCAGTGCGGACGGGACCTACTGCAAGTACGCGTCCTCCGACATCACCTACAAATAGGCCCGGCCGATCCCCCCACGGTAACGAGGCGGCCGTACGAAGCGTCCCCGCACGGCGCTTCGCACGGCCGCCGCACCTATGCGCCGGCCGCCGACACCGCGGCGACGAGCTCGCGTTGGTGGTGACCGTAGGCGGTGCGCAGGGCCTGCCCCGGCCAGTCGGCGGGCAGGAGTCCGGCCGGCAGCACCGGGTCGGCCAGGAGATGCCGTACGACCGCCGCGAGGGCGGTGAACAGGTCGGCGGGCCGTCCGGCGCCCTCGACATGGGCCAGCAGGACCCGGGCAGTCCGCGCCCACGCGTCGAGCGGCCACAACCCCGCGGCCAGGTCCTGGGCGGGCTCCTGGGGGCGGACGGCGAAGTGCTGGAGCACGCCCCCGAGGTCCGCGGGCCAGGGCCGGCCGAGGTTGGCGGGTCGCAGCCAGACCCCCTCGCGGAGTTCGGCGAGCCGCAGGGCGCCCAACCGGCCGCGCAGTTCGGCGCGCTCGGCGGCGCCACGGCCGGTCGCGGTGATGACGGCCATCTCCCACTCGCCGTCCCACGCGCGCGTGTCCGGGTGCACGGCGTCGTCCTGACGGCGCTGGCGCTCCAGCAGTCGGTCGCTGAGCCGGTAGACGCCGTCCGTCCGCCGCAGGTCGCCCGCGGCCACCATCCTGCTGAGCGAGGCCCGTACCGTCGAGCCACCGACACCGAACGGCTCCACGCCGCGCACCAGGTCCTTCGCCGCCATCTCGGGCGGGTGCGTGCCCAGCAGCAGGCTCAGGACCACCGACCGCGCGGACAGCGGCGGCAGGTCGACCTCGCCGGGCTGCGCCGTCACGTTCCTCCGCATGAGGCCGTACTTTACGTCCCGCATCGATGTTGCACTATTGCTACACCCGTAGGGAAAGTGCAACATAGCCGCATGGCCCAGATACTCACCCAGGCACAGGCACAGGCACAGGCAGAGGCACAGGCACAGGTCCCGGCGCCGGATCAGGCACAGGTCCAGGCGCCGGTGCGAGCGCCGAACCGGACGCCGGCGCAGCCGAGGTCGGCGCCGCCCGTCTCGTCGTTCGCCACGCACGAGGTCACCAACCAGCCTCCGCCGCTGGCCCCGTACGACGCCTCCGACGACCTGGCCCTGCTGGAGGGGCTGCGGCGGGAGGGCGCGGGGTGGGCGGAACCGGACGTCCGCCGGATCGGTCTGCTGGCGGGCGGCGTCGAGGCGCAGGAATGGGGCGAGCTGGCCAACCGGCACGAGCCCGTCCTGCGCACCCACGACCGGTACGGCCACCGGGTCGACGAGGTCGACTTCCATCCCGGCTGGCACGAGCTGATGCGGGTCGCGGTCGCGGAGGGGCTGGCCGGCGCGCCCTGGGCGGACGACCGGCCGGGCGCCCATGTGGCGCGCACGGCGGGCGGTCTCGCCTGGGGGCACACGGAGGCCGGGCACGGCTGCCCCACGTCGATGACCTACGCGGCCGTCCCCGCGCTGCGCCACCAGCCGGAACTCGCCGCCGTCTACGAGCCGCTGCTGACCAGCCGGGAGTACGACCCGGGGCTGCGGGTGCCGACGCAGAAGCGCGGGCTGCTCGCGGGCATGGGGATGACCGAGAAGCAGGGCGGTTCCGACGTCCGGACCAACACGACGGCGGCCCGGCCCACGGCGGAGCCCGGTGTGTACACGCTGCGCGGGCACAAGTGGTTCACGTCGGCGCCGATGTGCGACGTCTTCCTGGTGCTGGCGCAGGCGCCCGGCGGGCTCTCGTGCTTCCTGGTGCCGCGCGTGCTGCCCGACGGCACCCGCAACACGTTCCGCGTCCAGCGGTTGAAGGACAAGCTGGGCAACCGCTCCAACGCGTCCTCCGAGCCCGAGTTCGACGGGACCGTGGCGTGGCTGGTGGGGCCCGAGGGGCAGGGCGTCAAGACCATCATCGAGATGGTCAACTGCACCCGCCTGGACTGCGTGATGATGTCGGCGACGCTGATGCGCAAGACGCTCGTCGAGGCGGGACATCACGTGCGGCACCGCAGCGCGTTCGGGGCGCGGCTGCTGGACCAGCCGCTGATGCGCAACGTGCTGGCCGACCTGGCGCTGGAGTCGGAGGCGGCCACCACGCTCACCCTGCGGCTGGCCGGGGCGGCCGACCGGGCGCTGCGCGGGGACGACGACCGAGGGACCGAGCGGGCCTTCCGCCGGATCGCCACCGCCGTCGGCAAGTACTGGGTGACCAAACGCGGGCCGGCCTTCACCGCGGAGGCCCTGGAGTGCCTGGGCGGCAACGGTTACGTGGAGGACTCCGGTATGCCCCGCCACTACCGCGAGGCGCCCCTGCTGTCCATCTGGGAGGGCTCGGGCAACGTCAACGCCCTCGACGTACTGCGGGCGTTGACCCGCGAACCGGCGACCGCGGACGCCCTGTTCGGCGAACTCGACCTGGCGCGAGGGGCGGACGCCCGGCTCGACGCCGCCGTCTCGCGGCTGCGGACGGGACTGGGCCGGACGACGCAGGCCGGCGCCCGGCGGCTGGTGGAGCAGATGGCGCTCACCCTCCAGGCCTCGCTCCTGGTCCGGCACGCCCCGGCCGCCGTCGCCGACGCGTTCTGCGCGACCCGGCTGGGCGGCGACTGGGGGTACGCCTTCGGTACGCTCCCGGACGGCGCCGATCTCGACGGGATCCTGGAGCGGAGCCTTCCCGGCACCGGCTGAGGTTCCCGAATCGACCGCGGGCCGCACGGTGGTACCGGTGCCGCCCGCCCGGCCGTCGGTGTCCGACCCGGGCTGGTCGCCGGCGTCCGACCGGGCTGGTCGCCGGTCTCGGGTCGGGTCAGCCCGTCGGGCGGCCCCAGAGCGCGTCGAAGCGGGCCCAGTCGGTGTCCCACTGCTCCACCCGCCGGCGTTCCAGGCGGCCCCGCAGCACCCGGCCGCCCGCGAGGGGGAGGGCGGCCGCGGCGACTCCCGCGAGACCGCCGACGAGCGAGGCGCGCAGTCTGGCCTGGGCCGCGGAGGCCGGTTTCGTCACCAGGCGGCCCCGCGGGTCCGTCCACACCGTGACGGGGGTGCCCGCGGCGCTGCCGGGGCCGACCCTGACCTGGCCGTTGTGCACGGAGCCGTCCGGACCGGTCCAGCCGACTCTCGCCCACACCCGGTCACCGGCGGACGATCCGTTCACGGCGGCTCTGCCCGGGGCCCGTTCGGTCAGGTGCCCCAGCAGGGGCCGCCACTCGACGCGTTCGCGCGCCAGCCCGTGCTCGACGGACCCCGCGGTCGCCCACCCCGCCAGCACCCCGACGAGGACGGTCAGCGCCCAGACGCCGAGCACGACCCAGGCCTCCACCGTGTCGGCGCGACGCTTGAGCGGGTTGCGCCGCCAGCGCCACAGCCACACCTTCGGACCACGGAACGCCATCGAAGGCTTCCTCCTCATGAGCGCATGAACATCCCGGCCGCCCTCCCATACGGGGCCGGCGGCCCCGATGCTCAGGCCGCTTCCCCCGTCCCGACGGTCCCACGGGCCCGGCGCCCGCGCGGGCGTCCCCGCGAGAATGGCCGATCTCTTGCGCTCCGGGCCACCGTCGCCGCTGTGACCTGCGGCGACGGCGTTTCCGGAGGTGACTGTCAGTGGCGGGGTGCAGACTGGCCGGTGTCTGGGACAAAGACGTCAAGGACACCGCGGAGGTGATCGACATGACCGAGACACTGCTCGCCGTGGGCACGCGCAAGGGTCTGTTCATCGGGCGACGGCGCAGTGGCGCATGGGAGTTCGACGAATCCCCCTACTTCAACGCACAGGCGATCTACTCGGTCGCCATCGACACCCGCGGCGACCGCCCGCGGTTGCTGGCCGGCGGCGACAGCGCGCACTGGGGCCCGTCGGTGTTCCACTCCGACGACCTCGGCCGGACGTGGACCGAACCGGCCTCGCCCGCCGTGCGGTTCCCGCAGGACACGGACGCCTCGCTGGAGCGGGTCTGGCAGTTGCATCCGGCGGCCGCCGAGCCCGACGTGGTGTACGCGGGCACGGAACCGGCCGCGCTGTACCGCTCGCGCGACCGGGGCGAGAGCTTCGAGCTGGTCCGCCCGCTGTGGGAGCACCCCACCCGCTCGAAATGGGTTCCGGGCGGGGGCGGGGAGGGCCTGCACACGGTCCTCACCGACCGCCGCGACCCCCGTTCGGTGACGGTGGCCGTGTCGACGGCCGGGGTGTTCCGCACGAGTGACGGCGGCGCGAGCTGGGCTCCGGCCAACTCCGGTGTCTCCGCGGTGTTCCTGCCGGATCCGAACCCCGAGTTCGGCCAGTGCGTGCACAAGGTGGCGCGGGACGCGGCGGACCCGGACCGCCTCTACCTCCAGAACCACTGGGGGGTCTACCGCAGCGACGACAAGGGCGGGCAGTGGACCGACATCGGCGCGGGCCTGCCCTCCACCTTCGGCTTCGCCGTCGCCGCGCACCAGACGCGCGGGGACACGGCGTACGTGTTCCCGATCAACGCCGACGCGGACCGGGTGCCCGCCGACCACCGGTGCCGGGTCTTCCGCACGTCGGACGCGGGCCGGAGCTGGGAGCCGCTCACTGCGGGCCTGCCGCAGGAGGACCACTACGGCACGGTGCTGCGCGACGCGCTCTGCACGGACGACGGGGACCCGGCGGGCGTGTACTTCGGCAACCGCAACGGCGAGGTGTTCGCCTCGGCCGACGACGGCGACAGCTGGCGGCAGTTGGCCTCGCACCTGCCGGACGTCCTGTGCGTACGGGCCGCGGTGGTGGGATGAGCCGACCCGTGCGCGAGGTCCGGCCGTCCGGCCTCGGCCTCCGGTTGATCAACGCCATGTGTACGGCAGTAGGGTGACGCCGTGGCACCACGACCCTTGCATGAAATCGTCGAACCGGGCTGGGCCGAGGCCCTCGCACCCGTCGCCGGGAAGATCGCCGAGATGGGCGACTTCCTGCGCGCGGAGATCGCCGCGGGACGCACCTATCTCCCTGCCGGACAGAACGTCCTGCGGGCCTTCCAGCAACCGTTCGACGACGTCCGCGTCCTGATCGTCGGACAGGACCCGTATCCGACGCCCGGGCACGCGGTGGGTCTGTCGTTCTCGGTCGCTCCGGAGGTCCGTCCGCTGCCCGGCAGCCTGATCAACATATACCGGGAGCTGAACACCGACCTGGGCCTGTCCCAGCCGTCCAGCGGCGATCTGACGCCGTGGACGCGGCAGGGGGTGCTGCTGCTCAACAGGGCGCTCACCACGGCCCCGCGCAAGCCGGCGGCGCATCGCGGGAAGGGCTGGGAGGAGGTCACCGAGCAGGCGATACGGGCGCTGGCGGCGCGCGGGAAGCCCCTGGTGTCCATCCTGTGGGGGCGGGACGCACGCAACCTGCGTCCGCTGCTCGGGGACCTGCCCTCGGTGGAGTCCGCGCACCCCTCCCCCATGTCGGCGGACCGCGGGTTCTTCGGCTCGCGGCCGTTCAGCAGGGCGAACGACCTGCTGGTCCGGCAGGGAGGTCAGCCGGTGGACTGGCGCCTGCCGTGACCGTCCGCGCCGGTCCGGGCGACGGGGCCGGGACGGGGACCGGCAGCGCGGGCGGCTCCGACGGGGGCATCCTCGCCGTGGACTCGGGCGGTTCCGGTCTCCGGGTCGCGCTCGGGACCGCCGAACGCGGTGCCCTCGCCCGGCGCTCCTCCCGGGTACCCGTACGCACCGGCGCGCGAGGCATCGACCCGCAGCACCTGATGGCCCTACTGGCGCCGCTGGTCCAGGAGTTGTCGGCGGAGACCGGTGTCCTCCGGCCCGCCACGGCGGTGGTCGGCGCGGCGGGCCTGGGCACTCTGGGCGACGCGCTGCGCGCCGAGCTCCCGGGCGCCCTGGCACGGGAGTTCGGCGTCCGGACGACCGCGCTCGCCGCCGACGCCGTCACCGCCTATGTCGGCGCGCTCGGACTCCGGCCGGGCGCCGTGGTGGCCGGGGGCACGGGCCTGATCGCGATCGGCACGGACCTGACGGCCTGGCAGCGGGCGGACGGCTGGGGCCACCTGCTGGGCGACTGCGGCGGCGGTGCGTGGATCGGGCGGGCCGGTCTGGAAGCCGCCCTGCGCGCCCACGACGGCCGCCCCGGCGGGTCGGCCGCGCTGCTGGCCCGGGCCGAGGCGCGGTTCGGGCCGATGACCGGGCTGCCGGGTCTGCTGTACCCGCGCCCCGACCGCCCTGCCGTCCTCGCCTCCTTCGCGCCGGAGGTGGCCACCTGCGCGAAGGACGACCCGATCGCCGCCGGAGTGCTGCGCGACGCGGCCCGGCACATCGCCGAGTCGGCCGCCGCCGTCTGCCCGGCGGGCGGTGCGTCCCGGATCGCCCTCACCGGCGGTCTGGTCAAGCTGGGCGATCCCCTCCTGGTCCCGCTGGAGGGGGAACTCGCGCGGCTGCTGCCGCGCGCCCCGCGGGTGCCCGCCGAGGGCGATCCGCTGGACGGCGCCGTACGCATCGCCACCGGACTGGCGACCGGCACGCTCGCGCCGCCGAGCCAGGAGGGGCTCTTCTCGGTGGAGGGCCCGGCGCATCCCGTCTGATGCATCGTGCGTAGGGAACGTACGTCATGCCCCATAAGGGGGATTACCGCCTTCGAGGGCAAGTCACCCGGAAAACACGCTGATCACTTCTGATCCGTACGTAACTCATCCGACAAAACCGGACGGATACCGCTCACGTGCACCCTCCCCGAACAGGGGAGCCCAGGAAGCCAGTAACATGCGTCGCCATGAGCTCCCCCACTGGGCCCGCGTCCGGCCTGCCAGTACGAATGCCGCGGCCTCGCCAGCCCGGGCGGCACCGCCGACCCGAGCCGCTGGCGGCTCCCGAGGGCGCGCCCGCGCTCGTCCTCGCGGTGCCTGGTCCGCCGAGCGCCGCCACCCGCGGCCTCGCCGAGGAGATCGTGAGCATCGCCCGCTCCGAGCTGCCCGGCCTCGACGCCCGTATCGGTTACCTGGACGGGGACGACACAGATTTCCCCACCCTGCGGTCCGTTCTCGCGCAGGCCGCCGAGGAACGCACCGCGCGCTTCGAGCAGGCCCGTGCCGCCGGACTGGACGTCAAGGAGCCCGACGGCCCGGTGGGTGTCGTCGTGCCCCTGCTGGCCGGCCCCGACGGCGCGCTGCTGCGCCAGGTCCGCCAGGCCGTCATGGAGAGCCGGATCGCGGCCGAGCTGACCGATGTGCTCGGCCCGCACCCGCTGCTCGCCGAGGCCCTGCACGTGCGGCTGTCCGAGGCCGGTCTGGCCCGCGCCGACCGCGCCCGGCTGTTCACCGTGGCGACGGCCGCGGACGGCATCATCCTCGCCTCCGTGGGCGGCGAGGAGGCCGTGCAGGCCGCCGGGATCACCGGCATGCTGCTCGCCGCGCGCCTCGCCGTGCCGGTGATGGCCGCGGCTCTCGACCAGGAGGGTTCCATCGCCTCCGTCGCCGAGCAGCTGCGTTCGTCCGGCTCCCAGCAGCTGGCGCTGGCGCCCTACCTGATCGGCCCGGAGATCGACGCCACGCTGATCGAGGAGGCCGCCCGGGAAGCCGGCTGCGCCGCCGCCGAGGCGCTCGGCCCGTACCCGGCCATCGGCAAGCTCGCGCTGGCCAAGTACACGACCGCCCTCGGTATCGCCCCGCCGCAGCCCCAGGGCGCGCCGGTCCGCTGAACCCCGCACGGACGCCGTACGAACGAAGGGCCCGCTCCGGGTGTGGAGCGGGCCCTTCGCGTCGGCACGGCGGTCCGGCGCGAGGCCGGCACCGGTGGCACGCGACACCGAGCGGTGCGGTCCCGGGGTACGCGCCGGGCCATGGGCCCGTGGCGGGGTACGGGGCTCGAAGTACGCGCCCGGGGCGCGGGTCAGCCGAGGACCACGCAGGAGGCGGCGGGGACCGGGACGGAACCGCCGCGCCGGGGCAGGCCGGTCGCCGGGTCCAGGGAGAACCAGGTCACGTCGCCCGAGCGTTCGTTCGCCACATACAGGAAACCGCCGGCCTCGGCGACGGCCCGCGGCCAGTGTCCGGCGCAGGGCACCGTCCCGACCAGCCGCAGCGCCTCCCCCGCGCCCTCCACGGCGAACACGGAGAGCACGTCCTCGCCGCGCGTGGCGGTCCAGACGAACCGGCCGTCGGGCGAGACGACGAGACCGGACGGGTAGGCGTCCCCGGCCGGGGCGCCGGGCAGCACGGCGGCCTCGGACAACGGCTTCAACGAGCCGTCCGAGGCGTCCCAGCGGCAGACGGTGACCGTCGGGGTGAGTTCGTTGACCACGTAGGCGTAGCCGCCGCCCGGGTGGAAGGCCAGGTGGCGCGGCCCCGAGCCGGGCCGCAGCGCGTGCTCCCCGTGCAGGACGGGAGTGCCGTCGCGCAGGGCGCACACCCGCACGGAATCCGTCCCGAGGTCCACGCTCACCACCCACCGCCCGCTCGGGTCGGGCTGCACCTGGTGGGCGTGCGGCCCCTGCTGGCGTCGTGTGTGCGGGCCCGAGCCGGTGTGCCGCAGGACGCCGGAGGCGACACGGGCGAGGCTGCCGTCGGCGCGCACCGGGACGGCGGAGACGCTGCCGGAGCCGTAATTGGCGGTGAGTACGTGTCCGTCGAACACGCTGAGGTGCGTGGGGCCGCTGCCGCCGACCGGCACGGGCGGTCCGGTCTGCTCCGGCGCGTCGCCCGTCACCCGGTACGCGGCGACCGCGCCGTCCGCCGTCTCGCTGACCGCGTACAGCGTGTCCCCGGTGGCCGACAGCGCCAGGTACGAGGGGTCGGGGACGCCGTTGACGCTGCCCAGGACGGTGAGCGCACCGCTGACCGGGTCCACCGCGGCGGCCACGATCCCGGGCCCTCCAGCCGCCGTGAACGAGCCGATGAACGCCCGCCGTCGCCTTCCGCCGAGGTCTGCCACCGCTGTCCCCTCCCGGGTCGCCGCTGCCGCTCTGACGCTGCTGCTCGGGGTGACGGTAGCAGTCGATCACCAGCGGTCTAGACCAGGCGCGCACACCCGCCCGGTCACCGGGCCCGCCCGGCGGCACGGCGACAGCCCCGGCGGGCGAGACCGACCCTCGGGCCGGGAAGGCCGACGGCGCCCGGCCGAGGGGGCCGACGTGAACGACCGCGGGGGACGTCGCGGACGGTCGGGGGCCGTCGTGGACGGTCGGCCCCGTCGGGGGCGGCCGGGGTTCGGCGCCGTCGTGGCCGGGGCCGACGTGAACGACCGCGGGGCCGTCGCGGACGGTAGGCGCCGTCACGGACGGCCGGGGTTCGGCGCCGTCGCGGACGGTCGGGGCTGCGGAGTCGGCGATCCGGGTGCGTTCAGGCGCCGATTCGGATCCGGGACGCGCCGCGCAGGGGTACCGCGAGTTCGAGAAGGGCCTGCTCCAGGGCGTGGAGGTGGGCCAGCATCGGCTCGGCCGTGGGGCCGGGCGGCGCGGCGGCGGTTTCGGCGGGACGGGGCCGTGCGTCGGCCGGTGACGTGGTGAGCGCCTCGACCGCGGCCTCCACCCGCCAGCAGGCGGCGACGAGGCGGGCGTCGTGCGAGGCCTCGGGGTCGGCGGCGACCGAGGCCAGTCCGCGCACCTCACGGGCGCAGTCGTCGAGCAGCTCCAGCACGTGCCGGGCCCGGCCCCTGCGGGCCCGCAGGGGGCTGAGCGGATGCACCAGCGGGGCCAGGGACAACCGGACCCGGGCGAGGATCTGCTCCAGTTCGGCCACCCGCCGGGCCGGGTCCGCCACCGCGGAACCCGCGAGCCGGGCAGCCGCCTCGGCGGTGCAGAGGTGCACGCAGCGCAGCGCGCGTTCGACCCAGGCGTCGGTGACGGAGTGCGTGGTCACCGGGAGCACCAGCAGCACCGCGAGCACGGCTCCCAGCGCCCCGACGGCCGTCTCGGTCACCCGCAGGGCGAGCAGCGCCGGGTCGAGCAGCCCGAGCAGCCCGTAGAGCGCGCTCGCCATGACGGTGACCGCGAGCATCATCCAGGTGTACGACACGGCGGCGGAGTAGAAGATCCCGAAGACGCCCACCGCGACGACCACTGCGGTCGCCACCGGCTGCCCGTGCAGGGGCAGGGCGACGACCAGTCCGAGCACGATCCCGAGGACGGTCCCGAGGAACCGCCGGAACCCGCGCACGAGGGTCTCGCCGCGCGAGGTGGTGTTCACGAACACCCACCAGGTGGCACCAACGGCCCAGTACCACCGCTGGTCCGACAGGGCCTGCCCGACGACGAGGGCGAGCCCGGCGCCGACGGTCGCCTGCACCGCCTGCCGCGTGGTGATCCGCGCCAGCCCCGTGCCACCGGCCGGCGGGGCGAGGGCGGCGGGGGCCGGCAGCCGTCGCTCGTAGGGCCACACCCCGAACCGCACGGCGGAGGACGCCGCTATGGACAGCAGGACGGCCGCGCAGAGCTCGGGCAACTGACCGGGGACGGTGTGCAGGAACTGGGCGGCGAAGAAGGTCATGAACGCGAACACTCCGAGCGCGTGCCCGCGCGGCCCCCAGCGCCGTGCGTACACCCCGGCCCCGACCACGGCGAGAAAGGCCGCGTCGCGGGCGACGGGCACCTCGTGCAGCAGGGCCGCGAGAGTGAGCACCGGCAGCCCGACGACCGGCAGCAGGGCGGTCGTCACGGCCTGGCCCCGAACCGTCGCGTCCGTCACCGTGAACAGCGCGAGCAGCGCGGCCAGGCCACCGGTGATGGCGGCCACCAGCGAATGCCCGGCGGCCCCGCACAGCGCGACGGCGAGCCCGATGCCGAGTACCGCCCGGGAGGCGAACCGCAGTCGCACCCGTCCGGGATCCGGTGCCACGAACGCCCTCTTCAGCAAGCTGCCCCGCCCTTTCCCCACCCTGACGCACCGCGGACGCACCGCGACATGAGAAAGGCGCCGCGGGGGTCCGCAGCGCCATCGACTCCGCCATTTGAGCATCCGGGTGGCTGGTGGTTCAACAGGGCTCGGATCGACTGGGCCATTGGCTCATCAAAGATGCCATTGACGTGCCATCCGCCTGCCAACGGCACACTTTCGCGGCCGGGCGGCTTCGGCCGTTGATACAGTCGGCGCCGATCACGAACGCGCGAGGAGGTCCGCCGGATGGCCGTGGACGAACTGGACACCCGCATCCTGCGCCTGCTGCTCGAACAGCCGCGGACGAGCGTGCGGGAGTACGCCCGGCTTCTCGGTGTCGCCCGCGGCACCCTCCAGGCCCGTCTCGACCGGCTGGAGCGGGACGGCGTGATCACCGGCGCGGCGCCGTCGCTCTCCCCCGCCGCCCTGGGCCACCCGGTGCTCGCGTTCGTGCACATCGAGGTCACCCAGGGGCACCTCGACGACGTGGGCGACGCGCTGGCCGCCGTGCCGGAGATCGTCGAGGCGTTCTCCATCACCGGCGGCGGCGATCTCGTCACCCGGGTCGTGGCGCGCGACAACGCCCACCTGGAGGACGTGATCCAGAAGCTGATCAGTCTGCCGGGCGTGGTCCGCACCCGCACCGAGGTCGCGCTGCGCGAGCGCGTGCCGTACCGGCTGCTGCCGCTGGTGGAGTCGGTCGGGCGAGCGGCCTCCAAGTAGCGCCGGGTTCCGCGACGTTCCGGCCCGTGAGGGCCGTCGACGCTCCGCCCCCGGTGACGCGTACCGCGCGCGGGGCGACCTCCGCGCCCTGAGGGGCGGGCGGACGCCACGGGCCGGCGACTGCGCGGGCGGACGCCACGGCCGGCGGTTGCGGGGGGCGGACGCTACGGTCGGCGGCGGGGCTTGCCGCCGCCGGTGCCGCGCCGACCGCCGCCGCTCTTCGCGGCACCGCCCTTCGCCGCACCGCCCTTGGCGACCCCGCCCTTGGTGCCGCCGCTGCGGCCGCGCGCGCCGCCGGCGGTGCCCTTGCCCGCACCGGCGCCCGCCTGCGGCTTGCGACGCTCGCGCTCGCCCTTGCGCTCCGCCGCCGGTGCCTGCGCAGCACGGCCCCGCGTGCTGTTCACGGTGCGGCCGCGGACGATGCCGATGAAGTCCTCGACCAGCTCGGTGGTCGCGTCCTCGGGCCAGGCGAGGGCGACATCCGACTGCGGGGCGTCGACGACCGTCCGGTAGGTGAGGTCCTTGCGGTGGTGGAGGCGGGCCAGGGACTGGGGCACGACCAGCACGCCGATGTTCGCGGCGACCAGCTCGACCGCGTCCTCGGTGGTCGCGGGGCGCTCGAAGGCGGCCTCGCCGGGCGGTTCCTCCCAGCCGATGACGTCGTCCAGCGGGTGGAGGACCACCTCGTCGGCGAGGTCGGCCACCGTGACCTCCTCGGCCGCGGTGATCACATGGTCCCTGGGGACCACGACGACGGTGGTCTCGGTGTACAGGGGGATCGCGCTGAACACCGTACGGTCGACCGGAAGGCGGACGAAGGCGGCGTCCGCGGTGCCACCGCGCAGGACGTCGGAGGCCTCCGCCGGGGTCACCTGGAGGAGGCTGAGAGGGGTGTCGGGCAGGCGCTCCGCCCAGATCCGCACCCACTTGGCGGGCGTCACTCCGGGGACGTAGGCGAGCCGGAACGAGGAGGAGTCCGCCGAGTCGGTCATCCCGCCAGGTTACCGGCTGTGGTCGGGGGTCTCCGCCGTGGCCGATACCCTTGACCGTATGAAGTCGCAGCAGAACACCCAGACGATGAAGCCCGCCACCGCGGCGAAGAAGCTGGGTGTGCACCTCCCCGCCACGCCCGCCGAGTTCCAGGAGGGCGTCGTCTCGCGCGCCGAACTGAACGAGCTCCAGGCGAACCCGCCCCAGTGGCTGCTCGAGCTGCGCGAGACCGGCCCGCACCCCCGTCCGGTGGTCGCGGCCAAGCTGGGCGTCTCCATCGCGGGCCTGGCCCGCGGCGGAGTGACCGAGGCGCTCACCACCGAGCAGATCGAGGCCGTCAAGGACGCCCGTCCCGAGTGGCTGGAGAAGGAGCGCGCCACGCAGGCCGAGGTCCGCAAGGAGACCGTCCGCATCAAGAAGCGCAACGCGGAGCGCGCCCGGTCCTGACCCCGGTCAGCGGCGCGGCACCAGCATGCTGAGGGCGTTGGCGCCGACGACCGCGGCGATCGCCGACCAGTCGACCGGGCCGATCCCCTGCCCTAGCCCGAAGCGGCCGACCAGCGCGGCGAGCACCGGGTTGACGCTCATGAACAGGCCGAACGCGGCGGCGGGCACCTGCCGCAGCGTGAACAGATCGGCGAGGTAGGGCACCGCGGAGGACAGCACCCCGGCGGCCACCGCGAAGCCGACGGACTGCCCGGTCGGCGGGTGGCGCAGCACCAGGACCACGCCGACCGGCAGGAACAGCACGGCGGAGACGGCAGCGGCGGCGGCCGCTCCCTGGGCGCCGGGGACTCGTCTGCCGACCGTGCGGTTGAGCAGGATGTACGACGCCCAGCAGACGGCGGCCAGCAGGCCGAGCCCCATCCCCGCGTAGTCGGCGGAGGGCCGCGGACGCATCAGGGCGACCGCGCCCGCAGCCGCTGCCAGCGCGCAGCAGACGTCGATCCGGCGGCGCGTGGCGGCCAGCGCGACGCTCAGCGGCCCGAGGAACTCCAGGGTCACCGCGAGACCGAGGCCGATGCGGTCGATGGCCGTGTAGAGCGACAGGTTCATCGTGCCGAACACCAGCGCCAGCAGCAGGACCGGGCCCCACTGCGCCCGGGTGAAGGAGCGCAGCCGGGGACGGCCCACGGCCAGCAGGACGAGCGCGGCCACGTACTGACGTATCGCGACGACCCCCGCGGGGCCGAGCACGGGGAAGGCGAGGGAGCCGATCGCGGCGCCGGTCTGGTTGGACAGACCGCTGCCGACCATGGTGGCCACCCCGGCGAGCCGCCGCGCGCCACGGGGCTCGGGTGCCGCAACGGCAGCGGGCAGGGCGGCGGTGACCGCCGCGGGGACGGTCGACGAGGGCGTGGGTACGGACGACGCTGCTGGCATACCGGGATCGTCCTCCCGGACATTCCTTGCGCAAAATGCATGACGCGCTCCATCTATACGATGAAGTCATGGACAGACGTGGTGCTGGGCCGGGCGTGGAGCTGCGGCAGCTGCGGTGTCTGGTCGCGATCATCGACGAGGGCGGCTTCACGGACGCCGCGGCCGTGCTCGGGGTCTCCCAGGCGGCGGTGTCCCGGACCCTTGCCTCGCTCGAACAGGCGCTGGGCGTAAGGCTGTTGAGGCGCACCTCCCGAGTGGTGTCGCCGACCGCGACCGGGCTGCGGGTGGCGGCGCACGCGCGCCGGGTGCTCGGCGAGGTGGACGCCCTGGTGCAGGACGCGACCTCCGGACACACCCGGCTGCGGATCGGCTACGCCTGGTCGGCGCTCGGCCGCCACACCCTCGCCTTCCAGCGTCAGTGGACGGCGCAGCGCCCTGAGACGGAGCTCCAGCTGGTCCGGGTGAACTCCCCGAGCGCGGGCCTCGCGGAGGGTGCCTGCGACATGGCGGTGGTGCGCAGGCACCTGGAGGACCGGCGGTTCGACGCGGCGATCGTCGGCCTGGAACGCCGCCTGTGCGCGCTGGCCGCCGACGATCCACTGGCCCGGCGCCGCTCGGTGCGGCTGGCCGACCTCGGCGGACGCACCCTCCTGATCGACCGCCGCACCGGCACCACCACCCCCGAGCTGTGGCCGCCCGACGCGCGTCCCGCCACGGAGGAGACCCACGACGTCGACGACTGGCTGACGGTGATCGCCACCGGCCGCGGGGTCGGGATGACCGCCGAGGCGACCGCCAACCAGTACCCGCGGCCCGGCGTCGTCTACCGGCCGGTGCGCGACGCCGAGCCGGTCGCCGTCCGTCTGGTGTGGTGGCGCGACGACCCGCACCCCGCGACCCAGGCCGTGGTCGAGCTGCTCACCACGCTGTATCGCGCGCCGTGAATCCCGGCTCGCCCGTGGCGCGCCGCTTTGACTACGATCTGGGCAGGTTCACCGACGAGGGTGTTTCGAGGTTGCTGGGGGTTGGGATGGTTGCTGGTCGTGTGGTGCGGTTCGACAGTCAGCGGGGCTACGGCTTCATCGCCCCCGACGACGGCGGGGAGGACGTCTTCCTGCACGTCAACGACATGCTGATGCCCGAGTCGCAGGTGCGCCGGGGCATCGTGGTGGAGTTCGAGATCGAGGACGGCGAGCGCGGTCCGAAGGCGTCCGACGTACGGCTCGCGCGGGGCGCGGACGGCAAGCCCCTGGCCGCCGACGACGACGTGCTGTGCGATGTGCTGAGCACGGAGGAGTTCACCCGGGACGTGACCGAGGCGCTGCTGACGGCGGCGCCCTCGCTCACCGGTGAGCAGATCGTCCAGGTGCGGGCCGGGCTGGCGCAGTTCGCGAAGAACCACGGCTGGGTCGAGGGCTGACACCCCTGGCCGGCCGGGGCGGGCGTGGTCCCGGGCGGGACACCCCTGGCCGGCCGGGGCGGGCGTGGTCCCGGGCGGGACACCCCTGGCCGGCCGGGGCGGGCGTGGTCCCGGGCGCGGCCCCGCTACAGGGCGCTGAACCAGGGTTCCGTCCTGCCGGCCCCCGGCCTGCCGCCCCTGCCTTCGCCCTCCGGATCCCGTTGTCAGTGGCCTGATCTACAGTTCCCGACACTTGATCACTGCGGGTGCGGGAGGCACGCATGGGGTGGGTGTCGGCCGGCGACTACGAAGTCGCCCTCGATGACGGCAAAGTGGTGTGCCGCAACGCGGCGGGGCGGCGGTTGAAGTCCGTGCCGCCCAAGATCGCCGACGAACCGGCGGTGGTGGGCCTGCGCCAGCTCACCGAGTGGCTGGAACGGCACGAACGCCAGTGCCTGGCGGACGTGGAGCGGTGGATGGTGCGCTCGCTGCCGGTGCCGTTCGCCGTCGTCGCCCAGGTGTGGCCCGACCCCGCCTGGCAGGCGGCCCTGCGCGACCTCGTGGTCACCGGGGCCGACGGCGAGGTGGCCGGGTTCCTGCGGGACGCCGACTCCGAGCGCGGACTCGGTCTGGTCGACCTCGACGGCGACACCGTCCGCATCACGCCCGACCTGGTCCGCCTCCCGCACCCCGTACTCCTCGACGACCTGGAGGAACTGCGGGAGTTCGCCGTCGAACTCGGCGTCGAGCAGCGCGCCCAGCAGCTGTTCCGCGAGGTCTGGCGGCGTCCCGCGACGCTCGACGCGGAGGGCACCGCGGTCGAGGAATACGCGGGCGGCGTGTTCAAGGAACAGCGGTTCCTGCACGGCCGGGTCACCCAGCTCGGCTACCGGGTGCGCGGCGGCCACGCCGTCACCTCCGTCCTCGAGGAGAACCGCACCGTCGAGGCCCGGGTGTGGGTCGGCGACTACGAGGGATACGAGCAGGCCGAGACCGGGCCCCTGCTGTTCACCGACCCGGCCGGCCGGGTGCTGAAGCTCGGCGCGATCGGGCCGGTGGCCTGGTCCGAGGGCATGCGCATGGCGTCCGCGCTGTACGCCGGGCGGGACATCGAGGACGAGGAGCGGGCGGCATGACGACCTACGACGAGACCACCGCCGGCGCGCTGCTCGAGGCGGGCGCGGTGCTGCCTCCGGGCAGCACCGCCCGCGAGGACGCCGACACGCTCACCGCCCGCACGTACACCCACCCCGCGCTGGACGACCGGCAGATCGTGCGGCTCGTACCGGGCACCCTGGGCGAGGCCGAGGACCTGGCGCTGGACTTCCTCGGCCTGGTCCGGGACGCGGAGACCCCCGAGGTCGGCCAGGTGCGCCGGGAGACACTCGGATTCCCCGCCTGGGCGCTGGTCAACGACCCGGCCAACGGCCACCACGCGCTGGCGCTGGTCAAGGACGTCGAGCGGCTCGCACGGCAGGCCAAGTCCCGCCCCGGCAACGCCAAGGACGGTTTCGAGGCGCTCGGCACCCGGCTCGGCCGGGCGGTGCCGCACTTCCTGCCCACCTTCTACGAGCAGGCCGCCCGCGTCTTCCTCCAGCACGAGAACACGACGTACGCCTCCGCCTTCTTCGGCAAGGCCCGGGAGGCCGAGCGGGTGCACGCGCTCACGGTGGACGAGGAGCGGCAGCGGGCCGTGTTCCTGGAGTTCGCGTTCGCCGGGGCACTCACCGTCAAGGCGCTCAAGGAGCACGTCAAGGCCCTCGCCGCGCGGCTCGACGCGGCCGAGGCCTGGGCGCAGTTCCGGCAGTTGACGGTGGAGCGCTGCGCGGCCGGGATGCCGCCGTACGCGTCGCTCCCGCAGGACGCGCGCGGGCTGATCAAGGCCGCCGGTCTCGACCGGGTCGCCGAGGAGTGCGCCCTCGTCGCCGATCTGCTCTCCTCGCCCGCCGCGGTGCGGGCCCCCGCCTCCTTCTGGAACGCCTACCGGGGAACCCTCGCCGTCCTCTCCGAGCAGCGGCCGGAGGTGCGCGAGCGGCTGCTGGAGATCATGCCGGCCGGATTGGGGCGCTCCGTCGAGGACGACGAGTTCTGGCTGGCGCTGCTCGTGGAGTGCGGGGCGGACCAGCTCCTCACCGGCGCGGTGGCGGCCGACGCGGACCCGGCGGACTGGCTCGGCCGGTGGGCCCTGCACCGCAAGCACGGCGGCAACGTCAGCGGCCGTTCCCCGGCCACTCTCGCCCTGGTGGAGCGGATGGCGCCGCGGCTGCGTGAGCTGGGCCGTCCCGTCGATCTGTGCTCGGGCCGCTGGCACGCCGGCGCCGATCTCGACCTGCTCGACCTGTGCGCGGCCCACGGCGTGCCGCTGACGCTGCCCGGCCCCGACCAGGTCGTGTACCTGTCCGTGGACCGGTGGCTCCGCGAGTCGGTCCCCGGCCGGCGCGACCTGACCGCGATCGCGGCGGACCCGCGCCTGCGCCGCCTGCTGTACGCCGACATCGGCACCCTGAGCGGCCACCGCCCCGCCCCGGAGGTGCTGGCGGAACTGGCCGCCCACCCGGTGCTCAGCGCGGTGCTGCGCGAGTGGCTGGACGACGCGGCCGGGGAACTGGCGCGCGCGGTCGGCCTGCCCGCCGCCCGGGCGGCCCTGGAGCGGCTGCGGCCCTTCCGCACGGTGGCCGCCCGGGTCAGCCCGGCGGCCGTCGCCGTGGTCGCCGCGCACGCGGTCGCGCCGCTGCTCGGGCACACCCTGCGGGCCGGCCTGCTGGACGAGCTCGGCTGGCCCGCGCTGGACGAGGCGCTGGGCCGGCTCGACACCGAGACCAAGCGCGACCGCGACGACACCCTGAGCGTCAGCGAGGCCTGGCCCGCGCTGATCCTCGCCCGCGCGCACAAGGTGATCGTCGTCGGTCCCGAGGAGATCCTGCTCGAGCACGACCTGCGGCTGCCCGTGACGCTGGACCGCTGGCAGCGCCCGAGCTACCGCTACACCGACGGCGAACTCCTCGTCATGTGGCGGCAGGACGGCAAGCAGCTCGGCTACTGGTCGGCCCGCCCCGCCGACGTCTTCCCTCTCGGCGGCGAGCAACTGCCGCACTGGTACGGAGGAAACGACGCGGGCGACCCCTCGATCCCGCTCCCGGCGGGCGGCCGCGCCACCGGCGGGCGCACGCTGCACGCCGGTGACACCGTCGTGCCGCCGAGCCGCCGCATCCTCGGCGACGGCAGCTCCTACTGGCGTCAGGGCAGGCAGGGCCGGCAGCAGGTGTGGCTGGAGTACGACCCGGCCACCGGCACCCACGGGCGTGCCTCGCTGCCCGCCTTCCTGTCGTCCGGTATCCGGGAGGACGCGACGCTGCTCCAGCAGCACTGCGAGGTGCTGCCGCTCCAACCCGGCTTGGAGGGAAGCCCGTTCGGCACGGACGGCACCGTGCTCGGCCGCTGGGTGCGCGTCGAGGGTGAGGGCGCCGAGGCCCGCACGGTCGCCGGCACCCCGGACGGCCGGACCGTCACCCTGCCGTGGGCCGACGGGCGGGCGCCCGGCGTCCTGCTCGGCGCGCTGCGGCTGCCGGGCGGGGCCGAGCCCGTGGCCGTCGCTCTGCACCGCCAGATCGCCCTCTACGCGGGGGGCGACCCCTCCGCCGCCGAGGAACTGGGCCGGGTCACCCCGATGGAACGCGGCGGCGAGTTCGCCGCCGGCACCAGGTTCGTGCCGCCGGTCGACTTCTGGCACGCGCTCCGCCCGCGCGACGAGCGCGCGTCGGGGGTGCTGCGTGCCCTGACCGACGAGCAGGCCGCCGGCCTGCTGGAGACCGCGAAGGAGGCGCTGACGCGACGGCAGGCGAAGCTGGCGGCGGCCAAGGTCGTCGACGGGACCTCGGAGAGCGCGGCCCTCGTGCCGTCCGCCGACGAGGCGGTCCGGGAGACCGTCTCGCGCTGTCTTCCCGCACTCGGCGACGAGCGCCTCGTGCGGGGTGTCGCCGCGCTGGTGCGCGCGGTCCTGCGGCTCGCGGAGTCGACCGCCGCCTTCGTGGCGCCGCCGGTCGAGCGGCCCCAGGCCGAGCGGCGCCGGATCGACGGCATGTTCGCCGACCTCGTGCCCGAGCACGGCGACGACGCGACGCTGCGCGAGGCCACCACCGGGATCACCGAGATGCACGGATGGTGGGGCAGCGAAACCCGCTGGAGCACCCTGCGCCAGGTCCGCGCGGTGAACCACGTGCTGTCCGGGAAGCCGGCCGACGGCAAGCCCTTGGCCGAGGCCTCCCGGTCCACCGGAACCGCCGACGGATGGCGCAGCGACGAGTTCACCCTGCCGGGTATCGGACTCGTGTGGACGCCGGTGCTCGACGTGCTGCGCCCGCTCGCGTACCGCGCCGCCTCCGCCACGGTGACCGAGGCGCACCGCGAGGCGCTGCTGCTGCTGTGCGAGGCGATCGCGGACGGTCCGCTGGCGGCGCCCGGGGCCGCCCTGCGCGAGGTCGTGCTGAGCGAGCCGCACGACAAGCAGGAGCGCGCCGGCCAGGTGCTGCGCCGGGACGGCCGTACCGTCGTCGTCCTCGGCTGCCGGAACCTGGACCGGCAGGCGGGACGGGTGCACTGGCTCGCCCTGGACCACGATCCGGCCGGTACCTTCGGCGCGATCGCCCACTTCACACTGGAGCGGGAGACCGCGCACCCGGCGGTGTTCCCCGCCGACGCGCTGAGCGCTCTCACCGGGCTCGTCCGGGACAAGGGCCCGGCTCCCTGGCAGCCGGAGGCGCCGGCCGCCCTCGCCGCCGCGACCCGCGGCCGGCTGGGCGTCATGCAGGCGGCGCTGCTGCTCGCCGGCCAGCCGAAGCAGCTCACCGCCGAGGTGATCGCCGCGACCGGCCTGAAGCCGCGTCAGAAGGAGCTGGCCGACGCCCTGCTGTCCTCGGTCGGCGGCGGCGACCGGGCGGCCCTCGTCGGCGCGCTGCTGCCCGCGAACCCCGGTGACCTGTGGACGGCCGGCCCGGACACGGAGGCCGCGGGCGGGGTGTGGAGGGAGCGGCTCGGCGAGGTCGTCCGGCTGCCCGAGGACCTCGCCGGTGAACTGTCGCTCGGCGGTCTGTCCACCGGCTCCGCCGAGGACGTCCTCAACCCGGGACGGACCCCCTGGATCAGCCGCACCACCGTCCAGCGGCCGGACAAGGACGGCAACCTGGTCGCTGCCGACCCGGCGGCGCTGCCCGGCCGGCAGCACCTGACGGGTGCCGTCGCCGCTCTGGCGGGCCTCGCCTACTCCCTGCCGTACGGGCACCCGCTGCGGGCCCTGCTGCCGGAGAGCCTGGCGGCCCTGCGCCGCCGTGTCGCCGACCGGGGCCTGTTGCTGGACCTGGACGTGGCCTGGACGGAGAAGGGCTCCTCGTCCGCCGTCGAACTGCGCAAGGCGTACGGGCTGCCCGCCACCGGCGGCGCCGACGCCCACGGTCTGACGCCCGTGGGCGAGGCGCTGGTGCTGCGCCCCTGGTACGGCGACCAGGAGACCGTCCTGGTCCGGCCCGGCGCGCTCGGCGCTCCCGACGACCCGGTGTTCGGGCTCCTGGACGGGCTGGTCGGACCGGGGCGGGGCGAGGGCATGCGGGCCCTGCGGACCCTGCTCGACGACGAGCTGGCCCGCGCGGTGGCGGCCGGGGTCGATCCCGAGGGACCCTCGGGGCACGCCCAGGACCCGGCCTTCAGCGTGCCCGGTCTGGTCGCCGAGGTCGCCGCGCGGCACGGCCTCGGCGAGGACGCGGCGGCGCTCTACCTCCAGTTGCTGGCGCTCCCGGACCCGACGGACCGCAACTGCGCCCGCTGGACCGGCTGGAAGCCCGCCCGGATGAAGAAGGCCCGCGCCGAACTCGCGGCGAGCGCACTCGTCGTCGAGGCCAAGCGGGCGCGCGCCGGACGCACCCTGTTCCTGCCGTGCGGCTGGCTGGACCTGTCCGCCCCCGCGCTGCCGGTGGAGATCTGGAAGGAGGGCCTCTACCCGGTCCGCGCCTACGGGCGCGTGGTCCCGCTGGTACCGGTGCCCGAACTCTTCGCGCGCGCCTGGGAGCGCGTCCGCTCCGGCGACGCCCCGGCCTACGAGCAGCTCACCACCCGCGCCACCCGTAAGGGCCGCCGCCGATGACCACCGTCCCGCCCCAGCTGGAAGAACCCGCGCCGATGACGACCACCGCCCTGTCCCCCGACTCCGGCTCCACCGCCCCCGTCCGCCAGATCGTCCCGCCCGAGGAGCGGTACGCCGGCGAACTGGCCTTCCTGGCCGCCTACGACGACGGACCGCGCCCGCCCGCCTGGCGGCTCACTCCGCGTGCCGTCGTCACGTTCGTCATGGGCAGCGACGGCCGCGCCCTGAAGCTGCCCGAGGACGCCGTCGCGCCGGACGGCGTGCCGCGCCGGCTGGTGGTGGAGGGGAAGTTCGTCGGCGACCGTGCTCTGGTGGAGCGGTGCGTGGTCACGCTCGCCGGTGAACGCGGGCTGCTGCTCGTCGGCGAGCCCGGTACCGCCAAGTCGATGCTGTCCGAGCTGCTGTCCACCGCCGTGTGCGGTACCAGCGGGCTGGTCGTGCAGGGCACCGCGGGCACGACGGAGGACCAGCTCAAGTACGGCTGGAACTACGCACTGTTGCTGGCGCAGGGGCCGAGCCGGCAGGCGCTGGTGCCCTCGCCGGTGCTCACCGCCATGTCGCGGGGCGCCATCGCCCGGGTCGAGGAGGTCACGCGCTGTCTGCCCGAGGTGCAGGACGCGCTGGTCTCGCTGCTCTCGGAACGGCGCATCGCCGTGCCCGAACTCTCGGGCTCGGCCGACGCGTTGGCGCATGCCGCGCCCGGCTTCAACCTGATCGCCACGGCCAACCTGCGGGACAAGGGCGTCTCGGAGATGTCCGCCGCCCTCAAGCGCCGCTTCAACTTCGAGACGGTGGGCCCCATTCCGGACCTCGACGCGGAGACCGCCCTGGTGCGCAGCCAGGCACGGGCCTCGGTGGAGCGGGCCGGCGCGCCCTTCCAGGTCGACGACGCGGTGCTGGAGGCGCTGGTCACCGCCTTCCGTGATCTGCGCGAGGGCCGGTCGGCGGAGGGCTGGGAGGTGGAGCGGCCTTCCACGGTGATGAGCACCGCGGAAGCCGTGTCCGTCGCCGGTGCGCTGGCGCTCGCGGCGGCGTACTTCCCGGGCGACCGTGATGTGCTCGGGCTGCTGCCGGGCCATCTGCTGGGCGTGGTCCGCAAGGACGACCCGGCCGACGCGGCCCGGCTGCGTGGGTACTGGGACGGGCCCGTCCGGCGCCGCGCCGAGCAGGGGTCCGCCACCTGGCGCACCCTGTGGGACCTGCGCACGGTCCTGGAGGGCTGACGGCCGTGTCCCCGCATCCCACCACCGCGCCGGGCACGCAGGACTCCCCGGCCTCCCCGGACTCCCCGGACTCCCCGGACTCCCCGGACTCCCCGGACTCCCCGGACTCCCCGGACGAGGCTCTCGCGGTTCTCACCGACCCGGGCGCGCCCTACCTCATCGGGGTACGGCACCACGCGCCCTCGCTGGCCGCCGCCGTGCCCGCGCTGCTCGACGAGGCGAAGCCCGACGTGCTGCTCGTCGAGCTGCCGGCCGAGATGCAGGAGTGGCTGCCCTGGCTCGGGCACGAGGAGACCCGGGCCCCGATCGCGCTCGCCGCCGCGCCCGGTGACGGCGGGGGCGGCGGGGGCCCGGCGTTCTACCCCTTCGCCGATTTCTCGCCCGAGCTGGCCGCGGTGCGCTGGGCCGCCCGGCACGGCGTCCCGGTGCTCGCCTGCGATCTGCCCCTCACGGACCGGGCGTGGGGCGAGGGACGCGGCGGCACCGCCCCGGACGGGGCGCCCGGACTCGCCGGTGCGCTGCGTGCCCGGCTCACGGGCCGTCCCGGCGAGGATCTGTGGGACCGGCTCGTCGAGGCCACCGCCCCGGGTTCGCCGCCCGAGGCGCTGCGCCGGGCGGCCCTGCTGACGGGGTGGGCGCTGCGTGCGGACGCGGCCGCCGCCGGCGGGGTGCCCGAGCTGGATCTGCGGCGCGAGGACTGGATGCGGGCCCGGATCGCCGAGGCCACCGCACGGGGCGAGCGCGCCGCGGTGGTCGTCGGCGCCTTCCACGCCCCCGCGTTGACCGGCCCGGGCCCGGCCGGAGGCGGCGGCGTTTGCGCCCCTGCCGTCGGTCAGCGGAACGAAGGCCCCGCCCCCAGCTCGGGCGAACGGGGCGAGAGCAGCATCGGCCCGGCGATCGGCGAGCCTGCCGGAACCACCGCCCCGGCCGGTGGCAAGCAGGAAGCGGGGCCCGTTACGGGCGCCGTCCGGGCGGGCGAAGGGGCCGCGGGACGGGCGGGGTGGATCACCTCGCTGATTCCGTACGCCTACGCCCTGCTGGACGAGCGGTCCGGCTATCCGGCCGGCATCCGGGACCCGGAGTGGCAGGACATGGTGCTGCGCGCCGCGGGCGATCCGGCGGCGCTGGAGGAGGCGCTGACCGGGGCGGCCGTGCGGGTGTGCGCGGCCCTGCGGGACCTCGGTCATCCGTCCGGGCCGGCCGACGCGCGCGAGATCACCCGGCTGGCCTCGGACCTGGCGCGGCTGCGCGGCCTGCCCGCGGCGGGCCGGGGCGAGTTGGTCGAGGCCGTGCAGACGGTCCTCGCGCAGGGTGAGCCGTACGGGCGGGGGCGGGCCGTGGCCAGGGCGATGGAGCGGGTGCTGGTCGGCACCCGCACCGGCCGTCCCGCGCCGGGCGCGCCGCGCAGCGGTCTCGTCCCGGCCGTCGAGGCCGAGGTGGCGGGGCTCGGCCTGCCCGGGCCGGAGAACGCCTCGGGCCCGGCGCGGGATCTGCGGCTCGACCCGCTGCGGTCGGACCTCGACCGGCGCCGCGAACTGCTGCTCCGGCGGCTGACGGTGTGCGGTGTGCCGTACGGGGAGGCGAAGGAGGTGGTCGGCGCGGGCGGGGCCGAGGCACTCACCTCGCGCTGGGAGGTGCGGTGGACGCCGGCGACGGCCGCCATGCTGACCGCCGCCGGAGTGCGCGGGGTCACCGCGGCGCAGGCCGCCGAGGGTGTGCTGCGGGAGCGTCGCCGCGCGGAGGGGGACGCGGGCGGGTCGACCGCCGCGCAGGTGCTCCAAGGCCTCGCGGAAGCCGCGGAGTGCGGACTGCCGACACTGGCGGACGAGCGGCTCGACGATGTCGCCGAGGTGCTGCCGCCGGCCGGTACGCTGCCCGAACTCCTCGCCGGACTGGCCCTGTCGGACCGGCTGCGGGCCGGTCATGTGCCGGGGCTGGCCGCCGACGCGGCCCGTACGGCGCGGGCGGCCGCCGTGGCCGAACTGCTCACCTCCGCGGCGGTGCGACAGGTGGACGGACTGACCGGTTCGGAGGACCCGGCCGACGCCCACGCGCTGCTCGAACTCGCCCACCGGGCCGACCTGGCGGGCGGCATCCGACTCACCGACGCCCTCGCCCGGCTGGCCGCCGACGGCTCCCCGCTGATGCGCGGTGCCGCCGGAGCGGTCCGGGTGCTGCTCGGGCAGGAGAGCGCCCGGGCCTTCGGCGACCGGGTCGCGTCCTGGGTGGACGGCGCCGTCGACGCCGACTCGCGCTCGGCGCTGACGGCCCGGCTGAGCGGGCTGCTGGCCGCCGCCGGTCCGCTGCTGGAAGCCGCGGCTCCCGCTCTGGAGCCGCTCCTCGGCCGGCTGGCGGAACTGCCCGACCGGGAGTTCCTCGACCGGCTGCCCGCGTTGCGCGGCGGCTTCGAGACGCTCAGTCCCGCGGCCCGCGACCGTCTCCTCTCGGCCGTCGAGGAACGTCTCGGCACCGGGCGCGTCGCCGACACCGACGGGCTTGATCCGGCGGCGCTCGCCGCCTGGGCGGGGGCGGACCTCGCGGCCCGCGCCGCCCTGCGGTCGCTGAGGCTGCTGCCCGCCCCGGGCGGCGACGCGCAGGCGCCCGCCGCGGAGACCGAGACCGTCACCGACACCGACACCGACACCGAGACACTTGCGGAGCCCGACACCGACACCGACACCGTCGCGCAGTCCGACACCGACACCGACACGGTCGCGGAGACCGACACCGAGGCCGACACGGTGACCGACGAGGCGGGACCGACAGGAGAGGAGCGGCTCGAGCGTCGGCTCTCCCCGGCCGACCGCTGGCGGCTCCTCCTGGGGCGCCGCAGCGATCGACTCCCTCCCTCCGCACGCGCGTTGGCGACCGCGCTGGACGAGCTGTACGGCAGCGGGCGCGGCGAGGGAAGCCGCGGGGACCTGACCGGTCCGGCGAGCGGCGGGGGCCGGGAAGCGCCGTATCCCGGAGTACGGGAGTGGTCGCAGGAGCTGGCCGCGCTGTTCGGGCCGGGCATCCGGGAGGAGGTGCTGGCGGCGGCCGCCGCGTCGGGTCGCAAGGACGTGCTCACCGAGCTGGACGCGGACAGCGTGCGCCCGTCGGTCGATCTGCTGCGCACCGTGCTGCGGCACGCGGGCGGACTGCCCGAGGCCCGGCTGGCGGCGCTGCGCCCGCTGGTGCGTCGGCTCGTCGAGGCGCTCACCCGGCAGCTGGCCACCCGGCTGCGCCCCGCCCTGCACGGCACGGCGCTGCCGCGCCCCAGCCGCCGTCCGGGCGGCGGGCTCGACCTCCCGCGGACACTGCGCGCCAATCTGTCGACCGCGCGGCGCGGCCCGGACGGCACGGTCCAGGTCGTCCCCGAGCACCCGGTGTTCCGTACCCGGGCGCGGCGCGCCGCCGACTGGCGGCTGATCCTGGTCACGGACGTGTCGGGGTCCATGGAGGCCTCCACCGTGTGGGCCGCGCTGACGGCGTCGGTGCTGGCCGGGGTGCCGACGCTGTCCACGCATTTCCTGGCCTTCTCCACCGAGGTCATCGACCTCACCGGACAGGTCGAAGACCCGTTGTCGCTGCTGCTGGAGGTGAGCGTGGGCGGTGGCACGCACATCGCGGCGGGGCTGCGGCACGCCCGCGAGCTGGTCACCGTGCCGTCGCGGACGCTGGTCGTCGTCGTCAGCGACTTCGAGGAGGGCTATCCGCTCGGCGGGCTGCTCTCCGAGGTGCGTGCGCTGGTCGGCGCGGGCTGTCATGTGCTGGGCTGCGCCAGCCTCGACGACACGGGCAGACCGCGCTACTCCACCGGCGTCGCGGGCCAGCTCGTCGCCGCGGGCATGCCGGTCGCCGCTCTCAGTCCGCTGGAACTCGCCCGCTGGGTAGGGGAGAAGATCGCATGAGCCAGTACCCGCTGCCGCCGGTCGCGCCGTCCGTCACCGCCGAACTCGTCGAGGCGCTCTCCCCCCGGCTGCGCAAGCGGCTGGACGCGGGCGTCGCCAAGCTTGCGGCGCGTCCGGTCGTCAGGGAGGGCGACACCGTGCGGATCGCCGTCGACGACGACACCGATCTCGTCCTCGACGCCACCGGGGGTGCGGTGACCCGTGCGGACGCGATCCGCTGCGGTTGCCTGCTCGCGCCCGACTGTCTGCACCGCGCGGCGGCGGCCTCGGCCGCGCCGGTGGCCGAGGACATCGCCGACAGCGCCCCCGCGCAGCCGACGGCCGAAGCGGCGTCCCCGCCCCCGGACGCCGAGACCACGCGGGCACCCGAGACCGCGGGGACCACGGAGAGCGCCGCCCCGGCCCAACTCGCCGCCGCGCGGACCGTGTACGACGCGGCGGCCGCCGTGCTCGAAGCCGGTGCGGACGGATCCGGTGCCGTGCTCCAGGCGGAGCTGCTGCGTGCCGCGCACACCGCGCGGCTCGCGGGGCTCCCCCGGGTCGCGGCCGCCGCGGTCTCCGTGGTCAACGGGGTCCGCGCGGCACGCTCCGCCGACCCGGCCCACCGGTTGCCCGACCTCGCCGACGCGCTGCGCACCGTCCTCGGCATGGCGTACCGCCTGCCGTTCGCGACCGGCCAGGACCTGGCCGAACTGCGCGCCGGCGTCCGCATGCCGTACACCCCGGACGGCTCGCTGCGGCTGTACGGCCTCTTCTCGGAGCCCGTCCTGACGACGACGGGGTACGCGGGCGCCGTCACCTGGACCGCCGATGCCCAGGGCCGTCTCTACACGGTCTCCGACGTGGCTCCCGGCGGCCCCGGCAGAGCGACCGGCGCCGCCGACCGGGCCGTGCGGATCGGGGACACCGCGCTGACGCACCGTGAGCTGTCGCGCGCGGGCCTGGCGGTCTCCGGCGCCACCGTCTCACCCACGGGCCGGCTGGGCGCCGGGGCCGGGGTGCGGGCGGTGCGGGCGGCCGGTGCCGCCTGGAGCGCCGAGCCGCTCGACCGGCTGTGGGCGGTACCGGTCGGCGAACAGGTCGCCCACGCCCTGGGCGGCGGGCACGGCCTGCTCTTCCTCGACGTCACCCTGGCGGGCACGGTCCGCGAGGCGACGGGTGACCGGCTGCTGGCCGACTGCGCGGGCCTCGCGGTCCGGCTCGTCGTGGCGCACGACGATCCCGCGCTCCCCTACCGCGACAACCTCCGTCTGCTGGCCGCGGCCCGGGGCAGCCGACTGCGGATCGTCGCGCGGCTGGTGCCGGGGCCGCTCCCGCGCGCCCTGCTGCTCGCCGCCGAGCACCCGGCCCGGCCCGGCGACCGGGTGGATCTGGGCCTGGACCGTCTCCAGCACGCGGACCTGCCCACGCAGGCGGCGCCGACGCCGGCCGCGCCCGCTCCCCCGGTGGACGAGGCACCGTTGCACCTGCTGCGCCGCCGGGTGCACCAGGCCGTGTCCGGAGGCCGCCGCGTGCTGGGCTTCCCGGACAGCGGGGCGGGTGACGGCGGGCGGCTGCGTCGCGTCGGTCTCGCCACCGCGGGCGATCTGCTCGACGGACTCGGGGCCGCCGCCGCGGACCGCTCGCGGGACGCCTTCGGCCGGCTGCTCCCGGCGGACACGGACCGGTTCGCCCGCGCCTGGCTGGCCGCCGCCGTCTACACGGGCGAGGTCGAGCGAGCGCTGTGCGCGGCGGCCTGGGGGGCGGACGCGGAGGTGCTCGCGACTCCGCGGTGAACCCGGCGCCTCTAGGACAGGATCTGACCTCTATCGCTCCTAACGTGGTGCTCGCACACGGAACAGCACTCACGGAAGAAGGCGACCATGGGCAACCCCACCTCCCTCGACGAGACCGCCGCGACCTCCGCCGTCCGCGGCGAGCGCGCCGACCTGCTGGAGGCGCTCACCAAGCAGCGGCACTTCCTGCGCTTCACCACCCGTGACCTCACCGACGAGCAGGCCGGGCTGCGCACCACCGCGGGCGAGCTCTGTCTGGGCGGCCTGATCAAGCACGTCACCTCGGTCGAACGGGGCTGGGCGGCCTTCATCCTCGAGGGTCCGTCGACGATGCCCGACTTCACCAAGATGACCGAGGCCGACTTCGCCCGGCGGGCCGACGAGTTCCGGATGCTGCCCGGCGAGACGCTCTCCGGGGTGCTGAAGGAGTACGCCGAGGTGGCGCGGCGCACCGACGAACTGGTCACGTCCCTGCCCGACCTGGACGCGGACCACCCGCTGCCGGCGGCGCCCTGGTTCGAGCCGAACGCGCGCTGGTCGGCCCGCCGGGTCCTGCTGCACATCGTCGCGGAGACCGCCCAGCACGCGGGGCACGCGGACATCATCCGCGAGTCCCTGGACGGGGCGAAGAGCATGGGCTGAGGCCCGTGCGCGCGGGGGCGCTCAGCTCACCTCCAGGACATGCGTCTGCCAGGCGTCCAGGGCCACGAACAGGCCGGGGTCGGTCAGTTCGTGGCCGTCCCGGTCGTACGTCCGTGAGGTCAGCAGATCGGTCAGCCGGTGCTCGCGCCCGGGCAGGTCGTCCCAGGGCAGGGGCAGCCGTGCCTGGGCCGGGCGGTCGGAGTGGTTGACGACGACCAGGTGACGCGCGTCCGGATGCGTCCAGATCCAGGCGAGCAGGCCGCGACGGGTGTCGTTGTCCGGCCGACCCGTCGGGTCGAGCGGCCGCCATTCGCCCCGGCGGACGGCGGCCGCGGCCGTCAGCAGCCGGTGGTGGAAGGCGCGCAGCGGCTCGTCGACCGGCTCCCGCGGTCGGCGGGCGAGGAACACCGGCGGGCGGACCCGGCGCCCCTCGAACTGGCCCTCGTGCCACAGCGTCGCGCCCGGCAGGGTGGCCACGGTCACGGCCGCCGCCCGTTCCCGCGCGCCGGGCAGGGTGGCGGCCGCCCGTGGCTCGTCGTGGTTCTCGAGGAAGCGGACCAGTCCTCGCTGGTGGGCGAGGTCGGCCCGCAGGTGGGCGCGGACCGAGTCGGCGTCCTCGTGCAGCAGACGGTCGTACAGCCGCTTGTCGTAGCAGTGGTCGAAACCCTGCTGGCGAAGGGCGTGTTCGAGGTCCCAGTAGGCCTCCGCGACGAAGAGGAGGCCGGGGTGGCGCGCGCGGACGCGCGGAAGGACGTACGGCCAGAAGTCCTCGGCGGGCGCCGGTCCGGCCCGCTCGCCCCACGTCTTGGCGAAGACGTCGTTCATCAGCAGCATCGCCATGTCGCAGCGCACGCCGTCGGCCTGGTCGCCGATGGACACCAGCGTGTCCACGGTCGCCCTGCGCAGGGCGTCGCCGAAGGCGTTCAGCTGCACGACGTCGGGCCACGGCGGGAAGTACGGGTCGCGCCCCCGGGCGAGGATCCGGCCGCCGGACTCGACGAAGTCGTCCGGGGCGCGCGACAGGTCGTCCGCGGTGCCCTGGATCAGCCGGTCGGGGTAGCCGGTGACCCAGGGGTGGTCGGGGGCGACATGGTTGGGGACGAAGTCGAGGATCAACCGCTTTCCGCGGGCCGCCAGTTGCCTGCGGGCCTCGGCCAGTCCCGCCGGTCCGCCGAACGAGGCGTCGACGACGTAGTCCCGTACGCAGTAGGGGGATCCGATGATGTCCGCCTCGGTGACGTCGGGCAGGGCGGCGCGCCACGATGTCCGCAGGGCCTCGTCGCGCAGCGCGATCCGCAGCCCGGCGGGGCTGCGCTCCCAGACGCCCATCAGCCAGACGGTGTCGACGCCGGGCAGCGCGATCTCGTCCCAGGCCTCGCCCGGAACGTCCCCCAGCGTGACCCGGCGACCGCACCGGCCGCTCAACTCGTCGAGCCACACAGCGGTGTTGACCTCGTAGAGGACCGTCATGACAGGGGTTCCTCGCGGTCGCCGTCGCGCTCGGGCCGCAGTGACTCCCGGCCGCCGCGTTGCCACTGTTCGGCGGTGAGGGTGTGGAACAGCGTCGTGGTGGCCGCCACCAGGCCGGTCCAGCCGGTCTGGTGCGAGGCGCCGAGGCCGGCGCAGTACGTCTCGCCGTGCGCCTCGAAGCGGTACGGGTGCTGGCGTGAGGCGCGGCTGCGCGCCTGGTCATGGGTGAAGTACGACCAGGCGTCGCCGTCGGCGCCGTAGTCCTCCCGGACCGTGCCCCCCTGGCGCTCGCTCAGGTACGGGCCCCAGCGCCGCCAGGGCGCCGTGCCCTCGTCGGCCTCCGCCGGCCGCCGCCGCTCGGCGTCCGCCGCGTCGCCGTCCGTCATCGCCCGTCCTCCTCGCCGCCGCCCGCCCCCTGGCTCCACCCTCGGGCGTCCGGGGACGGGCCGCAATGACCCGGCGCGGGCACGGCCACGACTTGGGCCGAACGACTGACCCACGGCACCGCGCCGTCAAGGACGGCCCGTACGCACCGGCCCCGCGGCGCCGCGGCGGGTCACCGTCAAGAGCACTCGGAGCCGGGACGACCACTGGACGCTGGGCGTCCCCGTCGACATGCGCAAGGGCGCCGACAGCGTGACCTTCCGCAACGCGACGGACCTTGCCCCGCTCAGCGGCTCAGCGGCCGACGCCTATCAGTCCGGTCAGATAGCGCCACAGCGACGAGCGCCGACGGACGTCCGGGTCGGCCTGTCCCGTGTCCTGCCCGGTGTCCGGTACGGCGGCCGGCCCTTCGGCGGGTCCGGCGTCCTGTGCTGTGTTGCGTCCGGGCCCGGCCGGTACTGCGGCCGGGACCCGCGCGGTCGGCGGTTCCGGCGTCGTGGCCAGTTCGTAGCGCACGGGCAGCGAGCGCAGGCCGCGCATGAAGGGCGAGGAGCGCCAGGGCAGTTGATCGACGGGGAGGGCGAGGTCCAGGTGGGTGAACCGCTCGAACAGCCGGCCCACACCGACCGCCGCGACGGTCGACGCGAGTTCACGCGCCGGGCACTGGCGGGGGCCCGCGCCCCAGGCCAGGTGGGCCCGGGTGCTGACGGTGGCCGACTCCACGTGATCGGCGAAGAGGGGATCGGCGTGCGCCGCGGCGGAGGAGACCCACACCGGGTCACCGGCCCGGATCGTGTAGTTGCCGAGCCGGGTGTCGTGGGCCGCGAACCGCGGCACGAAGTTCACCAGCGGCGGCTTGCGCATGACCACCCGGTTCATGCTCTCCCTGACCATCCCGGCGGACAGACTGGCGCGCGCCCCGCCCTCACCCGAGATGACCTCGACCACCGTATTGGATATGAGGATGCCGACATGGTCGGAGGTCATGCCGAGCAGCATGAAGAGCTCGCGGGCGAGCTCGTCGAGCGAGAGCTCCGGATGTGCGGCCAGCAGATACGAGGGGAAGTCCTCGCCCGGCTTCTCCAGCTTGCCCGCCGCCAGTTCGGCCAGGGCCGCCAGCAGCCGTTCGAGGGCGGGCTCCGCGTCCGGGCCCGCGTCCAGGACCCGCCACATGTCCATCAGCGCGTCGTCGCCCTGCGACCCGGGGAAACCGAGCAGATGGCTGGCGACCATGAGCGGCAGCGGCCGGGAGAACTGGGCGGACAGATCCGCCCAGCCCGTGCCGCCGGCCTGCCCCACCAGGCTGATCAGTTCGTCGGCGTAGCCGCCGACGGCCGCCTTCAGCCTCTTGGCCTGCGGCCGGCGCGGGTTCTGGAACGGCTTGAGGGCCGCGTCCCACGCCGTCCGCAGCGGCCGGTAGCCGGGGCCGCCCTGGATCAGCACATGGTTGACCTCCAGGGACGGCCCGAGCGGCCAGTCGGCCGGCACCCTGCCCTCCGAGCGGGCCCGCCAGTTCTCCAGCCCCTTCGGCCATCCCGCGTCGTTCTGGAGCACCTCGAGCGACTCGCGGTAGCCGAGCACCAGCCAGGCGGGCACGCCCAGCAGGTCGACCGGCGCGACCGGACCGTGCCGCTGTCTGAGCCGCTCGTACACGAGCGAGGGGCGCGTCTCGTAGTCCCGGGTCAGCAGCGGTTCCGGAGTCATCGTCTCCAGCCGCGTGCCGTCCAGGTCCACGGCTCCGCCGTCTCCCACCTGCGATCCCATCGCTCTGCCGCCCTCCGACACTCCCCGTACCGGCGCGTCTTCCTTCGGTAGCCGGAACCGGTGGGACCCTATCCCAGGGTCGGCCCGCGGTGAATGACCGGGGCTGAGGCCCTGCGGGCTCCTGGAACCGCCGTCCCCCGGGCGCGAAGCCGCCTCAACTCGGTCGGCTGGGCTCGCGGTTGGCCACGCCGCTGCCGGGCCGGGCGCGCTTGCGGCGCGGACAAGAACCGGTGCCCGCGCCGCCCGGTCAGGCGTCCGTCACGGTCACGGTGACGGGAGTGCCGATCTCGATGGTGCGGCTCACGGTGCACAGCCGGTCGTGGGAGACCGTGACGGCCCGGGGCAGGATCGTGCGGGCCCGGTCGCCGGAGGCGCCTTCGGGGAAACGGACGGAGAAGGTGACCGCGAGATCGGTCATCCGGTTGCCGAAGTCGTCGCTGACCTTCTCGCCGGTCACGGTGACGGTGAACCCGGCGGGTTCGGCGTGCCGCCCGGTGGCGACGTCGACGTCGGCCGCGGAGCAGCCGCCGATCGCCGCGAGCAGGAGTTCGACCGGGGTGAAGTCGGTGCCGCCGTCGGCGCCGGAGCCGGTACCGAAGTCGATCGTGCCACCGCGGACGTTGGTCGCGGTGAACCGGCCGGCGCCGGTCCGCTCGATGGTGACGAGGCGCTGGGAGTCTTCGCTCATGCCGACGACACTAGTGCCGCGTCCCCGACTCGCCACGCGGACGGACCTCCGGTGGAACGCCGACGTGACTCCGTCGCGGTCGCGCGCTCGGCGGCCACGCGCTCGGCGGCCTCGTAAGACCCGCCGCCCCGCCGCCGCCGTCCGCAGGGCAGCGGGCGGCGGCACCGGCCCGCCGTCCGGCCGAGCGTTGCGGAAGCCCGGCTCGACGGCCGGGCGCCGCGGCTAGGCGCCCCGGCGCACGCGGGCCGCCGCGCGGGCCTCGGCGGTCTTGCGGGCCTCGGCGGCCTTGCGCGACTCGCCGCCGCGGCCGGGCCGCCCCGGGCGGGTGCCCATGCCTCGGAAGGGAGCGCCGCCGCGCTGCGCACCCTCCGCGGCGACCGGCTTGCTGCCGCCGAGGGGGACGCCGGAGGGGGCCTGGGCGCCGGTGATGCGGCTCAGCTCGGCCTCGCCGGAGCGGACCTGGGTGATGTGTGCCCTGATGCCCGCCTCGGACAGCAGACGGGCCATGTCGCGGCGCTGGCCGTGCGTGACCAGCGTGACCACGCTGCCGGACTCGCCGGCGCGTGCCGTGCGGCCACCGCGGTGCAGGTAGTCCTTGTGGTCGGCGGGCGGGTCGACGTTGACGACGAGGTCGAGGTCGTCGACGTGGATGCCGCGCGCCGCGACGTTGGTCGCCACCAGGACCGTGACCCGGCCGTCCTTGAACTGGGCCAGGGTGTGGTTGCGCTGCGGCTGCGACTTGCCGCCGTGCAGCGCGGCGGCCCGGACGCCGCTGCCCAGCAGATGGCGGGTGAACTGGTCGACGGCGTGCTTGGTGTCCAGGAACATGAGCACGCGCCCGTCGCGGGCGGCGATCTCGGTGGCGGCGGCGTACTTGTCGGCCCCGTGCACCTGAAGGACGTGATGCTCCATCGTGGTGACCGCGGCCGCCGACGGGTCGACCGAGTGGACCACCGGGTCGTGGAGGTAGCGGCGGACCAGGAGGTCGATGTTGCTGTCGAGCGTGGCCGAGAACAGCATGCGCTGGCCGTCGGGGCGCACCTGGTCCAGCAGTTCGGTGACCTGCGGCATGAAGCCCATGTCGGCCATCTGGTCGGCCTCGTCGAGGACGGTGATGTCCACCCGGTCCAGACGGCAGTCCTTGCGCTCGACGAGATCCGCGAGACGGCCCGGGGTCGCCACGACCACCTCGGCACCGGCCCGGAGCGCCCCGGCCTGCCGGCCGATCGACATGCCGCCGACCACGGTGGCCAGCCGCAGCTTCAGCAGCCCGGCGTAGGGGGTGAGCGCGTCGCTGACCTGCTGGGCCAGCTCGCGGGTGGGGACCAGGACCAGGGCCAGCGGCTTGCGCGGCTCGGCACGCCGGCCGGCCGTGCGCACCAGCAGGGCCAGGCCGAAGGCGAGCGTCTTGCCCGATCCGGTGCGGCCGCGGCCCAGGACGTCACGGCCCGCGAGCGAGTTCGGCAGCGTCGCGGCCTGGATCGGGAACGGCTCGTTCAGGCCTTGCGCGGCGAGCATCTCCAGCAACGCGGCGGGCATGTCCAGTTCACCGAAGGTCGCTGCGGCGGGGAGTGCGGGGGTCACGGTGACCGGGAGTGCGAACTCGGAACGGTCATTCGTGCGAGCTGAACGGTTCAACGGAGAACCTTCCTCGACGGGGCACGCATCGAGGAATTCCCGGCGGAAGCGAGAAGGAGCCGGATGAATTGCAAGCACGAGCCGAAAATGAGACTGAAAGAATTCCATCACTGTCCGAGGAATCCTTGAAAAGCAGCAAGCTGGGGCCCGCACCGAGCGGTGCGGACCCCAGCTGCCTCATACGCTTTCGCGTCAGGCGGGAGTGATGTTCTCCGCCTGCGGGCCCTTCTGGCCCTGCGTGACGTCGAAGTTCACCTTCTGGCCTTCCTGAAGCTCACGGAAGCCCTGGGTGGCGATGTTCGAGTAGTGAGCGAAAACGTCGGGGCCGCCGCCGTCCTGCTCGATGAAACCGAATCCCTTTTCCGAGTTGAACCACTTGACGGTGCCAGTAGCCATGTCACATCTCCTTCGGGGCAGTGCCCAGAGGTCCACACCGTGTGGACCCATGCGTTGCCACAATGAACCCCGTCCGGATAAGCACCGGAGATACAAAAATGCCCGGCGACAGACAGCCGCCGAGGCACTTGAAGTTTCGGGAACCACAACTGCAACTAGCATGAAGCCTAGCACGGTACATACAACCGCACTACCTTTCGCCCACGCGGCACCGGATCGGGCGCGCAAGCCTGTACGAAGTCAAATACACGCGAAAGGTTAATTTTCAGATTACACAAGGTGCGCCCCAGGAGAACTCGACCACGGCCCGAGCGCGTCCCGCCTGCCCCGGCGGGCCGCCGTGGCAGGGCGGCACGACAGCCCCGCGCGAGGGGACGACACGCGGGCGCGGCGCGGGCACCTCCCGGCACGGCGCGGGCACCTCCCGGCACGGCACCGAACCATCGGCGCCGGAAAAACCTCGTCGACAGCGCGCCGCCGCGCCCGGCACAGTAGCCGCTCGTGACGAGCAGCGAACTGTGGACCCGTGCGACCGCCGACCGCTACGACGCCGAGGAGGGCGAGAGATCCTCGGCCGCCGTTCTCGGACCGACCCTCGACTTCCTCGCCGACCTCGCCGGGGACGGCCGGGCACTGGAATTCGCCATCGGAACCGGACGCGTCGGGGTGCCGCTCCGCGAGCGCGGTGTGCCGGTGGTGGGCATCGAACTCTCCGAACACATGGCCGCCGTCCTGCGACGCAAGATCGACGAGGACAGGCTCCCGGTCACCATCGGGGACATGGCCACGACCGTCGTCCCCGGCCGGTTCACCCTGGTGTACCTCGTCTACAACACCATCACGAACCTGCTCACGCAGGACGAGCAGGTCGAGTGCTTCCGCAACGCCGCACGCCACCTGGCGCCCGGCGGCCGCTTCGTCATCGAACTGGGGGTGCCGCCCCTGCGGTTCCTGCCGCCCGGACAGATCGCCGTGCCGTTCGACGTCTCCGAACGGCATCTCGGCTTCGACACCTTCGACCTGGTCGAGCAGATCCTCGTCTCGCACCACTTCACCCGGGACGCCGAGGACGGCCGCTACCGTCGCGGAGCCTCCCGGCACCGGTACGCGTGGCCGGCCGAGCTGGACCTGATGGCACGGATCGCGGGACTCGAACGGGAGCGGCGTGTCGCGGACTGGGACGGCACCCCCTTCACCGAGGACTCCGCCCAGCACATCTCCGTGTGGCGCAAGCCGGCCTGACGCGCCCCCTCCTGCCCCTTGCCCGCGCTCCGCTCCCCTGCCCGCGCTCCGCTCCCCCTGCCTGCGCTCCGCCCCCCCCGGCCTCCGCTCCGCTCCTCGCCTCGGTCGGAGCCGCCCCCGCCGTGCGCGGGGAGGCCGGCCGGTGATTGGCTGTTCCCGGTTCCGGCAGCCAGTCCATCCACAGAAGGGCCCGTCATGAGCAGTCCCCACACACTCGAGTACAAGGTCGTCACCTTCCGCGAGTCCCTGATCGGCGACGCGCTGGACAGCGACAAGCTGGAGAAGGTGCTCAACAAGCACGCCGAGGACGGGTGGGCCCTCAAGGCGATCACGTCCGCCGACGTCAAGGGCCGGATCGGGCCCGGTGCGGTCGAGGGCCTGCTCCTCACCCTGGAGCGTCCGCGCCGCTGACACCCGCGGCCTCTTCCCGCCCAGGGGTGCCGCTCCGCGCGACTGCCGTGGAGCGGCACCGGCCCGGCTCCCGGTCGCCCGGTCCCCGGCGATGACACCTGCGGCCGATCGGCCGTCAATGAACCGGAAAGTCCCGAAGCTCCCTGTTGTATGGCTGCTGTACGGCTGCACGCACAACCGGAGCGAGGGAACATGGCGGACGACACCATCGACGCACGCCCACCCGACGGGTTGAAGGCCGACGCGATCGGGTTCGTCGACGCCCTCGTCATCGGGCTCAACGCCACCTCACCGGCGTACTCCCTGGCAGCCGTCATCGGTCCGATCGTGGCGCTCGTGGGCATCTACGCCCCCGGCGTGCTGGTCGCCTCGTTCGTACCGATGCTGCTGATCGCGTCGGCGTTCTACTACCTCAACAAGGTCGACCAGGACTGCGGCACCACCTTCTCGTGGGTCACCCGCGCGATGGGGCCATGGGCCGGCTGGCTCGGCGGCTGGGCCATCGCCATGACCGGGGTCCTGGTCGTGGGATCACTGGCGGATGTCGCCGTGAGCTTCGCGCTGCTCGCCTTCGGCCTCGACAGCTGGGTCGACAACGACTTCGTGCGCCAGCTGCTCGCGGTGCTGCTCATCCTCGTGATGACCGCCGTGTGCGTCATCGGCACCGAGATCTCCGCCAAGGTACAGAACGTCCTCATCCTGGCCCAGGTCGTCTGTCTGCTCGCCTTCGTCGTCGTGGCGCTCTACCGCGTCTACGCGGACACCAGCACCTTCGACTCCGTCGAGCCGGCGATCGAGTGGCTCAACCCGTTCGGGGCGGGCGGCTCGACCCTGACCGGGGCCCTGCTGCTGGGCGTGTTCATCTACTGGGGGTGGGAGTCCGCGGTCAATCTCACCGAGGAGGTCGAGGACTCAGCCGTCGCGCCCGGCAAGGCGGGCGTCTGGTCGACGGTCGTCCTGCTGGTCACCTACGTCTCGGTCGGCTTCGCCGTCGTGGCCTACGCCGGACCGGCCTACCTGGCCGAGAACGCCGACGAAGAGGAGTTCATCTTCGCCCTGCTCGCAGGGCAGGTGATGGGCGGCTGGGACTGGGTGGTGCTGCTGGCGGTCTCCACCTCCGCGCTGGCCTCGACACAGACGACGATCATCCCGGCGTCCCGTACGGCGCTGTCCATGGCCCGCCGACACGCGCTGCCCGCGCACTTCGCCCACATCCACCCGCGGTTCCGAACGCCCGACGTGAGCACCTGGTGGGTCGCCGGTATCGCCATCGCCTGGTACCTGGCCGTCAACCGGATCAGCGCCAACGCCCTCTTCGACTCGCTCACCGCGCTGTCGTTGCTGATCGCGTTCTACTACGCCCTCACCGGAGTGGCCTGTGCCGTCTACTACCGCCGCCATCTGACGGAGAGCGTCCGCCACTTCGTGCTCATCGGCCTCGGCCCGCTCGTCGGCGCCGGGCTGCTGACCTGGCTCCTCGTGGAATCGGTCTCCGACATGTCCGACCCCGCGAACTCCTACACCGGCACCTCGTGGCTCGGGGTCGGCCCCCCGCTCGTCATCGGCGTCGGCATCGCCGTCGTGGGCGTGGTGCTCATGGTGGTGTGGCGGCTGAGGTCACCCGTCTTCTGGTCGGAGCGCGCGGGCGTGGCCGACCCCGATCTCGTCCACGGCGTCCACGGCACCCCCGGCGCCCCCGGCGCCCCCGGCAAGGAGTCCTGAGATGGCGATCGTCCTCGGATACGACGAGTCCCCCGGCGCGGTCCGCGCCCTGCGTATCGCCATCCAGACGGCGGCCGCGTTCGGCGAACACCTCGTGCTGGTCTACGGCGCCGCGGCCCCGGGATCGGGCGGCGAGGAGTACCGGGCCCACCACGACGCCGTCCGGGAGGCCGGACGCGTCGCCCTCGATCACGCCGTCACGGCGGCCGAGGCGGCGGGCGTGCCCACGACGGTCGAGATCATCGACCAGAAGCCGGCGCAGGCGCTGATCGACGCCGCGGCACGCCATGGGGCGCGGTTCATCGTGGTGGGCAGCTGGGGCGAGAGTCCGATGCGCGGGGCGCTGCTGGGCTCGACCCCGCACAAGCTCCTGCACCTGTCGACCATCCCGGTGCTCTGCGTCCCGACCGAGGTCTGAGCCCCCGGGCCTCGCGCACGCCCCGCTCCGCCCTCGCCGGCTCACCCCCGCACGGCGAACTGGCTCCCGGTCTTCTCCCCGTCCTCCGTCATCGCGGCGGCCACACAACGGAAGACGCGCAGCCCCTTGTCCCATTCCGACGCCGTCGGCGGGAGGATGTCGACGTTCCACTCCGCCGCCATCTCCCGGCCCTCGGCGGCCATGGACGCGTTCATCACCTGCTGCGAGCACAGCGCCTCGACGTCAGGATGCCTGATCAGATCCCGCGCGTTGTTCGTCATGCCGTCCTCCGGCAGAGGGGCGATCGCGAAGGTCTCCCACACATGCCTGGCCTGGCAGTCCGCGCGACTGACGGTGATGATGCCCGAGATGTCAGTGATGCCGCTCCAGCATTCGGGCGTCGCGACGCACCGGCCGCCCACCCCGTCGACGCCGGTCGCGGGGCAGTTCCGCGTCGTGGTGGCCACTCCTCCGAAACCGGAGGCGTCCTTGCCGTCCGCCGCGGCACCGGAGGGAGCCGTCGAGCGGGAGTCCTCGCCGCCGCGGTCCTGTCCGCCGTACTGGTACGTCACCACCGTGACCGCCACGCTCACCGAGACGGCCACGGCCGCCAGTACGGCGATCAGCCGCGTGCGCCGCGCTCCCTTCCGTCCGCCGCCCTCGGCGTCGCCGCCCGGCCCGACGGCCGCGGTCGTGGGACCCGCGTCACGGACGGGCGGCGGCGTGGCACCCCCGTACGGAAGCCCCGCACCCCGTGGCTGCGGGTACGGAGGCTGCGGGTACGCAGGGGGCGGCGCGTCCCGGTACGACGGCTCGGTGGTCGTGCCGCACGCCGGCCCGAAGCCGCCGGCTCCCGCGTGGACGGTGTCCGGACCGTCCGGCCGGCCCGGGTCGTCGAGGTCGACGGCGGCGAGGGCGTCCCGGAAAGCGCCCGCGTCGGACAGACGCCGGGCCGGGTCCGAGGCCATGGCGTGCCGAAGGACCGCGTTGAGGGCCGCCGGTACGCCGGGCAGGTCGGGGTACGGCCAGGTGTGACGCACGATCAGTTCGGCGAGGCTGAGCTGGGTGCCGTCCTCCGGGTGGTGCGGCGGGCGGCCCCGCAGCAGGGCGTACACGGTGGCGGCCAGCGAGTACACGTCACCGGCCGGGGCGGGCTCCGCCATGTGGAAGGCCTCGGGCGGCGCGTACGCGGGGGTCAACGCCTCCCGGGTCACGGACAGTTCCCGCCCCGGCCGGGGCATGGCCGCCAGCCCGAAGTCGGTGAGGGCCACACCGCCGTACCGGTTGACCATGACGTTGCCGGGCTTGATGTCGCGGTGCAGCACCCCCGCCGCGTGCGCGGCCGCCACCGCGTCGGCGAGACCGACGCCGATGTCGCGCGCCTCCTTGAGCGGAAGCGGTCCCCGGCGGTGCAGCCGGTCGCCGAGCGAACCGCCGGGGCACAACTCCAGGACCATGTAGGGGCGGTCGTCGTCGAGCACCCCGGCGTCGTACACCGGTACGACATGCGGGTGTCCGGACAACTGCCCGGCCGCGGTGACCTCCCGCAGGAAACGCTGCCGGTCGCGCGGTGTGGACAGCGTCCTGCTGTCCACCTTCAGCGCGACCTCCCGGCCCACGGCCAGCTGCCTGGCCCGGTACACCGTGGCGAACCCGCCCTGACCCAGGACCTCCTGGATCTCGTAACCGGACAGTTCCATTCGTCCGAGCCCCACGTGCCGTACCCCCAGCGCCCTGTCCCGGGCAGAACATCCGACCGAGGATGAGGCGAGACTCTAGCCCAGCGGGGACCGCCCTTCGGGATCGGGACGTATCAGCCCAGGAAACTCAGCCGCACCTGACGGTCGGGGTTGTCCTTGTTGGTGTCCACCAGGCACACCGACTGCCAGGTGCCCAGTTCCAGCCTGCCGTCGACGACGGGCAGCGTCGCGTGGGGCGGGACGAAGGCCGGCAGGACGTGGTCGCGGCCGTGGCCGGGGCTGCCGTGCCGGTGCTGCCAGCGGTCGTCGGCGGGCAGCAGGGTGTGCAGAGCGGCCAGGAGGTCGTCGTCGCTTCCGGCGCCCGTCTCGATGATCGCGATCCCGGCCGTGGCGTGCGGGACGAAGATGTTCAGCAGGCCGCCACGACCGGCGGCGACTTCGCGCAGGAACGCCTCGCAGTCCCCGGTGAGGTCGACGACCCTCTCCCGGGAGCCTGAGGCGATGTGCAGGACTCGGGTGGTGAACGCATCTGACATGCCTCCCATCCTGACCCATCCGCCGGGTCGCCCGCCCGATCCCACCGTCCGGCCGGGAAGATCCACGCCGACCCCGCCGTTGGTAGAAGCGTGAACAACTTGCGTGAGGTCGAGGTGGTCGTCATCGGCGCGGGCCAGGCGGGTCTGGCCGGCGCCTATCACCTGCGGCGCACCGGTTTCGAGCCGGAGCGCGACTTCGTGGTGCTCGACCACGCCCCCGCCCCCGGCGGCGCCTGGCAGTTCCGGTGGCCCTCGCTCACGTACGGCAAGGTGCACGGGATGCACGCGCTGCCCGGTATGGAGCTGACGGGCGCGGACCCCGACCGTCCGTCGTCCGAGGTCGTCGCCGAGTACTTCGCCGCCTACGAGCAGGCCTTCGACCTGCGGGTACGGCGGCCTGTGGAGGTACGGGCCGTGCGGGAGGGCAGCGCCGGGCGACTGCTCGTCGAGACCTCCGACGGTACGTGGTCGACGCGGGCCCTGATCAACGCCACCGGCACCTGGGACCGGCCGTTCTGGCCGCACTACCCCGGCCAGGAGACCTTCCGCGGCCGGCAGGTGCACACCGCGGGATATCCGGGCCCCGAGGCGTTCGCCGGGCTGCGGGTCGTCGTGGTGGGCGGTGGCGCGTCCGGTACCCAGCATCTGCTGGAGATCGCGCCGTACGCGGCACGGACCACCTGGGTGACACGGCGGCCCCCCGTCTTCCGCGAGGGGCCCTTCGACGAGGACGCGGGCCGCGCGGCCGTCGCCCTCGTGGAGGAGCGGGTGCGGCAGGGGCTGCCGCCGAGGAGTGTGGTGTCCGTGACGGGTCTGCCGCTCAACGACGCGATCCGGCAGGGACTCGCCGACGGGGTGCTGGACCGGCTGCCCATGTTCGACCGGATCACCGCGGACGGCGTGGAGTGGGACGACGGGCGGCGGGTCGACGCCGATGTCATCCTCTGGGCGACCGGGTTCCGGGCCGCCATCGACCATCTCGCGCCGCTGCGGTTGCGTGAGCCGGGCGGCGGGATCCGGGTCGAGGGCACGCGTGCCGTCGCCGATCCGCGCGTCCATCTCGTCGGCTACGGGCCGTCGGCCAGCACCATCGGCGCCAACCGGGCCGGCCGCATGGCCGTACGGGACATCAGGCGGCTGCTCGCGGAGGACGCGGTCGCCGTCTGATGCCCTGCCTCACGCCTGATGCCTGCCCGATGTCCCGCCCGATGCCCAGCCGGGTCATCCGGCGGCCGCCGACCGGCTCTTCGGGCTCTGCTGGTTGCGGTTGAACTCGGCGACGTTGCGCTGGTGTTCCGCGTAGTTCGCCGTGAAGCGTGTGTCGCCGGGCTTGACCGTGACGAAGTACAGCCAGTCGCCCGGGGTCGGACTGAGGACGGCGCGCAGCGCCTCCTCACCGGGGTTGTCGATCGGCGTCGGCGGCAGCCCCATGCGCTGGTAGGAGTTGTAGGGGCTCTCGACCCTGGTGTCGCTCTCCGTCGTCTTCAAGGTGAAGCGGTTCAGCGCGTAGTTGATGGTGGAGTCCATCTGCAACGGCATCCCGCGCTCGAGGCGGTTGAACACGACCCGGGCCACCTTGCCCATGTCCGCCTTGGTGGCGGCCTCGGCCTGTACGAGGCTGGCGATGGTGACCGTCTGATAGACGTTCATGGCGTTGCGCTGGGCGCCGGCCGCCGTCGGGGCCGCGTTGAACTTCTTGTTGGCGGTGTCGACCATGTACGAGAGCAGCGACTGCGGCGTCGCCTTCCCCGTCAGCGGATACGTCGCCGGGAAGAGGTAGCCCTCCGGGTTGCCCTCCGCTTCGCTCGGCAGCTTCAGCCCGGCCTTCGGCAACGCGTTCCCGGTGGTGCCGGGCGGCAGGGCGAGCGCCTTGTCGACGGCTGCGTAGACCTGGCTCGCACGCCAGCCCTCCGGGATGACCAGGGTCGCCGGTTTCGGCTTCTCCTGCGGTCGGTCCAGGCTCAGCAGCGGCACCGCCACGGCGGTGCCGGCCACGAAGGCTCCGGTCGCGATGAGGACGAGACGGCCCCGGCGCGTCAGTCGAATCGTGCTCCGTGGCGGAGTGTTCATCTGCATGCGGGCACGGTAACCCTCATATCATCACAAAGCCGACACGACTTGCCATACTGTCATCTTGTCGGCTCCAGACGGGCGTCCCGTCTCACCAGAGCCGCGTACCGGCCGTTCCGCTCCAATAGCTCCTCGTGCGTACCGCGTTCGGCCACCTGACCGGAGTCGAGGACCACGATCTGGTCGGCACTCCGAATGGTGGACAGCCGGTGGGCGATGGTGAGCGTCGTGCGGTTGGCCGAGAGCGCGTCGATGGCCTCCTGGACGGCCTGTTCGGTGCGGGTGTCGAGGGCACTGGTCGCCTCGTCGAGGATCAGCACCGGCGGGTCGCGCAGGATGGTGCGGGCGATGGCCAGCCGCTGCTTCTCACCCCCGGAGAACCGGTGGCCTCGCTCACCGACCACCGTGTCGTAGCCGTCGGGCAGGGCGGCGATGTGGTCGTGGATCTGCGCCGCGCGCGCGGCCGTGTGCAGTTCCTCGTCGGTGGCGTCCGGCTTGGCGAAGCGCAGGTTGTCGGCGACCGTGGCGTGGAAGAGGTACGTCTCCTGCGAGACGACGCCGACCGCGCGCGCGAGGGTGTCGAAGTCCAGGTCCCGGACGTCGACGCCGTCGAGGGTGACCCGGCCGCCCGTCACGTCGTACAGACGGGGCACGAGGTAGCCCAGGGTGGACTTGCCCGCGCCGGTCGGGCCGACCACCGCGAGGCTGCCGCCCGCGGGGACGACGATGTCGATGCCGTCGAGGACGGGGCCGCCCTTGTCGTCGTACCGGAACGCCACGTCCTCGAAGCGGACCTCGCCCTTGATCTGGTCGAGACGGACCGGGTTCTCCCGCTCGATGATGTCGACGGGCAGGTCGAGGTACTCGAAGATGCGCTGGAAGAGGGCGAGCGAGGTCTGGATCTGCACGCCGGTCGACAGCAGGCTGACCGCAGGGCGGAACAGGCCCTGCTGGAGCGAGACGAAGGCGACGATCGTGCCGAGCGAGACATCGGTGCCGCCGAACTGGAGGGCCAGGCCCGCGGTCCAGTAGATGACCGCCGGCATGGCGGACATGACGATCCCGATGACGGCCATGCGCCAGCGCCCGGCCATGTTCGACCGCACCTCGAGGTCGACCAACTGCTCGGACTCGTCGGCGAAGGACCGCGTGAGGGAGTCGGAGCGGCCCATGGTGCGGCCGAGCAGGATGCCGCTGACCGACAGCGACTCGGTGACCGTGGCGGCCATCGCCGCCATCTGCTTCTGACGCTGGGTGGTGATCTTCTTGCGTTCGTTGCCCACGCGGCGGCTGATCCACACGAACACCGGCAGCAGGAGCAGCGAGACGACGGTCAGCCGCCAGTCGAGGGCGACCATCGCGATGATGGTGGCGACCACGCTGGTGAAGTTGGAGACCAGCGAGGTGGCGGTGGAGGTGACGGTGGCCTGCATGCCGCCGATGTCGTTGGCGATGCGGGACTGCACCTCGCCGGTGCGCGTGCGGGTGAAGAAGGCGAGGGACATCCGCTGGAGGCGGTCGTAGACGGCCGTCCGCAGGTCGTGCATGACGCGCTGGCCGACCGTGGTGGAGATCAGCGTCTGAAGGACACCGAAGACACCGCTCAGGACCGCGCTGAGGATCATGCCGAGGGCGAGGAGGGTGAGCAGGCCGGTGCGCCCCTGGGGAATGGCGACGTCCAGCGTCTCCTTCAGCAGGAACGGGGTGGCGACGGTGACCAGCGAGGCGGCGGCGACCAGCAGGCCGACGACCGCGAGCCGGGCGCGGTAGGGCTTGAAGAGCGTGAGGATGCGGCGCACCTGCCGGGGCTGTTCGGATGAGGCGCCGGGCGAGGGGGTCCATTCGATGTGATCGCGGGGCATGGCTCCTACGGAGGGTGAGACGGTGAGGACTGACGGAGCATAGCTCATTGTTACCTATACTCACAATGAACGGCGTCCTGATATTGTTCCCGTATGACCACCCCCGAATCCGACAGCCTGCTCGCCGAGCAGTTGCTGCGGCTGACGCGCCGGGTGCACCGCATCCAGAAGCACCATCTGGAGCGGAGCGGGCTCGGCGTCACCCCGGCCCAGGCCCGGTTGCTGCGCACGCTGGCGCACTGCGACTCGCCGCCGCGCATGGCCGACCTCGCCGAGCGGCTCGAGGTGGTGCCCCGGGCCGTCACGACCCTGGTCGACGGGCTGGAGGGGAGCGACATGGTGCGGCGGGTGCCGGACCCCACCAACCGGCGGGTGATCCGGATCGAGCTGACGGAGGAGGGCCGCAAGGCCCTGCGCCGGCTCCGGGGCGCGCGGGTGTCCGCCGCCGAGGAGATCCTCGATCCGCTCACGGACCTCGAACGCCAGGTGCTGAGCACGTTGCTGGACGCGCTGGTGGACGGGACAGCGGACCGAACGGCCGAGCACGGACAGAAGCCCGGGCAGCGGCACGGGCACGGACCTGGGCATGGACATGGGGACGGGCATCCGGACCGGCAGGGGGACGGGCATGGGCAGGCGCGGGGGCGTACCTGCTGAACCTGCTTCTCACGGCGGGTGCTCCATGGGGAGTCCGCTCCCCGCGAGGACGCCCCTCCGCCGCGGGCGCTATGCCTTCAGCGCTGTCCTGTCCCCCATGACCACGACAGGATGCCGATCCGGGTCGAGGGTGCGCAGCAGGTACTCCATCGCCGCTCCGGACAGGCTGACGCAGGCCGACGTGCCGCTGCCGTGGTCCATGTGCAGCCAGATCCCGCCACCCTTCGCCTCGCCTTCGGGCCGCGCAGGGTCGTTCGGCGGGACGCCCCTGACACGGTTGTAGTCGATGGCGATGACGTAGTCGAAGTCGTGCCGGTGCGACCTCGCCCACCAGCGCGGCGCCGCGAAGGAGGCGGACCGTGTGTACGGCAATCGGGTGCCGGGATCGGCCAGGACACCGCCCGCGTCGGTGAGCGTGAACACGCCGATCGGACTGCGCTTGTCCCCGGCGCGGTGCTCGGTGGTCCAGCCCTTCCTGCCGTTGTGTCCCCGCCAGCTGCGGACCCGCTTCCAGTCCGCTCCCCTTCCGGCGTAGAACACGACGGTGGCCTCCGCGGAGTCCTTCCCGTCGCCGTACACCGCCACGACCTGGCGTGAGGCAGCGGGGATCCGCCGTTGCCACCGGTCGCCGACACCCGGGAGGCCGGTCGCCGCGACCTTGCTGGACGAGGTCCCGCCGCTCCCGGCGGCCACCCCCGACGTACCGTCAGTCCCGTTTCGCGCGGCCGCACCACCGCACGCGGACAGGGCGGCGAGGAGAAGGCCGCAGATCACCGGTGCGACTCCCACGCGCCGCACAGAGCCAGGTCGCATCGGCCCATGCTCGCACCGCTTTCCGGGCGTCAGCGCCATGTTCCGGACATCCGGGCCGTGTCGGACGGCTGCCGGATCCCGCCGTCGCCACCGAAAACCGGTTGATTCTGACCACGCTGCGACGCGAACCTTGCACGGTTTGTTGCCGCTCGCCGCGCACCTTTTCGTCCGTCCGCCGCCCCTGCCCACCCGCCGCCTTCCCCTGCCCCTCTCCTGCCCCTCCCCTCTCCTCCCCTCCCCCTCCCCCTCGTCTCCTTCTCCTCCTCCCCCTGACTCGAGCCACTGGGACGTCATGCAGATCCAAGACCTTCCGTACCCCGACCCCGGCGTGCCGGACGCCCGCTCGGGGCCGCGCTTCCTGTGGTGGCTCGGCCGCAACCAGCTGGGCGGCCAGCTCAAGTCCCTGGCCTGGGGCCTGCTGCACTTCGTCGCCGTCTCGGCGCAGCCGTTCTGCGTCGGGTTCGCCATCGAGGCCGTCGTCGACCGTTCCGGTACCCGGCTCGCCCTCACCGGCGGGGTGATGGCCCTGTGCGGCGCGGCCACCGCGATCGGGGACACCTTCCTGCACCGCGCCGCCGTCACCAACTGGATCACCGCCGCCGCCCGGGTGCAGCAACTGCTCGCCCGCAAGGCCTCGCAGCTCGGCTCGGCACTGACCCGGCGGGTCGCTGCCGGCGAGGTCGTGGCCGTCTCCACGGGCGATGTCGAGAAGATCGGCTGGCTCGTGGAGGCCGTGTCCCGCTTCACCGCCGCCGCCCTCACGGTCCTGCTGGTCTGCGTGGGCCTGGTCGTCTACCAGCCCGCGCTCGGCGTCGTGGTCGCCGTGGGCCTGCCCGTCCTCGCGCTCGCGGTGCTGCCCCTGCTGCCCGCGGCGACGCGGCGCGCCGACGTCCAGCGCGAGAAGGCCGGACGCGCCACCGAACTCGCCTCGGACACCGTGGCGGGCCTGCGGGTGCTGCGCGGGATCGGCGGCGAGGAACTGTTCCTCGACCGCTACCGCAGCGCCTCGCAGGAGGTCCGGCACGCGGCCGTGCGCAGCGCTCGCATGTGGTCGCTGATCAGCGCCATCCAGGTGCTGCTGCCCGGGCTGCTGCTGATCACGGTCGTCTGTTACGGCGTCCATCTGGCCCACGAGGGCCGCATCAGCGTCGGTGAACTGGTCACGGTCTACAGCTCCGTCCTGGTCCTGGCCTATCCTCTCCGGCACTTCGAGGAGATCGCGATGGCGTACTCCTTCTCGCGCCCGTCGGCCAGACGCGCCGCCCGGGTGCTGTCCCTGGAGCGCGCCACCGACATCGGCGGCTCCCGCGCGGCCGACGTACCCTCGGGCGATCTGTACGACCCCGCCACCGGGCTGCTCGCCCCGACCGCCCGGCTCACCGCCGTGGTGTGCGGCGACCCGGACGCGGCCGGAAGGCTCGCGGAGCGGCTGGGCGGGCATCCCCCGGAGGCGAGCCCTTCGGTCCTGCTCGGCGGGGTCCCGCTGAACGAGCTGCCGCTGGACTCCGCGCGCACCTCGGTCCTCGTCCAGGACAAGGACCCGGTGCTGCTGTCCGGTTCCCTGCGGAACCTGCTCGACGTGCCGGCCTCGGGTGCGGTAACCGCGGGTACGGCGCTGGCCGCCGCCCAGTGCGGGGACGTCCTCGACGCGCTCGTGCAGGGATCGTTGGACGCCGACGACCCGATGGACGCCCGTATCACCGAGCGCGGCCGGTCCCTCTCCGGCGGCCAGCGGCAACGGCTGGCGCTGGCCCGCTCGCTGTACACGGACCCCGAGGTCCTCGTCCTGGACGAGCCCACCTCCGCCGTCGACTCGCACACCGAGGCGCGGATCGCCGACGGCCTGCGTGAACTGCGGGCGGGGCGCACGACGGTGGTGTTCACCTCGTCCCCCCTGCTGCTCGACCGCGCCGACCGGGTCGTGCTCGTGCACGAGGGCGAGGCCGTCGCGGCGGGCGTGCACCGTGAACTGCTGCGCTCCGAACCCCGGTACCGGGCCGTGGTCACCAGGGAGACCGACGAGGAAGCCGCGTCGGCCGAGGCCTCGAAGGAAGAAAAGGCCTCCCTGAGCGGTGTGTCGGAGGGCCTGGAAGACGACCGGCTCGAAGAGATCGAACGCGAAGAGATCGAGGAGACCGCATGATCGGCGTGGCGCCGCCCGCCTACGACCCGGCGGCACCGACGACGGCGAACACGCTGCCCGTCGGCGCCCCCGCGACCGTACGCGCCTACGTGGCCGAACTCCTGCGTCGGCACCGCCGCGCCTTTCTCCTCCTCCTGCTCGTGAACACCGTCGCCACCGTCGCCTCGATGGTGGGTCCGTGGCTGCTCGGCGACCTCGTGGAGCGGCTGTCGGACGGCGCGCGCGAGGTCCACCTCGGGCTCGTCGCCACGCTGTTCGTGCTCGCCCTGGTCGTCCAGGCCGCCTTCGTACGGCAGGTGCGGCTGCGCGGCGCGATGCTGGGTGAGCGGATGCTGGCCGACCTGCGCGAGGACTTCCTCGTACGTTCGGTGCGGCTGCCGCCGGGGGTGCTGGAGCGAGCCGGTACGGGTGACCTGCTGTCCCGCATCACCACCGACATCGACCGGCTGGCCAACGCGATGCGCGAGGCGGTGCCCCAGCTGACGATCGGCGTGATGTGGGCCCTGCTGCTGCTCGGCGGGCTCGTCGTCACGGCGCCGCCGCTGGCTCCCGCCGTGCTGGTCGCGGTCCCGCTGCTGGTGGCCGGGTGCCGCTGGTACTTCAAGCGGGCTCCGGCCGGCTACCGCTCGGAGGCCGCCGGATACGCCGCCGTGGCCGCGGCCCTCGCCGAGACCGTGGACGCCGGCCACACCGTGGAGGCCCACCGGCTGGGCGACCGCCGCGTCGAGCTCTCCGAGCGGCGCATCCGGCAGTGGACCGCCTGGGAGCGCTACACGCTGTGGCTGCGGTCGGTGCTGTTCCCGGTCATCAACATGGTGCATGTCACGGTGCTCGGCTCGGTCCTCATGCTCGGCGGAGCGTTCGTGCTGAAGGGCTGGATCGACGTCGGTCAGCTGACGACGGGCGCGCTGCTGGCGCAGATGCTCGTCGACCCGGTGAACCTCATCCTGCGCTGGTACGACGAGCTCCAGGTGGCCCAGGTGTCGCTGGCCCGCCTGGTCGGAGTGCGGGACATCGAGCCGGACGGCGGGGACTCCGGGCTCGTGCCGGACGGCCACGACGTGCACGCGGACCGGGTCCACTTCGGCTACCGGGAGGGCGTCGACGTGCTGCGCCAGGTGACCCTGGAGGTCTCCCCCGGCACCCGGCTGGCCCTGGTCGGACCCTCGGGGGCCGGGAAGTCCACGCTGGGGCGGCTGCTGGCCGGGATCTACGCGCCGCGCGACGGCCGGATCACCCTCGGCGGCGCCGAGCTGTCGCGGATGACGGCGGAACGGGTCCGCTCCCATGTGGCGCTCGTGAACCAGGAGCACCACGTCTTCGTGGGTTCCCTGCGCGACAACCTCCGGCTCGCGCTCCCCGACGCGCGACTGCGCCAGGGCCAGGGCCGGGATGCCCCGACGGCCCCGACGGCCCCGAGGGCCGAGGAGGGCGCCGTGAACGCCGAGGAGGCCGAGCTCTGGGCGGCACTGGGCGCGGTCGACGCGGACGGCTGGGCCCTGGCCCTGGACGACGGCCTCGACACCGAGGTCGGCTCCGGCGGCGTCACGCTCACCCCGGCGCAGGCCCAGCAGATCGCCCTGGCCCGGCTGGTCCTGGCCGACCCGCACACGCTGGTGCTGGACGAGGCGACCTCGCTGCTCGACCCGCGTGCCGCCCGCCATCTGGAACGGTCCCTCGCCCGTGTCCTGGACGGCCGCACCGTCGTCGCGATCGCCCATCGTCTGCACACCGCCCACGACGCCGACGTCATCGCCGTCGTCGAGAACGGCCGCATCAGCGAGCTGGGCAGCCACACCGAGCTCGTCGCGGCCGACGGAGCGTACGCGGCACTCTGGCGGTCCTGGCACGGCTGACGCGCGAGGAGTCGGCGACGCGACGCCGCCGGCCCGGGCTCGTGCTCGGGCCGGCCCGGGTTCGGAGGCACTCTCGGCTGCCTCCGCACGGGGTGGCGGACCGCCTGCCACGGGGGCGGGGGCGACCTCCGGTCCGGGCCTTCGCGACCGCTCGCGGACGGCCCGACCCCGCCTTCGAGCGCGCTCTGGCGTTGCGCGGTCCCGAAGCGGAGTGGAACGCTGGAGAGCGGCACCCGCGCGGAAGGCAGTCGGGATCCCTCCGGAACACACCGCGCCCGACCGGTGCCCCGTGCGACGGCACCCCGCCGCCGACCGCGATGAGAACGGGGCCGACACCCCCTGGAGGTACCCGTGAACAGTGCCGACGGATGGGGGGACGACGTCTACCAGCCCGACGCGTCCGACATCCAGGAGGACTCGGGACTGCTCGACACCGAGGACACGCTCGAGAACGACGGCGTCGAGGACCCCCTCGACCGCGGCTGGTCCCCTCCAGAACGCCCCTGGGCGGTCGAGCACGACGGTGTGACCGCCGCGGAGCGCCGACGGGGCGAGACCCTGGACCAGCGGCTCGCGGAGGAGAACCCCGAGCTCGGCGCGCCGGACGGCGACGGCCTCGGCGACTGCGACGGCACCGACGGGGAACTCCTCGACAACGAGGTCGGCTCCGCCCGCTCCGGCAGGCTCGTGGCACCGGACGAGGGAGCCCACGAGGACGAGGAGAGCGCACTGGTCGCCACCGACGTGGGCATCGACGGCGCGGCGGCCTCCGCCGAGGAGGCCGCGATGCACATCGTCGACGAGGACGCCCTGTCCGGCTGACCCGGCCCGGGCCGCCACGGCCGCCAGGGCGGTTCCCGGCGCATCGGCGTCATCGGCGCCGTCAGTGCGACCCGCGCCGTCCGCGCCGCTCGAACGGCCACCACCGCCACCACCGCCACTGCCCCCACCACTGCCAACGCCGCCATCGCCACCGCCAGCGCACGAGGAGTCCTCATGCAGCAGGACAAGCAGCCCGACTACCACGCGGTCGTGTTCCGCGACCGGACCGCCGGCTACGCCTTCCTGACCCGGTCCACCGCCACCAGCGAGCAGACCATCGAGTGGGACGACGGCGAGACCTACCCGGTGGTGGACGTGGAGATCTCCTCCGAGAGCCACCCCTTCTACACCGGCAAGGCGCGCACCGTGGACGCGGAGGGCCGGGTCGCCCGCTTCGAGCGGCGCTACGGCGACGGCGGGGCGATGACCTGACCCGGTGCGGTCACCACCGCCAACGCGACCACCGCCACTACCACCACCGCCACCGTCGGCCGCATCCGTCGTGTCGTCGTTCGTCAGATGTAGTTGAGCGCGGCCGCGCCGCCCACTCCCCCGAGCACCATGAAGACGGGCATCAGCACCTTCAGCTCGACCCAGCTGCCGGCCCGGAACCGCATAGCCTTGGGCGGACCGATCGGGTACCAGCGCTTGCGCCCGATCGGGATGGGCCACAGGACCGGGCAGCCCGAGACGGTCAGGGCGTCGCCGATGTCGTGCACCAGGGCGCCCAGCACGATCGGCAGCCCCAGCCACAGGTACTGCTGGCCCGGGTCCGTGAACAGCCAGTGCGAACCCTGGCCGGGCTTGTCCAGGACACCGGCGAGGATCCAGGCGCTGGTCGCGGCCAGCAGCCACACCAGCACATCGCTGCTCGATCCCCGGGCCGCCCGCCACAGCAGCCCCTCGATCGCCAGCACCATGTGCACGAAGAGCAGCCCGAGGACAGCCCAGCGGCCACCGGTGATCGCCAGTGCCGAGGAGCCCGCGCCGATCATGACGGCCCACAGCCAGGTGTGCGTCAGGGTGCGGTGACCTCCGGAGCGGCGCGGGTCGCCCTGCTTCCGCGTGCCCTTGTAGACGGCGTAGGAGAGCTTGTCGACGATCTCGCACAGCCAGCGCGAGACGGGTCCGAAGGCGCGCGAGATGGTGGCGGCCTTGTGGTCGAGATCCGGGGCGAGCGCTGCTCCGGCGCAGATCAGCGCACCCGCGAGCAGGACGGGCCAGGGCATCGTGTGCCCGGCGGCGGCCGCGGCCGCACCGACGCCGAGCCAGGCGGCCGCGCCCGACAGTGAGTGTGCTGGTCCCATCATGGCCGGTGCCCGCCCTGTTCCTCGTTTGCCGCTGTCCAGTTGACCGGGTGCGTTGACGCTCCGTCGGCGACACAGCGTAGCGGTCGTGATCTTCGGGCCGGCAGCCGATTCCCCCATCGGAGGCGAGGGCAGGCAAGATGGGGGCGTGACCCTCATCGATCAGTTGCCCCCGACCGCAGATCCCGACGCCCTGTACGAAGCCTTCGAGTCCTGGGCGCAGGAGCGTGGTCTGACGCTCTACCCCCACCAGGAGGAGGCGCTGATCGAGGTGGTCTCCGGGGCGAACGTGATCGTGTCCACGCCCACCGGCTCCGGCAAGAGCATGATCGCGGCCGCCGCGCACTTCGCGGCGCTGGCCCGTGACGAGGTCACCTTCTACACGGCTCCGATCAAGGCGCTGGTGTCGGAGAAGTTCTTCGAGCTGTGCAAGATCTTCGGCACGGAGAACGTCGGCATGCTGACCGGCGACGCGTCCGTGAACTCCGACGCCCCGGTCATCTGCTGCACGGCCGAGGTGCTCGCCTCGATCGCCCTGCGCGACGGCCGGAACGCGGACGTCGGCCAGGTCGTCATGGACGAGTTCCACTTCTACGCGGAGGGCGACCGCGGCTGGGCGTGGCAGATCCCCATCCTGGAGCTGCCGCAGGCGCAGTTCGTGCTGATGTCGGCCACGCTCGGCGACGTGTCGTTCTTCGAGAAGGACCTGGCCCGGCGCACCGGCCGTCCGACGTCGGTGGTCCGCTCGGCGACCCGGCCGGTGCCGCTGTCCTACGAGTACCGGTACACCCCGATGACGGAGACGCTCAGCGATCTGCTGGTCACTAGGCAGGCGCCCGTCTACATCGTGCACTTCACGCAGGCGCAGGCGGTGGAACGGGCGCAGGCGCTGATGAGCATCAACATGTGCTCGCGCGAGGAGAAGGAACGGATCGCCGACCTGATCGGCAACTTCCGCTTCACCACGAAGTTCGGCCAGAACCTCTCGCGCTACGTGCGGCACGGCATCGGCGTCCACCACGCCGGCATGCTGCCCAAGTACCGGCGCCTGGTGGAGAAGCTCGCCCAGGCCGGTCTGCTGAAGGTGATCTGCGGTACGGACACGCTCGGCGTGGGCGTCAACGTGCCCATCCGCACCGTGCTGTTCACGGCGCTGACCAAGTACGACGGCAACCGGGTGCGTACCCTGCGGGCCCGTGAGTTCCACCAGATCGCGGGCCGGGCCGGCCGGGCCGGCTACGACACGGCGGGTCTGGTGGTGGCGCAGGCTCCCGAGCACGTGATCGAGAACGAGAAGGCCCTCAACAAGGCCGGTGACGACCCGAAGAAGCGCCGCAAGGTGGTACGCAAGAAGGCGCCCGAAGGTTTCGTGGGCTGGACGGAGAACACGTTCGACAAGCTCATCGAGTCCGACCCGGAGCCGCTGACGTCCCGCTTCCGGGTCACGCACACCATGCTGCTCTCGGTGATCGCCCGGCCGGGCAACGCCTTCGAGGCGATGCGGCACCTGCTCGAGGACAACCACGAGCCGCGCAGGCAGCAGCTTCGGCACATCCGGCGCGCGATCGCGATCTACCGCTCGCTGCTGGACGGCGGGGTCGTCGAGAAGCTCGACGAACCGGACGCCACCGGCCGCGTCGTCCGCCTCACCGTCGACCTCCAGCAGGACTTCGCGCTGAACCAGCCGCTGTCCACCTTCGCGCTGGCGGCGTTCGAGCTCCTCGACCCGGAATCGCCCTCCTACGCTCTCGACATGGTCTCCGTCGTGGAATCCACGTTGGACGACCCGCGCCAGATCCTCGCCGCGCAGCAGAACAAGGCGCGCGGTGAGGCGGTGGCCGCGATGAAGGCGGACGGCGTCGAGTACGAGGAGCGGATGGAGCGCCTCCAGGACGTCACGTACCCGAAGCCCCTGGAGGAGCTGCTCTTCCACGCGTACGACACCTACCGCAAGAGCCACCCGTGGGTCGGCGACCATCCGCTGTCGCCGAAGTCCGTCATCCGTGACATGTACGAGCGGGCGATGTCCTTCACCGAGCTGGTGTCCCACTACGAACTGGCCCGCACCGAGGGCATCGTGCTGCGGTACCTGGCCGGCGCCTACAAGGCCCTGGACCACACCGTCCCGGACGACCTCAAGTCGGAGGATCTCCAGGACCTGGTGCAGTGGCTGGGCGAGATGGTGCGCCAGGTGGACTCCAGCCTCCTGGACGAGTGGGAGCAGCTCGCCAACCCGGCGGAGATGACCGCCGAGGAGGCCCAGGAGAAGGCCGACGAGGTCAAGCCGGTCACGGCCAACGCGCGTGCCTTCCGGGTCCTGGTCCGCAACGCGATGTTCCGCCGTGTCGAACTCGCGGCCCTCGACCACGTCGACGAACTCGGCGAGCTGGACGGCGAGTCCGGCTGGGACGCCGACGCCTGGGGCGAGGCGATGGACAAGTACTGGGACGAGTACGACGACCTCGGCACCGGCCCGGACGCCCGAGGCCCCAAGCTGCTCATCATCCAGGAGGAGCCGCAGAACGCCCTGTGGCGGGTGCGGCAGATCTTCGACGACCCGAACGACGACCACGACTGGGGCATCAGCGCGGAGGTCGACCTCACGGCCTCCGACGCCGAGGGCCGCGCGGTCGTCCGCGTCACCACCGTCGGCCAGTTGTGAGTACCGAAGAGGGCACAGGAGAAGCGCACCGATGACGAATCCGGCCGAGAGGCTCGTCGATCTGCTCGACCTCGAGCAGATCGAGGTCAACATCTTCCGCGGCCGCAGCCCGCAGGAGTCCCTCCAGCGGGTCTTCGGCGGCCAGGTGGCGGGCCAGGCGCTGGTCGCCGCCGGCCGCACCACCGAAGGGGACCGGCCCGTGCACTCGTTGCACGCGTACTTCCTGCGGCCGGGCCGGCCGGGTGTGCCCATCGTGTACCAGGTCGAACGGGTGCGGGACGGGCGGTCCTTCACGACCCGCCGGGTCACCGCCGTGCAGCAGGGGCGCACGATCTTCAATCTCACCGCCTCCTTTCACAAGCCTGAGGAAGGTCCCTTCGAGCACCAGCTGCCGCCGGCCCGCGAGGTGCCGGACCCGGAGTCGCTGCCGACGGTCGTCGAGGAGATCCGCGAGCATCTGGGCGCGTTGCCGGAGCAGTTGGAGCGGATGGCGCGCCGCCAGCCCTTCGACATCCGGTACGCGGAGCCGTTGCGCTGGAGCGCCGAGGACGTCAAGGGGGCGGAGCCCCGCAGCGCGGTGTGGATGCGCGCGGTCGGACCGCTGGGTGACGACCCGCTCGTCCACACCTGCGCGCTCACCTACGCCAGTGACATGACCCTCCTGGACGCCGTCCGTCTCCCGGTCGAGCCCTTGTGGGGTCCGCGCAACTTCGACATGGCGTCGCTGGACCACGCGATGTGGTTCCACCGTCCGTTCCGCGCGGACGAGTGGTTCCTGTACGACCAGGAGTCGCCGATCGCGACCGGGGGGCGCGGGCTGGCCCGTGGCCGGATCTACGACCTGGAGGGGCGCCTGCTGGTGTCCGTCGTCCAGGAGGGGTTGTTCCGGGCGCTGTAGGGCGCTGTGGATCCGGCGCGTCACCCGCCGCGGCGGCGCAGCCAGGTCAGCAGCCCGCGATTCGGCCGGTCGGGCTCACCGGGTGAGCCGGGCGGGCCGGGTGAGCCGGGCGGTTCCGACGGCGCGGCCGACCGCTTCGGGGCCGGTTTCGGGGAGGGCCGTGGCGCGGGCTGCTCGGCTCGCGCCTCGTCGACGGTGCGTTCCAGGTCGTACCGCAGCCAGTCGATCTCGTCGGGGGCGTCGGCTGTCGTGATCTTCTCGATGAGCTGCGCGGCCGGTGTGCCGGGGGTGGCGTGGGCCGGGGGTCCGGGCCGGAACCTGTTCAGGTGGGAGCGTTCGTAGGGGTCCCTGACGATCTCCGCGACCTGGAGCGGGTCGAGGAACGCGGCCAGCGCTCCGGCGCGTTGCCAGGGGCCGTCGGCCTGCCGGTGCAGGAAGCCCAGGTGGCGTCCCCGCCAGTTGCGGGGCCGCAGGTCGACGCCGGCGGCCAGCTGACTGCGCAGCACCTCGGGTGTGCGACCGGTCAGCAGGAAGGCGTTGGTCCCTTCGGTGGCGAACTGCCTCAGCTCGTCGGCGAGATAGAGCCAGACGACGACCCGGTAGCGGTTCAGGTAGAACCTGACGGGCACCACCAGTCCCAGGCGCGCGAGGCGGGTGAACCGGGCCGGGGGCACGCCCAGGATCGCGGCGGCCTCGCCGGTCCCCACGGCCAGCACGCCCGCGCGCAGCGTTTCGGGGAAACGGGGGTCCGCCCGCAGACGTTCGATCTCCGCCCGCGGCACCCGGCGGCCCCCTCCGCCGTCGTCGGGCACGGTCCTGACCCGCCCGAGGTGCACGGCGAGGTCGAACTCGCTTCGTTTCAGCTCCAGTTCCCGCGCTGCCCGGCTCGGGGCGAAGGAAGCTGAGTGTGGTCGTGTGACGGTGTTGCCGGACATGGTCGTCTCCCCCGTGGAGCGAATCGGAGTACAGCGGGCCCGCACGGTCGCGGTGGCCTCGGAAAAAACCGTAGCCGGAACCGCCGACAGCGGTGCGAGCCTGTGGACAACTCCACGGGGAGAGACAGAACCGCAGGTCAGAGATCTTCCAGTGGTGCGCGGTCGGGTTGCCTGGCGTCCACGGTCAGGTGCTCTCCGACCCGGTTGACGAGCAGGGTCATCTCGTAGGCGATCTGCCCCATGTCGGCCTCCGCCTCGCTGAGGACGCACAGACAACTGCCGGTGCCAGCGGCGGTGACGAACAGCACCGCGTCGTCGAACTCGATCATCGTCTGGCGTACCCGGCCCGCGCCGAAGTGCCGCCCTGATCCCTTCGCCAGGCTGTGCAGTCCGGACGAGACAGCGGCGAGATGCTCCGCGTCCTCCTGGAGCAGACCCGTGCTCGCCCCCGCCACCAGCCCGTCGTTGGACAGGACGAGCGCGTGCCGGACGTGTTCGACGCGCTCGGTCAGGTCGTCCAACAGCCAGGCCAGTCCCTGCTTCTGCGCCATGTCCCGCTCCCCGTGTGACGGTCCCCGTGCGATCCCCGGCCTCGCCGGAGAATCTGCCCGCCAGCCTTCCCCAGGAGCGGCCGCGGGAGCAAGGAGGATGGCGGCATGGCACAGAAGATGACCGATGAGGAATGGCGGGCCTTCGTCGCGCACGGAACCCGCACCGGCAAGCTGTCCACCGTCCGGGCCGACGGCAGTCCGCACGTGGCACCGGTGTGGTTCCTGCTCGACGGGGACGAGGTGGTGTTCAACACCGGCAGGGACACGGTGAAGGGGCGCAATCTGGCGCGGGACGGCCGGGTCGCCCTGTGCGTGGACGACGACCGGCCGCCCTTCGACTACGTGGTGCTGCGGGGCCGGGCCCGTATCTCGGAGGACCCGGACGAGCTCCGGCGGTGGGCGACCCGGATCGCCGCGCGGTACATGGGTGACGAGCGCGCCGAGGAGTTCGGTGCCCGCAACGGGGTTCCGGGCGAACTGCTCGTGCGGGTCACCGTCGACAAGGTCCTGGCGCAGAAGCGCATCGCGGACTGACCGGACCGGCGGGGGCGCGTCAGCCCACCGAGTCGAGCAGCCGGGCGGTGTGCATCCGCCCGGCGTACTCGACGAGCCGGATCAGCACCTCCTTCCCCGAGGCGCGGTCCCGGGCGTCGCACAGGACGACGGGCGTGCCGCTGTCGAGGTCGAGGGCGCGCGAGACGTCCTGGGCGCCGTAGGTCCGGCTGCCCACGAAGCAGTTGACGGCCACCACGAACGGGATGTGCCGGTGCTCGAAGTAGTCGACGGCGGGGAAGCAGTCCTCCAGACGCCGGGTGTCGGCGAGGACCACGGCGCCCAGGGCCCCCTGTGACAGCTCGTCCCACAGGAACCAGAAGCGGTCCTGGCCGGGGGTGCCGAACAGATAGAGGGAGAGGCCGGAACGGATGGTGATCCGGCCGAAGTCCATGGCCACGGTCGTCGTGACCTTCTGGTCCACGCCGTCGGTGTCGTCGACGGTCTGTCCGGCCGCGCTGAGCAGTTCCTCGGTGCGCAGCGGCTTGATCTCGCTGACCGCGCCCACCATGGTGGTCTTGCCCACGCCGAACCCGCCGGCGACCAGTATCTTCAGCGCCAGGGGAGCCGTGTCGCCGCCCGTGGTGTCGGATTGTTCGGAGACCATGGATCACTTCTCTCGGGAGTGTCGGCAACGGTCGAGGTCGGTTGCGGGAGGCCGTGGCCGGGCGCGGCGGTCGCGCGGGGTCTCGGCGCCGGGTGCGAAGTCAGCATCATGACAACTGCGGTCCCTTTACGAGGGGTTCGACCGCTATCTGCCCGATGTGACCGAGTCTTGTGCGTTCGGTGTCCGAAGGCGCGCACGAGTCGGCGGGCGGGGGTCGGTACGCGTCCAGGTCCGTCCCGGGGTTCGTCTAGAGCGCGCGAAGGCCCTCGATCACCTCGCGCAGAATCCGTTCGTCGGGCAGCTGGGCGGGCGGGACCGGGCGGCTGACGGTGACGCAGCCGAGTTCCAGCAGGTCGCCGAGGAGCACCCGGACCACGCCCACCGGGAGATCCGCGCCCGCCGAGAGTTCGGCGACGGACTGGGTCTCCGTGCGGCAGAGGCCGAGGAGGGCGCGGTGTTCCGGTCCGAGCGCCATGCCGTCCGTGCCCGGCGCGGCCGGGTCCAGGGTGACGAGCGCTATCAGGTCGAAGCGCACTCCGGTGGGACCCGGCTTCGTCCGCCCGCCCGTCATGGCGTACGGACGGACGAGCGGGCCGGCTTCGCTGTCGTACCACTGGCTGCCCGGCTCTCGCGGGGTGCCGGTCATGTCCTCGGTCATCTGCACGCGTCGCTCTCCGGCCTCATCCGGCGGCGGGCGGGCGGGCGGAGAGCCGTGGCGCCGTGTAGAGGTGCTCGCCGACCCGCTTGACCAGCCGTGCCATCTCGTACGCCACGAGGCCGATGTCGGCGGTCACGGCGGTGAGGAGGGCCAGGCAGGATCCGTCGCCCGCGGCGGCCACGAACAGGAAGCCTTCGTCCATCTCCACCATGGTCTGGCGCACTCCACCGGCGCCGAAGTGGCGGCCCGCGCCCTTGGCGAGGCTGTGGAAGCCGGAGGCGACGGCGGCGAGGTGCTCGGCGTCCTCCCTTCTCAGGTCGGTCGAGGCACCGACGGCGAGTCCGTCGTTGGACAGCACCACGGCGTGCCGTACCTCGCTCACGCGCATCACCAAGTCGTCCAGCAGCCAGTCGAGTTCGCCGGACCGCTGGGCGGACCTGGGGCTCGGGTCCTGGATCATCTGGGGTCTCCTTCGCTGCTGTCGCCGCCCGCTTCGGGTTCTGGGACGGTTCCGTGGCCGGGCTGCCTGCCGCCGCCGCGCGCCCAGCCCTCCCGGTAGGCGGACATGCGGTTCCGTATGAGCTCGGGGGTGCGCTCCTCGTCGCCGCGCGGGCCGGGCGGCCGGGCCGGTTCCTCGGCGAGCGGCCTGCGCAGCTGGGGGGCGAGGCTGGCCTGCCGTACCCGGCGCGGGAGGTCGTCGGATCCTTCGGCGTCGTCCGGGGGGCGGTGCAGGCGCAAGGCGGTGACTCCGGGGGGCGGCGGTTCGGCGGCCGCCGGCTCGGCGGCCGCCCGTACGGGGGCGGCGCGTACCGGGGCCACCAGCGCGGGGCGGTCGGCGGAGGCGGGGACGGCTTCCTGCCGCCGGTCGGCGCTGTGCCGGTCCTCCGCGGCGGACACGCGCGCGTACACGCGTTCCTCGGGCCGCTGCCCGGTGTCCGGCACCTCCTGGGCGGAACGTTCCGGCTTGCCGCTGTGCAGCAGCGCCGTCGGCAGCAGGACCACCGCGGTGGTGCCGCCGTAGGGCGAGGTCCGCAGGTGGACCTTGATGCCGTGGCGTGCGGCGAGCCGGCTGACCACGAACAGGCCGAGCCGGTCGCTGTCGAACAGGTCGAGCGTCTCCGACTGCGCGATGCGCCGGTTGGCCTCGGTGAAGGTCTCCTTGCCCATCCCCAGGCCACGGTCCTCGACCTCGACGGCGTAGCCGTTGCCCACGGGTTCGCCGGTGACCCGCACACGCGTGTGCGGGGGCGAGAACTGGGCGGCGTTCTCGACGAGTTCGGCGAGCAGGTGGGTCAGGTCTGCTACGGCGGTGCCGATGACGGCTGCCTGAGGGAGCTGCCGTACTTCCACGCGCGCGTAGTCCTCGACCTCGGAGACGGCGGCACGGACGACGTCGGTCAGGGAGACCGGCATCCGCCAGGCCCGGCCGGGTGCCGCCCCGGAGAGGATGATCAGGCTCTCCGCGTGGCGCCGCATGCGGGTGGTGAGGTGGTCGAGCCGGAAGAGGTCGCTCAGCTCGTTCGGATCGTCGGAGCGGCGCTCCATGCTGTCCAGGAGGCTCAGCTGACGGTGGACGAGGATCTGGCTGCGGCGGGCGAGGTTGACGAACACCCCGGAGATGCCGCTGGCGAGTTCGGCGCGTTCCATGGCGGCCCGCAGTGCCGCGCGGTGCACGGTGCCCAGGGCCTGGGCGACCTGGCCGGTCTCGTCCTCCGAGGGGGGTCCCGGCGGCGCTTCGGCCCGGATGTCGATCTCCTCCCCCGCGCGCAGTTTCCGCATGGCCTCCGGGAGTTTGCGCCGGGCGATCTCCAGGGCGCTGTTGCGCAGGCTGACCAGTTCCACGACGAGTCCGCGGCCGATGCGCACGGAGATGACGAGGGAGGCGACGACGGCCGCGAGACCCAGCAGGACGGCGGCTCCGGCCGAGGTGAGCATTCCTCGGCCGAACGGGTCGGCGCGGTCGGCGACCCCGCGTCCGGCGTCCGCCTCGATCGTCCGCATGCCGTTCTGCACGCGCGCGTGGGCCTTGTCCCAGACGCTCGCGGGGGCGGCGGCGATCGCCTTCGTGCCCGGCCCCTGGGCGAGGGCCTTGTCCTCGGCGGCGTACAGGGCCGCGTAGGCGCTGCCGGCGGCGAGACGCTGCCAGGCGGTGCGTTCTGACCCGCGCAGGTCCGCGACGGCCGCCTGCGTCAGGGCGCGGCGGGTGTCCACGGCGCCGGTGAACAGCCGGAGGCGTTCCCCTTCGAGGCGTCCGGCGAGGCGCGCGCCGTCGAGCACGACGCCCTCCTGGGCCAGCGCCTCTCCCGCGCGGGAGAACTCGAGCAGCACCCGCGCGTCCGAGCCGAGTTCGGCGTCCTGCACTCCGGAGAGGGCGCCGCCGACCGAGAAGGCCGCCGAGATCGTGCTCGTGTAGCGGCCGTACGTCTCCTCCCAGCCGGCGCTGCCGTCGAGGACGGCGGTCCGCAGCGAGGAGAGCTCCTCCGCCCCGGAGACGAACGCCTCGAGCCGCTGGGCCACTCCCGCGGGCAGTTCCTGGGCGTCGGCGACCGTGCTGTCGTCGCCGAGCCGCAGCCGGCCGACCGCCTGGTCCGTGCGTTCCGCGAGCGCCTTCAGCTCACCGCCCTGCCCTGCGGCGGGCTCGGTCGCGTAGCGTACGGCGGCCGCCCGCTCGGTCTGGAGGGCGGCCACCGCGGTGGCCACGGGGGCGCGCACCTGGGAGTCGACGCGCTGCAATTGGCGCAGCCCGGAGACGTCCTGTGCGGTGGTGACCGTGGCGTACGCCCACAGGGCGAGCAGGGAGACGACCGGCACCATCAGCAGGCAGACGATCTTGGCGCGTACGGTGCGCGGCCTGAGGTGCCAGCGCTCCGCGCGCGCGGGTATCGCGTCCGGGGACGGGTCGTCCTGGTCGTTCCGCTCGTCCGGGCCCTCGTCGGCGGGAGGTCCGGCGTGGGCGCGGCGCCCGCGGGTGGGGGGCGGCGCGTCGGCGCCTGCCGTGGGGGTCCTACGGGGTGTACGCATGGCCTCCTCGCTCGGAAGGGGTTCGGGGGCGGGCCGGTCGCGTCAGACGGGCCGGGCCTGTTGTCGGACGTTGAGGGTGTCCCCCGGCCGCTGGGCCGAGGCGGACGCCTCGCGCTCTCCGGTGGTGGGCGACAGCGCGACGAAGGCCGAGGTCAGGAAGAGATAGGAGCCGAGGCCGACGGCGAGGGGGAAGATGAACTGCATCGCCGTGGCCCCGGGCAGTGCCTCGCCGGACGGTGTGACGTGGACGCTCACCGCGAACATCGCGGTGTAGTGCATGCTGCTCACGGCCGCGCCCATGACGAGGGAGGCGAGGGTGACCGCGATCGGCGACCTGATGTTGAGCGCCGCCCAGAGGGCCGCGGTCGCCGCGACGACGGCGATCACGACGGACAGTGCGACACGTACGGGGTCGTAGGTCACGTCGGCGTGCAGCCGGACGGCGGCCATCCCCAGGTAGTGCATGCTGGCCACCCCCAGCCCCGTGGTGAGGCCGCCGATCAGCAACGCGCGCGTGCGGTCACGGCTGTAGCCGACGGCGAAGACGCCGGCGCAGACGACGACCATGGCGACGAGAAGGCTCAGCACGGTCAGCGGAACGTCGTAGCGGATGTCGGTGCCGCTGACGGCGAAGCCGAGCATGGCCACGAAGTGCATGGTCCAGATTCCGGTGCCGATCGCCGAGGCGGCGGTGATCAGCCAGTTGCGGCGCGAGCGTCCGGTGGCGCCGAGCGCGCGCATCGTGCAGCGCAGTCCGAGGGCGGCGCCGACGCAGGCCATCACGTACGACAGCGCGGGGGTCAGCCAGCCGAAGGCGGCGTGGTCCAGGTGTCCCATGGCCACGGGACGCTAGTGGGGGCACAGGAGCACAAAGGGGGCGCATTTCGAAAGGTGTTGAAATGTGGCGCAGTAGTGCGTCGGAACGATCGGGTCACGCTCGAACGTGTGCACCGAGGCGTCGTCCGTGTCAGTGAGGGATCATGCGGAGCATGAGCGACGACCACACACACGTTCAGGAGTTCTTCGGCGCACGGGCCGCGCACTGGGACAGCCGCTTCCCGGACGACGGTCCCGCCTACGCCGCCGCGGTCGGCGAACTCGGCCTGCGCCGGGGAGACCGCGTACTGGACGCGGGCTGCGGCACCGGGAGGGCCCTGACGCCGCTGCGTGCGGCCGTGGGCCCGTCGGGAGTGGTCGTCGGGGCGGATCTGACCCCGGCCATGCTGACGGCCGCCGTACGGGCCGGCCGCGACCGCGCCGGGCGACTGCTGCTCGCCGACGTCACCGCGCTTCCCCTGCGCTCCGCATCGCTCGACGCCGTGTTCGCGGCGGGCCTCGTCGCCCATCTGCCCCGGCCGCAGGAGAACCTGCGGGAACTGGCACGGGTGGTGCGCTCCGGCGGCACGCTGGCGCTGTTCCACCCGATCGGCAGGGCAGCACTCGCGGCCCGTCAGGGACGGCAACTCACCCCGGAGGACCTGCGCGCGGAACCCAATCTGCGCCCGTTGCTGGCCGGTTCGGGCTGGCGGATGACGTCGTACGCCGACGAGGACGACCGCTTCCTGGCCCTCGCCGTCCGGGAGAACTGAGGGCTCACGCCTCGCCTGACGACCGCCCTCCCAGCGCACTAACGCGCCGGCGCCGGTGCGTGTCTTCTGGCGAGGGCGACCGGCCGCTGCGGGCGGAGGATCGGGCGGAAACGTTTCGGAACGGTGTGCGGACCGTCGCGCGGGCCACGTCCGGGCCGAACTCGCCCGGCCGCGCGACACGCTCACCTCACTCGGTGGCCGACCCTCCCGTGTGCCGGACGGGGCAGCCGCCGACGCCGGGCACCGGGCGGGTGCCCAGCTCCTCCAGCCGGAAGCCGTTCGGGTACCCCTTGATCTCCCGGTTCTGTCGCGCGTGGTGGGGTGCGCGACGGGGCGGCAGCAGCCGTACCGCGCGTCCACGCGCGCGTACCGCCGCCCGCACCAGCACCCGGGTCGCGCGGCCCGGCGGGGTGTAGCGGAACGCCGTCAGCAGGTGGTCGTCCAGCAGGGCGAGGGTGGCTCTGCGCAGCAGGGGCGCCAGCGGCCCCGGGTACCAGGAGGCCATCAGGGCGAGGGTCGCGTCCGAGACCCGCCGCGCCCCCTCGTCCCAGGCGAAGTGAGCCTTTTCGTAGGCGTCGAGACAGGCCTCGAACTCCTCATAGGTCCCGGGGATGTCCTTGATGCCCATGCGCTCGCCCAGGGTGCGGTAGTGCACGGTGCAGGCGACGATCTCGTGGCGCGACAGCCTGCGCCATCCATAGGCGTCGATCCATCGCTTCGGCATCACGACGAAGGTGCAGAGCACGTACCGCATGTCGTCGTCGCTGATGTCGTAGGAGCGGTGCATCCGGTTGATGCGCCGGACGGCCGTCCGGCCCTGCTCGCTGTCGAAACCGTGCTCGACGACGGCGTCGAGCAGGAGCGAGGTGTCGTCGTAGCGTTTCTGGGCGCGGTCCGTGAGCTCCGCCGTCTCGGCGAGCAGACGCCCGATGCTCGGTATGGCGTAGGTGCGGTAGAGGGCCAGTTCCAGTGCGCGCGTGACGTCCCAGGGGAACTCGTACGCCGCGGTGAGTCGGTAGATCTCGAACGCGTCCTCGTACGGGTCCATCCGCAGGATCTGCCGCAGCCGCTCGTAGCGCTTCACCGCACTGCCCCCTTCTGCCGCCGGAACTCCAACTCTAGGTTGAACAGAAGGAGATGAACGATCGGTCGGGGCAACCACGCCGGGGGAAGGCGGTCGGCATGTTCGACAGGATCAACAAGGCCTACGGAACGCTCCGCGACGCGGTGCGCGCGCGGTCGCGCCCGGGTGGGGAGGGTCGTTCCGAGAAGGAGTCCCGGGGCGGCACGAAGCGCACGCACAATCTGTTCGAGGCGGCCGCCGCCTACGTGTCGGCGTGCGCGGAGGACGATCAGGAGGGGATCGACGAGGCGGCGGGCTGGGTGTCGCCGGAGGCGCTGTCCTTCGGGGTCAACGAACTGGCCTGTCGCGCGGTCATCGCGCTCGCCCGGGAGCGCGACGAGTCGCCCCGTACCGTGGCTCGTGCGCTCCTCGGGCTGCCGTCGGCGTGACCCGTCCGGCCTCCGCGGGCGGTCGATTCGCCCCGTCCGACCGGAAAGCCGCAGCTCCGGGTATGTCGGGGAGTCGTGACAAGGGCCTTCCCGCCGCACTAGGGTGCGCGCCGTTGGACAAACCTATGGGGAGGCTGGGATGGCTGGGACGGACGAGGACGCCGTCGCCGCCGCGGACGACGCGCTCTATGTGCTCACGGCGGTGCTGCTGACGCCGGCGAAGTTCCCGAGCGCGTTGGGCGACGACTACCCGGAGGCCTGTGCGGCGCTCGGCCTCCCGCCGCTCGCCGACGGGTACGGGCTGGTGCTGGGCCAGGACGGCGAGGGCGCGCGGTGGACGGTCGTCATCGACGACGTGTCGCTGGTGGCCGTCGCCATCGCGTCGTGGGACTGCGGCATGGAGTACGACCTGTCGCCCGGCGAGCGGACGGTCGTCGCCGCACTGCCCGGCTGGCCGCTGGCGGTCGCCGTCGCGGCTCCCGGGGTGCCCGCGCCGCACGATCCCGCCGCCGAGATCACGGACGGCCCCGCGCTGTCACCGCCGGACACGACCACCTGGGGTCCGGCCCAGCGGCGGCTGGGGGCCGACGAGATCGCGCTCCAGTGGGCCCTGTGGCGCGAGCAGATCGACGACGCGGACTTCGCCCGGCCCCCGGAGGGCAACGCCGCGGACTCCGACTCCGACGCCGACGAAGGAGCACGGGGCGACGGGTCCGGCGCGCCCGACCGGGCCGCCGCAGCCGACGAGGCCGACCGGCACCGGGGTGGGGCGGGTACGGCGAAGGGCCACAGCGGCATCCGACGCGTCCTGGCAGAGGTACGCGCCTATGTGGACGCCCCGCCTCCGCTCGGTCGCGTCCGCTCGTCGTTCGCCCCCGGTGACGCCCGCACCCTGCGCGCCGACGGTCCCGGCTGGTCGCTGGTGGCCAGGACCGACGACATCGCGTTCGTCCTGCTCGACGAAGAGCCCGGCGAGGTGCTGCCGGTCGGCCGCGGACCGGAACTGCCCGGACTCCTCGAAGCGCTCGACAAGATGGCCGTACGACCGCTCTGAGGGTGCCCCGGCCGCCAAGTGACCGGGGCGAGGCCCACACCGCGGGCGCCGACGCTCGGCCGGGACGGGAAGGCGGGGACCGCGACGCGGTCCCCGCCGCTCAGCGCCCGAGCTCCTTGCGCGTGACACGGCGCAGCCTGCGCCGCTGAGCGGGATCCAGGGTGAGGTAGGCCGCCGCCGGAACCCCCAGCACGATCAGCAGGGCCGCCCACCAGGGCAGCCAGATCAACAACAGCAGTCCGACCGCCACACCCCCCGCGGCGATCTTCGCGTTTCTCGCCATCTGCGTCGCCTCCTTCGCGGCCACTGCCGCTCTCTGCCATGAAAACGGCTCCCCGCCGCCCGCGGTTCCGAGCCTGACCCTGAGACACCCCTGAGGTACAGCCCCGAGACACCCCTGAGAACCCCCGCCCGAGGTCGGCGTCCCGGATCCGGGCCCTTCCAGGTGCGCGTTTCCCGCTCGGGTGCTGTACCCTCGGCGACCCCACCTCGGGTAGTCAAGTTTGAGGAGTAGTTTCATCGCCGTGCAGAGGGTTCCCGTGGACACACCGCTCGAAATCTTCGAACCGGCACATTGCGCGGCCGTGTTCGTGCCCGGCTCCCCCGCCCGGACCGGCCGCGTCGCCTTCTGGCGACCCGACGACGACGCGCTTCCCGCCCTGACCGGCCGCCGCCAGGGAGAGGATCTGGTGGAGGACCTTTCCGTCGTGCGGCCCACCGGCACCGGTGTGGCACTCGTGCGCGTTCCCGCCGTCCTGCTCGCGGTGGAGGACGCCCTTCCCCTGCTGACACGCGCGCGTGCCGTGTCGGACCCGCACCGGGCGACCGCGTTCTGGGGTGCGGCCGCTCTGCTGGCCCTGCGGTGTGTCGCGCGCGGTCTGCTGCTGCCCGGGCTGTCACCGGAGGACCACGACGCCTGGCGGATCGGTCCGCTCGCGCCGGAGGACGTCGAGCGGGTACGCCGACTCGCCGCCTCGATGCCGCCGGAAGCCCACGCCGTACCCGTGGACGCACAGGCGCCGCTGCGCCTGCCCGATCCCGAACGACTGCTGCGCGCCTTCCTGGACGCCGTGGCGGACACGCTGCCCCGTACGCCTGCCGCGCCGCTCCTGACCGGAGGCCCGGCCTACGCGGCGCCGCGGCCCCAGCACCTGCCGGAGCTGCGCGCGTGGGCGGCCGACATCGCCGCGGGCCACGACGCCGGCGTACGGATCTCGCTGCGGATCGAGGTCTCGGGGCTCGACCTGCCCGAGATCGACCTGGCCGAGATCGGCCGGCCCGGCGCGGAGGGGCCCACGGACGTCAGGCATACGGCTGACGGGCCCACGGGAGACGGTCGGACGGCGGACGGGCCCACGGCGGGCGGAGAGGGAACGGACGACCACGGGGCCGACCGGGTGGCGCCCAGGTTCCGGGTCGTACCGCAGGTCCACAGTGTGAGTGATCCCGCGCTCGTCGCGGACGCCGCCGACGTCTGGGCCGACTCCGGGGTCACGCGCGGGGCGTTCGGCCCCCGCGCGCGGATGGACACCCTGCTCGCCCTGCGCCGTGCGGCCCGTGTCTGGACCGCCCTGACACCCCTGCTGTCGGCCACCGTGCCGGACGCCGTCGAACTCCTCGACGAGGAGGTCGCCGAGCTGCTGGGCGAGGGTTCGCGCGCGCTGGCGGGCGCCGGGATCGAGGTGCACTGGCCGAGGGAGCTGGCCCGCACCCTGACCGCCCGCGCGGTCGTGGGGCCCCCGGAGGACGAAGGCGGGTCCGGCCGGCTCGGTGCGGACACCCCGTCCTTCCTGTCGGCGGACTCGCTCCTGACGTTCACCTGGTGGTTCGGGCTGGGCGACCAGCAGCTGACGCGCGAGGAACTGGACCGGCTGGCGGAGGCCGGCCGCCCCCTGGTGCGGCTGCGCGACCAGTGGGTCCTGATCGACCCGCGGGAACTGCGCCGTGCCCGCGCACAGCAGGACCGCAGGATGACGCCCGTGGACGCGCTGGGCGCGGCGCTGACGGGCTCGACGGAGGTGGACGGCCGCCGGGTCGACGTACGGCCCACGGGGTGGCTGGCGGCCCTGCGGGAGCGGCTCACCCACCCCGAGGCGCGGGAGCCCATGGAGCAGCCCGCGGCTCTCGACGCCACGCTGCGCGACTACCAGCGGCGCGGGCTGGACTGGCTGGCCCGGACCACCGCCCTGGGGCTGGGGTGCTGTCTCGCGGACGACATGGGGCTCGGCAAGACCGTCACGCTGATCGCCCTGCATCTGCACCGGCAGACGGACCCCTCGGCGGCGGGTCCCACCCTCGTCGTCTGTCCGACGTCCCTGATGGGCAACTGGCAGCGCGAGATCGAGAGGTTCGCGCCGGGCACGCCTGTCCGCCGCTTCCACGGGACACGCCGCGACCTGGAGACCCTCGCCGACGGTGAGTTCGTCCTCACCACCTACGGCACCCTGCGCCTGGACACCGCGCGGCTGCGTGAGGTGCCGTGGGGTCTCGTCGTGGCGGACGAGGCGCAGCACGTGAAGAACCCGTACTCGGCGACCGCGCGGGCGCTGCGCACCCTCGACGCACGCGCGCGTGTGGCGCTCACGGGCACTCCGGTGGAGAACAACCTGTCGGAGCTGTGGGCGATCCTGGACTGGACGACCCCCGGCCTGCTGGGCCGGCTCGGCGCCTTCCGTACCCGGTACGCGCGAGCCGTCGAGAGCGGCGGGGACCCGGCCGCGGCGGAGCGGCTCGGCCGGCTCGTGGGACCGTTCCTGCTGCGCCGCCGCAAGTCGGACCCGGGGATCGCCCCCGAGCTGCCGCCCAAGACCGAGACCGATCGGCCCGTGGCCCTCACGCGGGAGCAGACCGGCCTGTACGAGGCCGTGGTGCGCGAGACGCTCGCGGCGATCGCCGAGGCCGACGACATGGCGCGCCGGGGGCTGATCGTGAAGCTCCTGACGGGCCTCAAGCAGATCTGCAACCATCCCGCGCAGTACCTCAGGGAGGAGCGGCCGACGACCGCCGGGCGCTCCGGGAAACTCGAGCTCCTGGACGAGTTGCTCGACACCCTCCTCGCCGAGGGGGCGAGTGTGCTGGTCTTCACCCAGTACGTGCGCCTGGCCCGGCTCCTCGAACAGCACCTCGCGGCGCGGGGCGTGCCCGCCCTGTTCCTGCACGGCGGTACGCCTGTTCCCGTGCGCGAGGACATGGTCCGGCGCTTCCAGGACGGTGAGGTCCCCGTGTTCCTGCTGTCGCTCAGGGCGGCGGGCACGGGCCTCAACCTCACGCGCGCGGAGCACGTCGTGCACTACGACCGCTGGTGGAACCCGGCCGTCGAGGCGCAGGCCACCGACCGGGCGTACCGCATCGGCCAGACCCGGCCCGTGCAGGTGCACCGGCTGATCGCCGAGGGCACGATCGAGGACCGCATCGCCGACATGCTGCGCCGCAAGCAGGATCTCGCGGACGCCGTTCTCGGGGCCGGTGAGGCGGCGCTCACGGAACTGACGGACGCCGAGCTGGCCGAGCTGGTGGAACTGCGGGGGGATGCGCGATGAACGGGCACGACGGCGTCGAGGAGCGGACCTTCGCCGCGCTGCCTCCCGCGCGCGGGAGGGCGTTCGCTCAGACATGGTGGGGACGGGCCTGGCTGGCCGCCCTGGAGGACGGCGCGCTGGACGGGGAGCAGGTGCGCACGGGCCGTCGGCTCGCGCGCGCGGGCGCAGTGGGCGCGGTGTCGGTGCGGCCGGGGCGCATCACTGCCGTCGTCCAGGATCGCGATCACACGCGCCACCGGGCGGACGTGCTGCTCGACAGGCTCTCGGACGACCGGTGGGACCGTCTCCTGGACCTCGTGGTGGAGCGGGCGGGGTATGTCGCCGCGCTGCTCGACCGGGAGATGCCGTACCGACTGGTCGAGGACGCCGAGTCGGCCGGCGTCGACCTGCTGCCGGGGCTAGGCGATCTCGAGGCGCGGTGCGACTGCGGGGCGTGGGACCACTGCGGTCACACGGCGGCGGTCTGCTACCAGCTGGCGAGGCTGCTCGACCAGGATCCGTTCATCCTCCTGCTGCTGCGGGGACGTGCCGAACACAGCCTGCTGGACGACCTCCAGGCGCGCGGCCGCGCCGCTCGGTCCGCCGTGGAGCCGCCGCGGGCCGACGGCGTGGACGCGGCGGAGGCGTACGCGACCGGGGACATCCTGCCGCCGCTGCCCGCCGTGCCCGGCCTGCCGCCGGAGCCGGGTGTGCCGCCCTCACTGGACACGGACGCACCGGCGCCGGCCGGGGTCGACCCCGCGGCGCTGGAGTCGCTGGCCGCCCGGACGGCCGTCGCGGCGCACCTGCTGCTCGCCGAGGCGCTCCGCGAGGGGACGGAACGGCGGTCGCCGGCCGCCCCGCTGACCGTGGGTCAGGACGCGGTGCGGCTGGCCGAGGGTGTTCTCGGCGAGGCCGGTGCGGCGGACCGACCCGGCGAGGCCGCGGTGGGCCGTCTCGCCGCCGCGTCGGGGCGCGACCGGGCGGAACTGGCCGCTGCCGTCCGGGCCTGGCGGCACGGCGGTGCGGCCGCCCTGTCCGTGCTGGAGGAGGAGTGGGCCGTGGAGGGTGCGGCGCTCGCACGCGCGCGTGCCGCGCTGGAGTCGGCCTGGGAGGAGGACGAGCGGCCGATGCTGCGGGCGCGGGGCAACCGGTGGACGGTCGTGGGAACGCCCTGCCAGTTGCGACTCGGCCGGGACGGCGCATGGTGGCCGTATCGGGAGGAGGGCGGCCGCTGGATGCCGGCCGGGGAGCCGGCGCGCGACCCGGCGACGGCCCTGGTGATGGCCCGGACCGACGCGGAGTAAGCGCTCTCCCCGTCCCGGGCCCCCGCGGTGGCACCTGGGCCGCCGGTCCGACGGGCGGCCGACGCCCGGTGTTCACCCGGAGGTCGTGCGGCGTTCGGCGCGTGCCCCAACTCTTGCCGCTGTCACCGAACTTGTCACATCTTCTCCTCAGGAGGCCGAATGTCCCCGCACGCCACCGGTCGGCGCCGCGTCCACCGTTCCGTCGCGGCGGGCGTACCGCTCGCCGTGCTGGCCGCGCTCGCCACCGCCGGGCCGGCCACCGCGGGCACCCCGGACCGGGCGGCGCACGTCACGCGGACCGCGACGCTCGGCGACATCCCGCTCGGGACCTTCAGCGACACGCTGCTGCCCGGCACGGTGGCCGACGACCGGGGCGTGGACCTCGGCGGCATCGGCAGCGACATCTATCCGACGGGCCGCAAGGACGAGTTCTGGACGGTGACCGACCGCGGGCCGAACGGGCAGATCAAGGTGGACGGCACCAAGCGCCGTACGTTCGCCGTGCCCGGGTTCGACCCGGCGATCGTGCGGATCCGGGTGTCCGGGGACACCGTGAAGGTGCTCCAGGCGATCCCGGTCACCACGACGTCGGGCAAGCCCGTGACGGGTCTGTCGAACCAGGCGGGGCGCGACGAGGCGCCGTACTCCTACGACGCGCGGACGCCGTTGTCGTTCAACCCGAACGGGCTGGACACCGAGGGCATCGTGCGGGCGGCGGACGGGAGTTTCTGGCTCGTCGACGAGTACGGGCCCTCGCTGGTGCACGTCTCAGCGCGCGGGCGGGTGCTGACGCGCTACGTGCCCGAGGGGCTGAAGCTCACGGGAACGGACTACCCCGTGGTGGAGGCGCTGCCGGCGGTCCTGCTGCACCGGAAGATCAACCGCGGTTTCGAGGGTCTTGCGCAGCTCCCGGGCGGTGACCTCGTGCTGGCGGTGCAGAGCCCGCTGTCGATCCCGGACACGGACGCGGGAGAGGGTTCGCGGACCGCGCGGCTGCTGCGTTTCTCGCCGAAGAAGAAGGCCGTCACCGCCGAGTACGCCTACCGCTTCGACCCGGTGGACGTGGTCGACCCGAGCGAGGACGACACCTCCGAGCTCAAGATCTCCTCGGTGGTCGCCGTGGGCGGTGACCGGCTGCTCGTGGAGGAGCGCACCGACAAGGCCGCGCGGCTGCACCTGGTGCGGCTGAGCCGGTCGGCGAACATCCTGGGCAGCCGCTGGGACGACGACACGACCTCCCCGTCGCTGGAGCAGCTGGAAGACCCCGCCGCCTCGGGGGTGCCGGTGCTGGCGAAGCGGCTCGCCGTCGACCTCGGCACGGTCGCCGGGGTGCCCGGGAAGATCGAGGGTGTCGCCCTCGTGGACCACTCCACGCTGGCCCTCGTCAACGACAACGACTTCGGGATGACGGACGGCACCGGCGCGTTCGACGCGCAGGGCCGGCTCGTCGACAGCGGTATCGAGACGAAGGTCGTCTATGTGCGGCTGCCGCGGGGCGTGTGAGCGACGCAACCTCGGCACGCGCGCGCGGCGGTGTGGGGCCGCCACGCGCGCGTGCCCGTTAGGGCAGCAGTTCCTCCAGCGAGGGCAGCAGCGACTGGAGGTCGCTCGGCAGCTCGGTCGGCAAGGTGCTCGGCAGGCTGGTCGGGAGGCTGGTCGGGAGGTCGCTGGGGAAGTTCGAGGGCAGTCCGCTCGGCAGGCCGCTGGGCAGCTCGACCGGCAGGCTGAAGGACGGGGTGGGAGCGGAGCCGCTGCTGTTGCCGGCGGTCGGCTCACCGTCCGGTGAGTCGTCGCCTCCGCGGGCCATCAGCACGACGGCGACGACGGCCGCGGCGACGACGAGCAGCGCCAGGACGACGAAGAGGGGGTTCCTGCGCCGTCCGGGGCCGCCCGGCGGGCCCGGCGGCGGGGGCGACCAGCCGCCCCCGCCCGTCCCGTCGTCGGGGCCGTAGCCGGAGTGGGGTGGTCCGAAGCCGCCCGGAGGCGGCGTGTCGCCCGGCGGTCCGGGCGGTTGGGGCGGTACGGGCGGCATGGCCATGGCGTCCAGCGTCGCGGTGAACCGCCCGCGGCGCGAGCCCCGCAGTCAAGTTGATACCGACCCAGGTCATGGACCGCATGATTCCGGCGCATTCGGCTCGCGAACCGCTCACAGATCGCCGGATCCCGCCCCGAAGGACTCACGGGCCGCTCACGGACCGAGGGAGGACCGGTCGTCCGACGGCCCGCGTGTGCGCACGCCCCGCGCGTGCGCACACGCGTGCGGGCGGGTTCAGCCCCGGGCGCCGAGGAGGTGGTCCATGGCGAGCTGGTCGAGGTGCTCGAAAGCCATGCCGCGGGCGGCGGCCGACTCGGGGTCGAACTCCTCGAAGGCGGTGCGGTCGGCGAGCAGGCTCTCCAGGCCGTCGGCCGCCGTGGCCTGGGCGAGCTCGTCCAGGCGGGAGGCGCGCAGGGCCTCCTGGACCTCCGGGTCGTCGCGGAACGCGAGGGCACGCTCCTTGAGGATCAGGTAGTTGCGCATGCAGCCCGCGGCCGAGGCCCACACACCGTCGAGGTCCTCGGTGCGCGGCGGCTTGAAGTCGAAGTGCTTCGGGCCCGCGTAGCCTGCGCTCTCCAGCAGGTCGACCAGCCAGAACGCGGAGCGCAGATCGCCCGCGCCGAAGCGCAGGTCCTGGTCGTACTTGATGCCGGACTGGCCGTTGAGGTCGATGTGGAAGAGCTTGCCCGCCCACAGCGCCTGGGCGATGCCGTGCGGGAAGTTCAGCCCGGCCATCTGCTCGTGGCCGACCTCGGGGTTGACGCCGTAGAGCTCCGGGCGCTCCAGGCGCTCGATGAAGGCCAGGGCGTGGCCGACGGTGGGGAGCAGGATGTCGCCGCGCGGCTCGTTCGGCTTGGGCTCGATGGCGAACTTCAGGTCGTAACCCTGGGAGGTCACGTACTCACCGAGGAGGTCGAAGGCCTCCTTCATGCGGTCGAGGGCCACCCGTACGTCCTTGGCGGCACCGGACTCCGCGCCCTCACGGCCGCCCCAGGCGACGTAGGTCTTCGCGCCGAGCTCGACGGCCAGGTCGATGTTGCGGATGGTCTTGCGCAGGGCGTAGCGCCGCACGTCACGGTCGTTCGCCGTGAACGCGCCGTCCTTGAAGACGGGGTGCGTGAAGAGGTTGGTGGTGGCCATCGGCACGGTCAGGCCGGTGGTATCCAGGGCCTGGCGGAAGCGCTTGATGTGCTCCTCGCGCTCGCTCTCGGAGGACCCGAAGGGGATCAGGTCGTCGTCGTGGAAGGTCACGCCGTAGGCGCCGAGCTCGGCCAGGCGCTGCACCGATTCGACCGGGTCCAGGGCACGCCGGGTGGCGTCGCCGAACGGGTCCCGTCCCTGCCAGCCGACGGTCCAGAGGCCGAAGGTGAACCTGTCGTCGGGGGTGGGCTGGTAGCTCATACCGCGGCTCCTTGCTTGAAGTCTGTGTCGCCGAATGTCTCGCGGACTGTGTCGCGAGCTATTTCGTCATGGCAGTTTACAAATTAGTATGCGGACGCATCTCTGGGAAGACAGATCCCGTGGAGCCGTGGAAAAACTTGAGGGAGAGCCCGATGTCAGCAGCCGAGGGTCCGCTCGTCGTCGGCGTGGACACGTCCACCCAGTCCACCAAGGCGCTGGTCGTCGACGCCGCCACCGGGCAGGTCGTCGCGAGCGGCCAGGCGCCGCACACGGTGTCCTCCGGGGCCGGCCGCGAGAGCGACCCGCGCCAGTGGTGGGACGCCCTGCGCGAGGCCCTGCACCAGTGCGGTGACGCGGCCCGCGAGGCCGCCGCGGTGTCGGTCGGCGGTCAGCAGCACGGGCTCGTCACCCTGGACGAGCGCGGTGAGCCGGTCCGCCCGGCGCTGCTGTGGAACGACGTGCGCTCCGCCCCGCAGGCCCGTCGGCTGACCGAGGAACTCGGCGGAGCGAAGTTCTGGGCGGAGCGCACCGGGTCCGTCCCGGCCGCTTCCTTCACGGTCACGAAGTGGGCCTGGCTGGCCGAGCACGAGCCGCAGGCCCTGCGCGCCACGAAGGCCGTACGTCTCCCCCACGACTACCTCACCGAGCGCCTCACGGGCGAGGGCACGACCGACCGCGGTGACGCCTCCGGCACCGGCTGGTGGGCGTCGGCGACCGAGTCGTACGACGCGGAGATCCTCGCCCACGTGGGTCTCGACCCCGCCCTGCTGCCCCGCGTGGTGCGGCCCGGGGAAGTGGCGGGCACCGTACGCGACAGCCACGACCTGCCCTTCGCCAAGGGCACCCTGGTCGCCCCGGGCACCGGTGACAACGCGGCGGCGGCCCTGGGCCTCGGGCTGCGCCCCGGCACCCCCGTGCTCAGCCTCGGGACCTCGGGCACGGTGTACGCGGTGGCCAAGCGCCGCCCGACCGACCCCACCGGCACCGTGGCGGGCTTCGCCGACGCGCACGGCGACTGGCTGCCCCTGGCCTGCACCCTGAACTGCACGCTCGCCGTCGACCGCGTGGCCGCCCTGCTGGGCCTGGACCGCGAGGCCGTGGAACCCGCCGCGGGCCTCACGCTGCTGCCCTTCCTGGACGGCGAACGCACCCCGAACCTGCCGAACGCCTCGGGCCTCCTGCACGGTCTGCGCCACGACACGACCGGCGGTCAGCTGCTCCAGGCCGCCTACGACGGCGCGGTGTACTCCCTGCTCGGCGCGCTCGACCTGGTCCTCGACGAGGACGCGGACCGCTCGGCGCCGCTGCTGCTGATCGGCGGCGGCGCCCGGGGCACGGCCTGGCAGCAGACCGTGCGCCGACTGTCCGGACGCCCGGTCCAGGTGCCCGAGGCCAAGGAGCTCGTCGCGCTGGGTGCCGCGGCGCAGGCGGCGGGTCTGCTGACCGGCGAGGACCCGGCGGCCGTCGCCCGCCGCTGGAACACCACCCGGGGGCCGGTGCTCGACGCCGTCGAACGGGACGAGGCGGCGCTCGCCAGGATCGCCGGGGTACTCTCCGACGCGGCCCCGCTGCTGGACCGGAGCGCGGACGCCCACTGAACCCCGACGAATCGACGGAGGCATGACCGCACCGCTGCACGAGGCCCGGCCTACCGGCCCGGGGCGCGCACTGCCCGACACCCAGCAGGGCATGCGCCGCCGCAACCTGGCCCGGGTGATGCACGCCGTCAGCGCCGAGGGACCGCTCTCGCGCGCGGCGGTCGCCTCACGCATCGGCCTGACCCGGGCAGCGGTGTCGACCCTCGTCGACGAACTCATACGCACCGGACTCATCGAGGAACTGGGCCCCGAGCGGCCCGGCCGGGTCGGCCGCCCCGGGTCGGCGCTGGCGGTCAGCGGGCGCGGCCCGTCGGGCATAGGCGCCGAGATCGGTGTCGACCACCTGGCGGTCTGCGCCGTCGACCTGCGCGGCGAGGTACGGGCGCGGGCCGTGCGGCACGGCACCAACCGGGGCCGCTCCCCCGCACCGGTGGTGGAGGAACTGACCGCGCTGGTGCGCCGGGTGATCGCCGAGGCCGAGCCCGCCGGACTGTGGCCGGCCGGACTCGCCGTGGCCGTCCCCGGCCTGGTCGCCCGCGACGGCCGTACGGTCGTCCGCGCGCCGAACCTCGACTGGCAGGACGTCGACCTCGGCGCGCTGCTGCCCGGGGAGTTCCCGCTCACCGTGGACAACGAGGCCAACTTCGGCGGACTGGCCGAACTCTGGCTCGGCGCGGACACCCCGAGGGACTTCCTGCACGTGTCGGCCGAGATCGGCATCGGCGCCGCGCTGGTGGTGGACGGCAGCCTGCTACGCGGGACCCGCGGCTTCGCCGGTGAGCTGGGCCATGTGCCGGTACACCCCGACGGGCCACGGTGCGTGTGCGGCGGGCGCGGATGTCTGGAGCAGTACGCCGGTGAGGAGGCGGTGCTGCGCGCGGCCGGGCTGGCACCGGGCGAGGACCGCGTCGGACTCCTCGCGGGACGCGCCGCGGACGGCGACCCGGACGTACGGCGGGCGCTGCGCGAGGCGGGAACGGCCCTGGGCATCGCCCTCACCGGGGCGCTCAACCTGCTGGACCCGGAGGGCGTCGTGCTCGGTGGCGCCCTGGCCGGGCTCGCGCCGTGGCTGCTCCCGTCGCTCGAGACCGAGCTCTCCCGGCGCACGGCGGGCCCCGCCCGTCCCGTGTCCGTCTCCCGGCTGGGCCCCGAGGGCCCGTTGCTGGGGGCCGCGCACTCGGTGGTGCGGGCCGTGCTGGACGATCCCGCCGCCGTGGCGGAGCGGGCCTGAGCAGGACGGGCCGTGGACGGGCCTGAGCAGGACGGGCCGTGGACGGGCCTGCCACGGGCCGCCTCAACCGCCCCGCTCCTGGGCCGCCGTCCGCCCTCGTGTCGCCGGCCGAGCCTGCCGACCGGACCCGGAACTCCCCGTTCGGGTGAGCGAGTTGTCCACAATCCCGTACACGTCCACCGAACCCCGGCGCGTCCCCCTGCCCGGCCCCTCGGCGCCGTAGCGTGATGCGGGCGGGACACAGCCGGACGCCGACCCGTGACGGCGGTGGCCGGCCGGTACGGGAGCACGGATTCGGCGAGGGCCGGACACGTCACCGGATCGACCGGCGCCCGCACGCGCTCCGGTACCGCCCGCCGGACGTCCGAGACCCCGAAAGGCAGCACCCCGTGGAACGAACGAAACCCCTCCCCGGCCGACGGATCCTCCTCAAGGGCGCCGCCCTCGCCGCCGTTCCGTACACACTGCTGCCCGACACGCGGGCCGGCGCCCGGCCCCGGGACGTCGACCACCCGCTCGCCGAGTGGCAGCCCGCGGCCGCCGCCAACCGCACCCCGGCCGACCGCCCGACGAGCCATCCCGTCGACCGTGTCGTCATCCATGTCACGCAGACCCTGTACGCCCAGGCCCTGACCGTCTTTCAGAACCCGCGCAAGAAAGTGTCCGCCCACTATGTCGTGCGCTCCGTGGACGGTCATGTGGCGCAGTGTGTGCGCGAGTCCGACATCGCCTGGCACGCGGGCAACTGGGACCACAACACGCGCAGCATCGGTATCGAGCACGAGGGGTGGGTGGACAGACCGGACTACTTCACCGACGCCCTCTACCTGGGGTCCGCCCGGCTGACGGCCTCGGTCTGCGACCGGTACGGCATCCCGAAGGACCGGGCGCACATCATCGGCCACTACGAGGTGCCGGGCACCGACCACACCGATCCCGGTCCGAACTGGGACTGGGACCGCTACCTGAGACTCGTGAGCCGCGCCTGGTGACGCCGTCCGAACTGTTGTCGGTCGGCGCTCCCGGAGTGACGATGTCTCCAGCCGTATCGCCTTCCGGGAGGACGAGTTGACCGATCCCTGGGTGGCCCTGGAACCGGGTGCCGACCCTGCCGAGCGGGTGCGGATCCTGCGGCGGGCGCATGAGACGTTCACCGAGGCGGGAACCATGCCCCGGCCGGTGCGCGCCGTCGTGGCGGATTCCTGGCGGCGTTCCGCGCGGGCCGGTGTCGGTCCCGACGGCACGGCGAGCGTCGAGCTGACCGACGGCGATCTCGGTGCCTACCGGTCCGAGCACCCGTTGGCGCGGGTGATGCCGTTGTTCCGTGAACTGATGGGCACGTTCGCCGCCGACGGGGAGCATCTGCTGGCGGTGTGCGACGCGCGCGGCAGGCTGCTGTGGGTCGAGGGCCACGCGGCGACCCGGCGCCAGGCGGACCGGATGAACTTCGTGCCGGGCGCGCGATGGGCGGAGAGCGCGGTCGGGACGAACGCGCCGGGCACGGCGGTCGCCCTGGACCGGCCGGTGCAGGTGTTCGCCGCCGAGCACTTCATCCGGCGGGTGCAGCCGTGGACCTGCGCCGCGGCGCCCGTTCACGATCCGCGGACCGGGCGGGTGCTGGGTGCCGTGGACATCACGGGCGGGGACGGACTGGCGCATCCGCACAGCCTGGGCTTCGTGCGGGCGGTCGCGCGGGCCGCCGAGGCGCACCTGGCGCTGCTCGCCCCGGAGCGGCCCGCCACCGACACGCCCCGGCTTTCCGTGCTGGGCCGTGACGAGGCGCGTCTGGTCGCCGGCGGCCGCGAGATCAGGCTGAGCCGCCGGCACAGCGAGATCCTGGTGCTGCTGGCCCGTCATCCCGAGGGGCTGACGGGTGACGAGCTGCTGTGCGCGCTGTACGAGGACGAGTCGGTCACCCCGGTGACGCTGCGGGCCGAACTCACCCGGCTGCGCGGGGTGCTCGGCCCCGGGCTGCTGACCTCGCGCCCCTACCGGCTCACCGCCGAGTGCGAGTCAGACGTCGCCGTCGTCGAACGCAGGCTGGCCGCCGGCGCGGTCACGGCGGCGGTGACCGCGTACACCGGGCCGCCGTTGCCGTCGTCCCGGGCCCCGGCGGTGGCCCGGCTCAGGCGCCGGCTCGCCGAGGGGCTGCGCGCCGCGCTGATCGCCTGCGGCGACCCCGATCTGCTCGCGGACTGGGCGCACGCGCCGTGGGGCGAGGACGACCTCGCCGTGTGGCGGGCGCTCGCGACCGCCCGTCCCACGGCGGCGATACGGGCGCGCCTCGCGTCCCTGGAGTGGGAGCTGACGGCACCGTCCGGACGGCCACCCCCGTAGGCCGCCCCCGTAGGCCGCCCCCGTAGGCCGGGCGGCCCGGCCGGGGGCGGGGCAGCCGCCCCCGCGCGTCGAGGCCCCGCACGTCCGGGTGTCGCAGGTCGAGTCCCCGCACATCGGGGTGTCGCAGGTCGAGGTGACGCACGTCGAGGCGTCGGGGTGGGCGTCGCAACGTGGATGCAACGTCCGCTTCCCTAGCCTCCCGCGCAGAGCTGCCCAACGGCGGGCAGCGCTGCTGAGGGAGGCAGAGCAGGATGACCCGTTACGCGGCGCCCGGAACCGAGGGCGCGATCGTCTCCTACCAGGCCCGATACGACCACTACATCGGCGGCGAGTACGTGCCCCCGGCCCGGGGGCAGTACTTCGACAACCCGTCTCCGGTGAACGGCGAGACGTTCACCGAGGTGGCGCGCGGCACGGCGGAGGACGTGGAGCGGGCGCTCGACGCGGCGCACGCGGCCGCGCCCGGCTGGGGCCGCACCTCGGCGACCGAACGCTCCGACATCCTGCTGAAGATCGCCGACCGGATGGAGGCGCATCTGGAGCCCCTCGCGGTCGCGGAGAGCTGGGAGAACGGCAAACCCGTCCGCGAGACGCTGGCCGCGGACATCCCGTTGGCCATCGACCACTTCCGCTACTTCGCCGGTGCGGTCCGGGCCCAGGAGGGTGCGCTCAGCGAGGTCGACGACGACACGGTGGCCTACCACTTCCACGAGCCGCTCGGCGTCGTCGCGCAGATCATCCCCTGGAACTTCCCCATCCTGATGGCCACCTGGAAGCTCGCGCCGGCCCTCGCCGCGGGCAACGCGGTGGTGATCAAGCCCGCCGAGCAGACGCCCGTGTCGCTCCACTACTGGATGAGCCTGGTCGCCGATCTGCTGCCGCCGGGTGTGGTGAACATCGTCAACGGCTTCGGCGAGGAGGCGGGCAAGCCCCTCGCGTCCAGCCCGCGCGTCGCGAAGATCGCCTTCACGGGCGAGACGTCGACGGGGCGGCTGATCATGCAGTACGCCTCGCAGAACCTGAAGCCCGTCACGCTGGAGCTGGGCGGCAAGTCGCCGAACATCTTCTTCGACGACGTGTGGGAGAAGGACGACGACCTGAGGGACAAGGCCCTCGAAGGCTTCACCATGTTCGCGCTGAACCAGGGCGAGGTGTGCACCTGCCCGTCCCGCGGGCTGATCCAGCGCGGCAACTACGGCGACTTCCTCCAGGCGGCCGTCGCCCGTACCGAGCTGATCAAGCCCGGCCATCCGCTGGACACCGACACGATGATCGGGGCGCAGGCGTCCAGCGACCAGCTCGCCAAGATCCTCTCGTACATCGACATCGGCCGGGAGGAGGGCGCCAAGATCCTCACCGGAGGCGAACGCGCCGAGTACGACGGAGACTTGAAGGGGGGTTACTACGTCCGCCCGACGATCTTCGAGGGCGACAACCGGATGCGGATCTTCCAGGAGGAGATCTTCGGGCCGGTGGTCTCGGTGGCCTCGTTCGACGACTTCGACGACGCCATCAAGATCGCGAACGACACGCTGTACGGCCTCGGGGCGGGCGTGTGGACGCGGGACATCAACACGGCGTACCGCGCGGGCCGGGCGATCCAGGCCGGTCGCGTCTGGACGAACTGCTATCACGCGTACCCGGCGCACGCCGCCTTCGGCGGGTACAAGCAGTCGGGCATCGGCCGCGAGACGCACAAGATGATGCTGGAGCACTACCAGCAGACGAAGAACCTCCTCGTGTCGTACTCGCCGAAGAAGCTGGGCTTCTTCTAGACGCCGAAAAAGGGCGCCTGATGAGGCATTTCACCTGACAGGCGCCCTTCCCGGCGTGCATCCAAGCCACGGGGTGAAGCGCAGAGTAACTCCTGATATGTCTCACTGCCATCCCACCTCTGACCAGCTGTTCCGGGGCATTTCCGGGCCAAGGCCCGGTTCATGCGTCCTCTGCACTGCCGTCCTGCCCCTCCCGCCTTCGCATCGACTCCTCGATCAGGGTGTTGGCATGGTTCCGCGCCTCGGCCAGAAACTTGGCGTAGTAGCGGAAGCGAACCCGGATGCTTTGTCCGGCGCGGCGCGCACACTCTGCCGGGTAGGCGTACAGGTGTGGGCCTCGACCGGGCAGCGCCCTGACCGCAGCAAGCAGGCGGCCCACCTGCGCCGGATTGGGCACGCAGTCCGGATCGACTTCGTCGGCAACTTCCGGCGCAGACCACCGCAAGCCGCTCAGCGGGTTCTGGGTGAAGTACCCACGCGACCGGACCGCCCGGCACGGGGAAGAGCGAGGTCGTCACGGCGGTCGTCACCACCTGTGCCGACGCGGGGCTACCGGTACTGGTCACTTCCACGAACAGCTGGAACGGCCGGGGCGTGCGTTCCGGCTTGTGACGGATCGCTCGCGAGGCGTCCCGTGGGCCGATTCCGCCGGGTCAGCGGGGCGTGGGGTGGTGCGCCCGAGCGAACTCTTCCACGATGGCGGCGCAGAAGGCGGGCAGGTCGGCCGGGCTGCGGCTGGTGACCAGCTGCCCGTCGACGACCACCTCCTGGTCGACGACCTCCGCGCCGGCGTTGCGCAGATCGGTGCGGATGCTGGGCCAGGACGTCAGACGGCGGCCACGCATGGCGTCGGCTTCCACCAGGGTCCACGGACCGTGGCAGAGCGATGCGACCGGTTTCCCACTGGCCATGAAGTCCTTGACGAACTGCACCGCGTCGCGGTCCATCCGCAACTGGTCGGGGTTCATGGTGCCGCCGGGCAGGAGCAGAGCGTGGTAGTCGTCAACGGAGGCGTCGGCGACCAGGCGGTCTACGGGGAAAGTTCCGGCCGCGTTCAAGTCGAACTGGCGGGCCTGGATCTCGCCGGGGTGAAGCGAGACAATCTCGGTCTTCGCGCCTGCGCCCTGCAGCGCACCACGCGGTTGGTCGAGTTCCACGCGCTCGACGCCGTCGGTGGCCAAAATCCCCACCAGCATCCCCCGGAGTTCCTGTGCCATGGTGCGGCTCCTTTCACGAGTTGCCGGTTGTGATGTGAGCGACGGGTGCCCGAAGAGCCGGCAGCTTTCCTGGCTTGCCTCCAGGTCAGGTCAACGCGCGACGAGACGGACCTCGAAACGAGGTTCCGAGTCGGCCGGTAGTGAGGCAAGGGTCGCGACTGTTACAGCAGCCGGTCGAACACCGCGGTCACACCGTCCCAGTGCCTGGTCTGAGGGTTCTTGACATCCGGATACATGATTTTGAACGTTTCGGCGAGGGCGACGCTGAGACCGCCGATGATCTCGGGGTACCGCTCTTCGGCCGCCGGGGTGGGTGTCCTGTCGAGGGGAGGATGCGCGGCGAGCTGTTCCAGGATCGGCTTCAGCTCGACCTCCTCGTCGAATCGCCGGAACCTGTGGATGCACTCCTGGAGGCCCTTGGTGACCGGCAGGTCCCACGGTTCGACGGTATCCCTGCCGTTGGCCTTGGCCGACGCCTGGCCGACAACCAAGAAATCGTAGAGCTTGGCGTCAACGAACTCGCCGTACCGCTTCAGGTCGTTCTTGTCCACGTCGAGGCTTGCGACCACGCGAAAGAACCACTCGAACTTCGACACTCCCATCACGGTCATGCCTCTCGCCTCCTCACCGGGAACGGACGGCATCGTTCGCTCTCGCTCGCGCCGCCATGGGCTGTTACCCGGTCGAGATTGGCAGAGCCCTCTGCTGAGCGCCTCCGTACCCCAGGCCGAAAAGGGCCACCCATGCTTCTCCTGGCAGGGCAGCATGAATTGCGCGCACATCCCTTGGCCAGCCGTCCGTCCACACAGGCTGCACGGCATGGCAATGCCTCGGACGAGAGTTGCCGACCGAACAGCACGACCAGCTTGGGGAAGCGGGACTGTAGGGGGCACCGCATCAGGGCGCCCCGCCTGGATGGCAGCAGGGCCGGGCCCGGTGTGGTGGCCGGGCTGAGCGGGGGCGCGCCGTCCTGTCACCGCTTCAGAGCATCTCCAGGGACGTGGGGCCGTCGGGCGGCGGGAACGCCCTGTCGAGAGCGTCGAGCGCCTCGGGCGGAAGGTGGAGGTCCACCGCGCCGCGGATCTCCCGAATGTGGTCGGGTGATCCGGAACGCGGGATTGCGACCGCCCCTCGTGCCAGCACCCAGGCGAGTGCCACCTGGGCCGGCGTAGCTCCCAGGGATCGGGCCACGGCACCCAGACCTTCGGCCTTCAGCAGCCGGCCCTGCTCGATCGGGGAGTAGGCCATGACCGCCACCCCGGCCTCGCGGCACCAGGGGAGCAGATCCCACTCGACGCCGCGCCGGGAGAGGTTGTACAGCACCTGGTCGGCGGCGACCGCGTCGCCGCCGGGGAGGGCGGTCAGCTCGACCATGTCGGCGGCGTCCAGATTACTCACGCCCCAGTAACGGATCTTCCCCGCCTCCATCAGGTCGGTGAAGCCCGCAAGGGTTTCCTCGAGTGGCCACCGTCCCCGCCAGTGCAGCAGGTAGAGGTCCAGTTGTTCCGTCTGGAGCCGGCGCAGGCTGTCCTCGCAGGCGGCGACGGTACCCTGCCGGTCGGCGTGGCCGGGCAGCACCTTGCTGACGAGGAAGACCTCCTCCCGACGTCCCCGAAGGGCCTCCCCGACGAGCTCCTCGGCTGCGCCGTCGCCGTACATCTCCGCCGTGTCCACGACGGTCATGCCCAGGTCCACGCCCAGCCGCAGTGCGGCGATCTCCTGTTGACGCCGGGCCGGTTCCTCGCCCAGGTACCAGGTGCCCTGCCCGAGCGTCGGGATCTCCTCACCGGAGGGGAGCGCGAGGGTTCTGGCCGGTTCCGCAGACATCTTCGGCCTCCCGTCTGCCGCGGGTCCGTGTGTCACGCGCCCAAGGCGAGTACCCAGGTCCGCCTCCCAGACAACCGGTGTCCCATGCGCCGCAGGGAGGTCAGGAGGGGCGAGCGGACTGCGCCGAGGGCGTGCCGGGACCGGGTGCGGGCGCAGGTGAGGGCGGTCAGGCAGGAGGAGTAGAGGGTGCGGCGCTGGTCCGTGTTCTGGTGGCCGCGCTCTCGTCTCCACCGGCGTTGGTACAGTCGCCGACCCACGCGGTAGCGATGCCCCCATGACGGTGCTGAAGGCGATCCATTCCGCCTCTCACCGAAGTCGATGGGGATGCTGTGTTCCCGCGGGCATCCCCGCCCGGCGTGCGGGACTCAGGCGGGAATGAGGCCGTGTGGGTCGATGATGAACTTCTCGGGCACTCCCGTGTCGAAGGTCGCGTAGGCGTCGGGGGCGTCGTCGAGGCTGATCACCTTCGTGTTGAGCATGGCGCTCAGGTAGGGCATGCGGTCCCACAGGATCGCCATCATCAGCTCGCGGTTGTAGTGCATGATCGGTGCTTGCCCGGCGGCGATCCGCGGCGACTTGATCCAGGCCTTGCCGAAGTCGATCGGGTACGTTCCTTCTTGCTCGGCCTTCGACTTCGCGAGCGGGTCGGGGCCGTAGACGCCGATGACGCCGGTGGCTCCGCCCGCGCGGGTGGCGTCGATCACCTGGTTGAGGGCGTAGGCCGGGTCCATGTCCTCGGCCTGGCGGCCGATGCCGTGCGCCTCGGTGCCGACGTAGTCGACTGCGCAGTCGACCATGGGTTCGCCCAGGATGGCCTCGATCTGGTCGGTGAGCGCTGCGTCCTGGCTCAGGTCGATCGTTTCGCAACCGTTGTTCTTCATCAGTTCCAGGCGGTCCTTGTGGTGGTCGCCGACGATGATGCAGGACGCCCCGAGGAGGCGCGCCGCTGCTGCGCCGCAGCGGCCGACCGGACCGGCACCGGCGAGGTACACGGTCGAGCCCGGCTTGGCACCGGCCTCCATGAGACCGTGGAACGCGGTGGGCAGGATGTCCGAGAGCAGCGCCAGGTCACGGATCTTCGCCATGGCCTGGTCCCTGTCCGGGAAGCGCAGGAGTTGGAAGTCGGCGTACGGGACGAACAGGTACTCGGCCTGGCCGCCGGTCCAGTCGCCCAGGTTGAAGCCGTACGCTCCGCAGGACACCTTGGGGTTCGTGGTCTCGCACACGTCGGTCCGGCGCGCCCTGCAGTTGCGGCATCGCCCGCAGGCCACGTTGAACGGGACGGAGACGAGGTCGCCCTCACCGAGGAACTCGACGTCGGGGCCGACCTCGATGACCTCCCCGGTCATCTCGTGCCCCATCACCATGCCCTGGGGCACAGGGAAGGACCCGCGGTAGATGTGCAGATCGCTCCCGCAGATGTTGGTGGCGACGATCCTGAGGACGACGCCGTGCGGGGCCTTCTTCCCGTTCGGCATCTGAAGCTTCGGGAAGTCCAGGGACTCGACGCGCATGTCTTTCGTGTTCTGGAAGGTGACGGCGCGGTTGCTGCTTGCCATGACGATCTCCTCTGCTGATCCACGATCCACGGGGACTCGGCCGTGGGAGTGCCGGATGTCATTTCGGTGGCTTGGGACTCCTCCCGGTCAGGCGGGTTGCAGCGCGGCGGCGAAGCATTCGATGATCGCCTTGCAGAAGGGGGGAGGTCCTGCGGGCCGCGGCCGGAGATCAGCCGGCGGTCGATCACGACCTCCTCATCGATGACCTCGGCGCCCGCGTTGCGCAGGTCAGTACGAATGCTGGGCCAAGAGGTGAGGCGGCTGTGCCGGTACCAAGCGTCGTGTATACGAACCTGGTAGTGATCCAGCCCGGTTTGTCCTGGCGAACCGGAAAGTTTCCAACGAGCGGCCGCGCCGAGGCTCCGCTGATCACGGCATGGCGGGGCCAGTCGTCAGAGGGCCGTCGCCGCAGCCTCGGCCACGGTCTGGTCCTGCTCACCGCTGCCGCCGCTGACGCCCACGGCGCCGACGATCCGGTCGCCCAGCCGCAGCGGGACACCGCCCGCGAAGATCATGACGCGTCCGTTGTTGGATGCGTCGATCCCGAAGAACTGCTCACCGGGGCCCGCGTTGGCGGCCAGGTCGGCGGTACTGATGTCGAAGGCCCGGGACGTGAAGGCCTTGCTGACGGAGATGTCGACGCTCCCGATCCAAGCCTCGTCCATCCGGATGTGCGCGACGAGGTTGCCGCCGACATCGACGACAGCAATGTTGCTCGGCGAGCCGATCTCGTCGGCCTTGGCCTCCCCCGCAGCGACGACTCGCCGGGCGTCCTCCAGGGACACGGACTCCGTCTTGATGGTCATGGCAAGGTTCTTTCTGTTGTGGGTAGGCGGCTGTGTACCCACAACCTGGTGTATTCCGACCCCGCGCGCCTCCGCCTACCGGGCTGAACCTCGCGTGCTCCGATGCGCACGGCAGGCCCACCCCGAGGACCGACCCAAGCACCCGTGGCTGGGAAACGGATCCCCGGCCCCGGGTGGCCTGGCAGGGCCCCGGGAAGGTTTCGGAGTGGACGACCGCGAGCTACCGCTCCGCACCCTGCGCGATGTGGACTTCGCAGTGGATCGCGAGGGAATCTGCGGTCTCGTCGTAGTTGCCGCCGCAGCTGAAGTACTGGGACAGGGTCTCCACTCGGACGCCACCCGCCCGACGGCGCCTGTCGTCACAGGATTCCTACGCCTCCAGGTCGGCGCGGCTACGGCGCCTCTGCTCTTCGGGCAGCCCCCTGGAAAGCGCGGTCCGGAGCGCGTTTCGCCTGTGGGTTCCGCATGAGCCGTACGTCTGACCCGCACGTCGGGGTACTGCGGCGCGGTGAGGGTGATTCGGCCAGCCTGCGTGAGGCGAATATGCGCAATTCCCTATTCATCCGCCCATAATGGGGCCGTTCTATGCCAACCGGTCACGGCAGTGCCCGGGCGCTCGCGGGCGGCCGAGCACCGAAAAGGAGTCCCCTCATGGCAGACGTCAACGTCGGGCTGTACGTACGCATGGAGGCCAAGCCCGGCAAGGAGGAAGAAGTCGCCGCTTTTCTCCGCAGCGGCCGTGACATCGTGCAGGAGGAGCCCGGCACCATCGCCTGGTTCGCGGTGCGCCTGAGCCCGACCACCTTCGCGATCTTCGACGTCTTCCCCGACGGCTCCGCACGCCAGGACCACCTCGCAGGCCGACTGGGCTCAGCTCTGATGGAACGAGCCCCCGAGCTGCTCTCCGAGCCGCCTTCCATCGAGCAACTCGACGTTCTCGCGCACAAGCTGCCCTGAAACCGGACGCGGCGTGGCGGCCCCGCGGGGCCGCCGCCCCCGACGCCCGCGCTCCCGACCCCGCTCGGCACCTGCCGCAAGACGTCGACGGGCAGGTCAGGTCCGCGCCGATCACCTGCTGCGGCTCGGAGCCGGACGGTAATCGTCCTCGTGGCCTCCGGCGATCCGCGCCGCGCGCGGATCGCCGGTCGCTGGACTGCGGTTACGGCTTTGGCGTGATCATCGCGAACCGGACGCCCCATCTCCAGCGCCTCCGACCCGCTGACTCACCTATCTGTCCGCCAGGGCGAACTCGCCGCCCTCCTGCACCTGCTCGAGTACGCCGATAGCAGCAACCCGAGTGCCCTCACCGGGCAACTGGCAGCCGACCTCACCACCCGCGCAGACCGACAGACCCGAACGACGGCATTGATGTGTTCGCTCTGCCCCCGCCGAGCGGCACGGGATCCGAGGTCTGCCAGCCGGGCACTTCCATGATCCGGACCATATTCGGGCCAACATCGGCCGACAAGCCTCCCCATGACGCATCGACCCTGGTCAAAGCGGGTGCGTCGCGTGTACCACCAGCAGACGAAGAACCTGCTGGTGTCGTACTCGCCGAAGAAGCTGGGCTTCTTCTAGAGCGTGCGGTCGATCGCCCGGGAGGCAGCCGAGATCACCGCCACCTGAAATAGCCCCCTCCGTTCTTCTGTCCGGGACTCTTCTGTCCGGGACGGACATCGACGGCGGTGGAGCCAGGATCATCCTGGCTCCACCCCGAGGTGCGGCTGTGGCAGGTCTTCTCAGGTGCGGGTCCAGAGCTGGTTGCTGCCGTTCGAGCAGGAGTAGAGCTGGATCAGGGTGCCGTTGGCGGTACCGGCTCCGACGGCGTCGAGGCAGAGGCCGGACTGGACGCCGACGATGGATCCGTCGGAGTTGAGGCGCCATTTCTGGTTGTCGTTGCCCCAGCAGCTGTAGATCTGGACTTTGGTGCCGTTGCCGGTGCCGCCGGCGTCCAGGCACTTGTTGCCGTAGACCCTGAGCTCGCCCGCGGCGGTGGGCGTCCACTGCTGATGGGTGCCGCCGGCGCAGTCCCACAGCTGGACCTGGGTGCCGTCGGCGGTGCCGGCGTTCGGCACGTCCAGGCAGCGGCCCGAACCGACGCCCTTGATCTGTCCGGAATCCCGGGGGGCGTGGAGGAGCCGCCGTTGAGGGCGTTGAGGACGGCTGTGTAGGCGGGCTTCTTGCTGCCGTCGGAGTTGAACAGCAGCGGCGTGTGCTGCGGTCGCCAGGAGTCGCTGTCGCGCACACCCCAGACGGTGATGCCGAGGCAGCGCGGTACGGCCAGGCAGTCGTTGGTCACGTCGGCGTAGGTCGTGGGCGAGGCGCCCTGGATGTCGAGTTCGGTGACGGCCACGTCGACGCCGAGGGCCGCGAAGCTCTGAAGGGTGGTGCGGAAGTTGCTGTTGTAGGGGCTGTCACTGTTGAAGTGCGACTGGAAGCCGACGCAGTCGATCGGCACGCCACGCTGCTTGAAGTCCCGGACCATGGCGTACATGGCCTGGGTCTTGGCCCAGGTCCAGTTCTCGACGTTGTAGTCGTTGTAGCAGAGCTTGGCGGCGGGGTCGGCGGCGCGCGCGGTGCGGAAGGCGACCTCGATCCAGTCGTTGCCGGTGCGCTGTAAGTTGGAGTCGCGCCGGGCTCCTGAACTGCCGTCGGCGAAGGCCTCGTTCACGACGTCCCACTGGGCGATCTTGCCCTTGTAGTGGGTCATCACGCCCTTGATGTGGTCGATCATCGCCTGGCGCAGGTTGCTGCCGCTGAGACTCTGCATCCAGCCGGGCTGCTGGGAGTGCCAGGCCAGGGTGTGGCCGCGCACCTGCTTCCCGTTCTGCACGGCCCAGTTGTGGACGCGGTCACCGGCGGTGAAGTTGAACTGGCCTCGCTGGGGCTCGGTGGCGTCGATCTTCATCTCGTTCTCGGCCGTCACCGAGTTGAATTCGCGGCTCGCGATCGACGTGTACGCCGATTCGCCCAGCCTGCCCGAGGCGATGGCGGTGCCGAAGTAGCGGCCGTTCTGCGCCGCCGCGGCGCCGAGCGTGCTCTCCGCGGCGTGTGCGGTCGGCGGTGCGGCCAGCGTGGCGGCCGCCCCGAGGACGCCGACGACCAGCGCCAACGGCAGGCCACGCATCCTCCGGCGGACAGCGGATCCGGGATGGGCGTACGAGCTCATGGCTGTGCCTCCAAGGCAGAGATCACGGAAGGACTGAAGCGAAGGGGAATGCGCCGACCGTTGCCACGGGGCGAAGACGGACGGGGCGAGCCGAAACCCAGGCAGATCTGGTTCGAAATGTCGAACTGCGGCCGGTTTCTCAGACACGGATGATCGAGGGTACGGGCGAGGGGCGTCAATACTCCGCACAGAACAAGTTTCGGTCTCTCCTCCGAAACTTCCGGAACCCGGTGAGCCGAAAGGCGACACATCCGGTGCGCCTCGGCGCATGCCCCAGAGCCGGGCCGGGAAGAGCAGGCGGACGCCGCCCACTCGGCTTCTCCCCAGCGTGGACGCCTTGACCTGGCGAGCCGCGTCGCGGACTCCGGACGTTTCCGCGGTCGTTGCGACAGCTTCTCCAGGGCGAAAGGGAAGCGCTGTTTGTGGACACATCGGTGACAGGCCTTGACCGGCCGGCCCCGCATTCCTAGCTTGTGGCGTCGAAGCATCGGGAGATAGTTCGAAACTTTCGAGATGCCCTGCTCCCCGGCACGTCCGCTCCGCGGTTCATCGGGGTCACCCCGCCCCCGCCCCGAAGGAGGTCTTCTGATGTTGTTCCGCCGCCTGTCACCGGTCCGTCCAAGACGCCTGCTCGCCGTCCTCGCACCCTTGCTGCTCCTGGCCACCTTCCTCGGCGCGCAACCCGCCGGCGCGGCGACCGTGGACCCCGACGCCTCGTACGTGCTGGTCAATCGCAACAGCGGCAAGGCCCTGGACGTCTACAACAGGGCGACCGACGACGGCGCCCGCATCGCCCAGTGGACCAGGAACGATCAGAGCCAGCAGCAGTGGCGGTTCGTCGACTCCGGCGGCGGTTACTACCGCATCAAGTCCCTCCATTCCGGCAAGGTTCTGGACGTCCACAACTTCGCCACGGCCAACGGCGGCTCGATCGTCCAGTGGGCCGACCTGAACGGCACGAACCAGCAGTGGCGGCCGGTCGACAGCTCCGACGGCTACGTGAGGTTCGTCGCGCGCCACAGCAACAAGGCCCTCGAAGTGCAGGGCGCCTCCACCGCCGACAACGCGAACATCGTCCAGTACGACGACTGGGGCGGCGCCAACCAGCAGTGGCAGCTCGTCAAGGTCGGCGGCGCCGATCCCGGCCCGTGCGATCTTCCGTCGAGCTACCGCTGGACATCGACGGGTGCGCTGGCGCAGCCCAAGGCGGGCTGGGCCTCACTGAAGGACTTCACCGTCGCGCCCTACAACGGCAGGCAACTCGTCTACGCGACGACGCACGACACGGGGACCACGTGGGGCTCTATGAACTTCGGCCTCTTCACCGACTGGTCGGAGATGGCCTCGGCCGGCCAGAACACGATGTCGACCTCCACCGTCGCGCCCACGCTCTTCTACTTCGCGCCGAAGAACATCTGGGTGCTCGCCTACCAGTGGGGCGGGACCGCCTTCTCCTACCGGACGTCGAGCAACCCCACCGACCCGAACGGCTGGTCGTCCCAGCAGGTGCTGTTCTCCGGAAGTATCACCGGCTCCGGAACCGGACCCATCGACCAGACGATCATCGGCGACGGGACGAACATGTACCTGTTCTTCGCCGGTGACAACGGCAAGATCTACCGGGCCGGCATGCCGATCGGGAACTTCCCGGGCAGCTTCGGCGCGACCTCGACCGTGGTCATGAGCGATACGACCGACAACCTGTTCGAAGCCCCGCAGGTCTACAGGCTTCAGGGCCAGAACCGCTACCTCATGATCGTCGAGGCGATCGGCTCGCAGGGCCGCTACTTCCGCTCGTTCACGGCTACCGCTCTGAACGGCTCATGGACACCCCAGGCCGCGACCGAGAGCAATCCCTTCGCCGGTAAGACCAACAGTGGCGCCACCTGGACGAACGACATCAGCCATGGCGAACTGATCCGCACCGGCCCCGATCAGACCATGACCGTCGACCCCTGCCGTCTCCAACTGCTCTACCAGGGGCGCAGCCCCGCCTCCGGAGGCGACTACGGCCTCCTGCCCTACCGTCCCGGTCTGCTGACACAGCAGCGCTGAGGCGTGACACGGGTCGCGGCGTGACACGGGTCGCGCCGGACAGGCTCTACGTGAACAGGGCTGTGATCAGGGCGATGTCGTCGTCCTTGTGCTGTCCGAAACGCTCCAGGAGCAGATCGCACATCTCCTCGAGATCGTCCGGGCCCTCGGCCACGGCCTCGCGGAATTCGGCGAGGGTGGCGTCGAGGGAGGCGGTCCGTACCTCGACCAGGCCGTCGGTCACCATGAGCAGGCGGGTGCCGTCGGGGACCTCCAGGACGGAGGGCGGCGGATGCGGGAGCCCCAGTCCGAGGAGCGGACCGTGCGGAGTGTGGAACCGCGGTCCCTCCCGGGCGTCGACCACGAGCGGGGGGATGTGCCCGGCGTTGGCGATGTGCAGCCGGCGCACACGGTGTTCGTCCCGCGTGACGAGGACGAGGCAGAGGGTGACGGTGATGCCGGGCTGGGACTGGCCGAGCAGGGTCTCCAGCCGTTCCAGGATGAGATGGGGCGGGTGGCCCTCGATGGCGTAGGCGCGCAGCGCGTGGCGCACCTCGCCCATGACGGTCGCGGCGGTCACGGAGTGCCCGACGACGTCACCGATGGCGAGCAGCAGGCCGTTGACCGTCTGGACCGCTTCGTAGAAGTCCCCGCCGATCTCCGCGTGTTCGGAAGCGGGAAGATAGCGGAAGGCCAGCTCCGTGCCGGGGACGACCGGCAGTTCCTTGGGGAGGAAGGAGCGCTGGAGCGCCAGGCCCAGGGCGTGTTCCTCGTTGTAGGTCCGCAGGGCTTCGAGTGCCAGGGCGCTGGCGTTGGCCAGTTGCTGGAAGAGCTGTTCGTCGTCGGCGCTCTGGAGGGCCGTGGCGGGGACGGCCAGGCAGACGGGGGGACGGTCACGCTTGGTGCGGGAGACGGCGACGGCGACGTCTCCGGTGAGGTGGTCGCTCGGCAGCAGGGTGTTCCACTGGTCGCCGGTGACGCGGACGACGGTGACCCCGGTGCCCTGACGCAGGCCGTGGGCGGCCAGTCGGTCCAGGAGGCCCGGCTGCGCGGGATGGATGCGTACGGGGGTCCGCGGGCCGTCGATCATGCTGTGGACCGCCTGGGCCTGGGGTGAGAGGAACACCGCGCTCGCCGGGCCCGCGAGGAGTGCGGCGGCTCCGCCGGTGGCCGCCGACGCGAAGGAGTGGAAGCCGACGGCACTGTAGACGTCCAAGGTCGCCTTGTTCAGGGCCATGAGGCGTTGCGCCAGCCGCTCGGCGCGTTGGCGGGCCCTGGCGTAGCGCAGGGTCGCGGTGACGGTGGCGAGGAGCTCGCCGGGGTCGACGGGCTGGTCGAGATAGGCGTCCGCGCCTCGCCTCAGGCCCTCCGCGTGATCGTTCGGACTGATCGCGGCGGCGGAGATCTGGATGACGGGCAGGTGCGCGGTCCGCGGGTCGTCCTTGATGCGTTCGCTGACCTCGAAGCCGCTCATGTCGGGAAGGCGGACATCGATGATCGCGATGTCGGGGAGTGCTTCCGGTGCGGTGTCGAGGTGGGCGAGGCCCTCCTCGCCCGTGGCGGCGCCGATGACGGTGTGTCCCGCGCGCCTGAGCCAGGTGGTGAGGACGTAGCGGTTCGTATCGTTGTCGTCGATGACCAGGACGGTCGCGGGCGCGGGATCCTGAGCTCTATCGGTCACGGCATGCCCCTTCGACGTCCGGTTCCTTCGTACGGGCGGAGCCGAGGTCCGGCAGCCGTACCTGTACCCGGGTACCGACACCCGCGGTGCTGGTGAGAGTGAGGCTTCCGCCGAGCAGCTCGGCGAGCGTCCGGGCGTAGGGCAGGCCGAGGCCGGTACCGGAGCGTCCGCTCCGGTGGGGGCCGCGCACCTGGTAGAACGCCTCGAAGACGCGGTCGATCTCCTCGGCGGGGATGCCCACCCCCGTGTCGGTGACGGTGAACAGCACGGCGGGCGCGGACGGTTCGGGGTCGGCGGCGATGTCCAGGCGTACCTCGCCCCGCTCGGTGAACTTCAGGGCGTTGGAGAGAAGGTTGCGCAGAATGCGCACCAGCAGCGTCTCGTCGGTCACCAGGGCCGGCTGGTCTTCCGGGCCGGGGGTGACGAGGGTGACCTGGCCGTGGCCGTGCCCGCTCAGGAGGAGGCCACTGAGGTGGGCGACGAGCAGCCGCAGATCGACCGGTTCCGGATGGATCACGAGGTGGCCGGCTTCGGCCTTCGCGACGTCCAGGAGGTCGCTCACGAGCGAGAGCAGGGTACGGCCGGAGGACGCGATGAGTTCGGCCTGTTCCTGCTGCTCGTCGGTGAGCGGCGGGGAGCCGGGGGCCAGCAGCAGTGCGGAGAGCCCGACCACGGAGTTGACCGGGGTGCGCAGTTCGTGGCTGATGTTCGTCCAGAACCGGGTCTTGGCCTCGCTCGCCTCTTGCAGCTGGTGCCGCTTCTCCTCCAGCTCGGAGTGGAGGGCCAGCACGCCGCTGTTGGTCGTCTCCAGTTCCAGCGTCAGTTCGGAGTAGAGGGCGAGCACTCCCCGGTTGGTCTCCTCCAGCTCCTCGTTGAGCCGGCGGAGTTCCTCGCGCTGGGCGCGGGTCTCCTCCAGGGTGGCGATGAGGTCGCGGGTCTGGGCGCGCAGATCGTCCGCCTCGGTGGACCGGGCGCCGCCTTTGAGCAGTTCGGCCAGGCGGCTGCGCCGAGCGGCCCCCTGCGGCCCGTCCGCGGGCAGCGGCTGGGTGATGACGACGCGGCCGGCAGCCGGGCCGGTCTCGTGGTCGACGTGGACGAGTTTGGCGGCCAGGTCGAGTGTGTCCTGGGCCGGCGACGGCCCGCCGGCCCAGCTGAAGGTGACGAGGAGAGACGACCGGGGCCCGGAGGTGAGGCCGAAGGAGACCTCCAGCTCGCGGCATCCGAGCCGGTCCCGTCCGACCTCGCTCAGCGCGGTCGCGAGACGGACCTGGTCCTGCCGGTCCAACTCCAGTGCCGCCGCGGCCTGCTGGGCTCTGCGCCGCAGGCCGAACACGTCCTGGGCCGACGACAGGGCGAAGGAGGCCACCGTGTCGACAGGCCCGGCGGCGGGCGACCGACCGGCGGAGGGCGCACCCCCCGGCAGGCCCGGTTCAGAGGGGCTGGTCGACACGTTCATCCTGCTCCTCGCCGATCACCAGGCCTCCTTGAGGACGACGACGCTGGCGTCGTCCCGGCGCACCCCTGCCTCGCGGAGCAGCTGCCCGGCCATGACGAGCGGCGAGTGGTGCAGCAGACCCGGCAGCGATCGCTGCTCCCAGCGCTCGGTCAGCCCGTCGGAGTGCATGACCAGGGCGCCGTGCGCGGGAAGGGGTTCCTCGAAGGTCCGCAGCCGCCGCATGTGCGCGCCGACGATCCCGGGAGCCGACAGCAGTGCCCGGCGTCCGTCGTCACCCACCAGGAAGCCGCTGACGTTGCCCACACCGCAGTACAGCAGCCGTCCCGCCGCGGGCTCGATCCGTGCCACGGCGACGGCCCCTCCGCGCGTCCCCTTCAACGCCAGGTGAACGGCGTTCAGGGCGCCCTCCGGGCTGAGGTCGCGCGTGGCGTGGAAGGCCTTGACCGCCGCCTGACTCGCGCGCTGGGCGAGGGGTCCGTGTCCCAGACCGTCGCAGAGCATGAGCAGGAGTTCGGGTCGGCGTCCGCCCTCGCCCGGGACCGCGGTGCGCACCGCCCACGCGTCGCCGCACACGGTCTCGCCGCTGATGGGTCTGGTCACGCCCGCGACCGGGGAGGCGCCCGGGGCGGCGGTCGTGCCGTCCGCGCCGCGTGGCCAGAACCGCGCGGCCATCACGGTGCCGCGGCCGGGGACGGAGTGCACGTCGAAGTGGTCGGCGAGTCGGGAGACCGCGCCCAGGCCGATGCCGAGGGTCCCGGCGCTGGACACGCCGTCGGCCAGGGCGGCACGGACGTCCGGCATCCCGGGCCCCGAGTCGACGGTGAGGAACTCCACTCCCGCTTCGTCCCCGGACCGCACCACCCGCAGCAGCAGTGCTCCGTCCACGGCGTGCCGCTGCACGTTCGTGGCGGCCTCGGTGACCGCGAGGGCGACCTCGGCCGACCGGTGGCCGCTGAGGCCGACGCGCCGGGCCAGCGCGGCGGCCGCGCCCCGGGCGGCCACCGCCAGCGACGCACCGTCGCGGAACCAGGCCACGTCCTCGCTGTCGAGGACCGTGTCGGTGTTCACCGCGCCCACTTGATGATGGTCACGGTCGTGCCCTCGCCCGGCACGGTGTGCAGCCGGAAGTCGTCGACGAGGCGCCGGGCACCGCTGAGGCCCAGCCCGAGGCCGCCGCCCGAGGTCCAGCCGTCCGTCATCGCCTGGTCGACGTCGGCGATCCCGGGGCCGGAGTCCTCGAACACGGCGGCCACGCCGCGCTTGCTCGCGTCGCTGACGACACCGGCGCTGACCGTGCCCCCGCCGCCGTAGGTGAGCGTGTTGCGGGCCAGTTCACTCGCCGCGGTGATCATCTTCGTCTGGTCGACCAGGGAGAGCCGGCACTGCTGCGCCAGCGCCCGGATGACCTGGCGGATCTGTACGACATCGGCGCTGCGTGCGACGGAATAGACCTGGGGATCGTCCCCAGCCGCCCAGGGCGCGGTCACTGCGATGCCGAACTGGCGGGCCGGCGCAGTTTCGCGAGCCCCTTCTCCAAGTCCAGGGCGGTGCTGACGCCACCGAGCGAGAGGCCGAGTTCCACCAGGGTGATCGCGACAGCGGGACGCATCCCGACGACCACCGTGCGGGCGTCGAGGACACGCGAGATGGCGGCCACCGTCGCGAGCATGCGCCCCACGAAGGAGTCGACGATCTCCAGCGCGCTGATGTCGATGACGACACCCTGGGCGGACTTGGCCACGATCTGTTCGGCCAGGTCCTCCTGGAGGTTCAGAACCGTCTGGTCCTCCAGATCGAACTGGACGGACACGAGCAGGATGTCCCCGATCCGCAGGATCGGAATACGGTCGCTCATCGCTGCACGCCCGCGTGAGCGACCATGTCGACGCCGGAGCGGCGCAGGGCCAGCTTGAGGGCGTCGGCGAGGCTGGCCTTCGTCACGATGCCGTCGAACTCGATGCCCAGCGCGACGATGGTCTGCGCGATCTGTGGACTGATGCCGGACACGGTGCACTCGGCGCCCATCAGTCTGGCGGCGACGATGGTCTTCAGCAGGTGCTGGGCGACCTGCGTGTCCACCGCCGGAACACCGGTGATGTCGATGATCGCCTGCTCCGAGCCGGTGTCCACGAGGGCCTGGAGGAGCTTCTCCATCACCACCTGTGTCCGCGCCGAGTCCAGGGTGCCGACCAGCGGCACGGCGATGACCCCGTCCCACAGCCGGACCACCGGCGTGGACAGTTCCAGCAGCTGCTCCGCCTGCGCGGTGATGAGCTCGTCCCGCGTCTGCGTGTAGGTCTCGATGGTGAAAAGGCCCAGCCCGTCGAGGATGCGGCCGAGCTGGAGGTAGGCACGGACCGTGTCGGCGGAGCCGTCCCGCAGCGCGGGCTCGAGAACGGTCTTCAGGGCGAAGACGCTGATGGCGGTCTCGCTCGGCGAGAATCCCTGCCGGGCCCTGTTCCTCGAGAGTTCCGTCAGCAGGGCGCGGACCTCGGACATCTGCTCCGCGTGGACATCCTGGGCACCCTGCCGCAGGGCCTCCACCAGTGCTTCGTACAGTTCTCGCAGCTCGCGGTCCAGCTCTGCCGCACCGACGCGGCGACCCAGCGATTCCTGCACCTCACGCACCCATGAGGCGGCCAGGTCCTGCTTCTCGGCCGCCAGGAGCCCCACCAGGTCCACGGCGTTGTCCTGCTTCGCCATTGCGGCACTCCTTCGATATTCATATTTTCTTGTGCGGAACTGACCCGCGAAGCCTACGGCACCCGTATCGCCGACCGGCCCGGTCGCGCGCGGCGGCCGGCCCGGCCCCGCGGTCACCCAGCGTGTCCACGATCCACGAGCACACACCGGAACTCACCGGTACCCCACATATGCCAGAGGCATGTATGACGGCATGGCCGCCCGCGTGCATGTGAGCGGAACTGCGGGGCAGGATCATCCCTGCACGCCCTGACCCGGGGCGCGCGCCCTGATCCGGGGCACCCCCCGAGCACAGTCGAGGAGACGGTGACCGACACCGAGCAAGCGGACCGGCCGGACCGGTTCTCCGCCGAACACCGCATGATCGGCGGCGTGCGCGTCGTGACCGTGCGCGGTGAGATCGACCACGAGGTCGGAGAGCTGCTCAGCGCGGCCCTGCTGTCCGGGTACGGCGAGGCGGCGCCGTCGCGGATCGTGGTGGACCTCAGCGGTGTGACCTTCATGGACTCCAGCGGCATCAACGTCTTCGTCACCGCGCACCAGGCCGTCAGCGGCGGCGCGGGCTGGCTGCGCATCGCCGCCGCCCGGAAACCCGTCCTGCGCGTCCTGGGGCTGACCGGCATCGACGCTCTCGTCACCTGTCACCCGACCCTCGAGCAGGCCCTGGAGCCCTGACCGTCGCCCTGCGGCCGGTTCAGGGCTCGGAGGCCGAGGCGCCCGGCCGCGGGGCTCGGCGGCCGAGGTGCCCGGCCGCGGATCTGCGCGGCCGGTCTCCGGCCCGGGTTGAAGGCGTCCTGGACATCCGGGTTGGCTCGCGGGCGGCGCCCGAGGCCGCGGTGAACTGCCGTGCATTCACATGGGTGTCGCCTTGCGGGAGTGCCTGTCGACGCGGCGCTCCCGCGGACGTCACCCCGTCCGACTCTTTTCCCGGCCATGATCCAGCCGTCGTCGCCGAGAAGGCCGAGGAAGCCGAGAAGGGCGTGGGAAGGGCGAAGGCGGAGGAAGGCGAGAAGGCCGAGAAAGAGGGTGCCTGACCGCCCCGGCGACCGTCGGAGACCCGCGCACCGAACGAAATCCGTCATCTTCCGGGAGTCGGACTCCGCCGCGTGCCGTTGTCCGGTGGCCATACGGCGGTCACGTGGTGAACAAAACCCGTTGCCCGCGTCGTCACCGCGCACCTGCCCGGCGCCGTCCCCGCGCACGGTGCGGGCGCCCTTCGGCGCGACGGCCGGCCCGAGCCGCGCCGGCGGCTCACGGCACCCGAGCCCCGGCCCCTGCCGCGTCCCCGACCTCGGCTTATGACCGAACAAGCGGTCGCAGAACAGCTGTTGGCGGAGCGGGCACCGTGGATGCCCCGGCTGCCGCTCGCGCCTCACCGCCGTACAGAAGTCACACCCCCGACCGGGTCGGGTGCATGGGCGGACGGCGGCCTCCACCCGCCCGGGGACGGTCACCGATCAGTGCATCGGGCCGCAAAGCTTGAGCACAAATTACTCACACACCCTCTCTTCATACTGACCCTGATGGTCTAGATTGACCGTGCTTCAGCTGATTGGGCAGAAGGCGACCGTCAATTGATCCAGGTCCGGCGCTACCGAAATGCCAGCAGTCGCGTCCCCGGCGCCGGACGTGGGGTGATCGATTCGCGGAGCCCGAGAGGGTCCCGGGTGCGGGGAGCACCCGAGGTTCCGACGGTTCCCGCGCGCACCCCGAGCATCTGTCAGGGCACGTAAGCCGGCATGCAAGTCCACGGCTGTCAGGTCGGGTTGTTCAAGCACCTCTCGAACAGCCGGATCGTCATGCGCGGGAGGCGGGGGCCTCCCGGGGGAGGAACAGCGCGGGAGGCGGGGGCCTCCCGAGGGGGGACAGTGCGGGAGGCGGGGGCCTCCCGGGGGCGGGACATTACGGGGGGCGGGGGCCTCCCGGGGGGAGGAACAGTGTTGCGCGAACACGTCGAGCCACTGGGGACCTGGGGGGTTCTGTGCGGCAAGGGGGACTAGTCAGCACGTTTCCGTCGGCACGCGGACGTCCGGCGGACGGCGCGATCGGACAGCCCGCGATCGACTGGGAACAGCGGTACCGCCGTGCCGTGATCACCAGCGACACGGTGGCCACCGCCTTCGTGGTGGCGGGGATCGGCAACTTCTTCGGGGCCCGGGACGCGGCCAACTGGCATGAGAAATGGGGGATTCTCGCCTTCGGCACCGAGCTGCTGGTGCTGGGGGCGCTGGCGGTGAGCCGGTCGTGGGCTCCGGCCGTTCTCGGCCAGGGCGCCGAGGAATTCCGCCGGCTCGGGCGCTCGCTGTTCACGGCGACCGTTGTCCTGGCACTGGGCGGGATCGCCCTCACCTCACGCAACATCAAGCTCTGGATCTTCGTCGCGATCCCCGCGATCGCGCTCGTCACCATGACCTCGCGGTATCTGCTGCGTCTGTGGCTGCACAAACAGCGCAAGGACGGACACTGCCTCAGACCGGTGCTCGCTGCCGGGAGCCCGGCCACCGTGAGCGACCTGATCAGCCGGACCCGCAAGTTCCCGCACCTGGGCTGGCGGGTGGACGCGGTGTGCACGACGGACGGTCCCGGCATCGACGGCGACCTGCTGGACGAGGTGCCGGTCGTCGGGCGGCTGGCGGACGTCGCCAAGCACGTCCACGGCGACGGCTACCGCGTCGTCGCGGTCACCCCGGACCCGCACTGGTCGCCGCACCGGTTACAGCGGCTGGCCTGGAACCTCGAGGGCACGGACACCGAGATGGTCGTGGCACCCGTGCTGATGGAGGTGGCCGGACCGCGGCTGCACGTGGACGCGGTGCTCGGGATCCCGCTGCTGCGGGTCAGCATGCCGGCCTTCACCGGGGGCCGCCGGGCGGTCAAAGCGGTCGTCGACCGGATAGGCGCAACGATTCTGCTGATGGTGTTCGCGCCCCTCATGGCGTTCGTCGGGCTGCTCGTGCTGGTGGACAGCCGGGGCGGGGTGTTCTACCGCCAGCGCAGGGTCGGCAAGGACGGCCGCGAGTTCACCATCCTCAAGTTCCGCACCATGGTCGCCGGGGCCGACGGGGCACGTGCCGAGCTGGCCGACCGCAACGAGGGCGCCGGACCGCTCTTCAAACTCCGCCGGGATCCGCGGGTGACCCGGGTGGGAGCGGTGCTGCGCCGGTACTCCATCGACGAGCTCCCGCAGCTCTTCAACGTGCTCACCGGCTCGATGTCGCTGGTCGGCCCGCGGCCTCCGTTACCGGAGGAGTCCGCCGCGTACGGTCCGGACATCCGACGGCGGCTGCTGGTCAAGCCCGGACTCACCGGCCTGTGGCAGATCAGCGGACGCAGCGACCTGTCGTGGGAGGAGGCGGTACGGCTGGACCTGCGGTACGTGGAGGACTGGTCGCTCGCCCTGGACACGGTGATCTTGTGGAAGACGCTGCGTGCGGTGCTGTACGGGCAGGGGGCCTACTGATGCGCGCGATGTCGCAGCTCGACGGTCCCGCAGGCATACGGACCGCAGGCCGGGACGGCCTGCCCGGGGGGAGGAACGAGTCATGAGGGTCAGCGTTTTCGGGCTCGGCTACGTGGGCTGCGTGTCGGCCGCGTGCCTGGCCGGCATGGGGCACGACGTCATCGGGGTGGACGTCAACCAGGTGAAGGTCGACCTGGTCAACGACGGCAAGGCCCCGGTGGTCGAGGAGCGGATCGGTGAGCTCATCGCCGACGTGGTGCGGACCGGGGCCCTGAGAGCCACCGGCGACGTCCGTGAGGCGATCATGGACAGCGATATCTCGCTGGTCTGCGTGGGTACGCCCTCGGAGCCCAACGGCAGCCTGTGCACCACCTACTTGGAGCGGGTGACCGAGGAGATCGGCGCCGCGCTCGCCGAGCGGGGCGGGCGGCACACCGTGGTGTTCCGCAGCACCATGCTGCCGGGCACCTGCCTGAACCTGCTGGTGCCGATCCTGGAGAAGTACGTCGGCGGGACGGCCGGGGTGGACATCGGGGTCGCGGTCAACCCCGAGTTCCTGCGCGAGGGCACGAGCGTGCGGGACTTCTTCGACCCGCCCAAGACCGTCATCGGTGAGCTGGACCCGGCGAGCGGTGACGCGGTGCTGGCGCTGTACGAGGGCCTGCCCGGCGAGGTGTTCCGGGTGCCGATCCCGACCGCCGAGGCGATCAAGTACGCCGACAACGCGTTCCACGGCCTCAAGATCGGCTTCGCGAACGAGCTGGGCGCGGTGTACCGGGCGCTCGGGGTGGACTCGCACCAGGTGATGGACGTGTTCCTGGCCGACCGCAAGCTGAACATCAGCCCCGCCTATCTGCGGCCGGGCTTCGCCTTCGGCGGCTCGTGCCTGCCCAAGGACCTGCGCAGCCTGGTCCACGCGGCGCAGCGGGCCGATGTCTCGGTGCCCATCCTCTCCCACGTGCTGCCGTCCAACTCCGACCACCTCCAGCGCGCGGTGGAGCTGGTCGAGCGCACCGGCAAGCGCCGGGTGGGCCTGTTCGGGCTGTCCTTCAAACCCGGCACCGACGACCTCCGCGAGAGCCCGCTCGTCGAGCTGGCGGAGCGGCTCTTCGGCAAGGGGTACGACCTGAGGATCCACGACGCCAACGTGAGCCTCTCCCGGCTGCTCGGCGCGAACCGCGAGTACATCGAGACCCGGCTGCCGCATCTGGGGCAGCTCCTCGCGGACTCCGTCGAGGAGGTGCTCGAGCACGCCGAGGTGTGCCTGGTCGGGACCAGGGACCCGGCCGTGCTGTCGGCGCTGCCGCACGGCGAGGGCCCCGTGATCGTCGATCTCATCCACCTTCCCGACGCCGAGGCGCGGCGGGCCGAACCGGGGTACGTGGGCCTTGCTTGGTGACACATCGGCCGGTGACACGGCCAGGGACGCACGGCCGGGCCGGCGCGCGCTGATCCTCGTGGAGAACCTGTCGGTGCCGTTCGACCGTCGGGTGTGGCAGGAGTGCACGACGCTGCGCGACGCCGGCTGGGAAGTGCACGTCATCTGCCCCCGGGGCAGCAAGCGGGACACCGAGGCGGAGGCGGAGATCGACGGGGTGCGGATCCACCGCTACCCGTTGCGCGCCGCCACCGGCGGTCCGGCAGGCTACCTGCGGGAGTACGGATCGGCGCTGTGGCACACGGTCCGGCTGGCCCGCAAGGTCGGCCCCGTCGACGTGGTCCACGCCTGCAACCCGCCGGACCTGCTGTTCCTGCCGGCCCGGTGGCTGAAGCGGCGTGGCGCGCGGTTCGTCTTCGACCAGCACGACCTGGTGCCCGAGCTGTACCTCTCCCGGTTCGGCCGGGGCGAGGACCTGCTCTACCGCGCCGTGTGCGCGCTGGAGCGGATGACGTACCGGGCCGCGGACGTCGTGCTCGCCACGAACGAGAGCTACCGGGACGTCGCGGTGCGCCGCGGTGGCCGACGGCCGGAGGACGTCTTCGTGGTGCGCAGCGCGCCCGACATCGAGCGGTTCCATCCCGTGCCGCCCGAGCCGGAGTTGAAGCGCGGAAAGCCTCATCTGCTGTGCTATCTCGGCGTCATGGGCCCGCAGGACGGCGTCGACTACGCGTTGCGGGCGCTCGCGAAGCTGCGCGACGAGCTCGGGCGGACCGACTGGCACGCGGTGTTCGTCGGCGCCGGGGACACCTTCGACGCGATGGTGGAGCTGTCCCGGCGGCTCGGGCTCTCCGAGCAAGTGCAGTTCACCGGGCGCATTCCGGACGCCGATCTGGTGCGCTACCTGTCCACCGCGGACGTGTGCCTCTCCCCCGACCCGCACAATCCGCTCAACGACGTGTCGACCATGAACAAGGTCCTGGAGTACATGGTGATGGGCCGGCCGATCGTCTCGTTCGACCTCCGGGAGGCGCGCGTCTCCGCGGGTGACGCCGCCGTCTACGCGCCCGCCGACGACGAGTCGGCGTTCGCCAAACTGGTCGCGCTGCTGCTGGACGATCCCGAGAAGCGGGCCCGGATGGGCGAGATCGGCCAGGAGCGGATCGGCGGGGCGCTCTCCTGGCGGAACTCCCAGCGGGCGCTGCTGGCCGCCTACACCGCTGCCTGCCGTGACCGCGCTCCGGTGTCGGCGGACGGCCCGGACCGGGCAGGCAGGAGGTCGCGCCGTTGAGCGATGACACGATACGCCTGGTCACGATCGGGCGGATCCTCCGTCGGCGTTGGCGGCTCCTGGCCGCCCTCGCCGTGGTGGGCGCCCTCGTCGGGTACGGCGCCTCGCTGGTGTTCCCGCCGCGCTACACGACGTCGGCATCGGTACTGCTGCCGGGCGCCTGGGAGGAACGCGAGCTGCTGACCCAGGCGGAGATCGCGACCAGTTCGGTGGTCCTCGACCGCACGGCCGCCACGCTCGGCTGGGACGGGGTCGGCGGCGGCGAGCTGCGGGACCGGGTGAGCGCCAAGACCGCCGACGGCAACATCATCAAGATCTCGGGCACGGCCGAGACCCCTAAGCGCGCACAGCAGCTCGCCGACCGGTCGGCCCAGCAGTTCGTCGCCTTCGCCGCGCAGATCGCCGGCGACGGCACCGACCCCGAAGCGGCGGAGCCCGAGGCGCTGCGGCAGATGGTGGTGCAGACCAGCCGCCGCATCACCGAGCTGGCCGACGCGGCCGATCCGGGGCAGACCGTGGAGAGCGTGCAGACCCGCACCGAGCTGGCGAAGCTGCGCACCGCGCTGCAAGAGGCCATCACGAAGCTGGACCAGGCCGACCCGGCCGCCAACCAGACCAACATGGTCGTCATGGGACCGGCTGCCCGGCCGGCCGGAGAGGCACCGCCGACGAGGACACAGCTCGTCGCCGCCGGGGCGCTGCTGTTCTTCCTGCTCGCGGTCATCGGCCATCTCACCGCCGCCCGCATGAGCCGCCGGCTGCGCACCGAACCGGAGATCGCGGCGGCGATCGGCGCGGAGCTGCTGGGCACCGTCGACGTGCCGGGTGAACAGCCCGCGCACCGGCCGCGGGACCTGGGCCCGCGGGCCCGGATCCGCCGGCTGCTGGGCACCGACGTCCGGTGGGACGTGCCGCCCCCGCAGGCGTCCGGTGACGAGGCCGGCCGGCAGATCCGCTACCGGCGGCTGTGTGCCCGCCTCCGGGAGCGGCTGCCGGCGCCCCGGCGGCTCCTGGTCGTCGTCGCGGACGGCGACGACGTCGCCCGCCGGGCCGCCGAGCGGCTCGTCGCCGAGGCCGGGGGCGATCCGCTGCTGCGGGTGGCGGAGGTCCCCGTGTCCCGGCCGCTGGTGCCGGACCGCGACGACGAGGCCGGTGCCCTGGTCGTGGTCAGCGCGGGCAGCTGGACCGCGGGGGACCTCGCCGGCATCGCCGAGGCGTGCGAGGACGCCAAGCACGAGGTCGTCGGCATCGTCCTGGCCGGCACGGCCGGGGCCCGTCCGGCGCGGTCCGCCGGCCGGCCTCGGGACGACGCCACGCCGGTGCTCGCGGTCGGCGACGACGTGACGGGAGGTTCGAGGTGACGACGAGAACGACTGCGGAGCCGTCGGCCGCCGCTCCGCTGCTGGACCTCCAGGCGCTGGTGGTCGCGGTGCGCAGACGGCGCAGGCTCTGGTGCTCCCTGGCGCTGCTGGGGCTGCTCGCCGGCGCGGCGACGGCGGTCCTGCTGCCGCCACCGCCCACCGCGGTGACCAAGGTGCTGGTCGCGCATCAGGAGGACCAGCCGAACGACCCCGGAACGCTGATCCGCACCGACGTCGCGCTGCTGCACACCACGCGGATCGCCGGCACGGCCCTGCGGTCCCTCGGGTCCCAGGAGGACCCGGCGGACTTCATGGAGGAGTACGGGGGTGTCGGCCTGACCAACAACCTGCTCCAGATCACGGTGACGGCCGACAGTGACGCGGAAGCGGTGGCCCGCGCCGAGGCGCTGGCCGACGCGTTCGTCGCGGACCATGTCCGGCGGATACAGGCGGCCGCGAACGCCGAGGCCAAGGCGCTGCTCGACCAGCGTGACCGGCTGCGGGACGAACTCGCCGAGGTCGACGGGCAGATCGGGGACGCGTCGACGGAGAGCGGGCCGAAGGCGTCGGCGAACCTGGAGTCGCTCTTCGCCCGCCGGGCCGAACTCACTTCGCGGATAACGGACTTCGGCCAGCGCGCCGCGGAGGCGCGCATCGGCACGCCCCAACTCGTCGCCGGTACACAGATCGTGGACGCTCCGCGCGCGGTGCGGCACTCCGTGCCCAGGACCGCCGCCACCAACGCCGCGATCGGGCTCGTCCTCGGACTGGTGCTCGGGCTCGCGGTGGCCGCGGTCGGCACCGTGGTGGCGGACCGGCCCGTGCTGCGCCGGGAGATCGCGGCGAACCTCGGCGCCTCCGTCATCTCCGAGCTGCCCCTGCGGTCGGCCCGGCTGTGGCGGCGCCGCCGGGTCCGGGCGGCCCGGGAACGGCTCACCGCTTCCCTGGCCCGTACCGTGCGCGGCTCCGCTGATCCGGTGTCGCTGCTGGAACTGGGCTGCGCGCGCGGCGCGAGCAGGATCGCCCTGGACCTCGCCGGGGCGCTGGCGGCGGACGGGCCGGTGGTCGTCGTCGACGGTCTGCCCGGCCGGCAGCTCTCGGGCCGCCGCGCGAAACCGGGAGACCCGACCGTGGTGCGCGGCGAGCAGGCCGCGGCGGCGGTCCAGGAGCGCCGGCTCGGGGTCGGCTCGGTGGCGCCCGGCACGGCCTGGACCGACCTTCAGTACCTCGGCACGCAGACCGTGCTCGTCGTACGGGCCGGACACGGCAGCGCCGCCTGGCTGCACACCGTCGCGCGGCAACTCGCGGACCAGCGCATACCGGTGATCGGTGTGGTGCTGATCGACCCGGATCCGCGGGACCGGACCGACGGCACGCTGTGGGACGGGCTGGACACCGCGCTGCGCGGCCAGAACGAGCGGCTGGCCCGGCACAACGGTGGGGGTACCGCCCACGGCGTTCAGGCAGTGGGGGAAGGCCGGCGACGGGCGGAGCGGCTGCCCATGTGGGCGGCACGGGTCCCGGACAGCGAACAGGAGACGCGCTAGCACATGTGTGGCATCGCAGGCACTTACCGATGGCCGGACGGGAAGGCCGTCACCGACCGGCTCACCGATATCCTCGCGCACCGCGGTCCCGACGGGGCGGGCCGCTACAGCCACTCCGTCGGTGACGGCGAGGTGCACCTCGGGCACCGCCGACTGGCCATCATGGACCTGTCCGACACGGGCGCCCAGCCGATGGTCTCGGACGGCCTCGTCCTGACGTACAACGGCGAGCTGTACAACGCGCCCGAGCTGCGTGCCGAACTGGCCGCCGCCGGGGTGCGCTTCCGCGGCACCTCCGACACCGAGGTGCTGCTGGAGGCCTGGCGGCGCTGGGGCACGGACTGTCTTCCCCGGCTGCGCGGGATGTTCGCCTTCGGGGTGTTCGACGAGCGGACCGGTGAGCTGGTGCTCGTCCGCGACCAGCTGGGCATCAAGCCGCTGTTCCTGCTGCGGCGCGGCGAGGGCCTGGTGTTCGCCTCCGAGCTGAAGGCGCTCGCCGCCGTGACCGGCGGTTCGCTCCAGGTGGACCATGCGGCGCTGGTGGCCTCGCTGCTGTACTACTGGGTGCCCGACTCCCGGTGCGCGTTCCGCGAGGCGGAGAAGCTGCCGCCGGGCAGCTGGCTCCGGTGCCGGCCCGACGGCCGGGTGGAGCGCGGCCGGTTCTGGCACCTGAGGGACGTCGCCGCCGAGGGCCGGGACCGGGCGCTGGCCGGCGAACTGCCGGATGTCGCCGCCGTCGTCGAGGAGTCGACCCGGCACCATCTGCTCTCCGACGTGCCCGTGGCGACGTTCCTGTCCGGCGGGCTGGACTCCAGCTACCTGACCGCGCTGGCGGCCCGCGACCGGCCAGGGATCTCGGCCTACACGATCGGATTCCGCGCCGAGGACGCCCGGTTCGAGGCGATGCCGGACGATCTGCGCTACGCCCGGCAGGTGGCCGAGCGGTTCGGCGTCGACCTCCGGGAGATCGAGATCGCTCCGAACGTACTCGACCTGCTGCCGCAGATGACGTACCACCTGGACGAGCCGATCGGCGACCCCGCCGCGATCAACACGTTCCTGATCTGCCAGGCCGCGCGGGAGGCCGGGGTCAAGGTGATGCTCTCCGGGATGGGCGCCGACGAGCTGTTCGCGGGCTACCGCAAGCACCTGGCCAACCTGCTCGCGCTGCGCTACCAGCGCGTCCCGCGGCCCCTGCGGCGCGGCCTGTCCCGGGCCGTGGACCGGCTGCCGGTCGCCACGGCCCGCCGGGGGTACCGGTCGGTGCGCTTCGCGAAGCGGTTCCTCTCCTTCGCCGACCTGCCGGAGGAGACCGCGTTCCGGCGCAGCTACACCATGTACGACCGGGACGAGCTGCTCGCCCTGATCGATCCGGACCTGGCCGGGACGGTCGACGACGTGCTGACCGAGCACGCGGACGTCTACCACGACAACGACCTCGACGACTTCGTCAACCGCATGTGCCTGGGCGACTCCCGGATGTTCCTGCCGGGCCTCAACCTCGCCTACACCGACCGGTCGAGCATGGCCGCCTCGACCGAGGTGCGGGTGCCGTACGTGGACGTCGAGGTGGTCAAGGCGGCGTTCGCCGTGCCCGGTGACCGCAAGATCGCCGGGCGGCAGGGCAAGGCCGTCCTCAAGGAGGCGGCCGCCTCGGTCCTGCCCAAGGAGATCGTGTACCGGCCCAAGGGCCTGTTCAGTGCCCCCCTGCGCGCCTGGATGAGCCGGGACCTGGCACCGCTGGTCCGCGAGGTGGTGCACGACGGGCTGCTCGTCAGCTCCGGTCTCCTGCGCCGCGACGCGCTGGCCCGCATGGTCGCCGAGGACGCCGCCGGGCAGCGGGACTTCTCCAAACATCTGTGGCACGTGCTGACCCTCGAGTACTGGTACCGCGGCGCGACCACGGGCGCCGCCCAGAACTCTCACTGACGGCGTAGAGACAGCAGAGACTGAGGACTTCGGGTGAAACAGGTTGTTCAGAACTACAAGAGCGGCGAGCTCGCGGTGCTCGACGTGCCGGTGCCGGGGTGCAAGCCGGGCGGTGTGCTGGTCCGCAGCGCCTACTCGCTGATCTCCACCGGCACCGAGTTGATGAAGGTGTCCGAGGCCGGCATGTCGATGCTGGGCAAGGCCCGCTCCCGGCCGGACCAGGTGGCCAAGGTCGTGCAGAGCGTGGCGACCAACGGGGTGCCCGCCACCTATCGCAAGGTGATGGGCAAGCTGGACTCCTACACACCGCTGGGCTACTCGCTGTGCGGGGTGGTCGAGCAGGTCGGCGCCGGGATCGACGATGTGAAGGTCGGCGACCTCGTGGCCTGCGCCGGCAACGAGCACGCGCTGCACGCCGAGCTGAACTGGGTGCCGAAGAACCTGTACGCCCGGGTGCCGGAGGGCCTCGCGCCGCGGCACGCGGCCTTCGGCACCGTCGGTTCGATCGCGATGCAGGGCGTCCGCCAGGGCGAGTCACGGCTCGGCGAGGTGGCGCTGGTCGTCGGCCTCGGGCTGATCGGGCAGCTGGTGGTGCAGCTGCTGACCGCTTCGGGCGTCCGCGTCGTCGGGGTCGACCCCGACCCGGCGCGCTGCGAACTCGCCGAGCGCCTGGGCGCGGCGGCCTGCGCCGACCCCTCCTCCACGGCCGTGGAGACCGCCGTCGCCGAACTCACCGGCGGTCACGGCGTGGACCAGGTGTACCTGGCCGCCGGCGGTGGCAGCAACCAGCCCGTCGAGCTTGCCGCCCGGATGTGCCGGGACCGCGGCCGGGTCGTCGACATCGGCAAATGCCGCCTGGACCTGCCGTGGAACGCGTACTACGAGAAGGAGCTCGACGTCCGGTTCTCCCGTTCGTACGGCCCCGGGCGCTACGACCCGGAGTACGAACTCGAGGGCCGGGACTACCCGATCGGCTACGTGCGCTGGACCGAGCGCCGCAACCTCGCGTGCTTCCTCGACCTCGTCGCCCGCGGCCGCGTCGACGTGGAGCCCCTGATCTCGCACATCGCCGACTTCGACGACGCCGTCGAGACGTACCGGAGCCTGAAGGACGGCGATCTGAAGGCCGTGGCCGTGCTGTTCCGGTACCCCGGACGGACGGTCGAGGCGCAGGCCCCGGAGGCCGTGCCCGAGGTGGCCGTGCCCGAGGTGCGGCGCGGCGACCGAGTGCCCCCGTCGGGCCGGGCCGCCGGAACACCGGTGCGGCTGGCGTTCGTCGGCGCCGGGAACTACGCGACGTCGATGCTGCTGCCGCATCTGGCGCGGCGCGAGGGCGTCGAGCTGTCGACCGTCGTCACCACGACGGCGCTGTCGGCGGCCAACGCGCGGCGCAAGTTCGGCTTCGCCGGGGCGACCACCGATCTCGACGCCGTGCTCGGCGACGACTCCGTGGACGCGGTGTTCGTGGTCACCCGGCACAGCTCGCACGCCGAACTGACCCGCAGGGCGCTGCTGGCCGGCAAGGCGGTCTTCGTCGAGAAGCCGTTGGCGCTGACCGAGGACGAACTCGCCGGGGTGCTCTCCGCGGTGGAGGAATCCGGCAACGACCGGCTCCAGGTCGGCTTCAACCGCCGGTTCGCGCCGCTGCTCCAGGAGGCCAGGCAGCGGTTCGGCGCCCGGACCGGTCCGGCGAGCCTGCGCTACCTGGTCAACGCGGGCCGGCTGGGGCAGGGCAGCTGGTATCTCCAACAGGGCACCGAGGGCTCGCGGTTCGCCGGCGAGGGCGGGCACTTCATCGACACGGCGAGCTGGCTGCTCGACGCCGATCCGGTCTCGGTGTACGCGGTCGCCTCGCCCGGCAACGACGATCTCCAGGTCGTGCTGCGCTACCCGGACGGGTCCACCGCCACCGTCAGCTACGTCACCACCGGCGCGCCCGGCTTCCCCAAGGAGACGTTGGACCTCGTCGCGGACGGCAAGGTGCTGCGGCTCGACGACTTCGTCCGTGCCTCGGTGTACGCCCGCAAGCGGTGGGTGAGTTCGCGGCTGCCCAAGGCCCGGGACAAGGGCCAGGAGGCCCAACTGGCCGCGTTCGTCCGGGCCGTGCGCACCGGTGGCCCGATGCCGGTGCCGCTGGAGTCGCTGGTCGCCACCACGGCGGCCACCCTCGCGGTGCAGGCCGGCCTGGCCGGGGGCGCGCCCGTGACGTTGGCGAGAACGCGATGACGGTGAACGCGGGGAGTCCGGGCTGGTACCTGCGGCGGCTGTCCCGGATGGGACCGCGGGAGATCGGCGGACGGGCGGGCGACGCGGTACGCAGACGGCGGTGGCGGACGGCACGGCCGGACAGCCCCGACGTGACCGGCGCCGGGTTCACCGCGGTCCTGCCCGCGGGGACGGTCGCCGCGGTGCCACCGGACGCCGTGAAGCGTCTGCTCGCCCAGGCCGACCGGCTGATGGCCGGGCACGCCGAGTACTTCGGGGTGGGCCGCGACGATCTGGCCGACCCGGACTGGTGGTTCGACCCGAAGACCGGGCGCCGTGCGCCGTGGGGCTATGCCTTCGACGTGCCGTACCGGGACGAGGACCGGGTCGGTGACATCAAGCAGATCTGGGAACTGTCCCGGCACCAGTACCTCACGGTGCTCGCCGCCGCCTACGCGGTCACCGGTGACGAGCGGTACGCCGAGCGCGTGGCGGAGCACCTGAGGTCCTGGTGGAGGTCCAACGCGCCGCTGCGCGGGGTGCACTGGACCAGTGGCATCGAGCTGGGGATCCGGCTGCTGTCCTGGGTGTGGATCCGCCGGCTGCTCGACGGCTGGCCGGGGGCGGCCGCCCTGTTCGAGGACAACCCGGTGGCGCTGGACCAGATCTGGCACCACCAGCACTGGCTGGCCGCCTTCCCCAGCCGGGGTTCCTCGGCGAACAACCACGTCATCGCCGAGGCCGCCGGGCAGTTCGCCGCGGCCTGCGCGTTCGGATGGTTCCCCGACTCGGCGCGCTGGCGGGCCGACGCGCTGCGGTCGCTGGAGCGGGAGCTGCGCGCCAACACCTTCGACTCCGGCCTCAACCGCGAGCTGGCCACCGAGTACCACGGACTGGTGCTGGAACTCGGCCTGGCCGCCGTGGCCGAGGCGGATGCCGCCGACGTGCCGGTCCCCGCGTCGGTGCGGTCGGTGCTGCTGCGGATGACCGACGCGCTCGCCGCCGTCGTGGACGGCCGGCTGCGGCCCCCGCGCCAGGGGGACTCGGACGACGGGCACGGTCTGGTCGTGGACGGTGCGGGCACCGACCGCTGGGCCTCGCTGCTGGCCACCGGGGATGCCGTGTTCGGCCGGCTCGCCTGGTGGCCCGCGGTGACCGGCTCCGATGTGCGCACCCCGCTGCTGGCCGCGCTCATCCGGCCGTACCCGGGGACGGGAGCAGCCGCGCCGGCCGTGTCGCGCCCCGCAAGCCGGCCGGACCATTTCGCCGACGCGGGCATGACCGTCCTGCGGGGTGCCGGGGAGATCTGGTGCCGCTGCGACGGCGGCCCGCACGGCTTCCTGTCCATCGCCGCGCACGCTCACGCGGACGCGCTGTCGTTGGAGGTCCGGCAGGACGGGGTCGACGTGCTCGCCGACCCGGGGACGTACTGCTACCACGGTCAGCCCGAGTGGCGGCGGTACTTCCGGTCGACCCTCGGCCACAACACCCTGGAACTGGACGGCGGTGACCAGTCCGTCTCCGGCGGTCCGTTCCTGTGGACCCGGCACGCCCGCAGCCGCGTCCTGGTCGCCGACACCCGCGACGCCTCCGACGGGGGCACGGCCCGCTGGTGCGCCGAACACGACGGCTACCAGGGCTCCGTGCATCGCCGCCGGGTGGAACTGTCGTCCGCCGAGCGCGCGTTGACGGTGGTCGACGAGGTGCGCGGCCCGCGCCGGGCCGTGCGCCTGGCGTTCCATCTCGGCCCGGAGGTCACCGCGGAGCTGACGGGGAACCGGGCGGTGCTCAGCTGGACCCGGGACGGTGCGGACCGCGGGGCGGAGCTCGACCTGCCGGGGCAGCTGCGCTGGCGGGCGCACCGCGGGGAGAGCGACCCGCCGCTGGGCTGGTACTCCGCCGGCTTCGGGCGCAAGGAACCCGCCACCACGCTGGTCGGCACCGGCTTCACCGACGGTACGGAGGGGTTCACCACCGTGCTCAGGTTCCGTGGTTAGGGAGGCAGACGCTTGGGGATCAAGTGGCGGCACCGGGTCTGGCAGTCGGCACCGCTGGCGCTGGCCCTGCTGGCGGCGACCGGCTGTGAGAGCACGCCGGGCGCGCGGCCCGAGCCGGCTCCCGCGCCGTCCACGGCCGTGGCCCGGGTGTGCGCCGAGCCCGCGGCCGGCCCGGCGAAGGCGCCGGCGGGTGCGGTGACGGTCGACCCCGCGGTCGCCGGTGATCTGGCCGCGAAGACCAAGAGCAGCCCCCCGAACACCACGTTCTGGCTCCGCCCCGGCAAGCACCGGCTCGACCCGGACCGCTACGCGCAGGTCATCCCCAAGAAGGGGGACACCTACCTCGGCGCGCCGGGTGCGGTGCTCGACGGCCGCAGGACCAACCAGTACGCGTTCGGCGGCACCGCCCCCGACGTGACGATCCGCCACCTGACCGTGCAGGGGTTCGTCGCGCCGCACGACGAGGGGGTGGTCAACCATGACTCGGCCGACGGCTGGGTGATCGACCACGCCACGATCCAGAACAACTCCGGCGCCGGGCTGATGGCGGGGGCCCGCCAGCAGGTCCGCTCGAGCTGTCTGCGCGGCAACGGTCAGTACGGCATGAACGCGTACAAGGGCAACGGCCGGATCAGCGGTCTGGTGGTCGAGGGCAACGAGATCGTGGGCAACAACAGCGACGACTGGGAGCGGCGGCGGCCGGGCTGCGGCTGCACCGGAGGCGTCAAGTTCTGGGCCGTCGACGGCGCCGACATCCGGGGGAACTGGGTGCACGACAACCGCGGAGCCGGGTTGTGGGCGGACACCAACAACAACGACTTCCTCATCGAGGACAACGTGCTGGAGGCCAACGACGGTGCCGCGCTGATCTACGAGACCAGCTACAACGCGGTCGTCCGGAAGAACATCATCCGGCGGAACAACTGGGTCGAGGGCCGCCGGTACGCCGACCGGGGGGACAACTTCCCGTTCGCGACCGTGTACCTGTCCGAGTCCGGCGGCGAACCCCGGGTCCGGGCCCGCACGGACAAGATCGAGATCTACCGCAACGTGCTGGAGAACAACTGGTCCGGGATCACCCTGTGGGAGAACGCCGACCGGTTCTGCAACAGCCCGGCCAACACCTCGTCCGGCGACTGCACGTTGCTCGTGAAGAACACCGACCGCTGCGCGCAGCCGGCGATCGCCACCGCACCGCTCTACGCCGACTGCCGGTGGAAGACCCAGCGGGTGGACATCCACGGCAACCGCTTCGTGCTGGACAAGTCCGTCGTCGACTGCACGGTGAAGTGCGACCGCATGGCGGTGCTGGCCAACTACGGCACCTATCCGGACTGGTCGCCTTACCAGGGCGAGCGGGTGGCCGAGGCGATCACCCGCGAGCAGCACAACCGCTGGCACGACAACGTCTATCTCGGACCGTGGAAGTTCGTCGCCCACGACCCGAGCCGGATACTCGACTCCGGGCAGTGGCAGGGCACGCCGTACCAGCAGGACGCGGGCAGCACCTTCCGCGCACCGGACGGTGGTTGAGATGCGCACGGACCACACGTCGAAGATCGTCGGGACGGTCTGGGGACTGCTGATCCTCAACACGCTCGGCTCCGCCGGGGCGAAGACCATCGTTCCGCTGCCCCGCTCGCTCATCCAGATGGTCACCATGGGCGCGCTGGTCGCCGCGTTCGCGCTGGCGCTCGCGGTCAACCTCCGGCTGCGCGTGCGGGCCAGCGCCTTCCTGTTCCTGCTCACCCTGCTGCTGGTGCCGAGCGTGATCTCCAGCGCGAACCTGGAGTCCGGGTTCGGCGCGCTGTTCCGGTGCGCCCGGCTGGCCCTGTTCATCGGCACGCTGTGGCTGCTCAGCCGCTGGTGGGACGGCGGCCCGACCTTCGTCCGGCACCACATCCGGATGTACTTCCTGGTCCTCGGCTCGGTGGCCGCCGGCGCGGTCATCTCACCGGGCGCCGCCCTGCCCGAGCTGTACGGCGGGCGCTTGGTCGGCGCGTTGTGGCCCCTCACGCCGCCGCAGATCGGACAGTACGCCGCGGTGATCATCGGGCTCACCGTGCTGCTCCTGCTCGGCCGCAGGACCGACCGGGGCAGCGCTGCGGTGGTCGTCGTGCCGTCGCTCGTGCTGCTCGCGCTGACCCATACCAGGACGGCGACGCTCGGCCTGCTCATCGGGCTGGCGCTGGCGATCTGCTCGCTCGTCCTGACCAGCGCCGCCGCCCGCCGGTTCTTCGTCTGGGCGGTGCTGTGCGCCGCCGTGGCCGTGGTGGGGTTCGGCTCCGCGCTCCAGGCGTGGTTCCTGCGCGGCCAGAGCCAGGAGAACTTCTCCAGCCTCACCGGCCGGGCCAAGGTCTGGCACGCCCTGCTGGCGGCACCGCGCACGACCTCGGAGTACCTGTTCGGCGCGGGTCTGGGCGACAAGTCGTTCGGCGGACTGCCGATCGACAACAGCTGGCTGGCCGTCTACCACGAGCAGGGGATGACCGGCGTGGCCCTGGTGGCGGCGATCATCGTCGTGCTGGGCGGTGTCGCGCTGCTGCGGCCGCCGTCGCTGTCGAGGGCCTGCGCGATCTTCCTGATCAGCTACTGCGCGATCGCCTCGTACACCGAGGCCGGGCTGGGCGACGCCTCGCCGTATCTGCTGCATCTGGCCGTGGCCGCCTCGCTGCTGGCGGCGCCTGCCGCGGAGCCGCCCCCGCCGCCGCCCGACGTCGATCGACGCGGCGTCCCGCGAGGGGCCCGAAGTCCGGAGGTGATCTGAGCATGCACGTCCTCGTGGTGCACAACCGCTACGCCTCGGCCCAGCCGAGCGGGGAGAACAAGGTCGTCGACCAGGAGGTGGCGCTGCTGCGCGGGGCCGGCCACCGGGTCGGGCTGTTCGAGCGGCGCAGCGACGACATCGCCGCGCGGTCCCTGCCCGCCAAGGCGGCGATACCGCTCCTGGTGCCGTGGAACCCGGCGGTCCGCACGGAGCTCGCCGCCCGGCTGCGCGCCGAACGGCCGGACGTGGTGCATGTCCACAACGTCTTCCCGCTGCTGTCGCCGGCGGTGCTGGCCGCCTGCGCCGACGCCGGTGTGCCCGCCGTCGCCACGCTGCACAACTACACCCAGGTCTGTCCGCCGGGCACGCTCCAGCGGGACGGCCGGCCGTGCACCGAGTGCGTCGGTTCCACGCCGCTGCCCGCCGTCCGGCACGGCTGCTACCGCGGCTCCCGGCTGGCGACGGTGCCGCTCGCGGTCAGCCTGTCGGTCAACCGGCGGCGGTGGTGGTCCGGCGTGGAGCGGTTCTTCTGCATCTCCGCGGCGCAGCGCGACGTCCTGGTGCGGTCCGGCATGCCGGCCGGGCGGCTGTCGGTGAAGCACAACTTCGTGCCCGACCCGGACGTCCGCCGGACGGGCACCGGCGAGCATGTGCTCTATCTCGGCAGGCTCGCCGAGGCCAAGGGCGTACGGCTGCTCATGGCCACGTGGGACGAACTCGCCGCCGGCGGCGGGGTGGGCGTCCCGCTCGTGATCGCCGGCACGGGACCGCTGGAGGCGGAGGTGACCGCCTGGGCGGCGGGCCGGGACGACGTGCGCTACGTCGGCCTGTGTGACACGGCGGAGTGCCAGAAGGCCATCGCGGGGTCGGTCGCCGTGGTGGCTCCCTCGACCTGGCTGGAGGCGTTCGGTCTGGTGGTCGTGGAGGCGATGGCGGCCGGGGTCCCGGTCGTCGCCGCAGGTCACGGCGCCTTCGTCGAACTCGTCGAGGACGGGGTGACCGGGCTGCTGCACCGGCCGGGCGAGGCCGCCTCGCTCGCGTCCTGTCTGCGCCGGATCACGGCCGGGCCGGACCACAACCGGGAGATGGGCCTGGCGGCCCGGATCCGTTACGAACAGGGTTTCAGCCCGTCCGTCGGGCTGGAGCGTCTGGTGGAGGGGTACCGCACCGCGATCGCGGGACGGTACGGCGGCGGGGACAGCCCGTCGCCGGCAGGGGAGCAGAGTACTGGCTCGCGGCAGGGACACCTGCGCGAGCGGGATGGGGGGAACACGAGATGACACGATGCCGACTGTGCGGCTCGGCGGCGCTGGTGAGCGTCGTCGACCTGGGGGCGACCCCGCCGTGCGAGAGCTTTCTCGCCGCGGACCGACTGGACGAGCCGGAGCCGGCGTACCCGCTGCACCTGCGGGTCTGCACCGACTGCTGGCTCGCGCAGATCCCTCCGCTCATCACGCCGGAGGAGACCTTCAAGGAGTACGCGTACTTCTCCTCCTACTCCACCTCCTGGGTGGAGCACGCACGGACGTTCGTCACCGACGCCGTGGAGCGGGTGGGTCTGGGCACCGACGCCTTCGTGGTGGAGGTGGCGAGCAACGACGGGTACCTGCTGCGGCATGTGGTGGACCGGGGGATCCGCTGCCTCGGCATCGAGCCGTCGGTGAACGTCGGCGCCGCGGCCCGGGACGCGGGGGTGCCCACGCTCACGGAGTTCCTGAGCCCGGAAACGGGCTCGGCCGTCCGCGCCGAGCACGGCCCGGCGGACCTGGTCGTGGCCAACAACGTGTACGCGCACATCCCCGACGTCATCGGGTTCACCCAGGGGCTGCGCGCCCTGGTCGCCGACGACGGCTGGGTCTCCATCGAGGTGCAGCACCTGCTGACCCTGATCGAGGAGAACCAGTACGACACGATCTACCACGAGCACTTCCAGTACTACACGGTCGCGTCCGCGGCCCGGGCGCTGGCGAGCGGCGGACTCACGCTCGTGGACGTCGAGTTGCTGCCCACGCACGGCGGGTCGATCCGGCTGTGGGCCCGGCCGGCCGAGGTGGCCGGCGAGCCGGCCCGGCGGGTGGCCGACGTGCTGGACCGGGAGAAGGCCGCCGGGCTCCAGGAACTGTCCGGCTACACCGAGTTCTCCGCCCGGGTGGCCAAGGTCCGCCGGGACCTGCTGAAGTTCCTCATCGAGGCGGCCGAACGCGGCGAGACCGTCGTCGGCTACGGCGCCCCCGGCAAGGGCAACACCCTGCTCAACCACTGCGGCATCCGGCCCGACCTGCTCCCGTACACGGTCGACCGCAACCCCTACAAGCACGGCAGGTTCACCCCGGGCACCCGCATCCCGATCCTGTCGCCCGAGCGGATCGCCGCCGACGAACCGGACTACGTCCTCGTCCTGCCGTGGAACCTGCGGGCCGAACTGGTCGAGCAGCTGTCCTTCGTGCACGCCTGGGGCGGCCGACTGGTCTTTCCCATACCGGAACTGAGCATTGTCGAGGTCAAGGCATGAAGGTCGTTCTGTTCTGCGGCGGCTACGGGATGCGGATGCGCAACGGCGCCTCCGACGACGTGCCCAAGCCGATGGCGATGGTCGGCCCGAGACCGCTGATCTGGCATGTCATGCGCTACTACGCGCACTTCGGGCACACCGAGTTCGTCCTGTGCCTCGGCTACGGGGCGCACCACATCAAGGAGTTCTTCCTCAGCTACGAGGAGACGACGTCCAACGACTTCGTGCTGCGGGGCGGCCGGACGGAGCTGCTGTCCACCGACATCTCGGACTGGACGATCACGTTCGTGCAGACCGGCATCGAGTCACCGATCGGGGAGCGGCTGCGCCGGGTGCGGCACCACCTGGACGGCGACGAGATGTTCCTCGCCAACTACGCCGACGTGCTCACCGACGCCCCGCTGCCGGAGATGATCGACCGGTTCGCCCGTCGCGACGCCGGGGCGTCGATGATGGTGGTGCCGCCGCAGTCCTCGTTCCACTGCGTCGACCTGGGCGAGGACGGCCTGGTGGGGGGCATCACCGCGGTGAGCGACATGCCGCTGTGGGAGAACGGCGGCTATTTCGTGCTCCGCCAGGAGATCTTCGACCACATCCCGGAGAACGGGGACCTGGTCGCCGACGGCTGCGCCCGACTGGCCAAGGAGGGACGGCTGGTGGCGCATCAGCACCGCGGCTTCTGGAAGCCGACCGACACCGTGAAGGAGCGGGCCGCGCTGGACGAGGCCTACGCCCGGGGCGACCGCCCGTGGGCCGTGTGGGAGCACGGCGTCGGCGTGGGTCCGGGCGCGACCGGCAGCCGGGACGGCTCGGGAGCGCGGGCGTGATCCGGATCGGGGCCGGGCGTCTGGACCGGATCGTCGCCGTGGGCGCGCACTGCGACGACATCGCCATCGGCGCCGGCGGCACCCTGCTGACGCTGTGCCTCGCGCGGCCGGGTGTCCGCGTCGACGCGCTGGTGCTCTCCGGCGGCGGCGGCGACCGGGAGCAGGAGGAGCGGGCCGCGCTCGCCGCCTTCTGCCCGGGCGCCGACCTGCGGCTGACCGTGCACAAGCTGCCGGACGGCCGGCTGCCCGCGCACTGGGAGGAGGCCAAGGCCGCGGTCGAGGAGCTGCGCGCGGAGACCGAGCCCGACCTGGTCCTCGCCCCGCGCACCGACGACGCGCACCAGGATCACCGCGGCCTGGCGCGGCTGATGCCCACCGCGTTCCGCGACCACCTCGTGCTCGGCTACGAGATCGTCAAGTGGGACGGCGATCTCGGCCGTCCGTCGGCGTACCAGCCGCTGTCGCCGGAGATCGCCGAACAGAAGGTGCGGCTGCTCCAGGAGCACTATCCCTCGCAGCGGCACCGGCCCTGGTACGACCGGGAGGCCTTCCTCGGGCTGGCCCGGATCCGCGGTATCGAATGCCACGCGCGCTACGCCGAGGCGTTCGCCGTCACCAAACTCACTCTCGACCTGGGGGAATGAACCTTGCGCGTACTGCTGACCGGGCACCAGGGCTACCTGGGCACCGTCATGGCCCCCGTCCTCACCGCCGCCGGGCACGAGGTCGTCGGGCTCGACGCCGGCCTGTTCGCCGACTGCGTCCTCGGCCCGGCGCCCGCGGACCCGCGGGGGCACCGGGTCGACCTGCGTGACATCACGGCCGAGCACGTGGCCGGGGTGGACGCCGTGATCCACCTGGCCGCGCTGTCCAACGACCCGCTGGGATCGCTGGCGCCGGAACTCACCTACGACATCAACCACCACGCGTCCGTGCGGCTGGCCCGGCTGGCCCGCGACGCCGGAGTGCGGCGCTTCCTGTACGCGTCGACGTGCTCGGTGTACGGCGCCTCCGGTGGTGACGACCTGGTGGCCGAGGACGCGCCGCTGCGCCCGGTGACGCCCTACGCGGAGTCCAAGGTGCGGGTCGAGGACGACCTGCACGCGCTCTGCGACGGCGACTTCAGCCCGGTGTACCTGCGCAACGCCACCGCCTTCGGCTACTCCCCCCGGCTGCGCGCCGACATCGTGCTGAACAACCTGGTGGGCCACGCCCTCCTGTCCGGCGAGGTCCTGGTGCTGTCCGACGGCACCCCTTGGCGCCCGCTGGTGCACGCCGCCGACATCGCCCGGGCCTTCGCGGCCGCGCTGACCGCGCCGCGGGCAGCGGTGCACGACCGGGCGTTCAACATCGGCAGCGAGTTCAACAACGTCACGGTCGCCGAGATCGCCGACCAGGTCGCCGAGGCGGTGTCCGGCGCCAAGGTGGTGATCACCGGGGAGAACGGCGCCGATCCGCGGTCCTACCGGGTGGACTTCTCCCGGTTCCGCGCCGCGGTGCCCGGCTTCGACTGCGAGTGGACGGTGAAGCGGGGCGCGCTCGAACTCGCCGACGCCTACCGCGCGCACGGGCTGACGCGGGAGGACTTCGAGCGGCGCTTCACCCGGCTGGCCGTGCTGCGCGCGGCGTCCGAGGCCGGTGCCGTCGACGACACACTGCGGTGGCGCCGGTGACCACGGTGGGCGAGGAGATGTACGCGCTGGTGGAGCGGTTGTACCCGCTGTGCCGGAGCATCACCGGCGACGGGGTGCGCGCCACCCTGGCGATCGTCGACGAGTACCTCCCGCTCCAGGTGCACGAGGTGCCGACCGGGACCCAGGTGCTCGACTGGACGGTGCCGCAGGAGTGGAACATCCGGGACGCGTACATCGCGGACTCCGCGGGCCGCCGGGTGGTCGACTTCACCGCGTCCAGCCTGCACGTGCTCGGCTACAGCGTGCCGGTGTCGGCGACCATGCCGCTGGCCGAGCTGCGCGAACACCTGCACACCCTGCCGGACCACCCGGCCTGGGTGCCCTACCGCACCAGCTACTACCGGCCGGAATGGGGGTTCTGCCTGGCCCAGGAGACCCTGGACGCGCTGCCGGACGGCGAGTACGAGGTGCGAATCGACTCCACGCTCGCCGACGGCCACCTCACCTACGCCGAGCACGTGGTCCCCGGGCAGGTCGCCGACGAGGTGATCGTCTCCAGCCACGTCTGCCATCCGTCGCTGGCCAACGACAACCTGGCCGGCATCGCGGTGGCGACGTTCCTGGCCCGGGCACTGGCCGAGCGGACGCCGTACCACACCTACCGGTTCATCTTCGCGCCCGGCACCATCGGGGCGATCACCTGGCTGGCCCGCAACGCGGAGCGGATCGACCGGGTCAAGCACGGGCTGGTGCTGGCCTGCGCGGGCGACTCCGGCCGGCTCACGTACAAACAGAGCAGGCGCGGCGACGCCGAGATCGACCGGGTGCTGCGGCACGTGCTGGCCGCCTCCGGACGCCCGCACCACATCAAGGAGTTCACCCCGTACGGCTACGACGAGCGGCAGTTCTGCTCACCCGGGTTCGATCTCGGCGTGGGCTCGCTCAGCCGGACCCCGTACGCCGGCTACCCCGAGTACCACACCTCGGCGGACGACCTGGACTTCGTCTCCCCGGAGGCGATGGCGGACACACTCGCCCTGTGCGACGAGGCGTTCGCCGTCCTCGACGGCAACCGGCGGTACGTCAACCTCAGTCCCTACGGCGAACCGCAACTGGGGCGGCGCGGGTTGTACGACTCGCTCGGCGGCCGCAGCGACGCCAAGGAGGCCCAGCTGGCCATGCTGTGGGTGCTCAGCCTCTCCGACGGCGAGCACGGTCTGCTGGACGTCGCCGAGCGGTCCGGGCTGCCGTTCGACACCGTCGCGGCCGCGGCCGGCGCCCTGCACGGCGCCGGGCTGATCAAGGCATGACGCCGATGACCACCGAGGGGGAGAAGACGAAGACGCCGCCCGGATCGGCCCGGCGGGCCCTGGTCGGCCGGCTGTCCTGGGGCCTGGCCGACCAGGCGGCCTCCAGCGTGAGCAACTTCGTGGTGGGCATCTATGTGGCCCGCTCGCTGGGGGTGACCGCGTTCGGCGTGTTCAGCCTCGCCTGGGTCACGTACGGCGTGGTGCTCAACGTCTCCCGCGGGCTGGCCACCGACCCGCTCGTGGTGCGCTTCAGCGGCGTGCCGGACGCGTCCTGGCGCGGGGCGGTGACCCGGTCGACGGGGACCGCGCTGGGCGTCGGCACGGCCCTCGGCACGGTGTGTCTGGTGGCCGGGCTCGGCCTCGGCGGCCGCGTGGGGCCCGCGTTCGCCGCCCTCGGCGTCGTGCTGCCGGGACTGCTGCTCCAGGACGCCTGGCGGTTCTCGTTCTTCGCCGCCGGCGCCGGGCGCAAGGCGTTCGTCAACGACGTCGTGTGGGGTGCCGCGCTCGTCCCGGCGATGGTGGTGGCGGCCCGCGTGGACAGCGTGGCCGCGTTCGTGCTCGCCTGGGGCGCGTCCGCCACGGTGGCGGCGGCGTACGGTTACGTGCAGTCCGGCATCCTGCCCCGGCCGGCCGAGGCGCGCGGATGGCTCCGCGAACAGCGCGACCTCGGCTACCGGTACCTGGTCGAGAACGTCAGTCTCAGTGGCGCGAGCCAGCTGCGGGCGTACGGGCTCGGCGCGATCGTCGGCGTCGGCGCGGTCGGCGCGGTACGGGGCGCCGAGCTGCTGCTGGGCCCGTTCCTCGCGGTGCTCATGGGGCTTTCGCTGGTCACCGTCCCGGAGGCGGCACGGGTGCTGCGGCAGGCCCCGCAGCGGCTCGGGAAGTTCTGCCTCCTGCTCGGCGGTGGGCAGGCGGCCGGCGCGCTGCTCTGGGGCGGGACCCTGCTGCTGATGCCGGGCCGGGTCGGCGAGCTGGTGCTCGGCGACGTCTGGGCCGCCGCCTCCGAACTCATCGTTCCGATCACCCTCGGCGTCGCGGGCGCGGGCCTCGGCACCGGAGCGGCGGCCGGGCTGCGCGCGCTCGGCGCGGCCCGGCGCAGCCTGCGCTGCCAGCTGTTCGCCTCCGCCTGCTACGTCGGCGGCGGACTCGGCGGGGCGGCGGCCGCCGGCACGGTCGGCTCGGCCTGGGGCGTCGCCGCCGCGACCGTCGGCGGCTCCGCCGTGTGGTGGCTCCAGCTGCGGTCCGCCCTGCGCGAGCGCGACCGCCATCCCATCCCCGAAGTGAGGACCTCATGACCGACCGCCCCAGGCTGAGCATCGGCCTGCCCGTGTACAACGGCGAGGAGTACCTGGCCGAGTCGTTCGACGCGCTGCTCGGCCAGACCTACGAGGACTTCGAGCTGGTCGTCTCCGACAACGCCTCGACCGACGGAACCCAGGAGATCTGCCGCGAGTACGCCGCGCGGGACTCGCGCATCCGGTACCTGCGGCTGCCCCGGAACATCGGCGCCGCGCCGAACCACAACCACGTGTTCACCGAGTGCCGGGGCGAGCTGTTCAAGTGGGCCTCGCACGACGACCTGTACGCCCGGGACCTGCTGCGGCGCTGCGTGGAGGCGCTGGACGAACGGCCGGACGTCGTCCTCGCGCACAGCGGCCAGGCGGTCATCGACGGCGACGGCCGGGTGAAGGTCCCGTACGAGTACGGGCTCGCCACCGACTCACCCGACGCACCGGAGCGCTTCCGCAGCCTGCTGTTCGAGCCCGGTGGCGACGACTTCTACGGGGTGATGCGGGCCGACATGCTGCGCCGGGTGAAGCCGCACGACAGCTACCACCACGCGGACCGCACGTTCGTCGCCGAGATCACCCTGCACGGGCCCTTCCACCAGGTGCCGGAGCTGCTGTACTTCCGCCGCGACCACCCCACCCGCGCCGAGCGGGCGAACCCTTCCAAGCGCTCCCGGTGCGTCAACCTGGACCCGCGCCGGGCGGGCCCGCTGCACCCGACGCCCCGGCTGCTCGCCGAGTACGTCTGGGGTTTCGTCTCGGCGATCCGGCGGGCGCCGCTGTCCCCGGCCGACCGGCGCGCGTGCTACGGCCACCTGGCCGCGTGGATGACCAGCCGGGTCCGCCCGGGCGCCGGCGAGCGGATCGAGGACCGCGCGCCGGTCGACCCCGGCCTGCTCACGGTCTCGGTCGACGCCCTCGTCGCCGGCCGCGAGGGGAGACGGGCATGACGTCCGGAGACGGATCTCCGGTGCGGGTGGGGCTGTTCGGCCTGCTCGGCTCCGGCAATCTCGGCAACGACGGATCGCTCGAGGCCGTCCTCGGCCACCTTCGCGCCCAGCACCCCGAGGCGGTCGTGGACGCACTGTGCGGCGGCCCCGAGTCGGTGACGACCCGGTTCGGCATCCCCGCGACGCGGCTGCACTGGTACCGCGGCGAGTACCGGACCGCGTCACGGGCGGGCGCGATCGCGGGGAAGGGACTGGGCAAACTCGTCGACGTCTTCCGCACCGCCGCCTGGGTGCGCCGCCACGACCTGGTGATCGTGCCGGGCATGGGTGTCCTGGAGGCCACGCTGCCCCTGCGGCCCTGGGGCTTTCCGTACTCCCTGTTCCTGCTCTGCGCGAGCGGCCGGCTGCTGCGCACCCGGGTGGCGCTGGTCGGCGTCGGCGCCGCGCCGATCGCCGACCCGCCGACCCGGGCCCTGGTGCGCTGGTCGGCGCGGCTGGCCGCGTACCGGTCGTACCGGGACGCGCAGTCCCGCGACGCGATGCGGGCGATGGGCGTGGACACCGGGCGCGACGAGGTGCACCCGGACCTCGCGTTCGCCCTGCCGGCACCACCGGCGAGCGCGCCCCGGGACCCGTCGGCCCCGCCGGGCCCGGTCTGCGTCGGCGTCATGGACTTCCACGGCGGCAACGACGATCGTGCCCGGGCCGACGAGATACACCGGCGCTATCTCGACGGGACGATCCGGTTCGTCCGCACGCTGGTCGCGCAAGGCCGTCCCGTCCGGCTGCTCACCGGCGACGACTGCGACGACGCGGTGGTCGCCGCGATCCTCGACGCGGTGGGCTCGCCGCTGGTCACCGCTGCCGAAGCGGCGTCGCTGGCCGACCTGATGAAGGAGATGGCGGCGGCCGACACCGTGGTGGCGACCCGGTACCACAACCTGGTCTGCGCGCTGCGGACCGGTACACCGGTGCTCGCTCTCTCCTACGCGGCGAAGAGCGACGCGCTGATGACGGAGATGGGCCTCGGCGCGTACTGCCACCCGGCGCGTGAGGTCGACGCCGACCGACTGCTCGAGCAGTTCCGTGCGTTGGAGAAGCACGCGGGCGACGTGCGCCGGACGCTCACCGAGCGGAATCTGGCCGCCGCCCGGCAACTCGACCACCAGTTCCGCTCCTTGACCGCGGCCCTGTTCCCGGCCGCCGACCCCACCCCCGGCTCACGGAAGGCGTCATGAAGGCGATCGAAGTCCCCGAGATCACCGGCACGTACCTGTTCGAACCGACGCCCTACGCCGACGAACGCGGCTTCTTCTGCCGCACGTTCGACGCCGACGTGGTCCGCTCGGTGGGCATCGACCCGGACGCCTTCGTCCAGGACAGCCTGTCCCGCTCGGTCCGGGGCGTGCTGCGCGGCCTGCACCTGCGCTCGGGCGCGGGGGAGGCCAAACTGGTGCGGTGCTCGTACGGGCGGATCTTCGACGTCGTGGTGGATCTGCGGCCGGACTCCCCCACGTTCCGCAACGTGGTCTCCTTCGAGCTGTCCGGCGCGACACAGGTGACCCTGTACATCCCGGCGGGGTGCGCGCACGGCTTCCAGGCCCTGAGCGAGACCGCCGACACCTCCTACCGGATCGACCGCCCGCACGACCCGGCCGAGGACGTGACGATCGCCTTCGACGACCCCGAGCTCGCCGTTCCCTGGCCGCTCCCGGTCACCTCGATGTCCCAGCGGGACCGGGAGGCGCCGAGCCTCGCCGAGGTCCTGAAGCGCCGGGAAACGTGAAGAGACGCGAAGAGAGTTGAGGTCGGCGTGGACACCCAACACACCGCAGAGTTCCACCTGCCCCGGTCGCGGACGGCGAACGAGCGGTTGCACGCCCTGGTCCCCGGGGGCGCGCACACCTACGCGAAGGGCGACGACCAGTACCCCGAGGACCTGGCGCCGGTCATCAGTCACGGCCGGGGCGCCCATGTGTGGGACCTCGACGGAAACCGCTACATCGAGTACGGCTCGGGCCTGCGGTCGGTCAGTCTCGGCCACGCCCACCCACGGGTGACCGAGGCGGTGCGGCGCGAACTCGACCGCGGCAGCAACTTCGTCCGGCCGTCCGTCGTGGAGCTCGACGCCGCGGAACGCTTCCTGGCCACGGTGCCGACCGCCGAGATGGTGAAGTTCGCGAAGAACGGCTCCGACGCCACCACCGCCGCGGTGCGCCTCGCCCGCGCGGTCACCGGGCGCCCGCGGGTGGCGATCTGCGCCGACCATCCGTTCTTCTCCGTCGACGACTGGTTCATCGGCACCACGCCGATGTCCGCCGGCATTCCGGCGGCGACCACCGAGCTGACCGTGGGGTTCCCCTACGGTGACCTGGCCGCCACGGAGGAGGTGCTCACCCGGTACCAGGACGAGGTCGCCTGTCTGATCCTCGAACCCGCCGGCCACACCGAGCCGCCGCCCGGGTACCTCGCCGGTCTGCGCGCGCTGGCCGACCGGCACGGCTGCGTCCTGGTCTTCGACGAGATGATCACCGGCTTCCGCTGGTCCGAGGCGGGTGCCCAGGGCCTGTACGGCGTCGTCCCCGACCTCTCCACGTTCGGCAAGGCGCTGGGCAACGGTTTCGCGGTCTCCGCGCTGGCCGGGCGGCGCGAGCTGATGGAGCGGGGCGGGCTGCGGCACTCCGGCGACCGGGTGTTCCTGCTGTCCACCACGCACGGCGCGGAGACGCACTCCCTGGCGGCCGCGATGGCCGTGCAGACCGTCTACGCCGAGGAGGGCGTCACCGCGCGGCTGCACGCCCTCGGCGAGCGGCTGGCCGCCGGTGTCCGCGAGGCCGCGGCCGGTATGGGCGTCGGCGACCACGTCCTCGTCCGGGGGCGGGCGAGCAACCTGGTCTTCGCCACCCTCGACGAGAACCGGCAGCCGTCGCAGCCGTACCGCACCCTGTTCCTGCGGCAGCTCCTCGCGGGCGGGGTGCTGGCCCCGTCGTTCGTGGTGAGCAGCGCGCTCGGCGACGCCGACATCGATCGCACCGTCGACGTGGTGGCCGAGGCATGCGCGGTGTACCGCAAGGCACTGGACTCCGGCGATCCCACCCCCTGGCTGGCCGGCCGGCCGGTGAAGCCCGTGTTCCGCCGCCTGGCATGAGGTGACGTGACGCCACATGGCGTGACGTCAGCGCTCCCGCCGGACGGCTTCGGCCGTCCGGTCGGGCCGACGGTCTGCCCGGCGGTCGGCGCGGCGGTCGTTCAGCCGGTCGGCCGTCCGGTCGGTCAGCCACGCGGTCGCCGGTACCACCGCCAGCGCGGTGCACCAGCCGCCGAGGACGTCGGTCGGGTAGTGGGCGCCCAGGGCCACCTGCGCCCAGCCCATGGCGGCGCCTGCCATCAGCGCCGCGGCGAGCACGAGTGACGTTCCGGCCGTGCCGCCGAGGCCCAGCCGGCCGGTCGCGAGCAGCGCCACCGCGACGGCGAGCGCGGTGGCGAAGGCGGTGTGCCCACTCGGGTAGGACAGGTTCCCGTCGTGGATGGTGCGCCCCACCAGGGACTTGAGCAGCGTCGCCGTCCCCACGGTCAGGCCCGCGCCGACGACCACGAGCACCGCCGCGCGTGGACCGCGCAGCAGCAGACAGCCCGTCACGGCGGCCCCGACCAGCAGCACCGCTCCCCCGGGCTCCCCCAGGAAGTCCGTGGCCAGGGCGATGTGCCGCCACGGCGACCCGACACCGTACAGCGCCTCCCCGACCCGCGCGTCCGCCGTGCCGGGCTCGCTGTCGCCGGCGAACAGGATCCCGAGCACGACGACGACCAGGGCGGCGAGGACCGCGGTCAGCCCGAGCGGGCCGCGCAGCGGCGGGGGCAGCGCCGCGGGCGCCGCGCGGCAGGTCGGCCCACGGCGCTCCGCCGTGTCCGGCGGACGGTGTTCCGCGTCCTGGCTTCCCGAGGCGGCGTGCAGGTGGACCCCCCTCGTCCGGCCGGTGAGCAGCCATGCGTCAGCGGCTTCCTTCGGGCTTCGTTCGCCACCCTAACCAACAACGCGCTCGCGCAGTACGGGGCCTCCGGCTCGGCGCCCCGTGCGGCCGGGACGACGGCCGGCAGGACGGCGGGGCGAACGCGGCACGACGGCCGGGGCGAACGCGGCACGACGGCCGGGCCACGACGGCACGACGGCCGGGGCGGCGGCCCTGTCGGCGACCGGGGCTCGGTCTCGTACACCGACCGGGGGCTCCGGCCCGGACGGCGAGCGGGGCTCCGGTCGGAGGGGCACACCCAGGTGTCGTCCCCTCCCCGTCGTGCTGGTGCGCCGTCACCATCTGTGGTTACCTGGCGTCATGACCGTGCTTGTGACCCGCCGCCACGTGGACTACGTGCGTGTCACCACCACGGGTTGTTCCGCCGCGAGCTGACGCCCCGCTCCGGTATCCGAACCACCCCCGCACCCTCGCCCTCGCACCGCACTGCCTCCGTTCTGCCCCCTTCCGGTCCGGGCAGCGGCGGCGCGGTCGCTCCGGGCATTCCGCACGCCCCGCACAAGGGAGAGCCATGAGCCAGCCGATCGACTCCGTCACCGCCGGCCACACCCCCGAGGACGCACCCGCCGGACCCGACACCTCGGCCTGGTCGTTCGAGACCAAGCAGATCCACGCCGGAGCGGCGCCGGATCCGACGACCGGGGCGCGGGCGGTGCCGATCTACCAGACGACCTCGTTCGTCTTCCGCGACACCCAGCACGCCGCCGACCTGTTCTCGCTCGCCGAACCGGGCAACATCTACACCCGTATCCACAACCCGACCCAGGACGTCTTCGAACAGCGGATCGCCGCGCTGGAAGGCGGCGTCGCCGCGGTGGCCCTCGCCTCCGGGCAGGCCGCGGAGACCCTCGCCATCCTGACGCTGGCGAGCGCGGGCGACCACATCGTCTCCAGTACGTCCCTGTACGGCGGCACCTACAACCTCTTCCGGCACACCTTGCCCAGGTTCGGCGTCGAGGTGTCCTTCGTCGACGACCCGGACGACGTCGAGGCCTGGCGGGCGGCGATCCGGCCGAACACGAAGGCCCTGTTCGCCGAGACGCTCGGCAATCCGCGCGGCAATGTGCTCGACGTACGGGCGGTGGCCGACGTGGCGCACACGGCGGGTGTGCCGCTGATCGTGGACAACACCGTACCGACCCCGTATCTGCTGCGGCCCGTCGAGCACGGCGCCGACATCGTCGTCCACTCCGCGACCAAGTTCCTCGGCGGGCACGGCACGACCATCGCCGGCGTGGTCGTCGACGGCGGCACCTTCGACTTCGGCGCGCACGCCGACCGCTTCCCCGACTTCAGCGAGCCGGACCCCAGTTACCACGGTCTGCGGTACTGGCCCGCGCTCGGACCGGGAGCCTTCGCGGTCAAGCTGCGGGTCCAGCTGCTCCGCGACCTCGGCCCCGCCCTCTCCCCGCACTCGGCCTTCCTCCTCCTCCAGGGCGTGGAGACGCTCAGCCTGCGCATCGAGCGGCACTCCGCCAACGCCCAGGCCCTGGCCGAGTGGCTGGAACGGCGCGACGAGGTCGCCGCCGTCCACTACCCGGGCCTGGAGTCCAACCGCTGGTACGAGGCGGGGCAGCGCTATCTGCCGCGCGGCGCGGGCGCCGTCCTGGCCTTCGAGCTGCGCGACGGGGTCGAGGCCGGCAAGCGGTTCGTCGACGGTGTCGAACTGTTCAGCCATCTCGCCAACATCGGCGACGTCCGCAGCCTCATCATCCATCCGGCGTCCACCACCCACAGCCAGCTGGACGAAGCCCAGTTGACGGCGACCGGCACCTCTCCCGGCCTGGTCCGCCTGTCGGTCGGCATCGAGAACCTCGCCGATCTGAAGGCGGACCTCGAAGCCGGTTTCCGCGCCGCGAAGGGCGCGTCCTGAACGCCGTACCGACGACCTCCCAGGTCCCCCTCCCGCCGGCCTCCGGGGCCTGGCGGGAGGGGGACCCCCCGGGGCGCCGCCGATGGCAGGTGCGGGAGAAGCCGCTGCCCCTGGAGGCGGGAGGTGAACTGCCCGGTGTGCGGCTGGCGTTCGAGACCTGGGGGCGGCTCGCGCCGGACGGCTCCAACGCCGTGCTGGTGCTGCACGCCCTGACCGGCGACAGCCATGCCGCCGGGCCCGCCGGACCCGGGCACCCCACCACCGGCTGGTGGGACGGGCTCATCGGGCCGGGTCTGGCCCTGGACACGGACCGCTGGTTCGTCGTCGCCCCCAATGTGCTCGGCGGCTGTCAGGGCAGCACCGGACCGTCGTCGACGCGGCCCGACGGGCGGTACTGGGGCGGTGCGTTCCCCGCACTGACGCAGCGCGACCAGGTCGCCGCGGAAGCCGGCCTGGCCGACGCGCTCGGCATCGACCGGTGGGCCCTGGTGATCGGCGGCTCCATGGGCGGAATGCGGGCCGTGGAGTGGGCCGTGTCCCGCCCCGAGCGCACGGGCGCACTGCTCCTGCTCGCCACCACGGCGGCGGCGAGCGCGGAGCAGATCGCCTGGGCCGACATCCAGCTCCATGCCGTCCGTGACGACCCGCACTGGCGCGGCGGCGACTACCACGACACGGGCCGGGGGCCGGACGCGGGACTCGGTCTGGCCCGCCGCATCGCCCACGTCACCTACCGCAGCGAGCCGGAGCTGCACGTCCGCTTCGGCCGCGCGCCCCAGGGCGCGGAGGACCCCTTGAACGGCGGCCGCTACCAGGTCGGTTCCTATCTCGACCACCACGCCGCCAAGCTGGTGCGCCGCTTCGACGCGGGCAGCTATGTCGTGCTGGCCGACGCCATGAACACGCACGACATCGGCCGCGGCCGGGGCGGTACGCGCGCCGCGCTGCGCCGTGTGTCCGCCAGGACGCTGGTCGCCGGAGTGAGCTCGGACCGTCTCTATCCCCTGGCCCAGCAGGCGGAGCTGGCCGCGGGCATCGCGCACGCGGATCGGCTGCGGGTGATCGAGTCCCCCCACGGCCACGACGGTTTCCTCATCGAGGTGGAGCAGGTCGCCGCGCTCGTGCGTGAACTCATGGGCCAGTGAGGGCCGTCCCGACTCCCGGCGCGTGACTTTCGCGACTGTCAAGGCTGTTGACGGCTGTTCGCGTCTGTCGCGGAGGGGCACGTCGAGGGGCACGTCTTGCCCCTGACGCGTACGTCAGGGGTTAGCGTCTGCGCGCCGTCGGCCGGTCCGGGCCGGCCGGCCCCGTCCGCGCGCCCGCCTTCGTACCCGCAAGAGGAGCCGACATGGCCGTCGTCCCGCCCGCCACGACCCGCGAGATCCTGCTGAGCGCCCCGCCCGACGGGCTGCCGGGGCCCGAGCACTTCACGATCACGCGGAAGCCGGTGCCCGTCCCCGGTCCCGGCCAAGTCGTCGTGCGCAACCGCTACTTCCTCGTCTTCCCCGGCCTGCGCACGCTGATCGGCGGCCAGGCCGACGGCGTGCCGCTGCCCCGTATCCACGTCGGTGACGCGCTGTTCGGCCCCGCGGTCGGGGAGGTCGTCGCGGCCGGTCCCGGCGGCCCGTTGCGCCCGGGGGACACGGTCATCCATCTGCTCGGGTGGCGCGAGCACGCGCTGGTGGCGGCGGCCGACTGCGCCGTGCTGGACGATGTGCTGCCCGACCCGGTGGCTCATCTGTCGTCCGGGTCGGCCGCCTACGGGGCACTGACCCGGCTCGCCGGAGTCCGCCCCGGCGACACCGTGTTCGTCACCGGCGCGGCGGGAGCCGTGGGGACGTTGGCGGGTCCCGTCGCGCGGCTGCTGGGCGCCGGGCGGGTCATCGGGAGCACCCGGTCGCCGGAGAAGGCCGAGCGGCTGCGGGCCGAACTGGGCTACGACGCGGTCGTGGTCCCGGGATCCGGGCCGATCGACGGGCAACTGGCGACGGCGGCGCCGGACGGCGTCGACGTGGTGCTGGACAACGTCGGCGGGGAGACGCTGGCCGCCGCCGTGCGCGCCGCGCGCCGGGGTGCCCGCTGCGCACTGGTCGGCGCGCTGTCGGGACAGTTGTCACCCGCTCGCGACGGTGGCAGCGCGCCCGCGGAGATCGACACGTTCCGGCTCGTCAACCAGGGCATCTCGCTGTCCGGTTACCGCGGCGCGGACCATCCCGAGGTCACGGCGGAATGGCACGGGCGCTTCGGGGACTGGCTGCGCTCCGGTGAGATCACCTTCCCTCAGGTGCGGATCCCGGGCATGGACGACGCGCCCCGGGCGTTGCAGGAACTGTTCGAGGGGCGGCACTTCGGGACCGTCGTCGTGGAGTTGCCGCCGTCGTGAGGCGTCGTCGCGCGCGGACGCGGCGGCCGGGACCGGGAGCGTGAGGTCGGACATGCGGATCGGAGACGCGGCGGCAGCCGCCGGGACCACCCCGCGGGCACTGCGGTTCTACGAGGAACGGGGCCTCCTTCCACCGCCGAGGCGCACCGCCACCGGGCAGCGTGAGTACGGGCCGGACGAGGTGGCGAGAGTGCGCGTCATCCGTGAACTGCTGGCGCTCGGGCTCACCGTCGAGGACCTGCGCGGTTTCGCCGACCGGATCGGCCTGCTGGTGGCGGATCCGCGGCGGCGCTGCGGCGACCCCGGCGCGGGCGGCCCGGGCGCCGGGGTCGTCGACCGCAGGATCGCGGCCCTCGACGCCGAGATCGCCCGTCTGAGCCGGTTGCGCGCCGGGCTGTCCCTGCTCACCTACGGACGTCCCTGACGATCACCCGGGGACGTAGGGCGCCGAGTCGCCCTTCCGTCGGGGGACGTCTCACGGAGTCGCCTCCCGCAGTGCGTCGGAGACGGACTTCACGCCGCCGTGCGCGGTGAGGCCGCCGTCGACGGGGATCTCGGCGCCGGTGATGAAGGAGGCCTCGTCGGACAGCAGGAAGACCACGAGCGGGGCGACCTCGTGCGCGGTGCCGGTGCGGCCCAGCGGTGTCTCGCGGACGTTCGCCTCGCGGAACGCGGGTGCGGCGGAGGCGGTCATCTCGGTCTCGATGAAGCCGGGGTGGATCGTGTTCACGCGGATGCCGCGCGGGCCGAGCTCCGTCGCGGCACTCTTCGACAGACCGCGCAGGGCCCATTTGCTGGCCGTGTAGACGACCGGGTAGTGGCCGGTGAGGGCGGCGGAGGAACCGACGTTGACGATGGAGGAACCCGGCGGCATCAGCGGGGCCAGGTGCTGGATGCCCAGCAGCGGCCCGGTGACGTTGACGGCGTGGACGCGGGCGAAGTCCTCGGGCCGTACGTCGCCGACGCGGGCGCGCCAGGTGATGCCGGCGTTGTTGACCAGCCCGTGCACCTCGCCGTACGACTCCCGCAGGAGCGCGGCCAGTTCGGCCCAGTCGTCCTCGCGGGTGACGTCGAGGCGCCGGCATCCGTCCGCCGGGCGGGCGTCGGTGGCGACGACCCGGGCGCCCTCCCGGGCCAGGGCCGCGGCCTCCGCCGCGCCCTGGCCGCGGGCCGCGCCGGTGACGACCACGACCTTGCCCGTGAGCCGGCCCCGGTGCGCGGCGGTCACGGGCGCTCCCGGGTGCGGCGGCGGGCGGTGGGGAGCGGGACCGGGTCGGTGCCCGCGACCACCGTGTTGGAGACGGTGCCGATGCCCTCCACGGTGAGGGTGACCGTGTCGCCGGGCTTCAGCGGCGGCGGCGACTGCTCCGCGCGCACGCCCCACAGCTCCGCCAGGCAGCCGCCGTTGCCGCAGGTGCCGGAACCGAGCACGTCGCCGGGTCGGACGACGGTGCCCCGGGAGGCGTAGGCGACCATCTCCTCGAAGGTCCAGCTCATGTTGGAGAGCAGGTCCGTGCCGACGGTCTCGCCGTTGACGGAGGCGGTGAGCGCCAGGCGCAGGAAGCCGTCGGCGTCCCGGTACGGTTCCAGCTCGTCCGCGGTGACCAGGTACGGCCCGAGGGTGGCGGCCGTGTCCTTGCCCTTGCAGGGGCCGAGGTTGACCCGCATCTCGCGGGACTGGAGGTCGCGCGCGGACCAGTCGTTGAGGATCGTGTAGCCGACGATGTGGTCGCGGGCCTGTTCCGGGGTGAGGTCGCGGCCCTCGCGGCCGATGACGGCTGCCACCTCGAGCTCGAAGTCGAGCACCCCGGAGCCGGGCGGCACGGGCACCTCGTCGTCCGGGCCGATCACGGAGTAGGGGTTGGTGAAGTAGAAGGTCGGCGCGTCGTACCAGGCGTCGGGCACCCCGCCGGAGCCGTCGATCGAGCGCCGTACGCCCTCGACGTGTTCCTCGAAGGTGACGAAGTCTCGCAGGGTCGCCGGCTGCACGGGCGCCAGGAGCCGGACGTCGGCGAGCGGGACGGCCGGGCCCGTCGGGTGTCCCCCGCGGGCGGCCTCCCACGGGGTGACGCCGTCCGGGAGGTGGCGTACGGCGGCGCCTTCGACCAGGCCGTGGCGGCGGCGGCCCCGGTGGAGATAGGTGGCTATGCGCATGTGTCCCTCACACCGGCGGGGCGACGAAGACGCCGCGGTCGACGTCGTTGAAGGACTCCTTGGCGACGAGTTCGTTCATGGGGTTGGCGGTGCCCCACTGGTCGGCGATCTCGGGCCGGGAGAAGTCGTAGACGTGCGGGTGCCAGGTGTCCTCGTCCAGCAGTTCCAGCTCCGTCGTGTACTCCACGGTGTTGCCCTGCGGGTCCAGGAAGTAGGTGAAGGTGTTGTCCCCGGCCGTGTGCCGGCCCGGACCCCAGAGCTTGCGGGCCCCCGAGCGGATCACCCGGCCGGAGCCGCGCAGGTACTCGTCGATCCCGCGCATCTCGAACGACACGTGGTGCAGGGAGGTGTGCGGGCCCTTGGCGATCGCCATGGAGTGGTGCTGGTTGCTGATCCGCATGAAGTGCATGGCCTCCCCCATCCGGGGGTGCATGAGGGTGTCGGAGAGCGCGAAGCCGAGGTGGCGCTCGTACCACTCCCGGGTGCGGTTCAGGTCGGGGGAGTTGAGGACGACGTGCGAGAGCTTGACCGGGATGGCCTCCTTCTCCTCGATCCTGCGGTGCCGGCGCACCTCGACGTCGGCGGAGACCTCGACGGTGCGGCCGTCGACGTCGAAGAAGCGGAAGCCGTAGCCGCCGCCCGGGGTGTCGACCTTGCCCGGCCGCGAGACCAGCCGGACGCCTCCGGCGAGGAGCCGCTCGGCGAGGGTGTCCACGTCCGCCGTGTTCGCCGCGCCGTAGGAGACCAGGTCGAGGCGCTTCTCCTCGGCCTTGCGCAGCCGTACGACGTACTGTTCGGGGCTGCCCTCGGCGGCCAGGAAGGAGATCCCGGAGTCCTCGGCGACCTTGGTCAGGCCCCAGACACCGGCGTAGAAGTCGAGTTGCCTGTCGTAGTCGGGCACGGCGAGGTCGACGTGCCGCAGGTGGGTGAGCAGACGCATGGGGGTCAGTCCTTCCGGAGGAGGGCGGCGGCGTTGCCGCCTCGTACGGCGTGGAAGTCGGCGTCGGGCAGCCGGGCCGCGCGCAGTGCGCCGACGGGGTCCTCGGTGCCCATGTCGAAGGGGAAGTCCGAGCCGAGGAGCACGCGGTCGGCGCCGACGGCGCGGACCAGCTCCCGCAGGACGTGCGGGTCGTGGACCAGTGAGTCGAAGTAGAGCCGCTGGAGGTAGCTGCTGGGCGGACGGGCGCAGCCCGCTCCCGCGTCGGCGCGGGTCGACCAGGCGTGGTCGGAGCGTCCGATGTGGGTGGGCAGGTAGCCGCCGCCGTGGGCGGCGATCAGCTTCAGGCCGGGGTGCCGGTCGAGCACCCCGGAGAAGATCAGGTGGGAGAGGGCGACGGCGTTCTCGGTGGGCTGGCCGACGGTGTTGGACAGGTACCAGCGGTCAAGGCGCTCGTCGAGCGTGCAGCCGAAGGGATGCAGGAAGAGGACCGCGCCCGTCTCCTCCGCTCGCGCCCAGAAGGGTTCGTAGGCGGGGTCGGAGAGTTCCCGGCCCGGGGCGTGGGAGGAGATCTCCACACCCGACAGGCCCTGTTCCAGGGCGTGTTCGAGGGCGCGTACGGCCAGGTCCGGGTGCTGGAGGGGGACGAGTCCCAGTCCACGCAGCCGGTCCGGTGCGGCCGAACAGTGCGCGGCCGTGGCCTCGTTGGCCAGTCGGTACACCTTGTCGGCAGTCTTCTCGTCGGCCCAGTAGTGGTAGTGCGAGGGCGAGGGGCTGACCAGCTGGACGTCCACGCCCTGCGCGTCCATGGCGGCCAGCCGCACGGTGACGTTGGTCAGCCGCGGGACGCGCTCGCGGACCATGGGCCCGCTGACGGCCAGCGAGGCGGGTCCGTTGCGCCGGGCGTCCAGTTCCCTGGCCGCGGCCAGACCGGGGAGCCCGGCGACGAGGGCGTCGACCTCGGGGAGCAGGACGTGGGCGTGCACGTCGACGGTCGGCGTCGCGGGCGCGGTCACGGCAGTTCCTTGAGCATCGTCATCGTCCGGCCGATCAGGCCGGGGACGTCGGCGTCGCGGACACCGTCCAGCTGCCACTGCCCGAGCTGCACGGACGCCTCGACGACGGCCCGTACCCGGGGGATGCGGCGCTCGTGGTACCGCTGGAGCAGTGCGTCGTCCCAGTCGTGGCCGGCGGTGAGGAGCCCGGCGAGGACGGAGGCGTCCTCCAGGGACATGGCGGCGCCCTGCGCGAGGGTGGGCGGGCAGCAGTGCGCGGCGTCGCCGATCAGCACCACCCGGCCGCGGTGCCAGGAGCCCTCGACGAGCAGTCGGTCGAACCAGGTGTAGTTGACCTTCGACGGGTCCGTGAGGTGGGGGGTGATGTCGGCCCAGTGGCCGCCGTACCCCTGGGTGAGGCGGCGCATCTCGTCGGCGTACGTCGCCGGGTCGATGGTGGCGCGGTCGCGGCACGCCTCGACGACGTAGGCGTAGATGCTGTCCGGACCGGTCGGGCAGTAGCCGGCGATGTACGCCGGGCCGCCGTAGGCGAGGTCGGTGCGGACCAGGCCCGCGGGGCGCGGGGCGCTGGTGCGCCAGATGGCCATGCCGGTCGGCTCGGGTTTCGCCGTGATGCCGATGGCGGCCCGGGTCGCGGAGTTGAGCCCGTCGGCGGCGATCACCAGGTCGTAGCGGGCGGTGGTGCCGTCGCTGAAGCGCGCCGAGACGCCCTCGGCGTCCTGGTCCAGGGTCTCGGCGGTGGTGCCGAGGCGGACCCGGGCGCCACTGGCCCGGACGGCGTCGATGAGGATCCGCTGGAGCCGGGGCCGCTGCATGCCCAGGGTGGCGGGCAGGTCGTCGCCGCCGGTGCGGAGGTCCTCGGCCTCGTGGAGGAGGGTGCCGTCGGGGGCGATGACGCCCAGTGAGCCGAAGGCCCAGCCGAAGGACTCGACCTCGTCCCAGACGCCGAGTTCGCGCAGCACGCGCAGGGCGTTGCCCTGGAGGGTGATGCCGGAGCCGGTGGTGGCGTTCCAGTCCGGCTTGGCCTCGATCAGGTCCACGGTGAGGCCGGCGCGGCGCAGCAGAACGGTCACGGCGTTGCCCGCGGCACCGCCGCCGATGACGAGGACCGTGCGGGGTGGGGTCATGGGAACCTCCCTTGTCACGCGGGCTACTTGACCGCGACCGGGTTGACGGGTGAGCCGACGGCTCCGGTGATGGGCAGGGGTGCGGCGGTGAGCCAGAACGCGTAGCGGCCGTCCGCGGCGCAGTCGGCGGCGAGCGCGTCGAGGTCCCACATCTCCCCGATGAGCAGGCCCATGTTGGGGATGGCGACCTGGTGCAGGGGCTGGAAGGCCGCGTCGAACTCGTTCGGCCGTACCTCGAAGCCCCAGGTGTCGGTGGCGATCGCGGCGATCTCGGTGCGGTGCAGCCAGCCGGCCGTGGTGAAGGACAGGCCGGGCGAGTCGCCGCCCGCGTAGTCGCCCCAGCCCTCGCGCCGGGCCCGGGTCAGCCGGCCGGTGCGTACGACGACGATGTCCCCGCGGCCCACCGCCACGCCGTGCGCGTCGGCGGTCGCGGTCAGGTGCTCCTCGGTGATGGCGAACCCGTCGGGCAGTTCGCCTTCCGTGCCGATGACCCGGCCGACGTCGAGGAGGACCCCGCGCCCGGCGACGTACGGCGCCATGTGCTCGATGCCGGTGACGAGGTCGCCGTCGGAGGTGACGACCTTCTCGGCGGGCCGTCCGTTCCAGGCTTTGCCGTGGTCGAAGATGTGGCCGAGGCCGTCCCACTGGGTGGAGCACTGGAGCGGCATCGCGATCACGTCGTCGGCGCCGCCGATGCCGTGCGGGAAGCCCTGGTTGCCGAGGGCGGCGTCGGTACCGGTGTCGAGCATGGTGTGCACCGGGTTGGTGCGCCGCCGCCAGCCCTTCTGCGGGCCGTTCATGTCGAAGGACTGCGCGAGCGAGAAGCTGACACCCCGGCGGACCAGTGCGGCGCCTTCGCGGCGCTTCGCCTCGTCGAGGAAGTTCAGGGTGCCCAGCACGTCGTCCTCGCCCCAACGACCCCAGTTGGAGAAGGACTCGGCGGCTTCGGCGATCGCGCCCTCGGGGTCGCGGCGGTCCGGGTTCACGCGGTCTCCGCGATACAGCGGGTGCGCTGGGCACCGAGTCCGGTGATCGAGCCGTCCATGACGTCGCCGTCGCGCAGCAGTCGCCCCCAGTGCATGCCGTTGCCCGCGGGGGAACCCGTCAGCACCAGGTCGCCGGGCAGGAGCCGGGAGGCCTGCGAGGCGTACGACACCAGCCGGGCGATGCCGAAGAGCATGTCCTCGGTGGACTCGTCCTGCATGGTCTCGCCGTTCAGCTTCAGGGTGACCCGCAGATCGCCCGGGTCGGCGACCGAGGCGGCCGGCACGATCCAGGGGCCGAGGGGGGTGAAGCCGGGGGCGTTCTTGCTGCGCAGCCAGTCCGTGCCGATGGCCTTCATGTCCCGGCGGAAGACGGTGGCGCGGTCGGTGAGGTCGTTGGCGATCGTGTACCCGGCGATGTGCGCCAGGGCCCGCGATGCGGGCACCCGGTAGGCCGGCCTGCCGATGACGACCGCCAACTCCAGTTCCCAGTCGGGCTGTTCGGCCCAGGAGGGCAGGACGACGTCGTCGTAGGGACCGGTGATCGCGCTCGGCAGACCGAGGAACACGTACGGCAGGTCCTCGGCGGCCCGCCGGTCCATGATCTCGGCGATCTCCGCCCGGGCAACCTCCGGGGTCCGCGGGTCGTCGGGCGCGCGGTGGGCGACCTCCAGGTCGATCACATGCTGCCGGTAGTTGGCGCCGGACTGGAAGACCTGGCGGGGCTCGACCGGGGCGTGCACCCGCAGGCCGTCGAGCGGCCGCCAGGCGTCGGCGGTCTCGGCGGTGCCGACGGCAGCCGTGGTGCCGACGGTGCCGTCCGCCGCCAGGGCCTCCAGGCGCGGCAGCACCTCGTCCCAGCGCTCGAGGAGCCGCCGGGTCGTCAGCGCGGGGTCGTGAAAGGCGGTACGAAGGTCCAGCACCCGTCCCTCGGGGATCACGAGAGCGGGGAAAGATGCCTGGTCGGGGGCTGAGAGGGTGCCGAGGGCGAAGGGTCCGGAGAAGGACGCGGAAGGGGTTCGGTGTTTCACTGACATGTCCTCCTGATGACGATGCGACTAATCTGGCCCCACCTCCCGTAATCTGGGAAATCGATTCTTTGGATATCGATCATCCATCGTGTGGATATCGCCGCATGGAGCGGCCTCGCTGCGGAGGCGTTGTGTACCTGTCCGGCCTCGACCTCAACCTCGTGCTGTCCCTGCGGGCCCTGCTGGAGGAACGCAACGTCACCCGCGCGGGGCAGCGCATCGGGCTCAGTCAGCCCGCGATGAGCGCGGCCCTGGCCCGACTGCGCCGCCACTTCGACGACGAGCTGCTGTCCCGCGTCGGCGGCCAGTACGAACTCACCGCCCTCGGACGCGCGCTGCTCGACCGCACCGCCACCGCCTGCGACCTGCTGGAGCGGGTGTTCAGCAGCCGGGCCGAGTTCGTCCCCGGCAGCGAGGAGCACGAGTTCACCCTGCTCTCCTCCGACTACGCCGTCGCCGTGTTCGGCGCCGAGCTCGCCCGGCGGGTGCACGCCGAGGCGCCCGGGGTACAGCTGCGCTTCCAGCGGCCGCCGACCGAGGTGACGGAGGAGACGGCGGCACTGCTCAGCACCGCCGACGGGCTGCTGATGCCGCACGGCGTCATCAGCGGGTTCCCCACCGTGGAGCTGTTCACCGACGGCTGGGCCTTCCTCGTCGCCGACACCAACGACGAGGTCGGCGACCGGCTGACCATGGACGACCTGGCCCGGCTGCCCTGGGTCACCTACCAGCGCACCTACGACGCCCCCGCGGCCCGCCAGTTGAGCATGCTGGGCATCGAACCCCGCGTCGAGGTCTCCGTCGACAGCTTCCAGGTGCTGCCGTTCCTGGTGGCCGGCACCCGCCGGATCGCCCTGGTGCAGCAGCGGCTGGCCGAGCAGTTGCGCGGGGTGGCGGCGGTGCGTGTCCTGGCGGCGCCGTACGAGGTGGTCCCCCTCCAGGAAGCCCTGTGGTGGCATCCGGTCCACACCCACGACGCGGCCCATATGTGGCTGCGGGAGACGGCGGCCCGCGTGGGCGCGGAGCTGAGCGCGCCCACATCCGCGCCCGCGTCCGGGACCCGGGCCGCATCCAGGGCGTGAATGATCCACATCCTCGATCCCGATCGGGCGAGGGGTAGGCAGGGCCCGCGCGGTGCCCCATAGTCGTCTCCACCCGACACCGGAGCCGCCCCACCGACCGCTGCCGGGGCGGTACGGCCCCCGGCGAGCCGACCGGTGAGCCGACCCGACCCGCGCGGTCGTCACGGCAGCGCCCGGCGCGGGTGTGCCGGTGTACCGGCGCCACCGGTGCGCCGCACTCCTGCCACGCGCCCGGCGTTCCGGCCCCGCTCGGGGTGCCGGGCCCGCGCCGGGTTCCGGACCCCCGGGTTCGGACCCCCGGATTCCGGGCCCGCCCGGGTTCCGGGTGTCCGCTCCGGGACGGCCGCGTCCTCGTCCCCCTTCCGCTACGCCAGGTGGAGTTCCCGCATGCCCGCACCCGTGCCCCCGCTCCCGTCCCCGCCGCTCGCCGGCACCGCCACGGCCATCGGCACCGCCGAGGACACGCCGTCCGAGCCGCCCGTGTCCGGAGCCGGCCACCGGCTCCGCATCACCTTGCTGATGGCGGGCAGTTGTCTGCCCATCCTGGGCGCCGTGCTCATCGCGCCCGTGCTGCCCCGGATGCGGGACCACTTCGCCGGCACACCCGGCGTCGAGGCCCTGGTCCCCATGGCGCTGACGATCCCGGCCCTGTCCCTGGCGCTGCTGGCGCCCTTCGCCGGCATCGTCGTCGACCGGCTCGGCCGCAAGCGCCTCCTGGTGATCGCCACCGTGCTCTACGCCTTCGTCGGCACCGCCCCGCTGTGGCTGGACTCCCTCGGCGCCGTCGTCGCCAGCCGCGCCCTCGTCGGAGTCGTCGAGGCCGCCATCATGACCTGCTGCACCACCCTGATCGGCGACTACTACTCCGGTCGGCAGCGTGACCGTTATCTGGCCATGCAGACGATGTGCGCCTCGATCTCCGCGACGGCCTTCTTCGTCCTGGGCGGCGTGGCGGGATCGGCCGGCTGGCGCACACCGTTCTGGGCCTACGCCGTCAGCCTGCTCCTCGCCCCCGCCATGGCCGCCTTCCTGCCCCGCCCCCGACCGGCCGACCTGACCGCCGCACCCGCCGACCTGACCGCCGCACCCTCCCCCGCCGCACCCGCCGACGCGGCCGGCGTCCCCTCCCCCGCCGTGCCCCGCGACACGGTGCGGGGCGGGCGTTCCTTCCCCTGGCGGCCGCTGGCCGGGACCTGCGCGCTCACCGTCTTCGGCGCCGTCCTCTTCTACACCGTCCAGGTGGAGATGGCCTTCCTCCTCGACGACATGGGGGTGACCGACCCCGGCACGATCGGGCTGGCCATCGCCGCCTCCAGCCTCGCGACCGTGATCGGCGCGGTCGTCTTCACCCGGCTCGGCCGCGCCCCGGACGCCTGGCTGCCGGCCGTCTTCGCCCTGTGCGCCCTGGGGTTCGCCGTGATCTGGCTGGCCCCCGGCCCGGTCGTCCTGACCGTCGGCGCGATGATCAACTGCTTCGGCGGCGGCATCATGCTGCCGAGCCTGCTGACCCTCGCCCTGTCGAAGCTGGACTACGCCGACCGCGGCCGCGGCACCGGGCTGTGGACGGGTTCCTTCTTCATCGGCCAGTTCGTCTGCCCGCTCGTGGTCCTCGCGCTGACCGCGGCGGTCGGCAGCCTGGCGGGAGCGCTGGGCGTGCTCGCCCTCGCGGGAGCCGTCGGGGCGCTCGGACTGGCCCTGGCCGCCCGCCGACGGGTGCCCCTCACCGCGAGGTGAACCGGGTCGGGCGGGGGCGCGGCACGGGAGGTCGCGTACGGCGCCGCGGGGTCGTCGCGGCAGTGCGCGACGACCCCTCCGGCACCGTCGGCCGGTCGGCTCTCCTGACCGGGAACCGCCGTCAGCCCCCGGTCACCAGGTCCTTGAGCGCGATGTTGAGCTCCAGGACGTTCACCCGGGGCTCGCCCAGGAAGCCGAGGGTGCGTCCCTCGGTGTGCTCGTCGACCAGCTTCCGGACCCGGGCGACGGACAGGCCGTTCTTCTCGGCGACCCGGTGGACCTGGATCTCCGCGTACCGCGGGGAGATGTCCGGGTCCAGTCCGGAGCCGGAGGAGGTGACGGCGTCGGCGGGCACGTCGGCGGGGCTGACCCGGTGGCCGGGCGTCGAGTTGTCCTTGACGACGGCGGCCTTGGCGGCCGTCACCCAGTCGATGAGGTCCTTGTCGTCGGCGGCGCGGTTGGTTGCGCCGGAGAGGATGAGCTCGTACCGGGTGTTGACGCTGTTGGTGCCGAGGCCGTTGGCCGGGCGGCCCTGGAACCACTTCAGGTCGGGCTCCGGGGTCTCCTGCCCCTTCTTCAGCGGCAGGTTGTACGACTGTCCGATCAACGACGAGCCGACGACCTTGCCGTCCGACTCGATCTCCGAGCCGTTCGCGTTGCCGGGGAAGACGCTTTGGGCGATGCCGGTGACGGCCAGCGGGTAGATCACGCCCGTCACCACCGTCAGCACCAGCAGCGCGCGCAGCCCGGCCCACAGCAACCGGGCGGAATGGGATACCGAGTTGTTCATGGTGTTCAGCCGATCCCGGGGATGAGGGAGAGGAGCAGGTCGATGAGCTTGATGCCGACGAAGGGCGCGACCAGACCGCCGACGCCGTAGACCGTCAGGTTGCGGCGGAGCATCCTGTCCGCGCTCATCGGCCGGTACCGCACGCCCCGCAGGGACAGCGGGACCAGGGCGATGATGATCAGCGCGTTGAAGACGACCGCCGACAGGATGGCGGAGTCCGGTGAGGACAGACCCATGATGTTGAGCCGGTCCAGGCCCGGATACACGGCCGCGAACAGCGCCGGGATGATCGCGAAGTACTTCGCGACGTCGTTGGCGAGGGAGAACGTCGTCAACGCGCCCCAGGTGATGAGCAGTTGCTTGCCGATCTCGACGATCTCGATGAGCTTGGTCGGGTCGGAGTCGAGGTCGACCATGTTGCCGGCCTCCTTCGCGGCCGACGTGCCCGTGTTCATCGCCACGCCTACGTCGGCCTGGGCCAGCGCGGGGGCGTCGTTGGTGCCGTCGCCGGTCATCGCGACGAGCTTGCCGCCGGCCTGCTCCCGCTTGATGAGCGCCATCTTGTCCTCGGGGGTGGCCTCCGCGAGGAAGTCGTCGACCCCGGCCTCCTCGGCGATGGCCTTCGCCGTGAGCGGGTTGTCGCCCGTGATCATGACGGTCTTGATGCCCATCCGGCGCAGTTCCTCGAACCGCTCGCGCATGCCGTCCTTGACGACGTCCTTGAGGTGGATGACGCCGAGCACGCGGGCACCGTCGGCGTCCTCGACCGCGACCAGCAGCGGTGTGCCGCCCGCGCCGGCTATCCGGTCGGAGAGCGCGCCCGCGTCCTCGGACGCCGTGCCGCCCCGCTCCCGGACCCAGGCGAGGACCGACCCGGCCGCGCCCTTGCGGATCCTGCGGCCGTCGACGTCCACGCCCGACATCCGGGTCTGGGCGGTGAAGGCGATCCACTCGGCGCCGGACAGCTCGCCCTGCCGGCGCTCCCGCAGCCCGTACCGCTCCTTCGCCAGGACGACGACGGAGCGGCCCTCCGGCGTCTCGTCGGCCAGCGACGACAGCTGGGCGGCGTCGGCGAGTTCGGCCTCCGTGGTGCCGCGCACCGGCACGAACTCGGCGGCCCGGCGGTTGCCGAGGGTGATGGTGCCGGTCTTGTCGAGCAGCAGGGTCGAGACGTCGCCCGCGGCCTCCACGGCCCGGCCGGACATGGCCAGGACGTTGCGCTGCACCAGCCGGTCCATGCCAGCGATGCCGATCGCCGACAGCAGCGCGCCGATCGTGGTGGGGATGAGACAGACCAGCAGCGCCACGAGTACGACCATCGTCGGACGCGTGCCCGCGTAGCCGGCGAACGGCGGCAGCGTGGCGACCGCAAGCAGGAAGGCGATCGTGAGGGAGGCGAGCAGGATGTTCAGCGCGATCTCGTTGGGCGTCCGCTGCCGGGCCGCGCCCTCGACCAGGTTGATCATCCGGTCGATGAAGGTCTCGCCCGGCTTCGTGGTGATCCGGACGACGATCCGGTCGGAGAGGACCTTCGTGCCGCCGGTGACGGCGCTGCGGTCACCGCCCGACTCCCGGATGACGGGAGCCGATTCACCGGTGATCGCCGACTCGTCGACGCTCGCGACGCCCTCGACGACGTCACCGTCACCCGGGACGACATCGCCGGCCTCGCAGACGACCAGGTCACCGATACGCAGTGCGGTGCCGGGCACCCGCTCCTCGCGGTCCCCCACGAGCCGCCGGGCGACGGTGCCGGTCCTGGCCTTGCGCAGGGTGTCGGCCTGGGCCTTGCCCCGGCCCTCGGCGACCGCCTCCGCGAGGTTGGCGAAGACCACGGTCAGCCACAGCCAGGCGCTGATGGTCCAGCCGAACCGGTCGCCCGGGTCCTTGACGGAGAAGACGGTGGTGAGCAGGGAGCCGACCCACACCACGAACATCACGGGCGACTTGACCATCACCCGCGGATCGAGCTTGCGGAAGGCGTCCGGCAACGCCCCGAGGAGCTGCCGGGGGTCGAACAGGCCCGCGGCGGCACGGCCCTGGGCCTGGTGACCGGTCGGCGCGTCCCGGTGGGGCGCCCGGGTCGGGGCGGCTGTGGACATCGTGTCCTCTTGCTTGGTCGCGTCGGTCGTCATGACGCCAGCCCTTCGGCGAGCGGTCCCAGCGCGAGTGCCGGGAAGTAGGTCAGGCCGGTGATGATCAGGATCGCTCCCACCAACAGGCCCGTGAACAGCGGTTTCTCGGTGCGCAGGGTGCCGGACGTCGCCGGGACCGGCCGCTGCTCGGCGAGCGAGCCGGCCAGCGCCAGCACGAACACCATCGGCAGGAAACGGCCGAGGAGCATCGCCACGCCCAGGGTGCTGTTGAACCACTGCGTGTCGGCGTTCAGCCCGGCGAAGGCCGAGCCGTTGTTGTTGGACGCCGAGGTGTAGGCGTAGAGGATCTCGGAGAAGCCGTGCGCGCCGGAGTTGGTCATCGAGTCGCCCGGAGTGGGCAGCGCCATCGCCGCGGCGGTGAGGACGAGCACCAGGGCCGGGGTGATCAGGATGTAGCAGGCCGCGAACTTGATCTCGCGGGTGCCGATCTTCCTGCCCAGGTACTCGGGCGTGCGGCCGACCATGAGGCCGGCGACGAACACCGCGATGACCGCCATGACCAGCATGCCGTAGAGGCCTGAGCCGGTGCCGCCGGGCGCGATCTCGCCCAGCATCATGCCGAGCAGGGTGATGCCGCCGCCGAGGCCGGTGAAGGAGGAGTGGAAGGAGTCCACCGCGCCGGTCGAGGTGAGCGTCGTCGACACCGCGAAGAGGGACGAGGAACCGACCCCGAAGCGGAGCTCCTTGCCCTCCATCGCACCCCCGGCGAGCTGGAGCGCCGGACCGTGGTGGGCGAACTCGGTCCACATCATCAGGGCGACGAAAGCGGCCCAGACGGTGGCCATGGTCGCGAGGATCGCGTACCCCTGCCGGACCGAGCCGACCATGATGCCGAAGGTGCGGGTCAGCGCGACCGGGACGACCAGCAGCAGGAAGATCTCGAAGAGGTTCGTGAACGGGGTCGGGTTCTCGAAGGGGTGGGCGGAGTTGGCGTTGAAGTAGCCGCCGCCGTTGGTGCCCAGCTCCTTGATGGCCTCCTGCGAGGCGACCGCACCGCCGTTCCACTGCTGCGAGTCGCCGAGGAACTGGCCGACCTCGTGGATGCCGGAGAAGTTCTGGATCGCGCCGCAGGCGACCAGCACGATCGCGGCGACGGCCGCGCCCGGCACCAGGATCCGGACGGTGCCGCGGACCAGGTCGGACCAGAAGTTGCCGAGCTCACCGGTCCGCGAGCGGGCGAACCCCCGCACCAGCGCCACCGCGACGGCGATCCCGACGGCCGCGGAGACGAAGTTCTGCACGGCCAGACCGGCCGTCTGCACGACGTGGCCCATGGCCTGCTCGCCGTAGTACGACTGCCAGTTGGTGTTGGTGACGAAGGAGGCGGCGGTGTTGAACGCCTGGTCCGGGTCGATCGACTTGAAGCCCAGCGACAGCGGCAGCACGCCCTGGAGGCGCTGGAGCAGATACAGGAAGAGGACGCCGGCCGCCGAGAAGGCCAGCACCGCTCGCAGATAGGCGGGCCAGCGCATCTCGGTGTCCGGGTCGGCACCGATGCCCCGGTAGATCCACCTCTCGACGCGCCAGTGCCGGCCGGAGGAGTAGACCCGGGCCATGTAGCCGCCGAGAGGGATGTAGGCGAGCGCGAGCGCCGCCACGAGGGCCAGCATCTGGAGTATGCCGGCGAGTACGGGACCCATGGCCGCTCAGAACCTCTCCGGGAAGATCAGGGCGAGGATCAGATAGCCCAGGAGGGCGACGGCCACGACGAGGCCGACGGTGTTCTCGGCGGTCACAGCTTGGTCACCCCCCTGGCGACGAGGGCCACCAGCGCGAAGACCGCGACCGTGGTGACGACGAAGGCCAGATCGGCCATCGCGAACTCCTTGAAGGGTTCGGACGAGATTCGGACAGGTCGAGACAACACCGTCCGTGGCCGGGAACGGCCGTCGTTGACGCTTCCCTGACGGGGACGCCCACGCCTTTGACGCGGCCCTTACGGGCGACGGCCGGCGGTGGGGTCCTCAGCGGGCCGGGACCGGGTCAGGAGAGCTCCTGCTCGGCCCAGATGATCTTTCCGTCGGCCGTGTACCGGACGCCCCACCGGTGGGCGAGCTGCGCCACCAGGAAGAGGCCGCGGCCCCCCTCGTCCGTGACCCGGGCGTGCCGCAACCGCGGGGCCGTACTGCTGGCGTCGGAGACCTCGCAGGTCAGGCGGGCGTCGAGGATCAGCCGCAGCCGGATCGGCGGCGTGGCGTAGCGCACGGCGTTGGTGACGAGCTCGCTCACGATGAGCTCGGACATCATGGCGAGATCGCCCAGCCCCCAGGCCTCCACCTGCCGGGTGGCGCGGGCCCGGATGTCGGCGACGGCGGCCGGGTCCACCGGCACCTCCCAGGACACGACGTGGTCGGCGCCGAGGGCGTGGGTGCGCGCCAGGAGCAGGGCGACGTCGTCGGGCCGGGGCACGGGCACGAGCCGGCGCACCGCCGAGGTGCACAGGGTCTCCAGGTCGGCGTCGGAGCGGGCCAGCACCTCGCCGAGCCGGGTCATGCCCTCCTCGATGTCCCGGCCGCCTCCCTCCACGAGCCCGTCGGTGTAGAGACCGATGAGGCTGTTCTCGGCCAGCTCGATCTCGGTGGACTCGAACGCCATGCCGCCGAGTCCCAGCGGCGGACCGGGCGGGGGCTCCGGGAACGTGACCTGCCCGTCGGGGCCGACGACGACGGGCGGCGGGTGACCGGCCCTGGCCATCGTGCACCGCCGGGTGACCGGATCGTAGACGGCGTACAGGCAGGTGGCCCCCAGGAAGGCGGTGGCGCCCTGGTGGGCGGCCCCTTCGTCGGCCCGGTCCGCGCCGGTCCGTTCCGCGCTCAGCCGGATCACGAGGTCGTCGAGGTGGGCCAGCAGCTCGTCGGGGGGCAGCTCCATGTCGGCGAGGGTCTGTACCGCGGTGCGCAGCCGGCCCATGGTCGCCGCGGCGGCGATGCCGTGCCCCACCACGTCGCCGACGACGAGGGCCACCCGGGCCCCGGACAGCGGGATGACGTCGAACCAGTCGCCGCCCACCCCGTCCGTGGGGTCCGCCGGCAGATAGGAGGAGGCCAGCTCCAGTGCCGTTCCGCCCGCCAGGGCGTGCGGCAGCAGGCTGCGCTGAAGGGTGACGGCCGCCGTGTGTTCCCGGGTGTAGCGGCGGGCGTTGTCGACGCACAGCGCCGCCCGCGCCACCAGCTCCCGGGCCAGCAGGACGTCGTCGGACCGGAACGACACGGGGTTGACGGACCGGACGAAGGTGGCGAGGCCCAGCGCGGTGTTGCGCGCCCGCATCGGCACGGAGATGAGCGAGTGCAGGCCGAACTCGCGGATGCTCACGATCCGTTCGGGCTGTTCGGTGTTCCAGAGGTCGTCGCCGGGGTCGAGCACGGGGATGAGGATCGGCTCGCCGTCGATGAGCAGGCCTGCGTCGTGCGGCGGCGGAAGGAAGTCGACCCGGTCGCCGATCCGGGCCACGGCCTCGGGGCAGCCCTCGCGCACCGAGGCCATCCCGGCGCGCCGCATCACCGGCCGCGCGGGCGCGGGTCCCGCGTCGGTCAGCCAGGCCCCGTGGCCCTCGGTGCTGAGCACCGGCTCCAGGAGGTCGACGATGACGAAGTCCGCGAATCCGGGGACGGTGAAGTCGGCGAGCTCCTGGGCCGTGCGCATCACGTCCAAGGTGGTGCCGACACGCGTCCCGGCCTCGTTGACCAGCGACAGGAGCCGGCGGGCGTGCCACCGCTCGGTGACGTCCTGGACCATGTAGCAGACCCCGGTGACGGAGTCGTCGTCACCCAGCAGCGGGAAGAACGACGTGGAGTAGGCGTGCCGGCGGTGCGGATCGGCCCAGCTCCAACCCAGGTACTCGTAGTCGGTGACCGGGACCCCGGTCTCCAGCACCTTGCGCATCAGTGACTCGATGGCCACCGCCTGGAGTCCGGGCAGCAGATCGCTCAGCCGGCGCCCCAGGCGCTGATCGCGGGGCACCCCGCCGAAGCGCTCCAGCGTGTCGTTCAGCCACACATAGCGCAGCTCCAGGTCCATCACGGCCATCCCGACCGGGGAACGGGTCAGGAACCCGTCGAGGACGGACTGGCCGACCGCCCACTGCTCGCTCCGTCGGCGCGCCGAGAGCAGGAAGCACTCGTCGTCGCCGATCCGGAAGGCGGCGGAGACCCGCAGATCGACGTCGACGGCGCGGCCGTCGCGGTGCCGTACGGAGATGACACCGCTCCACCCCATCCCGCCCCGGCAGCGCGTCGCGACCGCGGCCACCCGTGCCGGATCCCGGTCCATCGCCACCAGCTTCGCGGCCGGGTGGCCGACGACGTCCGACGCCGGGTGGCCGAGCAGTGCTTCCGCGCCCCGTGTCCAGCCGACGACCAGGCCGGCCGCGGACACGATCGCCGCCGCGTCGGTGGACGCGTCGAGGAGGTCGCGCGGTCCCGCGGGCGTCGGGGCGTCGAATGCTTCTCGCGCAGGTTCCATGGGTTCCCGTCCTCTACACGACCCATGGTGCTGCTTGTCCGCCCGATGCGCACGGCGCCGTCGGCCCGGCCCGCGGGCCCCCGGTTTCCCGCACGCGCAAGCAGAGGCAGCATGGAGGTACAGGAGGAGGCTCCGCGATGACAGCCGAACCCATCGGGTCGGACGGGGACGCGTACCACCCCGACACGCCCGCGCCCACCGGTCTGCTGGACGTGCTGAGCGTGTCCGCGCTGGTCATCGACATCGACGGACGCATCGTGTTCTGGAGCCCCCAGGCGGAGGATCTCTTCGGCTACACCGCGCAGGAGGCCCTCGGCAAGTACGCGGCGCGGCTGCTGATCCACCCCGAGCACCTCCAGTCCGTGGTGCGGCTGTTCGCGGATGTGCTGGAGACCGGCCGGAGCTGGGCCGGTGCCTTCCCCATCCGGCACAAGGACGGCAGCACCCGGCTGATGGAGTTCCGCAACATGCGGCTCCAGGACGATCTCGGGGACGTCTACGCCCTGGGCATCGCCGCCGACCACGATCTGCTCCAGCGCGTCGAGACCGATCTGGCGCTGTGCGAGCGGCTGATCAGCCAGTCGCCGATCGGGCTGGCCCTGCTGGACCCGGACCTGCGCTATCTCCTGGTCAACCCGGCGCTGGAACGCATCGACGGCATCCCCGCCGAGGACCATGTCGGGCGTCGTCTGCGGGAGGCGATGCCCCTTCCCGACATCGACACCATCGAGTCCGCCCTGCGGCAGGTGCTCACGACCGGCACCCCGCTGCTCGACCAGTACCACGTGGGCCGCCCACCGACCGACCCCGATCACGAGCACGCCTGGTCCCTCTCCTTCTACCGTCTGGAGGATCCCGGTGGGCGGGTACTGGGCGCGGCCGCCTCGGTCGTCGACGTCACCGAACGGCACCGGGCCGCCGCGGAGGCCGACCGGGCCCGGCGGCGCCTCGCCCTCATCGCGGAGGCCTCGACCCGGGTCGGCACCTCGCTGGAGGTGGACCGGACCGCGCGGGAGCTGGCCGAGATCGCGGTCCCGCAGCTCGCCGACGTGGTCGCCGTGGACATCCTCGACTCCGCCCTGGCCTGCCGCCGCTCACGCCGGCCGGACAACGGCGCGGAGCTGTTCCGCGCCCTCGCGCTGAAGGCGGCCCACCCGACCGTGGCGCTGCGGGCCGCCGACCCGCCGGGGGACGTCGCCGCCTATGACGGGGACCGTCTGGTCACCCTGTGTGTGCACACCGGCCGGCCGGTGCTGGTGCGGCACGTCGGCGAGCAGGACATCCCGCGGATCGCCCGTGACGCCGAGGGGGCCGCGCTGCTGGCCAGGGCCGGGGTCCACTCGTACCTCGCGGTGCCGCTGATCGCCCACGGGGAGGTGCTCGGCGCCCTCGACCTCAAGCGCACCCGCAATCCGCTGCCGTTCGACGAGGACGACGTCATCCTGGCCGGTGAACTGGCCGGCCGGGCCGCAGTGGCGATCGACAACGCGCGCTGGTTCCAGAGCGTGCGCAACACCGCCCTCACCCTCCAGCGCAGTCTGCTGCCCGACCACGCGCCGCAGCACACCGGTCTGGAACTGGCCTCCCGATACCAGCCCGCCCAGGCGACCAGCGAGGTCGGCGGCGACTGGTACGACGTCATCCCGCTGACCGACGACAAGACCGCGCTGGTCGTCGGGGACGTCATGGGCAACGGCATCGACGCGGCCGCCACCATGGGCCGGCTGCGCACCGCGACCTGCGCCTACGCGGATCTCGACCTCGAGCCCGGCGACGTGCTGCGGCACCTGGACAAGATCACCTGCGACCTGGAGCACTACATCGTGACCTGCCTGTACGCGGTGTACGACCCCCGTACCCGGCAGTGCCGCATCGCGAACGCGGGCCACATGCCGCCCGCGCTGGCCGGTCCCGGCCGTGCTCCGACGCTGCTCGACCTGCCGCCCGGCGCCCCGCTCGGGGTGGGCGGCGTCGATTTCGAGACCACGACGGTCGAGCTCACCCCCGGCGATCTGCTGGTCCTGTACACGGACGGCCTGGTGGAGACCCGTCTGCACCCCATCGACGACCGCCTGGCCGTCCTCCTCAGCTTCCTGGACGAGCCCGGCCGTGCCCTGGAGGAGATCTGCGACCTGCTGCTCCACGGCCTGCGCCACCCCGACGACCACGACGACGTCGCTTTGCTCATCGCGCGGACCCCGTAGCGGGCTCGTCGGCGAGGACCAGCCCCGCGATGTGGGCGGTGACCGTGTCGAGGATGTCGGTCCAGGCGTCCGCGTCGCCGAGCACGAGGTAGTTGAGGGTCAGTCCGTCGGTCATGGCGGCGAGATAGCGGGCCAGCACGGGGACGGGTACGCGCAGCCGGAGGTCCGTGCCGCTGCGGAGCTGCTCGATGAGTTCCGCGTAGGCGTCGCCGTACAACGCGTACTGCCGCCGGGCCAGGTGCTCGAATCCCGGCTCGCGCAGGGCGTACTGGGTGAGTTCGTAGGTCAGCATGTGCTCGTCGGGGTGGGCGCGGACGTGGTCCCAGTACGCCTGGAAGCCGGCCCGGACGGTCTCCTCGAGGGTGGCCCTGGGCCGCAGCGCGTCCTTCACGACGCTCACCGAGTGGTCGGTGAGCGTCGTGATGACGGACTCGACGAGGGCCTGCTTGGAGTCGAAGCAGTAGTGGAAGACGCTCAGGGACACCCCGGCCTCGGCGGCGATGGACCGGGTGGTCGTCCTCGGGACGCCGTCCCGGGCCATCGCTCTGATCGCCGCTTCCGTCAGCTGCAGGCGCCGCTGCGCCGACGGCATCCGTGCCATGTGTGTCCCCCCGTGGCCGACTGCTAGGCGCTGTGGACGCCCACTTCGTACAGCGAGTATCCCCAGTCCGTGCCCCGGTCCAGGCCGTGCACCCGGACCCAGCGGGCGGGGGTGCCGGTGAATCCGGCCGTGTCCAGGCCGCCGTCGCCGGAGGTGGTGGACCACGCGGTCGTCCAGTGGGTGCCGTCGGTGGAGAGTTCGACGCGGTACGACGTGCCGTAGGCGCGCTCCCAGTCGAGGGTGACCCGGGAGACCAGGTGGGTGGATCCCAGGTCGACCTGCCACCACTGGTCGTCGCTCCAGTCGCTGGCCCAGCGGCTGGCGTCGTCGCCGTCCACGGCCCGGCCGGGCCGGTAGCTGGTGAACGGGTTGTACTCGGCCGAACTCGCTGTGGCGGCACGGCCCTCGGCGAGGTTCACCGAGGCCTGGTGGCGCTCGGTGGAGCCCCAGGTGCCGAGGTAGGACTCGGCGCCCCGGAAGAGGTCGTCGACCACGTCCTGGCCGGCGACGAGCCGGATGTCCTCGATCCAGTCGGGGACCAGACCCACCTCGGCGCCGCCGTCGGTGTTGAAGTCGAAGGTGCGGGTGCCGACGGTCTGGCGGTCGATGACGGAGCCGCCGTCGACACTCTTGAAGGGGTAGGTGACCTTGTTCGGGGCGTCGGCCCCGCGCGGGGCGGGGTGGTCGCCGACGCCGTTGAAGTCGGTGCCGAAGCCGTAGCCCACGCCGTACTTCTCACGCAGCGCGTCGGTGCGCCCGGCCTCGGCGCCGAACGCCGCGGAGCCGTGCATGTACTGGGCGACGAAGCCGCCGAGGGAGTAGACCCGCTCGGTCCAGTTCAGGTCCATCCAGCTGTGCGAGGACAGCACGCCGGGGTAGTCCGCTGCCTCGAAGATGTCGAGCACCCGGCCGGTGGCCTTGACGCTCATGTGGTCGATCTCGAGCATCATCTTGCGCTTCATCATGCCGCGTACGGCGTACTCGCCCAGGGCGGTGAGCCCGCGGGTGTTGCACCGGGCGTCCGCGTCGTACGAGGGGACCTCCGTGCCCGCCGGCAGGTCCGCCTCCGCCGCGGAGGCGGCGGTGCCGATCGGGTTGTCGTGCTGCGGCCCGGTGCACTTCTCGGTCTGCCAGAAGGTGCCGGTGGACAGGAACTGGCCGACGTTGATGGCCGTGCCGAGGCCGCCCTCGTCGAAGCGGACGCCGCACAGCGCGTTGTCGAACTTGTGGCACAGGAACATGCTGCGCACGCCCAGCGCGTACAGCTCGTCGAGTCCCTTGTCGACGTCGGCCTGACCGCACTGCGCGATGTCGAGGATCTGCTTGCAGCCGAACGGTTCGGAGGTCTCGACGCCCAGGACGACCGCCAGCTTGCCCTGCTTGATCACCTCGCGCGCCTGGGTGCTGTCCAGGACGATCCGGAACCAGCCCTTGCCGGTGCCGCCGTACATCTTGTCGATGTAGGCCTGGAGGTCGTACGTCAGCTTCGCCTGGAGGCGGATCGACGTCATCTCGTCACAACTGCGGTCCTTGAACGGGTAGACGGAGCAGATCATGCCGTTGGTGACGAGGTCGTTGACGAGTACCCGCTGCCCGCCGCGCCAGGCGCGCTCCACCCAGGCGTAGTAGTTCGCCTGATGGGTCATCGAGTCGTAGGCGGGCCAGTCCTCGAAGCTCGGCCAGCCGACCGGATCGTGCTTGCCGTCGCCGCCGTGGGTGATGTAGTCGAAGAGCGCGAGCGAGCCGTCGGGGTAGTGCTCGGGACAGTCCTTGAGCGCGTCGGCGACCCCGGCCTCGGAGAACACCTTGCCGCAGATGAGCCGGCCGCCGAAGGCCGCGTCGGAGAACAGGTGGTTGTGCGCGTCGACGAACCCGCGCACATCGCCCGCCGCGTCGGTGCCGGTGAACGGCTCGCCGGTGACATCGATCCGGGAGTCGGGGGCCGGCCTGGCCTTCGGTGTCCACCAGTCCGCGCCGGCCGCCGAGCTCGGGGTGGGGCCGAGGGCCGTGGCGAGCACGAGGAGGAGCAGCGAGACGACGGTGATGCCCCGGCGTCTGCGGTACGGGCGTCCGGTCATGGTCACAGCCCACGTCCCTCGGTCGGCGGGAAAGCGCGGTCGACGAGGGCTTTTTGAACGCCCATGAACTTGTCATGACCGGCGCAAGATAGTGGGACGAGGATCGCGAGAGATGCCGACCGAGTCAAGGGTCCGGGACGCTTGACCTGATGGGGGTTCAGCGCGGACGTCCAGACGGAGACCCAGGTTTTGAACACGTTCAAATAAGGAGTAGGGTCCCCTTCGGACAACGAGGGGGTCTTTCGCGTGAAGATCGTGCTACCCGGTGGGACCGGACAGGTGGGGACCGTGCTGCGCCGCGCGCTGACCGCGGCCGGACACGAGGTCGCGGTGCTGAGCAGAAGCCCCGCCGGCCCCGGCGAGATCCTGTGGGACGGCCGCACCCCCGGCCCCTGGACCGAGGTGATCGACGGCAGTGACGTCGTGGTCGGCCTGGCCGGCCGCAGCGTCAGCTGCCGGTACACCCCGGACAACCTGCGGGCGATGATGGACTCACGGGTGGACTCGGCCCGGGTCGTCGGCCGGGCGATCGCCGCGGCGCAGCGGCCGCCGCGGGTCTGGCTCCAGATGAGCACCGCCACCGTCTACGCCCACCGGTTCGACGCCCCCAACGACGAGGCCACCGGCGTGCTCGGCGGAGCCGAGACCGGCGTCCCCGAGTACTGGAGCCGGAGCGTGGACATCGCGACCGCCTGGGAACGGGAGCAGGAGATCGCCGAGACCCCGAACACCCGCAAGGTGGCCCTGCGGGCCGCGATGGTGATGAGCCCCGACCGGGGCGGGGTGTTCGACGTCCTGTCGCGGCTCGCCCGGCTCGGCCTCGGCGGCCCGGTGGCGGGCGGCCGTCAGTACGTGTCCTGGATCCACGACCACGACTTCGTCCGCGCGGTGGAGTTCCTCGTCGGTCGGGACGACCTCGCCGGACCCGTGAACCTGGCCGCGCCGACCCCTCTCCCCCACCGCGCGTTCATGCGCGCGCTGCGCGGCGCGTGGCGGGTCCCGGTCGGCCTGCCCGCGACGAGGTGGATGGCGGAGATCGGCGCGTTCGCCCTGCGCTCGGACACCGAACTGCTCCTCAAGAGCCGGCGCGTGGTCCCCGGCCGGCTGCTCGACGCGGGCTTCGCCTTCGACCACCCCGAGTGGCCGGAGGCCGCCGACGACCTCGTACGACGGGTGCGAGGCCGCTGACGGGCCGCGCGGACGTGCACAGGGGTCACGTCCGCGCGGCTGATCTCGGCAGGCGTCAGCCCGCGGCGCGGACGGCGTCCAGGATCAGGTCCGCGACCGCCTTCGGCTGGGACACCGCGACGGCGTGCGAGGCGCCGTCGATCTCGACGACCGTGGCCCCGGCGCGCTGGGCGCCGAAGCGCTCGACCTCGGGATTGATGGCCTCGTCCGCACCGGCGATCAGCGCCCAGGACGGCTTGGTCTGCCAGGCGGCCGCGGCGGCGGTCTCCTCGAACGCGGCGGCGGCCAGCGGGCGCTGGGAGGCGGCCAGGATCTTGGTGACGCCGGCGGGGAGATCGGCGGCGAACACCGACGGGAAGGCGTCCTCGGCGATGGTGACCTCGACGGCCGGCTCGCCGCCCGGCACCGGGTACGTCCACTGCTTGAGGTTGCTGACCAGCGTGGAGAGCGGGAAGCGGCCCTGGAGCTCGCCGAGGCTCTCGCCCTCCGCCAGCGCGTAGGCGGCGACGTAGACGAGGCCGACCACGTTCTCCGCGGTGCCGGCCACCGTGATGAGGGCGCCGCCGTAGGAGTGGCCGACGAGGATCACGGGGCCGTCGATCTGGGCGACGACGGACGCGACGTACGCCGCGTCGGAGGCGAGACCGCGCAGCGGGTTCGGCGGGGCGATCACGGGGACGCCGTGGCCCTGGAGTTCGGAGATGACGCCGGACCAGCTGGCCGCGTCCGCGAACGCGCCGTGGACCAGGACGACGGTGGGGGTGCTCATGAGGAAAGGTCTCCCGGAGATCAGGCGTGCAGGGCGTCGCGCAGGGTGCCGACGGCGAGCGTGATGGCGGCCTCGGCGGCGTAGGTCGGGCGCAGCGCGTTCAGCATCACGAAGTCGTGGATGATGCCCTGGAAGCGCACCGCGGTGACCGGGACCCCGGCCGCGCGCAGCTTGTTCGCGTAGGCCTCGCCCTCGTCGCGCAGCACGTCGGCCTCGCCGGTGATGACCAGGGCCGGGGGCAGGTCCGCGAGCTGCTCGGTGGTGGCGCGCAGCGGGGACGCGGTGATCTGGGCGCGCTCGGCCTCGTCGGTCGTGTACTGGTCCCAGAACCACTGCATGCCGTCGCGGCGCAGGAAGTAGCCCTCGGCGAACTGGTGGTAGGAGCCCGTGTCGAAGCTCGCGTCGGTGACCGGGTAGAAGAGCACCTGCTGCACCAGCGGGACGCCGCCGCGCTCCTTGGCCATCAGGGTGAGGGCGGCGGTCATGTTGCCGCCGACGGAGTCACCGGCGACGGCGATGCGCGTGGCGTCTAGGCCCTGGGACGCGCCCTCCTCGACGATCCACCGGGCGACCGCGAAGTTCTGCTCGATGGCGACCGGGTAACGGGCCTCGGGCGAGAGGTCGTACTCGGGGAAGACGACCGCGGCCTCGGCACCGACGGCGAGCTCGCGCACCAGCCGGTCGTGGGTGTGGGCGTTGCCGAACACCCAGCCCGCGCCGTGGATGTAGAGGATGACCGGCAGGGTGCCCTCGGCACCGGCCGGCTTGACGATCCGCGCACGGACGCTGCCCGTGGGACCGCCGGAGACGGTGACCCACTCCTCGTCGACCGCGGGCTTGTGGATCTCACCGGACTGGACCTCGTCGACGGCCTTGCGCCCCTCCGCCGGCGGCAGGTCGAAGAGGTACGGCGGGTTGGCGGTCGCCTCGGCGAACGCCGCGGCCTCGGGTTCGAGCACCGGCGTGACCGGCTCGACGACGTCGGACATGACATCTCCTGCTGTATTCGATGTGCGTGGTCTTGCTCCGTCACGCTAATTCCGCCGGGCGGACCGTATGTGTCCACCCGTGCACCGACGCTGTGCTGACAGTGCACAGAAAGCGCTTGAGCGGTGCGCGCGGAATCGAATTCCCCGGGCCGTGCGTGGAAATTCGAGAATACGATCGCGTCACCGATGGTGAACAGCCGGGAAAGCGGGCCGCATTCAGCGGTGAGCGCTTCGCGCGCCACGCCCCGCGGAGTCCCGCCATTCCCGCGGTGACATGCCGTAGGCGGACCGGAAGACCCGGCTGAAGTGCGTCGCGCTGAGGAAACCCCAGCGGGCGGCCACGGCCGCGATGGTCCGGCCACCGCGGCCGTGCCGCAGCAGATCGCGCCGGCACTCCTCCAGGCGGCGGCGCAGAATCCACCGGCCCACGGTGGTGTCCTCGTCCTTGAACAGCTTGTGCAGATAACGCACGGAGATGTGGTGGGCCCGCGCGATGACTTCCGGGGACAGATCCGGGTCGGTCAGGTGCAGTTCGACGTACTCCAGGACCCGCCCCAGTACCGGGGAACGCGCGCCGGAATCGCTGGGTGCCCCGGGCCTGCCGTGGGCCGCGTTCGCTCCCGCCGCTCCGGGCGTCCCCGGTGCCGCGGTGCCCAACTGCTCGGCGGCGAGGGTCGCCAGGAGGTTCACCGCGTTCCAGGCGAGCATCTCGCCGACCGGCGGGCGGGCCTCGGCCGTGGCGCGGGCCAGGTCGGACAGCAGCGGCGACAGCAGGGCGCCGAGCCGGGAGGCCCGGGTGACCGGTGTCGGTGCGAGCCGCCGTACATCGGAGTCCGCCAGGCCCAGCAGGTGGGCCGGGACGAGGAACGTGGTCGCCCGGAACGGCTCGCGGAAGTCGAGCGCGGGCGCGCGGTGGACATCGTAGAAACAGACGTCCCCGGGCGCCAGCCGCAGGCCGGGGCCGTCGAACGGCTCGTCCGCGGCGGGCGGGCAGGCGGCGGCACCGGGCCGGTCGCCGTCCCGCAGGCCGACGAAGAGGTACTCGCCGCCCTCCCGGGCGAGCAGCCGGTGCGCGGGATGCGGCGAGGCCTCGCCCGGCAGCCGGGCGGGTGTGTCCTCGCCGGTCGTGATCTCGACGCCCAGGGGTGTCCGGTAGCCGGACGTGTCGAGGGTGCGGGCGCTGTCACAGGTGCTGGTGCTGGTAGTGGGCATCTTCCGCCGTAGCCTCCGGGGACCGTCCATCACGTCGTTCGGACGGTAGTCCGGCGGATGTGCAAAAAGAGTGACATCGAAGTGACAAGCTCTTCACGGGCCGTGTGCCGGGCTCTCCGTCGCGGCGCGTTCCAGGGCGAAGACCCGCAGCAGGTCATGGAGGGCGTAGCGGCCCGGCGCGGGTTCGTCGAGCACGTGGGCGTCGGCGAGCGCCGCGAGCAGCAGCCGGGCCCGGCGGACCGTCAGCCCGGCGAGCGCGGCGGCCCCGGCCGGGGTGATCTCGGGTCCCGCGTGCCGGGGCAGCAGCCGGAACAGCCGCGCGCTGTCCGGCGCCAGGAGCCGGTAGGAACCGAGGAGGGCCTCGCGGACTGCGTCGAGGGCGTCGAGACCGCCGTCGGCCGCACGCAGTGCGGCGGCCACGGCGGCGAGCGGGAGGTCCGGTCGGCCGACGGCGCGCGCGGCGACGGTGGTCAGCGCCAGGGGCAGCCTGCCGCACCGGGCGACGATCTCTTCGGCGGCCCGGGGCGCGGCGGCCGTCCGCTCCTCCCCGAGCAGCCCGGCCAGCAACGCCGACGCGTCCTCGGCGGACGGCGGCGCGAGGCGGAGCGGCCGCGCACCCGACGCGACCAGGCCGGGCAGCGCGTGGCGGCTGGTGACCAGCGCGAGACAGCCCCGCCCGGTGGGCAGCAGCGGGCTCAGCTGTCCGGTGCCGACGGCGTCGTCGAGCACCACGAGGACGCGCCGACGGGCGAGGAGGGTGCGGTACAGGCCGGTCAGGGCGTCCACCCCGTCCGGCATGCGGGAGGCGGGCACGCCGAGCGCCGCGAGCATCCCGCGCAGCGCCTCGGCCGGCTCCACGGCGGCCCGGGCGGACCGCGCGGGGCCGGCCGGGCCGGAGCCGTGCAGCGCCACGAACAACTGCCCGTCCGGGAAACGGTCGGTGGCCCGGTGCGCCCAGTGCAGCGCGAGAGCGGTCTTGCCGACCCCGGCCATCCCGCCGAGCAGCACGATCCCGCCCGGGCGCGCCGCCCCCGCCAGCCACTCCGACTCGACGGCCCGCCCCACGAAGCAGGCGGGAGCCGACGGCAACTGGGCGGGCCGCACGGCTCCCACGCCGACGCGGCGGACGGTGGTGTCGCCGGTGCGGTGGAGGGTGGTGTCGTCGGTGCGGTGGAGGGTGGTGTCACCGGTGCGGTGGGCTCCCGGAGCCTCAGGGCGGGGTGCTCCGGTGCCGGTTGCTCCGCGCGCGGTGGCTCCGGGGGCAGTGGCTCCGGGGGGAGTTGTTCCGGGGGTGGCTGGGGCGACGGGGGCCGGTATCGGCCGGAGGGGGGCGGCGGGGGTCGGGGTCGGGGAGTGCGGAGAGGGGGTTCGCCGCGTGGTCGGGATCGGTCGGCCGAGGTGGACGACGGGCCCGCTCCTCAGTGGGTGTACGACGTCCTGGCGCAGCACCCGCGTGTGGGCCGCCGCCAGTTCGGTGCCCGGCGTGAGGCCCAGGTCGCGGGCGAGACGGCGACGGACGTCGTCGTACGCGCCCAGCGCCTCCGCCTGGAGCCCGCAGGCGGCCAGGACCAGCACCAGCCTGGCGTGCAGCGGCTCGTCGAGGGGGTCGTGCGCGGTGGCCCGGCGCAGGGCGGGCAGCGCGTCCTCGGCCCGGCCGCACAGCAGCGCCGCGTCGGCCGCGAGCCGTGCCGTCTCGAGGAGTTCCCCCTGGACGGCGGTGAACTGGGCGTGGGCGCGCGCGGACGCCGGGATCCCCATCGCCACCGGGCCACGCCACTCCTCCAGCGCCCGGACGAACTGCCGGGCCGCCGTCTCGGCCCGTCCGGTGGCCGCCGCCCGCTTGCCCTGCCGGGTCAGTTCACGGAAGCGCAGCAGATCGGCCTCGTCGGTCGCCGCCTCGAGGAGGTAGCCGCCGGTACGGCGCGGCAGGCGCCGGCCGGGGGCGCGGGGCGGCAGCCCCGGTTCGAGCAGCCGCCGCAACGCGCCGGCGTACCGCCGGACCACGTTGCGCGCGCTGGCGGGCGGCCGTTGGGCCCACAGCACGTCGACGATCTCGCCCGTCGGCACGAACCGGCCCGCGTGCGCCAGGAGCAGGGCGAGCAGGGCGCGTTGCTGGGGGAAGCCGGGATCGAGCTCCCCGTCCCCGCGCCACACGCGTACCGGGCCCAGCACCTCGAACCGCGTCACCTCATCCACGTCGCCGTCCGGCGGCGTGCGCGGGGCCGAGCCGGGCGTCAGACGGCACCGGCGTGCCCGTCCCGTGCGTTCAGCAGTGCCTCGACCCGCTCGGCGTCGGGGTGGTTCAGGCCCCTGAAGAGGACGAGGGCCTGCTCCCAGGCGGTCCGGGCGCCCTCGTGGTCGCCGGTGGCGCGGTGCGTCTCGCCGACCCGGACCAGGATGTCGGCCTCGAGGTAGGGCACGCCCAGGTCGCGCAGCAGGGTGAGGGCGTTGTGGTAGCCGAGGAGCGCGTGCGGGTGGCGGCCGAGGTGGTGGTGGGCGTAGGCGATGCTGTCCCAGGTGGCGGCCTGTCCGTAGCGGTCGCCGAGTCGCTGGAGCATGGTGAGTGCCTCGAAGCAGTGCGTCAGGGCCTGCCGGTACTCCCCGAGCAGGGCGTGGTACCAGCCGACCGAGTTCAGCACGCCGGCCTGTGCGGCGCGGTCGCCGAGCGTGCGGAACAGGCCGAGGGCGAACTGGTTGTGGCGCAGGGCGCCGGCCAGGTCGCCCCGCTGGTCGCATTCCCAGCCGAGACTGCGGTGGGTGTGGGCGCGACCCGTGTCGTCGCCCAGTTCGGTGAAGAGTTCCAGGGCCCGTTCCAGTCGGGGTACGGACCGGGAGTGCAGGCCGAGCCGGCCCTCCACGCGGGCCAGTCCCCGCAGGCCGCGGGCCTCCAGCGCGGGTTCGGCGAGGCGTCGGGCGGCGTCGAGAGCGGTGCGCTGCACGGCGAACCCGTCGTGCCAGTGACCGCGCCGGTCGAAGAACGGCTCCAGAGACCAGGCCAGCTGACAGGAGAGACGTTCCTGCACGGGCTGCCCGGACGCGGCGGCCGTCTCGACCACGGCGAGCAGCACCGCGTGTTCGGCGCTGAGCCAGGCCAGGGCGCGGTCGTCGTCGGCGAGGGGTTCGGGGTGGACGCCCTCGGGCGCGGGCGGCGGGGGCAGCGGGTCGGCGTTGGGGGCCAGCAGCCGGTCGGCGGCGTGGGCGGTGTGCAGGTAGTGGTGGTACAGCCGCTCCAGGGCCGCCGCCCGGTCGGCCTCGGTGTGCCGCTCGTGGACGAGTTCGCCGGCGTGGGCGCGCACCAGGTCGTGGAAGGCGTAGCGGCCGGGACTGTGCTCGGTGACGAGGTGCAGACCGGTCAGCTCGGCCAGCGGCGGCCTGGCCCGGCGTACGGACAGGCCCGCCAGAGCGGCCGCGGCCGGCAGCGAGAAGTCGGGGCCGGGGTGCAGGGCGAGCAGCCGGAACAGCCGGGCGGCCTCGGCCGAGACCGCGCGCGAGGACCAGGAGAAGACCGTGCCGACGTCCACGGAGGCGTCGGAGCGGGCGAAGGCGTCGAGGCTGCCGTGGGCCTCGCGCAGTTCGGCGGCGACGGCGGCGAGCGGAAAGTGGGGGTGACCGGCGGCGCGGGCGGCGACACAGGCCAGGGCGAGCGGCAGTCCGGCGCACAGCTCGCTGATCTCGTCGGCCGCCCGGGGCTCGGCCGCGACCCGCTCCGCGCCCAGCCGTCGGACCAGGAAGGCCCGCGCCTGGACGGCGTCGAACGGACTCAGGACCAGGGAGTGCGCACCGTGGGCGGCTACCAGCCCCGGCAGTTCGTCGCGGCTGGTGACGAGGGTGAGGCAGCCGGGCGTGCCGGGCAGCAGCGGTACGACCTGCTCGGTGTCCCGCGCGTTGTCCAGGACGACGAGGACCCGGCGCCCGGCGAGCACACTGCGGTAGAGGGCGGCCTGCGCGTCCACCCCGTGCGGGACGCGTTCCGGCGGCACCCCGAGCGCGCCGAGGAACCCCCGCACGGCCTCACCGGGATCGAGGACGGCGCCGGACGGATCGAAGCCTCGCAGGTTGACGTAGAGCTGCCCGTCGGGGAACCGGTCGGCGACCCGGTGGGCCCAGTGCACCGCGAGGGTGGTCTTGCCGACGCCCGCCATACCGCCGATGGCGCTGATCACCACGGCCCCCGGCCGCGACCCGTCCGCGCCGGACAGCGCGAACGCCTCGTCCAGCTCCGTGTCCCGACCGGTGAACGTCACGATGTCGTGCGGCAGTTGGGCAGGCACCGGCAGGGAGGGCGGAGCAGCCGACGACCGATCCGGTGCGGCTGCGCCCGCCCCGGCGGCCGGCGGCCGCACCTCGAAGGACACCCCCGGACGACCGCCCGAACCCGCTCCCTCGAGAACACCGCCCGAGCCCGCTCCCCCGGGGACACGGTCCGCGCCCGACTCCCCGGGCCCCCTGGCCGAGCCCACTCCCCCGAACACACCACCGGGGCCCGCGCCCCCTGTCACACCATGCGAGCCCGCACCCCCGCAGACACCGCCCGAGGCCGAGCCCTCCGACCCTCCGTCCGAGCCGGCACTCTCGGACACACCGCCCGAGCCCACTCCCCCGAACACACCACCGGGGCCCGCGCCCCCGCAGACACCGTCCGGCCCCGCGGACGCCTGCTCTCCCGCCGCCCTCAGCCCGTGCAGTACCGCGTCGTGTGCGGCGCGCAGTTCCGCGCCGGGGTCGATCCCCAGCTCCTCGGCGAGCCTCGTCCGTACGGCCTCGTAGGCGGCCAGGGCCTCCGCGCGGTGGCCGGATGCCGCCAGCCCGAGGAGCAGTCCCGCCTGGAGGGGTTCGTCCAGCGGGTGCCGTGCGGCAGCCTGCCGCAGCTCGGGCAGGACCGCGTCCGGCCGCCCGGCGCGCAGCGCGGCGTCCGCCGCCTGCCGCACGGCGGCCGTCCGCTCGCGGTCCACCGCGTCGAAGGCCGGGTGCGCCCGGGCCTGCGCGGGAATGCCGACGGCGAGCGGCCCGCGCCACAACGACAGTGCCTCGGTGAGGAGTTCCAGCGCCCGCGCGGGTGACCGGTCCGCGATCCGCCGCGCTTCCTCGCGCAGTGCGCGAAACGTCAGCAGGTCGGAGGAGTCACCGTCGGTCAGCAGTCGGTATCCACCGGCGTCCCGCACCAGCCAGCGCCCCTCGGCGCGGGCGGCGAGGCCCGGCTCCAGCAGCCGGCGCAGCGAACCCACATGGCGTCGGACGACATTGACCGCGCTGCGCGGCGGAGCCGCTCCCCACAGCGTGTCGACGATCTCGCCCATGGCGACCGGCCGCCCCGCTCCGACCAACAGCAGGGCCAGGAAGGCACGTTCCTGCGGCCCTCCGGGTTCGAGCTCCGTGTCCCCCCGGAACACCCGGACGGCACCCAGGACGGCGAACCGCACCGGGTCCAGCGGCACGCCATCCCCCTCTCGCCGATCTTCCTCCCCCGCTTCGACTGTACGACAGGAGCGAGGTTACCCAGAGTTACGCATGGCGCGTTCCGGCTGTCCGAGCGGCACCCCGAACAGAAACCTAGTTGAGCCAGGTGAAAACCTAGGCATACTAGGAAGTCGACGGAGGGCGCGAGGCCCCGCCCTACGGACGACGACCCGGACGACCCGGACGACCTACTGGAGCGAGCCTTGAACGCGATCCGGACCGGCACCCTGGCGGTGCCCGGCGCCACCCTCCACTACGAGACGCTCGGCAGCGGGCCGGTCCTGCTGCTCATCCCCGGCGGCGCCGGGGACGCCGGACTGTACGCGGGCCTGGCACCGGAGCTGGCGACCCGCCACACGGTGGTCTCCTACGACCCGCGCGGCCTGTCCCGCAGTCCCCTGGACGGCCCGCCGGACGCTCCCCGCGCCGACGAACGGGTGGCGGTCTGGAGCGACGACGCCCGTCGGCTGCTGGACCTGCTCTCCCCCGACGAGGAGGCGGACGTGCTCGGGTGCAGCTCGGGCGCCGTCGTCGCGGTGGAGCTGCTCGCCCGGCATCCGGAGCGGCTGCGCCGGGTGGTCGCGCACGAACCGCCGCTGCTGGAGCTTCTGGAGGATCCCGCCCCGCACCGGGCGCTGTTCGCCGGCGTCCGCGAGACCTTCCGCACCGAGGGCGTCGAAGCCGCCATGGCCCGGCTCGGCGAGGGGCTGGCCGACGGAGCGGTACGGCAGGCGCCCGCGCGGCCGACGGAACTGCCTCCCGGGATCCAGGAGATGGCCGGCCGGATGCACGCCAACCTGCCCGTCTTCCTGGGCCGGGTCCTCGGCCCGTTCTCCTCGGCCGTGCCCGACCTCGCCGCGCTCCGGCCCGTGGCCCACAAGCTGGTGCCGGCCGCCGGGCGGGACTCCCGCCGCCAACTCCCCTTGTACGGACCGGCCGCACGCCTCGCGGAGCTGCTGGGATCCCGTCTGGCCGAGTTCCCGGGCGGCCACCTCGGAGCCGTCGAGTCCCCGCAGGAGTTCGCCGCCCGCCTGCTCGCGGTCCTGGACCGGGCGGAGAACGGGCCCGGGGCCCGGGAAGAAGGCTCCCCGGAGCCCGCGGGCCGAGGAGTGAGCGGCGGGTGAGCGACCGCCCGCCGGCAGGTGCGGCCGGCGCGGTGGGCGCGATGGGCGCGCCCCGGACCTTGGCAGCGGAGCCCAGCCATGACGTGCGGGGACCGACCCACCGCGGGTCGTCGGCCGCCCGTGCCAACAGCCCAGGTCCGCCGAGGGCCCAGGCCGCCGAGAGCCCCTGGGCCCGCATCAGGATCGGGGGCGCCCTTCGGAGAGGGGCGGACGACGGGCCCCGTTCACCCGGCGAATCGTCTCACCCCTGCTCCGTCCGAGTGATCAACCGCGGCAGGGTGACCGGGCGGGGCGGAGTCCCCGGGATGGCGGGCCGTTTCACCCGGGTGAGCGCCTTGAGTGGTGGAGCGGGCCGCCCTGACTGACGGTGGATCACGTCAGGCCGGGTCGTGTCAGCTGACGATGTGTCGGCTGCCCGGTCGTGACGGAAGGACACCATCAGATGCGTTCTGCTCGCATGATCCTGGCCACCGCGGCGGCTTCGGCCGCCCTCGCCATCGGCGCCCCGGGCGCCTACGCCGCCGGTGACACGGACCACGACTCCTCCTGGAGCAAGGAGGACAGCTCCTCGTACAGCAAGGAGGACCACGACAAGGAGGACTCCTCGTACAGCAAGGAGGACAAGGAGGACTCCTCGTACGGCAAGGAGCACGGCAAGGAGGAGCACGGCAAGGAGGACCACGACTCCCCGCACGGTGGCATGCACACCGGCGGCGGCGCCCTCGCCATGCTGAACGACACCGACGGTGGCGCGGCCAAGGACCCGAAGTACGACCCCGAGACGTACAAGGACAAGGACGAGAACGGCGGTGAGCACGGCAAGGGCTCCTGGAACGGCGGCAAGGAGGAGGAGTCCGGCGGCTGGAGCAAGGAGCACGACAAGCCCAGCGGCGGCATGCACACCGGTGGCGGCGGACTCGCCACCCCCTCGGCCACCGCGGCCGGACTCGGCGTCCTCGCCGTCGCCGGCACCGGCCTCTACGCCCTGCGCCGCAAGAAGACGGTGGGGGGTGTGGCCTGACCCATGCCTGACGCGATAGCGAAGCCGCGGCCGCCACACATGCCCCCTGTGGCGGCCCGGCCTGCTGTCCGCCCACCCGTCCCGACCGAGCCCGGTCACTGCTCGCCGGCCCGCTCCGGCCGGGTCACTGCTCCTCCGGCCCGCCCCGGCCGGCCCGCCCCGGCCGAGCTGCGCGCGGCCGGGATCGTACGCAGGAACCACAACGCCCCTGTCGGCCCGTCCCCTTCGCCCGTAGACTGACAAATCGTAGACGTGCGGGCGCAGTTGACCGGGGGGAGCCGCCATGTCGGGGGACCAGTACGGCAGACACAACGACACCGACCACCAGACCTTCTACTACGTCCCGCCCATGCCCGCGGCCCCGCCGCCGGCGCCGGCGGACGGTGCTCGGGCGGTCGCGGTGGCCGTGCTCAACCTCAGCGGCCTGGGACTGGGCTACGCGCTGGTGCGCCGCTGGGCCCTGATGGTGCTGTGCTGGGTCGCCACGGCGGTCCTGCTGTTCGTGGCGCTGCCGGCCGACCCGGACGGTGTCCCGGGCTTCGCCCTCGTGCTGTACGTCCTGTTCCTCGTCGCGGTGGCGGCGGACGGCGCGCGCGTCGGTCTGCGCACACGGCTGTCCGGACTCCGGCAGGCGCCACTCGCGCTCGGGCTCGGACTGCTCCTGCTCGTCGTGCCGGCCGGGGGCGTCGTGCTGTACGACGACGCCCGGGACGAGGCGACCCAGCAGATGCTGCTGGACCGGCTCGACGAGGCCGACCGGCTGGTGCGGGCCGCCGCCGACAAGCCGTTCGGATCGGCCCGGGCCGACTACCGCGAGGCGCTGGACGTCTACGCGGACCTCAGGTCCGACCACGCCGGTTCACGGGCGGCCGAGCGCGTGCCCGCACGGATGAAGGCCTACTACACGACGGTCGGGGCCGCGTACGCGCAGGGCGACTACTGCGAGGCGGTGGAACCGCTCAAGTACCTGCGCACGGTCCCGAAGAGCCTGCCCGGGACGGACCTCGGGGCGCTGAGGACCTGGCCCGACGACCGGCTCGCCACCTCGCTGTACGAGTGCGCGTCGACCGCGCTCACGGCGGGCGAGGCCAACTGGCCCTCGCACTACGGGGAACTGCTGACCACGTTCCCCGACTCGGAGCAGGCCGCGAAGGTGGAACCCGCCGTGGCCGCCGCGGTCGTGCGCACCGAGAAGGACCTGCACGGGGCCGAACCCTGCTCCGCGGTCCAGCGGCTGCGGACGCTCGGCACCCAGATCGACACGCTGGAGTCCGACCAGGCGGACATCGGCGCCGCGCTCGACAAGGACAGCCGGCGGGCCACGGGCAGCGCCGACACCGGCACGTACACCTGCGGTGTGGACCAGTACCGGGACGGCGACTTCGAGTCGGCGCAGACGACCATGACCGAGTACGCCTCCGCCCACAAGACCGCCAAGAACGCCGGCCTGGCGAAGAAGATCGCCATAGCGGCGGAGATCGCCCAGACCGTGCCGGCCGCGGGCAAGAAGCTGCCGACGACCCGTACCGGCGGCAGCATCTCGGTCACCGTGCAGAACGACAGCCCCGACGCGGTCACGGTCCTCTTCACGGGTCCGGTCACCGGCAGCTTCACCCTCAAGGCCTGCGGCAGCTGCAAGGCGTACTCCTTCGGCAGCACCATCAACCCGTCGTTCGAGCCGTGCAACGACAGCGGCAAGAACTATCCGCAGCGCACCATCAGCCTGCCGGTCGGCACCACGTACTTCCTGCACAAGCCGAACGGCGACAGCACCGCCACGCCCGCCTCGGACACCGCCAAGCTCGAGTCGGGCTACATCTACACGGAGTGCGCCTACACGACGGAGAGCTTGGGGTCGGGCCTCTGAATTCCGGGTGAATACCCGGAGGATTTCCGCCCGCTGAAAGGCCGTCGACCACTCACTTCGGACCCGGTGAGTCATATGTGACGGGTGATAAGGTGCGCCGGAATTCTCTCGCGCAGCGCCCCCACACGAAAGCCTTGAGATACTCCATGAACGACATGCTGGCGGAATCAGGCGCGCATTCCCTTGTGCCGGGCGGTCGACGCCGGCATCGCAAGGCCCGGCAGAGCGGTACCGGCGTCCGGCGGGCGATCGTGCTCGCCCTGGCCCTGCCCGTCACCTCGGCCGCCCTGGCCGCCCCCTCGGCGTTCGCCGCCGAGAAGGGCATCGGCGCCACGGCCGAGGGGGTGACGGCGGGCCGGACGCCCGGCGCGGACGACCAGCGAATGATCGCCGACCTCGAGGCCCGTGTCCTCGACCCGCGGCTGGGCCCCCAGGTCAGCGGTGTGGTCCTCGACTCCGCGTCGGACACCACACTGTGGGACCACAACGGGGCGACCGCGCTGATGCCGGCGTCCAACACCAAGCTCGCCACCGCCACCGCCGCCCTGACCGTGCTCGGCGCGGACCACAGGTTCACCACGAAGGCCGTCTACGGCGACGGCACCCTGACCCTGGTCGGCGGCGGCGACCGCACGCTGACCGGCGCCGACCTCGCCGCACTGGCGAAGACCGCGGTCGCCGGGCTGGAGGCGGCCGGGGTGACCTCGGTGAAGGTCGCCGTCGACGACAGCCTCTTCGCCGAACCGGCCCTGGCCGACGGCTGGAACACCGGCTACTACCCCGACTCCGTGGCCCCGGTGCGCGCGCTGGTCGTCGACGGGCACGCGGTCCAGGACACCGCCATCGACGCCGGGCAGGCCTTCGGGCGGGAGCTCGCGGCGGCGGGCGTCACCGTCGCTGGCACCGTCACCCGCGCACAGGCGCGCCCCGGCGACGTCCCGGTGGCACGGCACCGGTCGGCACCGTTGTCGGAGATCGTCCACAAGATGATCAAGGTCAGCGACAACGACATCGCCGAGACCCTGCTGCGGATGACCGCGCTCGGCGCGGGCCGCCCGGCCACCTTCGAGGGCGGCACGGAAGTCGTCCGTCAGGTGCTCAGGTATCGGTACGGCGTCTCGCTCGACCACTTCGAGATCCACGACGGAAGCGGCCTTTCCCGGGCCAATCGCATTCCCGCCGCGACCCTCGCGGAAATCCTCGAACTGCTGACGGAATCCAGGTACTCCGCCACGCTGGGCTCCCTTCTCGACGGGCTGCCCGTCTCCGGTGAGGCCGGGAGCACGCTCGGCCCGGAATGGGGCCGCTTCGACGACGTGAACTCCTCGTGCGCGGTCGGCAAGGTGCGCGCGAAGACCGGCACCCTCACCGGAGCCATCGCCCTGAGCGGTCTGACGCAGGGCAAGGACGGCAGGTGGAAGGTCTTCTCCTTCGTGGAGAACAACTCCACGGCCGCCCCGAACGACATCAAGGACGCCATGGACGGCCTCGCGGCCACGGTGAACGGCTGCTGGGCGTAGCGGGAAGCCCTGCCCGACGGGAGGGCCGGCACCCCCGGGCCGGCCTTTCCGGCACGGCGGGGGCCGGCCTTTCCGGCACGGCGGGGGCCGGCCTTTCCGGCACGGCGGGGGCCGGCCTTTCCGGTACGGCGGGGGGGTCGTCCGTCCCGATGTCGGGCCCCGTCGGATGTGACCCACACCACGAGAAAACGCTACCGTTTCGATGAGATCGCGGGCTAGTCTGGCAAGCAAGTGAACGAAACAGTTTCGTTCATGAGGCGTATGCCCCCACTCGCCTGGAGAACACAGCCATGGCCTCCGTACTCGTCGTCAACGACCAGCCCCTCCAACGCGTCGGCCTGCGCATGCTGCTGACCGCCGAGCCCGATCTGACCGTCGTGGGCGACACGGCGAGCGGGGCCGAAGCCGTCCGGATGAGCGCGGCGCTCCGCCCCGACGTCGTCCTGCTCGGCGGCCACCGGCCCGAGACGGACGGCATCGAGACCATCCGCCGCATCGCCCACCCGCAGCACCTCACCGCGCTCCCCCGCCCCGCCGGAGCGGGCGGGCAGCCGCCGCGGATCCTGGTGCTGACCTCCACAGGTCACGAGGAACACGCCTACGCCGCCCTGCGCGCGGGCGCCGGCGGATTCCTGCTCAAGGACGCCACCGCGCACGAACTGACCGCGGCCGTCCGGGTCGTGGCGGCCGGCGACGCCGTCATCACCCCCGAACTGACCCGCGCGCTCATCGACACCGTCCGCCACGAGCGCGCCCCGCGCCCGGGCGGACGGACGGTGGGGCCCGACAGCTTCACCGAGCGCGAGCGCGACGTCCTCGTCGCCGTCGCCTCCGGCTGGTCCAACGCGGAGATCGCCGCCCGGCTGTCCATCGCCCCGACCACCGTGAAATCCCACGTCAGCCATATCCTCGCCAAGATCGGCGCCCGCGCCCGGGTCCAGGCGGTCGCCTTCGCCTACGAATACGGCCTGGTCCACCCGGCGGCCTGACGACCGCCCCGCCCCCCCCACCCGGCGGCCCCGTACTCGCCTTCCGGTACGGGACCGCCGGGTGTGCCCGCTCCTAGCCCCTGTCGCGCTGGTGCACGCGGGCCAGGAGCAGGTTGGGGTCGCTCCGGGTGAAGTACGCGGCGCTCGGTACGTAGACCGAGCGGCCGCGTACGGCCACCGAGGTGGGGTTGGACAGGCCGTCCTTCCGGGTCAGGACGATCCGGTGGGTGCCGTCCGGGCGGACCTGGGCGAGTTCACTGCCGCCGGTCAGGGCGGCGAGCACCGTGTCGCGGTGCCGGTCGACGAAGGCGAAGTCGTCGATCGCGAAGAGGCCCTTGGCCCGGGTCTCGATCGTGCCGGCGCAGCCGCTCTCGCGGACGGGGATGCGCAGCAGCGTCCCGGCGTTGGTGTTGGACACCCACACGGCGTCGCGGTGGATCTTGAGGCCGTTGACCCCGACGCGGGCCGCCGGCGGTGCGTTGAGGGGCTTGAGCAGGTCACCCCCGGCCCACGCCGTGGGCTTGCCGCCCGTGCGCGGGACGCGCCACACGGTGCCCAGCACGGAGTCCGCCACGTAGAGCACGCCGCGCCGCTCGTCGAGGGCGAGGCCGTTGGGGAAGCCGTTCGTCGGCAGCTGCGCGATCTGCCGGGGCTCGCCGCCGCCGGCCGGGATGCGCCAGACCCCGGTGGCGCGGGTGCCGGTGGCGTAGTTGACGTACAGGGTGCCGTCCTGTGCGCGGGCGATGCCGAGGACGACGGCCCTGCCGACGACGGGTGTCAGCGGCTTCGCCACGGCGGGCAGTGTCGCGAGGATCCGCGTCCGGCCCTGCCGGGTGACGTTCGCGACCTGCCGGGCGGTGGAGAACGTCAGGTCGGCGGAGCCGTCGGGTTCGAGGGCGATGTTCTCGGGTGAGCGGCCCTTGGCGACATCGAAGTGGGCGATGACGCGCGGGGCGGAGACGGCCGGTACGTCACCGGTCGCGGGAGCCGTGGCGAGCAGGCCCAGGGCGAGGGCGGCGGTGATCACGCCCGCCGAACGGGGGACTCGGGGCATGGGACCTTCCTAGGGGGGAAGTCGAGAGTGCCGCCGTGCGGCGGCCAGACGACCATGGCGGGGGCGGGGCGCCCGCCGTAGCCGTCGCGGCCGGGGAATCGCCCGCGTGGCCCAGGGCAAGGACCCTCCTGCCGCTCACCCGGGTGACAGGGCGATGCAGCAGACTGTGCGGTGCGGACACCGGTTCGGACAGCGTCCCGGCCACGGGCCGACCGGGCGGACACTCACCCAGAAGGAAGCACAGCGTGATCATCTTCGGCACCAAGGGATACCTCTACCAGCTGGCGATACTGACGCTCGTCTGCGGCCGCTGCGGCAATCCCGCCGCGCACACGCTGCGCAAGCGGGTCACCAAGTTCACCCTGTTCTTCGTGCCGCTGTTCCCGGTCTCGACGTCGTACGCGACGCAGTGCACCTTCTGCGGCGCGGAGCAGAGGCTGACCAAGGAGCAGGCGGAGCAGCTGACGGCGCAGGCCGCGGGCGGCGCAGGCCAGGCCTACGGGCAGCCGCACCAGCAGCCGTACCAGCACTGACGGCCGCCCGGCGGCTCACGGGGTGAGTCCCGCCCGGACGCAGGCGGCCCGCAGCTCACGGGTGCAGATCTGGTCCTCGGTGTACAGGCCGCCCTTGATCAGGATCCGTTCGATGCCGGCGGCCGTCACCGCGCGCGGCTGGAGCAGGACGGCCGGGACGCGTGGCGTGGTGGGGCTGTCCACGGTCGTGGTGGCGCTGTCCCGGGGGTCCTCGCCCCGCCCGACGGCGACGGCCATGGCGGCGACGGCGGCGGCCTCCTTGGCGAAGGGCTTGTACACCGTCATGTACTGCTCGCCCTTGACCACGCGACGCACGGCGTCCAGGTCGGCGTCCTGACCGGTGACGGGCGGCAGGTGGGCGACCCCGGCTCTCTTGAGCGCGGCGACGACGCCCGCGGCGATGTTGTCGTTGGCCGCGATCACCGCGTCGATCCGGTCGGGGCCGAGGGCCGCGATGGCGGCGGACATGTTGGCGTGGGCGTTCTGGGTGTTCCAGTCCGGGGTGTCGTAGGACCGGGCGATCCGCACCCGGCCGGTGAGGACGTCCAGCGCTCCCTTGCGGTACGCGTCCGCGTTCGGGCTGGTCCGGTCGCCGTTCATCATGACGATGTCGGAGTTCCGGGCCCGCTCCCCCAGGGCCTTCAGGAGCGCCTCGCCCTGGAGTCTGCCGACCTGGAGGCCGTCGAAGCCGACGTAGCCGGTGATCGGGCCCTCGGCGAGACGGTCGTAGGCGATCACCGGGACACCCGCCCGGTCCGCCTCCTCGATGGAGGAGCGCAGCGCCCGGGTGTCGGCGGCGTCGAGGATCAGGACCCTGGCCCCCTTGGTGACCATCGAGATCATCTGCTGGCGCTGGCGGGTGACGTCGCTCTCGGCGTTGGCGTACTCCGTGCGGCAGCCGGGGCAGAGCTTCTCGACCTGGGCCTGGATCAGCGGGCGGTCCGCGTGTTCCCAGCGCGGGACCGCGCGGCTCGGCAGCAGCAGGCCGACGGTGAAGCCCTCGCCCGCCGCCTTGTCGTCTCCACCGCAGGCGGCCAGGGGCGCTGTCAGGAGCGCCGCGGCGAGCACCGCGGCCAGGGCCCCGCGACGCGTCCTCACGGCGCTCCCCCCGGCACGGTGATCTCGCTCCACACCTGTTTGCCGCCGGCCACCGGGACCGAGCCGAAGGCGTCCGACATCGCCTCGACCAGCAGCAGACCCCGGCCGCCGGTGGCCTCCCAGTCGACGATCACCGGTTTGGCGGGCGCGCGCGGCGAGGAGTCGCTCACGCAGACGCGCACCCGGTCCCCACGCAGCACCAGGTCGAGGCGGACCGGCCCCTGGGTGTGCACCAGGGCGTTGGTGACGAGTTCGGAGACGACCAGGAGGACGGCGTCCGCGGCCTCCTGGACCTGCCAGCGGCGCAGGGTGCGCGCGGTGAAGCGGCGGGCGTGCATGACGGCGTCGGGCAGCCGCCACACCATCCAGCCGGCCCGGATCGGCCGGGTCTTCATGGCGTCGTAGCGCAGCAGCAGCAGCGCCACGTCGTCCTCCCGGCGGCCCGCGTCGCCGAGGAGCGCGTCGGCCATCTTCCCCGGGTCGGCGGGGTCGGCGGCGGCGAGCGCGACGCGGGTCCGGCGCATGCCCTCGTCCAGCGGCAGGTCGGCGGCCTCGACCAGACCGTCGGTGACCAGGGCGAGGACCGTGCCGGGGGCCAGTTCGACGGACGTCATGGGGAACTCCGCCTCCGCCAGGATGCCGAGCGGAGGGCCGCCCGCCACCTCGACCTCCTCGGTGGTGCCGTCGGGAAGGCGCAGCAGGGGGGCGAGGTGGCCGGCCCGGACGAAGAGGACGTTGCCCTCCTCCATGTCGAGTTCGGCGTAGCAGCAGGTGGCGAACAGGTCGGTCTCCATGCCGACGAGAAGCCGGTTGGCGTGCGAGACGACCACGTCGGGCGGGTGGCCCTCGGTGGCGTAGGCCCGGACGGCGGTGCGCATCTGGCCCATGATCGTCGCGGCTCCCGCGCTGTGTCCCTGGACGTCCCCGATGACCAGGGCCACCCGGTCCTGGGAGAGGGCGATGACGTCGTACCAGTCGCCGCCCACCTGAAGCCCGCGCCGCGCGGGCAGATAACGGGCGACGGCGATCCCGCCGGGCAGTTCGGGCAGGCGCCGGGGCAGCAGGCTGCGCTGGAGCATCGTGGCGAGTTCCTGCTCGGCGTCGTGCGCGTGGGCGCGCTTGAGGGCCTGGCCGACCAGCGAGGCGGTGGCGGTGAGCAGGGACCGCTCCTCGGGGACGAACTCGTGCGGCCGGTCCCAGCCGACCAGGCAGACCCCGGCGACCTGGCCCTTGGCGGGGAGCGGCAGGACGGCCAGCCCTCCGGCGCCGACGCCGGCCAGGCCGGCTTCGAGGGGGGTGCCGGAGGGCAGGAGGTCCATCCGGCCGTCCCGCAGGGCCGCCTGGACGGTGGGCAGGGCGCGCAGCGGCGCCTCGGGCCATTCCGTGCGCCACTCGGTGCGCCACACCTGCGGCCAGGCGCTGGGCTGGGGCGGGTCGAGGGCGGTGACCATGACCCGGTCGTCCTGGACGGCGGCGAGGGCCACGTGGTCGGCGGCCAGCGGCTCGCGCAGCGCGGCGACCACCACGCGGCCGACGTCGCGGACGGTCGCGGCGTCGTCGAGGGCCGCCGTCAGCCACTGGATCCGGGAGACGTCGTCGCCGCCGCGGCGCAGCACCGGGGTCGCCGTCACCACGCCCAGGACCTGGGGCGGCCCGTCGGCGGGGACCGGCTCGGCGCGGCAGCTCAGGCTCAGCCAGCGCATCTCCCCGGTGGGCCCGCGGACCCGGAACTCCAGGTCCCGCCGGCCGAACGCGTCGGTGGTCGGCTCCAGGACGGACATCAGGGCGTGCATGTCCTCCGGGAGGGCGTGCGCGAGGAGGGTGTCGACCTTGCCGTCGAAGTCGCCGGGGGTGATGCCGACCAGTTCGAGGAGGGTGTCGTCGGCCTCGATCAGCCCGGTGTCCGGGGAGAGGACGAAGGAACCCACGTGCAGGCTGCGCAGGGCGGGGGCCAGCAGCGGTGTCGGTGTGGGCGGGTCCGCGCCCGGCGGGAGGAGGGCGGCGACCGCGTCGGCGTAGCGCTCCAGGAAGCGGCGCTGCTCGGCCTCGAAGCCGTCCGCCGAGGCGCCCAGGACGAGCAGGCAGCCCAGCCGGCTGCCCCGGATGCCGAGGGGCAGCGCGCCGAGCGCCGTGTCGGCGGTCAGCCAGAGGGGGTGGTCGGTGCGGAAGGCGCGCACCGCGGGCGAGTCACCGGACAGCGGCAGGCGCTCCGGCGGGGCCGAGCCGGAAGAGTCGCTCCCGGACGTGTCCACCAGCCGCAGTTCGTGTGTGCCGGCCCCGGGCGCGTAGACCGCTGCCAGTGACGCTCCGGCGAAGCTCAGAGCCCGGTCGAGGCATGTCCGCAACGTACCTCCCATCCTGCCGCAGGTGCCGACAGGTTGAGATCGGGGCACCCACCCACCAGAATCGCATATGAGGATCAACCGAACATATCAACCGCCACCCACCCTATTGTCGTCGACGGCGGGTACCACTCATGAAGGCCTGCATCAGGGACTCGGCCGCCACGGTGACCGCGGTCTGCATCGCGGTCGTCCTCGTCCTCGCGGCCTGCGGGGCGAGCACCGAAGGAGAACCCGGTGCGACGGACGGGCCGCGCATCGGTCTGCTGCTGCCGGACGTCACCACGCCCCGCTGGGAGACCCAGGACAGGCCGCTGCTGGAGGAGGAGATCGAGGAGGCGTGCGCCGACTGCGCGGTCGAACACGCCAACGCCAAGGGCGATGTGGCTCTCCAGCAGGAACAGATGGACTCGATGATCACCAAGGGGGTCGACGCCATCGTGCTCGTGGCCGTGGACGCCCGCTCGCTCGGCCCGGCGGTCACGGAGGCCCGCGAGGCGGGCATCCCCGTCATCGCCTACGACCGGCTCTCCGACGGCCCCATCTCGGGTTACGTCTCCTTCGACGGTGAGGAGGTCGGCAGGCTCCAGGGCCGGGCGCTGCTGACGGCGATGGGCGACAAGGTGCCCGGCGCCGAGATCGTCATGATGAACGGCGATCCGAGCGATCCGAACACGAAGTCGTTCGAGGACGGCGCCCTCTCCGTGCTCGACGGGCAGGTGAAGATCGGCAAGGCCTACGACACCCTCCAGTGGCGCAGGGAGACCGCGCACATGAACATGTCCGGGGCCATCGCGGCCCTCGGCGTCGAGGCCATCGACGGGGTCTACGCGGCCAACGACGGACTCGCCGCCGGGAGCATCTCCGCCCTCAAGGCGAACAAGGTCGATCCGCTGCCCCCGGTCACCGGGCAGGACGCCGAACTCTCCGCCCTGCGGCGCATCGTCGCCGGCGAGCAGTACATGACCGTCTTCAAGCCGTTCGGACCCGAGGCCGCCGCGGGCGGCGCCATGGCCGTGGCCGCGGCCCGCGGGGAGAGCCTCGCCCGGGTGGCGAAGGACCGGGTGCCGACGCGGGGCGGGGACCCGGTCGCCGCCGTGCTGCTCACCCCGGTGTCGGTGACCGCCGACAACATCGAGGACACCGTCGTGAAGGACGGACTGCACACCGTCCGGCAGATCTGCACGCCCCGGCTCCGGGCCGACTGCGAACGGGCCGGGCTGACCTGACCCGCGCCGGACGGACACCGTGCCGATCTCGACACGCGCCGGACGGACGCCGCCGTACCTGACACCCCTCGGGAAGGAGATGGTTTCCGTGCCGGAGAGCCGCTCCGGGCCGGCCGTGCGGGAGGCGAGGTGGTGAGCCGACTGCGGGCCGCCGCCCGTGCCGTGCGGAGCGGGCCGGCGGTCGTCCGGCGCAGGCTGAGCGCCGGCGAGCTGGGTGCACTGCCCGTCGTGCTCGTCCTCGCCGTCGTCTGGATCACCTTCCAGTCCCTCAACGAGAACTTCCTCTCGCCCCGGAACCTGTCCAATCTCAGCGTGGACATCGTCGGAACCGGGATGATCGCGGTCGGCATCGTCTTCGTGCTGCTGCTCGGCGAGCTCGATCTGTCCGTCGGCTCGATCAGCGGGCTCGCGGCGGCCGTCTTCGCCGTGCTGAACGTGAACAACGGGGTGCCGGAGTGGCTCGCGCTGATCGTCGCGGTGCTCGCGGGCACCACGGCGGGAACCGTCCAGGGCTACTCCATCGCCAGGACCCGGGTGCCGGCCTTCGTGATCACCCTCGCCGGGCTGCTCACCTGGAACGGGCTGATGCTGTCCGTCCTCGGCGACAGCGGCACCGTCAACCTCGACGAGAACGGTCTGGTCGCCAAGCTGACCAGCTACTACTTCACCGACGACGCCGTCGCCTACGGCCTGGCGGCGGTCGCCGCGGGCGCGTTCTTCCTCGTCGCGGACCGCGACCGGCGCCGCCGCCGGGCCATCGGTATGCCGCACCGCTCGCTGCACGCCGTCGTGCGGCGCACCGCGGCGCTGGCCGTCATCGCGTTCGGCGTCGCCTACCTGCTCAACCGGTTCCAGGGGCTGCCGCTCGCCCTGCTGGTCTTCCTCGTGGTGGTGGCGGGTCTCGACGTCGTGCTGCGCCGCACCCGCTACGGACGGCAGGTGTACGCGCTCGGCGGCAGCCTCGAGGCGGCCCGCCGCGCCAGCCTCGGCGTGACGTGGGTACAGACCGCCGTGCTCGCGGCCTCGGGCACGATGGCCGCCGTCGGGGGGCTCTTCCTGGCCTCGCGCATCACCTCGGTGAGCCAGAGCTCGGGGTCGGGCGTGCTGCTGATCAACGCCATCGCGGCGGCCGTCATCGGCGGCACCAGCCTGTTCGGCGGGCGCGGTTCCACCTGGTCGGCGGTGCTCGGCATGCTGGTCATCCAGTCGATCGCCTCGGGAATGGCGATCACGGACACTCCCCCGGCCGTGCAGTTCGTCATCACGGGCGGGGTGCTCTTCGCCGCGGTGGTCATCGACTCGTTGTCGCGGCCCGCTCGGGCGGCCCGCCGAGGCGGGTGAGGCGCGAGGGCCGCCCCGGAGCCCGCCCCTGCGCCCGGAGCACCGGGCGACCCCGGTTCGTGGAACGGCCCCGGCGACCGTCCCACGAACCGGGGTCACGGGGTCTGGTCGTCCTCGACGAACGCGCTGATCAAGCCGTGGGGCGCGAGGTCGCCGAACATGAGCTCGTGCAGCCGGGTGCCGTCGGTGGCGGCCTCGGCGCTGCGGGGGAACATGGCCCGCTCGTACACGGCGAGCGCCGTCTCGGCGTCGTCGGGGTGCGCGGCCAGCGCCTTGCCGAGCTCGGCCCCGTCGTACATGGCCAGGTTGGCGCCCTCGCCGTTCGGGACCGAGAGGTGGGCGGCGTCGCCGAGCAGGGTCACCCCCGGCACCCGGTCCCACCGGTGCCCGACCGGCAGCGCGTGGAGGGGCCGCAGGACCGGCTCGGTGTCGGCCTCGGTGATCAGCGCGGTGAGTTCCGGCGCCCAGCCCTCGTACGCCCGGGCGATCCGCTCGGCGGCCCCGGCGGCGTCGGTGAGGTCGACGGCGGCGAACCAGTCCCGCGGCTCGGCGAGCATCGCGTAGACGTGCAGGGTGTCGCCCTTCTCCCGGTGCGCCACGATTCCCCGGCCCGGGGCGAGCGCGAGCAGGGACCCACCGCCGACCGTCTTCGCCCGGTCGGGGTGGCGGGTGTCGCCGTCGAGCAGGTACGTCTCGACGACCGACATGCCGGTGTAGTCGGGCGAGGCGGCACTGAGCAGCGGCCGGACCCGCGACCACGCGCCGTCCGCGCCGACGAGCAGGTCCGTGGCGACGGTGGCGCCGTCGGCGAAGGTCACCTCGTGCCGTCCCTCGCCGAGGGCACGGACCCCGCCGACCTTGCGGCCCCACCGGACGGTGCCGGCCGGGAGCGAGTCGAGCAGCATCCGCCGCAGCTCCCCGCGCTGGACCTCGGGGCGGCCGCCGGTGCCGTCGTCGAGGTCCTCGAACAGGACGGTCCCGTCCCGGTCGACGATCCGCGTCGCCTGGCGGCCCTCCAGCACGAGGCCGCGGAACTCGTCCAGCAGGCCCGCCGCCCGCAGCGCGGGCTGTCCGTCGTCCTCGTGGATGTCCAGCATCCCGCCCTGGGCGCGGGCCGTCGGTGAGGCCTCCGCCTCGTAGACCGTGGCGGTGATGCCGTGGACGTGGAGGACCCGGGCGAGCGTCAGTCCGCCGAGTCCGGCCCCGATGATCGTGACGTCAGTGGTCATGGTGATTCCCTTGCGTGTCGCGCGGCTGCCGGACGGGCACCCGGCAGGATCTTCCGCAAGGTTCCGGCCGCAGGCCGACAAGCCGCCGACATCGCACCGACAGCCCTGGCGGGACCCGACAGACGACCGACGCGGCGCCGCGCGGCCCGCGCCCACCCTTCGCTCACCGCCCGCCACCGGTCGCCTGTCGTCCGGTTCGACCCCCGTGCGCCTGTCGCCCGGTGCGACGACCCCCGTGCGCCTGTCGTCCGGTTCGCCCCCCCGTGGAAACCCGCGGCCGGCACGGCCCTCAGCACTGACGCGCGGGCGGCGGAAATCGGGTTGACCCGGCCGGGGGCCGACGCTGCACTGTGGCGTGGCATCACGCGTGGTGGTGCCGGTATCCCGAGAGGCAGGCTGCGGCAGCGATGGAGATCCGCCCCACGACCGACCAGGACCTCGGCGTCTTCGTCGACACGCTCCACGGCGCGTTCGGGCGCTTCCCGGAGACCCCGGCCGAGGGCGGCGGCGGGGTCTGGTGGGCGGCGCTGGAGATGGACCGCAACCTGCTCGCCGTGACGGCGGACGGACAGCCCGTCGGCACCGCGGGCGCGTACTCCTTCGAGCTCACGCTGCCCGGCGCGATCCCCGTCCCGGCCGCCGGGGTGACCGCCGTGGGCGTCCTGCCCTCGCACCGGCGCCGGGGCGTGCTCGGCGCGATGATGCGACATCAGCTCACCGAATTGCGGGCCCGCGGGGAGTTCCTCTCCGTACTGCTGGCCTCCGAGGCCCTGATCTACCGAAGGTTCGGCTACGGCCCGGCGACCTACACCCGGCGACTGACGGTGCCGCGCCACAGGGGAGACCTCGCCCTCCCCCGGGCGCGCGCCACGGCCGACGCTCCGGCGTCCGGCCCGGAGACCGGCACGGAGACCGGCACGGAGACCGGCACGGAGACCGGCACGATCGAGCTGCTGCGACGTGCCGAGTGCGGCGAGATCCTGGAAGAGGTCTACGACCGGTACCGCCGTGCGCAGCCCGGTGCGCTGTCCCGGCCGCACCGCTGGTGGGCCGTGCGCGCGGGGCAGCCCCCGATCGCTCCGGCGGCGCGCTACGTCGCCGTCCACCGGGACGCCGACGGGGCCGCGGACGGCTACGCCTGCTACTCCCTCGGCGAGCGTGACACCCTGACCGTCGACGAGACCATCGCCGTCGACGACGCCGTCTTCACGGCCCTGGCCCGGTTCGTGCTCGGACACGACCTGGTCGGCGAGGTCGTCTTCCGGCACTTCCCGCCCGAGCACCCGCTGCGCTGGCAGTTCGCGGACTTCCGGGCCGGTCAGGTGAGCGACGACACCGACTGGCTCTGGGTCCGGCTGCTGGACGTCCCGCGCGCGCTCACCGCGCGCGGCTGGTCCACGGACGGCGAGCTGGTCCTCGACGTCGACGACCCGTTCCTCGGCGAGCGCGGCCGCTACCTGCTGACCGTCGAGGACGGTGAGGCCGACTGCGTGCCGACGGACCGGGAGCCCGACCTCTCACTGGACGTGAGCGACCTGGGCTCGGTCTACCTCGGCGGCACCGCCCCGAGCACGCTCGTCCGGGCCGGACACATCCGCGCCCACCGCCCGGGCGCCGCCGTCCTCGCCGACGCCCTCTTCCGCGCCGAGCGTGCCCCGCACTGTCTGCACTGGTTCTGACCACGCCCGACCGCCCCGCACCGGTCTTGACCGGCCCCGATCGCCCGCCCCCGCCGGAGTGTGCGCGAGTGACGTCCCGACCGAAGGCGCACCACTGCGGCGGTCAGTCCCGCGGGGCGGTGTCCGAGGGAGCGTCCGGCCATCCGTCGGCGGCCAGTTGCCGGAGGCGGTCCATGACGGTCCGCGTCGCCGGGGTGATCCAGCGGCCACGGTGCCACATCATCTGGACGGGGACCGGAGGAAAGTTCTGGGCGGCGCACAGCCGGCCGGAGGCCAGATCGGCCCGGACGCCGACCTCGGGCAGCAGGGCCAGGCCGAGGCCGGCCTCGACACAGGCGCGAGCCGCTTCGATGCTGCCGAAGCGTGTCACGCGCGGGGACTCTCCTGGCAGCGCGAGCAGGTCCCGGGCGAACGCGTCGCTGTACGAGCAGCCCTCCTCGAGCAGGAAGACCGTGTGTCCTGCCAGCCCGCGCAGCGGCGTCCCGGTGTGGGCGAGCGGGTGCCCGGGGGCGGCGACCAGCACCAGGGGCTCGGCGCCGATGGCCTGCGACTCCAGCTGCGGCACCTCGATGCGCGGCTCGAGGAGCAGCGCGAAATCCGTACGCCCCGCAGCCAGTTGGTCCGCCGCCTCGGCGGGGGTCGCCACCGCGCGCATATGGATGTCGACGCCGGGCAGGCCGCGGTTCAGCCCGGCCACCGCGAGCGGGAGGCGGTAGGCGCACAGGGACTCGCTCGCGCCGATGGTGACGCTGCCCTCGACCGGGGCGGTGCCGTGCGCCTCGTGGCGCAGCCGGTCCTCGGCGTCCAGCACGTGTCGCGCCCGTTCGAGGAGGCGCGCACCCGTCTCGGTGAGGACGGTTCCCGAGGGCAGGCGGTCGAAGAGCCGCACGCGCAGCTCCCGCTCCAGGGCGCGGATCTGCACGGTGACGGTCGACTGGGCCAGGTGGAGCTCCGCGGCGGCGGCGGTGAAGCTGCCGGTGCGGGCCAGGGCGGCGAAGGTCCGCAGCACGCGTGTGTCCACAGCGGGTCGCCCTCCCTCCGATGCCATAGAAGAAATCGATGGCGTGCTTCAAGTCTAATCATTGGACGACATAGCCCACGTTCGAGGAGGCTTGAGGGCATGGACATCCTGCGGTACAGCGCCTTCACCGACCGGCCCGACGGAGGCAACCCGGCCGGCGTCGTCCTCGACGCCCGGGGACTCGACGACGCGGACATGCTCCGGGTGGCCGCGGAAGTGGGCTTCTCCGAGACGGCGTTCGTCCTCCCCGCGGAGGGCCCCGGCCACACCCACCGGGTCCGCTACTTCAGCCCCCGCGCGGAGGTCGACTTCTGCGGCCACGCGACGGTCGCCACCGCCGTCGCCCTCGCCGAGCGCTCCGCCCCCGGCACCCTGGTGTTCCGGACCAACGCCGGGCTGATCGACGTGGCGACGGCGGCGGAGGGAGCGACGCTGCGGGCGACCCTCACCAGTGTCCCCACGTCCTCACGGCCGGTCGCCCGCCCCCACCTGGAGTCCGCGCTGAAGGCGCTCCGCTGGTCCGAGGCCGACCTGGATCCCGCCTTCCCCGCCCATGTGGCCTTCGCCGGCAACCACCACCTCATGCTGGCGGCGGCGTCGCGGGAGCGCCTGGCCGACCTCGACTACGACTTCGAGGCGCTGCACGCACTCTCACGCGCCCAGGACTGGACCACCGTCCATCTCTTCCACCGGCACAGCGACACCGTCTTCCACGCACGCGACCCCTTCCCGCTCGGCGGCGTCGTCGAGGACCCGGCGACCGGCGCCGCGGCCGCCGCCTTCGGCGGCTATCTGCGTGCCCTCGGGCGGGCGACCCACCCCGCCCCGGTCACCGTGCTCCAGGGCGACGACATGGGCCGCCCGAGCCGGCTCACCGTCACCACCGCCGCGTCGGACCCCCGGGTGAGCGTGAGCGGCCAGGCCGTCCCGCTGCCCTGAGGGGCTCCCCGCGTACGGGCGTCCCGCCACCGAGCCCCCCGCCCGCCCCATCTCCCGGCCCGCCGAACCTCCCGTGCGTGCCGAACCACCAGACCCGCCGAACCTCCCGGGCGTGCCGAACCCCCCGGCCCGCACAGCGGATTGTCGGCCAATACCTCCCGGGGTCGCCGCGGGCGCGGAAGCCGGCGACGGGGCGCTCCGGGCCGGACCGGCGCCGTCCGGCGGCGGCGTCCGCCGCCGTCCGCGTTCGGCTGCGCAATCGTTGCCCGGGTCCCGGACGCGTGGGGTGCCGCGGCCCGCACGCGGCGCACACGGACCTGTGCCGGGTCATGAGCGCGAGCTCCGGGGCACCGCGGGAGGTCCGCTCCGCGCCGCCGTCGATATGCGGATGTGAAGCGGAACCTTTCGCGCCGCGGGGGCGCCGGACCGGCCGCCCCGTCCGCCACGGGTACACGTGCGCGTGTTCATGACCAGTCGGTGCTGAGCCATATATCCCCGCATCGGACGACGATTGCGCACTGAGCGGCACTTGTCGCTGACGTTCCGTCATGGCTAGGCTCCCGCCCACTTTCACAGTTCACACACTTTCGGCACATGGAGGCCGGCCGCCGGCGCGGCCTCCCGGTCGTACGGGGGGTGGGGAACGTCGGCACGTCACCGATCCGCCGGCCTTCCGGCCCGGCGCACGAGGAGAGACCCGTCACCGACGGGGAGCCGCGCCGCGCGAAGCGAACGGACCCGTCGGCCCCGGCGGACGGGGTGACCCGGACGGACCGCCCGGGCGCACACCACGCCCGGCCCGCCCGGGCATCGCGGGACCTCAGGATCCTGTGGTGGGTCAACGCGGCCGACGGGCTCGGCAGTCAGGCCTCCGGCCTGGTCCTCCCGCTCCTGCTCCTCGATCTCGGTCACAGCCCCGGTACCGCGGGATCGCTGGCCGGCGTCGCCGCGCTCACCGGGGTCGTCCTCGGGCCGCTCGTCGCGGTACCGGCGGACCGGGGACGGCGGCGCCGCCTCATGACGGGTTCGGCGGCCCTCGCGGCCCTGGCCACGGGGGTACTGGCGCTGACCTGTCTGGGCCGGCCCGCGTTATGGGTCGTGGTGTCGCTGGCCCTCGCGGAGCGGCTGTGCGCCGTGGCCTACGAGGCCGCGTCGCGCGGAGCCATCGTCCGTCTGGCGACCGTCGACGAGCTGCCCCGGGCGGCGGCCGGTATGCAGACGGGCGACCAGGCCGCACTCGTCCTGGGTCCGGTGCTCGGCGGGGCCCTGTTCCAACTCGCCCGGCCGCTGCCCTTCCTGGCCGACGCCCTCTCCTACGCGATCGCCGCGCTGGGTGTCCGGGCCGTGCGCACCCCCCTCGACACACCCGCGCCGACCCCTCCGTCCGGCACCGGCGCCCGCCTGCGAGGGACCTGGCCCGAGCGGTTCGCCGCCGCGCGAGCCGGCGTCGTCACGGTGGCCGGGTCCCCGGTGCTGCGCCTGGTGCTGGTCTGGACCTCGGCCGCCGGGGGCGCGCTGACCCTGCTCTTCTACGCGGCGCTGTTCCGGCTGGGCGCGGACGACCGGAGCACGGCGGCCGGTGTGGTCCTCGCCGCGGCCGGGGCGAGCGGCCTGCTGGGCTCGCTGGTCGCGGCCCCCGCCGTACGACGGCTCGGCGCCGCCCGCCTGCTGACGGTGGCCGCCTGGCTGCTGCCGCTGCCGTGCGGCGCGCTGATGTGGGTGGACGGCGCGACCGGCTGGGGAGTGGCGTTCGCCGGGCTGTCCCTGCTGGTGCCGCTGATCACCGTGGTGCTGGCCGGCGCCGCCGTCGCGTGCACACCGGTGGAGCTCCAGTCCCGCACCGCGAGTGTGCTCGGCTCGGTGTCCGCGCTGGCCGCGGCCGGAGCGCCGGCGCTCGCCGCCGCCCTCGTCACCGTCTGGAGCTCCCGCGCGCCCGCACTGCTGGTCACCGCGCTCTTCGCGGCACTGGCCGGGTACACCCAGCTGCGGGCCGCCGCCGTACTGCGCGCGGGTGCCGCGGCCGCCGCCGGGGTGGGGGACGGCCGTGGCTGACGACTTCCGGGTCTTCCTCGGTGCCCTGCCCCAGGTGTGTCCGCGTGACGCGCGGCGCATGGTGCTGACGGCCGACGCCGACGGCCGTTGCGAGGTGTTCACCTGGGACGCGGCCACCAGGAGCACGCGGCAGGTCACGGACCGGCCCCGGGGGACGGTGCACTGCGCCATCGACGCCGACGCGTACGTGTGGTGGTTCGACGAGGACGCAGAGGGCCGCGGGCACTGGTGGTTCCAGCCGTTCGACGGAGGCTGCCGGGTGCCCGGTCTGCCCGGTGCCCCGGCCGCGCTGCCGCGCGGTCTGGCGGTGACGGACGACGGGACGGTCGCCGCGGCACTCGCGTCCCGGCACGGCGGCACGAGGGTGTTCGTCGGACGGCGTGGCCGGGCGCCGCGCGAGATCCTCCGCATCGCCGGGGAGGGACGGCTGGGCGGTGTCACCCCGGAAGGCGATCTGGTGGCTCTGGCCACGGTGTCCGACGGTGACACGAGCGTCGTGGTCGTCACCCCGGCGGGCCGGGTCGTCGCCCGCCTGCCCGAGACCGGCGGCCCGGCCGGCAGGTTCTGGTGCCGGGGCTTCTCGCCGCGGCCCGGCCGGTCCGCACTGCTGCTGGTGCACGAGCTGACGGACGAATACCGGTTGGCCACATGGACACCGGCCGGCGGTCTGGTCACGCACTCCTGGTGCCGTTTCGACACCGAGATCACCGCCGGCTGGTACCCCGACACGGACGAGGTGCTGGTGCGTCAGGAGCGGCACGGGCGCTCGCTGCTGCACCGGGTCCGTCTGCGCGACCGTACCCGCCGGGTCCTGCCCACTCCCGCCGGGAGCCTGCTGGACGCCGCCCCGCGGCCGGGCGGGGGGCTGCACTACCTGTGGACGGACACCGCCCACCCGCCCGTCCCGCACGCCACCGACGGGGTCGCCCTGCCGGCGCCCGGTCCACCGCCCCCCGTGCCCGGGCGGCACACCGAGGTGTGGACCCGGACGCCCGGCGGCCCGGTCCACACGCTGCTCAGCCTGCCGCGCCCCGACGGCAGCCGGTCCGGCGGGGCGGGTGCCGACGGCGACGCGGCACCGCCACCGGCCGTGTTCCTGGTGCACGGCGGACCCGCCGACCACGACCGGGACGCCTACGACGCCACGGTGCACTCGCTGGTGGCCTCCGGCTATGCCGTGGCGCGCGTCAACTACCGCGGGTCGACCGGCTACGGTCCGCGCTGGCGGCGGGCCCTCGGGCCGGATGTCGGCCATCCCCAGGTGGACGACCTGGCCGCGGTGCGCGCGGATCTCGTCCGTCGCGGGCTGGTGGACGACCGGGCTACGGCTCTGTGGGGAGTGTCCTGGGGGGCCTATCTGGTACTGCTGGCGCTCGGTACGCGCCCGGGGCTGTGGCAGGCCGGTGTCGCGGTCAAGCCCGTCGCCGACTGGGTGACCGCCCACCGGCTGACCACGCCCGCGCTGCGCGCCCTGGACGTCCGCTGGTTCGGCGGCACCCCGGAGCAGGTGCCCCGGCGCTACGCCCACAGCTCGCCGCTCAGCTTCGCGGCGAAGGTGCGGGCACCGCTGCTCGTGGTCGGTGCCGACAACGACGTCAAGTGCCCGCCGGAACAGATCCGCAGCTACCTGGGCGCGCTGACCGCGGCGGGCGTGACGCATGAGCAGATGTGGCTCGACACCGGCCACGACGGCTACGACGGCGCGGCACACGTCGCGGTCCTGCGCCGCTCACTGACCTTCCTGCGCGCGCGGCTGCCCGCACCGGCGCCCCCCTCGCGTCCCCCGGCTCGCCCGGGAGGACCCCGGCCCCGCTGAGGACACAGCGGGACCGGGTCGTGCACAGCACCACCCGCCCGAAGAACACGTCATGAACCCGAGAAGGAGGACGACTGTGCAGAAGGACATCATCCACAACGACCCGCTGGCGGGCGACGAGGAGAACCGGAAGCCGGGCATCGGCATCACCATCACCATCCCGTTCCGCAACGCCGCCGAGAGCGACGACGAGGAGTGAGCGACGGCCCGGCCGGCCCGGCTCCGACCAGGGCCGGCCGGGCTCCCTCCCGCACTTCCCGCACTCCCCCGCCCCTCACCGCGCTTCCCGCACCTCTCGTCCCGTCGGCCGCCCGTGCGCAAGGAGCCCATCGTGCGCGTTCTTCTCGTCAACATGCCCTGGTCCCCGATAGACCTGCCCTCGCTGGCCCTCGGCATCCTCAAACGCAGCGTCGACGACCACGTCCAGGACGCCACCTGCGAGGTGCTGCACGCCAATCTGGAGTTCACCGACTGGATCACCGCCCGCTCCGAGTTCACGGCCGAGGACTACGAGTACTACGCCCTCTCCTCCTACTTCCTCGGCTGCGGTGACTGGGTGTTCTCCTCGGCGCTCTACGACGACCCGACGTGGCGGGACGCGGAGTTCGTCGATGCGATGTCGTCGAAGCTGCGCCGGTCCCGGATGCGTATGACCCGCGAACTGCACCGCCTCGTGCCGGAGTTCGTCGACGAGGTGGCCCGCCGTGTGGTGGCTCTCGAACCCGACGTGGTCGGGTTCACCTCCACCTTCCAGCAGAACACCGCCGCGCTGGCGGCGGCCCGGCACATCAAGCGGCTCGCCCCGCACGTCGTGACCGTGATGGGCGGGGCCAACTGCGACGCCGAACAGGGCGCGGCCGTCCACCGCAACTTCCCCTTCGTGGACTACGTGGTGCGCGGCGAGGGCGAGGACGCCTTCCCCCGGCTGCTGACCGCGCTGCGCGACGGCGACCCGTCCGCCGCGGAGGCGGTGCCGGGCCTGTGCCACCGCACCCCGCACTCCGGGCACACCGCCAACCCCATGCCGACCGGGCCGCTGCCGCCCAGCGCGATCCTGCCCCCCGACTACAGCGGCTACTTCGAACGTCTCGCCGCGTCCGTGGCACGCAACTGGGTGGAGCCGAAACTGGTCGTCGAGGGCGCGCGCGGCTGCTGGTGGGGAGAGAAGCACCACTGCACCTTCTGCGGCCTGAACGGCTCGTTCATGGAGTTCCGCAGCAAGAGCCCCGACGTCTTCTACCAGGAGATCATGGACCTGGCGGAGCGGCACCGGGTGCTCGACATGTACGTGGTCGACAACATCCTGGACATGCGCTACCTGTCGACCGTGCTGCCGCGCATCGTCGACAGCGGCTACGACCTGCGCATGCACATCGAGATCAAGGCCAACATGCGGCGCCCCCAGCTGAAGGTGCTGGCGGACGCCGGGCTCATCTACGTCCAGCCGGGCATCGAGAGCCTCAACAGCCGCGTCCTCGACCTGATGGACAAGGGCGTCAGCGGCTGCCAGAACGTCCGTATGCTGCGCGACGCGGCGGAGACCGGGCTGTCGGTGTCGTGGAACTACCTGCACGGCTTTCCCGGAGAGACCGCCGACGACTACGAACCCGTCATCCGCCAGCTCCCCGCCCTGGAACACCTCAACCCGCCGGTCGACCTGTCCGCCCGGATCGCCATCGAGCGTTTCAGCCCCTACTTCAAGCGGCCCGAGCTGGGCTTCACCGGGCTGCGGCCCGAGGAGCACTACCTGTTCACCTACGACCTGCCCGAGGCGGAACTGCACGACCTGGCCTACGTCTTCCAGGCGCCCGAACGCGGTATCACCGAGCCGACCGTCGGTCTCCTCAACGACGGCATCGCCGCGTGGAAGAAGCACCACGCCGACGCCCGTCTCACCCACACCGACCTGGGTGACCGGATCGTGCTGGTCAGCAGGCGGCCGTCCTTCGCCTGGCGGACCATGCAGCTCACCGATCCGTTCGAGACCGCGGTCTTCCGGCTCCTGGACCAGCCGCACACCGTGGTGGCGCTGCACCGCAAGCTGACGTCGGCCGCCGTCTCCGCCGGGGACGCGCCGCGCACGGCACGGGAGGTCGAGGCCCTCCTGGCCGAGTGGGTCGCGCACGGCGTGGTGTTCACCGACGCGGGCCAGTACGTGCACCTCGCCCCCGCCGCCGTGAACCAGGACCTGCTGCGTCTGGACTACATGCGTCACGCCCACACGCGCGGCGAGGCCACGGCGTCGGCCGCGACCGAGCCCGTGCCCGCGCCCGTGCCCTCCTGAGCCCCGGCCGCCGTACCTCCCCCACCGCCCCGCTCCACCGAACCGGAGGAAGGACCGCCCATGACAGCCACCGCACCGGACCTCGCGATACGTGCCTGGCGCGATCTCGACCCGCAGGCCCGTCACCTGCCGGGCATGTCGCTGGGTTCCCTCCCGGTGACCGCGCGGGACCGGGAGGCCGACCGCCTCTGGGACCTGGGCGTGCGCCACGCCGAGCTCGACGCGCCCGTGGACCTGTCCGCCGACGATCGGGCGGTCCATCGCCGGACCGTCGACCGGCTGTGTCTCGTCCGCGATCTCACCGCGCGCGCGGTCTCCGTCGACTGGGACCTGCGGCTCTCGCCCCGGGACTCCGCCCACCAGTGGAAGGTGCTGTCCCACCTCCAGCCGCCCCGCACCCTCACGGGTCTCGACGACGCCGAGGAGGCCCTGCACGCCTGGCGGACCCGTCACTACCTGTGCAAGCTGGTATGGCGTCAGGGGCCGGGTTTCGTCCAGATCCGGGACCGCCGCTGGGGGGACCTGCGCCGCTTCACCGCCGTCGAACCCCACTACCGGGAGGCCATCGCCCTGCTCGGTCCCGGCGTGCACCACACCGAGGTACCCGCCGACGTGCTGGAGGAGTTCGCGGCCGAGCATCTGCTCCTGCGCGTCGGCGAGCTGGCGTGGTGGCTGCCCTACCGGGTCTCCCGCTGGCTCCAGGAGGCCATGGCCGTGTGAGTCCGCGTGCCCGCTCGCCCGGCGTCCGGGGAGGACACGCCGCCGGATGGCCCATCCCGGCCTTTTCCGGCCTCCCGGTCATAACGTACACAATATGAAGAAATGCCATATCGCGTACCTGGCCTGTACGGCGGCGCTGATCGGGACGGGGATCGGCGCCGCTCCGCCGGTCGCCCACCACACGGTCCATGTCGTCCACCCCGGAGAATCGATCCAGAAGGCGGTGGACGCCGCCGAGCCGGGCGACACCGTGCTGCTGACCCGCGGCACCTATCACGAGAGCGTCGACGTGAGCACGCCCGGGCTCACCCTGCGCGGCGTGGGCCGCGGCACGGTGCTTGAGCCGGCGAAGGCCGCCGGCACCACCGCCCCGACCACCGGATCGGGCACCGCGAAGGACCCGAAGGGCTCGAAGGACTCCAAGGGCTCGAAGGGTTCCAAGGGAACGAAGGCCGCGACCGGTTGTGCCGCGAGCGGCAACGGCATCTGTGTCGTGGGCACGAAGGACCACCACGTCGACGACGTCACCGTCGCCTCCCTGACGGTGCGGGGCTTCGCCAAGACCGGCCTCTACGCCACCGAGGCCGACGGGCTGACCGTGCGGCACGTCACCGCCGACAGGAACGGCGTGTGGGGCATCGCCACCGAGCACTCGGTGCACGGCCTGTTCCGCCACAACACCGCCCGGGACAACGGTGACGCGGGCCTCTTCCTCGCCAACACGGTCAAGGAGGAACTCGGCGCCACGGACACCGAGGGAACCGTGGTCGAGCGCAACCGGCTGGAGGGCAACCGGATCGGCGTCACCGTCCGCCGGCTGCGCAACCTGACCGTCGCGGGCAACCAGATCACGGGCAACTGCGCGGGCGTGTTCGTCGTCGGCGACGAGAACAAGCCGAAGGCCGGCTTCGTGACGGTGCGCGACAACCGCATCGAGCGCAACAACAAGTCCTGCCCGAAGACCGCCCGGCTGGACGCCCTCCAGGGCACCGGCATCGTGCTCACCGGCGCCGAGGACAGCCTGGTCACCCACAACGTGATCAAGGACAACGTCGGCAAGTCCCCGCTGTCCGGCGGCATCGTCCTGTTCAAGAGTTTCGTGGGCACGACCAGCGAGCGGAACCGGATCAGCGACAACCTGCTGCGCGGCAACTCCCCCGACCTGGTCAACACGGACACCGGCAAGGGCAACACCTTCGAGGGCAACTCCTGCCGCTCGTCGAAGCCCGCCGGTCTGTGCTGAACCCGTAGGAACCCCACACTCCAAGAAGGAAGGAAGGCGGCACATGACGACCGCTCAGTCTGCCCCTCCGCCGTCGATGCGGCTGCGGGAACTCGCCTTCGGGGCGGCCTGTGCCGCCGCCCTCCGCGCGGCCGCCCGGCTCGGCGTCGCCGACGCCCTCGGCGACAGCCCCATGGCCGTGGAGGACCTCGCGGCCGCGGTGAAGACCGAACCCCGTCCGCTGCGACGGCTCCTGCGGGCCCTGTCCTGCTACGGCGTCTTCACCGAGGGCCCGGACGGCGCGTTCGCGCACACCGACGTCTCCCGGCTGCTGCGCGAGGACGACCCCAACAGCCTGCGCGCCATCACGCTGTGGTGCACCGAGCCGTGGACCTGGGACGCCTGGCCGATGCTCGACGAGGCGGTGCGCACCGGCCACAACGTGGTGGAGGACCTGTACGGCAAGGAGTTCTTCCCCTACCTCAACGAGGACGCCCCGGAGTCCGCCGACATCTTCAACCGCGCCATGACGACCTCCAGCGTGCAGTCGGCGCGGGACGTCGCGGAGTTCCTCGACCTGACGGGGAGTTCGTCGGTCGCCGACATCGGCGGCGGCCAGGGGCACGTGGTGGCGAGCCTGCTGGACAAGTACCCCGCGATGCACGGGACTCTGCTCGACCTCCCGCGGGTGGTGGAGAACGCCGTGCCGCGCCTGCTCTCCGGGGGCGACCTCGCGGGCCGTGCGCGCGTGGTGCCCGGCGACGTCCGTACGGCCGTTCCGGTCGAGGCGGACGTCTACGTCATCAAGAACATCCTGGAGTGGGACGACGAGAGCACGGCCCGGCTGCTGCGCAACGTCCGGGAGGCGGGCGGCCCCGGCGCCCGGGTCGTGGTCATTGAGAACCTCGTCGACGACACGCCCTCGATGCGCTTCAGCACCGCGATGGACCTGCTGCTGCTCCTCAACGTCGGCGGGGCGAAGCACACCACGCAGAGCATGGTGGACCGGCTGACCGAGGCGGGTCTCGTCATCGACGACATCAGCCCGGTCAACCCCTACCTGCACGCGTTCGACTGCCACGTCGGCTGAGACCACCGGTCGCCGGGCCCGCGACGCTGCGGGCCCGGCGACCGGTGATGGCCGGCTCGGGTCAGCCGGCCGGCTCGCGCTCCCAGAGGTAGAAGCGCTGCGCCATGGCGTCCTTCGGGGAACGCCAGGTGTCGGGGTCGTACGCGCTGACGTACGAGGCCAGCCGGTCGCTGACGTCCCGGAACTCGGGATGCCCGGTGATCTTGGCGATGGCGGGACCGGGGTCGCGCTCCGCCTCGATCAGATGCATGTACACGTCGCCGAACTGGAACAGGCTGCGCCGGTGCACACCGACGAGCCGCGGCAGCTCTCCCCGGTCCGACTCCTCGAACACCTTGGCGATGTCGGGCGCCGATCCCGGGGCCATCCGGGCGACGATCAGGGCTTGGTGCATGGTGCTGCTCTCCGTCCGGCTCAGTCGGTCAGACCGGGGGTGGCACCGCGCTCGGCGGCGGTCTTCTCGATGCGGTCCCGGATCAGGCCCAGCTGGACCTTGGAGTTCCGGTTGATGTTGTCGGTCATCCACTCGTCGTCGACCGGCGCCTCCGGCTTCATCGCGAAGTCCTGCGTCCAGACCATCCGCGTACCGGCCGGCACCTCTTCGTACCGCCAGTGGATGTCCATGTGGGCGAAGGGGCCCGTCTCGACCCGGCGGGCCTTGACGGTCAGCGTGTCGCGGTCCGGCTCGCGCTCGGAGACCCAGCTCCACACGGTGCCGTTCTCGTCCGGGTGCATGGTCAGCCGGAACGTCGTCTTGCGCCCCTCCCGGGAGAGGATCTCCACGGAGGCGTACTCGCTGAACAGCCGCGGCCAGTTCTCCAGGTCGTTGGTCACCTCCCAGACCAGGTCCAGGGGCGCCGCGATGGTGATCTCGTTCTGGGTGTGTCCGGTCATCTCAGGCTCCTGTCAGGAGGGCGCTGTTGACGAGGTCGAGGAACTGCCGGGGCGACTTGGAGCGTTCGGCGTCGGGAGGCATCGGCGTGCCGTACCGGTTCTCCAGTTCGCCCACGATCCCCAACAGGCCGAGCGAGTCGACGCCCAGGCGGTCGAAGCCGGCGTCGTCGCGGCGGAGTTCCTCCGGGGCGACGGTGACGCCGGCCGACTTCTTCATGAGTTCGGCCAGCTCTTCCACGGTGATGCGGTCAGTCATGCCATTCCCTTCCTCTGCTGCTCCGCGGCGCCTCGCTACGAGGCGTCGGTGGCGCCGTGCCGCAGCACCAGCGCCGAGTTCGATCCCATGAGTCCCCGGCTCAGCACCAGCGCCGTGCGCACCTCGGCGGGCCGGGCCCGGCCGGTCACCAGGTCGAGGTCGTGGCAGATGTCGAAGACGTTGGGGGTGGGTGGGATCACGCCGTGCTCCATGGCGAGCACCGCCGCCGCGGCGTCCATCAGGGGCGCCGCGCAGTAGCCCCGGCCGATCCCGGTCTTCGGCGCCGTGACGGGCACACGGGTGCCGTGCGCGCCGAGGGCGTCGGCGATCGCCAGCGCCTCGGCTCGGTCCGCCGCCGGTACGCCGAGGGCGTCGGCGAAGACCACGTCGATCTCCTCGGGGGCGCACTCGGCCTCCTCCAGGGCCTGCCGGACGGCCTGGGCGAGCCCTTCGCGGGACTCCTCCCAGCGGGAGGCCCCGGTGAAGGTCGCCGCGTGCCCGGCCAGGTAGGCCTGCACCCGCGCGCCCCGGGCCCGGGCGGTGGCGTCCGCCTCCACGACGAGCATGGCGCCGCCCTCGGCGGGCACGAACCCGCAGGCCGCGGAGGTGAACGGGCGGTAGGCGCGGCTCGGTTCGTCGACCGTGCTCAGTTCGTCGTAGCCGAGCTGGCAGACCACCGAGTACGGCGCGATCGGCGCCTCGGTCGCGCCGGCCACGATCACGTCGGTGCCGCGACGCACCGCCCGCGCCGCGTGGGCGAGGGCGTCCAGGCCGCCGGCCTCGTCCGCCGCGACCACCGAGCAGGGGCCCTTGAAGCCGCGGCGGATGGAGATCTGGCCGGTGCTGGCGGCGTAGAACCAGGCGATGGACTGGTACGGGCCGACGTAACGGCTGCCCTTGCCCCACAGCTGCTGGAGCTCGCGCTGTCCGAACTCACCGCCGCCGGAACCGGCCGCGGTGACCACGCCCACGGAGTAGGGCGCGGCGTCGGTGTCGGGCCGGCCGAGCTGGGCGTCGTCCAGCGCGAAGTCGGCGGCGGCCATCGCGAAGTGCGTGAACCGGTCGGTCTGGACCAGGAAGCGCTCCTCGATCGCGGCCGACGGGTCGAAGTCGCGGACCTGGCCCGCCACCCGCAGCGGGAGGTCCTCGCAGCCCTCGCGGTCGACCCGGTCCAGGACGCTGATGCCCTCCCTGGTGGCCTTCCAGAAGGTCTCGGTACTGGCTCCGTTGGGCGCGATCACGCCGATTCCGGTGACGGCCGCGCGCCGTGGAAGGGGTTCGCTCATCGTGTCTTCTCCCTCGGCCGGTTCATGACCACCGCGGACTGGAAGCCGCCGAACCCGCTGCCCACCGAGAGCACACTGGCCAGCTTGCGTTCACGGGCCACCTTCGGGACGTAGTCCAGGTCGCACTCGGGGTCGGGCGTCTCGTAGTTCGCGGTCGGCGGTACGACCTGGTGTGCCAGGGCCAGCACACAGGCGACGAGTTCGATCGCCCCGATCGCGCCCAGGGAGTGGCCCACCATCGACTTGATGGAGCTCATCGGCGTGTCGTAGGCGTGCGTGCCCAGGACCCGCTTCACCGCGGCGGTCTCGTGGCGGTCGTTCTGCTTGGTGCCCGACCCGTGCGCGTTGACGTAGTCGATCGCGGTGGGGTCGAGCCGGGCGTGGTCGAGCGCGTCCTCGATGGCCCGGGCCATCTCCAGGCCTTCGCTGGTCAGGCCGGTCATGTGGTACGCGTTGCCGAACGTGGCGTACCCGCCGAGCTCGCAGTAGATGTGCGCGCCCCGGGCCCGGGCGTGCTCCAGCTCCTCCAGGACGAGTACGGCGCCGCCCTCGCCCATGACGAACCCGTCACGGTCGGCGTCGAAGGGACGCGAGGCGTGGGCCGGGTCGTCGTTGTTCGAGGAGGTGGCCTTGATCGCGTCGAAGCACGCCATGGTGATCGGTGAGATCGGCGAGTCCGAGGCACCGGCTATGCAGATGTCGGCCCGGCCCTCCTCCACGGTGTGGAAGGCGTACCCGACCGCGTCGAGCCCGGAGGTGCAGCCGGTGGAGACCGTCTGTACCGGACCGCGTGCCCCGAACCGCTCCGCCACCGTGGAGGCGAGGGTGCTGGGCGTGAACGCGCGGTGCAGGTGCGGGGCCGCCTCGCGGTGGTCCACGTCCCAACGCTGTCCGCCGTGGCTGACCAGGACGTAGTCGTTCTCCAGCCGGGTGGTGCCGCCGACGGCGGTGCCCAGGGAGACACCGACCCGCCAGGGGTTCTCGGCGGCGAGGTCGAGACCCGCGTCGCGTACCGCCTCGTCCCCGGCGACCAGGGCGAACTGGATGTAGCGGTCGCACCGCTCGACGTCGGTCGTGTCCAGGCCGTGGGCCGCGGGATCGAAGTCGCACTCGGCGGCGATCCGCGAGCGCAGGCCGGCCGGGTCGAAGAAGGTGATGGCCCGCGTCGCCGTGCGCCCGTCCGCCAGGAGGTTCCAGAACGCCGGTACGCCGATGCCGCCCGGGGCGACGATGCCTATGCCGGTGACCGCCACTCGTCTCGTCATGAGCGCACCTGACGTCGCGCGGACGGCTCCGCCCCGACCACCGCGGGCTCGGCTTCGGTTTCCTCGGTGTCGACGTGACCGAGCGGCGGGCTCGGGGCCAGTGGGCCGAGGTGGAAGACCATACGGGCCTCCACCTTGCCGACGTTGCGGAAGCGGTGGCGCACGTTGAGGGGGATCAGGAGCCCCTGCTCGGGCTGGAGCGGGTGCGGCTCACCGTCCAGGTCCACCTCCAGCTGCCCGCACACGACGTACACGAACTCCTCGGAGTACGGGTGGTAGTGCTCACCGATGCGGTCGCCGGGCTGGATGAGGGCCAGGCCCATGAAACCGCTGGTGGCGCCCACCGTGGCCGGCGTGAGCATGGCGCGCAGGTCGCCGCCTCGCCGGGTGTTGGGCTCGACCTCGCTGAGATCCATGATTCTGTGACGAGAAGTGATCACGACGTTCCTCCGATGATGTACTGCACCGACGTGGCAGGGGCGGGCACCGCCCCCGCCACGTGATGACGAATCAGGCGTCGGGCGACCGGCGGTCGGTGACGAGGTCCATGCGCGCCAGTTCGAGGAAGCGCGCGAGGCGGCCGTCCGCCGAGGAGGACGCGTCGGCGGCACCGGCGTCCAGCGTGGTCAGCTCGGCCACCTGCTTCGGGTCGGACAGACCGAGGGCCTGGCCGGGGTCGGCGGCATCGAGCCCGCCGCGCACGTCGATCAGCCGTACGACGACGTCGTCGCGCTGGAAGATCGTGCTGCGCAGGACCGGGCTGCGCGGGTCGTCCGCGGCAGCCTCGTCCTGCCGGGCGAGGAGCTCGGCCAGCTTCATGCCGCGGTCGGCACGGGTCGGGTAGTACAGGGCGTACCGCTCGGCCCGCGCGTCCTGCTGCTCCGCCGTCACGTGGTGCACGGCCGGCAGCGCGGCCCGGGTGAAGAAGACCCGGGCGGACTCGGGGTCGTTGAGGTCCCGGTCCTGCTCCAGATGGGGGTTGATGGCCTCCTCGACCGCCCGCACCTCGGGCTGGCGGGAGACGTGGCGCAGCGCGGAGAGCAGGTCGCCGCGCACCTCGATGGCCCGCACCACCCGGTTGCCGTGCATGAACAGCGAGGTGCGGCACAGCCGGGTGGTGTCGTCGACCTGCGGTTCGGGCGAGGCGTAGTCGGCCAGGATCTTGGCGACGATCTCCTCGCTGCCCGGCTTCACGGTGAAGGTGAGCGCGTGCCGGATCACGCCGTCGCCGATCCTCGGCGAGGTCTGGAGCCGGCGGTTCGCCCGGTCGGCGGCCACCGCCGGGCCCCCCGTCTCGCGGACGACGTGGAAGCGCAGCGAGCGGGTGTCGCGCACACAGCTGTGCAGCGGCTCCACCATCGCCACGTGCTCCTCGCTGTTGACCCAGGCGAGGAACGGCGGGGCGCTCTCCCACTCGCTGGTGATGAGCCACTGCGAGGGGTTCTCGATGGACTGGCACAGCTGGTCGCTGACGTGACCGGGAACGGACGCGACCTGGTTGCAGAGCTGCTCGTACGCCTCGAGGAACTGCTGCTGGGCCCCGTCGTAGACGTCGACCAGAAGGACGACGCGGAGCCGGGAACCGTCGAACACGGACTGGGAGACACGTTGCGACGCCTGTCGCGCCCGCGAACCTGCAACTCGTTCGGACGTGGTGGTCATCCTGCGCACATCTCCTTCGCGGAGGGGGTAGGTGAACGTCGGCCGCGGTGATGCGACGTCAGCGTTCCTCGATCCTGTGCCCGTCCCCGCAAGCGCGCGACTCGGATGAACTACGTGGGTGACTGGGCGGCCGGCCGTCAGACGAGATGGGCGAAGACGACCAGGTTGTCGGTGTAGTCCTTGACCCGCCGGTCGTAGGCACCCGCACAGGTGATGAGCCGCGCCTGCGCGTCGGGGGTGTCGCCGTACACCCGCTCGCTGGGGAAGTCGGCCTTGTCGAAGGTCTCGACGCTGTCCACCAGGAAGGACGCCTTGCTGCCGTCGGCCCGCAGGACCTGGAAGCCGTCGCCCTTCGCGAGTTCGCTGAGCCTCGCGAAGACGGCCGGGGAGGTCTTGGTGTCGACGTGCCCGGCGATGATCGACGTGCCCGTCTCGCCGGGTGAGGCTCCCTTGGCGTGCCAGCCGACGAGGTTGACATCGTTCGCGGGCGGCGGCTCGAGCCGGCCGTCGGCGCCGATGGCGAGGTCGACGAAGGGGGCGTCGACCCCGATCTTGGGGATGAACAGCCGCACGGGCCGGGAGCGCGGCAGACCGGCCGCCGCGTCCCTGGTGTCCGCCGCTCCGGCGGGCGGGGTCTGCGCGGCCGGGGTGCGGGGCGCGGGGACCGATCCGGCGGCGGGCGGGGCGTGCGGCGGGCCGGCGATACCGGCCGAGGTGTCGTTGCCGCCGCCGAACAGGTTCAGCGCCAGGAGCACCGCGACCGCGGCGCAGACCACCATCAGGCCGGCGCGGGAGGTTCCCTCTTCGGTGGGCGCCGGCTCGTCGCCGGAGGGTGTGGCGGGGTCGGAGGGAGAAGGGGAGGACGAAGGGGGAACTGCCATCGGGGACCACCTCATTCGGGCGCGGCAGCGGGGCGGACAGGGCACGGGGAGCGAGCCGGGCCGCCACACGGGGGTACCGGTGGCGGCCGCGGCTTCGCTATCGCGTCCGGCATGGATCAGGCCACGCTCTTGGCGGTGTTCCTGCGGCGCAGGGCGTAGAGGCCGGTGCCGGCGACGGCGAGGACGCCGAGTCCGGCCGCGGTGGCCGAGGGGGTGGCGAGTCCGCCGCCACCGGTGTGCATGCCGCCGCTGGGCTTGTCGTGCTCCTTGCTCCAGCCGCCGGACTCCTCCTCCTTGCCGCCGTTCCAGGAGTCCTTGCCGTGCTCGGTGGAGCCGCCCTTCTCGGTGTCCTTGTCCTTGTACGTCTCGGGGTCGAACCGGGGGTCCACGGCCGGGCCGCTGCCGTCGCTCACCGAGGCGAGCGCGCCGCCGCCGGTGTGCACACCACCGTGCGGGGAGTCGTGCCCCTCCTTGCCGTGGTCCTCCTTGCCGTGGTCCTCCTTGCCGTGCTCTTCCTTGCCGTACGACGAGCTGTCCTCCTTGCTCCAGGAGGAGTCGTGGTCCGTGTCACCGGCGGCGTGGGCGCCCGGGGCGCCGACGGCGAGGGCGGCCGAAGCCGCCGCCGCGGCCAGGATCATGCGAGCAGAACGCATCTGATGGTCCTTCCGTCACGACCGGGCAGCCGACACATCGTCAGCTCGGGTGACCCGACCGGGACGTGATCCACCGTCAGCCGCTCCTCGCCGCGGCACCACTCGGGGCGTTCACACGGGTGAAGCCGGCCCGGGTCAGGTGAGCCCGAGACCGGTCTTCAGGACCCGCCGCAGCGTCGCCTCGGCGTTCGCGTCCGGCCCCGTCGACCGCCAGACGACGAATCCGTCGGGCCGCACGAGTACGGCGCCCCCGCGTCCCGTGCCGTGGCGCTCCGCCCAGTCGACGTCGCCCTCGGGCACCAGGTCCGCGTCGGCCGCGGCGCCCACCCGGTACGACCTCAGCGGGAGGACCAGCTCCTCGGCGAGACGGCCGGCGGCCCGGTGCCAGTCGTCCTGCTCACCGGCGTCGCTGAGCAGGACCAGCGACCGTTCGTACAGGTCGAGGGTCGACAGCCGTTCGCTCCCTCGGCGGACCCACAGGTGCGGCGCCCTGCTGCCCGGGCCGCCGGTCAGGTCGAGGTTCTCCGGCACGACCGGCACGGCGGGGTCGGCACCGACGACGGCGCCCTGCGGGTAGCGGTAGCCCAGGGCCACGTTGAGAATGCCCCGCTGGGGACCGCCGCCGGTGCCGGGCGGCGGGGCGAACCCGGGGTGGCTGTGCTCGGCCGACCGGGCGGCTGCCCGTGCGCTGGTGGCCTCGGCCACCGGGCGGCGCTCGGCGTCGTAGGTGTCCAGCAGCTCCTCCCCCGCCCAGCCGTCGATCACCGCGGCCAGCTTCCAGGCGAGGTTGTGCGCGTCCTGGATACCGGTGTTGGAACCGAAGGCCCCGGTGGGGGACATCTCGTGGGCCGAGTCGCCGGCCAGGAACACCCGCCCCGACCGGTAGCTGCGGGCGACCCGCTGGGCGGCGTGCCAGGGCGCCTTGCCGGTGATCTCCACGTCGAGGTCGGCGACCCCGACCGCGCGGCGGATGTGCTCGGCGCACCGCTCGTCGGTGAACTCCTCCAGGGTCTCGCCGTGTTCGGGGTGCCAGGGGGCGTGGAAGACCCAGTTCTCGCGGTTGTCCACCGGCAGCAGGGCGCCGTCGGCCTCCGGGGCGGTCAGGTAGCAGACGATGAAGTGGCGGTCGCCCACGACGTCGGCGAGGCGGCGGGAGCGGAAGGTGAGGCTGACGTTGTGGAACAGGTCGCCGGGCCCGCTCTGACCGATGCCGAGCTGCTCCCGGACGGGGCTGCGGGGACCGTCGGCGGCCACGAGGTAGTCCGCGCGGATGGTGGTGTGCTCACCCGTCTCACGGCTCTTGACCACCGCGGTGACGCCGGTGCGGTCGCTGTCGAACGACATCATCTCGGTGGAGAAGCGCAGGTCGCCGCCGTGCTGCCGGGCGTGGTCGAGCAGCACCGGCTCGAGGTCGTTCTGGCTGCACAGGCACCAGGAGCTGGGGCTGAACCGGGCCAGGCCGCCGCCCGGGTCGATGTCCCGGAACAGCCACTCGCCCGCGTCGCCGACCAGGGTGGGCGTCTGGAGGATGCCGTGGTTGTCGGCCAGGGTGGCGGCGGCCTCCTGGATCGCCCGCTCGACACCGGCCACCCGGAACAGCTCCATGGTGCGGACGTTGTTGCCGCGCCCGCGCGGATGGATGGAAGTGCCGGCGTGGCGCTCCACCAGTACGTGCGGCACTCCCAGCCGCCCCAGGAACAACGAGGTCGCCAGGCCGACCAGGGAGCCGCCGACGATGAGGACCGGGACCCTGAGGGTGCGGGGGCCGATCTCCTCGGCATGTTCTTTCGTCACTCTCGCCTCCAGCGCGTCGATTCCGCCGACCCGGCCGGATGCGGCGGAGATCCTCATGCATGCCCCGTGGAGGTGACGGTGGCTCAGGCTTCACCCGCCTGCGCCCCTGGACCGCCGGACCCCGCACACCCTCGGGTGCGTGGGGCGCGGTGCGGGCCGGACGGGGTCGCGGACGAACGCCCATCGGGCCCTCGCCGGGCTCCCGATGGGGTCGGGGCCGGCTCTCCGCGCGCTCTCGGCGTGCTCTCAGCGGCCGACGTAGAAGCGGACGGTCGTGCCCTCGTCCGAGGTGTGCTGGCGGACCAGGTCGGCCACGTAGTGGACCAGCATCAGACCGCGCCCGCCGATCTGACCGCGCGCCGGCGGTCTTCGGCCGGCCAGCGGATCCACCAGCCGGCCCGCGTCGCGCACCTCGCACACGACCTGTCCCGCCTGTGCCCAGACGGCGACCGTGCCCCGTCCGGCGCCGTGCACCACGCTGTTGGTGGTCAGCTCCGCCACCGCCAGCTCGGTGTCGTCCAGCCGCTGCCCGGCGAGGCCCAGCCGTTCGGCCTCGGCGGCCGCGAAGGCACGGGCCGCGTACAGCTCCTCGGCGCCGAACGAGAACACGGCCGCGTCCGGCGCGGGCACCAGCACCTCGTTGTAGCGGGCGACGACGGAACGCCAGTCGTAGGCGTCGCTGGCCTTCTCATCGTCGCGGGTGACGATCTTCGGGTGGGTGATCCGGGCGTCGGCCAGGACCTCCTCGTCCAGGCGTGCCTCGTCGTAGGGGCAGAGGATGGTCACCGCACGGCCCTCGAAGGCCGCGTTGATCAGCGCCTCGTGCTGTGCGCACGCCGGGTACTCGACCGCGCTGCGGCCCGCCCAGATCGGCTCGCCGATGATCCGTACCCGTCCCTGCCGGTGGGTGTCGGCGAACGCGCGCAGCACCCCGGGGATGATCCGGCCCGGATTGCGGCCCGCCACCGTCATGTCCAGCAGGCGGACCGCCTCGGCGTCCGGGCCCAGTCCGGCCCTGATCAGCTCGAGGTTGGGTCCAGGTACCGCCACCGCCACCGGCTCGCCGAGGTCCAGGCCCTCCTGCACGAAGGACACCGTCCGGTCCACGTACTCCTGTTCGGTGCGGTAGAACAGCGCGGGGTGCTCGAAGGCCTCGTGGGTCGCCACCGTGCTCATCGCGGCGCCACCTCGATCCTGCCGAGGCCCGGCCAGAACAGGCTCAGTACGCGGGGTACCTGCGGTGGCGGGTGCTCGACCACCATCCGGCCCCCGGGCAGGGCCAGTGCCGTGACGGCGAGTGCCGCGACCCCTGCCACATCGACGAACGCCACTTCGGACAACTCCACATACGACACGTCGGCGTGCTGCCGAACCAGGCCCGCGAGGGCCTCTTCCCAGGGCGACCGGGTGATCTCGCTGATCTCGCCCCGGGCACGGATGCCGGGACGACCGGGCAACGGGCCCACCTCCAGCACGGCCACGCCGCGCACCGGTCCGAGACCGCCCTCCCCCTGCGAGGCGTCCACCACCCGTGGCCTCCTTCGCCGTCCGCCGGTCCTCCGGGCCAGCCTAGCGCGGCCCCCCGGAAGGCCGGTGCCCCGCCCGGGCGGCCCGGCGGCCGCTGGATTCGCCGAGCGGGACGTAATCTGGCCCGCACCGCACGACGCGGCGGACGCGGACGACGGCCGAACCCATGGTGACGTGATGTGTTGGAGTGCGACGGCGGACCTGGTGGCGGGCGCCGGTGTGGCGGCCGTCGGGATGGCCTGTGTGACGAGTGTGCGCGACCGCCGGGATCTTCCGCTCGCCGCGCTGCCGCTGCTGCTCGGGGCCCATCAGATGGTGGAGGCGGTGGTCCGGCACTCGGGCGGGGGCAGCGGGCCCGCCACCGTCGTCTGGGCCGTGATCGCCCTGCCGCTGCTGGCGGTGTGGGTGCCTGCGGCGGTGCGCTGCGCCGCCCCGCCGGCCGCCCGGCGCAGGCTGACGTTCCTCCTCGCGCTCGGTGTCGCGACCGCGGCGGGGCTCGCGGCCGCTGTCGCCGCCGGTCCCGTGACGGCCGACATCCGCGGCCATACGGTCGGGTACGCGGTCCGTCTCTCGCACCCGGCCGTGCTCGTCGCGGGTTATCTCCTGGCCACCGTCGGCTCGCTGCTGCTCTCCGGGGACCGGGGTCTTTCGGCCCTGGGGGCGGTGGTCGGGGCGGGCGCGGTGGTCTGCTTCGCGCTGTGGCGTCTGGAGTTCGTCTCGACGTGGTGCGCGTTCGCGGCGGTCTGGTCGGTGCTGCTGCTCGGCTGGGTGCGCGGGCGGCGCGGACTCCGCCCGGCCGCCGCGGGCCGGCGCGACCGCGTGCCGTAGCCGAGGCGGACGTCACGGCGGCCCCGGACCGCGCCTGCCCCGCAGGTCGCGCCGGTTCCGCAGGTCGCGCCGGTCGGCCGGTGGGCGGTCCTCGCAGCTACCGCGCGCCTCCGGCTTCGCAGATGATCTCGTCGCGGGGGGTGTAGTGGGTGCGGAACGGCTCCCGCCGCACTTCCCTGCCGTCCTGGTGGAAGACCCGGTCGACGGTGACGTCGAAGCCCTCGAGCGGGGTCTGCGGCACGCACTTCTCGTCGGTGCTCACCTTCCGCTCCGGCTGCCGTACGTGGGTGCGGGGCCCGGTGACCGATGTGATCTCGTCGTACTTCCTGGTGCCGAGGAAGGTGACGGTCACCGAGGTGTCGGTGGCCTCGGCCTGGAGGTACAGGGCGTGGCCGGAGTCGTTGGCGAACTTCAGATCGAGGCTGCCCCAGGCGACCGTCGCCTCGCGGCCCTCCGGATAGCGCTCGATGTAGAAGGAGTGGGCGCCGTACTCCACGGGCTCGACGCCGGCGAAGAACATCGCGTTGAACACGGTCGTGGCCATGGTGGAGACACCGCCGCCGGGCGCCTTGGTGAACTCGCCGTCGAGGATCATGATGCCCTCGCCGAAGCCGTTGGCCTCGGTGCGCTGCCCCACGGTCCGGTTGAAGCTCCAGGTCTTGCCGGGCATGACGAGGGAGCCGTTGATCAGCTGGGCGGCCCGCCCGATGTTCTTCGTGCGGTAGGCGGCCGGTTCGAAGTGGACGGTGAAGGAGGACAGCTTCTCCTTCAGTCCCAGCCGGGCCGCGCTGTCGCGGGTCACCCGGGGCTGGGTCGTGCGCGCGTCCACCTTCCCGGTGCGGGCCGTCGCGCCGGAGCGGGTGAGCAGCGGCAGCACGGCCTTGCCCAGTGCCTTGTCGGTGATCTGGACGCCGGTCCGGGCGTCGTCGGCCACCACGACCCGGTCGCCGTCCAGCCGCAGTGCGGCGTTCGCGGGGGTGGTGGTGACGCCGGCCAGGGAACGGGCCACCGACGGGGCCTTGCGCAGCCCCTTGCCGTCCAGCTCCGGTATCAGCCGGCCGGAGGCGTCCGGCCGCATCGTCAGATGCTCGCCCAGCACGGTCGGGCCGATGGTGAACCGCTTGCCGCCCGTGGTGAGGGTGACGGGGGCCGACATGGCGGGCTGCGCGAACTCGCGCACCGCGCGCCGCACCTCGTCCGCCGTGACCTTCGGCCGGGTCTCGCGGGCGGGCAGGACCATGACCGCGCCCGCCCCGCCGCCGGGGAAGGAGGTCCGCAGGGTACGGACGGCGGCATCCAGGTCCAGCGCGTGGCCGGGGTGCGGCGCGACCTGCTCGACCCGGCCGCCCGCGAAGCCGACGGAGCCCTCGCGGACCTTCTGGTCGAGGGTCTTCGCGAGCTTGCCCAGAGCGGTGCGGGCCTTGTCCTCGTCGAGGCGTACCACCGGCTCCACCGGCTCCTGGTCGCCTCCCGAGCCGAAGAGCCCGGCGATCATGCCGATCGGGTCGGCGCCGACGCGGGCGGCACGGTCGACCGTGCCCTCGGTGTCGAAGGAGAGTCCGGCCTGTCGTGGGTCGATCGTCCCGTCGCGGTCCCCGACCCGCACGGCCAGCTCCCGCGAGCCGGCCGCCGTCAGGTGGCCGTCGAGCTTGCGGACGGCCTCGGTCCGGCTGAGCCCGCCGATGTCCACGCCCGCCACGGTGGTGCCCGGCTCGATGTCCCCGCCGGTGAGCAGCAGCCCGGCCAGGTAGAACGCGCCGACGCCGACGGTCAGCGCGCCGCCCGCCAGGGCGAGGGGCGGTACGGAGGCGGTTCGGGGGCGCATGGGTCTCCTGGACGGGCGATCGGCGGATGGTCCGCCCCGCTGCGGGCCGCCGTCCTCGGAACGGCGCCGGATACAGGGGGCAAGCATCCCAAGCTACCCAAAACACCCGATGAGCCCCTATGTCATAGGACACCTATGTCCCGGATCACGTCCGCGGCGGGGCCGCCGGGCCGGCAGAGGCCGGTGTGGGGCAGCGGTCGCGGCGGGGTTCTCGAGGCTGCCACGAGCACCTCCCGAGGGGTGCCTGGATAGCCTGCGGGTGGGCTCGCCGGAGTACAGCGACAGGGCTACCGGGAACACGTCCTGGAGCGACGTGCACGCCGGGATCCGCAGGGAACGACCGACTGCGTCGCCCGCCCCACCTGCGAGTCCACCGCGCGCTGACCACCCTCGGGCCGACCGCGTCCCCGTTCGAAAGGCAGTGCGCACATGTCAGACCGAACCGTCGCATCGACCCCGAGCGGTCCACCGCAGCGCCGGGCCCCGCTCCCCTCGCTCACCGGCCTCAGATTCGTGGCGGCCCTGCTCGTCTTCCTCTACCACACCTCGTACCTCGCCGGTCCGCTGCGGCCGACGCTACCGATCTCGTTCTTCGCCGACCCCGACATCGCGCAGCCGGTGGCCGACTTCTTCCTGCCCGCCGGGCGCATCGGGGTGTCCTTCTTCTTCGTGCTCAGCGGCTTCGTCCTCACGTGGTCGTCGACCCCCGGGGACCGGCCCTCGGCGTTCTGGCGGCGCCGGGCCCTCAAGATCTACCCCAACCACCTCGTGACCTTCGCCCTGGCCATATGGCTGTGGGCCTCCGCGACCCCGCTGCACGCGTGGCTGGCCAACCTCTCCCTGGTGCACGCCTTCAGCAACCGGCCCGACACCGCGATGAGCGTCAACTTCCCTTCGTGGTCGCTGTGTTCAGAGGTGCTCTTCTACGCGCTGTTCCCGCTGTTCATCGTCGTGGTACGGCGGATCCCGGAGCGCAGGCTGTGGCTGTGGGCCGCCGGCATGGTCGCGGGTGTGGCGGCCATGGCGGTCGTCACGAAGCAGTTCATGGCCGGTGGCGCCAAGAGCCCCTTCGGTGACCTGACGGCGAACCAGGAGTGGTTCGGCTACGCGTTCCCGCCGCCGCGCCTCTTCGAGTTCGTGCTGGGCATGCTCCTGGCCCGTATCGTCGCCTCGGGTCTGTGGCCGCGCATCGGCCTGCTGCCCTCGGCCGCCGCCTTCGCCGTGGGCTACTGGGCCGCGCTCAGCGTCCCGGACCCGTACAACTTCAGCCTCACCACGGTCGTGCCGATCGGCATGATCCTCTGCGCCGCGGCCACCTCGGACCTGCGGGGCGACGGCGGCTGGCTCACCAGCCGGCCCATGGTGCTGCTGGGCAACATCTCCTTCGCGTTCTACCTCCTCCAGGGTCTGGTGGTCTTCTACGGCCGGCCCGAGGTGCTGGGCAGCCGTACCTACGACACCGTCCCGGCGCTGGGGATGCTGCTCCTGCTCCTCGCGGTGAACGTGCTGGCCGCCTGGCTGCTGTACACGCTGGTGGAGAACCCGGTGATGAAGCGCTGGAGCCGCAGCAGGAAGCCGCGGGCCCCGCAGGCCGTGCCGCGCAGCACGCGGTCCGTGTCGGCCGGCGAGACGGTCTGAACCACACTGCCCGGCCGGCGCCCGTCCCTCGGGCGGTGGCCGGGCGGTGGTGCGCCCGGAGGAGGACAGGGCTGGTACTGCACATGTCACGCCCGGTGTCACTCCCCCGCTCGTTCAAGTCGCGGTCAAGAAGTTCTGTGGTGGTGTCCTGAAGAGTCGCCGACAGGGCCGAAGCGGACGCTCTCCGTCAGGGGAGGTCGTCCGACGGCCACGCACCGTCGACCAAGGAGCCGCATTCATGCTGACCCTCGAACTCTCCACCCGTACCGCGCTCGTCACCGGTTCCACCGCGGGGATAGGCAAGGCCACCGCGCAGCAGCTGGCGGAGGCCGGCGCCCGGGTCTATGTGAACGGCCGCACAGAAGAACGCGTGCAGGCCGCCATCGCGGAGATCCGCAAGGCCGTGCCCGACGCCGACCTGCGGCCCGCGCCCGGTGACGTGGCCACGGCCGAGGGCGTACAGGAGATCATCGACGCCCTGCCGGAGACTGACATCCTTGTCAACAACGCCGGTACCGCCGAACTCGGCTCCTTCACCGAGCTGTCCGACGAGAGCTGGCAGCGGCTGTGGGACCTCAACGTGATGAGCGGCGTGCGGCTGTCGCGCCACTACGTCACCGGCATGGCCGACCGCGGTTGGGGCCGCATCATCTTCGTGTCGAGCGAGTCCGCGCTCAACGTCCCGCCGGGGATGGTGCACTACGGCGCCACCAAGATCGCCCAGCTGGGCATGGCCCGCGGCCTGGCCGAGTCCTACCCGGCGTCCGGTGTCACGGTGAACTCCGTGCTGCCCGGGCCGACCCGCTCCGAGCTGACGGAGCGGTACTTCGCCATGCTCCAGGAGCAGCGGCCGGACGCGCGGCTGGAGGAGCTCGAGGGTGAGCACCTCCGGAACAACCACCCCAACCTGCTGCTCGGCCGCTTCGCCGAATCGGAGGAGGTGGCGAACCTCATCGCCTACCTGGCCTCGCCTCTCTCCACCGCGACCAACGGCGCCGCGCTGCGGGTGGACGGCGGCGACATCCGCAACGTCACCTGAGCCGCGCCCCCGCCCCGGCGACGGTCAGACGCCGAGGGGCCCGCCGTCCGGGTCGGTCGCCGGGGTGGCCACCTCGGCCGCGATCCGGCGGTAGGCGGCACGGGCCTGGACGATCCGGGCGAGCACGGTGCCGACCAGCGTCGCGGCGCACAGACAGGTGAGCCAGAAGGTGTCACGGTGGCCGGCCCAGGTGAGCGTCCCCATGGGCGGGACGGCGAAGCCGTTGAGGGTCAGCCAGCACAGGACGGCGGTGCCCGGGGCCGCGGTGAAACGGGCGCACAGACCCAGCAGGGCCGCCAGGAGGGACAGCGCGGCCAGCGCGAACCCTGGGCGGTCCGAGCCCACCAGCGTGTTGTGCACGGCCACCAGCACCAGCGCGCCGCCGAAGGCGGTGGCCCAGACCACCGGCGTGGCGACGGGCTGGGGCACGGGCCGGGCGCCGGCCCTGAGGAACACCCACTCGATCATGCTGCACGCATCCTTCCGGTCCCCCCGCCCCCGGAACGCCGGCCGCCACGGCAGCGTGGACCTCGGACCGTATTCTCCCACCCGGCCGCCGGACGCACCGCGGTCGTCCCGATCCCGCCGGTGCGGACCCGCCCGTCGGACGGGGGCGAGGCGGAGGACGATGTCGTCGCCGCGCGACGGTCGAGCGGCGGGCGTGCCGGACGAGGGCGTCGGCCGGGTCGTTCATGATGCCGGGTCCGGTCCGGGCGAGTTCGCGGGCGAGGCCGTCCACGACGTCGCCGATGTCGGTGCCCGCGGCCTCGGCCGGAACCGGCTCCGGCGACTCCGCACCGCGGCCCCCGCCCGCCCCGGCGGCGTCCGGCGCACTCTCGCCTTCCCCGCGGCGCGGGGGGCGCTCGACGACGCGCGGGCCCCGGGCGCCGAGGGCCCCACCCATGCGGCGGACCCTGCGCCGACCCCGCGGTCACGGCGTTCCGCCCGGCCCGCGGACGTCGCCGTGCGCCGGGGGTGAGCCGTCGTCCGCCGTCTTCGCGCCCCGCATCGCCGCTTGTCAGCGCCCCTGCACGCCTACTACTGTCACCACGCCTTGGTGAACGGGAAATCCGGTGTGATGCCGGTGCGGCCCTCGCCACTGTGATCGGGAAGTCCGGCTCCGGCCCTCGCGGGCAGCCACTGGGTCCTCGGGACCCGGGAAGGCGGAGCACGGGCGGTGGTACCCGTGAGCCAGGAGACCGGCCAAGGCACGTCAACCATCCACGAGGTGCTGGAGAGGGTCTGCTCAGCCATGCACATAGCCGAGGGTTTTCTGCCTCCGGCGCACGCGATCGCCTGGAGCGTCGCATCCGCGCCATTCGTCGTCCACGGAGTACGGTCACTCACCCGTGAGGTCAAGGAGCATCCCGAGAGCACCCTGCTCCTCGGCGCCTCCGGTGCCTTCACGTTCGTCCTGTCCGCGCTGAAACTGCCGTCGGTGACCGGGAGTTGTTCCCACCCCACCGGCACGGGGCTCGGAGCCGTCCTGTTCCGGCCGCCGGTCATGGCGGTGCTGGGCACCATCACCCTGCTGTTCCAGGCGCTGTTGCTCGCCCACGGCGGCCTGACCACGCTCGGCGCCAACGTCTTCTCCATGGCGGTCGTCGGGCCCTGGGCGGGTTACGCGGTCTACCGGCTGCTGCGGCGGTTCGACGTGCCGCTGATGGTCACGGTGTTCTTCGGCGCCTTCGTGGCCGACCTGTCCACCTACTGCGTCACCAGCGTGCAGCTGGCGCTCGCCTTCCCGGACCCGAGCAGCGGATTCCCGGGCGCGCTCGGCAAGTTCGCCTCCATCTTCGCCGTCACCCAGCTTCCGCTCGCGGTCAGCGAGGGGCTCCTCACGGTGTTCGTGATGCGCCTGCTGACCCAGTCCAGCAAGGGTGAACTGACCCGGCTGGGCGTCCTCGTGACCGGCGGCCGGACCAAGGGCGGTGCCGACGCCGTTGCGGACACCGGTACCGAGGCGGTGGCCCGGTGAGCCGTAACGCGAAGATCAACGCCCTGCTGCTGTTCGTGGTGGCCGCACTCGCCGTCCTGCCCCTGGCCCTCGGACTCGGCGACCACAAGGAGGAGCCGTTCACGGGCGCCGACGCGGAGGCCGAGACGGCGATCACCGAGATCCGGCCGGACTACGAGCCCTGGTTCTCCCCCCTGTACGAGCCGCCGTCCGGCGAGATCGAGTCAGCGCTGTTCGCCCTCCAGGCGGCCCTCGGCGCGGGGGTACTCGCCTACTACTTCGGTCTGCACCGGGGCCGGCGGCAGGGCGAACTCCGTGCCCTGGCCCGGCGGGACACGACCGCCCCGACGAACCCTCCGACCTCGAAGACCTCCACGGCAGTGCCGGTCTCGACGGCTTCGACGGCTTCGCGCACATCGACGACCGCATACACAGCGCGGACATCGCCCGCCGCACCGGCCTCGCCGAGCACCGAGGACACCGGGGACCGTGAGAACGCGGAGCACACCGAGAAGGCGGAGCACGCCGAGAGTGCCGCGAACGCGGTGAAGTCCGGGGCGCCCGCGCCACCTGAGGCACGCGAGGCACCCGCAGCACCCGACAGCGTCCGGGGCTCCGGAAGCGCCTCCGGGGCCTCCGCTCCCGAACGGATCTGAGTCCGCGTGCTGCCGATCGACGCGGCGGCGCACAGCAGCCGCTGGCGCCACCGCCATCCCGTGGACAAGGCCGTGCTGGGCCTCGGTCTGACCGTGCTCGCCATCTCGCTGCCGCCGTGGCCCGGCGCGGCCCTGGTCCTGGTGACGGCGCTCGTCGTCATGCTGGGGCCGGCGGGCGTGCCCGCCCGGCGGCTGTGGCGCGCCTACCGGGTCCCGCTGGGCTTCTGTGTGACCGGCGCGCTCCCCCTGCTCGTCCAGGTCGGTGCCCCGGACCACTTCGTCGCCCTGGCCGACGGCGGTCCGGTGCGCGCCGGGGAACTGCTGCTGCGCACCTCCGCGGCCTCCCTGGGTGTCCTGCTCCTGGCGTTCACCACCCCGATGTCCGACCTGCTGCCCCGCCTGGTCAGGGCCGGGGTGCCCGCGCCCGTCGTGGACGTCGCGCTCGTGACGTACCGCATGAGCTTCCTGCTGCTCGACTCCGTGCGCCGGATCCGGGAAGCCCAGGCGGCCCGGCTCGGGCACAGCACCCGGGCCGCGGAGTGGCGTTCGCTGGCCGGGCTCGGCGCCACCGCGTTCGTCCGTGCCTTCGACCGGGCGGCGCGGCTCCAGGACGGGCTCGCCGGACGCGGCTACGACGGCACCCTGCGCGTCCTGGTGCCCGAGGCCCGGGTCTCCGTCCGCTTCACGGCCGCCGGCGCCGCCCTCCTCGCGGCCCTGGCCGCCCTCACCTTCGTCCTGCGATCCGTACTGGAAAGGCCGCTGTGATGAGCGAGCCCGCACTGCTCGCCCTGCGGGGCGCCTCCTTCGCCTACGAGGACGGCCCGGCCGTGCTCAGCGGCCTGGACTTCGAGGTCCACGCGGGGCGCGCGCTCGCCCTGCTGGGCCGCAACGGCAGCGGCAAGACCACGCTGATGCGCCTGCTGAGCGGTGGACTGCGGCCGGACGAGGGCGAGTTGTGGGTCGAGGGACACCCGGTGCGGTACGACCGCAAGGGGCTGACCCGGCTGCGCACGACGGTGCAGCTGGTGGTCCAGGACCCGGACGACCAGCTGTTCGCCGCGTCCGTCGCCCAGGACGTGTCGTTCGGACCGCTGAACCTCGGTCTGACCGACACGGAGGTACGGGCCCGGACCGGGGAGGCGCTCGCCGCCCTGGACATCACCGCGCTGGCCGACCGCCCCACCCATCTGCTCTCCTACGGGCAGCGCAAGCGCACCGCGATCGCCGGCGCCGTCGCGATGCGGCCCCGGGTGCTGATCCTCGACGAGCCCACGGCCGGGCTCGACCCCGACGGCCAGGAACGGCTGCTCGCGATCCTCGGCCGGCTGCGCGCGTCCGGCACGACCGTGGTCATGGCCACGCACGACGTCGACCTCGCGCTGCGCTGGGCGGACGAGGCGACCCTGCTCACCCCGTCCGGCGCGCGCACCGGTCCCGTCGCCTCGACGCTCGCGCGCGCGGACCTCCTCCACCAGGCGGGCCTGCGGCTGCCCTGGGGGGTCGCCGCCGCCCGGCTGCTGCACGCCCAGGGGCTGTTGGGCGACCCCGCGAAAGGTCCGCGCACCGCGGCGGAACTCGCCGCGCTGACCGCCGCGCCCGACGGACCGGAGCCGGTCGGCGCGGGCGGCGAGAGCCCCTGAGCACCGGCACCCCCACCGGCACCGGCACCCCGGGGAGACGAAGCGGGTGCACGAGGTGGGAAACGAGGTGACGTGAGAGACAAGGTGACGGAGAGACGAGGTGACGGAGAGGGCGTCCGGCGGCGGTGCTTGGATGTTCGACTGTGACGACTCGACGGATCTACATAGACAAGCAGAGCCCCAAGGCCTACCACGCGTTGGTCCAGACATCCGAGGCCGTGCGGGCGACCGCCGCCGACGCCGGTCTGGACCGCACCGTCGTGGAACTGATCAATCTGCGCGTCTCGCAGCTCAACGGCTGCGCGTTCTGCCTCGACGTGCACACCAGGGCCGCGCTGCGCGCGGGTGAGGACACCCGGCGGCTGGGTGTCCTCGCGGCCTGGCGGGACACCGGCCTCTTCAGCCCCCTGGAGCGCGCCGCCCTGGCGCTGGCCGAGGCGACCACCGTGCCGTCCGACGCCGGGGCGCAGGAGGCCGCGTACGCCGAAGCGCTGGAGGTCCTCACGGACGATCAGACAGCGGCGGTGATCTGGGTGGCGGTCACCATCAACGCCTTCAACCGGGTGTCCATTCTGAGCAAGCACCCGGTCCACTAGCGACGACCGGCCGGCCCGGCACCCGGGCACCGACGGCACCGCCCCGCACCACCCCTGGAGGAAGCGCCCATGCCCCGACCCGTCGCCCCCGACGGCCCGGAGTCCGCCGACGCCGGCCACCCGGCCCCGCACCCGTCGCGGGTCGCCGCCCGCCCGCGCACCGGTCGGCCGCCCGTCGCGCACGCGGCGCTCGGCGTCGGCGCCATCCTGTACGGTCCCCGCGGACTGCTGCTGGGCCGTCATCGCCGGGGGACCTGGGAGCTGCCCGGAGGAACGGTGGAGCCCGGGGAGTCGCTCCAGGAGACGGTGGTGCGCGAGCTGCGCGAGGAGACGGGGCTGCGGGCCGACCCGGCGGACGTACGCCTGCTGGGCACCCTGCTCGACCAGGTCGGGGGTGTCGTGCGAATGACCGTCGGCGCCGTCGTCACCCACTGGACCGGCGAGCCGGCCGACCAGCCCGGCGAGAGCGTCGGCGACTGGCGCTGGTACTCCCTGGAGCGGCTGCCGCAGCCACTGTTCGAGTGCAGCGCCCAGTCCCTCACCGTCTGGCGCCCCGAACTGCCGATCGATCACGCCCCGGCCCACTTCACCCCGTTCGCCCGGTTCGCCGCGTACGACCGGCCGATGCGCGGGGACAGCGGCTGATCCCGCCGGATCCCCCCGGGCCCGTCCGCTCGGGCGCGCGACTAGCACAACGCGTCGGGCCACGCGGCCGAACGGCCGTGCAAGCCACCCGGAATCGTGCGTTTTCTCACCCGATCCCGTGGTCTTCCCGCCCACCCCCCTGGCGGGAGTTCCCGCAGGTCATGAGAAAGTTGCGGCCCAAACTACCCAGGGGGGTCCGTGACACGACATCAGAAGCGGTACGGGGTGCGCAGAAAGCCGGTGACGCTGCTCGTCGCGCTCGGCACCGTGGCCGGCGCGGCTCTCGCGGGGGCGGCCCCGGCCGAGGCGGCGACCTGGACCACCGTGGCGGCGGGCGTGGCGTACCGCCAGTACGACCTGTCGGCGGCCGCCGGGACGACGCATGTGCATGTGCTCAGCGTGGACCTCGGCAACACCCATGTGCGCCTCGGGCTGTTGTACCCGGGGGCGGTCGCGTCCCGCGCGGCAGTCTCCTCGCTTGCGAACAGCCAGAAGGCCGTCGCCGGCATCAACGGCGACTTCTTCAACATCAGTGAGACGCAGCACCCGGGCGTCGCGGCGACCGGGGCGAGCGTGGGGCCGGCGGTCGTGAACGGGAAGGCGCTCAAGGGCGCGGTCCCGAACGGGCAACGGTTCGGGCCCGCGCTGCCGCCGGGCACGAACACCAGGGCCGTGGTCGGTGTCGGCACCGACGGCAGGGCCCGGTTGGACAGCCTCTCCCTCAACGCGACGGTCAGCATCCGAGGGCGGCGGCTGCCGCTGGGCGGCGTCAACCAGTACGCGCTGGCGGAGAACTCCATCGGCGCGTACACCTCGGACTGGGGCAGCGTCTCGCGCAAGCGGGCCACCTGCGGCACGGACACCGAACGCGCCGCGGCGTGCAGCACCGGCACGTACGAGGTGACCGTGCGGAAGGGCCGGGTGGTGTCCACGTCGACCGCGCCCGGCAGCGGCACCATCGCGGCCGGCACCACGGTCCTCGTCGGGCGGGAGGCGGGGGCCGCGCGTCTGAGGAAGCTCGTCAAGGGCCAGGCGGTGGCGGTGCGCTACGGGCTGACGGCCGCGTCGAAGTCCGCGTACAGCTTCGCCGTGGGCGGCTACCCGATCCTGTCGGGCGCCCAGCCGCTGGCCGGTCTGGACAGGTCGGTCTCGGCGGTGCGTACGGCCGTGGGCATCGGCGACGGCGGGAAGCGGGTGTACCTGTTCGCACTGGACGGCGCCACCGCCTACCGCAGGGGCCTGACGATCGCCGAGGTCGCCGCCGCCCTGAAGAGCCTCGGCGCGACCGAGGGCTTCAGCCTGGACGGCGGCGGCTCGTCCACCCTGGTGGCCCGTCCCGCGGGCGCCACCAAGGTGACGGTGCGCAACCACCCGTCCGACGGGTACGAGCGCCCGGTGCCGAACGGCATCGGGGTCTTCACCCGCTAGGCGCCGGGTCAGACGCGTCCCCGCAGCGGCCTCACGGTCGAAGACTGCCGACGATGTCGGCCGTGGCCGTGAGGCCGCTGTGGATGGTGGGGGCCACGCCCGTGCCCGCCAGGAGGAACCCGAGCAGCAGGCAGACGAGACCGTGCGAGACCTTCAGTCCGCCGTTGCGCATGAAGATCACCGCCAGGACCAGCAGCAACAGCACCGCGGAAATCGAAATGGCCACCGTGAACCTCCTCCGACACGTCCGTTCTCACGGCGTTCGGCCGCAAGTGTGGCGTAAGGGAGGGTTCGTCCGGGCAGCTGACCTGTCCGCCGAACGAGTGGTGTCCGGCGGTGCCGCTACGCCGCCCGGTGCGCGTCGAGGAACGCCTCCAGACCCGCGAGGTCGTCCGTGTTGAGGTAGTCGACGTCGGCGGCGAGGAGTTCGGCCCACAGGGCGTCCCGGGCGGGGCCCGCGAGGTCGGGCGTGGCCCAGAACCGCACCCGCTGCCCGCGCGCGTGGGCCGTGCCGACGATGGTCCGCAGCTTCTGCCGCTCCGCCTCGGGGAAGGCCCCGACGCCGAGCCAGGTGAAGTTGAGCGTCCAGTTGTCGCTGATCAGCGAGGCGAACGAGGAGGTGGAGGTGCCGAGGTCGGCGAGTCGGCCGTCGTAGAAGGCCCGGCGGACGGTCTGCGCCTCCATCGGCGTACGGGCCGCGCGGTCGCCGGAGATGACCGCGGTCACCGGTCCGGGGTGGATGCGGCCATGCGCGTAGGTGGTGAACAGGCCGTTGTAGCGCTTGAGTTGACGGTCGAGTTCCCGATATGTCGAGGAACCCTCGGTCTTGATGTCGATGAGCAGCTGAAGGGGCCGCCGGTGCCCCCGGTACACCGAGCCGTGCCGAGCCCGCACGCGGGCGGCGAGCGGGGCGAGATAGAGCGACTCCAGGGTGCGGGTGGGGTCGAGCTGGTCCGCCGAGTGGGCGACGAGGAGCCGGCCGTCCACGAGGAAGATGTCCGCCTCCACGCTGCCGAAGCGGTGGTCGAGGGCGTCGAGGAGGGGCCGGGGGTGCTCGTAGTCGTTGTGGGCGTGGGCGCGCCACAGCGGGCGGGGGCCGTGCCGCTGTCCGTCGGCGAACGCGCTGCCGGCGGGCGGGGCGAGCACCGCGGCGACGGTGGCGCCGAGACCGGTGAGGACTCTGCGGCGGGTGACGAGGGACATGTCGTTCCTCCCTGTGGGGCGGGTCGGGACCACAGGGAGTATGAGGCCGCCGGAGCGGCAACGAACTTGTACATGGCAGGAGTTGGCCGGACCGCCGTCGCTTGTTCACTCCTTCCGGCCAGGCGCACGAAGAAGCCCGCCCCGGGTGGGGCGGGCTTCACCGGGATGCGGTCAGGGGGCCCGCAGATCGACGAGTTCGGCCAGGGCGGCCCGGTGGGCGCCCGCGCTGCCGTAGGCGATCGAGTCGGCCTTGGCCCGCTTGAGATACAGGTGCACCGGGTGCTCCCACGTCATGCCGATGCCGGCGTGCAACTGGAGCGCCTCCTCGGCGGCGTGCACGGCGACCCCGGCCGCGTAGGCCTGGGCGACGGCCACCGCGATGTCGGCGTCCTCACCCCGCGTCAGCGCGTCGGCCGCGCCCCGGGCGACGGCCCGCAGGTTGACGACCTCCAGCCAGAGCTGGGCCAGCCGGTGCTTGATCGCCTGGAAGCCGCCGACGGGCCGGTTGAACTGCTTGCGCTCCTTCAGATAGCGCACGGTCTCGTTCAACGCCCAGTCCGCGAGACCGAGTTGCTCCGAGGCGAGCAGTCCCGCACCGGCCCGCAGCGCGCGGCGCAGCGCGGGTTCCGCGTCACCGAGGCGGCGGCCGGGAGCGTCGGCGAAGGTGACCGTGGCGAGCGGACGGGTGAGGTCGAGGGACACCTGCGGGGTGACGGTCACGGCGGCCGTGTCCACCGCGTACAGCCCGCCGTCGTCCGCGGGCACGAGCAGCACGTCGGCGACGGCCGCGTCCGCGATGCCCGGCAACTCGCCCCGCAGCAGGCCCCCTTCGACGTGCACGGTGCGCACGGCGGCTCCCGGCGCGGTGTGCAGTCCGACCGCGGTCGCGCCGATCGTCCGCCCGGACGCCAGGCGGCCGAGCAGTTCCTCGTCCCCGACGGCCAGCAGCGCCTCGGTGGCGACGACGGCACTGGTCAGATAGGGCACCGGGGCGACGGCGCGCCCCAACTCCTCCAGCACCACGGCGGCTTCGCGGTGGCCGGCGCCCTGGCCGCCCAGTGCCTCGGGCACCAGCAGGCCCGCGAGTCCCATGCCGTCGGAGAGCGCCTTCCAGGCCGCGAGGTCGTGCGGCGCGTCGGACTCGGTGCGCGCGATGACCCGGGCCGCGTCGCCGTGGTCGGCGAGCAGGTCGCGGACGGCGGCGCGCAGCGCCTCTTCCTCCTCGGAGTAGAGAAGATCGGGCTGTGCGCTCATCGGGCCAGGTCCTTCCAGGCGACGTCCTTGTCGGTGCGCGGCTCGGACGGCAGGCCCAGGACGCGTTCGGCGACGATGTTCAGCAGGACCTCGCTGGTCCCGCCCTCGATGCTGTTGCCCTTGGAGCGGAGGTAGCGGTATCCGGCCTCGCGGCCGGTGAAGTCCACCAGCTCCGGGCGGCGCATGGTCCAGTCGTCGTACAACAGGCCCTCCGCGCCGAGGAGTTCGACCTCGAGGCCGCTGATCTCCTGGTTGAGGCGGGCGAACGCGAGCTTCATGCCGGAGCCCTCGTAGCCGGGTTGGCCGACGGCGAGCTGCTGGCGCAGGCGTTCGCCGGTGAGACGGGCGGCCTCGGCCTCGACCCAGAGCTTCAGGAGCCGCTGGTGGAGATCGTGGGTGCGCAGTTCGGGCCGCTCGCGCCAGGTCTTCGAGACCGGGCCGATCATGCCGCCCTCACGGGGCAGCCGCATGCCGCCGATGGCGACGCGTTCGTTGTTCAGCGTGGTCTGCGCGACCCGCCAGCCGTCACCGATGTCGCCGAGGCGGCGGGAGTCGGGGATGCGGACGTCGGTGAGGAACACCTCGTTGAACTCGGCCTCGCCGGTGATCTGGCGCAGCGGGCGGACCTCGACGCCGGGGTCCGTCATGTCGCAGAGGAAGTAGGTGATGCCCGCGTGCTTGGGCACGTCCGGGTCGGTGCGGGCGATGAGGATGGCCCAGCGGGCGACATGGGCGCTGGACGTCCACACCTTCTGCCCGTTGACGACCCAGTCTCCGTCGTCCTGACGGACGGCGCGGGTGCCGAGCGCGGCCAGGTCGGAGCCGGCGCCGGGCTCGCTGAACAGCTGGCACCAGACCTCCTCGCCCACCCACAGGGGGCGCAGGAACCGTTGCTTCTGCTCCTCGGTGCCGTAGCGCAGGATCGTCGGCGCGGCCATGCCGAGGCCGATGCCGATGCGTCGCGGGTCGTTGTCGGGGGCGCCCGCGGCCGCCAGTTCGGCGTCCACGACGGCCTGGAGGGAGCGGGGCGCGCCCAGCCCGCCGAGCCCCTCGGGGTAGTGCACCCAGGCGAGTCCCGCGTCGAAGCGGGCCTTGAGGAAGTCCGCCGGATCGGTGTCGGCGGGCGGCTCGGCGGCCAGCAACTCCGCCGTGCGGCGCCTCAGTTCGGCTGCGTCGGTCATGCGGTGGCTCCGTTCTGCGGTACGACGGCGACCCGGCCGGTGGTGACGCCGTCGCCGACCCGCTGGACGGCGGCCGCCGCCTCGCCGAGCGGTACGCGCTCACTGACCAGCGGCTTGATCGCGCCCCGGGCGGCCAGCTCGGTGAGCTGCTCGTGGCAGTGCTGGACCAGCTTCGGGTTCTTGGTGTTGTACAGGCCCCAGTGCAGGCCGAGGATCGAGTAGTTCTTGACGAGGGCGTGGTTGAGCGCCGGGTTCGGGATGGTCCCGCTCGCGAAGCCGACGATCACGATGCGGCCCTCGAAGGCGGCGACCTTGGCGGACTGGGTGTAGGCCTCGCCGCCGACGGGGTCGTAGATCACGTCGGCGCCCCGGCCGCCGGTGGCCTCCTTCACGGCGCCCACGACGTCCTCGGCCCGCCGGTCGATGACCAGGTCGCAGCCCAGCTCCCGGGCCACGGCGGCCTTCTCGGGGCCGCCCACGACGCCGATGACGGTCGCGCCCGCCGCCTTCCCGAGCTGCACGGCCGCGCTGCCGACCCCTCCGGCGGCAGCGTGGACGAGCAGGGTCTCGCCGGCCTCCAGGTGCGCCCTGCGGTGCAGGCCGAACCAGCCGGTCTGGTAGCCGATGTGCAGCGCGGCGGCCTCGGCGTCGTCCAGCGACCCGGGCGCGGGCAGCAGGGCGGCCGCGTCGGCGACGGCGTACTCGGCGAAACCGCCGTACGGCAGGGCCGGGTTGGCGATCACGCGACGGCCGTCCTCGGTCTCGCCGCAGATCTCCACGCCCGGCGTGAAGGGCAGCGGGGGCCGCACCTGGTAGTGCCCCCGGACCATCAGCACGTCCGGGAAGTTGATGTTCGCGGCACGCACCCTGAGCAGGACCTGACCCTCGCCGGGCGTGGGCCGCTCCACGTCCTCGAGCCGCATCACCTCGCTCGGCTCGCCGTTCTCGTGCACCTGCCATGCCTGCATGCGGAGCCTCCACGGGACTGCGTCGTCCGACCGGCGTTCCGACCGGCCCGATCCGCATACTAAGCGGTCGCTTGCCATGAGGGAACAGGCGGCGGTCCAGGAGTCGCCTCCGTCACCCCTGCCGCGGCCTCGCTCGAACATGCATCCGCTCCCCCTGTGGCCCGAACAGGCTCAGGAACTCGGCCGGCCCCTCCCCCGTCGACCCGAACCAGTGCGGCAGGCGCGTGTCGAACTCCGCGGCCTCGCCCGCCGTCATCACCACGTCGTGGTCCGCGAGGACCACCCGAAGCCGCCCGGACATCACGTACAGCCATTCGTAGCCCTCGTGGGTGCGCAGCACCGGCTCCTCGTCGCTGCGGGGCACCAGCACCTTGAAGGCCTGGAGTCCGCCGGGCTGGCGGGTGAGTGGCCAGAAGGTGCGCCCGTGCCGCACGATCGGCTTGGCCGCCCGCACCCGCGGATCGTCCGCCCGTGGCGCCCCGACCAGCTCGTCCAGCGGCACCTGGTGGGCCTGGGCGATCGGCAGCAGCAGTTCCAGGCTGGGCTTGCGCAGCCCGGACTCCAGCCGCGAGAGCGTGCTGACGGAGATGCCGGTGGACTCCGACAGCGCCGCCAGCGTCACCTCCCGCTCCTTGCGGAGCCGCCGCAGCCTCGGTCCGACCTCCGCGAGTACCTCATCGGTCGTCATGCCTCCATATTGCCGAAGCGGCAAATATGTTTGTCAATACCGGAGGGTCCCGGCGACCGTGGTCGCGGAGGTGGTCACCGTGACCGAGAAGACCGAGGATTTCGAAGTGATCGTGGTCGGCGGGGGCGCCGCCGGCCTGTCCGCGGCGCTCGTCCTGGGCCGGGCCAGGCGCCGCACCCTGGTCGTCGACGCGGGTGAGCCGCGCAACGCGCCCGCCGCCCACATGCAGGGCTATCTGTCGCGGGACGGCATGTCACCCGCCGAGTTCCTCGCCGTCGGCCGCGAGGAGATCGAGCGCTACGGCGTGGAGCTGGTCCGCGACCGGGCGGTGGACGTCACCCGGGACGAGGGCTTCGCCGTACGGCTCGCGGGAGGCCGGACCGTGCGGGCCCGGCAGTTGGTCGTGGCGACCGGCCTGAAGGACGAGCTGCCGCCGGTCCCCGGCCTCGCCGAGCGCTTCGGCCGGGACGTGCTCCACTGCCCCTACTGCCACGGCTGGGAGGTCCGCGACCAGGCCTTCGGCGTGCTCGCCAGCACCGCGACGAGCGTCCACCAGGCCCTGATGGTGTCCCAGTGGTCCAAGGACGTGACCCTCTTCCTGCACACGGTCGCCGAGGCGGAGCTGACCGGCGAGGACCTGCGCAGGCTGGCCGCGGCCGGGGTGCGGGTGGTCCCCGGCGAGGTGGCCGGGCTGACCGTCGAGGACGACCGGCTCACCGGGGTCCGGCTCCGAGGCGGGCGGGTGTACGAGCGGGAGGTGGTGTTCGTGGCGCCCCGGGCGGTACCGCGGACGGACCTGCTCGCCCGGCTGGGCGCCGAGATGAGCGAGACCCCCTTCGGGACCTACCCCGTGGTCGACGGGCGGGGCCTGACGACCGTGCCCGGCCTGTGGGCCGCCGGCAACGCCTCCGGCTTCGCCGAGCAGGTCGTGAACGCGGCCAGCCGCGGCTACCGGGCCGGGGCCGCCATCAACGGGGAGCTCCTGATGGCGGACCTCGACGCGACGGCCGTCCGCTGAGCGGTCCAGGCCCGTCGGGCCGCGGTTCGGCAGCGCCCCCGAGAGGCACGGGGAACCGTGCGACCAGCCACGACGCGTCCGCGGACGACAAGCGACCCGCTCCCCGGCGTGTAAAACAGCGGAGCGCGCCGCACCATGGCTGCATGCTGTTGACCCGGCTCGCCGACGTGTCCCGCGAGGTCGCCGCCACCTCGGCCCGCTCCCGCAAGATCGCCCTGCTCGCCGGACTCTTCCGGGAAGCGGAGCCGGACGACGTACCGATCGTCATCCCCTATCTGGCCGGACGGCTCCCCCAGGGCCGGCTGGGCGTCGGCTGGAAGGTGCTGAGCCGGCCGGTCGCCCCGGCCGACGGGCCCACCCTCACCGTGCGGGAGGTGGACGCCCGGCTCACCGAGCTGGGCACGGTGTCGGGCACCGGCTCGCAGGCCGAACGGACGCGCCTGGTCGGTGAGTTGATGGGCGCGGCCACCGCCGACGAACAGCGCTTCCTGCTCGGTCTCCTCACCGGCGAGGTCCGGCAGGGCGCGCTGGACGCCGTCGCGGTGGAGGGCCTGGCACAGGCGACCGGGGCGCCCGCCACGGACGTCCGCCGGGCGGTGATGCTGGCCGGGTCGCTGCGGACGGTGGCACAGGCGCTGCTCGCGGACGGGCCGGCGGCGCTGGAGGAGTTCCGGCTCACCGTCGGCCGCCCGGTGCTGCCGATGCTCGCGCACACCGCGTCCACCGTGACCGAGGCGGTCGGCAAGCTCGGCGTCTGCGCGGTGGAGGAGAAACTGGACGGCATCCGCGTCCAGGTGCACCGCGACGGCGACGACGTCCGCCTCTACACCCGCACCCTCGACGACATCACCGACCGGCTGCCCGAAGTGACGGACGCGGCAAGGCGGTTGACGGGATCGCGGTTCATCCTGGACGGCGAGGTCCTCGCCTTCGACGAGACGGGCCGCCCGCGCTCCTTCCAGGAGACGGCCGGCCGGGTCGGCTCCCGGGTGGATGTGACGGCGGCCGCCGAGGCGGTCCCCGTCGCCCCCGTCTTCTTCGACGTGCTCTCCGTGGACGGCCGGGACCTGCTCGACCTGCCCTTCGCCGAACGGCACGCGGAGCTGGACCGGCTGGTGCCCGAGCCGATGCGGGTGCGCCGCACGGTCGTGTCCGGCCCCGAGGACGCCGCGGCCGCCGAGGAGTTCTCGAGGCAGACCCTGCTGCGCGGTCATGAGGGCGTGGTGGTGAAGGCCCTCGACGCGCCGTACAGCGCGGGCCGGCGCGGCGCCTCCTGGCTGAAGGTCAAGCCCGTGCACACGCTCGACCTGGTGGTGCTGGCCGCCGAGTGGGGCCACGGACGGCGCACCGGCAAGCTCTCCAACCTGCACCTCGGCGCCCGCACCGCGGACGGCGGCTTCGCCATGCTCGGCAAGACCTTCAAGGGCCTGACCGACGCCCTGCTCACCTGGCAGACGGAACGCCTGAGGGAACTGGCCGTCGAGGAGAGCGGGTACGTGGTGACCGTGCGCCCCGAACTCGTCGTGGAGATCGCCTACGACGGTCTCCAGCGCTCCACCCGCTACCCGGCCGGTGTCACGCTCCGCTTCGCCCGCGTCCTGCGCTACCGCGAGGACAAACGCCCGGAGGAGGCGGACACGGTGGAGACCCTCCTCGCCGCCCACCCGGAGGTGCGCCCTTGACCCCCGCCACGCCGAAGCGCAGCGCGGGCCTGCTGTTGTTCCGGCACACCGCCGACGGCCCTCAGGTGTTGCTGGGCCATATGGGCGGACCGTACTTCGCGAGGAGGGACGCCGGGGCGTGGACCGTCCCGAAGGGCGAGTACGAGCCCGACGAACCGGCCTGGGAGGCGGCCCGCCGCGAGTTCCGGGAGGAGCTGGGCCTGCCGCCGCCCGACGGCGAGGCGATCGATCTCGGCGAGGTCCGGCAGAAGAACGGCAAGATCGTCACCGCCTGGGCGATCGAGGCGGACCTCGACCCGGCGGCGATCACCCCGGGCACGTTCACCATGGAGTGGCCGCCGAGGTCCGGCCTGACCGAGGAGTTCCCGGAGCTGGACCGGGTGGCCTGGTTCGGGCTCGGCCGGGCCCGCGAGCTGATCGTCACGGCACAGGCCGCGTTTCTCGACCGGCTGGCGGAGCACTCGTCCTGAGCGGATGCGCACGCGTTGCGGCCCGGGGTCCGGCGCGGGAAGGTCGAAGCACGGTTCAGCTCTTCAGGAGGTCGGTCATGCCCATCGCGACGGTGAACCCGGCGAACGGCGAGACGCTTCGGACGTACGAGGCCATGGGCGAGGAGGAGGTGGAGCGGCGGCTCCAGCTCGCGGAGGCCACGTTCCGCACGTACCGGACGACTGCGTTCGCCGAGCGCGCCCGCCTCCTCGGCCGGGCCGCCGACCTCCTCGAGGAGGACCGGGCGGAGATCGGCCGGGTGATGACCACCGAGATGGGAAAGCCGGTGAAGCAGGCGCGCGCGGAGGCGGCGAAGTGCGCCAAGGCGATGCGCTGGTACGCGGAGCACGCGGCGGAGCTGCTCGCCGACGAGGATCCGTCCGCCGCCGACGTGAAGGACTCCGGCGCGGCGCGCGCCCTGGTCCGTTACCGGCCGCTGGGCCCGGTGCTCGCGGTGATGCCGTGGAACTTCCCGCTGTGGCAGGTGGTCCGCTTCGCCGCGCCGGCCCTGATGGCGGGCAACGTGGGCCTGCTCAAGCACGCCTCGAACGTGCCGCAGACCGCCCTGTACCTGGAGGACCTGTTCCACCGGGCCGGTTTCACCGAGGGCTGTTTCCAGACGCTGCTCGTCGGCTCCGGCGCGGTCGACGAGATCCTGCGCGACGAGCGGGTCAAGGCGGCGACCCTGACCGGGAGCGAGCCGGCCGGGCGGGCGGTCGCCGCCACCGCCGGGGAGATGATCAAGAAGACGGTGCTGGAGCTGGGCGGCAGCGACCCGTACGTGGTGATGCCGTCGGCGGACGTCGACCGGGCCGCGCGGGTGGCGGTGACCGCCCGGGTGCAGAACAACGGGCAGTCGTGCATCGCCGCCAAGCGGTTCATCGTTCACACGGACGTGTACGACGCGTTCACCGAGCGGTTCGTCGCGGGCATGGCGGCGCTGAAGGTCGGCGACCCGCTGGAGGAGGAGACCGAGGTCGGGCCGCTGGCGAGCGAGCAGGGGCGGGCGGACCTGGAGGAACTGGTGGACGACGCGCGGCGTGGCGGCGCCGCCGTCCTGTGCGGGGGCGAACGGCCCGACGGGCCGGGCTGGTACTACCCGCCGACCGTGCTCTCCGGGATCACCCGCGAGATGCGCATCCACCGGGAGGAGGCGTTCGGTCCGGTCGCGACGCTGTACCGGGCGGCCGACCTGGACGAGGCGGTGCTCATCGCCAACGACTCCCCGTTCGGCCTGAGTTCCAACGTGTGGACCCGGGACGAGGCCGAGGTCGACCGTTTCGTACGGGATCTGGAGGCCGGTGGGGTGTACTTCAACGGGATGACCGCGTCCCATCCGGGGTTCCCGTTCGGCGGGGTGAAGCGGTCCGGGTACGGCCGTGAGCTGTCCGGGCACGGAATCCGGGAGTTCTGCAACATCACCACGGTTTGGCACGGTGCGTGAGCGTCGCGCGGCTACGATCCCGGATGTGAACCGCGAAGTGACTCTGCCTCTGATCGTCGATGACCGCGGGACCTTGCAGGTGGCCGCGGCCGACGTGAGCAAGCTGCTCCGCACGTTGGGCGGTCGGTGGCTGCATCTCGTCGAGGCCGGAGCGGACGGGCTGGACGAGGACACCGTCGCCGCGTTGACCATCGAGCTCGCCAAGCTGGCCGACCGGATCGATGTGGCGTGCATCGCGCACAGCAGCGGAGGTACGCCGTAGGGGGCGCCCCCGAGGGCGCCCCCGCGCGCTATTTCACGTTGCCCGCGAAGATGGACGTCTCGGAGTCGTAGTCGGGCGCCACCTCGACCTGGAGGTACCTGGCGGTCTTGGGGAGTTCGCATCCCCAGGCGAACGACAGCGAGCGGCCGGCCAGGACGCTGGTGTCGGGGGTGCCGTCGAGACCGTCGTCGAAGATGGCCTCGGCCTCCTTGCCCTCGTCGCCGTAGGCGCAGTTCACGGTCATGCTGGTGGCGTCGAAGGTGGTCTTCGAGCTGTTGACGACCTTGATCGTGAACTTGACGTAGGGCGTGTTCTCGGGGGACGCGTAGTCGTGGGAGACGCTCCGGGAGAACTTCGACAGGCTGATCTCCACCTCGTTGTCGTAGACGACGGTGTCCGAGAGCGTGTAGGCGCCGTCCTCGGTCTCCTCCGCCGCCGGTTCGTCGCCGGTGTCCGTCCCGGCGGCCGCGTCGGTACCGCCCGCGAACTCCGTCTCGGTGACGGTGACGGTGGGCGCGGCCTCCGCGGCCCCGTCACCGTCGTCGCCGGTGACGGTCACCGTGACGGCGGACGCCAGGACCGCCGCGACCACGGCCGCGGCCGCGGCGACGAGGACCGTGGTGGACCTGCGGGGCGGCGGGGGCGGCGGAGGCGGGAACTGCGGGCCGTAGCCGGGCATCGGCGGTGGCGTGAATGCGTTGCTCATGGTCCCCCCAGGACTGTTCCGTTGAAGAGTGAATCATCCCTTGTGCGAGGTCAAGTGGGGAGTCCTGGAACACCGGCGGCCCTCCGGGGGTCCTCCCGGAGGGCCGGAACACGCCGCCGTCCGGCGCTTCAGCGGATCGGCATCCCCGACAGGGTGCGGGCGATCACCAGGCGCTGGATCTCGCTGGTTCCCTCGAAGATCGTGTAGATGGCCGCGTCGCGGTGCATGCGCTCCACCGGGTACTCCCTGGTGTAGCCGTTGCCGCCGAGGATCTGGATCGCCTGCGCGGTGACCGTCTTCGCCGTCTCGCTGGCGTACAGCTTCGACATCGAGCCCTCGGCGGCGGTGAACGGCTTGCCGTTGACCGCCATCCAGGACGCGCGCCAGACCAGCAGCCGGGCCGCGTCGATCTGCGTGCGCATGTCCGCGAGCTGGAAGGCGACGCCCTGGTTGTCGATGATCGGGCGGCCGAACTGCTCACGGGTCTTGGCGTAGTCGAGGGCCACCTCGTACGCGGCGCGGGCCGTGCCGACGGCCATGGCGCCGACCGCCGGCCGCGAGGCCTCGAAGGTCGCCATCGCCGCGTTCTTCACCCGCTCGCCACCGGTCCTCGCCCGCTCGCGGGCCCGCGCCAGCCGCTCGTCCAGCTTCTCCTTGCCGCCGAGGAGGCAGGAGCCGGGGATCCGCACGTTGTCGAGGATCACCTCGGCGGTGTGCGAGGCGCGGATGCCGTGCTTCTTGAACTTCTGGCCCTGGGCGAGGCCCGGGGTGCCCGGCGGGACGATGAAGGAGGCGTGCCCCTTCGAACCGAGCTCGGCGTCCACGGCCGCGACGACCACGTGGACGTTGGCGATGCCGCCGTTGGTCGCCCAGGTCTTGGTGCCGTTGAGCACCCACTCGTCCTTGGCCTCGTCGTAGACGGCCCGCGTCCGCAGCGAGGCGACGTCGGAGCCCGCGTCGGGCTCGGAGGAGCAGAAGGCGGCCACCTTCACGTCACTGGCGTCGCCGTACATCTGCGGGATCCAGGTGCCGATCTGCTCCTCGGTCCCGTTGGCGAGCACGCCGACGGCGGCGAGGCCGGTGCCCACGATCGACAGGGCGATGCCCGCGTCGCCCCAGAACAGCTCCTCCATGGCCATCGGGATACCGAGGCCGGTGGGGTCGAAGTACTGCTGCGCGTAGAAGTCGAGCGAGTAGATCCCGACCTTCGCGGCCTCCTGGATGACCGGCCAGGGAGTCTCCTCACGCTCGTCCCATTCGGCGGCCGCGGGGCGGATGACGTCGGCCGCGAAGCCGTGCAGCCAGTCCCGGACCTCCTTCTGTTCGTCGTTGAGCTCCATGGTGAACTCGGCCATGTCCCCTCCAGGGCGGAACGTGCGTGTTACTAGCGGTAACGCGAGTCTGTTACCGGTCGGTAGGAAAAGTCAACTCCTGCTCACGGCCCGGGAGCCGCCCGGCCCGTTCGATGTCAGGCTGCTGCCAGGTGTTAGTTTGCGCAGGCGTCACCGAATCAGCACGGGTGGGGAGAGCTCATGGACACCACACAGCGGACCGAGCAGCAGCGGTCCGCCGACCGCCGAAGGCGCGAGCTGCTGGAGGCCGCCGACCGGGTGGTGCTGCGCGACGGCCCGCAGGCCTCGATGAACGCGATCGCGGCGGAGGCGGGCATCACCAAACCGATCCTCTACCGGCACTTCGGTGACAAGGGCGGACTCTACGCCGCGCTCGCCAAACGGCACACGGACGCGCTGCTGGACTCGCTGCGGGCCGCGCTGGACGCGCCCGCCGAGCGGCGCGAACGGGTGGAGGCCACGCTGGACACCTACCTCGCGGCGATCGAGGCCCGGCCCCAGGTCTACCGGTTCCTGATGCACCCCTCGGACGGGTCGCCCGGCGAGCAGGGTTTCGACGTGGGCAAGCACTCGGCGCCGCTGCTCCGGCGGATGGGCGAGGAGCTGGCCCAGGTCATCGAGGACCGGGTGGACCTCGGACCCGGGAGTCAGCAGCTGGCCCGGGTGTGGGGACACGGGATCGTCGGCATGATGCACGCGGCCGGGGACTGGTGGCTGGGCGAGCGGCCCTGCACCCGTGCGGAGCTGGTGCGGAGCCTGGCCGATCTGCTGTGGGGCCGCCTCGCGGCGGCAGGGGACAAGCTCGGCGGCCCCGGGTTCTGACCCCCGCCCGCCGGGCCCGGAAGTCTCCGCCCCTCGCCTGCCGGGCGGAAGACGCACGCGGCCGCTCCCGCCACCCCGCGCGGCCGCCCGGGGACACCGCCCCGCGGGCTCAGGCGGCCGGACCGGCCGTCCGGCTCCAGGAGGCCCGTGCGGCCCTGCGCGAGAGCCTCCTCCCGCGCCAGCCGGTCACGCGGTCCGCGTACACCGTGCCCTCCAGGTGGTCCGCCTCGTGCTGCAAGCATCTGGCAAAGAATCCCGTGCCGTGCACGGTGACCGGCTCGCCCGTCACCGTGAACCCCTCGACCACCGCGTGGTCGTGACGCTCCGTCCCCGCCTCCAGGCCCGGCAGCGACAGACAGCCCTCCGGGCCGCGCAGGACGATGCCGTCCGCCCGTACCAGCCGGGGGTTCACCACATGGCCCAGGTGACGGACGTCCTCGTCGTCGGGGCAGTCGTAGACGAAGACCCTCAGCGGCACGCCCACCTGGTTCGCGGCGAGTCCCACACCCTGGGCCGCGTACATCGTGGCGAACATGTCCTCGACGAGCCGGGCGAGTTCGGGGCCGAAGTCGGTGACGTCCTCGCACCGGGTGTGCAGGACGGGGTCACCGAGCAGGGAGAGGGGCCGGACGCGCCCGCGGGCGCCCGGGATGGAGCCGTGTCGCATGATGGCAAGGGTACGGTCCTTTCTGACACGCGCATGCCGCTCACGGGCGTGAGGTGGTGCCGGGATTCGGGAGTGCGAATGGATCTCGATAGGCTGACCACTCACCACGTTGCCGTACGGCAGAGGCGCGGCGCGTACGCAAGGAGGATCGAGAACTGATGGCAGGCAACTCGGACCCGCTCACGCCGCGGGCCAAGATCGCCGTGACCGCCGGCAAAGCGGTCGCGGCGGCGTCGCGCGCCGCGGGGCGCGGCAGCGGTTCGGTGATCGGCGGCCGGGTGGCGCTCAAGCTCGACCCCGACCTTCTCGCCCGGCTCGCCCAGAACCTGGACGTCATCCTCGTCTCGGCGACCAACGGCAAGACCACCACCACCCGGCTGATCGCCGAGGCCCTGCGCGCCGCCGGGCCGGTCGTGTCCAACGCGCTCGGCGCCAACATGCCGGCCGGCATCACCTCGGCCCTCGCGGGCGGGTCGGAGGCGAAGTACGGCGTCATCGAGGTCGACGAGAAGTACCTCGCGGGTGTGGCCCGGGACACCTCCCCCAAGTGCATCGCGCTGCTCAACCTCTCCCGCGACCAGCTGGACCGCGCGGCCGAGACCCGCATGCTCGCGGAGAACTGGCGCGAGGGGCTCGCCGGTTCCAAGGCGGTCGTGGTCGCGAACGCCGACGACCCGCTCGTGGTGTGGGCCGCGTCCTCCTCCCCCAACGTGATCTGGGTCGCCGCCGGGCAGATGTGGAAGGACGACGCCTGGTCGTGCCCGTCCTGCGGCGGTGTGATGCAGCGGCCCGGCGACGACTGGTTCTGCGGCGAGTGCGGATTCCGGCGTCCGACGCCGAGCTGGGCGCTGTCCGGGGACCACGTCCTCGACCCGCACGGGTCGGCCTGGCCGATCCACCTCCAGCTGCCGGGCCGCGCCAACAAGGCCAACGCCGCCTCCTCGGCCGCCGTGGCCGCCGTCTTCGGGGTGCCGCCGCAGGTGGCGCTGGAGCGGATGTACGCGGTGCAGGCCGTCGCCGGGCGCTACGACGTCGTCCAGTTCCAGGGGCGTGACCTGCGGCTGCTGCTCGCGAAGAACCCGGCGGGCTGGCTCGAGACCTTCAGCCTGATCGATCCGCCGCCCACCCCGGTGATCCTCTCGGTGAACGCGCGCGGGGCCGACGGCACCGACACCTCCTGGCTGTGGGACGTCGACTACACGCGTCTGACCGGCCACCCGATCTTCGTCGTGGGTGACCGCAAGCTGGACCTCGCGGTGCGCCTGGAGGTCGCCAACCAGCACTTCCAGGTGTGCGAGAACCTCGACCAGGCCGTGCAGCAGGCGCCGCCGGGCCGGATCGAGGTCATCGCGAACTACACCGCGTTCCAGGACCTGCGCCGCCGCGTCGGCAACTGACCCCGAAGGACGTTTCCATGAGCGACAACCAACTGCGGCTGGTGTGGATCTACCCGGACCTGCTGAGCACCTACGGCGACCAGGGCAACGCCCTCGTCGTGGAGCGCCGCGCGCGGCAGCGCGGTCTCGACGTGGCGCGTCTCGACGTGCGCAGCGACCAGCCGATCCCGACCTCCGGCGACATCTACCTCATCGGGGGCGGCGAGGACCGTCCGCAGCGGCTCGCGGCGGAGCGACTGCGCCGGGACGGGCACCTGTACCAGGCGGTGCAGAACGGCGCGATCGTCTTCGCGGTGTGTGCCGGCTACCAGATCCTGGGCCACGAGTTCGTGAACGACCTCGGCCAGCGTGAGCCCGGTCTCGGTCTGCTGGACGTGACGACGACGCGCGGCGAGGGCGAGCGGTGCGTCGGCGACGTCCTCGGGGACATCGACCCGCGGCTCGGTCTGCCCCCGCTGACCGGCTTCGAGAACCACCAGGGCGTCACCCACCTCGGTCCGACCGCCCGTCCGCTCGCCCGCGTCTCGCTCGGCAAGGGCAACGGCACCGGCGACGGCACCGAGGGCGCGTACAACGACACCGTGTTCGGCACCTACATGCACGGCCCCGTGCTCGCCCGCAACCCGCTGATCGCGGACCTGCTGCTGAAGCTGGCCCTCGACGTGAACGCGCTGCCGCCGATCGACGACCACTGGTACGAGGCGCTCCGCAACGAGCGCATCAGCGCCGCTCAGCAGCCCGCGTAGGCACGGTGGTGCGGCCGTCCGGACGACCGTGTGTTCACCTGATGGTCAGGGTGACGTCAGCAGCCCGTCTGACGGTGCATCCGCACAGGTGAGCAGGCACGTCCAGCAGGCGGACGCATGCTTCGGCCCCGCCCCCTCCTGCCGCTAGGGTGGCGGGGATTCGAGCCGGACAGTGTGGTCCGGACCGGCCCACACTGGAGAAGGTTGTTTCGGGCTATGCGCATTGGTGTCCTCACGTCCGGCGGCGACTGCCCCGGCCTGAACGCCGTCATCCGGTCCGTCGTGCACCGCGCCGTGGCCGACCACGGCGACGAGGTCATCGGCTTCCGGGACGGCTGGAAGGGCCTCCTGGAGTGCGACTACCTCAAGCTCGACCTCGACGCGGTGGGCGGCATCCTCGCCCGCGGCGGCACGATCCTCGGCTCCTCCCGGGTCCAGCCCTCGCATCTGCGGGACGGCGTGGAGCGGGCCCGGGGCCATGTCGCGGAACTCGGCCTCGACGCGATCATCCCCATCGGGGGTGAGGGCACGCTCAAGGCGGCCAAGCTGATGTACGACAGCGGGCTGCCCATCGTGGGCGTGCCGAAGACCATCGACAACGACATCGCCGTCACCGACGTCACCTTCGGCTTCGACACCGCGGTCGGTGTCGCGACCGACGCGCTGGACCGGCTGAAGACCACCGCCGAGTCCCACCAGCGGGTGCTCGTCGTCGAGGTCATGGGACGGCACACCGGCTGGATAGCTCTTCAGTCCGGGATGGCGGCCGGCGCCCACGCCATCGTCGTACCGGAACGGCCCTTCGACATCGAGGAGCTGGCCCGCCGGGTCGGCGAGCGGTTCGAGGCGGGCAAGCGGTTCGCGATCGTCGTCGCGGCGGAGGGCGCGAAGCCCAAGGCCGGCAGCATGGCCTTCGACGAGGGCGCGAAGGACATCTACGGGCACGAGCGGTTCGCCGGGATCGCCCGGCAGCTCTCCATCGAGCTGGAGTCCCGGCTCGGCAAGGAGGCCCGGCCGGTCATCCTGGGCCATGTGCAGCGCGGCGGCACGCCGACGGCGTACGACCGGGTGCTCGCCACGCGGTTCGGCTGGCACGCGGTGGAGGCGGTGCACCGGGGCGAGTTCGGCAAGATGACGGCCCTGCGGGGGACGGACATCGTGATGGCGCCGCTGGCGGACGCGGTCGCGACGCTGAAGACGGTTCCCGAGGACCGGTACGCGGAGGCGGAGACGGTGCTCTAGCCGTCCGGCGGGCTCGGGTCCCGCGGGTCGCCCCCGGTGACGGAGGTCGCCGGGGGCTTCTCTACTCTTGTGGGCGGCAGGAAACGTACAACCCCCCACGAATCAGGAGCCGGCGGCATGGGACACAGCGGGCACGGCATGACCATGGATCTGCCGCCGTTCACGCTGGGGCGGGGCCTTCAGTGGTCGGCGGACCCGTTCTTCCTCGTCGGCTGCCTGGTGGGGCTGGGGCTGTACGGGTGGGGTGTCCTGCGGCTGCGGCGGCGCGGGGACGCGTGGCCGGTGGGGCGGACCGTGTCGTTCGTCGTCGGGGTGCTGACCATCGGGCTCGTGATGTGCACCCGGCTGAACGACTACGGCATGGTCATGTTCAGCGTGCACATGGTGCAGCACATGGTGATCAGCATGCTGTCGCCGATCCTGATCCTGCTGGGCGCGCCCATGACGCTGGCGCTGCGCGCGCTGCCGGCCGCCGGGCGGGGCCGCAAGGGGCCGCGGGAGCTGCTGCTGATGCTGCTGCACAGCCGCTACCTGCGGATCATCACGCATCCCGCGTTCACCATCCCGCTGTTCATCGCGAGCCTGTACGCGCTGTACTTCACGCCGATCTTCGACTTCCTGATGGGCTCCAGGGCGGGGCACCTCGCGATGATGGTGCACTTCCTCGCCGTGGGCGTGGTGTTCTTCTGGCCGATCATCGGGGTGGACCCGGGTCCGAACCGGCCCGGCTATCTGATGCGGATGCTGGAGCTGTTCGCGGGGATGCCGTTCCACGCGTTCTTCGGCATCGCGCTGATGATGGCGTCGCAGCCGATGGTGGGCACGTTCGAGAACCCGCCCGCCTCGCTCGGCATCGACGCGCTCTCCGACCAGAACGCGGCCGGCGGCATCGCCTGGGCGTTCAGCGAGATCCCGTCCGTGCTGGTGCTGATCGCGTTGCTGTTCCAGTGGTACGGCTCCGAGCAGCGGCAGGCCCGGCGCAAGGACCGGGCCGCGGACCGCGACGGCGACCAGGAGCTGGAGGCGTACAACGCCTATCTTGCGTCGCTCGACGCACACGGGCGCTGAACCCGGGGCACCATGGAGGGGACGCGCCCTGCGGAGGGCGGCCCCGAGGAAGGTGTCGCGATGGCAGGTACCACGGACAGTTCGACGAAGACCATGGGGGTGCTCACCGTCGGCGGACTCGTCGCGGTGACCGCCTACACGGTGGCGCTCGGCAGCAACGGCTGGCTGTGGTTCGGCTGGGTCGTGCTGGGACTGATCACGCTCGCCATGATCATGACGCGGACCGGCCCTGGCCGCCGGTGAGGCGGGCCGCCGAGTGGACGCCCGGCTGGTACTTCGGCAGCCGGGCGGTGATCTTCATCCCCGCCCCCAGGGCCGTCTCGATGACCAGGCCGTGGTCGTCGCCGTACACCTGGCGGAGCCGGTCGTCCACGTTGGACAGTCCGATGCCTCCGGAGGGGCTCGCCTCGCCGGCCAGGATGCGGCGCAGCGCGACCGGGTCCATGCCGGCGCCGTCGTCCTCGATGACGACCAGGGCCTCGGCGCCGGCGTCCTGCGCGGTGATCTGGATGTGGCATTTGTCGGCCTTGCCCTCCAGGCCGTGTTTGACGGCGTTCTCGACGAGCGGCTGGAGACAGAGGAAGGGCAGCGCCACCGGGAGGACCTCGGGGGCTATCTGGAGGGTGACGGCGAGGCGGTCGCCGAAGCGGGCCCGGACCAGCGCCAGGTAGTGGTCGATGGCGTGCAGTTCGTCGGCGAGGGTGGTGAAGTCGCCGTGCCTGCGGAACGAGTAGCGGGTGAAGTCGGCGAACTCCAGGAGCAGCTCGCGGGCGCGTTCGGGGTCGGTGCGGACGAACGACGCGATCACCGCGAGCGAGTTGAAGACGAAGTGCGGACTGATCTGGGCACGCAGGGCCTTGATCTCCGCCTCGATCAGTTTCGTGCGGGACTGGTCGAGGTCCGCCAGTTCCAGCTGGACGCTCACCCAGCGGGCCACCTCCCCGGCCGCCCGGACCAGGACGGCCGACTCACGGGGCGCGCAGGCCACCAGGACGCCGTGCACCCGGTCGTCGACGGTGAGCGGGGCCAGCACGGCCCAGCCGACGGGGCAGTCGGCGTGCTCGCAACTGAGCCGGAACGCCTCGCCGCGCCCGCTCTCCAGGGGGCCGGCCAGCCGTTCCATGATCTCGGCGCGGTGATGTGACCCCACGCCGTCCCAGACCAGCACCCGCGACTCGTCGGTCAGGCACAGCGCGTCCGTGCCGAGCAGGGTGCGCAGTCTGCGGGCCGATCTGCGGGCCGTCTCCTCGGTGAGGCCCGCCCTGAGCGGCGGCGCGGCGAGCGAGGCGGTGTGCAGGGTCTCGAAGGTGGCGTGCTCGACGGGGGTGCCCAGGCCGCCGAGGTTCTCCGGGCGGGCGGTGCGGCGGCCCAGCCAGAAGCCCGCGGCGAGGAAGGGCAGGATCGCGATGCAGACGCCCGCGAGGAAACCGCTCATGCCTTCGCCTCCGCCGCCCGCAGCTCGTGCGTGCTCAGCTCCTCGGGCAGGTGGAACCGGGCCAGGATGGCCGCCGTGCCGGGCGGGACCCGCCCCGGGGTGGCCAGGGACACCAGGATCATGGTGAGGAAGCCGAGCGGTACGGACCACAGCGCGGGCCAGGCGAGCAGCGCGTGCAGGCCGCCCGTGCCGGGGAAGCCCGCCATGGTGGCGGCGACGGCGACGAACGCCGAACCGCCGCCCACGAGCATCCCGGCGGCCGCGCCGGGCGGGGTCAGCCGTCGCCACCAGATGCCGAGGACCAGCAGCGGGCAGAAGGAGGACGCCGACACCGCGAAGGCGAGCCCGACCGCGTCGGCCACCGGCAGCCCGCCCACCAGCAGGCTCGCGGCGAGGGGTACGGCCATGGCGAGCCCGGTGCCGAGCCGGAAGTGCCGCACGCCCCGGCTCGGCAGGACGTCCTGGGTGAGCACGCCGGCGACCGCCATCGTCAGCCCGGAGGCCGTGGACAGGAAGGCGGCGAAGGCTCCCCCGGCGACCAGTGCGCCCAGCAGGTCGCCGCCGAGGCCGCCGATCACCCGGTCGGGCAGCAGCAGGACGGCCGCGTCGGCGTCGCCGCCGAGGGCCAGCTCCGGGGCGTAGAGGCGGCCCAGGGCGCCGTAGACGGGCGGCAGCAGGTAGAAGGCGCCGATCAGGGCGAGGACGGCGACCGTGGTGCGGCGGGCGGCGACGCCGTGCGGGCTGGTGTAGAAGCGGACGACGACGTGCGGCAGGCCCATCGTGCCGAGGAAGGTCGCGAGGATCAGGCCGTAGGTGGCGTAGAGGGGGCGCTCCTCCCGGCCGGCCGCGAGCGAGGTGGACATGCCGCCGTTGCTGCCGCGCTCGGCGACCGGGACGGCGGTGCCCTCGGCGAAGGTGAGGCGGGTGCCCCGGGCGATGTGGTGGGTGCCGACGGGGAGCCGGAGCACGGTGTCCCGGTGCGGGCGGCCGTCGATGGTGCCGTCCACCGTCACGGTCAGCGGGCGGTCCAGCCGGAGGTCGAGGGTGGCGTCGACCCGGACGACGCGCTGCTCGCGGAAGGTGGCCGGTTCGGCGAAGGCGTCCCGGGGCGCGCCGTCGCCCTGCCAGGCGAGGACCAGGAAGAGGGCGGGGACGAGCAGGGCGGTGAGCTTGAGCCAGTACTGGAAGGCCTGCACGAAGGTGATGCTGCGCATACCGCCCGCGGCGACGGTCGCGGTGACGACGACCGCGACGATCAGCCCTCCGAGCGAGTCGGGGGCGCCGGTCAGGACGGTCAACGTCAGCCCCGCGCCCTGGAGTTGGGGCAGCAGATAAAGCCAGCCGACGCCGACGACGAAGGCGCCCGCGAGCCGCCGGGACGACTGGGAGGCGAGGCGGGCCTCGGCGAAGTCGGGGAGCGTGTAGGCGCCGGAGCGGCGCAGCGGGGCGGCGACGAAGAGCAGCAGCACCAGGTAGCCGGCGGTGTAACCGACCGGGTACCAGAGCATGTCCGGCCCCTGGACCAGGACCAGGCCCGCGATGCCGAGGAAGGAGGCGGCGGAGAGGTACTCGCCGCTGATGGCGGCCGCGTTCAGGCGCGGGCCGACGGTGCGGGAGGCGACGTAGAAGTCGGAGGTGGTGCGGGAGATGCGCAGGCCGAAGGCGCCGACGAGGACGGTCGCGACGACGACGAGCGCGACGGCGGGGACGGCGAAGGCCGAGTTCATCGGTCCTCGACCAGCCGGACGAAGTCCCGCTCGTTGCGTTCGGCGCGGCGCACGTACCAGCGGGCGAGCAGGACGAGCGGGGCGTAGAGGCAGAAGCCGAGGACGGCCCATTCGAGGCGGCGGGAGTCGGGCATCGCCGCGAAGAGCAGCGGCAGCGGGCCCACGAGCAGCGTGAGCACGGCGAACACCGCGAGGGCGGCGCGCAGTTGGGAGCGCATCAGGGAGCGGACGTAGGTGTGGCCGAGGGTGGTCTGCTCGTCGATCTCGGTCCGCGGACGGTAGTAGCCGGAGGCGCGGCCGGTACGGCGGGCGGGTCCGGTGACGACGACCCGCCGCTCGGCGGGGTCCTGGTGGGGCACGGTCAGGGCCTCCGCATCAGCAGGTCGCGCAGTTCGCGGGTGTGGCGGCGGCTGACCTGGAGTTCCTCGCCGCCGACCAGGACGCTCACCGTGCCGGTGTCCAGACGGAGTTCGCCTATGTGGCGCAGGGCGACGAGATGACGGCGGTGGATGCGGACGAAGCCGCGGGCGCGCCAGCGCTCCTCCAGGGCGGACAGCGGGATGCGGACCAGGTGGCTGCCGCGTTCGGTGTGCAGCCGGGCGTAGTCGCCCTGGGCCTCGACGTGGGTGATGTCGTCGACGGCGACGAAGCGGGTCACCCCGCCGAGCTCGACGGGTATGTGGTCCGGGTCGGGCTCGTGCACGGGGATGCGCGGCGCTGCTCCGCGGCGTTCCGCGGCCCTGAGTTCGACGGCGCGGCGGACCGCCTCGGCGAGGCGTTCCTTGCGGACCGGTTTGAGGACGTAGTCGACGGCCTTGAGGTCGAAGGCCTGGACGGCGAAGTCCTCGTGGGCGGTGACGAACACGACCAGGGGCGGTCGCGCGAAGCCGGTGAGGAGGCGGGCGAGGTCGAGGCCGTCGAGGCCGGGCATCTGGATGTCCAGGAAGACCACGTCGATGGCCTCGGGGCCGTCGGGCCCCGATTCCAGGGCGCGGTTGATGCGGCGCAGCGCCTCGGTCGCGTCGCCCGCGCCCTCCACGGTGCCGATCCGGGGGTCCGCGGTGAGCAGGTACAGCAGCTCCTCCAGCGAGGGGCGTTCGTCGTCGACGGCGAGGGCGCGCAGCATGAAGGTGGAGTGTAGGGGCGATCGGCGCGGCTGGACATGTACCGGGGTGTGGACGTACGCGCTGGATACAGTGCCCGCATGAACAGCGTGCCCGTCCCCTTCGACGAACTCGACCGGAAGATCGTCACCGCTCTGATGGCGAACGCCAGGACGAGCTTCGCCGAGATCGGGACGGCCGTCGGGCTGTCCTCGACGGCCGTCAAGCGCCGGGTGGACCGGCTGCGGGAGACCGGGGTGATCACGGGCTTCACGGCGACCGTGCGGCCGTCGGCGCTGGGCTGGCGCACGGAGGCGTACGTGGAGGTGTACTGCGAGGGCGCCGCGCCCCCGAGGCGCCTCGCGGAGGTGGCGCGCAACCATCCGGAGATCACCGCGGCGATGACGGTGACGGGCGGGGCGGACGCGCTGCTGCATGTGCGGGCGCGGGACGTGGAGCACTTCGAGAACGTGCTGGAGCGCATCCGGGCCGAGCCCTTCATCCGCAAGACGATCAGCGTGATGGTGCTGTCCCATCTTCTGCCGGACAGCCCGGAGGCGGGCGCGAGCCAGCCCGCTCCCGAATAAACCTCCGTTGGCGCAGCGAACCTGCGTCCACCTGGCATATCACGCAGCATTCCTGCGTCGACACGCAATGCTTGTTCCTTGTCGGGCGTCCCCGTCAGTTCCTACCTTGGTGTCAACCCCCAGTCGACCCGCAGGGAAAAGGGAAAGGTGGAGGTACCTCTCAGTGACCGAGACCCGTGTGCGGCGCCCCCGGCGCTTCCTCGTCTGTGAGCCCAGACACTTCGCCGTGCAGTACGCGATCAACCCCTGGATGCGGCCCGGGAGCCCCGTCGACGTCGACCTCGCCCAGGAGCAGTGGCAGACGCTGATCAGCGCCTACCGGGCCCACGGCCACACCGTGGACACCGTGGAGCCGGCCCCCGGGCTCCCGGACATGGTGTTCGCCGCGAACTCGGCGGTCGTGGTGGCGGGCCGGGTCTTCGGCTCCCTGTTCCACGCCCCCGAGCGGCGGCCCGAGTCCGTGCACTACGACACCTGGTTCAAGGCGGCGGGCTACGACGTCCACCGGCCGGAGTCCGTCTGCGAGGGCGAGGGCGACCTGGTGTGGACGGGCCGGTACGTGCTGGCCGGCACCGGCTTCCGCACGACCCGGGAGGCGCACCGTGAGGTGCAGGAGTTCTTCGGCCATCCGGTGATCAGCCTGACCCTGGTGGATCCGCACTTCTACCACCTGGACACGGCGCTGTTCGTCCTCGACGACGACAACATCTCGTACTACCCGGAGGCGTTCTCCTCCGGCAGCCGTGAGGTGCTGGCCCGGCTGTATCCGGACGCGGTGCTCGCCACCCGCGAGGACGCCATGGTCTTCGGCCTGAACTCGGTCTCCGACGGGCGCCATGTGTTCATCGCGCCCCGCGCCGAGGCCCTCGCCTCCCGTCTCACCGAGCGCGGCTATGTCCCCGTCCCCGTCGACCTCTCGGAGTTCCAGAAGGCCGGCGGCGGCATCAAGTGCTGCACGCAGGAGATCCGTTCATGACCGCACCCGTCGTCCCGACGCGCACCTCCGCCGATCTGATCCGCGCCGAGGAGCCCGTCCTCGCGCACAACTACCATCCGCTGCCCGTGGTCGTCGCGAGCGCCGAGGGCGCCTGGGTGCGGGACGTCGAGGGCCGCCGCTACCTCGACATGCTGGCCGGCTACTCGGCGCTCAACTTCGGCCACCGGCATCCACTGCTGATCGAAGCGGCCCACCGCCAGCTGGACCGTCTCACCCTCACCTCCCGCGCCTTCCACAACGACCGGCTCGCCGGCTTCGCAGAGCGGCTCGCGGCGCTGACCGGCCTGGACATGGTCCTGCCGATGAACACGGGCGCGGAGGCGGTCGAGAGCGGCATCAAGGTGGCCCGCAAGTGGGCGTACGAGGTCAAGGGCGTGCCCGCCGACCGGGCGACGATCGTGGTGGCCGCCGACAACTTCCACGGCCGTACGACGACGATCGTGAGCTTCTCCACGGACGAGACGGCGCGGGCGGGCTTCGGGCCGTTCACCCCGGGCTTCCGGATCGTGCCGTACAACGACCTGGCGGCGCTGGAGGCGGCCGTCGACGAGACGACGGCGGCGGTGCTGATCGAGCCGATCCAGGGCGAGGCGGGGGTCGTCATCCCCGACGACGGCTATCTGGCCGGGGTGCGGGAGCTGACCCGCCGCGAGAACTGCCTGTTCGTCGCGGACGAGATCCAGTCCGGGCTCGGCCGGACCGGGCGCACGCTCGCCGTGGAGCACGAGGGGGTCGTTCCCGACGTGCTGCTGCTCGGCAAGGCGCTGGGCGGCGGGATCGTGCCGGTGTCGGCGGTGGTGGCCCGGCGGGAGGTGCTGTCGGTGCTGCGGCCGGGCGAGCACGGTTCGACGTTCGGCGGCAACCCGCTGGCCGCCGCGGTGGGCACGGCGGTGGTGGAACTGCTGGAGACGGGTGAGTTCCAGCGCCGGGCGACCGAGTTGGGCGCGGTCCTGCGGGACGGGCTGACCGGGCTGGTCGGCAAGGGCGTCGTCGGCTTCCGGGCGCGCGGGCTGTGGGCCGGTGTCGACGTCGACCCGGCGCTGGGCACCGGCCGCGAGGTGAGCGAGCGCCTCATGCGCGAGGGCGTCCTGGTCAAGGACACCCACGGCTCGACCATCCGGCTGGCGCCGCCGCTGACCATCACCGGCGAGGAACTGACCTCGGCGCTGGCCACCTTGGAGGGCGTGCTGAGGCGGGACTCCTGAGGGACGCGCCCCGCGCGGGGCGCGGACTCCCGGCCGCGCCGGCGCGCGGAACCCGTCTCCCGGGTGGCTCCGCCGCTGTCGTGCAGGCAGGGTGAGGATTGAGTCAGGAGGTGGTAGACCACTCTCAGCGACAGAGAGGTCGGCCGTGGGCACACACGACGAGGACGACGTCGCCCGCCGGTGGTTCGACGTGGCGGACACCGCCCCCCTGCTGCTGGACGCGCGGGGGGTGGTGACGAGCTGGACCAGGGACGCCGAGCGCCTGCTGGGATTTCCGGCCGCCGAGGCGGTGGGCGAGGGCCTGGCGGGGCTGCTCGCCCCCGAGGAAGCCGGACGGTTGCCGTACGTCCTGGAGCGGTGCCGTCGGGACGGCGGCTGGGCGGGGCTGCTGTCGGCCCGCCGCCGGGACGGGCGGCCGGTGCCGGTCATGGCGCGGATCACCTCGGCCGACGAGCCCGGCGGCAGCGCGCGCTGGCTGGTGCTGCTGAACGAGATGGCGGACGCACCGGGCTGGGACATGAGCCGCGCGGTGCTGGAGCAGATGATCGGAGGCTCCCCGATCGGCATCGCGATGGTCGACACCGACCTGCGTTGCGTGTGGTCGAACGCGGCCCTGGCCCAGTTCGGCGGCGGCCGGCCCGAGGACCGGCTGGGGATGCGGCTGGCCGAGGTCCAGCCGGGGCTGGACTCCGAGGCGATCGAGGCGCAGATGCGGCGGGTGCTGGCGACCGGCGAGCCCGTCCTCGGCTACGAGCTCGTGGGGCGGGTACGGGCGGCGCCGCACCGCGAGACGGCGCACATGCTGTCGTTCACGCGCCTGGAGGACGACCACGGCGACCCGATGGGCGTCTACTACACGGTCGTGGACATGACCGAGCGGCACCGGGCCCGGCAGCGGCTCGCGCTGCTCGACCGGGCCGGCCGGCGCATCGGTCGCAGTCTGGACATCGCCCGGACCGCCCAGGAGCTGGCGGACGTGTCGGTGCCGGGCTTCGCCGACCTCGTCACCGTGGACCTGCTGGAGCCGGTGCTGCGGGGCGCGGAGCCCTCGCCCGCCCAGGTCCCGGACGGTACGGACGGCTCCGTCACCCTGCGCAGGGCGGGCCGGCGGTCGGCCGGCGGTCCCGGGGACACGACGGGCACCCGCGAGGTCGTGCACCGGGCCGGCTCGCCCGCGGTGCGCTGTCTGGTCGGCGGGCGGCCCTGGCGGGTCGAGCGCCTCGACCCGCTGGACCCGCTCGATCCGTTCACCGCGCGGTGGGTCGCCGCAGTGCCCGCCGGGACCGAGCCGCCCAGCGCCCTGATCGTGCCGGTCCGGGCGCGTGGCGTCACCCTCGGCGTCGTCACCTTCCTGCGCCGGCACCGCAACGAGCCGTTCGGCGAGGACGATCTGGTCCTCGCCGAGGACCTGGTCTCCCGGGCGGCCGTCTGCGTGGACAACGCCCGTCGCTACACGCGCGAGCGGGACGCGGCCCTGGTGCTCCAGCGCAATCTGCTCCCCCGCCGGCTGCCCGAGCAGGACGCGGTCGAAGTGGCCGCCTGCTACCGGCCGGCCGACGAGCTGACCGGCCTCGGCGGCGACTGGTACGACCTGATCCCGCTGTCGGGGGCGCGGGTGGCGCTGGTGGTCGGCGAGGTGCCCGGGCACGGCATCGACGCCGCGGCGGCCATGGGGCGCCTGCGGACCGCCGTACGCACCCTCGCCGCCCTGGACCTGCCCCCGGAGGAGATCCTCGCGCACCTCGACGACCTGGTCACCCGCATGGACGACGAGGAAGGCGTGGCGGCCGAGACGGAGCCGCCGGAGCCGTGGACGGACGGGGCCCGGACGGTGGGCGCCGCCTGCGTGTACGTCGTCTACGACCCCGTCGACGGACGGTGTGTGATGGCCGCCGCCGGTCACCCCGCCCCGGCCGTCGTCCTGCCGGACGGCACCGTCACGTTCGTCGAGCTGCCCCAGGGGCCGCCGCTCGGCGTGGGCGGAACGCCGTTCGAGTCGGCCGAGGTGACCCTGCCGGAGGGCAGCACGCTGGCGCTGCACACGGACGGTCTGCTGGCCCGGGGCGAGCGGTGGGCGCTGGACACCGACCGGGAACGGCTGCGGCGGGCGCTGGAGCAGTCGGCGGACACGCTCGAGCTGCGCTGCGGGACGGTGATCGACGCCCTGGTCCCGGCGCGTCCGTACGACGACGTGGCCCTGCTGATGGCCCGGACCCGGCGGCTGCCCGCGGACCGGGTCGCGGACTGGGAGCTGCCCGCCGACCCGGCGGCGGTGGCCGAGGCCCGCAAGACGGCGAGCCGCCGGCTGGCGGAGTGGGGGCTCACGGAGCTGTCGTTCACCACCGAGCTGGTCGTGAGCGAGCTGGTCACCAACGCCATCCGGTACGCATCGGGACCGATCCGGCTGCGGCTGATCCGTGAGCGCACCCTGGTGTGCGAGGTCTTCGACGGCGGCACCACCGCGCCGCATCTGCGCCATCCGCGCGCCACCGACGAGGGCGGCCGGGGGCTGCTGCTGGTCTCGCAGGTCACGCAGCGGTGGGGCACCCGCTTTCTCCCCGAGGGCAAGATCATCTGGGCCGAGCAGTCCCTCACGGATCCCGACGGGTGACCGGCCGCACGCAGCGGCTCGCCCACCCATTCGTCGCATGACATGAGAAACTGGCGCAAGACCGGCGGATGGGGCGCGGCCATGAACGACACGGCGATCGACTACGCGGCGGTGTTCCAGGCGCTGCCGGGCGCGGTGGCGCTGCTGACGCCGGAGCTGGTGTACGCGGACGCCAACCGGGAGTTCCTGCGCGTGTCCGGCCGCAAACGCGAGCAGCTCATCGGCCGGCACCTCTTCGAGGTCTTCCCCGACAACTCCGGCGACGGGGCCGCGAACGGCATGCGCAACCTGGAGGCGTCGCTGCACCGCGTCCTGGACACCGGCGAGCGGGAGTCCATGGCGCTCCAGCGGTACGACGTGGAGTCGGTCGAGCGGCCCGGCGAGTGGGACGAGCGCTACTGGAGCCCCGTCAACGCCCCCGTCCACGGACCCGACGGCTCGGTGGTGCTGCTGGTGCACCGGGTCGAGGAGGTCACCGAGCTGATCCGGGCCCGCGGCCGTCGCGGGGCGGGCGGGAACGGGGCGCGCCACGGCATCCGGAGCCGCGTCCTGGAGGCCGAGCTGTACACCCGGGCCCGCGAGCTCCAGGAACTCAACGAGCGGCTGCGGCTGGCCCACGCCCGCGAGCGCGAGGTGGCCCTCGCCCTCCAGGAGGCGATGCTGCCGGCCGGCCGGCAGGTCGGACACCACCGGGCCGCGGTGCGCTACCGGCCGGCGGTCGGCGCGCTCAACGTGTGCGGGGACTGGTACGACCTGGTGGACCTCGTCGGCGGCAACCGCCTCGGCGTGTCGGTCGGCGACGTCGTCGGGCACGGGCTGGAGGCCGCCGGGGTGATGGGCCAGCTGCGCAGCGCGCTCAGCGCGACCTCCCGGGTCGCCGCGGGTCCGGCCGAGGCGCTGAACGTCCTCGGGCGGTACGCGCATGTGGTGGACGGCGCCGAATCGGCCACCGCGGTGACCACCTTCATCGACTTCGACCACCGCACCATCACCTACAGCAGCGCCGGGCACCCGCCGCCCGTGCTGGTGCACGCCGACGGCCGGGTGGAGTTCCTCGACCGGGCGACCGACCCCCCGCTCGACGCGCGGCCCACGCCGGTGCGCCGGCCCCAGGCCCGCACCTCCTACGACAGCGGTGCCACCCTCGCCCTGTACACCGACGGGCTGGTGGAACGGCGGCACGAGGACATCGACACGGGGCTCGCCCGCCTCGCCGACGCCCTCGCCCGCCACCGGAAGGCGGACCCCGAGCCCCTCGCCGACGCCGTCCTGCTGGAACTGCTGCCGCCCGGGGGCGCGACCGACGACACGGCGCTGGTGATCGTACGGCTGTGAGGACCACCGCCGGCGATGCCCGGCGTCCGGGGAGCGCGACGGCGGCATGAGCCGCGCCGTGAAGTCCGTTCATCGCCGGGGGAGTTCGGGGCCGGGGGTGCCGCTCGGCGGCCGCGGCATCAAGACCGGCAAGCCGGGGCACCCGTCCCGGGGGCTGCGTCCTCGGCGGAGGTGACAACCGCTACGGTTGCGGCAAGATCCGTGGAGATTCGACGAGAAAGCGTTCGCGCGCGCCCGCCCGGCGGCCGCGCGATCGCCGCCCGGCGCTCCCTGCGGCTTGCTGCGGACCGTCCGGGAGCAGCACCCTGGTCAGGCGGCCGACCCGCCGATCCGCCGGAGTGAGGAGCGACCCCTTGTTCTACTACGTGCTCAAGTACGTCTTGCTGGGCCCCCTGCTGAGACTGGTCTTCCGACCGCGGATCGAAGGCCTCGAGCACGTTCCGGACTCGGGTGCGGCCATCGTCGCGGGGAACCACCTGTCGTTCTCGGACCACTTCCTGATGCCCGCGATCCTCAAGCGCCGCATCACCTTCCTCGCGAAGGCCGAGTACTTCACGGGGCCCGGCATCAAGGGCCGGCTGACCGCGGCCTTCTTCCGCAGCGCGGGCCAGATCCCGGTGGACCGCTCCGGCAAGGAGGCCGGCCAGGCCGCCATCCGCGAGGGCCTCGGCGTGCTCGCCAAGGACGAACTGCTCGGCATCTACCCGGAGGGCACCCGCTCGCACGACGGCCGCCTGTACAAGGGCAAGGTCGGCGTGGCGGTGATGGCCCTCCGCGCTCAGGTCCCCGTCATCCCCTGCGCGATGATCGGCACCTTCGAGGCACAGCCGCCCGGCAAGGTGATCCCGACCCTGCACCCGGTGGTGATCCGCTTCGGTGAGCCGCTCGACTTCTCCCGCTACCTCGGTATGGAGAACGAGAAGGCGGTGCTGCGCGCGATCACCGACGAGATCATGTACGCGATCCTGACGCTGTCCGAGCAGGAGTACGTGGACCAGTACGCGGCCGTCGCCAAGGCGGAGGAGGCCGCGGCGAAGGCGGCCAGGGCGGAGAAGGAACGCAGGTTCCCCCGGCTGCCGTCACGTTGACGGACCGTCATCACTCGACGCCCCGTCAGGAAGATGGAAAGGGCGGCCGGATCGCTCCGGCCGCCCTTCGCTGTCCTACGGGGTGGTGCTACGGCTTGGGCGTGGCGTGCGGCGCGCAGGTCACGTCCGCGGAGTCCAGCTTGCCGGTGAGGAGGTAGGCGTCCACCCGCGAGTTGACGCAGGTGTTCACCAGGCCGGTGACGCCGTGGGAGCCGGCGTCCTTCTCGGTGATCAGACGGGAGCCCTTGAAGCGCTTGTGCAGTTCGACGGCGCCCTCGTACGGGGTGGCCGCGTCATCCGTGGACTGCACGATGAGCACCTGCGGCAGGCCCTTGTGGGTCTTGACGTCCACCGGGGTCTGCTGCTGGACCGGCCAGAAGGCGCACGGCAGGTTCATCCAGGCGTTGGCCCAGGTCATGAACGGGTAGTCCTTGTGGAGCCGCGTGTTGTCGCTGTTCCACTTCCGCCAGCTGGTCGGCCACTTGGCGTCGGTGCACTCGACGGCGGTGTAGACGGCGTTGCCGTTCTCCGAGGAGATGTTGCCGGCCGTGTCGGTCAGGTCCGGGGCGGCCGCGTCGACGATCGCCTGGGTGTCTCCCGCGAAGTACTTGCTGAAGACCGTGGCGACCGGGACCCACGAGGAGTCGTAGTACGGGGCGCTCTGGAAGAACGAGATCAGCTCGGCCGGGCCGACGATCCCGCCGATGGGGTTCTTCTTCGCGGTGGCGCGCAGTTCGAGCCACTTGGCCTGGACGGCGGCACGGGTGGTGCCGAGGTGGAAGGTGGCGTCATTGGCGGCGACCCAGTCCTCCCAGTCCTTCCAGCGGCCCTCGAAGGCGACGTCCTGGTCGAGGTTGGCCTCGTACCAGATCTTCTCCCGGGAGGGGTTGACCACGCTGTCGACGACCATGCGGCGCACATGGCCCGGGAACATGGTGCCGTAGACCGCGCCGATGTAGGTGCCGTAGGAGACACCCAGGTAGTTGAGCTTCTTCTCGCCCAGTGCGGCCCGGATGACGTCCAGGTCGCGGACGGTGTTCGGGGTGGTCATCTGCGCCAGCACGGCCTTGCCGCTGCGCTCGGCGCACCCGTCCGCGTACTCACGGGCGAGCTTGATCTGGCCGAGCTTGTCGGCCTCGCTGTCCGGGACCGGGTCGGCCTTCGGCGCCTTGACGAACTCCTGCGGGTCGATGCAGGAGATGGGCGCGGAGTGGCCGACACCGCGCGGGTCGAAGCCCACGAAGTCGTAGGCCTTCGCCACGTTGGTCCAGACGGGGGCCTTGGTGGTGACGCGGCGCGGGAAGCGCAGGCCCGAGCCGCCGGGACCGCCGGGGTTGTAGACGAGCGCGCCCTGGCGCTCCGCGGCCGTGCCCGTGTTGCCGATGCGGTCGACGGCCAGCTTGATCTGCTTGCCGTTCGGCTTGGCGTAGTCCAGCGGCACGGTGACCCAGCCGCACTGGATCGGCTTCTCCAGGCCCCAGTCGGCGGGACAGTCCTGCCAGTCGATGCCGGCCTTGCCGGCCCGCTCCGCCGCGAGCGCGGCACCGCGCGCCTCGCGGTCCTGGCCCGACCGGTCGCTCGTCGCGCTCGCCGTGGGCGCCGTGAAAGCGCCGGCGAGCATCGTCGCGGCGACGAGCACGCCTGCCGAGCCGAGCGCCGTGGTGCGCTTGTTGGGTCGTATGTCCTTCAAGTGGGAACTCCCCCTACCTGGTTATGGCGGCAGAGGGATCCTCGCGGCTGTGAGGCACCTGAGAAAAGGTGTCGTTGACCTTCTTTGCCAATCCGATAACCGGAAAGTGATGTACCGCTCACCGGATGTCGACATGGGTGAGCGCCTCGTCCAACGCCCGCCGCAGCCGCAGCGCGTCGGGCGCGACGGCGCTGACGAGGGTGGCGGGCCCGGCCAGCGGCATGACCCGGGCGTACTCGCCGACACTGCGTGCGGCCGTGGGCGCTCGATGGAACTCCGGGCGCACGACTACGAGTTGCCCCACCGCACGGTACCCCGCGAGGACGGCGGGCCCGTCCCAGCCGCCGGGTGCGCCGGGCCCGCAGGCCAGTTCCTGATCGAGGACGACCCGCCCCGCGACCCGCACGGTGAGCCGACTGGTCAGCCTCCCCGGCTCCTCCCCCACCCGGCCGAGCACCTGCTCCTCGCGCAGCACGAGCCGGGCGTCCGCCCCGAGGTCGGCCCGTGTGGTGACGAACAGGTCGCTTCCCTTGGCGGAGATCAACTGCTCGGGCATCCACCGGAGTTCGCCGCCGTCGGCGACCGCGAGACGGACGTCGTAGTGGGCCTCGTCCTTGGTCTGTCCGGGCAGGGCGATGGTGGCGGCCGCCGAACCGACGTGCAGCCGGGCGCCGTTGCCGACCTCGGCCTCGACGGCGAAGCGGTCGCCGCCGAGCGGTCCGCTCATCGCGCCGACGAGCAGCACGCGGGCCTCCTCGCCGGTGCCGCGGGTGCGCCGCAGGGCGAGCGGTCCGTCGCTCTCGAGGACGGGCAGGGCGGTGCCTCCGCGTCCGTCGGCCCTCGCCCCGATCCGCGCGGTCGCGTGCACTCCGCTCATGTCACGCCGTCCAGGCGGCGATCCGCGCCCGGACCCACGCGGCGACATCGGCGACCCCGGCCTCGCCGCGCAACGACTGGAAGACGACCGGGAGTTCGGCCCGCTGGGCCTTGGCGTCGGCGGCCATCCGGGCCAGGTCGGAGCCGACGTACGGCGCGAGGTCGGTCTTGTTGACGACGAGCAGATCCGCGGTGGTGACGCCGGGGCCGCCCTTGCGCGGGATGTCGTCGCCGCCCGCGACGTCGATGACGAAGACCTGCGCGTCCACCAGGCCCTTGGAGAAGGTGGCGGTGAGGTTGTCCCCGCCGGACTCGACGAGGATCAGGTCCAGCGGCCCGACCTCGTCCTCCAGATCCTCCACCGCCTCGAGGTTGGCGGAGATGTCGTCCCGGATCGCCGTGTGCGGACAGGCGCCCGTCTCGACGGCCGTGATCCGCTCGGGCGGCAGCACCGCTTCCCGGAGCAGGAACTCGGCGTCCTCGCGGGTGTAGATGTCATTGGTGACGACGGCGAGGGACAGTTCGTCGCGCAGGGCCCTGCACAGGGCGGCGACGGTGGCGGTCTTGCCGGATCCGACGGGACCGCCGAGCCCGATCCGCAGGGCGCGGCGTGAACCGTCCGCCCGGCGCGCGTCGGCGCCGACGGCGGCGGGCCCGTGGTGGGAGTGGTCGAGATGCACAACGGCTCCTGTTCGCCCGGGCTGGGTGATGCAGCCCGTCCGGAGTTCGAGGACGAGGCCCGTTTCAGGGCCGAACGGGGTATGGGGGGGGCGGCGCCCCCGGGGTCGGGAACGGGAAGATGCGGCGGGGCGGGAATCCTCACGAGGCGAACAGCCGCACCGGCCAGCCGGCATGCACCTCCGCCCCGATCTCCAGCAGCGGCGCCGAAGCCGCCGGCAGCACGTCGACACCCTGGGTCGGCGCGGCCGTCCCGCAGGACACCGCCCGGTCGACCACCCGGTCCAGCTCCGGCGCCAGCCGGGCCAGCACGCCGGTCGCCGCGAACGGGTCGAGGCCGAGCAGCCGCACCACGGCCGTCGCCGGTCCGCTCACACTCTCGTAGACCGCGCAGTACGCCGCGTCCGCCGCGCCGAGCCCGGCCGCCCGCGCGGTCAGCCCCAGCACCACCGGCTGATGCGCCCCCGCGGGGAACTCCCCCGCCAGGGCGTCGAGTTCGGCGCTCGGCCAGGTCGCGCGGGCGGCCCGCATCAGCTGCCGGCCCAGTTTCCTGGCGGTCAGCCGCAGTGCCGGGGACGGGGTGCGGGCGTCGGCCGCCGCGTCCAGCTCCGCCGGGTCGGCGCCGGCCGCGGCGGCGGCCGCCAGCGCCGCCGTCACCACGCCCGCGGTGTGCAACCTCCCCCGCAGGAAGGCCTCCAGGCCGGTCACACCGGTGATCCGACCCGCCTTGACGGCCTCCTCCGCCCCGCCGGAGTGCGCGTGGCCTCCGGCGGGGAAGCGGCCGTCGGCCAGGACGAGCAGTGCTGCCCTTGTCACATCGAGGTCCTCAGAACAGAGATGGGCACCGGCATCAGAACAGGAAGTAGCGCTGTGCCATGGGCAGTTCGGCGGCCGGGGTCGCCTCGACCAGTTCCCCGTCGATGTGCACGGCGAAGCTGTCGGGGTCGACCCGGACCCGCGGCCGGGCGTCGTTCTCCCGCATGTCCGCCTTGGTCACCGCGCGGGTGGACTCGATGGCGACGAACCTCTTGCCCAGCTGCACCCGCTCCGGCAGTCCGTCCTCGATCGCCAGCGGCGCCACGAAGTTGAACGAGTTGGACGCGGGCGCCCGGCCGATCGCGCCGTACATCGGACGCGGCAGGATCGGCTGCGGCGTCGGGATCGAGGCGTTGGCGTCGCCCATCTGCGCGTACGCGATCTGCCCGCCCTTGATGACGAGGTGCGGCTTGACGCCGAAGAACGCCGGCTCCCACAGCACCAGGTCGGCGAGCTTGCCTCCCTCGACCGACCCGATCTCGCGGGCCAGGCCCTGGGCGAGCGCCGGGTTGATCGTGTACTTGGCGATGTAGCGGCGCACCCGGTGGTTGTCCGCCGGGCCGTCGCCCGGCAGCGATCCCCTGCGCCGCTTCATGACGTGTGCCGTCTGCCAGGTGCGCAGGACGACCTCGCCGACCCGGCCCATGGCCTGCGCGTCGGACGAGATGATCGAGATCGCCCCGAGGTCGTGCAGGACGTCCTCGGCGCCGATCGTCGACGGACGGATGCGCGACTCGGCGAACGCCAGGTCCTCGGGGACCGCGGGGTTGAGGTGGTGGCACACCATCAGCATGTCGAGGTGTTCCTCGGCGGTGTTCACGGTGTACGGCCGCGTCGGGTTCGTCGAACTCGGCAGCACGTGCGGCTCGGAGACCACCGTCATGATGTCCGGCGCGTGTCCGCCGCCCGCGCCCTCGGTGTGGTACGCGTGGATGCCGCGTCCGGCGATCGCGGCGAGCGTGTCGCCGACGAACCCGGCCTCGTTGAGGGTGTCCGTGTGGATCGCGACCTGGATGCCGGTCCGGTCGGCGACGGTCAGCGCGGCGTCGATGACGGCCGGCGTCGAGCCCCAGTCCTCGTGCAGCTTCAGCCCGAGCGCCCCGCCCCGGATCTGCGAGAGCATCGCGTCCTGCGAGACGGTGTTGCCCTTGCCGAGGAAGCCGATGTTCAGCGGGTACTGCTCCATCGCCTCCAGCATCCGCGCGAGGTGCCACGGGCCGGGCGTCACGGTGGTCGCCTTCGAACCCTCGGCCGGCCCGGTGCCGCCGCCGACCAGCGTGGTGACCCCGGCGGACAGCGCCTCGTCGGCGATCTGCGGACAGATGAAGTGGACGTGCGCGTCGACCGCGCCGGCCGTCAGGATCCGTCCGTTGCCGGCGATGATCTCGGTCTCCGGGCCGATGACCAGGTCCGGGTGGACCCCGTCCATCGTGTCGGGGTTGCCGGCCTTGCCGATGCCGGTGATGCGCCCGTCGCGGATGCCGACGTCGGCCTTCACCACACCCCAGTGGTCGACGACGACCGCGCCCGTGATGACGGTGTCGGGCGTGCCGTCCGCGCGGGTGGCGCGGGACTGGCCCATGGACTCACGGATGACCTTGCCGCCGCCGAACACCGCCTCCTCACCGGCGAGTCCGGGGCCGCCGCAGCGGTCCTCCTCGATCTCGATCAGCAGGTCGGTGTCGGCGAGCCGGATGCGGTCGCCGGTCGTCGGGCCGAACAGGTCGGCGTACGCGGCACGCGAGATCTCAGGCATCGAGGGCACCTCCGGTCTCCCCGCGCAGACCGGGCACGACCCGGGCGCCGGCGAGGGGGACGAGTTCGACGTCGACGGGGATGCCCGGCTCGAAGCGCACCGCGGTGCCGGCGGCGACGTTCAGCCGCTTGCCGTGCGCGGCGGCGCGGTCGAACTCCAGGCCCGGGTTGGCCTCGGCGAAGTGGTAGTGGGAGCCGACCTGGACGGGCCGGTCGGCGGCGTTGAGAACGGTGAGCCGGGTGACCTCGCGGCCCTCGTTGTAGACGACCGGCTCGTCGGCGAAGAGGATCTCTCCGGGAATCATCGCTGTCCCCTCAGACGATCGGGTCGTGGACGGTGACGAGCTTGGTGCCGTCCGGGAAGGTGGCCTCGACCTGGACGTCGTGGATCATCTCGGGGATGCCCTCCATGACGTCGTCGCGGGTGAGCAGCTTGCGGCCGGAGGCCATCAGCTCGGCCACCGTACGGCCGTCCCGCGCGCCTTCGAGGAGGTGCGAGGTGATGAGGGCCACGGCCTCCGGGTGGTTGAGCCTGAGCCCGCGGGCCCGGCGCTTCTCGGCGACGTCGGCCGCCACGTGGATCAGCAGCCTCTCCTGCTCGTGCGGGGTCAGTTGCACGTCCCACCTCACATCCTCGCTCCGGACCGTGCGGGGCCCGGTTGCCGCGGCCACGGGAAAAGACCCTGGTGGCATGGACCGGCAGGCTAGTTGGACCGCATTTCGAGCAAGTTAACCGAGCTGTGACCGGTTCAGGCCCACGACGGCGGGGGCCACACACTCGTCGACGCGCGCGGCCCGTCCCGCGCCACCTCCACCGGGACGGGCCCGTACGGCGACTGCTGGACGAGGAAGTCCGGCGCCACGGAGATCCTCGTGCGGGCCGCGGGATCGGGCGTCGTATCGGAGCGCGTCGTCCCTCGTCGTATCGGCGCGCGTCGTCCCGGCCTCCTGACGGGCGACGCCGATCCGCCCCCTGCCTCGCGCACCCGCCCGGCAACCCTCGCTCGGGACACCGCGCGACCGGAGAGGGACCGGCCCGGCACGAGGGCGCCTTCGCGATCCGTCACCAGGCCGGCCGAACGGACGCCGGCGCGGCCGTGGAGGACCGGGCCGTATACGGCGCGGCGGCCGTCACCGCCCGAGGAGCCCGAGCCGCTGACCACCTCGGCCGCGAGCCGAGTGTGCGCGGCGCGTGCGCCCTACGACGGATTCGGCCGCCGGTACTCCGCCGTGACCCCGAACCGGTGCTGTTCGCGGGGAGCGGACGCGACCCCCCGCACGGTGGTCACCGAGCTGATCACCGGCTCGTCCACGGCCCTGTCGAGCGCGTCGAGATCGTCGAGCCGCTCCAGGTCGGCGGCGGAGACGAGGGCGACGAGAGGCTTGCCGTGCCGGGTCACGACGACCCGTTCACCGCCGTACACGACGCGGTTGATCAGGTCGGCGAGTTCAGCCCTGGCTTGCGTCACCGGAATCTCGTAGGCCATACACCCATTCTAACGTCACGTACGCCCTGTACATTTTTTACAGATCCTGTCGGACGCTGGCGTCAGACGCAGAAGGAGGGGCTCCGATGAACCGACCGTCCGCCCGTCATGTCCCGCCCGAGCGCACGAGCTTCGGGCAGTGGACCATGGATCCGTGCACCGCCCGGGAGGCCGTGGAGTACGGCCCGGTGGACGGGATCGTCCCCGGCCGCAGGACCCCGGCCGGCCCGGCCGGCGGGAGGTGAGCCGCCGATGGTGCCCGAGCTGCCGCCACTGCCCGCGCTGACCCGCGCGGAGGCCGAGCTGATCGACGGTTACCTCGACGTGGTGGACATGCTCGGCCGGATCAACCCCGCCCACCACGGGGACACCTACCGCGGACTGCGCGCCGCGCAGGCGCTGGTGGCCAAGGCGACGGCGCTGCGGTACGCGCTGACGCTGATGCACCAGCGGGGCGAGAACGAGCTGCACGCGCCCACGCTCGCGCGGGCGCTGCGCGTCCTGGACGGGGAGCGCCGTACCGCGCGGGTCACACTGCCCCCGCTCGCCGAGAGTTGACCCGGCCGGCCCCCCTCCGGTCCGGGTCGCGCGCGGCCAGGACGCGACGACCGCACCGGAGTTGAAACGACCCATAAGGCGTACCCCCGTTCGGCAGAGCGTCTACTGGTTCCCCGGACACCCCGAAGTTGCGCAAATGGGGCACTCCGCGGGCCGAACGGGGGGCGTCACCGCTGGTGGGAGGCCTTCCGGCGGTTCGACACCTGATCGTCCATCAGAGTGTTCACCCGAACAGGTGAGTGGTGAGTAACCCCACAAATCCCCGGTTCCGTTGGGATTTTCGGACATCGGTGAGCCAAGATCCCTGACTGACGACAAGCCCCCGCCACAAGCGGCGGGGCGGTCCGGGCGGACGCCGAGTCCTGCCGCCGCCCGGATGACCGGTCGACAGGAGTGCATCGGCAGGAGTGGAGGACCCAAGCACGACGGGTCGCCGGGACGGTCGTCTCCGTAGGAGAGACGCCGGACCGAGCAGCCCTTGGGGTGAAGCCGCAGCAGCGGCCGGGCAACTTCGCCAGCCCGAATCCGACAGGTCATCCTTCACAGGCGGCTGACGAAGGGTTGCGCATGACTGCGCTCAATCGTGTCCCGTCGCTCATGGCCCGGGCCGGTACGGCCTCGGCTTTCGCCATCGCCGCCGTGGGCGGCTCGGTCGTGGTCCCGGGGCTCGCCCCGGACGCCGCGGCCGCCACACCGGCGACGAAGGCGCTCCAGATCGCGGCTTCCAAGAAGGGTGCACCGTACAAGTACGGGGCCACGGGTCCGAAGAGGTTCGACTGCTCGGGGCTCACGCTGTACTCGTTCAAGAAGGCGGGCAAGAGCCTGCCGCGCACGGCGGCCCAGCAGTACAACAAGACGAAGCACATCAAGGCATCCAGCCGCAAGGCGGGCGACCTCGTGTTCTTCCACTCGGGCTCGAACGTGTACCACGTCGGGATCTACGCGGGTAAGGGCAAGATCTGGCACTCGCCGAAGACCGGCGACGTGGTGAAGCTCCAGAAGATCTGGACCAAGAGCGTCTGGTACGGGCGGGTCCGCTAGGGCAGTCCGCGCCCCGGTCGCGGGGCTGGTCCTCCCGGGGAGGTGGGGGCGTCCTGACGCGCCTTCACCGCCCCGGGAGCTCACCGTCCGCCGGAGCCGTCAGGGCCCCGGCCACCGGCTCCGCCGCCGCGGCGGCCCACGGGAGCTCCACGGTGACCGTCTTGCCCCCTTCGCGGGTGGGCATCACTCTCAGCCTGCCGCCGTACTCCGCGGTGAGCCAGCGAATGATCACCATGCCTCGGCCGTTGTCCTGCTGGACGGCGGCCGGCAGTCGTTTGGGGAAGCGCGGATGGCTGTCGGTGACCCCGACGCGCAGGTGTTCGTCACGGTCGAGGACGAGGTCCACCGTGAAGGTGGGTGACTGCCCGAAGGTGTGCTGTACGGCGTTGGTGGCGAGTTCCGAGACGATCAGCCGGACGGCGTCGGCCATCTCGGTGTCCGCCGGCAGACCCCATTCCCCGAGTGCGCCGGCCACGAAGACGCGGGCCGTGGAGACCGAAGCGGGATCGCTCGGCAGAGTGACGGATGCTTCCAGGTGATCTGCCATGGCGACGTCGTCCCTTTCCCACGGGACCGGGAGCCCGACACGGTGTGGATGGTTCGAGTACGGTCCCGGACTGGTGCTTCTCCGCCAGACTGCCATTACCGCGTCGGTCACGGGTGGGATCCACCAAGATATGCATATATCTGTCGCCCAATGCGGTGAACTCTGCGACGGCAGAGCGTATTTGGTCGGCCCGATAGGAGTAAGGAGGAGCCCATGCAGCACGGTCCCGCGGTGCGCCGCCGAAAGCTGGGCGCCGAACTGCGCAATCTGCGCGCCCGGGCGGGACTCACCAGTGGTGAGGCGGCCCGGCTCGTGGGCTGGCACCAGTCCAAGGTGAGCCGCATAGAGACCGGTATCAGTGGATCGAAACCGGCCGATGTGCGGTTACTCCTCGACGCCTACGGTGTAGCGGATCCGCAACTGCGGGATCTGATGATGGCGTTGGCGGCCGCCGACGGCAGTGGCGGCCGGGACCACTGGTGGCACGCCTACCGCGGGGTGCTGCCGCCCGCCTACCGGGACTTCATCAGTCTGGAGTCGCAGGCGAGCGCGATGCGCACCCTGGAGACCACGGTGGTGCCGGGGCTGCTCCAGACGCGGGAGTACGCCCGCGCGGTGACCAGGGCCGCCGTGGAGGGGAGCGACGAGGATCAGCTCGACACCCTGGTGGAGGTGCGGCTGGCCCGCCAGGACGTGCTGCGCGCGCAGCCGCCGCTGGAGCTGTGCGCGGTGCTCGACGAGGCGGTGCTACGGCGGGAGGTGGGCGGGCCCGAGGTGATGGCACGACAGCTCGGCCGACTCGTGGAGGCCGCGCGATTGCCCCAAGTTCGGCTCCAGGTACTGCCGTTCGCGGCCGGAGCCCATATCGGGGTAACTGGCCCTTTCGTTATCTTCTCATTTTCGCGCACTTCTGATCTGGATGTTGTCGTTCTCGACCACTTGACGAGTAGCCTCTATCTCGAACGGAAAGAAGACCTCCAGGCCTACACCGAGGCCTTCAACGCCCTTCGGGCGCACGCCCTTTCGCCCGGGGACTCATCGGATTACATCGCCGCGATAGCCGACGGCGCGTAAGGAGGCACCATGTCCGCACCACCGCGGAACGTACCTTCCAGTACCGATCCCGACCGGCTCCCGGATGTGCGATGGCTGCGCAGCAGCTACAGCACGGGAGCGAACAACTGTGTGGAGACGGCCCGGCCGGCCTCCGGCCCCTGGGCCGGTCTGCTCGCCGTGCGCGACTCCAAGGACCCGGCCGGACCCGCCCTGCTCTTCTCCCCCGAGAGCTGGTCGGGCTTCACAGCCGTGTTCGCGGGCCCGCCGACCGCACCGGAGTAGCCGAAGCGGTCAGCGGCGGTCCACGGCCGTGTCACGCCGACTCATGGTCGTGTTTCGCCGATCACCCGTACAGCACGTTCCAGCTCGGCCCCGGAGAGGTCCGCACGAGCGGTCAGCCTGAGACGTGAGATGCCGTCGGGCACGGAGGGAGGACGGAAGCAGCCCACGGCCAGGCCTGCCGACCGGCAGTCCGCCGCCCAGCGCAGGGCCCCCTCCGGGGACGGCGCACGCACGGAGACGACCGCGGCGTCCGGACGCACCGCCGCCAGGCCCGCGGCCGTCAGCCGCGCGTGCAGCTCCCCCGCCACCGCACGCGCACGCGCCGCGCGTCCCGGCTCCCGGCGCAGCAGCCTGAGGGCGGCCAGCGCCGCGCCCGCCGCCGCCGGGGCCAGACCCGTGTCGAAGATGAACGTCCGGGCCGCGTTCACCAGATGCTCGATCACCCGCGCGGGACCCAGCACGGCGCCGCCCTGGCTGCCCAGCGACTTGGACAGCGTCACGGTGACGACGACGTCGTGGGCGCCCGCCAGACCCGCCGCGCGGGGCGCGCCCTGCCCGCCGTCCCCGAGCACACCGAGCCCGTGGGCGTCGTCGAGGACCAGCCCGGCGCCGTGCTCCCGGCAGGCGGCCGCCAGGGCGGCCAGCGGGGCTGCGTCGCCGTCGACCGAGAAGACCGTGTCGGAGACGGCCACCGCCGGGCCGTCGTGCGTGCCGAGCGCCTTGCGCACCGCGTCCGGGTCGGCGTGCCCGACGACCTGGGTGGCGCCGCGGGCCAGCCGGCAGCCGTCGATGAGGGAGGCGTGGTTGCCCGCGTCGGAGACGATGAGCGAGCCGTGCGGGGCCAGCGCGGTGACCGCTGCCAGGTTGGCCGCGTACCCGGAGGAGAACACGAGGGCCGCCTCGAAGCCGCAGTGCTCGGCGAGTTCCCGCTCCAGCTCGCCGTGCAGCTCGGTGGTGCCCGTGACGAGCCGGGAGCCGGTCGCGCCGCCGCCCCAGGTCCTGGCGGCCGCCGCGGCGCCCTCGATGACCTCGGGATGGCGGGCGAGCCCCAGGTAGTCGTTGCTCGCGAGGTCCAGGAGCGGTGACTCGGCCGGGCGGGGCCGCAGGGTCCGTACGAGTCCGGCCCGGCGCCGCAGCTCCGCCTGCTCGTCGATCCAGCCGAACGCCATGGGTCCTCCGGGCTTTTGTAGGTAGCGGACAGACACTAGCGGCCCGGCCGCCCACCCACGGTGTGGCAATACCCACACGTCGAACCCGGTGTGTTGTGTGATCCCTACCTTGGCCCGGAGCGGGTGCGTAGGACAGGATCGGCTCTCATGGACCTGCTGAACACGCTGGTGGACAAGGGGCTTCGGCGCGAGCTGCCGACCCGCGAGGAAGCGTTGGCCGTGCTGGCCACCTCCGACGACGACGTGCTGGACGTGGTGGCCGCGGCCGGCCGGGTGCGCCGGCAGTGGTTCGGGCGACGGGTGAAGCTCAACTACCTCGTCAACCTCAAGTCGGGGCTGTGCCCCGAGGACTGCTCCTACTGCTCCCAGCGGCTCGGCTCCACGGCCGGGATCCTCAAATACACCTGGCTCAAGCCGGAGGAGGCCTCGCAGGCGGCGGCCGCGGGGCTGGCCGGCGGGGCCAAACGGGTGTGCCTGGTGGCGTCCGGGCGCGGTCCGACCGACCGTGACGTCGACCGGGTCGCCGGCACCATCAAGGCGATCAAGGACCAGAACGAGGGCGTCGAGGTCTGTGCCTGTCTGGGCCTGCTCTCCGACGGCCAGGCCGAGCGGCTGCGCGAGGCGGGCGCCGACGCCTACAACCACAACCTGAACACCTCCGAGGGCACGTACGGGGAGATCACGACCACGCACACGTACGCCGACCGGGTGGACACGGTGCAGAAGGCGCACGCGGCGGGCCTGTCGGCGTGCTCGGGCCTGATCGCCGGCATGGGCGAGTCCGACGAGGACCTGGTGGACGTCGTCTTCTCGCTGCGCGAGCTGGACCCGGACTCCGTGCCGGTCAACTTCCTCATCCCGGTCGAGGGCACCCCGCTCGCCAAGGAGTGGAACCTCACCCCGCAGCGCTGTCTGCGCATCCTGGCGATGGTGCGGTTCGTCTGCCCGGACGTCGAGGTGCGGATCGCGGGCGGACGCGAGGTCCATCTGCGCACCATGCAGCCGCTCGCGCTGCACCTGGCCAACTCGATCTTCCTGGGCGACTACCTCACGACCGAGGGCCAGGCCGGCAAGGCCGACCTGGAGATGATCGCGGACGCCGGGTTCGAGGTGGAGGGCGCCGGGCAGGTCACCCTGCCGGAGCACCGGGTCACGGCGGGCGGTGGCTGCGGGTCCCACGACGGTGGCGGCTGCGGGTCCCACGACGGCGGTGGCTGCGGCTCGCACGGGGACACCGGATGCGGCTCGCACGAGGGCGGCGGTGTGTGCGGCTCGGTCCCGGCCGCGGCCCCGGCCCCGGCCGCGGCCGCGGCCCCGGCCGCCGCGACGGCCGCGACGGTCGGCGAGGCACGTACGGACCTGGTCGCCGTACGCCGCCGTGGCGCCGGTACCGATCTCGCGCCCAATGCCTGAGCGGCGGCCGCTCGGTGTGCCCGAGCTGATCGAGCTCGACCGGCGCCATGTGTGGCATCCGTACGGTCCGATGCCCGGCCGGGTCGACCCGCTCGTCGTGGAGTCGGCCGGCGGGGTACGGCTGCGGCCGGCCGACGGTTCGGGCGAACTGGTCGACGGCATGGCGTCCTGGTGGTCGGCGATCCACGGCTACAACCACCCGGTGCTCAACGAGGCCGTGCGCGAGCAGCTGGGCCGGATGAGTCATGTGATGTTCGGCGGGCTCACCCACGAGCCCGCCGTCCGGCTGGCGAAGCTCCTTGTCGACATGTCGCCCGACGGTCTGGAGCATGTCTTCCTCGCCGACTCCGGCTCGGTCTCGGTCGAGGTCGCGGTGAAGATGTGCCTCCAGTACTGGCGCTCGCTGGGGCGCCCGGCCAAGGGGCGCCTGCTGACCTGGCGCGGCGGCTACCACGGCGACACCTGGCAGCCGATGTCCGTCTGCGATCCCGAGGGCGGGATGCACGACCTGTGGACCGGGGTGCTGCCCCGGCAGGTCTTCGTGGAAGCGCCGCCGGTGGAGTTCGACGAGGCGTACGCCGAGCTGCTGCGCGAGACGATCGGGCGGCACGCCGACGAACTGGCCGCGGTGATCGTGGAGCCGGTGGTGCAGGGCGCGGGCGGGATGCGGTTCCACTCCCCCGGTTACCTGCGGGTGCTGCGCGAGGCGTGCGACGCGCACGACGTGCTGCTGGTGTTCGACGAGATCGCGACCGGTTTCGGGCGCACGGGTGCGCTGTTCGCGGCGGAGCACGCCGCGGTGACGCCGGATGTGATGTGCGTCGGCAAGGCGCTGACCGGCGGCTATCTGACGATGGCGGCGACACTGTGCACGTCCCGGGTGGCCGACGGGATCTCGCGGGGCGAGGTGCCGGTCCTGGCGCACGGGCCCACGTTCATGGGCAACCCGCTGGCCGCGGCCGTCGCCTGCGCCTCCATCGAGCTGCTGCTCGGGCAGGACTGGCTCGCCGAGGTCAAGCGGATCGAGACGGGGCTGCGGGACGGGCTCGCCGAGGCGGCGGAGATCCCGGGCGTGCGGGACATACGCGTCCTGGGTGCGATCGGCGTCGTCCAGCTCGACCACCCGGTGGACATGGCGGCCGCCACCCGGGCCGCCGTGCGCGAGGGCGTCTGGCTGCGGCCGTTCCGCGATCTGATCTACACGATGCCGCCGTACGTCACCGGTGACGCGGACGTGGCACGGATCGCGCGCGCGGTGTGCGCCGCGGCGCGGGAGGGATGAAGATGCCGATCCTGGTGATCACGGGGACGGGCACGGAGGTCGGCAAGACCGTCACGACGGCCGCGGTCGCCGCGTCCGCGCTCGCGGCGGGACGGTCGGTGGCCGTCCTCAAGGCCGCGCAGACCGGGGTACGACCGGACGAGGGCGGGGACGCCGACGAGGTGGCCCGGCTCGCGGGCGCGGTGACGACGGCCGAACTGGCCCGTTATCCGGAGCCGTTGGCGCCGGCGACGGCAGCGCGCAGGGCGGGTCTGCCGGCGGTGCGGCCGCAGGACGTGGCGCAGGCGGCGCAGAAGCTGGCCGCCGAGCACGACCTGGTGCTCGTCGAGGGTGCGGGCGGGCTGCTCGTGCGGTTCGACGAGGCGGGCGGGACACTGGCCGACGCCGCGCAACTGCTGCGGGCTCCGGTGCTGGTGGTGGCCACGGCGGGTCTCGGCACGCTGAACACCACGGAGCTGACGGCCCGTGAACTGCGGCGCCGGGGAGTGGAGTTGCTGGGGGTCGTCATCGGCAGTTGGCCCGAATCCCCCGATCTGGCGTCCCGTTGCAATGTCGTGGATCTGCCGGAGGTGGCCGGGGCTCCCCTGCTGGGGGCTCTGCCGTCGGGCTCCGGCGCTCTCGCACCGGCCGAGTTCCGTGCCGTGGCGCCCGGTTGGCTGGCACCACGGCTGGACGGGATCTGGGAGGCGGAGACCTTCCGGGAACGGACCGGTTCGGGGTCCTAGCCGTCGTCCGTGTCCGTTTCCGCGAGCAGGCGTACGAGTTCGATGCGGGAGCGGATGTCGAGGCGGGTGAAGACGCCGCGCAGGTGGTGGTCGATGGTGCGGGGGCTGAGGGCGAGGCGGGCGGCGATCTCCCGGTTCGTGGCGCCGTCGGCCGCCATCCGGGCCACCAGGAGCTGCTGGGCGGTCAGGTGGGCCGTCGGGCGCCGGTCGCCGCGGGCGGGGGCCGCGGGGGCGCCGAGCGCGCGCAGTTCGGCGCGGGCGCTCTCGGCGCAGTGCGGGGCGTCGAAGGACTCGAATGCCTCCATGGCGCTGCGCAGCCGGTCGCGGGCCTCCGTGCGCCGGCGCAGCCTGCGCAACGCGCTGCCGAACAGCATCTCGGTGCGGGCCCGTTCGAAGGCTCGGGTTCCCTCGGCGTGCAGCCGGAGGGCCGTGCGGTAGTGCTCCAGGGCGTCGGCTCCCGGCGTGAGCAGCGCCCGGCAGCGGGCGCTGAGGGCCAGGTCGTCGGCGCTGCCGACGGCGATCGCCCAGCGGTCGTAGTCGGCGTGCGCGGCGCGCGCCACGCGGGTCTCGCCGGTGCGGACGGCGGCCTCGACGTAGTGCGGGGTGGCCAGGTGGCGGATGGCCCGGTGGCCGTGGCCCGGCCCCGAGGCGGCCAGCGCGCGCAGCCGGGCCGCGGCGGCGTCGTAGCGGCCCGAGCCCAGGTCGAGGAAGGCGAGCGCCCACTGCGCGAGGGCGGCGGGCAGGCCCAGGGCGTGGGCGAGGGCGTAGGACCGGGCGGCCGCGGCCCGCTCCCGGCACAGTTCCTCGTCGCCGGTGAGCGCGGCGAACATCGCCAGGGCGGCCTGGAGATGGCAGGCGCCGTTGTCCTGCCCGGTGGCGTATGCCTGTCGGAGGGCGTCCAGCGCGGTGGCCTCGGCAGCGCGCGGGCGGCCGGTCCAGAAGTCGGCGTAGGCGCGGAACTCCATGGCCTGGGACACGGTGGCGGTGACGCCCCGGGCGCGGGCAGCGGCGGCCGCCCGGACCGTGGCGGTGGCCGCGCGGGTGTGGTCGCCGAGCATCAGCGCGGCGATGCCCGCGTGCAGCAGGAGGGTGGGGTCGCCGCCCGGACCGCACCGCCCGGCGGTGGCCTCCAGCAGGTCGCGCGCGTCCTCGTACCGTCCCTCGACGGCGGCGGCGATCCCGCCGAGCACCCCGGGCGGTCCGACGCCCGACTGCCCCGCGACGAGCGTGGCTTCCCGGCATCGACGCAGATCACCGGTGTAGACGGCGGCTTCGGCGGCCCGGGCCAGGAAGTGGGTGACGGGGGCGGCGCCGGAGCCGCCGCAGGAGGCGTCTGAGGGAGCGGCGGAGGTGAGGGTGGAGGCGTCTGAGGGAGCAGGGGAGGTGACGGGGGCGGCGTCTGAGGGAGCGGCGGAGGTGACGGGGGGAGCGGCGGCGGCGGTGTTCCGGTTCGGTGACGGGCCGCCGGGCGCGGGCCGCGTCCCGGCCGCCCGTGACACCCGCGCCGCCCGCGCCGCCTCGGCCAGCAGCGCGTCGAACGCCTCTCCCGCGTGTCCGGTCCGCAGCGCGAGGATGCCGGTGAGGGCCTCGGCGTCGGTGCGGGCGGCCAGGGCGCGGGCCCGGTCGCCGTCACCGCGGTGCCAGGCGTCGGTCGCCGCCTGGGTGAGGAGCCGGGACCGTTCGCCCGGGTCCGTGCAGAGCGCGGCGGCGCGTTCGGCGAGGGCGCCGGAGAGCGCCGGGTCGCCGACGGCGCGCGCCCGGCCGGCCGCCGCCGTGAGCTCCGCGACGAGCCGTGCGCTGGGCCCGAGGGCTCCGGCGCCCCGGTGCCAGGAGCGCCGGGGCCCCTCCCCCGGGCCGTGCAGGACGCGGGCGAGCAGCCGGTGCGCGTCGCGCCGGTCGGCCGGGGCGGCCGTCTCGTACGCGGCGATCCGGGTCCAGGCGTCGCGGAAGCCGACGCCGCCGGCCGTGGCACAGGCGATCCCGGCCGCCTCGGCCGCCTCGAGGGGCCGGGTGTCGAGCCGGGCGGCGGCGACGGCGCGCAAGAAGGCGTGGGTGGGCACCGGATGCTGGTCGGCGGCCGCCAGCAGGAGCACCAGCCGGGTGCCGTCGGGCAGCGCGCGGACCTCGCGGCGGCGGGCGCGCAGTGTCGCGGGGGCGAGCTCGGCGGGTTCGGCCGGCAGCGGGTCGAGGCCGGCGGCCTGCCGTTCGGTCAGCCCCGCGACGAGTTCGGCGGCGGCCCGCGGATCGCCGTGCACGAGACGCAGCACGCGGACGCGGACGCCTTCGGACAGCGGCGGGACCGGGCACGGCCGCGCACCCGGCGGCGCCGGTGGCGAAGTGCGGTCCAGCGACGGGGGGTTCACTCGTGTCACCACACAAGTGACGTTACTGGCGGGTTACTTGAACCGTAAAGACTGGCGATTTCACCGATGCGGCGCGCGTAGACCCGCCCGACACTCCTGGCAACCCCACACGTTTCAGGAGGCATCATGCAGCGCCACAAGCGTCGCATCGCCGCGGCTTTCTCGGCCGTGGTCTCTTCGCTCCTTCTGTCACTCTCGTTCGCCGCCCCCACAGCCCATGCCGCGACCCACAATCCGATCGTCTTCGTCCACGGCCTCAGCAGTTCCTCCAGCAGCTGGGACGAATGGGTCGCGGACTTCAAGGCCGACGGCTACACGGCCGCCGAGCTGGACGCCTGGACGTACAGCTGGACCCAGTCGAACGTCACGACCGCCTCGCAGCTCAACACCGAGATCAAGAACGTGCTGGCCAGAACCGGCGCGTCCAAGGTCGACGTGGTCGTCCACTCCATGGGCGCGCTGAGTTCGCGCTACTACCTCAAGAACCTCGGCGGCACGGCGTACGTGGACGACTTCGTCTCCGTCGCCGGTGTCAACCACGGGACGTCGGTCGCCTCGTGGTGCAGCTGGCTGTACACCTCCTGCTCCGAGATGGTCACCGGCAGTTCGTTCCTCACCTCGCTCAACTCCGGGGACGAGACCCCGGGCAGCGTGAACTACGCGGCCTACTGGTCGAACTGCGACTCGGCCATCGACCCGGACTCCTCGGCGCTGCTGAGCGGGGCCACCAACGTCGGCGTCGGATGCATCTCGCACACGGACATCAACAACGACTCCGGCGTATACGAACAGGTGCGTGCCTTCGTCCAGTAGCCAGGACAACCTCCGGCCGTTCGACTGTTCGACCGTTCGACCGGCGAGCAGCACGACAGCGGGGGTGCGGCGGGCCTGCGCGGGGGAGAATCCCGGTAGGCCCGTCCTGCCCGGGAGGTCGCCATGCCCCTGCGCTCCAGCCGCACCGCCCGCTCCACCAGGGTGCCCGGTGATGCCGTCCACCACCCGCTGTTCGCCCGCTGCTACGCCCGGCTCGGCGCGGCCGCGGAGACCCGGGCCGGTCTGGCCGCCGTACGCGACCAACTGCTCGTGGGTCTCTCCGGTCGGATCATCGAGATCGGCGCGGGCAACGGACTGAACTTCGCGCACTACCCGGCCGCCGTCTCGGAGGTCGTGGCGATCGAGCCCGAGCGCCATCTGCGCACGCTGGCGCTGGAGGCGGCCCGGAGCGCACAGGTGCCGGTGGACGTCGTGCCGGCCGTGGCGGAGGCGCTGCCCGTCAAGAGCGAGGCCTTCGACGGGGCGGTGGTCTCGCTGGTGCTGTGCAGCGTGCGGGACCTGCCCCGCACGCTCGGGGAGCTGCGGCGGGTGCTGCGGCCCGGCGGTGAGCTGCGGTTCTTCGAGCACGGACCGGGCGGAGGTCCGGCGATGCGGTTCACCCAGCGGGCGCTGGACCGGACGGTGTGGCCGACCCTGGCCGGCGGCTGTCACCTCACCCGGGACGCCCTCGACGCCCTGCGCGAGGCGGGATTCGAACTCGGCCCCTACCGTCGGCTGACCGTGCCGGAGAAGGGCCCCCGGTCCCCCGCCTCGTACTGCGTCCTCGGCCGGGCCCGCCGCCCCTCATAGGCTCCACCGGCGCAGTTCGCGCGCGATGTCGGACACCGACGCCTCCCCCGTCTTGACCAGCCGGGCCAGGTCGCGGACCTGTTCGGGCGAGGTGGCGACCTTCAGGCCGCTGGCGACGAGATAGGCGTACGCGACGGCGCAGGCGAACAGGGCGTTGGAGCGTTCCAGCGCGGGGACGTGGATGAGGAGCTGGAGCAGCGCGGCGGCGCGGGCCGGCGCGTCGTCGTAGACGGGGACGTCGAATATCTCGGCCTGGTGGCGGGCCACGGCGGCCACCAGCGCCCCCCAGTCGGTGACCTGGGGGTCTCCCGGGGTCTTCTGTTCGGCGAGCATGAGCAGCCAGGCGAGATCGATACGGAGATCGCTCAAGGGATCAGCGGCGACCTTCGCGCGTGCCGCCCTCGCGGTCGGCGCCGAACTCCTCCACGAAGACGGCCTCGTACTGCTTCATGAAGTCGCTGGCGGCCTCGACGAAGGTGTGGCCGACCTCGCCGGCGTCCTGTCTGACCAGCTCTTCTATGTAGCGGTTGACGCTCATGCCGCGGGCCGTCGCGCGCTCGCGGGCGGCTCGGGCCGTGCCCTCGTCCACGCGTACGTTCAGCTGGGTCTTCGCCATACTTCGACGCTAGCGCCGTGCCGCTAGCAACGGCAAGGGCGGCCGGGAAGCGAAAAGGGATACCGGGTGTGCGCCGGGTCACACTACGCTCGGCCCGCACAGACATCATCCGGTGACCGGCACGTCCGTACGAGCGAGGAGGCAGCCTTGTCCATACCTGCTGCGGAGCACGCACCCGGCCTGGCCTCGGCCGACGGGATCGCGGCCCGCGCCCGCGGTCTGACCAAGGCGTACGGCTCGGGCGAGACCACGGTGCTCGCCCTGGACTCGGTGGACGTGGGCATCGCGCGCGGCCGGTTCACCGCCGTCATGGGGCCGTCCGGGTCAGGGAAGTCGACCCTGATGCACTGCCTGGCGGGCCTCGACACGGTGTCGGCCGGTCAGGTGTGGATCGGCGACACCGAGATCACGGGGCTGAAGGACCGGGAACTGACCCGGCTGCGCCGGGACCGGATCGGGTTCATGTTCCAGTCGTTCAACCTGATCCCGACGCTGAACGCGGCCGAGAACATCACCCTGCCCATGGACATCGCGGGGCAGAAGCCCGACCAGAAGTGGCTGGACCAGGTGATCGACACGCTCGGCCTGCGGGACCGGCTCAAGCACCGGCCGTCGCAGCTGTCCGGCGGCCAGCAGCAGCGCGTGGCCTGCGCCCGGGCACTCGCCTCCCGCCCCGAACTGATCTTCGCCGACGAGCCGACCGGCAACCTGGACTCGCGCGCCGGGCTCGAGGTGCTCGCCTTCCTGCGGGAGGCCGTCGACGACCTCGGGCAGACCGTCGTGATGGTCACCCATGACCCCGGCGCCGCCGCCCACTCCGACCTGGTGCTCTTCCTCGCGGACGGGCGGATCGTGGACGAGATGGAGCGGCCGACGGCGGACGCGGTGCTGGAACGCATGAAGCGTTTCGACGTGATCCGCGCCCAGTCCGACGGGGAGAGCGCGGCCGGCAGCGCCCTCCCGGTCACCGACGCCGCCGCCCCCGCCCCCGGCACCGACGCCAAGGAGAAGTGACCCGGTGCTGAAAGCCACCCTCCGCAGTTTCCTCGCGCACAAGGGGCGGCTGCTGCTGTCCGCGCTCGCCGTCGTCCTGTCGGTGGCGTTCGTCTCGGGCAGCCTGATCTTCTCCGACACGGTGTCGCGCACCTTCGACCGGCTCTTCGCGTCCACCTCGGCGGATGTGACGGTCGAGCCCGGCGACGACCTGGAGGCGTCCGTGCCGACCGGCGCGGTGCGGACCGTGCCCGCCTCCCTCGCCGCGCGGGTGGCGCGCCTCGAGGGGGTCGCGTCGACCCACGCGGACGTCAGCGTGGAGAACATCACCGTCGTCGACGCCGACAACGCGTCCGTCGGGCCGACCACGGGCGCGCCCACCATCGCCACCGACTGGTACGTCACCGACCGCAGCCCGGTGGAACTGACCTCCGGCCGCGCCCCGCGGGGCGCGGCCGAGGCCATGCTCGACGCCGACACCGCCGACAAGAAGCACGTGGAGATCGGCGACACCCTCACCGTGATGGCCCAGCCGGGCTCGTTCAAGGTGAGGATCGTCGGCATCGCCACCTTCACCACCACCAACCCGGGCGCGGCCCTGGTCTACCTCGACCCCGCGACCGCCGCCGACCAGCTCCTGGGATCGGCGGACAAGGCCACGAGCATCTCCGTCGACGCGGCGCGGGGGGTGAGCGACACGGTCCTCGAACGGCTCGTCGTCGCCGCCGTCGGCGCCGGGGCGTACGACGTGAAGACCGCCGACGAGCAGGCGAAGTCGTCCGCGGAGGCGCTGGGCGGATTCCTCGACGTGATCAAGTACGTGATGCTCGGCTTCGCCGGGATCGCCGTCCTGGTCGGGGTGTTCCTGATCGTCAACACGTTCTCGATGCTGATCGCCCAGCGCACCCGGGAACTGGGCCTGCTGCGTGCCCTGGGCGCCGACCGGCGTCAGGTGCGCCGCTCGGTGCTCACCGAGGCGGTGCTGCTCGGTCTCGTGGGCTCCACCCTCGGGCTCGCCGCCGGTATCGGTCTGGCGGTCGGGCTGATCAAACTCATGAGCGCCTTCGGCATGAACCTCAAGACGACGGAGATGGTGGTCGGCTGGACGACCCCGGTGGTGGCGTACGTCGTCGGCGTCGGCGTCACCTTCGTGGCGGCCTACCTCCCGGCCCGGCGCGCCGCCACCGTGTCGCCGATGGCGGCCCTCGCGGACGCGGACATCGCGGGCGTGGGGCGGCCGCTGAAGGTGCGCGCGGTGGTGGGCGCGGTCGTCGGCGCGCTGGGCGTGGCGGCGCTCGCCGGCTGTGTGAGCTCCTCGGAGACGGCGGCCGCGGCGTCCCTGCTGGGTCTGGGCGTGGTGCTCACGCTCGTCGCCACCGTCATCGCCGGGCCGCTGCTCGTCCGTCCGGTGATCCGCGTGCTCGGCGGCGCCTTCCCCGCGCTGTTCGGCACGGTCGGCCGGATGAGCCAGCGCAACGCCCTGCGCAACCCGCGCCGCACGGGTGCCACGGCGGCCGCGCTGATGGTGGGCCTGGCCCTGGTGGGCGGGATGTCGGTGGCGAGCGCCTCGATGTCCAAGTCCTTCGACCAGCAGATCGACAAGACGCTGGGCGCCGACTTCGTCGTCCAGAACGCCAACTTCACACCGTTCTCCCAGGAGGTCACGGACGCGGTCCGCGGCACCGACGGCGTCGGCCTCGTCGTCCGCCAGCGGTTCGCGCCGCTCGCCGTACGGCTGCCCGACGGCAAGCGCGTCGAGACGACCGCATCCGGTTACGACGACCAGGTCGACGACGTCGCGCACATCACCTACGCGCAGGGCGACACGGCGGCCGCGCTGGCCGACGGCGCCATCGGCATGGACGTCGACTTCGCCCGGGACCACGGCGTACGGCTGGGCAGCGTGCTCCCGGTGGAGTTCCCCGGGAAGCGGACCACGTCGCTGAAGGTCGGCGCGCTCACCGATCAGGACGGCGGCGACGGGTTCGGCATGCAGGGCGGACTGTTCCTCGGGATCGCCGCCGTCGAGAAGTACGTGCCCGGCGGGCAGGACTCCGCGCTGTACGTGAACGCGGCCTCCGGGACGAGCGGCGACCAGTTGCGGCCCCGGCTGGAGAAGACGCTCGACACGTATCCGCAGGTGCAGGCGCGCGACCAGGCCGACTACAAGAAGCTGGTGCACGACCAGATCGCCGTACTGCTCTATCTGGTGTACGCGCTGCTCGGTCTCGCGATCGTCATCGCGGTGCTCGGCGTGGTCAACACCCTGGCGCTGTCGGTGGTGGAGCGGACCCGGGAGATCGGGCTGCTGCGGGCGATCGGGCTGGGCCGGCGGCAGTTGCGCCGGATGATCCGGCTGGAGTCGGTCGTGATCGCGGTGTTCGGCGCGGTGCTGGGGCTCGGGCTCGGGCTGGTGTGGGGCGTGTGCGTACAGCAGGTGCTGGAGCTCCAGGGCATGAAGGCCTTCGCCGTTCCGTGGGGGACGATCGTCGCGGTCGTGGTGGGCTCCGCGGTCGTCGGTGTGGTGGCGGCGCTGCTGCCCGCGTTGCGCGCGTCCCGGATGAACGTGCTGGCCGCGATCGCGCACGAGTGACGCGGGCACGGACTCGAGTCGCTTACTACTCAAGAGTGCTGAAATCGGATGCGCACGCCGATGTCGCCTTCCACCGAGGAGAGCTCATGCCGCGTCCGTTCCGTTTCGGCGTAAACATGATGACCGCCGCTCCCGCAGAGGAGTGGGGCGCCAAGTGCCGCCGGGCCGAGGAGCTCGGTTACGACGTGATCCTGGTCCCCGACCATCTCTGCATGGTCGCTCCGTTCCCGGCGCTGATCGCGGCCGCCGCGGCGACGGAGCGGCCACGGCTCGGCACCTTCGTGCTCAACGCGGGGTTGTGGAACCCGACCATGCTCGCCCGCGAGGTCGCGACCACCTACGCCCTGACCGGCGGCCGTCTCGAACTCGGGCTCGGCACCGGCTATGTGCAGGAGGAGCACGAGGCGGCCGGTCTGCCGTACCGCCCGCCGGGCGAGCGCGTGGACCATCTGGAGCACATGGTGAAGGAGCTGAACCGGCTCCTCGACACGCTCGACCCCCGGCCGCCGGTGCCGCTGCTGATCGGCGGCAACGGCGACCGGATGCTGGCCCTGATCGCCGAGCACGCGGACATCGCGGCCTTCACCGGAGGGCGTTCGGTGCCGGGGAGCAAGGCGGGGCAGATGGTGCCGATCTCTCCCGAGGAACTCGACGAGCGGGTGGCCAGGTACCGGCGGCTGGCGTCGGGCCGCGAGGAGCCGGCCGAGCTCAACCTGCTGGTGCCGATGGTGACCGTCACCGAGGACCGCGAGGCCGGACTCCGGCCGCTCGTCGACCACCTGCCGGACCTGACCATGGAGCAGGCGCTGGAACTGCCCATGACCCTGGTCGGCACCCTGGACCAGATCACCGCGCAGCTGCGGGCGCAGCGCGAGCGGTACGGGTTCTCGTACCTGACCGTCATGGAACCGGAGATGGAGGCGTTCGCTCCGGTGATCGCCGAGCTGCGCGGCGAGTAGCGGTACGGGCCCGGACGCCTGGCTCCCGGACGACTGGAAAGCCGAAGGGCCGGAGGGCCGGAGGGCCGGCCGTCCGGCCCTCCGGACGGCCGGAAGCCGACGGGCTGGACGCCTGGCCGTCCGGCCCCCGGACGGCTGGAGGGCCGGAGGGCCGGCGTCGGCCCGCCCGGCCGCCCGGCCGTCCGCATGGTGGAAATCCGCGTTCCGGCCGGTTTCCCGCGTGGTGGGATCGGCCCATGACTGATCTGCGGATACGGGCCGCCGGCCCGGAGGACCTGGACACCGTGCTGGCCTTCTGGAAGACCTCCGCCGAGGGCACGAGCATCAGCGACGACCGCAGCGGGGTGGAGCGGCTCGTCGCGCGCGATCCGGGGGCGCTGATCCTGGCCGAACGGGACGGCGAGCTGGCCGGGACGGTGATCGCCGGGTTCGACGGATGGCGGTGCCATCTGTACCGGCTGGCGGTGCACCCGGAGCGCCGCAGGCAGGGCATCGCATCGGCGCTGCTGGCCGCCGCGGAGGAGCGGTTCGTGCGGCTGGGCGGGCGCCGCGGGGACGCGATGGTGCTCACCCGTAACGAAACGGCGCATCATGCCTGGCGCGCGGCGGGGTACGCGCCGGAAGAGAAGTGGCGGCGCTGGGTGAAGCCACTGACCGACTGACCGGAGCCCGAAAGGGCAGTTTTGCTGATCCTTTACCATTGGGGGACTGTGCGGACGTTCCGCGCGGTCCCCCGATGACTTCACGAAAGGTGTGAGCGTCCGCCCATGGGCGAGCCTCCCAGTACCCCCGCGGCCTCCACGGCCCCCGCGATCCCCACGCGACATCGCGCGTGCCTCTCCGCCCTGTCCGACCATGGGACGGAGGTGACCCGATGACCGAAGTCCTGCTCCTCCTGGTGGCGATCCTGCTGTCACTCGCGTGCGGCGCCTTCGTCGCCGCCGAGTTCTCGCTGACCACCGTCGAGCGCAGCGAACTGGAACGGGCGGTGGAGCGCGGCGAGCGCGGCGCGCCCGGAGCGCTCAAGGCCGTGAAGAACCTCACCTTCCAGCTCTCCGGCGCCCAGCTCGGCATCACCGTCACCAACCTCGTCGTCGGCATGCTCGCCGAGCCGTCGATCGCCGCGCTGATCGCCGGGCCGCTGGAGTCGATCGGCCTGTCGAGCGGCACGTCCAGCTCCGTCGCGCTGGTGCTGGGCACGGCCCTGTCGACCGTGTTCCTGATGGTCGTCGGCGAACTCGTGCCCAAGAACTGGGCGATCTCCTCCCCGCTGGCGGTCGCCAAGCGCGTGGGCAACGCGCAGCGCTGGTTCAGCGCCGCCTTCCGGCCCTTCATCACCCATCTCAACAACACCGCGAACCGCATCGTGCGCCGCTTCGGCGTGGAGCCCACCGAGGAACTCGCCGCCGCACGCGGCCCCCAGGAGCTCGCCGCCCTGGCCCGGCACTCCGCGAAGGAGGGTGCCCTGGAGCCGGACACCGCGGAACTGTTCGTGCGCACGCTGAACCTGGCCGACCTGACCGCGGAGAACGTGATGACCCCGCGCGTCCAGGTCATCGCCCTCGAAGCGGCGGCGACCTGCGAGGACGTGGCGAACGCGACCCGGGCCACGGGCCTGTCGAGGTTCCCGGTGTACCGCGGGAACCTCGACTCGGTGGTCGGCACCGCGCACATCAAGGACGTGCTGGCGATCCCGGCGGAGCGCCGCACACGCGTGCCCGTCTCGGAGCTCATGCGTGAGCCGCTCCTCGTGCCCGAGTCCCTGACCGTGGACCGGCTGCTGGACCGGCTGTCCGGCAAGCGCACGATGGCCGTGGTCATCGACGAGTACGGCGGCACGGCGGGCGTGGCGACCCTGGAGGACATCGTCGAGGAGGTGGTCGGCGAGGTCCGCGACGAGCACGACCCGCACGAGACCTCCGACCTGGCCGCCGCGGGCAAGGACGACGAGGGCCGCGCGCTCTACTCGGCCGACGGCGCCGCCCGCACCGACCAGCTCGCGCGCGTGGGCCTGCACGCCCCCGAGGGGCCGTACGAGACGCTCGCCGGGCTGCTCGCCACCGAGCTGGGCCGGATACCGGCCGTCGGCGACACGGTGGAGGTCGCGGGCTGGCGCATGGACGTCGTGGACGCCTCCGGGCGACGGGCCGCGCGCGTGCTGCTGCACGCGCCGCTCGCCCCGTCCGAGGGCTTCGAACAGGAGGCCGGGAAGTGACCGCCGTCCAGTTGCTGATCGCACTGGCGACCCTCGTCGTCAACGCGTTCTTCGTCGGCGCCGAGTTCGCGCTGATCTCCGTACGCCGCTCCCAGATCGAGCAGTACCTCGAAGGCGACGCGAAGGGCGCCCAGGGCGACCGGCGCGCCAAGAGCGTGCTGTGGGGACTCCAGCACGTGTCCGCCCTGATGGCGGCCGCCCAGCTCGGCATCACGCTGTGCACGCTGGTTCTCGGTGTGGTCGCCGAACCCGCCATCGCGCACCTGCTGGAACCGGTGTTCCACGCGGTGGGCGTGCCGGAGGGCGCGGGGCACGCGGTGTCCTTCGTGATCGCGCTGGCGGTGGCGACCTATCTGCACATGCTGCTCGGCGAGATGGTGCCGAAGAACATCGCGCTCGCGGAGCCGGTGCGCAGCGCGCTGCTGCTAGGACCGCCGCTCGTCACGCTCGCCCGGGCGCTGCGTCCGGTGATCTTCGCGATCAACGCCTTCGCGAACGCCCTGCTGAAGCTGATGCGGATCGAGACCAAGGACGAGGTCGCCGCGGCCTTCTCGGACGCCCAGCTCGCCCAGATCGTCAAGGACGCGGGCGAGGCGGGTCTCATCGACGACCGCGCCCTGGAGCGGCTGCACGACGCCCTGGAGCTGGGCCGGCGGCCGGTGCGGGATGTCGTCCTGCCGCTGGAACGGGTCGTCTACGCGCGCGTGGGCGTCACCGCGGAGGAACTGGAGCGGCTGGCGGCCGAGTCCGGGTTCTCCCGGTTCCCCGTGGTGGACGAGGGGCGCCGGATCGTCGGATACCTGCATGTGAAGGACGCGCTGGACGCCTCGCCGCGCGACACCGCGTTCCGGCTGGGCGACATGCGGCCCATCGCGCGGGTGCGGGAGGCGACTCCGCTGGACGACGTCCTGACCGCGATGCGGGGCAGCCGTACGCATCTGGCGGCCGTGCTCGGCTCCGACGGGCGGCTGTCCGGTCTGGTGACCATGGAGGACGTCCTGCGGGAGCTGTTCGGACAGCGGGCGTGAGGACGCGCACGGGTAAGGGGTGACCGGGAGGACCGGGGGTGGCCCGGGCGCCCGAAATGGTTGGTCCGGGCGACCGGGGTGACCGGGGTGGCCGAGGTGACCCGGTGGTCCGGGCGACCGGGGTGGCCGAGGCGGTCCGGGTGGCCGGGCTGGCCGAGGTGACCGGTGGCCCCCTTGACCCCGGTGACCGGGGTGGTGCCGGGTGACCGGGATCGCCCCGGGTGACCGACCGCCGGGTATGCGACTCGGGCTACCATCTATGTCGCCATGCAGACGAACCCCACACACACCAGCCTGGTCGCGCTCGGCGACTCCTTCACCGAGGGCATGTCGGACCTGCTGCCCGACGGCTCCTACCGAGGCTGGGCGGACCTCCTCGCCGCGCGGATGGCCGCCCGCACCCCCGGCTTCCGCTACGCCAACCTGGCGGTGCGCGGCAAGCTGATCGGGCAGATCGTCGAGGAGCAGGTTCCGTTGGCGACCGCGATGGGCGCCGACGTGATCACCCTGGTCGGCGGCCTCAACGACACCCTGCGCCCCAAGTGCGACATGGGCCGGGTGAAGGGCCTGCTGACGGAGGCCGTGGAGCGGCTCACCCCCGCCTGCAAGGAACTGGTCCTGATGCGCAGCCCCGGCCGGCAGGGACCGGTCCTGGAGCGGTTCAGGCCGCGCATGGAGGAGCTGTTCGCGCATGTCGAGGAGCTGGCGGAGCGGCACGGCGCGATCGTCGTCGACCTGTACGGCGCGCCGTCCCTCGCGGACCCGCGCATGTGGGACGTCGACCGGCTGCACCTGACGGCCGAGGGGCACCGCCGGGTCGCGGAGGCGGTCTGGCAGCGCCTCGGGCACGATCCCGAGGACGCCGAGTGGCACCTGCCGATGCCGGCGACCCTGCCTCCGGGCTGGGCCGCCCGCCGGGTGGCGGACGCGCGGTTCGCCCGGCAGTACCTCCTGCCCTGGATAGGCCGCCGCCTGACCGGCCGGTCCTCCGGGGACGGCCTCCCGCCGAAGCGGCCCGACCTGTCGCCGTACGAGGGCCAGGCGTAGGCGTTCACGCGCGCCCACGCCGCGCCGTGACGCCGGTCTCGTAGGATCCGCCGAACGGCACCGTGGCGCTGGCCTGCACGAACCGCCAGTAGAATCCCTTTACGTGACTTCCGCTCCCGCCAAGCCCCGCATCCCCAACGTCCTCGCCGGACGATACGCCTCCGCCGAGCTCGCCACGCTCTGGTCGCCCGAGCAGAAGGTGAAGCTGGAGCGTCAGCTCTGGCTCGCCGTGCTGCGGGCGCAGAAGGACCTCGGGATCGAGGTCCCGGACGCGGCGATCACCGACTACGAGCGTGTCCTCGACACCGTCGACCTGGCCTCCATCGCCGAGCGCGAGAAGGTCACCCGGCACGACGTCAAGGCCCGGATCGAGGAGTTCAACGACCTCGCCGGCCATGAGCAGGTCCACAAGGGCATGACGTCCCGCGACCTGACGGAGAACGTCGAGCAGCTCCAGATCCGGCTCTCGCTGGAACTCGTCCGCGACCGCACGGTGGCCGTGCTGGCGCGTCTCGGCAAGCTGGCCGGTGAGTACGGCGAGCTGGTCATGGCCGGGCGCTCCCACAACGTGGCCGCCCAGGCCACGACGCTCGGCAAGCGGTTCGCGACCGCCGCCGACGAGCTGCTCGTCGCGTACGGCCGGGTCGAGGAGCTGCTCGGGCGTTACCCGCTGCGCGGCATCAAGGGCCCGGTCGGCACCGCCCAGGACATGCTCGACCTGCTCGGGGGCGACGCCGCCAAGCTCAGCGAGCTGGAGGACCGGATCGCCGGCCACCTGGGCTTCTCCCAGGCGTTCACGTCCGTCGGCCAGGTCTACCCGCGCTCGCTGGACTACGAGGTCGTCACCGCGCTGGTGCAGCTCGCGGCGGCCCCCTCCTCGCTGGCGAAGACGATCCGGCTGATGGCCGGGCACGAGCTGGTGACCGAGGGGTTCAAGCCCGGCCAGGTCGGCTCCTCGGCGATGCCGCACAAGATGAACACCCGCTCCTGCGAGCGCGTCAACGGCCTGATGGTCATCCTGCGCGGCTACGCGTCGATGACCGGCGAGCTGGCGGGCGACCAGTGGAACGAGGGCGACGTGTCCTGCTCGGTGGTGCGCCGGGTCGCTCTGCCGGACGCCTTCTTCGCGCTCGACGGCCTGCTGGAGACGTTCCTGACGGTCCTCGACGAGTTCGGCGCCTTCCCGGCGGTCGTCGCCCGGGAGCTGGACCGCTACCTGCCGTTCCTCGCCACCACCAAGGTGCTGATGGGCGCGGTGCGCGCCGGTGTCGGCCGTGAGGTCGCGCACGAGGCGATCAAGGAGAACGCCGTCGCCTCGGCGCTGGCCATGCGCGAGCGGGGTGCCGAGCGCAACGAGCTGCTCGACAAGCTGGCCGCCGACGAGCGGCTCCCGCTCGACCGTGCCCGGCTCGACGCTCTGATGGCGGACAAGCTGTCCTTCACCGGCGCCGCGGCCGCCCAGGTGACCACGGTCGTCGGCCGGATCGAGGAGATCGTGAAGCAGCGCCCGGAGGCCGCCGGCTACACCCCCGGAGCGATCCTCTGACCCGCTTCACCCGCGCGGAGCTCGAGGCCGCCCGCGACCGTCCGGTACCGGACGTCGTCGCGGGCGGCCTGCGCGTGCTGTTCTGCGGCATCAACCCGGGGCTGATGACGGCGGCGACCGGCCACCACTTCGCCCGCCCGGGCAACCGCTTCTGGCCGGTGCTGCACCTGTCCGGCTTCACGCCGCGGCAGCTGAAGCCGGCGGAGCAGCGGGAGCTGCTGTCCTACGGGCTCGGCATCACCAACGTGGTGGCGCGGGCGACCGCGCGGGCCGACGAGCTGACGGCCCTGGAGTACCGGGAAGGCGGCAGACTGCTGGCGGAGAAGGTGACCCGGCTGAGGCCCCGCTGGCTGGCGGTGGTGGGCGTGACCGCCTACCGGGCGGCCTTCGACGACCGCAAGGCGGCGGTGGGACCGCAGGAGCGGGTCTTCGGGGACACCCGCGTGTGGGTGCTGCCGAACCCCAGCGGGCTGAACGCGCACTGGACCGCGGCGACGATGGCGGAGGAGTTCGCCCGGCTGCGGGTGGCGGCGCGGGACTGACCCCGGTCAGGGCGGGTCGTTCTCCGTCACGACCAGGAGGAGCTGGAACGGCAGTTCCCTGTCCCACTGGGAAACGCCCAGGGCTATCCAGCGTGCCGTTCCCGGCAACCGCCACAGGTGGAGGTCCGGCACGTGCGCGCTGAGCGAGGCCCAGGGCTCCGGTATCTCCTCCCCCTCCATCGAGGACTCGAGCGTGCTCGCCAGGCTGACCAGGTGAGGTGCACCCCAGCGGTCGGTCAGCCGCTCCGACAGAGCGTCCCGGTCGGCGTCGTACTGGTCCTCCGTCTCCTCCCACCCGGTGCCGTCGTCCTCGTGGAAGTCGCGGCTGGTCTCCAGCTCGGCGACGAGATACCCCTCCTCGGGGACCTCCCGGACGCACAGCAGGTCGACGGTGGCGAGGCCGCGCGCGATGTCCATGGCGTCCAGTAAACCCGCCCCCACTGACAATTGGCGGCCCGTCAGCACTCCGTCCCGGCCGCGGATCGGGCGCCGCGACCCCGGCCGTCCGGCGGACGACGGGCGCGGCCGTTGGTTGCGGTACGGATTCGACACTCGCCGGGGTCCGCCGCGCCGAGTACGATCCGCCCAACACGCGCACGAGCTGGAAGGACGGACGTTGGGGCAGCTGACCGGCGGGGATCCCTCGCTGCTGCGAAGGATCAATTCCGCGGTGGTGCTGCACGCGCTGCGTGCCGCGGACTGCGCGACGCTCACGGAGATCACCCGCGTGACGGGCCTGTCCCGGCCGACCGTCGAGGGGGTCGTCGAGGACCTCATCGGCGCCGGGCTCGTCGTCGAGAAGGCGGCCGACGAGAGTATCGCCCGACGGCAGGGGCGGCCCGCGCGGCGGTTCCGGTTCCGGGCGGAGGCCGGTCATCTGCTGGGCCTGGAGATCGGCTCGCACCGGGTGGCCGCGCTGCTGGCCGACCTGGACGGCCGGGTGCTGGGCGCGCAGGCCAAGGAGGTCGACGAGGCGGCACCGGCGGACGAACGGCTGGAGCGGCTGCGTACGGCCGTCGCCGAGCTGCTGCGCCGGGCGGGCGTCCCGCGCAGCTCGCTGCGGGCCGTGGGGGTCGGCACGCCCGGGATCGTGGAGGCGGACGGGACCGTGCGGCTGAGCACCGCGCTGCCGGAGTGGACGGGGCTGCGGCTCGGCGAGCGGCTGAGCCGTTCCTTCAAGTGCCCGGTGCTGGTGGAGAACGACGCCAACGCGGCGGCCGTGGCCGAGCACTGGAAGGGGTCGGCCACCGAGTCCGACGACATCGTCTTCGTGCTCGCCGGGCTGAGCCCGGGTGCCGGCTCGCTGATCGGCGGCCGGCTGCACCGGGGGTACGGCGGGGCGGCCGGGGAGATCGGCGCGCTGCATCTGCTGGGCCGGGAGGTCACGCCGGAGACGCTGCTGTCGATGACGGACGAGCCGCTGCATCCGCTCGACGAGCAGGCGGTCGCCGCGGTGTTCGCGCAGGCCCGCGAGGGCGACCAGCAGGCCAGGGCGGCGGTGGACCGCTTCATCCAGCGACTCGTCCACGACGTGGCCGCGCTGGTCCTGGCGCTCGATCCGGAACTGGTCGTGGTGGGCGGCTGGGCGGCCGGTCTGGACGGTGTCCTGGAGCCGCTGCGCAACGAGTTGGCGCGCTACTGCCTGCGCCCGCCGAGGGTGGCCCTGTCGATGCTCGGTGAGGCGGCGGTGGCGACGGGCGCGCTGCGGCTGGCCCTCGACCATGTCGAGGAGCAACTGTTCGCGGTCGAGGGCACGGTGACCGCGCGGAGGTGACGGCGCGGAGGTGACGGCGGGCGCGTGACCGGGCGTGCGTGACCAGGCGTGCGTGACCAGGCGTGCGTGACCAGGCGTGCGTGACCAGGCGTCAGAGGTGGAACGCGTCGTGCCCCGGTGGGGTTGCGGGGCACGGTGTCGGGGGCCGCGCGGTGGCCGGACGCAGGCTGTTCAGGGAGCCTGCGTCCGGCCGGTCCGCGGTGGCCGGGGTGTTCAGGAGGCCTGGCGCTCCGGCCCGTGGTGTATCTCCACGCCGCCGGACGCGCCGAACGTCAGTCGGCAGGTGTCCGCGCGGTAGGTCGCGACGGAGAGCGCCGCGGTGCGTCCCTCGGCGAAGAAGCGGGTGGTGACGACGAGGACGGGGGCGCCGGGGAGCCGGTCGAGTTCCCGGGCGTCGTCCGCGCGGGCCGAGCCCAGCTCCACGGCGCGGTCCTGGCCCTCCAGTTCGAGGCGCTGGAGCTCCCGCAGCACCGCACGCGCGCGTGCGGCCTCGGACGGGGTGTCGATCGCCGTGAGGTCGGGCACCGAGGTCACGGGGACGTAGAGCAGTTCGGCGGCGACGGGCTGGCCGTGCGAGACCCGCGACCGGCGCACGATGTGCACGGCCCGGTCGCGCGGGGTCTCCAGGGCGGTGGCGACGACCGCGGGCGGAGCCGCGAGCGCGCAGTCGACGGTCTGCCAGCCGTCGTCGCCCGTGCCCGGCCAGACCTGCTCGTCGCCGCCGACGGCGACGCCCATGCGCGGCGGCGCGACGGTGGTGCCGACCCCCCGGCGGCGCTGGAGTCGGCCTTCCAGTTCGAGCTGCTCCAGTGCCTGGCGGAGCGTGGCACGGGCGACGCCGAAACGGGCGGCCAGGTCACGTTCGTTGGGCAGGATCTCGCCGACGGTGAATTCCGAGTCGAGTGCCTCGCTGAGCACGGTCTTGAGATGCCAGTACTTCGGTTCCGGTACCGATTCCAGCTGCGTGGTCCCCACCCTGTCCTCCGCAATCGCCGTGGTCCGGCGGCGTTTTTTCGCGCCCTTGTTTATTAAAGGTTGTTGTACTTCTCAGCGACGATAGGGCGGCCCCCACCCTTGGTCAAGACCAATCCTCGATCCCTCCGGAGGCCGACAGGCGTCCGACAGAAAAGCGTTCACGGGGCGTTCGTACGGGGGCGTTTTCGTGACACTCCGGCAACGTCCGCTCAGCAAAGGGCCCCTGCGACGGAGGGGACGCGCGGTCCGTCCCGGGGGCTACCCGTCGGTAGCCGTTGCTGACAAGCTGTCTACAGCGTCCGATCGGTCCGTCTCCCGGTCCACGGCCCGTCCGCCGCCCGTGCATGGCCCGTCCGCGGCCCGTGCATGGCCCGTCCGCGGCCCGTCCGCCGTCGGTCCGCGGTCCGGTCCAGTCCAGTCCAGTCCAGTCCCGTCACGTCCAGTCGAGGAGCTCCCGATGTCCGCCACCGTCTCCTTCACGGTCCCCTCCCCCAGCGGGCCGGTGCCCGTCACCGTGTCCTACGCGCGCGTGGGCCGGGGCGAACCGCTGCTCCTGCTGCACGGCATCGGACACCACCGGCAGGCCTGGGACCCGGTGGTGGACATCCTGGCCACCGAGCGCGAGGTCATCGCCGTGGACCTGCCCGGCTTCGGCGTGTCCCCGCCGCTGCCGGACGGGCTGGCCTACGACCTGCCCACGACGGCCGCCGTGTTCACCGCCTTCTGCGAGGCGCTGGAGCTCGACCGGCCCCATGTCGCGGGCAACTCCCTCGGTGGCCTGCTCGCCCTGGAGCTGGGCCGCGAGAAGGTCGTACGGTCCGTCACCGCCCTGTCGCCCGCCGGGTTCTGGTCACAGGCCGAGCGGCGCTACGCCTTCGGCGTGCTCCTCACCATGCGGCGGCTCGCGCGCCGCATGCCGCCGCCCCTCGTCGAGCGGATGGCCCGCACGGCGGCCGGCCGTACGGCCCTCACCAGCACCATCTACGCCCGCCCGAGCCGGCGTTCACCCGAGGCCGTGGTCGCCGAGACGCTGGCCCTGGCCCGGGCCACCGGGTTCGACCAGACGCTGCGGGCCGGCATCTCGGTGCGGTTCACCGACGACCTGCCCGGAGTGCCTGTCACGGTCGGCTGGGGCACCCGCGACCGGCTGCTGGTGCGCCGCCAGGGCGTCCGGGCCAAGCGGGTCATCCCCGGCGCCCGCCTGGTGCGACTGCCCGGTTGCGGTCACGTCCCGATGAACGACGACCCGGCGCTCGTCGCGCGGGTGATCCTCGACGGCAGCCGCTGAGGTCCCGGGGGCGCGCCGCCACACCCCGGCGCCCAGGGCGACTCCGGCCCCGACGAGGGCGCTCCCCACGGCCTGGGCGGGGCCGTAGGAGCCCGCTCCGACGAGGGGGGCGGTACAGGCGGCCGCCACAGGGATGAGCCCGGAGAAGAGCGTGGCGCGCTCCGCGCCGATCCGCTGCATGCCCGTGTACCAGCACACGAAGCCGACGACGGTGACGACGGCCGCCTGCCACAGCAGCGCGGCCGCCTCCGCGCCGTCCGGGCGCCGCAGCCACGCGCCGCCGTCGAGCAGCAGTCCGCTCGCGGCGGCCTCGGCGGCGGCGATCCCGCACACCGCGGCGGACAGCAGCCGTGGACCCAGCACCCGCAGGACGGGCACGGCCAGGACCGCGAAGCCGACCTCCCCGGCGAGCGCGCAGACGGAGTACGCGATGCCCGCGCCGTCCGTCCGGCCCCAGCCCTGCACCGTGGACGCGCCGACGGCGACCAGCGACGCCCCGGTCAGCACCGGACGGCGGGGCCGGCGCCCCGCCAGCAGCGGGACGAGCACCGCCACCACGACGGGCGCGCAGCCCACGAGGACGCCGGGGACGGCGGGTTCCGCCGAGCGTTCGGCGGCCAGCACGGCCACGTTGAAGCCGACCATCCCGACGGCCGCGAGCAGCGCCAGGCGCAGCCACAGCCGGAGGGTGAGCGCGCGCAGCCGACCCCCGGCCCCCGCCCCCACCAGGGGCACGAGCAGCAGCCAGGCGAGGCCGTAGCGCAGGGCCTGGCCGCCCGCGTACGGATAGGCGCCGAGGACGCTGTTGGCGGTGAAGGAGCCTCCGACGAGCAGACAGGCGAGGGCGGCGAGCAGGGACCCGCGCAGGGTGGTCGCGTTCATGAAGGCGACGCTAGGAACGGCGGCGGTCCCGGTTAAGGTCCACTTCCATGACGCCATCGGGGACCAATCCGGGCCCGGAGCCCGGGTCGGCGGCCTGGGAGCTGCTGCTCCCGGCCGCCTCCGCCCCGCCGCGCGCGCGGGGCCGTGCGCTCCGGGCCGCGCTGCGCGACGCGGTCCGCGCGGGGCGGCTCGCGCGGGGCACCCGGCTGCCGTCGAGCCGGGACCTGGCCGCTGATCTGGGCGTCTCGCGCGGGCTGGTGACGGAGGCGTACGAGCAGTTGACGGCGGAGGGCTACCTGCGCAGCGGGCGTGGCGCGGGAACGTGGGTGAGCGGGGCCGTGCGGGCGGCCCGGCCACGCGCGCGTGACCTCGCGCCGCGTCCCGCGGGCGTCCGGGCCGACTTCGTGCCGGGCACCCCGGACCTGTCGCTGTTCCCGCGCGCCGCCTGGGCCGCCGCGCAGCGGAGTGTGCTCGCCGGGCTGCCCCATCACGAACTCGGCTACCCCGACCCGCGCGGACTGCCCCGGCTGCGCACCGCGCTCGCCGAACTGCTCGCCCGCCGCCGGGGCGTGGTCGCCGACCCGGAGCGCCTCGTCGTCGTCTCCGGGGTGGCCCAGGCGACGGCGCTGCTGGGGCTCGCGCTGCACGCGCGCGGGACGGACGCCGTCGGCGTGGAGGATCCGGGGAGCCCGCAGCACGGCGCCCTGTACGCGGCGGCGGGCGTCACCGCCGTTCCGCTGGCGCTCGACGACGAGGGGCTGGCCGTGGAGCCTCTGAGGTCGTCCGGGGTGCGGGCGGTGGTGACGACGCCCGCGCATCAATTCCCCACGGGGATCGCCTACTCCGCGCGGCGGCGCGCCGAACTGCTCGACTGGGCCCGGTCGGTGGACGGCTTCGTCGTCGAGGACGACTACGACGGCGACTTTCGTTACGACCGCGCTCCCGTGGGCGCGCTCCAGGGCCTGGACCCCGAGCGGGTGGCCTACACCGGGTCGGTCAGCAAGTCGCTGGCCCCGGGGCTGCGGCTCGGCTGGCTGCTGGTTCCCGAGGCGCTGGCGGAGGACGTCGTCGAACGCAAGCGGACGATGGACCTCGGCCATCCCACCCTCGACCAGGCGCTGTTCGCCCGGTTCGTGGAGCGCGGCGACTACGACCGTCAGCTGCGCCGCTGCCAGCGGGCCTACCGGGAACGCCGGGACGCCCTGGTGGAGGCGCTCGGGGAGCACTTCCCCGGGGCGCGGGTGTCCGGGATCGCGGCGGGTCTGCATGTCATCGCCGAGTTCCCGGGGCGGTACGGGCCGCAGGAGCGGTTCCTCGCGCGGGCGGCCGCGGCCGGGGTGGCGGTGCGGCCGCTGGCGGAATACGCGCACGCGAGGGTGGGCGGGGACACCCGCCCGCGTCTCGTCCTCGGCTACGCGCAACTGCCGCCCGCGCGGATCAGGGACGGCGTACGTCTGATGGCGGAGGCCGTCGCGGGCGCGTGAGATGGGCGGGCGGCACGGGGGTGGGTGACGTGGGCGGGTGGCACGGGGGTGGGTGACGTGGGCGGGTGGCACGGGCCGCGCGCGTCGGATCCGGTGGAGTGCGCGGCCAGTTGTTCACTTGTGGTTTCCGTGCGCGCTGCGGCGCACCAGTAGTTGTGGCTGTGCACACCGGCCGGTTCCCGCCCCTGGAGGCCCTTCCATGTCACCCAGTCCGTTCCCCGGGCGCCGCAGCGTCCTGCGCGGCTCGCTCGCCGCTTCCGCGGCCCTGACCCTGCCCGCCGCCGTCGGCGCGGCCCCCGCCTTCGCGCTGTCCGGGCGTCCCGGGGCGGGCTGGGGTGTGCAGACCGGGGACGTGACCTCCGACTCCGGTCTGGTGTGGGTGCGCTCGGACCGTCCGGCGCGGATGATCGTCGAGACCGCGGCCACCGAGTCGTTCCGGGGCGCCCGCCGCTGGCACGGACCGCTGCTCGGCTCCGGCACGGACTTCACCGGCACGACCCGGCTGCACGGTCTGCCGGCCGGCGAGCAGATCCACTACCGCGTGCTGCTGGCCGACCCGGACGACCCGCGGCGCACCGGGGAGCCGGTGGCCGGTACCTTCCGCACCGTGTCGCCGAAGCGTCGGCACGGGGTGCGCTTCCTGTGGTCCGGGGACCTCGCGGGCCAGGGCTGGGGCATCAACCCCGAGCTGGGCGGTTACCGCATCTACGACGCGATGGCGAGGCTCGACCCCGACTTCTTCCTGTGCAGCGGTGACAACATCTACGCCGACGGCCCGCTCACGGCGACCCAGGCACTGCCCGACGGCACCCTCTGGCGCAACGTCACCACCGAGGAGAAGTCCAAGGTCGCCGAGACCCTCGCCGAGTTCCGCGGCAACTTCCGCTACAACCTGCTCGACGAGAACCTGCGCCGCTTCAACGCGCAGGTGCCGTCCGTCATCCAGTGGGACGACCACGAGGTCCGCAACAACTGGTACCCGGGCGAGGTGATCGCCGACACCGACGCCCGGTACACGGAGAAGAGCGTCGACGTGCTCGCGGGGCGCGCCCGCAGGGCGTTCAGCGAGTACTTCCCGATCTCGACCCTGCGTCCCGGCGCCGAGGAGGGCCGGGTGCACCGGGTCGTGCGCCACGGGCCGCTGCTGGACGTGTTCGTGCTGGACATGCGGACGTACCGCAACGCCAACTCGCCGGACGACCAGACCGTGGACCCGCAGGGCATCCTCGGCGCCGAGCAGCTGGAGTGGCTGAAGCGGGAGCTCTCCCGGTCGCGCGCGGTGTGGAAGGTGATCGCCGCCGACATGCCGCTCGGACTGGTGGTCCCCGACACCACCGAGGGCAGGGCGAACATCGAGGCCGTCGCGCAGGGCGACCCGGGCGCGCCGCTGGGCCGCGAGCTCCAGATCGCCGAGCTGCTGCGGTACATCAAGCACCGGCGGATCACCGGCACCGTGTGGCTGACGGCCGACGTGCACCACACCTCGGCGCAGCACTACCAGCCCTCGCGGGCCGCGTTCGGCGACTTCGAGCCGTTCTGGGAGTTCGTCTCCGGACCGCTGAACGCGGGAGCCTTCCCGGCCAGCGCGCTGGACGACACGTTCGGTCCGGAGCGGGTGTTCGTGAAGGCGCCGACCGCCTCGAACGTCTCGCCCGCCGGCGGCTACCAGTTCTTCGGCGAGGTCGACATCGACGGCGGCAGCGGGGAGTTGACGGTGCGTCTGCGCGAGCAGGACGGGACCGTGCTGTTCACGAAGGTCCTCCAGCCGGGACGGGTCGGCCAGTAGTCCGCCGTCCCGTACCCTCGGACGCGTGCCGCGCACCGGCGTCATCCCCCGGTGCGCGGCACGGCCGTGCCGCTTTCGTGCCACTTTCCTGCGGCCTCCGTGCGGCCTTCGTGCACGGCGTGAAGGTAGAAGAATTAACAAAACGGGCATTGGGAACCTTTACCCATCAGTCACAAACAGTTCGTGATCACGCAACACCGTTCCTCCACAGTGGCTGCATGACTCGAGACTCCTTCGATGTGACGCGTGCGAAACGCGGACGCCCCGTGCACCACTGGCGACGGGACGTGGTGGAGCTCGCCGCGCTGTTCACCGCCGTCGCGGCGGCCGACGGGGTGGCGAACCTGGTGGGCCACGGTCCCGACGGTCCGGTACTGCTGACCGTCTCGGCGGCCCTGCTCGTCGCCACCGCCGGCTTCCACACCTGGTGGTCACGGCGCCACGGTCACGCGCCGCCCACAGGCGATACCGACGCCCGGCCGCCTTCCCACGAGACGCAGGCCGGGCCGTCCGAACTCCCCTCCGGCGTCGCCGAGGAGAGCGCCCTGTGGCGGATGCGGACGACGGTGAAGGACGCCCCGGGGTCGCTGGCGGCGCTCTGCGCGGCGCTCGCCGGCCACCGGGTGGACATCCTGAGCCTCCAGACCCACCCGCTGGGCGAGCACACCGTGGACGAGTTCCTGCTGCGTGCCCCCGGCGCCCTGGCGGCGGCCGAGATCACCCGGGCCGTGGCACTGGCGGGCGGCAGCGGTACCTGGATCGAGCGGGCCGACGCCCACGACCTGGTGGACGCGCCGACCCGGGTCCTCGGCCTGGCCACCCGCACCGCCCTGGACGCGGCTGAACTACCCTTGGCGCTACGTCAGTTGCTGGGACGCTGCACGATCCGTTCACTCCCCGCCGCACCGGGCGGGAGCGGCCGGGGACCTGAGGGCGTGCCCGTGGAAGGCGTACTGGAGGAGACCGTGATGCGCCTGCGGGCGCCGGAAGGCGGAGTGATCACCGTGGAGCGGCCGTACCTGCCGTTCACCCCGACCGAGTTCGCCCGCGCGCGGGCGCTGGTGGAGCTGGACGCCCGGCTCGGTCCGCGGGTGCCGCGCGGCCAGGACGTGCTGACCCTGCCCGAGGGCAACGCCATCACCGTGCGCCGGGCCGACATCGGTGACCTGGCGGCGGCCAAGGCGATGCACGAGCGGTGCTCCTCGCGCACGCTCGGGATGCGCTACCACGGGCCCGTCGGCGACGCCGACCGCTACCTCAGGCACCTGCTCAGCCCCCGCTTCGGCCGCACTCTTGCCGTGCGAACACCCTCGGGGCGCGTCGTCGGCCTCGGGCACCTGCTGTGGGACGGCGACGAGACGGAGGTCGCCCTGCTGGTCGAGGACCAGTGGCAGCGGCGCGGCATCGGGGCCGAACTGCTCGGCAGGCTGGTGGCGATGGCCGTCGAGGCGGGCTGCGAGAGCGTCTACGCCGTGACGCAGGCCTCCAACACCGGGATGGTGGCCGCCATGCGCGGCCTCGACCTGCCCCTCGACTACCAGATCGAGGAGGGCACCCTGGTCATCACCGCACGGCTGGACGGCGCGGCGGTCCGGGCCCGGGCCGGCTCCGGGCGCCGGGAGGAGCGCGTCTCGCGCGACTGACCCACGCGTCGCGGCGACGCGGATGCGAGCGGGCCGGACGGCCCCGGCGGTACTGCGCCGCCGGGCCGTCCGCGTCGGACCGCCGTCCGCGTCGGGCACCTCCGTCCGGGCCCGGCGGCCCTGATCCGCTCCCGGCGGTCACCCGACGGCAGCCCCCTGAACGGCAGCCTTCTGACCGGCCGGGGCGGCCATGGTGTCGGCGCCGAGCGCCCCGCGCAGGTCCTCCCACAGGTCCTCGACGTCCTCCAGGCCCACCGAGAGCCGCAGCAGCCGGTCGCTCACGCCCGCGCCCCGGCGCTCCCGCTCGTCCACGATGCGGTGACTGATCGACGCCGGGTGCTGGATGAGGGTGTCGACGCTGCCCAGGCTGACGGCCGGGGTGATCAGCCGGACCCCCGCGATCACCTCGTGCGGGTCGCCGTGAACCTCGAAGGCGATCATCGCGCCGCCGATGCGCGGATAGTGGACGCGGGCCACCCGCGGGTCGGCGGCCAGCCGCCGGGCCAGGTCGGCGGCGGTCGCGGAGGCCGCCCTGACCCGCACCGGGAGCGTCGACAGGCCCCGCAGCAGCAGATAGCCGGCCAGCGGATGCAGGACGCCACCGGTGGCGAACCGTATCTGCCGGAGCACTCCGGCGAACTCCTCGTCGCAGGCCACCACGCCGCCCAGCACGTCCCCGTGGCCGCCCAGGTACTTGGTGGCGCTGTGCAGGACGAGCCGCGCGCCCAGCTCGGCGGGGCGCTGGAGCACCGGCGTCGCGAAGGTGTTGTCGGCGAGCAGCGGGACCGAGCCGCACGAATGCGCGACGGCCCGCAGGTCGACCTCGGCGAGCGTCGGGTTGGCCGGCGACTCCACCATCACGAGACCGGTGTCCGGGCGCAGCGCGTCCGCGATCCCGGCCGGGTCGGTCCAGGTGACCTCCGAGCCGAGCAGCCCGGCGGTCAGCAGGTGGTCGCTGCACCCGTACAGGGGGCGGACGGCGACGACGTGCCGCAGCCCCGCCGCGGCGCGCGCGAGCAGCACCGCGCTCAGTGCCGCCATCCCGCTCGCGAACGCGACCGCGCCGCCGGTCCCCTCGAGGCGGGCGAGGGCCGTCTCGAACCGGGCGACCGTCGGATTGCCCAGCCGGCCGTACACGGGCGGGCCCTCGGGCTCGGCGCCCGTGGTGGCGAACGCGTCGATGCGGGCGGCCTCGGCGCGGCTGTCGAACGAGGGATAGGTGGTGGACAGGTCGATCGGCGGGGCGTGCAGGCCCTGCCGGGCCAGGTCGTCCCGCCCGGCGTGCACGGCCTCGGTGGCCAGTGCGCGGGGCGCTCTCGACGCGGGTCGGCGTACGTCGTCGTACGCGTGCGTGCTCGCTGCGGCTGAGTCCATGGACGGCAGGGTGAACATCGGACGGGATGCCGTGTGCGAACACCGTGTTACGTTCGGCCCATGGCTGAATCCGTCGTACTGGACCCGGTCGATCTCCAGCTGCTGCGGCTGCTCCAGAACGACGCCCGGACCACCTACCGCGACCTGGCGGCGCAGGTCGGCGTCGCGCCGTCGACCTGTCTGGACCGGGTGACCCGGCTGCGCCGCTCCGGCGTGATCCTCGGTCATCAGCTGCGCCTCGATCCGGCCAAACTGGGGCGTGGCCTCCAGGCGCTGCTGTCGGTGCAGGTCAGGCCGCACCGACGGGAGCTGGTGGGGCCGTTCGTGGAGCGGATCAGGGGGCTCCCGGAGGCCCTCACCGTCTTCCATCTCACCGGACCCGACGACTATCTCGTCCATGTCGCCGTCACGGACATGGCGGATCTCCAGCGGCTGGTGCTCGACGAGTTCACCTCGCGGCGGGAGGTGGCCCGGGTCGAGACGCGGCTGATATTCCAGCAGTGGGACTGCGGGCCCCTGCTGCCGGCGACGACTTCGGGACAAACCGCGTGACGTGCCCCGTCGCCTCGTACGAGGATGGAGCCCATGTCACAGACCAGCAGCCCGCTTCCCCGTGAGGTAGCCGACGCGTACGTCGACGACCTCATCGCCCTCGACCCGGTGACCGGTACCTATCTCGGCGTGCAGGAGAGTTCGAGCCGTCTGCCCGACTACTCGCCCGCCGGTCAGGAGGCGCTCGCGCGGCTCGCGCGGGACACCCTGGCCGCGCTGGACGAGGCGGAGCGCAGGCCCGGCGCGGACAGTGACATCGAGCGCCGGTGCGCGCGTCTGCTGCGCGAGCGCCTGACCGCGGAACTCGGTGTGCTCGAGACCCATGAGGGCCTGCGCAGCGTGGGCAACATGGCCACACCCCCGCATCACGTGCGCGAGGTGTTCACCGTGACCCCCACCGAGACCGACGCGGACTGGGCCGCGGTCGCCGAGCGGCTGCGCGGGGTGCCGGCCGCCCTCGCGGGTTACCGGGAGTCCCTGGCGCTGGGTCTGGAGCGCAAGCTGTTCGCGGCGCCGCGGCCGACCGCCACCTTCGTCGGACAGCTCGGCGAGTGGTCGGACACGGACGGCGCGGGCCGCGGCTGGTTCGAGGACTTCGTGTCCACCGGTCCCGACGCGCTGCGCGCGGAGCTGGACGAGGCCGCGCGCACCGCGACCGCGGCCGTCGTGGAGCTGCGGGACTGGATGCGCGACGTGTACGCGCCGACGATCGAAGGCGCCCCGGAGACCGTCGGCCGCGAGCGGTACGCCCGCGCGGCACGCTACTTCAACGGCACCGTCCTCGATCTCGACGAGGCGTACGCGTACGGCTGGGCGGAGTACCACCGGCTGCTCGCCGAGATGCGCAAGGAGGCCGAGAGGATCCTGCCGGGCGCGGAGACACCCTGGGTGGCGCTGGCCCATCTCGACGAGCACGGCCGGCACATCGAGGGTGTCGACGAGGTCCGCGACTGGCTCCAGGGCCTGATGGACCAGGCGATCGAGCGGCTCGACGGGACGCACTTCGAACTCGCCGAGCGGGTGCGGAAGGTGGAGTCGAGGATCGCTCCGCCCGGCGGCGCGGCCGCCCCCTACTACACGCCTCCGACGGAGGACTTCTCGCGGCCGGGCCGCACCTGGCTGCCGACGATGGGGCAGACCCGCTTCCCGGTCTACGACCTCGTCTCCACCTGGTACCACGAGGGCGTCCCGGGTCATCACCTCCAGCTGGCGCAGTGGGCGCACATCGCCGGGGACCTGTCCCGCTACCAGGCCTCCGTCGGCATGGTCAGCGCCAACTGCGAGGGCTGGGCGCTGTACGCGGAACGGCTGATGGACGAGCTCGGCTTCCTCACCGACGCGGAGCAGCGGCTCGGCTACCTGGACGCGCAGATGATGCGGGCGGTCCGGGTGATCGTCGACATCGGCATGCACCTGGAGCTGGAGATCCCGGCGGACTCGCCCTTCCACCCGGGTGAGCGCTGGACGCCGGAGCTGGCCCAGGAGTTCTTCGGCGGGCACAGCAGCCGTCCCGCGGACTTCGTCGAGAGCGAGCTGACCCGCTATCTGACCATGCCCGGCCAGGCGATCGGCTACAAGCTCGGCGAGCGGGCCTGGCTGCTGGGCCGGGAGAAGGCCCGCGAGCGCCACGGCGACGCCTTCGACCTCAAGTCCTGGCACATGGCGGCCCTTTCGCAGGGCTCGCTGGGTCTGGACGACCTGGTGGACGAGCTGGCGCGGCTCTGAGACACGGCTGCGGGCCGGGCGGTCAGCAGCCGCAGTCCGCCGCGTCGACGGGCGCGGTGAGGGGATCGGCGGCGCGCCGCTCGCCGCCCTCCCAGGTCTCGTAGGCGAAGCCCTCGCGCGCCCAGTACTCGAACCCTCCGAGCATCTCCTTGACCCGGTAGCCGAGTTCGGCGAGCGCGAGGGCGGCACGGGTGGCGCCGTTGCAGCCGGGCCCCCAGCAGTAGGTGACCACCGGCACGTCCCGGTCGAGGAGCCGCTCGGCCTGCTCGGCGATGAGCGCGGTGGGCAGGTGGACGGCGCCCGGGATGTGGCCCTGGTCCCAGGACTCGGTGGAGCGGGAGTCCAGGAGGACGAAGCCGGGATCGCCGCCTGCGGCGAGGGCGGTCGCCACGTCGGAGACGTCGGCGTGGAAGGCGAGGCTCGCCCGGAAGTGGGCGGCGGCCTCGGCCGGGGCGGCGGGGGCCACCCGCAGGACGGAGTTGACCGTGGTCGCGGCGGCCGTGCCGGTCCTGGCGGTGAGCGGGGTCATGGGGGTCATCGCGGGGCCCTCCCGTGGGGTTCCGGCTGGTCACAGCGTTCGGCGAACGTTCGGCGAGCTCTCGGCGAGCTCTCGTCGAGCTCTGGGTGTGCTCTCGGTGTGCTCTGGTCGAGCGCACGGTGCGCTCTCGGTGACCTGAAATCTACGACCGGCGACCCCTCTGCCTGAAGGGGATTTCCCCGGCCCGGACCTTGCTCCGCCGGGGATTCCCCTGCTATCTCTCGCTCATGACCGTGTATTCCCCGGACGCCACCGACTGGCGCATTCTCGAGGTCCTCCAGCGCGAGGGCCGGGCCAGTTTCGCCGACCTGGCCCGTGCCGTGGCGATGTCGCCGAGCGCCGTCACCGAGCGGGTGCGCCGGCTGGAGGAGGCGGGCGTCATCCAGGGGTACGCGGCGGTGGTCGACCCCGAACGGCTGGGGCTGCCGATCCTGGCCTTCGTGCGGCTGCGCTACCCCCACGGCAACTACAAGCCCTTCCACGATCTGGTGGCCGTCACGCCCGAGATCCTGGAGGCACACCATGTGACGGGCGACGACTGCTTCGTCATCAAGGTCACCGCCCGTTCGATGCGGCACCTCGAAGAGGTGTCGGGCAAGCTCGGCGCGCTGGGCTCGGTGACGACCAGTGTCGTCTACTCGTCGCCGCTGCCCAGGCGACCGCTGGGCCGGTAGCCGCGCTGCCGCACCACCGAGCCCGTCCTTCCCTTGACGACCTCCAGCTGGGCGTGGATCCGCCGCCGCAGGTCGGCGACATGGCTGACGATGCCGACGCTGCGGTCGCGTTCACGCAGCGAGTCGAGGACGTCGAGGACCTCGTCGAGCGTCTGGTCGTCGAGGCTGCCGAAGCCCTCGTCGATGAAGAGGGTGTCGAGGCGGACCCCGCCCGCCTCGTCGGTCACCACGTCGGCGAGGCCGAGGGCGAGGGCCAGCGAGGCGAAGAAGGTCTCGCCGCCCGACAGCGTGGCGGTGTCCCGCTCGCGCCCGGTCCAGGCGTCGACGACGTGCAGTCCCAGCCCGCTGCGGCCGCGCCCGGCCCGGTCGTCGGAGTGCACGAGGGTGTAGCGCCCCGAGGACATGCGCTGAAGCCGCACGGTCGCGGCGGCGGCCACCTGCTCGAGGCGGGCGGCCAGGACGTACGCCTCCAGGCGCATCTTGCGCTCGTTGTCGGCGGAGGTCCCCGCGGTGAGAGCGGCCAGCCGGGCCACCCGGTCGTACTCCTCACGCAGGGGCCCGAGCCGGCGTACGCCGCTCTCCGCGCGCGCGGAGAGCTGGTCGAGTTCGGCGCAGCGCCGGGCGGCCGCGTCCTGGGCGGAGGCGGCCGTGCGCAGTCGCTCGGCCGCGGCGGCCGCCGCCCGTTCCGCGGCCGTGAGGTCGGCGGGCGGCCGCTGGGCCGCCGCCACGGTGTCGGGTTCGGCGAGGACGGCCCGGACGGCGGCCTCCTCGGCCTGCCGGGCGTCCAGCCGCCGCTGGAGCTCACGGTGGGCGGTGTCGTCGAGGAGGGCGTCGGCGGCGGCCCGCGGGGTGTCGAAGCCGGCCCGGAAGGCGGCTTCGTCGAGGCGTCCGTCGGCGGCCTTGAGACGCTCGGCGCTCTCCTCGGCGACGCGGGCGGTGTCGGCCGCGTCGGTGAGCCGCGCCGCCAGCTTCTCCAGTTCGGCGGCCCGCGCGGCGACGCTCTCTGCGGTCCCCCTGGCCTGCGTCAACTCCTCTTCCAGGGCGGTCCGCTCGCTGTCCAGGCGCTCCCGGTGGCCCACCCGGGACGCGGTCCGCACCGCGGCCTCGCGCTGCGCGGCCGTGCGGCGCTCGTGCTCCTGCTCGGCCCGGCGCAGCTCTTCGCGCGCGGGGTGCAGCGCGGAGGCCTCGCGGCGCGCCCGCGCGTAGCTCTCCTCGCCCTCCTGGGCCTCGGCGGCGAGCCGGTCGGTGGGGGTGTCGCCGGCCTCGGCGGTGGCGGCGGCGAGCGCCTCCCTCACGAGGCCCAGATCGCGTTCGTCCCCGGCGTGCCGTTCCTCCGCCTGCCGGGAGGCGGTGAGCGCCCGTTCCTCGCTCTCACGGTCGACGTGTCCGGCTACCTTGCGGGCGGGCGCGGGGTGTTCGGTGGCGCCGCAGACGGCGCACGGTGTCCCGTCGGCGAGGGTGGCGGCCAGTTCGGCGGCGATGCCGTTCAGCCGCTGCTCCTTGAGGTCGAGCCAGTGCGCGCGGGCCGACTGCGCCTGCTCGCCGGAGGCGAGGGCCCTGCGCCGGGCGGCCTCCAGGTCGCGGGCCAGTTCGTCGCGCAGCCGGGCCGCCTTCAGCCGCCGCTGCATGGGCTCGCGCCGACCGTCTAGCTGTTCGGCGCGGGCGGCGGCCTCCTGGGCGGCCTCGATCCGGGCCCGGAGACCCGCGCGGACGGTGTCCCAGTCGGCGAGCCAGGCCTCCGTCTCCGTCAGGACGTCCTCGTCGTCGCGCTCCCGCCGGTCCAGGTCGGCCCGCTCGGCCACGAGTGCGGCCAGCCGTCGCTCGCCCCGGCGGGCGGACTCCAGCCCGCCCAGTTCCTCGGCGGCCCGGCGCGCGGCGGCGGCGAGCCCGGCGGCTCCGGCGTCCGCGAACCGCCGGGGCAGCAGGTCCCGCGCGTGTGCCGCTCGCGCGGACGCTCTGGTGTGCTCGGTGTCGGCGGCCTCGCGCAGCTCCAGCGCCGGGGCCACCGACTCGGCCTTGCGGGCCCGCTCCATCCGCGTCTGCGCGTCCCGGTGGTCACCGGCCCGCTCCTCCAGTACGGCGGCCCGCTCGCGCGCGTCGGCGAACCGTCGCTGGAGCCGCGCGCGTTCGCGTACGTCCGCCAGGGAGCGTTCGGCGGCGGCCTGCGCGGACTCGGCGGCGAGGCGGCCGCAGTGGGCGGTCGTCAGCAGCTCACGGGAGGTGCTGCGGGCGACGGCGGCCGCGGCCAGCACGGCCTCGGCGAGCCCCGGCTCCCCCGGGGCGAACTCGGGCAGCTCCATGGCGTCCCCGGCGACCTGCTGCATCCGGTGCGCGTCGGCGAGCAGCGCGGAGTCGCCCTCCCGCACGCGTGCCTCGATGAGGCGGCGGCGCTCGACGAGCCGCTTCTCCACCTCGGCGAACCGCCGGGTGTCGAAGAGCCGGCCGAGGAGCCGGCCGCGCGCCTCGGCGTCGGCCCGCAGGAAACGGGCGAAGTCGCCCTGAGGCAGCAGCACGACCTGGCAGAACTGCTCGCGGCTCATGCCGAGCAGCTGGGTGATCTCCTCGCCGATCTCCTGGTGCGAGCGGCTGAGGTCCTTCCAGGCGCCGGCGGCCGCGTCGTACTCGCGCAGCCAGCTCTGCGCCTTCTCGACGGTGGTGCCCGTGCCGCGTTTCTTGGGGCGCTCCCAGGGCGGCTGCCGGGTGACCTCCAGCCGCCGTCCCGCGACGGTGAGTTCGAGGGTGACCTCGGTGCGGGTGCCGGGCGCCGCGTGGTCGCTGCGCAGGGTGAGTCCCTGGCCGCTCTGCCGGGCGCCGGGTACGGAGCCGTACAGCGCGTAGCAGACGGCGTCCAGGACGGAGGTCTTGCCGGCGCCCGTCGGGCCGTGCAGCAGGAAGATGCCGGCGGCGGAGAGCTCGTCGAAGTCGACGCTCTGCGGGGCGCCGAAGGGGCCGAAGGCCGTCAGGCCGAGCCGGTGCAGCCTCACCGCGCCACCTCCCGTTCCGCGTCGTCCGCGCGCACCGCGTCGAAGGCGTCGCGCAGGACGCCCTGCTCGCGCGCGTCGGGGCCGGCGCCGCGCACATGGGCCACGAAGTCCTCGGCGATCTCCTGGTCGCTGCGGTCGGCGAGGCGCCGGGCGTACGACACGTCGGGGTCGTCGGGTGCGCGTTCGGGGGCGAAGACGAGGCTGAGCGTGTGCGGGAAGCGCCGGGTGAGCCGGGCCATCGGGTCGGCCGGGCGGACGGGGTCGGTGAGCGTCGCCTCGACCCACGCCTCCTCGTGGCGGGTGAGGGCGGGGTCGGCGAGCAGCTCCTCCAGGGGGCCGCGGACCCGGGCGAGGGCGCGCGGCACCGGGCAGTCGATCCGCTCGGCGTCGAGCCGCCCGTCGGCGTCGAGGTCGACGAGCCACATGGTCTTGCGGTGCGCGCTCTCCGAGAAGGAGTACGGCAGCGGGGAGCCGGAGTAGCGCACGCGCTCGGTGATGGTCTGGCAGCCGTGCAGATGGCCCAGGGCGGTGTAGTCGACGCCGTCGAAGACCCCGGCGGGCACCGAGGCCACCCCGCCGACGGTGATGTCCCGCTCGCTGTCGCTGGGCTCGCCGCCGGTGACGAAGGCATGGGCGAGGACGACGGAACGCGTCCCGCGCGCGCGGGCGGCGAGGTCGGCGCGGACCCGGTCCATCGCGGCGGCCAGCACGCTCTCGTGGCCGGCCTTCTCCACACCGAACTCGTCCTTGACCAGGGCGGGTTCGAGGTAGGGCAGGCCGTAGAAGGCGACCTCGCCGAAGGCGTCCTCGATGATCACCGGGGTCCCCGCCGCCGCCGGGTCCGTGCGCAGGTGGATGCCCGCGCGTCCGATGAGTCCGGCGCCGACCCCGAGCCGGCGGGCCGAGTCGTGGTTCCCGGAGATCATCACCGTGGGCACCCCGAGGTCGGCGAGCCGGTGCAGGGCGTCGTCGAACAGCTCGACCGCGGCGAGCGGGGGCACCGCGCGGTCGTACACGTCTCCCGACACGACCACCGCGTCGACCTCGCGCTCACGCACGGTCGCGACGAGGTGACCGATGAACTCGGCCTGGGCACCGAGCATGTTCACCCGGTGGAACGCCCGGCCGAGATGCCAGTCGGAAGTGTGCAGGAGCCTCATGATTCACGAGACTAACGGCCGGGTCCGACACCGCGGGCGGTTGCTCCCGTATCGCACCGTCACACACCCCGCCAGAAAAGTGCGTTACGGACATTTCACCCGCCCGTTCGCTCAACGCGCCGCACATCACACGATGCAGGCCCCACGCCACACGTCGCGCGGCGCACGCACAACCCGCACGTCACACTCAGGCGTCAGGCGTCAGGCGTCAGGCGTCCCCGTACGCCTCCCCGCCCAGCTCGAAGGTCGCCGTGCCCGCCGTCGCGTCCGCGAGCCAGGCGCGGAAGGCGGGCACGTCGGCGTCCGGCAGACCGATCTCGATGGTCACCCGCTCGCCGTAGCGGACGTCGCGTACCGCGCGTCCCGTCGAGTGCAGGTCGTTCTGGACCTTGCCGGCCCGCTGGTGGTCCACGGTCACCGTGGCCAGCCGGAAGCGGCGGCGGGTGAGTGTGCCGAGGCTGTCGAGGGCTTCGCCGACCGCGCCGCCGTAGGCCCTGATGAGACCGCCCGCGCCGAGCTTGACCCCGCCGTAGTACCGGGTGACGACGGCGACGACGTACCGCATGTCACGGCGCAGCAGCATCTGGAGCATCGGGACGCCCGCGGTGCCGCCGGGTTCACCGTCGTCGCTCGCCTTCTGGACGGAGGCGTCGGCGCCGATGACGTACGCCCAGCAGTTGTGGGTGGCGTCGGCGTGCTCCTTGCGGACGGACGCGACGAAGTCCTGGGCCTCCCGCTCGGTCGCCGCGGGGGCGAGGGCGCACAGGAAGCGGGAGCGGTTGACCTCGGTCTCGTGCACACCCGCGTGGGCGATCGTGCGGTACTCGTCCTGCATCCGGCCAGCCTATGCGGTGATCGCCGGGTCGCCGTCGGCGCAGGGGCGGGCGACGATGTGCGGGTGACCGAGGGGGGGGCACCGCGGAACGTGGCCCGACCGATCGCAGGGAGCGCGCAGCATGACCGGCACCCGGACGAAGGGGAGCGCCGCGGATCCGGCGTCCTCCCGCTGGCGGGCCTGGCTCCTGGAGGGACTCAGCGAGCAGACCGCCCGCCATCCGGGTCCGCACGCCACCCCGCGGGCGCGGCAGCCCGGGCACCGCTGGTGGCGCGTGATGTGCCTGACCGGGGTCGACTACTTCTCCACGCTCGGCTACCAGCCGGGCATCGCCGCCCTCGCCGCCGGACTGCTGTCCCCGCTCGCGACGCTCGTGCTGATCGCGCTGACGCTGCTGGGCGCACTGCCGGTGTACCGCCGGGTGGCCCACGAGAGCCCGCACGGCGAGGGCTCGATCGCCATGCTGGAGCGGCTGCTGCCGTGGTGGTCGGGGAAGATCTTCGTCCTGGTGCTGCTGGGTTTCGCGGCCACCGACTTCATGATCACGATCACGCTGTCGTCGGCGGACGCCGCCGCCCACGTCGTGGAGAACCCCTTCGCCCCGCACTGGATGGCCGACGGGAACGAGTGGATCACGCTGCTGCTGGTCGGGGCGCTGGGCGCGGTGTTCCTCAAGGGCTTCCGGGAGGCCATCGGCATCGCGGTACCGATGGTGGCGACCTATCTCGCGCTCAATCTGGTGGTGCTCGGCGTCTCCGCCCGGGAGATCCTCGCGCACCCCGCGCGGATCGGCGACTGGACGGACGCCATGACCGCCGAGCACTCCTCGCCCTGGGCCATGGTGGGCGTGGCCCTGCTGGTCTTCCCCAAGCTGGCGCTCGGCATGTCCGGCTTCGAGACCGGGGTGGCGGTGATGCCCCAGGTCAAGGGAGATCCGACGGACACCTGGGAGCAGCCGAGGGGGAGGGTGCGGGACACCCGCAAGCTGCTGACCACGGCCGCGCTGATCATGAGCTGCTTCCTGCTGCTGTCGAGTCTGGCGACGACCATCCTCATCCCCCAGGACGACTTCGAGAGCGGCGGTCCGGCGAACGGCAGGGCGCTGGCCTATCTCGCGCACGAGCATCTGGGCGAGGCCTTCGGCACGGTCTACGACGTCTCCACGATCGCGATCCTGTGGTTCGCGGGCGCCTCGGCGCTCGCCGGTCTGCTGAACCTCGTCCCGAGGTATCTGCCCCGTTACGGCATGGCGCCCGAATGGACGCGCGCGGTGCGCCCCCTGGTGCTGGTGTTCATGGCGGCGGCCGTCTGCATCACCCTGTGGTTCAACGCGAACGTCGACGACCAGAGCGGCGCCTACGCCACCGGTGTGCTGGTGCTGATGCTGTCGGCGGCGTTCGCGTCCACCGTGGCCGTGCACCGGCGGGGCCACCGCCGGGCCACGCTGGGCTTCGGCGCGATCACGGCCGTGTTCGCCTACACGCTCGTCGCGAACGTGATCGAGCGGCCGGACGGCATCCGGATCGCGGCGATCTTCATCTTCGCCATCCTGGTCACGTCCTTCGCCTCCCGGGTGCGCCGCGCCTTCGAACTGCGCGCCGCCGAGGTCACCTTCGACGAGACGGCGGCCCGGTTCGTCGACGGGGCCGCGCGGCACGGGCCCCTCCAGCTCATCGCGAACGAGCCGCGCGAGCACAGCACGCGCGCGTACCGCGTCAAGGAGGGGGAGCAGCGCGAGCACACCCCGATCCCCGGCGGCGGCCCGGTGCTCTTCCTGGAGGTGTTCGTGCGGGACTCCTCGGACTTCACGGCGGACGTCACCGTGCGCGGCGACGACAAGCACGGGGTCCGCCGGCTGCGCGTCTCCGGACCCACGGTGCCGAACGCGATCGCCGCGGTCCTGCTGGCCCTGCGGGACCGGACGGGTCAGGTGCCGCACGCGTACTTCAGCTGGACCGAGGGCAACCCGGTCGGCCATCTGGTCCGGTTCCTCGTCTTCGGCGACGGCGAGGTCGCCCCGGTCACCCGTGAGGTGCTGCGCCGCGCGGAGCCCGACCCGGGGCGGCGGCCGCGCGTGCACGTCGGCTAGGCAGTGTCCGCGAAGTCCCGCCCGGCCCGCGACGCCCGGTACGGCCTAGGGCTCCCGCGACGTGCGGCCCCTCGGCACGGTCGTCGACGTCAGCAGGGCGGTGCCCGGGGTCAGCGACCGCCAGCCGGGCCCGTACGCGTCCAGGACGGCGATCGCCGAGGTCGGGAACTTCAGCCGCACCTCGTCCAGGGCGCCGCCCCGGCCCTCCCCGGCGAGGTCGAGGACCAGTTCCTCCAGGCCGGGGTTGTGTCCGACCAGCAGCAGCGTCCCGACCTCGGCGGGCGTCTCGTGGACGACCTCCAGGAGTTCGGGGACGTCGGCCCCGTAGAGCCGGGGGTCGAAGCGCACCGGGGGCGGGGTGTCCCACTCGGCGGCGGCCAGTTCCCAGGTCCGGCGGGCGCGGACGGCGGTGGAGCACAGGGCGAGGTCCGGGACGTGGCCGGCCTCGGCCAGCGCGCGGCCCGCGGCCGGCGCGTCCCGCAGACCGCGCGGGGCGAGCGGCCGCTCGTGGTCGGGGACGCCCTGCGGCCAGGCCGACTTGGCGTGCCGCAGCACCACCAGCCGGCGCGGTGGTGTCCCGCCGCCGGGCCCGGTCACGCCGGGGCTCCGACGTCGCGGGTGAGTTCGAGGCCGAGGAGGCGGTCGGCGTAGGCGTAGCTCTCGAAGCGGGCGCCGTCCGGCAGCTCGGGCCCCGCGTCCTCCACCCACCGCAGCACCCGCAGCACCTCGGGCAGGTCCAGGTCGTCCTCCCAGGCGGTGCGCAGCCGTCCGCGCACGTCCTCGGGGACCGGCCGCGAGGGCCGCCGGGCCCAGTCGGCGACGGTTCGCCGCCAGCGTACGAGGGTGTCCCGGGCCTCGCCCAGTATGTCCGCGTCGAGCCGCAGGGGCTCGGTGCGGGGCCGGGAGAGAAGGGCGAGCCGAAGGGCGGCGAGGTCGGTGTCCGCCGCCCCGGTGCCCCGGTCCGACCCGAGGCCACCGGGCACCGCGCCCTCCACCGGCGCGACGGCGAGCCGCACCCCGTCGGGGGCCGGGCCGCCCTCCGGCACCACGTGGAGGATCTGCGCCTCGCCCACTCCGGCGCCCGCGCCGAGGTCACGGCCGTCCTCGAAGGGGTGCATGCCGAGGGCGGTGGCGCCGGCCCGGAGTTCCGCCTGATCGCGTTCGCCGGACAGCAGCGCCCACACGGGCGTGCCGCCGAGTTCCAGCGCGCGCACGAGCAGATCGGCGACGAGGAGGACCCGGAGCGATCCGGCTCCGTACCCCGAGGCGTGCGCCTCCACCCGGGTCAGGCCACGGCGGACGGGGGCGGCGACAGCGGGCTCGCCGGTTCGGGCGTCGATGATGCTCAGCACGAGGCGAGCCTAGGCGGGTGGGCGCGACTTCGCAGGCAGGGACCGGAATCAGGGTCGGCGGGGCGCTGTTGTAGCCGGGGACTGTTCCTTTCCGACTCGAGGAGGCCGCCGGTGTACGGCGACGAGGCAACCATCCGCAAGATCCTCACGGGACTCGGCGACACCTGGGCCGTCGTGGGTCTGTCGACGAACCGCGGGCGGGCGGCCTACGGGGTCGCCGAGGTGCTCCGGCGCTTCGGCAAGCGGGTCGTCCCCGTCCACCCGAAGGCGGAGACGGTGCACGGGGAGCAGGGGTACGCCTCCCTCGCGGACATCCCCTTCGAGGTGGACGTCGTCGACGTCTTCGTCAACGGCGACCTCGCGGGTGCCGTCGCGGACGAGGCGGTCGCCAAGGGGGCGAAGGCGGTGTGGTTCCAGCTCGGTGTCGTCGACGAGGCGGCCTACGACCGGACCCGGGCCGCCGGCCTGGAGATGGTCATGGACCGCTGCCCGGCGATCGAGATTCCCCGGCTGGGCTGACCCGCGGCCGCTTCCCCGGCCGGGCCGGGGCCCGCCCATACTGTGCGGGTGACCACCGACTCCCCTTCCCCCCACCACACTCCGGTCGTCGTCGTGGGCGCGGGCCCCGCGGGTCTCACCGTCGGCAACATCCTGCGGGCCGCGTCCGTCGACTGCGTCGTCCTGGAGACGGAGAGCCGCGCGTTCATAGAACGGCGGCCGCGCGCCGGTGTCCTCGAGGAGTGGGCCGTCCACGGACTGCGGCGACGGGGCCTGGCGCGCAACCTGTTGGCGGGTGCCCGGCGGCACTCCGCCTGCGAGTTCCGCTTCGGCGGCGAGCGCCACCGCTTCTCCTACGCCGAGCTGACGGGCCGCCACCACTGGGTGTATCCGCAGCCGTTGCTGGTGACGGACCTCGTCGCCGAGTACGTCGACGTACGCGGCGGCGACGCCCGGTTCTCGGTGCGTGGCGTCGAGCTGCACGACCTCGGCACGGGCCGGCCCTCGGTGTCGTACAGCGACCCGGGCGCCGCCGAACGGCATGTGCTGACCTGTGACTTCGTGGTCGGCGCCGACGGAGCGCGCGGGGTCAGCCGGACCGCGGTGGTGCCGGAGCGGGCCCGGATCGCGCGGCACGACTACGGCACGGGCTGGCTGGCGCTGCTCGCCGAGGCGCCGCCGTCCTCCGACTGCGTCCTGTTCGGCGTCCATCCGAACGGGTTCGCCGGGCACATGGCCCGCAGTCCCGAGGTGACCCGCTACTACCTCCAGTGCCCGCCCGGCGACGACCCGGAGAACTGGTCCCACGACCGGGTCTGGTCCGAGCTGCACGAGCGCCTCGCGGCCGCCGGGGCCCCGCCGCTCACCGAGGGGCGGCTGATCGAGAAGCGCGTGCTGGACCTGCACGACTACGTGGTCGAGCCGATGGCGTACGGACGGCTCTTCCTGGCCGGGGACGCGGCCCACCTCGTCGCGCCGATCGCCGCGAAGGGCATGAACCTCGCCCTGCACGACGCGTTCCTGCTGGGCGACGCGCTGGTGGCGTATCTCGACGGGGGCGAGGGCGCCGGCCTGGACGGCTACTCGCAGGCCTGTCTGCGCCGGGTGTGGGACTACCAGGAGTTCTCGCAGTGGCTGTCCGAGGTCTACCACGGGAGTGCGACCGGCGATCCGTTCCGCGCGGGCACGAGCTTCGCCCGGCTGCGCCGTCTGTTCACGTCTCCCGCGGCCGCTGCCGCCTTCGCGGAGCAGTACCTGGGAACGGCCGCGCGCTACTGAGTCAGTCGTGCACCGGTTCGTCCCCGAGCCGGTGGTCCGCCACGTTCAGCGCCTCGTCCACCAGTCGGCGCAGATGGCCGTCGGAGAGCGAGTAGACCACCCGGCGTCCTTCCTTGCGGGTGCTCACGAGCCCGGCCAGCCGCAGCCGCGCCAGATGCTGGCTGACCGCCGGCCGGGCCGCTCCGACCCCTTCCGTCAGCGTCGTCACGTCGGCCTCGCCCGCGGTCAGCGCGTGCAGCAGGGCGAGCCGGGTGCGGTCGCCGAGCAGGGCGAGCAGCTCGGCGGCGAGGGCGAACTGTTCCTCGCCGGGAGTGCGCGGATGCGCATGGTGTGCAGGTGATAGGTGCATGCGTGCGCTCATACGCACATAATGGAGGGGTGGACGGGCACGCGTCCACCTCGGCACAGCGGAAGGGACCGACGTGAGCGAGCGGCACGACCACGAGCACGGCCACCGGCACGACCGCGGGCACCCTCACGACCACGCCCACGAGCATCCGCACCACCACCAATCCCCCGCCTCCGCTCCCTCGGCGCCCCCGGCGTCCGCCCCGGGCCTGCGCCACCGCGTCGCCCACCTCCTCACCCCGCACTCGCACGAGAGCGCCGACAGGATCGACCCCGCCCTGGAGTCCTCGGCCCGGGGCATGCGGGCCCTGTGGGTCTCGCTGGCGGTCCTGGGCGTGACGGCCGTCGCGCAGGCGGTCGTGGTCGCGTTGTCCGGGTCGGTGGCCCTGCTCGGCGACACGGTGCACAACACGGCGGACGCGCTGACGGCCGTGCCGCTGGGCATCGCCTTCGTGCTGGGCCGGCGGGCGGCCACCCGCCGCTTCACCTACGGCTACGGGCGGGCGGAGGACCTGGCGGGGATCGCGATCGTGCTGACGATCGCCGCCTCGGCGGCCTTCGCGGGGTGGACGGCGATCGAGCGGCTGCTGGATCCGCGCCCCGTCGAGCAGGTCGGCTGGGTCGCCGTCGCCGCGCTGGCGGGCTTCGCGGGCAACGAGTGGGTCGCGCGCTACCGCATCCGGGTCGGCCGTTCGATCGGCTCCGCCGCGCTGGTCGCGGACGGGCTGCACGCCCGCACGGACGGATTCACCTCGCTGGCGGTGCTGCTGGGCGCGGGTGGCTCGGCGCTCGGATGGCAACTCGCGGACCCGGTCGTGGGGTTGGCGATCACTGCGGCGATCGCGCTGGTGCTGCGGGACGCGGCGCGCGAGGTGTTCCGCCGCGTGATGGACGGCGTCGACCCGGCGCTGGTCGACCGGGCCGAGCAGGCCCTGCGGGAGGTCGAGGGGGTGCGCGCGGTCGGCGAGTTGCGGCTGCGCTGGATCGGCCACCGGCTGCGGGCCGAGGTCGCGGTCGTCGTGGACGGCGAGGCGACGGTACGCCGGGCCCACGCGATCGCCGTGGCGGCCGAACACGCCCTGCTGCACGCCGTACCGCGCCTGACGGCCGCGCTGGTCCACGCGGACCCGGCGCCGGTGCCGGGCGAGGACGACCCGCATCTGGCCCTCGCCCATCACACGGCGGCCTGACACTGCGGCCTGGCGACCTCGGCCCGGCACGGCAGTCGGCGCCGTACGCCCGAGCACTACGATCCGGGGACTACGGTCCGGGCGCTGCGGCGCCTTCACCACGGTCCGGGCACTGCGGCGTGGGCACTGCGATGTGGGCGTCACGGGCCGGTACTGCCGGTCGGTGACGCGAGGCCGGCTCAGGCCACGCCGAGACCCTCCAGCACCACCGCGCCCGGCAGTTCGGCGAAGGCCTTGCCCGGCACCAGCAGCTTCCCGCGCCGACGTCCGCTGCCCACCAGGACGTACGGCAGGTCGACGACGGCGGAGTCCACCAACACGGGCCAGGCGGCCGGGAGTCCGATCGGCGTGATGCCGCCGTACTCCATGCCGGTCTCCCCCACCGCGGTGTCCATCGCCGCGAACGAGGCCTTGCGGGCGCCTAGTCGACGGCGGACGACCCCGTTGACGTCGACCCGGGTGGTGGACAGCACGACACACGCGGCGAGCGTCGTCTCACCGCCCCGCTTCCCGGCGACCACCACGCAGTTGGCGGACTGCTCCAGCAGCTCACGGCCGTAGTGCTCCACGAAGACGGCCGTGTCGGCCCACTGCGGGTCGGTGTCGACATGGACGAACCGGTCGGCGGGCACACTGCCGCTCCACTGGCGTACGGCGTCGGCGACCGGGCCGACCAGCTCGTCGAGGCAGTCGGGAGCGGGCGTGGCGGTGTCGAAGTGTCCGATGGGTGCGCGCATGGCCGCACGCTAACAAGAGCCGCCCACCCGCGGACGGGGTGTCTCAGCGCACGGGCGGCACCGAGACCGCCATCACCATCTCCATCGGCACCTCGCCCCGGTTGCCGTAGACATGCGGGACGCTCGCCTCGAACGAGGCGCTCGCGCCGGTCGGCACCCGGTACTCCTCGCCGTCCACGGTGAGGGTCAGTTCGCCCACGGTGACGTGGACGAGTTCGACGGTGCCCACGGGGTGGGGTTCGGACAGGCTGTTCTCCCCCGGCATCAGCCGCCAGTCCCACATCTCCAGCGGGCCGGGCGCCTCCGCGCCCGCGAGCAGCCGGTTGTAGCTGCCGGCGTCGGTGTGCCACAGCCGCACCGCCCGGTCGGCCGGGACGATCCGCACCTTCACGCCCCGCTCGTAGTCGAGGAGGGTGGTGACGCTGATGCCGAGCGCGTCCCCGATCTTGACGACCGTGCCGATGCTCGGATTGGTGCGGGCCTGCTCGATCTGGATGAGCATGCCGCGACTGACACCGGCCCGGGCGGCGAGCACGTCCAGGGTGAAGCCGCGCACCGCACGCCAGTGCTTGACGTTGCGCGCCAGGGACTGGGTCAGGAGTTCGAGGTCCGACACGTTCCGTCCACTTCGGGAGTCCAATATTCTGGATGCCAGGATTCACTTCCCTGTACTACGGTGGGGTGTACCTGATCGTGCACCGAACTGTACTGCGAGGGACCCCGTGACAGCACTCTTCGCCCTGGCCACCAGCCTCCTGTGGGGCCTGGCCGACTTCGGCGGAGGGCTGCTGACGCGCCGGGCCCCGGCGCTCACCGTGGTCGTGGTCTCGCAGTCGATCGCGGCCGCCGTCCTCGGCGCGGTCGTGGTCGCCACCGGGGGCTGGAGCGAGGCCGGTCCCCGCCTGTGGTTCGCGGTCGCGGCCGGGCTGGTGGGCCCGGTCGCCCTGTTCTCCTTCTACAAGGCGCTGGCGCTCGGCCCCATGGGAGTCGTCTCCCCGCTGGCCACCCTCAGCGTGGCCGTACCGGTCTCGGTCGGGCTGGTCCTGGGCGAGCGGCCGGGGCTCGTGCAGGTGGCGGGTATCGCGGTCGCCGTGATCGGGGTCGTCCTGGCGGGCGGCCCGCAGCTGAGGGGCGCCCCGGTGCAGCGGCAGGCCGTCCTGCTCACACTGGTCGCGGCGCTGGGCTTCGGCACGGTGTTCGTCCTGATCACCGAGGCGTCCACGACCGTCACCGGCCTGTTCCTCGCCCTGTTCGTCCAGCGGGTGACCAACGTGGTCACCGGTGGCGCGGCACTGTACGCGGCCGTCCGGCGCGGGGCGCCCGCGCTTCCCGAGGGCGGCCTGGCCTGGTCCGCGCTGCCGGCGTACGGGTTCGTCGGGCTGGCCGACGTCGCCGCGAACGGCACCTACGCCGTCGCCGCCCAGCACGGCCCGGTCACGGTGGCCGCCGTGCTCGCCTCGCTCTACCCCGTGGTGACCGCCCTCGCCGCGCGCGGCTTCCTGCGCGAGCGGCTGCGCGCGGTCCAGGCGGCGGGCGCGGGCCTGGCCCTGGTGGGCACACTGCTGCTGGCGACCGGATGACGGAGTGACCGGGTGACCGGGTGGCCTACGGTTCCAGCCGGGCCAGCGCCTCCGCCGTCTCCTCGTCCAGTTCCGACAGCGCGACCAACTGGTCCGAGGTGACCCCGTCGGGGATCGGCACCGGCGCCGGGGTGCGCAGCGGCGGCTGCCAGCCCTCGGCGGGCGTCCAGCGCCGTACGACCTTGGCGGGCGCCCCCGCGACGACGGAGTGGTCGGGCACCGTGCCGCGCACCACCGCACCGGCCGCGACGACGACGTTCCGTCCGATCCGCGCACCCGGCAGGATCACCGCCCCGGTGCCGATCCAGCACCCCGGGCCGATCTCCACGGGCTCCATGCGGGGCCACTGCTTGCCGATGGGCTCGTGCGGATCGTCGTAGGAGTGGTTCGTGGACGTGACGTACACGTACGGACCGAAGTAGCAGTCGCTGCCGATGGTGACCGTGGTGTCGGCGATGACATGGCTGCCCCGGCCGAGCACCACACCGTCGCCGAGCCGCAGGATGGGGTCCGGGCCGAGGTCCAGGTCGGGCATCAGACCGGCGGTCAGGGTGACCTGCTCACCGACGATGCAGTGCGCGCCGAGGTGGATCCAGGGCTCCCCGAAGACCGTGCCGAGCGGGAAGGCGAGGCGGGTCCCCCGACCGATCGAGCCGAAGCGGAGACGGCCCGGGTGCTCGGCGGTCACGGAGCCCGTGCGCTGCACCCACGCCCAGCCCGCGTGGACGGCGCGCTGCACCAGTCGACGCCGCCATGATGAGAACGTGTTCCAGGGCTTCGGCACCCGCTCACCGTACTCAGCGCGCGGTGCGCCCACGGGCTCCTGACCCTGTGATCTTCGCCCCACCGGGTGGCGTACGGTACGAAAAGACGACCGACACGAGGAGACGGTGATGACGCACAAGGCGCTGATCGTGGGCATCGGCGGCAGGGAACCGAGCATCGACGCCGAGGCGTTCGTGGCGCCGACGGCCTCGGTGATCGGGGACGTGACGCTGGAGGCGGGCGCGAGCGTCTGGTACGGGGCCGTCGTGCGCGGCGACGTGGAGCGGATCACCGTCCGTGCGAGCGCCAACATCCAGGACAACGCGACCCTGCACGCCGACCCCGGCTTCCCGGTGACGATCGGCGAGCGGGTGTCCGTCGGCCACAACGCGGTGGTGCACGGGGCGACCGTCGGGGACGACTGCCTCATCGGGATGGGGGCGACCGTGCTCAACGGGGCGATGATCGGGGCGGGTTCGCTGGTCGCCGCGCAGGCACTCGTGCCCCAGGGGATGGAGGTCCCGCCGGGATCACTGGTCGCCGGCGTACCGGCCAAGGTCCGGCGGGAGCTGAGCGAGGAGGAACGGCAGGGCGTGACACTGAACGGCACCCTGTACGCGGACCTGGCCAGGGCGCACGGGAAGGTGCACGAGTAGGGCGGCCGGGGCGCGCCTACTCGGCGGCGGCGGGCACGGTGGCCGCCTCGGGCTCGGCCTCCCGCGCAGCGCCCTGCATCTTCTTCGCCTTGCGCTTGATGATCAGCATCGACGTCAGGCCGATCAGGACCGCCAGCACCAGGCCCAGGTACGAGAACCTCTTCAGCCAGGACTCCGCCACGACACCCACGTAGTAGATGACCGCCGTCGTGCCGCCCGCCCAGGCGATGCCGCCGAGGACGTTGGCGATGAGGAACTTCCAGTACGGCATGTGCAGTACGCCCGCGAGCGGGCCCGCGAAGATGCGCAGCAGGGCGACGAAGCGGCCGAAGAAGACCGCCCACATGCCCCACTTCTCGAAGGACCGCTCGGCGGTGGCGATATGCCCCTCGCCGAAGTGCCTCGGGAACTTGGCGCCGAGCCAGGCCAGCAGCGGACGTCCGCCCTTGCGGCCGATGGCGTAACCGATGGAGTCGCCGATCACGGCGCCCGCGGTGGCGCACACGCCGAGGACGACGGGGTTGACACCGCCGTGCTGGGAGGACAGCAGCGCGGCCGAGACCAGGACGATCTCACCGGGCAGCGGAATGCCGAGGCTCTCGAGTCCGATGATGAGCCCGACCAGGGCGTAGACGGCGGCCGCGGGCACCGTGTCGAGCCATTCCTGCACGTGCACCGCGGGTTCCTCCCGTTTGACGTCCGTGGGCAGCCTTGCCTTCCCGGAAGCCTACCGGGTCGGCCGGACCCGGCCCGTCGCGTGGGGCGGGCCCCCGCACCGCGGCTCCGGGGGTGGCGCGTGGGGCGGGCCCCCGCACCGCGGCTCCGGGGGTGGCGCGTGGGGCGGGCCCCCGCACCGCGGCTCCGGGGGTGGAGGGAGGGGCCGCTCCCCTCGGGCGGCCCCTCCCTCCGGCTCCGCGCCCGCGTGACCGGGGTCCTCAGCGACCGAGGGAGCCGGTCACGTCCGCGACGGCACTCCCCAGCACGTCGGAGACCTCGGCGGCCGCCGGGAGCACGTCGAGGACCGTCGCGGTGACCGGGGGCTCGGCCGGACCGGCCGGCGGGTCGCAGCACTGCACCTGGGCGGCCTTCGTCTCGAACTCGGGCCCGGCGGGAGCGGTTCCGGCGGGCGCGGGCGCGGTGTCGGGGGCGAGCGGGCGGTCCTCACGCGGCGCCGGGAGGTCCGGGGAGCCCGGTCGGCCCGGACCGGGCTGTCCGGCCTCGCTCCGCGGTTGCGGACCGGGTGCTCCCGCCGGCGGCCCGGCCGGGTCGAACAGCCACCGCTGTCCGCCGGTTCCGTCCCGCTCGGTGACGACCGCGGCCGCTCCCGGCCGGCCGGCGGCGCGCGCGACGGCCAGGCCGTCGTCCCGCCGCAGCAGGAGTTCACCCCGGACCGTCAGGTCGAAGAACGTCTCGCCCGCGTGCACCAGACAGCTGACCAGCGCGGTCGTGCGGCGACCGGGGTCCGCGACCAGGCAGCGCGTCGGGTCGGCCGCGCTGCGCAGCAGCCCGTCGTCGCGGTACGACCACCGCTGGGACGCGGCCGGCGAGCAGTCCGCGAGGACGATCGCCGCGCCGGGCCGGGCCAGGGCGCGGTCGGCGTCGAGGCAGAGGTCCGTGTCCGGGCCGCGCAGCCTGCCGTGCGCGACCTCGCCGGACCGGGACGCGGAGGCGGCCGACGGGGATCCCGAGGGCGAGGTGCGGCCGGAGCCGCCGGGCAGCTCCTGTGCGCCGCCGGCCGGGGTGCCGGTGCGGCCGGCGGGCGCGCCCCAGGTGGCCCCGGGGGCGGGGACACCGTTGTCATCGGACCAGCCCTTGGCCACGAAGACGGTCGCCAGCAGCGCGAGCGAGGTCAGGCCCACACCCACGAGCACGGCCTTGGGCCGGCGGCCCGGCAGGTCGAGCAGTCCCGCCGAATCGGTGCGATGCCGGCCGCCTGCGGCGGGCGGGCGCCGGGCGGGGAGCCGGACGGGCGGCGCGGACCCGGCCTGCGCGTCGGCGCGGGTCGTGCGTCCGGGGCGCGAGTCGAGGTAGCGGCGGGCGCCCCAGCCCAGCACCGTCTCGGTGAGCAGCACGCCGAGGCCGTCGTCGAAATGGCTGAGTTGTTCGGCGGCGTGCCGGCAGAAGCGGCAGTGCGCGAGATGCTGCCGGACATCGGGCAGCAGGGTTCCGCCGCGGCGCAGCGGAATGTCGAGGAGGCGGTTGTAGAAGCGGCATTCGGCCGTCGGCGCGAGTTCCCGGTGGGCGCGTACACAGCCGGCCCGGAATTGTTCCCGGGCCTGTTCCAGGGCGGCCGCCGCGGAGAGGGTGTCCACGCCCGACAGACCGGCCGGTACGGATATGGGTTCCGCCTCCACCTCGGTGTGCCACAAGAGACATTGAGAGGCGGCCGGGAGCAACTGGAAAGAGCGCTCGGCGAGTTGGCGCCTTTCGGCGGTCACCGCCCGTGCGGCGCGCAGTCCGCGGCCGCCGACGGTTTTCCGCAGCTCCGGCAGAACGTCGGCCACTCCGTCGGCGCCGGCCCATTCCCGGACCGTCTCCCGTACGGCGACGAGGAGTTGGGGACGCAGGGCGCCGCCGGTGCGACCGTCCGCGAGCCGGCCCAGCACCTCGTGGAACGCGGCGGCGGCCACGAGCCGCGCCGTGTCCTCGGTGCCGGCCAGGCAGACGGTCGCGTAGTCGTGGGCGGCCCGCCAGTGACGGGCGAACAGCAGCGCGACCGCTCGGGCACGTCCGTCGTCGCCGGCGGGCCGGGCGGCCAGTCGGGCGGCGAGAACGGGATCGGAATCCCCGGGGATCCAGCCGGGGCGGGGCGGGTGGGGCGGGCGTGGGGGGTTGGGGGATTGCACGGAACCATTTCCTTCCAAGCCGACGAACGGCACGGAAAAGCACGGTGTCGGAAAGCCGGTGCCTGATTGGTGCATACCTTTGGCCTGACCAGGCACGTTGGTCTGATCCGACCCGTCCGTAAGGGGAGGCTCACCTTCGCACAAGTGCCTCACAGGAAACAAGGAGTTCGAGTGACGCACGTTCAAAGCGCGGAAATCTCAGATAAGTTACCGGCGGTATCCGTACCCTCATTCGAAATCCGCCCGGTGCGTGCGCTCACCTCGTGGACACCCAAAAGCGCGATGCCACACCGGATCTCCCCTTCCGGACCCGGCGCGCCCGCCCGCCCCGACGCAGGGACGGTCCACAGGAATCTCAGATGTGACTCCCGGGGTACTCCCATCCCCGTGCGACAGCATGATCCGCATGAGCGCCCCCCACTCCGCACCCCGCGTCCGCAAGGCGGTCGTCCCGGCCGCCGGCCTCGGTACCCGCTTCCTCCCCGCCACCAAGGCGACGCCGAAGGAGATGCTGCCGGTGGTCGACAAGCCGGCCATCCAGTACGTCGTCGAGGAGGCGGCCGCCGCGGGACTGGACGACGTCCTGATGGTCACGGGCAGGCACAAGCGGGCCATCGAGGACCACTTCGACCACGCCTTCGAACTGGAGCAGGCGCTCGCCGCCAAGGGGGACACCGTCCGGCTGGACGCGGTACGCGATCCGGCCCGGCTCGCCGACATCCACCACATCCGGCAGGGCGACCCGCTCGGGCTGGGTCACGCGGTGCTCTGCGCCCGCAACCACGTAGGCGACCAGCCGTTCGCGGTACTGCTCGGCGACGACCTCATCGACCCGCGGGAAACCCTGCTCAGGCGGATGCTCGAGGTCCGCGAACGGTACGCCGGCAGCGTGGTCGCCCTGATGGAGGTGCCACCGGAGCAGGTCCACCTCTACGGCTGCGCGGCCGTGGAGCCGTCCGGCGAGGACGGGGTGGTGCGCGTCCCCGGTCTGGTGGAGAAGCCGGCGCGCGAGGACGCGCCCAGCCGGTACGCGGTCATCGGACGGTACGTCCTCGATCCGGCCGTCTTCGACGTCCTGGAGAGCACCGCGCCCGGCCGCGGCGGTGAGATCCAGCTCACCGACGCCCTCCAGGACCTCGCGGCGGGCGGCACGGTGCACGGCGTGATCTTCTCGGGCCGCCGCTATGACACCGGCGACAAGGCGGAGTACCTGCGCACGGTCGTCCGCCTGGCCTGCGACCGGGCCGACCTGGGACCGGAGTTCGTCGCCTGGCTGAAGGAGTTCGTGGCGGACCTGGAGAACGGCGACGCGGACCGGGAACGGCTGGCGGCCTGAGCGGCCCGTGGCGGGTGGCCCCTACCCGGGCACCGGCGGCACCCGGCAGGGGGCCGACGCCCTCACCGGGCACCGCCCACCCGCCCGGTTGCTCAGCCGCTCGGCCACGCAGCCGGTCAGCCGGTCACGCAGCCGGTGAGCCGGTCAGCCGGTCACCAACTCGGCGTCTACGCCGGTCAGTTGTTGGGACGCAGGGTCCAGGTCACCGTCATCTCGCCGGTGACCGCCCCGTCGGCGCGCCGGATCTCGATCGCGACCGGGAACTCGGGCCGCTCCCCCGCGTCGAGCTGCGCGACGACCTCGGCGGCCGGGCGGCCCAGCGTCGCGGTGGCGGTGACCGCGCCCATGGCCAGCTTGCGGTAGGCGATCTCGGCGCCGACGGCGAGCGGCACGGCCCGGGAGAGCTGGTCGCCGAACGCGGCGAGGACGATCGCGCCACTGGCGGACTCGCCGAGCGTGAACATCGCCCCGGCGTGCGGACCGCCCACGTGGTTGTGGAACTCGCCCTGGTCGGGCAGGGCGACCACGGCCTTCTCCGGGCCGGCCTCGAGGAACTCGAGGTTGAGGGTCCGGGCCATGGGCACGGTGGCGGCGAGCATCTCGCCGATGGACATCTGGTCTGCACTCATGAACAAGATGTTACCTACGAGTAGCTTCCGCTGACCAGACCGGCGTGACGTTCGCCCCACCTCCTCGCACTCCCCCGCCGTCGGGAAGGGGCGCCGAGGAGGTCCCGGACGCCGCAATCCGGGAAGTACGGGGGCACACTGCGCACACTTCGGCCCCGCGCGCCGGATTCGGTACGTCCCTGACAAGGGGCGGTGACCGAATCGTGTCCCGGACAGCACTAGGGTTTCTGGCCATGTGGCCAGGACAGCAGCCGCCCGGGGGAGAGCAGAACCCGCAGGCGCAGAACAATCCGTATCAGCAGCCGGGATACCAGCAGCCGAATCCGTATCAGCAGCCCGGCTACCAGCAACAGCCCGGGCAGCAGCCCAATCCCTACCCGCAGCAGCCGCAGTGGGGCGCCCCCACGCCCGCGGGCGCGCCCACGCCCCCGCCCGGCGGAGGCGGTGCGGGCGGCGGCAACCGGACGAAGCTGGTCGCGATCATCGCGGCCTCGGCCGTCGTCGTGGCCGCCGGTGTCACCGGCTTCCTGGTGCTGGGCGGTGACGACGACGATCCGGTCGACACGAGCAAGGGCGGCGCGACCCCCACGGTCTCCACGTCCGGGTCCGCCGCGGCTTCCGACTCCCCGTCGGCCGGCACGGACGACAACCCGCGCGGCGGCGAGACCGCCAAGGCGACCGTCGCCGGCTGGAAGGTCGTGGTGAACCCCAAGTGGGGCATCGCCTTCGACGTGCCGGCGGACTGGGAGGTCCAGTCCCCGACGCTCAGTCAGGGCTTCGAGTGGGAGGACAAGGAGCAGCCCGACGGCTACGACCAGATCCTCCAGGGGGGCACGGCCGAGTTCAAGTCGAAGTGGTGCTCCACGGACTCCGACAAGGACGGCAAGACCGAGGACACCGCGCTGGCCGTGGTCGGCAGCAAGGGCGCCGAAGGGGCCAAGAGCACCGACGAGATCGCCATCAACACGCCCGCCTGGTGGGTCTTCGGCGGTTACACCGAGCCGGACAAGAAGAGCCTGACCTTCGAGAAGAAGGCCACCCCCTTCACCACCGCCTCCGGCATCGTGGGCAGTTACGCCTGGGCCCAGTCGACCAACACGCCCCAGAAGGGCAAGTGCGACAGCGACGGCAAGGCGATCACGTTCGGCTTCAAGAACTCCAACGGCGACTACGTGTCGTGGAACCTGTACGGGGCCAAGGGCGTGAAGGACGAACTGCCCAAGGCCACGATCATGCAGATCCTCAGCACCGTCCGCCTGAACGGGACACCGACGCAGAACTAGCGGCGCCCCGGCCGCCGGCCGCGCGCGGCGGCACCCCGCGCGACGGCCGGCCGGTGACCGGTGGGCGGTCCACGGCGGCGCGCTCGCGGCGCGTCGGCGCGGACGGCCACCGCTCAGCCGATGCCGAACGCGCCCTCGGGCGGTTCGGGGGACGGTACGGCGTCCTCGTCCCGCACCGGCCGGGCGTCGCCGATGAACCGGCGCAGACCGGGGCCGTGCTCCACCCGGGCCGGGAACGCGTCGGCGGCCGTGCGGCGGGACAGCGCCATCACGTCCAGCGGATGGTGCGAGGCGACGAGCACCGCGTTGCCGAACCGTCGGCCGCGCAGCACGGCGGGTTCGGCGATGAGCAGGAGCTCCTCGAACACCGCTGCGAAGTTGGCGAGTTGGGACCGCAGGAAGCCGAACGGCGCCCCGTCGGCGAGGTTCGCCAGATAGACGCCGTCGCCGCGCAGGACCCGGTCGGCCTGCCGGGCGTAGGTCAGGGACGTCAGCCGGGCGGGGACCCGGGAGCCGCCGAAGACATCGGCGACGAGCGCGTCGACGGAGTCGTCCGGCGCCGCTTCCAGCCAGTCCCGCGCGTCGGCGGCGTGCGGCGCGATACCGGCTCCGGCCGGGACCGGCAGGTGTTCGGCGATCAGCTCCAGCAGACCGCGGTCGAACTCGACGACGTCCTGCCGGGAACCCGGCCGGGTCGCGGCCAGGTACCGGGGCAGGGTGAGCGCGCCGCCGCCGAGATGCAGGACGTCCAGGGGCCGCGCCGGCTCGGCGACGGTGTCCAGGACGTGCCCGAGGCGCCGCGCGTACTCGAACTCCAGATACGTCGGCTCGTCCAGGTCGACGTACGACTGCGGCGCCCCGTCGACGGTCAGCAGCCAGGCCCGCTCGCGGTCGACGTCGGGCATCAGCTTGGCGGTGCCGTGGTCGACGGCGCGGGAGACGGGTATGGGCTCGTCGTTCACCGTCCCATTGTGCCCGCGGGCCACGCCCCCGGAGAGGCGCGGCCCGCGGGCCCCGCGCACGTCGGCCGCGGACACCGGCCGCCCTCACAGCACGGCGGTCACGGTCCCCGCCCCCACGGTCCGTCCACCCTCCCGGATGGCGAAGCCGAGTCCGGGCTCCAGCGGAACCTCACGTCCCAGCTCGACGGTCATGCCGACCGTGTCGCCGGGACGCGCGACCGTGATCGTGCCCAGGTCCACATCCCCGACGACGTCCGCCGTACGGATGTAGAACTGCGGCCGGTAGCCGGTCGAGACGGGCGTGGTGCGACCGCCCTCCCGCCCCGACAGGACGTACACCCGCGCCGTGAACCGCCGGCTGGGCACCACGCTCCCCGGCGCCACCACCACATGGCCCCGCCGGACGGCGTCCCGCGGCACCCCGCGCAACAGCAGCGCCACGTTGTCCCCGGCCTGCGCCTCCGTCATCGGCTTCCCGAAGGTCTCGATGCCCGTCACCACCGTCTCGGTAGCGGCGCCGAGCACCTGCACCGGGTCCCCCAGCCGAAGGGTCCCGCGCTCCACGGCGCCGGTGACGACCGTCCCCCGGCCGGTGATGGTGAGCACGTTCTCCACGGGCAGCAGGAACGGCGCGTCCAGATACCGCTCGGGCATCGGCACATAGGTGTCCACCGCGTCGAGCAGCGCGTCGATCGACGCCGTCCAGCGGGGGTCGCCGGCCAGCGCCCGCAGCCCCGACACCCTGACGACGGGCGCGCAGTCGCCCCCGTAACCGTGCTCGGTGAGTAGGTCACGGACCTCCAGTTCGACGAGGTCGATGAGCTCGCTGTCCTCGCCGTCCACGAGTGCGTCCGCCTTGTTGAGCGCGACCACGATGTGGTCGACGCCCACCTGACGGGCGAGCAGGACGTGTTCGGCGGTCTGCGGCATGATCCCGTCGAGCGCGGAGACGACGAGGATCGCCCCGTCGAGCTGCGCGGCGCCGGTGACCATGTTCTTGACGTAGTCGGCGTGGCCCGGCATGTCCACGTGCGCGTAGTGCCGGGTGTCGGTCTCGTACTCGACGTGCGCGATGTTGATGGTGATCCCGCGCGCGGCCTCCTCCGGTGCCCGGTCGATACGGCCGAACGGTACGAAGGTGCCGGTGCCCCGGTCGGCGAGGACCTTGGTGATGGCGGCGGTCAGGGTGGTCTTGCCGTGGTCCACGTGCCCCATGGTGCCGATGTTGAGGTGTGGTTTGGTCCGCGCGTAAGCGGTCTTGGGCATGGCTGTACCTCGAAGCGTGTCCGTAGGAAGGGGGACCCCGGCGAAGTGGCCGACCCTCCCCCTTCGGGGTCCGCCGGACGATCCGGAGAGGGTCAGCTTCGGGCGCCGTCGACAGCGGCCACGAGGAGCGGGACGGCAGCCTTCGGCGTATCCGCGACGGCGGATGCTGCGAGGAGGAAGGCGTACCGGAACATGGTGCCGATCATGGCCGACGGTTCGGTCGGCGTCGAATGGTTTTCGCCGGATGGGGAGGGGTTGGGTCCAGATGACCGACATCGGTACGACGGAGTCGTGGGAGCGGTGGTGGGAGCTGCTGCCGCAGGGAGTCCGCGAGCAGGTCGACGGGTACGTCCTCCAGGACGCCCTGATGCCGGCGATCCGCGCCGCCTGGGTGGCCGGACGGGCTCACGGCGTCGGCCTGCGCGAGGCGCAACTCGTCGTCCACGAGCGGTATCTGCACCACGGTGACAGGATCGCCCGCACTCCCGACGATCCACTGGACCCGGATTCGCTCGACGCCCGCGCGGCAGGTGCGCCGGGGCGGGTCGTGGCGATCGAGGTCGTCTGGGACGGTGACACGGTCCACGACTGGTTCGTGATCCTCTACGCCGTCACCGCCGACCCCGAGGGCGAGCAGGCGCTGGCCACCGTCTACCGGCGCACGGCGGAACGGCACCTCGACGGTACGGATCCCGCGCTGCACCATCCCTGCGCGGCCGTCGCCGACAAGGTGGGCAGGGCCCTGGCCGCGCGCCTGTCGGTGCCCTTCCTCTTCGCGAGCCCGCACATCCCGGACGACAGGGCACCCCGCCTGCGGCCCTCGTAGCCGCTAGGACGCGTCCCCGATGTTCTTCAGCGCCTCACGTACCGTCAGCGGCGCGAACCGCCCGCGCTCGCGGGCGACGAAGAGGCGGACGGCGGCGGGGTCCGTCCTGGCGTACTCGCGCAGGGCCCAGCCGATCGCCTTGCGGAGGAAGAAGTCCGGGTGGCCGGACTGCCGCAGGCAGTAGCCGAAGAGACGGTCGGCGTCGGTGCGTTCCTTGTAGCGGAGCTGGTGGAGCAGTGCGGTACGGGCGACCCACAGGTCCTCGTCCTCGATCCAGACGTCCATGTCGGCGGCGAGCCGGGGATCGGCCGCGACGAGCGCGCCGACCACGTGCGCGGCGAGCAGGTCCACCGTGTCCCACCAGGACTTCGTGGTCACCAGCCGGCGCGCCACCGGCAGGAACGCCGAGGACAGCCGTGGCGCGTACCGGCGCAGGTAGTCGACGGCGAAGTAGTGGTACTCGCGCTGCGGCAGCGCCCAGCAGCGCAGCGCGATCGCCGTGCAGTCGGCCTCGTCCGGGCGGGGCGTGTCCGCAAGGACGGTGCGGGACAGGGCCCGGCGGGCCGGGGTGGGGAGGCCGAGGAAGGGCGCCACGTCCTTCATGTAGGCACGCATGGCGGCCGCCCGGCCGGGATCGGCCGCCGCTCCGTACGCGGCCGTCAGCCGCCCCAGCACAAGGTCGGCGAGATCGCTGTCCGGCACGCCGATCGCGTCCGCACCTGTGACCGTCATGAGACGAACCATACGGCGATCACACACATCCGTCGGTTAGTGTCGCGGGATGCTCGATGCCACCACCCGCTCTGGGGGCACCGCCACGGCCACTCCCCCGGCCATCGCCACGGAGCTCGTCGTCCCCACGCTCGCTCCCGTCATCACGCCCGTCGCCACGGCGGTCGACGCGCCCGGCGGCCTCGCCGCCCGCTGCGCGAGAGTGCTGCGCTCGCCCTGGTCCCGCTTCGCGCTGCTGGTCACACTGCTCGCGGCGGCCGCGTCGAGCGTGCTGCTCTTCGAGCCGCAGAAGCTCCTCGCGGACGGCTGGCCACCCCAGTTCGGCGGTCTGGCGGCCACCGCGGTCTTCGCGGTGGCGTACGGACTGTGCACGGTGGCGTTCGTGCCCCGGCCGCTGTTGAACCTGGCCGCGGGCGCGCTGTTCGGCTCGCAGTGGGGCACCGGCGCGGCGCTGGCGGGCACCGTGCTGGGGGCCGGGATCGCCTTCGGGCTGGGCCGCCTCCTCGGCCAGGACGCGCTCCGGCCGCTGCTGCGCGGTCGGCTGCTGAAGGCGGCGGACGGCCAGTTGAGCCGGCACGGCCTGCGCTCGATGCTGGCGGCCCGGCTGTTCCCCGGCGTGCCGTTCTGGGCCGCGAACTACTGCGCCGCCGTCTCCCGCATGGGGTGGGTGTCCTTCCTCGCGGCGACCGCGCTGGGCTCGATACCCAACACCGCCGCCTACGTCGTCGCCGGGGCCCGCGCCTCGTCGCCGACCTCGCCGGCCTTCCTGATCGCCATGGGCTGCATCACCCTCCCGGCCCTGGCCGGCGCGGTGGTGGCCTGGCGCAAACGCCACCACCTGCGCCGTCCCTGAGCCGTGTCACCCCGTCAGACGGACTCCAGCACCATCGCGTTGGCGAGGCCGCCCGCCTCACACATCGTCTGGAGCGCGTAGCGGGCGCCGCGTTCGCGCATCGCGTGGACGAGCGTCGTCGTCAGCCGGGTACCGCTCGCGCCGAGCGGGTGCCCGAGCGCGATCGCGCCGCCGTGCACATTGACCTTCGCCAGGTCGGCGCCGGTCTCCTGCCGCCAGGCCAGGACCACGCTGGAGAACGCCTCGTTGACCTCGAAGAGGTCGATGTCGTCGAGCCGCAGCCCCGCCCGGCGCAGCACCTTCTCCGTCGCAGGGATCACGCCGGTCAGCATCAGCAGCGGGTCCGAGCCGGTGACGGCGAAGCTGTGCAGGCGGGCGAGCGGCCGCAGGCCGAGGCGGGCGGCGGTCTCGGAGGAGGTGATCAGCACGGCCGAGGCGCCGTCGTTGACCGGGCTCGCGTTGCCCGCGGTGACGTTCCACTCGATCTGCGGGAAGCGCTCGGCGAACACCGGGTCGTAGTAGGCGGGCCGCAGGCCGGCGAGGATCTCCGGGGTGCTGTCGGGCCGTACGCACTCGTCGCGCGAGACGCCGTCCAGGGGTGCCACCTCGGCGTCGAAGAGCCCCCGCGCCCAGGCTTCGGCGGCCTTGAGGTGCGAGGAGACGGCGAAGGCGTCCATCTGCTCCCGGGTGATCGACCACTTGGCGGCGATGAGCTCGGAGCTGATGCCCTGCGGGACGAGCCCCTCCGGGTAGCGCTCGGCGACGCCGGGGCCGAAGGGATCCTTGCCGGGCGGCACGTTGGACCACATCGGCACCCGGCTCATCGACTCCACTCCGCAGGCGACGACGAGGTCGTACGCGCCGGAGATGACGCCCTGGGCCGCGAAGTGCACGGCCTGCTGCGAGGAGCCGCACTGCCGGTCGACGGTGGTCGCGGGGACCGTCTCGGGGAAGCCCGCCGAGAGCAGCGCGTAGCGGGTGGTGTTCATGGCCTGCTCGCCGACCTGGTCGACGGTGCCGCCGATCACGTCGTCGATCAGCGCGGGGTCGACCCCGGAGCGGTCGACGAGGGTGCGCAGGGTGTGGGCGAGGAGTTCGACGGGGTGGACGTGGGCGAGGGAGCCGTTCGGCTTGCCCTTGCCGATCGGGGTGCGTACGGCTTCGACGATGACTGCGTCACGCATGTGCGGTGCCTCCATGACGAGCACGAGCAGGGCAGAAACAGGAGCGGGAGCAGGAACAGGGGGGCAGGAGCAGGAGCAGGGGGACAGGAAGGGGAACGGGAACGGGGAACCTACCGATGAGTAGGAAATCCGAACTCACCATAACTCCGTGGGTTGGAAAATCCAACTAACCCGGATTGGGATTTCCAACCCTCCCCTAGACTGGCCGTCATGGCCGCCTCCAGAGACCCGCGCCCCTGCTCGATCGCCGACGCCCTCGCCCTCGTCGGGGAGAAGTACTCCCTGCTCGTCCTGCGGGAGGTGTGCCTGGGCAACGCCCGCTTCGACCAGCTGGTGCGCAACATCGGCGCCCCGCGCGACATCCTGGCCACCCGGCTGCGCCGCCTCGTCGACGCCGGGATCCTGACCAAGCGGGCCTACAGCGAGCGTCCGCAGCGCTTCGAGTACCTGCCCACCCAGGCCGGGCTCGAACTGGAACCGGTCCTGATGACCCTGATGGCGTGGGGCGACCGCCATCTGCGCGGGGACGACGACCGCCCCATGGTGCTCGAGCACGTCTGCGGCAACGAGCTGCGCCCCGTGGTCACCTGCGCGGCCTGCGGCGACCGGGTCCGCCACGACGACGTGAGCGCGCACCCCCAGGCACCCGGCTGGACGGTGACGGGCCCGTCGGCCGCCTGACGCCACCGCGTCAGCGCAGGTGCAGGCGCAGCCGGGAGAACACGGCCGTCGGGCCCCTGCCTCGCGGAGCCGCACGGCGCCCGGTGATGACCCGAGGCGAGCCGGCGAGTCGGGCTCAGGGCCGCGCGTACACGTCGAGCCAGCCGCACATGCCGAACCTCCCGTGCGCCGAAGGCTGTTCGGCCCGCACGGCGGCCTCGGCGAGGTGGGACACATCGCCGGCCGAGAGCCGGTCGAGCTGCTCCGCCGTCGCCCGCGCGGCCGCCCCCGCACCGCGCAGCCAGCGCTCCCGCCACTCGGCGAGCCGGGGTGCCACCAGCGCGGCGGCGGACCGGTGGAAGGCGGACAGGGCGGCCGCACCGTCCGCCGCCTCGCGCAGCGCCCGGTAACCCTCCATCGCGAGGTCGCGCCGTGCACGGGCGATCCGGGCCTGCTCCGCCCGCGGGGCGTCGACCGGGATCATGGTCGCGGCGGCGTACGTCGCGGGGTCGGTGAGGTACTCGGGCGGCAGGGTGAGCACCGCGTCGCCGGCCTCCGGCAGGCCGCCGTTCTGCATCAGGACGGTGATGCGCAGGTCGTCCTCGTGGACCAGCCGGTGGACGGTGCCCGGCGTGAACCAGGCGACCGTGCCCGGCGCGAGGGGGGTGACCTGGTACCCGGACGCGGTCAGGGTCTGCACCGCGCCGTGCCCGGCGGTGACGACGTACCCCTCCGAACACGTCAGGTGCATATGGGGGGTTCCGCCGCGCCGACCGTCGGCGGCGGGCCAGTCGTACACGCGCAGCTGCGAGACGGCGACCCCGCCCGGCAGTCCCCCGTACCCGCTCCCGCTCACCACGGATGGGCCTCCAGATAGGCGGCGATCTCCTTCCGCCCCCAGGCCCCGTCGGCCACCACCACGCGGTAGCGGCGGGTGAGGGTGTCACCGGGGGCGAGTTCGAGCTCTTCGAAGAAGGACCAGGAGGGGGCGATGCCCGCGAAGGGCTCGTTGCGGACGAACCAGTGGGCGGGGTGCGCCCCCCGGGCACCGGAGTGGTCGTTCTCGGGGGCGTGCGCGAACAGGACGGTGGCGTGGCCGTCGGCGCCGTCGTGCTCGCCGGAGAGGGCGAGCCAGGGGCTCTGCGAGGCCATCAGCCCGGGGCCCTCGCCGTCCGGGCCGATGATCCGGCCGTCCCGGAAGGCGCGCGGGCCCCGCCAGAACAGGCCCGTGTACCCGGCCAGTTCGCGCCCGGCGGTGGTCGGGCTGCCGAAGCGCAGCGGCTCGTCCCTGCGGTTGGTCACGGCGCTGGTCCAGGTCAGCGCCCAGGATCCGGTCTCCGGTTCGACGTCGTGCACCTCGATCCGACGTGCCTCGTCCGCCCACAGCTCACCGCTGTGCGGATGCCAGGTCAGCCGTTCCGCGATGACGGCCCCGCCGCCGTCCGCGGACACCTCGTCGAATCCGATGTGCGCCATCGAACCGACCCGCTCGGGAAGTTCGAGATACCCCTCGCCGTGCACGTACGAGTTGCCGCCCCACAGGTTGGCGCCCGAGAGGTGCGAGGCGGTCAGCGACAGCCCCTTGTGCCAGCGGTGGTCGTTGGGCCGGTAGTCCGTGACGACGTCACCGGAGAGGGTCCGCAGCGGGTGGATGTACGGCCTGGGCGCCTCCCACGCCGCCTCCGGCCGGTAGACGTAGGTGAGCAGCTCGGCGCCGCCGGCCGGGTGGGTCACGGTGACGTGGTCCCCGTGCGCGTGGACGAGCCGCAGACCGCCGCTCACGCGGGAACCTCCGCGGTCGTCTCCGCGGTCGTGGCCGGTGCCCAGCCCGGGGCGCCGCCGTGCAGCGCCGTGTAGTACGGGTCACCCGGTCCGATCTCGCCCCGGCGCACCGTCGTGTCGGTGAACGCCGACTTGTAGAGCGCGCTGATCAGCTCCAGGCTGGTCCGTCCGTCCGCGCCGCTGCTGCGCGGCCGCACGCCCGCGCGCATGCTCGCGACCAGCTCGCGCAGCTGGGCCAGGTGCGAGCTCGGGACGTCGGGGCCGAAGTCCTGCCAGGCCGCCGCCAGATCGCCGGGGACGTCCGGGGCGGGCGTGATGTGCCAGTCGGCGTTGGAGTGGCCGTAGAGGTGGGTGAGTTCGACGGTGGCGCGCTCGCAGTCGATCCGGATGCGGCTGACCTCGTCGGGGCTCAGCACGCTGTTGACGACCGTCGCCAGGGCACCGCTCTCGAAGCGGACCAGGGCCGTGGACACGTCCTCCGTCTCCACGTCGTGCACGAGCCGGCCGGCCATCGCGCGCACCTCGCTCCACGGGCCCAGCAGGTCGAGCAGCAGGTCCATCTGGTGGATGCCGTGGCCCATGGCCGGGCCGCCGCCCTCGGTCTGCCAGCGCCCACGCCAGGGCACGGCGTAGTAGGCGGTGTCGCGGTACCAGGTGGTCTGGCAGTGCGCGACCAGCGGACGCCCGAGGGCCTGCCCGGCGAGCAGCCGCCGCACGTGCCGGGTCCCGGACCCGAAGCGGTGCTGGAAGACGATCGAGGAGTACGGCCCCGCCTCGGCGCCCTCCTCCGCCTGCACGGCGTCGTAGTCGGCGAGGGTCGGCACCGGCGGCTTCTCGCACCACACCCAGGCGCCGGCCCGCAGCGCCGCCACACTCTGCCCGCGGTGCAGGGTCGGCGGGGTGCAGATGGTCACCAGGTCGGGGCGCTGCTCGGCCAGCATCCGCTCCAGGTCGGTGTACGCGTGCGGGACCCCGCTCTGCGCGCAGAAGGCCTCGACGGCGGTGGCATCGATGTCGACGGCCGCCACGACCTCGGTCTCGCCCTCGGCGGCGAGCTGCTGGAGGGCGGGCAGATGGGAACCGCGCCCGATCGCGCCGATACCGACGATGGCGGCCCGGACACGGCGGCCGTCGAGCGCGGCAGGCCGCGGAGTGGATGGGGGCATGGACGTGATCAGCACTCCTCCGACGTACGGCCGAACGACGACCGGGCGGGCCAGCAACCGATGGGGAAGCGCGCGGTACCTGCATACAGCAAGCGCTTTCCCATCGGTAGCAACGTATGCGGCGGCCGGGCGGCCGGTCAACCATGGGGACGCCGGTCCGGGCCACCGATCACGCACGTGAGACGCGTGCGGGAGGCCGCGGGGCGGGGCGGCGACGCACGACGGCCTCCCCGGCGACGCATGACGGCCTCCCCGGCAGGGCGCCGGGGCCCCTGTCACCAGGACCCTGGGATCGCGGCGCCCGGCGCCCCAGCCCTCTCCGTCAGCGGGGTGCCGACGGACGGCGCACGGCGACCCCGCAAACGGGGCCCTCGGATCGCGGCGCACGGCGGCCTCCTCGGCAGGATGCCGAGGGGAGCGGCACGCGGCGACCGCGTGAACGGGCTCTGGGGGGCGCGGTGCGGGCGCCGTGTGTGGGGGTTTCTCGGGGCTCGTGCGGCGAGGGGCGGGTTCGGGCCGGTGGGAGTGCTCGGGGGGCGGCTGCGAAACCCCTGTGCCGGGGCTGTCACCCGGGAACGCTACGCTTCCCTCGGCACACACTTGATCACCTGATCATCGCGCGCGACGGGCCGACCGTCGCCGTCGCCCTCTCCGATCGGCACTTGGACTCCGTAACCTCATGTCTTGGTTTGAATCCCTCATCCTCGGACTCGTCCAGGGGCTGACCGAGTTCCTCCCCGTCTCCTCCAGCGCGCACCTGCGGCTGACCGCCGCGTTCTCCGGCTGGAAGGACCCCGGCGCAGCCTTCACGGCGATCACGCAGATCGGCACGGAAGCCGCGGTGCTGATCTACTTCCGCAAGGACATCGGCCGGATCATCTCGGCGTGGAGCCGGTCGCTGTTCGACAAGACGATGCGCAAGGACCACGACGCCCAGATGGGCTGGCTGGTGATCGTCGGCTCGATCCCGATCGGCCTGCTGGGCGTGACGCTCAAGGACCAGATCGAGGGGCCGTTCCGCGATCTGCGGATCACCGCCACGATGCTCGTCGTCGTCGGCATCGTGATCGGCATCGCCGACCGGCTGGCGGCCCGCGACGAGTCGGGCGGCAAGCACCGCGCGCCCAAGCAGCGCAAGACCTTGGAGAACCTGGGCGTCAAGGACGGCCTGATCTTCGGCCTCTGCCAGGCCTGCGCGCTCATCCCCGGCGTCTCGCGCTCCGGCGCCACCATCAGCGGTGGTCTGTTCATGGGCTACAAGCGCGAGGCCGCGGCCCGCTACTCCTTCCTGTTGGCCATCCCGGCGGTACTGGCCTCCGGCGTCTTCGAGTTGAAGGACGCGGTCGAGGGCGGTCACGTGGCGTGGGGGCCCACGATGTTCGCGACGGTGATCGCGTTCGTGTCCGGGTACGCCGTCATCGCCTGGTTCATGAAGTTCATCAGCACCAAGTCCTTCATGCCGTTCGTCTACTACCGCGTCGTGCTCGGCATCGTGATCATCGCCCTGGTCGCGACGGGTTCGCTGAGCCCGCACGCGGCGGAGTCGGCGGGCTGACCCCGGCCGCTCTGCCCCGGCCCGTGGGGCGGGGCACCACCGCACGGACCGGCCCGCCGACCCGAACACCGCGGGCCGTCAACGCAGTTGATCGATCAGCCGTGACCAACCCCATAACCGTGCGCGTAGCCGTCCGGTAGCGCAGTGTCAGTGCTTGCGCCTACGCTTGGCGCATGTCCCCCAACTCTGTGCCCTCTGGTTCCGTGCGGTCCGCTGCCGAGTTAAATGAGCGGATCCGGGCCCTTTGGCTGCGTGCGGGCGGTTCGCTCTCCGCCCAGGAGCGGGCGGAGTACGAGCTGCTCGTCGTGGAGTGGGCCATCGCGATCCGCGGCGAGGTCGTCAGAGCGGCCTGAGCCCCGGGCCGGACTTCAGGGGCCGTCTCGCCGCGCCGCCCGTGTCGCCCCGTGTCCGCATCGCGGCGTTCCGTTACGCTCGCGTCGCCACAACGGACACGATCTTCCTGGAGGGCAGGACGGCGAGGATCAAGCGTGAGCGCCTCGTCAGGACGCTGACGTTCTGGCTGCGACCCGCCTTCACGCTGCGCGTCATCAACCGGTTCCAGAAGATCGTGGGCTTCGACCGGTCGATGGCCCTGGCCTCGAGCGCGCTGACCGCGCTGGTCCCGCTCTCCATCCTCATCGGCGCCGTCGTGAGCAGCTTCGCCGACTACGACGCCGCCGAGCAGCTCATCAGGCGCTACCACCTCACCGGAGCGGGCGCCACGGCCGTCAGCACCCTCTTCTCTCCCACCGAGGGCAACAGCGCCGGCGTGGGCGCCTTCGGGGCCGTGTTCCTGACGATCTCGACCCTCAGTTTCGCCCGGGCCGCGCAGCGGCTGATCGAGCAGACCTGGGAACTCAGCCCGCTCAGCGTGCGCAACACCCGTAACGGCCTGTGGTGGATCCTCGGCCTGGGCGGCTACGCGGCGTGCACCGCCGCGCTCACCGCGCTGCTCGGCGAAGGCGAACTGGGGCTGGTCGCCTCGGTGTGCGAGGTGCCCGTGACCGCCGCGTTCCTCGTCTGGAGCGGGTGGCTGCTGTCCGCGAAACGGATCGAGTGGCCGGACCTCGTCCCCTTCGGCATCACCGCGGCCGTGCTGTCGGCGGCCTATTCGGTGGGCGCGGCCGTCTATCTGCCGCGGCTGTTCAACTCCTACGCCGCGCGCTACGGGGTGGTGGGCGCGGTCTTCGCGATGATCTCCGCGCTCTTCGCCGTCATGCTGGTCCTGGTCGGATCGTCGGCGCTGGGGCGCGAGGTGCGGGACGAACTCGTCCGGATCCGCCATGGCCACCGTCCGTCCGACCACGAGGTCCGGCAGCAGTGGGACACCCTGGTCGAGCGGACGCGGTCCCACTGGCGCACGGCGCGGGGACAGATCTCCCGCCATCAGAACGGCGACTCCGACCGCTGAGCGCGTCCGGGCCGTACCGCCCCGATTAACGGTGAGGCACCCGCCTTGGGCAGGATGGTCTCCATGACCGAGATCCGCACCCCCCGTCTCCTCCTCCGCCGCTGGCACGACGACGACCTCGTGCCCATGGCCGACATCAACGCGGATCCGCAGGTCATGCGCTGGGTGGACGACGGCTCCGTGCTCGATCTGGAGCAGACGGCGGAGGCCATCGAGAAGTGGGAGGAGGAGTGGGACGAGGAGGGTTTCGGACTCTTCGCCGTGGAACTCCTCGCCTCGGGCGAACTGGCCGGTTTCGCGGGCCTGTCGGTGCCTGACTTCCTGCCGGAGGCACGGTCCGAGGTGGCGATCAGCTGGCGGTTCGGATCCCCCTTCTGGGGCCAGGGATACGCGTCCGAGGCCGCCCACGCGACGCTTGAGTTCGCCCTCCAGGACCGGGGCCTCGACCGCGTCATCAGCATCATCCGGATCGGCGACGAAGCCTCCGAGAACGTCAGCCGCAAGCTCGGCATGGCTCCGGAACGCGAGACGGTGCACCCGGTGCACGGACACCCGCTCAACATCCACGCCATCGACCTCACCGAGTTCCACGGCTGACGGCCTCGCGGGCACCGGCATGCCTGGACACCGGGATAGCAGGACACCGGGATAGCAGGACGCCGGGATAGCGGGATACCGGATCGTTCCCGCACGGAGCTTGGCTGAGCAGCCCGCGTGCCCAACACTCGGGCCATGACGCAGCGTGTGGAACTCGCCGCCGTGATGGACCGGTTGGCCGTGGACGGACTGGTCACCGACTACGCGGTGGCGGTCGACGACGGTGACTGGGCGGCGTACCGGGAACTGTTCACATCGGACGGCCGGGCGGACTACCGCTCGGCCGGCGGGATCGAGGGGGAAGCCGGACACGTCGCCTCATGGCTGGCGGAGAACCTGCGGGTGTTCGCGATGCGCCAGCACCTCATCGTCAACCGCCGGGTGCGCTTCGGGGTTCTGGAGCAGGACACCGGCGACACGGCCGTGGTCCAGGCCGACTACGTCAACCCGATGAGACTCGCCGCCGACCACGACGACTCGACGGCCGGGCCGCCGGACTTCGTGTGCGGCGGCAGGTACTCCTTCGGTCTGCTGCGCACGGCCGACGGATGGCGGGTGCGTGAGGTCGTCGTCCGGGAGAAGTGGCGGCGTCTGCCCGGCTGAGGCGGCGGAGGGGGGCGGCGCACCGCGGGCGGCGCCCGGCGGAAGGCGATCGACGGCAGGCGCGGAGGAGGCGATCGTCACGCCCCCTGTCGGAGATCGTCGGCGGCGCGCACACTGAAGGCATCCCGAGCGGGTAGGGAGGTGCCGTATGAAGACGTTCGGACTCTGGGTCACCTCCCCCTGGCGGCGTACGGCCGTCGCCGTCGGCGCGGGCGCGCTGCCCGTGCTCGCGTTCCCCGCGCCGGCCCTGTGGTGGTGGGCCTTTCTCGCGCTCGTCCCGTGGATCCTGCTCGTCCGCTCGGCGCCGACGGACAGGCGGGCCGCGTACGACGGATGGAGCGGCGGGTTCGGTTTCATGCTGGCGATGCACCACTGGCTGCTGCCGAGCCTGCATGTGTTCACCCTGGTCATCGCCGCGCTGCTGGGCGCCCTGTGGGCTCCGTGGGCGTGGCTGGTCCGCCGGTTCCTGGCGGCGGACGTGATCCCGAGCCGCGGCCGGGTGTTCGCCGCGCTGCTGGTGCTGCCCTCGGGCTGGCTGGCGATCGAGCTCGTCCGCTCCTGGCAGGGGCTCGGCGGGCCGTGGGGCATGCTCGGCGCCAGTCAGTGGCAGGTGGAGCCCGCGTTGCGGCTCGCCTCCGTCGGCGGGGTGTGGCTGCTCAGCTTCCTGGTGGTGGCGGTCAACGTCGCGGCCGCCGTTCTGGTCAGCGTTCCGGGGTCCCGCTCCCCTGCCGTCGCCGGGCTCGTCGCCACCGCCGCCACGGCCTCGGCCGCCTGGATGTGGGCGCCGCGCCCCGACACCGGCGGACAGACCCGGATCGCCGTCGTGCAGCCGGGGGTGATCGACGGCCCCGACCGGCGCTTCGACCGTGAGGAGCAGCTGACCCGGCGGCTGATCGGGCAGGACGTCGATCTGATCGTCTGGGGCGAGAGCAGCGTCGGCTACGACCTCGACGACCGCCCGGACCTGGCCCGGCGTCTGGCGGAACTGTCCCGCGTCACGGGCGCCGACATCCTCGTCAACGTCGATGCCCGCCGATCCGACCGGCCCGGCATCTACAAGTCCTCGATGCTCATCGGGGCCGCGGGCCCGACCGGCGACCGGTACGACAAGATGCGGCTGGTGCCGTTCGGCGAGTACATACCGGCCCGTTCCCTGCTCGGCTGGGCCACCTCCGTCGGCAAGGCCGCCGGGGAGGACCGGCGGCGCGGCACCGAGCAGGTCGTGATGAACGCCGGGCACGGGCTGCGGATCGGGCCGATGGTGTGCTTCGAGACCGCGTTCCCCGACATGAGCCGGCACCTGGCCGCGGACGGCGCGGACGTGCTGGTCGCGCAGTCGTCGACCTCGTCCTTCCAGCACAGCTGGGCGCCCGCGCAGCACGCCTCGCTGGGCGCGCTGCGCGCCGCGGAGACCGGGCGGCCGTTCGTCCACTCCACCCTGACCGGCGTCTCGGCCGTGTACGACGCGAGTGGCCGGCGTGTGGGCTCGTGGCTGGGCACGGACGCGAGCGCGACAGCCGTCTACGACGTCCCGCTCGCCGACGGTGTCACCCCGTACGTCCGCTACGGCGACTGGCCGGTCCACGGCGCCCTGCTGGTGCTGCTGGCCCTCGCCCTCACGGAGGGCGCGCGGACGGTCAGGACGCGGAGGACTGCTCCCGCACCGCTCGTACCACCCGCTCGCACAGCTCATGAGTCGCCAGCGCGTCCCGGGCGCTGAGCACCTTGCCGGCGCGCACCGCGTCGAGGAAGGCCAGGACGGCCTGCTCGATGCCGCGCTGCCGGGCCACCGGCACCCAGTCCCCGCGCCGCCGCACGGTCGGCTGCCCCTTGTGATCGATGACCTCGGCGAGGTTGACGACCTGGCGCTTGGTGTCCTGTCCGGACACCTCGAGGATCTCCTCGTTGGAGCCGCTGAGCCGGTTCATCACGCCGAGCGCGGTGAAGCCGGGCCCGGCGAGCTGGAGGACGACGTGGTGCAGCAGGCCGTTCTCGACGCGGGCGCGCACGGTGACGTCGTCGACCGGGCCCGGCACCAGGAAGCGCAGGGTGTCGACGACGTGGATGAAGTCGTCGAGGATCATCGTGCGCGGTTCCTCGGGCAGGCCGACCCGGTTCTTCTGCATCAGGATCAGCTCGCGCGGGTGGTCGGCGCACTGGGCGTAGCCGGGCGCGAGGCGCCGGTTGAAGCCGACGGCGAGGGACACGTCCCGTGCCTCCGCGAGCGTGACCAGCCGCTCCGAGTCGGCGAGTTCGTAGGCGAGGGGCTTGTCCACGTACGTGGGGACGCCCGCCTCCAGCAGCCGGGAGACGATCTCGGGGTGGGCCGCGGTGGGCGCGTGCACGAACGCGGCGTCGAGGCCGGTGGCGAGGAGCGCGTCGAGGTCGTGGTGGCGCCGCTCCCGGGGCAGGTGCAGGCCGTCGGCGACCCGGTCGAGGGTGGCCGGTGTGCGGGTCTGGAGGTGGAGTTCGACCCCGGGCAGCGCGCCGAGCACCGGCAGGTACGCCTTCCGCGCGATGTCGCCGAGTCCGATGCAGCCGACCTTCACGGGCGCTCCCTCGCTAGCTGTACTGCCGCCCGGCCCACCGCCCGGCCTGTCCGAACGGCAGCATACGGGGCCCTTCCCCGGGCGCCGCCCGCCGGTCCTCGACGGGTGCGGACCGAAAACCCGTGGTGGCGGCGGCCGGCCCCCGGTCACCATGTCGACATGACGACGCAGCGCACCGCACCCGCCCAGAACGCCGACGAACGCGCGATGCTGGAGGGTTGGCTGGACCATCACCGGCAGACGCTGGCGTGGAAGTGCGAGGGACTGACCGACGCCCAGTTGCGCACCGCCTCGGTGCCACCGTCCGAGCTGTCCCTGATGGGTCTGGTGCGGCACATGGCGGACGTCGAGCGCGGCTGGTTCCGCAGGGTCCTCGTGGGCGAGGACGCGGGCCCGATCCACCGGAGCGACGGGGACCAAGACGGCGCCTTCCGACCCACCGAGCGGGACACCTGGGCGGAGGCCTTCGCCACCTGGCAGTCCGAGATCGAGGTCGCCCGGCGGCACGCGGCGGGCTTCGCCCTGGCCGAGCTGTCGCGCGGCCGGAGCAGGTTCACCGACGAGCCGTACAGCCTGCGCTGGATCTACACCCACATGATCGAGGAGTACGCCCGGCACAACGGCCACGCCGACCTGATCCGGGAACGCATCGACGGTTTCACCGGCGAGTGACGTCAGCGCGGGCGCGGCCGGTCCCTCGTACGGGGTACGGGATCACCCGTGCGGGGCAACCTCCGCCGCTCCGCTGTTGCCCGGGTGGGCGCAACCACCAGAGTGGCGCGGGTGCAGCGAACGACGACTACCGCAACGCTCCTGGTCACCGTGGCCGTCTCGGCCCTCGCGGGATGCGTGACCGTCCAGCACCCGGCCGCGCCCGGGCCCGTCCCGGCGCCGTCACAGCCGTCCGTGCCGCGGCCGGAGGGCCGGACCGAGGTGCAGGTCGTGCAGGCGCCGGTCCGTGAGGCGCTGGAGATGGTCGGGCCCTCCCGGAAGCCGGGACCGGCCGCGCCGTCCACGCCGGCGCAGCGGCGGCGGACCGGCGCGCCGGCCGGGTCCGGTGGCTCGGGGCCGGCGCCCGCGCCGCGTTCCCGTCCGCACGGGCGGCCGGCCCACCCGGAGGCCCGGCGGCACACCCCGCCGCGCGTCGAGATCCCGGACGTGGCGGAGGAGGTGCGCAGGAACACCGATGTGTGCGCGCTCGGCAGGACGTACGGCGGATGGCAGGGCGACAGCCCGGAGGCGGCGATCTGCGAGCAGGCCTACGGGCGGTGAGGGTGCGGTAGCCGTGGAGCTCGGGGCTCGGGTGCCGTGGTCGCCGGGGTTCAGGCGCCGTGATCGTCGGGTTCGGATGCCTTGACCGCCGGAGTTCAGGCGCCGTGATCGTCGGGCTCAGGTTCCGCGGTCGTCGAGGTTCAGGTTCCGTGGTCGTCGGGCTCAGGTTCCGCGGTCGTCGGGAGAGCGTTCGCCGGGGCGGCCGTGACGCGCCACTGCGGTCGCCCCGGCCGGCGCTGCTCGGGGCGGCCGCCCCGTCTGTCACGTCATGCGCCCCGCCGGTCTCACCACTCCCGCTTCAGCGGGCCCCGCCCGTCCCATCCGCCGTCGTCCTCGCCGTCCCCCAGGCTCCGTTCCATCCGGCTGATCGCCGCCCGTACGCCGTCCCCGTAGCTGTCGTCCCTCAGTGCCACGGCAGCCGTACGGGCCCTGCGCACATGGGTACGGGCTGCCTCGGCGCGGCCGAGTTTGGCGTAGTCCGCCGCCAGGTTGAGGTGCAGGGACGGGTAGAGGGCGCGCACCTCGGCCGAGCCGCGGTGCTCCTCCGCCGCCGTGAGCGCCCGCAGGTCCCACGCCAGCTCGTCGCAGGGGTCGTCGTGGGTGTCGGCCAGGTAGTGGGCGAGGGTGCAGCGGTGCAGCGGGGCGCCGTCCTCGCCGAGTTCCGTCCACAGGTCGAGGAGCCGGCGCCTTGCCTCCTCGCGGTCTCCCCCGTGGTGCAGCATCACGACCTGCCCGATCCGCGTCAGCAGGGCGTCCGGCACCGTCTGCCCCTGTCGCTCCGCCACCTCGGCCTCCTTGCGTCGTTGCGACGACGCTAGCCGCAGGCCCGGGCAATCCCGGTCAGGCGGCACCGTGCCGGTCCGCGGAGGAACCGGCCCGGCGGCAGGCGCGCGCCTCGCGGTCGCCCCGGGCCGCGTCGGGGGCGCGTCGGAGCGGGGCGCTTCGGGTCAGGCCTGGTCGGCCAGGTTCGGGATCGTCCAGTCGATCGGCTCGTGGCCCTGCCGGGCGACCGCCTCGTTGATCTGCGTGAACGGCCGGGAACCGAAGAACTTCTTCGCCGACAGCGGCGAGGGGTGGGCGCCCTTGACCACGATGTGCCGGCTCTCGTCGATGAGCGGGAGCTTCTTCTGCGCGTAGTTGCCCCACAGGACGAAGACGGCCGGGTCGGGCCGGTCGGCCACCGCGCGGATCACCGCGTCCGTGAACTTCTCCCAGCCCTTGCCCTTGTGCGAGTTCGCCTCACCGGAACGGACCGTGAGGACCGCGTTGAGCAGCAGCACGCCCTGCCGGGCCCATGGCATCAGGTAGCCGTTGTCCGGGATCGGCGTGTCCAGCTCCGCGTGCATCTCCTTGTAGATGTTGCGCAGGGACGGCGGGATCTTCACCCCAGGCCGCACCGAGAAGCACAGACCGTGCCCCTGCCCCTCGCCGTGGTACGGGTCCTGGCCGAGGACGAGCACCTTCACCCGCTCGTACGGCGTGGCGTCGAGCGCGGCGAAGACCTCCTCGCGCGGGGGATAGACGGGACCCGCCGCGCGCTCCTCCTCGACGAACTCCGTCAGCTCCTTGAAGTAGGGCTGCTGGAGTTCGTCGCCCAGAATCCCGCGCCAGGACTCGGGCAGCATGGCGATGTCGGTCACGTCAACGTCCTTGTGTCGTGCGGTCACTTGCAGAGCACAGAACCTACAGGCGACCACTGACAACCGGCGCCGCGGACCGGTCGCCGACCGCCTACCAGCTGGTCTTCCGCGTCAGCTCCCACACCATCATGATCGTCGAGGGGTCCAGGGACCGCTCGCCGCCGGAGACGTCCTCGGACGAGGCGAGGTACTGCTTGCCCTGCCACAGCGGGAGCAGCCGGGCGTCGTCGACGAGGATCTGCTGGGCCTCCTCGAAGTCCTTCACCACGTTGGCCCGGTCGCTCTCGCCACGGGAGCGGGGCAGCAGGACCTGGGTGATCTCCTTCGCCGGGTAGGGCGTGCCGAGGGCGTTCTGGTCGCCGACGAAGGGGGCGATGAAGTTGTCCGCGTCGGGGAAGTCCGGGGCCCAGCCGCGCCCGAAGACCGGGTACTCGCCCTTCTGGTAGCCCACGACGTAGGTGTTCCAGGGGCGGCTCTTCAGCGTGACCGAGAACAGGCCCGAGGCTTCGAGCTGCCGCTTGATCTCCTTGAACTCGAGAGCGGTGTCGGAGCCGTAGCGGTCGGTGGTGTACCAGAGGGTGAGCGGGACGGTCTCGGTGATCCCCGCCTCGGTGAGGATCTTGCGGGCCTTGGACTTGTCCGGGTCGCCGAAGGAGTCGAAGAAGCCGGTGGTGTGGCCGGTCAGGCCGGACGGGACCATGGAGTACAACGGCTCGACCGTGTCCTTGTAGACCTCGTGGGCGATGGCCGCCCGGTCCACGACCTGGGCCACGGCCCGGCGCACGGCGACCTTCTCGGACCACGGGTCCTTGGGGTTGAACACCAGGTAGTTGATGTTGCTGCCGGCGCCCTCGATGAGCTGGAGGCCCTCGTTGGCGGCGGTCTTGCCGTCGAGGTCGACGATGTCGTCGGCGGCGAGGCCCTGGTACGTGATGTCGATGTCGCCGCCGCGCAGGGCCTTGACCATCTCGCCGGAGTCCTGGAAGTAGCGGATCGTCACCGCGTTGTTCTTGCGGTCGGCGAAGCCCTTGTAGTTGTCGTTGCGCACCAGGACGGACTGCTTGCCCTGCTCGTAGGACTGGAGGCGGTACGGGCCGGAGCCGACGATGCCGTCCTCCTTGCGCAGGGCCTTCGCGGAGTAGTCGTCGGGGTTGACCAGGGACATGCCCGGGGTGGCGAGCACGAACGGGAAGGTGGCGTCGGGCTTGTTGAGCCGGAACAGCACCTGCCGCTCGCCCTTGGTCTCCACGCTGTCGAGGCTGCCCAGGAGTCCGTTCGGACCGGTGTCCGCGTTGATCGTCCGGATGCGGTCGATCGAGTACTTCACGGCCTTCGCGTCCAGCGTGTCACCGTTGGAGAACTTGAGGCCCTCGCGCAGGTCGCACTTGTAGGTGCGGTTCGAACTGTCCGTGAACTCACAGGACTCGGCGGCGTCCGGCTGGGGGCTCGTCGCTCCGTTGGGGTAGTTCAGCAACGTCTGGTAGACGTTGCGGAACAGCTCCCAGGAGCCGTCCCAGGCGGCGGCGGGGTCGAGCGTGCTGGGAGCACTGGTGGTGCCCACGACGATCGGTCCGGCATCGTCGGAGCTCTCCTCTCCCAGGAGGCTGCATCCGGCCACCAGGGATATGGACACGATCGCCGCCATCTGCTGCAAGGATCGGTTCCGGTTGAACACGCGCACGCTCCTCGATCTGCCATGCCAAGGGTTGGCAGACCATACCGCAGCCCCAGGCGCCGTGAACCCACGCCCTTGAAGCATTCTTGATCACTTTTGGGTGACTACGTTGTCATCGACCGTGACGGCGCCCGAACGACGCCACGGGCGCCGTTTCCGTCAGGAAACGGCGCCCGTGGAGGTCGAATTCCGGCCAGGCCGTGATCAGCCCACGCCGGCGTTGAGGAAGATCCCGCCGTCGACGACGAGCGTCTGGCCGGTGATCCAGTCCGACTGTGCCGAGGTCAGGAACGCGGCGGTGCCACCGATGTCGGAGGGCACGCCGAGCCGGGCGAGCGGGTAGGCGGCGGCCGCCTCCGCCTCGCGGCCCTCGTACAGGGCCTCGGCGAACTTCGTCTTCACCACGGCCGGGGCGATCGCGTTGACCCGCACGCGCGGCGCGAACTCGTGCGCCAGCTGCTGGGTCAGGTTGATCATCGCGGCCTTGCTGACGCCGTAAGCGCCGATGAAGGGCGAGGCGGAGAGTCCCGCGACGGAGGCGATGTTGACGATCGCGCCGCCGTTGTCCTTCTGCCAGGCGTGCCAGGTCCGCTGCGCGAAGCCGAGCGCGGAGACCACGTTCGTCTCGAAGACCTTGCGGGCCACGTCCAGGTCGAGGTCGGCGATCGGCCCGAACACCGGGTTCGTACCGGCGTTGTTGACCAGGAAGTCGACCCGGCCGAAGGCCTCCATGGTGCGCTCGACGGCGGTGGCCTGGTGTGCCAGGTCGTGCGCCTTGCCGGCGACGCCGATGACCCGGTCGGCGCCGAGCTGCTCGACGGCCTCCTTGAGCGCGTCCTCGTTGCGGCCGGTGATGCAGACCCGGTCGCCACGGGCGACGAGCGCCTCGGCGACGCCGTAGCCGATGCCGCGGCTGGCGCCCGTGACGAGGGCGACCTTGCCGGAGAGTGCGGGCAGTTCAGTCATGTGATCCCCAGTGCTTCCTAGTGCTCCCTGGTGGCCTTTAGTCGAGCGGTCCGCCGGCGACGTACAGCACCTGCCCGGAGACGAAGCCGGCGGCCTCGTTCGTGAAGAAGGCGATCGCGTTGGCGATGTCGTCGGGCTCACCGACGCGCGCGACGGGGATCTGGGTGGCGGCCGCGGCCTTGAACTCCTCGAAGCCCATGCCGACCCGGGCGGCGGTCGCGGCGGTCATGTCGGTGGCGATGAAGCCGGGGGCGACGGCGTTGGCGGTGATGCCGAACTTGCCGAGCTCGATGGCGAGGGTCTTGGTGAAGCCCTGGAGACCGGCCTTGGCGGCGGAGTAGTTGGCCTGACCGCGGTTGCCGAGCGCCGAGGAGGACGACAGGTTGACGACCCGGCCGAAGCCCGCGTCGACCATGTGCTTCTGGACGGCCTTGGTCATCAGGAAGGAGCCGCGCAGGTGCACGCCGAGGACGGTGTCCCAGTCGGCGACGCTCATCTTGAACAGCAGGTTGTCGCGGAGCACGCCCGCGTTGTTGACGAGGATCGTCGGCGCGCCCAGCTCCTCGACGATGCGTGCGACCGCCGCCTCGACCTGGGCCTCGTCGGAGACGTCGGCGCCGACGGCGAGGGCCTTGCCGCCCGCCGCGGTGATCTTCTCGACCGTGTCCTTGCAGGCGGCCTCGTCGAGGTCGACGACCGCGACCGCCCGGCCCTCCGCGGCCAGCCGTACGGCGGTGGCGGCTCCGATGCCGCGCGCCGCGCCCGTGACCACGGCGACCCGCTGCTCAGTGGTGGACATTGCTGGTTCTCCTCGCCCTTGAGAAAATCTGGATGCGCCCGAGTGGTGAGCGACCGCTTAGTACCTTCGGCAGACGTGACGCTAGAAGCCCTGGCACCCGGTGTCAACGCCACACGGCGCGGGTGTGATCCATTACCTCACCAGCAGTTCCAGCAGCCGCTCGGTCTCGGCGGCGGGATCGGTGGTGAGCCCGGTGTGGACGGGGCCCGGCTGGACGATCGTCGAGCGGGGCGCGATCAGCCAGCGGAAGCGACGTCCGGCGTCGTCGTGCGCCGCCTGTCCCGCCGACGCGCCACCGGCGCACACGCCCTCCACCGCCCGCAGCGCGGCCCGCACCCCGGCCACGTCCGCTTCCGGGTCCAGCGCCAGCAGTTTCGCCTCGTCGAGGTGGGTGCGGGCACCGACGTAGTCCTGGCCGCGGCAGTACACCAGCACGCCCGCGTTGACACACTCGCCGCGCTCGACGCGCGGTACGACGCGCAGCAGGGCGTACTCGAAGACGTCCCGGTCGCCGCCCTGACCCGGCCGGATGATGTGGCGCTCGTTCACTTGGTCCCCTTGATGCGGTCGTGGATGACGGCGGCCCGGGCGAGCAGCGGGGCCGCGTAGGCCCGGCGGAGCGCGTCCGGGGTGTCGAAACCGGGCTCGTCCGCCAGCCAGACGTCGGGGATCTCGGCGGTCACCTCGGCGAGGAGGTCGGCGGTGATCAGCGGCGCCAGTTCCGCCGCGGCGGCCGCGACGTCCGGCCCGAACCGGGCGAGGGCGTGGTCGCCGGCGTCGTAGGGGCGGGCCGCGGAGGTCTCGGCGGTGGGCCAGTTGTGCTGCCAGATCATGGTCGCGCCATGGTCGATCATCCAGAGGTCGCCGCGGTGGACCAGCAGGTTGGGGTTGCGCCAGGACCGGTCGACGTTGTTCACGAGCGCGTCGAACCAGACGATCCGGCCCGCCTCCTCGGCGCTCACCGGGAAGGCGAGCGGATCGAAGCCGAGGGCTCCGGAGAGGAAGTCCATGCCGAGGTTGGTGCCGCCGCTGGACTTCAGCAACTCCTGTACCTGCTGGTCGGGTTCGCCGAGTCCCAGCACGATGTCCAGCCGCACGGTCACCAGGCGGGGCACCCGGAGGCCGAGCCTGCGGGCGAGTTCACCGCAGACCACCTCGGCGACGAGCGTCTTGCGGCCCTGTCCGGCGCCGGTGAACTTCATGACGTACAGACCGAAGTCGTCGGCCTCGACGAGTCCCGGCAGGGAGCCGCCCTCACGCAGGGGGGTGACGAAGCGGGTCGCGGTGACTTCCTTGAGCATCGCCCCAGGCTACTGGGCCTGGCACGATGCGCGGCCGACAGCTCCGCGACAGCTCTGGCTTACGCCGCACTCATCTCGAACGGGTCAAGATCTCGACACTGTCCGGACTTGGCGGGGGTGCTGAACGACCGGCGCCCGCGGCTCGTACCTCTCGGCAGATCCACGCACCCCCTCGAAGGGAACCTCCAGCATGACCAGCGCATCGATCAAGTCCGCGTCGGGGCCCGCCCGCCGCACCGTCGTGGCAGCCGCCGGAGCCGCGGGGCTCGCCGTGGCGCTGACCGCGTGCGGAGGTTCCGACGACGACTCGTCGAGCTCCTCCGCCTCGGCCGGCACGTCGGAGGCCGCGAGCACGGGCGGCACCGGGGGCGGGGACAACGCCGCGGCCGGTTCCGCGCTGACCACGACCGCCGACATCCCCGAGGGCGGCGGCAAGGTGTTCGCCTCCGAGAAGGTGGTCGTCACCCAGCCGACGGCGGGCACGTACAAGGCGTTCTCCGCCGTCTGCACCCACCAGGGCTGCGCGGTGAAGAGCATCAGTGACGGCGTGATCAACTGCCCCTGTCACAACAGCAACTTCTCGATCACGGACGGCAGTGTGAAGAGCGGCCCCGCGCAGAAGCCGCTGCCCGAGGTGTCGATCACCGTCAGCGGGGACTCGATCACGCTGGCCTGACGGCGGGCCGCCGCAGACACGCCAGTACCTCGTCGGTGGTCGCGACCGTGGCGACCAGTGCGAGGGTGTGGCGGATCATCGCGGGGGTGTAGTCGGCGGGCACCCCGGCGATGGCGTCCGACGGCACGACGGCCGTGTAACCGCGGTTGACGGCGTCGAAGACGGTGTTCGGGATCGCCACGTTCGCCGAGACTCCGGTCACGACCAGCGTGCGGCAGCCCAGGTTGCGCAGCAGGGCGTCGACGTCGGTGCCCTGGACCGGCGACAGTCCGTGCAGCCGCCGGACCACGAGGTCCTGTTCGGCCACCTCGATCGGGGGCGCCGGGCGGGTCGCGTCGGTGCCGGCCAGCTGCTGGACGGGCAGCCGTTCGGCCGCGCGGAACAGCCGCGCGTTGCGGTTGGCGCCCAGGCCGTCGGGGCGGCGCTCGGCGACGGCGTGCACGACCTGGACGCGGCTCGCGTGAGCGGCGTCGACGAGCCGGGCGACGTTGGCGAGTGCCCCCGACTCCCGTGCCTCACGGGCGAGTTCGGGCAGCGCGGCATCGGGCCCGACGACGCCCCGCTGGCACTCGACCGTGATCAGCACGGTGCTCGCCGGGTCGAGGAGGGCGCTGAGCTGTTCGTACGTCGGCATGACTCCTCCTGGCGTCGGTCTGCGGCGGGCGACGGTAGCCGCCATTGCGCGCAGAAGGAAGAACACCCATGCTTTCCTGACGGATTTTCAGGAGAGCGGCACGTCCACACAAGAAAAGAATGAGGGGGCCGGATGACCGTCACGCAGCGCCGGGGCCGGAAGATCATGATGTCGCCGGGTGAACTGGACGCGTTCCTCACCCTCCAGCGCACCTGCCGGGTCGCGACCGTGTCCACCGACGGCGCCCCGCACGTCAGCGCCCTGTGGTTCCTCTGGGACGGCACGGCGTTGTGGCTGTACTCGGTCGTGCGCAGCAAGCGCTGGGCGGACCTGAAGCGCGATCCCCGGGTCGCGATCGTGATCGACACGGGCGAGGAGTACGACGCACTGCGGGGCGTCGAGCTGTCCGGCGCCGTGGAGTTCGTGGGCGAGAGCCCGCGCACCGGCGAGCTGTGCGCCGAACTCGACGCCGTGGAGACGCTGTTCGCCCGCAAGAACTTCGGCCTGGACGCGATGCCGCACGACGGGCGGCACGCGTGGGTGCGGCTGAAGCCGACGAAGATCGTCTCCTGGGACTTCCGCAAGCTGGGCGGTCTGTAGGACCGTTCGGCCCACGGCCCGCCCCCGGTTCGGCGCACCGCCCGCCCGCGGTTCAGCCCACGGCCCGCCCCGCCGCCTTGAGCGCCGCGACCGCCGCCCGGATCGACGGGCGGCGGTCGGCGTCCGCCCGCCAGAGCACATACACATGCCGGCGCACCCGCTGCCGCAGGGGAACCGTCACCACGCCCTCCGGCACCGGGTGCCGTCCGAGCAGGGGCGCGATGCACACGCCCAGTCCGGCGGCCACCAGACCGAGCTGGGTGTGCGTCTCGGCCGCCCGGTGGCCGACGATCGGCTCGACGCCCCGGGAGCGCAGCGTGAACATCAGCCACTCGTGACAGAACTCGCCCTCGCCCCAGGTGATCCACTCGTCCTCGGCGAACTCCGCCAGATCGACCTCGTCCCGGCCCGCGAGGGGGTGCGCGGTCGGCATCGCGACATCGGCGGGATCATCCAGGATGGGCGCCTTGACCAGGCCGTCGGGCACCGGCATCGGCTTGTTGTACCAGTCCAGGACGACGGCGAGATCGAGGTCGCCGCGGACCACGCCCGCGACCCCGCGCTCCGGTTCCAGTTCGCACGAGCGCAGGCGCAGCCCCGGGTGCGCCTTGCGCAGCTCGGCGAGCGCGACGGGGAAGAGCCCGCGGGCCGCGGTCGGGAAGGCGGAGAGCCGCAGCTCCCCCACCACCTGTCCGCGCTGGGCCTCCAGATCGGACTGGGCGAGCTCGACCTGCGACAGGATCCGGGACGCGTGGTCGGCGAGCAGCCGCCCCGCGTCGGTGAGCCGCACCCCTCTGCCCTGCTTGGCGAGGAGCCGCTGCCCGACCTCCCGTTCCAGCTTGGCCATCTGCTGCGAGACGGCCGAGGTGGTGATGTGCAGACCCAGGGCGGCGCCGCTGACCGATCCGTGCCGGGCCAGGGCGTCCAGGGTGCGCAGGCGCTCCAGGTTCAACATGTAAGCGATGCTACGAGGTATCGCTCGAATATTCTCGATTGTGTGAGGAGACGACGTACAGCATCGTTACGCTCATGACTGCTGTCACCGCCCCCGCCCGGACCTCGCCCCCGCCCGCCGCCACCCGCCCGCGCCGCACCCTCGACTGGCGGCTGCGCTTCGGCGTGCTGTCGTCGATCTGGGGCTTCAGCTTCCTGCTGATCAAGGTGGGCACCGACGGCTACGCGCCCTTCCAGGTCACTTTGGGCAGGCTGCTGTTCGGCACGGCGGTGCTGGCGGTCGCGATGGTCGTGAAGCGCGAGCGGCTGCCGCTCGGGGCCCGCACCTGGGCGCATCTGACGGTGGCGGCGTTCCTCCTCAACGCCCTGCCCTTCTCCCTGTTCGCCTACGCCGAGCTGACGATCCCCTCCACCCTGGCCGGGATCTGCAACGCCACCTCGCCGCTGTGGGGCATGGCCCTGTCCCTGGTGGCGCTGTCGGAGGACCGGCCGACCCGGCTGCGCGTCGCGGGACTGGGCCTCGGTTTCCTGGGCGTCCTGACGGTGCTCGGTGCCTGGCAGGGCTTCCACGGCCTGGACGCCCGGGGCACGGCCCTGGCCCTGCTGGCCTCGCTCAGCTATCCGATCGGCTGGATCTACCTCCGCCGCACGCTGGCGGACACCGGCTCCTCGGCCCTGTCGATGACCGGAGCGCAGCTGGCGCTCGCCACACTCCAACTGGCCGTCGTCACCCCGCTGTTCACGACCTTCCCGAGCCGTTTCCCGCTGGTCCCGCTGCTCGCGACGGCCGCCCTGGGCGCGCTCGGCACGGGTCTCGCCCTGCTGATCCAGTACGGCCTGGTCGCGGAGGTCGGCCCCACGACCGCCCAGATGGTCACCTACTTCATCCCGGTCATCGCGACGGCGGCGGGCGTCGCGATCCTCGGCGAGTCCCTGAGCTGGTCGACCCCGGTAGGCGCGGCAATAGTCCTGGCAGGAGCAGCCCTGACCCAGGCCCGCCGCAGACCCTGAACCGGGGGCGCACGCAGACCCTGAGCGGGGGGGCGCCGGAGACCCTGAGCCGGGGCCGCGCTGCGCGGCCGGCGCAGGGTGCGTCGCGTGGTGGCCAGTCACCTGCCCGGCACAGGATGCGTCGTGTGGTGGCCGGTCCGCCCACCCGGCGCGGGGTGCCGGCGCCCGAGGGACCGGCGTCCGCCACGTCGCGTCCGGTCGGCGGCCGCGCGTCTCAGACGTACCCCCGCGCTCCCCCCACCCGTACCGCCGCGGCGACCGCGTCCGCCAGGGGGTCGGTCTCCTCCCGGCCGAGGGTCGACACCGTGATCCGGATTCCCGGTGGCGCCTCGATCCGGAAGCGGGCCCCGGGCGCGACGGCCCAGCCCGCCTGGAGCAGCCGGGCGACGGCGCCCGTCTCGTCCGGCACGGGGATCCACACGTTCATCCCGCTGCGCCCCCGCGCCTCGACCCCCCGCTCGGCCAGCGCCGCGATCAGCGCGTTCCGCCGGCTTCCGTACGCCTCGGCCACCGCCCGCGCGTCCACCGCCCCGTCGGCCCACAGCCGCAGCACCGCCCGCTGGGTGATCAGGCTGACCCACCCGGGTCCGAGCCGCTGCCGCCCGCGCACCCGGTCGAGGGTGACCTCGTCCCCCGTGAGCACGGCGAACCGCAGGTCGGGCCCGTACGCCTTGGCCACCGAGCGCACGAACGCCCAGTGCCGGGTGACGCCCGCGAGGGGGTGCAGCGGGAGGTCGACGATCCCGTGGCCGTGGTCGTCCTCGACGAGCACGGTCCGCGGGTGTGCCCGCAGCACGGCACGCAGGGCACGCGCGCGTGCGGCACTCACCGCAGCGCCGGTCGGGTTCTGCGCCCGGTCGGTGACGATGAGGGCGCGCGCCCCGGCCTCCAGGGCGCGACGCACCTGCTCGGGCAGCGGGCCGTCGTCGTCGACGCCGACGGGGACCGGGCGCAGCCCGAGCGCCGGGACGAGGTCGAGCAGGGAGCCCCAGCCGGGATCCTCGACGGCCACGGTGTCGCCCGGCCGCAGATGCGCGGCGAGGACGCGTTCGATCGCGTCGAGCGAGCCGGAGGCGACGGCCACGGGTCCGGCCGGCACGCCGTCCTCGTCGAGTCCGGCCCGCGCGAGCCGCGCCAGTCCGGGCTCGAGCGGAGCGTGTCCGTACAGCACCGGCTCACGGTCGCCCTGCTCGGCGGCCCACGCGAAGGCCGGCGCCAGCGGGGGCAGCAGCGCGGTGTCCGGGTTGCCCGCGGCCGCGTCCCGCACCCCCTCCGACACCTCGACCCGGAGGAACTCGCGCCCGGTCGTGGCGGGCTTCGACCGCACCCGACTGCCCCGCCGGCCGTCGGTCTCGATCACCCCACGCTCCCGCAGGGTGCGGTACGCGGCCGCGACGGTGTTCGGGTTCACCCCCAACTCGGTCGCCAACTCCCGCATGGGCGGCAGCAGTTGACCGGGACCCAGCGCACCCGCCCCCACCGCCGCCTCGATGCTCGCGGAAATCTCCGCTGCGCGTCGGCCTTTGATCGGATATTCTCCTAGCACAAAGACCATTATGCACTAGTACAATGGAGAACGCCATGCAGGGGACCCCGGAGACGACCACGCGGCCCGCCGCCTACACCCCGACCGACCGCACGATCCCCACCCGGTCCGCGGAGAGGGCCTCGTACGACAGGGACGCCGTGCACGCGATACTCGACGAGGGCTACGTCTGCCACCTCGGTTTCGTCCGCGACGGCGTGCCGGTCGTGCTGCCGACCCTGTACGGCAGGGTCGGCGAGACGCTCTACGTCCACGGCTCCACGGGCTCGCGTCCGCTGCGGATGACGGGACAGGCGGACCCGGGACTGCCGGTGTGCCTGACGGTGACGCATGTCGACGGCCTGGTGCTGGCCCGCTCCGCCTTCCACCACTCGATCAACTACCGCTCGGTCGTGGTGCACGGCATCGCGTACGACGTGACGGACCCGCAGGAGAAGCGCGACGCGCTCGACGCCCTCGTCGACCATGTCGTGCCGGGCCGGGCCGCCGACTCGCGCCCCGCCAACAAGAAGGAGCTGGCGGCGACCGCGGTGATCCGCCTCGACCTGAACGAGGTCTCGGCCAAGACCCGCACCGGCGGGGTGAACGACGAACCGGAAGACCTCGCCCTCCCCCACTGGGCCGGCGTGCTCCCGCTGCGCAAGGGCTACGGCGCGCCCCTCCCGGAGGCCGACCTCGCCCCCGGCACCGCGCTCCCCGACTACCTCGCGGTGCCGTGATGCTCATCCACCCCTGGGACGCTCCCCACGACGACGCCGAATGGCGCGACTGGCTGTCCGGCCACGACTTCGGCCAGCTCGCGGTCAACGGCCCGGCGGGCGAGCCCCCGTTCGTCCAGCCCCTGCACTTCGCCTACGACCCCGACGCGGGCGAGGCCCTCACCCATCTGGCCCGCCCCAACCCGCTGTGGCCCGCCCTGGAGGCGGACCCGACCGTGATCCTGAGCGTGGTCGACGACTACGTGTTCGTCCCCGGCCCCTGGCAGGCGGCGCCGGGTGCCCCCGCCGAGCACGGCACCCCGACGAGCTTCTACGCGGCGGTGCAACTGCGCTGCACGGCGCACCTCGTGGACGATCCGACCGCCAAGGCCGAGCTGCTGGAACGCCAGATGGGGCACTTCCAGCCCGAGGGCGGCTCGGCCCGGCCCGCGGTCGGCGAGGCGCCGTACGGCCGACTGCTGTCCGGCATCCGTGGCGTCCGGCTGGAAGTGACCGGCGTACGGGCGAAGTTCAAGTACGCGGCGCACCGGCCGAGCGAGACCCAGGACCGGATCGCGGCCGGTCTGGCCGCCCGAGGCGGCCCACGCGACGCGGCGGCCGGCGCGCACCTGTCCCGGCGGCGCAGCGCATGACGGCGCGAGGTGCCCCACGGGACGGCGAGGTGCCCCACGGGACGGCGCGGGGCGCGGCGGGCAGTCGGCCCCACGCCCGCCCGCATCCCGTCAGGCCGGTGCCCCGGCGGTCCGTTCCTCCCCTGACTTCCGCGCCTCCCCTGACTTCCGCGCCTCCCCTGCCTCCCCGGGCTCCCGTGACCGCCGTCCGTCGGCGAGGGCCAGGCCGGTGACCGAAGCCGGCATCAGCAGAGTCCCCGCGAGGGGCGTCACCCGGAGTTGTTCGCCGAGGACGGCGACCGCCGACACCGCCGTGCTCACCGGTGCGAGGAGCATGATCACGGAGACGGTGGCGAAGGGCACGACGGCCGCGCCCGCGAAGTAGACGGCGTAGGCGAGGGCCGCGGGGGCAGCGGCCCTCGGACTTCATCCGCGGGCGGAACCGTCGACCCCGGCACCGTCGCCCCCGGCACCGTCGACCCCGGCAGCGGATACCGGGCGTGGTTCACGGGAGGGCCCGCCTCAGGAGGCCGACGGCGGCAGAACGCGTGCGTGCCAAGACAAGATCGACCCCCTAGGCGGCGGTTCCGCGGGCCGACAGCTCCCTTTCGGGGCTGCCGCCGGCCACCGGCTCCGGGGCGCCCTTGGCCGGCGCGGACGACTGCGCGATGAAGGCGCCCAGGAGCACCACCGCCCCGCCCACGATCTGCGGCGCCGACAGGTGTTCGCCGAGCAGCACCCATGCCAGGACCGTCGCGATGACCGCCTCCAGACAGGCCACGACGCCCGCGACCTGGGGAGAGAGCCGGCGCACGGAGACCACACCGGTGACGTACGCGATCACCGTCGCGATGAGCACGATCCAGCCGAGCAGCAGCCAGGCGGGGACCTCGGTGCCGTTCATACCGGCGGTGTGCGCGAGCACGGACCAGTCCATGCTCCAGGGGCGGGAGACGGCGGTCAGGACGACGGCGCCCACGAGCAGACCGTAGGCGATGACGCCCAGCGGATCGGGGGCCTGGTCCCCGGAGTCGCTGCCCTGGTCGGACAGGACGAAGTAGCCGACCTGGCAGCAGGCGGCCGCGAGCGCCAGCATCAGTCCGAGGACGTCGAAACTCAGCCCGGACCAGACCTCGACGACACAGGCCAGCCCGCCCACCGCGAGGACCACGCCGAGCGCGGCGGCGCGGGTCACCGGACGCCGCTGCACGAACTGCACCCAGCCGAGCACCAGCGCGGGCGCGAGGTACTCGACGAGCAGTGCCACGCCGACCGGGATACGGGAGATCGCGGCGAAGTAGAAGGCCTGGACGCCCGCCACGCCCAGCAGCCCGAATCCGGCGAGCAGGGCCGGGCGGGTGCGCAGCAGGGCGCGGTGCCGTACGGCGAGCGGCAGCATCACCAGGGCCGCGCCGGTCACCCGCAGCCACACCACATGCAGCGGATCGAGGCCCGCTTCGATCAGCGGTTTGGCCGCGACCCCGGATCCGCCGAAGGCGATGGCCGACCCGATCGCCAGACCGAGCCCGATGCCCCTTCCGCGCTTGCCCTCACTGCTCACAGACGTATGCACGGGCACATGATGACAGGCGATGACATGAGCGTCATCCCCGTTGACACCTGTCTCATCGGGTGGACTGCCCGGAACCGCCGACAAGGGCGCCGGAGCGGGCTCGGCAGACGGGCGCTTCGGGCAGGCTCAGCAGGCGCCCTCGGCACCTCCGGCGCGGGCCCGGAGGTCCCGCGGACCGTCCTCGATCCGGGCGCGCAGCCCCTGGACGTCGACGGCGGCACGGGTCAGCACCTCGACGGCCCGCGCCTGCGGGTCGGCGACGATCGCCGCGAGCAGGTCGACACCGCGGGCGGGCGCTCCGTCGCGCAGGGCGGCCCGCACGCACGCCTGCTCCAGGGCGGCCGCGGCCAGCGGGGAGAGGCCCTCGACGGCCGTCACGACGGGCAGGGTCCCGGAGTCCTCGACTCCGCTCTGCCAGCGCAGGCCGTAGCCGATGCTGCGCTGGACGAGGTAGCCGAGCAGCCGGGCGAGCTGGGGTCCGCCGTCGAAGGCGGCGCGTACCTGCGGGTCCTGTTCCAGGAGCGAGTGCAGCAGGTGGGCGGTGTCGATCTGCCGGTCCCCGTCCCGCACCGCCCTGCGGCGGGCGGCGGCGAGCGCCGCCGCGGGCTCGGCGGCGAGCCTGGGGTCGTCGTCCGTGCCGTGCGCCACCGGGTTCTGAGGCGACTGCCGGGAAGTACGGGATTGCACCATCCCACCCCATCAGTGCCCGCGGATGCGGTCATCCCCGGGGAGGAGCATCTTCGCGTCCCACACAGAGCTGACCCCTGCCGTCGGAATCTCCTCCCTACGGAGGAGATCAGGCCGTTCGGCCTCCGGGGCGCGCGCCGACTTGCCACACGCCCCCTTCACGGCCGGGCCGCCCCCGATCCGCCCGCGCCGAACGTCTCAGCGCTCTCCGCACCTCCGTCGCGTCACCCCCGTCGCACCTGCGCCTCCGCACCTCCGTCGCGCCACTCCGTCGCACCCGCGCCTCCGCACCTCCGATGTCTCACCCCCGTCGCACCTCCGTCTCCGCACCCTCCCCTCCGCACCTCCTTCTCCACACTTCCTGACGGTTCGTCAGTATTGAATGTTCGAGGTCCTGGAGTTACGTTCCGCGACACCGCAGCCCGAGTTGCCCGACACGAAGAGGTGGTCGCATGGCCGAAGTCAGCGCGGAGGCACGCATCCAGGCACCGGCCGAGAAGGTGTGGGCCCAGCTCACCGACTGGCCGGCGTACGGGGAGTGGAACGCGACCCACACCAACTTCCCGAAGGGCGGCCCGGAGACCCTCGAAGTGGGCGCGACCTTCCAGGAGAACATGAAGCTCATGGGCTTCCCGGCCGAGGTCGAGTGGACCGTGACGGAGCTGGAGCCCGCCCGGGTGCTCGAAATCCGCGGGAAGGGTCCGATGGCGGTGTCCGTCGCCACCCGCTACACCCTGACCCCCGAGGGAGACGCCACGACGGTCCGCATCGACGGCGAGTTCACGGGCGCGGCCGTGTCCCTGATGGCGGGCAGGCTCAAGGACTCGGGGACGGCCGCACTGGCCGAGTCACTGCGCAAGCTGGCCGGACTGGTCGCCTGACCGGGCGGCCCGGCCCGACCCGGCGGACCGATCACCCGTTCCGGCGCGGCGCCCGGCACACGAAGGCGCCCCGCGGATGACTCCACGGGGCGCCTCGACATCGCCGTACGGCGATCAGTCCTCGTCGGCGAGGATCAGGTACAGCTTCTTGCGGGCGTCGTTGATGACCGTGAGCGCCTTCTCGCGCTGCTCCTTGCTGCCGGTCTTCCACACCTGCCCGAAGGCCTCCATCAGACCGAATCCGGCCTGGCGGATCTCACTGAGAGCCTCCCAGTCGACCCCGCGCGAGGCCTCCTCCCAGGGAGCCTCCGGGCCCTCCTCGGCGGCCGTGCGACCTTCCTCGGTGAGCGAGAACAGCTTCTTGCCGCCGTCGCTCTCACTGCTGATCAGGCCCTCGTCCTCCAGCAGCTGGAGGGTGGGGTACACCGAGCCCGGACTGGGCTTCCACGCCCCGCCACTGCGCTCGGCGATCTCCTGGATCATCTCGTAGCCGTGCATCGGCCGGTCCTTGAGCAGGGCCAGGATCGAGGCCCGTACGTCACCGCGCCGCGCCCTCCCCCTCGGCCCGCCACGCCCTCGTCCGCCCCAGGGACCACCGAAGCCCGGCCCGAAGCCGGGACCGCCGGGGCCGAATCCCGGACCACCGGGGCCACCCGGACCGAAGGGCCCGAAAGCCGCCCGCCGTCCGTCGAAGCCGCCGCGGCCACGCCGGGGGCCGTCCTGTCCATGTCCACGCTCGAATCCGTGGGTACGCATCGCAAACCACTCCTTCATTCCATCGTTGATCTGTCGCGATGCGTCAACGATATATCGGAACAGTTCGCTTGGCAAGGACCCTGGACGTCCGGGGCGCGGCCGGCGTTCTAGGGTGCGGACATGACACCCAGCAGCTCCTCGCACGGCACCCCGGCCACCTACCTCTCCGAACTGTTCTCGCTGGAAGGCCGGGTCGCCCTGGTGACCGGCGGCAGTTCCGGCATCGGCCGGGCCATCGCCGGCGCTCTCGCCCGGGCGGGGGCGGCCGTGGTGATCGTGGCGCGCAAGGAGGCGGAACTGGCCGCCACGGTCGACGAGCTGACGGCGGACGGCTGCCGGGCCGCCTGGGTGAGCGCCGACCTGAGCACCCGTGACGGGGTGCGCGCCGCCGCGGAACAGGCGGCCGGCGTGTACGGCGAACCCGACATCCTCGTCAACTGCGCCGGGATCAACCTGCGGCCGCCGATGGGCGAGCTGGGCGAGGACGTGTGGGACGCCACGATGGCGGTGAACCTGGAGGCGCCCTATCTGCTGGGCCTGCGGTTCGGACCCGGCATGGCCGAGCGCGGCTTCGGCCGGATCATCCACATCAGTTCCCAGCAGGCGCACCGCGCGTTCGTCCAGAGCGGCGCCTACGGCGTCTCCAAGGGGGCCCTGGAGTCGCTGGCCCGCTCACAGGCCGAGGCGTGGTCACCGTACGGCGTCACCTGCAACACGCTGGTGCCCGGCTTCGTGCTGACCCCGCTCAACGCACGGCTTCAGTCCGACCCGGAGAAGGTCACGGCGCTGGCCGCGCGCACGATGGTCGGGCGCAACGGCCTGGCCGAGGACTTCGCCGGAGCGGCCGTGTTCCTGGCCGGCCGCTCCTCCGGCTATGTGACGGGCCAGTCGCTCTTCGTCGACGGCGGCTTCTCCGTCCACTGACCGCCCACGGCTCCTCCGTACGCCGACGGCCGCGGCTCCTCCGTACGCCGACGGCCGCGGCCTCTCCGTACGCCGACGACCAGCGGCCATCCGATGCACCGACGTCGCCGGTGCACGGATGGCCGCTGGTCGTCGGGGCTAGGCCGCCTGCGGGACGAAGTGGACGATGTCGTCCCCGCCCGGCTGCACCACGCCGTACGTGCTCTCGGGGACCTTGTTCCAGGCGCCGGGCAGATCGCCCAGGGGCTCGGACACGATGAGCCGGGTCTCGTCCGAGACCTCGCGCAGGAACGCCATGTCGGGGTGGAGCGAGCGGAGCGTGTCCACGGCGGTGCTGTAGAACAGCGAGCGCGAGTCTCCCTGGGTGGAGTAGCGGAAGGCCCACAGCCGTTCCCCGTCGGTCACGGCCACCGTCATCTGGACCGGGTACTCCACCCCGTGTGCGCGTCCGGTGCGTTCCACCAGGCCGACCATCCGCGCGACGGCGCCCGGCGGATCCTCTTCCAGGCCGAGGGTGAGGGCCAGGTAGAACATCATCTCGGAGTCCGTCGACCCCTCGATGTCGAGGAAGAGCTGCGGGTCGACGGAGAGGGCGAGATCCCGGCGCATCCGGTGGAAGTCGGCGATCGCTCCGTTGTGCATCCACATCCAGCGCCCGTGCCGGAACGGATGGGAGTTGGTCTGCTGCACCGCGGTGCCCGTCGAGGCCCTGATGTGCGCGAAGAACAGCGGTGAGCGCACATGACCGGCGATCTCCCGCAGATTGCGGTTGCTCCACGCCGGGCCGATCTCCCGGACCACCGCGGGGGTCCCGACGTCCGTCTCGGGTCCGTACCAGCCGACGCCGAAGCCGTCACCGTTGGTGGTCTCCACGCCCATCTTGGAGTGCAGACTCTGGTCGATCAGCGAGTGCGTCGGCCGGTAGAGAATCGTTTCGAGCAGGACAGGGGTTCCCGAGTAGGCGAGCCAACGGCACATCGTCTACCGCCTTCCTGGTGTGCTGCGGACGGGACGGCCCCACCCGGTCAGTCCGCGGACCTGTCCGGCTGCACCACGCACAGGGCCCAGATGACGAACCCGGAGAAGGCGATCATCACGACGGACCAGACCGGGTAGTACGGCAGGGAGAGGAAGTTGGCGATGACGATCAGCCCGGCGATGGCCACGCCGGCGACCCGTGCCCACGTCGCCGTACGGAACAGTCCGAGACTGACGAGCACCGCGACCGCGCCCAGGACGAGGTGGATCCAGCCCCAGCCGGTGAGGTCGAACGCGAAGACGTAGTTGCGGGTGGAGAGGAAGACGTCGTCCTCGGCGATCCCCATGATGCCCCGGAAGATGTCGAGCACTCCGGCGAGCATCAGCGTGACGGCGGCGAAGACCATCAGGCCTTCCGCCCATTGCTGTCGGGCCGAGTGCCGCTTGGCCGACGGCGCGTGAGTGGGGTGTGTCGCTGTCATCCCGAAGCCTCGATTCGGTTTCTCGTTCCGGCGTGCTCAGTGGCGGGAGCCGCTCAGCACCATCTGCTTGGCCCTGTTGAACTCCTCCTCCGTGATGTCACCCCGGGCACGGATCTCGGAGAGCTTGGCGAGTTCGTCGACGCTGCTCGTGGGTGCCGATCCCTTGGCGGTCTCGCGGACGTAGCTGTCGAAGGCCTGCTGCTGCTCCCGCGCCTGCTTGATCTCCCTGCGGCCCATGTTCTTGCCCCGCGCGATCACGTAGACGAAGACGCCCAGGAAGGGCAGCACGATGCAGAACACGAGCCAACCGGCCTTGGCCCAGCCACTGAGCTCGTCGTCCCGGAAGATGTCCACGACGATCCGGAACAGCAGGACGAACCACATGATCCACAGGAAGAACACCAGCATCGTCCAGAAGGCGCTCAGCAGCGGATAGTCGTACGCGAGGTACATGTCCCCACTCATCTCTTCCTCCGTTCCGGGCCGGGGCCCGATGCCGTGGATGGCGTATTCAGAGTGCGCGCGGCGAGGTCGCGCCGTCCTCACCCGAGGCGGGTGAGAGCACCGGCCTCTCAGACGGTCCCCGCGGGAGCCCCCGGCCCCGCCGCCCGCGCCCGGCGCAGCGCGGACCGCCAGGCGAAGGCGACCGCGGCCTCGACCAGGCCGAGCAGGACGAGCCACAGGCCGAGCAGCCTGGTCAGCGCCCTGGCGGACTCGGTGGGCAGGGCGAGCACCACGATCCCCGCGACGATGGCGAGCACGGCGGCGCCGAGCACGACTCCCCGGTGGGGCAGGTCCTTGGTGGCGAGCGCCGTGTGGAGGGTGAGGATGCCCGACACCAGCCACAGGACCCCGACGATGAGCGAGAGGGTCGCGATGGTCTGGAGCGGGTTCCTCAGGCACAGCACGCCGGCGACGACGTACAGCACCGCCAGCAGCAGCCCGGTGAGGCGCTCCCCGTGGTCCTCCCTGGCGAAGGCCGCGACGAACCGGAACCCTCCGGTCACCAGCAGGTACAGGCCGATCAGGACCGCGAGGACGTGCAGGGTCTCGTCCGGCCAGACCAGGATCAGGATGCCCGGCACGAGCGTGGCGACCGCCGAGCCCAGGATCCACGTCCAGGACCGCCCGAGCACGGCCAGCGCAGCGGCGGGATCCGCGCCCAGCGGCCCCGGTACCGTCCCGCCGGACGGCCGGTCACGGCCGCCGAACGGGTCGTCGGGTCCTGTGTGCGGTGCGGGACCAGGCGAAACGCTCATGACTCCTCCTCGTGCCGGCCGGCGACGACGCACCCCGGCACATCACTCCGGCAGTTGACGCATCTCCAGGACCCGCAGCCCCAGTGACTGGCAGCGGGCCAGCAGCCCGTACAGGTGCGCCTCGTCGACGACGTACCCGAACAGGACGGTCTGACCGGACATGACCACATGGTCCAGTTCGGGGAAGACCCTGGTCAGCGCCTCCGACAGATGTCCGTCGACGCGGATCTCGTAGCGCATGAGCTGCTCTCCCGGGATGGCCTGGGACTGGCGGACTGCGCACTCACTCTGCGATCCTCCGGCCGGTCGGGCCGGGTGGCCTCACCCCTTGCAGGTGATACCTGGACGATTCACGTCCCGCCGGTGCGTCACGGGCTGGCCCGGGGAGTCCCGGGCCCGCGAGTCCCGGGCCCGCCGAGTGCGTCACGGTCCCGGCTGGTGCGTCACGGACCCGGTGCGTCACGGACCCGGTGCGTCACGGACCCGGTGCGTCACGGTCCCGGTGCGTCACGGTCCCGGCTAGTGCGTCACGATGAGCTTGAACAGGATGATCAGCAGGCCGAGCACGAGGTTCACCGAGGCCGTGAGTGCCACCATGCGCCACGAGGCTCCGGCCCGCCGTGCCGCCGCCGAGGACCAGCCCACCTGGCCCGCCACGGCGACCGCGAGGGCGAGCCAGAGGGTGCCTTCGATGTCGAGCCCGAGCAGGGGACTGACGGCCACGGCGAGAGCCGGCGGGAGGGCCGCCTTGACGATGGGCCACTCCTCCCGGCACACGTGCAGCACGGTCCGGCGGTCCAGGCCCCCCGCCACCAGCCGCGCCCCGAACAACTGGGCGTGCACGTGCCCGACCCAGAACACCACTCCCGTGAGCAACAGCAGCAGCACGAGTTCCAGCCGGGGGACCGAGCCCAGGGTGCCCGCGCCGACGACCACCGAGGCGGCGAGCATCGATCCGTAGACGCCACCGGTGTAGTCGACGTCGCTCCTGCGCTCGACGGCGCCTGCCGGGTCCGCCGTGACGCGTTCGGTCCTGGGCATCGCGGCCTCTCTCGGCGAGCGGGAAGAACGGGACGAGCGGGACGGGTCCGGTGACTCCCCCGAAGACGAGTTCCGTGAAGGCGGGTCCGGTGAACCGGACGGGCGGCTGTGCACACTCCCATCGCAGCGGAGAACCCCGGTCGACGCCTCACCCGCCACGGGCGAGCCGCAGGAGGCTCGGGGCGGGCCGGAGGAAGCCCGGTGGCGAGCCGCAGGACGCTCGGGACGGGCCGGAGGAAGCCCGGTGTGGCGAGCCGGCGCTCGGGTGGGCTGCCCGAGGGCGCGCGGAGCCTCGCTCAGAGCAGTTTCAGCTCACGGGCGCGGCGCACCGCGTCGCTGCGACGGTTGACCGCCAGCTTCCGGTAGACGCTCTTGAGGTGGGTCTTGACCGTGTTCACGGAGACGAACAGGTCGGCGGCGATCTCCTCCGTCGACATGGTCAGGGCGAGCCTGCTCAGCACGTCCCGCTCGCGCCCGCTGAGCTCCTCCACGATCGGGAGCGGCGGGGCGGACGCCGGCGCGCCGGAAGTGACCCGGTCCGCCGCACGCACCCGCGGTGCCATGGCGTCCAGGAACGGGCGGATCCATGGACCGGCCTCGAGGAAGGGCCGTCGCAGCCCGTCACGCCGTGCCTCGCGCAGGGCCTGGGCGACCAGTCGGCGCGAGGTGGCCGTGTCCCCCGCCCCGTCCGCCGCCTGCGCCCTCACCAGCAGGGCCCGGACGGTCACCGCGGGGCCCGCACGGCCCTCGGACCGCACCCCGTCGAGCAGGTCGAGCGCCGCCTCGGGCCGGCCCGCCGCGAGCTGGGCCCGCGCCGCCCCCACCGCGCACGCCGACTGCTCGTCGGACACCTCCGCGAGCACCTCGACGGCCGTCTGCGGCCGCCCTTCCGCCAGATGCACGGCGGAGACGACGAGTGCCGTCTGACCTGTGGCCCAGGGGGAGGCGACCGTGGCTGGAACGGCTCGTTCCGCCGCTTCGAGGGCTGCCCGCGTGTCTCCGCGGGCCAGATGCAGACGGGCGGTCGCGATGGCCCGGCCGGCCTCCATGACCGGGTCCGCCAGTGCCGGGTCCGCCCCGGCCGCCTCGGCGAGGAGCGCCCGCGCCCGGCCCAGGTCGTCGCGGTCCACGGCGACGGCGGCCAGCACCAGGCGCCCCATGCCGGAGCCGGACGGCTGGGGGAGGCCGTACCGCTCCGTGGCGGTCACCGCGGCCCGGGCCTTGCGCTCCGCCCTGCCGAGCCAGCCGTCCAGATAGTCGATCAGGGCCAGCCGGGCGAGCGAGTCCTCGCGGGCGTGCGCCGTGGCAGCCCCCGCCGAGGACTCGGCGACCTGCGACAGCGCGGCACACGCCTCGTCGAAGTGCCCGGCCCACAGGCGCGCCGAGCCCAGATGGGCGAGCAGCAGCGCGGTGAGTTCGGGATGCCGCTCCAGCAGGTGGGCCGGAGCCCGGTCGCACAGCGTCTCGGCCGCCGCCGCGGCCCTCTCCGCCCGGCCCGGCGCGCCGGTCAGCCGGCCGGCCAGCGTCTCGAGCAGGGCGCAGCTCAGCCGGGCCGCCACCAGGCCCGGCTCCTCGCCCGCCGTGTCCCACTCCGCCGTCAGGGCCGCGTCCGCCACGGCGTCGGGACCGGCCGTCGGGCCCAGCTCGCCCGCCAGGCCCCGCTCCGCGTCGCGCAGGTGCCGCAGCCCCCGGTCGAGATCGCGCCGGGACAGGTCCCGGGCGGCCCGGACCAGGTCGGTCGCGGGGCCGGCCGCTTCCGGTCCCATCCGGGAGAACAGCTCGGCGAGTTCCTCGGAGCGCAGGCCGGTGAACAGCCAGCCGATGGCGAAGTCGTCGATCAGGGCGCCGGCGGTGAACTCCCAGTCGCCGGCGGCCGCGCCCTGGCCCAGGGTCTCCGTGAGGGACCCCGAACCCCGCAGCCAGTGCGCGGCCCGCCGGTGCAGCTCGGGCTCCAGGCCCGGCGAGCGCATCCGCAGATGGGCGCGGAGGATCTCCCCGAACAGCGGGTGGAGGCGGTACCAGTCCTGTCCGAGGTGCTCCACGAAGGCGTTCTGGCGGTGCAGGCCGGCCAGGATGGGCCCGGCGTCGGTGCGCTCCGTCAACGCGTTCACCAGCTCGGGGCGGAAGCGGTCGAGGACGCTGACCCGGAGCAGGACGTCCTGAGTCTCGGGCGGTTGCCGGCTGAGCACCTCCGCCAGCAGGAAGTCGGCGACCGTGGACCGGTCGGCCTCGAACTCCTTCAGATAGGTCTCCGGATCCGGCTTCTCCCGTGCGGCGAGCGCGCACAGCCGCAGTCCGGCGGCCCAGCCCCCGGTGCGCTCCACGAGGCCCCGCGTCGCGTGCGCCGGAAGCCGCAGTCCGTGCAGATCGAGGAGTTCGGCCGCCTCCTCGGCGGTGAAGGCCAGCTCCGCGCCCCGGATCTCGGTCAGGTCGCCGGCCGCCCGGTACCGGTGCAGCGGCAGCAGCGGTTCGGTACGGGTGACCAGGATCAGCCGCAGCCCGTCGCCCGCGTGGTGCAGCACGAACTCCAGCTGGTCCGCGACCTCCGGGTCGATCACCCGGTCGTACTCGTCGAGCACCACGATCGCGGGGCGGTCCCGGGCACTCAGTTCGGCGGCGAGCCGGGCCAGCAGGTTGGGAGGCACCCGGCTCGCGTCCGCGGGGCAGCCGATCTCGGCGGGCAGCGTCGTTCCGGCGGCCCGCAGGGCCTGGAGCAGGTACGCCCAGAGCATGCCCGGGCCCTGCTCCGCCGCGTCCGTGGTCAGCCAGGCGACGGGCCGGTCACGGGCCGCGGCCCAGTCGGCGACCAGCAGCGTCTTGCCGGCCCCCGCGGCCCCGTTGACCATGGTCAACGGGGTGTGCAACGCCTGGTCGAGATGGCTGACCAGCCGCTCGCGCCGCAGGAACGTCACCGGCCGGGCCGGTACGACGAACCGCGTGCGCAGGAACGGATCGCCCTGCGGATCGGCGTACGACGCCGTCGGATCGGTGTCGCTCTCCTCGAGCCCGGCCATGGCGCTCACCGCCCGTGGTCGTCAGGTCATGGGTCGCGCTGCTCTCGCTCAGGATCCCAGGGTTCCGTCCCTCGTGCCCTGCGAGAGGACCGCGCGGGACACCTCGACCCGGTCACGGAGGGTGCCGGAGGGACCTGAGAACCGGGAATCCGGGCGATCGATAAGGAGGAGCCGGGCGCAGCGGAAGCCAGATGCCGGGAGCCAAGCGAACCGGGGGAAACGGGCCACGACCCGCCGATTGGCCTTGGCCCACGGCTCCGCCCACCCCCTACCGTCACCGGCATGCGCATCCGAATCGTCGACGCCTTCACCGACCGCCCCTTCTCCGGCAACCCCGCCGGGGTCCTGCTCCTGGACGCCTTCCCGGACGACAACCGGCTCCAGAGCGTGGCCCTGGAGGTCAACCACGCCGAGACGGCGTTCGCCCACCCGCTCCCCGGGGGCGGCGAGGCGGACTGGGCCCTGCGCTGGTTCACCCCCGTCGCCGAGGTCGACCTGTGCGGCCACGCCACGCTCGCCACGGCCCACGTCCTGCACACCACGGGCGCCCACGCGGGCCCGGTGCGCTTCGCCACCCGCAGCGGTGTCCTCGTCGCGACGCCCGCCGAGGACGGCTCGATCACCCTGGACTTCCCCACCGCCCCGCTGACCGCCGTGGACATCCCGGACGGGGTCGCCGAGGCGCTGGGCGCCGAGCCGCTCGCCTGCTTCGACACCGGCCCCCACGTCGGTGACCTGCTGATCGAGGTCGCCGACGAGAAGACCGTCCACGCCCTGAAGCCCGACCACAAGGCACTGGCCGCCCACTCCCGCCGCGGTGTCATCGCGACCGCCCGCGCCGAGAACCCGGACCTGGGATACGACTTCGTCTCCCGCTGCTTCTTCCCGAACATCGGCATCGACGAGGACCCGGTGACGGGCAGCGCGCACACCGCCCTGGCGCCCTACTGGGCCGAGCGGCTCGGCAGCACCGCCCTGACCGGCCTCCAGGCCTCGCCCCGGGCCGGCCGGGTCCGCACCGAACTGTGCGGCGAGCGCACCCTGCTCAGCGGCCGGGCGGTCACGGTCATCGAGGGCGAACTGCTCGCCTGACCGCTGCCCGGCGGGAAAGCCGGCAGCAGGGAAACCAAGCCGGCCGGGGAAGCCGGGGCAGTCGGGCACGGAGGAGGAAGGCGGGGCGGCGAGGGCCGGCTCACGCGGTCGGCAGCCAGCCCACCTTCCCCGCCAGCAGCGCGTATCCCACGAAGGCCCCGATGTCGAGCAGGGAGTGGGCCACCACCAGGGGGCCAACCCGGCCCCAGCGCCGGTAGAGGTAGACGAACACCACCCCCATCACCATGTTGCCGATGAAGCCGCCGATGCCCTGGTAGAGGTGGTACGAGCCGCGCAGCACGGAGCTGGCCACCAGCGCGGCGCCCGGCGTCCAGCCCAACTGGCCCAGCCGGCGCAGCAGATAGCCGACGACGATGACCTCTTCGAGGATCGCGTTCTGCATCGCGGAAAGGATCAGCACCGGGTACTTCCACCACACGTCGGGCAACGCCTCCGGCACCACCGTGAGGTTGAAGCCGAGGCCGCGTGCCGCCAGGTAGAAGGCGATGCCGCTGCTGCCGATCACCGCCGCGATCGCCGCCCCGCGGCCGAGGTCCGGCCAGGGCCGGGTGCGGTCGAAGCCCAGGGTCCGCAGCCCCTGTCCCTCGCGCAGCAGGAAGTGCGCGACAAGGGCCACCGGGACCAGCGCCGAGGCGATCCCGAACAGCTGCCAGGCGAGATCGAGCCATGGACGACCCGGCGCGGCCGAGGCGTTGAGCGTCGCCGCCTGGTCCTTCAGACCACCCGGCTTGGTGACCGATCCGACAAAGCTGATCAGGGCGGACACACCGCTCGCACCGAGCGAAACCCCCAGGACGAGCAGTGTCTCGTCGCGGAAAATCCGGCGCGAGAGCTGTTCCCGCGGAAAAGAATCAGCCACCGACCCTGCCTCCACCTGCACACGTGCCTCCAGTTGCGTGAACCCGCCGCATCCCCACCGCAGCCTCGCTAGGGTCTCGAAAGAATTGACGAAGATCGTGCGTGACAGGCCGTCGGGGGGACGGACGCCGTACGGGGCGTCCTCCCCTTCGCAGGCCGTGCGGCGGATTTCCGCCACGGGGGCCGACAGGGAGGGGCACCACCGTCATGGGACGTCACAGCTTGCCCGATCGGTACGGGGCGGGCGGCAGCGACCCCCGTGCTCGTAGTCGCCGCCGTACCGCGGCCCTCGCCACCGCACTCGTCCTCACGGTCGCCGGGGCCGCCGCGGCCACCCTGCGCGGCGGTCTGCTCTCCTTGGGTTCGTCCTGCCGCGACCACCCCGTACGGCTGACGGTGACCGCCTCCCCTGATCTGGCCCCGGCGCTCACGGTCGCGGCGAAGCGGGCCGAGGACAGCGGTCTCACCTCCGACGGACAGTGCCTCGCGGTCAGTGTCGCGGCGCGCGAGTCGTCCGAGGTCGCCGGGACGCTCGCGGCGGGCAAGGACCCGGAGGCGCAGGTGTGGGTCGCCGACTCCGACCTGTGGGTCCAGCGGATCACCGCCGACCGCAAGGCGACCGGCGTGACCCCGGTGGGCAACGTGGCCTCCACCCCCGTCGGGGTGGCGATGGTCCCGGCGGCCGCCAAGTCGCTGGGCTGGCCGACGAAGACGTACTCCTGGCCGGAGCTGGCCGGCGCGACCCTTCAGGGCGGCTCCCCGCGGCTGGGCGCGGCCGATCCGGCGCGCAGCGCGACCGGGCTGCTCGCGCTGACCCGGATCGGCGCCGCCGCGTCCGGCGTCGAGGACGGCGACACCCGGACGGCCGCGTTGATGAAGGCGCTGTCCCAGCGGGTGTCGGAGACGGACGCCCAGGTCCTGGAGACACTGCCGCGCGGCGCCTCGGGCGCCGAGCAGGGCGATCCCCGGCGCAATCAGGCGGTCGTCGTCACCGAGCAGGCCTCGTTCACGTACGACGCGTCGGCGGACGCGGGCCCGGACCTCGACCTGTTCTACCCGAAGGACGGCTCACCGCGGCTCGACTACCCGTACACGCTGGTCGACAAGACCCGGCTGAGCACCGACGAGAGCCGGGCCGCGATCCGGTTCATGACCTATCTGCGCCGCCCCGAGCAGCAGCGGCTCCTCCAGAAGCACGGCTTCCGGACCTCCGACTACGACACCCCGCGGACCCTGGTGACGGCGGCCGGCGGCAGCAGCCCGCAGCCGTTCTCCGAACCGGCCGCCGAGCCCGCGTCGGACACGGCGGTCGAGGAGACCCTCGGCACGTGGACGATCACCGTGCAGAGCGCCCGGCTCACCACGGTCGTCGACGCCTCCTCCTCCATGGCCGAACCGGTCCCCGGTACGGGACGCTCCCGCATGGACGTCACCAAGTCCTCGCTCCTCCAGGCCCTCGCGACCTTCACGCGGGAGGACGAGATCGGCCTGTGGGAGTTCTCCACCGGCCTCGACGGCGACAAGGACTACCGCGTCCTGGTCCCCACCGAGCGGCTCGGCGACACCGCGAGCGGCGGCGGCACCCAGCGCGACAGACTGTCCGCCGCCTTCGGCGCGCTCGCCCCGGTCCCCGACGGCGCCACCGGCCTGTACGACACCACGCTCGCCGCGTATCAGCAGGCCACCGCCTCGTACGTCAAGGGCAAGTTCAACGCCGTGGTCATCCTGACGGACGGGGTCAACCAGGACCCGGGCAGCATCTCCCGCGCCACGCTTCTCACCGAACTCGGGAAACTCGCGGGCCCCGAGCGCCCCGTACCCCTCATCATGATCGCGGTGGGCCCGGACGCGGACCGTGAGGAGGCCGACCGGATAGCCCGGGTCACCGGCGGCTCCGGCCAGTCGGTGACCGACCCCTCCCAGATCCACACGGTGATCCTGAAGGCGATCGTGGCAGCGGGAACCCAGGGCGACGCGAACTGATCCCCTCGAGAAGCCCCCGGGTCGGCGCGAATCCGACCCGAGCGGGAACCCAGGGCGACGCGAACTGATCCCCTCGAGAAGCCCCCGGCTCGGCGCGAATCCGACCCGAGCGGGAATCCCGCCGTCCGGCACGAACACCCACGTGCGCGCCGGAACCCCCACCGGCCCGCACGGAAACCCACCCACCACGCAACCCCCACCGGCCCGCACGGAAACCCACCCGCGTCGGAGTCCCGCCCGCCACCGACCCCGCTCAGGGGCGCGGGGAACCGCGCGACCAGCCCCCACGGCCCCGCGGCCGACGAACCACCGAGAGCCCCGAGCCTCCCCGATCCCCCGGACTCCCCGAGCCCCCCGAGCCCTCGGACAGCACCCCGCCGACCGACTCCGCCGAACCGACCCCGCCTCACCCCAGGGACGCAGGCTCCGGCAACCCCACGGGCCACGTATGCACCGGCTCCCCCAGATGCATCAGCTCCGCGTACCGCCGCGTGGTCGCCGCCAGCGCCGCGTCCCGCGACATCCCGGCCTCCACCGCCCGGTGGAACGTCTCCACCTGCCAGGACGCCCCGTTGGTCCGCCGCCGGCACCGCTCCTCGATCACGCCGAGATAGAAATCACGGTCCGCCGGCTCCACGCCCCACCCGTCCAGCCCGGCCTCCGCCAGCGGCAGCAGCTCGTCCCGTACGAGACTCACCGCGTCCACCTCGGCCACACCGCCCAGCCGCCCCCGCCGCGGCCACTGGAGCCGCGCGTCGATCCCGTACCGGCAGGCCGCGTCGAAGTTGGCCTCGGCCGCCTCGAACGGCAGCCGGGACCACACCGGCCGGGACTCCTCCGCCAGGGCCCGGACCACTCCGTAGTAGAAGGCCGCGTTGGCGACCACGTCGGTCACGGTCGGCCCGGCGGGCAGGACCCGGTTCTCCACCCGCAGGTGCGGAACACCGTCGGCGATGCCGTAGACCGGCCGGTTCCAGCGGTACACCGTGCCGTTGTGCAGGACGAGTTCGGCGAGCGACGGCACCCCGCCCGCCTCCAGGACCTCCAGCGGGTCCTCCTCGTCACAGATGGGCAGCAGCGGCGGGAAGAACCGCAGGTTCTCCTCGAACAGCTCGTACGCCGAGTCGATCCACCGCTCGCCGAACCACGTCCGCGGCCGTACGCCCTGCGCCTGGAGCTCCGGCGGCCGCGTGTCGGTGGCCTGCTGGAACAGCGGCGGCCGCGACTCCCGCCACAGCTCATGACCGAACAGGAAGGGCGAGTTGGCGCCGACGGCGATCTGCGCGGCGGTGACCGCCTGCGCGGCGTTCCACACCGCGGCGAAGCGGCCCGGCGTGACCTGGAGGTGCAGTTGCACGGAGGTGCAGGCCGCCTCGGGCACGATCGACTTCGAGGTGCACGACAACCGCTCCACGCCGTCGATCTCCAGGGTGAAGTCCTCCCCCCTGGCGGCCACGATCTGGTCGTTGAGGAGGGTGTAGCGGTCGACGTCGGAAAGGTTCGACGAGACGAGGTCGTCCCGGTCGAGGGTGGGCAGAATACCGATCATCACGATGCCGGCGTCGACCTCGCCCGCCTTTCGATGGGCATATGCCAGTGACGTACGGAGTTCTTCCGCGAGTCGGTCGAAAACCCGGCCTCCCAATCGGTGTGGAGCAATGTTCACTTCCAGATTGAACATGGCGAGTTCTGTTTGAAAATCTCGGCTGGCGATCCGCTCCAGCACCTGTCCATTCAACATTCTCGGCTGGCCGTCGGCACCCGCGAGATTCAGTTCGATCTCGAGCCCCATGAGGTTCTTGGGGCGATCGAAGCGCTTCTGGGCCAGGAGCCGCTCGAGCCCCGTCAGGCACCGCCGGAGCTTGTCCCGGTAGTGCTGACGATCGGACAGGTCGAACGCGCCTGCCACGACCTTTTCCCCCATCGAAGCGTCCCTCCTCGCGTGGGCGGTCCGGCGATCCCGGCCGCCGGATGATCCGGGTCAGGGTGGATGATGCCCAGCCGTGCCGATCGATAACGTCCCCCGCGGGCCCCGGCACCCGCTACGCTGACCGAAAGCCACCGGCGGTGACCGCTGGCACATTCACCGGGCATGCGGCCGAAGGACTTTTCACGAAATGAGGAACTCGTGAAAAATGCCGACAGGAATACGCCGACCGCGTCACACGCATAAGACGAGGTCATCGCCGCGCACCCCGTTCTGAATCGGGATGATTCACCCCTATCGCCGACCGAATGAACCCTTGCCGAGTGTCCCGGGATCGACTAGACGAAACACAGTCTGAACACATGTCGTATAAACTCCGCGGACAAGGCAGAGAAGGTTGGCGCCCACGGTCGAAGGAGCCTGTCGTCGAGCTGACGGCAGGCCGCTCGCGCACCCCCGCACTCCCGCATCCCCAGACTCCGGCCCCCGCCTCTCCGACCTGTTCGAGAGCTAGCTGACAGCGCCGTCCGCCCACGCCCTCGCGCCACCGTGCCTGTCGAATGAGAGGCGACCCACCATGCCTTTGCATGTCCCCCCGGCTCCCGCGCCCGCACTTCGCTCCGTCCTCATGGCACTCGGTTCCCCCACCGCGGTCCGTGAGGCTCGTACCCCCTCCCTGCGCACCGCCCAGGGCGACGTCACTCCCGAACTCCCTCTGCCCCTGCACGTGCTGGACCGGATCACCCCCGACGGCGTGGCCGCGACCCGGCTGGCCGGCTGGCGCTTCCTGATCCGCTGCGGCGACCGCGCCGTGGCCGCGGCCGAGACCCGGCTCACCCCGGACGGCTGGGCGTTCTCCCATTTCTTCGAAGGCCCCTACATCGCCTCCACCGAACGCGCCCTGCGCCAGGCCGAGTCGACCTCCCAGCCGTTCCAGGCGCGACTGCTGTCGGTGCCCGGGCTCTACATGCTCACCCTGTGGCTGCACGGCGACAGCGCCTCGGACGGCACCACCGGCCGCCCCGTGCCCACCGACCTGCTGGTGCCGCTGGCCCCGGCCCCGCCCGGGATCGCGGCACACCGCGCGCACCGGGTCGCCGAGTTGCTCCCGCTGCTGACCCTCCGGGTGACACCGGCGGCGCCACCGCTGCTCGGTTCACCTGCCTGACCGCCCGCCCGCACAACCGCTCGACGCCGTACCCACGCGCCCCGTACCCCGTCACCGCGGCCCCGGTGGCGGGGTACGGCGCGCTCCGGTGACCGCGGAACCTGCGGGGCGCCGTCGGGACTAGTCCTGTCCGGCCATCGGGAACCATCCGAAGTGACAGTGCGGTTGAGATGAACCGCCCGCGTGGGTGACGCGTCATGAACCTGTGAGAAGCGGTGCCGCGAAATCCCTGCGGATCGACCTCCGTGGGGCAACACTGGGTTCCGACGGACTTATCACAACGGGGGGCGGCCATGAACGACGTTTCACGCCGCGGAACAGACACCACAGCCATCTCGGACCACACGCCAGAGCGGAAGTTCCCATCCATGTGCCAGCACCAGCCACCGTGTCCGACAGCGACCTCAGCCGACCGGGAGTCGGCGCGCCTCGTGGCGCACCACCCCGAGCAGGGCTGGAGCCTGCTGTGCAACGGCGTCCTGCTCTTCGAGGACACCGGTGAGCTCCTGCCGGACGGCCGGGTCATCGCCCCCCACCGGGTCGTGACCGCGGCCTGACACCGGCCGGACGGCGCGGGACCGCCGTCCGTAGACCTGAGGGGCCGGCCCGCGGCCACACCGCGAACCGGCCCCGACGCATGTGCACCGCCGCTCACTCCCCGTGTCCGGTCCGTCTCGGCGTGGTGCGGCCTTCGTCATGACTTCCCACGGCGGCGCGTGTTCCGGAAGACTTCTGGAAGTTTCGGCGCGGTGGCCGGAACCACGACGGAGGTGGGGGAAGTGACAGCGGACGGCACCGTGCCCGCGTCCCGGCGCAGGATCACGATCACGGAGATCGCCCGCGAGGCCGGCGTCTCGGTGCCGACCGTGTCCCGGGTCGTCAACGGCCGCTCGGACGTCTCGCCGCTCACCCGGGCCCGGGTCGAGGACCTGCTGCGGCTGCACGGCTACCGCAAGCGCCCCACCGCCTCCCGCACCAGGGCCGCGCTGCTCGACCTGGTCTTCGACGACCTCGACAGCCCCTGGGCGGTGGAGATCATCCGAGGGGTCGAGGAGGTCGCCCACGCGGCCGGGGCGGGCACCGTGGTGTCGGCGATCCACGGCCGCTCGGGCTACGCCCGCGAATGGATGCGCAACCTGCGCGCCCGCGCCTGTGACGGCGTCATCCTGGTCACCTCGGCCCTCGAACCCACCCTGCACGAGCAGTTGCGCATCCTGGGCGTCCCGCTGGTCGTCGTCGACCCGATGGGCTCCCCCGCCCTCGACACCCCGACCATCGGCGCCGCCAACTGGGCGGGCGGTCTGGCGGCCACCGAGCATCTGCTGTCGCTGGGCCACCGCAGGATCGGCCTGATCGCCGGCCCGCCCCGGCTGCTGTGCTCCCGCGCCCGTCACGACGGCTACCGGGCCGCGCTGGAGGCGGCCGGTCTCACCGTCGACGAGAGCCTCGTCGTCCCCGGCGACTTCCGGCCCGAGTCGGGCTTCACCGGCTGCACCACCCTGCTCGGCCTGGCCGAACCGCCGACCGCCGTGTTCGCGGCCGGCGACCGGATGGCGCTCGGCGCGATCGAGGCGCTGCGCCGACGCGGCCTGCGGGCCCCGGAGGACATGAGTGTGGTCGGCTTCGACGACCTTCCGGAAGTCCGCTGGTCCGCCCCGCCGTTGACCACCGTCCGCCAGCCCCTCGCCGACATGGGCAAACTCGCCGCCCGCACCGTGCTGAGCCTGGCCCGCGGCGAGCGCCCCGACTCGCCGCGGGTGGAACTGGGCACGGAACTGGTGGTCCGCGCGAGCACCGCGCCGCCGCGCGCTAGCTGAGCGCCTCCCGGATCGCCCCGTAGGCCGGCTTCGGCGCCAGCTGCTCGTCCCAGGGCAGGGCCGCGCCCTCACCGGGGAAGAACGCCGGGATCCAGGAGTACTTGTCGGTGTAGTCCCAGACGGTGATGCCGACGCACCGCCGCACCGCCAGGCACGCCTCGGTCATGTCCCGGTACCAGTCGGCCTGTTGTGCCAGTTTCTCGTCGGTCGCGGGGAGCTGCATCCGCACGTCGACCTCGGTGAGCGCGGTGTCCAGGCCGAGCCGGGAGAAGCGGCGGAGGTTGTCCTCCAGGGTCGTCGGATAGCCGTACTGGAGGGCGAGATGCGCCTGGAGGCCGATGCCGTCGAGCGGGACGCGCTGCGCCTTCAGCTCCTTGGCCAGGGCGTGGTAGGCGTCGCTCTTCGGGCCCACGGCCTCGATGTTGTAGTCGTTGAGATACAGCTTGGCCTTCGGGTCGGCCTGGTGCGCCCAGCGCAGGGCGTCGGCGATGTAACCCGGGCCGAGGGTCTTGTAGAAGACCGTCTCGCGGTAGGTGCCGTCCTCGTTGAACGCCTCGTTGACGACGTCCCAGGCGTAGACCTTGCCCCGGTAGTGGCGTACCTCGGTCTGGATGTGGTTCTTCAGGACGGCCCGCAACTCGTCCGCCGTCCACTCCTTGCCGGTCAGCCAGCCGGGCAGCTGACTGTGCCAGACGAGGGTGTGGGCGCGGACCTTCTGGTGGTGGTCGCGCGCCAGACCGACGATCTCGTCGCCGGCCGTCCAGTCGAAGACGCCCTGCTGCGGCTCGGTGGCGTACCACTTCATGCCGTTGCCGGGGGTGATCATGTCGAACTCCTCGCCCAGGATCCTCGTGTAGGCGGCGTCGGTGAGTTCGGGGTTGTCGGTGGCGCTGCCGAAGTAGCGGCCGTGACGCTGGGCGAGGTCGGCGAGGGTCGTACGCGGCTTGCCGTGCGCCGGGCCCTCGTGCGCCCGCGCGGCCGGTCCGGTGGCGAGACCGGAGGCGACGAGGACGGCTGCGAGGGCGCCGGCGACTCTGAGCCGGGTGCGGGCGGCGGTGCTGGGCATGGTGCGACTCCTCACGGTAGGGGTGAGCCGTACGGTCCGCGGGCGCGCGTCATCCCTTCGTGGCGCCGGCGGTGAGGCCGCCCACGAGCTGGCGCTCGGCGACGGAGTAGAACGCCAGGGCGGGCACCATGGCGAGCACGAGATAGGCGAAGACCCGCGCGTACTCCGCGGAGTACTGGCCCTGGAACTGCTGGACGCCGATGGGGATGGTCCACCAGGTGGGCTCGTTGAAGACCAGCAGCGGCAGCAGGAAGTTGTTCCAGCTGCCGACCACGGCGAGCACGGAGACCGTGCCGAGGGCGGGCCGGGCCATGGGCAGCAGGATCCGCCAGAAGAACTTCAGGGGCCCGCAGCCGTCGAGGGTGGCCGCCTCCTCCAGCTCGGCGGGGATCTGCCGGAAGAACCCGCGCAGCACGACGATGGTCATGGGCAGCCCGAAGGCGGCCTGCGGCAGGATCACGCCGAGCGGGTTGTCCAGCAGTCCGATCGAGCGCAGCAGCAGGAACAGGGGCAGCGCCGCCACGGCGAAGGGGAACATCAGCCCCATCGTGAACAGCGTGAACAGCATCTCCCGGCCGCGGAAGGCGAACCGGGCGAAGGAGAACGCGGCCAGCGCGGACACCGCGACGACCACCACGGTCGTACCGGCCGCGATGAGCGTGCTGCTGCCGACGAGCTGCCAGAAGGAGCCGGAGCCCAGGATGTCCGTGTAGTTGGAGGTGACCCAGGGGTCGGGCAGGCCGATGGGGTTGCGGGAGAGCTGGTCGGTGGACTTGAAGCCGGACAGCACGGCGTAGAGGAGCGGTACGGCCATCACCGCGCCGACGATCCCGAGGACCAGGTGCAGGGGGTACGTCCGTCCGGTCCTGCGGGCGCCGTGGCCGGTCTCGCGGGTTCTCACGCGCCGCCTCCTCGCATGGTCGTGGTGGCGCCCTGAAGGTCGCGGCGGAGCACGAACCGCTGGTAGGCGAGGGCGAAGACGAGACTGATGCCGAACATCGCCACGCTGATCGCGCTGGCGTAGCCGACCTGGTAGCGCTTGAAGCCGTACTGGAACATGGTCACGGCCATGGTCTCGGAGTGGTGGTCGGGACCGCCCGCGGTGACCACCCACACCAGGTCGAAGAGCTGGATCGAGCCGATGACCGACAGGAAGACGCTGATCCGCAGGGTCGGCGCGAGCAGCGGCAGGGTGACGTTGCGGAAGCGCTGCCAGGGGCCCGCTCCGTCGATCAGGGCGGCCTCGGTCAACTCGGCCGGGATGGACTGGAGTCCGGCCAGGTAGAGCATCATGTGGAAGCCGAAGTACTTCCACGTCATGACCAGGAACAGGGTGGCCATGACGGTGGAGGGGTCGGCGAACCACTGACCGCCCACCCCGTCCAGACCGACCGCTCCCAGGACGTGGTCGGCGAGACCGTCGTCCGGGGCGAAGATCATGCTGAACAGCACGCCGGTGATCGCCTCGGAGAGGATGTACGGCGCGAAGAACAGCATCCGGTACACGGCCCGGCCGCGGATCTTCTGGTTGAGCGCGACCGCCAGGGCGAGCGCGAACGGCAGTTGGAGCAGGAGCGAGAGCCCGACCAGGAGCAGACAGCGCCACAGGTCGCCCAGGAACACCGGGTCCTGGAGGAGGCGGGTGAAGTTGTCGCCGCCGATGTAGTCGTCGGGCATGCCGAAGCCGCCCCAGCGGAAGAACGAGGCGTACAGCGCGAACAGCATCGGCAGCAGCACGAGCGTGCCGAACAGGACCAGCGCGGGCACCTGGAAGCCGACGGCGGTGAGCCAGTGCCGCGCCCGCCGCCGCGCCCGGGCCCGGCCCGAGCCGGAAGTCGGGAGCGGCGGGCCGACGTCCGGGCCGCTGCGCTTGTCCGGAAGGAAGGTGGAGGTCATCGCCGGCTACTGCTCTTCCTTCGCGACCTTGGTGATCGACTCGGTGACCTGCTGAGGCGACTTGGACCCGGCGATGAGGGCGGCGACGCTGTCGTTGACCTCCTGGCCGAGGGCCGGCGCGTAGGCCTGGTCGAGGTAGAGCTGGAAACCGGTGGCAGCCTTCAACTGGGCTTGTACGGCCTTGATGTTGGGGTCGGTGATGGCGCTCTCGGCGGCGGGCAGCACGGGCAGCACCCCGGTCTTCTTGACCAGTTCGGTGTCCGTGGCGGCGGAGGCGAAGAACTTCAGGAAGTCGACGGCGGCCTGCGGGGCGCCCTTGCGCAGGGCGTGCCCCCCGCCTCCGCCGAACACCTCGGTGATCACGCCCTTGCCGCCGTCGACCGCCGGGAAGGGGAAGAAGCCGAGCTTCTCCCCGAGCCCCTTGCCCGCGTCGGCCTCCACCGTCGGCGCCCACTGCCCCATCAGCTCCATCGCCGCCTTGCCGTTGCCGACGGCCGCGGCCTGGCCGGTGGGGCTGGAGTAGGCGGCGCCGAGGAAGCCCTTCTGGAACGGCTGGAGATCGACGAGGTCCTGGAGGTGCCGTCCGGCCTGGACGAACCCGTCCGAGGTGAAGTCCTTGTCCTCTCCGGCCTTGGTCAGAGCGTCGACCCCGGCGGTACGCATCGCGAGATAGGCCCAGTAGTACATGCCGGGCCACTTCTCCTTGCCCGCGAGCGCGAGGGGCGTGATCCCGGCGGCCTTCAGCTTGCGCACCGCGTCGAGGAAGGCGGTCCAGGTGGCCGGGGGAGCGCTGATCCCGGCCTGCTCGAAGTGCGCCTTGTTGTACCAGAACCCGATCATGCCGATGTCGAACGGGATGCCGTACGCCTTCTCGTCGAGCAGGTAGGGCGCGCGGGCGACCGGGAGCAGGCCGTCGCCCCACTCCTTCGTCCGTTCCGTGAGGTCCTCGACGAGCCCGGCGTCGACCTGCTGCCTCAGGACACCGCCGCCCCAGGTGTGGAAGATGTCGGGCAGCTTCCCGGAGGCGGTCAGCGCCGTCATCTTCGATTTGTAGGCGTCGTTCTCCAACTGCACGATCTTGATCTTCACCTTGGGGTTCTGGGCCTCGAACCGCTTGGCGAGTGCGGCCCAGACGTCCTTGGCCGGCTGGGTGGTGGAGATGTTCCACCACTCCACGGTGGTCGTTCCCGACGACCCCCCGTCCGAGTCGCCGCCGCAGGCGCTCAGTGCCGTCATGCTCAGACCGGCCGCGGCGGAGGCCGCCAGAAAGCCGCGGCGGGAGAGTGCCGGGTCGCCCATCGTGCGCTCCTTGATAGATCGAAAGTTTCGAACCAGATCCAGAAAGCTTCGCTGCTGCCGCACCCTAGGGACACCGTCCGACGGGTGGCAACCCCTTGAACACAGGGAATCCGGGGGTCAGTTCACGAAAGAAGGCCCAGCGGGGCCTCAAAGACTCTCGAAACATTCGGATCAATCGGCGAACATTACGTGGCGCGCTGCGGCGTCACCCTCGCGAACGGCGGCAGACCCGACGGAATGTCACGGTGCGTATCCGCCCACCGACCAGTCTTAACGGAAGCTTGACGCCGTCCCGTCCATGATCCAGGGGCCCTGGCGTCACTCTCCGCTTACGCTGATCCCGCCGTCCGCGTGATGGCCGAAACCACACGCCGATCAGCACATCGGGAGCACCCCCATGCCCACCACCGAGCACCCTCCCCCGGGCCGCCTGCGCTCCTGGATGCTGGAGGGCCTGTCCGACATGGGCAAGGGACACCCTCACCGGACGGCCCAGGACAGCGCCGCCGCGCCCCCCGCGCACACCGAGCACAAGGGCCAGCGCTGGTACCGCGTGATGTGTCTGACCGGTGTGGACTACTTCTCGACCCTCGGCTACCAGCCGGGCATCGCCGCCCTCGCGGCCGGCCTGCTCTCCCCGGTGGCGACCATCGTGCTGGTGATCGTCACCCTGGCGGGCGCCCTGCCGGTGTACCGGCGGGTCGCCGAGGAGAGCCCGCACGGCGAGGGCTCGATCGCGATGCTGGAGCGGCTGCTGTCCTTCTGGAAGGGCAAGCTGTTCGTCCTGACCCTGCTCGGGTTCGCCGCCACCGACTTCCTGATCACGATCACCCTGTCCGCGGCGGACGCCTCGACCCACCTGGTCGAGAACCCGCACCTGACCAGCGTGCTGCACGACCGGCAGATGGTGATCACGCTCCTCCTGGTCGCCCTGCTGGGCGCCGTGTTCCTCAAGGGTTTCCTGGAGGCCATCGGTGTGGCGGTCGTGCTGGTCGTCGTCTATCTGGGCCTGAACGTCGTCGTCGTGGTCGTCGGCCTGTGGCACGTGGTCACCGAGGGCCATGTGGTCACCGACTGGGCCGACGCGCTGACCGCGGAGCACGGCAACGTCCTCGCGATGATCGGCGTCTCGCTGCTGGTCTTCCCCAAGCTCGCGCTGGGCCTGTCCGGCTTCGAGACCGGCGTCGCGGTCATGCCGCACGTCCAGGGCGACCCGGACGACACCTCGGCGCATCCCGCGGGCCGCATCCGGGACACGAAGAAGCTGCTGACCACCGCCGCCCTGATCATGAGCGTCTTCCTCATCGCCACCAGCTTCATCACCACGGTGCTGATCCCGGAGAAGGAGTTCGAGTCCGGCGGCCAGGCCAACGGACGCGCCCTCGCCTACCTGTCCCACGAGTACCTGGGCAACGCCTTCGGCACGGTGTACGACGCCTCGACGATCGCCATCCTGTGGTTCGCCGGCGCCTCGGCGATGGCCGGGCTGCTCAACCTGATGCCCCGCTACCTCCCCCGCTACGGCATGGCCCCGCACTGGGCCCGCGCCGTCCGCCCCATGGTCGTCGTCTTCACCCTGGTCGCCTTCCTCGTCACCTGGATCTTCGACGCCGACGTCGACGCCCAGGGCGGCGCCTACGCCACCGGCGTCCTGGTCCTGATGTCCTCGGCGGCGATCGCGGTGACCATCGCCGCCCGCCGCGCCCGGCAGCGCGGCTGGACCGTCGGCTTCGCCGTGGTCTCGGCGGTCCTGCTCTACGTGACCGTGGTGAACGTCATCGAGCGCCCCGACGGCGTGAAGATCGGCGCCTGCTTCATCGCGGGCATCATTTTGGTCTCGCTGCTGTCCCGGCTGGCCCGGGCCTTCGAGCTCCGGGTGACCAGCGTGACGCTGGACGATATGGCGGAACGTTTCATCCGGGACATGGCCAGCCGCAAGATACGGTTCATCGCCAACGAGCCCGATCAGCGCGACCGGGCCGAGTACCGCGACAAGATCGAACAGATCCGGCAGGACAACGACATCCCCGGGGAGGATTTCGTCTTCGTCGAGGTCACCGTCGTCGACCCCTCCGAGTTCGAGTCGGGCCTGACCGTGCGCGGCGAGGTCCTGCACCACCGCTACCGCGTCCTGACCCTGGAGTCCTCCTCCATCTCCAACGCCCTGGCCGCGCTGCTGCTGCACACCCGTGACTCGACCGGCTGCATCCCGCACATCTACTTCGAATGGACCGAGGGCAACCCCTTCGCCAACTTCCTGCGCTTCTTCCTCTTCGGCCAGGGCGAGGTCGCCCCGGTCACCCGGGAGGTCCTGCGCGAGGCCGAACCGGACCGCGACCGCCGCCCCCGCGTCCACACGGGCTGACCCGCCCCCGAGCCACCGCTCCGACACGGTTCGAAGGACCCGCGGCCGGACCGAGGCGGCGTGGCGGCGGGTCGCGTCTTGACGCGGCCCTGACGCGACCCGCGCGACGCACACCCGTACATCACCCGCACAAGGCGCCCGGCGGCCTACCGTTGACGCTCATGAGCTTGAGCATCCGCAACCAACTCCCGGGCACCGTCACCGCCGTCGATCCCGGCGAGGTCATGGCCATCGTCAAGATCCGTCTGGACGGCGGCCAGGACCTCACGGCGGCCATCACGCTGGAGGCCGTGAACCAACTCGCCCTCACCGCCGGCACCGCCGTCCACGCCCTGGTGAAGTCGACGGAGGTCTCCCTGGCCACCGGCCGGGTCGACGGCCTCTCCATCCGCAACCGGCTCCCCGGCGCGATCACCGGCCTGGTGACGGGCGGCGTCATGGCCTCGGTGAAGGTCTCCCTGGACGGGGGCGAGCTCACCGCCGTGATCACCAAGGAGGCGGCCGCCGACCTCGGCCTCTTCGTCGGCTCCGACGTGGTCGCGCTGATCAAGGCGACCGAGGTGTCCCTGGCGAAGGCGTAGGGCGCGCGAGGGCGCGCGAAGGGCATGTGAGGGCCCCCGCCCGGAACGGACGGGGGCCCTCACCCACGCGCTCGGTGCCCGCGGCAGTCCTCGTGTCAGTCCTCGTACGCGTCCAGCGGCGGGCACGAGCAGACCAGGTTCCGGTCGCCGAAGGCCTGGTCGATCCGGCGCACCGGCGGCCAGTACTTGTCGGCGGCGGACACACCGGCCGGGAAGACGGCCTCCTCACGCGTGTACGCGTGCTCCCACTCCCCGCCCAGCGCGGCCGCGGTGTGCGGGGCCCCGCGCAGCGGGTTGTCCTCGGCCGGCCACTCGCCCGCCCCGACCTTCTCGATCTCCCCGCGAATGGCGATCATCGCTTCGCAGAAACGGTCGATCTCGATCAGGTCCTCGGACTCGGTCGGCTCGATCATCAGCGTCCCCGCCACCGGGAACGACATCGTCGGCGCGTGGAACCCGTAGTCGATGAGCCGCTTGGCGACGTCGTCGACGCTCACACCGGTCGCCTTGGTGAGCGGCCGCAGGTCGATGATGCACTCGTGCGCGACCAGCCCGCCGGGCCCGTTGTAGAGCACCGGGTAGTGCGGCTCCAGCCGCTTGGCGATGTAGTTGGCGCTCAGCACAGCCACCTGCGTGGCCCTCTTCAGCCCCTCGCCGCCCATGAGCCGCACATACGCCCACGAGATCGGCAGGATCCCGGCGGAGCCCCAGGGAGCCGCGGAGATCGGCCCCACCCCGGTCTCCGGCCCGGCGGCCGGCTGGAGCGGGTGGTTCGGCAGATAGGGCGCCAGGTGCGACCGTACGGCCACGGGCCCGACGCCCGGGCCGCCACCGCCGTGCGGGATGCAGAACGTCTTGTGCAGGTTCAGGTGCGACACGTCGCCGCCGAAGTGACCCGGCTTGGCGAGACCGACCAGCGCGTTGAGGTTTGCGCCGTCGACGTACACCTGCCCGCCCGCCTCGTGGACCTGGGCGCAGATGTCGGCGACGTGCTCCTCGAACACGCCGTGCGTCGACGGGTAGGTGATCATCAGCACCGACAGCTCGTCCCGGTGCCGCTCGATCTTCGCCCGCAGGTCCTCGACGTCGATCTCGCCGTCCTCGGCGGTCTTCACGACGACGACCTTCATGCCGGCCATCACGGCACTGGCCGCGTTCGTGCCGTGCGCGGAGGACGGGATCAGGCACACCGTCCGCTGCATGTCCCCGTTGCCGCGGTGGTACCCGCGGACGGCGAGCAGCCCGGCCAGCTCACCCTGCGACCCGGCGTTCGGCTGGAGCGAGACCTTGTCGTATCCGGTGACCTCGGCGAGCCGCTCCTCCAGCTCGCGGATCAGCGTCAGGTAGCCCTCCGCCTGCTCGGCCGGCGCGAAGGGGTGCAGCTGTCCGAACTCGGGCCAGGTGACCGGCTCCATCTCGGTGGTCGCGTTGAGCTTCATGGTGCAGGAGCCCAGCGGGATCATGCCCCGGTCGAGCGCGTAGTCACGGTCGGCGAGCCTGCGCAGGTAGCGCAGCATCGCGGTCTCGGAGCGGTGCTGGTGGAAGACGGGGTGCGTGAGGACCGCGTCGGAGCGCAGCAGCGCGGCGGGCAGGGCGTCGGCGGTGGCCGCGTCGAGCGCCTCGATGTCGCCGTCCACCCCGAAGGCGGCCCAGACGGCGGACACCTGCGCTCGCGCGGTCGTCTCGTCGCAGGCGACCGACACGTGGTCGGCGTCGACGAGGTGCAGGTTGACCCCGCGCTCCCGCGCGGCGGCGACGACCTCGGATGCCTTCGCCGGCACCCGCACGGTCAACGTGTCGAAGTACGAGCCGTGCACGACCTCGACACCACCGGCCGCGAGCCCGGCGGCGAGGATCGAGGCGTACCGGTGCGTACGCCGGGCGATCGCCCGCAGCCCGTCGGGGCCGTGGTAGACCGCGTACATCCCCGCCATCACCGCCAGCAGCACCTGCGCCGTGCAGATGTTGCTGGTGGCCTTCTCCCGGCGGATGTGCTGCTCACGCGTCTGGAGCGCGAGCCGGTAGGCCTTGTGCCCGTCGGCGTCCACCGACACGCCCACCAGCCGCCCGGGCAGGCTGCGCGCGAACTGCTCGCGGACGGCCATGTAACCGGCGTGCGGCCCGCCGAAGCCCATCGGCACACCGAACCGCTGCGTCGTACCGACCGCGATGTCCGCCCCGAGCTCGCCGGGCGACTTCAGCAGCGTCAGCGCGAGCAGATCCGCCGCGACGGTGACGCACGCGCCGAGCTCGTGCGCCTGGTCCACGATGGCCTTGAGGTCACGGACGGCACCGGAGGCGCCGGGGTACTGCACGAGGACGCCGTTGATCTCCCGCGCGGCGATCTCCGCCGGAATCCCGTCGCTCAGGTCGGCGACGACGACCTCCACACCCGTCGGCTCGGCGCGGGTCTCGATCACGGCGATCGTCTGCGGCAGCGCGTCCGCGTCGATGAGGAAGAGGCCCTTCTTGTTCTTCCCCATGCGCCGGGACAGCGCCATCGCCTCTGCGGCGGCCGTGCCCTCGTCGAGCAGCGACGCTCCGGAGGTCGGCAGCCCGGTGAGGTCGGCGACCACGGTCTGGAAGTTCAGCAGCGCCTCGAGCCGGCCCTGGGAGATCTCCGGCTGGTACGGCGTGTAGGCCGTGTACCAGGCCGGGTTCTCCATGACGTTGCGCAGGATGACCGGCGGCGTGAACGTCCCGTAGTAGCCGAGGCCGATCATCGGGGCGAGGACCTGGTTGCGGTCGGCCAGCGAGCGCAGCTCGGCCAGGACCTCGGCCTCGGTGCGCGCGCCCGGCAGGTCCAGCGCGTCGGCGTTCTTGATCACATCCGGGACCGCGGCGGCGGTGAGCTCGTCGAGCGAGCCGTAGCCGACCTGTGCGAGCATCTTGGCCCGCGCTTCGAGGTCGGGCCCGATGTGGCGCTGTTCGAAGGGGATTCCCTGCTCGAGCTCTGTGAGCGGAATGCGGTGGGCGGTCATTACGGAGGCCTCCTGGTCTGACACGACCTTCGAGGGTCACCACGGTGGGTACCCGGACGGCCTCCCCCTCTGTCATCTCAACCTGAGAGCTTCACCGGGTCGCCCGAGGGCACCCGGCTTTCACCGTCGGTGAGAGCGGAAGCCGTCGACGCCGTCGGCACCCGCCCTGCTTTCCAGAGTGACCTCGTCCGTGCGGTACGTGAGCCTGAGAGATTCCGGGGAGGATTTGCTCCTTCGGCGCCTCCGGTGATGTCCGGAGGACTCTCCCGCGCGGTGTCAGCAGCCGTTGTCAGACTACCAGCGGGGTCAACGAGACTCGCTCGAGTGGCCGCTCGTCCCAATGTGCTCTTTTGTAGTGCTTACGGATGAGTTGCGACCAAGTGGAGGGCCCGTGCAGACCGACATCGATCCGCGCAACCTGATCGGCCGCAAGGCGTTCGACCGCAACGGCACCAAGATCGGCACCGTCGACGAGGTCTACCTCGACGACGCCACCGGGGTGCCGGAGTGGGCCGCCATACGCACCGGTCTGTTCTCCCGCGACGCCTTCGTCCCCCTGGAGCCCAGCCGCTTGGTCGAGGGCACCCTGCACATCCCCTTCGACCGGGCTCTGATCAAGGACGCTCCCGATTTCGGCGTGGGCCGCCACCTCTCTCCGGAACAGGAACTCCAGCTCTACCACCACTACGGCCTCGACGTGGGCGCCCCTCCCCCGCTGCCCGACCACGACTTCGGCCGGCTCGCCGGCACGGACGACGGCTGAGCCCCCTCAGCCGCAGGCCCGTATCAGCGCCCCGAGAATCCCGGCGGGGTCGTACAGCGGCACGGCGCCGTCCGTGACCACTCTCCGGGTTCCGGCGTCGACCGGATCGGTCCGAGCCCAGTGGGCGGGACCGACGCCCACCTCGACCTCCAGCCCCGAGGCCGTCGCATACCGCCATTCGGTGACGGGCCCCCGCTCCGCGACCCCGATCGCCTCCCCCAGGGCCAGCTCACGCGCCCACCCGCCGTCCTCCGCGTACTTCGCGGGCGCCGTCGACAGCACCACCAGGTCCACGTCCGAGTCGGGCCGCGCGGTCCCCCGCGCACAGGACCCGACCAGCAGCAGCCCCACCACATCGCTCCGGTTCCCGGCCCACCGGGTGACCCGGTCCACCACCCGGCGCGTCTCGGCCTCACGCTCCGGCGCCACCCCGGCCGGATCCGCGCACCGGCCTCCGTGCAGCTTCATGCAACTCCTCCCCGTCACCGGTGTCACCTCTCGGGACACCGCCCCCGCTCCGTCTCACCCCGCACTTCGAACCGCTTCACTCTGTGTAACTGATCCGCCTCAGGCAGAGTTCCCGGACTCCACACCCGACGGCTCCGTCTCCGGATCCGGCGCTCCCGCCACCGCGCCACCGCCGTCGCCCTCAGGTCTTCGCCGCACCAGCGGCAACGGATCCGCCGGCTCCAGCTCAGGATCGTCGGTCCTGAAGGTCCGCACCCGGCCCGGCTCCGACTCGGGCGTCTCGAACCGCACGGTGACCCGGCCCAGGCCGCTGCCCTGCACCCATCCGTGTCCGAGCCCGGCATGGCGCACGTCGTGTCCCGGGCGCCACTGGTGCTCGACCGGCACCGGCACCTCGCCCACGGGCTCGACCTCGGCGAGTTCCTCCTCGGGCCCGTCCGTCCGGTCCCCCGCGGCCTGCGCGAACAGGTCCTCCTGGGTGAAGTCGGCCAGCCCGCTCACTCCCACGCCCAGCAGCCGCACCCCGCCCGTGCTGTCCACCGAGTCCAGCAACCGGGCCGCCGCCTCCCGGACCACCGCCGGATCGTCGGTGGGCCCGCGCAGGGTCTCGGACCGGGTGAGCGTGGAGAAGTCGTACCGCCGGACCTTCAGCACGATGGTCCGCCCCGACAGACCGGCCCCGCGCAGCCTGCGCACACACCGGTCGGCGAGCCGCTGCACCTCCAGCTCCACCCGGACCCGGTCATGGATGTCCACGTCGTAGGTGTCCTCGACCGACACCGACTTGGCCTCCCGCTCCGCCACCACGGGCCGGTCGTCGCGGGCCAGCGCCATGGCGTACAGCGCGTGCCCGTGCGCCTTGCCCAGCAGCCGCACCAGCTCGTCCTCACCGGCCTCGGCGATCTCGTCGATCGTGAGGATGCCGGCCCGCCGCAGATGGTCCCCTGTCGCCGGACCGACCCCCGGCAGGGTCCGCACCGACATCGGGCCGAGCAGGGCCCGCTCCGTGCCCGGCTCGATGAGCACCAGCCCGTCCGGCTTCGCCTGCTCCGAGGCGATCTTCGCCAGCATCTTGCAGGAGGCCAGGCCCACCGAGCCCGTGAGCCCGGTCACCGCCCGGATGTCCGCACGCAGTCTGATCCCCGCCAGCCGCGCCGAGTCACTGTCCCAGGCCGCTCCCCCGGCCTCCAGGTCCACGAACGCCTCGTCCAGACTCAGCGGCTCCACCAGCGGCGACAGCGCCCGCAGCAGCCCCATGACCTGCTCGCTGATCGTCCGGTAGAACGCGAAGCGCGGCACCAGATACGCCGCGTTCGGCGCCCGCCGGCGCGCCTGGGCCATGGGCATCGCCGAGTGCACCCCGAAGACCCGCGCCTCGTAGGAGGCGGTCGCGACCACGCCGCGGGGCCCCAGACCACCCACGACCACCGCTCTCCCGCGCAGGCTCGGCTTGGACGCCTGCTCCGCCTGCGCGAAGAAGGCATCCATGTCGAGATGCAGGATCCTGCCTTCTCGACGGTAGGCAGTCACCAGGGGTGCGTCAACGATCGCCACACTCGGCACGCCGAGTGATAATCACCCTGAGAGTGGTTTCCCGCACCCCGCCGCGGGGAAAGGCTAGCCGAATGCGCTGAGAAGAAGCCGTAGGACGCTCTCACTCGCCGGTGGCATTTGCCGAAAACAGTGCGGGCGTCCCGGTGCAGGACGCCCGCCTCGCGCGCATGTGCCGGCTACTGGTTGCTGGTGCCGAAGTCCTCGGGCGAGATCTGGTCGAGGAACTCGCGGAACTTCTCCACCTCGTCCTCCTGCTCGTCGGGGATGGCGATCCCCGCGTCGTCCAGGACCGTGTCACTGCCGTAGATCGGTGTCCCCGTGCGCAACGCCAGCGCTATGGCGTCCGAGGGACGCGCGCTCACCTCGACCCCGCTGGCGAAGACCAGCTCCGCGTAGAAGACGCCCTCCCGCAGGTCCGTGATGCGCACCTCGGTCAGCTCCTGGCCCACGGCCTCCAGCACGTCCTTGAACAGGTCGTGGGTCAGCGGTCGCGCGGGAGCCATGCCCTGCTGGGCGAAGGCGATCGCCGTCGCCTCACCCGGTCCGATCCAGATGGGAAGGTAGCGGTCGCCTCCCACTTCACGCAGCAGCACGATCGGTTGGTTGGAGGGCATCTCGACCCGGACACCTACGACATCGAGCTCGTTCACACAGCAACCCTAGGCCGTGCCCGGGACGTTTGGGTAGTCGGGCCGGGAACGGGTGACCGATCCGCCCAGGGCGAAACCGCCCGCTCAGGGCAGCCGCACCCCCAGCGCCGTCTGCACCAACGCCGTGTGCAGCCGCACCGTCAGGCCCGCGATCTCCTTCGTACGGGCCTGCGCGTGGGCCCTCGTCTGCGGATTGCGGTGGCGCTTCAGCGGGGCCACCACCTGGTCCACCAGACCGGCCTCACGATCGGCCGCGGCCTTCATCACCCGCAGATGCCGGGGCTCGATCCCGAACCGGCCCAGCTCGGCGACGAGCGCCGCCACCGTGGCCGCCTCGGCGTCGTAGACCCCGTCCTCCAAGGGCGCGACGAGGCCGTACGACTCCCACTCCTCGAGCTCCGGCTCACCGATGCCCGCGGCCGCCAACAGCTCGGACCGGCCGATCCTGGCGACGGTGGGACCCTCCGGCGCCTCCACGACGCTCTCACCGTCCCGCTGCCGGCCGACGGTCGGCAGCGCAGCTGCCTCACCGCGCTCCATGGCGTCCAGGTGCTCGCGGATGACCTTGAGCGGCAGATAGTGGTCCCGCTGCATCCGCAGGACGTGACCGAGACGCTCGACGTCCCGCACACTGAACTTCCGGTACCCCGAAGGGGTCCGCTGCGGCTCGATCAGCCCTTCCGACTCCAGGAAACGGATCTTGGAGATGGTGACCTCGGGAAACTCGTCACGCAGCGCGTTCAGTACGGTGCCGATGCTCATCGAGCCACCGTCCGTGGCGGCGGTGCCGTGGCCGGCACCGCCCCTCGGTGTTTGAAGCATGGACCTTCCCTGGGGAGTCCCCCCGGACGGTGCCCGGGGGCCGGTCAGTAGCCCCGCTGGCTCGCGTAGAAGACCAGCCGGTACTTGCCGATCTGCACCTCGTCACCGTTCGCCAGAGGGACCTCGTCGATCCGCTCCCGGTTGACGTACGTTCCGTTCAGACTGCCGACGTCCGCCACCTTGAACGTGCCGTCCGGGTTGCGCCGGAACTCCACATGGCGACGCGAGACCGTCACGTCGTCCAGGAAGATGTCGCTCTGCGGGTGACGGCCGGCCGTCGTCAGGTCGCCGTCCAGAAGGAAACGGCTGCCCGAGTTCGGACCACGGCGCACGACCAGCAGGGCGGAACCCAGCGGCAGCGCGTCGACCGCGGCCTGCGCCTCGGGCGAGAGGGCGGGCAGCTGCGTCTGACCGGTGACCTCGGCGTCGTAGGCCTCGAGACCGGAGATGGAAATGGTGGAGGTCGTCTCCGACGCCCGCTCGGGCGTCAGCCCGGGGCGCAGCGGCGCGCCGCAGTTGGAGCAGAAGCGGCTGTTCTCCGCGTTGCGGTTACCGCACCTCGTACACACCAGGGCCGACATAGGGGAAAACCCTCCACCCGTACTTGAGGTTGACGGTTGGCCGAAACCTATGCCGCCGGACTGCGCAGGGTCAACCGACGCCGCGCCCTGGCCACCGGAAATGTCGCCGCCCGGACCAGCCACCTGATCCCGGAACAGCGGCCGCTGACCCTCCGCGTCAGGCTGTGCGCGATGGCGAGCGGTCGCGTTGTCGCTACCCTCTCGCGCGCTCTTGCCGAACAACTTCGCAAACAACTTCACGGGCGATTCCCCTTGACCGAAACAGACCCGCCCGTGGGGCAGGACGAACCCTGACTGAATACACCGGTCGACCCGGACATCTTCACAACGTCCGTGTCCACCAGACAGTTTCCACCACGCACCACCCGATCGGTGCGTCGACCCCCCGCAACCTCATGCCCCTGCCGGATGCCCCCCATGCACCCCCGGTTCACTGGCCCGACGACCGAGCGTAGTCAGGCTGCTTCGCCGCTCGCAAGGCGTCCACGACGATCTTGTCCGACCGCTCGACAGTCACCGTGGCCTGCTCCTTCTCGAGAGTCTGCACCACTCCTCCAGGAATGTTCAGCGCCGGCTCCAGGTCCTGCGGGTTGCCGATGACCTTGAAACGAAAGGGCGTGTTGATCTTGTTCCCGTCGACGCTCACGCTGTTGCCCGAATCCGTCAGAAAGGTGTCGGCGACGACCCGCACCCCGTTCACCTGGATCGCCTCGGCCCCCGCCGCGCGCAGTTCCTGGATCGCGTCGAGCAGCATGTCCGCCTCGACCGTCCCCTTCGTGTCCTCGATGGTCATCGTGATACCCGGCCCCTGCGCAGCCACCGTGCCCGCCAGGATGCCGAGTTGTTTCTCCTTCTCGACCGTCTGCTTCCGGGCCTCCTCGGCCTGGTCGGAGCTGTTCTCCAGCTCCCGCTGCTGCGTCTCGAGTCCTTGCTTCTCGTCCTCAAGACGCTGACTTCGGTCGTCGAGTTCATCGAGGATGCGTACGAGATCTTCCTGACGCGCACCGCGCAGCGCGTTTCCGCTGTCGCTGTTGGAGGCGACCTGCACCGCCAGGCCGAAACCCAGGCCGAACAACAGCAGGGCGACGATGAGTTGGGCCCTGGACACCCGCGGCGGCCACAGCCCCTGCACCAGCCGCTGCCGCCCGGTCACCACGGGCTCGGCCGGCTTCTCGGCCGCCGCGTCCGCCGGCGGCGTCACCGGCACCTCGTCGGGCAGCTCCTTGCGGAGCATGTACTCGGGCGTCTCGTCCTGGTTGCTCATCGGCCTCACGCCCGGAAGACATGCCGACGGATCGCCGCGGCATTGGAGAAGATCCGGATACCGAGGACGACGACGACACCGGTGGACAGCTGCGACCCCACGCCCAACTCGTCACCCAGGAACACGATCAGCGCGGCCACCACCACGTTCGACAGGAAGGACACGACGAACACCTTGTCGTCGAAGATGCCGTCGAGCATGGCCCGCAACCCGCCGAAGACGGCGTCCAGCGCCGCCACCACGGCGATCGGCAGATACGGTACGACGGCCGCCGGAACCTCGGGCTGGACCAACAGTCCGGCCACGACTCCCACGACGAGGCCCAGTACGGCGATCACGATGTGCCCTTCTCAGTCTTCGGCTGCGCTGTACGTACGATCACACTCGGTGCGGCGGGCAACCGGACGTCGTCGGCCACGGAGATGGCCGTCCGGATGCCGTAGTTCTCCTGCAAGGCGTTCAGATACAGCCCGTCGGCGCTGTTCTGGAACCTGGTGCTGAGGTTTTTCCCGTCCCCCACCGCGAGCACCGTGTACGGCGGAACCAGCGGCTTGTTGTCGACCAGTATGGCTTCGCCGGCGGCCCTGATGGCGGAGAGCGCCGTCAGCCGCTGTCCGTTGATGGAGACGGCCTCGGCGCCCGACGCCCACAGGCCGTTGACCACCCGCTGCATGTCCCGGTCCCGCACCCGCCCGGTGTCGGAGAACCCGGTGGTCTCCCGCGGGTCGCCGTCACCGCCCGTGCTGGCTTCCTTGGCGTCGTCCACGACCAGCTTGACGCCCGGCCCGTGCACCGCGACGGCGCCCGACAGCACCCCCATCAGATCCGCCCGCTCACTGCCGCCGCTCTGCTTGAGCGCCTCCTGCTGCCGAGCGCTCACATCGTCGCGCAGCTTGTCGACGGCGCTCTCCAGCTCGTCGGCCGCGTCGGTCTCACGATCGATACGGTCGATGAGCTCCTCGCGCTCCTTCGCGACGACCGGCGCGGCGACCCGCGCCTGCGCAGCACCGACGGTGACCACGAGGGCAGCGAGCACCAGGCCCACGGCGAGACCGAGCTTCGCCCGTACCGTCCTGGGCAGGCCACCTGCCCCCTCGGCCTGCTTACGGGCGGCGGCCTCGGCATAACCGTCGTCGAGGCTGTGATCCATGACGTTGGTGAGCAGCGACATGGAAGCGTCCGGGCGCGACACACGCGCGGGTGTGCTCCGAACGGGGGGCTGCTGCGGCATGCCGCACATCGTCGCACGTCGTGCCCAGTACCTCCGAATGGCCCCACCGGCGTGCCGGACAGGCCCCCTTGGGGACACTTGTCCGGCACGCGCGCGTACGCGTGGTCAGCGTCCGGCGCTGTCCACGACCGCCGCCCACTCGTCGAGCAGAGCCTGCGCGGACGCGTCGTCCGGCCCCTCCGCCCACAGATGGGTGACGGCCTCGGCCGGGTCCGGCAGCACCATCACCCAGCGCCCGTCCGTCTCCACCACCCGGACGCCGTCGGTGGTGTCCACGAAGCGATCTCCGGCCGCCTCGACGACCCGCCGCATCACAAGACCCTTGACGGCCCACGGGGTCGCCAGATCCCGCTTCAGGACGTGCGCCCGCGGGATCCGCGCGTCGATCTGGCTGAGGGTGAGCTGCGTGCGCGCCACCAGCCCGATCAACCGTACGAAGGCCGCCGTGCCGTCGAAGACACTGCTGAACTCCGGGACGATGAAGCCGCCCTTGCCGTCACCGCCGAAAATGGTCGTCTCGTCCCGCCCGACCCGGGTGAGGTCGTCAGGGGAGGTCGTCGTCCACTCGACCTGCGTCCCGTGATAAGCCGCCACCTGCTCGGCGATCCTGGTCGTGGTCACCGGCAGGGCGACCCGCCCGCTGCGCCGCTCGGCGGCCACCAGGTCGAGCAGCACCAGGAGGGCCCGGTCGTCCTCGATGATCCGGCCCTTCTCGTCCACGAGGGAGAGCCGCTCACCGACAGGATCGAACCGCACACCGAACGCGGCCCGCGACGACGCCACGATCTCGCCGAGGCGGACGAGCCCGGAACGCCGCTGGTCCCCCGTCTCCGTGGGCCTGGCCTCGTTCAGACCGGGGTTGACGGTCAGCGAATCCACCCCGAGCTTGCCCAGGAGGCTCGGCAGCACCAGCCCGGCACTGCCGTTCGAGGCATCCACCACGACCTTGAGACCGGACTCGGCAATTCCTGTCGTGTCCACGTTCCGCAGCAGGGACCCGGTGTAGGAGTCGAAGACGCTCGCCGGGAAGTGCAGGTCCCCGATCTCTCCCGGGAACGCCCGCCGGTACTCCTGACGGGCGAACACCCGGTCCAGCTTGCGCTGACTGCCCTGCGACAGGTCCGCGCCCCGCCCGTCGAAGAACATGATGTCGACGGAGTCCGGCACCCCGGGCGAGGTCCGGATCATGATCCCGCCGGCGCTCCCTCGCGCCGTCTGCTGCCGCGCCACGGGCAGCGGTACGTTCTCCAGGTCCCGTACGTCGATGGCACTGGCCTGGAGCGCGGAGATGACCGCCCGCTTCAGCGCACGGGCACCACGCGAGTGGTCCCGGGCCGTGGTGACCGTGGACCCCTTCTTGAGGGTCGTCGCGTACGCGCCGGCGAGACGGACCGCCAGCTCGGGCGTGATCTCGACGTTCAGGATTCCGGAGACCCCACGGGCACCGAACAGATGCGCCTGCCCACGGGACTCCCAGATCACCGACGTGTTGACGAACGCACCGGCTTCGATGGTCTTGAAGGGGTAGACCCGCACATTGCCCTGCACGATCGATTCTTCACCGATCAGGCATTCGTCACCGATGACGGCGCCGTCCTCGATCCGGGCCGCCCGCATGATGTCGGTGTTCTTCCCGACCACACAGCCGCGGAGATTGCTGTGCTGACCGACGTACACGTTGTCGTGCACGACGGCCTTGTGCAGGAAGGCCCCGCTCTTCACGACGACGTTGGAACCGATGACCGTGTGCTCACGGATTTCGGCGCCGGCTTCGACCTTCGCGTAGTCCCCGATGTAGAGAGGGCCGCGAAGATCGGCATCGGGATGCACTTCGGCACCTTCGGCGACCCACACGCCCGGCGAGATCTCGAACCCGTCGATGTCGACGTCGACCTTGCCTTCGAGCACATCGGCCTGGGCCTTCACATAGCTCTCGTGCGTGCCGACGTCTTCCCAGTAGCCCTCGGCGATGAAGCCGTAGACCGGCTTGCCTTCCTTCATCAGCTGCGGGAAGACATCTCCGGACCAGTCGACGGACACATCGGCCTCGACATAGTCGAAGACCTCGGGCTCCATGACGTAGATGCCGGTGTTCACGGTGTCCGAGAAGACCTGACCCCAGGTCGGCTTCTCCAGGAACCGCTCGACCTTGCCCTCTTCGTCGACGATGGTGATGCCGAATTCCAGCGGATTGGGCACACGCGTCAGACAGACGGTGACCAGCGCACCCTTTTCCTTGTGAAAGTTGATCAGCTCGGTGAGGTCGAAGTCAGTGAGGGCATCACCGGAGATGACGAGGAAGGTGTCGTCCTTCAGCGCCTCCTCTGCGTTCTTGACGCTTCCGGCGGTACCGAGTGGCTTCTCCTCGTTGGCATAGCTGAGCTCCATCCCGAGCTCCTCGCCATCACCGAAGTAGTTCTTGACCAGCGACGCCAGGAACTGAACAGTAACGACGGTCTCGTTGAGCCCATGCCTTTTGAGCAGCCTCAGTACGTGCTCCATGATCGGCCGGTTGGCCACCGGCAGGAGCGGCTTGGGCATGCTCGAGGTCATTGGGCGAAGGCGCGTGCCTTCGCCTCCGGCCATCACGACGGCCTTCATGTCGGAAGCGTCCTCCTAAAGAGACGACTGTCTAGCCGACTTCACCCGTCCAGATTGTCCCGCACTTTTCGTCGGCGGGCCATCGAGCCACTGCTCAGCTGCCGATCGGACAGGTCAGTCGGCCGTGGCGTCCGCACGAACCAGGCGGCGGACCTGTACCACATACAGGACTCCTGCCCACCAATAGAGCGTTGTACCCCACCAGGCGAACGCCCATCCGAAAATGGCAGCGAGTGACGCGAGCCAGCCACTTCCGTCACTGAGAAGAAGCAGCGGGAAGGCGTACATCAGGTTGAAGGTGGCCGCCTTCCCCAGGAAGTTCACCTGCGGCGGCGGATAGCCGTGGCGCCTGAGGATCCAGACCATCACCAGCAGAACCAGTTCGCGCGCCAGAAGTACAGCCGTCAACCAGAGAGGCAGAATCTCCCGCCACGTCAGGCCGACCAGCGTCGAGAGAATGTACAGCCGGTCCGCGGCAGGGTCGAGGAGCCGGCCGAGGCTGCTGATCTGGTTCCAGCGTCGAGCGAGCTTGCCGTCCAGATAGTCGGTGATCCCGCTGAAAGCCAGCACGAGGAGAGCCCAGCCGTCGCTCTGCGGGCCCCCGAACTCGGGCCGGAGGATCAACCACAGGAACACGGGCACGCCGACGAGACGCGCCATGCTGAGGATGTTCGGGATGGTGAGGACCCGGTCTGTCTGGACACGGGTCTCCTGGACCTCCACCCGGGGGCCTCCAGTAGAAAATGAGCCAACGATGCCCCCTGACCTTACCCCAACGCAAAAAAGCTCTGGCTCTCGGGCTGTATGCCCAAGAGCCAGAGCTCTAAAAGGA
>NZ_BBYG01000016.1 GCF_001184025.1 Streptomyces maremycinicus
TTCCAAACTCTATCAGGGTTTTTCCGGCCCCTTGACCACCGTTTCGCAGACATGCGAAAGATGATCCAAAGTTAGGATCTGACAAGTTGGGTGCTGCTCGGTAAGCGTGCTTGTTCGCCTCGCTCACCCTCAAGCAGGAGTACGACTGTACACGGGGCCGCAGAGACGCTGCAAATCGACTAGGGTAGTGGTCTAGACCACGGATCGGGTGCTCTCGTGCGGAACCGGTACTTCATATGACATACCCTGCTGCACAGTGCGCCGACCTGGACAAGCAGTGACGGCCCATATACATCTCCACCCCTGGGAGGCTTCCCATGACCACCGTGACGTCCCCTCTAGTAGGACGCGCCATCGGGCTCGCGGCCGTGCCGGACCCCGTCTTCTCCGGGGCCATGGTCGGCCCGGGCACGGCGATCGACCCGGTGCGTGAGCCTTCCGAGGCCGTCGCACCCGTGGACGGAGTCATCGTCTCCCTCCACCCGCACGCCTTCGTCGTGGTCGACTCCGAGGGACACGGGGTACTCACCCACCTCGGGATCGACACCGTGCAGCTCAACGGCGAGGGCTTCGAGCTCCTGGTGAACAAGGGCGACACCGTGACGCGCGGGCAGAGCATCGTGCGCTGGAACCCGGCCGCGGTCGAGGAGGCCGGCAAGTCGCCGGTGTGCCCGGTCGTCGCGCTGGAGGCCACGGCCGACTCGCTCGGCGAACTCCGTGAGGACGGCGATGTCAAGACCGGCGACGTCCTCTTTTCCTGGCAGTAGTACTGACGCCGTCGTACCGGCGGCAGGCAGGACAATCACCGCGGCGGCGGGACCCGCCGCACTATCGGAGACGGGTGAGATGGAGACAACGCTGCGAGGCGTCGGCGTGAGTCACGGTGTGGCGATCGGCGAGGTTCGGCACATGGGAACGGCGGTGCTCGAACCGCCCGCCAAGCAGATCCCGGCGGAGGAGGCGGAGCGCGAACAGGGGCGCGCCCGCAAGGCCGTGGAGGCTGTGGCGGCCGATCTGATGGCGCGCGGCAATCTGGCGGGGGGCGAAGCCCAGGCGGTGCTCGAGGCGCAGGCCATGATGGCCCAGGACCCCGAGCTGATGGTCGACGTGGACCGGCGTATCGCCGTCGGCAGCACGGCCGAGCGTGCCGTGTACGACGCGTTCGCCGCCTACCGTGAGCTGCTGGCCGGGGCCGGCGAGTACCTCGCCGGCCGGGTGGCCGACCTCGACGATGTGCGGAATCGTATCGTCGCCCGTCTGCTGGGCGTCCCGATGCCGGGTGTCCCGGACAGCGACGAGCCCTATGTGCTGGTGGCCCGGGACCTGGCGCCCGCCGACACCGCGCTGCTCGACCCGACGCTCGTGCTCGGTTTCGTCACCGAGGAGGGCGGGCCGACCAGTCACAGCGCCATCCTGGCGCGGGCGCTCGGCGTTCCCGCCGTAGTGGCCCTGCCGGGTGCGGGTGAACTCCCCGAGGGAACGACGATCGCCGTCGACGGCAGCACCGGCGATGTGTTCGTGAACCCGAGCGACGAGAAGAAGGCCCAGCTCGAGGCCGCGGCCGCCGAGCGCAGGGCGGCTCTGGCCGCCTCGACCGGCCCGGGCGCGACCGCCGACGGTCACAAGGTGCCGCTGCTGGCGAACGTCGGAGGGCCCGCCGACGTGCCGGCCGCCCTGGAAGCCGGTGCGGAGGGCGTCGGACTCTTCCGTACCGAGTTCCTCTTCCTCGACGACAGCAAGAGCGCGCCGTCGGAGGAGAAGCAGGTCGAGGCGTACCGACAGGTGCTGGAGGCGTTCCCCGAGGGACGCGTCGTCGTCCGTGTGCTGGACGCGGGAGCCGACAAGCCGCTGGACTTCCTCACTCCGGCCGACGAGCCCAACCCGGCGCTGGGCGTGCGGGGGCTCCGGACCCTGCTCGACCACCCCGATGTGCTGCGGACCCAGCTGACGGCGCTGGCCAAGGCGGCCGAGGGGCTGCCCGTCTACCTCGAGGTCATGGCGCCGATGGTGGCGGACCGGGCCGACGCGAAGGCGTTCGCGGACGCGTGCCGCGAGGCGGGGCTGCGGGCGAAGTTCGGTGCGATGGTGGAGATCCCGTCGGCCGCTCTGCGGGCTCGCTCGATCCTGCAAGAGGTGGAGTTCCTCTCGCTGGGTACGAACGACCTCGCGCAGTACACCTTCGCCGCCGACCGGCAGGTGGGGGCGGTGTCCCGGCTCCAGGATCCGTGGCAGCCCGCGCTGCTGGATCTCGTGGCGCTGTCGGCCGAGGCGGCACGGGCCGAGGCGAAGAGCTGCGGTGTGTGCGGCGAGGCCGCGTCCGACCCGCTGCTCGCGTGTGTGCTGACGGGTCTGGGGGTCACCTCTCTTTCCATGGGGGCGGCGTCGATCCCGTACGTGCGGGCCGCGCTGGCGAAGTACACGCTGGCGCAGTGCGAGCGGGCCGCGGCCGCAGCGCGCGCGGCGGACAGTGCCGAGGAGGCACGCAACGCGGCGCAGGCCGTGCTGTCCGGCGAGTAGCCGGTACCGGCCGGTGACCGGTCGGTGAGCAGGGGCGCTCCGCCTTCGGGTGGGGCGCCCCTGCTGCGTGTGCGACCTCTCCGGGCTCTTCGGGTCTTCGGGCGGTCAGTGGCTGTGGCCCGGTGTCCGGCCCTCCTGGCCGAGGTCCGGCGGTTCGCAGTAGTCCACGTCGGACTCGGGTGAGATGAGGTCGCCGGACTCCACGTCGGTGCAGTAGGCGTCGAAGACCTCGCCGGCGGTGAGGGGATCGAGGCCCTCGCCGCGCAGCCGCCATCCGTAGATCCGGTCGGAGGTGTCGGCGGCGGTGGTGCGCATGACCAGGCCACCGGGCATCCGGGTGGCGAGGCCGAGGGCGAGGACGGTGGTGAACTCGAGTGCCTCGGCGTCGTCGAGCCGGGTGGCGCCGTCGGCTTCCTCGTCGGCGTGCAGGACGGCGACCAGGGTCTCGGGGGTGCCGGTGACACTGCACACGAGGTGCCGGTTGCCGGGTGGCGCGGTGTCGAGAATGCGGGCGACGAGGTTCGACGCGCGGGTGAAGGCGGCGCGTCCGATGTCCTCGCCGCAGGTCGCGCAGGCGCCGAGGCGGGCGAGCAGGGTGGCCGCGTACTCCCAGGTCGCCTGGCGCACGGCTTCGTCGACGAGGGCGGGCAGGAGGTCGGCCAGGGGCTGGCCCTCGTAGGGAACGGTGGGGCCCGTGGTCGCGAGTTCGGCCGTGAAGCGGGTGCGGTTGGCGGGGATGTCGGGGTCGAGTCCCCTGCCGGTGCAGTACTCGGCGTATTCCTGGGGGTCGAAGAGGGCCACGGTGGTGTGGGTGCCCTGCATGGCGCGGGTCCTCAGAAGGGCCTCGACCTGCCGGAGGTAGACGGCGTGGTCGTCGAACGTGAAGGTGCGGTAGCGCCGCATGGCACGGAAGTCGTGTTCGTCGGTGAGCAGGCCGATGGTGCCGGCGATCTCACGGCGCAGGACGCGGCGCATGGTCAGGTGGTCGGTGTTCTGTCGCATGTTTCCCCCTGTCTGCACAGTCGATCTATGCTCACTCACAGTAACCGGCGGCACTGACAGCGGGCTCTGTGCACCGGGGCTGCGGACCGGAGGCGGGTCAGGCCCGCTTGCGGGCGAGGTCCTCGTAGAAGTGCAGGAGGTCGAGGTTGTCGATGGAGCCGGGGTTGACGGCCTTGGCCAGCGGGGTGCCCTGGAGGAGGCGTTTGACCGGGACCTCGATGCGTTTGCCGGTGAGGGTGTGCGGGACTCCGGGTACCTCGATGACCTCGTCGGGGACGTGGCGCGGCGAGAGCTGTTCGCGGATGGCCTGTTTGATGCGGGCGAGGAGGGCCTCGTCGAGGGCCGCACCCGGGGCGAGGTGGACGAAGAGGGGCATCCAGTAGCCGCCGTCGGGCTGCTCGATCCCGATGACCAGGGACTCCTTGATCTCGGGGAGCCGTTCGACGACCTCGTAGATGTCGGCGGAGCCCATGCGTACGCCCTGGCGGTTGAGGGTGGAGTCGGAGCGGCCGTGGATGACGACGGACCCGCGTGAGGTGACGGTGATCCAGTCGCCGTGCCGCCACACGCCGGGGTAGGTGTCGAAGTAGCTGTCGTGGTAGCGGCTGCCGTCGGGGTCGTTCCAGAACCGGACGGGCATGGAGGGCATGGGGTTGGTGACGACGAGTTCGCCGACCTCGTCGGTCACGGGATGCCCGTTCGCGTCCCAGGACTGCAAGTCGGTGCCGAGGCCGGGGGCCTGGAGTTCGCCGGTGTGGACCGGGAGGGTCGGGACGGCGCCGGCGAAGCAGGAGCAGACGTCCGTGCCGCCGCTGACGGAGGCGATCCACAGGTCGGCCCCGCTCGCCGCGAACTCGTCGTGCAGCCAGCGGAAGCCGTCGGGCGGGAGCGGGGATCCCGTGGTGGCGACGCACTGGATCTTGGAGAGGTCGAAGTCCCGGGCCGGGTGCACCTCGGCTTTGCGGCAGGCCATGACGTACGCGGCGGAGGTGCCGTAGAGGGTGGCGCCGGTGCGTTCGGCGATCCGCCACTGCGCGCCGGTGTCGGGATAGCCGGGGCTGCCGTCGTAGAGGACGATCGTCGTGCCGGTCAGCAGGCCGGAGACGAGGAAGTTCCACATCATCCAGCCGGTCGAGGTGTACCAGAAGAAACGGTCCTCGGGGCCGAGGTCGCAGTGCAGGCCGAGCTGCTTGAGGTGCTCGACCAGGATGCCGCCCTGGGACTGGACGATCGCCTTGGGCAGACCGGTCGTCCCGGAGGAGTAGAGCACCCAGAGGGGGTGGTCGAAGGGGACCTGTTCGAAGACGGGTGGCTCGTCACCGGCGGTCAGGGCGGACCACTCCAGGGCTCCCCGGGGCGGTTCCGTGCCCAGCAGGGGGATGTGGACGACGGCGCGCAGGGTGGGCAGTTCGGCGCGGAGTTCGGCGACGACGTCTCGGCGATCGTGCTCCTTGCCGCCGTAGCGGTAGCCGTCGACCGCGAACAGGACGACCGGTTCGACCTGCTGGAAGCGGTCGAGGACGCTGCGGGCTCCGAAGTCGGGTGCGCAGGACGTCCAGACGCCGCCGACGGCGGCCGTGGCGAGGAGGGCCACGACGGCCTGCGGGATGTTGGGGAGGTAGCCGCTGATCCGGTCACCGGGGCGGACGCCGAGGGCGCGCAGTTCGGCGGCCAGCGAACCGACCTGGCGGCGCAGCTCGGACCAGGTCACCGGGCTCGGATCATGGGTTTCGTCGACGTACAGCAGGGCCGGTTCGGCCGGACGGGTGGCGGCGGCGCGCAGGGCGTGCTCGGCGTAGTTCAGCGTGGCTCCGGGGAACCACTGGGCGCCGGGCATCGTGCGGTCGCCCAGCACGCGCGCGTAGGGGGTCGAGAACCGCACGTCGAACCATTCCGCGACGGCTTTCCAGAACGTCTCCAGCTGGTCCACGGACCAGCGGTGCAGTGCCGGATACCCGCCGTCGGACGGGGCTCCGTGCCGGTCGGCCGCCCACTCCTGGAACTTCGTGACCTGGGCCTGGGCGATGCGCTGCGGATCGGGCCGCCAGAGCGGCTCGGGGTTCGTGGTCGACATGGGGCGGCTCCCGGGCTGTGCGCGTCGTGTGCGTCGCCCGCGCACGAGCTGGGGTGGTGCGCGTGACGCGGCTGACACGGACGATGCCATGTGATCGACTTCTGCACCAGGGTGGGTCCCCCACAGTCGGTCTCGTGAAGATGTGGCCTCACCACGGGTGAACGGCAGTTGAACGACCCGCGCGGGTGACGCGGTCAGTGACAGGGTGAACAGCATGGACGGTCGTGACCTGGTGCGTTCGATGAAGGCGGTCGGTTCCGCGGGAGCTGCCCAGGGATTGCGGACGGTGCGGGCCGCGTGGCGCAGGAACCGGGCGGACGCGGCGGGACTGCCGGTGCGGGGGCACGAGCGCGCGCGGGTCCCGGGTGCGGTGCGGGAGGTGGAGCCGGGGCCCGGCGGTGGCACGCTCCGGTTCGGTCGTTCGGAGCTGAGGATCCGCGTCGCCGTGAACGGCGCGGTGTTCTGGGGCTGGGACGGTGCCGGGCCCGAGCCGTCGTACGCGCTGGCCGGCCGCTGTCCGGAGCCGGATCCCCGAGCGGTGCTGGAGCCCGACAAGGACGGCGGGTGGCGGGTCATCGCCGAGCGGGTGACGGTCGTGGTCTCACGGCACGGTGCCGTCGAGGTGTGCACGCCCGGCGGCGTGGTGCTGCGGCGTGAGCTGCCGCCGCGCTGGTGGGAGCGGGAGGAGGGTGGCCCGGCACGCTGGATGCAGCGTTCGGAGGTGGCGGCGGACGCGCGCTTCTTCGGTCTCGGCGGGCGGGCGTCCGGGCCGCGGCTGCGCGACGGGACGTACCGGCTGTGGAACACCGATCCCGGGCGGCCCTTCGACCGCGGGGACGATCCGCTGCCGGTCACGATGCCGGTGCAGCTGGTGGTGGCCGACGCGGCCACTCACCTGGTGTTCCACGACACCTCCTGGGGCGGCACGGTCACGCTGCGGGAGGGCCGGGAGGGGGCCGGCTCCGGGCATGACCGGCCCGGGGCGTGCGAGGTGCGGATGGAGGGGGGCCCGCTGCGTTGCTGGGTGGTGGTGGGGACCCCCGCACGCGTGCTGCTCACCTGGGTCTCGCTCACCGGGGCGCCCGCGTTGCCTCCCGCGTGGGCGTTCGGTCATCAGGTCGCGGGCCGGGGCCTCGGCAGCGAGGAGGAGGTGCGCAGGACCGTGGCGGGCCATCAGGAGCACGGTCTGCCGCTCGACGCCGTCCACCTCGGCGTCGAGCACTACGACGAGCACCAGGTGTTCACCGTCGACCAGGAGCGCTTCCCGAAGCCGGCGGTGCTCGCCGAGGAGCTGCGACGGGACGGGATACGCCTGGTGTCGGCCGTCGGTCCCGCCGTCGCGGCGGCTCCGGGCAATGCCGTGTACGACGCCGGGGTGGCCGAGGACGCGTTCGTGCGGGACGCGTCGGGCAGGGTCGTCAGGGCGATGGCGTCGCCCGGGGAGGCCGTTTTCCCGGATTTCACGCACGCGCGCGTGCGGCGGTGGTGGGGCGGTCTCTACGCGGAGCGGATCGCGCAGGGGTTCGCCGGTTTCTGGCACGAGAAGAACGAACCGACGGTGTTCGCCGCGTTCGGGGAGTCGACGTTGCCGCGGTCGGCACGGCACGCCCTGGAGGGGCGCGGGGGTGACCATCGCGAGGCCCACAACGTGTACGGCCTGTGCATGGCCTCGGCGGCCTACGAGGGGGTGCGGGAACTGGTTCCGGACGAGCGGCCCTTCGTCGTGTCCCGGTCCGGCTGGGCGGGCCTCCAGCGCTACGGCGGTGTCGGTTGCGGGGACGCCGTCACGTGCTGGCCGGGGCTGCGGGCGTCGTTGTCGCTGGTGCTGGGGCTCGGGCTGTGCGGGGTGCCGTACGCGGGTGCGGACGTGGGCGGCTTCGACGGCGGTCCGTCACCCGAGCTGTATCTGCGCCGGCTCCAGCTCGGCGCGTACCTGCCGCTGCTGCGCACGCGCACGAGCGGGCGGGCGGGGCACCGGCAGCCGTGGGAGTGGGGTCCCGAGGTGCTGGAGCACGCGCGCGTGGCGCTCGTCGAGCGTCGGCGGCTGCTGCCGTACTTCGTGACGCTGGCGCATCTGGCCCGGCGTACCGGGGCCCCTTATGTGCGGCCGGTGTGGTGGGGGGCGCCCGGCAACCGGGCGTTGCGGGACTGCGAGGACGCCTTCTTGCTGGGTGACTGCCTTCTGGTGGCGCCGGTGCTCGACCCGGGCGGCGACCGGCGGTCGGTGCCGTTGCCCCGGGGGCGCTGGTACGACACGGCGACGGGGCGCGCGTACCAGGGGCCGGGGCAGGTCCTCGTGGACGCCCCGCTGTCGCGGGTCCCGGTGCTCGCGCGCGCGGGTGCCGTCCTGCCGGTGTGCGGGGAGGACGGCCGGCTGGAGCTGGAGGTGTGGGCGCCGGTGCGCGGGCGGACGGGTGGCGGTGTGGTCGTGCAGGAGGTGGGCGACGGCCGGGAGGAGCCGGAGATCGAGCGGTACGTCGCCCGCTGGGAGGGGTCGCGGGTCGTCGTGGAGCGGGAAGGGGAGGACGGCGTGCGTGTGCCGTCCCACCCGGTGCGGGTCCGCGGGCTCGACGCGCGGTGACTCAGATGTAGCGGCCTTCGAAGAATCCCCGGACGGCGAGCGTGTGCAGGGGGAAGGCGAGCTCCTCCGGCCTGTGCAGGAGATGCCAGCCCTCGGTCTCGTCCGTGGGGGCGGTCGCCGGGAGGCGGTCGGCGGGACGCTCGGGCAGCAGGCCGAACAGCAGCAGGTGGCCGTCGGGCGAGCTCATGGCGTCGGCCAGCCGCACTTCGCGGGCCGCCGCGTCGATGCCGGTCTCCTCCCTGAGTTCGCGTACGACGGCCTGGCGCCAGTCCTCGCGGTCGTCGATGTAGCCGCCGGGCAGGGCGATGCCCCCGCGCGCGGGAGCGATGGTTCGCGTGATGACGACCAGGGCGGTGCCCTTCGTGTCGTACACGGGCTGGAGCGCGACGGCGACCGGGAGCGGGTTGCGGTAGGCCACGGTGGCGCAGGCCGGACAGGTGCGGGGCCAGCCGTCGACGCCCTCCCCGTAGGGCGCTCCGCAACTCGAACAGTGGGAGTCGCGCGCGGAGTTCGAAGTGGAGTGCAGAGTTTCGGACACGCGGCGGAGCGTATCCGATCTTGGGGAGGGCGTCGTACGGAGGCGGGTCAATGCCCCTGGGCGAGGGACTTGGCGGACACCGGGAAGTCGAAGTAGGTGTCGGGGTAGGGCTCGGGCTTGAAGGTGTAGTGCCACCACTCCTCGGCGAGGTTCACGAAGCCGAGGTTCTCCAGGGTGCTCTTCAGCAGCGTCCGGTTGGCGCGCTGCTGCCCCTGGACGCGCGGGTCCAGGGTGTGGGCCAGGGTGTCGAAGCAGTCGAATCCGGTGCCCATGTCGACCGAGTTGTCGGGGAAGCGCAGCTGTTGTGGCGCGTAGCACGGCACGAGGGGCTCACCGGGTACGTAGGGCCGGGTCGGGCGGGCGGGGAGTTTCACGATGGTCAGGTCCATGGTCGAGCCGCGGCTGTGCCCGGACTTCTCGGCGATGTAGCCGTCCGCGAACAGCCGGGACTTGTCGACGTTCGGGTAGAACTCCGCTTTCGTCGTCTCGTCGTCGAGGTCCTCGGCCCAGCGGACGAAGTGGTCCACGGCTCGCTGGGGCCGGTAGCAGTCGTAGACCTTGAGTGTGTAGCCCTGGCTCAGCAGGCGCTTCTGGGCCTTGTGCAGGGCGTCGGCGGCCGGCCGGGTGAGGATGCAGATCGGCTGCCGGTAGCCGTCGACGCGTACGCCGACGAAGTTGTGCGGGGTGAAGTAGCGCATCTCCTGAAGGATCGTCGGGTCCACGGTTCTCAGGGCCACGAAGTCCGCGGGGGCCGCGGGTTCGGCGTGCGCCCGGGCGGTGGTGGAGGCGGCGGTGACGGTCAGCAGGGCGACGAGCGCGGCGACGGCACCGCGTATCGCGCCGGAGAGCCGTACCGCGCCGGAGAGTCGTGTCATGTCTCCTGCCCTGCCCAATTCGGTACGCCCGTGACACACTTCTGACGTTCCGTCAGATCGGCTGCCGGGAGGGGCCTTGTCACGCACACGCACGCCCGTGGTCACCGGATGGTTCGTCGGGGACGGAGCGGAATTCCGGCTGCTCGGCACGCGCTGTTCGGCCTGCGGGTCGGTCTTCTTCCCGCGCGAGGACACCTGCTGCCGGGACCCCGGATGCCGGGGCGGCGACCTGGCGGAGGTCCCCCTCTCGCGGCGGGGGCGCGTCTGGTCGTACACGGACAGCCGGTACCGCCCTCCGTCACCCTATGTGACCGATCCGGAACTTCCGTGGGAACCGTGCGCGTTGATCGCTGTGGAGCTGGAGTCCGAGCGGATCGTGGTGCTGGGACAGGCGGTTCCCGGGATCACCGTCGCCGATCTGACGGTGGGCATGGAGATGGAGGTCGTCCCCGGCGTGCTCCACGAGGACGCGGAGACGACCTGGACGACCTGGCGATGGCGGCCGACGGGGGTGGAGTGATGACGGGTGAGGTGGCGGTGCTCGGCGCCGGGATGCATCCGTGGGGCAAGTGGGGGCGCTCGTTCGTCGAGTACGGCGTGCGGGCGGCGCGCGCGGCCCTCGCGGACGCCGGTGTGGACTGGCGGGACGTCGGTTCGATCGTGGGCGCGGACACGGTGCGTGGCGGTTATCCGGGATATGTGGCCGGAGCGACGTTCGCCCGGGCCCTGGGGTGGCAGGGCGCCCGAGTGGCGAGCGTGTACGCGGCCTGCGCGTCGGGCGCTCAGGCGATCGACGCGGCCCGGGCCCAGATCCTGGCGGGGCTGGCGGAGGTGGTGCTCGTGGTGGGGGCCGACGCCGCCCCCAAGGGCTTCTTCCGGCCCGCGGGCGGGGACCGCCCGGACGACCCCGACTGGCTGCGGTTCCGGGTGCTCGGCGCGACCAATCCGACGTACTTCGGGCTGTACGCGCGCAGACGCATGGCCGTGCACGGGGACACGCCGCAGGACTTCGCGCTGGTCAAGGTGAAGAACGCCGCGATGGGCGCGCTGAACCCGAACGCGCGCTACCGGAAGCGGGTGACCGCGGAGGAGGTCGCCGCCTCCGCGGTGGTCGCCGATCCGCTGCGGCTGCTGGACATCTGCGCGACCTCGGACGGCGGGGCGGCCCTGGTGCTGTCCAGCATGGAGTTCGCCCGACGGCACGGGACGGCGGAACCGGTGCGCATCAGGGCGGTGTCCACCGTGACGCCCCGGTATCCCCGTACGGTGCTGGATCTGCCGGACATCGCGACCGATTCGGCGGCGGGAGCGGAGCCGCCCGGTGAGACCTTCCGCGCCTCGATCGCCCGGGCGGCCTACGAGGAGGCGGGCATCGGCCCCGAGGACCTGTCCCTCGCCGAGGTCTACGACCTGTCCACCGCCCTGGAATTGGAGTGGTACGAGGATCTGGGGCTGTGCGGCGAGGGCGAGGCCGCCAAGTTGCTGCGGGAGGGCGTGACGGCACCGGGCGGCCGTATACCGGTCAACCCGAGCGGTGGACTCGCCTCCTTCGGGGAGGCCGTGCCCGCGCAGGCGATCGCCCAGGTCTGTGAGGCCACCTGGCAGCTGCGGGGCCGGGCCGGCGACCGGCAGATCCCGGACGCGCGCGTGGCCGTCACGGCGAACCAGGGGCTGTTCGGGCACGGTTCGGCGGTGGTCGCGGTGCGGTGAGGAGGGCTTCGCGGTTCCCCGGCATCCGTCCCGCCCGGCTCCGCTCACCGTCCGTGTTCACCCCGGAAAGCTGCGTGAACGTCTCATGAACTGCGCCTGGGCGCACGCCCGTGGAGCCATCATGCTGCCGTGCACTCCTGGACGGACACTCTCCGCTTCGCCTTCCAGCCGGTGGTCAATCTGACCACGGGAGGAGTCGCGGGGCTGGAGATACTCGCCCGACCGGAGGCCGGCGACATCCTGGCGCAGGCCCGCCGCGATCCCGAGCTCGACGCTCGGCTCGCCGTGTCGGCGGTGCGCGCCGCGGCCCGCAAGGAGACCCTGCTGCCCCTGCACGTGAACGTGTTCGCCGGCACGCTGGCCGATCTCGGCGGGCTCACCGCGCTGCACGACGCGGTGCGCGGGGCGGGGCGGCTGCCGTGGGAGGTCACGCTCGACGTCGTCCCGCCCTACACGCACGTCCCGCAGCCCGCGCTGCTGGAGGCCGTGACGGCACTGCGGGAGCAGGGCTTCCGGATCAGCGCGGACGGGGTCGGGGACGGCGACGCCCCGCTGCGGCTGCTCGTCGACCTCGCGCCCGACCTGGTCAAGCTCGACGCCTCGCTGCTGGCCCGGCCGGCGGCGGTGCGAGCGATGCGGACGCTGTGCGACGAACTGGGGGCGCTGCTGGTCGTCGAGGGCGTGGAGACCGAGCGCCAGTGCGCGGCCGCGACGGCGGCGGGGGCGCAACTGGCCCAGGGCACGCTCTTCGCGCCGCCCAGCCGGTTGCCGGCCGCCGACGTGTACGTCCCGGCGCTCGGTACGGGCCTCCTGCCGGCGCTCCGCTCGGGCCCGTCGGTGCGGGAGTTCGTACGGCCGGCCGCGCTGCTGCCCGCGACGGCCTCCGCCGGTCAGGTCCGGGCGCTGCTGACCGGTTCGCCGGACGTGTCCGGGGTGCTGCTCGTGGACCGCACGGGGGTGCCGTTCCGTTCGGTGCACCGGTCGCGCTTCCTGCTGTCGATGTCGGGGCGCTACGGCCATGCCCTGTACGCGGACCGTCCCGCGGCCAAGCTCGGTGATCCGCCGCGGACGGTGGGCGTGGACGCGACGGCGTGGGAGGTGCTGGACGTGGTCGCGGTCGGCGACCCGGACCGTACCTCCGACGATGTGGCGGTCGTCGACCGCGACGGGCGCTGCGTGGGTGTCGTCCGGCTCGCCGACCTGGTACGGGCGTTGGCCGAGAGCCGGGTCGAGGAGGCGGCGGGCCTCAACCCGCTGACGCGGCTGCCCGGTTCGGACACGATCACCGGGGAGGTGGACCGGTGGATCGCCGAGGGACGCCTGTTCGCGCTGAGCTGGCTGGACATCGACCACTTCAAACAGGTCAACGACGGCGCCGGGTTCGCGGCCGGGGACGAGCTGATCCGGTCGGTGGGGCGGACCTTGCAGAGGACGGTGTCGGGGACCGCGCGCGTGGGCCACATCGGCGGGGACGACTTCCTGGTACTGGCCGATCCGGAGGGCCTCGAACCACTGGTGTCCACCGTGCTGGACGTGCCGTGGTCGGCGGGCGGACGTCCGGTCACGCTGTCACTGGCCACGGTCCTGTGCCGACCGGGCAGCGTCACCGATCACCGTCAGGCGGCGGCGTGTCTGGCGCCCTTGAAGAAGGCGGCGAAGTCATTGCGGGGGGCGAGTTGGGTGGTGGGGCACGCGGGGCTGGCGGGATACCAGATCCGGCGCGGCGCGCAGCCGATGGCTCCCGCGGGCACCGGGGCGGAGGGAAGCCGGCCGGGGACCGGCTGACCTGACGTCGGCCGCCGTACGGGCCTCCTGACCGGGGAGGCGGCGGAACCGGGGGCGGCGGCCGCGGGGACGACGATCCGCCGCGCCCTCGGCCCAGCGGGGTCTGCGTGACCTCGACGCCGGGGCCTGCGTGACCTCGACGCCCAGGGAGGGCGTGACCTCGACGCCAGGGAGGGCGTCGCAACACCGGGCGGGCGGCAGCCTCGTGCCCGGCCCGCCTCTCCCCTCACCCCACTCCGCCCCTCCCCTGCCGCCGCCCCTGCCCGCCGACGGAGAGAGCGGGCGGGACGCCGGACCGGTGCTCGGCGCCACGCCCCCCGCGCGGCGCGGGCCGTCCCCGCGTGCCCAACCGTTGCCGTCGGCCTCCTTGACGCTCCCTGGGCGCCGGTGAACACTTCCCGGTGTCAGCCGACATCGCCGTACATTCTCGGCGTATCCAGGCACGCGCCACGCGGGCTCCCCAGGGAGGGCCCGCTCCCCCGAGGGCGATGCGGCTGCGACGGCACGCGCGTCACGGACGCCGGGCGGGGCGCGGGATCTCCCTGCCCCGGCCCAAGGAGCCACGGGAACGCACCCTGCACGGAGCACCGGGGTCGATCCGCCCAAGGCCGGGCCCAGGAGCCGCCATGAGCAACGGAGACGTATTCGTCGGCGAGGTCATCGGTACCGCGATCCTCATCCTGTTCGGCGCGGGAGTCTGCGCCGCCGTCACCCTCAGGCACTCCAAGGCCCGGTCCTCGGGATGGATCGTGATCGCCTTCGGCTGGGGGTTCGGAGTGCTGGCCGGCGCCTACACCGCCGCCCCGCTGTCGGGCGGGCACCTCAATCCGGCCGTGACCCTCGGAATCGCCGTCGACACCGGCGAGTGGGGCACGGTGTGGGTGTATCTGCTGGGGCAGTCGGCCGGTGCGGTGCTCGGCGCGGTCCCCGCGTACCTGGTGTACCTCGCGCAGTTCCAGGCGAACGTCGCGCGCGAGGACGGTGCCGGAGGCGCGGCCGAGGAGCCGACGCCCACGCTGGGCATCTTCTCCACCACCCCCGAGATGCGGAATCCGGTCGCCAACCTGATCACCGAGATCATCGCCACGATCGCCCTGGTCCTGCCGGTCCTGGCCTTCGGGCTGACCGAGGGTCTCGGCGAATCCGGAATCACGGTCCTGATCGTCTCGCTGCTCGTCGTCGGCATCGGCCTCTCGCTCGGCAGGCCCACCGGCTACGCCATCAACCCGGCCCGCGACCTCGGGCCGCCATCGTCCACAGCCTCCTGCCCATCCCGAACAAGGGCACCTCGGACCGGGGTTACGCCTGGATCCCGGTCGTCGGCCCGTTGGTCGGCGGAGCGCTCGCGGGTCTCCTCTACAACGCGGCCTTCTGAACGGGCGTCCGCCCGCCGCAGCGCCGCCGCACCGCCACAGCACCGCCGTCGCCGCACCGCGTCAGCGGCAGTCATTCACGAAGCCTTCTGAACCGGCCCAAGGGGTAGCCATGACCGACAACGCCGAGAAGTACGTCGCCGCGATCGACCAGGGCACCACCTCCAGCCGCTGCATCGTCTTCGACCGCGACGGCGCGATCGTCGCCGTCGACCAGCGCGAGCACCGTCAGATCTTCCCCAAGCCCGGCTGGGTGGAGCACGACGCCACGGAGATCTGGTCCAAGGTGCAGGCCGTGGTCGCCGGGGCGATCGCCAAGGCGGGGTTGCGCGCCGACCGGATCAGCGCCCTCGGCATCACCAACCAGCGCGAGACGACCGTCCTGTGGGACCGTGCCACCGGCAAGCCGGTGCACAACGCGATCGTGTGGCAGGACACCCGCACCGCGGCGCTCTGCGACCGGCTGGGCGGATCCGACGGACCGGACCGGTTCCGCGACCAGACCGGACTGCCGCTGGCCAGCTACTTCTCCGGGCCCAAGGTCGCCTGGCTGCTCGACAGCGTGCCGGGGCTCAGGGCGCGCGCGGAGCGCGGCGAGATCGCCTTCGGCACGATCGACTCCTGGCTCATCTGGAACCTCACCGGCGGCACCGAGGGCGGCCGGCACGTCACGGACGTCACCAACGCCGGGCGCACCATGCTGATGAACCTGGAGACCCTCCAGTGGGACCCGTCGATCCTGTCCGCGATGGACATACCCGAGGCGGTGCTGCCGGAGATCAGGTCCTCCGCCGAGGTGTACGGCACGGCCGTGGGCCAGCTCGGCGGTGTGCCGGTCGCCTCGGCGCTGGGCGACCAGCAGGCGGCGGTGTTCGGCCAGGCCTGCTACGAGGTGGGCACGGCGAAGAACACGTACGGGACGGGCAGTTTCCTGCTGCTCAACACCGGCAACCGGCCGGTGCCGTCCAAGAGCGGGCTGCTGACCACGATGGGCTACAAGATCGGCGGTGAGGCGCCCGTCTACTGCCTGGAGGGGTCGATCGCCGTCACCGGCGCGCTCGTGCAGTGGTTCCGGGACCAGCTCGGCATCATCCGTACGGCCGACGAGATCGAGAGCCTGGCGGCGAGCGTCGACGACAACGGCGGCGCCTACATCGTGCCCGCCTTCTCGGGGCTGTTCGCGCCGTACTGGCGCTCCGACGCGCGCGGGGTCGTCACCGGTCTCACCCGCTACGTCACGAAGGGGCATCTCGCGCGTGCGGTGCTCGAGGCGACGAGCTGGCAGACGCGCGAGGTCGTGGACGCCATGTACCAGGACTCCGGGGTCCGGATCACCAGCCTGAAGGTGGACGGGGGCATGACCAAGAACAACCTGCTGATGCAGCATCAGGCGGACGTGCTCGGCGTGCCCGTGATCCGGCCCCGGGTCTCCGAGACGACCTGTCTGGGCGCGGCCTACGCCGCGGGGCTCGCCGTCGGTGTGTGGAACGACCTCGACGAGCTCGGCGCGCACTGGCGCAAGGACGCCGAGTGGATCCCGGCGATGGAGGCGTCCGTGCGGGACCGGGAGTTCCACAACTGGCGCAAGGCAGTGGAGAAGAGCTTCGGCTGGCTGGAGGACGGCGAGGGCCAGTAAGGGGGTTGATACGCGGGTCGGTACGCGTGCGCCACGTGCGTGCCTCCCGGCCCACGGCCCGTGCCCCGGTCGGCGGGGCCGCGGGCCGTGCGGACATTGAGGGACGTGCGGGCCTTGCTGGACGTGCGTGCCGTGCGGGCCGTGCGGGCGGCTCAGGTGGTGATCGCCTGGCGGCGTTCGGCGCCGAAGTCCATCGCGTGCTGCACCACGCCGACCAGTACGTCCCGCACGGAGAGGCGGTCGCGGGCGTCGCACAGGACGACGGGGATGTCGTCGTCGAGGTCCAGCGCGCCGCGGACGTCCTCCTCGGGGTAACGGGCCGCGCCCTCGAAGCAGTTGACGGCGATCAGGAAGGGTATGGAGCGCCGCTCGAAGTAGTCGACGGCGGCGAAGCAGTCCTCGAGCCGACGGGTGTCGGCGAGTACGACGGCCCCGAGCGCGCCCTCGGAGAGTTCGTCCCACATGAACCAGAACCGCTCCTGGCCGGGCGTCCCGAAGAGGTAGAGCACCAGGTCCTCGCGCAGGGTGATCCGCCCGAAGTCCATGGCGACGGTGGTGGTGTGCTTGGCCTCGACACCGGTCGTGTCGTCGACCGGGCGGCCCGCTTCGGTGAGGTACTCCTCCGTGCGCAGCGGCTTGATCTCGCTGACCGCCCCGACCAGGGTGGTCTTGCCCACGCCGAAGCCGCCGGCCACCAGGATCTTGAGCGTGACGGGCTCCACCGGGGGCTTGCCACGCTCAGATCGCCCGAAGATCATCGGTCTCTTCTCCTGCTTGATGGCTTGACTGGGGGTTCTCCGGCGGCGGTCCGCACGTCAGCGCGGGAAACCGCCGACCGATCGCGTCCTCGCCTCGCCTCCGCGCTGTTCACAGCGCTCGGAGGCCGTTGATCACGTCGCGCAGAATACTCTCGTCCGGCAGTTCGGCAGGCGGTACCGGCCGGTTCACATGGACGAACTCCTCGTCGACGAGGTCGCCGACGAGGACCCGTACGACGCCGATGGGCAGATCGAGTTCGGCGGCGAGTTCGGCGACCGACTGCGGCGCCTGCCGGCACAGATCCACGATGTCCAGGTGCTCCGGGGACAGCGACGGATCCGTGTCCGCGTCCTCGGCGTGGGGCTCGGCGACGACCAGCGCGATCAGATCGAGACGGTGCTGGACCGCACTGGTGGTGCGGCCGCGCGTCATGGCGTACGGGCGGACGACCGGTCCGGCGTCGTCGTCGAACCAGTGACCTGTTCCCTGACCGTCTGTGCTCATGCCGTCCCACTACCCGCCGGAGGGCAGATCGGTGCGTGGGGTGGTAGCCAGATGCACGCCGACCCGCTTGACGAGGAGCGTCATCTCGTAGGCCACGAGCCCCACGTCCGAGTCCGCGTCCGAGAGGACGGCGAGGCAGCTGCCGTCACCCGCGGCCGTGACGAACAGGAAGGCGTCGTCGAGTTCGACGACGGTCTGGCGGACGCTGCCGGCCTCGAAGTGCCGGCCGACGCCCTTGGCGAGGCTGTGGAAGCCGGAGGCGACGGCGGCCAGGTGCTCGCTGTCCTCCCGGCTCAGGTCCCTCGACACCCCGGTCGCCAGGCCGTCGCCGGACAGGACGACGGCCTTGCGGATGCTGGCGACGCGGTCGACGAGTTCGTCGAGGAGCCAGTTCAGCTCGCCGTTGCTGGTGGTGCTGTGGCCGGTCGCCTTCGGTGCGGTCATCGACCGTCCCCCTTGTTCGTTCCTTGTGGTGCCGCGCCGCTGTGGGCGTCGTCGCCCGCGGCGTTCTCTACACGGCCCCGCTGCCAGCCGCGCTGGAGCGAGGCCATACGGCTGCGTACTTCGTCGGCGTCCCGGTCCGCGGGGTCGGCCCGGTCCTCGGTGCGCGGGGCCGGACCCTGCCGCAGCTGCGGGGCCAGGTTGGCCTGCCGCACCCGGCGGGGCAGCGCTCCCGTGCCGGGGCCGCCGTCCTGGGACGCGGTTCCCTGGTACCCGGCGTCGCCCGCCGGGCCGACGCCTCGCCCGCGGCCGCGGATCCGGTCGGAGCCGCCGCCACCCGTCCCGCGGGATTCCGTCCCGCCGGACGCCGGGTCGCCGGACGCCGGTTCGCCGGTCCGGGCCGCGGTCTGCCGCGTGCGCTGCGGCAGGGCGGGGGGCCGGCCGGGCTCCGACGCTCCGGGGCCGGGGCGTTCCGGCTGTGCGGGGCGTTCGGGCTGTGCGGGGCGTTCCGGCTGTGCGGGGCGGTCGGGCGTGCCACCGCCGCGGGGGATCTGGGCCGTCATGCCGCGGCGGCGCGTCGGCAGGGGCGCCGGGCCGTCGCCCTCCACGCGCCGGGGGCCGGGCCTGGCCGGGGGCTCGGTGTCGGTCTCGGCGCGGCGGGACCGCTGCTCCGGGACCGGGCGGCCGTGCGAACTGACCAGCTTGGGCACGCGGCGCCCGGACGGCGGCGGTACGGGACCGGCCGGGTCGTCGGCGAGCGGCCCCAGGGGCGCGCCGGGGCCGTCGGACAGGCGGTGGTGCTGGTCGGGGGCCTGCGCGGCCGGCTCGTCCTCGGCGCGGGTGAGGGAGCGTCGCGGGCGGAACAGGGCACCGCCGTCGTCGTCCTCGTCCAGGGCGGCCGGGAAGTCGCCGAGGGCGTCCAGGTCGACGGGGGCCTCCAGTTCGACCGGGCCGTCGAGCATCGAGGCCGGCACTCCGGGAAGCTGCATCGAGGCCGGGGAGAGGGCGGTCCTGCGGGTCTCCGCGGAGTCCGCCTCCTTCGCGGGCCGGGGGCGGTCGAGCCGGAAGCCGATGCCGTTGGTGTCGGGGACGTCGTCGGTGAGCAGCGCGTCGGGGATGAAGACGATGGCCGTCGTCCCGCCGTACGGCGAGGGCTGCAACGAGACGCGGACGTTCTGCCGCTGGGCGAGCCGGCTGACCACGAACAGTCCGAGGCGGTCGGTGTCGGAGAGCTCGAACTCCGGTGTCTCGGCGAGCCGGAGGTTGGCCTCCAGGAGGGCCTCGGGGGCCATGCCGAGGCCGCGGTCGTGGATCTCGAGGGTGAAGCCGTTGGCGACCCGGTCGCCGAACACCTGGACGGCGGTGTGCGGCGGGGAGAACACCGTGGCGTTCTCCAGGAGTTCGGCCACCAGGTGGGTGAGGTCGGCGACGGCCGGGCCGGTGGCCGCGAGACGCGGCAGCCGGCGGACCTCGATGCGCTCGTAGTCCTCGACCTCGGCGACGGCGGCGCGGACGATGTCCATGAGCTGCACCGGCCTGCGCCACTGCCGGGACGGGGCGGCACCGGAGAGGATCACGAGACCCTCGGCGTGCCGACGCATGCGGGTGGTGAGGTGGTCGAGGCGGAAGAGGTCGGCGAGTTCCTCGGTGTCCTCGGTGCGGCGCTCCATGGTGTCGAGCAGGGTCAGCTGCTTGTGCAGCAGGACCTGGCTGCGGCGGGCCAGGTTGACGAACACCTCGGAGACGCCGGACCGCAGTTCGGCCTGTTTGACGGCGGCCTCGACCGCGGCGCGCTGGAGGGTGTTGAGGGCCTGGCCGACCTCCCCCATCTCGTTCTTGTCGTACTCCAGCCGCGGCACCTCGGTCTCCACGTCGACCTGTTCACCGGCCGACAGGCGGCGCATCACGCTCGGCAGCCGCACACCGGACGCCTCGTGGGCCTCCAGCCGGAGCTGGCGCAGGTCGCGGATGAGGCCTCGGCCCACGCGTACCGACAGGAACAGGGAGACCAGCAGGGCGACGAGTCCGAAGACTCCGGCGACGACCGCCTGGACGATGACCTCGATCGCGACCGGGCGGACCCGGTCCTGGTAGCGGTCGTTGGCCTGCTCGTCCAGGGTGCCGAGTTCGAGGAGGACGTTTCCGGCCGCCGTGTCCCAGGTCTTGGCGCTGACGCCCCGGGGCATCTCACCGGGCGTGGCGCCGACGACGACCTGTTCGGCGGTCCGCAGCGGGGCGGTGGTGGCGTTCTTCCAGAAGCTCTCGTAGCGTTCGCGTTCCGCCGTGGGCAGTTGGGCGAGGCTGACGTCGTAGACCACTTCCCGCTGGGCCTCGAGGTCGGAGACGTCGCGGATCTCCTCGCGGGTGAGCCGGCCCACCACCAGGGCGGAGCCGAGCAGCGCGTCCTCCTGGGAGAGGAGTTCGCGGGCGCGGGCGACGCTGACGAGCGCGCGGTACTGCTTGTCCATCTCCACGCTGTCGACGACGTCCAGCTTGGCCAGCAGGGAGTAGCAGGGCTCGATCAGCTGGGTGTAGAGGGCGAGCGCCTGCGCTCGGGTCACGGTGCCGTCGTCGACGCTCCGGCGCAGCGAGTCGACGCCGTCGAAGGCGTCGAGCACCGCGGTCAGGCCTTCGCCGTCGTCCTGGTCCAGGACGTCACGGACGTCGGGATCGTCGGCGTTCCCGCGGATCTCGGCGAGTGCCTGGTCGGTGGCGGTCCGGGTGCGGCGCAGCGCGGCCGGCGCTTCGGAGGCCCGGGGGTCGGCGAGGTACACGAGGGTCTGGCGGCGTTCCTGCTGGACGACGCGGACGGTGTCCTCGATCGGATAGCTGACCTTCTCCACGAGGGACGACACGGTGAACAGGCGGCTGGCCTCGCGTCCCGTGAGTACCGTGGCGAAGCCCCAGACGGCGGTCAGGGACACCAATGGCACGAGAAGCAGCGCCACGATCTTCCGGCGGATCGACTTCCCGCGAAAGCGCATGGACTCCCCCAGCTCGAACCCCCACCGGCAGGGGGTACGCATGTGCGTCAACAAACGGCGCGAGCCTACTACCGACGCGCCGTGAACTCGAAGACGTGTCCGGAAGCTGAACTTCCGCCCTGAGGGCGAGACATGGTGTGTTGTCACGTCATTACGGGAGATTGCCGCCCCGGATCCGATCCTCCCGACCCGGCCGGATCCGGTCGGCTCTGCACGCGAGTTGGCCAGAATTTTTCGCAACAGGGGAATCTTCAGGGCATGTCGTTCGTCCTACTCCTTGGGAATTGGGTGCGGAATCGGCCACACGAGCCGTTTGCCGCACCTGGGCGGCGTAAAACAGCGCAAGCCGGGCAGCCACTGGGGAGCCGGGTCTTTCGACCCGGAGGCGAGCGGTCTGCTGGCGGTGGGGAGTGAACACAGTGATGGGCACGGCGGAGCGGCGTGAGGCGCCCGAGGAGAGCGCGGCGGCAGGTGGTACGGCACTGCGGGATCCGGAGGTATCGGATCACGACCGTCCGGCGAACGGACAGGTGAGAGCGGAGCGGAACGACAGCCCGGCCGACGGGGGTGGTGCGACCGGGCGCGGTGCGTCCGCGAAGACCCGGCCCGCGCGGGCCCGGTCCACGAAGGCGCCGTCGCAGACGGTCTACCGCCCGTTGTGGGTGGAGGAGCCCGCGAGGCGCCGGCGGATGCCCGACCCGGTGCGTACGGCGGCGGTGCGCGCGGTACTGGTCATCGCGGCGACCCTGGTACAGGCGATGGTGGCCTTCCTGTGCACCCTGGCCGGGTCCTGGCTGGCGTTCCCCATGGTGATCAGCAGCGTGGTCAGCACGGTGCTGGCGACCTGGGGCGCACTGGACGTCTGGGTGACCCGGCAGGTGTGGAACCAGCGCAACGGCGTGGTGTCGACGCCCAGCAGCACCGCGCGTTCCCTGCGGCGTGAGCGCCGCAGGGCGCACCGGCAGGCGCAGGCCGCCGAGCGCGCGCAGGAGCGGATACGCAGGCAGGGCGGGACCGGGCAGCTGTCCCACTCCTGAGGTGATGGGCGCGGCCCGGCCGGGGAGCTCTGACAGTCCCCGGCCGGGCCGCGTCCGTTCACGCGGTGGGCGCCGGCGGAGCCGGTCCGCGGTCGCCCCGTGCTTCGCGGAACGCGCCGCCCGCTTCGGCGTGCCCGAGGCGCACGCCTGGCGGGCGACTGGTCAACCGGCGTTCGGCGCCGGCCGTTTGTACATCCGGGTGGCCGTGATCTCGCTGCGCACCTGCACCGCTTCGTCCTCGCCGGCCGTGGCCTGCTGCGGCAGACCCGGCCGGAGGTGCTCCTCGACGCTGATGTACTTCAGGCCCGCCCGCAGGTCGGCGTCATTGCGCAGCCGGATGACGAGCGGGAACTCCGCGAGCGCCGTCGTGTCGAACAGACCGGTGGTGTACAGGAGCTGCACCCCGAGGGCGTCCGAGACGGCCCGCTGGAGTTCCAGCAGATAGGTCGCGTTGGCCCGCCCGATGGGATTGTCGAGGAACAGCGTGCCGGCGTACCGGTGCTTGTCCCGGCCCCGGTCGTTGCTCCTGAGCGCGGCCATCGTGCAGTACAGGGCGATGGCGGCGGTGAGCAGCTGGCCGCCGGAGAACACGTCGCCCATCTGGCCGACGGGCACCCGCTCGGCGCGCAGTACGGCGTCCGGCTTGAGGATCTCGACGGCGATGCCCTTGGGCTGGAGGGCCGCGCCGACCCCGCGCAGCAGCAGCGACATGCCGTCGCGCCGCAGGTCGGAGTTCTTCTTGACGGCTGCCCGGGTCGCCTCGTCGATGACCTCGCCGAGCCGCTCGGTGAGGGTGCTCTGGTCGGGCTCCTCGAAGCGGATGCGCAGGAACTCCTGGCCGGACCACTCACCGAGCCCCTCGGGCAGCCGGGAGAGCCGCTGGGCCGAGCGCAGGGTGGCGAGCGCGGACTCGACGAGCCCGCGCAGCCGGTCCACGATCGAGTCCCTGTTGCGTTCCAACTGCTCCAACTCGTCCGTCAGGACCCGCAGCCGGGGCGCGAAGGCGTTCGCCCACTTCTGCGCGTGCTCGGGAAGCGCCGAGGCGGGCAGCTCACGGATCTGCTGGCGGGCCGGGGTGCGCACCTGCTCGTAGCGCGTGGAGTTGGCGTGCCGGACCAGGATGTCACTGGCCTCGCGGACGGCGGACTCGGCCGCGGACAGGTCGGCGGCGCAGCCGCGCAGCGAGCGGCGTGTCTCGGCGGCCGACCGGCGGGCCTCCTCCAGGGTGCCGGGGTAGGGCTCCGGCTCCTCCTGCTCCTCGTCGGGGGTGTGTTCGCGCAGCAGGTCCCGAAGCATCGCGGCGGTCTCCTCGAAGCCGCCGACCGCGTCCTCGGCGGCGCGGTGGCCTGCCAGCAGTTCGGCGTGGGCCTCGCGGGACTCGTGCAACGCCTCGGAGCGGGCGGCGAGTTCGGCCGTGGCGGTGCGCAGCAGGGCCTGGGCGTGCTCGGCGTCGCGCGGCTGGAGCTCCTCGGGCAGCTCGGTGTGCGCCTCGCCGTCCTCGGGGGCGTGCCGCTCGGCCTCACCGCGCAGCCGCCCGAGCTGCTCGCTCGCGGTGGACATCCGGGTCTCCAGGAGCTGCACCAGCTCCTCCGCGCGCGCTGCCGCGGACTGCCGGGACGGCCCGTCGGAGCCGTCGGGCGACTGGAGCAACTGCTCCGCCCGGGTACGGACCTTGTTGCTGAGCCGGTCCAACTCGGTGCGGGCGCCGCTCTCGTCGCTCTCCGCGCGGGCCTGCTCGGCCCGCAGGTCCGCGCCGACGCCGACCTGCTCGTACAGCTGGGACGCCGCCCGGTATGCCTCGCGGAGGGCGGGCAGGGACGCCTGGGACGCGTCCGCCCCGCCCTGCGGTACGTCGTCGGGGGCGCCGGCGATCTCGGCGCGCTCGGCGCGCAGCGCCCGGGCGGTGCGGCGGGCGTCGTCGGCGGCGCGCTGGGCGCCGCGCCGGTCCTCGTCGGCGGCGCGGGCACGCTCCAGGCAGGCCTGGGCGCGGGCCTCCGACTCGGCGGCCTCGTCGGCGAGTTCACGCACCTTGACCTGCCAACCGGCCCGCTCCCGCAGCCGGAAGGCGAGCCCGGCCAGGGCGTCGGCCGCCCGCCGGGCCTTCTGCGCGACCTCCTGGCGCTCGTCGCGCAGCCGGGCCGCCTCGGCGGCGATCTCCTCGGCCTCCGCGCGCGCGGTCCGCGCCTCGGACAACTCGGCCTCGGACTCCTCGGCGAACGCGCGCGCCTCTTCCGCGGACCGCGCCAGCTCGATGAGCCGCCCGGCGGGACAGCCGGTGCGCCAGGACGCCAGCCGGGCGGCCAGCTCCCGGTCCTTGCCGAGCCGCGCCGCGAGCCGGCGGATGTCGTCGTCCCGTTCGGTCGCCCGGGCGCGCAGCGCCTGCCGTTCCTCGTCGGCGGCGTGCTCGTCGTGCATGGCGGGGTTCGGCGGGACGAGGAAGACGTCACCGCTTCGCTCGTCGGCCGCCGGGGTCGGGGCCAGCAGGGCCGCGGCCGTGCCGACGGCGACGGCCGACCGGGGCAGCAGCGCGGCGTCGCCGAGCACCTCGCGCGCGCGGGCGTGCGAGGCGGGGTCGGTGATGATCACGCCGTCGACCAGTTCGGGCCGGGCGGCGAGCACGCGCGCGTGGTCGACGGGGTCCACGGCCTGCGCGAGGTAGCGCCAGCCGGGCAGGGCGGGGATGCCGTGCTCACCGAGGAACTCGACGGTGGCCAGCACGTCCGGGCCGGGCGGCAGCAGGCCTCCGTCACCGAGCGCGCCGAGGATGCGGGAGTCGTCGGCGGCCGCGGTCCGCAACTCGAAGAGCTGTCGTTCGGCGGAGGAGACGGCGTCGTCGAGGAGGTCGCGCAGCTCGTCGGCGCAGCGGTCCAGATCCTCGGGCGTCAGCAGGGAGTCGTCGTCCGGCTCGGCGTTCTGCCGTGGCTGCGGGATCCGCGGGCGGGTTCCGCCGCCGGTCAGCCCGAGCAGCTCCGCGAGCCGTTCCTCACCGGCCAGGGACTCGGCGAGCCGCCGTTCGGCCTCGTAGGAGCGCTGTGCGGCCGTCCCGGCGTCGGCGGCCCGGGCGGCGGTCAGCTCGGCGCGGGACTCCGCGGAGGCGGCCTCGCGCGCGTGCTCGGCGGCCCTGCGCGAGGCGTCGCGCGCGGCGTCCCAGGCGGCCACGGCGCTCTTCTCGGCGTCGCTGGCGGCGAGGGCCGCGCGGGCGGGGTCGGCGTCGGGCGCGCTGTCGTCGAGCCAGCCCGCGCGTACGGCCTCGGCGGTCTCCTGCTCGACCTCGGACAGGCGCTGGCGCAGGTGGCCGACCTCGCTGCGGGCGCGCTGGGCGTCGGTGGCGGCGGACGTCGCGTCCCGGTGCGCGGATTCACCGACCTCCTGGAGCGCCGCCGAGCGTTCCTCCTCCTCGTCGGCGAGGGTCTCGGCGTTCTCGGCGGCCGCGTGCAGGGCCCGTACGAGGTCGACGGCGGCCAGGGCGCGGGCGGCGAGCGCGGGGGCGGCGTCGCGTTCGGCCTCCTGGATCGCGGCGGAGACGCGCGCGACCCGGTCGGCGGCGGCGCGGTGGCGCAGCACGACCTCGGCGGCCTGCCAGGCGGAGTGCAGGGTGCGGGCGTCGGCGAGCTCGCGCTTCTGCGCCGCTGCGGATTTCTCGGCGCCGGCGAGTGCCAACGAGGCGTGGCGGAAAGCGAGTTCGGCGGCGATCAGCGCGCTGCGCTCCCGCGCGCTCTCGGAGTGCGTGACGGCGTAGGCGGCGGCGGTGACCCGCTGGGCGAGATCGCCGGCCCGCGCCTTCTCCCGCTGGGCCCGCGCGGACAGCCGCCGGGCCAGCGCGCGGGTACGGCGCTCGGCGCCGGCGTGGATGTCACGCGCGCGTGCCCGCGCCTCGGCGGCCTCCACGATCCGGCCGAGCAGGTCCACCGAACCGGCGGTGAAGTCCCGTTCGGCGATCAGCTCGGCGCGGCGGCCCAGCTTGTTGCCGAAGCCGCTGACCAGGTCGGCGAGCCCGTCGGTGTCCCGGGTGTCGGTCACCGCGCGCAGCAGCAGGTCGGTGAAGTCGGAGTCCTTCTTGACCGCGAAGAGGCCGGCGGCCTCACCCTCGTCGGCGTTCATCTCCCGCTGGTAGCGGAAGAGTTCGGGGTCCAGGCCCAGCTCACCGAGGTGCTCGATCCACCGGTCGTGGATCTCCTCCCAGTGCACCTCCAGGTGCGGATACGCCTTCCCGGCCTCGGTGAGGGCGTCCCGGAAGCCCTTCATGGTGCGCCGCCGCCCCTGTGCGCCGGAAGCGCCCTCGACGGCCCGGCGTACGGCGGTGGACTCGGCGACCGGGAGGTTGTCCAGGCTCAGCCCGGGTCCGGGCCGGAAGGAGTACCAGGCCTCCGCGAACTTCCGCGGATCGTTGGACACCTGCCGCCCGCGCCACTCGCTCACCTTGCCGACGACGACGCACTCGCCGGTCAGCACGTGCTGCCACTCCAGCGCCACGTGTCCGCAGTCGTCGGCGAGCAGGAACTTCCGCAGCACGCCGGAGCTGGCGCCGCCGAGGGTGTTGCGGTGGCCCGGCAGCATCACCGAGAAGATCAGCTTCAGCAGGACGGACTTGCCGCCGCCGTTCTCCAGGAAGAGCACGCCCGCGGGGGCCGGCCGGCGCGGCGGGCCGACGGGCTCCTCCTCGAAGAACTCCGCCTGCGCGGGGGCGGGGTCGGGCACGATGTCGCCCACGCCCCGCAGGTCGAGCACGGTGTCGGCGTAGCGCGCACCGGCCGGCCCGATGGAGTAGAGGCGGACCCGGGACAACTCGTACATGGCGGACTCTCGTAAGTCTTCGGCAGATCGGGGGGTGAGGCGCTTCAGGAGTGGAACGGCAGGCCGGCGTCGGCCACCAGGTCCAGGTCGTCGGTCTCCTCGGCGGGCAGCAGCGTCGGCGAGCCGTCGGTGACCGGGACGACGCCCAGTTCCAGCAGCTCGGCCATGGCCGCACCACCCGCCATGTCACGCACCTGGAGCTGGTAGCGCGCGGTCGTCCGGTAGGTGCCGCCGCCGTCGTCACCGGTCCGCTGGAGGAACCCGGAGTCGGTGAGGAACGCGACGGCCTTGCCGACGATGCCGGTCGTCGAACCGGCGAGTCTGCGCGCGTCCTTGGTGGCGCCGGTGGCGCTGCGTCTGGCCCAGATCCGCCAGGCGGCCTCCAGGCCGGGCGCGTCGGAGGCGGGGTCGGTGTTCTCGCCCTGTTCCTCCGCCCGCTCCTCCAGCCGACGGCAGGCCTGGCGCACGAAGGCGTCGACGCCGTTGACGCTGACCCGGCCGATGTAGCCGTCGTCGGCCAGGTCCTCGGGCCGGGGGAACGCCATCGCGGCGACCGAGAGGTGCGCGAGGCCGTGCAGGAACCGGTCGCCGCCGTCGGCGGACGTACGACGCGCGTAGTCCCCCATCCGTACGGCGAACACCGAGTCCTCGGCGGCGGTCACCGCCATCCCCGCGCGCGGGGACACCTCCAGCACGATCAGCCCGAGTCCGGCGGCCACGGCGTCGGCGAGCCGCGCGAACGCCGGGTCCTCCCGGTAGCGGCGCAGCAGCTCCGCGTACTCCTGGTCCCGCGCGGGCTGAAGCTTGGGCAGCAGTCCGAAGGAGACGAGCCGCGCCGCGTCGGCGGCGTCGGCGGGGGTGACGGCGGCGTGCACCGCCGGGGCGGGAGCCTCCGTGTCGCTCCACTCGACGTGCTCGGTCACAGCTTCGGCTCCTCGGTGTCGCGGTGTTCGTCCACTCGGTTCCCGGCCCGGCTCATGCCGCCTCCGTGCGGTCCGCCGCCATCCCCGCGGCGTCCAGCAGGGCGGTGCCGACGATGAGATCGGCCCCGCCGAAACCCGGGTCGTCCAGTTCCCTGCCGTCGTCCACGGCGAACAGCAGCTTCTCCTCGCCCTGGCGGTAGGCGGTGCCCACGGCCGGGCTGGCGGCGTGCACGGCCAGCAGCGCCACCAGGTAGGCCAGTTCCTCGCCGTCCTTGGCACGCGCTTCCTCGAGCAGCCCCGACAGCCGTCGTGGCGCGTCCGCGGGCAGGTCGAGCAGCTCCTTGGCCATGGCCAGCTGTTCCTCGCTGAACCGGCTGTCGTCCGGCGTCGCGATGAGGTCCGGCTCCGGCATCTCCGCGCCCAGGTGCTCGCGCTCCACCGGCGGTGTCAGCAGCAGGTCGACGAGATCGCCCACCCGCACCGCCACCGGGGTGCGCAGCCCCGTCCCGCGGGCGAAGAACGCGTCGGTGACCCGGACCGCCTGCTCCAGCGGCAGCGGCAGCACCGGGGTGACGAGGTGCCCGTAGAGGTCTATGCCCGACGAGGTCATGGGCGTGGCGAAGGCCTGTCGGTCCTGCTCGGCGCGGAACAGCGGTCCGGCCTCCAGCAGCCGGGACTGGAGTTGGGTGTGACGGCGGATGCAGTCCTTCACGATGTCGACGAGCTCGGCGGCCCGCCGCTTGTTCTCCGCGTCCTCGATCTCGTCCCGGGCCTTGCGGATGTTGGTGAGGATCGCGTTCTCGTGGCGGTAGCGGTCGGCGACGTGGTCGAGGGCCTCGGCGATCATGTCGGGCACGGCGTTGAGCCAGTCCACCGCGCGGACGTTGCGCCGGGTCGCCTCCAAGGCGCGGCGCAGCGTCTCCGAGTACTGCACGGTGCGGTAGCGGGCCTGTTCGGCGGCCAGCTGGGCGTCGGCGAGACGGCCGCGCCGGACGAGCACCTCGAGCTTGACCTCGGCGGCGATCTGCGCGCTGGTGACGTCGGTGTCGAGCGCGCCGACGAGGACGTTGACCGCCTCGTCCGTGGTGCGGAGGTAGACCACGCCGCCGTGGCCGGGGACCTCTTCGATCAGCTTGAAGTCGTAGTCGCGGCGCACATACGTGCCGTCCGGCGCGAAGGTGCCGTACGCGGCGCGGAAGCCGCGGTCGACGCTGCCGACGTTGATCAGGTTCTCCAGGACCCAGCGGGCCACCCGCTCGTGCTCGGCGACGGGCCGGCGCGGGGCCTGGGCGGCGATGCGCGGCATCAGGCGGGCCACTATCTGGTCGTGGTCGGCGCCGGTGTCGAAGTCCATGTTGAGCGTGACGAGGTCGATGGCGGCGAGGGCGATCTCCGCCATGCCGTAGACCGAGTACTCACCGGCGAGGTTGGCCTTGCGGGCGTCGAGGTCGTGGATCGGCGCGGTGCAGGCGAGCGCGCGCAGCCGCCGCGCCAGCCCCTCGTCGGCGGCCGGACCCGGTGCGGGACGCGGCGCCGCGCTGAGCTGGGGCGGAACACGGTCCGTCGAGGCAGGCGAAGTCACGGTGCACAGACTAGGTCCTCGGTCTGACATCGACCCAAACGACGCCTATCGCCTCCGGCGGGGTGCGGGATGGTGGGGGCGGTCACGGTTGGTTCTTCGGCTGCGGGTCCGTGGGGGTGGATCGCGCAGTTCCCCGCGCCCCTGGGGGGTGATGATGCCCTCGGCGTCGCATTGAGCACGCGCTCCGGTGGGATGGCGGGGGCGGTCGCGGGTCGTTCATCGGCTGCGGGTCCGTGGGGGTGGATCGCGCAGTTCCCCGCGCCCCTGGGGGGTGATGATGCCCTCGGCGTCGCATTGAGCACGCGCTCCGGTGGGATGGCGGGGGTGGTCGCGGGTCGTTCATCGGCTGCGGGTCCGTGGGGGTCGGGCGCGCAGTTCCCCGCGCCCTCAGGGGGGTCGTATCGAGGGCACCGCTCCGGTGAGATGGCGGGGGCGGTCGCCGTTCGCGGGCGCGTAGTTCCTCGCGTACCTAGGGGGTGCTGGTGCCCTCGACCCTTCGGCGGTAGGCGTCGAGTACGCGTTCCGAGGAGTCGGCCAGGTAGACGGCGAGCAGGCGCTCGGCCTCGGCTGTGTCCCGGGCCTCCAGGGCCTGGAGGATCTGGCGGTTGCGCTGGAGGTACGGCTCGTGCAGCCGGCGCGGCTCGTCGACCAGGTGAAAGGCGAGGCGCAGCTCGGCGAAGACGCTGCGCATCAGCTCGTCGGTGCGAGCGCTTCCGGCCAGGGCCACCAGTTCGCGGTGGAAGTGGAAGTTGGCGGTGCCCAGCCCCTTCCAGTCGTTCTCGACGGACGCGAGCTGCCCCTCGGTGACGCTCGCCCGGAGGCCGTCCAGCGCGTACGGCCCTTCGCCCAGCCCGCGGACCACCGCGCACTCGACGAGCGTGCGCGTGCGGTAGATGTCCTCGACGTCCTCGACGCTCAGGACCCGGACGAACACGCCCCGGTTCAGCTCGTGGACGAGCAGACGCTCGTGGGTGAGCAGCCGGAACGCCTCGCGCAGCGTGTTGCGGGAGACACCGAGCGCCCCGCCGATGCTGTCCTCCGACAGCCGCGCCCCGGGCGGGAAGTAGCCCTCGGCGATGCGGCTCCTGAGGATGTCCGAAACCCGTTCGGCCGTGCTGGTTCGGCCCAGGAGGGCGCGGTCGTCGGCCAGTCCCGCCAGCTGCTCTGCCATGCCCGGAATTCAACCGCAGCCACGAGAACGAAACAACATGGGTATTGAAGGATCGTTCAACGATCCTCTACCTTCCTCTCAAGGCACCGCTCGTCCCCACCGCGGCGCCCCGCCTCCGCACGGCACAGCTCAGCCCCGCACCTTCCCTCCTCCCTCAGCGAGGTGCCCCATGAGCACGCCCCCTCCTCCGTCCAGGACTCCGGCCACCGACACCCGCCCCGCCACCGCCCCAGCCGTCACCGGGCCCGCACCCGCACCCGACGACGGCGCCCTGGCCTGGCTTCGGGCCCTCGGTCCGCGCGGCCGCCGCGCCTTCGCCGGTGCGTTCGGCGGCTACGCCCTCGACTCCTACGACTACTTCACGCTGCCGCTGAGCATGGTCGCGCTGGCCGCGTACTTCGGTCTGGACAGCGGCCAGACCGGCCTGTTCACCACCGTCACCCTGGTCGCCTCCGCGATCGGCGGCGCCGCGGCGGGGGTGCTGGCCGACCGGATCGGCCGGGTCAAGGCCCTGATGATCACGGTGATCACGTACGCGGTCTTCACCGTCGCCTGCGGCTTCGCGCCCACCTACGAGACGCTGCTGGTCTTCCGGTCCCTCCAGGGCCTCGGTTTCGGCGGCGAGTGGGCGGTCGGCGCGATCCTGGTCGCCGAGTACGCGAGCGCGCGGCACCGGGGCCGCACCCTCGGCGCGATCCAGAGCTCGTGGGCCGTCGGCTGGGGCCTCGCGGCGCTGGCGTACACGCTGGTCTTCTCGTTCTTCGGGGACGACATCGCCTGGCGGGTCATGTTCTGGACCGGCGCCCTGCCCGCGCTGCTCGTGGTGTGGATGCGGCGCCGGGTGCAGGACGCGCCCCAGGCCGCCGCCGCACGTGAACAGAGCGCCGAGAAGGGCTCGTTCCCGGCGATCTTCAAGGGGCCGCTGCTGCGCACGACGCTCTTCGCGGGCCTGCTCTCCACCGGGGTGCAGGGCGGCTACTACACCCTGGCGACCTGGGTGCCGACGTATCTGAAATCCGAGCGGGGCCTGTCGGTGGTCGGCACCGGAGGCTATCTGACCTTCCTGATCTCGGGGGCCTTTCTCGGCTACCTCACCGGCGGCCACCTCACGGACCGGCTGGGCCGGCGCCGCAACATCTGGCTGTTCGCCCTGCTGTCGGCGGTGTGCATCCTGGCGTACGCGAACATCCCGAGCGGCGCGGACACCGTCCTCCTGGTGCTCGGTTTCCCGCTCGGGTTCTGCATGTCGGCGATCTTCAGCGGCTTCGGTTCCTACCTGAGCGAGCTGTACCCGACGGCCCTGCGCGGCACGGGACAGGGCTTCACGTACAACACCGGTCGCGCCGTGGGCGCCGTCTTCCCCACCACGGTCGGCTTCCTGGCCGACAGCTGGGGCGTGGGCGGCGCGCTGGTGTTCGGCGCGATCGGTTACGCCATCGCCGCCCTGGCACTGCTGGGGCTTCCGGAGACCCGTGGGAAGGAACTGGAGTGAACCGTCCGAACCTCACGCAGGACCGCCGTCCGGCCGCCGTCGACGACCGTCCCGTCACCCTCCTCGACGAGCACGCGCACGCGTGGAGCCCCGCCACCGCCCGGGCCCGCTTCCGGGCGGGCCTGACGGGCCCCACGGCCGGGGTCGCGGGCGGCCACACCCAGGTCAACCTGATCTCGGTGCCCGCGGACTGGGCGTACGACATGCTGCTGTTCTGCCAGCGCAACCCGAAGCCCTGTCCGGTCCTCGACGTGACGGACGCCGGCTCCTGGACGACCGTCCTCGCCGAGGGCGCCGACCTGCGCACCGATCTGCCGCGCTACCGGGTCTGGGCGGACGGTGAACTGGTGGACGAGCCGACGGACGTACGCGCGTACTGGCGTGACGACCTGGTGTCGTTCCTCATCGGGTGCAGTTTCACCTTCGAGTGGGCGCTGTCCGGGGCGGGCGTCCCGATCCGGCACGTGGAGCAGGGGCGCAACGTCCCGATGTACGTGACGAGCCGCCCGTGCCGGCCCGCGGGGCGGCTGCACGGCCCCCTGGTGGTGTCCATGCGACCGGTGCCGCCGCAGCATCTCGCGGCGGCCATCCGGGAGAGCAGTCTGCTCCCGGCGGTGCACGGCGGCCCCGTACACTGCGGCGATCCGTCGGGACTGGGCATCGACGACCTCGGCCGTCCCGACTTCGGGGACCCGGTGGACGCCGCACCGGACGACATCCCGGTGTTCTGGGCCTGCGGTGTGACCCCGCAGGCCGCGGTGACGGCCTCGCGCCCGCCGTTCGCGCTCACCCACGCCCCGGGACAGATGTTCCTCACCGACGCCCGCGACGAGCAGTACCGCGTGGCGTGAGAACGAGATACGAAGGAACCATGACCGCGACGACCGCGATCGATCTGAACGCCGACCTCGGCGAGGGCTTCGGCCGCTGGGAGCTGACCGACGACGAGGGGCTGCTGTCCGTCGTCAGCAGCGCCAACGTGGCCTGCGGCTTCCACGCGGGGGACCCGGTCACCATGCGCCGGGTGTGCGAGCTCGCGGCCGAGCGGGGGGTGACGATCGGGGCGCAGGTCTCCTACCGGGACCTGGCCGGGTTCGGGCGGCGCGCCATGGACGTGCCGTCCGCCGAACTGGCCGCCGAGGTGGCCTACCAGATCGGTGCCCTGGAGGTGTTCGCCCGGGCGGCGGGCGCGCGCGTGGCGTACGTGAAGCCGCACGGCGCGCTCTACAACCGGGTCGTGCACGACGAGGAGCAGGCGGGCGCGGTGGTCGACGGAGTGCTCCTGGCGGGCGCCGCGCTGCCGGTGCTCGGGCTGCCCGGTTCACGCCTGCTGGAACGGGCCCGGGAGGCGGGGCTCCCGGGCGTCCCGGAGGCCTTCGCGGACCGCGCGTACACCGAGCAGGGCACGCTGGTGCCCCGCGGGCGGGCCGGGGCCGTGGTCACGGACCCGGACGCCGTCGTGGAACGGTCGGTGCGCCTGGCCCTCCTGGGGCAGGTCACGTCCCACGCGGGACCGTCCGTCGGGGTCCGCGCGCGTTCCCTGTGCCTGCACGGCGACACGCCCGGCGCGGTGGAGCTGGCCCGCCGGGTGCGGCGGGGGCTGGAGGAGTCGGGCGTACGGGTGGAGGCCTTCGCATGAGTGTGCGTGTCCTGCCGGTCGGCGACGACGCCCTGCTCGTCGAGCTGGCGTCGGGCGCGGAGGCCGAGGCCCTGCACGCGGAGCTGCTGCGGCGCCGCGCGGCGGGTCTGCTCAGCGCCCGCGAGATCGTCCCGGCGGCCCGGACCGTCCTCCTGGACGGTCTGACCGACCCCGGCCGGGTGGCGTCCGAGCTGGCCGCGGCCGACGTGCCGCCCGCTCCCCCGCGCGCGGACGCGGCCGTGGAGATCCCGATCCGTTACGACGGCCCGGACCTGGCCGAGGTCGCCGCCCTCTGGGGCGTCCCCGAGGAGGAGGCGGCCCGCATCCACGCGGCCGCCGAGTTCCGGGTCGCCTTCTGCGGGTTCGCACCGGGCTTCGGCTATCTCACCGGGCTGCCACCGCGCTACGACGTGCCGCGCCGGGCCACCCCGCGCACCGCCGTACCGGCCGGGTCGGTGGCACTGGCCGGGCCGTACACGGGGGTGTACCCGCGTGCGTCGCCGGGCGGCTGGCAGCTGATCGGCAGCACCGAGGCGGTGCTGTGGGACCACACGCGCGTGCCCGCCGCGCTGCTCTCGCCGGGCACACGCGTGCGCTTCGTCCCTGTGGGACCGGCGGGACGCGCGGGAAGTGCGGGGAGTACGGGACGGATGGGCACGTCATGAGCGATCGCGCCGTCTCCGTCGTCCGGGCCGGGGCGCTCACCACGGTGCAGGACCGGGGCCGCCCGGGACACGCGCATCTCGGGGTGCCCCGTTCCGGCGCTCTCGACGCGCCCGCGGCGGCCCTCGTCAACCGGCTGGTGGGCAACCGGCCCGACGCGGCCGTCCTGGAGACGACGCTCACCGGCTGCGCCCTGCGGCCGCGTTCCGACGTGACCGTCGCGGTCGGCGGCGCGCCGTGCCGCGTCACGGTGGACGGCGGGCCGGTCGCCTGGGGCGCACCCGTGCGGGTACCCGCCGGGGCCCTCCTGGACATCGGGCCGGCCGTGTCGGGGGTGCGTACCTACGTGGCCCTGGCCGGCGGCGTCATCGTCGAACCGGTCCTCGGCAGCCGGTCCACGGATCTGCTCTCGGGCCTCGGCCCGGCACCGCTCACGGACGGCACCGTCCTGCCCCTGGGACCCGAACGCGTCCCGCACGCGCGCGTGGACGTCGCCCCGCAGCCCGCGCCGCCGGCCGAACTCGTCCTACGGGTGACGCTCGGTCCACGGGACGACTGGTTCACGCAGGAAGCGCTCCGCGTCTTCGCCTCGCGGACCTTCCTGGTGTCCTCGGCGAGCAACCGCATCGGGCTGCGCACGGAGGGGCCTGCCCTGGAGCGGGCCCGCGACGGTGAGCTGGCGAGCGAGGGCATGGTCCTGGGCGCCGTACAGGTTCCGCCCGCCGGCCGGCCCGTGGTCTTCCTGGCCGATCACCCGACCACCGGGGGCTACCCGGTGATCGGGGTCGTCCGCACGGGCGATCTCGCGGCCGCGGCCCAGGCCGCGCCCGGAACGCCGGTCCGCTTCGTGGCCGTACGCCGGAGGTGACCCCGGAGGGAGACGCCGGAGGTGACCCCGGAGGGAGACGCCGAAGGCGATCCCGGAGGCGGCCTCGGAGGTGACTCCGGACGCCGCCTGCCGGGCTTCAGGCGGCGTCCGGCCGCCGCTCCGCCGCCGAGAGCGCGGTGAGCGCCGCGGACACCGCCGCGGAGGCCCGCAGATCCAGGCGGGCGCTCGTCCCCCGGGCGCGGTGCCGGAGTTCGTCGGCGGCCAGCGTGAGCAGTTGCGGCAGCAGGTCGGTGCACCGCCGGGCCACCCAGCCGGTGCCCGCGGTCGCCAGCCACCACAGGCTCGCCGATGTGGTCGGCGCCGGGAACTCGGGCTCGGGCGAGGGCGCCGGACCCGTCGCGACGCCCGCCTCGGCCAGCACCGCGTGGAAGCGCACGGCGAGTTGCCGGTGTCCCCGTTCCCCGGGGTGCAGCCGGTCCGCGCTCCACATGGCCCGGTCCGTCAGCCAGGCCCCCTCCGCGGCGTGCAGGTGGACGGCGCCGTACCGCTGGGAGAGGGCGTGGACGACGGCGTTGACCGCGCGCTGGCGCCGGGCCAGTGGACGGGCGAGGGCCCCGGGCAGCCCGAGGGTGCCGCCCGGGTCGGGCAGACACGCGGTGAGCAGGACCGCGCCCTGCTCGGCGAAGGCTCCGTAGACCGTGTCCAGCCGGGCGGCCACGGCTTGGATGTCGAAGGTGCAGCGCAGCGTGTCGTTGACCCCGACGACCACCGAGACGACGTCGGGCCGCAGCTCGAGACCGACCGCGAGCTGCCGTTCCAGCACGTCCCGCGTCTGCGCCCCACTGACCGCGAGATTGACGAACTCCACCGCCCCACCGGCCACCACGGCCCCACCGGTCGCCACCGCCCCACCGGCCACCGTGACACCCTCGGCCCGCTCAGCCCCCTCAGCCTCTTCGGCCCCCTCTGGCCCGGCCGTCCGCGCAGCCGCCCCCTCGGACTCGGCGACGAACCCGGGGGCGACGAGCCCGGAGGCGAGGAGTGCGGCCCAGCCGCGCCATCCTTCGCCCACGGGGTCCCCCACGCCCTCGGTGAGCGAGTCACCGAGGGCGACGAAGCGCACGCGTCTCATCCGAGGCCTCCGGGCGAGAGGGGACGGAGGGACGCGGTCGGCGGTGCCGTGGCGGAGACCGGCGCGTCGTGCGCCGCCAGGAAGGCGTCGACCGCCGTACCCCAGCCGAAGCACTCGGCACGCGCGCGTGCGGCCTCCCGGCGAGCCGCGCGGGGACGCTCCAGAAGGTCCTCCACGGCATCCGCGAACGCCTCTCCCCGGTCGGCCGCCGTGGCCCCCGCGGCGCCGATCACCTCGGGGAGCGCCGAGGTGGCGCTGGCCACGACGGGGGTCCCGCACGCCATGGCCTCCAGGGCGGCGAGCCCGAAGGTCTCCGCGGGCCCCGGGGCCAGGCACACGTCGGCCGTGGCTTGCAGAGCCCCCAGCGCGCCCCGGTCGGAGACGTGCCCCAGGAAGGTGACGGGCAGCCCGCGCTCGCGCGCCCGCTGCTCCAGCCGCGGCCGCAGCGGCCCGTCGCCCGCGACGACCAGCACCACCCGGGCCCCGCGCCGCCGCAACGCCTCCACGGCGTCCAGCGCCGTACCGGGCCGCTTCTCCACGGACAGCCGGGTGCACATCACCAGCAGGGTCTGGTTCTCGCGCGCGTACCGGGCGCGCAGCGCGGGGTCACGCAGGGCGGGGTGCCGTTCGACGAGGTCGACACCGAGCGGCGCCCGCACGACGTTCCGTGCCCCGATCCGCACGAACTCCCGCTCGGCGAACTCGGTGGTGCACACCACGCGCGCGTACGTGTGCGCCGTACGGAGGTTGAGCGCGTCGGCGGCGCGGCGGGCCGCGCCCACCGGCACGCCCCAGGTGCGCAGGACGCCGTCGGCGCTCTCGTGGGAGACCATCACGGCGGGAACCCGGGCCCTGCGGGCCCACTTGCCGGTCCAGCGCAGGGTCGTGCGGTCGGAGACCTCCAGGCGGTCGGGGGCGAGTTCCTCCAGCAGACGGGCGACCCGCCGCTTGTCGGTGAGGACGCGGTAGCCGCCGGTGCCGGGCAGCAGCGGCCCGGGCAGGGTGATCACCCTGCCCTGCTCGGTCCGCCGGTCGCTCTCCCGCTCGCCGGGCACGATCAGGACCGGCTCGTGGCCGGCCGCGCGATAGCCCCTGCCGAGCTCGCGCAGTGCCGTGCGCAGCCCGCCCGAGGCCGGGGCCACGAAGTTGGCGAGCCGCACGATCCTCAGCGGCCCGGCGCCCGGGGCGGCGGGCCGGGAGCGGCCGTCGCCGGCGCCGCCCACGTCGTTCGGGCCGGTCACATCGTTCGGGCCGGTCACATCGTTCGGGCCGCGGCTGCCGTTCGTGCCGCTCATGCCGCAACCACCGGTCGACGCGCGGCGAGCACGTCCTCGTAGTGACCGATGAGCCGGTCGCCGACGGCGGCCCAGGTGCGGCCCTCCACGGTGGCCCGCCCGGCGGCGCCGTAGACGGCCCGGCGCGCGGGGTCGGCCGCCAGGGCCGCCACCGTGTCCCGCACGACGTCGGCGTCCCGGGGCGGGACGAGCAGGCCGGTGCGTCCGTGGGCGACCAGGTCGAGGGGGCCGCCCGCGGCGGGCGCGATCACCGGCACCCCACTGGCCATGGCCTCCTGCACGGTCTGGCAGAAGGTCTCGAAGGGGCCGGTGTGCACGAACAGGTCCAGCGAGGCGAAGATCCGGGCGAGTTCGTCGCCGGTGCGGTTGCCCAGGAAGGCGGCGCCCGGCAGGGTCTCCTCCAGGCCGGGTCTGCTCGGTCCGTCGCCCACCACCACGACCCGTACGCCCGGCAGTCCGCAGACGCCGGCCAGCAGTTCGACGTGCTTCTCGGGGGCGAGCCGTCCGACGTAGCCGACGATCAGCTCACCGTTCGGGGCGAGTGCGCGGCGCAGTTTCTCGTCGCGGCGGTCGGGGCGGAAGCGCACGGTGTCCACGCCGCGCGGCCACAGCTTCACCCGGGGCACCCCGTGCGTGTCCAGGTCGTGCAGGGCCGCGCTGGAGGGGGCGAGGGTGAGGTCGGCGGCGGCGTGGACGGACCGTATCCGGCGCCAGGCGGCTGCCTCGCCCGCGCCCATGTAGGTGCGGGCATATCCGCCAAGGTCGGTCTGGTAGACGGCGACGGCGGGGATCCCGAGCCGGGCGGCGGCCGCCATGCCCCGGACGCCGAGGATGAAGGGGCTGGCCAGGTGGACCATGTCGGCCCGGTGCTCGGCGATGGCGGCGGCGACGCGTCGGCTGGGGAGGGCGACGCGGACCTGGGGGTAGCCGGGGAGCGGGAGGGAGGGGACTCGGACGACGGGGCAGGGCGCTTCGGCGTCCGGCCCGTTCCCGGCGGCGGTGGCCGGGGCGACGACGACGGGGGCGTGACCGCGATCGACGAGGTGTCGGGCGGTCTGGAAGGCGCAATGGGCCACGCCGTTCACGTCGGGGGGAAAGGATTCGGTCACGATGACGACACGCATACCCGTGTTGTCGCCGCCCCGGACGTGGACGCGTCAAAGTGGATCTTTCCGGATGCCGAACGTCCCGTGAGCGTTGCGCGGCGCACCCGGTCCGTGTCCACCAGGTACCGCGCAGGTCGGACGGTGTCCATGCCGGTCCGCCCGGCATGCCATCGGGTGTTCATCTACCGGGCCGGCCGCCGCCAGGCTCCCCACGGGCGGCGGCCGGCCCCGGCGTTCACATCGCGGACGCGGCGTCCGGTCCGATCCGGCTCCGTACGGCCGTCTGGACCTCCGCCTCCTCGGCGGGGTCGGCGGCGAGCCGGCGCAGCCGCTCCACGACCCGGGCGTCACCGGTCTCGGCGTGCCGGGCGGCGATCTCGCGGGTGCCCTCCTCGCAGTCCCAGAGGCACTCGACGGCGAAGCCGGTGGCGTAGGAGGGGTCGGTGGCGGCGAGCGCGCGGGCGCAGCGCCCGCGCAGATGGGACGAGGCCGTCTCGCGGTAGATATGGCGCAGCACGGGTGCCGCGCAGGCGATGCCGAGCCGTCCGGCACCGTCGACGAGCGTCCACAGGCTCGGCGCGTCGCAGCCCTCGCCGCGTACGGCCTCGCGCAGGGCGCCGAGGACGAGGTCGCTGTCCTGGGTGCCGCCCCGGCAGGCGAGCATGCGGCCGGCCGCGGCGCCCAGTGGGTCGGGCCGGTGGGCCCAGCCGCGGGCCCGGTCCACGGCGGCGACACTGCGCATCCGCTCGAAGGCGTCGACGGCCGCCTCGACGACCGGCGTCGAGCCGGTGACCATCGCCCGTTCGATCAGGGCCAGGGCGTCGGGGTCGTTGAAGTCGGCGAGGTAGCGCAGGGCGGTGCAGCGGGCTCCCTCGGTGCCGTCCTCGGCCGCCCGCACGATCTCGGGGCGGTCCTCGGGACCGGCCACGGCGGACAGGCAGCGGGCGGCGGGGACATGGAGCGCGGCTCCGCGTTCCACGCCCTGTTGCGCCCACTCGAACACCGCCTGGACGCTCCAGCCGGGGCGGGGTCCGCTCGGACTCATCTGACGTTGCCAGCGGTCGAAACAGCCGGCCTCCTGAGCGGCACGCACGCGGGTGGAGACGTACTCGCGGGGATCCTCGGCCCACAGCCGCCAGGGCCGCGGTTCGAAGGCGTCCCGTACGGCGGCGGCGAGCTCGGCCTCGCCCTCGGTATCGGTGGCGAACCGGGCGAGCACGGGTGCCGCGAGGGCGCGCAGACCGGCGTCGTCGTCCCGCAGGGCGAGTTCGTCGAGGGCCCAGGCCCAGTTGGCCCCCGAGGCCGCGTACCGGCGCAGCAGGAGCAGGGCCTCGCGCCTGCCGTAGGAGGCGAGGTGGCCGAGGACGGCCAGGGCCAGGCCCGTGCGGGACTCCTCGGTGTCGAAGGAGTCCTCGACGTCGAAGAGGTGGGCCTCGATCTCGTCCAGGTCGCCGTGCAGGTCGAGGTAGAGACGGGCGTAGTAGAGGGAGCGGTTCTCCACCTGCCAGTCGTGGCGGGGATCCCGCAGCACACAGTGGTTGAGCGCCGCGAGCGCCTCGGCTCGCGGAGCGGTGAGCGCGTGCAACGTGCCGTCGCCGCGGCCCCTCTGGAGCAGGCCGAGCAGCGTGCCGCTGGGCGCTATGACCGGATCGAACATGGGAAACAGCCTCACATCAAGCGTCGACGCAACCGGGGACGTGCATTACCTGGCCGCGTGACAACACGTCGGGGCGCCCGCCGTTTCCTGCTTGCTGTAGACCATTTTCCTCTGCCTCTCGTCAGTGGCCCATGCGGACCGCGTCACGGCCCGCGCGGTGCGGCAACACCTGCCCAGCCATCGCGTCCGTGAATCACGACGTCATGATGACCCGGCTGTTCTACCTGCCGCGACCGAAATTTCCGGCGGCCTTGTACCGCCTCCCCCGTGGTCGTCGATTTACCTGGTCAGAAACTCCTGCCGACCTGCCCGGAACGTCGGCTCAGTGCGCGCCGAACAGTTCGAGCAGCTCCGCCCTGGCGAACATGCGAGCGGTGTCGACGGCTGACGGGGTCCCCTGCGAGGGGTCCGCTCCGGCCTCCAGCAGGACCTTGACGACGTCCGTCTCGCCCTTGAAGGCGGCCCCGGCGAGCGGGGTCTGACCTCGGTCGTTGATCCGGTCGGCCTCGGCGCCGCGGGCCAGCAGGGCCCGGACCGCGTCGGCGTGGCCGTGGTACGCGGCGAGCATCACCAGGGAGTCGCCGCGGTCGTTGGTGAGGTTGGCCGGAACGCCCGCGTCGACGTACGCCACGAGCTCCTCGGTCCGGCCTCCGCGGGCAAGATCGAAGATCTTGGTCGCCAGCTCCACGACCTCGGGGTCGGGGGCTTCGCTCATCGGCCGGTCCGCCTCTCACTACAACCGTTCAGGTGAATCGCCAGCGTACTGGCTCGCCGGAAACATGGCCGGTGCCCTCCGCGGCAAAGATCACGGACAGACCCGTTCGACGCAATTCTCCTGCTCAGGCGACCCATCAGGCCTTCCGCCAGCCGGGGGAAATCAGCCGTATTTCACCCAGTTGCACCTTTTATAGTATGGATACATCCTGTGATCCTGGAAGTACTCATGGTGACTGTCCCCCGCGAACCAGGAGAACCCAAATGATCCTGTCCATGTCAGGCGTAGTCCTGCTCGGCATCATCGTCTTCCTCTTCTTCCGCAAGGACGGGCTCAAGGCGTCACACGCCGTGGTCTCGGCCCTGTTCGGGTTCTACATGGCCAGTACGGCCATCGCCCCGAGCATCAAGGCAGGCGGCGAGAGCCTGGCGAGCCTTCTCGGCGGCATCAAGTTCTGACGCCGCCCGTCCCGTCCGTACACGCACCTCACAGGAGACAGCAGTGGCCAGGCGCCCCCTTCCCAGCATCCTGAGCACAGGCAGCGCGCAGATCGCCCGGGGCCGGGAGCTGGCCCGGACGGCGGCCGACAGTGCCACCGATGTCCTCCATCCGCTGATCACGATCACCCGCGGACTGCGCCGGCTGGCCTCGGCCGGGCGGCGCAGGTGGGCCGAGACCCCCAAGGACAGGCGCGGACCGCTGCTGTTCCTGGCGGCCTCGTTGATCCTGGTCGTGGTGCTGGTGCCGTACGGCCCGCTGCTCGCCGTCGTCACCCTGATGGCGGCAGCGGCCTGGCAGGGCAGGGACCGCACCCCACCGGCTCCCGACGGCCCCGACGAGTCGCAGATCCAGCGACTCCAGGTGCTGTACGAGGCCCTGGTCCCGTACTTCTCGACGGCCGACGACCCCGCTCCCCTCTATGCCCACGGCGGCGACTGGGAGACCGTCTTCCCGACGCAGGAGTTCGACGACTCGGGCCGCGTGGCCCGCCTCGTGATCCGCTACCCCGCGTTCTTCCCGGACGGAGAGGCCGCCCCACGCGCCCGGATCGAGCAGCTGCTCGCCGCGAAGTCCGGCCGTGGCCGCGAGTACCTCTTCGTCTGGGACGAAGAGGGCAACGAACTCACCCTCAGTGTCCTCACCCCCCTCCCCACCGATTTCTCGGCCCAGCGCTTCGTCACCGCTCCCGGCGAGACGGTCCTGGGCTTCACCGACCCCTCCCGGGTCCAGCGCACGCTCCCCCTCGCCCACGGCGAGGACCGGCGCGACGTACCGCCGGTCGTCTGGCGCACCGGCATCCGTTCCACCGAGCCGCATCTGCTGGCGGTCGGCCAGCCCGGCAGCGGCACCTCCACCCTGCTGCGCTCCATCGCCCTCCAGGCCCTGCGGCACGGCGAGGTCCTGGTGATCGAGGGCGGCGGCACCGGCGAGTACGCCTGCCTCACCGGCCGCGACGGCGTCCTGGGCGTCGAGGTCGGACTGGCCGGGGCGCTGGCCGCCCTGGAGTGGGCGGTGCAGGAGACGGAGCGCCGGCTCGTCGCCGCCAACGACGCCCGGCAGGCGGGCGACCCGCCACCGGACGACACCAAGCACCCGCTGTGGATCCTCGTGGACCGCCCCACCGCCTTCACCCACCTGGCCGACACGGACGGCCACAAGGATCCGCAGTCCCTCCTCCAGGTCCCCCTCCGGCACGGCCGCGCGGTCGGGGTCACGGTGGTGGTGGCCGAGCAGTTCGACGCCCTGGACTCCCTGAGCGACGCCGTACGGCAGCACACCCGCGCGCGGGTCGCGCTGGGGCCCGCGTCGAGGGAACAGCTGGAGGCGGTCCTCGGCGCACCCCCGCACACCACGCCCGTCGACCACACGCCGCCGGGCCGCGGCTACGCCCGGCTCGGATCGGGGCCGGTGCACCGGCTCCAGGTGCCGGCGACCCCGGACCCGTACGACGACGCGACGAGCGACGCGCATCGGCAGGCGGTGCTGGACCTCCTGCCGCCGCGTTCCCTGCCGTCGGACACGGAGACACTGCCGCCGGTACCGGTCGAGGTCGTGCTCACCAAGCCCGCGGACGCGGACGGCGGTCACCCGGACGCCGTGGACACCGTGGACACGAAGCCCGCGGACACCGACGCCGACGCCGCGGACGCGGCCGCCGCCGACCCGGTGCGCGCGGAGCAGGTGTCGAGCGCGGGCGGCTGACCGCCCCCGCCCGACAGCGCCGCCCCACGCCACCGGGCGTGATCCACCGGACTGACACCAGGCGGTGACGCGGGGCCGACAGGGCCCGCTCCGGTTCGCTCCGGTTCGCTCCGGCCAGCCGGTGCCGACCGGAGTGACCTCCGGGCGTTGTCCGCGGGGTCCGCTGGCCCGCTCCGGACAGCGGGTGCCGATCGGACTGACCTCCGGGCAGTGACCGCAGGGGCCGCGTGGCCCGCGCCGGACAGCCGGAGCAAGCCGGCCGGACTGGCTCCAGGCTGTGTCCGCAGGGCCGGCATGGCCCGCTCCCGTTCGCTCCGGTCAACTCCGGACAGCCGGAACCGGCCGGACCGACTCCAAGCGGTGACGCAGGGGCCGCACGGACCGCTCCGGACAGCCGGAACCGGCCGGACTGGCCCTCCGGCCGGACTGGCTCCAGGCGGTATTTTCAGGGGCCGCGGGGCCGCTCCGGGTCGCTCCGGACGGCCGGTGCCGGTGTGCGGGCCCGGCCTAGGCGACGAACGTGCGCGGCCCCTCGGTGCCCGCCGTCCCCCCGCTCTCCACGATCCGGGCGGCGGACGCCAGCCGGGACGCCGCCTCCTCCGCCACCGCGCCGCCGACGGTGAACGGCAGCCGCACATAGCCCTCGAAGGCGCCGTCGACGCCGAACCGCGGCCCGGACGGCACCCGCAGGCCCACCCGCTCCCCCGCCTCGGCGAGCCGGGACCCGGAGAGGCCCCCGGCCCGCACCCACAGCGTCAGCCCACCCTTGGGCACCGAGAACTCCCACTCCGGCAGCTCCCGGCGCACGGCCGCGACCAGGTCGTCCCGATTCTCCCGGGCCTGGAGGCGGCGCAGTTCGACGGCCTGCGCCCAGCCGCCGGTGCTGAACAGCCAGTTCACCGCCAACTGCTCCAGCACCGGTGTGCCCAGGTCGGCGTAGGCGCGCGCGGCGACGAGGCTGCGGATGACGTCCGGCGCCGCCCGCACCCAGCCGATGCGCATCCCGGCCCAGAAGGCCTTGCTCGCCGACCCCACCGTGATCACCGTCGACCCCGCGGGGTCGAAGCCGCAGACCGGCCGGGGCATCTCGACGTCGTCGTCGAGCCACAGCTCGCTCATGGTCTCGTCGGCGACCAGCACGGTCCCGGCGGAACGGGCCGCCTCCACGAGCCGGCGCCGCTGGTCCTCGTCGGCGAGCGCGCCGGTCGGGTTGTGGAAGTCCGCGACGACATACGCGATGCGCGGCGCGGCCTCGCGCAGGACCTGGCGCCAGCGGTCCATGTCCCACCCGGCGAGCCCCTCGGCCATCGCGACGGGAACGAGACGGGCACCGGCCTCGCGCATCAGCTGGAGGATGTTGGCGTAGGAGGGCGACTCGACGGCGATCCGCTCGCCGCGGCCGCCGAACAGATGGCAGATGGCGTCGATGGCCCCCATCGCGCCGGTGGTGACCATGATCTGCTCGGGCATCGTCGGGATCCCGCGCGCGGTGTACCGCTCGGCGATCATCGCCCGCAGCGCGGGCAGCCCGGCCGGGTAGTCGCCGTGGGTGTGGGCGTACGGCGGCAGTTCCTCCAGCGCACCGCGCACCGCGCGGGTGAGCCAGGGCTCGGGCGCGGGCAGCGCCGCGCAGCCCAGGTCGATGATCGAACCGAGGGCCTCGGGGGGCAGCGGCTCCAGCCCGCGCGCCGGGACCGGGTTGCCCGCCGGGACGGCCGTCCAACTGCCCGCCCCGCGCCGGGACTCCAGGAACCCCTCGGCGCGCAACGCCTCGTAGGCGGCGGCGACGGTCGTACGGCTCACGGACAGGGCCAGGGCCAGTTCCCGTTCGGCGGGCAGGCGTGCGGCGACCGGCACACGGCCCTCCAGCACGAGCAGCCGGACGCCGTCGGCGAGCGCCCGGTAGGCCGGCGGCCGGCGTGATCCGGGGCCGGCCGGGCGGTCCTGCTGGGACTTGAGCAGCCGCGCGAGCTGGGCGGCCCCCACCGCCGAGGTCCACTGCGCCATGATTACCAGTCCACCTTCCCGGAATTGGCCATGGATGGCCTGGGCTTCCAAGCCACAGAGTGTCACGGGTCAGGCCACTACCACCACCAGGGGGACCCCTTGTCCGAGCCGTCACCGCAGGAGACACCCCCGCGGGAGCCGAACGGCCACCTCACCCGCCGACTGGTCCAGCTCTACGCCGGTCTCGCGCTGTACGGCGCCAGCTCCGCCCTCCTCGTGCGGGCCGGCCTCGGCCTCGAACCCTGGAACGTGCTGCACGAGGGCCTCGCCGAACTCACCGGCCTGACGATCGGCGTCGTGTCGATCGTGGTGGGCGCCGCGGTACTGCTGCTGTGGATCCCGCTGCGCCAGCGGCCGGGCCTCGGCACGGTCTCCAACGTCTTCGTCGTCGGCCTGGCGATGGACGGCACACTCGCGTACGTCCCCGACGCCCACGGGCTCGCGGTCCAGGTGCCGCTGCTGCTCGCCGGGATCGTCCTGAACGGGGCGGCCACCGGCCTCTACATCGAGGCCCGCTTCGGGCCGGGGCCGCGCGACGGGCTGATGACGGGACTGCACCGGCGTACCGGGCGTTCGATCCGGCTGATGCGCACGGCGGTGGAGGTGTCGGTCGTGGTGACCGGATTCGCGCTCGGCGGCACCATCGGCGTCGGCACCCTGCTCTACGCGGTGGCGATCGGTCCGCTCGCCCAGCTCTTCCTGCGGATGTTCGCCGTTCCCGCTGCATCGGGCGGCAGCACGGTCGTTGCCGCCGGGACACCCCGGGGAGCCATACTGCGTCCGTGAGCAGCCTCGTGACCCACCCGTATCTCGACCATCCCCGGCCCATCCCGTTCGCGCACCGCGGCGGGGCCGCGGACGGTCTGGAGAACACCACGACGCAGTTCCGGCGTGCCGTCGAGGCGGGCTACCGCTATATCGAGACCGATGTGCACGCGACGCGGGACGGCAAGCTCGTCGCCTTCCACGACGCGACGCTGGACCGGGTGACCGACGGCGCGGGCCGGATAGCGGACCTCCTCTGGTCGGACGTACGGCACGCGCGCGTGGCGGGCAAGGAGCCCGTGCCACTCTTCGAGGAGCTGCTGGAGACCTTCCCCGAGGTGCGGTGGAACGTCGATCTCAAGGCGGAGCCCGCGCTGCACCCCTTGCTCAACCTGATAGCACGCACCGGCGCGTGGGACCGGGTCTGCGTCGGCTCGTTCTCGGAGGCGCGGGTGGTGCGGGCCCAGCGGCTGGCCGGACCACGCCTGGCGACCTCGTACGGCACCCGCGGTGTGCTCAACCTTCGACTGCGGTCCTGGGGTGTGCCGGCGGCCCTGCGCCGCTCGGCGATCGCCGCGCAGGTGCCCGAGAGCCAGTCGGGCATACAGGTCGTGGACCACCGCTTCCTGCGGGCCGCCCACGCGCGCGGGCTCCAGGTCCACGTGTGGACGATCAACGATGCCGATCGGATGCACCGGCTCCTGGACCTGGGGGTCGATGGCATCATGACCGATCACATCGACACGTTGCGCGAGGTCATGGAGGACCGCGGCGTCTGGGTCTGACCCCGGGCCCGCCGCCCGCGCGCGGCTGCGGCAGCGGGAAGCGAGGGCACGGGTGGACATCGACACCGTGCGGACGACGGCGTCCGACGCGGCCGCCGAACGGCGGCGCGAACAGCGCGGCTGGTACTTCTACGACTGGGCGTGCTCCGTCTACTCGACGAGCGTGCTCACCGTGTTCCTCGGCCCGTACCTGACCTCGGTCGCCAAGCGGGCGGCGGACGCCGAGGGATACGTGCATCCGCTGGGCGTCCCGGTGCGGGCGGGTTCCTTCTTCGCGTACTCGGTGTCCCTGTCGGTGATCGTGGCCGTGCTGGTGATGCCCCTGGTCGGGGCGGCGGCCGACCGCAGCGGCCGCAAGAAGCCCCTGCTGGGCGCCGCCGCCTACGTGGGCGCCGCGGCCACGACCGGCATGTTCTTCCTGGGCGGCGACCGCTATCTGCTGGGCGGCGCGCTGCTGATCGTGGCGAACGCGGCCCAGTCCGTGGCGATGATGCTCTACAACTCCTATCTGCCGCAGATCGCCCCGCCCGAGGAACGCGACGCGGTCTCCTCCCGGGGCTGGGCCTTCGGCTACGCGGCGGGTTCGCTGGTCCTGGTCGTCAATCTGGTGCTCTACCTCGCCCACGACTCGTTCGGTGTCTCCGAGTCGATGGCCGTGCGGATCTGCCTGGCCTCGGCGGGCCTGTGGTGGGGCGGCTTCACGCTGATCCCGCTGCTGCGGCTGCGCGACCGGCCTGCCTCCGTCCGCGAGGCGGCCGCCGGACCGGCCCGCACGGCTCCCGGGCTGCGCCAGCTCGCGGCGACGGTCCGCGACATGCGGCGCCACCCGCTGACCCTCGCCTTCCTTCTCGCGTACCTGATCTACAACGACGGCATCCAGACCGTGATCTCTCAGGCCTCGGTCTACGGCTCCGAGGAGCTGGGCCTCGGCCAGTCCACCCTGATCGGCGCCGTCCTGCTGGTGCAGGTGCTGGCCGTGGCGGGAGCGCTCGGGATGGGGCGGCTGGCCCGGACGTACGGCGCGAAGCGCACCATCCTCGGCTCGCTCGCCGCCTGGACGCTCACCCTGGGCGCCGGGTACTTCCTGCCCTCCGGGGCGCCGGTCGGGTTCTTCCTGCTGGCGGCCGCGATCGGCCTGGTCCTCGGCGGCAGCCAGGCGCTGTCCCGCTCCCTCTTCTCCCACCTGGTCCCGCCCGGCAAGGAGGCCGAGTACTTCTCGGCGTACGAGATGAGCGACCGCGGCATGAGCTGGCTCGGCCCGCTCCTGTTCGGGGTGACCTACCAGCTGACCGGAAGCTACCGGGACGCGATCATCTCGCTGGTGGTCTTCTTCGTCGTGGGGTTCCTGCTGCTCGCGCGGGTACCGGTACGGCAGGCGATCGGCGACGCGGGGAACCCGGTGCCCGAGAAGATTTAGCGCTCAAGGCCAAAGGGCGGTAGTGTACGCGTTTGGCCTGCCAGGCGTACCGTTACTGCGCGTCAAAGATGCCGAAACGCTAGGTGACATCTCCTTTCAGATGTGACAAACCGGGCGCCGGTGGGTACTGCACTGGTTGACAAGACTGCGGCTACGACGGCGACGCATGACCCGGAACGGGACTCCGAACGGGAATCTTTACCGCCGACCGGACGTTGACCGGATGACGACGACAGCGACACCTGTCCTGTGGGCGACAAGCCCGGGAGGCACGATTCATGAGTGAGCGAGCTCTTCGCGGCACGCGCCTCGTGGTGACCAGCTACGAGACGGACCGCGGCATCGACCTGGCCCCGCGCCAGGCCGTGGAGTACGCATGCGAGAAGGGGCACCGGTTTGAGATGCCCTTCTCGGTCGAGGCGGAGATTCCGCCGGAGTGGGAGTGCAAGGTCTGTGGAGCCCCTGCACTCCTCGTGGACGGCGACGGCCCTGAGGAGAAGAAGGCCAAGCCCGCGCGTACGCATTGGGACATGCTGATGGAGCGGCGGACCCGCGAGGAACTGGAAGAGGTCCTCGAAGAGCGGCTCGCCGTTCTGCGGTCCGGGGCGATGAACCTTGCGGTGCATCCCCGCGACAGCCGTAAAAGCGCATAGCCCTACGGGGCTGTGACTGCTTCACAGCACAAGACGACGACCGCGGGCGCCGTACGTATCTCACGTACGGCGCCCGCGGTCGTCGTGCTGTGCCCTGCCGCCCCGTGCCGCCCCTTCGGCCGCTGCCCACCGGGCGGTCGGCCGAGGGGCAGTCGCGCGGGACGGTCGGAACGGGGCCCCTGCCCGATACGCGAAGGCCCTGCCCCACCCGGGCGCACGGCGGTCGGCCGGCGCGGAGCCCCGGGATCACCGCTCGTCCCGGAGGAGGGATCACCGCCCCCTCCCGGGAGAGGTCACCGCTCCCTCCTGGGAGAGGTCACCGGTCGTCCCTGGGAGAGGTCACCGCTCCCTCCTGGGAGAGGTCACCGGTCGTCCCTGGGAGAGGTCACCGCCCCCTCCTGGGAGAGGTCACCGGTCGTCCCTGATGACCTCGCCCTGCACCACCTTGCCGTCGGGGCGGTGGATGCGGGCCTGCTGGAAGGCGTCCCCCAGGGTGCCGGGCGTGGCCGCGGCCGCCCTGAGCTTGCGCTCCCCGTAGCCGCTGACCGCCTTCTGGACCGGCGGGAGCAGCAGGAGCAGACCGACCACGTCGGAGGCCAGGCCCGGAATCATCAGGAACAGGCCACCGAGCATCATCAGGCCGTTGCCGCCGCGGCGGGGGGCCGAGCCGCGCTGGAGCGCCTCGTTCAGGTTCTGGAAGGCCCGGCGGCCCGCCCGCTTGATGACCACGCCGCCCAGCACGAACCCGGCGACGAGGAGCAGCAGGACCACCAGCCCGCTCGTCGCGCCCGCGACCACGGTGAGCAGCCAGATCTCCAGCACCAGCCATGCGGCGAGCGCCAGCGGCAGGAACGTCCGCAGCCGGGAGCGGCGGGGCCGGACGGGGGGCTGCTGGGCGGATGTCCGGTAGGCGGGGGTCGGAGAGCCAGTCGTCATGCCTCCAGTGTGCCCGGACCAGGCTCAGAGCGGCATAAGGGGACGATCAGCTGTCGCTGTGGGACTTCGAGGGCTCCTGCGGCCGGTCCGGCTGGTCGCCGCCGCGGCCCGTGATCTTGCCGACCCGCTCGCCCACACCCCAGGCCGTGACCCGCCACAACGCCTCGACGAGGATGTCCCGGCTCATCTTGGAGTCGCCGTGCTCGCGCTCGACGAAGGTGATGGGGACCTCGATGACGTGGAAACCGGCCTTGACGGCACGACGGGCGAGGTCGACCTGGAAGCAGTAGCCCTGCGAGGCGACCTCCTCCAGGCCGAGGCCCTCCAGCGTCTCGCGGCGGAACGCGCGGTAGCCGCCGGTGATGTCGCGCAGCGGCAGGTCGAGGGCGAGGCGGGAGTAGAGGCTGCCGCCGCGCGAGATGACCTCACGGGACCTGGGCCAGTTCACCACCCGGCCGCCCGGCACCCAGCGGGAGCCCAGGACGAGGTCGGCGCCCTTGAGCGCGGTGAGCAGGCGGGGCAGTTCCTCGGGCTGGTGGGAGCCGTCGGCGTCCATCTCGATCAGCACGCCGTAGCCGTTCTCCAGACCCCAGCGGAAGCCCGCGAGATAGGCGGCGCCGAGGCCCTCCTTGCCCTTGCGGTGCAGGACCTGGACCTGGTCGTCACCGACGGCCAGTTCGTCGGCGAGCTTGCCGGTGCCGTCGGGGCTGTTGTCGTCGGCCACGAGGACGTGCGCCTCGGGGACGGCCTTGCGCACCCGGCCGACGATGCTCTTGATGTTCTCCGCCTCGTTGTAGGTCGGGATGATCACCAAGGCCGTGCCGAGCGGACCGAACCGCCTCCCCCGGTCCTGTGCCGCGAGGGTCCCGTCGCCGTCGTTCACTACTGCCCCTTCAAGTCCGTACGCAGGGGACCACCATAGTGGCCGCCGCCTGCGCCGACGTGACGGGACGTACGTACGGTGGTGTCGAATCCGCGTGAGCGGGGTAACAACGTACCTTTGGGCTTGTATGTACGCCCCTACCCCACAGGGGTGAGCGCAAGCGGGCGGGGTGAACGAGCCGCGGTCGCGGACCTGCCGCCGAGAGGGGATCCGCGCGGATACGGGACCCGCAGCGGATGCGGATGCGGGACCTGCTGCGGATGGGGGCCCGGCGCTCTTCGGGCCGGCCCGGGACCCGCTGGCTGCGGGTCGACCGAAAGCCGTTGTCTACTGAGCGCCCGGGCCCCATCCGGGTCACACCTCCCCGACCGGCCGGAACGTTCCCTCGCTGCGGCGCGGGCGCTGAGCCTGGCTGCCAGTGGCGGTGCGCCGGTGCGGCTCACCGTCCCTGACCCAGCGGCGCCGCGGCGAGTGCGCGGGCGTTCCCCGGGCGGGGCGTCCGGTGGTGGACTCCGCCGAACCTACCGGCCCCCCGCCATCGGCTGTCAACAGCGGCTTGACCTGCGAATCTTCCGTCAAAGCCCAGGTCAGCGGGGACAAGGCACCAGGTGTATGTCGGCGGGCGGACGGGTGATCTTCACGGGGGCGACCCGGGAGATCACTCGCTCGGCCGCAGGAACACGGTCCGGCCGCCCACCACCGTACGCAGGCACACCGGCAGCTCGCCGCCGGGGGTCAGGTCCGGCAGTCCGGGGGTGCCGGAGCGGGGGTCGGTGGACCAGCGGGCGACGCGGTCGTCGGGGGCCTGGACGACCAGTTCGTCGGTGCGCCAGACCGCGTAGTCGGCGGGTGCGCCCGGGACCAGGACGCCCGCGTCGTCCCGGCCGATCGCGCGCCAGCCGCCGCGCGTGTGGGCCGTGAACGCGGCGCGGGCGGACACCCGGTGCTCGGGGGTGCGGTGGAAGGCGGCGGCGCGGACCGTGCCCCAGGGGTCGAGGGGGGTGACCGGGCTGTCGGAGCCGAAGGCGAGCGGGACGCCCGCGCGCAGCAGGGCCGCGAAGGGGTTCAGGGTGCGGGCCCGCTCCACGCCCAGCCGCTGGGCGTACATGCCCTCCTCGCCGCCCCACAGGGCGTCGAAGGCGGGCTGGACGGAGGCGGTGAGGCCGAGCTCGGCGAAGGCGGCGATCGTCTCGGGCGTGAGCATCTCGACGTGTTCGACGCGGTGGCGGGCGGCGCGGATCCGGGCGAGGCCGACCTTCTCCGCGGCGGCGCGCACCCCCTCGACGACGGCGGTCACGGCGGCGTCGCCGATGGCGTGGAAGCCCGCCTGGAGACCGGCCTCGGTGCAGACCGTCACGTGGTCGGCGACATCGGCGGCGTCCAGGTAGGCGGTGCCGGTGTGGCCCGCGTCGGTGTAGGAGGCGTGCAGACAGGCGGTGTGGGAGCCGAGGGCGCCGTCGACGAACAGGTCCCCGGCGGCGCCGAGCGCGCCCAGCTCCCGGGCCTTGTCGACATCGCGCTCGGCCCAGTAGCCGACGACCCGGGGGCCGGGCTCCTCGGCGGCGAGGCGCAGCAGGTCCGTGAAGTCGTCCTCGGAGGAGATCTCGGGGCCCCCGCACTCGTGGACCGAGCCGATCCCGAGCGAGGCGGCGTGCGCGAGGGCGGCCCGCTGCGCCTCGGCGCGCCGGGCGGGCGTCACGGCTGCGAACGCGGCGGCGCGGACCGCGTGGTGGGCGTCGCGGGTGAGCGGTCCGCCGTCCGGGCCGTCCGCGAAGCCCGGTGCGGAGCGGACGCCGGGGGCCCTTTCCAGCAGGGCGGTGGTGACCGCGGCGGAGTGGACGTCGATCCGGCTGAGGTAGAGCGGCCGACCGCCGGCCGCCTCGTCCAGTTCGTCCCGTCGGGGCGGGCGGCCCTCCGGCCAGCGGGAGGCGTCCCAACCGTGCCCCAGCAGGACCTGGTCCCGCGGCCGGGCCGCCGCGAAGGCCCGTACCAGGTCGAGGGCGGCCGCCAGGGAGGGGGCGGCGGAGAGGTCGAGACCGGTGAGCGCGAGGCCGGTGGACGTGGTGTGCACATGGGCGTCGGTGAACGCCGGGGTGACCAGGGCGCCGTCCAGGTCGACCACCTCGTCGACGCCGTCCGCGAAGGCGTCGGCGGCGCCTTCGGAGCCGACCCAGGCGACCTGGCCGCGTTCGACGACCATCGCGGTCGCGAACGGGTCGGCGGGGCTGTGTACCTCTCCTCGGCGGAGCAGGACGGTCTGGGGCTCGGCGGTGCGCTCACTCATGGGGAACAGTCTCGCGCCTCACCCCTGCCTCCCGGCACGGGCCCCCTCGGATCTCCGTCGGATGTCACTCGGGTCGCCGTCGGACACCCCTCGGATCTCCGTCGCGGCCGACGCCCCTCGGGTCGCCGTCGGACGGCCCTCGGAGCGCTGTCGGGTCCCGCTCCGGTGCGGATCGGTTCAGATCCGGGGCGGGCGGTGCGGATCGCTTCAGATCCGGGGCGGGCGGGCCTCGTACGGGGTGGAGAGCACGACCGTCGTGCGCGTCGACACTCCGGCGAGCGCGCGGAGCCGCCCGAGCAGCTCCTCCAGTTCGAGCGGGGTGGCCACGCGCACCTTGAGGATGTAGTTCTCGTCACCGGCCACGCTGTGGCAGGCCTCGATCTCCGGTACACCGGCCAGCCGTTCGGCGATGTCGTCGGGGGCGCTGGGGTCGAACGGTTTCACCGAGATGAAGGCGGTGAGGGGCAGCCCGACGGCATCGGAGTCGACGACGGCCGCGTATCCGCGGATGACACCGCGCTGTTCCAGCCGGCGCACGCGTTGGTGCACGGCCGAGGTGGACAGGCCCGTGGCCTTGCCCAGGTCGGTGTAACTCATCCGCCCGTCCTTGACGAGCAGCTGCACGATTTGCCGGTCCAGCTCCTCCATGACGCAAGAACTTACCGTGCGTGTGATCTCCGCGTATACCTATGCAGCCCAGGTCATAGCCGGTTTGTGATGTGGCCGGGAGCGGGTGGCGGCCGGGCACGGGATGTGCGGGGACTCGACCGACGTACGAGGCACCTGCAAGCGGCATGTGACGAATGCCACAGCACTCGTCAACTCTTCGTGATGTCCTCGTGATTACCGCCGAGACGGGGCGGGAAGTGCTTGCTGTGGTCGAGGCCGCAGTGCCTTCACGGCCCAGCCCGAGGGGGAGAATCCCATGCAGAGTCTTAAGCGCCCTGGTCGCACCGCGCCCAAGCGGCTCCAGTCCGTCGTCGAGCCCGAGCCGGAGGGCGTCGAACCCTTCGACGCCGACGGCTTCGACGGCGACGACGCCGAGCACTTCGACGCGTACGACACCTTCGAGATGTACCGGGTGATCTGCCCGGACTGCGCGCAGCCCATCGCGCTGCTGGCGGACGAGGAGGTCCTGCCGGAGCACGCGCTGTGCGCCTCGCCGTGGAACCCCTTCGGGCTCACGGTCTGCGCCGGGACGGGACGGGGGGCCTCCGAGGCCCGGCCCGCGGACGAGTCCGTGGAGCTCCAGGAGCAGGACACCGCGCTGCTGTTGACGCTCCCTCAGGGGCTGGACTGGCGCACGCAGCCCTTCTCGCACGTCGGCGGCCCGGGCTCACGCCCGATGCGCGTGCCGACGATGCGCCGCCTGGCCGCCTGAGCGCCGCTTCCGCGGCCGCCCCACCGGCTCGGTTCCCGTAGCTGCCCCGCACCATGGCCGGCAGGTCGCCGTGGTGCGGGATCAGCACGTCCGGAGCCGCGGGGAGGGGCCGGTCGCGGACGAAGCCGCGCGTCCGGCGCCCGTGGGACCTGCCCTCGAAGCGCGGCAACGTGCGTGCGCGGCACCGGATATGACGCCTCGCCAGGCCCTGCCGCTGATCGAGCCTGCGTAACCTGCCGGACGCGGGCCTACCTGCCGGACACGGGTCGGCCAGCCGGACGCAGGCCCCCGGCCCGGCACAGGCCGCACCCGCGCCAGGGGCACGCCCCGCGGACGCGGGCCCACCGACCGGACGCAGGCAGGACCACCAGCCGAAAACGGGTTCACCGACCCGACGGTGCCCCCCCCGGCCGGGCACGGGCCGCACCCGCGCCAGGGGCATGCCCCGCGGACGCGGGCCCCCGGCCGGACGCAGGTCTACCGGGCCCGACGCGGGTCCCCCGACCGGACGCAGGCCCCGGCCGGACGCAGGCCTACCGGCCCGACGCGGGTCCCCCGACCGGACGCAAGTTCTCGGGCCGGACAGGGGTACGCCGACCGGACAAGGGTCCGCCGACCGGACGGAGGGCCACCAGCCGGCCACAGTGCGCACCCGCGCCGGGGGGCACTCACCGAACTCACGCTCGACCGTGCCTGCCGGTGACCTGTCCGGCGGCTTCGCGTTGCCCTGGTATGACCCCCACCCAGTCAGTCGCGCCCGGGCGTCACCGCCAGCTCTTCGTCCCCGTGCGTCCGGAACATGTTCGGGGAGAATCGGTTCCGCTGGCTCCGCCGCCCCCGCAGGACCCGCCCATCTACCGCGATCTGCTGCGCACCTGGGCCGACCGGGGCCGCACCCTGCCGGGGCGCCACGATCCCGAGTGGGTACGGCTGGCGGCCCCGCAGGTGCGGCCCGGGCAGTTCAGCGGGTTTCCGGACCCAGCAGGTGACGGGCGATGACCATCCGCTGGATCTGGTTCGTGCCCTCGACGATCTGAAGCGCCTTGGCCTCGCGCAGGTAGCGCTCGACGGGGAAGTCGGCGGAGTAGCCGTACCCTCCGAGGACCTGGACGGCGTCGGTGGTGACCCGCATGGCCGCGTCGGTGCAGTGGAGTTTGGCCATGGCCGCCTGCGGGGCGAACGGCCGTCCCTCGTCCCGGCGCCGCGCGGCCGCCAGACACAGGGCCCGGCCGGCCTCGATCCGGGTCGCCATGTCGGCGAGCAGGAAGCGCAGCCCCTGGAAGTCGGCGATCGGCCGCCCGAACTGCCGTCGCCGGCTCGCCCAGGCGACGGCCTCGTCGAGCGCGGCCTGCGCGAGCCCGACCGCGCAGGCCGCGATGCCGAGCCGCCCCGACTCCAGCGCGGCCAGGGCGATCGCGAAGCCCCGGCCCTCGTCGCCGACACGCCGGGCGTCGGGGATCCGTACCCCGTCGAGGTGCACCTGGGCCGTGGGTGAGCCCTTCAGCCCCATCTTGCGCTCGGGAGCGGCGACACTCAGCCCCGCCGCGTCACCGGGCACCAGGAACGCGGTGATCCCCGAGGCGCCCGCGCCGCCGGTACGGGCCAGGACGGTGTAGAAGTCGGCGAGGCCCGCGTGGGTGATCCAGGCCTTGGTACCGGTGATCACCCAGTCGCCGTCGCCCTCCCGTACCGCCCTGGTCCGCAGCGAGGCCGCGTCGGAGCCGGAGGACGGCTCGGAGAGGCAGTACGCGCCGAGCTGCCCGCCGCCGAGCATGGCGGGCAGGTGCGCGGCGCGCTGCGCGTCCGTGCCGTGTTCGGCGAGCGCGTACGAGGCCAGCGTGTGGACGCTGACCCCCAGGCCCACCGTGAGGCGGGCCGAGGCCAGCTCCTCGAGGACCTGGAGGTACACCTCGTAGGGCTGGTCACCGCCGCCGTACGCGGAGTCGTACGGCAGACCGAGCAACCCCGACGCGGACAACAGGGTGAACAGTTCGCGCGGGAAGCGTCCGGCTTCCTCCTCCTCGGCAGCGGCCGGAACGATCTCGCGCCGGGCGATGTCCCGCACCAGCGTCACGAGTTCCCGGGCCTCGGGCGTGGGCAGGGAACGGTCCACCGGGGACGGCGCACGCTCGGGCATGGCGGCTTCCTCCTCCCGGACCGACCAGCGGCTCCGCGCTGTGAGTATGCCCGCGGGACACCGCCCCCGCACGGGCGGACGGCCGACGGGACGCGGGGACGGGCCGTCGGCCGATTGGTACGAACCATTGACCGAAGTGGTCTAGTCCTCCTACCGTTTCTCCGACGCTTTCCCGCGTTCATGCCAATCGGCGTGCGATCCCCTCCCGGCCCTGCGAGGAGACACCCGATGCCCGTCCCGTCCCGCCCCCGCGCCCGGTTCCGGACGCTGCTGTCCGCCGCCTGTTGCGCCGCGCTCGGCGCCGCCCTGCTCGCCGGCGCCGGCACCGCGACCGCCGGCGAACCCCGCCCCGCCGACTCCCACGCCACCCGCTCCAAGGTCGTGGGCTACTTCACCGACTGGGGCATCTACGACCGCCAGTACTACGTCAAGAACATCGAGACGTCCGGCTCGGCGGACCGGCTCACCCACATCAACTACGCCTTCGGCAACGTCACCGACGGCAAGTGCGCTCTCGGCGACTCCTGGGCCGACACCGACCGTCCCTTCTCCGCCCAGGAGTCGGTGGACGGTGTCGCCGACACGGCGGACCAGTCGCTCAACGGCAACTTCAACCAGCTGCGCAAGCTGAAGAAGCTGCACCCGGGCCTCAAGGTCATCTGGTCGTTCGGCGGCTGGAGTTGGTCGGGCGGCTTCGGCGAGGCGGCCAAGGACCCGGCAGCCTTCGCCCGTTCCTGCCACGACCTGGTCGAGAACTCCCGGTGGGCGGACGTCTTCGACGGCATCGACATCGACTGGGAGTACCCGAACGCCTGCGGGCTCACCTGCGACACCAGCGGTCGCGAGGCCTTCCGGGACGTCATGAAGGCGCTGCGCGCGAAGTTCGGCAAGCGCGAGCTGGTCACGGCGGCGATCACCGCGGACGCGACCTCCGGCGGCAGGATCGACGCGGCCGACTACGGGGGCGCCGCGAGGTACGTGGACTGGTACAACCCGATGACGTACGACTACTTCGGCACCTGGGCGGCCACCGGTCCGACGGCACCGCACTCCCCGCTGACCTCGTACCCGGGCATCCCGCAGCAGGGCTACGACACGTCCGCCACGATCGCGAAGCTCAAGAGCCTGGGCATCCCGTCCCGGAAGCTGCTGCTCGGCATCGGCTTCTACGGACGCGGCTGGACCGGCGTCACCCAGGCGAAGCCGGGCGGCACGGCCACCGGGCCCGCGGCGGGCACGTACGAGGCCGGGAACGAGGACTACAAGGTCCTCAAGGTCAAGTGCCCGCCGACCGGCACCGTGGGCGGCACCGCCTACGCCAAGTGCGGGAACGACTGGTGGAGTTACGACACCCCCTCGACCATCGCGACGAAGATGAAGTACAAGTCCAGGCAGGGGCTGGGCGGGACGTTCTTCTGGGAGCTGAGCGGGGACACGGCCGACGGCGAGCTGATCCACGCGATCACTCGGCCCGGCCCCGAACGGCCCGGCTCCCACTAGCCCGGCGCCGAGCGGCCCGGCTCCGACCGACCCCGGCGCCGACCAGCCCGGTCCATGGGGCATCCGGGGCGGAGGACCACGAGCCTCCGCCCCCGGTGCGTCCGCCGCGCGTTCGCCCGGGCGTCAGTCCTCGCGGCGGGCCGGTTCCGGAGCCGCGAAGGCGGGGTCGAGTTCCTCGATGGCGCGCAGACAGCCGCCCAGGGTCTTCACCAGCAGATCGCCCATGACCTCGCGGGAGAGCCCGGGGCGGGCGATCCACTCCAGGGTGGCGCCCTCGACGCTGCACACCCAGGCGAGCAGGCCCATGCGGGGCAGGGCCGGGATGTCGCTCCTGCCGTACGCGCCCTCGGCGATGGTCGCCACGATCGCCGCGCGCACGCCGTCCCGGATGGCGTGCACCTCGGCGTCGAAGCCGACGCCGCCGCTGACGATCGTGCGGTACGCGGCCTGGTTGTGCTCGGCGTAGCGCAGATAGCTGTCGACGGTACGGTGCACCCGGTCCACCTGGGGCAGGTCGTGACCGCTCGCCGCGAAGGTGACCAGGTCGGCGACGGAGTCCTGGATGATCGCCAGGTAATAGCCGCGCTTGGACTGGAAGTAGTAGTAGATCAGCCCCTTGGCGACATGCGCCTGCCGGGCGATGTCGTCCATCGAGAGCGCGTCGTAGGACGTGTCGGCGAACAACTTCCGCCCGATGGAGATGAGTTCGGCGCGGCGCGCCAGTGAGCGCTCGGTGCCGCGCGCCCGGGGACGGGCAACTTCGCGCTGTTCACTGATATTCAATTTCGACCCTGGTCTCGGGCGGTCGGCGGGACATCCGCAGTATGTCAGGTCAACCGTGCGTCAGGACACGCCCGTCAGAGCAGGCCGAGCTGGGTGACCAGCATCGCGATGACCGCGACGAGGACCCAGCCCATGACGTGCTCGACGACCTTCGGGCCGTCGGTCTCGGGCCCGCCCGTGCGGGTGCGACGGGCGGTGGCGGTGGCTGTCTGTGCGGTCATGGTGTCTCGCTGAGGTCGACGTACGGGTGACTCCCCCCACCGGCTCCCCCACCGATCCGTCCACCTTGCCACCCGTCGCGGCTTTTGCGGCGGAGACCTTGCTCACACGGGGACGCCCACCGCCGTGAGGGCCTTGCACTGGTGGGCCGTGGGGCGCGCCGGGAAGTAGAGGTAGCAGACGCCTCCGGTGCCGGACGCGACCTTGCCGCTCGCGTTGTACCGCTTGGTCCTGAGCCAGATGTTCTCGAACTCGCGCCGCCGGTACACGCGCCGCACCGCCGCGTCGTCCGCCGAGAACGGGTCGTTGGCGATCACATCGCCCTCGGCCGTGAAGCCGATCACGGTCATCAGGTGCCCGGAGGTGCCGTATCCCGCGCCCGTGAGCTCCTTCTCGAGGAACGACTGGGACGTTATGGCCGGGATTCCCGCGGCGATCAGCGTCTCCAGATCGGTGAGCGAGCGGAGCCGGGTGACCACGCCCTGGAGATCCTCGAAGGTGGCGGCGTAGGCGGCGTTGAACGGCCAGTTGCCGCAGCCTCCGTACTGGTGGTCGTAGGTGTACCTGGCGGCGTGGCAGACCTGCGGGTCGGCGTAGGACGGATCGACCCACGCCAGCTGCTCGGCGGTGAGCCGCCCGCCCCAGTACTCGATGATCATCTGCGAGGAGGTGGGACTGCACCAGGCCTCGCCCCCGCTGTCGTACTCGGGGTACTGGCCCCGGTGGATCTCCTGCGAGTACCGCGGGACGGTCAGCTCCTGCGCGAGGCCGGGCACGGAGGCCGGGACGGTGAACCGGTCCGGGACGTCGGAGCCCATCACCCCCAGCCGCCACACGGTCGGGGTGAGCCGGGTGCCGGGGCGGCGGTACAGCGTGAGGCGGAGCCGGCAGGAGGCGAGGCGCAGGCCGGTCGAGGCGTCGTCGATCGCGAAGGTGTCGGTCCAGACGGTGCTCCTGCCGTCGCTCTGGTCGTCGACCGAGGTGCGCTTGATGTCCTGGTCGCCGGAGGCCCAGCGACCCATCACGTACCAGGGGGTGTCCGTGCCGTCGGAGTACGTGCCCTTCAGCTCGACCTGGAGCCAGGTGCCGGCCGGGGTGCCCGCGTTCCAGGAGGCGATCACCTCCGTCGAGGGGACGGCGAGCTTCTGCACCGGGGACGTCCAGGTCGCGTACTCCCAGGTGGCCGTGACCTCGGTGTGCGGGTCGGTGTAGTCGACGGTGCCGAGCGGGGCGGCGACGGCGACGCCCGGGCGCGGGCCCGCCACGGCGCGGGTGCCCTTGGCGGTGCCCGCGCGCCAGTCGGCGTACGTGGTCCAGGAGCGGTGGTCGACGGTCCGGGCGGGGGCCGACCCGGCGGCCGCGGTGTCCGCCGCTTCGGCGGCCGCGGCGGCCGGGGCCGAGCCCCCTGCCACGGCGGCGGCGACCGCGGCGGCGAGGACCGTTCTGCGGGACGGCTGTTCGGCTCTGCTCATGAGCGGAAGACCCCCAGGGTGTCTGCGCGGCTGTGCGCCAACTATGGACGGAGCGGGGCCCGCCTTCCAGCACTTCCGGCCGTGCCACGCCACCAATATTGGTCTGGGCCACTGGCAGGGCGAGCCGCCGTAGAATTTCGCGCCGTACGACGTCCCCCTCCTCGCCCCCATCGGCCACGCTCCCAGCCCCCCTTCCTCCCCCACTCCCCCCATAGGACTCGCCATCCGCCAGCTCGCCTCCCTCCTACGCCGTCTGCCGCCGTCCTGTGGGCCGGTACGGCTGATCGGTGTCGACGGGCACGCCGGCTCGGGGAAGTCCACGCTGGCCGGAAAGCTGGCCGCGGCGCTGGACGGGGCGCCGGTGCTGCGGCTCGACGACATCGCCAGCCACGAGGAGCTGTTCGGCTGGACCGGGCGGCTGCTGACCCAGGTGATCGAGCCGTTCGAACGCGGCGAGACCGCGCACTACGCCCCCTACGACTGGCGCGCCCGCCGGTTCGGCCCGCCGCGGCCGCTGCCCGCGGCCCCGGTCGTCCTGGTCGAGGGGGTCGGCGCCGGGCGCCGCGCCCTGCGGCCGTTCCTGGCGTGTCTGCTGTGGATGGACCTGCCGTCCGAGGAGGCCTGGGCACGCGGTCGGTCCCGGGACGGGGAGGAACAGCGGGAGTTCTGGGACGGGTGGGTCGCGGCCGAGATCCGTCACTTCGCAGACGATCCTTCGCGCCCCCATGCCGCCCTGTTGGTACGGCAGTTGAGCCAGGGATACGAGGTGCTGCCGGGGCCCGCGGGAGACCTTGGACCGCACCAGGATGTCACCCAACGTGACGGACCACCCGCGATGTGGTGAAGGTGTGAAGGGCCCTCCGCGCCAACTTCGCCGACTGCCTCAACTGTGCTTGACCGACAGCCCGTACAGGACTTACGTTCTGAATGTGCGGCTATCGCAGCCGCCCTCGGACGCGAAGCCCCCGGTTGTTCCCCCGTGATCGGGGGCTTCGTTCTGTCCTCATCCCGCCCACCGCCCCGAATCCGGACGCGCCACGGCTCGATCCGCTCACCCAGGGTCACCGCGCGGGATGCGCCCCGTCCGCTCCCACCTCGCCGAACGGCCTGTGCGGCACCCTACGGCGAGCGCCTCCCACGCAGGTACGATGCCCTCGGTGCGACCTGGGCGACTGCCTCGCGCACCTTGCAACTCCGGTCCGCGGCACAGCGGTTCGACCAAGGCAGCCGAAGGGCCAAGCCCGGCGGCACACCGACGGGGGCACGGTTTGTGGGGGACGTGATGGACTTCGGCACGCAGGGCCCCGACGCCCCGGCCGACCTGGCCTGGCTGCGAGGCGTGGACGCCTACACGATGGGCGCCTATCCGCAGGCGGAGGACGAGTTCCGCACCGCGGTGCGGATCGATCCCGGGATGGCCGACGGCTGGCTCGGACTGCACGCGCTGCGCGTCGACACGACGACCGCGCTGCTCAGGATGTTCCGGCACCGCGAGCGCTTCGGCGAGCAGCGGACCCGGCACCGCCGCACCCTCAACTCCTGGTACTGGCTGGGCTGGTGGGTGCAACCGGTGCTGGAGAGTCCGCGCGACCTGCTGCTGGCGCACGCCTCGCACTGGCTGGACGGGCGCCATGTGCCCGAGCTGGACCGGGCGCTCGCCGGGCTGCCCCCCGTCGACACCGATCACCAGGTCCGCTTCCTGCACGCCTGCCGCGCCTATCTGGTCAAGGACTGGGAGCAGCTGGTCCGGCACACCGACCCGCTGCTCGACGACCCCCTGCTCGGCATCGAGGCGGGCCTGTTCGGCGGGATGGCACGGGTCCGGCTGGAGATGTACGGACAGGCCGAGCCGCTGCTGTCCTCGGCGCTGATGCGCTGCCGCAGTGAGCAGCCGCAGCGCAAGGAGCTGCGCTACTGGCTGGCCCGGGCGCACGAGGGGACGGGCCGTTCGGCGGCCGCTCTCCCCCTGTACCGGGCGGTGCACCGCGTCGACGCCGCCTTCATGGACACCTCGGCCCGGCTCGCCGCGATCGCCGAGGGCGACGGATACGACGATCCCGCGGACTTCGCCGCGATCACCCTCACCGGGGTAGGGCAGGACATGGTGGACGGCCCGGAGGGCTTCGACCCGCTGTTCGGCACCGAGGGCCGCGATCTGCGGCTCACCGAGCCCTCCGACCTGCCGCCCGTCGTGCCGGTGCCGTCGGTGACCGACCCGGCGGTGCGGGAGAAGAGCGTCATCTCCTCGTCGTCGCTGCCTGCCGGGCCCACCGATCCCGCGTTACTCGAGGAGGCGCTCGCCGAGCTGGAACGCATGGTCGGCCTCGAACCGGTGAAACGCCAGGTCAAAGCCTTGTCCGCGCAGCTCAACATGGCGCGGCTGCGGACCGGCCAGGGCCTTCCGGTCCAGCCGCCGAAGCGGCACTTCGTCTTCTCCGGTCCTTCCGGCACCGGCAAGACCACGGTGGCCCGTATCCTCGGCCGGGTCTTCTACGCCCTCGGTCTGCTGGGCGGCGACCATCTCGTGGAGGCCCAGCGGGCCGACCTGGTCGGCGAGTACCTCGGCCAGACGGCTGTGAAGGCCAACGAGCTGATCGACTCCGCCCTCGGCGGTGTGCTCTTCGTCGACGAGGCGTACTCGCTGTCGAACTCCGGTTACGGCAAGGGCGACGCGTACGGCGACGAGGCGCTTCAGGTGCTGCTGAAGCGGGCCGAGGACAACCGCGACCACCTGGTGGTGATCCTGGCCGGCTATCCGGAGGGCATGGACCGTCTGCTGGCCGCCAACCCGGGGCTGTCCTCCCGCTTCACGACCCGGGTCGACTTCCCGTCCTACCGGCCCCTGGAGCTCACCTCCATCGGCGAGGTGCTGGCCGCGGAGAACGGTGACGGATGGGACGAGGAGGCCCTGGACGAGCTGCGGTCCATCGCGGGGCACGTCGTGGACCAGGGGTGGATCGACGAACTGGGCAACGGGCGGTTCCTGCGGACCCTGTACGAGAAGAGCTGCGCCTACCGGGATCTGCGACTGTCGACCTGTCCGGGCGGGCTGACCCGGGACGACCTGGCGACCCTGCGGCTGCCGGATCTGATGCAGGCGTACGGGGAGGTGCTGTCGGGGCGGGGGCCGCAGGATCCGGCGGTGTGACGGATCCCGCGGCTCCGCGGTCAGCTCGCCAGCGCTTCCTCCGGGGACGGGGGACCGCCCTGCTCGAGCGGGGCCGACACCTTGGGGGAACTCCCCCTCGGCTCCGTCAGCCGGATCCCGGGGACCTCCCGGTGCGCGGGGTCGGTGACCTCGCCCACCAGCAGCTCCAGCACATCCTCCAGGGCGACCAGGCCGAGGACCCGGCCGGACGCGTCGGCCACCTGCGCCAGGTGGGTCGCCGCCCGGCGCATCACCGTCAGCGCGTCGTCCAGCGGCAGTTCGGAGCGGAGCGTCGTCATCGGCCGCCAGACCTGCTGCGGCACCGCCCGCTCGGAGTCCTCCAGGTCGAGGACGTCCTTCACGTGCAGATAGCCCATGAAGGCGCCCTTCCCCGCGGCCACCGGGAAGCGGGAGTAGCCGGTACGGGCGGTCAGCTCGACGATCTCGCCGGGGGTGACCGACGGGCTGACCGTCACCAGGGACTCGCGCTTCAGCAACACGTCCGTCACCGGGCGGGAGCCCAGCTCCAGCGCGTCCTCCAGCCGTTCCTGCTCCTCGGGGTCGAGAAGGCCGGCCTGGCCGGAGTCCTCCAGGAGGCGGTTGAGCTGTTCGCTGGTGACGACGGCCTCGACCTCGTCCCTGGGCTCCACGTGGAAGAGCCGCAGGATGCCCCGGGCGCAGGCGCCGAGGGCCACCGTGATCGGCCGGCAGACCCGGGCGAAGGCGACCAGGCCGGGGCTGAGCCACAGCGCGGCCTTCTCGGGGGCCGCCATGGCGAGGTTCTTCGGGACCATCTCGCCGATGACGAGGTGGAAGAAGACCACGGCCGCGAGGGCCACCACATAACCCAGCGGGTGGATCATGCCGTGCGGGAGGTGGACCGCCTCCAGCACCGGCTCCAGCAGGTGGGCGACCGTCGGTTCGGCGACCGCGCCCAGGGTGAGGGAGCAGACGGTGATGCCGAACTGGGCGGCCGCCATCATCTGGGGCAGGCGTTCCAGACCGTAGAGGACCTGCCGGGCCCGTGCGGTGCCCAGTGGCTCGATCTGGCTGCGGCGGACGGAGACGAGCGCGAACTCGGCGCCGACGAAGAATCCGTTGGCGAGCACGAGCAGCGCGGCGAAGAGAAGCTGGAAGGCGCTCATCGGGTGACCTCCACGACCTGGCCGGTCCGCACCAGGCGGACCCGCTCGGCGCGGTAGTGGCCGACCCGGCGCACGGAGACCCGCCAGCCGGGCAGTTCGGCCCGGTCGCCGACGGCCGGGATCCGGCCGAGCAGATCGGCGACCAGGCCGGCGACCGTCTCGTACGGGCCCTCGGGGACCGCCAGGCCTATGCGCTGGAGGGTGTCCACACGGCAGCTGCCGTCCACGTCCCAGGCGGGCCTGCCCTCCTCCGGCGGCGCGGCGGCGAGTTCGGGCGTGTCATGGCCGTCGTGCTCGTCGCGGACCTCGCCGACGATCTCCTCGACGATGTCCTCCAGGGTGACCACACCGGCCGTGCCGCCGTACTCGTCGACGACGACGGCGATGGGCTGCTCGCTGCGCAGCCTGGCCAGCAGCGGCTTGACCGGGAGGGTTTCCGGGACCAGCAGCGCGGGGCGGGAGATACGGCCGAGCGGGGTACGCAGCCGGTCGTGGACCGGGACCGCCAGGGCGTCCTTGAGGTGGACCATGCCGACGATCTCGTCGATCCTCTCGCGGTAGACGGGGAACCGGGACAGGCCGGTGGCGCGGGTCAGGTTGACCACGTCCTCGGCGGTGGCCGACGACTGGAGGGCGCTCACCTTCACCCGCGGTGTCATGACGTGCTGGGCGGTGAGCTCGGCCAGCGACAGGGTACGGACGAAGAGGTCGGCCGTGTCCTGTTCGAGCGCCCCGGCCTGGGCCGAGTGACGGGCCAGTGAGACGAGTTCACCGGGGGTCCGCGCGGAGGCGAGCTCCGCGGTGGGTTCGATGCCCAGGGCGCGCACCAGCCGGTTGGCGCAGGTGTTGAGCGCCGCGATCACCGGCCGGAAGAGGCGGGAGAAGCCGGCCTGCGGGCCCGCGACGAAGCGCGCGACCTGGAGGGGCCTGGACACCGCCCAGTTCTTGGGCACGAGCTCGCCGATCACCATCTGCACGGCGGAGGCCAGCAGCATGCCGACGACCACGGCGACGCCGGGGACGGCACCGGCGGGGACGCCGATCGCGGTGAACGGGCCGTGCAGCAGCTCGGCCAGCGCCGGTTCGGCGAGCATGCCGACGACGAGGGAGGTGATGGTGATGCCGAGCTGGGTGCCGGAGAGCTGGAAGGACAGTTCCTTCAGCGACTCGACGACCGTGCGGGCTCGTCTGTCGCCCTCGGCGGCGGCCTTCTCGGCGTCCGGTCGCTCGACCGTGATGAGGCCGAACTCCGCGGCCACGAAGAAGCCGTTGGCGAGGATGAGCAGGAACGCGGCTGCCAGGAGCAGCAGGGGGATGGTCATGTTGCCGCCGCCTCCGACATATGTCGGACAGGGGCGGCGCAGGTACTACAGGACGAACCGTCCATCGCCGGAGGGAGTCACTCCTCGGGTAGCAGGAACCCCTGTGCACCCGGCTGGGAGCCACAGGGGTGGAGACGCAAGGGGAACGCCTCCGTCACCAGATTAATCAAGACAAGGGCCCGAGCGGCAGGGTGGACGGCCCCGAGTCAGCCCTGATCTTGCTCTGTGGACGCCTCGGGGCCCCGGACCGACCGGGCTTCCGCGAGGGTGCGCAGGGTGCGCGCGTCGGCGATGGCCTGCTGCTTGTCGATGCCCGGCTGGATGCCGAGGGCGGGCAGGCTGGTGCCGTCGCTGAGGTTGAGGAAGACCCAGGGATCGCCCGGACGGAGGTTCACCTGGACGATCTCGGCCCAGTCCAGGCGCCGCCGACTGGCGATGTTCACGACGGTGACACCGAGGTCGTCGGCGACGACCCGCACCCGGGCGAGCTGGGCCAGCACCCAGAAGATGAGGGCGCCGGTGAGGATGAAACTGAGCCGCTCCCCCGGGCCGAGCTGCTCCAGCAGCATCGCGACGGTGGAGATGACGAGGAGGATCACCACTCCGGCCGTGAGCAGCACCACACGGGTGCGCCCCGGCCGGAACGTGACGGGGAGGGTCGGCAGGTCGGACATGTTCCCGGCTGAGGTCAGAGGCGGCAGGCGTGGATGGCGGTGGTCAGGATGGCGCGGGCGCCGATGTCGTAGAGGTCGTCCATGATGCGCTGGGCCTCCTTGGCCGGGACCATGGCGCGGACGGCGACCCAGCCCTCGTTGTGCAGCGGGGAGACGGTCGGCGACTCCAGACCCGGGGTCAGCGCGACGGCCTTCTCGAGCTGCTCGACGCGGCAGTCGTAGTCCATCATCACGTACGTCCGGGCGACGAGGACGCCCTGGAGGCGGCGCAGGAACTGCTGCACCTTGGGCTCCTCGACGTCCGCGCCGGTGCGGCGGATCACGATGGCCTCGGACTTCATGATCGGCTCGCCGAACACCTCGAGTCCCGCGTTGCGCAGGGAGGTACCCGTCTCGACGACGTCGGCGATGACCTCGGCGACGCCCAGTTCGATCGCGGTCTCGACGGCACCGTCGAGGTGGACCACGGAGGCGTCGACGCCCCGCTCGGCCAGGTGCTTGGCGACGATGCCCTCGTAGGAGGTGGCGACCGTACGGCCCTGGAGGTCCTCGATGGTGTCGGCTGTGCCCGGCTTTCCGGCGAAGCGGAAGGTGGAACGGGCGAAACCGAGCGGGAGGATCTCCTCGGCGTTGGCACCGGAGTCGATCAGCAGGTCGCGGCCGGTGATGCCGATGTCGAGGCGCCCGGAGGAGACGTAGATCGCGATGTCCCGGGGGCGGAGGTAGAAGAACTCGACGTCGTTGACCGGGTCGACGATCCGCAGTTCCTTGGACTCGCGGCGCTGCTGGTAGCCGGCCTCATGCAGCATCTCCCCCGCGGGGCCTGACAGGGAACCCTTGTTGGGGACGGCGATGCGCAGCATGAGGTCGGCTTCCTTCGCGTGGAACGTGACGATCGGGGGGGAAAGGTGCGGTGGCGTGTGAAAGGTGTTTACAGGTGGGCGTACACGTCGTCCAGCGAGATTCCGCGGGCGACCATCATCACCTGTACGTGGTAGAGCAGCTGCGAGATCTCCTCGGCGGCTGCCTCCTTGCCTTCGTACTCGGCCGCCATCCAGACCTCTGCGGCCTCTTCGACGACCTTCTTGCCGATGGCATGGACACCCTTCCCGACCAGTTCTGCGGTGCGGGAAGTGGCGGGGTCGCCGTTGGCGGCCTTCTGCTGGAGCTCGGTGAAGAGCTCCTCGAACGTCTTCTTGGACATGGTGATCCCACCCTAGCCGTTGTGCCGGCCTGCCTACCGCCAGGGTTCGGATACTGAGCGCAGGGTGGCCGCGGTCGCCACCGCCGCCGTCACCGCCTCGTGCCCCTTGTCCTCGTTGGAGCCCTCGAGGCCGGCCCGGTCCAGGGCCTGCTCCTCGGTGTCGCAGGTGAGGACGCCCATGCCGACGGGGACACCGGTCTCGACGGAGACCTGGGTGAGTCCCTGGACGACGCCCTGGCACACGTACTCGAAGTGCGGGGTGCCGCCGCGGATGACGACGCCGAGGGCGACGATCGCGTCGTAGCCCCGCCCCGCCAGCACCTTGGCGACGACCGGGAGCTCCCAGCTGCCGGGGACCCTCAGCAGGGTCGGCTCGTCGATGCCCAGGTCGTGCAGGGCGCGCAGCGCGCCGTCGACCAGTCCGTCCATCACCTTCTCGTGCCACTGTGCCGCGATGACGGCGACCCGCAGGTCACCCACATTGCGTACGGACAGTTCCGGTGCGCCCTTGCCGCTCACGTATCTCCTCTTGCCTCTCGTGCCTTGCCGACTTGCGTTACTGGTTGCCGCAGGGGGACACGGGGGCCGTGTCCAGCCAGGGCAGGTCGTGTCCCATCCGGTCCCGCTTGGTGCGCAGGTAGCGGATGTTGTGCTCGCCCGCCTGGACGGGCATCGGCTCGCGCCGGGTGACCTCGATGCCGTGCCGGACGAGCGCGTCGGTCTTCTCGGGGTTGTTCGTCATCAGGCGCACACTGCGCACGCCGAGGTCCTCGAGGATCTGCGCGCCCGCCGCGTAGTCCCGGGCGTCGGCGGGCAGGCCCAGCTCCAGGTTGGCGTCGAGGGTGTCGTGTCCCTGCTCCTGGAGCTCGTAGGCCCGCAGCTTGGACAGCAGGCCGATGCCCCGGCCCTCGTGCCCGCGCAGGTAGACCACCACGCCCCGGCCCTCGCTCTGGATGCGCTCCAGGGAGGCGTCGAGCTGCGGGCCGCAGTCACAGCGCTGGGAGGCGAAGATGTCGCCGGTGAGGCACTCGGAGTGCATCCGGACCAGGACGTCCTGGCCGTCGCCGAGGTCGCCGTGGACCAGGGCGACGTGCTCGACCCCGTCGACGGTGGAGCGGTAGCCGTACGCGGTGAAGCTGCCGTGGACGGTGGGCAGCCGGGTCTGCGCCTCGCGGCGGACGGTGGGCTCGGCGCTGCGGCGGTAGGCGATCAGGTCCTCGATGGAGATGATCGTCAGGCCGTGCTTGCGGGCGAACGGGATCAGTTCGGGCAGGCGGAGCATCCGCCCGTCCTCACCGGCGATCTCGACGATCGCGCCGGCCGGGCGCAGTCCCGCGAGCCGGGCGAGGTCGACGGCCGCCTCGGTGTGGCCGTCGCGGGTGAGCACACCGCCGGGCTTGGCGCGGAGCGGGAAGATGTGGCCCGGCCGGACGAAGTCCGTGGCCTCGGTGGTGCCGCTCGCCAGGAGCCGCAGGGTGGTGGCGCGGTCGGCGGCGGAGATGCCGGTGGTCACGCCGTGGGCGGCGGAGGCGTCGACGGAGACCGTGAAGGCGGTCTTCATCGACTCGGTGTTGTCCTCGACCATCTGCGGGAGCTTCAGGCGCTCCAGTTCGTCGCCCTCCATGGGGGCGCAGATCAGGCCGCGGCACTCGCTCATCATGAAGGCGACGATCTCGGGGGTGGCCTTCTCCGCGGCGATGACGAGGTCGCCCTCGTTCTCGCGGTCCTCGTCGTCGACGACCACCACGGGGCGGCCCGCGGCGATGTCGGCGATGGCCCGCTCGACGGGGTCCAGCGCCAAGTCCTCGATGCCGTCCGTGCTGTAGAGGATCGGTGCGGTACTCATGCCGGCGCTCCTTCCAGAGCGGGTCGCGATGCCTTGCGGGAGCGCAGCCACCAGTCGCGCATGCCCCACAGGACGAGCGCGCCGTAGATGACGTAGACGAAGCCGGAGAAGGCGTAGCCGTTGGCGAAGTTCAGGGGGACTCCGACGACGTCGACGAGGAGCCAGGCGAACCAGAACTCGACCATGCCGCGCGCCTGGGCGTACATGGCGACGATGGTGCCGACGAAGATGTAGGCGTCCGGCCAGGGGTCCCAGGACAGGGACGGGTTGGCCTTGAAGAGCAGGGCGACGGCGACCGTGCCGACGGCGGCGGCGCCGACCATGGCCGCGCGCTCGGGCCAGCTGGCGAAGCGCGGGGTGATCTGGCCGTCGTCGGACCGCCCCCTGCTGCGGTTCCACTGCCACCAGCCGTAGAGGGCGACGACCATGACGACGACCTGCTTGCCGGCGCTGCCGGTCAGGTGACCGAAGAAGGCGCCGAAGAGGACCAGCCCGGAGAGGAACTGCACCGGCCAGGTCCACAGCGAGCGGCGCCAGCCGAGGGCGAGGGTGATCAGGCCGAGGATGTTGCCGATCATGTCCGACCAGAGGATGTGCTGGTCGAGGAGGGTGAAGGCTTCGGAGTTCAGCGAGTTCACCGTGCGTCTCCCCGGGTGGTGGCCAGCAGGCGCTCGACGTACTTGGCGACGATGTCCACCTCGAGGTTGACCGGGTCGCCGGGCTGCTTGCGGCCGAGCGTGGTCAGTTCGAGGGTGGTGGGGATGAGGCTGACGGTGAAGAAGTCGGGACCGGCCTCGACGACCGTGAGGCTGATGCCGTCGACGGTGATGGAGCCCTTCTCCACGACGTAGCGGGCGAGGTCGGCGGGGAGGGAGATCTTGACGATCTCCCAGTGCTCGGAGGGCTTGCGCTCCAACACCGCGCCGGTGCCGTCGACATGGCCCTGCACGATGTGCCCGCCGAGGCGGTCGCCGACGGCGGTGGGGCGTTCGAGGTTGACGCGGGAGCCCACGCCGAGCGCTCCGAGGCTGGAGCGGTTCAGGGTCTCCGCCATGACGTCGGCGGTGAACTCGTCACCCTCGTGTTCGACGACGGTGAGACAGACCCCGTTCACGGCGATGGAGTCGCCGTGCTTCGCGCCGTCGGTCACGACGGGGCCGCGCAGCCGGAAGCGGGAGGCGTCGCCGAGATTCTCGACGGCGGTGACCTCACCCAGCTCTTCGACGATTCCGGTGAACACTTCCCGGGTCCTCCTGCCTCATGGGGCACGGACTCCGGGGCCTGTCGATGACGACAGCAGGTACGGGCAACGACACCGGGGGCGACGCCGGACAGACCCGTCCGCGGACGAGTACGTATACGGCGGCGCGCACGAATGCCCGCCCGCCGCGCACTGCCTCCCATCCGGACTTTAACCGTCGGTCCAGGAATTTCACCTGGTCAACCGGTCGCTGGAAGCGACCGGGTCGCGGACTGTAACCGCCGGTTCGGACTTTCACCGACCCCGGAGTGCGCTGCTTTGGTTTACAGGGCCAGTGTGCCACGCCGAGTACACGTCCATACAGGTGAAGGATGTGGGGTGGCTCACAGGCCGTCACTTCGGGTTGCGCCCCGCCCGGTTCGAGGTCAGCCCCGCCCGGCCCGTGATTGGTCCATACCTATTGACGTACTGGTCTAGTCCTTTCTAGGGTCGGCGGCGTGCGGCCCGGCGGCGGTGACGACGGCCCTTGCCCGCCGCCGGGTCTCTTCGCTCCGGCCGCCCGCCGCACGTTCGGGCGCACCGGCCCCCCGCCGTGAGCTGCGGGACGTGCGAGCCGGGGCCGGGCCGGACAAGCTTGACCGACGGAGGGCGCTCCGGCCGGGAGCGCCCGGTGTCCGAAGGGGCTGAACGGTATGACCACGATCCTCGTGACCGGCGGTACGGGAACCCTCGGCCGGCTCGTCACCGAACGGCTGCGGGCTGACGGGCACGAGGTGCGGGTACTGAGCCGGCACGCCCAGCCGTACGCGGTCGATCTGCGCGAGGGCGGGCCGGCGCTGGACGCGGCCGTCGCGGGCGTGGACACCATCGTGCACTGCGCGACCACTCCGCGCGGGGACGACGAGCAGGCGGCGGCGAACCTCATCGCCGCGGCGCGGCAGGCCGGCGTGGGCCACCTGCTCTACATCTCGATCGTCGGCGTCGACCGGGTGCCGTTCGGCTACTACAAGGCCAAGCTCGCCGTGGAGCACCGGCTGGAGCAGTCGGGCCTGGGCTGGACGGTGCTGCGCGCGACCCAGTTCCACGATCTCCTGGTCCAGCTGTTCCAGGGGCTGACCAAGGTACCGCTGATGGTGCTGCCGGCCGGGGTGAGCGACCAGCCGGTGGAGGTGGCGGAGGTCGCCGACCGGCTCGCGGAGCTGGCCGCGGGCGGGCCGGCCGGACGGGTCGACGACATGGCCGGGCCCGAGGTCCGCACCTTCGAGTCGCTGGCGCGCGCGTTCCTGAAGGCGAGCGGACGGCGGTGCGCGGTGGTGAACGTACCGCTGTGGGGCGCGGCCTACCGGGGCTTCCGCGAGGGCGGCCACCTGGCGCCGGACCGCGCGGTCGGCAAGGGCACCTTCGAGGACTACCTGGCGACCCGCATCCGCCACTAGGCCACGCATCCCCCGTGATGGCGTGCATCTGGGGCCGCGCATCCGCCGCGATGCCGTGCACCTCGGGCCGCACATCCGCCGCTGGACCGCACTTCAGCCGCTGGGCAGCGAACTTGCGACGGGCGGCGGACACGCGTCGAACCACCGACAGGCGTCAGCGAGCACCCGGCGAGGCGCGGTCCCTCGTCAGGACGCGGATACCCGGCAAGGCGGCGCGCCTTCTTCAGAGCGCGGATACCCGGCAAGGCGGCGCCCCGTCAGGGTGCCGGTACGGGCTGGTGGGCCTCGGGTTTGTGTGCTGTCGCGAAGAGTTCCTCCTGGGCGGCGTCGCGGGCCGTGAGCAGGGCACCGCGCAGCACCGCGCCGCCGCCCAGGACACCGGCGCGTACCTCCGTGGGCAGCGGTGCCATCCGCCGGAGCCGCCGCGCCACCCGGCTCGCGAGCACCTCCCCGCCGGCCTGACCGACCTCTCCGCCGAGGACCACACAGCCGGGGTCGAGGACGGCGACGACGGAGGCCGCGCCGAGGGCGAGGCGGTCGGCCAGGGCGTCGAGGAAGCCGGCGGCGGCGCCGGTGTCCGGCGTCTTCACCGCCGCCCGCACCAGCGCCGCGGCCACCGGCTCGGCGGCGCGCGCGTCCGCCGTCAGCCCGTACTCCCCCGCCAGCGCCGCGATCGCCGCCGAGCCGGCCAGTGAGTGGAAGCCGCCCTCGCAGTCGGTCGCCGAGGGCAGTCCGTCGGTGCCGGGAACCGGCAGGAAGCCGATCTCACCGGTGCCGCCGGAGGCGCCGCGGCGCAGCGCGCCGTCCAGGACGACGGCCGCGCCGGTGCCGTGCCCCAGCCACAGCAGGACGAAGGTGTCGCGGTCCCGGGCGGCGCCCTCGCGCTGTTCGGCGAGGGCCGCGAGGTTGGTCTCGTTCTCGACGTGCGCGTGGGCGTGCGGGAAGCGCTCGTGCAGCGCGGCCACCAGTCGGCGATGCCACTCGGGCAGGCCGCTGGAGTCGCGCAGTTCGCCGCTGGCGGGGTCGATCAGCCCGGGTGCGCCGATGCCGAGGGTGTGCAGCCGTCCCCACGGCCGGAGGCCCTCGTCCGCGGGCTGCACCGTGGCCTCGGCATCCTTCACCGCCCGCACCGTGGCCTCGGCATCCTTCACCGCCCGCACCGTGGCCTCGGCATCCTTCACCGCCCGCACCGTGGCCTCGGCGTCCTTCACCGCCCGCTCGACCAGCGAGACCGCCTGTTCCACGGCCGTACCGGTGCCGGTGTCGCCGCCGATCGGCACGGACGCCTCGGCGAGCACCCGGCCGACCAGGTCCGAGACGAGGACCGCGACGCCCTCCGTGCGTACGTCGAGGGCGGCCAGACGGGCGCGGTCGGCGACGATGCCGTAGAGCTTGGCGTTGGGGCCGCGGCGCTGCTCGCCGGCCTCTCCGACCACCTCGATCAGACCGGAGGCGGTGAGGCGTTCGACGAGGTCGGCGACCGACGGGCGGGACAGTCCGGTGAGCTGCTTCAACTGCCCCGCTGTCAGCGGGCCTTCGTGCTGGAGCAGGCGGAGGGCGAGCCGGTCGTTGATGGCCCGGGCGGTGCTCGGGGATGCGGGCATGGCGGGAATCCTCCCATGGCCGAGGGGGCCGACCGGCGGCGCCGACCGTGGGCCTCTATTTATCAGGCAGGGTTCCTGATAGTTTACGACGGCATCGCGACGCCGCGGCGCGGATCCGGAAGGGACGGGAGAATGAGCCGAGTGGACGAAGTGATCCACACACCGTCGGAGGTCCGGCGCGCCCGGTACGCCGTGGCGGCCGTGTTCGCCGTGCACGGCGCGGTCACCGGGTCGTTCGCCACCCGGGTGCCGTGGATCCAGGACCACGCCGACGTGTCCACCGGCCAGCTCGGGTTCGCGCTCGCCTTCACGGCGTTCGGCGCGGCCTGCGCGATGCCGCTGGCCGGCTCGATCACCCATCGCTTCGGCAGCCGCTCCGCCCTGCGCGGACTGCTCGCGCTGTGGACGCTGTCGCTGACGCTGCCCGCCCTCGCCCCGAACCTGCTGACGCTCTGCCTGGCGATGTTCACGTACGGCGCGAGCGCGGGCATGTCCGACGTCGCGATGAACGCCCTGGGCGTCGAGGTGGAGCGGCTGCTCGACAAGTCGATCATGTCGGGGCTGCACGGCATGTGGAGCGCGGGCGCCCTGATCGGTTCGGCGGGCGGCACGCTCGCCGCCCACCTCGGCGCGGACGCGCGCGTCCACCATGTGCTGGCGGCGGCCGTCCTCACCCTGCTCGGCCTGCTCGCCTGCCGTTGGGTGCTGGACCTGCGGCCGCACGAGGACGAGGAGCCGCCGCCGCGGTTCGCGCTGCCGCCCCGCTCGGCGTTGCTGATCGGGGCGGTCGGCTTCTGCGCGGTGTTCGCGGAGGGCGCCAGCCTGGACTGGTCGGCGGTGTACCTGCGCGACCAGCTCGACTCGTCGGCCGGGGCCGCCGCGGCCTGCACGACCGGCTTCATGTTCACGATGGCGGTGGCCCGGATCGTGGGCGACGTGGTGGTGAACCGGTTCGGCGCGGTGCTCACCGTCCGGGCGGGGGGTGTGCTCGCCGCGCTGGGCGGGCTGCTGATCGTCCTCGCGGGCCACCCGGCGGTGGCGATGGCCGGGTTCGGGCTGATGGGCCTGGGCATCGCGGTCGTCGTGCCGCTCTGCTTCGCGGCGGCCGGCCACAGCGGGCCGAACCCGAGCCAGGCCATCGCGGGTGTCGCGACGATCACCTACACCTCCGGCCTGATCGCCCCCAGCCTGCTCGGCGGGGTGGCGCAGGCGACCAGCCTGGTGGTGTCGTTCGGCGTGGTGACGGTCCTGGCGTGCGGGCTCGTGCTGTTCGCGGGTGTGCTGCGCGGCGGCGAGCGGACCGGTGTGAAGGTCAGCGCTCAGGCCGCAGCAGTGCCCGACCCCCGGCCCTGAAGGCGTCGCTCCACGGCGTGGGGCGCAGGGTGGCCGCGTCGAGACGCACCAGGACGCGGGTGCCCCGCGCGTACGTCGTGACGCCGTCCGCAGAGCAGAACCGGAAGCCGTAGGTCAGCCCCGTGGTGCCGAGCCGGTCCAGCCAGAGGTGGACGGCGTAGGCACCGGTGCGGGTGACCGGGGCCTCGTAGCCGATCAGCAGTTCCTTGACGACGTTGCACGCGTCCCCGGCGCTCGCCCAGTCGCCCTCGAAGCGGACCCCGTTGTCCTGCCAGTACTCCGTCCAGGCCCGCTCGACGATCAGGGGGTAGCGGGCGTTGTGCAGCATCCCCAGTGCGTCCAGGTCGTCGAAGTGGACGGTGACGGGCATGAGCAGGCCGTACGACACGGCGGGGGCGCTCGGGGCTTCGGCGGTCACTGCGGGGACTCCTGTGCGGGTGCGGGACGTGCGTGACGTGCGGGTACGCGGAAATCACGCTCATCGTACGGGGTGGCTAAGCGGTCGCTCACCCTCCGGATCCACGGGAGAATGATCCGGACATCCGCAACCCCCAGGAAAGCGAACCCGCACCATGGATCTTGGCGTCCGCTGGAAACTGCACGGCGACGGACACACCCCGGCGCCCGGCGCGGTGGTGCGCCCCGACGAACGGCTCTCCTGGCCCCGCACGGTGGGGCTCGGCGCCCAGCACGTGGTGGCGATGTTCGGGGCCTCCTTCGTCGCGCCCGTCCTCATGGGCCTCGACCCCAACCTCGCCATCATGATGTCCGGCGTCGCGACCGTGATCTTCCTGCTCGCGACCCGCGGCCGGGTGCCCAGCTACCTCGGGTGCTCGCTGTCCTTCGTCGGCGTCGCCGCGGTCATCCGGGCGCAGGGCGGGACGAGCGCCACGGTCACCGGCGCGGTGTTCGTCGTCGGGGCCGCGCTGTTCGTCGTCGGACTCGCCGTGCAGCGGTTCGGGGCACGGATCATCCACGCCGCGATGCCGCCGATCGTGACGGGCGCGGTGGTGATGCTCATCGGCTTCAACCTCGCCCCGGTCACCGCCACCACCTACTGGCCGCAGGACCAGTGGACGGCCCTGCTGGTCATGGCGTTCACCGGAATGGCGGTGGTCTGCCTGCGCGGATTCTGGTCCCGCATCGCGATCTTCCTCGGCCTCGTCTTCGGGTACGGCGTCTCCTGGGCGTTCGACCGGATCTTCGGCCGCATCCACTCCGCCGACGCGAGCGGCAAGGTCACCGACCACTGGCGGCTCGACCTGTCCGGGGTCGGTCACGCCGACTGGATCGGGCTGCCGTCCTTCCACGGCCCGTCCTTCGAGTGGTCGGCGGTCCTGGTGGCGCTTCCCGTCGTCATCGCCCTGGTCGCGGAGAACGCGGGACACGTCAAGGCGGTCGGCGAGATGACCGGCGACAACCTGGACGACCGGCTCGGTACGGCGATCTCCGCCGACGGCGTCGGCTCGATGCTGTCCACGGCGGTGGGCGGCCCGCCCAACACGACGTACTCCGAGAACATCGGCGTGATGGCCGCGACCCGGGTCTACTCGACCGCCGCCTACTGGGCGGCCGCCGGTTTCGCCCTCCTGTTCGGCCTGTGCCCCAAGTTCGGCGCGGTCGTCGCCGCGATCCCCGGCGGGGTGCTCGGCGGCATCACCGTCATCCTCTACGGCATGATCGGCCTGCTCGGCGCGCAGATCTGGATCAACGCCGGGGTCGACCTGCGCAACCCGCTGAACCTGGTGCCGGCCGCGGCGGGCATCATCATCGGCGTCGGCAACGTCACGCTGGAGTTCACCGACACCTTCTCGCTCAGCGGTATCGCGCTCGGCACGGTCGTGGTCATCACCGGCTACCACGCGCTGCGCGCCTTCGCGCCGGCCCACCTCAAGTCCCGGGAACCCCTGCTGGACGAGGGCACCAGCAGCTACGACGAGGCCAGTTCGTAGGCGTACGACGGACTGAACTCGCCGGCCGCCCCCTTGCAGCCGTCCGACTCCCCCGGCAGCTTCACCCACAGGTAGGCGTCGATCCGGGACTGACCGGTCCGGAAGGTGGGGGCCTGTCCGATGCTCCGCCCGTCCGGGTCGCACCACTCGCCGCCGGTGGGCGCGCCGTTGCCGTTGCGGCTGGTGTCGATGACGGCGCCCAGACCGGGCGGGCCGCCGAGGGCGTCCAGGACCCGGCGGTCGTAGGCGGCCTCGTCGGCCGTGCGGTGGAAGTTGGAGACGTTGCTGAAGATCCCGTCGGAGGACGCGGCCGAGGCGGCGCCGGCCTGTCGCAGCAACGCCGCCTGCTCGGCCGGGGAGTTCCAGGCGGAGTGTCCGGCGTCGTAGTAGACCCGGGCCTTCGGGTTCGCCGCCTTCAGCACGCGTCCCGCGCGGGCCAGCGCGGCGAGCCGGTCCGCCCGGCCGGCCTCGTCGAGGCAGTCGGTCTGGGCGATCGAGTCGGGCTCCAGGACGATCACGACCTCGCCGGAGCCGAGCCCGGCGGCGAAGGCGTCGATCCAGCCCGCGTAGGCGTCGAGGTCGGGCGCTCCGCCCTCGGAGGCACCGCCGCAGTCGCGGTCCGGGATCGCGTACGCCACCAGCACGGGTACCCGGCCCTGGGCGGAGGCGCCCGCGGTGACCGAGCGGACCCGTGAGGTGATGGTGTCGGGGGCGTACTCGGTGAACCAGACGGCCGCCGGCCTGCTCGCGATCCGGGACTCGATGATGGCGGTGCGCGGATCCGCCGGGTGGGCCCGGACCCAGTCGAGGACCTGGGACTCGGGGTGGCGGTAGAGGCTCGTGGTCGCGGCGGCCGCCCGTGGCCGCCGCGCGGTACGGGCGGGCGAGGGAGCCGGCCGCACGGTCGGGGCGGAGGCCGACGGGGACCCCGACGGGGACGGCGAACGCGCGGTCGAGGGGGACACGAGCGTCGCGCTCACCTCGGGGCGGGCCCGGTCGGTGCGGCGCGCGCCGTCGTCTTCGTCCCCGTCGCCCAGTGCGGTCAGCACCCCGGCCGCGGTGCCCAGGGCCACCACCACCGAGGCGGCACCGACCATGACCCTGCGCCGCCCGGACCGCCGCCCGAACCGCCTTCCACGTACGCCTCGCACCGTGCTGTTCCCCTCCCGCACGACGGGCTCGTTCCCCCGTTCCGGGGAAGCGTCGGGCCCGCCGACACGCGGGCCAGCCTAGGACTGTCACCCTGCCCCCATGCCGCAAACGGAACAGTCCACCGCTCCCGTCGAGACAGGCCTCGACACGGACCGCACAAGTGTCGACGAGGTGCTCGCCCGGATGCGCGCCCTCGACGCGGCGCTGCCTCCCGGGGACGGCATCGCGGTCTTCAACCGCGTCTACCTCGCGGTGACCCAGGAGGTCGGCCGGCGCATCGACACCGGCCGGTTCCCGGACGCCCGGGCCGCCGGAACGCTGGACGTCCGGTTCGCCGAGCGCTACCTGGACGCGGTGGACCCGCCGGCCGACCGGCGGCCACCGGCCTGCTGGCGGCCGCTGCTCCAGTTCCGCCGCCATCCCGGCGTACGTCCGCTTCAGTTCGCCCTCGCGGGCATCAACGCGCACATCGGGCACGATCTCGCGCTCGCCGTGGTGGACGCCTGTCGTAGCCTCGGCTGCGAACCGGACGAGCTGGAGGACGAGTTCGACCGCGTGGGTGAACTGCTCGGCTCGCTGGAGGAACGCGTCCGCGAAGAGCTGATGCCGGGCCCCGATCTGCTGGAGATCGCCGACCCGCTCACCCATCTGCTCGGTTCCTGGAGCCTGGAGCGCGCACGGGACGCCACCTGGACGGCGGCCCGGGCCCTGTGGGCGCTGCGCCGACTACCCGACGTGGCCGAGGAGTTCACCGAACGCCTCGACACGGCCGTCGGGTTCGCGGGCCGCATGATGCTCACGCCCCTCTCCGGCCTCACGCCCCTGTCCGGCCTCGCGCCCTGAGCCCGCGCGCGACGGTGCTCGGCGCGCGCTCGGCCCTGCGGGACTCGGTCCCGCGGGGGGTCAGTCCTCCGGGAGTTCCACCGGCGCGATCTCGTCGTACACGTCGCCCGGGCCCGGGTTGGTCGCGTCGGTCGTCCCGCCGAAGTGGTGCATGACGCCCCAGACCGCGTTCAGCGCGGTCTGCACGGCCCCCTCGGCCCAGCCCGCGGTCCAGGAGATGTCGTCGCCGGCGAGGAAGACGCCCCGCTTGTCCTCGGGCAGCCGGTCCTGCATGAAGTGGGTGAACAGACGCCGCTGGTAGCGGTAGTGGCCGGGCAGGTTGGCCTTGAACGCGCCCATGAAGTAGGGCTCGTTCTCCCAGGAGACCGTCACCGGGTTGCCGATGATGTGCTTCCTGATGTCGACGTTCGGATAGATCTCGCCGAGCGACTTCAGCATGACCTCCATCCGCTCGTTCGCGGACAGCGGCAGCCACTTCAGGCTGTCGTCGCACCACGTGTACGAGAGGCAGATGACGGCGGGCTTGTCCGGACCGTCGTCGAGGAGGTAGGTGCCGCGCGTCATACGGTCGGTGAGCGTCATCGACATGACGTCCCGGCCGGTCGGCACTCCCTTGTCGTCGACGGCCTTGTCCAGCCAGAACGGCCGGTCGACCGGCACGAACAGCTTGCTGGACTCCATGTAGTGGGTGCGCTCGATCGCCGTCCAGTGGTCGATCGGGAAGAGCGAGTCGTCACAGGCGATCTTCGACAGCAGCATCCAGGACTGGGCGGTGAAGATCGCCGCCCGGTAGGTGCGGATGTCGCCGTTCGCGTCCGTCACGGTGATCCGGTTGCCGGCGGTGCGGTGCAGCCGGGTCACGGCCGGGCGGGGCTCGCCGCCCTCGTGCAGGCTCGCCAGCGAGGTGCCGAACGCCCAGTGGACGATCTTCTCCGGCTCGCGCTCCCACAGCCGCAGCGGCAACTGCTGGGAGCCGCCGACGATACCGCGGTGGTGGTCGTCGGCCTCGGTGTAGACGACGCGCAGGATCTCCAGGATGGAGTTCGGGAAGTCCGTGTCCCAGCCGCCGGTGCCGAAGCCGACCTGGCCGAAGATCTCGCGGTGCCGGAAGGACTTGAAGGCCTCGGAGTCGCACAGGAAGCCGTAGAAGGTCTGGTTGTCGAGCTTCTCGACGAGCTCGGCCCAGATCTCGCGGATGCGCGGCACGTCCCGCTCGCGCATGGCCTGGTTCATGTCGGAGAAGTCGGCGCCGTCTTCGAGGCACTTGTTCCAGGCGGCCGCGACATCGCGGTAGACCTGCGGCAGGTCCGCGGCCGTCTCGGCGTAGTGCGACTCGCCCTTGAGGTCGACGACCGTCGACGGGGTCGCCTCCGCGAGCGGGTTGGGGAAGGGCTGGGTCTCCAGTCCGACCAGGTCGATGTAGTGCTGGAGCGCCGTGGAGGACGGCGGGAAGCGCATCGCGCCCATCTCGGCGGTGAGGGACGGGTCGCAGCCGTCGAAGCCGACGGTGCGCAGCCGTCCGCCGATCCGGTCGGCCTCGTAGACGACCGGCTTGAGGCCCATCTTCATCAGCTCGTACGCGGCCACGATGCCCGACAGTCCGCCGCCGATGACGGCGACCTCGGTGCCGTGCTCCGTCGCGGGGATCTGGCCGAGGCCCGCCGGATGGGCGAGGAAGTCGTCGTACGCGTAGGGGAAGTCCGGGCCGAACATGGTGATCGGCGGCTGCTGCTCGTCTGCGTGCTCGACGGCGTTGGGCACGGTGGACGTCATGGGGTACGGACTCCTTGCGCGTGGTGACTCGGGGGGAGGCTCGGGGAAGGGAGGGACGCGGCGCGGGTGCGGGCCGGGTTCAGACCAGGGACCCGTACAGGCCGGGGCGGCGGTCCTTCAGATACGGGTTCGTCTCCCGGGAGACGGCGAGGGCGACCGGGTCGGCGTCGGCGAAGACCAGTTCCTCACCGCGTCCGGCACGGGTGCGGGCGATCCCGTCGGGGCCGGCCAGCGTGGACAGGCCGACGAACTCGAACTCGCCCTCGGTACCGACCCGGTTGACGTACGCCACGTACATCTGGTTCTCGAAGGCGCGCACCGGGACCACCGACTCGGCGACGAACTGGAAGGGGTGCATCTGCGCGGTCGGCACGACGAGGAGGTCGGTGCCGGCGAGGGCGTGGGCGCGGACGTTCTCCGGGAACTCGACGTCGTAGCAGATCATGAGGCCTACGCTGAGGCCGTTCAGTTCGGCCTGGACGACCGGCTGGTCGCCCGGCCGGAAGTGGTCGCGCTCGAAGCAGCCGAAGAGGTGGGTCTTGCGGTAGTTCGCGAGCCTGCCGCCGTCGGCGGAGATCAGCTGGGCGGAGTTGTGGACCGCGTCGCCGTGACGCTCCGGGTAGCCGTACGCGATCGCGAGGCCGTGCCGGCCGGCGATCTCGGCGACGGCGTCCGCGGAGTCCCCGTCGGCGGGCTCGGCGAGGCGGGCGATGTCGTCGCCGATCGCGTACCCGGTGAGGAACATCTCCGGCGCGACGAGCAGTCCGGCGCCCGCGGCGGCGGCCCGGTCCGCGGCCTCGTCGAGGACCTTCAGGTTCTCGACGACGGAGCCGGGGCGGCCGGAGCTCTGGAGCAGGGCGGTGCGCATGCGGGAACCTCACCGGGCGAAAGGGTGGTTGTGGGGGCCATCTAGACGGTACGGGCGCTCACCCGGGCCGGACAAGGAGGAGCCGTTGCGCGCCGGTGCGCGGAACGTTGCGTGCGGGGGCCGCCCGGCGGCGATTCGTTGCGCCCCTCACTCACCCCTTCCCTGGCCGCTCGCTGCTCCCTCGCTGTTGCCTCGCCCCTCGTCCGTCCGCGGCTCACCCGCCCTCCCCCGGGCCGGCCTCGACACCGCCAGGGCCGTGAGCAGGTACGGCACCGCGCACAGCGCGAAGACGACGCCGTGCCGGAACGTCGAACCGAGGGCGCCGTACGCGCCGTACACCGCGATGGTCACCACCTCCGTGCCGAGGCCCGCGACCGAGGTGAGGGTGGCCCGGCCGGAGCCCTCGATGCGCTGCTGGAGCCGGACGTCCGCCAGGACGGTCGCCAGCTGGAAGCCGCCGAAGGCGAGGGCGATCAGGGCGATGCCCGGCGGTGTCCCGGTCAGCGCGCCGGCCGCCAGGGCGAGCGCGGCGCCCGCGAGGAGCACGGCGAGACCGGGGCCGCCGAGGCGCTCGGCCGCCCCGGCCGACAGGCTGCCGGCCGTGACCCCGGCCCAGATCACCATGAGCACGTAGGGGACGGCCCCGTCCGGTACGCCGGTCTCCCGGACCAGCAGTGAGGTGTACTCGTCGAGCGCGCCCCACACGGCCGTGACGGCGGGGACGAGCAGCAGGGCGCCGAGCAGTGACCGGTCACGCCGCAGCCCGGCAAGCCCGCCCCCCAGGGCCCGGCCCCAGCCGCCCCCGCCGAGACACCCTTCGCACTCGCCGCGCCCGCCAAGGCTCCCGCCGTGTTGTCCGCCATCGGCGCCCGCGCCGCCGTCACCACCCGCGCCGCTGTCGTCGCCGTCCCCGCCTACGCAGCCCTCCCGGCCCGCGCAGCCGTCCCCGCCCACGCCGCTGTCGTGGCACGCGCGACATCCGGTGTCCCCAGGGCCCCCCGTGCGCTCAGCGATCTCGTGACCCTCGATGTCCTCGATGCCCTCGTGGCTCTCGTGGCTCGCTCGCTCCTCGGCGGGAGCCGTTGCGCGGTGTTCCGGGAAGCGGGTCGCCGTCGCGGCGCAGAGCAGACACGCCAGCACGCTGGCCGCGCCGACGGCCGGGTGGCCGCCGAGCGCGAAGACCGGACCGGCCAGGCCCGTCGCCGCCAGGACGGCCGTCTGCCCCACCGCGTGCGCGCGGCCCATGACCCGGGCGTACCGGTCAGCGGCGCCGGCCCGGTCCAGTTCCTCGTAGACCAGTGCCTCCAGCGCGCCGGAGCCCAGCGCGCCGCGCGCGCCCCACAGGACGAAACCGGCCGCGAAGGCCCCGTACGACGGGAACAGCACCCACAGGGCGAAGCCGGCCGCGCCGAGCAGCGGGCCGATCCACAGCAGCAGCCTTCGGGACACGGCGTCCGCCCAGGCGCCCGAGGGGACCTCCAGCAGGACGCCGGTCAGCGACCACAGGACGAACAGGGAGGAGATCTGCCCCACGGACAGGCCGCTGTCCGCGAACAGCAGCGCGTACACCGGGTAGAGCAGCACGAACTCGTCGAGGAACGCGTACGCGTACAGCGTGGCGGTCAGTCGACGGACGTCGGAGCCGGTCGTGGATCAATGTCGCCAGGTCATGACACCGATGGTAGACAGTTCGGGCGCCGCCGCCCACCGGTTTACCGGTGATCGCGAAGGTGGTGATCACCGCCGCGTGGTCGCAGGGCCGGTCGTTGCCCTCGACGTCCGGCCCCGGACAGGCGGGATCAGGTCGGCGAGCCCGCGGAGAAGCGGCGCAGCAGCGGCGACAGGACCAGCACGGACTTCGTCCGTTCCACGAACGGCTCCCCCGCGATGCGCTCAAGGACCCGCTCGAAGTGGCGCATGTCGGCGGCGAAGACCTGCGCGACGGCGTCCGCCTCCCCGGTGACGGTGGACGCCGCCACGACCTCCTGGTAGCGCTCCAGGCCACGCTGGATGGTCTCCGGGGAGGTGTTGCGCCGGCAGTAGATCTCGACGAACCCCTCGGTCTCCCAGCCGAGCGCCGCCGGGTCGACCCGTACGGTGAAGCCGGTGATGGCCCCGGTGGCGCGCAGCCGGTCCACGCGCCGCTTCACGGCGGGTGCGGACAGCCCGACCAGTTGCCCGATGTCCGCGAAGGAGCGGCGGGCGTCCTCGGCGAGGGCGTGCACGATGCGTTCGTCGAGATCGTTCAGCACAGTGGGTCGTTCACTTCTCAGCTGGTGCGGACGCTGCGAGACGGGAGCGGCGGTGGCCGTAGAGGAAGTAGAACACGAGCCCGACCGCCATCCAGACTCCGAAGACCACCCAGGTGACGGCCGAAAGGCTGCCCATCATCCAGACGCAGAAGGCGAGCCCCAGGGCCGGCAGCACCGGCGAGAGCGGCACCCGGAAGGTCCGCGGCATCTCCGGGCGGGTCCGGCGCAGCACCACGACCGCGATGTTGACCAGCCCGAAGGCGAACAGCGTACCGATGCTGGTGGCGTCCGCCAGCTGGCCCAACGGGATCGCGGCGGCGAGCACCCCGCAGAACAGCGACACGATGACCGTGTTGGCGCGGGGCGTGCCGGTCCTCGGGTGGACGCGGGAGAACACCTTGGGCACCAGACCGTCCCGGGACATCGCGAACAGGATGCGGGTCTGGCCGTACAGCACGGTCAGGACGACGCTCGCGATGGCGATGACCGCGCAGAAGGCGAGGAGGGTCCCCCAGAAGGACTGGCCGGTGACCTCCCGCATGATCTGCGCGAGAGCGGCCTCGGAGTCGCCGAACCGCTGCCAGGGCTTGGCACCCACGGCGACGGCCGCGACGAGGACGTACAGCGCCGTCACGATGACCAGCGACAGCATGATCGCGCGGGGCAGGTCGCGCTGCGCGTTCTTCGCCTCCTCACCGGCGGTGGAGGCGGCGTCGAAGCCGATGTACGAGAAGAACAGCGTCGCGCCGGCCGCGCTGACGCCGGCCATGCCCAGCGGCATGAAGTGCTGGTAGTTGCCGGAGCGGAAGCCCTGGACGCCGATGGCGCAGAACAGCACCAGCGCGGCGATCTTCACCGCGACCATGACGGTGTTGGCGCGCGCCGACTCGCGGGCGCCGCCCAGCAGGAAGGCCATGGCGAGCACGACGACGATCAGAGCCGGCAGGTTGAAGATGCCGCCGTCCCCGGGCGGCGCCGACAGTGCGTCCGGGATGGTCACGCCGATCGTGCCGTCGAGCAGCTCGTTGAGGTACTCGCCCCAGCCGACGGCCACGGCGGCGACCGAGACGCCGTACTCCAGGACCAGGCACCAGCCGCAGATCCAGGCGATCAGTTCGCCCATCGTCGCGTACGCATACGAGTACGAGGAGCCGGCGACCGGGATGGTGCCCGCCAGTTCGGCGTAGGACAGGGCCGAGAAGAGCGCCGTGAGTCCGGCGATCACGAAGGAGAGCGTGACGGCGGGACCGGCCTTGGGCACGGCCTCGCCGAGGACCACGAAGATGCCGGTGCCGAGGGTGGCGCCGATGCTGATCATCGTGAGCTGCCACAGCCCGAGGGAGCGCCTGAGGGAGCCTCCCTCGCCCTGGCCGCCCTCGGCGACCAGGTGTTCCACGGGCTTGCGCCGCATGAGTCGCGCGACGGGCCCCGGGGACGTGGGGGCCGTCGTACTGCGTTGTTGCGGGGGTGCGCCTTGATCGAGCACGCGCTGACTCCTTCGTCGCTGCCTCTCGGCGTGACGGGAACCGGCGGCACACCTGCGCGAGCAGGAACCCACCGAGCGGGGTCCCCGCCACGCTACGTACAGCGCACGACCCTATGAGCAGGGCCGTAGCACTCGTAATGCCGCAATCTTGCGCATACACGCAAGATCGTTGCGTTCATCGCACCAGGGTGCGCATTCATTGCGGGTCGGTTGAACGCGGCCGATGAGGGGCGCGGGGAACTGCGCGACCCGCCACAGCGGACCCGCACCGCAGCACGATCCGACCCGACCCGACCTGACTCGCCCCGACCCGACCTGAGCTGACTGGCCCCGACCTGACCTGAGCTGACTCGCCCCGACCCGAGCTGACCGGCGGAACGACCCGCGGAGCTACCAGCTCGCGTGCAGCGGCTTGCCCTCCGCGTACCCGGCCGCGCTCTGGATGCCGACGACGGCCTTCTCGGCGAACTCCTCGAGCGAGGCCGCGCCCGCGTAGGTGCAGGAGGAGCGGACGCCCGCGATGACCGCGTCGACCAGGTCCTCGACACCCGGACGGGCCGGGTCGAGGAACATCTTCGAGGTGGAGATGCCCTCCTCGAACAGCGCCTTGCGGGCACGGTCGTACGCCGACTCGTCGGAGGTGCGGTTGGCGACGGCGCGCGCGGACGCCATGCCGAACGACTCCTTGTACAGCCGGCCGCCCGCGTCCTGCTGGAGGTCGCCCGGGGACTCGTAGGTGCCCGCGAACCACGACCCGATCATCACGTTGGACGCGCCGGCGGCCAGCGCCATGGCGACATCGCGCGGGTGCCGGACGCCGCCGTCGGCCCACACGTGCTTGCCGTACTTCTTCGCCTCGGCCGCGCACTCCAGGACCGCCGAGAACTGCGGCCGGCCCACGCCGGTCATCATGCGGGTGGTGCACATGGCGCCCGGTCCGACCCCGACCTTGATGATGTCGGCGCCCGCGTCGATCAGATCCTTGACGCCCTCGGCGGAGACGATGTTGCCGGCGACGATGGGCACCTTCGGGTCGAGCGCGCGCACGGTCCGGATCGCGCTGATCATCGACTCCTGGTGGCCGTGCGCGGTGTCGATGACGAGCGTGTCCACCCCCGCGTCGAGCAGCTGCTTGGCCTTGCCGGCGACATCGCCGTTGATCCCGACGGCCGCGGCGACGCACAGCTTGCCCGCCGCGTCGACGGCCGGGGTGTACAGGGTGGCGCGCAGGGCGCCCTTGCGGGTGAGGATGCCGGCCAGCTTGCCGTCCCGGTCGACGGCCGGGGCGTAGCGCCGGTTGGCCGCGTCGAGGGTGTTGAAGGCCTCGCGCGGGTCGATGTCGGCGTCCAGGAGCAGCAGGTCCCGGGACATGACGACCTCGAGCTGGGTGAAGCGGTCCACCCCGCTCAGGTCCGCGTCGGTGACGACGCCGACCGGGCGGAACTCCTCGTCGACGACGACGCCCGCGTTGTGCGCGCGCTTGGGCAGCAGGGCCAGGGCGTCGGCGACCGTCTGGTGCGGGGCGAGCACGATGGGGGTGTCCAGCACCAGGTGACGGCTCTTGACCCAGGTGATGACGTCGGTGACGACGTCGATCGGGATGTCCTGCGGGATCACCACCAGTCCGCCGCGCCGGGCCATCGTCTCGGCCATCCGGCGGCCGGCGACGGCGGTCATGTTGGCGACGACCAGCGGGATCGTGGTGCCCGTGCCGTCCGGGGCGGCGAGGTCGACCGCCTGACGCGACCCGACCGCACTGCGGCTCGGCACCATGAAGACGTCGTCGTAGGTGAGGTCGTACGCGGGCTGGATGTCGTTGAGGAAACGCACGTGCTGCACATCCCAGTCGATCAGAGGTGACCCCCGGACAGGTCAGCCAGGGGGAGAAGCACGTACTTCATTCTCCCACGACCACCGTGGTGCGATGCCCGGACGGAACGTCCAAGCAGCTCAGGGGTGCTCTAGGAGGATCCTCCGAGGGCGAGCAGCACGGACAGCGCCGGCACCCGGTCGGCCGCCTGGGCGAACACGTCCTGCGCGATCGCCCACTCCTGCGGCCGGGCCTCGGCGTACGGCCGCCAGTTCTGGACGACGATCCGGAGCCCGCTCTCCCCGGGCGGGGCCTGGAGGTCGGTGAGGCTGTCGGCGAGGGCGTCCCAGTTGCGTCCGAACCAGTCGGGCAGGCCGAGTGCGTCGGCGCAGCGGTCCATCAGGGCCGCCTTGTCCCGCACCCCGTCGAGATCCAGCGTGAGCACGAACTGCGTCATCTCAGCACCGCCCGGAACGTGTCGTAGTGATCGTCGGTGTAGTAGATCCCGCCGCCCCGCCCGCTGACAACGCGTCCGCGCGAGGACTCCCGGAGCACGGTCGACCCGGCCGGGGAAGCACGCGGGGGACGGACCGCGTCAGCATGGGCGTGCTGCTGTCGTGGCCGTCCCCGCACGATGTGCTCCCCGGGCCGGTCAGATGCCGTCCGGGTCCGTCCGGCCGAGGGCGGACTTCGGTGCCGGTCCCGCCGTCATCAGGTAGTCGGCCGCCGAGGTGTCCGTCACCAGGCTGGTGACGAGCCCGGAGCGGAGCACCGCGTCGATCGCGGCCGCCTTGCGCTGGCCGCCCGCGATCGCGACGACCTCGGGGACCCGGCGCAGCTGGTCGGTCTTGACGGTGATGCACCGCTCGCCCAGGTCCCGCCCGACCCGGCGGCCCTCGGCGTCGAAGAGGTGCGCGGACATCTCGGCGGCGACGCCCAGCGAGGCGTAGTGCGCCCGTTCCTCGTCGCTGAGCATGTCGTGCACCGTGGAGATGCCGGGCTCCCAGGAGCCGATGGAGACACAGGCGACCGTGACCTTGTCGAAGTATTCGAAGGCCCGGGCGATCCCGGTCTGGTGGCGCAGCGCGGCCGCGGTGGCCGCGTCCGGCAGCAGCATCGGCGCGTAGATGGGGTGCGCGTCACCGCCGGACACCTGGGCGGCGCGGCGGACGGCCTCGACCGAGCCGCGCTCCGCGGTCCCGGCGTCGTACACACCCGTCAGCTGCACGACCGTGCACGGCGGCAGCCGGTCCAGCGCCGCCGCCATGTGGATCGTGGACCGGCCCCAGGCCAGCCCCAGTACGTCCCCCTCGTCGACCAGTTCGCCGAGCAGGTCGGCGGCCACTTCCCCCAGGTTCTCGGGGTCCGTGGTCTCCTCGGCCTCGGCCGGGGACTCGACCACGACGGCGTGCCGCAGGCCGTAGCGGGCGCGGAGCGCGTCCGAGCGCTCCGCGTCCAGCTCGGCCGGCACGCGGATCTCGATCCGTACGAGATCCCGTTCGAGGGCGGTCTCCAGGACCCGGGCCACTTTGAAGCGGCTGACGCCGAACTCCTCCGCGATCTGGATCTTGGACTTTCCCTCGAGGTAGAAGCGGCGGGCCATGGCCGCCGCCTGCACCAGCTCAGCGGGTCCCATCCGCATGGCTGACCGGCCCGCCGACATACCCGACACGGCGTTCTCCTCACTGCTGTTCACACTCTGGATACGCCGTTCATCCTCGCAGATCCGGCGCAGTTGATCAGCTCTGATGGGAGCCGTTCACATACCTGTCGGTAAGTGGTTGGTTCAGTGTCCACATGCCCAGGAGGCTCCGGCGGTCGCCGCCTCCGCCTGAGCCCGCAGGCCACGGACCGCCGCGGCCGGATCGTCGGCCCCGTACACGGCCGAGCCCGCCACGAAGACGTCGGCGCCCGCCTCGGCGCACCGCTCGATGGTCGAGGCCGAGACCCCGCCGTCGATCTGGAGCCACAGGTCGAGCCCGTGCTTGCTGATCAACTCGCGGGTGCGGCGGATCTTGGGGAGCATGATGTCGAGGAAGGCCTGGCCTCCGAAGCCCGGTTCGACCGTCATGATCAGCAGCATGTCGAGTTCGGGCAGCAGGTCCTCGTACGGCTCGATGGGCGTGGCCGGCCTGAGCGCCATGGAGGCGCGGGCGCCCTTCGCCCGGATCTCGCGGGCGAGCCGCACGGGTGCGGCGGCCGCCTCGACATGGAAGGTGACGGACGAGGCACCCGCCTCGACGTACTGCGGGGCCCAGCGATCGGGGGCCTCGATCATCAGATGGCAGTCCAGCGGAGTGTCCGTCGCACGGGCCAGTGACTCTACGACCGGCACACCGAGCGTGAGGTTCGGGACGAAATGGTTGTCCATGACGTCGACATGGAGCCAGTCGGCTCCTGCGACCGCCTCCGCCTCGTCCGCGAGGCGGGCGAAGTCGGCGGACAGGATGCTGGGATTGATCTGCACGGCCATGACCCAAGCCTGCCATGCCCTTCGGGGGTTGCGGGCATCGGTCCGCTGGAGCGACGGTGGAACGTCGTCCCCGGGCCGGGCCCGGCCGAGTGCGCGACCCCCCGCGCCCCCGCGGGCACGGGGCTCCGCCGGACGTCGACCGACCGTCTTCGGGGGTGGGCATGAACGGGAACCGAGGGATCGCGCATCTTGTCTGCGGGCGGCGCGCCAAGTGGCTGGTGCTGGCGCTGTGGCTGGTCGTGCTGTTCCTGACGGCGCCCTTCGCCCAGAAGCTCACCGACGCCCAGGACAACGACGCGGCCTCCTGGCTGCCGGGGTCGGCGGAGTCGACCCAGGTGCTGGAGATGTCGCAGGACTTCCGGCCCGAGCAGATCCCCGCGGTGGTCGTCTACGCCCGTGACGAGGGCCTGACGGCCGCGGACCGGGCGCGGATCACCGAGGACGCGGCGCAGCTCAGGCGGCTCACCGACCACGGCATCCGCGGCGGCGAGACCCGGGGCCCGGTCTACGACCGACCGACCGATCCGCGCGCCGCGCAGATCTATGTGCCGATCACCATGGACGAGAAGGGCTGGGAACGCATCGCCCCGGCCGTCGACTCGATCCGTGACGTCGTCGGCGACGGCGGCGCCGGGATGGCCGTGCACATCACCGGACCCGGCGGCACCTCCGCGGACTTCTCCGAGGCCTTCGAGGGCATCGACTCGACCCTGCTGCTGGCGGCGATGGCCGTGGTCGTCGTCATGCTCCTGGTCACCTACCGCAGCCCCACCCTGCTCGTCGTCCCGGTGCTCGCCGTGGTCGCCGCCCTGTTCACCGCGCAGGCCCTGATCTACTTCCTGGCCGAGCACGCGGGCCTGACGGTGAACGGTCAGAGCGCCGGCATCCTCACCGTGCTCGTGTTCGGCGCGGGCACCGACTACGCCCTGCTGCTGGTGGCCCGTTACCGGGAGGAGCTGCGCCGGCACGAGGACCGGCACGAGGCGATGGCCCTGGCGCTGCACCGCGCGGGTCCCGCCGTGCTGGCCTCCGGCGCCACCGTGGTGCTGAGCATGCTGATGCTGCTGGCCGCCGAGATGAACTCCACCCGCGGGCTCGGGCCGGTCGCGGCCATCGGCGTGGCGGTGGCGCTGCTCGCGATGATGACCCTGTTCCCCGCCCTGCTGGTGATCTGCGGCCGCTGGATCTTCTGGCCGGCGATCCCGCACTTCGGCTCCGCGGACCCGACCGAGCGCGGTGTCTGGGCGCGCACGGGCCGCAGCATCGCCCGCCGCCCGCGCATGGTCTGGGCCGTGACCGCGCTGGTGCTGGCGGTGTGCTCGCTCGGCCTGATCCAGCTGCGCGCCGAGGGCATCGGCAACGCGGACGCGTTCACCGGCAAACCGGACTCGATCACCGGCCAGGAGGTGTCGGCGAAGTACTTCCCGGCGGGCAGCGGCGACCCGTTGGTCGTCATCGCCGATCAGGCCCGGGCCGGGCAGGTGAAACTCGCGGTCGCGCGGACGGAGGGTGTCGTGCCGACGTCCCTCGGTGTGCCGGCGGGCACCAGCCCCGTCCACGACGGCCAGGTGCTGTTCGAGGCGACGATGACCGACCCGGCCGACAGCGAGGCCGCGAAACAGACCGTGGAGCGGGTCCGGGACGCCGTGCACGACATACCCGACGCCGACGCCCAGGTGGGCGGCGGCACGGCGGCCCTGCTCGACATGGACAAGGCCACCACGCACGACAACCTGCTGATCATCCCGCTGGTCCTGGCCGTGGTCCTGCTCATCCTCTGCGCGCTGCTGCGCGCCCTGATCGCCCCGCTGCTGCTGGTCGGGACGGTGATCCTGTCCTTCGCGGCGGCCCTCGGCCTCAGCGCGCTCGCGTTCCGCCATCTCTTCGACTACGCGGGCGAGTCGACGGACTTCCCGCTGTTCGTCTTCGTCTTCCTGGTGGCCCTGGGCATCGACTACAACATCTTCCTGACCACCCGGATCCGCGAGGAGGCCGCCCGTCAGGGCACCCGGCAGGGCGTCGTGACCGGTCTGGCGGCCACCGGCTCGGTGATCACCTCCGCGGGCCTGGTCCTGGCCGGCACCTTCGCGGCCCTCGCCACCCTGCCCATGGTCGCCTTCGCGGAGATCGGCTTCGCGGTGGCCCTGGGCGTCCTGCTGGACACCTTCATCGTGCGGTCGGTGCTCGTCACCTCGCTCTTCCTGGACATCGGACCGAAGATCTGGTGGCCGCACCGGCTGGCCCGGGAGAGCCACCCGCCCCTGGCGAAGGAGCCCGCACAGCCGGTCGAGAGCACCGAGACCTGAGACCTCGGCGGGCGCAGAGCCCGCGGGGGCGGAATCGGCACCCTCGCCCTTTGCATGACCATGCGAGTTCATGCATAATCTTCCTATGTCCAAGGTCCTCACCTCCCTTCCCGCCGGCGAGCGCGTCGGCATCGCCTTCTCCGGCGGGCTCGACACCTCCGTCGCGGTCGCGTGGATGCGCGACAAGGGTGCCGTCCCGTGCACCTACACCGCCGACATCGGTCAGTACGACGAGCCCGACATCGCCTCGGTGCCCGGCCGCGCGAAGACCTACGGCGCCGAGATCGCGCGCCTGGTCGACTGCCGCGCCGCGCTGGTCGAGGAGGGCCTGGCCGCGCTCACCTGCGGGGCGTTCCACATCCGCTCCGGCGGGCGCTCCTACTTCAACACCACGCCGCTCGGCCGTGCCGTCACCGGCACCCTCCTGGTCCGGGCGATGCTCGAGGACGACGTCCAGATCTGGGGCGACGGCTCGACCTTCAAGGGCAACGACATCGAGCGGTTCTACCGCTACGGCCTGCTGGCCAACCCGCACCTGCGGATCTACAAGCCCTGGCTGGACGCGGACTTCGTGACCGAGCTCGGCGGCCGCAAGGAGATGTCGGAGTGGCTCGTCGCCCACGACCTCCCCTACCGGGACAGCACGGAGAAGGCGTACTCCACCGACGCCAACATCTGGGGCGCCACCCACGAGGCCAAGACCCTGGAGCACCTGGACACCGGCGTCGAGACCGTCGAGCCCATCATGGGCGTGCGGTTCTGGGACCCGTCGGTCGAGATCGCCACCGAGGACGTGACGATCGGCTTCGACCAGGGCCGCCCCGTGACGATCAACGGCAAGGAGTTCGCCTCCCCCGTCGATCTGGTGATGGAGGCCAACGCCATCGGCGGCCGCCACGGCATGGGCATGTCGGACCAGATCGAGAACCGCATCATCGAGGCCAAGAGCCGCGGCATCTACGAGGCGCCCGGCATGGCCCTGCTGCACGCGGCCTACGAGCGTCTCGTCAACGCGATCCACAACGAGGACACCCTCGCCCAGTACTACAACGAGGGACGGCGCCTCGGCCGCCTGATGTACGAGGGCCGCTGGCTCGACCCGCAGGCCCTGATGGTGCGCGAGTCGCTCCAGCGCTGGGTCGGCGCGGCCGTCACCGGCGAGGTGACGCTGCGGCTGCGGCGCGGTGAGGACTACTCGATCCTCAACACCGTCGGCCCGGCCTTCAGCTACCACCCGGACAAGCTGTCCATGGAGCGCACCGAGGACTCCGCGTTCGGCCCGGTGGACCGGATCGGCCAGCTCACCATGCGCAACCTCGACATCGCCGACTCCCGCGCCAAGCTGGAGCAGTACGCCACGCTCGGCCTGATCGGCACCGGCAGCCCCGCGATCGGCGCCGACCAGGCGGCCGCGACCGGTCTCATCGGCACCATGACGGAGCTGCCGGAGGGCGGCGCCGAGGCCATCGCCTCCCGCGGCGAGGTCTCCGACGACGACCAGCTCCTGGACCGCGCCGCGATGGAGTTCGGCACGGACTGATCCCTCGCGGACACCCCGTCCGAGCGGAAGGCCGGCCCCACGCCGTCGACGTGGGGCCGGCCTTCTCACGTGTGCGACCGGGCGGGCCTCAGCCCGTCTTCCTGATCAACGCCAGGTACATGGCGTCGGTCCCGTGCAGATGCGGCCACAGCTGGACGTCGGGCCCGTCACCGAGCTCCGGTACGCCGGGCAGCAGCGGTCGCGCGTCGATCAGCTCGGCCTCGGGGTACTGCTTGAGGACGTCGGAGACGACCGCCCGGGTCTCGGCGAGGTGCGGCGAACAGGTGGCGTACCCGACGACGCCCCCGACCCGCACGGAATCCAGCGCGGTCCGCAGCAGCCCGCGCTGGAGCGGCCCGAAGCCGTCGAGGTCCTCCGGCCGGCGCCGCCAGCGCGCCTCGGGCCGCCGCCGCAGGGCGCCCAGGCCCGTGCACGGCACGTCCATCAGCACCCGGTCGAAGGAGCCGGGGCGCCACGGCGGCCTGGTCCCGTCGGCGGCGATGACCTGGTACGGCCCGGGGTTGCCGGCCAGCGCCTTGGCGACGAGCCCCGCGCGGTGCGGCTGCTTCTCGGAGGCGAGCAGCGCGGCGCCCCGCTCGGCGGCCAGGGCGGCGAGCAGCGCGGCCTTGCCACCGGGCCCTGCGCACCCGTCCAGCCAGGTGGCGTCGGAGCCCTCCAGCGGCGCGTTGGCCAGCGCGAGCGCCACGAGCTGGCTGCCCTCGTCCTGCACCCCCGCCCGTCCGTCCCGCACGGCGTCGATGGCCCCGGGCTCGCCGCCCTCGGTGAGCCGCACGGCGTACGGCGACCAGCGCCCGGCGACCGAGGCCTCCTCCCGGAGCAGCTCCTCGGTGGTGGCCCGGCCGGGCCGGGCGACGAGGGTCACCTCGGGCCGCTCGTTGTCGGCCGCCAGCAGCTCCTCGATGCCGGCCCGGCCGCCGCCGAGGGAGTCCCACAGCGCGGAGACCACCCAGCGCGGGTGCGAGTGGACGACGGCGAGGTGGTCCTCGGGATCGTCCTCGTAGGGCGGGGCGACCTTGTCGAGCCACTCGTCGAGATCGTGCGCCGCGACCTTGCGCAGCACGGCGTTGACGAACTTGGCGCGTCCGTCGCCGAGGACGACCCGGGCGAGCTCGACGGAGGCGGACACCGCCGCGTGGGTCGGGATGCGGGTCCCGAGCAGCTGATGCACACCGAGGCTCAGCACGTCGAGGACCGGCGGATCGACCTCGCGCAGCGGCCGGTCGACACACGCGGAGATGACGGCGTCGTACGTCCCCTGCCGGCGCAGCGTCCCGTAGACCAGCTCGGTGGCGAGGGCCGCGTCCCGTCCGTCGAACTTGTCGGGGCCCTCCTTCTCGCGCGCCTTGCGCAGCAGCGGCGGCAGCACGAGGTTGGCGTACGCGTCCCGCTCGTCCACGGCCCGCAGTGCCTCGAAGGCGAGGATGCGGACGGGGTCCTTCTGAGGCCGGCGGTAGGGCTTGCCCGGCTTGCGGGAACGGTGGGGCTGGTCGCTCACGAAAAGGTGCTCCGGATTGCAGAAGTGAGGAGGAAACAAGAGGAGGAGACAAAGGAGGTGACGAGAGGCGGAGGAGAAAGGCGGAGGAGAGAGGTGGCGGAGACGGAAAAGGAGAAAACGGGGAAAGGTGCGTCAAGCCTACGCTGGGGTACGCCGGACGGAACGCGCCGACCGGCGGCGTGCGAACGGGGATGGGGCTCGCGGACGGGGCGGGCCCACGGAACCGGGCGGCGGGGCTCGCGAACGGGCGGGCCCACGGAACCGGGCGGGGGCTCGCCAGGACCGGACCCCCGGAACGGTCGGCGGGCTCGCGGACGGGCGGACCCACGGAACGGGTGGGGGTTTCGTGCAGGAGCGTTACGCCCCGACGGTCTCGCCGTCCCCGATCCGGGCGCCCCGGGCCCAGTCGGCGGCCCGCATCGGCTTCTTGCCCTGCGCCTGCACCCACAGCAGCTCCACCGCGTACGAGCCGGTGCCGACGTGCACGCTGTTCTTGCCGACGAGCAGCGCGCCCGGGGCGAGATCGGTCCGCTCGGGAACGGGCTGGACCTGGATGAGCTTGAGCCGCTCCCCGCGGAAGGTCGTCCAGGCGCCGGGGGCGGGGGTGCAGCCGCGCACGACCCGGTCGACCCGCAGAGCCGGGGTGGCCCAGTCGACCTGCGCGTCCTCGACGGTGATCTTCGGCGCGAGGGTGATCCCGTCACCCGGCTGCGGCACGGCCTTCAGGGTGCCGTCCTCGATCCCGTCCATGGTCGCGGCGAGCAGCCCGCTGCCGGCGAAGGCCAGCCGGGTGAGCAGGTCACCGCTGGTGTCGGTGGGCCGGATCTCCTCGGTGACGGTGCCGTACACCGGCCCCGAGTCGAGCCCCTCCTCGATGAGGAAGGTGGAGGCGCCGGTGATCTCGTCCCCCGCCATGACGGCGTGCTGCACGGGAGCGGCCCCGCGCCAGGCGGGCAGCAGCGAGAAGTGCAGGTTGACCCAGCCGTGGGCCGGGATGTCCAGCGCCACCCTGGGCAGCAGCGCACCGTAGGCGACGACGGGACAGCAGTCCGGCGCGATCTCCCGCAACCGCTCCAGGAACTCCGGATCGCGGGGCTTGGCGGGCCGCAGGACCTCGATGCCCGCCTCCTCGGCGCGCTGCGCGACGGGAGAGGCGATCAGCCTCCGTCCCCGGCCGGCCGGCGCGTCGGGCCGCGTGACGACGGCGGCCACCTCGTGCCGCCCGGAGGCGATCAGAGCGTCCAGGGCGGGAACGGCGACCTCGGGGGTACCGGCGAAGACGAGCTTCATGAGTGGGCGGGGCCTCTCGGGCGGGACGGACGGCGGGCAACGCACTAGTTTATGCCGCCCGCCGGGCGAGCCGCGGACGGGCGGGACGCCCCACGAGCCGCACCCTCGGGGGGCGTACGCATATGCCCATACGCCCCCACAGCGTGACCAGCGGCGCACACCCGCGTTGGTCAAGAAAGAGTTGACCACACCTTCTTCAACGCCGGTTCGAGAGGCTTGTTCATGGCCGACCATGCAACCCACGACGCCCAGGCCCGGGCCAGCCTGCACTTGCTGGTGCGGGACATCGAGCGCGTCCGACGGCAGGTGGACGCACTGCGCACCCTCACCGCCCAGCTGGGCAACGTCTACCGCCCCCGCCGCTCCGGCCCGTCCACGGGCTTCGTCGTCTACGGGCGCGCCCCCGCCCCCACGGTCCGCCTCGCCCAGGAGTTGCGGGACAGCGTCGAGACCCTGGTCACCGCGGCGGTGGACTTCGACCGCTCGCTCGGCTTCTCGTGGGACGCTGTGGGCTCCGCCCTCGGGGTCACCAAGCAGGCCGTGCACCGCCGCTACGGCGCGCGCCGTGCCGCGGCCCAGGCCGCCACCGCCGAGGCCGAGCGGCCCGCCGAGCCGACCGTCGCCCGCACGGTCACCGTGACCACGGGTCTCCCGACGGTTCCCACGGTTCCCGCGGCCCGCTCGATGCCGACCCAGCCCACCGCCGGCAGCCCGACCCTGCGGGACGCCGGCAGCCCGGCCCTGCGCGACACCGCTACCCCGGTCCTGCGCGACACCGCTACCCCGGCCCTGCGCGACGAGGCCAGGCCCACCGCCTTCCCCGGCCCGCGCAACGGCTGACGCACCGTCCCGCACCGGGCGTCTCGCCCGCCCGTCCCCTCCCCGGTCCGCCCGCTCCCCAGCCCTTCCGCTGTCCACCCTGCCCTCTCGGCCCCCGCCCGGGAGGGCAGTCGCACACCCGGGCCTCCCCCGCCCCGCCAGCGCTGAACGCCCCCTCGCCCGTCAGCCGATGTCCGGGGGATCGATCCGTACCCGCACGGCCTCCTCGCCGCCCCGAGCCATCCGAGCCGCCTGCGCCGTCTTCAGGGCGGTCGCCAGCGCGGCGCCCTTCCCCGGCGGCACCCGGAGCAGCGCCCGCTCCCACTCCTCCCCGGGGGGCGGCGCCCCCGGCCGCCGAGGCCGCCCCGCCGGGCCGGCCGGCACCGGAACCGGACCCAGCAGCTGCGCCTCCGGCGGTAGTTCGACGGCCCGCAGGAACGCGGCCACGGCCTCCCCCGTCCCCGACACCGCCGCCATCCGGGACACCGGCGGAAATCCCAGCTCGGCCCGCTCGGCCAGTTCCCGCACCGCGTGCCCCACGGGATCCCAGCGCACCAGCGCCTGGACGGGCCGCAGGGTGGGCTCGGCGACGACGACCACGGTTCCCCCCTCCCCCGACGGCCGGACGAGCGCGGCGGCCGCGATCCAGCGGCGCAGCGCGTCCTCCCCGGCCCTCAGGTCGGGCCGTCCGAGCATGGCCCAGCCGTCCAGCAGCAGCGCGGCCGCGTACCCGCCCTCCGCGACCGGCTCGGCCCCGGGCGTGGACACGACGAGCGCGGGCTGCCCCGGCACGGTGTCCAGCACCTGCTCCCGCCCCGACGTCCGCACCGGCACGGCGGGAAACGCCCGGCCCAGCTCCTCGGCGGTCCGCCGCGCCCCCACCACCTGCGCCCGCAACCGGAACGAGCCGCACTCCGGACAGTGCCAGGCGCCCTCCTCACGCCCGCACCATCCGCACCACAGCGCGCCGCCGTCCCGCGCCTCCAGCGGCCCGGAGCAGTGCCGGCACCGGGCGGCGGCCCGGCACTGCGCACACGCCATCCGCGGCACATAGCCCCGCCGGGGCACCTGGACGAGCACCGGCCCGTGCCGCAGTCCCTCCCGGACCGCCTGCCAGGCGAGAGTGGGCAGCCGGGCGGCCCGGGCCGCCTCGTCCCGTGCGAGGTCCTGGTCGCCCACGGTGCGCACGAGCGGCGCGCTGTGCCGCACCTGTTCCCGGGCGGCGACCAGCGGTCGCGCCCATCCGCTCTCGACGAGCTGCGCGCCCTCCACGGTGCAGCTCCAACCCCCCATCAGGAAAGCGCACTTGTCCTGGGCGGCCCGCAGCAGCAGGACCTCGCGCGCATGGGGCTGCGGCGCGTGCTGTTCGCTGTGGCTGTCGTCCCCGTCGTCCCAGAGCGCGACCAGCCCGAGGTCCTGGACCGGCGCGAACATCGCGGCCCGTGTCCCGACGACCGCCCGCACGGAACCCCGTCGTACGGCGAGCCACTCCCGGTACCGCTTCTCGGGCCCTGCGTCCGCGGTGAGCAGCGCGTGCCGCCCCTCCCCCAGCAACGCCGTCAGCGCGGCGTCGACCCGGGCGGCGGCCCGTCCGTCGGGTACGACGACCAGGGCCCCGCGCCCGGAGGCGAGCGTCGCGGCGACGGCCCGCGCCAGCTCCTCGCTCCACTCGGGGCCCGGCAGCGCGTTCCACACCGCCCGGGGCGCGCCGCCGGAGGCCAGCGACTCGAGGAACGCGCCGCCGCGCTCGTAGCGGCTCCAGGACCCGGCCTCCGGCGGCGCGGGCGGTGGCAGCGGCGGCGGGGAGGGTCGCTGTTCGGCGCGTGCGTTGCGGGGCGGCACGGCCAACTGGAGGACGTCGGCGAGGCTCCCCGCGTACCGGTCGGCGACGGCCCGCGCCAGTCCCAGCAGTTCCTCGCTCAGCACCGGCTCGGGCGACACGACCTGGGCGAGCGCCGCGAGCGGTCCGGAGTAGTCCGACGCGGCGAGCCGCTCGACGAGGAACCCGTCGATGAGCCCCCCGCCCTCGCGCCGCCCGTCGCGCACCCGTCCGCGCCCGGCACCGAACCTCACCCGCACCCGCACCCCCGGCCGGGCGTCGGCGTCCAGCTCGGCCGGCACCGCGTAGTCGAAGTACCGGTCCAGGTGCAGCACACCCTTGTCGACGAGGACCCGGGCGACCGGCAGCTCCTCGGCCAGCGCGGCCCCCCGCCAGGTCCGGGGCTTGGCCCGCGGCGCCTTGGCCTGCCGCACGCTCTCCCGGATCAGCGCGAGCTGCTCGGGCGGCGCGCCCTCCGCGGCCGCGCCCCCGTCCCCCTGCCCGTTCTCGCTGCTCACGCTTGCATTTTTACCAAACGCCACTGACAACGGTCCTCCCGCCGAAGCTCCGACGAGGACGGCATACCGGTCGCCGGTGTGTCACCGCCGCCCTGAACCCGGGGGCCGCCGTGGCCCACCCGGCGTGGATCCCGCCCGGGCCGGCCACCCGCGGCGCCTGCCCCGGCGAACGCCGAGGCCCGGCCTCCCCGAGGAGACCGGGCCCACGCGTCGTTCCTGGGGGACCTACAGTCCCGCGGCCTTGCGCAGCGCGTCCACGCGGTCCGTGCGCTCCCACGTGAAGTCGGGCAGCTCACGGCCGAAGTGGCCGTACGCCGCGGTCTGGGCGTAGATCGGACGCAGCAGGTCGAGGTCGCGGATGATCGCGGCCGGGCGGAGGTCGAAGACCTCGTCGATGGCCTTCTCGATCTTCTCGGCGTCGACCTTGGCGGTACCGAAGGTCTCCACGAAGAGACCGACCGGCTCGGCCTTGCCGATCGCGTAGGCGACCTGGACCTCGCAGCGCGCGGCGAGACCCGCGGCCACCACGTTCTTCGCGACCCAGCGCATGGCGTACGCCGCCGAGCGGTCGACCTTCGACGGGTCCTTGCCCGAGAAGGCGCCGCCGCCGTGCCGGGCGAAGCCGCCGTAGGTGTCGATGATGATCTTGCGGCCGGTGAGCCCGGCGTCGCCCATCGGGCCGCCGATCTCGAAGCGGCCGGTCGGGTTCACCAGCAGGCGGTAGTTCTCGGTGTCGAGCTTGATGCCCTCGTCCAGGAGCGCCTTGAGCTCCGGCTCGACCACGAACTCGCGGATGTCCGGGGCCAGCAGGGAGTCCAGGTCGATGTCGCTCGCGTGCTGCGAGGAGACGACGACCGTGTCGAGACGCAGGGCCTTGTCGCCGTCGTACTCGATGGTGACCTGGGTCTTGCCGTCGGGGCGCAGGTAGGGGATGGTCCCGTTCTTGCGGACGTCCGACAGGCGCTTCGACAGACGGTGCGCCAGGAAGATCGGCAGCGGCATCAGGGTCGGCGTCTCGTCCGACGCGTAGCCGAACATCAGGCCCTGGTCACCGGCGCCCTGGCGGTCCAGCTCGTCCTCGTCGCCCTCGACGCGGTTCTCGTACGCCGTGTCGACACCCTGGGCGATGTCCGGGGACTGCGCGCCGATGGACACCGAGACACCGCAGGAGGCGCCGTCGAAGCCCTTCTTCGAGGAGTCGTAGCCGATCTCGAGGATCTTGTCACGTACGAGCTGGGGGATCGGCGCGTACGCCTTGGTGGTGACCTCACCGGCCACATGCACCAGACCGGTCGTGATCAGGGTCTCGACGGCGACCCGGGAGGCCGGGTCCTCGCGCAGCAGGGCATCGAGAATGGTGTCGCTGATCTGGTCAGCGATCTTGTCGGGGTGACCCTCGGTCACAGACTCCGAGGTGAACAGGCGACGGGACACAACGCTCCCTGGGGTTGCAGCGGCTGCTGGCTGATCATTGGCGGACGCGACAGGAGCTGCGCCCGGCGTCGTCCGAGAACAGTTTATCGGCGTGCCCCTCCACCGGGCCACCCGTCTCGCCTCTCGGAAGCGCTGTGACCTGCGGCACGGGCATTCTGCCGAATGCCGAGCACCGTTGGCCAGGGGCGCCACGCCGAACAGAGCGAGAGGACGGACGACGGGGAAGCGCATCAAACAGTCAGGTCAGCCGTCGCGTCACCAGGTCCCACACGATTTCGGCCAGAGCCTCCTTGGGCCCGTACGGCACAGGCGTTTCGCTGCCGTCGGCGCCCAGCACGACGGCCTCGTTCTCCTCGGAGCCGAAGGTCTTGCGCTCCCCCACCTCGTTCACCACCAGCAGATCGCAGCCCTTGCGGCGGAGCTTCGTCCGGCCGTTGGCCAGGACCTCGTCGGTCTCGGCCGCGAAGCCCACAACCACCTGGTTGGAGCGCGCCCGGTCGGCGGAGACCTCCGCGAGGATGTCCGGATTTCGCACAAGAACGATGGGGTCCGGTTCCCGGCCGTCCTGCTTCTTGATCTTTCCGGCCGCGTATGTCTCCGGCCGGAAATCGGCCACGGCGGCCGCCATGACGACCGCGTCGGCGTCCGCGGCCGCCTTCAGGACCGCCTCGCGCAGCTGCACGGCCGTGCCGACCTGGACGACGTCCACCCCTGCCGGGTCGGGCAGGCCGGTGTTCGCCGCGATCAGCGTGACGCGGGCGCCCCGGGCGGCGGCGGTGCGGGCGAGGGCGTAGCCCTGCTTGCCGGACGACCGGTTGCCGAGGAAGCGGACCGGGTCGAGCGGCTCGCGGGTGCCGCCCGCGCTGACGACGACATGGCGGCCGGCGAGGTCGGGTTCGCGCACCCCCCTGGCCAGGACCCGGCGGCAGACCTCGAAGATCTCGCCCGGGTCGGGCAGCCGCCCCTTGCCGGTGTCGACGCCGGTGAGGCGGCCGACGGCCGGCTCGATGACGACGGCGCCCCGGCGGCGCAGTGTCGCCACGTTCTCCTGGGTGGCCGGGTGCTCCCACATCTCTGTGTGCATCGCGGGGGCGAAGACGACCGGACAGCGGGCCGTGAGGAGGGTGTTGGTGAGGAGGTCGTCGGCGAGGCCGTGGGCCGCCTTGGCGAGCATGTCCGCCGTCGCCGGGGCGACGACCACCAGGTCGGCGTGCTGGCCGATGCGGACGTGCGGGACCTCGTGGACGTCGTCCCAGACCTCCGTGGAGACGGGGTGACCGGAGAGGGCGGACCAGGTGGCGGCGCCGACGAAGTGCAGCGCCGAGGCGGTGGGGACCACCCGGACGTCATGACCCGACTCGGTCAGTCTGCGCAGCAGCTCACAGGCCTTGTAGGCGGCGATGCCACCACTGACCCCCAGAACGACCTTCGGCTTGTCCACCGTTTCTCCCCGGACCTCGGAAAACGCACACCGCGGCTCCCGGCGTACGAGTCCATGAGACACCACAGGCCCGGCAGTCGTGCTGCCGGGCCTGTGGAAAAACCAACTGCGAACCGAAAATACTACTGAGCGGGACCCTCGACGGCCTCGGACGTCAGCAGACCGGCGTTGATCTCGCGGAGGGCGATCGAGAGCGGCTTCTCGTGGACGTGGGTGTCCACGAGCGGACCGACGTACTCGAGGAGGCCCTCGCCGAGCTGCGAGTAGTACGCGTTGATCTGGCGGGCCCGCTTGGCCGCGTAGATCACGAGGCTGTACTTCGAGTCGGTGGCCTCGAGGAGCTCGTCGATCGGCGGGTTGATGATGCCCTCGGGCGCGGAGATGGAAGAGGACACGCTCTACCTTCCGATGGATGGGAAAGAACCGGTCGTGATCACAGGGTCGTAATCACACAACATCGACCAAGGCTAGCAGCTCACGTGCGACGTCCTCGACGGAGGTGTTGACCAGGGTCACGTCGAACTCCGGCTCGGCCGCGAGTTCGATCTTCGCGGCCGCCAGACGGCGCTCGATCACCTCGGGCGGCTCGGTGCCGCGCCCGGTGAGCCTGCGCACCAGTTCCTCCCAGGAGGGAGGTGCCAGGAACACCAGCCGGGCCTCGGGCATGGACTCACGGACCTGCCGCGCACCCTGGAGGTCGATCTCCAGCAGGACCGGCTCGCCCGACTCCAGGCGCTCCAGCACCGCGGCGCGCGGAGTGCCGTAGCGGTTGCCCGCGAACTCGGCCCACTCGAGCAGCTCGCCGTTGGCGATCAGCTTGTCCATCTCCTCGTCGGAGACGAAGAAGTAGTGGACACCGTGCTTCTCACCGGGCCGCGGCCTGCGGGTCGTCGCCGACACCGAGAGCCAGGCCTCGGGGTGTTCCTTGCGCATATGAGCGACGACCGTGCTCTTGCCGACCCCGGAGGGGCCGGAGAGCACGGTCAGCCGCGGACGTGCGTCCGGGGTTTCGGGGGTCGTCCCCCGGAGTTTTACTGCCATGCAGCGATTATTCCAGCAATCCCGGAGTGCCCGGGACTCCCTGCCCGTGGCACCCGGAAATCAGGAGCCGGTGCTGCCGAACTCACGCTCCAGGGACGCGATCTGGTTGGAACCGAGGCCGCGCACGCGGCGGCTCTCGGAGATGCCGAGTCGCTCCATGATCTGCTTGGCGCGGACCTTGCCCACGCCGGGGAGCGACTCCAGCAGGGCGGAGACCTTCATCTTGCCGATGACGTCGTTTTCCTGACCCTGCTTGATGACCTCGTGAAGCGAGGCGCCGGAGTGCTTGAGTCGATTCTTGACCTCGGCCCGCTCCCGGCGAGCCGCGGCGGCCTTTTCGAGCGCGGCTGCGCGCTGTTCGGGGGTAAGGGGCGGAAGAGCCACGCCTACGTCACCTCGGATGTCGAACTGTCGGATACGGACCGGTGAGGAACCTAGTCGCCCCACACCTGGTGAGTTACGAGCAACACGCGCTGCCCGTTCACTCTCCGTCGGAGACTAGCGGCCAACTCCGCCAGAGTCAGCGAGAACAGAGGAAAAGTCCTGGTCAGCCTCCGTAGGGCCAGACATTTAAGACATAGTGCCCCGGATTTGAGGATGTATCCAGACTCAAGTCGCCCCGGAGCCGCCCGACCGAGCCCCCGGTCGGGCGGCCGACGCCGTCTAAACGTCCTCCACGGCGGCGCGGACCTCTCGCGCGAAACGATCCACGGCGTCACGCAGAGCGACGATGTCGGGACCGTGACGCAACACACCCCGGCTCACGTTCGGGACGACATTGCGCACCGCGGAGCCGAAGACCCCCGGCAGGTCGGCCGGGGTCGCCCCCTGAGCGCCGACGCCGGGCGCGAGGAGCGGACCGTTGATGTCGAGGTCGTACGTCGAGAGATCGCCCAGGGTGGCGCCCACGACCGCTCCGAAGGAGCCCAGCGGCTCCTCCCCCGCGTTCTCCGCGGCCAGGTGCGCCAGCATCGTCGCGCCCACGTCGCGCCCGTCGGCCCGCACCGCGTGCTGGACCTCGCCGCCCTCCGGGTTGGAGGTCAGCGCCAGCACGAACAGCCCGGCGCCGCTCTCGCGGGCCGCCGCCACCGCCGGCGACAGGGAACCGTAACCGAGGTACGGCGACACGGTGAGGGCGTCGGAGAACAGCGGGGCGTCCTTGTGCAGGAAGGACTCGGCGTACGCGGCCATCGTCGAGCCGATGTCCCCGCGCTTGGCGTCCATCACCACCAGGGCACCGGCCGCCCGCGCCTCCTGCACGGTCTTCTCCAGGACGGCGATCCCGCGCGAGCCGAACCGCTCGAAGAACGCGCTCTGCGGCTTCAGCAGGGCGACCCGGTCGGCCGTGGCCTCGACGACCGTGCGGCTGAACCGCTCCAGGCCGGAGACGTCGTCGTTCAGCCCCCACTCGGCGAGCAGGGAGGCGTGCGGGTCGATGCCGACGCAGAGCGGGCCGCGCTCGTCCATGGCCCGGCGCAGCCGCGCGCCGAAGGGCTCCAGGGTCATGCCGTCTTCCTCACGTCGGCGCCGACCGCGTCGGCGAGAGTGGCGTAGGGGCTCGTCCGCAGGCGGGCGGCCAGGCCCTTGTGGATCGCGCGGCCCCAGAAGGGCCCCTCGTAGACGAAGGCGCTGTACCCCTGGACCAGCGTGGCACCGGCCAGGATGCGCTGCCAGGCGTCCTCGGCGTCCTCGACGCCGCCGACACCCACGAGGGTGACGCGGTCGCCCACGCGCGCGTAGAGGCGGCGCAGCACCTCCAGCGAGCGGGCCTTGAGGGGCGCTCCGGACAGACCGCCGGTCTCCTCGACCAGGGAGGGCTCGGACCGCAGACCGAGTCCCTCGCGCGCGATGGTGGTGTTGGTGGCGATGATCCCGTCCAGGCCGAGTTCCACGGCCAGGTCGGCCACCGCGTCGACGTCCTCGTCGGCCAGGTCGGGGGCGATCTTGACCAGCAGCGGGACCCGCCGTGCGGTCACGACCCGGTCGGCGGCCTCGCGGACGGCGCTCAGCAGCGGCCGCAGCGCCTCGGTGGCCTGGAGGTTGCGCAGCCCCGGGGTGTTCGGCGAGGAGACGTTGACCACCAGGTAGTCGGCGTACGGCGCGAGCCGCTCGGTCGACTTCACGTAGTCGCCGACGGCCTCTTCCTCGGGTACGACCTTGGTCTTGCCGATGTTGACGCCCACGACCGGCTTGAAGACGGGCGTACGGGAGGCCAGGCGCGCGGCCACGGCCAGCGAGCCCTCGTTGTTGAAGCCCATCCGGTTGATGAGCGCGCGGTCCTGCACGAGCCGGAACAGCCGCTGGGCGGGGTTGCCGGGCTGCGGCTCACCGGTGACCGTGCCGATCTCGACGTGGTCGAAGCCCAGCATCGACATCCCGTCGATGGCGACGGCGTTCTTGTCGAAGCCGGCGGCGAGCCCGAAGGGGCCGTGCATGCGCAGCCCGAAGGCCTCGGTGCGCAGTTCCTCGTACCGGGGGGCCAGGGCGGCCGCGACGAACGTGCGCAGCACCGGGATCCGGACGACGAGCCGGATCCAGCGGAAGGCCAGGTGATGGGCGCGCTCGGGATCCATCCGCCGGAAGACCAGCCGGAAGAAGAGGTTGTACATGATCATGTCCTCCGAGGAGCCTCGCGAAGAGGTGTCATGAAGAGGGGGACACCGTTTCCGGTGTCCCCCTGAGGGCTGCTAGTCGCGGGCCGCGGTCAGGTGTTCCGCGTGTTCTTGGAGTGAGCGGACGCCCACGCCCCCGTGGTTGAGGGCGTCGATGCCCTGGACGGCCGCGGCGAGCGCCTGGACCGTCGTCAGGCACGGCACGGACCGCGCCACGGCCGCCGTGCGGATCTCGTAGCCGTCGAGGCGGCCGCCGGTGCCGTACGGGGTGTTGACGATGAGGTCGACCTCGCCGTCGTGGATGAGCTGGACGATGGTCTTCTCGCCGTTCGGGCCGGTGCCCTCGGACTGCTTGCGCACGACGGTGGCGTTGATGCCGTTGCGCTTGAGGACCTCGGCGGTGCCGGAGGTGGCGAGCAGTTCGAAGCCGTGGCCGACCAGCTCACGGGCCGGGAAGATCATCGAGCGCTTGTCGCGGTTGGCGACCGAGATGAACGCGCGGCCCTTGGTGGGCAGCGGGCCGTACGCGCCGGCCTGCGACTTGGCGTACGCCGTGCCGAAGACGGAGTCGATGCCCATGACCTCGCCGGTGGAGCGCATCTCCGGGCCGAGGACGGTGTCGACGCCGCGGCCCGAGGTGTCCCGGAAGCGGGTCCACGGCATCACGGCCTCCTTGACGGAGATCGGCGCGTCCAGCGGCAGTTCACCGCCGTCGCCGGTCGCCGGGAGCAGCCCCTCGGCGCGCAGCTCGGCGACGGTGGCGCCCAGCGAGATCCGGGCGGCGGCCTTGGCCAGCGGTACCGCGGTCGCCTTCGAGGTGAAGGGGACCGTGCGGGACGCGCGCGGGTTGGCCTCCAGGACGTAGAGGATGTCGCCCGCCATCGCGAACTGGATGTTGATCAGGCCGCGCACCCCGACGCCCTTGGCGATCGCCTCGGTGGAGGCCCGCAGGCGCTTGATGTCGAAGCCGCCCAGGGTGATCGGGGGCAGGGCGCACGCCGAGTCGCCGGAGTGGATGCCGGCCTCCTCGATGTGCTCCATGACACCGCCGAGGTACAGCTCCTCGCCGTCGTAGAGCGCGTCGACGTCGATCTCGATCGCGTCGTCGAGGAAGCGGTCGACGAGGACCGGCCGGGTGGGGCTGATCTCGGTCGACTCGGCGATGTAGGACGACAGCCGGGTCTCGTCGTAGACGATCTCCATGCCGCGGCCGCCGAGCACGTACGACGGGCGCACCAGGACCGGGTAGCCGATCTCGTCCGCGATGGCCTTGGCCTCGGCGAAGGTGGTCGCCGTGCCGTGCTTCGGGGCCGGCAGACCGGCCTCGGCGAGCACCCGCCCGAAGGCGCCCCGGTCCTCGGCCGCGTGGATGGCCTCGGGGGAGGTGCCGACGATCGGCACGCCGTTGTCCTTCAGCGCCTGCGCCAGGCCCAGCGGGGTCTGGCCGCCGAGCTGGACGATCACACCGGCGATCGGCCCGGCCAGCGACTCCGCGTGGACGATCTCCAGCACGTCCTCCAGCGTCAGCGGCTCGAAGTACAGGCGGTCGGAGGTGTCGTAGTCCGTGGAGACGGTCTCCGGGTTGCAGTTGACCATCACGGTCTCGTACCCGGCGGCGGACAGCGCGAAGGAGGCGTGGACGCAGGAGTAGTCGAACTCGATGCCCTGGCCGATGCGGTTCGGGCCGGAGCCCAGGATGATCACCGCGGGCTTCTCGCGGGGCGCGACCTCGCTCTCCTCGTCGTAGGAGGAGTAGAAGTACGGCGTCTTCGCGGCGAACTCGGCGGCGCAGGTGTCGACCGTCTTGTAGACCGGGCGGATGCCCAGCGCGTGCCGGACCTCACGGACGACGTCCTCGCGCAGCCCGCGGATCTCGGCGATCTGCTGGTCGGAGAAGCCGTGCCGCTTGGCCTCGGCGAGCAGCTCGACGTCCAGGCGGTCGGCGGCGGCCAGGTCGTCGGCGGTCTCCTTGATGAGGAAGAGCTGGTCGACGAACCAGGGGTCGATCTTCGTGAACTCGAAGACCTCCTCCGGTGTGGCGCCCGCGCGGATGGCCTGCATGACGGTGTTGATACGGCCGTCGGTGGGCCGTACGGCGTCCCGCAGCAGCGCGTCCTTGTCGCCGGGCTCGCCGACGAAGGTGAACTGGCTGCCCTTCTTCTCCAGCGAGCGCAGCGCCTTCTGGAAGGCCTCGGTGAAGTTGCGGCCGATGGCCATGGCCTCGCCGACCGACTTCATGGTCGTGGTCAGCGTGGAGTCGGCGCTCGGGAACTTCTCGAAGGCGAAGCGCGGGGCCTTGACGACCACGTAGTCGAGCGTCGGCTCGAAGGAGGCCGGGGTCTCCCGCGTGATGTCGTTCGGGATCTCGTCGAGGGTGTAGCCGACGGCGAGCTTGGCCGCGATCTTGGCGATCGGGAAGCCGGTGGCCTTGGAGGCGAGGGCCGAGGACCGCGACACGCGCGGGTTCATCTCGATGACGATGATCCGGCCGTCCTCGGGGTTCACCGCGAACTGGATGTTGCAGCCGCCGGTGTCGACGCCGACCTCGCGGATGATCGCGATGCCGATGTCGCGCAGCCGCTGGTACTCGCGGTCGGTCAGCGTCATCGCCGGCGCGACGGTGATCGAGTCACCGGTGTGCACGCCCATGGGGTCGAAGTTCTCGATGGAGCAGACGACCACGACGTTGTCGTTCTTGTCGCGCATCAGCTCCAGCTCGTACTCCTTCCAGCCGAGGATGGACTCCTCCAGGAGCACCTCGGTGGTCGGCGAGAGCGTCAGGCCCTGACCGGCGATGCGGCGCAGCTCCTCCTCGTCGTGGGCGAAGCCGGAGCCGGCGCCGCCCATGGTGAAGGAGGGACGGACGACGACGGGGTACCCGCCGAGCGTCTCGACGCCCGCGATCACGTCGTCCATGGAGTGGCAGATCACGGACCGGGCGGACTCGCCGTGCCCGATCTTCTCGCGGACGGCCTCGACGACACCCTTGAAGAGGTCGCGGTCCTCGCCCTTGTTGATCGCCTCGACGTTGGCGCCGATCAGCTCGACGCCGTACTTCTCCAGCACACCCTGCTCGTGCATGGAGATCGCGGTGTTGAGGGCCGTCTGGCCGCCCAGGGTGGGCAGCAGGACGTCCGGGCGCTCCTTGGCGATGATCTTCTCGACGAACTCCGGGGTGATCGGCTCGACGTAGGTGGCGTCGGCGATCTCCGGGTCGGTCATGATCGTCGCCGGGTTGGAGTTGACCAAGATGACCCGCAGGCCCTCGGCGCGCAGGATGCGGCACGCCTGGGTGCCGGAGTAGTCGAACTCGGCGGCCTGGCCGATGACGATCGGGCCGGAGCCGATGACCAGGACGGACTGGATATCGGTGCGCTTAGGCACGCTGGCCCTCCATCAGGGATACGAAGCGGTCGAACAGGTAGGCGGCGTCGTGGGGGCCCGCTGCCGCTTCGGGGTGGTACTGGACGGAGAAGGCCGGCTGGTCGAGCAGCTGGAGCCCCTCCACGACGTTGTCGTTGAGGCAGACGTGGGAGACCTCGGCGCGGCCGAACTTCGTCTCGCTGACCTTGTCCAGCGGCGCGTCCACGGCGAACCCGTGGTTGTGCGCGGTGACCTCGACCTTGCCGGTCGTGCGGTCCTGGACCGGCTGGTTGATGCCGCGGTGGCCGTACTTCAGCTTGTAGGTGCCGAAGCCGAGGGCGCGGCCGAGGATCTGGTTGCCGAAGCAGATACCGAACAGCGGCGTGCGGCGCTCCAGCACCTCGGTCATCAGCGCGACCGGACCGTCGGCGGTGGCCGGGTCGCCCGGGCCGTTGGAGAAGAACACGCCGTCGGGGGCGACGGCGTACACCTCGGCCGCCGAGGCGGTGGCCGGGAGCACGTGCACCTCGATGCCGCGCTCGGCCATGCGGTGCGGGGTCATGCCCTTGATGCCGAGGTCGATGGCGGCGACGGTGAAGCGCTTCTCGCCGACCGCGGGGACGACGTAGGCCTCCTTGGTGGCGACCTCCTCGTAGAGGCTCGCGCCCTTCATGTGCGGCTGGGCCTGCACGCGCGCGAGGAGCTCGGTGTCCGAGCCGATCGCCTCGCCGGAGAAGATGCCGGCCCGCATCGAGCCGCCCTCCCGGAGGTGGCGGGTGAGCGCGCGGGTGTCGATGCCGCAGATGCCGACGACGTTCTGTGCGACGAGCTCGGCGTCCAGGGAGCGCTCGGCGCGCCAGTTGGAGGGCACGCGCGCGGGATCGCGTACGACGTAGCCGGAGACCCAGATGCGGCCCGACTCGTCGTCCTCGTCGTTCCAGCCGGTGTTGCCGATCTGCGGGGCGGTCGCGACGACGATCTGACGGTCGTACGACGGGTCGGTGAGGGTCTCCTGGTAGCCGGTCATGCCGGTGGAGAACACCGCTTCGCCGAAGGTCTCCCCCAGGGCCCCGTAGGCGCGGCCGCGGAAGATCCGGCCGTCCTCCAGGACGAGTACGGCGGGAACCTTGGTGGTTCCCCTGGTGGAGGTCGTCATCGTGCGCCTTCCGTTTCCGTCGGGTTCTCGGTCTTGTCGATCATGGAGTTGATGGCTTCGACCCACGCGCCGTGCTCGGCCGCGTGGTCCGAGCGGAAGCCGGAGTCGAGCAGCTTGCCGCCGTGCGCCCAGGTCACCACCAGCAGTCCGCCCTCGGTGAGGACCTTGCCGGCGATGCCCTTGTCGAGCCGGGCCTCGCGCAGTGCGGCGACCGGGACGAAGAAGTCCGTCGCGCCGGGGCGTACGACGTCCAGCCCCGCCGCCGTCAGGGTGAGCTCGACCCTGCTGCGGGTGCCCAGGCCGTGTGCCACGACACGGTCGAGCCACTGCCCCGCGGTGGTGGAGCCGTGGTAACGGCCGCTCATGCCCAGTCTCACCGGGCCGGGGTCGTCCGGCGCGGCGAGGAGTTCGGGCAGGTCGCCCTGGAGCGTGCCGCGCCACTTCCATCCCTCGCGCATCAGCCAGTAGACGAGCGCGACGAAGAGGCCGAGACCGACCACCCAGCCGATCCGCGCGGCCCAGTCGGTCACTTCGGCCGATTCCTTCTCGGCCGCGAGCAAGAGTGCAGCAGATGTCACGTGAGCTTCCCGTCGACGAGCGTGGCCTTGCCCCGGAGCCACGTGTGCGTGACACGGCCCGGCAGCTCACGCCCCTGGTACGGGGTGTTCCGGCTGCGCGAGGCGAAGCCCGCGGGGTCCACCGACCCACGGTATTCCGTGTCGACGAGCGTGAGGTTGGCGGGCTCACCTGCCGAGACGGGGCGACCGTGGCCCGTGGCCCGTCCGATCAGGGCGGGCTTGAACGACATCCGGCTCGCGACCCCGGCCCAGTCCAGCAGGCCCGTCTCCACCATCGTCTCCTGGACCACCGACAGCGCGGTCTCCAGGCCGACCATGCCCATGGCTGCGGCGGCCCACTCGCAGTCCTTGTCCTCGTGCGGGTGCGGGGCGTGGTCGGTGGCGACGATGTCGATGGTGCCGTCGGCGAGCGCCTCGCGCAGGGCGAGCACGTCCTTCTCGGTGCGCAGCGGCGGGTTCACCTTGTAGACCGGGTTGTAGCTGCGCACCAGCTCGTCGGTGAGCAGCAGGTGGTGCGGGGTGACCTCGGCGGTCACGTCGATGCCGCGGGACTTCGCCCAGCGGACGATCTCGACGGACCCGGCGGTGGAGAGGTGGCAGATGTGGACGCGGGAGCCCACGTGCTCGGCGAGCAGGACGTCCCGGGCGATGATCGACTCCTCGGCCACCGCCGGCCAGCCCCCGAGCCCCAGCTCGGCGGAGACGACACCCTCGTTCATCTGGGCGCCCTCGGTCAGCCTCGGCTCCTGCGCGTGCTGGGCGACGACCCCGCCGAAGGCCTTCACGTACTCCAGGGCCCGGCGCATGATCACGGCGTCGTCGACGCACTTGCCGTCGTCGGAGAAGACGGTGACACCGGCCGCGGACTCGTGCATGGCGCCCAGCTCGGCGAGCTTGCGGCCCTCCAGGCCGACCGTGACCGCGCCGATGGGCTGCACGTCGCAGTAGCCGTGCTCCTGTCCGAGCCGGTAGACCTGCTCGACCACACCCGCGGTGTCGGCCACCGGGAAGGTGTTGGCCATGGCGAACACGGCCGTGTAGCCGCCGGAGGCGGCGGCGCGGGTGCCGGTCAGCACCGTCTCGGAGTCCTCGCGGCCCGGCTCGCGCAGATGGGTGTGCAGGTCGACCAGGCCCGGCAGCAGCACCTTGCCGCCGGCCTCGACCACCTCGGCTCCCTCGGCGGACAGTCCCGCGCCGACGGCCTCGATGACCGCGCCGTCGATCAGGACGTCCTGCGGCTCGCCGCCGAGCACCTTCGCACCACGGATAAGGATCTTGCTCATGGTTCTTACTTCTCCTCGGTGGTGGTGCGGGCGTGGCTGACGGCGGGCTCGTTGCCGCCCAGGAGCAGGTAGAGGACGGCCATCCGGACGGACACGCCGTTGGCGACCTGTTCGACGACGGTGCAGCGCTCGGAGTCGGCGACCTCGGCGGTGATCTCCATGCCCCGGACCATCGGACCGGGGTGCATGACGATGGCGTGCTCGGGCATCCGCGCCATGCGGTCGCCGTCGAGGCCGTAGCGCCGCGAGTACTCGCGCTCGGTCGGGAAGAACGCGGCGTTCATCCGCTCGCGCTGCACGCGCAGCATCATCACCGCGTCGGACTTGGGCAGCGTGCTGTCGAGGTCGTACGACACCTCGCACGGCCAGGTCTCGATGCCGACCGGCACCAGGGTGGGCGGGGCGACCAGGGTGACCTCGGCGCCGAGCGTGTGCAGCAGGTCGACGTTGGAGCGGGCGACCCGGCTGTGCAGGACGTCGCCGACGATCGTGATGCGCTTGCCGGCGAGGTCCTGGCCGAGCCCGGCGTCCCGGCCGACCAGTCGGCGGCGCATGGTGAAGGCGTCCAGGAGGGCCTGGGTGGGGTGCTGGTGGGTGCCGTCTCCGGCGTTGACGACGACCGCATCGATCCAGCCGGAGGTGGCCAGGCGGTAGGGCGCGCCGGAGGCGCCGTGCCGGATGACGACCGCGTCGACGCCCATGGCCTCCAGCGTCTGCGCGGTGTCCTTCAGGGACTCGCCCTTCGACACCGACGAGCCCTTGGCGGAGAAGTTGATGACGTCCGCGGAGAGGCGCTTCTCGGCGGCCTCGAAGGAGATCCGCGTGCGGGTCGAGTCCTCGAAGAAGAGGTTGACGATCGTGCGGCCGCGCAGGGTCGGCAGTTTCTTGATGGGCCGGTCCGCGACCCGGGCCATCTCCTCGGCGGTGTCGAGGATGAGGACGGCGTCGTCGCGGGTCAGGTCGGCGGCCGAGATGAGATGACGCTGCATCTGTCAGGCTCCGTAAGGCAGTTCAGGTATGGGGAGACCACGGGCGTGCAGGGCACGGCTGTGGAGCGCACGGCACCGGGGCCGCACGCGCGCGTGCTACTGCTGGGTGGCCGGCTTCACACCGAGCAGCACGGTGTCACGACCGTCCTCCTCGGCGAGCTGGACCTTGACCGTCTCCCGCAACGACGTGGGGAGGTTCTTGCCGACGTAGTCGGCGCGGATGGGCAGTTCCCGGTGGCCGCGGTCGACGAGGACCGCGAGCTGGACCGCGCGCGGGCGCCCGAGGTCGTTCAGCGCGTCGAGGGCCGCGCGGATGGTGCGGCCGGAGAAGAGCACGTCGTCGACGAGCACGACCAGCTTGCCGTCCAGGCCGTCACCGGGGATCTCGGTGCGGGCGAGCGCACGCGGCGGGTGCATGCGCAGGTCGTCGCGGTACATGGTGATGTCGAGGGAGCCGACCGGGATACCGCGGTCGGTGATCTGCTCGAGCTTGGCGGCGAGCCGCTGGGCGAGGAAGACGCCGCGGGTCGGGATGCCGAGCAGCACCACGTCGTCGGCGCCCTTGGCGCGTTCGACGATCTCGTGGGCGATGCGGGTGAGCACCCGCGCGATGTCGGGGCCTTCGAGAACGGGCCGCGCATCGGTCTGCCGGTGGTCCTGCTGAATGTCCTGCTTGTCCATATGAAACGGACCTCCTTCTCCGCCTCACGGGACGGACCTTAAAGGACGTCGGATTTGCGCCATCCACGGTAGCAGGCCGGGACACCGGCCTGATCACCCCCTTGGCGTAATCGGCCACGGATACCACGGAAGCGTCGGTGTGGACCATTCGGCTTGACTCAGAAGAATCACGCTGCGTAACCTCACAGTGAGTTACCAGCACGCGGCTCGCGCCGCGTCTACCCAGTGCCGGGGAGCTATATGTCCAGCGAATACGCCAAACAACTCGGGGCCAAGCTCCGGGCGATCCGCACCCAGCAGGGCCTTTCCCTCCACGGTGTCGAGGAGAAGTCCCAGGGACGCTGGAAGGCGGTCGTGGTCGGTTCGTACGAGCGCGGCGACCGCGCGGTGACCGTGCAGCGCCTTGCCGAGCTGGCGGACTTCTACGGCGTCCCCGTGCAGGAGCTGCTGCCGGGCACCACTCCGGGCGGCGCCGCCGAGCCGCCGCCGAAGCTGGTCCTCGACCTGGAGCGACTGGCCCACGTGCCGGTCGAGAAGGCGGGCCCCCTCCAGCGGTACGCGGCCACGATCCAGTCCCAGCGCGGTGACTACAACGGCAAGGTGCTGTCGATCCGCCAGGACGACCTGCGCACGCTCGCCGTCATCTACGACCAGTCGCCCTCGGTCCTGACCGAGCAGCTGATCAGCTGGGGCGTGCTGGACGCGGACGCGCGTCGCGCGGTCTCCCACGAAGAGGGCTGAGCAGGGCGACAGCGCTCAGCAGAAACGTGCCGCCGGGGTGGCCGGAACCTGATGGTTCCGGCCACCCCGGCTTTTGGCGCGGACACGCCGGAGGGCCCACAGCGCGTGCTGTGGGCCCTCCGGCGTGTCCGCGCCCCGAGGGACGCGGGAAACCTCGCGACGAGCCACAGAGGGCCCGCGGGCCTCCTGAGGCCCACGGTTCCCAGGCTCCCCTGCGGAGCTGTTCGCTATTCGCGACGCAGAGACGGCTTGAGTTCCTTGAACCGGCCGAGCAGACCGTTGACGAACGACGGCGACTCGTCCGTGGAGAACTCCTTCGCCAGCTGCACCATCTCGTCGAGGACGACCGCGTCCGGGGTCTCGTCCGCCCAGATCAGCTCGTAGGCGCCGAGACGCAGGATGTTGCGGTCGACGACCGGCATCCGGTCCAGCGTCCAGCCGACCGAGTACTGCGAGATCAGCTCGTCGATGCGCCGGGCGTACCCGGCGTAACCCTCGACCAGCTGCATCGTGTACTCGCTCACCGGCGGCTGCCGGGTGTCGGCCCGGGAGAGCCGGATCCAGTCCGCGAGGACCGTCAGGACGTCGACTCCGCGCTGGTCGCCCTCGAAGAGGATCTGGAAGGCGCGCTTGCGGGCCGTGTTGCGAGCAGCCACGGTTAGCTGTTCACCCGGCCGAGGTAGTCGCTGGTGCGGGTGTCGACCTTGATCTTCTCACCGGTGGTGATGAAGAGCGGGACCTGGATCTGGTGACCGGTCTCCAGGGTGGCGGGCTTGGTGCCACCGGTGGAGCGGTCCCCCTGGAGGCCCGGCTCGGTCTCCTGCACGACGAGCTCGACGGCGGCCGGCAGCTCGACGAAGAGCACCTCGCCCTCGTGCTGCGCGACGGTGGCCGTGAAGCCCTCGATCAGGAAGTTGGCGGCGTCGCCGACGGCCTTGCGGTCGACCATCAGCTGGTCGTAGGTCTCCATGTCCATGAAGACGAAGTACTCGCCGTCCATGTACGAGAACTGCATGTCGCGCTTGTCGACAGTGGCCGTCTCGACCTTGACGCCGGCGTTGAACGTCTTGTCGACGACCTTGCCGGAAAGCACGTTCTTCAGCTTGGTGCGCACGAAGGCCGGGCCCTTGCCGGGCTTGACGTGCTGGAACTCGACGACGGACCAGAGCTGGCCGCCTTCGAGCTTGAGCACCAGGCCGTTCTTGAGGTCGTTCGTGGAAGCCACGGTTGCGGAATCTCCTGGACTGACGTGGACGACCCCGGTGCGCGCACCTGCCTAGAGGGCGAGCAGCTCCTTGGTCGTGATGGTGAGTAGCTCGGGTCCGCCGTCCGCCTCGGGGCGCACGACGAGCGTGTCATCGATCCTGACACCGCCCCGGCCCGGGAGGTGGACCCCCGGTTCGACGGTGACCGGCACGCAAGCGTCCAGTTTACCCATGGCCGCGGGGGACAACTGCGGGTCCTCTTCGTTTTCCAGTCCGACACCGTGTCCGGTGAGCGCGTGAAGGCCCTCGGAGTGCCCCGCCGAGTCCAGGATCTGGCGGGCCGCGCGGTCCACGTCGCGGAAGGCGGCGCCGGGCGCCAGAGCCTCGCGTCCGGCCCGCTGGGCAGCGAAGACGAGGTCGTACAGCTCGATCTGCCAGTCGGCGGGAGAGGTGCCGATCACGAAGGTACGGCCGATCTCACAGCGGTAGCCGCGGTAGCTCGCCCCCAGGCAGACGGAGAGGAAATCACCCTCCTCCACCCGCCGGTCGGTGGGCCGGTGTCCGCGCCGGCCGGAGTTCGGGCCGGTGGCGACCGAGGTGGCGAAGGCGGGTCCGTCGGCACCGTGATCGACGAGACGCCGCTCCAGTTCGAGGGCGAGGTGCCGTTCCGTACGGCCCACCAGGATGGATTCCAGCAGCTCTCCGAGGGCCTGGTCGGCGATCTCGGCCCCGATCCGCAGAGAGGAGATCTCCTCCTCGTCCTTGACCACCCTCAACTGCTCGACCGCCCCGCCCAGGTCGGCGAGGCGCAGCCGGGGTGCGACGGACCGCAGGGCGCGGTGCCGGGCGACCGTGAGGTGATGCTCCTCCACCGCGAGGGAGTCGCCTCCCTCGGCCACCAGGAGATCCACGGCGGCGACCGCCGGATCGCCGCCGGACCGGCGCAGGGAGTGGACACGCAGGGCCTCGTCCGGGCGGCCCTCGCCCGGACGGTCGTCCGGCGGATCCACGCAGACGAGCACATCCTCACGTCCGCCGAGCAGCAGGACGGCGCCGCGCGGCGCCGCGCCCGCGAGGTATCTCACGTTGGCGGGGCGGGAGATCAGCGCGGTGGCGCTGCCGCTGGCGTTGCAGCGTTCTCTCAGCCGGGAGCGGCGGGACGCGTAGACCTCTGACATGACACGAGCGTAGGAGGATCGACCGGTTTGTGCCGGTTGGGAGAGCGTTCGGGGGAACCGGCCGGGACGGGTCGGAGCGCCGGGAAGCGCTCTACCACTTCGGGGGGCTCGCGATCGCCCTCGCCAGCACGTCGTCCAGGACTCTCGCCGTCGTCGGGACGTCCATCTGGGAGTTGTCGATGATGGGGAGGCCGGAGCCGTACCAGCCGGCCATGCGGCCGTGGATACGGGCCACCTCCTCGTCGGTGAGGCGGCGGTTGCCGGAGCGTTCGGCGTTGCGCTCCAGGACGACTTCCAGGCCGGGCAGCAGGACGACGGGCAGCAGCCCCGGGCCCACATGCCGTTTCCAGCCGCCCAGGCCCACGGCCGGGCGGTCGGGGAAGATCGCGTCGTCCAGGATGCACGAGATGCCGTTGGCCAGGAAGTTGCGCGCGGCGAAGCCGCAGGTGCGGCGGGCCAGCCGGTACTGGGCCTCGGAGTGGTCGTTCCACCCCGACTGCGGGTCGGCGAAGCCCGAGCGGACCCATTCGCGCACGTCGTCGAGGCTGACGTGGGCCGTGGGGACCCGGCGGTGGTCGGCCCAGAACTTCGCGACGCTCGTCTTCCCGGCGCCCGCCGGGCCGATCAGCAGCACCGCCAGCGTGGTGGCCGTCGGATCGGGGACGGTCGGGGCGGGCGGCGCGCTGGGCATCGGGACCGGACCGCCGGGCGGCAGCGGGACGTGCCCCGTGGTCTCGGTGCCGTGCGGGACCGGGGCGTGCGGGACCGGGGCGGGCGGGGGCGGCACGGGCGGGACCGGTGGCTGGGGCGCGGGCGGCACCGGGCCCGAGGGGGCGCCGAGGTACCCCGGCTGCTGCTGGGGGGCGCCGCCCGGCTGGTGGGGCGGCGGCAGCGGAGAACCCACTGCGTGCTGCATCCGGTGCCACTCCGTCTCGTACAGGCAATGGGCGCTGGTTGTGAGGGGTGCGGAACCCGCTCTTCGCTACTGAACGGTACCGCCCCCGGGTGTCGTTTGGTGAACGGCCGGGGGCGGTCCGAAGTGCCCGGTGTGGAGGGCGAATCGGGCAGAAGGGAAGCGGGCGGACCTTCTCGCCCGTCCCGCGCTCCTACTCGCCCACCTCGCCGTACGCGGCCAGCAGGACGGCCGGGTCGGGTCCCTCGAGGACGTTCGGCTTGCCGAGGCCGTCCAGGACGATGAACCGCAGCAGGTCACCGCGGGACTTCTTGTCGACCTTCATGTTCTCCAGCAGCTTGGGCCACTGGTCGTAGCGGTAGTGCAGCGGCAGCCCCACCGACTCCAGGACCGTGCGGTGCCGGTCGGCCGTCGCGTCGTCCAGCCGGCCCGCCAGGCGGCCCAGTTCGGCGGCGAAGTGCATGCCCACGGACACGGCCGCGCCGTGCCGCCACTTGTAGCGCTCGTTCTTCTCGATGGCGTGCGCCAGCGTGTGACCGTAGTTGAGGATCTCCCGCAGGCCCGACTCCTTCAGGTCGGACGACACGACGTCCGCCTTGACCCTGATGGAACGCTCGATGAGTTCGGCGGTGTGCGGTCCCGCCGGGGTACGGGCGGCCTCGGGGTCGGACTCGATCAGGTCGAGGATGGCCGGGTCGGCGATGAAGCCGGCCTTGATGATCTCGGCGAGCCCGGAGACGTAGTCGTTGACCGGCAGGGAGTCCAGCGCGGCCAGGTCGCACAGCACACCGGCCGGCGGGTGGAAGGAACCGACGAGGTTCTTGCCCTCGGCGGTGTTGATGCCGGTCTTGCCGCCGACGGCCGCGTCTACCATGGCCAGCACGGTGGTCGGGACGGCGATCCAGCGCACCCCGCGCAGCCAGGTCGCGGCGACGAACCCGGCCAGGTCGGTGGTCGAGCCCCCGCCGACGCCCACGACGACGTCGCTGCGGGTGAAGCCGGACTGGCCGAGCGCCTTCCAGCAGTAGGCGGCGACCTCGGCGGTCTTGGCCTCCTCCGCGTTCGGCACCTGGATGGCGACGGCCTCGTAGCCCTGTTCGGCCAGGTCGGCGCGGAGCGCGTCCCCGGTGTCCGCGAGCGCCTCGGGGTGGATCACGGCGACCCGCTTGACCCGGTCGCCGATCAGCCCGCCGAGTTCGCCCAGCAGCTGACGGCCGACCAGGACCTCGTACGGATCCGAGCCCGCGCTGCCGCCGATCCGGATCCGCGTTACGGACTCGCTGCTCATGCTTCCTTCAACTCCAAAGCGTCCAAGGCCACTTGGGTGACCTCTTCGGGCGTACGACCGTCCGTGGTCACGACCGCGGTGGCGACACCCTCGTAGAGGTGGCGGCGGGCTTCCATCAGCTCGCGCCACTGCTTGCGCGGATTGACGGCGAGCAGCGGCCGCGCGGCGTTCAGGCCGGTGCGCTTGACGGCTTCCTCGACGTCCATGGCCAGGTAGACCACCCGCTGCCCGGCCAGCAGCGCGCGGGTTTCCGCGTCCAGGATCGAGCCGCCGCCGAGCGCCAGCACGCCGTCGTGCTCGGCGAGCGCGCGCAGCACGGCCCGCTTCTCGACCGCGCGGAAGGCTTCCTCGCCCTCGTCGACGAAGATCTCCGCGATGCTGCGGCCCGCCTCGGCGACGATGTCGTCGTCGGTGTCCCGGTAGCCGACGCCGAGCCGCTCGGCGAGCAGTTGCCCGACGGTGGACTTGCCGACGCCCATCGGGCCGACGAGGACGACCAGCGGCCCGCTCATCGGATGTGCAGGCTGTCGAGGTACGACCGCACGTTGCGGCGGGTCTCGGTGACGCTGTCGCCGCCGAACTTCTCCGCCACCGCGTCCGCGAGCACCAGCGCGACCATCGCCTCGGCGACGATCCCGGCGGCCGGGACCGCGCACACGTCGGAGCGCTGGTGGTGCGCCTGGGTGGCCTCGCCCGTGGCCACGTCCACCGTCCGCAGGGCCCGCGGCACGGTGGCGATCGGCTTCATCGCGGCGCGCACGCGCAGCAGCTCACCGGTGGTGAGGCCGCCCTCGGTGCCGCCGGACCGGCCGCTCGTGCGCCGGATGCCGTCGGGCGTGGTGACGATCTCGTCGTGCGCCTTCGAACCCGGCACGCGCGCGAGGTCGAAGCCGTCGCCGACCTCGACGCCCTTGATCGCCTGGATGCCCATGAGGGCGGCGGCGAGCCGGGCGTCCAGCCGGCGGTCCCAGTGCACGTGCGAGCCGAGGCCGACCGGGACGTCGTACGCGAGCACCTCGACGACGCCGCCGAGGGTGTCGCCGTCCTTGTGGGCCTGGTCGATCTCGGCGACCATCGCCTTCGACGCGTCGGCGTCCAGGCAGCGGACCGGGTCCGCGTCCAGCCTCTCGACGTCGGCGGGGGTCGGCAGGACGCCGTAGGGCGCCTTCGCGGCGGCCAGTTCGACGACGTGCGAGACGATCTCGATGCCGGCCGTCTCCTTCAGGTACGACCGGGCCACCGCGCCCAGCGCGACCCGGGCGGCCGTCTCGCGCGCGGAGGCGCGCTCCAGGATCGGCCGGGCCTCGTCGAAACCGTACTTCTGCATCCCGGCGAGGTCGGCGTGGCCGGGGCGCGGGCGGGTGAGCGGGGCGTTGCGGGCGAGGCCGGCGAGGACCTCCGGGTCGACCGGGTCGGCCGCCATGACCTGTTCCCACTTCGGCCATTCGGTGTTGCCCACCATGACGGCGACCGGAGAGCCCATGGTCAGGCCGTGCCGGACACCGCCGAGGAAGGTGATCTCGTCGCGCTCGAACTTCATGCGCGCTCCACGCCCATAGCCGAGCCGTCGCCGCGCGAGATGGTCGGCGACCATCTCCGTGGTGATCGGCACGCCGGCGGGAAGGCCCTCCAGCGTCGCGACAAGTGCGGGACCGTGGGACTCCCCCGCGGTCAGCCAACGCAGCCTGCTCAACGATGCTCCTCAGTGCTCGCGCCCTGGTACTGCTCTGCGTACACGCGTCCGTCGTGTACGTCGGTGGCGTGACCGGGTGCGCGGCCCTGGCCCGCCACCTCCGATCCTCCCACGTCCCGGCCCTGGAACCGGTCGCCGGTCCAGCAAGCGGACGGAGGGACGGCGGGGAGGGCGGGCTCAGGGGTGGGGCGAGGCCCCGCGGGCGGCGAGGGCGTGCTCGCCCGCCTTGCGCATGGCCTCCACCGGCGCCGGGATCCGGCCGGTCATCTGCTCCACCTGGAGGACCGCCTGGTGCACGAGCAGGTCGAGGCCGCTGACGACGGCGCCGCCGAACATCGACCAGCGGGCGGCCAGCTCGGTCGGCCACGGGTCGTAGAGCACGTCGAACAGTGTGGCGGGGCGCTCCGGCACCGAGGCGGCGAGGGCGTCCGTGGCTCCGGCCGGGGTGGTCGCGACGACCAGCGGGAAGCGCAGCGCGTCGGCGGCGTCCGCCCAGTCGGCGATCCGGACCTCGACGTCGAGCCGCTCGCCCCACTGCCGCATCTCGGCCGCTCGGGCCGCGCTGCGGACGTAGGCGACGATCTCGCCGGTGCAGACCCTGGCCAGGGCGGCCAGGGCGGAGGACGCGGTGGCGCCGGCGCCGAGGACCGCGGCCGAGTCGACCTGTTCGACACCGCGCTCGCGCAGGGCGGCGACCATACCGGGGATGTCGGTGTTGTCGCCGATCCGGCGGCCGTCCTCGGTGAACACGAGGGTGTTGACCGTCTCTACGGAGGCCGCCGTCTCGCTGATCTCGTCGAGCAGCGGGATCACCGCGCGCTTCAGCGGCATGGTCAGCGAGAGCCCGGCCCATTCGGCACCGAGCCCGGCGACGAAGGAGGGCAGGGCGTCCTCGTCGACGTCGAACCGGTCGTACGTCCAGCCGGTGAGTTCCAGTGCCTCGTACGCGGCGCGGTGCAGCACCGGGGAGAGGGAGTGGACGATGGGGCTGCCGAGTACCGCGGCCCGGCGGGCGTCAGTTGCCCGTGCTGGCATCGAACTTTTCCTTGAGTCTCTGGAATTCCGCGTAGGTCTTCGCGAATTCGGTGTTGCTCTCGCCGTCGGTCGCCACGAAATAGATCCAGCCGTCCGAGGTCGGATTCATCGTGGCCTTCAGCGCGTCCTCACCGGGATTCCCGATCGGTCCCGGCGTCAGGCCCTTGTTGGTGTAGGTGTTGTACGGGTCCTTGTTGCTGTTGATCTCGGACTCGCTGATATTGATCTTGCTCTCGCCCTTCAGGTAATTGAAGGTCGAGTCGAACTGGAGCAACTGGTTGGTCTGGTCGTTCGTCGGCTTGAGCCGGTTGTAGACGACCTCGGCCATCTTGCGGTAGTCGTCGTGCGTCTTGCCCTCGGCCTGGACGAGGCTGGCGACCGTGATGACTTGCAGCGGGCTTTCCAGCTTGAGCGTCTTGGCCTTGGCCTCGAGGTCGTACTCGCCGTACACCTCGTTGGCGTGGGCGACCATCGACCTCAGGACCGCCTCGGGCTTCATGCCCTTGGCCGCGCCGTAGGTCCCCGGGAAGAGGAAGCCCTCCAGCGGGTCCTTGATGTCCTCGTTGTCGTTCGCCCAGGCGGGCAGGCCGAACTTCTTGTAGCCGCTCTCCGCCACCTTCCGGGTGGCACCGGGGGCCAGTCCGAGTTTCGTGTCGATGGCCTTGTAGACGGCGACGTTCCGCTGCCCCGGGGTGACCAGCACGTTGGCCTGGCTGGCCGGGTCGAGCATCATCTCCACGGCGCTCTTCGCGGACATCTCCTTCTTCAGGATGTACGCGCCCGCCTGGATGCCGCCCGCCTCGGGATTGTTCGTGACCGCGGAGACGAACGCGTCCACGCTCTTGACGACGCCGGCCTCCTTCAGCAGGCGGCCGATGGCGGCGCCGCCGGAGCCCTTGGGCACCTGGATGCTGACGGTCTGTTCCGTGCCGTCGCCCGTGTAGTCCGGAGCCGCGGCGTAACGATTCTTGTAGTAGTCGTAGCCGAAATAGCCGACGCCCGCGACGCCGCCGCCGAACACCAGCACGACGACCAGACAGGCGCAGCCGCTGCGGCTCTTCCGGCTCTTCGTGCCCTTGCCGCCCCGGCCCCGCCGGTCGCCGCGGCCCTCCGCCTCGTCGTCGTCCTCGTCGTCCTCGGCCCCGCCGCCCGCGAAGAACGCGTGCTCACCCTGGTCGGGCCCGGGGTCCCAGTCGGTCTTCGACCCGGCCTCCGCCTCGGGCTCCGGTTCGGGCTCGGAGCGCCGCCGGGCGGGCGGCTCCGGCGGCGGGTACGCCTCCGGGGTGCCGTAGAAGTCGGGCTGTTCGGCGCCGTAGGCCGCGGCCTGTTGTCCGTAGGGGTCGCCCGGGTCGGCGGCGTAGGGGACATGGGCATGGGTGCCCGTGCCGTCCCAGCCGCCCTCCTGGTACCCCTCGTGGAAGGCCTGCTGGTCGTGCTGGGCGTACTGCTGGTCCTGAGCGGCGTACTGCTGCTGGTCGTAGCCCTGGTACTGCGGGTCGTACTGCTGCTGAGCGTAGTGCTGCTGCTGGTCGTACTGCTGCGCCTGTCCGTGACCCCAGTCGCCGTACTCCTGCTGCTGCGGCTGCTGCTGCGGGTAGTGGTGGTGCTGTGGCTGGCCGCCGTAGGCAGGCTGATGGCCCGTGGGGGCCTGCTGCCCTTCCCATCCGCCGTCCCCGTACAACGGGTCCTCCGGATGCCACGGTTCGGAGCCTGGGCCCCGGCCATACTCAGTCATCGATCCCCTAGAGCCGCGAGGCGGCGATCACGCGGCTTTCTCAGGCCCGTCACCGTTCCGTCTCTCTCTGTGCGGCTGCTGTTCGAACACCGCCGCATCGCGCGGAACGTTACCGTATCGCGATCAGACAACCACTTCGACGCCCTCGCCCGGCGCTGCACCTGACACCCGTTCGGATTCCAGTGCCTGCTGAAGGATGATCACAGCGGCTGCCTGGTCGATCACCGAGCGGCCCTTCTTCGCTTTCACACCCGAGGCACGCAGTCCCTGACTGGCTGTCACCGTCGTCATCCTCTCGTCCACCAGACGTACGGACACGGGCGCGATTTTGTTCGCCAGCTCCTGTGCGAAGCCGCGGACCTTGACCGCCGCCGGGCCCTCGCCCCCCTTGAGGGAGCGAGGCAGACCCACGACGACCTCGATCGGCTCGTACTCCTCGACCAGTTGTCCGAGTCGGCGGTAGGCCGCGGGGAGGTCCCGGCCGGGGACCGTCTCCACCGGAGTGGCGAGGATCCCGTCGGGGTCGCACGAGGCGACCCCGATCCGGGCGTCCCCGACGTCGATCGCGAGTCGACGGCCCTTCCGCATCGTCCGGCTCACTTGGCCGTTTCCGCCACGAGCCGCTCGACGGCGTCGACGGCGTCGCCGACGGCGGCCGGGTTCTGGCCACCGCCCTGGGCGACGTCCGGCTTGCCGCCACCGCCGCCGCCGAGGGTCTTGGCGGCCGTACGGACCAGTTCACCGGCCTTGAGACCGCGCTCGCGGGCCGCCTCGTTGGTGGCGATGACCGTCAGCGGCTTGCCGTTGTTCACCGTGAACAGGGCGACCACGGCGGCCCGGCCGCCCTGGATGCGGCCGCGCACGTCGAGGACGAGCCTGCGCAGGTCGTCGGGGGTCGTGCCGTCCGGGACCTGACCGGTGACGACGGCGACACCGCTGACGTCCTTGGCGGACTCCACGAGACCGGCGGCGGCCTGGAGGACCTTCTCCGCGCGGAACTTCTCGATCTCCTTCTCGGCGTCCTTCAGCTTGCCGAGCATGGCGGAGACCTTTTCCGGGAGCTCCTCCGGACGGCCCTTGATCAGCTCCTGGAGCTGGGCGACGACCGTGTGCTCCCGGGCCAGGAAGTTGTAGGCGTCGACGCCGACGAGGGCCTCGATGCGGCGGACCCCCGAGCCGATCGACGACTCGCCGAGCAGCTTCACCAGGCCCAGCTGGGAGGTGTTGTGCACGTGCGTGCCACCGCACAGCTCCTTGGAGAAGTCGCCGATGGTCACCACCCGGACCCGCTCGCCGTACTTCTCGCCGAACTCCGCGATGGCGCCCTGCTTCTTGGCCTCGTCGATGCCCATGACCTCGGCCTGGACGTCCAGGTCGCGGGCGAGGATCTCGTTGATCTTCTGCTCGACGTCGGTCATCACCGCCGTCGGGACGGCGGACGGGGAACCGAAGTCGAAGCGGAAGCGGCCGGGCTGGTTCTCGGAACCGGCCTGGGCGGCCGTCGGGCCGAGGGCGTCGCGCAGCGCCTGGTGGGTGAGGTGGGTGGCCGAGTGGGCACGGGCGATGGCCGTGCGGCGGCGGCGGTCGATCGAGGCGTGGGCCTTGGCGCCGAGCGTGACCTCGCCGACCTGGACGACGCCCTTGTGGACGTACACGCCGGGCACCGGCTTCTGGGTGTCGCGGATCTCGATGACGGCGCCGGTGTCCACCCTGATGCGGCCGGTGTCGCCGATCTGGCCACCGCCCTCGGCGTAGAACGGGGTGCGGTCGAGGACGATCTCGACCTCGTCGCCCTCGGTGGCGGCCGGCGAGGAGGCACCGTCGACGAGGATGCCGACGATCGTCGACTCGCCCTCGGTGTCCGAGTAGCCGATGAAGTCGGTCGCCCCGGCACGGTCGGCGATCTCGCGGTAGGCGCCCACGCCGGCGTGCCCGGTCTTCTTGGCCTGGGCGTCGGCCTTGGCGCGCTCCCGCTGCTCCTTCATCAGGCGGCGGAAGCCGTCCTCGTCCACGGACAGCCCCTGCTCGGCGGCCATCTCGAGGGTGAGGTCGATCGGGAAGCCCCAGGTGTCGTGGAGCAGGAAGGCCTTGTCACCGGCGAGGACCGAGCCACCGGACTGCTTGGTCTCGGTGACGGCGGTGTCGAGGATGTTGGTGCCGGCCTTGAGCGTCTTGAGGAAGGCGTTCTCCTCGGCGAGGGCGACCTTCTCGATGCGCTCGCGGTCGGTGACGAGCTCGGGGTACTGCTGGCCCATCATCTCGATGACGGTGTCGATGAGGTCCTTGACGACCGGACCGGTGGCACCGAGGAGGCGCATGTTGCGGATGGCGCGGCGCATGATGCGGCGCAGGACGTAACCGCGGCCCTCGTTGCCGGGGGTGACACCGTCGCCGATGAGCATCACGGAGGTGCGCATGTGGTCGGTGACCACGCGCAGCGAGACGTCCGAGTCGTGGGCCTCGCCGTACTCGACACCGGTCAGCTCGGTGGCCTTCTTGATGACGGCCATCGAGGTGTCGATCTCGTACATGTTCTGCACGCCTTGCAGGATCATCGCCAGACGCTCGAGTCCGAGGCCCGTGTCGATGTTCTTGCTGGGCAGCTCGCCGAGGATCTCGAAGTTGTCCTTGCCGATGCCCTCGCCGCGCTCGTACTGCATGAAGACGAGGTTCCAGATCTCCACGTACCGCTCGTCGTTGACGGCGGGGCCGCCCTCGACACCGAACTCGGGGCCGCGGTCGTAGTTGATCTCGGAACAGGGGCCGCAGGGTCCGGGGACGCCCATGGACCAGTAGTTGTCCTTCATGCCGAGGCGCTGGATGCGCTCCTTCGGCACGCCGACGACCTCGTGCCACAGCCGCTCGGCCTCGTCGTCGTCCTTGTAGACGGTGATCCAGAGGCGCTCCGGGTCCAGGCCGTAACCGCCCTTGTCCTGGGGGCTGGTGAGCAGCTCCCAGGCGTACTTGATGGCGCCTTCCTTGAAGTAGTCGCCGAAGGAGAAGTTGCCGCACATCTGGAAGAACGTGCCGTGGCGGGTGGTCTTGCCGACCTCTTCGATGTCGGGCGTGCGCACGCACTTCTGCACGCTGGTGGCGCGCGCCCACGGCGGCTTGACCTCACCGAGGAAGTACGGCTTGAAGGGGACCATGCCGGCGGGGACCAGGAGCAGAGTCGGGTCGTCCGCGATGAGCGACGCCGAAGGGACGACGGTGTGCCCGCGCTCCTCGTAGAAGCTCAGCCAGCGGCGGCGGATCTCGGCCGACTCCATCAGTGGTCCTCATTCCGGTTGTGCGAGTACGTCGTGTTCTCGATGTGCTCGGGGTACGTGGGGGTACTGCGGTTGTTCTCGATGGCGGTGTACCGCCGGGGCGCGGGGAGTTCGGGGTCCGCGTGGATCCCCAGCGCCTCCCCCAGCTCGGCCTCCCGCTGGGCCATGTTGTCGCGGACGTCGAGCGCGAAACCCACCGCGCGGTCCTTGAGGCGCGCTCCCGTCTCGAGCGCCTTGTTGGCCGCGGTCGCGGCGAGGCTCTCGGGGGTCAGCTGCTTCAGCTTGCGATTGACCTTGGTGGTGGCCCAGACACCGGCGGCGACGCCCGTGGTGAACCAGAAGGTACGGCGGAACATCGCGGTCTCAGTCCCTCTTTCCACGGGGCTTGCGCTTCTCCCGCCGGGAGACCGTTCGGCCCACGATCACGGTGCGCCGGGGTTCCCTGGCGGGCACGTCGTCCTTGCGGCCGCCGAGGGCCCGGCGCACGCCGTAGCCGAAGGCGGCGACCTTCACCAGGGGGCCGCCGAAGGTGGAGGCGACCGTGGTGGACAGCGCCGAGGCGTTCGACGTGACTTCCTGGACGTCGGTGGCGATCGCGTCGACCCGGTCGATCTGGGTCTGCGCGGAACGCACCGCGGCGGAGGCGTCGGCCAGCAGCGGGACGGCCTGCTCGGTCACGTCGGCGACGAGTCTGGTGGTCGCCCTGAGCGTCTGGGCCAGCCTCGCCAGCGCGACGGCCAGGAAGGAGACCAGGATCGCCCAGAACACGGCCACCAGGATGCCGGCCACCTCTCCACCGGACACTGCGCACCCGCTCCCTGTCTGACGAACACCTATCTCTGGAGGCGAGCCTATCGCGCCGGCGCCGGCGTTCCGTACCGGATTAGGCGTGCGAAAGCCCGCCGTCCCACCTGCCCGGAAGGGCAGGGGGACGACGGGCCTTGACGCAGAAGTCCTACGACCGCCGCGGACCGATCCGGAAGGGGATCAGCGGGCGTAGTACTCGACGACGAGCTGCTCGTCGCAGATCACCGGGATCTCCTTGCGGTTCGGCTCGCGGTCCAGGCGGAACGCCAGGGCGCCGAGGTTCACCTGGAGGTAGCGCGGGGTCTCGCCGTCGGGGGCGAAGCCACCGGCGCGGGAGACCTCGAACAGCGTCTTGCCGCGGCTGCGCTCGCGGACCATGACGACGTCGTCCGGCTTGACGCGGAAGGACGGCTTGTCGACCTTCTGGCCGTTGACCTCGATGTGGCCGTGGACGACCATCTGGCGGGCCTGGTAGATCGTGCGGGCGATGCCCGAACGCAGGACCAGCGCGTCGAGACGGCGCTCGAGCTCGATGATCAGGGCCTCACCGGTCTTGCCCTGGACCTTGGAGGCACGCTCGTAGGCGCGGACGAGCTGGCGCTCGGACACGTCGTACTGCGCGCGCAGACGCTGCTTCTCGAGCAGACGGACCTTGTAGTCCGAGTTCTGCTTGCGGCCACGGCCGTGCTCGCCCGGCGGGTAGGGGCGGGCCTCGAAGTACTTGACGGCCTTCGGGGTCAGCGCGATGCCGAGGGCACGCGACTTCTTGACCTTGGGACGGGACTGGTTAGCCACTGTCTTTTGTCTCTTTCCTGAATTTCGGCTTGTCAGAGTTAAGGGAGGTCGCATCCGCAGCCGGGGAGACCCGCCGGGTCCGCGTGGGACCTGTCGGGCAGCCGCTCCCCTGATCTGGGCACATACGTGCAGCACGCGAGTGGCCCACCGACCGTTCCCTGAGCTCCGGGTGGTGGTGGGCTGCCCGCGACACCGTTCGACGGTGCGCGACGCTCCTGGAGCGAGGTCCGAGGACCGGTGCTCCGGCCGACTGTCCTGTTCTGACTGCACGGGACGCGGCACTTCGGGCGAGTCTACAGGGTGCTCAGGACCCGTCGCGACCGAGGTGCTGCCTGGTCCACTCGACCGCGTCCGCGTAGCGGGCCTCGGCGCCGTGCCGGGTGGGCTCGTAGTACGCGCGGTCCTTGATGGCGTCCGGCGCGTACTGCTGGGCGGCGATGCCCTCGGGCAGGTCGTGCGGATACACGTACCCCTGCGCGTGCCCCAGCTTGGCGGCGCCCTTGTAGTGCCCGTCGCGCAGATGCGGCGGGACCGGGCCGGCCAGTCCCTTGCGCACGTCCTCCAGGGCGGCGCCGATCGCGGTCGTCGCGGCGTTGGACTTGGGCGCGAGGGCGAGGGCGATGGTGGTGTGGCTGAGCGTGAGGGCCGCCTCGGGGAAGCCGATCATGGCGACGGCCTGGGCGGCGGCGACCGCGAGGGGCAGCGCTCCGGGATCGGCGAGGCCGATGTCCTCGCTGGCGGAGATCATCAGGCGGCGGGCGATGAACCGCGGGTCCTCGCCGGCCTCGATCATGCGGGCCAGGTAGTGCAGGGCCGCGTCGACGTCCGAGCCCCGGATGGACTTGATGAGGGCGCTGGCGACGTCGTAGTGCTGGTCGCCGTCACGGTCGTACTTCACCGCCGCGCGGTCGACCGTCTGCTCCAGGGTCTGGAGGCTGATCTCGCTCTCGTCCTGGTCCAGGGCCGCTCCGGCGGCCGCCTCCAGGGCGGTGAGCGCGCGGCGGGCGTCGCCGCCGGCGATGCGCAGCAGATGCGCCTCGGTGTCCTCGGGGAGGGTGAGGGAGCCCTTGAGGCCGCGGTCGTCGGTCAGGGCGCGTCGGACGAGGTCGCGGAGGTCGTCGTCCGTGAGGGGTTCGAGGGTCAGCAGTAGGGAGCGGGAGAGCAGGGGCGAGATGATCGAGAAGTACGGGTTCTCGGTGGTCGCCGCGATCAGTGTCACCCAGCGGTTCTCGACGGCCGGCAGGAGGGAGTCCTGCTGGGCCTTGCTGAAGCGGTGGATCTCGTCGAGGAAGAGGACGGTCTCCTTGCCGTAGCCGCCGATGGCGCGGCGGGCGCCGTCGATGACGGCGCGCACCTCCTTGACGCCCGCGGTGATGGCCGACAGCTCGACGAACCGCTTGTTGGTGGCCTTGGAGACGACGTACGCCAGGGTCGTCTTCCCGGTGCCGGGCGGCCCCCAGAGGATCACCGAGGAGGGTCCGGCCGGGCCGGTCGCGCCCTCGCCGACCAGGCGGCGCAGGGGTGAGCCGGGCTTCAGCAGGTGCTGCTGGCCCACCACCTCGTCGAGGGTGCGCGGGCGCATCCGGACCGCCAGGGGGCTCCCGGCTGGGTCCTTCTCCTGGCGGTCTTCGGCTGCGGCGGTGAACAGGTCGGGCTCCACACGTCGGAGCCTACGTCAGAGGTCCGACAGTGGGCTTCGACGCCCTTGCGGTACGGGGCTCAGGCCCAGAGGTCCGCGCCCCAGCGGGTCAGGATCAGCATGGCGATGATGCCGACGTGGGTGACGGGCAGGACCCAGGTGAACTCGGCGAGGAAACGCCTCAGCCAGCCCGGCGCGGGCAGGAGGCCGTTGCGCACGTTGAACGAGGTGACGTACCAGAACATGGTGATCGTCGCGACCCAGGCCAGCGAGCACCACAGGCACAGGGCGTTGATCTCGTACAGCGACTGGTACTGGAGCCAGGTGCAGAAGCCCACGCCGAAGAGCGTGCCGAAGTTGAAGGTCAGCCAGTACCAGCGGGGGAAGGCGACCCGGGTCAGCAGGCTCATGCCGACGCAGATCACGATGCCGTAGGCGACGAGACCGAGCATCGGGTTGGGGAACCCGAAGGCGGCGGCCTGCTTGCTCTCCATGACGCTGCCGCAGCTGATGATCGGGCTGATGCTGCAACTGGGCGTGAAGGTCTTGCCCTCGACCTTGGCCTCGAGGATCTTGAACTTGTCGAGCGTGATGACCCATGCGGCGAGCAGACCGGCGGCGCCGGTGATCAGCAGCAGGATCGCGAACGCACGGCTGCCGCCCACGGTCCGGGGCTCGGTCGCGGCGACGCGCTCGGGCTCCTGGGTGGAGACGTCCTTGACTGTCGTCTTGCTCATCACGCCGATCCGTCACTTGAGAGTTGGACCATCTTCGGGCAGGGGCCATTGTGCCGCACCGGGCCGGGTGCGCACCGTTCGGTGCGCATAAGGAAGTACGTACGGCCGCCCCGCGGCGTTCGGTTCCGGCCAAGGCCAGGCGCGCGACGGCACACGCGCGCGGCCCCCGGGCGGGAGTCCCCTCGCGAGGGCGAACGGGCGGCCGCCGGGTTGACGCCCCGGCGCACGAGGAAGGCGCCGGGTCGGACGACCCGGCGCCTTCCTCGGACGGTGACGCCCGCTAGCCCAGCTTCGACTCGAGCTCGGCCACGATCTCGTTGACGCCGATCGCCGTCTGCTCGCCGGACTCCATGTCCTTGAGCTGGACGACGCCCTCGGCGAGGTCGCGTTCGCCCGCCACGATCGTGTAGCGGGCCCCGCTGCGGTTGGCGCTCTTCATGGCGCCCTTGAGCCCCCGGGAGCCGTACGAGAAGTCCGCCGCGACGCCGAGCTTGCGCAGTTCGGTGACCTTCGCGAAGAGGACCCGGCGGGCCTCCTCGCCGAGCGGGACGGCGAACACGGAGGTCGCGGCGGGCAGTTCCAGCTCCACGCCCTCCGCCTCCAGCGCCAGCACCGTGCGGTCGACGCCCAGCGCCCAGCCCACCGACGGCAGCGCGGGGCCGCCGATCATCTCGGACAGACCGTCGTAGCGGCCGCCGCCGCCCACCGCGGACTGGGAGCCGAGCCCGTCGTGGACGAACTCGAAGGTCGTACGGGTGTAGTAGTCGAGTCCGCGCACCAGCTTCGGGTCGTCCTCGAAGACCACGCCGGCCGCCGTGATCAGCTCCCGGACCTCCTCGTGGTACGCCTTGCACGCGTCGCAGAGGTAGTCACGCAGCAGCGGCGCGCCGCCGAGCTGCTTCTGGACCGCCTCGCGCTTGTCGTCCAGGACCCGCAGCGGGTTGATCTCCGCGCGGCGCAGCGTGTCCTCGTCGAGGTCCAGGCCCCGCAGGAAGTTCTGGAGCGCCTCCCGGTAGACCGGGCGGCACTCCTTGTCGCCGAGGCTGTTGAGCAGGATGCGGAACCGGCGCAGCCCCAGCGACCGGTACGCCTGGTCGGCCAGGATGATCAGCTCGGCGTCCAGCGCCGGGTCCTCCGCGCCGATCGCCTCGGCGCCGACCTGCGAGAAGTGCCGGTACCGGCCCGCCTGCGGCTTCTCGTAACGGTAGTACGAGCCCGAGTACCAGAGCTTGACCGGCAGGTTGCCCTGCTTGTGCAGGTTCGCCTCCAGGGCGGCGCGCAGTACGGACGCCGTGCCCTCCGGGCGCAGGGCCAGCTGATCGCCTCCCTTGGTCTCGAAGGCGTACATCTCCTTGCTGACGATGTCGGTGGACTCACCCACACCGCGCGCGAACAGGTTGACGTCCTCGAAGCCGGGCGTCTCGACGTAGCCGTAGCCGGAGTTGCGCAGCGGGGCGGCGATCGCCTCGCGCACCGCGAGGAACTTCGCGGACCGCGGCGGAATCAGGTCGTACGTGCCCTTGGGGGCCTGAAAGGTACTCACGGAAGGTCTCTCGTCACATTCCTCGTCGGGGAGGGGCGTGCGAACCCGCTCCCTGGCCGCCGGCCGCCACCTGCCGGAGATACCGGTTGGTGGCGCGCTCCTGGCCGATGGTCGTCTGGGGGCCGTGGCCGGACAGCACCACGGTCGAGTCATCGAGCGGCAGGCACACGCGGGCCAGCGACTCGAGCAGCTCGGCCATGTCGCCGCCGGGCAGGTCGGTGCGTCCGATGGAGCCGGCGAACAGCAGATCCCCGGAGAAGAAGACCGACGGGACGTCGGCCGTCTCGGGCATCCGGAAGCTCACCGACCCCTTGGTATGGCCCGGCGTGTGCGCGACGGAGAACTCCAGACCCGCCAGGTCCAGCCGGACGCCGTCGGCCAGCTCGCGGACGTCGTCCGGCTCCCCCACGGTCAGTTCGCCCATCAGCGGCATCCCGATGGACCGGCCGAGCGCCTTCTCGGGGTCGCTCATCATGTAGCGGTCCTCGGGGTGGATCCAGGCCGGCACGTCGTGCGCTCCGCACACGGGGACGACCGAGGCCACGTGGTCGATGTGGCCGTGGGTGAGGACGACGGCGACGGGCTTGAGCCGATGCTTCCTGATCGCTTCCTCGACTCCCGGGGCCGCCTGGTGGCCCGGGTCGATGATCACGCACTCCTCACCGGCGGCGGGGGCGACGAGATAACAGTTCGTCCCCCAGGCCCCGGCGGGGAACCCGGCAATGAGCACGATCGTCCTTCGTTTGTGTCGATACGCGTGGGCTTCTGGGCGGCTGCGCCAGTGGTCAGAGCCTACCGGCGCTGCCGATTCCTCAGCGAACCCATATACGGTACGGGGCACACGCAGGCGGTCGGCTCACAAGACGCACGCGTCCCAGTCGACGTACGAGACGCACGAGGAGAGAACCCGGTGGTCACCCAGGAACAGCGGAAGCGTCAGCTCGCCCGGGAGAAGTTCTTGCGGCAGCAGCAGAGGCGCACCTCCGCGCGACGCAAGGCGCGTGCCCGCAACTCGGTGATCGCGTCGGTCCTCGGCGTGATCATCATCGGCAGTGTGGCGCTGTACGCGACCGGTGTCATGAAGGACGACGACAAGGCGAACGCGAGCTCGGAGACGACGCCGTCCGCGACGCCCAGCGCCGTCAAGGACCCGTGCGAGAAGGCGGCCGCGGGCACGGTCAAGACGCAGACCTGGAAGAAGGAGCCTGCGGTCACGATCGACAAGTCGGCGAAGTACACGATGACCCTCGCGACGACGTGCGGGGACATCGACATAGCGCTCAAGGCGAAGGCCGCCCCGCACACGGTGAACTCGTTCAGCTTCCTCGCCGGCAAGGGCTACTTCGACCACACCAAGTGCCACCGTCTCACCACCAGCGGCATCTACGTCCTCCAGTGCGGCGACCCGACGGGCAGCGGCAGCGGCGGTCCCGGCTACACCATCCCGGACGAGAACCTGAAGGACGCCAGCCTCAAGAACAACATCTACCCGGCGGGCACGATCGCCATGGCCAACACCGGTCAGGCGCACACCGGCGGCAGCCAGTTCTTCCTCGTCTACCAGGACAGTCAGCTGCCGCCGAGCTACACGCCCTTCGGTACCGTCTCGGCCGACGGCATGAAGGTGCTGGCGAAGATCGCCGCCGCGGGCGAGAACACGGGCGCCGGTGACGGGGCCCCGAACGCGACGGTCGTGATCGACAAGGCGACGGTCACGAAATCCTGACGGCGACCTGCCGACCGAGGGGCGGTCAACTGCGCAATTTCGGTCGCGCTGGATGCGGACAGGCTGCCCGCCGGTCGCCTATGTTGGCCGTGACGAAACTGTGGACGATGCCCGGGGGCGCTGAAGCCCCTCGGAGGCATCATGTGGAGGAGGCGCTGTGAGCAGCGACCCGTGGGGCCGCGTCGACGAGACGGGGACCGTGTACGTGCGTACGGCCGACGGCGAGCAGGTGGTCGGTTCCTGGCAGGCAGGCTCCCCCGAGGAGGCGCTGGCCTATTTCGAGCGCAAGTACGAGGGCCTGGTTGTCGAGATCGGCCTCCTCGAGAAGCGAGTGAAGACCACCGATCTGTCGACGAAGGACGCGCAGGTCGCGATCGACCACATCCGCGAACAGGTCGACGCGCACCACGCGGTCGGTGATCTCCAGGCGCTGCGGGACCGGCTGGACAAGCTGGTGGCGACCGTCGAGTCGCGGCGCGAGGAGCGCAAGCAGCAGCGGGCCAAGCAGTCCGACGAGGCCCGCAAGGCCAAGGAGGACCTGGTCACCGAGGCCGAGCAGCTGGCCCAGTCCGACCAGTGGCGGGCCGCCGGTGAGCGGCTGCGGTCGCTGGTGGACACCTGGAAGGGTCTGCCGCGTCTCGACCGCAAGTCGGACGACGAGCTGTGGCACCGGTTCTCGCACGCGCGTTCGGCTTTCTCCAAGCGCCGCAAGGCGCACTTCGCGCAGCTGGACGCGCAGCGCGAGGAGGCCCGCCGGACCAAGGAGCGGCTGGTCTCCGAGGCCGAGGCGCTGTCCGGTTCGTCGGACTGGGGTCCGACGGCGGCTCGCTACCGCGAGCTGATGGCGGAGTGGAAGGCCGCGGGCCGCGCCCAGCGCGAGCACGAGGACGACCTGTGGAACCGCTTCCGCGGCGCCCAGGACGTCTTCTTCGCCGCCCGCAGCTCGGTGTTCGCCGAGCGGGACGCGGAGCAGACGGAGAACCTGAAGCTCAAGGAGGAGCTGGCCGAGGAGGCCGAGAAGCTCCTGCCGATCGGTGATCTGAAGGCCGCGCGTGCCGCGTTCCGCTCGATCAACGAGCGGTGGGAGGCCATCGGTCACGTGCCGCGCGACGCCCGGCCGAAGGTCGAGGGCCGGATGCACGCCGTGGAGCGGGCCATGCAGGAGTCCGAGGAGGCCGAGTGGCGCCGGACGAACCCGGAGGCACGCGCGCGTGCCGCGGGTCTGACGGGTCAGCTCCAGGCCGCCGTGGACAAGCTGCGGACCCAGATCGACGCGGCCCGTGCCCAGGGCAACACCGCGAAGGCCGACAAGCTGGAGCGTGAGCTGGAGGGCCGCCAGGCCCTGCTGGACCAGGCCCTGAAGGGTCTCCAGGAGTTCGGCGGCTGATCCGGGCCCCCGGCTCCCGGCCCGCCCGGTCGACGAAGAGGCCCCCGTACATCGCGTACGGGGGCCTCTCGCGTGCTCTGCTACGGCCTGCGCGCCGATGTGACCCGGTAGACGTCGTAGACGCCCTCCACGCCGCGTACGGCCTTCAGGACGTGTCCCAGGTGCTTGGGGTCGCCCATCTCGAAGGTGAAGCGGGAGGTGGCCACCCGGTCGCGGGAGGTCTGCACCGCCGCGGACAGGATGTTGACGTGCTGGTCGGACAGCACCCGGGTGACGTCCGACAGGAGCCGGGACCGGTCGAGGGCCTCGACCTGGATGGCGACCAGGAAGACGGAGGACTGGGTGGGCGCCCACTCGACCTCGAGGATGCGCTCCGGCTCACGGGACAGCGACTCCACGTTGACGCAGTCGCTGCGGTGGACCGATACACCGCTGCCCCGCGTGACGAAGCCGATGATGGGGTCGCCGGGGACGGGCGTACAACAGCGGGCCAGCTTGACCCAGACGTCGTCGACGCCCTTGACGACCACCCCGGGGTCCTGGTTGCTGCGCCGCTTGCGGCCGCGGGTGCGGGAGGGGACCGTCTCGTCGATCTCCTCGGTGGCCGCCTCCTCGCCGCCGAGGGCCTGCACCAGCTTCTGCACGACGTTCTGCGCGGCCACATGGCCCTCGCCGATCGCCGCGTACAGCGAGGAGATGTCCGGGTAGCGCATCTCGTGCGCCAGCGTGACCAGCGAGTCGCCGGTGAGGATCCGCTGGATCGGCAGGTTCTGCTTGCGCATGGCCCGCGCGATGGCGTCCTTGCCCTGCTCGATGGCCTCGTCGCGGCGCTCCTTGGAGAACCAGGCCCGGATCTTGTTGCGGGCCCTCGGCGACTTGACGAAGTTCAGCCAGTCCCGGGACGGCCCTGCCCCGGCCGCCTTGGAGGTGAAGACCTCCACCAGGTCGCCGTTGTCGAGGGTCGATTCCAGCGGGACGAGGCGTCCGTTGACGCGGGCTCCTATGGTGCGGTGGCCCACCTCGGTGTGCACCGCGTACGAGAAGTCCACGGGTGTGGCGCCGGCCGGCAGCGCTATCACGTCACCCTTCGGCGTGAAGACGAAGACCTCGTTGCGCGACAGGTCGAAGCGCAGGGACTCCAGGAACTCGCCCGGGTCCTCGGTCTCCTTCTGCCAGTCGAGGAGCTGGCGCAGCCATGCCATGTCGTTGAGGTGGTCGTCCTTGCCGGTGGTCCTCGGCTGGTCCGAGCGCACCTTGGAGGCGCCGGCGACGGCCTCCTGCTTGTACTTCCAGTGCGCGGCGATGCCGTACTCGGCGCGGCGGTGCATGTCGAAGGTGCGGATCTGGAGTTCGACCGGCTTGCCGTTGGGGCCGATGACCGTCGTGTGCAGCGACTGGTACATGTTGAACTTCGGCATCGCGATGTAGTCCTTGAACCGGCCGGGGACCGGGTTCCATCGCGCGTGCACCGTGCCGAGGGCCGCGTAGCAGTCCCTGACCGTGTCCACCAGGACGCGGATGCCCACCAGGTCGTAGATCTCCGCGAAGTCACGGCCGCGGACGATCATCTTCTGGTAGACGCTGTAGTAGTGCTTCGGGCGGCCCGTCACGGTCGCCTTGATCCGGGCGGCGCGCAGGTCGGCCTGGACCTCGTCGGTCACTATGGCCAGGTACTCGTCACGCTTCGGAGCGCGCTCGGCCACCAGCCGTACGATCTCGTCGTACATCTTGGGGTAGAGGATCGCGAAGGCGAGGTCCTCCAGTTCCCACTTGATGGTGTTCATGCCGAGACGGTGGGCGAGCGGCGCGTAGATCTCGAGGGTCTCGCGCGCCTTCTTCTCCTGCTTCTCGCGCTTGAGGTACCGCATGGTGCGCATGTTGTGCAGCCGGTCGGCGAGCTTGATGACCAGGACGCGCGGGTCCTTGGCCATGGCGACGACCATCTTGCGCACGGTCTCGGCCTGCGCGGCCTCGCCGAACTTGACCTTGTCCAGCTTGGTGACGCCGTCGACGAGCAGGGCGACCTGGTCGCCGAAGTCGCGGCGCAGGTCCTCCAGGCCGTACTCGGTGTCCTCGACGGTGTCGTGCAGCAGGCCCGCCATGAGCGTGGCCGGATCCATGCCCAGCTCGGCGAGGATCGTGGTCACCGCGAGCGGGTGCGTGATGTACGGGTCGCCGCTCTTGCGCTTCTGACCGCGGTGCCAGCGCTCGGCGACCTGGTAGGACTTCTCGATCTGGCGCAGCGTCGCCGTCTCGATCTTGGGGTCGTTGCTGCGCACTATCCGCAGCAGCGGCTCCAGGACCGGGTTGTACGGGTTCTGCCGCTGGACGCCGAGCCGGGCGAGGCGGGCACGTACGCGGTTGGAGGAGCCGGAGCGGGCCGGGGGCTGGGCGGCGGCCGGCCGGCCCGCGGGCACCGCGGCGGAGCCGTCGGGCTGGGCCGGCTTGGGCCGGGGCTGCTCGGCCGGCTTGTCGACCGGCGCGGACCGGTCGTGCTCGACCGCCCCGCGGCTGTCGTCCTTCGCCTGCGACGCGGACGTGGCCGCGGGGCCCGAGGCGGACTCGGGCTTGGCGGCGGTCAGGTGCTGGGCCTCGTCTGGCAAGAGGACTCCTCGTGCGCGATCCGGGTCCCCGGTCAGGCTCCGGAGCACCCATCGTAGCGATCCCGGGCTCCGGGATCGCCTTCAGGCCGATGTGAGGGCCGTCTACCGGAGAAACACAAGGGGCGGGCCCCGGAATTCCTCCGGGGCCCGCCCGCTCGGGCTACGACGGTTCCACGACCGCGCTCAGATCGTGAGCAGTGCCTCCAGGGGCGCTCCGCCGAGGGCCGCCTCCAGGCGGGGACGGCCGTCGAGGAAGGCCAGTTCCATCAGGACGGCGACGCCCGCGACCTGGGCGCCGGCCCGGTGGATGAGCTGGATCGCCGCCTCGGCGGTGCCGCCGGTGGCGAGGACGTCGTCGACGATCAGCACACGGTCGTCGGCGGACAGGTCCTCGGCGTGCACCTCGATCTCGGCCGAGCCGTACTCCAGGTCGTAGGCCTGGCCGAGGGTGGCTCCGGGGAGCTTGCCCGCCTTGCGGACGGGGATGAAGCCGAGGCCGGCCCGGACGGCGACCGGGGCGCCCAGGATGAAGCCCCGGGCCTCCAGTCCGACGACCTTGGTGGCGCCGGTGCGCTCCGCGATCGCGGCGAACGTGTCGGTGAGCGCGGTGAACGCCACCGGGTCCGCCAGGAGCGGGGTGATGTCCTTGAACACCACTCCCGGCTCCGGGTGGTCGGCCACGTCACGGATGCGGCTGTGCAGCAGCGCCGTGATGTCGGTGAGCTCGGTCATCGGCGCTTCCCCGACGGACGGCCGCGGCCCCGGCCCCGGGACGCGGGCTGGTGGCGCGGTCCGACGACCGCGGCTTCGGCGTCCTCCGGCTCGTCGCGGTGGACGTCGTCGCCGCGGTGCTGCGCGGGCGCCTCCTCGGACGCCGCCTGGGCACGCTTGGCCAGGACCCGCTTCTTCAGCGCCTTGATCTGCGGCTCGCGCTCCTTGAGGTCGGCGACGAGCGGCGTGGCGATGAAGATCGACGAGTACGCGCCGGCCGCGAGGCCGACGAACAGCGACAGCGAGATGTCGTTGAGCGTGCCCGCGCCGAGGAAGCCACCGCCGATGAACAGCAGGCCCGCCACCGGCAGCAGCGCGACGACCGTGGTGTTGATGGAGCGGACCAGGGTGCCGTTGATCGACCGGTTGGCGATCTCGCTGTAGGTGAACCGGGTCTGCTTGGTGAGGTCCTTCGTCTGTTCCTTCAGGGAGTCGAAGACGACCACCGTGTCGTACAGCGAGTAACCGAGGATCGTCAGCAGACCGATCACCGTGCCGGGCGTCACCTCGAAGCCGACGAGGGCGTAGATGCCGACCGTGATGGTGATGTCGTGGATCAGGGCGACGAGGGCCGCGATGGCCATGCGCCACTCGAAGGCGATCGCCAGATAGATCACGACCAGGACCATGAAGATCGCCAGGCCCTGCCAGGCCTTGCTGGCGATCTGGTCGCCCCAGCTGGGACCGACCAGCTCGGCGGTGATCGTCTCCGGGTCGACCTTGAAGTCGTCGGCCAGCTCGCTCTTGATCTCGTTGGACTGCTTGATGTCCATGCCGGCGATCTGGATGCGCAGCGTGCCGTTGCCCAGCTTCTGCACGACCGCGTCGTGGCCGGACGCGTCCTTGGCGTAGTCCTCGGCCTGGGAGACGGAGACGCTCGTCTTCTCGGTGGTGAAGACGGCGCCGCCCTGGAAGTCGATGCCCATGTTCAGGCCGCGCACCGCCAGGCCGACGATGGCCGTGATGGTGATCAGGATCGAGATGCTGTACCAGAGCTTGCGGTGGCCGATGAAGTCGTAGCTGATCTCGCCACGGTGCAGCCGGGCGCCGAGGTTACCGAGTTTCGACATCGCTCAGGCCTCCTTCGTCTCGACGGGGCCGGCGGCGGGACCGCCGGGACGGCGGGTGCGGCGCAGCGGGGGCTGGGCACCCAGGCTCTTCGGGTCGAGGCCGGACCACTTGTGGCCGTTCGCGAAGAACTTCCGCCGAGCGATGAGCGTCATCAGCGGCTTGGTGAAGAAGAAGACCACGACCACGTCCAGGACGGTGGTCAGGCCCAGCGTGAAGGCGAAGCCCTGGACCTTGCCGACCGTGACGATGAAGAGCACGGCGGCGGCGAGGAACGACACGAAGTCGGAGACCAGGATGGTGCGCCGGGCACGCGGCCAGGCCCGCTCCACGGCGGGGCGCAGGGTACGGCCCTCGCGGATCTCGTCCCGGACGCGTTCGAAGTACACGATGAACGAGTCCGCCGTGATGCCGATGGCGACGATGGCTCCACAGACGGCGGGCAGGTTCAGCGCGAAGCCGATGGCCGGGCCGAGCAGCGCCATGAGCACGTAGGTGAGGGCCGCGGAGACCAGCAGCGAGGCGAGCGCGACGAGCGCCAGGCCGCGGTAGTAGGCCACCAGGTAGATCACGACCAGCAGGAGGCCGATGGCACCGGCCAGCAGACCGGCGTGCAGCTGGTCACCGCCGAGCGCCGCGGTCACCGTGGTCACGCTCTGCTCCTGGAAGGAGAGCGGGAGCGCACCGTAGGACAGCATGTTGGCGAGGCCCTGGGCCTCCTCCTGCGTGAAGCTGCCCGAGATCTGGGCCTGGCCGCCGGTGATGGAGGAGCTCACGTACGGGCTGGAGACGACGTTGCCGTCGAGCACGATGCCGAACTCGTTCTGCGGCTGGGTGTTCTGCGCGAGCTGGCCGGTGATCGTGGCGAACTTCTTGGCGCCGGACTTGTTGAAGTCCATGGTGACCTGCCAGCCGGCGGCGGTCTGCGTGTCGTAGACCGCCTGGGCCTTGTCGACCTCGGTGCCGTCGACGGCGGCCGGGCCGAGCAGGTACTTGTACCAGACCTTGTCGATCTCACCGCAGGCCACGGTCGTGTCCTCGGGCTTGACGCCCTCGCCGGCCTTGGCCCGGACGGACTCCTTCGAGCAGTCCAGGGCGGCGTACTTGGCCTGGAGCGCGGCGTCGTCCGCGGTGACGGCGCCGCCGCTCGCGGAGGCCGACGGGCTGGCGGAGGAGCTCGCCCCGGCGTCGGCGGAGGCCGAAGGGGTGGCGTCGGCCTTCAGCCCGTCGGTGACGGCGCGGCCCTGCGAGGTGGCGGAGGCCGAGGGGGAGGACGAGGAGGTCGCCTTCTCACCGGTGCCGGAGGCACTCGCCGAGGGGCTCGGCGAGGCGCTGGACGAGCCGCTCGCGGACGCGCTCGGCGAGGCGGTGACGGCGGCGCCGGTGGCCTCCTGGGCCAGGACCGGACGGAAGTACAGCTTGGCGGTGGTGCCGACCTGCTCCCGGGCCTTCTCCGAGTTGGTGCCCTTGGGGATGTTCACGATGATGTTGCGACTGCCCTGGGTCTGCACCTCCGCCTCGGAGACGCCCAGCCCGTTGACACGGCGGTTCATGATCTCGACCGCGGTGTCCATGTTGGCCTTGTTGATCGCTGAGCCCTGGTCCGACTTCGCCTCCAGCGTGATGCTGGTACCGCCGGCGAGGTCGATGCCCAGACGCGGAGTGGTGTGACCGGAGGCGAACATGCCTGCGGTGAGCCCCACGATGGCGATCAGGATCAGGGCCAGCGAGCGCCCTGGCTTGCTCTGGGCACTCGCGCTCCGGCCCTTCTTAGGTGCTGCCACCTTCTCGTACTCCCTCTCGGGCCGCCTCACGCCGGGTCAGCGCGGCGGCGGCCATGACATGGTGTCGGGATCCCCTGGCGAGATGCGCGCGCCCCGGCGCGGACGGGTGGGACCCGTGCGCGCCGGGGACGTGGCTACTTCTTCGCGTCGGAGTCGCCGTCGGTCTTCTTCGGCTCTTCGGCGGTCTCGGCCTGCTCGTCGGCGGCCTTCTCCTGCGTCTCGTCGGTCGCGTCCTTCTTGCCGAGGTCGACGGACTTGTCGTCGGAGGCGGCAGCTTCGTCGACGGTGTCGTCGCTCTCGGCGGACCCGGTGAGGGAGGAGGCGTCGTCCGGGACGACGTCGGAGTCGGACTTCAGGTCGTGCTCGATGCCGTGGACGATGCGGTTGTACTCGTCGTCGGTCAGGACGGCACCGATGGAGTTCTTCGCGAAGAGCAGGTCGACGCCCGGACCGGCGTCGAGGAGGACCGTGTCCTCGTTGACCTCCTTCACCGTCGCGTACATGCCCCCGATGGTGCGGACACCACTGCCGGGCTGCATGTCGTTTCGCATGGCGGCGGCCTGCTGCTGCTTCTTCTTGGCCGACCGGGTCATCAGGAACATGGCCCCGATGAGCACGATGAACGGGAGGAGGGTCACAGGACTCACGGGACGGACTTCCTTCGGACGACCGCGATGGTGGAGCGGCCTGTTGGATGGGGGTTGTGTGCTGCCGACAACGGCGGCATCGGCGGAGTCTAAGCGAGTCCGCGCGCATGGAACAACGCTCAGCATGGCACCTGGGTTCCTGACCCGGCCAACACCTCCGCCGCGGCCCTCGGCGTCACGCCCCGAACAGGTCCTGTTGTCCACTTCCCTGAGCCGGGGTGAGACCGAGATGCGCCCACGCGGCCGGGGTGGCCACCCGGCCTCGCGGGGTACGGGCCAGCAGGCCCTCCCTCACCAGGAAGGGCTCGGCGACCTCCTCCACGGTCTCACGCTCCTCCCCCACCGCCACGGCGAGCGTGGACAGGCCCACCGGGCCGCCGCCGAACAGCTTGAGCAGGGCCTCCAGGACCCCGCGGTCGAGACGGTCCAGGCCGCGGCCGTCCACCTCGTAGACCTTCAGGGCGGCCTCGGCGATCTCGCGGGTGATCCTTCCGTCCGCCTTGACCTGCGCGTAGTCACGGACGCGGCGCAGCAGACGGTTGGCGATGCGGGGGGTGCCGCGGGAGCGGCCGGCGATCTCGGCGGCCCCCGCGGTGTCGATCTCCACGTCGAGGAGGTCCGCCGAGCGGTGGATGACGCGCTGGAGTTCCGCGGGTTCGTAGAACTCCATGTGCGCCGTGAATCCGAAGCGGTCGCGCAGCGGGGGCGGCAGCAGGCCCGCGCGCGTGGTGGCGCCGACCAGTGTGAACGGGGGCAGCTCGAGCGGGATGGCGGTGGCGCCGGGGCCCTTGCCGACGATGACGTCGACGCGGAAGTCCTCCATCGCCATGTAGAGCATCTCCTCGGCGGGCCGCGACATGCGGTGGATCTCGTCGAGGAAGAGGACCTCGCCCTCCTGGAGGGAGGAGAGGATCGCCGCGAGATCGCCCGCGTGCTGGATGGCGGGGCCGCTGGTGATCCGGATCGGGGCGCCCATCTCGGCGGCGATGATCATCGAGAGGGTGGTCTTGCCCAGGCCGGGGGCGCCGGAGAGCAGCACGTGGTCGGCGGTGGCGCCGCGCGCGCGGGCGGCGCGCAGCACGAGGTCGAGCTGTTCGCGGACCTTCTCCTGGCCGATGAACTCACCCAGGTCCTTGGGGCGCAGCGCGGCCTCGACGGCCTGGTCCTCGCGGTCGGCGACCGAGCCGACCAACCGCTCCGGGGCGGTCTCTTCGGTCGTGTCGTCCCAGTTCACTGACGTCTCCTAGCGGGCGCGGTTCAGGGTCTGAAGGGCGGCCTTCAGGAGGTGTCCCACCTGGGGCGCGCCGTCCGCGGCCTCGGCCTGCGGGGTCACGGCGGCGACCGCCTCGTCGGCCTCGCGGGTCGCGTAGCCGAGGCCGATCAGGGCGGCGTGCAGCTGGTCGCGCCAGCCGCTGGTGACCGGGGCGCCGACCACGGGGGCGCCGAGCGGCTCGCCCAGCCGGTCCTTCAGCTCCAGCAGCAGCTTCTGGGCGCCCTTCTTGCCGATGCCCGGTACCGCGACGAGGGCCTTCTCGTCCCCCGTGGCCACCGCGCGGCGCAGGGCGTCCGGCGCGTGCACCGCCAGCATGGCCTGGGCCAGCCGGGGGCCGACCCCGCTCGCCGTCTGGAGCAGCTCGAAGACCTGGCGCTCGTCGTCGTCCACGAAGCCGTACAGGGTCAGCGAGTCCTCGCGTACGACGAGGGAGGTGGCGAGCTTGGCGGGGCGGCCGAGCCGGAGCGTGGAGAGCGTGTTCGGCGAGCACTGGACGGCCATGCCGACCCCGCCGACCTCGAGCACGGCGGCGTCGGGGGCGAGTGCGGCGACCGTGCCACTGACGAAGGCGATCATGCGGTACGGCCTTTCGATGCGTTCGGGGTCTTGGCTGCGTGCAGGGCGACGGCCTGCTGAAGGCGGTTCTGGGCGACCGCCTGCTTGAGGCGCTGCTGTGCGGGCGCGCGCCAGATGTGACAGATCGCGAGGGCGAGGGCGTCGGCGGCGTCGGCGGGCTTGGGCGGCGCGTCGAGCCGGAGCAGCCGGGTCACCATGGCGCCGACCTGGGCCTTGTCGGCGCGCCCGCTGCCGGTGACGGCGGCCTTGACCTCGCTCGGGGTGTGCAGGGCGACGGGGATGCCGCGGCGGGCGGCGCACAGCATGGCGACGGCGCTGGCCTGGGCGGTGCCCATGACCGTGCGGACGTTGTGCTGGCTGAACACCCGTTCCACGGCGACGTATTCGGGCCGGTGTTCGTCCAGCCACGCCTCGATGCCCTGCTCGACGGCGACCAGGCGCAGGCCCAACTCGGCGTCCGCCGGAGTCCGTACGACACCGACGCCCACCATCGTGAGCGGCCGGCCCGCGACGCCTTCGACGACACCGACACCGCAGCGGGTGAGACCGGGGTCCACCCCGAGTACGCGCACGAGCCCTCCCTTCGATCGCCTGTTTGTGCAGGCTAGCGGGTCCCACTGACAAAGCGACGGGCCGACGGGTGTGTCCCGTCGGCCCGTTGAGCCTCTCGGTCGGCCCGGCTCGCGGCAGCGCTACGCGTCGACCTTCTCCATGACCTCGTCGCTGACGTCGAAGTTGGCGAAGACGTTCTGGACGTCGTCGCTGTCCTCGAGCGCGTCGATCAGCTTGAAGATCTTCCGCGCGCCCTCCTCGTCGAGCTCGACCTGCATGGTCGGGACGAAGTTGGCCTCGGCGGAGTCGTAGTCGATGCCGGCCTCCTGGAGCGCGGTGCGCACCGCGACCAGGTCGGTGGCCTCGGAGAGGACCTCGAAGGTCTCGCCGAGGTCGTTGACCTCTTCGGCGCCCGCGTCGAGCACGGCGCCGAGGACGTCGTCCTCGGCCAGCTCACCCTTGGGGACGATGACGACGCCCTTGCGGTTGAAGAGGTACGAGACCGAGCCCGGGTCGGCCATGGAGCCGCCGTTGCGGGTCATGGCGACGCGGACGTCGGAGGCGGCGCGGTTGCGGTTGTCGGTGAGGCACTCGATGAGCACCGCGACGCCGTTCGGCCCGTAGCCCTCGTACATGATCGTCTCGTAGTCGGCGCCGCCGGCCTCGAGACCGGCGCCGCGCTTGACCGCGGAGTCGATGTTCTTGTTCGGGACCGAGCTCTTCTTGGCCTTCTGGATGGCGTCGAACAGCGTCGGGTTGCCGGACACGTCCGCGCCACCGGTACGGGCCGCGACTTCGATGTTCTTGATCATCTTCGCGAAGAGCTTGCCGCGCTTGGCGTCGATCACGGCCTTCTTGTGCTTCGTCGTAGCCCATTTAGAGTGGCCGGACATCTGCCTGTCTCCTTCGCGTAACCCAACCTGGACGAACTCCCCGGGCCTGCGGAGCCTGAGGGGACCCCCAGATCCTACAAGGACGCCGCCGCACGGTTCGCGCGCACCATGTCGACGAACAGGGCGTGCACACGGTGGTCACCGGTCAGTTCCGGGTGGAACGAGGTGGCCAGCGCGTTGCCCTGGCGGACCGCGACGATGTGGCCCTCGTGCTCGGCGAGCACCTCGGTCCCGGCACCGACGGACTCGACCCAGGGGGCGCGGATGAAGACACCCTCCACCGGATCGCCCGCGATGCCGCGCACGTCGAGAGCGGCCTCGAAGGACTCGTTCTGCCGCCCGAACGCGTTGCGGCGCACGATCATGTCGATGCCGCCGACGGTCTCCTGGCCCGAACGCGGGTCGAGGATCTTGTCGGCGAGCATGATCATGCCCGCGCAGGTCCCGTAGACGGGCATCCCGGCACGCACCCGCGCGCGGAGGGGCTCCATCACGCCGAAGAGGACGGCGAGCTTGGAGATCGTGGTCGACTCGCCGCCGGGGATGACGAGACCGTCGACCTCGGCGAGTTCCTCGGGGCGCCGCACCTGCCTGGCCACGGCGTCGGCCGCGGCCAGGGCGATGAGGTGCTCCCGGACGTCGCCCTGGAGGGCCAGGACGCCGATGACAGGGGCTTCGTGGCTCATGGAAGTGCTTACCAGCCGCGGTTGGCGTAGCGCTCGGCCTCGGGCAGGGTGTCGCAGTTGATGCCGACCATGGCCTCGCCCAGGTTGCGGGAGGCGTCCGCGATGATCTTCGGGTCGTCGTAGAAGGTGGTGGCCTTCACGATGGCGGCGGCGCGCTTGGCCGGGTCGCCGGACTTGAAGATGCCGGAGCCGACGAAGACGCCCTCGGCGCCGAGCTGGCGCATCAGCGCGGCGTCGGCGGGGGTGGCCACACCACCGGCGGAGAACAGCACCACCGGGAGCTTGCCGAGCTCGGCGACCTCCTTGACGATCTCGTACGGGGCGCGCAGCTCCTTGGCGGCGGCGTACAGCTCGTTGTTGTCGAAGCCGCGCAGCTTGGCGATCTCGTTCTTGATCTGGCGCAGGTGGCGGACGGCCTCGACGACGTTGCCGGTGCCGGCCTCGCCCTTGGAGCGGATCATCGCGGCGCCCTCGGCGATGCGGCGCAGGGCCTCGCCCAGGTTGGTGGCACCGCAGACGAAGGGGGTGGTGAACGCCCACTTGTCGGAGTGGTTGACCTCGTCGGCCGGAGTGAGGACCTCGGACTCGTCGATGTAGTCGACGCCGAGCGACTGGAGGACCTGGGCCTCGACGAAGTGGCCGATGCGGGACTTGGCCATGACCGGGATCGAGACGGCCTCGATGATCTCCTCGATCATGTTCGGGTCCGACATGCGGGCCACGCCGCCGTCCTTGCGGATGTCCGCCGGGACCCGCTCCAGCGCCATGACGGCGACGGCGCCCGCGTCCTCGGCGATCTTCGCCTGCTCGGCGTTGACGACATCCATGATCACGCCGCCCTTGAGCTGCTCGGCCATTCCGCGCTTCACGCGCGCGGTGCCGGTCTCGGGGGTCTGGTGTGCGGAGAGCGTGCTGGACACGGGGGGACCTCACTCGTAGGAAAAGAGGGCTTCGGCAGCACCGAGGAAACGCGAGTGGACCAGTCCACAGCAAGGGCCAATGGAAAGCCCGTGGATCCTTTTGGCCGATCATGCGGACCGCACACCGGCCCTGCCCTCGGTTTCAGGCCGCGCGGTCCGCGAGGGCGGGGGGCGGCTCGTCGTCCATCTCGAACGCCATCGGGAAGGGGGCGTGGCCGGCCAGCCGGAACCAGCGGACCTTGCGGTGCTGGCGCAGTCTGCGGACCGCGCCGACGGCGTCGTTGTGGAAACGGCGGGCCATGGGGACCCGGCGGACGGCCTCGTTGAGCTCATGGGCCGCCGCGTCTCCCCCGGGCGCCGCGCGTACGACGTCCAGCTGCCCCGCGTCCGCGAAGACGGCCCTCAGGGCCTGGCTGAGCTCGCTCTCGGCGACCTCCCGCTGCTCCTCCTCGGCCTGCCGCGCCGCGTGCGCGGCCTCGTACAGGACGATCGAGGCGGCGGGGTCGAGCACCTTGGAGGTGGCCAGTTCCTGGGCCACGGACGCGCGGCGCAGCAGCTGGGCGTCCAGCGCCGCGCGGGCGGCGTCGATACGGGCGTGCAGCCGGTCCAGCCGCCCCGCCGTCCAGCTCAGGTACAGGCCGATGGCGACGAGGACGACAAGGGTCCAGATCAGGGTTGCGGTCACGGGCGGCAAGGCTACCCGTGACCCTCACGGCGGCGGGGCGGCCGGTGGCCGGGCTGCGCGGTGGCCGGGGGGGGGCTGTGGCCGGGGGGCTGTGGCGGGGTGCGGTCAGTCCCGGGCCAGTCCGAGCCGCGCCCGCAGGCCCGGTGATCCCCGGTCGTCCTCGGCCGCGACGGCGGCGGCGCCCGCCGTCACCGTCTCGTACACCGACAGGATGTCCGCGCCGACGGTCGACCAGTCGAAGCGGCGGACGTGCGCGCTGCCCCGCTCCCGCAGCCCGGCTCTGCGCTCCGGGTCGCCCAGGAGCCGTACCGCCGCCTCGGCGAGGGCGTCCGCGTCCTCGTTGGCGAAGAGGTCGCCGGCCGCTCCCTGGTCCAGTACCTGGGCGAAGGCGTCGAGGTCGGAGGCGAGCACGGGGGCCCCGGCCGACATGGCCTCGACGAGGATGATGCCGAAGCTCTCGCCACCGGTGTTGGGCGCGACGTACAGGTCCACGCTGCGCAGGAAGCGCGCCTTGTCCTCGTCGCTGATCATGCCGAGGAACTCCACGCGCGCGTGCAGCTCCTTCGGCAGGTTCTCCACGGCCTCCTTCTCGTCGCCGCGGCCCGCGACCAGCAGCCGGGCGTCCGGGCGCTCGGCGAAGATCTTCGGCAGGGCCCGCATCAGCACGGGCAGGCCCTTGCGGGGTTCGTCGATGCGCCCGACGAAGCCGATCGTGCCGCCCTGCCACTCGGGGCGGGGCTCGGCGTCGGCGAAGAAGTCGACGTCGACGCCGTTGGGGATGACCACCGCGTCCCCGCCGAGGTGCTCCACCAGCGTGCGCCGGGCGTACTCGCTCACCGCGATCCGCGCACTGATCTTCTCCAGGGCGGCCTGGAGGATCGAGTACGCGGCGATCATCGCGCGCGAGCGCGGGTTCGACGTGTGGAAGGTGGCCACGATCGGGCCCGAGGCCGCCCAGCAGGTCAGCAGGCCGAGCGACGGCGAGGTCGGCTCGTGGATGTGCACGACGTCGAAGGCCCCGTCGTGCAGCCAGCGCCGTACCCGCGCGGCGGACAGGAAGCCGAAGTTGAGGCGCGCCACCGAGCCGTTGTACGGCACCGGGACCGCCCGGCCGGCCGAGACGACGTACGGCGGCAGCGGGGTGTCGTCGTCGGCCGGAGCCAGCACGGACACCTCGTGGCCGAGCCTGATGAAGTACTCCGCGAGGTCGCGGATGTGGAACTGGACGCCGCCGGGTACGTCCCAGGAGTACGGGCAGACGATGCCGATTCTCACGCGGCGTCCCCGTCCGACGGGCGGGGTTCCAGGTCCGCGAGCCACAACCGCTGAAGCATGTGCCAGTCCTCCGGATGGTCGGCGATGCCGGTGGCGAAGGCGTCTGCCAGCGACTGTGTCATGACAGACGTCTTCTCGGCCCGCGTACCTGACCCGGGTACCTCGACCGGGGGATGCACCCGGCCCCGCATGACGGGCGAGTCGTCGTACCAGAGGGTGACGGGGAGCAGCAGCGCGCCGGTCTGCTGGGCGAGCAGGGCCGGTCCGGCGGGCATCGTGGCGGTGTCCCCGAAGAAGGTCACCTCGACCCCGGAGGCGGACAGGTCGCGCTCGGCGACCAGACAGACCAGCCCGCCGTCGCGCAGCCGCCGGGCCAGGGTGCCGAAGGCGCTGCCGCCGCTGTGCGGCAGCACCTCCATGCCGAGGCCCTCCCGGTAGGCGACGAACCGGTCGTACAGCGTCTCGGGCTTGAGGCGCTCGGCGACGGTGGTGAAGGGCATCGAGAGCCTGGTGGTGAGCCAGGCGCCGGCGAGGTCCCAGTTGGCCATGTGCGGCAGGGCCAGGATGACGCCCCGGCCCGAGGCGATCCCGTCGGTCAGATGGTGCAGGTCCTTGGGCTCGAAGCCGTTGCCGACCCGCTCGGCGCTCCAGGCCGGCAGCCGGAAGGACTCCATCCAGTACCGCAGATAGGAGCGCATCCCCGCGCGCGAGAGCTCGGCCAGGCGCTCGGGGCTCGCGCCCGGCACCACGCGCGCGTAGTTGCTCTCCAGCCGCCGCACCCCCTTGCCGCGGCGCTTCCACGCGAGGTCGGCGATGGTACGGCCGAGGCGCACGGCGACGGGCTCGGGGAGTTTCTTGACGGTGCTCCAGCCGAGGCCGTACAGCGCGTCGGTCAGGCGCTCCTGGGCGCTCACTTCGCGGCCTCGCTCCCCTGCGCCTCGTGTCCCGTGGACTCCTGTGCCCCCTGCGCCTCCTGCGCCTCCTGGTCCGCGGCGGCCTCCGCCTCGGCCGACTCGCGCCGGACCGTGACGACCCGCTGGATCAGGGTGACGAGGCTGCCGACGGCGACGATCCACAGCGCGATCGGCAGCAGCACCTGGATGCCGGGCACGCCGAACGTGTGCAGACCCGCGAGGCCGGCCGCGACCAGGGAGATCACCAGGCGCTCCGCGCGCTCCACGAGTCCGTTGACGGCGACCGGCAGGCCGATGGACTCGCCCCGGGCCTTCGTGTACGACACCACCTGGCCGCTGGCCAGGCAGAAGATCGAGACGGCGCACAGGACGTTGTCGTCGCCGTTGCCCGCGTACCAGAGCGCGAAGCCGCCGAAGATCGCGCCGTCGGCCACCCGGTCGAGCGTGGAGTCCAGGAAGGCGCCCCAGCGGCTGGTCCGGCCGAGCTGGCGGGCCATGTTGCCGTCGACCAGGTCGGAGAAGACGAAGAGCGTGATCACGATCGTGCCCCAGAAGAACTCGCCCCTGGGGTAGAAGACCAGCGCGCCCGCGATCACGCCGGCGGTGCCGAGGAGCGTGACCGTGTCGGGGCTCACACCCCGGCGGATGAGAAACGCGGCGAACGGTGTGAGGACACGCGTGAAGAATGCACGCGCGTACTTGTTCAGCATGGCCTTCCCGAGGGTCGGTGTCGCCGCGCGGCCCCTGCTGGCCGCCGGCTGGCCCATCGTAGCCACGCGCGCGTGTGTGCGACGGTCGGGCACCCGGACCCCGGTGTCACGGCCCGACGGCATCCGGGTCACGGCCGGGTCCCGTCCGCCGTATGGACGCGCCGTGACGGGAGTGGAAAGCTCGAAGGACCGCGGGCGTCGCCGGAGCCGCCATCGCACGCGGGGCCGTGGTGCCCGCGCCCCCAGTGACCTCACCGTGTTCGGGAGGCAAGGAAAATGGGCGACAAGGCGAATGCACATCCCGGAGCCGCCGGCAGGGCTACAGCGGCCGACCACCCCGCGTCCGTACGGAATGTGGTGCTGGTCGGCCACTGCGGATCGGGCAAGACGACTCTGGTGGAGGCTCTCGCGCTGACGGCGGGAGCGGTGAACCGGGCGGGCCGCGTGGAGGACGGCGGCACCGTCTCGGACTACGACGAGATCGAGCACCGGCAGCAGCGCTCGGTACAGCTCTCCCTGGTGCCCGTGGAATGGGACGGCATCAAGGTCAACGTCCTCGACACCCCCGGATACGCCGACTTCGTCGGAGAACTCAGGGCCGGTCTGCGCGCCGCGGACGCGGCCCTCTTCGTCGTCTCGGCGTCGGACGGCGTGGACGGCTCGACCCGGATGGTGTGGGAGGAGTGCGCGGCCGTCGGCATGCCCCGCGCGATCGTGGTGACCCACCTGGAGGCCGCCCGCGCGGACTTCGAGGAGATGACGCGGATCTGCGCGGAGGCCTTCGGCGGCGACGACCCGGACGCGGTCCTCCCGCTGTACGTGCCGCTGCACGGGCCCGAGGGTCCCGACGGGCACGCGCCCGTGACCGGGCTGACCGGGCTGCTGTCCCGGAAGCTGTTCGACTACTCCACCGGCGAACGCAAGGAGTCCGAGCCGGGCGCGGACCAGCTGCCGGACATCGAGGCGGCCCGCAACCGGCTGATCGAGGGGATCATCGCCGAGAGCGAGGACGAGACCCTCATGGACCGCTATCTCGCCGGTGAGCAGATCGACGTCAAGACGCTGATCGAGGACCTGGAGCGGGCCGTCGCGCGCGGCACGTTCTTCCCCGTCCTCGCGGCCGCCCCGGCCGCCGAGGGCGCCCGGCAGGGCCTCGGCACGGTGGAACTGCTGGAACTGGTCACCCGGGGCTTCCCGACGCCCCTGGAACGCCCGGCGCCCCGCGTGACGACCATCGACGGCGAGCCGCGCGAGGTGGCCTCGTGCGATCCGGACGGTCCCCTGGTCGCGGAGGTGGTGAAGACCTCGTCCGACCCCTACGTGGGCCGGGTGTCGCTGGTACGGGTCTTCTCCGGCACCCTGCGTCCCGACGAGACCGTCCATGTCTCGGGGCACGGCCTCGCCGACCGCGGCCACGAGGACCACGACGTCGACGAGCGGATCGGCGCCCTGTCCGCGCCGTTCGGCAAACAGCAGCGGAACCTGACGCACTGCATCGCGGGCGACCTCGCGTGCGTGGCGAAACTCGGCCGCGCGGAGACCGGCGACACCCTGTCCGCCAAGGGCGACCCGCTTCTGATGGAGCCCTGGCAGATGCCCGACCCGCTGCTGCCGCTCGCCATCCAGGCGCACAGCAAGGCCGACGAGGACAAGCTCTCGCAGGGACTGGGCCGGCTGGTCGCCGAGGACCCGACGATGCGCCTGGAGCAGAACCAGCAGACCCACCAGGTGGTCCTGTGGTGCCTGGGCGAGGCCCACTCGGACGTGGCCCTGGAGCGGCTGCGCTCGCGCTACGGCGTCCAGGTCGACGTCGTCCCGCACAAGGTCCCCCTCCGGGAGACGTTCGCGGCGAAGTCCGGTGGACGCGGGCGGCACGTCAAGCAGTCCGGCGGACACGGCCAGTACGCCATCTGCGAGATCGAGGTGGAGCCGCTGCCGGGCGGCGCGGGCATCGAGTTCGTGGACAAGGTCGTCGGCGGCGCGGTGCCGCGCCAGTTCATCCCGTCGGTGGAGAAGGGCGTACGGGCGCAGGCCGCGAAGGGGGTGGAGGCCGGACATCCGCTGGTCGACATCCGGGTCACCCTGCTCGACGGCAAGGCGCACTCGGTGGACTCCTCCGACGCCGCGTTCCAGACGGCCGGCGCGCTGGCGCTGCGGGAGGCGGCGGCCGAGGCCCGGATCCATCTGCTGGAGCCGGTGGCGGAGGTGACGGTCCTGGTCGGCGACGCGTACGTGGGCGCCGTGATGAGCGATCTGTCGGGGCGGCGCGGGCGGGTGCTGGGCACCGAGCAGACCGGTGGCGGGCGCACCCTCGTCAGGGCCGAGGTGCCCGAGATCGAGATCGGCCGGTACGCGGTCGATCTGCGCTCCCTGTCCCACGGCACGGCGCGCTTCCAGCGCGCGTACGCCCGGCACGAGCCGATGCCGGCGCAGGTGGCCGAGAAGGTCCGCCAACAGGCGCAGAGCGGCTGACGGTTGACGCCCACCGGTTCCCAAGTGGCCGGTGGGACACCGTTGTGGAGGATTTCCCTCCGATTCGGCGGGCGGCTTCGGCCGTCCGCCGACGGATGTCACCGCCTGCGGATACGCTGATGACCTGATCAACAGGTGTGCGAAGTACGGAAGTCGGGAAAGCCGCAGAAGCGGGAGCGGCGATCGGGGGCGGGAATGACCGTTGGCAGCGGTTACGCGGACATCTTCGGACCACAGGTGCCGCAGACGGGGGACGGCGGGCAGACCCCGACCTTCGCCCTGGCCTCGGCGGCCTACCGGGACAACCCGGTCGAGGACATCAAGAAGGCCGACAACGAGTGGCACCAGACCGCGGTCAATCCCGGCCGCAGCTGGGCCAGGATCTTCCGGCCCAACCTCGGCGAGGCGTTCTCCCAGGCGGTGATCGACCGCATGCTGGGCGTCGGCCGCAAGCCGCTCATCCAGTCCTTCGGCAGTGAGCCGCAGGCCGTCGTGGAGCACTGCCTCGCGGCCAACCGCATCCGCCGCGAGCGCGACCAGAAGCTCACCGGCGTGATGCTGCTGTGCGGTGTGCTCTTCCTGCCCGGGCTGCTGGTGTGGCTGCTGGTCTTCCAGTTGCGGGCGACCATGGGGAAGCTGGACAACAAGCGGGTCTCCGGTATCGGCACCGGCCTGCTCGTCGCGGTGGGCGCCCTGGCCGTGCTCTTCCTGGTCAAGATGCCGTTCGGCGGCATCGTGGGCTGGTACGCGCGCGGGTGCGTCGTGGCGCCCGTGGCCGGCTGGTTCCTGGCCAAACGGATCTGCGAGGGCACGGCGACGGACCTGCGCGGGCGCTGGGACAGCCTGCTGTCCGGCAGCAGCGTCGGCGCCAAGGTCCCCGAGGCCGTGCCGACCAGCCCGAACCAGACGGCCGCCGAGCAGTTGCGTCAGTCCCTGGCCCGGCTCAGCGCCGAGCAGCAGTCCAACTCGGTCTTCTACGCCGGCCCCAAGGGGATACTCGGCATGGGCACGCGCTGGGGCGCGTGGCACCTCGCCGAGGAGCTGACACCGCTCGACCCCGTCAAGGGCGTACACGAGTTCCGCAGCTGGACGGTCGTCCGGGCCATCCACGACCAGCTGAACCTGCTGCCCCGGCAGAGCCTGAAGACCGGCGGCTTCCCGCCGCCCACGGTCCGGCACTGGATCGTCACCCCGGTCGGTGAGAACGCCAAGGCGGTCGCCCGGCCGGAGGGCACCGATGTCGAGGCCTACCAGGTCAAGCCGAAGGCGATAGAGGACATCTGCAACAACCAGCAGTTCGGTGGCGGCGACCGGCACTACCTGGGCGTGCAGTGGCCGCTCTGGGACGGCCAGTTGATCATCACCATGCTGATCACGGTGACGGTGCTGCACGAGACGCTGCGCATCGAGGTCACCGGGCACGCCCTGGGGCCGGTCAACGGCCTGTTCACGACGAAGTCCGAGGCCCCCACCAAGGAGGTCGCCAAGAGCGTCCGCTTCTGGGAGACCCGGACGGTCAAGCTCCCGCTGGTCACCGCCGACGAGGTGGTCCGGCTGGCCGCGCGGGCCACGATCAGCTGGTACCCGCCGCTGCTGAAGTGGCTCGGCGGCTCCATCGGCCTGCCCGAGCCCTTCGGCCTGCGGCACGCCTGGGCCGACCAGCCCTGGCGGCACCGGTTCATGGCCGACGACGCGCTGCGCGCGGCCACGCCGGTGCTGCGCGTGGTGCACTCGGCCGCGATCAGGGTGCTCAAGGAGCACGACGTGGACATCGACAAGTTCAGCTCGCGCTCGTCGGCCCTCAGCGGTGCGGTCCAGGACGTGTCACCGCGCAAGGCCGACTCGTACGACGCGTAGGCGGCCCGCCGCGTCGGCCCGTCCGCGGGCGGTCGCCCGCGTCGGGCGCCTGCGTCAGGCCGTCGGCCAGGATTCCGCCAGCATCTTCCTGGTGTCCGCCAGGAGCTGCGGCAGTACGCGCGTGTGGCCGACCACCGGCATGAAGTTCGTGTCCCCGCCCCAGCGGGGCACGATGTGCTGGTGCAGATGGGCGGCGATACCGGCGCCCGCGACGGTCCCCTGGTTCATACCGATGTTGAAGCCGTGCGCGCCGGACGCGGTGCGCAGCGCCGTCATCGCCTGCTTCGTCAGCTCGGCTAGCTCGGCGGTCTCCGGCACCGTCAGGTCCGTGTAGTCGGCGACGTGCCGGTAGGGGACGGTCATCAGATGGCCGCCGTTGTAGGGGTACAGGTTCAGCACCGCGTACACGTGCTCACCGCGCCGGACGACCAGCCCGTCCTCGTCGGACTTGGCCGGGATCGAGCAGAAGGGACAGCCGTCGTCGGCACCCGGGCCGGTCGGCTTGTTCTCACCCTGGATGTAGGCCATCCGATGGGGGGTCCACAGACGCTGGAACGCGTCCTGCGTACCCACTCCGATCTGCTGCTCCGGCTCACTCGTCATGCAAGGCAGCATATTGCTTCGCCCGTTCGCGGCGTGTCGCAGGGGTTGGGCGAACAGCGACCCGGTCCAAGCTGGGCCGATGGACGCAGACAGCCGTCTGGCCCGCTGGGAGCAGAGCACCGAGGTCCCCCTCGCGTTCGCTTCCCTGGCCTTCCTCATCGGGTACGCCATCCACGTTCTCGCCCAGCAGATCGCGGACGGCTGGCGGGACTTCTGCCTGGCCGTGATGCTGATCGCGTGGGTGATGTTCGCCTCGGACTACGCGGTGCGCTGGCGGCTCAGCGGACAGCGGCTGCGCTTCCCGCGCACGCACTGGCTGGACGGTCTGGTCGTCCTGCTCCCCCTGCTGCGCCCGCTGCGCATCGTCAAGCTCTACGAGGCCGTGCAGCGCCGGCACGGCGAACCCCGGTTCTCGTTGCACGCGCGTGTGATCACCTACGCCGGGCTGTCGGCGGCGCTGCTGGGCTTCGCCGGGGCGCTCGCCGTGTACTCCCAGGAGCGCGGCGCCCCGGGCGCGAACATGAAGACCTTCGGCGACGCCCTGTGGTGGACCTGCGAGACGCTCACCACCGTCGGCTACGGGGACATCACGCCCGTCACCCCGTGGGGCCGCCTGATCGCGGTCGGCATGATGGCGGGCGGACTGGCCCTGCTGGGCGCGGTCACCGGGTCGTTCTCGTCCTGGCTGATCCAGGTGTTCGCCCGGGAGGGCGACACCGAGGACCCGCAGGGGCCGCCGGGCCCCCGGAACGGCGAAGGGCCCTCGGGAGAGTGATCTCCCCGAGGGCCCGCGCACGACAGGATCAGACCTGCGTCCGCTCCTCGACGACCTTCGCGATCTTCGCGATGGCCTCGTCGAACGGGATGCCGTTCTCCTGCGAGCCGTCGCGGTAGCGGAAGGAGACCGAACCGCCCGCCATGTCCTCGTCGCCCGCGATGACCATGAAGGGCACCTTCTGCTTCTGGGCGTTGCGGATCTTCTTCTGCATCCGGTCGGAGGACGAGTCCACCTCGACCCGCAGGCCCTGCTTCTTCGCGGCCGCGGCGAACTTCTCCAGGTACTCCACGTGTCCGTCACCGATCGGGATGCCGATCGCCTGGACCGGGGCCAGCCACGCCGGGAACGCGCCCGCGTAGTGCTCCAGGAGCACCGCGAAGAACCGCTCGATCGAGCCGAACAGGGCACGGTGGATCATCACCGGGCGCTGCTTGGCGCCGTCCGGCCCGGTGTACTCCAGGTCGAAGCGCTCCGGCAGGTTGAAGTCGAGCTGGATGGTCGACATCTGCCAGGTGCGGCCGATGGCGTCCTTCGTCTGGACGGAGATCTTGGGGCCGTAGAAGGCGGCGCCGCCCGGGTCGGGCACGAGCGGGAGGCCCTGCTTCTCGGCGACCTCGCGCAGCGTATCGGTCGCCTCCTCCCAGACCTCGTCGGAGCCGACGAACTTCTCCGGGTCCTTGGTGGAAAGCTCCAGGTAGAAGTCGTTCAGACCGTAGTCGCGCAGCAGGCCGAGGACGAAGGTGAGCGTCTTGTCGAGCTCCTCCGACATCTGCTCGCGGGTGCAGTAGATGTGCGCGTCGTCCTGGGTGAAGCCGCGCGCGCGGGTCAGTCCGTGCACCACGCCCGACTTCTCGTACCGGTACACGGTCCCGAACTCGAAGAGGCGCAGCGGCAGCTCACGGTAGGAGCGGCCGCGCGCGTCGAAGATCAGGTTGTGCATCGGGCAGTTCATGGGCTTGAGGTAGTAGTCCACGCCCTCGTCGAGCTGCATGGGCGGGTACATGCCGTCGGCGTACCAGTCCAGGTGGCCCGAGGTCTCGAAGAGCTTCCCCTTCGTCGCGTGCGGGGTGTAGACGAACTCGTAGCCCTCCTCCTCGTGGCGGCGGCGCGAGTAGTCCTCCATGACCCGGCGGATGATGCCGCCCTTGGGGTGGAAGACGGCGAGGCCGGAGCCGATCTGCTCCGGGATGGAGAAGAGGTCCAGCTCGCTGCCCAGCTTGCGGTGGTCGCGCTTCTCGGCCTCGGCGAGGAAGTCGAGGTGGGCCTTCAGCTCCTCCTTGGAGGGCCAGGCGGTGCCGTAGATGCGCTGGAGCATGGGGTTCTTCTCGCTGCCGCGCCAGTAGGCGGCCGCGTTGCGCATCAGCTTGAACGCCGGGATGTTGCGGGTGGTGGGCAGGTGGGGACCGCGGCAGAGGTCCTTCCAGCACAGGTCACCGGTCTTGGCGTCCAGGTTGTCGTAGATCGTCAGCTCGCCGCCGCCGACCTCGACGTCCGCGCCGTCGTCGGTGGAGGCCGAGCCCTTGATGCCGATGAGCTCGAGCTTGTACGGCTCGTCGGCGAGCTCCTCGCGGGCGGCCTCGTCGGTGACCACGCGACGGGAGAACCTCTGCCCCCGCTTCTGGATCTCCTGCATCTTCTTCTCGACGGCCTTGAGGTCCTCGGGCGTGAACGGCTTCTCGACGTCGAAGTCGTAGTAGAAGCCGTCCTTGACCGGCGGGCCGATGCCCAGCTTGGCCTCGGGGAAGAGCTCCTGCACGGCCTGCGCCATGACGTGCGCGGTGGAGTGGCGCAGGATGTTCAGGCCGTCCGGGGAGGAGATCTCGACGGCCTCGACCTCCTCGCCGTCGGTGAGCACGTACGACAGGTCCCTGAGCTCGCCGGCCACGCGCGCGGCGACGATCGAGCGCTCACCGGCGAAGAGCTCGGCGGCCGTGGTGCCCGTCGTCACCGTGCGCTCTTCCCGCTCGGAATCGCGATGGATGATCACACGGACGTCTGACACCGGTATCTCCTGACTGAAGGTGGGTGCGGCGCCATACGCCGGGCGCGCGCAAGAGGCGATCGTACCGACCCGCACCCGCCGACCGCGAAATCAGTCCCCCAGCTGTTCCCCTCCGCAGGCTTCCTCGAAGTAGTCCAGATTCTCCTGGAGCGACTTCATCAGCCGGTCCCGCTCCTCCTCGTCGACCTGCACGGGGACCACCCCGCAGGCCCCGGAGAGCCTGCGGAACCCGCCCCTGCTCTCCAGCCGGCCCTGCACCCGCACCGGCAGCCCGACCAGGTGGGCCTGCCCGGCGATGCGGTAGTCCTCCTCGTCGAGGGTGAGCCGTACGTGCGGGACCTCGGCGCCGGCCAGCACGCGCAGCCGTACGCCGCCCTCGCCGCGCGGCCCCGACCTGCGCATCCGGACGACCGTGCCGGTGATCCGCACGGGCACGGAGGGTTCGGCGCGCAGATAGCGGGCGCCCGCCTCGCGCAGCACCGACAGGTCGCCGGGCGAGAACTCGACCGGCTCACCGCCCGCGGCACACGTCTCGGGGACTCCCGCGGCCGGCGCCCACTCGACGGCGATCCGGGCGCCCTCGGTGCCCCGGACGAGGTTGATCAACGCCTCGGTGAGCTCGCGGCTGGCACCGGCCTCCACGGCGCCGTCGAAGGCGTCCATGCCTCCGGTGGCCCGCTGGTAGTCGATGGCCTCACGCACCGCGTACAGGGCCTGGTGGAGGCGCACGGCGAGGGGGCGGGCGCCGGTCACGGGGACGAAGGCCGTCAGCCGGCGCCCACCGGCCGCGGAGCCGACGAGGACGCTCTCCAGCGCCGCGAAGGCCGCGCGGCGGTGCCGGGCGCCGTAGTAGCCGGCACGCGCGCGCGTGGCGAGCGCTCCGGCCAGCAGCATCTGCCGGGCGGCGGCCCGCAGCTGTTCCTCGACGGGCCAGGACGCGGCGCCGGCGGGCCCGGCGGGCGTGTCCCGCCACCAGCGGATCTCGTCGCTCGGGACGGCCAGCCCGACCAGCACCTCACGCGCGGCGGGCATACCGCTGCGGGCCAGCGCGAGCAGCGCCTCGCCGAGCAGGTCGTCGCTGTCGGGAAAGGCGCGGCTCTCCGGCACGAGCAGGCTGGTCCCGCCGCCGCCGGGCCCGGGCGGGGTCCAGCGGCCGTAGCGGCCGGCCGCTCCGCCGCGCCGCTGCCAGCCGTGCCGGCGCAGCAGGGCGCCGAGGACGGCCGGGTCGACCTCGCCGGGCTCGGGCGACCGGTTCCAGAGCGCCTCGGGGTGCGGCCGGACGGGCCGCAGCGGTTCGTCGAGGGGGCGGTGGGTCATGGTCTGCCTCCCGTCCCGGCCCGCGTCATGATCTCGCACAGCGCCCGGTCGTCGAAGATGCGTGTGGTCGGTATCCGCACGGTGGTCCGGGTCCGGCCGGTGATCGGATGGCCGGCGAGATTGACCCAGTAGCAGCAGTGCCGCAGTTCGAGGCAGTCGTGGCCGGCCCGCAGCCACTCGTCCTGGGACCGCGGGACGAGCATCACGACGAGGATCTTGTGCACCGACACCGGGGTGCGGGCGAGCTTGCGCAGGTGGTCGTTGTCGAGCGTGAAGGAGAAGAAGCGGCCCGGCGGGTGGGGCCGGATCTGGTAGGTCGCCTTGAGCTGCACCTTGATGGTCACCTCGTCGTCGACGGTGTGCCCGGGCGCGCTGTGGCTGACGTGCCAGTCGATGCCGTTGTCCGGGAACGGCTGGGACAGCGAGCAGCCCGCCGCCGCCGCGACGGCGTGCAGATAGCCCACCTGGAGTGTCTCCATGCAGGCGGTGGTGGCGAGCGTGCCGCGATGAAGGCCCTCGCGTTCGGGCAGCAGCCCGCCCCGCTCGGGCTGCGCTATCGCCATGACCAACAGCCTTCCACGCAAAGCCAGTCCCCGTGACGAGCCGCTGAACTGCGATGACCCGTACTCGTGTTGTGTCCTTCCGGCGTACGGCGCAAACAGCCCGGGTATCACCAAACAGGCAGAAGACGGGGCGTCAGCTGCCGTGGGTGAACGAGGGGTTGTGTGGGTATGACGTACTGGTACGAGGGGCCTCTGGCCGCCTTTGACACGGAGACGACGGGCGTCGACGTGGAGACCGACCGGATCGTGTCGGCCGCCCTAGTCGTCCAGGACGCGCCGGGGGTCCGGCCCAGGGTGAGCCGCTGGCTGGTGAACCCGGGCGTGCCGGTGCCGGCCGGGGCGACGCAGGTGCACGGACTGACGGACGAACACCTCCAGCGCAACGGCCGCTGGCCGTCACCGGTGATGTTCGAGATAGCCGAGCTGCTGGCCGAACAGGCCGCCGCCGGGCGCCCGTTGGTGGTGATGAACGCACCGTTCGACCTGACGCTGCTCGACCGTGAGCTGCGCAGGCACCGCGCCTCCGCGCTGGGCAACTGGGTGGACGCGGCACCGCTGCGGGTGCTGGACCCGCGGGTCCTCGACAAGCATCTGGACCGCTACCGCAAGGGCCGGCGCACCCTCACCGACCTGTGCGCGCACTACGGCGTGACGCTGGCCGACGCGCACGACGCGGCGGCGGACGCGCTGGCCGCGCTGGAGGTCGTCCGGGCGCTGGGCCGTCGGTTCGCGGCCCGGCTGGAACGCCTGTCCCCCGCCGAACTGCACGCGCTCCAGACGACCTGGCACGCGGCTCAGGCACGCGGACTCCAGGCGTGGTTCGCGCGCAGCGGCACGCCGGAGACGGTCGACACCTCCTGGCCCCTGCGCCCGGAGCTGCCGGCGGCGGCCTAGGCCGGGGCGTCTGGGCATCTGAGCGCTGACGCGTCCGTGCGCCGGAACGCCTCGACGTCTGAGCGCCGGACGCACGAAAAAGCCGGTCCGCGTGGTGCGGACCGGCCTTTCCCGGTGGGCGATACTGGGTTCGAACCAGTGACCTCTTCGGTGTGAACGAAGCGCTCTCCCACTGAGCTAATCGCCCGGGAACGCACCGAACAATACAGGTCTTCGCGGGCTTCGTTCAAACCGCTTCCAGGTACGCGGCAAGGCCGCGCCGTCCGGCCCGCATCATCAGCCGGTGGTTGAGCCGGAACACCGGCCGGCCGGGGACGGCCAACCGCCGCAGCAGCGGCTTGTCGACGCGGACGACCTGGTCGTAGCGGGCGAGGGAGCCGGATCCGTCGGCGGTGACCGTCCAGCGCGCCCAGCCGTCGATGTCGCCCGTCATCGCGATCTCCAGGACCCCGGCGGCCGCGTCGCGCCGCACCTCACGCGCGGTGAAGGTCAGGTCGTACGGGAGGAAGGACCGGACGCGGATGACGCCGGTCGCGTCGTCGACCTGGTTCACCTCGCGGACCTGGCGCCACCAGCGCGGGTAGTCCTCGGCCCGCTCCAGCGCGTCGTACACGCGGGCGGGCGGCGCGGGCAGGGCCCACAGGCTGCGGAAGCGGTACCGGGTCCAGTCCATGGACCGAGTGTGCCCGCGTGAGGGAGGGCCCGACGGCATTTGAGTACGTTCTGAGTATGCGCGCTCATGCCCGGGGGGCGTGACGCGGACCACACTCCGACCATGACGTACTTTCCGCCCCCGGCCGAGGAACTGCGCTTCCTCGACGGCGAACTACGGCAACTGGACGCCCGACGGGCCCAGTTGCTGGCCCGCCGCGCCTGGCTGATCACCGTGCTCCAGCAGGCGGCCCCGGTGGCCCCGGCGGCTCCGCCGGTGTGGCCGGACCGGCCACAGCACTCCGGCCCTTCTCCCCGCCCCGAGGCCACCGCCCCGGGCGTGCAGAACGTGCTCCTGTTGCTCGGCGGTGTCCTGCTCACCATCGCGGCGATGGTGTTCACACTGGTCAGCTGGGGACACCTGGGGATCACCGGCCGTTCCCTGGTACTGGGCGCGGTCACGCTGGCGGTGCTCGGCGCGCCCGTGGCACTGCTGCGGCGGGGGCTGCGCTCGACCGCCGAGTCGGTGGCGGGCCTCGGCCTCGCGCTGACGGTGCTGGACGCCCACGCCCTGCGCGAGGTCGTCTTCACGGGGGCGGACGGCACGACGTACGCGGCGGCGGCGTCGACGGCCCTGGCGGCGCTCTGGGCGGCGTACGGCACCGCGCTCGCCGCACTGCCGGGCCCGGCCGCGCTGCGCCTGCCGCACCCCGCGGCGCTGGTGGTCGCCCAACTCCCCCTGCTCCTCTGGACGGTCGCGTTCGGCGGCGGGCCGCTCGCGGTCACGGCCGCGCTGCTGCTGACGGCGGCGCTCGACGCGGTGGCCGCGCTCCGGGTGTCCACGCGGCCGCTCCGTCCGGTCGCCGCGGTGTGCGCCTTCGGCACGGGCGGCTCGGGGGTCCTGGCGGCCGGGCTGCTCTGTCTGGGAGCGACCGGTCCGAGCGCCGCCGCCCGTGCGGCGGCGCTCCTCCTCCTGGCGGCGGCGATCGCCCTCGGGGTGGCCCGGTCCGCGCCCCGGGCGGGGCTCGCGTCGGGGATGGCCACCGCGACGGCGGCGACCGGTGCCCTGTGCGCGGTGATCGGAGTGGGTGGCGTTCTGCGGGTGTCGGTGCCCGGTGACTGGGTGGTACCGGCCTGGCTGGCCTGCGGGATCGCTCTGTCGGCCGCCGCGCGGGGTCCGGTGGCGGTGCGACGGGGGGTCGCCCTGGCGTCCGGTGTGGTCCAGGCGGGCGCGGTGCTGTGGTCGGTGCCGGCCGTGGGCGTCACGCTGCTGGGGCCGGCGGCGTGGCTGCGCCACCCCTGGTCCGGGGCCCCGGCCGACGCCCGGGCCGCGGTGACGGCCGACGCCTTCTGGCCGCCGTACGCCGTCACGGTGCCGCTGGTCTTCGTCGCGGTCGCCGTGGTGCTGGCCGTGCTCGTCCGCGACCAGGAGTGGCGCCCGCGGGCGCTGACCGCCGCGCTGACGCTGACCTGGGCCGGCGTGCTCGTCACCCCCACGGCGCTGGAACTCCCCTACGCCGTCGGTCTGCTGCTCCAGGGGCTCACCGTGCCGGCGCTGCTGACGCCCGCGCTGCGGGGGGCGACGGCACGGACGGCCACCGGGCTCGCCGTGCTGACCTCCCTCGTCCTCGCCTTCTCGTCCCTGGCCGCCGAGTCGGCGACCCTCACCGTTCTCGCGGCGCTGACCGTCGTGTTCGCGGTGGCCGCGTGGCGCGGCCGACAGGCGCCGGTGGCCGCGGCGGCCGCGCTGGGCTGGGCCACGGCCCTGGCCTGCGCCGTGGGCGCGTCCGCCGGCTGGCGGCCGGAGACCGCCGCGCTGCTGGTGCTCGTCGTCCCGGTGACAGCCGCCCTGCTCGCGGCGCGGCTGGACGACTCCGTGACGACGGTGACGGTCGAGGTCACGGGGGCCTTCGCCGGGCTCGTCGCCATCGCTCTCGCGGTGACCGACCCGCCCCTGCTGGCCCTCGTGCTGTCCCTGTGCGGGGTGATCGTGGCCGGCACGGCGGTGCGTCCGGACCGCCGTGACCTCGGTTACGCGGCCGTCGCGCTCTTCGTGCTGGCCGCGTGGGTCCGGCTGGCGGCCTGGCGGGTGGGGCTCCCCGAGGCCTACACGCTGCCGGTCACGGTCCCGGCGCTGTTCGTCGGAGCCCTGCGCAGGCGCAGCGACCCGGCCGCGTCGTCCTGGACGGCGTACGGTCCCGGTCTCGCCGTGACGCTCCTGCCGAGCCTCGCCGCGGCCTGGAGCGACCCGGAGTGGACCCGTCCGCTGCTGCTGGGCGCGGCCGCGCTGCTGCTCACCCTGCTGGGCGCCCGGCACCGGCTGCGGGCGCCGCTGGTGCTGGGCGGCTCGGTGCTCACCCTGGTCACGCTGCACGAGCTGGCCCCGTATCTGGTCCAGGTGACCGACGCGCTCCCGCGCTGGGTGCCTCCCGCCCTCGCCGGGCTGCTGCTGCTCGCACTCGGTGCGACGTACGAGCAGCGGCTGCGCGATGTCCGGCGGGTGCGGGAGGTCCTCGGGAGGATGAACTAGCCGCGCGCTACGGCATCTTGTCGCCGAGCAGGGCCAGGTTCTCGATGGCGGCGAGGCCGTAGAGGGCGGTGTCGTTGGTGGACACCCAGGCGGCCTCGCTGCCCGCGACCAGGGTGGCGGGGCCGCTCAACGGCTCCGTCTTCCACGGCGCGGACTCCAGGTAGCCGTCGGAGTTGTAGAACTTCGTCCACGCCCGCTTCGCGAGCGTCTCGTCCCCGGTCTGGACGGCGGCGTACGCGTCGAGGCGCGAGTGGCCCTGGAAGAGCAGCAGGGTGCCGAAGTTGCTGCCGTAGCGCGCCGCCTGTTCCGCCTTCGTGGCGTTGAAGTAGCGGCAGTAGTCGAGGTACGCCTCCTTGAACTTCGGGACGTCGACGAGGTGGATGAGTTCGGCGCACAGTTCGTTGAGGCCGAAGACGGCGGACAGGTGCGAGACGCCGACGACCGGGGTGGTGGCCACCGCGAACTTCCCGGTGTCGAGGTCGTACAGGCCGCTGCCCTGCACGAACCCGTTGGGCTGGGCGCCGATGGTCTCCATGGTGGACAGGACGCGGGCCTTCGCCTTCTCCCACTTCGGGCCCTTGCGTTCCCACTCGGTCAGCCACGCGGACACCAGGCCGCTCCAGTCGGTGCCGAAGCCGATCGACAGGGCGTGCCGGTCGGGCGTGTACGGCTCGGTGCGGATCTTGCGCAGCGGGTCCAGGGCGAGGAACGTCTCGTCGGAGTCGACGTTGGCGTGCATGAGGTCGCCGACGCGTTCGTCGGCGGTGAGGAAGTAGTAGTAGCGGCGGTAGGTGGTGTTGGCGATGCGCTGCTGTTTGGCGCTGTCGGCGTAGTGCTGCACGCCGTGGCGGGTGCCCAGGCCCGCCCACTGACCGAGGTGGTAGACGTCGACCTCACCGGTGTGCCGGGTCATCGCCTCGGCGAAGCGGAAGATGTCGGCCCGTCCGCTGCGCAGGTAGGCGAACCAGAGCCAGAGGTCGGGCGACAGCTCGGAGTTGTCCCAGGCGTAGCCGCCGATGTCGTACCGCCACTGGTGCCTGACGGTGTCGTAGGTGTGCATGATGTCGCCGTAGTCCCAGAAGCCGTACCAACGGCGCTGCTCCACCTGGTCCTTGTAGTAGGTGAAGAGAAAGTCGAGGTGGTCCTCGATCTTCGCCTTGGCGGGCGTCGAGCGGTCCGGCTCGGCGTACAGGCCGGGGCCGAACACCTTGGCCTTGATGAGCTGCTGGGGCGGCGCGGCGAGCTGGGGCAGCACCCGCACGGCCTCGACCTGTTCGGCGAGCTTCTCCGGGGTGGGCGTCGACTCGTTGGCCCAGAAGAGGAGTTCGGAGGTACGGGCGATGCCGTAGGGGGTGCCGAAGCCGGGCTCGTAGTCCTCGTAGGTGATGTTGAGGCCCTCGAGCTGCTCGGGGAAGGTGTCCTGGCCCATGCCGTCGTGGTAGAAGCGCAGGTCCATGGGCTGAGCCTCGGGTGACCAGAGCCAGAGGGTGACCTCGGCCTCGTCGGTGTGCGCGTCGCGGATGTCGAGCTGGGCGGGGTGCTTCTCCCAGAAGTCCCTGAGGCCGAAGGAGAATCCGCCGCTCGCGCCGCCGACGTAACCGAAGCCGGAGGCCCGCTTGCCGCCGCCGGCGCCGATCCAGCCGTAGCCCTTCTTGGTGCGCTTGCGGAGCGCGAAGCCGTCCGCCGAGAGCTGGGAGAGGGTGTAGTCGCCCCATTCGGGGATGTACTGGAGGCGGGTGGTGACCCGCTGGTCCCAGGTGGCGGGGTCGGGGAGCTTCTGGCCCGCGTACTGGGCGGCCTGCACCGCCGCGCCGGGGTCGCGGCGCAGACCGGTGATGCCCTTGACCGCCTCGCGGAGCAGACCGGTGCCCTCGCCGCCGATGCGGATGTGGCGGTCGTAGGACTCGTCGCGCATCGGGACGGTGAAGCGGACGCCCAGCCCGCGGATGAAGTCGCCGCTCGCCTTACCGGGCTCCTGCTTCCCGTCGTAGGTGATGGTGTGCACCATGCGGAAGGAGTCGGCGCCCGCGTAGAAGTACAGGCGGAGGGAGAACGGGAGCCAGCTGCGGCTGCCCTTGCGGTGTCTGCCGTCGATACGGACGACCGCGCGGACCGGGCCGGTCTGCTCGACGGTGACGGCGTCGATGGCGCCCTCGAAGCGCTCGGTCCTGACGGTGCCCTGGTCCTCGTCCTCGATCTCGGGCTGCCGGATCAGGACCAGCCTGCCGTTCTTGGCGATCTCGGTGGAGCCGCGGGTGACGGACTTGACGATCGTGGCACCCGACTTGGCGATCCTCGCGGTGATGACACCCGTCGACACGTCGATGGTGCCGCCGCTCTTGTCGACGGTGACCTTCTTCGCGGGGGCGGCCGGGGCACCGGGCGCGAGGGTGAGCTTGCCGGAGCCCGAACCGACGGCGTGGGCCGTCCATTTCAGCGATCCGTCCGGCCAGTAGGCGAGCGGCCAGGACTGTACGGGGACGTCCTTGCCGTCGGCGTCCGTCAGCGCGAAGGTCTGGTCCTCCTGGAAGGTGCCCATGGGCCAGGGCACACCGAGCGTGGAACCGGGGGCGGCGCCGAGGCCGCCGTCCTCCAGCCAGTCCAGGGTCACGGGATCGGCGTCGGCCGCGGCGGCTCTCGGCTCGGCCTGGGCGTCCTTGGCGCCCAGCGCCCAGCTGAACTGGGCGGCGGCTCCGGCGACGGCCGCCGCCTTGAGGAGGGACCTGCGGGGGATGGGAGACATGGGATGCAGCCTTTCCTTTCCGTGCGGGTGCGGGGGTGGTCAGGGGCATGGTCAGGGGCATGACAGAAAGAGACGCGGCGCCCGGGGCGCCGGCCTGCTGCGGGGGCGCGGCCGTCAGCGGCGCCGGTACCGCTCCTCGACGGCGACGGCCGCCGCCGCGACGGCTCCGAGGACGGGGACCGCCAGCGGAGCGACGATCCAGGCGGACAGGGCGACGACGGCCAGCCCGCAGACGACCAGGAAGGACCCGGCGGGATCGAGCACGGTCCGCCGCCCGGCCGACGCGAGCAGCGCCCGCCAGGGACGGCCCGGGGTCCAGACGGCCGCCGCCCGCAGCAGGGCCACGGCGAGCCCGATCAGCGCGAGGACACCGACGGACCCGACGAGCGGCCCGCCGGGAATCCCGGCCCGCGCGGCCAGGACGTCCACCCATACCGCGACGGCGACCGCCCACCCGGCGAGCCCGACGGCCCACCCGCCGCGCAGGGCGGCCCGGAAGTCCGCGACGAACGTCCGCAGGCCGCCGACCTCGTGGCGGGTACGGCGCCGCAGATGCCGGGCGCCGGCGGCAAAGGCCGCGGGGTAGGTGACGACCCCGAGACAGGCCACGGCGATCCATGTCCCGGTGAGCAGGCATTCGGCGAAGACCGCGAAACGCTCGCCGAACACGGACTCCCTGCGCGCGGAGCGGGCCTTCACCCGTGCCAGTGCCATGGTGGCCTCCTCAGCCCTTCAGTCCGGAGGTCGCCATGCCGTCGATCAAGTAGCGCTGGAAGGCCATGAAGAAGGCGATGACCGGAACCAGTGCCACCAGTGACATCGCGATCATGCTGCCGTAGTTGGAGATGCCCTCCTGGTCGCGGAACATCATCAGGCCGAGCGAAACGGTGTACTTGGAAGGGGTGTTGAGGTAGATCAACGGCCCCATGAAGTCGTTCCACGCGTTGATGAACGTGAAGATGGCGCTGGTGATGATGGCGGGGCGGCTCAGCGGCAGCACGATGGACCAGTAGGTCCTCAGGTGCCCGCAGCCGTCGAGCTTGGCCGCCTCGTCCAGCTCGCGCGGCAGCCCGCGCATGAACTGCACCATCAGGAAGACGAAGAACGCCTCCGTGGCCAGGAACTTGCCCGCGACGAGCGGCACGAGCGTGTCGATGTAGCCGAGGTTGCGGAACAGCACGTACTGCGGGATGAGCAGCACGTGGTACGGCAGCAGCAGGGTGCCGATCATCAGGGTGAAGAGCAGGTTGCGCCCGGCGAACCGGATCTTGGCGAAGGCGTACGCCGTCAGCGAGCTGGAGAGCACCACCCCGGCCACGGCCAGGCCCGCGTACATCAGCGAGTTGGTGAAGAAGCTGGTGATGGAGATGCCGGAGATGCCGTCGGCGAGCCCGGAGAAGTTCGCCCAGACCGGCTCGGTGGGCAGCAGGTCGAGGCTGGCGATGATGTCCTTGCTCGGCTTGAACGACGCGCCGAGCACCCAGATCACCGGGTAGAGGACGACCGCGAGCACGAGGATCGCGCCCAGGTGCCAGGCGAGGGATCCGACGCGCCGGCGTTCACCGGCGGAGCGTACGGCGGGACGGGTGGCGGTGCTCACTTGGCGGCCTCCTCGTAGTGCACCCACTTCTTCTGCGACCAGAACAGGACCGCCGTGACGAGCGCCACCGCGACCACCAGGGTCCAGGCCATCGCGGAGGCGAAGCCCATCTGGGCCTCCTTGAAGCCCTTCTGGTACAGGTAACAGGTGTAGACGAGGGTGGCGTCGGCCGGTCCGCACCGGGTGTCGGAGACGACATAGGCGGAGCCGAACACCTGGAACGCGTGGATGGACTCCAGCAGCACGTTGAAGAACAGCACCGGGGAAATCATCGGCAGGGTGATGTTCCAGAACCGCCGCAAGGGGCCGGCGCCGTCCATCTCGGCGGCCTCGTACAGCTCCTGCGGCACCTGCTTGAGCCCCGCGAGGAAGATGACCATCGGGGCACCGAACTGCCAGATGCTCAGCGCCACCAGGGAGTACAGGACATAGTCCGGGTTGCCGATCCAGCCGCCGACATCGAGCCCGAAGATCTTCTGCGTACGGTCCACGACGGCGTCGTCGGAGAACAGCGCCCGCCACACGAAGCCCACGGAGACGCTCGCGCCGATGAGCGAGGGCATGTAGAACGCGGCCCGGTACAGGGCCTGTCCGCGCCGCCTCTGCGCGAGCAGCAGCGCCACGCCGAGCGCGAGGAGCAGCTTCAGCGGTGTCGCCACGACGACGTACTTCAGCGTGACCTCGACCGACTTCTGCCAGCGCGGGTCCTGGAACATCGTCGTGAAGTTGTCCAGCCCCACCCACCGGGGCGGCGTGAACAGGTTGTAGCTGGTGAACGCGTAGTAGAGCGACGCGATCATCGGCCCCGCCGTGAGCAGCAGGAAACCCGCGATCCACGGCGACATGAAGAGATAGCCGGCGAGGTTCTCGCGGCGCCGCCCGCGCCGCCCGGCGGCAGGAGCGGCGGACCGCTTCTTCGCCGGGCGCGCGGGCGCTTCCTTGACGAGCGTCATGGTGGTACGTCCCCTCAGCCCGCGAACGCGGCCTTGGCCTCGCTGAACAGTGCCTTCGCCGCGTCGGCCGGCTTGGTCTTGCCCTGGGCGACCTCACCGCCGATCCGCAGGAAGGCCGCCTCGATGACGTCCGCGCCGGACGGGTGCGGGGTGATCTTCCCTAGGACGTCGGCCTTGGCGACCTCGTCCTCGTAGGCCGCGACGCCCTTGTTGTTGGGGTCGGTCGGCTGGAAGGCTGCGTACTGCTCGGAGGTGGCGAGGATGCCGCGGTCGTAGCCCATGATCTTGCCGACCTCGGGGTCGTGGACCATGAAGTCGATGAACTGGGCCGCTTCCTTCGGGTGCTTCGTCCCGGAGAAGGCGCTCAGCATCAGCGAACCGAGGTACTGGCCGGTGTCCTTGCCGTCGGTGGTGGGGATCGGCGCGAGGCCGTAGTCCGACTCGCCCTCGCCCTGGTAGCGGATGGAGAAGTTGTCCCAGGTGAACTCGGACGCGGCGAGGCCCGCCGAGAGGCCCGACTTCGGCTTGACCTGCTCGATCTTCTTCGGGTCGGCGACCAGCCCCGACTTCACGCGCTTGTAGCCGTCCGCCCACCACTGCGTCACATCGTCCTCGGTGAAGCCGAGATCGCTGTCGGTGAAGAAGGCCTTGCCGTTCTGACGCAGGTACAGGTCGTACAGGTACATGATGCTGAAGTAGCCGGTGTCACCGGCGATCTTCAGCTTGTCCTGGATCGTCTGGAGCGCGTCGAAGTACTCGTCCCAGGTCCAGCCGAACTTCGCCTCGACGCCCGCCTTCTGAAAGGCCTTGAGGTCGATCACGAGCGCCATGGTGTTGGCGCCGACGGGTATGCCGATCTGCTTTCCGTCGACCTGACCGTTCGCCAGAACCCCGTTGCGGAAGTTCTCCAGGCTCAGGTTCCCCGCGTCCGCCTGCGACTTGAGATCCATCAGAACGCCGCGCTTGTCGTACTTGCGCAGAAAGCCGACCGCATTCTGGAAAACGTCCGGCGGATTTCCACCGGAGGCCTGGGTCTGGAACTTCTCCCAGAACGCCTCGTAGTCGGTGAATTCGGGCTTGATCTTGATCTTCGGGTACTTCTTCTCGAAGAGCGCGATCGTCTTCTTGATGGCGATGGTGCGCGGCTCGCCACCCCACCACGCGTAACGGATCGTGACCGTCCCGTCCGCCGACGTACCGCTGTCTCCCCCGCACCCGGTGGTCGCGGCCAGGCCCAGTGTGGCCGCCGTCGCCCCCGCGGCCTTCAGGATCGTTCGCCTCTCAACATTCCTGCTGGTTCCCACAGTCGGGCCCTCCCCGCAGCGTCGTTGCCGCTTGCATGAATCGTTTCAAGAAAGCGCTTGCTGGCACAAGGTACGAGGGGGTTGAGAGAGCGTCAATGATTCGGACAGGAATTTCTTGCGCGCGGAATCGGCGGCGAAGTGTGCCCGCGTGGGTGACGCGGACCCATTGACGCGGCGAACTCGCAGGTGAGAGAGCTCTGTTCGAATTGCCGAACCGCTGACTGGCCGTCGGACGATCGCGCGCGGGGCTGAAATCCGGCTGTGGAGGAGGGGCGGCGGAGGTACGGGGTGTGGGGCGGCGGGAGGGCGTGTGGGGGCGGGAGGGTGTGTGGGGGCGGGAGGGAGGGTGTTCATGGCCGGGCTGGAGGGTGTTCATGGCCGGGGGGGGGAGGGAGCGTGAGGGCGAGGGCGAGAAGGGAGTGGGGATGGGACATGCGAGGCGTGGGGACACGCGGGGCGTCGGGACATGCGGAGCAAGAGGGCGAGGGGACACGCGGGGGCGAGGGGGGTCGGGTGGCGGTGTGCGGTGACGTGGGGCGACGGGCGGGGACGCTGCGGCCCGAGCGGCGAGGGGGTGGCCCGGGGCAGGGTTCGCAGGCGGAGTCACCGCGCTGCCGAATCTGGGGCCGAAGGAAGGGCCTGGCCTTGCCCGAGAGGCCGGGAGAACCGGGCGTGACAGTAGAGACGACGCCGCGGACGGGCCTCACGCCGGGCAGCGGGGCGGTCAGACCTGCCGGGCCTCTGACGCGACACAGTCAGGCCTGACGGACCCCCGGAACGACACAGCCAGGCCTGACGGGCCTCCGGAACGACACAGCCTGACGGACCTCGGACACGACACGGCAAGACCTGACGGCCTCCGGAGCGACACAGCTGAGCTTCAAGGGCCATGGAGGCGGCGCAGGGGAGTTTGGAGGGCCGTGGAGACGGCGCAGTCGGGCTTGCAGGGGCCGTGGTGGAGGGGGCTTTGGAGGGCCGCGGGGGCGGCACAGCCGTGCTCTCAGGGCGGTCGGAGGTGGGACCGCCGGGCCCGCGCTCGGAGAGGTCGAGGCGCCCGCCCTTCGCGGCAGGAGGGAGGAGCAGGGCCCACCCCGGAGGGCGGGAGGTGCGGCACAGCTGACCCCGGCCCCGAGGGGCTGCGCGGCAGGAGGGGCGACACCGCCCAGCCCGTAAGGCGGGAGTGCGGCACAGCCCACCCGGCCCGCGAGGGTCGGACAGGCCTGCGGCAGAAGGGACCACACGTCGGACCGGGCCGAGAGACAACGCACCGGGCCGGGGTGGGCGAGGCGGACGGCACAGCCGGACTCGCGTGACCTGCTGGAAGGCCGGCCAGCACGTCAGGAGACGCGGCACAGCCATGCCCGGATGGGCCACAGGGGCGGCGCGGCTGGTGATCCGCCCCGGAGGGCGGGAAAAGCCCGCGGCGGGAGGGGCGGCGCAGCCGGGCTCGGGGGCACCAAAGAAGCGGCACAGCCGGGCTCAGCGGTACCGAGGTATCGGCGCAGCACGCCAGGCCCCGGACCGGAAGCCGGACCAGGCCGGAAGGAACGGCGCAGCCGGGCAGAACAGGAGAGCGGCGCGCCATGTTCCGGGCCCAAGAGACGGACCAGCCCGGGAGGGGGCCGCGTAGCCCCGCTGAGACGACAAAGCAGCAGGCCAGCACTCTGGCCGGAAGCCGGACCAGCCCGCGACAGGCGGCGTAGGCGCGCCGTGGGCGAGAGGAGCGGCACGCCGGCCAGGACCCGGGCCGAAAGGCTGGAAACCCGCCTCGCCGCAGGAGACGGGGCGCGGCCTGGCCCGGACGGTGCAGCGCGGCTGGACGCGACTCGAGGGATGGCAGGCCGGCGACCGGGGACGTGATGGGTCGAGCTTGTGGGTCAGACGGGGGCGGGGCAACTCGGGACGGCGGCGAAAGGGCTCCGGCGATGGGGGGCGACCCAGGACGGCGGGTCGGGGCTCCGACGATGTGGAATCGGGCCACCCGGTCCGAGACGGCGGGCGGAAGGGCTCCGGCGGGGCGGGACAGCGGGCGGAACGCTCCGGCTTGCGGGGCGGGGCCACCCGGGGGCCGGTCGGAGGGGCTTGGGCGGTGCGGGGCGGGCGGCTCGGGACCGCGGGTGGAAAGACGTCGGCGGGGCGGGACAGCGGGCGGAACGCTCCGCGGCTATGCGGGGCGGGCTACCCGGGGGCCGGTCGGAGGGGCTCCGGCGATGCGGGGCCGGGCGGCCCGGGACCGCGGGTGGAAGGGCTCCGGCGGGGGCGGGGCGCCCCGGGACGGCGGGCGGGAGGGCTTCCGTGTGGGGCCGTCGGTGGGGGAAACGGCGTCGGCCCGGCTGCGTTCTCGCAGACGGGCCGACGTTCCGGGTGGGCGATACTGGGTTCGAACCAGTGACCTCTTCGGTGTGAACGAAGCGCTCTCCCACTGAGCTAATCGCCCGGACGCAGGAAGAACATTACCCCATGTCAGCGGGTGACTGTGACCAGGGCGGGCGCGCGTTCGGGCCTGACCGGCGGCTCACTGGTCCTTGATCTTCCAGGGCATCTCGAAGCCGAACTTCCACAGGTAGACGCCCGTCAGCACGGCGATGATCACGAGGCCGATCGCGGTGAGGGTGATGTTGCGGCGGCGGACCTTCGGGTCGAGCGCGCGCTGGGCCGCCTCGGTGACCTTGCGCTTGGTCCAGCGGAGCACCAACTGGGCCCAGACGAACTCGGTGGCCCAGATCGCCATGCCGCCGAAGATCACCACCCAGCCGGGACCGGGCAGCGGCAGCATGACGATGCCGGCGCCCACCACGGCGAGGCCGATCACGAAGACCCCGACCTGCCAGCTCAGATGCAGCATGCGGCGCGCCTTGACGAATTCGGGCGCCCTGGAGCCGAGCCCCTCGCCCTGCGGCTCCCCCGCCGCTCCGTCCGGCTTCGACCCGTCCACCGTCACGATCGCCTCGCCCGGCTCGTCACTCCCCGTGTTCATACAGCCTGACCTTACCCGAGAGAATCCGGCCACCGGAATGGTGGTACTGGGCGAACGCACTGTCGGCCGGAAGAGTTACGTAAAGGCACGCAAAACACTCAGAGGGGTTTACAACGGCACCGTAGGTGGCATGTCGATTTCGCCGACGTGCGAATCCCCGAGCGCACACTGAGCGAAAGGCCCTGGCGCTTATGAACACCACGGTCAGCTGCGAGCTGCACCTGCGCCTCGTTGTGTCGAGCGAGTCATCCCTGCCTGTCCCCGCAGGCCTGCGGTACGACACGGCCGACCCCTACGCCGTGCACGCCACCTTCCACACCGGTGCCGAGGAGACCGTCGAGTGGGTGTTCGCCCGCGACCTGCTCGCCGAGGGCCTGCACCGGCCCACGGGCACCGGCGACGTCCGAGTCTGGCCGTCGCGCAGTCACGGTCAGGGCGTCGTCTGCATCGCCCTGAGCTCTCCCGAGGGCGAAGCCCTGCTGGAGGCCCCTGCGCGGGCCCTGGAGTCCTTCCTGAAGCGGACGGACGCCGCCGTGCCTCCCGGCACGGAACACCGGCACTTCGATCTCGACCAAGAGCTCTCGCACATCCTGGCGGAGAGCTAGGGCGAGGCTCACACCGAGCTGCCCGGCGCCGTCCACTCGGGGAGACGGCTCGGGCCAGGACAACCGAATAGGGCATGCGCCGACGCCGTGCCACGGGTCTCCCGTGGGGCGGCGTCGGCGTGCGCGCGGCGCCCGCGGGCGGCGCTCCCCCGGCCTCCCGGCGCCGCACGCCCGGGGATCCGGTGCACGAGTGCCCGTTGCTCGACGGCCCGGGGCGGCTACCATCGGCCAGCATCGGCGGGCGCTCGCCCGACCCCCAGGCCAGGGAGCGAAATGTGCTGATCACCCACGACACCCGGTGTGCGCTCGATGCCGTGGTGGAACTGGTGAACACCGCACCGGAGGACGACACGGCTCCGGACGCGCTGCCGGATGTCGCCGCGCTCGCGGATTTCGTACGAAAGCACGAGATCAGCGATGTCGGCGTGCTGTCCGAGTTCGACCTGTCCGCGGTGCACAGGATCCGTGGGCGGTTCGCCCGGATCTTCGCGGCGCCGGACCCGCGGACGGCCGCGGGGCTGATCAACGAGCTGGTCGCCGCCGCGGGCACCACGCCGCGTCTCACGGACCACGACGGCTACGACTGGCATGTGCACTATTTCGCGCCCGGTGCCTCCGTCGCCGACCATCTGGCGGCCGACTGCGGGATGGCCCTGGCGTTCTTCGTGGTGGCCGGCGAGGAGGAGCGGCTGCGGCGCTGCGAGGCACCGGACTGCCGGCGCGCCTTCGTCGACCTCTCCCGCAACCGGTCCCGCCGGTACTGCGACAGCCGCACCTGCGGCAACCGTCTGCACGTGGCCGCCTACCGGGCGCGCCGCAAAGAGGCGGCGGGCTGAGCCCTGAGCGTCACGCGGAGTCGCTCCGGTGGTGCCGGCCGCCCGTCGACGTCATGCGATGCCGACGCGGCCCCGGCGGGTGGCGCCGGGGACCGCGGTTACGGCTCAGAGCAGCAGCAGATCATGCAGCGAAGCCATGAGCAGCAGACACCCGATCACCGCAAGAAAGATCATCAGCGGTGGCTGGGAAAGGGCGAAAAGGCACCCGCGCGGCTCGTCCTGCTTCGGCGCGGCGTCGCTCTGTGTCGTGTCCAGCATCTCGCGGGCGATGATGACGCAGCTGACGCCCCTCGCGCGATCGGGCGCCCGGATTGAGCGGGAGTGCGCCGGATTCCGTGACGTCGCTGTCAGGCCGTGATCACTTGCGCGCGCGGGCAGGCCGACTGTGTCGTTTCCCCCCCCGAGCGTGGCCGCCCCGCCGCACCGCGGATTCAGCGGCCCTGGTTCATATGCCGTGCTTCTTGAGGATCGCCTCGATGTCGCTGAAGTCGTCGGAGCCGCCGGTCGCCCGGGGTGCGGCAGCGGGACGGGAGGCCGGGCGGGACGCCTGGCCCAGGGAGGGCGCGGAGGCGGCGGGGGCCACCGCCCCGGCCTGCGAGGATCGGGCCGCCGCCCTGCGCTCCTTGCGGGTGCCGCCGCGGCGGCGCTCCACGGCCCGGGTGGTGGCGAACAGCGCCCAGGCCCCGCCGAGCACGGCGAAGCCCGCCCAGGCCGTCGGGCTGAAGGCGGTGTCGGCGGCCCACTCGACGACGCCGGTCATCACGAGGCCCAGCGGCACCAGGGCGTAGGCGGCGATGCGGGCGGCCGCCAGGAAGCGCTTGCGGTAGGCGGTGACCGCCGCGATGCCCAGGCCGGCCGCGGCGACGGCGGAACAGACGGTCTCGGCAATCATCCGGTCCTCCAGGCGTGGGCTCATTCGGGCAGGGGTCCGACCGACTCGGCATCGCGGCTCGCGAGCCCGTGCCTCGTCCCCTCCATCCTGCACCTGCGCACCGCTCACGGGCCATGCTCCGGGCGGACATCAGGGACATCTCCGGGTCGGCTCCTCCGCAGGTGCCGCACGAGGTCGGCCCTCCGGGACGGCCCGGGTCTCCGTGCCCGGGCCGCCGGTGGTCCGGATTGGGGCGGCCGGGCCCGGGCTGGAAGACTGGGGTCATGAACGACTCGTCCCCGACCTCCGCCTCCGCCGCCCCGGGCGCGGCGGCCGCCCGTCCCGCCGTCGTCCTCGACGTCTGGTGCGAGCTCCAGTGCCCGGACTGCCGTAGTGCCCTCGATGATCTGCGCGCCCTGCGCGAGCGGTACGGCGACCGGCTGGAGCTGCGGCTGCGGCACTTCCCGCTGGAGAAGCACCAACACGCCTTCGCCGCCGCGCAGGCCGCCGAGGAAGCCCTGGAGCAGGGCCGGGGATGGCCGTACATCGAGGCCGTGCTGGGCCGCGTCGAGGAGCTGGGCCGTAGGGGGGAACCCCTCCTGGTCGAGATCGCCGGTGAACTCGGTCTCGACGCCGAGGAGTTCGACACCGCCCTGATCGACGGCCGGCACATCCTGATCGTGGACGCCGACCAGGCCGAGGGCAAGGCGATCGGCGTCACCGGCACCCCCACGTACGTCATCGGCGGCGAACGCCTCGACGGCGGCAAGAGCCAGGAGGGGCTGCGCGGGCGTATCGAGGAGATCGCCGACCGGCTGCTGGCCGAGCAGGCCTGAGGCGGGCTCCGCACGGGCCGGTTCAGAGCAGGTCCTTGTACATGGAGTACCCCACGGGCAGATAGCCGAGCGACTCGTAGAGCCGCTCGGCCGGGGTGTTGCCGGCGAAGACGTTGAGGCCGAGAACGCGCTTGCCCGCGGCGATCGTCTGGGCCTCGGCCAGCAGCATCAGGGACCGCCCGTGGCCCCGGCCGCGGAAGGCCTCGTCGGTCTCCACGTCGTACACGAACCCCTTGTCGCCGACGAACGCCACCCAGAGCGTGCCGACCCGGGTGCCCTCGTGTTCGAGGACGCTGAACACCATGTCCGCCGTCGCCCTGCCCTGCGGCAGCAGTCGTGCGTGGTCCTGCCGCGACCTGGCCGCCGCCTCGTCCGCGGGCACTCCGCGTTCCGCCCAGTCCTGGGCGTAGGCGGCGACGCCGCGCTCGGACCAGGGCGGGAACTCGGCCTCGGTCATGGGCCTGCCCCTGCTGCCCTCGGGCAGCATGGGAGCCGTGGCGCCCAGGGGTTTCTCCATGCCGCGGTTGCGGTGGACGTAGCCGAGCGCCACCGCCATCCGCAGCGCGTTCCCCGCGTCGGCGGGCACCCTGAGCTCGATGCGCCGGCAGCCCCAGCCCCGGGCGACCTCCTCGGCGGCCAGCGCGGCCACCGTGCCGCGCCCGCGCCCGCGGTCCGGCTCCTCGATGCGCAGGTCGGTGATCTGGGCGACGCGAGGGCCGAAGACGGGGGACGTCGAGAGGTGGACCGCTCCGACGGGGCGACTGTTCACACACACCTGGTAGTGGCGTGACAGTGCTCCGTCGGCGGCGTGCTGAAGCGGCTCGGTCGGCCGCAGGGTCGTGGTCATCAGGGGCTTTTCTACCCACCCCGGCGAGCGACGTCAGCCTGTTTTCCCGGACCTCGCGGTTCCGGGCCGGGACGTCACGGGTGTGGTGGCGGGGTTCACGGGTCCGGGGTTCACGGGTCGAGGTCGTCGGCCGCGCGCTCGGCGAAGATCCGCATCGCCTTGGCGGTCACCGGGCCCGGTGCGCCCGGCAGTTCGCGGTCGTCGACCCGGTGGACGGCCTGGACGTCGCGCAGGGTGGAGGTGAGGAAGACCTCCTCGGCCCGCTCCAGCACGTCGAGCGGCAGGTCGGTCTCCTTGGCACCGGTCCACTCGACGGTCAGCTCGCGGGTGATGCCCGCGAGGCAGCCGGAGGCGAGCGGCGGGGTGTGGATCTCGCCGTCCAGGACGACGAACACGTTGGACCCGGTGCCCTCGCAGAGCCGGCCGACCGTGTTGGCGAACAGCGCCTCGCTGGCCCCGTCTTGGTGGGCGCGGGCCAGGGCGACGACGTTCTCGGCGTACGAGGTCGTCTTGAGGCCGGTGAGCGCGCCGCGTTCGTTGCGGGTCCAGGGGACCGTGACGACGGCCGTGGAGTCCGCGCGCCGGGTGGTCTCCCCGAGGGCGACGACGAGGGTCGGGCCGTGTTCGCCGCGGTCGGAGCCGAGCGGGCCGTGGCCGCCGGTGTAGGTGATGCGCAGCCGGCCGAGGGGCATCGGGTTGGCCTCGATGACGGCGGCGCAGGCGCGGCGGACCTCGTCGTGGTCGGGGTCCGGCAGGCCGAGACCGCGCGCGGAGCGGGTCAGCCGGTCGAGATGGCGGGTCAGGGCGAACGTCACGCCGTCCACCGCCTTCACCGTCTCGAAGATGCCGTCGCCCACGGTCAGTCCGTGATCGAAGACGGAGACGCGGGCGGACTCGGTGTCACGCAGTCCGCCGTCGAGCCAGATCTTCACGTCAGTCCCTCTCCCTAGACCTCGTACGTCCCCGACGCTATCGCGAGCAGCCGGGAAGCCTTCAGCTCGGTCTCCTCCCACTCGGCGTCGGGGTCCGAGCCCCAGGTGATGCCGGCGCCGGTTCCGAAGCGCAGCACGGCCGCTCCCCCGGGTGCGCGCTCGATCCAGAAGGTGCGGATCCCGACGGCCAGCTCGCCGGTCCCCCGGTCGGCGTCGACCCAGCCGATGCCGCCGCAGTACGGACCGCGCGGCGCCGTCTCCAGCGCGTCGATGATCCGCAGGGCGCTGGACTTGGGGGCGCCGGTGACCGAGCCGGGCGGGAAGGCGGAGTCGAGCAGCTCGGGCCAGCCGGCGCCGTCGCGCAGTTCGCCGCGGACCGTGGAGACGAGGTGGACCAGCCCCGGGTGCTTCTCGACGGCGCACAGGTCGGGGACGGTCACGCTGCCGGTGGCGCAGACCTGCCCGAGGTCGTTTCGGACGAGGTCCACGATCATCACGTTCTCGGCGTAGTCCTTCTCCAGGAGGTCCGCCTCGGTCCGTCCGGTGCCCTTGATGGGCCCTGACTCGACGACCCGGCCGTCGCGGCGCAGGAACAGCTCGGGCGACGCGGTGGCCGTCTCGATGCCGTGCGCCGGGAGACGAATCGTTCCTGCGTACGGCGCCGGATTGCCCCGGGCCAGCAGGGCGGTCAGCGCGTCGACATCGGCGTCGGGGGCGACCGGCGCGGTCAGGACACGGCACAGATTGGCCTGGTACACCCGGCCGGCGGCGATGTGGTCCCGGATGCGCCGCACGCCGGCCGTGTACGCGGCGCGGTCGAGGGACGACGTCCAGTCACCGGCGGACGGTCCCCGCCACGCCCCGGGCACGGGAGCGGGCACCGGTTCCTCGCGTACGTCGGCGAAGCGCGCGCAGACCGGTCGGCCCTCGAAGTCGGCGCAGACGGCCCAGAAACCCGCGGAGTCCAGCGCCGCGGGATCGCTGGTCACATCGAGGAGGCCGGAGGCGACGCGGGTGCCGAAACGGGCGAGAGGTGGGAGGTCGAGCACGTGGTCGAGTGTATGGCGGGTCACTCGAGAGGTGGTCCGGGCATGTCCCTCATGTCCCGGCCGGTGGCCCTGACCAGGTCCGCGAGCGGACACAGCGCAGCACGCTGCACAAACGCGTTTTTGTGCTGGCCCGGGAATCCGCTAGAGTTCAACACGTCGCCGGGACGCGAGAGCCGACCGAAACGACATGCGGACGTAGCTCAGTTGGTAGAGCGCAACCTTGCCAAGGTTGAGGTCGCCAGTTCGAACCTGGTCGTCCGCTCGCAGAAAGCAGGAAGAGGGGGATCATCCCGAACCCCCGCACTCCTGGTGGAGTGGCCGAGAGGCGAGGCAACGGCCTGCAAAGCCGTCTACACGGGTTCAAATCCCGTCTCCACCTCCAAGGACGATTAGCTCAGCGGGAGAGCGCTTCCCTGACACGGAAGAGGTCACTGGTTCAATCCCAGTATCGTCCACTGGATCTGCTCGAAGATCCGAACCCGCGCGATTAGCTCAGCGGGAGAGCGCTTCCCTGACACGGAAGAGGTCACTGGTTCAATCCCAGTATCGCGCACGCGTCACGCACGCCCCTCGGGTCGTGTCCCCGAGGACGATTAGCTCAGCGGGAGAGCGCTTCCCTGACACGGAAGAGGTCACTGGTTCAATCCCAGTATCGTCCACACACCGAGAGCCCCCGGCCGCCTTCGCGGTCGGGGGCTTCCTGTCTGTTCAGGTTCAGCTGGAGAACAGCATCCGGCCGAAGCCCTTCTGGCGGTGGTGACCGCCGTGGTGCCCCCCGTAGTGGCCGCCACCCTGCGGGGCGCCCCAGGCGGGCGCGACCGGGGCGGCCTGGGGGTACCCCTGCGGGGCGGCCGGGGGCGGCGGACCCGGCTGGGACCACTGGGACTCCAGGCGGGTCAGCGCCTCCAGCTCGCCGTAGTCGAGGAAGATCCCACGGCAGTTGCTGCACTGTTCGATCTGGACGCCGTTGCGGTTGTACGTGTGCATCTGAGCGTGACACTTCGGGCACTGCATGGTTCGGCTCAACTCCTCGCCGGTCGGTGCTGTTTCGCGTACCGCCAGGACAGACACTGTCCGGCTGCGGTCGGTTGCACCCTACTTCGCCCGGCCCGCCGTCAACTGCGGGGGGACAGAACCCATTCGGGCACAGGCGTCGACCAGGCACTGCTCGACCTCGTCCAGTTGCCGCCCCCGCGCCACCGCCTTGACGACGGAGCGTGCCGCGGTCTGCACGGTGAGTGCGCGCGCCGGGACGTCGAGCGCGGACCAGGGGTCGCCGCCCCCGGGGACGGCGGGGCCGTCCTCGGCCCGGTAGGCGGCGAGGAAGCGGGTCCACTCCTCGGGCGGGAGCAGCCCGCAGGCGTACCAGGCGGCGGGGCGGGCGAGATCCCAGGCCGCAACGCCGACGCCGAGATCGTCGACGTCGATCAGGCGCCAGGGCCCGTCGGGCGCCGGATGGCGGACGAGCTGGCCGAGGTGGAGGTCGCCGTGGCAGACGGTGGTGGTGTCGGGCTGCGGGGCTTCGGCGCGGGCCCAGGCGGGAAGCGCGCGCCAGGCGCTCAGGACGGGGGCGACGGCGGGGTGCGGTCCGGCCGCGTGGAGCCGGGCCACGGCGTGGGCGGCCTTGGCGGGGCCGCGCATCTCCGGGAGCCCGGCCGGCGCGGGGGTGCGGTGCAGACGGGCGAGCAGCGTGCCCGCGGCCTCCCAGGGGGCGAGGTCGGGGTCGTCCGGGTCCACCGGCGTGCCGTACGGCCAGAAGGTCACGAGCCGGCCGTGGAGAGCGGCCGGAGCCGGTGCGAGCGGCGGGAGGAGTATGCCGGGGATGCGGGCGGCGAGGGCGAGGCGCGGGGCGAGTCCGGCCGGGTCGGTGTCGGGGGCGTGCGCCTTCGCCACGGTGGCGGCGTGCCGGACGACGGTGGCGTCGGGACGGTCGGCGAGCGTCGCCGCACCGCAGGGACAGGCGGACGTGGTCTCGTGCGCCTTGGCTCCGGCCCGGACGGCGAGCTCGGTGAGCAGGAGGTGCGCGGTCACGGGGCTCCCTGGGCGGCGGCGTGCGGTTCTTCCCGCGAGGGTACGCAGGCGGGGCCACGCGGAGGCGGCGGGGGCGTCGTGGTCGCGGCCGGCCGGGGGCGGGTCGCGTTCGGGCGGGAAGCGGGTCGCGTCGTGGCCGGGAAGGCTTCGCGTTCCGGCCGGGAAGGCGAGCGGCCCGCGGGAAAAGCAATGCAGGCGCAGCTCCCCAGCTGCGCCTGCATTTTTTGCCGTCCGCCGCACCCCCGTCCCCACGGGGTTTCATGGGTGGATGTCCCCGCCCGGACCGCTCTTCCGGGCCTGGGGTCGCCGCTCAGCGCCCCAGCATCACTCCCACGGACGACGCCTGTGTGGCCACTGTCTCCCAGCCGTCGAAGACGACGAGGAGCAGGACCGCCAGGGGAAGGGCCATGAGCGTCGCCACCAAGGGGTGGCGGCGGCCCGTGCGACGAGGGCGCGTACCGCGTCCCTGTGCGCGGATCATCGTCCGCGGTGCCGTGAGAGCCATGGTCCCTCTCCTGACCTGATCAGTTGTCATTGGCAGCGGCGGGTGTCTGACCTCGGGGGACGAGTGCTGCACCCGCCGCTTGACCTCAAATCTAGGCGCGGGGGGACCCACGGTCGTCATGCCTTCGTACCGATTGCCGGGCCTCCCGGAGGATGAGCCATGACCTGCGGAGTACTCCCCTGGGTGGAGAGGCGGTCCCAGGTCTCGGGGTCTTCCCGGAGGGGGTCTCCGGTCCCGGCCGGACTGTGCGCCGCTTCGGGGCGCGCGGCGGGGCCCCGGCCGTGACTTCGCTCACTTCGGCCACCCCGGGCGGTACCGCGGACGCCCCTCACCGGGCCGCCCGGCGGCCCACCACCCCCCGTTGCCGCCTCCCGGTGCAGGTACCTGCGGCGGTCCGCGCACGGTCGCCGGCCTGGGGATCAATCCACCTGCCGGGAGCGGCGGTTGGGGGCGCCGGACTGTCAAAGCGTGCCTGTTCGCAGGGTCCCTGACCCTCCTTCACCTCGCACGCCGGGCACGGACAATCCATCAGTACGAGAGGGCGCGGCCTCTGCGCGCGGGCGGCCGTGGAAACGTAAGCTGTGCCACGTCACACGGACCGGGCAGCGGGGATGAACATGGCGATGATGCGCCTGAGGCGCGAGGACCCGCGCGTCGTCGGCTCGTTCAGGCTTCACCGACGGCTCGGCGCGGGTGGGATGGGCGTCGTCTACCTGGGGTCCGACAAGAAGGGGCAGCGGGTCGCGCTGAAGGTGATCCGGCCCGATCTGGCGGAGGACCAGGAGTTCCGGTCGCGGTTCGCACGCGAGGTCTCGGCCGCCCGCCGGATCCGGGGCGGCTGCACGGCGCGGCTGGTGGCGGCGGATCTGGACGCCGACCGGCCGTGGTTCGCCACCCAGTACGTGCCCGGGCCCTCCCTGCACGACAAGGTCAACGACGAGGGTCCGCTCGGGGCGGCCGAACTGGCCTCGATCGGGGCCGCGCTGTCGGAGGGGCTGGTCGCCGTCCACGAGGCCGGGGTCGTGCACCGGGACCTGAAGCCGTCCAACATCCTGCTCTCCCCCAAGGGCCCGCGGATCATCGACTTCGGTATCGCCTGGGCGACGGGGGCCTCCACGCTGACGCACGTCGGTACGGCGGTCGGCTCCCCCGGGTTCCTCGCGCCCGAGCAGGTGCGCGGGGCGCTGGTCACCCCGGCCACCGACGTGTTCTCGCTCGGCGCCACGCTCGCCTACGCCTCGACGGCCGATTCGCCCTTCGGGCACGGCAGTTCCGAGGTGATGCTGTACCGCGTGGTGCACGAGGAGCCGCATCTGCACGGCGTGCCGGACGCGCTGGCGCCGCTGGTGCGGGCCTGTCTGGCGAAGGACCCGGAGGAGCGGCCCAGCACCCTCGATCTCTCCCTGCGTCTGAAGGAGATCGCGACCCGGGAGGCCCAGGGTCTGGCGGACGCGCGTCCGCCGGCGCCTCGGGCGGCCGAGGCGGACCGTCCGACGGGACGGCTCTCCGAGACCGGTCACCCGGAGCGCACGCTGCGCCAGCAGACCGGGCCCGGTACTCCGCCGCCGCGGAACGGGACCCCGCCCTCACGCGGTGCGGTTCCCTCGCGGGGCGGAGCGCCCTCGCGCGGGGCCGGCGCCGCACGGGGCGGCGGCGCCTCGTCGTCGCGGTCGGGGGCCCGGCCGGCCCCCTCGCGCAACACCCGCCCCGGCAGCGGCAACCGGCCGGCGTCCCGCGGTGGGGCCCGGCGTCCGGGTCCGCGGGCCACGGGGACCGGGCGGCGGCCCGCCAATCCGCGGCTGCTGCGCCAGCGGCTGTTCGTGTTCGTCGTGGTGACCCTGCTGGTCGCGTTGGGCATCGCCGTCGTCCAGGGCTGCCAGGGGCCGGCGCGCGGGCTCGGCGGCGGCGACGGCGTCGTACGGCAGGAACAGCAGCACCTGCGTCCGCAGCCGGACGAGCCGCTCGGGGACTGACCCGGAGCCGCGCCGGCTGACGGAGGGCAGGGCGGACGGGCGGGGAGCCGGACGGTCGGGTGGCCGTGAGGCCGGGAAGCCAGGCGACCGGGGAGCCGGACAGCCGGGGAGCCGGGTGACCGGGAGCCGGACGGCCGGGTAGGCGGACGGCCGGGTGACCGGGATGCCGGACGGTCGGGTGACCGGGATGCCGGACGGTCGGGTGACCGGGATGCCGGACGGTCGGGTGACCGGGAAGCCGAAGGTCGGGACGCCGGGTGACCGGATGACCGGGTGACCGGGTGACCGGGGAGCCGGACGGTCGGGAGGCCGGGTGGGCGGGGAGTTGGGTGGGCGGGGAGTTGGGTGGGCGGGGTCAGGTTTTCAGGGGGATGATGCCGAGGGGTTCGGTGGTGGGCTGCGGGGAGCCGCCGGCCGGTTCGACGGTGACCCCTACGGCTACGGCGGCGGCCGGCGATCCCTTCAGGACGTGGGTGCCGTTCGGCGCGCTGCCGGCCACCAGGCCCGCCGGGCGGACGTCGCCTGCCTCGGCCGCGTACCAGAGCTCGTAGACCTTGCCCCCGGTCAGGGCGGGAAGACCGTACGCGGCGAAGACCGCCCGTGCCTGGTCGAGCGAGACCACGACGGCGGCGGTGGTGCCGCCGGTCAGTTCCCCGGTGTGGACGGTGGCGTCGGGGGCGGTGAGGACCTCGGTGATCGCGGCGCCCGCGGTGCGGGCCTGCTGCTCGGCGCGGACCGCGCGGGCGCGCGCGTCGTCCGCCTCGACGTGCTGCCGGACGGCGACGCCGCCGAGCACGGCGGCGGCCACGATGCTCGCGGCGAGCGCGAGGCGCAGCGCCCGCCGGCCGGGCGCCCTCGGGCGGTGCGGGGGCCGGTCCTGGCGGGTGTGGGCGACGGCCTGGAGGGTGCGGGCACGGGCCTGCGGGCTCACGGGAACGCTGCGCACCGCGGCGCCGAGCCGCGCGGCGGTCTCCAGCAGGTCGACGACCTCCCGGTGGCACGGGTCGCAACCGGCGAGATGGTTCTCGAAGGCGTGTTCCTCGGCGGGCGGCAGGGCGTACAGCACGTACGCGCCGATGGCCCGGTGGGGATCCTCCTCGGGTGTCATGCGTCGGCCTCCAGACAGGCGCGCAGCCGCCGCAGCCCCGCGCGCATCCGCGACTTCACCGTCCCCTCGGGGGTGGAGAGTGCGTCGGCCACCTCCAGGTAGGTCAGGCCCTGGTAGTAGGCGAGCATCAGCGGCACCCGCTCCTGACGGGCCAGGGCGGTGAGACAGCGGTGCAGCCGCCGCTGCTCGTCGTGGTCCTGGACGATCTCGGCCACTTCGTCGAACGGCCGCTCCGGCGCGAGGACGCCCGTGCGCTGTTCGCGCTCGGTGCCGGCCTGCGCGGAACGCACCCGGTCCACCGCCCGGCGGTGGGCCACGGTGAGGACCCAGGCCTTCGCCGTTCCCCGTTCGGGACGGTAGCGGTCCGCGGTGCGCCAGATCTCGATCATGACCTCCTGGGTCACCTCCTCCGCCTGGGCGACGTCCCGCACGATCCGGCAGACCAGTCCCATGACACTGCCGGACAGCGCGTCGTAGACGCCGGTGAAGGCGTCCCGGTCGCCGTCCGCCACCCGGGCCAGCAGGTCCTCCACTCGGGCGTGCGGATCGAAGCTGTGCGGCAAAGCCCTGCTCCCCTCGTGCCTCGTGGCTCGTGGCTCGTGCTGGGTTCGGACGGCCCGCCCGCGGCCTGTGCGGAGGGAAGGGACCTGCGCCGGGAAGCCGCTCACCGCTCCGGGGACGGGGTGCGCGCGGAGCCGAGGTCGAGCAGGACGTGCACGGTCTTGCCGCCCAGGGCGGGGACCAGCCGGATCTGTCCGCCCAGCCCCCGGATGACCTCCATGCCGAAGCCGCCGCGCTCGTCGCCGGCCGAACGGCGGTGCAGCTCGGGAAGCTCCTCGCTGTGGTCGGCGACGGCGATGTCCAGCCGCCCGTCGCGCACGGTCAGCGTCAGCAGACAGGGACCGCAGGTGTGCCGGACCGCGTTGGTCACCAGTTCGGAGACGACGAGGACGGCGTCCGGCACGCGGTCGACCGGGTCGGCGGCCCTCAGCCAGCTCTCGCTGACCCGGCGGGCGAGCGACGGGGCCCGCCGGGAGTGCGGCAGGGCGACGGCACAACGCGCCGTCGTCGGCGGGGGCGCGGACGGTGCCGCGGGCGGTGATGTGGTGGTGGTCATGAGGGCTCCCCTGGAACGAAGCGTCGGGGGCGGCTTTGGTTCGCAGGGGATTCGTAGCCGCACAGCACGCGGATGCCGCCGTGATGTACACAAAAGCCTCAGGTTGCCACCCGGTCGGGCGAGTGGAGGCCGGCCACCCTCCGCCGGGGAGGCCTTCGGCCTTTATGCCGTGCCGACATTTTTTCCGCTTTGTCTTCATCCGTCCGGCTTGCGGGTCCGAATACCCCGCGTCCGGCACAGCGAGACGGGGACAGCGTTCCTCCCGGATCCACACCGCGCCCTCCGCGCGGCCGGTGGACCGGAGGGTGTGACCTCGTCGGACGTGCTCTTCGCCGAACGTTCGAGGGAGATGTGTCCGATGACCGCTTTCCTGCGAGCCCGCCGTCTGGTGGCCGGAGCCGCCGCGACGGGCCTACTGGCCGGAGGGGCCGTGCTGGGCCTGTCCGGCGCGGCGACCGCGGCTCCCGCTCCCGCTTCCGCCCCGACCGTGGTGACCACCGATCACGACGGTAAGTGCCACTGGGTGAAGGGCCACTGGGAGAAGAAGTGGGTGAAGGGTCACTGGGAGAAGAAGCGGGTCAACCACAAGACCTGGCACCACGGCCACTGGGAGAACCACCACACCTACAAGTGGGTCTACGTCCATGGTCACTGGGACCACCACTGGGTCAAGGGGCACTGGGAGTGCCACCACCGGTGACCGCGGTGACGCGCGGGTGAGGGCCGGACGCGCCATGCCGTCCGGCCCTCGTCCCGTGTCTTCGTCCGGCCCTCGCCCCGCGCCGTCGTCCGGCTATCGGGCGGGCCTCGGCCGCGTGGCGTAGAACGCGACGGCGGAAGCGGCCGCCACGTTGAGGGAGTCGATCCCGGCGGACATGGGGATGCGCACCCATTCGTCCGCCGCCCGGAGCGCGTACGTGGAGAGTCCGTGCCCCTCCGAGCCCAGCATGATGGCGCTCTTCTCGAAGCGTGCCGGGTGCAGCTCGTCGAGGGGGGTCGCCTTCTCGTCCGGGGTCATGGCGAGGATGTCGTACCCCGCGTCGCGCACGACATCGAGTCCGGCCGGCCAGGCGTCGAACCGGGCGTAGGGAACCGAGAAGACGGCGCCCATCGACACCTTGATCGCCCGCCGGTAGAGGGGGTCGGCGCAGTCCGGTGACAGCAGGATCGCCTTGATGCCCAGCGCGGCGGCGCTGCGGAAGGCGGCCCCGAGATTCGCGTGGTCGACGAATCCCTCGAAGATCGCTACCCGTCGGCCCGCGCCGTCCGGCGGCTCCGCGCAGTGCTCGTCGGCCTGGTCCGGGACGACCGTCAAACGGGCGGCCCCCAGGAGTTCGGCGGCGGCCGGCAGCGGTTTGCGCTGCATGGAGGCCAGCGCACCGCGGTGGACGTGATAGCCGGTGACCCGTTCGGCGAGTTCCGGGGTGACGGCGTAGACCGGCGCCGGAAGCTCGTCGATGACATCGCGCATGACGTCGACCCACTTCGCCGAGAGCAGCATCGAGCGCATCTCGTACCCGGCGTCCTTGGCCCGGCGGATGACCTTCTCGCCCTCGGCGATGAACAGGCCCTCGGCGGGCTCGCGCTTACGGCGCAGCTCGACGTCGGTCAGGCCGGTGTAGTCGCGCAGACGCGGGTCGTCGGGGTCCTCAACGGTGATGAGATCGGCCACAGGGTGATACTGCCTTGTCCTGGGTGTGGTGCCAACGGCTCGGAACGGTTGCGTTACCCGCGGTTACTCGGAGGTCTCCGAGCCGACGTCGACGACCGCGCCGACGACGATCACCGCCGGAGGCCTGACGTCCTGGGTACGGACCACCTCGGCGACCGTCGCGAGCGTCGCGTCGACGCGGCGCTGGGCGGCCGTCGTGCCCTCCTGGACGAGGGCGACCGGGGTGTCGGGGGACTTGCCGTGCGCGACGAGCGTCTCGGCGATCTTCCCGATCTTGTCGACGCCCATCAGGATCACCAGCGTGCCGGTGAGCCTCGCGAGCGAGGGCCAGTCGACCAGCGAACGCTCGTCGTCGGGGGCGACATGCCCGCTGACCACCGTGAACTCATGGGCGACGCCCCGGTGGGTGACGGGGATGCCGGCCGCGCCGGGCACCGAGATCGAGCTGGAGATCCCCGGGACGACCGTGCAGGCGACGCCGGCCTCCGCGAGGGCCTGGAGCTCCTCCATGCCACGGCCGAAGACGTACGGGTCGCCGCCCTTGAGGCGGACCACCGACTTGCCCTGACGGGCGTGCTCGATCAGCGCGTTGTTGATGGCCTCCTGGGCCATGAACCGGCCGTAGGGGATCTTCGCCGCGTCGATCACCTCGACGTGCGGCGGGAGTTCGGCGAGGAGGTCGCGCGGGCCGAGCCGGTCGGCGATGACGACGTCCGCCTCGGCGAGCAGCCGGCGCCCGCGGACGGTGATCAGGTCCGGGTCGCCCGGACCGCCGCCGACCAGCGCGACACCGGGGGTCCGGGTGCGGTAGTGGGGGGCGACGAGGGTGCCGTCGCGCAGACCCTCGACGACCGCGTCCCGGATGGCGGCGGTGTGGCGCGGGTCGCGGCCGCGGGCGTCGGTCGTCAGCACGGCGACCGTGACGCCCTCGCTGTGGCCGGTCGCCGGCGTCCAGGCGGTCGCGGCGTCCGCGTCGTCGGAGCGGACGCACCAGACGCGGTGCGCCTCGGCCTCGGCGGAGGCCCGGCCGTTCGCCTCGGAGTCGCTCGTGGCGATGAGCGCGTACCAGGCCTCGGCGAGGTCGCCGTCGGCGTACGGGCGCTTCGACCAGGTGATCTCGCCCGCGTCCGCCATCGCCTCCACCGAGGGCGTCGCCCCGGGGGACACCAGGTGGACGTCGGCACCGGCCGCGATCAGCGCGGGGAGGCGGCGCTGGGCGACCTGGCCGCCGCCGAGGACGACGACCCTGCGGCCGGCGAGACGGAGGCCTACGGGGTAGGCGGGGTGTTCGGCCATGAGGGTGCGGCTCCTCGTACGGGCAGAGAGCAGAGGGCGGGCGCTGCGGCTCTGGAGCGGCCCTGACGTGCGCATTTTAAAGGTGGCTTCAGCATGCGGCGGGGCCGGGGGCGGCACAAGCGAGTGCCCCCGGCCCCGGGCGGGACCTACTTCTCGGTGACGCCCGCCGAATCGAACGTCGCCACCTCGTGCATCGCCCGCGCCGTGCTCTGCACCAGCGGCAGCGCGAGCAGGGCGCCCGTGCCCTCGCCGAGGCGCAGGTCCAGGTCGACCAGGGGGCGCAGGCCCAGCTTGTTCAGGGCGGCCACGTGACCGGGTTCGGCGCTGCGGTGGCCCGCGATGCAGGCCGCGAGGACCTCGGGGGCGATGGCGCGGGCGACCAGGGCGGCGGCGCCGGCGCTGACGCCGTCCAGGATCACGGGCGTGCGGAGGGAGGCGCCGCCGAGGAGGAGGCCGACCATCGCCGCGTGCTCGAAGCCGCCGATCGCGGCCAGGACGCCGATGGGGTCCGCCGGGTCCGGCTGGTGGACCTCCAGGGCGCGGCGCACGACCTCGGTCTTGCGGGCGAGGGTCTCGTCGTTGATGCCGGTGCCGCGACCGGTGACCTCGGCCGGGTCGGCACCCGTGAAGACCGAGATGAGGGCCGCGGACGCCGTGGTGTTCGCGATGCCCATCTCGCCCGTGAGCAGCGCCTTGTTACCGGCCGCGACCAGGTCGCGGGCGGTCTCGATGCCGACCTCGATGGCCTGTTTGGCCTCCTCGCGGGTCATGGCGGGGCCGGTGGTCATGTCGGACGTGCCCGCGCGGATCTTGCGGGGCAGCAGACCGGGGGTCGCGGGGAGGTCGGCGGCGACGCCCACGTCCACCACGCAGACCTCGGCACCCACCTGGGTGGCGAAGGCGTTGCAGACCGCTCCCCCGCCGAGGAAGTTGGCGACCATCTGGGCCGTCACCTCCTGCGGCCAGGGGGTGACGCCCTGCGCGTGCACGCCGTGGTCGCCGGCGAAGATCGCGACCGCCGCGGGCTCCGGGATCGGCGGCGGGCACTGCCGGGACAGGCCGGACAGCTGCGCGGAGATGATCTCCAGCATGCCGAGCGAGCCGGGCGGCTTCGTCATCCGCTTCTGCCGTTCCCAGGCCTCGCCGAGCGCCTTGGCGTCCAGCGGGCGGACGCTGGCGACGGTCTCGGCGAGCAGATCGTGCGGGTCCTCGCCGGGCAGCGCGCGACGGCCGTACGTCTCCTCGTGGACGACCCACGACAGCGGACGGCGCTTGGCCCACCCGGCCTGCATCAGCTCCGGCTCGTCCGGGAACTCGTCGACGTAGCCGACGCACAGGTAGGCGACCACTTCCAGGTGCTCGGGCAGGCCCAGCGCGCGGACCATCTCGCGCTCGTCGAAGAAGCTGACCCAGCCGACGCCGAGGCCCTCGGCACGGGCCGCGAGCCAGAGGTTCTCGACGGCGAGCGCGGAGGAGTACGGCGCCATCTGCGGCTGGGTGTGCCGGCCCAGGGTGTGGCGGCCGCCGCGGGTCGGGTCGGCGGTGACGACGATGTTCACCGGGGTGTCGAGGATGGCCTCGATCTTCAGTTCCTTGAACTGCTTGGCCCGGCCCTTGGGCAGCGACTTCGCGTACGCGTCCCGCTGACGGGTCGCCAGTTCGTGCATCGCGCGCCGGGTGTCGGCGGAGCGGATGACGACGAAGTCCCAGGGCTGCGAGTGCCCGACGGAGGGCGCGGTGTGGGCGGCCTCCAGCACGCGCAGCAGCACCTCGTGCGGGATCGGGTCAGCCCGGAATCCGTTGCGGATGTCCCGGCGCTCACGCATGACCTTCAGGACGGCCTCGCGCTCGGCGTCGTCGTACGCGGGCGCGGCGGGGCCGGTGGACTCTCGAACTTCTTCCACGGGGGCCGGGCTCTCTTCCTGGTCGGCGGCCCTGGTTTCCAGGTCCTCCGGGCTCTGTGCGACATCGGGGTCGATGCCGGTCTCGGGCTCCGTGTCCGGGGTCGCCGGGGCGGGAGCGGGGTCCGCGCCGCGCGGGGCGGGGACCGTGACGATCGCGGGGGCGGCGTCCGCCTCGTCGGCCGGCCGCTGTTCCGTCTCCGCGTGGGCCGCCTGCTCCTCCGTGGGGAGCACGAGGGCGTGCGGCGGGGTCGGGGCGAGGTGCGGGGCGGTGGGCACCATGCCCTCGACCGGCACGAACCGGCCCAGGGGCTGGTCCGCGGAGGGCTGGTCGGGCAGCGCCGGGTGCTGCGGCTGCTCCGACCGGTCCGGCTGCTCCGTCGCGGCCGTCTGCTCCGGGTGGGGCATCGGGGCGACGGCGGACGGGAGGTCCGCGCCGGGGACGTCGGCGAGCGCGGCGGGGGCGGCCACCGGCGGCTGGACCGGGTGCGGGTGCTGCTCGTGCTGGGGGTGCTGCGGAGCGGGGGTCGCGGCAGCGGAGGCCGCCACGAGCTCCGGGGCGACCGGTGCGGATGCTTCCTCGGCAGCGGGGGCTTCCTCGGCAAGCGTCTGCGCGGGCTGTGGCTCCGGCGACGATGCCGGTTCCGCCGCCGCTTCCGGCCGGTCGGCCGGTGACTCGGCCTCGGGCGCGGGCGCGAGGGTCGGTGCGGGCCCGGGTTCGGGCTGCGGGGCCGTCTCCGGGGCGGCGGGGGCGCCCGGGACGTGGGGCGCGGGGGCCGCGAGGTGGGGGGCCGGGGCGAGGGGCTCGTGCGCGATCCCCGCCTCGGACTGCGGCGTCTGCTCCGGCTCCGACTGCGGCTCCGACTGCGGTGTCGGCTGGATCTCCGGGGCCGGCCGGGCGTCCTGAACCGCCTGAACCGCCTGAACCGTGTGATCCGTCCGGACGGGCTGCTCGGGAGCGGGGTCCGCCTGCGGGGCGGGCTCGGACGTCCGCGGTGCGGCCGGTTCGGCGGGGGCCGCGGCGGCGGCCTCGGCGGAAGCGGCCTCGGCGGAAGCCACGAAGGCGTCGACGAGCAGACCGGTCTCGGGGACGGCGACGGGCGCGGGGGCGGAGACCTCCGGCTCGACGGCCGCCTCGGGCGCGGCGGCCTCGGCCACCGGGGCAGGCATCTCCTGGGCGGCGGCGGCCGGTTCGGACACCTCGGGGACGACGGTCGCCGCGGGCTCGGGAGTCGCGGTGACGGGCACGGAGGTGGGCTCCGCGACCACCACGGGGTCCGGAACCGGGACTTCGGAAGCCGGCGCTCCGGGTGCGGGCACGAACTCGGCCGCGGGGACCGCCTCGTACGCCTGGGCCGGCGTCTCGCCGAGGTCCGCGTGAGGCTCCTGGGACGCTTGAGGCTCTGCGGGCTCCTGGTGCTGAGGTGACTCGACCGGGCTCGCCTGTCCGGCCTCGGTCACGGCCTCGGCCCCGGCCGCGTGAGCGACCGTCTCCTGTACGGAGTTCGCCTCGGGAACCTCCGCGGGCTCTGCCCCCTCGACGGGCCTCGTCGTACCGGCCGGGTCGGCGGTCGCCGCCACCTCGGCCACGTCAGCGGCCGGTTCGGCCTGCTGGACAACCTCGGCGGCGGGCTGTTCGATGTGCGCGGTCTCGGGAGCCGGTGCGGCCGCCTCGGAGACCGGTGCGGCGGACTCAGGGGCCGGTGCGGCGGACTCGGGAGTCGGTGCGACTTCCGGCGCCTGCGCCGTCTCCGTTCCCGCTCCCCCGGCCACCGGGGTCTCGACGGCCGATACGGCACTGCCGTCCGCGGGCCGGTCGTCGCCGGTGAAGGGGATGTCCGCCCCGTCCTGCCCGGCCTCCGCGACGGCGGGTGCCTCCTCGGCCTCCGCCATCATCGCGGCGCCGAGCAGTTCACCGGGGTCGACGACGCCGTAGTGCGCGGCGGCCCGGACGGGCGCCTCGGCGCCGACTGTCTCCTGGGCTTCCGGCGCCTCCTGGGCCTCCTGCGGGGCGGTCGCGGCGATCGCCTCGGTGGCCACCCGGGTCACGACGGCCTGGGCCGCGCCGGCCGGCTCGCGCTGCTGCGCTGCCGCCGGAACAACCGTTTCCGCAGCCGGGGCCCCCTGCGCGACCTGCGGCTGCGCGGCGCCCCAGGGGGACGCGCCCTGCGGGGCCGTCTCGCGCGGTTGCGGAGCGTCGAGGTACTCGGGGCCGGAGGTGGACGGGCCGGGCTGCCGTACCGGTGCCCCGGCGGGGCCGCGGTCGGCGAGCGAACGGACCGGGCTCGCGGAGGCGTCGGGGATCGGCGGACCGAGATGCAGGGGGCGGCGCGGGGCGGCCTGGGGCGCCGACGGGCTCGGGAGGCGGACGGCGCTGAGGTCGACCGAACCGCTGTCGCGGCCGCCCGTCTCGTGCGGACCCGGCTCGTGCACGGTCTCGACGACCGGCTCCGGCGGGGGTGGGGCCACCTCGTTGCCCCACGCGCTCTGGGCACCCGGCAGCAGCAACAGGTCTTCGTCCTCGGCGGTGGTCTCGGAGAGGTAGGTGTACGCACCGTGCGCGGGGGCGCCCGGCTGTTCCACCATGCCTGCGCTCTCCGGCAGTCCCTCGCCCGGGACCTGGCCGGTGTCGGTCATGCGTACCCCTCGCCCATCGGTTAGTGCCTTCTACGACCAGCTCACCCGGAGCGGCGCACCGACCGCCCCGTAGTGAAGAACGAGCGTCCGTGCCCAGCGGCACGAACGACCCGCCCGAAAAAGCGACAAAGCCATTCAGTGGCATTGTCCCGGCCGTAGTCGCGTCGCGACAGCTTGATCCGCGACGCCCCGCTGTGGACTGCGCCACGTTGCGCGCCCTCCGGTTCTGCCGTACCACACCCATCCCAAAAGGGATGCGTTTTCCGGACATTGACCGACGAAGTGCCGGGCGAACGGAAGCGGTACGACGATCGGCCAGCCTACCGCGCGCGGTACGACAACAGGATCACGGGGAGGGCGCGCCGGGTCACGGTCGGCAGTCGGAAAGGTCCTGCCCACCGCCCGTCCGGCACACGTCCCGCACTCGCCCTTCACCTGGCCGCCACGCTCAACGGGGCGATGCGCGCCGCACGATCTCCCCGGTGAGAAGGAACGCGACGCTCCGCTCCCGCTCCGTCCAGGCCCGGGTGTCGAGTTCGACGGACTGGACGAGGGAGCACTCGACGCGGTAGCCGTGCTCGGACAGGTCGCGGCCCACGAGTTCGGCGGCGTCACGGGTCCCGGCGTGCGTGACGATGCGCTGCGGGCGGCGGTCGGCGACGGCCAGCACCACGGCCGCTCCCCCGCCACCGACCCGTACGACGTCGGGTTCGGGCAGGTTCTCCAGGACGTGCGGGGCGATGCCGTGGACGATCTGGAGCTGGACGCCGTGCCGGCGCGCGGCGCTGTCGGTGCGGGCGCACGCGTCCAGCTCGCGGTCGACGGCGATGACGGCGGCGCCCGCCCGCGCAGCCTCGGTCGCGAAGGCGCCGCTGCCGCAGCCGATGTCCCAGACGAGGTCGCCGACGCGCGGGCCGAGGCGGGCGAGTTGGGCGGCGCGCAGCAGTTCCGCCTCGCCCTCGCCGAGCCCGCCGCCGTACACCTCGGCGGGCAGCGCCCAGCCGCGCGGTCCGGTGCCCGGGTCCCGGCCGGCGATCCAGCCGCTGTCCCCGGAGACGACCGGCCCGGTGGGACCGCCGATGACGATGACGACGTTGGGGTCGCGCCAGGTGTGGTCGGCGGCCTTGTCGGAGGTGACGACGCTGACCTGTTCGCGGGTGGTGCCGAGTTCCTCGCAGACGACGAACGTGCGGTGCACGCCCTCCATGAGCAGGCCCAGCTCGGCGGGACCGGCGCCCGGGGAGGTGAGGACGGCGACCTTGGTGTGGGCGCGGCAGACGTTCACGGCGCGGCGCAGGGTGCGCCGGTGGGCGACGACGACCTGGGCGTCGTCCCAGGGCATGCCGGCCCGGGCGAAGGCGGCGGCGACGGCGGAGACCGCCGGGACGACCTCGACCTCCAGGCCGAACTCGGGTGCGCGCAGGGTCCGTACGACGCCGAAGAAGCCCGGGTCGCCGTCGGCGAGGACGACCGCGGTGCCGCGGTGGGCCGCGATACGGCGGGCGGCGAGCGAGACACTGCCGAGCCGGACGCGTTCCGCCGAGGGCGGCACCTCGGGCAGCGTCAGGTGGTGGGGGGCGCCGGCCACCAGCGTGGCGGCACCGAGGGCGGAGCGGGCCGCGGCGGTCAGCGGCGAACCGTCCCATCCGATCACCGTGACGCGGTCGGCCATCGTCGTCAGTCTCCCCCGGGGTTCACGCAGGTAGCGGGCTCCGTGAGGGTACCTGGTCGGTGGGTCACGGCAACGGTGGTGGCACCGGCCCGGGGGTCAGTTCCAGTCGGTGTACGAGGTGAAGCCGCCGCTCTCCGCAAAGTGCTCCCCGGAACCCTCCAGGTCCTCCGGGAGGAGGCTCCACACGATGTAGTCGGTGCGCACCTCGTTCCAGCTGCCGTCCTCGGCCCGGGCGCGCGCTATGCAGGCGCCCCGCAGCACACCCTCGCTGATGCAGCCGATCTTCTGCGCGACCTGCTGGGAGGCGGTGTTGTCGGCGGCCGTGCGCAGTTCGATGCGCTCGATCTTCTGGTCGCGGATCAGCCAGTGGGCGGTGGCCAGCGCCGCCTCGGAGGCGTAGCCCTCGCCGCGCGCCCAGGGCGCGATGATGTACGACAGTTCGGTGGAACGGACGTGCCAGTTGGTCTTGGCGAGCTGGATGACGCCGACCAGGCGCTGGGTGAGGAACTCGGTGACGGCGAGGTCGAGGCCGCGGCCCGCGGTGCGTTCGGCGGGCGCGTACTCGGTGATCCAGCGGCGGGCGGCGGCCTCGTCGTAGGGCTGGGGCACGGCGGTCCAGGCCGCCACCTGCTCGTCGTTCATCATGTCGGCCAGGGCGGGCACGTCGTCCTCGTCGAGGGGACGCAGCACCAACCGCTCCGTGCTGATGGAGATGGTGGGGAAGGTGCTCGTCATGCGCCGCTCCGTAACCTTCGAAACTTCGGGGTGTGACCTGCCGACCCGTCAGGGTCCGCTGAACTGCCCAGCATGCAGCATGTGCGCCCGGAACCACACCACGGGGTCCGCACCGGACGAAGGAGCGGACCCCGGGAACGAGCGCCGGTCACCCGGCCCGTCGTGGCGGTCAGAACGAGGCGATGACGGAGCCGTCGTAGGTGTCCTGGATGAACTTCTTGACCTCGGGGGAGGTGAGGAGCTTCGCGAGCTTCTTCACCCGCGGGTCGTCCTCGTTGCCGTCCTTGACGGCGAGGAAGTTGCCGTACGGGTTGTCCGTGGCGGACTCCAGGACGAGGGCGTCCGACGCGGGCTTCAGGTCGGCCTCGATGGCGTAGTTGCCGTTGATGACGGCGGCGTCCACGTCGTCCAGGGAGCGCGGGGTCTGGGCCGCCTCCAGCTCCTTGAACTTGAGCTTCTTCGGGTTGGCGGTGATGTCCGCGGGGGTCGCCTCGTTGCCCACGCCCTCCTTGAGGGTGATGAGCTTGTTCGCGGCGAGCAGCTTGAGGGCGCGGGCCTCGTTGACGCTGTCGTTGGGGACGGCGATCGTCGCGCCGCTCTTCAGGGCGTCGGCGCTCTTCACCTTGTGGGAGTAGAGGCCGAGCGGCTCCAGGTGCACCGTGACGACGGGCACGATGTGGGTGCCGTTCTTCTTGTTGAAGTCGTCGAGGTACGGCTGGTTCTGGAAGTAGTTCGCGTCGACCGAGCCGTCCTCCGTCGCCGTGTTCGGCGTGACGTAGTCGGTGAACTCCTTGACCTCCAGGTCGAGTCCGGCCTTCTTCGCCAGCTTGTCCTTGACGAAGTCGAGGATCTCGGCGTGCGGGGTCGGGCTCGCGGCGACGGTCAGCGGGCCGCTGGTGTCGGAGGCGGAGTCCTTGTCCGAGCCGCAGGCGGTGAGCCCCAGGGTGAGGGCGCCGACGGCGAGGACTGCGGTGGTGAACTTGGCGGTGTTACGCACGAAAAGTGCCTTTCCTGAGGGTGTCGCGACCCGCGTGGGGTGTGCGGGGGATCTGTGGGTGCGGCCTGGGACGGGTTCAGGCGGCCTTGCCGACGTCCGGGGCGGCCGGCTCCTTGGCCTTCAGCAGACGGAGCCTCGGCGCGGGACCGGAGCTGCCGCCGCGGCGGTGCAGGGAGCGGGCCGCGTAGTCGCCGGCGAACTGGATGAGCGAGATGACGACGGCGAGGATCGCCACCGTGATCCACATCAGTTCGGTCTCGAAGCGCTGGTAGCCGTAGCGGATGGCGATGTCGCCGAGACCTCCGGCTCCGACCGTGCCGGCCATGGCGGAATAGCCGATGAGGGCGACGATCGTGGTCGTGGTGCTCGCGAGGATCGAGGGCAGTGACTCCGGCACGAGGACCTTGCGCACGATGGTCCAGGTGTTGCCGCCCATCGCCTGAACGGCCTCGACGAGTCCGCCGTCCACCTCGCGGACGGCCGTCTCGACCAGGCGCGCGAAGAACGGGATGGCGCCGATGGCGAGCGGCACGATCGCGGCCTCGCGGCCGATGGTCGTCCCGGTGATGGTGCGGGTGAAGTTCATCAGCGCGACCATCAGGATGATGAACGGCAGCGAGCGGGCGATGTTCACGATCTGCCCGATGACCTTGTTGGCGGCCAGGTTCTGGAGCAGGCCGCCCCGGTCGGTCAGGACCAGCAGGACGCCGAGCGGGAGGCCGCCGACGACGGCGATGAGCGTGGACCAGCCGACCATGTAGAGGGTGTCCCAACACGCCTGGGACAGCAGCGGCTGCATCTCGGACCAGGTCACTTGGCACCATCCTTCAGCAGCACGGACTCCTGGGCCGTGTCGGCCGCGGTGGCCGTGTCGGCCGTGTGGTCGACGATGTCGATCTGGAGGCCCTGTTCGCGCAGGAAGCCGACCGGCACGACGTTGTCCTCGTAGCGGCCGGGCAGCTCGATGCGCATGCGGCCGACCTGGAGCCCGCCGACGGTGTCGATGGCGGCGCCGAGGATCGAGATGTCGATGTTGTACGTGCGCGACAACTGGGAGATGACGGGCCGGGTGGCGGCCTCCCCGAGGAAGGTGACGTCGACGACGGTGCGGTCCTCGCCGGTGGCGTCGCCGCCGACCGGGAAGAGCGCGCCGGCCAGCTCGGAGCCCGGCGTCGCGAGCAGCTCGCCGACCGTGCCGGACTCGACGACCCGGCCGTTCTCCATCAGCGCGGCGGAGTCGCAGATCGACTTCACCACGTCCATCTCGTGCGTGATGAGCAGGACGGTCAGGCCCAGCTGGCGGTTCAGGTCGCGCAGCAGCTGGAGGATGGAGCGGGTGGTCTCCGGGTCGAGCGCGCTGGTGGCCTCGTCGGAGAGCAGCACCTTGGGGTCGCCCGCGAGCGCGCGGGCGATGCCGACGCGCTGCTTCTGACCGCCGGAGAGCTGGGCCGGGAAGGACTTCGCCTTGTCGGCGAGACCGACGAGGTCGAGCAGCTCCAGCGCCTTGCGGGACCGTTCCCGTCCCGAGACGCCGAGGATCTCCAGGGGCAGTTCGACGTTGTCCTGCACGGTCCGCGAGGACAGCAGGTTGAAGTGCTGGAAGACCATGCCGATCCGGCTGCGCGCCTGTCGCAGCTCCTTGCCGGCCCGGGGTCCGCGCCCGGCGAGCGCGGTGAGGTCCTGTCCGGCGACGGTGACCGTGCCGGCGGTGGGACGCTCCAGGAGGTTGATGCAGCGGATGAGCGAGGACTTGCCGGCGCCGGACTGGCCGATGACGCCGTACACCTCGCCTTCGCGGACGTGGAGATCGACGCCGTCGAGGGCGGTGACCTCACGGCCGCGCGAGCGGTAGACCTTGGTCAGGCCCGTGGTGGTGATCACGTGGAGTTCCGTCACTGTCGAGTGCGCGGGCGTGGGTGTGCCCGGGCGCACGGGTGCAGGCTGTCAGGGACGCGACACGGCTCTCGCTGTGGCGGGGAACCGGGGAGAAACATGTGCGCGGGGCGCGGCTACGTCCTGTACGGCGGAATTGCGGCGCACGGACATGCCACGGCGTCTCGCTTCGGGGCGCGAGCTCGGGGTGGTGCGGGGGCCCTCTAGAAGGCGCACATTCGACACATACAGCGAGCACCGGGCGTCATGGTCGCCTCGGTCGCAAGGGTGCGGCTGCTCGTCGTGGTCATGAGCATCAGTAAAGCAGACGTACGGTCCTGACCAAGACCCCCCTGTCCGCATGCCGGACACCCGTGGACGGTCCGCGGGACCACTTCGGCCGTGTCCGGCGACCTCCGCCGCCCCTCCCCTGGCCAGCACCGGCAAGGCCGACCGGCCCGTCGTCGGACGCCGACGACGGGCCTGCGCGCCCGGTCGGCTGTGGCCAACGCCACGGCCGCCGGACGGCCGGGGCGGACGGCGCCCGCCCCGGCCCGGACCCGGCGCCGGGGCGGGCGGCCGGGGCCCGGGGCCGATCGCGGGACGCCTGATACGCCGTAATAAGGTCACTGCATGCTTGATGCCCTGACGCTGGTGACCGGCGTCGCCGCGTTGCTGCTCGCCGCCTGGTGCGGCTGGGCCGCCTACCGTGACCAGCCGACGAAGGACTGGCATTTCATCGGGATGGCCGTGGTCTCCCTGCTGGCCGTGATCCAGCTGGTGGTCGGCGTCGTCCAGCTGGCGCGGGGCGAGAAGCCGGAGCAGGGGACGACGATCTTCGTGGCCTACCTGCTCGGCGCGGTCGCGTGCGTTCCGGCCGTGGCCTTCATGTCGCTGTCCGAGCGGACCCGCTGGGGTTCGGTGACGGCCGCCGCGGGCGGTGTGGTGCTCGCCGTGCTCGAGGTGCGACTGTATGACATCTGGGGAGGCTGAGATGACGACGGTGGACGACAAGCCGGAACGGCTGATCAGCGGGCCCGGGATGCTCCTGGTGTGGTTCTACGGCGTGATGGTGGTCGGGGCGGTCTCGCGGTCGGCGTACCAGATCGCGACCGAGTTCGACCGGGCGCCGCTGGCGTACACGCTGTCGGCGGTGGCGGGCGTGGTCTACGGATTCATCACGTACTCGCTGGTGCGGGGCGGCGAGACCGCCCGCAGGGCGGCGCAGGTGTGCTGCGCCGCCGAGCTGGCGGGGGTGCTGATCGTCGGCACCTGGACCCTGGTCGAGCCGTCGGCCTTCCCGGACTCGACGGTGTGGTCGCAGTACGGGATGGGGTACGTGTTCATCCCCGTACTGCTGCCGCTGTCCGCCCTGTACTGGCTGCGGAAGTCCCGGACGGCCGCGGCCGCTACGCGGTAGCCGCGTACTCCCCCGCCTGCTTCTCCAGGACGATCATGGGTACGCCGTCCGTGCCCTGCGAGGTGCCGACCGTCTCGTAGCCGACCCGGCGGTACAGGCGCAGGTTGCCCTCGCTGCGGTGGCCGGTGAAAAGACGGAACTTCTTGGCGCCGCGCTCCGCGGCCAGCGCCGCCTCGGCCGCCCGCAGCAGCCGCGCGCCGATGCCGTGGCCCTGGAGGCGCGGGTGGACGCACAGCTTGCCGATGGCGGCGGCGCCGTCCTCGGTGAGGCTGCCTCGTACGGAGCCGACCACCTCGTCGCCCAGCCGGGCCACGAAGACGCAGTCGGCGGCGAGTTCCTGCCGGACCGAGTCGAGGCTCTGGACGAGCGGGGCGATGCGGTAGTTGGCGTACAACGCGGCTTCGCTCTGGAAGCACAGGTACTGCAATCTGAAGATCTGCTCGGCATCCTGCTCGGTCGCCACCGAGATGGTCACGCTCATGCCCATGTGCGCACGCCCCTCGCTCACCTGATCGCCTGTGGTCCTTCACTCCTATCCCCGCGCTTCGCGGGCCGCAACCTCCGGCGTCAGCAAACGACGCAGACATCCCAGACATCTGGAACGTTCCGGTCCGAGACTGCCCTGTGAGATACCCAACTCCCCCGCGATCTCCCGGTAGGTGAGGTCCTGCGGCGAGAGCAGCGCCTGGAGGAGACGGGTGCAGCGGCCGGGCAGCCGGTGCACGGCCTCGCGCAGGGCGCGGTGCCGGGCGGCGGTGAGCGCGAGCTGCTCGGGGCCGCGGTCGAGGTCCTCGGCCGGGTCGCTCTCGTAAGGCTGCTCGCGGCGGGTCGTACGGCGGGCGCGGCGGACCTCGGCGCGGACGGCCCGGCGCAGCCAGCCCTGGGGGTCGGAGGGCGGGCCGTCGGTGGCGAGGTGCTCCAGCAGGCGGAGCCAGACCGCCTGTTCCAGGTCGCCGGGTTCGGTCCCGGTGGCATGGGCCTCGGCGGAGGCCTCCGCGCTGAGGAGCGGGTGCAGGGTGGTGAGCAGGTCGGGCGTCATGTGCCACACGATGCGGCCGCCCGGGCGGCTGGTTGCCCGGGCGGCCGACTGTCACTCCAACGGGGAGTCAGCCGTTGACGAAGTCCGCGCGGGCCAGCAGTCCGGTGTCCGGGTTGTCGGTGAAGACACCGTCGATGCCGGTCGCGAAGTAGGTGCGGAACGCGCCGAAGGAGTCGCCGTAGGCGTCGGCGTCCGTGCCCTTGCGGAAGTTCGTGGGCAGGAAGGGGTTCTCGTTGCGCATGGTGTAGGGGTGCAGCACCAGGCCGACCGCGTGCGCGTCCTTCACCAGCGTGGTCGGGGTGGTGAGGTTGCCGGCCGCGTCCTTCGGGATCACCAGGTCGAGGGTCGGGCCGATGCCCTGCGCGTAGCCCGCGATCTCCCTGAGTCCCGCGCGGGTGACCAGGTCGGCGACGGTACGCGGGTCGCCCGCCTCGACGAAGTCCCAGGGGCGCGAGGTCGCGCCGGACAGCAGCACCACGAGGGGGTTGTCGACCAGCTTGTTCAGCCGCTGGATGCTGCTCGGCTCGAAGGACTGCACGATGACCGGCGAGTTCTTCTTGTCCTTGCCGTACTTGTGCAGCAGTTTGGCGACCCGCTCCTCGAGGCCCAGACCCAGCTTGCGGAAGTAGGTGGGGTGCTTGGTCTCGGGGTAGATCCAGACCTGCTTGCCGCGCTTGCGGGTCTGCTCGTCCTGCCACCTGAGCACCTCTTCGAAGGTAGGGATCTCCCAGCGGCCGTCGTAGAGGGTGTTGTGCGGGCGGTTGGCGGGGATGCGCTCGACGGCGCGCAGGGTCTTCAGCTCGGCGAGGGTGAAGTCCTCGGTGAACCAGCCGGTCGTGGAGACACCGTCGAGGACCTTCGTGGTCCTGCGGCCGGCGAACTCCGGATGGTCGGCGACGTCCGTGGTGCCGCCGATCTCCGGCTCGTGACGGCACACCAGGTGGCCGTCCCTGGTGGGGACGAGGTCGCCCGCCTCGACGATGTCGGCGCCCAGGTCCAGGGCGAGCTGGTACGAGCCGAAGGTGTGCTCCGGCCGGTATCCGCTGGCGCCGCGGTGACCGATGACCGTCGGCACGGGCAGGCTCCCGAGGCCCTTGCCGGAGCGGGACGAGTCGGCGGCTCTCGCCGTGCCCGACAGGCCGAGGACCGTTCCGGTGGCACCGAGCACGGCGGCGCCGAGGAGGGCCCGCCGTCCGGTGCCGCCCGCGGTCGCCTGCTGGTTCGACTCCTGCGTGCCCTGCGTTCCCATGAGGGGCCTCCTGCCGTCGGCTCGTCCGTGCGGCCCGATCGTAGGGGCGTGGACATGACCGTCGGGAGACCTCCGGCCCAACACGCGGGTGACGGCGGATGGCATGTGCCGTACGGCCGTCCGGCCGCTTCCGAGCGGTGGTCCGCCGCGTTCCGGGCAGATGACAAGCAGACGGAGATGCCGCCGTCCAGGTAAACGTACGTCAACAGTGCGTAAGACCTGGGTGACCCGATGTGCGTCGGGCCCGGCGCCGCGAGTATCGTCCTCACCTGCACAGACTCATACCGTTTTCCCTTGACATCGGAGGGCTCGTTGTCCCGCTTCGTGCTCATCAAGGCAGTACTCGGCCCGGTCATGCGCCTGATGTTCCGCCCCCGGGTCGAGGGCGCGGAGCACATCCCCGGCGACGGCCCCGTCATCCTGGCCGGCAATCACCTCACGTTCATCGACTCGATGATCCTGCCGCTCGTCTGCGACCGGCAGGTGTTCTTCATCGGCAAGGACGAGTACGTCACCGGCAAGAGCCTCAAGGGCCGGCTCATGGCCTGGTTCTTCACCGGGGTCGGCATGGTCCCGGTGGACCGCGACGGCGGCCGCGGCGGTGTCGCCGCGCTGATGACCGGGCGGCGGGTGCTGGAGGAGGGCAAGGTCTTCGGCATCTACCCCGAGGGCACGCGCTCGCCCGACGGCCGGCTGTACCGGGGGCGGACCGGCATCGCCCGGCTGACGCTGATGACCGGGGCGCCGGTGGTGCCCTTCGCGATGATCGGCACGGACAAGCTTCAGCCGGGCGGGGCGGGGATGCCTCGGCCCGGGCGGGTCACGGTCCGGTTCGGTGAGGCGATGGAGTTCTCCCGGTACGACGGGATGGACCGGGACCGGTATGTGCTGCGGGCCGTGACGGACTCGGTGATGACCGAGGTCATGCGGTTGTCTGGGCAGGAGTATGTGGACATGTATGCGACGAAGGCGAAAGCCGCGTAGCGCGTCCCGCGGGTGGCTGGTCTTGCGTGCGGGGGCGTTGGGGTTTTTGCGCCGTTCGCCGCGCCCCTGAGGGGGGTTCGGCCCGTGGCCTGTTTTTCGGGTGGGGCGGCGTTGTCGATTTGCGCCGTTCGCCGCGCCCCTGAGGGGGGTTCGGCCCGTGGCCTGTTTTTCGGGTGGGGCGGCGTTGTCGATTTGCGCCGTTCGCCGCGCGCCTGAGTTCGGTGCCTGCGGGCCTGGGTCAGTTTGTGGGGTGCAGGTGTTGGGGTTTCAGGAGGAACCAGGCGGCCAGGGCTGTGGCGAGGAGGACTGCCGCGCCTGTCGCGGAGGCTGCGGTCAGGCCGTGGACGAATGCGTCCCGGGCCGAGGAGAGCATCGTCCCGGCCGCGGTCGGCGGCATGTGGGCCGCCGCCTCCACCGCGCCGCCCAGTGACTCGTGGGCGCCCTGCGGCGTGCCCGCCGGGGCCGGGAAGCCGCGGTACACGCCCGTCACGATCGAGCCGAGTACGGCGATGCCGAGGGCCGCGCCGAGTTCGTACGCCGTCTCGGAGACCGCCGAGGCCGCGCCCGCCTGCTCCTTGGGCACCGAGCTCAGGATGACGTCGGCGGTCACCGTGAACGAGAGGCCCGCGCCCACGCCGACCACCAGCAGGGCGGCGCCCAGCAGCGGGTAGCCGGTGGACCCGTCGATCGTCGTCAGGAGCGCCAGCGCGAGGCCGATCGCGGCGAGACCGCCGGAGACCACGGCCCGTACCGAGAAGCGGCGGGCCGCCCGGCCCGCGAGCAGACCGGCCACCACCGCGCCGACGGCCGCGGGCAGTTCGGCCAGCCCGGCCTCGAACGGGCGCCTGCCCTGGACGAGCTGGAGGTACTGGGAGAGGAAGAACACCAGCCCGGACAGGCCCAGGATGGTCAGCAGGTCGGCCAGGACCGCGCCGCTGAAGCCGCGGTTGCGGAACAGGCGCATGTCCAGCAGGGGCGCCGGCAGGGTCAGCTGGCGGCGGACGAAGCCGTACAGCGCGGCCGCGCCCAGCAGGCCGGTGCCGAGGGCGATCCCGGTGACGCCGTGCGTCGCGGCCTCCTTGACCGCGTAGACGACACCGATCATGCCGACGAGGGACAGCAGCACGCTGGACAGGTCCCAGGGGCCCGGGTTCGGGGTTCGGGACTCCGGAAGCGTCCGGATGCCGACCACGACCAGGACGACCATCACCGGCATGTTGATGAGGAAGACCGAGCCCCACCAGAAGTGCTCGAGGAGGAAGCCGCCCACGATCGGGCCTACCGCGGTGCCGGCGGAGGCGGTCGCGCCCCAGATGCCGACGGCGAGGCTGCGCTCGCGCGGGTCGTGGAACAGGTTGCGGATCAGGGCGAGGGTCGCAGGCATCAGGGTCGCGCCGGCGACGCCGAGCAGGGCCCGGGCCGCGATCATCAGCTCCGGGGTCGTCGCGTAGGCGTTGAGGACCGAGATCAGCCCGAACGCGGTGGCGCCCATGAGCAGGATCCGCTTGCGGCCGATGCGGTCGCCGAGGCTGCCCATCGAGACGAGCAGGCCGGCGATGACGAAGGAGTAGACGTCGCCGATCCAGAGGAGCTGGGTGCCGGAGGGCTGGAGGTCCTCGGTGATGTAGGGGGTCGCGAGACCGAGGACGGTCGCGTCGACGGCCACCAGCAGCACGGCGAGCACGAGGACGGAGAGCGCGAGCCAACGGTCCGGGCGCTTCACCGCCCCGGTCGTGGTCGCCGGCCGCAGGGTGCTGGTCATGATTCCTCTCTCAGTGGGTGCGGGGTGTGTGGGGCCTGGCTGCGGAGCGCGCGGTTGCGGCTACCCGTCCTGCGGGGCGGGGGGCCGCAGGGCGCCGCCCAGCAGCAGCTCGACGATCATGTGCTGGAAGTCCTTGGGGGCGCCTCTGCCGCACTGCACCATCCAGGCGCCGGAGGCCAGCAGGCCGAACAGCGCCTCGCTGAGCCAGGCGGGCGTGAGGTCGATGCGGAACTCGCCGCTCAGCTGGCCGCGCCGGAACAGGCCCGAGACCCGCTCGTCGATCCGGGTCCAGCCCTGGTGCTGCTCCTCGCCCTCGAACAGCTGGTTCTCGGTGTAGAGGAAGGCGAGCAGGCCGGCGGCCGGTTCGATCTCCCGGACGAGCCGGCGGACGGCGTCGCGCGCGGGCCCCTCGTCGAGCCGCGCCGTGTCCAGGGCGGACTCGCACTCCGCGATCCCGAGGGCCTCCAGGGCCCGCACCAGCGCGTCGCGGCCCGCGAAGTGACGGTGCAGCGTGGCCCGGCTGATCCCGGCGGCCTTGGCGACCTCGTCCATCGTCGCCGTGGACTTGTGGGTCAGCAGGGCCGCGGCACCGCGCAGCACTTGTTCACGATCGACAGCCATGAGACAAGACTAACCCAGGTGAGACAGTGATGTCTCATTCCCGGGGTGTGCGGATCATCGAGAGGTGCGTCACCCCGTCATCGTCGCCGTCCTCGCTGTCGGCCTCGCTGTCGCCCTCGCTGTCGCCCTCGCTCGCTGTCGGCCTCGGCGGCCCGGACGGCGGAGGCCCGGTTCTGTGGCCGCTCAGTGCCAGGGCAGGCCGCCGCGCCGCTCCCAGTAAGCCCGCGGCTCCTCGGCGAGGCCGGCCAGCCGGTCCACCTGCTCGTCGTCGAGGTCCACGACCGCCGCGTGCAGGTTGGAGGCGAGCTGGGTGGCGGTGGCCGCGCCGGAGAGGACGACGCCGGCCCAGGGCTGCCGCAGGATCAGCGCGAGGGCGACCGCGTCGCAGCCGAGCGACGTCTGTGCCGCCACGGCCTTCAGGGCGTCCGGCGCGTGGGGCTGCGCGAGGCGCCCGTTGGCCATGCCCTCCTTCACGATCACCGTGAGCCCGGCGTCGTGCGCCTCGGCGAGGGCGGGACCGGCCGAGGTCTCCAGCGCGTTGTACGTCGACTGGACGGTACGGAAGAGGGGCTCACCGTCGACCGTCACACCGAGGGCGGCGCGGACGGCCTCGGCCTGGGCCGGGCCGCTGGTGGAGAACCCGACGGTGAGTCCCTGCCCGGCGGCCTCGGCCAGCCTGGCGTGGAGTTCCTTGTCGGTGAGGGCGGGGCTGTCCGGGGTCACCGAGTGGATCTGGTAGAGATCGAGCCGGTCGCCGAGCAGTTCCGCCGTCTCGGCGCGCTGCCGTTCGTACGTCGCGAGCCCGTGGTCCTTGACCTCGTGCCGGTCCGCGTCCGTCGTCCAGTCGGCGGTGTAGGTGTACCCCCACTTGCTGCCGACCACGACGTCGTCCACGTCGGGCCTGGCCTTGAGCCAGTCGGCGAGGAACTCCTCGGAACGGCCGTAGGAGCGGGCCGCGTCGAAGTAGCGGACGCCCTGGGCGTAGGCGGCGTCGAGGAGTTCGTGCGTGCGGGCGCGCAGCGCCCCGACGCTGCGGTCCTCCCCGAGGTCGTGGTCGCGGCCGAGGTTGATGTAGCCGGGGCGGCCGACGGCGGCGAGGCCGAGTCCGAGGTGGCAGGTGGGGGTTGTCGCTGAGGCCAGTCGGGCGAAGGGCATCGCGGGCTCCGTTGGTCGACTCCGGTACGGCTCGGACCAACGTAACCCGCGACGACCCACGACTCCCGCCCCGGGGAGGAAGGGGCCTACGCCTGAGGCCTGTCCTTGGCGGTCGCCCACGCGTGCTGGGCCGCCACGTCCGCCTTCACCTCGGCCAGCTGGACGGCGACCGCGCTGGGCGCCGTGCCGCCGCGGCCGTCACGGGAGGCGAGGGCACCGGCGACGTTGAGGACGGAGCGCACCTCGGGCGTGAGGTGGGCGGAGATCTTCGCGAACTGTTCGTCGGTCAGTTCGTCCAGTTCCTTGCCGTCGGCCTCGGCGACCTTGACGCACTCGCCGGCCACCTCGTGCGCGACCCGGAACGGCACGCCCTGCTTGACCAGCCACTCGGCGATGTCGGTGGCGAGCGAGAACCCGGCGGGAGCCAGCTCCTCCATGCGCTCGCGGTGCACGGTGAGGGTGGCGACCATGCCGGTGAAGGCGGGAAGCAGGACCTCGAGCTGGTCGCAGGAGTCGAAGACCGGCTCCTTGTCCTCCTGGAGGTCACGGTTGTAGGCGAGCGGGAGGGCCTTCAGGGTCGCCATGAGGCCGGTCAGGTTGCCGATCAGACGGCCCGACTTGCCGCGCGCCAGCTCCGCGATGTCGGGGTTCTTCTTCTGCGGCATGATCGACGAACCCGTGGAGAACGCGTCGTGCAGCGTCACGAAGGAGAACTCCTTCGTGTTCCAGATGATGATCTCCTCGGCGATCCGGGAGAGGTTCACGCCGATCATCGCGGTGATGAAGGCGAACTCGGCGACGAAGTCGCGGGACGCCGTGCCGTCGATGGAGTTGCCGACGCTGCCGTGCTCGAAGCCGAGGTCCTTCGCCACCGCCTCCGGGTCCAGGCCGAGGGAGGAACCCGCCAGGGCGCCGGAGCCGTACGGCGACACGGCGGTGCGCTCGTCCCACTGCCGCAGGCGTTCCGCGTCACGGGAGAGCGACTGCGCGTGCGCGAGGACATGGTGGGCGAAGAGCACCGGCTGGGCGTGCTGGAGGTGGGTGCGGCCGGGCATCGCCACGTCCGGGTGGGCCTCGGCCAGGCCGATCAGGGCGTCCTGGAGATCGGCGATCAGGCCGCCGACGATCCGGGCGTGGTCGCGCAGGTACATCCGGAAGAGCGTGGCGACCTGGTCGTTGCGGGAGCGGCCCGCGCGCAGCTTGCCGCCCAGGTCGGCGCCGAGGCGCTCCAGGAGGCCGCGCTCCAGGGCGGTGTGGACGTCCTCGTCGGCGATCGTGCCCACGAAGGAACCGTCGGCGACGTCCGCCTCGAGCCGGTCGAGGCCCGCGATCATCCGGGTCAGCTCGTCCTCGGTGAGCAGCCCCGCCTTGTGCAGCACGCGCGCGTGGGCACGCGAACCGGCGATGTCGTAGGGCGCCAGGCGCCAGTCGAAGTGCACGGAGGCGGAGAGCTTCGCCAGGGCCTCGGCGGGACCGTCGGCGAAACGGCCGCCCCAGAGCCTTACGTCACCGCTGTTGCTGCTCACTTGCGTTGCTCCTCACCACTGCGCTCCACGACATGCATGAGTATGCAGTGCTCTGCATGATTCGTCAATTCACTTCCGGGCGATGCCGCCCGGTTCCGGATCCGGGGAAGTTTTCGACAGCGGTTTGAACGACAGCAACCGCTTACCCGTACTCCCGACTGAACGCCGGCGCCGCGTCCGTACACCCACTCCTGACCCAAGTGAGGCATCCGCATGTCCAGGGCTCTTCCGAAGTACAACAAGCGTCGCGTGGTGGTCATCGGCGCGGCCGTCGCTCTGACGCTGTCCGGCGCGGTCGTCGTCAACTCCGCCCTCGCAGGGGAGTCGTCCGGCAGTGGCGGCTCCACCGACGCCAGGACACTCGCCGCCCCCGGCACGATCACATGCCCGGACGTCGCCTCGCAGCTCCCCGCGATCCCCGCCACCGCGCAGGCCGAGGTGGACCGCAACCTGGCCCTGCTCCAGACGCAGATCGCCGAGGCCAACAAGCGCCTCGTCGACACCGTGGGCCAGGGCGGCGCCAACTTCGTGCAGAACGCGATCCTCGGCCCGCTGGCCGACAAGCGGGTGTCCACGATCGACCGCATCGCCATCTCGATCGGCCGTAAGGGCACCAAGCCGCAGGGCCTCGACGCGCTCGCCCCGTGCGCCCTCGACGCGGACGGCGTCGCGGACACCGGCGAGGACGCCGGCGGGGACGCCGCGGCGGGCGACGAGGCCGAGGTCACCCCCGGCGCGGAGGAGACCGCCGCCGCGGGCGACGGCGCCGCGGACACCGGCGCCGACGCGGCGGGCGTGGGCACCATCAGCTGCCCGGACGTCGCCTCGCGGCTCCCCGCGATCCCCGCCACCGCGCAGGCCGAGGTGGACCGCAACCTGGCCCTGCTCCAGACGCAGATCGCCGAGGCCAACAAGCGCCTCGTCGACACCGTGGGCCAGGGCGGCGCCAACTTCGTGCAGAACGCGATCCTCGGCCCGCTGGCCGACAAGCGGGTGTCCACGATCGACCGCATCGCCATCTCGATCGGCCGTAAGGGCACCAAGCCGCAGGGTCTCGACGCCCTGGCCGCCTGCACGTTGAACAAGTGACGTGACAGGCACGGCGGCCGCCCCGAGAAGCGCCGGCCGGGGCGGCCGCTGTGGCGCGTCACATCACCGGCGGTTTCCTTATCTCCTTAGACAAGCGAAAGGCTTTCCCGGATAATCGTTAGACATGGGAAAGACTTATGAGCGCATCGACGGAAGACTCCGCACCTTCATCGAGGAGCAGCCGCTCTTCTTCACCGCCACCGCCCCCCTGTCGGGCGACGGCACGGTGAACCTCTCCCCCAAGGGCCTGCGGGGCTCGTTCGCCGTGCTGGACGAACACACCGTGGCCTACCTCGACTTCGCCGGTTCCACCGCCGAGACCGTCGCGCACCTGCGGGAGAACGGCCGGATCACCCTGATGTGGTGCGCCTTCCAGGGGCCGCCGAACATCGTGCGGGTGCACGGCCGCGGCGAACCGGTCTTCCGCGACGACCCCCGCTTCGGGGAACTCCTGAGCCGCTTCCAGGATCTGGATCCGACCTCGCACGGACTGCGCGCGATCATCGTCGTGCACGCCGAACTCGTGCGGGACAGCTGCGGGTACGCGGTGCCCTTCATGACGTACGACGAGGACCGCGATCTGCACGCCAGGCGGTTCGCGCGGGAGGACGACGCATCGCTCAGCGCGTACTTCGCGAAGAAGGAGCACATCGCCACGAGCATGGACGGCCTGCCCGGGCTGCCGTTGCCCCTGAGTCCGATTTGACGCGCATATGCTTTCTGTACAGACAGTCAACCTGTGGGCTTCTTGGGGCATTTGACGGAATTCCCCCTTCCGCCGTTCTCGTCCCCTAGCGTGGCTCACGCCCGCGCTCTCGCGCGGGCGTGAACACATGGGGGAAACATGTTCCGACCCGCACGCGAACCACAGAGCAAACGCCATGTCCGCTCCTCGTACTACGTCGTCGGCGAGGGCATCCTCGCCGAGTCCCGGGACGGCGGTCCGGTGCAGCCGCTGGCCGCCTCCACCGTGGCGGACCTGCGCAAGTTCCGCTTCTCCCGGCTGGGCCCCGTGTCCCGGCCGGCCCAGCAGCTCGACCGGAACACCCGTATCGAGCTGGCCAAGGCCATGACGGACCCCGAGCGGGACCACCCCGACCAGCCGGGGGTCCCGTCGGGGTTCACCTATCTCGGCCAGTTCGTCGACCACGACCTCACCCTGGACGCCACCGCGGTGCGCCTGGAGGACGAGATCACGGTGCGTCAGCTCCTTCAGGGCCGCTCCCCGGCCCTCGACCTCGACTCCCTCTACGGCCTCGGGCCCGACCACCGCTTCGACCGACGGTTCTACGAGGACGACGGCCTCCGGCTGAAGTCCGGGACGACCCAGGGCGTCCCGGACGACCCCTCCATCGTGGGCCGGCCCCTCACCGGGTTCGACCTGCCCAGGCAGGGCTCGGGATCGCTGCGGTCCGAGCGGCGCCGGGCGCTGATACCGGACCCGCGCAACGACGAGAACCTGGTCGTCGCCCAGGTCCACGCCGCCTTCATCAGGTTCCACAACCGGGTGGTGGCCGAGCTGATCGGCAAGGGCGTGTCGAGCGCGGTCCTCTTCGAGTCGGCACGCGAGACGGTCGTCAAGCACTACCAGTGGATGCTGCGCCACGACTTCCTGCGCAGGATCGTCGACCCCGAGATCGTCGACGACGTGTTCGACAACGGACGCCGGGTGTTCGAGCCCTCGCCGGACGAGTACGACCTGCCGACCATGCCGATCGAGTTCTCCGTGGCCGCCTACCGGCTGGGGCACAGCATGGTCCGGGGCCGCTACCACTGGAACCGCGTCTTCGACCAGGGCCGGGGCACGCTGGAGCTGCTGTTCCGGTTCAGCGGCACCAGCGGCACCCTGTCGCCGCCGCCCGCCGACCCGGCGGACCCCGAGTCGGGCGACTTCGAGCGCCTGCCCACCAACTGGATCGCCGACTTCCGGCGGCTGTTCGCCTTCCAGGAGGCGGTGCCGGAGCGGACCGACCTCCTCGTGCCGGAGGCGCAGTTCAACCTCGCCAAGCGGATCGACACCCTGCTGGTCGACCCGCTCGCCGACCTGCCGCTCGGCGCCTTCGGCGGACGCGGCCGGCCGAAGCCTCCGGAGGAGGAGCTGAACCTCGCGTTCCGCAACCTCACCCGGGCGTCGATGCTGCGGCTCGCCACGGGACAGCAGATGGCCGAGCACTTCATCGACCGCAAGGTGGACGTGGAACCGCTGACCTCGGCCGACCTGACGCAGGGTGGCGGCGCGCGGCTCCCCGCCGCAACCGCGGAAGCGGTCGCCAGGCACACCCCGCTGTGGTTCTACATCCTGCGTGAGGCAGAGGTGCGGGGCGACGGGAAGCTGACCGGCGTCGGCGGCCGCATCGTCGCCGAGGTGTTCCACCGGGCCATCGAGGGCAGCCGGCACTCCATCGTGCGCGACCCGTTCTGGCGTCCGTTCCTCAGCCCGGTCGAGGAGCGCAACTCCCAGGGCGTCTTCGAGATGACCGACCTGCTGCTGTACGCCTTCGAGGGACGGGCGGACCAGCTGAACCCGCTGGGTCCGGTGACCTGAGCGACCGGTGCGGGCGGGCGGCACCCCACACGGTCGGCCCACCCGGCCTGCCGGTGCCGCCCCCCGCGCTTAGCGTCTGATCATGCCCCGTCGCGTCGTCGCCACCGCCCTCGCCTGCGCGTCCCTCGGCCTGCTCGGCGCCGCCCCGGACACCGGGGCCACCGTGCCGCTGCCCGCGCGGATGGCGGACACGGGCGGCGGCACCCAGCTGATCACCGCCGTGGCCCCCCGGGCCGGTACCACCTCCGGCACGCTCACCTGGTGGGACCTGCGCGGCGACCGCTGGACACCGGCCGGTTCCGCGCCGGCCCGGTTCGGCGCGAAGGGCCTGGTCGAGGGCGCCGCGCGGCGGCAGGGCACGAGCACCACACCGACGGGCCTGTACGGCCTGCCCTACGCCTTCGGCATCCGGCCGGCACCGCCCGGGACGTCGTACGCCTACCGGCCGGTGCGCCAGGACTCCTGGTGGTGCCAGGACAACAAGTCCCGCGCCTACAACCGGTGGACCGAGCCGCGCCCCGCGGACTGCCGCGCGGCCGAGTCCGAGCACCTGGTCACCTATCGCACGCAGTACGCCTACGCGCTGGTCATCGGGTTCAACTACCGCACACCGGTGCGCGGCCGCGGGGCGGGGATCTTCCTGCACGTCGACGGGCGCGGGGCGACGGCCGGTTGTGTGTCGGTGCCGGCCGAGGCGATGCGGCGGGTGCTGGCGTGGGCCCGGCCGGGGAAGCGGCCGCACATCGCGATCGGCACCACGGACGGGCGGACGGCGGTCACCCGGTACTGAGCCCGGGTGCCGAGTCCTCACGGTACCGCCCTGACGCCGAGCCCCGCGGACCGGACCCCGGGAGCGAACCCCGGGACCGGATCCCGGTACGGCGCCGCCCCCCGGCGATAACCGGAGGTCGCGTCCGGTGAGCGTCTGCGTCGGCCGCTGAACACTCCGCGGCCGCGGCCCGTATCTGAGGGCCAAGGGTCCGTATCCACGGAGGAACAGTGACCACGACGATCGCCGGCGGCCGTGCCGCCCGCCGCCAGACGATGCGCCGCATCCGCCCGCGCCGCTCCCCGGCCGTCCCGTTGCTGCTCGCCGTATGGGCGGGCGCGGCGGGTGTGCTGTGGCTGTGGTGGGCCAACACGCCGAACATCGCCGACGACAACAGCAAGATCCTCAACGCGGGACGGATCACCGGGCTGCTCGCCGGGTACCTGATGGCGCTCGTGGTGCTCCAGATGGCCCGGGTGCCCGCGCTGGAACGGCGGGTGGGCTCGGACCGGGTCGCGCGCTGGCACGCGATGAGCGGTCGGTACACACTCTGCCTGGTCTTCGCGCACGTGTTCCTGATCATGTGGGGGTACGCGCTCCAGGCCGGCCGGACGCTGGGGGACATCGTCCAGCAGACGATCGACTCCATCAACGACCTGCCCGACATGGGCAAGGCGGCGATCGGCACCGGTCTGTTCCTGCTCATCGGGCTGGTGTCGATCGGTCCCGTGCGCCGCCGGATGCCGTACGACACCTGGTACCACATCCATCTGATGACGTACGCGGCCGTGTTCCTGACGTTCTGGCACCAGATCACCTCCGGCAACGACTTCGCGGTCGAGCCGACGGCGAAGACCGTCTGGTACGCGCTGTACGGCTCGGTCACCACGCTGGTCGTCTGGTACCGCGTCATCGTCCCGGTCCGGCTCAACCTGCGCCACCGGCTGCGCGTCGAGGCGGTCATCGAGGAGACGCCGGGCATCGTGTCGGTGCTGATCGGCGGCCGCAAGCTGCACCGGATGGGCGCGGAGGCCGGCCAGTTCTTCCGGTGGCGGTTCATGGCGCCGGGGATGCGGTTCAGCTCCCACCCGTACTCGCTGTCGGCGGCCCCCCGCCCGGACCTGCTGCGGATCACCGTCAAGGCGATCGGCGACCACAGCGCGGCGCTGCGCGAGCTGCGGCCCGGCACGAAGGTGTGGGCCGAGGGGCCGTACGGGGCGATGACGGCGTCCCGGCGCAGCCGCGGCAAGGTGCTGCTGGTGGCCGGCGGGGTCGGCATCACGCCGATGCGCGCGCTGTTCGAGACGCTGCCGGGCGGTGCCGGTGACATCACCCTCCTCTACCGGGCCAACAGCACGCAGGACCTGGCGCTGTGGGACGAGCTGGCGAAGATCGCCGACGAGCGTGGGGCGCGGCTGATGTACGCCGTCAACAGCCCCGACGGGGAACGCCCCGACATCTCGGCGGAGTCCCTCCAGCGGAAGATCCCCGACATCGACAGCCACGACGTCTTCATGTGCGGACCCAACGGCTTCGCCCAAGGGGTGTACGAGGCACTGCGCGGCGCCGGGGTCCCCGCCCGCCGCATCCACCACGAGTCGTTCGAGATGTGAGCGACCCGTACCCACGGGAACCTCGCCACCAACGGGAATCAGGAGCTCAGGAAGCGATGAGGAAGAGCCACCCTCTTCGGCGCGTCGTACTCGCCACCGCCGCCACCGTGTCCGGGATCGTGCTGTTGCTGTCGCTGAAGCCGTCGTCCGACCCGGGCGCCGCCCAGGCGGCGGGCGCTGCGGCGCAGGGATCGGCGCAGGGCGGGGCCGGGGCGGTCGTGTCGGGGACGATGACCGGTGACGCCGCGCAGACACAGTACGGGGCCGTGCAGGTCCGGATCACCGTCGTCAACAACAGGATCACCAAGGCGGAGGCGGTCCAGGCGCCCAAGGGCGGCACCAGCGACCAGAAGACCGCCCTCGCCGTCCCGAAGCTCAACGCCGACGTGGTCGCCAAGCAGAGCCCGAACATCGACACGGTGTCGGGTGCCACGTACACCAGCGAGGGCTACAAGAAGTCCCTCCAGTCGGCGATCGACAAGGCCAACGCGAGCGCCGGGTCGGGGGCGTCCCAGGGCTCCGGCGGGGCGCAGGCGGCCGGCACCTTCACCGGGGACGCGGCGCAGACGCAGTACGGCGCGGTCCAGGTCCGGATCACGGTCGCGGGCGGGAAGATCACCAAGGCGGAGGCCGTCCAGGCCCCCAAGGGCGGCACCAGCGACCAGAAGACCGCCCTCGCCGTCCCGAAGCTCAACGCGGCGGCGGTCACGGCCGGCAGCGCCGAGATCGACACCGTCTCCAGCGCGACCTACACCAGCGAGGGCTACAAGAAGTCCCTCCAGTCGGCGCTGGACAAGGCGAAGGCTGCGGCGGGCTCGTCCTCCGGGTCCGGCGACGCGGGGGCCTCCTCGGGCGCCGCCCAGGCCAGGACCGTCACCGGCAGTGTCGCGCAGACGCAGTACGGGGCCGTCCAGGTCCGGATCACGGTCGCGGGCGGGAAGATCACCAAGGCGGAGGCCGTCCAGGCCCCCAAGGGCGGCACCAGCGACCAGAAGACCGCCCTGGCCATCCCGAAGCTCAACGCGGCGGCGGTCGCGGCCGGCAGCGCCGACATCGACACCGTCTCCAGCGCGACCTTCACCAGCGAGGGCTACAAGAAGTCCTTGCAGTCGGCGCTGGACCAGGCCGGTGGCTGACACGGTGGCAGAGTCGGCGGCGGCTCCCGCCGTGCTGCGTCACGCGGAAGAGGTCATGGGGACCGTCTTCTCCTTCGACGTCCGCGGCGGGGAGCCGGGGGCGGTCCGGGCGGCGCTGGAGGAGGCGATCGCCTCGCTGCACCGGGTGAACGACGTGTTCAGCACCTACCGCGAGGACAGCCAGGTGTCCCGGCTGGTACGCGGCGAGCTGACCGTCGAGGAGTGCGATCCGGACGTCGCCGAGGTGCTGGCGCTGGGCGCCGAGGCGGAGCGGGTGAGCGACGGCTGGTTCAGCATGCGCTACCAGGGCCGGCTCGACCCGACCGGCATCGTGAAGGGGTGGGCCGCCGAGCGCGCGGCCCGGCTGGTCGCGGCGGCGGGCGTGAGCGGGGTGAGCGTCAACGGCGGCGGGGACGTGCAGTTGCTGGGTGTCCCCGGGCCCGAACGGCCGTGGCGGGTCGGGGTGTCCGACCCGCTGCGCCCGGGTGGTCTGGCCGCGGTGGTCTCGGCCGCCGGAGCGGACGAACTGGCGGTCGCGACGTCCGGTACGGCGGAGCGGGGCGCCCATATCGTCGATCCGCGCACGGGCCGCTCGGCGGTGACCGACCTGGTCGCCGTGACGGTGGTGACCCCCCGGCTGACCTGGGCGGACTGCTGGGCGACAGCCGCGTTCGCGATGGGCTCACGGGAGGCGCTGGCCTGGCTGGAGTCGCTTCCGGACGTGGAGGCACTCCTGATCACGGCAGGCGACGAGGTCCGCTGCACGGGAGGCCTGGCCGGCCGCCTCGGCTGAGCGTGCGCCTGGCCGGCCGCCTCGGCTGAGCGTGCGCCCGGCCGGCCACCGGGGCGGCTGGGCGCCGCGGAGCGGTGACGTGCTCCCGGGGGCGTGTCGCCGTGTCGGGGTGGGGCTTCGTCGCGGGGGCCCGCCGGCCCCCGCTACCCAGGGCCCCGGTCACCCGGCCCCGGTCACCAGGACCGCTCGCCTGGCCCCGCTCGCCTGGCCCCACTCACCAGGCCTCGGTCACCAGGACCGCTCGCCTGGGCCCGCTCGCCTGGGCCCGGTCACCAGGACCGCTCGCCTGGCCCCGCTCACCGGGACCGCTCACCGGGACCGGTCGCCCGGACCCGCGTGCCCGGACCCGCTCCCCCGCGGTCGGTGCGGCAGGCCCCCCGGACAACCCGAAGAACCGGAGGGCCCCCTCGGGGGACGGTCAGTGGCCGTTCTGGGCGAGCCGCAGCAGGTGGTCCGCCAACGCTTGTCCGCCCGTCGGCTCCCTGCTGATCAGCAGCAGCGTGTCGTCGCCCGCGATCGTCCCGAGGATGTCGTGCAGCTCGGCCTGGTCGATCGCCGAGGCGAGGAACTGGGCCGCGCCCGGCGGGGTGCGCAGCACCACGAGGTTGGCGGACGCCTCCGCGGAGATGAGCAGCTCCTGCGACAGCCGCCGCATCCGCTCCTCCTTGGCCGACTCCCCGAGCGGTGCCCGGGGGGTCCGGAAACCCCCCTCGCTGGGCACCGCGTAGATGAGGTCGCCCTCGTTGTTGCGGATCTTCACCGCGTTCAGCTCGTCCAGGTCCCGCGACAGCGTCGCCTGGGTGACGCTCAGTCCGTCGTCGGACAGCAGCTTCGCCAGCTGGCTCTGCGACCGCACCGGCTGCCGGTTGAGGATGTCCACGATCCGGCGGTGGCGCGCGGTGCGGGTCTGCGGCACGGCCGGCCCGCCCGCGCCGGGCTGCTCATGGTCCTGTGCCTGACTCATCGTCGTCTCATTCTCCGACTTCTCCGGATCGTCACTCCCCGCTCGTCGCGGCTGCGTCGAGGATGCCGGGCAGCGCCCCGAGGAACGCCTCCGCCTCGTCATCGCCGAGGTTCAGCGGCGGCATCAGCCGGACGACGTCGGGGGCGGGTACGTTCACCAGGAATCCGGCCTCCTGAGCCGCCTTCCGCACCTGGGGCGCGCGGGGCTCGGTGAGCACGATACCCAGGAGCAGGCCCGCTCCCCGGACATAATCGATCAACGGGTGGCCCGTACCCTCGATCCCGGTCCGCAACTTCTCGCTCTGCCGCTTGACGTTCTCCAGCAACCCGTCGTTCTCGATGGTGTCGAGAACGGCGAGTCCGGCGGCGCAGGCGACGGGGTTGCCGCCGAAGGTGGTGCCGTGGTGGCCGGGCCGGAGCAGCTCGGCGGCGCGTCCGAAGGCGATCGTCGCACCCAGTGGCAGTCCGCCGCCGAGGCCCTTGGCCAGCGTCACGACGTCCGGCAGGACGCCCTCGTGGGCCTGGTACTCGAACCAGTGCCCGGTCCGGCCGACGCCGGTCTGCACCTCGTCGAGGACCAGCAGCGCGCCGGTCGCGGCGGTGATCGCGCGGGCCGCCTTGAGATAGCCGGCCGGCGGCACCACGACACCCAGTTCGCCCTGGATCGGCTCGAGGACGACGAGCGCCGTCTCCTCGGTGACCGCGGCGGCCAGCGCCTGCGCGTCGCCGAACGGGACATGGGTGACCTCGCCGGGCAGCGGCAGGAACGGGTCCCGCTTGCCGGGCTGGCCGGTGAGCGCCAGGGCGCCCATGGTCCGGCCGTGGAAGGCGCCCTCGGTGGCGACGACGTGGGTCCGCCCGGTCAGCCGGCCGATCTTGAACGCGGCCTCGTTGGCCTCCGCGCCCGAGTTGCAGAAGAAGACCCTGCCGTCCCGGCCGAAGTGCTGGAGCAGCCGTTCGGCGAGCGTGACGGTCGGCTCGGACAGGAAGAAGTTGGAGATGTGGCCGAGGGAGCCGATCTGCCGGCTCACGGCCTCGACGACGGCCGGGTGGGCGTGGCCGAGCGCGTTGACCGCGATGCCGCCGACGAAGTCGAGGTACTCCTTGCCGTCGGCGTCCCAGACGCGGGTTCCGGCGCCGCGGACGAGCGGCAGCAGCGGGGTGCCGTAGTTGTTCATGAGCGCGCTCTGCCACCGCGCGGTCAGTTCTTCGTTGCTCATGACGGCTCCCCCTGTGCGCCCGGCCGCGCGGCCGGCTCTGCGTGCGGCTTCTCGTCGGGCACGACCATCGTGCCGATGCCTTCGTCGGTGAAGATCTCCAGCAGGATCGAGTGCTGGACCCGCCCGTCGATGACGCGGGCGGTGTTCACGCCGTTGCGCACGGCGTGCAGACAGCCCTCCATCTTCGGGACCATCCCGGAGCTCAGCTCCGGCAGCAGCTTCTCCAGCTGGGAAGCGGTGAGGCGGCTGATCACCTCGTCGCTGTTCGGCCAGTCCTCGTAGAGGCCCTCGACGTCCGTGAGGACCATGAGGGTTTCGGCCCCCAGTGCCGCAGCGAGTGCCGCAGCCGCCGTATCAGCATTGACGTTGTAGACATGTCCGTCGTCCTGGGAGCGGGCGATCGACGAGACGACCGGGATGCGGCCGTCGGCGAGCAGCGCCTCGATGGCGCCGGTGTCGATCGCGGTGATCTCGCCGACCCGTCCGATGTCGACCAGTTCGCCGTCGATCTCGGGCTGGTGCTTGGTGGCGGTGATGGTGTGCGCGTCCTCGCCGGTCAACCCGACGGCGAGCGGCCCGTGCTGGTTCAGCAGCCCGACCAGCTCGCGCTGGACCTGTCCGGCGAGCACCATCCGTACGACGTCCATGGCGTCCTCGGTGGTGACCCGCAGGCCGGCCTTGAACTCGCTGACGATGCCGTGCCGGTCGAGGGCGGCGCTGATCTGCGGGCCGCCGCCGTGCACGACGACGACATGGAGCCCGGCGTGCCGCAGGAAGACGACGTCCTGGGCGAAGGCGGCCTTCAGGTCCTCGTCGATCATGGCGTTGCCGCCGAACTTGATGACGACGGTCCTGCCGTTGTGCCGGGTCAGCCAGGGCAGCGCCTCGATGAGGATCTGGGCCTTGGGGAGCGCGGTGTGCTTCCGCGTGACGTTGCTCATGAGGAGTAGGCGCTGTTCTCGTGGACGTAGTCCGCGGTCAGGTCGTTGGTCCAGATGGTGGCCGTCTCGGAGCCGGCGGCGAGGTCGGCGACGATGTGCACCTCGCGGTAGCGCATGTCGACCTTCTCGCGGTCCTCCCCGACGCCGCCGTTCTTGCAGACCCAGACGCCGTTGATGGCGACGTTGAGCCGGTCGGCCTCGAAGACGGCCCCGGTCGTGCCGATCGCGGAGAGCACCCGGCCCCAGTTGGGGTCCTCGCCGTGGATCGCGCACTTGAGGAGGTTGTTGCGGGCGATGGAGCGGCCCACCTCGACGGCGTCGTCCTCGCTCGCGGCGTTGACCACCTCGATCTTGATGTCCTTGCTGGCGCCCTCGGCGTCCCGGATCAGCTGCTGGCCGAGGTCGTCGCAGACGGTCCGGACGGCGGCGGCGAACTCCTCGTACTCCGGGGTGACTTCGGAGGCACCGGAGGCGAGCAGCAGCACGGTGTCGTTGGTCGACATGCAGCCGTCGGAGTCGACCCGGTCGAAGGTGACCCTGGTGGCGGCGCGCAGCGCCTTGTCCAGGGTCTCGCTGTCGAGGTCGGCGTCGGTGGTGAGGACGACCAGCATGGTGGCGAGTCCGGGGGCGAGCATGCCCGCGCCCTTGGCCATACCGCCGACGGTCCAGCCTCCCCGGGTGACCACGGACGTCTTGTGGACGGTGTCGGTGGTCTTGATGGCGATGGCGGCCTTCTCGCCGCCGTGCTCGGAGAGTTGACCGACCGCGGTCTCGACCCCCGGCAGCAGCTTGTCCATCGGGAGCAGGACGCCGATGAGTCCGGTGGAGGCGACGGCGACCTCACCCGCGCCCAGGTCCAGCGCCTCGGCGACCTTCTCGGCGGTCGCGTGCGTGTCCTGGAAGCCCTTCGGCCCCGTACAGGCGTTGGCGCCGCCGGAGTTGAGGATCACGGCGGACAGCCGGCCGCTCTTGAGGACCTGCTCGGACCACAGCACGGGGGCGGCCTTGACGCGGTTCGAGGTGAAGACGCCGGCGGCCGCGCGGCGGGGCCCGGTGTTGACCACGAGGGCCAGGTCCGGGTTGCCGTTCTGCTTGATCCCGGCGGCGATGCCCGACGCCGTGAATCCCTTGGCTGCCGTGACGCTCACGGTGCGACTCCGATCGTGGAAAGCCCGGTGGTCTCTTCGAGCCCGAGGGCGATGTTCATGCTCTGGAGGGCGCCGCCGGCGGTGCCCTTGGTCAGGTTGTCGATGGCGCTGATGGCGATGATCCGGTCCACGGCCGCGTCGTACGCGACCTGCACCTGAACGGCGTTGGAACCGTGGACGGACGCCGTGGCGGGCCACTGCCCCTCGGGGAGCAGATGGACGAACGGCTCGTCGGCGAAGGCCTTCTCGTAGGCGGCGCGGACGGACTCGGCGGTGACGCCGGGCTTCGCCCTGGCGCTGCACGTGGCGAGGATGCCGCGGGACATCGGCACGAGGGTGGGGGTGAAGGAGACGGAGACCGGCTCCCCCGCCGCCGCGCTCAGGTTCTGGATCATCTCGGGCGTGTGCCGGTGGACGCCGCCGACGCCGTACGGCGAGACGGAGCCCATGACCTCGGAGCCCAGCAGATGCGTCTTGGGCGACTTGCCGGCGCCCGAGGTGCCGGAGGCGGCGACGATCACGGCCTCCTGCTCGGCCAGGCCCGCCGCGTACGCCGGGAACAGCGCGAGCGAGACGGCCGTCGGGTAGCAACCGGGGACCGCGATGCGCTTGGACCCCTCCAGCGCGGCGCGGCCACCCGGCAGTTCGGGAAGGCCGTAGGGCCAGGTACCGGCGTGCGCGGAGCCGTAGAACCGCTCCCAGTCGGCGGCGTCCTCCAGCCGGAAGTCGGCGCCCATGTCGACGACGAGGGCCTCCGGGCCGAGCTGCTCGGCGACGGCGGCGGACTGGCCGTGCGGCAGGGCGAGGAAGACGACCTCGTGTCCGGCCAGTACCTCGGGGGTGGTCTCCTGGAGGATCCGGCCGGCCAGCGGCAGCAGGTGCGGCTGGAGCGCGCCCAGTGGCTGGCCGGCGTTGGAATTGCCGGTCAGGGCGCCGATCTCGACCTCGGGGTGCGTGAGGAGCAGGCGCAGCAGCTCTCCGCCCGCGTACCCGCTCGCTCCGGCCACCGCCGCACGTACCACCATGACTCCTCCTCCTGGACGGCATGACTATACGTTTCGTTGCACGTTTATGCAATCCATGCCCGGGCGGTGCCCGGAGCGATCTTTGCCCAGGCCTTGCGCGTGCGTAACCTCGACCCGGTGATCGCCATGACACCGATAACCGGCCTTGACCTGACGGGATTCACCGAGCGGGAACCCGGGGTATGGACCGACGCGGCGGGACTCGTCCTGTCGGTCCACTTCTTTCCCCTGATCCCGGACCTGCCCGCTCCGCTGCACGAGCCGGAACGGCTCGGGGCGGGACTCACGCGGCTGGTGGCCGGGGTCGGAGGCGGGCTGATCGAGGCGGCGCCCGGTTCCGTGGACGGCGTCCCGGCGGTCCGCCAGCTGGTCAAGATGCCGCTGGGCAGTCGGCGGGGGCAGGCGTTCCTCGGCTCCTGGACCGTGCCCAGGGCCGGGTCCAGCACGGTCGTGAAGGTGCAGGCCGCCGAGGGTGCCACGACCGGGATGCGGGAGGCCGTGATCCTGGCGGAGGTGGGCCCGGCCGCGTACTTCCGGCCCCACCCCTACACGGGCGAGCAGCCGGGCGGAGAGCCTGGCCGAGAGTCCGGAGGCCTGCCGTACCACGTCGGCGACGACGAGCGGTGGGACGCCCGGTTCCCCGGCCATCCGCTGACCCTCGTGCGCGCGGCCCTGCACCGGATCACGCCCACGATCACCTTCGACGACCGTTTCAAGGCCCTGCCGCCGTTCGCCGGACCGGCCGGACCGCAGTCACCGGCGTCGCAGTCACCGCCGCCGCAGTCACCGGCGTCGAGGTCGCTGTCGCACCTGCCGCCGCCGAGGCGCGGCTGGTTCCGGCGCAAGGGCGTCTGAAGGGGCAGAAGGGGCGGGGGGATGCTGAACGGCACGGACGCCCGAAGGCACGAGGAGACCCGGCGGGGTGCGGGCCGCGGCCGCCCGCACCCCGCCGGGGTCCGCTATCGCTGCCTGATCCGCAGGAAGGTGATCGAGTTCGCCGGGAAGGTGTAGGTGAACTCGCCCGCGACCCCGGTGAAGGTGGAGGTCACCGGTGCGACCGGGGTCGCCGCCTCCGTGTTGACCGCGTCCGGCGCGGCGGCCAGCGTGGTCACCTTCGCCCTGGACGCGACCTCGGCGCCGCCCAGGTCGATCGCCGTACGGGCGTCCGCGGACTGGGCGTTGACGACCTTGACGATCAGGTCGCCGGTCCTCTTGTCCCGGGTGACGACCTGGCGGAACGGCTCGGCCGGCTTGTCGTCGGTGAAGCTGCCCCACTCCTGGCCGTCGAGGTAGAGGGTGACCTGTCGGCCCCGCACCTTGATGTCGATGTCGTAGGCGCGGCCCGTCTCGACGGACCCGGCCCTGGAGATCAGCGTCGACTTGCCGCCGTCCACGGCCTGCTCGACGGCGGACTGGGTGTTGTTCCAGCCGCCGAGGTTCCACCAGTAGTAGTTGCCGGTGTCCTTGACGCCGAAGGCGACCAGGAAGCCCTCCTTGCCTGACTTCTTGGTGGCCTTCACGTGCAGTTCGTAGTCGTGCCAGCCGGCGTCACCGGCCGAGACCATGGTGTTCTCGGCGGCGGTGTCGGTCTGCACGTACTGCCCGTCCTGGAGCGACCAGCTGCCGCCGCCCGTGTGCGTCCACCGCGCGGCATCGCCGGAGAAGTCGTCGCTCAGCAGCGTGTCGCCGTTCGCGGCGGTCACCTTCACGTCGTCGTAGGCCGCACCGGTGGCCCAGGTCGACAGGCCGACGGCGCCGGTGATGGGCCCCTGGAGGGACGGGGTCCCGGTGGCCGTCGACGGCACCACCCGGTCGCCGACGTTCGTCATGAACAGCTTCTGGACCTCGTAGTTGGCCGAGTGCCAGGAGGCGTGGTTGTTGAACCACACCAGGTCCGGGCTCCACTGCACGTAGTCCTCGTTCGCGAACAGCGGCGCGTAGGAGGCGAGCCGGACGACGTCCGCGTTGCGTTCCAGACCCGTCATGAAGGCCGCCTCGGCCAGCCCGTTCTTGAAGGCGTTGCCCCAGGAGGCGTACTCGCCGAGGAAGACCTTGGGGCCGGTGCGGTCGTAGGAGTCGTAGCGGTCGTTGTTCTGGAGGAACCACTGCGGGCCGTTGTAGTAGTGCTCGTCGACCATCGCGACGTCCGCGTCCCGGTTCAGCTGCCAGGCCGTGTCGAAGGTCGCGCCCGCGTCGTCGGGGCCGGAGTTGGAGATGACGGTGATGTCCGGGTACTTCGCCGCGATCGCGGCGCGGAACTGCTCGAAGCGGGCGAAGAACTCGGCGGGCAGGTTCTCCTCGTTGCCCACTTCGAGGTGCGTGAGGTGGAACGGCCGGGGGTGGCCCATCCGGGCCCGCTTCCCGCCCCAGGTGGAGGTGACCGGGCCGTTGGCGAACTCGATGAGGTCCAGCGTGTCCTGGATGTGGCGCTTCAGCAGCGCGTCGTCGACGACGGCCTGGTTCTGGCCGCAGCCGGTCACCAGGGCGGGCACGACGGGCAGCGGCATCGCGCCGATGTCCTCGGCGAAGCGGAAGTACTCGTAGTAGCCGAGGCCGTAACTCTGGTTGTAGCCCCAGAAGTTGGAGTTGGTGGCGCGCTCCTCGACGGGTCCGACGGTGTCCTTCCACTGGTAGGAGCGGGCGCGCTGCCAGCCGGAGGCCTCGCTATAGTCCCGCATGGAGCCGGTGTTGACCAGGCAGCCGCCGGGGAAGCGCACGAAGCCCGGGTCGAGGGCGGCGATCTTCTCGGCGAGGTCCTTGCGCAGCCCGTTGGGCTCGTTGCGGTATGTGTCACGGGGGAACAGGGACACCATGTCGAGGGCGGCCGCGGCCGAGGAGGCCACCGACAGACGGCCCGCGTCGCTGGTGCGGGTGGCGGTGAAGGCGGCCCGGTACCTGACCCAGCCGTCACCGCGGACGGCGACCCTGCGGGCGGTGGCGAGCGCGCCGTCCGCGTCCTGGAGGCTCACGGTGAGCGTGCTGCCGCTCCCGGCGCGCGCCCACACCGAGAAGTCGTACTTCTTGCCCTGCTCGACCCGGACACCGGTGTTGTAGCCGGCGTTGGTCACGGAGGAACCGGCGCCCAGGGAGAGGTAGTTGCGGTTGCGGTCGTTGAGGCGGCCTGCGTCGTCCAGGACCTGCGCGGTGCCGTCGACCGTCCAGGAGGTCAGCGGGGTGTACGAGCGGTTGTCGACGGTGGAGTACTCGAAGGACCGGTTCTGCACGAGTTCGGCGTACAGACCGCCGTCGGCCGCCCGGTTGATGTCCTCGAAGAAGACGCCGTACATCGTGTCGTCGATCTTCACGCCCCCGGCGGCGGGATCGACGGTGATGGCGTAGTCGGTCACGGCCTCGGCGTGCGCCGGGGCGGGGACCAGGGCGGTGGCCGTCAGGAGGGCGGTGGTCGCGAGACCCAGTCCCCAGCGGGTGCGGGTGGTGCTGCGTGGCATGAATACTCCGCGGCTCGATAAGGCGAGTTGTTCGAAATATCAGACGGTGATCAGCACTTCGAACGGCAAGATAGGGAGGGGACCTGGACACGTCAATGGGGCGTGCGGCGGCGAAAGTGTCGGAAGCGAGGAACGCATGGACGAGTTCCGGCCAGTGCCGGACGCCCTGGCCTACCTCCGGGGAAGCTGGCGGGTCACCCGGTCGGTACGGGACCTGGCGAGCGGCGCCGAGGGCCGCTTCGACGGGGTCACGGTGTTCGACGCCCTGGACGAGGGCGACGGCGGGGCCGGGGACGCGGGCGGGCTGCTGCACCGGGAGACCGGCACGTTCGTCTGGCTCGGGGTCCCCCGGCCCGCCGAGCGCACCCTGCGATTCCTGCCGGGGCCGACGCCCGGCACGGCGGACGTACGGTTCGCCGACGGCCGCCCCTTCCACGACCTGGACCTGACGACGGGGCGGCACATCGCCGACCACCCCTGCTCCGCCGACCTCTACCGGGGCGAGTTCACCGTGCGGGACGCGGACCACTGGCGGACGGTCTGGCGGGTGGCGGGCCCCGCCAAGGACCTGTCGCTCATCACCGACTACGCGCGGCTGGGCTGAGCCGAGGCCCCTTCGAGGCGGAGGTTCCAGCGACCGGCGCGGCCCGTCACGGTCGTCGTCGACAGCGGGCGCACATCGATGTTCCAGTACGTCGAGGGCGGCGCCTTCAGCGCGTACACCAGGGCCGCCCGGATGACGCTCGGCTCGGCGACGGCGACGATCCGGCCGCCGTCGCCCACCGGCCGGGTGTCGAGCCAGCCGGCGACCCTGGTGATGAACGAGAACAGCGACTCGCCGCCGTGCGGAGTGGCGAGCGGATCAGCGAGCCAGGCGTCCACGGCCTCCGGCTCGCGGGCCATCGCCTCGCCCAGCGTGAGGCCCCGCCAGCGGCCCATGTCGCAGTCCCGCAGGGCGAGCTGCACCAGCGGCGCGTAGCCGAGCGCGTCCCCGGTGGCGCGGCTGCGCGGGGTGGGTGAGCAGTAGCGCAGCTCGGCGGCCGCGAGCGGCAGCAGGGCGTCGGCCACTTGCAGCACCTCAGCCCAGCCGTCCTGGTCCAGCGGCCGGTCGTCCTCGAAGCGTTCCGCGAGCAGCGAGGAGCTGCGAGCGGCGGCGACGAACGTGACCCGAAGTGGCATGCGGTGATGGTGAGCCGCGTAACTGCGCAGGTCAAGAGCTGTCGGCCGACGGCCGGAAGAAAACTTACCGTCGGGTCAGGACCTGCCGGACAAGTCGCCAGAAAGCGGTGTCCCCCGCATGATGTCCCGATCACGACGTCCGGATCCGGCCACCCGGAGCCCGCCGCCCGGCCGCGTCCGGCCCTCTCACACCGAACCCGTCACTCCCGGCTTCGTCACGCCGGTTCCGTCCCGCCGAACCCGTCACCCCCGGCTTCGTCACGCCGGTTCCGTCCCGCCGAACCCGTCACCCCCGGCTTCGTCACGCCGAACCCGTCACGCCGAACCGGGCTTCGCGAAGATCAGGGCCATCCAGTTGTCCGGCTTCTCCAGCGCCTCGAAGCCGACCTGCCGGTAGACCCCGTGCGCGTCGTGCGTGGCGAGCAGGATGCGGCGCAGGCCGTGCGAGCGCAGGTGGTCGCGGACGGCGGCGACGAGAGCCGTCCCGAGACCCTTGCCGCGCGCCGCCCGGTCCACGTAGACGTCGCACAGCCACGCGAACTCGGCGAGGTCGGTCACCACCCGCGCGTAGGCGACCTGCTCCCCCGACGCGGTGTCGTAGACGCCGAAGTTCAGCGAACCGGCGATCGCCTTCTCCTGCCGCTCCCGCTCGCGCCCGAGGGCCCAGTAGGCGTCCGTGGACAGCCAGTGGTGCACGCGGTCGACGTCGATGCGGGCGGAGTCGGCGGAGATCTCGTAGCCCTCGGCGAGAGGTGGAACGGCGTTCATGGCATCCGTGACAGTCATGGCCGGATCCTCACAGGGCGGCGATCGTCATGTCGAACCTTTTCCGGCGAAGACCTCGTCGCACGCCGCCCGCAGCCGCCGTACCCCCTCCGTGATCTCAGCTGTCCCGGCGACGGCCGCGAAGCTCAACCGCACGTGGGCGGCCGGTGGTTCGGCGCTGAAGTAGGGGCGGCCGGGGGTGAGCGCGACGCCCGCGCGCAGGGCGGCGGCCGTGAACGCGGCCTCGTCGCCGCCGTCGGGCAGCCGCAGCCACAGGTGGTAACCGCCGGACGGGACGTGCGGGAGGGTCAGTTCGGGCAGCGTCACCCGCAGCGCGGCGGTCATCGCCTCCCGTCGAGCCCTCAACTCGGCGGCGATGGACCGCAGATGGCGGGGCCAGGCGGGCGAGCCGACGAGTTCGAGGGCCGCCTCCTGGAGCGGGCGGGGCACGAAGAAGGTGTCGACGACCTGGATGGCGCGCAGCCGCTCCAGGACCGGGCCGCGGGCGGCCAGCGCGCTGACCCGGAAGCTCGGTGAGGTCGCCTTGGTCAGCGAGCCGACGTGCACGACGACACCGTCGGGGTCGTCGGCGGCGAGCGGGCGCGGCAGTTGCCCGGCGTCCTCGTGCGCGAGCCGCCGCACGAAGTCGTCCTCGACGACGAACGCGCCCGCCTCCCGTGCGATGCGCAGCACCTGCGCGCGCCGGTCCGGGGCGAGGACGGCGCCGGTCGGGTTCTGGAACAGCGGCTGGCAGACGAAGACCCGGGCGCCGGTCGCCCTGAACGCGTCGGCGAGCAGCCCGGGCCTGACCCCGTCCGGGTCGACCGGGACCGGTACGGGGCGCAGTCCCGCCGCCCTGGCGATCGCGAGCATGCCCGGGTAGGTGGGCGACTCCACGAGCACCGGCGCCCCGGGCGGGGCGAGGGCGCGCAGGGCGGTGGTGAGTGAGGTCTGGCCCCCCGCGCTGACCAGCACCTCGGCCGCGGTCACGGAGCCTCCGATGGTCCGCGCGAACCACTCGCGCAGCTCCGGCAGGCCCTCCATGGGCGGCCGTCCCCAGGCGCCCGGCCGACGCCCGGCCCGGGCCAGGGCCGCGGCCATCGCCCGCTCCGGCTGGAGCGAGGGATGCAGATAGCCGCCGTTGAACTCGATCACGCCGGGTGGCGGGGCGGCCAGCGACACGGTGACGCCGGAGGCGTCCACCGAGCGCGGGACGAGATCGGCGGCGCCGTCCGCGCTCAGCGTGACCTCCTGCCAGGAGGTGTCTCCCGCGGGAGCGTTCACCGCGCGCGCCGGACGGGCCCGGAAGGCGCCCGCGCCGGGCCGGGTGACCACCAGCCCCTCGGCGGCCAGCTGCGCCAGGGCCCGCGAGACGGTCACCGGGCTCACCCTGAACCGTTCGACCAGGGCCCTGCTCGACGGAAGCTTTCCACCAGGAGAGTAGCGGTCGAGCTCACCTCGCAGCCGTTCCACCAGTTCACCCACACTGCTACGCTCGTGCATGAGGACACAGAGTAGCGCTACCGAGAGCCCCGCGATAGCGGTCAGCACCCCGGCCGGGCCCCCGAGCGGCACCCGGGACCACCCGCCCGCCGACGCCCCCGCGAGCGCATCCGCCGACGCCCCCGCCGGCCCGTCCGCCGGCGGCCCGCAGGCGAGCGGCCTCGGCACGGTCCTGGCCGGGCTCGGTGTCGTCGCCTTCTCCCTGACGTTCCCCGCGACCGCCTGGGGACTGGAGGGGTTCGGTCCCTGGTCGCTGGTCGCCGTGCGCAGCGTCCTGGCCGCGCTGATCGCGGGCGGATGCCTGCTGGCCCTCCGCGTGCCGCTGCCCGCCCGGCGGCACACCGCCGGACTCGCCGTCGTGGCCGCCGGGGTCGTCGTCGGCTTCCCGCTGCTCACCACGCTCGCGCTGCGGACGTCCACCACCGCGCACGCCGCCGTCGTCGTCGGCCTGCTGCCGCTGACGACCGCGTCGCTGTCCGCCCTGCGGATCGGGACCCGCCCCTCCCGCACCTTCTGGGCTGCCGCGCTGGCCGGTGCCGCCGCGGTGGTCGCCTTCACCGTGCAGCAGAGCGGCGGGGCCCTGACCACCGCCGATCTGTATCTGTTCGGGGCGCTGCTGGTGTGCGCGGCCGGCTACACCGAGGGCGGACGGCTGGCCCGGGTCATGCCGGGCTGGCAGGTGATCGGCTGGGCGCTGGTGTTCTGCCTGCCGCTCACGGTGCCCGGCGCCGCGCTCGCCCTGGCCCGGGAGCCCGTCCACCTGACCGCGCACGGCGTGGCGGGGCTGCTGTGGGTCGCGGCGGGCTCGCAGTTCCTCGGCCTGGTCGTCTGGTACCGGGGTATGGCGCTCATCGGCGTTCCGAAGGCCAGCCAGTTGCAGTTGGGCCAACCCCTGCTCACACTGGTGTGGTCGGTGCTGCTGCTGGGCGAGCACCTCACGCCCGCCGCTCCGCTGACGGCCGCCGCCGTACTCGTCTGCATCGCCGTCACGCAGCGGGCGCGCGGCTAGGGCACGGCAGACGTACCGCGGCACCCGGTGAGGAGGCCCAGCAGATGCGCGCAACCAAGGGCGACCAGTTCGTCCAGCACGGCAGGGTGGTCGGCCAGCACGACAAGGTCGGCGAGATCGTCGAGGTCATGGGCCGGGAAGGAAACCCCCCGTACCGCGTCCGCTTCACGGACGGGCACGAGGGCGTGTGCTCGCCCGGTCCCGACACCGAGATCCGGCACAGGACGACCGAGGAACGACGGTAGATCAGCGCGGGGGCTTCGCCGGCAGCCGGTAGTGGTCGGCGACCACCCGCGCCATCGCCCCGATCCGGTCCGTCCGCACGTCCTTGGCGGCGAAGAAGACATGACCGCGGACCTGGGGGTGCGCGGCGGCCAGCTCGAGGTGGTCCGACAGTTCGGCCGGGTCCTGCCAGGCCGCGGGCTGGGCCGGGTCACCCGCCCGGTACAGGGCCTCGCCGAGGTACAGGCGGGTGCGGCTGCCCTTCGCCACCTCCGCCCACCAGGGCACGAGCTTGGCGTAGTCGGCGACCGACAGCCCGATGTTCCAGTACAGCTGCGGGACGACGTAGTCGATCCAGCCCTCCCGCACCCACTTCCGGGTGTCCGCGTGGATGTCGTCGTACGACTGGAGCGCCCGGGTGTCCGAGCCGCGCGAGTCGGTGGAGGCGTTGCGCCACACACCGAAGGGGCTGATCCCGAACTGGGTGCCGGGCCGCACCGCCTTGATCCGGGCGGCCGTCTCCAGCACCAGCTTGTCGACGTTGTCGCGCCGCCAGGCCGCCCGGCTGGAGAAGGCTCCGCCGTAGGTGTCGTACGCGTCCTCGTCGTCGAAGGTCTGCCCGGCCACCGGATACGGATAGAAGTAGTCGTCGAAGTGCACGGCGTCCACGGGGTACCTCTTCACCGCGTCGAGGATCGCGTCCTGCACGAAGGCGCGGACCTCGGGCAGGCCCGGGTTGTAGTAGAGCTTCCCGCCGAACGGGATCACCCACCGAGGATGCCTGCGGGCGGGGTGGGAGGCGACGAGCCTCGTGGGGTCGTCATGGGTCGCGACCCGGTAGGGGTTGAACCAGGCGTGCAGCTCCAGTCCGCGCGCGTGCGCCTCGGTGACGGCCGTGCCCAGCGGGTCCCACCCCGGCGACCTGCCCTGGGTGCCGGTCAGGACCTGCGACCAGGGCTCGTACGGGGAGGGCCACAGCGCGTCGGCCGTGGGCCGCACCTGGAAGATCACCGTGTTGAGCCGCCTGCTCACCGCCAGGTCGAGCATGGCGATCAGTTCGGCGCGCTGCGCCGCGGCGGTCAGGCCGGAGCGGGACGGCCAGTCACGGTTGGAGACGGTCGCCAGCCACATCCCCCGCATCTCGGTGGCCGCCCGCGGTTCCCTCGCGGGAGCGGCCGCCGCGCCCGTCGTGGTGAACGCCGACAGCGCTGCCAGCGCGAACGCCCGCCGGGTCAGTCGCCCCATCGCACACATCCCCACACACTCTGCGGATCCGCTCGGTCACGGATCGTTTCGCGCTCCAGCATGCCTCCACCCCGACGATCGATCATCGATACTTGCTAGTAACGTGCACGATCGGAGCAGGGCGCCCGAAAACCCGGGAGACCTGCCCCGGCCATCTGAGTCAGCGCGGCGAAAGGGACTGATGTGACGGGCACCCCAGCGGGAGATCTCTCACGCGTCGGAGTGGTGGGCTGCGGCCAGATGGGAGCGGGCATCGCGGAGGTCTGCGCCCGCGCCGGCCTCGACGTCAAGGTCGCCGAGACCACCGGCGAGGCCCTGGAGATCGGCCGGACCCGGCTGTTGAACTCCCTGGCCAAGGCCGCCGAGCGCGGCAAGATCTCCGAGGAGGAGCGGGACGACACCCTCGCCCGCCTCAGCTTCACCACCGACCTCGGCGAGTTCGCCGACCGGGACCTGGTCGTCGAGGCCGTGGTCGAGAACGAGCAGGTCAAGACCGAGATCTTCCAGGTCCTCGACCAGGTGGTGACCCGGCCGGACGCGATCCTCGCCTCCAACACCTCCTCCATCCCGCTGGTGAAGCTGGCGGTCTCCACCTCGCGGCCCGACCACGTCGTCGGCATCCACTTCTTCAACCCGGCCCCGGTGCAGCAGCTCGTCGAGCTGATCCCGGCGCTCACCACCTCCGAGGGCACGCTCAGCCGGGCCCAGCTGTTCGCCGAGAAGGTGCTGGGCAAGCACGCGATCCGCGCCCAGGACCGGTCCGGCTTCGTCGTCAACGCGCTGCTGATCCCCTACCTGCTCTCCGCGATCCGGATGTTCGAGACGGGCATCGCCAGCCGCGAGGACATCGACAACGGCATGGAGATGGGCTGCGCCCACCCGATGGGTCCGCTGAAGCTGTCCGACCTGATCGGCCTGGACACCGTCGCCTCGGTGGCGCAGAGCATGTACGACGAGTACAAGGAGCCGCTGTACGCCGCTCCCCCGCTGCTCCAGCGCATGGTGGACGCGGGCCGGCTGGGCCGCAAGACCGGTTCGGGCTTCTACGCGTACTGATCACCCACCGTGTTCCCCCACGGGCCCGGCGCTCCTCGGAGTGCCGGGCCCGCGGCATTCACACGCCGTGTGCGCCACGGGTCCGCATATGCCGCGCGCACACTCTCCCCACCGGCCCGCCCGGCGGGTTCACTCGTCATGCGCATGCAAGGGATGTGAGAAGACCACGGAAAGGAGCGGACACGTGACCGCCGACCCCGAGCATCCCGTCGTTCATGGAGAACTCGCGGAGTTACGTCGCCGGCTCGATGTGGCCTACGCCCGCGTCGAGGGCGGACTGGCCCTGCTGTCCCACCGCACCGAGGAGACCGCCAAGGAACTGGACGAGCTGAACTCCCGCATGGTCTCGCTGGAACACGCGCGCTGGCCGCTGCCCTCGCTCGCGGCGCTCACGGCCCTGGGGGCACTGGTCGCGACGGTCTGGCAGGCCCTGGCCCACTGAACCCCGGCCGGTCCACGGCTACCCCTCGCCGAGCCTGAGGTGGTGCAGCAGCATCAGCGCGGCCGCCATGTTGGCGGCCGGGACCTCCCCCCGGGCGACGAGGTCGGGAACGACCTTGAGGGGGACCCACTCCCGGCGGTCCGACTCGAAGTCGTCCACCGGGTGCCCCAGGTACTCGCCGTGGTCCGACCAGTAGATGTGATGGACGGCGTCGGTGAGCCCGTTGGACGGTTCCACGCTCATCAGGTGGCGCAGCGGTCCCGGCCGCCAGCCGGTCTCCTCCTCGAGCTCCCTGGCGGCCGCGCGGGCGATGTCCTCGCCGTCCTCCACCACTCCCGCCGCGAGCTCCCATCCCCAGCTGTCGGTGATGAAGCGGTGGCGCCACAGCAGGAGCACCTCGTTGGCCCGGTTCACGACCGTCGCCACCGCGACCGGCCTCAGCCGTATGAGGAAGTGGTCGAGATGCCGGCCGTCCGGCAGCTCCACGTCCGCCAGGTTGACGCTGAACCAGCGGTTTTCATACACAGTTTGTTCGTTCTGTTTCGTCCACTGCACGGTTCTGCCACCTTCCGTCGAGTGAGTGGCAATATCGCAGCAGGAACTGTGCAGCGTCGGCGTCGCGGACGGGGTCCGGCGCCTGTGGAGGTGTCGTGTCGGTATCGGTGGCGGTACCGCTGTCGGGGGTGTCGGTACCGGTGTCGGACACCCCGCCGTGTCCCGCCTAGAGCGGTACGCGCAGTGCCCCGTCGATGAGTTCGGCCGCCTCGGCCGTGCCCGCGCAGTCGCTGCGCACCAGGTGTTCGCGTACCGCCCGGAGTCTGTCGCGCACCCGCTGGGACTCCATCCCCCGGGCCTGTTCGGCCATCTGCACCGCGGTGACCACCGCCTTGTCGGTGTTGCCCTGGCGCAGTTCGATCGTGCTGAGCATGGCGAGCCGGTGCACCCGGCCCCGGTCGTGCGCCGGGGTGTCGACGGCGGCCGCGGCATGCTCGGCCGCGGCGGTGAGGTCGCCGAGGCTGAGCAGCGCCTCCGCCACCTGGACGTTGACCAGGCCCGGTTGGACATAGCCGGTCTCGTCGGGCTCGTGTCCGCGCCGGATGTGATCGGCGGCGGTCTCGGCACGCCGGATGCAGGACAGGGCACTCGTACCGTCGCCGAGGTGCGCGTACGCCTTGGCCTGCATCGCGTACAGGTCGGAGGCGAGGGCGGGCGTGATGTGCCGGCCCGCCGCCCGCAGCGCGGCCTCCGCGAAGGCCACCGCCTGCCGGTACTCCCGCATGTACAGCGACTGGTTGACGAGGAGGGCGATGACATACGCCCCGAGTCCCCGGTCCCCACTGGCCTTTGCCAGGCGCAGCGCCTGGTGGAAGTAACGCTGGGCCAGGCCGTGCGCGTCCGCGTCGTACGCGCAGATCCCGGCGACGGCGACCAATCCGCCGGTGGCACGGTGCAGTTGACGGCCCGTCTCGTCGGTGTAGCCGCCGCGCAGCAGGGGCGCCGTCTCCGCGTTGAGGAAGCCGACGATACGGCTGCGGGTCGCGATGCCGCCCGCCTTGCGGTACATCTGCTCGTAGTGGGCGCGGGCGGCCCGCAGCATCTCGATGTCGGCCGGGGTGACCCGGTGCCGGCCGCCCCGGGAGACGTCGACGTCCTCCGGCGGGTTCTCCCACTCCCACACCGGCATCACGGCCGGCGTGCCGGTGACGGCGGGCGCCCCCAGCAGGTGCGGGCGCTGCTGCTCGTCGGAGCGCCACAGGGCGGTGGCCCGCTCGACGAAACCGGAGAGCGAGGTGCCGTGCGGGCCTGCCGGTTCGCCCGGCACGCCGAGGCCGATGTCGTCGAGGGTGACCGGCCGGTGCAGCCGCCCGGCGAGCACCTCGCAGATCAGGTCGGGCACCTGGCCGCGCGGCCGCTGGCCCTTCAGCCACCGTGCCACCGCCGTGTGCTCGTACCGCAGCGCGAGTCCGCGGGCCCGGCCGGCCTGGTTGACGTGGGCGGCGAGGCCCGCGTGCGAGACGCCCGCCTCGTCCAGGATCGCGTCGAGCAGAGTGTTGGGCTGCATGGGTGCCCCCCGGTACCTCGGTGCCGTCAGAGTAGTGGCTCCGTCCTCACACGGGGTGTGAACGGAGTACGCGCATTCGCAGGGTGCGCGCACTGTCGCGGAGCGTCTCCGGTCGGTTGACTGGAATGCCTCGCAAGAGGTTCGCCGGGCCGTCGGCTCCCCCCTCAAACAGCGACGGCCCGGCGGTGCGGCGCGCGCCGCCGGGCGGGGTCGGGTCCGGGACCCCGGCCCAGGGGGTGTCTGACGCACGGGCGCGGGTGGAGGAGCGGCGTCCGGTGCGTGCGATCGCAAGGCGCCGGAGCGCCCTCGTGGCGGAGCCACGTGGGTGTTTCGGCAACGCGGCGAGCGTGCGTGCCAGGCGTCGCGACGCGGCGGGCATGTGTCAGACACCCCCTAGCGGCCCGTCGTCGGCTGCGGGTGCGTCGTGGCCGGCCGTACGGTGCCGCGTGCCCCCGGCGGGCCGGACCCGCGGTCGTTCTCCAGCACCAGCAGGGCGATGTCGTCCGTGGGTCTGCCGGCCGTGTGACGCACCAGTGCGGCCAGGACCGTGCGCAGGATCTGCTGGGGTGAGACGGGACGGTCGTGCGCCGCCTCGGTGAGCGACTCCGGCAGCGAGAAGAACCGGCCCCGGGTGTCCCGCGCGTCCTCGGCGCCGTCCGTGAACAGCACCACGGACTCACCCCTGAGCAAGTGACCGCAAGGCACGGGCGAGAGGTCGACCGGCAGCGGGAACGGTCCCAGCGGAGGCAGCGGATCCGCCCGCGCCAGCGGCCGCACGCCCGCGCCGCCCAGCAGATACGGCCACGGATGCCCGCAGTTCAGGACGTACAGCTCGCCGTCCTCGCGGATCTCGAGCACCAGCACGGTGACGAACTCCTCCGCCACCGTGGCGTCGGGGGTGTCCCGGGCCCTCTCGCACAGATGCCGGTGAAGGGCACGCTCCAGGCGGCGCAGTACCCGGCCGAGGTCGGGCTCGTCATGGGCGGCCTCGCGGAAACTGCCGAGCAGGGCGGCGACGGTACCCAGCGCGGGAAGCCCGTGCCCGCGGACGTCGCCCATCACGACCCGCACGCCGTGCTCGGTGGCGATCACCTCGTACAGGTCGCCGCCCACGCTCGCGCCGCGGTCCGCGGAGAGCTGGGCGGCGGCCGCGTTCAGCCCCTCGACGCGGGACGGCGGCGGCCGCAGCAGCACGCTCTGCGCGGCCCCGGCGACCCGCCGCGCCTGCTTCAGCTCACGCACCAGGGCCTGCCGCATATGGAGTACCAGCCCGGTGCCGACGGCGAAGAAGACGGCACTGGTGACGATCCGGGCCGGGAGCGCGTCCTGGCGGGCCAGCGGACAGAACAGCTTGTAGGTGATCGCCAGTGCGCCCCAGGCCGTGGGCAGCCCCGGCGCGAGGACCCGGCGCAGCGGCCGTCTGATGCCGAACATGTCGTTGGTCCCCCGTCCAGGCCCCGACAACGCAGATCGGACCGGCCCCGAAAGGCCGGTCCGATTCTGTCGAGGTCATGGCCCGTACCTACGGGTTCACCTCTGTTGTCACCCGGATGAGTGAAGTGACCCGGGGTGCCGGCATCAGGCCCGCAACACCGCTCCCGTCCGCTCACCCGCCAGGGCGACCGCCGCGTCCCGAGCCGCCGACGCCTCGTCGACGGTCAGCGTCCGGTCGTCCGCGCGGAAACGCAGCGCGTACGCGAGCGACTTGCGTCCCTCACCGAGCTGATCGGCGTTCTCGTACACGTCGAACAGCCGGATTCCCTCCAGCAGTGGACCGGCGCCCTCGCGCAGCGCGGCCTCCACCTCGGCGTGCGGGACGAACCTGTCGACGACGAGGGCGACGTCCTGCGTGGCCACCGGGAACACCGAGATGCTCGGCGCCTGGGGCGTGTCGTCCCCGACCTGCTCCAGGACGTCCAGGTCCAGCTCCATCGCGGAGGTCCGCGAGGGCAGCCCCAGCGCCTTCAGCACCCGCGGGTGCAGCTCACCGGCGTGGCCCACGACGCGCTCGGCACCGTCGACGACGACCAGCAGTTCGGCGCACCGGCCCGGGTGCCACGGCCCGTACTGCCCGGCGCGGACGATCAGTTCGGCCCCGGCCTCACGGGCGACGGCGCGCGCCGCCTCGACGGCGTCGGCCCAGTCCGCCGGACGGCCCTTGCCCCACCAGCCGGCCTGCTCGCGGGCGCCCGCGAGGGCGACGGCGACATGGCGCGGCTGCGCGGGCAGCACGGCGTCCAGCGCCGCGAGTTCCTCGTCGGTGGGACGGCGGTCGACGGGCAGATGCCCGGCCACGCGCTGCTCCTCCTGCGGGAGGAACACCAGCCCGGTCTCGAAGAGCGCCAAGTCGTGCGAGCCCCTGCCGTCGTTGCGGCGCAGGGCGGCCAGCAGGCCCGGCAGCAGCGACGTGCGGAGCGCGGGCTCCTCGTCGTTGAGCGGGTTCGTCAGCCGGACGACACGGCGGGCCGGGTCGTCGGCGTCCAGGCCGAGCTGGTCGAAGACGTGCTCGCTGACGAACGGGTAGTTCGGCGCCTCGACATAGCCGGAGCCGGCCAGGGCACGGCCGACGCGGCGGTGCAGGCGCTGGCGGTGGGTGAGACCGCGGCCGGAGGGCGGCTTGGGCAGCGTGGAGGGCAGGTTCTCGTAGCCCTCCAGCCGGATGACCTCCTCCGCCAGGTCGTTGGCCTCGGCGAGGTCGGGCCGCCAGGACGGGACGGTGACGATCAGCTCGTCCTGCCCGTACACGTCGCAGCCGATCTCCTGGAGACGGCGGACGACGCTCTCCCGGCCGTACTCCACGCCCGCGACCCTGTCCGGGTGGTTCGCCGGGACGCTGATCGTGTGCGGGGCGGACGGCGCGATGATCTCCGTGACGCCCGCGTCGGCCGTGCCGCCCGCGAGCAGGACCAGCAGGTCGACCGTGCGCTGCGCGGCGGCCGCCGCGGCCTGCGGGTCGACACCGCGCTCGAAGCGCCGGGACGCCTCGGAGGACAGCTTGTGCCGGCGGGCCGTACGCGCGATGGACACCGCGTCGAAGTGGGCGGCCTCGATGACCACGTCGGTCGTCGAGGCGCCGCCGTTCTCGGCGGCGTCGTGATCGGCGATCTCCGTGTCGGCGCCGCCCATGACACCGGCGAGGCCGATGGGACCGCGGTCGTCGGTGATCACCAGGTCCTCGGCGTGCAGCTCGCGGGTCACGCCGTCGAGGGTGACGATCCGCTCGCCCTCCCCGGCCCGGCGCACGCCGATGGTGCCCTGGACCAGCGAACGGTCGTAGGCGTGCAGCGGCTGGCCGATCTCCATCATCACGTAGTTGGTGATGTCGACGGCGAGCGAGATCGGGCGCATGCCGACCTTCTGGAGCCGGCGCTTCAGCCAGATCGGGGAGCGCGCCTCGGGGCTCAGACCGGTGACGGTGCGGGCGGTGAAGCGGTCGCAGCCCATCGGCTCGGAGACCTGCACCGGGTAGCCGAAGGCGTTCGGCGCCGGTACGTCGATCAGGGCCGGGTCGCGCAGCGGCAGACCGTAGGCGATGGCGGCCTCGCGGGCGACACCCCGGATGGACAGGCAGTCGCCGCGGTTGGCGGTGACGGCGATGTCCAGGACCTCGTCGACCAGCTCGAGCAGCTCAATGGCGTCCTTGCCGACCTCGGTCTCCGGCGGCAGCACGATGATGCCGTGGCTGCCGTCGTCGCCCATGCCCAGCTCGTCGCCGGAGCAGATCATGCCGTGGGAGGTCTTGCCGTACGTCTTGCGCGCGGCGATCGCGAAGTTGCCGGGCAGGACGGCGCCCGGGAGGACCACGACGACCTTGTCGCCGACGGCGAAGTTGCGGGCGCCGCAGACGATCTCCTGGGGCTCACCGGTGCCGTTGGCGGTGCCGACGTCGACGGTGCAGAAGCGGATCGGCTTCTTGAAGCCCTCGAGCTCCTCGATGGTGAGCACCTGGCCCACGACGAGGGGACCCTTGAGGTCGGCGCCGAGGGGCTCGACGGTCTCGACCTCGAGGCCCGCCGAGACGAGCTTGGCCTGCACGTCACGGCCGGTCTCGGTGGCCGGCAGGTCGACGTACTCCCGCAGCCAGGAAAGCGGGACCCGCATCAGATCTCCATCCCGAACGGCCGGGTGAACCGGACGTCACCCTCGACCATGTCTCGCATGTCTTCGACGTTGTGGCGGAACATCAGCATCCGCTCGATCCCGAACCCGAAGGCGAACCCGCTGTACTTCTCCGGGTCGACGCCGCAGGCGGCCAGCACCTTGGGGTTGACCATGCCGCAGCCGCCCAGCTCGATCCAGCCCTCGCTGGAGCAGGTGCGGCAGGGGCGGTCGGGGTTGCCGACGGACTCGCCGCGGCAGACGTAGCACACCATGTCCATCTCGGCGGACGGCTCGGTGAACGGGAAGAAGTTCGGCCGCAGCCGGGTCTTCATTCCCTCGCCGAACAGCGACTGGACCATGTGGTCCAGGGTGCCCTTGAGGTCGGCCATGGTCAGGCCCTCGTCCACGGCGAGCAGCTCGACCTGGTGGAAGACCGGGGTGTGCGTCGCGTCCAGCTCGTCGGTGCGGTACACGCGGCCGGGGCAGATGACGTACACCGGCAGGTCACGGCCGAGCAGCGAGCGGATCTGCACCGGCGAGGTGTGCGTGCGCAGCACGACACCGGACTCGGTGCCGCCCTGCGGGCCCTGCACGAAGAACGTGTCGGCCTCGCCGCGGGCCGGGTGGTCCGGACCGATGTTGAGCGCGTCGAAGTTGAACCACTCGGCCTCGACCTCCGGGCCCTCGGCGACCTCGTAGCCCATGGCCACGAAGACGTCCTCGATGCGCTCCGACAGTGTGGTGAGCGGGTGGCGGGCGCCGGCCGGCTCGCGGTCGTACGGCAGTGTGACGTCCACCGCCTCCTCGACCAGCACCCGCTGGTCGCGCTCGGCCTCGAGCTCCTCCTGGCGGGCGGCGAGGGCCTTGTTCACGGCGCCTCGGGCCTGGCCGACCAGCTTGCCGGCGGCCGCCTTGGCGTGCGGCGGCAGGGCGCCGATCTCGCGGTTGGCCAGGGCCAGCGGGGAGGTGCCGCCGGTGTGCGCGACCTTGGCCTCCTGGAGCGCGTCGAGCGAGTCCGCGGCGGCGAAGGCGGCGAGCGCCTCGTCCCGCATGCGCTCGATCTCTTCCGGTTTCAAGGCCTCGACCTCTACCGGGTCGTACGACTTATTCGGTGCCGACATCTCTTCCCGTGCTTCCGATTGGCTGGCTGAAGGTCCCCGTCACCGACTCACGCTGAGGTCAGAGGGCCGTCCATGGGACACAAAGGTGCCAAAGGCCGAGTCTAACGGGGTGGAGGTATACGGATGCGCCCGCGGGCTGCCCGGCCGGTTCTCAGGTGAGATACGCCGGGGCGCTCACGGGCAACGTAAATCGGAACCGGGCGCCGCCGCCGGGGGCGCGGCCGACCGTGATGACTCCGCCGTGGGCTTCGACGATGCCCTTGACGATGTACAGCCCGAGGCCCGTGCCGCCGCGCTTGCTGCCCCGCCAGAAGCGGGTGAAGACGCGGTTCATGGACTCCTCCGGGATGCCTGCGCCCTCGTCGCTCACGGTGACCGACGTACCGGTGTCCTCCCCTTCGCGGGGGGACGCCGAGGGCGTGACATCGATGGTGACGGTTCCCTCGCCGTGGCGCACCGCATTTTCCAGGAGGTTGCTGAGCACCTGGTCGACCTTGTCGGGGTCGGCCCACAGGGCGGGCAGCGGCTGTTCGAGGCGCAGCAGGAACCGGTCGGCGGGCTGGCCCGCGGCGACGTAGGCCTGGATGTGCCGTCCCACGGCCGCGCCTATGTCGACGGGCTGGCGGCGCAGCTCCAGCCGCCCGGAGTCGATGCGCGAGATGTCGAGCAGCTCGGCGATGAGGCGGGTGACCCGGTCCGCGTCGGCGTCGACGGTCTCCAGCATCAGCCGCTTCTGGTCGTCGGTGAACCGCGACCACTTGGCGAGCAGGGTGGCGGTGAAGCCCTTGACCGAGGTGAGGGGGGAGCGCAGCTCATGGGCGACGGTGGCGATCAGCTCGGCGTGGCTGCGTTCGGTACGGCGGCGGGCCTCGGTGTCGCGGATCGAGACGACGACCCGGCGGACCGGTCCGGTGGGCTCGGCGCGGACGTACCGCACCGTGACGAGCACCTCGCGACCGCCCGGCAGCAGGAGGTTGCGCTCGGGCTGTCCGACCCGGATGGCGAGACCGCCGTAGGGGTCGGTCAGCTGCCACCAGCGGCGGCCTTCGAGGTCCTCCAGCGGCAGCGCCTTCTCCAGCCGCCGGCCGAGGGCGTCCGCGGCGGAGACGGCGGTGATGCGCTGGGCGGCGGCGTTGAAGCAGACGACGTGTCCGTGTTCGTCGGCGACCACGAGCCCGTCGGGCAGGTCGTCGGGATCGATGCCGAGACCGGCGAGGTCACCGGCCGGCCGGGGTGCGGAGGCATCGGGACCGGCCTGCGCATCCCGTGTACCGCTCATGCCGACGCTCATTCCCCGTACCCCACCTCTCAGACGACTGAGGGGCCCCCGAGCTGGTCACCCTACTAGCTCTCGGTGACGGAGCGGCACCCTCCGGAGGCGCGCTGTGCACGGGCCGATGCGTAGAGACATACGGCGGCGGCGGTCGCGAGGTTCAGACTCTCGGCCTTCCCGTGGATCGGAACCCGCACGACGGCGTCCGCGAGGTCCCGGGTCTCCTCGGGGAGCCCCCAGGCCTCGTTGCCGAACACCCAGGCCGTGGGCCCGCCCATCGTCCGCCGGTCCAGCTCGTCGTCGAGGTCGTCGTCCCCCGCGCCGTCGGCGGCGAGGATCCGCACCCCGGCGTCCTTCAGCCCGGCCACGGCCTGTTCGACGGGGACCCCGACGGCCACGGGGAGATGGAAGAGGGAGCCCACGGAGGCGCGGACGGCCTTGGGGTTGTAGAGGTCGACGGAGGCGTCGGTCAGGACGACGGCGTCGGCGCCCGCGGCGTCCGCGCAGCGCAGGACGGTGCCGGCGTTGCCGGGGTCGCGCACATGGGCCAGTACGGCGACCAGCCTCGGCCGGGCGGCGAGGATCCGCGCGAAGGGCGTGTCCAGGAACCGGCAGATCCCGACGAGGCCCTGCGGGGTGACGGTGGTGGAGACGTCCTCGATGACCTGCTCGTCGGCGAGGTGCACCCGGGCGCCGACGGCGCGGGCCTCGCCGATGATGTCCGCGTACCGCTCCGCCGCCTCGACGGTGGCGAACAGCTCCACCAGGGTCGCCTCGCCGCCTGACCGGTGCGCGGCCGCCTCCCGCACGGCCTGCGGCCCCTCCGCGAGGAACAGCCGCTCCTTGCCCCGGAAGTTCCGCCGAGCGAGCCGCCGAGCGGCGGAGACGCGGGGGGACCGCGGGGAGATCGGCTCAGGACTGGCGGAGGACATGGTGTTCACCTTCGGTATCAGTGCGACCGGCTTGGCGGCGAGGGCGACCGCGGCCCCTGGGGGCGCGGGGAACTGCGCGACCGGCCACCGACGGCCCGGCCCGTACCCCGACGACGGCCGAACCGGGACGGGCAGAAGCGAAGGACCCGCAGGCGGCGAGCCTGCGGGTCCTCAAGTCACGTCGGCTCGAAGCCGGCGCGGCGTCACGCAGCCTTGGGCGCGTTCACGTCCGCCGGGAGGGCCTTCTGCGCGACCTCGACCAGCGCGGCGAACGCGGTGGCGTCGTTCACGGCCAGCTCGGCCAGGATCTTGCGGTCCACCTCGATGTTGGCGGCGTTCAGACCCTGGATGAAGCGGTTGTACGTGATGCCGTTGGCGCGGGCCGCGGCGTTGATGCGCTGGATCCACAGCCGACGGAAGTCGCCCTTGCGCTTCTTGCGGTCGTTGTAGTTGTAGACCAGCGAGTGGGTGACCTGCTCCTTGGCCTTGCGGTACAGGCGCGAACGCTGACCGCGGTAGCCGGAGGCCGCCTCGAGGATCGCCCGGCGCTTCTTGTGGGCGTTGACTGCCCGCTTGACGCGTGCCACTTGTTTAACTCCTTGTAGCGGGGCCGTGGTTGGACTCACACGACCCGGAATCGATTGGGTCCCGGTCTGAGATCAGGCGCGTGTGCACGCGCCCGACGTCACTTGCCGAGAAGCTTCTTGATCTTCGCGGCGTCGCCCGGGGCCATCTCGGCGTTGCCGGTGAGGCGACGCGTCACGCGGGACGACTTGTGCTCGAGCAGGTGGCGCTTGCCGGCGCGCTCACGGAGCACCTTGCCGGAGCCGGTGATCTTGAAGCGCTTGCTGGCACCGCTGTGCGACTTGTTCTTCGGCATAGCGCCGTTCTCTCCTCGTCGGTGGCGTTCCGGTGCCCGGTCGTGAAACCGGGCACGGTGGAACGTCTCTTGTATCGGTTATGTCCTCGGGACTCGCGTCCCGCGGATCACGCCTCGGCGGGAGCCTCGGCAGGGGCCTCGACGTCAGCCTCGGCGGCGACGACATCGGCGTCACCCTCGGCGTTGACGGCGTCGGCGTCCGCGGCGTTCTGCGAGCGACCCGGGTTGGCCTTCGCCTCGGCCTTGCGGGCCTCCTGCGCCTGACGGGCCTCGGCCATCGCCTCGGTCTTCTTCTTGTGCGGACCGAGAACCATGATCATGTTTCGGCCGTCCTGCTTCGGGTTCGACTCGATGAACCCGAGGTCCTGGACGTCCTCCGCGAGACGCTGGAGCAGTCGGTAGCCCAGCTCGGGCCGGGACTGCTCACGACCGCGGAACATGATCGTGATCTTGACCTTGTCGCCCTGCTTGAGGAACCGAACGACGTGACCCTTCTTGGTGTCATAGTCGTGCGGGTCGATCTTCGGCCGGAGCTTCATCTCCTTGATGACCGTGTGCGCCTGGTTCTTGCGCGCCTCACGGGCCTTCATGGCCGACTCGTACTTGAACTTCCCGTAGTCCATGAGCTTGCAGACCGGCGGACGGGCGTTCGCCGCGACCTCGACCAGGTCCAGGTCGTACTCCTGGGCAAGCTCCAGTGCCTTGGCCAGGGGGACGATGCCCACCTGCTCGCCACTGGGACCGACAAGTCGCACCTCTGGAACGCGAATCCGGTCGTTGATGCGGGGCTCGGCGCTGATGGATCCTCCTTGGTAGCACCACGCGGCGGTCTGGCGGACGGCCGCGTAACGTCTTTTTTCGTTAGACCTATAACCACGCCGAAGCACAAAAAATGCCCCGAACGATCACATGCGGGGCTCCAAGCACTACCGGAGCACCGCCGCGTGAACGCGGGGCGCACTACGGGCGACTCCATCGTCCGTACGGAACGATGGTGGCCGCCTGACCGGGGTGACCCGCCGTCCGTGAGGACAGTCGGGTGGGAGTTCGGAGCCTCCACTTGTGGGCCGGATCCGCCTGCCGAGGGGCACGCGTGTCCGACCGGTCGTTACACGAGATTAGCAGCCCGCGCCAGGAACGGCCAATCGAGCCTCGGTACGAGGACCGGTCCGGCCTGCGCCTATCGTGTGGGGCATGAGTGACTCCTCCCCCGCCGGCTCCGCCGAGACCCCCGGCAACCCCGACTTCGACGAGATGACCCGCGACATCGCCGAGGTCCCCGCCGTCGAGGTGATCGTGACGGTCGCCGTCAACCTGATGAGCGCCGCCGCCGTGAAGCTGGGGCTCACCGAGGAGGGCGACAAGTACAAGGACCTCGACGAGGCCCGCAAGCTGATCCACGCCCTCGCCGGCCTGCTGGACGGGAGCGCGACCGAGATCAGCTCCTTCCACGCGGCGCCGCTGCGGGACGGTCTGAAGTCGCTCCAGCTGGCGTTCCGCGAGGCGTCCCTCGTCCCGGACGAGCCGGGCCAGGGCCCGGGCGAGAAGTACACGGGCCCGATCTACGGCTGATCCCGCTCCCCCGTCGGGCCGGCGTCAGCCGCCGGTCCGGTTCAGCTCTTCACGTACAGGGGCTCGCCCGGAGGCGCCGTCCCGGCCGGCAGCAGTGCCAGGTCGAGGCCGCGCACCAGGCGGGCCCTCAGTGTTTCGTCGGCGGCGAGCCGTCCGGCGACCGCCCGGGCGGCCTCGGCGGGGACGGCGGCCGGGTCGAGGACGAGGGCCAGGGTGCCGTCCGCCCGTCCCGGCCCGAGGTGGGCGCTGAGGACCGACGGTTCGGCGGCCACCGCGGCCCGCACCGCCGCCCGCACGGCCGGGTCGGCCAGCGGGTCGGCCGAGGTACGACCCTCGGCGAGCGCCAGCAGCGCCGGTCCGCTCAGTTCGAAGGCCACGGGTCCCGCCAGGTCGAGGACGACCGTGTCCGCCTTCTCATGGGCGGCGGCCCGAAGCGCCTGGTGCAGGGGTACGGCGACCGGGCGGGCCTCGGGGTCCCAGCGGGCGAGGGAGTCCGTGGAGGTGAAGGCGGGCAGCGCGGTGCGGGCGCCGGCCTTCAGCGTGGGCACGGCCATGTCGCTGGTCTTCTCGCGGCGCAGTCCGTTCTCGTCCTCCTCCACCTCGCCGAGCACGGCCACCACGGGCACGAGGAGCCGGGCGTCCTTCAGGGCCGCCAGGACCGGGCCCACGGCGGTGCGGTCCTCGGCCCAGGCGGCGAGCGCGGCGCTCAGCCGGGGGTCGGCCGAGCCGTCGTCGTCGGAGAAGCCGGAGTCGGGAATGTTCTTGTTCGCCACGGTCGTCGACCCTATCGGGGGGATGCTGCTGGGCTTGTGCGGGGCCCGAAACACCGCGGTGACGTCTTTCACCGGATTCTCAGACATCCCTGACGTGCCTCTAACCTCCGTCTAACGGCGCGCACAGTCGCCGCGCCCAGCATCGTCGCTCATGGAGTCCTCCGGAGCACGACGCAGCCGCCGCGCTCACCCCACCCGGCGCCGGCCGCTCCTGCACAGCGCGCTCGCCGTGGTCGCCGTCCTCGGCGCGACGGCGGCCGGGACCGTGTACGTGAAGGCACAGGCGCACTCGGGAGCGGGCGCCGTATCGTCGTCCTCCGCGACGCCGTCGGCGTCGGCGCCGGCCTCCGGGTCCGGGTCAGGGAGCGGAGAGGTGTCGGTGGAGACGGTCGCGGCGCCCGAGAAGGACCACGACGCGCTGCTGGCGTCGGCGATGAGGTCGGTGACCGTGCCGGGGGACGCGGCCGTGTCCGTGGCCGTGCTCGACCTCGACTCCGGCGCGGACGCCACGTACGGCGAGAACGCCTTCGACACGGCGAGCATCGTCAAGGTGGACATCCTGGCGACGCTGCTGCTCCAGGCCCAGGACGCGGACCGGCGTCTCACGGCCGCCGAGAAGACGTACGCCACCGCGATGATCGAGAACAGCGACAACGACTCGGCTTCGGCGCTGTGGCGGATCATCGGCAAGGCGCAGGGGCTCGACGCCGCCAACGAGCGGTTCGGGCTGACGGGCACCACCGGCGGCGACGACATGCTGTGGGGCCTGACGCAGACCACCGCCGCCGATCAGCTCACCCTGCTCCGGCAGGTCTTCGGGGACGCGTCGGAGCTGAGCGAGGCCTCGCGGACGTATCTGCGAGGCCTGATGGGGCAGATCGCCGCCGACCAGCGCTGGGGCGTCTCGGCGGCGGCCGACGGGTCCTCGTGGGCGCTGAAGAACGGCTGGCTCGCGCGCAGCACGACCGGGCTGTGGGACGTCAACAGCATCGGCCGGGTGACCGTCGGCGGCCACGACTGTCTGGTGGCCGTGCTGTCGAACGGCAACGCCACGCAGGCGGCCGGGATCTCGCTGGTCGAGCGGGTGGCACGGACGGCGGTGTCGGCCCTGCGGGACGACGGCGCGTCGGCATCCGCGTCGGTGTCGGCGTCCGGCTCGGCGTCCGCATCGCCCTCCGCCTCCTAGGCGGACAGGCCCAACAGGCCCAACGGGTTCGACAAGCCCGACAGGCTGAACAAGCCGAACATGCCGGACGGGCCCACCAGCTAGAACGCCTCGTAGGCCTCGGGCTGCTCCCGCTCGCGGCGGCCGCGCCACAGGACGACCGCCGTCACCAGCAGCACCCCGCCGGCCCCGCCCGCGAGCAGACCCGCCCAGCCCGCCGGGTCGTCGTCCGCCTTCGGCTTGTCCGGACCGGAGCCGAAGTACCGCTCACCGTAGGCCGCCGATCGCAGCCCCTCCGGCTGGAGCCCGGCGGCGGCCTTGATCGCGGCGGCCGGGTCGATGAAACCGTAGCCGCGGGAGTCGTCGCGGCCCCCGGTGGGGGCGTTGCGGGCGGTGTCCTCCAGGAGCTTCTTGATCTGGGCCGGGGTGAGGCCCGGGTGGGCGCCCTTGATGAGGGCCACGGCCCCCGAGACGAAGGCGGAGGCCGCGCTGGTCCCCCACCCCTCGTAGTACTTGTGGTCCGGGTCGGCGATCACGACGTCGACGCCGGGCGCGCTGACCGTGGCGTACCAGCGGCGGGTGGAGAAGGAGGCGCGGGTGCCGTAGCGGTCGACGGCGGTCGCGGCGATGACGCCCGGATAGGCGGCCGGGTAGGAGATGTGGTCGCCCTTCTCGCCGCCGTTGCCGGCCGAGGCGACCACGACGGATCCCTTGTCCAGCGCGTACTGGACGGCCTCGTCCTCGGCGGGCTCGGGGTGGGCGGAGGCGGAGTCGTCGCCGAGCGAGAGGTTGATGACGTCGGCACCCTGGTCGGCGGCCCAGCGGATGCCCTCGGCGAGGGCGTTGCCGCGGGTGTTGCGGGCCTTGGTGCGCTGCGGGTCGCCGTCCTCCAGGATGACCCGGACGGGCAGGATCTTCGCCTCGGGGGCGACGCCGAGCACGCCGTCGCCGTTGCCGCTGCCATGGCCGTGACCGGCGATGATGCCGGCCATCGCGGTGCCGTGGCGGGCCCACGCGCGGTCGCCGGGACCGGCTCCGAAGCCGACCATGTCCTTGCCGGTGAGCACGTTGCCGGTGAGGTCGGGGTGGTCGGCCTCGACACCGGTGTCCAGGACGGCGACGGTGATGCCCGCGCCCTTCGTGGTCTGCCAGGCCTCCTGGGTGTGCAGGGCCTCCAGCGCCCACTGCTTGGCGCGGATGCCGTCGGCGTAGGCGGTGGAGGGCGGCACGAGGGCGACGGTGGCGGCGAGCAGACAGCACAGGATCCCGGCCCTGCGGGTCGTACGGGTGCTCATGAGGGCTGCTCCGAGGACGTGACGGCGGTCTTGCGCAGGCCGCGCTCGACGCGGTCGGCGAGGCCCTGCGCCTCGTTGCCGAGGCCGGCCTGGGCGGGGGCCGTGGTGGCGCCCGCCGCGGTGGCCGCCGCGGCCGGCTGCGGGGTGTCCACCACGCGGCCGTCGGCCCAGCCGGAGACGGAGTAGACGACGACCGGCGCGTCGGTGAGGACGGACACCGTCCACGCGGCGCGCTGCTTGTCGCCGAAGGCGGCGGCGACGGTGCCCTTCGCGGCGTACGGCCGGGGCATGAGATCGGTCCGCTCCGCCAGCTTCTCCCTGGTGAAGCGGGTGTCGAGCGATCGCATGGCGGCCTCGTCGGCCGTGGTGAACAGCAGTCCCACGGTGGTCACGTAGCTCTGGGTGGCGTCGGTGTAGGTGGCCCGCAGGAGCCGCTCGCAGCCGACCGGCGCGAGCACCTTGAGCAGCAGCGGGTCGAGGGCGCCTGCGCAGTCGCCGTCCGGGGCGACGGCGATCCGTGTCCAGGTGCGGTCGGCGCCACCGGGACCGGCGCCCTGGCCGTCGACCGTCGGCGGGAACAGCCGGTCGACCGGCACGTTGTGCCACAGGCCGCCGGCGGTGGCGTAGGCGCTGTGCTCGGCGGCGTCCGCCGAGTCTCCGACCAGCCAACTGCCCGTGACCGCACCGCCGATGAGTCCCATACCGAGGACGACACAGGCGGCGGCCGCGGCCACGCGTCCGCGGCGACCGAAGAGGCGGAGCGTGTCCCGGTACCCCTCGGGGCGCGCGAACGTCACCACGGGCCGGGTGGAGCCGAGGGTGCCGCCCGGGGTCATGGGGGCGCTCCAGGAGAGCGACGGGTCGGGACCGCTCGCCGCGCCCTCGGTCCGCTGCGGGTTCTCCGGTACGGGAGGCGCGGCGGGGACGGGCGGTACGGCGAACCCGGGCTGCCGTACGGTCGCGCCGGGGCTCCAGGCGGGTCCGTCGTCGACGACGGACCGGGACTCCCCGCGCGGACCGCCCCCGGCGCCGTCCGGCTCCGTCTCCCGTCGGCTCCGGCCGGGCGCGGGCACCCAGCCACGGGGCAACGGCGACCAGCCACGCTCGGACCCGGGCGCGTCCACCGGGCCGGCGGGACGGGAGGGCGGCGACGGGACGTCGGGGCGGGAGGGCGGTGGCGGCGCGACGGGGCGGGTGCCCGCACCGGTGCGCGCGCCCGCACCGGCGGAGAAGAAGCCGTCGGCGGCAGGCCGCTCGTCAGCCGCGTCGGCACCGTACGCACCCGGACCCGCGGGACGGGAGCCCTCCGGGTCGGCGGGGCGAGCGCCGGCCGGGCCCGTGGGGCGGGTGCTCTCGGGGCCCGCGGAACGGGGAGCGGCCGCACCTGTGGGAGGGGGGTTCTCGGGGGCGAAGGCGCCGGTGGTGCGGGGCGCGGGCGGGGCCGGAGGCGGCGTGGTGCCACCCGGGGCCGTGGGGCGAGAGGGCTCCGCGGCGGCGGGGCGGGGGGCCGGCCCGGTGGGACGGGGGGCGCGGCGGAAGTCGTGGGGCGGTGCGGGACGGGGGGCCGGACGCTCCTCGGCTCGCGCGGGCGTGCCGGTGTCCTCGCCACGGGGGGACCGGGCGGGGCGGGCGGGCTGCGGCGGGATGTCGGGGAAGCGGGCCGACGCGGGCGGCGGGGGCGGGGTCATGGCGTCCGAGTGCTGGGCCCGCGGGCCGCCGAAGCGGGGGGCGGTGCGGGAAAGGGGGGAACCCGGGTCCGGGGCGGGAGAGCCGTCCCCGGCCGTTCCCGGGTCGCGGGAGGCCGTCCGCGCTCCGGCCGCTCCGGCGGAACCGGTGGGACGCCCGACCCGCGGCTCGGCCGCGCCGGAAGTCATCTCACGCGCGTCCCGCCGATCGGGCCGCGACGGCTGCGCGCCGGGGGTCGCCCGGTGCGCGGGTTCGCGCTCCGGGGGCTCCGCGGGGGCCTGGCGGGTGCTCGCGCCGTACGTCGGGTCCGCCGGGTCCGTCGGCTTCGGGTCCACGGGGTCCGCCGGGGGCCGGGACGGGCGGGGCGGGGTCGCCGGGCGGGGCGGGACGGCGGGCTGCGGCGGCACGTCCGGGCGCGGGGGGACCGAGGCGCGGCGTGCTTCCGTGCTCATGCACCCCCCGTTTCCTCGTCCCCGGGCCGTCGTTCTGGTACGCGGGCGGACGGTCTCGTGCCCGGGCGGGCCCGGCGCGGACGTGGCAGTCCGCTCTGGGCACGCATACCCATACGGACGAACCGGCATCCCGGCACGGTTGCCCGGCCGGAGCCGTCCTCCGTGCGTGCGCGTCACTCTACGGCCAGTCGCCGGGCGAACGGGAACCAGTCCACGAGGCCCGGGGCTTCTGCCCGGAACGTCCCCCTACCCTGCGGTAATCCCGTCTGGCAGGCTTCGTTCATGACTGCGCGCGCCGCCGACCGGGCCCGTTACGACCGGGCCACCGCCCATCTCGACGCCCCCCTCGCCCTCGTGGACCTGGACGCCTTCGACGCGAACGCCGAGGATCTGGTCCGCCGGGCCGGCGGCAAGCCGATCCGTGTCGCCAGCAAATCCGTACGCTGCCGGACGCTCCTGGAACGCGTCCTGGCGAAGGACGGCTTCGCCGGCATCATGTCGTTCACCCTCGCCGAGTCCCTGTGGCTGGCCCGGTCCGGATTCGAGGACATCCTCCTCGCCTACCCGTCCGCCGACCGCACCGCCTTCGCCGAGCTGGCCGCCGACCCCAAGCTGGCCGCGGCCGTCACCGTCATGGTCGACGACGTCTCCCAGCTCGACCTCATCGACGGCGCGCGCGGCGAAGGGCGTGAAGTCATCCGGGTCTGCCTGGAGTTGGACACCGCGCTGAAGCTGTTCGGCGGCCGGGTCCGGGTCGGCGCCCTGCGCTCGCCGCTGCACTCCCCCGCCCAGGTCGCCGACGTGGCGAGGGCGATCGCCCGGCGGCCCGGTTTCAGACTCGTGGGGATCATGGCCTACGAGGGGCACATCGCCGGGGTCGGCGACGCGGTCGCCGGGCGGCCGTTCCGGTCCCGGGCCATCCGCCTGATGCAGGCCACCGCCCGGCGCGAGCTCGCCGAGCGTCGCGCCGCGGTGGTGCGTGCCGTACGGGCCGTCGTACCGGATCTGGAGTACGTCAACGGCGGCGGCACCGGCAGTGTGCAGCACACCGCGGCCGAGGACGCGGTCACCGAGATCGCGGCCGGCTCGGGACTGTACGTGCCGCGTCTGTTCGACAACTACACGTCCTTCAGCGGCCGTCCGGCGGCCCTGTTCGCCCAGCCCGTCGTCCGGCGTCCGGGGGTGGGGATCGTGACCGTGCTCGGGGGCGGGTATCCCGCGTCCGGTGCCGCCGGGCCCGACCGGCTGCCCGTGCCGTATCTGCCGGAGGGGCTGCGCTACGACCCCCAGGAGGGCCCGGGCGAGGTGCAGACGCCGCTGCTCGGCTCCCCGGCCGACGATCTGCTGATCGGCGACAAGGTGTGGTTCCGGCACGCGAAGGCCGGTGAGCTGTGCGAGCGGTTCGACGTGCTGCACCTCGTCGAGGGGGACGCGGTGACGGCGACCGTGCCGACCTACCGGGGTGAGGGGCGGACCTTCCTCTAGCGGCGGGCCGCGGGGCGTCCTAGAGCGGGGTCACGTAGGCCCCGGAGATACCGCCGTCCACCAGGAAGTCGGAGGCGTTGACGAAGGAGGAGTCGTCGCTGGCCAGGAAGGCGACGGCGGCGGCGATCTCCACGGCCTCGGCGAACCGGCCGACGGGGATGTGGACCAGCCGGCGGGCGGCGCGCTCCGGGTCCGTGGCGAACAGCTCCTGGAGCAGCGGGGTGTTGACGGGCCCCGGGCAGAGGGCGTTCACGCGGATGCCCTCGCGGGCGAACTGCACGCCCAGCTCGCGGGACATGGCGAGGACCCCGCCCTTGGACGCGGTGTACGAGATCTGCGAGGTGGCCGCTCCCATCCGGGCCACGAAGGACGCCGTGTTGATGATGGAGCCCCGGCGCTGGCGCCGCATGTAGGGGATCGCGGCCTTGCAGCAGAGGTAGACGGAGGTCAGGTTGACCTCCTGGACGCGTTTCCAGGCCTCGAGGCCGGTCTCCAGGATGGAGTCGTCGTCGGGCGGCGAGATCCCGGCGTTGTTGAAGGCGATGTCGACGCTGCCGTAGGTGTCGTAGGCCGTCCTGAACAGCGCCTCGACCTGCTCGGGGTCGGTGACGTCGACCCGCACGAAGGTGCCGCCGACCTCCTCGGCGGCCGCCTTGCCGCGGGCCTCGTCGACGTCGCCGCAGACGACGTGCGCGCCCTCGGAGGCGAGCCGGCGCGCGGTGGCGAGGCCGATGCCGCTGCCGGCCCCGGTGATGACGGCGGTGCGGCCGACCAGCCGGCGGCAGATGATCTCGTCAGGCGATGCGGTCACTGTGCGGGGCCCTCCGTGCTGATGAAGACGTTCTTGGTTTCGGTGAAGGCGGTCAGGGCGTCCGGGCCCAGCTCGCGCCCGACGCCGGACTGCTTGTAGCCGCCGAAGGGGGTCCAGTAGCGGACGCTGGAGTGGGAGTTGACGGACAGGTTGCCGGCGCGCACGGCCTGCGCGACACGCAGCGCGCGGCCGACGTCCCGGGTCCAGACGGAGCCGGAGAGTCCGTAGGGGGTGTCGTCGGCGAGCCGGATGGCGTCCGCCTCATCGGTGAAGGGCAGCAGGACGGCGACGGGGCCGAAGATCTCCTCGCGGGCCGCGGGCGAGTCGGGCGCGCAGCCGGTGAGGACGGTCGGCGGGAACCAGAAGCCGGGTCCTTCGGGAGCGGTGCCGCGCAGCGCCCGGGCGTCGTCCGGCACGAACGACCGTACGCGGTCGACCTGTTGACGGGAGATCAGCGGACCCATCCGGGTCTTCTCGTCGGCCGGGTCGCCGACCGTCACGGCGGCCAGTTCCCGCGCCAGGTGGTCGGCCACCTCGTCGTAGACCGATTCCTGGACGAGGACGCGGGTGCGGGCGCAGCAGTCCTGGCCGGAGTTGTCGAGGAAGGAGAACGGGTCGGCCGCGGCCTTGAGATCGGCGTCCGCGAAGACGATGTTGGGGCTCTTGCCGCCGAGTTCCAGGGTGACCGGCTTGACCTGACGGGCGCAGCGTTCCATGACCTCGCGGCCGGTGCGGGTGGAGCCCGTGAACACGATCTTCGCCACGCCCGGGTGGTCGACGAGCGCGCGGCCGGCGACGGCTCCATGGCCGGGCAGTACCTGGAAGAGGTGCTCCGGCAGGCCCGCCTCCAGGGCCAGTTCGGCCAGGCGCAGGGCGGTGAGCGGGGTGGTCTCGGCGGGCTTGAGGACGACGGCGTTGCCCGCCGCGAGGGCGGGGAAGGAACCCCAGGCGGCGATGGGCATCGGGAAGTTCCAGGGGGCGATCACCCCGACCACGCCGAGCGGTTCCCGGAAGGTGACGTTCCAGCCGCCCGGTACGGGGATCTGGCTGCCCAGGAGCCGTTCGACACCGCCGGCCGCGTACAGGAGCAGGTCGCGGGCGTTGCCGGCCTCCCAGCGGGCGTTGCCCAGGAGGTGACCGGCCTCGCGGACCTCCAGGAGCGCCAGTTCCTCGACCTGCGTGTCGACGACGTCGGCGAAACGGCGCAGCAGCCGGGCCCGGTCGGCCGGGGCGGCGGCCGCCCAGGCGCGTTGGGCGGCACTCGCGCGGGCGACCGCCCGGTCCACGTCGGCCGCGTCGGCGGCCGGGACGGTGGCGACGACCTCCTCGGTGGCCGGGTTGAGAACGATCAGCTCGTGCGACAGCGGCTCCGGATCCGGCCGCGACGGCGGCCGCGGATCGGGCGAGGGGGGACCGGACGGGGAGGGACCGGACACGGAGGGTCCTTTCACGGGCGGGTGCACGGCGGGTGCGCGGGCGGGTGCGCGGGCGGGTGCGCGGGCGGGTGCGTCACAGACGTTCGAAGGAGCGGCGCAGCTCCCAGTCGGTGACCGCCGCGTCGAAGGCCGCCAGCTCGACGCGTGCCATGTTGCGGTAGTGCGCGACGACCTCCTCGCCGAACGCGGCCAGCGCGATCGGGCTGTCCGCCCAGAGCTCGGCGGCCTCGCGCAGGGTGGTCGGAACGTGGGCGTACTCGGCCGCGTAGGCGTTGCCGGGGCAGGCCTCGGGCAGCTCCAGTTTCTGTTCGATGCCGTACAGACCGGCCGCGACCAGGCCGGCGACCGCGAGGTGCGGGTTGACGTCACCGCCGGGGAGCCGGTTCTCGAAGCGCATCGAGCGGCCGTGGCCGACGACGCGGAGGGAACAGGTGCGGTTGTCGTAGCCCCAGGCGACGGCGGTCGGGGCGAAGGAGCCCGGCTGGAACCGCTTGTAGGAGTTGATGTTCGGGGCGTAGAGGAGGGAGAAGTCGCGCAGCGCGGCGAGCTGTCCGGCGAGGAAGTGCCGCATGACGTCGGACATGCCCCCTTCCCCGTCGCCGGCCATGACGTTGGTGCCGTCGGCGTCGGTGAGCGAGAGGTGGATGTGGCAGGAGTTGCCCTCGCGCTCGTTGTACTTGGCCATGAAGGTCAGCGAGACGCCCTCCTGGGCGGCGATCTCCTTGGCGCCGGTCTTGTAGATCGCGTGCTGGTCGCAGGTGACCAGGGCTTCGTCGTAGCGGAAGGCGATCTCGTGCTGGCCGGGGTTGCACTCGCCCTTGGCGGACTCGACGGTGAGTCCGGCGCCGGCCATCTCGTTGCGGATGCGGCGCAGCAGCGGCTCGACCCGGCCGGTGCCGAGCACCGAGTAGTCGACGTTGTACTGGTTGACCGGGGTGAGGCCGCGGTAGTTCGCGTCCCAGGCGGCCTCGTAGCTGTCCTTGAAGACGATGAACTCCAGCTCGGTGCCGACCTGGGCGGTGAAGCCGTGCCCGGCGAGGCGCTCCAGCTGGCGGCGCAGGATCTGGCGCGGGGCGGCGACCACGGGCGAGCCGTCGTTCCAGGCCAGGTCGGCGATGAGCAGGGCGGTTCCGACGTTCCACGGCACGCGGCGCAGGGTCGTCAGGTCGGGGCGCATGGCGAAGTCGCCGTAGCCGCGGTCCCAGGAGGACATGGTGTACCCGTCGACGGTGTTCATCTCCGTGTCGACGGCGAGGAGGTAGTTGCAGCCTTCGGTGCCGTGCTGGAGCACCTCGTCGAGGAAGAATCCGGCGGCGAACCGCTTGCCCTGGAGACGGCCCTGCATGTCGGGGAAGGCCAGGACGACAGTGTCGATCTCACCGCTCGCGACGTGGGCGTGCAGCTCCTCGACGCTGAGCGGGGGTGTGCGGTCTGCCACGGGAAGGTCCTCCTTCGGCTTTCCCGGCTCCCTCGTCTTCTTCGGGCGGGCCGGGAGCCATAAGGTATTGCCGAGAACCATTGCTTGGGAAGGGGGCGCGGCGGGATGCCGGTGGACGCTGACGGCGGACCGGACGACGACCGGCTGACGCCGGTGCTGCGTCCGGTGCGGGCCGGGAACGGCTTCGAGGAGGCGCTGGAGCAGATCCTCCAGGTGGTACGGCTGGGTCTGGTGCCGGGGGGCGAACGGCTGCCGGCCGAGCGGGACCTGGCGGAGCGGCTCGGGATCAGCCGGGTGACGCTGCGCGAGGTGCTGAAGGTCCTCCAGGAGCAGGGGCTGGTCGAGTCCCGCCGGGGCCGCTACGGCGGGACCTTCGTGCTCCCGCGCACGGACATCGGCGGCGAGGTCGAGCTGCGGCGGCGGATCGCCGAGGTGGACGTCGAGGACGTGCTGCGCTTCCGCGAGGTGCTGGAGGTGGGTGCGGCGGGCCTGTGCGCGACCCACGGGCTGACGGGCGAACAGGCGGAGCGCCTGCGCGAGGCGCTGGCCCGCACGGCGGACGCGCCGCTGGCCGACTACCGCCGACGGGACACGATGCTCCACCTCACCCTGGCCGAGCTGTGCGGCTCGCCCTCGCTGACCGCGCGGTACGCGGCGGTCCGGGCCACGGTGAACGATCTGCTCGACTGCATCCCGCTCCTCGTCCGCAACCTGGAGCACTCGCAGCGCCAGCACCTCGCGCTGGTGGAGGCGGTGCTGGACGGGGACGCGGACGGGGCGCGGGAGATGATGCGGGAGCACTGCGCGGGGACGGCGGCCCTGCTCAGGGGCTTCCTCGCGTGACATGCTGCACGAAATGGTATGACTGCGATCCATTGCGGGAGCGGGAGGACACATGGCAGAGGGCGCACGGCCGCTGATCGGCGTCAGCACCTATCTGGAGTCCGCGACGCGCTGGGGTGTGTGGGCGCTGGACGCCGTGCTGCTGCCCGTCGGGTACCCGCGGCTGGTGCAGCGGGCCGGCGGGCTGGCCGTGATGCTCCCGCCGGACGCTCCCGAGCACGCGGCGGCGGCCGTGGCACGCCTCGACGGTCTGGTGATCGCGGGCGGCCCCGACGTCGAACCGGTCCGCTACGGCGCCGAGCGGGACCCGCGTACCGGTCCGCCGGCCCGGGAGCGGGACACCTGGGAGCTGGCCCTGATCGAGGCGGCGCTGGCGGCGGATCTCCCGCTGCTCGGCATCTGCCGGGGCATGCAACTGCTGAACGTCGCGCTCGGCGGCACCCTGACCCAGCACATCGAGGGGCACGCCGAGGTCGTCGGCGTCTTCGGCACGCACCCGGTCAAACCGGTCCCCGGCACGCGGTACGCGGCGGCCGTCGAGGAGGAGACCTCCGTTCCGGCCTACCACCACCAGGCCGTGGACCGTCTCGGCAGCGGCCTGATCCCGTCGGCGCACGCGGCGGACGGCACCGTGGAGGCGGTGGAACTGCCGTCGGCCGCCTGGGTACTGGGCGTCCAGTGGCACCCGGAGATGGACGAGGACGTCCGGGTCGTGCGCGCCCTGGTGGAGGCGGCCGGACTCGGCCCGTCCGGCGCTTGAGGACGAGGCCGTCCAGGCCGAAGGGGGTCCGGGCCGAAGGGGGTCCGGGCCGAAGGGGGTCCGGGCCGGAGGGGGGTCCGGGCCGGAGGGGGCTCCGGGCCGGAGGGGGCTCCGGGCCGGAGGGGGGTCCGGGCCGAAGGGGGCTCCGGGCCGAAGGGGGCTCCGGGCCGAAGGGGGCTCCGGGCCGAAGGGGGGTCCGGGGGCACAGCCCCCGGGGGACGGGGAGGGAAGGGACGGCGGGGCGGCAGCGGTGGCAGCGGTGGCAGCGGCGGCAACCTACCCGCGCGTCAGTGACAACAGCTCCCGGGCCGGCCCCGCGGGCCGATGCCCGGTCGGCCACACCGCCCGCAGGTCCCGCGCCAGCGCGACCCCGTCCACCGGCACCTCCACGAGCCGCCGCAGCCCCAGCTCCTCACCGACCGCCAGCTCGCTCAGCACCGCGGGCCCCGCGCCGCTGACCGCCGCCGCCTTGACCGCCGTCGTCGAGGACAGCTCGATCAACGGCCGGGCCAGCCCGCCCAGCGCCGTGTCCAGCACCTGCCGCGTCCCCGAGCCCTTCTCGCGCAGGATGAGCGGCGTCGAGGCCAGCTCCGCCGCGGGCAGGGGCCGCCGCCGGCGCGCCCAGGGGTGGGCGGGAGCGACGACGACGATCAGCCGGTCGTGGGCTATCACGGCCGAGTCGAGGCCGGGCGGCACCGTGAGGCCCTCCACGAAGCCGAGGTCCGCCTCCCCGGCGAGCAGCCGCTCGGCGACGGCCGCCGAGTTGCCGGCGAGCAGCGACACCGCGGTGTCCGGCCGCCCGGCACGCAGCGCGAGCAGCCAGCCGGGCAGCAGGTACTCGGCGATCGTCATGCTCGCCGCCACCCGCAGCCGTGAGTCACGGCGGACCCGCAGCGCCTGCGCCCCCGCGTCGAACGCCCGTGCCGCCTCGACGACCCGCCCCGCCCAGTCCGTCACCAGCGCGCCGGCGTCCGTGAGCCGGGAGCCGCGCGGCGACCGGTCCACCAGGGCCACGCCCAGCTGGCGTTCCATGGAACGGATCCGGCTGCTCGCGGCCGGCTGGGTGATGCCGAGCTCCCGCGCGGCCGCGCCCAGGCTGCCCAGCCGTGCCACCGCCAGCAGCAGTTCCAGCGCGCCCAGGTCCGGGACGCGGTGCGCGATCGATCCGTGCGCGGTGTCCGCGGGCTGTTCCTCGACGCTCCCCATAAGCCCAGCTTATGCCCCCATAGAGGCATCCTCCCTGGTCGCGGACGGACGGCCGGGCGACCGTGGAGTCATGGTCACCGCCGCCCAGCCTCTGTACGCCCTCCCCCGTGCGCGAGCCGGCGCCGTCCGTCACCTCGGACCGAACTGGTACGCCACGGTCATGGGGACCGCGATCCTCGCCACGGGGGGAGCCGCGCTCCCCGTCCACCCGCCGGGGCTGCGGCCGCTCCTCACCGTCTGCTGGGCCCTTTCCGTCGTCCTGCTGACGGCCCTGCTCGGCGCCCGTGCCCTGCACTGGCGCCATCACCGCGACCAGGCCCGTGCCCATCTGCTGGATCCGGGGGCCGCGCCGTTCTACGGCTGTCTCGCGATGGCGCTGCTCGCGGTCGGCGGCGGCGCCCTCACCGTCGGCCGGGACCTGATCGGGGTCCGGGCCGCGGTCGCGCTCGACGCCGTGCTGTTCGGCGTCGGGACGGCCGTCGCCCTGACGGCCGCCGTCGCCGTCCCGTATCTGATGGCCGTCCGTCACCGGGTGCGGGCGTCCGAGGCCACGCCCGTGTGGCTGCTGCCGCTGGTCGCGCCCATGGTGTCCGCCGCGCTCGGGCCGGCGCTGGTGCCGTATCTGCCGGCCGGGCAGCCGCGGCAGACGCTGCTCCTGGCGTGCTTCACGCTGTTCGGACTGAGCCTGCTCGCCACGCTCGCCATGCTGCCGCTCGTGTTCGCGCGGCTGCTGACCGGCGGGCCGCTGCCCCTGTCCCTCACCCCGACCCTGTTCCTCGTCCTCGGCCCGCTAGGGCAGTCCACCACCGCCGTCGGGAAGTTCGCGGAGGTCGCTCCGGGGGTCCTGCCCGGCCCGGACAGCCGCGGTCTCGCCGTGCTCGCCGTGCTGTACGGGGTGCCCGTCATGGGGTTCGCGCTGCTCTGGCTGTGCCTGGCCACCGCGCACGTGGTGCGGGCCCGCCGGCTCGGGATGGGCTTCGCGATGACCTGGTGGGCGTTCACCTTCCCGGTCGGCACCTGTGTGACGGGGGCGGCGGCACTGGCCCGGCACACCGGGCTGGTCGCCTACGACGTGCTCGCCTGCGCGCTGTACGCCGTCCTCCTCACCGCCTGGGGCGTGGCAGCCGCGCACACCGTCCGCGGGCTGCTCAGCGGTGAGCTGCTCGCAGCGCCTCGCCCAGCACCCGCGGCGCCTCGGCGAGCGACGGGCCGTACCACGTCAGGTGCCGTCCGCTGAGCAGCGCGCAGGGCAGACCGGGGAAGGCCTCCGGGCCGTCGTCGGCGGTGAAGCGGTAGGGCTCGTCCGGCAGCACCACCAGGTCCGGCGTGGCGGCGAGCAGTTCCCCGACCGGGATCCGCGGATAGCGTTCGGGGTGCCCGGCGTACAGCTGGTCGACGCCGAGGCGGGCCAGCACGTCCCCGGCGAAGGTGTCGCGGCCCAGAACCATCCACGGGCGGCGCCAGACCGGTACCACGGCCGTCCGGCGGCGGGCGGGCGCCGGCGGCGCCGCCCACGCCTCCTCCGCCGCGTCGAGCCAGTGCGGCCGCGCGGGCGCCCCGCACGCCCGGAGCACCCGCGCCAGCTCGGCGAAGGCCTGCGGGACGTCCCGGACCTTCGTCACCAGGACCTCGACACCGGCCGCGCGCAGGGCGGCCAGGTCCGGTTCCCGGTTCTCCTCCTCGTTGGCGATCACCAGGTCGGGGGCGAGCGCGACGATGTCGTCGCCCCGGGGGTTCTTGGTCCCGCCGATCCGGGTGACGTCGAGGTCCGCCGGGTGATCGCACCAGTCGGTGGCGCCGACCAGGGCGCCGGGCACAGAGGTGGCGACCGCCTCCGTGAGCGACGGCACCAGCGAGACGATCCGCACTACCGCTTCCGGCCCCGGTCCCGTACCGCCTCGATGTGCTCCGCCACGGCGACCACGACCACCCGGGTGTCCGGCACGGTCGCCCGCCAGCGGTGGCGGACCCCGCCGGTGAGGTACAGGGTGTCGCCGCGGCCCAGGCGGTAGGCGCGGCCCTCCGCCTCGATCTCCACGGCACCGTCGGCCACGAACATCAGCTGGTCGTTGCGGTACTGGAATTCACGGCCGGCCTCGTGGTCGCCGGTGAACTCCGAGGCGTGCATCTGGTGGTGGCCGCGGACCAGGGAACGGGAACGCGGCTCCGGCCCGGGCTCGCTCACCTCGGCGCGCACGACGTCCACGCTGCACGCGGGGTCGGCGGCGGCGAGGAGCTCGACGGCCGTGGTGCGCAGGGCGTCGGCGACCTTCTCCAGGGAGCTGGTGCTGGGCCGCGCGCGCTCGTTCTCGATCTGGCTGAGGAACGGGACCGACAGACCGCTGCGCTCGGCCACGACGGCGAGGGTGAGCTCCAGGGACCGGCGCCGGCGCCGCACGGCCGCGCCCACCCGCAGGGGCTGTTCTTTGTGGTCGCCCATCGCTTCGGCTCCCTCCTTAGCTCGTCGCTGCCATGACGTCCTCCACGCCCTCTGAGGAGTTGTCTGCACCCTACGCATGTTCGGCAAACCGTTTCATGCGCCCGTCACATCGAGGACACCTGGCGTAACAGCGGACCTCACAGTTCGCGCCAGCCGATCGGCCCCCGGACGCCCCGGGTACGGACCAGCACCCCGGTTCTCCGGTTCAATGCGCGAACGGCCACGCATGTTCCCGCTCGTCCCCGGCTTCCGCAAGACCTCGGCTCGGGCATGGGCATGGCTCTCCGTACTTGGCCGGATCCTTACCGTGGCGGAGGCGGCGGGGAGCCGGACGACGCGCCCGGGAACGCCGGTGAACGGCGGGCGGGCCGGGCTGGGAACGGACGCGGACGACACGAGGGGCGGGCTCCGACACGGCCCGGAAGGCCTTGCGTCGGTGCCCGCCCCTCGTCAGGCGGTCACGGTGCTGTCAGGTCACCGGGCCGCCCGGCTTTACTGCCCCGAATCGGCGACCGGTACCCACTTCTCGACCAGAGCTGGATTCTCCTTCAGCCAGCTCCGGACCGCTTGCTGCTCCTTGCCCTTGCCGGCCTTCTGGATCCGCGCCTCCAGACCGGTGAGCTGGGCCTCGGTCATCCGGAAGTCCTTCAGCCACTTGCCGATCTCGGGGTTGTCGGCGGCGAAGCCCTTGCGGGCGACGGTGTGCACACCGTCTCCATTGCCCCAGGCGCCCTCGGGGTCGTCGAGCTTCTTCAGGTCGTAGTCGCTGTACGCCCAGTGCGGCGACCAGAGCGTGACGACGATCGGCTTCTTCGCGGCGTAGGCGCGCTTGAGTTCGGCGAGCATCGCGGGAGTGGATCCGTCGACGACGGTGTAGGCGCCGTCGAGGCCGTACTCCCCGAGGACCTTGTCCTTGAGCAGGCCCATCATCCCGGCGCTGGGCTCGATGCCGGTGATCTTGCCGTCGAACTCGGCGGCGTGGCTCTTCAGGTCCGCAAGGGAACCGACGTCCTTCACGTACGAGGGGACGGCGAGCTCCAGGGAGGTGGGGCCGTACCAGGAGCCGAGATCGTCGAGCTCGTCGCCGTACTTCTTCCAGTACTCGTCGTGCGTGGTGGGCAGCCAGGCGTCGGTCTGGAAGTCGATCTGCCCGGTGGCGACGCCGGTGTACAGGGGGCCGGCGGCGTACTGGGTGGTGGTGACGTCGAAGCCGCGCTCCTCCAGGAGTTCCTTCCAGAGGTAGGTGGAGGCGATGCCCTCGTCCCACGGGATGTAGCCGATCTTGACCTCCTTGCCCTTGCCGATGTCCGAGGCGGAGGCCTCGGCGGTACCGGAGGAGGGGCCGAAGACGTTCGTGCCGCCCGCGACCAGGGCGAGCACGACCACGCCGACCACGGCCACGGCCGGGCGCGGACGGTACGTCCACACGGTGCCGCGGGCCTTCGCGGCGGCGCGGCGGCCGAGCGGGGAGATCCGGGTGCCGAGGGCGCCGGTCATCCGGTCCAGGTAGATGGCGAGGACCACGATGGCGAGGCCCGCCTCGAAGCCGAGCCCGATGTCGAGCTGGCCGATGGCCTCGTTGACGGCGCCGCCGAGGCCGCCGGTGCCGACCATGCCGGCGATGACGACCATCGACAGGCCCAGCATGATGACCTGGTTGACGCCCGCCATGATCGTCGGCAGGGCGAGCGGAAGCTGCACGCGCAGCAGGGTGTCACGGGGCGTCGTGCCGAACGCCTCGGCGGCCTCGACGAGTTCGGCGTCGACCTGGCGGATGCCGAGTTCGGTCATCCGGACGCCCGGCGCGAGCGCGAAGATCAGGGTGGCGACGACGCCCGCGGGGACGCCCATGCCGAAGAACAGGATGGCCGGGATCAGCAGGACCATCGACGGCATCGTCTGGAGCAGGTCCAGGACCGGGCGCAGGGTGGCGCCGACGGCCTTGGAGCGGGCGGCCCAGATGCCCAGCGGGAGGGAGACCACCAGGGCGATCACCGTGGCCACGAGCACCAGGGAGAGCGTCGACATCGCCTCGTCCCACAGGGCGAGGGAGTCGATCAGGGCGAACCCGGCGAAGGCCAGGACCCCCGCGACGAGACCGCGCAGCCACCAGGCGAGCACGGCGAGGATGCCCGCGAGGAGCAGCGGCTCGGGGGCGGTGAGGACGGCGTCGAGACCGTCGTACATGCCCTCGACGACCGTCTTGATCGCGTCGAAGAGCCAGGACATGTGGGTGACGAGCCAGTCGACGCCGGAGTCGACCCGATCGCCGAGGTGGAGCCTAGGCACGGGCCGTCACCTTCTTCCCGCCGTCGCGCGGACTGTCGCAGGCCGTCGCCCCGCCCCGCTCGTCGCCGAGGAAGCCGACGAGGCGCTGTCCGGGGACGACGCCGACGAGTTCCCGTTTCCCGTCGAGGACGGCGACCGGGTGGGTCAGGCGGGCGCTGAGCGCGCACAGGGCGGTGAACGGGGTGTCGGGGGTGGCGGTCTCGCAGCCGCAGTCGGCCTCGTCGCCGCGCACGACGGTGTCCATGACGGCGGAGGCGGTCAGCACGCGCGAGCGGTCGACGTCCTGGATGAAGGAGGCGACGTAGTCGTTCGCGGGGCGGAGCAGGATGTCCTGTGCCGTGCCGGTCTGCACGATGCGGCCGTCGCGCATGACGGCGATCCGGTCACCCAGGCGCATGGCCTCGTTGAGGTCGTGGGTGATGAAGACGATGGTCTTCTTCAGCGTCTGCTGGAGCGTGAGGAGCTGGTCCTGCATGTCGCGGCGGATCAGGGGGTCCAGCGCGCTGAAGGACTCGTCCATCAGGAGCAGGTCGGCGTCGGTGGCGAGGGCGCGGGCCAGGCCGACGCGCTGCTGCATGCCGCCGGACAGCTCGTCCGGCCAGGACTTCTCCCAGCCGGCCAGACCGCACAGGCGCAGCGCCTCGGCGGCGCGCTCCTCGCGTTCGCGGCGGGGGACCCCCTGGACGGCGAGGCCGTAGGCGGCGTTGTCGAGGACGCTGCGGTGCGGGAAGAGCGCGAAGTGCTGGAAGACCATGCTGATCTTGTTCGCGCGGACCTCGCGCAGGTCGCGGTCGGCGAGGGCGGTGAGGTCCTGGCCGTCGAAGAGGACGCGCCCGGCGGTCGGCTCCAGCAGGCCGTTGAGCATCCGCAGCAGGGTGGACTTGCCCGAGCCGGACAGGCCCATCACGACGAAGATCTCGCCCGGTTCCACCGTGAAGGAGGCGTCGATGACGGCGGCCGTGGTGCCGTCGGCGCGCAGCTCCTCCCGGTCGGCTCCCTCCCGGAGCCGCTCGACTGCCTGCTGCGGTCGTCTGCCGAACACCTTGTGCAGGTGTTCGGCCTCAAGCCTGGAGGACACGCGTACCTCTCGTCGGGAACAGGAATCGGAGCACTCGGCGACAGCAAACAGTTGAAAACGCAACCGGGTATCACTCCGAGGCCGCCCCTGCCCAGGTCCGATGGGGGCAAACGGACGAGTGGTTCAGTTCACAGCGGGTCCCGCCAGAGGTTCACTCCTGCCACGGGAGTGAATTCACGCCGGAGGCCGGGGCCGTCGTGCGGCATGATGCGAGGCGTGACCGGACGACTGATGCTCCTCGACACCGCCTCGCTCTACTTCCGCGCCTACTTCGGCGTCCCGGACTCCGTGAAGGCACCGGACGGCACTCCGGTCAACGCCGTGCGCGGGCTGCTGGACTTCATCGACCGGCTGGTGAAGGACCACCGCCCGGACGAGCTGGTCGCGTGCATGGACGCCGACTGGCGCCCTCAGTGGCGCGTCGACCTCATCCCCTCCTACAAGGCGCACCGCGTCGCCGAGGAGCGCGAGGCGGGGCCGGACGAGGAGGAGGTGCCCGACACGCTCGCGCCGCAGGTGCCGATCATCGAGGCGGTCCTGGACGCGCTCGGCATCGCGCGGGTGGGCGTCGCGGGCTACGAGGCGGACGACGTGATCGGCACGTTCACCGGGCGGGCGAAGGGCCCGGTGGACATCGTCACCGGCGACCGCGACCTCTACCAGCTGGTGGACGACGCGCGCGGGGTCCGCGTGCTGTACCCGCTGAAGGGCGTCGGCACGCTCCAGCTCACCGACGAGGCGTGGCTGCGCGGGAAGTACGGCGTCGACGGGAGCGGCTACGCGGATCTGGCGCTGCTGCGCGGCGACCCGAGCGACGGCCTGCCGGGCGTGCCGGGCATCGGCGAGAAGACCGCGGCCAAGCTGCTGGCCGAGTTCGGCGACCTGGCCGGGATCGTGGCGGCGGTCGACGACCCGAAGGCGAAACTGACGCCGTCGCAGCGGCTGCGCCTGGACGAGGCGCGGCCGTACCTCGCCGTCGCGCCGAAGGTGGTCCAGGTCGCCGGCGATGTGCCGCTGCCGGACGTGGACACCGCCCTGCCGCACGCGCCGCGGGACGGAGCGACACTGGAGGCACTGGCGGGTCGCTGGGGGCTCGGCGGATCGCTCCAGCGGCTGCTGACGACGCTGGGCGCGCCACCCGCGTAACCATTGATCCCGTGTCGGGGACTGACAATCGTGGAACCCGGGGGTCATCCTCGGCATGAGATCCGGATGAGAGATCGGCAGACCTCTCGAACGGGCGGGCATCACCGGGGGGAGAGATGCTAACTTAGGTAAACCTAACCATACCCACATGGGAGGCCGTCATGGCAGAACGTCCGGCACGGAAGCCGCGGAAGCCTCATTCCGCGCAGGTCGTCCGCACCGAACGGCTCACCCCCCATATGCAGCGTGTCGTCCTCGGCGGCGAGGGCCTGGCCGAGTTCACCGCCGGCACCTGCACCGACCACTACGTCAAACTGCTCTTCGGCCCCGAGGGCGTGACCTACCCCGAGCCCTTCGACCTGGAGCGCATCAGGGCCGAGTTCCCCCGTGAGCAGTGGCCCGTCACCCGCACGTACACCGTGCGCAACTGGGACGCCGAACTGCGCGAACTGACCCTGGACTTCGTGGTCCACGGCGACGAGGGCCTGGCCGGGCCGTGGGCCGCGCGAGTCCAGCCGGGCGAGACCGTCCGCTTCATGGGCCCCGGCGGCGCCTACGCCCCCGACACCGACGCCGACTGGCATCTGCTGGCCGGTGACGAGAGCGCTCTGCCGGCCATCGCGGCCGCCCTGGAATCGCTGCCCGCCGGCAGCGTCGCCCACGCCTTCGTCGAGGTGTCGGGCCCCGAGGAGGAGCAGAAGGTCGACTCCGACGTGGAGGTCGTCTGGCTGCACCGCGGCGACCGCCCGGTCGGCGAGTTGCTCGTCGAGGCCGTACGGACGCTGGAGTTCCCCGAGGGCCGGCTGCACGCCTTCGTGCACGGCGAGGCCGCCTGCGTGAAGGAACTGCGCAAACTGCTGCGCGTCGAGCTCCAGATCCCGCGCGAGGACCTCTCGATCTCCGGTTACTGGCGCCTCGGCCACAACGAGGACGGCTGGCAGGCCTCCAAGCGGGACTGGAACGCACGGGTGGAAGCGGAGCAGGAGGGCGCGGCACCGGCCGCGTGACCCGACGGAAGCGGCCCGCACTCTGACGCGGGCCGCCCCTGCGCCCCCTCGGGGACGCGTCCGCCTGCGCCTACACGGACCGCTGGTACGACCGGAACGTCCTGATCGAGAGCCATACGGCCGCCGTCGCGAGCGCGAGGAGCGCCCCGCCGCGCAGGAGCACCGCCCCCGGGTCGGGATCGGCGGACAAGGCCGAACGTCCCGCGACCATCGCCCAGTCCAGCGGGTTGAAGCGGGCCACCTGCCGTATCCAGCCCGGCATCCGGTCCGGTGCCATGAAGGCGCTGGAGAGGAAGGTCAGCGGCAGCAGCAGGAACGTGTTGACGCCGATGATCGACTCCCGCTCCCGGACCAGCATGCCCAGGGCGTTGGACAGCGCCCCGAAGACCGTGCCCAGCAGCACCGAGGCGACGACCAGGACGACGACGCCCACGATCCCGCCCGGGTACTCCGCGCCGCCCGCCAGGCCCAGCAGCACGATGACCGCCGACTGGAGCGCGGTGACGATGCCGTTGTGGACGACATTGCCGTTCATCAGCGCGGCCCGGCTGGCCGGGGTGGTCAGGAAGCGGTCGAGGGTGCCGCGCTGGATCTCCTCCAACGTGCCCATGCCCGCCCACAGGTTGGAGCCGAGCGCGCTTATCACGACCACGCCGGGGACCAGGTAGTCGAGGTAGGAGGCCGTACCGAAGCCGCCCAGCGCCACGACGTTCTTGAAGAGGCTGCCGAACAGGAACAGCCAGATCACCGGCTGGATCAGCGTGATCACGGCGTACGCGGGCTGGCGGGCGAACACCATCAGCTGGCGTTGCGTCATGTACCAGGTCTGGACGATCGCGCTGCTCATCGCGCACCCCCGGCGAGGGTGAGGGCATCGGCGGCGGCCCCGCTCCCGGCCTCGGCCTCGGCCTCGGCGTATCGACGGCCCGTGTACCGCAGGTAGACGTCGTCGAGGGAGGGGCGGGCGACGGTCGCGGCGGCGACGGCCACCCCGACCCGCTCCAGGGCGCCGAGCAGCGCGGGTACCGCGGCCGCTCCGTCCTCCGCGCGGACACTGACCCGCGGCCCGTCGCACACCACCTCGTGGACGCCCGGCAGCTCGCCCAGGGCGCCCTCCAGCAGCGCCCGGCCGCCCTCGCCCGGCGCGGTGCGCAGCTCCACGTGCACGGCGTCGCCGCGCAGTTCGCCCTTGAGGGAGTCGGGCGTGCCCGTGACGACGATCCGGCCCCGGTCGACGATGGCGACCCGCTCGGCGAGCCGGTCGGCCTCCTCCAGGTAGTGCGTGGTGAGCAGGACGGTCAGCCCCTCCTCGCCGGCCAGCCGGCCGATCTCGTCCCACATCGCGCTGCGGGCCTGCGGGTCCAGGCCGGTGGTGGGCTCGTCGAGGAAGAGCACCTCGGGCCGGTGCACCAGGCCCAGGGCGACGTCGAGCCGGCGCCGCATGCCGCCGGAGTAGGCCTTGACCGGGCGCCGGGCGGCCTCGGTGAGCGCGAAGCGGTCGAGCAGTTCGTCGACGCGCCGGTCGAGTGCGGCGCCCCGCAGGCCGTGGAGCCTGCCCTGGAGGCGGAGGTTGTCGCGACCGGTGGCGACCGGGTCGGTGCCGGAGTTCTGGGCGACCACGCCGATCGCCCGGCGCACCCGGTCCGGGTGACGCAGCACGTCGTGCCCGGCGACGAGCGCCGACCCGGAGTCGGGACGGGCGAGGGTGGTGAGGATCTTGACGGTGGTGGACTTGCCGGCGCCGTTGGGGCCGAGCAGCCCGAAGACGGTGCCGGGTTCGACGGTGATCTCGAGGCCGTTCAGGGCGGTGACGCCACCGGGGTAGGTCTTGACGAGTCGACGCGCCTCGACCGCGGGCGCGCGGGTGTTGCTCATGACGGTGCTCCTTCGTGAGCGGACAGGACTGCTGATCCGCGTGAAGAGCACCGGGCTATCCTGGGTGTGCCGCACCTCGATGGCCCGGAACCGCCTCACCGCGGATTCCGTTCGGGGTTGGGGACCCCGGCGGAGCTGCTGCAACAGCCCTGCCGGGGTCGTTCTCAAGACGTGAATTCCGTGGGCAACTCCCCCGTCTCGTGGATGCGCCGCCAGTCCTCGACGCCGGGCAGTGAGCCCTTCCTGATCTCCTCGAGGAATCCGCCGACCCACTCGGCCTGCGCCTCGACCATGTGCAGGTGGTACTCGACCTCGACGAGGAAGAGCCTCGGCAGCGTCTCGTAGAGCTTGTCGAGGGCCCCCCGGCCACTGGCCACCTCGACCTCCAGCGAGCTGAGCCGGGTCTCCAGCAGGCGCACCACCTCGTCCGGAGGCAGCGCCGCCATCAGCGAGAGCGCCGTCTCGAAGATCGGGTACTCCTTCGCGGGGATGGCGATCAGGTCGGACAGCCACTCGGCCATCTCCTCACGCCCGGCCTCGGTGAGCCCGTAGACCGTGCGCTCGGGACGGTTGCCCTGGCGCTCCACGCCGGTCACCTCGACGAAGCCGTACTTCTCGAGGTTCTGCACGACGGTGTAGAGCGAGCCGTAGTTCGTCTTCGTGCTGGTGTCCTTGCCCTGGCTGCGCAGGGTCTGGGCGATCTCGTACGGATGCATCGGCTTCTGCCAGAGCGTCGTCATCACGGCGAGCGCCAGCGGGTTGCTGAGCTTGCGGCGCTTCCTCGCCATGACGACCACCTCACCTCACGACCGGCGGTTCACCGCCGGCAGACGCACCACCGAACAGACGCGGCACCGGCCGACGCCCGCCGCCAGAGGTACTGACGGCACGTGCGCGCGAGGAACCCGCTGCCGAATATCCGTAGCCGAACATATCGCGAGTCGGCGAGCCGCCGCAAGGGACGCGATGTAACGCGATCGAGTGAGGTGAGGGAGGACGTGAGGACTTGGGCCCGCACCGGACACGGCGGCGTGACGCGCACGAAACAGCGCGTCCCTAATTTCTGTCGCCCGACAGGAATTACGTCCCTCTGGGCCCAAGGCAGGTTCCGCCGTGACGACAACGACCCCTTCCGACGTACGCCCCGACCCGCCGCACTCCCCCGACCCGGGCGACGGCTCCCTCGCCGAGTTCGGCTACCGCCAGGAGCTGCACCGCAGCCTGGGCCGGTACGCCTCGTTCGCCGCCGGGTTCTCCTTCATCTCCGTCCTGACGACCGTCTTCCAGTTCTTCGCCTTCGGGTACGCCTTCGGCGGCCCGGTCTTCTTCTGGGCCTGGCCGGTCGTGCTGGCCGGTCAGCTGCTGGTCGCCGCGTGCTTCGCGGAGCTGGCGGCCCGCTACCCGATCTCGGGGGCGATCTACCAGTGGTCGTCACGGCTGTCGACGCCCTCGTTCGGCTGGTTCGCCGGCTGGATCATGGTGATCGGGCAGATCGTCGTGGTGGCCGCGGCCGCGCTGGCGCTCCAGATGGTGCTGCCGGCGATCTGGTCGGGCTTCCAGCTGATCGGCACCGACCCGGCACCCACCTCGCCCGACGGCGCGGCCAACGCGGCGCTGCTCGGCATGCTCCTGCTGGCGCTGACCACGTTCGTGAACCTCGTTGACAACCGCGTGATGTCCGTGGTCAACCGGGTCGGGGTGACGGCCGAGATCATCGGCGCGGTCCTCATCGTGGTGCTGCTGCTCACCCACTCCGAGCGCACCCCGAGCATCACCTTCCACACCGAAGGCGCCGCGCAGAGCGGCCTGTTCGGAGCGCTGCTGGTCGGCTCGTTCACGGCCGCGTACGTGATGATCGGGTTCGACAGCGCGGGCGAGATGAGCGAGGAGACCCACCAGCCGCGCCGGACCGCGCCCCGCACGATCCTCACCGCGCTCGGCGCGGCCGGTCTGCTGGGCGGGCTGATCGTGCTGGGCGGACTGCTCGCCGCCCCCAGCCTGACCGACGGGCGGCTCGGCGTCGACGGCCTCAGCTACGTCCTCACCAGCAGCCTGGGCGACGGGGTCGGCAAGGTGCTGCTGGCGGACGTGGTGGTCGCGATCGCGGTGGCGACGCTCGCCATCCAGACGGCGGCCTGCCGGATGCTGTTCTCCATGGCCCGCGACGGGCAACTGCCGTTCTCCGGCCGCCTCGCGCGCGTGAACCCCCGCACCGGCATGCCGAGCGCCCCGGCGCTGGTGGTCGGCGTCCTCGCGGCGGCGCTGCTGCTGCTCGACTTCGCCTCGCCGGACGCCTTCCTGGCCATCGGCACGACCTGCATCGTGATGCTGTACCTGGCGTACGCGATGGTCACCGGCCCGCTGCTGGTGCGCCGGCTGCGCGGCCGGTTCTCCTCGGCCGGCACGGACGAGACGGGCGCCCGCCTGTTCTCCCTGGGCCGCTGGGGAGTCCCGGTGAACGCCCTCGCGTTGGTCTACGGCCTGCTGATGACGGTCAACCTGGCCTGGCCGCGCGCGGCGGTGTACGACCCGGCGGGCGGCCACTGGTACTTCCGGTGGTTCACCGTGCTGTTCCTCGCCGCGACGCTCGTGGTCGGCGTGGCCTTCCGGACCTACCGCAGGCGGGCACCGGTCCCGGCGGCGCCCGTACCGGAGACGGCGACCGCGTAGACCCGGAGGCCGACGGGCGGGACGGAGGCCGACGGGCGGGGCGGAGAGGCGTGCACCCTCGGGGTGTCTCAGTCGCCCTGGACGCGCGCGTGGAGGTGCATGTCGTGCCAGCCGTCCTGGTGGAGGGTGGCGCTGCGCCGGGTGCCCTCCAGGAGGAAGCCCGCCTTCTCGGCGACCCGGCAGGAGGCCTCGTTGGCGGTGGCGTGCATCAACTCCAGGCGGTGCAGGCCGATCTCGTCGAGCGCCCAGCTTGTCAGCGCGGTCGTGGCCCGGGGCGCGACTCCCCGGCCACGGGCCGCCCGGGTCGTCCAGTACGCGACCTCGGCGACCCCCTCGGCGAGCACGATGGCGCGCAGCGCCACCCGCCCGAGCAGTGCGCCGGTGTGCTCGTCGACGACGGCCCACTGGGCGTTCCGCTCCCGCGCCCAGTCCTTGCGCCAGTCCTCGATCCAGCCGGCGACCTCCTCCTCGGAGTCGGCGGCCCTGATGTGCCACTGGTGCAGGGCGGGGTCCTGGAAGGCGGCGTACACGGCGGGGACGTCCTCGGCCCGCCAGGGGCGCAGCAGCAGTCCGTCGCCGCTGCGGAGCTCGGGCTGCGCGGCTCCCGAGAGGGTTCCGGCGGACAGGACGGGATCGGCGGTGAAGGGCATGGGCCGCATCCTGCCAACGGCCCGCGGCCCGGCCAACGGATTTTCCGCCCTTAGGCTTGACCCCGATGAGACGCCGTACGCCGCCCCCGCCCTCCCCGCTCCCGCAGCGCGACGGGATCGACCCGGTGCGGGTGCGGCTGCCCGGTGCGGGCGCCTGGGCGGGCGTGCGGGAGTACCTGGTGGAGCGGCTGGGCACGGCGCGGGCCGGGATCGTCGACGGCATGCTGGCGGCCGGGCTCGTGGTCGGCGCCGACGGGCGGCCGGTGGCGCCGGACGCGGCCTACGTGCCGGGGATGTTCGTCTGGTACCACCGCGAGCTGCCGCCCGAGGTGCCCGTGCCGTTCCCGCTGGAGATCGTGCACCGCGACGAGCACATCGTCGTCGTCGACAAGCCGCACTTCCTGGCCACGACCCCGCGCGGCAGCCATGTCACCGAGAGCGCGCTGGCCCGGCTGCGGCGGGAGCTGGACCTCCCCGCGCTCGGCGCCGCGCACCGGCTCGACCGGCTCACCGCCGGGCTCGTGCTGTTCACCGTGCGTCCCGAGGAGCGCGGCGCGTACCAGTCCCTGTTCCGCGACCGCCTGGTGCGCAAGGTGTACGAGGCCGTCGCGCCGTACGACCCCGGGCTCGCCCTGCCCCGGACCGTGCGCAGCCGGATCGTCAAGGAACGCGGGGTGCTGGCCGCCTACGAGGTGGCGGGCGAGCCGAACGCCGTGAGCCGGGTCGAACTCGTCGAGCACGGGGCGCGGGGGCTCGGCCGGTACCGGCTGCTGCCCGCCACCGGGCAGACCCATCAGCTGCGGGTCCATATGAACACCCTGGGCGTGCCCATCCTCGGCGATCCGCTCTACCCCGAGGTGGCCGCCCCCGTGGCGGCCGGTGACTTCCGGCGCCCGCTTCAGCTGCTGGCGCGGGAGCTGGAGTTCACCGATCCGGTCACGGGGACGGAGCACCGGCTGCGCAGCGGTCGGGTGCTCGAGGCCTGGACGTCGTACGAGGGCTGGGCCGCCGTGCCGCCGGCGGGGGCCGCTCAGTAGCCGCGCCACCAGGACAGGAAGCGCCGCCAGGCGCTGGGCCCGCGGACCGGCGCCGTCGGCTGCGGGGCGGGCGGCGCGGGGGCGGTGGCGGCCACCGGCTCGGGGGCGGTCGCGGCCGACGGCGCGGGAGCGGGAGCGCTGGTCGGCCCGGGCGCGGGCCGCGGCTGCGTGCTCACCGGCCGTGTCAGGCGCTGCGGCGGGATCGGGGCGTGGCTCGGCTTGTGCTTGACGTCCTGCTGGTCCTTCGGCTCGAACCGGACCGGCAGCTCCACCAGGTGGCGCGAGGCGATCGACATAGTCCATCGCAACTCGTCCTCTTCGCAGTCGAGTTGCACGTCCGGCAGCCGCATCAGCAGCGCGTCGACGCCGACGTCGGCGATGGCGCGGCCGATGTCCTGACCGGGGCACTCGTGCGGACCGCTGCCGAAGGCGAGGTGGGAGCGGTTGCCCTGCATGTGGGCGGAGAGGTCGGGCCGCACCTTGGGGTCCACGTTGCCGGGCGCCGGCGCGAAGAAGAGGCCGTCGCCCCGGCGGATGCGCTGACCGCCCAACTCCGTGTCCTGCTTGGCGAAGTAGCCGAAGATGGTGCTGAACGGGGGTTCGTCCCACAGGGACTGCTCGACCGCCTCCGCCACCGTCATCTGGCCGCCGTTGAGCTGGGCGAGGAAGCGGGGGTCGGTGAGGACCATGCGCAGCGCGTTGGACAGCAGGTTGACGGTCGCCTCGTAGGCGGCGAAGAGCACCAGGCGCAGATGCTCCCTGACCTCGTCGTCGGTGAGTCCCGCCGGGTGGCCGATGAGGTGGCTGGTGAAGTCGTCCTCGGGCTCGGCGCGGCGGCGGGTGGTGAGCCGGGCGAGCGCTCCCACGACGTACTCGTGGCTGGCGACCGCGGTCTCGCTGCCCTTGAGGGCGTCCCGGGCGGCGTGCACCATCTTGTCGTTGTACTCGTCGGGCATGCCGAGGACATGGCACATCACGGCCATCGGCAGGTGCTCGGCGAAGTCGCCGACCAGGTCGGCCCGGCCCTCCTCGCAGAAGCGGTTGACCAGCCGCTGGCTGGAGCGGTTGATGTAGCGGCGCACGCTGCGGTCGTCGATGGTCGCCATGGCGGCGGTGACCGCGCCCCGCAGCCGCTTGTGCTCGTCGCCCTCGGCGTGCGCGCAGATGGGCTGCCAGGCGATGTGCGGCATGAGCGGGTGGTCGGGCCTGACCTTGCCGTCCAGCATCTGCGACCAGGTGCGGGTGTCCTTGGTGAACTGCGAGGGGGTCCGCACCATGCGCAGGTTCTCGGCGTGTCCGAGGACCATCCACATCGGCAGGTCGTCGTGGAGCAGGACCGGCGCCACGGGGCCGTGTTCCTCGCGCAGTCGCTCGTAGAGTTCGTTCAGGTCCTCCGCGCCGGGGCCGTAGAGACGGGCCAGTCCGCCGGGGCCCCGGCCGTGCGCGGGGCAGGCGGGCGGCGGGTCCAGGGCGAGGTCGTGCGGGCCGTTCGCGGTGGGGTGTTCGGGAGTCACAGGGGGTCGCTCCGAAACTGTGCTGGATCCGGTGTGTGGGGAGGTGATCGTGCGGGTGGGAAGTGGCCGTGCGGGTGAGGTGGTTCCGTGCGGGTCGGACGAGGCCGCGCGCGTCAGGTGAGGCTCCGGGTCAGGGCCAGGGAGTGCAGGAAGCGCATGAGGGTCATCAGGACGTCGCGGCTGGAGGCGCGGCGGCGGACGTCGCACTCCACGATCGGGATCTCGGGCGGCAGGTCGAGGGCCGCGCGCAGGTCGTCGATGGGGTAACGGGGCCCGTCGGGGAAGGTGTTGACGGCGACGACGAACGGCACGCCGCCCTCCTCGAGCCGGCCCATGACCTCGAAACTGACCTCGAGGCGGCGGGTGTCGACCAGGACGACGGCGCCGAGCGCTCCCTCGAACAGCCCGTTCCACAGGAACCAGAAGCGTTCCTGGCCGGGCGTGCCGAAGAGGTAGAGCACGACCTGCTCGGTGATCCGGATCCGGCCGAAGTCCATGGCCACGGTGGTGGCGGTCTTGGTCTCGGAGCCGTAGTTGTCGTCGACCCCGATGCCCGCCTGGGTCATGGTCTCCTCGGTGGTCAGCGGCCTGATCTCGCTGACGGAGCCGACCATGGTGGTCTTGCCGACGCCGAAGCCGCCCACGATGACGATCTTCGCCGCGGCCGTCGTGGTGTGCGGCAGATGGTCCTCGGCCCGTGGGCCGGGGATCGTGTCAGAGCCGTTGAAGTCCATGCATCACCGCTTCGAGAAGGGAACGGTCGGGGAGCTGCTGCCGGACGATGGGGGCGCGTGCCTGGACGAGTTCGGCCGCCAGCATCTCGGTGAGCAGCACCGTCACGACGCTGAAGGGCAGGCCGAGATAGGCCGAGATCTCGGCCACCGACAGCGGGGCGGCGCACATCCGCAGCACCGCCGTCTGCTCCGGGGTGGCCGACGAGGGCGGTTCGGCACGCGCCACGACTAAGGTGACGAGGTCGACGGGTGCGCGCTCACCGTCCGCGCCCGTGATGATGTACAGCCGTTCGGGGTTCTTGCCCTCCCCCTCCGCGCCGTCCTTCGCGTCCTGCGGGGGCGGTGGGGGCGGTAGGGGCGGTGGGGGCGGTTGCGGCAGGGGTTGTCGCCGACGGCGTTGCGGAGGCGTCATACGCTCTGCCCGTTGCGCCGGGGCGGACTGGTCAGATGGGCGCCGATCCGGACCACGAGGTCGCGCATCATCCCGCTCATCCGGCTGGCCTCGCAGCGCACGTCGGCGAGGACGGCCAGATAGGCGTTGGCGCCGGCCGACATCATGTAGAAGTAGCCGCCGCTCAGGTCGATGACGACCATGTCCATCTCGCCGGTGCTCGAGTGGATCTCCTGGCCGACCGCGGCGGCCAGGCTCTGGAGGCCCGCGCAGGCGGCGGCGACCCGGTCGGCGGCGTCGGGGTCACCGGCGTAGCGGGCGATGCGCAGTCCGTCGGCGGACAGGACCACGATCATCTCGATGCCCGGAACCCCGTCGTACAGCTCCTTGAGCAGCCAGTCGAAGTTTTGGCGCTGCTGGATCACGTGAGGTCCCCTTCATCGTCGGCCTCGGGCTCGGCCTTGTCTTCGATCAGGTGCAGGTATGCGGTGGGATTACGGGTGAAGTCGGTGGGATGCACGCCGGGCGGGGCCGCTTTGACCAGCCCCTCCCAGAAGGCCTCGAAGGCAAGGCCCGGTTCCCGCTTCTTCTGGGGTTCCGGCTCGGGCTCCGGCCGGCGCTGTGCGAACGGGTCGGGCTTGCCCAGCCGTTCGGCCTCCTGGGCGGCGTACGCCTCGGCGTAGCGCTGGGTGATCGGGATCGTGGCCTTGCTGCGCCGCTGCGGCAGCCCCTGGTCGGTCCACTCGGTGACCTCGGGCACCTCGTCGTCGGTCAGGGAGACTCCCGCCGGGATACGCGCGTTGGTGGGGCGGCGCTTCTTGGGCGGGCGCTTGGGCCCCTCGCCGATCTGGCTCAGGTCGATCTGCGGTACGGCGGTGGCTCCGATGCCGTGCGCGAAGCCCGGGGCGGGGTCGGAGGTCTGCATCTCGCTCGGCACGATGAGGACGGCCCGGACGCCGCCGTAGGCCGAGGTGCGCAGCGAGACCTGGAGGTTGAACGAGGTGCACAGGCGGCCGACGACCGCGAGACCCAGGCGCGGGGTGCCGCCGACGTCCTGGATGTCGACGCCCGCCATGGCCTGTTCCAGCATGCGTTCGGCCTTGGCGCGGGCTTCTTCGCTGAGGCTGACGCCGGCGTCCTCGATCTCGATGGCGATGCCGGTCTGCACCTCGACGGCGTTGACGTGCACCTTGCTCTGCGGGGGCGAGTAGCGGGTGGCGTTGTCCAGGAGTTCCGCGAGCGCGTGGATGAGCGGCTCGACGGACAGGCCGCGGATGTTGACCTTGGCGATGGAGTCGAGCTGGATGCGGCGGTACTCCAGGATGCGGGACATGGCGCCGCGCAGCACGCTGTACAGCGGGACCGGCTGGGGCCAGTTGCGGCCGGGCCGGCCGCCGCCGAGCACACCGATGGAGTCGGCGAGGCGGCCGATCAGCGAGGTGCCGTGGTCGATGCGCAGCAGGTCGTCGAAGACCTCGGGGTTGCGGCCGTGGTCCTCCTCCATCTCCCGCAGTTCCGCGGACTGCTGGTGGACGATGGCCTGCACCCGGCGGGCGATGCTGACGAAGGAGCGCTGGGCCGAGTCGCGCAGGGACTCCTCGTGGTCGACGATGTCGAGGATCTTCCGGATCACGGCGCGCTGCGCGTCGTCGAGATCCCGGAAGTCGGGATCACCCTCGCTGAGGTCGCGCATCACCTCCCTGGGGGAATTTCCGGCGCGCAGCCATGCCACGGCCTCGGGCACGAACTCCTGGGCGAGGCGCCGGTTCTCCTCCGCGTGGCCGGCCACCCGGCGTTCCAGGTACGCGACGCGCTGGTCCCGCTCCGCGCGCAGCTCCCGCAGGCGCCGCCCACGGCGCACACACTCGGCTCCCGCCGCGGTCACCAGGAGGGTGGCGACGGCTCCGCAGACGCCGACGGCGAGCCGGGCCTGCGGCGCCACCAGGGCGACGGCGGCTCCGGTCACCGCGGCCATCAGTATCGCCGGCAGCAACAGCACGCGCGCATAGGGAAGTTCTCGGCGACCGGGTGGGGACTGAACACTCACCATGTGGGCACCCTCTGTAGGGATCTGTCGGCATCTTCGGGAAATTTTGGGAACAAGCGCACGATTACGCCTCAACTCGGTGCGCCGCGGGCGAGCTTAGTCCGACCGGATCATCGCCGTGTCATATTCGGCAACCGCCTGAAACCACTTCCGTACGTGGAGTAACCTCATCCCATTTGCACGTTCGGCATTCGGTCGAACACACAAAGTGACGGCGTACGGGTGTGCGGAACAGTTCACCGGGACGGATGAGACGAGCGGCCGCGTGCGGCTCGGGCGGTGTTCAGCTCCCCGCGATACGCAGTGCCGCGTCGGCGGTGGCGCGGGCGAATTCCGAGACGGAACGCTCCGGATCCGAGCGGTGCACCAGGATGACACCCTCGATGAGGCCGAAGACCAGGTCGGTACGGAGATCCAGCGCGCTCTTCGCCAGCACGCCGCCCGCCGCCGTGGCGGCGATCAACTGGCGGTAGGCGTCCTTGAGTTCGGCGCGCACGGCGTGGAAACCGGCGAACCGCTCGGAGCGCACCTCGGGCAGCAGGTAGAGCCCGCCCAGGTTGTGCGGACCGCCGCACAGCAGCTCGACGTCGGTGCGGCACAGCTCCCACAGCCGGTCCTCGGCCGTCCGCGCGTCGTCCGCGAGCAGTTCACGGGCACAGGTCAGCGAGGGGGTGACCGTCGACTCCAGCAGCGCGGCGAGCAGTTCCTCCTTGCCGGAGACGTAGTGGTACATGGAGGCCTGGCGCATGCCCGCGCGTTCGGCGACGGCCCGGGTGGTGGTGGCGGCGTAGCCGCGCGTGGTGAACAACTCCGCCGCGGCCACGAGCAGTTCGGCGCGCGGCGCGAGCCCGCTGTCCGGGCGCTGCGCGGCCCGCGGGCGGCCCACTCGACGTCCGCTGCTCGTCCCCATGCGTTCGATCCTCGCACACGGCCCCGGACGGCGATCTTCGCGCGACCCGGCGGGGAGGCCCCGGTGAGGAGTCGGTAACCGACCCGCAACCCGAGGGCAACGGCGGCGACCCGACCCGGACCTAATTTCTGTCGGGCGACAGAAATACCGCGACAGCGACGGAACCGAGCTGCGGAGGTCCGCCATGGCGGCGACAGCGACCACATACGGAGCACGCGCCCACGCCCGGGCACAGGAGGGCGCCCGCGCCGAGGCCATGCCGGTCGTCCCGGCCCGGGACTGGCAGGACCCGCCCTGCGAGGCGGGCCACCTGGTGTGGGCCGAGACGGTCGCGGGCGGCAACTACACCCACCGGGTCCTGGCGCGCGGCACCGAGCTGCGCCTGGCCGACCGGCACGGCGACGCCTGCGCCCACCTGCTGCTCCATGTGGACGGCCGGCCCTGGGAGCGGCTGAACGTCGCCGACACGGTCAAGGTCCAGTGGAACGCCTACCTCGGCGAGGGCGTGCTGCTCCTGTCGGACCAGGGCCGCGTCCTCGCCTCGGTGATCGCCGACACCTCGGGCCGTCACGACGCGCTGTGCGGCACCTCCACCCTCGTCCGCAACACCGGGCGCTACGGCGACGGGAGCCCGCAGTCCGCCTCCCCGGCCGGCCGGGAGCTGTTCAAACTGGCCGCCGCCAAGAACGGCCTGGAACCCCGCGACCTGCCGCCCTCGCTCTCCTTCTTCCAGGGCGTGGAGGTCCGCGACGACGGCCGCCTCGACTTCACCGGCTCGGCCGGTCCGGGCGGCAGCGTCACCCTGCGCGCCGAACAGGACGTGACGGTACTGATCGTCAACGTGCCGCACCCGGCCGACCCCCGCCCGGAGTACGTCAGCACCCCGCTGGAGGTCCTCGCCTGGCGGGCCGCGCCGACCCGCCCGGGCGACCCGCTGTGGGACGCCACACCCGAGGGCCGCCGCGCCTTCCTCAACACCGCCGAATTCCTCACCGCGAGGGGGCTCGCATGAGCACGAAGACCGTGGTGGAGGCCCGCGCCTCCTGGTCGTCGATCGTCCGCGAGGGCGAGACGCTGACCATCACCGACCTGCACGGCAACCAGGCCGTCGACTTCCTCGTGTACGACGCCCACGACACGTCCGTGCGCTACAGCGCGCCGGACACGATCCACGCCCAGGGCGGCATCTTCCTCACCACGGGCAGTGTGCTGCTCTCCAACGAGCACACCGCGCTGATGACGGTGACCTCCGACGCCGTGGGCCGCCACGACACCGTCGGCGGCGCCTGCTCGAAGGAGTCCAACACCCTGCGCTACGGCCACCACACCTACGCGCAGCACGCCTGTGTGGACAACTTCCTCGCCGAAGGAGCCCGGCACGGTCTCGGCAAGCGGGACCTGGTCTCCAACATCAACTGGTACATGAACGTGCCCGTCGAGAAGGACGGCACCCTCGGCATCGTCGACGGACTCTCCGCGCCGGGCCTCTCGCTCACCCTGCGCGCCGAACGGGACGTCCTCGTCCTGGTCTCCAACTGCCCCCAGATCAACAACCCCTGCAACGGTTTCGAGCCGACCGCGGTGGAGATGACCGTCGACGCGACGGACGCGACGGACGCGACGGACGCGACGGACGAGGCGGGCGCCGCATGACCTTCGACACGCTGCTGGTCGCCAACCGGGGCGAGATCGCCGTCCGCGTCATCCGCACGGCCCGCGAACTCGGCCTGCGCACGGTCGCGGTGTACTCCGACCCGGACCGCTCGGCACCCCACGTCCGGCTCGCCGACGAGGCCGTACGGCTCGGTCCGGCCCCCGCCAAGGAGTCGTACCTCGACGCCGACCTGGTCCTGGCCGCGGCCAAGGACACCGGAGCGGGCGCGATCCACCCGGGCTACGGCTTCCTCTCCGAGGACGCGGCCTTCGCGCGCCGCTGCGCCGACGCCGGGATCGTCTTCGTCGGTCCGACGCCCGAGCAGCTCGAGCTGTTCGGCGCCAAGCACACCGCGCGGGCGGCCGCGGAGGCCGCCGGTGTGCCACTGGCCCCCGGCACCGGACTCCTGGCGGACCTGCCCGAGGCCCTGGAGCGGGCCCGGCTCGTCGGCTATCCGGTCATGCTCAAGGCCACCGGCGGTGGCGGCGGGATCGGCATGTCGGCCTGCCGCTCGGCCGCCGAGCTCACCGAGGCCTGGGAGCGCGTCCAGCGGGTCGCCGCCGCCTCCTTCTCCTCCGCCGGCGTCTTCCTGGAACGCCTCGTGGAGCACGCCCGCCATGTCGAGGTGCAGGTCTTCGGCGACGGCGCGGGAAAGGTCGTCGTCCTCGGCGACCGGGACTGCTCCCTCCAGCGCCGCAACCAGAAGGTCGTGGAAGAGGCCCCGGCGCCCGGTCTGCCCGCGCACATCCGGGAGCGGCTCGCCGCGAGCGCACGCGACCTGTGCGCCTCGGTCGGCTACCGGTCCGCGGGCACCGTCGAGTTCGTCTACGACGCGGCCCGCGAGGAGGCGTACTTCCTGGAGGTCAACACCCGTCTCCAGGTGGAACATCCGGTCACCGAGGAGATCTACGGCGTCGACCTGGTCGCCTGGATGCTGCGCCTGGCGCGCGGTGAGCGGGACGTCGTGCGCGACCCGGGCCCGCCCCGCGGCCACGCCGTGGAGGCACGGCTGTACGCGGAGGACCCCCGCCGCGACCACCGGCCCGGCGCCGGCCTGCTGACCCGGGTCGAGTTCCCCCCGGGCGTGCGCGTCGACGGCTGGGTGGAGACGGGCACCGAGGTGACGACGTCGTACGACCCGATGCTCGCGAAGGTGATCGCCCACGGCCCGGACCGGGCGCAGGCGCTGCGCCGCCTGGACGAGGCGCTGGCCAGGACCCGCGTCGACGGCATCGAGACGAACCTCGGACTGGTCCGGGCGGCGCTGGCGGACCCCCGCTTCGTGACGGCGGCCCACTCGACGGCGACCCTCGCCACCGTCACCGATCCGACCCCCCGCGTCGAGGTGGTGTCCGGCGGCACCCTCACCACCGTGCAGGACTGGCCCGGCCGCACCGGCCACTGGCAGGTCGGCGTCCCGCCGTCCGGCCCGATGGACGACCGCTCGTTCCGCCTCGGCAACCGCGCGCTCGGCAACCCCGAGGGGGCCCCGGGCCTGGAGTGCACCCTCCAGGGCCCGGCGCTGCGCTTCACCCACGCCACCACGGTGTGTGTCACGGGCGCGCCGGCCCCGGTCACCGTGGACGGCACGGCGGTCGCGCGGTGGGAGCCGGTGACCGTGCCGGCCGGGGCCCTGCTGGAGATCGGCACGCCCGCCGAGCACGGCCTGCGGACGTACGTCCTGTTCGCGGGCGGTCTGGACGTCCCCGCGTTCCTGGGCAGCGCGAGCACGTTCACGCTGGGCCGGTTCGGCGGCCACGGCGGGCGGGCGCTGCGCACGGGGGACGTCCTGCACGGCGGGACGGTCGCCGAGGGCACCGCCGTGCCCGTCGCCGACCGGCCGGAGTTCACCCCGGTCTGGCACCTCGGCGCGGTCGAGGGCCCGCACGCGGCGCCGGAGTTCTTCACCGAGGACGACATCCGCGACTTCTACGCCGCCGAGTGGAAGGTCCACTTCAACTCGGCCCGCACCGGGGTGCGGCTGGTCGGGCCCAAGCCGCGCTGGGCCCGCACCGACGGCGGCGAGGCCGGCCTGCACCCGTCCAACATCCACGACACCCCCTACTCCGTCGGCGCCGTCGACTACACCGGCGACATGCCGGTGCTGCTCGGCCCGGACGGCCCCTCCCTCGGCGGGTTCGTGTGCCCGGCGACGGTGCTCAGCTCCGAGCGCTGGAAGCTGGGCCAGCTGCGCCCCGGCGACACGGTCCGCTTCGCGCCGGTCGACGTGCACGGCGCGCCGCGCCCCGAGATCGTCGACGGGGGTGTGCTGGCCCGGGACGGCGACGTGGCCTACCGGCGCAGCGGCGACGACAACCTGCTGGTGGAGTTCGGGCCGCTCCAGCTGGACCTGGCGCTGCGCATGCGGGTCCACGCGCTGATGGAGGCGGTGGCCGCGGCGGACCTGGCCGGCGTCACCGACCTCACGCCGGGCATCCGCTCGCTCCAGATCAGGACCGACCCCGGCCGCCTCCCCCAGGGTGAACTCCTCGCGGTGGTGCGGGAGATGACGGCCGCCCTGCCGCCCTCGGACGAGCTGGTCGTCCCCTCCCGTACCGTGCACCTCCCGCTGTCCTGGGACGACCCGGCGACCCGCGAGGCCATCGCCCGCTACATGGCGGGGGTCCGTGACGACGCCCCCTGGTGCCCCTGGAACATCGAGTTCATCCGCCGGGTCAACGGCCTGGACACCGTGGCGGACGTCTACGACACGGTGTTCGCCGCGGAGTACCTGGTCCTGGGGCTGGGAGACGTCTATCTGGGCGCCCCGGTCGCCACCCCGCTCGACCCGCGCCACCGGCTGGTGACGACCAAGTACAACCCCGCGCGCACCTGGACGGCCGAGAACTCGGTGGGCATCGGCGGCGCGTACCTCTGCGTCTACGGCATGGAGGGCCCGGGCGGTTACCAGTTCGTGGGCCGGACCACCCAGGTGTGGTCGCCCTGGCAGCAGCGCGGCGCCTTCGAACCGGGCTCGCCCTGGCTGCTGCGCTTCTTCGACCGGATCCGCTGGTATCCGGTCGGCGCGGACGAACTCCTCGACCTGCGGGCCGACATCATCTCGGGCCGTTTCGTGCCGCGCGTCGAGGAGGGCACCTTCTCGCTCGCCGGCTACCGGGCCTTCCTCACCGAACACGCCGACTCCATAGCGGAGTTCAGGAGCCGCCAGCAGACCGCGTTCGCGTCGGAGCGCGATGCCTGGGAGGCGGCCGGCGAGTTCGCGCGGGCGGCGGCCGCGGAGGCGCCGGCCGCTCCGGCGGCCGAGGTGGCGGTACCGCCGGGCGGGCGTCTGGTCGAGGCCGAGTTCGCCGCCTCCGTCTGGCAGCTGAACGTGTCGCCGGGCGACGCGGTGACGGCGGGGCAGCCGCTGCTCGCCCTGGAGGCGATGAAGATGGAGTCCAGGGTGCACGCGCCGGTCGACGGCGTGGTGGCACAGGTCCTGGCCCGGCCCGGTGACCAGGTCGAGGCGGGGACGGCACTGCTCGTCCTGGCCCCGGCCGCGGGCTGAGCGGTCCGTCCGCCCCGACACCGTGCGCCGTTCGACCCGACACCATGCAAGGAGCACGCATGTCCACGACCGTGTCCCGCGTCCGCGCCGCCTACGCCCGCATCGAGGCCACGGACCGGCCGGAGATCTGGATCGACCTCCGGCCGCGCGCGGAGGTCGAGGCGGAGGCCCGCACGCTCGACGAACGGCTGGCGCGCGGTGAGCGCCTCCCGCTCGCCGGCCGGCTGCTCGCCGTCAAGGGCAACATCGACGTGGCCGGACTGCCCACCACCGCGGGCTGCCCGGCGTACGCCTACCGGCCCGCCGCCGACGCCCCGGCCGTCGCGCGGCTCAGGGCGGCCGGCGCGCTGGTGCTGGGCACCACCAACCTGGACCAGTTCGCGACCGGCCTGGTGGGCACCCGCTCCCCGTACGGCGCGGTGCGCGGCGCCGTCGACCCGGCGCGGGTGAGCGGCGGCTCCAGCTCCGGTTCGGCCGTCGCCGTGGCCCTCGGCATCGCCGACCTCGCCCTGGGCACGGACACGGCCGGTTCGGGGCGGGTACCGGCCGCCTTCAACGGCATCGTCGGCCTCAAGCCCACCCGCGGACTGGTCCCCACGCAGGGCGTCGTCCCGGCCTGTGCCTCGATCGACTGTGTGACGGTGTTCGCCCGCACGCTTCCCGAGGCCGAGCGGGCCCTGGCCCACATGGCGTCACCGGCCGGCCGCGCCCTCCCCTCGCTCCCCGTGCGCCGCCCCGGACCCTGGCGGGTCGCGGTCCCGGCCCGCGACCGGCTGGGCGAGCTGGACCCGGGCTGGGCGGCGGCCTACGAGGCCGCGGTGCGGCGGCTCGCGGCGGCCGGGGCCGAGATCCGCGGTATCGACCTCACCCCGTTCACCGAGGCCGCCGCGATGCTGTACGAGGGGGCGTTCGTCGCCGAGCGCTACACGGCCGTGGGTGCTTTTGTCGACAAGTTGACCGCGGAGGGCGGAGCGGGTCTGGACCCGACGGTCGCCGGCATCATCACCCGGGCCCGGGACGTCCCGGCCCACCGGCTCTGCGCGGACACCGAACGCCTGGCGGTCCTGCGCGCCCACGCCCTGGCCGAACTGGCCGACTCGGACGCCCTGTTGCTGCCCACCGCTCCCGGTCACCCGACGCTCGCCGAGGTGGCCGCCGACCCGCTGGGCGCCAACGCCCGGCTGGGCCGCTTCACCAACTCCACCAACCTCTTCGACCTGGCGGCGGTGGCCGTCCCGGCCGGCGAGGTGAACGGCCTGCCCTTCGGCGTGATGCTGGTCGGCCCGGCCTTCACGGACGACCGGCTGGCCCGGATCGCGGACCTGCTGCGCCCCGAGGTGTACCTGACGGTGGCGGGCGCCCATCTGACGGGCGAGCCGCTGAATCCCCAACTCCTGTCCCTGGGCGCGGTGCTGGACCGTACGACCACGACGTCCCCGGTCTACCGGCTGCACGCGCTGCGCACCGACCCGCCCAAGCCGGGCCTCGTGCACGTGGGAGAGGACGGCGCCGCCCTCGAGGTGGAGGTCTGGCGGCTGCCCGCGGAGGGTCTCGGCCGACTGCTCGCCGCGCTCCCCCGCCCGATGGTCCTGGGCAGCGTCGAACTCGCCGACGGCGACAGCACCCCCGGCTTCCTGTGCGAACCGGCAGCCCTCACCGACGCCGAGGACATCACGGCGTACGGCGGCTGGCGGGCGTACCTCGGCCGGCGATGAGGTGAGCCGCCGGGGGCGCGAGCGGTCGGAGACCGCCGCGCCCGGCGGACGGCCTCACCCCACCGAGGAGTAGGCCACGACCCCCCGCAGCAGCTCGTCGACCGCCTTGCGGGCGTTCCTCGCCACCGTCGAGCCCCCGGTGGAGGCGGGAGCCGCCGCCGCGATCTGCCCCAGCACGTCGATGACCTGCTTGCACCAGCGCACGAAGTCGCCCGCGGGCATCTCCGCCTCGCGCAGCACCTCGTCGAGCCCCTTCCCGGACGCCCACATGTAGGCCGACCAGGCGAAGCCGAGATCGGGCTCGCGCTGCCCGACGCCCTCGGTCTGGCTGATCCGGAAGTCCTCCTCCAGGGCGTCCAGCCGGCCCCAGATGCGCACCATCTCGCCGAGCGCGGCCTTCGCCTTGCCCGAGGGCAGCTTCGGCGCCATGGCGTCGTCCCCGGCCCGCGACTCGTAGACCAGCGCCGAGACGCAGGCGGCGAGTTCGGCGGGGGCCAGCCCCTCCCAGACACCCGCGCGCAGGCATTCGCTCGCGAGCAGATCGAGCTCGCCGTAGAGCCGGGCGAGCCGCTTGCCGTGCTCGGTGACCTCGTTGCCCCGGAGATAGTCGAGCTCGGTCAGCAGCGCCACGATCCGGTCGAACGTACGGGCGATCGTGTTGGTGCGTCCCTCGATCCGACGCTCCAGCTGCGAGGTGTCCCGCAGCAGCCGGTGGTAGCGCTCGGCCCAGCGGGCGTGGTCCTCACGGTCGGAGCAGCCGTGGCAGGGGTGCGCGCGGATCGCGGTGCGCAGCCGGGCGATCTCGCGGTCGTCGGCGGCCTGAGCGCGCTGCTTGCGGCCCCGCTCCGGCACGATGTGCCCGGCCTTGGTGCGCAGCGCCGAGGCGAGATCGCGGCGGGACTGCGGCGAGCGCGGGTTGAACGACTTCGGGATCCGCATCCGGTCCAGCGCCTCGACGGGCACCGGGAAGTCCATCGAGGCCAGTCGCTTGACCTGCCGTTCGGCGGTGAGGACCAGCGGGCGCGGCCCGTCGTGCTGCTCGAAGCCGCGGTGTCCGTTGGCCCGGCCGGCGGGCAGGCCCGGGTCGAGCACCAGCGCCAGCCCGGCGTACTTGCCGGTGGGCACGTGGATGACGTCCCCCGGCTTGAGCCGCTCCAGGGCGACGGCGGCCTCGGTGCGCCGCTGGTTCGCGCCCTGCTTGGCCAGTTCGGTCTCGCGGTCCTTGAGGTCACGGCGCAGCCGCGCGTACTCGTCGAAGTCACCGAGGTGGCAGGTCATGGAGGCCTTGTAGCCCTCCAGCCCCTCCTCGTTGCGCTGCACCTGCCGGGAGATCCCGACCACCGACCGGTCCGCCTGGAACTGGGCGAACGACGTCTCCAGCAGCTCGCGCGAACGGTGCCGCCCGAACTGCTCGACCAGGTTGACCGCCATGTTGTACGACGGCTTGAAGCTGGAGCGCAGCGGGTAGGTGCGGGTGCCCGCGAGGCCGGCGAGGTGCTCCGGGCTCATCGCGCGCTGCCACAGCACGACGGCGTGTCCCTCGACGTCGATGCCCCGTCGGCCCGCGCGGCCGGTGAGCTGGGTGTACTCACCGGGAGTGATGTCGGCGTGCTGCTCGCCGTTCCACTTGACGAGCTTCTCCAGCACCACCGAGCGGGCGGGCATGTTGATGCCGAGGGCGAGCGTCTCGGTGGCGAAGACGGCCTTGACCAGGCCGCGCACGAACAGTTCCTCGACGACCTCCTTGAAGGTCGGCAGCATGCCCGCGTGGTGGGCGGCGATACCGCGCTCCAGGCCCTCCAGCCACTCGTAGTAGCCGAGGACGTGCAGGTCCTCGTGGGGGATGGCGGCGGTGCGCTCCTCGACCAGGGCGCGGACCTCGGCGCGCGCGTCCTCGTCGTTCAGCCGCAGGCCGGCGTACAGGCACTGCTGGACGGCGGCCTCGCAGGCGGCACGGCTGAAGATGAAGGTGATGGCGGGCAGCAGCCCGGCGGCGTCGAGCCGCTCGATGACCTCGGGACGGCCGGGTGTCCACACCCGCGACCGCTGCCTGCGCTCCCGCTCGCGGTCGGCCTCGCGCATGTTGCGGCCGCGCCTGCGGTCCTGGTACGAGGGGCGGCTCGCCTCCATGCGGGCCAGCCGCGTGAGGTCGGGGTTGACCGCTCTGCGCTGGCCCTCGCCCTCCTCGAACAGGTCGTACATCCGCCGCCCGGCGAGCACGTGCTGGAACAGCGGAACGGGCCGGTGCTCGGAGACGATCACCTCGGTGTCGCCGCGCACGGTGTCGAGCCAGTCGCCGAACTCCTCGGCGTTGGACACGGTCGCCGACAGCGAGACCAGGGTGACCGACTCGGGAAGGTGGATGATCACCTCTTCCCACACGGCGCCCCGGAAGCGGTCGGAGAGGTAGTGCACCTCGTCCATGACCACGTACCCGAGGCCGAGGAGGGTCTGCGAGCCGGCGTACAGCATGTTCCGCAGCACCTCGGTGGTCATCACGACCACCGGGGCGTCGGAGTTGACGCTGTTGTCGCCGGTGAGCAGGCCCACCTTGTCGCTGCCGTAGCGCCGGCACAGGTCGGAGTACTTCTGGTTCGACAGCGCCTTGATGGGCGTCGTGTAGAAGCACTTCTTGCCCTGCTGGAGCGCGAGGTGGACGGCGAACTCGCCCACGATCGTCTTGCCCGAGCCCGTGGGGGCGGCCACCAGGACGCCCTTGCCCGCCTCGAGTGCCTGGCAGGCCTCGATCTGGAAGGGGTCGAGACCGAAGTCGTACATCTCGCGGAAGGACGCGAGCGCGGTGGCCTGCTCGACAGCGCGCTTACGTGCTGCCGCGTACCGCTCGGCCGGTGAGAGATCCTCTGTCATCGTGCTTTCGAGCGTACCGGGCCGCACTGACAACAGGACGATCATTATCCGGATCCGGCGCCGGCAAACCTCCGTACGCCCAGCTCACGGGCGCACGGGCGGCCCGTCTCAGGCGCCGATGACCCGCACCGCGCCCCGCACGCACCACGCGGTGAGCGGAAGGTCCCCGAGCCGCTCCCCGTCCGCGTATCCCGAGACGCCCGCCGCGGCGATCTCGACCTTCGCGGCCCGCAGCACGGTGACCTTCGGATGGTCGGTGTGCGTCCCCCGGTACACCTTCGGGAACACCCGCAGCAGCGTCGCGCGGCCGCAGTCCCCGACGACCGTGACGTCGAACAGCCCGTCGGTGAGGTCGGCGCCGGGGCATATCCGCATACCGCCGCCGTAGGAGGATCCGTTGCCGACGGCGACGAGCGTGGCCTCGACGTCCCGGACGGCTCCGCCGTCGAGGGTGATCCGGTACGGGAACGGCCGGAACGCGGCCAGTTCGGCCAGGATCGCGAGGTCGTACCGGGCGCGTCCGGTGGGCCATCGCATGCGGTTGCCCCGGTCGTTGACGCGGGAGTCGAAGCCGGAGGCGAGGACGGTGCCGAACCAGCGGTCGCCCACCCGGCCGAGGTCGATGTCGCGGATCCGGGCGCCCTTGAGGTCGTCGGCCACCAGCCGGGCCGCGGCGGCCGGATCGCGCACGGGCAGGCCGAGGGCGCGGGCGAAGTCGTTGCCGGTACCGGCGGCGACGACGCCCAGCGGGGTGCGGGTGCCGGCGACCGCCTGGAGCGCGAGGTGGGTCAGTCCGTCCCCGCCGACGGCGATCAGGGCCCCGGTGCCGGCGGCGACGGCGGCACGCGCGCGGGCGAGGGCGTCCCCGGCGTCCGTGCCGAGGACGGTGTGCACGGTGTAGCCGGCCGCGCGCAACGCGGAAGCGGCCGGCCGCGCCGCGTGGGCGCCCCGGCCGCGGCCCGCCGCGGGATTGACGAAGAGAGTGATCTCGCTGGTCACGACGATGACCTTAAGAGCTCTCCGGCGGGTCTCAGGTCACGTCGTCATAACCGTTGACGCGCTCCGTGGTCGACTGCTCCGGCAGCGCGCGGTGCGCGGTCACGGGTTCGACCTCGCCGATGTCCTCGGGGCTGAGGTCCAGCTCGGAGGCCTCGTCGTCGGCCGGCCCCAGGGCGTCGCGGCGGCGCCTGCGGCGGTCGTTCAGCAGGGAGAAGGCGGTCGCGCCGAAGTACAGGATCCAGATCGGTCCGGCGAGCGCCAGCATCGAGATGGGGTCGGTGCTGGGGGTGGCGACGGCGGCGAACACCGTGATGCCGATGATCATGGCGCGCCACCAGCCGAGCATGCGCCTGCCCGTGACCATGCCGGTGAGGTTGAGGAAGACCAGCAGCAGCGGCAGCTCGAAGGAGAGGCCGAAGACGACGACCATGCGCGTGACGAGCTGGAGCAGGTCGTCCAGCGGCAGGAGGTTGCTGACGCCGCCCGGCGTGAAGTCGATCAGCACCTTGGCGGTGGTCGGCAGCACGGCGTAGGCGAAGTAGCCGCCGCCCAGGAAGAGCGGGGCGCCCAGGCCGACGAACGCGTACGCGTACTTGCGCTCGTGGTTGTGCAGACCGGGGGCGATGAAGGCCCACAGCTGGTAGAGCCAGACCGGCGAGGCGAAGACGACACCGGCCATCAGGGAGACCTGGAGGGCCAGCGTGAACGGCGCGAGCAGACCGTTGATCGTGATGCTCGCGCACTTGTTGGTGGCGTCGCCCGAGTTGAGCTGGCCCGCGATCTCCTCGAAAGTCTTCCCGCAGCCGACCGAGTCGAGGATCGGCTTGGTGAGGAAGTTGATGATGTCGTTGTAGAAGAAGGCGGCTACGACCGTCACGAGGACGATGGCCAGCATCGCCTTCGCGAGCCGGTTGCGGAGCTCACGAAGGTGATCCGCGAGGGGCATCCGCCCCTCGGGGTCCTTCTCCTGTTTGCGGGCAGGCTTCAGCAACCCACGTTCCCATCTCGTGCGGCGGGCCGGAGGTCACCGGCCCTGCGTCAGCGCTTGGTCGTGTCCGTCGGCTCGGTGACCGGACGGGAACTCGTCACGTCGCCGGGAGAAGCCTGGATGGTGCGCTGAGCCGGGGGCTGCTCGCCGTCGTTGGGCGGGCCGGCGGGGGTGGCCGTGCTGCTGCCGTCTTCCTTCATCGCCTTCGCCTCGCTCTTGAGGATGCGAGCGGACTTGCCGAGCGAGCGCGCCATGTCGGGAAGCTTCTTGGCGCCGAACAGCAGGATGACGACGACGAGGATGAGAATGATCTCGGGGGCGCCGAGCCTTCCGAACATAAGTCTTTACCTTCTCACCGAGGCTGCGGGGGCGGGTTGCCGTCCGATCGGTCGGACAGCTGTCCGAACGGTCGTGTTGACAGCGATCGTAACGCTCAGGGGTAAACGTGAGGCAATCCCCGTGCGTACTCCCGGTCAGCGGTCCGGGCCTCGTTCTCCGAGCCGCGACCAGCAGCGTACCTGCCCGCCCCGCCGGGGCGGGAGGGCGAAGTGGCGCAAAACGCTTTCACCCCGGGACTCACAGGACGCGCACAGCGCCACCCGGGGGCCGCCACAGCGACCGTCACAGAGTGTCCACAGCCCGTGCCGCGCTCGCGGCGGCGCGTTCCAGATCCTGCGCCGCCCGGTCGATCCGGCGCGCGGACTCCGCGACCTGCCGTCCCAGACGCCGCGCCTCGGTGAAGACCCGTACGGCGAACACCGCGAGGACGGCGAGACCTGCGAAACCCATGGCAACCGCGAACATCGGCCAGAACATGGGGGCGAGCCTAGACCGTCCTAGGGGGTGTGCAGCCGCAGGGTCCTGACCCCGCCGCCGGTGAGCAGTTCGACGATCCGCTCACCGGCCGGCTTGCGCACGGCCGCCCCGCAGTCGGGACACGTGAAGGAGTAGAAGGTGGTCCGGCTGGACGCGCCGATCGCCAGCCGCAGGGCACTCGCGGCCAGCTCGAAGGCACCCCGGCAGTCGGGACACCCGGCCCGGAAGCGGACCGGACCCGCACTGCGCATCCCGGCGAACGCGGAGGCCACCGAGATGCCCCGCACGCCCGACGCCGTCGACTCGCTCACAGCCCCTGCTCCCGCCCCTCGAACCGACCCTCGCCGCGCTGTCCCGGCTGCTCGCCCGGCTCCGCGTGCGACCCCCCGGCCACGCCCGGCGCCTCGATCACGTCGTACGCCGCCAGCGCCTCACGGGCGGCCCGGCGGGCACTGTCGGCGAGCTCCGGAGGCGAGACGATCCGGCCGTCACGGCCGAGCCGCAGCGCCAGCCGCCTGAGCGAGGCGGGTTCGGGCGTGCGCAGAGTGATACGCAGCCCGCCGTCGGAAAGCTCATCGGCACTGTCGTGCGGGTAGTACTCGGCGACCCAGCGGCCGCCCGGACCGACCTCGACGACGACCTCCGGGTCCTCGGCGGCCGGCTGGACAAGCCCCTCCGACAGATCCCGCAGCTCGATCTCGGGCGGCGCGGACGGCTCGTCGAGGATCTTGATCTCGGCGACCCGGTCCAGCCGGAAGGTGCGGCGCGCCTCCGAGCGGCGGCACCAGGCCTCCACGTACGTGTGCCCGACGCTGACCAGCCGGATGGGATCGATCTCACGCTCGGTGACCTGGTCACGGGCGGGCGAGTAGTAACGGATCCACAGCCGGCGCCGCTCGGAGATCGCCCGGTCGACATCGGCGAAGACCCCGCCCTCCGACTCGAACGTCACCGACAGCCGCGCGCTCGCGCCCGCCGCCTCACCGGCCGAGGCCTCCACCTTGGCGGTCGCCCGCAGCAGCGCCTGCCGGTCGCCCTCCCGCAGACCGGGCAGCGTGGACACCGCCCGCGCCGCGACCAGCAGCGCGGTCGCCTCGTCGGCGGCCAGCCGCAGCGGCTCGGCGGCCTCCGCGCCGAGCGCGGCCGGGTTGTGCCACCAGATGCGCTCACCGTCGGTGTCGATGTCGAGGAGATCGCCGCCGCGGAAGCTGGTGCCGCACATGGGCAGCACGTCGAGGTCCGAGACCAGCTCGTCCTCGGTGATCCCGAACGCGCGCGCCACGTCCTCGATCCGCGCGCCGGGGCGCTCCCTGAGATAGGTCACCAGGGAGAGCATCCGCCGCGTCTGGTCGATGGCGTTCGTCGGCCTGACCGGTTTGCCTGCCACTGTCTTGCTCGCTCCCCCTCAGCCCTTGGCCACGGCACGCAGCCGGTCCACGACGTCCGCACGCAGCTCGGCGGGTTCGAGGACCACCACGTCCGGCCCGAACTCCACCAGCCAGGCGTCCAGACCGTGCCCGTACGGAATCTCCAACTCGTCCCAGCCGTCGCCGAGTTCCCGCACCGCCGTGGCCTTCGCCCGCAACGGGTATCCGGCGTCCGTCCGCAGCCTGATCCGCGCGCTGCGGTCGGCCGTCTCCCCCGCCCAGCTCGCGACCGTCTCACGGACGGTGACCACATCGGGCACCGGCACGGTGAAACCCGTCCCGCGCGAACGCACCCTGCCGGTGATCCGCGACAGCCGGAAGACCCGCTCGGCACCCCGGTCGCGGTCATGGCCGGCCAGGTACCAGTGCCCGCGCCAGCACTCCAGCGCCCACGGCTCCACATGCCGGGGCTCCGGGCGCGCGGCGGTCGCCTTGCGGTAGTCGAACATGACCGGCCGACGGTCGCGGCAGGCCAGCATCAGCGGCTCGAACGCGGCCTCGTGCACGGGGATCCGGGGCTCCAGGGCGCCATGGGCCTCGTACGGGTCGACGTCCTCGGGCAGCCCCGCGGCGCGCAGCTTCTGGAGAGCGCCGCTCGCGGCACCCGCAAGCCGCGCCTGCTGCCACACCTTGGCGGCCAGACCCAGCGCGGCGGCCTCCTCGGCGTCGAGGGTGATCGGCGGCAGACGGTTGCTGTCGCGGCGGGCCAGATAGCCGATCTCGCCGTCCAGGCTCTCCACGGTCTCGATGACCAGGCCGAGCTCACGAAGATCGTCCTTGTCCCGCTCGAACATCCGGTTGAAGGAGTCGTCCGACCCCGCCGCGCCGCCGCCCGACCGGAAGGTCTCGACATACGCCTCGATGGAGTCGCGCAGCTCACGCTTGCTGAGCGGCCGGCGCGTCCCGAGCAGACACAGCGCCAGGTTCATCAGCCGCTCGGCCTTGGCAATGGCCATCGACGCCCTTCGCCTCCCCTATGGTGCTTACCATCGACGACCGTACCGTCCCGCGGTGCCGGGACAAAAGCCGAGGGTCCATGCCCGGGCGGGCATGGACCCCAGGTGATCAACACCGGTCGTACGACGGTCAGACCTCGAGCAGGTCCACGACGAAGATCAGCGTCTCGCCGGGCTTGATCGCCGGAGTGGGGCTCTGGTTGCCGTAGGCGAGGTGGGCCGGGATGGTCAGCTGGCGACGGCCGCCGACCTTCATGCCCTGCACGCCCTGGTCCCAGCCCTTGATGACGCGTCCGCCACCGAGCGGGAAGCGGAACGGCGTTCCGCGGTTCCAGCTGGCGTCGAACTCCTCACCGGTGCTGAAGGCGACACCGACGTAGTGGACGCTGACGTTGTGGCCGGCCTGCGCGACCTCGCCGTCACCCTCCCAGATGTCCTTGATCTCGAGGTCCGCCGGGGGTTCGCCGCCGGGGAAGTCGATCTCGGGCTTGTCAATGCTCACGTCACTGGCTCCTGCATGTCTCACGGAAAGGCAACACGGACAGTCTTACACCTTCGCCGGCCTCAGACCTTGGCGATGATGTCCACCGAGAACACCATCGTGGAGTCCTTCTCGATGCCGCTGCCGCTCGGCGGGCTGTCGCCGTACCCCAGCGACGGCGGAACGACGATGACCACCCGGCTGCCCACCTTCTTCCCCGTCAGCCCCTGCGCCCAGCCCTTGACGACCTGCTGGAGCGAGAACGAGGTCAGCGAACTGCGGCTGTACGAGGAGTCGAACTCCTTGCCCGTGTCCCAGACGACGCCCTTGTACTGCACCAGCACGGTGTCGTCCGCCGCGAGCTTCGGGCCGTCCCCCTCGATCACGTAGTTCGACACCAGCTTGGTCGGCGGGTCCGACTCGGGGATCTCGATCGAGGGCGCCTTGCCGTCGGTGTTCGTCCCCACCTTCGGCACCGCCGCGTCGTCCTGCGGCACGTCCTTGCCCTTGGCCGAGCTCTTCGCGTTGAACGTGTCCTGGATGTCGAAGACGAACACCAGCGTGTCGGTGCCCTTGATGCCCGTGTCGGCGTCGCCGTCCTTGCCGAAGGCCCAGGTCGGCGGCACCGAGAAGAGCACCCGGCTGCCGGTCTTCTTGCCCGTCAGCGCATAACGCCAGCCGTCGATGGTGCCACCCTGCGCGAGCTGCGTGAACAGCGGCTTCTTGGTGTCGTAGGTGTTCAGCAGGACCTTCGCGCTGTCCCAGATCTGGCCGAGACAGTTGGCCTGGATGTAGTCGTTCTCCGCGACGGTCTTGCCGCTGCCCGCGATCACCGTCTTCACCGCCAGCTGGTCCGACGGCTCACCGGTGCCCTTGGCGACCGTGGGCTTCTCGTCGAACTTCACCCCGGCCGTGATGGCCGGCAGCGGACCGTCGACGATCTTCGGTGGCGGCGTGGCCCCGGCGGAGGACGACGCGCTGTCGCTCGCCTTGCTCGAGTCGGACTTGTCGTCGCCGCACGCGGCGAGAGTGACCAGTCCCGCGGGTACGGCGGCAAGGATGAGTGAGCGTCGGCGCACGATGAAGCCTCGTAATCGGTCGATCTTCTGATGGCGTGCGCGCTACCTTAGCGACCATTGTCGACGTGCGAAGGGCGCCGTACGGGAACGTACGGCGCCCGTGTCGCGTTCCGCACCGCGTGCGGAACCCGTCACTCACATTCCGGCGATCAGTTTCTCCACCCGGTCGTCCACCGACCGGAACGGGTCCTTGCACAACACGGTTCGCTGTGCCTGGTCGTTGAGCTTCAGGTGGACCCAGTCCACCGTGAAGTCCCGGCGCTGTTCCTGCGCACGGCGGATGAAGTCACCGCGCAACCGCGCCCTGGTGGTCTGCGGCGGCACCGACTTGCCCTCGAAGATCTTCAAGTCGTTGCAGATCCGCGCGGCTTGGCCCTTTCGCTCCAGCAGGTAGTACAGACCACGACGACGGTGGATGTCGTGATAAGCGAGGTCTATCTGCGCCACCCGCGGATGCGACATGGTCATGTTGTGCTTGGCCCGGTACCGCTCGATGAGCTTGTACTTCATCACCCAGTCGATCTCGGTGCCGATCCGGTCGAGGTCCTCCGCCTCGATCGCGTCCAGCGTGCGGCCCCACAGCTCCAGGACCTGGTCGACGGTGCCGGTCCGCACACCCCGGCGCTCGACGAAGTCCACGGCCTTCTCGTAGTACTCCCGCTGCACCTCCAGCGCGGAGGCCTCCCGGCCGCTGGCCAGGCGCACCTTGCGCCGGCCCGTGATGTCGTGACTGACCTCACGGATCGCCCGGATCGGGTTCTCCAGCGTCAGGTCCCGCATCACCGTGCCCGCCTCGATCATGCGCAGCACCAGGTCGGTCGCGCCGACCTTCAGCAGCATGGTCGTCTCGGACATGTTGGAGTCACCGACGATGACATGCAGACGGCGGTAACGCTCGGCGTCCGCGTGCGGCTCGTCGCGCGTGTTGATGATGGGCCGCGAGCGCGTCGTCGCGGAGGAGACGCCCTCCCAGATGTGCTCGGCCCGCTGACTGACGCAGTAGACCGCCCCGCGGGGCGTCTGAAGCACCTTGCCCGCGCCGCACAGCAGCTGGCGGGTCACCAGGAACGGGATCAGGATGTCCGCGAGCCGGGAGAACTCCCCGTGCCGGGCCACCAGGTAGTTTTCGTGGCAACCATAAGAGTTGCCCGCCGAGTCCGTGTTGTTCTTGAAGAGGTAGACGTCGCCCGCGATTCCTTCCTCGTGCAGGCGTCGTTCCGCGTCCACCAGGAGTCCTTCGAGAATGCGCTCGCCGGCCTTGTCGTGGGTGACCAGCTCGGTCACGTTGTCACATTCCGGTGTCGCGTATTCCGGATGCGATCCCACGTCGAGATAGAGGCGGGCGCCGTTTCGCAGAAAGACATTGCTGCTTCGGCCCCATGACACGACACGGCGGAAGAGGTACCGCGCCACCTCGTCGGGAGACAGCCGGCGCTGTCCCCTGAACGTACATGTGACGCCGTACTCGTTCTCCAGCCCGAAAATGCGGCGGTCCATGAGTGAACATTACGCCCGATCCCCTGAACTGAAACGGGGTTCGGCAGCACGGTTTGGATCATTTTCCGATGAAGCCGCAACCACCCCACCGCGGGCGGGAACTGCCAGTACCCGCCCTGTGGCCAGCAAAACCACCAGCGACACGCCACCCGCCACAGCCGGCACCGCGAACCCCCACTGCGCACCACCGGCCTCGACGACCGGACCCGCCAGGCCCGTTCCCACCGACGCGCCGACCGTGAACGTCGTCACCAGCCAGGAGAACGCCTCCGTCACCGTCCCGCGCGGCGCGTGCCGGTCCACGATGACGAACGCACACGCGATGGCAGGCGCCAGGAACACACCCGCCAGCGCCGTCAGCGCCACCGCGCCCGGCATCAGCGTCAGCGGCAGATAACACACCGCCAGAAGCGCCACCAGCACCCGCAGTCGCCGCTCCGGCGCCCCCGCCCACCGCCGCGCCCCGTACACCACACCACCGACCAGCGCGCCCAGCCCCAGCGCCGCCATCAGCCAGCCGTACACCGCGTCACCGCCGTGGTCGTCGGCGTACGGCACGGACGCCACCGTGATGGAACCCAGCGCGACACCGACGAACAGGAACGCGCCCAGCAGGGCCAGCAGACCGGGCGAACGCAGCGCGCCCAGCCAGTGCGCCTCGCGCGGGGCCGAGCGCCACGCGCGCGAGGGCGGCGACACGACCACCGACAGCGCGCCCAGCACCCCGACCGCGTTCAGCGCCAGCAGGGCCCCCTGCGCCGACCACACCGACACGCACAGGGTCACCAGCAGCGGCCCGACGGTGAACATCACCTCCTGCGCCACCGCGTCCATCGCGTAGGCCGTGTGCACCTGCTCCTCCCGGCGCAGCACCCCCGGCCACAGCGCCCGCAGACCGCCCTCCAGCGGAGGCGTGAACAGCCCGGCCGCCGCCACCGCCGCATGGGCGAGCGGCAGCGGGTCCGTGCCCACGAAGGCGAAGACCGCCATGGCGAGCGCCGAGACGAGCGCCGCGGGCAACTGCACCCGCGGCTGTCCGTGCACGTCGACCAGCCGGCCCAGCAGCGGCTGCCCGACGGCGTTGGCCACGCCGTACACGGCCGCCAGCGCACCCGCGAGGCTGTACGTGCCGCCCTCCGCCCGCACGAACAGCACGATCGCGATGGCGGCCGTGGCGTTGGGCAGCCGGCCCACGAGCGTGCCCGTCAGCAGCCGGGCGGCGTGCTTCGCCCTGAGGATCTCGAGGTATCCCGCGGCCAATGTCCCGCCTCCGTCGGCTCGCCCGAGGCAGGCGACCACCTCGAGGTTTTACGTATAACGTCTCTTGTCATACGTACCATGTGCGCTGTTCGCCAGTCCAGAAGAAGGAGCAGGCCCACGGTGGCACGAGGTAGCACGCGCCCGACGAGCCGTGACGTCGCCCAGGCCGCGGGAGTCTCCCAGGCCGCCGTCTCCCTCGTCCTCGGCGACAAATGGCGCGGCCGCGTCTCCCAGACCACCGCCGAACGCGTCCGCGAGGCCGCCCGCGAACTCGGCTACCGGCCCAACCTCGCCGCCCGCAACCTCCGCCTCGGCCGCACCCGCACCGTCCTGCTCGTCGTCCCCGCCCTCACCACCGAGTTCTTCGCCGGCGTCTACACCGGAGCGGCACGCGTCGCCGCCGAACACGGCTTCGGCGTCGTCCTCTACCCCTCCCCCGAGGGCGTCGGACCCGCCCGCGACCCCTTCGCCTCCGCCCAGGCCGCCCTCGACGGCGTCCTCGCCTCCTCCATGGCCGCCGACGCGCTCACCGCCATCCGCGGCGACCAGCTCCCCCTCGTCATGCTCGACAGCGACCCCACCGGAAGCCTCGGCGCCGCCACCGTCAACCTCGACATCGCCGACGGCGTCCGCCAGGTCGCCGACCACCTCCTGCACCTCGGCCACCGCCACTTCCTGCACCTCGCGGCCGACATCCCCTCCTGGACCTTCCGGGTACGCGCCCGCGAACTCGCCACCCGCCTCGCCACCACCCCCGGCACCTCACTGCGCACCGCCCCCGCCCCGATCTCCATCGACGGCGCCCGCACCGCCGCCGAAGCGGCACTCAGCGCCCCGGGACCCCGCCCCACCGCCGTCGTCTGCGACGACGACAAACTCGCCGCAGGCGTCTACAAGGCCCTGCGCCGCCTCGGCCTGCGCGTCCCCGACGACGTGTCCGTCACCGGCCTCGACGACCTCGCCCTGGCCACCGCCCTCGACCCCGAACTGACGACCGTCCGACTGGACGCCGAACAATTCGGCGAACGAGGCATGCAAGCCCTCCTTGCCGTCCTGGAGAGCCGCACACCCGACGCCGGGGACATCCCCGTCGAACTCGTCGTACGGGCCTCCACGGCACCACCGAACGCCTCCTGAGACGCCCCGCGCCCCGGCCGAATCATCGACCGGGGCGCACAAGGGACCCGAACCCAAGGGACCCGAACCTCACTCGTCGTCGGAGCTCTCCGCCTCCGTCGCCGCGCCGTCCGTCTCCAGCAACCGGCCCAGCTGACGGCCCACGATCCGCTTGAACTTGCGCGACTGCGGCCGCGTGCGGTCCAGCACCGCCACCTCCAGACGCTCGGCCGGAATCTCCCGCTCCGTACCGTTGGTGTCACGCGACAGCGCCTGCACGGCCAGCTTCAACGCCTCCGCCAGACTCATGCCCTCCTGATGACGCTGATCCAGGTAACTGCTGATCTGCTCGGCGTTGCCACCGACCGCCACCGAACCGTGCTCGTCCACGATCGAACCGTCGTGCGGCAACCGGTAGATCTGATCCCCGTCCGGCGTGGCACCGACCTCCGCCACCACCAGCTCCACCTCATAGGGCTTCTCACCCGCCGAGGAGAAGATCGTGCCCAGCGTCTGGGCATACACGTTGGCCAGACCACGAGCGGTCACGTCGTCCCGGTCATAGGTGTAACCACGCAGATCGGCGTACCGGACACCACCGATCCGCAGGTTCTCGTACTCGTTGTACTTACCGGCGGCCGCGAAACCGATCCGGTCATAGATCTCGCTGAACTTGTGCAGCGCACGGGACGGATTCTCACCGACGAACACGATGCCATCGGCGTACTGGATCACAACGAGGCTGCGGCCGCGCGCGATGCCCTTACGGGCGTACTCGGCACGGTCGGCCATCGCCTGCTGGGGTGAGACATAGAACGGCGTCGACACCGGCTATCCGTCCCTTTCTGTCGAAGTCACTGGATCACCTGGGATGAGAACGGGGCCGCCGACTACAGCAGAGCGGCCCGCGGGCCGTCCGGCTGCTCCAGGCGACGCGCCAGGATCGAACGGGCGATCTCCGACGACTCCTCGTCGGTCAGCCGACGGAAACCGTCCTCGGTGATCACGGTGACGATGGGGTAGATCCGGCGCGCGACATCGGGACCACCGGTCGCCGAATCGTCGTCCGCCGCGTCATAGAGGGCCTGGACCACGAGCGTCGTGGCCTCCTCCTCCGACAGACCGTCGTGGAAGAGCTTCTTCATCGCCCCGCGCGCGAAGATCGAACCCGAGCCGGTGGCGGCGTAGTGGTGCTCCTCGGAACGACCACCCGTCACGTCGTACGAGAAGATCCGGCCCCGGTCCCGGTCCACGTCGAACCCGGCGAACAGCGGCACCACCGCCAGACCCTGCATGGCCATGCCCAAATTGGAGCGGATCATGGTCGACAGCCGGTTCGCCTTGCCCTCGAGCGAGAGCTGCGCCCCTTCGACCTTCTCGAAGTGCTCCAGCTCCAGCTGGAACAGCTTCACCATCTCGACGGCCAGACCGGCCGTGCCGGCGATACCGACGGCCGAGTACTCATCGGCCGGGAAGACCTTCTCGATGTCCCGCTGCGCGATGACGTTGCCCATCGTGGCGCGGCGGTCACCGGCGAGCACGACACCGCCGGGGAACGTCACGGCGACGATCGTCGTGCCGTGCGGGGCCTCGATCACACCCTGCGTCGGGGGCAGCTGCCGCTTTCCGGGCAGCAGCTCCGGCTGGTGGTCGGAGAGAAAGTCCATGAAGGACGAGGACCCGGGCGTCAGGAAGGCAGCCGGTAGACGCCCGGTGCTACGAGTGTTGGCTTCCACGCGATTCCTTCCACGTAAGCAGCAGCCCGCCGTATGGCGTCGGGCCGATCCTTGAACTGCCCCAGTGCGGCATTGCAGCTGAAGCACAGTACGCCTCGGACCCTACCCGTCTGATGGCAGTGATCCACATGCTCGGCGGGAGCAGCAAGACAGATACAGCAGATGCCCTTCTGCTCCGCAACCATCGCGTCCAACTCGGCCGGACTCAGGCCGTACTTGCGCTGGAAATAGCTGATCCGGTTCCGCTCCGCACGGCACGCGCGACAGTAGCTCGCCCACCCGTCCGACGAGGACCTGTTGCGCTCCCACTCGGAGTGAGGCTTGGCCGTTGCGCACTGAGGGCACCGCTTGTGCCCTCGAGGCACCGGCACCTTCACACGCACGGCCCGACCCTGAGCCTCCCGTCGACGCCGGTAGTACGCCGCGGCGCATTCGCGACAGTTCACCTGAAGGCCGTCAGGCCTGGACCTGTTGCTCGCGAATGCGCCGACCGAGAGGATCTTCTGGCAGGCGGAGCACTTCTTTGAAGCGTTCACGGATGTGACTACTGTCCACCCTTTTGAACGAAGGACCTCACGAAGTCCTCGGCGTTCTCCTCAAGGACATCGTCAATTTCGTCAAGAACCGAGTCCACGTCGTCGCTCAGCTTCTCCTGGCGCTCCTTGAGGTCTTCCGATGCCTGCGCCTCGGGCGCCTGCTCCTCGACCTCCTCCGTGGAGCGCGTCGCCTTCTGCTGGCCGCCGCCGGTGTCCTTGGTCGCCATAACCCTCACCCCGCTCTTTCGCCCGACATGGTCGACAGGTCGGCATTCCTGCCGATCGGTGATGATCAGACCCTACAAGCCCGGTCCGACATCGGCCCCGCAGTTGCCACAACGTACGGGGGCCACCTCGATGATTCCCGGACGGGAGGGTTTCCACCCCGCCCGGGAGGTTGCGTCCCGGCGGCCGCTCAGCCGCCCGAGAGGACCTTGACCAGGTCTTCTGCCGTGCGACAGCGGTCCAGGAGCGCCTTGACGTGATTTCGCGTTCCGCGAAGAGGTTCGAGGGTTGGGACGCGCTGGAGCGAGTCCCGGCCCGGCAGATCGAAGATCACCGAGTCCCAGGAGGCGGCGGCGACGTCGTCGGCGTACTGCTCCAGGCAGCGGCCGCGGAAGTACGCGCGGGTGTCCTCCGGGGGCTTCGTGACGGCCCGCTCGACCTCGTGCTCGTCCAGCAGGCGCTTCATGCGGCCCCGGGCCGCGAGACGGTTGTAGAGGCCCTTGTCGGCCCGTACGTCGGCGTACTGGAGGTCGACGAGGTGGAGGCGCGCGGCGTCCCAGTCGAGGCTGTCACGGCGCCGGTAGCCCTCCATCAGCTCGCGCTTGGCGACCCAGTCCAGTTCGCCGGCGAGGCTCATGGGATCGTTCTCCAGGCGGTTCAGGGTGTCCTCCCAGCGGGCGAGGACGTCCTTCGTCTGGTCGTCGGCGTCCGAGCCGAAGCGCTCCTCGACGTATTTGCGCGACAGCTCGAAGTACTCCATCTGGAGCTGGACGGCGGTGAGCGTGCGGCCGCTGCGCAGGGTGACCAGGCGCTTCAGGGTCGGGTCGTGGGAGACCTGGTGCAGGGTGCGCACGGGCTGGTCGACCGCGAGGTCCACGGCGATGAAGCCGTCCTCGATCATCGACAGGACCAGGGCCGTGGTGCCGAGTTTCAGGTAGGTCGAGATCTCGGAGAGGTTCGCGTCGCCGATGATCACGTGGAGGCGGCGGTATTTCTCCGCGTCGGCGTGCGGCTCGTCGCGGGTGTTGATGATCGGGCGTTTGAGCGTGGTCTCCAGGCCGACCTCGACCTCGAAGTAGTCGGCGCGCTGGCTGAGCTGGAAGCCGTGCTCGTGGCCGTCCTGGCCGATGCCGACGCGGCCGGCGCCGGTGACGACCTGGCGCGAGACGAAGAAGGGCGTGAGGTGGCGCACGATGTCCGAGAAGGCGGTCTCCCGCTTCATCAGGTAGTTCTCGTGCGTGCCGTAGGAGGCGCCTTTGTTGTCGGTGTTGTTCTTGTAGAGGTGGATGGGCTGCGCGCCGGGCAGGGCCGCGGCGCGTTCGGCGGCCTCGGCCATGATCCGTTCGCCGGCCTTGTCCCAGAGGACGGCGTCGCGGGGGTTGGTGACCTCGGGGGCGCTGTATTCGGGGTGGGCGTGGTCGACGTAGAGGCGTGCGCCGTTGGTGAGGATGACGTTGGCGAGGCCGATGTCCTCGTCGGTGAGCTGGCTGGAGTCGGCGACCTCGCGGGCGAGGTCGAAGCCACGCGCGTCCCGCAGCGGGTTCTCCTCCTCGAAGTCCCAGCGGGCCCGGCGGGCCCTGTGCATCGCCGCCGCGTAGGCGTTGACGATCTGGGACGAGGTGAGCATGGCATTGGCGTTGGGGTGGCCGGGGACGGAGATGCCGTACTCCGTCTCGATGCCCATTACTCGCCGTACGGTCATGCGGCCCTCCTTGCCCGGCGGCACCCTCGGTCGTGGGCGCCGCTCAGATACCGGTGGTGCTCCGGCGCGTGTGCGGTGCCCGTCCCCGCACTGCGCGACCCGGCGGTACGGAAGAGCCTAGAACGCCTCCGCGCTGGTGGGGAGATCATTTGCGTCATTGCCTTGCTCCAGCCGTGGCCCGAAAAGCAGTCGGCTGCGGGTACCCGTGGTGGGCACCCGCAGCCGCCCTGTTCTTACAGGTACTGTCCGGTGTTCGCCACCGTGTCGATGGAGCGTCCGGTGTCGGCGCCCTGCTTTCCGGTGATGAGGGTACGGATGTAAACGATCCGTTCGCCCTTCTTTCCGGAGATCCGGGCCCAGTCGTCGGGGTTGGTGGTGTTGGGCAGGTCCTCGTTCTCCTTGAACTCGTCCACGCAGGCCTGGAGGAGGTGGGAGACGCGGAGGCCCTTCTGGTTGTGGTCGAGGAAGTCCTTGATGGCCATTTTCTTGGCGCGGCCGACGATGTTCTCGATCATCGCGCCGGAGTTGAAGTCCTTGAAGTAGAGGACTTCCTTGTCGCCGTTGGCGTAGGTGACTTCCAGGAAGCGGTTCTCCTCGGATTCGGCGTACATGTGTTCCACGGCCGTCTGGATCATGCTCTGGACGGTGGTGGTCCTGTCGCCGCCGTGTTCGCCGACGTCCTCGGAGTGCAGGGGGAGGCGTTCGGTGAGGTACTTCTGGAAGATGTCCTTGGCCGCTTCGGCGTCCGGGCGCTCGATCTTGATCTTCACGTCGAGGCGGCCGGGGCGCAGGATGGCGGGGTCGATCATGTCCTCGCGGTTGGAGGCGCCGATGACGACCACGTTCTGGAGGCCCTCGACGCCGTCGATCTCGGCGAGGAGCTGGGGAACGATGGTGTTCTCCACGTCCGAGCTCACGCCGGAGCCGCGGGTGCGGAAGAGGGATTCCATCTCGTCGAAGAAGACGATGACGGGGGTGCCCTCGGAGGCCTTCTCCCGTGCGCGCTGGAAGACGAGGCGGATCTGCCGCTCGGTCTCACCGACGTACTTGTTGAGGAGTTCGGGGCCCTTGATGTTGAGGAAGAAGCTCTTGCCGGTGGCCTGTCCGGTGACCTCGGCGACCTTTTTGGCCAGTGAGTTCGCGACGGCCTTGGCGATGAGCGTCTTGCCGCATCCGGGGGGCCCGTAGAGCAGGACGCCCTTGGGCGGGCGCAGCTCGTGCTCCTTGAAGAGGTCCGGGTAGAGGTACGGGAGCTCGACGGCGTCGCGGATCATCTCGATCTGTCCGCCGAGGCCGCCGATCTGCTCGTAGCCGATGTCGGGGACCTCTTCGAGGACGAGTTCCTCGACCTCGCTCTTGGGCACGACCTCGTAGACGTAGCCGGAGCGGGGTTCGAGCAGGAGGGCGTCGCCGGGGCGGATGACGACGTCGAGGAGTGGTTCGGCGAGCCGGACCACCCTTTCCTCGTCGGTGTGGCCCTGGACGAGGGCGCGTACGCCGTCCTCGAGGATCTCCTTGAGGGTGACGATGTCGCCGACGCTCTCGTACTCCATGGCCTCGACCACGTTGAGCGCTTCGTTGAGCATGACTTCCTGGCCGCGTCGGAGCTCTTCGAGCTCGACGCTGGGGCTGACGTTCACGCGGAGTTTGCGGCCTCCGGTGAAGATGTCGGCGGTGCCGTCCTCGTTCGCCGTGAGGAAGACACCGAAGCCGGCCGGCGGCTGTGCGAGCCGGTCGACTTCTTCCTTGAGGGCCACGATCTGGTCGCGGGCCTCACGGAGTGTGTTCGCGAGTCGCTCGTTCTGGGCGGACACGCCGGCCAGGTTTGTTTGCAGTTCGACGATCCGCTCTTCGAGAATCCTCGTGTGCCGCGGAGAGTCGGCGAGCTTGCGTCGCAGGACGGCGATCTCCTGCTCAAGGTAGGCAATCTGCCCGGACGGGTCGTCGGACCCTCGTCCCGGGCGGATGCCGCGGTTCATGTCGTCGTCGTGGGCTGCCACGGTCCTCACCTCCTCCAAGGGGAGCTGGACGCTTCCAGACCCTACCTGGGTGGGTGTCGATTGAAACCCCTAGATCACAAAGACTGTCGGGGTGTGTCCGATCTTCACCCTTGCGCTCTCCCTCACGCCAGGGGAATACCCACCGAACACGCTCCGGAAGCCGCCGAGGGTAGGGTCGAAGTGTTCAACACCCGTCAGAGCCTGCATGGTTCCCCGGCGGCTCGACAGTAAACGGCAGGAGATATGGGCGTGCAGCAGGAAGCCGGTGTCGGCGGCGAGGAGCTGGAGGTCTGGATCGACCAGGATCTCTGTACCGGCGACGGGATCTGCGCCCAGTACGCGCCCGAGGTGTTCGAGCTGGACATCGACGGTCTGGCGTACGTCAAGAGCGCCGACGACGAGCTGCTCCAGGCCAAGGGGGCCACGGTCCCGGTGCCGTTGCCGCTGTTGACGGACGTGGTGGATTCGGCGCGGGAGTGTCCGGGCGACTGTATTCATGTGCGACGCGTTTCGGACAGCGTCGAGGTGTACGGTCCGGACGCGGAGTGAGTTCCCGCGTGCGGACCGTGACGCCTGTCTGATTTCTCACAGTTCCGGTGGCCGGATCAGGGGCGGCCGGATCAGACGCTGTGGGCGCCCGCGGGTGTCGAGCGGACGAATCGGTCGTCCTTCCACTGCCACTTGGCGCTGTCCTTCACGTCGGGGCAGCAACTGGGTACGTCGGCGGTGGAGTAGCCGAGGAGTGTGGCGAGGACGGCTCTGTCGGTGACGGAGAGGCTCGTGACGGTGTTGCGGGCCTTGGGGTCGACGAGGGTGGCGACCACGCGCGCGTGGGTGCTGTCGGCGCCCTGGGTGAGGACGTAGACGGCGTCGGGCGGGGTTCCCATGGGGGCGTCGCAGTGGACCACGGCGACGGTTTCGGGGACGCCGTCGCCGTCGAGGTCGCCTTCGGCCTTCTTGACCACGAGGGCCTGCACGGGGCCGCATTCGAGGGGGAAGGCGACGTCGGTGGTGGCGGGGGCCGCGGCGGTGGCGGTGGGTTCGGCGTCGGGGCCCGCGGCCTGGGCGGCGGTGGCGGGTCCGGGCTGGAGGAGTGAGGAGAGGGCGACGACGCCGGCGAGGGCGGTGGCGGTCGCGACCCAGTGGATCGGCCTGGTGTGGGTGTGTGCCAGTTCCGGGAGGGCGGATTGCTGCACTGGCAGGGTCTCCTGTGGTGGCTGTGCCGGTGGGGCCGGTGGATTGGCCAGCATCGTGCCACACGTCACAGGGTGGGGGAACGGCGGGGTACGGGATATCGGACGCGGATACCGGAGGTCGGGCCGCCGGGCTTCGAGCGGCGTCGGCCGGTGCCGCGGGGTGGCCGGGGGCTGCAACGACAAGGCGCCGTGGCCGAGTTCCGGGTCGGTCCGGAACTCGGCCACGGCGCCTGTTCGTTGGGCGCTGTGCCGGTGCGGCGTCAGCGGCCGCTGCCTCCGTCGGCGTTGGGGCCGGTGTAGTCCTCGCCGTAGGCGCCCTTGGCGGGGCGGCGGCGGCGCATGGGCGGCTCGACGCCGTCGGCGAGGCGGCGGGCGGTGAGCAGGAAGCCGGTGTGGCCGATCATCCGGTGGTCCGGGCGGACGGCGAGGCCCTCCACGTGCCAGTTGCGGATCATCGATTCCCAGGAGGTGGGCTCGTTGAAGGAGCCGATCTCGCGGATGGACTCGACGGTGCGGGCGAGCTGGGTGGTGGTGGCCACGTAGCAGCACAGGATGCCGCCGGGGACGAGGGCCTTGGAGACGGCCTCGAGGCACTCCCAGGGGGCGAGCATGTCGAGGATGACGCGGTCGACGTCGGTGTCGGACAGGTTGTCCTGGAGGTCGCCGACGGTGAGCTGCCAGGCGGGGTGGGGGCCGCCGAAGTAGCGCTCCACGTTCTGCTGGGCGATCTCGGCGAAGTCCTCGCGGCGCTCGTAGCTGTGCAGCATGCCCTGGTCGCCGATGGCGCGCAGCAGGAAGCTGCTGAGCGAGCCGGAGCCGACGCCGGCTTCGACGACGCGGGCGCCGGGGAAGATGTCGGCGAAGGCGAGGATCTGCCCCGCGTCCTTCGGGTAGACGACGGCTGCCCCGCGGGGCATGGACAGGACGTAGTCGGGGAGCAGGGGGCGCAGCGCGAGGTAGGCGACGTTCCCGGTGGTGCGGACAACGCTGCCCTCGGGAGCACCGATCAGTTCGTCGTGCGGGAAGGAACCCTTGTGGGTGTGGAAGTTCTTCCCGGCCTCGAGCGTGAACGTGTAGTGGCGGCCCTTGGGGTCGGTCAGCTGAACCTGGTCCCCGACCTTGAAGGGCCCGCGCCTGCGGGCGGCACCGGTCGGTTCGGACATGTGAACAGCCTACCGGGGTTTGCCGTGGCCGCCGACCACGGGGACGGCGGGGCTAGGAGGGCCTGGCCATGGCCTTGACGAAGGCGCGCTCGACGTCGGCCGCGGACAGGACTCCGAAGATCTCGCCGGTCTCCTCGACCACGAGGTATTCGGTGGCGGGGGTGGCGCGCAGGACGTCGAGGAGGTCCTCGCCCGCCAGCTCGGCGGAGACCCGCATGCCGTCGGTGAGGTCCTGGGCGAGCCCGCTGACGGCGACCCAGGGGCGGCGGTGTTCGGGGACGCCGACGATGGCGGCCTCGCGGACGAGGGAGAGCGGTTCGCCGTGGGCGTCGACGACGACGAGGGCGCGGGCGCCGGCGTCGTTGGCGCGGCGCAGGGCCTCGGAGAGGGGGGTGTGGGTCTCGACGGGGACGGCGCGCCGGGTGAGGGTGCGGGCGCGGAGTTCGGGGAGGTGTTCGCGCAGGCGGGCCATGCGCAGGCTGTTGCCCGCGCCGGTCCAGATGATCGCGGCGAGGATGGCCGCGAGGAGGGCGTCGGTGACGGTGTCCATGCCGACGCTGTCCTCGGCGCTGGAGCCGAGGGCGCCGGACTGGGTGAGCAGGGGCAGGCCGACGAGGACGGAGACGGCGAGGGCGCGGCCGACCCAGGCGGCGGCGATGGTGCCGTTCATGGGCTTGCCGGTGAGCTTCCAGACGACGGCGCGGAGCATGCGGCCGCCGTCGAGCGGGAGGCCGGGCAGCAGGTTGAAGATCGCCACGATGAGGTTGGAGATCATCAGTCCGGCCAGCAGGACGCCCGGGACGGTGCCGGGTTCCACGGGCTGCATGGCGAGGTAGAAGAGGCCGGCGAGGACGAGGGAGAGCAGCGGGCCGACGAAGGCGAGCCAGAACTCCCGGCCGGGGGTCTCGGCCTCCTTCTCGATCTCGGAGACGCCGCCGAAGAACTGGAGCTGGATGCGGCGGACCGGGAGTTTGAAGCGGAGGGCCGCGATGGTGTGCGCGAGTTCGTGGATGAGCACGGAGGCGTAGAAGGCGACCGCGAAGAAGAGGGAGACGAGGTAGCGCAGGGCGCCGAGTTCGGGGAGGACGCGGTCGAGCTGGTTGCCGAAGACCCAGGTGATGAGCGCGGCGACGAGGAACCAGCTGGGTGCGACATAGACGGGGACGCCGAAGGGGCGGCCCATGAGGAGGCCGCCGCGCGGCTGCTCCGGGGGGCGCTGGGGCGGGGGGCCCTTGGGCAGGATCGGTGCGGGCGCGGGGGTGGAGGCGGGAGCGGCGGCGGGAGCCGCGGGCTGCCCGGCGCCGGCCCCGGTGCCGGGTTCCGCGCCGGGCTCGGTGCCGGGCTCGGCGTTGCCGGGCGCCGCGCCCGTCTCGGTGCCGGGCTCGGCGTTGCCGGGCGTGGGCTCGCTCTTGCCGTGCCCGTGCGCGTCGGCCGTGCGGGGGTCGTCACCGTGGGCCGGGGGCTCCTGGGGAGCGTGCCCGTCGTCGGCGGGTGCGGCCGCGGCGGGCGCGGCTTCGGTCGGCGCCGGTGGCTCGGAGGTGGCCGGCGCGGGGTGCGTGTCGGGCGTGGCCGGGCCGGGGGTGCCGGGGTCCGGGGTCTGCGCGAGGTCGGTGGCCGGGGTCGCAGGTGTCGCGGGCTGCTCGGCCGACTGTTCGCTGTCCGGCCGCGGCCGCCCGGTCCCGCCGCTTTCCACCACGGTGTCCCCTCGTCGAAGCGTCTCCCGCTCGTGCAGGGCGGGAGGGTCTCGGACCGATGGTATGCGGCGGTCGTGACGTGTTCCGCCCCGGCACCCCCCGTGTTTCCCCGGTCGTCGCGGTGTCCGGGACGGGGCGGGGTGCGCGGGCTGGGTGACTGTCGGTGGTGGGCCGTAAGGTCTGGGGCATGGAGAGCAGCAGCGAGGACGTCGTCCGGGTGGACGGCGGCGGTGGCGCGGGGGATCCGGCGCGTCCGGAGACGGGGACCCCGGAGGCGGTCGTCGTGGGGACGGTCGTCGCGGAGACTGATGCCCCGGGGGCGGCCGTCGCGGAGGCCGTCGTGGCGGGGGCTGCCGCCCCGGAGGGGGTGGCGAAGGCCGTCACCGCCAAGGCGCCCGCCTCGCTCTCCCCCTCGCGGGCCGGTGACTTCATGCAGTGCCCGCTGCTGTACCGGTTCCGGGTGATCGACCGGCTGCCGGAGAAGCCCAGCCCGGCGGCCACGAAGGGCACCTTGGTGCACGCGGTCCTCGAGCGGCTGTTCGACGCTCCGGCGGCGGAGCGGACTGCTCCGCGGGCCAAGTCGCTGATCCCGGGTCAGTGGGACCGGCTGCGGGAGGCCCGGCCGGAGGTCGTGGAGCTGTTCGCCGACGATCCGGAGGGCGAGCGGCTGGCCGGCTGGCTGGTGGAGGCGGAGCGGCTGGTCGAGCGCTGGTTCACGCTGGAGGACCCGACGCGGCTGGAGCCCGCCGAGCGGGAGTTGTTCGTCGAGGCGGAGCTGGATTCGGGGCTGCGGCTGCGCGGGATCATCGACCGGGTCGATGTCGCGCCCACCGGCGAGGTGCGGATCGTCGACTACAAGACGGGCAAGGCGCCCCGGCCGGAGTACGCCGAGGGCGCGCTGTTCCAGATGAAGTTCTACGCCCTGGTCGTGTGGCGGCTGAAGAACGTCGTCCCCCGGCGGCTTCAGCTGGTGTACCTGGGCAGTGGTGACGTGCTGACGTACGACCCGGTCCTGGCCGATCTGGAGCGCGTCGAGCGCAAGTTGCTGGCGCTGTGGGAAGCCATCCGGCTGGCGACGGAGACGGGTGAGTGGCGGCCCCGGCCGACGAAGCTGTGCGGCTGGTGCGACCACCAGGCGCACTGCCCGGAGTTCGGCGGCACTCCCCCGCCGTATCCGCTTCCTGTGACGCTGCCGGTGAGGGCAGCGGAATCCGGGGGCGGGGCGCAGGGCAGAATGGGGCCGGGCTAAAGAAGGAGACATACGTGGCCATCCGCGTCCTACTGGTCGATGACCAGCCGCTGCTGCGTACCGGCTTCCGGATGATCCTGGAGGCCGAGCAGGACCTCGCGGTCGTCGGCGAGGCCGGGGACGGCCTCCAGGCTCTCGACCAGGTGCGGGCGCTTCAGCCCGATGTGGTGCTCATGGACATCCGCATGCCGCGGATGGACGGGGTGGAGGCGACCCGCCAGATCACCGGTCCTGGGCGGGACGGGCCGGCCAAGGTGCTGGTCCTGACCACCTTCGACCTCGACGAGTACGTGGTGGAAGCGCTGCGGGCCGGGGCGAGCGGGTTCCTGCTGAAGGACGCGCCCGCCAATGAACTGGTCCAGGCGATCCGGGTGGTGGCCTCGGGTGAGGCGATGCTGGCGCCGAGCATCACGCGTCGGCTGCTCGACAAGTACGCCACGCATCTGCCTTCCGGCGACGAGCCGGTGCCGGACACGCTGCACACGCTCACCGACCGTGAGGTGGAGGTGCTGAAGCTGGTCGCGCGGGGGCTGTCGAACGCCGAGATCGCCGCCGACCTCTTCGTCAGCGAGACCACCGTGAAGACGCATGTGGGTCATGTGCTGAACAAGCTCGGGTTGCGCGACCGGGTGCAGGCCGCGGTGTACGCGTACGAGAGCGGTCTGGTGCGTCCCGGCGCGCAGTAGCAGCAGGTGCAGCAACAGCGGTAACGGGCGGACAGTCGTACGCGGGAAGGCGCTCCCCATGGCCGGGGGGCGCCTTCTCGCGTGTGGCTGCCGGGTCGTCAGCTCTTGCTGAGTTCCCAGAAGCGGAAGACCGTGGAGGCGTCCAGGCAGCTCTCCAGGCCGTAGACGTTCTCGCCGGCGACCGCGTACTGCTTGGCCTGCCACAGGGGCAGGACGGGCACCCGCTCGGCGACGATGTCCTGGAGTTCGGCGTAGTCCGCGTCGGTGGCGGTGCGGTCCCTCTGCGCGGCGGTGCGCGGGACGAGGGTCCCGGTGATGGTGCTGTCGGCGAAGTTGTTGTTCAGCACGTTGCCCTTGCCGAAGAAGGGCGAGGTGAAGTTGTCGGCGTCCGGGTAGTCGGGGACCCAGCCCTTGACGTAGACGCCGTACTTGCCGGCGGCGATGTCCTTCTCGTACCGGCCGTAGGCGACGGACCTGACGTCGGCGTCGAACAGGCCGCTGGCGTTCAGCTGGGCGGCGATGGCCTTCAGTTCCTGGTCGGTGGCCGGGCCGTAGCGGCTCGGGGTGGACCAGAGGGTGAGCTTCACCTTGTCGGTGATGTCCTCTTCGGCGAGGGCGGCGGCGGCCGCGGCGCGGGAGGGGCGGGCGCCGTAGCGGTCGAAGAAGGCGGTGTTGTGGCCCGCGACACCGGCCGGGACGATCGAGTAGAGGGGGTCGGCGGTGCCCTCGTAGACGTCCTTGATCAGGGCTTCGCGGTCGATGAGATGGGCGATGGCGCGGCGGACGCCGAGCTTTCCGGCGACCGGGTCGTCCATGTTGAAGACGAGGTGCTGGACCTCGGCGCTGCTGCCCTCGACGACCTCGGCGCCGCCGTCGGCGGTGCTCCGCTGGATGTCGGAGATGTCGGCGGCGGTCAGGCCCCGGTAGGCGATGTCGATCTCGTGCGCGAGGAGGGCCTGTTCGAGGTCCTTCTGGTCGCCGCCGAAGAACTTCAGGGTGACGCCGGTGTTCTGGGCGGTGTCGGCGCTGCCCCGGTAGGTGTCGTTGACGGAGAAGACGGCTTCGTCGTCGCCGAAGGAGTCCAGCTTGTAGGGGCCGGAGCCGACGGCCGCGCCGTCCTCGCGCAGGCCGTCGGCGTCGTACTCCGCGTGGTCGACGATGGAGCCGGCGCCCGAGGCGATCTTGCTGGGGAAGGTGGCGTCGGGGACCTTGAGGCGGAAGACGACCGTCCTGGCGTCGGGTGTCTCGACCTTGTCGAGCATGGGGAACATGATGGCCGGGCCGGCGGCGTCGTCGATCCTCAGCATGCGGTCGAAGGAGAACTTGACGTCCTCGGAGGTGAGCGCGTCGCCGTTGCTGAACTTCAGGCCGTCCTTCAGGGTGCAGCGGTAGACCTGGGTCCGCGTGTCGGTGAAGGAGCACTCGCGGGCGGCGTCCGGTTCGGGTTCCGTGCCGCCCTCGGGGAAGCTCAGCAGTGACTGGAAGACGTTGTTGAACAACAGCCAGGAGCCCGGGTCGTAGCCGGAGGCGGGGTCGGTGGCGAGGACGTCGTCGGACATCCCGAGGACCACCGAGGAGGAGTCGGACGCGGAGCCCCCGCTCTGGGTGCCGCAGCCGGTCAACAGGCCGGTGGCCAGTCCCGCCACGATCGGCAGGACTGGCCACGGGTTACGCATGTTCACGAAAAGCCTTTGTCGTTGTTTCTGTGCACACCGGGGCCGCTGTCCCGGGCCCCGGAGGGGGTGTGTCAGTTGCTCACGCCGTGGCCGAGCTCCCACAGCTGAAGCGTCGCGGAGGAGTTCAGCACGTAGGCGGTGCCGGTGACGTCGTTGTTCGCGGCCACGTACTGCTTGCCCTGCCACAGCGGCAGGACCGGGACGTCGCGGGCGACGATGTCCTGGATCTCGGTCAGGTTCTTGGCGGCGCTGAGGCGGTCGGCCTCGCGGCGGGAGGCCGGGATCAGGTCGTCGATGATCTTCGCGTTGGAGTACGGGGACTTGAGGAAGTTGTCCTTGTCGAGGAACGGGGCGACGAAGTTGTCGGCGTCGGGGAAGTCGGGGAACCAGCCCATGCCGTAGACCGCGTACTCGCCCTTGCGCTCGGCGGGGACGAAGGCGTCCCAGGCGGTGCCCTTGATGCTGACGTCGAACAGGCCGCTGTCGTTGAGCTGCTTCTGGAGCACCTCGAACTCCTGCTTGGTGGCCGGGCCGTAGTGGTCGGTCGTGTAGTTCAGCGTCAGCTTCACCGGGGTGGTGATGTCCGAGTCCTCCAACAGCGCCTTGGCCTTGGCGACGCTCGGGTCGCCGTAGGTGTTGAAGAACGAGTTGGAGTGCGCGGTGAGCGTGGCCGGGACCAGCGAGTAGAGGGGCTCGGCCTGGGAGCCGTACACCTCGGAGACGAGCTCGCTGCGGTTGATGATCTGGGCCATCGCCTGGCGCACGGCCTTGGACTTGACCGCCGGGTCGGTGGTGTCGAAGGCCAGGTAGCGGATCTCGAGGCCGTTCAGTTCGACGAGGCTGGTGTCGCTGGTCGCGGAGGCCTCGGAGAGCTTCTTGATCTGCTCCGGCGACATGGAGCGGGTCATCAGGTCGATGTCGCCCTTTTCGAGGGCGGTGCCCATGTCGTCGGCGTTGTCGTACGAGACCATGTCGACCTGGTCGTTGTTCACCGTCAGAGTCCCCTTGTAGTTGGGGTTCTTGGTGAACACGGCCTTGGTCATCTCGTCGCCGTCGGTCTCGGCCTTGAGGGTGTAGGGGCCCGAGCCGTCGATCGAGAAGCCGTCGCGCAGCTTGTCCTTCTCGTAGTCGTCGGGGTTGACGATGCCGGCGACCGGAGTCGACAACTTGAAGGGGAAAGTGGCGTCGGCGGTCTTGAGGTGGAAGATGACTTCGTTGTCACCCTGCGTCTCGATGGTGTCGATCGTGGACAGCAGGGCGAAGACGCCGGAGTCGGCCTTGATGGCGCGGGCGCGCTCGATGGAGAACTTGACGTCCTCGGCGGTGACCGCGTCGCCGTTCGCGAACTTGAGGCCGCTGCGCAGCTTGCAGGCGTAGCGCTCGTTGCCGGTGTCGGTGAAGCCGCAGCTCTGGGCCGCCTCGGGGACGGGCTCGCCCTCACCCTTGGGCTGGATCATCAGGGTCTGCACGGTCTGGCGCAGGATGTTCCAGGTGCCGACGTCGTAGGAGTACGCCGGGTCGAGGGGGGCCGGGGCGTCCTTGGTGACGGTGAACCGGTCGGTGGTGCCCATGACGATGGTGTCCCCACTGCCGCTACCACCGTCGGACCCGCCGCAGGCGGCGAGTACGGGCGCGAGCAGACTGACCACGGCCGGCAGCACCAAAGTCTTGCGGTTCATGCTCGAGTTTCTCCAGAGCTGTCGAGTCCGTGTACCCGGCATGCAGGGGTGTCGCGGCGGATCACGGGGGTTGGGGCGAGGTTCTCGCGATGAGATTAGTCCGCACCGGCACGAGGGTTCGCAATCACCGGAGTTGAAACTCCATCACGCTGTGAAACCGGTTGTGGACGCACTGAACAGCCGTCACCGGAAGGATTCGTACAGCCGCCCATCAATCGGGACACAAAGACACGTCGACGGGCCCTGCGCCCTGGCGTCATGCACACGGAGAGTCAACTGTCGACCCCCGGACAGGTGGGGAACGTCACACGCCGTACAGGGTTCGGGTGGGGTGGAATTCGGCCGCCGCCGGGAGCGTGCCGAAGATCGGAATTCCACCGCGCGCACACCCGCCGAATTCCCGGCTATCGGCGGTGCACGCTGGGTGAACGCCTATCGCATTTCCGTCATCGGCCGATCACCGATGATCGTGGTGCCGATCATCGGAGCGGCACGAGGTCGCGCAGGAACGCCAGGTCGACCTGTTCGAGCGACGGAACGACGGTGCGTCCGCGGGACGGCGCGATCGGTGCCACGGAGGGCACCGCGACGACGTGACAGCCCGCCGCCTCGGCCGAGGCGACGCCGGTCGCGGTGTCCTCGATGACGGCGCACCGGGTGGGGTCCACGCCGAGGCCGGCGGCCGCGAGCAGATAGGGGTCGGGGTAGGGCTTGGTCCGCTGCACCTCGTCACCGGCCACGCTGAGGCGGAAGTTCTCGGCGCCGAGCGAGGCGATGACGCGGTCGATGATGCGCCGGTGGGAGGCGGAGACGAGGGCCGTGGGCACCTGGTGCTCGGCCAGCTCGGCGAGCAGCCGGGCGGCACCCGGCATCAGGGGCAGGGCGCGGGTGATGCGGTCCTCGAACCCCTCGTTGAGCAGGACGGTGAGTGCGGCGAGGTCGATGTCCGCCCCGGTCGCCTCGATCAGGAACCCGGCGCTGCGGCTCATCGGGCCGCCGACCACGACATGGCGCCACGAGTCGTCGAGGGTGTGGCCCAGGCCGGCGAAGATCTCGACCTCGACGTCCCACCAGAAGCCCTCGGTGTCCACCAGGGTGCCGTCCATGTCGAGCAGCACGGCCTCCAGGGCGGAGCCCTCGGCCGTACGGGTTACTGGCGCGGGAACCGTACTGGTCATCCACATACCTCCTTGAGGGACGAGCAGGCCGGTTCCCGCTGGGGGAACCGGCCTTCAGTGGACCGACAAGTGTACGACTTGTCCGATCAGTGTGCTCGGTGGCGCGCCCGTGTCACCGTGCGTTGAAGTACTTGGCCTCGGGGTGGTGGATCACGATGGCGTCCGTGGACTGCTCGGGGTGGAGCTGGAACTCCTCCGAGAGGTGGACGCCGATCCGCTCGGGCCGGAGCATCTCGGCGATCTTGGCGCGGTCCTCCAGGTCGGGGCAGGCGCCGTAGCCGAGGGAGAAGCGGGCGCCCCGGTACTTCAGGGCGAACATGTCCTCGACGTCGGCCGGGTCCTCGCCGGCGAAGCCGAGTTCGGCGCGCACGCGGGCGTGCCAGTACTCGGCGAGGGCTTCGGCGAGCTGGACGGACAGGCCGTGCAGTTCGAGGTAGTCGCGGTAGGAGTTCGACTCGAAGAGCCTCGCGGTCTCCTCGCCGATGCGGGAGCCGACGGTGACGATCTGGAAGCCGACGACGTCCGTCTCCCCCGACTCCTCCGGGCGGAAGAAGTCGGCCAGGCACAGGCGGCGGCCGCGGCTCTGGCGGGGGAAGGTGAAGCGGGTGCGCTCGTTGCCCTGCTCGTCCAGGATGATCAGGTCGTCGTCCTTGGACACACAGGGGAAGTAGCCGTAGACGACGGCCGCCTCGAGGAGGTTGTCGGTCTGGAGCTTGTCCAGCAGGCCGCGCAGGCGGGGCCTGCCCTCGGTCTCGACGAGTTCCTCGTAGGTCGGTCCGTCGCCGGTGCGGGCCTGCTTCAGGCCCCACTGGCCCTTGAAGAGGGCGCCTTCGTCGAGCCAGGAGGCGTACTCCTTGAGCTGGATGCCCTTGATGACGCGGGTGCCCTCGAACGGCGGCTTCGGGACCGGGTTGTCGGTGGCGACGTCGGAGCGGACGTGGCCCTCCTGCGGGCGCTCCTCGGTCTCGACGACGGTGGTGCTCGGGCGGACCCGGCGTTGCTTCAGCTCCGGCAGCACGGCCCCCGGCACTCCGCGCTTGACGCCGATCAGGGCGTCCATCAGGCGCAGGCCCTCGAAGGCGTCCCGGGCGTAGCGGACCTCGCCCTGGTAGATCTCGTGCAGGTCCTGTTCGACGTAGGCCCTGGTCAGGGCGGCGCCGCCGAGGATGACGGGGTAGTCGGCGGCCATCTTGCGCTGGTTGAGCTCCTCCAGGTTCTCCTTCATGATCACCGTGGACTTGACCAGCAGGCCGGACATGCCGATGACGTCGGCGCGGTGTTCCTGGGCGGCTTCGAGGATCGCGGAGACCGGCTGCTTGATGCCGAGGTTGACGACGTTGTAGCCGTTGTTGGACAGGATGATGTCGACGAGGTTCTTGCCGATGTCGTGGACGTCGCCGCGCACGGTGGCCAGCACGATGGTGCCCTTGCCCTCGTCGTCCGACTTCTCCATGTGCGGTTCGAGGTAGGCGACCGCGGTCTTCATGACCTCGGCGGACTGGAGCACGAACGGCAGCTGCATCTGGCCGGAACCGAACAGTTCGCCGACGACCTTCATGCCGTCCAGGAGCGTGTCGTTGACGATGTCGAGGGCGGGGCGGGTCTCGAGGGCCTCGGCGAGGTCGGCGTCCAGGCCGTTCTTCTCGCCGTCGATGATCCGGCGCTTGAGGCGCTCGTCCAGCGGCAGGGCGGCCAGTTCCTCGGCCTTGCCGGCCTTGAGGGACTTGGTGGTGGCGCCCTCGAACAGCGCCATCAGCTTCTGGAGGGGGTCGTAGCCCTCGGCGCGGCGGTCGTGGATCAGGTCGAGGGCGGTCTGCACCTCCTCCTCGCTGAACCGGGCGATGGGCAGGATCTTCGACGCGTGGACGATCGCCGAGTCCAGGCCCGCCTTGACGCACTCGTCGAGGAAGACCGAGTTGAGCAGGATGCGCGCGGCCGGGTTCAGGCCGAAGGAGATGTTCGACAGGCCGAGGGTGGTCTGTACGTCGGGGCGGCGGCGCTTGAGTTCGCGGATCGCCTCGATGGTGGCGATGCCGTCCTTGCGGGACTCCTCCTGGCCGGTGCAGATGGTGAAGGTCAGGGTGTCGATGAGGATGTCCGACTCCTGGATGCCCCAGTTCGTCGTCAGGTCGTCGATGAGCCGCTCGGCGATGGCGACCTTCGTCTCGACGGTCCGGGCCTGGCCCTCCTCGTCGATGGTCAGCGCGATCAGCGCGGCGCCGTGCTCCCGGGCCAGCGCGGTGACCTTGGCGAAGCGGGACTCGGGGCCGTCGCCGTCCTCGTAGTTCACGGAGTTGATGACCGCACGGCCGCCCAGCCGCTCCAGGCCCGCCCGGATGACCGGGACCTCGGTCGAGTCCAGGACGATCGGCAGTGTGGATGCGGTGGCGAAGCGGCCGGCCAGTTCGTCCATGTCGGCGACGCCGTCGCGGCCGACGTAGTCGACGCAGAGGTCGAGCATGTGCGCGCCCTCGCGGATCTGGTCGCGGGCCATCTCCACACAGTCGTCCCAGCGGCCGTCCAGCATGGCCTCGCGGAACTTCTTGGAGCCGTTGGCGTTCGTGCGCTCACCGATCGCCATGTACGCGGTGTCCTGGCGGAACGGCACGGTCTGGTACAGCGAGGCGGCGCCGGGCTCGGGCCGCGGGTGCCGTTCGGTGGGCGAGGTCCCCCGGACCCGCTCCACGAGCTGCCGCAGGTGTTCGGGCGTCGTACCGCAGCAGCCGCCGACCAGGTTCAGCCCGTAGTCGGTCACGAAGGTCTCCTGGGCGTCGGCCAGACCTTCGGCGTCGAGCGGGAAGTGGGCGCCGTCCTTGGTGAGGATCGGCAGACCGGCGTTGGGCATGCACAGCAGCGGGGTGCGGGAGTGGCGGGCCAGGTAGCGCAGGTGCTCGCTCATCTCGGCCGGGCCCGTCGAGCAGTTCAAGCCGATCATGTCGATGCCGAGGGGCTCGAGCGCGGTCAGGGCCGCGCCGATCTCGGAGCCGAGCAGCATGGTGCCGGTCGTCTCGAACGCCATCGAGACCAGCAGGGGCACCTCGACGCCGGTGGCCTCCATGGCGCGCCGGGCGCCGAGGATCGACGACTTCGTCTGGAGCAGGTCCTGCGTGGTCTCCACGATCAGGGCGTCGGCGCCGCCGGCCAGCAGGCCCTCGGCGTTGGCCTGGAATCCGTCGCGCAGGGTGCCGTAGGCGATGTGGCCGAGGGTGGGCAGCTTGGTGCCGGGGCCGATCGAGCCCAGTACCCAGCGGGTGCGTCCGTCGCGGGCGGCGAAGGCGTCGGCGGTCTCCCGGGCGATACGGGCGCCCGCCTCGGACAGTTCGAACACGCGCTCGGCGATGTCGTACTCGGCCATGGCCGAGTGGTTTGCTCCGAACGTGTTGGTCTCCACGCAGTCCACGCCCGCGTCGAAGTACTCCTCGTGCACCGAACGGACGATGTCCGGCCGGGTGATGTTGAGGATCTCGTTGCAGCCCTCGAGGTTCTCGAAGTCCTCGAGGGTGGGCTCCTGGGCCTGGAGCATGGTGCCCATGGCTCCGTCGGCCACCACCACACGGGTGGCCAGGGCCTCTCGGAGCGCGGACACACGGGTCCGGCTGTCGGCGGAAGGGGTCGGCGGCACAGAGGCCATGAAAGGGCTCCCTCAGATGCGACGGCTGTCGGCTTTGCGTCACCTCAGGATGCGGGCAGGAAGGCTTCCCGAGACGAGCGCACGCCGTCAGGGTAGCCGGGACGGAGGCCTTATGGTCAGGGGCGTCCACGGGACGGACGGGCGTGGCGGCCTTTCACAGGGCCGTCACGAGCCGGGCTGGAGCGGGGCACGAGCGGAACACGAGCAGGCGAAGGCCGCGTCGCTCCGTGGAGACGAACGGCGTAACACGTATCGACCGAACATTAGCGAGAGGTCGACATGGACCGGTAGTGTTCGACATTGCCGAACGACGGCAGTTGATGCCGTGCGTGGACGGTCCAGGGGACGGAGGCAGGACGGCGATGGCACGGAACATCCAGTCGGTCGAACGTGCGGCCGCGATGCTGCGGCTGCTCGCCGGCGGCGAGCGGCGCCTGGGCCTGTCGGACATCGCCTCGTCCACAGGTCTGGCCAAGGCCACCGCCCACGGCATCCTGCGCACCCTCCAGCAGGAGGGCTTCGTCGAGCAGGACGACGCCTCCGGGCGGTACCAGCTGGGCGCGGAGCTGCTGCGCCTGGGCACCACCTACCTGGACGTGCACGAGCTGCGCGCACGCGCCCTGGTGTGGACGGACGACCTGGCCCGGTCCAGCGGCGAGAGCGTGCACCTGGGGGTGCTGCACCAGCAGGGCGTGCTGATCGTGCACCACGTCTTCCGGCCCGACGACAGCCGGCAGGTGCTGGAGATCGGGGCCATGCAGCCGCTGCACTCCACGGCCCTGGGCAAGGTGCTGTCGGCGTACGACCCGGTCGCGCACAGCGAGGTCCTGGAGGCCGAGCGCAAGCCGTTCACGGACCGCACGGTGTGTGAGACGGAGGCTTTCGAGCGGGTCCTCGACCTGACCCGCGCGCGCGGGTACGCGGCCGACGTCGAGGAGACCTGGGAGGGCGTCGCCTCCATCGCCGCCCCCATCCACGACCGGCGGCGCATGCCGGTGGGCGCGGTCGGCATCACCGGCGCGGTGGAGCGACTGGGACGGGACGGCGAGGTGCGTCCGGAGCTGATCGCCGCGGTACGGGACTGCGCCCGCGCGGTCTCGCGCGATCTGGGCGCCGGGCGCTTCTGAGCGACCCGCGGCCCGGCCCCTCGCGCGGCCCGGCCCGGCGGCCCGCCGCGCGACCGCAGTCGCCGCCCCTGCCGCTCCCCCTGCCGCTCCCCCTGCCCCTGCCCCTGCCGCTCCCCCTGCCCCTGCCCCTGCCGCCGGGAAACACCTGAGAGCAGGCCGGAACGTCCGTGACGTTCCGGCCTTCGTCGATGCCCGGATACCGCCCCGAAGTGGTCAAAAAGGGCGAGAGCGTGCGCACCGTGGCGAAGATCGATAACTCATGGCGATCAATAACGATCGCACTTTCGATAACAACACTCTTGACGCACACGTAACGCCGGAGCAAGACTCCCGTCCATCGGTCGACATTGTCGAACACCTAACGGCAATACGCGCTAGAGTGTGACAACGCCAAAGGCCGGCATCGCTCTCACCCCCGAGGGCGCTCGAACCCCCGGCGGGACCCGGGGTTCGGCTTCCCTGGACGAAGGACAAAGGAGTCGCGGGTGTCCAGCTCCGACATCTTCATCGGCGAGACCATCGGTACCGCCATACTCATCCTGCTCGGCGGTGGCGTCTGCGCCGCCGTCACGCTGAAGGCCTCCAAGGCCCGTAACGCCGGCTGGCTCGCCATCACCTTCGGGTGGGGTTTCGCCGTTCTGACGGCTGTCTACACCTCGGCGCCCCTGTCGGGCGCCCATCTCAACCCTGCGGTCACCCTCGCGCTCGCCATCAAGGACGACGACTGGAGCAACGTCCCGGTCTACTGGGCCGGGCAGCTGCTCGGTGCCGCGATCGGCGCCGCTCTGGTCTGGATCGCCTACTACGGCCAGTTCCACGCGCACCTCACCGACAAGGAGATCGTCGGCGAGCCGGAGGCGGAGGCCGCGAAGGCCAAGTCGGTCGAGGCGCGGGAACCGGCCGCCGGCCCGGTCCTGGGCGTCTTCTCCACCGGCCCCGAGGTCCGGGTCGTCTGGCAGAACCTCGCCACGGAGATCATCGGCACCATCGTGCTCGTCCTCGCCGTGCTCACGCAGGGCCTGAACGACAAGGGCAACGGCCTCGGCAACCTGGGCGCACTGATCACCGCGCTGGTGGTCGTCTCGATCGGTCTGTCCCTCGGCGGCCCGACCGGTTACGCGATCAACCCGGCCCGTGACCTCGGTCCGCGCATCGTGCACGCCCTCCTGCCCCTGCCCAACAAGGGCGGCTCCGACTGGAGCTACGCCTGGATCCCGGTGGTCGGTCCGCTGATCGGCGGCGCGATCGCTGCGGGTATCTACAACGTCGCTTTTGCTTAAGAGCACCAGCCGCACCGCGTAGTAAGCAGCGCCGTACAGACAGCCCCCTCACCACGGAAACCCAGGAGTACACCGTGACCGACGCGCACACCGCCGGCCCCTTCATCGCCGCCATCGACCAGGGCACCACCTCCTCGCGCTGCATCGTGTTCGACCGGGACGGCCGCATCGTCTCCGTCGACCAGAAGGAGCACGAGCAGATCTTCCCCAAGCCGGGCTGGGTGGAGCACAACGCCACCGAGATCTGGACCAATGTCGAGGAGGTCGTCGCCTCCGCCGTCGCGAAGGCCGGCATCACCCGCGACGACATCAAGGCCATCGGCATCACCAACCAGCGTGAGACCACGCTGCTGTGGGACAAGAACACCGGTGAGCCCGTCCACAACGCCATCGTCTGGCAGGACACCCGCACCGACGCGCTCTGCAAGGAACTCGGCCGCAACGTCGGCCAGGACCGCTTCCGCCGCGAGACCGGCCTGCCGCTGGCCTCGTACTTCGCCGGCCCCAAGGCCCGCTGGCTGCTCGACAACGTCGAGGGCCTGCGGGAGCGCGCCGAGGCCGGCGACATCCTCTTCGGCACCATGGACAGCTGGGTCATCTGGAACCTGACGGGCGGTGTGAACGGCGGCCGGCACGTCACCGACGTCACCAACGCCTCCCGCACCATGCTGATGAACCTGCACACCATGGAGTGGGACGAGAAGATCGCCGAGTCCATCGGCGTCCCGCTCGCGATGCTCCCGGAGATCCGCTCCTCCGCCGAGGTGTACGGCGAGATCACCGGCGGCAAGCTGGGCGACCTGCTCGGCGGCATCCCGGTCGCCTCCGCGCTCGGCGACCAGCAGGCGGCCCTGTTCGGCCAGACCTGTTTCGCGGAGGGCGAGGCCAAGTCCACCTACGGCACCGGCACCTTCCTGCTGATGAACACCGGTGAGAAGCCGGTCAACTCCTACAACGGCCTGCTCACCACGGTCGGTTACCGCATCGGCGACCAGAAGGCGGTCTACGCCCTCGAAGGGTCGATCGCCGTCACCGGTTCGCTGGTGCAGTGGATGCGCGACCAGATGGGCCTGATCTCCACCGCCGCCGAGATCGAGACCCTCGCGCTCTCGGTCGAGGACAACGGCGGCGCCTACTTCGTGCCGGCCTTCTCCGGTCTGTTCGCCCCGTACTGGCGCTCCGACGCCCGCGGTGTGATCGCCGGCCTCACCCGGTACGTCACCAAGGCGCACCTCGCGCGCGCCGTCCTGGAGGCCACGGCCTGGCAGACCCGTGAGATCACCGACGCCATGACGAAGGACTCCGGCGTCGAACTCGCGGCGATCAAGGTCGACGGCGGCATGACCTCCAACAACCTGCTGATGCAGACGCTCTCGGACTTCGTGGACGCCCCCGTGGTGCGCCCGATGGTCGCCGAGACCACCTGCCTCGGCGCCGCCTACGCCGCCGGCCTCGCCGTCGGTTTCTGGACCAGCACCGACGATCTGCGCGCCAACTGGCGCCGGGCCGCCGAGTGGACCCCCCGCATGGACGCGGAGACCCGCGACCGTGAGTACAAGAGCTGGCTCAAGGCCGTCGAGCGGACCATGGGCTGGCTCGAGGACGAGGAGTAAGAACCCCACATGACCAGTCAGACCACCCTGAAGTCCGTGCCTGCCCTGGGGACGCACCCGGCGTCCGGCTCGAACCCGAGCCGCGCCGAGACCCGGGAGCAGCTCTCCAAGGCGTCGTTCGACCTTCTCGTCATCGGCGGCGGCATCCTGGGCATCTCCACCGCCTGGCACGCCGCGCAGTCCGGGCTCAGGGTGGCTCTGGTCGACGCCGGTGACTTCGCCGGCGCCACCTCCTCCGCCTCCTCCAAGCTCCTCCACGGCGGTCTGCGCTACCTCCAGACCGGCGCGGTGAAGCTGGTGGCGGAGAACCACTTCGAGCGCCGTGCGGTCTCCCGTCAGGTGGCTCCCCACCTGGCGAACCCGCTCACGTTCTACCTCCCCGTGTACAAGGGCGGGCCGCACGGCGCGGCGAAGCTCGGGGCGGGCGTCTTCGCCTACTCCGCGCTGTCGGCGTTCGGCGACGGCGTCGGTCACCTCCTGTCCCCGGCCAAGGCCGCGCAGGACGTGCCGGAGCTGCGCACCGACAACCTCAAGGCCGTCGCGGTGTACGGCGACGACCAGATGAACGACGCGCGCATGGCGCTGATGACGGTCCGCGCGGCCGTCGAGGCGGGCGCCGTCGTCCTCAACCACGCCGAGGTCTCGGGGCTGCGCTTCACCAGGGGCCGGGTCACGGGCGCCGAGCTGCGCGACCGGATCTCCGGTGACGAGTTCGGGGTGAGCGCCCGGCTGGTGCTCAACGCGACCGGTCCGTGGGTCGACCACCTGCGCAGGATGGAGGACCCGAACGCGGCCCCGTCCATCCGGCTGTCCAAGGGCGCCCACCTGGTCCTGAAGCGCACCGCGCCCTGGAAGGCCGCGCTCGCGACCCCGATCGACAAGTACCGCATCACCTTCGCCCTCCCCTGGGAGGACATGCTGCTGCTCGGCACCACCGACGAGGAGTTCGAGGGCGACCCGGCGGACGTCGCGGTCACCGAGAAGGACACCGCCCAGATACTCGACGAGGCCGCGTTCTCCATCCGCGACCAGCAGCTGGACCGGGACCTGATCACGTACGCCTTCGCGGGTCTGCGGGTGCTGCCGGGCGGTCCCGGCGACACGGCGAAGGCCAAGCGCGAGACGGTGGTGACCGAGGGCAGGGGCGGCATGCTGTCCGTCGCCGGCGGGAAGTGGACGACCTTCCGGCACATCGGCCGTACGGTCATGCAGAAGCTGGAGGCGCTGCCCGGCCATCCGCTGGGCGACGACTTCGAGCCGATCTCCTCGCTGCCGAAGAAGCTGCCGCTGCCCGGCGTCGCCAACCCGCGTGCGGTCGCCCACCGACTGCTGGTCGACAACCCGGCGCCCGGCCCCCGTATGGCGGCCGACACCGCCAGGCACCTGGCCACCCACTACGGCTCGCTGGCCTTCGACATCGCACGGCTGGCCAACGAGGACCCCGAGCTGGGCCGGCGCGTCCACCCGGACGCTCCCGAGATCTGGGCGCAGGTCGTCTACGCCCGCGACAACGAGTGGGCGGAGACGGCGGACGACGTGCTGCGCCGCCGTACGACGCTGACGATCCGCGGTCTCGCCACGGACGACGTGCGCGCGGGGGTGCAGGACCTGCTCGACAAGAAGTAGGTCCGGGTCACCCGTGACAGGACCCTTCGGAAGATCCTCCGCCGGCCCGCCGCCCTGACCGGGGCCGGTGTCGGGGACGGCCCCTCCGTACCGGGGCCGGAACAGGAAGGGGCGGCTCCACCCCTATGGAGCCGCCCCTTCCGCATGCCCGCGGACGGCCCGTCCGCGGTGGGCGGGTATGCCGTCCACGCATGCCGACGGCCCTTGCTCGCACCGCGCCATGTGCTGCCACACGCTCCCCGATCACCTCCGCGCGCTTCTCCGTACGTATGACGAACAGCGCGTTCCCCGCCGCTCCACCCGGCTACAACGGGTCACTTCGGCACGGTCACACAGCGGCGGAGCGCGGCCGGGGGCGGTCATATGCGGAGTGGATGGCACACGGCCCAGGTCCGGCCACGGCTGGACGTTTCACCGTTTCCCGGGCGTGGCCGGCGCTGACGGGGCGGATGCCGTGGCGGCTGATGACGTTCCTCGACGACGCCCATCGCCGGGGTGTGCTGCGGCAGTCGGGGGCCTACTACGAGTTCCGGCATGTGCGGCTGCTGGCGCATCTCGCGCGGGACGGCCCTGCCCGGGTGGGGCGCCCGCGCGCCCCGCTGTCGATGCCGGGCGCCTCCATGGACGTGTGAGCCCTGGACGGCGCCCGGTTCCCTACGCGGGGCCGCCCCGGCCGGGCGACTCCACGCGTGCGCGTACCGCGTGGGCGTCCGTCAGTTCCTCGCGGCGCACGATCAGTTCGCGTCCGAGGAGCAGTGCGCGCCGGGACGCCGGTACCGGGTCCGGGAGGGTCGTCAGGTCGGTCAGGTGGGCGAAGCCGATGATGCGGCGGACGATCTCCGTGCCCGCGTAGCCGATGGAGTCGGTCCACACGCGGCGCAGGAAGCGGTCGAGATAGGCGTCGTCGAAGAAGGTGTCGACACGGGTCGGCCACAGCCGGCGGAACTCGGCCTCGAACGCCTCCCAGGACAGACGGAGCTGGTCGGCGTGGTCGGACAGCGTGCCCAGGGCGCGCGCCCGTTCCTCGGAGACCAGCACGTTCGCCCAGTACAGGCCGAGGTCGTAGCCGACGGGGCCGACGAAGGAGAACTCGGGGTCGAAGACCCGCACGACCGGGGTGCCCGCCCGCCTGCCGACCATCACGCTGCCGGTGTGCAGATCGCCGTGGAGAAGTGCCTGGGCGCTGGTCATGAAGGTGTGGCGGAGGTCGGCGACCTCGGTGCGCAGCCGGGTGTCGGCGCGGAAGGCGGTGGCCAGGTCGTCGAGGCCGGGGTGCCAGTGGTTGTGCTCGTGCTCGACATACGGCTCGGACAGCACGACGTCCTCGGTGATCTTGCACAGCTCCGGGCTGACGGAGGCCGCGATCAGTGCCTTGCGTTCGGCGGACGGCATGCCGAAGTCGCTGGTGGCGAAGGCGAACTGGGCGACGAACTCGCCGATGCGCGCCGAGGTGTGCGGGCCGTAGGCCGCGCCCTCGTTGAGCAGGGTGCGCAGCACCTCGAGGTCGGACATGTCCTCCATGACGAGGGCGTAGTTCTCGGGGTCGTAGCCGTGGACCACCGGGATCTTGTCGGGGGCGACCCCGGCGAGCTGCTGGTAGGCGCGTGCCTCGGCGTCGGCGCGGTCGGGGTTCATCGGCCAGGAGGGGCCGGCGACGCGGACCCAGGGCAGGGCCTGCTTGACGGCGAGGCTGCGGGTGCCGTCGGCGGAGGAGGCCAGGAACACCCGGTTCATGTTGCCGTCCGACACCTCCCGGACCCGGATGTCGGCGGGGTCCTCCCAGTGGCCCCGCTCGCGCAGGTAGGCGGGGATGTCGTCGGTCTCCAGGATGCGGTAGCCCATGGTCGTGAACTCCCTTATGCGGTGCGGCGCTTGGACAGGGTGAAGCTGAAGACCAGGGCGAGGATCAGTACCGCGCCCTCGACGACGTCCTGCGTGTAGTACGGCAGCCCCTTGATGGTCAGGCCGGTGGTGATGATGCCGATGAGCACCGCGCCCAGCGCCGTGCCCCACACGTTCGGACGGCCGCGGCCCAGGACGGAGGTGCCGACGAGGGCCACCGCCACCGCCTCCAGCAGCTGGGAGGTGCCGGCCGACACATCGCCCTGGCCGATCCTGGACGCCAGGATGAGCCCGCCCACCGAGGCGAGGACGCCGGAGATGACGTAGGCCAGGGCGCGGTAGGCGCCGACCCGGATGCCGGCCAGCCGAGAGGCCTCGGGGTTGGCGCCGATGGCGTACAGGACGCGGCCCCAGCGGGTGCGGGCGAGGAAGACCCAGGCGGCGATCGTCAGCCCACCGAAGATCAGTACGGAGACCGGGACGCCGAGGACCGTGCCCCGGTCGATCTTCAGGAAGCCGTCGGTGAACTTGCCCGGCGCGGTCGATCCGTCGGACATCGTCATGCCCGGAGTGATCGACTGGCCGTCGACGAGGATCAGCTTGCTGCCCTGGATGACGAACATCGTGCCGAGGGTGGCGAGCATGTCGGGGATCTTCAGTACGACGATCAGCAGGGCGTTGAGCAGTCCGGCGACCGCGCCCGCCACCAGGACCGCGAGGATCGCGACCGTGCCGACCTGGTTGTGGACGACCATCGTCTGGGCGGCGACGGAGACGCCGAGACCGGCGACGGCACCGACGGACATGTCCATTCCGCCGACGGCCATGGTGAGAGTGACGCCGAGACCGAGGATCGCGGCGACGGAGACGTACCGCAGGGTGTCGAGCAGGGTGGCCGACTCACGGAAGGAGCCCTCGCTCAGCGCGAAGTACAGGAACAGCGCGACCGTCACGAAGATGAAGCCGTACTTGATCACGGCGTTCTGGACGCGCACCGCGGTGGACGTGGCCGGCCCGATCGCCGCCTTGGTGGGGACCTCGGTGCTCTGGGTGGTGGTCATGAGGGTGCTTCCGCTTCCTGGGCCTTCGTGGGGGCTGGTTCCTGGGCCTTCGTGGGGCCGGCCGGCGTCAGACGGACGCCGAGATGGTCTGGATCACTCGGTCGCGCTCCGCGTCCTCGCCGTACGCGTCGAGATGCACCTCGCCGGCCGCGAGGACGACGACCCGGTCGGCGACCTCCAGGACCTCGTCGACGTCGGCGGACAGGACGAGGACGGCCGCGCCCTCCGCGGCGAGGGCGCGGGCCCGGCGGCCGATGTCGCGCCGGGCGCCGATGTCCACGCCTCGGAACGGCTCGTCCAGGATGAGGACACGCGGGGTGTGGGCGAGCCAGCGGCCGACGACGACCTTCTGCTGGTTGCCGCCGGACAGTTCCTCGACGGTGCTGTGCTCGTCGCGGGTGACGACACCGAGTGCGTCGATCGTCTCGCGGCCGAGGGCGTCCTCCTTCGGCCGGTTCATCAAACCGGCCCGGGAGAAGGACTTCAGGAACGGCAGCGAGATGTTCCGCGCCACCGACCAGCCGGGCACCAGGGCGTCGGCGTGCCGGTCCTCGGGGACGAGGTGGACGCCGGCCCGGATGGCGTCGGAGGGCCGGCGGGGCGCGTAGGCCCTGCCGTCCAGTTCGACGGCGCCGGCGGCGAAGGGCTCCGCGCCGAACAGCCCGCGGGCCAGCTCGGTCTTGCCCGCGCCCAGCAGACCCACCACGCCGGTGACCTCCCCGGCGCGCAGGTCGAGGTCGAGGGGGGCGCGGCCTTCGAAGAGGCGCACGCCGCGCAGCGACAGGGCGACCTCCCCCGGGTCCCCCTCCCTCACGGGCCGGGCGGTGGTCACCTCCTGGGACTGCCGGGCCGGCCCGAGTCGCAGCATCGCGCGCAGCGCCGCGTCCCAGTCGAAGGGCCTGGCCTGGTCCTCGGTGAGGTGACCGTCGCGCAGGACGACCAGCCGGTCGGCGAGGGCGTCGATCTCGCCGAGCCGGTGGGAGACGTAGAGCACGGCGATGCCGTCCTCGCGCATCCGCTCGATGAGCGAGAACAGCCGCTGCGCCTCGGCGGCGGAGAGCGCCGAGGTCGGCTCGTCGAGGACGAGCAGGCGCGGGCGGGTCGCCAGCGCGCGGGCCAGGATGAGCAACTGCCGGTCGGAGATGCCGAGTTCGCCGACGTCTTGGCGGAGCACGGCGTCGCTCCAGGCCAGGCCGAGGCCGGCCTGGATCTCCCGGGCCCGGGCGAGCGTGGTGCGTCCGCTCAGGAACGGGTTGCCGCGCTGCTGCGCGAGCTCCTCGAAGACCAGGTTCTCGGCGACCGTGAGGCCGGGCACGATGCCCTCGCCGATCCGCTGGTGCACCGTCTGGATGCCCAGCTGACGGGCGGCCAGCGGCGAGGCGAGGGCGACCGGGGTGCCGTCGACGCGCACCTCTCCGCCGTGGTCCGTGTGGACGCCCGAGAGGATCTTGATCAGCGTGGACTTGCCGGCGCCGTTCGCGCCGAGCAGCGCGACCACGCTGCCCGGTGCGATGTCCAGCGTCACGGAGGCGAGCACCGTCTTGCCCCCGAAGGCCATGCTGACGTCGGTGAGACCGACCGCCGGGACCGCGGGCGGGGCACCGGACTCAGTGGGCGACATTCGAGATCCAGTCGGCGGTGGAGACCTGCGACAGGTTCAGCGCGGGCAGCGCCTCGCGCAGCTGGTCCATGTTCGTGATCTTCTTCTCGCGCAGGAAGTCCTGCGTGATGGCGACGGCCGGGAACTCGACGGAGGTCTTGTTCAGCTGACCGGCCAGCTCCAGCGCCGTGGTGCGCACGACGGCCGCGCCGACGGCGGACGGGTCGGTGCCGGCCGTGGCGACCCACGGGCTGTCGGCGGCGGTCATCTGCTGGATGTCGGCGTTGGAGACGTCGGCGCCGAAGACCTTCACCTTGTCCTGGAGCTTCTTGTTCTGCACGGCGAGCACGGTGCCCTTGGCGAGCTCGTCGTAGGGCGCGAAGACGCCGGCCACGTCGGAGTGCTGGGTGAGCGCGGCGGAGACGAGGGGAACGTTGTCGGTGGCCGTGGAGTCGGTGACCTTGCCGACCTTGAACTGCTGCTTCCAGGCCTGGGCGGCGACCGTGGACTTCCAGACGGAGTCGCGCTTGTCGAGGGCGGCGTAACCGGCCACGTTGACGTAGCCGACCTCGGCGTCCCTGCCGACCTCCTTCGCCATCACGTCGAGGACCGCCTGGGCCATGCTCGCGTCGTCCTGCTTGGTGGAGACGACGCCCTTGGTGGCGGTCTCGACGTCGTAGACGACGACCTTGATGCCCTTCTTCACGGCCTTGTCGATCTCGGGCTGGATGGTCGCCGGGAAGCCGTGGTCGATGATGATCGCCTTGGCCCCGGAGTTGATCGCCGAGGAAAGGTCGGTGGCCTGCTTGGCGTTGTCGGCCTGGGCGTCGTACACGGTCAGGTCGATACCGAGCGCCTTGGCCTGGGCCTTCGCTCCGTTGCCCCACTGCTCGAAGTAGTCGCCGGCGCCGCTCTGCCGGACCAGGGCCACCTTGACCGCGCCCGCGCCGAAGGGGGCGGGCTTCTTGCCGGTGGCGGCGGCGGCCGGGGCGGCGGCGTTGCCGGTGTCCTTGGACGCGTCGGTGGACTGCGCGCAGCCGGAGAGGACCAGGGCGGAGACGGAGGCCAGCGAGAGCGCGGCGAACGGCAGACGGACACGGGACATGAGGGGCTCCAGGTGCAGGGTGACGCGGAGGGATGGGGCGAGGGGAGGCGAAGCGGGGGTGCGTGAGCCCGGAGCGAAGGACGGGAACGGGTCACCGTGCGCGGCGGGGCGCGCCCCGGGAACGGGGGCGCGGCGGAGCTCCGGGAGGGGTCAGCGACAGCTGGCCGTGGTCGACCGGAGCAAGTCCACGTACAGCCGCCGCACGAGCAGCAGCGTCTTCATACGGAGATCATGGGAACGATTTCAGCCACCCGTCAAAGGAATGGACGCCGGATCTCAATATCCGAGACAACGATTACGTCACAGGCTGTGCCGGTACCGTCGGGAGTTACCATCACGGAACCGGCATCCGACCCGGCACGGTGAGGCCCCGATGACGTCATATCGCGCGAACGCGCCGCGCATGCCCCGCATGCGGCGCTGTCCCGGCGCGCCGTGTCGCGGCTGAGTGACCGTCCCCGCCGCCCGCCTCTCCCCCCGCTTCCCCCCGTCTCCCCCCGTCCGATCCGTCTCGGTATCCGGACATCCCTTTCAGAATCCTGGAGTTGCTTCCATGACGCTGCTGACGACCTGGTCCGAGTCCGGCCCGGAGACCCTGGTCCGCCGTACCTCCGACCCCGCCGAGATCGCCGCGGCCCTCCAGCCGCTGGGCGTGCGCTACGAACAGTGGCCGGTCCGCGCGGACGTGCCGTTCGACGCCGACAGCGAGACGGTGTTCGCGGCCTACGGCCCCGAGATCGAGAAGCTGAACGCCCAGGAGGGCTTCACCACCGTCGACGTCCTCGGCCTGCACCCCAGCGACGACCCGGAGTTCCCGGCGAAGGCGAAGGCGGCCCGCGAGAAGTTCCTCCAGGAGCACACCCACGACGACGATGACGAGGTCCGCTTCTTCGTCTCCGGCTCCGGCATCTTCTACCTCCATGTGAACGGCGAGGTGCACGCCGTCCTCTGCGAGAAGGGCGACCTGCTGGGCGTGCCGCGCGGCACCACCCACTGGTTCGACATGGGCACGAAGCCCTCCTTCACCGCGATCCGCTTCTTCCACGAGGAGGACGGCTGGATCGGCAGCTTCACCGGCTCCACCATCGCCGGCCGCTTCCCGGACTACGACACGATCGCGGCCGGGCACGCGGCCGACCGGGCCGCCGCGTGAGCGTGCCGGGTCTGACGTACGACGTGGACGCCGTGGTGCTCGACATCGAGGGCACCACGAGCGCCACGGGCTTCGTGGTGGACGTGCTGTACCCGTACTCGCGCGCCCGCTTCGCCGAGCTGCTCACCGAACGGGCCGGGGAGCCCGCGGTGGCCCGGGCGATGGCGCAGGTGCGGGAGCTGACGGGCGAGCCGGACGCCGACGCCGCCGCGATCGAGAAGACGCTGAACGCGTGGCTCGACGAGGACCGCAAGGCGACCCCGCTGAAAAGCCTCCAGGGCGTCATCTGGTCCGAGGGCTTCGCGCGCGGCGACCTCGTCTCGCACTTCTACGACGACGTCGTGCCGCGGCTGCGCGCCTGGCACGCGGCGGGGCTGCGGCTGTACGTCTACTCGTCGGGATCGGTGTCCGCCCAGCGGGCGTGGTTCACCAACAGCCCGGTGGGCGACCTCACCCCGCTCGTCTCCGGTCTGTACGACACCGAGAACGCCGGTCCCAAGCAGGAGCCGGGGTCGTACCGCCGTATCGCCGCGGCGGCCGAAGCGGCGGCCGACCGGCTGCTGTTCCTCTCCGATCGCCCCGGCGAGCTGGACGCGGCCCGCGAGGCCGGCTGGCACGCGGTCGGGATCCGGCGGCCGGGCGAACCGTATTTCGAGCAGGGCGTCGGCGACCACGCGCAGGCGGGGACGTTCGACGAGATCACCGTAAGCAACTCCAGGAGCACTTCATGACCGCCGACCTCACCGCACTCGACCTCGAGGAGGCCGGGGCGGTCCTCGCCGCGGAGTCCGCCCGCTTCGCCTCCTTCGGCTGGATGCGCGGCACCTCGGGCAACCTGTCGGTGGTGCTCGGCCGCGACCCGCTGCGGCTCGCGGTCACCGCGAGCGGCCACGACAAGGGCGAACTGACGCCCGCGGACGTGGTGCTGGTGGACGGCGACGGCGCCGCGGTGCACGAGGGCAGGCCGTCCGCCGAGGCCGAGCTGCACGCGCGCGTGGCCGCGCTGACCGGTGCGGGCGCGGTCGTCCACGTGCACACGGTGGCCTCCGTGGCGCTCGGCCACCGGCACCCGGGCGGGATCGTCTTCCGGGACCTGGAGATGCTCAAGGGCGTCGGCCAGCCCGCGCACGACGTCGAGGTGACCCTGCCGGTCATCGCCAACAGCCAGGACATGAAGGTCCTCGGCGACCGCCTGGAGGCGGCCCGCGAGCCCCGGATGCCGGCGGTGGTCGTGGCCGGACACGGCCTGTACGTGTGGGGCGACAACCCGCGCCAGGCCCGCCACCACACCGAGGTCGTCGAATGGCTCCTCGAACTGGAGCTGACGCGGCGCTGACCGCGAGGAACGGGCGCCGCCCGCGAGGGGCACGGGACACACCGAGGGCCACGGTCGGCCGACCGTGGCCCTCGGTGTGTCCGGCACGGCGGGCGCACACGGCGTGGCGGCGGGTTCCGCGAGCCGGGCGCGCACCGCGTGGCGGCGGGTTCCGCGAGCCGGGCGCGCACCGCGTGGCGGCGGGTTCCGCGAGCCGGGCGCGCACCGTGGCGGTGGGTTGCGCGCGGCGGGCGCACCGCGTGGCAGGTGCGTGCGCGTTGCCGGTGGGCTCCGCGTTGCCGGTGGGCTCCGCGTCGCCGGTGGGCTCAGCGCAGCCGGTCCCCCGGCAGCTCCCCCGTGGAGACCTCCAGTACGCCCCGCTCGGTGACCAGGCCCGTCACCAGCCGGCCCGGGGTGACGTCGAAGGCCGGGTTGTGGCCGCGCGACCCGGCGGGCGCCGTCCGCACCCCGCCCCACTCCAGCACCTCGTCCTCGCCGCGGAGTTCGATGTGGATGGCGGAGCCGTCCGGTGTCGCGAGATCGACCGTGGTGGTGGGCGCCGCGACCAGGAACGGGATGCCGGCGTCGGCGCAGGCGAGGGCGATCCCCACGGTGCCGACCTTGTTGGCGGTGTCGCCGTTGGCCGCGATGCGGTCGGCGCCCACGATCGCCGCGTCGACCTCGCCGCGCAGGATGGTGCCGGCGGCGGCCCCGTCGGCCTGGACGAAGTGCGCGATGCCCTCGTGGACCAGCTCCCAGGCGGTCAGGCGGGAGCCCTGGAGCAGCGGGCGGGTCTCGTCGGCGTAGACCAGCTCGAGGCGTCCGCGCGCGTGCAGTTCACGGATGACGCCGAGGGCGGTGCCCCAGCCCGCGGTGGCCAGCGCGCCGGTGTTGCAGTGCGTCAGGATACGCAGCGGGCGGTCCGCGCCGACCCGCTCCAGCAGCCAGTCCGCGCCGAACGCGCCCATCGCGCGGTTCGCCTCGACGTCCTCGCGCTGGACCGCGGCCGCCTCGGCCAGGACCGCGTCGAGCCCCTCGTCGAAGCGGGTCATGACCCGGTCCACGCACACCATGAGGTTCACGGCGGTCGGACGGGCCTCGCGGACGCGGGCGACTGCCTTGCGCGTCTCGTCGGCCGTCCAGCCCTCGCGTTCACCCTCCAGCAGCGCGATCGCCACTCCGTAGGCGCCGGCCGCGCCGATCGCGGGGGCGCCGCGGACGACCAGCCGCCGGATCGCGTCGACCAGAGTGTCCACATCGTGGACTTCGACGGTCGCGGTGCGGTGCGGCAGGGCGGTCTGGTCGATCAGCGCGAGGCCGGTTCCGGTCCACTCGACGGCGCGCAGTTCCTCGGACATAACGGGACGCTCCTGGTGTTCCATTGGTGTTCGACACCGTACATGACCTCGAAGAACCCTTGAGGAACAGCGGGCGAACCACAGTTCGAGACACCCCGACGGATGTCCGGAAACGAGTGTTAGAGTCCAGCACCTGCATCCGCAGGGCGATACCAGCATCCCGCAGAACGAGACGAAGGGGGAACGCATGCCGCTGCTCACCAGGCGCCGCTTCCTCGACTTCGGCCGCTGCGCCGGCGACGGCTGTCGCGGCTGAGTCCGTCCCCTCGGCCCTCCCCCGCGGCCTCTGCCGCACCGAGCACCGTCGCTCAACTCACTCCGCCGTGCGCGCGCACTCCAGCATCGTGATGCGTCTCTCGGCATACCCGGAAGGTTCCCCGATGCCCCGCAGACACCGCCGCTCCGCGCAGCTCGCCGCCCTCGCGACCGGCACCGTGCTCCTCGCCACCGCCTGCAACGCGGCCGCGGAGAAGGACGACTCCGCCTCCGCCGCGACCGGCGGCAGCGGCAAGTCCTTCACGCTCGTCACCCCCGACGCCGTCGGCCAGAACGAGTTCCTGAAGCTCGCGGTGACCGGCGTCAAGAGCGCGGCGAAGCAGCACGACGGGACCCAGAAGGTCTACGAGTCCACCGACACCGCCTCCCAACAGCAGAACGTGCAGGCCGCGGTGGACGCCGAGCCGGACGTCGTCGTCCTCGTCGGCTTCGAGTTCGCCGACCTCGTGGCCCAGCAGGCCGAGAAGAACCCGGGCCAGCAGTTCCTGATCATCGACGCGTGCACCACCAAGACCTTCAAGAACGTCAGTTGCGCGGTCTTCCGCGAGCACGAGGGCGTCTACCTGGCCGGCGCCGAGGCGGGGCTGCTGAGCAAGTCCGGCAAGGTCGGCGCGGTCGACGTGCTCGACACGCCCCAGTTCCGCCGCTACAGCGACCCGTTCGCGGCCGGCGCCGAGAAGGTAGCCGCGAAGACGGAGACCTCCACCCGCTTCGTCGGCGGCCAGTCCCCCTTCGACGACTCGGCCCGCGCCAAGGAGCAGGCGAACACCCTGCTCGCCAAGGGCTACGACCAGATCATGGCGGCCGCCGCGGCCGGCAACTACGGCGTCTTCGAGGCCGCGAAGGCAAAGGGCGCGTTCGCCTACGGCGTCGACGTCAACCAGTGCGCCTCGGCGCCCGGCACGGTCGTCGACAACGTGATCAAGCGCACGGACATCGCGGTCGAGAAGGGCATCGAGACGGTGCTCGGCGGCACGACCGGCACGACCGTCTCGTACGGCCTCAAGGAGGGCGGCATCAGCCTGACCGGCCTGGAGGACGGTGTGGACACGTCGAAGTGCGTGATCGCCGACCACAAGGACGTGCTGACGAAGGTCGAGGCGCTGCGCGACCAGATCGTCTCCGGAGAGCTGAAGGTCGATGACCCCGCCGCCTCCTGAGAACTTCGCCGTCGAGCTCCGGGGGATCACCAAGCGGTTCCCCGGCACGCTCGCCAACGACGCCGTCGACCTGACCGTCCGGCACGGCGAGATCCACGCCCTGATGGGCGAGAACGGCGCGGGCAAGTCCACCCTGATGTCGGTCCTCTACGGCATGGAGCGCGCCGACGCCGGGTCGATCCGGATCGACGGGCGGGAGGTGCGCTTCACCAGCCCCTCCGACGCCATGGCCGCGGGGCTCGGCATGGTCCACCAGAGCTTCAAGCTGTTCGACTCGCTGACGGTCGCCGAGAACGTCGTCTACGCCGCCGAGCCGCGCCGCTTCGGTCTGGTGGACCGCGCCGCGGCCCGCCGCCGGGTGCGCGAACTCGCCGACGAGCACGGGCTGGCCGTCGATCCCGAAGCCCGGGTGGGCGATCTGCCGGTCGGCCTGCGCCAGCGCGTGGAGATCCTCAAGCTGTTGCACCGGGGCGCCCGGACGCTGATCCTCGACGAGCCGACGGCGGTGCTCACCCCGGCCGAGGCGGACAGCCTGTTCGGCGTGCTCAAGTCGCTGACCGCGCGGGGCCGTACGGTCGTCCTGGTCACCCACAAGCTGCGCGAGGTGCTCGAGGGCAGCGACCGGGTGACCGTGCTGCGGGACGGCCGGGTCGCCGCCCGGCTGGTCACCTCCGACACCACGGCCGACGAGATCGCCGCCGCGATGACCGGCCGCGCGGTGGAACTGGACCGCGTCCACGCACCGGGAACGCCCGGTGAGGCGGTTCTGCGGGTCACCGGGTTCAGCACCGACTCCGTCCACGATGTGGACCTCAGTGTCCACGCCGGGGAGATCGTCGGTGTCGCGGGGGTCGCGGGGAACGGCCAGAGCAAGCTGGTCGAGGCGCTGGCCGGACTGCGTCCGGTCGCCGCCGGACGGGTCACGCTCCTGGGCGCCGACATCACCCACGCCTCGGCAACCGAGCGGCGTCTGAAGGGGCTCGCGTACGTCCCCGAGGACCGGCACGCCGTCGGTACGGCCCCCGCCGCCTCGGTCGCGGACAACCTGGCGATGGGCCACCACCGCACCACCCTGTCCACCCGCGGCCTGCTGCCGCCGGCGGCCGTCCGCGCCCACGCCCGGCGGCTCGTCGAGCGCTTCGGCATCAAGGCGGCGACCACCGAGGTGCCCGCCTCCGCGCTGTCCGGCGGCAATCTCCAGAAGCTGCTCATCGGCCGCGAACTGGCCCATGAGGCACCGCTGTTGCTGGTCGAGCAGCCGACCCGGGGCGTCGACATCGGCGCCATCCAGAACATCCACGACCAGCTGATCGCCTACCGCGACGCCGGTCACGCCGTCCTCCTCGTGTCGGCCGAGCTGAGCGAGATCCGCGGCCTCGCGGACCGGGTGCTCGTCCTGTACGAGGGCCGGGTCGCGGCCTCGTACGCCAAGGAGGAGGCGGACGAGCGGACCCTGGGCCTCGCGATGGCGGGCGCCCCCGCGGAGGCCACGCACGAACACGAGCCCCCGGACACGAGTCCACGGACCTGAGCGAGCCCCCGGACACGAGCCCACGGACCTGAGCCCACAGACATGAGCACCCTGACATGAGCACCCTGACATGAGCCCTGACATGAGCGCACAGACATGACACGGATATCCGGAGCCCTGCGCTCCCCCCTCACCTTCTCCGTCCTCGCGGGCCTCGTCATCGGCGCGCTGTTCCTGCTCGGCACCGGCGCGGACCCGATCGCGGCCTACGAGGCCGTGGTGACCGGCGCGCTCGGCGCCGACGGCATCGGCTCGACCCTGACCACCGGCACCAGTGTGCTCGGTCTGGCGCTCGCGCTGGCGATCCCGCTGCGGGCCGGGCTCATCAACCTCGGCGGTGACGGGCAGATGGTGCTCGGCGGGATCACCGCGGCGGTGACCGGTCTGTACTCGCCGCTCCCCGCCCCCCTCACCGTCGTGCTGGCCCTGCTGGCCGGTATGGCTGCGGGCGCCGGATACGCCGTCCTCGCCGCCCTGTGCGAGAACCGCCTCGGGGTGCCGCTGCTGGTCAGCAGCCTGCTGCTGAGCTACCCGGCGGTGTCGCTCGCCTCCTACCTGGCGCGCTACCCGCTCAAGGAGCCGGGCTCCAGCCTGCCCCAGACCCGTGCGCTGCCGGACGGGGTGGCGCTGCCCGCGTTCGGCGACTCCACGGTCACCCTCGGGCTCGTCCTGGTCGCGATCGCCGCCGCCGCGTACTGGTTCACCGACCGGCGCACCGCCGTCGGCTACGAGATCCGCATGACGGGCCTCAACCCCCGCTTCTCCGCGTACGCGGGCGTCGAGCGCCGGGGCCTGACCCTGAGGCTGATGGCGCTCTCCGGGGGCCTCGCCGGACTCGTGGGCGCCATCGGGGTGCTGAGCTTCCCCTATCGCTTCGTGGACGGCTCGCTGACCGCTCCCGGCTACACCTGGACCGGCCTCACGGCGGCCCTGCTCGCCGCGGCGGCCCCGCTCGGCACGGTGGTCGCCGCGTTCTTCTTCGCCGTCCTCCAGGTCGGCGGACTGGCGATGGAGCGCACCACCGAGGTGCCGCGCGAACTGACCCAGGTGCTCCAGGCGATCGTGATCGTGTTCCTCGCGGCCCGGCTGCGCTTCCCCGGCCGCTGGTTCGCCTTCACCCGCCGCACGCGGGAAAGCGGGGCGGTGTGATGTTCCTCGACTCCGATCTCCTCATGTCGGCGCTGCGCGCGCTCACCCCGATCCTGCTGGCGGCCCTCGGCGGCGCCCTGTGCGAACGGGCCGGGGTCTTCAACATCGGCCTCGAGGGCATGATGCTGATGGGCTGCTTCACCTCGGTGGCGACCAGCTGGTTCACCGGCAGCCCTTGGCTGGGCGTCCTGGCGGCGGCCCTCGCGGCGGCCGCGTACTCGCTGGTCCTGGCGGTGGGCGCGGTCACCCTGCGCGGGGACGCGGTGGTCCTCGGCATCGCCATGAACCTGTTGGCCGTCGGCCTGACCAGCTTCCTGCTGCGCACGGTCTTCGGCGTGCAGGGCACCTTCGACGATCCGTCCCTGGCCGGGCTGCCGCTGATCGGTGGGTTCACCCCGCTCGCGTACCTGTCGTGGGCGGCGGTGGCGGTCGCCGCCCTGCTGCTGTCGCGGCATGTGTGGGGGCTCCGGCTGCGCGGGGTCGGCGAGGCGCCCGACGCGGCGGCCACCCTCGGGGTGAGCCCGGCCAAGTACCAGTACGGCGCGATCCTGCTGTCGGGAGTGCTGTGCGGACTCGCGGGCGCCCAGCTCGCCCTCGGAAACGTCACGTTGTTCACGGAGAACATGACGGCGGGCCGTGGTTGGATCGCTGTCGTGGCCGTCATGCTGGGCCGCGCCGCGCCCCTGGGTGTCCTGCTCGCCGCGCTGCTGTTCGGGCTCGCCGAAGCGGCCGGGTTCCGCCTCCAGGGTCTCGGCCTGCCGCAGCAGGCGACCGACGCCGCGCCCTATGTCGTCACCCTGGGCGCCCTGTTCCTCACGACGGCCCGCCGCCGTCGCCGCCCCCGTACCACCGGAGCCGTCCAATGACGCAGGATCTGCTGCCCGTCACCCGCATCCCGCGCACCGGTCTCCCGGCGCACGCCGTGGTCGTCGGCGACCCGGCCCGCGCCGCGGCCGTCGCCGCGCTGCTCGACGGCGCAGAGGAGGTCTCGTACCACCGCGAGTACCGGGTGTTCAGCGGAAGCTGGAAGGGTCTGCCGGTCGTCGTCGCCTCGCACGGGGTGGGCGCGCCGGGCGCGATCCTGCTGTTCCAGGAGCTGGCCGAGGCCGGCGTGCGCACCTTCCTGCGGTTCGGCACGGCGGGCGCCATGAAGCCGGGCATCGGCGACGGCGACCTCGTCATCGCGGAGGCGGCCGTCCGCGACGACGGCGTCACCCATCAGCTGCTGCCCCCGGAGTACCCGGCGGTGTCGGCGCCCGAGGCGGTCCTCGCCCTCCAGCGCGCGGCCCGCGAGGCCGGCGCCCCGCACCACCGGGGCCTCGTGTGGACCCGGGCCGCCTTCCAGCCGGGACTGCTCCCGCTGTTCTCCTACGACGGCGCCGGGCTCGCCGCCATCGAGATGGAGCTGTCCGCGCTGCTGGTCACGGCCTCGCTGCGCGGCCTGGTCGCGGGCGGCGTGCTGGTGATCGACGGGGCGAACGCCGACGAACTGGTCGACGAGGAGGCCACGGGCGGCTACGACCCGCACCGCGAGGTCGTCGCCGCCGGTGTCGAACGGGGAGCGGTGGTCTCGCTCGAGGCGCTGCGGCTGCTCGCCGAGGCGGAAGGGGAGCAGGCGTGAGCATCGACCTGCTGGTGCACGGCGGCGACGTCCTGACGGTGGACGACGCCGGAACCGTCGTCCCGGGCGGGGCGGTCGCGGTCCACGAGGGCGGGATCCTCGCCGTGGGACCGGCCGACGAGCTGCGCGAGCGCTACACCGCCGCGGAGGAGATCGACGCCGCCGGGTGCCTCGTCCTTCCCGGACTGATCAACACGCACACCCACCTCGCGATGACGCTGCTGCGCGGCCGCGCCGACGACGTCACCCTCCAGGGTTTCCTGGAACGGGTCCTGAAGTGGGAGGCGGAGCTGCTGGCGCCGGAGAACGTGGCGGCGGCGGTGCGGCTGGCGGTCGCCGAGAGCCTGCGGGCCGGGGTGACCTCGGCGCTGGACATGTACTGGTTCCACGAGGCGGCCGAACGGGCGGCCCGCGAGGCGGGCTGGCGGCTGCACACCGGCCCCACCTTCATGGACGTGCCCGGGCCGCCGGACGGCATCGCCTACGAGGAACGGCTCGGGTGGGCGCGGCGCGACCTCGAGGCCCGCGGGCCCGCCCGGTCCGGGCACCGGCCGGTCGTCTTCGCGCACTCGGCGTACACCCTCTCTCCCGAGCAGCTCACCGAAGTCTTCGCGCTGGCCCGGGAGTTCGGTGCGCTGGTGCACATCCACGCGGCCGAGAACGCCACCGAGGTCGCCACCGTCGAGGTGCGGCACGGGAAGCGGCCGGTGGAGCTGCTGGACTCCCTCGGGCTGCTCGGCCCGGACGTGCTGCTCGCGCACGCCGTCGACCTGACCGCGCTCGAGATCGTGGCGCTGGCCCGCACCGGCACGGCCGTCGCCCACTGTCCGGTGTCGAACCTGAAGCTGGGCTGCGGCATCGCTCCCGTGCCGCGGCTGCTGAGCGCGGGCGTGACGGTGGGCCTGGGCACGGACGGCGCCGTCAGCTCCAACTCGCTGGACCTGCTGGGTGCCGTACGGCAGGCGGCGCTGGTGCACAAGGCGGCGGGCGATCCGACGGCCGTCGGCGCCGAGCAGGCCGTACGGATGGCGACGATCGAGGGCGCGCGGGCGCTCGGGCTCGGCGAGCAGCTCGGTTCGCTGGAGGCGGGCAAGCGGGCCGACCTGGTCGTCCTGGACCTCGCGGCGCCGCATCTGCGGCCGCGCCACGACCCGTGGTCGACGCTGGCGTACGCGGCTCACCCCTCGGACGTGCGGGACACCGTCGTCGACGGGCGGGTGCTGATGCGGGACCGGGAGCTGACCACGGTCGACGAGCGGGCCGTGATCGCGGAACTGGAGGCACTGCTCTGATCTGCCCCCATAATGACCCTGAGACATCCGATGTCTGATCCGACGACATCCGGATCCGGGAATCCGGATCCGACAGGTGGATCCGGCATCCGGAGCTGATGTCCGGGTCCGTTGTCCGGGCGAACAGGGAGGCCGGTCGTGGCAGTCACCGATGAGGCGATCGAGAAGATCAAGGGCATGATCGTCTCGGGTGCGCTGCGCCCCGGGGACCGGCTGCCCAAGGAGAGCGAGCTGGCCGCCGACCTGGGGCTGTCCCGCAACTCCCTGCGGGAGGCGGTGCGCGCCCTGTCGCTGATCCGGATCCTGGACGTGCGGCAGGGCGACGGCACCTATGTCACCAGTCTCGATCCCCAACTGCTCCTCGAGGCGCTGAGTTTCGTCGTCGACTTCCACCGCGACGACACGGTCCTGGAGTTCCTGGCCGTGCGCCGCATCCTGGAGCCGGCCGCCACGGCGATGGCCGCCCTGCGCATCAGCGAGCAGCAACTGGACGCGCTCGAAGCCCAGTTGGACAAGCTCGGCGCCGATCCCTCGGTGGAGGAACTGGTCGCAGGGGACCTGGAGTTCCACCGCGGCATCGTGCAGAGCGCCGGCAACTCGGTGCTCTGCTCGCTGCTCGACGGGCTGTCCGGGCCCACCACCCGGGCCCGGATCTGGCGCGGCCTGACCCAGGAGGACGCGGTCGCCGGCACGCTGCGCGAACACCGGGCGATCCTGGCGGCCCTGCGCGACCGGGACGCGGAGGCGGCGCGGTCGTGGGCGACGGTGCACATCGCGAGCGTGGAACAGTGGCTGCGCTCGACCCTGTGAGTCGGACCGCGCTCGGCCCTGGGGGTCCGCGGCACGTCCGCCCTGTGTACCGCCTGTGTGCCGGTGCCGTGAGTCGGTTCCGGCAAGGGGTGTTCGGGGGTGGCGATCGGGGCAGTGATCCGTTCACTCCCCCGTACAAGGGGGCTGCGAGCGCCCCCGCGGAACGCCGTAAGGTTGGGTGGTCAAGCGAGGGCACGTCGGAAGGAGGCGCTGGGTGATCGAGCTCGAGGGGGTTCCCGAGCTGATCGACCCGGTCATGGTGGCCGCGTTCGAGGGCTGGAACGATGCCGGCGACGCCGCCTCCACCGCGGTCGGGCACCTGGAGCGGGAGTGGAAGGGCGAGGTGTTCGCGGCGCTGGACGCCGAGGACTACTACGACTTCCAGGTGAACCGCCCCACGGTGTGGATGGACGCCGGCGTGCGCAAGATCACGTGGCCGACGACAAGGTTGTCGGTGGTGCGGGTGGGCGGCGAGAAGCCACGCGACCTGGTGCTCGTCCGCGGCATCGAACCGTCCATGCGGTGGCGCTCGTTCTGCAACGAGCTGCTGGGCTTCGCGCACGAGCTGGGCGTGGAGCTGGTGGTGATCCTGGGCGCCCTGCTCGGTGACACCCCGCACACGCGTCCGGTGCCGATCAGCGGGACCACGTCCGACGCGGACCTGGCGCAGCGGATGGACCTGGAGGAGACCAAGTACGAGGGGCCCACGGGCATCGTCGGTGTCCTCCAGGAGGCGTGCACGCACGCGGGGGTGCCCGCGGTCAGCCTCTGGGCGGCCGTGCCGCACTACGTCTCGCAGCCGCCGAACCCGAAGGCGACACTGGCCCTCCTCAACCGCCTGGAGGACCTGATCGACGTGCGCATCCCGCTGGGCGAGCTGCCCGAGGACGCGCGTGCCTGGCAGGTGGGCGTGGACCAGCTGGCCGCCGAGGACTCCGAGGTCGCCGAGTACGTGCAGACGCTGGAGGAGGCGCGGGACACCGCGGAGCTGCCGGAGGCGTCGGGCGAGGCGATCGCCCGCGAGTTCGAGCGCTATCTGCGGCGGCGGGACGGCGGCGGTCCGCCGGACCCCGGGGAGCGGACCCGGCCCCCGAAGCCGCCGAAGCCGAGCGGCGACGCCTCCGACGACAGCGATTCCTCGGAGGACTAGCACGGCGGGCGGACAGGGGTACGACGAGGGGCGGTGCGCGTCGGCGCACCGCCCCTCGTCGTACCCGGTGTACGGGCGCCTACGGCTACAGCGCCACGCCGAGCAGGGCGTCCACGGCCCGTGAGACGACGCCGGGGGCGCCGATGTCCGTACCGCCGTGCTCCTGCTGGAGGGCGGCCCAGCGGTCGACGGCGGCCAGCGCGGCCGGGGCGTCGAGGTCGTTGCCGAGCGCCTCGCGGATCTCCTCGACGAGCGCCTCGGCGGGCGGCCCGTCCGGCCGGGAGACGGCGGCCCTCCAGCGTCCGAGCCTGGCCTGCGCGTCGGTGAGGACCTGGTCGGTCCACTCCCAGTCGGCCCGGTAGTGGTGGGCGAGCAGGGTGAGCCGGATCGCGGCGGGGTCCACGCCGTCCTGGCGCAGCTTCGAGACGAAGACGAGGTTGCCACGGGACTTGGACATCTTCTCGCCGTCCAGGGCGACCATGCCGGCGTGCACGTACGCCTGGGCCATGGGGAACTCGCCGGTCAGGACCTGGGCGTGGGAGGCGCCCATCTCGTGGTGCGGGAAGGCGAGGTCGGAGCCGCCGCCCTGCACGTCGAAGCCCATCCCGAGGTGGTCGAGGGCGATGGCCACGCACTCGATGTGCCAGCCCGGCCGGCCGCGGCCGAGCGAGCCGCCGTCCCAGCTGGGCTCGCCCTCGCGGGCGGCCATCCAGAGCATCGGGTCGAGCGGGTTCTTCTTGCCGGGGCGGTCCGGGTCGCCGCCGCGTTCGGCGGAGAGCAGCCGCATGGCGGCCGCGTCCAGGCCCGAGACCCGGCCGAAGTTCGGGTCCGACCCGACGGAGAAGTAGACGTCGCCGTCGAGCTCGTAGGCGGCGCCGGCGTCCCGCAGCCGCTCGACGAGCGGAACGATGCCGGGTATCGCCTCGACGGCACCTATGTAGTGCCGCGGCGGCAGCATCCGCAGGGCCGTCATGTCCTCGCGGAAGAGCGCCGTCTCCTTCTCGGCGAGGGCGACCCAGTCGACGCCGTCGCGTTCGGCCCGCTCCAGGAGCGGGTCGTCGACGTCGGTGACGTTCTGGACGTAGTGAACCTGCCGCTTGGTGTCGAGCCACACGCGCTGAACGAGGTCGAACGCGTTGTAGGTCGCCGCGTGACCGATGTGGGTCGCGTCGTACGGCGTGATGCCGCAGACGTAGATACGGGCGACGGGACCGGGGTCGAGGGAGACCAAGCCGCCGGTCGCGGTGTCGTGGATCCTCAGGTCGCGGCCCTGACCAGGCAGGGCGGGGACCTCGGAAGCGGGCCAGGCATGCATGTCATGAGCCTAACCGGACGGAAGTTGCGTATACGAACCGGAGCAGGCCAGATGGCCGGGAAGGCCCTCTTGTGCGATGCGGCCCGTTATGCGTGCCGCCCGTGCGGGGCGGTCAGACCGGGGGCCAGGGGATGGCCGGCCACTCGCCGCTCGGCTCCGGGTGCTTCCCGGCCGCCAGCAGCGCCTCGGCACGCGCGCGCGTGGCGTCGACCTCGGCGGGGGTGAGGAGCGCGGCCAGGGTGAGCGCCAGCCGCCCGTCGGGTTCCAGGGCGCCTCTGAGGCCCTTGAGCACGTCGACGGCCTCACCGGTCAGCGGCTCCCCCGCCCAGCCCCACAGGAGGGTGCGCAGCTTGTTCTCGGCGTTGAAGGTGACGCCGTGGTCGATGCCGTACAGCCGGCCGTCGGCGGTGGGCAGCAGATGGCCGCCCTTGCGGTCGGCGTTGTTGATCACCGCGTCGAGGACGGCGAGCCGGCGCAGCCGTTCGTCGTCGGCGTGCACGAGCAGCGCGGTGCGGCCCTCGCCGGCCTCGGCGAAGCCGATCGCCCGCCAGCCCGGCCCGGGTTCCTCCCCGTCCACCAGGGCGAGCAGTTCGGCCTCCGGGGCCGTCTCGATCCACAGCTGGCACATGCCCTCGCCGTACGGACCGTCGCGCAGCACGGTGGGCGGCACGAGGCCCCAGCCGGTCGCCTCGGAGACCTCGTAGGCGGCGACCTCGCGCTGGGCGAGGGTGCCGTCGGGGAAGTCCCACAGCGGCCGCTCCCCGGCGACGGGCTTGTAGACGCAGGCGGCTTCGCGGCCCTCGTGCGCGACGGTGCAGTACAGGGCCGCGTTCGAGGCGTCGCGGATGCGCCCGCGGACGGTGAGCTCGCCGCGCGCGAGGAGTTCGGCGGCGGCCGGGTCGGTGGTCGTCACGCCCCCCGGCGGTATCCGTTCTGGCGCGGACATACGTGTCCTTCCGGGTCGAGCGGCAGACTGCACAGCGGACACGGCGGCCGGCCCGCGTTGACGACGTCGAGGGCGCGTTTGGCGAAGGCCCGCGCCTGCGCGCCGGTGAGCCGGACCCGCAGCATCGGGGGCCCGTTCTCCTCGTCCTGGAGAAGCTTCTCCTCGGCCTCGGCGAGGTCCTCCTCGGAGTCCGCGTCGAGCTCCACGAGGGCCTGCGCCTCGACGATCATGCGCTGTTCCTCGCCGTCCCAGGCGAGGGCCATCGTGCCGACCCGGAACTCCTCCTCGATCGGCGTGTCGAGGGGAGCCGTGTCGGTGTTCTCGGCGGGCGACATCGCGGGCACGGGGGCACTGCCGCCGCTTCGGCGCACGACCTCGTCCAGCAGTTCGTCCATGCGCTCGGCGAGCGCGGCGACCTGTGTCTTCTCCAGGGCCACGCTGGTCACCCGGGGGCCGGCGGTGGCCTGGAGGAAGAAGGTCCGGCGCCCGGGCAGTCCGACCGTACCGGCCACGAAGCGGTCCGGGGGGTCGTAGAGGAACACCTGACGGGACACGTCCTGTCTCCATGGGAATCGTGGGTCATCGTGGGCCGGGGAACGAGTGGGGGAACGTCCCTGCGGGTACGCGCGCGTTTGCGGACCGCTTCACCCTACTGCGGCCGACGATCACGGTGCGCCCGCACCACCCCCGACCGTCGCGTCCCCGGCCGGCGGCTCCTCGCGCGGGGCCAGCGACGCGAAGTCGCCGGTGTCGCCGAGGCGCACGAGAAAGGGGCGCAGCCGGGTGTAACGGATCGCGGTCACGGAACACGGTTCCACGGAGATCCGCTGGAAGAGGTCGAGATGAAGCCCGAGGGCGTCCGCCACGAGCGACTTGATGATGTCGCCGTGCGAACACATGAGATAGACGGCGTCGGCGCCGTGGTCGCGCTCCACGCGCGCGTTCCACTCCCGTACCGCCTCGGCGGCGCGGGTCTGCATGGCCCGCATGGACTCGCCGCCGGGGAACGCGGCGGCCGAGGGGTGCGCCTGCACGACCTCCATCAGGGGTTCGTCCGTCAGTTCGGCGAGTTTGCGTCCGGACCAGTCGCCGTAGTCGCACTCCCCGATCCGCTCGTCGGTGTGGACGCGCAGCCCTGGGCGGGCGTCCAGGAGCGGCCGGACCGTCTCCTGGCAGCGCTGGAGGGGGCTTGCGACGACCTCGGCGAGGGGCAGCGCGTCGAGCCGCCCGGGCAGGGCGGCGGCCTGCGCGGCTCCGCGCTCGTCGAGGGCGACGCCGGGGGTCCGGCCGGCGAGCAGTCCGGAGGTGTTGGCGGTGGACCGGCCGTGCCGGACGAGGATCAACGTGGGCATGCGGCCCAGGGTAGGCGTACCCGGGCGTGCGCCGGTGAGCGTCCGAAGGGAGAATCCGCCGAGTGATCGTCGACTGCGCTGTCTACCGTGACGGGCACCGGACGCGGGGCCCGGAGGACTTCTCGGACGCCCTGGCCGAGGCACGGGCCGCGGGCGGTTTCGTGTGGATCGGGCTGCACGAGCCCACGGAGAAGGAGTTCGACCACGTCACGCACGAGTTCGGTCTGCACCCACTGGCCGTCGAGGACGCCCTGAAAGCCCACCAGCGGCCCAAGCTGGAGATCTACGACGACTCGCTCTTCGTGGTGTTCAAGCCGGTCGTCTACGAGGCCGAGAGCGACTCGGTCTCCTCCGGTGAGGTGATGGTCTTCCTCGGTGACGGCTTCGCGGTGACCGTCCGGCACGGCGAGGGCGCGCCGCTGGCCGCCGTTCGGCACCGGCTCGAGCACGAGCCGCAGCTGCTGGCCAAGGGCCCCACGGCCGTGGTGTACGCGATCGCCGACGCCACGGTGGACCACTACCTGGACGTGGCCACGGAGCTCCAGACGGACCTGGAGGAGCTGGAGGCCGAGGTGTTCTCACCGGACGGCGGCGGCACACGGAACACCGCGTCGCGGATCTACCGGTTCAAGCGTCAGATCCTGGAGTTCCGCCGGGCCACCGGTCCGCTGGCGCCGCCGCTGATCCGGCTGGCGGGCACCAGCGCGGCCGTACCTGAGGTGCCCTTCGTGGACGAGCGGGCGCGGCCCTTCTTCCGTGACGTCAGCGACCACCTCACGCGGGTGAACGAGTCCGTGGAAGGGCTGGACCGGCTGGTCACCGACATCCTCTCGGCGCACCTGGCGCAGATGAGCGTCCGGCAGAACGACGACATGCGGAAGATCTCGGCGTGGGCGGCGATGGCCGCGATCCCCACGATGATCGCGGGGATCTACGGGATGAACTTCGAGCACATGCCGGAGCTGCACTGGGTGTGGTCGTATCCGGCGGTGATCGCGCTGATGGCCGTGCTCGAGGTGCTGTTGTACCGGTTGTTCAAGCACCGCGGCTGGCTCTAGGTACGCTGCGCGGGCCGTGCGCTCGGGCCCGGGCGTGCGCCGCGGGCGTGCGCTCCGGGCGTGCGCTTCGGTCCGGGCTCGCGGCCGGAGCGCGGGGTCCGGGGTCCGAGCTCAAGGTTCAGGGCTCAGGGTTCAGGGCTCAGGCGAACTCGGGAGCCGTGACCGCCGGACCGCCGAGCGCGTCGCGGCGCTCGGGCATCTCCAGGGAGACCATCCGCCGCCAGCCGGCGAACCGCTCCCACGCGTACACGGCGTGGATGCCGGCCGCGAGGAGCGCCGACCTGGCCCTCGGCCAGCCGAGGATGTCCCCCATGTGGGCCATGACGGCAAGGCTCACGTCGCGGTAGATCCGGATCTCGGCGAGCGCGCACGAGCGGAGCGTCTGCTGGATGGCGCGGCCGTGTCCCGCGCGGGCGAGACGCAGCAGCTCCTCGTGGCAGTAGGCGAGGTGGTTGTCCTCGTCGTTCGAGATCATCTTGACCGCGCGGCCGAGGTCGGGGTGGTCGCCGAAGTGCCGCCGCAGCAGCTCCATCTGCTCGGAGGCCCGCTGCTCGGTGACCCGGCTGTGGGCGAGGTAGGTGACGATGTCGTGCACGGTCAGCGGATGGTCGGCCCGGAGCCGGTCGTGCGCGAGGCCGATGCCGGCGCGCTCCAGGAGCATCGTGTAGTCGGTGTCGCGCGGGACGGGCACCGGGGCGAGCCCGCGCTTGCGCATCAGGGCGTTGAAGATCCGCCCGTGCTTGTCCTCGTCGGCGCCGTGCCGGGCGATCTTGGGAGCGAGGTGGTGCTCGCTCTGCGGAACGAGCGCGGCGATCCGGCCGTTCTCCCAGCCTCCCTGCGACTCCCCGCCGGCGGCGATGGAACAGAACAGCGCGAAGGACTCGTCGTTGTCGATGATCTCCTGGAACAGACTCTTGGCCGAAAGCATCGTGGGGCACCTCTCCGCATCGCGCAGGATTCCGCAGCATTCCGCAAGGAACGAGTCAAATGCGGCACGGGAGGCACTGCAACAGCTGTGTCGGACAACTCCGCCAGAAGAGGGACCCCGGGAGTCGGCCCGCGAGCGTAACCGCGCGCCGTGTGGCGCGTTGTTCCGCGTGACGGCCGTGGCGGGGAAGACCCCCGAGCCCCCACCACGGCCGCTGAACTCCCGGGAATCCCCGGGCCGGGATCCCGGGCCGGCCAGCCCAGGCCGGCTAGCCCAGGCCGGCGAGCTCGATGGCCTCCGAGCCGGCCCGCAGCGAGGCGAGACGCTCGTCCAGGGTGAAGCCGGCCGGAGCGAGGGTGAGCGTGGTGACACGCGCCGCCGCGTAGGCCTTCATCCGGTCGGCGATCCGCTCCACCGAGCCCAGCAGCGTGGTCCGGTCGATCAGCTCGTGCGGTACGGCGGCCGCGGCGCCCTGCTTGTCACCGGACAGGTACTTGTCCTGGATCTCGTCGGCGGCCGCCTCGTAGCCCATGCGCCGCGCGAGCTGGTTGTAGAAGTTCTGCTTGCGGCTGCCCATACCGCCGACGTACAGGGCGGTGTAGGGACGGAAGGTGTCGGCGAGCCGCTCGACGTCCTTGTCGTCGCCGAGGGCGAGCGGCAGCGTCGGGCAGACGTCGAAGCCGTCCAGGGTCTTGCCGGCCTTCTCGCGTCCGGCCCGCAGATGCCTGATCGCGGTGTCCTCGAGGTGCTCGGCGGACGGGAAGATGAGCAGGGCGCCGTCGGCGATCTCGCCGGTCTGCTCCAGGTTCTTCGGGCCGATCGCGGCGATGTACAGCGGGATGTGCTCGCGCTCCGGGTGCACGGTCAGCTTGATCGGCTTGCCCGGCCCGCCCGGCAGCGGCAGCGTCCAGTGCTCGCCGTCGTACGACAGCCGCTCCCGCGTCATCGCCTTGCGGACGATCTCCACGTACTCCCGGGTGCGGGACAGCGGCTTGTCGAACTTGACGCCGTACCAGCCCTCGGAGACCTGCGGGCCGGAGACGCCGAGGCCGAGGCGGAAACGGCCGCCGGAGAGCGAGTCGAGGGTGGCGGCGGTCATCGCGGTCATCGCCGGCTGGCGGGCCGGGATCTGGAAGATCGCCGAGCCGACGTCGATGCGCTCGGTCTGCGCGGCCACCCAGGTGAGGACGGTGGCCGCGTCGGATCCGTAGGCCTCGGCGGCCCAGCAGACGGCGTATCCGAGGCGGTCGGCCTCCTGGGCGACGGCGAGGTTGTCGCCGTCCATTCCGGCACCCCAGTAGCCGAGGTTGATCCCGAGCTGCATGGCCGATTCCCCTTACTGATCAGTAACGACGCTGTTGCGGAGACCATAGCGCGGGGGCCGCGGGCCCGGGAGTGCGGTGTGGCGAGGGTCGCGCCGAGCCGATCCGGGGTCCCGGCCTGCGGAACTCGGCTCCCCGTCGCGGAAATTCGGTTATCCACAGGCAACCCACTGCCCAGTTATGGCCAGTAATCTCGGCGTTCATGGAGCAGAGGCATCTCGGCCGCACCGGCCTGCGTGTGTCCCGCATCGGGCTCGGCACCCTGACCTGGGGCCGCGACACCGACGAGCACGACGCCGCGGACGTCCTGAAGACGTTCTGGGAGGCGGGCGGGACCCTCGTCGACACGGCCGACGTGTACGGCGACGGGGACGCCGAATACCTGCTCGGACGCCTGATGGAGGGCCTGGTGCCGCGCCGGGACCTGATCGTCTCCACGAAGGCGGGCAGCGTCCCTGACCCGGACCGCCGTTACGACGGCTCCCGGGGACACCTGCTGGCCGCCCTCGACGCCTCACTCGCCCGGCTGGGCACGGACCACGTCGACCTGTGGCAGGTGCACGCCTTCGACCCCGACACCCCGCTGGAGGAGACCCTCCAGGCCCTCGACATCGCTGTCACCAGCGGCCGGGCACGCTATGTCGGGGTCTCCAACTTCTGCGGCTGGCAGCTCGCCAAGGCGGCCACCTGGCAGCTCTCCGCACCGGGCACCCGGACCCGTCTCGCGGCGACGCAGATGGAGTACTCGCTGCTCCAGCGCGGGGTGGAGCGCGAGGTGCTGCCCGCCGCCCTGGACCTGGGCATAGGCCTGCTGCCCTCCTCGCCGCTGGGCCGCGGCGTCCTCACCGGCAAGTACCGCGGCGACGCCCTGCCGCCCGACTCGCGCGGCGCCTCGGACCACTTCGGGCTGTTCGTCGAGCCGTACCTCGACGACACCGCGAGCCGCATCGTGGACGCCGTCTCGACCGCCGCGGACGGACTGGCGGTGACGCCGCTCCAGGTCGCCCTCGCCTGGGTCCGCGACCGGCCCGGCGTGGCCGCCCCGATCGTCGGCGCGCGCAACGCGCAGCAGCTCACGGCCGCATTGTCAGTGGAGGCCCTTAGTCTTCCTGACGAGATCTGCCGGGCCCTCGACGATGTGTCGGCGCCCGTGCACCGCTATCCCGATCACGACTGGAGCACGCTGTGAGCACGGAGTCGGTTCCCCCGGAGAGCACCGAGAACGCCGGACGGGCGACGCCGGACGCCGCCGGGGAGCCCGGGACCCCGGACGACACCGCGACGGCACAGCCGGAGCCTGCCGACAGCGATCCGACGAGCGACCGGGGCGGGGACGAGCGCGAGGAGACGCTCGCCGCTGACGCCGACCCGGAAGGGGAAGCGGAGGCCGCCCCGGACGGGGGCGCCGACCCGGAAGCAGAAGCGGACACCGACCCGGAAGCGGACGCCGCTCCGGAAGCGGAAGCAGGGTCGGCAGCAGAAGCGGGGACAGGGGCGGGCACGACCGACGCCGCCGAAGCCGCCGCGCAGCTTTCCGAGGCGCAGGCCGAGCTCGCCGCGCAGAAGCTCGAGCGGGAGCGGATCGAGCGGCGCCGCGCCGAGAAGGCGGAGCCCATCGCCAGCGGGACCAAGCTGAGCGGCAGGGCCGCCGACCTGCTGGCGGCGGTGCGCGCGGTGGAGAGCGGGGCGAAACCCCCGGCCACCGTGTTCGCCGAGCCGGCGCCCGCCCCGCGCCGACCCGCCCCGGAGCCGGTACGCCGTCCCCAGCCGATGGCCGCCGCGCCGACGGCGGACACCGCACCGGCGCCCGCGGCGGAAGCCGTCGAGGACGTACGGCGTGCGCTCGCCGACGGCGGTGCGCCCGAGACCCTCGCACCGCAGGCCGCCGCCACGCTCGGCGAGGGTGCCGGGGAGCTGCTGCGCGAGGACCCGTGGCAGCTGCTGCGCGTCCCCGGGGTGCGTCCCGAGCAGGCCGACGGGTTCGCGCGGGCGCTGCTCGGCCCGGAGTGCGCCCCCGACGACGAACGGCGCGGCCGCGCGGTGACCGTCTGGCTGCTGGAACAGGCCGCCCTGGCCGGGCACACCGCCCTGGAGCTGCCGACGCTGACCGCCGCCCTCGGCCGGCAGGCCGTGCCGGACGCCGAGGCGGCCGTGCAGAGCGCGCTGGCCGAGGGTGAGGCCCTCGTCTTCCAGGACGCCCTGGACCCGCTGGACACCGCCCGGCCCGCCGGTCGGCCCGAGGGGAGCGCCGGGGACGGCGCGATCGGCGGGGAGGAGAGCGGGGAAGACGCCGAGGAGGCCCGGCCGGTCCGTGTCCTGGTGGGTCTCGAGCGGTACGCGCTGGCGGAGGAGAGCCTCGCCGACGCGCTGGCCCGCGTGGTCAACTCGCTCGCCAAGGAGACCTCGGCGGCGTGGGAGCCGGTGACGACCGAGGCGTCCGGCAGCACGGCCGAGCTGCTGCGCGCCGTCGCCGCCCACGGTCTGGTACTGCACACCGGCGGCGACGCCTCCCGCGCCGAACCGGCGGCGCTGCTCACCGCGGCCCGGACGCTGGGCCTGCGCGCGGTCGCGGCCTGTCACACGCCGGACGGACGGCAGCGGTTCACGGCTCTCCTCGGCGAGAAGGCGGCGGACGGCACGGTCGTCACCGTCCCCGGTCTGCTGGCCGGTACCGAGGGGCCCGGGCGGGACACGGACGGGGCCTTCGAGCTCGACCTGCTGATCGTGCTCGACGCACCGCAACTGGACGTGGAGAGCGCCGCGATGCTGGCGGAGTCGCTGCCGGACGGGGCGCGGCTGGTGCTCAGCGGTGATCCGGCGGTGCTGTGGTCGGCCGGCCCGGGCCGGGTCTTCGCCGACCTGCTCGCGGCGCGCGCGTGCCCGCAGGTCGCCTCGCGCGCACCCGACCCGGGGCCGATCGGCGAACTCGTCTCCGGCGTCGGCATCGGCGAGCTGAACCAGGTCGACGCGCCCGGCAAGGAGATCGTGATCGTGCCGGTGCGGGACGCCGGCGAGGCCGTGCACCGGACCGTGCAGCTCGTCGCCGACTCCGTGCCGCGGGCCTTCGGGATCACCCCCGAGGAGACGGTGGCGATCACCCCGGGGCACGGCGGCGCGGCCGGCACCCGCGCGCTGAACGCGGCCCTGAAGGAACGGCTCAATCCCGGCCCCGGCCGCTTCGGCGGCTTCGACCCCGGCGACCGGATCGCCTACTCGCCCGCGCCGGGCCGTACGGTGCCCGGCCGGGTGGTGTCGGCGGACGCGGAGGGGCTGCACCTGTCCTGCGCCGACGGCCCGGTGATGGTACCCAGGGAGCGGGTGGAGCAGGCCGTACGGCACGGGTGGGCGCTGACCGCGCACCAGGCCGTGGGCGGCCGGTGGCCCGCCGCGGTCGTGGTCCTTCCCGGGGACGCCGCACAGGTCCTCTCGCGCCCCTGGGTGTACACGGCGTTCGGCCGGGCGGAGCGCCATCTGTCCGTGGTGCACGGTGTGGAGCAGGTCCTGCCGAAGGCTGTCGCCGAGGTCCCGGCCAAGCCCCGCACGACCCGGCTGCCCGTGCTGCTGCGCGCCCAGGTCCCGGCGGCCGGATAACGCCGGGAAACGCGGAACGCGGAACGCGGACGGCCGAACGCGGACGGCCGAACGCGGACGGCGGCGGTCGCGAGGGGCTCCCTCGCGACCGCCGCCGTCCTGGATCCGCGGAGGCTTCGCGCCGCCGACCGTTCGCTTCCCGCCGCGGGGACTAACGGTCCGCGTCCAGTGGCTCCAGGTCCTCGTCCTCGATGTCGTCCACGAGGTCCTCGTCGTCCGCGTCGTCCCCGTCGTCGAGTTCGTCGAACACCGAACTCACGTCGAAGCGGCAGACCACCCGCCCCGGGTCGACCTGGTCGAAGGGTGTCTCCAGCCACTCGCCCGGGTCCGCCGGTTCGTCGGCCGCCAGCACCCACAGCGTGGAGTCGCCCTCCTCCAGGCCGAACTCCTTGTGCCGGGAGGCGATCTCGTCCGGCTCGAACTCGCCGAACAGAATGCCCAGCGCGCCGTGCACCGTGTCCGAGACCGCCCCGCCCACCCCTTCGCCGTCGGCCGCCTCGATCCGCTGGGCCTGCGCCAGCAGGCGCGGTGGCTCCACGACGGCGTAGTCGCGGCGGATCAGCACACTGAGCGCGTTCGGCTCCTCGGGGCCCGCGTACGGCGGCAGGGAGTCCTCCGCGCCGGGGATCTCGAAGGGCGTGACCTCGTCATGGCGGTCGTAGAGCAGTTCGTCGTAGACCTCGGCGGCCGCGGCAAGCTCGTTGAACGCCTCGTAGACGGCCGGGTCGTCCTCCCCCGTCCTGCGTTCGACCGCGGCCAGGTGGCGGTCGAGCGCGGTCTTGACCGCCTCGGCGGCGGCGCGTACCTCGGCAGCGGTGGGCTGCGCAGCATCAGACATAGTGCAGACGCTATCCGTACCGGACCCCAGACCGCACAATAGATGCGATGCCGGAATACGAATTTGTCGACGTCTACGTACCGCGCGGGGTCTCCCGCAAGGACGCGACCCGACTGCTGACCGACCATGCCGAGTACGGACACTGGGAGTTGGACCGCCTGAGCCTGCTGCGTGACGGCAGCCGCAGGGTGCGGTTGCGCCGGCGGATCATCCGCCAGGTGCGGGCCACGTGGTGAGACGGGCCGACGGATACGGAGCGGGCCCCGCCGAGGCGGGGCCCGCTCCGTCGTGGGCTCACCGGTGAGCTCCCCGCGGGCTCACGCGGCGGCGCGTGCCTTGCGGTAGAGCACCGCGCCCGCGAGCAGGGCGCCCGCGCCGGCCGGCAGGACGAGGCCCATCGGCAGCTCGCTGCCGGTGTGCGCGAGTTGCGCGGCGTGGGCGGCGGGCCGGTGGACGGCGGAGGAACCGGCCGGGGTCACGTGGTCCGATGTGGATGGCACACCCCCGGGCCGGGACGGGCTGGACTGACCGTGCCCGCCGGGCTTGCCGGGGCCGTGTTCTCCGGGCTTGCCCGGGGTCTCGTGACCGCGGGAGGGCGGCGTGTGGGGGCCGCTGTCGTTGGCGCAGTCGTTGCCGAAGGACGGGTTGAGGATCCCGACGACGTCGATGCTGTTGCCGCACACGTTGACCGGCACGTCGATCGGCGCCTGGACGTGGTTGCCGGAGCCGACACCGGGTGATCCACCGGTGTGCCCGCCCGCGTGCGCGCCACCGGAGCCGCCCTGCGCGCCGGAGCCGCCGTGGTGCCCGCCGCCGTGGTTCCCGCCGTGGTCGCCGCCCCGGCCGCCTCCGCCCTGGTGGTCGCCGTAGCCACCGCCCTGGTGGTCTCCGTGGCCGCCGCCCCGCTGGCCGCCGTAGCCGCCCGACCGCGCGCCGCCGCCCTTGTTGGCGCAGGAGTTGCCGAAGGTCGGGTTGAGCGCCCCGACGACATCGACGGTGTTGCCGCAGACGTTGACCGGCACGTTGACGGGCGCCTGCACCGAGTTGCCCGACAGGACGCCGGGCGAGTCCGTGGCCGCGCCGTGCGCGCCGGAGTCGGCGTGGGCGTAGCCGCCCGCGGCGGCGATCACCCCCGTCGCCGCCGCCACGGTCATAAGGCTTTTGCGGGTGACCTGTCGCATTGCTGAATCCCTGCTTTCAATCTCGCACTCGTCCCGAATTCGCTCGCATCATGGCAGCTGTTCGATTCGTTCCGGGCTCTTCGATTTCTTCGGCTTTTCCTTCGGAAAAAGACCGGTCGGCCCCGGAGCGCATGGCTCGCGCTCCGGGGCCGACGGTGTGGACGTACGACCCCTCAGCGGGTCGACGTCACTTGTTGATGCAGGTGTTGCCGAAGGCGGGGTTCAGCAGCCCGATCACCGAGATCGTGTTGCCGCAGACGTTCACCGGGATGTGCACGGGCACCTGGATCACGTTGCCCGAGGCGACACCCGGGGAGTGCACGGCAGCACCCTGGGCACCCGCGTCGGCAACAGCCAGACCCGCGCCCGCGAGAACCAGCCCACCAGTGGCAGCCGCAGCAGCGACGACCTTCTTGATCATTATTCCTCCTTGTTGGCAATGCGATCCCAAGCAGCGGATCGCATCACCAGTAACGAGGGGGAATTAATGAGGCTACGCGCTTATCGGCGCATTCACTCTTCCCAGTCGCGCCCGTACAGGCGGCCGATTGTCTTCGCCCGGTGACATCTCGTTGCACCGGGACGACTCAGGACGCGTCGATGAACCGGTCGAGCACGCGCACCCCGAACCGGAGCCCGTCCACCGGGACCCGCTCGTCCACGCCGTGGAACATCCCGGCGAAGTCCAGCTCCGGCGGCAGCTTCAGGGGGGCGAACCCGAAGCCGCGGATGCCGAGGTCGTCGAAGGACTTGGCGTCCGTGCCGCCGGAGAGCATGTAGGGGACGGCCTTCGCGGTCGGGTCCTCGGCGAGCAGCGCGGACTGCATCGCCTCGACCAGCGGCCCGTCGAAGGACGTCTCCAGCGCCTTGTCGGAGTGCACGTCCTCGCGGCGCACCTTCGGGCCGAGGATCCGGTCGAGGTCGGCGAGGAACTCGTCCTCGTGCCCCGGCAGGAACCGCCCGTCGACGTGTGCGGTGGCCTCGCCCGGGATGACGTTGACCTTGTAGCCCGCCCCCAGCTGGGTCGGGTTGGCGGTGTTGCTCAGGGTCGCGCCGATCAGCTTGGCGATCCCGCCCAGCCTGGCGAGGGTCGACTGCATGTCCTCGGGGTCCAGCGGGGTGCCGAGCGCGTCGCCGAGCTCGTCGAGGAAGGCACGGGTCGTCTTGGTGACCCGCACCGGGAAGGTGTGCCGGCCGAGCCGCGCGACCGCCTCGGAGAGTTCGGTGATCGCGTTGTCCCGGTGGATCATCGAGCCGTGTCCGGCGGTACCGGCCACGGTCAGCTTCATCCAGTGCATGCCCTTCTCGGCCGTCTGGATGAGGTAGAGCCGCCGCTCCTCGCTCACGGTGAACGAGAAGCCGCCCACCTCGCTGATGGCCTCGGTGACGCCCTCGAAGAGGTCGGGGTGGTGGTCGACGAGGTGACGCGCGCCGTAGGTGCCGCCCGCCTCCTCGTCGGCGAGGAACGCGAGCACGATGTCGCGCGGCGGCTTGCGCCCGGAGCGCAGCCGGTCGCGGACGACCGCCAGCGTCATCGCGTCCATGTCCTTCATGTCGACCGCGCCCCGGCCCCACACGCATCCGTCGGCGACCTCGCCGGAGAAGGGGTGGTGGGTCCAATCGACGGCGTTCGCCGGTACGACGTCGAGGTGACCGTGGATGAGCAGCGCGGGCCGGGACGGGTCCTCGCCCTCGATGCGGGCCACCGTCGAGGCGCGGCCCGGGTGCGACTCGAAGATCTTCGGCTCGAGTCCCACTTCGGCGAGCTTCTCGGCGACCCATTCGGCCGCCTTGCGTTCACCCGGGCCCGAGTGGTCGCCGTAGTTGCTGGTGTCGATCCGGATCAGCTCGCGGCAGAGGTCGACGACCTCGTCCTCGCCGGTGACGCTCGTGGCCGTGCCGTCGGTCGCGCTCACGCTGGTTCCTCCCGCTGTCACTGCTGGTGGGTCCCCCTCATCCTCCCTCTCCCCCGCTCCCCGCCCAAGGCCGGTCCCGGCCCGTCACACGCCGTTCACGCCGGACGCGGCATCCGGCGGGCGGGCCGCCCGTGATCGGGCACCCCGGAAAGCCTGGTAATGTTTACGACGTCGCCGCGGGGTAAACCCCGCACGACAGACACCTTGTCCGGGTGGCGGAATGGCAGACGCGCTAGCTTGAGGTGCTAGTGCCCTTTATCGGGCGTGGGGGTTCAAGTCCCCCCTCGGACACAGAGGCATGAATGCCGGTGAGTCTTCCGACTCGCCGGCATTCGTCGTTCCCGGAGTCTTCGACTTCCCCGCCCCTCCTCCGCCCGCTCCCCCGCCGCCCGCTCCTCCTCCGCCCGCTCGCTGCGGCGCCGACCCGACGGCGGTCAGGTCCGGGCCCGTCCTGGGCCGCGCCCTCCGGGCCGGTCACTGATACTGGGGAAATGGGCAATCTCGGGCAATACGCCCCAGCGGGCCGACGGGCCGACCGCGTGCCACCCGAGGGCGGACCGCCGGAGTCCGACCCGCAGGCCCGTCACCCTTCGGTCGGCCGACGACTGCTGTCGCTGCGGAAGCCGCGCAGCGTCGCCGGCCAGGTATTCCTGCTCCAGCTGGTGGTCGTCCTCCTGCTCATCGCCACGGCCCTGGTGGTGCTCGTGCTCCAGGACCGCAACCGCGCGATCGACGAAGCCGGCGACCGGTCACTGGTGGCGGCCGAGTCGTTCGCGAACGCCCCGGGCACCGCGGAGGCGATGCAGAGCAATGACCCGACGGCGGCACTCCAGCCGCACGCCGAGGCGGTGCGCAAGCGGACCGGCGTCGACTACGTCGTGGCGCTGAGCCCGTACGGCTTCCGGTGGACGCACCCGGACCCGGACCAGATCGGCAAGCACGTCTCCACCTCCTACGGTCAGGCCCTCGAAGGCGAGCCCCACCAGACCACGTTCGACAGCAGTCTGGGCAAGGCGGTCGACTCGACGGTGGCCGTCTTCGACGAGAAGGGGACCGCGGTCGGCCTCGTCACGGTGGGCGTCACGGTGGACAAGGTGACCGGCGCGGTGCAGGACCAGCTGCCGGTGATCTTCGCCGCCGGCGGTGTCGCCCTGCTGCTGGCCGCGGGCGGTTCGGCACTGGTCAGCGGGCGTCTGCGGCGGCAGACCCGGGGCTTGGGGCCGGTGGAGATGACCCGCATGTACGAGCATCACGACGCGGTGCTGCACGCGGTCCGCGAAGGCGTGATCATTCTGGACGGCGAGGGAAGGCTGCTGCTGGTCAACGACGAGGCGCGCCGGCTGCTCGCCCTGCCGCCCGAGGCCGAGGGCAGGCCGGTCACCGAACTCGGGCTGAACCCGGCCCTGGCCGCACTGCTGGCCTCGAGCCGGGCGGCCACGGACAAGGTCTTCCTGGCCGGTGCCCTGCTGCTCGCGGTCAACGTGCGGCCGGTGGTCGGCCCGCAGGGGGGCAGCGTGGCCACTCTGCGGGACACCACGGAGCTGCGCGCCCTCGCGGGCCGGGCGGACGTGGCGGGCGGGCGCCTCCAGCTGCTCTACGAGGCCAGCACGCGGATCGGCACCACCCTCGACATGAAGCGCACCGCCGAGGAACTGACCGAGGTGGCGGTCCCGCGCTTCGCCGACTTCGCCACCGTCGAACTGCTGGAGCCGGTGCTTCAGGGGGGCGAGCCGACGGGGGTGAGCACGGAGATGCGCCGGATGCGCCGGATCGCGGCCGAGGGCATCCGGGACGACGTGCCCCTCTATCCCGTCGGGAGGCGTATGCAGTACGCGCCCGACAACCCCGTGGCCGTCGGCATGACCACCGGCCGGCCGGTCCTGGTGGCGGACCTCGCGCTGGCCGACGGATGGCGGGTCCAGAACCCGGAGCGGGCCCGGAGGGTCATCGAATTCGGTATCCACTCCATGATCTCGGTGCCGCTGCGGGCCCGGGGCCAACTGCTGGGCGTCGTGGAGTTCTGGCGTTCGGAGCAGGAGCCGTTCGAGCCGGACGACCTGTCCCCCGCCGAGGAACTCGCCGCCCGGGCGGCCGTGTGCATCGACAACGCGCGGCGCTACACCCGCGAGCACACCACGGCCGTCACCCTCCAGCGCAGCCTGCTGCCCGGCGCGCTCCCGGAGCTGTCCGCCCTGGAGGTCGGGCACCGGTACCTGCCGGCCCAGGCGGGGGTCGGCGGCGACTGGTACGACGTCATCCCGCTGCCGGGGGCCCGGGTGGCCCTGGTGGTCGGCGACGTCGTCGGACACGGTCTGCACGCCGCCGCGACGATGGGCCGTCTGAGGACCGCGGTGCACAACTTCGCCGCCCTGGACCTGCCTCCGGACGAGCTTCTCGCGCACCTGGACGACCTGATCACCCGGATCGACCAGGACGCGGCGGCCGAGGGGAACACCGAGGCCGTCACCGGCGCCACCTGTCTGTACGCGGTCTACGATCCGGTCTCCGGGCGGTGCGTTCTCGCCCGGGCCGGCCATCCCGGTCCGGCGCTGGTCTCGCCCGACGGCTCGGTGACCTTCCCCGACATCCCCGTCGCCCCGCCCCTCGGCGTGGGAGGAGGTCTGCCGGTCGAGACGGCCGTGCTCCGGCTGGCGGCCGACAGCCGGCTGGTGCTCTACACCGACGGCCTGGTCGAGTCCCGCGGCCGTGACCTCGACACCGGGCTCGGCATGCTGAGGCAGGCGCTCGCCCATACGGACGGCACCAGCCCCGACGACACCTGCCGGGCGGTGCTCGACGCGATGCTGCGCACCAGGTCGAGCGACGATGTCGCGCTGCTCGTCGCCCGCACCCGGCTGCTCGACCCGGATCAGGTCCAGGAGTGGGAGGTGCCCGACGATCCCGCGGCCGTCTCCCGGATCCGCGCCGAGGCCACCCGCAAGCTGGAGTCCTGGGGGCTCGGCGAGGCCGCCTTCACCACCGAGCTCATCCTCAGCGAGCTGGTGACGAACGCCATCCGGTACGGAGCGAGCCCCATCAGCCTGCGGCTGCTGCGCGACCGCGACAGTCTGATCTGCGAGGTCGCCGACGGCACCAGCACCTCCCCGCACCTGCGCCGCGCGGCCTTCACCGACGAGGGGGGTCGCGGCCTGTTCCTCGTCGCGCAGATGTCCCGCCGCTGGGGGACCCGGTACACCGACCGGGGCAAGATCATCTGGGCCGAGCAGGCACTGGACGCCGGAGGCGCCGGGGACCTGGAAGGGCTTCTGATGGCGGACCTGTGACGCGGGCCGGAAACCGGACCGCCGCTCGGAGGCGGGCACACGGCGCCCGGCGCGTTCCCGACCGCTCCCTCCGCCCCGACCGTCCCATCCGCCCCGGCCGCCCCGACCGTCCCATCCGCGCCGGGCAGGTCCCGGCTGCGTGCCCGCGCGGTCAGGAGCCGTCGTCGACCGTGAAGTACGGGATCTTGGCCGGGTCCTGGCCGAATGCGGCCCCGAGATAGACGGCCGACAGCTTGGTGAGCGTCCCGTCGTCGATCAGCTGCCTGATGATCCGGTCCAGCTCGCCCTTGTCGGGTGACGCCTTCGGGTAGAGGGCGCCGTAACCCTGGTCGGTCCGGTACTGGCCCACGAGGCGCACCTTGCCCTCCCGCTTCTGCGGGTACGCCAGCAGGATCGTCGTGTCGTGGACGACCGCGTCGATGCGCCCCTCCTCCAGCGCCGTGACCATCTCCGGGTCGTTGGGGAAGGCGGTGACGGGCTTGGTCGGCCGCAGGCGCTTCTCGACGAACTCCTCGCCCGTCGTACCCTCGGCCACCCCGATGCGGACGTCGCGGATGTCGGCTTCGCCGATCTTCTCGTCGTCCCGGATCAGCACCCCCAGGGTCGAGGAGAGATAGGGAGGGGAGAAGGCGGCCACCTTGCTCCGTTCCGGGGTGATCGTGATCTGTGCCAGGGCCAGGTCGAAGTCCTTGGTCCGGCCGGACACGATCTCCGGGAAGGGGGCGTTCTCGACCTTCACCCGGTCGAGTCCTGATCGGTAGGCGATGTTGGCGGCCATGCAGTACTCGTAGCCGCTCTTGATGGAGTCCGGCGTGTCGCCGTTCCACCAGCCGGGCGCGGGCAGGGTCGTCTTGACGGTGAGGGCGCCCGCCGTCTCCGGCGACAGGTGGAACTCCCCGTAATGTCCCGAGATCGGGCAGTCGCCGTAGTGGACGTTCGGCGACTTCGACCCGCCCTGGTCACAAGCCGATGTCGCGGCGATGAGCGCCACGCCGACCGCCAGAGAGCCGATCGCCGCCACGGCGCGCGTCATGGCACCTCCGGTAGGGGCATGCTCGTCGATTCACCATAAATCACCACGAACCATACGACTGTCGGAGGCGCGCGCCAGGTCGCTCCTCGTTGGCCCGCCGTTCACCCCCGCCCCACCCCGCCCCACCCCGCTCCGCCCCGCCCCACCGCATCCCGCTCCGCTCCCGCCTTTGGCGCGCACATCTCAAACCGGGACATCACGTCGACGAAGGCGTCCTTCCCTCCGATGTGGGGCAAGTCTCGCCGTGGCACCAAGCCACCAGGTCAGAGCGCCGTCGATGATCTTCCCCGACCCCCCGGACGGCCTCCCCGAGTGGCCTGGCCACCGCGGCGACCCTAGCGTCGTACTAAAATTTCCGGCTTGTTACGGAGCTGGACCGGACAACCCCAGGCAGACCTGCGGGCCCGCCGGCGCCCCGGAGGCTTCCGGGATCGAGACGCGAGGACCGATGGCAGCCATCCACGAGAGCAGCGCTCTCGGCCTGCTCGACGGAGAGATCCGCGCACGACTCGGCGACACCGCCCGCTTCTCCGGCGGCCCCGCCGCCTCCCCCCGCACCCTCGTCGACCTCTTCGACGCGTCCGTGCGGTCGTTCCCGGACGAGCTCGCCCTCGACGACGGCGGCACCCCCCTCACCTACCGCGCCCTCGCCGTCGAGGTGGAGAACCTCCGGCGCCGGCTCTCCGCCGCCGGGGTCGGACTCGGCGACCGGGTGGGCGTCCGGGTGCAGTCCGGCACCAACGACCTCTACGTGGCGATCCTCGCGGTCCTCGCCGCCGGCGCGGCCTACGTCCCCGTGGACGCCGAGGACCCCGACGAGCGGGCCGAGCTGGTCTTCGGGGAGGCGGACGTGCGGGCCGTCGTCGGCGCCGCGCACGAGATCACCGTCCACGGCACACCCGCTGCGGCCGCCGCCCGGCCCGGCACCGAGCACGACGCCTGGATCATCTTCACCTCCGGCTCCACCGGTAAGCCCAAGGGCGTCGCCGTCAGCCACCGCAGCGCCACCGCCTTCGTGGACGCCGAGGCCGAACTGTTCCTCACCGAGGAGCCGATCGGCCCGGGCGACCGGGTCATGGCCGGGCTCTCCGTGGCCTTCGACGCCTCCTGCGAGGAGATGTGGCTGGCCTGGCGCTACGGGGCCTGTCTGGTGCCCGTGCCCCGCTCCCAGGTCCGCAGCGGCGCCGATCTGGGGCCCTGGCTGGTCGAGCAGGAGATCACGGTGGTCTCCACGGTGCCGACGCTGGCCGCCCTGTGGGAGCCCGAGACCCTCAACGACGTACGGCTGCTGATCTTCGGCGGTGAGGCCTGCCCGCCCGAGCTGGTGCAGCGGCTGGTGACGGAGGGACGGGAGGTCTGGAACACCTACGGACCGACCGAGGCCACCGTCGTGGCCTGCGCCTCCCTGATGAGCGGCGAGGAGCCGATCCGGATCGGGCTCCCGCTCAAGGGCTGGGAGCTGGCCGTCGTGGACGAGGCCGGGGAGCCCGTGCCGCTGGGCGCCAGCGGGCAGCTGGTCATCGGCGGGGTCGGGCTCGCCCGCTATCTCGACGCCGAGAAGGACGCGGAGAAGTACGCGCCGCTGGAGTCGCTGGGCTGGGAGCGGGCGTACCGCAGCGGCGACCTGGTGCGCGCCGACGCCGAGGGGCTCGTCTTCCTCGGCCGGGCCGACGAGCAGATCAAGCTCGGCGGACGGCGGATCGAGCTGGGCGAGGTGGACGCGGCGCTCCAGGCCCTGCCGGGGGTCGCGGGGGCGGCCGCCGCCGTGCGGACCGCGCGCGGCGGCAACCAGTTGCTGGTCGGATACGTGGTGACGCAGGACGGCTGGGACCAGGCGGCGGCCGTGCGGCGGCTGCGCGCCGAGTTGCCCGCCGCCCTGGTGCCGCTGCTCGCGCCGGTGGAGGATCTGCCGACCCGCACCTCGGGCAAGGTCGACCGCAACGCCCTGCCGTGGCCCCTGGCGGGCCTGGAGACGGGCGGCCCGGCGGAGCAGCTCTACGGCACCGAGGCCTGGCTGGCGGAGCAGTGGACCGAGGTGCTCGGCATCCCCGTGAGCGGTGCCCGGGACGACTTCTTCGCGATCGGCGGCAGCAGTCTCGCCGCCGCCCAGCTGACGACACGGCTGCGCACCCGGTACCCCAGCGCCGCCGTCCTCGACATCTACCAGCAGCCCACCCTGCGCAAGCTGGCCCGGCACCTGGAGAGGTCGGCGCAGGACGACGGGGCGACCCGCGCGGTCGCTCCGGTGCCCGGCCGCGCCAAGGTGATCCAGACGCTGCTGCTCCTCCCGCTGTTCACGCTGCTGGGGCTGCGCTGGACGGTGCCGCTGGTCGCCGCCGGCAACCTGCTGCCCGGGTACGCCTGGCTGCCGACCGCCCCGTGGTGGCTGGTCGTCTCCGCGGCCCTGCTGCTGTTCAGCCCGCCCGGACGGCTCGCGATCGCGGCGGGCGGGGCGCGGTTGCTGCTGCGCGGCGTGCGGCCGGGCCGCTACCCGCGTGGTGGCGGCGTCCATCTGCGGCTGTGGACCGCGGAGCGGCTGGCCGAGTTCAGCGGGGCGACCTCGCTGACCGGGTCCTGGCTTGAGCGTTACGCGCGGGCCCTCGGGGCCAAGGTCGGGCCGGACGTGGACCTGCACTCGCTTCCGCCGGTGACCGGCATGCTGAAGCTGGGCCGGGGCGCGGCCGTGGAGTCCGAGGTCGACCTGTCCGGCTGGTGGCTGGACGGCGACCGGCTGGAGATCGGCACGGTCAGGGTGGGCGCGCACGCCGTCGTCGGCACGCGCAGCATGCTCTTCCCGGGTTCCCGGGTCGGCAAGCGGGCCGAGGTGGCGCCGGGTTCGGCCGTCACCGGTCAGATCCCCACCGGTCAGCGGTGGGCGGGCGCTCCCGCGGTCAAGCTCGGCAAGGCCAAGCGCAACTGGCCCAAGGAGCGGCCGTCCCGGGGCGCGTCCTGGCGGGTGCTGTACGGCCTGTCCGGTGTCGCGCTCACCTCGCTGCCGGTGCTGGCGGCCGGGGCGGCCCTGCTGGTGGCGAGCCGCTTCATGACCCCGGGCGGCGGGCTCGGTGCGGCCCTGCGGGGCGCCGCGTTCGCCCTGGTCCCGGCCACGCTCTCCTTCGGTCTGGCGTACGCCGTGCTGCTGCTGGTGGCCGTTCGGCTGCTGAGCGTCGGGCTGCGCGAGGGCACGCATCCCACGCACAGCAGGATCGGCTGGCAGGCCTGGACCGTCACCCAGCTCATGGACCACTCGCGCGAGACGCTCTTCCCGCTGTACGCGGGGCTGGTCACGCCGGTGTGGCTGCGGCTGCTCGGGATGCGGGTCGGCAAGGGCGCCGAGGTGTCGACCGTCCTCGCGCTGCCCAGCCTGACCACGGTCGGTGAGGGCGCGTTCCTGGCCGACGACACGCTGACCGCGCCGTACGAGCTCGGCGGCGGCTGGATGCGGATCGGGCGGGCGGAGATCGGCCGGCGGGCGTTCCTCGGCAACTCGGGGATGACCGCGCCGGGGCGGAGCGTGCCGGACGGCGGCCTGGTGGGTGTGCTGTCGGCGACGCCGAAGAAGGCGAAGAAGGGCAGTTCGTACCTGGGGCTGCCGCCGGTGAAGCTGCCGCGGAACACGACCGGCGGTGACCAGAGCCGGACGTACGAGCCGCCCGCGCGGCTGCTGTGGGCGCGTGCCCTGGTGGAGCTGTGCCGGATCGTGCCGGTGTTCTGCTCGGCGGGGCTGGCCGTGCTGACGGTGGCGGCGCTGTGCGCGCTGGGCGGCCGGGCGCCGCTGCTGTCCGGGCTCGTGCTGCTCGGGGCGGGCGGTGCGGCGGCGGTCGTCTCGATCGTCGCCAAGTGGCTGCTCGTCGGACGGCATCGCAGCGGTGAGCATCCGCTGTGGTCCGGCTTCGTGTGGCGCAACGAGCTGGCGGACACGTTCGTGGAGGTCGTGGCGGTGCCGTGGCTGGCGGGCGCCGTACCGGGCACGCCGGTGATGACGGCGTGGCTGCGCGGGCTCGGCGCGCGGATCGGCAGGGGCACGTGGGTGGAGAGCTACTGGCTGCCCGAGTCGGATCTGGTCACGCTCGAGGACGGGGTGACGGTCAACCGCGGGTGCGTGCTCCAGACTCACCTCTTCCACGACCGGATCTTGCGGACGGATACTGTGGTCCTCCGTGAGGGTGCCACGCTGGGCCCTGGCGGGATCGTGCTGCCCGGCAGCACGATCGGGGCCCGGACGACGCTGGGTCCCGCGTCGCTCGTCATGGCCGCGGAGTCCGTCCCGGACGACACCCGCTGGCTCGGCAATCCGATCGAGGCATGGCGTCCCTGAGAAGGGGCTACCCGGAGTCGATGGGCGGTGCACCGGCGGCGGGTGGTTCGAGCACAGGTCAGGGAGCGGACGGGGAAGTGGCAGTTCAGCAGGCGGTCGGTCCGGATCCGTACTTCCCGGCGAACGGTGATTCCCGTTACCGGGTGCACCGCTACGAGCTCACCCTGGACTACCGGCCCGGTCCGAACCGGCTGTCGGGCGCGGCGCGGATCAACGCCATCGCGGGGCGCACGGCGCTGCCCGAATTCCAGTTGAACCTGGCCGACTTCAAGATCGGCCGGGTCCGGGTGGACGGCCGGCCGGCGCACTACACCCATCGCGGCGGGCGGCTGCGCGTGCGGCCCACGAAGCCGCTGCGCGCCGGGGCCGCCTTCACCGTCGAGGTGCACTGGTCGGGCAATCCCAAGCCGGTGCAGAGCCCCTGGGGCGGGATCGGCTGGGAGGAGCTGGACGACGGGGCGCTGGTGGCGAGCCAGCCCGTCGGGGCGCCCTCCTGGTACCCGTGCAACGACCGGCCCGCGGACAAGGCGTCGTACCTGATATCGGTGACGACACCGTCGGCGTACTCGGTGGTGGCGGGGGGCCGGCTGCTGACGCGGACGACGAAGGCCTCGACGACGACGTGGGTGTACGAGCAGTCGGCGCCGACGTCCAGCTATCTGGTCGGTCTGGCCATCGGGAAGTACCAGACCGTGCTGCTGGGCGACCCGGGGCTCGGGGGCGTCCCCCAGCACGGGCACATCCCGGCGGAGCTGCTCGCGGAGTTCTCGCGGGACTTCGCGCGGCAGCCCGGGATGATGCACCTGTTCCAACAGCTCTTCGGGCCCTACCCGTTCGACGAGTACGCGGTGGTGGTGACGGAGGAGGAGCTCGATGTCCCCGTCGAGGCCCAGGGGTTGTCGTTGTTCGGTGCCAACCACGTGGACGGCGCGCGGGGTTCGGAGCGGCTGGTGGCGCACGAGCTGGCGCACCAGTGGTTCGGCAACAGTGTGTCCATCGCCGACTGGCGGCACATCTGGCTGAACGAGGGGTTCGCGAAGTACGCGGAGTGGCTGTGGTCGGAGCGGTCGGGCGGGCGCAGCGCGCAGCAGCTCGCGGCGGTCGCGCACCGGTCGCTGTCCTCGCTGCCGCAGGACCTGCGCCTGGCCGACCCCGGCCGCAAGTCGATGTTCGACGACCGGCTCTACGAGCGCGGCGGGCTGACCGTGCACGCGCTGCGCTGCGCGCTCGGCGACGAGACGTTCTTCCGGATGCTGCGCGCCTGGCTCGGGCTGCACCGGGGCGGGTCGGTGACGACGTCGACGCTCACCGCGCACGTGGCCCGGTTCGCGCCGGAGCCGCTGGACGAGCTGTTCGAAGCGTGGGTGTACGGCACGGCGCTGCCGCCGCTGCCGGTGCCGTCGGTGGGGCGGGGCGCCGAGTCGGCGTAGCGCTCCGCGCGATCGCGGGGATGCCGCACGGTCCTCGGCCTGCGGGCCGGGGGTGATCGGCGAGGCGGGCACAATGGGGGCCATGGCCCGACGTACCGCCCGTTCCGCTCGCCCTGTCAGCTCCGGCCGCTCCGGTTCCGTGTCGACAGCCGGAGGGACGTGCCCCTGTGGGCTGCCCGCGGCCTACGAGGCGTGCTGTGGGCGTTTTCACGGCGGTGGTGACTCCGCGCCGACCGCCGAGGCGCTGATGCGGTCGCGGTACAGCGCCTTCGTGCGGGGTGATGCGGGGTATCTGCTGCGGACGTGGCATCCGCGGACGCGGCCGGAGCGGCTCGAGCTCGATCCGGGGATGCGGTGGACGGGTCTGGAGATCCTCGCGGCGGCGGACGGCAGCGCCTTCCACACGAGCGGGACCGTGGAGTTCCGGGCTTCCTACCGGGGTGGCGCGCTGCACGAGCGCAGCCGGTTCGAGCGGGTCGCCGGTGCCTGGGTGTACGTGGACGGGGAGTTCCCTGAGACCTCCGGGTAACCGGCTACGGCGCCAGGATGTCCAGTTCCTGGAGGGCGCCGATGGTGATCTCCCGGGTCAGTCGTTCCGCGCGGGCCGCGTCGCGCTCGCGGACCGCCTCCGCGACCTGGACGTGGAGGGTGACGGCGGCCGGGAGGGGGTCCTCGAACATGACCTCGTGGTGGGTGCGGCCCGCGAGGACCTCCGCGACGACGTCGCCGAGGCGGGCGAACATCTCGTTGCCCGAGGCGGCGAGGATCACCCGGTGGAAGGCGACGTCGTGGACGAGGTACTTCTCCAGCCGGTGGCCACGTGAGTTGGCCACCATGCCGAGGGCGCACTCCGTGAGTTCGGCGCACTGCTCCGCCGTGGCGTGTCTCGCCGCCAGGCCCGCCGCCACGGGCTCGATCGCCGAGCGCAGGACGGTGAGCGAGCGCAGCTGGTGCGGGCGGTCGGCGCCGGCCAGCCGCCAGCGGATCACCTGCGGGTCGTAGACGTTCCACTCGGCTTTGGGCCGGACCGTCACGCCCACCCGGCGGCGGGACTCGACCAGGTGCATGGACTCCAGGACGCGGACGGCCTCGCGCATGACCGAGCGGGAGACGTCGAAGCGCTGGGCCAGTTCGTCGGTGCGCAGAACACTGCCCGGCGGGTACTCACCCGCGGTGATGGCGGGGCCGAGGGCGTCCAGTACTTGGCCGTGCAGACCCCGGCCCGGAGTGGTCATGCACTCAGAGTACGGGGTGGATCACACAGCCAAAAAGTCAGACTTATTTGTCACACACTCTTGAATTCGTCGTACCTAATCGGTTTCAGTGTCGTCGGCGCCCGTCGGCGCCGGACGTAACGGCAGACAGCGAGGCAGAGATGCGTACCCCCCACGTCGTCGTGGTCATGGGCGTCGCCGGCACGGGCAAGACCACCATCGGTCCCCTGCTCGCCGCCCGGCTGGGCGTTCCGTACGCCGAGGGCGACGACTTCCACCCGCAGGCCAACATCGACAAGATGTCGGCCGGCGTCCCGCTCGACGACGACGACCGGTGGCCGTGGCTCGACGCCATCGGCGGCTGGGCGGACGCGCGGGCCGGTCTCGGCGGGGTCGTCAGCTGCTCGGCGCTGAAGCGGTCGTACCGCGACCGGCTGCGGGCGGCGGCCCCCGGGGTCGTCTTCGTGCATCTCGCGGGCGACCGCGCGCTGATCGAGGACCGCATGGCGCACCGGCAGGGCCACTTCATGCCGACCGCGCTGCTCGACTCCCAGTTCGCCACGCTCCAGCCCCTCGAGGCGGACGAGGCGGGAGACGTCGTCGATGTCTCGGGCAGCCCGGAGGCCATCGCCGGGCGGGCCGTGACCGCGCTCGACGCGCTTGGTCAGCCCGCCGAGTAGTTCCGCAAGCCTGCGAGCAGTACCGGATCCCTCCCCCGTCCCCCGTCCCCCGTCCTCACCCCTACCTGACAGAGGAATCACCCGTGACCAGACTCAGTGTCGAGACACTGGCAGCGGACACCGTCGAGCCGATCACCTCGGCCGGCCACGCGCAGCTGGGCATCGCCGTCCTGGCGGGCATCGCCGTGATCGTCGTGCTCATCACCCGGTTCAAGCTGCACGCCTTCCTGGCGCTGACCATCGGCTCGCTGGCGCTGGGCGCCTTCGCCGGGGCGCCGCTCGACAAGGCCATCGCCTCGTTCACCACCGGGCTCGGCGCCACCGTCGCCGGGGTGGGCGTGCTGATCGCGCTGGGCGCGATCCTCGGCAAGATGCTCGCGGACTCCGGCGGCGCCGACCAGATCGTGGACACGATCCTGGCGAAGGCAGGCGGCCGGTCGATGCCGTGGGCGATGGTGCTGATCGCCTCCGTCATCGGTCTGCCGTTGTTCTTCGAGGTCGGCGTGGTGCTGTTGATCCCCGTCGTGCTGATGGTCGCCAAGCGGGGCAACTACTCGCTCATGCGGATCGGCATCCCGGCGCTGGCCGGTCTGTCGGTGATGCACGGTCTCGTCCCGCCGCACCCCGGTCCGCTGGTCGCGATCGACGCGGTCGGCGCCAACCTGGGCGTCACGCTGGCGCTCGGCGTGCTCATCGCCGTCCCGACGGTCGTCGTCGCCGGTCCGCTGTTCTCCCGGGTCGCGGCCCGCTGGGTGGACGTCCCCGCCCCGGACCGCATGATCCCGCAGCGGCCCTCCGAGGACCTGGAGAAGCGGCCCGGCTTCGGCGCCACGCTGGCCACCATCCTGCTGCCCGTCGTGCTCATGCTGTCCAAGGCGCTGGTCGACATCGTGGTGGACGACCCCGAGCACACCGTGCAGCGCGTCTTCGACGTCGTCGGCTCGCCCCTGATCGCCCTGCTCACCGCCGTGCTCGTGGGCATGTTCACGCTGCTGAGGCCCGCCGGGTTCGCCAAGGAGCGGGTCTCGGGGCTGGTCGAGAAGGGGCTCGCCCCCATCGCGGGCATCCTGCTGATCGTCGGCGCGGGCGGCGGCTTCAAGCAGACGCTGATCGACTGCGGCGTGGGCCAGATGGTCCTGGACATCTCCGAGGACTGGTCGATCCCGGCGCTGCTGCTGGCCTGGCTGATCGCGGTGACCATCCGGCTGGCCACCGGTTCGGCGACCGTGGCGACGATCTCGGCGGCCGGCCTGGTGGCGCCCCTCGCGGCCGACATGTCGACCACCCACACCGCCCTGCTGGTCCTGGCCATAGGTGCCGGCTCGCTGTTCTTCAGCCATGTCAACGACGCGGGGTTCTGGCTGGTGAAGGAGTACTTCGGGCTCAGTGTGGGCCAGAACATCAAGACCTGGTCGGTCATGGAGACCATCATCTCCGTGGTCGCGGGCGGCCTGGTCCTGCTCCTCTCCCTGGTCATCTAGCGGTCCGGCCGCGGCCGGACCGGGCCGCGGCCGCCCGCTAGGGCCGCCAGAGGCGGTGTTCGCGTTCCGCCCACTCGCGGCTCACCGAGCCCGTGCGCATCCCGCGGCGGGCTTCCGGGTCGCCCAGCGCCATGCCGATGTGGCCGGCCAGGACGACGCCGACGGTGAGCGCCAGCCAGTCGTGGACGAAGGTCGCGCTGGTGCGCCACATGATCGGGGTGAGATGGGTGAACCACATGAGCAGGCCGGTGCCGAGCATCACGAGGGTCGCCCCGGCGATCCAGGCCGCGTAGATCTTCTGCCCGGCGTTGAACTTGGCCGCCGGACGCGAGCGCCGGCTCCTGTCCCGGCGCAGGGCGGCCCCCAGCCAGCGCCGGTCGTGCGGGCCGAAGCGGTTGAGGTGGCGCAGGTCGGCGCGGAACGCCCGGGAGGCGAGACCGGCCAGGACCGGGACGGGCAGGGCCAGTCCGGCCCATTCGTGGACCCGGACCACCAGCTCGCGGCGGCCGACGAGCTGCGCGAACTCGGGGATGTACAGGACCGCCGCCGTCACCACGCACAAGCCCATGAGCAGGGCCGTGGTGCGGTGGACCCACCGTTCGGCGGGGGTGAAGCGGGGGATCCGCGCGGTCGCCGGCGGCGCCTCAGCTCGTAGGCTCATCGTCCCGTCCGTTCGAGCGGCCGACCCAGGCGTCGACGTCGTAGCCACGCTCCTCCCAGTAGCCGGGCTTCACCTTCTCGGTGACGGTGATGCCGGACAGCCACTTGGCGGACTTGTAGAAGTACATCGGCGCCACATAGAGGCGGACGGGGCCGCCGTGGTCGTGGCCGAGGTCCTTGTCCTGCATCCGCAGGGCGACCAGGACGTCGGCACGGCGGGCCTGGGCGAGGGTGAGGCTCTCGCTGTAGGCGCCGTCGAAGCAGGTGAAGCGGACCGCGCCGGCCTCGGCGCGGACGCCCGCCGCGTCGAGCAGGGTGGACAGCCGCACGCCCTCGAAGGGCGTGCCCGGTACCCGCCAGCCGGTGACGCACTGGACGTCTCTGACCATCCGGGTCTGCGGCAGGGCCCTGAGGTCGGCCAGGGTGTAGCCGGCGGGCCGGTCCACCAGGCCGTCCACGGTCAGGCGGTAGTTCGTGGCGTTCCGGTGCGGGACCGAGGACGTCACCGAGTAGTAGCGGAAGCCGCCGCCGTTGGGGAGCAGACCGGTCAAGCCGGTGGGGTCCTTGTCGGCGGCGCTGCCGAGGAAGGCCTCCATACCGCGCTGGAGCGGGGGCGCCGCGACGACGCCCAGGGCGCCGAGGGCGAGCGTGCCGAGGAAGACCCGCCGGCCGACGGGTGCACCGCGTTCCGCGGGCGGCCCCGCCGGACGGGCCGCCTCGGACCGCTCGGGGGGTCCGGCTGCCTCGGCCGGCTCGGGTGGTTCAGGGTTCACCCTTCCATTCGAGCACTCGGGGACCCGTCGGGGCCAGGGATCCCGGGCGGCCGTCAGACTTCCGTCACCACTTCTTACCCGGCTCTCGGACCGAGCGCGGCGGCCCGGGCCGCCGGGAAGGCCCGGTGGGGGTCGGCTGACGGCTGATCCGGGGGCGGAACGGCGCTGGTGGGACCCCCTGTGGCCGGGTGTCCCGGCGTGCCGGTGTGGCGTACGCCATGGCGCGGCCCGTCCGGAGCCCACACCATGGCCGTAGGGCCGCCCCGCACCCCCGGCCCTGCTCCCGGGCGCCGCGGCCGAGTCGGCCGCCCCGTTCCGGGTACTCGAGGCGCCGAGGGCGCTGGGACGCTACAGTCGGCCACTACGCATCCCGTCCGTGGTCCGACCGGATGATCGAGGTAGGCAGCGTGTCGGTTCTGGTTCTGGTTCTCGCCGTGAGTGCCGCCTGCTGCCTCGGCTTCGGGTTCGTGCTCCAGCAGAACGCCGCGCAGCGGGCGCCGCTCGGCGACTTCCTCTCCCCGCGGCTGCTGCTCGACCTGATGAAGGTGCCGCGCTGGCTGGGCGGCATCGGCCTGATGGTGGCGGGTATGGCGCTGGGCGCGGTCGCGCTCGGCCAGGGCGAGCTCTCCCTGGTGGAGCCGCTGCTCGCCACCAATCTGCTGTTCGCCCTCGCGCTCTCCCGGCACCAGACGAAGCAGCCGCTGGGCCGCCAGGGCTGGGCGGGTCTGCTCCTGCTCGCGGGCGGGGTGACCACCTTCATCGTGGCGGGCGAGCCGCGCGGTGGCACGGCGGTCACGGATCCGCTGCGGCACTGGCTGATCATCGGAGTGATGGTCGGCGTCGCCCTGCTGCTGACCACGTACGCCAAACGTTCCCGGCTGAGTTCCGGCCCGGTGCTGCTGTCCCTCGCGGCCGGCCTGCTGTACGGCGTCCAGGACGCGCTGACCAGGGTCAGCGGGCAGCGCTTCGCCGCGGGCGGCCTCGGTGAGCTGCTGACCGGCTGGCAGCCGTACGCGGTGCTCGCCCTCGGTGTGACGGGCCTGGTGCTGGTCCAGAGCGCGTTCGAGACGGCGCCGCTGCGGATGTCGCTGCCCGCGCTCACCGCGGCGCAGCCCCTGGCCGGGATCATCTGCGGGGTCGGCTTCCTCGGCGACCGGCTGCACACCGACACCGGCGCGCTGGCCTGGGAGGCGGCGGGGCTCGCGGCGGTCATCGTGGGCATCGTGCTGCTCGGACTGCACCCCGCGATGCCGCGCGGCACGGCGCCCCGGGAGCGGGTCCCGGACCTCCAGCCCCAGTAGCCCCCGGCCCCGGTGGCGGTGCTGCTTGGATGGGGCCATGAGCGCTGCTGACGAAATCCTCGACATCGTCGACGAGCACGACCGGGTGGTCGGGCAGTTCCCTCGCGGGCAGGCGTACGCCGAGGGCCTGCGGCACCGCTGCGTCTTCGTCCGGGCCAGGGACGCCGAGGGCCGGATCTTCGTCCACCGCCGGACCCCGACGAAGCTGGTCTTCCCCTCGCTGTACGACATGTTCGTCGGCGGGGTGGTCGGCGCGGGCGAGAGCTACGACGACGCCGCGCTGCGCGAGGCCGAGGAGGAGCTGGGGGTGAGCGGCCTGCCCCGCCCGGAGTTCGTCTTCAAGTTCCTGTACGACGGCGGGGCCGCGGGGAGCTGGTGGTCGGCCGTCTACGAGGTCCGCTGCGAGCTGCCGGTGCGTCCGCAGGTGGAGGAGGTGGCCTGGCACGACTTCCTCCCCGAGGAGGAGGTCGAACGGCGGCTCTCCGACTGGGAGTGGGTGCCGGACGGCCTGGCGGCGTACGAACGGCTGAAAGCGCACCGCGCGAGCGGCTGAGCTGGGCGGATCCGGCGGTCGGCGGCCGACGGCAGCCGGGTAGGGTCCCCGGGGTGATCGAGTTCGTACGGAACGTCCGGTTGTGGTTCGCTCCCGAGCAGGTACGGGAGGAGGGCCGCACGCCCGACTACCGGTTCTCGCTGGCGAACGAGCGCACGTTCCTGGCCTGGCTGCGCACCGCGCTCGCGCTGATCGGCGGCGGTTTCGCGGTGGACCAGTTCCTGCCGGACCTGCGCTGGGGCTGGCGGGTCGGACTGGCCCTCGCGCTGCTGGCCGCGGGCGTGCTGTGCTCGCTGCGCGCGGTCAATCACTGGATGCGCTGCGAGCGGGCGATGCGCCGGGGCGAGGACCTGCCCGCCTCGCGCTTCCCGGCGCTGCTGGGCGTGCTGGTCGCGGTGGTGGCGCTGGCGATGGCCGTCGTGGTGCTGGTGGGGTGGGAGGGGTGAGCGAAGCGGTCGGGCCGGCGCGGGACCCCGGTCTCCAGCCGGAGCGGACCCGGCTCGCCTGGCGGCGTACGACGCTGGCGAGCACCGTGGCCGCCGTGCTCGCCGCGAAGGCGGCGCTGCACGGCGGGGTGTCGGTGGCCGGGATCGTCGCGGGCGCGTTGTGCTGCGGCCTGTGGCTGGCCTTCCTGCTGCTCGCGCACCGCCGGATCGTCGCCCTCTCCGGTCAGGGGGTCCCGGCGGCCCTGACCCCGCGGCACGCGACGGCGGCGGTCCTGTGCGCGGTCGCGACGGCGGTGTGCGCGGCGGCGCTGGTGGTGGTCTAGGGGCGCGCGCCGGGACCCGGCCGGTGTCACCGTTCCGCGGACTCCCGGGCCTCCCGGGCCTTCTGGCCTTCTGGCCGTCTGGCCGTCTGGCCGTCTGGCCGTCTGGACCTCCTGGGCCAGGTTTCCTAGGCCCCGTCGGCTCCGTCGGTCTCGTCCGCCCAGTCCACCGTGACCACGATCTTGCCCCGGGTGCGGCCCTGTTCGTTCAGCCGGTGGGCGTCCGCGGCGCGTTCCAGCGGGAAGGTCTCGGAGACGTGCACGGAGACGACGCCCTGTTCGGCGAGTTCCGACAACCGGGTGAGGTCGTCGGCGTCGGGCCGGACCCAGAAGTACCGGCCGCCGTACCCGACGACGTCCCCGTCGGCGACCGACGCCAGGCGCCCTTCCGGGGCCAGCAGGTTGGCGGAGATCTTCAGCGTGTCACCGCCGACGGTGTCGAAGGCCGCGTCCACGCCCTCGGGGGCCAGCCCGCGCACCCGTTCGGCCAGTCCCTCGCCGTAGGACACCGGCTCGCCGCCCAGTGAGCGGACGAAGTCGTGGTTGGCCTCGCTCGCCGTGCCGATCACCCGGGCGCCCAGATGGCGGGCCAGCTGTACGGCGATGGAGCCGACGCCGCCCGCGGCCGCGTGCACGAGAACGGTCTCGCCCCGCTTCACCTCGAGGGCCTTGGTCAGCACCTGGTAGGCGGTGAGCCCGGTCAGCGGCAGGCCCGCGGCCTCCTCCCAGGTGAGGTTGCGCGGCTTGCGGGCGAGGGTGCGCACGGGAGCGCCGACGTACTCGGCGAAGGTCCCGCGGGAGAGGAAGTCCTCGCGGACGTAGCCGATGACCTCGTCGCCGACCGCGTACTCCACGACGGAGACCCCGAGCTGCACGACGACCCCGGAGACGTCCCAGCCGGGAATCACCGGGAAGACGGCGTCGATCATCGGGTCCAGATATCCCTCGCGGGCCTTCCAGTCGACGGGGTTCACGGCCGCCGCCCGGACCTTCACCAGCACCGAGTCGGGGCCGATCTTGGGCTCGCGGACGTCTCCGTACGCGAGCGTCTCGGCGCCGCCGTAGCGTGAGTAGCTGATGGCCTTCATGGGTCCGACCCTCCGGGGTACCCGGACGCCACGCAAGCCGAATGACCCGATATGCGGAGTTTGCGTGACAGCCTGTCCGACGTCATCACCCCGCGGCTTCGAAGGTGAGCAGCATGACCACCCTCCATCTCGAGCACTCCGCCCACACCCACGCGCACGGCCCGGACTGCGGGCACACCGAGGTGCGGCACGGCGACCACGTCGACTACGTCCACGACGGACATCTGCACCGTGAGCACGGCGGCCACTGGGACGAGTGCGAGCCGGGCGGGCACGTGACCCACGCCGGGCACGAGCACCGGCACGGCGAGGGCTGCGGGCACGCGCGCGTGGCGCACGGCGACCACATGGACTACCTGCACGACGGGCACCGGCACGCCGAGCACGACGGCCACTGGGACGACCACTGACGCACCCGGCGGACACCCGCCGGCACACCGGACGCGACCGCCGGCGCGCCCCGCGGCCGACCGCCGAGGCGGCCGGGAAACACCCTGACGACGGCTCCCCGGGCACGGCCCGGGGAGCCGTCGTCCTATCGTGGCTCCGATCACGTTGGGCGCGACCACTGGACGGCATACCGACCGGTCGGCATCATAGTGCGCATGCTGATTCCCCGTTCCGTCCGTAGGAGCCGCGCATGAGCCCCGACCACCCGCCCGGACTCGACCTCGACCGGCTGCGCGCCCTGCTGGAGCGCGAGCGTCCGGGTCTGGTCGACGGCCCCCTCACCGGCCGGCTGATCGAGGGCGGACGGTCGAACCTCACCTACGCGGTCTCCGACGGCACCGCGAAGTGGGTCGTGCGGCGCCCCCCGCTCGGTCACGTCCTCGCCACCGCGCACGACATGCGGCGCGAGCACCGGGTGATCAGCGCCCTGCACCCGACCAGCGTGCCGGTGCCCCGCCCGGTGCTGCTGTGCGAGGACCCCGACAACGGGGCGGCGCCCGGAGCGCCCTTCTACGTCATGGAGTTCGTCGAGGGCACCCCCTACCGCACGGCCGCCGAGCTCGCCCCGCTCGGCGAGCGGCGCACCCGGGACGCGGTGCTCTCGCTGGCGGACACGCTGGTGGAGCTGCACGCGGTGGACCCGGCGGCGGTGGGCCTGGCCGACTTCGGCCGTCCCGAGGGCTTCCTCGACCGGCAGCTGCGCCGCTGGGCCAAGCAGCTGGACGCCTCCCGCAGCCGTGACCTGCCCGGGATCGACGAGCTGCACGCGGCGCTCGGCCGCGGGCTGCCGCAGTCCCCCACCCCGGCGGTCGTGCACGGCGACTACCGGCTCGACAACGTCCTGATCGGGAGCGGCGACACGATCCGGGCGATCCTCGACTGGGAGATGTCGACGCTCGGCGACCCGCTGACCGACCTCGGGCTGCTGGTGATGTACAGCGTGCCGCTGGAACTCCCGAACTCGCCCATCTCCACGACCGCGTCGGCGCCCGGGCACCCGTCGCCGGCCGAGCTGATCGAGCGCTACGCGACCCGCTCGGGGCGGGACGTCTCGGCGGTCTCCTGGTACACGGCGTTCGCCTGGTTCAAGCTCGCCGTGATCCTGGAGGGCATCCACTACCGGTACACGCTGGGCCAGACGGTCGGACGCGGCTTCGACCGCATCGGGGAGCTCGTCCCCGTCTTCATCGAGCACGGACTGACCACTCTCCAGGAAGGCTGACCCGCATGGACTTCGCGTTCGACGCACGCACCGAGGAGCTCCGCGCCAAGCTGCTCGCCTTCATGGACGAGTACGTGTACCCGGCCGAGGCCGTCGCCGAGGAGCAGCGCGCGCTGCTCGCCTCGCCGTGGGACACGCCGGCGGTGGTCGAGGAGCTGAAGGAGCGGGCCCGCGGCCTGGGCCTGTGGAACCTGTTCCTCCCCGACGCCGAGCACGGCGCCGGTCTGACGAACCTCCAGTACGCGCCGCTGGCCGAGATCACCGGCCGCTCGCCGCAGCTGGCGCCGACGGCACTGAACTGCGCCGCCCCGGACACCGGGAACATGGAGGTGCTGGCCCAGTTCGGTGACGAGCGGCAGCGCAAGCAGTGGCTGGAGCCGCTGCTCGCCGGGGAGATCCGCTCGGCGTTCGCGATGACCGAGCCGGAGGTGGCCTCCTCCGACGCCACCAACATCACCACGCTCATCCGGCGGGACGGCGACGACTACGTCATCACCGGGCGCAAGTGGTACATCTCCGGGGCGATGAACCCGGACTGCAAGATCTTCATCGTGATGGGCAAGACGGATCCGGACGGCGCCGACATCCGCCGTCAGCAGTCCATGGTGCTGGTGCCCCGCGACACACCCGGTGTGACCGTCAAGCGCGCCATGCGGGTGTTCGGCTACGAGGACCACTCCCACGGCGGCCACGCCGAAGTGGTGTTCGACGGGGCGCGGGTGCCGGTGACGAACCTGATCGGCGAGGAGGGCGGCGGCTTCGCCATCGCCCAGGCGCGGCTCGGCCCCGGCCGCATCCACCACTGCATGCGGCTGATCGGCATGGCGGAGCGGGCGATCGAGCTGATGTGCCGCCGGGCGGTCTCCCGTGACGCCTTCGGCAAGGCGCTGGCCCAGCAGGGCGTGGTCCACAACTGGATCGCGGACGCGCGGGTGACGGTGGAGCAGCTGCGGCTGCTGGTCCTCAAGACCGCGTGGATGATGGACACGGTCGGCAACCGGGGCGCCCACTCGGAGATCCAGGCCATCAAGATCGCGACGCCCCGCGCGGTCGTCGACATCATCGACCGGGCGATCCAGCTGCACGGCGCGGGCGGCGTCAGCCAGGACTTCCCGCTGGCCGAACTGTACGCGGGCGCCCGTACGTTGATGATCGCCGACGGCCCGGACGAGGTCCACCAGCGGTCGCTGGCCCGGCGTGAGCTGAAGAAGTACCTCTAGCGCCCGTCCTGCGGCGACCGGTGTCCGCGAGGAGGAACGAGGAAGGCCCCGGCGTCGTCGCCGGGGCCTTCCGCACGGGCCGGACAGGCCGCTCGTCAGGGTCGCAGTGCCCTCAGCAGCAGGTCGGCCAGGTGGTCGGCGACCTCCTGCGGCCCCATCGGACCGCCCGGGCGGTACCAGGTCGACAGGTGGTGGACGGAGCCGAAGTGGTAGTCCACGACCAGGTCGGCCGGGGTGGCCGTGGAGAAGACCCCGGCCTCCTGGCCCTCCTCGACGAGGGCGCGGAAGCGTTCGTGGTAGCGCCGGCGCTCGGCCCGCACCTGCTTGTTCTTCTCGGGACTCAGATGGTGCATCGAGCGGAAGAAGATCGACGCGTCGTCGAGGTTCTCGATCGTCGTGACGACGACGTCCGCCGCCGCGCCCCGCAGCCGCTTCTCGATCGGCTCGTCGGCGTTCGCGAAGGCGTCCAGCCGCTCCTGCTGCACACGCAGCACGCGCGCGTACACCTCGTGCAGGAGGTCGTCCTTGGAGCCGAAGTAGTGGTAGAGCGCCCCCTTGGTGACGCCTGCCGCCTCGACGATCTCCTGCACCGAGGTGCGGTCGTAGCCCTGCTCGGCGAAGAGCCGGGTGGCGGCGGCCAGCAGCCGCTGCGGCACGGGTGTCCCGTCACCGTCCGTCGTCCTGGGCACTGCCGCCACCTGCCTTCCTCTATGCCGCATCGGCGAGCCGTACCCGGCTGTCGTGCTGCTTTCCTGCCGCTGACTGACTACTGACTAGCCACTGATTGTCACTGACTGTCCTGTGGACGGGAGCGCAGCTCCCGACGGAGGATCTTGCCACTAGCCGTTTTGGGCAGTTCGGGCAGGATCTCCACCTGGCGCGGATACTTGTAGGCCGCCAGCCTGTCCTTGCAGTAGGCGGCGAGCGTACCGGCATCCGCGTCGGCGCCGGGACGCAGGCTGATGTAGGCCTTGACGGTCTCCCCGCGGTAGCCGTCCGGCACCCCGACGACGGCCGCCTCGCGCACCGCCGGATGCGTGTACAGCACGTCCTCGACCTCGCGGGGCCACACCTTGAAGCCGGACGCGTTGATCATGTCCTTCTTGCGGTCGACGACGTAGAGCCAGCCCTGTTCGTCCATGAACCCGATGTCGCCGGTGCGCAGTTCGCCGTCGGGGAAGGTCTCGGCGGTGGCCTCGGGCCGGCGCCAGTACCCGGGGACCACCTGCGGGCCCCGCACGAGGATCTCGCCCTGCTCGCCGAAGGGCACCTCGGCGCCCTGGTCGTCGACGATGCGGACGACCGTGTCGGGTCCGGGCACGCCGACGGCCAGGGTCCCGGAGGCAGGGTCGACCGGCGCCTCGAGCTGGGGCGGCACGGAGGCGCACGGGGCGGTGCACTCGGTGAGTCCGTAGCCGTTGCGGATGTACGGCCCGAAGCCCGCCCGGAACTTCTCCACCAGGGCGGGCGGCACCGGCGCGCCGCCGGAGGAGATGTTCACGAAGGACGCGAAGTGGTCGCGGGTGACGTCGGGGTGGGCGGCCAGCGCCATGAAGGCGGTGGACGGACCCACCGTGTAGTGCGGCCTGTGCTCGGCGAACGCCTCCAGCACCACGCCCGCCTCGAAGCGGTAGGTCAGGACGAGCGTCCCGGCGCTGTTCAGACAGGCGCCGAGCTGGCAGACCATGCCGGTGATGTGGAACAGCGGCGCGAGCGCGTAGTAGACGGGCGCCTCGGGCAGCCGCAGTCCGGTGCGCTGCCGCTCGGCGTTGACCATGATGTTGCGGTGCGTGTTGGTGGCGCCCTTGGGTGCCCCGCTCGTGCCCGAGGTGTAGCTGATCAGGGCGATGTCGTCGGGGGCGGCCTCGCGGCCCCCGGGGGCCTTGTGGCCGGCCCGGGCGACGGTGGCCAGGTCGTCGGCGTCCGACGCCCGCGGAAGCCGTTCGAAGGTGAGCACACGCGCGTCGTCCCGGGTCTGGAAGTCCAGCTCGCAGCCGGTGAGCACGGTCCGCACCGGCGAGTCGGCGGCCGTCTGCCGCAGATACGTCTCCCAGGCCCGGTCGGAGCAGATCAGCGCGGCCACCTCGCCGTCCCGCAGGACATGGGCGACCTCACCCGACTTGTACATCGGGTTGACGGGGACGACCGTCGCGCCCGCCTTCCACGCGCCGAGCAGCGCCAGGACGAACAGCGGCGAGTTCTGGAGCAGCACGGCGACCCGGTCGCCGGGTTCGAGGCCGCGGGCGGCGAGGTGACCGGCCACGGAGTCGCTCAGCTCGTCGACCTCGCGGTAGCTGAGCCGTCCGTCGAAGTAGGCGAGGCAGGTGCGGTCGGGGGCCTCGGCGACGGACCTGCGGAAGGCGTGCACGAGGGAGTCGGCGGGGTCGATCGGGGCGCGCTGGGCCTCGTCGAGGAGGGCCACCCAGGGTTTGGCGGCGTAGCGGGAGGCGGGCGCGGTCATCCGGCGGTCTCCCACTTCTGCTGGAGGTGGTTCATGTTGGTCAGCCAGCGGTCGGGATCCCCGGCCCGCACCTGGTAGTACCCGGCGACCTCGGGGTGCGGCAGGATCAGGAAGCGGTCCTCCGCGATGCCCTTGAACAGGGCGTCCGCCACGTCCTGGGGCTCGATCGCGGTCGGCTTGAGCACCAGGTCGCCCGCGCTGCCGGTGGCGTCGAGCATGTCGGTGCGGACGCCCTGGGGGCAGATCGCGTGGACCTTGATCCCCCGGTGGCGGTAGGTCAGCGACAGCCACTCGGCGAAGGCGTACGCGCCGTGCTTGGTGATGCTGTACGGGGCGGCGCCGATCATGGTGAGCAGTCCGGCGGCGGACACGGTCGAGACGAACCGGCCGCGGCCGCGCTCCAGCCAGTCCGGGAGCAGCGCGTGGGCCGCGCGGACGTGCGCCATGACGTTGACGTCCCAGGCGAGCGCCCAGACGTCCTCGCCGGCCGACTCCGAGCCGCCCGAGCCGACTCCGGCGTTGGCGCAGTACACGTCGACGGTGCCGCCGAGCGCCTCCCGGGCCCGGTCGACGACGTCGGAGGCGTCGCCGGGGACCGCGATCCCGCCGATCTCGTCGGCGACGGCGTGCGCCCGGTCCGCGTCCAGGTCGTTGACGACCACCCGGGCTCCCTCGGCGGCGAAGCGGCGGGCCAGCGCGGCCCCGATACCGCCTCCCGCTCCGGTCACGACCACTCCGGCATCCTGCACGGCTTCCACCATCGGTCTCCTTCGACGCGACTGCGGCACGAATCGGCTCTGCGGTCAGACTAACCAGTCGGTATGTTGTGACGGAAGGGGTGCCCCGGATCGGCTCGGAGCCGGTCGCGCCGCACCGGGCGGGATCGTCCCTTGTACGCATGAGCCGTGACGTATGGCGGATCGCCCCCGTTCGCAGGACGATGCGCGCACCTGGCGCACCGCCCCGGAGGACGAGGGGGACTGTCATGGCGGATCCGGCGATGAGCGTGACTCCCTACTGGGAGCTGGTCTTCGACGCCGACGGGGACGTCGACGGCGGGCGGCGGGACCGGCTGCTGACCGGGGTGAGGCGGAGCGGCGTGCGGGACCTCATCGTCTTCTCGCACGGCTGGAACAGCGACCGCTCCGGCGCGACCCGGCTCTACAGCCGCTTCTTCGCCCCGATCCCCGCGCTCGCCCCGGCGGCCCGTATCGGCTACGTGGGTGCGGTGTGGCCGTCGATGCGGTTCTCGGACGAGCCGATCCCCGACTTCCCGCACTCCGCGGCGGCCGCGGGGTCCGCGCGCCCGGCCCTGGACGGGGAGACCCGGCACGCGCTGCTCGAGACCTTCCCCGGCCGGGCCACGGTGATCGACCGGATCGCCCGGCTGCTGGAGCAGCGGCCGCCCGAGGAGGCCGGGCTGGAGGAGTTCGGACGGCTGGTGCGACTGCTGGTGGACGTGGTGCCGCCGGGACCGCAGGCCCTGTTCGGCGCGGACACTCTGGCGGAGGGGGTGCCGCAGGACGATCCGGAGATGTTCGCCTGCCCGACGGCGGTGGCCTGCGAGCGGTTCGCGCGGGCCCTGTCCGGCCTCGACCGCGCGCCGGGGACCGGGGAGTTCGCGCTGCCCGGCCCGTGGGACGGGGCGCACGAGCTGCTGCGGCAGGCGACGTACTACGCGATGAAACGGCGCGCCGGGACGGTCGGGGAGCGCGGACTCGGGCCGCTCGTCGGGCGGCTGGCGGCGGTGGCCCCGGCCGTCCGGGTGCATCTGGTGGGGCACAGCTTCGGCGGGCGGCTGGTGTCGTTCGCGCTGCGCGGGCTCCCGGACGGGGTGCGCACCGTGAAGTCGGTGACGCTGCTCCAGGGGGCCTTCTCGCACTACGCGTTCGCCCCGCGCGGGGTGCTCCACGGCCAGCAGAAGCGGATCGACGGCCCGCTGGTGTGCTGTTACTCGCGGTTCGACCGGGCGCTGAGCACGATGTACCCGCTGGCCTCACGGATGGCGGGCGACGCCCGCGGGCTCGTCGGGGAGACACTGGGCGCCGAGTGGGGCGCCCTGGGACACGACGGGGTGCAGGCCGTGCCGGGCACCCGCGCGTGCGGGCTCGCCGAGGCGCTGGCCGGGCCGCTGCCGAGGTCGGGGTGTGTGAACGTCGACGCGGCGGCGGTGGTCCGGCGCGGCGGGGCGCCCGCCGGGGCGCACAGTGACATCGTGCACCCCGAGCTGGCGCGGCTGGTGCTGGCGGCGGGCCGGATCCGTTAGGACGCGGACCGCCGCCACGGGCTCTACCGGTGCGAGGTGAACTCCACCACCTGCTGGAAGGTGGGCCGGTTCTGCCAGCTGATGTTGCCGTGCTTGATGCCGCCCAGGGTTCGCTGGACGATCGAGTCGGCGCACCACTGGTTCCCGGCGGCGCACAGGGTGTCGCCGGGATAGACCTGCGCCGCGGTCCGGCCGGCCGCCGTCTTCAGGGTGCTGATGAGGATGTCCCGGCAGCTGCTGACGGTGCCGCCGCCGCAGTACTTCCGGGGCAGCGCGCCCTGCACCGGTTCACCGAGCACGGACCGGATGTCCTTGTCGACATAGCTCCACCAGCCGTACTGGAAGGAGCTTCCGGCGTGCGCCCCGGTCGGGCCGTGGGCGGCCGACGGAGCCTCGTCGACCGGCAGGTTCGCGGTGAACGCCGTGTACAGGCCGGTGCCCAGGCCCGGTTCGAACTCGGCCTTCACCAGCAGCGGCCACCAGGCGTCCAGGATGCGGATCGCGTCGGCGTCGGCGTACGTCTTCGAACCGGCCGTCGTCTCCGTCCGCCTGCCGCCCGCCGTCAGCCAGGCCTGGAGCTTGGTCACCGCGGCCGCGGCCGTGGTGTCGGTGACCGTGGAGCTGTTGATCACCTTCAGCAGGTCGGGCAGGACGTCCTCGGCGCGCAGGTCGGCGAGCGCCGCCTCCGCCATCGCCTTCGTCAGGGACGCGCGCGTGACGCCGCCGGCCGCGACCAGCTTCTTCACCCGGTCCTCGAGCAGGTTGCCGCGGTGCACGGACCCGTCGCCCCAGGAGGCCGTGGAGTAGTCCTTGGCCTGCTTGTTGTTCCAGGAGATGTAGTAGTCCTGGTCGATGGAGTTGGGGTGCGCCGAAGCCGGGGTGTACTCGGCCCTGTTGGTGGCCGGCACCCAGTTCTTCCACTCGTACGCCGACTGCGCCCACACCGGGAACTCGGTGTCGACACCGCTCGCCCGCACCGGGTTGTCGCCGCTGTTGTAGTACGCGGTGTGCGTGGAGTCGGCGTAGAACCAGTTGAAGGTGTAGTTGATGTGCTGCACCGCGCTCTGGAAGGTCTGCGGGCTTTTGACGTAGTCCGGGTCGTTCAGCATCTGGAAGCCGATGATCGAGTCGGCCTCGTGCATGAAGGAGGAGCGCAGGGTCGTGTAGGCGACCTTCTTGCCGCCCACGGTCGCCCGGTACTCCACGGGACCGTACTTCGTGCGGTAGACGCGCATCGTGTACGAACCGGCCGCCGTCCCGTCCGCGGTGGTCGGCTTCCAGGCGTTCTTCTGCTCCACCACGTCCATGGCCGTGCAGGTGCCGCGGAAGAGGTAGTGGTAGTCGTCCTGGCACAGTTCGACCGCGTAGGTGTCGATGATGTCCTGGCCGGAGGTCGTGGCGCTCCACGCGTAGTCCTGGCCGCGGCCGAGTTCGACGTACATGCTCAGCCCCGCGAAGGAGGCGCCGCGGGCGCTGATGCCCGGGCCCTGGATCTCCTGGAGCATGAGCAGCTGCGGGGCGAAGTAGCCGGTCTGCGGGCCGAAGACGGCGATCGGGTGGCCGCTCGCGGTGGACTGACCGCTGACGACGAGGGCGTTGGACATACCGCGCCTGGCCGAACCGAGCGCGGTCGCGGTCGCCGTGGCGGAGGCGGCCGTGGCCGAGGCGCCGGTCCCGGTGCCCGTGGCGTCGTAGATCAGCGGCTCCGCCGTCGCCGAGCCGCCGTCGGGCAGTGCCGCGCCCTGGGGGCTCGCGGGCTTGGTGGCGTAGGGGAAGCTCCGGCCGTCGTGGACGGTGAGCACGGCCTCGGGGTCGTTGCGCTCGCGGAACGCCTCCCAGACCTGGGTGCCCTGCTCCACGCCGTACTTCTCCTGCGCGGCGAGCAGCGACACCGCGTTGCCGACCTCGCCGCCGCCGCCCGAACCGAAGAGCGCGCCGATGACCGAGGCCAGCGCCACCAGGTCGGTGATCTTGAAGTGGTCGATGGTGCCCGCGTTGGTGATTGAGTCCTTGTGGCCCGTCAGGACGTATTCACCGGGGAAGTACCGGCCGCTGTCGGAGGCGTCGATATAGGCGTTGACGCCGGCCAGGTAGGCGTTGGCGTCGGCCAGGGCCTGCTGGCCGCGGGCGCCGTTGCCGGCCACGGCGTTGTCGATCTGGGCCTGGAGGTCTGCCTCGGTGTACGGAGCGTTGCGCCAGAACTGCTGTTCAAGACCCTGGTTGGAGGGGTCGCCGCCCGCGAAGGTGGTGAGCCGGCCACGGCCGACGTGCCGGAAGACGTCCATGAGCCACAGCCGGTCCTGGGCCGCCGCGTACCCGGCGCCGAACTCGGTGCCGTATCTGGTGGTACCGGTGATGTGCGGCACACCCGTCTTCTTGTCGCGGACGATCGTCACGTCGCCTCGGCCCGCGGGGCTCAGGGTGGAGGCGACTTGATCGGGGGCGACACCGAACGACGCGTCGTTGAAGAACGTGTTGATCGTGGCGTTGGTGAGGGCGGGATAGCCCTTGGCCAGGTTGGCGTAGGGGCCGAGCTGGTCCTCGGCGTGGTCGGGCTGGGTGCCGAAGGCCTGGTTGAGGAGGATCTGCGCCAGGGTGGCGTTGCCGTTCTCACCGGGCGGCAGGATGTCGGAACACCGACCGCCGCAGTAGTCGTTCGCCGCTGTGACCTCGGCGGCGGCGGCCGCTTGGGAAAGCGGCGACAAAAGACCGGCAATCAGCGCGCATACGGAGGCTGTCTTCAGGAACCCGGAGATTCTGCCGGGAGTTCTCAGTCTGTCGAGAGTGAAGCGGGGGGTTCGCCGTGGCATCGGCTGCTCCTAGCGACGGGGGGTCGGCGGAAGGTTACCGGCGGTATCCCCGGGATTGAAGATGAGCATGCGTCAAGTTTTCGACAGGTGGAGGTCCTCGGAAATCGGATGGAGCCGAATCGCATGTCGATACGTCTATTCGACGACGTCCGTACGACGACGCCGAAGTGACCGAAGTGCAGATGCAGATGTGACGGAGGTGCAAGGCGATGGCCGGTTTCCGGAGTCTGGCGAGACAGGTGCGAGACCCCCGGTGCGATCTGGCACTGCGGCGGTACTCCCTGCGCAAGTGCCTTGAGCGGTTCGCCCCTTACGGACACCGCGCGACCTGGGACCACCTGTGCTCCCGGGCCGGGTTCGGTCCCGAGGACCGCTCCCCCGATCCTGCGCGGCTCGTGGCCGCGTTGGACGAGCTGGAGGAGGCGCGGGCGGTATGGCTGGCCTACGAGGTCGAGTTCGCCGAGCGCCGCAAGAAGGAGAAGCACGACGGGCTGCGCCGGCCCGGCAGTGTGGACGACTGGCACCGGCTGACCTGGGGCGGTTTCGGTGTCGCCTGGTGCGACGACCCGCGGCTCCATCCCCGTGAGCCGCTGGCCGACGTGTTGGGCAAGCTGATCGCCGCGCTGGAACGCGCGCCGGGTTCCGGCTGCCCGGTGTGCGGCGGCGAGCGGCTGCCCTGGAAGTACGACCTGGATCACGAACCGTCGGCCGGTCCGGTCTGCGCGGACTGCGGAATCCTCGTACCGCGCCCCGTGCTCACGCCCGACGCCCTGGCGAACGCCAGGAGCGGACGACTGCTGGTGTCGGCCTGACACCGGCCTGAGCTCTGCCCAAGGCCGGCCCACGCCCGGCCTGCGAGCACGGCGGGGGTGCGCCGGGGATGCCGCACCCTCGGTCATGCCGGTCCGGCGGACGAGGCGGCCCACCGCGACCGTCACCAGGACCGTCGGGCGCGGCCGTTCACCGGGGCGGTTGGCCAGGGCCGTTCACCGAGACCGTCGAGCAGGGCCGTTCACCGAGACCGTCGACCCGGGGCCGTCCTCCGCGCGCGTGGATCGGTTCCATCGGCCGGGCCGTGCACCGACCGTGGAGCGACGCCGTCGGACCGGGCCGTGGATCGCTTCCGTCGGGCCGGGCCGTGCACCGACCGTGGAGCGACGCCGTCGGACCGGGCCGCAGATCAAGATCGGCGGCCGGGGCCGTGGATCGGTTCCGTCGGGCGGGGCCGTTGTCGGTGGGGGATGTCACCATCGGGACATGGTGCAGGTCTGTCTCAACGGAGCGCGTGGCGCCGCGGACGGAGCGGTCGTGCCGCTGACGCCCGAGGCGATGGCGGGGGCCGCGGCCGGAGCCGTCGCGGCGGGGGCCACGGATGTCCATGTCCACCCCAAGACACCGTGCGGACAGGACACGTTGTCGCCGCGGGTGGTGGCGGCGACCCTCGACGCGATACGCGCCCGGGTCGCGGTGCCGGTCGGTGTGACGACGGGCGCCTGGGCGCACCCGGACGACCCCGCGGCCCGGCTCGCCCGGGTGCGCGACTGGACGGTGCTGCCCGACCACGCCTCGGTCAACTGGCACGAGCCGGGCGCGGAGGATCTGGCCGCCGCCCTCGTCGAGAGGGGCGTGGGCGTGGAGGCCGGCATCTGGTCCGGTACCGACGGGGCGGCGCGGTTCGCCCGCTCTCCCCTCGGCCCGAAGGTGCTGCGGGTGCTCGCGGAGGTGACGGACACCGCCCCGGACACGGCCGAGTCGACCGCGCACGCGCTCCTGGCCGAGCTGGGCACCGCGTTCGGCCGTCCGGTCCTGCTGCACGGGGAGGACGGCGGCGCGTGGCCGGTGCTGCGGCTGGCGGGGCGGCTCGGTCTGACGACCCGGGTGGGCCTGGAGGACACCCTGCGCCTGCCGAGCGGGGAACGGGCGCTGTCCAACGCCCAGTTGGTGGCCGAGGCCCTGGCCGGGCACGGGTGAGCGCCGCCACTCGGAGGGGGCACGCTATCAACCGCTAATCGGGTCGCTCCACCCCTTTGCGGCGGGGACAGTTGGCGTTGATGAAAACCGACCGAGCCACGCCTCGAAGGCCCTGAAGGAGCCCCTCATGTCGACGCTGCGCGTCACCGCCGAAGTGCTGACCGTCCACGAACACCCCAACGCCGACGCCCTCGAACTGGCCCAGGTCGGCCTGTACCGGGCCGTCGTCGCCAAGGGCGCGTACCGCACCGGCGAGGCCGCCCTGTACATCCCCGAGCAGTCGGTGCTCCCCACCGCGCTGGTCGAGGAGCTGGGGCTGACCGGGCGGCTGGCGGGCAGCGGGTCGGACCGGGTGAAGGCGGTGCGGCTGCGGGGCGAGCTGTCGCAGGGGATCGTGTGCCGACCGGCCGCGCTGGAGGACGTCGACCTGGCGCTGGCCGCGGCCGAGGGCACCGACTTCGCGGAGCGGCTGGGCATCGTCAAGTGGGTGCCGCCGATCCCGCCGACCATGAGCGGTGACGTCGAAGCGGCGCCGGATCTGCTGCCGTGGGTCGACATCGAGAACATCCAGCGCTACCCCGGCATCTTCGAACCGGGCGAGCCGGTGGTCCTGACCGAGAAGCTGCACGGCTCGGCGTGCCTGCTGACGTATGTCGCGGACGAGGAGCGGGTGCACGTCACCTCGAAGGGCTTCGGCTCGAAGTCCCTCGCCCTGACGGAGGATCCGAGGAACCTGTACTGGCGGGCCGTACGCGGCCACGGCGTCCCCGAGGCGGCCGCCCGGCTCGCCGAGCGGCTGGGCGCGCGCCGGGTCGGCGTCTTCGGGGAGGTCTACGGAGCGGGCGTGCAGGATCTGACGTACGGCGCGGACGGCCGGCGCGACACCCTCGGCTACGCGGTGTTCGACGTGTCCGCCGAGATCGACGGCGAGGTGCGCTGGCTGGACGCGGCCGATCTGCTGGCCGGTGAACTGCCCCTCGTGCCGCGCCTGTTCGAGGGGCCGTACGACAGCGAACGGGTACTGGAGATCGCGACCGGCCGCGAGACGGTGTCCGGGCGCGGACTGCATCTGCGCGAGGGCGTGGTGATCCGGCCGGCCGTCGAGCGGTACAGCCCGGTGACCGGGGGCCGGGCGATCGCCAAGGCGGTGAGCGGCGCGTATCTGACCCGCAAGGGCGGCACCGAGTACGAGTGAGTCAGCAGCAGCCGGCCGCGTTCTCCTCCGCGCTCCGCTCGCCCGCGCGCCCGTCGGCCGGCCGCTCGCCTCCCCGCCGGTCCGCTGCCCGCTCGTCCCTCGCCCGCCGGGCCGACGCCTGCTCGTCGACCGCCCGCTTGTCCTCCGCCCGCCTGTCCTCCGCCCGCTTCTCCACCAGCAGTCGGGAACCGGACGACCGTTCGCCGAAGGCGTCGTCCGGGTTGGACAGGACACAGGTGGCGAGGGACAGGCAGCCGCAGCCGATGCAGTCGGTGAGGTGGTCGCGGAGCCGGTTGAGCTGCTTGATGCGCTCGTCCAGCTCCGCGCGCCAGGCCGCCGAGAGGCGGGCCCAGTCCTCACGGGTCGGGGTGCGTTCCTCGGGGAGTTCGGCGAGGGCCTCGCGGATCGTGGCGAGCGGGATGCCGACGCGTTGCGCGGCCCGGACGAAGGCGACGCGGCGCAGCGCGTCGCGGTGGTAGCGGCGCTGGTTGCCCGCCGTGCGACGGCTGCTGATCAGCCCCTTCGTCTCGTAGAAGTGCAGGGCGGAGACGGCGGCGCCGCTGCGCGCGGCGAGCTGGCCGACCGTGAGCTCGTGGATCTTCTCGGGAATCTGGGGCACCCCTCGAAGCCTACCCACCGCCGCGTCCGGGGTCCGTTGACATCGGCCCTCCATCCGACCATGCTAAGCAGTTGCTTAGACCTATGGCACGGTGACATGGGCAGCTAGTGACGCGAGAGGGCCGCAGACATGGCAGAGCCGAAGATCTTCACGTCCGCCGACGACCTGAAGGCGGCGGTGGGCGAGCAGTTGGGGTACACCGACTGGCTGGAGGTCGACCAGAAGCGGATCGACCTCTTCGCGGAGGCGACCGGGGACCACCAGTGGATCCATGTCGACCCCGAGAAGGCCGCCGCCGGCCCCTTCGGCACCACCATCGCGCACGGCTACCTGACGCTGTCCCTGCTGCCGCTCTTCGGCCCGCAGCTGATCAAGGTCGAGAACGTGAAGATGGGCGTCAACTACGGGACGAACAAGGTCCGCTTCCCCGCCCCGGTGCCCGTGGGCTCACGCGTGCGCGCCACCGCGACCATCACCGGCGTCGAGGACGTCGCCGGCGGCGTCCAGGTGTCCATCGCCTTCAGCGTGGAGCGCGAGGGCGGGGACAAGCCCGTGTGCGTGGCGGAATCGGTGTCCCGCTACTACCTCTAGGGCCTGTCCGGCGCTACTACCTCTAGGGCCTGTCCGGCGCTACTGCCTCCAGGACCTGTCCGGCGCTACTTCGCCGCGCCCACCATCCGCAGCACGAGGTCGGCGTACAGCGCGCCGACCTCGTCGGGGGTACGGGGGCCGTCCACGTTGAACCAGCGGGCCACATCGATGCAGAGGGACAGCACGGCGAGGGTCGTGCCGTGCACGTCCAGCACGGCGAACTCGCCGCTCGCCACGCCGTCCTCGATGATCCCGCGCACCTCGGCGTCGACCTGCCGGCGCAGGTCGAGGATCTCGGCGCGGGCGTCGGGCCCGAGCGCGTCCAGTTCGTACTGGACGACCCGTGCCGTGGTGCGCCGTCCGGCGTGCCAGCGGACGAAGGAACTCACGGCGTCCGCGAGCCGCCCGGTGGCGTCGCCCTCACCCGCGGCCGCCGTGCGCAGGATGCTCAGCGCGCGGTCGTGGCCGATCCGGCTGATCCGGTGGAGCAGCTCTTCCTTGGTCTTGTAGTGGATGTACAGGGCGGCCGGGCTCATCCCCGCGCGGCCCGCGATGTCGCGGGTGGTCGTCGCGTGGTAGCCGCGCTCGGCGAAGGCCTCCACGGCGGCGACCAGCAGTCGCCGGGCCGCGTCAGGGGTGACCTCTTCCCACGGCTCGATCTCGCCGCCGGTCGTCTCCTCCGCCGTACTCATCGCTCGTTCGCCCCTCTCGGTACAGGAGCTACACCATACCGCCGAAGGTGAGCGGCCGCTTAGCGTGCCTGCTCAGATCTTCTCGAAGGGGTCGTGGTCGGCGAGGAGCTTCTCCAGCCGGGCCTGGTCCACCCGGCTCACGATCTGCCCGGCCTCCTGGCGGTCGCGGATCACCTTCGCCAGCGTGAAGGCGGAGGTGACCAGATAGAGGACGGCGATCGCCAGGAAGCCGCGGACCCAGGCGTCGGTGTGGAGGTTGTAGATGCCGATCGCGGTGGCGGCGATGGCGATACCGAAGGAGGCGACGGCCTGTCCGTAGAACGCCGCCGTGCTCTGCTGCTTGACCGGTGTGTCACTCATGGGGAGAAGCTTCGCCGGAGGCCACCGCCGCCACATCCGTCCGGCTACTCAGAAGCTACTCAGAACGCGGAGACCCCGGTCAGGGCCCGCCCGATCAGCAGCTTCTGGATCTGGCTGGTGCCCTCGTAGAGGGTCATCACCCGGGCGTCGCGCAGGAGTTTGCCCGCCGGGTACTCGTCGATGTAGCCGTAGCCGCCGAAGACCTGGAGGGCGTTGTTGGCGGCGCGGACGGCCGCCTCCGAGGCGAAGAGCTTGGCCTTGGAGGACTCGGTGGCGAAGGGCAGGCCCCGGTCGATCAGGTCGGCGACCCGCCAGGTCAGCAGCCGGGCCGCGTCCACGTCGACCGCTATGTCGCTGATCAGTTCCTGGACCAGCTGATGGTGGGCGATGCTCCGGCCGAACTGCTCGCGCTCGCCCGCGTACCGCACCGCCGCGTCGAGGGCGGCCTGCGCGATGCCGACACAGCCGGCGGCGACCGACATCCGGCCCTTGGCCAGGGCCGACATCGCGACGGAGAAGCCCTTGCCCTCGGGCGCCAGCATGGCCGAGGCGGGGACCCGGACGTCCTCCAGGACCACTTCGGCGGTCGCCTGGCCGCGCAGGCCGAGCTTGCCGTGGATCGCGCGACGGCCGACGCCCGGGGTGTCGGTGGGGACGAGGAACGCGGAGACGCCCTTGTGGCCCGGCGCGTCCGTGGAGCGGGCGAAGAGCAGGACCACATCGGCCCAGGTGCCGTTCGTGATGAACATCTTGGTGCCGTTGATGACGTACGAGTCGCCGTCGCGGACCGCGCGGGTGGTGAGGTTGCCGGCGTCCGAGCCGGTGCCGGGCTCGGTGAGGCCGAAGCAGCCGACGTACTCGCCGGACGTCAGTCCCGGCAGCCAGCGCCGCTTCTGCTCCTCGCTCCCCCAGGCCGCCACGCTCTTGGCGACCAGCCCGAGCGAGACGGAGACGATCCCGCGCACGGACGAGTCGCCGCGGCCCAGCTCCTCCGTGACCAGGCAGTACGCGAGATGGTCGCCGCCCGAGCCGCCGTACTCCTCGTCGATCGTCAGGCCGAGGAAGCCGACCTCGCCGAGCTTCTTGACCAGGGACCGGTCGATGTCCTCGGCCCGGTCCCAGGCGACGACATGCGGGGCCACCTCACGGTCGACGAAGTCCTTGGCGAGCCGCCGGACGGCCTCCTGCTCCTCGCTGAGCGCCAGATTCACCACGAGATCACCTCACAGGGGAAGGCCTTCAGGGCTGCTTCACGATTGCTTGTTAAATTAGCACTGCTAGTTTTCACGGTGCAGCTCTACTATGTGCGCCATGGCCCGACCGCGCAAGCCCCTTCTCAGCACCGACCGGATCGTCGAGACCGCACGGACGCTCGTGGACGCGGAGGGCCTGCCGGCCGTCTCCACCCGCCGGCTCGCCGCCGAGCTGGGGGTGAGCGGGCCCTCGCTCTACAACCACTTCCGCACCAAGGACGAGATCCTGGAGGCCGTCGCCGACTCGGTGAGCGCACAGGTCGACCTGTCGATGTTCGACGACGGCCGGGAGTGGCGGACCGCGCTGCACGACTGGGCGCTCTCCTACCGCGCCGCCCTGCGCGACCACCCGAACATCGTCCCGGTCCTCGCCCAGGGCCCCGGCCGCCGGCCCGCGGGGCTGCGGCTCGCCGACGCGGTGTACGGCGCGATGGTCCGCGCCGGGTGGCCGCCCGCGCAGGCCACCTCCATCGGCGCGCTGATGCGGTACTTCGTCATGGGTTCCGCGCTCGGCTCGTTCGCCGGCGGCTTCGTCGACGACGTCAGCGCCTACGACCCGGCCGACTACCCGCACCTCGGCCAGGCCCACCTCCTCGCCGAGCAGCAGGAGAAGATCGACGAGCGGGCGTTCGAGACCGGGCTGAGGGCCCTGCTGGACGGGCTCTCCCAGCAGTTCGAGCAGCTGCCCTGACACGGTTCGGCCGGCACCGAAGTGTCCGTCGCGCATGCTGGAACACGTGAGCATCACGGAGACCGGGAACGACAGGGACGCGCGGGCGCCGGGGCTGGCCGCCCTCGCCGGGCTCGTCGCCGACGAGACGCGGGCCGCCTGTCTGCTGGCGCTGCTCGACGGGCGGGCGTGGACCGCCGGTGAGCTGGCCCGGCACGCGGGCGTGGCCCCGTCGACGCTGAGCGAGCACCTGGGCAAGCTGGTGGCGGGCGGGCTGCTGGCCGAGGAACGTCAGGGGCGGCACCGGTACGTGCGGCTCGCCGGCACCCGGGTCGCCCAGCTCGTGGAGGACCTGGCCGTCCAGGTCGCCCCGCACCCCGCGCCCCGGCCGCGCACCCTGCGCGCCGCGAGCGCCGGATCGGCGATGGCCCGGGGCCGGACCTGCTACGACCACCTCGCCGGCCGGATCGGCATCGCCGTCACCGACGCCCTCACCGCCCACGGACTGCTGAGCAGGCTGCACGAGCCCGGGGGACGGACCGGCGGGGCGGAACCGGCACCTCCCCCGGGCGGCGCGACGTCCTCTGCGCCCGCTGCGCCACCCGGGCCACCCGGGCCACCCGCGTCCAGGGAACGGGCCACCGGGTTCCTGCTGACCGAGGCCGGGCTGCGGTGGTTCGAGCGCAGTGGCATCGCGCTCGACCGCTCGACCCGCCGCCCGCTCGCCCGCGCCTGTCTCGACTGGACCGAGCGCCGTCCCCATCTGGCGGGAGCGGCGGGCGCGGCCCTGTGCCGGCACGCCCTCGACGCGGGATGGTGCGTGCGGATCGGCTCCGAGCGGGCCGTGAAGGTGACGGCGGCGGGCGAACGGGCCCTGGCCGAACTCCTGGGCATCGACGCGCACAGCTTGCGCTGACCCACCCGCACCACCACCCGGAGCTCTCGGCCCCGGCCTCGGCCCCGGAGCCGACCCGGGCGTCCGAAATCCGCGAGCCTTCGACCCGTCCCCCTTTCTGGCCTGAGGAGCATGATGAACAGCCCCCGGCGTCCCGAACGCCGAACCGAGTTGCTCGCCGCCGGTGCGGCCACCGTGACCGTCGTGCTGTGGGCCTCGGCCTTCGTGTCGATCCGCAGCGCGGGCGACGCCTACTCGCCGGGGGCGCTGGCGCTCGGGCGACTGGCCTCCGGGGCGCTGGTGCTGGGGGTCATCTGCGCCGTACGGCGGGCGGGGTGGCCGCCCAGGGCCGCCTGGGGCGGGATCGCCGTGTCGGGCGCGCTGTGGTTCGGCTTCTACATGGTCGTGCTCAACTGGGGTGAGCAGCAGGTCGACGCGGGGACGGCGGCGCTGGTGGTGAACATCGGGCCGATCCTCATCGCCCTGCTCGGCGCGCGGCTGCTCGGCGATCCGATGCCACCGCGGCTGCTGGCGGGGATGGCGGTGTCGTTCGCGGGGGCGGTCGCGGTGGGGCTGTCGATGTCGGGCGAGGGCGGTTCGTCCGTGCTCGGGGTGGTGCTGTGCCTGCTCGCCGCCTTCGGGTACGCGGGCGGCGTCGTCGCGCAGAAGCCCGCCCTGGGCCGGGCGAGCGCGCTCCAGGTGACGACGTTCGGGTGTGTCATCGGGACGGTGCTGTGTCTGCCGTTCACGGGGCAACTGGTGCACGAGGCGGCCGACGCGCCGGTCTCCGCGACGCTGAACATGGTCTACCTGGGCGTCTTCCCCACCGCGCTCGCCTTCACCACCTGGGCGTACGCGCTGGCCCGGACCACCGCGAGCCGCATGGGCGCGACCACGTACGCGGTGCCCGCGCTGGTCGTCCTGATGTCGTGGCTGGCACTGGGCGAGGTACCGGGCCCGCTCACCCTGGCGGGCGGGGCGCTGTGCCTGGCCGGTGTGGCCGTCTCCCGCTCGAGGCCGCGCCCACCGCGCACGGAAGCGGCGCACGGGGCGCCGGGGACGGCACCGGCAGACGCCACAGCCCCCGGCCCCGACCGGGAGGTCGGCCCCCGGACGGGCTGAGGCCGCCGGACCCGGTCCGCACCTCCCGGACCGGCGCACAACGGCGCACACCGGCCGGGCGGGTCCACAGCACCCGGGCCGGGCCGACGCAGGGGCCGAAGCGGCGCGGGGCGCTGACACGGCGCCAGCCGACGTCGCGGCGCACGGCCCCGACCGGGAGGTCGGCCCCCGGACGGGCTGAGGCCGCCGGACCCGGTCCGCACCTCCCGGACCGGCGCACACCGGCCGGGCGGGTCCACAGCACCCGGGCCGGGCCGACGCAGGGGCCGAAGCGGCGCGGGGCGCTGACACGGCGCCAGCCGACGTCGCGGCGCACGGCCCCCGACCCGGACGTCGACCCCTCGACCGGGAGGACGGCCCCCGGCCCGGAGGTCGGTGCCCCGACCGGGAGGTCGGCCCCCGAACGGGCTGGCACCACCGGAGCCGGTCCGCACGGCGCACGCAGCCGTCACCGCGCCCCGGCCCTGACCGGCAGGTCCGGTCCCCGGACGGGCTGGAACCGGCGGAGCCGGCCCAGGTCGGTTTCCGGCTACCGGGCCGATCGGGGCCGCACGGGCGGGGTCACACCGGCGGAGCCCGGCCCGCACCGCCCGGGTCGGCCGGGTCGGGGGTCAGAAGATCACCAGGGCTCGGCCTCCCTTGCCTGCCAGCATGTTGTCGAAGGCGGACGGGATGTCCTCCAGGGTGATGCGTTCCGTCACCAGGGCGGTCAGGTCGAGGCGGCCCGCCCGGACGTGGTCGGCGAGGACGGGGAGGTCCCTCGCCGGGTCGCAGTTGCCGTAGACGCAGCCGGCCAGGGTGCGGCCCCAGTGGAAGATCTCCAGGGCGTTGAAGGTGACCTGCTGGTCCTTGCCGCCGATGCCGACGACCGTGGTGCGGCCGCCGCGCCGGGTGGACTCCCAGGCCGTGCGGATGGTGACCGCGCGGCCCACGCACTCGACGGCCACGTCGACGCCCTGCTTGCCGGTGAGGGCGCGGATCTCACGGGGCGTCCGCTCGGAGGCGACCAGGTACTCGGTGGCGCCGGCCGCCCGCGCCAGATCCTCCTTCTCCGGGGAGACGTCGACGGCGACGATCGTCGAGGCACCGGCGATCCGGGCCGCCTGGAGGGTGGCCAGGCCGACTCCGCCGACGCCGAAGACGGCGACCGTCTCGCCGGGGCGGACCCGCGCGCTGTGGTGGACCGCGCCGTAGCCGGTGAGGACGGCGCAGCCGAGCAGGGCCGCGTCGGTGAGCGGGATGCCGTCCGGCAGCGGCAGCACGCAGGAGGCCGGGACGACGGTCTCCTCGGCGAAGGCGGCGACGTTCAGCCCGGGGTGGAGGCCCGTGCCGTCCTTCGTGCGGGCGTACACCTCGGCGGCCCCGTTGAGGGCGTTCACGCACAGCCACACCTCGCCGAGCGTGCAGGGGTGACAGTTCCCGCAGGACGGGGCCCAGTTGAGGATGACGCCCGCGCCCGGCGCCAGGTGGTCGACCCCCTCGCCGACGGCGACGACCGTGCCCGCGCCCTCGTGGCCCAGTACGGCGGGAAGCGGCAGCCGCATGGTGCCGTCGGACAGGGACAGGTCGGAATGGCAGACGCCTGCGGCGGCGAGCCGGACGCGGACCTGGCCGGGGCCGGGGTCCGGTAGGTCGATCTCCGTGATCTCCAACGGAGCGCCGATGGCGGGGAGTACGGCGGCGCGGACAGCCATGTTCGGTTGACTCCCTTAGAACTGGAGGGACTTGGTCTGGAGGTACTCGGCGAGGCCGTGGGCCCCGAGCTCGCGGCCGACGCCCGACTGCTTGTAGCCGCCGAACGGCGCGAGCGGGTTGAAGCGGCCGCCGTTGATGTCGACCTGGCCGGTGTCCATCCGGCGGGCGAAGGCCACCGCCTCCGCCTCGTCGCCGGCCCAGACGGCGCCCGCGAGACCGTAGACCGTGCCGTTGGCGATCCGCAGGGCGTCCTCCTCGTCCTCGTAGCGCAGGACGGACAGGACGGGGCCGAAGATCTCCTCCTGGGCGATGGCCATGTCGGGGGTGACGTCGGCGAAGACCGTGGGGCGGACGAAGTAGCCCTGTTCGCGCGGGGATCCGGGACCGCCGGCGACCAGCCGCGCGCCCTCGGCGACGCCCTTGTCGATGTAGCCGAGCACCCGGGCCCGCTGTGCGGCGTTGACGACCGGGCCGATGCGCTCGGCGTACTTGGCGGCCGCCGCCGCGGCGAGCTCGACCGCCTCCTCGTACCGGTCGCGGTGGACGAGCATCCGGGTCCAGGCGCTGCATGTCTGGCCGGAGTTGGACATCACGTTGGCGACGCCGACGTTGACCGCCCTGGCGAGGTCGGCGCTCGGCAGGATGACGTTGGCGGACTTGCCGCCGAGTTCCAGGGCCACCTTCTTGACGGCGGCGCCCGCCGTCGCGGCGATCCGTCGGCCCACGGCCGTGGAGCCGGTGAAGGACACCAGGTCGACGCCGGGGTGCTCGACGAGGGCCTGGCCGGCCACCGGGCCGAGGCCGGTGACGAGGTTGAGGACGCCGGCCGGGACGCCCGCCTCGTGGACCGCCTCGGCGAAGAGCTGGGCGGTCAGCGGGGTGTCCTCGGCGGGCTTCAGGACCACCGTGCAGCCCGCGGCGAGGGCCGGGGCGACCTTGGCGACGATCTGGTGCAGCGGGTAGTTCCACGGGGTGATGGCGCCGACCACGCCGATCGGCTCGTGGAACACGGTCGAGTTGCCGACCTTCTCCTCGAAGGGGTGGGTCGCGGCCAGCTCGGCGTAGGAACCCGCCACCGCGATCGGCACCGCCGCGTGGACGGCCTGGGAGAAGGCCAGGGGCGAGCCGAGTTCGGCGGTGATCGTCTCGGCGATCTCGTCCTTTCGGGCGGCCAGCGCGTCCCGCAGAGCGGTCAGACGGGCCGCGCGCTCGGCGGGCGGGGTCGCGGCCCAGCCCGGCAGTGCGGCGCGAGCCGCCCGTACGGCGGCGTCGACGTCGACGGCGTCCGCCGCCGGGACCCGGGCGATCACCTGCTCGGTCACCGGGTCGACGACCTCGATCACGTCCCGGCCCGTGGCCGGGCGCCAGGCACCGTCGAGGTAGATGCCGTCATGTGCCTTCATCGCGTTCCCTTCGGGCGGGCCTCGTCGTCCGCGACCTAAACTAGCGTTGATAGTTTTCTGGCACCAGAGGACAACGGGTGAAGGACGCGGAACGGACGGGGGACGGACGGGACACCGGACCGCGGACCCCCGGGCCGCCGGCGCTCACTCGTCGAGGTCGGGCAGCCGGGCCGGGGCCGGGCTGATGCGCTCGCCGTGCTGGTCGAAGACGAAGAGGTGGGCGATGTCGACGAGGAGCGGGACCTGCATCCCGTGCCGGAGGTCGAAGTCGGGGGTGGTGCGCACGACGAGGTCGCCGAGCGGCCGGGCCTCCGGGGACGCGGGCTGCCCGTCCCGCGCCGGCGGCTCGTCGAGTACGTCGACCGCACCGGTCCGCAGACCGCCCGCGCTCTTGCGCAGCCGGTCCAGGACCCCGCCCTCGCGGCGCCGGCGCCGGGGCGGCCGCTGGACGGGGCGCGGCGCCTCCAGCTCCGGCACGACGGCGAGCCGGGAGCCGGTGTTGAAGTGGACGAGCACCTCGTGGCCCTGGAACTCCACATGCTCCACCAGGCCGGTGATGTGCGTCTCGCCGGGCCTGGCCTCGGCGGGTGTGGCGATACGGACGGCTTCCGAGCGCAGCCCGACGATCACCTCGCGGCCCTGCTGCACCCGCAGCAGCTTGTGGTCCAGGGAGTGCGGCTCGGGCAGCCGCAGCGCCTGCTTGCCGAGGCTGATCGTCATGGCGCCGTCGAGCGGGGCGCGGACCAGGCCGCGCAGCAGGTTGATGCGCGGGGTGCCGATGAAGGCGGCGACGAAGACGTTGCGCGGCAGGGCGTAGACCGACCGCGGGGTGCCCACCTGCTGGAGGACTCCGCCGCGCAGGACGGCGACCCGGTCGCCGAGCGACATGGCCTCGGCCTGGTCGTGGGTGACGTAGACCGTGGTGACGCCCAGATGCCGGGTCAGCTTGGCTATCTCGGCCCGCAGATGGTTGCGGAGCTTGGCGTCGAGGTTGGACAGCGGCTCGTCCATCAGGAAGGCGGAGGGGTGCCGGGCGATGGCGCGGCCCATGGCGACGCGCTGGCGCTCGCCGCCGGAGAGCTGGCCGGGGAAGCGGTCGAGGAGGTCCTCGATGCCGAGCATCCGGGCGGTGGCGTTCACGCGGGGGCCCGGGTCGGCGCCGGGGGCCTCGATGCGCAGCGGGAAGCCGATGTTGTCGCGGCCGGTCATGTTCGGGTAGAGCGCGAAGTTCTGGAAGACCATCGCGATGTCCCGCTCCGAGGGCGCCAGGTCGTTGGCGTACTCGCCGTCGAGCCGTAACTCGCCCTCCGTGATGTGCTCCAGGCCGGCGATCATGCGCAGCACGGTGGACTTGCCGCAGCCGGAGGGGCCCAGCAGGACCAGGAACTCGCCGGGCGCGATGTCCAGCGACAGCCGGTCCACGACCCGGACGGCTCGGGTGTGGACCTTGCTGACGTCGTGCAACGAGATGGCGCGTGTCATGAGAAGTGTCCCCGGGGACTCGTGTGCCGGGCCGGCCCGGCCGGTGCTCCGCTGTCCGACCTGCCCCGTGCGGGTCGAACGGGGCTTGTGAGTCACGGAAGTTAACGGACTGTGTGCACCCGGGGGAAGAGACTGGCCCGGATCGGACGCCGCCGTCCGACAGGCGAGAAACCGGACTGTCTGATTCAGCGGCTGCCGGGCCCGCCGGCGGACGCCGGCGCGGCCACGGCGGCGGGTCAGCGGGTCGCCGTCAGATGGGCGAAGACGACGACGTTGCTGGTGTAGCCGGTCGCGTGCCGGAAGAGGCCGCCGCAGGTGAGGACGCGCAGCTCGGGACGGCGGGTCGGGCCGTACACCTCCTTGTCGGGGAAGGTGGCCTTGTCGAAGACGCGCACCCGGTCGACGGTGTAGACGGCCGTGCGGCCGTCGGCGCGCCGGGCCTCGATCCGGGCACCCCGGGCCACGCGTGCGAGGCCGGCGAAAACCGCCGGGCCGGTCCTGGTGTCGCGGTGGCCCACGGCGACGGCGGTGCCCCGCTCCCCCGGCGTGGGGCCGCCCGCGTACCAGCCCACCAGCTTGGGCCGGTCGAGCGGGGGCGTCCCGAGGTGCCGGTCCGGGCCGAGCCGGAGCGGGACGATCGGCGCGTCGATGCCCAGGGAGGGCACCCGCAGGCTGGTCGCCGGGGACCGGGGCAGCGGGCGGGGCGGCGGCTTCCGGCTCTCGGAGTCCTTCTTCCCCGCCGTCCGGCTCTCCTGGTCGGCGTCGCCCCCGGGGGCCGGGGCGGCCTGCGCCCCGGCGGACGCCTGCTCCCCGGCCCGGGCCTCCGTGACCGACCCGTCGTGCCCCGCGCACCGGACTCCGACCGTCACCAGGACGACCGTGAGCACGGCCGTCCTGGTGAGGCGGTAGGCGCGGGTCCGGTGCCAGGGCCTGCGTACGCGCCTACGCGGCACCGTGCGTGCGCCGGCGGATCAGGCGGAAGTAGGCGACACCGCCGACGGCCACCAGGCCGACGGCCGCGGCTCCGGCCAGCGGGGTGAAGGCCTGCGAGGTGTCGGCGAGACCGCCACCGCCCGCGTGCACGCCGCCCTCCGGGCCACCCTTCTCACCGTTCCACGCGGAGCCGCCCTGGGTGCCGCCTTCCCGCCCGCCGGAGCTCTGCGTGGTGCCGTTCTGCGCGGTGCCGTTCTGCGTGGTGCCGTTCTGGCCGCCGCCGTTCTGGCCGCCGCCGGCCTGGCCGTTCGGGGCGCCGGCTTCGCGGCCGTCGTCGGTGATCGGCCGGTTCGGGCCCCCGTTCCCGTCGCGCTGACCCTCAGGGCAGTTGATCTTGAAGACCTTCACCTTGGGCGAGGGGACCGGGACGCCCTCGACGGGGGCGAGGGTCCACTCGAGGGTGTACGACCCCTCGGCCAGCCCCAGCGTGTCGGTGTGCCCGGCACCCTGGGTCAGGGTGATGGTGCCGGTGACCGTGGCGGTGTCGGGGGCCGGGGGACGCGCCTTGATGGTGTAGGCGACGCTCGGCAGCTCGCCGAAGTTGGCGGCGTCGAGGTAGAAGCGGCAGGCCACCGGGTCGTCCTTCGAGACGCCCGGGGGGACCTGCTCGCGGTGGATCCTGATGTCACCGGCCTCCCCGACGGCCACGGCGGACGGTGCCGAGAGGCAGGTGAACCCTGCCGCGGCGAGCACCGTCAGGGCCGTGACGCCGAGGCGGGAGCCGAGGGCGGACGGGAGCGTCGAGCTGGACATGCGCATTCCTCCGAGTCAGGACGATTTTCATACAAATCGTTCTTGCACCTGACTCTCTTTCACATCGGCGCGCACGACTGTGGGAGCGGCGCCCGACGCGCCGTCAGACATCGCTCGACCGGCGCAACCCCGATCCGGACCGGCGCCGGGACACGGCGGCCCCCGGTTCCGTCTCCGCGGCCGCGTCCGTCCCGGCGTCCGCCTCGGTCCCCGTCCCCGCGGCCGCCGCCGCTTCCGCGTCCGCACGCGAGCGCACCGCCACCCCCGACGACACCAGCAACAGCACCCCCAGCATCAGGAACGGCGCGGCCACCCCCGCGGCCCCGGCCAGCAGCCCGGCCGCGGCGGGCGCGGCGACCTGGCCCAGCCGGTTGCCGGTCAGGCGCAGCGCGAGAGCGGTGGAGCGGGCGCCGTCGGGAGCCGCCTGGACGACGGTCGTCATGGACAGCGGCTGGCCGACGCCGAGGCAGAAGCCGAGCAGCGCGAGGAGCACGCCCAGCACCCGGACCGGCACGGGCAGCGCGATCCCGGCGCACAGCAGGGCCGCCAGCAGACAGGTCACGGTGAGCAGCGTCGTCCGGCCGAGCAGCCGCAACAGCGGGGTGAGGACGAGCCGGCAGGCTATGGAGGCCGCCGCGCGGACGCTGAGCAGGACCCCGATGACCGACGGCGCGATGCCCCGGTCCTCGCCGACCACCGGCAGATAGGCGGTGAGGATGTCGGTCGCCGACAGCACGGACAGGCTGATGAGGATGCCGGCGGGGACGCCACGGGCACGCAGGATGCGCCCGACGGGGACGCGTTCGCCTTGCTCCGTAGGGGACTTGGGGGTGCCGTCACGGTGTTCGATGCGCCACAGCGAGGTGAACGCGACCGCGCAGCCGGCGCCCGCGACCAGCAGGGCGAGGGCGCTGCCGGCCGCCCGGTCGGGCCCGCCGATCAGCGCGCCGGCGGCGACCGGACCGACCAGCTGGCCGAGCGAGGCGCCGATGGTGAAGTGGCCGAAGTTGCGGTCCTGTTCGTGCGGCGCGGACTGGCGGGCGACGAGCGACTGGGAGCCGATGACGAAGCAGAGATGGCCGAGGCCCATCACCCCGCTCCACAGGGCCATCGTCCAGAGGGAGCCGGCGACACCGCTCAGCACACAGCCGCCGGAGATGAGGACCACGCCGACGGGCAGCAGCGGCGCGCAGCGGCCGTGGTCGGTGCGGCGGCCGAGCGGTACGGCGGCGAAGAGCGGCAACAGGGCGTACACACCCGCGATGACGCCGATCGCCCGCTCGTCCGCGCCCAGCGCGAGGGCCCGGTAGGAGACGGCGGGCCGCGCCATCGACACCGCCCCCTGCGCGAAGCCGAAGGCGATGACGAGACGGAGCAGCCAGCCGCGGTTCCTGCCGGGCCTCACACGTTCCTCCATGGCGCGGTTCAGATGATCCCGAACAGGATGCCCGCGCCGAGGATCGCGAGGCAGGTGAGGGCGGCCCACTTGACCACGAACCTCGTGTGGTCGCCGAACTCGACCTTCGCCATGCCGACGAGGACGTAGACGGCCGGGACGAGCGGGCTCGACATGTGCAGGGGCTGCCCGACGAGCGAGGCGCGGGCCATCTCCAGCGGCGAGACACCGTGCGCCGCGCCGGCCTCGGCGAGGACCGGCAGGACACCGAAGTAGAAGCCGTCGTTCGACATGAAGTACGTGAGCGGGAGGCTCAGGACGCCGGTGACCAGGGCCATGTGCGGGCCCATGCCCTCCGGGATGACGTCCACCATCCACGTGGCCATGTGGTCGACCATGCCGGTGCCCTGGAGGACGCCGGTGAAGACCGCGGCGGCGAAGACCATGCCGGAGACGTTCAGGACGTTGTCGGCGTGGGCGGCGAGGCGGGCTTTCTGGTCCGGGATATGCGGGAAGTTGACGGTGAGGGCGAGGGCGGCACCGAGCAGGAACAGCACCGGGATCGGCATCCACTCCATGATCATGGAGGTGAGCAGCACGACCGTCAGCAGCGCGTTGAACCAGTACAGCTTGGGGCGCAGGGTGGCCCGGTGCGGGTCGAGGCCCTGGAAGTCGCCGTCGTCCTCGCGGGCACCGCCGCTCCCGCCCCGCGCGGCCGCGTCGGTACCGGAGCCGGAACCGCCCGTGCGGACGGGGGACTTGCCGTCGCCGGAGCCGCCGGCGCCCACCAGCACGGTCTCGGCCTCCTTCTCCTCGACCAGCACCTCGTCCAGCGTCAGCGTGCCGAGCCGGGCGCGCTCGCGGCGGCCGAGAACGTAGGAGAGGGCGATGACGAAGAGCAGGCCCACGGCCAGGGCCGGGATCATCGGCACGAAGATGTCGCTGGCGTCGAGCTTCAGAGCGGTCGCGGCACGAGCGGTCGGGCCGCCCCAGGGCAGCGTGTTCATCACGCCGTTGGCCATCGCCGCGACACCGGTCATCACGACCAGGCTCATCTTCAGGCGCTTGTACAGCGGGTACATCGCCGAGACGGTGATCATGAAGGTGGTGGAGCCGTCGCCGTCGAGGGAGACGATCGCGGCGAGCAGCGCCGTACCGATGACGATGCGCAGCGGATCGGCCTTGCAGAACTTCAGGATGCCCCGGACGATCGGGTCGAAGAGGCCGACGTCGATCATCACACCGAAGTAGACGATCGCGAACATGAGCATCGCCGCCGTGGGGGCGAGGCTGGTGACGCCGTCGATGACGTAGTCACCGAGTTCGGCGCCCTTCCCGACGAAGACACAGAACAGTGCCGGGATCAACACGAGCGCCGCGATCGGCGACATCTTCTTCAGCATGATCAGGACCAGGAAGGTCGCGATCATGGCGAAGCCGAGGATGGTCAGCATGAGTGGATACCTAACGTTCGCCCTTGAACATCCCACCTGGGGGTCGGCGGTGGGTTGACGTTAGGTCCGTTCAAACGGTGTTAACAAGACGTTGACCCGCGAGCAATAAGCGCAAAAGTCCAGGTCACAGCTTTGCTCAGCTCAGTGGGCCGGTACGGGGACAAGTTCCACCGGCACTCCGTTGAGCACGGCGTTGCCCGACAGGGGGTCCAGCAGGCTGCCGTCGAGGAGCTGGTTGACGTTGACGCCGGGGTCGGCGGCGGCATGGCTGAGGCGGGTGCCGGGCCGGTCGTGGCCCCAGCCGTGCGGCAGGCTGACCACGCCCCGGCGGACGCCGTCGGTGACCTCGGCCGGCGCGGTGACCTCTCCCCCGGCGCCCTTGACCCGGACCGCGGCGCCGTCGACCACACCGAGCCGTTCGGCGTCCTCGGGGTGGATGTGCAGGGTGCAGCGGTTGGTGCCGCCGGTGAGCGCGGGGACGTTGTGCATCCAGCTGTTGTTGGACCGCAGATGGCGCCGGCCGACCAGGACGAGTGCGTCGGGCTGCCGCAGCAGTCCCTCCCGCAGCCGCGGGAGGTCGTCGACGATCGGCCGCGGCAGCAGTTCGATCCGCCCGCTGCGCGTCTTCAGCGGCTGGGGCAGGCGGGGTCGCAGCGGCCCGAGGTCGATGCCGTGCGGGTGGGCGAGCAGCCGGTCCAGGCCGAGTCCGTCCGGGCGGATGCCGAAGCCGTCGCCGTAGGGGCCGAGGCGCAGCATCATGTCGAGCCGGCGCTCGGGACCGGTCTCGCCGGTGAGCTGTGCGGCGAGCTCGCGCGGATCGCGGCCGTGCACGGGCGAGTGCGGCTCCTGCACCGCCTTGCCGAGGGTCTGGCCGATGACCAGGTCGTCCACGGCGGAGGGGTCGGCACCGTGCATTCCGGTGGCGGCCAGGGTCAGCCGGGCGAGGATCTCGGTCTCGGCCATCCGGCCGGGTTCGAGCGGGACGGCCGGCCGGCTGTAGCGGACCTGGTTGCGCACGGCGAGGGTGTTGAAGGCGAAGTCGTGGTGGGGGCTCTGCGAGGGCGGCGGCGGGGGCAGCACCACGTCGGCGTGCCGGGAGGTCTCGTTGAGGTAGGGGTCGACGCTGACCATGAAGTCGAGGGAGTCGAGGGCCTTGTCGAGCCGGTCCCCGTCCGGGGCGGACAGGACGGGGTTGGCGGCCACGGCGACGAGCGCACGGATCGGCTCGCCCTCCTCCGTCGCGGTGTCGATCTCCTCGGCGAGCGCCGACAGCGGCAGTTCGCCCTTGGCCTCCGGGTGGCGGCTCACCCGGGAGTGCCAGCGCGCGAGCCGGAAGCCGTGGCCGGGACCGGCCGGGCGGGGTGTGCGGTCGGTGGCGGCCTGCGGGAAGAGCGCGCCGCCGGGCCGGTCCAGGTTGCCGGTGAGGATGTTGAGGACGTCGACGAGCCAGCTGGCGAGGGTGCCGTAGGGGACCGTGCAGCTGCCGATGCGGCCGTAGACGGCGGCGGTGGGGGCGGCGGCGAGTTCACGGGCCAGGGTGCGGATGAGCGGGGCGTCCACGTCACAGGCGGCGCTCACCGCTTCGGGGGTGAACTCCCTCACGGCCTCGGCGAGTTCCTCGAGGCCTTCGAGGTGGGGTGCCGTCTCGCCGGGATCGACGAGGAGTTCCTCGAAGAGCACCTGGGCCATCGCGGCGAGCAGCAGCGCGTCGGTCCCCGGCCGGATGGCGATGTGCCGGTCGGCGAGCTTCGCGGTGCGGGTGCGGCGCGGGTCGATGACGGTGAGGGTGCCGCCGCGGGCCTTGAGCGCCTTGAGCTTGCCGGGGAAGTCGGCGGCGGTGCACAGACTCCCGTTGGACTCCAGCGGGTTGGCGCCGATGAGCAGCAGGTGGTCGGTGTGGTCGAGGTCCGGCACCGGGATCGCGTTGGCGTCGCCGTAGAGCAGTCCGCTGGAGACGTGCTTGGGCATCTGGTCGACCGTGGAGGCGGTGAAGAGGCTGCGGGTGCCGAGGCCGGCGATCAGCACGGCCGGGTAGAGCGCGCCGGCCATCGTGTGCACGTTGGGGTTGCCGAGGACGACTCCGACGGAGTGCGGCCCGTACCGCTCGACGACCGGCCGGATCCCGGCGGCCACGGCGTCGAAGGCCTCCTCCCAGGTGGCCTCGCGCAGCTCGCCGTCCCGGCGCACCAGGGGCGTCCGCAGCCGGTCGGGGTCCCCGTCGACGGCGCCGAAGGAGGCACCCTTGGGGCAGATGAACCCCTTGCTGAAGACGTCGTCCCGGTCGCCGCGGGCGCCGGTGACCTTCGTCCCCTCGATGGTGAGCGTCAGCCCGCAGGTGGCCTCGCACAACGGGCAGATTCGCAGGGCGGTGCGGGACACGGGTCCTCCTGGGGCAGGGCGTCGGCGATGACGCGCGGGCTGCCACCGAGCATACCGACCGGTATGAACGGAGGGGAGGGGTCGCGGGGGTCACGGCCGAAACCCGCGGAGAGCGCGAGGGATCCCGGTCGGCGCACCCCCGCGGGACGGCTCAGTCCAGCACTCTCGCCAGATAGGCGCGCAGCAGCTCCCGGATCTCGGCGATGACCTTCGGGTCGCCCTCCGGATCCACCCGGAAGGCGAGCTGGACCAGGGTGTCCGCGGTCTCCACGGCGATCAGGAAGATGCGGCGCAGGTCGTCGTCGGGCTCGCGGACGAGGTGGGCGGAGAGCAGTTCGGTGAGGCGGTCGGCGACCCGGTGATTGGGTTCGGCGTGCCGGGCGCCGACCGGGATCTGGTTGCCGAAGTCGACGAGGGAGAACCCGGGCGCGGTGTGCTTCATGGCCAGGTACTCGTCGAGCACGGCGTCCATGGCGGCCCGCCAGTCGCCTTGGCGCGCCCCCTTCAGCCGCTCGGTGACGCGCTCGGAGTAGCGCTCGAGGTTGCGCTGCGCGAGCGCGTCGGCCATCTGCCGTTTGTTGCCGAAGAAGCGGTAGACGGAGCCGATGGGAACGCCGGCGCGCTCGGCGACGGCCCGGGTGCTCAGGCCGTCGTAGCCGACCTCGTCCAGCAGGTCGGCACAGGCGTCGAGGATTCTGGTCAGCCGTTCGGCGCTGCGCCGCTGCACGGGCGCACGACGGAGCGATGTCGCTTGGGGCACGGAGCTCATGATGCCTTTCCGTCGCGGCGGGGTGAACCTCACCCCTCGGTACGGAGAAAGATGCCCGATGCACTCAACGGGGAGCACGCCGGAGGGAGGGAACCGCTCAGGGCGAGGGCTCCGACGCGGTGATGTACGCCGTGCTCTCCACCGGCTTGCCGTCCACCGCCCACACCGTGCCGTCGTCCGCGTACAGCCGGGCGGTGACCTGGTGGGTGCCGTGCGGGAGGTAGCCGGCCGGGATGCGGTAGGACGGGGCGCGCAGGTCGGCGACCGGCTGGTCGTCCACGTAGAGCCGGGCGGCGCCGCGGCCGTGGGCCGCCGCCGCCTTCGCCGCGGTGGGCGTGAACCGGAAGTTCTCCACCTTCAGGCGGACGTCCCAGCTGCCGTCGTCCTCGGGCTCCACCTCGACACCGACCTCGGGTGCCCCCTTCTTCCCCACCTCGCGGTAGTGCCGCCCTTCGCCGTCCGTGTCCTCGAGTACCTTGCCCACCGGCGAGGGCGAGACCGACACCGCGGTCGCCGCGTCCCCCCGGTCATGGGCGTCACTGGTGCCGCAGCCAGCGGATCCGGTCAACAGCAGGACACAGACCGCGGCCACGGCGAGGCTTCCGCGCGTCCACGACATGCGGGGGAGCGTAGAACAACGGACCGACACGCGGATCCCCCTGGAGTCTGGTTCCGGCCGTCTTGATCGTCCTACGGGAGGAGGACGGGCGCATCTCTTGCGCGGGGGAAACCGCAATCCTACGGTGATACACAGGAATGAGCGGGCGCGCCGACCGGGGCGCCGGAGGGAGCGATCATGAGCAGCGGGGACGCGCGCAGGACGGCCGGGGGCCTGAGCTATCTTTCCGGGTTCGGCAACGAGCACGTCTCCGAGGCACTGCCGGGAGCCCTGCCCGACGGCCGTAACTCGCCGCAGCGCGCGCCCCTCGGCCTGTACGCGGAACAGCTCAGCGGGACCGCGTTCACCGAGCCGCGCGCCCACAACCGCCGCTCGTGGCTCTACCGGATCCGCCCGTCCGCCGCGCACCCGGCGTTCACCCGCGTCGACGACGGCGCTCTGCGCACCGGCCCGTTCACGGAGACGGTCCCCGACCCCAACCGGCTGCGCTGGGACCCGCTGCCCGAGCCGGCGGCGGGCACGGACTTCCTCGCCGGGCTGTGGACCCTCGGCGGCAACGGCGACGCCACCCAGCGCACCGGCATGGCCGTGCACCTGTACCACGCGAACACCTCCATGGAGCGCGTGTTCGGTGACGCCGACGGTGAGCTGCTGATCGTCCCCGAGCACGGCGGGCTGCTGCTGCGCACGGAGTTCGGGCTGCTGCGCGCCGAGCCCGGCGAGGTGGCGCTCGTCCCGCGCGGGGTCCGCTTCCGCGTCGAGCTGCTGGACGCCTCCGCCCGCGGCTACGTCTGCGAGAACTACGGCGCGCCCTTCCGACTCCCCGACCTCGGCCCGATCGGCGCCAACGGCCTCGCCAACCCCCGCGACTTCCGCGCGCCCGTCGCCGCGTACGAGGACGTCGAGGCTCCGGTGGAGGTGGTCGCCAAGTACTGCGGCCACCTCTGGAGCGCGACCTACGACCACTCCCCCCTCGACGTGGTCGCCTGGCACGGCAACCATCTGCCGTACGTCTACGACCTGCGCCGGTTCAACGTCATCGGGACCATCTCCTACGACCACCCGGACCCGTCGATCTTCACGGTGCTGACCTCCCCGTCCGACACCCCCGGTCTGGCCGGGGTCGACTTCGTGGTCTTCGCGCCGCGCTGGCTGGTGGGCGAGGACACCTTCCGGCCGCCGTACTTCCACCGCAACGTGATGAGCGAGTACATGGGCCTGATCGAGGGCGCGTACGACGCCAAGACGGCCGGAAAGGGCGGCTTCGTGCCGGGCGGCGGCTCCCTGCACAACATGATGTCGGCGCACGGCCCGGACCGTGAGACCTTCGACCGGGCGAGCACCGCCGAGCTCGGCCCGCAGAAGATCGACGACGGGCTGGCGTTCATGTTCGAGACCCGCTGGCCGCTCACCCTCACCCCGCACGCGGCCGGGGCGGACCACCTCCAGCAGCGCTACGACGACGTCTGGCGGGGCCTCGAACGCCACTTCCGTCCGTCCGGCGGGGCGCCCGAGGGACGATCCGACGGAACGTCCGACGAGAGGTCCGGCGGGACGTCGCACCGAGCGGCGCCGATCGGTACGGACGGCCCGTGACCGCCTTCGCCCCGGACTCGATCGTCCTCACCCGCAAGCTGCCGCTGTGGTACCAGGTGTCGCAGTCGCTGCGCGCCTCGATACTCGGCCGCTCCCCGCAGGACCCGCTCCGGCTGCCCACCGAGGAGCAGTTGGCGGTTCACTTCGGGGTGAGCGTGCTGACCATGCGACAGGCGCTGAAGGAGCTGGAGGAGGAGGGGCTGATCACCCGGCACCGCCGGCGGGGCACGTTCATCGTGCCGAGCGCGCGGCGGGGCGCCCCGGTCCGCCTCCTCGGCTCGGTCGACGCGATCGTGGCCCAGCAGTCCGCCATGACCACCGAACTCCTCGGCCACGGCCGCACGGCGGTCCCCGCCGAGGTCGCCGAGTACTTCCCGGACCTGACCGAGGTGGCGTCGTACCACCGGCTGCGGAGCGACGAGGACACGGGTGAGCCGACCAACCACGCCCGCAACTACGTCCGCCCCGAACTCGCCGCCCGGATCGGCCCCGACGACCTGGTCCACCGGCCCATGACGAAGGTGCTGCGCGACCTCGCGGGCGTGGAGATCGGCCGGATCACGGACACCGTCGAGGCCCGGCTGGCGGACCCGGAGACCGCCCGGCTGCTCAGGGTCCCGCTGCTCAGCCCGATCCTGCGCTGCACCGGCGTCATCCACGACACCGGCGGGCAGGTCCTCGACGTCGCCGTCATCCACTACCGGGGCGACCGTTTCTCCTTCACGGTCACGCTCGACGCGACGTGACCGGCCAGGGGCGACCCGTCGTACGATGCCCAGCGTGACGCCCGACGACGCTCCGCCGCTGGCGGACCTCATGCCGTGGTCCGTCGCACCGCCGCGGCTCGGCCGGGGGTGGCCGACGGACCCCGACCCGGCTTCCCTGAAAGCCCGCTGGGCCGCCCTGGTGAAGGCCGAGGGCCCACACCGCGAGGCCCTCTTCGAACCGACCCGCTCCCGCACCCTGCGCACGGCGGTCGGCCAGCTGCCCGGGCACTTCGGCGGCACGGAGAAGCTCGTGCGCGCCGAGGGTCCCTGCCCCGAGCCGGTGCGGGTGCTGACCGCGCCCTTCGACGAGCACTGGCTCATCCCCGACCACCGGCTGATCGACGCGGCCCGCCCGGAGCTGTGGCGGGTGGCGGACGAGCACCAGGTCTTCGTGGTGGAGACGCCGTCCCCGCCGGGCCCGCCCCTGCTCGCGACCTCCCTGATCCCGCTGGCGCGCCCCGGCCGGGTCCGCCCGCTGTACCGGCGCCCCGGCGGCGCGGAACCGAACCTGGCGCCCGGCCTGCTGGAGCACCTCGGCCACTCCCCCGATCCGGTGGACTTCCTGGCCTGGACCCTGACCGCCGTCCGCGCCGATCTCACCGTCCCGCTCACCCGGGACCCCGGACTCTGGGCCCGGGGCGTGGAACTGGGCCGCCGCGCCCTGTGGCTGCTCCGCCGCGACGGCGACCGCCCGCGGCTCCCCGGCGGCCGCCGCCCCTACGTCCGCGCCCCGCTGCCGAGCCTGCCCCTGACCCTGCACTACGACCGCGACGAGGAGACCCTGCACCTCGACGGCGGCCGGATCTCCCCGGTCCCGCCGGCCGCCTGGGACTTCACGGCCGGCGGGGTCCGCGTCCTGGAGCAGTGGTTCGCGGCCCGCACGGCGGAGCCCGGGCCGGGCGGCCTCGCCGCGATCCGCCCGACGGCCTGGCCGCAGACCTGGACGTCCGAACTCCTCGAACTGATCACGGTGTCGGCCCTGTTCGCGGAGACGCGCGCACGGCAGGAGGAGTTGACGGTGCCGGACACGGTCACGGCGAAGGAACTGCGCGCGGCGGGCGTCCTGCCGGTCCCGGATCAGGCCCGGCACCCGGCCACGGTCCTCGACCACCACGAGGAGGGCCCGGAGGGCCAGTTCGCCCTGATCTAGCATCCCCCCATGGACCAGAGCCCCCCGCCGTCACCCCCGCCCCTGGAGGGCCTCACCGTCGTCGCCGTCGAACAGGCGGTCGCGGCGCCGTTCGCCACCCGGCAGCTCGCCGATCTCGGCGCCCGCGTGATCAAGGTCGAGCGGATCGACGGCGGCGACTTCGCCCGCGGCTACGACACCGCCGCCGCCGGCCTCGCCTCGCACTTCGTGTGGTGCAACCGGGGCAAGGAGTCCATCGCGCTGGACCTCAAGGACCCGCGCGGCCTCGACGTCGTACGCCGGCTGATCGCCGACGCGGACGTGTTCGTGCAGAACCTCGCGCAGGGCGCGGCGGCCCGGCTGGGGCTGGACGCGGCCACCCTGTGCGCGGCGCATCCACGGCTGATCGCCGTCGACATCTCCGGGTACGGGGCGAGCGGACCGTACGCGGACAAGCGGGCGTACGACATGCTCGTGCAGTGCGAGGCGGGGCTGGTGTCGGTGACCGGGACGCCCGAGCAGCCGGTCAAGGCGGGGATCCCGGCGGCGGACATCGCGGCGGCCATGTACGCCTTCTCGGGTGTGCTGGCGGCCCTGGTACGGCGCGGCACGACCGGGCGGGGCGGGCCGGTGGAGGTGTCGATGCTGGAGGCGCTCGCGGAGTGGATGGGACATCCCCTGCACCACACGATGCACGGCGGCGCCGCCCCGGCCCGCACCGGGCTCGCGCACGCGGTGATCGCGCCCTACGACGCCTACCCCACCGCCGACGGCGGGCGGGTGCTGCTCTCCGTGCAGAACGACCGGGAGTGGCGGCGGCTCGCCGAACACGTCATGGGCCGGCCCGGTCTGGGGACCGATCCGGCCTACGCGACGAACGCGGCGAGGGTGGCGAACCGGGAACGCACGGACGCGCTGGTGGCCGCGGCCCTGGGCGTCCTGGACACCGACGAGGCGCTCGCCCGGCTGGAGGGAGCGGGCATCGCGTGCGCGCGCCTGAGGGATCTGCGCGAACTGGCGGAGCATCCGCAGCTGGCGGCCCGGGAGCGGTGGCGGGAGGTGGGGACGCCGGTCGGGCCGCTGCGTGCGCTGCTGCCTCCGATCACGCTGCCGGGCGGGGCGGAGGCACTGATGGGAGACGTGCCCGCGCTCGGGGAGCACACCGGAGCGCTGCTGCGTGCCGTGGGGATGACGGACGAGGAGATCGCAGCGCTGCGCCGGGACGGTGTGGCCGCCTGAGCGCGGGACTCAGTACGTGAGGACGCGCCGGCCGGTCAGTGCTTGTGGCCTCCGAACAGCGAACGCCGCAGTCGGCGCAGCGGCGCGAAGAGCGAGACACGGCTCACCCGTGCCCTCGTCGTCTTGGGGCCGTGGCCACGCGCGGGCTCACGCGCGGTCAGCTCCCGCATGAGCGAGGTCGCCTCGAGCGTCTCGCGCTGCGGTATGGCGGGGCCCGCCAGCACCGAGAGATGGCGGTCGAGGCGCGAACTGGTCGCACTGCTCCCGCAGGTGATCGCAGGAACCCGCGCCCTGCTGTGCATCGTTATCTGTTCCATGTCACTCCCCACCCGTACGAGTCCACCCGGCCCGGGCAGGGTAACCCTATCGCCCCGTCGAGGCACACATGTATCGAGCTCACAGGATTCACCTTCCCCGTAAGGGGGTTGACGACTCCTTCCTGATTACTCTCCGAATCCAACCGATTTCAGGGTGAGTTGGACAACTGGCTGCGTAGTGGGCTGTGGTGATCCTCCGTCGGGCTCGACGGTCACAGCGAGTGATGTCGCGACCTTGTCGAGACCGGTCGCGACCAAGGGCGTGTCGGGGTCGAAGAGCCCGAGGGAGCGTGGTTGCGCGTCGGGGCGCATGAGCCACAGCTGATGCACCTGTCCGGTGGGCAGCTTCCCGTATCCGCTGAGGGTGACGACCGCCTGTCCCTCCGCGGCGGAGGCGACCACTCCGATACTGCGGCCCTGCGCGTCCTTCCCGGTGCTCGCCCGCGCGTCGGGAGCTGCCAGAACGTGGGCGATCTCACGCGCCCGGTCGCGCTCGGCGTTCAGTTCGTCCTGGGCTCGACCGGCCTGGACGGCGAAGAGCGAGGCGACGACGAGAGCCGCCGCGGCGGTGGCCGTGGCGAACGGCACGAACAACGGGCGGCGCGCGCGGGGCGCACGGGAGCGTCCCGGCGGCGACTGCGTGCCCCAGACGTGCGGGGGCAGTTGGGGGGCGTACTCCCTGCCCGGCGCGCGGGAGGACTCCTGCGGAGTCCTCTGCACGGCCGCGAGGACCCGGCTGCGCAGGTGGGCCGGTGGCTCCGCGGCCTGGGACCAGGCCAGCCGGACGGCGTCCTCGGCCAGTGCCCGCACCTCGGCCGCGCAGCGGTCACAGCCCGTCAGATGCTTCTCGAAGCGGCGCCGCTCGTCGGGTTCGAGGGCGTCCAGGGCGTAGGGGGCGGCCAGCGAGTGCAGGTCCTCGCGGCGGAACAGGCCGAGCACACTCATGCGGCACCTCCCAGGCAGTCGCGCAGCCGCGTGAGTCCGTCACGCATACGGGTCTTCACCGTGCCCAGCGGCAGAGACAGACGGTCGGCCACCTCACGGTACGTGTAGCCGTCGTAGTAGGCGAGGGTGACGGACTGACGCTGGAGCGCCGTCAGCCGGTCGAGGCAGCGGCGGACCAACTGGCGTTCCAGACCCGCCTCGACCTCCTCGGCGACCTGGTCGAAGGCGGGGTCGTGGTACCGCGAGGCCTCACGCTGCTCGCGGTCGACGGCCGCGCGGGCGCTGCGCACCCGGTCGACGGCGCGGCGGTGCGCGAGGGTGAGGATCCAGGAGAGGGCGCTGCCCCGGCTCGGGTCGAAGCGGCCGGCCGAGCGCCAGGTCTCCAGGAGCACCTCCTGGGCGACCTCCTCCGACTGTGCGGGATCCCGCACGACCCGGCGCACGAGCCCGAACACGGGCCCCGACACCAGTCCGTAGAGCTGTTCGAATGCGCGCTGGTCGCCCCCCGCCACGAGCACCATGAGCTCGTCCGCCTCCATGCGGTCCCCCTCCCTGCGGCCGCCACACCCGGGCCGCCCCGTCACACCAGGCATTCGCAACGAACACACCTCCGGATGGGGGGTACGTATCGAAGCGCCGAAAACGCGGGTGAGCAGGAAAGAAAAAGTTTTTGGGATCCGACCAATCCGAACCCGCCCCCCGCTCCGTATCACTGTCCGTCAGGCAACTTGGCACAGAGGACGGACGGCATGACAGCTTTCTCCATGAGCGGCAACGGACGCAGGAGCGTCGCGACCCTCGTCTGCGGTGCGTTGGCCGCCGGGGGGCTCGCAGCCGCCGGCGTGGCCACGCTGGTGCCGGGGGCGGCCCACGCCTCCAGCCACCGTGAGGCCCCCCTCATCTCGGGTACCCCGCAGTACGACAACACCGACGTGTACGCCTTCGTGAGCCCCGACCACGCGGACACGACGACGATCGTCGCCAACTGGATCCCCTTCGAGGAGCCGGCCGGCGGTCCCAACTTCTTCCCGTTCGCCGAGGACGCCCAGTACGACCTGCACATCGACAACAACGGTGACGCGAAGGAGGATCTGACCTTCCGCTACACCTTCAAGACGCATGTGAAGAACAAGAAGACGTTCCTCTACAACACGGGAGTCGTCGAGAGCCTCGACGACGCCGACCTGAACATCACGCAGACGTACGACCTCGAGCTGATCAAGTCCAAGAAGGGCAAGGTCCAGCACGAGACGAAGATCGCGGACGATGTGCCGGTGGCGCCGTCGAACGTGGGCAAGGCCTCGATGCCCGACTACGCCAAGCTGCGCGACCACGCGATCTACAAGCTCCCCAACGGCGCCAAGACCTTCGCGGGTCAGGCCGACGACCCGTTCTTCCTGGACCTGCGCGTCTTCGACCTGCTGTACGGCGGTGACCTCTCCGAGGTCGGCAACGACACGCTCAAGGGCTACAACGTCAACTCGATCGCGCTCCAGGTCCCGAGCGACATGATCACCGAGTCGAAGCACCAGCCGATCGTCGGCATCTGGTCGACCACCCAGCGCGAGAACGCCCAGGGCCACTACTCGCAGGTCTCGCGTCTCGGCATGCCGCTGGTCAACGAGGTCGTCAACCCGATCAAGGACAAGGACAAGTTCAACGCGTCCGAGCCCAAGGACGACGGCCAGTTCCTGAAGAACGTCACCAACCCCGAGCTGCCGAAGCTCATAGAGGCGATCTACAAGATCAAGGCGCCGGCCGAGCCGCGCAACGACCTCGTCGACGTGTTCCTGAAGGGCGTCAAGGGCCTCAACCAGCCCCCGTACGTGACGCCGTCGGAGGAGCTGCGCCTCAACACCTCGATCAAGCCCACCGCCAGCCCCAAGCGGCTCGGTGTCCTCGACGGCGACAACGCGGGCTTCCCGAACGGCCGCCGCCTCACCGACGACGTGATCGACGCCTCGCTCCAGGTCGTCGAGGGTGAGCTGGTCGGTTCCAAGAACGACCTGGGCGACGCGGTCGACAAGAACGACAAGTCCTTCGAGAAGTACTTCCCGTACGTGGCCCTGCCCACCGAGGGCTCGCGCGGCGCGACCGCCAAGACCGAGGCGGCCACCCGCAGCCAGCTCGGTGACGCCCTCTCCGGCTCGACCGGCAACACCACCCTCATCGCCTCCTCCGCGGGCGCCGGCGCCGCCGGGATCCTGCTGATCGGCGGCGGCCTGATGTGGTGGCGCGGACGGCGGCGGGCCTACTAGGCCCTCCTCCTGAGGACGGCCCCAGGGGGCCCTCCTCGTGAACGGGCCGGGGAGAATCCTGCGCTCCCCGGCCCACCCCACATGACTGGCGCGGCCCGCGTACTCATCCCCCACGGCGCGGGCCGCGCCACCCCACGTGAGCAGGCCGAACGACCCCAGGCGAGCTAGGAGAGGGCATGTCCCCGCGGACGAACGACGGCGAACCGGAGCCCCAGCAGTCGGCCTCCGTCCGACCGGTGCCGGAACCGGACCGCCCGACCCCCGAGGCCGACGACCCCGGGGCGCCCCCCGCGGCCGCGCAGGCCCCACCGGAGCCCCCTGAGCCCACCCCGCCACCCGCTCCGACGAAACCCGAGGCAGAGGCCGCGGCCGGGTCCGGTCGGTCGACCGCCGTGACCGGGGACGGAGCGGTGGAGGACGGGGCCGGGGGGTCCTCTGTCGGTGAAGGGGTCGGGGAGCGGGACGGGGGCGGCGGTCTTGTCGTCGGGGACGAGCGGGTCGCCGCCGTGCGTCGGGTGGGGGCCGCCGGCCGACGCTGGCGGAGCGTCCAGCTGGGCGCCTGCGCCGCCATGCTGGCCGTGGCGCTCACCGCCGGGGCGGTCGCGCTCGGGGCGGTGCGGGACGGCCAGGACGTGCCCGTGTCCACTGCGGCGGCGGTCTCCCCGGGGCTGCTCGCCGGTGGGGACCTGGACGCGAGCATCACCGCGCTCCAGGCCCATCTCCGCGCGCAGCCGCGGGACTTCGGCGGCTGGGCCACCCTCGGACTGGCCTATGTCGAGCAGGCCCGCACCAAGGGCGACCCCTCCCGCTACCCCCAGGCCGAGCAGGCCCTGAAGCGCTCCCTCTCGCTGCGCTCCGACAACGACCAGGCGCTGGCCGGCCGGGCCGCCCTGGCCGCCGCCCGGCACGACTTCGCGAACGCCCTGGACCTGGCCGACCAGGCGCTGCGGCTCAACCCCTACAACGAGCGCGCCCTCTGCTCCCGTATCGACGCCCTCGTCGAACTCGGCCGCTACGCCGACGCCGAGGAGGCGGCCCGGACGGCCGACGAACGGCGGCCGGGCGTGCCGGTGTTCACCCGCTACGCCTATGTGCACGAACTGCGCGGCGACGTCACCACCGCTCGCCGGGTCCTTGAGCGGGCGCTCGCCGCGTCGACCTCACCCGGCGACATCGCCTACGTCGCCGCCCAGCTCGGCCAACTGGCCTGGAACCAGGGCGACTACACGACCGCGCTCACCCACTACGCCCGCGCGCTCGCCGCCGACGAGAACTACCTCCCCGCGCTGGAGGGCCGCGCACGCGCCCAGGCCGCGAGCGGACGACAGGCCGAGGCCATCGAGGGGCTGGAGCTCATCGTCGCCCGCTTTCCGCTGCCCGGACCACTGGTGGAGCTCGGCGAGCTGTACGAGGCCCGGGGCGGCGAGGGCGACAGGGCGAAGGCGGAGAACCAGTACGCCCTGGTGGACGCCTGGACGGCGATCGCCCGCGCCAACGGCGTCAACGCCGACCTCGACACCGCGCTCGCCGCCGCCGATCACGGCGACCGGGCGACGGCCCTGCGCGCGGCCCGCGACGACTGGTCCCGCCGGCACACCGTGCACACGGCGGACGCCCTCGCCTGGGCGCTGCACGTCAACGGCAAGGACGCCGAGGCCCTCCCCTACGCCCGGCAGGCCACCGCCACCGGCTACCGCAACGCGTCCTTCCTCTACCACCGCGGGGTGATCGAGAGGGCCACGGGCCACCCCGCCGACGCCCGTACCCACCTCGCCGCCGCCCTGAAGCTGAACCCCGGCTTCTCCCCGCCGGGTGCCCGCGAGGCCCGTAGGGCTCTCGAGACCCTGGAGGCGAGCAAGTGATCTCCCGTCGTCTGCTGGCCTCCTGCGCGGCCGTGTTCACGGCCGGCTGCGCGCTCGCGCTGGTCCCTTCCGCCGACGCGAGCGCGCACCCCCTCGGCAACTTCACCGTCAACCGCTACGACGGTCTCGTCGCCGCCCCCGGACAGCTCCGGGTCGACCACGTGGAGGACCTCGCCGAGATCCCGGCGACCCAGGCGAAGCCGGACATCGAACGGCTCGGGATGACCGGGTGGGCGCGGCAGCGCTGCGCGGCGGCCGCGACCGGCAGCCGCCTGACCGTGGACGGCCGGGCCGTCCCCCTCGCGGCCGGCGCCGCCGAGGCGGTCGTACGGCCCGGTCAGGCGGGCCTCGACACGTTGCGCGTGAAGTGCGCGCTGACGGCGCCGCTGCCCACCGGGTCCGGCGCGGACGGCCTCTCCCTCACCTTCCACAGCGAGGGCGCATCCTCCGGGCCCGGCTGGCGCGAGATCACCGCGCGCGGAGACCGGATGACCCTGGCCGACTCCGATGTGCCGGCGACGTCGGTCTCGTCGGAACTGACCGCCTATCCGCAGGAGTTGCTCTCCTCACCCGCGGACACCTCGACCGCGTCGGTGCGGGTGCGGCCCGGTGGCCCGGCCCTCGTCGAGACGGACCGGGACGCGCCGGCCGCGTCCGTGCTGCCGCGCGGCGCCGACCGCTGGACGCGGGCCCTGGACGATCTGGTCGCCCGGCAGGACCTCACCGTCGGCTTCGCCGCGCTGGCCCTGGTGATCGCCGTCGGGCTCGGCGCGCTGCACGCGGTCGCGCCGGGCCACGGCAAGACCATCATGGCCGCGACGGCCGCGGCACGCGGCGGCCGGGCCCGGATGAAGGACGTCCTTCCCCTGGCCGCCTCGGTCACCGTCACGCACACCCTGGGCGTCGTCGCCCTCGGGCTGCTCGTCACCGCCGGATCGGCCGCGGCGCCTGCGGTGATCGCCTGGCTGGGCCTGGCGAGCGGCGCGCTGGTGCTGTTCGCGGGCGCGACCCTCGTCCGCCGGGCCTGGCGCGGCCGGGGTCCCGGCGATCCCCACGCACATCCCCACCCCCACCCGCACCCCCACGGCGGGCATCCGCACCCGCACCCACCGGCGAAATCGCCCGGCCGTCAACTCGCCCTCGTCGGCGCCCCCACCCCGCACACCCATGCCCATCACGACCCGGGGCACGACCACGGGCACGACCACGGGCACCTTCACGACCACGACGGCCACCGCGATCACGAGCACGAGGACCGTCAGGATCACGAGCACGGTCGGGATCACGAGCACGGTCACGAGCACGCCGGCGCCCACACGCACACCCACGGCGGGCACACCCACACCCACGCCGTCGCCCCCACGCTGCGCGGCACCCTGCTGCTCGGCTTCGCCGGCGGCATGGTCCCCAGTCCGTCCGCCGTGGTCGTGCTGGTCGGCGCGGCGGCGCTCGGACACGCCTGGTTCGGGCTGCTGCTCGTCGTCGCGTACGGCGTCGGGCTCGCGCTGACCCTGACCGCCGCCGGCTTCGCCGTCGTCCGGCTGGGCGCGGGCGCGACCCGCCTGCTGGACCGGCGGCCGCGCTGGACGACCCGTCCGGTGGTGACGCTGGCCCGCCGCAACCTGCCCCTGTGGTCCGCGTTCCTGGTCGTCGTCCTCGGCGCCGGACTGGTGTTCAAGGGGGCCGCATCCGTACTGGGCTGAGCTACGTTTGTGGGGTTGCGGAGGTTTTCGCCCGGATACGAAGAGCGAAATGGGGGCGCGGTGTCCGAAGAACCGGGCAGTGAACGTCTGATCGCGGGCCGCTACCGGCTGCTGACCCCGCTGGGCGAGGGCGGCATGGGCACGGTGTGGCGGGCCCGTGACGAGGTGCTGCACCGCGAGGTCGCCGTCAAGGAGGTGCGTGCGCCGCACGGACTGGCGGCCTCGGACGTCGAGCGGATGTACGCGCGGCTGGAGCGCGAGGCCTGGGCCGCGGCCCGGGTCGCGAACCGGAACGTGGTCACGGTGTACGACGTCGCCACGCAGGACGGGCGGCCGTGGGTCGTCATGGAGATCGTGCACGGGATCTCCCTCGCCGAACTGCTGGACGCCGAGGGTCCGCTCGAACCGGCGCGGGCCGCGTACATCGGCGCCGAGGTGCTGTCCGCGCTGCGGGCCGCGCACGAGGCCGGTGTGCTGCACCGGGACGTGAAGCCGGCGAACGTGCTGATGTCGAACGACGGCCGGGTCGTGCTCACCGACTTCGGCATCGCGACCGTCGAGGGCACCTCCGCGCTGACGATGACCGGCGAGGTCATCGGCTCCCCCGAGTTCCTCGCGCCGGAGCGGGCGCTGGGGCGCACGCCGGGGCCCGAGTCGGACCTGTGGTCGCTGGGCGTGCTGCTGTACGCGGCGGTGGAGGGCAACTCCCCCTTCCGCCACGACACTCCGCTGAGCACCCTGCGCGCGATCGTGGACGAGGAGCTGCCGCCGCCGTACCGGGCCGGGCCGCTCGCGCCCGTGATCGAGGGCCTGCTGCGCAAGGACCCGGCCGAGCGGCTGCCGGCCGACCGCGCCGAGCACGATCTGCGGCTCGTCGCCGCGGGCGGTGCCCCGCGCGGTGACACGCCGCGCCCGACGCCACCGGCGCCGTTCGCGCCGTATCCGCCGACGGTCTCGACGCCGGCCGAGCCGTTCCGCCAGGAGCCGACGGCCTCGACCCCGGCCCGGTCCTGGCAGGCCGCGCCGGCGACGACGGGCCGTTCGGCGGAGCCGGAGCGGAGCCGGCGGGCCGGGGTGGTGCTCGTGACCGGTGTGGTGGTGCTGGCGCTGGCCGTCGCCGGGCTGACGTACGGGCTGCTGAACCGCGACGACGGCGACGACGACGCCGCCGGTGGCGGGGTCACCAACAGCGCTCCGGATGTGGTGAGTTCGCCCGCGACGCAGCCGGAGCAGAGCGAGGACACCGGCGAGTCGCCCGGTCCGAGCCCGAGCGAGAGCGAGAGTGCGAAGGCCCCGGCGCAGACCGTCTCGGTCACCGTCGCGGGCTCGCACACGGAGTACTCGGGCAGCTGTCCGCCGCCGGACGCCGGCGCGCCCGCCTTCACCGCGACGATCACGGTGGGGCGGCTGCCGGCGACGGTGTCGTACCGCTGGGTGTCGAAGGACGGTGAGCTCTCCGGGCAGACCTGGAAGACGCTCGAGTTCCCCTCGGGCGGCGGGAAGTCGCAGCGGGACAAGGTGATCGTGTCGACGTACGCCGAGAGCGGGACGTACCAGAACTCGATCTCCGTCGAGGTCCGGGATCCGGTGCGGACGACGTCCGACCCGGTGCCGTTCTCGGTCACCTGCGAGACGGAGACCCCGACGGACGGGGCCTCCCCCTCACCTTCTGCCTCGGAGTGACGGATCAGGCGGCGCTGTTCAGGACCGGCAGGTAGCCACCCGACTGGCCGGACGCGGTCGGGTGGTACGACTCGCCGATGTTCAGCCAGTTGAGGCTGTGCAGCCAGGAGCTGCCGGAGCAGATCTCGTGGCCGGTGAACGGGGTGCGGACGTCGCCGAAGACGAAGCCGTGGGCGGCGGCGCGCCGGGCGGTCGCGGCGTCGAGGTAGTCGGCGGCGTTGTTGATGGCGGAGCGTTTGGTCTCGGACAGGCCCAGGCAGACCGTGCCGAGCTTGTAGAAACGGGGGTAGCCGATGACGACGACACGCGCGTTGGGCGCCTTGGCGCGGATCGCGGAGTAGACGGTGTCGAGCCTGCCGGGGAGCGTCGAGTCGACGTAGGCCCTGGCCGTGTTGATGCGGGACAGACAGGTGCTGTCGGAGCCGGTGACGCAGGTCGTCATGACGTCGGCGAAGCCCGCGTCGTTGCCTCCGACGGTGATGGACACCAGACCGGTCGAGGAGTTCAGGCCGCCGAGCTGACCCGCCAGAACTTCATCCGTTCGCGCGCCGGAACAAGCCGCGAAGGTGAACGACGACGGGGCGTGGGCGGCGTTCCAGAGGTACGGGTACGCCTTGGTGCTGCGCTTGCAGTTGCCGCTCGAGCTGATGTAGCTGCCCGCGCCGACACCGGAGGAGTAGGAGTCCCCCAGCGCCACATAGCCGCCGGTGGCGGCGAGTTGGGCGCCCTGCGCCGAGGCCGCCCCGGTGAGGGCGGTGCCGAGGGCGAGGAGGACTGAGCTGACGAATACGACAAGTCGGGAACGTCTCATGGAACCTCCCTTAGCAGGATCTCTGCCACAACGTTCGTAGCAACTACGCGTGTTGACGGGAAGTGTCCATGCCAAGACTTTCTGGTTCCTGACGGGATCTTCCACCCCCCTTTGTGGGGCTGATGTTGCGTGGTCATGTCAAGGTTGTTGACAACCCCACAACTCCCTTGTTCCACCCCCGTGGACGGCCGAGGCTTTACCTCGGCCGCGAACGGAACGCGACGTTCGAGGCCGTGTGCGCAACCGCGCGCACTCCCCCACAGCCGCGCGCCGACCCGGGCGCGGGCTGCCCAGAGGAGGACTCCCTCGTCATGGCACAACTGCGTAGCAACAAGGCCCGTCTGACCGCCGCCGTCACCGTGGCCGCCGCCGCCCTCGTCGGCGGGTTCACCGCGCTCCCCGCCCAGGCGGCACCGGCCGAGGGCACGGTCCTCGCGGCCGACTCCCCCACAGCCGTCCAGGACAGCTACATCGTGACCCTGAAGTCGCAGGCCGGCTTCAAGGCGTCCTCGGCCACCGGCAAGAACCTCGTCAAGGGGTACGGCGGCACCGTCGAGAAGACGTTCGGCTCCGCGCTGAACGGCTACACCGCCCACCTCTCCGCCGCCGAGGCGCGGAGACTGGCCGCGGACCCGGCGGTGGCCGCTGTCGAGCAGAACCAGACCGTCCGGGTGACCGACACGACACAGTCGAGCGCCCCCTGGGGCCTGGACCGCATCGACCAGACCTCGCTCCCGCTGTCCGGCACGTACACCTACCCGGACAGCGCGGGCAGCGGCGTCACCGCCTACGTCATCGACACCGGCGTGCGGATCACCCACTCCCAGATCAGCGGCCGGGCCTCCTACGGCTACGACGCCGTCGACGGCGACACCACCGCCTCCGACGGCAACGGTCACGGCACCCACGTGGCCACGACGATCGCGGGCTCGACCTACGGCGTCGCCAAGAAGGCGAAGATCGTGGCGGTGCGGGTGCTCGACAACGCCGGATCCGGCACCACCGCGGGGGTCATCGCGGGCATCGACTGGGTCACGAACAACCACTCGGGCCCCTCGGTCGCCAACCTCTCGCTCGGCGGCGGCGCGTCCAGCACACTGGACACGGCGGTGCGCAACTCGATAGCCAGCGGTGTCACCTACGCCGTGGCGGCGGGCAACAGCAGCGCCAACGCCTCCTCCTACTCCCCGGCCCGTGTCACCCAGGCCATCACCGTCGGCGCCACCACCAGCACCGACGCCAGGGCCAGCTACTCCAACTACGGCTCGGTGCTGGACATCTTCGCCCCCGGCTCCTCCATCACCGCGGGCTGGTACACCAGCGACACCGCCACCAACACGATCTCCGGCACGTCGATGGCGACCCCGCACGTCGCGGGCGCGGCCGCGGTCTACCTGGCGGGCCACACCTCGGCCACCCCGGCCCAGGTGGCCACGGCCCTGGTGAACGGCGCGACCTCGAACGCGGTCACCGGCCCGGGCACCGGCTCACCGAACAAGCTCCTCAAGATCGCCCCGTGACGCGAGCGGTGCCGCCCCGGGCGGCACCGGCCCCTGCGGCGCTGATCTGAACCACCGTTCCCCGGAGGCCTCCCGGCCTCCGGGGAACACTTCTGTCCATTTCCGTGACTATTTCCGCATCAAATGCTTTCGACGTGACGCAATACTCTGTAACGGTCAAAAGAACAAAAAGGTAAGCAGGCCATCAAGGGCTTGCCATCCGGGCGTAATTGTCAATACCGTCATACATCTCACTCGCATCGGACCGTCGGCAACGGCTCCAGGGGAGGGCTCAGGGACCGCGGCGGTATCGGGGCGGGAGCGCGGTAGGGGGGTGCCGAGCTCGGTGACCGCACTGGTGACCGGGCCGTGCCGCGCGGTCGGCTGCCGTCCTTCGACGGTGGCCGGTCAGTTCTGCCAGCTCACCCGTGTCTGCGCGGAGATCACTCCGCCATGGGTGAGAAACCCCCCTTTCGAACCGGACGTGGATTCCGGGCCGCCCAGGGGCGGGCGGCCCACCGGACGAGAGGGACCAGAGTCATGAGTTCCGTTCTTCAACCGGCAGCTTCGGGCCAGGATCTCGAAAGCCCGTCGACCGTCGGCACCTACCGGCCCATCTCCTCCCATCTGGCCATCACGCCACCGGTGAGCGTGGTCATCCCCGCGATGAACGAGGCCGAGAACCTCCCGTACGTCTTCCGGACCCTGCCGGACTGGATCCACGAGGTGGTCCTGGTCGACGGCAACTCCACCGACGACACCGTGCGGGTCGCGCGCGAACTGTGGCCCGGGGTCAAGGTCGTCGGACAGCGGGGCCGGGGCAAGGGCGACGCCCTGATCACCGGCTTCGAGGCGTGCAGCGGCGACATCATCGTGATGGTCGACGCGGACGGCTCGGCCGACGGCAACGAGATCGTGTCGTACGTCTCCGCCCTCGTCTCCGGCGCGGACTTCGCCAAGGGCTCCCGCTTCGCCAACGGCGGCGGCACCGACGACATGACCTTCGTCCGCAAGCTCGGCAACCGGGTCCTGTGCGCCCTCGTCAACGGCAAGTTCGGCGCCCGCTACACCGACCTGTGCTACGGCTACAACGCGTTCTGGCGGCACTGCCTGGACAAGATCGAACTGGACTGCACCGGCTTCGAGGTGGAGACCCTGATGAACATCCGGGTCGTCAAGGCGGGCCTGAGGGTGCAGGAGATCCCCAGCCACGAGTACCTGCGCATCCACGGCGTCAGCAATCTGCGCGCCGTCCGCGACGGGCTGCGCGTGCTGCGGGTGATCCTCCGGGAGCGGTCCGACCGGCGTGCCCGGCACCGGGCGGAGCGCCGCTCGCCGATGCTCGACTCGGTCCGGGGAGAGGCGTCTTGAGCACGATCGACGTCTCGGTCGTCATCTGCGCGTACACCGAGGACCGCTGGGCGGACATCCTCGCGGCGGTCGCCTCGGTGCGGGCGCAGACCCACCCGGCCCTGGAGACCCTGCTCGTCGTCGACCACCACCCGACGCTCCTGGAGCGGCTGAGGAGCGAGTACAAGGAGACCGACGGGGTGCGGGTGCTGCCCAACGCGGGGCCGCGCGGGCTGTCGGCCGGCCGCAACACCGGCATCGCCGCCTCCCGGGGCGAGGTCGTCGCCTTCCTCGACGACGACGCCGTGGCCGAACGGGACTGGCTGCGCCGGTTCGCCGACCCGTACTCCGACCCCCGGGTCCTGGCCGTGGGCGGCCGGGCGGTGCCCGTCTGGTCCTCCGGGCGGCGACCCGACTGGTTCCCCGAGGAGTTCGACTGGGTGGTGGGCTGCTCCTACCGGGGCCTGCCGCCCGGCCGGGTCCGGGTGCGCAACATCCTCGGCGGGAACGCCTCCTTCCGGCGTACCGCGTTCGACTTCGTGGGCGGCTTCGCCACCGGCATCGGACGCGACGGCGGCGAACGCCCGATGGGCGGCGAGGAGACGGATCTGTGCATCCGGCTCAGCCGCGCGAGACCCGACGCGATCCTGCTGATGGACGACCGCGCGGTGATCCACCACAAGGTGCCCGAGGCGCGCGAGCACTTCGGGTACTTCCGCACGCGCACCTACGCCGAGGGCCTGTCCAAGGCGCTCGTCGCACGCAGCGTCGGGGCCGGCAAGGGGCTGGAGTCCGAACGCCGGTACGCCACCCGGGTGTTGCCCGCCGGCGTGGTCCGCGGCCTGCGCGACCAGCTGCTGGCCCGGCGCGGCGGGGCCCGGCGGGCGGCCGCGATCGTCGCCGGGGTGCTCGCCGCGGCCGGCGGGTACGTGGTGGGCAGCGCGCGGGCACGCCGGGCGGGGACGACGTTCGCGGTGGTGCCGATCCCGGTGGACCGGGTGGAGCGGGCCGCGTGACGGGGGCGCGCGTGCCGATCCTCATGTACCACGCCGTGGCCGCCGACCCCAACGACACCACCCGCGCCCTCTCGGTGACGCCCGCGGCGTTCGCCGAGCAGATGGCGGTGCTCGCGGACCGGGGCCGCACCCCGCTCACCACCGCCGATCTGGCGGCCCGTTGGCGGTCCGGCCGACCGCTGCCGGCCCGACCGGTCCTGATCACCTTCGACGACGGCTACGAGGGCGTGCACCGGCACGCCCTCCCGGCGCTGGCCCGGCACGGCTTCCCGGCCACGCTCTTCGTCACCACCGGCTGGATCCGGGGCGCGCACGACACCGGAGGCGGCCTCGACACCATGCTGGACTGGCGGCAGGTGCGCGGACTGGCGGACCACGGCGTGGAGATCGGCGGCCACAGCCACAGCCATCCGCAGCTCGACCAGCTCGACGACGCCCGGCTGCGCGCCGAGCTGACCCGTTGCCGTGACATCGTCGCCGCCGAACTGGGCTCCCCGCCCGGGTCGTTCGCCTATCCATACGGCTACTCCAGCCGCCGGGTGCGCACGGCGGTCCGCGGACACGGGTTCGCCCAGGCGCTCGCCGTGGGCAACGGCCTCGCCCGCCGCGACCAGGGACCGTACGCCCTGCGGCGGGTGACGGTGCGGCGGACCACCGGCACCGAGGAGTTCGAACGGCTCGTCGACGGCCGGGCCATCGGCCGGACGTTCGCGAGGGACCGGGCGCTCACCCGGGGGTACGCGCTGGTCCGGCGGACCCGCGGGCTGTGGCGGATCGTCTGAGGGGTGGCCCCGGCCGGGCCGGTCGGGGCCACCCCCGCACGGCGGGACCGGTGCCGGCGACCGGCCCGGCCGACACACCGGGCGCACCTCGGGCCCTGCGGAAACCGGGTGCGGGCGACGCTCTTGTGCCGGATCATGGCGGCATGTCCGTACCCCCGCACGACGCACTGCCGATCCGGCTCAACGTCGACGACTCCGACTCCCCCGCCGATGTCGTCGACGCGCTGTTCCTCGGCCGCTTCGCGACGGGCGAGCAGCCGTACTCGCACGCGGTGAACATCGACCGCGTGCGCTCCGGCGCGACCCTTCTTCCGCCGCACGCCCGCGTGCTGCGCGTCGCCCGCGACGAGGACCGCAGCGCCACCCTGGCCGAGGGTGACGGCTGGACGCTGCTGGCCTCCCGCTGGAACCGCGGGGCCGACGTCACGGTCACCGCGACCACCGCCGAACTCGCCGCGCAGGTGCTCGACCAGGCCACCGACGGGGCGGCGGACGAGCCCGAGCCGCAGCCGGAGAACGTGACCATGGGTTTCTGGTACGTCTCCCCGCGGCGCGGCCCGCACCGCACCACCCGGCAGATCTCCGCGGGCACCTGGGACGAGGTGCGCCCCAACTACACGACCCCCGTCGCCGAGGCGATGGACCAGCTGATGGGGACGACCCCGCAGGACATCGCCGGCCGGCTGCTCCTGCTGCACGGTCCGCCCGGCACCGGCAAGACCTCGGCGCTGCGCACCCTGGCCCGCTCCTGGCGGGAGTGGTGCCAGGTGGACTGCGTCCTGGACCCCGAGCGGCTCTTCTCCGACGTCGGCTATCTGATGGACATCGCCATAGGCGAGGAGGACGGCACCGGCAAGGGCCGCTGGCGGCTGCTGCTCCTGGAGGACTGCGACGAACTGATCCGCGGCGAGGCCAAGCACACGGCCGGCCAGGCTTTGTCCCGGCTGCTGAACCTCACCGACGGCCTCCTCGGCCAGGGCCGCAACGTCCTGGTCGGGGTCACCACCAACGAGGACCTGGAGCGTCTGCACCCCGCCGTCGTCCGCCCCGGCCGCTGTCTGGCCCGTATCGAGGTCGGCCCGCTGACCCGCCGGGAGGCCGTGGACTGGCTCGGTACGGAGGAGGGCGTCGGCCGCGAGGGCTCGACGCTGGCGGAGCTGTACGCACTGCGCCGGGGCACCTCGCCGACCTCGCTGCCGGAACCGCGGGGGCGATCGGACGCGGGACTGTACCTCTAGGTGTTCTGATGGAGGTATGACGCTGTACGTCGGCACGTCCGGCTGGCAGTACCGGGACTGGAAGGGCCTGCTGTACCCGGCCGACGTCCCCGTGCGGCGGTGGCTGGAGGAGTACGCCGGGCAATTCGCCACCGTCGAGGTCAACAACGCCTTCTACCGGCTTCCGTCGCGGGAGACCTTCGCGTCCTGGGCCGAGCGGGTCCCGCCGGACTTCGTGGTCGCGGTGAAGGCGAGCCGCTATCTGACCCACGTCAAGCGGCTGAAGGAGCCCGAGGAGCCGGTCCGCCGCCTGATGACCCACGCGGCCGGCCTCGGCGACCGCCTCGGCCCGGTGCTGCTCCAGCTGCCTCCGACCCTGCGGGCCGACGCCGGGCTCCTGGACGCCTGTCTGTCCTGCTTCCCGCCGGGCACGCGCGTCGCGGTCGAGCCACGGCACGAGTCGTGGTGGACGCCCGACGTGCGGGACGTCCTGCGGGCCCGGGGCGCTGCCCTGTGCTGGGCGGACGTCCACGCGCGGCCGGTCACCCCGCTGTGGCGCACGGCGGACTGGGGGTACGTCCGCTTCCACGAGGGCCGTGCCCGTCCCTGGCCGCACTACGGCCGCCGCGCCCTGGAGACCTGGCTGGACCGCATCGCGACGACCTGGGCGGCCGAGGACGGCGACGACGTCTACGCCTACTTCAACAACGATCCCGGCGGCGCGGCGGTGGAGAACGCGGCGCTGTTCGGGCGGACGGCGCGGCGGGCGGGGCTGAGCGTGACCCGCACACCGGGGGCCCTCACCACACACCGCTGACCCCCACCGGCAGGACACGCAGCACACCGCTGACCCCCACCGGGGGCCCTCACCGCACCCCACCGACTCCCACCGGCGCGCCTCGCCGCACACCGGTGACCTCCACGGATCACCGCTCGTACGCCGCCCGCAGGGCATCCCGTACGGCGGCGGCCGCCTGTTCCTCGCTGAGTCCCAGGCGCAGCACCCGCTCGGCGTAGGCCTGCGCGGCACCCGCCGCCTCCCGCTCCGCCGCCGGTCCGGCCGCCGCGACGAACGTGCCGTTGCGCCCCCGGGTCTCGATCACCCCGTCCCCCTCCAGCGCCCGGTACGCCTTGGCGACGGTGTTCGCGGCGAGGCCGAGCGACTCGGCGAGCCCCCGCACCGTCGGCAACCGGTACCCGACCGGCAGCGCTCCCGACCGCGCCTGCTCGGCGATCTGCGCCCGCACCTGCTCGTAGGGCGCGGCACTCTCATCGATGTGGATCTTCAAGGTCACGGGCCGATTGTCCCGCACCCGGCGGGGAACGGGAGGGCGGGCCGAGCCGAAAATGGGAGGCAGCACGGCGCGGCCCGGCCGTAGCGTGCGCTCACATGACCGTCATCGTGCGCGACCTGCGTCCCGGGACTCCCGCCGACATCGAGGGCTTCATCCGGGTCCGGCACCGCGCCCTGCCCTATGTGCTGTTCAGCCCGGCCTCCGTGCTGCACGGCCTGTCGCTGTCGCGGCCCGACGTCCACGCCCGCAAGCTGGTGGCCGTGGCGGACGGCGAGATCATCGGCACGGCCCAGGTGGGCCTCGTCCAGGACAGTCCGGAGCCCGGCCAGGGGTCCCTCAACGTGTACGTGGACCCGGCGCACGCCGGGCGCGGCGCGGGCACCCTGCTGGTCCGCACCGCCGAGGAGCATCTGGCCGTCCACGGGGCGGTGAAGCTGTTCGCCTGGGTCCTGGACGAGCCGGCCCACCGCGCCTTCGCCGAACGGCACGGCTACCGGCCGAGCCGCTCCGCGCACTTCCTCCGCCTGGACCTGGGCGGCGCCTCGCTGCCACCGCTCCAGGACCCTCCGCCCGGCGTCGAGCTGCGCACCGCCGCCGACTTCGCCGACGACCCGCGCCCGCTGTTCGCCCTGGACGCGGAGGCGGGCTCGGACGAACCCGGCGACATCGCCGTCGCGCTGACGGACTACGCGGCCTGGGTCGCGGAGTACTGGGAGCATCCGCATCTGGACCGCGAGCTGACCTCGGTCGCCGTGGCCGACGGCCGTCCCGTCGCCTTCAGCGTGGCGCACACCCACGACGGCCTGTACACCACGGGCATGACCGGCACCGCCCGCGCCCACCGCGGCCGGGGCCTGGCCAAGCTCGTCAAGAACGACTCGCTGCACCGGGCCCGCGCCGCGGGGTACGCGCAGGCCTGGACGGGCAACGACGCGGACAACGGGCCGATGCTCACGATCAACAAGTGGTTCGGATACGAGATCTGCGCGACGGAGGTGCGGCATGTCCGTGAACTGGGCTGAGCCGACGGGTTCGGTGGAGGTCGTCCTCGTCAAGGGCGGCCGGACGAAGATCCGTTACGCGGCCGGGCTGTTGTCCGACGACGGCACCCGGATCGCCGTGCGCGCCCCCTGGGCGGGTGACGCCGTACGCGACTTCGGCTTCGTCCGCTTCGAGGCGGGTGACGTCTTCACCGAGTACTACTGGCGGGACCGCTGGTACGCGGTGAAGGAGGTCCGCGACGCGACGGGCGCCCTGAAGGGCTGGTACTGCGACATCACCCGCCCGGCCACGCTGTCCGGCGGTGAACTGGTCGTCGAGGACCTCGACCTGGATTTGTGGCGCTCCGCCGACGGCACGGACGTACGGCGACTGGACGAGGACGAGTTCGAGGAGAGCGGGCTCGCGGAGCGGGACCCGGCGGCCGCGGCCGCCGCGGTGTCCGCCCTCGACGCACTGGAGGCGCTGGCCGGCGTCGAGGGCGGCCTGGAGTCGCTGCTGGAGTGAGCGGCCACCCGGTCAGCGGGACCCACAGGGCGGTGAGCCGGTCCGCCGGCATGAAGCGCCGCTCGCCCACCGGTGCCGCCGCGTCACCGAGGAGGAACACCGCGCCACGCCCGGCGGGCTCGGCGCGGGCCAGCTCGACCATGACCGGGGGCAGCTCTACCCCGTCACCTGGAGCAGTCGGTTCGTCACTCTTTTTCCGCATGTGCCCAAGAGTGACACCCACCACTGACAAGCGAATCGTGACAGTCGCCACTGACAGAAGGGGGGCCGATGAGGAACTCTCCCCCAAAGGGTCTACCTCCGTGAGAACGCGGAACCCGGTAGCTCCTGAAGGAGGCAGCCATGCGCCGTACGACCGTGCAGAAGCCCCTGAAGAAGACGGACTCCCGCCGGATCCGTGACGAGGTGGAGGAACGGCCCGCAGGGCGCCCCGAGGTGCGCAAGGACATCGCACGCACCTGGTGGCCGGACGGCTGAGCGACGGCGCGCTCCGTACGGCCTCTCCCGATCCGGCCTCTCCCGGCCTGCCCCCTCCCGGCCTGCCTCTTTCGGTCGGTCCGGCCGCTCTCGGTCGGTCCGGCCCGCATTCAGTCCAGCCGCTTGCGGTAGTGGACGCGGTCGTAGGGCCCGTCCACGCGCCGCTCCACGAGCACGTAGCCGTACTTCGGGTAGATCTTCCGGTTCTCCCACATCATCGCGTTCGTGCAGAGCCTCACCTCGGACAGGCCCAGCGCACGCGCGTGCGCGTCCACGAAATGCAGCAGCCGCCGCCCGACGCCCCTTCCGTGGGCGTCGGGGCGGACGGCGACGCTGTCGACGTAGAGGTGGTCGGTGAACGCCTCGACCACCACCAGACCGGCCACCCCGCCGCCACCGGGCGGCTCGTCGGTCACGAACACCTTCCCCGCGGCCACATCGGCCGCGTGGTCCGCCTCCATGGGCCGCGGAACCTGCCCGATGCGCTCGATGTACGGCGTGTACGCCGCGTCCGTCACGGCCTTCACGGCCGGCACGTCGGCCGCCGTGGCGGGCCGGATCCCCTCGCTCGTCATGCCCTGGACGTTACCTACCTGATCCCAGTCTCAGCGCTTCCTTAAGGCGACCCTAAAGATCGCCGCGGACCGTCCCGAGCAGCCGATTTCGCGGTTTCTTGGTTCCGGCACACATCAGGCCACCACCTGTTCCGGTTCCGAGGAGTTCCCCCATGCCCGCACGCCGCAAGGCCGCCGCCGTCGCCTCCGTCGCCTCCGTCGGACTGATCCCGGCGGCCCTGACCCTGCTGTCCGCGGCGCCCGCGGCCGCGCACGGGTCGATGGGCGATCCGGTCAGCCGGGTCGCCCAGTGCTACGCGGAAGGCCCGGAGAGCCCGAAGTCGGCCGCGTGCCGGGCCGCGGTCGCGGCGGGCGGCACGCAGGCGCTGTACGACTGGAACGGCATCCGCATCGGCGACGCGAACGGCCGCCACCAGGAGCTGATCCCGGACGGCAAGCTGTGCAGCGCGAACAACGAGGAGTTCAAGGGGCTGGACCTGGCCCGCGCCGACTGGCCGGCGACGAGCGTCGGCAGCGGCTCGTACACCTTCAAGTACCGCGTGACCGCCCCGCACAAGGGCACCTTCAAGGTCTACCTCACCAAGGCGGGCTACGACCCCGCCGGGCCGCTGGCCTGGTCGGACCTCGACCTGGAACACCCGGTGGCGACGGCCACCGACCCGGTCGCCTCGGGCGGCTTCTACACCTTCTCCGGGACCCTGCCCGAGCGTTCCGGCAAGCAGCTGCTGTACGCGATCTGGCAGCGCTCGGACAGCCCGGAGGCGTTCTACTCCTGCTCGGACGTCACCTTCCCCGGCACGGACACCGGGGCGGGAGCGGGGACCGGGACCGGTGCCGCGCCGTCCGCCTCCGCGCCCTCCGAGGAGCAGATCGAGGACGGTGCCGACAAGTCGACGATCGAGCACCACGGTCACGGGGACGACGACGCCACCACGACGACGGACCCCACGGACGGTCCGACGACCGATCCGACCACCGGGCCGGCCGCGGCGACGGAGCCGTCCGCCACGGCCGGGGCGGCCGGGACGGCCGGGACGGCCGGGGCGGCCAACGAGCCGAGGGCGGCCGGTGCCGGATCGGGATCGGGCAAGAGCCTCGCCGAGACCGGCGGCGACGGCAGCGCCCCCTACCTCGCGGTGGGCGGCGCGGCCGTCCTGGCGCTGGGCGCGGCGCTGTTGTTCGGCTCGGTGCGCAGGCGGGCGGTGAGCGGCGGGCGGCACGGCCGCTGAGCCGTCGCCACCCCCTCGGAACTCCGGGGCCTGACCGGCGGCTCAGGTCGGACAGGCCCCGGCGGAACATCTCGCGCGGACCAGTCAGCTCGTCAGCTGTTCAGCTCGTCAGCTCGTCAGCTGAAGACGGACGCGCAGGTGGTGGCGGTGGCGTGGGCCGGGTCGAGCGCGTTGGCCACCTCGTGGAAGGCGAGCCGGTCGAACAGACCGATCGCCAGGTGCTCGGAGAGGTCCAGCGGGCACAGGTCCTGGAGCAGGACGTTGCGCACGTCGGATCCGCTGAGGTACTGGGTGCGCCACGGTGTGACGACCTCGTCGTACTTGGTGGCGATGACGGTGTAGCGGACGCCCGCGACGGTGTCGCCGCCCGCGTTGAGCTTGGTCAGGAAGGCCGATCCGGCGACCTGGTCGGCGAGGCCGGGCGTGGCGGCCGAGAGCAGGTCCTCGGCGCCCGGGAAGTAGGGCAGCAGGTTGGCGAGTCCGCTCAGTGTGGTGCCGTGGTTGTCGGGGGCGATGCCGACGAGCGCGTTGACCTTGGCGGCTCCGCCGAGGAACTTCAGGTAGTAGCGCGGCATCATGCCGCCCTGTGAGTGGCCGACGAGGTCGGCCTCGGCGGCGCCGGTCGCGGCGAGCACCTTGTCGACGAAGGCGGACAGCTGCGCGGCCGACCTGTCGATGGGGCCGAGGCCGTTGAAGAGCGGGACGCCCGGCAGTTGGCCGTAGTCGACGGAGAAGACGCAGTAGCCCCGGACCGTGAGGTAGGGGGCGAGGGCCAGCCAGTTGTCGATCGAGTTGCCGAAGGTGCCGTGCACGAGGACGACGGGCCGGGGGTGGGCGGCGGAGGGCTTGCAGCGGTAGTCGTTCCAGCCACTCGACGAAGCGGTGGCGGTGGCTGTGCCGGTGGCGGTGGCGGTGGAGTCGGCGTGAGCTGCGGTGGCGGGGACGGTGACGGCCGCGGCGGCCAGCAGCAGTGCGGCGAGCGGTCTGAGCGCGCGTTTCCAGGGCAGCATCGGGTGATCTCCTTGCGGCTCAAGGGAGGTGCGATGGCCTTACGCCCTGTGACCCGGATCACGAGGATGCTGTTCACTCGTCAAGTTACGGGCGAGTAGCTGAACTGTGAAGTTACGCGTCGGTAAAAACTTCCAGTGGTAGCCACCGCCGACCGGGATCACTGATATGCCGTCACCAAGTGGGCCTGACGGGGCCATCGGGGGCAATGCGTGACAACTGGTCGCGCAGAACGCGCACTTCCGCCTCGCCGAGCACGGCGGCCCACGCCCGCACCGCCTCGGCGGCCGCCTCCTCCGCCGCCCTGGTGCACTCCCAGCCGCGCTCGGTGAGCACGATCAGCCGGGCCCGCGCGTCCTCGGGATGCGGCCGGCGCTCGACATACCCCTTCCGCACGAGCTCCTCGACGAGCTGACTCGCCGCCTGCTTGGTGACCCCGAGATGGACACCCAGCTCGGTGACCGTGGCACCGGCCGGCGCCAGCCGGGTGAAGGCGAAGCCGTGGGCGGGCCGCACCTCGAACCCGCGGGCGACCACGCCGTCGTTGATGCGCTGGGTGAGGTCTCCCGCGGCGGCGAGCAGCGCGGCGCTCAGGGCAAGGGCTTCGTGGTTGTGCACCTCCGCATTGAAACATCCTTGACAGGTTGGTCAAGCAGCTTGACCATAGAGGCATATAGTCAAGGAGCTTGACCACTTCTGGAACGCCCGGCACTGCGGCGACGTCCGGCAGAGCCCGCAGAGCCCGCAGAGCCCGCGGACAGCCGCCGAACCCGACAGGAGACACCCATGCCCGTCATCCGCTCGTCCGACGCCGTCACCCACGAGATCCACGGCGCCCGCTTCGTCTCGTACGCCACACCCCGTACCGGCAGCAGGGAACTGTGCGCCTGGCGGGGCGAGATCCCCGCCGGGACGAAGGCTCCCGCGCACACGGTCGACCGGGAGGAGATCTTCCATCTGCTCGTCGGCGAGCTGATCCTGACGCTCGACGGCCACGCCGAGCGGATCAGGGCCGGCGACACGGTGATCGTCAATCCGGGGGCGACCCTGGCCGTCGAGAACCCGACGGATCACACCGCGCTCTCCTGGGTCACCACCTCCATCGGCCTGGAGGCGGTACTGGCCGACGGGACCCGGATCACTCCCCCGTGGGCCAACTGATCCCGTCCCGGCCGCCGTTCCCTCACGCCGCCAGCGTCCCGGGCTTCACCGCCCCCGGCCCGAACTTCGCCCGCACCCGGTCGGCCACCTCCTCGATCCGGCGGACCTTCTCGTCCACGGGGTCGAAGGTGAGCTGGTGGGAGGCCTGGTCGGCGGGGCCGAGGGCCTCGGCGCGCAGGGCGATCGCGCGGACCCGGGCACGCTGGAGACCGAGCGCCTCGTACAGGCCGTACGCCGTCCTCGTCAGGGCCGCCGAGTGCGCGGTCGGCTCCGCGAGGGTGCGGCTGCGGGTGGTGGACGAACGGTCGGCGTAGCGCACGGTGAGGGTCAGGGTGCGGCAGACCTTCTCCACCGCCCGCAGCCGGGCGCCCAGTTCCCCGGCGGCGGAGAGGAGCGCGCGACGATGCCGGTCGGGGTCCAGCTCGTCGCGCCCGAAGGGGCGCTCGGTGGCCAGTGACCGGGACACCGCGTTCGGGACGACCCGGCCGCGGTCGACGCCGTTCGCCTTCTCGTGCAGTTCCCGGCCCGCCCTCGCGCCGACCAGGCGCTGGAGCGTGGACAGGGGCGCGGCGGCGACCCGGCCGAGGGTGTCGAGGCCGTACTCGCACAGGGTGCGGGCGGTCGCCGTGCCGACACCGGGCAGCGCGACGACGGGCTTCGCGGCGAGGAACTCCCGTTCTCCGCCCTCGGGGACCGCGCACGTCACCCCGGGCCGGGCGGACCGCAGCGCCATACGGGCCGCCATCGGGCCGGGGCCCGCGCCGATCACGCAGTCGATCCCGTGCAGGGCGAGCGCGCGCACCCTGATCACCGACGCCAGTTCGACGGCGTCGCGCCCGAAGTACCGTTCGGCGCCGCGCAGATCGGCCAGCGCCCCGTCCGGCGGCAACGCCTCGACGACCGGCGTGAACTCCTCCAGCAGCCCGAGCAGCGCCGGCAGGGCCGCCTCGTCCGCCGAAGACAGCTGGAAACGTACGCAGAGGATGGTCATCCCGCACTCCCCGGACTCTGGTGCCACAACTTCCTTCCCACCGCGGGCCCTTCACCCGCGGGGCGCAGATCGGCCCAGGGGTGCATCTCGTACCCCGTGGGCATGCGGATGCGGCGCTGCTCCCGCGCGTCCCGGGCGGCCGAGCCCGCCGGTGCGGGCAGTCCGTCCGAACCCGCGAGCCGCCTGCGCGCCGGGCCGTCGCCGTCGGCGCCCCCGTCAGGGACGGCCGTGTCAGGATCGCCCGCGTCCGGGGCGCCCCCGTCCCGGGCAGCGCCGGAGTCGGCCAGCCGGGCCGCGACCCCCTCCAGCCCCTCCTCCCGGCGCACTTCCAGCAGTTCGGCGAGGTTCCAGGCGGCGGCGCCCACCACGCTGAGGCTGCGCGGGCCGCGGCGCTGCACCACCCCGCGCACCAGCAGCAGCCAGGAGTGGAAGACAGTGTGCGCGCAGGCGTCGTGGGAGTCGTCGAAGAAGGCGAGGTCGACCAGGCCGGTGCCGTCGTCCAGGGTGGTGAAGATGACCCGTTTGCCGGACCGGATCGGCGGGGTCTGGGTGGCCGCCTTGGCGCCCGCCACGAGGACCGTCTCGCCGTGCCGGGTCTCGCGCAGCCGGCGCGCCGACAGCACGCCCAGTTCGTCGAGGAAGCCGCGGTGGTCGTCCATCAGGTGGCGCGAGGTGTCCATGGACAGCACGCCCAGTTCGGCGCTGAGCTTCTCGGCGGAGGACAGGTCCGGCAGTCCGGCGGGGACGGTCTTCCGCCCGCCCGCCAGCGGCAGCTGGCCACCGCCCGCGCCCCGGGCGCCCCGGTGCAGTTCGGTCAGGTGCAGCTGGAGATCACGCCGGTTGGCGCCGAACGCGTCCAGCGCGCCGACCTGCGCGAGCCGCGCGGCGAGCGGACGGCTGGGCCGGGCCCGTTCCCAGAAGTCCAGCAGCGAGGCGTACGGCTGCCCGTCCGCGATCCGTGCGGCCTCGGCCTCGGTGATGCCGTACACGTCGGAGAGGGCGAGCCGCAGCCCCCAGGTCCCCGGACTCCCGGAAGATTCCCCTGAATCAGACACCAGTTCGATACGGTGGGCGACCGCGGACCTGTTCACGTCCAGCGGCAGCACCGGCACCCCTCGCCGCCGCGCGTCCGCCAGCAGCAGCCGCTTCGGGTACATCCCGGGGTCATGGGTGAGCAGCCCGGCATAGAAGGCGGCCGGGTGGTGCGCCTTCAGCCACGCCGACTGGTACGTCGGCACGGCGAAGGCGACCGCGTGCGCCTTGCAGAAGCCGTACGAGCCGAAGGCCTCGACGATCTCCCAGGTCCGCTGAATCGTTTCTGCGTCATATCCGCGGGCCGCCGCGTGCTGGGCGAACCACACCTTGATCCGCCCCTGCGACTCCGGGTCCGACAGCCCCCGCCTGACCCGGTCCGCCTCACCGCGCCCGCAGCCGGTCATGATGGCGACGATGTCGATGATCTGCTCGTGGAAGACGACGACCCCGTAGGTGTCCCGCAGCGGCTCCTCCAGGTCGGGATGCGGATACCGGACCGGCGCCCGCCCGTGCCGGGCCTCGATGAACGGCCGCACCATGTCGGCGGCGACCGGACCGGGCCGGAAGAGGGAGATGTCGACCACGAGGTCGTGGAAGGTGGCCGGCTGGAGCCGCCCCACCAGGTCCCGCTGCCCCGGCGACTCGATCTGGAAGCACCCCAGCGTCTCGGTGGACCGGACCAGCCGGTACGTCGCCGGGTCGCCGCCCTTCAGCGTGTCCAGGTCGATCCGCTCCCCCGTCGCCCGCTCCACCTCGCCCACCGCGTGCGCCATCGCCGACTGCATCCGCACGCCCAGCACGTCCAGCTTGAGCAGCCCGAGGTCCTCGACGTCGTCCTTGTCGAACTGGGCCATGGGGAGCCCTTCGCCGCTGGTCGGCATGACCGGCGTACGGGAGAGCAGGGAGGCGTCGGAGAGGAGCACCCCGCACGGGTGCATGGCGACTCCGCGCGGGAGGGCGTCGAGGGCCTCGACCAGTTCCCACAGCCGCCCGTACCGCTCCTTCTCGCCCGCCAGCGAACGGAGTTCGGGCAGTTCCTCCAGCGCCGTCCGGGCGTCGCGCGCCCGGATGTGCGGGAAGGACTTGGCGATGCGGTCGATGTCGGCCGGGTCCATGGACAGGGCCGCGCCGACGTCCCGGACGGCATGACGGACCCGGTACGTCTCCGGCATCGCGACCGTCGCGACCCGCTCGGTGCCGAACCGGCCGATGATCGCCCGGTAGACCTCCAGCCGGCGCGCGGACTCCACGTCGATGTCGATGTCGGGCAGCACGACCCGCTCCTTGGACAGGAAGCGCTCCATCAGCAGCCCGTGCTCGACCGGGTCGGCGTTGGCGATGCCGAGCAGGTGGTTCACCAGCGACCCGGCGCCGGAGCCGCGGGCCGCGACCCGGATGCCCATCCCCCGCACGTCGTCCACGACCTGGGCGACCGTCAGGAAGTACGAGGCGAAGCCGTGGTGGGCGATGATGTCCAGTTCGCGGTGCATCCGCTCCCAGTAGGCGTGCTTCCCGGCGTGGCCGCGCAGCACCATCCCGGCCGCGGCCCGGGAGGCCAGCGTCCGCTGGGCGGTGCGGCGGCCCGCGCCGACGAGGTGCGGCTCGGGGAAGTGGACGGTGCCCATGCCGAGGTCGTCCTCGGGGTCGACCAGGCACTCGGCGGCCGCCGCCCGCGTCTGTTCCAGCAGGTGGTGCGCGGTGTCGCGCCGGTAGCCCGCCGCCTCGACGATCCGCTCGGCCACGCGCAGCATCGCGCCGGCGTCCTTGAGCCAGGCCTCCCCCGGGTCCAGCCCCTTCGCAGGATCCACCGGGACCAGCCGCCGGGCGGCGTCCAGGACGTCCGCGACCGGGCCCTGACCGGGATCGGCGTACCGGACGGCGTTGCTGAGGACGGGCCGGATCCGCTGTTCGGCGGCGAAGCCGACGGTGCGCGCGGCCAGCCGCAGGGAACCGGGTCCGGTACCGGCGAGCCCGTGCCAGACGGCCTCCAGCCGCAGGGCGTCGCCGTACACCTCCCGCCAGGGGGTGAGGAGCTTCGCCGCGCGGTCCGGCCGGCCCGCGGCGAGTGCGCGGCCGACGTCGGAGGCGGGGCCCAGCAGGACGGTCAGGCCGGCGCCGTGGTTCCCGTCCCAGGGCAGCGACGGGGTGCCCTCGCTCCGGTGCGCGGCCGTGACGATCCGGCACAGGTCGCCCCAGCCCCGGGCGCCGTCACGGGCGAGGAAGGTGACACGGGGGGTCGACTCGTCGATGAAGGCGCCGCCGCGCACGGGGGTGCGGCGCCTGTCCCGTCGTACGGACGCGTCGTCCTGCGGACGCTCCGGGGGCGTCACCGCCAGGTCCACTCCGAACAGTGGACGCACGCCCGCCTTCGCGCAGGCCTTGGCGAAGCGGACCGAGCCGGCGAGGGTGTCGCGGTCGGTGAGCGTGAGGGCGTCCATCCCCCGCTCCGAGGCGCGCTCGGCCAGCCGCTCCGGGTGCGAGGCGCCGTAGCGCAGGGAGAACCCGGAGACGGTGCGCAGATGCGTGAACCCTGGCATCCGCACCTCCATAATCGAACATCAGTTCCCAACTCTCCCACCCCCACCATAGACCAATTTCCGAACATCTGTACGACAGCCGTTCCGGCGCCTCCCACCTGCGGAAACACCCCGCGACCTGGGCTGCGCGGACATGACACCGAGGGGCTCCGGCCTCCACCGCCCTCCCCCGGGCGGGCCGGGAAACGCGCGCCGCGCGGACACCGTCGGCCGCACCACCCCCGGTGCACCGGCCACGCGCGAGGTCCCGCCCCCTCGCACGCCTGAGGTCCCGCCCCCTCGCACGCGGGGCGGGACCTCGAATCGCTCGGCGGGTCGCTACGGGACGATCAGCCGATCTGCGTCCCCGTCGCCGACAGCGCCTCGGTCACCGGCTGGAAGAACGTCTCCCCGCCGGAGGTGCAGTCGCCGCTGCCGCCCGAGGTCAGGCCGACCGCGCTGCTGCCCGAGAAGAGGGAGCCGCCGCTGTCGCCGGGCTCGGCGCAGACGTCGGTCTGGATGAGGCCGTTGACGATGTCGCCGTTGCCGTAGTTCACCGTGGCGTCCAGGCCGGTGACCGTGCCGGAGTGCACCTGGGTGGTCGAGCCGCTGCGGGTGACCTTCATGCCGACGGTGGCCTCGGCGGCGCCGGTGATCTGCTGGGCCGAGCCGTTGTAGAGGTCCACCTCGCTCGGGTGGTCGACCTCGGCGGTGTACTTCACCAGGCCGTAGTCGTTGTCCGGGAAGCTGGACACCTCGTTGGCGCCGATCTCGGTGCCGGAGGAGTCCGACCAGGTGGAGATGGCGTCGGTGCAGTGCCCGGCGGTCAGGAAGTACGGCTCGCCCCCCTTGACCACGTTGAAGCCCAGGGAGCACCGGCCGGTGCCGCCGGTGATGGCGTCACCGCCGGCGATGAAGGGCTTGAACTCCCCCTTGGTGCGCTGGAGTTCGGCGACCTGGCCGAGCCCGTCGACGACCTTGGTGAGCTTGGCCCACTCGGCGTCGGAGACGGTGCGGTCGGCGGTGACGACGACCTTGTTGGTGGTCGGGTCGGTCACCCAGGCGGTGCCCGGGACGGACGCGTCCGCCGTGAGCTTCGTACGGGCGCCGGCCAGCTCGGCGAGGGAGTTCTCGACGATTCTGGCCTTGGCGCCGGCCGCCTCGACGGTCTTCGCGGCGGCCGCGTCGAGGACGTTCACCACGAGGCTCTTGCTCTGCGCGTCGTAGTACGTGCCCGCCGCGTCGGCGCCGAGGTCCTGGCCGAGCGTCGAGGCGAGCTTTCCGGCCGCGAGGGCCGAGAGGGGGGCGGGCTGCGAGGTCTTCGCAGGCTCACTGGCGTTCGCAGTCTGGAAGGTGACTCCGGCCGCGACGAGCGCGGTGATGCCCGCGCCCGTCATGACCATCCGCCGCCCGGGTATGCGTCGGTGCTTCAACTCGCGTCCTCCTGTGGGGGGTCGGCCCGGGCGGTGATGGGGACGGCTCCGGGCCGGAAGGCTGGTTGACGGGCGCTCACTCTTCCGAACCGCACAGGGAGCACACAAGGTCGACTTCAGGACGCGCACAGGGTGAACACCGCGCGCCCCCCGCGCCTTCACCTCGCCGGGGAGCCCCTGGCCACCACAGGAAAATTCGCACTGCAAACGCTACGCGTGAGTAACCACTTACGCGGGGGTGAGGTCTAGTCCTGGCCGGAACCCGACTGCGCCGCGGGCGGCGGAGGTGGGGAAGCCGTCGGGGGTGTGGAGGACGTCGGGGGAAGCGGTTGCTGCTGCTGGGCGCGCTCCAGGAACCGCAGCAGCTCCACCGGGAACGGCAGCACCAGGGTGGAGTTCTTCTCGGCGGCGACCGCCACCACCGTCTGGAGCAGCCGCAGCTGGAGCGCGGCGGGCTGCTCGGACATCTCCTTCGCCGCCTCGGCGAGCTTCTTCGACGCCTGGAGCTCGGCGTCGGCATTGATGATCCGGGCCCGCCGCTCACGGTCGGCCTCGGCCTGCCGGGCCATCGAGCGCTTCATCGTCTCGGGCAGGGAGACGTCCTTGATCTCCACCCGGTCGATGGTGACGCCCCACTCCACCGCCGGGCTGTCGATCATCAACTCCAGCCCCTGGTTGAGCTTTTCGCGGTCGGACAGCAGATCGTCCAGGTCGCTCTTGCCGATGATGGACCGCAGGGAGGTCTGCGCCATCTGCGAGACGGCGAACCGGTAGTCCTCCACCCGCACGACCGCCTCGGCCGGCGAGGTCACCTTGAAGTAGACGACGGCGTCCACGCGGACGGTGACGTTGTCCCGGGTGATGCCCTCCTGCCCGGGCACCGGCATCGTGACGATCTGCATGTTGACCTTCCGGAGCCGGTCGACACCCGGAAGGATCAGGGTGAGCCCGGGGCCGCGCACCTCGGGCCGGAGCTTCCCGAGCCGCAGGACCACGCCCCGCTCGTACTGCTTGAGGACCCGCGCCGCCGCCGCCACGTACACCGCTCCGGCGGACACCAGCGCGACGCCCGCCACCACCAGCTCCTCGACCATTGCCGGCCCCCAGGGGTCCAGAGCACCGCCCGCGCATCACTGCCTGTACCTCGACGGTAGCCCCGTACGCCGGGCAAGGGCGAGCCCCCGCACGCCGGTTGCGTACGGGGGCTCGCCTGCGATCGGCCACAGGCCAGGTGGAGCGGTCCCGGGTGAGGGCCTAGAAGACGCTGACGCCGTAGCGGCTCAGGGCCTCGGTCACGGGCTGGAAGAAGGTCGTACCGCCCGAGGTGCAGTTGCCGCTGCCACCGGAGGTCAGACCGAGCGCGACACCGCCGGAGGTGTAGAGCGCGCCGCCGGAGTCGCCGCCCTCGGCGCAGACGTTGGTCTGGATCATCTGGTAGACCACGTCGCCGCCGCCGTAGTTGACCGTGGCGTTCAGGGCGGTCACCCGGCCGGTGTGGATACCGGTCGTGGAGCCGTCCCGGATGACCGACTGGCCCACCGTGGCGTTGCCGGCGCTGGTGATGTCGGTGTTGCCCGCGGTGCCCGCCTTGGCGACCGAGGTGTTGGTGTAGCGGACCAGCGCGTAGTCGTTGGTCGGGAAGCTGTAGCCGCTGTTCGTGCCCAGCACGGTGGTCTGACCGGAGTTGGAGTACCAGGTCGAGGCGACCTCGCCGCAGTGCCCGGCGGTCAGGAAGTAGTAGGTGCTCCCGCTGACGACGTTGAAGCCGAGCGAGCAGCGGTAGCCGCCGCCGTAGATGGCGTCGCCGCCGCCGATCAGCTTGTTGAACTTGCCCGGGGTGTGCTTGATCGTGAGCGCGCCGGCGTTGTCGCCCGCCTGCTCCTTGATCTGCGCGATCTCGGCGTCCGAGACCGTGCTGTCGACGGTGACCAGGAGGCGGTTGGTCTTGGCGTCGACCGCCCATGCGGTGCCCGGGATGTCGGCCTGGAGCACCGAGTCGCCCGCGCTCTTCAGTTCGGCGGTGCTGAACGTGGCGGTGTCGGCCGCGCTCGCGTGGGGGATGGCGATGGCGGCGGCGGCCACGAGTCCGGTGGCCACGGCGGTCAGCCTGGTCCGTCTCGAGATACCGCTCGTGGGGGTGGTGGGGGTGGTGCGCTTGATCCTCACGTTTCGTTCCCTCCCAGGGGAAGTCGGGGGCCCGTGGTGTGGGGTCGGGGCCCGTGAGGCGCAGCCGGGGACCGGCGTGCGTCCGGATTTCGGACACGCCGTGACCCTGACAAGCGCTGAGGGGGAGTATTCGGCCGAACGGCCGGTCGGCGCAAGGGCGCCTTTCGGCCGTCAGACCTTCAACGAACTGCGTGAGTTGATCCCTCTTGCAGCCTCTTGCCCCAGCTCAGACCAGGTTGCGCTCCCCTGCCTCGACCGCCACGTCCTATGTGTTCCCCGGTGGCGGGGAGGGGCGGGGGAAAGCATCCGCAAGGCGCACGGAGGCAGTACGGCCCGATCGTGGCCGACCGTCGCGCGTCCGTTCGCGCCGCGTGCGCCGCGGTGCCGGCCCTCCGTCCGTGGTCAGCCCGTCGGAGCCCGCCGTGGCGGGTGCCACGGCGGCCTCTTCGGCCCCCCGGGCCCCGGGCGAGTCCGGAAGTCGACCGTCCGGACAGGCCTCGGCGGAGGTTCCCCGGGCGTTTCAGGTACGGGGGGAAAGCGGGGAGCGGGTGGTCCGCCCGTCCCGCGCCGGGCCGGGCAGTCCGAGGTGGGAGCGCAGGGTGCGGCCCTCGTACGCGGTACGGAACACACCGCGTTCCTGGAGCAGCGGCACCACCCGGTCGACGAACTCGTCGAGCCCGTCGGGCATGAGCTGCGGGAGGAGGACGAAGCCGTCGGCGGCCTCCTCCCGCACGGACCGCGCCAGTTCGGCGGCGACCGCGTCGGGGGTGCCGATGAAGGACTGCCGGGCGCTCGTCTCGATCACGGTCTGACGAAGGGAGAGCCCCTTCTCCCTCGACAGCGCGCGCAGCTTCCCGGCCGTCGCGACGGCTTCCCCGTGCCGGGCGCGGTCCCGCGGGTCGGCCACCGGGTCGAAGTCGGGCAGCGGCCCGTCGGGGTCGTACGCCGACAGGTCGACGCCCCAGAGCCGCTCCAGGGTGAGGACGGCGCGCTGGGGGGTGACGAGCTGCCGTCTGATCGTGGCGGCCCGCTCCTGCGCCTCGGCGGCGGTGTCCCCGAGGACGACGGTGACACCGGGCATGATCCTCAGATCGGCGGCGGTACGGCCGTACTTGGCCAGCCGTCCCTTGATGTCGGCGTAGAGAGCGCGCCCGGCCTCCGGTGTGCCGTGCGGCGCGAGGACGACGTCGGCGGTCGCGGCCGCGCACTCCCGGGCCTGCGCGGAACCCCCCGCCTGGATCACCACCGGGTGTCCCTGCGGTGGGCGCGGCACGGTGAACTCCCCGGCGATGTCGAAGTGCCGGCCCTGGTGCGCGAACGGCCGGGCCGCCCCGCCCGGTGTCCAGGAGTCCCACAGTCTTCTCGCGGTGGCGACGAACTCGGCGGCCCGCGGGTACCGGTCGGCGCGGTCGAGGTAGTCCCCCCGGCGGAAGTTCTCGCCGGTGCCGGCGCCCGCGGAGGTCACCACGTGCCAGGCCGCCCGGCCTTCGCTGAGATGGTCCAGGGTGGCCAGCTTGCGAGCGAGTTCGAACGGCTCGTGGAAGGCGGCGTCGGCCGTGGCGGCCAGCCCCAGGTGTTCGGTCACGGCGGCGAGCGCGTGCAGGACGGTGAGCGGCTCGGGGCGGCCCGCCGCGTCCCGGTCGTGGATCCGGCCCCGGTGGGCGCGCGGCCGGGGACCCTCGGCGAGGAGGAGGAAGTCGAACAGACCGCGTTCGGCGGTCCGGGCGAGGTGGTCGAAGGAGGAGAACGCGATCGGCGGCCTCGCGACGGGTCCGGTCCAGACGGTGGTGGTGTCGGCGTCGGGGAAGCAGGCGGCCAGGTGGCAGTGTGCGCTCATGCCGCTCCTCCCGCGTACCGGTTGGCGGGCCGGCCGAGGCCCAGGTGCTCGCGGAGCGTGCTGCCCGGATAGAAGGTGCGGAACAGCCCGCGGTGCTGGAGCAGCGCCACCGTGCCGTTGACCAGCCGCTCCAGATCGCGGCGCGGTTCGACGGGGACGAGGTGGAAGCCGTCGGCGGTGCCGTCCTTGTACCAGGAGGCGATCAGGTCGGCGAGATCGACGGGGCCGCCCCGGTAGAGCGGTCCCTGCGCGGTCTGCCGGGGGCCGCCTCCGCCGTGGCCGGGATCGGCGGCGTGCTCTCCGTCCCCGAGGTCGATCAGCAGACTCACCAGGACGAGCAGGGAGTTCGGGTCGCGACCCGCCCGGGCCGCGTCGGCCCGCAGCAGGTCGCGGACGGTGCGGACCTGCGCGGGGCTCGCCGCGCGGACCAGGGCCACGTCGGCGTGCCGGGCGGCGGTGGACCGGGCGGGTCCCTCGGTGGCGTCGACCACGCGTACCGGGTGCCCCTGCGGAGGTCTGGGCAGGTGGGAGGGGCCCCGGACCGAGAAGTCCGCGCCGGTGAAGTCGACGTGGTGCAGCTTGCCGGCGTCGAGGGAACGGCCGGTCGGCACCTCCCGTACCGCGGCGCCGTCCTCCCAGCTGTCCCACAACCTCGCCGCCACGTCGGCGACTTCGCTCGCCTCCCGCCACAGCGCGTCCGACGGTGCGGAGTGCCGGCGGCCGAAGAGACGGGCCTCGCCCTCCGTGGTGGAGACGTCGATCCGCCAGCCGGCCCGGCCCCGGCTGACCCAGTCGAGGGTGGCGACCGTGGCCTGGACGTGGAAGGGCTCGGTGTGGGTGGTGGTGAGGGTGGGCACCAGTCCGACGCGGTGCGTGGCCGGCGCCACCCGGGACAGCACGGCCGACGCGTCGGGCCCGGGGCGGGCGAAGGTGTCGTCCAGCGTCACGAAGTCGAGTCCGCCCCGTTCCGCGAGCCGGGCCAGCTCCAGGTAGGGGCCGGCGTCGAACACCCCCGGCCGGTCGATTGCGGCCGCCAGGTGCAGCGGGCCCCGGCCGTGCGATGAGGTCATGGGGGAGAACCCTTTCTTCCGTGACGCTTCGAAGTGGAGCGGTTCACCCGACGGCATCGGCGCCCAGGTCCCGCAGGAACACCAGGACGGCCCGGGCGGTGGCGTCGTTCTGCCGGAACGCGGGGCCGCCGGTGCGCGGCCGGGTGAACGCGCCCGGGGTACGGCCGTCGGTGTGCGGCCCGAGCGCGAAACGCCGGGGGTGCGGCCGACCGGCCCGGTCCAGGACCCGCCCGTCGGCGCGGTCCACCCGCAGCAGCCCGTCCGGGGTCTCGTCGGCCCCGTCGGCGTGCAGTTCCCGCAGCAGCGGATCGAGGGCGCGCCGGAGCGTCGGCTCCGGCAGCCGGGCCTCGACCAGCGCCCGCGCCTCGACCGAGCGGCCCGGCACGGTGGGGCTCGACGCCCGGAACACCCCGTCCCGCGCGTGAACGGCCATGTCGGCGCCGACGAACTTCAGCACGCCCGCCCGGGACAGCGCGAGCAGCTGTCCGAGCCGGGGGCCCGGCGGCCCGGAGGCGAGGTAGCTGAAGAACCCGTGCCACCAGGAGCCGATGTCGCCGAGCCGGATCAGCTGTCCGTAGACGGACAGCAGGCCCAGGAAGACGGCCAGGTCGGTGCTGTGGGCGGGGTCGTGACGGCGGCTCAGGTCGCTCTCCACATAGCCGCGCAGCCCTTCCTGGAACTCCTCGAAGGATCCGTAGGTCACCGCCTCCAACGGCCGGTCGAGCGCGGCCAGGTCGAGCCGGTCCCGAGGATCCGGCACGGCGGACGCCACCAGGGCCTCGCGTTCGGCGCCCGCGGCCGCGGCCTCGTACTTCTCCTCGAAGTCGGTCCAGGCGATCGCGGTCCGCTCGGTGTGCACCGTGAACAGCCGGTGGTAGTGGGCGAAGCCCAGCTCCTTCTCCACCAGCGGCCACACATCGCGCCGGAAGTCGAAGCCCTCGGGCCGCGCGAGCAGCCCGTCGATCTCGGCGGGCCCCAGGAACCGGGGCAGCGGCGGCCGCTCGCCGGTCCAGTCGTAGCCGATCTTCGAGTGGTACGGCACTCCGCGCCGCGAGCCGACGTACAGCACCGGTTCCTGCCCCGAGGGCACATAGGTGTCCCCCTCGTACCGGCCGCCGCGCCCCTCGGTGAGCAGCACCATGAGGTCGACGAAGGCGAGCCCGAAACCCCGTACCAGCACGGGTTCACCGGCCGGCAGCGCGCTCAGGTCGCTGTCGGCCGTGAAGTCCGGCGGCAGGTGGAGGAGCCCGTGCTCCCGCGCGTAGGACGCCAACGCGCGCTGTTCCTCGTCGAGTTCGGCGTCCAGATGACCGAGGGCGAGGACGACGAGGTCGGCGGGCAGCGGCCGGTTCCTGCCTTCCAGCCACACCTCTTGGCGTCCCGTACGGGGGCCGCTCACCCGCAGCGCGCGCGTCGGGTGGTGGTGGACCGTGACGCCCGGCGGCAGGGCCGCGACCGCCTGCTCGTGCACCCAACGCAGATAGGAGCCCTGGATCTGCCGGTCGGCGAAAGTACGCCCGGCGATGCCCGCCCACTCGTGCAGGGTCGGGCCGGGGCGCACGGGACCGGCCATCTCCACCGACTCGTCGGTGAACATGGTGACGTCCTCGGCATGCGAGTTCATCCACAGCAGCGGTGACTGGGCGGCCCGCCAGATGCGTCCGGCGCCCGGCGGATGCGGGTCGACGAGATGGATCTCGAGCGGCGAACCGGCGTACAGCTCGGGCGCGTTGGCGGCAATCCGCTCGATGAGGCCGGTCCCCCGCGGCCCGGCCCCGACGATCACGAGGGTGGCGGGCGCTTCGGGGTCGAGGGTTTCGGAAGACATGCGAAGGCTCCGTGACAGCTGGGATCGAACACGGGTAGGTGCCTTCACACACCGGGTGGGGCGCGCCGCGCGGCGCAGATACGGCCGAGCCCCTCAGCAGGGCCGTGCAGCGAGAGTACGGGGGCGTTTCCCCTCACTGTCAAGGCCGTCCACACTGTGAGCGGTACGTCTCAAGTCGGTTGACGCGTAACCGGAGACCTGTTCCACTTGGCCCATGCATCCGCAGCAGTGGCTGGTCACCCGCTCCCACATCGACTTCGGTCGCGTGTGGTCCTGTTCCTGTTGAGCTGACCCACTGCGGCCCCCGCTTCCGGGGCGCCCCTCTCGCGTTCTCCCCTCCCCCAGCTCCGCCTTCACACCCGCGCTTCCCCCTCGATACGCGCTTTTCTCCACCGTTTTCGCCCTACCGCACGTCCGCCCGGCGGTCGGCGGGGCCCGACCGTCCCGCGCCCCGGCGCGGCACGCGGCCGACCACCCGATCCGTCGGCGTCCCCAGCACGCCTCCGTCCCGTCGGTCGGCCCCGCGCAGTCCGCGTCCTCGGCCGCAGTCACGTCCGCGGAGTGCCCTTCGCACACCCCGGCGCCTCGCAGGGGCGCCGGGGCGGACAAGGTGACGTCGCGTCAGCAGGAACAGTCGCAGGAGCAGCACTCACAGCAGCCGCACCCGTCACAGCAGTCGCCGCAGCCGCAGTCGCAGCCGTCGCTGCACCAGCCCTCCCGCTTCTTCCGCGACCAGGGCCCCTCGAACTCGTCGGCGCAGCAGACCTGGCACGTGCAGCACAGCCCGATGGCGACCGCACACCCGGCCCAGAAGCCCCGCTTCCCGGGCCGCGGCGGCTCACCGCCGAAGGGGTTGCCCCCGTAGGGGTTGCCGGGCGCGTGCGGGTCCGCCGGCCCCTGCGGGGCGTACGGGCCGGTCGGCGGCCCGAAGGCGCCCTGAGGCGCAGGGGTGTGTCCGCACGTCCGGGTCCCGAACGCCCGGTCGACCGACTGCTCCAGCTCGTGCGCCAGCAGGCGGTGCGCGAGCCTTCCGTTCTCGAACTCGACGTCGCGCAGCGCGAGCCTGATGCCGTGCAGGGCGTCGTCGGCGAGCCGGCGGGCCTCGGTGAGCGGGGTGCCGGTGGCCGTCAGCGGGTTCCAGGCACCGGCCGCCGCGTCGGACTCCCGGTCCTCGACCGCGTCCAGCAGATGTGCCAGCCGCCCGAAGAGCCGGCCGGCCTCGGCGAGCGGGGCGGCGTTGCCGGGCCGGCCCGCCAGGACCGCGGTGTGCGCGAAGGCGGCGGCGGTGGCGGTCTCGGTCGGCTCGGTCACGGCGGTCAGCGGGGTCCCCGGCCCGGCGAGCGCCTCGATGCCGACCTGCCGGTCCACGGCGTCGACGAGGACGGCGGTGTCGAACCCGACGGCGGCCCCGCCGCGTTCCCCGGCCCGCCCCCAGCTCGCGGCGACCCGGCGGGCGGCGACGGCGACGGGCCGCCGCGCCAGCAGCCCGTCCCCGTCGGCGACGTGGTCACGCACCTTGGCCGAGGCGAGCACCAGCGAGACGGCGGCCGCGAGCCGGGCGCCCTCGCCCTGCGCGACGGACGCGGTGCGCATCCCGCGCAACGGGCACGGCCCCGCCGTCCGCCGCCACCCGTCGGCCCCGACCCGGGAGGCCTGAGCCTCCGTCAGAACCGATATGAGCAGCCCGTCGTAGTTGGTGACGACCCGCGCGAACTGCCCGTGGTCGCCGCGCAGCGCGAGACAGAGCCCGCACAGATGCGCCATCCACTGGGCCTTGAGACCTTCCCCGAGCCGATGAGCGCACGGCCTGACGATTCCGAACACGACAACCCCCGTCGTCCTTGGGACATTGAGCTGCGGCATGCTATCGACCGATTGTCACGCCGGATCTGGGGCACTCGGTTCACCCGGACGCACCGTGCGTCACTCGTTCGCCACGAAGAATCATATTTCACTCACAGTCAGCAGCCGTATGCGGTACGACCCTTGGGAGACGCGGGCTCTCGACGGATGCGCTGTGCACCAGTACCGTCACAAACCCCCCGCGCGGCGTCTATCCACTTGGCGCGACATCCGCATCATGGACGACCATGGGGAATGCGGAAAGCAGAAAGACCGCTGTGAGAGGAGGCGTCCATGGGATCGGTGCGCAAGGCGAGTGCCTGGCTTGGCCTCGTCGACGACAACGATGACGAGCGTTACTACGACGACGACTATTCCGAGGGGACCGACTCCGGCGACGCCTGGGTCACCGACCCCCGTGTGAAGGTGGCGGCGGACACGGCCGAGGAGAAGGGCCGCCGGATCGGCACCGTCACCCCGGACAGCTTCCGGGACGCACGGGCGATCGGTGAGCTGTTCCGCGAGGGCGTGCCGGTCATCATGAACCTCACGGCCATGGAGGCCGGTGACGCCAAGCGCGTCGTCGACTTCGCGGCCGGGCTGATCTTCGGCCTGCGGGGTTCCATCGAGCGGGTGTCCACCCGGGTGTTCCTGCTGAGCCCCGCCAACACCGAGATCGTGAACGGAGACCCGTCCGCGCACCGGACGGACGGTTTCTTCAACCAGAGCTGAGGCAGGGCCGCTCACCGGCCCTGCCCCGGCCCCCGGCCGGGTCAGCGGAAGGCGTCGAGTCCGGTGAGCGCCTTGCCCAGCACGAGCTGGTGCATCTCGACGGTGCCCTCGTAGGTGAGCACCGACTCGAGGTTGGTGGCGTGCCGCATGACGGGGTATTCGAGCGAGATCCCGTTGGCACCGAGGACGGTACGGGCGGTCCGGCAGATCTCGATCGCCTCCCGTACGTTGTTGAGCTTGCCGAAGCTGACCTGCTCGGGACGCAGTCGGCCGGCGTCCATCCGCCGCCCCAGATGATGGGCGAGCAGGATCCCCTTGTGCAGTTCGACCGCCATGTCGGCGAGCTTGGCCTGGGTGAGCTGGAACCCGCCGATGGGCCGTCCGAACTGCTCGCGGGTCTTCGCGTAGGCGACGGCGGTCTCGAAGCAGGAGCGCGCCGCCCCCATCGCGCCCCACACGATGCCGTAGCGGGCGTGGGACAGACAGCTGAGCGGTCCGCGCAGCCCGGTGACCTCCGGCAGGACGGCGTCCGCGGGCAGCCGCACGTCGTCGAGCACCAGCTCGCTGGTCACGCTGGCCCGCAGGGACCACTTGTGTTTGATCTCGGGCGCGGAGAACCCCGGCGCGTCGGTGGGCACCGCGAAGCCGCGGATCCCGTCGTCGCTCTGCGCCCAGACGACGGCCACCCCGGCGACGGACCCGTTGGTGATCCACATCTTGCGGCCGTTGAGCACCCAGTCCGAGCCGTCCCGCTTGGCGTACGTCCGCATGCCGGCGGGGTCGGAGCCGTGATCGGGCTCGGTGAGCCCGAAGCACCCGATGATCTCGCCCGCGGCCATCCCCGGCAGCCAGGTCCGCTTCTGCTCCTCGCTGCCGAAGCGGTGCAGCGCGTACATGGCGAGGGAGCCCTGCACGGAGACGAGGGAGCGGATGCCGGAGTCGGCGGCCTCGAGTTCGAGACAGGCCAGGCCGTACTGCACGGCGCTGGCACCGGCGCATCCGTAGCCGCTCAGCGACATCCCGAGCGCCCCGATGGCGCCGAGCTCGCGTGCGAGCTCGCGGATCTCGGGCAGCTCGCCGTGCTCGTACCACTCGGCGACGCGGGGCAGCACCCGGTCCGCGGCCCAGCTCCGCACGGTGTCACGGATCGCGAGATCCTCGGGCTCCAGCAGATCGTCGATCCCCAGGGGGTCGGTGGGGTCGAAGGGGGGCAACGTCGAGGACGCGGACATGAGAGAGCCTCCGAAAAAAACTAGCACCGCTAGTCACACCATCGCCCGAGACGTTACGACGCGCCGTCCCGCTCGTCCAGTACCCTCCGCGCGAGCCACGGACCGCAAGCCGCGGGCCACGACGGGCGGTGCGCGGGCGCGGGATTCATGCGGAGGTCCCTAGGGACATCCCCGCGAAGACTCAAGCGGAGGTCCCTACGGACATCCCCGCGGAGACCCATGCGGAGGTCCCTACGGACATCCCCGCGAAGACTCAAGCGGAGGTCCCTACGGACATCCCCGCGGAGACTCATGCGGAGACGCGGGACTCCACGACTCCGCGCGGCGCGGGAAGCTCCACCTCCGCCGGAGGCGCCTCGCACTGCATGACCCGCGGCAACCGCAACGCCATCACCGCGCCCAGCAGCAGCAGCCCGGCGCTCACCAGCAGCGTGACATGCAGGCCGTGCACGAAGCTGTCCCTGGCGACCTGCCGCAGCGCCATCCCCACCGGCCCGCCCAGCTGTCCGGCGATCTCGTACGCCTCGCCCAGCGAGTGCCCCGCCGCGTCCGAGGCCGACGCGGGCACCCCCGGCACGGACTTGAGGCCGGGCGCGTACGCGGCGTTCATCACGCTGCCGAGCAGCGCGATCCCGATGCCCGCCCCCAGCTGGTACGACGTCTCCCCGATCGCCGCCGCCCCGCCCGCCTGCTCCGGCGGGGCCTCGCTCAGCATCGACTCGTACGCCGCGAACAAGGTCGTCTCCAGGCCGAAGCCCAGCAGCAGGAACCCGGACAGCAGCAGTCCCGTGTTGTCCGACTCGCCCATCGCGGTCAGTGTCAGCACCGCCAGTGCCGTGAGGACGAACCCCCCGCACACCATCCGGCGCGGCCCGAACCGGCGGAGCAGCCGGGCCCCGGCCAGCCCGGCCGCCATCGCGGCGAAGGTCAGGGGCAGCAGGCGCAGGCCCGTCTCCAGCGGGGACAGCCCCAGCACCAGCTGCAAGTACTGGGCCGCGATCAGCTCAAGACCCACCAGGGCCAGCATCGCAAGGACGATGCACCCCACCGACGTACTGAACGCCGGCCGCCCGAACATCCGCAGATCCACCAGCGGATGCAGACGGCGCCGCTGACGGCGGACGAACAGCACGATCAGCACCGCGCCCACCAGCAGCGGCACCACGGTGAACAGCCCGAGCTCCCCGCCGCCCAGCCGCTTCACCCCGAGCACGACACCGAACAGGCCGGCCGCCGCCATCAGCGCGCCGACCACGTCCCAGGGACCGTCCGCCGCGCCCCGCGACTCGGGCAGCAGAAGCCGCCCCACCGGCAGGCTGACCAGCATCAGCGGGATGTTGACGAGGAAGACCGAGCCCCACCAGAAGTGCTCGAGCAGGAAGCCGCCCAGCAGCGGGCCGACCGCCGCGCCGACCGCGGCCACGGCGCTCCAGATACCGATCGCGAGCGCCCGCTCACGCCGGTCGGGGAACACCTGCCGCAGGATCGAGAGCGTCGCGGGCATGATCATCGCGCCGCCCACGCCCAGCAGGGCCCGCGCCACGATGAGGGTCTGCGCGCTTCCGGCGAACGCCGCCAGCGCGGAGGCGACACCGAACAGGGCGTAACCGATCAGCAGGATCCGTCTGCGGCCCACCTTGTCGCCGAGCGTGCCGAACAGGATCAGCAGCGAGGCGCAGACAAGGGGATAGGTGTCGACGATCCAGAGCAGTTCGATCGCGCCGGGCCGCAGATCCTCGGTGACGGCGGGCACCGCCACGTGCAGCACGGTCGCGTCCACGGCTACCAGCAACAGGCTGGTGCACAGCACCACCAGGACGACCCAGCGGTTGGCACCGGCCCCGGCCGCCCGCCGGCGCAGCCGAGCGGCGGCCGTGGTCGTCCCGGACATGTACGTACCTCCCAGGTGATCCCCCGGTTCGGCGGGCTCACGGGGTGGGGACTCCCCGCGGCTCGGCCGGAGAGGAGCGGTGTCTCCGGCCCGCGCAGACGAACACGAGTGGAACGCAGCGTACGCGAGTTCGCGCCGGGGCCACGTGGCGGACCTCTCACCGCCCCGGGGCAACCCATGTGGCGTACGCCACTCCCCCGCCACCTCCGGGACACTCCCCGTCCCCCCGGCCGGGCCACCTCCGGGACACTCTCCCTGCCCCCGGCCGGGTCCCGCCGGGCCGTCTCCCCGGACGGCCGACCGCCCCGGCCGACCCGGCCGCCGGGCGCGCCGTCGATAATCGGGCCCGTGACCGATCTTGAGACCCGCGTGACGCCCCCCGGCGCCGCGACCCTGCGCCGGGCGGCCCCCGCCCTCCTGGGGTACGCGGCCGTGCGCGCCCTGGGTCTGCTCGCCCTGGTCCTGTGGAGCGCCGCCCGCGACAGGAGCGCGTACCCGCTGCTGACCGCCCGCTGGGACGCCCTGTGGTACACCAGGGTCGCCGAGCTGGGATACGGCTACGAGGTCCGGCTGCCCAACGGCGACGTCCACTCCAACCTGGCCTTCTTCCCGCTGCTGCCCTGGCTGGAGAGGCTCCTGCACGCGGTGACCCCGCTGTCGTACGCCGACGCCGGTTTCGTCGTGTCCCTGCTCGCCTCGCTCGCCGCGGCCTGGGGCGTCTTCGCGGTCACCGACCGGGTGTACGGGCGCCGGGCGGGGGTGTGCGCGGTACTGGTGTGGGCCGTCCTGCCCGTCGGGATCGTGCAGTCGATGGCGTACAGCGAGTCACTGTTCACCGCGCTGGCCGCCTGGTCGCTGTACGCGGTGCTCACCGGCCGGTGGGTGACCGCGGGGCTGCTCGCCTCGCTGGCCGGTCTGACCCGTCCGGTGGGGCTCGCGGTGGTCGCGGCGGTGTGGGCGGCAGCCGTGGCCTCCTTCCTCCGCGACCGCGGGACGCCGACCACCGAGGCCCCTCCCGGGTCGGGGCCCGGCCCAGGGCCCGGGGCGGCCGCCGGCCGCGTCGCGCCACGCGCCCTCGGCATGCTCCTCGCCCCCCTCGGCGCCGCCGGATACGTCCTGTGGGTCGGCCACCGCACCGGCGGGGGCCCGCTCGGCTACCTCGACGTCCAGGCGGGCTGGCGCAACGGCTTCGACGGCGGCTACGCCTTCGCCCGCTTCGTCGCCGACAAGTTCACGTCGTTCCCGTCGGCCCTCGCCGGTCTCGGGCTGATCGTCGGTGTCGCCCTGCTGCTGTGGCTGTACGTCGTCTGTGTGCGGCAGCGCCAGCCGCTTCCGCTGCTGGTGTACGCGGGTACGGTCCTCGCGCTCGCCCTGTGCGCGTCGAGCTACTTCGGCTCCAAGCCGCGCCTGCTGCTGCCCGGCTTCCCGCTGCTGCTGCCGCTCGCGCTGGCGCTGGCCCGGCTGCGGACGTCCAGGTCGGCGTCGGTGGTGGTGTGCCTCGCCGTGGTGTCGGCCGGGTACGGCGCGTGGTGGCTGAACGGCAGCGGTCCGCCGTAAGGGAATCCGGCTTTTCGGTGAACCCTTTCATACGTTCCCTAAAACTATCTCCTGGAATGATCAAAGGAATTGAAGGGAACAGTGTTCGACGATTAGCGATTCCACAGGAATTAGTGCCCTCCTGAGAGCAATCCCACATCACATCGTCATCACAAACCAGCGGAATCGGCCGGGTCTCGAGCTCACTCGCTGTAACGTCGTTTAGGTGCGTACCGAACAAAACCTCACCCGTCTGGACCGGGTGTTCGCCAGGCTCGACCGGGAGCCGGAACGACCGGCCCACATCGATGTGCCGAAGATGAGCAGGCACCGGGTCGCGCTGTTCCTGGCGACCCTGGCCTTCTATCTGGCGATCGTGTGGCTCGTGGTGATCACCTCGTGGCTGGTCCGCCTCGACTGGCTGGTCATGTTCTTCCGGCCGTACCAGCAGTGGTCCGGCATCCACTGGTTCGTCGACTACTACGTGGTCCTCGGCCAGCGCGGCCCGACCGCCGTCATGGTCGCCGCCTGGCTCGGCTGGAGATCCTGGCGGCAGCACACCCTGCGCCCGCTGCTCACGCTCGGTGCCTCGCTGCTGCTGCTGAACCTCACGGTCGGTGCCGCCAAGCTCGGCATGGGCCGGCTCGGACCGCACTACGCGACCACCATCGGCTCGAACGAGATGGGCCTCGGCGGCGATATATTTCCCAGCGGCCATACCGCCAACGCGGTCGTGACCTGGGGAATCCTGGCGTATCTGGCCTCCACCCCGAGGGCCCGCCGCTGGCTGTCCGCGCTCTCCGCGGTGACCTCGCTCGGCGTCGGCCTCGCCACGGTCTACCTCGGCACGCACTGGCTCAGCGACGTCGTGCTCGGCTGGGCCGCGGGTCTGCTGATCCTGCTGGCGCTGCCCTGGTGCGAGCCGCTGATCGCGCGCGCCGAGGTCGCGATCTTCGACCTGCGCGACCGCTGGCGCGACCGCCGCGCCGCTACGGCCCCGGCTCCCGCCCCGGCCCCGGCCCCGGCCGCGCCCGTCGCCGTGCCCGTGCCGTTCGCCTCGGGTGCGCCCGCCCAGGAGGAGGCCTCCGCGGCCCGCGAGCCGGCCGCACCGGCCCGTTCGCCGCGCGCGCCGGTCTATCTGGCGCCGGGCCCGCACACGACCCGCTCGGAGCGCACCCCGGTCACCCCGGTCGGCAGCCGCCGTCCACCGCACGCCGACCGCCTCCCGCGCGGCACGGCGGCCTCCGCGGCCCGCCCCCTCCCGGGCGGCTGACCTGCCAGGACAGCGGGACCCCGGTACGCACAACCCGGTTCCGCACCCGAAGGCCCCGGTTCCCGACGACGGGAACCGGGGCTTTCGTCGTCCTCGTCCGGCCTCCTCGGGCTCTCAGCCCTTCCAGGCGCGGGCCACGATCCCGTCGCTCACCTCGAGGTTCAGCCGCCCGAAGCGGTACTCCATGGTGACGATCGTCCCGGGGGCCAGCGCACGCACGGTCGACCACCCCCGTTCCCGCGCGAGCCGCTCGGCGCGGGAGGCCTCGAGGCCGACGTATCCGTCCGGATTGTCCTGGGGCTCCGCTGGCGGAGTGGGATTCGGTGCCATACCGCCACGCTAGGCGGCGAGTCCCGCTCCGGGAACCCCGGACGGGCGATACGGATCACTCCGGTCACACTTCTGTCACAGGATCACGACAGGTGTTTCGGCCACCGTCACATCGGCTTCCGTGCCGTGGTCCCTCATACGGACGAGCGGTTTCGTGCGCCTTCCGCGCGAATTCGAACGTAATTCCCGCGTGTCGCCCGGGCGCCCAGAATAAGCCGTCGGAAAGTTCGCGGGGTACCGTCCCAGGACGCCACCGCATTACCATTCCGTGCGGGATCACGGGAGCTGACTGCTCATAGGAAATACACGGCTCCCCCACACATCCTCCGTACGCACCCGGGACGTCGGCGGGCCCGGGACAGGGCGAGCGAAGGGGCGAGCGATGGGGACGCAGACCGTGGCGGCGGCGCGGGCCGGGGACACCGGGCCCCGCGGCGGTCGGGTGGTCGTCGACTGGCTGACCACCACCGACCACAAGAAGATCGGCCACCTCTACCTGATCACGTCCTTCGCCTTCTTCCTCGTCGGCGGGGTCATGGCGCTGCTGATGCGGGCCGAACTCGCCCGGCCGGGGCTCCAGATCGTGGACAACAACCAGTTCAACCAGCTGTTCACGATGCACGGCACGATCATGCTGCTGCTGTTCGCGACCCCGTCCTTCGCGGGCTTCGCCAACGAGCTGATGCCGCTCCAGATCGGCGCCCCGGACGTGGCCTTCCCGCGGCTGAACATGCTCTCGTACTGGCTGTTCCTGTTCGGCGGGCTGACCGTGCTCGGCTCGCTGCTGACACCGGACGGCGCGGCGGCCTTCGGCTGGTTCGCCTACGCGCCGCTGAACAGCGGGCAGTTCTCGCCGGGGATCGGGCCCGACCTGTGGATCATGGGCCTGGCCCTGGCCGGCTTCGGCACGATCCTCGGCGCGGTCAACTTCGTCACCACGATCATCGGGATGCGCGCGCCCGGTATGACGATGTTCCGGATGCCGATCTTCACCTGGAACACGCTCTTCACGTCGATCCTGATCCTGATGGCGTTCCCGGTGCTGGCGGCCGCGCTGCTGGTGCTGGAGGCGGACCGGCGGTTCGGTTCGCAGGTGTTCGAGGCGGCCAACGGCGGGGCGCTGCTGTGGCAGCACCTGTTCTGGTTCTTCGGGCATCCCGAGGTCTACATCATCGCGCTGCCGTTCTTCGGGATCATCACCGAGATCATCCCGGTCTTCAGCCGCAAGCCGATCTTCGGCTACCTCACCCTGGTCGGCGCGACGATGGCGATCACCGGGCTGTCGATCGTGGTGTGGGCGCACCACATGTTCGTCACGGGCGCGGTGCTGCTGCCGTTCTTCTCCCTGATGAGCTTCCTGATCGCCGTCCCCACGGGCGTGAAGTTCTTCAACTGGACCGGGACCATGATCAAGGGCTCGATCTCCTTCGAGACGCCGATGCTGTGGGCCACCGGGTTCCTGGTGACGTTCCTGTTCGGTGGTCTGACCGGGGTGATCCTGGCGTCGCCGCCGATGGACTTCCACGTCTCCGACTCGTACTTCGTGGTCGCCCACTTCCACTACGTCGTCTTCGGCACGGTCGTCTTCGCGATCTTCGGCGGCTTCTTCTTCTGGTGGCCCAAGTTCACCGGCAAGCTGCTCGACGAGCGGCTCGGGAAGATCCAGTTCTGGACGCTGTTCGTCGGCTTCCACACCACGTTCCTGGTGCAGCACTGGCTGGGCGCCGAGGGCATGCCGCGCCGGTACGCGGACTATCTCGCCGCCGACGGGTTCACCGCGCTCAACACCCTCTCGACGATCGGCTCGTTCCTGCTGGGGCTGTCCACCCTGCCCTTCCTCTACAACGTCTGGAAGACCGCCAAGTACGGCACCAGGGTGGAGGTGGACGACCCCTGGGGCTTCGGCCGTTCGCTGGAGTGGGCGACCTCCTGCCCGCCGCCCCGGCACAACTTCACGACGCTGCCGAGGATCCGCTCGGAGTCCCCGGCGTTCGACCTGCGCTATCCGGAGTACGCGGCCGAGATCCCGCAGCCCGAGCCAAAGCGCCATCAAGCCGGTCACGAGCCGTCCTGATCGCCTCGATCAGCTCCACGGGCTCCAGCACCTCGAACTCGAAGCCCGCCATCATCACGTGGATCACCATCACGTCCAGGCTCGCGGCGCCGGTGCGCAGCACACAGGCCCGGTCGCCGTCGGGCTCCAGCGTCCCGGCCGAGGGCGAGATCCGCTCGGCGGCCTCGGCCAGCGGCACGAACAGCCGGACGGTGGCACGGGTGGCGTACGCGCGCGTGGAGACGCCCCGCGAGACATAGGCGGCGAGGTCCTCGGCGGGCGGCTCGCGCGGGGTGAAGCGCGGCCCGTGCGGCGGCCTCGGCGTGAGCCGGTCCACACGGAACGTGCGCCAGTCGGCGCGGTCCACGTCCCAGGCCACCAGGTACCAGCGGCGCTCGGTGCACACCAGGCGGTGCGGTTCGACGGTGCGGCGGGTCGCCGTACCGTCGTGCCCCCGGTAGTCGAAGCGCAGCCGTTCGGCGTCCCGGCACAGATGCGCGATCTCGGTGAGGACGGCCGGGTCCACGGCGGAGGACCGCGGGCCGCGCAGCATCGGCACGGTGAAGGCGTTCAGCGCGCCCACCCGGCGCCGCAGCCGGTGCGGCAGCACCTGTTCCAGCTTCGCCAGGGCCCGTACGGAGGTCTCGCCGATGCCCTCGATGCCCTGCCCGGCGGCCGTCCGCAGCCCCACCGCCACGGCGACGGCCTCGTCGTCGTCCAGCAGCAGCGGCGGCAGCTCGGCGCCGGCGCCGAGCTGGTAGCCCCCGCCGGTGCCGGGGCTGGCGTTGACCGGATAGCCCAGCTCCCGCAGCCGGTCCACGTCCCGGCGCACCGTGCGCGCGGTGACACCCAGCCGGTCGGCGAGCTGGGCGCCCGACCACTCACGGTGGGCCTGGAGCAGGGACAGCAGGCGCAGCAGTCGGGCGGAGGTCTCCAGCATGCGCCCAGTGTGTCCCACGAGGCTGAGGGGCCCCACCCGGCCGTCCCGCCGGACGGGGCCACCGTGGCCCGGAGCGGGAGCGGCTCAGAGCGTGAGGCGCTGTCCGGGCACGATCAGGTCGGGGTCGCCGCCGACGACGGCCTCGTTGGCGGCGTAGACCCGCTGCCAGGTCAGCCCGTGGCGGGCCGCGATGGTGCTGAGGGTGTCACCCGCGCGGACGGTGTAGTCACCCCGGCCGGTGCCGCGCGAGGTCTGGCCGGTGGGGCGGTCCGGGGCGTTCGAGGAGCCCGACCGCGCGGAGTTCGCGCTGCCGGAGTCCGCGGCACCCGGCGCCGAGCCGCCCGGCTTCGACGAACCGGAGCGCGACGAACCGGACTTCGAGGAGCCCGACTTGGCGGAGGACCCGGCGGCGCCCGACCCGGAGGAGGACGATCCGGCCCCGGGTGCGCTGCCGGACGCCCCGGCGCGCGCCGAGCAGGTCGGCCACGCGCCCCACCCCTGGGCGTTCTGCACCTTGGTGGCGACGGAGATCTGCTGTGCCTTGCTGGCCTTGTCGGCGGTCGGCGCATAGGCGGTGCCGCCGTACGCGCGCCAGGTACCGGCGGAGAACTGGAGCCCGCCGTAGTAGCCGTTGCCGGTGTTGATCGACCAGTTGCCACCGCTCTCGCACTGGGCGATGCGGTCCCACACCCCGCTGTCGGCCGCCGAGGCGCTGCCGGTCGCGGAGAGCAGTCCGAGGGGGGCGAGCAGGATCGCCCCGGCGAGGACCGCCGTCTTGCGCGACGAGGTGCGGGTGTGGATATCGGCACATTCGGACATGTAGATCCCTCTCTACGGACCCGGGCTCCCCCTGGCCGGACGGTGGCGATCGCGCAGGGACGCGGTCGACACGCCTGGCCCCGTCCGTCGGCGGTGGTGCTGCGCGGTGTCTGGCTCTGCGCGGCCGGCGGACGTACCCGAGCGGTGCTCGTTGCACACGGCGGAGGAATCTAGGCAGCAGAGGGACCGATATCAACCAACTCCCCGTCTTCCCAGGCCAGTTGGCAGTTACCGTAGGTAGCGGCGATTTCCGGCCACCTACTTCGTTCCCTCATTTCCTGATTTGTCGACCAGAGCCCCGAGCGGACTGTGAGTCAGCTCACCGGATCAACTTCCGTGACCTCTCCGTTACTTGACTTGGAGTGGCGGATTCCGCACGCATCGTGACCCCGCGCGCAGGACGGTTCGATTCCGTTCGCCTTCCGGCGTGACCCCGGCCACAGATCGCCCGTTGTCTCTTCATGAGCCGGGGACCGCCCGGACCACGAGCCGGGGGCCACCCGCCTCGCCCAAGCACCGCATCCGAGGGAGTCACCCGTGCCGCGCATGCTCGACGTCAGCGACGAGGTACGCGCCGAGATCGGCAACGAAGAAGCCGACCGGCTGCTCGCCGGAGACAACGCCCCTGGCAGTTACGACTGCACGTCCTGCCGCACCCCGGGCGACTCCGAGAACGAGCGCACCAGCACCGTCCTGTTCATCGGGGACGAGACCGCCGTCCTCGCCTTCGCCCACTCCACCTGCCTGCCCTCGCAGGTCGTCCAGGTCACCGAGGAGCAGCTCCAGGGCGCCGTCCGCTCCATCAGCGGCGACACCGTCGACCTGGACCCCGACAAGGTCGCGCCCGAGCAGGCCGTGCTCGGCGTCACGAGCGGACTCGTCCTGATCGCCGGGGAGTTGCACCCGGCCCTGGTCGTCGAGCCGACCGCGCCCATCGTGCGGCCCGGTACCACCGGCGCCGGGGACGACTTCCTGCCGCTGCTCATCGAGCAGGGCTTCATGCCGCTGTCCGAGCTGACCGAGGTGCCGCCGGTGCAGCACGGCTGGTCCGTCCTGCTCGCGATGGGCCAGCTGCACGCGGTGCTCCAGCCCTCGGCCAACGGCGGCCAGCCGGTCGCCTGGTGGCAGGCGCACCAGCCGCTCCAGGTGACGGAGGGCTGGCGGGCCGCCGCCAACAAGCACCAGCAGGTGCTGATGTTCGCGGCGCCGGTGGGCTCCATCGGGCGTCAGCCCCGGGAGGACCTGCTGCGCGACGCGCTGGACAAGGCCGCGGCCAACGGGCAGTTGGTCGGCGCGGCGCTTCCGCTGGCCGGCACCTGAGGCAGCGCCACGGGCGGGGACTGCGGTCGTACGGCGGCTCGACGGCCGTCCGCGGACGCAGCCCCGCGCCCCTGAGGAGCGCCTGCCGGGCCGCATCCCTTCCCGTGCCGCGTCGTTTGGACATACGTGCACACCTACGACGTTCCCCGCCGCCCGTCCTTCCAGTCGATCCCGTCCGCTCGACCGGCCCAGGACGCGTCCGGCGGCCCATCGGCCACGCCGATCTACGACGCGCTCTACGCCGAGTACGTCAAGACGTTCCGTTCACTGCCGGGCGATCGCAGCGGCGAGGACGAACTGGGGTTCACCGCCTTCGGGAACATCCCGCACAACCACCGGCCGAGTTCCTACCCGGCGCCCCGCCCGGGGTCGTTCAGCAGCTCCTACAGCGCGTACAGCGCGGGGGCGCAGAGCGCGCGGGTCGGACAGCAGTCGCAGTGGCAGCGGGTCGGGCCGCTCGGCCAGCAGCCCGCGTCGACCACGACGCAGCACGTCCCGGCGGCACTTCCGCCGGCCCCCCGCAGAACCTTCTGAGCACTGATAACGGCTGGAGGGCGGCACCCATGACGGGTGCCGCCCTCCAGCCGTGTCGCCGTTACTTCTTCTTGTTCGTGCCGCGCTTCTCGCGCACCCGCACCGAGATGTGGATCGGGGTGCCCTCGAAGCCGAACTCCTCGCGCAGCCGGCGCTCGATGAAGCGCCGGTAGCCCGCCTCGATGAACCCGGAGGCGAAGAGGACGAACCGCGGGGGCTTGGTCCCGGCCTGGGTGCCGAAGAGGATGCGCGGCTGCTTGCCGCCGCGGACCGGGTGCGGGTGGGCGGCGACCAGCTCGCCCAGGAAGGCGTTGAGACGGCCCGTCGGGACGCGGGTCTCCCAGCCGGCCAGGGCGGCCTCGATCGCCGGGACCAGCTTCTCCATGTGCCGGCCGGTGCGCGCCGAGACGTTCACCCGGGGCGCCCAGGCGACCTGGGCGAACTCGGTCTCGATCTCCCGCTCCAGGTAGTAGCGGCGCTCCTCGTCGAGGGTGTCCCACTTGTTGTAGGCGATGACCAGGGCGCGGCCCGCGTCGACGGCCATGGTGACGATGCGCTGGTCCTGCACCGAGATGGACTCGGAGGCGTCGATCAGGATGACCGCCACCTCGGCCTTCTCCACGGCGGCCGCGGTACGCAGCGAGGCGTAGTAGTCGGCGCCCTGCTGGAGGTGGACGCGCTTGCGGATGCCCGCCGTGTCGACGAACTTCCAGGTCACGCCGCCGAGTTCGATCAGCTCGTCGACCGGGTCGCGGGTGGTGCCCGCGATCTCGTTGACGACGACGCGCTCCTCGTTGGCCACCTTGTTCAGCAGCGAGGACTTGCCGACGTTCGGGCGGCCGATGAGCGCGATGCGGCGCGGGCCGCCGACGGCGGTGCCGAAGGTCTGCGCGGGGGCCTCCGGCAGCGCCTCCAGGACGGCGTCCAGCATGTCGCCGGTGCCGCGGCCGTGCAGCGCGGAGATCGGGTGCGGCTCGCCGAGGCCCAGGGACCACAGGGCGGTCGCGTCGGCCTCGCCGCTCAGACCGTCGACCTTGTTGGCGGCCAGTACCACGGGCTTGCCGGCCTTGCGCAGCAGCCGGACGACCGCCTCGTCGGTGTCGGTCGCGCCGACCTTGGCGTCGACGACGAAGACGACGGCGTCGGCGGCCTCGATCGCGTACTCGGCCTGGGCGGCCACGGAGGCGTCGATGCCGAGGACGTCCTGCTCCCAGCCGCCGGTGTCGACGAGCTTGAAGCGTCGGCCCGACCACTCGGCCTCGTAGGTGACGCGGTCGCGGGTGACGCCCGGCTTGTCCTCGACGACGGCCTCGCGGCGGCCGATGATGCGGTTCACCAGAGTCGACTTGCCGACGTTCGGGCGGCCGATGACGGCGAGCACCGGGAGCGGCCCGTGCCCCGCGGCCTCGATCGCCCCCTCGACGTCCTCGATGTCGAAGCCCTCGACGGCGGCGAGCTCCATGAACTCCGCGTACTCGGCGTCGCCGAGCGCCCCGTGATCGTGCTCGAAGGCTTCCGAGCCGTCGGGCTGGATGTGGTCGTTCATGAAGTCCGTACCTCGTCGTTCATTCGTGGTGATCGGTGGAGCAGCCGTTTTGTTCGGTTTGATCCACTACTCGGTATTCAGTGTCGCTCAGCGCCCGGTCAGGCGCCTGGCGTTTTCCAGGTGTGCGGCCAGTTGTTTCTGGATGCGTTCGGTGGCCGCGTCCAGCGCCCTGCGGGTCCGCAGCCCGCTGCCGTCGCCCGCGTCGAACGGCTCGCCGAAGACGACGTCGACGCGGGAGCGCAGCGGGGGCAGTGCCTTGATCAACCGTCCGCGGCGCTCGGAACTTCCCAGCACGGCGACGGGCACGATCGGTGCCCCGCCGCGCACCGCGAAGTACGCGAGCCCGGCGCGCAGCGCGGCGAAGTCGCCCTCGCCGCGGGTGCCCTCCGGGAAGATCCCGAGGACCCCGCCGCTCTCCAGCACGCCCAGCGCGCGGGTGATGGCCGCCCGGTCGGTGGTGTCACGGTCGACCTTGAGCTGGCCGATGGCGGTCAGGAACGGGTCGAGCGGGCCGATGAACGCTTCCTTCTTGATCAGGAAGTGCGTCGGCCGGGGCGCCACGCCCATCACCATCGGGCCGTCGACGTTGTGCGAGTGGTTGATCGCGAAGATCAGCGGGCCGCTCGCCGGCACCTTCCAGGCACCCAGCACCCGCGGCCTGAACAGCCCGTACATCAGGCCGACGCCGATGCGCCGCCCGACCTCGGCGCCCTTCTCCGAGGGCACGGGAGCCGTACTCACTTCGCGGCCCGCTTCTCCTCGACGAGGGTGACGACGCACTCGATGACCTGGGCCAGCGTCAGCTCGGTGGTGTCCACCTCGACGGCGTCGTCCGCCTTGGCGAGCGGGGAGGTCTTGCGGGAGGAGTCGGCCGCGTCCCGCTTGATCAGCGCCTCGCGGGTGCTGCGGACGTCCGCGCCCTTCAGCTCGCCGCTGCGCCGGGCGGCACGCGCCTCCGGGGAGGCGGTGAGGAAGATCTTCAGGTCGGCGTCGGGCAGCACGGTCGTACCGATGTCCCGGCCCTCGACGACGATCCCCCGCTCGGTGGCGGCCGCCAGCGAGCGCTGGAGCTCGGTGATCCGGGCCCGCACCTCCGGAACCGCGCTCACCGCGCTCACCTTGGCGGTGACCTCCTGGGTGCGGATCGGTCCGGCCACGTCGACGCCGTCGACGGTGATCGTCGGGGCGGCCGGGTCGGTGCCGGAGAGGATCTCCGGCTTGCCCGCGACGGCGGCGATCGCCGTGGGGTCCTCGATGTCGATCCCGTTGGTCACCATCCACCACGTGATCGCCCGGTACTGGGCGCCGGTGTCCAGGTAGCTCAGCCCGAGCCGGGCGGCGACGGCCTTGGACGTGCTCGACTTGCCCGTGCCCGAGGGGCCGTCGATGGCGACAATCACGGGCTGGGCGGCGCCGTTTTCCACGGGGGGACACCTTCCTGGTGCGAGGCGGTGGGTGTGCGGGACGCGACCGCGCCCCGCACAAGGTTACCGGCCGCGCGTCACTCGTCCGGCCGGTACCTGGTCCGCGCCGGGCGCCCGGGGCCGTGGAACGCCCTACTGCCGGATCGCCCAGCCCCTCTCGCGCAGCGCCGAGGACAGCACCACCGCGGACTTCGGCTCGACCATCAGCTGCACCAGACCCGCCTGCTGCCCGGTCGCGTGCTCGATGCGGACGTCCTCGATGTTGACGCCCGCCTGTCCCGCGTCCGCGAAGATGCGGGCCAGCTGACCGGGCTGGTCGTCGATGAGCACCGCCACCACCTCGTACGCCCGCGGAGCGGCTCCGTGCTTGCCGGGGACGCGGACCTGGCCCGCGTTGCCGCGGCGCAGCACGTCCTGGACGCCGTCGGCGCCCGCCCGGCGCTTGACGTCGTCGGAGGACTGGAGGGAGCGCAGGGAGCGGACCGTCTCCTCCAGGTCGGCGGCGACGTCGGTGAGCAGGTCGGCGACCGGCCCCGGGTTCGCGGACAGGATGTCGATCCACATGCCGGGGTCGGAGGCGGCGATCCGGGTGACGTCCCGGATGCCCTGCCCGCACAGCCGTACGGCGGCCTCCTCGGCGTGCTCCAGCCGCGCCGCGACCATGCTGGAGACCAGGTGCGGCATGTGGGAGACCAGCGCCACCGCGCGGTCGTGGGCGTCGGCGTCCATGACCACCGGGACGGCACGGCAGTGCGAGACCAGCTCCAGGGCGAGGTTCAGCACCTCGGTGTCGGTGTCCCGGGTCGGCGTCAGCACCCAGGGGCGGCCCTCGAAGAGGTCGCCGGTCGCGGCCAGCGGGCCCGACTTCTCCCGGCCGGACATGGGGTGGCTGCCGATGTACGCCGACAGGTCGAGGCCGAGGGCCTCCAGCTCCCGGCGCGGCCCGCCCTTCACGCTGGCCACGTCGAGGTAGCCGCGGGCCACCCCGCGGCGCATGGCGTCGGCGAGCACGCCGGCCACGTGCGCGGGCGGCGCGGCGACGATCGCGAGGTCCACCGGGCCCTCGGGCTCCGCGTCGGTGCCGGCGCCGAGCGCCGCCGCCGTCCGGGCCTGTCCCGGGTCGTGGTCGGTGAGGTGCACGACGACGCCCCGCTGGGCGAGGGCCAGCGCGGCGGACGTGCCGATCAGCCCGGTCCCGATGACGAGCGCGGTCCTCACTGGGCGATGTCCCTGCGCAGGGCGGCCGCGGCACCGAGGTAGACGTGGTTGATGTCGGCGCGCGCCTTGTCGGACTCGACGTGCGCGAGGATACGCACGACCCGCGGCATGGCGCCCGCGATGTCGAGTTCCTGGGCGCAGATCAGCGGCACGTCGACGATGCCGAGCTTGCGGGCCGCGGCCGCCGGGAAGTCGCTGTGCAGGTCGGGCGTGGCAGTGAACCAGATGCTGATCAGGTCGTCGGCCGCGAGCGAGTTCCGCTCCAGGACGGCGGTGAGCAGGGCTCCGACCTGCTCGTCCATGTGGCCGGCCTCGTCCCGCTCGAGTTGGACGGCTCCCCGGACCGCTCGTACCGCCACGGCGCTGCTCCTTGCTGACGTACCGACTGCCGACTACGGCTCCTGACGCAGCCAGCCTAGTCAGCCCGCGCCGGTCCGGGGCGTGCCGCCCGCGTGCCGAGACGGGAACGCCTCCGTACGCCCTTTACTGCGGGTGCGGCCTGCGCTCTCATGACACTCTGACGGCAGGACACCCGCATCGGGGAAGGCCCGACATGAAGCGTCCAGGACCCCTGCTCACCCTTCTCGCGGGACTGGTGCTCGGCCTGTTCCTGCTGACGCTCAACGCGACCACGGGGACGAGGACGGCGTCGTCCTCGTACGAGGAGAGTTCGCCGAGCCCGGCCCCCGTCGCGAGCACGGCCTCCCCCGCACCCACGCACACCCCGTCCCCCTCCCGGGTGCCGGCCGTCGACGCCGACTACGCCGGCCGCACGGACGACGACGCCGCGTCGGTCGCCGTCTCGGTCGACGACGGCAAGGCGATCGCGTACTACTGCGACGGGCGCACGGAGGAGTCCTGGCTCAAGGGCGACGTCGAGGACGACGGCACGCTGCGGCTCACCGGCAAGGACGGCGCGAAGCTCGACGGCACCCTCGAGGACGGCGAGCGCGTCGAGGGCTCGGTGACCGTGGGCGGCGGCCGGCACGCCTTCTCGGCGGACCGGGCGACGAAGCCGTCCGGCCTGTGGCGGGCGACGGCCACCGTGCGCTCCGCGAAGATCGACGGCGGCTGGATCGTGCTGAAGGACGGCACCCAGGTGGGCATCGTCACCCGCGACGGCAAGCCCTCCCCCGCGCCCCGCATCGACCCGGAGACCGGCGCGGTGACGGTCGACGGACAGCAGCTCACGGCCCGTCCCGCCACGCCCTGACCCCTTCGAGCAGGGAGCCATCATGACCGTCGACCCGAACGCCGCCACCCAGGGTTTCCCCGGCCCCGAGCCCGCGCGGCACGACCCGGGTGCGGCCCGCTATCTGGTCCCGGCGCTGGTCGCCGCCGCCGTGGCGGTCGTCCTCGGCGTGTACGGCAAGGTCCACGACCCGGCCGGGACGGCCTTCAACCTGGCCGGCTTCAGCAGCACGGGCGCGGTCAAGTCCTGGCTGGCGACGGCCGCGATGTTCTTCGCGCTGGTCCAGCTCGTCTCGGCCGCGATGCTGTACGGCAGGCTGCCGGGGCCCGCCTGGTCCGGCACGCTGCACCGCTGGTCGGGCCGCGCCGCCTTCCTCGTCGCGGTCCCGGTTGCGGTGCACTGCCTGTACGCGCTTGGCTGGCAGACGTACGAAACGCGCGTGATGTGGCACTCCCTCCTGGGTTGCTTCTTCTTCGGCGCATTCAGTGCCAAGATGCTGCTGCTCCGTTCGGAGCGACTCCCGGGGTGGCTGCTGCCGATCGTCGGCGGGCTCGTCCTCGCCGTACTCACGGTCATCTGGCTGACCTCGGCCCTCTGGTTCTTCCGCACGTTCGGAGTGACGACATGACCCTCCCCGCGACACGGCGCACGGTTCTCCTGGCGACGGGCGGCGTGGCAGCCGCGCTCGCCACGGGCTGCGGCGAGTACGGCAACGAGGACGACACCTCGTCCGAGCAGTCCCCCAAGGCCTCCGCCGGCCAGGAGCTGGCGAAGACCACCGACATCCCCCTCGGCGGCGGCAAGATCTTCGCGGAGGAGAAGGTCGTCGTCACCCAGCCGACGAAGGACGACTTCAAGGCGTTCTCCGCGGTCTGCACCCACCAGGGCTGCACCGTCGGCAGCGTCGCCGACGGCATGATCCACTGCCCCTGCCACAAGAGCGAGTTCCGCATCGCCGACGGCTCGGTGGCCGGTGGCCCGGCGACGAAGCCCCTGCCCGCGGAGCAGATCACGGTCCAGGGCACTTCGATCAAGCTGGCCTGAGCCCGGGGAGGGCCACCGGCACCGGAGCGCGGGTCACTGGTCCCAGAGCGCGCCGAGCGTCACCAGCTCCCCCTGGTACTCGATCCGGTCCGCCCACTCCCTCGGCCAGGCGTCGGCCCCGGCGTACGCGCCCGCGAAGGCGCCGGTCAGACAGGCGATGGAGTCGGAGTCCCCGGAGGAGCAGGCGGCCCGGCGCAGCGCGGTCACCGGCTCGTCGGGGAAGAGCAGGAAGCACAGCAGACCGGTCGCCAGGGCCTCCTCGGCGATCCACCCGGCCCCGGTGGCGAGGCACGGGTCGTTCTCGGGCGCGGGGTCGCGCAGGGTCTCCTGGAGGCGGTCCAGCACACCGAGGCACTCGTCCCAGCCACGCGCGATGAAGTGCTCCGGGCCGGGGTCCTGGCTGCGGGTCCACAGGTCGCCGAGCCAGCGGTGGTGGTAGCGGGAGCGGTTGTCGACGGCGTAGGCCCGCAGGAGGCCGACCAGGGCGGCCGGCTCGGCGCCCTGGGTGAGCAGCCGTACGGCGTGGGCGGTGAGGTCGGAGGCGGCGAGCGCGGTGGGGTGCCCGTGGGTGAGGGCGGACTGGAGCTGGGCGGCCCCGGCCCGCTGCTCCTCGCTGAGCCCGGGGACGAGGCCGACGGGGGCCACCCGCATGTTGGCCCCACAGCCCTTGGAACCGATCTGGCTCGCGTCCCGCCAGTCGCGCCTGTCGTCCTTGAGCAGATTGCACGCGGTCAGGCAGGTCCGCCCGGGGGCACGGTTGTTGTCCGGCGACTGGTACCAGTCCACGAACTCCGCGCGCAGCGGCCGCGTCAGGGACGTCGGCACGAGCAGCCCCCGGTCCATGGCCGTCCGCAGGGCGCGCCCCACGGCGAGGGTCATCTGGGTGTCGTCGGAGACGAACGCGCGCTTCGGCAGGTCCATGTCCCGCCAGGGCCCGCACTTGGCGAGGATCGACGGAACGTCGTCGAACTCGGTGGGATACCCGAGCGCGTCCCCCAGCGCGAGTCCCAGCAGGGACCCGGTGGCCCGCTTCCTGACGGTGGTCGAGGTGGTCATGCGGATCGTCCTTCCCGGGGCGGTCGCAGCAGGGGCGGGTGGAGCGCGGTGGCGGCGCCCGCCCGGTAGAGGGCGGCGGGCTTGCCGCGGCCGCCGGTGAGGCGCGCGCCACCGGGCACGGGCTCGACGAAGCCCGGGGTGGCCAGCACCTTGCGGCGGAAGTTGGGCCGGTCCAGGCCGGTCCCCCACACCGTCTCGTAGACCTGCCGGAGCTCGCCGAGGGTGAACTCCGGCGGGCAGAAGGCCGTGGCGAGGCAGGTGTACTCGAGCTTGGCGCCGACCCGGTCGTGGGCGTCGGCCAGGATCCGGTCGTGGTCGAAGGCGAGCTGCTTCGCGTCGTCGTACGGCAGCCAGCGCGCCCGGGCCGCGTCGCCGCCGCCCGTCGGCTCGGGGGCGTCGGGCAGCAGCGCGGCGAAGGCGACGGACACGACCCGCATCCGGGGGTCGCGGCCGGGTTCGCTGTAGGTGCGCAGCTGCTCGAGGTGCAGTCCGGAGACGTCCTTCAGGCCGGTCTCCTCGGCGAGTTCCCGCCGGGCGGCGGTCTCGGCGGACTCGTCCGGCCGCACGAATCCCCCCGGCAGCGCCCACCGGCCGGCGTACGGCTCCTGGCCGCGCTCGACGAGCAGCACGTGCAGGCTGCCCGCGCGCAGCGTGAGGACGGCGAGGTCGACGGTGACGGCGAAGGGTTCGTGGGCGTACTTGTCGTAACCCCGCACGACGAACACCCCCTTTTAATAGTCACCACGACTATAAAAAGGGGGTGCGGTCCCGCACAAGCCCCGGGAGCCCCCGGAAACCTGCCGGATACGGCCTAGAGCTCGACTTCCTTCATCAGCATGCCGACCTCGGTGTTGGACAGCCGGCGCAGCCAGCCCGACTTCTGGTCGCCCAGGGTGATCGGGCCGAAGGCGACGCGGACCAGCTTGTCGACAGGGAAGCCGGCCTCCGCCAGCATCCGGCGCACGATGTGCTTGCGGCCCTCGTGCAGGGTGACCTCGACGAGGTAGTTCTTGCCGGTCTGCTCGACGACCCGGAAGTGGTCCGCCTTGGCGTACCCGTCCTCCAGCTGGATGCCGTCCTTCAGACGCTTGCCCAGGTCACGCGGGATGGGGCCCACGATGTGCGCGAGGTAGACCTTCTTCACGCCGTACTTGGGGTGGGTCAGCCGGTGCGCCAGCTCGCCGTGGTTGGTGAGCAGGATGACGCCCTCGGTCTCGGTGTCGAGCCGCCCGACGTGGAACAGCCGCGTCTCGCGGTTGGTCACGTAGTCGCCGAGGCACTGACGGCCCTCGGTGTCCTCCATCGTGGAGACGACGCCGGCCGGCTTGTTCAGCGAGAAGAACTGGTACGACTGGGTGGCGACGGTCAGGCCGTCGACCTTGACCTCGTCGTTCTCCGGGTCGACCCGCTTGCCCTGCTCCAGGACGATCTCGCCGTTGACCTCGACCCGAGCCTGCTCGATCAGCTCCTCGCAGGCGCGCCGGGAGCCGTAGCCCGCGCGGGCGAGGACCTTCTGGAGCCGCTCGCCCTCCTGCTCGGCACCCGGGAAGGTCTTGGGCAGCTTGATGTCCTTCTTGCCGGCGTACCGGTCCCGGTTGCGCTCCTCGGCCCGCGTCTCGTACTCGCGGGAGCGGGCCGGCTCGGTGCGTCCGCCACGCTGCTGGCCCTGCCGGGGGCCGCCCTTGGCGCCGCCCCGGGCCGCGCCGCCGCGCCCGGCCTTCGGGCCCTCGTGGGTGGCGTTGGGGCCTACGTCGTAGCGGCGCTCCTCGGGACGCGGCTTGCCGGGACGCTTCGGCCTGTCGTCACGGCCTCCCGCGCCCGTCGGCCTGTCGTCACGGCCTCCGGAGCCGCCCCTGGACCTGTCGTCGCGGCCTCCCGAGCCGCCCCTCGGCTGGGAACCGCCCCCGCCGGTCCCCCGGGGCTTGCCGCGCCCGTTGTTCCTGCCACTGCCACTGCCACTGCTTCGCATCAAAGTTCCGTCGTCGTCGTGTCGTCTGCATCTGCATCCGGTGCGTCCGGATCGAACGACGGGACCCCTTCCAGCATCTCGGCCTCGATCGCCTCCGCCTCGGGGAGAAAGGGCGCGAGCTCCGGGAGCTCGTCCAGACCGCGCAGGCCCATCCGCTCCAGAAAGTAGTTCGTCGTCACGTACAGGATCGCACCTGTTTCGGGTTCCGCGCCCGCCTCCTCGACCAGACCGCGCTGGAGCAGGGTGCGCATCACGCCGTCGCAGTTCACTCCGCGCACCGCGGAGACCCTGCTGCGGCTGACCGGCTGGCGGTACGCGACGACCGCCAGGGTCTCCAGCGCGGCCTGGGTGAGCCGGGCCTGCTGGCCGTCCAGCACGAAGCCCTCGACGGCCGCCGCGTACTCGGGCCGGGAGTAGAACCGCCAGCCGCCCGCGATGAGCCTGAGCTCGAAGCCGCGCCCCTGCACGGTGTACTCGTCGGCCAGCTCGCGCAACGCGTCCGCGATCCTGCGCCGGGGCCGCTGGAGGATCTTCGCGAGGTGCTCCTCGGTCGCGGGCTCGTCGACGACCATCAGCACGGCCTCCAGGGCCGGCTTGAGGTCGAGCGCGGCGACGGTCTCCTCACTCACGTCTTCGTCTCCTTCTCGGGCTCCTCGGGCGGCCGGTCGAACTCGTCCGTGACCATCGGCTGCGCGTCCCCCTCCCCGCCGGTCCAGCGCACCAGCAGCTCACCGAGCGCGCTCTCCTGGTCGAGCGCGACCGCCTTCTCCCGGTACAGCTCGAGCAGCGCCAGGAAGCGGGCCACCACCGTGAGGGTGTCCTCGGTGTCCGCCACCAGCGTGCGGAAGCTGGCCTCGCCGAGCTCCCGCAGCCGTGCGACGACGATCCCGGCCTGCTCCTGCACGCTCACCAGCGGCGCGTGGATGTGGTCGACGTACACCTGCGGCTTCGCCCGGGGCTGCATCGCCTTGACCGCGAGCTTCGCGAACCCCTCCGGGCCGATGCTGATGACGACCTCGGGCAGCAGCTCGGCGTGGTGCGGTTCGAGGCCGACGGTACGGGGGTAGCGCCGGGCCTCGCTCTCCAGCCGGTCCGTGAAGATGTCGGCGACCCGCTTGTAGGCCCGGTACTGGAGCAGCCGGGCGAACAGCAGGTCCCGGGCCTCCAGCAGGGCCAGGTCGGCCTCGTCCTCGACCTCCGCGGCGGGCAGCAGCCGGGCCGCCTTGAGATCGAGCAGGGTGGCGGCGACGACCAGGAACTCGGTCGTCTGGTCCAGGTCCCAGTCGGGGCCCATCGCCCGGATGTGCGCCATGAACTCGTCGGTCACCTTCGACAGCGCGACCTCGGTGACGTCCAGCTTGTGCTTGGAGATCAACTGGAGCAGCAGGTCGAAGGGCCCCTCGAAATTGGCGAGGCGCACTTTGAACACACCGTCGGAGGATTCCCCGGGCTCGGCACCATCCCCAGAACCGACGGGCTCCGGCCCCCGGGGTCCCGGATCGACGGGCTCCGGCCCCCCGGCTTCCGCATCCCCGGGCGCCTGCCATACGGATTCCGCACCCGCAGGCTCCGGCTCTACCGACTCCGGTCCTACGGATCCCGCATCTCCGGGCTCCGGTTCCACCGATTCCGGCAGGACGGGTTCCGGAGCGGACGGATCCGTTACGACGGGTTCCGGTACGACAGGGTCGGCCACGACAGGATCAGGTACGACGGGATCCGGTTCCGGTTCCGGTGCTGCCGGCTCGGGCTCCGGTCCGGCGGGTACCGGTGCCGTCCCGGGGCCCCGCCCCAGCGCACGCCGACGGCCGGCTGCTGAGCCGGGGCCGGGGACGGGAGCGTCGTTCGAGGTCATGGCCCCCGCAGGCTACCGCTACCGCCCGCGAAGTCGTCGTACGAGGATGCTGGCGTCCCCTCGGCTCTCCAGGTCGGCGAGGACCACGGCGACCGCCTCGCGGACGATGCGCCCCCGGTCCACGGCCAGCCCGTGCTCGCCGCGGAGCACCAGCCGGGCGTGCTCCAGGTCCATGAGCTCCTCGGCGGAGACATAGACGGTGATCTTCTCGTCGTGCCGCTCCCGGCCGCTGGGCCTGCGGGACGGCTGCCGTGCGCGCTTGCGCGACTGGCCGTCGGCGGCGGAGGCAGAACCTTCCTGCGGGCCCTGGCGCCGCTCGGAGCGGTCCGCGGGGCCGCCCCTGGAGTGGGACTCCCCGGCGTCGCCCTGGCCCGCGTCGGCCGCCGCGTGCTCGGCGCCCTCGCCGTCACCGCCCTGCGCGGGCACGGCCTGCGGCGCGTCCTGCGCACCGCCGGCCGCCACCCCGTCGCTCTCGCCGGCCGGCGCCGGCACCCGGGCCTCGCCGTTGGCGGGGCGTCGGGGCGCGGACGGCTGAAGCGCCATTCCCCCTGTCGTACGGAAGAGTTCGTCGGCCCCCGGCAGACTCACTCGGCGTGACACCGGGCGAGCACCTCCCTGGCGAGCTGGCGGTAGGCGGCGGCGCCGACGGAGTTGGAGGCGTACGTGGTGATCGGCTCACCGGCGACCGTGGTCTCCGGGAAGCGGACCGTGCGTCCGATGACCGTGTGGTACACGTGGTCGTCGAAGGCCTCGACGACCCGCGCGAGCACCTCACGGCTGTGCACGGTGCGCGAGTCGTACATCGTGGCGAGGATCCCGTCGAGTTCCAGTTCCGGGTTGAGCCGTTCCTGGACCTTCTCGATGGTCTCGGTCAGCAGCGCCACACCCCGGAGGGCGAAGAACTCGCACTCCAGCGGCACGATCACCTTGTGAGCGGCCGTCAGGGCGTTGACGGTGAGCAGACCGAGCGAGGGCTGACAGTCGATGACGATGTAGTCGTAGTCGTCCATCAGCGGCTTGAGGGCACGCTGGAGCGTGGACTCGCGCGCGACCTCGGAGACCAACTGGACCTCGGCGGCCGACAGGTCGATGTTGCTGGGCAGCAGGTCCATGTTCGGGACCGCTGTCTTCAGGAGCACCTCGTCCGCCGCCATGCCCCGCTCCATGAGCAGGTTGTAGACGGTGAGGTCGAGCTCCATCGGGTTGACGCCGAGACCGACCGACAGCGCGCCCTGCGGGTCGAAGTCCACGAGCAGCACGCGCCGGCCGTACTCCGCGAGCGCGGCACCCAGGTTGATGGTCGACGTCGTCTTGCCCACGCCGCCCTTCTGGTTGCACATCGCGATGATCGTCGCGGGGCCGTGCTGGGTCAGCGGGCCCGGGATCGGGAAGTACGGCAGCGGGCGTCCGGTCGGACCGACGCGCTCACGGCGCTGTCGGGCCGCGTCGGGCGCGAGCGTGGCCGCGTACTCCGGATCCGGCTCGTACTCGGCATCGGGGTCGTAGAAATGCCCGTCGGGCAGTTCGTCGTAGTCGGCGAAGTGGTTGCGGGGCGCGCCACTTCCGTCGCCGGCCATGGCGTTCACGTAATGGCCATCCATGCTCTGGTGTGCTGACAGAGCCACATGGGTGCTGCGCTGGCTCTGGTGGGCTGCGAAGGTTCGGACAGCGACGGAGCCGACAGCCTCTGGCCCCGCGGAGACCTGGGCCCGCGTCGGCATTCCTGGTTGACCACCCCCGGGAGCAAATGTCGACTCATTCACAAGTCGTCTTACCTCCTTGGTGACCAGGAAACTTCTAGACAAGGTCAGCGTGGCACCATGCCGACAGTCGGCGACTCTATGGCGTGTCGGGCGTTCGCAGCAACACAATCCGCCGGACCCGGCCCGATGTGTCGGCAATGAAACATCCCGCTGTCAAGGGCGTACGACCGTCGCACGGCAGGTTTCGCCGGTGTACGAATCGGTCGAAGCGTTACGTTCGAGGCGAGTTGGCCGAGAGCCGCAAAGTGACCATACACACATCCGGCCGGACCTTGTCGGGCAAGGTCCGGCCGGGTGTGCGGGGTTGACGACCTGTGTTGACGTATCGCCTTTTCCCGCAGGGTGACTTGGCCGAGCGGCTCGGCGGGGGGCTCAGCCGAGCAGCTGGTCGAGCTCCAGGTGCTCCAGGCCGTGCGCCTCCGCGACCTCGCGGTAAACGACCTTGCCGTCATGGGTGTTGAGACCCTTGGCCAGCGCGGCGTCGCGGCGCAGCGCCTCCACCCAGCCCTTGTCGGCGAGTTCGACGATGTACGGCAGCGTGGCGTTGGTGAGCGCGTAGGTGGAGGTGTTGGGGACCGCGCCGGGCATGTTGGCGACGCAGTAGAAGACCGACTCGTGCACCGAGAAGGTCGGCTCGGCGTGCGTGGTCGGACGGGAGTCCTCGAAGCAGCCGCCCTGGTCGATCGCGATGTCGACAAGGACACTTCCCGGCTTCATCCGGGACACGAGCTCGTTGGTGACCAGCTTGGGGGCCTTGGCGCCCGGGATGAGGACGGCGCCGATGACGAGGTCGGCCTCGAGGCATGCCTTCTCCAGCTCGAAGGCGTTGGAGACGACCGTCTGGATCTTCGTGCCGAAGACCTTGTCGGCTTCCTTGAGCTTGTTGATGTCGCGGTCGAGCAGCGTCACGTGGAAGCCCATGCCGATGGCGATCTGCGCCGCGTTCCAGCCGGAGACGCCGCCGCCGATGACGACCGCCTTGGCGGCCAGCACGCCGGGCACGCCGCCGGGCAGCACACCGCGGCCGCCGTTCGCGCGCATCAGGTGGTAGGCGCCGACCTGGGGGGCCAGCCGGCCCGCGACCTCGGACATCGGGGCGAGCAGCGGCAGCGCGCGGTTCGGCAGTTCGACGGTCTCGTAGGCGATCGCCGTGGTGCCGGACTCGACGAGGGCGTCCGTGCACTCCTTGGAGGCGGCCAGGTGCAGGTAGGTGAAGAGCGTCTGGTCCTTGCGGAGGCGGTGGTACTCCTCGGCGATCGGCTCCTTGACCTTGAGCAGCAGGTCGGCGGTGGCCCACACCTCGTCGGCGGTCTCGAGGATGCGCGCGCCGGCGGCCACGTACTCCTCGTCCGTGATGGACGAGCCGACACCGGCGTTGCGTTCGACGACGACCTGGTGGCCGTGGCGCACCAGTTCGTGGACACCGGCGGGGGTGATGGCCACCCGGAACTCGTTGTTCTTGACCTCGCGGGGGATGCCGACCTTCACGTGGATCACGGTCCTTGGCTCAGTAGGTGTGGGGGCACAGCAAGACATACCCGGGGATACGGGGCACACCGGGATGCACCGCAGGAGAACGTGCGGCAGAGCCAGTCTAATGAAGGTGTTCCCGCTGTCTAGCCTTTCATTGCATCAATCTCCAGCGGATGTACTACGGATTTCGCAGGTGTTAGCGCGGTGTTCCAGGAGATCAGGCCGTTCCTGCACCGCCACCGGCCCTGTCACCGGCCCCGACGCGGGCCCTGGCTCCGGCTGCGATCGCGGCCCCGGCCCGGGTTCCGGCCCCGATTCCGGCTCCGATTCCGCTTCCGATTCCGGGAGCGGTCCCGACGCCGGTCCCGGCAGCGGATCCGGTGGCGGTTCCGACGGTGATCCCGATTCCGGCGATCCCGGTTCCGGCGGTCCCGGCTCCGGATCGCGTTCCGGGAGCTCCTCTCCCAGGATGCGCTCGGCCGCGCTCCGGTGCAGGCCGGCCGCCACCGGGTCGCCGAGGCGCTCGAGGGTGTCGGCCAGTCGCAGCTGCACGGCGGCCTGGAGACGCGTGTCCTCGGCGCGCCGGGCCCACTCCATCGCCTCCTGGCAGGTGCGCAGCGACTCCTCGGGGCGCCCCGCGTACTCCTGGACCCGGGCCAGCTCGCCCAGCGCCCGCGCGTGGGCGCCGACGTCGCCGTTCTTGCGGTGCCCGGCGGCCGCCGCCCGCCAGGACCGCTGCGCCTCGCCGTAGCGGCCCGCGTAGGTCTGCGCGGTGGCGATACGGCCGTAGAGCCGGGCGGCGTCCGGGCGCTCGTCGCGGGCCAGCCGCTGGGCGAGGGCCCGTCCGAACCAGTCGGCGGCCCGGTCGTAGTCCCCGAGCTCGAGATGCGCGCCGCCCACGGATTCCATCGCGCGACCGATCGCATACGGATCGTTCGCCTCGCGTCCGGCGTCCAGGGCGGCCCGGTAGCGCACCAGGGCCTCCGCCGTGCGGCCGGTCCTGGCGTCGACGTCGGCGAGGTTCAGCAGGGCGGCGGCCTTCTCGCGGGGCAGGTCGCGCCGCTCGGCCACGTCCAGGACGAGCTGGTGGACGCCGTACAGGTCGGGCGCCGCCGCCTGGGTGCCGAAGTGCGCGACCATCGCCCTGACCAGCTGGGACATCAGACGGCGGGCCAGGGTGTCCAGCTCGCCGTCGGCGACCGCGAGACGGGCCGAGGCGAGCAGGGCGGGCCGCCGGCCCCGCAGCCAGTCGGCGGCCGCGCGCGGGGTGGGGAAGCGCAGGGCGCTGGGCAGGCCCTGGAGCCGCTCGCGGGCCTGGGGGTTGTCGGTCTCGGTGATGGCCCGGCAGGACTGGAGCAGGCGCACCGTGCGCTCCAGCATGCGGGCGCGGGCCAGCTGGAGCTCGGCGGGGCGGTCGTGGGTCTCGGCCGCGGCGCGCAGCAGGGGGTGCAGACAGGCCGGCACCTCGTACTGCGGCAGCGGGGAGTCCACGGCCCGCAGCAGCCCCAGGGCGGCGAGGTCGTCCAGGGTGGTGCGGGCGGCGCCCACCGAGCAGCCGGCCAGCGCGGAGGCGGTGTGCGGGTCCGCCAGGCCGGCCGGGGCCAGGCAGAGCAGTCGCAGTATCCGGTCGGCGGGGGCCGGCAGCGCGGCGTGCACGAGCCGGAAGACCCGGCTGAGCGGTGAGCCCTCGTCGCCCTCCGCGTGGAGCTGCTTGGCGAGGTCGGCGACGGCCGCCTTGGGGCGGGCGGCGAGCCAGCCGCCCGCCAGGTTCAGCGCGGCCGGCTGGCCCTGGCAGGCCTCCACGAGGCTCTCGGCGGAGCGCGGGTCGACGGTGATGCGGACCGAGCCGGTGTACCGGCTCAGCAGTTCGAGGGCGGACTTGGTGTCCAGGCCGCCCAGGGTGCAGGGGCGGACGTCCGCGATGCCGGTGAGCGGTCCGGCGGAGACGGCGACGAGGAGGCACTGAGGGGTGTCCGGGAGCAGCGCGTCGACCTGTTCGGCGCCGGCCGCGTCGTCGAGCAGGAGCAGCACGCGGCGCTCCGCGAGGGCCTGGCGGAGCAGGGCCGCGAGTTCGTCCTCGTCGGCGCCCGGCGGGGTCGGCACGTCCAGCGCGGTGAGCAGTTCACGGGCGGCCCGCTCGACCGGCACGGGGGTCCCGTCGGGCTCGGCGAGGCGGGCGCGCAGGACGCCGTCCCGGTAGCGGCCGGCGACCTGCCTGACGAGTTCCTCGGCGAGCGCCGTACGCCCGGATCCGGGCCGCCCGGCGATGAGGAGCACGCGCGCGCGTGGCGCCTTCTTCCCGGAGATGGTGTCCAGCCCGGCGCGCTCGATGTCGGCGCGCAGTTCCTTCAACTCCCGGACTCTGCCCAGGAAATGGCCCTCTGTCGCAGCGTGTCCCGACAGCTGCACGCCGCCTGTGTCCACTGCCTGATCCGTCACGGGCCACACTCCCGTCCCACCGCACACGCAAGCCCGCCGGGACTCCGGATCGGGTGATTCCAGAGCCTAGTTCACGCTCTGCGACGTTCCGGGTGGAGTACGGCGGCACGACCGGGAGGTCCCCCGATCGGATCAGCCGATGGTCACACCGGACGGGGGCGGAACGGTCTCAGCAGGGGCACCCCAGCGGAGGCGTGCGCAGAGGGACGGGGAGGATGCGGAGCGCGGCGAGGATGCGGAGGGCGGAGAGGAGGGCGAAGGGCGTCAGGCCTCGAAGGGGCGGGCCGGCCAGGGCGCCTCGGCCCGGCGCAGCGCGTCGAGCCCGTCGCCGGTGCGCGCGGCGATCAGGGAGAGGACGCCCACGACGAGACAGTTGCTGTGCAGCTCGCCGGCGAGCACGCCCCGGACGAGCTCGCCGACCGGCACCCGCGCGTGTTCCATGTCGGCCTCCTCGTCCTCCACGGCGAAGCGCTCCCCGTCGGCCTCGGACAGATCGCGGGCCAGGAAGATGCGTACCGACTCGTCGCAGCCGCCCGCGGTGGGGTAGACGTCGGTCAGCACCCGCCAGTCCTCGGCCTTGACGTGTGCCTCCTCGTACAGCTCGCGCTGGGCCGCGTGCAGCGGGTTCTCGCCGGGCACGTCGAGCAGACCGGCCGGGATCTCCCACAGCTTCTGCCGCACGGGGTGCCGGTACTGCTTGATGAGCAGGACCCGGTCCTCCTCGTCGAGGGCGAGGACGGCCACGGAACCCGGGTGGACCTGGAAGTCCCGGCGGACCACCGAGCCGTCGGGCATGACCACCTCGTCCGTGCGGACGGAGGTCTTGTTGCCGACGAAGGGGGTCTCGGTCGACCGGACCTCCCACGCCTCGGGGGTGTCCTTGATCGTCATGCCATGCGTCCTTCCACGTGCCACGTGCGCAAACGAAAACCGGGGTGCCCACCCTTGAAGGTTTGCACCCCGGCCACCGTACAACTGGTGTGTTACTTCGACGTCTTCCCCGCCTCGACGGTCCGCTGGACCGCGGCCTTCACGAGGCCGGCGAACAGCGGGTGCGGGCGCGTGGGCCGCGAGCGCAGCTCCGGGTGGGCCTGCGTGGCGACCAGGTACGGGTGGACGTCGCGCGGGTACTCGACGTACTCGACGAGCTTGCCGTCCGGCGAGGTGCCGGAGAACAGGATGCCCGCCTTCTTCTCGAGCTCGGCGCGGTAGGCGTTGTTCACCTCGTAGCGGTGCCGGTGGCGCTCCTCGACGTACTCCTTGTCGTCGTAGACCTCACGGACGATGGAGCCCTCGGCCAGCTTGGCCGGGTACATGCCCAGGCGCATCGTTCCGCCCATGTCGCCCTCGCCGGCCACGATGTCGAGCTGCTCGGCCATGGTGGAGATGACGGGGTGACCGGTCGCCGGGTCGAACTCGGTGGAGTTGGCGTCGCCGATGTCGGCCAGGTTGCGCGCGGCCTCGATCACGATGCACTGGAGGCCCAGGCAGAGACCGAGGAGCGGGATCTTGTTCTCGCGGGCGTAGCGGATCGCGCCGACCTTGCCGAGCACACCGCGGTCGCCGAAGCCGCCCGGGATGCAGATGCCGTCGACGTCCTCGAGCTGCGCCTTGGCGCCCGCCGGGGTCTTGCAGTCGTCCGAGGTGACCCACTTGATCTTCACTCGGGCCTTGTTGGCGAAGCCGCCGGCGCGCAGCGCCTCGGTGACCGAGAGGTAGGCGTCGGGCAGGTCGATGTACTTGCCGACCAGGGCGAGGGTGATCTCGTGGTCGGGGTTGTGGACGCGGTCGAGCAGGTCGTCCCAGGTCGTCCAGTCCACATCGCGGAACGGCAGGTCCAGCTTGCGGACGACATAGGCGTCCAGGCCCTCGCCGTGCACGGTCTTCGGGATGTCGTAGATCGAGCGGGCGTCGGGACAGGCCACCACCGCGTCCTCGTCGACGTCGCACATCAGCGAGATCTTGCGCTTGATCGCGGTCGGCACCTCGCGGTCGCAGCGCAGCACGATCGCGTCCGGCTGGATACCGATGTTGCGCAGCGCCGCGACCGAGTGCTGGGTCGGCTTGGTCTTCAGCTCACCCGAGGGACCGATGTAGGGCAGGAGCGAGATGTGCACCACGAAGACGTTGTCCCGGCCGACCTCGTGACGGACCTGGCGGACCGTCTCCAGGAACGGCAGCGACTCGATGTCGCCGACCGTGCCGCCGACCTCGGTGATGACGACATCGACCTCGTCGGTGGCCATACGGCGGATGCGGTGCTTGATCTCGTTGGTGATGTGCGGGATGACCTGCACGGTGTCACCGAGGTACTCGCCACGCCGCTCCTTGGCGATCACCGTCGAGTAGACCTGGCCTGTAGTGACATTGGCGGAGCCGTCCAAGTCACGATCGAGGAAGCGCTCGTAGTGTCCGATGTCCAGGTCGGTCTCGGCGCCGTCGTTGGTGACGAACACCTCACCGTGCTGGAAGGGGTTCATCGTGCCCGGGTCGACGTTCAGGTACGGGTCGAGCTTCTGCATCACGACGCGCAGACCACGCGCCTTCAGCAGCATGCCGAGGCTGGAGGCCGTCAGACCCTTGCCGAGCGAGGAGGCGACACCCCCGGTGACGAAGATGTGCTTGGTCGTCGTGGATTTGGGCGTCATGGCCAAGAGGGGGCTCCCGTGGTCGCGATTCGGAGGTGCGGTTCGGGGGCTTCGAGACCACCGGTCCACGGGCTACCAGGGTATCAGCGCCTCAGGGAGATGGCTTCCGGCCACGCTCCGCGCACGGCTCGACACGGGCGGCCCCCGCGCACCGGTTTCTCACCCGTTGCTCACCCGTTCGGCCCACCCGCGTTGTCCGGAGCGGCACGCAGATCATCTACGTGCGTCGTATCCTGCTCGGACACTCGCTGCCGAGCCCGGTCGGCAAGACGGCACACCCCAGTCCGTATCCCCACCGGAACAACGAGAGCTCGTCAGTTCGTTGAGCAGGAATCGGCGTTTTGCCTATATGGCTGAGCGGCTGCTTTGCTTCAGCGCTCAACGACGCATTACAAACGACCCCTTGACCGCACTAGCGACAGCCCCCGTTCCGCATGGGGGTGACGTGGCCGTTCGACTGGAGTTGCACGTGGCCGGGCGCATCGAAGATTACGCACTCATCGGAGACATGCAGACCGCCGCACTGGTCTGCCGGGACGGCACAGTCGACTGGCTGTGCCTGCCCCGCTTCGACTCGCACGCGATCTTCGCAGGTCTGCTCGGCACCGAGGAACACGGTTTCTGGCGCCTCGGCCCCGCGCACGCCTCCGACGCACAGCCGCCGACCGCGGCCCGGCGCACCTACCGGGGCGACTCGCTCATCCTGGAGTCCGAGTGGGACACCCCGCGCGGCACGGTCCGGGTGACCGATTTCATGCCCCCTCGTGACGGCGCGCCCCAGCTGATCCGGATCGTCGAGGGCGTCTCGGGCCGCGTCCCGATGCGCTCCGCGCTGCGGATGCGGTTCTCCTACGGCCGGGTCGTGCCGTGGGTGCACAAGCACGAGGGCCGTACGGTCGCCGTCGCGGGCCCGGACTCCGTGTGGTTCGACACCGAGTGCGAGACCTACGGCAAGTCGCTGACCACGTACGCCGACTTCACGGTCGCTCCGGGTGACCGGATCGCGTTCACGATCTCCTGGGAGCCCTCGCACAAGGAGCCGCCCGCGCTGCCCGAGCCCGAGCAGTCGCTCCAGGCGACCGAGGACTTCTGGCGCGAGTGGGTCGAGCACTGTACGTACCACGGCCCCTACCGCGAGGCCGTGATCCGCTCGCTGATCACGCTCAAGGCGCTGACGTACGGCCCGACCGGCGGCATCGTCGCCGCGCCCACCACCTCCCTGCCCGAGGACATCGGCGGCGTCCGCAACTGGGACTACCGCTACACCTGGCTGCGCGACGCGGCCATCACCCTGTCCTCGCTGCTGCGCACCGGCTACCGCGAGGAGGCCCGCGCCTGGCGCGAGTGGCTGCTGCGGGCCGTCGCCGGCGACCCCGAGAACCTCCAGATCATGTACGGCATCGCGGGCGAGCGCGAGCTGGGCGAGGCCGAGCTGGACTGGCTGCCCGGCTACGAGCACTCCGGCCCGGTCCGGGTCGGCAACGGCGCCGCGCACCAGCTCCAGCTGGACGTCTACGGCGAGGTCACCGAGGCCCTGCACCTGGGTCACATGACGGGCCTGGCCCGCAACGACTACGCCTCCCTGCTCCAGCTGAAGCTGATCCGCTACCTGGAGCAGCACTGGGACGAGCCGGACGAGGGCATCTGGGAGGTGCGCGGTCCGCGCCGGCACTTCGTGCACTCCAAGGTCATGGCCTGGGTCGCCGTCGACCGCACGATCAAGCTGATCGAGTCCGGCGACGCGGACGGCCCGCTGGAGAAGTGGCGCGAGCTGCGCGACGACATCCACCGGGACGTCTGCGAGAAGGGCTACGACAAGGAACGCAACACGTTCACGCAGTCCTACGGCTCCAAGGAGCTGGACGCGTCGCTGCTGCTCATCCCGCAGATGGGCTTCCTGCCCCCGGACGACAAGCGCGTGATCGGCACCATCGAGGCGATCCAGCGCGAGCTGTCCACCCCGGACGGCTTCATCCTGCGCTACCCGACCTCGGGCGGCGACGAGGGCGTCGACGGCCTGCCCGGCGACGAGGGCGCCTTCCTGGCCTGCTCGTTCTGGATGGCCGACGACCTCGCGATGATCGGCCGGGTGGACGAGGCCCGCAAGCTGTTCGAGAAGCTGCTCTCGCTGCGCAACGACCTCGGTCTGCTCGCCGAGGAGTGGGACCCGCGCCTCCAGCGCCAGGTCGGCAACTTCCCGCAGGCCTTCAGCCACGTGCCGCTCATCGACACGGCCCTGCGCCTGACGGCGTCGGGGGCGTACGGCGGCTGAGCCGCCCCCGCCGGACCGCACGGACCCGTGACGCGCGGCCGCCGGACAGGACCGGGCGGCCGCGCACGCCTAGGCTGGAGGCATCTGCCCCTGCACGGAAGGGGGCGCCCCATGGCCTCCCCATCGAAGGCGGGCGCGGCCCTCGCCGCGCTGCGCGAGGAACTGGTCGGCGACGTGTTCGCCCCGCAGGATCCGGGCTACGACGAGGCCCGTGCGGTCTTCAACGCGATGATCGACCGCCGTCCGGCCGTGATCGCCCAGTGCGTGGACGAGGCCGACGTCGTTCGGTCGGTGCGCTTCGCCCGTGACCTGGACCTGGCCGTCGCGGTGCGCGGCGGCGGCCACAGCGTCGCGGGCATGGCGCTCGGCGACGGGGCCGTGGTGGTGGACCTGCGTCACATGCGCGCGGTCACCGTCGATCCCGCCGCCGAGGCGGTACGGGTCGCGGGCGGGGCCACGATGAGCGACCTGGACCGCGCCTGCCGGCCCCATGGTCTGGCCACGACCGGCGGGCGGGCCTCCACCACCGGTGTCGGCGGCTTCGTCCTCGGCGGCGGTACGGGCTGGCTGGACCGCTCGTGCGGGCTGGCCGTGGACAACCTGCTCGGCGTCGAGCTGGTCACCGCCGACGGCCGGCAGGTCCACGCGAACGCCGACGAGAACCCGGAGCTGTTCTGGGCCCTGCACGGCGGCGGCGGCAACTTCGGCATCGCCACCGCGCTCACCCTGAAGCTGCACGAGCTGCCCGAGTTCTCCATCGCGCTGCTGCTGTACCTGCCCGAGTTCGGCGCCGAGGTCACCCGCACCTACCGGGACATGATCGAGGCCGGCCCGGACGAGGCGTCCGGCGCCGTCATCTACCTCACCGGGCCGCCCGAGGAGTTCGTCCCGCCGCATCTGATCGGCACGCTGCTGTGCGGGGTGCTGCTGACGTACGCCGGCTCCGAGGAGGACATGCGCAAGCTCGCCGAACCGCTGCTGGCGATGCCGCACGAGAGCGAGGTCGTCGGCGCGATGCCGTACGCCGATGTCCAGTGCATGATCGACGATCCCCCCGGGATGCGGAACTACTGGTCGGCGGAGTACCTGACGGGCGCCCCGGACGACTTCGTCGACGTCTACTGCGCCCGCGGCCGGGCCCTGCCCGTGCCGACCGGCACCATGCACGCCCTGTTCCCGCAGGGCGGCGCGATCGCGGCAGGCCCGCACGAGTACCCGGTGCCCTACCGCGACGCTCCCTGGGGCGTGCACCCCTTCGGGCTGTGGGAGGACCCCGCGGACGACGAGCGGTGCGTGCAGTGGGTCCGCGACGTCCGGGCCGCCGTACAGCCGTGGAGCACGGGCGCGGTCTACCTCAACTTCATCGGCGACGAGGGCGCCGACCGGGTCGTGGCGGGCGTGGGTGAGGCGAACGCCCGGCGGCTCGGGGACGTGAAACGGCGCTACGACCCGGACAACGTCTTCCGCTTCAACCACAACATCAAGCCGGCCTGAGCATCCACCACGACAGCCGCCCCGTGCCGGACGCGGCTGTCACCGGGCCGTTCGCGCAGGTAGCGTCCGCTGCATGGACAGCCGCACCGATCACCGATTCGACAGCCAGAGCGCCGGCATCACCGTCCGGCGCGCGCTGGAGCTGCCCGGCCTGCGCAGCGGGCTCCCCGAGATCCTCGCGGGCGCCGACCGGCTGGGCCGCACGGTGCGCTGGGTGCACGCGGGCGAGGTCCCGAACATCGCCTCGCTGCTCAAGGGCGGCGAGCTGCTGCTGACCACGGGCTACGGCCTCGGCACCCGTCCGGCGGAGCAGCGGGCGTTCGTGCGCACCCTGGCCGAGCGGGGCATCGCGGCCCTGGTGATCGAGCTGGGCCCGCGCTTCACCCGGCTCCCGGCGGCCCTGGTCGAGACGGCGCGCGCGACCGGGCTCCCCCTGGTGCAACTGCACCGCGAGGTGCCGTTCGTGACGGTCACCGAGGAGATCCACACCGAGATCGTCAACGGGCACTACGCGCTGCTCCAGCAGGCCGAGGAGGTGCACCGGCGCTGTACCGAAGCGCTGCTCGGCGGGGGCGGGATACCGCAGGTCCTGGGCATCCTGGCGGACTTCAGCGGCAACCCGGTCTTCCTGGAGACGACGGAGGGCCAGCTCCTGTACGCCGCCGGAGCGGGCCCCGAGGGCGCGGACCCGCTCCAGGTGTGGGAGGGCCTTCGCGGGCCGCACAAGGACGCTCCGCCGCCGGCCGGCTCGGTGCTGGTGGATGTACCCGGGGGCGGGCCGGGGGCGGGTTCGGTGCGCGCCCGGCTCGTGCTGTTGCCCGTGCGCGCCCCTCTCGCACCGGTGCACCGGATCGCCGCCGAACGGGCGGCCGGGATCCTGGCCGTGGTGCTGATGCAGGCCCGCCAGGAGGAGGAACTCGCGGCACGCGGCCGGGGCGACTTCCTCACCGACCTCGCCGAGGGCCGGATCGCCGCGGAGGACGCCCCGGCGCAGGCGCGCGTCCTCGGTTTCAAGCCCGGCGGCAGTCCGCTGCTCCCGGTCGTCATGCGGCTCGGCGACGGCCTCTCGCCCGGCGGGGGCTGGGCGGTCCTGGCGCGGGCGGTCGCCGAGGAACTGGCGTCAGTGGGGGTGCCCGTGCTGCTGGGCGTGCGGCCGGTGGAGGGCCGGGTGCCGTTGCTGCTGGGCCTGCGGTCGGAGTCCGAGCGGTCGGCGGTCGCGGACCGGGTCGCGGCGGCGCTGCGGGCCGGGGTGGAGCGGGCCGGGATGCAGCGGCCGGGAGCCCAGCCGCCGGTGGTGGTGGTCGGGGTGGCGGGCGGCTGGGCGGCCGCCTCGGCGGGTCTGCGGCACGCGGCGGAGACCGCGACCGCCGCACAGGGCCTGCCGGACCGCCCCTGGTACGACGCCCGCCGTCTGGACATCGACCTCCTGCTGTGGCGGCTGCGCGACCACCCCGACCTGGCGGCGTTCGTGGACCGGGCGATCGGCCCGGTCCGCGACCACGACCTCCGCTCCAAGCCGCCCCTGCTGCCCACCCTGGAGACCTACCTGGCGCACGCCGGCCGCAAGGCGGAGACGGCCCGCGAGCTGCATCTGAACCGCCAGACGCTGTACAACCGCCTCGCCCGCATCGGCGAGTTGCTCGGCACCGACCTCGACGACCCGCAGACGGTCCTGGCGTTGAGCCTGGCGCTGCGGGCCCGGCGGCACGTGGCGTGAGGGCTCAGATCATCGGCCGGGGCCGCGTCAGCTCGTCGTAGACGCTGAGCACCTGGGCGACGGTCTCGTCCTCGGTGGGCCAGTCGGCCGCCTGCCGGGTGCCCAGGTCCCGCAGGAGCGCGGCCCGTGCGGGGTCGTCGAGGAGGCGTACGGCGGCCGCGGCGAAGGCCTCCGGGTCGTGCGGCGGCACCAGTTCGGCCGCGTCGCCGACGAGTTCGCGGACGCCCCCGGTCAGGGCCGCGACGAGCGGGACGCGCGCGTGCAGGGCCTGCTGCGCCAGGACCGACCGCGACTCCCCGCCACCGGGCAGCAGCGCGAGGTCGGCGGCGGCGAGCAGTTCGCTCACGTCGTCGCGTCGCCCCAGCAGCCGGACCGGCAGTTCCTCGTCCTCGATGCGGCGCTGGAGCTCCGCCCGCAGCGGCCCCTCCCCCGCGATCACGACCAGCGGTACGGGGTCCAGGGCGCGCCACTTGCGCGCGGCGTCCAGCAGCAGCTGGTGACCGCGGTGACCGTCCAGGGCACCGACGGTCACGAACAACGGCCGGCCCATGGCGCCGAGTTCGGCCCGGAACTTCGAGGACGGCGGCTCGGACTCCTCGTTCCCCTCGGCCCGGTGGGGCCGGGGCAGCGCCACGGCGGCGAGCCGCGCGTCGCGCGCGCCGGTCCCGCGGGCCCGGTCGACGAGGTCGGAGGTGGTGCCGAGGACCACGGTCGCCGCCCTCGCGACGCGCCGTTCCAGCAGTCGCAGCAGATGGGCCCGGGCCCCCTCGGCGTGTGCGCGGTTGTGCCAGGTCACGATGAGCGGCGTGCGCCGGCCGCCGAGCGCGAGGACGGCCCGGAACGAGGCGTGCAGCCCGTGCGCGTGGACGAGGTCGGCGTTCGTGCAGGCCGCCCGGAGCGCCGCGACGGACCCCGGGTCGCTGCTGCGCGGCACGTGTACGTGTTCGGCCCCGGCACCCGTGAAGTCGTAGGTGTCATCCGCCTCGCCGGGGGCGCACACCGTCACCCGCACGCCCCGCGCGACGAGCCCCGCGGCCAGGGAACGCACGTGCGCGCTGCTGGCGGGGTTGCCGCCGCCCAGCACCTGCACGGTGCGCAGCGACGACTGGCCGTGCGGTGAGTGGCTGCTCACGTGGCCGGGGCTCCTGGTTCGGCGTCGGACGGTCACGAAGAAACGTACAGAAGTGCCGGGCGGAGGGGTGGACCGCTGGCATTCCTCCACGTACTACCCCCAAGGATGCCAGCACGTACGGGTGTTCCGTGCCGCCGACCGCCCTGACACCCGGTCACAAGGTCCCGCGCGCCACCCACACGGGTGAGAGAAGTAGGGGTTCCGTTCGATTACCCGAGCGCCGACCTCGCCACCTCGCTCACCCGCTCCCCGTGCACCGCCGCGGCCACCACGGCGGCGGCGTGCGCGATCAGGCCCGCACGGCCGGCGCCGGCCACCACCGCCGCCCCGAGCAGCGCGCCGAGGGCGTGTGCCCCGCTGTCGCCGAGCATCTCCCGGCCGCCCAGATCGTCGGGCGGCACGGCCGCGGCGGCTCCGACCGCCACGGCGGACAGCTCGCCCGCAGCACCCGCGCGCGGCAACCCGGGGGCGCCCAGGGCGAGTACGGCGCCGGCGGCCCGGCCGGGCCGCACGTCCACGAGGTTGACGAAGTGCGCGGCCCCGGCGATCACCACCCCCGCCAGCACCTTGTCCAGGGGCCGTTCCTTGAGCAGCGCCCCCGCCACCAGCCCGGCCGCCGAGACACCGAACAGCCTCACGGCCCCGCTCGTGATCTCGCCCTCCCGCAGCGCGCCCAGGTGGGCCCGGAAACCCCGGCGCGCGTCACCGGCGCCGACGACGTCGTCGTACGCCCCGCAGGTCCCTGCCGCGGCCACGGCGAGCGCGGCGGCCGGGGCCGTCCGCCCGGCCACGAGCGCGACGGCCAGGGCGGCGGCGGGGCCGGAGTACAGCCCGACCGTCCGCCCCGCGTGGTTCTCGCGCTCCCGGCGAGCGCGCCCGCCGGGCGCAGCGGCGCGCAGGGCCGCCGCCGTCCCCCAGGTCGGTCCGGCCGCCGCCGCGAACGCGGATCCCCGTCCCCTCGGTGTGAACATGCCCTCACCCCGGAAAACCCTGGCGGGGCACCGACGCCCGGTCCGGGCGGGGCCCACGCGGCAAGCCGACGGGGCGGCCGCCACGAGTCACCTCGTACCGCCCGCCCCGTCCGACGTGTGCGCAACCCGCACCCTCCATGCCCCGAGCGGCCGCCCCGCCGGGCTGCCGCCGACCGCCGCTAGCCGTCGGCTCGGGCCGTGGCCAGCAGCTCCTCGGCGTGCGCCCGGGCCGTCTCGGAGTCCTCCTGGCCGGCGAGCATCCGGGACAGTTCGCGGATGCGGTCCTCGCCCTCCAGCACCTTCACGCCGGACCGGGTCACCGATCCGTCGTTGGTCTTCTCGACCAGCAACTGCCGGTCGGCGAACGCGGCGACCTGCGGGAGGTGGGTGACCACCACGACCTGAGCGGTCTTGGCGAGCCGCGCGAGGCGCCGCCCGATCTCCACCGCCGCCTTGCCGCCGACACCCGCGTCGACCTCGTCGAAGAGATACGTCGGCACGGGATCCGTACCCGCGAACACGACCTCGACGGCCAGCATCACGCGCGAGAGCTCACCGCCGGACGCGCCCTTGGCGATGGGCCGCGGCGGCGCGCCCGGGTGCGGGGCGAGCAGCAGCTCGACCTCGTCCGCGCCGGCCGGCCCGTAGGCGACCGCACGGCCGCCGACCTCGACGCCCTCCGCGTCCTCGGTCTGCCGGATGTCGAACGACACCCGCGCGTGCGGCATGGCGAGCGAGGCCAGCTCGGCCGTCACCGCGGCGGCGAACCGCTCGGCGGCCTCCGTGCGCGCGTCCGTCAGCGCCTGCGCCAGCCCGCCGAGTTCGACGCGCAGGGCGTCCCGCTCGGCGGTCAGCTCGTCGATGCGCTCGTCGTCGCCGTCCAGCTCGGTGAGCCGGGCGGCGCTCCGCTCGGCCCAGGCGAGCACGGAGTCCACGTCCTGCCCGTACTTGCGGGTGAGCGCGGTGAGCGCGGCCCGCCGCTCCTCGACGGCCGACAGCCGCAGCGGATCGGCGTCGAGGTCGTCGGCGTACCCCGCGAGCTCGCCCGCCACATCGCCCAGCAGGATCCCGATCTCCCCGATCCGGTCGGCGAGCGCGGCCAGCGCCGGATCGTGCGACCTGACGGCCTCCAGGGCCCGCTGCGCGCCCGCGACGAGCGTGGTGGCCTCGATGCCCTCGGGGTCCTCCGGGTTACCGGCGAGGGCCGCGTGGGCGGCCGTGGCCGCGGACGACAGCGCCTCCGCGTGCCCGAGGCGCTCGGCCTCCTCCGCCAGCTCCACGTCCTCCCCGGCGCGCGGTTCGACCCCGGCGATCTCGTCGAGCCCGAAGCGGAGCATGTCGGCCTCCTGGGCCCGCTCACGCGCCCGGGTGACGATCTCCTCCAGCTCGACGGCGACGGACCGCAGCCGCCGGTAGGCCTCGGTGTACTTGGCGAGCGGCACGGTCACCGCGTCCCCCGCGTACCGGTCGAGCGCCTGCCGCTGCCGGGACTGCTTCAGCAGCCCCTGCTGGTCGGTCTGCCCGTGGACGGCTACCAGCTCGTCGGCGAGCTCGGCGAGCACGCCCATCGGCACACTCCGCCCGCCCACGTGCGCCCGCGACCGCCCTTCGGCGGAAACGGTACGGCTGATGAGCAACGCCCCGTCGTCGAGCTCGGCCCCCGCCTCCTCGGCCCGTACCACCACCGGGGCGTTCGGGGGCATGGCGATCCGCCCCTCGACGACCGCCTTCTCGGCGCCGATCCGCACGAGCGCGGGATCAGCGCGCCCGCCCAGCAGCAGCCCGAGGCTGGTGACCACCATGGTCTTGCCCGCGCCCGTCTCACCCGTGACAGCGGTGAAGCCTGGCGACAGCTCGACGACAGCGTCGTCGATGACTCCGAGCGACCGTATCCGCATCTCCTCCAACACGGACAAGACCTTACGAGGTCGGGGGGAGGAAGTGCGACGCCCCCCGGCCCCGGAAGGGGAACCCGCAGGTGAAGAATGTGTATCGACGGTGCCGTGTCACCCGGGTGAGTGGAGTTGCGCCTGGGGCGCCGGGCGTGCGAACCGCTAGTGACGGGCCCCTCGCCACCCGGAGACGGGCAGCGCGAACTTCGCCACCAGCCGGTCCGTGAACGAGGCGTGGTGCAGCCGGGCCAACCGGACCGGCACCGCTCCCCGCCGCACCTCCACCCGGGCCCCGGCGGGCAGCTCGACGGTCCTTCGCCCGTCGCACCACAGCACGCCCGGCGGGATGTGCGGCAGCACCTCCACCGCGAGCACGGAGTCGGGCGAGGTCACCAACGGCTTCGCGAACAGCGCGTGCGCACTGATCGGCACCATCAGCAGCGCCTCGACCTCGGGCCACACCACGGGTCCGCCCGCGGAGAAGGCGTAGGCGGTCGATCCCGTCGGCGTGGACAGCACGATCCCGTCGCACCCGAAGCCGGTGACCGGCCGCCCGTCGATCTCCAGCACGACCTCGAGCAGCTTCTCCGCGCCCGCCTTCTGCACGGCCGCCTCGTTCAGCGCCCAGTCGGTGTGCACGATGTCCCCGTTGCGGTGCACGACGACATCGACGGTCATCCGCTCCTCGACCTCGTACGCCTTCGTCACCACCCGGTCGACGACCTTGTCGAGGTCGTCGCGCTCGGCCTCGGCGAGGAAGCCGACGCTCCCGAGGTTGACGCCGAGCATCGGCACCCCGGACGCCCGCGCGAACTCCGCGCCGCGCAGCAGCGTGCCGTCGCCGCCGAGGACGATGAGCAGCTCACACCCCTCCAGGCACTGCGGAGTGGCCTCGGAGACCAGCTCCACCTCCTCCGGCAGGGGCAGGTCGGCGGCCTCGTACTCCAGGACGCGCACCCCGATGCCCTCACGCAGCAGCCCCTTGACGACCAGCTCGGCGCTGCGGATGGCCGCGGGCCGCCCGGTGTGGGCGAGCAGGAAAACAGTACGAGCTCGGTTCTGAGTCAACGCGGCCCCTCCGCAACTGCACGGTCAACGTCGGCCGGGTCGAGGGCAGGCGCCCCGGCCCGGAGCCACAGAAAGTACTCGACATTGCCGGAAGGACCGGGCAGCGGGCTGGCGGTGACGCCCTTCACCCCGAGCCCCAGGTCCCACGCCTTCCCGGCGACGCCCCGCACCGCTTCCGCCCGCAGCTGCGGACTGCGTACGACGCCCCCGCTGCCGAGCCGTTCCTTCCCCACCTCGAACTGCGGCTTGACCATCATCACCAGGTCCGCGTCCGGCCCGGTGCACTGGGCCAGGGCCGGCAGCACCAGCCCCAGCGGGATGAAGGACAAGTCCCCCACGACAAGATCCACAGGCTTCCCATCGATCGCTTCAAGCGTCAACTCGCGTACGTTCGTACGGTCCTTGACGGTGACGCGTTCATCGCTTCGCAGGGACCACGCGAGTTGTCCGTATCCGACGTCGACGGCGACCACGTGCGCGGCCCCCGCCCGCAGCAGCACATCGGTGAACCCGCCGGTCGACGCGCCGGCGTCCAGCGCCCGCCGCCCCTCCACCACGAGCCCCAGCGGCATGAACGCGGCCAGCGCGCCGGCGAGCTTGTGCCCGCCCCGGGACACGTAGTCGGGGTCGTCGCCGTCGACGGAGACGACGATCGCGGCCGCCGTCTCGACCTGGGTGGCGGACTTGGTCGCGACGGTCTTGCCGACGGTGACCCTCCCGGCCGCGATCAGCTGGGCGGCGTGCTCACGCGAGCGCGCGAGCTTGCGGCGGACCAGCTCCGCGTCCAGACGGCGTCGTGCGACTCCTGCCACGTTCGGTTCAGCTCCTGTGTTGATACGACACCGGGGGCGCCGGAGGTCCCGGGCGGGCGTCGAGCGCGGTGAGCGCGTCGCGCAGCCCCCGGTGTACATCCTCGTACACCTCGACGTGTCCGTCGGTGGCGAGGTGGTCGGCGTCGGCCAGCCGGTCCAGCAGGGCGTCCACCTCCGCGTTGCCGGTGGGGGTGCGGACCACGCCCAGCGCGGCGGGAGCCGCGGGATCATGCTCCTGCTCGCGCGCCTGCTCCTGCTGCTGCTCGCGCGCCTGCTCCTGCTCGCCGGGCACGGTCTCCGGGGTGGTCCGCGTCCCCGGCTCCGGCGCTGTGTCGCTCATGCGAAGACGCTACCCCGAACGCCTGGGGTACCGTCGAGCGCGATGGCCACGATCGAGGAGTGCCGCGCCGCACTCGAGAAGCTCTCGGACACGATGCGCAACGCCGAGGGGGACGTGCGGACCGCCGCCGCCCTGGACCGCTCGGTGAGCTGCCGGATCACCGACCTGAACGTCACGTTCGTCGGCCGGATGACGGACGGCCGGATCGTCGTGCAGGACACCCTGCAAGGACCCCCGGCTGAGAAAGCCCAGATCAGGCTGGCCATGACCGGCGACGATCTCGTGGCCCTGGTCGCCGGCGAGCTGAACTTCGCGAAGGCCTGGGGCTCGGGACGGGTGAAGCTGGAGGCGGGCCTGCGCGACCTGTTCCAGCTCAGGAAGCTTCTCTAGCGACGGCCCGCTCGGCCCGCACCCGCGCCTTGCGGGCCGCCGGGACCACCAGCGGGGTCCCCGTCTCCGGGTCGTCGATGACCTGGCAGCGCAGCCCGAAGACCTCCTCGACCAGCCCGGCCGTGACGATGTCGTTCGGCGCGCCCTGCGCGATGACCTCACCGCCCTTCAGCGCGATCAGATGCGTGGCGTACCGGGCCGCGTGGTTGAGGTCGTGCAGCACGGCGACGAGCGTGCGCCCCTGCTCCTCGTGCAGCTCCGCGCACAGATCGAGCACGTCGATCTGGTGCTGGATGTCGAGGAAGGTCGTCGGCTCGTCGAGCAGGAGCAGCGGTGTCTGCTGGGCGAGGGCCATGGCGATCCACACCCGCTGGCGCTGCCCGCCGGACAGCTCGTCGACATAGCGGTCGGCGAGCTCGGCGACCCCGGTCTGCGCCATGGACTCCCGCACGACCCGCTCGTCCTCGGCCGACCACTGCCGCAGGATGCCCTGGTGCGGGTAGCGGCCGCGGCCCACGAGGTCGGCGACGGTGATCCCGTCGGGCGCGATCGACGACTGCGGCAGCAGCCCCAGCGTCCGCGCGACCTTCTTCGCGGGCATCGACTGGATGACCTGCCCGTCGAGCAGCACCCGGCCCTGACTCGGCTTCAGCATCCGCGACAGCGCCCGCAACAGCGTCGACTTGCCGCAGGCGTTCGGGCCGACGATCACCGTGAAGGAGTTGTCCGGTATCTCCACCGACAGCTGTTCGGCGATGACCCGCTGGTCATAGGCGAGGGTGACGTTCTCGGCGGACAGGCGGTTCACGGTGCTCCTTCGGTTGTTCTGATCGGCCGAGCGGTTGTTCTGACCGGCCGAGCGGTTGTTCCGGTCGGCCGGGCGGCCGCGGTCGCCGCCCGCGGCGGTCATATCCGGCCCGCCCTGCGCTCGGTGACGAGGAGCCACAGCAGGTACACCCCGCCCAGCACACCGGTGACCACCCCCACGGGCAGCTGCCCGTCACCGAAGAGCCGTTGCGAGGCCCAGTCGGCGGTGACCAGCAGGGCGGCGCCCATGCACAGGGACGGCACGAGGTTGGGTCCGGGCGAGCGGGTCAGGCGCCGGGCCAGCTGCGGCGCCGTCAGCGCCACGAAACTGACCGGGCCCGCGGCGGCGGTGGCGGCCGCGGTGAGCAGCACCGCGGAGACCATCAGCACCAGCCGGACCCGCTCCACGCGCACGCCCAGCGCGTGCGAGACGTCGTCGCCCATCTCCATCATCCGCAGCCCGCGCCCGTTGGCGAGGACGAGCGGCACCAGCACACAGGCCAGGGCGAGCAGCGGCCAGACCTGCTTCCAGTCCCGGCCGTCGAGCGTGCCGGTCATCCACACGACGGCGCGGGCCGCGTCGACGAAGTCGGCCTTGGTCATCAGATAGCCGTTGATCGCCGTCGCGATCGCCGAGATGCCGATGCCGACGAGCACCAGCCGGTAGCCGTGGACGCCCCGCTGCCAGGCCAGCAGGTAGATGAGGGTCCCGGTCACCAGGCCGCCCACCAGCGCGCCGATGGTCACCTGGTTGGCGCTCCCGGAGAACAGCACGATCATCACGAGCGCGCCGGCCGTCGCGCCCTGGCCGAGCCCCAGCACGTCCGGGCTGCCCAGCGGGTTGCGCGACACGGCCTGGAAGAGCGCGCCGCCGAGCCCCAGCGAGGCACCGACGAGCAGGCCCACGAGGACCCGCGGCAGCCGCAGTTCGTTGACGATGAACTCCTGGCCGGCGTTGCCGTCGCCGAGCAGCGTCCTCACGACGTCCGCGGCCGGGATCGGGAAGTCGCCGGTGCCGATCAGCACCACGCTCGCGGCGAGCGCGGCCACCACCAACGCGGCGACGACGATCAGCGCGCGCGGCTCCAGCCGGAAGGAGAACCCGCCCGGGGTGCGCAGCGCCCGGGGGCGGCCGTGGGGGGTCTTCTGCGCGGTCTTCACAGCTGGGCCGTCCTCCGCCGTCGTACGAGAAAGATGAAGACCGGGCCGCCGAGGATCGCGGTGATGATGCCGACCTGGACCTCGGAGGGCCGGGCGACGACCCGGCCGATCACGTCGGAGCCCAGCAGCAGCACCGGCGACAGGACCGCCGCGTACGGCATGATCCAGCGCAGGTCGGGGCCGGTGAACGAGCGGACGATGTGCGGGACCATCAGCCCGACGAACACGATCGGCCCGCAGGCGGCGGTCGCGGCACCGCACAGCACCGTCGCGGCCAGCATCGACAGCGCCCGGGTGCGGTTGAGGTTCGCGCCCAGCGCCTTGGCGGTGTCGTCGCCCATCGCCACGGCGTTCAGCGGCCGGGCGAGGGCGAACGCGAGGAGGGAGCCGACGACCAGGAAGGGCAGCACCTGCCGGATGGTCTCGTCGGTCGCCGTGGACAGCGAGCCGACCGTCCAGAACCGCATCCGGGCGAGCGCCGCGCCATCCATGATCATCACGGCCTGGAGATAGCCGTAGAGCGCGGCGCTGATCGCCGTGCCGGCGAGCGCCAGCCGCACCGGCGTGGCCCCCCGGCTCCCTCCGAGGAACCAGACCAGCGCACCGACCGCGGCCGCCCCGAAGAAGGCGAACCACACATAGCCGGTCAGGCTCGTGACACCGAAGAAGGTGATGGCGGTGACGACGGCCGCCGAGGCGCCCGCGTTGATACCGAGCAGTCCGGGGTCGGCCAGCGGATTGCGCGTCAGCGCCTGGAGCACGGCGCCGGACAGCCCGAGCGCGGCCCCGACGAGCAGCCCCAGCACGGTCCGTGACACCCGCTCGTCGACCACGACGTCGGCATAGGTCCCCGAGTCCTCGAACAGCCCGTGCAGCACCTGCGCCACGGACAGTTCCTTGGCGCCGACGGCGATACTCGCGACCGCCACCAGCAGCAGGACCGCCACGGCGGCGAACAGCCCGACGGACCGTATCGCCAGGCGGTTCGGAGGCGCGGGGGCGGTCTCCGCGCGCTGTTCGGGAACACTGTCGACCAACACGCAGTTAGGTTAGCCTACCCTGCCAACTCGTCCAGATCCCTGGTCACCTGGTCACGTTCCGGGCCGGGGCACACCGGCACCACCGCCTTCGGTATCCCGCCGTGCGGGTCACCTCCATGCAGCATCACCGCCGCGCGGGTCACCGCCCGTGCGGTATCAACTCCGCGCGATCCCACCGCCCGACCCGCTTCCCGCCCGGCGGCTCACAACCCCAGCCGCGCCAGCGCCTTGTCCGCGTCCAGCTCGCAGGTCCCCTCACCGGCCGCCGTCCAGGCCGCCGCGCACAGCGCCCTCAGCCCGTCCACGGGTTCGCCGTCCCCCGCCAGCTCCAGGCTCCCGGCACCCGCGCTCGCCGTCCAGCCCCCGCACCGGAAACCGCCACCGTCGACGGTGACTTCGGGCTGGCCGGTGAGCATCCCCCGCAGATCGGCGTCGACATACGTCGGCCGGTGCTGCGGCGGCGCGGCGAGCAGCTGCGCCCCGTCGGTGACCCCGGTGAGGACGAGCAGGGAGTCGACCTCGCCGTTGAACGCCCCCTCGATGTCCGTGTCCAGCCGGTCACCGACGACCAACGGCCGCTCGGCGCCGGTCCGCAGGATCGTCTCCCGGTGCATGGGAGGCAACGGCTTGCCCGCCACCTGCGGCTCCGCGCCGGTCGCGATCCGCACCACCTGCACCGCCGCGCCGTTGCCCGGCGCGATGCCCCGCCCGCTGGGAATCGTCAGGTCGGTGTTGGACGCGAACCACGGCACCCCGCGCGCGACGGCGTACGAAGCCTCCGCGAACCGGCCCCACGGCAGATCGGGACCGCCGAACCCCTGCACCACGGCCGCCGGATCGTCGTCCGCCGACTCCACCGGCTCCAGCCCGCGCTCGCGCAGCGCGACCCGCAGCCCCTCCCCGCCGATCACCAGCACCCGCGCACCCGCCGGCACCTGTTCACTGATCAGCCGCGCGACCGCCTGCGCCGAGGTGATGACGTCGTCGGCGCCCGTCGGTATCCCCAGCTCCGTCAGATGCCCGGCCACCGCGTCCGGCGTGCGCAGCGCGTTGTTGGTGACGTACGCGAGACGCATCCCGCCCGCACGGGCGGTGGCCAGCGACTCGACGGCGTGCGCGATCGCGTTGCCTCCCGCGTACACCACCCCGTCCAGGTCGAGCAGCGCCGTGTCGTACGCCTCGCTCAGGGCCTGCCCACTGGCCTCGGGCCTCGTCCTGACGCTCCGGCTCATTCCGCATCGCTCCTCGATCGCTCCGCTTTCCCTCGATCATCCCGCATGCCACCGACAGACACCGACAGACGTACGATGCCGGGATGAACTCAGCAGGTCACTCGGAAGCAACGGCGCCCCGAGGCCTGGAACTCACCCCGTTCCGAGGCCTGCGCTACGACCCCGACCGGGTCGGCAGTCTCGCCGCCGTCACCTCCCCGCCGTACGACGTCGTGGTCCGTCCCGACGGCCTGCACCACCTCCAGGACGCGGACCCGCACAACATCGTCCGCCTGATCCTGCCCCAGGCCACCACTCCCGCCGCCCGCAACGAACAGGCCGCCGACACCCTGCGCGGCTGGCTGTCGGAGGGCGTCCTGAGCGCCGACCCCGAGCCCGCCCTGTACGTCTACGAGCAGCGGCACGCGGACGGCATGCTCCAGCGCGGCCTGATCGGCACCCTGCGCGTCTCGGAGCCGTCGGAGGGCATCGTCCTACCCCACGAGGACGTCATGCCGCACATCGTCGAGGACCGTGCCGCCCTGATGCGCGCCACGCACGCGAACCTCGAACCCCTCCTCCTCACCTACCGCGGCAACGGCACCGCGGCCGAGATCGTGGACCGCGCGGCGGAGCGGCCCCCGCTCCTGTCCACCACCACCGAGGACGGCTACAGCCACCGCCTCTGGTCGATCACCGACCCCACCGAGACGGCACGCGTCCTCGCGGACCTCGCCGACCACCAGGCCCTGATCGCCGACGGTCACCACCGCTGGGCGACCTATCTGCGTCTACGCGCGGAGCATCCCTCCCCCAGCCCCTGGGACCACGGTCTGGTCCTGCTGGTCGACACCGCCCGCTACCCCCTGCGCGTCCGCGCCATCCACCGTCTCCTGCACGGCTTCCCGGTCGCCGACGCCCTGGCCGCACTCGACGGCCTGTTCCGCGTCCGGCGGCTGGACGTCCCCCTCCCGCAGGCCCTCGACGCCCTCGCGGACACGGCCTGCGCGGGCAACGGGTTCCTCCTCGCCGGCGACGGCGCCTTCCACCTCGTCGACCGACCGGACCCGGCGCTCCTCGACCGCACGATCCCCGCCGGCTTCCCCGAGGCCTGGCGCACCCTGGACGCCACCGTCCTGCACGCCACGCTCCTCGACCACATCTGGCGCATCCCCGAGGACGACCCCACCCGCATCGCCTACATCCACGACACAGCCGCGACGGTAGGCAAGGCGGAACGCGACGGCGGGACGGCGGTCCTCCTGCACCCCGTCCGCGAGGAGGTCGTCCGCGACCTCGCCCGGCAGGGCGTCACCATGCCCCGCAAGTCGACGTCGTTCGGCCCCAAGCCCGCATCGGGCCTGGTCCTGCGCGCACTCGACATCTGACGGCGTCGCGCACCCCCGAACGCAAGAAGGGGCGGGACCCGGTGGCCACCGGGTCCCGCCCCTCACTCCTGCTACCGCCCTGCGTCAGTCCTCGTCACGATCGGCCGCACGGCGCTCGGCCGTATCCCCGACCGTGTCCTCGACCGCGTCCGCCTCCGCCGCCTTCTCGACGACGGCCTCCTCGGACCCGTTCGCGACCTCGACCTCGGAGTCGTTCTCGGTCTCGTTCTCGTTCTCGTCCAGGGCGTCGACGAAGTCCACCCCGTCCAGCTCGGCGAGCCGGTCGGAGGCGTCCGTGCTGCCGTCCCGATCGGCCTCGAGAGCCTTCGCGAACCACTCCCGCGCCTCGCCCTCACGCCCGGCGGCGAGCAGGGCGTCGGCGTACGCGTACCTCAGCCGCGCGGTCCACGGCTGGACCGAACCGGCGGCGAGCTCGGGACTCTGCAACGTCACGATGGCCGCGTCCAGTTGCCCCATGTCACGCCGGGCGCCCGCCGCGACGAGCCGCATCTCCACCTGGCCGGCCTTGTCGAGCTTGTTCACCTCGGGGGCGCCGGCCATGTCGAGCGCCTTCTCCGGCCGCCCGAGCCCACGCTCGCAGTCGGCCATGACGGGCCACAGCTCGACACCGCCGGTCATCCGCCGCGCGGCCCGGAACTCGGCGAGCGCCTCGCTGTACTTCTGGGTGGCGTACGCGGCGAACCCGCCCGCCTCACGCACGGCGGCGACACGTGACGCGAGCCGCAGAGCGATCTTGGAATACGCGTAGGCACCCTCGGGGTCCTCGTCGATCAGCCGGGCGACCATCACGAGGTTCTTGGCGACGTCCTCGGCAAGCGTCTTGGGCAGGCTCTGGAGCTCCTGCCGTACGTCCTTGTCGATCTCGTCACCGGTGACGTCCTCCGGGATCGGCAGCCGCTTGATCGGCTCACGGTCCCGGTCCCGCTCGTCGCGGAAACGCGGCCCGCCACCCCGCCGGTCGTCCCGACGATCGTCGCGCCCGTCACGGCCCCGGAAGCCACCGGACCCACCGGGCCGTCCACCACGGTCGTCCCGACGCGGCCCACGGTCACCCCGGTCGTAGCCGCCGCCACGGTTGTCGTCCCGACGGAAGGCGGGGCGATCACCGCGGTCATCACGCCGGTCATCACGCCGGTCGTCCCGACGGTCGTCACGGCGGAACGGAGGCCGCTCACCACGGTCGTCACGGCGCGGACCACGGTCGTCCCGCTGGAACGCCGGACGCGAACCCCGGTCGTCACGCCGGTCGTCCCGACGTCCGAAGCCACCACGGTCCCGGTCACCGGATCCACCACGGTTGTCGTCCCGCCGGAAACCACCCCGGTCGTCACCCCGCCGATCGTCCCGACGGTCGTCACGACGGAACGGAGGCCGCTCACCACGGTCGTCACGGCGCGGACCACGGTCATCCCGCTGGAACGCCGGACGCGAACCCCGGTCATCACGCCGGTCGTCCCGACGGTCGTCCCGACGGTCGTCACGACGGAACGGAGGCCGCTCACCACGGTCGTCCCGACGGGGACCACGGTCATCCCGCTGGAACGCCGGACGCGAACCCCGGTCATCACGCCGGTCATCCCGACGGTCATCACGCCGGTCATCGCGACGGAACGGGGGACGCTCACCGCGGTCGTCACGGCGCGGACCACGGTCATCCCGCTGGAACGCCGGACGCGAACCCCGGTCATCACGCCGGTCGTCCCGACGGTCATCACGACGGAACGGAGGCCGCTCACCACGGTCGTCCCGACGGGGACCACGGTCATCCCGCTGGAACGCCGGACGCGAACCCCGATCGTCACGCCGGTCGTCCCGCTGGAACGCCGGACGCGAACCCCGGTCATCACGCCGGTCGTCCCGACGGTCGTCCCGACGGAACGGGGGACGCTCACCACGGTCATCGCGACGCGGACCACGGTCGTCGCGCCGGTCATCACGCCGGCCGGCCCCACCGCGGTTGTCATCACGCCGGAAGCCGCCACGGTCCCCGCGGTTACCGCCACGGTTGTCACGGTCCCCACTACTGTCCCGTCGCCGCGGGTCGCGCTCCGGTCGATCGTCGGGAGAGTTGGTGGACATCGGTGACTCCTGTCTTCGGTACCGCAAACATTCTCGCGCACCCGGGTACCCGGCGCGCTCCAGAAAAACAAAAAGGACCCCTGGTCCCAGCTGAACGCTGGGACCAGGGGTCCTTCCAAAGATTGTTCGGCGGTGTCCTACTCTCCCACAGGGTCCCCCCTGCAGTACCATCGGCGCTGTAAGGCTTAGCTTCCGGGTTCGGAATGTAACCGGGCGTTTCCCTCACGCTATGACCACCGAAACCCTAATGGTTTCGAGCGAACAAGCACACTTTTTACTTGTTTTCAGCTCTAACCGGCAACGGTCGTTGCCTCAGAACT
>NZ_BBYG01000017.1 GCF_001184025.1 Streptomyces maremycinicus
CACCCCCCCGTGACGGAGCCCGACTCCCCCCAGGTCAGGCACCGGCCCCTACGGCTCCGGGCCCGACAGCAGCACCAACGGCTGCCCCCGGGCACACGAAAGGGCCCTGCCGCTGCCGGCAGGGCCCCTCCCGTCCGTTCCGGAGAACGACGGGGAACGGTGGGCCGCCCCCACCCGGCGGACGTGCCCACGCGGCGAGCCGTCCTCACGCGGCGGATCGCCACGCCCGGTGGACCGTCCCGCACGGCGGGCGTCCGCGCCCGGTGGGCCGCCCCTCGCGGCGGCCTAGTGCGCCGCCGATTCCCAGTCCGTGCCCGCGCCGACCGACACGTCCAGCGGTGCTCGCAGCTGGACGGCGTGGGCCATCTCGTGGCGGAGCAGTTCCTCGACCGCCGCCCGCTCACCGGGGGCGATCTCCAGGACGATTTCGTCGTGGACCTGGAGCAGCATGCGGGACGTGAGGTCCGCCGCGCGCAGGGCGGCGTCCACCTTGAGCATGGCGATCTTGACGATGTCCGCCGCCGTGCCCTGGATCGGCGCGTTGAGGGCCATGCGCTCGGCCGCCTCACGGCGCTGACGGTTGTCGCTGTTGAGGTCGGGCAGATAGCGGCGGCGGCCGAAGAGCGTCGCCGTGTAGCCCGTCGCCCGTGCCTCGTCGACCGCGCGGCGCAGGTAGTCCCGGACGCCGCCGAACCGCTCGAAGTAGGCGTCCATCAGGCCACGGGCCTCGCCCGCGTCGATGTTCAGCTGCTGGGAGAGGCCGAACGCCGACAGGCCGTACGCGAGGCCGTAGGACATCGCCTTGATCTTGCGCCGCATCTCCGCGTCCACCGCGCCGGGCTCGACGCCGAACACCTGGGAGGCGGCCGTGGTGTGCAGGTCCTCGCCGGAGGTGAACGCCTCGATGAGACCCGCGTCCTCCGACAGGTGCGCCATGACCCGCAGCTCGATCTGGCTGTAGTCGGCGGTCATCAGGGACTCGAAGCCCTCGCCGACGACGAAACCGCGGCGGATGGCCCGGCCCTCGTCGGTGCGGACGGGGATGTTCTGGAGGTTCGGGTCCGTGGACGACAGCCGGCCGGTCGCGGCGACCGTCTGGTTGAACGTGGTGTGGATGCGGCCGTCCGCGGCGATCGTCTTGATCAGGCCCTCGACGGTGACCCGCAGCTTCGCCTGTTCGCGGTGGCGGAGCATGATGACCGGCAGCTCGTTGTCCGTCTGGCCGGCGAGCCAGGCCAGGGCGTCGGCGTCGGTGGTGTAGCCGGTCTTGGTCTTCTTCGTCTTCGGCAGCCCCAGTTCGCCGAAGAGGACCTCCTGGAGCTGCTTGGGCGAACCGAGGTTGAACTCGTGTCCGGCCGCCGCGTGCGCCTCCTTCACGGCCTGCTGGACGGCGCCCGCGAACATCTGCTCCATGGCCTCCAGGTGGGCGCGGTCGGCGGCGATGCCGTGCCGCTCCAGGCGGGCCAGGAGGGCGGAGGTCGGCAGCTCCATGTCGCGCAGCAGGTCGGCCGCGCCGACCTCCTCGAGCCGGCCGCGGAACGCCTCGCCGAGATCGACGATCGTGCGGGCCTGCACCATGAGGGCCTCGGCCTCGGCGCCGTCGTCCGCGCCGAAGGCGAGCTGGCCGTCGGCCGCGGCGGCGGGGGCCAGCTCGCGGCCCAGGTACTCCAGGGACAGCGCGTCCAGGTCGAACGAGCGGCGGCCCGGCTTGACCAGGTAGGCGGCCAGGGCCGTGTCCATCCCGACACCGGCGACGGACCAGCCGTGCTCGGCGAAGACCCGCATGACGCCCTTGGCGTTGTGCAGGACCTTGGGGCGGTCCTCGGCGGCGATCCAGGCCGCCCACGCGTTCTCGTCGGCCTCGTCCAGCTCCGCCGGGTCGAACCAGGCGGCCGCTCCCGCGGCGGCGGCGAGCGCGATCTCGGCGACCGAGCCCGCCCCCAGCGCCCAGGCGTCGACGGTGGCGACGCCGAGGGTGTCGGTGCCGTGCTCCGCGAGCCAGCCGGCCAGCTCGCCGGTGCCCAGCACCGTGCCGTCCAGCTCCACCCCACCGGTGATCACCGGGGTCGCCTCGGCCTCCTCGCCGCCCGGGTCGACGGCGAACAGCCGCTCGCGCAGGGACGGGTTCCTGATCTCCAGGGTGTCCAGGATCACCGCGATGGCCGTGCGGTCGTACGGGAGGCGCTCCAGGTCGACGACCGTCTTCGGCAGCTCGACGGTACGGACCATCTCGGTGAGGCGGCGGTTGAGCTTGACGGCCTCCAGGTGGTCGCGCAGGTTCTGCCCGGCCTTGCCCTTGACCTCCTCGACCCGCTCGACGAGCTCCGCGAACGAACCGAACTGGTTGATCCACTTCGCGGCCGTCTTCTCCCCGACACCGGGGATGCCGGGCAGGTTGTCGGACGGGTCGCCGCGCAGCGCCGCGAAGTCGGGGTACTGGGCGGGCGTCAACCCGTACTTCTCGAAGACCTTCTCCGGGGTGAACCGGGTCAGCTCCGAGACCCCCTTCGTCGGATAGAGCACGGTCGTGTGCTCGGACACCAGCTGGAAGGAATCGCGGTCACCGGTGACGATCAGCACCTCGAAGCCCTCGGCCTCGGCCTGGGTGGCGAGCGTGGCGATGACGTCGTCCGCCTCGAAGCCGTCCACCGCGAACCGGGACACGTGCATCGCGTCGAGCAGCTCGCCGATCAGCTCGACCTGGCCCTTGAACTCGTCGGGCGTCTTGGAGCGGTTCGCCTTGTACTCGGTGAACTCCTCGGAGCGCCAGGTCTTGCGGGACACGTCGAACGCGACCGCGAAGTGCGTGGGCGCCTCGTCACGCAGGGTGTTGGCCAGCATCGACGCGAAGCCGTAGATCGCGTTCGTCGGCTGGCCCGTCGCGGTGGTGAAGTTCTCCGCGGGGAGCGCGAAGAACGCGCGGTAGGCCAGCGAGTGCCCGTCCATGAGCATCAGGCGGGGCCGGCTGCCGGCGGGGGTGTCGGTCTTCTTCGCTGCTGTCTCTGCCACGCCCCCGATCCTGCCACGCCCCACTGACACTCTGTCCCGGCCGCCACGGCTCACGGGGTTCCCCGGGCCGCCGGCCGTGCGCCGCAAGCTTTGCTCCCGCCCGCCGCACCGCCCGCGGGTGAACGCCGTCGGTGCCTCGTGCGAGGATCGAGGAGGTGTGTGGCACAGGCGAGCGAAGGAGAGCGCGCGATGGCAACGAAGCCGCCCAAGGCCGATCCGGTCCAGGACGCTCCGCAGGTCGCCGGGCCGAAGCACGTCGCGGCGGGCCTGCCGGCCGTCGGCCACTCCTTGCGGGTCGCGCAGCAGCAGATGGGTGTGAAGCGCACCGCCCTGACCCTGCTGCGGGTCAACCAGAAGGACGGCTTCGACTGCCCGGGCTGCGCCTGGCCCGAACCGGAGCACCGGCACACCGCCGAGTTCTGTGAGAACGGCGCGAAGGCGGTCGCCGAGGAGGCGACCCTGCGCCGGGTCACCCCCGAGTTCTTCGCCGCGCATCCCGTCGCCGACCTCGCCGGCCGCAGCGGCTACTGGCTCGGCCAGCAGGGCCGTCTCACGCACCCCATGTACCTCCCCGAGGGCGGGGAGCGCTACGAACCGGTGACGTGGGAGCGCGCCTTCGACATCATCGCCGAGGAGACCGCCGCCCTCGCCTCTCCCGACGAGGCCGTCTTCTACACCTCGGGCCGCACCAGCAACGAGGCCGCGTTCCTCTACCAGCTCTTCGCCCGCGAACTCGGCACGAACAACCTCCCGGACTGCTCCAACATGTGCCACGAGTCGTCCGGCTCGGCCCTGTCGGAGACCATCGGCATCGGCAAGGGCAGCGTCCTGCTCGAGGACCTCTACCAGGCCGACCTGATCATCGTCGCCGGGCAGAACCCGGGCACCAACCACCCGCGCATGCTGTCCGCGCTGGAGAAGGCCAAGGCGGGCGGCGCGAAGATCATCAGCGTCAACCCGCTGCCCGAGGCGGGCCTGGAACGCTTCAAGAACCCGCAGACCCCCAAGGGCCTCACCGCGGGCGCCTCGCTCACCGATCTCTTCCTCCAGATCCGCATCGGCGGTGACCAGGCCCTCTTCCGCCTCCTCAACAAGCTCGTCCTGGACACCGACGGCGCGCTCGACGAGGCGTTCATCGCCGAACACACCCACGGCTTCCAGGAGTTCGCCGACGCGGCCCGCGCCGCCGACTGGGACGAGACGCTCACCGCGACCGGCCTCACGCGCGCGCAGATCGAGGAGACCCTGCGCATGGTGCTCGCCTCCGAGCGCACCATCGTCTGCTGGGCCATGGGCCTCACCCAGCACAAGCACTCCGTGCCGACGATCCGTGAGGTCGTCAACTTCCTTCTGCTGCGCGGCAACATCGGCCGGCCGGGCGCGGGCGTGTGCCCGGTGCGCGGACACTCCAACGTGCAGGGCGACCGCACGATGGGCATCTTCGAACGGCCCGCGCCCGCCTTCCTGGACGCCCTGGAGAAGGAGTTCGGCTTCGCGCCCCCGCGCGAGCACGGCTTCGACGTCGTGCGCGCCATCCGCGCCCTGCGCGACGGCGAGGCGAAGCTGTTCTTCGCGATGGGCGGCAACTTCGTCTCCGCCTCCCCGGACACCGAGGTCACCGAGGCGGCCATGCGGCGCGCCCGGCTCACGGTGCACGTGTCGACCAAGCTCAACCGCTCGCACGTGGTGACCGGCGCGCGGGCCCTGATCCTGCCGACGCTCGGCCGCACCGAACGCGACCTCCAGGGCGGGGGCGAACAGTTCGTGACCGTCGAGGACTCGATGGGCATGGTGCACGCCTCGCGCGGCCGTCTCGCGCCCGCGAGCGCGCATCTGCTGTCCGAACCCGCCATCGTCTGCCGTCTCGCCCGCCGCGTGCTCGGCGAGGACAGCAAGGTGCCGTGGGAGGAGTTCGAGAAGGACTACGCGACGATCCGGGACCGCATCGCGCGCGTGATCCCCGGCTTCGAGGACTTCAACGCGCGCGTGGCCCGCCCCGAGGGCTTCACCCTCCCGCACGGCCCGCGCGACGAGCGCCGCTTCCCCACCGCGACCGGCAAGGCCAACTTCACCGCGGCCCCGGTCGAGTACCCGAAGCTGCCCGAGGGCCGGCTGCTCCTCCAGACGCTGCGTTCGCACGACCAGTACAACACCACGATCTACGGCCTCGACGACCGCTACCGGGGCATCAAGAACGGCCGCCGGGTCGTCCTGGTCAACGCCGAGGACGCGCGCGACCTCCGGCTCGCCGAGGGCTCCTACGTGGACCTGGTGAGCGAGTGGCGCGACGGCGTGGAGCGGCGGGCGCCCGGCTTCCGGGTGGTGGTCTACCCGACCAGCCGGGGCTGCGCCGCCGCGTACTACCCGGAGACCAACGTCCTGGTCCCGCTGGACGCCACCGCCGACACGAGCAACACCCCGGCCAGCAAGTCGGTCGTCGTCCGTCTGGAACAATCGGCAACCGACTGAGCGTTTGCTTAAGTCACACCGCAGTGTGATCGACGATGTGATCGACGAACGGAGCCGGGCCCCATGGGCGAGCAGCAGCACGTGAAGTTCCCGCAAGAGGTCATCGACGAGTACGACGCCCTCGGCATCGACCTCCTGGCCCTCTTCTCCGCCGGACACCTCGGCAACCGCATGGGCGTGCAGATCATCGAGGCCTCCGCCGACCGGGTCGTCGGCACCATGCCGGTCGAGGGCAACACCCAGCCCTACGGCCTGCTGCACGGCGGCGCCTCCGCGGTCCTCGCCGAGACCCTCGGCTCGGTCGGCTCCATGCTGCACGGCGGCAGCACCAAGATCGCCGTCGGTGTCGACCTGAACTGCACCCACCACCGCGGGGTCCGCTCCGGCCTGGTCACCGGTGTGGCCACCCCCGTGCACCAGGGCCGCTCCACCGCGACGTACGAGATCGTGATCAGCGACGCGGAGGGGCGACGCGTGTGCACCGCCCGGCTCACCTGCCTCCTGCGGGACGTCCGGGCCGGTGACGGAGCGCAGGTGGCCACCGCGCAGTGACGGCGACCGCGCGATGAGGGCGACCGCGCGGTGACGGCAGGGCCGCCGCGGAGGGTCACGTGCGCGCGGCCGTTGCCCGCCGCCACCGCGGCGGCCTAGCGTCGGGGCATGACCACGGGAGGAGCCCCTCGGGCGGGGGCGGCGGGCCGTCTGCCCGCACCGGCGTTGCCCGCAGACTTACCGGCGGACCCGTCGGCGGCCTTGTCGCCGCCCCTGTCGGCGCCCCTGCCGACGCCCCTGCCGACGCCCCTGTCGGCAGCCCTGCTGGCCGCTCTGCTGGTGGCTCTGTTCGCGACCGGCTGCGGAGCGTCCGGGCGCGACGGCGCGAGCGGCACGGGGCCGCCGGCCGCGTCCCCGTCCGCACCCCCGTCGGGCTCCCCGTCCACCGCCTCGCCCGCGGAACTGTGCACCCGCATCGTCGCCCACTGGTCGCGCGAGGTCCTGGACAGCACCGCCTACGGGGACTACCAGTCGATGGGGCTGTCCAACGGGCAGTACGAGATCCTGCGGACCGTCGTGGACGCCGCGCGGGCCGTGAGGAAGAGCCAAGGAGCCGACGTGGCCGACGAGTTGATCGACCGTGAGGCGGGCCGGGGCTGCGCGGACCGGTACCGCTCCGGCGGCCCGACCGAGGGGCCCTGGCAATGAGCGGCGTGGGTCCCGTGGAGCCCGGCGAGGGCACGCACGCGTGGGACGCCCCCGACGCCGGCCGCACCACCGCGGCCGGCGTCGGCCCCACCGGCCCTGCCGACGCCGTCGACGCCGTCGACGCCGTCGCCCCGACTCCCGCCGCCCGCCTGTTCCATGGGCTCGTCCGCCACCGCGGCGCCCACCGCCGGGCCGTGTCGGCCGCCCTCGCCGCGGCGTTCCTCCTCGCGGGCGGCGGCTACCTCTGGGCGACCCGCCCGCACGAGGCCCAACAGGCCGCTCCCGCACCGCCGTTCCCGTCCCAGGTGGTGGACGTCAGCTACCTCGGCGAGGCCGCCGTGCCGCCCGACGCGCCACCCCGCACGTTCGCCTTCGACATGGTGCTCGGCGTGGAATCAGGACCGCCGGTCACCGTGACGCGGCTGACCCAGCCGTACGCCGGGCTTTCCCTGACCTCGGCCCCCCGCGCCCCCTTCAGGACGAAAGCGGGTTCCGTCCGCAAGGTCGTCATCACGATGCGCGTGACGGAATGCGGAAAAGTGCCGAAGAACGCCGGACTTCCTTTCCTGGACGTAACTCTACGTAATGCGCGCGCAATACAAGCTCACAGTTTCATCCTCGGCAGTCGCTATGCGCACGACCTCTCCGAGGCCGTACAAGTCGCCTGTAGCAACGAATCCGGTCATCACCAAAACACCTGAGACGCCTGAACGTTCCCTGGTGCGTCCTGCACGTTCTCAACATGTGGACAGGGCGAATCGGCCTGAATTCAGCTGTTCCACCCACCAAGTACCGCTCTGCATTACCTCGTGTCATAACAAGAGCGTCACAGCATCGGTCAGACCCTCCTCTCCGTCAGCTTCACCCGCTTAGAGTCACGCCCAGTCACCGCGCGGCTGGAATACCCCTTCGGCCCAGCGCTCGACTCGGCCTCTTCCAGGGGGGAGAGCCGCCCAGGGAAAGGACTGGAACGTGCGCCAACGTTCGCTCATCGCCATTACCGCCGCGCTGTCCGCGGGAGCACTCACCCTCACCGCCTGCGGCTCGCGCGACAGCGACGACAAGGGCTCCGACAGCGGTGGCACCACCGTCACCATCGGTATCGACGCCCCGCTGACCGGCGACCTGTCCGCGCTGGGCCTCGGCATCAAGAACTCTGTCGACCTCGCCGCCAAGACGGCCAACAAGCAGAAGTACGTCGACGGCGTCACCTTCAAGATCGAGGCGCTCGACGACCAGGCCCAGCCGTCCTCGGGCCAGCAGAACGCCACCAAGCTCGTCGCCGACAAGTCCGTCCTCGGCGTGGTCGGCCCGCTGAACTCCTCCGTCGCCGAGTCCATGCAGAAGGTCTTCGACGACGCCAAGCTCGTCGAGGTCTCGCCGGCCAACACCAACCCGGCGCTCACCCAGGGCACCGACTGGGCGAACTCCAAGAAGCGCGTCTACAACTCGTACTTCCGCACCGCGACCACGGACGCCATCCAGGGCCCGTTCGCCGCGCAGTACCTGATCAACGACGCCAAGAAGAAGAAGGTCTTCGTCATCGACGACAAGAAGACCTACGGCGCCGGCCTCGCCGGAACCTTCACCGAGGAGTTCAAGAAGCTCGGCGGCACGGTGGCCGGCACCGAGCACATCAACCCGGACAGCAAGGACTTCTCGGCCATCGCCACCAAGGTCAAGAACTCCGGCGCCGACGTCGTCTACTACGGCGGCGAGTACCCTCAGGCCGGCCCCCTGAGCAAGCAGATCAAGGCCGCCGGCGCCAAGATCCCCGTGGTCGGCGGTGACGGCATCTACAGCGCCGACTTCATCAAGCTGGCCGGCGCCACCGCCACCGGCGACCTCGCCACCTCCGTCGGCGCCCCCGTCGAGGAACTGGCCTCCGCCAAGGAGTTCGTCGCCAACTACAAGACCGAGGGCTACAAGGAGGCCTACGAGGCCTACGGCGGCTACTCCTACGACTCGGCCTGGGCGATCATCGAGGCCGTGAAGAAGGTCGTCGACGACAACGACGGCAAGCTTCCGGACGACGCCCGCGCCAAGGTCACCGCCGCCATGCAGAACGTCTCCTTCGACGGTGTGACCGGCAAGGTCTCCTTCGACGAGTTCGGTGACGCCACCAACAAGCAGCTCACCGTCTACGCCGTCGAGAACGGCGCCTGGAAGCCGGTCAAGTCCGGCACCTACTCCGGCTGACCCACCCCGCATCACACGAGCCGCGCGGGGCGCTGTTCCACTGGCGCCCCGCGCGGACTCACATCCGGACACATCCGTCGAAAACATCCGAACGTCTCGGAGGACATGCGGTGAACGAACTGCCGCAGCAGCTGGTCAACGGCCTGCTACTGGGATCCATGTACGGGCTGGTCGCCATTGGCTACACAATGGTCTACGGCATCGTCCAGCTCATCAACTTCGCCCACGGCGAGATCTTCATGACGGGCGCATTCGGGGCTCTCTCCGTCTACCTCTGGGTACTGCCGAACGGCACGACCATGTGGATAGCCCTCCCGCTCATGCTCATCGGCGCCATCCTCGTCGCCGTCCTCGTCGCCATCGGTGCGGAACGGTTCGCCTACCGCCCCCTGCGCGGAGCACCCCGTCTCGCCCCCCTCATCACCGCCATCGGCCTCTCCCTGGCCCTCCAGCAGGCGGTCTGGGCCTGGTACCCCGAGGCCACCTCCGCCCGCACCTTCCCCCAGATCGAGGGCGGCCCCTTCCACCTCGGCGACGTCACCATCCAGACCGGTGACATCTTCCTCCTCGCCGCCGCCCCCATCAGCATGGCCGTCCTCGCCTACTTCGTCATGAAGACCCGCACCGGACGCGGCATGCAGGCCACCGCGCAGGACCCGGACACCGCCAAGCTCATGGGCGTCAACACCGACCGCATCATCGTGATCGCCTTCGCCCTCGGCGCCGTGTTCGCCGCCATCGGCGGTGTCGCCTACGGCCTCAAGTACGGCCAGATCGACTACCGCATGGGCTTCATCCTCGGCCTCAAGGCCTTCACCGCGGCCGTCCTCGGCGGCATCGGCAACATCTACGGCGCCATGATCGGCGGCGTCGTCCTCGGCATCGCCGAAACCCTCGCCACCGCCTACATCGCCGACATCCCCGGCATGGACAAGTTCGGCAGCCAGTCCTGGGCCGACGTCTGGGCCTTCGTACTTCTCATCCTCGTACTGCTGTTCAGGCCACAAGGCCTGCTCGGCGAGCGCGTCGCGGACAGGGCGTGACACCGATGACCACACAGACCACCGCACCCGAGACCCCGAGCACCCCCGCCTCCGGGCCGGCCACCGGCCTCATCGGCATCCCGGCGCACCTCGGCCGCGCACTCGCCACCGGCGGCGGCGCACTCACCGTCGTCTCCACCTTCCTCGCCTGGACCTGGACCTCCGCCTTCCCCGGCGACCTCACCGTCTACGGCTACCCCGGCGGCCTCCAGGTCCTCGCCCTCATCGGCGGCGCCCTCACCACCCTCTTCGGCCTCTCCTCCTACGGAGTGAAGGGCCTGCGCTGGCTCACCCCGGCCGGCTCCGACGGCGCGATCAAGTTCGCCGCCCTCGCCGCCTTCGCCACCGTCTGGTACACGGTCATCGCGATCACCGTCGACCTCGGCGGCATCGTCAACCTCGAGCCCGGCGGCTACCTCGCCGCCCTCACCAGCCTCGCCGCCTTCCTCGGCGCCCTCGCCCTCCCCTTCGAGCGCCCCGAACCCGAACCCCACGACCCGGACGACACCGGCTGGGAACTCTTCCGCCACCGCCTCCGCGCCGCCCGGGACACCACCAAGGCAGCCTTCTCCAGCGGCACCGCCCGCCCCGTCGGCACCCTGCCCTCCTACGCCGAGATCCTGATCATCGTCGGCATCCTCGGCCTCGGCCTCACCGTCTTCACCTACGGCATCGGCACCGAGTACGACGAACTCTTCATCGGCTTCCTGATCACCGCCGCCTTCGGCTTCGCCGCACTCAACAAGGCCGGCCTCGTCGCCCAGGCCAGCCAGATCACCGCACGCCACCAGAACATCACCATCTGCGGCGCCTTCGTCGCCGCCGCGATGTTCCCCTTCACCCAGACCGACGACCAGTACGCCACCGTCGGCGTCTACATCCTGATCTTCGGCACCGTCGCCCTCGGCCTCAACATCGTCGTCGGCCTCGCCGGCCTCCTCGACCTCGGCTACGTCGCCTTCCTCGGCGTCGGCGCCTACGCGGCCGCCATGGTCTCCGGCTCCCCCAGCTCGCCCTTCGACGTGCACTTCCCGTTCTGGGCCGCCGTCCTCGTCGGCGCAGCCGCCTCACTCATCTTCGGCGTCCTCATCGGCGCCCCCACCCTGCGACTGCGCGGCGACTACCTCGCCATCGTCACCCTCGGCTTCGGCGAGATCTTCCGCATCACCGCCAACAACCTCGACGGCACCTCCGGCCCCGACATCACCAACGGCTCCAACGGCATCTCCTCCATCCCGAACCTCAACATCCTCGGGTTCGACTTCGGAGCCGAGCACGCCATCGCCGGATTCACCATCGGCCGGTTCGCCAACTACTTCTTCCTGATGCTGGTCATCACCGCCGTCGTCGTCCTCGTCTTCCGACGCAGCGGCGACTCCCGCATCGGCCGCGCCTGGGTCGCCATCCGCGAGGACGAGACCGCCGCCCTCGCCATGGGCATCAACGGCTTCCGCGTCAAGCTCATCGCCTTCGCCGTCGGCGCCTCCCTCGCCGGACTCGCCGGCACCGTCCAGGCCCACGTCACCTACACCGTGACCCCCGAGCAGTACCTCTTCGCCGGCCCCATCCCGCCCAACTCCGCCTTCCTCCTCGCCGCGGTCGTCCTCGGCGGCATGGGCACCATCAGCGGCCCCCTCATCGGCGCCGCACTGCTCTTCCTCATCCCCAACAAACTCCAGTTCCTCGGCGACTACCAGCTCTTCGCCTTCGGCCTCGCCCTCATCCTGCTGATGCGCTTCCGACCGGAAGGCCTCATCCCCAACCGGCGCCGCCAGCTCGAGTTCCACGAGGACGCGGAAGCTCCCACCGTCCTGACCAAGGCAGGGGCCTGACCACCATGACCACCGACACCACCACCAAGGACGCCCCTGTCGCCCCTGTCGGCGAGACGGTGCTCGACGCCCGCGGCGTCACCATGCGCTTCGGCGGCCTCACCGCCGTCCGCGACGTCAACCTCCACGTCAACGCCGGAGAGATCGTCGGCCTCATCGGCCCCAACGGCGCCGGCAAGACCACCTTCTTCAACTGCCTCACCGGCCTCTACATCCCCACCGAAGGCGAAGTCCGCTACAAGGGCACCGTCCTGCCGCCCAAATCCTTCAAGGTCACGGCCGCCGGCATCGCCCGCACCTTCCAGAACATCCGCCTCTTCGGCAACATGACCGTCCTGGAAAACGTCCTCGTCGGCCGCCACACCCGCACCAAGGAAGGCTTCTGGTCGGCCGTCCTGCGCCTCCCCTCCTTCCACCGCGCCGAAGCCGCCAGCCGCGAACGCGCCATGGAACTCCTGGAGTTCATCGGCCTGGAGAAGAAGGCCGACCACCTCGCCCGCAACCTGCCCTACGGCGAACAGCGCAAGCTCGAGATCGCCCGCGCACTCGCCAGCGAGCCCGGCCTCCTCCTCCTGGACGAGCCCACCGCCGGCATGAACCCCCAGGAAACCCGCGCGACCGAAGAACTCGTCTTCGCCATCCGCGACAAGGGCATCGCCGTCCTCGTCATCGAGCACGACATGCGCTTCATCTTCAACCTCTGCGACCGCGTCGCCGTCCTCGTCCAGGGCGAAAAGCTCGTCGAAGGCGACAGCGCGACCGTCCAGGGCGACGAACGAGTGGTCGCCGCCTACCTCGGCGAACCCTTCGAGAACGCCCCCGGCGACGAAGAAACAGCCGAAGTCGAGGCCGCCGAAGCGAACGCCGAGAGCGCCGCCACCCCGACGGACGCCGCGCCCGCCAAGGAGAACGACCGATGACCGCACTGCTCGAAGTCGAGGACCTCCGGGTCGCCTACGGCAAGATCGAGGCCGTCAAAGGCATCTCGTTCAAGGTCGAGGCCGGCGAGGTCGTCACCCTGATCGGCACCAACGGCGCCGGCAAGACCACCACCCTGCGCACCCTGTCCGGACTCCTCAAGCCCGTCGGCGGCCAGATCAAATTCAACGGCAGATCGCTGAAGAAGATCCCCGCCCACGACATCGTCTCGCTCGGACTCGCCCACTCCCCCGAGGGGCGGCACATCTTCCCGCGCATGACGATCGAGGACAACCTCCGCCTCGGCGCCTTCCTCCGCAACGACAAGCCCGGCATCGAAAAGGACATCCAGCGCGCCTACGACCTCTTCCCCATCCTGGGAGAGCGCCGGAAGCAGGCCGCCGGCACCCTGTCCGGCGGCGAACAGCAGATGCTCGCCATGGGCCGGGCGCTCATGTCCCAGCCCAAACTGCTCATGCTGGACGAGCCCTCCATGGGCCTCTCCCCCATCATGATGCAGAAGATCATGTCCACCATCGTCGAGCTCAAGGCCCAGGGCATGACCATCCTGCTCATCGAGCAGAACGCCCAGGCCGCCCTGTCGCTCGCCGACCACGGCCATGTCATGGAGATCGGCAAGATCGTCCTCTCCGGCACCGGCCAGGACCTCCTCCACGACGAGTCCGTCCGCAAGGCGTACCTCGGCGAGGACTGAGCACCCCCCTCGCACACGACGAGGCCCGCGCCCCTTCTCCGGGCGCGGGCCTCGTCCTTTGCTCTGCCGTGCTTGCTCAGCCCTTGGACGACTTCTTCTCGTCCGCGTCCTGAATGACCGCCTCGGCGACCTGCTGCATCGACATCCGACGGTCCATCGACGTCTTCTGGATCCAGCGGAACGCCGCCGGCTCCGTCAGCCCGTACTCCGTCTGGAGAATCGACTTCGCCCGGTCCACCAGCTTGCGCGTCTCCAGCCGCAGCGTCAGGTCCGCGACCTCGTTCTCCAGCTCCCGCAGCTCCGTGAAACGCGAGACGGCCATCTCGATCGCCGGGACGACGTCACTCTTGCTGAACGGCTTCACCAGGTACGCCATCGCCCCGGCGTCACGCGCCCGCTCGACGAGGTCGCGCTGCGAGAACGCGGTCAGCATCAGCACCGGCGCGATGCGCTCCTCGGCGATCTTCTCGGCGGCGGAGATGCCGTCCATCTTGGGCATCTTCACATCGAGGATGACCAGGTCCGGCTTGTGCTCACGGGCCAGCTCGATCGCCTGCTCACCGTCACCGGCCTCGCCGACGACGCTGTAGCCCTCCTCCTCCAGCATCTCTTTGAGGTCGAGGCGGATCAGGGCCTCGTCCTCGGCGATGACGACACGGGTCGTCAGCGGAGGCACGTGCGACTTGTCGTCGTCGGGCGCGTCCACGGGCTGGGGCGACTCGGGGGCGGTCACGGGAGCTCCTCGTTCAGGGCAGGGGTGCTGCTGACAAGAGCCTACCTAGCTGCGGTAAGGTAGTGACACAGCGGGTGACCGCTGACCTTCGTTTCGAAGGGGCCCCGGTAGCCCAGCGGTAGAGGCCATGGATTCAAAACCCATACAGCGTCGGTTCGAATCCGACTCGGGGCACTTTTCCTTGGTTCCCAAGGTCACGAAAGAAAAGCGGATGTTCCCGTTCTCGTGAACATCCGCTTTTTGCTGCGTGTCGTCGCGGCCTCCTGCTCAAAGTGGCGGCATGGAACAGCACAGTCCTTCGATTCGCGCCCAAGCCGTCGCACTCATGCGCCAAGGTGCGCCGAATCGTCTCGTGGCTGAGCATCTGAACATTCCGCGCGGCACCGTCGGCTGGTGGCGCAGCGAGGACCGCAAAGCCCGTGGCGAGAGATACGAACAGCCGACGGACTGCCCCAATTGCACCGGCCGCGAGTTCGATGAGATCGCATACGCCTACCTGCTCGGCCTGTACCTCGGCGACGGCCACATCGTCTCGAAAACCAAGCAGCACCGCCTCTCCATCTTCTGCAACGCCACGCAGACCGGCCTGATCGCGGCAGCCGAAGAAGCCATGCGCAAGGTGATGCCGCTCCCGAACGTCAGCCAGCGTCACAAGACTGGCTGCGTCGAGGTGAAGTCGTACACAAGGCACTGGACTTGTATGTTTCCCCAGCACAACCCCGGCAAGAAGCACGAGCGGCCCATCGTCCTCGAACCCTGGCAACAGGGCATCGTCGACGCCCACCCCTGGGAGTTCATCCGAGGTCTCATCCACTCCGACGGGTGCCGCATCACCAACTGGACGACCCGCATCGTTGCCGGTGAACCCAAGCGCTACGAATACCCCCGGTACTTCTTCACCAATGTCTCCGACGACATCCGGTAGTACTGACCCGGTCCCCCTACTTCGGGCTGTCGTCCTCTCCGACGTGGTGGACGCGGACCAGGTTGGTCGAGCCCGAGACGCCGGTGAGCGAACCCGCCGTGATGACCACCACGTCGCCCCTCTCGCAGCGGCCGTACCTCAGCAGCAGCTCGTCCACCTGGTCGACCATCGCGTCCGTCGAGTCCGCGTGGGGGCCGAGGAACGTCTCGACGCCCCAGGTCAGGTTCAGCTGGGAGCGGGTCGCCGGTTCCGGGGTGAAGGCGAGGAGCGGGATCGGCGAACGGTAGCGGGAGAGGCGGCGGACGGTGTCGCCGCTCTGGGTGAAGGCGACGAGGAACCTGGCGTCGAGGAAGTCGCCGATCTCGGCGGCGGCCCGGGCGACGGCGCCGCCCTGGGTGCGCGGTTTGTTCGAGGCGGTGAGCGGCGGGAGCCCCTTGGCGAGGATGTCCTCCTCGGCCGCTTCGACGATCTTCGCCATGGTGCGGACGGTCTGGATGGCGTGTTTGCCGACGCTGGTCTCGCCGGAGAGCATGACCGCGTCGGTGCCGTCGATGATGGCGTTGGCGACGTCGGAGGCTTCGGCGCGGGTGGGGCGGGAGTTCTCGATCATGGAGTCGAGCATCTGGGTGGCGACGATGACGGGCTTGGCGTTGCGCTTCGCCAGCTTGATCGCGCGCTTTTGGACGATGGGGACCTGTTCGAGGGGCATTTCGACGCCGAGGTCGCCGCGGGCGACCATGATTCCGTCGAAGGCGGCGACGATGTCGTCGATGTTCTCGACGGCCTGGGGTTTCTCGATCTTGGCGATGACGGGGAGGCGGCGGCCTTCGTCGTCCATGATGCGGTGGACGTCGAGGATGTCGCGGCCGCTGCGGACGAAGGAGAGGGCGATGACGTCGAAGCCGGTGCGCAGCGCCCAGCGGAGGTCGTCCTCGTCCTTCTTGGAGAGGGCGGGGACGGAGACGGCGACGCCGGGGAGGTTGAGGCCCTTGTGGTCGGAGATCACGCCGCCTTCGATGACGCGGGTGTGCACGCGGGGTCCGTCGACCTCTGTCACTTCGAGGCAGACCTTGCCGTCGTCGACGAGGATGCGTTCGCCGGTGGTGACGTCGGCTGCGAGGCCGGCGTAGGTGGTGCCGCACCTGTGGCGGTCGCCTTCCACGCCTTCCTCGACGGTGATGGTGAAGGTGTCGCCGCGTTCAAGGAGTACGGGGCCTTCGGCGAAGTTGCCGAGGCGGATCTTCGGGCCTTGAAGGTCGGCGAGGAGGCCGACGCTGCGGCCGGTTTCGTCGGAGGCCTTGCGGACGCGCTGGTAGCGCTCGTCGTGCTCGGCGTGGCCGCCGTGGCTGAGGTTGAAGCGGGCTACGTCCATTCCGGCGTCGACCAGGGCTTTGATCTGGTCGTATGTGTCGGTGGCGGGGCCCAGGGTGCAGACGATTTTTGCTCGGCGCATGTTTCGAGCTTATGTCTTACCGGTGGGTAGGGAATTCGGAGGGGCATGGCCGTCCAACAACCTTTGGGTGAAGGGTTGTTGTCGACTGCCGTCAATTAATAAATTGTGCGGGCTGCCGCTCTGATGAGCACTTTTCGTTTTTACCCCGGCTCTTGCGGGGGGCCTCCCCGAATGGATGAATTCACAGGCTCGGTGGATTCATCGTGAACTGTGCGCTGACCTCGGTGTGGATGTGGATGCGCTGGGGTTCGAGGTCGAGGGGTTCGGGTGCGCCGGCGTCCGTGTCGGGGGCTGCCATGGAGAAGCGGACGGCGCGGCGGTCGAAGGCGGCGCGGGGGCGTCCGCCGTCGGTGCCGGTGTCGGCGAGTTCGAGGAGGGCGGCGACGGTGGTGCCGAGTGCCTCGGCGTATTCGTGGGCTCGTTGTACGGCTTCGCGGACCGCTTGTTGCCGGGCTTGGCGGTGGACGGGTGAGGTGGGGCGGAGTTCCCAGGTGGGGCCGTCGATCCGGGTGAGGTCGAGGTCGGCGAGGCGGGTGGTGAGTTCGCCGAGGGCGGTGAAGTCGGTGAGTTCGGCGGTGAGGTGGATGGTGCCGTGGTAGGTGCGGACGCGTTCGCCGCGTCCGCGGTGGGTGAGTTCGGGGGTGAGGGTGAGGGTGCCGGTGGAGAGGTTCTCGACGGCGTCACCGTAGGACTTGATGAGGTCGAGGGTGGTGGTGTTGCGGCGGGTGAGGTCGTCGAGGGTGGTGCGGCGGTCGCGGCCGCGGGCGGTGAGGGTGATGCCGATGCGGGCGATCTCGGGGTCGACCTCGAGTTCGGCCTCGCCGCGGACGGTGAGGAGTGGTGCGTCGGGTGTGCCGTACGGGGGATTCTGCGGGGAGGTCATACGTCCCACCTTGTCATGGGTTTCCCCGTTGACCGGGGGCAGTTGACCGGTCTGGTCATCAGATCGAAACCTCCTGGACCTGTTGCCGTCGGTCGTGCCCGGGTCAGAATCTACGCGCGTCGTCAACCATCCCCGAGGAGCATGAGACATGCCGTTGAATCGCCGGAAGTTCCTGAAGAAGTCCGCTGTGACCGGGGCGGGGGTGGCGATCGCGGGTGCTGCCGCGGCTCCGGCGCGGGCCGCCGAGGCGAAGAAGCCGGGGAAGCCGGTCAAGCAGCCGAAGCGGTACGCGCTGACGGTGCTGGGGACGACGGACCTGCATGGTCACGTGTTCAACTGGGACTACTTCAAGGACGCGGAGTACACGGACGCGGCCGGTAACGCGCAGGGGCTGGCGCGTATCTCGACGCTGGTGAACCAGATCCGTGCGGAGAAGGGGCGCGAGAACACGCTGCTGCTGGACGCGGGTGACACGATCCAGGGCACTCCGCTGACGTACTACTACGCGAAGGTGGATCCGATCACCGCCAAGGGTGGTCCGGTGCACCCGATGGCGCAGGCGATGAACGCGATCGGGTACGACGCGGCGGCGCTGGGCAATCACGAGTTCAACTACGGTATCGAGACGCTGCGGAAGTTCGAGTCGCAGTTGCGGTTCCCGCTGCTGGGTGCGAACGCGGTGGACGCGAAGACGCTGAAGCCGGCGTTCCCGCCCTACGTGATCAAGACGTTCTGTGTGAAGGGCGCGCCGCCGGTGAAGGTGGCGGTGCTGGGGCTGACGAACCCGGGTATCGCGATCTGGGACAAGGCGTATGTGCAGGGCAAGCTGGCGTTCCCGGGGCTGGAGGAGCAGGCGGCGAAGTGGGTGCCGAAGCTGAAGTCGCTGGGTGCGGATGTGGTGATCGTGTCGGCGCACTCGGGTTCGTCGGGTACGTCGTCGTACGGTGACCAGTTGCCGTACGTGGAGAACTCGGCGGCGCTGGTGGCGCAGCAGGTGCCGGACATCGACGCGGTGCTGGTGGGTCACGCGCATGTGGAGATTCCGGAGCTGAAGGTCGTCAACGCGAAGACCGGGAAGACGGTCGTGTTGTCGGAGCCGTTGGCGTACGCGGAGCGGCTGTCGGTGTTCGATGTGGAGCTGGTGTTCGAGAAGGGGCGGTGGACGGTGGAGTCCGTCGCTTCGAAGGTGCTGAACTCCAACTCGGTGGCGGACGACCCGAAGATCACGAAGCTGCTGGGTGACGAGCACGCGAAGGTCGTGGCGTACGTCAACCAGGTGGTGGGTACGGCGACGGAGACGTTGACGACGGTGGAGGCGCGGTACAAGGACGCGCCGATCATCGACCTGATCACGAAGGTGCAGGAGGACGTCGTCAGGGCGGCGCTGGCGGGTACGTCGTACGCGTCGCTGCCGGTGATCGCGCAGGCGTCTCCGTTCTCGCGTACGTCGGAGATCCCGGCGGGCGAGGTGACGATCCGGGATCTGTCGAGCCTGTACGTGTACGACAACACGCTGGTGGCGAAGTTGCTGACGGGTGCGCAGGTGCGGGCGTACCTGGAGTACTCGGCGCAGTACTTCGTGCAGACGGCGGCGGGTGCGGTGGTCGACACGGAGAAGCTGACGAACGCGGCGGGGCGTCCGGACTACAACTACGACTATGTGTCGGGTCTGGTGTACGAGATCGACATCGCGCAGGCGGCGGGTTCGCGGATCAAGAACCTGACGTACAACGGGGTGGCGTTGGACGATGCGCAGCAGTTCGTGCTGGCGGTGAACAACTACCGGGCCAATGGTGGTGGCGCGTTCCCGCATGTGGCGTCGGCGCAGGAGTTGTGGGCGGAGTCGACGGAGATCCGTACGCGGATCTCGGAGTGGGTGACGGCGAAGGGTGTGCTGGATCCGAAGGACTTCGCGTCGGTGGACTGGGAGCTGACGCGTGACGGTACGCCGGTCTTCTAGGGTTTCCGTGCGCGTGTAGTGCTGTGGTGCGGTGGGCGGTGTTTCGGGTGGTGGCCGGGTCGGTCACCGCGGGAGCACCGCCTTTCGCGTACGCGGTCTTTCGTGGGTCTGGAGGGTGCTGAACTGCGGGTGGCGTGCTGGGGGATGTGGGCCGTCCGGTGCCGGCCCGGTGCTCATCGTCGGTCGACGAGGGGGGTGAGGGTGGGTGCCTGTCGGGCTGCGGGGACTCGGGGTTGTGGTTGTTCGAGTCCGAAGGTGGTGAAGGCGGTGCGGGTGGGGAGGGGGTAGGTCTCCTTGCCGGTGAGGGTGTTGAGGATGGTGGCGGCGCGCCAGGCGGCGAGGCCGAGGTCGGGGGCGCCTACGCCGTGGGTGTGGCGTTCGGCGTTCTGGACGTAGACGTTGCACCCGGTGGCGGTGATGGAGGGGTCGAGGACGAGGCGGAAGTGTTCGTCGACGCGGGGGCGTTCGCTGTTGTCGCGGCGGATGTAGGGGTCGAGGCCGGCGAGGATGCGGTCGAGGGTGCGTTCGCGGTGGCCGGTGGCGAGGACGACGGCGTCGGTGGTGAGGCGGGTGCGGGTGTCCTGCTGGAGGTGTTCGAGGTGGAGTTCGATCTTGGTGGTGGCGATGCGTCCGGCGGTGCGGACGCGGACGCCGGGGGTGAGGACGGTGTCGGGCCAGCCGCCGCCGAGGGTGCGTCGGTAGAGCTCGTCGTGGATGGCGGCGAGGGTGGTGGTGTCGATGCCTTTGTGGAGTTGCCACTGGGCGGTGGTGAGGCGGTCGCGGGTGCTTTCGGGGAGGGAGTGGAAGTAGCGGGTGTAGTCGGGGGTGAAGTGTTCGAGGCCGAGTTTGGAGTACTCCATGGGGGCGAACGCGTCGGTGCGGCCGATCCAGTGGAGTTGTTCGTGGCCGGCGGGGCGGTGGCGGAGGAGGTCGAGGAAGACTTCGGCGCCGGACTGTCCTGATCCGACGACGGTGATGTGGCCGGCGGCGAGGAGGGTGTCGCGGTGGGTGAGGTAGTCGGCGGCGTGGACGACGGGTACGCCGGGGGCGTCGACGAGGGGGCGCAGGGCGTCGGGGACGTAGGGCTCGGTGCCGATGCCGAGGACGACGTTGCGGGTGTGGGTGCGGCCGAGGGCTTCGGCTTCGCCGTCGGCGTCGAGTTGGGTGTGGTCGACTTCGAAGACGTCGCGTTCGGGGTTCCAGCGGACGGCGTCGGCCTGGTGGCGGAAGCGGAGTCCGGGGAGTTGGTCGGCGACCCAGCGGCAGTAGGTGTCGTATTCGGCGCGGGGGGTGTGGAAGCGCTCGGCGAAGTAGAAGGGGTAGAGGCGGTGGTGGGTCTTGAGGTAGTTGAGGAAGGTCCAGGGGCTGGTGGGGTCGGCGAGGGTGACGAGGTCGGCGAGGAAGGGGACTTGGACGCGGGCGCCGTCGATGAGGAGGCCGGGGTGCCAGTCGAAGCGGGGGCGTTGTTCGTAGAAGACGGTGTCGAGTTCGGCGAGGGGGTGGGCGAGGGCGGCGAGGGAGAGGTTGCAGGGGCCGATGCCGATGCCGACGAGGTCGCGGGGGGTGTCGGCGCCGGGGTGGGGGGTGTGTTCATCGGGGGGTGTTTCCTTCCACCAGGTCGAGGAGGGCGGCCAGGTCGTGGGGGCGGGTGTGGGGGTTGAGGAGGGTGGCTTTGAGCCAGAGGCGCCCGTCGAGGCGGGCTCGGCCGAGGACGGCGCGGCCGTGGGTGAGGAGGCGGCGGCGTATCTCGGCCACGGCCTGGTCGGTGGCGCCGGTGGGGCGGAAGAGGACGGTGCTGATGGTGGGTGGGGCGTGGAGTTCGAGGCCGGGGTGTGCGGTGACGAGGTCGGCGAACGCGTGGGCGTGGGAGCAGACCTGGTCGACGAGGGCGCCGAGGCCGGTGCGGCCGAGGGTCTTGAGGGTGACGGCGATCTTGAGGGCGTCGGGGCGTCGGGTGGTGCGCAGGGAGCGGCCGAGGAGGTCGGGGAGGCCGGCTTCGGTGTCGTCGTCGGCGTTGAGGTAGTCGGCTTGGTGGTGGAGGGCGGTGAGGTCGTGTGCGTCGCGGGCGGCGAGGAGGCCGGCGGCGACGGGTTGCCAGCCGAGTTTGTGCAGGTCGAGGGTGACGGTGTGGGCGGTGTCGAGGCCGGTGAGGAGGGGGCGGTGGCGGTCGCTGAAGAGCAGTCCGCCTCCGTAGGCGGCGTCGATGTGCAGGCGGGCGCCGTGGGTGCGGCAGAGCGCGGCGATGGCGGGGAGGGGGTCGATGAGTCCGGCGTCGGTGGTGCCCGCGGTGGCGGCGACGAGGAGGGGGCGGCCGGGCAGGGTGGTGAGGGTGTGGGTGAGGGCGGTGGGGTCGAGGGTGCCGGTGGGGGTGGGGATGACGACGGGTGCGGGGAGGCCGAGGAGCCAGGCGGCGCGGGGCAGGGAGTGGTGGGCGTTGGCGCCGCAGACGAGGGTCAGGGCGGGGCCGTGGGTCTCGCGGGCGAGGAGGAGGGCGAGTTGGTTGGCTTCGGTGCCGCCGGTGGTGACGACCGCGTCGGCCATGCCGGCGTGTGCGGCGAGGGTCCGGGTGAGGAGTGCCTCGATTTCGGAGGCGGCGGGTGCCTGGTCCCAGGAGTCGAGGGAGGGGTTGAGGACGGAGGCGGCGAGGTCGGCGGCGGTGGCGACGGCGAGGGGTGGGCAGTGCAGGTGGGCGGCGCAGAGGGGGTCCGCGGGGTCGGCGGCGCCTTCGGCGAGGGCGTGGACGAGGGTGGTGAGGGCTCGGGGGTCGCCTTGTTCGGGGAGCAGGTCTCCCACGGCGTGGCGTACGCGGGCGGCGACGGCCCGGGGTCCGCCGGCGGGGAGTGGTCCGCCGCGGGCGCCGCTGCCGGTGGTGAGGGCGTCGAGGACGGTCGTGAGCAAGGGCCGTAGGGCGTCGGGGCCTTCGGGTCCTGAGGCGAGGGGTGGCATGCTCACGGGGCTCCTCCGGGGGCGCGGGGCGGGTGGCCGCAGCGGGGAGTGCAAGCTTGTCGGGGATCGCGGGGGCGCGTCCGGAGGATCCGGTGAGGGAACCCTTACGGGGGACGTGTGTTCTCAGCCCCGGTGCGGGAGATCGCACCGGGGCTGGTGTGGGCGCTACCGGGGGCCGCGCCCCTGGACCCGCTTCGGCCCTGGACGGGCCTCGTCCTCGATCGCCGGACGGGCCGATCGTCTTCCGGCGTAACTACGCGTTCCTGACCCGCAACGCCCGTGCCAGGTCGTCGAGTTGGTCGATGAGCTTGCGGCGGAGGGCGGGGGTGGGGTCGGCGTCGGTGAGGCAGGCTCGGCCGAGGTGGAGGGTGTCGGGGGTGACGGCGTGGGCGGGGAAGGCCCAGCGGCCGGCGGCTTCGGCGATGGCGGGGCCGCGTCGGGCGGCGACGGCGACGGCGTCCTGGTAGAAGCGCGGGACGTAGTCGGCGACGAGGTCGCTCTGTTCGGGCTGCCAGAAGCCCTGGGCGGTGGCGGTGAAGAGGTAGTTGGAGAGGGTGTCGTCGTCGAACATGGCGGCCCAGGCGGTGCGTTTGGCTTCGGCGTCGGGGAGGGCGGCGCGGCAGCGGGCGGCGCCTTCCTGGCCGGTGGCGGAGGGGTCACGGGCGAGTTCGGTGGCGATGGCCCGTTCGTCGGTGGCGCCGAGGACGGCGAGCCGGGCGAGGACGCGCCAGCGCAGGTCGGGGTCGAGTTCGGGGCCGCCGGGGACCGTGCCGTCGGCGAGCCAGGCGGCGATGGTGTCGGGGTGGGCGGCGCCGTCGATGAAGTGGCGTACGGCGATGAGGCGCAGGCCGGGGTGGTCGCCGTCCTCGGTGCGGCGGATGAGGTCGCGGCAGAGGGCGGAGAGGGTGGCGACGGCGGCGGGGCGTTGCTCGGGGGTGACGTAGCGGTCCGCGACCTGTCCGGAGGCGAAGGCGAGGACGCCCTGGACGAGGGCGAGGTCGGTTTCCCTGGGGAGGTGGGCGCGGGCGGCGTCGAGGTAGGCGGTGGGGGCGAGGTCGCCGTCGCGAACGGCGTCGCGCAGGGCGTTCCAGACGACGGCGCGGGTGAGCGGGTCGGGCAGGCCGGAGAGGCTGGTGCGGACGGTTTCGGAGGAGGCGGGGTCGAAGCGGACCTTGGTGTAGGTGAGGTCGCTGTCGTTGAGGAGGACCAGGGCGGGGCGCTTGCCGATGGGCTGGGGTGCGCTCTGCGGGATGTCGACCTCGAGGCGTTCGCGCAGGGTGAGGCGGCCTTCGTCGGCGAGGTCGAGGTCGTAGAGGCCGACGGCGACGCGGTGCGGGCGGCTGCCGTCGTGGGTGACGGTGAGGGTGTGGTCGCCGTTGCTGCCGTGGAGGGTGGGGGTGAGGGTGTCGACTCCGGTGGTGCGCAGCCAGGCGTCGGCCCAGGCGTGGACGTCGCGGTCGGTGTGGGCGGCGAGGGAGTCGATGAAGTCGGCGAGGGTGGCGTTGGCGAAGCGGTGGCGGGCGAAGTGGGTGTTGATGCCGGCGAGGAAGTCCTTCTCGCCGAGCCAGGTGACGAGTTGCCGTAGTGCGGAGGCGCCCTTGGCGTAGGAGATGCCGTCGAAGTTGAGGAGGGCGGACGCGGTGTCGTCGACGTTCTCGGGGGCGACGGGGTGGGTGGAGGGGCGCTGGTCGGCGTCGTATCCCCAGGCCTTGCGGACGACGCCGAAGTCGGTCCAGGTGTCGGTGAAGCGGGTGGCTTCGGTGAGGGTCTGGTAGCCCATGTATTCGGCGAAGGACTCGTTGAGCCAGATGTCGTCCCACCACTGGAGGGTGACGAGGTCGCCGAACCACATGTGGGCCATCTCGTGGGCGATGACCATGGCGCGGGTCTGGCGTTCGGTGTCGGTGACGGCGGAGCGGTAGACGAACTCGTCGCGGAAGGTGACGAGGCCGGGGTTCTCCATGGCGCCGGCGTTGAACTCGGGGACGAACGCCTGGTCGTAGGAGTCGAAGGGGTAGGGCTCCTCGAACTTCTCGTGGTAGCGGTCGTAGCACTGCCGGGTGATCTCGAGGAGTTCGTCGGCGTCGGCGTCGAGGTGGGGGGCGAGGGAGCGGCGGCAGTGGAGGCCGAAGGGGCGTCCGTCGTGTTCGGTGCGTACGGAGTGCCAGGGGCCGGCGGCGACGGCGACGAGGTAGGTGGAGATGAGGGGGGTGGGGGCGGCCTGCCAGCGGCCTTCGCCGAGGTGTTCGGTGATGCCGTTGGCGAGGACGGTCCAGGTTTCGGGGGCCTTGACGGTCAGCTCGAAGACGGATTTGAGGTCGGGCTGGTCGAAGGCGGCGAAGACGCGCTGGACGTCGTCCATGAAGAGCTGGGTGTAGAGGTAGGTCTCGCCGTCGGTGGGGTCGGTGAAACGGTGCATGCCTTCGCCGGTGCGGGAGTAGCGCATGCTGGTCCGGACGCGCAGTTCGTGGTCGCCCGCCGTGAGGTGGTCGAGGGGGAGCCGGTTGCCGTCGAGGGTGTCCGGGTCGAGGGGCTCGCCGTCGAGGGTGACGGAGTGCAGTGCCGCGGGCTTGACCTCGACGAAGGTGGCCCCGTCCGTGCGCGCGGCGAACCGGATGACGGTGCTGGACTCGAAGGTCTCTTCGCCGGTCGTCAGGTCGAGCTCGATGGTGTAGCGGTGGACGTCGAGGAGCTTGGCACGGCTCTGCGCTTCGTCGCGCGTCAGTACGGACATGAACGACATGCTGCCTGATGCCGTCGGCGGGGCACAGGGGCGGATCGGTACGTGCCTTATGCCCCTTCTCGCGCCGGAGCGCCGTTCCGGTCGCGGGGTGCGGTGGGTGCGACGGGCGGTGCCGACGGTGCGTTTCCGCGCGGTGACAGGCCGCGACGGACCCCGCCCTTTCCGGGTCGGTTCGGGGTTCCCGGGTCAGTTCGGGGTGGGGGCCTCGGCGTCGACGGTGCCCTCGGCGATGCGCTCGTGGTGGCGGATCACCTCGGCGATGATGAAGTTGAGGAACTTCTCGGCGAACGCGGGGTCGAGTCGGGCGTCCTCGGCGAGGGAGCGCAGCCGGGCGATCTGGCGGGCCTCGCGGGCCTGGTCGGCGGGCGGCAGCTGGTGGCGGGCCTTGAGGTGGCCGACCTGCTGGGTGGCCTTGAAGCGCTCGGCGAGCATGTGCACGACGGCGGCGTCGATGTTGTCGATGCTGGCGCGCAGCCGGTCGAGCTCCTCGCGGACGGCGGGGTCGACGTCTCCGGCTCCGGGGGTGTTGCTGGTGGTCATGGGCGTTCACCCTAGTGCGTCCGCCGGGCCCGCCCCGGGGGTGGCCTGCCCTTACAGTGGAATCGGGATCCCGGGAACCCGGGTTCCCGGCGTCTTGGGGGTGCGGGCGTGGCGAACGGCGGGCCGGTCGAGCACGGGTACCCGCACCTGGAGACGGTGCGGGCGGCGGTCACGGCGCTGTACCGGCGGTTGTCGTACGACACCATCCATCAGTTCACGTCGAGTGTGGCGCCGGCGGACGTGGCGTTCTGCGACACGGACGATCTGCATCTGGGGGTGCAGCGGGTGGCGCGTGAGCTGGTGCGGCACTTCCGGTTGCCGCAGGCGCGAATGATCGTCGCGTTCCGTGCGATGGAGCATGCGGCGAACGTCGAACTCACGGCGGGTCCGGAGTACTTCGTGGAGTTGAACGACCGGTTCCGTACGCACCGGCGGGACATCGGCGCGGCGCTGGCGCACGAGGTCATGCATGTCTATCTGCACCGGGTGGGGCTGTCGTTCCCGGGGACGCGGGACAACGAGATCCTGACGGACACGGCGACGACGTATCTGGGGGCGGGCTGGCTGCTGCTGGACGCCTACCGGGAGGACGCGGCGTCCTCGCAGAAGCTGGGGTATCTGACTCCGGAGGAGTTCGGGTACGTGCTGGCGAAGCGGTCGCTGGTCTTCGGTGAGGATCCGTCGGTGTGGTTCACGAGTGCGCAGGCGTACACGGCGTACGCGCGGGGGCTCGAGCGGGCCCGGCATGACGGGCGGCAGCCTCCGTTGACGGCGGCGGGCTGGGCGGGGCGGCGGCGTTACGCGCGTGATCGCCGGCATGCCCAGGTCCATCCGTCGGCGGCGGCCCCGGACAGCCCGTACAGCTTCGCCCCGGACGCTCCGGGGGCGTTGCGGGTGACGTTCGCGTGTCCCACCTGCCATCAGCGGATCAGGGTCCCGGTGCGGGGCCGGGTGCGGGCACGGTGCGCGCTGTGCCGGACGGTGCTGGAGTGCGACACGTAGGCGGGCGCCGGACTGCCGGGTTCCGGGCCGCGGGCTGCGGGGCTGTGGGCTGCGGGGTCGCGGGGTCGCGGGGAGAGACGGTCGAGGGGCCCGCGGAGCCGGGTGGCCGGGTGGCCTACGTGCCGTGGACGGGGCCCGGTGGGGTCGTCCGCGTCAGGAGTTTCCGTACGGCCTCCCCCGCCTCCGCGGGGGCCCACCGTGCCCCTTTGTCGGTGGTGGGGCCGGGCCGCCAGCCCTCCATGACGGTGATGCGTCCGCCGTCGGCCTCGAAGACGCGTCCGGTGACGCCCTGGCTCGTGTCGGAGCCGAGCCAGACGACCAGCGGGGAGACGTTCTCGGGGGCCATCGCGTCGAAGCCGGCTTCGGGGGCGGTCATGGCCGCGGCGAAGGTGCGCTCCGTCATCCGGGTGCGGGCGGCGGGTGCGATCGCGTTGACCTGGACGCCGTAGCGGGCGAGTTCGGCGGCGGCGACGAGCGTCAGGGCGACGATCCCGGCCTTCGCGGCGCTGTAGTTGCCCTGGCCGAGCGAGCCGAGCAGCCCCGCGCCGCTGCTGGTGTTGATGACGCGGGCGGCGGGCGGGCGGCCGGCCCTGGTCTCGGCGCGCCAGTGTGCGGCGGCGTGCTTGAGGGTGAGGAAGTGGCCCTTGAGGTGGACGCGCAGGACGGCGTCCCAGTCGTCCTCGGTCAGGTTGACGAGCATGCGGTCGCGCAGGAAGCCCGCGTTGTTGACGAGGGTGTCGAGTCGGCCGTACGTGTCCAGCGCGGTGCCGACGAGGGTGGCGGCGCCTTCGGGGGTGGCGATGTCCCCGGCGTGCGCGACGGCTTCGCCGCCGGCCGCGCGGATCTCCCGCGCGACCTGTCCGGCGGGACTGTGCGGGTCGGGGGTGCCGTCGAGGCCGACACCGAGGTCGTTGACGACGACACGGGCGCCCTCGGCGGCGAACGCGAGCGCGTGGGCGCGCCCGAGTCCGCGTCCCGCGCCGGTGACGGCGACGACGCGCCGGTGGCAGATTCCGCTCATCTCACGTCTCCTTGTTGACGGTTGCGGCGTCGAGGAAGGCGGGCCGTTCACCGCCTCCGTGCAGGAGCAGGCTGGCCCCGCTGATGTAGCGGGCGGCGTCGGAGGCGAGGAAGACGGCTGCCGCGCCCACGTCGGCGGGGAGGGCGAGGCGGCCGAGGGGGACGGTGCGGGCGACGGCTTCGACGCCGTCCTCGCCGCCGTAGTGGAGGTGGGTCAGTTCGGTGCGGACCATGCCGACGACGAGGGTGTTGACGCGGACCTCGGGCGCCCATTCGACGGCCATGGAGCGGGCGAGGTTCTCCAGGCCGGCCTTGGCCGCGCCGTAGGCGGCCGTGCCGGGTGAGGGGCGGCCGCCGCTGACGCTGCCGATCATCACGATGGAGCCGTTGGCGTGTCTGAGGTGGTCGTACGCGGCGAGGGAGACGGTCAGCGGGGCGAGGAGGTTGAGTTCGATCACGCGCGCGTGCCGTGCGGGGTCGGTGTGCGCGAGGGGGCGGTGGGGGGCGCCGCCCGCGTTGTTGACGAGGACGTCGAGCCGGGGCAGGCCGGTGAAGAAGCGCCGTACGGCGTCGGCGTCCCGTACGTCGAGCGGGGCGAACGTGGCGCTGTCGAGGGGGTGTTCCGGTGGTCGGCGGGCGCAGACCACGACCTGGGCGCCCGCGCGTGCGAGGGAGCGGGCGATGCCGGCGCCCACGCCGCGGGTGCCGCCGGTGACGACGGCGACCTTTCCGTCCAGCTCCATTCGCTGCTACCTTCCACCTAACAAACGTTTGGTGGAAAGGTAGCTGATGCTTCCATGGGTGTCTCCACCTCGTCCCCCGAAAAGGGGATTTCCGTGACGACCGTCGACGTCCCGCCCGTCAACGCGCTGACGGTGGACGACTGGTTCGCGCTGGCCGACGCGGTCCGCGCGGCCGGCCGCGCCCCGCAGACCCGGTGCGTGGTGCTGGCGGCCGGAGGCCGTGGGTTCAACGCGGGCGTGGACATCAAGGAGATCCGGGCACGGGGGCGGTCGGCACTGGTAGGCGCCAACCGCGGCTGCTTCGAGGCGTTCGCCGCGGTGTACGAGTGCGAGGTGCCGGTGGTCGCGGCGGTGCACGGTTTCTGCCTGGGCGGGGGCATCGGCCTGGTGGGGAACGCGGACGTGATCGTGGCGAGCGAGGACGCCGTGTTCGGGCTGCCCGAGCTGGACCGGGGCGCGCTCGGCGCGGCCACCCATCTCGCCCGGCTGGTCCCCCAGCATCTGATGCGCGCCCTGTACTACACCTCGCGCACCGTCACCGCGGCCGAGCTGCACGCGCACGGCTCGGTGTGGCGGGTGGTCCCGCGCGAGGGGCTGCGCGCCGCGGCGCTGGAGCTGGCGCGCGAGATAGCCGCCAAGGACGGCGAGCTGCTGCGGCTCGCCAAGGCGGCGATCAACGGCATCGACCCGGTCGACGTGCGCCGCAGCTACCGCTTCGAGCAGGGCTTCACCTTCGAGGCGGACGTCTCGGGGGTGGCCGACCGGGTCCGGGGCACCTTCGGCGAGGACGGGGACGGGGGCAGGCGTGGGTGACAAGACGATGACCGCCGCGGAGGCGGTCGCCCGGCTGCGCAGCGGGATGACCCTCGGCATCGGCGGCTGGGGCTCCCGCCGCAAGCCGATGGCGCTGGTCAGGGCGCTGCTCCGGTCGGAGGTCACCGACCTCACCGTCGTGTCGTACGGCGGCCCGGACGTCGGGATGCTCGCCGCGGCCGGGCGGATCCGGAAGCTGGTCGCCGCGTTCGTCACCCTCGACTCGATCCCCCTGGAGCCGCACTACCGCGCGGCCCGCGAGCGCGGGGCCTTCGAGCTGACGGAGGTCGACGAGGCGATGTTCATGTGGGGTCTGCACGCGGCCGCGAACCGGCTGCCCTTCCTGCCGGTGCGGGCCGGGCTCGGTTCGGACGTGATGCGGGTCAACCCCGGGCTTCGGACGGTGACTTCGCCGTACGAGGACCAGGAGACGTTCGTGGCGATGCCGGCCCTGCGGCTGGACGCGGCCCTGGTGCACGTCAACCGGGCCGACCGGCTGGGCAACGGGCAGTACCTGGGCCCGGATCCCTACTTCGACGATCTGTTCTGCGAGGCGGCGGACGCGGCGTACGTCAGCTGCGAGCGGATCGTCGACACCGCGGAGCTGACCGAGGAGGCGGCGCCGCAGTCGCTGCTGATCAAGCGGCACACGGTGACGGGGGTGATCGAGGCGACGGGCGGCGCGCATTTCACGTCCTGCGCCCCCGACTACGGCCGGGACGAGGCGTTGCAGAAGCGGTACGCGACCACGCCCTGGCCCGAGTTCGCCGCGCGGTTCCTCGCCGGGGACGAGCGGGCGTACCGGTCGGCCGTCGAGGAGGAGTCGTGAGCGAGGGCGTCAGCGAGGGTGTGAACGGGGGCGTGAGCGAGGTGACCCGTGCCGAGTACTGCGTGATCGCCTGCGCGGAGGCGTGGCGCGGGGCGGGCGAGATCCTGGCCAGTCCGATGGGTCTCATCCCCTCCGTCGGTGCCCGCCTGGCCCGGCACACCTTCGCGCCGGACCTGCTGCTGACCGACGGGGAGGCCCTGCTCGTCGGGCCCGACGGCACCGTCGAGGGCTGGCTGCCGTACCGGCAGCACCTGGCGCTGGTCACGGGGGGCCGGCGGCACGTGATGATGGGCGCGAGTCAGATCGACCGGTACGGCAACCAGAACATCGCGTGCATCGGGGACTGGGCGAAGCCCCTGCGGCAGTTGCTCGGGGTGCGCGGCGCGCCGGTCAACACGCTGAACAACCCGACGAGTTACTGGGTGCCGCGGCACTCCCGGCGGGTCTTCGTCGAGCGGGTCGACATGGTGTGCGGGGTGGGCTACGACCGGGCGGCCGGCGCCCGCCACCACCGGGTCCCGAGGGTCGTCTCCGACCTCGGGGTGTTCGACTTCGCCACGCCGGACCACGCGATGCGGCTGGCCTCGGTGCATCCCGGGGTGAGTGTCGAACAGGTCCGGGAGGCGACGGGCTTCGACCTCGTGATACCGGACGAGGTGCCGCTCACCCGTGAACCGACGGCGGGCGAACTGCGTCTGATCCGCGAGGTGATCGACCCGCACGGCACCCGGGCCAGGGAGGTCGCCGTCTGATGGAAACGGCGTTCACCCGGCTGGTCGGGGTGCGACACCCGATCGTGCAGACCGGGATGGGGTGGGTGGCGGGCCCGCGGCTGGTGTCGGCGGCGGCGGAGGCGGGGGCGCTGGGGGTCCTGGCCTCCGCGACCATGACCGTGGACGGGCTGCGGGCGGCGGTGCGCGAGGTGCGGTCGCGGACGACGGCGCCGTTCGGGGTGAACCTGCGGGCCGACGCGGCGGACGCGGGCGACCGGGTGCGGATCATCCTCGACGAGGGCGTGCGGGTCGCGTCCTTCGCGCTGGCGCCCTCCGCGGAGCTGATCGCGGAGCTGAAGGAGGGGGGTGTCGTCGTCGTCCCGTCCGTCGGGGCGCGTCGGCACGCCGAGAAGGTCGCGGCCTGGGGTGCGGACGCGGTGATCGTGCAGGGCGGGGAGGGCGGCGGACACACCGGGGACGTGGCGACGACGGTGCTGCTGCCGCAGGTGGTGGACGCCGTGGACATCCCGGTGGTGGCGGCGGGCGGCTTCTTCGACGGGCGGGGTCTGGTGGCGGCGCTGGCGTACGGGGCGGCCGGGGTCGCGATGGGCACCCGGTTCCTGCTCACCTCGGACTCGCCGGTCCCGGACGCGGTGAAGGCGCGGTACCTGGCGGCGACGGTCCGGGACGTCACCGTGACCCGGGCGGTGGACGGCCTCCCGCACCGCATGCTGCGCACCGCTCTGGTCGACGCCCTGGAGGACGCGGGCCGGGCCGGGGCCCTGGTGCGGGCGGTGCGTCACGCGGCCGGCTTCCGGAGGCTGTCCGGCCTCGGCTGGCGGGAGATGGTCCGCGACGGTCTGGCGCTGCGCCACGGCAAGGACCTCACCTGGAGTCAGGTGCTGCTCGCCGCGAACACGCCGATGATGCTCCGGTCCGCGATGGTGGAGGGGCGCACGGATGCGGGAGTGATGGCCGCCGGGCAGGTCGCCGGGGTGATCGACGACCTGCCGTCGTGCGCGGAGCTGGTGGCGCGGATCATGAAGGAGGCGCAGGACACGGTCCTCGCCGTGAACCGGCTCGGTGCCCCACGGTGACCGTCACGGCCTCCCGGTCACCGTCAGAGCCTCCCGATGACCGTCACAGCCTCTCGGTGACCGTCACAGCCTCTCGATGATCGTGACGTTGGCCTGGCCGCCGCCCTCGCACATCGTCTGGAGGCCGAAGCGGCCGCCCGTGCGCTCCAGTTCGTGCAGCAGGGTGGTCATCAGCTTGGCGCCGGTCGCGCCGAGGGGGTGGCCGAGGGCGATCGCGCCGCCGTTGACGTTGACCCGCTCCGGGTCGGCGCCGGTCTCCTTCAGCCAGGCCAGGACGACGGGCGCGAACGCCTCGTTGATCTCGACGAGGTCGATGTCCTGGATCGACAGGCCGGTCTTCTTCAGGGCGTGGGCGGTCGCCGGGATCGGAGCCGTCAGCATGCGGATCGGGTCCTCGCCGCGGACGGAGAGGTGGTGCACGCGTGCGCGGGGCGTCAGACCGTGCTCGCGCACCGCCCGTTCCGAGGCGAGCAGCAGGGCCGCCGCGCCGTCGGAGACCTGCGAGGAGCAGGCGGCGGTGACGGTCCCGCCGTCGATGACGGGCTTCAGCGCGGCCATCTTCTCCAGAGAGGTGTCCCGGCGCGGTCCCTCGTCGGCGGTGACCTCCCCGAGGGCGACGGTCTCCCGCGCGAAGCGGCCCTCGTCGATCGCCCGCACCGCCCGGCCGTGCGAGCGCAGGGCGAACTCCTCCTGGTCCCGGCGGCTGATGCCCCACTTCGCGGCGATCATCTCGGCGCCGGCGAACTGGTTCACCGGCCGGTCCCCGTACCGCGCGCGCCAGCCCTCGCTGCCCGCGAAGGGGCCCTGGGTGAAGCCGAGGGGCACGGCGGCCTGCCGGGTGGCGTAGGCGATCGGGATCTGCGACATGTTCTGTACGCCGCCCGCGACCACCAGGTCCTGGGTGCCGGACAGGACGCCCTGTGCGGCGAAGTGCACGGCCTGCTGCGAGGAGCCGCACTGACGGTCCACGGTCACGCCCGGCACCTCCTCCGGCAGCCCGGCGGCCAGCCAGCAGGTCCGGGCGATGTCCCCGGCCTGCGGTCCGACCGTGTCCAGGCAGCCGAAGACGACGTCCTCGACGGCGGCCGGGTCGATGCCGGCCCGCGCGACGAGTTCCTTGAGCACGTGCGCGCCCAGGTCGGCCGGGTGGACCGTGCTCAGTCCTCCTCCGCGCCGCCCGACGGGCGTGCGGACCGCTTCGACGATGTAGGCCTCGGACATGGCGACTCCCTCACAGGAAAGGGCTGTTCACGTACGGCGATCCCGTCCAGCACCATCGACAGGTACTGCCGGGCGATCTCCTCCGGGCTGTGCTGTCCGCCGGGCCGGTACCAGGACGCGGCGACCCACACGGTGTCGCGGACGAACCGGTAGGCGAGGCGGAGGTCTAGGTCGGGGCGGAAGACCCGGTCCGCGACGCCGCGTTCCAGCGTGGCCAGCCAGGCCTTCTCGAACCGGCGCTGTGACTCGGCGAGGAACGCGAACCGTTCCTGCGCCACGAGCTGTTTGCTCTCCTTCTGGTAGATCGCGACGGCGGCGCGGTGCCGGTCGATCTCCCGGAAGGACTCGGTGACCAGGGCCGCGAGCGTCTCGCGGGGTCCGAGCCCGGCGGCCAGGACGGTGTCGTAGCCGTCCCAGAGCTCGTCGAGGAAGGTCCGCAGGATCTCCTCCAGCATCGATTCCTTGGAGTCGAAGTGGTAGTAGAGGCTGCCCGCGAGCATGCCCGCGTGGTCGGCGATCTTCCGGACGGTGGTGGCGTTGTAGCCCTGTTCGGCGAACACCTCGGCGGCGGTGTCGAGGAGTTCACGGCGACGGGCGGGCGCCGCGGTCACCTGGGGCTTCTTCTTGGTCGGCACGGACACATTGTGGTCTGCTCCGGTCGTCACGCGTGCTGGCCGCTGACGGAGACGACCTCGCCCGTCATGTACGAGGAGTAGCCCGACGCCAGGAAGACGATCACGTTGGCCACCTCCCAGGGTTCGGCGTACCGGCCGAAGGCCTCCCGGGCGGTGAGTTCCTCCAGCAGGCCGGCGGAGGTCACCTTGACCAGGTGCGGGTGCATGGCGAGGCTCGGCGAGACCGCGTTGACCCGTACGCCGTAGGCGGCCGCCTCGATCGCCGCGCACCGGGTCAGGGCCATGACGCCCGCCTTCGCGGCGGCGTAGTGGGCCTGTCCGGCCTGGGCGCGCCAGCCGACGACGGAGGCGTTGTTGACGACGACTCCCCCGCCGGTCTCGCGCATCAGGCGCAGGGCGGCCCGGGTGCACCGGAAGGTTCCGTTGAGGGTGACGTCCAGGACGCGTGACCACTGTGCGTCGGTCATGTCGACGAGTTCCGAGGTGCCGCCGAGGCCCGCGTTGTTGACGACGACGTCCAGGCGCCCGTGGGTGCGTACGGCGGTGTCGAACAGGTCCCGGACCTGGCTCTCGTCGGTGACGTCGCACGGCAGGGCGGCCACCGCGTCCTCGCCGAACTCCTCGGCGAGTTCGGTCCGGTACGCGGTGAGCCGGCGGACGTGGGTGTCGCTGATCACGACGCGGGCGCCTTCCTCCAGGAAGCGGCGCGCGGTCGCCCCGCCGATGCCCGCGCCGGCCGCCGCGGTGATCACGGCGGTGCGGCCGTCGAGCAGCGCGTGCCCGGGAACGTACGGCGGACCCTCGACGTTCTTCATGACGGCACGCTAACCTACCAAACACTTGTTAGGGAAGAACGCGCGCACGAGGAGGACGCCCGTGGACCTCGACCGCTCCCCCGCCGACGAGGCGTTCCGCGCCGAGGCGCGGGCCTGGCTGCGCGCGCGGGTGCCGTCCGAGCCGCTGCCTTCCCTGGAGACCGCGGAGGGCTTCGCAGCGCACCGCGCGTGGGAGGCGGAACTGGCCGCGGCCGGCTGGTCGGTGGTGAACTGGCCGAGGCGCTACGGCGGCCAGGACTGCGGGCTGCTGCGCTGGCTGCTCTTCGAGGAGGAGTACTACGCGGCGGGCGCCCCGGGCCGCGTCGGCCAGAACGGGGTGAGCCTGCTCGCCCCCACCCTGCTCGACCACGGCACCGAGGAGCAGCGGGCGCGGGTCCTGCCCCCGATGGCGACCGGCGAGGTCGTCTGGGCGCAGGCCTGGTCGGAGCCCGAGGCAGGGTCGGACCTGGCCGCGCTGCGCGCCAGGGCGGTCCGCGGGGACGGCGGCTGGCTGCTGAGCGGGCAGAAGACCTGGTCCTCGCGCGCGGCCTTCGCCGACCGCGCCTTCGGCCTGTTCCGCACCGACCCCGACACCCCGAAACCCCACCAGGGCCTCACCTACCTCATGTTCGACCTGCGGGCCCCCGGGGTCACCGTCCGCCCGATCGGCCGCCTGGACGGGAAGCCGGCGTTCGCCGAGCTGTTCCTTGACGAGGTCTTCGTGCCGGACGAGGACGTGATCGGGGAGCCGGGTCAGGGCTGGCGGATCGCGATGTCGACGGCGGCCAACGAACGCGGGCTCACCCTGCGCTCCCCCGGCCGTTTCCTCGCCTCGGCCGACCGGCTGCACGCCCTGTGGGTGGAGCGGGGCTGTCCGGAGGCGGCCGCGGCCCAGGTCGCGGACGCGCTGATCGGCGCCCGCGCGTACCAGCTGTTCACCCAAGCGGCCGCCGCCCGCTTCCTCGCCGGGGAGCGGCTCGGCCCGGAGTCGAGCCTGAACAAGGTCTTCTGGTCGGAGTACGACATCGCGCTGCACGAGACGGCGCTGGATCTGCTCGGCGCACCGGAGGCGCAGGGCGAGGCGGCCGACACCGACTGGTCGCAGGGTTATGTCTTCGCCCTGGCCGGGCCGATCTACGCGGGCACCAACGAGATCCAGCGCGACATCGTCGCCGAGCAGCTGCTCGGCCTGCCGAGGGGACGCCGCCGATGACTTCGCCCGGGCCGGCTGCGCCGCCGCCGCGCTTCCTGCTGGACGCCGAGCAGCGGGCGTTCGCCCGGTCGCTGGACGCGATGCTGGGCGCGGCCGGCACTCCTGCCGTGATCCGCGACTGGAGCCGGGGCGAGCGGGCGGGCGGCCTCGCCCTGTGGTCGCGGATCGCCGAGGCCGGCGTGTTCGCGCTGGCGGTCCCGGAGGCGTACGAAGGGCTGGGGCCCCGGCCGGTGGACCTGGCCGTCGCCTTCGTGGAGCTGGGGCGGCACGCGGTGCCGGGCCCGCTGGTGGAGACGGTCGCCGCGGCGGCCCTGTTGCTCGAGCCCGGCCCCGCCGAGCGGTTCCTGCCCGCTCTGGCCACGGGCCGGTCGATGGCCACGCTGGCGGCCGCGGGCTCGTACGCCGTGGACGGCGACGCGGCGGAGTTACGCCTGGCGGTGGACGCCGACGGCCTCCGCCTCGCCCCCGGTCACGGCCCGGTGCGCCCCTCGCTCGACCCCGCCCGCCGCCTCACCCGCCTGCTGCCGGGCGGCGAACTGCTCGTCCCCGACCCGCCCGTGGACCGCGGCCTGCGCTGGGCCCGTCTGGCCACCGCGGCGCAGGCGCTCGGGGTGGGGCTCGCGCTGCTGGAGCGGACGGTGGCGTATGTCGGGCGACGCGTGCAGTTCGGCGTCCCCGTCGGCTCGTTCCAGGCGGTCAAGCACCGGCTGGCGGACGCCAGGATCGCGCTGGAGTTCGCCCGCCCCCTGGTCCTGGGCGCCGCCGTGACGATGAGCGCGGTCGATGTGGCCGCCGCGAAGGTGAGCGCCTGCGAGGCCGCGTACGCGACCGCGCGCACCGCGCTCCATCTGCACGGCGCGATCGGCTACACGGCGGAGTACGACCTGTCGCTCTGGCTGACCAAGGCCCGCGCGCTGCGCACCGCCTGGGGCACCCCGCAGGAGTGCCGGGCGGAGGTCCTGCGCGGCCACGCGTAGCCTCAGCCGGTCACCTTGGCGATGAACGCGGCGAGGTTCGCCACGGTCCGCCCGATCTTCTCCTCCAGTGTGAGCGTCTCGGGCATCCGGGCCCCGGCGCCCGCGTCCCGCTTGCCCCGCACGTACAGCGAGCAGGCGAGGTCGCTGCACATGTAGGCCCCCACCGAGTTGCCCTGCTGACCGGCCCGGCCCGCCTTGGGCGCGACCATCAGCGAGACCCCGCCGGAGTGGGTGGTGAGGCACATCGTGCACATGCTGCGCCGTGCCTGCCACGAGCCGGAGGTGGAGGAGCGCAGCGCGAGGGCCTGGGGCCGGCCGTCCAGCTCGACGGCGAGGTAGGCCCGGTCGGGGGCCTGGGGGTCCCGCCAGCCGAGGTAGTCCAGGTCCTCCCAGGGCCGGTCGGCCAGGTCGCGGGGGACGGTCAGGCGTTTGGCCTCACCCTTGGTGCAGTTGACGAAGGCGGCGCGGATCTCTTGCTCGGTGAGCGGCTTCATATAACGCAGGCTAATTTGCCTAAAGCTTTTAGGCAAACGCATAATGTCTGTCGGCGACAAGGCACTGGAGGACGGCGCATGGGGCGAGTGGGGCTGAGCACGGACCGGCTGGTCCGGGCGGGCGCGGAACTGGCCGACGAGGTCGGGTTCGACCAGGTGACCGTCTCGGCGCTCGCCCGGCGCTTCGACGTCAAGGTCGCGAGCCTGTACTCGCATGTGAAGAACTCCGACGACCTCAGAACCCGGATCGCCCAGCTCGCCCTGGCGGAGCTCGCCGACCGGGGCGACCTCGCCCTCGCCGGGCGCGCCGGCAAGGACGCCCTGACCGCCCTGGCCGACGTCTACCGCGACTACGCCCGCGAACACCCCGGCCGCTACGCCGCGGCCCAGCTGCGGCTCGACCCCGAGGCGGCGGCCGCGAGCGCGGGACCGCGGCACGCCCGCATGACCCGGGCGGTCCTGCGCGGCTACGACCTCACCGAGCCGGACCAGACCCACGCTGTCCGGCTCCTGGGCAGCGTCTTCCACGGCTACGTCAGCCTGGAGCTGGGCGGCGGATTCAGCCACAGCGCACCCGACACCCAGGAGACCTGGACCAGGATCCTGGACGCCCTCGACACCCTGCTGCGCAACTGGCCGCCCCAGGACTGACCGGCACGGCGCACCCGCCCGCTCGTCCGCCCGCTAGTGTCCGCTTCCCCGCCGTCCACCCGTCCGCCCGTGCGGGCAGGGCGAGCCGGTGTCAGTGTCCGGGACCGCCGGTCAGCTCGCGACGCTCCTGTGGCGTCGGCTTCGGGATGTGGCTGTCCGCCCCGAACATGGCCCGCGCGAGCCGCGCCCGCACCCGCTGGGACACCCGGACCGGCCGCCGCACGCCGTTGTGGTCGACGAGCGGCCCGATCTCGTACGGCGGATGCTGCTCGTGCTGGGTGAGGGTGAACAACCGGGCCTGGCTCAGCGGCTCGTGGACCTCCACGTACTCGCCGTGCGGCAGACGCCTGATGGTCCCCGTCTCGCGGCCGTGCAGCACCTGGTCCCGGTCCCTGCGCTGGAGGCCCAGACAGATCCGCTTGGTGACCATGAAGGCGACGACCGGGGCGACGAACACCGAGACCCGTACGAACCAGGTGATCGCGTTGATGGACAGATGCAGATGGGTGGCCACGATGTCGTTGCCGCCGCCGATCAGCAGCACCCCGTACAGGGTCAGCCAGGCGACCCCGAGCCCGGTGCGCACGGGCGCGTTGCGCGGCCGGTCGAGGATGTGGTGCTCCCGCCGGTCGCCGGTGATCCACGCCTCGACGAACGGGTAGACGCCGATGGCGAGCAGGATCAGCGGGAACAGCGTGAAGGGGATGAGGACACCGGGCGCCAGGGTGTGGCCCCAGGCGTTGATCTCCCATCCCGGCATCACCCGGATCAGCCCCTCGGAGAATCCGAGGTACCAGTCCGGCTGCGCGCCCGTCGTCACCAGGTCCGGACGGTACGGGCCGAAAGCCCACACCGGGTTGATGCTCGCGATGCCGCCCATCACCGTCAGCACACCGAAGACCAGGAAGAAGAACCCGCCGGCCTTGGCCATGTAGACGGGCATGAAGGGCATGCCGACGACCGACCTCTGATCGCGGCCCGGCCCGGGGTACTGCGTGTGCTTGTGGAAGAACACCAGGATGAGATGGGCGACGACCAGCCCCAGCATGATCCCGGGCAGCAGCAGCACATGGATCGGGAAGAACCGGGAGATGATGTCGTGCCCCGGGAACTCCCCGCCGAAGAGGAAGAACGACACATACGTGCCGACGACCGGGATGGACAGGATCGCGCCGTCGGCGAACCGGACGCCGGTGCCGGAGAGCAGGTCGTCGGGGAGCGAGTAGCCGGTCAGTCCGGTGAGGATGCCGAGGAACAACAGGGTCCAGCCGAACAGCCAGTTGACCTCGCGCGGCTTGCGGAACGCGCCGGTGAAGAACACCCGCATCATGTGCACCAGCATGCCGGTGACGAAGACCAGGGCCGCCCAGTGGTGGATCTGCCGGATCAGCAGCCCGCCGCGCACGTCGAAGCTGATGTCGAGCGTCGACTCGTAGGCCTTCGTCATCGTGACGCCGTTGAGCGGGGCGTAACTGCCGTCGTAGACGACCTCGGCGCTGCTCGGTTCGAAGAAGAGCGTCAGGTAGACGCCGGTGAGCAGGAGGACCAGGAAGCTGTAGAGACAGACCTCGCCCAGCATGAAGGACCAGTGGTCCGGGAACACCTTGCGCAGGTTCGTCCTGGCCAGCGCGTACAGTCCCAGCCGCTCGTCGGCCCAGTCGGCGAGCCGCTCGCCCCCGCCGGACTCGACACGCCGCGAAGTCCCCTCGCCGGCCGCCCCGTTCACCGATCGCGCGTCGTCACCCATACGTCGCCTCCCGCCGGATCAACCCCAGGGTGGCACGGCGGCCCGGCTGAGCCAACGGTGCGGACGGCCAGAGCGGACGACCCGAGAGCACGGCCCGAGCGGACGACCCGAGAGCACGGCCCGAACGCACGGCCCGAGCGGACGACCCGTACGCACGGCCCGAGCCGTCGGCGCGGCGCAGGGGGCCGCCGTCACGGGACGAGGCCGACCACCGCCGTCGGGCCGTGTGCGTGCAGCGTCGCGTCCTCACCGGTCAGCAACAGGGCGTCGTGGCGGGCCAGTCGTACCCCGTCGACCTCGGTGGCCCCGTCCTCGTCCAGGGCGACGACCAGGGCGTGCGCCGCCCGCAGCCGGAGCCGGCCCCGTACGACCGCGACGGCCGGGGCCGAAGCGCCCCTGCGCCACATCACGTTGAGGTTGACGACGGGCCCGTCCAGCAGTCGGCAGTCGGTGGGCTCGTCCCCGGGGAAGTCCTGGGGCACGTACCGTGCGCCGACGAGCCGTCGCCGTCCGGCCACGGTCAGGTCCATGCCCGCGCCCTCGACCAGGGTCAGGGTCCGCTCCACCCCGGGGAACACGGAGAACGGCCCGTCCGCGGCGACCTCGGCGAGGCTGACCCGCCAGGTGAAGGCGGCCATGCCCGCGTCCGCCGGGACACAGGCGATCTCCCGGGTCACCCCGCCGCCGTTCTTCCAGGCCACCGCCGCGCGCCCGGCCGCCGGCAGCAGCACCGTCACCGGATGATCCCCCGCGCCCGGGCCGCGCTCAGCCAGATCGGGAACTCCTTCACCAGCCGGTCGTACAGCTCCGCGTCCGACACCTTCCGCGGGTCCGAACCGGCGTGGAAGAAACCGGCGTTGTCGACCGCCCGCTTCGCCGGCACGGGCAGTTCGTCGAGCTTGCGCAGGAAGTCGAACTGCTTGCTGCTCCGGTCGCCGAAGCCGATGAACTGCCAGAACAGGGGCAGCTTCGAGGCCTTGCAGAGGTAGCGTTCGGCGGCCAACTTGTTGATCGGGCCGCCGTCGGTCTGGAAGACGACGAGCGCCGGGGCCTTCGACCCGCTGTCGAGGTAGTGGTCGATGACCGCGTCCATGGCGAGGTGGTAACTCGTCTTGCCCATGTGCCCGAGCCCGGCCACGATCCGGTCCACCCGCCCCTGGTGGTCGGCGAGGGCGATGTCGGTGACGGCGTCGACGTCGGTGGAGAAGAAGACGACCGGCACCCGGCCGTCGTCGTCGAGGTGCGCGGACAGGCCCAACACCCGGTCGGCCAGCGCCTGCACACTGCCGTCCTGGTAGTACGGCTTCATCGACCCCGAATAGTCCACGACGAGATAGACGGCGGCCCGCTGCCCGTCGAGACCGTGCTTGCTGAGGGAAACCCCGGCGCTCTTGTAGAGGTTGACCAGCGCGGGAGCGGTCTCCTGGACCTTGGTGAGACTGATCGCGACCATGGCGCACAGCCTCCCACACCCACCGGCCCTCGCCCTTTTGTTCGTTCGCCGACTAAAAAGGATGGAATGACAAGGAACGCGACATTCCCGCTCTAGGGTTGCGGCATGAAACGTGCCGCCGCCCTAGTCTGCGCCGCCGTGGCGTCGACGGTGTACCTGTTCACTCCGGCCCAGCTCACCCAGCTCACCCAGCTCGCCGAGCCGACCGCCGACGTCCGGGCGACCGCGCCGGGAGTCGCCGCCCCGGCCCAGAAGGAACTGGCCCAGAAGATCGTGGCGAGCGCCGAGAACGCAACACTGAACTGGCGCGGTGCGTACGGCTATGTCGAGGACATCGGTGACGGTCAGGGCTACACCGCGGGCCTGATCGGCTTCTGCACCGGCACGCACGATCTGCTCACCCTCGTCGAGCGCTACACGCGCGACCACCCGGGCAACGCCCTCGCGCGCTATCTCCCCGCCCTGCGCCGGGTCGACGGCACCCCCTCGCACGCCGGCCTGGACCCCGGCTTCCCGGCCGCCTGGCGGGCCGAGTCCAGGGTGCCGGCCTTCCGGGCCGCCCAGGCCGCCGAGCGCGACCGTATCTACTTCGACCCCGCGGTCCACCGGGGCCGGGTCGACGGCCTCGGCGCGCTCGGCCAGTTCTTCTACTACGACGCACTGGTCTTCCACGGCCCCGGCGCGGGCCCGACCAGCTTCGACGGCATCCGCGCGGCTGCGATGCGGCGGGCCCGCACCCCGGCGCAGGGCGGCGCGGAGACCGCGTACCTCGACGCGTTCCTCGACGCCCGCCGCCGGGCCATGCTGACCCGGCACCCCGGCATCGACACCTCTCGGGTGGACACGACCCAGCGCCGGTTCCTGCGCGAGGGCAACCTCGGCCTGCGCCCGCCGCTGCGGTGGCAGGTGTACGGGGAGACGTACCAGGTGCCGTAGCCACCGGGGGTGCGCGCCCGGGGCACGGCGGTCGGGCGGCCCGCACAGCGGTGGGCGGCCCCCCGGAACGCGCCACGCCGGTACGCGGACATGCGGCGGCGCCTGCCCGGTCGTCCGGTCGGGGACTGTGGGGCAGGCGCCGTCTGTGTTCCGTACGCCTTTGTACGGGACGTATGGGGGCCCTCGGGCCGTCAGACCAGCAGCGAGCGGTCCGTCGGGCGGATCGGGGCCGGCAGTTCGCTCGCGCCGGTCAGGAACCGGTCGACGCCGCGGGCGGCCGAGCGGCCCTCCGCGATCGCCCACACGATGAGCGACTGGCCGCGGCCCGCGTCACCGGCGACGTACACGCCGGGGACGTTGGTGCGGAAGTCGGCGTCGCGGGCGATGTTGCCGCGCTCGTCGAGCTCCAGGCCGAACTGCTCCACCACGCCGTTCTCACGGTCGGTGCCGGTGAAGCCCATGGCGAGGGTGACCAGCTGGGCGGGGATCTTGCGCTCCGTGCCCGGCTTCGGCGTCAGCCTGCCCTCGACGAACTCGACCTCGCTCAGGTGCAGCCACTGGACGTTGCCGTCCTCGTCGCCCTCGAAGTGGGTGGTGGAGACGGAGTAGACCCGCTCGCCGCCCTCCTCGTGCGCGCTGGTGACCTTGTACAGCATCGGGAAGGTCGGCCACGGCTGGGAGACCGCGTCCCGCTCCTCGCCCGGGCGGGGCATGATCTCCAGCTGGGTGACCGAGGCCGCGCCCTGACGGTGGGCCGTGCCCACGCAGTCGGCTCCGGTGTCGCCGCCGCCGATGACCACGACGTGCTTGCCCTCGGCCGAGATGGGGGGCGCCACGAAGTCGCCCTCCTGGACCTTGTTGGCCAGCGGCAGGTACTCCATCGCCTGGTGGACGCCCTTGAGCTCACGGCCGGGGACCGGCAGGTCACGGGCGGTCGTGGCGCCGGCGGCGATGACGATGGCGTCGTAGCGCTTCTTCAGGTCGGTCGCCTTGAGGTCGCGGCCGATCTCGATCCCGGTACGGAAGCGGGTGCCCTCCGCGCGCATCTGCTCGATACGGCGGTTGATGTGCCGCTTCTCCATCTTGAACTCGGGGATGCCGTACCGCAGGAGCCCTCCGATGCGGTCCGCGCGCTCGTAGACGGCGACGGTGTGGCCGGCCCGGGTGAGCTGCTGGGCGGCGGCAAGACCCGCCGGGCCCGAGCCGATGACCGCGACGGTCTTGCCGGACAGGCGCTCGGGGGCCTGCGGGGCGACGTCACCGGTCTCCCACGCCTTGTCGATGATCGAGACCTCGACGTTCTTGATGGTGACGGCCGGCTGGTTGATGCCCAGCACACACGCCGACTCGCACGGAGCGGGGCACAGCCGGCCCGTGAACTCCGGGAAGTTGTTCGTGGCGTGCAGGCGCTCGGAGGCCGCCGTCCAGTCCTCGCGGTAGGCGAAGTCGTTCCACTCGGGGATCAGGTTCCCCAGCGGACAGCCGTTGTGGCAGAACGGGATGCCGCAGTCCATGCACCGGCCGGCCTGCTTGCTGATGATCGGCAGCAGCGAGCCGGGGACGTAGACCTCGTTCCAGTCCTTCAGACGCACGTCGACCGGACGGGACTTGGCGACCTCACGGCCGTGGTTCAAAAAGCCCTTCGGGTCAGCCATTGGTCGCCGCCTCCATCATCTTCTCGGTGATCTCGGACTCGGAGAGTCCCGCCTGCTCGGCGGCGTCCTTGGCGGCGAGCACTGCCTTGTACGTGCTGGGGATGATCTTGCTGAAGCGCTCCGCGGCGGTGTCCCAGTCGACGAGCAGCTTCGCGGCGACCGTCGAACCGGTCTCCTCGGCGTGCCGGCGCACCACGTCGTGCAGCCACTGCTTGTCGGTCTCGTCCAGGGCCTCGACAGCGCCGAGGTTGCCGGAGTTGACGTTGTCGCGGTTCAGGTCGATCACGTAGGCGATGCCGCCCGACATACCGGCCGCGAAGTTGCGGCCCGTCTCGCCGAGGACCACCGCGTGACCGCCGGTCATGTACTCGCAGCCGTGGTCGCCCACGCCCTCGGAGACGACCGTCGCGCCGGAGTTGCGGACGCAGAACCGCTCACCGGTACGGCCGCGCAGGAACAGCTCGCCGCCGGTCGCGCCGTAGGCGATGGTGTTGCCCGCGATCGTGGAGTACTCGGCGAGGTGGTCGGCGCCCCGGTCCGGGCGGACGACGACCCGGCCGCCGGAGAGGCCCTTGCCGACGTAGTCGTTGGCGTCGCCCTCCAGGCGCAGCGTGACGCCGCGCGGGAGGAAGGCGCCGAAGGACTGGCCCGCGGAGCCGGTGAAGGTGATGTCGATGGTGTCCTCGGGCAGGCCCGCGCCACCGAACTTCTTCGTCACCTCGTGGCCGAGCATGGTGCCGACCGTGCGGTTGATGTTGCGGATGGCGACCTGGGCGCGCACCGGCTGGGCGTCGGTCGCGGAGTCCGCGGCCAGGGCGTCGGCGGCGAGCTTGATCAGCTCGTTGTCGAGCGCCTTCTCCAGACCGTGGTCCTGGGAGATGACCTGGTGCAGCGCCGCGCCCTCGGGCAGGGCGGGCACGTGGAACAGCGGGGCCAGGTTGAGGCCCTGGGCCTTCCAGTGGTCGACGGCACGCTCGACGTCGAGGACCTCGGCGTGGCCGACGGCCTCCTCGATGGTGCGGAAGCCCAGCTCGGCGAGGATCTCGCGGACCTCCTCGGCGATGAACTTGAAGAAGTTCACCACGTACTCCGCCTTGCCGGCGAAGCGGTCGCGGAGCACCGGGTTCTGGGTGGCGATGCCGACCGGGCAGGTGTCCAGGTGGCAGACGCGCATCATGACGCAGCCGGAGACGACGAGCGGCGCGGTCGCGAAACCGAACTCCTCGGCGCCGAGCAGCGCGGCGATGATCACGTCACGGCCGGTCTTCAGCTGGCCGTCGGTCTGGACGACGATCCGGTCGCGCAGGCCGTTGAGCAGCAGCGTCTGCTGGGTCTCGGCGAGGCCGAGCTCCCAGGGGCCGCCCGCGTGCTTGAGCGAGGTGAGCGGGGAGGCGCCGGTGCCGCCGTCGTGGCCGGAGATCAGCACGACGTCCGCGTGGGCCTTGGACACACCGGCCGCGACCGTGCCGACGCCGACCTCGGAGACCAGCTTCACGTGGATCCGCGCCTGCGGGTTCGCGTTCTTCAGGTCGTGGATCAGCTGGGCCAGGTCCTCGATCGAGTAGATGTCGTGGTGCGGCGGCGGGGAGATCAGACCGACACCCGGGGTGCTGTGCCGGGTCTTGGCGACCCACGGGTAGACCTTGTGGCCGGGCAGCTGGCCGCCCTCGCCGGGCTTGGCGCCCTGGGCCATCTTGATCTGGATGTCGTCCGCGTTGACGAGGTACTCGGAGGTGACGCCGAAGCGGCCGGAGGCGACCTGCTTGATCGCCGAGCGGCGCGCCGGGTCGTACAGCCGGTCCGCGTCCTCGCCGCCCTCACCGGTGTTGGACTTGCCGCCCAGCTGGTTCATGGCGATGGCGAGGGTCTCGTGCGCCTCCTTGGAGATGGAGCCGTACGACATGGCGCCGGTGGAGAAGCGCTTGACGATCTCGTCGACCGACTCGACCTCGTCGAGGGGGATCGGCTGCCGGTCCGACTTGAAGCCGAACAGGCCGCGCAGCGTCATGAGGCGCTCGGACTGCTCGTTCACGCGGTCTGTGTACTTCTTGAAGATGTCGTAGCGGGCCGTGCGCGTGGAGTGCTGGAGGCGGAAGACCGTCTCGGGGTCGAACAGGTGCGGCTCGCCCTCGCGGCGCCACTGGTACTCGCCGCCTATCTCCAGGGCGCGGTGGGCCGGCGCGATGCCGCTGGCCGGGTACGCCTTGGCGTGGCGGGCGGCGACCTCCTTGGCGATGACGTCGATGCCGACGCCGCCGATCTTGGTGGCGGTGCCGTTGAAGTACTTCTCGACGAAGGCGTCGTCGAGACCGACGGCCTCGAAGACCTGGGCGCCGCGGTAGGAGGCGACGGTCGAGATGCCCATCTTGGACATGACCTTCAGGACGCCCTTGCCGAGCGCGTAGATCAGGTTGCGGATGGCCTGCTCGGGCTCCAGGCCGTCGAGGAAGGTGCCCGCGCGCAGCAGGTCCTCGACGGACTCCATCGCCAGGTAGGGGTTGACGGCGGCGGCGCCGAAGCCGATCAGCAGCGCGACGTGGTGGACCTCGCGGACGTCACCGGCCTCGACCAGCAGGCCCACCTCGGTGCGCTGCTTGGTGCGGATGAGGTGGTGGTGGACGGCCGCGGTGAGCAGCAGCGACGGGATCGGGGCGTGCTCGGCGTCCGAGTGGCGGTCCGACAGGACGATGAGCCGGGCGCCGTTGTCGATGGCGGCGTCGGCCTCGGCGCAGATCTCCTCGATGCGGGCGGCCAGCGCGTCGCCGCCGCCGTGCACGCGGTACAGACCGGAGAGCGTCGCGGCCTTGAAGCCGGGCATGTCGCCGTCGGCGTTGATGTGGATGAGCTTGGCCAGCTCGTCGTTGTCGATGACCGGGAACGGCAGGGTGACCGTGCGGCACGACGCGGCGCTCGGCTCGAGCAGGTTGCCCTGCGGGCCGAGGGAGGAGCGCAGCGAGGTCACGAGCTCTTCGCGGATCGCGTCCAGCGGCGGGTTGGTGACCTGCGCGAACAGCTGGGTGAAGTAGTCGAAGAGCAGCCGCGGGCGCGCGGAGAGCGCGGCGATCGGCGAGTCCGTGCCCATGGAACCGAGCGGTTCACCGGCGGTCTTGGCCATCGGCGCGAGGATGATGCGCAGCTCTTCCTCGGTGTAGCCGAAGGTCTGCTGGCGGCGGGTGACCGAGGCGTGGGTGTGCACGATGTGCTCGCGCTCGGGCAGGTCGACCAGCTCGATCTCGCCGGCCTCCAGCCACTCGGCGTAGGGCTTCTCGGCGGCGAGCTGGGCCTTGATCTCGTCGTCCTCGATGATGCGGTGCTCGGCGGTGTCGACGAGGAACATCCGGCCCGGCTGGAGGCGGCCCTTGCGGACGACCTTGGCGGGGTCGATGTCGAGGACGCCGACCTCGGAGCCGAGGACGACGAGGCCGTCGTCGGTGACCCAGTAGCGGCCGGGTCGCAGGCCGTTGCGGTCGAGCACGGCGCCGACCTGGGTGCCGTCGGTGAAGGTGACGCAGGCCGGGCCGTCCCAGGGCTCCATCATCGTGGAGTGGAACTCGTAGAAGGCGCGCCGGGCCGGGTCCATGGAGTCGTGGTTCTCCCACGCCTCCGGGATCATCATCAGCACGGAGTGCGGCAGCGAGCGGCCGCCGAGGTGGAGCAGCTCGAGCACCTCGTCGAAGGACGCCGAGTCGGAGGCGTCCGGCGTACAGACCGGGAAGATCCGCTCGATGGACTTCTCGTCCTGTCCGAAGAGGTCCGAGACCAGCTGCGACTCGCGGGCGCGCATCCAGTTGCGGTTGCCCTTGACGGTGTTGATCTCACCGTTGTGCGCGACGAAGCGGTACGGGTGCGCGAGCGGCCACGACGGGAAGGTGTTCGTGGAGAAGCGCGAGTGGACGAGCGACACGGCCGAGGCGAAGCGGCGGTCGGACAGGTCCGGGAAGAAGGGCTCGAGCTGGCCGGTGGTCAGCATGCCCTTGTAGACGATGGTCCGCGCGGACAGCGACGGGAAGTAGACGCCGGCCTCGCGTTCGGCGCGCTTGCGCAGCACGAACGCCTTGCGGTCGAGTTCGATGCCCGTGCTCGCGCGGTCCGTGACGAAGATCTGGCGGAAGGCCGGCATCGTCGAGCGGGCGGTGGCGCCGAGCAGTCCGGGGGCGACCGGGACCTCGCGCCAGCCGAGGACGGTGAGGCCCTCTTCGTCGGCGATCGTCTCGATCTGTGAGACGACTTCCTGGGTGCCCTCCTCGGGGAGGAAGGCGATACCGACGGCGTAGCCGCCGGCCTCGGGGAGCTCGAATCCGGCGACCTCGCGGAAGAAGGCGTCCGGGACCTGGGTCAGGATGCCCGCGCCGTCGCCGGAGTCCGGCTCGGAGCCGGTGGCGCCGCGGTGTTCGAGGTTGCGCAGAACGGTGAGCGCCTGCTCGACCAGCGTGTGGCTCGCCTCGCCGGTGAGGTTGGCCACGAAGCCGACGCCACAGGCGTCGTGCTCGTTGCGGGGGTCGTACATACCCTGCGCAGCAGGGCGAGCATCCATGAAGGACCAGTTCTGGCCATTCGCGGAATGCTGGGACGGCTGGCGCGGCGTACGCATCGGCTCTCCCGTCGTCGTCGTCTCAAGTGGCATGTCTGCTGGCGAAGGGACGACGTTGGCCCTCTGCGTAACGCAAAATTTCGTGCAGGTTACATGATGGAGCGGTTCTCGGGAACCGGATACTCCGTTCCAACATGCGGACGCCACGCTGTTGCGACAGGGGTATCGCGCACGTGGCTGAAAGTGAAGGGGGACCGGACGGGACAAGATCGATCAGATCGGTGTCCGTCGGTCCGGGAGGCGGGGGGAGCGGCGTCGTTCACCCCGCGAGTGCGCCGGAGGCGTCATTGCCCACAGCGCTTACGGCTCATGCCCGCTGGTTAAGCACTCGAAACCAGTCAGTAACGACTACTTATGCGGCCCAACGCATAAGTAGCATCGCCACTATCCTACGGCCGTTCCGAACCAACTGCCCAGGGCGTACGTCACACCGGCCGCCGCACCACCGAGGGCGAGCTGGCGCAGTCCGCTGAACCACCAGCTGCGCGCGGTCACCCGGGCCACCACGGCCCCGCAGCCGAACAGCCCGAACAGCGCGAGCAGCACGGCCGGCCAGAGCGTGGCGGCCCCCAGCAGATAGGGGAGCACCGGCAGCAGCGCGCCCAGCGCGAACGCGCCGAAGCTCGACACGGCGGCGGTCAGCGGCGAGGGCAGGTCGGAGGGATCGATGCCCAGTTCCTCGCGGGCGTGGATCTCCAGCGCCTGCTCGGGGTCGCGCGAGAGCTGATGGGCGACCTGCCGGGCCAGCCCGGCCTCGACCCCCCTGGCCTCGTACAGCGCGGCGAGCTCGGCCTCCTCGTCCTTGGGGTGCTTTCTCAACTCCCGGCGTTCGACGTCGAGTTCGGCCTCGACCAGCTCGCGCTGCGAGGCGACGGAGGTGTACTCGCCCGCGGCCATGGAGAAGGCGCCCGCGGCCAGTCCGGCGAGTCCGGTGATGACGACGGTCTGGTGACCCACCGAACCACCGGCGACACCGGTCATCAGGGCGAGGTTGGAGACCAGGCCGTCCATCGCACCGAAGACGGCGGGCCGCAGCCAGCCCCCGTTGACGTCCCGGTGGGTGTGGTTGTCGCGGTGCGCCTCGTGCAGCGCGGCTTCGGTTTCGATGATGGCCATGAGATCCCCCAGGGTGGCACGGAGAGCCCCAGTAAGCTGAGGCAATGCTAAGTCTGGACTAAGTCCACTTTTTTACAACACCAAAGATAGATCGAGTGATTCCCACCCGCCAGCAAGGAAAGGCTGGGCTAACCTGCGGCTTTACCTTCGAATGCTCATACGATCGGGACTCTGCACAGATGTCGACCGGGTGACATGAGGGCCTCCGAGGCTGAGGTCAACCGCCGATGGTGGGACACATCCGCACAGTGCTCCGCGCCCGGTGCGGAGCCCTGGAGGAGAGGCCGCGTATGGCATCGATCGCCTGCATCCCCTCGGTCCCGGCGCCGGGGGACGCCGCCGCACTGCGCGAACGGGCCCGCGGCGCCCTGCTCGGCCTCGCCGTGGGGGACGCCCTGGGAGCCCCCGCGGAGAACATGAAGCCCTCCGAGATCCGCGCCCGCTGGGGCCGCATCACGGGATACGTCGCCGAGAAGCCGGCCGGCACCGACGACACCGAGTACGCGATCTTCTCGGGCCTGCTGCTGGCCCGACACGGCTCCGCGCTCACCGCGGCCCATGTCGAGGCGGCCTGGCACCAGTGGATCGCCGACCGCGACGAGGGCCCCTTCCGCGGTGCCGGTTTCAGCGAACGCGGCACCCTGGAGAACCTCCGCCGGGGCCTGGCGGCGCCGATCTCGGCGCAGCACCGGCACGCCTGGAGCGACGGACTGGCCATGCGTGCGGCCCCCTTCGGCGTCTTCGCCGCGGGCCGCCCCGCGGAAGCCGCCCGCCTGGTGGCCATCGACGGCGCGGTGAGCCACGACGGCGAGGGCATCTACGGCGGCCAGGCGGTCGCGGCGGGTGTCGCGGCGGCGATGGCCGGAGCCCCGGCGGTCTCGGTGGTCGCCTCCGCCCTGGCCGTCGTCCCCGAGGACTCCTGGACGGCGCGTTCGCTGCGCCGGGCGGTGGCGGTGGCCCACCGGGGCGAACGGGCGGTCCGCTCCGCCGTCGTCATCGGCGGCTACCCCTGGACCGACCTCGCCCCCGAGGCCGTCGCCCTCGCCTTCGGCGCCTACGCCGCCGCCGACGGCGACTTCCGCGAAGCCGTCCTCACGGCGGTGAACATGGGCCGCGACGCGGACACGACGGCGGCGGTGGCGGGCGCCCTGGCCGGTGCGACGCAGGGGGCGGCGGCGATCCCGGCGGAGTGGGCGGCGGCGATCGGCCCGGCGCGGGGCACCTGCCTGCCGTCCATGGCGGGCCACCACGTGCTGGACGTGGCGGAGTTGCTGGTGCCGGGCGAGGGCGGCAAGTGGGGCGAGGGGATGGTCGGGGAGGACCTCGTGCCGAACCTGATGGGCCTCACCCGGTTCCCCCTGCCTGACCCCCTGCCGGCCCCGCCGCCGGACCCGGCCGCCTTCACCCTGGCGGCGAACGACGCCGCGGAGGTGGCACTGTGAGGCCACCGAGCCCCTGGCAGGAGGACACCTCCGCGGGAACCCCGCCCCCGGACCCCACCGACCCCACTGAATCCACCGACCCCACCGAGTCGGCGGCGGGGTCGGCGCGGACGCGGGCGACCTCGGCCACCGCGACACCACCCCGGACACCGACGAGGACGAACACGGGGACGGGCACGGGGACGGGGACGGGGACGGGCACGGGCACGGAGACGGGGACGGGGACGGACACGGGCTCGGCGGCGGCAGTGGTGGCGGCGAACGGATCCGCGGTCGCCGACGTCCGGACCGCTCCACAGGGACCGGCCCCACAGGAACCGGCCCCACAGGGGCCACCCGCACCCGGCAGCGGGAGCCGCGCAGGCGGTGCGGGTGGGAACGCCCGGTCCGAAGGCGCGGCCGAGGCGCCCCGCAGGGCCGGGCCCCCGAAGGGAGCCCGCGTCGAGGGCCTCCTGCTGGGCCTCGCCGCGGGCGACGCCGCCGGCTGGCCCGCCGCCCGCCACCGGGCCGCCCGTATGCCGGAGTGGACCCGGCGTCTGACCCGCGAACTCGACACCTTCGCCGAGCACAACGCGACGACCACCCTCCCCGTCCCCATCGCCCTCAACCAGCCCCCCGAGCCCTTGCGCCTCGGCCCCTCCGACGACGCCGAGTGGGCGGCCTTCGCCGCCGAGGCGGTCCTGCGGGCCGGGGACGACGCCGCCCTCGGCGACCTCAGCCGGGAACGCCGGATGCGCGCCGCCATCGACCTCACCTGGAACGCCCTCGCCTGCGAGGTCGCGGCGGCCGCCGACCGCGCGCCCGAGATCGAGTCCGCCGTCCTCCCGCTGCGTGCCCGGATCTCCGTGCGGGCCGGGCTCGGCAACCTCGCCGCGGGACTGCGGCCGCCCGCCACCGGCCACGACAACCCCCACTACTTCGACGACGCGGCCTGCGTACGCGCCTGCGTCCTGGCCGTGGCGCACCCCGGTGACCCCCGACTCGCCGCCGAACTGGCCGAGTTCGACGCCCGCTACACACAGGACGGCGACGGCGTGCACGGGGCCCGCGCGATGGCGGCGGCCGTCGCGCTGGCCCTCGTCGGCGCGGGCCCCGGCTCCTGCGTGGCGGCGGCGCTCGCCGAACTCCCCGAACACACGGAGATCGGCCGCAACGCCCGGCACGCCCTGGAGCTGACCCGCGGCGCCGACAGCGCCTTCGCCGTCATCCCCCTCCTGGAGCACCAGATCGTCGACCACGTCTACAGCTACGGCATCGCGGCGGCGGAGACGGTCCCGGTGGCCCTGGCCCTGGTGACGGCGTCCGGGGGCCGTATCGGCGAGGCGGTACCGGCGGCGGCCTGTCTGTCCCGGGTCGCGGACTCGGCCCCGGCCCTCGCGGGCGCGCTGACCGGCGCGTTGGGCGGCGGCACCGCGATCCCCGTCTCCTGGCGGGACAGCTGCCGCCTCCTGTCCGGCTGCGCGCTGCCCCGGCTCACCGGAACCGACCTGGTGGAACTCGCCGAACTCCTGGAAGCCACGCAACCGGCCCCTCCAGGAGGATGATTCGGGGCATGACGCCCAAAGCACAAGAAAGCAGCAGTGGAAGCGGCGGCGGCACCCTGGAAGACCGCATCACCGCCGCCCTGGTCGGCGCGGCCGTCGGCGACGCGCTCGGCGGCCCGGTCGAGGGCTACTCCCCCGAGCAGATCCTCCAGCGCCACGGCAGCCGGATCCACGGCGTCGTCGGCCCCTGGAACGGCGACGACTGGCGCACCGCGCGCCCCATCGCCCCGTACCACAAGGGCGACGGCCACGTCACCGACGACACCTTGATGACCCACGCGCTGATCCGGGTCTACGCGACGGTCCGCGACCACCTCGACGCCTACGCGATCGCCGACCACCTGGTCCCGGACCTGCTGACGACACCGCGCTGGATCCCGGAGCTGGAGGCCGAGGCACTCCCCCTCCAACGGATCTTCCTGGCGGAGAAATGGCTGGTGGCGAGAGTGCACTACGGCCATGTGGACCCCCGTGAGGCGGGCGTCGGCAACATCGTCAACTGCGGTGCGGCGATGTACATGGCCCCGGTGGGCCTGGTCAACGCGGCCAACCCGGCGGGCGCCTACGCCGAGGCGCTGGACATCGCAGGCGCCCACCAGTCGTCGTACGGCCGGGAGGCGGCGGGGGTCTTCGCGGCGGCGGTGGCGGCCGCGTGCGCGCCGGGCGCGACGGCGGACTCCGTCGTCACGGCCTGTCTGGCCCTGGCCCAGGACGGGACCCGCACGGCGATCGAGAAGGTCTGCGAAGCGGCGGCCCGCTACACCGACTTCGAGTCGGCGCTGGTCCCGCTGCGCGAGGCGGTGGCGCCGTACGACACCGTCGGCCCCGACTACCGCCGGCCCTCGCTGGCCGCCCGCCGCCCGTCCCGTCTGCACGCGATCGAGGAACTCCCCGTCGCCCTCGGCATGTTGCTGGTGGCCGGCGGCGACTACCGGCAGGCGGTGCTGGGCGCGGTCAACTACGGCCGCGACTGCGACTCGATCGCGACGATGGCGGGGGCGATGGCCGGCGCCCTCGGCTCGCCGGTCCCCGAGGAGTGGTCGAAGCGGGTCGCCGAGGCCAGCCGCCTCGACCTCTGGCAGCCCGCGGCGACGCTCACCGAGGTCACCCGGGAGATCTTCGACCGCGACGTCCACCACCGCCGGGCGCACGAGCGGGCGTTCGCCGCGATCGGGGGTCCCCGATGCTCCGACTGACCTGGGTCCAGCCCGAGGACCTGCTCGGCCACGAACTGTGCCAGGCGGCCCAGGACGGCCGGGAGCCGTGGGCGATCGCCGCCCGCTGGAAGGCGGCCGGCGGCTGCGAGGCCCCGCCCCGGGCCGGCGCGTCCCCCCAGCGCGCCTCACGCTACCTGCGCCTCCTCGCCGACGACCTCCTGGACGAACTGGCCGATCTGCCCAGCCGGTCGGCGGAGCACGAGCCGACCGCGCTGGAGAAGATCAGGGCCCTGTGCCCGCGGTGGCCGAGCCGTCCGGCGGACGCGCCCCCGCGCTCCCCCAGCCCCGCCGGACTGGAGGCGGCCTGGCTGGGCCGGGCCGTCGGCTGCCTGCTGGGCAAGCCGGTGGAGAAACTCCCGCTGGACGCCGTCCGCCGACTCGCCCGGTCCACCGGCAACTGGCCCCTCAGGGGCTACTTCACCGCCCGCGGGGTCCCCGGTCCGCTCCTGGAGGCCCACCCCTGGAACCGCCGCTCGGCGACCACCTCCCTCGCCGAGAACATCGACGGCATGCCCGAGGACGACGACCTCAACTACCCGCTGCTCAACCTCCTCCTGCTCCAGCGCCACGGCAGGGACTTCACCACCTCGGACGTGGCCCGGCTCTGGCTGGACGAACTCCCCGCGGGCCGCACCTTCACCGCCGAACGCCTCGCCCTGCGCAACCTCCTGTGCGGCATCGAACCACCGCTCACCGCCCGCCACCGCAACCCCTTCCGCGAATGGATCGGCGCCCTCATCCGCGCCGACGTGCACGGCTGGACCAACCCCGGTGACCCGGCCGCGGCCGCCGAACAGGCCCACCGCGACGCCACCCTCACGCACACCGCGAACGGCGTCTACGCGGCGATGTTCACGGCGGCCACCATCGCCGCCGCCGCGACCGGCACCCAGGACGTCCACGCCTGTCTGCGCACCGGCCTGAGCGTCGTCCCGCCCCGTTCCCGCCTCGCGCGGGCGGTCACCCACGCCGTCCGGCTCGCCGGCGAACACGACGACTTCGACACCGTGGTGGACGAACTCCACGCCGCCCACCAGGGGCACCACTGGGTCCACGCGGTCCCCAACACCGCGCTGATCGCCGCCGCCCTCACCCACGCGGACGGCGATTTCACCGGCTCCGTCGGCCGTGCCGTGGCCGGCGGTCTGGACAGCGACTCGGCCGGCGCGACGGCCGGCGGGATCGCCGCCCTCCTCACCGGCGACCCGGCCGCGCTCCCCGACCACTGGACGGCCCCGCTCAAGAACCGCCTGGCCACCTCGGTCGCCGACCTCAACGGCGTCGGCTTCGACACCCTGGCCCACCTCACCTGGTCCCTCATCCCCCGGGAGGCTTCCCAGCCATGACCGACATCGTCGTGCTCGGCAGCACGAACATGGATCTCGTCGCCTACGTAGAGAAACCCCCGCAGCGCGGGGAGACCGTGACGGGACGGGAGTTCCGTACGATCCCCGGCGGCAAGGGCGCCAACCAGGCGGTCGCGGCCGCGCACGCGGGCGGCACCGTGTCGATGATCGGCGCCGTCGGCAACGACGCCTTCGGCACCCGGCTGCGCTCCACCCTGGAGCACTCCGGCGTCAACACCGACCACCTGCGCACCGTCGAGAGCCCCTCGGGCACCGCCCACATCGTCGTCGACGCCGAGGGCGGCAACGCGATCGTGGTCGTCCCCGGCGCGAACGGCACCGTCGACCACCTCGTCCCCGGCGACGAGGTCCTCATCTCCTCCGCCGACGCGCTCCTGCTCCAGCTCGAGGTCCCCCTCGCCGCCGTCGTCGCGGGAGCCCGGGCGGCCCGTGCCCACGGCGTCCGGACGATCCTCACCCCGGCCCCCGCCCAGCCGCTCCCGCCCGAACTCCTGGCGGTCACCGACCTGTTGGTCCCCAACGAGCACGAGGCGGCCACTCTCACCGGCCGCACCGACCCGCGTGAGGCGGCCACCGCCCTGCTGGACAGCGTGCCGGAGGTGGTCATCACGCTCGGCCCGTCCGGCAGCCTGTACGCGACCCGGGGCGAGCGGCCGCTGACCGTGCCCGCCCCGCGCGTCACCGCCGTCGACTCGACCGGCGCGGGCGACACCTTCGTCGGCACCCTCGCCGTCGCACTCGGCGAGGGACGGCCGGTACCGGAGGCACTGGCCTGGGCCTCCGCGGCGGCCGCCCTGTCGGTCCAGCGGCCGGGCGCCTCCGCCTCGATGCCCTACCGCTCCGAGATCGAGACGCAGTACGCGTCATGACCGGGAGGACGACCCCCCTGCACGGCGTGCGCGTGCTCGACCTGGCCACCCTCTTCGCCGGGCCGCTCGCCGCCACCATGCTCGGCGACTTCGGCGCGGAGGTGATCAAGGTCGAGCACCCCACCCGGCCCGACCCCTCCCGCGGCCACGGCCCGTCGAAGGACGGCGTGGGCCTGTGGTGGAAGCTCCTCGGCCGCAACAAGCGCACCATCACCCTCGACCTCTCCAGGCCCGGCGGCCGCGCCACCCTGCTGCGCCTCGCCGCCACCGCCGACGTGATCATCGAGAACTTCCGCCCCGGCACCCTGGAGAAGTGGGACCTCGGCTGGGACGAACTGTCGGCGGCCAACCCGCGTCTGGTCCTCGCCCGGGTCACCGCCTTCGGCCAGTTCGGCCCCTACGCGCACCGCCCCGGCTTCGGCACCCTCGCCGAGGCGATGAGCGGGTTCGCGGCGATCACCGGCGAACCCGACGCGTCCCCGACCCTGCCGCCCTTCGGCCTGGCCGACTCCATCGCCGGCCTGGCCACCGCCTACGCCGTCATGACGGCCCTCGCCGCCCGCGACCGCACCGGCACGGGACAGGTCGTCGACATGGCGATCATCGAACCCATCCTCACCGTCCTCGGCCCCCAGCCGCTCTGGTACGACCAGCTGGGATACGTCCAGGCCCGCACCGGCAACCGGTCCGCCAACAACGCCCCGCGCAACACCTACCGCACCGCCGACGGGAACTGGGTCGCCGTCTCGACCTCCGCCCAGTCGATCGCGGAGCGCGTGATGCGCCTGGTCGGCCGCCCCGACCTGATCGACGAGCCCTGGTTCGCGACCGGCGCCGACCGGGCCGCCCACGCCGACCTGCTCGACGAGGCGGTCGGCGGCTGGATCGCCGCCCGCAGCCGCACCGACGTCCTGGCCGCCTTCGAGAAGGCGGAGGCGGCGATCGCCCCGATCCAGGACGTACGCGACGTGATGGCGGACCCCCAGTACCAGGCCCTCGACACGATCACCGCCGTCGACGACCCGGAGCTGGGCCGGATCCGCATGCAGAACGTCCTCTTCCGGCTCTCCTCCACCCCCGGCGCGATCCGCTGGACCGGCCGCCCGCACGGCGCCGACACGGAGGAGGTACTGACCGAACTGGGACTGACCCCGGCCGAGCTGACCTCCCTCCGCGAGGCGGGCGCCCTATGACGAACACCCCTCTGACCTGGCTCTACGTCCCCGGTGATCGCCCGCAGACCGTCACCAAGGCCCTCGCCTGCGGTGCCGACGTCGTCATCGTCGACCTCGAGGACGCGGTCGCCCCGGACCGCAAGGAGTACGCCCGCACCGCCACCGCCGAACGCCTCGGCGAGCCCCAGCCGGTCCCCGTCCATGTCCGGGTGAACGCCCTGGACAGCCCCTTCGCCGCGGCGGACCTGCGCACGATGGCCGCCCTCCCCGGGGTCGCCGCCCTGCGCCTGCCGAAGGTGACCTCCCCGCACCAGATCACCCGGGTCGCCGCGGCCATGCCGCACGCGGACCGTGGAGCCACCCCCCTCCACGCCCTCCTGGAGTCAGCCCTAGGCATCGAACACGCCCACGCCATCGCCAGCGCCCACCCCTCGCTGCGCGGTATCGCCCTCGGCGAGGCGGACCTCCGGGCCGACCTGGGCGTCCGCGACGACGCGGGCCTCGACTGGTCGCGCGCCAGGGTCGTGGTCGCCGCCCGGGCCGCGGGGCTGGCGCCGCCGCCCCAGTCGGTGCACCCCGACATCCGCGACCTGGAGGGCCTGGCCACCAGCTGCGCCCACGGCCGCACCCTCGGCTTCCTGGGCCGCGCCGCCATCCACCCGCGCCAGCTCCCGATCATCGAACGGGCCTACCTGCCCACCCAGCACGAGCTGGAGGAAGCCGAGACGATCGTGAAGGCGGCGGCCACCGAACAGGGTGCCCAGGCCCTGCCGGACGGCCGCTTCATCGACGCGGCCGTGGTGGCGATGGCGCGACGCACCCTGTCCCTGGCCGCCCGCGGGGACTGACCCCTCACCTCGCACACGGAACGACGAGGGCGCCCGGAGATCCTGGGCGCCCTCGTCGTCGTACGGAAACAGGCATCGTCAGCTCTTCTTGCCGGCCGACTCGGCCTCGGCCCCGCCCTTGACCTCGTCCTCGGTGCCGGTCCCCGCCTTGTCCGTGCCCTCGGCCCGGTCCTTGCCCTCGGCCTTCACGGCAGGGGCCTTCACCTCGGGAGCCTTCGCGGCAGCGGCCTTCTCGGACTCGCCCTTCGCGTCGGCATCGGCGGCGGCCTTCACCTCACCGTCACCCCGCACGCCGGCCTTCACACCGGCCGCCTCGATCTTGCCGCCGGTCTTGCCGTCGGTCTTGGCGTCGGTCTTGCCGTCGGTCTTGCCGTCGCTCTCGGCTTCGCCGTCCGCATCCTTCGCCTCGGCCGCGTCCTCCGCGGACCCGGCCGCGTCCTTCGCGGTGCCGTCGGCGTCGGTGTCGGCTTCCGCCCCACCGCCGGAGGCACCCGCACCCGGCTCGACCACCGCTTCGCGCCCCGGCCGCTTCTTCGCCGAGATCACGATGTAGATCACCGCGAGCAGGAACACGACCATGGCGGTCCAGTCGTTCAGCCGCAGGCCCAGGATGTGGTGGGCGTCGTCGACCCGCATGTACTCGATCCACGCACGGCCCACGCAGTACGCGGCGACGTACAGCGCGAAGGCCCGCCCGTGCCCGAGCTTGAAGCGGCGGTCGGCCCAGATGACGAGAAGGGCTACGCCGACGCACCACAGCGACTCGTACAGGAACGTCGGGTGGTAGTAGCCGGGCACCCGGCCGTCCGCCGAGGACGTGATGTGCAGCGCCCAGGGAAGGTCGGTCTCCTTGCCGTACAGCTCCTGGTTGAACCAGTTGCCCCAGCGGCCGATCGCCTGCGCGAGGGCGATGCCGGGCGCGATGGCGTCGGCGTACGCGGGCAGGGCGATGCCCCGGCGGCGACAGCCGATCCACGCGCCCACGGCGCCGAGCGCGATGGCGCCCCAGATACCGAGGCCGCCCTCCCAGACCTTGAAGGCGTCCACCCAGTCACGGCCCTCGCTGAAGTACAGCTCGTAGTCCGTGATCACGTGGTAGAGCCGGCCGCCGACCAGGCCGAAGGGCACCGCCCAGACGGCGATGTCGGCCACCGTGCCGGGCTGCCCGCCGCGGGCGACCCAGCGCCTGTTGCCGAGCCAGACCGCGACGAAGACGCCGATGATGATGCAGAACGCGTAGCCGCGCAACGGAACGGGGCCGAGATACAGCACCCCGTGCGACGGGCTGGGAATGTAGGCAAGTTCCATGGCAGGGTCGACGCTACCGTGCCGGACCGGGCCGACGACGGGCAGCCCGGCTACGGCTCCATAACGGGCGGGTGTGCGGGGGGCTCACCCCTCGTCACCCCTTGTCCGCCTCCTCCACCATCTGCTTCAGCTTGGCCGGCGTCATCGACTGGTCGGCGTAGATGTTCTTGCCGTTGAACAGCACGGTCGGAGTGCCGCCGAAGTGGCCGTCCTGGAAGGCCTGGTTGGACTTCACCACCCAGCTGTTGTGGGTGCCGTCCTCGACACAGGTACGGAACGCCGGTGTGTCGAGGCCGTCGACCTTGGCCGCGAGCTCGACGAGCTTGCTGTTCTCGGCGAAGGCGTCGTCCGTTTCCTCCGGCTGGTTCTCGAAGAGCACGTCGTGGTAGGCGGGGAACTTCCCGGCGTCCTGCGCGCACGCCGCCGCGTTGGCCGCGTTGCGGGAACCGCTGCCGCCCATGTTGCCGTCGATGAGGGTGGCCAGGTGGTACTCGACCCTGAGCTTCCCGGCGTCCGTCAGCTCGTGGATCGTCGGGCGGTACGCCGTCTCGAAGGCCTTGCAGGCCGGGCAGCGGAAGTCCTCCCACACCGTGAGCGTGGACTTCGCGCTGTCCTTGCCCACGGGGATCGCCAGCGCGTCCTCGCCCTGCGCTCCCGAGGGCGCCACGACCGGCCCCGCCTTGTCGCTGCTGTCGTCCTTGCCGGAGTTCGCCGCGACGACCCCGATCACCGCCGCCAGGCCCAGGACGCAGACGACGCTCGACGCGACGATCAGCGTCCGCCGGCGCCGCTCCGCCGCCTTCTGCTTCTCTCGCTCGTCCGCCAGCCGCTCCCTGGCGGTGCGCTTTCCCGCACGATTCTTCTCGCTCACACCCCCAGAACGAACCGGGGAGGCGCATTGCGCCTCCCCGTCCCCAGGTCCACCCGTTCGAGTGACCCGGAGCAATGTCCTGCTCTGCGGTGTACGTCCCCGGTTACGCCTGTCGGCGCACGCCCTTGGCCAGCTCGCCCGCCAGCTCACGGACCGCCTCGACACCGGCCGCGGCGTCCGGCGCGTCCAGCATCCGCTTGACGAAGGCCGAACCGACGATCACACCGTCGGCGAAACCGGCCACCTCGGCGGCCTGCTGCGCGTTGGAGACACCGAGGCCCACGCAGACGGGCAGACCGGTGCCGGTGGCCCTGGTCCGCTCGACCAGGTCCTGGGCCTGCGCGCCCACCGACTCACGGGTGCCGGTGACCCCCATCAGCGAGGCGGCGTAGACGAAGCCGCTGCCCGCCTCGGTGATCTGCGCGAGCCGTGCCTCCTTGCTGCTCGGCGCCACGACGAACACCGTCGCGAGGCCGTGCTTGTGGGCGTGCTCCCTCCACAGCGCCGACTCCTGGACCGGCAGGTCGGGCAGGATGCAGCCGGCACCGCCCGCCTCGGCCAGCTCGGCGGTGAAGCGTTCGACGCCGTAGCGGTCGATCGGGTTCCAGTACGTCATGACCAGGATCGGCTTCCCGGTGGCCTCGAAGGCCTCCCGGACCGTCCGCATGACGTCGGCGATCCGCACCCCGCCGCGCAGCGCGATGTCGTCGGCCGTCTGGATGACCGGGCCGTCGAGGACCGGGTCGCTGTGCGGCAGACCGACCTCGACGATGTCCGCGCCCCCGTCGATGACGGCCTTGACCGCCTCGATACCGCCGTCCACGGTCGGGAACCCGGCCGGGAGGTAGGCGATGAGCGCGGCGCGGCCCTCCGCCTTGGCGGCGGCGAGGGTGTCCGACAGCAGCGCGCTGTTCCCACCGGTGAATTCGGCCCCGCTCACTTGGCGTCCCCCTCGATCTCGGCGGTGTCGGCCGCGTTGGCGGCGACCTCGGCGTCGGTGTCGTACAGGCCGAAGTAACGGGCGGCCGTGTCCATGTCCTTGTCGCCGCGGCCGGACAGGTTGACGACGATCAGCCCGTCCTTGCCGAGCTCCTTGCCCACCTCCAGGGCTCCGGCCAGCGCGTGCGCGCTCTCGATGGCCGGGATGATGCCCTCGCTGCGCGACAGCAGCCGCAACGCCTGCATGGCCGCGTCGTCGGTGACCGCGCGGTACTCGCCGCGGCCGCTGTCCTTGAGGTAGGAGTGCTCGGGGCCGATGCCCGGGTAGTCCAGGCCCGCCGAGATGGAGTACGGCTCGGTGATCTGGCCCTCGTCGTCCTGGAGGACGTAGGAGCGCGAGCCGTGCAGGATGCCGGGCTCGCCCGCGGTGAGGGTCGCCGCGTGCTCGCCGGTGTCGATGCCGTGCCCGGCCGGCTCACAGCCGATCAGCCGGACGCCGGCGTCCGGGATGAAGGCGTGGAAGAGGCCGATGGCGTTGGAGCCGCCGCCGACACAGGCGATCGCCGCGTCGGGCAGGCGCCCCGCCCGCTCCAGGATCTGGCGTCGGGCCTCGACGCCGATGACGCGGTGGAAGTCGCGCACCATCGCCGGGAAGGGGTGCGGTCCGGCGACCGTGCCGAAGAGGTAGTGGGTGTGGTCGACGTTGGCGACCCAGTCGCGGAAGGCCTCGTTGATGGCGTCCTTCAGCGTGCGGCTGCCGGACTTAACGGCGACGACCTCGGCGCCCAGCATGCGCATGCGCGCCACGTTGAGGGCCTGGCGCTGGGTGTCGATCTCGCCCATGTAGATGGTGCACTCGAGACCGAAGAGGGCGCAGGCGGTGGCCGTGGCGACTCCGTGCTGGCCGGCGCCGGTCTCGGCGATCACGCGCGTCTTGCCCATGCGCCGGGTGAGCAGTGCCTGCCCGAGCACGTTGTTGATCTTGTGGGAGCCGGTGTGGTTGAGGTCCTCGCGCTTGAGGAACACCCGGGCGCCGCCGGCGTGTTCGGCGAACCGCGGCACCTCGGTGAGGGAGCTGGGGCGGCCGGTGTAGTGGACGAGCAGGTCGTCGAGCTCGCGGGCGAACTCGGGGTCGTGCTTGGCCTTGTCGTACTCGACGGCGACCTCGTCCACGGCGGCGACGAGCGCCTCCGGGATGAACTTGCCGCCGAACGCGCCGAAGTAGCCCTCGGCGCTGGGGACCTGACCCTCGGGGTCGGGAATGAAGAACTCGCTGGGCATGCGGAAACCTCACGGTGAGTGTGTGTCGGACACGGTCGCCGTGGGGGCGGGTACGGTCAGTCGGCTGCGGGACCGTGATGAACGGTCACGCCCGCGCGGCGGTCGCCGCACGTCCGAGAGAGCCCCGCGCCCCTGACGGGGCGCTGCCATCGCATGCCGTTCACCTGACCGGGTTCGTCGCCGATGACGTACCGCACGCGCCGGCCGTGCACCCGGCGTGCGGGCGCGCGGCAGCCACGGGGGCGGCAGCCGCGCGCGAGGCGTGCGTACCGGTCCATGGCCGTCGTCGTGGGTGTCATCGGCGCCGATCCTACCGGGCGGATCAGCCGCGGCCGTGCCGGAGCGCGGGGTGCTCGCCCGCCGCCACCAGGTCGGCCACCGCGGTCTTCGGGTCGCGGCCCGTCACCAGGGACTCGCCGACCAGGACCGCGTCGGCGCCCGCGTTGGCGTACGCGATGAGGTCGTGCGGGCCCCGGACGCCGGACTCGGCGACGCTGACGACATGGGCCGGGATCTCGGGGGCGACGCGCTCGAAGGTGCCGCGGTCGACCTCGAGGGTCTTCAGGTTGCGCGCGTTGACGCCGATCACCTTGGCGCCCGCGTCGACCGCGCGCTCCACCTCGTCCTCGTCGTGGACCTCGACGAGCGGGGTGAGGCCGATGGAGACGGCGCGCTCGATCAGCGATTCGAGGGCCGGCTGCTCGAGGGCGGCCACGATCAGCAGCGCGAGGTCGGCGCCGTACGCGCGGGCCTCCCACAGCTGGTACGAGGTGACGATGAAGTCCTTGCGCAGTACGGGGATGTCGACCCGCGCGCGGACCGCCTCGAGGTCGGCGAGGGAGCCGCCGAAGCGGCGCTGTTCGGTGAGGACGGAGATGACGGCCGCGCCGCCCGCCTCGTAGTCCGCGGCCAGGGCGGCCGGATCGGCGATCGCGGCCAGCGCGCCCTTGGACGGGCTGGAGCGCTTGACCTCGCAGATCACCTTGACGCCGTCGCCCCGGAGCGCGGCCACCCCGTCCTTGGCGGCGGGGGCCTTCGCCGCGCGCTCCTTGAGCTCGTCGAGGCTGACGCGCGCCTGCCGCTCCGCGAGGTCGGCACGGACTCCGTCGATGATCTCGTCGAGCACACTCACGCGAGCGGCCCCCTTCCAGACGGTGGAGAGACGGTTGACAGTTCCAGGGACCAGTAGAAAAGAGGTGGTCACTGCGATGGTATCCGGAGGAAGGCGAAGGCCTCACATCCGGTTGACGCCTTGTCCCACTACCTGGACGTTCGCCGGTTGATCAAGGATGGAGCCAGCCACCGAACGGCAGGTTCCGGACAACCGTGAAGACCAGCACGAACGCGCCGGCCGTCCACATCTGGGCCGAGGTGGGATCCACCCGCGCGGGGCGTCCGCGCGCCGCGCGGACCACCCAGACGGTCCACAGCACCGCGAAGCCCAGGTAGCCGACGACCGCGAGCGCGTTGTCGTGCAGGGCGGCGGTGAGATCCCCGTGCACGAAGGCGTGCGCGCTGCGCAGTCCGCCGCAGCCCGGGCAGTACAGGCCCGTGAGGCGCAGCAGCGGGCAGACCGGGTAGTGGCCGGGTTCGTTGGGGTCGACGGTCCCGACGTAGGCGAAGGCCGCGGCGACGGCCGCGAGGATCCCGGCGGGCACCGCCAGTCGTCCGAGCACGGTTCCCGGTGGTGTCCGGGGCGTGCCGTTCGTCACCCGCTGGCTGTCGGCGTTCACGCCTCGCATTGTGCCCCGCCGGGGCGCCACGCGCGCGTGAGGGGCGGCCGGTGTGCACCGGCCGCCCCTCACGAGGTCGTGCGACGTCCTGCCGAAGTCGTACCGGGCCTGCTCAGGCCTCGGCGACCGCGGGCTCGCGGGTGGCCGTGACCTGGTGCACCGGGTGGGCTTCCTTCGGCATGCCGAGGCCCATCGCGCGCATGATGGCGCCGACGACACCCCCGAGGGCCACGATCACCATGCCGGCCCAGAAGCCGAGCGGCTCGGCCATCACCATGAACGCGCCCGCGACGGTGAACCCGATGAAGGCGATGGTGACACCGGTCCAGGCGGCCGGGGTGTGTCCGTGGCTGCTGCCCGCCATGACTTGCTCCTCATTGCTGTCTCTGTGTCCGTCCGAGCCGGACGCTCGTCGTCCATTGTCCCGTACCCGCGCGCGTCGCGGACGCGGGGGTGGCCTCGGATCGCGTCTGATTCACCACATCGGGATCCGTGCCGCCGGACCCAGATCGGGCGCGGACCCGGACCGGGCCGGGCTCCGGGCGGTGGTGGTCAGGCGGGATCCGCGCCCGTGGGGTCCTCGCCCCGGTCCAGGGCCTTCCACATGTCCTCGGGCCGGTCCGGGTCGAGCGGCTTGGCCGCGCGCCGGGGGCGCGGGGTGCCGTCGCGTTCGTAGCGGCCGGACATCGCGGGCCACAGGCGGCCGTAGCGCAGCGCGAGCAGGCCGGCCAGCAGGATCAGGGCGCCGCCGGCGGCCGCGGCGTAGGGCCAGGCGGTGTGGCTGAAGGAGGCGACGGTGGCCGAGGTGTCGCCGGAGGCCCGGGCGGCCTGCTCGTCGAGCGCGGAGCCGTCGGAGGCGCCGACCAGGGCGGCGGCCAGGATGCCCGCGCCGGAGAGGGCGAGCAGCGCGGAGACGGCGAAGCGGCCGGCCCGGCGGACGGCGAAGACGGCGACGAGCGCGGCCAGGGCCGCTATGGCGAGCGCCGCGGGCACGCCCGTGACGTCGCTGCCCTTGGCGGTCAGCGGGAAGGCGCCGCCAGCCACCGTGGCCGTGCCCTCCGACCAGCGCTGCCGGGTGGACAGCAGCGTCAGGGCCGAGCCCAGCGCGCCGAACAGGAGGGCGAGCGCGAGGCTTCGGCGGCCGGACGCGGCGGGGGCGGCGGCTTCGGAGCGGGGGTGCGGAACAGCAGTCACGTACTCCACTATCGCCTGAACCCCGGGCGAACCGTCACCCGGGGTTCACGTGAGACACGTCCTATCTTCGGCGTGCGCCCCCGCCGGCTGTCCGGAAGCGCCCTAATCGGCCAGCCGGTTGGCGGTGTGGACGGCGCGCAGGACCGCCGCCGCCTTGTTGCGGCACTCCTGGTCCTCGGCGACCGGGTCGGAGTCGGCGACGATGCCCGCACCGGCCTGGACGTAGGCGGTGCCGTCGCGCAGGAGGGCCGTACGGATGGCGATGGCGGTGTCGGAGTCGCCCGCGAAGTCGAGGTAGCCCACACAGCCGCCGTAGAGGCCGCGCCGGGAGGGCTCCAGTTCGTCGATGATCTGCATGGCGCGCGGCTTGGGGGCGCCGGAGAGGGTGCCGGCGGGGAAGCAGGCGGTGAGGACGTCGAAGGCGGTGCGGCCCGCCGCGACCTTCCCGGTGACGGTCGAGACGATGTGCATCACGTGCGAGTACCGCTCGACGGACATGAAGTCGACGACCTCGACCGAGCCGGGTTCGCAGACCCGGCCCAGGTCGTTGCGGCCGAGGTCGACGAGCATGAGGTGCTCGGCGCGCTCCTTGGGGTCGGCGAGCAGTTCGTCGGCGAGGGCCTGGTCCTCCTGCGGGGTGGCCCCGCGGTGCCGGGTGCCGGCGATGGGGTGGACCATGGCGTGCCCGTCCTCGACCTTGACGAGGGCTTCCGGGGAGGAGCCCACGACGTCGAATCCGTCGAAGCGGAACAGGTACATGTACGGGGACGGATTGGTCGCCCGCAGTACCCGGTAGACGTCCAGCGCGCTCGCCGTGCAGGCCGTCTCGAAGCGCTGGGAGGGGACGACCTGGAAGGCCTCGCCGGCGCGGATGCGCTCCTTGATGTCCTCGACGGCCCCCTGGAAGTCCGGGCCGCCCCACAGGGCGCTGTACTCGGGGAGTTCGGAGGGCGGCAGGACGGCCGGGGGCTGGGCCACCGGGCGGGAGAGGTCGGCCTCCATGGCGTCCAGCCGGGCCACCGCGTCGTGGTAGGCCTCGTCGACGCCCGTGTCGAGGTCGTTGTGGTTGATCGCGTTGGCGATCAGCAGGACCGAGCCCTCCCAGTGGTCCATGACGGCGAGATCGCTGGTGAGGAGCATGGTCAGCTCGGGCAGCCGCAGGTCGTCGCGGTCGCCGGGGCCGATCTTCTCCAGGCGGCGCACGATGTCGTAGCCGAGGTAGCCGACCATGCCGCCGGTGAAGGGCGGCAGGCCCTCCTCGTGCGGGGTGTGCAGGGTCTCGATGGTGGCGCGCAGGGCGGCGAGCGGGTCACCGTCCACCGGGACGCCCACGGGCGGGGTGCCGAGCCAGTGGGCCTGGCCGTCGCGCGCGGTGAGCGTGGCGGCGCTGCGGACCCCCACGAAGGAGTACCGGGACCACGAACGGCCGTTCTCCGCCGACTCCAGCAGGAAGGTGCCGGTGCGTTCGGCGGCGAGTTTGCGGTACAGCGCGACCGGGGTGTCGCCGTCGGCGAGGAGCTTGCGGGTGACGGGAACGACGCGGCGGTCGGTGGCCAGCTTGCGGAACGTCTCGAGGTCCATGGCGGCTGACCTTACTGATCCGTGGCGGGTACGCCGGAATCGGCGTCCCCGGGCGCCGCGACGGTCAGTACGTCGGCGTCGAAGCAGGTGCGCGCGCCGGTGTGGCAGGCGGCGCCCACCTGGTCGACCTTGACGAGCAGGGTGTCGGCGTCGCAGTCGAGGGCCACGGACCTGACCCACTGGAAGTGGCCGGAGGTGTCGCCCTTGACCCAGTACTCCCGGCGGCTGCGCGACCAGTAGGTGCAGCGGCCGGTGGTGAGCGTGCGGTGCAGCGCCTCGTCGTCCATCCAGCCGAGCATGAGCACCTCACCGGTGTCGTACTGCTGGGCGATGGCGGGGACGAGCCCGTCGGCGCTGCGCTTGAGGCGCGCGGCGATCCCGGGGTCGAGGTTGCTGGGCTGGGGCGTGCTGGTCATGTCTGCCATTGTGCCGCGCACCACGGACAGTGACGGCCCGTGTCCACTGGATGGGAAGGAGCGGCGCGGGGCGCCCCGACGCGGGGGCGGGCGACGGGTGGGCGGACCTTGCGCTCCGTCGTAGGCTGACGGCATGTCGACTTTCGCCAAGCGTGAACGACTTCTCCTCGCCGACCTCTTGGAAACGGCCGGTCCCGAGGCGCCGACCCTGTGCGAGGGATGGCAGACCCGGGACCTCGCGGCGCACGTGGTGGTGCGCGAACGCCGCCCCGACGCCGCCGGGGGCATCCTGATCAAGCAGCTCGCGTCCCGCCTGGACAAGGTGATGGAGGAGTTCGCGGCCAAGCCGTACGAGGAACTGCTCCAGCTGATCCGCACGGGTCCGCCGCGCTTCTCGCCCTTCCAGCTCAAGCAGCTCGACGAGGCGTCCAACACGATCGAGTTCTACGTCCACACCGAGGACGTCCGCCGTGCCCGGCCCGACTGGACGCCGCGCGCGCTGGACCCGGTCTTCCAGGACGCCCTGTGGTCCCGTCTGGAGCGCACCGCACGGCTGATGGGCCGCGGCACCCCGACCGGTCTGGTGCTGCGGCGCCCCGACGGCCGCACGGTGGTCGCCAACCGGGGGACGCCGGTCGTGACGGCCACCGGGGAGCCGTCGGAGCTGCTGCTGTTCCTGTACGGCCGACAGAGCGCCGCCGAGGTGGAGCTGGAGGGCGAGAAGGAAGCGATCACCAGGCTGCACGGCGGCAAGCAGCTCGGGATCTGAGAGGACCGCACATGATCAAGGTCGCCATGACGAGCGTGTACGTCGACGACGTCACCAAGGCCCACGCGTTCTACACCGACGTCCTGGGGTTCGAGACGCGTACGCGCATGGATCTCGGCGAGGGCACGCTGTTCGTCACGGTGGGCGCGGCGGAGGGGGCCCAGCGGGATCTCCAGCTGCTGCTGGAGCCCGGCCAGGGCCCCATCGCGGAGCCGTACCGGGCGGCCCTGCGGGAGGCGGGGCTGCCGTGCATCGTCTTCTCGGTCGACGACCTCGACGCGGAGTACGTGCGGCTGCGGAGGCTGGGTGTGCGGTTCACCCATCCCCCGCAGGACCAGGGGCCGGTCGTCGCGGCCGTCCTGGACGACACGGTGGGCAACTTCGTGCAGCTGACCCAGCCGAAGGGCTGAGTTCAGCGCACGGGGTGTCCGGTCTCCCGCAGCGCGTCCTTGACCTGGCCGATCCGCAGGTCGCCGAAGTGGAACACGGACGCGGCGAGCACCGCGTCCGCGCCCGCCTCGACGGCCGGCGGGAAGTCGGCGAGCCGGCCGGCACCGCCGGAGGCGATCACCGGGACCCGCACGTGCTCGCGGACGGCGGCGATCATCGCCAGGTCGTAGCCGTCCTTGGTGCCGTCGGCGTCCATCGAGTTGAGCAGGATCTCTCCGGCGCCCAGCTCGGCCGCGCGGTGCGCCCATTCGATCGCGTCGATGCCGGTGCCCTTGCGGCCGCCGTGGGTCGTCACCTCGAAGGTCCCCGCGGGGGTCCGCCGGGCGTCCACCGAGAGCACCAGCACCTGGCTGCCGAACCGCTCGGCGATCTCCTTGATCAGTTCGGGTCGGGCGATGGCCGCCGTGTTGACGCCCACCTTGTCGGCGCCGGCCCGCAGCAGCTTGTCGACGTCCTCGGGGGTGCGTACCCCGCCGCCGACGGTCAGCGGGATGAAGACCTGCTCGGCGGTGCGGCGCACCACGTCGTAGGTCGTCTCCCGGTTGCCCGACGAGGCGGTGATGTCCAGGAACGTCAGCTCGTCGGCGCCCTCGGCGTCGTACACCTTGGCCATCTCGACGGGGTCGCCCGCGTCGCGCAGGTTCTGGAAGTTGACGCCCTTGACGACCCGGCCGTTGTCCACGTCCAGGCAGGGGATGACGCGTACGGCAAGGGTCATGCCGGGGACCCTCCTCGGTAGGCCTCCACCTCGACCTCGACGACGAGGCTGGGGTCCACGAGGCCGGAGACGATGAGCATGGACGCGGCGGGCCGGACGGAGTCGAACAGCTCCTTGTGGGCGCGTCCGACGTCGTCCACGTCCCGCGCGTGGGTGAGGTACAGGCGGGTGCGCACGACGTCGTCGCGCCCGAGGCCGAGCTGCTCCAGCGCCGCGAACGCGACGTTGAAGGCGTTGACGGTCTGCTCGTAGGGGCCGCCGCCGGCGATCTCGCCGTCCACGATCGAGGTGCACCCGGAGACCAGCACCAGGCCGTTGGGCAGCTCCACCGCGCGGGAGTACCCGAAGGTGTCCTCCCAGGGCGCGCCGGTCGTCACGCGTCGGACCTCGCTCACCGGGCGACCGCCTCGAGGGCCTCTTCCAGGGTGAACGCCTTGGCGTACAGGGCCTTGCCGACGATGGAGCCCTCGACACCGAGGGGCACCAGTTCGGCGATGGCCCGCAGGTCGTCGAGGCTGGACACGCCGCCCGACGCCACGACCGGCCGGTCCGTCACGGCGCACACGTTCCTCAGCAGGTCCAGGTTGGGGCCCTGGAGGGTGCCGTCCTTGGCGATGTCGGTGACGACGTAGCGGGCGCAGCCCTCCTTGTCGAGGCGGGCCAGCGTCTCGTAGAGGTCGCCGCCGTCGCGGGTCCAGCCGCGGCCGCGCAGGGTCGTGCCCCGCACGTCCAGGCCGACGGCGATCTTGTCGCCGTGCTCGGCGATGACCTCGGCGACCCACTCGGGGGTCTCCAGGGCGGCCGTGCCCAGGTTCACCCGGGTGCAGCCGGTGGCGAGGGCGGCGGCGAGGGTCTCGTTGTCGCGGATGCCGCCGGACAGCTCCACCTTGATGTCCATGGCGCCCGCGACCTCGGCGATCAGCGCGCGGTTGTCGCCGGTGCCGAACGCGGCGTCCAGGTCGACCAGGTGCAGCCACTCGGCGCCCGAGCGCTGCCAGGCGAGGGCGGCCTCGAGCGGGGAGCCGTAGGAGGTCTCGGTGCCCGACTCGCCGTGCACGAGGCGGACGGCCTGGCCGTCGCGGACGTCGACGGCGGGGAGGAGTTCGAGCTTGCTCACAGTGTTCCGATCCAGTTGGTGAGGAGCTGGGCTCCGGCGTCGCCGGACTTCTCGGGGTGGAACTGCGTGGCCCACAGGGCGCCGTTCTCCACGGCGGCCACGAACGGCTTGCCGTGGGTCGACCAGGTCACCTTCGGCGCCCGCAGCAGCGGGTTGTGCACGTCGAGGGACCAGTCGTGGACGGCGTAGGAGTGCACGAAGTAGAAGCGCGCGTCCGCGTCCAGCCCGGCGAACAGCTCGGAGTCGGCGGGCGCGTCGACGGTGTTCCAGCCCATGTGGGGCACGATCTCGGCCTGGAGCGGCTCGACCGCGCCGGGCCACTCGTCGAGGCCCTCGGTCTCCACGCCGTGCTCGATGCCCCGGGCGAACAGGATCTGCATGCCGACGCAGATGCCCATCACCGGGCGCCCGCCGGAGAGCCTGCGGCCGATGATCCAGTCGCCGCGGGCCTCCTTCAGGCCGCGCATGCAGGCGGCGAAGGCGCCGACGCCCGGCACCAGCAGCCCGTCGGCGTTCATCGCCTTGTCGAAGTCACGGGTGATCTCGACGTCGGCCCCGGTGCGCGCGAGGGCGCGCTCGGCGGAGCGGACGTTGCCGAAGCCGTAGTCGAAGACGACGACCTTCTTCGGGCTCTTCGCGTTCCTGGGGTTCTTCGCGGCGGTGCTCAATTCCACACCTCCAGCCGTACGACGCCGGCGACGAGGCACATCGCGGCACCGATCGAGAGCAGCACGATCAGGCTCTTCGGCATCTGCTGCTTGACGAAGGAGTAGATGCCGCCGGCCAGGAAGAGGCCGACGACGATCAGGACGGTCGACAGTCCGGTCATGGCTTTACAGCGCGCCCTTCGTGGAGGGAAGGATGCCCGCCGCGCGCGGGTCGCGCTCGGAGGCGTAGCGCAGGGCCCGGGCCAGGGCCTTGAACTGGCACTCCACGATGTGGTGCGCGTTGCGCCCGTAGGGCACGTGAACGTGCAGCGCGATCTGCGCCTGGGCGACGAAGGACTCCAGGATGTGCCGGGTCATCGTGGTGTCGTACTCGCCGATCATCGGCGCCATCTTCTCGGGCTCGGTGTGCACGAGGTAGGGCCGGCCGGAGAGGTCGACGGTGACCTGGGCGAGGGACTCGTCCAGCGGGACCGTGCAGTTGCCGAAGCGGTAGATGCCGACCTTGTCGCCGAGGGCCTGCTTGAAGGCGGCGCCGAGCGCGAGGGCGGTGTCCTCGATGGTGTGGTGGGAGTCGATGTGCAGGTCGCCGTCGGTCTTCACGGTCAGGTCGAACAGACCGTGCCGGCCGAGCTGGTCCAGCATGTGGTCGTAGAAACCGACGCCGGTCGACACGTCGACCTTGCCGGTGCCGTCGAGGTTGATCTCGACGAGGACCGACGTCTCCTTGGTGGTGCGTTCCACGCGTCCAACGCGGCTCATGCGTCCTCCTCCTTCTTCACATCACGTACCGCGTCGAGGAACGCGTCGTTCTCTTCGGGGGTTCCGGCGGTGACCCGCAGCCAGCCGGGCACGCCGTTGTCCCGGACCAGGACGCCCCGGTCGAGGATCCGCTGCCAGACCTCGTGGGCGTCCGCGAAGCGTCCGAACTGCACGAAGTTGGCGTCGGACGCCGTGACCTCGTAGCCGATCGCGAGCAGTTCGCTCACCAGCCGGTCGCGCTCCGACTTGAGCTGCTCGACGTACTTCAGCAGCGTGTCGGTGTGCTCCAGGGCGGCCAGCGCGGTCGCCTGGGTGACGGCCGACAGATGGTACGGCAGCCGGACGAGCTGGACGGCGTCCACGACCGCCGGGTGCGCGGCGAGGTAGCCGAGGCGCAGACCGGCCGCGCCGAAGGCCTTGGACATGGTGCGCGAGACGACGAGATTCGGCCGACCTTCGAGCAGCGGCAGCAGCGAGTCGCCGTGGCTGAACTCGATGTACGCCTCGTCCACGACGACCATCGACGGCTTGGCGCGCTGCGCGGCCTCGTACAGCGCGAGGACCGTCTCGGCCGGGACCGCGGTGCCGGTGGGGTTGTTGGGGGTGGTGATGAAGACGACGTCGGGCCGGTGCTCGGCGATGGCCCGCTCGGCGGCCGCGAGGTCGATGGTGAAGTCCGCGTTGCGGGGGCCGGAGATCCAGCCGGTGCCCGTGCCGCGGGCGATGAGCGCGTGCATCGAGTAGGACGGCTCGAACCCGATCGCGGTACGGCCCGGTCCGCCGAAGGTCTGGAGCAGTTGCTGGAGGACCTCGTTGGAGCCGTTGGCGGCCCATACGTTCGCCGGGCCGACCGGGTGCCGTGCGGTGTCCGTCAGGTACCGCGCGAGCCGGGTGCGCAGCTCCACGGCGTCCCGGTCCGGGTAGCGGTTGAGGGTGCGGGCCGCCTCGCGCACCCGCTCCGCGATCCGCTCGACGAGCGGCTCGGGCAGCGGGTAGGGGTTCTCGTTGGTGTTCAGCCGTACGGGGACGTCCAGCTGGGGCGCGCCGTAGGGGGACTTGCCGCGCAGCTCGTCCCGTACGGGGAGATCGTCGATTCCGAAGCTCACTTGCTCGCCGGTACCTTCCAGTCGAACCGCGCCTTGATCGCCGCGCCGTGCGCGGGCAGGTCCTCCGCCTCCGCCAGCGTCACCACGTGGTGGGCGACCTCGGCCAGCGCCTCCCGGGTGTAGTCCACGATGTGGATGCCCCGCAGGAAGGACTGCACGGACAGCCCGGAGGAGTGGCAGGCGCAGCCGCCCGTCGGCAGCACGTGGTTGGACCCCGCCGCGTAGTCGCCCAGGGAGACCGGCGCCCAGGGGCCGACGAAGATCGCGCCCGCGTTCCGTACCCGGTCGGCGACGGCGGCGGCGTCGGCCGTCTGGATCTCCAGGTGTTCGGCGCCGTAGGCGTCGACCACCCGCAGGCCCTCGTCGACGCCGTCGACCAGGACGATCGCCGACTGCCGGCCGGACAGCGCCGGGACGATCCGGTCCTCGACGTGCCGGGTGGCCGCTACCTGCGGCTCCAGCTCCTTGGCGACCGCGTCCGCCAGCTCGACGGAGTCGGTGACCAGGACGGCGGCCGCCAGCGGGTCGTGCTCGGCCTGGCTGATCAGGTCGGCGGCGACGTGCACCGGGTCGGCGCTCTCGTCGGCGAGGATCGCGATCTCGGTCGGGCCGGCCTCGGCGTCGATGCCGATCTTGCCCGCGAAGTAGCGCTTGGCGGCGGCGACCCAGATGTTGCCGGGGCCGGTGACCATGTTGGCGGGCGGGCAGGACTCGGTGCCGTGCGCGAACATCGCGACGGCGGTCGCGCCGCCGGCCGCGTAGACCTCGTCGACGCCCAGCAGCGCGCAGGCGGCGAGGATCGTCGGGTGCGGCAGGCCGTCGAACTCGGCCTGCGCCGGGGAGGCGAGCGCGATGGACTCGACGCCGGCCTCCTGGGCGGGCACCACGTTCATGATCACGGACGACGGGTAGACGGAGCGGCCGCCGGGCGCGTACAGCCCGACCCGGTCGACCGGTACCCACTTCTCGGTCACCGACCCGCCGGGCACGACCTGGGTCCTGTGGGTCGTACGGCGCTGCTCGCGGTGGACGAGACGGGCGCGGCGGATGGACTCCTCCAGGGCCGCGCGCACGGCCGGGTCGAGCCCCTCGAGCGCGTCGGCGATCGCCCGCGCCGGCACGCGTACGGACTCCAGCCGGACGCCGTCGAACTTCTCGGCGAAGTCGATCAGCGCCGCGTCGCCCCGATGATGCACGGCCTCGCAAATCGGACGCACCTTCTCGAGGGCGGCCGAGACGTCGAAGTCGGCTCGGGGCAGCAGGTCGCGCAGGGCGGGTCCCTCGGGGAGGGCGTCGCCGCGCAGATCGATTCGGGAGATCACGCCGTCAATTCTCTCAGACCGGGATCGGGCGTCGTCCGCGCGTATCAATGGCTGATACAGAACCTGGCCGGAATCCGGAAGATCGGCTTCGGGTCTGGCGTCCGGGGGTCGCCCACCGGGCATGAACAGCCGTGCGAAAACCGTGAGTGACGAAGGGGGTGGCGCGTGTGACCGAGGGGGTGGGCCTGCGCGCGGGAGGCGATCCCGGGGATCTGCCGGACGACCTGAGCGCCGCCGAGGCAGGCATGTGGCAGGCCTTCCGCAACGGCAGCGTGTACGACCTGAGCAGCGGGGACACCGTCGTCGACGACCCGCACGGCGGGCATCCGTGGGGCGGGTCGCGGACCGTGCGGGCGCGGATCGTCGCCTGGCTGCTGCTGGACGGACCGCCCGCGCTGGCCGGCCGGGTCGCCTCGCTGAAACTGGTGGGCGTGCAGATCAGCGGCACCCTGGACCTCGCCGGCGGCACGGTGGTGCCGTACCTGGAGATGAAGCGCTGCCGGTTCGAGCGGGAGGTGCTGCTGCCGGAGGCGCGGTTCACCACCGTGCGGATGGTGGACTGCTCGGTGCCCCGGCTGGAGGCGGCCAGGGTGCACACCGAGGGCGATCTGCACCTGCCCCGCTGCCGCTTCCACAACGGCGTCCGGCTCACCGACGCGCACATCGGCACGGACCTGCTGCTCAACCAGGCGATCGTCTACCGCGACCGCAGCGGCCGCTCGATCGCCGCCGACGGCCTGACGGTCGGGCAGGACCTCCAGGCCGAGCTGCTCGAATCGCAGGGCGAACTGAGCCTGCGCAGCGCCAAGATCGGCGTGTCGCTGAGCCTGCGCGGGGCGCGGCTGGCGAACCCCTGCACGCGGCTCGCCCTGAACGCGCCCCAGCTGACGGTGGAGCGCTCGCTGTACCTGACCCCGGCCGGTGTCGGCGGGCAGGCGCTGAGCGGCACCACACCCGCGCGCGGGACCCGCATCCAGCGCTTCGAGTGCCGGGGCGGGGTGCGGCTGGACGACGGGCGGTTCGGGGACGCCGTGGACCTGGAGCGGGCCCGGTTCGTGTTCTCGGAGGACCAGGAGCTGTCGCTGCGCCGGGTCCAGACGCCCGAGCTGCGCTTCCTCGGGGAGCGGCCGCCGCGCGGCAAGGTGGTGCTGTCGGGTGCGCGGGTGATCAACCTGGTGGACCGGGCGAGCGCGTGGCCGGGCCCCGGCCGGGTGCACATGGGCGGCTTCGCGTACGAGAACCTGGTGCCGCAGGGCCCGTTCCCGCTGGCCGAGCGGCTGCGCTGGGTGGCCGCGGCGACCGCCGAGTACGCCCCGGAGCCGTACGAGCGGCTGGCCACCGTGCTGCGGGCCGGCGGGGAGGACGAGGACGCCCGCGAGGTGCTGCTGGCCAAGCAGCGGCGCCGCCGCGAGACCCTGCCGCCGGCCGCGAAGCTCTGGGGCTACGTCCAGGACTGGACGGTCGCCTACGGGTACCGGCCGGGCCGCGCGGCGGTGTGGATGGCGGTGCTGTGGGCGGCGAGCTCGCTGGCCTTCGCGCACGCCGCGCATCCGCCCGTCGACCGCGACGGGCACCCGCCCTGGAATCCCGCCCTCTTCGCCCTCGACCTGCTGCTGCCGGTGATCGACCTCGGCCAGGTCGGCGAGTGGCAGCTGCGCGGCGGCTGGCAGTGGCTGTCGTCGGCGCTGATCCTGCTGGGCTGGATCCTCGCGACGACGGTGGCGGCGGGGGCCACGCGACTGCTGCGCCGGGGGTGACCGCAGGCGCCCCGCGGGCTCACGGACAGTTGTCGCGCGGTCACCTTTTACCGCCCCTTGACCGGGTGACGTACAACTTTCGTGAAGGTCTTCGAACCCTCTGGCGCAATCTGAACCCGCGGCTTTTCAATGGGCCACACCATGGCTCTGCTGCCCCCGTTCATCCGCGCCTCCCGGGCCTCCCGGACGGCGCGGAACGCCGCCGCCCCCCACAGCGCCGCCGGGCTCCCCGCCGACGACGAGGTGCTCCTCGACGTGCCCGACGACCGGCTCGGTCCCGCCCTGGTCGCCGCCGGTCTGGGCGCCTACGCGCCCGCGGCCCGGCTCATGGCCCACACCCGGGAGCAGGCCGAGTGGGAGTACCGCGACCGGTACGTCACCCGGCTGGCGTCCTTCGCGCACTCCCGTCCGGAGTGGTTCGACGAGTGGCGGGCCGCCGCCCCGCGCGATCCGGACGTGCTGCTCGTCGCCGCCCAGCTCGCGGTGGAGCGGGCCTGGCGCTCACCGGCCCGGGCGGAGCTGCTGCGTGAGGTGAGCCCGCTGATCACGGCCGCCGGGCAGAGCGACGTCCGCGACCCGGTGCCGTGGCGGATCGCCCTGGACCACGCGCGCGGCACCCGGGCCGGACACAAGTACTTCGGCGAACTGTGGTCGGCCGCGGTCCGCCGCGCCCCCCACCACTACGGCTGCCATGTCGCCGCCAAGCGCTATCTGGCCGAGTCGTGGCACGGCTCCCACCGGGAGTGCTTCGACTTCGCCGACCGCGCCGCGCAGGACGCCCCGGCCGGCTCCCTCGTCCAGGCGCTGCCGGCGCGGGCCGCCTTCGCGTACCTCACCGACGGCTGCGGGCCCGAGGTGCCGCGTGAGCGACTGGACGCGGCGGCCGACCGCGCCATCGCGCTCTCCGCCCGTTTCCCGTCCGTCGACCCGTGGCCGGCCGAGATCCGCAACGTGCTGACGTACGTCCTGGTCCGCCTGGACCGCCACGACGACGCCCTCGCGCAACTGCGGCTGATCGGCCCGTACGCCACCTCGTTCCCCTGGGACCGGGTGTCGGACGATCCCCTCGGCCACTTCCTCGCGGTGCGCGAGGAAGTGCGTTCGGGGCCCTCCGAGCGACCCCCCTGGCGTCCAGGGACCGGGCACGGCGGACGAGCCCACTCCGCGGACCACTAGGCTTCTGCGTCGTGACCACCGTCCGTCTGCCGCTCTTCCCTCTGAACTCGGCGTTGTTCCCGGGGCTCGTGCTCCCGCTCAACGTCTTCGAGGAGCGCTATCGCGCCATGATGCGCGACCTGTTGAAGACCCCCGAGGACGAATCGCGCCGGTTCGCCGTCGTGGCCATCCGCGACGGCCACGAGGTGGCCCCCAGCTCCCCCGGCCTGCCCGACCAGACCGCGCTGCCCGAGCGCGGACCGGCGGCCGGCTTCGGCGAGAGCCCGCTCGCGGCGTTCCACGACGTCGGCTGCGTGGCCGACGCGGCGACGATCCGCGAGCGCGCCGACGGCACCTTCGAGGTGCTGGCGACGGGCACGACCCGCGTCAAGCTGCTGTCGGTGGACGCGTCGGGCCCGTTCCTGACCGCCGAGCTCCAGGAACTGCCCGAGGACCCGGGCGACGAGGCGGGTGCCCTCGCGGAGGGCGTACTGCGCGCGTTCCGCCAGTACCAGAAGCGCCTGGCGGGTGCCCGGGAGCGTTCACTGGCCACCGGCGCGGATCTGCCGGACGACCCGTCCGTGGTGTCGTACCTGGTGGCCGCGGCGATGATGCTGGACACCCCGACCAAGCAGCGCCTGCTCCAGGCCCCCGACACGGCCTCCCGCCTGCGGGACGAGCTGAAGCTGCTGCGCGCGGAGACGGCGATCATCCGCAGCCTGCCCTCGCTGCCCGCGTCCGACCTGACGCGCGGCCCGACGAGTCTCAACTGAAGGCCCGCATGGCGAAGAAGCCGAAGAAACAGCAGTCCGCGGGCACGCCCGCGACAGTCGCCCTGACGGCGGCGGGCGTGGACTTCACGGTCCACGCCTACGACCACGACCCGAACCACCCGTCCTACGGCGAGGAAGCGGCCGAGGCGATGGGCGTCTCCCCCGACCGGGTCTTCAAGACCCTGGTCGCGGACGTGGACGGCACCCTGACGGTGGCCGTGGTCCCGGTGGCCGGCTCGCTGGACCTGAAGGCCCTGGCGTCGGCGGTGGGCGGAAAGCGGGCGGCGATGGCCGACCCGGCCCTGGCGGAACGCACCACGGGCTATGTCCGGGGCGGCATCTCCCCCCTGGGCCAGCGCAAGAAGCTCCGCACGGTCCTGGACGCCTCGGCGACGACCCACCCCACGATCTGCGTCTCGGCGGGCCGCAGAGGCCTGGAGGTGGAACTCACCCCGACGGACCTGGCCGACCTCACAACGGCGACCCTGTCCCCTATCGCCCGCCCCTGAACAGCCCGCCCGGCGCTCGAGGACAAGGCCCGTACAAACAGCCCGTCCGGCGCTCGAGGACGCGGCCCGTTCAGGGCCGACAAGGGGTCTGGGGGTCTGGGGGCGCTGCCCCCAGGGTCGGGACGGGAAGGGGCGGCGGGGGCGAGGAAACCCGCCCCTAGCCCATCGGCGCCCCGTACCCGTCCTTGGGCATGCCCATCTGCGCCTGGTACGGATCGGGATCCCGGGGCCCGAACAACGCCGTGAGCCCGAGGTGCACCAGCGCCGCCGCGAACGGCCACGCCAGCAACGCCCCCTTCGCCCCGAGCTTCAGCGGAGCCGAGAACGTGACCCCCTTGCCCGCCGCCCGGGCGTGCGCGATCACATCGGAGTCGGGACCCAGCCACATCCCCAGCCGCCACGCCAGCAGCGATCCGAGGAAACCCCCGACGGCGAGCGCGATCACCAGCGGCACTCCGCCACGCCGCCGCCACAGGAACACGGCCACCGCGCTCACGGCCCCGCACGCCAGGGCCAGCAGCGTGAACGTCCCGTCCACGCCGATCGCCTGCTCCCCCTCGGTGTCCTTGAAGTAGACGACCCAGTTGTCGTCCACCAGGTCACCGACGAGCGGCACCTTCGGGGCCAGCCACACCCACAGCAGCCCGAGCAGCGCCCCGGCGATCGCGACCACCACGGTGATGACGGCGGCTTCGCGCAGTTCGGTCTTCATGCCGGGCCCGTCCTGTCCGTACGCGACGTCATGGGGCGCGGCGGCGACTCCCGCGTACCCCCCGGGAGACGGCGGCCAGGCAGCGTGCGGGGAGGGCTCGTGCGGCGGCGGAGGCGGAGTCAGCGGTGCGGTCACCCTGCCATCGTGCCAGGCGCGTCTGTGCCGCGCGTCACCGGACGGCCGCGCGACGGTACGCCCAGGTGGCGACGGCCAGGGAAACCACGCCGAAACCGGCGCACACGGCGAGGTCACCGAGGACGAAGGCCCAGTCGGGGCCGGCCCGGAAGGTCCGGGCGAAGGCCTCGACCCCGTACGTCGACGGCAGCAGGTCGCGGGCGAAGCGCACCGGCTCCGGCATCCGGTCCGGCGGCAGCACGCCCAGCAGCAGCGCCGCCGACATACCGAGCTGCCCCAGCACGGTGGCCAGCTCGGGACGCGGCGCGAGCAGCCCGAAGGCCGCGCCGAGTCCGGACAGCGCGGCTCCGGCCAGCGGGATCACGGCCACGAGCACCCACAGGTGGGTGAGCGGCAGGCCGAACAGCACACATCCGAAGACCGCGGTCACCAGGGTCCCCGGCACGGTGAACGACGCGTACGCCCCCGCCGCCCCGAGCACCACGGCCGCCGGCGGCACCGGCAGGGTCGCGTAGTGGTCGAGTCCGCCGCTCGCCCGCAGCTGACCGAAGTACTGCGCGAGGAGGTTCAGCGCCACGAACGCGACGACGAGCACCGCGGAGCCCGCCACGACGGCCTCCGCCTCGTGGCCCCCGTCCACCACGCCCCGCATCATGATCAGGATGCCGACCGACTGGAAGGTCGCCACGAACAGCAGCGGGATGCGGGCCACCCGGGCCCGGGACAGCTGCGCCCGGTACACGGCCACCAGCGACGGCCACAGCCGCGCGCGGGGTGCCAGCTCGGCTGGGGCGGCGCGGGGCGCCGTCCGGGTGACGGCCCGGGCGCTTCCCGGCAGAACCTCGGCGGGTACGACACTCACGTGACGTTGCTCCTCTTCCCTACGGTTCCCATACCGTCCCATACGGGCCTGGAGGCTCGCTCGCTCACTCGGGAGCCCCGCGCTCCGGCCGCGCTCATGCCCGGGGCGCTCATGCCCGCACCAGTCCCTGCCGTGCCGCTCCGCCCAGCGCCAGATACACGTCCTCCAGGCTCGGGGTGGCCAGCGTGAAGTCGTCGAGGGCCGCGAAGGCGGCCCCGCCGGTGACGGTGGCGACGACCGCGCGGGCCTCGTCGGGCGCCAGCCGCAGCGTCCAGCGGCGGCCCGACTCCACGGCCCGCTCCCGCAGCGCGGCCACCTCGGGCACGTCCAGCGGCGCCCGCTCCCGCCACACCAGCTCGACCCGTACCTCGTCGGCGACCTGCTCCTTGAGCCCGGTGGGGGTGTCGCAGGCGATGACCCGGCCCTGGTCGATGACGGCGACCCGGTCGAGGACGGTCTCGGCCTCGATGACGTTGTGGGTGACGAGCAGCACGGTCGTCCCGCGTTCGGCCCGCCGCCGGTCCACGGAGGCCCACACGGCGCGCCGCGCCACCGGATCCATCCCGGTGGTGGGTTCGTCCAGCACGAGCAGGGGCCGCTCCCCGACCAGCACGGCGGCGAAGCAGGCCAGCCGCCGCTGTCCGCCGGACAGTTTGCGCAGCGGCCGTCCGGCGATCGGGGTGAGTCCCAGCTCGTCGAGGACGGCGTCGCGTTCCCGGCGGGCCGCGCGTACGTCGAGGCCGCGCAGCCGTCCGGTGGTCTCGGCGGCCAGCGAGACGGTGAGGTCGTCGAGGGCGGTGGACTCCTGGCCGAGGTAGGCGAGGATCCGCGCCGCCCGCTCGGGGTGGCGCACGATGTCGTGCCCGAGGATCTCCACGCTGCCCGAGTCGGGGCGCATCAGACCGGTCATCTGCCGTACGAGGGTGGTCTTCCCCGCGCCGTTCGGGCCGAGCAGTCCGAAGATCTCACCGCGCCGGATGTCCAGGTGTACGTCGTCGGTGGCCCGGACCTCGGGTGTCGCGGGAGTGCCGCGCCGGCCGCGGACCGCCGGATAGGTCTTGGTCAGCCCGCGCACGGCACACACGACCTCGTCCCTGTGCCGAATGGGCGGTGCCGCGCGCGTACTCACAAGGGACGAGACTACGGGGTCACGGACCGCCGCTCGCCGTCGGGGCGTCGCGGGCGGCGGGTTCAGTCCCCGGCCGGAGCGTGCTCGGCGGCCGTCCGTACGTCGATCTCGCGCCAGAATCCCGCCCGGATGGCGTACCGGTCGTGTTCGTCGATCTGGTCGTCCTTGTGGGCGAGCAGTCCGAAGCGGGCCGCGTACCTGAGCAGCTCGCCGTCGATGCGGTGCGGGATCCGCGGGTACATGCCGGACAGCTTCTGGAGCTGGCCCTGCTCGCCGAGGCGGCCCATCCAGCGGCGCGCGAAGACCTGCCCCACCTCGTACGGGTCGCCGCCGACGGTGGTGATGTCCTCCTCGCGGTCGGCCCAGCGCTGCTCGGCCGTGGTGAGCTGCGCGAGGGTGGGCATCGCGGCGACCTCGGAGGGTTCGGCGGCGATCCCGGGCCGGTCGACCCAGCCCTTGTCGGAGGACCAGCGCAGGGTGGCGGTGGGGGGCTGCTGGACCGCGTGGACGGCCTGGGCGCCGGGGGCTCGCAGGGCGGCCAGGTCCTTGGGGGTGGGCACACCGCCCTTGGGGGCGGGAACGCGATCCTCGACGCCGTTCTCGGAGGGGCCGGCGGCGGAGGCGTGCTCGGTCTCCTCGCCGCTCCGCTCGGCGGCGCGGGCGAGGCCGGAGTCGGGCAGCGGCGCGGAGAGGATCGCGGCGATCTCGGGCCGGGGCGCGGGCGGCGTCGCGCAGGTCCCGCCGAGCTCCTTCGCGCGGACGGCCTTGGTGATCCAGGTGCGGTCCAGGACACGCCGTTCGTCGGCCTCCGCGACCAGGTCCTCGGACTGGTTGTAGTCACCGTCGGCGGCCTGGACGGCCCACAGGTGGACGGCGACGCCGTGCTCCTTGGCGGCCATCATGCCGGGCAGCAGATCGCCGTCGCCGGTGACGAGGACGACGTCGGAGCAGGCGCGGTTGCGGGCCAGTTCGGTCAGTTCGGCGTGCATCGCCGCGTCGACGCCCTTCTGCGCCCAGCGGCCGTCGCTGCGGGTCAGGGCGCCCAGCCGGACGGTCACCCGGGGCATCACGCGCAATCTGCGGTGTTCGGGCTGGGGGACGCGGTCCGGAGCGCCGTCGAACCAGTAGATGCGCAGCAGCGGCCGCTCGGTCTCCGACTCGGCCTGTTCGCGCAGTCCCTGGACGAGGGCGGAGTGGTCGACGGTGATCCGCGATCGCGAGGGCTCTCCGGCGAGGAGGCTGGCGGCGGCCCCCAGCAGATACCCGGCGTCCACCAGGACGATGCAGCGGTCCACACGACTCACCCTCTTTCCGGGAGGTTTGCTTCGGGCTTTCTTCGAGTCTGCCCGACCACGCGGAGGTTAACGGCCGGAACTCGATCTTCGGCGTGGCGTTTCGGGGGCTTGCGGCATGACAAGCACTGTTACAGACGGTAATTATCTGAAATGCGTCGTAAGTCAGCCTATGTGAGTCTGGTCCCGTCGATGGCCCCCAGATCCTCCCAGGAGGCAGATCACCATGGCCAAGAACAAGAAGCAGGAACGTAAACAGCCGCAGTCCGAGCGCGGCCGTCAGGCCGCCCAGCAGTCCTCGATGGAGTCGCAGGCCGAGCAGCGCATCGCCCAGGTGACGCCCGCCGACGTCGCCCGCAAGGGCCGGCAGAAGCGCTTCGGCCACAACTGACGTCCCGGCGACGGGCCGTTGCGGCTCGGACGCACCGAGGGGCGCATCCGCTACCGGATGCGCCCCTCGTACGTTCCTCCCGCGTTCTCTGCCGGGCTCCGCCGTGCTCGGCCTCGCCCGGTCGGCTCCCGCGGTGCTCAGCCGGCCAGGCAGGACGGGCCGAGCAGCACCTTCAGGTCACCGAAGAGCGCCGGGTCGGGCTTGACCCGGTGCCGGTCCAGCCGCAGAACGGTCGTCTTGGTCGGGCCCTGGAGCCTGATGCGGACCTCGCTGTCACCCCGGTGGTGGGTGAGGATCTCCCCCAGCCGGTTGATCATCGGCGGGGTGACCCGGGTGGCCGGGATGGTGAGGATCACGGGTGCGTTGGTGCCCGCGTTCGACAGGTCGGGGACCTGGAGTTCCATGGCGACGAGCCGCGGCACGTCCTCCCGCTTGTCGAGGCGGCCCTTGACGAAGACGACGGCGTCCTCGACGAGTTGGGTCGAGACGAGCTGGTAGGTGGCCGGGAAGAACATGCACTCGATGGAGCCCGCGAGGTCCTCGACGGTGGCGATCGCCCAGGCGTTGCCCTGCTTGGTCATCTTGCGCTGGAGACCGGAGATGATGCCGCCGATGGTGACGACCGCGCCGTCCGCGTGCTCGCCTCCGGTGAGCTGGGCGATGCCCGCGTCGGCCTTGTCGGACAGCACGTGCTCCAGGCCGAAGAGCGGGTGGTCGGAGACGTACAGACCGAGCATCTCCCGCTCCTGGGCGAGCAGATACGTCTTCTCCCACTCGTCGGTCGTGAACTCGACGTCGAGTCCGAAGCCGGGCTCGCTCGTCTCCTCCTCGCCCATGCCGCCGAAGAGGTCGAACTGGCCCTCGGCCTCCTTGCGCTTGACCGCGACCACGTTGTCGATCATCGGCTCGAAGTGCGCGGTGAGGCCCTTGCGGGTGTGCCCCAGGGTGTCGAAGGCGCCCGCCTTGATCAGCGATTCGGTGGTGCGCTTGTTGCACGCCACCGCCTCGACCTTGTCGAGGTAGTCGGGGAACGAGGCGTACTTGCCCTTGGCCTTGCGGCTCCTGATGATCGACTCCACCACGTTGGTGCCGACGTTGCGCACGGCCTCGAGGCCGAAGAGGATCACGTCGTCGCCCTGCGCGGCGAAGTTGTGCACCGACTCGTTGACGTTCGGCGGGAGCACCTTGATGCCCATGCGCCGGCACTCGTTGAGGTAGACGGCCGACTTGTCCTTGTCGTCCTTGACCGAGGTGAGCAGACCCGCCATGTACTCGGCGGGGTGGTTCGCCTTCAGGTAGGCGGTCCAGTACGAGACCAGGCCGTACGCGGCGGAGTGCGCCTTGTTGAAGGCGTAGCCGGCGAAGGGGACCAGCACGTCCCACAGGGCCTGGATCGCCTCGTCGCTGTAGCCCTTGTCCCGGGCGCCCTTCTGGAACAGGACGAAGTTCTTCGCCAGCTCGTCGGGCTTCTTCTTGCCCATCACCCGGCGGAGGATGTCGGCCTCGCCGAGGGAGTACCCGGCGATGATCTGGGCGGCCTTCTGTACCTGCTCCTGGTAGACGATCAGGCCGTAGGTGACGGCCAGGACCTCCTGGAGGGGCTCCTCCAGCTCCTTGTGGATCGGGGTGATCTCCTGGAGCTTGTTCTTGCGGAGGGCGTAGTTGGTGTGCGAGTCCATGCCCATCGGGCCGGGCCGGTAGAGCGCGGAGACGGCGGAGATGTCCTCGAAGTTGTCGGGCTTCATCAGGCGCAGCAGCGAACGCATGGGGCCGCCGTCGAACTGGAAGACACCGAGGGTGTCGCCGCGCTGGAGCAGTTCGAAGGTCTTCGGGTCGTCGAGCGGCAGCGCCAGCAGGTCGAGGTCGATGCCCTTGTTGGACTTCACCATCTTGACGGCGTCGTCCATGATCGTCAGGTTGCGCAGGCCGAGGAAGTCCATCTTCAGCAGGCCGAGCGACTCGCACTGCGGGTAGTCCCACTGCGTGATGGTCACGCCGTCCGTGTGCCGCACCCAGATCGGGGCGTGGTCGACGATCGGCTCGCTGGACATGATCACGCCGGCCGCGTGCACACCCATCTGCCGGACCAGGCCCTCCACGCCCTTGGCGGTGTCGATGACCTTCTTGACGTCCGGCTCGTTCTCGTACATCGCGCGGATCTCGCCCGCCTCGCTGTAGCGCGGGTGCGAGGGGTCGGTGATGCCGTTGAGGTCGATGCCCTTGCCCAGGACGTCGGCGGGCATGGCCTTGGTGAGACGGTCGCCCATCGCGTACGGGTAGCCCAGCACGCGCGCGGAGTCCTTGATCGCGTTCTTGGCCTTGATCTTGCCGTAGGTGCCGATCATGGCGACCTTGTCGGCGCCGTACTTCTCCGTCACGTACCGGATCACCTCGACGCGCCTGCGCTCGTCGAAGTCGATGTCGACATCGGGCATGGAGACGCGCTCGGGGTTGAGGAACCGCTCGAAGATCAGGCCGTGCGGGATCGGGTCGAGGTCGGTGATGCCCATCGCGTAGGCGACGATCGATCCGGCCGCGGAACCACGGCCGGGACCGACGGCGATGCCCTGGTTCTTCGCCCACATGATGAAGTCGGCGACGACGAGGAAGTAGCCCGGGAACCCCATCTGGATGATGACGTCCATCTCGTACTCGACCTGCTTCTGCCGGTCCTCGGGGACGCCGCCCGGGAAGCGGCGGTCCATGCCCCGGCGGACCTCCTCCTTGAACCAGGTGACCTCGGTGAAGCCGTCGGGGATGTCGAACTTCGGCATGAGGTTCTTCGCCTCGAACATGCCGGTGGTGTCGATCTGCTCGGCCACCAGGAGCGTGTTGGCGCAGCCCTCCTGCCAGGCGTCCGAGGAGTCGATGGCGTACATCTCGTCCGTGGACTTCAGGTAGTAGCCGGTGCCGTCGAAGCGGAAGCGGTCCGGGTCGGAGAGGTTCTTGCCGGTCTGGATGCACAGCAGCGCGTCGTGGGCGGTCGCCTCGTGCGCGTACGTGTAGTGCGAGTCGTTGGTGACCAGCGGCGGGATACCGAGCTTCTTGCCGATCTCCAGCAGGCCGTCACGGACCCGGCTCTCGATCTCGATGCCGTGGTCCATCAGCTCCAGGAAGTACCGGTCCTTGCCGAAGATGTCCTGGTACTCGGCGGCGGACTTCAGGGCCTCGTCGAACTGGCCGAGGCGCAGCCGGGTCTGGAGCTCGCCCGAGGGGCAGCCGGTGGAGGCGATCAGGCCCTCGGACCACTGGGAGATCGTCTCCTTGTCCATCCGGGGCCACTTCTGGAGCCAGCCCTCGGCGTACGCGTCCGAGGAGAGCCGGAAGAGGTTGTGCAGGCCCGTCGCGTTGGCCGCCCAGATCGTCTTGTGGGTGTAGCCGCCGGAACCGGAGACGTCGTCGCGCTTCTGGTGCGGCTGGCCCCACTGGATCTTGCGCTTGTTGCGCCGCGACTCGGGGGCGACATACGCCTCGATCCCGATGATCGGGGTGACTCCGGCTTTCTTCGCGGTGTGGAAGAAGTCGTACGCCCCGTGCAGGTTGCCGTGGTCGGACATCGCGATATGGGTCATGCCCATCTCGTTGCACGCGTCGAACATGTCCTTCAGCCGCGCGGCACCGTCCAGCAGCGAGTACTGGGTGTGGACGTGCAGGTGCGTGAACGGCGGCTTTGACACGGCTGCGGCCTCCAAGGGAAACAAACGGCAACGGGTGTCCCACCGGTTACGGACGGATCGGGGGACAGCGTCGAAGTCTATGCCTCGCGACTGACACCCGGGCTCGTTCCCCACGTACCTTCACGGGTGGGGCCGCGGGCACTTTCGTCCGGCCCCGCCCGTTGGAGACGACAGAAACGCTGTCGTTCATGTCATGCACCAGGAGGCACCCAGCGATGTCGGTTCCGCAGCTCAACGACGAGCACCGCGGCGAGGAGATCCTCGCCGTCTTCGACACCGCGTTCGGCGAGCTCCTGGCCGCCGACCCGGCCGCGTTCCGGGTGAAGTTCCGGAAGATGGCGGCCTCCGCGTTCGCGTTCTACCGGGGCACCGCCGGCCTCTTCTACCACGATGTGGACGCCGAGAAGCGCGGCGGCCCGTTCCTCGACGAGCGCACCTCGCGCGTGTGGATCCACGGCGACCTGCACGCGGAGAACTTCGGCACGTACATGGACGCGACGGGCCGGCTGATCTTCAACGTCAACGACTTCGACGAGGCGTACGTCGGGCCCTTCACCTGGGACCTGAAGCGCTTCTCCGCCTCCATCGCCCTCATCGGGTACGCCAAGGCGCTCGGCGACGAGCAGATCAGCGAGCTGGTGGAGGTGTACGCGGGCGCCTACCGGGAGCGGATCCACGCGCTGGCCACCGGCGCCAAGAGCGACGAGGTGCCGCCCTTCACCCTGGACACCGCGCAGGGCCCGCTGCTCGACGCGCTGCGCGACGCCCGCTCGCTGACCCGCTTCGGGCTGCTGGACTCGATGACGGAGATCCGTGACTTCGAGCGCCGCTTCGCGCCGGGCGGCGGCTCCATCGAGCTGGACGCCGCCACCCGCTACAAGGTGCTCGCGGCCTTCGACGGCTATCTGGAGACCCTGCCGGAGACCTCCCTGGCCCGCCCGGACTCCTACCGCGTGAAGGACGTCGTCGGCCGCCGGGGCATCGGCATCGGCTCGGCCGGTCTGCCGTCGTACAACATCCTGCTCGAGGGCCACAGCGACGCCCTGGAGAACGACGTCGTGATCTACATCAAGCAGGCCCAGACCCCGGCCGTCTCCCGGCACATCACGGACCCGGCGATCCGGGACTACTTCCTGCACGAGGGCCACCGCACGGTGATCTCCCAGCGCGCCCTCCAGCAGCACGCCGACCCGTGGCTGGGCTGGACCGAGCTGGGCGGCGCCGGCCAGCTGGTCGCCGAGGTCTCGCCGTACGCGGTCGACCTGGACTGGGGCGACATCGACGACCCGGAGGAGATCGCGGGCGTCGTCGCCGACCTGGGCCGGGCCACGGCCACGATGCACGCGGCGGCGGACGACACCTCGGGCGAGTCCCTGGTGCCCTTCTCCACCGAGCGCGCCATCGACGCGGCCATCGCGGCCGACGAGGACGGCTTCGCGCCGCTCCTGGTCGACTTCGCGCACACCTACGGCGCACGCGCGCGGGCCGACCACCAGATCTTCGTCGACCTGTTCCGCAACGGCCGGATTCCAGGTCTGTGACGGTCCGCTTTCTCACAGGGACCCTTTAGGGGCCTCCTACGGGAGCACGTGACACACTCTCCTCCGCTATGGACATATCCGGGACCCGACTCAGAGCCGTACGCGCGGCGCTGTTCACGGCATGCGTCGTGACGCTCAGCACCGCGTCGCACGTGCTGCTGTCCCGGGCCCCACTGCCGCTCAACACGGTGGCCGCCGTCGCGGCCGCCGTGTTCGCCCTCGCGTACGTCCTCGCCGGCCGCGAGTGCGGCTTCGGGCGGATCGCCGCCCTGCTGATCCCGCTGGAGCTGGCGGCCGACACGGTCTTCACCACCGGCCAGCACGTCTGCTACGGCCGTGCGGGCGGCCCCGTCGCCGGCCCGCTGGCCTCGGTCGGCTGGGACGTGCTGTGCGGCGACGGCACACCCGTCGGCACCCCGCTGGCCCAGGTCACGGGCACCGACCCGGACCAGCTCGGCGGGCTCCTCGCCCACCCCGACCCGGCCGCCGCGTGGCTGCTGCTCGGCGCGCACGTGTGCGTCGGCCTGATCGCGGCCGCCTGGCTGCGCCGGGGCGAGCGGGCGCTGGCCCAGCTGCTCCGGGCGGCGACCGCGACCACGTTCCGGCCGCTGCTGCTGGCCGTCGCCGCGGTGACCGTACGACGCGCCCCGGCGGCCCGCCGCCTGCCGCGGCCCGTCCGCCGGTCGACCACCGTCCGCGAGCGGATTCTCGTGCACTCCCTGGGACGGCGTGGACCGCCGTGCTCGCCCGCCACGGTCTGACCAGGCCCGCACGTCCGCGCGGCCCCTGGCACCCCGAGCACCACTCCAGTCCCTCAGTCCCCACACGAACTTCCGCGTACGGCATCCGTGCGCGTCCCTTTGGAGAACATCATGAGCAAGCGGAACAGCGCGGCGGCAAAAACGGCGGCCCGGGAGCGGCTGCGCATCGAGCGTGAGCGCGAGGCCAAGCGGGCCAAGGTCAGGCGGCAGATCATCGTCGCCTGCTCGGTCGTCGGCGTACTCGCCCTGGCGGGCGGCATAGGTTACGCCGTCGTCCAGGCGAACAAGCCGGGCTACTGGGAGGACGCCAAGGACGCCAAGGTGGTCGCCCCCGCCAACACGTCGGGCACGAACGGCACGACCGTCATCCTCGGCAAGAGCACGGCCAAGAAGGTCCTCAAGATGTACGAGGACCCTCGCTGCCCGGTCTGCGCCTCGTTCGAGCAGACCGTGGGTCCAGCGGTGAAGACCGACTTCGACGCCGGCAAGTTCAAGATCCAGTACGTCGGTGGCACCTTCCTCGACGGCGACCAGCTCAAGGACGGCACGATCGGGTCGCGCGGCGAGGGCTCCAAGAACGCGATGAGCGCCATGGGCGCCGCGCTGAACGTCAGCCAGGAGGCGTTCCTGGACTACAAGACGGCGCTCTACTCGGCGAAGTGGCACCCGGACGAGTCGGAAGACAAGTTCAAGAGCGACAGCTACCTCATCGAGGTGGCCGACACGGTTCCCGCCCTGAAGGGCAACACGAAGTTCCAGACCGCCGTCAAGAACGGCACCTACGACGCGTGGGCGCTGGCCATGTCGAAGACCTTCGACACTAACAAGGACGACGTCAGCGGCACCCCGACTCTGGTCATGGACGGCAAGAAACTGACCGACTCCGGCGGCCAGAACGCCCCCATGACGGTCGCCGACTTCACCACGGCGATCACGGCGGCCCTCAAGGGCTGACTTGACCTTTCCACCTCCCACCGACAGACAGGCTCAGTCTCCGCGGCTTGTTTATGACCTTGTTTGACGTCAGATCTCCACAGTAACGTGCACACCCGGCTTGAGAATCGCACGTGCGTTCGGGCCGGGTGTGCACGGAAGAACAAGTGGAAATCGGGGAGGACTCCAAGTTGACCGACTGGAGCAGCAACATCAAGCGCGCACTGACGGGAGCCGGTGTGGCCGCGGCAGTGGTGACGCTCAGCGCCGCACCGGCCTTCGCAGGAACCAATCTTCATCTCAAGTCATACAGCGAGAGTTGTGGAGCCCTGGGCTGCACCACCGTCGAGCACGCAGACGGCTACTTCTACCATGACGGCGACCACTGGAAGGTCTGCGACAACTACGCAGATGGACACCGAGCAGTTCTGGAAGTCCAGTGGGGCGACTCCGGCGGAAGCCACGTCCTGCGAATCCAGGACACGAACGGCTCTGGGAACTCCTGCGCCGTGGGCAACAAAAACCTGACTGAAGGCCAGAAGGTCACAGTCATCACCTGGCACCAGGACGGGGCAAGCGGATCGCCCAAGAACATGGTCCGAGGTACTGCTACCGCCTGATCCTCAGGAATTGTTGACCGTCCTGCGGCTGCAGCGGGACCAGGCAAGGACCAACCAGCGTGAAGAGCGGGCGAACTTTTGGGAGTTCGGCCGCTCTTCTGTCGTACTGGTCAGTAATCTGATCGCCCGTGACCAGTCGATACAGATCCTCCGAGAGCGCCGACACCCCGTCAGAGCGCCCCAACTCGCTGTCGCCGCGCCGCCGTACGGCGCTGAAGGCCGTGGCCGCCACCGCGGTGCTGGCCGGCCCGCTCGCCGCCGCGCTGCCCGCCCGGGCCGCCGAGGCCCCCGTCTTCCTGCACGGCCTCGCCTCCGGCGACCCGCTGCCCGACGGCGTCCTGCTGTGGACCCGGGTGACACCCACCGCCGAGGCGATACCCGGCTCCGGACTCGGTCCGGCCACGGAGGTGAGCTGGGTCGTCGCCACGGACAAGGCACTGACGAACGTGGTCGCCAAGGGCTCCACCACCGCGTCCGCCGCGACCGACCACACCGTCAAGGCCGACATCCGCGGCCTCGCGCCCGCCACCGACTACTGGTTCCGCTTCTCGGCCGGCGGCACGGACTCCCCGGTGGCGCGTACCCGCACCGCGCCGGCGGCGGACGCCGCCGTGCCGGGACTGCGCTTCGGCGTGGTCTCCTGCGCCAACTGGGAGGCCGGCTACTTCTCCTCGTACCGTCATCTCGCGGCCCGCGGCGACCTGGACGCCTGGCTGCACCTGGGCGACTACATCTACGAGTACGGCACCGGTGAGTACGGCACGCGCGGGACCGTCGTACGGCAGACGGCGCCCACGCACGAGATCCTCACCCTCGCCGACTACCGCACCCGGCACGGCAAGTACAAGACGGACCCGGACCTCCAGGCCCTGCACGCGAAGGCGCCGGTCGTCGCGATCTGGGACGACCACGAGTTCGCCAACGACACATGGTCGGGTGGCGCCGAGAACCACACCGAGGGCGCCGAGGGTGCCTGGTCGGCCCGGCAGGCGGCCGCCAAACAGGCCTACTTCGAGTGGATGCCGGTCCGGCCGGCCATCGCCGGCACCACCTACCGCCGGCTGCGCTTCGGCAAGCTCGCCGATCTGTCCCTGCTGGACCTGCGGTCCTTCCGCTCGCAGCAGGCCGCCGTCGGCAACGGCACCGTCGACGACCCGGACCGCACGCTCACCGGCCGCGCCCAGCTCGACTGGCTGAAGGCCGGGCTGAAGTCCTCCGACACCACCTGGCGGCTGGTCGGCAACTCGGTGATGATCTCGCCGTTCGCGATCGGCGCGCTCTCCGCGGACCTGTTCAAGCCGCTCGCCAAGCTGCTGGGCCTGCCGCAGGAGGGCATAGCCCTCAACACCGACCAGTGGGACGGCTACACCGACGACCGCCGTGAGCTCCTGGCCCACCTGCGCTCGAACGCGATCCGCAACACCGTCTTCCTGACCGGTGACATCCACATGGCGTGGGCCAACGACGTGCCGGTGGACGCCGGGACCTACCCGCTGTCGGCCTCGGCCGCCACGGAGTTCGTGGTCACCTCGGTGACCTCGGACAACCTGGACGACATCGTGAAGGTCCCGGAGGGCACGCTCACCGCGATCGCCTCCCCGGTCATCAGGGCCGCGAACCGGCACGTCCACTACGTGGACACCGACCGGCACGGCTACGGCGTCCTGGACATCACCGCCGAGCGCGCGCAGATGGACTACTACGTGCTGTCCGACCGCACCAGCGCCACCGCGACCTCCGCCTGGTCCCGCTCGTACCGCACGCGCAGCGGCACCCAGAAGGTGGAACGGACCTACGACCCGGTCTGACCGGCCCGGCACCGGGTCCGGGCCCTCCTAGAGCGTCTCGAGGAAGCCGAGCGCCACCCGCCAGGTGGCCTCGGCCGCCTCCTCGTCGTAGTCGGGCAGCTCGGGGTCGGTGTACAGGTGCCCGGCGCCCGCGTACCGGTAGATCTCCACGTCCGCGCCCGCTCTGCCCATCTGGAGGTACCAGGCGCTCAGCCAGTCGTCGGTCTCGAACTGGTCCGGCTCCGCGACGTGCAGCTGCACCGGCAGGCCGTCCACCGAGACGTTCGGCGCCAGGTCCGAGGTGCCGTGCAGCAGGAGCAGGCCGCGCGCCCTGGCGTCACCGAGGGCGAGGGTCTGCGCGATCGACGCGCCGAGCGAGAACCCGGCGTACACCAGCCCGCGCTCCGAGTAGGGCGCGGCGGCCAGGACCGCCCTCTTCAGCAGCTCGTCCTTGCCGATCTCCTCGTTGTACGCCATGCCCTCCTCGACCGTGTCGAAGGTATGGCCCTCGAAGAGGTCCGGGGTCCACACCTCGTGCCCGGCGGCGCGCAGCCGGTCCGCCGCGGCGCCCACCGCGGGCCGCGGACCGTAGGTCGAGTGAAAGAGCATGATGTTCATGTGCCCATGGTGCCAGCCTGCACTGACAACGCCGTGCGTGCGCCTCCTCACAGAAACCGCATGTTCAGGACCCCTCCGGCCCGGTTACGTTCGAAGGCATGGAGAACCTGCTCCGCCCCGTGATCGTGGTCGGCGGCTCGGTCGTGCTGACAGTCCTCATCGGCTGGGCCACCGACCGCCTGCTGTCCAAGGCCGACCTGCGGCACCCCGAGACCCCGCTGTGGGGTCTGCTGCGCCGTGGCCGCATCCCCTATCAGCTCGTGCTGTGCGCGGCGATGCTGAGAGGGTCGTACGACGCCGCTCAGCTGCTGGAGGACCATCGGACCGGTATCGGCCAGTTCCTCACCCTGGTGCTGATCGGCTCGGCCGCCTGGCTGGTGATCAGGATCGCGGCGGCGATCGTCGAGACGTCGTACACCCGCTACGCGCGCGTGCACCGCGACGCGGCCCGCGTCCGGCGGGTGCGGACCCAGGTGTCGCTGATCATGAGGGTGGTGGCGGCCGTCGTCGGGGTGGTCGCGGCGGCCTCGATGCTGCTGACGTTCCCCGCCATGCGCGCGGCGGGCGCCTCCCTGCTCGCCTCGGCCGGGATCCTGGGCATCGTGGCCGGTGTGGCCGCCCAGTCGACGCTGAGCAATATGTTCGCCGGCTTCCAGATCGCCTTCGGCGACATGGTGCGCATCGGCGACACGGTTGTGGTGGACGGCGAGTGGGGCACGGTCGAGGAGATCACCCTGACCTTCCTGACCGTGCGGACCTGGGACGAGCGGCGGATCACGATGCCGGTCTCGTACTTCACCTCGAAGCCCTTCGAGAACTGGTCGCGCGGCACCCCGCAGATGACCGGCATCGTCTACTGGCACGTCGACCACGCGGCGCCGGTGGAGGCGATGCGCGAGAAGCTGCGGGACATCCTGCGCGAGTGCCCGGCCTGGGACGGCCGTGCCTGCGGACTCGACGTCACCGACACCACGCCCAACACCATGCAGGTGCGGGCCCTGGTCACGGCGAAGGACGCCGACGACATCTGGACGGTACGGGTCAGGGTCCGCGAGGAGATGATCCGCTGGCTGTCGAAGGAGCACCCCTACGCGCTGCCGAGGGTCAACACGGCGGACGCGGCGCTGCCCCCGGGCCGTCTGCCCGGCCAGTCGTCCTCCCCCGACGGCGCGTCCCGTCGCGTCCACGAGCCGCCGCGGTCGGTCCGCTGACCGTCAGTTCCCGCGCTCCGCACCGCCGTTGACCTGGACGACCTGCGAAGTGACGTGCCCGGCGCCCGGGGAGGCCAGCCAGTGCAGTGTGGCGGCGATGTCCCCGGGCGTCCCGGCGCGCCCGGTGAAGGTCTCGCCGATGAGCCGCTCGCGCCGCGCCGGTTCGATGGCGTCCCCGAAGAAACCGGTGTCCTCGACAAACCCCGGGGCGACGACGTTCACGGTGACGCCCCGGGGCCCGAGTTCCCGGGCGAGATCACGGGCGTACGGGTGCAGCGCGGCCTTGGCGGCGCCGTAGGCGCCGCTGCCGGATCCCCGGTAGGCGGCGATCGAGCCGATGAACAGCACCCGCCCGCCCGGCGAGGCGAGCCGGTCCTTCAGGGCCTCGGTGAGCAGCGCGGCGCTGAGGGTGTTGCTGCGGAAGTTGACGGTCCAGTGGTGCGCGACGCGGTCGAGCGGATCGGCGCTGTCGCTCGGCGGTTCCAGGTGCCCGGCGCCCCCGGCGCTGTGGACCAGCACGTCCACGGTGCCGAACTCCGCCTCGACGAACCGGGCGACGCCCCGCACCCGCTCCGGCTCGCTCAGATCCGCGGCGTAGGTGAGCGCTCCGGCCACCCCGGCCTTCTCCAGCACCTCGGCCCGCCGCCCGAGGAGCAGGACCCGGTCCCCGTCCGCGGCGAAGACCCGCGCCGCGGCGAGTCCGATTCCCGTTCCGCCTCCACTGACCACCACGTTGCGTGCCATGGCCCGAGCGTACGAGGAGTGCGGGCCGTGGACGTGGCGGTTCACACGACCGCCATGAACCCGCCGGGCGCGCGAGGCGGGTCCGGCCGTCTCACTTGAGGCTGCGCACGTCCAGGTGGCGCAGCACGCGGTCCACGATCTCCGGATCGGAGCCCGGCTCGCTGCGCGCGGCGACCACCTCGTGCCGGGCCGCGCTCAGCATCTCCGCCTGGATCCGCCGTACCCGCTTCAGTCTCCGCACCCGGTGGTCGTGCCCCTCGCGCCGTTCGTCCTCGCCGACGTCCGGGCTGATCCGCAGCCCGATGTCGAAGGCCCGTCGCAGCATCTGCTCGGACAGCTCCTCCGGCAGGTCCTCCTCGGCCTCGATCTCGCGCAGCCGCCGTTTCGCCGCCTTCGCGGCCCGTACCGCGAGCTCCTTCTCGAACTCCTTCTCCCGGTCGGCGTCCGACCGCACGTCGAGACGCTTGACGAGCCACGGCAGGGTCAGTCCCTGGAGGACCAGCGTCGCCATGATCACGCCGAACGCGATGAAGATGATCTCGTCCCGGTCGGGGAAGGGCCCGCCGTCGTCGGTCTTGAGCGGCACGGCCAGCGCCAGCGCCACCGAGGCCACCCCGCGCATCCCCGCCCACCACATGACGAGGGTCTCCCGCCAGTTCGTCGGAATGTCCTCGAGGTGGTCCTTCCTGGCGTGCAGCCGCTGCGTCAGCCAGGTCGCCGGCAGCAGCCACAGCAGCCGTACGACGACGACCACGGCCACGATCACCGCCGCCCAGCCCAGCATCTCCCCCCACCGCCCGGACGCCGTCCGGATCGCGTTGTGCAGCTCCAGGCCGATCAGCCCGAACGCGACGCCCGTGACGAGGGTGTCGATGATGTCCCAGAAGGTGTGGCCGGCCAGCCGGGTCAGCACGTCGTCGGGGTCGGTGGCGTACTCGGCGAGGAACATGGCGGTGGTCAGGACGGCCAGCACGCCGGACCCGTGGAACTCCTCCGCCAGTACGTAGGACGCGTACGGCACGAGGAGCGTCAGCCCGATTTGCAGGGTGGTGTCGCCGAGGACGTCCAGCAGCCTGTTAGCGCCCCAGCCGAGCGCGACGCCCACCGCCACCGCCACCACCGCGGACAGGACCAGGTCGAGACCGGCCTGCCACGGTGAGAACGAGCCGCTGACCGCCGCCGCGATCGCGACGTGGTAGAGCACGATGGCCGTCACGTCGTTGAACAGCCCCTCGCCCTCCAGGATGGAGACCAGCCGGCGGGGCAGCCCGAGCTGTCCGGCCACGGCGGTCGCGGCCACCGGGTCGGGCGGCGCGACCAGCGCGCCCAGCGCCACGGCCGCGGCGACCGGCAGCCCCGGCACGATCGTGTGGGCCACGGCCGCCACGCAGACCGTCGTGACGAACACCAGCGCCACGGCCAGCAGGAAGATCGGCCGCACGTTGGCCGCGAACTGGCGCCACGAGGTCCGGCGCACCGCCGCGTACAGCAGCGGCGGCAGCAGGAGGGGCAGGATCAGGTCCGGCGGGATCTCCACGTTGGGCACGAAGTCGAGCACCGCGAGGACGATCCCGAGCAGCGTCATGAGCACCGGCGCCGGCAACCCGAACCGGTCGCCGACCGGGACGCTCACCACGGCCCCGAGCAGCAGGACGAACAAGAGGGCCAGCTGGTCCACGATCAGCGCTCCGGTCTAGACGATCAAGAACATCCAGACCTCAAGCGTCGCACGACCACCGTCCGCTACAGGGAACGCCGCATGGACCGGTGCGGAATCCCCGCCTCCATGTCCTGCGGCCCGTAGGCCACGTACCCCAGTCGCTCGTAGAACCCCAGCGCCTGGGTCTGCGCGTGCAGGTCCACGGCCGCGAGTCCGCGCGCGCGTGCCGCCTCCTCGATGGCCCGCACCAGCGCGACCCCGACGCCCAGTCCGCGCGCCTCGCGGGTCACGGCGAGCCGCCCCAGCGAGCCCACCGACGGATCGCCGCCGGTCCTGGGGGCCGCCGCCGCGCCGGACAGCAGCCGCCCGGTGCCGAGCGGCAGTCCGTCCTCCCGGACCGCCAGCACATGGACGGCGTCCGCGTCGTGCTCGTCGTACTCCAGGTCCTCGGGCACGCCCTGCTCGCCGACGAAGACCTCCTTGCGCACCGCGAAGCACGCCTCACGTTCGGCGGGGTCCTCGGCGACCCGCACCGAGTACGCGGGGATGCCGTCGGTGGCCCGGCCGCTCATCCGTAGGTCTCCTCGCGGACCTGCTCCAGGGCCTTGGCCAGGTCCTCGGGGTAGTCGCTGGCGAACTCCGCCCACTGCCCGTCGCCGGGGTGCTCGAAGCCCAGCCGCACCGCGTGCAGCCACTGCCGGGTCAGGCCGAGCCGCTTGGCGAGCGTGGGGTCGGCGCCGTAGGTCAGGTCACCGACGCAGGGGTGACGGTGGGCGGCCATGTGCACGCGGATCTGGTGCGTGCGGCCCGTCTCCAGCTTCACGTCCAGCAGGGAGGCCGCGCGGAAGGCCTCGATCAGGTCGTAGTGCGTGACGGACGGCTTGCCCTCGGCCGTGACCGCCCACTTGTAGTCGTGGTGCGGATGCCGGCCGATCGGTGCGTCGATCGTGCCGCTGGTCGGGTCGGGGTGGCCCTGGACGAGCGTGTGGTAGCGCTTGTCGACCGTGCGCTCCTTGAACTGGCGCTTGAGCGACGTGTACGCACGCTCCGACTTGGCGACCACCATCAGCCCCGAGGTGCCGACGTCCAGCCGGTGCACGATGCCCTGGCGCTCGGCCGCACCGGAGGTGGAGATGCGGTACCCGGCGGCGGCGAGCCCGCCGATGACGGTCGTCCCGCTCCAGCCGGGCGACGGGTGCGCGGCCACGCCGACCGGCTTGACGATCACGACCACGTCGTCGTCGTCGTGCACGATCTCCATGCCCTCGACCGGCTCGGCGACGATCTGCACCGGCGCCGGCGCCTGCGGCATCTCGACCTCCAGCCAGGCCCCGCCGATCACCCGCTCGGACTTACCGACCACCGAGCCGTCGACCGTGACCTTCCCCGCCGCAGCCAGCTCGGCGGCCTTCGTACGGGAGAAGCCGAACATGCGGGAGATGGCGGCGTCTACGCGCTCGCCCTCCAGGCCGTCCGGCACGGGCAGGGTACGGGTCTCGGGAATCGTGCTCACCCGTCGAGTATGCAGGACGGCTCCGGTACCGCCGTACGGCCCTGTGGACAACCACCGCCGACGACCCCCGCCGACAGCCACCGTGGCCGACCGCTGGCTGTGGTCGAACGCCGTGGTCGACCGCCGCGCGCGGTCAGTCCTTGTGGACGGTCCCGTCCGGGTCCAGTCCCTTGAAGGACAGCAGCACGATCAGGATGCCGCCGCAGACGATCGCCGAGTCGGCGAGGTTGAAGACGGCGAAGTGCTTCGGGGCGATGAAGTCCACGACCGCGCCCTCGAAGACGCCCGGCGCGCGGAAGATCCGGTCGGTGAGGTTGCCCAGCGCGCCGCCCAGCAGCAGCCCCAGGGCGATCGCCCAGGGCAGGCTGTAGAGCTTGCGGGCGAGCCGGGCGATCACCACGATCACGGCCGTCGCGATGACCGTGAAGATGATGGTGAAGGCCTCACCGAAGCCGAAGGCCGCGCCCGCGTTGCGGATGGCCTCGAACTTCAGCCAGTCCCCGACGATCTCGATCGGCGCGTGATGCTCCAGCTCGGCGACCACGATCATCTTGCTGACCAGGTCGATCACGTACGCGATCGTGGCGACGGTGAAGAGCACGGCGATGCGGCGCTTGCCCCTGGGCCGCGCCCCGGTGCTCTCCTGCCCGTCCGGGCCGGACGACTGCTCCGGCTCGGATCCCGCCTCTGGGGTGTCCGGCGTACCGATGACGCGCTCCGCCTCTGCCACGTGAGTCCCTCAACCTAGGTACCTGACTGAGGACGAGGGTACGGCACACCCCCCGGCAGCCAGGTGATCAGTACCGGCGCTCCTGCTTCTGCTTGCACTCGACGCACAGCGTGGCCCTCGGGAAGGCCTGCATCCGGGCCTTGCCGATGGCCTGGCCGCAGTTCTCGCACAGGCCGTAGGTACCGGCGTCCAGCCGCTCCAGGGCGTGCTCGGTCTGCACCAGCATCTCGCGCGCGTTGGCGGCCAGCGCCAGTTCGTGTTCGCGCGTGATGTTCTTCGTGCCGGTGTCCGCCTGGTCGTCGCCGGCACCGTCCCCCGAGTCCCGCATCAGGCCCGTCAGGGCCGCCTCGGAGGAGGCGAGCTCCGCCCGCAGCCGCGCCTGCTCGGAGTCGAGCTCCGCGCGGGCCTCCTCGACCTCCTCCGGCGTCCACGGCTCCTCGCCGGGGCGCACCGCCAGCTCGCCCGGCTCCGCTGCGGCGAGGCGTGCCTTGGGAACGGCGGTCTTCGCCGCTGTGGCCGTACCCGGAGTCTTCTTCGCAACCACAGTCGTGGCTCCCGTCTGCTCCGCGGCCGAGGCCGCGCCCACCTTCTTGGCCGTGCTCTTCCTGCCCGCACTCGTCCCGGTCACGCCTTCGGCACCGACGATCTTCTCGTCGGTGACCTTCTCGGCGTCGACCTTCTTCGCGGTGACCTTCCTGGCGGCGGACTTCTTGGCAGCCGCCTTGCCGGCGACCGCCGTGGCCGCCTTCTTCGCCACGCCCTTCTTGGCGACGCTCTTCTTGGCGACGCTCTTCTTCGCGACGCCCGTCTTCACGGCTGCCTTCTCGGCGGCGGTCTTCCTCGCGGCGGTCTTCTTCGCCGCGGGCGCCTTCCCGGCCGGACCGCCGTTCCCTTCCGGTGCGCCCGCCCCCGCCTGCGCCGCTTCCTCCTCCACCGGTCTTCGGGCCACCGCCTTGCCGGCGGCGGACTTCCCGGCGGCGGCCTTCTTGGCCACCGACTTCTTCGGCGCCCCGGCCGCGACCGACCGCACCGTCTTCACGGCCCTGCCGTCCTTGGCCGCGCCACCGGAGGAACCGGAGGCACCGGCCGGACCGGAGGCACCGGACGGACCGGGAGCACCAGAGGCGCCGGAGGCATCGGAAACACCGGAGGCACGCGTGGAGCTGCCGGACGACGACTGCTGTACGGCGGTCTTCTTCGCCACCATGGCCGCGGCCCCTTCACATATTGTGATCTTGCACGCGAATCGTGCTGGGACGATAAATCGACTTGGAGCCCGCGGCAACGGGGCGCACCGCCCGATTCGCCCGCCTCGCGCACGCCACGCGGCAAGCCTGCATCCGTTGTGCCCAGCTCCCCGCCCGGTAATCCGCCGAGCCGGGCATCCCGGAATCCGGGCACCCATACCATCACACATAGCGACCATTGGGGTTGTTCCGGACCGGACCGGAGACCGGGTCCGGCGCCCCCGAAAACCCGTCGGCCGCTGTCGTCGCGGAGCCGTACACTGGGCGGAGCGAAAAGCGTGGATGGGGACGAGTAGCGGCGTACGCAGCCCAGAGCGACCCGGGGACGGTGGAAGCCCGGGGGCGAGCGCGACGTGAAGATCACCCCGGAGCCGCCGGAGGAAAGCCCCAGCCGACAGGCGAAGGCCAGTAGAACCGGCATCGCGACCCCAATGAGGGGGCTCACCGGCGCGCAGAGGGCGCCGGAGGGCCAAGGAGGGTGGTACCGCGGGAGCGCGCCGCACACGGCGTAGACAGCCAAGTCGGCTCTCGTCCCTCCGACGGAAGACAGTATGTCCGCCGGAGGAAGCTCGTTGAACACGCAGCCGCAGTACCGACAGGTGCCCGCCCAGGTCGACCTGCCCGCCCTCGAGCACGCGGTGCTCGACTTCTGGCGCGAGCAGAAGATCTTCGCCAAGAGCCTGGAGCAGTCCGAGGGCCGCCCCGAGTGGGTGTTCTACGAGGGCCCGCCCACCGCCAACGGCATGCCGGGCGCCCACCACATCGAGGCCCGCGTCTTCAAGGACGTCTTCCCCCGCTTCCGCACCATGCGCGGCTACCACGTGGCGCGCAAGGCCGGCTGGGACTGCCACGGCCTCCCGGTGGAGCTCGCGGTCGAGAAGGAGCTCGGCTTCTCCGGCAAGCAGGACATCGAGGCGTACGGCATCGCCGCCTTCAACGACAAGTGCCGCGAGTCCGTGCTCCGCCACACCGACGCGTTCTCCGAGCTGACTACCCGCATGGGCTACTGGGTCGACCTCGACGACGCCTACGTCACGATGGACCCCGAGTACATCGAGTCGGTCTGGTGGTCGCTGAAGGAGATCTACAACAAGGGCCTGCTGGTCCAGGACCACCGCGTCGCCCCCTGGTGCCCCCGGTGCGGCACGGGCCTGTCCGACCACGAGCTGGCCCAGGGCTACGAGACGGTCGTCGACCCGTCCGTGTACGTCCGTTTCCCGCTCACCTCCGGTCCGCTCGCCGGCGAGGCCGCCCTCCTGGTGTGGACGACGACCCCCTGGACGCTCGTCTCCAACACGGCCGTGGCCGCGCACCCCGAGGTCCCCTACGTCGTGGCGACCAACGGCGAGGAGAAGCTCGTCGTCGCCGAACCGCTGGTCGCCAAGGCGCTCGGCGAGGGCTGGGAGACCACCGGCGAGACCTTCACCGGCGCCGAGATGGAGCGCTGGACCTATCAACGTCCGTTCGAGCTCGTGGAGTTCCCGGAGCCCGCCCACTACGTGGTGAACGCCGAGTACGTCACCACCGAGGACGGCACCGGTCTGGTCCACCAGTCCCCCGCCTTCGGTGAGGACGACCTCAAGGTCTGCCGCTCCTACGGCCTGCCCGTCGTCAACCCGGTCCGCCCGGACGGCACCTTCGAGGAGTCCGTCCCGATGGTCGGCGGCGTCTTCTTCAAGAAGGCGGACGAAAAGCTCACCGAGGACCTCCAGCAGCGCGGCCTCCTGTTCAAGCACATCCCGTACGAGCACAGCTACCCGCACTGCTGGCGCTGCCACACCGCGCTCCTCTACTACGCGCAGCCGTCCTGGTACATCCGCACCACGGCCGTCAAGGACCGCCTCCTCCAGGAGAACGAGAAGACCAACTGGTTCCCGGACACGGTCAAGCACGGCCGCTACGGCGACTGGCTGAACAACAACATCGACTGGGCGCTGTCCCGCAACCGCTTCTGGGGCACCCCGCTGCCGATCTGGCGCTGCGAGGAGGACCACCTCACCGTCGTCGGCTCCCGCGCGGAGCTGTCCGAACTCACCGGCACCGACCAGTCCGAGCTGGACCCGCACCGCCCGTACATCGACGCCGTCACCTTCGCCTGTCCCCAGGACGGCTGCGGGCGGACGGCCACGCGCGTGCCGGAGGTCATCGACGCCTGGTACGACTCGGGTTCGATGCCGTTCGCGCAGTGGGGCTACCCGTACAAGAACAAGGACCTCTTCGAGTCGCGCTACCCGGCGCAGTTCATCAGCGAGGCCATCGACCAGACCCGCGGCTGGTTCTACACGCTGATGGCGATCGGCACGCTGGTCTTCGACAAGTCGTCGTACGAGAACGTCGTCTGCCTGGGCCACATCCTCGCCGAGGACGGCCGCAAGATGTCCAAGCACCTGGGCAACATCCTTCAGCCGATCCCGCTGATGGACCAGCACGGCGCCGACGCGGTGCGCTGGTTCATGGCGGCCGGCGGTTCCCCGTGGGCGGCCCGCCGGGTGGGCCACAACACCATCCAGGAGGTCGTCCGCAAGACGCTCCTGACGTACTGGAACACGGTCGCCTTCCAGGCGCTGTACGCCCGTACGTCCGGCTGGGCGCCGAGTGAGGCCGACCCGGCCCCGGCCGACCGCCCGGTGCTGGACCGCTGGCTGCTCTCCGAACTCCACGCGCTCACCGACCAGGTGACGCAGGCTCTGGAGGCGTACGACACCCAGCGCGCCGGCAAGCTGCTCTCCGCGTTCGTCGACGACCTCTCCAACTGGTACGTCCGCCGCTCCCGTCGCCGCTTCTGGCAGGGCGACAAGGCCGCGCTGCGCACCCTGCACGAGGTCGTCGAGACGGTCACCAAGCTGATGGCCCCGCTGACGCCGTTCATCACCGAGCGGGTCTGGCAGGACCTCGTCGTGCCGGTCACCCCGGACGCCCCGGACTCGGTCCACCTGGCCGCCTGGCCGGAGCCGGACCTCTCCGCGATCGACCCGGAACTGTCGAAGCAGATGGTCCTGGTCCGCCGCCTGGTGGAGCTGGGCCGCGCCACGCGCGCGGAGTCGGGCGTCAAGACCCGTCAGCCGCTCAAGCGCGCCCTGATCGCCGCGAGCGGCTTCGACGCCCTCGACCGCGAGCTGCACGGGCAGATCACGGAGGAGCTCAACGTCGAGTCGCTGGCGTCCCTCTCCGAGGTCGGCGGCAGCCTGGTCGACACGACCGCCAAGGCCAACTTCCGCGCCCTCGGCAAGCGGTTCGGCAAGCGCGTCCAGGAGGTCGCCAAGGCCGTCGCCGACGCCGACGCGGCCGCGCTGTCCCTCGCCCTGCGCGAGGGCACGGCCTCGGTGGAGGTCGACGGCGAGACGATCACCCTGGCCCCCGACGAGGTCATCATCACGGAGACCCCGCGCGAGGGCTGGTCCGTCGCCTCCGACTCCGGCGCGACGGTCGCCCTCGACCTGGAGATCACCGAGGAGCTGCGGCGGGCGGGCCTGGCCCGGGACGCGATCCGGCTGATCCAGGAGGCCCGCAAGAACAGCGGCCTCGACGTCGCCGACCGCATCGCGCTGCGCTGGACCGCGACCGACCCGGCGACGGCGGACGCCCTGTCCGGCCACGCCGGCCTCATCGCCGACGAGGTGCTCGCCACGGACTTCGCCCAGGGCGAGGCGGACGACACGTACGGCGCCCCGTTCACGGACGACGGCCTGACGCTGACGTTCCGCCTGCGCAAGGCGTAGGGCGTAAGGCACCGGCGAGGGCCCGGTTCCCCCCTGGGGGCCGGGCCCTTCGCATGTCGGCGTGCGGGTCCGGCGAGGGCGCGCATGATCGCCGTCAACACGCGTAAAAAGGGCGGGACCCCGGATGGTGATCCGGGGTCCCGCCCTTTGAACGCTGCCGACGCCTAAGGCGTACTACAGGCCGTCAGTTGTCGTCCTCGTCGATGAGGAAGCCACGCATCGGCGAGGGAGCCTGACCCATCGGCGACGGGCCCTGCGGCCGCACCGGAGCCATCGGCTGGGTCATCGCCGGCGACATCTGCTGCTGCCCGCCGTAGGACGGCGCGGCCGGGCTGGGAGCGCCCATGCCGGGGTTGCCGCCGTAGGACTGGGCACCGGCACCGGCCGGAGCCATGGAAGGCGCCGGGGACGGCGGCAGCGAAGCCGTGGCCGGAGTACGCGGCGGAGCCAGGGAGTCGTCGGCCTGGGTCTCCAGCTGACGCAGCTGGGACTCGAGGTACGACTTCAGACGCGTGCGGTACTCGCGCTCGAAGCCACGCAGGTCCTCGACCTTGCGCTCCAGCGTGGCGCGGGCGGACTCCAGGGAGCCCATCGCGACGCGGTGCTTCTCCTGCGCGTCCCGCTCCAGGGCGTCGGCCTTGGCACGGGCGTCCCGCTCGAGACCCTCGGCACGCGAACGCGCCTCACCGACGATCTTGTTGGCCTCGGAACGGGCCTCGGCGATCGCCTGGTCGGCGGTCTGCTGGGCCAGCGAGAGGACACGGGCGGCGCTGTCGCCACCGGGGCCCTGACCGGGGCCGCCCATCGGACCGCCCATGGGGCCGCCCATCGGGCCACCCATCTGCTGCTGCATGGGGTTCTGGCCCATCGGACCCTGACCCATCGGGCCCTGACCCATGGGGCCTTGGCCCATCGGACCCTGACCCATCTGCTGCTGCATGGGGTTCTGGCCCATCGGACCCTGACCCATCGGGCCCTGGCCCTGCGGACCGCCCTGGCCGCCGTTGGGGCCGGCGGGCAGCTGCGGCGCACCGCTCGGCAGCTGGGGCGGGCCACCCATGGGGCCACCCATCTGCTGCTGCGGCGGGCCCGATATGCCGGCGGGCACCGGAGCACCCGGGCCTCGCATGCCCTGCTGCGGCATGCCCTGCGGAGGCATCCCCTGCTGGGGCATGCCCTGCTGCTGCATGCCGCCCTGCTGGGGCATGCCACCCTGCTGCTGGTCCTGTTCGGGCGGCTTGCGCATGTTCTGCTGGTTCTGGGCAGCAGCGCGCGTGGCCGCGGCCAGCTTGGCCCGCAGGTCCTCGTTCTCACGAAGCAGGCGGGTCAGTTCGGCTTCGACCTCATCGAGGAAGGCATCGACCTCGTCCTCGTCATAGCCTTCTCGGAGGCGGACGGTCGTGAACTGCTTGTTCCGCACGTCCTCGGGGGTCAACGGCATCTCTTCACCTCAACGTAGTCGTCGGCATCGGCAAGACGGTAGTTCACATCGCTCACAGCCGGCTCACGATCGAGATCAGGATGTAGACGATGATCATCAGTACGAAGAAGGACAGGTCGAGCGCCACGCCCCCGAGACGCAACGGCGGGATGACCCGCCGCAGAAGCTTGAGCGGTGGATCGGTGACAGTGTAGGTGGCCTCCAGAACGACCACCATCGCCTTGCCGGGCTGCCATGAGCGGGCGAACTGGAAGACGTAGTCCATGACCAACCGGAAGATGAGCACGATGAGGAAGACCATCAGCGCGATGTAGACGACATCCAGGACCACGCTCATGTTCGGTGCTTCCCTCTCCCCTGTTCCCTGCTTCTCTGTACTGCTGCTTCCGGCCTAGCGTCTCAGCTCTGGTTGAAGAACCCGCCCTCTGCGATGCGGGCCTTGTCCTCCGCCGTGACATCGACGTTAGCAGGCGACAACAGGAACACCTTCTGCGTCACCCGCTCGATGCTGCCGTGAAGACCAAACACCAAACCCGCCGCAAAGTCGACAAGTCGCTTCGCGTCTGTGTCATCCATCTCAGTCAGATTCATGATCACCGGGGTGCCCTCACGGAAGTGTTCCCCGATGGTACGGGCCTCGTTGTAGGTCCGGGGGTGAAGCGTGGTGATCCGGTACGGCTCTCGTTCCGACACGACCTTGGGCATGATCACCGGTGCGTTCTTCTCCAGGGACTGACGTTCTTGTGTGATGGATGCCACGGGCGCGATCCGCGCCGGACGCCCGGATTCCGCGCCTAGCGAAGCGGAGCGGGCCACCGGCTCACGCGGCGCCGGCGGCTGCACGATTCGCACCTCTTCATCCCTTTGGGACTGATGCGTACCATGTGACTGATGGGACGGCTCGTGTCGCCGGTGGTCCCGCTCGGGCTCCGGGTCGAGCTCGGGTTCGAAGTCGTCGTCGGGGTCGAATCCCCGGCCGTCGTACCCATCGTCCTCCACGAGGCCGAGGTAGACCGCCATCTTGCGCATCGCGCCGGCCATTCTCTGAGTCCTCCGCTCTGTGGTGGATCGACTTTCGACTGCCAAGTCCCGCGATCCACGTGGCCCTTGTGTCCGCCCTTCGGCGGTAATGACCATATTTTCTGCTGTGGTCCGACTTCCTGGCGACGTTACCCGAGCCTGGGGCGGACTCCGAGTACCGCAGTGCCGACGCGTACATGTGTCGCTCCGGCCGCCACGGCCTCCTCGAGGTCCGCACTCATCCCTGCCGACACCATGTTCGCAGCCGGATGGGCTCGGCGCAGGTCAGTCGACAAATCCATCAACCGCCCGAAGGCCTCGCGTTGGCGCCCGGCGTACTCCCCGGTCAGAGGTGCGACGGTCATCAGTCCGTCAAGGCGCAGCCCGGGGGCTCCGGCGACCAGAGCGGCCAACTCCTCGACGCCGCCCGGGGCCACACCGCCCCGCTCCCCGCGCCCGCTCGCCCCGGCGTCGAGCGCCACCTGGAGCAGACAGCCCACCTCGCGTCCGGCCCGCACGGCCTCCTTCGACAGGGCCGTCACCAGCCTGGCCCGGTCGACGGACTGCACCACGTCCGCGTAACCGACCACGGAACGCACCTTGTTGGTCTGGAGCTGGCCGACGAAGTGCCACCGCAGCGGCAGCTCGGCACACTCGGCCGCCTTGGGCGCGGCGTCCTGGTCCTTGTTCTCGGCGACATGACGCACGCCGAGTTCCGACAGGATGCGCACGTCGTCCGCCGGGTAGGTCTTGGTGACCACGATCAGGGTCACCTCCTCCCGTGCGCGGCCCGCGGCCGCGCACGCGGCGGCGATCCGCTCCTCCACCTTCGCCAGGTTCTCGGCGAGTTCACGCTTACGGTCCGTCATGCCCATCGGTCCAGCCAGACATATCCCGCGAGTCGCCCCGTCGAGCGGTCACGGCGATACGAGAAGTGATCGTTCGACTCCCGTGTGCACACCGGCGACCGCTCCCGGTCGCGCACCCCGAGCCGGTCGAGCTGGGCGTGCACCCCGGCGACCACGTCGACGGCGGGAGTGCCCCAGCTCGTCTCGGCACTCGCCGCCGGCTCGACGGAGGCCACCTCGGCGCGCATCGCGTCGGGCACCTCGTAGCACCGCCCGCACACGGCGGGTCCGGTGCGGGCGACGATCCGGGAGGGGTCGGCGCCGAGCGACGCCATCGCGTCGATGGCGGCCGGCACGATCCCCTTGACCATGCCAGGCCGCCCGGCGTGGGCGGCCGCGACCACTCCGGCGACGGGGTCGGCGAGCAGGACGGGCACGCAGTCCGCCGTGAGTACGGCGAGGGCGAGTCCGCGGGTCGCGGTCACCAGGCCGTCGACCGGCGGGGTGAGCGAGGTGGTCCACGGTCCTTCGACCTCGGCGACGTCGTTGCCGTGCACCTGGTTCATCCAGACGACCCGGGCGGCATCCAGGCCCAGCGACTTGGCCGCCAGCTCACGGTTGGTGCGTACGGCGTCGGGGTCGTCGCCGACCGCTCCGCCGAGGTTGAGCTCCTCATACGGAGCGGCGCTCACCCCGCCCCACCGGTCGGTGAAGGCGAAGTGCGCGCCGCTCACGCTCTCGCGCTGTCCTATCACTTCAGGAAGTCCGGCACGTCCAGTTCCTCGGCCGCGCTGTCCGAGTACGACCGCGACGGCGGCACCGGCGGCGAGACCGGAAGGTCGGCCACCGGCTCGGGGGCCGGCTGCGGGTCCTCCTTGGGGGTCACGCTGCCGAGCGAGCCGAAGGACGGCCGGCTCTCGGGCTGCCGCACCGGGGTGGGCTCCTCGCGGCGTGCCGAGGACGAGGACGAGGACGAGCCCATGACGGTCTCCCGGCGGGCCGGGGGCTGCCCCCCGTCGAAGCCGGCCGCGATGACGGTGACCCGGACCTCGTCGCCGAGCGCGTCGTCGATGACCGCGCCGAAGATGATGTTGGCCTCGGGGTGCGCGGCCTCGCTGACCAGCTGGGCGGCCTCGTTGATCTCGAACAGGCCGAGGTCGGAGCCGCCGGAGATGGAGAGCAGGACGCCCCGGGCGCCGTCGATGGAGGCCTCCAGGAGCGGCGAGGAGATCGCCATCTCGGCGGCGGCCACCGCGCGGTCGTCGCCGCGGGCCGAGCCGATGCCCATGAGGGCCGAACCGGCCTCGGACATGACCGACTTGACGTCGGCGAAGTCGAGGTTGATCAGACCCGGGGTGGTGATCAGGTCGGTGATGCCCTGGACACCGGAGAGCAGGACCTGGTCGGCCGACTTGAAGGCGTCGAGGACCGAGACCTGGCGGTCCGAGATGGACAGCAGTCGGTCGTTGGGGATGACGATGAGGGTGTCGACCTCTTCGCGGAGTTCCGCGATGCCGTCCTCGGCCTGGTTGGCGCGGCGCCTGCCCTCGAAGGTGAAGGGGCGGGTGACCACACCGATGGTGAGGGCGCCGAGGTTGCGCGCGATGTTGGCCACGACGGGCGCGCCGCCGGTGCCGGTGCCGCCTCCCTCGCCGGCCGTCACGAAGACCATGTCGGCCCCCTTGAGGACCTCCTCGATCTCCTCGCGGTGGTCCTCGGCCGCCTTGCGGCCCACGGCCGGGTTGGCGCCGGCGCCGAGTCCGCGCGTGAGTTCACGGCCGACGTCGAGCTTGACGTCTGCGTCGCTCATCAACAGCGCCTGCGCGTCGGTGTTGATGGCGATGAACTCGACGCCCTTGAGACCGACCTCGATCATCCGGTTGATGGCATTGACACCACCGCCGCCGACACCGATGACTTTGATGACTGCGAGGTAGTTCTGCGGTGCTGCCACGTCGAAGGCCTCTCGCCTCGAGTTACGTGTCGTCGACTCACAGGTGATGTGATCCGACGACTGATGCCGAATGGGACGGTCCGTTTCGCCGACCCGAACCCTAACGCTGAAGTTTAGGGTTACCAGTGTGTCTGTTCCTTGGAGTCTTCTGAACAGGACACTAAGTCGACAAGTGGCGCCCGTTCAACGAACACGCCGAACCTCCCGTTTTTCTTTTCACCCTATGTGATCAGCCATGTCGCTGCCCAACCAGGGTGCTGGCCTGCGCGGATGTGCGTCAACTCCCCGCTGACGCAGGGGCGGTGGGAGCGCTGACATCGAAGTGCCGCGCGGCCGGGGCGGCTTTCATGAGAGCGGTGAGTGTACGGCCCTTCGCCGCGGCCTTCTCGGCACTCCCCCACGCGACCGTGCGGCCGCCGCTCAACTCCAGCGAGATGTCGTCGTAGGAACGGACCTTGACGACCCGGGTGGTCCGCGCGACGGCGGCGGGCAGGGAACCGGCGGCCTTCACCGCCTCCCGCACCAGCCCGGCCTCGCCGAACCGGCGCAGACTCGCGGCGGCCGAACGGGACGAGGATGCGGCCATTTCCAGTAGCGGGACGCCTTTCGGGGCCTCGGACACCGTGGCGAAACGGACGCCTTCGTCGTCCACCTCCACGAATTTCGACCCCTTTTGCACCAGCAGGACCGGCGTACGCTCTGTCACTTTCAGGCCGATTCCATCGGGCCATGAACGCACCACGTCGACCGAGTGGATGCGGGGCAGTTCGCCGCGCAGCCGGGCCTCGATCCCGTCGATGTCGACCGAGACCAACGGCGATCCGACCGGTACGGCCGCGGCTTCGCGCACCTGCTGCGCCGTCAGCACCTTCGTGCCGGACACGGAGACCCGCTCCACGCGCAGCCACTGCGAGCCGTACAGCACCCAGCCGGTGCCCGCGCCGAGGAGCACGACGGCCAGCGCGAGAATGATGATCGTACGAAGTCGGCGCGGCCCCAACCACCGGACGAGGGGCGGGCCGGACGACTCCTGCTGGCGTGCACCGCGTTCGGCGGTGGCTGATCCGGCCACGCACACTCCCTTTCCTGGCTCGTCCGCCCCCGGGGCACCGCAGCCGGTGTCGAGTGCCCGGCCCCGCTCGGCCCTTCGGGCCTGAGCGTGCTCGGGCGCTCGACACCGGCGCGTCCCTTCGGCTCACTCGCCGACGCGTTTCCTAACGTCGTGCACGGGAGGCGGCGATCGCCTCGTACACCATGCCGACGAGCAGCTCGTCGGCGTCCCGGCGGCCGAACTCGCTGGCGGCGCGGGACATCTCGTACAGCCGGTGCGGGTCGGCGAGGACGGGCAGGACGGTCTCCCGGACCCATTCCGGGGTCAGTTCCGCGTCGTCGACCAGCAGCCCACCGCCCGCCTTGACCACCGGCTGGGCGTTCAGCCGCTGTTCGCCGTTGCCGATGGGCAGCGGGACATAGGCGGCCGGAAGCCCGACGGCGGAGAGTTCGGCGACGGTCATCGCGCCCGCGCGGCAGAGCATCATGTCGGCGGCGGCGTACGCGAGGTCCATCCGGTCCACGTACGGTACCGGGATGTAGGGGGGCATCCCCGGCATCTGCTGCACCTGCGGCAGTTCGTTCTTCGGACCGACCGCGTGCAGGATCTGGATACCGGCCTGCTGGAGCCAGGGCGCGACCTGCTGGACCACCTCGTTGAGGCGGCGGGCGCCCTGCGAGCCGCCGGAGACCAGCAGGGTGGGCAGGTTGGGGTCCAGGCCGAACATGTGCCGCGCCTCGGGACGCATGGCGGCGCGGTCCAGGGTGGCGATGGAGCGGCGCAGCGGGATGCCGATGTAACGGGCGTCCCGCAGCTTGCTGTCGGGCGTGGAGACCGCGACCCGGGCCGCGTAGCGCGAGCCGATCTTGTTGGCCAGGCCGGGGCGGGCGTTCGCCTCGTGGACCACGATCGGGACGCCGAGGCGCTTGGCGGCCAGATAGCCGGGCAGCGCCACGTACCCGCCGAAGCCGACGACGGCGTCCGCCTTGGTGCGCTCCAGGATCTGCTCGGCGGCCTTGATCGTGCCGCGCAGCCGGCCCGGGACGGTGATCAGTTCAGGGGTGGGCTTGCGCGGCAGCGGCACGGCGGGGATCAGCGCGAGGTCGTAGCCCCGCTGGGGAACGAGCGTGGTCTCCAGGCCGCGCTCCGTACCCAGGGCCGTGATCCCCACGGTGGGGTCCTGCCTGCGCAGGGCGTCCGCGAGGGCGAGCGCCGGCTCGATGTGGCCGGCGGTCCCCCCACCAGCGAGTACGACATGCACCGAAATTCACCGCTCTCCGGACGAACGCGCCGCCGAGGCACGCCGTCGCATCGTGTTCCATCTCCGGGGGCCCCGGTCGAACGCGGAGCCTCCAGTCCCCCGCTTTCTACCAAAGCGGGGGTGCCGCATCGCAAGCGCCGCCCGCGCACCGGGCTCGTCGCGTGCGAACGCGATGAGCAACCCGATGGCGAACATGGTCGGCAGCAGGGCGGAACCCCCGTAGGAGAACAGCGGGAGCGGGACGCCGGCGATCGGCAGCAGGCCGAGCACCGCACCGATGTTGATCACCGCCTGAGCGGTGATCCAGGTGGTCACGCCTCCCGCGGCATACCTCACGAAGGGGTCCTCCGTGCGTCCGGCCACGCGGATACCCGCATAGCCTAGAGCCGCGAACAGGGCGAGCACCGACAGCGTCCCCGCGAGGCCCAGTTCCTCACCGGTGACGGCGAAGATGAAGTCGGTGTGGGCCTCGGGCAGTTGGCCCCATTTCTCCACACTCGCACCGAGTCCGGAGCCGAAGATCCCGCCGGAGGCCAGGGCGTAGATCCCGTGCACGGCCTGCCAGCAGGCGTCGCCGGGGCCGGGATCCGTCGCACCGATGCACTGGAGGCGGGCCATCCGGTTCGGACTGGTCTTGATGAGGATCACGCCGAGGGTGGCGGCGATCGACAGCACCCCGACGAAGAGCCGGGTGGGCGCCCCCGCCAGCCACAGCAGCCCGAAGAGGATCGCGGTGAGGATGATCGCCGTGCCCATGTCGCCGCCGAGCATGATCAGCCCGAGCAGCATGAACGCGACCGGGACCAGCGGCACCAGCATGTGCTTCCACTGCCCGAGCAGTTTCTTGTCCTGTTTGCGGGCGAGCAGATCGGCACCCCACAGCACCAGCGCGAGCTTGCCGAACTCGCTGGGCTGGATCTGGAAGGAGCCGCCGAGCGAGATCCAGTTCTGGTTGCCGTTGACCGACATCCCTATCCCCGGCACCTGCACCAGCGCCATCATGAAGACGGCGCCCGCGAGGATCGGGTAGGCGAGCCCCCGGTGCAGTTTCACCGGCATCCGGGAGGCGACCAGCAGCAGCGCGGCCCCGATGGAGGCGGCCAGGAACTGTTTGCGGAAGAAGAACGACCCCGGCAACGACATCTGGAGCGCGGTGATCTGGGAGGCCGAGTAGACCATCACGAGGCCCAGGACCGTGATCAGCAGGCTGCCGCCGAAGATCAGGTAGTACGCCGTCAGCGGCCGGTCCCAGGCCTTCTGCGCCCGCGTGTGGAGCCGCCGTACGGCGTTGTCGCGGGGCGGGCGGGAGGCCGCGGCGGGTCTGCGGACGGTCCGCTGGACAGGCGGACGCCCGGTACGGCTACCGGGCATCGGCTGCTCCCGGGTGCGCGGCACGCCCGCTGTGCTCGGCTGCCGCGCCGTACGTCGGCCGTGACGGTCCCACGCGTCCCTCCCAAGGTCGCCCGGCAGGCGGCCGGGTCAGGTTCCGAGTTCGCCAACCGCCTGGGCGAACACGTCACCGCGCTGGTTGTAGTTGACGAACATGTCCATGGAGGCGCAGGCCGGGGCGAGGAGCACCGTGTCGCCTTCGACGGCGAGGCGCCGGGCCTCCTGGACAGCCGCGAGCATCGCCCCAGTGTCCGTCCGGTCGAGGTCGACGACGGGTACTTCCGGGGCGTGTCGCGTCAGGGCTTCACGGATCAGGGCGCGATCGGCGCCGATGAGCACCACCGCGCGAAGCCGCTTCGCCGACTTGGCGACCAGCTCGTCGAAGGTGGCGCCCTTAGCCAGTCCGCCGGCGATCCACACGATCGACTCGTAGGCCGCCAACGAGGCTTCCGCCGCGTGCGTGTTGGTCGCCTTGGAGTCGTCGACGTACGCGACGCCGTCCACGTCCGCCACGTGCGCGATGCGGTGGGCGTCCGGCGTGAAGGCCCGCAGGCCGTCCCGCACTGCCTTGGCGGGCACCCCGAAGGCGCGCGCGAGGGCCGCCGCGGCAAGGGCGTTGGCGATGTTGTGCGGGGCGGGCGGGTTCACGTCGGAGACCTCGGCGAGCTCCTGCGCGTTCTGCTGCCGGTTCTCGACGAAGGCGCGGTCGACCAGGATGCCGTCCACGACGCCGAGTTGGGACGGCGCGGGAGCGGCGAGGGTGAAGCCGATGGCCCGGCAGCCCTCCTCGACGTCCGCCTCCCGCACCAGGTCCTCGGTGGCCTTGTCGGCGACGTTGTAGACGCAGGCGACCCGATTGCCCTCGTAGACACGGCCCTTGTCCTTGGCGTACGCCTCCATGGAGCCGTGCCAGTCGAGGTGGTCGGGGGCGAGGTTCAGGACGGTGGCGGAGTGGGCGCGCAGCGAGGGCGCCCAGTGCAGCTGGTAGCTGGAGAGCTCGACCGCGAGGACGTCGTACGGCTCCTCGCCGAGGACGGCGTCCAGCAGGGAGACGCCGATGTTGCCGACGGCCGCCGTGCGCAGGCCGGCCGCCGTCAGGATGGAGGCCAGCATCCGGGTGGTCGTCGTCTTGCCGTTGGTGCCGGTGACGCACAGCCAGGGCGCGGCCTTCCTGCCGCCCAGTTCCCTGAGCCGCCAGGCGAGTTCGACGTCGCCCCAGACCGGCACTCCCGCCTCGTGGGCCGCCGTGAACAGCGGCTTGTCGGGCTTCCAGCCGGGTGCGGTGACGACGAGTTCGGTGCCCTCGGGCAGGGTCGCCCCGTCACCGAGGCGCACGGTGACGCCCAGTGCCTCCAGCTCGGCGGCCTGCTCCCGCGCCCGTGCGTCGTCGCCGTCGTTGACGACGGTGACCTGCGCGCCGAGCCCGTGCAACACCTTGGCCGCCGGGATGCCGGAGACGCCGAGCCCGGCGACGGTGACGTTCTTCCCCTGCCAGTCGGTCACTTGTCCGCTGCCCATCCCGCGTAGAAGATGCCCAGTCCGACGATCACACAGATGCCCTGGATGATCCAGAAACGGACCACCACCAGGACTTCGGACCAGCCCTTGAGTTCGAAGTGGTGCTGGAGTGGCGCCATCCGGAAGACCCGCTTGCCGGTGAGCTTGAAGGAGCCGACCTGGATGACCACCGACATGGTGATCAGCACGAACAGGCCGCCCAGGAGGGCGATCAGCAGCTCGGTGCGGGAGCAGATCGCGAGACCCGCGAGCACGCCGCCGAGCGCCAGCGAACCGGTGTCGCCCATGAAGATCTTGGCCGGCGAGGTGTTCCACCACAGGAAGCCGAGGCAGGCGCCCATCAGCGCGGACGCGATGACCGCGAGGTCCAGTGGATCGCGCACCTCGTAGCAGGCGCTGGGGTTGGTCAGGGTCTCGCCGTTGGCGCAGGACTCCTGGAACTGCCAGACGCCGATGAAGGTGTAGGCGCCGAAGACGAGGACGGAGGCGCCGGTGGCGAGGCCGTCCAGACCGTCCGTCAGGTTCACGCCGTTGGACATCGCGAGGATCATGAACAGCGCCCAGACGACGAACAGCACCGGGCCGATCGTCCAGCCGAAGTCCGTGATGAACGACAGCTTCGTGGAGGCCGGGGTGTTGCCGCGCGAGTCGGAGAACTGGAGCGAGAGCACCGCGAAGGCGATACCGACGATCAGCTGTCCGGCCATCTTCGCCTTGGCCCGCAGACCCAGCGAACGCCGCTTGACGATCTTGATGTAGTCGTCGAGGAAGCCGACCAGACCCATGCCCGTCATCAGGCCGAGCACCAGCAGACCCGAGTAGGTCGGGGGCTTGCCGGTGATCACCTTGGACAGGAAGTACGCGGCGATCGTCGCGAAGATGAAGGCGATGCCGCCCATCGTCGGCGTACCGCGCTTGCTGGCGTGCTCGCGCGGGCCGTCGTCGCGGATGTACTGGCCGTAGCCCTTGCGCGCCAGCAGCTTGATCAGCAGCGGCGTTCCGACCAGCGTCAGGAAGAGGCCGATCACACCCGCGAACAGGATCTGATTCATCATCGGGCGGCGACCTCACCCTCGGTGCCGGTCGCGAGCAACGCCTGCGCGACGCTCTCGAGGCCGACCGAACGGGACGCCTTCACGAGTACGACGTCCCCCGGGCGCAACTCGCTGCGCAACAGGTCGACCGCCGCCTGTGCGTCGGACACGTGCACCGACTCCTCACCCCACGAACCCTCGTTATATGCGCCCAGTTGCAGCCAGGCGGCTTCCCTGCCCCCGACCGCGACGAGCTTGCCGACATTGAGCCGGACGGCGAGCCGTCCGACCGCGTCGTGCTCGGCGAGCGCCTCGTCCCCGAGCTCGGCCATCTTGCCGAGCACCGCCCACGTCCGGCCCCCCTTGCCCATGGCCGCGAGCGCGCGCAGAGCGGCTCGCATGGACTCGGGGTTCGCGTTGTAGGCGTCGTTGACGATCGTCACACCGTCCGGGCGCTCGGTGACCTCCATCCGCCAGCGGGAGAGGGAGCCCGCCTCGGAGAGCGCGGTGGCGATCTCTTCCGCGGACATGCCCAGCTCATGGGCGACGGCGGCCGCTGCGAGCGCGTTCGACACGTGGTGCTCACCGTACAGGCGCATGGTCACGTCGCTGCACCCGGAGGGTGTGTGAAGGCTGAAGGCGGGCTGTCCGCTGTCCGTGAGTCGCACGTTCTCGGCCCGAACGTCCGCTTCGCCGGACTCTCCGAAAAAGACCACCTTCGCCTTCGTACGGGAGGCCATGGCCCGTACCAACGGGTCGTCGGCGTTGAGGATCGCGGTGCCGCCCTCGGCGGCCGGCGGCAGGCTCTCGACGAGCTCGCCCTTTGCCTGTGCGATCTGTTCGCGGCCGCCGAACTCACCGATGTGGGCGGTGCCGACGTTGAGCACGAGGCCGATCCTCGGGGGCGTCAGATCGGCGAGGTAGCGGATGTGACCGATCCCGCGGGCACCCATCTCGAGCACGAGGAACTTCGTCTCCTCGGTCGCCGACAGGGCGGTCAGCGGCAGCCCGATCTCGTTGTTGAGGGAGCCCGGTGTGAAGACGGTGGGCGCCTTGCGCCGCAGGACCTGCGCGATGAGGTCCTTGGTGCTGGTCTTGCCGGCCGAGCCGGTGAGCGCGACGAGGGTCGCGCCCAGCCTGTGCACGACGTGCCGGGCGAGGGCGCCCAGCGCCGTCTGGACGTCGTCCACGACGATCGCGGGGACGCCGACGGGGCGGGAGGCCAGTACGGCCGCCGCACCCGCCTCGACGACCGCGGCCGCGTAGTCGTGGCCGTCCACGCGTTCGCCGACGAAGGCGACGAAGAGGCTGCCGGGCACCACGTCACGGGAGTCCCGGACGACCGGTCCGGTGACTTCCGCGGACGGATCCGGTATGTCGTGCGTCTGCCCGCCGACGACTGCTGCGATCTCGGCGAGGGAGAGGGCGATCACAAGTTCATCCCTGGGTCTGCTGGATAGCTTCGCGAAGCACCTGGCGGTCGTCGAACGGACGGACCACCCCGGCGATGTCCTGGCCCTGCTCATGGCCCTTGCCCGCGACCAGCACGGTGTCCCCCGCGTGCGCGCGGGCGACGACCGCGGCGATCGCGGCGGCCCGGTCCTCGAACAGCAGGACGTCGCCGCGCTCGTGGGCGGGCACCGACGCCGCGCCCTCGAGCATGGTCGCGAGGATCGCGAGGGGGTCCTCGGAGCGGGGGTTGTCGGAGGTCAGTACGGCGGTGTCGGCGAGCCGGGCCACTGCGGCGCCCATCGGGACGCGCTTGGTGCGGTCGCGGTCGCCGCCGCAGCCGAGGACGACGTGCAGCCGTCCCTTGGTGACCCTGCGCAGCGCCTTCAGGACCGATTCGACGGCGTCCGTCTTGTGCGCGTAGTCGACGACGGCGAGGTAGGGCTGCCCGGCGTCCACCCGCTCCAGCCGGCCCGGCACGCCCGGCACCGCGGCGACACCGTCGGCGGCGGTCCGCGGGTCGATGCCGGCGGCGGCGAGGGAGACGATCGCGGCCAGGGTGTTCGCCACGTTGAAGGAGCCCGGCAGCGGAGACCTGGCGGCCACCCGCACGCCGTCCGGGCCCAGCACGGTGAACGTCGAGTCCAGCGGGCCGATCTCGACGTCGACCGCGCGCCAGTCGGCGTCCGGGTGGCCCTCGGCGGAGAAGCTGACGACCGGGACCTCCGCCTCGCGGATCAGCCGGCGGCCGTACTCGTCGTCGAAGTTGACCACGCCGAGTTTGCTGCGTTTCCGGGTGAACAGCTGCGCCTTGGCCTGGAAGTAGTCCTCCATGCCGGAGTGGAACTCCATGTGCTCCGGGCTGAGGTTGTTGAAGACGGCGATGTCGAAGACACAGCCGTCGACCCGGCCGAGGACCAGGGCGTGGCTGGAGACCTCCATGGCGACCGCCTCGACACCGCGCTCGCGCATGACCGCGAACAGCGCCTGGAGGTCGGTGGCTTCGGGGGTGGTGCGCTCGGACCTGATCCGCTCGTCGCCGATGCGCATCTCGACGGTGCCGATCAGTCCGGTGGACCTGACCGGCTTGAGGCCGCCCTCGATGAGATACGCGGTGGTGGTCTTGCCGGAGGTACCGGTGATGCCGATCTGGAGCAGATCGCGGCCCGGTTCGCCGTAGATCGTGGCCGCCAGTGCGCCCATCCGTCCGCGCGGGTCGGCGGCCACCAGGACCGGCAGGCCGGTCGCGGCGGCGCGGTCCGCGCCGGTCGGGTCGGTCAGGACGGCGACCGCGCCCAGGCCCGCGGCCTGGGTGACGAAGTCGGCGCCGTGCAGGCGGGCGCCCGGCAGGGCGGCGTACAGGTCGCCGGGGCGGACCGCGCGCGAGTCATGGGTGATGCCCGTGACCTCGACGGCGGCGCTTCCCGGCTGCTCGGCACCCAGCTGATCGGCGAGCTCCGCGAGGGGTGTGGCGGAGACCTGGGCCGGTCGCGGCGGTCCCGGATATGTCACGGAAGCGCCCTTCTGAGTGGTTCGGGACTGATCAGCGTGTGGCACGGCGGTGAGCGTACCGGGCGTACCCGCCTGCGGGCGAAGCGAGGGCGGGACCGCGGACGGCGATGCGGGCTGTGCGGGGGTCCCGGGGTCGGGAGTGATCATGGTCACGGGCTGGTTCCTGGCTTGTTCGGCGCTGAACAGTGACGGGGCGGGGAGGTCGGAGGCGGGGGGGTGGGGGACGGTCGGGCGGGGCAGGGATGCGGGACGGTCAGGGGGCAGGGGGGCAGGGGGGCGGAGGGTCAGGGGGTCAGGGGGTCAGGGGGTCAGGGGGTGAAGCTGACCGGGAGGCTCGCGGCCTTGGCGCCGGTCGGCGGGATCTGGAGGGTCTTCAGGGAGAACTCCATGACCTGCTTGAAGACGGGCCCGCAGATCTGGCCGCCGAAGTAACTGCCCTCGGTGGCGTTCTGGATGGCGCAGTACACGGTGACCCGGGGATTGTCGGCGGGCGCGAACCCGGCGAACGAGGAGGTGTATCCCTTGTAGGTGCCGGTGGCCGGATCCACCCGGTTGGCGGTACCCGTCTTGCCCGCGACGCGGTAGCCGGGGATGCGCGCCTTGGCGCCGGTGCCCTCCTGGTCGTCCACGACGGACTCCAGCATCTGGGCGAGGGTCTTCGCCGTCTTCTGGCTGACGACACGGCTCCTGGCGGGTGCCTCGGCGGGGGTGAAGCGTCCGTCCGGGCCCTTCGTGCCGCGCACCAGGGTGGGCTCGACCCGCACGCCGCCGTTGGCGATCGTCGAGTACACGGAGGCCGCCTGGAGCGCGTTCAGCGACATGCCCTGGCCGAAGGGGATCGTGTACTGCTGCGAGGTCGACCACGCGCCGGGCTGGGCCAGGATGCCCTTCGTCTCGCCGGGGAAGCCGAGTCCGGTGTGGCTGCCGATGCCGAACTTGCGCAGGTAGGAGTAGAGCACCTGGTTGGCCTGGGCCTGCGTCTTGCCGAGCTGGCCGGTGGCCAGGATGGTGCCGATGTTGCTGGACTTGGCGAGCACCCCGTTGAGCGTGAGGTACCAGGTGGGGTGGTCGATGTCGTCCTGGAAGAGCCGGTCGCCGCGGTGCAGCCGGTTGGGCACGGTGACGTGCGTCAGCGGTGTGGCGGCGTTCTCCTCCAGCACGGCGGCCATCGACATGACCTTGGCCGTGGAGCCGGGTTCGTAGGCGTCCTGGACGGAGGCGTTGCCCATGTCCGCGGAGTCGGCCCGCGAGAGGTCGTTGGGGTCGAAGCCGGGCGAGTTGGCCATGGCGAGGATCTCGCCGGTGCGGTTGTCCTGGACGATGACGTAGCCGCGGTCCGCCCGGGACTTCTCCACCTGCTCGGTGATGGCGTTCTGCGCGGCCCACTGGATGTCCCGGTCGATCGTCAGCTCGACGTCGGAGCCGGGCACCGCGGGGGTCTCGGTGGAGCCCACGGTGGGCACCTGACGGCCGCCGGACTGGGCGTAGCGGATCTTGCCGTCCGTGCCGGACAGGGTCGCGTCCAACTGCTGCTCGACACCGCCGCCGCCCTTGCCGTCGGCGTTGACCCAGCCCAGTATCCCGGCGGCGAGGTTCCCGTTGGGGTACACGCGCTTGCTGCTGGGGACGGAGAAGACGCCGGCGAGGACGTTGACGGTGGAGCTGTCCGTCTCCGCCTTGGCGGACAGCGCGGTCCTCAGGTCCTTGATCTGCTTCCAGACCTGCGGGGTCTGCCGGCCGGCCAGTTTGACGTACCGCAGGCTCGCGTCCTTCGGCCGCAGTTTCCTGACGAGCGCGGACTGCTCCTGGCCGAGGATCGGCGCGAGGAGGGCGGCCGCCTGCTCGGGGCCGTCACCGATCTTCAGCTGGCGGCGCGTGAACATCGTGGGGTCGGCCGTGATGTCGTAGGCGTCCACACTGCTCGCGAAGGCCACGCCGGTGCGGTCGGTGATCTCGCCGCGCACGGCGGGCAGCACCTGGCCGACGTACCGGTTCTGCTCGGCCTTGGCGGCGTAGGTGCTCGCGTCCACGGCCTGCACCTGGAGGAGACGGACGACGAAGGCGATCAGCACCAGGGTCAGCGCGAGGCCGACCATCCGCAGGCGGGGCCGGGGGCTGCCGAGCCGGATGGCCCGCGGGGCCGCGGGGCGGGGCGCGGGTGCGCCCGGGCGGCGGGCGGGACGGGCGCCGGGGCCCGGCCGCCGCTGGGCGGACCCGGGGCGGGAGGGCCGGGCGGGGCCGGGCACGCGCCGGCGCGGCGGTTCCCTGTCGGACACTTCCGTCACCTGCCGGGGGTCTCGGGGATGGCTTCGGTCGGGGCGGCGCCCGCAGCCGGGGGCTCGGTCGGGTCGGCGGGGCCGGAGAGGGTGCCCGGCGTGGACGCCGAGGGGGACGGCGCCCCCTGGAGCGTCTGGGAGAGCAGGAGGGCCTCCGGCGGCCGGACGGCGGCGGGCGCGTCCTGGAGCGACTGCTCGGCGGCGGGCGAGGGGACGCCCTTCACGGTGCCGTCCGGGTTCAGGAAGGCCGGGTCCCCGCCCGGCACCATGCCGAGTTCACGCGCGCGGCGCTGGAGGGCGTCGGGGGCGGAGTAGGAGTCGATGTCCCGCTGGAGCGCCTGCTCCTCGTCGGTGAGGCTCTTGGTGTCCTTCTGGAGGTCGTCCATCTTGAACGAGCCCTCGCTGAGCGCGGAGTTCAGCACCAGCAGTCCGATGAGGCCGCCGCCCAGGAGGAGGACGACGAGGAGGACGAACGGGGTACGGGCCGCCTGCCGCGGGCCGGTCGGGAAGAGCCGAGCGAGCCGGGCCGCCCTCCCCTTCAGTTCGGGTTTCCTGCTCACTCGGCCTCCTTCGGGTCGGAGTTCCGGACCCTCGGCTCACGCCCGTCGTCGCCCGTCATTCGATGGACTCCCTGATCCGCTCGGCCCCGCGCAGGCGCGCCGGGGCGGCGCGCCGGTTCTCGGCGACCTCTTCCTCGGTGGGAAGTTCGGCACCACGGGTCAGCAGCTTGAGCCGGGGCTGGTAACGCTCGGGGACGACGGGCAGTCCGGGCGGCGCGGTGGTGGCGGCGCCGGCCGCGAACACCTGCTTCACGAGCCGGTCCTCGAGCGAGTGGTACGACAGGACGGCGATCCGCCCTCCCACGTCGATCGCCTCCACCGCGGCCGGGATCGCCCGCTCCAGGACGGAGAGTTCGCCGTTGACCTCGATGCGCAGCGCCTGGAAGGTGCGCTTGGCCGGGTTGCCGCCGGTGCGCTTGGCCGCCTGGGGAAGGGCGTTGCGGATCAGCTCGACGAGCCGCGCGCTGTTGGTGAACGGCTCCTTGTCGCGCTCGCGCACCACCGCGGAGACGATCCGCTTGGCCTGCTTCTCCTCGCCGTACGCCCGCAGGATCCGCACGAGTTCACCGGGCGGGTAGGTGTTGAGGACCTCGGCGGCGCTGACCCCGGTTGTCTGGTCCATCCGCATGTCGAGCGGGGCGTCCTGGGCGTAGGCGAAGCCGCGGTCGGCCTCGTCGAGCTGCATGGAGGAGACGCCGAGGTCGAACAGGACGCCCTGCACGCGCGCGATGCCGAGCCGGTCCAGTACCTCGGGCAGCTCGTCGTAGACGGCGTGCACGAGGGTGGCGCGGTCGCCGAACGGGGCGAGGCGCTCGCCGGAGAGGCGCAGCGCCTCCTTGTCACGGTCGAGGGCGACGAGCCGGGCCTCGGGAAAGCGGGTCAGCAGCGCCTCGCTGTGGCCGCCGAGGCCGAGCGTGCAGTCGACCACCACCGAGCCCGGCTGCTGGAGAGCGGGGGCCAACAGGTCCAGGCACCGCTGGAGCATCACCGGGACGTGTCGACTCTGGCTCAAGGGGCCCTCTCAGATCCGGCGGGGGTACGCACCGCCGGGTCCCCGCCCCTGAGGAAGGGAAGGCCTGCCGGCGCCGCGGGGAGATCTCCGGCGGCCGGCCGGGGTCTCACGGGTTCAGTCCAGCAGGGAGATCGTCGCCTCCCGCTTCGCGTCACTTTAGTCCACGCCGTCTCGCGGTCAATCAACCGGCCTGCGCGGCGCGGCCCGGTGGGACGCTCCTGCCCGCCTCCTCTGTGGCTTACCTCACAAAGAGCACGTGATGACGCTCTTTTTCCGTTCTCACAGCAGGCCCGGAACGCTCGTGACCAGTACCGTCATAGGTATGACGACTTCTGCATCGGTTCCCGCGCGGCCCGAAGCCGCCATAACGCAGGGCACTGTCACCGACCGCCTCGTGGAGGCGAACAAGCGGTACGCGGCCGCCTTCTCCGACCCCGGCATGGACGCCCGCCCCGTCCTGCACGTCGCGGTCGTGGCCTGCATGGACGCCCGCCTCGACCTGCACGCGGCGCTGGGCCTGGAGCTCGGCGACTGCCACACGATCCGCAACGCAGGCGGCGTGGTCACCGACGACGTGATCCGCTCGCTCACCATCAGCCAGCGCAAGCTGGGGACGCGCAGTGTCGTCCTCATCCACCACACCGGCTGTGGCCTCGAGGCGATCACCGAGGACTTCCGCAACGAGCTGGAGATGGCCGTCGGCCAGCGTCCGGCCTGGGCGGTGGAGGCCTTCCGGGACGTCGACCAGGACGTACGGCAGTCGATGCAGCGGGTGCGCACCTCTCCGTTCCTGGTGCACACCGACGACGTGCGGGGCTTCGTGTTCGACGTGAAGACCGGCCTGCTGCGCGAGATCGACCCCGCATAGCCGCCCATCGGCCCAGTGCGACCGTTCACGGACGCCGTCCCTCGCTGTCGTTTCGCTGTTGATTTCCCCACCCCGGATGCCCAAATAGTCATAACACCGACATAACGCGGACAGTTGTCCACAGGCGAGTGACACGAATCGGTAACGGCAGCAAGAATGCGGGTGTGACGTCACGCTGAGCAGTTCGTGCACGGCGTCCGTGATTCGGGGTGGGCCGGTTTGCCGCACAGAGCGTCGGCCCGGAGAAAGTTTTGGGCCGAGGAGGGCCGGGTGACGACCTATGACGAGCGAGCGAGCCTCACAGATCTGACCGCCACTGTGGAGCGTGTCCGCAGTTCGGTGGAGGGAGTGATCGAGGGCAAGCCCGAGGTCGTACGGCTTTCGCTGACCGTGCTCCTCGCCGAGGGGCATCTGCTGATCGAGGACGTGCCGGGCGTCGGCAAGACCATGCTCGCCAAGGCGCTGGCGAAGTCCATCGACTGCTCCGTGCGCCGTATCCAGTTCACGCCCGACCTGCTGCCCTCGGACATCACCGGGGTGTCCATCTGGGACCAGCAGCGCCGGGAATTCGAGTTCAAGCCGGGCGCGATCTTCTCGCAGATCGTGATCGGCGACGAGATCAACCGCGCCTCTCCGAAGACGCAGTCGGCGCTCCTGGAGTCACTGGAGGAGCGCCAGGTCACCATCGACGGCACGACCTACGAGCTGCCCAGTCCGTTCATGGTGGTGGCCACCCAGAACCCGGTCGAGATGGAGGGCACCTACCCGCTGCCCGAGGCCCAGCGCGACCGTTTCATGGCCCGTGTCTCCATCGGCTACCCGAGCCCCGAGGCCGAACTCCAGATGCTCGACGTGCACGGCGGGGTCAGCCCGCTGGACGACCTCCAGCCGGTCGCGCACGCCCACGAGATCGTGAAGCTGATCGACGCCGTCCGCGGGGTCCACGTGGCCGACTCGGTCCGCCGCTACGCGGTCGACCTGGTCTCCGCCACCCGCACCCACCCGGACCTCAGACTCGGCGCCTCCCCGCGCGCCACGCTGCACCTGGTGCGCGCGGCCAAGGCGACCGCCGCCCTCAGCGGCCGGGACTACGCCCTCCCTGACGACGTGCAGAACCTCGCCGTGGCCGTCCTGGCCCACCGTCTGCTGCCCACCGCGCAGGCGCAGCTCAACCGCCGCACCGCGGAGCAGGTCGTCGAGGAGATCATCCAGCGCACCTCGGTGCCCGCGACCCCCCAGCAGCACGGGTACGGACTGGGCCACGGCACACAGGCGTACGGCCAGCAGCAGCCGCGGAGGCTGTGATGACCACCGGGGGGCCCGGGCAGCCGTCCACGGCCCACGGGGAGAAGAGCGAGAAGGGCGGCGCCCGCACGGCCCTGGCCGGTCTGACCACCCGCGGCCGCTCCTTCCTGGCCGCCGGTGTCGCCGCGGCCATCTGCGCCTACGTGCTCGGACAGCCCGACCTGCTGCGGGTCGGGCTGCTGCTGGCCGCGCTGCCGCTGATCTGCGCGGCCGTCGTCTACCGCACCCGCTACCGGGTGGCCGGCAGCCGCCGGCTCGCTCCCGCGCGGGTGCCCGCCGGCAGCGAGGCCCGGGTCCACTTGCGGATGGACAACGTCTCGCGGCTGCCCACCGGTCTGCTGATGCTCCAGGACCGGGTGCCGTACGTGCTCGGGCCGCGTCCCCGCTTCGTCCTGGACCGGGTCGAGGCCGGCGGCCGCCGCGAGGTGTCCTACCGGGTCCGCTCCGACCTGCGCGGCCGCTACCCGCTGGGCCCGCTCCAGCTGCGCCTGAGCGATCCCTTCGGCATGTGCGAACTCACCAGGGCCTTCTCCACCTACGACACGCTGACGGTCATCCCGCGCGTGGAGCCGCTGTCCCCGGTGCGCCTGAGCGGCGAGGCCAAGGGGTACGGCGACGGGCGGCTGCGCGCGCTGGCGCTGGCCGGCGAGGACGACGTGATCCCGCGCGGCTACCGCTACGGCGACGACCTGCGCCGGGTGCACTGGCGCCTGACGGCCCGCTACGGCGAGCTGATGGTGCGCCGCGAGGAGCAGCCGCAGCGTTCCCGCTGCACGGTCCTGCTGGACACCCGGGGCCTCGCCTACCAGGGCGCGGGGCCCGACTCCGCCTTCGAATGGGCCGTCTCGGGCGCCGCGTCCGTGCTGGTGCACATGCTGGAGCGGGGCTTCTCGGTGCGGTTGCTGACGGACACCGGCAACTCGGTGCCCGGTGAGGGCTCCGACGGGTTCGCCGGCGCGAGCCAGGAGTCGGCCGACGCGGCCGGGCTGATGATGGACACCCTCGCGGTCGTCGACCACTCCGACGGCACCGGCCTGTCCCGGGCGTACGACGTGCTGCGCGGCGGCAACGAGGGACTGCTGGTGGCCTTCCTCGGCGATCTCGACGAGGAGCAGGCGGCGGTGGCCGCGAAGATGCGCCAGCGCAGCGGAGGCGCGGTCGCCTTCCTGCTGGACGGCGACGGCCGGGGCCGTGAACCGAACGGCGCCCCCGATCCGATGAACGGGCAGGAGGAGCGGCTGCGGATGCTGCGCGAGGCGGGCTGGACGGCTTTGAGCGTGCCGCGGGGCGCTTCGCTGAACGAGCTGTGGCGTCAGGCGGACCGCGAGCGGGCGGGCGTGATGACGGCGAGCGGGACGAACGGCGGGGAGGGACGGTCATGAGCGGGAGGGCTCGACTGACGCTGTGCTCGGCGGCGGCGACACTGATGGCCGCGTGCGCCCTGCTGCCCCTCGTCACCCCGGCCACCTGGCTCCTCCAAGCGGTGTTCCTGCTGGCCGTCCAGTCCGGGGTGGGCGCGGCGACCCGGCGGGTGCCGCTGGCCCGGCCACTGACCGTGGTCGCCCAGGCCCTGGTCACGCTGGTCCTGCTGACCCTGATCTTCGCCCGGGAGTACGCACTCGCCGGCCTGGTCCCCGGCCCGGAGGCCTTCCGCCACTTCGGTGATCTGCTCCAGGCGGGCACCGACGACGTGGGGCGCTACGCGATCCCGGCCCCGCTGTCCGCCGGCATCCGGCTGATGGTGATCGGCGGCGTGCTGGTGATCGGGCTGGCGGTGGACACCCTGGCGGTGACCTACCGCAACGCGGCCCCGGCCGGCCTGCCGCTGCTGGCGCTGTACTCGGTCGCCGCGGGTCTGTCCGAAGGGGTCACCGACTGGCTGTGGTTCCTGGTCGCCGCGGCCGGCTATCTGATGCTGCTTCTGGCAGAGGGCCGGGAGCGGCTCTCGCAGTGGGGCCGGGTCTTCGGCGGGGCGCCACGCGGTCCGGGCGGGCAGCCCGGCCCGGTGGCCCCGGTGCGCACCGGCCGCCGCATCGGCATGGCGGCGCTGGGTGTCGCCCTCGTGGTGCCGCTCCTGCCGCTGCCCGCGATACAGGGTGGGCTGCTGGACGGGGCGGGCACCGGCGTCGGCGCGGGCAACGGCAGCGGGGGCACGATCTCCGCGGTCAACCCGCTGGTGTCGCTGCGCGACAGCCTGAACGTCGACGAGGACCGCACGGTCCTGACCCTGCGCACCACCACCAGCAACATCTCGGACCTGTACCTGCGGATCGTGTCGCTGGACGACTTCGACGGCACCACCTGGAAGCCGGCGAAGCGTCACATCATCGCCGTGCCGGACGAGTTCCCCTCGCCCACCGGTCTGGGCCAGGACGTCAAGCGCACGGAGGTCACCACCCGGATCGCGGCCGCCGCCGGTTACGGCCAGGACTGGCTGCCGATGCCGTACCCGCCCAGCAGTGTCCAGATCAAGGGCAACTGGCGGTACGAGCCGGTCGGCATGACCCTGGTCGGCGACCACGGCCAGAAGACCAACGGCAAGACGTACCAGGTGACGAGCCTCGACGTACAGCCGACGGCGGAGCAGCTCGCTTCGGCGACCGAGGCGCCCGGCTCCGTACGGAGCACCTACACCAAGGTCCCGGACTCCCTCCCGGCGGTGGTGGCACAGCAGGCCAGGGAGGTCACCAAGGGCGCCGCCGGCGACTACGAGAAGGCCGTCGCGCTCCAGGACTACTTCGCGGTGACGGGCGGCTTCGAGTACGACACCGAGGTCGAGGTCGGCAGCGGCCCCAACGCGATCGCCCGCTTCCTGAAGGACAAGCAGGGCTTCTGCGTCCACTTCTCGTTCGCGATGGCCGCGATGGCCCGCACGCTGGGCATACCGGCACGGGTCGCGGTGGGCTTCGCGCCGGGTTCCCCGCAGGCGGACGGTTCGGTGGCGATCGGCCTGAAGGACGCGCACGCCTGGCCGGAGCTCTACTTCGAGGGCGTCGGCTGGACCCGTTTCGAGCCGACCCCGACCCGTGGCACGACGCCCACGTACACGCTGCCGGACAGTTCTGGCGAAACCGTGCCCGACCTGCCGCAGGCCTCGCGCTCGGCGGACGCCGCGCCTTCGACCGAGCCCTCGGCGAGCACCAGCTGCTCGGCCCAGGACAAGAAGATCGAGGGCTGCGCGGCCGCGCTGCCGCTGGACCCGACGGAGCAGGACGGCGCCGGCACCCCCTGGTACACGATCGCCGGGTGGACGCTGCTGGGGGCGGCGGGCCTGGCCCTGCCGCTGCTGCCGATGCTGTGGCGGCTCAGACGGCGTTCGGTGCGGCTGGCGTCCGCCCAGCACTCCGCGTCCGCGCCCGCCGGGACGCCCCCGGGGCCGGGCAAGGCGGGCGGAGGCGGCCGGCGGCCGGGCGATCCCGTCCCCGCCGTCCTGCTGGACGTACCGCCGCAGGAGGCGGGTGCGGCGGCCGTCGGGCATGTGCTGGCGGTGTGGCGTGAGCTCACCGACACGGCCTGGGACTACGGCATCGAGCCGGACGACGCGCTGACCCCGCGGCGGGCCGCGGCCCGGATCATCCGGATCGGCGAGCTGGACGAGACGGTGGGCCGTTCGGTGCACCGGGTCGCCGGCGCCGTGGAGCAGGTGCTGTTCGCCCCGGAGCCGAGGGCGGAGACCGGCCTGGCCGACGATGTGCGCAAGGTACGGGGAGCGCTGCGCGAGCGCGTCAGCTGGACCACGCGTGTACGGGCGGTCGTGGCGCCGCGTTCGGCCATCCGCGCGATCTGGGACCTCAACGACCGCTGGACGGCCCTCAAGGCGTCCTGGGCGGCCCGTCTGGCCAGCCTCGTGCGGCGCCCGTCCGGGCAACAGGGTCAGCAGCAGGGCGGCTGACGAAGGGCCGGGGCCGGGCCGGGTTCCAGGCGGAGCCGAGCCCGGCCCGAGCCGATCCTGAGCGGAGACCGAGCACAGGCCGGGCCCAGGGCGGGCCCGGGCGCGGGGCGAGCACGGACGCGGGGCGAGCACGGGCCCGGGCCGCAGAGCGAGCGCGGCGCCCGGGCGCGGGGCGGTCCCGGACGCAGGGCGAGCGCGCGGCCCGGGCGCTTGGCGGGCCCGGGCCCGGGCGCGGGGTGGACGCAGGGCGAGCGCAGGCGCAGGGCGAGCGCGCGGCCCGGGCGCAGGGCGGGCGCGGGGCGAGCCGGTGGGTCGGGCAGCCGTCGTGCGGCCGCGTGAGGGGGGCCGCCGTGCGAGGGGGCCGCAGGTGCCCCGCGCAGGCGGGGAAGGTGCGGCGGTGCGGCGGTGACGGCATGACTCGAGGGGCGACCACCCGGCCGGGTGGTCGCCCCTCAACGTTTCTTCAGCATGGGGTGCATGCGGGGGGAACCGCGGTGTCAGTGACCGCCCTGCTCGTCACGGCGGCGCTGCCAGCGCTGCTCGATCCGGTCCATCATGGAGCGCTTCTGCCGACCCTGACCACGACCGCGCGCGGTGCCCGGGGCTCCCGCGGCTCCGGCCGCGGGTTGCTCACCCGGCTTGGGAGCCTTGCGCCAGCCGGTCACGGCGAGAACCGCGCAGCCCAGCATGACGAGGAAGCCCACCACGCTCAGCCAGACCTGCTTGGCGACCATACCGGCCATGAGGAGCGCGATACCCACGAGGAAGCCCACGACCGCCTGGTAGACCCGCCGCCGGGTGTACGTACGCAGCCCGCTTCCCTCGAGCGCCGACGCGAACTTGGGATCTTCGGCGTACAGCGCTCGCTCCATCTGCTCGAGCATGCGCTGCTCGTGCTCCGAGAGCGGCACGGAGTCCTCCTCATCGTGCAGTCGCCGGGGCGACCCGGGGGGTCCCTTCAGGATAGGCAGGGAATCGCCCCCGTGAAACCCGCCCCTCTACGCCAATTGGCCAACCGGAGCCCGCCATGGACGTCTCGGCCCGCTGAGGTGTCCATTCCCCAGGAGCCGACCCGTCATGCCGGGCGGTCTCCCTCGATCATACGGCGCACCGCGCCCGAACGGGGGGCCTGTGGCGTACTCCATGCGCGGCCAAGGCCCTGATCAGCGGTGCGTCTCAGGTGCCGCTCAGGCCCCGTCGGCCCCTCGCGTCTCCCCCAGCACGTGAAGCTGGGTCGCCACGGAGTGGAAGGCGGCGAGTTCGGCGGCGGCCTCCTCGAGCTTGAGCAGGGCCTCCATCGCGCCGGGCTCGGTGTCCACGAGCACACCGGGGACGAGGTCGGCGAAGACCCGTACGCCGTGCACCGACCCGACGCGCAGCCCCGCGCCCTCGACCAGCGTGGTGAGCTGCTCGGCGGTGAAACGGCGCGGCACGGGGTCGCCCTCGCCCCAGCGGCCGTCCGGGCCGGTGAGCGCCTGCCGGGCCTCCTTGAAGCGGCCGGCCAGGGCGCGCGCCAGCACGGCCCCGCCGAGACCGGCGGCGAGCAGGCTGAGGACGCCCTCGGAGCGCAGCGCGGCCACCGCGTTGCGGACACCCTCGGCCGGGTCGTCCACGTACTCCAGGACTCCGTGGCACAGGACCGCGTCGTAGCCGCCGCGCTCGACCACGTCGAAGAGTCCGTGGGCGTCGCCCTGGACGCCCTTCACGCGATCGGCGACGCCGGCCTCGGCGGTCCGGCGCTCCAGGGCGAACAGGGCGTTGGGGCTGGGGTCGACGACGGTGACCCGGTGTCCGAGGAGGGCGACGGGCACCGCGAAGTTGCCGCTGCCGCCACCGGTGTCGAGGACGTCGAGCGACTCACGCCCGGTCGCCTTGACCCGGCGCTCCAGGGCGTCCTGGAGGACCTCCCAGACCACGGCCGTGCGCAGGGCGGCGCGGGGCCGAGGGGGGTCGGAGCGTAGCGGCGTCGGGTGCGGGCTGGGGTGGGAGGCGGGCGGGCGCATCGGGTCCGACACGGCAGTTGACTCCTCGGCGCGGCACCGCCTCTTGCGCGGCGGAGCGAACGGGCTGCCCTCCCGGCCCGGTCCGACCCGGCCCGGGAACGAGCGGGGCCGGGTGGACGGAGGGAAGGCTTCAGGCGTCTTCCACCCTATTGCCTCCGGATCGCCTCCGGCGCCTTCGCCCGGTCACGGTGACGGGCCCCGACGGCGGCGCACGTCAGCCCGCGTCCGGCAGTTCGCGCCCGGTACCGGAGCCGCCCCGGTCGTCCTCCTCCTGGCGCGGCTGCGGAAGCACCGGCTGGAGCACCAGCATCCGCTCGACGAGGCGCAGGAACATCGCCACGTCGCGGATCAGGTCGTCGGCGTCCCGGCGGGTGGCCGCGCCCTGGATGCCCGCCTCGGCCCGGGCGCGGCGGCGGGCCCCGGAGGCGAACAGCGCGCTCCACTCGGTGAGTTCGGGCGCTATCTCGGGGAGCACTTCCCAGGCGCTCCGGATGCGGGCCCGCCGCCGCGGGGAGGGTTCCGGGCGGCCCCGGGCGGCGAGCACGGCCGCCGCGGTGCGCAGGGCCGCCAGATGGGCAAGGGCGTAGCGCTCGTTCGCGGTTTCGAGGACGGCCGCCTCGTCCAGCCCGGCGCGTGCCTGGGCGAGCAGGTCGAGGGCGGCGGGCGGGGCCGTGGTGCGCCGCAGCACGGGGTGTACGTCGCTCGCCGGGCCGTTCAGTGAGGGGGCAGGGCCGGTGGCGCGGCGCCGGTTTGCGGCGGCTGCGTGGTAGGTGGCCATGACGAACCTCCTGTCGTCTGTGTGACGGCACGCCCGATACGGGTTGCCGTATGTGCCCATCGTGGGGTATGGCACTGACAATCCGTTCTGACCTGGGCTTTTGCTTCGATCGAAGGTTCGGGTTAGTTTTTGCACTGACCAGTCAGTTCAAGTAACCGCATCAGGGGGACCTGTGGACGGAGTCGGTGTCACCGCCGACGGCTTCGGGCTCCGGGGCCCTCGCGGATGGGCGTTCCGGGGCGTCGGCGTCGACGCGGAACCGGGTTCGCTGATCGCCGTCGAGGGGCCGTCCGGTTCGGGCCGGACCAGCCTGCTGCTCGCCCTCACCGGCCGGATGAAGGCCACCGAGGGGACGGCGACCGTCGGCGGGGCACGGCTGCCGAAGCACCTGTCGGCCGTACGGCGGGTCGCCGCGCTCGCGCACGTCGCGGGCGTCACCGACCTCGAACCGGCCCTGACCGTCGGGGAGCACCTGCGCGAACGGGCGCTGCTGGAGCGGCGGTTCGGCGGCCCCGTACGGGAGTTGCTGCGGTCCCGCGCATCGCGGGCGGCCGAGGTGGGGCTGCGGATCGACACCGCGCTCGCCGCCGCCGGACTCGACCGGGAGGCGCTGCCCAAGGGCTCACGGACCGCCGTCCGCGATCTGGAACGCCTGGAAGCGCTGCGGCTGTCCGTGGCGCTGGCGCTCATCGGACGTCCCCGGCTGCTCGCTGTCGACGACATCGACCTGAAGCTGACGGAGGCCGAACGCGAGGAGGTCTGGGCGCTGCTCAGGTCCCTCGCCGCGGCGGGGACGACCGTCCTCGCGGTGTGCGGCGAGGCGCCCGAGGGGACGATCGCGGTCTCCACGGGCCGGCGGACCACCCCGCCCGACCGGGAGACGCCGACCGAGGCCCGCGACCGGAAGACCGCGACCGACTCCCCCGACGACGCGGCCGAGGCCGCCGGCTCCGAGCAGGGGACCGAGGCCGCGACCGAGGCCGAGCATGGGGACGGGACCGAGCAGGGGACCGAGACCGGAGCCGAGCGGGGGCCCGAGGCCGGGGAGCAGCAGGGGCCCGAGGCCGGAGCCCAGCGGGAGACCCAGGCCGGGGAGCAGCAGGGGCCCGAGGCCGGAGCCCAGCGGGAGACCGAGGCCGGGGAGCAGCAGGGGCCCGAGGCCGTCGGGGACGAGCAGGAACGAGAAGAGGAGAAGGCGGATGCGATCGCCGAGTCTGGCCGCGCTTGAGCTGCGGCGCTTCGGCCGGGGCAAGCTGCCACGGGCCGCCCTCGTCGCGCTCCTGCTGCTGCCCCTGCTGTACGGCGCGCTGTACCTGTGGTCCTTCTGGGACCCGTACGGCCGCCTCGACCGCATCCCCGTGGCGCTGGTGAACGACGACAAGGGCGCCACCGCCGACGGCAAGCGGATCAGCGCCGGGGACGACATCACCAAGGGCCTGCGCGACAGCGAGGTCTTCGACTGGCACGAGGTGAGTGCCGCCGAGGCACGCGCGGGCGTGGAGGACGGCAGGTACTACCTGTCGCTGACCATGCCGGCCGACTTCAGCGGGCGGATCGCCTCCAGCTCGGGCGACTCGCCCGAGACGAGCGCCCTCCAGGTGCGCACCAACGACGCCAACAACTACATCGTCGGGCAGATCTCGCGCACGGTCTTCAGCGAGGTGCGCACGGCCGCGTCCACGAAGACCTCGCGGTCCTTCCTGGACAAGATCTTCGTCTCGTTCTCCGACATCCACGGAGCGACCGCGAAGGCGGCCGACGGGGCCGACGACCTCACCGGCGGCATCGGGAAGGCCGAGAAGGGCTCCAAGGACCTCGCCGACGGGCTGAGCGACGCCAAGGACGGCAGCGGCAAGCTGGCGAAGGGCCTGAAGAAGCTCGACAAGGGCGCCGACGACCTGGAGGACGGTTCGCAGAAGGTCGCGGACGGCACCCAGACGCTCGCCGACAAGGTCAACGGGGTCGCCGACACCCTCGGTCCCTTCGTGGAGAAGAACGAGAAGACCATCGGGGACACCGCGCAGCTGGTCGCCGACTCGGCCAAGGTGATCCGCGACAACCTCGCGACGCTGGTGAAGCTGGCGCCCACCGCGGCCGAGGGCGCGCACACGGCCTCGGACACCCTGGCCGCCGTGCACAAGGCGCGCTGCGAGACGGCGGTGCTGCCCGACCCGGCCTGCGCCGACCTGAAGAAGGCCAAGGACGCCGCCGCCGACGTGGCGACGGTCGCCGACGACCTCAACACGCTGATCGCCGACCAGGACGGCGACCTGAAGACGCTCCGCACGAACCTCGCCACCCTCCAGAAGCAGGCGCAGTCGCTCGCCGACAGCGCCCCGCACCTCTCCGAGGACCTCGACGACGCCGTGACCAAGGTCAACGCGCTCAACACGGGCGCCGCGAAGGTCGCCAAGGGCGCCAAGGCGCTGCACACCGGCCTCGGCACGGCCAGGACGGGGTCGGCCGATCTCGACGAGGGCGTCACCAAGCTCGAGACGGGCGCCCAGGACCTCAACGGCGGCATCTTCAAGCTCTCCGACGGCTCCGGAAAGCTCGCCGACGGTCTGCACGACGGCGCCGAGCGGATCCCCGACTACGACGAGCGCCAGCGCGACGCGCGCACCGCCGTCATGGCCGACCCCGTGCAACTCGCCTCCCAGGACCTGCACAAGGCGCCCAACTACGGCACCGGCTTCGCCCCGTACTTCATCCCGCTGTCGTTGTGGGTGGGCGCGATGGTGGCGTACATGCTGATCGCGCCGATGAACCGGCGCGCGCTCGCGGCGGGCGCCCCGGCGTGGCGGATCGCGCTGGCGGGCTGGCTGCCGGTGGTCGCGATCGGCGTGCTCCAGACCATGGCCCTGATGGCCGTGCTGCACTGGGCGATCGGCCTGGAGATGGCTCGGGCGGCCGGCACGGTGGGCTTCCTGTTCCTGGTGGCGGCGTGCTTCGCGGCCCTCGTGCAGTGGCTCAACGCCCGCTTCGGGGCGGCGGGCCGGATCCTCGTGCTCGCGCTGCTCATGCTCCAGCTGACGTCGGCGGGCGGCACCTATCCCGTGCAGACCAGTCCTGGCTTCTTCAACGCGATCCACCCCTACCTGCCGATGAGTCACGTCGTCGACGCGCTCAGAAGGCTGATCACGGGCGGCGGCCTCACCCCGGTGTGGCACGCGTGCGTGGTGCTCGTCGCCTTCACCGCGGGCGCCCTCGCGCTGACCGCCCTGTCGGCGCGCCGCCGCCAGGTGTGGACGCTGGACCGGCTGCACCCGGAGCTGAGCCTGTGAGGATCCGGCGCCCGGCGGGTCGGCTTCCTGTGACAATCAGGACCATGGAAAGCAGCACCACCCCGGGCGGCCGCACCCGCCGCGAGGCCACCCGGCAGAAGCTCTACGAGGCCGCCGTCACGCTCATCGCCGAGCAGGGCTTCTCCGCGACGACCGTGGACGAGATCGCCGAACGGGCCGGCGTCGCCAAGGGCACCGTCTACTACAACTTCGCGAGCAAGTCGGTCCTCTTCGAGGAGCTGCTGCGGCACGGCGTGGGCCTCCTCACCGCCTCGCTGCGGGAGGCGGCGGAGCGCACCGCGCGGGAGGGCGGCAGCAAGGTCGACGCCCTGGACGCGATGGTCCGCGCGGGCCTCGTCTTCATCGACCGCTACCCGTCCTTCACCCAGCTCTACGTGGCCGAGCTGTGGCGCACCAACCGGGCCTGGCAGTCCACCCTCATGGTGGTCCGGCAGGAGGCGGTCGCCGTCGTCGAGGGGGTGCTGCGCGAGGGCGTGGAGAACGGCGAGTTCAGCGACGAGATCGATGTCCCGCTGACGGCGGCCGCCCTGGTGGGCATGGTGCTGGTGGCCGCGCTGGACTGGCAGGCCTTCCAGCCGGAGCGGTCCCTGGACGACGTCCACGCGGCACTGTCCCGGCTGCTCCAGGGCCGGGTGAGCGGTCACCGGTAGCCCGCACGCGCGCGTGGTGCGCCCCGACCGCTCCACGCGCGCGTGCCGGCACACGAAAGCAATCGCTCCACGCGCGCGTGCGGGCACACGAAAGCGCCGGTCCGAGTGGCCACGTCCCCCGTGGGCCGCCCGAACCGGCGCTTCCTCGTGCTCCCCCGTTCCCCCTGTCCCCCGTTCCCTCCCCCGTCGTTCCCCCGTCCGGTCGTTCCCCCGGGGTGCCCCCCGCGCCTCACTCCCGCCGAACGGGCCGGCGGAAGGAGCGGATCGAGGGCCGCTCCGTTCCGGCGCCCCGTGTCGCCGGTGCCGGAGCCGCGCCTCTTTCCGTGCCACCACTGTCTCGTCCGCGCAGGTCCGCCCCCATCCGCGCGCGTACTCAACTCACCCCCTAGGTACGTGTACTCAGCTCTGCGCGCTCATCCCCAGGACGCCGCGCGGCCGACTGGTTACGATCGCGTCCGTGTCCGTACTCCCCCTGGTGTTCACGAGCGGCTGGGCCAGCGGCATCAACGCCTACGCGGTGGTGCTGCTGCTCGGCGTGTTCGGCGCGACCGGCCTGAGCGACGAGGTCCCCGAGACCCTCCAGCGTCCCGAGGTGCTGGCCGTCGCCGCCGTCCTCTTCCTGTGCGAGGCGGTCGCCGACAAGATCCCGTACGTGGACTCCGCGTGGGACACCGTGCACACGGTCGTGCGGCCGGCGGCGGGGGCCTGGATCGGGGCGGTGCTCGCCGGACAGAGCGGTTCGCTCTCCGACGCGGCGGCCGGCCTGCTCGGCGGTTCGACGGCGCTGGCCAGCCACGCTGTCAAGGCCGGCACCCGGATGGCGGTGAACTCCTCGCCGGAGCCGTTCAGCAACGTGCTCGTGAGTCTGGCCGAGGATCTCGGCGTCGCCGGGATCGTCACGTTCGCGATCTTCCATCCGGAGGCGGCCGCGGCCGTCGCGGGCCTCCTGCTGCTGACCGGTCTGACGGTGCTGTTCCTCCTCGTCTCACGGATCCGCCGGTTCCTGCGGCGCAGGGCGCAGCGCCGGGAGGAACGCCGGCTCGCCCGCCTCCCGTGGCCACCGCCACCGGCCTGACGGCGTGAGTGTCGGCGGCGGCCGATAAAGTCGCGGGTATGGCAGGGATTGCGGTGATCGGCGCCGGGACGGGCGCGCTGGCGGCGGCCGCCCGGCTGGCCGTGGCGGGCCACCGGGTGACGGTGTACGAACGTACGGGGACGTACGGCGGAGCGGTGCGCCGCTTCGAGCGGGACGGCTTCGGTTTCGACACCGGTCCCGGTCTGCTGCCCCTGCCCGCCGTCTACCGCGACCTCTTCGTCAAGACCGGCAAGGAGCCCCTGGAAGCCTGCGTCGAGCTGGTCCAGGTCGATCCGTCCGCCCGGCACGTCTTCGCGGACGGCACCGAGGTGGCGCTGCCGAACGCCTCGCGCGCGGGGGTCGTCACGGCGCTGGACGAGGCGCTCGGGGCACCGGCCGGGCAGCGCTGGGGAGACTTCCTGGTCCGGGCCCGCGAGGCCTGGGACCGCACCCGCAGGCCGCTGCTGGAGGAGCCCCTGTGGGACGACTGGTCGGTGCTGGCCGCCCGCGAGCCGTACCCGGCGGTCCCGCACAAGCGCCTGCTGCGTACCCGCCGGGCGGCCACCCTCGCCGAGGTCGGCGCCTGGGAGCTGCGTGACCCTCGGCTCACGGCGCTGCTCGAGGGCCACGCGCTCGCGTACGGCCTGGACCCGCGGGTCGCCCCGGCGAGCGCGGCCGTGCTGCCGTACATGGAGCACGCCTTCGGCACCTGGTACGTGCGCGGGGGGATGCGGGAATTGGCCCGCGCGCTCTACGAGCGGTGTCTGGCCCGGCGGGTGGAGTTCGTCTTCGGTGCCGAGGTCACCCGGATCCTGGAGAAGGACGGGCGGGCGGTAGGCGTGGAACTCGCCGAAGGCGAGGTGCGGGAGGCGGACTTCGTGGTCGCTCCCGGCAACTTCGGCGCTCTGCCCGCCCGCGCGGACGGCGAGGTCGGCCCCCGGCAGGGCCTGCCGAGCCGGCTGACCGTGCTGCTCGCGCTGCGCGGCGCCCGGCCGCGGGGGACGGCGCACCGGACGCTGGTGCACTCGCCGGACCGCGACGGCGAGTTGGAGAGCCTCTTCGGTACGGCGCCGTCGGTGCCCGCGCGGCCGACGGTGACGGTTCTGCGGCCCGACGACCCGGCTCTGGTCCCGGACGGCGACCATGAGGCGGTCACGCTCGGTGCGGTGGTCCCCGCGGGCGCGGACATCGGCGAGGAGCACGTGGACGCGCTGGTCGCCGTCGCGGAGCGCGCTGTTCCCGGTCTGCGCGACCGGCTGCTGTGGCGCGAGGTGCGCACCCCCGCCGACATCGCGCGGGAGACCGGCGCGGCGGGCGGCGCGGTTCCGGCACCGGCGCTGGCCGCGGCCGGGGGGCGGTTGCTGCATCCCGCCAACTCGACCGGCGTGCAGGGGCTGTTCACGGTCGGCGGCTGGTCGCACCCGGGCGGTGGACTGCCGCACGCGGGCATGTCGGGCGCGCTGGTGTCCGGACTGATCGTGGAGGGCCCGCAGTTCCGCGGATCGCAGTGAGCGTCCGGGGCTCCCGGCGCCCCCGGCAGGAGGCGCTCACGGGGAGGCGCGGCCGTCAGAAGCGATACTGCTCGTCGTAGCCGTTGCCCTGGTGATGCCCCTGCTGCTGGCCGTCGCCCTGGTACGGGTACTGCTGCTCGGGCGGGAGTTCGCCGCCCAGCGGGTCGTCGGTGCTGCGCTGCTGCGGGACCCAGACGCCGCCGGCCGGGGTCTCCCCGTAGCCGCCGGTGCCGTACTGCTCCTGGCCGTAGCCCTGTTGGCCGTACTGCTGCTGCCCGTACCCGGCGTCGTAGGTGCCGCCGCCGTAGGTCTGGGTGCCGATGTACGGGTCGGAGTAGGCGGCGTACTGCTGCTCGCCGGTGGCGTCGTAGCCGTACTGCTGCTGGTGGTACCCGGAGTATGTGTCGTACCCGTAGTTCTGGTCCGTGCTCTGGGCGGCCGTCGCGTACTGGTCCTGGGGCCGCTCCTGCGGCTCGCCGCCCTGGCCGGTCGCCGTCGCGTACGCGGTGTCGCTGTATATGCCGTAGGAGCCGGTGTCGTCGGGCAGCGGCTGCGGCTCGTACACAGACGTGGTCTCGGCGGCCGAGGGGTCGGCGCCGCGGGCCGCGGGCGTGAAGACGTCGTCACGGTCGTAGTCGTCGTCGCCGAACGCGCTGGTGTCGCCGTAGGCGTCGCGGTCCCGGCCGAAGGCGACGTCGTCGCTGCCGTACTGCTGGTCGGCGCCGAACGCGGCCTCGCCCGCCTCCAGATCGGAGACCTCGAGCGTCGGGTCCTTGCGCTCGGCCTTGCCGCGCCGGCGCTTGGTGGCGGCCCCGCCCTCACCGTCGGTGTCCGCGTCCGCTTCGCCGCGGCGGAAGGCCCAGCCCTCCGCGAAGCCGCGCCGGAACGACAGCGTGACGTAGGTCTGGCCGACCGCGAAGGCGGCCGCGCCCAGCGCGATGACGACGACCGACGGGATCAGGACACCGAGGACGACGCCGAGGAAGCCGACGAAGGCCAGCAGCCGCCAGCGCAGCCGCGCCTTGTATTGCAGCAGCACCTCGCCGAGCAGCCACAGCGCGACAATGCCGAACGCGATGTAGAGGACCGTCCAGCCCATGTACGCCCCTCTCCCAGTGGCCGCTACGCAGTGTGTCGTATCTGGAGGCGACCGGTCTAGGCCTGCGGTGGATGGTGCAGGCCCAGGTTCTCGTAGATTTCCAGCGTCGCCGTGGAGTTGTTGAGCGTGATGAAGTGCAGTCCGGGCACTCCCTCGGCCAGCAGCCGCGCGCAGAACTCCGTGGCGAAGTCGATGCCAATGGAGCGTACAGCGGCCGGATCGTCTTTGGCTGTGAGGATCCGCTCTTTCAGGGCGGCCGGGAAGTGGGCGTTGCTCAGCTTGGGCAGGCTCTCCAGCATCTTCACACTCGTCACCGGCAGGACCTCGGGGATGACCGGAGTCACACAGCCGGCCGCCTCGACCCGGTCGCGCAACCGCAGATAGGACTCGGGCTCGAAGAACATCTGCGTGATGGCGTAGTCGGCGCCGGCCCGGCACTTGTCGACGAAGTGCGTGACGTCCGTGTCCCAGTCGTCGGAGCGCGGGTGCATCTCGGGGAAGGCGGCGACGCCCACGCAGAAGTCGCCCGACTCCTTGATGAGCCGGACGAGTTCGGCGGCGTACGTCAGGCCCCGGGGGTGCGGCACCCAGGTGCCCATGGGGTCGCCGGGCGGGTCGCCGCGCACGGCCAGCATGTTGCGGATCCCGGCGTCCGCGTACTGGCCGATGATGTTGCGCAGTTCGGCGATGGAGTGGTCCACGGCGGTGAGGTGGGCGACCGGCGTGAGGGTGGTGTCGACGACGATCTGCTGGGTCTCCCTGACGGTGGTCGCCCGGGTGGAGCCGCCGGCGCCGTAGGTCACCGAGACGAAGTCGGGGGCGACCGCCTCGACCCTGCGCAGCGCGTTCCACAGGCTCCGCTCACCCTTGGGCGTCTTCGGCGCGTAGAACTCGAACGAGTACGTCGTCTTGCCGGTCGCGAGGATGTCGCGCACGGTGCGCGCGCGGTCCGTCCTGGTGGATGCGGTTCCTAGGGCCATACCCGCAGGTTAGCCAGGGGTGGGCGGTCCCCCAACCGGATGCGGGAAATTTGCCCGAATTGTCGACCTGCTGTCCATCCCTTGGACAGCCGTACCAGAAGGACCGGCCGCACCGGAAGCACCGGAGGCACCGTCCGGGGCCGCCGGCACGGCGGGGGCCGGCCGGCTCACACCTCGCGCAGCCGCTTCGCGAACTCCGCCGCCGCGGCCCCCGGGTCGTCCGCCTCCGTGATGGCCCGGACGACCACGACCCGGCGGGCGCCCGCCGCCAGGACCTCGTCCAGGTTGCCGAGGTCGATGCCGCCGATGGCGAACCAGGGGCGGTCGGTGCCGAGGGCCGCCGTGTGCCGGACCAGGCCGAGGCCGGGGGCGGGCCGGCCGGGCTTGGTGGGGGTGGGCCAGCACGGACCGGTGCAGAAGTAGTCGACACCCTCCTGGACGGCGGCGGCCTCGGCCTCCGCCTCCGTGTGCGTGGAGCGGCCGATGAGGACGTCCTCGCCGAGGATCGCGCGGGCCGCGGGGACCGGCAGGTCGCCCTGTCCGAGGTGGAGCACGCCGGCGGCGGCCGCGTGCGCGACGTCCGCGCGGTCGTTGACCGCGAGCAGCCTGCCGTGCCGGGCGCAGGCGTCGGCGAACACCTCGAGGTACGACAGCTCCTCGGCCGCCTCGATGCCCTTGTCCCGCAACTGGACGATGTCGACACCGCCCGCGAGGGCCGCGTCCAGGAACTCCGGGAGGTCACCCTGGCGGGTGCGGGCGTCCGTGCAGAGGTACAGCAGGGCGTCGGCCAGGCCGGCGCGGGCGGTGTCGGACATACGGCATTCCCCCCAGGGCGGTGGCGTACGGGAGCGAGCGGCCCCCGTACACCGTGCGTGTCGGTTCGTACGCGGCGTACCCGGTCAGACGGCGAGCGCCTGGGCGCGGCGCTTCACCTCCGTGCCGCGATTCTCACTCAGGGCCTGCGCGGGCGTGCCGGGCAGGCTGGGGTCGGGAGTGAACAGCCACTCGAGCATCTCTTCGTCCTTGAAGCCGTCGTCCCGCAGCAGGGTCAGGGTCCCGACCAGGCCCTTCACCACCTTGTCCCCGTCGATGAAGGCGGCGGGGACGTGCAGCGCGCGGTTCTCGCCGCGGCGCACGGCGATGAGCTGGCCGTCCTTGATCAGCTGGCGGACGCGGATCACGTCCACATCGAGCATCTCCGCGATGTCCGGCACGGTGAGCCAGGCGGGGACGAGAGCATCGGTCTTTGCGTCAATCTCGGTCACGGGAACAAGCCTGCCATCTGCCGCTGACAGTCGGAAGCCGGGCCGGTCCGACCAGGCGTTCAGGCCGCGGCAGTCGCCGCCTTCAAAGGCCTCGCCGGGTCCACGAGGAGCCGCGGGTCCATGGCCGTGCCCGCCTGGATGAGCCGCTTGCCCTGGGCGAGGTCGCGTGCCCGGCCCACGGCCAGCAGGGCGACCAGCCGGTCCTCGCGCAGCCAGCACACCGACCAGGCCGGTCCGGAGGGATCGCCGCGCCACAGGACACGGTCGGCGTCGACGTGGTGCCCGGCGTACTGGACGAAGCGGCCGAACTGCTCGGACCAGAAGTACGGCACGGGGTCGTAGACGGCCAGGGGTTCGTCGGTGGCGGCGCCGACGATGTTCGCCGCCACCGTGCGCGGCCCCTGGAGGGCGTTGTCCCAGTGATGGACGAGCAGCCGCTCGCCGTAGCGTCCCGAGGGGAACGAGGCGCAGTCGCCGACGGCGTGGACGTCGGGCACGGAGGTGCGCAGATGGGCGTCGGCCACGACCTCGCGGTGGGCGCCGAGCGCGACGCCGGAACCGGCCAGCCAGGCGGTGGCGGGGCGGGCGCCGATGCCCACCACGACGGCGCCCGCGGGCAGCCGCGAGCCGTCGTCCAGGACGACCGCGCCGGGCTCGACGCGCTCCACGCGCGCGTGGGTGCGCAGATCGACGCCGCTGTCGGCGTACCAGGCGGCCATCGGGACGGCGACCTCGGCGGGCAGGGCCCCGGCCAGCGGCCGGTCGGCGGCCTCGACGACGGTGACCACGCAGCCGGCCTCCCGCGCGGCGGTGGCGAACTCGGCGCCGATCCAGCCGGCGCCGACGACCACGACGTCGTGCTGCCGGGCGAGGACGGGCCGCAGCCGTTCGGCGTCGTCCAGGGTGCGCAGCAGGTGCACGCCGGGCACGCCCTCGGCGCCCGGCAGCCGGATCGGTTCGGCACCGGTGGCGAGGACGAGGACGTCGTAGGGGACGGGCCCGGCCTCGGTGTCCAGCTCGTGGTCGGCCGGGCGCAGGCCGTCAACCTCACGGCCGAGCACCAGCTCGATGCCGAGACCCTCGAAGTCGACGTCGAAGGCGGAGCCCTCCGCGTTGCCGAGCAGGACGGCCTTGGACAGCGGGGGGCGGTCGTAGGGCTGGTGGGGCTCCGCGCCGATCAGCGTCACCGTGCCGTCGAAGCCCTGTTCCCGCAGCGCCACGGCGGTCTGCACCCCGGCCATGCCCGCGCCGACGACCACCACGCGCCGCCCGGCCGGGCCGCCTTCTTGCTGCCTCTGCTCGTTCACCTGATCACCTTAGGCGGCTGACGAAACGTCAGTCAGCCGTCGTGCGTCGTGACCTGCTCCACAACGCTGGTGCCGCTGCCCTCCTGCGACTCCCACGCCCAGCTCTCCTCGAGCCGCACCCGTCCGTCCGCGAGCTCCACGACCGTCGAGACGCAGTGCCCGGAGGACGTCGTCCCGTCGTGCTTGAGCTGTACGTACCGGAAGTCGAGCCGGTCCCCCTCGCGGGTACCCACCAGATGCCCTCGTACGACGTCACCGCCCGCGTACTCCGCCCAGATCTCGCCGCCGCGCTCGTGGTAGGTGAAGCGGGTGCGGGTGCCGACCTGGCCCGGGGCCTGGTCGGCGACGGGCGCGAGGACGAGGCCGTCCAACGAGCGGGGCATGACGAAGGGCTCCCTTACAGAGGCGCCGGACCACGGGCTAGGGTGGCCAACCTAGAGCACACGCGGGAGTCCGGACGCACCGGGCTGAGAGGGAGGCTGGCGGCCTCCGACCGTCGAACCTGATCCGGGTCATGCCGGCGAAGGGAGGGGCTGGACGCCCATGTCGTCTCCACGTACGTCAGACGTCCTCGTCATCGGGGGCGGGATCATCGGCCTGGTCACGGCCTGGCGGGCCGCGCAGCGCGGCTTCGGCACGGCGGTGGTCGACCCGGCGCCGGGCGGCGGGGCCGCCCAGGTGGCGGCCGGGATGCTGGCCGCCGTCACGGAACTGCACCACGGCGAGCAGACCCTGCTCGGCCTCAACCTGGCCTCCGCCCGCCGCTATCCGGAGTTCGCGGCCGAGCTGACGGAGCTGACCGGGCACGACCTCGGCTACCGGCGCTGCGGCACCCTCGCGGTCGCGCTGGACTCCGACGACCGCGCCCATCTGCGCGAACTGCACGCCCTCCAGCAGCAGTCGGGGCTGGAGTCGGAGTGGCTGTCGGGGCGCGAGTGCCGGCGCCTGGAGCCGCTGCTGGCCCCCGGGGTGCGGGGCGGGCTGCGGGTCGACGGCGACCACCAGATCGACCCGCGGCGGCTCACCGCGGCCCTGGTCGCCGCCTGCGAACGGGCCGGGGTGGTCTTCCACCGCGTACGGGCCGAGCGGCTGTCCGTCGCGGGCGGGCGCGCCACGGGGGTCGTCACGCCGGACGGTACGGCCCTGGCGGCGGGGCAGGTGGTGCTGGCCGGCGGCAGCCTGAGCGGGCGGCTGGCGGGCGTGCCGCAGGACGTGCTGCCTCCCGTACGGCCGGTGAAGGGCCAGGTGCTGCGGCTGACCGTGCCGCCGCGGTACGCGCCGTTCCTGAACCGGACGGTGCGGGCCGTGGTGCGCGGCAGCCAGGTCTACCTGGTCCCCCGGGAGAACGGCGAGCTGGTCGTGGGCGCGACCAGCGAGGAGCTGGGCTGGGACACCACGGTGACGGCGGGGGGCGTGTACGAGTTGCTGCGCGACGCCCATGAGCTGGTCCCCGGGATCACCGAGCTGCCGCTCACGGAGACGCGGGCGGGGCTGCGGCCGGGGTCCCCGGACAACGCGCCGCTGCTCGGGCCGACCGAGCTTGCGGGGCTGCTGCTGGCCACCGGGCACTACCGCAACGGCGTGCTGCTGACGCCGGTGACGGGTGACGCGATGGCGCACGCGCTGGCCACCGGGGAGCTCCCGGACGAGGCCCGTCCCTTCACGCCCCGGCGCTTCGGCGCCGCCGCACTCTCGGAGCAGCCCGCATGAACGCCCACGAGAACCGCCAGGAGAGCGCCCGCGTCAGGGTCTCGGTGAACGGGGAGCGGCGGGAGTTCGCGCCCGGTACGGCCCTCGACAGCGTCGTGCGGTCCCTGACGCCGGCACCCTCCGGGGTGGCCGCCGCGCTCAACGAGACCGTCGTCCCGCGCGCGCAGTGGCCGTCCACCGCTCTGCGCGACGGTGACCGGGTCGAAGTCCTCACCGCGGTCCAGGGGGGCTGAACCATGGCCGACGATCTTCTCGTCCTCGGCGGCAGGTCCTTCTCGTCCCGTCTGATCATGGGTACGGGGGGCGCGACCGGCCTGGAGGTGCTGGAGCGGGCGCTGGTGGCGTCCGGGACCGAGCTGACGACGGTCGCGATGCGCCGGGTGGACCCCTCGGTGCACGGCTCCGTCCTGTCGGTGCTGGAGCGGCTCGGCATCGAGGTGCTGCCGAACACCGCGGGGTGTTTCACCGCCGGGGAGGCCGTGCTGACGGCCCGGCTGGCGCGGGAGGCGCTGGGCACCGATCTGGTCAAACTGGAGGTCATCGCCGACGAGCGCACGCTGCTGCCGGACCCGATCGAGCTGCTGGAGGCGGCGGAGACGCTCGTGGACGACGGGTTCACGGTGCTGCCCTACACCAACGACGATCCGGTGCTGGCCAGGAAGCTGGAGGAGGTGGGCTGCGCGGCGGTGATGCCGCTGGGCTCGCCGATCGGCTCCGGCCTGGGCATCCGCAACCCGCACAACTTCCGGCTGATCGTCGAGCACGCACGCGTGCCGGTGATCCTGGACGCGGGGGCGGGCACCGCGTCGGACGTGGCGCTGGCGATGGAGCTGGGGTGCGCGGGGGTGATGCTGGCGTCGGCGGTCACCCGGGCGCGCGACCCCGAGCGGATGGCGTCGGCCATGCGGGCCGGGGTCGAGGCGGGCAGGCTGGCCCGGCTGGCCGGCCGGATCCCGCCCCGCTACTTCGCGGAGGCGTCCTCGCCCGTGGAGGGCCGGGCCGTACTGGACCCCGAGCGGCCCGCTTTCTGAGCGCCGCCCCACTACCGTCCGGTCTTCGGACACGGGGGTCACGGGACCCGTGGGTTGCGTCACAGGTCGGCTCCAGTCGCGCTGCGATCCCGGTGGAACCGGGAGAGGTGTCAGCGGCTGCTCGTAGACTCACCTGCGTGGACACGACCCTTCAGGACCCTCTGGTCGGGCAGCTGCTCGACGGCCGGTATCGCGTAGAGGCGCGGATCGCGGTCGGCGGGATGGCCACGGTCTACCGGGCCGTGGACACCCGCCTGGACCGCGTGCTCGCGCTCAAGGTGATGCATCCGGCGCTCGCCGCCGACGGGGCGTTCGTCGAGCGGTTCATCCGGGAGGCCAAGTCCGTCGCCCGGCTCGCCCACCCGAATGTCGTCCAGGTGTTCGATCAGGGTGCCGACGGGTCGTACGTCTACCTCGCCATGGAGTACATCGCCGGGTGCACGCTGCGTGACGTGCTGCGGGAGCGCGGGGCGCTCCAGCCGCGGGCCGCGCTGGACATCCTGGAGCCCGTGCTGGCCGCGCTCGGCGCCGCGCACCGGGCCGGTTTCGTGCACCGGGACATGAAGCCCGAGAACGTGCTGATAGGGGACGACGGGCGGGTCAAGGTCGCGGACTTCGGCCTGGTGCGGTCGGTCGACACCGTGACCAGCACCACCGGAGCCGTGCTCGGCACCGTCGCCTACCTCGCCCCCGAGCAGATCGAGCAGCCCGGCGCCGCCGACCCCCGCGTCGACGTGTACGCGTGCGGGGTGGTGCTCTACGAGATGCTCACCGGTGAGAAACCCCACGACGGCGACTCCCCCGCGATCGTGCTCTACAAGCACCTCCACGAGGACGTCCCGCCGCCGTCCGCCCTCGTCCCCGGGCTGCCGTTCGAGCTGGACGAGCTCGTGGCGTCCGCCACCGCCCGCACCACCGACCTGCGGCCGTACGACGCCGTCGCGCTGCTCGGGCAGGTCCGGGAGGCGCGCGCCCCGCTCAGCGCGGAGCAGCTGGACGCGATGCCGCCGCAGGCCGTCTCCGCGCGGCACGACAACGCCGAGGACCGCACGAGCGTGATCCCGCGCTCGCTCACCGTGCCCCGTCCGCTGCCGGTCGACGACGACCCGGCCGACGGCGAGGACCCGCTGAACCGCACCTCGCGCTTCCGGAGCGAGCCGCCCCTGCCGCCCAGGCGCCGTTCCGCGCGGCCCCGGCGCGGGGTGCTCGCGCTGGTCGCCGCCGTCCTGCTGGTCCTAGGTGTGGGAGCCGGTGTCTGGTACATCAACTCCGGCCAGTTCACCAAGGTCCCCGCGGTGCTGACGCAGAAGGAGGCGGAGGCCAGGACCCGGCTGGAGGCCGCCGGCCTCGAGGTCGGCACGGTGCGGCACCGGCACAGCGACACCGTGAAGCGCGGCACCGTCATGGCCACCGACCCCGGGCCGGGCGCCCGGATCCGCAAACACGACTCCGTGACCCTCACCGTCTCCGACGGCCCGGAGATCGTGAAGGTCCCGGACGTGTCGGGCTCCCGGCTGGACAAGGCCGAGAAGCTGCTGAAGACGGACGGCCTGGAGCCGGGTCTGGTCACCCAGGAGTTCAGCGAGGACGTCATCAAGGGCTTCGTGATCAGCACCGACCCGGAGGCGGGCGCCGAGCGCCGCGCGGGTACGGCGGTGTCGATCGTGGTCAGCAAGGGCGCCCCGGTCGACATCCCGGACGTCACCGGCGATTCCGTGGACGACGCCAGGGCGGAGTTGGAGGAGGCCGGCCTGAAGGTGAAGATCGCCACCGAGCAGGTCACCTCGGAGTTCGACAAGGGCCGGGTCGCCACCCAGAGCCCGGAGGAGGGCACCGAGGCCGCCGAGGGCGACACGGTGACGCTGACGCTGTCCAAGGGACCGGAGATGGTCGAGGTCCCGGACGTGGTCGGCGCGAGCGTCGACGACGCCAAGTCGCTCCTGGAGCAGTCCGGGTTCGAGGTCGAGGAGGACCGGGGGCTGCTCGGACTGTTCGGCGACACGGTGAAGAGCCAGTCCGTGGACGCCGGCGACACGGCGCCCAAGGGATCGACGATCACGATCACCATCCGCTGACCGGGCGGTGCCGGGGCGGTGTGCGGGGCATGACACCCTGAACGGGTGAGTTCTCCAGCCCCCTTCCCCTCCCGCAACCCCGTCGGCGGTCATGTGCCCGTGGCCGGCGGTCTGCACGACGTGGGCATGTCCTACGCGCGCGATCTCCGGGCCGAGACGGTCCAGGTCTTCGTCGCCAACCCGCGCGGCTGGGCCACTCCGGTCGGCAACCCGCGGCAGGACGAAGCGTTCCGGGAGGCGTGCGCGGCACAGGCGGTACCGGCGTACGTCCACGCGCCGTACCTGATCAACTTCGGCTCGCACACCGAGGCGACGGCCGAGCGGTCGGTGGAGTCGATGCGGCACTCACTGCGTCGCGGGCGGGAGATCGGCGCCCTGGGCGTGGTCGTGCACACCGGGAGCGCGACGGGCGGGCGGGACCGTTCGGTGGCGCTGAAGCAGGTGCGCGAGTACCTGCTGCCGCTGCTGGACGAGCTGACCCACGACGACGACCCGTTCCTGCTGCTCGAGTCCACGGCCGGCCAGGGCGCCTCGCTCTGCTCCCGGACCTGGGACTTCGGGCCGTACTTCGAGGCGCTGGACGCCCATCCCAGGCTGGGCGTCTGTCTCGACACCTGCCACATCTTCGCGGCCGGCCATGATCTGACCGGCCCGTCCGGTATGCACCAGACCCTCGATCTGCTGGTCGACACGGTCGGCGAGGGCCGACTGAAGCTGATCCACGCCAATGACTCCAAGGACGTGGTCGGCGCCCACAAGGACCGGCACGAGAACATCGGCGCGGGTCACATCGGCGAGGACCCCTTCCGGGCCCTGATGACCCACCCGGCCACCGCGGGCGTACCGCTGATCATCGAGACGCCCGGCGGCAAGGAAGGGCACGCGGCGGACGTGGAGCGGCTGAAGAAGCTCCGGGACGGCTGACGCCGAACCGGGACAACCGGGTTCCGGCAGGTCAGAGCTCCGGGCCGTCGCCGGGGCCCTCCTGGTACGAGTAGCGCTGTTCCTTCCAGGGGTCGCCGACGTTGTGGTAACCGCGCTCCTCCCAGAAGCCGCGGCGGTCGGCGGTCATGTACTCGACGCCGCGGACCCACTTGGGGCCCTTCCAGGCGTAGAGGTGCGGGACGACCAGCCGCAGCGGGAAGCCGTGCTCGGCGGTGAGCAGCTCGCCGTCCTTGTGGGTGGCGAAGATCGTGCGCTCGGCGGCGAAGTCGGCGAGGCGCAGGTTCGAGCTGAAGCCGTACTCGGCCCACACCATCACATGGGTGACGTTCGGGGCGGGCGGAGCGCTCTCCAGGACGGTGCGGGCCGGGATGCCGCCCCACTCGGCGCCGAGCATGCTGAACTTCGTCACGCAGTGCAGATCGGCCACGACGGACGCGTACGGGAGGGCCGTGAACTCCTCGTGGTTCCAGCAGCGCTTCTCACCGTCGGCGGTGGCGCCGAAGACCCTGAACTCCCAGCGCTCGGGCCGGAACTTGGGCACCGGACCGTAGTGCGTGACGGGCCAGCCCCGCTGAAGTCGCTGCCCCGGCGGAAGCTCGGACACTGCTTCTTCTCCAGATTCGCGCTCCACCGGCTGACCCATGACTCCATCCTGACAGACCCTGGACGGTGCACATGACCAGCCATGACCGGGCATATCCCGAATCGGGCAACTCCTACTAAGCATGCACTAACTTACTAAGTACGCACTTACTGGACGATCTTCGACACCGGTGCAATCATTCGGCGGCAGCCTCCCCGATTCCCACCCCGAATTCCCCATCCCGAATTCCCCATGTGGAAGGAGCCTCTGCGATGCAGGGCGACCCCGAGGTCATCGAGTTCCTCAACGAGCAGCTCACCGGTGAGCTCACCGCGATCAACCAGTACTTCCTGCACGCCAAGATGCAGGAGAACTTCGGCTGGACGAAGCTCGCCAAGTACACCCGGCACGAGTCGTTCGACGAGATGAAGCACGCCGAGGTGCTCACCGACCGGATCCTGTTCCTGGACGGGCTGCCGAACTACCAGCGCCTCTTCCATGTGCGGGTCGGTCAGACGGTCAAGGAGATGTTCGAGGCAGACCGTCAGGTCGAGGTCGAGGCGATCGACCGGCTGAAGCGCGGGATCAAGGTGATGCGCGAGAAGGGCGACATCACGTCCGCCAACATCTTCGAGTCGATCCTCGAGGACGAGGAGCACCACATCGACTACCTCGACACGCAGCTCGACCTGGTGGAGAAGCTCGGTGAGGCGCTGTACCTCGCGCAGCTGATCGAGCAGCCGGAGAGCTGAGGCCCTGCCTAGGCGGCTTCCCCGAGGTCTTCGCGCTCCTCGACGTCCTCGCGTCCGACGAGGACCGACCCGCCCTGGGCGACGAGATCCCGGGGCGGACAGGCCCCCCGGCCGAGGATCGCCTGGATGCGACGGACGCACGACCCGCAGTCCGTGCCCGCCTTGCAGGCGGAGGCTATCTGGCGGGGGGTGCAGGCTCCGTCGTCCGCGTGCTGCCGGACCTGCGCCTCGGTCACGCCGAAGCAGCTGCATACGAACACGCGGATTCACCTCCCGCCGAGATCAATAAGGCTAACCTAACCTTACCCGGCAGCCCGTGGCCACAAAAGTGGAGTGGGGCGCGGATCGTATGTGATCCGCGCCCCACTCCCATGACCAGAGGGTCACTGGTCCCGGTACATCTCCGCCACGAGGAACGCCAGGTCCAGGGACTGGCTGCGGTTCAGGCGGGGGTCACAGGCCGTCTCGTAGCGCTGGTGCAGGTCGTCGACGAAGATCTCGTCGCCGCCGCCCACGCACTCGGTGACATCGTCACCGGTCAGCTCCACGTGGATGCCGCCCGGATGGGTGCCGAGGCCCTTGTGCACCTCGAAGAAGCCCTTGACCTCGTCGAGCACGTCGTCGAACCGGCGGGTCTTGTGCCCCGAGGCCGCCTCGTAGGTGTTGCCGTGCATCGGGTCGGTGATCCAGGCGACGGTCGCACCCGAGGCGCTGACCTTCTCCACCAGCTCGGGCAGCTTGTCGCGGACCTTGTCGGCGCCCATGCGGACGATGAAGGTCAGCCGGCCCGGCTCGCGGTCGGGGTCGAGGCGCTCGATGTACTTCAGCGCCTCCTCGGCCGTGGTCGTCGGGCCGAGCTTGATGCCGATCGGGTTGCGGATCTTCGAGGCGAACTCGATGTGCGCGTGGTCGAGCTGGCGGGTGCGCTCACCGATCCAGACCATGTGCGCGGAGACGTCGTACAGCCGCCCGGTGCGGGAGTCGACCCTGGTCAGGGCCGACTCGTAGTCGAGCAGCAGCGCCTCGTGCGAGGAGAAGAACTCGACGGTCTTGAACTCCTCCGGGTCGGCCCCGCAGGCGTGCATGAAGTTCAGCGCCTGGTCGATCTCACGAGCGAGCTGCTCGTAGCGCTGGCCGGACGGGGACTGCTTCACGAAGTCCTGGTTCCAGGCGTGCACCTGGCGCAGGTCGGCGTAGCCACCGGTGGTGAAGGCGCGCACCAGGTTGAGCGTGGAGGCGGACGCGTTGTACATCCGCTTCAGGCGCTCGGGGTCCGGGATGCGGGCGGCCTCGTTGAACTCGAAGCCGTTGACCGAGTCACCCCGGTACGTCGGCAGGGTCACGCCGTCGCGGGTCTCGGTGCCCTTGGAGCGCGGCTTGGAGTACTGGCCGGCGATCCGGCCGACCTTGACCACCGGCACCGAGGCCGCGTACGTCAGCACGGCGCCCATCTGGAGCAGCGTCTTCAGCTTGTTGCGGATCTGATCGGCGGACACGGCGTCGAAGGCCTCGGCGCAGTCGCCGCCCTGGAGCAGGAACGCCTCTCCCTTGGCGACAGCCGCCATCCGGGCGCGCAGCTGGTCGCACTCGCCCGCGAAGACGAGTGGCGGATACGACTCGAGGTCCGCGATCACTGCGCGCAGAGCCTCGGTGTCGGGGTACTCGGGCTGCTGCGCCGCGGGCAGGTCTCGCCAGGTGTTGCCAGCGCTCGCGCTGGTCTTAGCGTTCACGGTCACGCCCTCAACATTACGGGGTCGTGTCGAGTCGTTTTCGCCCGGCTCGACAGGTGAGACGCCCTCCCGCTCAGGTGCGCGTGGGGTAGGGTGCGTCGCATGTTCGCGCTTTCGATCCAGAACTGGTGGTGGACCGCTCCTCCGGCGGCCCACTGAACTGCGCGTACGCAAGACTTCGCGAAGGCCGCCCCGAGGGGCGGCCTTCGGCGTGTCCGGGGCCGTTCCTCACCGATATCGACATCGACATCGACGGAAAAGGAACCCCATGGACCTGACCCGGCTGCTCCACGACGACCGCCCGTTCGCCCTGCTCCGCCGCCGGACCCCCGGTCATGACACGGACACGGTGGAGGTGCTGCTCGGCCCGGTCGGCACCCGCGACCGGCTCGCCGACCTGCCCGAGGAGGGCCTGGCGCTCATCCCCTTCCGGCAGATCCGCGAGCGCGGCTTCGACGTCCGCGACGACGGCACCCCGCTGGCGGTGCTGGTCCCCGAGGAGCGTCACGTCCTGCCGCTGGCCGAGGCCCTCGACCGGCTACCGGTCCGGGACGTACGGGTGGAGGACGGCGGCTTCGACGTGGCCGACGAGGAGTACGCGGAGATCGTCGGGCGGGTGCTGCGGGACGAGATCGGCCGGGGCGAGGGTGCCAACTTCGTGATCCGGCGGACGTACCGGGGGCGGATCCCCGGGTTCGGCCGGGCCGACGCGCTGGCCCTCTTCCGGCGGCTCCTCGAGGGTGAGCGGGGCGCCTACTGGACGTTCGTCGTGCACACCGGGGAGCGGACGCTGGTGGGCGCCAGCCCCGAGGTGCACGTGCGGATGTCGGGCGGCACGGTCGTGATGAACCCGATCAGCGGGACGTACCGGTATCCCGCCGAGGGTCCGACGCCCGGCCACCTGCTGGACTTCCTCGCCGACGGCAAGGAGATCGAGGAGCTGTCGATGGTCGTCGACGAGGAACTCAAGATGATGTGCACCGTCGGTGACATGGGCGGGGTGGTGATCGGCCCCCGGCTGAAGGAGATGGCGCACCTCGCGCACACGGAGTACGAGCTGCGCGGCAGGTCTTCCCTGGACGTCCGTGAGGTGCTGAGGGAGACCATGTTCGCGGCGACCGTCACCGGCTCGCCCGTGCAGAACGCCTGCCGGGTCATCGAGCGGTACGAGCCCCTCGGGCAGGACGGGGTCGGGCGCGGTTACTACGCCGGGGCGCTGGCACTGCTGGGCCGGGACGCGGGCGGGGCGCAGACCCTCGACTCCCCCATCCTCATCCGTACCGCCGACATCGACGCCTCCGGCCGGCTGCGGGTACCGGTGGGCGCCACGCTCGTGCGCGGGTCGGATCCGGCGGGCGAGGTCGCGGAGACGCACGCGAAGGCGGCGGGTGTACTGGCCGCGCTCGGTGTCCGGCCGGGCAGGCCGCGGACGGACGGCACGCGGCCCCGGCTGGCCGACGACGCCCGGGTGCGGGCGGCGCTGGACGGGCGGCGGGCCTCGCTGGCGCCGTTCTGGCTGCGGATGCAGGAGCGCACGCAGGAACTGACCGGGCACGCGCTCGTCGTCGACGCCGAGGACACCTTCACCGCGATGCTCGCGCATGTGCTGCGTTCGAGCGGCCTCGAGGTGAGCGTCCGGCGTCACGACGAGCCGGGGCTGACCGCCGCGGTGCTCGCGCACGAGGGGCCGGTCGTGCTGGGCCCCGGCCCCGGTGACCCGTCCGACCCGGGCGACCCGAAGATGCGAATGCTGCGGGAGCTGACCGCGCGGGTGATCCGGGAGCACCGGCACGGCGTCCTCGGGGTCTGCCTCGGGCACGAGCTGATCGCGGCGGAGCTGGGACTGGACATCGTACGGAAGGAGGTGCCGTACCAGGGGGCGCAGACGACCGTGGACCTGTTCGGCCGGCCGGAGACCGTCGGGTTCTACAACAGTTTCGTGGCGCTGTGCGACGACGAGGCGTTCGCGGAACTATCGGCGCACGGGGTGGAGGTGAGCCGGGCCGCGAACGGCGAGGTGCACGCGCTGCGCGGGCCGCTGCGGGCCGACGGCGCGGCCATGAACGCGATCGCCGGTGTCCAGTTCCATCCGGAGTCGGTGCTGACGCTGAACGGGGTTTCCGTGGTAAGGGAGTTGGTGGCCCGGGTGAGCGCCGAACCGCGGCCGGCCCGGTAGCGGCCGGCCGGCGGCGCCTCAGCCGAAGAACACGCCGACCTCCGTGTACAGCTCCGGGTCCACCGTCTTGAGTCTCGCGGTGGCCTCGGCGATCGGTACCCGGACGATGTCCGTGCCGCGCAGGGCGACCATCATGCCGAAGTCGCCCTCGTGGACGGCGTCGATGGCGTGCAGGCCGAAGCGGGTGGCGAGCCAGCGGTCGAAGGCGCTCGGTGTGCCGCCGCGCTGGACGTGGCCGAGGACCGTCGTACGGGCCTCCTTCCCCGTCCGCCGCTCGATCTCCTTGGCGAGCCACTCGCCGACGCCGGACAGCCGGACGTGTCCGAAGGAGTCCAGCGACCCGTCCTTCAGCACCACGTCACCGTCGCGGGGCATGGCGCCCTCGGCGACGACCACGATCGGGGCGTACGACGCCCGGAAGCGGGAGGTCACCCAGGCGCAGACCTGCTCGATGTCGAAGCGCTGCTCGGGGATGAGGATGACGTTGGCGCCGCCGGCCAGGCCGGAGTGCAGGGCGATCCAGCCGGCGTGACGGCCCATCACCTCGACGACGAGGACGCGCATATGGGACTCGGCGGTGGTGTGCAGCCGGTCGATGGCCTCGGTCGCGATGCCGACGGCGGTGTCGAAGCCGAAGGTGTAGTCGGTGGCGGACAGGTCGTTGTCGATGGTCTTCGGGACGCCGACGCAGGGCACCTGGTACTCGTCGGAGAGACGGGCGGCGACCCCGAGGGTGTCCTCGCCGCCGATGGTGATGAGGGCCCCGACCCGCTGCCGGGCGAGGGTGTCCTTGATGCGGCGGATACCGTCCTCCTCCTTGAGGGGGTTGGTCCGCGAGGAGCCGAGGATCGTGCCGCCGCGGGGCAGGATGCCGCGCACGGCGGGGATGTCGAGACGGATCGACCTTCCTTCCAGGGGGCCCCGCCAGCCGTCGCGGAACCCGACGAACTCATGGCCGTACTCCTGGACGCCCTTGCGGACGACCGCCCGGATGACGGCGTTGAGGCCGGGGCAGTCCCCGCCTCCGGTCAGTACTCCGACGCGCATGGAAGTGTCCCTTCGCCGCGGTTGGCCGACGAAGGTCACGGTAATGGTGATCCAGGTCACACAGATATGGCCCGGCGGGTTCAATTCCGTTGAATCGCCGGGGAATTGGCCGCTCACCGTGAGCGGCCGACGTCACTCGTCGTCGAGGCCGCGCTCTATCGCGTACCGGACCAGTTCCACCCGGTTGTGGAGCTGGAGCTTGCCGAGCGTGTTCTGGACATGGTTCTGCACGGTGCGGTGGGAGATGACGAGGCGTTCGGCGATCTGCTTGTAGCTCAGGCCCTTGGCGACCAGCCGCAGCACCTCGGTCTCCCGGTCGGTCAGCCGGGGTGCGTCCGGCTCACCGCCGCCGCCCGTGGCCGGACCGGGGTCGGAGGCGAGCCGGCGGTACTCGCCGAGGACCAGCCCGGCCAGGCCCGGGGTGAACACCGGATCGCCGACGGCCGTGCGGCGCACCGCGTCCAGCAGTTCCTCCGTGGACGCCGACTTCAGCAGATAGCCGGTCGCGCCGGACTTCACCGCCTCCAGCACGTCCGCGTGCTCACCGCTCGCCGACAGCACCAGGACCCGCAGGGCGGGGTCGGCGGCGACGACCTCCTTGCAGACCTGGACGCCGGGCTTGGCCGGCAGATTCAGGTCCAGCACCAGCACATCGGGCGTGGTGGCCTTGGCCCGCCGCACGGCCTGCTCGCCGTCGCCCGCCGTGGCGACCACGTCGAGGCCGGCCTCGGCGAGGTCCCGGGCGACGGCGTCGCGCCACATCGGGTGGTCGTCGACCACCATGACCCTGATCGGATCCCGTTCACCGCTCATCGCTGTTCCGCCTTCCCCCGCCGCACGTCCTTCTCCTTCTGCTCCTTGGGCACCTTCAGTTCGACCTCCGTGCCCTGCCCGGGCGTGGAGATCAGCTCGGCGCTGCCGCCGAGATCCCGCAGCCGGCCCCGGATCGACTGGGCGACCCCGAGCCGCCCCTCGCCCTCGGCCTGGGCGAGCCGCCCCTCGGGGATACCCGGCCCGTCGTCCCGCACGGTGATGATCACCTCGTCGGGCTCGTCCTCCACCAGGATCCACGCCCGGGCGTCCTCCCCCGCGTGGCGGCGGACGTTGTCCAGGGCGGCCCCGACCGCCGCGGCCAGCTCCTTCGCGGCGGGCGCGGGCAGCAGCACCGGGGCGCCCGGCTCGGCGAGGTTGACCCGGGCGGCGGCGAAGGGGGCGAGCAGCGCGCGCAGGTCGACCGGGCCGGTCTGCTCCGCCGGCTCCTCGACCACCCGTACGACGGCGCCGTCGGCCGCGTCCTGCGACACCCGGGAGACGGGGACGAGGCCGCCGGCCACCAGGGTGCGCAGGGCGACCTCCTGTTCCCCGGCCAAGCGGCCCAGTTCGGCCGCCTCACCGCCGAGGACCGCGCCGCGCCGCTGCACCATGGCCAGCACCTGGAGCACACCGTCGTGGATGTCCCGGGCGAGCCGCTCCCGCTCCCGGGTCGCGGCCTCGATCTCGAGCGCGCGGGCGAGGGTGCGCTCGGAGGCGCGGGCGACCTCGACGACGTAACCGATGGCGATGGAGGCGACCCAGACGAGGATCACGTTGTGGATGGTGTCGCGGGCCGGGGTGCCGCGCTCGACCAGGTTGGCGACCGCGACGGCCGTGGACGCGAACGCCGCCCAGCGCCAGCCGCCCTTGATGGCGAACGCCAGGACGGAGCCGGCGGTCCATATCGACGGCAGCGTCGGGCCGCCCGACTGGATGCGCTCGTGGGCGTCGGCCACGGTGGTGAGCAGGATGCCGGTGAGCGCGATGGTGAGGTCGGCGGCGAGGAAGCGCTTGGTGCAGCTCGCCGCGCTCGCGACCTTGGGCAGGGTGGCCACGGTCCAGACGAACAGGACGCAGTAGTAGCCGACGGCGACCCAGGGCCGGACGAACCCGTCGTAGGCGGTGGCGAAGAAGCCCACGGCGTACAGCATGGTGAGCACCCGGTAGCCGGCGAGCGCACGCCACAGCGGCAGCTCGACCGACATCTTCATGACTCTCTCGCGCCTGGCCATCCGTCCCCCGCCCCCGGGCCCCGACCGCTGAACCGCCGGCTCACCGAACCGCCGGCCCGCTGACTGCCGAACTGCTGAAACTACCGACTGCCGACTGCCGCCCGCTGTCGTCCTGCTCGCCGTCCTACTGCTCGCCGTTCTGCTGCTCGCCGTCCGACTGCTCCTGGTCCTTCTTCGCCTGGTCCTTCTCGGCCTGCGCGAGCGCCGCCTTCGCGGCCTTCTCCGCCTCCTTCTCCGCCTTCGCCGCCTCCGTGATCTGCCGCTTGGCGGCGGTCGCGTAGATGTCGACGTACTCCTGGCCGGAGAGCTTCATGATCTCGTACATGACCTCGTCGGTCAGGGCGCGCAACACGAACCGGTCGTGGTCCATGCCCTGGTACCGGGCGAAGTCCAGCGGCCTGCCGATGCGGATGCCCGGCCGCATGATCTTCGGCAGGACCTTCCCGGGCGGCTGGATCTTCTCCGTGTCGATCATCGCGACCGGGATCACGGGCGCACCGGTGGCGAGCGCCACGCGCGCGAGACCGCCCGGCTTGCCGCGGTAGAGCCTGCCGTCGGGCGAGCGGGTGCCCTCCGGGTAGATACCGAAGAGCTCACCCTGCTCGAGCACCTCTATGCCGCTGCGGATCGCCGCCTCGCCCGCCCCGCGGGCGCCGGAGCGGTCCACCGGGAGCTGCCCGACACCCTTGAAGAAGGCCGCCGTCAGCCGGCCCTTCACCCCGGGTGTGGTGAAGTACTCGGCCTTCGCGATGAAGGTCACCTTGCGGTCGAGGACCGCGGGCAGGAAGAACGAGTCCGAGAAGGACAGGTGGTTGCTCGCCAGGATCGCGGGGCCCTCGGCGGGAATGTTCTCGAGGCCTTCCACCCAGGGCCTGAAGGTGACCTTCAGCGGTCCCCCGATAGCGACCTTCATCGCGCCGTACAACAAGCGAGTGCCTCCTGTTTGTGTCGCACAGACCTTAACCCGGAGTGGCCGCAAAGGCTCCGACGACCCTGGTCGGTGTCAGTGCGGTCGCGTACGGTGAAGGACACGTCCCTCCCACGCAGAACAGACGAAGACAGGAGACCGAAGGTGCCGGTCCTTCCTGGAGCCGAGCCGTACCGCCATGAGGGCGGAGAGGTCGGGGTGCTCCTCTGTCACGGCTTCACCGGATCCCCGCAGTCGCTGCGCCCCTGGGCGCGGTACCTGGCCGGACAGGGTCTGACCGTCTCGCTGCCGCTGCTGCCGGGACACGGCACGCGCTGGGAGGACATGGCGCTGACCGGCTGGCCGGACTGGTACGCGGAGGTGGACCGCGAGCTGCGGGCCCTGCGCCGCCGGTGCTCCCGGGTGTTCGTGGCCGGCCTGTCCATGGGCGGCGCGCTGGCCCTGCGGCTCGCCGCGAAGCACGGGGAGGGGGTGGAGGGCGTCATCGTCGTCAACCCGGCGAACCGTGTGCACGGCCTGTCCGCGTACGCCCTTCCGGTGGCCCGCCATCTCGTCAGGACGACGAAGGGGATCACCAGCGACATCGCGAAGAAGGGGGTGCTGGAGAGCGGGTACGACCGGGTGCCGCTGCACTCGGCGCACTCCCTGCGCGCCTTCCTGCGGATGATCGACGGCGAACTCCCGCAGGTCACCCAGCCGCTGCTGCTTCTGCACAGCGTCCAGGACCATGTCGTGCCGGCCGCCGACTCGGCCCGGGTCCTCGGCCGGGTGTCGTCGACGGACGTGACCGAGATCCTGCTGGAACAGAGCTACCACGTGGCAACGTTGGACCACGATGCGGACCGGATCTTCGAGGAGAGCTACGCGTTCATCGCCCGGATCGCGCCCAGTGTCGGCAAGGAAGGGACGGCCGTAGGTGGCTGAGCACGACTCCGACCGTGAGGACCGGGAGAACCGGGACGAGCGGGACGGCCCGGCGGGCCGGGAGGGCCGCGCGTCGGAGGAGCAGAGCGTGCCCTTCGACGAGGCCGCCGCGTGGGCGGCGATCGTCGCGGGATACGGCGAGGAGCCGGCGGACCCGCCGGGCGCCAAGCCGTTCAAGTCGGTCGAGGACCTGGCGCTGCTCGAGGTCGGGACGAACGACGAGGAGACCGTGGCGGAATCCGGCCAGGAACCCGCGAAGGGCTCCGCCGAGGATTCCGCCGAGGACCCCGCCGGGCAGCCCGGCGAGGACAGGGAACCGGCCAAGCCGCTGGGCAGCTCGATCGCCTTCGCGCCCGGTGTCGGCCCGCGCGACTACGCGGCGCCCGAGCCCGCGGAGGAGGACTTCGACGGGGACGACGAGGGTCACTTCGTCCCGCCGGAGCCACCGCCGCTGCCCGCCGCCGACACCACGGCCAAGTTCGCCTGGCTCGGCGTGATCGGCGGGCCGGTGCTGCTCCTGCTCGCGGTCCTGCTGGGCTGGGAGATGACGTGGTGGCTGTCGACCGTCGGCATCGGCGGCTTCCTCGGCGGCTTCGCCACGCTGGTGATGCGGATGCGCCCGGACGACGAGGAGGACGGGGACCCGGGCCGGGGCGCCGTCGTCTAGGACTTGTCCGGCGGGATCCTCAGGACGGCCAGGACCGGAAGGTGGTCCGTGGCCGCCCGCACATCGTTCCCGGTGACGCCGGGAAGCCCGGTCGGCACCCCGCAGCCCAGCACCTCCACGCCCTTCGTCACGAAGATCCCGTCGATACGGCGGTTCGGCGCGGTGGACGGGAAGCTGTGCTCGGCTCCCCAGGGGGCGGCGGTGCGGCAGTCCTGGAGGGCGGTGGCCAGGCGGTCGAAGGTGCGGCCGCCGGGGCTCTCGTTGATGTCACCGCCCGCGACCGCGTGCTCCACGCCCATCCCGGCCAGACGGTCGAGCAGCTGGCCCGCCTGTTCGTAGCGCTCGGCGGCGGTCAGACCGAAGTGGCAGCCGACCACGCCGAGCCGGGCACCCCCGAAGCGCACCACGGCGGTCGCGAAGCCCCGGCGGTGCTCGCCGGGGGTGAGCGGCAGCAGGACGTCCTCGGTCCGCTCGACCGTCGCCCGCAGCGAGCACAGGAGGGCCGGGCCGGCCGCGGTGCCGCCGCCGGTGAGGATCACCTGGCCGGAGGCGGCCGCGAGGCGGGCAAGCTTCTTGCGCCAGCGGAAGAAGCGGGGGGCCTCCTGGACGAGGGTCAGGTCGGGGGCGCAGGCCGTGATGACCCGGGCCAGGGCCTCGGTGTCGTCCCGCAGGGAACGGATGTTGTAGCTGAGGACCCGGATGACGGCCGAACCGTCGGGTTCGGTGCGGGAGTTGGGCAGCGGCGAGGTCGTCGGCATAGCGATCAAGATACGCCGCCGCGTCCCCTACGTCCGGAAAAGCGAACGGGGGCCGCGAACGGCCCCCGTGTGGACGCTCCGCGCCCTGGTGCGACTCGGTACGACTCGGTACGACTACATGATCGGGTCGGGTTCCCTCGCCAGGTCCGCCGCACCCACCAGGCCCGCCTTGTTGCCCAGCTGGGCCGCGATGACATCGGCCACCGGGCGCCAGTTGCCGCCGACCAGCCAGCGCTTGTAGGACTTCCGGATCGGGTCGAGCACCAGCTCGCCCTCGTCGGAGAGGCCACCGCCGACGATGAAGGCGGACGGGTCGAAGAGCGAGGCGAGGTCGGCGAGACCGGCGCCGGCCCAGCGGGCGAGCTCACGGTAGGAGTCGACCGCGACCGGGTCGCCCTGGCGGGCGGCCATGGAGATGTGCTTGCCCTCGATACCGTCGGGGTGGCCGTCGCCCAGCGACAGCAGGATCTCGGCGTTCTCGGGGGTCGCGTTGGCGCGCTGCTTGGCGTAACGGACCAGGGCGCGGCCGGAGGCGTACTGCTCCCAGCAGCCCTGCGAGCCGCAGCCGCACAGCAGACCGTCCGGCACCATGCGGATGTGGCCGAACTCCGCGGCCACCCCGAAGTGGCCGCGGCGCAGCTTGTTGCCGATGATGATGCCGCCGCCGAGGCCGGTGCCCAGGGTGATGCAGATGACGTTGCGGTGGCCCTTGCCCGCGCCGAACTTGTACTCGCCCCATGCCGCGGCGTTGGCGTCGTTCTCCACCACGACGGGCAGGCCCACGCGGTCCTGGACCTCGTCCTTGAGCGGCTCCTGGCGCCAGTCGATGTTGGGCGCGAAGTAGACCGTGGACCGCTGCCGGTTCACGTAACCGGCCGCACCGATACCCACGCCGACGATCTCGTGTCCGACGCGTGCGCCCTCGACGGCGGCGGCGATGGCGTCCACGATGCCCTCGGGCGTGCCCGGGGTCGGCACCTGGTGGGTCGAGAGGATGTTGCCTTCCTCGTCGACCACACCGGCCGCGATCTTCGTGCCGCCGATGTCGACGCCGATGGTGAGTCCCATGAATCCCTCAGTTTCGGTCGAGCCCCGCTACGGCCAACCGTACCCGAGGCCCTGCCCCCCGAGGGCTTCAGTCCAAGTCGATGCGCTGGCCGGGACCGGTGTCGTCACCGTCGCGGCCCGGATCGCGCGGGGTGTTCCCGGGGTCACTCGCGCCGGTCGTCCAGCGTTGTTCCTGGGTCTGGACCGCGGAGCGGTAGGCGGCGAGGAGTTCGGTGCCGGCGGCCGCGAGGTGGTCGAAGACGTCCGGGTTGCGTTCGATGACGGGCTCCACGGCGGCCTTCGCCTGCTGGACGACCTGGCGGACCACCTGCTGGGCGGCGGGTCCGGCGACCGCCCCGAGCAGCGGGGACTGGAGCGAGGCCAGCTTGTCGCCGACGGCGTCGACGAGCTTGCGGAGTTCCTCGGCGGCCGAGCCCGGGGGCGGGCCGTCCTGGGCGCGGCGGCGGGCCTTCTCCGCCGCCAGGTCCTCGGCGGCGGCGGTGGCCCAGGCGTCGGCGTCGGTCGCGCGGGACTGCTCGTCGAAGCCGGATGTCCCGGCGGCGGGCTCCCCGGCGGCGTCGGGCGTGGGGCGCTCTTCGCTCATGGCGGACTCCTGATGACTCCTGGTCGACGACGCCTGATGACGGCTCGTCCCTACGACGGTACCCGAACGGCGGAACGTCGTTCAGTGGGTGCGGGGCCAGAGCCCGGGATCCGGCGCGAACCGTACGCACAGCTCGCCGTCGCGCAGCGCGGCGCCGTCGACGGTGCAGCGGCGGAGCACCGAGGGCAGCGCGACGATCCGGCGGAACGGTCCGGCGGTGACGACCAGTTCGTCGCCGCGCCGGACGAGGTCGAGCTCGTCGCGTATGGCGCCGGGCAGCGGGAGGTGCCAGACGAGCACGCCGTCCTGGGCGAGCCGGTCGGCCACGGGCCACTCGACCGGGGAGGTCGCCGGGTTGACGGCGGGGACGGCGAGGGCGGCGAGATCGTCGGCGCCGCGGGGGTCGTGCCCGAGATGGGTGACGGGCCGGGCCTCCTCGCCCCACTCCCCCAGGGCCTTGCGCTGCTGGGTGACGAGCCGGCCGAGCGGGCCGTCGTCGCCGGCCGTCTCCGGCAGGACGCGGTTGGCGACGAGCGACTCGACGGGCAGGGCGCGCAGGGCGAGCCCGAGACGGACGTCACGGACGGCGTCGGCGCCGGCCGGTCCCGGCTCGGCGACCAGGCGTACGGCGGTGCCGGGGTCGGCGAGGACGGCCTCGACGGCGGCCAGCTCCATGTCCCAGCGGGCGGTCGTCTCGTACAGCCACTCGGCGGGCATCGGCACCCCGGCGAGACGGCCGAGCACAGGGCGCAGGGCCCGGGCGGCCTGCCGCTCCGGGGGGAGCAGACGGCGCAGATAGCGGCGCAGTTCCTCCGGGAGGGCCAGCAGGGCGAGGGCCTGGGAGACCGGCGGCAGGTCGACGACGAGAAGTTCGTGCAGGTCACCGCCGTCGGCGAGGGCGGCGTCGCGCAGTGCGCGCAGCAGGGTCAGCTCCTCGGCGCCGGGGAGAGGGGTGACCTCCTCCGGATCGAGCCGGGAGGCGCCGAGCAGGTCGAGGACGGTGGAGGCACGGTCCTGGAATCCGGCGAGGTCGTCCCGGAAGCCGGCGGTGGCGTCGGGACGCCAGGCGGTGAGGCGCGGAGCGACCGGGACGGGGCTCGCGCCGGTCGGTACGCCGAGCGCCGCGCCGAGGGTGTCACTGCGGTCGGCGCTGAGGACGAGGGTGCGGGTGCCTTCCGCCGCCGCGCGCTGTGCGGTGGCGGCCGCCACGGTCGTGCGTCCGCTGCCGCCAGGGCCGGTGATCAGGATGGTGCGCATGAGGGTGAACCGTAACGGAGGTCGAGCCGCCCCCCGACCTCCAAGCTCCCCACCCGGCGCCGCGCACTCCCCGGTTCCGGTCCGGCGGACTCCCGGTCCCGGGGCCGACGCCACGCCCAGGTCGCGAGGACGACGCTCTTCCGGTTTCCCGGTTCCGGGGGCACCGCCGCTTCGTGGGCGCCCCCGGGTGGTCGCTGCTTCGTGGGCGTCCCGGGGTGGTCGCTACTTCGTGGGCGTTCCGGGGCCGGCTTCTCCCGACTCGACGCGCTTCTTGAGGCCGGCCAGCGCGCGGTCGATGATGACCTTCTCGGCCTTGCGCTTGATCATGCCGAGCATGGGGATCTTGACGTCCACGGTCAGCTGGTAGGTGACCTCGGTCGCGCCCGCGCCGGCCGGCTTGAGGAGGTAGGAACCGTCGAGCTGGCGCAGCATCTGGGACTTCACCAGCGTCCAGGACACCTCGTGCGCACCGCTCCAGGTGTACCCGAGGACCTGGTCGTCCTTGATGGCGCCGGCGTCCATGACGAGGCGGACCTGCTCGGCGCGGCCCTGCCCGTCCGTCTCGAGGACCTCCGCCTGCTTCACCTCTCCGGTCCAGTCCGGGTAGCGGGCGAAGTCGGCGATCACCGCCATGACCTCGTCCGGTGCCGCCTCGATCGTGATGCTCGAGCTGGTGTGTTCCGCCATCGCCGTGGCTCCTCCAGATGCGGGCCGGTACAGGTAGAGAAGGACACCGCGCGCCAGCCGCCGCGCACGTGTGTGCAGCGTGAAGGCTACCGCGCGTCCGACCTGCCGCCTTCACCCGGACTCGGGACACCGTCTGGACGACGCCGCGACGGCCGGGTCACCACTCCAGCGCCCACGGCTTCCCGCTTCCCGCGAAGTGCCCCACGTTCACGCACTCGGTCGCGCCCACCCGCATCCGGCGGGCGAGCGGCTGGTGGACGTGCCCGAAGAGCGCGTAGCGGGGCCGGGTGCGGCGGATGGCGTCCAGCAGCGCCCGGCTGCCCCGCTCGAAGCGGCGGGCCACGGTGTCGTAGACGAGTTCCGGCACCTCCGGCGGGATGTGGGTGCACAGCACGTCCACCTCCCCCACGGCCTCGATCTTCGCCGCGTACTCCTCGTCGCTGATCTCGTACGGCGTGCGCATGGGGGTCTTCAGGCCGCCGCCGACGAAGCCGAAGACCCGGCCGCCGATCTCCACCCGCTCCCCGTCCAGGACGGTGGTGCCGGGGCTCGCGAACTCCGGCCACAGCCGCGGCATGTCGACGTTGCCGTAGGTGGCGTACGTGGGGGCGGGGAACGCCGCGAACAGTTCGGCGTACTGCTTGCGCACCCCCTGCTCGATCAGCGTGGCCCGGTCGCCGTCGACCCCGGCCCAGAGCCGGCGGCCGAGCTCGCGGGCCTCCTCGAAGCGGCGGGCGGTGCGCAGTTCGACGAGACGGTGGGCGTTCTCCTCCCCGAAGAGGTCGGGGAAGATCCCGCGGGAGTGGTCGGCGTAGTCGAGGAACAGGACCAGGTCGCCCAGACAGATCAGCGCGTCCGCGCCCTCTCCGGCCCGGGCCAGGTCGCGCGCGTTGCCGTGCACGTCACTGACCACGTGGATGCGTGTCCTGCGGTTTCCGGGCGGTGTGGAGGCCATGACGATCAAGGGTAGGCGTGTGCGGCATATGTGAACAGTGGCGATCGGAATACCGGTTACTGGCCAGTCAGTAAAGCGGTGGACTACTGTCGCCCGGGAAACACCAATCTGTGTGACGCAGCGAACATCTCGTCGGACCCCCCTGTCGAAGAGGCCATACCGGCGGGTAACGTCCGGGCAGTCCAGTCGTGCTCAGGATTTCAACCATCGAGATCCACCGAGGTCCCGAGCACAGTCCCGAGCCTTGGACCGCATCGTCGCAGCACACAACGTCGTGGCGCCGGCGCCCTATGAGGAGCAGCAGTCTTGCGCGAGTTCAGCCTTCCGGCTTTGTACGAGGTCCCTGCGGACGGCAATCTGACCGACATCGTCCGCAGAAACGCCGCGCAGCATCCCGACGTCGCCGTCATCGCCCGCAAGGTGGACGGCGCCTGGCAGGACGTGACGGCCACCGCCTTCCTGGCCGAGGTGCACGCCGCCGCCAAGGGCCTCATCGCCTCCGGCGTCCAGCCCGGCGACCGGGTCGGCCTGATGTCGCGCACCCGCTACGAGTGGACGCTGCTCGACTTCGCCATCTGGTGCGCGGGCGCGGTCACCGTGCCGGTGTACGAGACCAGCTCCCCGGAGCAGGTGCGGTGGATCCTCTCCGACTCGGGCGCGACCGCCGTCGTCGTCGAGCTGGACGGCCACGCGGCGGCCGTGGAGTCGGTGCGCGAGTCGCTGCCGGCGCTGAAGCACGTGTGGCAGATCGAGGCCGGCGGTGTCGAGGAGCTCGGGCAGCTCGGCAGGGACGTCTCCGACGAGGTCGTCGAGGAGCGCAGCTCACAGGCCAAGGCCGACGACCCGGCGACCATCGTGTACACCTCCGGCACGACCGGCCGGCCCAAGGGCTGTGTGCTGACCCACCGCAGCTTCTTCGCCGAGTGCGGCAACGTCGTGGAGCGGCTGCGGCCGCTGTTCCGCACGGGCGAGTGCAGCGTCCTGCTCTTCCTCCCGCTCGCGCACGTCTTCGGGCGGCTGGTGCAGATCGCGCCGATGATGGCGCCGATCAAGCTGGGCACCGTCCCGGACATCAAGAACCTCACCGACGAACTGGCCGCCTTCCGGCCGACGCTCATCCTGGGCGTGCCGCGGGTCTTCGAGAAGGTCTACAACTCGGCGCGCGCCAAGGCGCAGGCGGACGGCAAGGGCGCGATCTTCGACAAGGCGGCCGACACGGCGATCGCCTACTCCAAGGCGCTGGAGCTGCCCGCGGGCCCGCCGCTCGGCCTGAAGATCAAGCACAAGGTCTTCGACAGACTGGTCTACGGCAAGCTGCGCGCGGTCCTCGGCGGCAAGGGCGAGTACGCGATCTCCGGCGGTGCGCCGCTGGGCGAGCGCCTCGGTCACTTCTTCCGCGGCATCGGCTTCACCGTCCTCGAGGGATACGGCCTGACGGAGTCCTGCGCCGCCACCGCGTTCAACCCCTGGGACCGGCAGAAGATCGGCACGGTCGGTCAGCCGCTGCCCGGCTCCGTCGTACGGATCGCGGACGACGGGGAGGTGCTGCTGCACGGCGAGCATCTCTTCAAGGAGTACTGGAACAACCCCGGCGCGACCGCCGAGGCGCTGGCCGACGGCTGGTTCCACACCGGTGACATCGGCACCCTCGACGAGGACGGCTACCTCCGGATCACGGGGCGCAAGAAGGAGATCATCGTCACCGCCGGCGGCAAGAACGTCGCACCGGCCGTGATCGAGGACCGGATCCGGGCGCACGCGCTGGTCGCGGAGTGCATGGTGGTGGGCGACGGGCGGCCGTTCGTGGGCGCGCTGGTCACCATCGACGAGGAGTTCCTGGGCCGCTGGGCCTCCGACCACGGCAAGCCGGCGGGCTCGACCGCGGCGTCGCTGCGCGAGGACGCCGACCTCCAGGCCGCCATCCAGTCGGCGATCGACGACGGCAACGCCGCGGTCTCGAAGGCGGAGTCGGTGCGCAGGTTCCGCATTCTCTCCGCCCAGTTCACGGAGGACTCGGGCCACCTCACGCCGTCGCTGAAGCTCAAGCGCAATGTCGTGGCGAAGGACTACGCCGGCGAGATCGAGGCGATCTACGCCAAGTAGCCCCGCATCCAGCTCTCCTGACGACACGTCATGGCGCGGCGTCCCCCGACGGGGCCCCGCGCCGTCGCGCGTTCGGGGGGGGGGGCGGCGGACCGTCGACGCCCGTCCGACCGCCCGCCAGGCTCCGCCCGGCACGGACCGGCGCGGACCGGCGCGGACCGGCGCGGACCGGCTGACGATCCACGGCCGGCCGTCGCCTGACGCACTCCGCCTGACGCCCGTCACCCCGCCACCCGTCGGCTGACGCCGTATCAGTTCGCCGTCGTGCGGGCGGCGTCGGCGGGCCCTCCGCCTTCGCCCGGCGCGGGAGGAGGCGGAGGGAGGCGGAGGGAGGCGGCTAGAGCAGCGTCTTCAACTTCTCCGCCAGCAGGTCCCAGCGCCACTTCTCCTCCACCCAGGCGCGCCCCCGTTCCCCCATCCGGCGGCGCAGCTCCGCGTCGCCGAGCAGCGCGACGATGCGCTCGGCCGTGTCGGCCGGGGAACCGCCCCGCACGACCCAGCCCGTCTCCCCGTCGAGCACCGCGTCGGGCGCCCCGCCCGAGTCCCCGGCGACGACGGGCAGCCCGGTCGCCGACGCCTCCAGGTAGACGATCCCGAGCCCCTCGACGTCGAGTCCGCCCCGGCGCGTCCGGCACGGCATCGCGAAGACGTCCCCGGCGCCGTAGTGGGCGGGCAGCTCCGACCAGGGCACCGACCCGGTGAAGCGCACCGCGTCCGCCACCCCGTGCTCCCGGGCGAGCCGGCGCAGGTCCTTCTCGTAGGGCCCGCCCCCGACGATCAGCAGCACCGCGTCCGGCTCGGCGGCCAGGATCCGCGGCATGGCGAGGATCAGCGTGTCCTGCCCCTTGCGCGGCACGAGCCGCGAGACGCACACCACCACCGGGCGGTCGGTCAGCCCGAGCCGCGCCCGCACCTCCTCGCCGCCCGATCCCGGGTGGAAGGTCTTCTCGTCGACGCCCGGCGGCAGCTGCACCATCCGTGCGGCGGCCCCGGCGCTCAGCGCGGTCGCGATCCGCGAACGGGTGTACTCACCCAGATAGGTGATCGTGTCCGTGCTCTCGCCGATCCGGCCGAGCAGCTGCCGGGCGGCGGGCAGTTGCGCCCATCCGGCCTCGTGCCCGTGGGTGGTGGCCACCAGCCGCTCCGCGCCCGCCCTGCGCAGCGCCGGCGCCATCAGCCCGAGCGGCGCGGCCGCCCCGAACCACACCGACGTGCACCCGTGCTCCCGCAGCAGCCCGACGGCCCGGCGGGTCGCCCCGGGGGTCGGCAGCAGCATCGTCGTGGAGTCCCGTACGACGGTGAAGGGCTGCTCGGCGTCGAAGGCGGCCGTGGCCTCGGCACCCTCGCGGGAACGCTTCCAGGTGGACGCGTAGACGACGAGCCGGTCGGGGTCGAGACGGAGTGCCATGTTGTGCAGGAACGCCTGGATGCCGCCCGGGCGGGGCGGGAAGTCGTTCGTCACGATCAGGGTCTTGTGCATCGCAGCCGACCTTATCCAAACGTTCTTCACAGCCGCGTCCGGCCGCGCTTCACAGCCCGCGGGGAGATCATGTGGGCCATGGACGCGACGGCTGCGAGGCGGCCCCTGACCTGCCTGCTGACGACCTGGGGCGTGACCCGGCTCGCGCTGCTGCTCTTCGTCTTCAAGGTGTTCCTCTTCCCCGGCCCGGACGTCACCAGCGACGTCCTCGTCACCTACCAGGGCTGGTACGACGTGCTGAGCACCGGCACGTTCCCGGCCGCCGACGTCACCTGGCAGTACCCGCCCGCCGCCGCCCTCGCGATCCTCTCCCCCGGTCTGCTGCCCTTCCTCGACTACGCCTCGGCCTTCTTCGTCCTGGCCTTCCTCGCCGACCTGACCGTCCTCGTGCTGCTGCTGAACACGGGACTGCGCCCCGGCCGGTCGCTGCGCGGCGCCTGGACATGGGTGGCGGGTGTGCCGCTGCTCGGCCCCACGGTCTACTGCCGCTACGACGTGATGGTGACGGCGGTCGCGGTCGGCGCGCTGGTCGCGGGCGTGCGGCGGCCCCGGGTGATGGGCGCGCTGACGGGTCTCGCGGTGCTGCTGAAGGTGTGGCCCGCGCTGCTGCTGGCGGGGGCCGTGCGCAAGCGGGCGTGGGGCGCGGCGGCGGTCACCGTCGGCGCGCTGGCCGCGCTGTTCGCGCTGGCCATGCCCGGCGCCTTCGCCTTCCTCGCCTTCCAGCGCGACCGGGGCACCGAGGTGGAGTCGCTGGGCGCCCTCGCCCTCCATGTGGCCCGGCAGTTCGGCTGGCGGGGCCAGGTGCTGCTGCGCTACGGCTCGTTGGAGTTCCTCGGCCCGTACGTCGGCGTGGTGAGCGACGTGGCGCTGGGGCTGACGGCGGTGGCGTTCGGCTGGCTGCTGCTGTGGCGGCTGACGGCGCGGCGCTTCGCGCCGCAGACGCTCGCGGAGGCGGCGTTCACGGCGGTCCTGCTGTTCACCGTCACCAGCCGGGTGATCAGCCCGCAGTACCTGGTGTGGCTGATCGGCCTCGCGGCGGTCTGCCTGTGTTTCCGCACCGGCCGGATGGGCCTGCCCGCGGTCCTGGTGCTCGGCGCGTCCTTCGTGACGGTGCTGGAGTTCCCGGTCTTCTTCGCGGACGTCGTCGCGAGCAGCCCGCTCGGTATCGCCCTCCTGTTCCTGCGCAACGGCCTGCTGGTGGCCGCCGCGATCGTCGCGGCCGTACGGCTGTGGCGCTCGACGGCGCCGGGGGCCGCCGCGCCCGCGCCCCCGGCCGGTCAGGCCGCCCGCGCCAGCGAGCCCGCGGTCTCCCCCTGAGCCGTGGGCCACGCCCGCCGCAGCACCGCCCCCACCACCGCGCACTGCACGCCCATGGCGAGCGCCAGCGCCAGGCACACCCCCGGCAGCCCGAGCCCCGACAGCGCGTACGCCAGCGGCAGCTGGACGGCCGTGCCGAGCACGGTCACCCGCAGCAGCACGGGCGCGCCCCCGCTTCCCTCGAAGACCCCGCCCAGCGCGATGAACCCGGCCATCAGCAGCAGGTACGGCCCGACGCAGCGCAGGAACAGCACGCCCTCGCGGGCCACGGCGGGACCGGCGCCGAAGGCGGCCATGATCCAGGGAGCGGCCGCGCAGAGCAGTACGGCGGCCACGAGGCCGACGGTCCCGGACACGAGCACGGCCTGCCGTCCGATCGCCCGGCGCTCCTCCCGGCCCTCGCCCCGGGTGTGCGCGGTGTGGATGGAGGCGGCCTGGCGGACGGCGTAGAAGGCCATGGTCGCCACGTACATGACCTTGTAGGCGATCGCGTAGGCGGCCACCGCCGTCACCCCGAGCCGTGCCACCACGGCGACCAGGGCGAGCGCGCCGCCCTGGCGCAGGGTGAAGTCGGCGGACATCGGCAGCCCGGTCGTCAGGGTGCGCCGCAGCGAGGCTCCGGTGGGCAGCGTGGGCGCCACCCGGGCGGCCGTCCGCAGCACGGCGTCGCGCCGCAGGGCCAGCAGCCCGGTCCCGAGCGCCACGCACCGGCACAGCACCGTGGAGAGGGCGGCGCCCCGGACGCCGTAGCGGTGGATGAACAGCGGGTCGCAGACCAGGATCAGGCCGTTGGCGAGAAGGGCCAGCCGCATCGGGGTCCTGGTGTCGCCGGCCCCCTTGAGGATGCCGTCGACGAGCTGCTGGCCGAAGAAGACGGCGATGCCCGGCATCGAGACCGCGAAGTAGGAGACGGCGAGGGGCAGGGCGGGGCCGCCGTGCCCGCCGAGGACCAGCCGGGCCAGCGGTTCGCGCAGCAGGAAGCCCCCGGCCGCGACGACCGGCGTGACCGCCGCGCACAGCGCCCAGCCGCCCCGCACGGCCGCCCGCAGGGCCCCCGGGTCCCGTGCCCCTCTGGCGTGCGCGACCAGCACCGTCGTCCCGGAGGCGAAGACCAGCGCGACCCCGAGCAGCACGTTCTCGGCGTTGGTGGCGACCGCCACGGCGGCCACCGCGGGCCCGCCCAGGCGGGACACCCAGACGGTGTTGATGACCCCGGCGGCCACGGAGGCGAGCAGCGAGAAATAGACGGGGCGGGCGAGCGAGACGAGCTGAGTGCGATGACGACGGCCGGCCACGACGGTTCCCCCTCGAAACGAACTGCCCCTGGTCGAGCTGCCTCTCACCGGGCAACCTCTCGGCGGTTACCTCTTGCCGAGGTACCTACGACTACCTCTTACCGAGGTACCTCGAAACGAGATAGCTCGATAAGAGGTACCATGATGCCCTCGTGTCCGCAAGGGAGGGCCATGCTCGAGCTGTCGATCCTCGGTTTCCTGGCCGAGGAGCCGCTGCACGGCTATCAGCTGAAGGAGCGGATCAAGGCGCTGACCGGCCATGTCCGCCCGGTCAGCGACGGCGCGCTCTATCCGGCGATCACCCGTCTCGTCACCGCCGGCAAGCTCGACCAGCACCAGGAGGAGGGCGTGGGCGCGGCCCCCCGCCGGGTGCTCTCGCTCACCGACGAGGGCCGCGCGGACCTGCTGGAACGGCTCCGCCGTCCACGGCAGCCGGAAATCACCGACCACGTCCGCTTCAACACGGTCCTGGCGTTCCTGCGACACCTGCCCGACCGCGGGGAGCAGGCCGCCGTCCTGCGCCGCCGGCTGGACTTCCTGGAGACGCCCACCAGCTTCTTCTACGCCGAGGGCAAGCCGGTGCGGGCGGAGGAGACCGAGGATCTGTTCCGGCAGGGCATGCTGCGGGTCGCCCGGGCGACGGGCGAGGCGGAACGGACCTGGCTGCGCGAGGCGATCGAACAGCTGACCCCGGCGAGCGGCTGACCCCGGCGGGCGGCTGACCCCGGCGGGCGGCTGACGCGGGTGAGTGACTGACGCGGGTGAGTGACTGACGCGGGGGGGGGCGGCCGCCCTCAGCCGAGCTGGGCCTTCAGGTATCCCTGCCAGTCCGCCGTGAACCGCGCGAGGGAGATGCCCAGCACGCTCTCCAGCGCGCCTTCCACCGCCCCCGGCCGCTTCCGGTGCTCCCCCACGGCCCGGTAGAACGCGTCCAGCTTCACCTCGCCCCACCGCTCGGCGATCATCCGGCAGGCCAGCCAGCCGCCCTCGTACGCCTGGGCCAGCCGGTCGGCGTCGCCGGAGAAGCCGAAGTCGCCGTCGGTGGGCAGCGCCTCCGGGACGGCGCCCTCCCGGACGGCGTGCTGGAGCTCCGGGGCGACCTCGGCGGGGGTCCGCCCGGTGCCGCGGTAGCCCACCCAGTCGGCGTACCCCTCGGACAACCACAGCGGGGTGGCCCCGTTGGTGTGGGCACGGGTGGCGACATGGGTGGCCTCGTGGGTGAGGACCACCTGCCGGCCGACCCGGCCGAGCATGCCGTACGCGTCCGGGTTGACGATGATCCGGTCCGCGGGCGTCCGGGCCCCGCCGCCCGTCTCGCCCGTGGTGACCGCGGCGATCCCCCGGTAGGAGGAGGCGGGTGAGCCGAGCAGCCCCGCCATGCCCTCCAGCGACTTCGGCACCAGGACGACGAGGTGACCGGCCCACTGGGTGCCCCAGGCCGCCGAGACCGCCGGGACGGCGTCGTCGGCCAGCTCGGCGAAGGACCGCAGCCGCGCGTCGGACTGCCCGACCCCCAGCACGAGACTGTGCGCGCCCCGGACGACCCGCACCGTGCCCTGGTCCCACAACTGCTGGCCCGCCTCGGTCGCGGGCCGGTCCGAGGCCACCGACCACCGGCCGGCCCCGTCCCGGGTCAGGCGCAGGACGCGGGCCGTGGTCACCGGGGCCCGGTCGTAACCCTCGACGCGGTAGCTCAGTTCGGCGTCGGCGGTGGCGCCGTCCCCGCCGCGCCGCAGCGCCGTCACGCGGTACGACCAGGCCGCCAGCGGAACGGCCCGTACGGCCGCGTACCCGGACGCGGTGCCGGTGGCCGTGTAGGCGCCCTGGTCGTGGCCGAGGACCGCGGCGGCCCGCCGGTCGAGGACCCGCTGCACCTCGGCCTTCGCGTCGTCGGTCGCGGCCCGTCCGCCGCAGCCGACCAGAGCGCCGAGGAGCGAGGCGAGCAGCAGACAGATCCACAGGACCCCGGGTCCGCGCGCCCGCCCTCGACCAGCCATCCTCCCGATCGTACGGCGGCCGGCCCGCGCGGGCTCCGCTCAGGGCCTGGTGACGGAGGAGACGGGCATCATCCCGACCGGGTCGTACCGCACCGGCGCCCCGGGATAGGGCGCGTGGATGACCTGCCCGTTGCCGACGTACATGCCGACGTGGCTGGCGTCGGAGCGGTAGGTGACGATGTCGCCGGGCCGGGCCTGGGAGAGCGGCACCCGCCGTCCCGCGTGCGCCTGGGCCTGCGAGGTACGCGGCAACGAGACGCCGGCCTGCGCGTACGACCACTGCACGAGCCCCGAGCAGTCGAACCCGGTGGGTCCGTTGGCGCCCCAGACGTACGGCTTGCCGAGGGCGGAGCGCACGGCGGCCACGGCGGCGCCCGCGCGCCCGGAGGCGGGGACGGCGCCCGAGAGGCCGGGCACGGTGTCGCGGCCGGAGCGGGAGGCCCGGTCGAAGGCCGCGCGTTCGGCGGACGGCAGCGCGTTGAGCAGCCGCCGCGCCTCGGCGAGCTTGCGCTCCACGGTCCGCTTGTGCCGCACCACGGCCGCGCGGCTCTTCTCCAGCTCGGCGAGTCTGCCCGCGGCCTCGGCCCGCTCCTGGGTGAGTTCGCGCATGGCGCCCCGGAGTTCCCTCAGCTCGCCGGCCTGGTGGGCGGTGATCCGGTCGAGGACGGACGCCTTGGCGAGGTAGTCCTCCGGGTCGTCGGAGAACAGCAGCGCCAGGGAGGGGTCGAGGCCGCCGGAACGGTACTGGGCCCCGGCCAGTGCACCGAGTTGCTCGCGCAGGCCGTTGATGCGCTCCTGCTGCCGGGCGATGTGGTCCCGCGCGGTGCCGACCTGCCCGCGCAGGGTGTCGGCGCGCTCGTCGGCCGTGTTGTAGGCCTCGGTGGCCTTCTCGGCCTCCTCGTAGAGACGGTCCACCTCGGCGCGGGTGTCGTCGTGCGGAGCGGCCGTGGCCGGTACGGCGGACACGGCGCCGAGCGCGGCGGCCGCGACGGACAGCACGCTCAGGGCGCTGTTGGCGCCCCGGTCGAACCCGGACTGTGCAAGGCGGCGATGGGACCCCACGGGAAGCCGCGCTCCTTCCACCGGTGGACAGGGAAACGCGGCAGACAGTAGCCCCGTGGTGGGGGGTCGGCCAAAGACCTCGGCGGCGACGCACAGTGACGCCCCGCCGCTGACGCAGGTCACCGGCGGGGCGTGGGGTCACTTCTCGTTGCCATGATTCGCCCGTTCGGGCGGCATGGTGTCCCGGTATCGGGTCGGATCAGATCCGGACGCCGAACTGGAACGGCATGTTGTTGATCGACTCGTAGCGCACGACGGTGCCGGAGCGCGGGGCGTGCAGCACCTGGCCGTTGCCCGCGTAGAAGCCGACGTGGTGCTGGTCGCCGTAGAAGATGACCAGGTCGCCGACCTTGAGGGCGCTCTGGGAGTAGATGCGCGTACCGGCGTTGGCCTGGGCCTGCGAGGTGCGCGGGATGGAGACGCCGGCCTGGGCGTAGGCCCAGGAGGTCAGGCCCGAGCAGTCGTAGGAGGCGGTGCCGGTGGCGCCGTAGACGTACGGCTTGCCGAGCTGGCTCTGGGCGGCCTGGAAGGCGGCCATGGCCCGGCCGGAGCCGGCCGGGGCGTCGCCGAGGTCCACCCGGTCGCCGGCGTCGCGGCTGGCGCGGGCGTCGGCGGCGGCGAGGGCCGCCTGCTCCTTGGCCGTCAGCGTGTTGAGGAGCTTGCGCGCCTCGGCGAGCTTGGCCTGGACTTCCTTCTTCTTCTTGCCCAGTTCGGTGCGGGTGGAGGCGAGGTCCTCGAGCTTGGTGGAGGCCTCGCTGCGCTCCTGGGCGAGCTCGCGCTGCTTCTCCTGGATCTTCTTCAGCGCCTCGACCTGCTGGGCGCTCAGCTGGTCGGCGGTGGACGCCTTGTCCAGGAAGTCGTCCGGGTCCGAGGACAGAAGCAGCTGCACGGAGGAGTCTATGGAACCGGTGCGGTACTGGGCGGCGGCCGCCAGACCCATGGAGTCGCGCAGCTCGTTGAGCTCCGACTGCCCCCGGGCCACGTTGTCCTGGATGGTGGAGATCTCCTTCTGGAGCTTCTCCTGCTTCTCCTGGGCCCCGTTGTACTTCTCGGTGGCCTGCTCCGCCTCTTCGTAGAGCTTGTCGACCTTGGTCTTGACCTCGTCCTTGGTGAGCTTCTCGGCGGGCGCCGCGTTGGCGGCCTGCGAGCTCAGTACGACGGCAGCGGCGGCTGCGGTGGTCAGCACGGTCACGCGCGTGCGACTCGGCTGCTTCGGTCGACGGTGGGACGCCACGGAGACGGGCTCCTTCTTTTGAGTGATCACCCGTTTGGAGATGCGAGCCCTGACCTTAGTGACCTCGCCGTGATCAGTTCAAATCCTCAGGAGAAAAAAACCCATCACGCAACGCAGTTTTTTCAATCAACTCACGTGCAGTCATGCTCGATTGACACTACGTTGCGTGACGATTCCGCCAATTCGGGCGTTAAACCTGCAACTTCGACCTTCAGGACAGCCGCTTCAGAAGTACCGCGGAAGCCACCGGTCGGGCACCCGCCTTGGCGATCCCGTCGGCCACCTCCCGGTCGGTCGAGGCGACGATCACCGGCCGGCCCGGCGGCTCGGCCCGCACCAGCTGACGGATCAGCTCGTCGGCCGTGACACCCGGCTTGGAGAACAGCACCCGCACCCCGCGCGGCGGCGCGAGCAGCACCGGAGCGGCCAGTTCGGCCCCGTCGAAGACACAGGTGACCTCGGCGCCGGTCTGCGCGGCGAGCTGCGAGAGCTGCCCGAGGAGCCGGAGCCGCTGCTTCTCCAACGGCATCTGCGGATAGCCGGTCTTGGTGACGTTGTAGCCGTCGACGACGAGATGCGCCTGGGGCAGCGCGAGCAACTGGTCGAGAATGGCCGGATCGTTCTCCGACAACGCGCGGGCGGCGATGTCCTTGGGGGTCATACGCCCCGGTTCGACCGCGTCGACGGTCTCCGCCGGACGTACCGAAACCGGCGGCAACGCCAGCTCCCGCCGCAGCCCCTGGGTCGCGTCGAGCACCGTGTCCAGCAGCAGCCGCACCCGCATGTCCTCGACGCTGCGGCCCTCGCGCGCCGCCCGCCGGGTGGCCTCCAGCGCCGCCTCCACCTCGCCCAGCCGCGCCTTGAGCCGCCGGGCCTCGCTCTCCGCGGCCGACACCTGGGTCTGCCCCTCGGCGCGCACGGTCTCCAGCTCGGCGCGCACCTTGCGCAGCGCGGCCTCGCCCCGCTTGACGTCGCTGAGGGCCGACCTCAGCTTGCGATGGAGCGACTCCGTCTCCTTCTTCGCGGCGTCCAGCTCGGCGCGCAGCCCCTCGGTACCCGCCCGGGTCTGCTCACGGGCCCGGTCGAGTTCCTCGCGCAGCCGCTCCAGCTCGGCCCGGCTCTCCTCGCCGGCCCGCTCGGCGTCCGCCCGCTGGGCCTCCTCACCGGCCGCGGTGACCAGCTTCACCCAGCCGGCGGGCCGCAGTACGTAGGCCGCGGCCGCCACCTCGTGGGGGTCCGCGGCCGGGGTCGGCGAGCCGGAGTCGAGGGCGCCGGCGAGTTCCGGCTGGGCCTCTCTGAACTTCTCGGCGATGCGCTGCCGGAAGAGCGGATCGGTCTCCAGCGCGGCCGCCATCGCGTTGCCCGCGAACTTCGCCCGCCGGTTCGGCGCGAACCGGGCGTACTGCCGCAACTGGACGGGCAGTTCACCGACGGTCAGCCCGCCGAAGCCGTCGGAGACGATCTGCACGACCCTGCGTCGCACGCCGTCCGGCAGCGGACGGTCGAGCATCTCGGCGGCGCCGTCGCCCGGCCCCCCGCCTGCGCTCTCCACCATCCGTCACACCCCAATACTGTGCGGGGCTCCCTCGCTCTCGGCTTCGCCCGAGCGGGGGGCTCCCATCGTCAGGAACCGGCGCCCGGCCTGTCCACGAGTTCGACCTGGTCCACGGCGTTGCACCAGCGGCACCGCACCGACTCGATGGTCTCACTGACCACCTCGCGCTCCTCGACCTTCGGCTCACCGGCGAGGTCGAGGTGCACGTACTCGACGACCTTCGACGAGCGCGTCACGTCGAACCGCGTGAGGTTGCCGCAGAGCGTGCAGCGCCACCGCGTCGCGGCGGTCGGCAGAGGAACCGTCATCGTGGCTTTCCACTTCCTTCTGGTGTCGTGCTCGCGTTGCCGGGGTCGGGCCGGAGGCTCCCCCGCGTGTATGGCTCGTAACCCTACGGCCTGGCGGGTACTCGCCGCCCATCCGTCCACGGCGGCGAGGCGGTCCGGACGAGTGCGTCCGGTTACGTCATGCTTTGTTCCCATGATCGGCAACTGGAACGGGACGGTCGGCAGGGCGGTCCGCAACCGCCCGGCGCCGGTGACCTACGCCCTGATCGCCGTGTGCTGTCTGATCTTCCTGATCGGGCCCGCCTCGGGCTTCAATCCGGTGTACGGCACCGGCGACGAGCTGCTCGCCGCGCAGCGGGCCTACTTCCGCCGCTGGGGCGTGGTGCCCGGCGAGCTCTTCGAGGGCGCGCCACGGGCCGCCCTGACCCCGGCCACGGCCCTCTTCGTCCACGGCAGCTGGGTGCACCTGCTGGGCAACATGCTCTTCCTCTACGTCTTCGGGACGATGACCGAGGACCGGATGGGCCGCGTCGAGTTCACGCTCTTCTATCTCGGCTGCGGCTACCTGGCCCTGCTGGGCTACGCCGCCGCCAACGCCGGGTCGGCACAGTCCCTGGTCGGCGCCTCCGGGGCGATCTCCGCGGTCCTCGGCGCGTTCCTGTACCTGTTCCCCCGGGCGCGGGTGACCAGTCTCCTGCCGTTCCTGTTCTTCCTGCCGCTGCGCTTCCCCGCCTGGGTCGTGCTGCCCTTCTGGGCGGCCCTCCAGTGGGTGGCGGCCGGGCGGGCCGCCCAGGGGCCGGGCGTGGCCTACCTAGCGCACCTGGTGGGCTTCGGCCTGGGGCTCGTCTACGCGTGGGCCCGTTTCGGCGGGAACCGGGGCCCCCGGAGCGGGCCCGAAGGGGCGGCGGCGGGCGATCGGCGGGCGACTAGAGTGAAGGCCGCCCCAGCTCCGGCCCCCGAGGGAGAGAACCAGCCGTGATCACCGCGATCGTCCTCATCAAGACCAGCGTGGACCGGATTCCCGAGATCGCGGAGCGGATCGCTTCGCTGGACTCGGTCAGCGAGGTCTTCTCCGTCACCGGGACGTACGACCTGATCGCCATGGTGCGGGTCAAGGAGCACGAGGACCTGGCTGAGGTCATCCCCGGCAGCATCAGCAAGATCCCCGGCGTGGAGGGCACGGACACGCACGTCGCGTTCCGCACCTACTCGCAGCACGACCTGGAGGCGGCGTTCGCGATCGGGCTGGACTCCTGACCGGCTGAACCCCGCCTCCGGCGGACCGCGCTCAGACCGCGGGAACGCAGCGGCCGTCCTCCGTGCGGTACTGCCACCGCGCGCCCTCGCTCACGAGTTCACGCACCGCGTTCACGAAGCGCTCCACGTGCTCGTCCGGGGTCCCCGCGCCGAAGCTCACCCGGATCGCGTTGAGGGACTTCTCGCCGGGGGCCGCCTCGGGGGCCCCGCACTCGCCCTGGGTCTGGGGGTCGCCGCCCAGCAGGGTGCGGACCAGCGGGTGGGCGCAGAAGAGGCCGTCGCGGACCCCGATGCCGTACTCGGCGGAGAGCGCGGCGGCGAAGTGGGAGCTGTTCCAGCCCTCGACGACGAAGGAGATCACGCCGACCCGCGGGGCGTCGTCGCCGAACAGCGACAGCACCTTCACCTGCGGCACCTCGGCCAGACCGGACCGCACCTTCGCGATCAGGTGCTCCTCGCGGGCGACCAGGGCGTCGAAGCCGGCCTCGGTGAGCGCCCGGCACGCCGAGGCGATGGAGTAGGCGCCGATCACGTTCGGGGAGCCGGCCTCGTGGCGGGCGGCGTTCTCGTGCCACTCCACGTCCACTCCCCCGTCCTCGCGCCGCGTGACCTTGCGGCTCGCGCCGCCGCCCGCGAGGTAGGGGTCGGCCGCCACCAGCCAGTCCGCGCGGCCGGCCAGCACGCCGGAGCCGAAGGGCGCGTACAGCTTGTGACCGGAGAAGGCCACCCAGTCGACGTCGAGTTCGCGCACGGAGACCGGGTGGTGCGGGGCCAGCTGGGCAGCGTCCAGGACGATCCGGGCACCGTGCGCGTGCGCGGCGGCCGCCAACTCGCGCACCGGCCACAGCTCACCGGTGACGTTCGAGGCGCCGGTGACGCAGACCAGGGCCGGACCGTGAGGATCACGGGCGGCGAGGGCCCGCTCCAGCGTCTCGACGGCCTGGGCCGGGGTGCGCGGGGCGTCGAGGTAGGTGACCCGGGCGTCCTGCCAGGGCAGCAGCGAGGCGTGGTGCTCGGTCTCGAAGACGAAGACCTGGCAGCCGGCCGGGAGGGCCCGGGCCAGCAGGTTGAGGGAGTCCGTCGTCGAGCGGGTGAAGACCAGCTGGTCGTCGGGGCGGCAGTCCAGGAACTCGGTGACCGTCCTGCGGGCGTTCTCGAAGAGGTCCGTGGACAGCTGCGAGAGGTAGCCGGCGCCCCGGTGGACGCTGCCGTAGTAGGGGGCGTAGGCCGCCACGTCGTCCCAGACACGCTGGAGGGCGGGGGCGCTGGCCGCGTAGTCGAGTGCCGCGTAGGCGACTTCGCCACCCGTCACGAGCGGGACGGTGACATCCCGGCCGAGAACGGGCAGCGGGGCACAAACGGTCCGGGCGGCGGCAGCGGTGGAGACAGACATGGGGAACTCCCGTGAGAGGCAAGGGGGGACCGCCGTGCGAGCGGACATGGCTCGAGCACGGAGGAAGGGGAAGGGGGTACGCGGAGGCGGGGCTCGACGCCCTATCGCATTCGCTTGCTCACGGAAGGCTCCCTCGAACGACCAGGACCCCTGGCGTGCTCACTCGAAAGAGTGCGAGGGGTCCGCGCTTGCCGTAGACCTCGCTGCCTACGGCCTGGTCCTCACCCGGGGCACCCCGCCACGGACGGAGGGTTGCCGGACAGTCGGCCGGGGCCTCATGACTGTCACTCATGACCTGGTACAGGAACGTACGCGAAGTGATCGCCGCCCCGCAACCCGTGTCCGGATCGCGGGACGGCGTCAGCGCCGACGTGTCACGCGTTGCTGGCGGCGACCCAGCGGTCCAGCGCCCGCTTGGCCGCGCCCGAGTCGATCGACTCGGCCGCCCGGTCCATGCCGGCCCGCAACTGCTCGGCCAGGGTCCCGGAGCCCGGCTCCAGGGCCACCAGCGCCGCCGCCGAGTTCAGGAGCACGGCGTCCCGCACCGGGCCCGTCTCGCCCTCCAGCAGGCGGCGGGCGACCTCCGCGTTGTACGAGGGGTCGCCGCCCCGCAGGGCCTCCACCGGGACCAGCTCGAGGCCGACGTCCCGCGGGTCGAAGCTCTCCTCGGTGACCTTGCCGTCGCGGACCACCCACACATGGGAGGTGGCCGTCGTGGTCAGCTCGTCGAGGCCGTCGTCGCCCCGGAAGACCAGGGACGAGTTGCCGCGCTCGGCGAAGACACCCGCGACGACCGGCGCCATCCGCGGGTCCGCGACCCCGACCGCCTGGGCCCGCACCCGGGCGGGGTTGGTCAGCGGGCCGAGCACGTTGAACACCGTGCGGATGCCCAGCTGGCCGCGCGCGGCGCCCACATGACGCAGCGCCGGATGGAACTTGATCGCGAAGCAGAAGGTGATGCCGGCCTCCTGGGCCACCTCGGCGACCCGCCGGGGGGTCAGCTCCAGATTGACGCCGAGCTTCCCCAGGACGTCCGAGGCGCCGGACGCGGAGGACGCGGCCCGGTTGCCGTGCTTGACGACCGTGGCGCCCGCGCCGGACACGACGATCGCCGACATGGTGGAGATGTTGACCGTCTTCGCGCCGTCGCCGCCCGTGCCGACGATGTCGACGGTCGGGCCGGGCACCTCGATCAGGTTGGCGTGCTCGTACATCGCCCGCACGAGCCCGTTGATCTCCGCGACGGTCTCGCCCTTGGCCCGCAGTGCCACCACGAACCCGGCGATCTGCGCGTCGGTCGCCTCGCCGCGCATGATCCGGTCCAGCGCCCAGAACGTGGCGTCGGCGTCCTGGTCGCGCCCGAACAGCAGACCGTTCAGTACCTCGGGCCAGGAACGGCCCGCCGCGGTGTCGCCTCCAGCGGGGGTCACAGCGCTCATAGCCGCTCCTGCGTGTGTCGTGGTGTGCGTCGTGTCTTCTCGTGAGCCGTCGTGCGTCTCGTCACGAGGTGCACCCCACCCTATCCAGCCCGTGGGCACGGCAAAGGGCCCCGTCCGAAGACCGGACGGGGCCCTTTCCTGCGGCGTGGCGACGCCTCAGCGATCAGTGGTGGCCGTGGCCGCTCGTGATCTCCTTGTACTCCTCCACGGTGGGCTTCGGAATCTGCTGGTCCTCACCGAAGTACGCGCCGCTGATCTTGGCGCGGAGCTTCTCCTTGCCCTTCACCTTGCGCTCGACACCGTTCTCGTCGACGGCTGCGCCGATCGCGACCGGCTGGTACTGCTCGTGCGCCGTGAGGGTGTGCAGCTGCTCCTGGCTGAGCGGCTCGTGGATCTCGATGAACTCACCGTGCGGCAGACGCTTGATGGTGCCGGTCTCGCGACCGTGCAGCACCTTGTCGTGGTCCCGGCGCTGGAGGCCGAGGCAGATCCGCTTGGTGAGGATGTACGCGATGACCGGTCCGACGAAGAAGAAGATCCGGACGAACCAGGTGATCGAGTTGATCGACAGGTGGAAGTGGGTGGCCCACAGGTCGTTGCCACCGCCCACCAGCGTCACCATGTACATCGTGACCCAGGCGACGCCCAGGGCCGTACGGGTGGGCGCGTTGCGCGGACGGTCCAGGATGTGGTGCTCGCGCTTGTCGCCGGTGATCCAGGCCTCGATGAACGGGTACATCGCCAGCGCCGCGAGGACGACACCGAAGAGGACCAGCGGGATGAACACGCCCAGGACGAGCGTGTGACCCCAGAGGTTGATCTCCCAGCCCGGCATGAAGCGGATCAGACCCTCGGCGAAGCCCATGTACCAGTCGGGCTGGGCGCCGGTGGACACCTGGTCCGGACGGTAGGGGCCCATGGCCCAGATCGGGTTGATCTGCGCGATGCCCGCGATGACCGCGATGACACCGAAGACCAGGAAGAAGAAGCCTCCGGCCTTGGCCATGTACACCGGCAGCAGCGGCATGCCGACGACGTTCTTGTTGCTCTTGCCGGGGCCCGCGAACTGCGTGTGCTTGTGGTAGAAGACCAGGATCAGGTGGCCGACCACGAGACCGAGCATGATGCCCGGCAGCAGCAGGATGTGGATGGAGTAGAACCGCGCCACGAAGTCGTGGCCCGGGAACTCCCCGCCGAACAGGAACATCGAGATGTACGTGCCGACGATCGGCATCGACAGGATCGCGCCCTGGGTGAAGCGGACACCGGTGCCGGAGAGCAGGTCGTCCGGGAGCGAGTAGCCGGTGAAACCGGTGAACATGCCCAGGACGAACAGCAGGAAGCCGAACAGCCAGTTGACCTCACGCGGCTTGCGGAACGCGCCCGTGAAGAACACCCGCATCATGTGCACGAACATGCCGGCGAGGAAGATCAGCGCCGCCCAGTGGTGGATCTGCCGGATGAGCAGACCGCCGCGCACGTCGAAGGAGATGTGCAGGGTCGAGCTGAACGCCTCCGACATCAGCTGTCCCTGGAGCGGGACGTAGCTGCCGTGGTACTCCACCTCGTTCATCGACGGGTGGAAGAACAGCGTCAGGTACACACCCGTGAGGATGATGATGATGAAGCTGTAGAGGCAGATCTCACCCAGCATGAACGACCAGTGGTCGGGGAAGATCTTGCGCATGTTGGCCTTGGCCAGGGAGTAGATCCCCAGCCGGCCGTCGGCCCAGTCGGCGATCCGCTCGCCGGCCGGAGCCTTCCCGCGTTCACGGGACTCGTTGCTCTCGATGGTCTCGTTCGTGCTCATCCGCGCTCCCAGAAAGCAGGACCGACGGGCTCTTCGAAGTCGCCGAGCGCCTCGAGATAGCCCTCGTCGTTCACACCGATGCGCAGCTGCGGCAGGGCGTGGCCGGCGGGACCGAAGATCACTCGGGCACCGTCGGAGAGGTCGAAGGTGGACTGGTGGCAGGGGCACAGCACGTGGTGCGTCTGCTGCTCGTACAGCGAGATCGGGCAACCGACGTGGGTGCAGATCTTCGAGTACGCCACGATGCCCTGGTAGGACCAGTCGAGTTCCTGCTTGTCCTTGATGTTGTCCGGCTGGAGCCGGACGATCATCAGGGCCGCCTTGGCGATCTCGTTCTGGAACTCCTCGTCGTGCTCCTCCAGGCCCTCGGGCTTGGCGAAGGTGAGCGAACCGACGGCGACGTCCGAGGGACGCAGCGGCTCGTTCGTGTTCATGTTGACGAGCAGCTTGCCCTTGGACCACAGCGTGTGACGCAGCTTGTCCTCGGGCAGCGGACCGAGGTCGCGCAGCAGCACGACACCGGACAGCGGCACCAGGGCGATCGCGCCGAACATCGTGTTGCGGATCAGCTTGCGACGGCCGAGCGCGGACTCCTTGGCACCCTGCTTGAAGTCCGCGTGGACCTTCGCACGGACCTCGGGGGGCGCGGCGATCGCGTGCCGCTCGTCGGCGACCTCCACGTCGGACATCAGGGTGCGGGCCCAGTGGACCGCGCCGGCGCCGATGGTGAACAGCGCCGTGCCCAGCGTCAGACCCAGCGCGAAGTTCAGCGCGCTGAGGTGGCCGATCGGGAACACGAAGACCGACTTGTCGGCGGGGATCGCCACGTACGAGGCGATGAAGCCGACCGTCGCGAGCATCGACAGCGTGAACAGGAAGGCGACCGCACGCTCGGACCGCTTGGCGGCCCGCTCGTCGATGTCCTGGACGCGGTGCTCGTGGGGCGGCAGCCCCGGGTCCGCGAACGGGTTCTGCTCGTCCGCGACGCCCACGGCGCTGCCGTGCGCGTGGTCCTGCTCAGCGGGCAGGTTCTCTTCTGGAATGTCTTGGCTACTCATGACTTCTTGGCCTTTGCGGTCCGAGCGGCGACCCAGACGGCGACCGCGATCAGGGCACCGAGACCGAAGATCCAGGCGAACAGGCCCTCACTGACCGGCCCGAGGCCGCCCAGCTCCAGACCACCGGGGTTGTTCGTCTCGTCGCTGTTGACCGCGTGCAGGTACGCGATGATGTCCTTCTTGTTCTGCTCCGACAGGGTGGTGTCGGGGAAGGAAGGCATGTTCTGCGGGCCGGTCTGCATGGCCTCGTAGATGTGCTTCGGGTCCACGCCCTCGAGGGTCGGGGCGTACTTGCCCTTGGTGAGGGCACCGCCCTTGCCGGTGAAGTTGTGGCACTGCGCGCAGTTGGTGCGGAACAGCTCGCCACCCTTGGCGATGTCCGCGCCCTCCGGGCCGTAGTCGGCTTCGGTCGGGACGGACGGGCCAGCGCCCAGGGAGGAGATGAACGCGGCGAGCTGGTCGATCTCGGCCTGCGTGTAGATGACCTTCTTCGAGGGCACCTGGGCGCCCTGGGAGGTGGCCGCGGGCATGCGCCCGGTGCCGACCTGGAAGTCGACGGCCGCGGCACCCACGCCGACCAGGCTCGGGCCGTCGGAGGTCCCCTGACCGCCGGTGCCGTGGCAGCTTGCGCAGCCGACGGCGTAGAGCTTCTTGCCCTCGTCGATGGCGAGGGACTGGGCGGTGTCGTCTGCCTGCGCCTTGCTCGCGGGCGCGAACGCGGCGTACAGCCCCCCGGTAGCCGCCAGCGCGAGGAGTAGGACGACGAGCGCCGCCAGCGGATGGCGTCGTCGTGCGGAGAGCTTTTTCACGGATTACCCCGGTGTCAGGATCTTCTGCGTCGATGCTTGGGATGTGCGGGAGCGAGCGTGCCCGACTACTTGATCATGTAGATCGTGGCGAAGAGGCCGATCCAGACGACGTCGACGAAGTGCCAGTAATAGGACACGACGATGGCCGCGGTCGCCTGCTCGTGGGTGAACCTCTTGGCCGCGTAGGTGCGTCCGAGGACGAACAGGAAGGCGATGAGGCCGCCCGTCACGTGCATGCCGTGGAAGCCGGTGGTCAGGTAGAACACCGAGCCGTACGGGTCGGAGGAGAGCGAGAGCCCGTCCTTCTTCACCAGCTCCGTGTACTCGAAGATCTGACCGCCGATGAAGATCGCACCCATGATGAAGGTGACGATGAACCACATTCTGAGCTTCTTCACGTCACCGCGCTCGGCGGCGAAGACGCCGAGCTGGCAGGTGAGCGAGGAGAGCACCAGGATCGTGGTGTTGGTGGCCGAGAACGGGAAGTTCAGGGCCTCGGCCATTTCCTTCCAGTGATCAGGACCCGTCACCGATCGCAGGGTGAAGTACATCGCGAAGAGGGCCGCGAAGAACATCAGCTCGGAGCTCAGCCAGATGATGGTTCCGACGCTGGTGAGGTTCGGCCGATTGACCGACGGGTGCGCGTGCCCGGTTTCTACTGTCGTTGCTGTCGCCACGACCGACATTATGTCGGTCCCTTATCCCGCCCTCACTCCGGGGGGTGCCGTTCGGAGTGTTCGCACCGTGTGTACTGCCCGTATGGCCCATCGAAGTGATGTTCCAAGCGGTGTTGACGACGTGTTCAAGGGAGTAGCATCCGCGGCATCGGTTCTGTCCGTACGACGCTGATGTCACGGAGGAAGCATGCAGGCGACCGCCACGGTGCTGGTCTACAGCGACGACTCCAACACCCGCGAGCAGGTCCGGCTCGCGACCGGGCGCAGGCCCGCGCCGGACGCCCCCGTGGTGGAGTTCCTGGAGTGCGCGACGCCTGCGGCGGTGCTGCGGGAGCTGGACCGGGGCGGCATCGACGTCGTCGTCCTGGACGGCGAGGCCGCGCCCATGGGGGGCATGGGGCTGTGCCGGCAGATCAAGGACGAGGTGTTCCAGTGCCCGCCGGTGCTGCTGCTCATCGGGCGGCCCCAGGACGCCTGGCTCGCCACCTGGAGCCGTGCCGACGCGGCCGTGACGCTGCCTGTGGAGCCCGTGGAGTTCGCCTCGGCCCTGGCGTCCCTGCTGCGGCGCAAGAGCCTTCAGCAGAGCGCCTGACGGCGCCGAAGGGGCGTGGGGTTCCCCGCGCCCCCGGCCGTGCCTACACCGCCGCGGGCCGCAGTCTCGACGTGTCGCGCACCGTCTGCTGCTTGCCGCCCGTCAGCGCGCTGCCCTCGGTCCACTTCTTCCAGTCCAGGTTCCAGTCGCCGAAGCCGTTGCCGAAGGTCTCCATCGTGTCGCCGTAGCTGTTGACGACCTGGACGACGTCGCCCTGGCGGATGTTGTCGAAGAACCACTCGGCGTTGGACGTGCTCATGCCGGTGCAGCCGTGGCTGACGTTCGCGTACCCCTGGGAGCCCACGGACCAGGGAGCCGCGTGGACGTACTCGCCGCTCCAGGTGACGCGGGTGGCGTAGTACACGGGCAGGTCGTAGGACTCCGAGGAACCCTCCGCGATGCCGACGGTGGTGCCGCGCATCCGTACGAAGTACTCCTTGCCCAGGACGACCTTGACGCCGTTGCGGGTCTCGAAGCCGGGCTTGCCGGTGGTGACGGGGATCTGGTTGATCTCCTCGTTGTTCTTGAAGACCGTCATGGAGTGCGACGACGCGTCCGTGACGGCGATGACCCGGTCGCCGATCGTGAGCTTGAGCTCCTTGGCGGGTCCGCCCCACAGCCGGTCGCTGATCTTGATGCCGTCCAGGTTGCTGCGCACCCGGAGGGTGGCGTGGGCGGGCCAGTACTCCTGGGGCCGGTAGTGGAGTTCCTTGTCGTCCACCCAGTGCCAGCCGCCCTGCACGGACGGCGTGGAGTCGACCTTGAGGGCGCGTTCGACGACGGCCCGCTGGGCGGGGTCCTTGATCGGCTGGTCCAGCTTGGCGGTGACGGGCTGGCCGACGCCGTACTCGCCCGCGTCGGGGCCGAACTCGACTCCCAGGCGCTTCTTCGAGGTGGGCTTGCCGGTGTCGAAGGTGAGCACCCGGCGGCCGGGGGCGCCGTCGTCGTCCTCGGTGCTCACGCGGACCGTGTAGTGGGCGTTGGCGGCCAGCGGCTCGGTGCTGTGCCAGCGGCTGCCGTCGGCGGCGAGTTCACCCGCCACGTAGCGGCCCGTGCCGTCCACCGCGGTGACGTCCGTGATGCGGTCGTCGTCCTCCGCGGTGACCTCCAGCGGCTTGGCCGGGTCGGACTTCTTCCCGTCGCCACCGAGGTTGCGGAAGGAGATCTGGTCCGTCGCGTCGTAGGGGCGCGCGGAGAGCGGGTTGCCGTCCGAGCCGCAGGCGCTGGCGACCGCGCCCAGGGCGATCACCAGCAGGGTGCAGCCGACGACGGTGCGAGGGCGGGGTTCGTGGCTCATGGCTTCACGCTAGGGAGCCGCGTCAACCGCGGCGCGCTGGGTGACTCGGACGGAGGAGCTTCGTTGCGGCAAAAGCGTGAGCCCGGACCCTCCTGACGGAGTGTCCGGGCTCAGCCTGTGTCCCGCGCGTGCTACTGGGTGCGGTTCTCACCGCGGTAGTACTCGAAGACCCAGCCCCACAGACCGATGAGGATCAGCGGCAGCGAGAAGTACAGCAGCCACCAGCCGACAGCGACCCCCAGGAAGGCCAGGGCGCCGCCGATGCCCAGCGACAGCGGCTGCCAGCTGTGCGGACTGAAGAAGCCCAGCTCGCCGGCGTCGTCCGCGACATCCGCCTCCTTGTTGTCCTGCGCGCCCGCGTCGACCCGCCGGGCGGTGAAGCCCAGGTAGAAGCCGATCATGATGCACAGGCCGAAGGCCAGGAAGAGGGCCGTGGTACCGGCCGGCTCCTTCGACCACACGCCATAGACGATCGCCATGACGAGGACGAAGACGCTCAGCCAGACGAACATCTTGCCCTGGATCTTCACTTGCCGGCCTCCTTGCTGCCCGAGATGGCACTGGCACCGTGGCCGGCGTGCTCCAGCTGCTCGAGCGCGGCGATCTCGGGGTGGTGCAGGTCGAACGCCGGGGATTCACTGCGGATCCGCGGCAGGGTGAGGAAGTTGTGGCGCGGCGGCGGGCAGGAGGTCGCCCACTCCAGGGAGCGGCCGTAGCCCCACGGGTCGTCGACGCCGACCGGCTTGCCGTACTTGGCGGTCTTCCACACGTTGTAGAAGAACGGCAGGACGGACAGACCGAGGACGAAGGAGCTGATCGTCGAGATCGTGTTCAGGGCGGTGAAGCCGTCGGCCGCCAGGTAGTCGGCGTACCGGCGCGGCATGCCCTCGGCACCCAGCCAGTGCTGGACCAGGAAGGTGCCGTGGAAGCCGACGAACAGCGTCCAGAAGGTGATCTTGCCGAGGCGCTCGTCGAGCATCTTGCCGGTGAACTTCGGCCACCAGAAGTGGAAGCCGGAGAACATCGCGAAGACGACGGTGCCGAAGACGACGTAGTGGAAGTGCGCCACCACGAAGTACGAGTCGGACACGTGGAAGTCCATCGGCGGCGAGGCCAGGATGACGCCGGTCAGACCACCGAAGGTGAAGGTGATGAGGAAGCCCGTCGCCCACAGCATCGGTGTCTCGAAGGACAGCGAGCCCTTCCACATCGTTCCGATCCAGTTGAAGAACTTCACGCCGGTCGGTACGGCGATGAGGAACGTCATGAAGGAGAAGAACGGCAGCAGCACGCCACCCGTGACGTACATGTGGTGCGCCCACACCGTCACGGAGAGACCGGCGATCGAGATGGTCGCGGCGATCAGGCCCATGTAGCCGAACATCGGCTTGCGGGAGAACACCGGGATCACTTCGGAGATGATGCCGAAGAACGGCAGGGCGATGATGTACACCTCTGGATGGCCGAAGAACCAGAAGAGGTGCTGCCACAGCAATGCACCGCCGTTGGCGGCGTCGAACACATGGGCACCGAACTTGCGGTCCGCCTCCAGGGCGAACAGCGCGGCCGCGAGGACCGGGAAGGCCAGCAGGACCAGGACACCGGTCAGCAGGACGTTCCAGGTGAAGATCGGCATCCGGAACATCGTCATGCCGGGCGCGCGCATGCAGATGATCGTGGTGATGAAGTTGACCGAGCCGAGGATCGTGCCGAAGCCGGAGAAGGCCAGACCCATGATCCACATGTCGGCGCCGATGCCCGGGCTGCGGACCGCGTCCGACAGCGGGGCGTAGGCGAACCAGCCGAAGTCGGCCGCACCCTGCGGGGTGAGGAAGCCGGCCACGGCGATGAGCGAGCCGAACAGGTAGAGCCAGTAGGCGAACATGTTCAGCCGCGGGAAGGCGACGTCCGGCGCGCCGATCTGGAGCGGCATGATCCAGTTCGTGAAGCCGGCGAACAGCGGCGTCGCGAACATCAGCAGCATGATCGTGCCGTGCATCGTGAACGCTTGGTTGAACTGTTCGTTCGACATGATCTGCAAGCCCGGGCGGGCGAGCTCGGCGCGCATGAGGAGCGCCATGACGCCACCGATGCAGAAGAACGCGAACGACGTGACCAGGTACAACGTACCGATGGTCTTGTGGTCGGTGGTCGTCAGCCACTTCACCACGACGTTGCCGGGCTGCTTGCGCCTGACCGGCAGCTCGTTCTCGTACGAGTCCTCAGCTGCGGAGGCACCCTGGGGTTCGTTGAGGATGCTCACAGGTTGTTCGTCTCCCGGTTCTTCTCGTGGCTCGTCTGCTCGATGCCCGCGGGAACGTAACCGGTCTGCCCCTTCTTCACGAGGTCCTTGAGGTGCTGCTCGTAGCGCTCCTGGGAGACGACCTTCACGTTGAAGAGCATCCGGGAGTGGTCGACGCCGCAGAGCTCGGCGCACTTGCCCAGGTAGGTGCCCTCCTTGTTGGGGGTCACCTGGAAGGAGTTGGTGTGGCCCGGGATGACGTCCTGCTTCATGAGGAACGGCACCACCCAGAAGGAGTGGATGACGTCACGCGAGGTGAGGACGAAGCGGACCGTCTTGCCCTCGGGGAGCCAGAGGGTCGGGCCGGGGTTGTTGGTCTGCGGGTTCCGCTCACCGGGAGTACCGCAGGTGTAGACGCCGCCGGCGTTGTCGGGGAAGTCCGCCTTGAACCGGTCCGGGATCGCGGCCAGGTTCTCGTCGGTCTTCGCGTTCCCGTCGGAACCGTCGACGTTCTCGATGTAGTTGAAGCACCAGCTCCACTGGAAGCCGACCACGTTGACCGTGACGTCGGGCTTCTTGTCGAGGCTCAGCAGCTTCGACTCGTCACGGGCCGTGAAGTAGAACAGCACCGAGACGATGATGATCGGAACGACCGTGTACAGCGCCTCGATGGGCATGTTGTACCGGGTCTGCGGAGGAACTTCGACCTTGGTGCGGCTGCGCCGGTGGAAGAAAGCACTCCACAGGATCAGGCCCCACACCAGCACGCCGGTGGCCAGCGCGGCTGCCCAGGAGCCCTGCCACAGGGAGAGGATCCGCGGAGCCTCTTCTGTGACCGGGGTGGGCATGCCAAGGCGGGGGAAGTCCTTGTATGTGCAACCGGTGGCGGTCGCCAGGACCAGGCCCGCGGTCATTGCCTGGAGCAGCTTCCGCCGCATCGGGCGCCGCGGCGAGCGGTCGGAGCCGTTGGGACTCACGTAGCGCCTTCCCGAGAGTCTCGCCCGCGCGGTTGGCTGCGGCCTGCCTTCTCGCGGGTCGGTCGCCGCCCTGCGTCGGGCAGGGGTTTGGATGTTTATGCGGACCAAACCCTAGCCGACGCCCTCCGGGGGTTCGCGGGGAGGGTGGCATACGCGCGAGGGGTCACCCGAAAGCGCCTAGTAGCTCGGGGATTCAGGTGCTTTGGCGTGCGCGGGCCCCGTCGTGGCTGGTCGCGCGGTTCCCCGCGCCCCTGTTCGCCCCGCCCACGTTCTAACGTTGCCGTGTGGGCTACTTCGACGCTGCTTCCGCCGCTCCCCTCCATCCCGTCGCCCGGCAGGCCCTGTTGGCCGCGCTCGACGACGGGTGGGCCGACCCCGCACGCCTCTACCGGGAGGGTCGGCGGGCCCGGATCCTGCTCGACGCGGCCCGCGAGGCCATGGCGGAGGCCATGGGCTGCCGGCCGGACGAGACGGTGTTCACCTCCTCCGGCACACGGGCCGTCCACACCGGGATCGCCGGTGTGTCGGCCGGGCGCCGGCGGGTCGGACGTCACCTGATCGTGTCAGCGGTCGAACACTCCTCGGTACTCCATTCGGCGGAGGCGTTCGAGGCGGAGGGCGGGACCGTGACCCGGGTACCGGTGGACCGGACCGGCGCGGTCGCCGTGGAGTCGTACGCCGGGGCCCTGCGCTCCGACACCGCGCTCGCCTGTCTCCAGTCGGCCAACCACGAGGTGGGGACCGAGCAGCCGGTGGCCGCCGTGGCCGAGCTGTGCCGGGAGGCGGGGGTGCCGCTGCTGGTGGACGCGGCGCAGTCGCTCGGCTGGGGACCGGTCGCGGGACCCTGGTCGGTGCTGGCGGCGAGCGCGCACAAGTGGGGCGGGCCGTCCGGGGTGGGTGTGCTCGCGGTGCGCAAGGGCGTGCGGTTCGCCGTCCGAGGGCCGGTGGACGAGCGGGAGTCGGGGCGCGCGGCGGGGTTCGAGAACCTTCCGGCGATCGTGGCCGCGGCGGCCTCGCTGCGGGCGGTGCGGGCGGAGGCGGCGGCCGAGGCGGCACGGCTGCGGGAGCTGACGGCGCGGATCCGGGAGCGGGTGGCGGCCCTCGTGCCGGATGTGGAGGTCGTCGGTGATCCGCGGCGGCGGCTGCCGGGGATCGTCACCTTCTCCTGTCTGTACGTCGACGGGGAGACGCTGCTGCACGAGTTGGACCGGGAGGGGTTCTCCGTGTCCTCCGGGTCGTCCTGCACCAGCAGCACGCTGACGCCCAGCCATGTGCTGAGGGCGATGGGGGTGCTGAGTGAGGGAAACGTGCGGGTTTCGCTGCCGCCGGGGGTCGCCGAGGAGGACGTCGAACGGTTCCTCGCCGTGCTGCCGGGGGCGGTGGCCGGGGTGCGCGAGAAGCTGGGGGCGCCCGGGCCGGCGGCCGCCGCCGAGGTGCGCGGGGACGCGCTCGTGGTGGACGCGCTGGGCAAGCGGTGCCCGATTCCCGTCATCGAGCTGGCGAAGGTCATCGGGGAGGTGCCGGTCGGGGGCACGGTGCGGGTGCTGTCCGACGACGAGGCGGCCCGCCTGGACATTCCCGCGTGGTGCGAGATGCGGGAGCAGGAGTACGTCGGTGAGGAGCCGGCGGACCGTGGCTCGGCCTACGTGGTCCGCCGGCTGTCCTGAGTCAGGCCAGGTGCTTGCGGACCTCGGTGGCGGCCTCGTCGCCGTAGGCCTTGGTGAAGCGGTCCATGAAGTGGACGCGGCTCAGCCGGTACTCCTGGGTGCCGACCGTCTCGATCACGAGGGTGGCCAGCATGCAGCCGATCTGCGCGGCCCGCTCGTGGGAGACGCCCCAGGCCAGGCCGGAGAGGAAGCCGGCCCGGAAGGCGTCGCCGACGCCCGTCGGCTCGACCTTGGCCTCCTCCTCCGGGCAGCCGACCTCGATCGGGTCCTCGCCGGCCCGCTCGATGCGGACGCCGCGCGAGCCGAGGGTGGTGACGCGGTGGCCGACCTTGGCGAGGATCTCGGCGTCCGTCCAGCCGGTCTTGGACTCGATGAGGCCCTTCTCGTACTCGTTGGAGAACAGGTACGTGGCGCCCTCCAGCAGTATCCGGATCTCGTCGCCGTTCATCCGGGCGATCTGCTGGGAGAAGTCGGCCGCGAAGGGGATCGACCGGGAGCGGCACTCCTCCGTGTGGCGGAGCATCGCCTCCGGGTCGTCGGCGCCGATCAGGACCAGGTCCAGGCCGCCCACGCGGTCGGCGACGGTCTTCAGCTCGATGAGGCGGGCCTCGCTCATCGCACCGGTGTAGAAGGAGCCGATCTGGTTGTGGTCGGCGTCGGTGGTGCACACGAAGCGGGCCGTGTGCAGGGTCTCGGAGATGCGGACCGACCCGGTGTCGACGCCGTGCCGGTCCAGCCAGGCCCGGTACTCGTCGAAGTCCGCGCCCGCGGCGCCGACCAGGATCGGGGCGGTTCCCAGCTGTCCCATGCCGAAGGCGATGTTCGCGCCCACGCCTCCCCGGCGTACGTCCAGGTTGTCCACCAGGAAGGAGAGCGAGACCGTGTGCAGCTGGTCCGCGACGAGCTGGTCGGCGAAGCGGCCGGGGAACGTCATGAGGTGGTCGGTGGCGATGGAGCCGGTGACTGCGATGCGCACGGCGTGGACTCTCCTGAGGGGAGGGGGATTGACAGTTCACGCTACCCGGTGGACCGGCGCCACTGAAGCAGCCGAAACTACCCGATAGTAGATCTTTCTTCACGGGCTCCGGCGTGCATACGGTTCGGCTATGACGAACCTCAAGGTCCATGCCCCCGCTCCGGCCGACCTCGACGGCGACCTGGCGTCGCTGCGGGGTGACGGCGCCCGGATGGCTCGGCACTGGGCCGCTCCGGAGAAGACCGCCTCCCGTCCGGTCTCCCCGTCACTCATCCTCGGCGTGACCGTCCCGGCGACGTCGGCGCGACTCCTGGAGGCGATGCCGGACTACGGCAACTAGAGCAGCCAGGAGAGCTCCTCGGGGGTGATCCCCCGAAATTTCTTCGGTACGGCGCTCGGGAGGGAACCGTGCGCTCCCCCGCCGCGTCCCATCGCCGTCCCCCGTAAAGGGGAGGTGAGGTACGCCAACAGGGCAGCCGAAGGAGCGATGCGGTGAACACCGAGCGACCCGAGAACGACGACGCCGCGCGCGAGCCGGAGAAGACGGGTGCGGAGACGGCCGAGGCCAGGGCCTCGGCCGAGCGGGCCGGGGGCCGGGAGGCGCGGGCCGAGGACGTGTCGGCGGAGGACGCACGGGCCGCGGAGGACGTTGAGGCCGCGGAGGCTGCGCCGACCGTGAAGGCCGGTGCCCCGGAGTCCGAGGCCGGTGCCCCGGAGGCGGAGGCCGGTGCCCCGGAGGCGAAGGCCGGGCTTCCCGGCGGTCCCGCCGGTTCCGGGGCGGGGGCTTCCGCCGGATCCGGGGCAGCAACTTCCGCCGCATCCGAGACCGGGACCTCCGCCGGAGGCGGGGCCGGGGCGGCTTCCGCCGGGGCCGGGGCTTCGGCCGGATCTGGGGCGGGGGCCTCCGCCGGATCCGAGGCAGGGGCCTCCGCCGGATCCGAGGCCGGGACTTCCCCCGGATCCGAGGCCGGGACTTCCCCCGGATCCGAGGCCAGGACTTCCGCCGGATCCGAGGCCGGGACTTCCGCCGGATCCGAGGCCGGTACCCCCGACCGGACCGGTGGACGGGTCTCCGGTGCCGAGGGCATCGATCCGGGCGAGGCGCCCGTCGCTCCCGGCTCCGCCGCTCCCGAGGCCGATGCGAATGCCGACGGCGACGGCGACGGCGACGGCGACGAGCATGTCGTCGGGTCGGTGGGCGGCGACGTGCCCCCGGCCGCCCCGCGGCGCCGCTCCCCCGTGTTCATCGCCTCCGTCGCGGCCGCCGTGCTGCTGGTGGGCGGAGGCGGGGCCTATCTGACCTCCAGCGCGGCCGGCGGCTCGGGCGGGAACGCCGGAGCCGGGTCGCCGTCCGGGGACGGCACGCCCGCGGCACTCCTTCTGGACGACCACTCCGGGGGTACGGGTACCGGCACGGACACCCCCGAGGGCGGTACGAGCGGCATCGCGCCCGGCGAGCCCAACCCCTACGGGGTGACCTACAAGGCCGGCGGCCCGCTTCCCGACGGTCCCGGCTCCGCGCCCGTGTACTGGGCGAAGGGCGAGGTCACGAAGGACGAGGTGGCCAGGCTGGCGAAGGCGCTGGGGGCCGAGGGGACGCCGGTCGCCGACGGGGAGGCCTGGAAGGTCGGCTCGGGGAACGACGGCTCGGGCCCGGTGCTGCGGGTGAACCGGCAGGCGCCGGGGATGTGGACGTTCACCCGGTACACCCCGGGCACCGACAACTGCACGGCCGGCACCGACAAGTGCGCCGTGACCCCCTCGGCCGGGACCGGCACCCCGGTGAGCGAGGCGGCCGCGAAGAAGGCGGCGGCACCGGTCCTGGAAGCGGTCGGACAGGACGGCGCCGAGGTGGACGCGAGCCAGGTCATGGGGAGCCTGCGAGTGGTCAACGCCGAGCCGGTCTTCGGCGAACTGCCCTCCTACGGCTGGACGACCGGGATCAGCGTCGACGCCAGGGGCGAGGTGGTCGCGGGGAACGGGCAGCTGGAGACGCCGGTCAAGGGCGACACGTACCCGCTGCTGACCGCGCGGGAGGCGCTGGACGCGTTGAACGCGGCGCCGGGCACGGACCACCGGATGGGCATCGGCGGCTGCGCCGGTCCGGTGCCGCTGAAGGACCGGCTGGAGAGTCCCTGCGATACGGGCACGGCCACGCCCCAGGCGCGGACGGCGACGGTCGAGGACGCGGTGCTCGGGCTCGCCCCGCACACCTCGGGCGGGCGGCAGGTGCTCGTCCCGTCCTGGCTGTTCGACGTGCGCGCCTCCGGGGTCGCGGGCGGCTACACGGTGACGCAGCCGGCCGTCGAACCGGCGTATCTGAAGTCCGCCACCACTCCCACCCCCGCCCCCACGCCGACGCCGACCGGGTCCTCGGGGACGCGGGAGGTGCAGGTGAACGGCTACACCGCCGAGGGCGACGACCTGGTCGTGAGCTTCACCGGCGGGGTGTGCGGCGACTACGCGGCCACGGCGACCGAGAGCGGTGCCCAGGTGAAGGTCACGGTGACCGAGACGCCCTGGAAGGACAAGGTCTGCATCCTGATCGCCAAGGAGTACCACCTGAAGGTGCACCTGGACGCGTCGCTCGGCAGCCGGAAGGTCGTCGGGTCGGACGGCGCCGCGATCCCGCTGGAGAAGGCGGGCGCCCGGCTCCCGCAGGCCCGGTAGCGCCGGACGCTCCACACGACGCGAACGCGAAGGCGGCGGCCCCCGCGGAGAGGACCGCCGCCTTCGTGGCGTTCAGCGGGGCGAACGGGCGACCTAGCTGAAGGAGTCACCGCAGGCGCAGGAGCCCGTCGCGTTCGGGTTGTCGATCGTGAAGCCCTGCTTCTCGATGGTGTCGACGAAGTCGATGGAGGCGCCGCCGAGGTACGGGGCGCTCATGCGGTCGGTGACGACCTTGACGCCGTCGAAGTCCTTCACCACGTCGCCGTCGAGCGAACGCTCGTCGAAGAAGAGCTGGTAGCGCAGGCCGGAGCAGCCGCCGGGCTGAACGGCGACGCGCAGGGCCAGGTCCTCACGGCCTTCCTGGTCGAGCAGGGCCTTGACCTTCGCCGCGGCGGCGTCGGACAGGAGGATGCCGTCGCTGACAGTGGTCTTCTCGTCCGATACGGACATCTACATCTCTCCCGGTTTGTACGGAGACTGCTTGCCGACGTCTTCAACCGCCGGGGCCGCGGATTCATTCCGGGCCGAGGAGTCGTGTTTCCACTTCTTTCCTCTTCTTGCCTTTCATGCTCGCACACGTGCGATCCGGCGAACAGCGGCCACCGGACCGGCGCCGACGGGGCCGGGGGATTCACGTCACATCGACGCGATGACCATCGTCAAAGTGACGTGAAGCGGGTTATGATAGATAACGTCAGATCGACGAAAAGTAGAAAGGGTGCGTGCCGTGACCACCGCCCAGACCACGGAGCTCGACGTACAGCCGTCTCCGCTCGCCCTGTTGCTGCTCGGCCGTGAGGCCGACCCGAAGAGCGAGCGGGGCGTCGAGTGTCCCGGCGACCTGCCCTCGCCCTCCGACCCGGACCTGGTCGAACGTGCCCGGGCCGCCAAGGAGAAGCTCGGTGACAAGGTCTTCGTGCTCGGCCACCACTACCAGCGCGACGAGGTCATCCAGTTCGCCGACGTCACGGGCGACTCCTTCAAGCTGGCCAAGGACGCGGCCGCCCGCCCGGAGGCCGAGTACATCGTGTTCTGCGGTGTGCACTTCATGGCCGAGTCCGCGGACATCCTGACGTCCGACGACCAGAAGGTCGTCCTCCCCGACCTCGCCGCCGGCTGCTCGATGGCCGACATGGCCACCGCCGAGCAGGTCGCCGAGTGCTGGGACGTGCTGACCGAGGCCGGCATAGCCGAGCAGGTCGTGCCCGTCTCGTACATGAACTCGTCCGCGGACATCAAGGCGTTCACGGGCAGGCACGGCGGCACGATCTGCACCTCCTCCAACGCCCAGCGGGCCCTGGAGTGGGCCTTCGCGCAGGGCGAGAAGGTGCTGTTCCTGCCCGACCAGCACCTCGGCCGCAACACCGCCGTCCGGGACATGGGCCTGTCCCTGGAGGACTGCGTCCTCTACAACCCGCACAAGCCGAACGGCGGGCTGACCGCCGAGCAGCTGCGCGACGCGAAGATGATCCTCTGGCGGGGCCACTGCTCGGTGCACGGCCGCTTCAGCCTGGAGTCGGTCGAGGACGTCCGCGCCCGGATCCCCGGGGTGAACGTGCTCGTGCACCCCGAGTGCCGGCACGAGGTCGTGGCCGCTGCGGACTACGTCGGCTCGACCGAGTACATCATCAAGGCGCTGGAGGCGGCCCCGGCCGGCTCCAAGTGGGCCATCGGCACGGAGCTGAACCTGGTGCGCCGGCTGGCGAACCGTTTCGCGCCCGAGGGCAAGGAGATCGTCTTCCTCGACAAGACGGTCTGCTTCTGCTCGACGATGAACCGGATCGACCTGCCCCACCTGGTCTGGACCCTGGAGTCCCTCGCCGAGGGCAAGCTGGTCAACCGGATCGAGGTCGACCGGGAGACCGAGAAGTTCGCGAAGCTGGCACTGGAGCGCATGCTGGCGCTGCCGTAGCGGACCCGCCCCGGATCACCCCGACATCGGCTCCCGGTCGGGGTGGGCCGGGTCCAGCGTGAAGACCGTCCCGTCGGGGGCGAGCACCACCAGGGCGCCCTCGTCGCGGAACACCCGCGCCGCGGCATAGCCGGCCCCGACGACCTGCTCGGCCCGCGCGGGGGACTCCCACAACAGGTCGCCGGTGCCGAGATCGAGGGCGGCGACCCGTCCGGAGGCGCTGGCCGCGAACACCGCCTGCCCCTTCCCGTCGGCGACGGGCGTGCCGGGCTGCTGAAGGGTCGTCGAGGTCTGCCACAGCCGCTCGCCCGTCTGGGGCGAGTGGGCGACCAGCTGCCCCGCGGAGGAGGCGAAGCAGAGCACCCCGCCCACCAGCGCCACCTCGCCGCGCGGGTCGCCCGCCAGCTTCCTGGTGCGTACGGCGCCGGTGTCCGGGTCGATCAGCAGGACCTCGCGGTACGCCGACTCCGCGGAATTCTGTTCGTCCCGCGGGACGGACATCACGAAGGCCAGATCGCCGCCGACAGCGCCGACGTGGACGGCGTCGCCGTCCGGCACGCTCACCTTGCGGGTCGAGCCGTCGGCCGGGTCGACGGCGTAGAACACCGTGCGCGACGGTGTACCCGCGTCGGTGCAGCCGGCGTACGGGACGCCGTCGACGTCGTAGAACTGGCAGCCGTAGGTGGGCCCGGCGGGCAGGGTGGCCGTCCAGCGCGCGGTTCCGTCGCGCAGTTCGCGGGCGGTCACGCGGTAGCCGTCCGCGGTCATCAGCAGATCGCCCACGACCGCGGGGTCGACGAAGGCCGTCTCGTTCAGCGCGCGCGACCAGAGCCGCTCGCCGGTGGCGGAGTCGAGGGCGACGACGGTCCTGGTCTGGTCGTCGCCCGCGCTGTTCATGACCGACTGGGAGGCCAGCAGCACGCCGTCGCGCACCCCCAGGACCCCGCTGTCGTATGCCTTTTGCGCCACGCCCGGGGGCACGGAGTCGGCCCGCCAGGCGAGCCGGCCCGTCGCCCCGTCGACACGGACCGGGAGGGTGCCGTTGCCGCCGCAGTACAGGGCGCCGTCGCCCATGGCACAGGACAGGGAGGTGCCGCTGCTGGAGTCCCCGCCGGTCAGCGCGTTCTTCACACCGCTCGCGGCGGTCCCGAACACCGAGGTCCGCCAGGGCCTCCAGCCCTCGGGCGGTGGATCCCAGCCGGGCGCCCCGGAATCGGCGACGTCCGAGCCCGCCGCCTTGTCCTTCCCCTCGAACGGGTCGAACAGGAGCCAGCCGGTGAGCGACACGGCCAGCAGGCCCGCCACCCCGGCCAGGACCGGCCACCGGCGCAGCCGGGAGCGCCGGCCCGTGCGGGGCGCGGCGACGGGTTCCGCTTCCTCGTCCGCCGCGGGCGCCGGCGGCAGCCGCAGGGTCACCGTCTCCATGTCGTCCGCCGCGGGTTCGGGCAGCGCCCGGGCGAACTCCCCGGCCAGCTCGTCCAGTCCGGGCCGGTCGTCGGCGTCCTTGGCCAGGCAGCGGGTCAGTACCGCGCGCAGCGGTTCGGCGACCGCGTCCACCTTCGGTTCCTCGTGCATCACCCGCCACGCCGTCAGGTAGGGGCTGTCCGCGTCGAAGGGGCCGCGGCCGGTCGCGGCGAACACCAGCAGCGCACCGAGGGAGAAGACGTCCGAGGCGGGGCCGACCGACCGGGCGTCCTTGAACTGCTCCGGGGACATGAAGGGCGGGGTGCCGATCGCGTGGCCGGTCTCGGTGAGGGTCTGGTTCTCGGCGGCCCGGGAGATGCCGAAGTCGATGACCCGGGGACCGTCCCCGGCCATCAGCACGTTGGAGGGCTTGAGGTCGCGGTGCACGACCCCGGCCCGGTGGATGTCCCGCAGCGCCTCCACCAGCCCGAGGGCCAGCCGGCGCAGCTCCGCCCCCCTCAGCGGTCCGGTGCCCCGGATCCGGGCGGAGAGCGCGGGTCCGGGCACGTACTGGGTGGCCATCCAGGGCCGCACGGCCTCCGCGTCGGCGTCCACGACCGGGGCGGTGAAGGCACCGCTCACCTTGCGGACGGCGTCGATCTCCTGCCGGAACCGGGCCCGGAAGACCTTGTTCTCCGCGTACTGGGCGTGCACCACCTTGACGGCGACCTCACGCCCCGAACGGGACCGGCCCAGATAGACGACGCCCATGCCGCCGGAACCGATCCGGTCGACGATGCGGTATCCGCCGAGCGCCTTCGGGTCGTCCTTGTGCAGTGGCAACGCCCCGGTCCCCTTCCCCCGTCGAGCAGCGCGTGCAGTGCGTGCGTGCTCACAGGATAGGTAACCCGTACGGGGGAAGGGAGTTCGGCGCGGCGGTGTCAGACTCCGGCCGGTTCCGGGGTCTTGTCGGCTCGGGCCGGCTGCCGCTTCGCGGCGCGCTTCGCCGCCCGGCGCTCCTTGCGCAGTTCGAGCATCGCGTACAGCGTCGGGACGAGCAGCAGGGTGAGCAGGGTCGAGGTGATCAGACCGCCGATCACGACCACCGCCAGCGGCTGGGCGATGAAGCCGCCCTCGCCGGTGACGCCCAGGGCCATCGGGAGCAGGGCGAAGATGGTCGCCAGCGCCGTCATGAGGATGGGGCGCAGCCGGTGCCGGCCGCCCTCGACCACGGCCTCGACCACGCCGTACCCCTGCTTGCGGTACTGGTTGATGAGGTCGATCAGGACGATCGCGTTGGTCACCACGATGCCGATGAGCATCAGCATGCCGATCATCGCCGGAACGCCCATCGGGGTGCCGGTGACGAGCAGCAGTCCGATCGCGCCGGTCGCCGCGAAGGGGATGGAGACCAGCAGGATCAGCGGCTGGGCCAGTGACCGGAAGGTCGCCACCAGCAGCATGAAGACGATCGCGATCGCCGCGAGCATCGCCAGGGCGAGGTTCTTGAACGCGTCGTCCTGGTCCTGCGAGACCCCGCCGATCTGGGCCGTGGCGCCCGCCGGGAGCTTCAGCGCGTCGAGCTTCGAGGTGAGGTCGGCGCTCACCGCGCCGGTGTTGTCGCCGGTCGGCTTCGCGGTGACGGTGGCGGCCCGCCGGCCGTCGATACGGGTCGTCGAGACCGGGCCGTCGACCAGTTCCACGGTGGCGATGTCACCGAGCTTCACCGCGCCCAGGGGCAGCGCCTTCAGCTGGGCGAGCGTCGTGGTGGGCTTCGCCGAGGTGATGACGACATCGCGCTCGGTGTCGTCGAGGACCGCCTTCGCGGCCGTCGTCCCGCGGACCGCCTGGGCGACCGCCGCGCCGAGCGTCTGGTCGTCGAAGCCGGCCGCGGCGGCCTTGGCGTTCGCCCTGACCGAGATGCGGGGCACGCTCTGCGAGAGGTCGCTGGTCACGTCGGTGACGTCGTCGAGGCCGGCCACGGCCTGCCGGACCTGCTCGGTGGCCGTGCGCAGCACGCCCGCGTCGGCCGCCTTCACGACGACGCTCAGGTCCTGGCTGCCGAAACCGTCACCGGCGGCGACGGTGGTCGTACCGATGCCGTCTAGCTCGCGCAGCCCGTCCTCGACCCGCTTCTGGACGTCCTTGTACGAGGCGGAGTCCTCGATCATCACCTGGTAGGAGGCCTGGTTGGTGTCGGTGCCGCCGCCGAAGGCCGCCATGAAGCCGGAGGAGCCGACGGTGACCTGGTAGTCCTTCACGCCCTCGGTGCCGGCGAGCAGTCGTTCGACCTTCTTCGCCTGGACGTCGGTCGCGGCCAGGCTGGTGCCCGGCTTCAGCTCCTGCTTGACCGTCAGGACCTGCTGCTCGCCCTGGTCGAAGAAGTTGGTCTTCAGCAGGGGCGCCATGGCGAAGGTGGCGATCAGCACGACGGCCGCGATCGCCACGCTGGTGAGGCGGCGCCGGGTGGCGAAGCGCAGCACGGGGACGTAGAAGCGCTGGAGGCGGCTCTTCCCCTCCTTCTCCTCGGCCGCGCGGCGGGCTTCCTCGGCGTCCTCGGGGGTGCCCTTGGGAGCGCGCAGGAACCAGTACGACAGGACCGGGACGACGGTCAGCGAGACCAGCAGGGAAGCCAGCAGGGCGGCCGTCACGGTGAGCGAGAACGCGCCGAACAGGGCGCCCACCATGCCGCCGACCAGGCCGATCGGCAGGAACACGGCGACCGTGGTGAGGGTGGAGGAGGTGACCGCTCCGGCCACCTCGCGCACCGCCGTGATGATCGCGGACTGCCGCTCCTCGCCGTAGCCGAGGTGGCGCTTGATGTTCTCCAGGACGACGATCGAGTCGTCGACGACCCGGCCGATCGCGATGGTCAGCGCGCCCAGCGTCAGCATGTTCAGCGAGAGGTCCCGCGTCCACAGGACGATCAGCGCCAGCACCACGGAGAGCGGGATGCTGACCGCGGTCACCAGCGTCGAGCGGATCGACGCCAGGAAGACCAGGATGACGAGCACGGCGAAGACCAGACCGAGGGCGCCCTCCGTGGTCAGGCCCTCGATGGCCTTCGCGACGGCCGGACCGCTGTCGCTGACGACGGTGATCGTCGCGCCCGCGCCGAGGTCCTGGCGCAGATCGGCCAGCTTGGCGTCGACGGCGTCGGAGATGGCGACCGCGCTGCCGTCGTGGTCCATGGTGACCATCACGGCGAGGCTGGGCCTGCCGTCGGTGCGGGTGAGGGAGTCGGCCGGGGCCTCCGTCTGGCGCACAGCGGCCACATCGCCGAGGCGGACCGGCTTGCCACCGGCGAGCCGCGGGATCCGCAGGTCGGCGATCTGGGCGACGGAGGTGTAGCCGCCGCCGACCCGGACCGTGCGGTTGCCGCCCGCCTCGTCGAAGGAGCCGGCCGGGACGGTCGCGCCGCCCGCCTGGAGTGCCTGGGCGAGGGACTGCGTGGTCAGACCGGCCTTCGCCAGCTCGGCGTCGTCCGGGGTGACGGAGACCTGGAGGTCCCGGACGCCGGTGACGGTGACCTGGCCGACCCCGTCGATGTCCCGCAGCGCCGGGACGACGCTCCGGTCGAGCTGGTCGGCGAGGGCCTGCTGGTCCCGGTCGGAGGCGACCGCGAGGACGACGGTCGGCATGTCGTCGGTGGAACCGGCGACGACCTGCGGGTCCACGGCGTCGGGGAGCTGCACGCGGGCCCGGTTGACGGCCTGCTGGACGTCGGCGACGAGCTGCTTGGTGTCGTTGCCGTAGTCGAAGGACGCCACGATCACGGCGTTGCCCTCGCTCGCCGTGAAGGTGACGCCGGTGATGCCGTCGACACCTTCGAGGTTGTCCTCGATCGGCTCGATGACCTGCTTCTCGACGACGTCCGGGGAGGCGCCCTGGTAGGGCGCGAGGACGGAGACCATCGGCAGTTCGATGGTGGGCAGGAGCTGCTGTTTCAGTTGCGGTATCGCGATCGCGCCGAAGGCGATCGCGACGATGGACATCAGGCCTATCAGGGCCCGTTGCGCGAGGCTGAAGCGGGACAGCCAGGACATGGGTGCGGATCTCGTCTCTGTGAGCGGCAGAAGCGGTGCCAGGCGTGGCGGGGGTGTGGCGAAAGCGCGGCGGGCATGACACGTGTGACGTGTGTGCCGCCTGTGCCAGGGGTGCCGGGTGTGGCCTCTTCACCCTGAGCCATGCCGGTACGGCGATCCGTACGCTCCAGGTCCATTTACTTATCCCGCGCCTACTCCGGGCGCAGTACGGCGGGGCCGGGCTCAGTCCACCCTCGGACGTACCAGGCCCGACTCGTAGGCGATCACCACGAGCTGGGCCCGGTCGCGCGCGCCCAGCTTGGCCATGGCCCGGTTGACGTGCGTCTTCACGGTGAGCGGGCTGACCTCGAGGCGCTCGGCGATCTCGTCGTTGGAGTGGCCGCCGGCGACCTGCACCAGGACCTCGCGCTCGCGCACGGTGAGCGCGTCCAGCCGGGCGGAGCGGGCCGGGTCGTGCTCGTCGTCCACCGCGCCGCCCTGGGCCAGGAAGCGGGCGATCAGGCCCTTGGTGGCGGTCGGCGAGAGCAGGGCCTCCCCGCCGGCGGCGACCCGTATGGCGCTGAGCAGTTCCTCCGGCTCGCTGCCCTTGCCGAGGAAGCCGGAGGCGCCGGCCCGCAGCGACTGCACCACGTAGTCGTCGACCTCGAAGGTCGTCAGGATGACCACCCTGACGTGGGCGAGGGACGGGTCGGCGCTGATCAGCCGGGTCGCGGCGAGACCGTCCGTGCCGGGCATGCGGATGTCCATCAGGACGACGTCGGCGCGTTCCTCCTTGGCCAGCCGGACCGCCTGGGCGCCGTCGGACGCCTCACCGACCACCTCCATGTCGGGCTCCGAGTCGACGAGCACGCGGAACGCGCTGCGCAGCAGCGCCTGGTCGTCGGCGAGCAGGACACGGATGGTCATGCGTTCTCCCCCGTGGTGGCCGTGCGGGTCTTGACCGGCAGGATCGCATGGACACGGAAGCCGCCTCCGTAGCGGGGACCGGTGGTGAGGGTGCCGCGCAGGGCGGTGACCCGCTCGCGCATGCCGAGCAGGCCGTGACCGCCACCGGCCGTCGGGGGCCCGTCGTCCGCCGGGTGGCCGTTGTCGAGGACCGTGACCTCGATGTTCGGGCCGACCCGCACGACGCTGACCTCCGCCTTCGCCTCGGATCCGGCGTGCTTCTGGACGTTGGTGAGGGCTTCCTGGATGACCCGGTAGGCGGCCAGGTCGACGGCGGCCGGCAGCGTGATCCCGTGATCGGTGCGGGCCACCTCGACCTGGAGGCCGGCGCTGCGGAACGTGCCGGCCAGCTCGTCGAGCCGGTCCAGGCCGGGCGCGGGTTCGGTGGGGGCCTCGGGGTCGCCGGACTGGCGCAACAGGCCGACGGTGGCCCGCAGCTCGTTGAGCGCGGAACGGCTGGCCTCGCGGACGTGGGCGAGGGCCTCCTTGGCCTGGTCGGGGCGCTTGTCCATGACATGCGCGGCGACTCCGGCCTGGACGTTGACGAGGGCGATGTGGTGGGCGACGACGTCGTGCAGGTCACGGGCGATGCGCAGGCGCTCCTCGGCGACCCGGCGGCGGGCCTCCTCCTCCCGGGTGCGTTCCGCGCGCTCGGCACGGTCGCGGATGGCCTGGACGACGGCCCGGCGGCTGCGGACCGCGTCACCGGCGGTGGCGCCGATGCCGGTCCAGGCGAGGATCCCGAGGTTCTCCTGGGCGTACCAGGGCAGCGGTCCGGCGAGCATGGCCGCGCCGGTGAGGATCGTCATGGTGAGCAGACCGGCGCGGACGGTGGTGGCGCGGTCGGTGGAGGCGGCGACGGTGAACAGGGCGATCACGGCGGACATGGCGACGGGGGCCCGGGGATCGCCGGTGACGGACTCGGTCACGGAGGCGGCGCCGGTGAGGGCGAGGACCGTCATGGGGGCGCTGCGGCGGAAGACGAGCGCGAGGGCGGAGAGGGTCATCAGCAGCAGGCTCAGCGGGTCCGGGCTGCGGATGCTCCAGCTGACGCTGTGCTCCCCGTGCGGGTCGACGAAGGAGCCGGCCAGCATGCAGAGGAGTACGCCCGCGGCCAGGCCCGCGTCCAGGGCGAGGGGGTGCGCCTTGAGCCGGCACTCGGCCCGGGAAAGGAGGGTCACTTTTTAGTTGCCGTCGCTTTCCTCGCCGTAGCTGGGGGCTGCCGCCCCCAGACCCCGTTGTCGGCCCTGCACGGGCCTCGTCCTCCATCGCCGGACACATCGCCCACCGAATCGCCGGATGCCGTCGCCGGACGGACCGCGAGCCGTGACCGGCGCCGGGAGGCCGCCGCTCTCAGCCCGGGATCAGGCCGTCGTCGCTGAGCATCTCGCGGACCTGCTCCAGGCTCGCGTCCGGGGCCGGCAGGATCAGTTCCGAGGGTTCGAGGGAGTCGTCCGGCAGCGGCTCGCCGAGGCGGCGGACGGCGTCCAACAGGGCGCCGAGGGTGCGGTGGAAGCCGTCCTCGTCGCCGCTCTCCATCTCCGCGAGCAGCTCGTCGTCCAGCGTGTTCAGTTCGACGAGATGGGAGTCGGCCAGGTGCCACTGGCCCTCCCCCATGATCCGTACGATCATGTCGCCCTCCTCGGCTCCGGTCCCCGGCGCCGGGCTACTGCTTGTCGAAGCGCGGGGTGTCCTGCGGCTGCTGCTGGGACTGCGACTGGCCCTTGCCACCTTCGATGGCCTGCTGGCCGGCCGAGCCGCCCCCGGCGAGCTCCGCCTTCATGCGCTGAAGTTCCAGCTCCACATCCGTACCACCGGAGAGCCGGTCCAGCTCGGCCTGGAGGTCGTCCTTCGCGATGCCCGTCGGGTCGTCCAGCGCACCGGACGCCATGAGCTCGTCGAGGGCGCCCGCGCGGGCCTGGAGCTGGGCGGTCTTGTCCTCGGCGCGCTGGATGGCCAGGCCGACGTCGCCCATCTCCTCCGAGATGCCGGAGAAGGCCTCGCCGATGCGGGTCTGGGCCTGGGCGGCGGTGTAGGTGGCCTTGATGGTCTCCTTCTTCGTACGGAAGGCGTCCACCTTGGCCTGGAGGCGCTGGGCCGCGAGGGTGAGCTTCTCCTCCTCGCCCTGGAGCGTGGAGTGCTGCGTCTCGAGGTCGGTGACCTGCTGCTGGAGGGCGGCGCGGCGGGAGAGCGCCTCGCGGGCGAGGTCCTCACGGCCGAGCGCGAGCGCCTTGCGGCCCTGGTCCTCCAGCTTGGAGGACTGCGACTGGAGCTGGTTCAGCTGGAGTTCCAGGCGCTTGCGCGAGGTCGCCACGTCGGCGACGCCGCGGCGGACCTTCTGAAGGAGCTCCAGCTGCTTCTGATACGAGTAATCAAGGGTTTCGCGCGGGTCCTCGGCCCGGTCAAGGGCCTTGTTCGCCTTCGCGCGGAAGATCATCCCCATACGCTTCATGACACCGCTCATGGGCTTCGCGCGCCCCCTTCTGACGTCCAGCTCCAGCTCTGCGACAGAACCCACAGTACGGGCCCTGCATCCATTGACGCACTGTTCGGGGACGGATGCGCTCATCCCCAAGGACGACTGACCAAGACCTTGCTCCGGCGTAGGGAGTAGGTGACCTTCAGGGTGAGCAATTGGTCACCCTGCGCCCCCTCTTCCCCGTTCCTGTCCCGGTCTGTCCCCTCTGAAGACGACTGGTGTTGCCGGATCGTTCCCCTGCGGGCTGGGGTCCATGCCCGCGAGCGCTTACCCTTGGGTTTTGTGTTCCGTAGCCGTGCCAAGGAAGAGAAGGCCCCCGCCGACAAGGCCGTGGTGACCGACTCCATGCAGCCCCGTGACCCGCAGGCCAAGAAGGGCAGGCCCACGCCCAAGCGCAGTGAGGCCCAGTCCCAGCGCCGCAGCGTCGCCAACACCTCCATGTCCCGCAAGGAGGCCTCCAAGCGTCAGCGCGACGAGCGCCGCGCCCAGCTGGACAGGCAGCGCCAGGCGCTGGCCGGCGGGGACGAGCGGTACCTGCCGGTCCGTGACAAGGGCCCCGTCCGCAAGTTCGCGCGCGAGTTCATCGACTCCCGGTTCAACGTGGCGGAGTTCTTCCTGCCGATGGCCGTGGTCATCCTCGTGCTGAGCATGGTGCGGGTGGGCTCGCTCCAGACCATCGCGCTGCTGCTGTGGCTGGTCGTGATCGTGCTGATCGTGCTCGACTCGTTCGTCACGAGCTTCCGGCTGCGCAAGCAGCTCGCCGAGCGCTTCCCCGACCAGAACCGGCGGGGCGCGGTGGCCTACGCGCTGATGCGCTCCCTCCAGATGCGTCGGCTCCGGCTGCCCAAGCCGCAGATCAAGCGCGGAGCGCGGCCCTGAGCACTGCGGCTTTCTCCGGGGGGGCGGCCGAGGCCTGGCTGAACAGGCTGGGCGGGCTGCGCGACGTCGTACGACAGGAGCTGGTGGCCCGGCAGCTCGACGAGCAGATAACCGGCCGCTACCCGGTCGGGCAGCGGCTGCGCGTGCTCGACGTGGGGATGGGCCAGGGCACGCAGGCGCTGCGGCTGGCCCGGCTCGGGCACCAGGTGACCGGGCTAGAGCGGGACGCGACGATGATCGCCGCGGCCCGTGACGCCCTGTGCGGCGAGCCCGAGGGCATCCGGGAGCGGATGCGGATCATCGAGGGCGACGGCCGGGACACCGGGGTGCACTTCCTGCCCGGCAGTTTCGACGTGGTCCTGTGCCACGGCGTGCTCATGTACGTGGAGGAGCCGGACGCGCTGCTCGCGGGGCTCGCGCGGATGCTGGCCCCGGGCGGACTGCTGTCGCTGCTCGTGCGCAACGCGGACGCGCTGGCCATGCGGCCGGGCCTGTCCGGCGACTGGGCGGGCGCGCTGGACGCCTTCGACACCGTGTCCTACCGCAACCGGCTGGGGCTCGACGTCCGGGCGGACCGGCTGGCGACCCTGACCGACGCGCTGGCCGGGATCGGGGCGCCGCTCCAGGCCTGGTACGGCGTGCGCGTCTTCACGGACACGGCGGCGGACGGGACGGAGATCCCCGAGGACCCGCGGCAGCGCGAGAGTCTGCTGTCCGCCGAGGAGCGGGCCGGGCGCACCGACCCCTACCGGCAGGTGGCGGCACTGCTGCATCTGTGCGGGGTACGCGGCTGAGCCGGACCGGCGTTCTTCACTCGTCCGGGTGAGCGGTGGCCGGGGTGGCCGTGCGGCGACCACCCCGACGAAGGGCTACGCCTCGTTCGCGTGCAGGCTCATCGGGCCGTAGATCTCGGCGGAGTCCTCGAAGAGCCGCACCTGGTCCGCGCCGCCTTCGAGGAGGTCCTTCCACACTTCCCCGATCCAGGACTCGGCGTCCCCCTGCGTGGTGAACTCCTCGGGCTGTACCGCTGGTTGGACCTCCGTCCCGTCGGCCTTCTCGAACCGCCACGTCCATGCCGCCATGTACGCCTCCCAGCTGTGACCACGTGCAGAGCAGAAGCCGGATCTTGGTCCGGCTTCTGCTGTGCAGCCTAGTCGGATGCGCAAGACCTGGTCAGACACGCGAAAATCAGCTCCGTGGAAGTCACTCTGCTCGGTACCGGTGCCCCCGCGGGCCTGCCCCGCCCCGACTGCTCCTGCGCCGTGTGCGCGACCTCGCTCGGGGCTGACGCCCGGGCGGCGACCGCGCTGCTCGTCGACGGGGCCCTGCTGCTCGATCTGACGCCGGGCGCGGCGTTCGCGGCCGCGCGGGCCGGGCAATCGCTGGGCGGGGTGCGGCAGGTGCTGCTGACGCATCCGCACGACGGCCCCCCGGTGGAGGTGCCGGCCGGGCTGCCGCAGCCCGGCCGGGTGCCGGACGGGCGGGAGTCGACGCTGCTGACGGGGCATCGGGTACGGGCGGTGGCGATGGACGCGCCCGGCACCGGGTACGCGGTGGCCGGTCCGGACGGGCAGCGGTTGCTGTACCTGCCGCCCGGGGGCGCGCCGGCCGGCCTGGAGGAGGGGTCGGCCGAGCGGTACGACATGGTGCTGGCGGATCTGGTGGGCCGCCCTGACGCGCTGGCGAAGCTGCGGGCGGTGGGCGCGGTGGGGCCGACGACCGACGTGGTCGCCGTCCACCTGGACCACAACGTCCCCCCGGGCGCGGAGTTGCGGCGGCGGCTCGCGGCGGCCGGGGCGCGGGCGGTGCCGGACGGGTCGACGCTGGTGGTGGGGGTGTACGAGGACGTGCCGGACGTGTCACGGCGGACGCTGGTGCTGGGCGGCGCCCGGTCGGGGAAGTCGGTGGAGGCGGAGCGGCGGCTGGAGTCCTTCCCGGACGTGCAGTACGTCGCCACCGGCGGGACCCGGGGCGGTGACACCGAGTGGGCGTCCCGGGTCGCCGCGCACCGCGACCGGCGGCCGGGGTCGTGGCGGACCGTGGAGACCTGCGACCTCGTGCCGCTGCTGACGCGGGACGGCGCCCCGCTGCTGATCGACTGTCTGTCGCTGTGGCTGACGGACGTCATGGACTCGGTCGGGGCGTGGGACGACGCGCAGTGGGCGGACGGCGGTGAACGGGCCCTGCGCGCACGGGTGGTGGAGCTGGCGGAGGCCGTGCGTGCGGCTCGGCGGACCGTCGTGCTGGTCTCCAACGAGGTGGGCTCGGGGATCGTGCCGGCCACGGCGTCGGGCCGGCGTTACCGGGACGAGCTGGGGCGGCTGAACGCGGCCGTCGCCGCCGAGTGCGAGGAGGTCGTCCTGGTGGTGGCCGGTCAGGCACTGGTGCTGCGGGGACCGACGGCTGACGGCTGACGGCCGACGCCCGGTGGCGGGCGGTCGGTGGCCGGCGGTCGGTGGCCGGCGGTCGGTGGCCGGCGGTCGGTGGTCGGTGGCCGGCGGTCGGTGGCCGGCGGTCGGTGGTCGGTGGCCGGCGGTCGGTGGCCGGTGGCCGGCGGTCGGTGGCCGGCGGTCGGTGGTCGGTGGCCGGCGGTCGGTGGTCGGTGGCCGGCGGTCGGTGGCCGGCGGTCGGTGGCCGGTGGCCGGCGGTCAGTTCCTGCTCCGGCGGGCGATGATCTGGTAGGCGTTCGAGAAGCGGGTGCGGCGCAGGGCCGGGGCCAGCAGGTGGTCGAAGACGGCGGCCAGGGCGGTCAGCGGCCCGGCCGTCCGGCGCAGCCGGGTCCTGTTCAGGTAGAGCGAGGCGGCCGTCGCCAGGTCGTGCGGGGTGTGCGGGGTCCGGCGGTCCGTCACGACGATCTCGCAGCCCTGGGCCTCGAGTTCGGCCCGGAGGTTGGCCAGCGGGATCAGGTGCAGGTGGCGGGGCTGGTCGTAGGAGTGCCACCACTTGCCCAGGACCGCCGCGGAGGCGCTGGCCGGGTCCGGGAGCTGCACGAGGAGGTGGCCGCCCGGCCGCAGGGCCGTCAGCGCCGCCGCGAGTTCCCGCCTCGGGTCCGGGGCGTGTTCCAGGTGGTGGAGCATGCTGACCACGTCGTAGCGGCCGCGCAGGCGGGACAGCACCTCCGGGGCGGTCAGCCGGCCCAGGTGGGCCTCGTCGAGCAGGCCGGCCACTCTCGCCCGCTCCACCCTCGGGGTCGGGTCCACCCCGTCGAACGCGGTGTAGGTGAACAGTTCGCGGGCCGCCGCCGGGAAGGACGCGTCGCCGGTGCCCACGTCCAGCCAGCTCTCCGGCTCGGGGAAGGGCAGCATCGCCCGGGCCGTCGCCCTCAGGTGCGCGTGGTCGGGCCGTTCCGCGCCCTCGGCGCCGTACAGCGCCAGGCCCTCGGCGGTCAGCCGGGGGTTCTGGAAGGCGTGCGCGCAGTCCCGGCACTCGTCGACGACGAAGGTGCCCGGCCTGCGGTGGCGCAGGTCCGGTGCGCGCAGCCGGGTGCGCAGGCGCTTCGAGCCGCACCAGGGGCAGTCGTCTCGACGCGGCTCGTGGACGGGCCTGGGGGGCATGAGCGGCTCCGGGGATGACGTCGAGAGCGAATGACAATTAGCGTCAAAACGGAACGTATGGGATACCGATCTTGGGCGCAATGACGTCACGCGGGTGTGGTGACGATGTGGCGCCGGACCGTTCGATCGGTGCCGGTACTGTTCGGCGAATGAGCTCGCTTAATCTCGACGACTTCACCGATCTGATCGAGCGCCCCGACGGTGGGGTGCGCCGCGACGCGGAGGCGCGCCGGGAACGTCAGGTCGTGCCGCCCGGATCGCTGGGGCGCCTGGACGAACTGGGTGAGTGGCTGGCGGCGGCACAGGGCTCGTCCCCCGTACGGCCGGTCGAGCGGCCGCGGGTGGTGCTGTTCGCCGGCGACCACGGCATCGCCGAGCTCGGCGTCTCCGCCCGACCGGCGGGCAGCGCCTCGGAGTTGGTGCGCGAGGTCATCGAGGGCGGCCGTCCGGTGTCGGTGCTCGCCCGCCGCCTCGGCGTGCCCGTGCGCGTCGTGGACATGGCGCTGGACTGCGACCCGGAGACGTTCCCCGAGGACGTCGTACGGCACCGGGTGCGGCGCGGCAGCGGCCGGATCGACATCGAGGACGCGCTGACGCCGGAGGAGGCCGAGGCCGCCTTCCGGGCGGGCGTGGCCGTCGCCGACGAGGAGGCCGACTCCGGCACGGACCTGGTCGTGCTCGGCGACATCAGCGTCGGCGGGACGACGGCCGCGGGTGCGCTGGTGGCCGCGCTGTGCGGGACCGACGCATCCGTGGTGACCGGGCGGGGCGGCGAGGCGATCGACGACCTGGCGTGGATGCGCAAGTGCGCGGCGGTCCGGGACGCGCTCAGGCGGGCACGGCCGGTGCTCGGCGAGCAGCTCCAGCTGCTCGCGACGGTGGGCGGGGCCGACCTCGCCGCCATGACGGGTTTTCTGCTCCAGTGCGCGGTACGGAAGTTGCCCGTGGTGCTGGACGGTGTGGTGGCCGCCGCCTGCGCGCTCGTCGGGCAGCGGGTCGCGTTCCGGGCGCCGGACTGGTGGCTGGCCGCGCACAAGAGCGGCGAACCGGGCCAGGCGAAGGCACTCGACCGGATGGCCCTGGAACCGCTCCTCGACCAGGGCGTGAAGGTCGGAGAGGGCGCCGGGGCCCTGCTCGCGCTCCCGTTGGTGCAGGCCGCCGCCGCACTGGCGGCGGAACTCCCCGAGAGGCCCGAGAAGTCGGAGGAGGCCGGGGAGCCGGAGGAAGCCGAGGAGGCCGACGCGTCGGCGCAGGCCCAGGTGTCCGGGAAGCCGAGGGATCCTGAGAAGTCGGCGGAGCCCGAGAAGTCGGAGACGGAGTAACGAAGCGGCTTAAAGGGACAGGCGGCGCCAAAAGAGCGGATTCCCTGAAGTGCACCCATATGATCACCGCTCATGGGCAACACCCGGGGCGCCGCCGCCTTCGCCGTCTGGTACCTGCGTGCCGTCGCGTCCGTCAACTTCCTCAGTGCGGTGTGGGTCTCCCTGGGGCAGGACGTCCGGCGGCACAACCAGGAGAACCTCTTCACGCCGTATCTGCTGACGGCCGGCTTCGCCTCGGGGGTCTTCACCGCGTTCCTCGCCGTCACGATGCGGCGGCGCAAACGGGCCGCGTGGATCCTGAACCTCGGTCTGAGCGGGGCGTTCCTGGGGCTGTTCACGCTGGCCATGGCGTTCCCGGAGATCCGGCGCCACCCGCAGAACTGGGTGTCGCTCGCGCTGACCGCCGCCTTCGTGGCGGCGTTGCTCGCCGGTCGGCGGGAGTTCTACGCGAAGGGCGACCGGTCCAATCCGCGGCTCGCCGCGGCCGTCGGCGCCGGCGGACTCCTGGGCGCCTCGCTGCTGGCCGCGCTGCTGGTCACGGTCACCGACCGGGCCGCCGCCCCGTCCACCTTCCTCGAACGCTGGCGCTACGGCGCGCTGCGCCTGGTCTCGGTGGCCGCCGACGAGTACCGCGTCCCCGGGATCGCCCCGCCCACCTGGGTCGACGTCGCCGTCAACGTGCTGAGCACGGCGCTCGTCCTCGCCGTCCTGTATGCCGCGTTCCGTTCCCGGCGGGCCGTCGACCCGCTCACCGCCGACGACGAGAAGCGGCTGCGGGAGCTCCTCGACCGGCACGGTGAGCGGGACTCGCTGGGCTACTTCGCGCTGCGGCGGGAGAAGAGCGTGTGCTGGTCGCCGACCGGGAAGGCGGCCGTCGCCTACCGCGTCATCGGCGGGGTGTCGCTGGCGTCCGGGGACCCGATCGGGGATCCGGAGGCCTGGCCGGGGGCGATCGGGCCGTGGCTCGCCGAGGCGCGGGCGCACGGGTGGATCCCGGCGGTGATGGGCGCGAGCGAGGAGGCCGGGACCGTGTACGCCCGGCACGGGCTGGACGCGCTGGAACTCGGGGACGAGGCCCTGGTCGAGGTCGCCGAGTTCACCCTGGAGGGGCGGGCCATGCGGACCGTACGGCAGGCGTGCAACCGGATCCGGCGGGCCGGGTACACGGTGCGGGTACGGCGGCACGAGGACATCCCGGCCGACGAGATGGCCGTCCTGCTCCGGCGGGCCGACGACTGGCGCGACGGCGCCACCGAGCGCGGGTTCAGCATGGCGCTGGGGCGGCTCGGCGACCCGGAGGACGGGCGCTGCGTGATGCTGGAGTGCACCGACTCACGGGGGGAGCTGCGGGCCCTGCTGTCCTTCGTGCCCTGGGGACCGCACGGGCTGTCCCTCGACCTGATGCGGCGGGACCGCGACTGCGACAACGGCCTGATGGAGTTCATGGTCATCGAGCTGCTCCGGCACGCCGGGGAACAGCGGGACGACCGGACGGACCCGAGGAACGCGGCGGACCGGGCGGACCCGAGGAACCCGGTGGACCGGGCGGACCGGATCACGCAGGTCTCGCTGAACTTCGCCGTGTTCCGCTCGGTCTTCGAGCGGGGCGCCCGCCTCGGGGCCGGCCCCGTCCTGCGGCTGTGGCGGTCGTTGCTCTGCTTCTTCTCCCGCTGGTGGCAGATCGAGTCGCTGTACCGCGCCAACGCCAAGTACCGGCCCATCTGGGAACCCCGTTTCCTGCTCTTCGAGAAGAGCGCGGACCTGCCCCGCATCGGTGTGGCCTCGGCGCGGGCGGAGGGGTTCCTGGGGGCGCCGGGGCTGCCGAAGTGGCTGCGCCGGGGGCACCTGGAAACCCGCCGGTGAACGCGGTCGCCCGCCGGGCCCGCGCCGAATGGGGGCCGCTGTACGAGGCCGTACGCGTCCGCTGGGCGGGACGGCGGTGGCGGGCGCTGCCGATGACCCTCGGGGCGGTGTGTCTGACGTCGCTGACCCAGATCGTGCAGAACCGGTCGTGGGGGTACGGGCCGGTCCAGACCCTCGGCGCGGTGCGCGCCGACGATCCCCTCGGGCTCGCCCTGCTGCGCACACCGCTGTCCCTGTTCGTGCCCGCGCTGGACCTGCCGGTCTGGGGAGCCCTCGCCCAGATCCTGCTGGTGTTCGGGGTCGCGGAGCTCTGCCTGGGCTGGTGGCGGACCCTCGTCATCGCCTACGCGGCGACGCTCGCGGGCACGCTCTACGCGCGCGTGGGCGTCGCCCTCGGCCCCGGCGGCCCGCTCGGGCTGCCCGCCGCCGACGCCCGGATCGTGGACACCGGCCCGTCGGCGGCCGTGGTGGGGCTCGCGGTGTTCCTGGGCTGGCGCTACCGGGCGTACGTGACGGCGGGGGCGGTGATCGTCGCGATGGTGGTGGAGGTCCTGCTGAAGGACAACCTGGCGGGCAAGGAGCATCTGGCGGCCATCGCGGCGGTGCTGGTGCTGTGCGCGGTGGCGGAGGCCCGCGGGCGCCGCCGGGGGCCCGGGCGGCCCGCCAGGGGCCCGCGGGGCGGCACGGGCACGCGGGGGCGCCGGGGGGCACGGGGCGGCGGCAGCGGTGCGCGGACGCGCCACGGGACGCGGCCCGCCACGAAGCCCCGCAGCCGCCGTACGGCCCATGCACCGGGCCCGGACCGGATCCCTCAGTTGCGTTCCTCGGACTGAGCGAGTTCCGCGGTCGTCTTCCCGCCCAGCCAGTCCCCCACCACCCGGCGCGGCCCCGCCCAGCGGCGGTCGTGGCGGTAGGCCCGCAGGATCGCCTTCGCCCGGGCGCGGGGCCGCCGCCGGTAGAACCGGCGGGCCCACGGCGAGCCGGGCCGGGCCGCCCGCACCAGGCCCACCAGGCCCAGGAGCGGGATGAAGACGCTGAACACGGCCATCTTGGCCTTGCCCTTGCTCAGCACGGCCAGCGAGCAGGCGAAGTTGAACACCACGGTCGAGATGACACCCCCTCGGTCCTGGAGTTCGTCCTGGCTCAGGTCGTCGACGCCGAACGGCGAGAAGCCCACCAGCAGCAGTCCCCCCAGCGCCGCCGTCAGGACCACGGCCTCCACGCTCTTGCGGCCCGCCTCCGTCCAGTACACGTCGTCCAGGTGCAGGATCAGCGCGAACTCGTCGAGGACCAGGCCGGTACCGATGCCGAAGACCACCGCGAAGGCACCCGCCCCGAAGCCTTGCCGGCCGCTCGCCACCGCGCCGAAGCCGCCCGCGACGGTCAGGACGACGCCGGGGACCACGTGGTGGATGTGCACCCCGCCGGAGCTGATGTTGCCGAAGGGGCCCTTGCCCGCCCGGATCAGGCGGGTGATGACCCGGGTGATCAGGAAGGTGAGGACGAACGCGGTCAGGGCGAGGAGCAGCGGCACCTTGCCCGGTTCGACGATGTTGCGCTGCACCCACTCACCCATGTCACCAGTGTCCCGGGGCACGGGGGCGCCCGCTTCGTGGGAGGGGCGACCGGGCTACTCTGCCGCCGTGTCCACGACCTCGCCCGCAGACGGCCTCCGCTTCGCCTTCGGCACCCTCACCGTGTTCCCGGTCAGGGTGACCCGCTGGGACCGGCGGGCCGCGCGCGGGGGCATGCTGGGCGCCCCCGTGGTCGGACTGGCCGTCGGCGGCTGCGCGGCCGGGCTCGGTCTGCTGCTGCTGTTCCTGGGCGCGAGCCCGCTGCTCGCCGCCGTGGCCTCCGCCGCCGTGCCCGCCGTCCTCACCCGTGGTCTGCACCTGGACGGGCTGGCCGACACCGCGGACGGACTCGGCAGCGGCAAGCCCGCCGAGGACGCGCTGCGGATCATGAAGCAGTCCGACATCGGCCCGTTCGGCGTGCTCACGCTCGTCCTGGTGCTGCTCGCCCAGGTGGCCGCGCTGACGCAGCTCTACGACACCTCGTGGGCGCTGGGCGCGGTGGCCGCCGTCGTCTCGGCCGCCGCGGCACGGCTCGCGCTGACCCTGGCGGCACGCGCCGGGGTGCCGGCCGCGCGCCCGGAGGGGCTCGGGGCGGCGGTCGCCGGGGTGGTGCCGGTGCGCGGCGCGGTGCTCACCGCCGTCGCCGTCACGCTGGCGGCGGCGGTCGCGGGAGCGTGGTGCGGGCCGTACGAGGGCGGTGTCGTCGTCCTGATCGGGTCCGCCGGTCCGGGCGCCCCGTTCGAGCCGTACGACGCCGTACGGCCGGCGCTCGCCGTCCTCGCCGCGCTCGGCGCCGCCGAACTGCTGCTGCGGCACTGCACGCGGCGCTTCGGCGGGGTCACCGGGGATGTCTTCGGCGGACTGGCGGAGACGGCGGCGACCACCGCGCTCGTGGTGTTCTGCCTGGGCGGTTAGGTCGTCGCCGGGCCTAGCAAGCCTCGCGCCACACCCCGAGTTCGTACTTCTTCAGCAGTGAACTCAGGCGCAGCCGACGGGAGTCGGCGCAGAACGCGCTCGTGGGCAGTTCGTACTCGACGTGGAAGACGGCCTTGCCCGCCTCGATGAAGGGGGTCAGGTCCGCGCACTCGTCGTACTGGGCGCACTGTTCGTTGACCGCGAAGTCGAAGTCGCCGACGAGTTCGGGGATCTGGTCGAGGTCGTTCTTCAGGCCGACCGACATGCCCCGGTCGTGGGCGAGTTCGGCGATGAGGCGGTTGTAGCGGAGCTGGTCGGCGGCCTTCACCGGGAAGCCCGTGGTGTTCTTGTAGCCGTCCATGTTGTCCGGCTCGACCGCGTCGAAGCCCTTCTCGCGGCACATGTCGAGGCGGGCCGCCATCAGGGGCTCCAGGACGTCCAACGCGCGGATGTCGAGCCAGCGTTCGCCCTCCCAGCCGTTGCCCTTGCCGATCACCGACTTCGGGAAACTCGCCGCGTCCGGGCGCCAGTCCTCCCAGGCGCCGGTGGAGAGGTAGCAGATGACCTTGCGGCCGTCCTCGTGCAGTTGCGCGACCGTGGCCGCGCTCTGGTCGAAGCCGTCGATGTCGTAGACCGGTGCGTCGACGGTGGTGTCCAGACGGCCGCTCAGCTGCCACTGCCAGCCGGTGCCGGGGGCCGGCCGCCAGATCCCGGCGTCCGCCGTCCCGCTGGCCGTCCCGGTGGCCGCCCCGTCGTCCGGCCGTTCGTCCCGTCCGCCGTCCGGCGCGGAGGCGCAGCCCGCCAGCAACAGGGCGAGCAGGGGCAGCAACAGGGTCGGTCGTCTCACCGGATGGGCTCCTGGACGGGGCGGCACGTACCCGACGATCATCGCCCATGTCGCCCGCGCGCGGGCTCCCACCCCGACCCGACGGGTGTGATCCGGTTCATGGAATGCGAGGATCGGGAAGTGGCTACGACGCCACCGACAGGTGAACACGCGCGTGCGTGAGCGACCGCGCACGCACGCGTACGCTCATTCCGGGATCCGTCACGCCGGTCCGCCGCGCCGGTGAGGCACACCCCGGATACGACCGCACCCATGACCCGGATCTAGGGTCGGCTGTCGGGCCCGGTCGACCCACACATTCCGGCCAACGCAACTCCACATCGGAAGCGAGATTTCACCACCGTGACTGCTCTCACTCTCAGCACCGCCGCGGCGCCCGGCCTCCGGGCCGACGCGATCGTGATCGGTGTCGCCAAGGGCGCGAAAGGCCCGATCGTTGCCCCAGGCGCCGAAGCCGTCGACAAGGCCTACGACGGCAGGCTCGCCGGCATCCTGGACACCCTCGGTGCCTCCGGGGCCGAGGGCGAGGTGACCAAGCTGCCCGCCCCGGCCGGCTTCAAGGCGCCGCTCGTGCTCGCGGTGGGACTCGGCCAGGAGCCCGAGAAGGACGCCGGGTTCGACCCCGAGGCGCTGCGCAAGGCGGCCGGAGCGGCCGCCCGCACCCTCACCGGCGCCAAGAAGGCCGCCTTCGCCCTGCCGGTGACCGACGCCGCCGACATCGGCGCGACCGGCGAGGGCGTGGTGCTCGGCGCGTACTCCTTCGACGCGTACAAGCGGGGCGACGACGCCAAGGCGAAGAACGCCAAGGCGCCGCTCGCCGAGGCCGTCCTGCTCGGCGGGAAGCCGCGCGACGCCGCCCACAAGGCCGCGCTGCTGCGTGCCGCCACCGTCGGCGAGGAGCTCAACCGCGCCCGCGACCTGATCAACATGCCGCCGAACGACCTCGACCCCGAGGCGTTCGCCGCTCTCGCCCAGACGGCGGCCAAGGAGCACGGCATCAAGGTGCAGGTGCTCGACGAGAAGGCGCTCGCCAAGGGCGGTTACGGCGGCATCCTGGGCGTCGGCTCCGGCTCGGCCTCGGCCCCGCGCCTGGTGAAGCTGTCGTACACCTCCTCCAAGGCCAAGAAGAACCTCGCCTTCGTCGGCAAGGGCATCACCTACGACTCGGGCGGCATCTCGCTGAAGCCGGCCGGGCACAACGAGACGATGAAGTGCGACATGAGCGGCGCGGCGGCGGTCTTCGCCGCGGTCGTCGCCGCCGCGCGCCTCGGGCTCGAGGTCAACGTCACCGGGTGGCTCGCGCTGGCCGAGAACATGCCGTCCGGCTCCGCCACCCGCCCGGGTGACGTGCTGCGCATGTACAGCGGCAAGACCGTCGAGGTCCTGAACACGGACGCCGAGGGCCGGCTGGTCCTCGCGGACGCCCTGTGGGCGGCCTCCGCGGAGAAGCCGGACGCGATCGTCGACGTCGCGACCCTGACCGGCGCGATGATGCTGGCGCTGGGCAGCCGGACCTTCGGGATCATGGCGAACGACGACGCCTTCCGCTCCGCGCTGCACGAGGCGGCCGAGGAGGTCGGCGAACCGGCGTGGCCGATGCCGCTGCCGGAGCACCTGCGCAAGGGCATGGACTCCAGCGTCGCGGACATCGCCAACATGGGCGAGCGGATGGGCGGCGGCCTGGTGGCCGGTCTCTTCCTGCGCGAGTTCGTGGGCGAGGGCATCACCTGGGCGCACCTGGACATCGCCGGACCGGCGTTCAACGAGGGTGGCCCCTTCGGGTACACGCCCAAGGGCGGTACCGGTACCGCGGTGCGGACGCTGGTGCGGCTGGCCGAGCTGACCGCCTCCGGCGACCTCGGCTAGTCCCTCCGGCAGAGGGGGGACTGTGCGCCTGGTCACTCGGATCCGTCCGTCATGTGACGGGTGCGGGCCGAACGCGGCCGGTCGCGCGGTTCCCCCGCCCCCGAGTGGGGCCGGTCCCCCATGTCACAAGTGAGCGTGGGGTGTCTCACACCCCGGCCCCGCGTCTCGTTCGCCTCCCGCAAGTGCGAAGATGGGCCACGGCAGGACAGGGCCCCCACCACAGGGCCGAAGAAAGAGCGGCCGGACACCAGCCGCCGGCGGTCAGCGACGACCGGCGCACGGCGCACATGCATGGAGGACGTGACGTGGCGAACGACGCCAGCACCGTTTTCGACCTAGTGATCCTCGGCGGTGGTAGTGGCGGGTACGCCGCGGCCCTGCGCGGGGCGCAGCTGGGCCTGGACGTCGCCCTGATCGAGAAGGACAAGGTCGGCGGCACCTGCCTGCACCGGGGTTGCATCCCCACCAAGGCCCTGCTGCACGCCGGCGAGATCGCCGACCAGGCCCGCGAGAGCGAGCAGTTCGGCGTCAAGGCCACCTTCGAGGGCATCGACGTCCCCGCCGTCCACAAGTACAAGGACGGCGTCATCTCGGGTCTGCACAAGGGCCTTCAGGGGCTGATCGCCTCCCGCAAGGTGACGTACATCGAGGGTGAGGGCCGCCTGTCGTCCCCGACCTCCGTCGACGTCAACGGACAGCGCGTCCAGGGCCGCCACGTGCTGCTCGCGACCGGCTCCGTGCCGAAGTCGCTGCCGGGCCTGGAGATCGACGGCGACCGGATCATCTCCTCGGACCACGCCCTCGTCCTGGACCGCGTGCCGAAGTCCGCGATCATCCTCGGCGGCGGCGTGATCGGCGTGGAGTTCGCCTCGGCGTGGAAGTCCTTCGGCTCCGACGTGACGGTGATCGAGGGCCTGAAGCACCTCGTCCCGGTCGAGGACGAGAACTCCTCCAAGCTCCTCGAGCGCGCGTTCCGCAAGCGCGGCATCAAGTTCAACCTGGGCACCTTCTTCTCCAAGGCCGAGTACACCGCCGACGGTGTCAAGGTCACGCTGGCCGACGGCAAGGAGTTCGAGGCCGAGGTCCTGCTGGTGGCGGTGGGCCGCGGGCCCGTCTCCGCCGGCCTCGGCTACGAGGAGCAGGGCATCGCCATGGACCGCGGCTACGTCCTGGTCGACGAGTACATGCGCACCAACGTCCCGACCGTCTCCGCCGTCGGTGACCTGGTCCCGACCCTCCAGCTCGCGCACGTCGGCTTCGCCGAGGGCATGCTGGTCGCGGAGCGTCTGGCCGGTCAGAAGGTCGTCCCGATCGACTACGACGGCGTCCCCCGGGTGACGTACTGCCACCCCGAGGTCGCCTCCGTGGGTATCACCGAGGCCAAGGCCAAGGAGATCTACGGCGCGGACAAGGTCGTCGCTCTGAAGTACAACCTCGCGGGCAACGGCAAGAGCAAGATCCTCAACACCGCGGGCGAGATCAAGCTCGTGCAGGTGAAGGACGGTGCCGTGGTCGGCGTCCACATGGTCGGCGACCGCATGGGCGAGCAGGTCGGCGAAGCCCAGCTGATCTACAACTGGGAGGCGCTGCCCGCCGAGGTCGCGCAGCTCATCCACGCTCACCCGACGCAGAACGAGGCGCTCGGCGAGGCCCACCTCGCCCTGGCGGGCAAGCCGCTGCACTCGCACGACTGACCCTCGGTCGAAGAAGCGACTCCGCGACGACACAGACTTCCGCAATTCGTAAGGAGCAACCGAAACCATGGCGGTTTCCGTAACCCTTCCGGCGCTCGGCGAGAGCGTCACCGAGGGCACTGTCACCCGCTGGCTGAAGGCCGAGGGTGAGCGCGTCGAGGCCGACGAGCCCCTGCTCGAGGTCTCGACCGACAAGGTCGACACCGAGATCCCCTCCCCCGCCGCCGGCATCCTGGCCTCCATCAAGGTCGCCGAGGACGAGACGGTCGAGGTCGGCGCCGAGCTGGCCGTCATCGACGACGGCACCGGCGCCGCCGCTCCGGCTCCGGCCGCCGAGCCCGCGCCCGAGCCGGCCGCTGCCGCGCCGTCCACCGAGCAGGCGGCCCCGGCCCCCGCTCCCACCGCCGAGGCCGCCACCGGCGGCGGCTCCGCCGAGGGCACGGACGTCGTCCTGCCCGCGCTCGGCGAGTCCGTCACCGAGGGCACTGTCACCCGCTGGCTGAAGCAGGTCGGCGAGGAGGTCACGGAGGACGAGCCGCTGCTCGAGGTCTCGACCGACAAGGTCGACACCGAGATCCCGGCGCCCGTCTCCGGCGTGCTGCTCGAGATCACCGTGGCCGAGGACGAGACCGCCGAGGTCGGCGCCAAGCTCGCCGTCATCGGCGCCCCGGGCGCGGCTCCGGCCGCCGCCCCGGCTCCGGCCGCCCCGGCCCCGGCGCCCGCCGCCGCTGCCCCGGCTCCGGCCGCTCCGGCCCCCGCGCCGGCCGCTCCGGCTCCGGCCGCTCCCGCGCCTGCCCCCGCCGCTGCGGCGCCCGCCCCGGCCGCCGCAGCTCCGGCTCCGGCCGCCCCGGCCCCCGCGCCGGCCGCTCCGGCTCCGGTCACCCCGGCCGCCCCCGCGCCCGCCGCTCCCGCGGGTGACGACGGCGCCTACGTGACCCCGCTGGTGCGCAAGCTCGCCGCCGAGAACGGCGTCGACCTGGCCGCCGTCAAGGGCACCGGCGTCGGTGGCCGCGTCCGCAAGCAGGACGTCCTCGCCGCCGCCGAGGCCGCGAAGGCGGCCGCCGCCGCTCCGGCTCCGGCCGCCGCCGCGCCGAGCACCGCCAAGAAGGCCCCGAAGCTGGAAGCCTCTCCGCTGCGCGGCCAGACCGTGAAGATGCCCCGCATCCGCAAGGTCATCGGCGACAACATGGTCAAGGCGCTGCACGAGCAGGCGCAGCTGTCCTCGGTCGTCGAGGTCGACATCACCCGGCTGATGAAGCTCCGCGCGCAGGCGAAGGACTCCTTCGCCGCCCGTGAGGGCGTCAAGCTCTCCCCGATGCCGTTCTTCGTGAAGGCGGCGGCCCAGGCGCTGAAGGCCCACCCGGCCGTCAACGCCCGGATCAACGTGGACGAGGGCACCATCACCTACTTCGACACCGAGAACATCGGTATCGCGGTGGACTCCGAGAAGGGCCTGATGACCCCGGTCATCAAGCACGCGGGCGACCTGAACATCGCCGGCATCGCCAAGGCCACGGCCGACCTGGCGGGCAAGGTCCGCGCGAACAAGATCACCCCGGACGAGCTGTCCGGCGCGACCTTCACCATCAGCAACACCGGTTCGCGCGGCGCGCTCTTCGACACGATCATCGTGCCGCCGAACCAGGTCGCGATCCTCGGCATCGGTGCCACGGTCAAGCGTCCGGCCGTCATCGAGACGGAGGAGGGCACGGTCATCGGCGTCCGTGACATGACGTACCTGACCCTGTCCTACGACCACCGTCTGGTCGACGGCGCCGACGCGGCCCGTTACCTGACCGCGGTCAAGGCGATCCTGGAGGCCGGCGAGTTCGAGGTCGAGCTCGGCCTCTGATCCACCGGCTCCACAGCGCGTGCCCCCGTCCGGAACTCTCCGGGCGGGGGCTTCCGTCTGTCGGCTCCCCGGCGCGGCCGCGGGCGGGACCTGTCCGGTACCGGTCTTTACATGGCCGCCCCGCTGTGGGCGTGTAAGTCTCGTCTCACCTGCTCGAAAGCGCCCCCGTGCGCCTCTCCTCCGCAGGCCCCCGGCCTTATTGTCTAAACGTCAAACGCCCCCGGGGGCCTGTGCGGCCCCTCCTCAAAGGAGCCCTCATGACCGCGCCCGTCGTCCACTCGCTGCGCGAACAGATCCGCGAGCACATCGTGGAGGGGATCGTCAGCGGGCGCTGGAAGCCGGGCGAGCGGATCGTCGAGCGCCGGATCGCGACCGAGCTGGAGGTCAGCCAGACGCCGGTGCGGGAGGCGCTGCGCGAGCTGGAGTCGCTGCGGTTGATCGAGTCCGCGCCGAACAAGGGCGTGCGGGTGCGCAACCTGACGGCCGCGGACCTGGAGGAGAGCTACCCCGTCCGGGCCGGTCTGGAGGCGATCGCGGCGGAACTGGCCGCACAGCGGCTCGCGGAGGACTGCTCGGCGCTCGAACCGCACGTCGCCGCGCTGTACGAGGCGGACCGCGACGCGGACGGCACGGCCCAGGTGCGGCACACCGTCGGCTTCCACCGGGAGCTGGTCCGGGCGGCCGGGAACTCCGTGCTGCTGCACACCTGGGAGGGCCTCGGCATCGAGGTGTTCACGGCGCTGTCCATCCGCTGGCTGGGGACCGTGCAGCAGTCGTACGCGGAGGAGCACGAGGAGCTCGTCCAGGCGTTCCGGCGGCGGGACCCGAGGATCGCCGAGCTGGTGAAGGCGCATGTCCTCGGGTGCGCTCCCCGGGCATAGGACCCGTCCAGGTTCAGTGGAGCGTACACCCGCTCATACGTGGGCTCCGACCTGCGAAAACCCTGAATCGACGCGGCACCGGGTGCCCGCCCGAAAGGCACCCCGTGCCTACTTTCTCGCAATCGAGAGGTTTTGCCCTTCAACCCTTTGATCGATCATCGATCAGGGGGTTACAGTCACCGACGGGCCGCGGACGGAGCCACCCATGGCACCGCACCGAGCCCACGCCCTGTCCTGCCAAAGACCAAGGGCACCCCCGGAACACCCTCACAGGGAACCCCCTTCGACTGAGGAAGGCGGCGACATGACCGACCCCCAGGCCATCCAGCCGAGCGCGCTCGACCAGCTCCCCGACCGTGACCCGGAGGAGACCGCCGAATGGCAGGCCTCCCTGGACGCGGTCGCCAAGGCGGCCGGGCCGCACCGTGCCGCATACCTGATGCGCCGCACGCTGGAGCGTGCCGAGGGCAACGGCATCGCGCTGCCCAAGCTGCTCGAGACGGACTACGTCAACACCATCCCCACCGCCGCCGAGCCGTCCGCGCCCGGTGACGAGGAGATGGAGCGGAAGATCACCGCGTGGAACCGCTGGAACGCGGCCGCGATGGTGACCCGGGGCAGCAAACACGGCGTCGGCGGCCACATCGCCACCTTCGCCTCCGCGGCCTGGCTCTACGAGACCGGCTTCAACCACTTCTTCAAGGGCAAGGAGGCCGACGGCTCGGGCGACCAGCTCTACATCCAGGGCCACGCCTCCCCCGGCATCTACGCCCGCGCCTTCCTCGACGGGCGGCTGACCGAGCAGCACCTCGACAACTTCCGTCAGGAGGCCGGCGGCAACGGCCTCCCGTCGTACCCGCACCCGCGCCGCCTGCCCTGGCTGTGGGAGTTCCCGACGGTGTCGATGGGCCTCGGCCCGCTCTCCGCCATCTACCAGGCGCGCTTCAACCGCTATCTCACCAACCGCGGCATCAAGGACGTCTCCGCGTCCCACGTGTGGGCGTTCCTCGGTGACGGCGAGATGGACGAGCCGGAGTCGACGGCGGCACTCGCACTCGCCTCCCGCGAGGGTCTCGACAACCTGACCTTCGTCATCAACTGCAACCTCCAGCGCCTCGACGGCCCGGTCCGCGCGAACTTCAAGATCGTGCAGGAGCTGGAGGCCCAGTTCCGCGGCGCGGGCTGGAACGTCATCAAGTCGCTGTGGGGTTCCGCCTGGGACGAGCTGTTCCGGCTCGACACCACGGGCGCGCTGGTCCGCCGGCTGCGCGAGGTACCGGACGCCCAGGTGCAGACGTACCAGACGCGCGGCGCCGCCTACATCCGCGAGGACTTCTTCGGCAAGGACCCGGCGCTCGCCGAGCTGGCGAAGCTGCTGAGCGACGACAAGATCCTCGAGTGTTTCCACCTCTCCCGCGGTGGCCACGAGGCGCGCAAGGTGTTCGCGGCGTACAAGGCGGCCGTGGAGTTCAAGGGCGCCCCGACGGTCATCCTGGCCCAGACGGTCAAGGGCCACACCCTCGGCGAGGGCTTCGCGTCGAAGAACGCCAACCACCAGATGAAGAAGCTCTCGGTGGACGAGTTCAAGACGATGCGCGACCTGCTGGAGCTGCCGATCTCGGACGCGCAGTTCGTCGACGGCGTGGTCCCCTACGGCCACCCCGGCGCCGACTCCCCCGAGGTCCGCTACCTCCAGGAGCGCCGCGCGGCCCTCGGCGGCCCGGCCCCGGCCCGCCGTACGCACGCGCTCGCGCCGCTGCCGGCCCCCGCCGACAAGGCGTTCGCCTCCTTCGACAAGGGCTCCGGCACGCAGAACGTCGCGACCACCATGGCGTTCGTCCGGCTGGTCAAGGACCTGGTCCGCGACAAGGAGACGGGCAAGCGCTGGGTGCCGATCGTCCCCGACGAGGCGCGCACCTTCGGCATGGAGAGCCTGTTCCCGTCGCTCGGGATCTACTCCCCCAAGGGCCAGACGTACGAGCCGGTCGACCGCGACCAGCTGATGTACTACAAGGAGGCCAAGAACGGCCAGATCCTCAACGAGGGGATCACCGAGGCCGGTTCGATGGCCGACTTCATCGCCGCGTCCACCGCGTACTCCACGCACGGTGAGGCGATGATCCCGTTCTACATCTTCTACTCGATGTTCGGCTGGCAGCGCACGGCCGACCAGATGTGGCAGCTCGGCGACCAGCTCGGCCGCGGCTTCCTCGTCGGCGCCACGGCCGGCCGGACGACCCTGACGGGCGAGGGCCTCCAGCACGCCGACGGCCACTCCCCGGTCATCGCCGCGACCAACCCTGCCGCCCTCAGCTACGACCCGGCGTTCGCCTACGAGATCGCGACGATCGTCAAGGACGGTCTGCGCCGGATGTACGGCGAGGCGGCCCCGGGCGAGGACCCGAACGTCTTCTACTACCTGACCGTCTACAACGAGCCGATGCCGCAGCCGGCCAAGCCGTCCGCGCCCGGTGTGGACCAGGGCATCCTCAAGGGCCTGTACCGCTTCAACACGGCGGAGTCGGCCGGCGTGGACGTGGCGGCGGCCAACGCCCCGCGCATCCAGCTGCTGGGCTCCGGCACGGCGATCCACTGGGTCCTGAAGGCGCAGCGCATGCTCGCCGAGGAGTGGGGTGTGGCCTCCGACGTGTGGTCCGCGACCTCCTGGACCGAGCTGCGCCGCGACGCGCTGGAGGCCGACGCGGCCCTGCTGCGCGGCGAGGAGCGCCTGCCGTACGTCCGTCAGGCCCTCCAGGGCGCCGAGGGCCCGGTCCTCGCCGTCACCGACTACATGCGCCAGGTCCCGGACCAGATCGCGCAGTGGGTCGAGCAGGACTGGTCCTCGCTCGGCGCGGACGGCTTCGGCCTCTCCGACACCCGTGAGGCGGCCCGCCGCCACTTCGGCGTCGACGCCCAGTCCATCGTCGTCGCGGCCCTCGCCCAGCTCGCCCGCCGCGGTGAGGTCAAGGCGACGGCGGTGAAGGAAGCGCGCGAGCGGTACGGGCTGTAGGCCCGGCGCTCTCGATCGGTGAAGGGGCCCGGCGCGGCATAAGCCGCCGGGCCCCTTCACCGTCGCGCCCTTTCGCCGTCGCACCCCTTCACCGTCGCACCCCTTCACCGTCGCACCCCTTCACCGTCGCACGGCTGGACGACCGGGCGCCGGAGCGCGGCCGAGGACCGGCAAGATGTGCGCATGCGCGCTGCCCGGCTCATCAAGATGGTGCTCCTTCTCCAGTCCCGGCCCACCATGACCGCGTCCGAGCTGGCACGGGAACTGGAGGTGTCTGAGCGGACCGTCACGCGGGACGCGCAGGCGCTGTCCGAGGCAGGCGTGCCGGTGTACGCGGAACGGGGACGGGCGGGGGGCTACCGGCTCGTCGGCGGCTACCGGACGCGGCTGACGGGGCTGGGACGCGGTGAGGCCGAGGCGCTGTTCCTGAGCGGGGTGCCGGGGGCGCTGCGGGAGATGGGCCTCGAGGACATCGCCTCGGCCGCGCGGCTGAAGGTGTCGGCGGCCCTGCTGCCCTCCCTGCGGGACGCCCCGCGTACGGCGGCGCAGCGGTTCCATCTGGACGCGCCCGCCTGGTTCCGCGAGCCCGCGGCGCCGGCCCTGCTGCCGGTGATCGCGGACGCGGTGTGGGACGACCGGCGCCTGAGCGCGCGCTACCGGCGCGGGGAGCGCGAGGTGACACGGGAGCTGGAGCCGTACGGGCTCGTGCTCAAGGCGGGGGTCTGGTATCTGTGCGCCCGGGTCGGCGGGACGGAGGCGGGGGCCGGGACGGAGGCGGGGGCCGGGGCCGGACCGGGGGCTGGAGCGGAGCCTGGGGCCGGAGCGGGGGCGTTCCGGACCTACCGGATCGACCGGTTCGTCGGGGCCGAGGCGATGAAGGATCGTTTCGTCAGGGACGAGGACTTCGATCTGCCCGCCTTCTGGGGCGCGCAGGCCGAGCGGTTCGCGCGGTCGATCCTGCGCGCCGAGGTGGTACTGCGGCTCTCGGAGGCGGGGGTGCGCGACCTGCCGTACGCCGTGGACCCGGTGGCCGCCCGGGACGCGCTGGCGGATGTCCCGGAGCCGGACGGGGCGGGCTGGGTGACCGTCACCCTGCGGGTCGAGTCGGAGGACGTGGCGCACACGCAGCTCGCGGCGCTGGGACCGGAGGCCGAGGTGCTCTCCCCCGTCACGCTGCGGGAGCGGTTCGCCGCGGCGGCGGTACGGCTGACGGAGCTCTACGGGCGTCGGGAAGGGTGAGGATCCCGCCGGAATCCCCGGCACTCCGGGTGCGTGGGGCCCTGCGAGGCACGATGCTGGACGCGTGATGGACGAGACGGAGTTCTGGGAGCTGGTGGACGCCTCCCGCGAGGCCGCCGATGGCGATCCCGAGGAGCAGGCCGACCTGCTCGTGGAGCGGCTGGTCCGGCTGGACCCGGACTCGGTGCTCGACTTCGCCCGGCACTTCGAGTCCCGCTACAACCGCGCCTACCGCTGGGACCTGTGGGGCGCGGCCTGGCTGCTGCTGGACGGGGCCAGCGACGACGCCTTCGACTTCTTCCGGTGCTGGCTGATCGGACAGGGCCGCGAGGTCTTCGAGGGCGCCCTGCACAACGACCCGGACTCGCTCGCCGATCTGCTGGACGACTTCGACGAGGAGATCGACGGGGACGGCGAGGAACTCGGCTACGCGGCCGACGAGGCCTACGAGCAGCTCACCGGGACCGTCGCCCCGGACCTGGGCATTCCGCCCGCGCCCGCCGAACCGGAGGGCACGCCGGTCGCTTTCGAGAACGAGGGGGCGCTGGCCGAGCGGTATCCCCGGCTGTGGCAGCGCTTCAAGGAGTGACACCGGCCGGTGGAGTGACCCGGCCGGTGGTCAGACCGTAAGCCTGCGGCGGGTGCTGTCCGCCGGGATGTAGGCCTGCGACCGGTCGACCCGCGCCGCGTGGTGCATCGGCGCCTCGTTGGCCCGCTCCAGCGCGGAGGCGGTGGCCGCGGCCGGGCCCAGGACGACCGCGGCGACGGCGCAGAGCACGGTCCAGGGGCTGCGGAGCGCCTTCGTCCAGGCCGGGTTCCGCTCGGCGCCGCCCACCGAGCCCGTGGCGCCCGCGCCTCCGGTGTTCCCGGCGTTGCCCGCGGCTCCCGTGCTCCCCGTGCTCCCCGTGCTCCCCGTGGACCGGTAGCGACTGCTGTTCATGATCCCCGCCTCCCGTCGGCTTGTGTTGTGCATGACCGTAGGACGCGGTAATGGGAGAACCCTGAACGCCGGCTAAGGCGTTCCTGTGAGACTTCCGGCGGCCCGGGACGCCGTTCTGCCCTGGAGCCGGGCCGCCCGCTCCCGGATCTCCGGCAGCCGCGCGGCGAGGGCGGCGCCGGGGCAGCTGGTCATGTAGCCGTCCTTGTGGCCGGCCAGCGCGGGAAGGGTGGCGGTGGCGCCGGCGGCGTACCGGCTTCGGCTGTTGCTGGAGGTGAGCCGGACCTCCGTGCGCGGGTCGATGTCGGACAGCCCGAGCTTCCAGGCGGTCAGGGCGGCGATCGCGTCGACCATCGCCTGGGGCACCGGTACCCCGGCGGTGAAGGTGCCCAGGGCGGCGATACCGGCCGTGCGGTGGTTGAAGCCCTGGGTGTGGGCGCCGGTGACGGGCCGGTCGACGCCGCCCGCGCGGCCCTCGTAGATCGTGCCGCAGCGGTCGACGAGGAAGTTGTAGCCGATGTCGTCCCAGTCCCGGGCGCCGGTCTGCCCCGCGTACAGGTAGCGGATGATGCGGGGCGCGTCGGCGCAGGCGTAGCCGTTGGGCGAGTCGGTGTGGTGCACGAAGACGGCGACGACCTTGTCGTCGTAGCGCGGGGGCGGCTGCGCGTGCCGGGCCAGGTCGTCCAGCCAGACGGCACGGGGCACGACGGGCGGCCGGACCGCCGGGTGGACGGCGGCGGGCCGGGCGGCGGGCGGGCGGGCGCCCGAGCCGGCCGAGGCGGCGTGGTCGACGCCGCCCGCGCACAGCCCCAGGGCGGCCACGGCGGCGAACCCGGGCAGGCAGCCCAGGAGCACGAGGACCGGGCCCGGTATCCGCGCCGGGCGGCGTCCTCGCGTTCCGCGCGCGCCGCGGGGAGCCGGTCGAAGGGCACACATGAACCCACTGTCGGCCTGTTCCGGTCCGTCCGCGATGTGTGCTGTGCCACCTGGTGGAACCAATCTCCCGGTCCACGACGTTTTCCGGGGTACACGCGCGCGTGGCTGGTTCGCACGTTCACCCGCGCGTGATCGATGGGTAGCTGATCACTGGCCCCTTCCCGCACGTACTCACCGACCAGGGGTTCCAAGAGAAAGGCGGCCGCGTGGACCTGCTCGACATCCTGCTGGTGCTGGTCATCCTGGCCTACGCCGGCTCCGGCTACCGGCGCGGACTGGTGGCCGGCTGTGTCTCGCTCGCCGGTTTCGTGGGCGGCGCGGTGATCGGCGTCTGGGTCCTGCCGTGGGTGATGGACCTGGTGACACCGGGGACCACGGCGGCGACGGTGACGGCGGTGGTCACGGTCCTCCTGCCCGCGGTGGCCGGGCACGAGCTGGCGGGCCGGCTGGCGCTGCGGCTGCGGCGGGAGCTGGACCGCGGGCCGCTCAGGGTGGCCGACGGGGTCGGCGGAGCGGCGGCGAACGCGGTGGCGGTGCTGATCGTGGCGTGGGTGGCGGCGAGCGTGCTGGGCGCGTCCTCGTCCCCGGTGGTCACCTCGTCCATACGGGACTCCCGGCTGCTGGGAGCCGTGCAGGACGCGATGCCGGACACCACGCCCACCTGGTTCGCGCGCGCCACCTCGGCGCTGACCGAGGCGGGTTTCCCGCAGGTCTTCAACCCCTTCGAGAACGAGTCGACGGCCGAGGTCGCCAAGCCCACCGGCGACAGCGTCACCGCGAGCGCGACCGAGGCGGCCAAGCTGAGCACGGTGAAGATCGAGGGCGTGGCGGGCGACCAGGGCCGTGAGGGCAGCGGCTTCGTGTACGCGAGCGAGCATGTGATGACCAACGCGCACGTGGTGGCGGGCATCGACGACCCGACCGTACGGATCGGCGGTGTGGGCCGGTCGTACGACGCGCGCGTGGTGCTCTTCGACCCGGACAAGGACGTGGCCGTGCTGTACGTGCCGGACCTGAGGGCGCCCGTCCTGGGTTTCGACGACGACGCCTCGCGCGGTGACTCGGCGGTCGTCGCCGGCTATCCGCAGGACGGCGATCTGAACCTCCAGGCGGCGACGGTCGCGAACCGGGTGAAGGCGACCGGCCGGAACATCTACAACGACGAGATCGTCACCCGGGAGATCTACTCGATCCGCTCCACCGTGCGGCCCGGCAACTCGGGCGGCCCGCTGCTGACCACAGCGGGCCGGGTCTACGGCGTCGTCTTCGCCCGCTCCACCTCCGACGACGAGACGGGGTACGTGCTCACGGCGGACGAGGTGGCCGGCGACGCCCGGCGGGCGGCGAAGGCGACGGAACAGGTGGACACGGGCCGTCTGGCGACCTCCTGAGCCCGCGCGGAGGCCGTACGTAGCGCGGCGCGGCGCGGGGCCATGGCGCGGGGCGGGGGCCGGTGCCCGGTGCGGAGGCCGTGGCGCGGGGCGTTACAGCGGGCGCCCCATGAACACGTCGTCCACGTACTCCCCGCCCAGCAGGAACTCCTCCGGCAGCACGCCCTCCACCACGAACCCCTCGGACTCGTAGAGCCGCCGGGCGGGGGCGTTGTGGCCGAGGACGCGCAGGGTGATCCGGCGGGCGCCCTGTCGGCGGGCCTCGTCCAGGGCGGCGCGGATCAGCGCCCGTCCGACGCCCCGGCCGCGCCCCTCGTCGAGGACGGCCAGGCCCTGTATCTGCCGGACGTGCGCGTTGCAGGCGAGCGGGGTGGGCGGGGCGAGGCGGACGTAGCCGATGACCCGGTCGTCCACCTCGGCGACCAGGTAGTCCTCGGGGACATGGCGGTCGTCGAAGAAGGGGCCGTACGGCGGCACCGGCTCGGGCATGACCGCGTGCAGGGTGGACCAGGTCAGCCGGTCGACGAGGGCCAGCGCCTCGGCGTCGGCGGGTCGTGCGGTGCGGATACGGGGTGCGGAAGGTCCGGGCATGGCCGTCACCTTATGGCGGGGCGGCGGCGACCGGACCGGGGTTTTCCCCGGCCACGGGGCAGGATGGCGGCATGGAACGTGAGCGAATCGCGGTGGCCGGTGCGTCCGGCCTGATCGGCAGCGCCCTGGTGCGGTCTCTGACCGCGGACGGGCACGAGGTGGTGCGCCTGGTGCGCCGTGCGCCCCAGGGCGCGGACGAGGTGCGCTGGGACCCCGAGCACGGGCGGGTGGACACGGCGGGTCTCGCCGGGTGCGACGCCGTGGTCAATCTGGCCGGGGCGGGGGTCGGCGACCGGCGCTGGAGCGAGGAGTACAAGAAGCGGATCCACGACAGCCGGGTCAACGGGACGACGGCGCTGGCGAAGGCCGTGGCCTCGCTCGACGAACGGCCGCGGGTGTTCGTGAACGGCAGCGCGATGGGTCTGTACGGCGAGACGGGCGACCGGGTCGTGGACGAGGACTCGCCCGCCGGGACCGGCTTCCTGCCGGAACTGTGCGTGGAGTGGGAGGCGGCCGCGGGCCCCGCCCGGGAAGCGGGTGTCCGTACGGTCTTCACCCGGACCGGGCTGGTCGTGGCGCGCGGCGGCGGGGCCTGGGGCAAGCTGTTCCCCCTCTTCAAGGCCGGGCTCGGCGGGCGGATGGGCGACGGCCGGCAGTACTGGTCGTACATCGCCCTGCACGACGAGGTGGCGGCGATCCGGCATCTGCTCGCCCGGGACGACCTGTCGGGTCCGTTCAACCTGACCGCGCCCGAGCCGCTGCCGAACCGTGAGATCACCGAGGCGATGGGGCGCGTGCTGCGCCGGCCGACGCTGTTCGCGGTGCCGGCGCCGGTACTGCGCTCGGTGCTGGGCGAGATGGCCGGGGACGTGCTGGGGAGCGCGCGGGTGGTGCCGAAGCGACTGCTGGAGTCCGGGTTCACCTTCGCGTTCCCCGGGATCGAGGACGCCATCCGGGCAGCGTGATCCTTCACGTGACCGCATGCGACCGTCGTGCGACCGTGCACGGTCCATGCGCGACTGTTCCTGACCGATCACGGCCCTAACCTCGACCCGAACTCGGGTATCCGGGACGGCTGTTGGGGGCATGACGTCTCCACCGGCCGCGCAACCTCGAGGAGGGGCACGTGCTTGAGCCCGCGTACCAGGCAGACGTCGTCGTGGTGGGAGCCGGAGTCGCCGGACTCTCCGCCGCGCACCGACTGGCCAGCGCAGGAGTAACGACCGCAGTCCTGGAGGCCGCCCAGTGCGTCGGCGGCCGCATGTCGACGGAGAAGGTCGACGGGTTCCGGCTCGACCGGATCGGACAGCTGCTGTCCACGGCCTATCCGGAACTGGCCCTGACACCGGGGCTGGACGCGCTCACCCTGCGTCCGTTCGCGCCGGGGGTGCTGCTGCACAGCGACGGGCGCCATCACCGCGCGGGCGCGCAGGCGGGCGCGGGGAGCGCAAGGGGCGCATTGCACGCCGTACGCGCCCTGGCGAGCGTTCCCCGGCCCGGCGCGCTGCCCAGGCCGCGCGCCGGCGGCTCCCCGGCCGCGCAGGTGCGGCCGGCGCCGCCGCCCAGGGTCCGGGCGGGCGCGCCGCTGGGCACCGCCGTGGACCAGGCCCGGCTGGGCGCCGCGCTCACCCGGCTCGCGGTCACCCCCGCCGAACGGCTGATGCGCCGCCCGGAGGCGCCGGCCGCCCAGGCCCTCGCCGCCCGCGGGCTGCCCGCCCGCACGATCGACGGCTTCCTGCGTCCGCTGCTCGCCGCGCTGCTCTGCGACCCGGACCTCACCACCTCCAGCCGGTGCGCGGACCTGGCGCTGCGCGCCTTCGCGGCCGGCCGACTGTCCCTGCCGGAGGGCGGGGCCGAGGTGCTGCCCGAGCTGCTCGCGCGGACGCTGCCGCCGGGCACCGTGCACACGGGAGTGCGGGTCACCTCGGTCTCCACGACCTCGGTGACCACCGCCGAGCACGGCGAGTTCCGCTGCCGTGCCGTGCTGGTCGCCACCGACGCGCGCACCGCGGCGGAGCTGCTGCCCGGGCTGCGGGTGCCCGACTTCCATCCCGTGACGGTCGTCCACCACACGACGGACGACCCGCCCGAGACCGGTGCGTCGCTGCTCCTCGACGCCGACCGGGGCGGGCCGGTCGCGCACACGGCCGTGGTCAGCCGGGTCGACCCCGCCCGCGCGCCCGCGGGACGCGCGCTGATCTCCACCACGGTCCTCGGCACTCCGCCGCCGGGCGTCGACACCGCCGTCCGCGTGCATCTGTCCCGGCTGTACGGCACCTCGACCGCGCGCTGGGAGACGCTGGCCGTGCATCACACCGCCGAGGCCGTCCCGGCGATGCGGGCGCCGCACGATCTGCGGCGGGCGGTGCGGTTGCTGGCCGGCCTGTACGTGTGCGGGGACCACCGGGACACCAGCACCGTGCAGGGCGCGCTGCACTCGGCGCACCGGGCCGCGGCGGCGATCGTCTCCGATCTCGGCGCCGCCGGTTCCCTGCACGCCGCCGATCCGGCCCCGAGGGCCCGCCAGGAGCAGGCGGCGGCCTGACCGCCCGCCCCCGGGGGTTCCGCGACCGGAGCCCTCCGCCCCCGGACCCCTTCGGCCCTGAACGGGCCTCGTACTCGATCGCCGGACGGGCCGAAGTGCCCGACCGGGACAGGTGGTGGGCACAGGCCGGGTCCGGGGGGCGGCCCCGGCCGGGGCGGAGGTCTCAGCCCAGGGCCGAGACCTTGTCGCGGTAGGTGCGGGCCGGGGCCGCGTCCTTGTACGGCTCCAGCCTGCGCTCGAAGTCCCGGACGTACTCCAGGGCCCGTACGGACCGCATCTCCGCGGCCTGCCCGGCCGCCTCCGCCGCCAGCTGGCAGGCCTGGTCGAGCTCCCCGAGGCCGAGCCGGGCTGAGGCGAGGACGACCCGACAGAACACCCGGCTGCGGGCGTGCGCGGCGGGCCGCAGCTGGAGGGAGCGTTCGGCGTGCTGGGCCGCCGCCCGGAACTGCTGGAGGTCGCGGTGGCAGTGCCCGAACTCGTCGGCGAGCTGCGCCTCGTCGAAGAAGCGCGCCCAGTGCGGCACCTCGTCGCCGGACTTGGCCGCCTCCAGCGCGCGTTCGGCCCGGACCAGGGCGGCGGTCGAGGCACGCACCTCGCCGAGCACCCCGTGCCCGCGCGCCTCCGCCGAGTGCAGCAGCGCCTGCACGACGGCCGGGGCGCCCGTGCCGACCCCCTGCTGGGCCACCCGCGCGAGCTGCACGGCCTCGCGCCCGTGGCCGAGATAGACGGCCTGGCGGCTCATGGTGACGAGGACGAAGGAGCCGTACGCCCGGTCGCCGGCCGCCTGGGAGAGGCGCAGGGCCTGGACGAAGTAGCGCTGGGCCAGGCCGTGCGCGGCGATGTCGAAGGAGGTCCAGCCCGCGAGGCGGGTCAGGTCGGCGGCCGCGCCGAACAGCCGGCGGCCGGTCTGCTCGCTGTAGGCGCCCCGCAGCATCGGCTCGCACTCGTGCTCCAGGTAGCGCACGAGGGCCTGGCGGGCGTGGCCGCCGCCGTACCGGTCGTCGAGGGTGCGGAAGAGTTCGCCCACCGAGCGCAGCGCGGAGATGTCACCGCCGGTGACCCGCTGGCCGAGGCCCCGGTCACCTCCCCGGTCCCCGCCCTGGCCGCGCTGCCGGGGGACGGCCGCCGGCCCCGGCAGCAGCTGGGCCGGCGCTGCCACGAGCGGCGCGGAGGCGGGCTGCTGGGGCGCGGCGGGCCGGGGCGCCGAGCGACCCTGGACGGGCACCCGGGCGGTGGGCTCGCTGCGGGCCACCTTCTCGTCGGCCCGTCCGATCAGCCAGTCACGGCTGGGTACGACCAGTCCCGCCGGGGTGAAGGCGATCTTGCGGAGCTCGGCGTGGCTGCCGGAGTCCTTGCGCCACAGGCCGCCGACGATGTCGATGGCCTCCTCGGGGGTGCCGGCGAACTCCAGACCCGCGTAGACGGGGGCGCAGGCGTCCAGGCCGAGGTCCTGGGCGGTGAGGCGACGGCCCAGGCGCCGGGTGAAGACCTCGGCGATGAGCGCGGGGGTGGTGCCCCGGGGCTGCTGCCCACGCAGCCACCGGGTGACGGACGTCTTGTCGTATCTGAGGTCCAGCCCGTGCTCGAGACCGAGCTGATCGACACGACGGGCCAGTCCCGCGTTGGAGAAGCCCGCTTCTGCGATGAGCGCGGCTAGCTGGCGGTTGGGCGTGCGCTGCGCGGGTCGTTCCGTCATCTGCGGTGCGGTCTCCTGCCTCCCGGGCCTTTGACGTGCCCGGATGAAGTGCCCTGCTGCTGTGAGCAGCCCTTTTGGCCTCGTGAACGGCGCGAATGTAGCGGAGCGTAAGCAGCCGGTCGCACATATCGACGTTCATTCATCCGATCGTGTGAGGATTGACCCCAGGGCTGACGCGAAGCGCGCGGACGTACAGTGGCTTGGGCGCTCGACGCGCCTGACGACTTTCCAGGGAGGCGCTTGCCGTGAGCGAGCTGCGGTTCGTGCGGATGGGGTTCGGCGGGGACGCCGTCGAGTACCGGGAGGCGTGGGACGAGCAACGCCGCGTGCACGCGGCACGGTTCACCGACGAGGTCCCGGACACCGTGCTGCTCCTGGAGCACCCGCCGGTGTACACCGCGGGCCGGCGCACCACCGACGACGAGCGCCCGCTGGACGGCACCCCCGTCGTGGACGTGGACCGCGGCGGCAAGATCACCTGGCACGGGCCGGGCCAGCTCGTGGGGTACCCGATCCTGAAGCTGCCGCGGCCGGTGGACGTCGTGGCCCATGTGCGACGCCTGGAGGACGCCCTCATCCGCACGTGCGCGGAGTTCGGGCTCGAGACCTCCCGGGTGGAGGGCCGCAGCGGGGTGTGGGTGCTCGGCGACCCGGTGGAGCGGCGTCCGTCGCTCGGCGGCCTGTCGCTGGACTTCGACCCCCGGCTCACCGACGAGGAGTTCGATCCGCGGCTGAACGGGCCGGAGTACGCCCCCTCGAACGCGGGCCAGCGGCGCGAGGACCGCAAGATCGCGGCGATCGGCATCCGGGTCGCCAAGGGCGTCACGATGCACGGCTTCGCGCTCAACGTGAACCCGGACAACAAGTGGTTCGACCGGATCATCCCGTGCGGGATCCGGGACGCGGGGGTCGCCTCGCTGGCCGACGAGCTGGGCCGGGAGATCACGATCGACGAGGTGCTGCCGGTCGTGGAGCGGCACCTGAAGGACGTCCTCGAGAACGCGGAACCGAAGCCGCGGGAGATCGAGAAGGCGACCGCCTGACCGGGAATGCGCCCCCAGCCCCTGAGGTTGGCCTCACAGCAGAACCCGGTAAACACGGGCGTACCCTGGTGTACGCCGAAGAATCGAAAGTCTACGCAGACAGGCAGGGAGCCGACGTGTCCGCAGTCGCACCCGACGGACGCAAGATGCTGCGCCTGGAGGTCCGCAACAGCCAGACCCCCATCGAGCGCAAGCCCGATTGGATCAAGACCCGGGCGAAAATGGGTCCCGAGTACACCAAGATGCAGAACCTCGTGAAGAGCGAGGGCCTGCACACCGTGTGCCAGGAAGCCGGCTGCCCCAACATCTACGAGTGCTGGGAAGACCGCGAGGCCACCTTCCTGATCGGTGGCGACCAGTGCACGCGGCGCTGCGACTTCTGCCAGATCGACACCGGCAAGCCCGAGGCGCTGGACCGGGACGAGCCGCGGCGCGTCGGTGAGTCCGTCGTCACGATGGACCTGAACTACGCCACCATCACCGGCGTCGCCCGCGACGACCTGGCGGACGGTGGGGCGTGGCTCTACGCCGAGACCGTCCGGCAGATCCACGCGCAGACCGCCGAGCGGGAGGCCGGGCGCACCAAGGTCGAACTGCTCGCCCCCGACTTCAACGCCGTTCCGGAGCAGCTGGCGGAGGTCTTCTCCTCCCGGCCCGAGGTCTTCGCGCACAACGTGGAGACCGTCCCGCGGATCTTCAAGCGGATCCGGCCCGGCTTCCGTTACGAGCGCTCGCTGGGCGTCATCACGGCGGCCCGCGACTACGGGCTCGTCACCAAGTCGAACCTGATCCTCGGCATGGGCGAGACGCGCGAGGAGGTCAGCGAGGCGCTTCGGCAGCTGCACGAGGCCGGCTGCGAGCTGGTCACCATCACGCAGTACCTGCGGCCCTCCGTGCGGCACCACCCGGTGGAGCGCTGGGTCAAGCCGCACGAGTTCGTGGAGCTGAAGGAGGAGGCCGACCAGATCGGCTTCTCCGGCGTGATGTCGGGCCCGCTGGTACGGTCCTCCTACCGTGCCGGGCGCCTGTACCAGATGGCCGTCGAGAAGCGCGGCGCGTTCATCGCCTCGCAGGCCGTCTGACGCGACGTCAGCCCCCTTGCGCCGTACGGCCGCAGGCCGACTGTGTGAACTCGCGCACAAGGTATTACCCGCCAGTAGTGACCGATATGACGCGGCCCCGGCCGTCCTCGCAGATGAGGGCGTACGCCGGGGTCGCGTCAGCGTTTCGGCCCTGCGCATCAAGGCTTCATTCGTGTTTGACCGGTCGGTCACGCCCTGGTAACACCAAACAGTGACGCTGGTATCACGTCACGTGCAGCACGCCTTCCGGCACCACGCTTTCCCGCACCGCCCAGCCCTGCCCCGTACCCGAAGCCGTCCGAGGGGGACACCCACCATGCAGGCCGCGCCCGTTCGCGCCACCGCGATCCCGACCTTCAGCACCGCACTGCGCGCCGTCGAGTCGCTGCTCATGAGCAGCGGCCAGCGCACCGCCCGTCGCAACGCCTGGACCTCCGTCCTCGAGGACCGCCGTCGCGCCAAGGACCGGGTCGAGGCGCAGCGCGTCCTCGAAGCGGTCACCTCCGGCCGCCCCTGACCCACCCCCTCCCCGCACTCCCCACACCTCCCCCTCCTGCCGTCGTAGGCACTTCCGAGGCCACGTAGACTTCGTGGCATGGCGAGAAGTGACAGCGCGGCGGACGCCGCTAACCCCGGGCGACTGAAGCAGATCGCCCTGACGTTCAAGATGACCCGCAAGGCCGACAAGACGATCGGTTTTGTGCTCGCGGGTGTCTTCCTCATCACCTTCGGCGTCTTTCTCGCGATCGGTTTCCTGATCGGCCACCCGGTCTACCTGGGCATCCTGGGCTTCCTGCTCGCCTTCCTCGCGACGGCGATCGTGTTCGGGCGCCGGGCCGAGCGGGCCGCCTTCGGCCAGATGGAGGGCCAGCCGGGCGCTGCCGCGGCCGTCCTCGACAACATCGGCCGGGGCTGGACGACGACCCCCGCGGTGGCGATGAACCGCAGCCAGGACGTGGTGCACCGGGCCGTCGGCAAGGCCGGCATCGTCCTGGTCGCCGAGGGCAACCCGAACCGGGTGAAGAGCCTGCTGGCCGCCGAGAAGAAGAAGATGAACCGCATCGTCGCGGACGTGCCGGTACACGATGTGATCGTCGGTACGGGCGAGGGCCAGGTGCCGCTGAAGAAGCTGCGCACCACCCTGCTGAAGTACCCGCGGGTCCTGGCCGGCCCGCAGGTGACGGCCACCAACGACCGGCTGCGCGCCATGGGCGACCTGATGAGCAACATGCCGCTGCCGAAGGGCCCGATGCCGAAGGGCATGCGCCTGCCGAAGGGCGGCGGCAAGGCCCGCTGAGTCGCCTTCCCCACGTCACGAAGGGGGCGCCCGGATCACTCCGGGCGCCCCCTTCGTCGTACGACCGCCTTCGCCGTACGTGCGCCCCTCGTCCTACGTCGGCCGGACCCTAGATCCGCACTTCCACCGTGCGGGCCAGGCGGTCGTGCAGGCCGCGGCCGTCGCGGTCCCAGACCAGGGCCGGGACGGCCAGGCAGAGCAGCACCGTGCGCGCCACGGCACGCAGCGGGCTGACGGTGCCGGTCTCGACGGACACCACCCGCAGGCCGAACAGGCGTTTGCCCGGGGTGGAGCCGACCGTGCCGACCGTCAGGACGCTCAGCACGAAGAAGACGAGCAGGGCCCAGTTGCTCGTCGCCGGGCGATAGCCGTCCGTGATCAAGCTGTATGCGATCAGGACGCCGAAGCCCCAGTCCACGGCCAGCGCACCGAGCCGCCGGCCCGGACGGGCGATGGAGCCGGGCCCGTGCTCCGGCAGACCGAGCTGCTCGCCCCTGTATCCGAAGTCGACACCGGCTTCCTCGGCGGCCGCGCGGGGTCCCGAGAGCCACGAGCCGATTGCATCCCTGTTGTCCACCCGACCACGGTACTGCGCCCGTTTCGCGATACGGACAGGTGGGGTACACCGGGCAGGCTCCGGTTAACTTGTGCGAAACAAATGGGTCACGCCCGAGAAATCACCCGTCCCTAGGGTCGATGTCAGCGTGTGCCACCGCACTGGCCGCACGAACGAACTACCACCCCGGCTCGACGGCCGGGAGTAGGAGGAGCTGGATGTTCCAGAACGCCGACGAGGCCAAGAAGTTCATCGCGGACGAGGACGTCAAGTTCGTCGACGTCCGCTTCTGTGACCTGCCGGGCGTCATGCAGCACTTCACGCTGCCGGTCGAGGCGTTCGACCCGGACGAGGAGCTGGCCTTCGACGGCTCGTCGATCCGCGGTTTCCAGGCCATCCACGAGTCCGACATGGCGCTGCGCGCCGACCTGTCGACCTCGCGCGTGGACCCCTTCCGCCGCGACAAGACGCTGAACATCAACTTCTTCATCCATGACCCGATCACGGGCGAGCAGTACTCCCGTGACCCGCGCAACGTGGCGAAGAAGGCGGAGGCCTACCTGGCGTCGACCGGTATCGCCGACACCGCGTACTTCGGCCCCGAGGCCGAGTTCTACGTCTTCGACAGCGTGCGCTTCCAGACCTCCGCGAACGAGTCGTTCTACCACATCGACTCCGAGGCCGGCGCCTGGAACACCGGTGCGCTCGAGAACAACCGCGGTTACAAGGTCCGCTACAAGGGCGGCTACTTCCCGACCCCGCCGGTCGACCACTTCGCCGACCTGCGTGCGGAGATCTCCCTGGAGCTGGCCGCGTCCGGCCTCCAGGTCGAGCGTCAGCACCACGAGGTGGGCACCGCCGGCCAGGCCGAGATCAACTACAAGTTCAACACGCTGCTCGCCGCGGCCGACGACCTCCAGCTCTTCAAGTACATCGTGAAGAACGTCGCCTGGCGCAACGGCAAGACCGCGACCTTCATGCCGAAGCCGATCTTCGGCGACAACGGCTCGGGCATGCACGTCCACCAGTCCCTGTGGACCGGCGGCTCCCCGCTGTTCTACGACGAGGCCGGCTACGCGGGCCTGTCGGACATGGCCCGCTACTACATCGGCGGCATCCTCAAGCACGCCCCGTCGCTGCTGGCCTTCACCAACCCGACGGTGAACTCCTACCACCGTCTGGTCCCGGGCTTCGAGGCCCCGGTCAACCTGGTGTACTCGCAGCGCAACCGCTCCGCCGCCATGCGTATCCCGATCACGGGCTCCAACCCGAAGGCCAAGCGCGTCGAGTTCCGCGCGCCCGACTCCTCCGGCAACCCGTACCTGGCGTTCTCCGCCCTGCTGCTCGCGGGCCTGGACGGCATCAAGAACAAGATCGAGCCGGCCGAGCCGATCGACAAGGACCTCTACGAGCTGGCCCCCGAGGAGCACGCGGGCGTCGCGCAGGTCCCGACCTCGCTCCCGGCCGTCCTCGACCGCCTCGAGGCGGACCACGAGTTCCTGCTCGCCGGCGACGTCTTCACGTCCGACCTGATCGAGACGTGGATCGACTACAAGCGCACCAACGAGATCGCCCCGCTCCAGCTCCGCCCGCACCCGCACGAGTTCGAGCTGTACTACGACGTGTGACCGGCCCCGGGCCGTTCGGTCCCTGAGTTCGTCCGCCCCCGTTTCCTGTTTCTCAGGGACGGGGGCGTCGTCGTATGGTTTCTGGCACTGCTGTTCGAAGGGAAGACCTCGGCAGAGGTGACGGGGGAGAGACGGACATGTCCGAACAGGACGATGGGGAGCGGGAGTTCGACCTCAAGTGGGCGGACGCCGCGGCGCACACGGAACCCTCGGCGCGGGCCCGGATGCTGGCCGCCCGCTGGAGGGAGAACCCGCCCGAGCCGGTCCCCTTCCGCAGCGGCCCGGACCGGGTGGCATCGCCCCGCTCGTCGTGGGTGTCGACGACGATCGTCCTGGGCTGCGTCGCCGCGGTGATCCTCCTGCTGGGGTACACGCGGTTCCGTGCGCAGTACTGAGGTGCGAGGGATGCGGGAGGACATCACGGGCGGGTCGGCGGTGGCGGTGCGGCTCGCCCGGGGAGTGCCCCTGCGGGAGGCGCTGGACCGTGATGCCCCGGCCGCCTGGACGGCCCTGGACGCGGGCGTCCGACCGCTCCATCGGGGCGCGCACTACCTGCCGGAAGGGGAGTGGGACGAGGCCGGGCGCAGGCTGGTCGCCGCCCTGCACGCGGGCGGGCCGCTCAGCGAGTCGCACATCGCCCTGGCGCTGTGCCACCGGGACGGCCGGATCCGGGCGGCGGCACTGTGGCGGATCGGCGGGCACCCCGATCTGCTGCCGCTGCTGGTCGTACGGTGCGCCGACTGGGCCGAACCCGTACGGAAACAGGCGCGCCTGCGGCTGGGCGAGATGCTCGACGCCGGGCGGGCGGTGGCCCTGCTGCCCCTGATCCTGCGCGTCGGGCGTCGGGAGCGGGGCGAGTTCGCCGTCGGCCTGGCCGACAAGCTGCTGCGCGAGGCACCTCGCGAGATCCTGACGGCCCTGTACACCGATTCCGATCGCTCCGTACGGCGGTACGCGTACCGGCGGGCCGTCGAGGAGGGCCTGCTCTCCCCCGGTGAGCCGGCCCGGGTCGCCGCGCGGGACGACGACGCCGTCGTCCAGAGCCTGTGTGCGGACGCCGTCCTGGCCGCCCCGACGGACGAGCTCCACGACGACGTGCTCGAACCACTGCTCACCGCGCGCACCTCGCGGGTGCGTTCCGCCGGGGTGACCGCGTTGCGGCGGGCCGGGCGGGCGGAGCGGGCCGTGGCGTTTCCTGGGCGACCGGGCGGGGCTGGTGCGGGCCTGCGCGCGGTACGTCGTACGGCAGCACGGCGGCGATCCGCTGTCCTGGTACCCGGAGCGGTGCGCGGATCGCGGGGGTCCCGCCCTGCCGCCGGGTGCCGTCGCCGGGCTCGCGGAGTGCGGGGAGCGCGGTGACGCCGAGCTGCTGTGGTCGCTGGTCCGGCATCCGGCCGGGCGCGTGCGGGCGCGGGCCGTCGCGGGGCTGCGGGTGCTGGACGCGGCCGACGCGCGGCGGTTGCTGCCGTTGCTCGACGATCCGGCACCGGCAGTGGTGCGGGAGGTGACCGCGGCCGTGCTGCCCTCGGCGGAGCTGCTGCCCGAGGAGTGGCTCGTCGAACGGCTCGGTGCGGGCCGGCCCCGGCCGGTGCGGATCGCCGCGTTCCGGCTGCTCACCGAGCGGGGCGGGACCGCCGGGCGGCGCGCCCTGACCGTGCTGCGGAACGATCCCGACGACGCACTGCGGCAGCGGGCGGCGCGGGCCGTACGGCGCTGAGTCCGGGACGGATCACCGCCGGTGCTCGCGCCGGGCGTTCACAGGAAGGCTTTGCTCCGCCCAGGTCCGTTCGGGGCCCGTTCATGGGGATGGGCGGATGCACACTTGCAGTGGGACGAGTGCCTGACTGCGGGGTGATGGCAGATGGAGAGCCGTTTCCGGAGCGACCGGCGGCTGACCGTGCGGATGACGGTCACGTTGTTCCTGCTCGGGCTGTTGTACGTGGCGTTCGTCGCCGCGCTGATCGTGTTGCTGAAGTCGTGGGTGCTGGTCGCGGTCGTCGCGGTGGCGATGCTGGGCGCGCAGTACTGGTTCTCCGACCGGGTCGCGCTGTTCGCGATGCGGGGCCGGGTCGTGGAGCGCGAGGAGTATCCCGAGCTGCACGCCGTGATCGACCGGCTGTGCGCGATCGCGGACATGCCGAAGCCGGTGGTCGCCGTCTCGCAGATGGGCATGCCGAACGCGTTCGCGACGGGACGGAACCCCGACCACGCGGTGGTGTGCGTGACGACCGGGCTGCTGGCCCGGCTGGAGCCCGCCGAGCTGGAGGGGGTGCTCGCGCACGAGCTGTCGCATGTCGCGCACAAGGACGTGGCGGTGATCACGGTCGCGTCGTTCCTGGGCGTGATCGCGGGACTGATCGTGCGGTTCGCGTTCTACTCGCAGGTGTTCGGCGGCGCGCGCCGGGACCAGAACGCCGCGGTCGTCTTCGCCGCCGTGATGGGTGTCTCGGCGGCCGTGTACGCGATCAGCTTCCTGCTCATCCGGGCCCTGTCCCGGTACCGCGAGCTGGCGGCCGACCGCGCGGCGGCGCAGCTGACCGGCCGGCCCTCGGCGCTGGCCTCCGCGCTGACGAAGGTCTCCGGCGACCTGGGCCGTATCCCGACGAAGGACCTGCGGACGGTCCAGGCCTTCAACGCCTTCTACTTCACGCCGGCCCTGGGCACCGAGCCCGGTGTGGCGGGACTGTTCTCGACCCACCCGAGCCTGGAGCAGCGGCTCGAGCAGCTGGGGCGGATCTCCGCCGAGCTGGGCGAGGCGGCCGCTCCGGGGAAGGCGGGCTGATCATGGGGCTGCTGGACATCCTGCTCGGCCGCACCAAGCCGGTCGTGGCCGACCTGGACCGGCTGTTCGCGCTGCCTTCGGCGGCCGTGACGCTGGAGGCGACGGCCGGGTTCACGCCGACCGGGCAGGGAGCGGTGTGTTTCGCGACCGTCGAGGGCTCGGCCTTCGAGCAGACGCACCGCGAGGTCCAGGCGCTGCTCGACGCGGACACCGAGCGCACCGGCCCCCCGGTGCGGCTCGTACGCGACGAGTTCGGCTACTCCTGGCTGGTCTCGCAGCGCGCCTCCGACCAGCTGCCGCTCCTGGTCAACGACCTGCACGCGGTGAACAGCGCGATGGAGGTCAACGGCTTCGGGCCACAGCTGCTGTGCTCGCTGGCGAGCTTCGAGGACCGGCGGGACGGCACGGCCGGCATGGACGGGACGGACGGGACCGACGGGACCGACGGGCCGGGCGGTGCGGAGGGGACCAGTGGGCCGGGCCGTGCGGAGGGGACCGGCGGGGCGGAGGGGTCGGGCGGCCGTCGGCTGGCGCTCGTCTATCTGTACAAACGGGGTTCGTTCTACCCGTTCGCGCCGCTGCCCGGTCCGGGGCAGCGGCGCGACGGCGCACTCGAACTCCAGGTGCGGGCCGCCCTCGCGGGCGACCTGCGGATCGAGCAGGACCTGGGCCGTTGGTTCCCGGTGTGGGGAGCCCCCGGCCTCTAGCCGGACCTGACGGCCGCATGCCCCGCTCACCTGCTTGTCCGCTGTGCTACTTGCTGCGCTCGCGCTCCTGACGGCGGGACTCCAGGGGGCGCTCACGACGGTAGCGGCGCTCCCACTTGGCCTGCTTGTCCCGGCGGTCGCGGTACGCCTTGTACGACGTCGGCGCGGTTCCCGCGCTCGGCGCGGGGCCGGGCGCGGACGGCCCGGACGAGTCGAGCCCGTACCGCACGTACAGGAACAGCACGCCGGCCGCGGCCAGCCAGTACAGCGGGTTTCCGAATCCCAGGACCACCAGGACGACGGCCCCGGAGAGAACGACGGTGCCCATGGTGTACCTCCTTCCTGGGCAGAGACGGGTGACTGTGCGTGACGAGAGGGGTGGGGTGGTGCCTTCAGCGTACGGAGTCCGTCACTCAACGTGCATCTCCTTTTCCGCGGGCCTAGAGTCGGGCCGAATGGACCTACCAGGACGATCCCTGCCGAAAGGGGTGCCCGGATGAGCAATCTCTTCGTCGTCGCCTACGACGACCTCGCCACCGCCAACCAGGTGCGCGAGAAGCTGTTCGAGCTGTCGAAGCAGCATCTGGTCGAACTGGAGGACGCGGTCGTCGTCGAGCGGCGCGGCGACGGCGGGATCAAGCTGCACCAGGCGGTGAACCACACGGCGGTGGGCGCGGCCGGCGGTGCCGTGTGGGGCGGGGTGATCGGGCTGCTCTTCCTGGCGCCGCTGCTCGGCGCGGCGGTGGGCGCGGCCGCCGGTGCGGCCGGGGGCTCGTTCACCGACACGGGCATCAACGACAACTTCATGAAGGACCTCGGCCAGAATCTGCGCCCCGGCGCGGCCGCCCTGTTCGTCCTCGTCAAGCACGCGGCCGAGGACAAGGTGATCCCGGAACTCACGCCGTACGGCGGCCAGTTGGTGCAGACCTCGCTGAGCAAGGTCGAGGAGGAGCACCTCCGCGAGGCGATCAAGGCGGCCCGGACGGAACCCGCCCAGGGGTGAAGGGGGCCCATGAGTGAATGGGCCCATGAGCGAACTGTCCTCCTTCACGCACGAGCACGACGGTGAACGGCTCAGCGGGGTGCACGGCGGTGGTCCGGGAACGGTCACCGCCGTCGTGCTGCACGGCGCCGGCAACGGCAGCACGGAGCGACTCCTGCCGCTCGTCCGCGAGTTCACCGTCCACGGCTGCCGTGCCCTCGCCCTCGACTTCTCCGGGCACGGCCGAAGCACCGGCTCACTGCGGGAGTCGAGCCTGCGCCGCCGCTTCGAGCAGGCGGTGTCCGTGATCGACGCGTACGTCCCGGCGGACGGGACGCTGGTGCTCGTCGGGTTCAGCATGGGCGGACAGACGGTGGCCGACCTGGCCGCGTTGTACCGGGACCGGGTGACGGCCCTCGGCCTGTGCGCGCCCGCGGTGTACGCGGCCCGGGCGTGGGACGTCCCCTTCGGCGCGGGGGACGGGGAGTTCAGCGCCATCATCCGCAGGCCCGGGAGCTGGCGGGAGGCGCCCGCGCTCGACGTGCTGCGCGCGTACGAGGGCCGGGCGGTGCTCGCCGTGCCGGGCACCGACACGGTGATCCCGCCGCAGGTGACCGAGGCGGTCCAGGACGCGCTCGCCGCCCGTGCCCGGTACACGAGGTTCGAACTGCCCGGCGCGGGACACCGGCTCGGCCTGTGGTTCCGCGACCACGCGGCGGACCGGAGCGCGTTCGTGGCCGCCGTGCTGTCCGGCCCGGACGAACACCGGCCCCCGGCCTCACACCCCTGACCGGCCCCCGGCCTCTCCTGACCCGCACCCCTGACCGGACCCCGACCTCACACCCCTGACCCGCACCCCTGACCGGACCCCGACCTCACACCCCTGACCCGCACCCCTGACCGGACCCCGGCCTCACACTCCTCACCGGACCCCGACATCACACTCCTCACCGGACCCCGACATCACACTCCTCACCGGACCCCGGCCTCACACCCCTCACCTGGCCCTTCTGCGGCCCGTCGTGTTCAGACGCCCGGCGTCGCGCTCACCACGCCCGCCGCGACCGCCGCGCCCAGGGTCGCGTGGTCGGCGGCCGTCCGGTCGGCGTAGGACAGGGCGAAGTCGGCGACGGCGCGTTCGAAGGTGTCGGCCCCGCCGAGGTAGCCGGCGATGGCCATCCGGTCGCCGGACCGGGCGTGGGCGCGGGCCAGGGCGGTGCCGCACAGCCGGCCGTACGCCGTCAGCTCGGCCGGGGACATCCCGGCGACACCGGCCGCGCCCTTGGGGTCGCGCAGCTGACGCCAGTAGAAGGCGCGGCTCTGCGGCCCGGTCGTCCAGCCCAGGAAGACGTCCGCGGCGGCCTGGAGCAGCCGCTGCCCGGCGACGACCCGGTGCCCGGGATGGATGTAGGGGCTGCTGGGCAGATGCGCCTCCAGGACGGACGCGCGGGCCTCCTTGATCTGGAGGAACAGCGGGTCGTCGGTGTCGCGCCCGGCGAGCAGCACGATGAAGCAGCGGGTGCCGACGCTGCCGACGCCGACCACCTTGCGGGCGGCGTCGACGAAGCGGTAGCGGTCCAACAGCAGCCGGCGCTCCTCGGTGAGGGTGGAGCGGTAGTCGCTGAAGATCTTCCGCAGGGCGGCGCTGTCGGAGGCGCCCGCGGGTTCGATCAGCGGTGGGTCGTGGATGATGCGGCGGCGGCCGTCGACGACCTCCGTGAGTTTGCCGAGGGCCTGGAGGCTGGTGCGACGGCGGGCGCGGGTGAGACTGCCCTCGGTGCGTCCGCGATGCCGGGCGGAGCGCAGCAGGGGCAACAGCCGTTCGGCGTCGATGCGCTGGTACCAGACGGCGAGTTCGTCGAGCCGGGACAGCCGGCGTACGGCGGTGCGGTAGGCGGCCACGGTCTCCAGGGCGGCGCGGTGCACCCTCGGCTCGGGGTGGCCGTTCTCACGGGCGGCCACGGCGACGGAGGCGGCGAGCCGTTTGACGTCCCATTCGAAGGGGCCGGGGAACGTCTCGTCGAAGTCGTTGAGGTCGAAGAGGAGTCCCCGCTCCGGGGAGGCGTACAGACCGAAGTTGAGCAGGTGCGCGTCGCCGCACAGCTGCACCGTCAGCCCGGTGTGCGGCTGCGACGCCAGATCGGCGGCCATGACGGCGGCCGCGCCGCGCAGGAAGTCGAACGGGGAGGCGGTCATCCGCCCGTAGCGGATCGGCAGCAGCTCGGGGAGCCGGTCCCGGCCCTGCCGCTCCAGCACCGCGACCGGGTCGGGCCGGTCCACGGACGGGATCCAGAGGGCGTGGGCGGAACGGGAGACGCGTTTGCGGGCGTCCTTGCCGCGCCGGCCACGCTCGGCGGGGGTGGTCATCCGCGTCGCCTCAGCACCACATCCGCCTCCCGGTCCAACGGCGCTTCCCGGTCTCCGACACTTCCCGTCGCCCGAAACGTCCCGGCCCCCTGTTGGCAGTGAAGGCCCGGCGGGGGCCGACCGCATGCCGGGTAAGTCGAACGGGTGACACGGGCGCCGGGACCCGATTGTCAGTGCCGTCGGGGAGGATGCGGGCACAGGCGAGTGCCGGACGGCGGGGCGACGACGGGTGGAGGCCGGTAATGGGTGACGGGCTGCGGTACATCGGCGTGGCGGAGCGGCGGGCGCGGCTGGCCCTGCGGCACCGGCTTGCCCCGCGGGCGCGGGTCGCGACACCCGAGGCGGTGGCCGACGCGCTGCTCGCCCTGCACGGCTCGGACCCGGCGACGGTGTACCTGGCGATCGGCGCCCGCCTGGTCGACCCGGCGGCGACGGTGGCGGAGACCGACCGGGCGCTGTACGCGGACCGGTCCCTCGTCCGGATGCACGGTATGCGGCACACCGTCTTCGTGTTCCCGACGGAGTCGACGGCGGTCGTGCACGCCTCGACCGGCCTGGCGGTCGCCGCGCGGGAGCGGGCCACGCTGGTGAAGGACATGGCGAAGGCCGGCGCGCCGGACGCGGCCTGGCTGAAGGAGGTCGAGGAGTCGGCGCTGGCCGCGCTGGCCCGGCTCGGCCAGGCGACCGCGGCCGAGCTGGCCCGCGAGGAGCCACGTCTGCGGGAGCAGTTCGTGTACGCGGCGGGGAAGCCCTACGAGGGCGTCCACACCGTCGTGACCCGGCTGCTGAGGGTGCTGGGGGTGGAGGGCAAGGTGGTCAGGGGGCGCCCGCTGGGCTCGTGGACGTCGAGCCAGTTCCGCTGGGCCCTCGCTCCCGAGCACGCCGAACTGCCGGTGGTCGCCGCCCAGTCGGAGCTGCTGCGGCACTGGCTGGCGGCGTGCGGGCCGGCCACGGAGGCCGATCTGAAGTGGTGGACGGGCTGGAAGGTGACGGACGTGCGCCGGGCGCTGACCGCGATCGGGGCGCGCGCGGTGACGCTGGACGAGGGGACGGGGTACGTCGTCGAGGACGACGTGGACGCCGTGCCCTCCCCCGGCGAACCCTGGGCGGCCCTGCTGCCCGGCCTCGATCCGACGGCCATGGGCTGGCAGGGCCGGGACTGGTATCTGGCCCCCGAGCTGCGCCCCGGCCTGTTCGACTACAGCGGGAACGTGGGCCCGACGGTGTGGTGGAACGGTCGGGTGGTGGGGAGTTGGGCCCAGCGGGCCGACGGCGAGATCGTATGGCGGATCCTGGCCGACGGGGACGGGGACGAGGCCGGGGGCGGCGAGGCGCAGGCCGCGATCGAGGCGGAGGCGGCGCGGCTGGCGTCCTGGCTGGGGGCGACCCGGGTGACACCGAGGTTCCGCACGCCGGTGGAGAAGGAACTGGTGAGGTGACCCCCGGCCCTGTGGCCGCCGGAACTCCTGGGAGCCGGACTGCCGGAAGTGTCCTGAGGGGGACTTCTGAGAGGCGGACCGCGGGGCCGGGTCACCGAGTCGGGTCACCGGGCCGGACGCCGACGCCGGGTGCCGTCGCCAGGAACGGCACCCGGCGCGCGGTTCACCTCGTGTACCGCAGCAGCGCCCGCACCATGTGGCACGTCGTGTCCGACGGCGCGTGCACGCCGATCAGCTCCGCCGTGCTGCGGATCTTCTCGTTACGGGCCTGGTTCGGCATATACACGCCCAGGTCGAGCAGGGCGATGGCGAGGCGCATCGCCTTGAGGCGACGGTTGTGCGTGACGTACCAATCGCGCGGTCGCCCGGGCGGCAACGGCCGCTTCTCGACGGGTACATAGGGCAGATCGAGCTGGACGGATCGCTTCGCGGTGGACTGGGTCGGCAGCGGCTTCGGCTTCAGTGCGGCAGCGGGCACAGGCATCCTCCTGTCGCGGTCAGGGCCCGGTCCGGAACCTCCGGCGAACCCTCGAACACTGCTTCTATTCTACTGCCCACCACTGACAAACGCCCCTGATCACAAGGGCTTTCGGGTCCTGTGACCGGCTACCGTGAGCCGCATGGAGATCTGGATCAACCCCGCCTGTTCCAAGTGCCGCAGCGCCCTCACCCTCCTCGACGCCGAGGGCGCCGACTACACCGTCCGCCGCTATCTGGAGGACGTGCCGAGCGAGGACGAGATCGCGGCCGTGCTCGACCGCCTCGGCCTGGAACCCTGGGACATCACCCGCACCCAGGAGGCCGAGGCCAAGGAACTCGGCCTCAAGGACTGGGCGCGGGACGCGAGTTCGCGCGACCGCTGGATCACCGCGCTCGCCACGCACCCCCGGCTCATCCAGCGCCCCATCATCACGGCGGAGGACGGCACCGCGCTGGTGGCCCGCACCGACGAGGCGGTACGGGACGCGTTGTCCCGTTAGGGGACGGCCTGGCCCGAGGGTCGGCGAAACGATTCGCGCGGCGGCGGGAGCGGGCGCCCCGCACACTGCTACCCTCCGCCGCCATGACCTTCGGTGATCAAGGACTCGGGTCCCCTCCCGAACGGGAGCGCATACGACGGCGCCGGCGGGCCCGGCGCTCGGCGGCCGCAGGATCCTGCGTGGCCCTCGGCGTCGCCGTCGCCGTCGGCACCGCGCTGATAGCGGAGGAGGACGACGGCACCCGGCCCGGGTCCGCTCCCCCCGCGACCCCGAGGGGGGCCGCGACCGCCTCGGCGCTCACCGCCGTACCGTCCGTGGACCCGGGGTTCCCCTCCTCGGCCCCGAGCCGCGCCCCGGGCGCGCTGCCCTCCCTGCTCGCCCGCCCGGTCATCCGGCCGGAGCAGGCCTTCCCCTCGACGGGCGTCCGGCTGGCGGACGGCTCCCGGTACGCCCGCGTCGACCTCTCCACCACCGTCGACTGCGCGCGGGACGTGCCGCCCGGGCTCGCCCGGCTGGTGGACCGGGGCGAGGGGTGTTCCCGGTCGACGGCGGCCCTGTTCACGGACACCGAGCGGCGCTCGCAGGTCACGGTCACCGTGCTGAGTTTCACGCGGGTCGAGGACGCCTCGCGCGTGTTCGCCACGGTCTCGGCGGACCCGGTGACGTACCGGGCGATCGCGCTGGACCCGCCCCCGCGGGCCGGTCTGCCGACGGTCCCGCCGGGCTCGGCCCGGGTCCTCCGGCAGGCGATGACCCTCCGGTCGGTGGTGTTCGCGGACGGACGGTGGGGCGACGGCGGACCGGCCCGGGAGACCGAACTCCGCGCCCGGACCGAGGGGTTGCTCCATCGCGTGGAGGACACGGTGGCCGCGTACGAGGAGGGGCGGACGTGACCCCGCCCCGCGGCGCGTGCCGGCCCACAGCCCGACTCGCCTGTGACGCACGCCACTTGGATTGACTCCCGTGACCACTGAGTAACCTCGTTCGGTATCTCGTACATAGCGGCGTACGCTCCCCTACCCCTCAGGAGGCGCGCATGTCGCGCAGGAGAACTCTCGGCACGCAGAAGAAGATCGCGCTGCTCGTCAGCGCCGCGGCGGTGGCGGGCGCCGGGGCCTTCGTCATGGCGTCCACCTCGAACGCCTCACAGGACTCGTCGAGCGCCAGGACACTGTCCGCCGGGGACTCGACCGTCTGCGCGGGGCTGGCCACGGCCCTCGGCAACAACCAGAAGTTCATCGAGGGCCAGAAGACGAACCCGGACGCGCAGTCCGCGGCCCGGATCGCCAACCGCGAGGCGGTCATCGCGCAGATCAAGGTCCAGCAGCAGGCGTCCGGCTGCGTCGTTGGGGAGTCGGCTCAGGACTCCCAGGCGACACAGCCCTCGCAGGCGGCCTCCGCCCCGGCCGCTTCCGCTCCGGCGGCCTCCGCCCCGGCCGGAAACACGGGCAACGCGGGAAACGCGGGCAATGCGGGCAACGGCGGCGGTGCCGCCTCCGGCCAGCAGGTCTGCAACGGTTCCACGGTGACGCTCTCCGGCGAGGGCGGTGCCCCGGCCGCGTCGAGCAACCAGTTCCCGGCGGGGACCAAGCTGAAGGTCACCAACCTGGACAACAACAAGTCCACGACCGTCGAGGTGACCTCGGTCTCCGGCAGCTGCGTCCTGCTCAACAACGCGGCTTTCGAGCTGGTCCGTGAGCCCGGCAAGTTCCTGATCCGCCGGGCGGTGATCGAGAAGGTGGGGTGAGCCCCGGCCGCCGGCCACCTCGGTGGACCGGCGGCGCCCTCCGCACCGTCCCGACGGGGGTGTACGGAATACGGAACCACCGGTCCCGCTGCTCGCGGCCACGAGCGGCGGGACCGGCCCGTTCCGGGCCCGCCCGTTCGGGCGGCCCGTGCCCTCGGGGTCCGCGGGTGCCCCGTCGCACACGAACCCCCGCGCCACGCCTCACACCGTGAGCCGCACCACAGAACCCCCAGGTAACACGGGGTTCACATTCGAGCAATGACCGGGAAATCGCCTGTTGACAAGCTGCGGGGCAAACAGGCGGCGCCCCAGTGCCGCAGCGCCGCAGCACCCGCAAGTGCGTCAGACACACCCCCGAAGGAAGTGGCCCGTGACCTTCAAGGCTGAGTACATCTGGATCGACGGCACCCAGCCGACGGCGAAGCTCCGTTCCAAGACGAAGATCATCGCGGGTGAGCCCGCCGGTCTCGACGCGCTCGGGATCTGGGGCTTCGACGGGTCCTCCACGAACCAGGCCGAGGGCCACTCCTCGGACCGTGTCCTCAAGCCGGTCTTCACCTGCCCCGACCCGATCCGCGGCGGCGACGACATCCTCGTCCTGTGCGAGGTCCTCAACATCGACATGACGCCGCACGAGTCCAACACGCGGGCCGCGCTCACCGAGGTGGCGGACAAGTTCGCCGCGCAGGAGCCGATCTTCGGCATCGAGCAGGAGTACACGTTCTTCCAGGACGGTTACCCGCTCGGCTTCCCCAAGGGCGGCTTCCCGGCCCCGCAGGGCGGCTACTACTGCGGCGTCGGCGCGGACGAGATCTTCGGCCGTGAGGTCGTCGAGGCGCACCTGGAGAACTGCCTGGCCGCCGGTCTCGCGATCTCCGGCATCAACGCCGAGGTCATGCCCGGCCAGTGGGAGTTCCAGGTCGGCCCGGTCTCCCCGCTGGAGGTCTCCGACCACCTGTGGGTGGCCCGCTGGCTGCTCTACCGCACCGCCGAGGACTTCGGCATCTCCGCCACCCTCGACCCGAAGCCGGTCAAGGGCGACTGGAACGGCGCCGGCGCGCACACCAACTTCTCCACGAAGGCGATGCGCGAGGGCTACGAGGCGATCATCACCGCGTGCGAGTCGCTCGGTGAGGGCTCCAAGCCGCTCGACCACGTCAAGCACTACGGTGCCGGCATCGACGACCGTCTGACGGGTCTGCACGAGACCGCCCCGTGGAACGAGTACTCCTACGGCGTCTCCGACCGTGGCGCCTCGGTCCGTATCCCGTGGCAGGTCGAGAAGGACGGCAAGGGCTACATCGAGGACCGCCGTCCGAACGCCAACGTCGACCCGTACCTGGTGACGCGTCTGATCGTCGACACCTGCTGCTCGGCGCTGGAGAAGGCCGGCCAGGTCTGATCCTCCCCAGGCTCTCGTGAAGGGGCGCTCGCCGACTCGGCGGGCGCCCCTTCCGCATATCCTGCGATCCCATGGGGACGGAGAGGGACCGGGCGGATCTCGGACGCGTGTACGGCTCCGCGGTGGACGTACCAGGACTGCTGCGGGCGCTGGAGTCCGCGGACGACGCCGTGCGCGACCGGGCGATGGACCGGCTGCACTCCCACCTGTGCTTCCGGGAGGAGGTCCGCACGGCGCCCGTGGTGCCGCATCTGATCCGGCTCGCCCTGCGCGCGGCGGGCCCCCGGGCCGAACTGCTCAGGCTGCTGGCGAACCTCTCGAACTGGGCCGGACACCCGGACGAGCGGCGGCGCGTGCGGCGGGCCGTGGCGCGGGCGATGCCGTCCCTGACGCCGTTCGCGTACGACGCCGGCCCGGACGTACGCGAGGCGGCGGTGCTGCTGATCGCCGCGTGCGGCCGGGAGTCCGGCCCGGCGCCGGCCCTGCTGCTGCGGGACCGGCTCACCGAGGAGCGCGACCCGCTGGTGCGCGCCCGGCTGGTGACGGCGCTCGGACTGCTGGAGCCGGACGACGGCGCCTGGCGGCCCGGCCTGCTGGCCGACACCGAGCCCAGGGTCGCGCTCGCCGCCGCCGAGGACCTGCTGCGCAGCACCGAACTGCCCCTGCCGCACCCGCTGGTGGACGCCTGCGCGCGGGCGTACACGGCCGTGGCCGAGCTGCCGGAGGAACCGGAGATCTCGCTCTGGCCGGGGCACTACCGGCCGTTCACCGAACGGCTGTTGGAGGACCCCGGGGCCGCGCTGCGGGCCCTCGGCCAGGGGATACCGCTCGCTTTCGAGATCACCGAGCGCTGGCGGGACCGCGAGGCCGACGTGCTCCCGTGGGCGCTGGGCGAGACGCAGGGGGAGGCCTGGCAGCTGTACCGGTTGGCGCAGCTGACCTGCGCGCTGCCGCCGGAACTGCGCGCGCGGGTGCGGGAGCGGGTCCTGCCGCATCTCGCCGACGACAGCCCGGCGGTGCGCGCCGGGGCGGTCACCGCGCTGGCACGCGCGCGCGTACCGGCGCGGGTGGCGGTCGAGGAGACACTGCGGCTGCTCGCCGAGGCGCCCGGCGCGTACGACACCGTCCGTGCCGTCAACGCGGTGACCGACGAGTTCGGCGCCGCGGCGGAGCCCGTGGCGCGGGCGGTCGCCCGGCGGCCGGGGGACGGTCACGCGGAGCTGGTCAAGGTGCTGACGCGGTACCCCGCGGTGGCGGCGGAGGTCGTCGAGGTGCTCGCCGGGCTGCTGACCCGGCACGGCACCGGCTATCCGTCCGTCGCGGTCGCGGTGCTGGGCGGGCTGGGGCGCGCCGCGGGTGCGGCGGGCGAGCGCGCGCTGCGGATCTGCGCGCGCGACGGGGTGCACTCCTCGGTCTCGGCGGAGGCGGCGGTGGCGCTCTGGGCGGTCGCCGCGGACCCGGAGCCGGCGCTGGCCTTCCTGCGCAGGGAGCTGACCGCCTCGGTCTCCTCCTGGGCGACGCACCTCGCGGGCCGGCTCGGTGCCGTCGCCGCACCGCTGCTGCCGTCTCTCGAGCCGCTTCTCGCGCCCGGTACGCCGTCCGGCACCCGGGCCGCGGCCGCGCTGGCCGTCTGGCGCATCACCGGCCGGACCGAGGACACCGCGGAACCCCTGGCCCGGGAGGCGCTCGAGTGGAAGAGGTTCCACCCGGGCCCGCCCCACCCGGTGGTGACGCTCACGGAGATGGGGGTCCTCCCCCGCTTCGCCGTGGAGCCGCTGCGACGCGGGGCCCGATCCCCTCGTCGGGCCGTGAAGGACCTGATGTACGGCGACGCCGCGCATCCCGACGACGTGCTGCGGGCCGCCGTCCGCGAGTTGCTCGCGACGGCGCGCGTGATCGGCTGACGTCGACTTCACGTCAGGAAACGTCCAAGCCGTGAGAGGAGGCTCCTGTTACGGGCGGGTGTCTGCTTCAATGGGGCCATGGCCAGCTTCCAGAAGTGCACCGCGACGGGTCGACACGACCTCGAGCCCTTCTGGCCTTCCCGTCAGCACCATGACTTCGACCGGGTGTGTTGCCGCGCGATGAACGCGCCGGCCCTCTAACGCCGTACACCCCGGCCTTCGGCCAGCGCGCACGCCGTACGTCCTCGACGAGCCCGACCACGAGTCCCGGCCGTCGTCCTCCCTGACGGACCTCTCGCGCGAAAGAGCTGACCTCTCATGGCGAACACTCGTTCCCTCTCCTCCGCTCCCAGCCTCACCGCCACCACCCCGAACGGCGCCGCCCGTCATCGACTGCGGGCCGTCGACCGGGACGAGGTGGTGGACGTCGCCGACTTCCTGCCGCCGGGCGCGACCTGGCTGCCCGCACCCCCGCACACCCTGCCCACGCTGCCGGGTCAGCCGCCGATGGTCGGCTACCTGGTGCTCGTCCCGGCCGACCAGCAGCCGCCGTTCCTGCCGGTGGCGGTTCCGGAGCGGCCGGCGGCCGAGGAGGCCGACATCGCCGAGGACGCCGACGGCGCCGGCCACCCGCTCGTACGGATCGACCCCGTACAGCGCACGGCCGCCGTGGACGGACAGGAACTCGACCTCACCTACCTGGAGTTCGAGCTGCTCGCCCATCTGGTCGCGCACCCGAACCGGGTGCACACCCGCGACCAGCTGGTCACCACGGTGTGGGGCTACGGGCACGTGGGCGACGGCCGCACGGTCGACGTCCACATCGCCCGGCTGCGGCGCAAGCTGGGCGCGCGCTACCGCCAGTCGATCCAGACGGTGCGCCGCGTCGGCTACAAGTACACCCCGCCGACCGGCGATTGATTCCTGCCGTCTGCCGTCGGCAGAGCAGGGTTCCCCGCCGTGTCCGGACCGGGCACAGTCACCGGTATGAGACTTCTGGTGCTGGGTGGTACGGAGTTCGCGGGACGGGCCGTCGTCGAGGCGGCCCTCGGGCGTGGCTGGGACGTGACGGTGTTCAACCGGGGGCGGCAGGCGTCCGCCCCCGGTGTCCGGTCGCTGACCGGTGACCGCACCGCGGCCGGCGGTCTCGACGCGCTGGCCGAGGGCGACTGGGACGCCGTCGTCGACACCTGGTCGGCGGCGCCCCGCGCGGTGCACGAGGCGGCGCGGCTGCTGCGGGGCCGTGTCCGGCGGTATGTGTACGTGTCGAGCTGCTCGGTGTACGCCTGGGCCCCGCCCGCCGGGTACGCCGAGGACGCGCCCCTCGTCGAGGGCGCGGAGCCCGACGCCGGACAGAGCGAGTACGCCCGGGACAAGCGCGGCGGCGAGCTGGCCGTCCTCGACGCGTTCGGGGCGGAGTCCTCCGTCCTCGTACGGGCCGGGCTGATCATCGGCCCGTACGAGAACGTCGGACGGCTGCCCTGGTGGCTGGGCCGGATCGCCCGCGGCGGCCCGGTGCTCGCGCCCGGTCCGCGTGATCTGCCCCTTCAGTACGTCGACGTCCGCGATCTCGCCGAGTGGATCCTCGGCGCGGTCGAGCGGGAGCTGAGCGGGCCGTACAACCTGATGAGTCCGCAGGGGCACACGACGATGGGCGGGCTGCTGGAGGCGTGCGTGCGGGCCACCGGCTCGGACGCCGAACTGCGGTGGACGGCACCGGAGATCGTCCTCGACGCGGGCATCGAGCCGTGGACCGAGCTGCCCGTGTGGGTGCCGCCGGGCACGGACCTGCACGACGCCCTGCACGCCGCCGACGTCTCCCGGGCGGTGGCGGCGGGGCTGGTCTGCCGCCCCGTCGAGGAGACCGTCGCCGACACCTGGGGCTGGCTGCGGTCGATCGGGGGCACGGCACCGCAGCGTCCGGACCGCTCCCGCAAGGGCCTGGACCCGGAGATGGAGGCGAAGGTGCTCGCGGCGGCCACCGGCGGGCCGGACCCCCACGGTGTACCTGGCACCACCCTCTGACCGGGGGCGTCGGCCCAGTGACCCGCCGTCCGCGGCTCCGCCAGACTGACGGCATGAACACCAACACGAAGAGCGGCGAAGGCGGTTCGAGGGCGCGCGGGACGGTGCTCGCCGCCGGGCGGGGGCTCGCGCTGGCCGTCGGGTCACTGCCGCTGAGCATCCTGGGCTTCTGCCTCTCCCTCGTGTCCATGGCGCTGATACCGATCGGGGTCGGGGCCCTGACCACGCCCTGGGTGGTGAAGGGGGTACGCGCCTACGCCGAGCGGCGGCGGGCGCTCGCCGAGCGGTGGGGCGGGGTACGCGTCCCGTCGGCGTACCGGCCGGTCCCCCGGACCGGCGACCCGTTCCGGCTGTCCCTCGCGCTGCTGCGCGACCCGGCGACCTGGCGGGACCTGCGGTGGCTCCTGGTGGACATGACGGCCGGGTTCGTGACCGCGCTGCTGCCGGCCGTCCTGGTCCTCTATCCGCTGGAGGGGTTCGCGCTGGCGGCCGGGCTGTGGCGGGTCGTGGGCGACGGTGACGGCGGCGCCTACTGGTACGGCTTCGTACCGGTGGACGACCAGGCGAGCGCGTTCGGCGCCGGTGCTCTGGCCGCCGCCCTGCTCTTCGTCGCCCACCGCCACACCCTGAACGTGTTCCGGGTCCACTTCCTCCTCACCGCCGCCATGCTCACCCCGAGCCAGGCCGAACTCGCCGAGCGCGTGCGGGTGTTGACGGAGAGCAGGCGGGACGCTGTGGACACCTCGGCCGCCGAACTGCGCCGCATCGAGCGGGATCTGCACGACGGCGCCCAGGCCCGGCTGGTGGCGATGGGCATGGACCTCGGCACCGTCGAGATGCTCGTCGACAAGGACCCCGAGAAGGCCAAGGCGCTGCTCGCGCAGACCCGCCGGTCGTCCGCCGAGGCGCTCTCCGAGCTGCGCGACCTGGTGCGCGGCATCCATCCGCCGGTGCTGGCCGAACGTGGACTCGGGGACGCAGTGAGGGCGTTGGCGCTGCGACTGCCGGTCGCCACCGAGGTGAGCGTCGAGATCGAGGGCGGCCGCCTGGACGCCCCCGTGGAGTCGGCGGCCTACTTCGCCGTGAGCGAGCTGCTCACCAACGCGGTCAAGCACTCCGGCGCCGACCGGATCTGGGTCGACCTCCGGCACGAGTCGGGCCGGCTGCGGCTCTCGGTCACCGACGACGGCACGGGCGGCGCGGCGATCGGGGCCGGCTCGGGCCTCGCGGGCGTCGAGCGGCGACTGGGTACATTCGACGGCGTCCTGGCCGTCAGCTCTCCTGCCGGCGGTCCCACCATGGTGACCATGGAGATCCCTTGCGTGTTGTCCTAGCCGAGGACCTCTTCCTGCTGCGGGACGGTCTCGTCCGGCTGCTGGAGGCCCACGACTTCGAGATCGCCGCCGCCGTCGAGACCGGGCCCGAACTGGAGCGGGCACTCGCCGAACTGGAGCCGGACGTCGCCGTGGTCGACGTCCGGCTCCCGCCCACGCACACCGACGAGGGCCTCCAGTGCGCGCTCCGGGCCCGCCGCCGAAGGCCCGGGCTGCCGGTGCTCGTCCTCTCCCAGCACGTCGAGCAGCTGTACGCGCGCGAGCTGCTCGCCGACGGCACCGGCGGGATCGGCTATCTGCTGAAGGACCGGGTGTTCGACGCGGAACAGTTCGTGGACGCCGTACGGCGGGTCGCGGCCGGCGGTACGGCGATGGACCCGCAGGTGATCCAGCAGCTGCTGGCCCGGCGCTCGGGCGACGGACAGGGACCGGTGGACCGGCTCACCCCGCGTGAGCGGGAGGTGATGGAGCTGATGGCACAAGGCCGGTCGAACGCCGCGATCGCGGGCAAACTGGTCGTCACCGAGCGGGCGGTCGCCAAGCACACCGCCAATATTTTCGTGAAGCTGGGTTTGGAGGTCTCGGACGACGACAACCGCAGGGTGCTGGCGGTGCTGGCCTATCTGGACCGAGACCGATGACCCCGTCAACTGGTGTGTTGTGTGAGGGTGTTGGGGTTGTTTTGTCGTACGGGGCTCTCATCAATTTCCGAGCGGGCTGAACACCCCCGGGGCTGCACGCGTAAAGGAGGGGGCAGCTTCAGCTTCACTCCTGTCGGGCGCCTCGATGCTGCCCCGCAAGGAAGTCAGAGGAGTTCCATGGGACGCAACATACGTAAACGCCGTTCGTCGATGGCCACGAAGGCCGTGGCAGCATCGGCGGCCCTAGCGCTCGGCGGGGGCGGGCTGATCTGGGCGAACTTCTACGCTTCGGCGCACGAGTCGAACTCGGGCCGGAACGCGACCAAGGCCGCCACGGCGGCCGCGCAGGTCGCCACCATCTCCTGCCCGGATGTGGGGCAGAAGCTGACCAATGTGCCCAGGGGCGCGAAGCAGGGTGTCGCGACCGAGCTGGCCAACCTCGACAAGCAGATCACCGAGGCCTACACCCGGCTCGCCTCCACGCGTCAGGCCCAGACGAACGACGCGAGCTTCGTGCAGAACGCGATCACCGGCCCGCTCAAGGAGAAGCGCGCCGCCACGATCGACCGGATCCGCATCAACATCCAGCGCTCCGGTGGCCAGTTCAACAACGCGCTGAGCCAGTTGGCGGCCTGCACCACGCAGGCGGCCAACACCAACGCCGGACAGGCGGGCAACGGCCAGCAGAACAACGGCGGCCAGCAGCAGAACGACGGCCAGAACAACGAGAACGGCGGCCAGCAGAACAACGGCGGCCAGCAGCAGAACGGCGGCCAGAACAACGGCAACGCCGGCCAGGCGCAGAACGGCCAGGGCGGCAACGGCCCGGTCGCCGCGGACTTCGTCGACATCACGAAGGTCCAGGCCAACGCGCAGCTGGGCGTCGGCGCGAACGGCCTCAAGGCCAACGGCAACGGCGGTTCCCGGGGCACCTTCACCTCGAGCTGCGGCACCAACGGCAACGACAACCACAACACCGACAACGTGATCGTCGCCCCGGGTGTCACCAACGGCGCGCACCACCTGCACGACTACGTCGGCAACCAGAACAACGACGCCTTCGCGAGCGACCAGGAGCTGGCCGGCGCCGGTACCAGCTGCCAGAACCAGGGCGACAAGTCCTCGTACTTCTGGCCGGTGCTGCGGGTCCAGGACGGCTCACAGGACTTCGACCAGAACAACGACGGCGGCGGCAAGGAGGGCAACGTCGGCAAGATCCTCCAGCCCGCCCAGGCACAGATCAAGTTCGTCGGCAACAAGCGGGGCAAGGTCGTCGCGATGCCGACGGCCCTGCGCATCATCACCGGTGACGCGAAGGCCTTCGTCAACGGCAACGCCAACGCCAACGTGAACTGGAGCTGCACCGGCTTCGAGAACAAGGTGCAGCTGGAGACGCAGTACCCGATCTGCCCGCAGGGCAGCCAGGTGGTGCGGACGACCAACTTCCAGAGCTGCTGGGACGGTCAGAACATCGACAGCGCCAACCACCGCACGCACGTGGCCTTCGTCCAGGCGGACGGCACCTGCGCCAACGGTTTCAAGGCGATCCCCCAGCTCCAGGTCCGGCTGGTCTACAACGTTCCGGCCCCGAAGCTCCAGAACGGGACCGTCGTGCAGCCGTACGCGGTGGACAGCTTCCCGGAGAACCTGCACAAGCCGATCACCGACCACAACGACTTCATCAACTTCTTCTCGACGAACCTGATGAACAAGATGGTCAACTGCATCAACACCGGCAAGAAGTGCAAGTGACCCGCTGAGCGGGACGACCGGTAGGACCGACAGACAAGGCCGGCGGTGAGGATTCCTCACCGCCGGCCTTCCGGTGTGCGCTGCGCGCGTGGGACGCGCGGAATGTACGGGGGGGTCAGTGGCCCGGGTGCGAAGCGCCTTCGGAGGGCTCGCCCGACACGTGCGCGGAGTGGTCCGTGCCCTCCTCGATGTCACCGCCGAGGGTCTCGCGCAGCGCCGTCACGGTGGTGGTCTCCTCACCCACGGCGATCCACTTGCGGCCGACCAGGTAGTGACCGCCGTAGTCCTTGGCACCGTTGATCCACTCGCGCTGGCCGCGGTCGGTGGCGAAGGTCAGCAGGATGAACTTTCCGTCGGCGTTCTCGCACAGGGCCTGGCGGAGTTCGTCGGCGTCGGTCTGCATGTCGGGCGTGCACTTCACCTCGGCGGCCAGGTGCTCCAGGCTGCCGGTCGCCGTCACCGGGACGGTCTCCTCGGCCCCGTCGGAACCGCAGCCCGTCAGCACCAGCGCCGCCGCGGCGGCGGCCACCACGAGCATCGGTCGGGTCATCATCATCCGTTCCTCCCTGCGAGAGCCTCGCCCTGGATACGGCTCCCGTGCCCGGTGCGCTCAAAATACCCGTGCCGGGTGGGGACACCCGTGCGAGAGTGTGCCGGTGAACCAAGACTGGGAAGATCGCGTGACCGCCGCCTGGGCCGCGTTCGACGACTACCCGCAGGAGCGGGCGGCGCAGTTCCGGGCCGTGATCGACGAGCTCGTCGACGAACTTCCTGAAGGCAGTCCGCTGGGCCCCTTCGAGCAGGCCTGCGCCTGGGACTCGACCGGCCACTCGGACAGAGCCGCACCGCTGTACCGGGACGCGCTCGCGCGCGGCCTGAGCGAGGTGAGCGGTTACAAGACCAGGCGCGCCAAGATCCAACTCGCCAGCTCCCTGCGCAACATCGGACAGGCGGCAGCGGGCGTGGAGCTGCTGACCCCCGAACTGGACGCCCCGTCGGACGAGTTGGACGACGCCGTGCGCGCCTGTCTGGCCCTGTGCCTGTCCAGCCTCGGCCGCGACCGCGAAGGCCTGTCGCTGGTCCTCGGCGCCCTGGCCCCCCATCTGCCGCGCTACCAGCGGTCGATGGCCACCTACGCGAAGGCGCTCCGGCAGGGCTGACCCGCCCGGGGTGACCATCCACCGTTTCGCTCGTTCTGCTGGACGTGCAGTCACAGGATGTCGCCCCGCGCCCCGCACCCGGATCCTCCGCCGACCGGACCGTCGACGTCGAGCAGGCCGAGGCCGCGCTCGTCGAGCACTACCCGCGGCTCGTCCGGCTCGCCTATCTGGTGCTGCCGCCCGGCCTCGGCCGCGGTCGGCGCGTCCTGACCGCCCACGCCCTCGCCCAGCGCGCCCTGCCCCGCGGCAGCGCCTCGACCCCCGTGATCCCGGCCCAGAACGGGGGCGCGGGGGACGGCCGTGACGGCGACCCCGGATACGCCTACATCCGCCGCCAGGTGGTGCGTACGGCGCTGGAGGCGGGGCTGCCGCTGAGGTTGTGGTCGCTGCCCCGGCGTGCGCAGCTCCCGCCGCTGCTCCCCCAGGTGTGGGGCCTGCGGCTCTTCCCCCGCTCCGGGGGCGCCGACGAGCTGGCCCTGGACCAGCGGCTGGCGGCGCTGTCGGGTCCGGCCCGGGCCGCCTACGTGCTGCGCGGCCTGGAGCGGCTCCCCGACGACGACGTCCGCGAGGTGCTGACCGGGTCCGGCGTCCCGGCCGCCGAGGTGACGGCGGCCCTGCGGGACGCCGCCCGGATCCCCGCCGCCCACCACGCCCTGCTCGACTCCCCCGAGTTCGACGCCTGCTCGCTCCAGGCCCGGCCCACCGATCTGATGCGCCGCCGCCGGCACACCAGGGCCGCGCTGGCCGCCGCGGCCGCGCTCGCCGTGTGCGGCACCCTGGTCGCACTGCCCGGCGGCGGCTGGGGACCGGACGGCGCGGCCGCCCCGCTGTACGCGCAGAACCCGGCCGCCGAGGCCGCACTCGACCCCGGGCGGCTGGTGAAGGTGTCCCCCGCCGCCTGGAAGACCTCCGCGCGCACCGACTTCTCGGTCTGGCCCGCGCGCGGCCCCCTCACCCGCGACGGCGCGCTGCTGCGCCGCGCCCTCGCCGTCTGGGCCCGTCCCGGGGAGTCGGTGCATGTCTCCGCCACCCCGGACACCCCGCTCGGCGGCCCCGCCGGACCGCCGCAGCTCCTCTACGCGGGCGAGGTCGACAACGCGCGCGTGGTGATCCTCTACGACGGTCTGCGCATCGCCCGCTACGCCGAGCCGAAGGACGGCACCGCCGGGGCGGCCCTCGACTTCGCGCGGGTCGACGGCGCGACCGGCGCCGAGGCGGGCGCGCTGGTGCTGGGCCGGGCGGACGGCAACGTGCGCTATCTGACGGCGCCCTGGGTGACGAAGGCCGGCGAGCGGGACCTCTCGAAGCCGGGCGCCGGGCTGATGGACCTGACGCTGACCGACGGGATCACCTCGCCGCTGTCCAGCCCGGCCACCCACACCGGCACGTGCACGACCTGGAACGTGCTCCAGCTGACCGACGCCTCGGGCACCCACCTGCTCAGCGACCTCGGCGAGCTCGTCCCCGCCCGCCTCACCGCTGGGCGCCCGGCCGCGCCCAAGGAGGCGAGCGGCGCGGCGGCGCTGCGGACCTGGGCGCCGTTCGCCTGCTCGCTGGCCGATGCCCGCGGCCAGGGCGTACGGACGGTCAACGCCTGGGGCTACACCCGCCAGCAACTGCCCGACGCGAGCGGGTCGGCGACCTGGGTGTGCACCCGGGCCGAGACCTGGCGGGGCGACGGAAGCAGGGTGCTGGCCCAGTTCCACACACCGGGCGGGCTGTTCGGGGCGGCCGTGGCGAAGGCCGGGGACGTACCGGCGTGCGGGCCGCGCGATCCGCATGTGCTGGCCGGGGTGCTGTGGAAGGCGAAGGGCGGCGACTGGTACCTGCTGGCCGCCGGCGACAGGGCGACGACGTCCATCAGGGCGACGGGCGGGGTCACCGGGTCCGGGCAGGGCAACCTGCTGGCGGTGCCGACGAAGCAGGGCGCGCAGGCCGGCCTGGAGGGCACGCTCGAGGACGGACGGTCGGTCAACGGCCTGCGCTGACCCTCTGACGCCGGATCGCACGGCGGATCTCACGCCGGATCGCACGTCGGCTCGCACGTCGGCGGGCGAGTTGTCGCACAGGGGTTCACCCGCGCCCTACCCGTCAGTACATTGACATCATGTCTAACAAGCCCGAGGGGCGGCCGGACGAGCGGGTCACGCTCAAGGCACGCAAGGTGTCCTTCTCCTGGGAGGGCACCCCGCTGCACTGGGTGCCGGGGGACCCGTTCGCCACCCACACCATCAATGTGCTCCATCTGCTGCTGCCGGCCGGTGAGCGGTGGTTCGTGCACGTGTACCGGCAGGTGCTCCCGTACATCCGGGACGAGCGGCTGCGCGAGGACGTCATCGGGTTCATCGGGCAGGAGGCCATGCACTCCCAGGCCCACGACGAGGTACTGCCGCATCTGCGCGAACAGGGGCTCGACCCGACGCCGTACACCGCGCAGGTCGACTGGTTCTTCGAGAAACTCCTCGGTGACCGGACCCTGCCGCCGGGCCGGGCCCGGCGCTGGTGGCTGATGGAGCGGGTGGCGCTGATCGCCGCCATCGAGCACTACACCGCGTTCCTCGGCGACTGGGTGCTGAACGCCGAGGAGCTCGACCGGCGGGGCGCCGACCCCACCATGCTGGACCTGCTGCGCTGGCACGGGGCCGAGGAGGTCGAGCACCGGTCCGTCGCCTTCGACCTGTTCACCCATGTCGACGGCGGCTACCGGCGGCGGGTGCGGACCTGGGCGACGGCGTTCGCCGCGCTGGTGTTCCTGTGGCAGCGCGGCACCCGCTTCTTCATGGAGAACGACCCGACCCTGGTCGGCGGCCGCGCCTCCTTCAAGGACTTCTACGTCCGCGGCAGACGGGGCACGCTGCCCGCGACCGGCGATCTGCTGAGGTCGGTCCCGCGTTACCTGAGCCGCGCGTACCACCCCTCGCAGGAGGGCTCCACCGCGCAGGCGGTCGCCTATCTCGCCTCCTCCCCCGCCGCGCTGGCCGCGCTCGCCGCCGAAGAGGAGGGGGCCTCGTGACGCCGAAACCGCTGACCGCCGTCGCCGTCGCGGGCGCGGCGCTGCTCGTCCGGCGGGCGCTGCGCCGCCGGATCCAGGTCTCGCCGCTGTGGCCGATGCCCGCGCTGGCCGAACCGGTCTCCGGCCGGCCCCGGTCGCGCGCGCTGCGGCTGCTGGTCGCCGAACGGCGGGAGATCGCCGAGGGGGTCGTCCGACTGCGCCTCGAGGGGCACGGGTTGCCGCGCTGGGAGCCGGGGGCGCATCTCGACCTGGTGCTGCCGTCGGGGCTGGTACGGCAGTACTCGCTGTGCGGGGACCCGGCGGACACCTCCTCCTACACCGTCGCCGCGCGGCTCGTCCCGGACGGGCGGGGCGGCTCGCGCGAGCTGCACGAGCAGGTGCGGGAGGGGATGGAGGTCGAGGTGCGGGGACCCCGGAACCGTTTCCCGCTCGTCGAGGCACCCGCCTACGTCTTCGTCGCCGGGGGCATCGGCATCACACCGATCCTGCCCATGGTGCGGGCCCTCGCCGAAGGCAGCGAGTGGCGGCTGCTCCACGCCGGCCGGACACGGGCCTCGATGCCGTTCCTGAAGGAGGTCGAGCGGCTGGGCGGCGAGGACCGGGTGACGGTGGTGGAGGGACGGCCCGATCTCGACGCGCTGCTCACGGACCTGCCCGAGGGGACGGCCGTCTACTGCTGCGGCCCGGAGGGGCTGATGGTGGCGGTGGCGGAGCGGGTACCGCAGGTCCGGCTCGAGCGGTTCGCGGCGCGTACGGTCCGCGACGGCGAACCCTTCGAGGTCGAACTCCGGCGCACCGGGCGGGTGGTCACGGTCGCGGCCGACTCGACGGTCCTGGCCGCCGTCCGCGCCGAACTGCCGAACACCCTCTACTCGTGCGAGCAGGGCTTCTGCGGGACCTGCCAACAGCGGGTGCTGGAGGGCGAGGTGGAACACCGGGACGAGCTGCTCACCGACGCGGAGCGCGACGACTCGATGCTGATCTGTGTCTCCCGGGCGCGCAGCGAGCGGCTGGTGCTGGACATGTGACCCGGCCCGCGACCCCGGAGTTGACCGATATCTGACCGGACAAGTGGCCGGATAAGCGACGGATCAGGTGAATGTCCGCACCGGTCCGGTCCGTTCTGGGCCGGAACCGATCGGTAAGGTGTTCGCATGACTACCGGGGTTCGTCGCAGAATGGGAGTCGAGGAGCGTCGGCAGCAGTTGATCGGCGTCGCCCTCGAACTGTTCGCCCAGCGCTCGCCCGACGAGGTCTCCATCGACGAGATAGCCGCGGCCGCGGGCATCTCGCGCCCCCTCGTCTACCACTACTTCCCCGGCAAACTCAGCCTGTACGAGGCCGCGTTGAAGCGGGCCTCGGAGGATCTGGCGAGCCGGTTCGCCGAGCCGCACGACGGACCGCTCGGCTCCCGCCTGCTGCGCGTGATGCGCCGCTACTTCGACTTCGTCGACGCGCACGGCCCGGGATTCTCCGCCCTGATGCGCGGCGGCCCCGCGGTCGGCTCCTCGACCACGAACGCCCTCATCGACTCGGTGCGCCAGAGCGCCTACGAGCACATCCTGGCGCACCTCGGTGTCCCGGACGCGCCCCCGCGCCTGGAGCTGATCGTCCGTTCCTGGATCTCGCTGGCCGAGTCGACCGCGCTGATCTGGCTGGACGGGCGGCGCATCCCGCGCGAGGAGCTGGAGGTCCAGCTCGTGCAGGACTTCGCCGCGCTGACCGCCGTCAGCGCGGCCCACGACGACGAGCTGCGTGCCCTGCTGCGCCCCGTGCTCGGCGGCGAGCCGGCCGACGGGCCGTTCGGCGACCTGGTCACCCGGCTCATCGCCCTGGCCTCCTGAGGCGGGACGCCGACAGGACGGCCTAGCTCTCGTACTTGCGGTACGCCGGGTCGAGGTCGCGCACCTCGGCGGAGGCGTGCAGCACGAAACCGTCCTGCGTCACGTGCTCGCGCAGCAGCGCCAGTACGGCCTCGGTCAGCTTCGTCTTCGTCTCGTCGGTACGTCCGGCCAGGAGGCCCAGCGTGACGTGGACGACCGCGTGCCCGCGCTCCTCGGGGTCGTCGTAGCCGAACGCGGTGAACTCGGCGGGCCGGAACAGGGTCTTGCAGGCTTCCGGCTTGGCGGCCGCGATCTCGACGACCGAGGTGTGCAGGGCCCGCGCGAACCCGTTCCGGTCGAAGGCGGACGCCATCGTGGTCGAGTAGTCGACGGTGATCTGCGGCATGGGGCACTCCTGTTCCGGGGAAACAAGGATCAGCCTAGGTCGTCAGCCGCAGGGCCAGCATCGCGATGTCGTCCTCACGGTCGTGGCCGAAGCTGGTGAGGAGGGTGTCGCACAACGCGTCCAGGCCCGGCATCGCGCCGATGGCCGCCGCGCGCAGGTGCTCCATCGAGACCGCGAGGTCGATGCCCCGGGTCTCGATCAGACCGTCGGTGACCAGGAGGAGGCGATCGGTGGGTTCGAGGAACAGCTCGGTGGGCGGCGGGTGGGGCACGCCCAGGCCGAGCAGCGGGCCGGCCGCCTTGGCGTAGTCGGCGCCACCGGCGTCCCGGACGATCAGTGGCGGGATGTGGCCCGCGTTGGCGATGCGGGTGCGCCCGGTACCGGGATCGATCAGGACCAGGCAGACGGTCGCCGTGACCTCGGGGTGGTACAGCCGGAGCATCCGGTCGAGGCGCTCGGCGAGCACGGCAGGGTCGCTCTCGTCGACGCAGTAGGCGCGCAGCGCGTGCCGGATCTCGACCATGACGGTGGCCGCCTCGAGCGAGTGTCCGACGACGTCACCGACCGCGGCCAGCATTCCTTCCCCGGTGCGCAGGGCCGCGTAGAAGTCGCCGCCGATCTCCGCCTCCCGGGACGCCGGCACGTACCGGACGGCGACGTCGACGCCCGGCAGCTCGGGCAGCGCGTGCGGCCGGGGTAGGAAGCTGTGCTGGAGGGTGAGCGCAACATGCCGCTCGACCTGGTACATGAGCAGCGGCTCGGCGGCGAGCGCGGTGGCCTGGGCGAGCCGGGCCAGCCGGGACTCGGTCTCGGGGTCGACCCGGCGGACCTCCCGGGTGGGGACGGCCAGGCACACCGAGGACCTGCCGTCCTGGGTCGGGATCAGCACCAGCCGGGCGTCGTGGGGCACGCCGGGGCGGAAGAACCCGGCGGGCCACAGCGGCGCGGGCACCGTGGTGATCCGCACCCCGGCCTGGCCGTGGGTGAGCCGCCGCAGCAGTGCGACGACGGCCTGATGGGCGTCCTGGTCCGGCAGCGCGAGCGAGGTCCGGTTCCTGGAGGTGCCGCGGTGCAGCACGTCGTCCGGGCCGAGGACGAAGACGGCCGCGGGCGAGCCGGTGAGCCGCGCTGTGCCCTCGGCGGCCGCGTCGGCGAGTTCCTGCGGGGAGCGCGCCGCCTGGATGCCGACGATCGCCTCCGACAGCAGCGACAGCCGCCGGGCCGCCGCTCGGTCGTCGGCGCGCAGCCGGGCGGCCCGGACGGCGGCCCGGACCACGGCGTCGATCTCCTCGGGCTCGGCGGGCATCGCCAGGTGGGCCTCGCCGCCCGCGTCCAGCCCCTGCCCTCGGTCGCCCGGGGCCACGTCACCCGCCGAGAAGTGCACGACGGGCAGGCCGGCCATGTGCGGCCGGGCCTTGAGCCGGCGGCACAGCTCGAAGCCGCTCATGTCCGGCAGCTCCACGTCGACCAGGGCGACGTCCGGCAGGTCGCCCTCGCGCCGCCGTACGTCCAGTTCGACGAGCGCCTCGTGTCCGGTGCCGACCGCGACGACCCGGTGGCCGGCGCGGCGCAGCACCACACCGAGGGCGAACCGGCCGGCCGCCGTACGGTCCACGACCAGCACGGTCGTGTCGCTGTGCCTGCCACTGACGTCGGCGTTCATCTCTCGACCCCCGACCCCGGACCCATGGACCACCGGTGGAGCAGACCGGTTGGAAGGTCTGCTCCACCAAGGTAATGCCCCTGTCTAGGGGGTCGTCCGGGAGAACACCGCGACGGTCCGGCCCGGGACGGTGAACGTACCGGACCGCGTCACGTACGAGGCGGACTTCACGGTGGGGTCCGACCCCGCCGCCTGCACCGGGTGCAGCCGGTATCCCGTCCCGGCGAGCGCGTCGACGGTCTGCTTCGACGCGTTCGGTGTCGCGTTGAACACGACGACCAGGTCACCGAGTTCCATGGTGATCACCCCCGGTGTCTCGTCCTTCCCGGACAGCGGGAAGGAGAGCGCCGACTGCACGCGTTCGGCGGTCCCGAGCGAGAACGCCTTCTCGGTGGTGCGGATGCTCAGCAGATCCCGGTAGGCGGCGGAGGCCGCGGTGATCTGCGGGCAGCCGACCCCGACAGCGGTCAGCAGCGGCTTGGCGTAGGGCCACTTGGAGGCGTTGTCGGCGGCCGGCGGCAGTCCCCGCCCGAAGCCGTTGCCGGCGGCGCAGTTCCAGTGGACGGCGTTGAACCAGTCGCCGCTGTCGTAGGAGTTGCGGTCCAGGGACTTGGAGCGCAGCAGGTCGGTGCCGGCCTGGGACAGGGCCGGGCCCTGGGAGAGCGCGGCGGTGGCCATGGCGAGGACCTGCATCCGGGAACGGTCGGCCGCCGAGGTGTCCTTGGGCAGCTTGTAGGCCAGCGCGTCGAACAGCGACTCGTTGTCGTGCGCGTCGACATAGGCGAGGGCGTCGCCGGGCGCGTCCGCGTAGCCGGCCGGGGCGCCGTTGTAGTCGACCCCGGCGCCGGTGACCTCCTTGCCGTCGGTGGCGGTGAAGCGGTACGCGGCGAGGTTGCCGGACAGCCCGACCTTGATGAGGTCCTGGTAGTGCAGCAGCCGGGCCTTCTGCTCGGCGGAAGTGCCGTTGCCGGTCGAGGAGTTGGGGTCGGTGTAGAGCCCGGACGCGAAGCCCTGGACGCCCGGGTCCTCGTCGAACGGGCCGCCGCCGCGCACGGCGTCACGTGCCCGGTCCGAGAAGGTCGCGACGCCGGTGCCCGCCATGTTCTTCTGGGTGGCCTGGACGAACCGGGCGTCGTCGGCGACCTCGCCGAAGTTCCAGCCCTCCCCGTAGAGGATGATCTTCTTGCCGTCGACCCCGTCCTCGGCGAGGGTCAGCGCGTCCAGCGCCTTGCGCACCGCCAGGATGTTGGCCTTGGGGTGGTGTCCCATGAGGTCGAAGCGGAAGCCGTCGACCTTGTACTCCTTGGCCCAGGTGACGATCGAGTCGACGACCAGCTTGCCCATCATCGCGTTCTCGGTCGCGGTGTTCGCACAGCAGGTGCTGTTCGCCACCGAGCCGTCGGCGAGCAGCCGCTGGTAGTAGCCGGGGACGATCCGGTCGAGAACGCTGGTCGCCGCCTGGCCGCTCGCCGCGGTGTGGTTGTAGACGACGTCCATGACGACCCGCAGGCCCTCCTGGTTCAGCGCCTTCACCATCCGGCGGAACTCGACGGTGCGGGCGGTCCCGTCCGGGTCACTGGCGTACGACCCCTCGGGGACCGTGTAGTGGTACGGGTCGTACCCCCAGTTGTAGGCGTCCTTCGCCGCGGTCGCGGCCACGCACTCCTGCTGCTTGTCGGAGTCGGCCGGGTAGGAGGCCAGGTCGCAGCCGGGGGCCGACCGGGCGGCCTTGTCCTCGGCGATGGTGGCGATGTCGAAGACGGGCAGCAGATGGACGTACGAGGTGCCCGCCGCCGCCAGCTCCCGCAGATGCTTCGAGCCGTCGCTGTCCCGGTCGGTGAAGGCCAGGTAGGTGCCCCGGTCCCGGGCGGGGACCGTCGTGTCCGCGACGGAGAAGTCCCGGACGTGCAGCTCCTGGATCTGGGCGTCCTTCAGCGGGACGGCCTTCGGCTTGGCGAGCGTGGACCAGCCGCCGGGGGCGAGGGCCTTGTCGTCGAGGTCGACGACGAGACTGCGCGCGGAGTCGGTGGTCAGGGCCACCGAGTAGGGGTCGGTGACCTTGTTGGTGACGACCTTGCCGACGCTGGGCGCCCATACCGTCACGGCGTACCGGTAGGGCTTGTTCTTCCACGACGCGGGCCCGGTCACGGACCAGACGCCGGTGGTGCCGTCGCGCCGCATCCTCACGGTGGAGCCGTCGATCTCCAGGGAGACCTGCTGGGCCGTCGGGGCCCAGACGGCCAGCGTGGGGCGGCCGTGGTGGAACGTCGGCCCGAGACGGGCCTCGGTCGCACCGCTGTACAGGTCGTCCAGCACGCCGGCGGTCTGTACGCCCGTCGCCGCCAGGACCGCGCCATTCACGGCCCGTTGGGAGGCGACGACCTGTCCGCTCAGCGCCTCGCGCACCCGGTCGCGGTCGCGCGGGTCCACGGACCAGGCGGTGTACGCCTTGAGGTGCGGGTACGCGGCCTTCTGGGCGTCGGTGAGGGTGGTCTTCGTCAGCCGCAGCCACCGGGCGTCCCCGGTGAGGGTGCCGTTCGCGGCCGCGATCGAGCCCTTGCGGCTGTACAGCAGCTGGGTCGAGGCAGTGGCCTCGGAGCCGTTCCAGGCGACGGTGTTCCGGTCGATCCAGACCGCCTTGGACGTGGTCAGGTCGAGGGCCGCAGCGGAGCCGGCCGGCTGCGGGAGCAGGTACTTCTCCTGCCCGGCCAGCAGCCACACCTCGTGCCCGTCGCTCGTGAGGTCCAGCGACCGATCGGTCGGGAGGTCCTTCTCGTCGCCCTTGTGGAGGATGTAGCTGAGGCTGGTGGCGCCGGCGGTGAGCGGCACCTCGTAGACCGCACCGTACGCGTCGGTCCTGCTCGGCTTCAGCGGGTTCGACCACTCGGTGGGGTTCGCGGCGCCGGTCCAGGTGTGCAGCCCCCAGCCGGTGTAGTCGCCGTCGGCGCGGTGGTAGTGCAGGACGGCCTTGCCGGTGTCCTCGGCCGGGTACTCGGGCTTCTCCGTGAGGAGGCCCTCCTTGCCCTGCTCGATCCAGACCTCACCGGTCTTCGTCACGTCGATCGTGCGGTCGGCGGAGACGTCCTTGTCGCCGTCCTTGTCGATGACGAGGAACCCGACGGACGAGGCCCCCGGCTTCAGCTTGACGTAGGCGAAGGCGCCGTACGCGTCCCGCCCGACGAAGGGGTGGCTGTCCGGCCAGGTGGTCGCCTCGCCGTCGGCCAGGTCGCCCCAGGCGTACAGGCCCCAGTCGGCGTAGTCGCCGTCGGGGCGCTGGTAGTGGACGATCGCGTAGTCACGGGAGGAGGCGGTGGGGATCTCCTCGGCGGGCGGGGTGCCGGTGACGGAGGCCGCGGTGGCGCTCGCGGTGCGCCCGGCCGAGTCGACGACGACCGCCTTGTAGCGCAGGGCCGTGCCCGCGGGGAGGTCCGTGTCCAGGGTCTGCGTGACCCGGTAGGGGGCGTGGTCGGCGGAACCGAGGGTCTGCCACCTGCCGTTGCCGGTCTGGGCGGCGAAGACGACCCGGTTGAGCTGTCCGCCGGCCACGTCGGCGCTCAGTTCGACGGTGCCGGTGGCGCCGGCGGCGGGGGCGTGCAGGGCGACGGTCGGCCGGGTCGCCGGGGCGGGCGGCTTGCGGGCGGCCTTGAGGACGACGGCCGAGCCCGCGGGAACGGTCACGGTGATCTTCTTGTCGGCGCCGGCGGTCACCGTCTTCCCGGTGCCGTAGATGCCGTGGAACGCGGTGTTCGCCGAACCGGTCGCGAAGGTCGCCTCCTGTGCCGTGCCGGCGTTGTTGAAGGCGACGACGTACTCGGTGGTGTCCTTGCCGGTGCCGTTGCGGGAGAAGGCGTAGACGCCGGCGCCGTCGGCCGCGTAGCGCTCCGTCTGGACGCCGTCGGTGAGGGCGGGGTTCGCCCGGCGGAGCTCGGCCAGCGCGGCGATCTGCCGGTACAGGGGAGCGCCGGTGTCGTAGGCGTCGCTCGCGTGGGTGCGGCCGGTGCCGATCTCGTCGTCGTCGAGGTAGTCGGCGGTCTTCGACGCGAACATCGTCTGGCGGGCGTCCTTGTCGCCGCCGGAGCCGGTGAAGCCCTGCTCGTCGCCGTAGTAGACGACCGGGTTGCCCCGGCTGAGGAACATCAGCTCGTTGGCGAGTTCGTCCTTGGCGAGCAGTTCGGCGTCGGTGGCCCCGGGGTTGTCCTGGTTCAGGAAGTACCCGATGCGGCCCATGTCGTGGTTGCCGAGGAAGGTGACCTGCTCGTAGGCGTTGGCCTTGTCGGTCGTGTACTTGTAGTCGTCGGCGAAGACCGAGGAGAGCTTGCGCGCGCTGCCGCCCTGGGAGGCGTACTGGCGGGCCGCCTCCTGGAAGGGGAAGTCGAGCGTGGCGTCCAGGCGGCCCTGGGTGACGTACGGGGACGTGATCGACGTGTCGGCGGAGTAGACCTCGCCGAACATGAAGAAGTCGTCCCTGCCCTGCTTGGCCGCGTAGGCGTCGAGGGCCGTCGCCCACTGGGTCCAGAACTCCATGTCGACGTGCTTCACGGTGTCGATCCGGAAGCCGTCGATCCGGAAGTCCCGCACCCAGCGCTGGTAGATCTTCTCCATCCCGCTGACGACCTCGGGACGCTCGGTCCACAGGTCGTCGAGCCCGGAGAAGTCCCCGTACGTGGTCGACTCACCGGCGTAGGTCGAGTCGCCGCGGTTGTGGTACATCGTCGGGTCGTTGAGCCAGGACGGGACCTTCGCGTTCTTCTGCGCGGTGGTGACCGTCGGGGTGCGCGGGAAGGAGTCGGCGTCGACGGCCGGGAACCTCGTGCCGCCGTCCGCGTAGTCGGCGTCGTCGAAGGGCTCGCCGTCCTTCGTCAGGTACGGGAAGGCGCCCTTGGAGAGGTAGTCGTAGGACTTCTCCTCGTAGTCGACGACATCGGCCGTGTGGTTGGTGATGACGTCGAAGAAGACCTTCATGCCCTTGGCGTGCGCCTTGGAGATGAGGGTCTCCAGGTCCTTGTTGGTGCCGAAGTGCGGGTCGACCTGCGTGAAGTCGGTGATCCAGTAGCCGTGGTAGCCCGCGGAGGCGTTGCTGCCGGTGCCCTGCACGGGCCGGTTCTTGAAGATCGGCGCCATCCAGATGGAGGTGGTGCCGAGGCCCTTGATGTAGTCGAGCCGCTGGGTCAGGCCCTTGAGGTCGCCGCCCTGGTAGAAGCCCTTGTCGGTGGGGTCGTAGCCGGTGGTGAGGCGTGAACCGGTCAGTCCGCCCTCGTCGTTGGCGGTGCTGCCGTTGGCGAAGCGGTCCGGCAGGACGAAGTAGAACTGCTCACGGGTGTCGTCGTGGCGGGCCGGCGCGGCGGCCAGCTTCGCGTCGGACGGCGGTGCGGGCGGGCTGTCCGCGTGCGCCGCGAGGGGCTGCACGAGGGCGGCGGCCAGCGCGGCCACGGCGACGGCCGCGACCCGTCGGACAGGTGGCGCGGTGCGGCGCGTCGGGGGCGCCGGCCATCTCGGTATCACAGGCGGGAACTCCTTGCGATTACGGCTCTCTTGGGTCCGACCCCGACGCCGCGGGACGGCTTCGTCGCCGGGCGCCCGCGTGACCGTATCGCTGCCGCAAGGGTTGCAGCAAGAGGCTTGCAACTCACAGCAAGAACTTTCACCTGGACCTTGACGTGCCCTTCTCAACTACCCCACGCTCACCCCTTGCGCGGTCGCCTTCTACGACGGCGCGTTCACCCCGTGCACCCCCTGCGAGCCCGGCGACGGCGGGTCGACGTCCACGGTGACCGCGACCTTCAACACGTACGCGCCGACGACCAGCGGTACGAACGTCCGGGTCGTGGGACGTGACCTGGGAGTCCGGCACGAACCACGCCTACACCACCGGCAGTTCGGCCGGGTACTCCACGAGCGACACCTGGAAGTAGGACCACCTCCCCCCGCCCCCCTCGCGTACCACGCACTGTCGGAGACGACAGTGCGCGGCCGCGTGGACCGGCGGACGGCCCGACCGGCGAACGGGCGAAGGGTCAGCAGCTCGACTTGCCCGCGTAGACCGCCAGCGCCGTGTTGGCGGCGAGGGTCGCCGTGAGCTGGCCCGAGCCGTTCACGGTCACGGTCGTGTTGTTCTGCACGTTGCAGTAGGTGCCGGCGGCGAGGGACGTCTGGTACGTCCGGGTCAGCGAGCCCGACTCGTGGTTGATGGCCACATAGCCCTTGCTGCCCCGCCCGAAGGCGATCGCGTCGCCCCCGTTGTCCCACCAGTCGCTCATCGCCGCACCCCGCGTGGCGTTGCGGAAGCCGACCATGCGCAGGATCTCCGGCCAGGCGTGCTGGCACTTCCATCCGTTCTGCCAGCAGGCGCTCACCGCGCCGCCGGAGGGCGGCCCGGCGTCCGCGTCCGACCACTCGTACCCGGAGTTGATGTCCGGGGCGCCGTAGGGGTACGCGAGCATGAAGACGTTGGCGAGCGTGTAGTTCGCCCCGTCCTTGTAGGTGAGGGTCGATCCGTTGCGCTCGGTGTCGTGGTTGTCGACGAAGACACCCGCGACGGAGTTGTTCAGGTAGCCCCAGCCCTCGCCGTAGTTCTTCAGGTAGGCGAGGTTCTCGTTGTTGAAGACCCGCTTGAGGTCGTAGGCGTAACGGAACTCCTGGACGTCCCCGTTACCGGTGTACTCGGTCGGCTGGACGGCCTCTCCGCTGCCGTAGATGACCTCCTGCTTCCAGTACACGCCCGGGTTCGTCAGCCGCGACTTGATGTTGGCGAGGTCCGCGGTGTCGATGTGCTTGGCCGCGTCGATGCGGAATCCGTCGACCCCGAGGGTGAGCAGGTCGTTCATGTACCCGGCGACGGTCTTGCGGACATACTCCTCGCCGGTGTCCAGGTCGGCCAGGCCGACCAGCTCGCAGTGCTGCACGTTCCAGCGGTCGCTGTAGTTGCTCACCTGCGCGGTGCAGTCGTCGAAGTCGTACGAGGAGTACAGGCCGGGATAGGCGTACTTCGTGTACGACGAGCCGCCGGTGCCGGTGCCGCTGCCCGCGGACATGTGGTTGACGACCGTGTCGACGACGACCTTCACACCGGCCGCGTGGCAGGTGTTCACCATGCTCTGGAACGCGGCGCGGTCGCCGAGCCGGCCCGCGATCCGGTAACTGACCGGCTGGTACGAGGTCCACCACTGCGAGCCCTGTATGTGCTCGGCGGGCGGGGAGACCTGGACGTATCCGTAACCGGCCGGGCCGAGGGTGTTCGTGCACTCCTTCGCGACCGAGGCGAAGTTCCACTCGAAGAGGACGGCGGTGACGTCCTTGGTGCCGGGCGGGGTGGCGGACGCGGCGGTGGGGGTCATGACGGCGGCCGCGGCGGCCAGGGCGAGGACGCCCGTGAGGGGTCTGCTGGTTGCCATGTGGGGAAGTCCTTCTCCGTTGAAGGCTCTTGCTGAAACACGTCAGCAATCTTGCGGTGACGGAGATGTTAAAGGCCCGCTGCCTGAAAAGGCAGCGGGCCGTGCGAAGTTGATGCAAGAACTTCCCAGGACGCCGTCAGGCGGTCGTGAACCACGCCGTCGTGTCCGCCGGGAGCTTGGCCTCGCCGGCGTCCGTCTCGGTCACCTCTTCGCTCGCGAGCAGCACCCGCCCGTAGGCCGGGGTCGTCACCGACTCCCCCGTGGTGTTCGCCACGCACACGAACTCCCCGCGGCGGAAGGCCAGTACGCCCGCCGGGGCCTTCAGCCACTCCACCGCGTCGCCCGCGCCCAGGTCGGGCCGCGCCCGGCGGATGCCGAGTGCCGAGCGGTACAGCTCCAGCGTCGAACCGGGCACCCCCTGCTGTGCCTCCACGCTCAGCTCGCCCCAGCCGGACGGCTGCGGGAGCCAGCTGCCGCCGTCGCCGAAGCCGTACGACGAACCCTCGCGCGTCCACGGGATCGGGACGCGGCAGCCGTCCCGGAAGCCGTCCTGGCCGGCGCCGCGGAAGTACGCCGGGTCCTGGCGCACCTCGTCGGGCAGGTCGACGACGTCCGGCAGCCCGAGCTCCTCGCCCTGGTAGACGTAGGCCGAGCCGGGGAGCGCCAGCATCAGCAGCGTGGCCGCCCGGGCCCGGCGCAGACCGGCCTCGCGGTCGCCGGCCGTGCGGATCTGGGTGCCGAGGCCGGGCGGGTTGGCGAAGCGGGTGGCGTGCCGCGTCACGTCGTGGTTGGACAGCACCCAGGTGGCGGGGGCGCCGACCGGGCGCATCGCCTCCAGGGTGCGGTCGACGACCTCGCGCAGCTGCTCCGCGTCCCACTCGGTGGCCAGGTACTGGAAGTTGAAGGCCTGGTGGAGTTCGTCGGGGCGGACGTAGTTCGCGGTGCGCTCGACGGTCGGGGTCCACGCCTCGGCGACGAAGATGCGCTCGCCCGAGTACTCGTCGAGGATGAGCCGCCACTGGCGGTAGATCTCGTGCACGCCGTCCTGGTCGAAGAACGGCATGACATCGTTGCCCAGCAGCTTGAGTTGGTCGTGGGAGCCCAGGTCCGGCAGACCCGCGGCCTTGACCAGGCCGTGGGCCACGTCGATGCGGAAGCCGTCGACGCCCATGTCCAGCCAGAAGCGCAGGACGGAGCGGAACTCGTCCCCGACCGCCGGGTGTTCCCAGTTGAAGTCGGGCTGCTCGGGGGCGAAGAGGTGCAGGTACCACTCGCCGGGGGTGCCGTCCGGCTCGGTGACCCGGGTCCAGGCGGGGCCGCCGAAGATCGACTCCCAGTCGTTGGGCGGGAGTTCACCGTTCGCGCCCTTGCCGGGCCGGAAGTGGTAGCGGTCCCGGAGGGAGGAGCCGGGGCCCTCCCTGAGCGCGCGCTTGAACCACTCGTGCTGGTCGGAGGAGTGGTTCGGGACCAGGTCGACGATGATCCGCAGACCCACCTCACGGGCGTCCCGGATGAGCGCGTCGGCGTCCAGGAGGTTGCCGAACATCGGGTCGACCGCGCGGTAGTCGGCGACGTCATACCCGGCGTCGGCCTGCGGGGAGGCGTAGAAGGGGCTGAGCCACACGGCGTCCACGCCGAGGTCACGCAGGTACGGGAGACGGGAGCGTACGCCTTCCAGGTCGCCCATGCCGTCGCCGTTGCTGTCGGCGAAGCTGCGCGGGTACACCTGGTAGATCACCGCGTCCCGCCACCAGTCACGACGCTTGGCGACGGTGGCGACAGCCGAGGTGGGGGTGGGGGCCGGGGCTGCGGGCTGCTGGCTCATGGCGTCCTTGGTACGTAACGGTGCTGTTGACATGGGGTGTTGGGGCTCGCTTCGGTTTCGAGGGCGACTGGTCGAGGCGAGTCGATGAGACGGTCGGATGAGGCGGCCGCGGTGCCGGCGGGGTCGGATGGACACCGCGGCCGCCACCCGCGCTCCTTGCGGGGCGCGGGAGTCTCGTACGGGCTCAGCCCTTCGTGCCGCCCGCGGTGAGACCGGTCACCAGGTTCTTCTGCACGAGGTAGAAGAACACGGCGGCGGGTATCGCGATCAGCACGGCCGTGGCGGCCATGAGGTTGCGCTGGGCGTCGTGCTCGCTGACGAAGGACTGGAGACCTACGGCGAGGGTGTACTTGTCGTCGCTGAGCATGAACGTCGACGCGAAGGCGACCTCACTGAACGCGGTGAGGAAGTTGTAGAAGGCGGCCACCGCGAGACCCGGCTTGGCGAGCGGCAGGATCAGCCGGAAGAAGGTGCCGAACGGGGTGAGCCCGTCCACGCGTCCCGCCTCGTCGATCTCGAAGGGGATGGTGTCGAAGTACCCCTTGAGCAGCCAGGCGCTGTACGGGATGACCGTCGTGCAGTAGACGAGGATCAGACCGAAGTAGTTGTCGATGAGCTGGAGGTCCGAGAGGATCTGGTACATCGGCACCATCAGCACGGCGACCGGGAACATCTGGGTGACCAGCAGGACCCACATGAACTTCTTGTAGCCGGGGAAGCGCATCCGGGAGACGGCGTAGCCGGTGGTCGCCGCGATGAGCACACCGATGGCCGTGGTGCCCAGGGTGACGACGAGGGAGCTCTTCAGCCAGTCGAAGAACTGGGTGTGCTGGAGGACGAACGTGTAGTTGTCGAACGTCATCTTGTCCCAGATGCCGCCCGGGTGCAGATAGTCGTCCGTGTCCGGGCCGAGGGACAGATAGACCAGCCAGGCGATCGGGAAGAGCGCGATGACGCTCGCGACGATCAGGACGCCGTGCGAGGCGAGGGAGCCGGCGAGGGTGTTCTCGCCCCGGCGCCGGACGCGCGGGGTCCTGGAACGCTGCTCGCTCACGGGGGCGGAGGTCTCGGCGGTGGTGCTACTCATGGGAACTCCTGCCTCAGATCGCGAGCTGCTGCTCGTTGCGGTTCAGCCAGCGGCGGTAGAACGAGGTGAAGACGATCAGGATGGCCAGCAGCAGGATGCCGTAGGCGGCGGACTGGGCGAAGTCACGCGGCTGCTGTCCGAAGCCGAGGTAGTACGCCCAGGTGACGAGGATCTGCGCGTCGGGCGCCGTGTTGCCGAACAGCAGGAAGATCACCGCGAACTGGTTGAAGGTCCAGATGATGCCCAGCAGGACCACGGTGGAGCTGACGGACCGCAGGCCCGGCAGGGTGACGTACCGGAAGCGCTGCCAGGCGCTGGCGCCGTCCATCTCGGCGGCCTCGTAGAGAGAGGCGTCGATCGCCTGGAGACCGCCGAGCAGCGAGATCATCATGAACGGCACGCCGCACCAGGTGTTGACCATGATCGCGGCGAAGCGCTGCCAGAAGGTGTCCTCGAGCCACAGCGGCGAGGGCAGATGCAGGGCGTCGAGCGCGGAGTTGATGATGCCGCCGTCGGCGAGCATGAACCGCCAGCCGAAGACGGTGACGAAGGTGGGCACGGCCCACGGCAGCACCAGGATCAGCCGGTACAGGGTCCGCCCGCGCAGCTTCTGGTTGAGCAGGAGCGCGAGGCCCAGTCCGATGCCGTAGTGCAGGGCGACACAGGCCGCCGTCCAGACGATCGTCCAGATGAAGTGCGACCAGAAGCGGTCGTAGGCCGTCGGTCCCCAGAGGATGTCGGCGTAGTTGTCGAGGCCGATGAACTTGTAGGTGGCGTCGATGTGGTTGACGCCGATCGTGCGCGCGGTGTTCAGGCTGTTGGCGTCGGTCAGCGTCAGGTACAGGCCGTACACCAGGGGGTACAGCACGAGCACACCGAGGACGACCGCCACCGGGGCGATCATGGCGTACGCGTACCAGTGCTTCTGGTAGCCGCGCCTCAGGCGCCCGGCCGGCCCGGGCTTCGGCTCACGGTCACCGCGGCGCTTGCCGGTCGCGCGGTCGATGGCGACTGTCATGGGTTCGACACCTTCTGGATCTTCACGCTGGATCGTCGAGGGGGGTGGTACGGCTCACCGGCCGGTGGCCGCCGGATCTCTCCCCCCAGGTGTACGGGAGATCCGGCGGCCACTCGGGCTCACTTGCTGAAGTCCGGCACCAGCTTGGCGATGGCGGTCTCAGCGGTGCTCAGGCCCTTGTCGAGGGTCTCCTTGCCGCCCGCGATCTTGGGCAGTTCGGTGTCGAGCGGGCCCCACAGGGAGCTGTACTCCGGCAGCGCCGGGCGCGGCTGGGCGGCCGACAGGACCGTCTGGTAGCCGGCGATGCCCGGGTCGGCCTTGACGGCGGCGGTGTAGGCGTCGTCGCGCGTCGGCAGCGTGGAGTTCTTCTGGGCGATGGTCGCCTGGCTCGACGCGGAGGTCATGAAGTTGACGAACTTCAGCGCGGCGGCCTGGTGGGCCTTGTCCGAACCGGCGTAGACCGACAGGTTGTGGCCGCCGGTCGGGGCGCCCGCCTTGCCGGTGGAACCGGCCGGGACGGTGGCGATGCCGAGGTTGTTCTTGTCCGTGAAGGCGGTGCCCTTGTAGAAGTTCGTGATCTCCCACGGGCCCTGGACGATCGCGGCGACCTTGCCGTTGACGAAGGCGTCCTGGATGTGGGCGTACGCGTCGGCGGTGGTGTCGGCCTTGTGCAGGCCCTTGCCGTCGAAGAGGCCCAGCCAGGCGCCGTACGCCTTCTGGGCGGCCGGGGAGTTGACGGTGATCTTCTTGGCGTCGGCGTCGACGGTGTCGGTGCCCTCGCCGTACAGGAAGGACTGGGCGTAGTAGGCCTGGGTGGAGCCCCAGTAGCCGTCGACGCCGGTCTTGGCCTTGATCGTGGCGGCGGCGGTCTTGAGGTCGTCCCAGGTCTTGGGGGCCTCGGTGATGCCGGCCTTCGTGAAGAGCGCCTTGTTGTAGACCAGCGCGAGCGTGTCCGTGACGATCGGCACGCCGTACGTCTTGCCCTCGTACTTGGCCTGCTCGATCAGGTTCGACTTGAACTTGGCCTGGTCCTTGAGGGCCTCGGTGCCGTCCAGCGGCAGGAAGAAGCCCTTCTTGGCGAAGGCGGGGGTCCAGCCGACCTCGGAGCGCAGCACGTCCGGGGCACCGGAGGCGCCGGCGGCCGTGTCGAACTTGTTCTGCGCCTGGTCGAAGGGCACGTTGACGTACTTGACCTTGACGTCCTTGTTGGCGGCCTCGAACTGCTTGACCAGGGCCTGGTACGTCGGCGCCTCATTGGTGGCGTTGGAGGTGTCCCACCAGGTGATGGTGACCGGCCCGGACGAGTTGTCGCTGCCGCTGTCGTCCCCGCCGCAGGCCGTCGCCGCGAGGGCGAAGGACGCCACCAGCGCGGTGGCCGCTATGCCACGCCGCATGAGTTTCTCCTTGAGGGTGAGAGCCCGTTTAGCTACAGGAAGCGGTCCCGTCCGCTGTCCTGCCGACTCCGACCGCGCCGTTGCTGCCGTCGGGCGACGTGAACGTAACAGCGATGTAAGCGGCACGAAAGACCTTGCAGAAAAAAAGTGCAAGACATCACCGAAGTTATCCGCGCGTGATCCCTGCGTGACCTCCCCTCGACCGCTGTGAGACCGTAGTTGTCGCGGTTGAGGGGCCTCGCAGCGAGGCACGGCGCCGCTGTGCAAGACTCTGCAAGCTCTTGCCATCACTTTCATGAGGGAGCGCGATGACGCAGCAGCCCGCGGGCCGTTCACCAGGTCGCCCACGGCGTCCGATCGGTGTGCAAGTCAGCACCCGACCGGTACAGTCCACCCCTGTGACCACACGGCTTGCCGACATCGCTGCGCAGGCGGGGGTGAGCGAAGCGACCGTCAGCCGCGTTCTCAACGGCAAGCCCGGTGTCGCCGCCACCACCCGTCAGTCCGTGCTCGCCGCTCTGGACGTCCTGGGCTACGAGCGCCCTGTCCGGCTGCGCCAGCGCAGCGCCGGTCTGGTCGGCCTCATCACCCCGGAGCTGGAGAACCCGATATTCCCGGCCCTGGCCCAGGTCATCGGCCAGGCGCTGACCCGCCAGGGGTACACCCCCGTCCTCGCCACCCAGACCCCGGGCGGCTCCACGGAGGACGAACTGACCGAGATGCTGGTCGACCGCGGGGTCGCCGGCATCATCTACGTCTCGGGCCTGCACGCGGACACCACGGCCGACATGCAGCGCTACGAGCAGCTGCGGGCGCAGGGCGTCCCCTTCGTGCTGGTGGACGGCTTCTCCCCGAAGGTCCAGGCACCGTTCATCTCGCCCGACGACCGGGCGGCGATGAACCTGGCGGTCACCCACCTCGTGTCGCTCGGCCACACCCGGGTGGGGCTGGCGCTCGGCCCCAAGCGGTTCGTGCCGGTCCAGCGCAAGATCGAGGGCTTCGTCCGGACGATCCAGGAGCAACTGGGCCTCGACCCCGAGACGATCGAGACCGAGCTGGTCCAGCACTCCCTCTACACCCTCGAGGGCGGCCAGGCGGCGACCACGGCCCTGATCGACCGGGGCTGTACGGCGATCGTCTGCGCCAGCGACATGATGGCGCTGGGCGCGATACGCGCGGCCAGGCAGCGCGGTCTCGCGGTGCCGCAGGACATCTCGGTGGTCGGTTTCGACGACTCCCCGCTGATCGCCTTCACGGACCCGCCCCTGACCACCGTCCGCAAGCCGGTCCCCGCGATGGGCCAGGCCGCCGTCCGCACCCTCCTGGAGGAGATCGGCGGGACCCCGGCACCGCACAGCGAGTTCGTGTTCATGCCGGAACTGGTGGTGCGCGGTTCGACCGCTTCGGCTCCCGGGGACCGGAATCGTCCGTAGGGCGGAGGCGTCCGGGCTCCGCCCGGTACGACGGCAGTAGGCGTCGCGGTCCGGCCGTCGTACGAAGTGCGAGCCGAACCCGCCCGAGGGATGATCGGGCCAAGAAGCCTTTTCTGGCAGACTTCATGTCCATGGGTGAACCGACTGTGACGCCGCTGGAAGGCCGTGACCAGGCCCTTCCAGACCCCGTCACGGCCGCGCCCCGCCGACGCCGCCTCGACCGGCTGCGCAGCCCCCGTCGCCCCCGCCTCTGGTTCGAGATCCTGCTCGTCGCGGTGAGTTACTGGACGTACTCGCTGGTGCGCAACGCGGTCCCCGAGCAGCGCGCCGAGGCGCTGCGCAACGCCGACTGGATCTGGCGCCTGGAGCACAGCCTCGGCCTCGCCGTGGAGGAGTCGGTCAACCACGGGGTCAACTCGGTGACCTGGCTCATCGTGAGCATGAACTACTACTACGCGACGCTGCACTTCATCGTCACGCTGGCCGTCCTGGTGTGGCTCTACCGCAGTCACCCGGGGCGCTACGCGGCGACGCGCCTGGTGCTCTTCGCCACCACGGCCGTGGCCCTGGTCGGCTACTACCTGTATCCGCTGGCGCCACCGCGGCTGATGCCGGGCGGTGACTTCGTCGACACGGTGATGGTCCACCAGACCTGGGGGTCGATGGCGTCCGGCGACCTCAAACACATGTCGAACCAGTACGCGGCGATGCCGTCCATGCACATCGGCTGGTCCCTGTGGTGCGGCCTGACGGTGTTCGCGCTGGCCAAGCTGCCCTGGGTGCGCATCCTCGGCCTGCTCTACCCGACGGCGACCCTGGTGGTGATCGTCGCGACGGCCAACCACTTCTGGCTGGACGCCGTGGGCGGCGTCATCTGCCTGGCCTTCGGCTTCGCGGTGGCCCGTGTCTGGTACGGGACCCTGCCGTACGCCCTGCCGAGGCGCGTGCCGCCGAAGGGGCAGCGCGGTCCCCTGCTCCCCACGAAGGCCTGACCACCGGCATCACCGACGGCCGAGTCCGCCGGCTCGTGCGTACCGGATGCGGAGCGGGTGTCACGAGACCAGCGAGGGACGCCGGGCGACCGGCAGGGCCGACCGGTCCTCGGCGGTCCGCTCCGCCCGATCGGTCTCGATCTCGGCACAGACGGCGTCGAGGGACAGGCCGAGGGTGTCGGCGATCGCCGCGATGGTCGGGAAGGCGGGGGTGGCCACACGGCCGGATTCGATCTTCCGCAGGGTTTCCGGCGAGATGCGGGAAGCGAGCGCCACGTCCGGCATCGAGCGGTGGCCCCGGGCTCGGCGGAGCAGAGCGCCGAGGCGCTGTCCGCGTTCTACCTCGGCGGGGGTGAGCGGCAACCTGACCATGACCCCATTCTAATACCGGTACAGTTTGACCGGGATGATTATTGGAAGCACATGAGAGGTCCCCCATGATCGAGATCCTGAACTCCGCGCGGCTCGAACGAGCGAGGGACACCGGCGCCCTGGTCGGAGACATCCTGCACACGCTGAGGCAGCGCAGCACGGTCGGGACGAACCTGCTGGACATCGACCAGTGGGCCAAGGAGATGATCACCGAGGCGGGAGCGCAGTCCTGCTACGTCGACTACGCGCCGTCCTTCGGGCGCGGCCCGTTCGGGCACTACATCTGCACCGCCGTCAACGACGCGGTGCTGCACGGGCGGCCTCACCACTACACGCTGGCGGACGGGGATCTGCTGACCCTCGACCTCGCCGTCGCCAGGGGCGGGGTGGCCGCGGACGCCGCGATCAGCTTTCTGGTGGGCGGAGCCAGGCCCGCGGAGAGCGTCGCGATGATCGAGACGACCGAACGCGCACTCGCCGCCGGCATCGCCGCCGCCAGGCCCGGCGCGCGCATCGGCGACCTCTCCCACGCCATCGGCACGGTTCTCAGCGAGGCGGGCTACCCGATCAACACCGAGTTCGGCGGCCACGGCATCGGCTCGACCATGCACCAGGACCCCCACATCGCGAACACCGGACGGCCGGGCCGCGGATACACGCTGCGCCCCGGACTGCTGCTCGCCCTGGAGCCCTGGGTCATGGACGACACCGCCGCACTCGTCACCGACGCCGACGGCTGGACCCTGCGCAGCGCGACAGGCTGCCGGACCGCGCACAGCGAGCACACCATCGCCATCACCGACGACGGAGCCGAAATCCTCACCCTGCCGACGCGGGCACGACCGTAAGAGGGCGCTCTCGGGTGCGTGTTTCTGATCTCCGGCGACCGTCATCGGGGAGACCGGCCCTCGACGGCCTCACGGCATCACCGACCCGGACCCCGGCGGCCCCATCGCCCGGCGCTCAGGGCTCTCCCCTGTGCACCACGTGTCCCCCTGTCACCGTGAGCCGCACCGGGGCCCCGGTCAGCTCGTCCGCCGGAGCCGCGACCGGGTCGAGACCGAATGCGGTGAGGTCGGCCCGCAGGCCCACGGCGATCCGGCCCGCGGACCCGCTCTCGCCCGCGGCCCGGGCCGCATGCGTGGTGCAGCCCTCCAACGCCTCGATCCCGGTGAGCCCGGCCCGCGCCGAGGCCGCGCCCCGGGGCGCGCGGGCGTCGGCCAGCACGCCCCGCACGTCGTACGCGGCGATGGGCCAGTCCGAACCCAGGGCGACCGTCGCCCCGGCGTCCCGCAGGTCCCGCAGCCGCCAGGCCCGCCCCGCCCGGCCCGCGCCCAGCCGCCGGGACCACTCGTCGGTGCCGTCGGCCCGGGTGTACGCGGTGTGCGGCGGCTGCATCGACGCCGCCACGCCCAGCTCGGCGAACCTCGGCAACTGGGCGTCCGGCACGGTCTCGACGTGCTCGATCCGGTGCCGTCCCCGGCCGCCCTCCCCGAGCCCGGCCACCACGTCGAGCACATGCCGGACGGCCGCGTCCCCGATGGCGTGGGTGGCGGTCCGCACACCGGCCGTGTGCAGGTGCCGTACGGCGGCGGCGTAGGCGTCGGGGTCCGGCCAGAACGCCGCCGTTCCCTGTCCGTGGCAGTCCGCGTGCTCCAGCCAGGCGGTGCCGCCCTCCACCGTCCCGTCCATGAAGAACTTGACCCCGTCGACCACCCAGTGCCGCCCGCCCCGCCCCTGCCGGGCGACGAGCTGCGCGAGGCCGGCCTCGTCGACCCCCGGCATGCACCAGGGCGCGAAGCGCAGCCGGAGCGGCAGGACGGTCTCCCGGGCCACCGCCGCGACGAGCTCCGCGTCCCCGGCGTCCATGACGTGCGCACCGGTGAGGCCGGTGGCCGCCATCGCGGAGAGCAGCTCGACCAGCCGCGCCCGCCGGGCGGCGTCGGAGGCCCGGGGCGCGGCCGTCGCGACCAGGTCCATCGCGGCCTGCTCGACGAGGTGCCCGGTGGGCCGTCCGCCCGCGTCGCAGACCACCTCCGAGCGCTGGGCGAAGGTCCGTGCCCCGGTCACCCCCGCCTCGGCGAGCGCCGCGCCGCTGGCGAGCGCGGAGTGCCCGTCGTACAGCCGCAGAAAGGCCGGCGCGCCCCCGAGCACGTCCTCCACGAGCGCCCGGTCTACGGGCCGTCCCTCGAACGCGTTGTGGTCGAGCCCGTAGCCGACCACCCACCCGTCGGTCCGCTCGGCACCGGCGAGCGCCGACCGCAGCCCCGCCAGGTCCGTGACACCCGACAGATCCACGCCGGTGGCCATGTCCAGCCCCCACACGGGATGGCTGTGCGCGTCCACCAGGCCGGGCACGAGATGCGCGCCCGCCAGCGGGACGACCTCGGTGCCCGGCCCGCGCCAGTCGCGGACGTCGCTCTCGTCGCCGACCGCCGCGATTCTCCCGTCGCGCACGGCGACGGCGGTGGCGTACGGCCGGGCGGGGTCGAGGGTACGGACCTCGGCACCGGCGAGGATCAGGTCGGGGGCGGTCATGACTCGGTGAACTCCTTCGCGACGGGGGACGGTTCGGCGGACGCTTCGACCGCTGGGGCGGATCCGACCGGCTCGGCGAGATGGGCGGGATCGGTGGGATCGGTGGACTTGGCGGGATCGGTGGACTTGGCGGGATCGGTGGATTCCACCGGTTCGACAGGCTCGATCGGTTCGACCGTTTCGACCGGTTCGGCGGCGAAGTTCGCGTAGACGAGGGGGCGTTCGCGGCGCAGCCACCACGCCAGGGCGAGCCCGACGACGAACACGGCGGGCGCCAGCGCGACCAGGACGGTGTCGACCGCGCTGGAAGCCCCGGTGAACAGGTCGATATGGGTGACGACGAGCCCTATCGCGGTGGCGAGCAGCCCGGCGGCGACGACCGGGGCGACGACCGTGCGCAGCACGCCCTCCTGGTGAGGCACCCGCCGGAAGTAGCAGGGCACGGCGATCGCGGCGAGCAGCTGGAGCACGAACAGCCCGATCATTCCCGGGGTGTTGACCCACAGCAGCAACTGCGCGTACGGATCGGCGCCCGCCGCCCAGAACGCGAGCACGACCACCGCGCCGAGCACGGTCTGCGCGACACCCGCCGCGTACGGGGAACGGTGCCGGCGGTGGATCCGCCCCAGCACCCCGGGCAGGACGCCCTCCTCGGCGAGGGCGAGGGCGTACCGGTTGATGGCGTTGTGGAAGGCGAGGAGCGAGGCGATGACGCTGGTGACGATGAAGACGTGCATGAGGTCGGCCGCCCAGCCGCCGACGTAGGTGGTGATGGCGGAGAAGAAGAGCCCGCCGGGATCCTCGGCGGCGGCCGCGATCACCTCGTCGTTCCCGAAGGCCTGGATGACGATCCACACGACGAAGGCGTAGAAGAGCCCGAGGAAGGCGACGGCCGCGTAGGTGGCGCGCGGCACCGTACGCTCGGGATCACGGGCCTCACGGCGGTAGATGACGGTCGACTCGAAGCCGGTGAAAGCGGCGAAGGCGAAAGCCAGGACGACGGCCGTACCGGACACGAACACGTTGTCCGGGGCGAACGACGTCCCCGACAGCCCGTGCGCGCCACCCTCGACCAGCACACCTCCCGCGAGCAGCACCAGGATCCCGGTCTCGGCGACGAGCAGGACACCGAGCAGCTTGGCGCCGAACTCGACGGAACGGTAGCCGCCGTAGCCGATGACCAGCAGACCGGCCAGGGCGATCGGCAGCCAGGGGACGTCGACGCCGAGGATCGCCTGCGCGGTGTCCCGGCCGGCGGTGCCGAGAAGGCCGTAGACGCCGATCTCCATGCCGTTGTAGCCGATCAGCGCGAGCAGCGCGGCGCCGATGCCGACGGGCCGGCCGAGACCGCGGGTGATGTACGCGTAGAACGCGCCGGCGCTCCTCACATGGCGGCTCATGGTGGTGAAGCCGACGGCGAAGACGGCGAGGGTGATGCCGGCGAGGAGGTAGCCGGCCGGGGCGCCGATGCCGCCGAGCAGGATCGCGAGCGGGGCGACGCCGGCCATGACGGTGAGCGGGGCGGCTGCGGAGACGACGAAGAAGGCGATGTCGGCGGTGCCGAGCGAACCGGAGCGGAGGGTCGCCGCGGGGGGCGGCGTCCGCTCGAGGGTGGGGTCGGACATGGGGAGCCCTTCGAGCGCGGCGGGACGGGAGGGTTCCGGGCGTGCGGGATGACCGGCGTTTCTCGGGGCCGACCTGGCCGGAAGGCCGCCCCGGACCCGTAAATCTAAAGGCTTTCGGTTTCGGCAATGTAGCCTCCTCCTGGGAATCCGGGAAGCCCTTCTCGGACCCTCAGGGGAGATCACATCCATGGGACGGCCGCGCACACCGCTTCTCGACCGCGAGCGCATCACCTCGACCGCTTTGCAACTCGTCGACGAACAGGGTGACTTCAGCGTCCCGCAGATCGCGAAGCGGCTCGGGGTGCAGACCGGTTCGGTGTACCACCATGTGGACGGCCGGGACGGCATCGTGGAACTCCTGCGGGAGCGGGTCTCGGCCGCGATCGACCCGACGACCCTGGACGCCGCCCCGTGGGACGCCGCCCTGGAGTCCTGGGCCCGCTCCTACCGGGCCGCGTTCGCCGCGCACCCCCGGACGATCCCGCTCCTGATGACCTCACCCGTCCGGGCGCCCCGTGTCCTGGAGCAGTACGAACGGGCGGTGACCCTGCTGCTGGACGCGGGTTTCGCACCGCGCTCGGTGATGCCGCTGATCATCGCCCTGGAGAACCTGGTGCTGGGCTCGGCCCTGGACCTGGCGGCCCCCGAGACGATGTGGGAGCTGACCGAGGAGGGCGCCACCCCGCACCTGGCCGAGGCGCTGGCCGCGGTGCCCGAGGGCCGCGCGGACCAGGCCTTCGAGGTGGGCCTGACGGGCCTCATGAACCACGCACGGACCTTGCGGCCAGCCGCGACCGGGACGGCTTAGCCCCGAGGGGCGCGGACCGGTGAGTGTGCCGGTACCACGCTGGACCGAAGCGGGGCCGGTATGGGGCGGGTGGGCGTTACGCGCGGGTCGGTCGGTGCGGAGCGGGGCGGGGCGGGGCGGTGTGGGGCGGGTGGGCGTCACGCGCGGGTCGGTGCGGAGCGGGGCGGGGCGGTGTGGGGCGGTGCGGTGCGGGGCCGGTGCCGCGTGCGGGCCGGTGGGGTGCGGGGCCGGTGGCCGGCCGGGTCTCACGTGTTCGCGGCGCTCCTCAGTGCGTCGATGAACGCGTCCAGCGCGGGCTGCGCGGGCGCCGTCTCCCGGATCACCGCCTGGATGGCACGCACCGGCACCGGATCGCGCACCTCGCGCACGACGATCCCCGGATGGCGGCTGCCGAGCCCCAGCCGGGGCACCAGGCTCACGCCCAGTCCGGCGGCGACGAACCCCTGGGCGGTCACGTAGTCCTCGCTCTGCACCGCGAACCGGGGCCGGAACCCGACCGCCGCGCACGCGTCGAGCTGGGCGTCGAGACAGGGCCCCGGCCACTCGCTGCCCACGAATGCCTCCTCGGCCAGCTCCGCCAGCCGCAGACTCCGCCGCCCGGCGAGCCGGTGGCCGCGCGGCAGGACGGCGAGATAGGGATCGTCGAGCAGGTGCAGCAGCCGTACCCCGCCGTCCTGCCGCCCCTCCCCGCCCACCAGCAGCGCCAGATCGGCCCGCCCTTCCCGCACCTGCGCCACCGGGTCCTCGGGATCGACGGTCAGACCCAGCTCGATCCGGACGCCGGGATGATCCTCCCGCAGGCGTGCCACGGCCGGGGCCACCAGCCCGGCTCCCGCGGTGGCGAAGTACCGCACCGCCAGCAGTCCCGTCCGCCCGGCGAGCAGGTCGGCGAGCGCCGTCTCGGCCTCGGCGACCTGCCGTCCGATGGCATCCGCGTACTCGGTGAGCAGCAGTCCGGCGGCGGTGGGCCGCACTCCCCGCCCGACCCGCTCCAGCAACGCGGCCCCCGCCTCCTTCTCCAGGGCGGCGATCTGCTGGCTGACGGCGGACGGCGTGTACCCCAGCGCGGCCGCCGCCCCCGTCACCGATCCGTTCCCCACGACCGCCCGCAACACCTGCATCCGCCGCACATCAAGCATGCAGGTCAGCTTAACGAATCATCCAGAACATTTCACTTGTCCTCACAGGTCTGGCGGGCGACCGTGGAGCCATGCCCCTCGCCTCCACGCTCCGCATGGCCGCGCTCGCCCTCTTCTGGGGCTCCGGCTTCCTCTGGATCAAGCTGGCCCTGACCCACGGGCTGACCCCCGCCCAGATCACCATCGCCCGGTGCGCCCTGGGCACGGCCGTCCTCCTTCTCCTGGCGCGCCGGGCGGGCCAGCGCCTTCCCCGCTCCAGGGCCGCGTGGGGCCGTCTCGCCATCGCCGCCCTGTTCTGCAACGCGCTGCCGTTCGCCCTCTTCGCCTTGGGCGAGCAGCACCTCGACTCGGGCATCGCGGGCGTCCTCAACGCCACGACTCCCCTGTGGTCCCTGCTCATCGGCATCGGGCTGGGCACGGACCGGGCCCTGCACCCCGTACGCCTGACCGGCCTGGTCCTGGGCTTCGCCGGTACGGTCCTGATCTTCGCCCCCTGGCAGCAGGAGGGCCTGCTCAGCCTGCCCGCCCTGTACCTGCTGGGCGCGGCGGCGAGTTACGCGGTGGCCTTCGCCTACATGGCCCGGCACCTGACGGCCTCCGGGGCGCCCATGGCCATGTCGGCGGCCCAGCTCCTCACCGCCACGGCCTGGAGCACCCTGGCCCTCCCCGCGGCCGGCCCCTTCCGTCCGGACGTCACCGCACTGCTCGCCGTCACCGCGCTGGGCGTCCTCGGCACGGGCGTGACCTTCTACCTCAACTACCGTCTGATCGCGGACGAGGGGCCCACGACGGCGGCGACGGTCGGCTATCTGCTGCCGGTCGTGTCGGTCGCACTGGGCGCGGCGGTCCTCGACGAGCAGATAGGCGGACGGGTCCTCGCGGGCATGGCGGTGGTGCTGGTCGGCGTCGGCCTCACCCGCAGGAACAAGGCGCCGAGGAAGCGCGCGCTGCCGGAGACACCGGGCCCGTCCGCGACGCACGGGCCGTCCGCGACGCGCGGGCCGGCGGAGACACCGGGCCCGTCCGAAACGCGCGGGCCGTCGCAGACGCACGAACCGTCGCAGACGCACGGACTGTCGGAAACGCGCGGGCCGTCGGAGAAGCGCGGCCCGTCGCAGACGCGGAGCGAGGGTGCGGCGCGAGCCGCCGTGCGCCCCTGACCCCGCCGACCCCGCCGACGCGGCCGACACCGCCGACGGCACTGACGCGACCCGCGTAACCCACGGCACCCACGGCACCCACGGCAGGTCCTAGCCGACGTAGAACAGCTCGTCCACCACGCCCCGGGCCCTGCGGGCGGTCCGGCGGTAGTCGTCGAGCATGTCGCCCACCCGTCCGGGCCCGTACCCCAAGTACCGCCCCACCGCGAGCAGTTCGCGCGGGTCGGACGGGAATGTGTCCCCGGCTCGTCCGCGCACCAGCATCACCGCGTTGCGCACCCGGGTCGCCAGCACCCACGCCTCGTCCAGCGTCGCCGCCTCCTCCTCCGGGACGAGGCCGGCGTCGCGCGCGGCGGCGAGGGCCTCACGGGTGCGGGTGGTCCGCAGCCCCGGATGCGTGGATCCGTGCCGCATCTGGACCAGTTGCACGGTCCACTCGACGTCGGACAGACCGCCCGGCCCGAGCTTGGTGTGCAGCTTCGGATCGGCGCCCCGGGGCATCCGCTCCGACTCCATCCGGGCCTTCAGCCGCCGGATCTCCCGTACCGCCTCCTCGCCGAGGCCGTCCGCCGGATAGCGCAGCGGGTCGATCAGCTTGATGAACCGACGCCCCAACTCCTCGTCCCCGGCGACGACTTCGGCCCGCAGCAGGGCCTGTGACTCCCAACCGAGCGACCAGCGCCGGTAGTAGGCCTCGTACGACTTCAACGTGCGTACCAGGGGGCCTGATTTGCCCTCCGGGCGCAGGTCGGCGTCGATCAGCAGCGGCGGGTCGGCGCTGGGGATCTGGAGCAGTCGGCGCATCTCGGAGACGACCTTGTTCGCGGCCTCCGAGGCCTCGCGCTCGTCGACGCCGTCCCGCGGCTCGTGCACGAACAGGACGTCGGCGTCGGAGCCGTAGCCCAGTTCATGGCCGCCGAAGCGGCCCATGCCGATGACGGTGAAGCGCGTCGGAAGGGTGTCGCCCCAGCCGTCGCGCACGACCGCGCGCAGCGTCCCGGCCAGCGTGGCGGCGGTGAGGTCGGAGACCGCCCCGCCCACCAGGTCCACGAGGGCGCCCTGATCCGCCTCGACCGGCTGGGCCTCCGTGCCGTAGGAGGCGACGATGTCGGCGGCGGACGTACGGAACAGCTCGCGCCTGCGGACCCCGCGCGCCGCGGTGACCGCCTGCACCACCCCGTCGGCCCGCCGCACAGCGGCGAGTATCTCCTGCTCCAACTGGGCCCGCCCGCGCGGCTCGAGCCCGCCGCCGTCCCCGTCGCCGAGCAGCGCCACCGCCTCCGGCGCCCGCAGCAGCAGATCGGGGGCGAGCCGCCCGGCGGACAGGACCCGGGCGAGGTTCTCCGCCGCGGCGCCCTCGTCCCGCAGCAACCGCAGGTACCAGGGTGTCTTGCCGAGCGCGTCCGACACCTTGCGGAAGTTGAGCAGCCCCGCGTCCGGGTCGGCGGAGTCCGCGAACCAGCCGAGCAGCACCGGCAGCAGGGTGCGCTGGATGGCCGCCTTGCGCGTGACGCCGGAGGCCAGCGCCTCCAGGTGGCGCAGTGCGGAGGCGGGGTCGGCGTACCCGAGTGCGACCAGCCGCTCACGGGCCGCCTTCGGGCTCAGCCTGGTCTCGCCGGGCGCGAGTTGGGCGACGGCGTCGAGCAGCGGCCGGTAGAACAGCTTCTCGTGCAGCCGCCGCACCACGGCGGCGTGCCGCTTCCACTCCTGGCCGAGCTCGGCGACCGGGTCGGCGCGCAGTCCGAGCGAGCGGCCCAGCCGCCGCAGGTCGGTCTCGGCCTCGGGGACCAGATGGGTCCGCCGCAGCCGGTAGAGCTGGATCCGGTGCTCCATGGACCGCAGGAACCGGTACGCGGCGTCCAGCTGCTCGGCGTCGGCGCGCCCGACGTATCCCCCGGCGGCGAGCGCCTGGAGGGCGTCGAGCGTGGTGCCGCTGCGCAGCGACGCGTCGGCCCGTCCGTGCACCAGCTGGAGGAGCTGCACGGCGAACTCGACGTCCCGCAGCCCGCCGGGCCCGAGCTTGAGTTCACGGTCGACCTCGGCGACGGGGATGTTCTCCACGACCCGCCGCCGCATCTTCTGCACGTCGACGACGAAGTTCTCCCGCTCGGCGGCCTGCCACACCAGGGGCCCGACGGCGGCGACGTACTCGGCCCCGAGCGCCAGGTCACCGGCCACCGGCCGCGCCTTCAGCAGGGCCTGGAACTCCCAGGTCTTGGCCCACCGCTGGTAGTAGGCGAGATGGCTGGACAGCGTCCGCACCAGTGGCCCGTTGCGTCCCTCGGGCCGCAGATTGGCGTCGACGGGCCAGATGGAGCCTTCCACGGTCGTCTCGGAACAGATCCGCATCAGGTGCGCGGCCAGTTTGGCGGCGGCCCGCAGCGCCTTGCCCTCGTCGGCCCCGTCGACGGCCTCCCCCACGAAGATCACGTCGACGTCGGACACGTAGTTCAGCTCGTGCCCGCCGCACTTGCCCATCGCGATGACGGCGAGCCGGCACAGCGCGGCGTCGTCCGGCGCGGCGGCCCGGGCGAGGTGCAGGGCGGCCCGCAGCGTGGCGGTGGCGAGGTCGGCCAGCTCGGCGGCGGTCTCGGCGAGCTCGGTCGTCCCGCACACGTCACGTGCCGCGATGGACAGCAGGCAGCGCCGGTAGGCGACGCGCAGCGACACCGGGTCCGTGGCCTCGGCCAGGCCGCGCTCGAACTCCTCCACCCCGGGATGCAGATCCCGCGGCTCGTACGTGACGAGGGCCTCCCAGTCCCGCGGATGCCGGGCGAGGTGGTCGGCGAGGGCGGCGGACGCCCCCAGCACCCCCAGCAGCCGGTCGCGCAGCGGCTTGGCCGCTATCAGCGTGTCGAGCAGCTCCCGGCGGGCGGTGGGACCGGGCTGGGCCTCCAGCAGCCGGACGAGGCCGTGCAGGGCGAGATCGGGATCGGCGGTGGCGCCGAGGGCCTCCAGCAGAAAGGGGTCGTTGCGCACCGGCGACAGCTCGGGACCGTCCAGGAGCCGCTCGGCGGCGGACGGGTCGGTGAAGCCGTGCCGCAGCAGCCGTGTGAAGGTGCTGCTCCTGCGCCCCGGCGCCATCATCCCCGGCCCTCCCTCGGATCAAGGTCGTACGCACCTGAGCGTAACCCGCGCCTTTCGGTGGCGCCCCGGGCCGGTTTCCGGTTCTGTGGTACTTCGGGTTCCGGAGGACGTCGGGTTCTTCGGGACCTCGCTCGCGCGGGACTTCGGTTCCGTGCGGAGCGACGGCCGTGACAACGGAGTCAGAGGGAGTCGAACGATGGACATGACCCTGGAAGTGATCCTGCTGCCGGTGTCCGACGTGGACCGGGCCAAGGAGTTCTACCGCGACAAGGTGGGCTTCCACGTCGACCTCGACGGCGAGGTCATGGAGGGCGTGCGCATCGTGCAGCTCACCCCGCCCGGCTCCGGCTGTTCGATCGCCCTGGTCGACGGCCTCCAGGTCCCGACCGGAACCCCGCGGCCGGGCACGTACCACGGCATGCAGCTGTGTGTGACGGACGCGAAGGCGGCGCACGAGGAGCTGACCGCCCGCGGTCTGGACGTCACCGAGCCCCAGCAGTTCGCGCCGCAGGACGGGGCGACCTTCATGTATTTCAAGGACCCCGACGGCAACGGCTGGGCGATCCAGGAGTACCGCCGCCGCGAGACGGAACCGCTGCACCAGGTCCTGGCACAACTGCGCGCCCAGTAGGACTCGGGCGGGAGCGGCGCGGCCACGCCGCCCGCTCCGCGGGCGCACGGACGCAGGGACGGACGGACGAGGAAGCGCTCCGGGTCGACAGCCCGCACGGCCATCGACCCGGAACACGCGTCTGCCCGGGACGCCCGTCCGCCCGGAACGCCCGTCGATCCAGGCGCCGGCCGCGCTTACAGCACCGGCAGGTTCTTGCGCAGCTCGAAGGCGGTGACCTCGCTGCGGTACTCCTCCCACTCCGCCTTCTTGTTGCGCAGGAAGAAGTCGAAGACGTGTTCGCCGAGGGTCTCGGCGACGAGGTCGCTGCGCTCCATCAGGCCCAGGGCCTCGCCGAGGTTCTGCGGGAGGGGCTCGATGCCCATCGCCCGGCGTTCGGCGTCGGACAGCGCCCAGACGTCGTCCTCGGCGCCCGGCGGAAGCTCGTAGCCCTCCTCGACGCCCTTGAGGCCCGCGGCGAGGAGCATGGCGTACGCCAGGTACGGGTTGGTGCCGGAGTCGAGGGAGCGGACCTCGATGCGCGCGGAGCCCGTCTTGCCGGGCTTGTACATCGGCACGCGGACCAGCGCGGAGCGGTTGTTGTGGCCCCAGCAGATGTAGGACGGCGCCTCGCCGCCCGCGCCGGCCGTGCGCTCGGAGCCGCCCCAGATGCGCTTGTAGGAGTTCACCCACTGGTTGGTGACGGCGGCGATCTCGGCGGCGTGCTTCAGCAGGCCGGCGATGAAGGACCGGCCGACCTTGGAGAGCTGGTACTCCGCACCCGACTCGTAGAACGCGTTGCGGTCGCCCTCGAAGAGGGAGAGGTGCGTGTGCATGCCGCTGCCGGGGTGCTCGGAGAACGGCTTCGGCATGAAGGTCGCCTGGACCCCCTGCTCCAGCGCGACCTGCTTCATGACCAGGCGGAACGTCATGATGTTGTCGGCCGTGGAGAGCGCGTCGGCGTAGCGCAGGTCGATCTCCTGCTGGCCCGGGGCGCCCTCGTGGTGGGAGAACTCGACCGAGATGCCCATCGACTCCAGCATGGTGATCGCCTGGCGGCGGAAGTCCATGCCCACGTTCTGCGGGGTGTGGTCGAAGTAGCCGGAGTTGTCGGCCGGGGTGGGGCGGGAGCCGTCGGTCGGCTTGTTCTTCAGCAGGAAGAACTCGATCTCGGGGTGGGTGTAGAAGGTGAAGCCCAGGTCGGAGGCGCGCGCCAGGGCCCGCTTGAGCACGTACCGGGGGTCCGCGAAGGACGGGGAGCCGTCCGGCATGAGGATGTCGCAGAACATGCGGGCGGTACCGGGGGCCTCCGCGCGCCAGGGCAGGACCTGGAAGGTCGACGGATCCGGCTTGGCGATCATGTCGGACTCGTAGACCCGGGCGAAGCCCTCGATCGCGGAGCCGTCGAAGCCGATGCCCTCGTCGAAGGCCTGTTCGAGCTCGGCCGGGGCCACGGCGACGGACTTGAGGAAGCCCAGCACGTCCGTGAACCACAGCCGTACGAACCGGATGTCGCGCTCCTCCAACGTCCGGAGCACGAACTCCTGCTGCTTGTCCATCTTCCGCTTCCCCATCCTTGCTGGTCAGGCCGCCTGTTTCCCGTCCCACGGAGAGGCGGTCGGGCACCCGAGCATCACACCACAACACCATTTCATGCGCGTTGCCGACCATGATCGCCTCGGCGACCCGGGCCTGAACGCCTCCCGTCCGGCAGATGTACCGCCTCGCGTCGGGCAGGTGTACTGCTCTGCCGCCCATCTTGCCTGCTCGCACCGACATCCGTAATGCCCCACCCCCTGCGTCCCACCCCGGCCATTTAATTTGCATCTCAGATGCAAGTTTAACTAGCGTGCGGGACAGCAGAACACCGAGTGAGCTTTGAGGAGCCCCGATGCTGTCCGAACAGTCCGCTGCCACCGTCCGCGCCACCCTCCCCGCCGTTGGCGCGGCCATCGGTGAGATCACCGAGCGCTTCTACGCCGGCCTCTTCGCGGCGCATCCGGAACTCCTGCGCGACCTGTTCAACCGCGGCAACCAGGCGGCGGGCACCCAGCGCCAGGCGCTGGCCGGATCCATCGCCGCCTTCGCCACCCGGCTCGTCCGGACCGCTCCCCAGGACTCGGAGGGTCGGGTCGCGAGCCGTCCGCAGGACCGCCCCGACGCGATGCTCACCCGAATCGCGCACAAGCACGCCTCCCTCGGCATCGCACCCGGGCAGTACGAGGTCGTCCACCAGCACCTCTTCGCCGCCATCGCCGAGGTCCTGGGCGAAGCGGTCACGCCCGAGGTCGCCGCGGCCTGGGACGAGGTCTACTGGCTGATGGCGAACGCGCTGATCGCGATCGAGCGCCGCCTGTACGAGGAGAGCGGCGGCGACGTGTGGCGCGAGTGGGAGGTCGTGGAACGCGTCCGGGAGACCGAGGACGTCGTCACCTTCGGCCTGCGCCCCGTGGACGGCGCCCCGGTACGGGACTTCCGCGCGGGCCAGTACGTGTCCGTCCGCGCGCAACTGCCCGACGGCGCCCGCCAGATACGGCAGTACAGCCTCTCCGGCGCACCCGGCGCCGACGTGCGCCGGATCAGCGTCAAGCGCGTGCCCGGCGGGGCGACGACACCCGAGGGCGAGGTCTCGAACCACCTGCACGCGCGCGTGCGGGAGGGCAGCGTGCTGGAGCTCTCCGAGCCGTACGGCGATCTCGTCCTCGACGACGCCCCGGGCACCCCGCTGCTGCTCGCCTCGGCCGGCATCGGTGTCACCCCGATCGTGGCGATGCTCGCCCACCTCGCCGCCACCGGCCACGACGCGCCGGTCACGGTCGTCCACGCCGACCGCTCCCCCGCGGACCACGCCCTGCGCACGGACCACGAGGCGTACGCCGCGAAGCTGCCGGACGCCTCCGTGCACCTCTGGTACGAGCGGGAGGCCCCGGCGCACGCCCGGACGGGCCTGGCCGACCTCTCGGACGTTCCCGTCGCACCCGGCACGCGCGCGTACCTGTGCGGACCGCTGCCGTTCATGCGGGCGGTGCGGGCCCAGCTGATCGAGAAGGGCGTCGCGCCCGCGGACGTGCACTACGAGGTGTTCGGCCCCGACCTGTGGCTGGCCCACGCCTGAGCCGGACGGCGGACCCGGCGGCGCACCCGCCGCGGGGCGGGCAGCGCGCCCGGACGGCGGTCGCGGCGGGGGTCGCCGTCCGGGGACGGCACGGTTCGGCTCAGGTCCACGCGCGCGACAGGCTCCGGGTGACGACCGAGCTGAGGATCCGTACACCGTGCGTCGAGGCCGGGTCGATGCCGGTGAGCTCCCGGACCCGGCGGAGGCGGTAGTCCAGGGTGCGCGGGTGGACGTTCAGGGCGGTCGCCGCTGAGCCGCGCTGCATGTCGTGGCGGTAGTAGGCGTCGAGGGTGACCAGCAGGTCCGGGCCCGGTCTCAGGCTCCGGGCCACCGTGCGGAGCCACGCGTCGACGAACGGCAGGTCCGCGACCGCGAGTTCGACGAATACGTCCGCGAGCGTGTGCGGCCGCAGCCGCGTCGACGCCCGCCGCAGCGGGGCCGCCCTGCTGACCCGCCGGGCCCTGTCCAGGGCCCGGGCGAGCTCGCCCAGCGGCGCGACGGCGGTACCGGCGGCGCAGGGCCGTCCGAGCGCCTCGGCGAAGTCCCGCAGGAGACCGGTGACAGGGTCCGGTAAGGGTTCCGGTACACGGCCCGGTACGAGGTCCGGCACCACGTCGGGACCGGGGGCTCCGAGGGCGCTGGGAACCAGGACGATCAGCTCCCCGTCCCCGCCCCTGTCCCCGGCCGCGCCCCTGTCCCCGCCCCCTCCCCTTTCCGCGCCTCCGGGCCCGCGTGCCGGGCACCAGGTGGCCGGTACCGCGTACGTCTTCACCAGGGCCTCGATCTCGTTCTCCAGGTCGCGATCACCTGCGGGGTGGTCCGGCACCCGGATCACCGTCACCGCGTAGGTGTCGGCCAGTTCCATGCCCGCGACCAGGGCCAGCTCCTCCGCCGCCGGGTCCTCGGCCAGCAGCGACCGGGCCAGCAGGGCGACCTGTTCGACCCAGGGCACCTGGCGCCGCATGACCGTCACGAAACCCTCGCGGTAGGCGCCGATGCCGCGCTCGCCCTGCGGGGCGAACCAGCCCATGATCCGCATGAGTTCCTCGACATGGCCGCCGCGCTGGGCTTCCGTCGCCTCGTTGATCTCGCGCAGCATGAGCGCGGTGTGCACACGCAGCATCCGCTGCCGCGAGTCCAGCGACATCCCCGACCCGGCCCGCGCCGCGCCCATCGACGCGATGTAACCGAGGTCCTCGTCGGTCAACCGGCCGTTCTCCGGAGCGAGTTCGATCGTGCGGCGCCGGAACCACACCGCGTAGTCCAGGGTCTCGTCCCTGGCCCGGGAGTTCAGCTCCAGGGACCCGAGTTCCGGAATCTCGCGCACATAAGTCTCCACCTCGCGGCGCGCGTTGACCGTCGCCTGCCGGGCCAGCTCGGCGAAGAGACTCACCATGAACGTGAGCATGCCATCGCCGCCGTGAGCGTCGACAGACGAAATCCGGACGGGCGTTTATCAATCCGGGTGAATTGATGAAGGATGTGCCGAGGTCGCGTTTGTCACCCTGCGCAAAGTTCCTGAATCCGGGCGTGCTTGTCGCCGGATCCGCTTGTGAGGGCGTCGCGGCCTGGGCTTAATGGGAACCGCGCAGCCGCCTGCGGAGGATCACGGATCACTTCGGTGCGGCGTGCGGCTCGACGCGTCGGAGGGCCCTGCCGACGCGGCTCTCGCGGTCCACGCATTCCATCGCTGTCCAGCGACGTCCCGAACGCCTTTGGCGCGCCGCCATTCCATGGGCATTCCGCCGCGGCGCGCGGAATCGACGTTCTTTCGAACGGGAGGAAGACACCTATGAAATCAGGCACGCGAAAGAGATGGGCGGCGACGGTCGCCATGATGTCCGCGGCGACCGCGCTCCTGGTCGGCGCGCCCGGCTCCGGCTCCGCCGCCACCGCCGTCCCCAGCCTGCGGGCCTTCGGGATCACCGGCGACGGGACCCTGATGGCCACCTTCACCACCGACAAGCCGCAGGTGCTCGACTGGGTCCGGCTCGTCACCGGGCTCAGTGGCGACACCAAGCTGCTCGGGATCGACCACCGGGTGCAGAACGGCCTCCTGTACGGCCTCGGCGACAAGGGCGGCATCTACACGATCAAAACCCCGCCGGCCACCACCGACGTCGTCGTCACCAAGGTCTCGCAGCTCCAGGTCGCGCTCTACGGCACGACCTTCGACATCGACTTCAACCCGGCGGCCGACCGGCTCCGGGTGATCAGCGACTACGGCCAGAACCTGCGGCACAACCTCAATGACCACACCACGGCCGCCGACACACCCCTGAACATCCCGCCGGCCACCACGGCGGTGCAGGGCGTGACCGCCGCCGGGTACACCAACAACGATCTGGTCGGGTCCACCGGGACGACCCTGGTCGACATCGACACGCTCAACGACCAGGTCGTCATCCAGTCGCCGCCCAACGAGGGCAACCTCGTCACGACCGGCCTGCTCGGCTTCGACGCCGGTCTCAACGCTGGCCTGGACATCTTCAGCTACCTGACCAACGGCAAGACGACGTCGTACGCGGCCTTCGCCACGCTCACGCCGTACGGCGCGAGCACGCCGTCGCTCTACGGCGTCGACATCCTCACCGGCGACACCACCTCCATCGGCCAGTTCCCGCTGAACATCACGGACCTGGCCATCACCATCTCCGGGACCTGAGCCCGCCCCGGACCGCTCGTCGGGCGCCCCGCCCCACGCCCCCGCGGGGCGGGGTGCGGGGCCGCCCGGCTCCCGGCGCACGGCTCCCGGGCGCCCGCTCCCGGCTCCCCGACTCCCGCTCCCACGCCCCGCTCAGTACGGCCGTGGGATCTCGTGCTCGTCCAGCGCGGCGCCGTAACGCTCCAGCAGGGCGTCGAGGCCGGCCAGGAGAAGCCCGGCGGCGTCGCGGGCGTCGCCCAGGTCACCGCGGTCGCACGCCTCCACCAGCTCGGCCATGTCGGTGCGCAGGAGGTGCAGGGAGTCGCCCTGCACCAGCACCCCGGGGAAGCGTCGGCCGGGCAGGCGGACCACGGCGTTGTTGCCGCCGGCGGTGAACAGCTCTGCTTCGATGCGTTCCATCGGGCCATCCAATCCGGCCCGGCGACACGGCGACAACCGCATTGCCCGGGGAAAGTGTGAAGGACGGGGCGGGCGAGGCACCCGGCAGCACCCCCGGTCCGGGCAGCACCCCCGGTCCGAGCGGCACCCCCGGTCCGGGCAGCACCCCCGGTCCGGGCAGCACCCGGGTCCCAACAGCACCGCAGGTCCAGGCATCGGCCCGCGCGGGGCGCGTCAGCCGAGTTTCGAGATGCCCAGCAGCAGCGGCCCCGTCGGTTCCGCCACGATGTCCGCGACCGTGAGGGGGTCCAGGGACGCGAAGAACGCCTCCTGCGCCCGGCGCAGGGCGCCGCGCAGCCGGCAGGCCGAGGCCAGGGGGCACGGGGTGGCGCCCTCGCAGTCGACGACGTCGCCGTCCCCTTCGAAGGCGCGGACCACCGCGCCGACGGACGCGGCACGGCCCCGTTCGGTGAGGGCCAGGCCGCCGCCCCTGCCCCGACGGGCCTCCAGCAGACCCATGTGCTGGAGCTCGGCCACGACCTTGGCCGCGTGGGTGTAGGGGACCTCCATGGCGGCCGCCACGTCACGGGTGGTGGGAGTGGCCTCCGGGGTGCCGCCCGCCACCGCGAGTCGCATGAGGACGCGCAGTGCCAGGTCGGTGGATCGCAGCAGCCGCATGGGAGGAAGCGTAGATAATACGCATCTCGCGTTCAAATTCACTGGTCTCTTGGCTGTGACCTGTCTACGACTTTCCCCGTCTCCCCCCTTACGATCAGCGGACTCGAACGCCCCGACCGTCCCGCCCCTTTTCCCCCGAAGGACAGGCCTCATGGGTTCCGCGAACACGACCGGCAGCGCGGCGCGCAAGGCGCGCATAGAGGAGATGCGGCGGGCCGAGCAGGCCCGGGAGCGGCGGAACCGGCTGCTCGTGATCGGCGGTAGTGTCGTCGCCGTGGTCGCGCTGGTCGCCGGTGGTGTGTTCGTCGTGCAGTCGCGGTCCGACGACGACAAGGACACCGCCGCCGACGCCAAGGCCGCCTCGGGCCACTTCGTCACCGGTACGGACGGGGTGAAGACCTGGAAGGGGACGCTCGGGCGCACCCACGTCACCAAGACCGTGAAGTACCCGACCGAACCCCCCGTCGGCGGGGACCACAACCAGGTCTGGATGAACTGCAACGGTGACGTCTACACCAAGGCCCTCGACAACATGAACGCCGTCCACTCGCTCGAGCACGGCGCGGTCTGGGTGACGTACAACAGCAAGGCGAGCAAGGCCGACGTCGACGCCCTCGCCGCCAAGGTCAGGAAGACGCCCTACACGCTCATGAGCCCGGACGACGCCCAGGCCGACCCGATCATGCTCACCGCCTGGGGTCACCAGCGCACGGTGACTGGCGCGAGCGACGCGAACGTGGACGCGTTCTTCGAGAAGTTCGTGCAGGGCGAGCAGACGCCCGAGCCGGGCGCGGCGTGCACCGGTGGTCTGTCGCAGTGAGGTACGCGGGAGTGGCGGTCGCCGTGGCCGGAGTGCTCGTCGCCGCCGGGGCCATCACCTGCTCCGTCGCGCAGGACGGCGGCGCGGACACCGCGCCGCCCACCGCCGACTCCGCCGACGCCGGGTTCGCCCGGGACATGGCGGTGCACCACCAGCAGGCCGTCGAGATGTCGTACATCGTGCGGGACCGGACGGCCGACGAGGAGGTGCGGCGGCTCGCCTACGACATCGCGCAGACGCAGGCCAACCAGCGCGGCATGCTGATCGGCTGGCTGGACCTGTGGGGGCTGCCGAAGGTGTCGTCCGAGCCGCCCATGTCCTGGATGGGCATGGGCGCGATGAGTGACGGCGAGGACGGCGCGCTGATGCCCGGCATGGCCACGAACACCGAGCTGAAGAAGCTCGGCACCCTGAACGGCAAGGCGGCCGAGGTGTTGTTCCTGCGCCTCATGACCGCGCACCACAAGGGCGGTATCCACATGGCCGAGGGCTGTGTGGACGAGTGCACGGTGGGCGTGGAGAAGCGGCTCGCGCGGGGCATGGTCGAGGCGCAGCAGTCGGAGATCGACCTGATGGCGGACATGCTGAAGGCGCGGGGCGCCACGCCGTAGCGTCCCACCCCGGCGACCCCCGCAACCCGCGGCGACCCCCAGCGATCCCGGCGGCCTCAGTGATCCCGGCGCCCCCGGCGCCCCGCAGTGATCCCCTGCGACCCCCGGCTCCCCCCGACCCGCGCTCGATCGCCCCCGACCCGCGCGCGATCGCCCCCGATCCGCCCTCGATCCGCTCTCCCCGGACAACTCATAGGGTTTTCCCTCGATTTCGCGGACGTTTCCGTCAAATCGTCCCATCCAGAGGCCACTTGGGCGCTTCTTGGTGTGCGCATTCCCCTGGCATGAAGCGTTCGTCGCAAGAGTGGCCCGCACGTCGAGTGATCCACTCGCGTCGAACCACATACAGGGGGTCCTGTGAGATCCAACCGCGCCGCGCTGCGCGCCGGAGCGAGCATGGCAGCGACACTGCCGATGATCGCCGGCGCGCTGGCGCTCGGCATACCCGCCGCGCACGCCGCGGACGGCCCGGCCCGTGACACGCTGGCCGGTACCAAGCCCGCGTGGGCCACGGCCAAGGCGGACAAGGGCTCGACCTCGGACAGTGCCCAGGTCACCGCCCGCGTCTACCTCGCGGGACGGGACGCCGCCGGCCTCGCCGCGTACGCGAAGGCCGTGTCCGACCCGGCCTCGCCCGCCTACGGCAAGTACCTCTCCGCCGCCCAGTCCCGGGCCCGCTTCGGCGCGACGAAGGCTCAGGTCGCGGCCGTCACGTCGTGGCTGACGGCGGCCGGTCTGAAGGTGACGGGCACGACCGCGCACTACGTGTCCGTGAGCGGTGACGTGGCCGCCGCCGAGAAGGCGTTCGGCACCCAGCTGCACAACTACGCCAAGGGCACCAAGACCTACCGCGCGCCCTCGAAGACCGCCTCCGCGCCCGCGGGCCTGGACGGCGCCGTGCTGACCGTCACCGGCCTGGACAACGCGCCGCACAAGGCCGCGTCCAAGGACCAGCTTCCGCCGCCGGACGCGGTGTTCAAGAACGCCGGGCCGTTCTCCTCGTACTACGGCTCCAACACCGCGAGCACCCTCCCCTCGGCGTACGGCAAGAAGATCCCGTACGCCGTGCAGGGGTACACCGGCAAGCAGCTGCGGGCCGCGTACGGCGCGGGCGGCTACACCGGCAAGGGCGTGCGCATCGCCATCACCGACGCGTACGCCTCGCCGACGATCGCCTACGACGCGGCCGCCTACGCGAAGGCGCACGGCGACGCGCGCTGGAAGACCGGGCAGCTGACGCAGGTCCTGCCGTCGGACTACACCCGGACCGAGGAGTGCGGGGCGGCCGGCTGGTACGGCGAGGAGACCCTCGACGTCGAGGCCGTGCACGCGGTCGCGCCGGCCGCGAACGTCACGTACGTGGGCGCCGCGTCCTGCTACGACGACGATCTGCTCGACTCGCTCAGCAAGATCGTCGACAACCACCTCGCCGACATCGTCTCCAACTCGTGGGGCGACATCGAGGCGAACCAGACGCCGGACCTCGCGGCCGCCTACGACCAGGTCTTCCAGTTCGGCGCGGTCGAGGGCATCGGTTTCTACTTCTCCTCCGGCGACAACGGCGACGAGGTCGCCAACACCGGTACGAAGCAGGTCGACACCCCGGCCAACTCGGCGTGGGTGACGGCGGTCGGCGGCACCTCGCTGGCCGTCGGCAAGAACGACAAGTACCTGTGGGAGACCGGCTGGGGCACCGACAAGGCCTCGCTGTCGGCCGACGGCAAGAGCTGGACGGACTTCCCGGGCGCGTACACCTCGGGCGCGGGCGGCGGCACCAGCAGGACGGTCGCCGAGCCGTACTACCAGAAGGGTGTCGTGCCGAAGGCGCTCGCCACGGCCAACAGCGCCGCCGGCAACCGCGTCGTCCCGGACATCTCGGCGATCGCCGACCCGAACACCGGCTTCCGCGTGGGCCAGACCCAGACCTTCCCGGACGGGACCGAGCAGTACAGCGAGTACCGCATCGGCGGCACCTCGCTGGCCGCGCCGGTCATCGCGGCCGTGCAGGCCCTGGGCCAGGAGGCGCGCGGCGGCAAGGCGATCGGTTTCGCCAACCCGTCGATCTACTCCAAGTTCGGCTCGCGGGTCTACCACGACGTCACGGACAACCCGACCGGATCGGGACTCGCGGTCGCGCGCGTCGACTTCGCCAACGGCTACGACGCGGCGGACGGGCTGCTGACCTCCGTCCGCAGCCTCGGCAAGGACAGCTCGCTGTCCGCCGTGAAGGGCTACGACGACGTCACCGGCGTCGGTACGCCCGCGAACGGTTACGTGGAGTCGTACCGACGGCGCTGAGCACGTCGTACGCCGGTGCGCGCAGGGCTCTCCCGATGGGGGGCGTGGGGTATCCGACACCCCGCGCCCCCCATCGCGTCGCATTGACGATTACACTGACGGACGTGCCTCAACTTCGTCTCGCCCTGAACCAGATCGACTCGCGCGTCGGCGACCTCGTCGGCAACACCGAAACGATCCTCCGCTGGACCCGGCACTCCGCCGAGCAGGGAGCGCATCTCGTGGCGTTCCCGGAGATGGCGCTGACCGGGTATCCCGTCGAGGACCTCGCCCTGCGCTCCTCCTTCGTCGAGGCCTCCCGCACGGCCCTGCGCGAGCTCGCCGTCCGTCTCGCCGACGAGGGCTTCGGCGAACTGCCGGTGGTCGTCGGCTTCCTCGACCGGTCCGAGAGCGACCGGCCGAAGTTCGGACGGCCGCCCGGCTCCCCGCGCAACGCGGCGGCGGTGCTGCACGGCGGCGAGGTGATCCTGACCTTCGCCAAGCACCACCTGCCGAACTACGGCGTCTTCGACGAGTTCCGCTACTTCGTGCCGGGCGACACCCTGCCCGTGCTGCGGGTGCGTGGCGTCGACGTGGCCCTCGCGATCTGCGAGGACCTCTGGCAGGACGGCGGCCGGGTCCCGGCGGCGCGCTCCGCCGAGGCCGGTCTGCTGCTCTCCATCAACGCCTCGCCCTACGAGCGGGACAAGGACGACACGCGTCTCGAACTGGTCCGCAAGCGGGCCCAGGAGGCGGGCTGCACCACCGCCTATCTCGCGATGATCGGCGGGCAGGACGAGCTGGTCTTCGACGGCGACTCGATCGTCGTCGACCGCGACGGCGAGGTCGTGGCGCGGGCGCCGCAGTTCTCGGAGGGCTGTGTGGTCCTGGACCTCGACCTGCCGGCGGCCTCGACCGACGCGCCGACGGGTGTCGTGGACGACGGTCTGCGCATCGACCGCGTCGTGGTGTCGGAGGAGCCCGTCCCGGCGTACGAGCCCGAGCTGAGCGGCGGTTACGCGGAGCGGCTGGACGACGCCGAGGAGATCTACTCGGCACTGGTCGTGGGTCTGCGCGCGTACGTCGTGAAGAACGGCTTCCGGTCGGTGCTCATCGGACTGTCGGGCGGCATCGACTCGGCGCTCGTCGCGGCGATCGCGTGCGACGCGGTGGGCGCGGAGAACGTGTACGGCGTGTCGATGCCGTCGAAGTACTCGTCGGAGCACTCGAAGGGCGATGCGGCGGAGCTGGCGCGCCGGACGGGCCTGAACTTCCGCACGGTCCCGATCGAGCCGATGTTCGACGCGTACATGGGCTCGCTCGGCCTGACGGGTCTGGCCGAGGAGAACCTCCAGTCCCGGCTGCGCGGAACCCTGCTGATGGCCGTCTCCAACCAGGAGGGCCACATCGTCCTGGCCCCCGGCAACAAGTCGGAGCTGGCGGTCGGTTACTCGACCCTGTACGGCGACTCGGTCGGCGCGTACGGACCGATCAAGGACGTCTACAAGACGTGGATCTTCCGGCTCGCCGAGTGGCGCAACCGCGCCGCGGCGGAGCGGGGCCAGACCCCGCCGATCCCCGAGAACTCGATCACCAAGCCGCCGAGCGCGGAGCTGCGCCCCGGCCAGGTCGACACCGACTCGCTCCCGGACTATCCCGTCCTGGACGCGATCCTCGAGCTGTACGTCGACCGCGACCAGGGCGCGGACGCGATCGTCGCGGCGGGCTACGACCGCGACCTGGTCGTCAAGACCCTGCGCATGGTGGACACCGCCGAGTACAAGCGGCGCCAGTACCCGCCGGGCACCAAGATCTCGGCGAAGGGCTTCGGCAAGGACCGCCGCCTGCCGATCACGAACGGCTGGCGCGAGTCGGTCTGACGGCCAGCGCCGGTCCCCCGGCGCGACTCGGCCGGTGAGCAGGCCCGGCCCACCCGGAGGTCCGCCCAGGCCCTCGGTGGGCCGGGCCAGCCTGCTCCGTGGGCCCGACCGGCGGGCGGCCCGTGGGCCCGGACGAAAGGCCGGCCGTGGGCCCGGACGAAAGGCCGGCCGTGGGCCTGGCCGATGGGCCCGCCGTGGGCCCGGACGAAGGGCCGGCCGTGGGCCTGACCGAAGGGCCGGGCCTGCGGGCCCGGCCGACGGCCCGGCCCGACTGATCGGCGGACCGCTCTCGACATTTAGTCTGCGCGCAGATAATCTACGGGCACATCATCTGGTCCAGGAGGCCCGCATGTGGGAGTACGAGCACAGCATCGAGACCACCGCCACGCCCGAGGCGGTCTGGCGGCTCTGGGCCGACGTGCCGAGTTGGGGCACCTGGAACGCGGAGATCGAGAAGATCGAGATCGACGGCCCGTTCGCGGCGGGCGCGCGCATCACCATGACGCCGCCCGGGGACGACCCGATCGTGCTGCGCCTCGCCGAGGCCGTCGAAGGCGAACGGTTCGTCGACGAGGCCCGCTTCGGTGATCTGCTGCTGCGCACCGTCCACCGCATCGAGCGGATCGACGGGAGCCGGATCCGGGTGGTGTACCGGATGGAGATCACCGGCACCGGCGCCGACGAGGCCGGCCCGCAGATCGGTCCGGGCATCACCGCCGACTGGCCCGACACCCTGGCCGCGCTGGTCGCGGTGGCCGAGCGCTGATGCCCCTCAGCCCCGGCGAAAGCCCCGGATTCCTGCTGTGGCACGCCACCCTGCGCTGGCAGCGCGACATCGCCGCGGCCCTGGCACCACTGGACCTCACCCATGTGCAGTTCGTGCTGCTCGCCTGCACCTGGTGGTTCAACTCGCGGGGTGAGCACCCCAACCAGCTGACCCTGGCCCGCCAGGCCGGCACGGACGTCAAGATGACCTCCCAGGTGCTCCGCACCCTGGAGACCAAAGGGCTCGTCGCGCGTGAGGTCGACCCGGCCGACAGCCGCGCCAGACGGCTGCGGGTCACCGAGACGGGCGCCGAGCTGGCCCCGCGCGCGATCGCCGCGGTCGAGCGGGCCGACGCGCTGTTCTTCGAGCCGGTGTCCGTCGAGGACGTGACGGCCCTGCTCGGACGCCTGGCCCGTCCCGAGCCCTGAACCGCCGTCACCGCGCGGCGCGGGCCGCCGGGCCTCCCCCCGGGAGGGACGTCAGTGACGTACGCCCGCCTCCGCCGTCCGCGGTACGTGCGTCGCGACGACGCGTTCGCGGCCGGCGGACCGCGGGGCCCGGCGTGCGTCGACCGCGGCCGCGACGCCCGCCACGACCAGGCCCAGCACGGCCAGTGCCGCTCCCGCCAGCGCGGGTGAGGTCACGCCGAGGCCCGCCGTGAGGGCCAGGCCGCCGAGCCAGGCGCCGCCGGCGTTGGCCATGTTGAAGGCGGCCTGGTTGGCGGAGGACGCCAGTGACGGGCCGGCGGCCGCCTTCTCCATGACCATCAGGTTGAGCGGCGAACCCGTCACGAACGCCGCCACGCCGAGCAGGACCACCGCCAGCGCGCCGCCCCACGCCGTGGTCATCAGCAGCGGGAACAGGGCCAGCACGACCACCAGGGACGTCAGACCGCCGAAGAGCGTCGGGCGCATCGCGTGGTCGGCGAGGCGGCCGCCCAGCAGGTTGCCGACCGTCGCGCCGACGCCGAACAGCGCGAGCAGCAGCGTCACGCTGGTGTCGGCGTAGCCGGCGGAGTCCGTCAGCATCGGCGTGATGTAGCTGTACGCGGAGAACAGGGCGCCGAAGCCGGCCACCGTCGTGCCGAGGGCCAGCCACACCGGCAGCGAGCGCAGGGCCGCCAGCTCGCGGCGCAGCCCGACGGCGGGCGCGTGGGTGTGGTCGCGCGGGATCAGCAGGGCCAGCGAGGCGATCGCCGCCAGGCCGATCACGCTGACGCCGAGGAAGGTCGCCCGCCAGCCGAGGTGCTGGCCCATGAGGGTGGCGACGGGGACGCCGGCGATGTTGGCGACGGTCAGGCCGAGGAACATCAGCGACACCGAGCGGGCCTTGCGCTCCGGGGCGACCAGGTTGGTGGCGACCACCGCGCCGACGCCGAAGAACGCGCCGTGCGGGAGACCGCTGAGGAAGCGGGCGGCCAGCAGCGAGTCGTATCCGGGGGCGAAGGCCGACAGGGCGTTGCCCACGACGAACAGGCCCATCAGGGAGATCAGGACGGTCCGGCGGGACATCCGGGCCGTGACCGCGGCCAGCAGCGGCGCCCCGATGACCACGCCGAGCGCGTAGGCCGAGACCAGGTGTCCGGCCGTCGGGATCGAGACATGCAGGTCGTCCGCGACATCGGGCAGCAGGCCCATCATCACGAACTCCGTGGTGCCGATTCCGAAGGCACCCACGGCCAGGGCGAGCAGGGCCAGGGGCATGAGGGACACGCCTTTCAGGGAGAGGGGTTCCGTTCAGCATACGGGTCGTATGTTCAAGTACGGAACAAAGTCTCCCGGGCCCGCTATTCCGGCGGGTGACCCCCTGATTAAGGTGTGGTGACCTTCACGCGCGCCGCCACCGGCAGATGGTCGCTGCCCGTCTGCGGCAGCGTCCAGGAGGTGACCGGCTCCACGCCCTTCACCATGATCTGGTCGATCCGCGCCATCGGGAACGACGCGGGCCAGCTGAAGCCGAAGCCGCTGCCCGCCGCGCCCTGGGTGGAGCGCATCTGGGAGGTCACGGCGTTGAGCGAGCGGTCGTTCATGGTGCCGTTGAGGTCGCCGAGCAGGACCACCCGGGTCAGCTTCTCGTCGACGATCGCCTCGCCGAGCGCGTCGGCGCTCTTGTCGCGCTGCCGGGCGGTGAACCCGGCCTGGAGCTTGACCCGCACCGACGGGAGGTGGGCGACATAGACCGCGACCTGCCCCTCCGGGGCGGTGACCGTGGCCCGCATGGCGCGCGTCCAGCCCAGCTTGATGTCGACCGGCTTCACCCCGCTCAGCGGGTACCTGCTCCACAGGCCGACCGTGCCCTGCACGGAGTGGTACTTGTACGTCCCCGCCAGCGCCTTCTCGTACACCGGCACCGCCGTCGCGGTCAGCTCCTCCAGGGCCAGCACATCGGCCTCTGACGCGGCCACGTCCCGGGCGGTGCCGGCCGGGTCCGGGTTGTCGGCGTTGACGTTGTGGGTGGCGACGGTGAGATCGCCGCCGCTGCCGGTCCGGTCGACGAGGAGCCCGCCGAAGAGGTTCAGCCAGACCACGGCCGGGAGGACCACGGCGATCAGCGCGGTCGCCGACTTCCGCACCACCGCCAGCACCAGCAGCACCGGCACGAACAGGCCGATCCAGGGAAGGAACGTCTCCGTGAGACTGCCGAGGTTGCCGTAGCGGTTGGGGATCCGCGAGTGCAGCCCCATCACCATCGAGAACACCAGCGCGAAACCGGTCAGGACCAGGCCCCGCCGCCAGATGCGCGGATCACCGCGCCAGCCCGCGCCGATCCGGCCGAGCAGAGTGCCGATCAGGCGCCGGAGCCGAACTCCCCGAGGCTCGGGACCCGAGCCTCCGTTGTCGTCCGTCTCCGTCATGTACGCCTGCTGCGCCATACCGTCGCCTCACTGCCTGCCTTGCACACCGTCCGTTCCCCCGGGTACGACCCTAGGGGATGATCGGCTTCGATCTCGCCGTCCCGTGACGGCCGTACGGGGACGAGGACGACCGGGGCGGTCCCACGGGTTCCGGTCACGCGCCACTCGGACCGGTCTGTGACGAAACGCGCACATTGGGGCTACCCGGTCGCGGAACTGACGGGGCGTAGCCCGGCGAGCAGCGTGTCGACGATGCGCGCCGGGAGCTCCTCGGGAAGGTCGGCGTCGGGACGCATGACCGCGCGCACGAGCATGGGGCCCATGAAGATGTCGTTCACCAGTTCCACGTCGAGGTCGGCGCGCAGTTCGCCGTTCTCCTGACCCCGGCGCAGGACCTCGACGGCCATCCTGCGCCGGGGTTCTATCGCCGTGTTGCGGTACGCCGCCCAGATCTTGGGGCTGCTCTTCATCTGCGCGTGGACGTTGTACAGGATCGCCGAGGACCGGTTGGCCAGGCCCCGCCGGCGCAGCGTCTCCAGGAGCACGACCAGGTCGTCACGCATGGAGGTGCCGGGGAGTTCGGGGTCCTGCGGCTCGGCGGCGCGCACCACGTCGACGAAGAGCTCCTCCTTGCCGCTCCACCGGCGGTAGATGGCGGCCTTGCCGACGCCGGCGGTACGGGCGATGCGCTCGATGGAGATCTCGGCGAGCGAGACGCCGTCCTCCAGCAGCTTCATCGTGCCCTCGAGGATGGCCCGTTCGACGGCCTCGCTCCGTGGCCGCCCCCGCGCGGGCGGCTCCGCCCGCACGCCGGTGTCCCTGACGCTGGTCCCCCTGTCGGCGAGGCTCACGTGTTCGGTCCTTTCGTCACGGTGCGGGAATTGTCGCCCGAGGGGCGGCCGGGGCGGCGGTTCCCGGCCGCCCCGGCCGGCGCCGCCTACGGCTTCGTCCGCGCCAACTCCCCTTCCTCCGCCGCGTCCTGCGGGGTGCGCGGCGGCCTGCCCGGCAGATACACGGCCACCACGACCGCGCCCACGGCCGCCACCCCGGCCCCGCACAGGGCGGTGACGTGCATGGCGTGCAGGAAGGCGTCGTTGGCGGGGGTGATCAGCGACCGGCCCTGGTCACCGAGCTTGGCGGCGACCCCGAGCGTCGCCTCGATGGACTCCCCCGCCGTGTCGCGCAGGCTCGCCGGCAGGCCGCCGAGGTGACCCTCGATGCCGCTGCGGTACGACGCCGACAGCACCGATCCGAGTACGGCGATGCCGAGCGCGCCGCCGAGCTGGCGGAAGGTGTTGCTGAGCGCGGAGGCGGAGCCGGCCTTCTCTCGGGGCAGGGCCTGCATGATGACCACGCTGGTGGGGGTCATGACGTGGGCCATTCCGGCGCCCATGCAGAAGAAGACGATCTCCAGGAGCCAGATCGGGGTGTCGGCGTCCAGCGTGGCGAAGGCGACCAGGGTCGCCGCGAGGACGACCATCGCCGCGGTGGTCGTGACCCGGACCCCGAAGCGGTCGACGACCAGCCGGGCGCGCGGCGCGAAGATCAGCTGGGCGGCGGCCAGCGGCAGCAGCAGCAGCCCGGACTGGAGCGGGGAGTAGCCGCGCACGCTCTGGGTGTAGAAGACCGAGAAGAAGGTGACGCCCATCAACGCGAAGAAGACCAGCGTGATCACGGCCATCGCGGCCGAGAACACCTTGTTCTTGAAGTAGTCCATGTCGACGGACGGATGGTCGCTGCGCTTCTCGAACACCACGAACGCGACGAGGACGAGCAGGCCGGCCGCCGTGGTCGCCAGCACGGTCGGATCCGTGAAGTCGGCCAGCTCACCGCCCTTGATGATGCCGTAGACGAGCAGGACCAGGCCGACGACCGACAGCGCGACGCCGACCAGGTCGATGCGGCCGGGGTTCGGGTCGCGGGACTCGGGCACCAGCCACAGCATCAGCCCGAACGCGAGCACCACGATCGGCACGTTGATGAGGAAGACCGAGCCCCACCAGAAGTGGTCGAGCAGCAGACCGCCGGTGATGGGGCCGATGGCGATGGCGAGCCCGACACCGCCCGCCCAGATGCCGATCGCCTTGGGCTGCTCCTCGCGCTCGAAGACGTTCATCAGGACGGCGAGGGTCGCGGGCATCACGAAGGCGGCGCCGACGGCCATCAGCGCGCGGAAGGCGATGAGCTGGGCCGGCGAGCCGGACTCCGCGGCGAGCGCGGAGCCGATGCCGAACACGGCCAGCCCGCCGAGCAGGACCTTCTTGCGGCCGAGCCGGTCACCGAGCAGACCGGCGGTGAACAGCAGTCCCGCGAAGACGAGCGTGTAGGAGTTTATCGCCCACTCCAGCTCGCTCTGGGTGGCACCGAGGCCGGTCGGGGCCGGTGTCGAGATCGTCTTGATCGCGACGTTCAGGATCGAGTTGTCGAGCACCACGATCAGCAGGCTCAGCATCAGAACACCGAGGATGGCCCAACGACGCCGGTGCACCGCTTCCGGTATGCGCGGAGCGGTGGGGACGGCAGGAGTAGTCATGACGTCGAGGGTAGGCCACTTCCGATACGAGACCGTCTCGTATCGATTCCTCTTACCGTTTTTCTTACTGAGGCTTTACCCACAGGGGGCGCTCTGGCTCTCCCTGGCACGAGGTGCCACCATGGGTGGTGGTCCGGGGACGCCGTGAGGGCGCCTCGAGATGACGTAAGGAGCCGTTGCAATGACGCAGCTTTCGGCTGCCCGCACCAATGCCCCCGACGGCAGCAAGGCGCTGTACGGAGGCAAGGGCACACGCCGTATCACCGTCCGCGACATCGCCCTCGCCAAGGAGCGCGGCGAGAAGTGGCCCATGCTCACCGCCTACGACGCCATGACGGCGTCCGTCTTCGACGAGGCCGGGATCCCCGTGATGCTGGTGGGCGACTCGGCGGGCAACTGCCATCTGGGGTACGAGACGACCGTGCCCGTCACCCTCGACGAGATGACCATGCTGTCGGCGGCGGTCGTACGGGGCACCAGCCGTGCGCTGATCGTCGGCGACCTGCCCTTCGGCTCCTACCAGGAGGGACCGGTGCAGGCGCTGCGCTCGGCGACCCGACTGGTCAAGGAGGCCGGGGTCGGCGCCGTGAAGCTGGAGGGCGGTGAGCGCTCGCACCGCCAGATCGAGCTGCTCGTCGAGTCCGGCATCCCGGTGATGGCGCACATCGGCCTGACCCCGCAGTCCGTGAACGCGATGGGCTATCGCGTGCAGGGCCGCGGCGAGGAGGCCGCCCAGCAGCTGCTGCGGGACGCGAAGGCCGTGCAGGACGCGGGCGCCTTCGCGGTGGTGCTGGAGCTGGTCCCGGCCGAGCTGGCCGCCGAGGTCACCCGGGTGCTGCACATCCCGACCGTCGGCATCGGCGCCGGTCCGGAGACGGACGCCCAGGTACTGGTGTGGACCGACATGCTCGGGCTGACCGGCGGACGGGTGCCGAAGTTCGTCAAGCAGTACGCGAACCTGCGCGAGGTCATGGGCGACGCGGCGAAGGCGTTCGCCGAGGACGTCGTCGGCGGGACGTTCCCGACGGACGAGCACAGCGTCCACTGAGCCATTTCCGCACCACCGCAGCCCGCCGATCTTCCCCCGTCGGCGGGCTGCGCTCTTTCCGGCCGGCGCCTGTCGGGCGGATGTCGGTGCTGTCGGCGTCCTGTCGGTGGTTTGTCGGTGGCGGGCGGCAGAGTTCCGGTCATGACGCGAATCGACAAGAACCCCAGTGGCGCGGACAGCGCCGTGACCGTTCGGGGGTTGGTCAAGCACTACGGCGAGACCAAGGCGCTGGACGGGGTCGACCTGGACGTACGGGCGGGCACCGTGATGGGGGTGCTCGGGCCGAACGGCGCCGGGAAGACGACCCTCGTGCGGATCCTGTCCACCCTGCTGGCCTCCGACACCGGGCAGGCCACCGTCGCCGGCTACGACGTGGCACGCCAGCCCCGGCAGCTGCGCCGGGTGATCGGCCTCACCGGTCAGTACGCCTCCGTGGACGAGAAGCTCCCCGGGTGGGAGAACCTCTACCTCATCGGACGGCTGCTCGACCTGCCCCGCAAGGAGGCCAGGACCCGCGCCGACGAGCTGCTGGAGCGGTTCTCGCTGACGGACGCCGCCAAGCGGCCCGCGAGCACGTACTCCGGCGGTATGCGGCGCCGGCTCGACCTCGCCGCGTCGATGATCGGCCGGCCGCAGGTGCTGTTCCTGGACGAGCCGACGACCGGCCTCGACCCGCGCACCCGCAACGAGGTGTGGACCGAGGTCAAGGCCATGGTCGGGGACGGCGTCACCGTGCTGCTGACCACCCAGTACATGGAGGAGGCCGAGCAGCTCGCCTCCGAGCTGACCGTCGTCGACCGGGGCAAGGTCATCGCCGGCGGCGGCATCGAGGAGCTGAAGGCCCGCGTCGGCGGCCGGACGCTGCGGATACGGCCCGCCGACCCGCTCCAGCTGCGGCCGCTGGCGGGCTGGCTCGACGACCTCGGCATCACCGGGCTCGCCACCACCGTCGTGGACGCCGAGCGCGGTTCCGTCCTGGTGCCGGTGCTCAGCGACGAGCAGCTGACGGCCGTGATCGGCGCGGTCAGCGCGCGCGGCATCACGCTCGCCTCCCTCACCACCGAACTGCCCAGCCTGGACGAGGTGTTCCTGTCCCTCACCGGGCACCGCGCGAGTGCCCCCCAGGACGCCCGGCCCACCGAGACCCGCGAGGAGGTCGCCGTATGAGCGCGGCCACGATCGACACAGCCACCACCGGCGACGCGCGTATCCCGCTGCGCAGCCATCTCCGGCACACCGGCGCGCTGATCCGCCGCAACCTGCTGTGGATCCGGCAGGACCCCGAGTCGATGTTCGACGCGGTGCTCTTCCCGGTGATCTTCACCCTGCTGTTCGTGTACGTCTTCGGCGGCTCGATCGGGCAGTCGCTGGGCGGCGGGCAGGAGGCGTACGTGCAGTACGTCATTCCCGGGCTGCTGGCCATGATGGGGATGAACATGGCGCAGGGCGTGGGCACCGGCTTCAACACGGACTTCAACTCCGGGGTCATGGACCGCTTCCGGTCGCTGCCCATCGGACGGGGCTCGGTGCTCTTCGCCAAGATCGTCGTGGAACTGATGCGCATGCTGGTCGCCTGCGTGATCCTCATGGTGGTGGCCGTGCTGGTGGGCTTCGACATCACCCACTGGCCGGGGCTGTTCGCCGCCGTCGGTCTGGCCACGGTGTTCGGCTCGGCGCTGATGTGGGTGTTCCTCACCCTCGGCGTGGTGATGAAGAGCGCGCAGTCCGTGCAGGCGATGGGTTTCCTGGTGCTGATGCCGCTCCAGTTCGGCTCGTCGATCTTCGCGCCGACCCGGTCGATGCCCGGCTGGCTCCAGAACTTCACCGAGTACAACCCGCTGTCCTCGCTCGCCGACGCGGCGCGCGGACTGATGGTGGGCGGGCCCGTCGCGCACGGGCTGTGGGTGACGCTGGCCTGGTCGATCGGGCTGACCGCGGTGATGGCGCCGGTCGCCATCCACAAGTTCCGTACGAAGACCTGAGCCGGGGAGCCGGACGGGTCACGCCAGGACGCGGCGGTTCGCGTCCTGCCGCGTCAGGACGGGTTTCACACCAGGGCGGTGGCCTCCTCGTAGGAGAGGCCACCGCCCTCGGCGTACGCCGTGTCGAACTCCGCGTGGCCGAGCGCGTCGCGCGTCCGTGTCACCGCCAGGTCGCGGGCCTCGCGCTCCAGGCGCGGGGGGATGTGGCGCCCCGGCAGCAGCGCGTCGGCGGCGCCCAGGCAGCGGGCGGCGGCCACGGCGCGGCTGCCGCCGTCGACGCCGGCGAGGGCGGTCGCGGCGATGTAGAGGTAGAAGGAACGCATGTGCGGGGCCATGGCCACGGAGAGCGGGTCCGTCGCCCGTTCCAGGGCGGTCCGGACGCCGGTCAGGGCCTGGGCGGACCGGCCGTCGATCGCGTCCAGCCAGGACTCCGCGCCCAGGATGAAGGCGTCGAAGACCGCGAAGTGACCGAAGTCGAACTGCTCGCGCAGGAGCCGTAGTTCCTCGCGTGCCTCGGTGCGACGGCCGGTCATGCCGAGCCAGCCGGCCAGGAAGAGGCGGGCGATGTGCATGGCCTCGTTGACCGTGCGCTCCTCGCCGGCGATCACCTCGCGGAGCATGCGCTCGCCCCGCTCCTCGTCACCCGCCTCCAGCAGCACGCTGCCGAGCCGGGCGCCGAGGACCGACGACTGGGAGCGGGCGCCGAGCCGTTCGGCGTACTCGATGGCTCCCTCGTAGTCGGCGGCTGCCTCTCGGTAGGCACCCATGCGTTCGTGGGCCTCGGCCCGGGCGGAGAGGGACTCGGCGGTGCCCCAGGCGTCCCCCAGGCGCCGGAAGATCTCCAGGGCCTCGGCCGCGTCGCGGAACGCGCTTCCGGCCCAGTCGGAGCGGTTGGCGAGGATGTTGGCGCGCATCTGGAGGCAGGAGGCGAGCTCCCACTCGTAGCCGGGCGTCCGGCGGCAGGTGTCGACGTTGGCGTCGACGATGGCGCGGATCCGCTCCGGGTCACCGGTCATCATCACCGCGAAGAACCAGAGCAGCCCGGGTGCGCGGCAGGTCTGCGGCATGCCGGGCTCGTAGGCCTCGGCGATCTGGCGCAGCTTGGTCCGCGAGGTCTGGGACTGCCACGACTCCAACTCGGTGTCCATACAGGCCAGATGGGCCAGGTGAACGCCTCGCCGGGCCTCCGCGAGGATCTCGCCGGTCATCGGCGGCGGCGCGTCGGTGCAGGCCTTCCACACCGGCGCGGCCCGGCGCAGGGGTTCGGCGAACGGATCGGGGCCGAGGGCCATGACCTCGACGCACCAGGTGCGGGCCTCGATGCGCAGGTCGCGCATCTGCCAGTACCAGACGAGCGACAGGGCCAGGCAGAGCGCCTCCTGCTCGTCCCGCGCCGCGACGGCGCGGCCCAGCGCGGTGCGCAGGTTCTCGTACTCCAACTGGAAGCGGTCGATGGCGTCCCGCTGTCCGGGGCCGCGCAGCAACGGCTCGGTGGTGCGGGCGAGTTCGCGGTAGTACGTCAGATGCGCCCGTTCGGCCGCGGCCCGCCGCCCGGACTCGTCCAGCCGCTCGCCCGCGTACTCGGCGACGGTCTCCAGCAGCCGGTACCGCATGTCGCCCCGGGGATCCGGAGCGGCGACGACGAGCGACTTGTCGACGAGCGAGGCCAGCAGGTCGAGACAGGACCGCGGGCCGTGGCTCCCGTCGGGGGCCGGGGCGGACGGGGCGCACACCGCCTCGACGGCGGCGAGGTCGCAACCGCGGGCGAAGACCGACAAACGGGTCAGGACGTCGCGTTCGTCCTCGTCGAGCAGGTCCCAGGACCAGTCGACGACGGCCCGCAGGGTCTGCTGGCGGGGCAGGACGGTGCGGCTGCCCGAGGTCAGGAGCCGGAAGCGGTCGTCGAGCCGGTCGGCGATCTGGCGGGGGGTCAGCATCCGGAGCCGGGCGGCGGCCAGCTCGATGGCGAGCGGCAGGCCGTCGAGACGGCGGCAGATCTCCGCGCAGGCGGCGGCCGTCTCCTCGTCGGCGTCGGGCCGGAACCCGGGCCGGGCGGCCGCCCCCCGGTCGGCGAGCAGCCGCAGCGCCACCCGCTCGGGCAGCGGGGCCAGCGGGCGCAGCACCTCGCCGGGCACACCGAGCGGCTCCCGGCTGGTGGCCAGCACCGTCACCCCGGGGCAGCGCGCCAGCAGTTCCTCGACGAGCCGGGCGGCCGCCCCGACGACGTGCTCGCAGTTGTCGAGGACGATCAGCATGCGGCGTCGGGCGCAGTGCTCGACCAGCCGGTCCAGAGGGTCGTCGTGGCGCTCGGCGGCGACCCGCATCTCCTCGGCGCCGGCGCCGTACAGCACGGTCTCACGGGCTCCCAGCGCGGTGAGGACGGCCTGCGGCACGGCGTCGGGGTCGGCGACGGGCGCGAGCTCGGCCAGCCAGACGCCGTCGCGCGCGGTGTCCCTCAGGGTCTCGGCGGTCTCCTGCGACAGCCGGGTCTTGCCGGCCCCGCCCGGCCCGAGCAGGGTGACGAGCCGCGCGTTCGCGAGGTCCCCCCGCAGGGCCGCGATGTCGTCCTCCCGGCCGACGAAGGAGGTGAGGCGGGCGCGGAGGTTGCCCAGCGGCACGGGCGGCGGTGCCGGGGAGGCCGGTGCGGACGCCGGGACCGGGCCCGCGGTCCCGGCGGGGCGGGACGGCCCCGTGGGCTCCGCCGACTCGCCGGAGCCGAGCAACTCCGTGTGCAGGGCGCGCAGTTCGGGGCCGGGGTCGGCACCGAGCCGGTCCGCGAGCAGTCGGCGGACCTCGTCGTAGGCGGCCAGCGCCTGCGCGGTGCGACCCGCCTCGCGCAGGGCGCGCAGCCGCAGCGCCTGGAGGGGCTCGTCCAGCGGGTGGGCGTCGCACAGGGCGGTGAGTTCGGGCAGCGAGCGCTCGGCCTCGCCGAGGGCGAGCGCCGCGGTGTGCCGGGCGCGCAGCGCGTCGAGCCGGCGGGCCTCCCAGCGGGCCGCCTCGGCGGCGCGGTCGGGCAGGTCGGCGAGGGCCGGGCCCTGCCACAGGGCGAGGGCGTCGTCGAGGACGACGGCCGCCTTGGCGGGGTCCCCGTCGGCGAGCGCGCGGACGCCGTCGGCGGTCAGCCGCTCGAAGCGGTGCAGATCGACGTCGTCCGGGGCGGCGGCCAGCCGGTAGCCGCCCTCGGCGGAGTCGATCGCGTCCGCCCCGAGGGCCCGGCGCAGCCGGCCGACCAGCGCCTGGAGGGCACCCGTCGCGTCGGCGGGCGGATCGCCGGCCCACACCTCCTCCACCAGCAGCCCCGCCGGAACGCTCCGGCCGGCCCGCAACGCCAGCACGGCCAGCAGGGCACGCAGCCGCGCTCCGCCGACGGCGACGGGAACGCCGTCCGGGCGGAGCGCCTGGGTGGTACCGAGGATGCGATAGCGCACGGGGCCATTCTCTCCGGTGGGATCGAGGTCGGTCACGGGGTTCCGGCGGGGTGGCGTGCGCCGGACACCCGCACTTTCCCGTCCCAGGAACCGGCGGTCGGCCGTGAGACGTTTTCCCGGTATGCCCGGGCCGGGTACGGTCGGGCGGTTCCACACACGCGTACGAACTCAGGGGGCACCATGACGACCGCCACCACCCGCAGCGCCGAGCGGCGGATCAGTCCCGTCTTCCTCGGGATCCTGGCCGTGACGGCGGTCACCGGCTGGGCGACCTGGACGGGGTTCGCCGAGAAGCCGGGCGTGGCGGTGTTCCTGTTCGTGACGGCCGCCTGGATCGTCTCCCTGTGCCTGCACGAGTACGCGCACGCGCGGACCGCCCTGCACAGCGGTGACATCTCGATCGGCGCGAAGGGGTATCTCACGCTCAACCCCCTGAAGTACACGCACGCGCTGCTCAGCGTGGTGCTGCCGGTGCTCTTCGTGATCATGGGCGGGATCGGTCTGCCGGGCGGCGCGGTCTTCATCGAGCGGGCGCGGATCCGGGGGCGGTGGCGGCACAGTCTGATCTCGGCGGCCGGCCCGCTGACGAACGTGCTGTTCGCGGTGGTGTGCACGGCGCCGTTCTGGCTGGACGCGCTGGACGGCGTGCCGGCCGACTTCCGGTTCGCGCTCGCCTTCCTCGCCCTGCTCCAGGTCTCGGCGGCGATCCTGAACTTCCTTCCGGTGCCCGGTCTGGACGGCTACGGGGTCGTCGAGCCCTGGCTGTCGTACGACGTCAAGCGGCAGGTGGAGCCGTTCGCGCCGTTCGGGCTGCTGTTCGTGTTCGCGCTGCTGTGGGTGCCGTCGGTGAACGGGGTCTTCTTCGACCTGGTCGACACGGTGCTGCGCGGCCTCGGGGTCGGCGACGTCGAGACGTACTGCGGTCAGTCGCTGTACCGGTTCTGGGAGGGCACGGACGAGTTCTGCGCGGTCAGCCGGTGACGTCCGTCGGCGCGGCCCTGCGCAGCTTCTCGCGCTTCATGTAGTACCAGGTCATGTTGGACGACAGGCCCGCGAGGAGCACCCACACGACGCCCAGGAAGCTGCCCTGGACGAAGGAGACGACCGCCGCGGCCACGGCGAGCACGCAGACGGCGAGGGTGTAGAGGGCGAGTCGCCGGTTCGGGCCGGCCGGGGGCAGGGAGGACATGGGTCCGGTTTCTCCTGTCGGGGGACACTGCTGGGCTGCTCCGACCAGTGTCCCCCATGCGCTCACACGTCCGTGACGCGCAGCCCGGCGTGGGCCTTGTAGCGGCGGTTGACGGAGATCAGGTTGGCGACCAGGGACTCCACCTGGTGGGCGTTGCGCAGCCGTCCGGCGAAGACACCGCGCATGCCGGGGATCCGGCCGGCCAGCGCCTGGACGAGCTCGACGTCGGCCCGCTCCTCGCCCAGCACCATCACGTCGGTGTCGATCTCGTCGATCTCCGGGTCCTGGAGGAGGACCGCCGAGAGGTGGTGGAAGGCGGCGGCGACGCGGGAGTCCGGCAGCAGGGCGGCGGCCTGCTCGGCGGCGCTGCCCTCCTGCGGCTTCAGCGCGTAGGCGCCCTTCTTGTCGAAGCCCAGCGGGTTGACGCAGTCGACGACCAGCTTGCCGGCCAGCTCCTCGCGCAGGGACTCCAGGGTCTTGCCGTGGCCCTCCCACGGCACGGCGACGATCACGATGTCGCTGCGGCGCGCGGTCTCGGCGTTGTCGGCACCCTCGACCCCGTTGCCGAGCTCGTCGGCGGCGGCCCGGGCACGGTCGGCGGCCCGTGAACCGATGATCACCTTCTGGCCGGCCTTGGCGAGCCGGTAGGCGAGACCCTTGCCCTGCGGGCCGGTCCCCCCGAGCACGCCGACGACCAGTCCGGAGACGTCGGGGAGGTCCCACGGGTCCTTGGCGGGGGCCTTCGCCGGAGCGTCCGCGGAAACATTCTGTGCACTGTCGGTAGAGGTCATGGGCCGACTTTACGTGGGCGCGCCGGGCGGTCCTTCGTCATGTCGGGTGAACGCGGGGCGAACCCGGGGCGGGCGGCGGGCGACTGCGGCACGATACGGCCGCATGGACGCCGTACGGGTCGCGCTGCTGCGTGAGGTGCTCGCCGGGACCGAGTGGCTGGGGGCCACCCGGAGGTTCGCCGGGGTGCTGCGCGGGTCGGTCGTCTCGCACGGGGGCGGGCTGCTGCTGGTGGGCACGGCGTCGTACGAGCCCTGGCATCTCGCCGCGCATCTGGTGGACGAGGCCGCCTGGTCGGGTACGCCGGAGCTGGCACCGACCCTCGTCCGGCATGCCGCGCGTCCCTGCGACCCGGCGCATCTGGCGGTCGGCCTGGGCCGGATCGAGGCGGCCCGGCGGGGCGAGACGCTGCTGGTGGCGTCGCCGTCGGGGGACGCGCCGCTTCTGGAGCGGGTGTCGGACGCCCGGCGGGCCGGGGTCGTGGTCCTGTCCCTCGGGCCGGGCGAGGGGGAGCTGACGGCCCTGGCCCACGAGGCGCTGGCCGTGCCGGACGGCTCGGAGCTGGACCTGGACACCGTGCAGCATCTGGTGAGCGCGGCCGCCGGCGAGACACCGCCCCCGCCGAGGGCTCGCAGGCGTTTCGCCGACCGGCTCTCCCACCTGGCCGAACGGCTGACGGCACCGCCCCCTGCCCCGTGGTGATCGCGCCGCTCACCGCGTCGGATCAGGTGATCGCCCGGGTGATCAGTCCTCGTCGGGGGCGCCGGCCTTCGGGGCGTCGTGCCACTTGGGGTCGTTCTCCCACTGGAGGTTCCGCTCGCGGGCGGTCTGCATCGCGTGCTCGGCCTCCGCACGGGTGGTGTACGGGCCGAATCGGTCCTTGGCCGGACAATCCGGCCCCTCCTCGACCTTCTTGTGTTCCAGGCAGTAGTACCACTCACCCGGCTTGCCGGTGGTCGACTTCTTGAACAGGGGCATGACGGCTCCTCTCGCCACCGACATGTTCCCCCATGGCCGCTCGTTAGACTCACTGGCATGTCTGGCCAGTCGCTGCTCGTCCCGGGGGAGCTGTCCCCCATCCGTTCGGTGCCCGGAAACATCCGCCGCCCCGAGTACGTCGGCAAGCCCGCCCCGACGCCGTACACCGGTCCGGAGGTGCAGACACCCGAGACGATCGAGGCGATGCGCCGGGCCGGACGGATCGCCGCGCAGGCGATGGCGGAGGCCGCGAAGCTGATCTCGCCGGGGGTCACCACCGACGAACTGGACCGGGTGGCGCACGAGTACATGTGCGACCACGGCGCCTATCCGTCGACGCTGGGCTACCGCGGCTTCCCCAAGTCCCTGTGCACGAGCATCAACGAGGTCATCTGCCACGGCATCCCGGACTCGACGGTGCTGCGCGACGGCGACATCGTCAACCTCGACGTGACGGCGTACATCGGCGGGGTGCACGGCGACAACAACGCCACCTACCTGGTCGGGGACGTCGACGAGGAGTCGCGGCTGCTGGTGGAGCGGACCCGGGAGTCCCTCGAGCGGGCGATCAAGGCGGTGCGGCCCGGTCGGCAGATCAACATCATCGGCCGGGTCATCGAGTCGTACGCCAAGCGGTTCGGGTACGGCGTGGTGCGCGACTTCACCGGGCACGGGATCAACTCGTCGTTCCACTCCGGGCTGATCATCCCGCACTACGACAGCCCGCACGCGACGACCGTCATGCAGCCCGGGATGACGTTCACGATCGAGCCGATGCTGACGCTCGGCACCCACGAGTACGACATGTGGGAGGACGGCTGGACGGTGCTGACCAAGGACCGCAAGCGGACAGCCCAGTTCGAGCACACGCTGGTGGTGACCGGGACAGGGGCGGAGATCCTCACCCTGCCGTGACACAGGCGCGGGCCCGTCCCCTGCTGGGGGCGGGCCTTTTCTTGTACGCTTTTACCGACAGACCGTCGGCAAACCTGATCGGACCCATTGACTTAGGTAAGCCTTACCTTCAAGGATGGGGCATGGACTCGTTCTCGACACTCATCCGCACGGCGTCCCACGAACAGCACGTGGAGGCCGAGACCTCGACGTTCATGAGCGACCTCCTCGGCGGCCGGCTCGGCGTCGAGGCCTACGCGCGCTACACCGAACAGCTCTGGTTCGTGTACGAGGCCCTGGAGGCCGACGCCGAGCGGCTGGCCGCGGACCCGGTGGCCGGGCCCTTCGTCCGGCCCGAGCTGTTCCGGCTGCCGGCGCTGGAGCGGGACCTCACGCGTCTGCGGGGCACCGGCTGGCGTTCGGGGGTGTCGGCCCTGCCGGCGACCGAGGCGTACGCGGCGCGGGTGCGGGAGTGTGCCGAGCGCTGGCCCGCCGGGTACATCGCCCACCACTACACGCGCTACCTGGGCGACCTCTCCGGTGGGCAGATCATCCGCGACAGGGCGGAACGGACCTGGGGCTTCGAGCGCAAGGGCGACGGCGTCCGCTTCTACGTCTTCGAGGAGATCGGCAACCCGGCGGCCTTCAAGCGGGGTTACCGGGAGCTGCTGGACGGGGTGCGCGCGGACGACCTGGAGAAGCAGCGGATCGTGAGCGAGTGCAAGCGCGCCTTCGCGCTCAACACGGATGTCTTCCGGGCCCTGGGCGAGGAGTTCTCGCTCTCGGCGTGAGCGGGCCGCAGGGGCGGAAACCCTGGTGAGCCCCCGGCCGGGCGGCCGGACCGACGGAGCGGGCCCCCTCGCCGGGCGGCGAGGGGGCCCGGCGCCGGATCAGAAACGGTCGCAGTGCTTCCCGGCCCAGAAGATGTCGGCCGAGGACGTGTCGACCGCACCGATGTACGGGCTGCACACGCCCTCGTCCCCGCCGAAGTGGTGGTACTCGCGAGGCTCCTCGTGGTGCTGGCGGGGGCCCTCGTCGGCAAGGGCGGACGTCGCGCCGGTGGTGGCGAGGGCGATACCCAGGACGGTGGCGGCGAGGACTGAACGGATACGCATGGCGTTCCTCTCACGGGGCTCAGTGGTCACGCCCAGAGGTCCCCGCTCGTTCCCTCCCGCACACGCCAGACCACCCGTACGGCCGTGCAGAAGTCCGCGGACACCCGCGGTCGGCCGTAAGGTTCAGCGCTCCAGGAACACCCGCCCGCCGATCTCCACCCATCCGTGCGGCTGCGGGGCCGTCAGAATCTGGGAGCCCGCGCCCTGGGTGATGTTCAGGGCACGGCCGAGCCGCTCGGTGAGCAGCAGCGCCGGCGCGCCCGTCGCCTCGATCTCGTCGACGCCGTCGCCGCGCCCGGGGAAGCCGCGGGCGCGGATCCGGCCGGCCGGCTCGTCCTCCCAGGCCCAGGCGTAGATCCAGTCGCCGGCCGGCGGCACGGGCAGGTCGTCCACCTCGGCGGCGGTGGCGTACCGGTGGAACACACACGGCGGGGCCCACTCCGCGCGCGCCTCGATCCAGGTGAACTCCCCGTCCAGGCGGGTGCCCACCGCACCGGCCGGCAGGACGAGTTCGGGCACGTCGAGCAGCCAGGCGACGCCGACGCACGAGTGGTCCGCGAAGGGCAGCCGCCGGGTGGGCGTGTAGACGTCGATGATCCCGCGCTCGGGGTCGTCGACGAACACCGTCTCGCCGAAGCCGAGTTTCGCCGCGAGGTCCTGCCGGTCCCCGCGGTCCGGCAGCACCGAACCTTCGCGGACCACGCCCAGTTCATTGCCGTAGCCGCCGTTCGGCGCGCAGAAGACGCGGAGCACGTCGTAATCAGTCACCGGGGAATTGAAGCACCGCGGACGGCCCGGCCAGGGGCTGGGCGTGGGCCCCGGCCTCCACACCGGGGCTCCGCCCCGGACCCGCGGCCGAGTGCGGCCGCGGGTCGCCGGTGGCCGGTCGCGCAGTTCCCCGCGCCCCTGGAGGGCGGGCTGCGCCCTGCCCCCGGTCGGGCGCCGGCCGTCGTCGTCCTGTCGGATCCGATCGGGGCTCGCCGCCGCCCGCGCGCACCGGGTCGCGATCCTGTGCGCCGGGCGGGGGGCGGGGGGGCGGTCCGCCGGGTGAGGTGTTCGCCGGGCGGCTGCTCCCGGAGGTCCGGGACCAGCCGGTAGAGGGGCTGCCGCACCCCCGGACGGGCGCCGTGCCGGCGCGCCCCCCAAGCGGAATATTTGAATCTCCTTTGACCGTCCCTTGGGGTCCGTTTTGAGTCACCGTGATCCGCTCGTGCTCTTACGGCGTCTATGAGAGGTGAATCACTGCACGGGCGGGTATTACGCAGGTAAGCCTTGGATAAGTTAGGCGAGGCTCACCAACCCTTGTGAGCCACGTCACGACACTATTCAGCCATCGCTGGGAGCCCGAATGCGAGCCGCCAGACTGTCCGTCGTCACCGCACTCACCGCCGTGACCGCACTGACCGCCGTCACCGGCTGCACCTCGAAGAGCGACGCGAAAGACGGCGACCGGGTCATCAGCGTGACCGCCACCGACGCCAAGTGCGTGACCTCCAAGAAGGAGATCTCCGCCGGGCACGTCGAGCTCGCCATCGAGAACAAGGGTTCCAAGGTCACCGAGGTCTACATCCTCTTCCCGGACGACCGGATCGTCAGCGAGCGGGAGAACATCGGCCCCGGCACCAAGCAGCGGGTCACCGCCGAGGTGAAGGCCGGTGACTACCAGATCGCCTGCAAGCCCGGCATGAAGGGCACCGGCATCCGCCAGGACCTCAAGGTGACCGGCGGCTCGGTCGCCAAGCGTGACCCGCGCCTGGACAAGGCCGTCGCCGCGTACCGGGAGTACGCGCAGGAGCAGGCCGACGCCACGCTGCCGCTCGTCGCGACCTTCGTGAAGGCGGTCAAGGCCGGCGACCTCGAAGCGGCCAAGGCGGCCTACGCGCCCTCGCGTATCGGCTGGGAGCGCACCGAGCCGGTCGCGGAGTCCTTCGGCGACATCGACCCGAAGGTCGACGTCCGCGCGGACGGCCTGGAGGCCGGGCAGGCCTGGACCGGCTGGCACCGGCTGGAGAAGGCGCTCTGGCAGGACAAGAAGATCACCGCCGCCGAGAAGACCCTCGCCGACCAGCTCACCACCGACCTGACCGACTGGCAGCAGCGGGTCGGCAAGGCCGAGATCACCCCGACCTCGATGGCCAACGGCGCCAAGGAGCTCCTCGACGAGGTCGCCACCGGCAAGGTCACCGGCGAGGAGGAGCGCTACTCGCACACCGACCTGGTCGACTTCAAGGCCAACGTCGAGGGCGCCCAGAAGTCCTACGAGCTGCTCAAGCCGGTCGCCCAGGAGAACGACGCGGCCCTGGTCACCGAGCTGGACAAGCAGTTCGCCGCGCTGAACACGCTGCTGGACAAGTACCGCCCGAACGCGTCGTCCTACGTGTTCACCTCGTACGAGAAGGTCGGCGCCGCCCAGCGCAAGGAACTGTCCGACGCGGTCAACGCGCTCGCCGAGCCGCTGTCCAAGCTCGCCGCCGCCGTCGCGAAGTAACCGGGGGGCCAGGACATGACCGAGACCCAGGGCAGTCCGTCACGGCGCTCGCTGATCGGCTGGGGCGGTGCCGGGCTCGCGCTCGGCGCCGCCGCGGCCGGCGGCGCGGTCGCGATGACCCGCACCGGCGACGACGTCGACCCGACGGCGGCCGAGGTGGGCGCCGCGGTCGGCTTCCACGGCCCGAACCAGGCGGGCATCGCCACGCCTGTGCAGGACCGGCTGCACTTCGCCGCGTTCGACGTGAAGACCACGGACCGCGCCGAGTTCGTCCAGTTGCTGAAGGACTGGACCGAGGCGGCCCGCCGGATGACGGCCGGGAAGGCGGTCGGCGAGGGCGCGTTCGGCGGTCTCGCCGAGGCGCCGCCGGACGACACCGGCGAGGCCCTGGGACTCAAGCCGTCCCGGCTGACCCTGACGATCGGCTTCGGGCCGTCGCTGTTCGCGAAGTTCGGCCTCGCCGACCAGCGCCCCGACGCCCTCGTCGACCTGCCCACGTTCGCCGGGGACGCGCTCGACCCGGCCCGCAGCAACGGCGACCTGTGCGTCCAGGCCTGCGCCGACGATCCGCAGGTCGCCGTGCACGCGATCCGCAACCTGGCCCGGATCGGCATGGGCAAGGTCGTCATCCGCTGGTCGCAGCTCGGCTTCGGCAAGACCTCCTCCACGACGCCCGACGCGCAGACCCCGCGCAACCTGATGGGCTTCAAGGACGGCACCCGCAACATCGCGGGCACCGAGACCGACCGGCTGACGAAGTTCGTGTGGGTCGGCCGGAAGGACGTCGACGCCGACTCGGCCTGGATGGTGGGCGGTTCCTATCTCGTCGCCCGCCGGATCCGGATGCACATCGAGACCTGGGACCGCACCTCGCTCCAGGAGCAGGAGGACATCTTCGGCCGCGACAAGGGCGAGGGCGCTCCGGTCGGCAAGGCGAAGGAGCGCGACGAGCCGTTCCTGAAGGCGATGAAGCCCGACGCGCACGTACGGCTCGCGCACCCCGACTCCAACCACGGGGCGACGATCCTGCGCCGCGGCTACTCCTTCACCGACGGCACGGACGGACTCGGCCGGCTCGAGGCCGGCCTGTTCTTCCTCGCCTACCAGCGCGACGTGCGCGAGGGATTCATCCAGGTTCAGCGCAACCTCGCCACGGACGCGCTCAACGAGTACATCCAGCACGTGGGTTCGGCCGTCTTCGCCGTCCCGCCGGGCGTCCGCGACAAGGACGACTGGTGGGGCCGGACGCTGTTCTCCAAGGAGGCTTAGCCCGTGTTCTCCAACTACCTGATCGGACTGCGCGAGGGCCTGGAGGCCAGCCTCGTCGTCTGCATCCTCATCGCCTACCTGGTGAAGACCGGCCGCAGGGACGCCCTCAAGCCCATCTGGACCGGCATCGGCGTCGCCGTCGTGCTCGCGCTCGGCTTCGGCTGCGTCCTCGAATTCGGCTCCCAGGAACTGACGTTCCAGGCGCAGGAGGCACTCGGCGGCTCCCTGTCGATCCTCGCGGTCGGCCTGGTGACGTGGATGGTGTTCTGGATGCGGCGCACGGCCCGGCATCTGAAGTCGGAGCTGCACGGCAGGCTGGACGCGGCCCTCGCGATGGGCACCGGCGCCCTGGTCGCCACCGCGTTCCTCGCGGTCGGCCGCGAGGGCCTGGAAACCGCCCTGTTCGTCTGGGCGTCGGTGCACGCGGCCGGCGACGGCACCCCGCGCCCGCTGATCGGCGTGGCCCTGGGCCTGGCGACGGCCGTACTGCTCGGCTGGCTGTTCTACCGCGGCGCGCTGAAGATCAACCTCGCCAAGTTCTTCACCTGGACCGGCGGGATGCTCGTCGTCGTCGCCGCGGGCGTGCTCGCCTACGGCGTCCACGACCTGCAGGAGGCCGACTGGATCCCCGGCCTGAACAGCCTGGCCTTCGACATCAGCGGCACCGTCCCGCCGGACAGCTGGTACGGCACGCTGCTGAAGGGCGTGTTCAACTTCCAGCCCGACCCGACGGTCCTCCAGGTCACGGTGTGGCTGCTGTACCTGGTCCCGACGCTCGCGCTGTTCCTCGCCCCGGTAGGGTTCGCCTCCGGGAAGGGGAAGGTGAAGTCGCCTGATGAGCAGGGAACGCAGCCTGACGACCGGAGTTCCGCGCAGTCGAAGGCTCCGCGCACGTGACCGGTCCGCACTCCTAGCGGCGTCGCTCACCGCCGTCTCGCTCCTGGCGAGCGGCTGCGTGGTGGTCCACGGGGAACTCGAACTGCTCCCCGCGGCCACGAAGGCGGAGGCCGCGAAGGCGATCGAGCAGTTCACTGTCGCGTACAACAAAGCGGACGCGGCGTACGACAGTTCCCTGGACGCCGACTACACGACCGGTGCCCTCGGCATCATCGACGAGGCGCGGCTGAAGGCGGGCCGCGTCATCAACCCGGACGGCAATCCGCAGCACACGCCGCTGGTGCTGTCGGACGTGAAGTACACGATCGTCGAGAAGGCGGGCTGGCCGCGCTGGTTCGTCGCCGACGCGAAGGGCAACAAGGGCGGCGACTCGCGCTGGCTGATGGTCTTCACCCGGGGTACGCGCGCGCAGCCGTGGCAGGCGACGTATCTGACGCTGGTGGCGCCGGGCTCGGTACCGGAGTTCCGGCGGACGGGCAAGGACGGCCACGTCGAGGCCCTGCCCGCGGACACGACCGAACTGGCCGTTGCCCCGGAGGACTTGAGCAAGGACTACGCGGCGTACCTCCAGAGCGGCAAGGGTGCGTTCGCGGACGGCGCGTACACCACCGCGCTGCGCTCCACCCGGGCGAAGAACGCCACGAAGCCGGGCCTGGCCACGCAGTACATCGACGAGCCGCTGACCGGCGGCGACTACGCGCCGCTGGCGCTGCGCACCGCGGACGGCGGGGCGCTGGTCTTCTTCACCACGCACCACTACATGAAGCAGACGGCCGCGACGGGCGCCGCCGTGCCCACCCCGAACAAGAACGTGGCCGCGCTGACCACCGGTGAGATCAAGCAGTCCCTGACGATGGAGTTCGTCGCCAACGAGGTCGCTCTGGCCCCGGCGAAGGGCTCGGGGAGCGGGAAGGTGTCGATGCTCAGCCGGCTGGAGGGTCTGACGGCGGCCAAGGGCGCGTAACTCCGCTGGAAGCGCGGGAGACCACCGGCGGGGGCGTCGTGTGCCTGCGGGTGCGTCGTGGCCGGGCGCGCGGTTCCCCGCGCCCCTCAGGGGGCGCTCTCCACGTCCCGCGCCCCTCAGGGGCGGGTCAGTGGCGGGAGGGCCAGGGGGTGTTCGTGTGGTGGGGTTCCTGGCCGGCGTGGCGGGCGCAGGCGTCCGTGAGGGTTTCCAGGAGGGTCAGCGGGTCGGGCAGGGCGTGCTCGGGTCCGCGCAGCCAGCGCACGGAACGGCCGTCGTCGCCGGGGAGCCGGGCGGGCGGTACCAGGACGTAGGAGCCGCGGCAGTGCCAGCGCAGTCCGGGGTGCTCGTCCATGGTCTCGGGGTGGCAGTCCAGCTCGCACGGCCACCACTCGTCCTCGTCCTCGGGGGTACCGCGGGTGAGGGTGAAGAAGAGCATGCGGCCCTCGTCGCTCTCGGCGACCGGGCCGACCTCGACGCCGGAGTCGAGCAGCCGCTCCAGGGCCTGCCGGCCCGCCTCCAGGGGCACGTCGAGGACGTCGTGCGTCATGCCGGTGGCGGTGATGAAGTTGGCCTGCGGCTGGTGGCGGGCCCAGCGCTCGATCTGCGCGCGGTCGGTGGTGGACTGCGTCTGCCAGGCGAAGGACACCGGGTGCCGGGCGGGGGTCGGACAGCCGACCCGGTCGCAGGAGCAGCCGTAGCCGGGGGCCGGGTGCGCGGCGGGCGCGAGCGGGAGACCCGCTGCCGCGGCGGCCACCAGCAGGGCCTCACGGTCGCCGTCGTCGGCGGCCTCCGCCGGGCCGCTCGTGCGCAGCCACTCCGCGATCCTGCCCCACAGGCCGGTCCGGCCGCCGAACTCCGCGCTCATCTGTCCCCTCGCTCGCCGTGGTGCCGCCAGCATGCCTCATGGTCCCACCATCCTGCGCATCGGGGGGCCGTAGCCGTGAATCGGGGCAGGTGGGGCGGGTGTGGTCAGAGTCACCCATGTGGTGCGGGTCATCGCGGGGCCAGGCCGTGCAGGGCGTAGTCGACGAGGGTGTCGGTGTACTCGTAGGAGATGGGGCCCGTGTACTGGAGCCAGCGCTGGGCGAGCGGGGAGATGAAGAACTCCAGCGCGATGCGCGGGTCGAGGTCGGCGCGGACCTGGCCGGCCTCCTGCGCCGCGCGCAGCCGGTCGACGTACAGCTGGATGGAGGGTTCCATCAGCTTGGCCGTGAACTCGCGGCCGACCTGTTCGTTGACCACGCCCTCGGCGGCCAGGGCCCGGGAGGGCGCGTCGAACCTGGGGTCCGTGAGCTGGTCGACGGTGGCCCGCAGGACGGCCTTGATGTCGGCCGCCAGGTCGCCGGTGTCGGGGATGACGTACGGCTCCTGCTCCGAGGCCCCCGCGTCCCGCGCCGCCTGTTCGCTGAGGTCGAGGAAGGCCTCCAGCAGGACGTCGGCCTTCGACCCCCACCAGCGGTAGATGGTCTGCTTGCCGACGCCCGCGCGGGCGGCGATTCCCTCGATCGTGGTCTTCGCGTAGCCGGTCTCCGCGACGAGGGCGAGCGCGGCGTCGTAGATGGCGCGCCGGGACCGCTCGCTGCGTCGGGTGGTGTCGGGGGCCGGCTTACCGGGCTGGGTGACCATGGGTCGACGGTACCAAGCGGATGAGACGGGACGTCTCGTGAGCTGTCACGCGTCCTCGCCGGGGTAGCGCACGCCGATCCGCTCGCGGACCGTGTCGAGGGTCCGCATGACCGCGAGGCTGCCGTCGAGCGGGACCAGCGGGGACTCGGTCTCGCCGGCCCGCAGCGCGCGCATGACCTCGCGGGCCTCGTGCCGGAGCGTCGTACGGGGTCCGTCGGCCGGGTCGGCGGCGAACTCCTCCGGTTCGCGCCCGGCGCGGTGCAGGACGAGCCGGTCGGGGTGGAAGAAGCCGGCCGGGATGTCGATCCGGCCGCGTGAGCCGGTGACGGAGGCGGTGGTTCCCGTACCTCCGGTCAGGGAGCAGTGCAGGGCGGCGAGCGCGCCGGAGTCCCAGGACAGGGCCAGGGCCGTCTGGAGGTCGACGCCCTCGGCGGACAGGACGGCCTGGGCGGCGATGCCCGAGGGCGCGCCGAGCAGGAGGTGCGCGAAGGAGACCGGGTAGACGCCGAGGTCGAGGAGGGCGCCGCCGCCCTGGGCGGGGTCGCGCAGCCGGTGCGCGGGCGGGAAGGGGCCTTCGAGGCCGAAGTCGGCCTGCACGGTGCGGACCTCGCCGATCGCGCCGTCGTCGACGAGGGCCTTGAGGCGGCGGATGACGGGGTTGCAGTACATCCACATGGCTTCCATCAGGAAACGGTCGTGCCGCCGGGCCAGCGCGACCAGTTCCTCGGCCTCGCGCAGGTTCAGCGTGAACGCCTTCTCGCACAGCACGTTCCGCCCGGCCTCCAGGCAGAGTCCGGCGGCCTCGCGGTGGGCGGCGTGCGGGGTGGCGACGTAGACGACATCGATGTCCTCGTCGGCGGCGAGAGCGGCCCAGTCGCCGTACGCCCGGGCTATGCCGAACCGGTCGGCGAACGCCTTCGCGGAGGCCTCGGTGCGCGAGGCGACCGCGACCACCTCCGCGTCGGGCAGGTCGATCAGGTCCGCCGTGAACGCGGCGGCGATCCCGCCGGTCGCCAGGATCCCCCACCGCACCGTGTCCGTCGTCATACCCTGCCCCGCCCTCGTGCCGTCCCAGCAGTGTGTTCGAGCTGAGAGCATAGGTGGCGCAGATGTCGGAGAGGGAGGGGCGGCCGGATGCCGGAGGGTGGGGCCATACCTGACGCGGCGCCGAAGGCCGTGACGGACCGGGGCACGGGTACGGGTACGGGCGAGGGAACGGGGCCGGCGCTGTCCGCCCGGCGCCGGGCGGGGCTGCTCGTCACGCTCGTCCTGGGCGGACTGACGGCCACTCCCCCGCTGTCGATGGACATGTACCTCCCGGCGCTGCCGGAGGTGACCCGCTCCCTGCACGCGCCGGCCGCGACCGTGCAGCTCACGTTGACCGCGTGCCTGGCCGGTATGGCACTGGGGCAGCTGGTGGTCGGCCCGATGAGCGACCGGTGGGGGCGCAGGCGCCCGCTGCTGGTCGGACTCGTCGTCTACGTGGTGGCGACCGCGCTGTGCGCCCTCGCCCCCACCGTCGAACTGCTGGTCGCCTGCCGGCTGGCGCAGGGCCTCGCGGGCGCGGCCGGGATCGTGATCGCGCGGGCCGTGGTGCGCGATCTGTACGACGGCGTGGCGATGGCCCGGTTCTTCTCCACCCTGATGCTGATCTCCGGGGTCGCGCCGGTCGTGGCGCCGCTGATCGGCGCGCAGATCCTGCGGGGGACGGACTGGCGGGGCGTGTTCGTGCTCCTCACGGGCGTGGGGCTGCTGCTGGTCGGGGTGGTGTGGACCCGGCTCCCGGAGACGCTGCCGGCCGCCGAGCGGCACGCGGGCGGGGTCGGCGAGGCGCTGCGCTCGATGCGCCGGCTCCTCGGCGACCCGTTCTTCACCGGCTACATGCTCACGGGCGGTTTCGCCTTCGCCGCGCTGTTCGCGTACATCAGCGCCTCGCCGTTCGTGGTCCAGGAGATCTACGGCGCCTCGCCGCAGACGTTCGGCCTGCTGTTCGGCGTGAACTCGGTCGGGCTGGTGCTGGTCGGCCAGATCAACGGCAGGATGCTGGTGGGCCGCGTCCGGCTGGACCGGGTCCTGGCCGCCGGTCTCTCGGTGGTCGTGCTGGCCTCGGCCGCCCTGCTGCTCATGACGACGGGGGTGTTCGGCGAGGTCGGGCTGGCGCCGGTGGCAGCCGCGCTGTTCGTGCTGATGTCCGCGATGGGGGTCACCCTGCCCAACGCCCAGACGCTCGCCCTGCTGCGGGTGCGGCACTCCGCCGGTTCGGCCTCCGCGCTCCTCGGCACGTCCTCCTTCCTCATCGGCGCGATCGCCTCGCCGCTCGTCGGGATCGCCGGCGAGGGCACGGCCGTCCCGATGGCCGTCGTCCAGTCGGCCGCCGCACTGGTGGCGGTGGCCTGCTTCGTGGGAATGTGCCGTCCCTGGACCAAGGCGGGCGCGGAAGGAGCAGGGAGCTGAGCGCACCGAGACTGCGTGTCGACACACCGGAACGGGCCGGGCTCGACCCGGCGGAGACGCGCCTCCTCGTCCGTGACGTCATGGACCTCACCACCGGCGACCGGCCCTGGGCCGCGGGCGCCGTCGTGGTCGCCGGGCGCGGCCCGGTGATCGCCGTGCGGGAGGCGGTCGGCTGGGCGGTGCGGTACTCGGCGTACGACCCGGCGGCCGACGCGGGGGTGGAGCTTCCGGCCGGGTCCCGGATCCCGATGACCGTCGACACCCCGTTCGACCTGGCGTCCCTCACCAAGCTGTTCACCTCGGTGGCGGCGGTGCAGCAGATCGAGCGCGGCACCCTGGGCATCGACGCGCGGGTGGGCGCGTATCTGCCCGACTTCCACGCGGCGGCGGAGCACGGCATCACCGTCCGTCAGCTGCTCACCCACACCTCCGGGCTGCGCCCCGAGCTGCCCCTGTACGAGTGCGCGGACGACACCCGCCGCTGGGAGCTGCTACGCGCGCAGACACCGGTCGGCGCACCGGGCACCTATGTGTACTCGGATCTGAACATGCTGTTGCTCCAGCAGGTTCTGGAACGGCTGACCGGCCGCACCCTCGACGTCCTGGTGCGGGAGGGCATCACCCGGCCGCTGGGCATGACGTCCACCGACTTCGGCCCGTGTCCCGGCGCGGCGGCGACCGAGGACCAGCGGCGGCCGTGGGCGAAGGCGGACCGGGGCATGCTGCGGGGCGTGGTGCACGACGAGAACGCCTGGGCACTGGGCGGGGTGGCGGGTCACGCGGGGCTGTTCTCCACGGGCGGCGACCTGGCGGTGTTCTGCCGCACCCTGCTGTCGGGCGGTTCGTACGGCCCCGCCCGCATCCTCGGCCCCGACTTCGTGGAGCTGCTGCTGACCCCGCCGGGGCTGGGCTTCGCGGTGGACCAGGCGTGGTTCATGGGCGAGCTGGCGGGCGAGGGCGCGGCGGGGCACACGGGGTTCACCGGGACCTCGCTGGTGCTGGACCCGGCGACGGACACGTTCGTGGTGCTGCTGGCGAACACGGTGCATCCACGCCGCGGGGTGCCGGACAGCGGGCCGCGGGCCCTGGTGGGGACGCGGCTGGCGATGGCGGTGCGGTGAGGGCGGCGCGGTAGCGCAGTGCCGTCGCGCTGTGCGGCAGCAGTGTGCGGGCGGTCACGCTGTGCGGTGAGGGCGGCGCGGTGAGGCTGCGGTGGTGCTGTGCTGGGGGCGCGGGGTGAGGGCGGGGGCCCGGACCTGAGAAAATCCGGGGGTGAACGTCTCCGTATCCGTTTCCGAGACCCTCCGCGGTGCCCTGACGGACCTGCTCGACGGGCTGCCGCCCAAGCAGGCCGGACAGGCCGTTGAGCGGCTCATCGCCAGCTACCGGGGCGCCACCCCCACCGACGCCCCCATCCTGCGCGACCGGGCGGACGTGGCCGCGTACGCCGCGTACCGGATGCCGGCGACCTTCGAGGCGGTGCGCTCGGCGCTGGAGGCGTTCGCGGACGCGGTGCCGCAGTGGTCGCCGGCCGGCCATGTGGACATCGGCGGCGGCACCGGCGCGGCGACCTGGGCGGTGAGTTCCACCTGGGAGGGGACGCGCCCGGTGACCGTGCTCGACTGGGCCGAGCCCGCCCTGGCCCTCGGCTGGGAGATCGCCGCCGCGAACCCGGCCCTGCGCGGCGCCCGCTGGCAGCGCGCCCGCATCGGCACGGCCCTCGACCTGGCCCCCACCGACCTGGTCACCGTCTCCTACGTCCTCAACGAGCTGGCCGCCCCCGACCGGGCCGTGCTGGTGGACGCCGCCGCGTCGGCCGCGCGGGCCGTGGTGATCGTCGAGCCGGGCACCCCGGACGGCTACGCCCGGGTGATCGAGGCCCGCGACCGGCTGATCGCCGCCGGGTTCGAGATCGCCGCGCCCTGTCCGCACAGCGCGGCCTGTCCGATCGTGCCCGGCACGGACTGGTGCCACTTCTCGGCGCGGGTCAGCCGCTCCTCGCTGCACCGGCAGGTCAAGGGCGGCTCGCTGCCCTACGAGGACGAGAAGTTCAGCTATGTCGCCGCCGCCCGCTTCCCCGTCTCCCCCGCCTCATCCCGGGTGGTGCGGCGGCCGCAGATCCGCAAGGGCCAGGTGCTCCTCGACCTGTGCGAGGCCGAGGAGCGGCTGAGCCGTACGACGGTGACGAAGAAGCACGGCGAGCTGTACCGGGCGGCCCGGGACGCCGACTGGGGCGACACCTGGCCGCCGGCCCCGTGAACCGCGCGGCCCGGACCCCTGGACATCCTGCGGCCCGGCGCGACGCCGGCCCGGTCTAGGCGGGCTTGAGCCCCTGGTCGCCGACCTCCGTGACGAAGGAGGCGGCCGTGGTCAGGGGGGCGCCCTGCGTGGTGACGTAGGGAACGGTCTTGAAGTCGGCGCGGGCGAGGTCGCGGCCGAGCGAGACGGTCGCGTAGCCGCGCAGCCCGTTGTAGAACCTCAGGTGCGGGTTGGCGGCCATGAAGGTGGCCCAGTTGGCGGGCTTCGCCGAGCCGTTGCCGCCACTGGAGATCGACGAGGTGACGATCTCCGTGCCGACGGTCTTCGAGCCCTGGTCGGCGAAGTCCCGCTTGATGTCGAAGCCGTAGTGCACGTGGACGTCACCCGTGAGGACCATCAGGTTCTCCACGCCCGAGGCCTGCGCGCCCGCCAGGACCCGCTCCCGGGAGGCCGGGTAGCCGTCCCAGGAGTCCATGGAGACCTGGGAGGGCACGGTGGTGGAGTTGAACCGACGGGCGAAGGTGACCTGTTGCGGGACCACGTTCCACAGGGCGCGCGAGCGGCGCCAGCCGTCGATCAGCCACCGCTCCTGGGTCTTGCCGGTGAGGGTGCGGGCCGGGTTCTCGGACTCGGGTCCCGGGACCTTCCAGCCGTCGCCGTACGCCTGGTCGGAGCGGTACTGGCGGGTGTCGAGGACGTCGAACTGGGCGAGCCGGCCCCAGTGCAGCCGCCGGTAGAGCCTGAGGTCGGGTCCGTCGGGGAGCTGCGGTCGGCGCAGCGGCTGGTTCTCCCAGTAGGCGCGGTAGGCGGCGGCCCGGCGGATGAGGAACTCCTCGGCGGGGTCGTCGTTCTCCGACACCGCGCCCGCGTAGTTGTTCTCGGTCTCGTGGTCGTCCCAGGTGACGACGAACGGGTGCGCGGCGTGCGCGGCCAGCAGGTCGGGATCGGACTTGTACAGCGCGTACTTGAGGCGGTAGTCGTCCAGCGTCACCATCTCGTGGCCGTAGACGGCGGGCACGGTCCCGGCCGGGTAGGCGCGGGCGCCGCCGACGCCGCTGACGGCGTACTCGTAGAGGTAGTCGCCGAGGTGCAGGACGAGGTCCACGTCGTCCTCGGCGAGGTGCTTGTAGGCGGTGAAGTAGCCCTGGTCGTAGCGCTGGCAGGAGACCACGCCGACGGTGAGGGCGGTCGCCCCGGCGCCGGGTGCGGGGGCGGTCCGGGTGCGGCCGGTGCGGCTGATCCAGGTGCCCGCCTTGAAGCGGTAGTAGTACACGCGGTCGTTCTCGAGGCCGTCGACCTGGACGTGCACGCTGTGGCCGAACTCCGGGTGGGCGAGCGCGCTGCCGCGTCTGACGGGCCTGCGGAAGGTCGCGTCGCGGGCCAGTTCCCAGTGCACGGTGATGCGCTCGGCGGGCAGTCCGCCGTCCGCCTGGTACGGGGTGGGCGCGAGGCGGGTCCACAGGAGGACGGAGCCGGGCAGCGGGTCGCCGGAGGCGACGCCGAGGGTGAAGGGGTCGTCGGTGATCCGGGCGGGGTCGAGTTCGGCGGCGGCCGCGGTACCGGCGGCGGGCAGGTTCACCGTGAAGGCGAGCGCGGCGGCGGCCGCGGTGCCGGTGAGGAAGCGGCGGCGCCCCAGGTGGCGTGCGGTGGCGCGGAGTTCGGGGGTGTGCGGGGACTGGCGTGCTGCGGGTGTCATTCCGGTCCTCCCCTGGGAAATGGCGACACGAGGCATTGGAGTGGCCGGATGCGGCCCGCGAGCATCGTCCGGTTGGCGCGTACACAACAGTCCGATGTCGGACGCGTGCGTTCCGCATGCCGGGTCCGCTGCCGGGTCCCGGCGGCGGGGCTCACGTACGCTGCGGGGCCATGGATGCGAACCTCACCTCCGGGCCACCGAAGATCGCGATCGTCACCGGTGCCGGTTCCGGTATCGGACGGGCGGTGTCCGTGGAACTGCTGCGCGCGGGCTGGTCGGTGGCGCTGGCCGGCCGGCACGCCGAGACCCTGGAGGCGACCGCCGCACTGGCCCCCGGAAGCACGGGTCTCGTCGTACGGACGGACGTCTCGAATCCGCAGAACGTGGCGGCCCTCTTCGACGCCGTGCGGGACCGCTTCGGGCGGCTGGACCTGCTGTTCAACAACGCGGGCACGTTCGGCCCCGGCGGCGTGCCCTTCGAGGAACTCCCCTACGACGCCTGGCGGCACGTGGTGGACACCAACCTCAACGGGGCGTTCCTGTGCGCGCAGGGGGCGTACCGGCAGATGAAGGAGCAGGATCCGCAGGGCGGCCGGATCATCAACAACGGGTCCGTCTCGGCGCACACACCCCGCCCGCTGTCGGCGCCCTACACGGCGACCAAGCACGCCCTGACCGGACTGACGAAGTCCCTCTCGCTGGACGGCCGGGCCTACGGCATCGCGGTCGGGCAGATCGACATCGGCAACGCGGCCACCGACATGACGGCGCGGATGCGGACGGGAGCGCTCCAGGCGAACGGCGAGACCGCGCCGGAGCCGGTGATGGACGTGGCCGACGTGGCCCGCACGGTGCGGCACATGGCGGAACTGCCGCTGGAGGCGAACGTGCAGTTCGCGACGGTGCTGGCGACGGCGATGCCGTACGTCGGACGGGGCTGAGGGAGCGCGCCGGGGCCGGCGGCGGGACTACCTGGGGGCGGCGCGGCCCGCCCCCAGGTAGTCAACTCCTCAACCTGCACAAGCGGAGTTTCTCCGTCCGTACCATTGCGGCCGATGGCGGACTTATGCTCAACTCTTCTCCACGAGAACTTCACACTTGAAGCACCACAGTTCCGTACGGACTACCGCAAGCCACACCGAGGGGGAGGGACAGCCGTCCCACGGCACCGGGTGGGGGTGGACCTCGCTGGGACCGCGAGGTACGCACCGGCGCCGTGGGACGGCTGTCGCAACGTCGGCCCGCGGGCGTCACGCGCCACCTCACCTACGTCACCCAGCGGATGTCGACTCGCGGGCGTCGATGCGCGGGTGTCAACTCGCGGGCGGCGCCTCACCGGTACGGCGCCGACGCCGGCGCAGCGCGTAGGTCCCGCCCGTCAGCAGCGCCACCGCTCCCGCGGCCCCGCCGAGCACGCCCCAGCCGTCCGGGCCGCCGCCCTCCGCCGACGAGGCCTGCGCCCCGGCATGCGGCGTCTTCCCCGCCGACGACCCGGCCGCCCTGGTCCCGCCCTCGCTCAACGCCTCGACCAGCGTGCCCACCGCCCGCGCCGAACTCCCCTGCACGAAGCCCCAGTCGAGCAGCGCGGCCGTCTCCTCGTAGACGGCGTTGTGGCCGCTCTTCGGATGCAGCACGGTGACGACGAGAGTGCGGCCCGCGCGGGTCGCGGCGCCGGTGAAGGTGTTGCCGGCGTTGCTGGTGAAGCCGTTCTTCACACCGATCAGGCCCGGGTACGGCGTCACCCCGTAGGTGCCCGACAACAGCCGGTCGGTGTTCTCGATCCGGAACGTCTTCCCGTTCCCGGCCGGGAACCGGGCGGCCCTGGTGCCGCAGTAGGCGCGGAAGTCGGCGTCGCGCAGACCGTGCCGGGCGAACAGGGCGAGGTCGTACGCGGAGGACAGCTGGCCGTCGTGGTCGTAGCCGTCGGGGCTGACGACCCGGGTGTCCAGCGCCTGGAGGTCGACCGCTCGCGCCTGCATCTCGGCGACCGTCTTCGCGACCCCGCCGTTCATCCGGGCGAGCACCTGCACGGCGTCGTTGCCCGAGCGCAGGAACACGCCCTGCCACAACTGCTCGACGGTGTACGTGACCCCGGCCCGGACGCCGACGAGGCTGGAGCCGGACGGGATGCCGGCCAGGTCCGCTTCGGTCACCGCATAGCGCTCGGTGCGCTCGAACCGGCCCAGCAGGGTGTCCGCGAACAGCATCTTCAGCGTGGAGGCGGGCGCGACCCGCAGATGCGCCCGGTAGGCGGCGAGCACCTCACCGCTGTCCTGGTCGGCGAGCAGCCAGGCCCGGGCGGTGAGCTTCCTCGGCAGGGCGCCGCCGCCGTCCACCTGGACGCCGTCGGCGACGAGCCGCGCGCCGCCGACCACCACGTCGGACGCGGCCGCGGCCGGTGTCGCGGCGAGCGGCGCGACGGTCAGGGGCGCGGTGGCCGCGAGGGCCAGCAGGGAGCGCCGGGACGGGCGCGGGGACGAGCCCGGGAACGGGCGCGGGGACGAGCCCGGGAACGGGCGCGAGAAGGCGTGCACTGCGGGACCGTACTAGGGGGTTCGAAGAAAAAGGAAATCCCCAGCCAACCGCCGCCACCTGGGAAAAGCCCCTCCGCAGCCTAGGAATCAGCTGTCTCAAGGAATTCTGATCCCGGCCTTCGCATTCTCAGTTCTTACACATCCTTTGCTCAGGACGACTCAAAGGTTTCTCCCTAGGTTGTGGCCGCGCCCACAGCGGGCGCCAAGAACCTTAGGGAACGGGATGTTTGGCATCTATCTCAAGCGTGAACTGGGCCGGCGCAAGAAGGCCGCCCTGGTCATCGCACTGGGTCTGGCGCTCGGAATCGCGCTGGTCATCACCGTCAACTCGGTGTCGGCCGGCATGACACAGGCTCAGGACAAGGTCCTTCAGTCGCTGTACGGCCTCGGCACCGACATGACCGTCACCAAGGCCCGCACGGCGCCCTCGGCCAACAGTTCCGGTGGCCCCAGATTCGAGTTCGACGCGAAGGGCGAGGACGACGACGACTCCGAGCAGAGCTCGGACCGGGTGTCGACGCAGGGCGGCCAGGTCCTGAAGGCGGCGCTCGTCACGCAGGTCGCCGACCAGAAGGGCGTGTCGGCCGCGGTCGGCGCCCTCACCCTGAACGTCACCAAGGTCGACGGCTCCTTCACCCAGGGCAAGGCCCAGAGCTCCACCGGCGGAAGCGGCGGCAACGGCGGCCAGGGCGGCCCCGGTGGCGGCTCCACCGCAGCCCCGCAGGTGCAGGGCGGCGGTGCCTCCTTCGACGTCAACTCGTACTCCGTGGCCGGTGTCGACGTCACCGACCAGGACCTCGGCCCGCTGGCTACCTCGAAGATCTCCTCGGGCGTGACGTTCACGTCGGCGCAGGGCAACGCCAAGGTCGCCGTCGTCAGCAAGTCGTACGCCAAGGAGAACTCGTACAAGGTCGGCTCGACGCTGACGATCTCCAGCACCAAGTACAAGGTCATCGGGATCGCCACCCCGGACAGCAGCGACTCCACCACGGACGTCTACCTGCCGCTGAAGCAGGCGCAGACCCTCGCCGACGCGGCGGACCAGGTCACCACGATCTACGTCAAGGCGACCGACTCCCAGCAGATCGACACCGTCAAGGCGACGATCCAGAAGAACATCTCCGGCACGACCGTGACGACCTCCGCCGACCTCGCGGAGACCGTCTCCGGTTCTCTCTCCACCGCCTCGAACCTGGCGACCAGCGTCGGCAAGTGGCTGTCGATCGCCGTCCTCGTCGCCGCCTTCCTGGTGGCCGCGCTGCTCACCTCCTCGGCCGTGTCCCGCCGGGTGCGCGAGTTCGGCACCCTGAAGGCGCTCGGCTGGCCGAGCCGCCGGGTGACCCGTCAGGTCGTCGGCGAGTCCATGGTCAACGGCCTCCTCGGCGGCGCCCTCGGCATCGGCCTGGGCCTGGCGGCCGCGTACACGGTCACCGCGATCAGCCCGAAGCTGACCGCGGAGCTGGGCAGCACCGGCGGCGGTGGCGGTGGCGGCATGGGCGGCGGCCCCGGCGGCGGCGGTCCCGGTCAGCAGTCCGCCGCGAACACGATGGAGATCGCCCTCTCGGCCCCCGTCTCCGTCACCACGATCGCGCTCGCGGTCGGCCTCGCGGTCGCCGGCGGTCTGATCGCCGGCGCGATGGGCGGCTGGCGCGCCTCCCGGATGCGCCCGGCGGACGCCCTGCGCAGCGTCTCCTAGACCGCGCCCCGACCAGTCGTCACCTTCCTCACGGAGAACACGGAGAACCCGGAGAACCCATGTACAACCTCACCGGCGTCACCAAGCGCTACACGCGCGGCAAGGAGACGGTCGAGGCGCTGCGCGGCATCGACCTCACGATCGCGGACGGCGACCAGCTCGTCATCCAGGGCCCCACGGGCGGCGGCAAGTCGACCCTGCTCCAGATGATCGGCGGCCTCGACCGCCCGTCCGAGGGCAGCGTCGAGCTGGACGGCGTCGACCTCGCGCGGATCAGCGAGGCGAAGCTGACCCGACTGCGCGCCGAGAAGATCGGCATCATCTTCCAGTCGTTCAACCTCATCCCGACGCTGACCGCGCAGGAGAACGTCGAGACGGCGCTCGTCCCGCTCGGGGTGAAGCCCGCGGAGCGGCGCGAGCGCGCGGCCGAGGCCCTGCGCTCGGTCGGCCTGGGCGAGCGCCTCACGCACGCCCCGGCGGAGCTCTCCGGCGGCCAGCAGCAGCGCGTCGCGATCGCCCGCGCGCTGGTCAAGAAGCCGAAGGTGCTGCTCGCCGACGAGCCCACCGGCAACCTCGACGAGGGCATGCGCGACGAGATCATGGAGGTCCTCGAAGGGCTGTGGCACGAGTACGGGCTGACCTTCATCATGGTCACCCACGACTCGTCGATCGCCCGCCGGGCCCCGCGCCTGGCCACCATCAAGGCGGGCCGGCTCACCCTGACGGAACAGGCGACCGCCCGTTCCTGGTGAACCACCGCAGCTCCCGAGGGGCCGTTGACCGCCTGCCCGGCGGTGAACGGCCCTTCGCCGTTCTCCCTCTCGGGGGGGCGGGTCTCAGGCCTGACCGGTCTCGAAACGGGAGATCCGGCCGTCGTCCTCGACCACGAAGCTCCACCGGGTGCGCATCTCGCCCCAGGTGTCGTTGCGGTAGTCGGCGATGAGCGAGCGCCCGCCGTCCGATTCCTTGGTGACGTCCATGTGGCCGCGGGAGGAGAAGATCTCCCGGTCGGCCCACTCGGCGAGGTCACGGTCGGAGCCGTCGTCCGCCATGGTCGCGTCGGGGGTGAGCAGGCCGCGGAAGGCCTCCTCGTCATGGGCGTTGACGGCGGCGACGAAGGCCCGCACGGCCGGGTCGCTGAGTCTGTCGATCTGGATCGCCATACCGGTCACCCTCACACCGCGCTCCGGACCCCGCCACCCGAACGGCGCCCAGGACGGGCCGGACGGGTGTGAGTGGTGCGACGGTGGAAACGCGGAAGGGGTTGTTCCGGCTCCGGTTCAGGTTCAGGTTCCGGCTCCGGTTCAGGTTCCGGTCCCTCTCCTGTTTCTGCCTCTGTTTCCCGTCCCGCCTCCTTTCCCGTTCTCCGGAAACCGCCGTTCTCTGCTCAGGGAGTCATCGTGACCTGTTACGACCGTCGTGATCTGGGACTGCTGCTGCTCCGGCTCGGCACCGGCGGAGTCCTGGCCGCCCATGGCGCGCAGAAGCTGTTCGGCTGGTTCGGCGGGCACGGCCTGGAAGGGACCGGCCAGTTCATGGAGTCCGTCGGCTACGCCCCCGGCAAGGCGAGTGCCACGGCGGCGGGCCTGGCGGAGGCCGGCGGCGGCACGCTGCTCGCGCTGGGCCTCGCCACCCCGGCGGCGGGCGCGGCGGCGGCCGGCGCGATGGCGGGCGCGTCCGCGGTGCACGTCCCCAACGGCTTCTTCGCGCAGAACGGCGGCTACGAGCACGCCGCCTCCCTCGGGCTGGCCGCCGCGGGCCTGGCCATCACCGGCCCGGGCCGCCTCTCCCTCGACCACGTCCTGGGCCACACGGTCGACCGCCGCTGGATGGTCCCGGCGGCGCTCGGCGTGACGGCGGCGGTCACGACGGTGGTCATCGGCATGCGCAACAAGCGCCTGCGCAGGCAGGAGGAGGGCGAGCAGGAGGCGCTCTTCGAGGAGTAGCCCTCCCGGGGGGGGGAGGCGGGTGCCGGAGGGGCGGAGGCATGTGCCGGATACCGGGTGCGGATACCGGATGCGGGGTGCGGGGTGCGGGGTGCGGGGTGCGGATAACGAGTGCCGGTGCCGGATACCGGGTGCCGGGTGCCGCTGCCGGACGCGGTCCGGGGGCGGTCCCCGGGGACGGTCCCGGGGGCGGACGTTGCCTGGCAGGCTTCGCTGATGGACATTCAGCCCCGTGCCACCGGGCCCACCGCATCCACCGGGACCGAACCGACCGGACCCACCGGGCTCGCCGGACCCACCGGACCCACCGAATCGAACCGGCCGGCCGGATCCGCGGGTTCCGCCGATCTCTGGACCACCGTCGACGCCCTGTGGGGCTGGCTGGACGCCGACGTGGCGCACGGCGGCCGCGAGGGCCTGCTGCTGCGCGTGCTGAAGCTGTCGGAGGAGGTCGGCGAGGTCGCGCAGGCGGTCATCGGCGCGACCGGCCAGAATCCCCGAAAGGGCGTCACCCACACGTGGGAGGACGTGCAGGGTGAACTGTGCGACGTGGCCATCACGGCGCTGGTGGCACTGCGCACGCTCACCCCGGAGGCGGGGAGCGTGTTCGCCGGACATCTGGCGCGGGTGGCGGAGCGGTCGGTGGGGCGTGCGGGCGAGGGCGGGGCCGGCGCCCGCTGACCGCGGCCGTCCCGTGTTCGCAGAACCGTCCGCCCGCGCCCCACGTCCCTCTGTACGATCACCCACGCGAGCGGGGGCTCGCCGGCGGAGGGGGCGGGGATGGACGGCAACGCCGTTGGACGCAGGGCTGTTCGGCCATGGCGGGTGACGGCCGCGGTGACGGGGGCCGCGCTCATACTCGGCGGCTGCGGTTCCGGGGGCGACGACAAGGCGGCCGAGCCGAGCCCCACGACGTCCTCGGGCGCGGCGGCCGGGACCGCGTCCGGCGCTCCCTCGGCGTCACCGTCGGCCGGTGGCGCGTCCGCGCTGACGCCGTTCGAGGCGGACCCCGCTCGGGTGCCCAGGACACGTCCACAGGCCGAGGCACTGGCGGCGACCGTCGCGCTGCGACCGGAGGGGTGGGGGCCGGACTTCCGGGCCCAGCGGCCGGCCGAGAGCACCCCGGGCACCGCCGCCGTGCTCGACGCACAGTGCCGCTGGGTACGGCAGGGACTCCCGCAGGGCGTCCTGGCCTCCCTGTCCCGCTACAGCGAGATCCCCGCAGGCGCGGGCAAGGGCGAGCTGAAGGTGATGGCCGCCGTCACGGTGCACGCCACGGCCCGCGACGCCGACGAACGGCTCGCCGACACCCTGGAGGAGCCGCTGCGCTGCCGGGAACAACAGGTACGCAGCGACGAGCGGATCACCGAACTCATGTCGGCCGCCATTCCGTACGGCCAGGGCCGCAACACCTACGCAGACGACCAGGTCGTCGAGATGGGTTCGTACCTCACCGGGAGCAGCACGCAGACCTACCGCTGGTACGTCACCCGGCTCGGCACGGTGACCCTGGCGGTGTCGATCAAGGGCGCCCAGGGGTACACCAAAGCCCAGCTGGACCAGTTCGCGTCGAACGCCAACGTCACGATGCTCAACAGCGTGGAATTCGAACTCGGAGGAAACCGCTGATGGAGCCGCTGCGTTCGTCCGATCCCGCCCGTGTCGCGGACCACCGCCTGCTCGGCCGGCTCGGCGCCGGAGGCATGGGCGTGGTGTACCTGGCGCGCACGCCGGGCGGCGCCCTGGTAGCCCTGAAGGTGCTGCTCACCGAGTACGCCGAGGAGCCCGGCTTCAAGGAGCGGTTCCGCCGCGAGGTCGAGGTGGCCCGGCGGGTCGGCAGCCCCTGGGTGGTACCGCTGGTGGACGCCGACCCGGACGCCGACCCACCGTGGCTGGCGACCGCGTTCGTCCCCGGTCCCTCCCTGGGCGAGGCGGTGGCGGCGTACGGGCCTCTCAGCGAGCGCGGGCTGCGGCTGCTCGGCGCCCGGCTGGCGGAGGCGCTGGGCGAGGTCCACCGGGCCGGGCTGGTGCACCGGGACCTGAAGCCGGGCAATGTGCTGATCGCCCATGACGGGCCGCGGCTCATCGACTTCGGCATCGCCCGGGCGCCCGAGGACCGGACGCTCACGGCGACCGGGATGGTGGTCGGCACGCCCGGCTATCTGTCGCCCGAGCAGGCCGAGGGGCGCGGCGGGGACGGTATCGGCCCGGCGAGCGACGTGTTCTCCCTCGGGTGCGTCCTGGCGTTCGCGGCGACCGGCCGGGCACCCTTCGGCGCCGGAGCGGTCGACGCCCTGCTGTACCGGGCCGTGCACGATCCGGCGGACCTCGAAGGCGTGCCCGCGGGACTCGTCGGGGTGCTGGGCCGCTGCCTGGAGAAGGATCCGTCCCGGCGGCCCGCGGCCGAGGAGCTGGTACGGGAGCTGGCTCCGGAGGGCGCTCCGCGGGACGGACGGCGGCACCTTGAGACGGGCGGAGGGACGGGCGGGGGCGCAGGCGCAGGCGCAGGGACGGGCGCAGAAGCGGCAGGTGAGACGGCCGGTGAGGCAGCCGGTGAGACGCCCGACTGGCTTCCCGAGCCGGTCACCCGGCTGATCGCCGAGCGCTCAGCCGCCGCGCTGGCGCTGCCGGACATCGAGCACACGCTGGCGCCGTCCGACGCACCGCCCGGTCCCGGCCCGGCGGAACCCGGCCCGGCGGAAGCCGATACGCGCGGGACGAGCGGGCCGACAGAACCCGATACGCGCGAGACGAGCGGGTCACCGGAGCCGCGGGACGCCCGTCCGGCCGGCCGGCGCCGTTTCCTGCTGCTCGCCGGCGGGGCCGTGGCACTGGCGGCGGGCGGGGGCGGGGCGTGGTGGGCGGGCACCCGGGACGACGACGCGGGAGGCCGCAGCCCTGCCGCCGCCGCGTCCGCTCGGCGCCCGGTGCACACCGTCGCCCTGCACGGCGACCTGAGCGGCCCGCAGCGGGAGACGGGCAGGGCCCAGGAGCGCGGACTGCGGCTGGCCGTCGCGGAGTTCAACGCGCGCCGGGACGCCCCGTTCACCGTGAAGGTCAGGGCGGTCGACGACGGGGGCGATCCGGCGGTCTCGACCCGGCTCGCCGCGGAGCTCACGGACGATCCGACGGTGATCGCCGTGGTCGGCCCGACCACCGACGCCACCGGGCAGGCCTCGCTCGCGCAGTACGACGCGGGGCTGTTGCCGGTCGTCGCCGTCTCCACCGGCACGACCGCCCTCTCCATCCAGGGCTTCCGCTCCTTCCTGCACGCCCGGCTGCCCGACGCGGTGCTGTCCTTCTACGTCAGCAACTACCTGCGCGGCACCGCGCGTTCGCGCAAGGTCGGCATCGTCGTCGACCGCCCGGCCGGTAACTACGGGACGGACCTCAGCAGTTCCCTCAGCAACACGCTCCACAGCGTCGGACACCCGTCCGTCCCCGAAGTGGTCAGCGCGATGCGCCGTGACTTCGGCGGCGCGGTGGACACGGTGCTGTCCGCCGGCGCCGACTCCGTCTTCTTCGCCGGCCTGCCCGACCGGGGCGCGCTGATCGCCGCCACGTTGCGCGCACGCGCCTTCCAGGGTGCGCGGGTGTCCGGCCCGGCGCTGCTCGACGGACGGTTCCTGACGAAGGCTCAGGAGGCGGCCGAGGGCTGGGTGCTGGTGGCACCGGTCATCGACGCCACCGTCAAGCCCGAGGCGAAGAAGTTCGCCGCCGCCTACCGCGAGCGTTTCAAGGAGCCGCCGCCCCGGTACGCGGCGGAGGCCTACGACGTGACCGCCATGCTGCTGAAGGCCCTCTCGGGACTGCCGTCGAAGAGCCGCACCCGGGGGAACCTGCTCGAGGCCGTGCGGGCCGGCAAGTACCAGGGCATCACCAAGGCGTTCGCCTTCGACGAGAACGGCATGATGGCCATCGACGGCACCGGCGGCTTCCTCTGGCGGGTCGAGCAGGGCGACTTCGTGTACGGCGGCCCCGCGCCGATCACCGTCTGATGGAGCCGTTGCGCACCGGCGACCCGTCCCGGATCGGCCGCTACCGTCTGCTGCGCCGGCTGGGCGCGGGCGGCATGGGCGTGGTCTTCCTGGCCCGGGCGCCGGGCGGAGCGATCGCCGCGGTGAAGACGGTCCGTTCCTCGTACGCCGAGGAGAGCGGTTTCCGGGCCCGTTTCCGCCGTGAGGTCAAGGCCGCCCGGCAGGTGGACAGCCGTTGGGTGGTGCCGCTGCTGGACGCGGACGCCGACGCGGAGACACCGTGGCTGGCGACCTCGTACGTGCCGGGGCCCTCGCTGGCCGAGGCGGTGGACACCTTCGGGCCGCTGTCGCTCGCTTCCGTGCGGGTGCTGGGGACGCGGCTCGCCGAGGCGCTCGACGCGGTGCACGGCGCCGGTCTGGTGCACCGCGACGTGAAGCCGGGCAACGTCCTGCTGGCCCCGGACGGGCCGCGGCTCATCGACTTCGGTATCGCCCGTGCCCCGGAGGCCACGGCGCTGACCTCCAGCGGCGTGATCGTCGGGTCGCCCGGCTTCCTCTCCCCCGAGCAGGCACGGGCCCGGGGCGGCGAGATCGGCCCGCCGAGCGATGTGTTCTCCCTGGGCTGCGTGCTGGCGTACGCCGGGACCGGGGTGCGGCCGTTCGGCGGCGGCGGGGCGGCGGGCATGCTGCTGCGCACGGTCTACGAGGAGCCCGACCCGGCGGCGCTCCCGGACGGCCTGGCTCCCCTGCTGAGGGCCTGCCTGCACAAGGACCCGCCCGGCCGCCCGAGCCTGACCCGCGTCCGCGAGGAACTCGGGGCACTCGGGGAACTCGGCAGATCCAGGGGACTCGGGGGACTCGGGGAAGGCCCGGAAGGCCCGGAGGGCCCGGAACCCGGTTCCGCCGGAGGGTCCGACTGGCTGCCCCCGCAGGTCACCCGGCTGATCAACACCCGGTCCGCGGCCGTGCTCGCCATCGGCGCGATCGAGCCGACCCAGGCGCCCGCCGCACCGGCGTCGGCGGTCGCGTCGGCGTCGGCGTCGGCGTCGGCGAGCACGGTGTCGTCCGAGGCCGCGACGCTGACGGCCGCATCGGCCACCCGGCCCACCCCGCACGGCATGGACCGCCGCGGCTTCCTGCGCCTCGGTACGACGGCCGGGGTGCTCGCGGCGGGCGGCGGCGGGGCCTGGTGGTGGAGCACCCGTTCGAAACCGGGAGCGTCCGGGCCGTCCGGGACCCGCCGTCCGCGCACCGAACTGGTCGTGGCGTTCCAAGGCGATCTGACCGGCGCCCGGAAGGCGGGCGGCAACGCCCAGCTCAACGGGGTCCGCATGGCCGTCGACCGGATCAACGCCGACAGCGACCGCCCCGTACGGCTGAAGCTGCGGACATACGACGACGGCGGTGACACCGGACGGGCCGCGGCGCTGGCCGGCCGGCTGACGAAGGACGCCGACGTCCTCGCCGTGCTGGGACCCACCACCGACGCCTGCTTCGTCGCGACCAAGGTCGCTTACACCACGGCGGTGATGCCCGTGGTGTCCGTCTCGGTGGGCGCCGACACCGAGAGTTCGGTGCTGGACGAGAACGTCTTCCACTGCCATGCGGCGCTGCGTGTCGCGGACGGGCTCCTGGCAGCCCCCTGTACGAGCTACCTCAGCAACCACGTCGACGCCCGCAGGGCCTTCCTGGTGGACGACCGGGCGCAGAAGGACTTCTCCTGGAACCTGTGCGACCAGACCAGGAAGGCCCTGAGCCAGGACGACCGCGACGTCACGGTGGTGAGCGTGCCCGCCGGAAAGATCGACTACGCGTCGCTGGCCGCCCAGGTGATGTCCGCCCGCGCGGACGCGGTCCTCTTCGGCGGCGACGCGGCCCGTGCGGCCGGCTTCGCCTCCGCCCTGCGGACCGCCCGCTTCACCGGCACCCGCCTGGCGACGGAACGCGCCTTCGCCCCGGAGTTCCTCACCACGGCCGGCGCCGCCGGGAACGACTGGGTCTTCGCCACCGCCTTCACAGACCCGACGGCCCGCCCCGCGGCCCGCGCCTTCACCAAGGCCTACCGCGCCCGCTACGGCACCGCCCCCGGCTGGTACGCGGCGGAGGCCTACGACGCCGCGATGTTCCTGGCCGAGGCCTGCACCAGGAACGGCACTCCGATCACGGAACGCGGCGCGATAGCCCGCCGGATGCTCGAGGTGACGTACACCGGCATCACCAGAACGGTGAAATACGAACAGGGCTACGGCTACAACCACGACGCGATGTTCCTGTACCGGGCGACGGGGGGCGCGTTCAAGTACTTGGGGCAGTACCAGGAGAAGGCGGTGTCCTGAGAGCCACGGCGCCCCCGGCGAAACCCCCGCCCAGGTCCGCGGGACGGCACTCCCGAAGACCCCGCACCCCGCATCTCGTACGAGAAAGTCGTACCATTGCAGTACCATTTTCCAGTACCGCCAGGAGAGGGTGCCGCAGATGACCATAAGCGCCAGCGAGGCCCGCAAGGATCTCTTCCCGCTCATCAAACGCGTCAACGACGACCACACCCCCGTCCGCATCAGCTCCAAGAACGGCGACGCGGTACTGATGTCCGCCGAGGACTACGACTCCTGGCAGGAGACCGTCTACCTGTTGCGTTCTCCCGCCAACGCGCGCAGCCTCATGGAGGCCATCGCACGGGACCGGTCCGGCGAGGCTGTGATCACCAGGACCATGGCCGAGCTGGAAGAGCTGGCGGGTGACGGGTGAGAAGCGTCCACTTCGACCCGGCCGGATGGGAGGACTTCCTGTTCTGGCTCAGCTCGGACCGCGCAATGGCCCGCAGGATCACCCGGCTGATCGCCGAGATCCAGCGCGCGCCCTTCACCGGCATCGGCAAGCCGGAGCCTCTGAAGGGCGACCTGTCCGGCTACTGGTCACGCCGGATCGACGACGAGCACCGGCTCGTGTACCGCGTGGACGAGAAGGAAGTCAAGATCCTCAAGGCCCGCTACCACTACTGAGAGCGACGCCGGGTGGGCGGCGGGCGGGGCGCGGGGCCGTGACCTCAGGAAGGCGGCAGACGAGTCGGGCTGTACGCCGGGTATTCCTGACGCACCTTTCTGACCTGCGCTTTCGTGGGCAGTATCGGCTGTGACCTGCTAGGTCGGGTCGCAGAGGCGACCGGAGGCAGTCAGAGGAAACCGCTCTAATTCGACCCCGATTCGAACCGAGCTGCTCGGAGCCAATCAGAGGCAACCGCCCTCTGTCTTAGTCCGAGTCTGCCCAGGTCAGACGGCGTTGATCGGGCTGTGAACCCGCTGACAGCACTCGGAATCGACCTCGGTCGAGCCGCGATGGGGACGTCTGCCTCCGGCATCGGAGCCAGGCATACGAATGCCTCCAGGATGGCCATCCTGGAGGCATCGCTGGCACCGGTTGGAGGTCGGTACCGGACACCACCCGTGGTTTTAGCGGGCCTGGGTGGCGTCTCTGTCCTTGCGGGACGGCTCCACAGTGCCACACAGCACCCACCAGACAGCTTCTCTCCGACGGCCATTTCACCCAGGCGAGCGACTGGGTCTTCACCATCTGCCTACGGCTGCAGCCGATCTCATTCTGCTCGGAGACCTCACTGGCCGCTACGCGGCGGGCAGTTACAGCAGGCTCGCCTCCGACGGCCGGACCGTGTCCCTACGCGATACCCGTCAGGGCGTGGCCGAACACGGGCACCGGGTCACGGCGGCCATCGCCTGCCATGTCGCTCGCGTCGGCGGCACCGTCGACGAGCTGGCGCAGCTGTTGCTGCATCCCGAGCACGAGGGCGGGTGGCACGCCCGGAGCATTGCGCTGCGGTCCGGGCAGTCGCGTGCCCTGGCGTACATCGGTCGCGTATGGGTCAGCGCCTCGGCCGCGGTCAGCAGCACAACGATGCTGGAATCGCGGCACCACGCGTACGAGGTTCTCGCCGCGCTGCGCGACCGCATCGAGACGACGCCCTGGCGTGGGGAACGTGGGCGGACCGCGCTACGGGTCCTGCGGGCGCATCTGAACTTCGCCGAGATCGCGGGCGGTCCCCTGCACCACGCCAGCGAGCGGCAGACCGCGGAGGAAGCGGGGATATCCCGCACGACCCTCCGGGTCGTCTACGAGACCGTCCTCAAACCGCGGGGCTGGCTGCGACGCCTTCGAGTCGGCCACGGCCGCGAGGGCTCGACCTGGTACCTCGCCGAGGGCAGCCCCGACCGCCACAGCATCCCCGTAGCGCAATCTCGTTTCCGAACCACTCAGTACCCCCCCGACCCGGCACTTGAGGAGTGGTTCACCCCTGAGACGGACACGACGGCCGACCTCGACTCCACCGTCATCGGCCGACTGATGGGCCACGACGCCTTCGCCCACCGCGGTCTCGGCAGCGTCGCACTGGTGATCATCGGTGCACTGCACGCCCGGCCGGCACAGACGGTCGCCGAGCTTGTCGGCTCGTCCTCCGTCTCCCGCGCCACCCTCTACCGCACCTTGCGGCGCCTTGCCGACCACGGCCTCGTCCACCACGGCGGTGAGACCTGGACCCTGGCACCTCGCGCCCTGGAAGGCTTCGGTGACCACCCTCCAGAGGCTGCGGCCGAAGAGATCGCCGAGCCAGCCCGCGGCTGGGACGCAGTCGCGACGCGGCACGGAATCACGGGCGTCGCGGCCCGGCGCAAGGCGGTGCACGCCGCCGAGCGCGCGGCGTACCAGAAAGCACTGGAGCGGCTGTCGGAGCACCGCAGCAAGGCCGTGGTGATCCTCCGCGACGGGCGCCAGGTGCTGGTTCCCGCGCCACGCCCCGACGAAGTTCCCGCCGCGTGGCACGCCCCGGGCGGCTGCGTCCTCGATCCAGCCAGTGGCCGTGCCGCTCCCGGCTGGCGGATTGCCACCGACGGGCGGCTGATCCTCATCACCCCTGCCGACCAGCGCAGTTACGACGAGCTGGCCGCCGCCCATGCCGAAGCCCTCAGCAAATGGGAGTCCGCAGCGTGAACCCACCCCCTCGGCCCACAGCCGGTCACAGCGATCAGATCACCGGGCAAGCACTGCGGGAGCAGTACGAGTCCGGTTCCACCGTGGACCAACTCGTGGCGAGCAGTGGCCTGTCCTACGGCACGGTCCTCAACCGGCTGCACGAGGCCGGGACCGAGATGCGCACCTCATGGCAGACGCGCAGGCTGCGCGACGGGCAAGCCCGCCGCAACCTCGCAGCCCGCCTGCGTCGCCTCTACGAGCAACAGGGCGCCACCCTCGCGGAGTTGGCTGCGGCGGGGTCGGTAACGCGACGTGTGGCTCGGCGGCTGCTGATCGAGGCTGGTGGCACGCCCCGGACCACCCAGCAGACGCTGCGCATCCGCTCCGCGGCCGATGCCGCACGGCGAACGAACCTCGCGTTGTCCCTGCGGGCGCGGTACGAGGCCGGCGCCACGGTGCCGGACCTGGCCGCGGAGTGCAGCTACTCCGTCGGCACCGTCTATCGGCTCCTGCGCCAGGCGGGCACCCGCATGCGGCCCAAGCACAACCACGGCCCGGCCCGTGCCCCGAGGAAGGGGTTATGAGAGCCCCGGCAGGTGTCCCCGGCCGGGCCTGGCAGATCGCAGGACCGATGGCGTGCCATCCCGGATCCAGCGCTGCCGCACGAGCCCCTCCTCTGTCCGCACTCAGCTGCCTCCGTGCGTCGGCCTTCTGGTCGATGCACGCACGTCAACACACCTTTCCCGATTCAGGAGATCAAGCACCGTGAGTGAGAACACTCGTACCAAGACCCTGGCCGCGGCCACGGCCAGCGCCTGGGACGCCTTCGTGATCGTTGTCGGCATGCTCAAGGGCGGCACCGGCAAGACCACCTCCGCCTGGTTCATCGCCCTCTACTACGCCGTCGTCCTCGACCTGCCGACGCTTCTGCTGGACGCCGACGCGACCAGCCAGTCCGCCTACGACTGGTTCAAGGTCGCCCAGGCCGCCGGCTTCGAAATTCCCGAGCACCTGATGGTCGAGCGGTACCCGTTCGACGACATCGCCGAGTACATCCGCACCAAGCGCGCCGAGTTCGGCGCGATCGTGGTCGACGCCGGCGGCGGCAGCGCCCGGATCTTCCACGAGGCTGTTACCGAGGCGAACCTGCTGCTCGTGCCGGTCGCCCCCACCAAAATCGAGCGCCGCAAACTCGTGGCCACCTTCGACGAGGCCGAACGCGCCGCCACCCGCAACGAGCAGGGCGTCACCGCCCACGTGGTCATGGTCAAGGCCGACGACCGCACCAGCCTGCCCAGCCGGGCCAAGGACCAGCTGCTGGAGCCCGCCGAGGGCGAGGGCATCGGCCCCGACCGCGACGAGCCGTTCCCGCTCGCCGAGACCACCATCCACTCCTGGGTCCACTACATGGAGGCCTTCGGCGAGATCCCCACCGAACTGAGCGAGTACGCCAACCTGATGAAGGAGCTGACCGCAGCATGACCGAACGCATGAAGCCCCCGGCCCGCCGCACCGGCGGCCGTACCTTGGGCGGAGCCAAGAAGACAGCCCCGCCCCCTCCCCCGGCCGCCGAGCTCACCCCCGAGCAGTACGCCGCCGCCCAGGGCGAAGGCCGTCCCGCTGCCAGCGAGCCGCAGGTGCAGTCCGCTCCTTCCGCCGTTCCCGTCGAGGCATCGGCGCGGGGCCGGACCGATGCGGTGCCCGAAGTGGCGCAGTCCTCCGCCCAGCCAACCGTTGAGGTCACACCGAGCGGCTCCGTGCCGAAGCCAGCCACCAGTCAGCCGTTTCGCCCGGCTGTCGTCGCTCCCGAGGCGGGGACAGAGTCCGCTGGAATGCCGGTGGAACGGCAGGTGGCGCCTGTGGCCCCGGCTGCCGATCCTGCAGCACCTGCGCTCCAGCCGACCGAACCCGTTGCGCAGCACAGCCCGTCCACGGCTCCTGGCGCAGCCTCGGGCGCCGAGGTGGCGCTTCGCCCCGCAGCTCCTCCGACGACAGGCGGCAACGGGTTCCCCGCGAGGACCGATGTTCCACGGGCTCACCAGGAACAGGACGTGCAATCTCAGGCAGCGCCCCACGAAGGGACACCGTGGGCTCAGGGGGCCGGCCGTCCCAAGGACATTCCCGAAACCGCCGTCGTTCTCAACCAGCGCATCATCACGCGCGAGAGCCTCGACTCATCGGTCCCCGCTGCCCTGAAGTTGAAGAAGCGGATCAAGCGCTTCGCGCTGGACAACGAACTCGACCACCTGCCTATCGGCGACATCGTCTCGGTCGCGCTGGACGAGTGGCTCACTGCCCGCGGGTTCTGAGCCCAACGGCAGTGCACGAGGAGCGGCCGCCCCACTCCAGGGTGCGGCCGCCCCACGTGCCGACTATTCCAATAGCCCAGTAGGCGGATAGCTATCCGCCTAGCCGGACCAACCGGAGCAACTCTCGTGCCCGATGACTCCCCCTACGCGCGCCGACTGCGTGAAATCGCCGCCGCGCTCGACGCCGAGTTCCAGCCAGCCGCAGACGCTCTGACGCCGCACCCCGACACTCTCAACGTCATCAAGGACCGGCACACCAAACGAGGGCAGCTGAACCATGCCGTCCCTGAAGTTCTTCAGTTCCAGCGCCGGATCCGCCGATGCAACGCCGACACCGACATCCCTCGCGGTGACATCGTCGCTCTCGCCCTTGACGCCTGGCTCCGTGCGAAGGGCTACCCGCCAGACCTGAAGCCACTGGGCACAGAATTCCCTTAACCAGACGTCTCACAACGAAAGACGCTGGGGCGCCGGGCTTTACGGTGTGGGTGGCAGCCTGCCGAGATGCCGGGGCAACTGGCGAGCGATTCGAACCTACACACGCCGAAGGCGGCACGCACGCTGACGGCTCCGCGGCGTCCAAGACGCGTCCAACAGTTCACACTTGGCAGCCGGGGGCGGGCACCATCGTCAAGGTGACTACACCACCCGCCCACTGGGATCCGATCTCACAACGCCTGTGGCAAGCAGTACGCAACGGCAGTCCCCTCGATCTCACCGCTGCTTCACCCGACGGCACAACGCAAGACCCGCATTCCATGAGCCAGGAAGTCCCTGCCGAGGTTATTGCCGCTCTCCTACTGCAGCCCCCTGCGCCGGAGCCGGGCGTGGTGTCGCGGCTTCAGCTGATCGGCGCACACATCACCGGACGCCTTCAGCTGCACTACGCCGCGGTCGAGATCGCCTTCTCCCTCCTCGATTGTCGGTTCGACGAGCGGGTGGAACTCGCCGACGCCTCCCTACGCGCGGCGGACTTCACCGGCTGCCGCGTACCCCGGCTGAGCGCGGACCGACTGCGCGTCGACGGCGATCTGACGCTCGACCAGCTGGTCAGTGGCGGAGTTGACCTGTTCGGCGCGCAGATCAGGGGTGATCTGTGGCTCACTTCCGCCCGCATCACCGGCAACGGATACGGCTTTGCCGTGAACGGGCCTCAGCTCCGCGTCGAAGGCGGCTTGTACGCACACTCCGCTCACGTGACGGGCGGACTGAACCTGTGGGGCGCCCAGGCCTTCACCCTTGAGCTCACCCAGGCCCGCCTATCTGGGGAGGGGGAACGTCCGGCGTTCCGTGGCGACGGCCTCCACCTCGTTCAAGACCTCCGCTGTACCGACCTGTTGGTCGACGGCGGCGGCATCCGCCTGTTCGGCGCAACGATTGGCGGCCAATGCTGGCTTGCCCGTGCCGACATACGCAGTACCACTGGGTGGGCCGTCAACGCACCTACTCTCACCGTCGGTGGTGGTATCTACGCTGACGGCCTAACGGTTGAAGGGGGCGTCAATCTGTTCGCTGCAGTCGTCGGCGAATCGATAGAACTCACCGCCAGCACGCTCCTTCCTTACCACCAGCAGGCGCTTCGAGCTCCCGGAGCCCGAGTGGAAGCAAACATCACACTGGACAATGCGACACGCGTCGCAGGAACCCTGGACCTGACCCGCGCTGAGGTCAAGGGCATCTTTTCCGTCATCGGGACAACATTCGCGCAGGAAGCAACCGTCGACCTGCACCGCGCCGTCCTCGGAGCGCTCCATCTAGAGGCCCTCACTGCGCCACCCGCCACCGTCGACCTGAGCGCTGCCACCATCGTGGCCATCACCGATGCCGCCGACTCCTGGCCCGCACAGATTGCGCTCACCGCACTCACCTATCAAGCTCTCCATCCGGTGATGCCGGCCGCTCACCGTCTGCCCTGGCTGCAGCGCGACACTGACTACCACCCGCAGCCCTACGAACAGTTGGCCGCCTACTATCGTCAACTCGGCCATGACGACGACGCGCGGACAGTACTCTTGGCCCGGCTTCGACAACGGCGGCGTAGCCTGCCAAGGCCTGCCCGAATCTGGAGCTACATTGAAGACGCCACCGTCGGATACGGCTACAGACCGGGGCGCGCGCTCATATGGCTGCTGGCCCTTGTCGCTACCGCTGCCATCGCCTTCTCAGCAGCACCACCACAGCCCGCCCAATCCCACGGACCGTCCTTCCAACCGATCGTCTTCTCCCTCGACCTGATCCTGCCTGTCCTCGACCTGGGTCAGGAAAAGGCGTTCACCCCCGTCGACAGCACTGCCTGGATCGTCTGGCTCAGCTCCCTCTCAGGGTGGCTGCTCGGCACCACCGTCATCACCAGCCTCACCCGTCGCCTCACCCGCTCCTAAACACTTGCAAAACGTGCGTGCCTGAGCACGCAATCTGCCCTTGCGACCAGGCGCGAGCCTTCTCGACTATCCGAACTCGGGGCTCATCCGATGCTCGACGGTGCCACCGGAGCATGGTCCGCGAGGAGTACACCATTGGCTCGATCAGTAGAAGCCATGGTGTAGCGGATAGTAATTGGCTTATGGCAGGAGCCTCAGAATTCCCCGACGCTGCAGTTCCCGAATATGCTCCGCGGCCCTCTGCGGAGCGGCGCCGCCGCTGACAAGCACGCCAGCTTCCAGGTTCCTGCGTACTCCGGATTCGGTGAGGTTTGCGCTGCCCACCAGAAGGACGCGGCGGTCGGCCACAGCCAGCTTGGCGTGCTGCCGTGCACGCTCGTGCTCACGTGCAGAGGGAGCCCAGTGCCAGAGTCTCAGGCCAGACACCGAGGCGAACGCAGCAGCCGGTTCGGGTCCGTCGAGCAGTCCGGCCGCACCCTGCCGGGTTTCGACGACAACATGGACCTCCACACCTCGTGCGACGGCTTCGCGCAGGGCCGATATGAGCGGTGGGTGGCGGCGGGCCGCGTACGTCATGGCCAGCAGTTCAGAGCGGGCCCGGCTGACGACCTCGGTGAGTACGCGTGCAGTCGCGCGGACCGGGACGCCCGGTGTCGCTGGCCCGCTCCACACCGTCCGTACCTCTACTTCGTCTCCGCGCCGGGACCACCCCGCCACGAAGCCGCGAAGGTAGGCAGCAGCCTCGGCCGACGGTATGCAATCGCTGTGGGCTGCCTCGTACAGCGCCCGGATGGCGTCGCCTGCAGCCGGGACCTGGACCAGGAGCAGGGCGTGCTCCAAGCCCCGGCCTCGGGCGAACACACCCGCTAAGTCCTTGGTCCGGGACGGCCCCAGCAGGATGACCGCCTGCTCGGCTGCCGCCTCGAATCCTTGGCGGCTCACGGCCTCAGACTCGCGGGAGTGAGTACCTGGTCGGTGTCGTCACCGAGCGGGACAAGGAAACGCCGGTCCAGGAAACGGTTGCCGCGTTCGCAGGTGGTCTCGGAGACGAAGAGGCAGACGTGGCAGGCCGCGCCGTGCAGGTAGTCCGCAGGGTCCTTCGGCAGCCGTTCGGCGCACAGCGGGTCGGATGAGCAACGGGCCGCGTCCTCCAGGGCCCTGCGCACGATTCTTTCGAAGTGAGCGTCCTCCGTCAGCGAGACGAGGCCGCCGAGAGTGCCCTCGGAGTCGGGAACGGCGGTGTAGATGAGGATGCCGGTACGAGTGGTCTCCTCGTCTCCGGCGTAGATGCGTTCGCCGAGGCTTGCCGAACTGTAGCCGCATTCGAGGGCGATGGTGCGGATCAGCAGATGGGAGAGAGTGTGGAGGACTATGTAGCGTTCGCCGGGCCAGCCTCGCATGGGGTCGAAGGGCCCGGTGATCCGGTCCGACTTCCGGTTGCTGCGGAATCGGCCGAAGGCGTCCCGGTGGGCGGCCATCTGCAGTGATTTCTGCATTCGGTCCTCCCAGTCCGCCATCAGGTTCTCGCGTACCCGCAGGAAGATGCCCTCGCCTCGGACTTCGCTGGCCGGTACCCAGTTCTGCGAGGTGCGAGAGAGGCGCACGAGAGTGGCGATCTCGTCCGATTCAGGGTCGGGGGCGTCGAGCCGGGTGAAGCCGACCAGCGCTCGGGCCTCTCGTAGCCGCTGCACCTGGCGGACGTCCGCAAAGAGTTCGCCGAGTGCCGGGGGCACGGTGACGCTCTCCATCGCGAAGTCATCGGTCGGGTCGGGTACGTGCGGTGCGGCGAGGACGTCCCATTCGGGGCTGAGCAGGTCGGCCGCCACCTCCGCCGCGGGCTGGATCTGCTGTCCGGCGTTGCCCTGCCTGCGGGCCTCGACGGCAGCGATCAGCGCGTCCGGGCCGTACTCCTTGAGGTAGGTGAACTGAGGCATGGCGGCCAGTGCGTCGTAGACCGGGCGCGAGGTGACGTTCTGGAGCTCCACCCAGCGTTCCTCGACGAGTTCGGTCAGGTCCTGGTTTCTGCTCGGTGGCAGGGCGAGGGCACTGAGCGTCATCGGGAACCACTGGTTGGAGGCGCCCGCCACCATCAGAGTGGCCTCGCGGTCGCACCCGTCACTCTCGAAGGCGGACAGGTGCGGATGGCGGCCGCGGCAGGCGGGCAGCTCGGCGCGGCCCCGCTCCCCCATCGCGTCACGGATGTTGCGCTTCTCCCCACAGGCGACGCATTCGAGGGTGACGTTGGCCGCCTGGTTGCCGCCGTGGTCCTTCATGCGCATCAGCGGCCGGGGACTCTTCGCACACAGGTTGCCGTGGTGGACGAACATCGCGTACGGGAACTCGTCGAGGTGCCCATTCGTGCAGACCAGCGTGAAGCGGGCGGTCACGGCGAGGGGCCTGCCGAACTTGCAGTCGCTGTGAGCGAACTTCGCTTCGTGCGGGGTGCGCGGGTTGTTGTTGAGGAAGGTGAAAGCCTCTGAGTCGATGGGTGCGAGCAGGTTGCACGCGGTACAGCGCAGCCACTGCGGGAAGGGCGTGACGGGCACGCCGATGCCTTGGGCGGCCCAGTCCTTGGGGGCGCCGTCGGCACCTTCCATCCAGGGAGCGGAGCGCAGTTCACTGATCTGTGCCCGGCCGTAGAGCTGGAGGGCCCGGTTAACGGCGGTGCGCAGCCGGGGTTCCTCGATGAGGTAGTCGTCGGGGAGGAGCCCGGTGTGGCTCCAGGATTCGAGTCCTTTGACCAGGACGGAGAAGTTAGGCAGGTCGACGAGCGCGCCGACGCCGGCCGTGTACATGAGGTGGCTGGGGCGTGCGGCACCCACGCGCCGATAGTAGTTGCCGCTCATCGCCGTCCCTTTCCTGCCGCGGTTGCGGCGTCTCCGTACTCATCGGCGTCGACCGGTGTGCCACCGTCACCGCCGGTATCCTCATCGGCGGACGTGTCCTTGCTGCCCGCAGCCCCGAAGTACCAGGCGGGGCCGCCGTTGGTGGGCTGGTCCACGAAGTTACCGCCGCCGGGCAGCAGCAGGTTGAGTTCGTTCTCCGTCTCCCGCATGGACATGGGTACGGTGAGTTCGTCCCATCGCGAGCCGTCGGCACGGTGGAGAAGTCCGGTAACCAGGGTGTCCTTCTTCTTCTCCTTGCGGTAGCCCAGGATGCCGCCGCCCTCGCGCCGTTCCTCCCAGCGGTCCTTGAGGGCGTCGATGCGTTCGGTGAGATAGTCCTGCGCGCGTTGACCGCCGACTCGGTCCGCCCGTTCCAGCAGCCGCTGTTCGACCTGCCGGGCGAGGTCGCCGTGAAGATCCACGTGCTGGGCGTCGGTGTTGCGGGAGTTCTCGTAGGCAGCCTGGCGCAACGCCGCGATGTACGTCGGTGCGGTGCCGCGGTCGAGTGCGCGGCGGGTGAACGGGGTGACCGACAGGGCTTCGACCTGGCGGTAGAAGGTCGCGTGGTAGTGCGCGAAGTCCTCGAAGTGCGCCAGGTCGCGCGGCCGGGACCAGTTGTAGAGGGTGACGACTAGGCCGGGACGCCGCGCGTCACGGCCGACGCGGGAGGACGCCTGGATGTACTCGGCGGTGTTCTTGGGCTGGCCGACGACGAGCATCAGGCCGAAGCGGGAGACGTCGACGCCGACCTGGAGCATGGAGGTGGCCAGGACGACGTCCACCGCGCGTTCCTGCACGGGCGTCATGCGGGCCCGCGGTTCGCGCTTGTCCCGCCGTGCCGCCACGTATTCGGCGGCGAAGGCCTTGCGACGCTCCGTGGTGTCCCGTTCCGGGTCGAAGGGGGACTCCAGCCGTTTGAGGGTGGCACTGATGTCCGCCGAGGAGATGCGGGAGGTCAGTTCCTGGATGGTGAGCATCCCGGATTTGGTAGGGATGCGGTTCGCGATCGTGTCGTGCCCCTTGCGGCCGCCGTTGCTACGGACACGGGTGGCGATGTCGTCGTCGAGGTAGCGCCGCATGCCGGCGAGTTCACGGGTGGCGTTGAAGTAGCCGACGAGCGTCATGTACGGGTCTGCTGCGTCTCCGTAGGTGTCGAACTGCTCCTGCGCGGCGAGCAGCAGGATCTCGGCGACCCGGATCTCGGCGGCCTTGAGCCGGGTGCCGTGGGCGCACACGCCGAGGTAGCGGCGGCCTGGGTTGTCCCGGGCGAGTTCCACCTGCCGGGAGAAGAAGGTGTCGCCGACGTCGAGGACCTGTGGCGGGAAGACGGCGACCTGGCGGGCGAAGACGCCGCGCACCTGCTCGGCGGCGCGCTTGGTGGTGGCGGTGGACGCGACGATCTTCGGACCGACGTCGTGACGTACGCCGTCGCGATCGGAGTACGTCCAGCTGCACAGTTGGTCGATGGCGGCCTCGAAGAGTCCGACGGTGGTGCCGAGGGCGCCGGAGATCAGGTGCAGCTCGTCCTGGATGATCAGGTCCGGGGGCCGCAGCCGGGTGACGGGCTGGGCAGCCACCGCTTCCAGCGTCCCCTTTCGGGTGTGACGGCTACGGCAGCCGGTTCGCTCGTCGAGGTCGTCGTGGCGGTAGCCGTGGCGCGGGCACCATTCGGTGACTCGGCCGAACAGCAGCCCGGCGTAGCCGTTCCAGGGCAGCTGGGCGAACTTGTCGACAGTAGCGATGACCATGGCGGGGGCGAGGCGGTAGATCTCCTCGTCGACGGTGAGCACGGGGATGCCCTCGTCGGGTGAACCGAGCCGGGAGAAGGGACAGCGGTCCGCGCCTTCGCCTCGCGGGCAGTACAGCAGCACGCGGCGCCGGTCGGCGTCGTAGTCCATGTTGGAGTGGGCGGTCAGGCCCTGTCCGCACCAGGGGCAGCTGAGGACCTGGATGACGCGTGCGTGCTTGTCGCTGGCACTCTCCCGGGCACCCGCGATCTGCTCCTGTGCCTCGCCGAACCAGTTGGGAGACACGGAGGTCCCCACCCACAGTCCGATACGGAACGGGGTGCCGCCCCAGCGTCGGTCACGCGCGTACTCCTCGCGCCGCAGCACCTCACAGGCGCTCATGAGGGCAGCGGCCCGCTGGAACTGCTGGGCCGTCAGCAGCCGCAGGGTGTAGCGCATGAGGACGGCGACGCCCGCACTGCCGTCGTGGGCCTCGGTGCCGCTGCCCACGATGCCTTGGAGCCTGCGCAGGGCGAAGGTGTACGCGGCGAGGCCCAGGTAGGCCTCGGTCTTGCCGCCGCCGGTGGGGAAGAACAGCAGGTCGACGAGGGCCTCGCGGCCAGTGCCGCGGTGCGGGTGGCCGGGTGCGCTCAGTGAGGCGAGGTTGAGCAGGACGAAGGCGAGCTGGAAGGGCCGCCATTCGGCCGCCTCCTTGCCCTGTGCGTGCACCTCCTCATGGGCGCGTCGGTAGGAGGCGGGGTCGTCCTCGTGTCCGGCGCGTCGGCCGGCGATGGCGGTGTTGCGCCGCTGGAGGGCCATCGCCCGGTTGGCGAACCGGAACGCTTCGAGCGCGTCGTCGTCCGTGGACAGGACGTCGATACCGAAGGCGATGCGGTGACACACGTCCTCGGCCTGGTCGATGGCCGCCTCTGCGGCTGTACGCAGGTCGGCGGGGAGGGTCCGCGTCTTCTCCCGCTGGGTCTGGAGCCAGGTGCTGTAGCCGTCGGCAAGCGGGGCCAGGGCTGCGCTCAGTTCCGCGCGGCGTCCGGGCAGGGCGAGGGCCGCGAGTTCGTCCATGCCGAGTTCCAGCCCGGCCAGCAGCGGCTGTTCATCGATTTTGGGGGCGGTGGTGGCGCGCACGTCGTACTCCGGCAGCCAGGTGGTGGCCAGCCGGTGGGCCCGCCGCTCGCCGTGGCGGACGCCGGCCGTGACGGCGACGTTGCGGCCGACGGCGTAGCGGAGGCTGTCGCGGTAGAGCAGGCGCAGCCGCCGCTCCTCCGGTTCCTCGGAGGCCCCGGCGGACCGGGGGTCGAGCGGGTCGTCGATGGGCAGGAAGACGGCCGCCCGGTCGTCGGGGAACGCGGTCATCTCCAGACCGGTCTGGAACAGCCACTGGGTGTCCCTGCGGTCGGAGGTGCTCTCGGGGAGCCGGTTGACGAGAGCGACCTCCACGACACGCAGGTCCTCGCCGGCCGCTCCCGCCGGGCGTTCACGGACCTGTACGTCGAGGTGGATGCCGTGAGTGTCGTCCCCCTCCAGGACGCGCCGCTGGTCGCCGGCACGGGTGACCTGGACGTCGATGGGGTGGTGCATCACGGGCTCGCGCCCCCACACCCGCACAGGGTTGGGGCTGGTGTCGACGATCCTGTCGGTCAGCGAGTACCGCCCCCAGCGGGCGGTGACGCTGAGGGTGCCGATGGACGCCGGGACCACGAAGGACAGCCCCATGGAGGAGGCCCAGATACGGCCGGCGGCCTGCGGGGTGAGGCGTTCGGGCAGCTCGCCGCCCTCGGCGGCCTGCCCGTCGTCGCTGCCGAGCTCGTCGTCGCCGGTCTGGGCGGCACTGCGAGCCATCCGGCGGGCGTCGTCGCCACCGTCCGGGCGGGGCCCGAGCATGCCCACGAGGTACCGGTCGCGCGGCCCCGCCGACCGGTGCGGCAGTTCCTCCGTCTCCCCGTCCCATGGGCCGAGGAGGTCCCGCCGGATGTACGTCACCAGCCCGTCACGTACGTCGTACGAGTCCCCGGGGCGGAAGGTCTGCGGCACCTCATTCAACGGATGCGGCGGCACGCCGGGGGCGGCGGGCAGGGACGACGGCATGGGGCGGGCCCTTTCTGCCAGGTGGTGAGCCAATGGGGTGAGGCTATCGCGGGGGTGTGACAGTGCGAGCGGCTTCAGCATGATGTCGATTGACTTAGTTCACACCAGTTTTGCGAGATCAGCGGACGTAATGAGCTGCGCTCTCCGCCACACCCACGCGTCCCACCGGAATCCGTACTAGTATCTGTACAGAATCAAGACTCTATATGGGTACGGTGACAGCATGGAGATCCCCGAAGTCGTGACTGTCAGCGACGCGCGCGCGAGACTGTCGCGGATCCTGACCGACCTGTCGGAGTCCGGCGCGGATGCCGACCCGGTCCTGATCGGCGCCCACCGCAAACCCCAGGGCGTCCTCCTGTCCGTCGAGGCCTTCGAGGCGCTGAGCAGCCGAGCGGCACGACGTGCGGCCGTCGCCTCGGCCACGGGCTCCATCGAGGCCGAAGGGCTCCACGCCTCCGAGGCCTCCGACCGCGACACCGAGGCGTACGTGAAGGGCGACCTCGACGCGGACGCCCTTGTCGCCCGCGCGATCACCCGCCACCGTCAGACCTCGGAGCGGCGGGCAGGGTGAACGATCCGTACGCCATGCCCAACGGCGTGCTGCGCAACAAGCTCGGCATCACCGACCATCAAGCGCTCGCGGCAGCAGAGGCGGACATCACCCGGGCGCGCCTCGTCCTGCTCGCCGAACGCCCCCTGCCCGGTGCGTACGACCTCGGTCATCTCCAGGCGTTCCATGCCGCGGTCTTCGGGGACATCTATGCGTGGGCAGGCGAGTTACGCACCGTGAACATCGCCAAGCGCACGCCGTTCTGTCCGGCGAGAAACCTGGTGCCCTACGCCGGAGAGGTCTTCGGTCGTCTCGCCTCCTCCGGCCATCTGCGGGATCTCCCCCGCCAGGAGTTCGCAATCCAACTGGCCGAGTTGTACGGCGACATGAACGTCCTCCACCCGTTCCGCGAGGGCAACGGCCGCGCCCAGCGAGCGTTCCTGGCCCAGCTCAGCGCTGACGCGGGATACGACGTGAACTGGTCGGGCATGGACGCCCAGCGCAATGAGGACGCCTCGGTGAAGAGCTTCCTCGGCGACAACAGCCTGTTGGAGCAACTGCTCGACGAACTCATCACCACCACGGGCTGACACCGTCGCCACCGACAGGCGGCACGGCGTCTGGCGTCCGGCACGTCAGGCCGACACGGAGTGCGCCGGTGCCGGGCGGAAGGCCGGGCACCTGGGCCGGAAGCGGGGTTCAGGACCCGCCCGTGAGGTTCGATGCCGCTTCGAGGCTCACCTGCACCAGGCCTTCCGCTGTGGCCAGGGCCAGGTCTCCGTCAACGCAGGCGACGTCGTTCACGCAAAGGCCCAGGGGGATCCTCAGCGTCTCGGTTCCCGTCTCGCAGTTCCAGAAGCGGACGGTTCCGTCGCCGTCACCCGTGACCAGCATGGTTTCGCGGCCCGGGATCGGGTACGACTCCACGGCGGTCACGCCTGGATGGGCTAACGGCTCCCCTACGGCCTGGCCGGTCATGAGGTTCCACAGCCGCACGACCCCGTCCTCACCACCCGTGGCCAGGAGAGACTGGCCGCCAAGGCCGACGAACGCGGACAGGGCCCGCACGCCACCGGCGTGATCCGTCACCACCTCACCGGCCTTCTCACCATTGCCCGGATCCCACAACCGCACCACGCCGTCCTCACCACCCGTGGCCAGGAATGACCGCCCACCGAACCCGGCGAACGCCGATAGAGCACGCACCCCACGGGCGTGATCCGTCACCACCTCACCGGTCATCTCGCCGGTGCCCGGATCCCACAACCGCACGACCCCGTCCTCACCGCCCATGGCGAAGACGAGCCTTTCGTCATCGTCCTGGACGACTCGGACCGTGGTCACCGTGAGGACATCACCGTCATGTTCGGTCTCCAGCCCGTCGACCTGCTCGCCCTCGGCCGGGTCGAACACGCGCAGCTTCGATTCGCCGTCCACGGCGGCGATCAGGGTCTGTTCGTCCTCGCCGCTGAAGGATGTCAGCGTCCGCGTGGTCGTCACGGCGTCGTCGAACGGCACGCCTGCCGTTCGGCCGTCGTGCGGTGCCCAGATCCGTAGCGTGTGGTCGTCACCGCCGGTGGCCAGCAGTGGGTGTGTGCCAGACAGAGGCGGCACCGGCGACACAGTCCTCACCCAGTTCTCGTGGCCTGTCAGAGGCGCTGTCACCGGCTCGCCGCCGACCGGATCCCACAGTCGTACGCTGTTGTCTTCGCCGGCGCTGACGAGCAAGGTCCGTTCACCGGCCTCGGTCTTCTCGACCAGCGTTCCCACCGCGCGGACCGGCTTGCCGTGGCCGGTGAGAGGTGCCCTGGTCTGTCTGCCGATGTCCGGGTTCCAGATCCGTATCGTCCCGTCCTCACCGCCCGATGACAGCAGCACCTGCCCTTCCCGCCCCTTGAACACCGCGACGGAGAAGACGGCTCCCTCGTGACCGGTGAGGGGATCGGTGGTCTCCTTCCCGGTGGCCGGGTCCCAGATCCGTATCGTGCCGTCGTTGCCTGCGGTGGCCAGGCGAACATGCCTATCTTGGCCGTCTAGGCCAACAAACGCCGCCACCGAGTAGACGTCGCCGTCGTGGCCGGTCTCCACGAGCCGTTCGGTCTCCTGGTCGGTGTGCAGGTCCAGGTCCATCGCATACTCGTCCAGGCCTCCCACCGCCAGTTCCTTGCCGGTCAGCGGCTCCCAGACGCGTAGCGTCCCGTCTCCGCCTCCCGTGGCCAGCAGCGTTTGCCCGTCGGCGTCTTCGAACGCCGCCACGCAGTGAACCCAGTCGTCGTGGCCGGTCAGTGGCTCCCCCACTGTCTCTCCCTTGACAGGGTCCCAGATGCGTACCGTGCCGTCCGCGCCCCCGGTGGCCAGCAGAGTCCGCCCCCTCGGGCCCGCGAACTCCGCGATCGACTGGACGGCGCCGTCGTGCGGCGTCACCGGGTCCCCCACGGTCTCCCCCCTCACCGGATCCCAGATCAGCACCGCCCCGTCGTCACTACCCGAAGCCAGGAGCACCCGCTGTGAGGCGTCCGTGAACGCCACGAGGGTCTGTACCGAGCCGGTGTGACCGGTGAGACGCAAGTGGGGTGCATGGCGCTTCAGTTGGCCCCAGGCCACGGACCAGGCCGCATCAGGGTCGGAAGATCTCCTGCCGAAGCGCTGTACGACGGTCTCCGGCGTGCAGCGAAGGCTCGCCAGCTCGCGCAGTCCTCGCCGATCCCGGGGGTTCGCTTTGGTGAGCTGCTCTCGGGCGAACAGGACTCCCGCCACCGCCGGAGGCAGCTGGAATCGGCCAAGGGCTCTGAGCATGACACTGGAGACGACCGCCGAGGGGTTCAGCCGGTCGAGCAGTTGGGGACGGTCCGCCAGGGCTTGCCATCCGTCGGGCCCGGCGAGACCGGCATGGGTGGGCAGGTGTTGCACGACATAGGGGTTGGGGCGCTGCTCCGGCCCGGTCGGGGGCGTCGCCAGGTGCTCGGTGATACGGCGGTGCCGGTCGTCGTGCGCGGAGGACGGAACCGTCCGGGTGAAGTACTCGGAGAAGGTCCGGTGGGCCAGTCGGTACACGCTCTGCCCGGATTCCGTGTCAAGCAGGAGGTAGGGGGCCGCCGTCCATGTCAATTCTTCGATATCCGCGTCGGTGACCTTCATGTCAGGGCTGTCGGCGAGTGCTGTAGCGACGTCGGCCCACACACCCCCGGTCAGGGGCAGGCCGTGCCCCTGTGCCAGGGCCAGCGCCTCCAGCAGGGCCTGGTTGACAGGAGCCTTCTCGGCCAGCCGGTCGACGGCGCGGGCGAAGAGCCGACGGTGGTCGTCCTCAAGCAGCGGCCCGGGGTCGTCGGCGAGTCCCGGAGTGGCGATGATCTCGTGCACCGCCAGGCGTGCGTAAAGGAACTCCCGCTCAAGGCACCCGAGTGCTTTCGCCAGGTGGTCGATCTGTGCGGGCTCCACCTGGAGTTCACCCCTGCTGCGCGCTACCTCCAGGCGTCGCTGGATGTAGCTGGTCATGGCCTCCTCGTCACGGTCAACGTGAACGACCTTCCGGTTCCGCTCCCGGCCGACGCCCAGAGCGTCAGTGAGGTCCCGGTCCGCCGGCTCCGGCAGGTCGGGGCCTTCGAGTGTGGAGCCGCGCGTGCCGACGACGACCCGAACACCGGGGAGATCCGCCAGAGGGCTCAGGATCCGCTCGGCGATCGTCAGAGGCAGGCGGGCCTCGTCGAGTGCGTCCGCCAGGACGGTGAAAGCGGGATCGTCGGCCTCAGGAACCTGTTCCGCAACGGGGTCGTCCGTCCTGCGGAACTGCTGGATCAGCCACGAGCACTGTTCGGCGATCGGCCCCTCGGGAGGGGTGGGGAACCCGGCTGCCGCGGCGATCCGCAGCACAACCTCCCTGGGTGTCGCCCCAGTCAGGTGGAGGACCAGATCGAAGGCTTCATAGGGGCGGGGGCTGCCGAGGGGAAGGGGGTCGAGCTGCCGGTGGCGGATGAGGATGTCGGAGAGCTCACGCCGGGAGTGCACCAGGACATGCCCGAGCAAGGCGGACTTTCCCGATCCTGCCGCTCCGGTGACAACGAGCATGCCCGGTGCGGCACGGGCGAGCCAGCAGAGGATCTCATGACGTTCCTCGACGCGCCCCTGGAAGTACCAGGTCTGCTCACCGAGTTCGGCACCACTGGCCTTGGGGACGAAGTGACGCCGTTCGTCGTCGGTCAGGGACGCGATGACGGCATCGATTTCGGCGACCACATCCAGCGGTGCCTGAGTATGCGCCGCGATGGTCGACCGCGTGCGCCGCAGCACGGCACGCCCCGTATCCGTCTTCGGCGTGACAGGGCAACCTTGGAGGTTGCGGTTCAGTTCCGTGGCGAGGTCGTGCAGGTCGATGGTCTGCTGTGCGCGGAAGGTCACCGTGAGGACGGTGGTCAGCGCTCTGCGGAACGCACCGAGCGTGGTACTCCCGTCCTTGGACGTCGCCACGAGCAGAAAGTTGTGGACGTCCCCATCCCGGTAGGCGTCCCCGGTCAGCAGTTCGACGAAGCGCCCGGAGGTGCAGGCGTCGATGATGACGATGGCCCAGCCGGCGCCGTTCCTGCCCTGCCTGGCCTTGAGGTGCCGCAGCAGAGTGGGTGGGTCGATGCCGTCTGGGGCGACAAGCTTGGGACTGTGGGCGTGTGCCAGCAACGAGGTGGGCCCTCCGTCACTGAAGCCGTGACCGACCCAGTAGAGGACGGTGTCGCCGATGTCTCGGGGAGCGGACCACGTCGTCAGGCGCGTGGTGACGGCTTCAACCCCGCGGTCCTCCGGGGAAACCGGCCAGGGTTCGGTCTGGGAACCGAACGGCTTCAGCAACGCCTCGATGCCTTCGATCTCGGGATCCGTCTCCAGCCCGGGGAGGTGGAGATAGACACCGATGCCGATGGGGAAGAACTGCAGAGGTCTTCCGTCAGTGCTGTCGGAGATGGTCATGACGCACTGCGCTCAGTCGTCGTCGGAGTCGAGCGCCAGGACAAGTTGGGTGACGGGGGCGTTGCCGCCGGTATCGGCCCTGACCCGGTAGAGGCCCGGCCCGGGAAGGGTGATCGAGGCACCGATCTCACCGTCGTGCCAGCCGAGCCGACCGGTGGCAACACGCAGGCCGGTCTCGGCGTCCTGCACAGTGCAGGTGATCCCGGCATACGTGTCCAAGACGGAACCCGGTCCGGGCCTCAGGCGCAGCAACCAGGGCCGGCCCGCCTCGACGCAGTCCGGGACGTCCAGACCGATGTCCCCCTCACCCAACGCGGGGCCGAGGTCCTGATCGTGCTCGGTGAGCACCGCGCGGATATAGGCGATGGCGACGCTGTCCTTTGCCAGGGCACCGTGCTGCAGCGGGAGTGGGGTCACGCCCATGGTCGGGCCGAAGGAAGCGGCGTCCCGGTAGACCGTGCCATCCCCGGCCCGGTCCCTGCGAAGCGGGATGCCGTTGCGGTCACGGGCCAGGCCCCCGTCACCGTTGCGCTCGAACGAGAGGTACTGCTCGTGCACCACACCACTGTCGAGACGCAGACTCTGCACGGTCGGCTGCGCGACGCCGACGACAGCGCGGTGCCCCGGCAGCGCAGGTCCCTTCTCCCGCAGGTGCTGCTGGAACTCCTGCGCCTCGCGGGCGAGTTCGGCATCTCCTCCCAGGACTGCCACGTCGGCCGGGGTGAGCCGGTGGACATCGAGACCCGCGTCGACGCAGCGGTAATCTGGCAGCAGGTCGTGTACACCGGGCAGTGTCGCGCACAGGGCCTGCATTCGGCGCCGCAGCCGGGCGGGCAGCCGGCCGGAGTGGTCACCATTGAGGATGACGGCCGCCATGACCGAACCCAGGAACGGGGTACCGAGGGTGACCACGGCCCTGGTTTCAGGGGTCAGGTCGCTGCCCTGGGAGGCGGCGTGGGCGAAGGCGGCCCGGGTGACCAGTCCGCCCATGGAATGGGCGACGAACACCAAACGCGCCTCGCGCTCGTCCGGATGCGAGCAACGTGCCCGAGCATGCTCCTCGCTGGCGCGCCACCGCGCCAGGTGATCGTGAGCGGCTTCCGCCAGCCGCGCTCCATTGACGGCGACGGGGAGCCGCCAGTCGTACGCGAACTCAAGTACGGCCTTGGGGCGGGCGACAGCACGGACGGCGTCAAGAAGATCGCCGTACGGCTCGAAGCCCTTCAGGAACGGCGCCACCGTCGGGACGCGCAGCAACTCGGTGGCTTCGATCCGACCGTACCGGCCGGATCGTTCGTCGTCGTCCAGGTGCAGCGGGCGCATCCCGTCCTCGTGCCGCCATGCCTCGACCACCCACCGAGGATCACGCAGTCCCCACACCAACCGCCCGGTCGTGGTGTCGCGCAAGGCGCTGCCCATGATCCCCGGCACCACGATCACCGCATCATGCGTGGCATCCCGGATCACGGGTGGTGTCGGCGTCCAGGGCGCCACGCCCGCGCCAAAGGACATACCGGCTCGCTCGGTCCCCCCATACGTCATGCGGGAACGATATCCGGCATGCCTCACGCGGAGGCGGGAAAGCCGAGGACCGTAGGCGTGGCGACACTGTAGCGCGTTGCCCAATGTCGCGCTCATTGAAGGTAGTTGCCCTTGTTCGAAAGGCTCCACCGAGGCGTCAGCAGTGACTGGGCGCCCGATCCACCTCGGCCCACAGCGTCTTGGTGCAGGGGCCCTGCGGTCCCGTGCACCAGCGGTCGGCGAGGGCTTCCACAAGTAGCAGCCCGCACCCCGACTCGGCCTCCGTCGCTGGCAGTTCGGGCAGTCTCTGGGTGTAGGCGGGAAGCCCGCCCGGCCGGGTGTCGGTGACCTCGACACGCACCGACTCCGGCGTCAGCGTCAGGCACAGCGCGAAGTCCCGTCCCGACGCGCAGCCGATCAGGCGATGCGGGCGCGACACTGTTGACAGCCTGTCACCCCTCGCTCACCATCGTGCCTCTTGCGGTTGGGGTCTGCGCCCGGCAACAACCCGATCACCTTGTGGATTTGATCGTCGGCCACTGCCGCATACCCTGCGGTCGTCGCCGGTGAAGCGTGCCGCATCAGGCGCTGGGTGAGCAGGAGATCACGCCCCGAGGCGCGATAGACGGCTGTCCCGAAGCGGTGCCTCAGCTGGTGGTAGCGCATACGGATGCCCTCCTTGGCCGCGATGGCAGCGACCGTGCGCGAAACTCGCTCAGGGGTGACTCCGCCCCATAGGCGCCCCTCGGCCGTGAGGTCTAGCTTCTGAGTGACAACGGGAGGGACCGGGACGATATCGGTACGTCCACCCTTGCCTTGCACCCGCAGGACGACCTCGCCGTCCTGGAGAACCGATATGTCCTCACGTCTGAGCTTGGCTGTCTCATGCGCTCGCAGACCACAGAAGGCCCCCAAGAGCACCCACGCGCGATGATGGCCCCGTGCGACTGAAGTAATGCGGGCCAGGTCCCCCTCCGGCAGAGGGTTCGGCGTTGAACGCGGTGCCGGCGGCTTTCGAATGCCTGTGACAAGATCTACGCCTCTCCATCTACCAAAAGCCTGTAAGTGGTTGAGGTAGGTCCGCCGGGACCACGGCTTGAGCGAGCGCACCGCGAAGTAGGCCATCACATGATCGACTGTTAAGTCCTCAACCCGAACGAGGGCCGCCTTGGCGATGGCGCGAATACAGCGGGCTCTGGCACGGATGGTGTTGATCGAGTATCCGTCCACATGCTGTGCAGCAATGAAGGCATCGAGGACCATGAGGGGAACGTGTGCACCAACGGGGTTGGCAAACCAGACTCACCATCACATGGCCATTAAGCATTCAATAATGTCTTAAAGTATGAGATTTCGGCATCCGACTGGTAGCCAACCGCGGGAAGTCCTTTCAGGGGGCCAACGTTCTGGGGAAGGGCTTCATCCTGTCGCCCCAGCAGGCCGAGGAGCTCATCCAGCGCGACCCGCGCAACCGCGACGTCCTCTTCCCCTACCTCAACGGCGAGGACCTCAACTCCCGTCCGGACTGCTCGGCGAGCCGCTGGGTGATCAACTTCCATGACTGGCCCGAGGAGCGGGCCCGTGAATACCCTGAAGTATTCGCCATCGTGGAACGCGACGTGAAGCCCGAGCGACTCAAGAACAACCGCAAGGTCTATCGCGATTACTGGTGGCAGTATGCAGAGAAGCGTCCGGCCATGCTTAAGGCGATCAAGGGACTGGACAGTGTCTTGGCGGTGGCACTCGTGTCCCGAACCGTGATGCCAGTTTCGGTACCGACAGGACAGGTCTTCTCACACATGCTTGGGGTGTTCGCAGCTTCGGATTCTGCCCACTTGGCGTTGCTGGACAGCGGTATCCACTACGCGTGGGCAATCGCACGGGCGTCCAGCCTCAAGGGAGACCTTCGCTATACGCCGTCAGATGTTTACGAGACAATGCCGTTGCCTACCGGCAGCACGACCATGGCCGTTGCAGGTGCCGAGCTTGATCAAATCCGGCGATCTGTCATGCTCCAACGCGGCCTTGGTCTGACCAAGCTCTACAACCTCGTTCACGACCCGAGCATCATCGACGCAGATATCCATGCTCTGCGTGCAGCACATGTGGAGGTCGACCATGCCGTGATGCAGGCCTACGACTGGCAAGACCTGCACTTCCGGCACGACTTCACAACGACTCGAAAGAGCACGCGCTTCAGCCTACCCCAGCCGGTCCAGACTGAAGTGATCGACCGATTGCTCGAACTGAACCACGCCCAGCACGGGGGAAAAGCCGACTTCCTGCTCTTTTGAAGATCAGAAGAGCAGCCCCTCGCGTACTGCTGCGGGCGACTGAAAATGTCGCTGGTGATTAAGCTCCAGGAGTCGGTCCAAGATCTCGGTAAGAGTACGCATCGGGAACGTGTAGCGCACGCCTTGACGAGTTTCATGGAACCCATGTTCCAAGTTCAGGTCGCTCCACCCGTAGGCTGCCGACACAGCCTCGTCCACAGCTCGATGGCAATCTCGTACAGCTGCAATCTCGGCATCTCCGACAGAAGGATCATGGACGAGGTTGTAGAGCTTGGTCAGACCAAGGCTGCGCTCCGCCATGATCTCAGCTCGCAGCTGATCAAGGCGGGCACCCGCATCTGCCATGCCTGATGAGTAGGTAGGACGTGGAAGCGTCTCGAACACGTCTGACGGTGAGTAGTTGAGGTCAGCCTTCATTGTGGACGAGTTACGCCATGCCCAACATGTATGGAACGAACTACTGAGGAACGCGAGATCCCCGTCGGAAGCGGACGCAAAAACGGCCAACTTGTGCGAAAGGACCTGTCGGCTTGGGACTCGGGCCGGCATCACGGTTCGGGACACGAGTGCTACCACCAAGACACGTTCGCGGCCGGAGATGGCTCGGTACAAGTCCATGGCGGGCCGGGTGAAGCGCCACCAGATCTCACGACGCTGTCGGTTGTTGTTCTTGAGTCGCTCGGGCTTCACGTCGCGTTCCACGATGGCGAATACTTCAGGGTATTCACGGGCCCGCTCCTCGGGCCAGTCATGGAAGTTGATCACCCAGCGGCTCGCCGAGCAGTCCGGACGGGAGTTGAGGTCCTCGCCGTTGAGGTAGGGGAAGAGGACGTCGCGGTTGCGCGGGTCGCGCTGGATGAGCTCCTCGGCCTGCTGGGGCGACAGGATGAAGCCCTTGCCTAGGACGTAGGAGCCGATATAGGCGCCTGGTCGCCCCGAGGCGTCCCCAGATACCAGTCGATACGGCCGCCCCTTCACCCGTGACTGTGGATCCAGCGACGTCGTGATGCCCCGAACCTTCTCGCCGTCCAGCACTCTGTCCGCCTCGTTCGCGAGCGGCGGCACCGAAGTCCAGACGGCGCAGTACTCCAAGACCGCCGACTTTGAAGGCCAGGGTGCGCTCTTCACCGCCCGCCGGATGCTGACCTTCCTCTTCTCCTCCAACTGGTCCAGGCCGACCTCACGGGTGTCACCTTGAGCCAGAGTGTTGGTAGCGATGAGCCCCGTCTGGCCATGCTTGTTGAGGAGCTGGTGAGCGCGGAGTTCAAAGTAGGCCACCAAGTCGGCGCTACCACGCTTCTTGTCGGCGAGGTAGTCGACCATGTACTCGCGGTACGCCTCGCCCAGGGCGCCCGTGAGTTTCTGGCCGCCGAGGAACGGCGGGTTGCCGATGATCGCGTCGAAGCCGCCATGTTCCGTGAAGACTTCAGGGAAGGTCAGGGGCCAGTGCAGAGGTCGTCGGGCCAGCCCTCCGCTCGGGGCTTCGGAGGAAAGCCACTCTTCAGCGGTGGCATGGGCTTCCCGCACTTCATCCGAGTCTTCCGAAACCTCCTCGTCGATGATCCGTTCCACGATGAGCTCAGCCTGCGGGAAGAGATCCTTGATGCGCTTGCCGCCGTCCTCCACGTACCACTCGACGCGTCCCGAGGCACAGGTAGCCAGTGCCGCACCGGCGAGAAGGTCGCCGACAAGCCGTAGCCGTGCGGAGTGGCGGTTCACCTCGGAGAGCTTCTCCCGTTTACGCTGCAGCGCGACCAGGTCCACACCCCTGACCGAAGTGATCGCCAAGCGAAGGTCCTTGAGTTCCTTGGCCTTCTTCTTCAGTGCTTCCGCGCGCTCGTCGGCGTGCTTGGTGAGCAGGCTGCGCTTCTCGGTCGGTTCCAGGTGTTCCGCTCTGATCTGCTCCATGTTGTGCACACCCAGCAGCGAGTCCCCCGCCACCAACCGGTCGTCCAGGAAAGTGAACGGACGCGTCGGGTCCATGGAGACCAACCACAGCGAGAGCTTGGCCATCTCCACGGCCATGGGGTTGATGTCCACCCCGTACAGGCAGTGCTCGATCACCTGGCGCCGGGCCTCGATCACTACCGGGTCGGACTCCGCGTCCGCTGCAGTGACCGCGTCAACAGCGCGCCCCGCCCGGTACTTGACCGCCTCCTCGCGGCCCTCCCGCTCCCACGCCTCGATCAGCCGATCCCCCAAGTACCGGCAGGCGGCCACCAGGAACGCCGCCGAGCCCATCGCGATGTCCGCGACCTTCAGCTCACGGATCCGCTCAGCTGTCTTCGGCACCCAGGCATCCCTGTCCGCCGTCTGGAGCGGACCCGGCTCGTACACCAGCGGCTCCAGCGCGTGCAGCACGACCTCCTCCGCCAACCGGCGCGGGGTGTAGTGCGTACCCGTGTTCTTCCGCAGCGAGGACTCCGTCACGAACAGCGCGCCCGCCGGGATGACCACCGGCAGGTCCCGCAGGTCCCTCCGAATCACACCGAAGAAGGGCAGCAGACGTTCCGTCAGGGCCGCGTCGCGGCAGGCTGCGAGCAGCAGACGCCTCGCCTCCGTCGCGGCCTCCGCCTTCGCCGGGGCCAGCAGCTTCTCCAGACGCACCGCGCTCGCCGGCGGCTTGGGGTCCTTCCACGTCTCGTAGATCTTCTTCGCGAGGGTCTTCACGTCCCTCGACGTGGCCGCCAGGGACTCCAACTCCCTCAGCGGTACCTCGTGTTCCACGCCGTCCGGGCCGATGAGGCCGACCATCATCTCGACGGCGCGCCGGGCGTCGTACGAGAGCAGGCCCTCGTACACGTAGCCGATCTCCTCCACGCCCAGCGCGCGGAAGCTGAGCGTGCGGGTCTCCCTCTGCCTGCCCGTGCCGACACGGACCTCCTGCACGGACTGGAGCATGTGCAGCACCGTGCGGTCGTCGATGGGGAGAAGGGGGAAGCTGTTCTCCAGCCAGGGGTACTTGTCCGGATCGAAGATGGAGCCGTCGTACGCCGGGAGTTCGAGCTCAGGGTGCAGCACTCCGCCGTGCACGGCGTGGAACAGCGCGATCAGGCGGTGCCAGGCGGCGGTCGTGTACTCCAGGGAGGCCTCGCCCTCGGCGTCGGCGCGGGACTTCAGCTCGGCGCGCAGGAAGCGGGCGGAGTAGGAGCGGGCGTAGACCTCGTTGTCGGCGGGCAGCAGTCCGCGTTCCTCGGCGAAGAGGAGGAAGACGACGCGCATCATGACCGCGACCGCGCCCCGGTAGACCTCGCTCGCCTCGACGCCGCTCGCGCGCAGGCCGGGGGTACCGCGTTCCATGGCGCTGGCGTCGGCGCGGCCGATGGCGTCCACCAGTTGCTCGACGGCCTGGCGGACCTGGATGCCGAGGGCCTCGGTGACCTCGTCGCCCGCGTCGAGGCTCTTCCTCAGCAGACCGACCAGAGTCTCGGACTCGTCGTACTCGAAGAAGCGACGGCGGCGCAGCAGGGAGACGAAGGCGCGGACGACCGTGCGTTCGGCGGCCTCGTTCCAGCCGATGGCGTCGAAGACGGCCGTGGTCGTGACGCCGCCGACCGGGGCCCAGACCAGGCACCACCAGCGGCCGTCGGTGACCAGGCCGAGGGGTACGTCGTGGTGGCGCAGGAGTCGGGCGAGGCGGTCGGCGGGGCCGGCCGCCCAGTCGTCGCCCCAGCTCGGGCGGGCCGTTGGGGCGGTGCCGCTGGGGATGGTCATGCCCAGCACTCGTACGCGCTTGGCAGCAGACCCCGTGTCCGGTTCGGCGGCGAGTTCCGTACCAGGCTCGGTTAGCGCGAAGTCGGCGCGGACACGGGCGTTGTGCTCGTGGACGTCGAGAGTGAGGCGGTCCAGGGCGAGGTCGTCGTCCTGGCCCTCGCGCAGAACAAGCGCATCGCCCCACTCCAGCAGCGAGCGCAGGATGTAGCCGGTCCACTCGTCGCGGCCGGCGTTGGTGTCGGCCTGCCAGTCGGCGTGGCGGGCGCGCAGCCGGGTGCGCTGGTCCTTGTCGAGGGCGTCGAGCTGGGGCCAGGCCTGGAGCAGGACGGGCATGGTGAGGAAAGGGCCGGAGACCTCGGTGAGGTCCAGCCATTCCTGGTGCTGGCCCCGGCCGTCCATGGCCTTGGCCCTGGCGGCGGCGACTCCGCGGGAGGAGCCACGGAAGGAAGAGGCGGCGGAGCGGCTCATCGGCTGGCTTCCTTTGCGGGGATCACGACGACGACGGCGACGGGGAAGAGGTGGGAGCGCGGCTCGTAGTAGCGGGCCGCGATGGCGGCGAGTTCGCGCTCGCGTTCGGCGGTGAGGCCTTCGATGCGAGCCTGCCAGCGGTCCCGGTCCTCGCGGTACTGGCGCTGTTCGGCGGTGGTGACCTCGCGGGTGCCGAAGAGAGCGATCTGCTCGTTGTCGTCGTCGCCCTCCTCCTTGAGCTTGGCGCGCAGGGTGGCCTCGAAGCGGTCCAGGGTGGCCCGGATGCGGTTCTCCTCCTCGGTGCGGCGGGCGGCCAGCGCCGATTCGAGGGAGGTGCCGCGTTCACGGGCGCGGGCGGTGAGGGAGTCGTGGAGGGGCTTCTCCAGCCGGGACCAGGCGTCGGTGAAGGCGTGCCGCAGGTCGGGGGCGGCCTCGGCGCCGTCGGCGAGCGCGCGGGCGAGGACTGCGCCCTGGGTGCGTACGGACTCCCAGCGGCGGAAGCGGCCGGTGTCGCCGAACCAGCCGCCCGCGTAAAGGATCTCCTCGTGAAGGCGGGTGCCATCGTTGCCGACGAGGACGTAACGGGCGTAGGCGGAGACGAGGGCCGTCTCGACGGCGGGGTCGTCGGTAACGACGGCGGTCACGCGGTGCAGACCGACGGTGTCGGCGTTCCACACGGCGGCCGTGAGCAGGCGGGTGGAGAGGGCGACCAGCGGGTGCTTGAGGTGGGCGAGCACCACGTCGTCGCGGCCGAGGGCAGCGACCTGCGGGGTGAATGTGACGGGGCGCTGCTCGGCTGGGCGAAGTTTGTGGGCGAGGCCGCGGGTGGCCCGTTCCCAGGTGCCGGAGAGCGGCGGGACGGTCCAGAGGCCTTTCATGTCCTCGTTGTAGTGCGGAGTCAGGGGCTGCTGGTGGTCCAGGGTGAGGGCGGTGTCGACGACCCGTTTGATGTTGGCTGGGGTGAGGCCAAGGGCGTCCACGGTCTCCTGGTACTGCTCGGCGAGGCGCTTGGCCTGCGCAGTGACGTTCTGCTCGGCGGCGACGGTGCCGCCAGTGCGGCGACCGGCGATCTGCTTGGGCTTGGCGTTGTCGATGTCGACGGGGGTGGTGTCGCCGGTCATACGGCGCTGTACGGCGTCGGCGATGACGGCGTTGACGGAGCCCAGGTCGGCTTCAGTGCGGGCGATCTTGCGGGCGATGCGGGAGAGGAACTCCAGGTCGGCCTCGTAGGATCCGGCGGCGGCGTTCTCCCAGCCGGCGCCGATGAAGTGAGTGATCTCCGGGTCGGTCTTCTGGCCCCAGCGGTCGATGCGGCCGATGCGCTGTTCGAGCTTGTTGGGGTTGAAGGGGATGTCGTAGTTGAACAGGCGGTGGCAGTGGTTCTGGAGGTCGATGCCCTCGCTGGCGGCGTCGGTGGCCAGCAGGATGCGGACCTTGCCCTCGTCGGTGGCGGGATGAGCCTGGAAGCCGAGGCGGATGTCCTCACGGTCGTCTGTGCTGAGTCCGCCGTGGAGGACGGCGACGCGGCCGCCGTCGGTGAGTTCCTGCTGCTGGAGCAGGTTGAGCAGCCATTTCTGGGTGTCGCGGTACTCGGTGAAGATCACGACGCGTTCGTTGGTCCAGAACTGGCCATCGGGGCGGCAGATGGCCTTCAGCTCGCGGATGAGCGCGTCGGCCTTGGAGTCGGCGGCGGCCTCGTGGGTCAGTGCCCAGCGCTCCATCTGCTGGAGAAGGGCGAGTTCCTCGCCGTCCTCCTGCGGGGTGAGGCTGGTTGAGCGCGTGAGGGCGTCGTCCTCTGCCTCCGCCAGGCCCAGGTCGTCGAGTTCGGCGACGAGGTCGGAAAAGTCCTCCAGCCAATCGGGGACTTCGGCAGCGGCCGAGCGGGAACGGGTCCGGGTGTCGTCGAGGTGGGAGAGGTAGACCTGGACGGTGTGCAGGAAGGCGGCCGGGGAGGAGAACAGCCGCTTCTTCAGCAGGAGAGTGACCAGGTCGGCGGCGCGGCGGCCGCCGCGGGCCTTTGGGGTCATCCGCTTGCGGCGAAGGTCGGAGAAGCTGCTGAGCACGCCGTGGATCTCGCGTTCGGTGTCGGTGTACTCGACGGGGAGTTCGCGGGTGCGGCGGGTGCGGAAACGGGGGGAGCCGTCGGGGTTGGTGATGGTGGACTTCAGGCGTCGGACGACGGTCTCCTTGCGGGCCTGCTCGTCGGGGTCGACACCACGGGCGAACTTCTGATTGTCGATGAGCTCCAGCAGCGCGGTGTACGACTCGGGGTAGCCGTTGTGCGGGGTGGCGGAGAGGAAGAGGCGGTGCTCGAAGTGCGGGACGAGCCGCCGGATCAGCTTGGTCTGCTGGGAGTCGACGGCGTACACCTGCTTGGGCGCGGCGGGTGCCACGTGGTGGGCCTCGTCGAGGACTAGCAGGTCGAAGAAGCGGCGGTCGGTTCCGTCCTCCCTCGTCTCCTGGCGGGTCGGGACGACCTCGTCGAGGAGGCGCTGCGCCTTGGTGCCGCGCAGCCAGGGCAGGGACACGATGGTGAGCGGGTGGACGCGGAACGGGTTGGCGGCGGTGCCGTGGGTGCGGCGCAGCCGGGCGCAGCGCTCGGCGTCGACGATCGTGAAGTCCAGGCCGAACTTCTCTGCGAGTTCGTCGCGCCACTTCAGGGTGAGGCCCGCCGGACAGATCACCATGACGCGGTGGGCACGCCCTCGCAGCAGCAGCTCCTGGACGACGAGGCCAGCCTCGATGGTCTTGCCGAGGCCGACGTCATCGGCGAGGAGCAGGTTGACACGGGGGGCGCCGACCGCGCGGGAGACGGGTTCGAGCTGGTAGGGCTCGACGGCGACGCCGGAGCGGAACGGCGCCTGGAGGGTCTTGACGTCGGCGGAGGCGACGGCCGACCAGCGGACGGCGTCGAGGAACGCGGCGAGACGGGACGGCGGGTCGTACTGTCCGGTCGACGCGTCGGGCAGGGAGCCGCGGTCGAGGACACGGCGGCCGGGCTCGACTTCCCAGATAACGGAGAGGGTGTCCCCGAAGCGGCCGTCGGCGACGGACTGGAGGTGGACGAGGGTGGCGGCGCGGCCGTCGGAGGGCGGGGCGGGTTCCACCCTGCTGACGACCCAGCTCTGACCCCGTACTTCGACGAGCTCACCGTCCCCGGGTAGTCGCTCCTGAGGAGCCGCCGCACCTCGCTCCCGGTGAGCCGTCTGCGTCATCGGTGTTCCGCCTCCCCTTGGCCTGGCATACGGCCAGAACACTACGCAATACAGGGCCTTCGCCCCGCCTCCTGCAGTAAGCTAGCACCGACGGATTATTGTGAACTAAGTTCACGAACCTCTTTCGGAATCCGTCAGCATCCACTCCAATCGGGCGATCAGGCTATCTGTCCGCGCGCGGCGTTCGTCGTCAGCCGGGAAAAACCGCTGCTGCTCCTGCCGCAGAGCGGTGAGCTGGTCACGCGCCTCGCGCAGCCGTCCCATCCGGGCAACGAGCGAGCCGATCCGGAACCTGGTGTCGAACACGCGCCAATCGGCGGCGCCGAAGACGGTCCGCTGCACGGGCAGGAGACTCTCGAACTCGTGCAGCGCCTCGGTCGTGTGCCCCAGCTCGGCCAGACATGTGGCCGAGCCGGCCCGGCAGGCCAGTACATCCGGGTCGGTGGCCGGGCGGCTGCGGCGGAGCGCGTCGCCGAGTGCGGAGTAGCCGCCGTGGGCGCGGGTGAACTCTTCCGACTTCACCAGCAGGTCGCACAGTGTGAGCCGCGCCGCCACGGTCTCGCTGTCGCCGAGCGGGCGGCCCGTCTCGTGCAGCATCCGCTCCAGCGAGGCGGCAGCCGCCGCGTGGTCGCCCCGGGCGGCCTGGTCGAGGATCTCTTGAGGTATGGCGGCGGCCGGGGCGGGGTCTGCGGTAGGCGCGGGGCGCGGGGCAGGGATCGGCCCGGAAAGGGAGTGGCCGGCCGGGGGTGATACGGACACGGAAGCGGACCGCAGGGCACCGGAGCCGGTGGCTGCCGCGCTGCCCGGCTTGGCAGACGTGCTCCCGGAGGTGGCGGACGTTCTCCCGGTGACAGCCCGGCCGGGCGACCGGGTGAGCCATGGGCGTGCCGCGCTGCGGACCTCTTCCGTCGAGGGGCGGTCGTCGGGGGACTTTGCCAGCAGTTCCATGATGAGGGAGGCGAAGCCCGCGGGTATGTCACCGCGCAGATCGCCGAGCCGGGGCGGTTCCTCGTACGCGTGCCGGTAGAGGAGTGTTACGGCCGTCCCCGCGGTGAAGGGCGGTCGGCCCGCCAGGATCTCGTACAACACACAGCCCAGGGCGTACAGGTCGCTCCGCTCCGTCGCCCGCCCGCCGTCCGCCTGTTCCGGTGCGATGAACCCGGGTGTGCCCAGCACTTCCTGGGTGCGGGTGAGCCGGGGTTCGCCGACGTCCGGCTCCAGGGCCGCCGCGATGCCGAAGTCGAGCACCTTCACCGTGCCGTTCGGCGTGAGCATCAGGTTGGACGGCTTCAGGTCACGGTGGACGACGCCGATGCGGTGGGCGTGGGCCAGGGCGTCGGCCGCTTGTGCGGCAACCTCGGCGGCGAGGTGGATCGGGAAAGGGCCGTTGCGCTTGAGGAGCCGGGAGAGGGTATCGCCCTGCACGAGTTCCATGACGAGGTACAGTCCGTCGCCGTCGTCTCCGTCGAGCCGACCCGAGTCGTACACGACCGGCACGCTCGCGTGGCGGATCCGGGCGGTGAGGCGGGCCTCGCGCAGGAAGCGCTGTTCCATGCGGTCGAGGTCGACACCGCGGCCGCCCGCCGACAGGAACTTGACTGCGACGGGCCGGTCAAGCCGCAGGTCCCGGGCCGACCACACGTCGCCCATGCCACCGCGGCCCAGGCGGTCGATCAGCTCGTAGTGTCCTCTGATCCGTCGTGTCACGCCGTACTCGGCCCCCTGCCCAGTTCGTGCGGTCGCCCGTACGGCATATTCTCACGCTCCTGGTGATCGGGTGGTCACACCGGGTACGGGCCCTGCGGGAGCACGAACGGTCGGCGCGGGTCCTCGGTACCGAAGCCGCGCAGGGTGCCGGGGCCGGGGCGGGCGGCGGGCAGCCACGGTCCGAGCGCGCCGTACACCTCGGCGGCCGAGGAGGGCCGATTTTCGCGGCCCTTAGCCATCAGGGCGAGGGCCAGTTCCTGGAGCGCGTCCGGTACGGGGACGCCCGCCGTGGCGAGGCTGGGCGGCGCGTCGTGCAGATGCCCGCGCAGGACGGCCAACGGCCGCTCCGCGGGGAAGGGCGGGGTTCCGGCGAGCATGTGGTGCAGCAGGCAGCCGACGCTGTACAGGTCGCTGCGCCCGTCGAGCGCCGCGTCGCCCGACAGCAGTTCGGGCGACGCGTAGCGGAGGTTGCCGGGCTGCTCACCGGTGGCGGTCAGTCTCGGGCCCTCGTCCGCCATCAGTTTCACCAGGCCGAAGTCCAGGATCTTCACCACGCCGTCGCGACGGATCATGACGTTCTCGGGCTTCAGGTCCCGGTGGACGAGACCTGCGGCGTGCGCGGCGGCGAGGCCGGAGCAGATCTGGGCGGCGACGGCCGCTGCGGACGCCACGTCGAGCCGTTCCTCCTCGGCCTCGTCGATGACTGTACCGAGCGTCGCCCCATCGACGAGCTGCATCACGAGCCAGTGGGTGTCACCGGTGACGGCCGCGTCGTGGACGGTGGCGATGTTGTCGCTGTCGAGCGCCGCCGCGGCCTTCGCCTCCCGTACGAAGCGGCGCCGCGCCCGCTCGCGGTCCTCCGCCTCGGCGAGGAGTTCCGCGGCGACTGTCTTGACGGCGACAGGACGCCCCAAGTGCAGGTCGCGTCCCTGCCAGACCTGCCCCATGCTGCCGCGTCCAAGAGGACGGTCAAGTGCGTAGCGGTCGCCGAGCACGGTGCCCTGGCCGATGGTGTGCACGAACTCCCCCTCCTGGCGGGGCGATCAGTAAAGTGATCGTAGTTCCTGGAAGGCTGGCCGGAGGGGGCGGGGATGGCGACGCTGGGCATGCACCGGGACTTTCTGATGGAGTTCGCCACGCTGGAGAAATCCGTCCAGAAACGCGTCTTCGAGGTGTTCGAGAAGTTCGCGGCAGCCAAGCACGCGGGACTGCACCTGGAGAAGCTCACGCACCAGAAGGATCCGCGGCTGCGGACCATCCGGATCACCGACTTCTGGCGCGGCGTCGTCCTCAAGGCGGAGTCCGGCGACAGCTATCTGCTGTTGAGGGTGCTCCCGCACGACAAGGCCAACGACTGGGCGGCGAAGCACCGGGCGTCGGTGAACGAGGCCACCCAGGGCATCGAGATACGCAACGATGTGGCCCTGGAGCGGGCCACGGCTGGGCTGCGTGCGTTGGCCGCCGACGAGCCGTCCCGTCTGTTCCCCGCCGCGGAGTATCCGGACAAGGTGCTGCGCAGCCTCGGGGTCGACGAGGAGATCCTGCCGATCATCCGGCTGGTCCCCGACGAGGCCCACCTGGAGGCACTGCACAAGGTGCTTCCCGAGCAGCAGTACGACGTGCTGCTCGGGCTCGCGACCGGTATGAAGCCCGAGGAGATCGACCGCGAGCTCGTGCAGGCGTACGCCCGGACAGCCGTGCGGAGCGCCCGGGCCTCCGAGGGCGACGAGCTGGGCACCGCGATGGGCCGCTCACGCGGCCGTATCGCCCTCGTCTCCGGAGCCAATGAACTGCTGGAGATCCTTCAGCGCCCCTTCGACGCCTGGCGGGTCTTTCTGCATCCGAGCCAGTACCGGGTGGCCTACCAGGAGAGTTACGCCGGCTCGGCGCGGGTCACCGGCGGGCCGGGTACGGGCAAGACCGTCGTGGCGCTGCACCGGGCGTACCACCTCGCGCGGGGCCTGCCCGCCGACGCGCCCGACGGCTGTGTACTGCTGACGACCTACACGAAGGACCTGGCCGCCGAACTGCAGCGCTGCATGGAGCTGCTGATCACGGAGGACGCTGTCCGCGCGAAGATCCGGGTGGTGAACGTCGACGCCCTGGCCAACGAGATCGTACGGGCGGACCGCGGCGGCGCACCGCTGAAACTGGTCTTCGACCAGAAGGAGATCACCGCTCGGTGGGCGCGGATCGCGCGACGCTTGAACCTCGACTTCACGGACGTCTTCCTCGACCAGGAGTGGCGGCACGTCGTCGTCGCGCATGCCGTCGCCACTCCCGAGGAATACCTCAAAGTGTTGCGGACAGGCCGTGGGAGCGGGCTCGGGCCGCTGAAACGCCTTCAGGTGTGGCGTGCGGTCTCCGCTTTCGAGGAGCAGCTGCGCCAGGCCGGGGAATGGACGTTCCTGCAGGTGTGCGCCGAGGCCGCACGTGTCCTGGACGGGAGCGGCAAGCGGCCCTTCCGGCATGTCGTCGTCGACGAGGCACAGGACCTGCACCCCGCCCAGTGGCGGTTCCTGCGGGCCCTCGTCGGCTCCGGCGCCGACGACCTGTTCCTCGCCGGGGACACCCACCAGCGTATCTACGGCAACCGGGTCTCGCTTCGCTCGCTCGGCGTCGAGGTCGTCGGACGCTCGTACCGGCTGCGGGTCAACTACCGCACCACGCAGGAGATCCTCGCCTGGTCCACCGCGCTGCTGACCGGAGAGAAGCCCGACGACATGGACGAGGGGAAGGAGACCCTGGCTGGCTATCGCTCCACGATGCACGGCGAACGGCCCGAGACCGCGGGACACGCCTCGAAGCCCGAGGAGATGGCGGCGCTGGTGGCCCAGGTGGAGAAGTGGGCCGCCTCGGGCGTGGATACGGAACACATCGGCATCGCGGTGCGGTTCATCCAGTTCGGGCGGGACATCGCCAAGGCCCTGGAACGCGCCGGGATCCCTTCTTTCGTCCTGGGGGCCGGGCGCAGTGGTGCGGGGGTGCGGATAGGGACCATGCACCGGATGAAGGGGCTGGAGTTCCGCTGCGTCGCCGTGGCCGGGGTGATGGACGGCACGGTTCCGATGAAGTCCGCCGTGACTCCGGTGGACGTCGACGCGCAGCAGCACCAGGAGGATGTGAATAGCGAGCTGAGCGTGCTGTTCGTGGCGTGCACGCGGGCGCGGGAGGCACTGCGTGTGTCCTGGCACGGGACGCCGAGTCCGTTCCTGGCACCAGTCATCAGCGGTCCGCGTCCGTAGCACTTTGGGTTCGACGGGTGTGGGGCCCATGCGTTCTCGGGCCTCACACCCGTGATGACAACGTCAGAGCGTGTCCGGACCGTCGTCCATCATGCGGCGGGCCTCAGCCAGAGCGGCGGTCTGCGCGAACCATTCCAGCACCACGCAGATCTCCTCGCTGTGCCCGGAGAAGACCTCCAGGGCGAAGGATGGACGCAGGTCCAGTTTGGCCTCCGCCAGGTCGATGCCCTCGATGCCGTTCAGCCGGATCATCAGCTCCCGGCGCATTGGCTCGTCATCGAACGGAGGCCGCCGCTTCAAGTATTGGAAGACCACTTCGACAGTGCCCGCGACTGGGTAGATCCCCAGCGGCCAGAGCGCACGGGCGGTGTCGCGCGTGTCGCCGAACCGCACCATTGGGAAGCAACTGGTCTCGTCGGCTCGGCCGTAGGCAAGGTGGCCGCCCTGCTGCTCCCAATAACGCAGTGCGCCGAGGACGCCCTGCACGGTCTCCTCGGTCTGGTTGTCGCGGAGTTGGGCTTCGAACCGGTCGGCCTTTGTCTGCTGCTCGACTTCGGCCTGCGCGGATGGCACGGACTCATCCGCGGTGTCCCTGCCGAGCAGGGTAGCCAGGTCGGCGGTGGTCAGCCGGTGGGACCGGCGGGCCCGTCCCGCGTCGTCGAAGCGAACTCCCTCCGCTTCCAGGCGGGTTCGCGCGTCGCCGGACTCCTTGCCGTCCGGCCACCGGAAGCCCGCCGAGACGCGGCCGTCCGCCGTCAGCACGCGGTACGCGCCGTGCAGACCAACCCTGGTCGCCAGGTGCTGGCCCACTGGGACGGCATGGGTGCCGATCAGTGCCGCCACATCGCCGTACGTCGTCCACGTGCCGGCCGGCATGGCGAGGAGCGCAGCCCGGAGTTCCTTCCAGCCAGCCCACTCGTCCTCTGCTTGGACGACTCCCTCGGCGGGGCCGGGCCACAACCTCACGGCTTTGTCCGCCAGTTCGTCGGCGCGGGCGAGAATCTCCTTCCTCGCCCACCGTTCCTCGGCGGCGATCCGCTGGTTCATGCGCAAGGCGCTGGCGTCGAGGATTTCCTGCTTGCGGCGGAAGGGGTGGTTCGACAGGCGCGCGTTGTCCGCGGAGAGGGTGAGGTTGCCCAGGGTGTGGACGAGCAGGGCGTGGAGTTCGTCCGGGCTCTGGCCGTCCTCGGCGTCCTCGGCGAGAAGGTCGTACCATTGCTGGGCCGGGCTCTGCGGCAGCACGTGCTCGACGGTGAGGGATGCCTTGGCGTAGTCCACGGGCTCACTACCGTCATAGCTCTCCTCCAGTCGGCGCAGCACCTGGAACCGCTGGTTGCTGCGGCCCGCCTTGTAGAAGGGGCGGGTGCGGACAGCCTCGCGCAGCGCTTCGTCGCCGGGCCAGACTCGTGCCCCCGTCCTGTTCCGGGACAGGAAACGGCGTACGGCGTCCGCCGGGTCGTCGTCCTTCTCCAGTTCCTTGGGCATCTCCATGAAGACCCGGTTGCTGCCCGTGGTGGACAGGCCCGCCAAGAGGCGGCGCACCATGTAACTCTCGGCGTAGGCCAGCGCTCGGGCGGCCTGCTGGGGCGTGGCCCGGCCGTCGTCGACACGGTCGAGCAGCTGGAGCGCCAGCGGGTAGTGGGTCTGACCGCCCCAACGGAACAGCCTCTCCAGGACCTCTCGCAGTTCCGGGTCCGGCTCCCGCCGAGGCTCCAGGATGCGCATCAACCGTTCGGCCCGCCGGGCGAGGGAGGCGATCTCGGCCTCCAGTGCCGCCTCGTCGGTGCTCAGTGGCTCCAGGCGCTTCTTCTGGTCGCGGTAGATCTCGCTCTGCTTGGCCCGGCTGTTGCCAGCCACAACCAGATCAAGCCAGACGAGCAGTTCGAGGTTGTCGGGACCGAGGAGCTCCTGCATAGGCAGCCAGTGGTTGCGGTAGACCGACTCGCCACGGGTCTGCAAGCACATGAAGAGGTAGTTGCGCAGCAGGTCGCTCTGGCGGAGACCGACACCGGTGTTGTTGATGGACTCGAAGATGCGGTAGACGTTGTCGCCTTCGGCCGCGGTGATCTCGACGATGGACACCAGACTGCTCAGGACGGTTTCCACCGCGCCCGTCCACGCTTCGCCGCCGTTCTCCTCGCCCTCCGTGAGGACGGCCACGAAGAAGCGGTAGGCGGCGCCCACATTGCCGGGGCCACCGGCCTTGGGGGTGTTCTCGACGCACGCGGTGAAGGCCTCGCGGTCCGCCTGTGTCGGCAGGAGACGGTAGTGGTCGTCGCCGTTGCGGTACCTGTTGACGAGCACGAGGTCGTGAATGCGGTCGGCGTCCCGCTCGGCGCCGCGCTCCCGGTAGCGGTCACGCAGCGCGGTGAGGGCCAGCATGAGGGTGGTGAGCCGCTGCTGCCCGTCGACGACGAGCCAGCGCTGCATACCTCCCGCGGTGATCCTTCCCGGGGCGAGCACCACGGAGCCGAGGAAGTGGGTCGCGGGCGTCCTGCCCTCCAGGTGCTCCTCGACCAGCTCCAGCACGTCGTCCCAGAGCTGCTGCAGCTCGTCCTGCTGCCAGCTGTATGTGCGCTGGTAAAGCGGCACCTGGAACTGCTTCTCGCCTTGGACGAGCTCCTTGAACGTGGTCTCCTGAGCGTGCACGCACCCCTCCCCGCTGTCTGCCGGGCCAGCTCATACTCCCCCATCGGGTTGGGATGGCCTCTGCCCCGACTCGATCACCAGCGGTGACACTATCGGCCGAGCCTCAGGCGCACACCTCGTTCCCCCGTCATCGGGGAGGTCGTGGGGAACTCGCGGTTCCGGAGGCACTCACCCGACAACGACACGGATCGGGCCCGACAACAGCCGCGGAACTCCGCGTGGGCTGCCCACAGGGGATAGCAGCAGTACAGCAATCAGCCGCCCGGACACGCCAAAACGTCATGCCGTTCGGGCACCGCCGAGTTCATGGCCAGTCGGCGAGGGGGCGGTGGCGATTGAGCTCCTCAGAAAAATGACCACCAACAAAGTGCTTATCCCACATCAGTGCGAGATGGATTTTTCGGGTTCTCCCCCAATATGGTTGACGAGCCGCCCTGGTTCCACACCAAGCCCCGCTGCGATGCCGAGGAGTGTCAGCACGCTGAGATTGCGCCTCCCGTGCTCGATATAGATGAGGCCTCGAAAGCTCAATCCGCTGCGTTCAGCAAGCTGCTCCAAGCTGTAACCGCGCTCTTCTCTGAGGCGTCGAATTTGCAGACCGATGGCCAGGAGTCGCGGATCGGGCGGCGATGAGCTTTCAGACACATGGTGACTCGACCGTCAACCCATCAGGTACACCATGAACAGCTGTGCATAACTACTTCCCGTAGTGGAAAGTCTGCGCGGGGAACGGATAGAGCAGCACACCGTCGGCCGTCGTCAGCACTCGCGTGCTGGCGTTGATGGCTGTGGGCAGGTCCTGTTCGCAGCCATCAACGGAGCACTCGGGCTCCGAAGCCAACGCGAGGTCAACAAGGCCGAGGGGTAAACAGTAGACAGGCAGGCGGGATTTCATGGGCAGGCCAAACGAACCTTTTGACCGCTGGCACAAGACGTATCCAAAACCGGACCGCGGGGAGATCCCATGCCGCTGTGGAACGACACGTCGCCCGCTGTATCCCTCATCGGATCACGGGCGAGGACTCCAATGGCAAGCCCGATACGCGGACTCCAACGGTAAACAGTACCGTCGCTCCTTTGCCGCCTGGCAGGAGTGCCGCGACCATCTGGATAATCTTCATGCAGCCATGCAGTTGGGTACATCGGGTAACCCGGGTGCAGTCAGCCTGCCTGTCGAGTTCTACGCGAAACAGTTGATCGAGAGGAGGCGCAAGAGAAACAAAAACGCCAACACGACAAATACCTACGAGAGCCATCTTCGGAATCACATCCTGCCGTTCGCCGGACGCCGGCCCGCGAGCGCGCTACGCCGCCGGGACTCCACGGCGCTAGTCGACTGGCTCCTCGTCAAACCCAGCCTCAGTTCCACGTGCACGGTCGTCCAGATCTTCAAAACTTGGCGGATTCTTGTGCACTACATGCTGGACGAGGACGTTCCACTACCGTCCAACGTCGTGGCGCGCATCGACCTTCCGGACGTCACACAGCGCGTAGCGGTCGCGCTGTCACCCGGACAGGTCGCAGCCATCGCAGCAGCCATGCGCAAGGTGGCGCCCCGCTACGAGATCCTGATCTGGCTCGCCGCGTGCGCCGGGCTCCGTCAAGGTGAGGCCTTTGGGTTGAGGCAAAGCCAAGTCATGCAGAGCCAGGACCGGCTCTGCATCAAGGAGCAACGGCAGCGCGGCAAGGCCGTAGGGCTCAAGACCAAAGCCAGTTACGCCACGCTGCCAGTGGACCACTTCCTGATCGAGCAGCTGACCCAGCACAGTTCACAGTTCGTTGAACCGGAGCTCGTTTCGCCATACACCGAGCAGCGCCGCAGGGCGCGCGGCTACGCGGAGCCACCGGGCGAGGACCTCATCGTCACCAACCGCTTCGGCAGGCCTGTCCTGCGCAGCGATTTTCATGACAAGTGGAAAAGGGCCGTGAGGCTGGCCGGGCTTCCCGGAACGACACGTTTCCACGATCTCAAGCACTTTTACACCACCACGCTCGGCTCCTCCGGTAATCACGATCCGAAGACCGTGCAAGCGCTCTCCCGGCATGCCGAGTTCTCCGAAACCTGGGACACTTACGCCCATCCTCCACTCGCCGTGGAGCATGTCACGGTCACTGCGTTCAGCTCCGCCTTCGCACACATCGCGCAACACAGTTCGTGCCACGAGCAACCTTGACGGCTCCCTGCTGCTCGGCGAGCGGCCTCTGCGCCCGGGGCATGGGTCCGGAGCTGGCCGACTCCGTGGATGGCAGGTGCGCGACTGGCAGGCTGCCGGGGTCACTTCCCCGAAGATCGCGGTCTGCGCGGTTCGAGATGCACGCTGCGTAGATCAGCGAGCTCGCCAAGGCGAGGCTTCCGGTGGTGCGGGTCGAGGAGAGGGAGCCCGCCGACACGGTCGGCGTTTAGGTGTCGAGCCTGTACAGCGTCAAGGGGCTTGAGTTCTACTGCGTGGTCGTGGCCGGGATGTCCGTCTCCGCATTCCCGTTCCTCGATCAGGTGCATGGAGCGTCTGAACGACCATGCCTGACCTGTGAACAAAGTCAATGGCCGTAGTAGCCTGACGGACGTAAGAGGAGAAGGGTGGCTCGATCACGCACCCACCGTCGGGGGCAAATCCTCGTTCGCCCAAGAAACGCCCTGGGAGTGCAGATGACCACGCCTCGCGCCGTACCGGTGACTCTGGCCGAAATCGCCCGCCTCGCCGGCGTCGGGCGGGCTGCCGTCAGCAACTGGCGGCGGCGGCATCCGACCTTCCCCCAGCGCATCGCGGGCACCGACGTCAACCCCCAATTTTCCATGACCGACATCGAGAACTGGCTGCGCGAGAACAAGAAACTCAAGAAGTCCGTCGAGCGGGAATGGCTCTGGCCCCGCTTCGAGGTGCTCGGCGGACGCGACGAGACCGGGGATACCATCGCACGGACGGGACGGCTCCTCGCCAGCCAGGAGGACGAGGATTGTGGCCAACTCCCCCCTGAGGCTGCGGAATTGATCGACCGGACCGTGGCGCTGGGGCGGCGCGAGGGGGAAGCCGAAACATTCGCGTTCCTGCTGCGCCGGTGGCTCGATGTCCACGTACGCCAGATCGCCACGACGCCGGAACCCCTGGCAGCACTCATGGCGAGCCTCGCTCTCAGCGCGGCCACCAGCGCTGGGAGCGGCTCGAACAGCGTCACAGTGATGGATCCGGCCTGTGGCACCGGGCACCTGCTCGTAGCCGGGGCCGAAGCGGTGAAGGCAGCCGGAGGCGGGGAGCCCACCCTGCTCGGCGGTGACCGCGACCCTGTCCTCGCCGCACTTGCGGACGCCCGCCTGAGACTCGCTGAGAGGGAGGGCGGGCGGGCCGTCATCGATGTGCGAGCTGGCGACTCGCTGCGCGACGACCCCTTCGCCGATGACCCCGCCGACATCGTCCTGTGCAATCCGCCCTTCAGCGAACGGGACTGGGGATATGAGGAGCTCGCCACCGACTCCCGCTGGAGCTACGGGCTGCCCCCGCGCACCGAGCCCGAACTCGCGTGGGTCCAGCACTGCTTGGCCCGGCTGCATCCCGGCGGCGCCGCTGTGCTGTTGCTGCCGCCCGCCGTCGCGGCCAGGAAGGCCGGACGACGAATCCGCGGTTCGCTGCTGCGCACCGGCCACCTCCGGGCCGTCGTCGCACTGCCGCCGGGATGCGCGGCACCACACAGCGTCTCCCTGCACCTGTGGCTGCTGCAAACGCCCGTGCCCGGGAAGGAGAAGCAGGCGGGCGGGCGACTCCTGGTCGCCGACGCCGCGTCACGCTTCCCCCGGGATTCCACGCGGGAGAGCGCCCCCGCCCCCGACTGGGCATCGATCGGCGCCTTCGTCCGCGAGGCCGTCGAGCAGGCCGACTCCCCGCAGCTCCCCGCCTACGTCGCGCAGGTGCCCGTCATCGAACTCCTCGACGACGAGGTCGACCTCACCCCGGGACGCCACATCAGCCCGTCCCCAGCGGACACCGCGCCCCGACTGGCCGCGTCCTGGGGGGAGTTCACCGCACTCACCGCAAGCGTGGACAAGTCGGCGCAGCTGCTCGCCGCGCTCGACCTCGTCGCAGCCACGGCGGACACACCGACAGCGACCACCGTCGCCGAACTCGCCCGGGCCGGTGCACTCACCCTGCGCGGCGGCCAACAGCCACCGGAGAAGTCGATCAGCACCAGCCCCTCGTCCGACGGCGACATCCCCTTCCTCACCGTTCCCGACCTATTGGGGACGGGGGAACCCGGGGGCTGGCTCGCCTCCGACGGCGATTCGGCCCGCGAGGCCGTGATCGTCCAACCCGGGGACATCGTGGTCGTGGGCGTGGCGCGGAAATTCTCCGCCTGGGTCCACGAGGGGCCGCCGACCGCCCTCGGTCCGCAGCTGCATGCCGTGCGGGTGCAGCCCGAGCAGCTCGACGCCTGGTTCCTCGCCGGTTCGCTCCGCGCCCCGGCCAACGCCCGGCAGGCCGGCACCCACACGACGAGTTCCTCCCGCATCGACGTCCGCCGCCTCCAAGTCCGCCAGGTCCCGCTCAGCGAACAGCGCCGCTACGGCGAGGTTTTCCGTGAACTGGACTCCTTCGAGCGGGTGTTGCGCCGCGCCACCGACCTCGGCGCGGACCTCGTCCGCGACCTCGGCGACGAAGTCGCGGCCGGACGCCTGGCGGGCGGGGCGTAGGACGGCGAGCGTGACACGGTGGCCGGGTCCGTCTGGCTCACGCAACGCTCTGCCGCCAACTGTGAGCGTCATGCGGCCCGGCCTGCGCGGACCGTGCTTACGTACTCGTGTCCGTGGGACCGGCGGGTAGTCTCCGGTCGTCCGCAGGATGCGGCCGTGCGTCGACGACATCGCCCAGCTGCTCAGCGAGCGGTCACGCCCCCACATCCCCCGGGTCCGCCAGGCGGGCCGAGAGCTGGGTGTCGACCGCGACGCGTACGGCCTCGACGCGGGCCGCGAGATCCAGTGTCAACCCGGCGGCGGTGCGGCCCGCCGCCTCGACCGCCCTGATGGCGGACTCCAGCTCACCGAAGGCGAGGCGGCACTCGGCGAGGCGCAGCCGGATGACCGCCCGTTCGGCCCGCTCGGCCGGGCCGTCCCCGTGGATGAGGTCGTCACCGATGGCTCGATAAAGACGGGTCGCGGAGCCGAAATCGCCGACCAAGCGGAGTCCGTCCGCCGCTGCCTGCCACACACGGCGTACCAGGGGACGACGCTCTCCCCACTCGCTGCGGACCCGTTCCGTCAGGCCAACCAGCACGGCGGCCGCGTCGCCCGGCTCGCCGGAGGCGATCTCCGACTCGGCCTGCGTGCACAGCTGGTCGACTGCACCCTGATCCAACCACTCCTCCTCGGTCGACGCGGATTCGGCGGGCGAGGGAGCGGGGGCGGGGCGGCGCGGGGCCCGCTCCTGCGGCCGACGCAACGGGGCGGTGGGGTCGGGGTGCGTACGCGGACTGGGCCCTGGGGCACCAGGCCGAGGCGCGAACGGGGCCAGCATCGCCAGCACCTCGCCGACGGCGGGACGCTGCTCGGGCTTCTTGGCAAGCATCCGTACCACCAGATCTTCGATCGGCTCCGGGATGCCCGCGGCGTACACGCTCGGCGGCAGCGGCTCCTCGTGGAGGTGCTTGTCGGTCAGGCCGGAGTCCGCACCGAGCGGGAACGGGGGCCGTCCGGTGAGGAGTTCGTAGAAGATGCAGCCGAAGCAGTAGACGTCCGTACGAGCGGTCGGCTCCAGCTCCAGGAGCTGTTCCGGCGCCAGATAGCCACGGGTGCCCAGCGTCGAACCGTGCGCCGTGTACCGCGTGGCATCGGCGCGCAGTGGCTTGGCGATCCCGAAGTCGATGAGGACCACCGCGCCCTCGTCGTCAATCATGATGTTCGCGGGCTTGAGGTCCCGGTGAACAACGGGGAGCGTATGCGCACAGGCCAGTGCCCCGGCCATCTGCGCGGCGACGGCGACCGCCGTGGCAAGGGGCAGGGGATTGTGCTCGTCGAGGAAGGTCCGCAGGCTCACCCCGTTCACCAGTCGCATGGCGATATACGGCACGCCCTGGTGCGATCCGCTGCCGTACAGCTCCGTGATACCCGGGTGGTCGAGCGTACCCAGGAGGCTGGCCTCACGCCGGAACCGGGCGTTCCTGACTGCGAGTTCGGCCTCCCGCTCGTACGGTTCGAGGCAATAGAGGGCCTCGGAGTCGTGGCGCAGGAACTTCACCGCCACCTCCCGGCCCCCGGACACCTCGCGGGCCCGCCAGACCTGGGCCATCCCGCCCTTGCCGAGCGAGTCTCTCAACTCGTAACGCCCGTCGATGAGATCGCCCGCACTGGGCCTGTACGTATCCGCGTCCACCGCCGTGCCCCTTTGCGCTCCTGCTTTATCAGGCACACCAGAGTAGCGTGAAGGGAGCATCACGCGAGTAGTCCATGGACTGAGTTCACAAACGTATGTCATGCTCGACTGGCATCGGGCCTCAATAGAGTCCCATCAGTCCTGGGCACCTCCTGCCCATGCCGCCATCCACGGGGGTCAGCATGCAGAATCCATCGGGTGTCGTCGGCCACGACTGGCTGATCAAGGCGAGCCCCCGGATGGCCCGGCCCGACGACGCGGCCTGTCCTACCCACCGGCGCACGGCGATGCGCCCCCTCCTCGTCGCCGAACCGCCCGTACCGTTCCGGCCCGACCCGCGCGAGGAGTTCCCGTTCGCCCCTCTCTTCACGGCCCTCGACCTTGTGGAGCACAGTGGCTGGCCCATCGAGCGGGTGCGTGAGGAACTCCGCAACACCCGCGGCCCCTTTCGAGGGTGGGGCGCCCCGGTCCACCCCGCTCACCTGGCCTGGACCGCCCACGCCCTGGAGCGCTACATAGCCGCCCGCCACCAGGAGCAGGCTGCTGCCGTCGAGGCCGGACTGCCCCCGACCGAGCCGGTGTTGAAGCCATGGACGTGGCGCACCCTCCGCACGGACACCCCCGATCCGCGTGGTGTCCGGCAGTACGAGCACACCCTCTGGGGGCGAATGTACGCCTCTCAGGACGGAATGGTGCGCGACCTGTGGCTCCCCTCCCTGGGCCGCGCCAAGACCGGCCGCCCCGATGCCGAACTCGCGGCCGTGGCCAAGGTGATGGTGTACGGCGCGCCCACGCCGCGGCGTAAGGCGCGCAGCGAACCTCCGCCCACTGCGACCGATGTCGTCCGGCCGCCCGGACTGCTCCGCGTCTTCGATGTCGGATGCGCCGACGGCTCCGTACAGGGGCTGCTCTCCACAGACCCGGCCGAGGCGAGCCGGCGATTCACGGAAGACGCCGTGCCTGCCTTCCTCTCCGCCGCGACCGGAACCGGTGTGCGGCCCGGGGAGAGCTGCGTCGACTGCAAGGCCCTCGCCAGCTGTACGGATCTCAAACGCACCCCGCGGCTGTGGAACGGGCGGCCCCCGGTCCCCGTTCGCAAACGCCGCTCCATATCTGTCTGGGATCTGCGCCTGCACGCCGAGTGTCCTGCCCAGTACCACCTGGTACGGCGGCTGCACCTCAACGATCTGTCCAGAGAGAACCAGGGCGCACAGCGCGGCCGGGCCGTCGATGCTTGGCTCGACGCGCAGCACGCCGAACGCCCAACGCGGGGCTGCCGGGACCGTCAGCCCCCGGGGCCGGTCGACATTCGCGCCCGTACCGTACTCGACGACGCGTCCGCACGCGAAGCCGCCGCCATGCTCGCCGAGCACCGGCTGCTGTGTCCGCTCAACGGGCTCGGCGCCGACGAGGAGGTGCTTGTACAGCATCGGGTAACGACGTACGTGCCCGAGCTCGACGTCGTCGTCCTCGCCGTACCCGACCTGGTGTACACCCATCGCGGACGATGGATCTGGCGCGAGACCAAGACGTCGGCCCGCCCGCTGTGGGAACGCGAGTCACTGCTCCGTACCTACCCTCAACTCGCCCTCGGGGTACTGCTGTTCCATGCAGGTGCGCTCGGCGCCGAGCCGCGCCGGTCCTGGGTCGAACTGGAGCACCTACGCGAAGGTCATGGGGAGAGCCGGCTCGAACCCATCGACCCCGGCCGCGCTGAGAACGTCGACGAAGCCCGGGCCGTCATCGCCGAACTCGCCCAGCCACTCCTGGACGACACCACGTACGAACCGAGGACCGGGCGCCACTGCCACGGCTGCCAAGCCCGGACCTGGTGCCGGCCCGGCACCGCCTACGTCACCGACCATCCACGCCCGGGAAGCCCCGCCGTGGACACCCCCTACGAGGAGACACCCCGGCACGTACCTGACGAGCAGCTCGCGCCCGACCGCCTGTCCGCCCCAGGGGCAGCGTCCTCCCCGGATGCGAGGCCCACACCGAGAGGAGAGGCCTCCGCTCATGACTGACCAGCAACTCGTACCGGACTGGCTGTCCAACCCCGATGTCGTCCTCCTCCGGGACGTCGCCACCGCCGTCCTACACCTGGCGGCCGTCGACCGCCTCGACTCCTTCACCCTGCCCTACCCGCCCGCCGCGCAGCGCGCCTTGGACGCCCTCGTGCTCCAGTGCCTGCGCAACAGGGCCAAGCCTCCAGCAGGGGTGCCCGAGATGATGCGCTGGGCCCGAGCCCGTCCCCTGGGCAGCTGGCCCCTCGACAGGCTGCCCGCCGATCTGTTCGACGCCGCCGACCGACTCATCGACGCGGATTCGGGAGAGCCCGCGCAGCTCTGCCACGAACTCGCCGTGCAGGGACACGGCGACAGCACCGGACGACAGTACGACCGTCTGGTAATCCACGAGGCCCTCCGTGCCTGCCGCGCCATGTCATCGCCCGAGTCGTACACGGCCTTCCGCCGCCTTCTGGTCACCCAGCCTGTGCTCACGGAGGCGGACTGGACCGAGGTCAGTACGGACCTCTTCCTCGACCCGGTCCGCTTCCTCATCGAGGAGATCTACGCCCCCGTCCCCCTCGGGTTCCGCCGGAACGGGGCTTACCTGTGCTGCCACCGCTGCCTGACCCTGCTCCACCCGGTGTCCAACAACGAGTGGTGGTGCGAGCGTGACCAGTGTCGGCACCGGGGCCCCGCACCGCACGGGAGGGAACTCGTCGCGGCGGAAGTGGGTGAGCTGCGCCAACTGCGCAAACCCCTGCGGCAGTTCGTCACCGGTCCCGGACGCTCCGAGGTATCGCTGGAGAGCGAACTGCGTGCCCTCGGGCTCACCGTCGAGATGTGGCCCGGCTTCGACGCGTACGACCTGCGCGTCACCTTCCCCGACGGCCACGTGTGGGCCGTCGACGTCAAGGACTGGGCACACCCCGCCTTCCTCGGACGCGCCGCCGCCACGGTCCGCGCCGAGCCGCCGTACGACGAGGCCTGCTGGGTGGTGCCGAGCTTCCGGGTGCGCGCCCGCCGCGACTACCTCGACGTCTACACCCGGGAGCGTGGTGCGGGGGCGGACGGCCTGCGGCTTCTGACTGACAAGCAACTGATACGGGCCGCACGGCTGCGGCTGTCCGGCGAACGCGGACCGGACGCGTCCATCGCGCCCACCCGCACAGTGCGCACCCAGTCGCCCCCGGCCGGAAACCACACGGCGCCGGCCGATGGCGCCCGGAAGAACGGAGCGGATCATGCGTGACCGCAGCAGCTGGTACCAGCCAGTCGTCGCCGCCCTGGGTCCCTGGCCCGAAGAGCATGCCCGGACCCGGCCGACCCTACTCTGCCAGGTCGAGCTCGCCCTGCGGTTACTGGAGACCGTGGCACCCGGCCACGCGGCCAACGGAGCGTGGACACTTCTCGGCGGTCATGGTCTCCGGTTCGTGCAGGCCGCGAAACTCCCCATCGGAACCGCCGAGCAGACCGCGGTGACCGCAGCCCGACACCTGCTCTGGCCGATGCGCCGCGGCCGGATGTGGCGGCAGAGCCTGGATGCCTACCTGGAGCTGCCCGAACGGCTGCGCGCGTACTACGTACCGGCGGCCGGGGAGCCTGCTCTCCCGCTTTCTCTCAAAGTGGCCGCCGATCGCTTCACCACCTACGACGACGCCCTCGCGGACCTCCCCGGCTTCACTACGAAGCCACTCCCCCAAGCGGAGGCGGGAGAACACCGCTTCATCGATCGCCGCCACCGGCGTACCTCCGTCTCGATCCCCGCCGACCTCGTACGCGTCCCCTTCCCCGGCCACCCCCTCACCGCCGACCGCCCGGCCACCGCGGGCCCCCTTGATGTACCGCTCGGCGAACTCGCCGACGTGGCGCGGTGGATGGATGGTGAGGAGCGGCGCCGTGGGCTGAAGGCGGGAAACTGGGAGGAGCGCCTCGACCACCTCGAACTCGACACCCGCACCCCGGACGGGACGGCATTCGAGGAAGCGGATGCGCTGCGACTCGACCGGCTCACCCACCTCGTCGGCATGGTCGGCGCTGGCAAGTCCACCCTGATGACCTTGCTCGCCGTCTGGGCGCACCAGAATGGTCTGCGCATCACCCTTGTAGTCGGCGACGTGGCCGAACAGCTCACCCTGACCGAACTGTTCCGCGCGCTCGGTCTGAGCGCCGCCCTCGTGCAGGGCGGCACCACGCGGCCCCAGCACACCCAGCGGCTGCACCGCAGGCTCGCCGCACGCGGGGAGCACTCGTTGCTGGCCCACACCCTCCCCAGCTTCACCCACCTGAGCACCGCCTGCCCGCTGGACGCTCTCCGGGCCCTCGACACGTCCGAGCCGCTGCGCTACGCCGACGCACCGTGCGGTGCCCTCCACCCCGCACCCAGCAAGGAAGCCGTCGAAGAACCGGTGGGCGAGCGCGCCGTACGCGAACTCGAACACGCCCGGGGAATCGCCGGAAGGGAGACCGCCGCGGACGATGCAGACAACGAGGACTTGGGCACCCCGCACGCCTGTCCGCTGTGGAGCGCCTGCCCCCGGCACTCCTCCGCCCGCGACCTCGTGGACGCGCTGATCTGGGTGGCCAATCCCGCCAGCCTTGTCCAGACTGCCGTACCGCGCCAACTCAACGCCGAACGCCTGCGTTACTTGGAACTGGCCTGCCTACGCAGCGACATCTTGATCGTCGACGAGGCCGACCGCGTACAGATGCAGCTCGATCAAATGTTCGCGCCGTCGGCCACCCTCGTCACCACCGGTGTCTCCGAATCCTGGCTCGACCGGCTACAGACCCATGAGATCGCCGAACTCGCCCGGCAGGGACGACTCCAGCTCTCCGACCAGGACGTGGAACGGTGGTCCGCCGCACTGGATGTTGTCGGATCCGCCGCGGACCGGCTGTACGCCATGCTCATCGACGACGAAGGGCTGCGGAACTGGGCGCAGATAGACTATTTCAGCGCGTGGACCCTCCAGGAGAAGCTGCTGCACGCCTGGTACCCGCCGGTGTCGAGCCGGGCCGAGGGGCAGCCGAATAGCCGCACAGACGAAGGAGGCATTGAAGACGAGAGCGCGCTGTACGAAGACGAAGACGGTCTCGGAGACGACAGCGACATCACTGCTCCGGAGGCTCCTTGGGAGCAGCGCCGTATCGAGATCACCCGGTTCTTCGACACGTTCCGCGACGATCCGCTCGGCGGGCGCGGCCCCTACGGGACGCCCGCGGACGAGCTGACCGCCCTCGCCCACGACGTTCTGCACACCCTTGACGAGAAGCGGACACGGCGCCGCGTCCGCAGCCTCCTCGACTCGCTCCTCATCGGAGCGCCGGGGCCAGAGCAGCGCCGCGCGCCCGTCACCAAGCGGGGTAAGGAACCGGCCTCCGAGGACGTGCCCCTCACCGAGGCATGGCGCGAACTCAACGCACGCCGACTGGAATTCACCCTCGTTCTCGCTGCCCTGCACCAACGCCTGGACCGGGTTACGTTCCTGTGGCCCCAGGTGGAGGCGGCACTGCGGCTCGACGCAGCCAGCCACGAACTGACCCGCCGCCCGCCCCTCGACTACGCGCCCCTCCTACCCGAGGCGCCCATGGGAAATGTGCTCGGCTTCCAGTACCTGGTAGACGAACGTGCCGCGGCCCGTAACAAGGACGGTCACCGCACCGGTACTCTGCGCTTCTTCCGCTGCGCAGGCGTGGGCCGCGAGCTGCTTCTCAACCTTCCCCAGCTCGGCGCCGACCCCGGCCGCGGTCAGGCGGGCCCGCATGTCTTGTTGATGTCGGGCACCAGCTGGGCCGGCACCTCCACCAGGGCACACGTCCTGGCTCCCGTGCGCGCGGTTCTTAAACCGCAGAGAAAGGCGCTGGATGCCATCCGGAAGACCGTGTTCCGTACCGAGTTCCTCTACGACGCCGCCGGGCAGCCGATCCGGCTCTCCGGGCAGGACCCTGACCATCGCGAGGACGTCCTGCGTCTGATGATCGACCGGCTCGCCCGGTCCCGGGGCGACGGAAACTCCTCTCCGCTGCAGAGTGAACTGGCCCGCATCCCCGACCAGCGCCGCAAGCGCGCCCTGCTCCTGGTGGGCAGCTACGCCGAGGCCAAGGTGGCCGCCGCTGCCCTGGACGAGATCCCGCGCTGGCGCGGCCGGGTGCGTGTTCTGGCAGCTGACGACGCCGAGTTGGAGACCGCAGTCGAGGGTGCGCCCCCGTCGGGCAGCCGGACATCGGACACCGGATCGCGTACGGGATCAAGGGCCGGAGCGGTCCGGCGCGGAGACCTCGCCTCCTTCGCCGACGACTCGGACGCCGAACTCCTCGTCGCTCCCCTCCTGGCCGTCGAGCGAGGGCACAACATCCTCACCGTCCCCCAGCGTCCGGGCGAGGAGAGAGTGGCGGCGTTCGGGACGGTGTTCTTTCTGGTCCGACCGCACCCGCGCCCCGACGACCTGACCCTGGCCGTCTTCGCCGTCAACGACTGGGCGACCCGGTTCGTACGCGGTCAACTGACGTGGCAGGAAAGAACATTCGACGAGCTGGTTGCCGAGGCGGGCAGCCTGGACGCGGCTGGCGGCGCCTTCCGAACCACCGCCCGCGGCGTCTGGCGGCACCTGCTGTCCCGGCCCTATATCTACTCCTCGCTCCCTGAAGACGAGAAGAAATCCTTCGTCTGGGACCAGCTCGTCACCATCTGGCAGGTCATCGGACGCCTCGTGCGCGGCGGCGTGCCCGCCCGCGTCGTCTTCGTCGACGCGGCCTTCGCGCCACAGCTCGCAGCGGCCCAGGCGCCTTTCACCGAACAGGGACGGCAACCCCGCCGTACCAGTGACCCGGGATTGCTCGTGCGGCTGCGGGACGTCCTCGCCCCGTACTTCGGGGAGAGCGGGGTCGGGGGCGCCTTTGGGGGCGCGCTCCCCGACCCCGCTGACGCCGAGCTCGTCAAACTGCTCTACCGCCCGCTATACGAGGCGCTGTGCGTCATGGGAGCGCCTCCGCCCGACCCTCTCGACGCGGGCTGACAGGCATCGACCGACGCCGTCGATGATCTGGCCTGCCATCGATCACGTACGACTTCGCAGGGAGAACCGACATGTACAAAAATACCCGCCGATCCGCGTACCACCTCGCCGAAGACAGCGCTCCCTGGACTGAGGACTTCCGCGCGCTAGCCTTCCCCGAACACTGGCACGCCGGACTCCTCGATCTGCACAACCACGGGCGGGACGAGGAGAAGCAGCTGCTGACTCTACCCACCCGCCGGTTCGATGGTGTCCTCCAGACCCTCGCCCCTGACGTGATCGTCCGCCCCCGGCCCCGGACGCCCGTCGAGCCGGGTCCGCAGGTAGCCGAGGACTTCTGGATGTACGTACCCGCCTCGGTCCCTGATCCGCTGCCGGGCCGTTCGCTGCAACAGCTCCTTGATGCCTGGCTGCGCACACTGGGTCCCAAGGGCGCCGCACAGGACCCCGGATTTCGCTCGCTTCTACTCGCCAGCAGCGCCGACCTGAAGCGGAACCTGCCCACGTGGCAACCCGTCGCCGGCGTCGAACTGCTCACCACCCCGACCACCGCGGGCGGCACCGCGGCCCCCGAACCAAGGCAGTTCCAGCTCGCCACCGACGCACTGGCACGCCGCATCCTGGCTCTCGGCGCCTACCCGTTCGAGGGCGGACAGCTGCGCTTCCGTGCTCTGCCCCGGGGGCCGCGGGACCAGGGCGCTGAGCTCATGTCGCAACCCCTGTGCCGGACCGTCAAACGGAAGGAATGGTGGTTCTCCGTCGTCCTGAACATCTCATTGCACACCACACCGTTCGACCCCAGGCCGCGCCTCCACCTGCACTGGGGCGTACGACGCTGGGCCACCCACCCGCGGGCCACGACCAAGCGCCTTAACCTGTCCTACCGTGAGGCCACTACGGCCTACCTCCGTCCCACCATCCCTTGGCTCCCCGGAGCACCAGCCACCGAACGCTACGCCGTCGCCCGGCTGCGTCGCGACCGGGCCGCCGATACCTTCGTCTGGTCAGAGAACGACACCGCCGGCATCCTGCGCGGACTCAGCCTCGCCGGCAATTTCCCCGACCCCGAACAACTCCTTACCGAGCCGGTCTCCTGGATCGGCGAGGGCCGCGGAGTCCGCGGCGCCGTTGTCCACAGCACCCGAATGGGCAAGCACGAGATCGGCGTCGGCTTCATGCCCAACCAGCGGGCCCAGCTGACCGAATGGGCCGAACAGGCCCTTCCCGAGACGTTGGTCCGGGTGCCCGATCTGACACGGGGACGCGGCAAGGGCATCGCCGCACCGGAGAACCGGCGGCCTAAGAAGAGGACCGACGAAATCAAGAAAGCCGAGGGCCAGGCCCGGCGCGTGGCACTCGCCACGCAGGCCCGGATCGACGGCCACGGTCCGCACCAGGATGCCCCGCCCGTGGTGGAAGCCCGGCTGCTGTGGCAGTCGCCTGAGGTACGCAAGGAGGCGGTGGCACAGTTTGCCGAGGTCCTGGGACTCGATGGCGACGGCGGTGTCTCCGTCGCACACGTCACGGATCAGGACTTCGACGAGGCCAGGCCTGGGTCACCGATCGTCCTCGAATGGCGGACGGCTGAACTTACCCTCCGCCTGCGCTGCTTGCCCCTCGCCGATGGGCTTGGTGACCGGCTTGTACCCGATCCCGTCGTCAAGGCAAGGGGTGCAGCCCTCGCATCGGCCGTCGCCCAACGTCGCCGCGCCTTGCATGCCTGGCTTCACGCGGACGGTGTTGTCCCCTCCCGGCCGGGCCTTGCCCTGGTGGAGATCGCGCACCGAAGCACTTTCCGTCCCACATCGACGGACCCAAAGTTCGCTGTCCGTCTCGGGTGCGCCGACGCCGGGCTGCTGACCCAGTTCGTCGTGACCCCGTCCACCGACCGTCAGATCGACAACGCGGAAGATATCGATCACCGCACGCACAGTTCCTGGCTTGACGGACTGCGCCAGCTCGGCGTCCGTGTCCTGCCCCAGCACACCCTCGGCGACGACCTCCCCGACGCACTGCAATACGCGGCTGTGTGGATGGTGAAGCGCCGCAAGGATGGCCCGACCCGGCTGCCAAAGCACCTGCCCGTGGCCGTCCTGGTCACCCCGCTGCCGGATGGGGAAGGCATCGCGTCCGTACGCGGCTGGGACGACAGTACGGGGGAGTGGGTCTCCTACCCACGTTTCCTCCTAGGTCTGGTGAAGCAGGCCGAGATAGACCCCGAAGGATTCGCGGAGCCCGAGCCTTCGACCGATGGCCCGCACATCAGCGCGCCCCGAGTCACCGGCAAGCAGTGGCGTACCAACCTCACCCAGCAGCGCAAGGAGACCGCGGCCTTCCTCCAGCGCGTCCTGCACTCCCTGCGCGGGCAGCCCACCGTCCTGATCACCCATGCGCAGAACAGCAGGCTTCACTGGCCGTGGCTCCAGGACGGACGCATCGAACGTGACCTGATCAGGACCGGTCACGCCCCCGCCGGCCGTCTCGACGACGAGCTCCGGCTCGTCCGTGTACGCGGGTGCGGCGGACGCGAGAGCGCCCAGTGGTGGGGACTGGCTGACCCTGGCAATCCCCATGGTCAACCGGCCGGTTTCTGGAAGCAGACTCCCAGCCAGGACCATGGAGAACCCGTGAGCGAGCGAATCTTCTACAGCACCACAGAACGCCCCGCAAGCCACCCGGTCTCACCCTCCCTCGACCGGCTCGCCACCAGGGTCAACGCGGCAGGCAACCTCACCTCGCAGGCAGGCACCAGCGCCTGGAACCCAACTCTGATGGAGATCGCGGTACTGGGTTGCCACGAGGACACCGACCCGGGTGCCCCAGTACCGGGCCAGGCCGACGACGCCGAGGCACTCGCCCTCGCCATGCACCAGCTGCGCCAGGCACTGGACTACGTCTCAGCACTGTCTCTCCCATTGCCACTTCATTTGGCGGGACTGGCCCAGGCGTACGTCCTCCCTGTTCTAGCTGATCGCGACGAGAGCCCAGGCGAGGAAACCACGGAGGCCGCCGTGGAAGGGAGCACAGAGCACCTCGACCCAGACCTGACCGATGCAGCCGGACTGTCCACAGAACCCGACATCGACGATGACTATGTGGCGGAGACACTCAGCGCCTCATGAGCCGGGCCGTTGACCGAAGACTCCGGGATCCGTGCATGCAGGCCAAAGCACAGGACCCCGAAGTTGACCAGTAGGTCAGGGCAGCACGGGTTCCACGACCGACGCCAGACGGCACCGGAGACACGTCAGAATCATGAGGCAGAAGAGGGGGATCATGGACGGCAGGCTCTGCGATGGCTGGGTTCGCTCGCTCAGAGGACAGACACTCTGCTTCACCGGCAAAGTGCTCATCGACGGCGAGTGGACCATCCGAAAACACTGCATCGAGATTGCCCTGAGGCTCGGGGCGGGGTGGAAACCAGACTTCTCACGCAAGATCACTGTCGTGGTTCATGGTGATCTCGCAAGCCAGGTTGTGACCGACGCACGCCGGGAGTACAGCCAGAAGCTCGTGCGTGCAGCGTGGGAGCGCGACCGGGGCTACCACGTGTGTGTCGTGGACGCGGACGGCTTCGCGGACCTCCTCGGACGATTTCCCGCACGTTGTCGAGAGCTGCGACAAGCTGAGAGCGGCAGTGACCGAGTCCTCGTACTGCCTCAGACTGGGGATGGCATCCTCGGCGGCCCACTCCGGCGACGGAGCGTCGGTCAGCACGAAGCTGGTGCACTTGCGCTCGACCTTGATCAGCTCGACAAGGGCACGAGAGCACACGAAGCAACTGTCACAGCACTGGTCGAGCACCTTGCTCGACAGCAGATCGAGCTTCGCGGGCATGCTCGCCACGCTCCGAGGTTCGACGCGGGCTGGTCGCGCGGCGACGACGTGTTCATCGCTGAGGTCAAGAGCCTGACCGGCGCGAGCGAGGATCAGCAGATTCGGCTGGGAATTGGCCAGGTCCTCGACTACGCCCACCAGCTCCAACGTGTTAGGATCTTTGGGCAGATACGCCCTGTGCTGGTCCTGGAGAAGCAGCCGGACGACCCCAGATGGAGGTCGCTCGCGGAGGCCAGCGGAATTCTACTGACGTGGGCTCCGCTTTTTGCGGGCTGCTGAGCATCCGTCCGCGCCACAGTCGATAGCTGCGCTGGTCCTCCGATCCGCAATCCGTCGCACGGCAGCGCGGACTGCACCCCAAGCCTTTAAGATCATTTACGGAGAGCACCCAACGAGCACGCCGTACCCGGCCAGTAATGCACCTTGCCTCTACAGTCAATCCGGGCCAGCTGACACTCAACGCACCGTCGTTGACGGGGTGTCGATGATTATTCTCGTGCGCTCGACCGTTGAGCTGACCCAGTCCGCGGACTCTACGAAACTGGGTCAACGAAGTTGAGCGGTGCGAGGTGCCCTCGGGCTCGGCGGGTGGTGACGCAGCGTGTGCGTAGCCGCTGGTTGGCCGGGTTCCGGAAGCCGTTCGTATTCCGCGCGCATAGCTTGATCATCCGGTTGACGCCCTCGCTGGTGGCGTAGCAGTGGCCGGTCGCGATGAAACGCCGAGATCTTGGGCCACGAGCAGTCGAGAGTGACCGCGAGCTGGCGGACCTCGGAGTCCGCGTACCAGGTGAGGACCTTCCAACACAGGTGGCCGACGCGCTCGCGGTCGGCCCGGTGCGGGCGAGGGCGAGCAGGTCCCGCAGCCGCTCCTGCGCGATGCACGCAGTCAGCAGCGCCATGCCGATCTGGCCGGCGTCCATCACGGCGTTCCGCATCTTCGTGAACTGCACGCCGTACCCGGCCAATAATGGACATGTCGATGGCCACCTTCCATAAGATTGCCCCTGATGCGCGGCCAACGAGGAGGTATGGGTGGGCAATCTGGGGGGATACCAGATGATGACGACGCTGGCGAAGAAGGTGGGCGGCCCCGGGGCGCTGGCCGTCGTCACTGCCGTGGGCGGGTGGGCCATCGGCCGGGGTGCTGAAGCTGGCGGGAAGAACGTATTCAGGGCCGCCAAGGCTGCGGCCAAGAAGCGGAACGCCCCGTGCTCGACGAAGGGCCAGGTCTTCGACGTCGTGTCCGACGGCGAGGACGGCAAGGGCCTCGCGCTCCGGGCAGGTGACCAGTACCGAGTCATGGAGTGCGACGAGGAAGCGATCCTTATCGAGGTGCTCGGTGGCACGAACAATCCCTACTTCACGTCAGCACAGTTCCTGGCGTCGGTGTCGGGCTTCCCCCACGGCGGAGAAGATTAATGCCGAGTAGCTCGACTGCGGGTGTAGGCACTCGAGTCAGGGGCTGACTCGCGCATCGCAGAAGCCCCGTGAGTGCGGCGCTTACGGGGCTTCTACGCTGATGTCGATCCAGGTCGCTCGGTCTCGAGTCCGTCATTCGAGTCGATCCCGAACTCGGCCGCCGACGTGCGGGCGCGGTCAACGGCGCAGAACTGTGCGCTGTCCAGTTCGTGCGTCGCCAGGACGGCCGAGCCGCCGTTGAGCGTCCCGCCCAGGATGCCCGGCGGGAGGCCACAGCCGTGTCGTTGCTGGCTCTTCGCTCTTGAGCGGTGCGCCTGGCTCTTGTCGCTGACGTGCTATCACGGTCGGTGACGGGTCTGTCGGCCCCGTTATGAGGCGCTCGTGGTCCTGAGTAATCATGCGCACGGCTTCCGGAACCCTGCTAACCAGCGGCTACGCACACGCTGCGTTACCACCCGCCGAGCCCGAGGACACCTTGAACCGCTCAACTTCGTTGACCCACGAAACTAGGGACAGCTCAATCCCGCCTGCCCCGCCATGCCAGTGCGCGCCACACAGGAAGACACACCGGACCATACTTTCCGCTGCCTCGGAAGCGTCCAGACCCACTACCCACCAGCCTCCGACTGCGTTCTGCACGCGACATGACGCCGATATGGCCCCACTTGCCCCATACGAGTCGGACCGGAGCGACGATACTCGGCGTACACATCCACGATGTCACTCACCCGCACGGCCCAGATTCGACCCGGATTCGACCCCGAGAGTTTGTTTAGCCAAAAAACATGGCCTCTGACCTGCAGAAATAAAGAGCGGCAGACGAGCAGGGCTATACGCCGGGTTCTGTCGCCCGGCTGCCTCGCGGCGGCCGGGGAGACGGCCATCCATCTAGGGCCGGCGTTGCCGCCGGCCTCGTGCGGTCTACCCGTGGACTCGGGCGGGCAGCCCTCGAACGTCCACGCAGAAACACCGGGGTGTTTCCTTTTGACCTTGCTCCAGGTGGGGTTTACCTAGCTGCCCAGGTCACCCTGGGCACTGGTGGTCTCTTACACCACCGTTTCACCCTTACCGAGGACCGAGGTCCCCGGCGGTCTGTTTTCTGTGGCACTGTCCCGCGGGTCACCCCGGGTGGCCGTTAGCCATCACCTTGCCCTGTGGAGCCCGGACGTTCCTCGGGAAGTCCCGTGAGGGACTCCACGCGGCCGTCCGCCCGGCTCGTCTGCCGTGTCGACCATGTTACCGGGCGCGGGCGCCGTCCCGTTCCGGCGGCCGGGCCCGCGGCGGTCGCCAGGACCGAGCCCGCGAGGATCAGAGTGAAGGCGGCCAGGACAGCGGCGGTGAGGGGCTCGTCCAGGAACAGCGCGCCCGCCGCCACCGCGACCGCGGGGTTGACGTAGGTGATGACCGTCGAGCGGGTCGGGCCGATCTCCTTGATCAGCTCCAGGAACGCCACGAAGGCGACGGCCGTGCAGACGATCCCGAGGGCCGCCAGCGCTCCCAGGACGGAGCCGTCGGGTACCTCCGACGGCCAGGTCGCGGCGGCCGCGGGTGCGTAGACGAGCGCCGCCAGGGTCAGGCAGGGGACGATGAGGTGAAGGGTGGGGACGTCCTTCAGGCGGCGGGCCGCGATCAGCGGGGCGGTCGCATAGCCGACGACCGTCAGCAGCACCTCGGCCAGGGACTTCGCGTCGCCGCCGGTCAGGTGCGGGACCGTCAGGACCGCCACCCCGCCGAGGCCCACGGCCAGGCCCGCCGTCCGCCGGACGCCCAGCACCTCCGTGTCCCCGAGGAAGCGGGCCGCCAGCACGCCCACGATCGGCACGCCCGCGACCAGCAGACCGGCGGTGGAGCTGGACAGGTGCCGCTCGGCGTCCGTGAGGGTGAACCAGGGGCCGATGATCTCGATGACCGCGAAGGCCAGCATGGGCTTCCAGTGCGCCCGTACCGTCCGGACCAGGCCCCGCTGCCGTAGCGCGAAGGGGAGCAGGAGGGCCGCGCCCAGCGCGCACCGGGTGAACACCACCATGGACGGGGAGAGGTCCTCCACCGCCACTTTGATCATCAGGTAGGGGATGCCCCAGACCACTCCCATCAGGGAGAACAGGAACCAGCCGCGTGCAGTCATACCGGGAGTGTCGGCCGGCCCCGGTCAGGTGTCTTGAACGCTGTTGCGGTACGCCGCCGGGGTCACGCCCAGCACGCGGCGGAACCAGCGGGTGAGATGGGCCTGGTCCGCGAAGCCGACGAGGCCGGCCACCTCCGCGGGACGCAGCCCGGACTCCAGCAGGCCGCGGGCCCGGGCCACCCGGTACTGGGCCAGCCAGGCGTACGGCGGCATGCCCGTCGTCGTTCGGAAGGCGCGCAGGAGCTGGTAGCGGGACAGTCCCAGGTCGGCCGCGAGGTCGGCCAGGGAGGGCGGGGCGAGGAGCTCGTCGGCGAGGCGGGTGCGCACGGCCTGGGTGAGCTGCTCGGCGCCGGGGATCGTGTCGCACACCGGCCGGGCCGTGGAGTGGCGCCGGGCGAGGGCCGTCAGCAGCCACGGCAGGCGGGACTCGGCCTCCAGGGGGTCCGGGCAGGCGGCCAGTTCCGCGTGCGTCCGGCGCAGGGCGGCGGCCAGTTCGGGGTCGTCGAGGAGCGGCTCGCGGAAGTGCGGCACACCGCCGAGTACGCCCTCGGTGAGCAGGGCGGGACCGGCGTACAGGGCGCGGTAGGCGTAGCCGTCGGTGTCGTTGCCGGGGCCGCCGGTGTGTGTCTCGCCGGGAGCCAGCACGACGATGGAGCCGGGTCCGGTACGGATGTGGCCGCCGCGGTAGTCGATGACCTCCGAGCCGCTCACGCAGACCCCGACGGTGAACTCCTCGTGGGCGTGCGGGGCGTAGACGTGCCGGTCGAAGCGCGCGGTGAGGAGGTCCAGGGGCGGGCCGCCGCGGCCCAGTCGGGCTCTGGTCCACAACGCCTGTTCACGACGACGTTCACCGCTCACCCGCCACCCCCACGCGCCCCGTCCGCGCCATCGCCATCGCCATCGCCATCGCCATCGCCAGCACTAGCACTATCGCCACTGCCACTGCCACTGCCACTGCGGGTGCAACGCCTTCGGGTGCCGGTTCATGCCGCCGGGCGGGCGCAGGGCGCCGGGCGAGCGGACGGGTGGGTTCCGCGCGCATTCCGGGCCGGATCCGGGTGGGATCCGGGCCGGCGCGGACCTCGGCTGGGGTGCCGACTCGTACGTCGTACGCTGGCGCAGCAGAGCTCTATTGAAGGAGATTCCCCGTGCTTGTCCTGCTGCCGCCCTCCGAAGGCAAGGCGTCCTCCGGGCGTGGCGCCCCGCTCCAGCCGGAGGCGCTCTCCCTGCCGGGACTCGGCGCCGCCCGCGAGGCCGTCCTCGACGAGCTGGTCGAGCTGTGCGCGGCCGACGAGGACAAGGCGCGCGAGGTGCTCGGGCTGAGCGAGGGGCTGCGCGGCGAGGTCGCGAAGAACACGCTGCTGCGCACGGCGGGAGCCCGGCCCGCCGGGGAGATCTACACGGGCGTCCTCTACGACGCTCTCGGCCTGGCCTCCCTCGACGCGGCCGCCAAGAGGCGCGCGGCCCGGTCGCTGCTCGTCTTCTCGGGGCTGTGGGGTGCCGTCCGGGTGACGGACCGGATCCCGTCCTACCGCTGCTCGATGGGTGTGAAGCTGCCCGCTCTGGGTGCCGTGGCGGCGCACTGGCGTGCTCCGATGGCGTCCGTGCTGCCCGAGGCGGCGGGCAGCGGGCTGGTGCTGGACCTGCGGTCGGCCGCGTACGCGGGGCCCTGGAAGCCGAAGGGCGAGGTCGCGGGGCGGACGGCGAGCGTGCGGGTGCTGCACGCGCCGACCCGGAAGGTCGTCAGCCACTTCAACAAGGCGACCAAGGGCCGGATCGTCCGGAGCCTGCTGACGGCGGGCATCGCCCCCGCGGGTCCCGCCGAGCTGGTGGAGGCGCTGCGGGACCTCGGATACGTGGTGGAGGAGAAGGCCCCGGCGAAGGCGAAGGCGGCGACGACCGCCTGGACGCTGGACGTGCTAGTGGACGAGGTGCACTGAGGCCCCCCTGGCACCCCCTCTCGTTGCAACATGCGCAATGCCCTTTGCGCATGTTGCGCACCGAGGGCAGGATGAGGCGCATGACCTCGCCCCTGCCCTCCTCTTCCGCTGCCTCGGCCGGTTCCGTACTGGATCTGGCCCCGGTCGTGCCCGTGGTGGTCGTCGAGGACGCCGCCGACGCCGTACCGCTGGCGCGCGCCCTGGTGGCGGGCGGCCTGCCCGCGATCGAGGTGACCCTGCGGACACCGGCCGCGCTCGACGCGATCCGGGAGATCTCCGGGTCGGTCCCGGAGGCGGTCGTCGGGGCCGGGACGGTCATCACGCCGGAGCAGGTGACGGCGTGCGGGGAGGGCGGCGCGCGGTTCCTGGTGAGCCCCGGCTGGACGGACTCCCTGCTGGCGGCGATGCGGGCGTCCGGGCTGCCCTTCCTGCCCGGGGTGTCGACCACGTCGGAGGTCGTGGCGCTGCTGGAACGCGGGGTGCGGGAGATGAAGTTCTTCCCGGCGCAGGCCGCGGGCGGCACGGCCTACCTCAGGTCACTGGCCGGGCCGCTCCCCCAGGCCCGGTTCTGCCCGACCGGCGGGATCGGCCCGGACAACGCGCCGGAGTATCTGTCCCTGCCCAACGTCGCTTGCGTGGGCGGGAGTTGGATGGTCCCGGCGGACGCGGTCGCGGCGCGGGACTGGCCGCGGATCGAGGCGCTCGCGCGGACCGCCGCGCTGCTCAGGCCCGCAGGTGGGACGTGTCGTTGAGCAGGCGGACACTGGCGTTGCCGTCCGCGTAGTAGGCCACCACCGACAGCGAGGCCGCCGACAGTTCCATGCGGAACAGCGACTCCGGCGGAGCGCCCAGGGCGAGCCGTACGAACGTCTTGATCGGGGTCACATGGGTGACCAGCAGAACCGTGCGGCCGGCGTACGCCTCGACCAGTCTGTCCCGGGTGGCCGCGATGCGGGTCGCGGTCGCCGCGAAGCTCTCACCGCCGCCGGTCGGCTCGGCCTCGGGATCGGCCAGCCAGGCGTTCAGGTCCTCGGGGTGGCGCTCGCGGACCTCGCCGAAGGTCAGCCCCTCCCAGGCCCCGAAGTCGGTCTCGATCAGCCCGTCCTCGACGGTGACCTCGAGGCCGAGGCGGGCGGCCACGGCCCCGGCGGTCTCCCGGGTACGGGCGAGCGGGGAGGCGAGGATGTGCTGGACGGTCCCGCGCCGGGCGAGGGCGGCGGCGACCCGCTCGGCCTGTTCCCGGCCGACGTCCGAGAGGGAGGGGTCGGTGCCGCCGCTGCCGGAGAACCGCTTCTGCGGCGTGAGCGGCGTCTCGCCGTGCCGCAGCAGCACGAAGGTGGCGGGCGCCCCGAGATCGGGCGCCGACCCCCAGCCGACGCTGGGCGTGGCGGCGGGCGTGGCGGCACGAGGGGCGGGAGCGGCGGCGGGAGCCGGGGTGGCGGCGGGAGCCGGGGTGGCGGCGACCGTGCGGGCTGCGCGGAGATCGGCGCCGGTCGTCGTCGCGTCCTCCGCCCTTCCCCCCGCTTCCCGCGTCTCCCGCTCCTCCTGCTTCTCCTGCTTCTCCTGCTTCTCCGGTGCGGTGTCGGCGGCCGGGCGGGACCGGGCGAGGGCCTCGCGGGCCTTGGCCGCGCCCGCCGTCGCGTCGCCGGGCGGGCCGATCGGCTCGGGGACGGCCGGAGCCGCCGGAGCACGGCCGGCGAGCTCGGCCCGGGACGCCGCGGCGTCCCACTGCTCGCCCCGCTTGCCCGCGTCCATCGCCTCGTTCGCCAGACGGTCGGCGTGCTTGTTCCGCTCGCGCGGCATCCACTCGTAGGTGACCTGCCCGGGCGGGAGGATCCGGGCCGCCTCTGCGGCCAGCGGCTTCATGTCGGGGTGCTTGATCTTCCAGCGGCCCGACATCTGCTCGACGACCAGCTTGGAGTCCATGCGCACCCGCACCGTGGCCGACGGGTCGAGCTCACGGGCGGCGCGCAGACCGGCCACCAGCCCCCGGTACTCGGCCACGTTGTTGGTGGCGACGCCGATGTACTCGGCGCGCTCGACGAGCGTCTCCCCCGTCGCCGCGTCGATCACCACGCTGCCGTAGCCCGCGGGCCCCGGGTTGCCCCGCGACCCGCCGTCGGCCTCGACGATGAACTCCCGCACGACGTACGCCCCTTACCGCCTCGTGACGCGACTCATCACGTCTTACTGCGTCTTACTGCGTCTTACTGCGTCCCGCTACGTCTCGACGCCCCCGGCTGCCGTCGACTGCCCCCGGACTGCCCGGACCGGCTGCCCCGGCTGCCCGGAGCCGGGAGCCCCCGCCTGCCGACCGGCTACAGACCGGCTACAGACCGGACTCGGACGTGCGCACGAGGATGCGACGGCAGTTCTCGCAGCGAAGGACCGCGTCGGACGGGGCCTTGCGGATCTCGGCCAGCTCCGTGATGGCGAGCTCCTGGCGGCAGCCCTGGCAGGTGCGCTGGTAGAGCTTGGCCGCGCCGACGCCGCCCTGCTGCTCGCGCAGCTTCTCGTAGAGCTTGAGCAGATCGGCGGGCACGGTGGCCGCGATGACCTCGCGCTCCTTGGTGACACCGGCGGACTCGCCGTCGAAGTTCTCCAGGGCCGTGTCCCGGCGCGCGATGGCGTCGTCGATCTTGCCCTGGACGGAACCGACCCGCTCGGTCAGCTCGGCGGCACGCTCCTGCGCGCTCTCGCGGCGCTCCATGACCTCCAGGACGATGTCCTCGAGGTCGCCCTGGCGCTTGGCGAGGGAGACGATCTCCTTCTGGAGGTTCTCCAGGTCCTTGGGCGAGGTGACGGCCCCGGAGTCGAGCCGCTGCTGGTCGCGGGCGGCGCGCTGGCGGACCTGGTCGACGTCCTGCTCGGCCTTGGTCTGCTCGCGGGCGGTGTCGCTCTCCTCGGTCTGCGCCGCGACAAGGAGGTCGCGCAGCTGCGTGAGGTCCTTGTTCAGCGACTCGATCTCGGCGTGCTCGGGCAGCGACCTCCGCTTGTGCGCGAGCTGCTGGAGACGGGCGTCGAGGGACTGGACGTCGAGGAGTCGGATCTGGTCGGCGGGCGCGGCGTTCAGTTGGGGGCTCCCATTGAGCTAGAGGTGGTGTTGGACGCCGCGTGGGCCGTCCAGGGGTCGGTGACCGTACGGGAGACGTGGACCCGCAGGCCCCACCCCCGCCGGTCGGAGATCTCGTCGAGCTGGCCGGCGGCCAGCTCGCACCAGGGCCACTCGGTGGCCCAGTGCGCCGCGTCGAGCAGCGCGAGAGGTGGGTGGGCGCCGTGGGCGCGGTCCGCGATGAACTCCGACGCCGGGTGGTGGCGCAGGTCCGCGGTGAGGAAGGCGTCGACGCCGGCCGCCCGGACGTGGTCGAACAGGCTGTCGCCGGAGCCGCCGCTGACGGCGACGGTCCGCACCAGTGCCTCCGGGTCCCCCGCCACCCGGATGCCCTGCGTGGTGGCGGGCAGCCGCTCGGCGGCGCGGGCCGCGAGCTCGCGGACGGTGAGCGGGTGGTCGAGTTCGCAGACGCGTCCGAGGCCGCGCCGCCCCCCGGGGTCGCTCGGGTCCGGCACGAGGGGCCGGACGACCCGCAGGTCGAGCGCACCGGCGAGGGCGTCGCTCACGCCGGGATCGGCGGTGTCCGCGTTGGTGTGCGCCACGTGCAGGGCGATGTCGTTCTTGATGAGGGTGTGCACGACACGGCCCTTGAAGGTGGAGGCCGCGACGGTCGTCGTCCCGCGCAGGTACAGCGGATGATGGGTGACGAGCAGATCGGCGCCGAGCTTCACGGCTTCGTCGACGATCTCCTGGACCGGGTCGACGGCGAACAGAACCCGGGAGACCTCCTGCTCGGGGTCGCCGACGACGGTGCCGACCGCGTCCCAGGACTCGGCCCGCGCGGCGGGCCACAGGTTCTCCAGCGCGGCGATGACTTCTGACAGACGGGGCACGGGGAAAGGCTACCTGGCCGTCTCACCGGCCCGTACCGGTGCCGCCGATGCCGACGCGGCCGCCAGGGCCGTCGGCCGGGAGCAGGCGGGTGGTCGATGCACACGTCTCCCACCACCCTCAGGCGAATCGCTTCTGCACCACTCTTATGAGGGAAGAAGACCGCTCGGCGGTCCCACGTCCGCGCGTACGAAAACTAGCTTCGTCGCCGGAGGTGACCGAACGATGACGATGCCGGCCTGTGCGATCGAACCCACCGCCGCGGACGGGAAGGACCCCGAGGACGGCGCCGCCGAGCCCCCGCCGGAGGCGGAGGGGCCCGCGGGGGACCACGCGGAGGAACACCTGAGCCGCACGCTCATGGCGGAGCACATGACCCCGGCCGTACCGGCGATCCCGGCCGTACCAGTGATCTCGGCGATCCCCGTGGTCCCGGCGATCCCAGTGATCCCGGCGGGCCACGCGCTCCCTGAGGACCGTGAGGACGCGGAGGCGGCTGGAGCCCCTGAGGACCGTGGGGCCCCAGAGAACCGCGGGTTCACGGAGGACCAGGACCGCGGGTTCACGGAGGACCGAGGGTTCACGGAGATCCACGGAATCCCGCAGCACCGTGGGTTCACGGAAGACCCTGGGCCTGCGGAAGACCGTGGGTTCACGGAGGACCAGGACCGTGGGTTCACGGGGGTCCCCGGCGTCACAGAGGGCTGGGACCGCGTGCCCACGGCCGGCCTTGAGGGCGCGGCCGGTCACCTGACCACGGCCGGCCCTGGGGGCACGACCGATCACCTGACCGCGACCGACCCGGCGGGCGAGGCCGGTCACCCGACCACAGCCGGCCCGACGGGCGAGGCCGGTCACCCGGCCGCGACCGGCCCGGCGGGCGCGGTCGGTCCCGTGGCCGCCGCCGATCGTGCGAGCGGGGTCGGCGACGTGGACGCGCCTCGCGGTGCGGGCGGGGCCGGGTACCTGGACGCGGGGGGCCGTGGGAGCGGGGCCGACTGTGTGATCACCGCGGGGGGCGCCTACGCCGCGCGGCTCGCGCGGGCCGGGGACTGCTGGTTCCCCGAGCGCTGGACCCTGGACGGCCCCGAGCCGTACGCCGTGCCGCTGCCCGGCAACCAACCGGAGGAGCCCGGCACGGAGGTGCAGCCGATGGCCGACGGCAGGGTCCTGATCCGGCGGCCGATCGAGGGACGGCACGCCTTCTCCCTGCTGTATCCGACCGGCCCCGGCACGGGCGAGCTGCCGCTGGGCGCCGTCGAGTGCCCGGACGAGGGCACCCGGCTGCGTCTGCTCCCGCCGGCCCCCTGCGGCGAACGCGCGTACGCCCTCGCCGTCGGCCGCAGCACGACGACCGTCTGGCTGGTCGCGGGCGGCACCTTCGGCCCCGAGTACCTCGCCGAGATCCCCGGCCGCTGCTCGGGCGGTGTCTGGCTGGACCGCACGGGCCGCATGCTCGCGCTGGACCGTGAGTTCGGCGGCCGCACCAAGACGATCGTCGTCGACCTGGAGCGCGGCGGCGAGGTGTCGCCCCTGCTCCAGATCGCCGCCGACAGCGACGACCGCCTGCTGCTCGCCGACCCCGACAGCGGTCTGCTGCTCATCCGCTCGGACGCGCCGTCGCCGGGCGAGGCACGCCTGGGCTGGGGCGTCCTCGGCAGCACGCTGCCGGTCCGTTTCCCGGAGTCCCTGCACCCCCCGGACCTCACTCTCACCCCGTTCGCCAGCCAGCCGGGCCAGGCGCTCGTCCCCGAGGCCTGCGCGGTGGCGCTGCGCATTGACGGCCCGTTCGGCACCTGGGTGGGCGTGTGGCGTCCGGCCGATCGTCGGCTTCATCAACTCCGTCCTCCCGAGGGGTGGTTGACGGGCAGTGGGCTGTGGACACCGGAGGGTGTGCTGCGGCTGCCGTACGCCACGGAGGCCGAGCCCTGCGGGGTGGCGCCGTTGACGGCACCGGTCACCGAACCGCCTTCGCCGGCTCCCTCACCCTCGCCGTCCGAGGGCGCTCCGCCGCTCCTGGAACCGCCGCGGCCGGTGCCGACCGCCGCCCGTCCGGTCCCCCTTCAGCAGGCCCCGCTCGGCCGACTTGTAACGAAGTAGCAGCGGATGGCGTGCCCGCCTGGATCGACGCCTCGGTGTGCTGGATAAAATCACCCGGCTGTAAAGAAAGATCATGTTGACGGGGTGAATTCTTCCGATGAGCGACGCAAGCACCAGGCAGCCGCAGGCCGCCGACTCCCAGGGGACGGCCGGACACGGCCGGCACCGGGGCCCGGTCTCGTCCCAGGACGGCGACTCGGCCCCGCACGGCCGGCACCGCAAGCCGGCCGAGAACAGGGCCGAGGGCAGGACCGACAGCTGGGCCGACGGTTGGGCCGAGAACAGGGCCGAGGCGACCGTCTGACGGTACGACGTACACCGAAGGGGCCTCCGGTCGTCCACGGACGACCGGAGGCCCCTTCTCCCGTCTTCACGCCCTCCGCCGGTCTCCGGGCCTCCTCCCGTCTCCGGCCCTTCTCCCGTCTGTGGCCCTTCTGCCCTTCTCCGGCC
>NZ_BBYG01000018.1 GCF_001184025.1 Streptomyces maremycinicus
TGCCACACATGGTGCGGCTGGACAGTTTCATAGTGTTTCGGTGGTCATAGCGTGAGGGAAACGCCCGGTTACATTCCGAACCCGGAAGCTAAGCCTTACAGCGCCGATGGTACTGCAGGGGGGACCCTGTGGGAGAGTAGGACACCGCCGAACAAATATTACGGGAAACCCCCGCACCTCACGGTGCGGGGGTTTTCTGCGTTTCAGGGGCACGAGCGTTTTGATCGAGTGGGCTCTGTTTCGGCAGAGCCCACTTTCTTTACAGGCGTCCTGCTGCTTTCAGGGCCAGGTAGGCGTCTGCGAGTGCGGGGGCCAGTTGGTCCGGGGTCGCGTCGACGACGGTGACGCCGTGTCGGCGGAGTTGGTCGGCTGTGTGCCGGCGTTCTGTCTGGGCTTGGGCTGCCGCCGCCGCGTCGAAAACGGCCTCGGCGTCGCCGCGGGAGGTGGCCATATGGGCGATGTGGGGATCGGCGACCGATGCCACCAAAACCGTATGGCGTCGGGTGAGCTGGGGGAGGACGGGGAGGAGGCCTTCCTCGACCGGGGCCGCGTCCAGTGTGGTCATCAGGACGATGAGGGAACGGCGGGGCGCCGTACGCAGGGCTGTCGCGGTGAGGCCTCGGGAGTCCGTTTCGACCAGTTCGGGTTCGAGGGTGGCCATGGCGTCGACCAGGGACGGGAGGACGTTGCGGGCAGTCCTGCCCTGGACGAGGGCCCGTACGCGGCGGTCGTAGGCGAGGAGGTCGACCCGGTCGCCGGCGCGGGATGCCAGGGCGGCGAGGAGGAGTGCCGCGTCCAGGGAGGCGTCCAGACGGGGGGCGTCGCCGACCCGTCCCGCGGAGGTGCGGCCGGTGTCGAGGACGAGCAGGATGTGGCGGTCGCGTTCGGGGCGCCAAGTACGGACGGCCACGGATGCGTGGCGGGCGGTGGCGCGCCAGTCGATGGAGCGGGTGTCGTCGCCGGGGACGTATTCGCGCAGGCTGTCGAACTCGGTGCCTTCGCCGCGGGTGAGGACGCTGGTGCGGCCGTCCAGTTCGCGCAGGCGGGCCAGTTTCGAGGGGAGGTGCTTGCGGCTGGTGAACGGGGGGAGGGCGCGTACGGTCCAGGGGACCTTGTGGGTGCCCTGGCGGAAGAAGAGGCCTAAGGGGCCGTAGGAGCGGATCGTGACGCGGTCGGACCGGTGGTCGCCGCGGCGGGTGGGGTGTAGGCGGGTGGTGATGCGGCGGCGTTCGCCGGGCGGGACCGTCAGGCGGTGGCGGGATGCTGCCGTCTCCGTTCCCGGTTGCCAGCTGCTGGGGGGCCAGGCGTCGCGGAGGTGGGCGCGCAGGGGGCGGCGGGAGGGGTTGGTGAGGGTGAGGGTGACGTCGGCCGGGTCGCCGAGGCGGGCGGTGGTGTCGCCGGAGCGGGTCAGGCCCAGTCGGCGTACGGGGGCGGCCAGGGCGAAGTCGCAGGCGCAGGCGACGGCCAGGGGGGCGTTGACGGCGAGCATGCCTGTCCAGCCGGCGTCCCAGATGCCGACGGGGAGGGCGCCGAGGGCCGCGAGGAGTGCGGTGCGTCCGGTGAGCGCCATCAGCGGGGTACGGGGACGTGGGTGAGGATCGCGGTGATGACGGAGTCGGCCGTCACGCCTTCCATCTCGGCTTCCGGACGGAGTTGCACGCGGTGGCGGAGGGTGGGGAGGGCGAGGGCTTTGACGTCGTCGGGGATGACGTAGTCGCGGCCGGTGAGCCAGGCCCAGGCGCGGGCGGTGGCGAGGAGGGCCGTAGCGCCCCGGGGTGACACGCCGAGGGTGAGGGACGGGGACTCGCGGGTGGCGCGGCAGATGTCGACGACGTAGGCGGTGATCTCGGGGGAGATCGTCGTCTTGGCGACGGCGGCGCGGGCCGCTTCGAGGTCGGCCGGTCCCGCGACGGGGCGTACGCCGGCGGCGCGGAGGTCGCGGGGGTTGAAGCCCTCGGCGTGGCGGGTGAGGACGTCGATCTCCTCCTGTCGGGAGGGGAGCGGGATCGTAAGTTTGAGGAGGAAGCGGTCCAGTTGGGCTTCGGGGAGGGGGTAGGTGCCCTCGTACTCGACGGGGTTCTGGGTCGCCGCGACCAGGAAGGGGTCGGGGAGGGGGCGCGGGGTGCCGTCGACGGTGACCTGGCGTTCCTCCATCGCTTCGAGGAGGGACGACTGGGTTTTCGGCGGGGTGCGGTTGATCTCGTCGGCGAGGAGGAGGTGGGTGAAGACGGGGCCGGGCTGGAAGGAGAACTCGGCGGTGCGGGTGTCGTAGACCAGGGAGCCGGTGATGTCGCTCGGCATGAGGTCGGGGGTGAACTGGACGCGTTTGGTGTCGAGTTCGAGGGCGGAGGCGAGGGCGCGGACGAGCAGGGTCTTGGCCACTCCGGGGACGCCTTCCAGGAGGACGTGCCCGCGGCACAGGAGGGCGACGACGAGGCCCGTCACGGCGGGGTCCTGGCCGACCACGGCCTTGGAGATCTCGGCGCGCAGGGCTTCCAGGGAGGCGCGGGCGCGGCCCGCGTCCCCGGTGTTCCCGGCGTTGTCAGTGGTCGGGTCCATCATGGACGGCGTACCTCTCTTTCGAGGGCGTCGAGTTGGTCGGCGAGCGCGATGAGGGCCGCGTCGTCGGATGGTGGTGGGCCGAAGAGGAGGAAGTGCAGGGGCTGTCCGTCGCCGTGGAGGTGGGCGGACAGGGCGGGGACGAGTGCCTCGGGCGTGTGCGCCTGGGTGGCGGGGAGGCCGAGGAGAGGGGCGAGGCGGGTGCGGGTGGTGGAGCGAAGAGCGGTGGCCGCGCGGTCGCGGGCGTTGGCTTTGCGGTAGAGGCGGGCGCGGCCTTCGACGGTTTCGGAGGCGCGGATCGCCACGGGGAGTTTCTCGGGCACGAGGGGGCCGAGTCGGCGTGCCCGCCAGAGGGCGGCGAGGGCTGCCGCGACGAACAGCTGGAGTGTGCCCCAGAGCCAGCCGGAGGGGAGCAGGTCGAAGAGGCTTTTCTCGTCGTCCGGGTCGGTGGCGGCGGTGTCGGAGAGCGAGGGGAGGTACCAGACCAGATGGCTGCGGGAGCCGAGGAGTTGGAGGGCGAGCGAGGCGTTGCCCTGTTCGTCGAGGCGGTTGTTGTAGAGGATGTCGGGCGCGCCGAGGACGACGGTGTCGCCGTCGCCGGAGGCGTCCGGGACGCGCAGCAGGGTGGCGAGGCGTTCGCTGGGGTAGCACCGGTCGGCGTCGGGGTGGCGGGTGGTGTAACGGATGCCGCCGGTCTCGGCGGTGCCGGCGCGGCGGGCGGCGGGCAGCGCGCAGTCGGGGGAGAGCGCGGAGCCGCGGCTGGTGGCGGGGTCCGCGGTCACGCCGGGGGCGAGGGTCTCCACGGACCAGCCGCCGGGGGCGACGAGGAGGGTGCGGCCGCCCGAGCCGGCGATCGCCGCATGGAGGTCCCGCTGTTGACGTTCCGCCAGGAGGTCGGGGGCGGCGACGAGGAGTGTGGTGTCGGGGCGGGCCGCGGCGCGGGCCTCGGCCAGGGTGGTCACCACGCGGGTGGAGACGCCGCGGGCGGCGAGGAGTTGGGCGACCGCGCGGCTTCCGTAGGGGTCGGCGGAGCGCGGGTCGAGGGCGCCGTGGCGGGCGTCGGACCGGAGTGCGGCGAGGGTGACGGCTCCTGCGAGGAGCAGGACGAGGGCGAGGGTGATGCCGCGCGCGCGGGTCCACAGCCGCAGGGCGGTGGGCGAGGCCGACGTGGACGGGAGGGTGGCCTCGGTCGTCATCCGGCGGCTCCCCGGTGGGCGGTGGGGGCCGTGGCGTGGGTGCTGCTCGTCGTCAGTCGGGGCTTGGTGCGTTCGAGGTCGAGGTCGAGTTCGGCCATGCCTGCGTACGACTGGCGGGTGGCGCTGCGGCCGCCGTATGTCACGTCGTCGAAGTCGCGGGCGGCGGCGCGGAGCCGGTCGGTGTGGTCGGGCAGGGTGCGGCCGGCGTCGGCGGCGGCCTCGTCGGCCGTGCGGCCGGGGCGGATGTCGAGGAGGGCGCGTTCCTCGAGGGAGCGGACCATGGCGCGCATGCGTTCCTGGACGGCCTGGTTCCAGTGGCCCTGGGCGGCGTGTGCCTCGGCGGCCGCGCGGTGTTCGGCGGCGCTGCGGGGGCGGTCGTCGAAGAGGGAGGCGGGGGAGGTGGGACGGCGGCGCGGGGAGCCCAGGCGCCACCACAGGGCGCCGACGACGGCTGCGACGGCCAGGACGACGACCACCAGGCCGAGGGTGCCGCGGGGGGTGGCGGTCGAGGCGGTGTCGAACAGGTCGCCGATCCAGTCCCAGAGGGTGTCCAGGGCGCGCTGGAACAGGCCGGGGTCGTTCTGGTGGTACAGGTCCTTGGACAGTTCACGGCGGGCGGCCTCCCGCGCGGGGTCGCGCGGGACGGTGAGCGGCGGGGTGTCGTCCGAGCGGGCCGGCAGGGCCCGCAGGGCCGCGTCGCCCGCCCGCAGCAGGGCGGCCACGGCCCCGTCGGCGACGCGGGACAGGGCGGCCGGGGCCGCGTCTGTGATGCCGGTCAGCGGTGCCCCGACGGGCCGGGTGCCCGGGAGCGGTACCGCTGTGAGAACTCCCCCCGCCGGGCTCACCGCATCAACTCCCCGGGGTGGTGCCGGGGGTGGTGGTGCCGTAGCCCTGGAGGCCCGCGGCGCGGGCCAGGTCGAGGTCGAGCGCTTCGCGGCGGATGCGCTGGTCGACGTAGAGGAGCACGGTGACGCCTGCCGAGATGGGGAAGGTGATCATGGAGCCGATGACCGAACCGATGCCGCTGACGATCAGGTAGGTCCAGCCGTAGTCGCTGCTCGCGTCGACCATGCCGCTGACGCCCCCGTCGCTCAGGGCGGCGCCGAGGAGGGCGAACGGGACGACGACGATCATCGCGACGACGTTCGCGATGATCAGGGCCAGCAGCTGGATGCCGAAGACGCGCCACCAGGAGCCGCGGGTGAGCTTCGCGGAACGGCCCAGGGCCTTCTTGATGCTCTGCTTCTCCAGCATCAGCGCGGGCGAGGCGAGGGAGAAGCGGATCAGCACCCCCAGCACCAGGACGATCGAGCCGAGGATGCCGAAGGCCTTGAGCGCGGCCCCCGCGTCGGAGTTCCCGGCGGCGCTCACCAGGATGCCCGGCAGCAGGCACACGAGGACGGTGGCGGCGGCGGCGAACATCAGCAGGAAGATCAGGCCGAACAGCTTGAGGACCTGGGGGCGGGCGTCGCGCCAGGCCTCGCCGAGGGTGACCGGTTTGCCGAGCACCGCCCGGCTGGTGACGGCGGTGAGGAGGGCGGTCGCCGTGATGGTGCCGATGAGGGTGATGAGGAGGACGGGGCCGGAGGCGCGCATGGCGTCGCCCATGGCGTTGAGCTGCTCGTCGGCGGTGGCGCTCGGGTCGCCGAGCGCGGTGGTGTCCGTGGTGGCGTCGAGGACGAGACCCTGCAACAGGACGACGAAGACCTGGGTGATGACGGCGACGGTCAGGGAGATGCCGAGGACCGTGCGCCAGTAGGTGCGCATCGTGGTGACGGCGCCGTCGAGGATCTCACCTACGGCGAGCGGGCGCAGCGGGATCACGCCGGGCTTCGCCGCGGGCGGCGGGCCGCCCCAGCCCGCACCCCAGCCGGGGGCGCCGTAGCCGCCGTAGCCGCCCTGCCCGGGGCCTGCCGGGCCGCCGGGGTAGCCGCCGCCGGGTCCCGCGGGCGGGTAACTGCCCCAGCCGGAGCCGGGCGGCGGAGGCGGCGGGGGCGGCGGGGTCTGACCCGGGTCGCGGCTCTGGTCCGTGGGGCCCGCGGGCGCGGACCACTGGCCGGCGCCGGGCGGCGGCTGCTCCTTGGACCACTTCGCGCCGGGGCGCTCCGGATGCGTGCCCGGCTGGTCCGCGGGGGGTGCGTCGGCGGGGCGGTCCGTGGGCTCGGCGGGGTGGGACGCGCCGGGCTCCTGTCCGTCGGACGGGGCGGATCCGGGCGAGGCCCAGCCCGGAGTGTCTTTCATCGTCGCTCCTTCACGGTGCCCGTCCGCGGTCGCGGCGGCAGGTTGGGAGCCATCGTGCCATGGGGTGCCCTTCGGTCGACCGGCCGAGGTAGGGGCTGCACACCTTCAATTCTCCGCCGGATCGGGGGCAGACTGACCGCATGGCTGATCAGTACGCGCAATCCGGCGAGGACAAGCGGCCGGCCGAGATACCGGCGATCCGTTGGGAGGAGTTGCCCGAAGGTCCCGTACTGGTGCTCCTCGACCAGACGAGACTGCCGGCCGAAGAAGTCGAACTGGTGTGTACGGACGCGTCCGTGCTGGTCGAGGCGATCCGATCGCTGGCCGTGCGCGGGGCGCCGCTGCTCGGGATCGCCGGGGCGTACGGCGTCGCGCTCGCCGCCGCACGCGGCTTCGGCGTGGACGAGGCCGCGGACGCGCTGTCGAATGCCCGGCCCACCGCGGTGAACCTGTCCGTCGGCGTGCGCCGGGCGCTCGCCGCGTACCAGGCCGGGCTCGCCGAGACCGGCGATCCGGCGCAGGGCGCGCGGGCCGCGCTCGTGGCCGCGCGGCAGCTCCACCGGGAGGACGCCGACGCCAGCGTCCGGATGGCCGGGCACGGGCTGGCGCTCCTCGACGAGCTGCTGCCGGGCGGCGGACATCGAGTCCTCACGCACTGCAACACCGGTGCGCTGGTGTCGGGCGGGGAGGGGACGGCGTTCGCGGTGGCGCTCGCGGCGCACCGGGTGGGCCGGCTTCGCCGACTGTGGGTGGACGAGACCCGTCCGCTGCTCCAGGGCGCCCGCCTCACGGCGTACGAGGCGGCCCGCAACGGCATGGCCTACACCCTGCTGACGGACAACGCGGCGGGTTCGCTCTTCGCGGCGGGCGAGGTGGACGCCGTGCTGATCGGGGCGGATCGCATCGCGGCCGACGGGTCGGTGGCCAACAAGGTGGGGAGCTATCCGCTCGCCGTGCTGGCGCGGTACCACCATGTGCCGTTCATCGTGGTGGCGCCGGTGACGACGGTGGACCTGGAGACACCGGACGGGACGTCCATCGAGGTGGAGCAGCGCCCCGGGTTCGAGGTGACGGAGGCCATGGTGGCCCAGGCGCCGGTGACGGGAGCGGGCGGCGGGATTCCGGTGGCGCCGCTGGGGACCCAGGCGTACAACCCCGCGTTCGACGTGACACCGCCCGAGCTGGTGACGGCGATCGTCACGGAGGAGGGTGTGGTGTCGCCGGTGACGGCCGACGCGCTCGCCGAGCTGTGCGGCGGGGCGCGCCGGGGGGAGGCGGGGGCGGCACTTTGACCGTCCGGCGGTTGCAGGGCGGCCGGTGGTCGCTGGGCGGCTGGTGGGCGCTGAGCGGCGGTGGTCGCTGGGTGGCTGATGGTTGCTGAGCGTCCGGTGCTTGTACGGCGGTTGGTCATCGGCTGTCGGCTGTCGGCCTTCGGCTGCTGGTCGTTGGTTGCCGGTCGGCGGTGCATCATCGGGCGGTCGGGTCGTCGGGCGGTCGGGTCGTCGGGTCGTCGGGCGGTCGGGCCGGCCCGGGCGTCCGGCGGCCCGTCTGGCGTCCTGGGTGTGTTCGTGGCCGTCCGGGCGTTCCTTGGTGTCCTGGTGGTTTTCGGGCGCGCTCGGCGTGCGGGGCGGCCCGGGGTCTATGAGCGGGCGGGCTGGTCGGCGATCAGGAGGGTCGTGGCGGTGGGGCGGAAGCCCAGGCGGGCGTAGAGGCGGGCGACGGATTCCCGCGCGTAGGCGAGGAAGACCGTCTCGACGCCGTGGGCGCGGGCATGGGCGACCAGGCCCGCCGTCACCGCGGCGGCCAGGCCCTGACGGCGGGCGGAGGGGAGGGTCCCGATCCCACCGATCTCCGTGGTGGCGTTCGACGGGTGGTAGTGGCCGGTGGCCAGCGGGGTGCCGTCCGGGGCGAGGGCGGCGACGAGGGTCTTGTGTCCGGCGCGGATCGTGGGGCGGACGGCGGCCACCGTGCCGTCCGCGGTCAGCGCCTCGGCGAGCCTCGACAACCGTGCGCGGTCCGACGGGTGTGCGGCGGCGCCGGTCTCCCCGGCTGGGGACTCCTCGGCGAAAGCCAGCCGCGGGAGGGCGAGGGCCGCGGGCAGCGCGGGGTCGTCCGCGGTCAGCGCGCGCAGGGTCACGCCGTCCGGCAGGGGTTGCGGAGGCAGCGGGTGCGGGGGCGGCAGCACCATCAGCGGGCGGCGCAGCACCAGGAGCCCGGCGGCCTCGATCTCGGCGCGGAGCGCGGGTGCCGACTCGGCCAGCCATTCGAACGCCTGTGGCACGCCGAGCTCCCGCTGCCGGGCACGCACCCGGGCGATGTCGGCGGCGTCCACCGAAGCCGCGCCGGTGGGCTGGGCGTGGCTGGGGCCGCCGTAGTACGGGGCGCCGGGCTCCTTGCGTACGAACAGGCGCAGGGAGCCGAAGTCCTCGGCGTCGGCGAACAGCAGGGGCACGGTGGCGTAGTACCGCTCGATGCGGTCGCGCAACGGGTCGCTCATGCGGCGCATCCCACCATTGGACGGTGCCGCGCCGCACCGGGATTTCCCGCCGGGACCGCCGCCCGCACCTGCGCGCGGTCCTACCCCTGACGCCACCTGCGCCTGCGCCGGTCCCGCCCCTGACGCCGCCCGCACCCGCGCCGGTCCCGCCCTGTCGGGCCGCTGGGAGCACCCGCGGTGCCGGCCGGGTGAAGGAGGCCGGGTTTCTCGGCGCGGAGCGCTTTTGCGACGATGCCGGGATGAGCATCGAGAGTTCGGAGTCCTCCCATCACTGCCACGTGGCGCTGCGCGTCGGGTTCGGCGGTTCCGGGAAGCCGGTGTTCGAGACGCTGCCTGCCCTGGCTGTCGGTCCCGGCCGGTACGAACTGACGGGCAGCCCGGGCATGGTCGAGGGCTGCGCGGCCGGGGACCTGCTGGAGATCGACGCCGACGGGTGCTTCCGGGTGGAGCGACGAGGCCCGAACTTCTGCGTCCAGGCATTCGGCGAGCCGCCCTTCGACGCCGGGGCACTGGAATCCCTGACCGATGCCTTCGCCTCGCTGGGCGGCCTGGTGGAGGCGCCTGCCGACCGGCGGTTCATCGTCGTGACGGTGCCGGCCGCCGTCGGGTTCCCCGCCGTCGAGGCCGTGATGCGAACGTGGGCGGCAGGCGTGAGCGTGCGGGTCGAGTGGGGTTTCGGCAACGTGTTCGGACCGGACGGAGAGCCGCTGAACCGGTGACAGGAAGCCGAGGCTCGGCGCGAGCCGACCGGTGCGACCGGTGCTGCCGACAGCCCGCGAGCACGACCTGATGAGGAGGCAGCCGGATCTCTCCTCGTCACGCGACGACGGCAGGCGATTCCTCTGCGTCACGGCGCCCGGGCGACGAGTCGCTTCTCGTGACCGTCCGACACCGGTGCCGACATCGACGGCGGCGGAACCGGGGCAGACAGTGACCGCCCCGTACGACTATCGTCACTGGCCGGTGAGCCTTCTCACCTGCGCCACCTTCACTGTTATGAGAATGGGATGATGTCGTTTATGAAGGGACGAGTCCTTGTCGTCGACGACGACACCGCACTGGCCGAGATGCTCGGCATTGTGCTGCGTGGTGAAGGTTTTGAACCGTCTTTCGTCGCCGACGGTGACAAGGCGCTGGCCGCTTTCCGGGAGGCGAAGCCCGACCTGGTGCTGCTGGACCTGATGCTGCCCGGCCGTGACGGCATCGAGGTGTGCCGCCTGATCAGGGCGGAGTCCGGGGTGCCGATCGTGATGCTCACGGCGAAGAGCGACACCGTCGACGTCGTCGTCGGGCTGGAGTCCGGCGCCGACGACTACATCGTGAAGCCGTTCAAGCCGAAGGAGCTGGTCGCCCGCATCCGGGCGCGCCTGCGGCGCTCCGAGGAGCCGGCACCGGAACAGCTCGCCATAGGCGACCTCGTCATCGACGTGGCCGGTCACTCCGTGAAGCGGGAGGGCCAGTCGATCGCGCTGACGCCGCTGGAGTTCGACCTGCTGGTCGCGCTGGCGCGCAAGCCCTGGCAGGTGTTCACCCGCGAGGTGCTCCTGGAACAGGTGTGGGGATACCGGCACGCCGCCGACACCCGCCTGGTGAACGTGCACGTCCAGCGGCTGCGCTCCAAGGTCGAGAAGGACCCCGAGCGGCCGGAGATCGTGGTGACCGTCCGTGGTGTCGGATACAAGGCAGGACCGAGCTGACATGTCCGGAGACAGTGCCGCTTCGGCCCCCGGACGCTCCGGGGCCCGTCCGGAGCGGCCTGTCGGCCGTAGGACGCCGGGTTCACGCTTCGCACGCCTCCTCGCAGGCGGGCTGCTGCACGGCGGGGTGCAGGGCAGCCCCGTCCTGAGGCTGCTGCTGCGCTGGGTGCGCCGGCCGCTGCTGCCCGTCATGCGGCTGTGGCGGCGCAACATCCAGCTCAAGGTCGTCGCCACGACGCTGCTGATGTCGCTGGGCGTCGTCCTGCTGCTCGGCTTCGTCGTCATCGGACAGGTGCGCAACGGGCTGCTGGACGCCAAGGTGAAGGCGTCCCAGAGCCAGGCCACCGGTGGGTTCGCCGTCGCCAAGCAGAAGGCCGACGAGGCCGCCGGCGCGTCCGCCGACGACGGGACCCCGGCCGACGGCGGCGCCTCGCAGAACGTCATCGAATGGATGAGCGAGCTCGTGCTGTCGCTGTCCAGTGGTGGCCAGGGCGCCTTCGACGTGGTCACCCTGCCCCCCGGCGACGTCAGCGGCGTCGCCCGCGGGCCGCGCGCCTCCGGCTTCGTCGACCCCGACAAGAGCGTCCCGGAGAAGCTGCGCGAGCAGGTCAACAGCAGCACCGGCGCCGCCCAGAGCTACTCGCGGATCATCTATCTCAGCGACAAGGAATCCCAGCCGGCCCTGGTCATCGGCAAGCAGGTCAACGACCCCAACGGCGACCCGTACGAGCTGTACTACCTCTTCCCGCTCACCCAGGAGGAGAAGTCGCTGAGCCTGGTCAAGGGGACGCTGGCGACCGCCGGGCTTTTCGTCGTCGTACTCCTCGGAGCCATCGCCTGGCTCGTGGTGCGCCAGGTGGTCACGCCGGTGCGGATGGCCGCGGGCATCGCCGAGCGGCTCTCCGCCGGGCGCCTCCAGGAACGGATGAAGGTCACCGGTGAGGACGACATCGCCCGCCTCGGCGAGGCCTTCAACAAGATGGCCCAGAACCTCCAGCTGAAGATCCAGCAACTGGAGGACCTGTCACGGATGCAGCGGCGGTTCGTGTCCGACGTCTCGCACGAACTGCGGACACCGCTGACGACCGTACGCATGGCCGCCGACGTCATCCACGACGCCCGGGTCGACTTCGACCCCGTCACCGCGCGGTCCGCCGAACTCCTCGCCGACCAGCTCGACCGTTTCGAGACACTCCTCGCCGACCTGCTGGAGATCAGCCGCTTCGACGCCGGCGCCGCCGCCCTCGAGGCCGAGCCGATCGACCTCAGGGAGGTCGTCCGGCGGGTCGTCAGCGGGGCGGCGCCGCTCGCCGAACGCAAGGGGACGACCGTCCGCGTCATCGGCGACCAGCAGCCCGTCGTCGCCGAGGCCGACGCCCGGCGGGTGGAGCGGGTGCTGCGGAACCTGGTGGTCAACGCCGTGGAGCACGGCGAGGGCAAGGACGTCATCGTCAAACTGGCCGCCGCGGGCGGGGCCGTCGCGATCGCCGTGCGCGACTACGGCGTCGGCCTCAAGCCCGGCGAGGCCACCCGCGTCTTCAGCCGGTTCTGGCGCGCCGACCCGGCACGCGCGCGTACCACCGGCGGTACCGGTCTGGGGCTGTCCATCGCCCTGGAGGACGCCCGGCTGCACGGCGGCTGGCTCCAGGCCTGGGGAGAGCCCGGTGGCGGCTCGCAGTTCCGGCTGACGCTGCCGAGGACCGCCGACGAGCCGCTGCGGGGCTCACCGATACCGCTCGAGCCCAAGGACTCCCGCCGCAACCGGGGAGACCTCGACGACGCCGGCCTGCCGCGCGGCGGCGGCCAGAAGAGCGCGACGGTGCCGGTACAGCCCGTCGGCGAACAGCAGTCGGCCGCACGGAGCACGCTCACGCCCCGGACGGCCGGCGCGGCCACGGCCGACCCGACGGCGCTGCCCGGCAACGGCGCGCGCGTGGTGCCCCGCCCCTCCCCGAGCCCGGGCACGGGACCGAGGACGGGCGCGGGAACGAGCACGGGCGTCGGCGCGGGGACAGGCGGGACGGTACGCGGCGACAGCCCGAACCGGACGGACACGGCCGGGGCAGGGGACCCGGACGGCCCGGACGACGGTGGCACGGGTGACGCGCGTGAAACGGCACTCAGGGGGACTTCGGACCGGCACAGAGCCGGGGCGGAGGGCGCGAACGAGCAAGGGGAGGCATTTCGTGGGCGCTGAGTGGCGCGAGGGGGGAACCCGGCGTACGCCGGGGCGCACGGTGGCCTACGCCACCTGCGGCGTCGTCCTGCTGGCCGGATGCGCCTCGATGCCCGACAGCGGGGACCTGCGCGGCGTCGAGTCCACGCCCCGCCAGGACACCCAGGTACGGGTGTTCGCGATGCCGCCCCGGGACGACGCGCAGCCCCTGGAGATCGTCCAGGGCTTCCTCGAAGCGCTCACCAGCGACGACCCCGGCTACGCGACGGCACGGCAGTACCTGACCGAGAAGGCCGCCCAGAAATGGGAGCCCGAACGGTCCACCACGGTCCTCGCGGACGGCCCGGCGACCGACGCCGGGCCCACCGGGAGCAGGGACGACGGCGACGACTACTCGTACACCCTGACCGGCACCCGGGTCGCCACCGTCGACGCACAGCAGTCGTACGCGCCCGCCTCGGGCCAGTACGGCCAGGCGGTCCACCTCAGCCGCGACAAGAAGAACGGGCAGTGGCGCATCGACGCCCTCCCCCAGGGCGTCGTCATGGGCAAGTCGGACTTCCAGCGCAACTACGTGTCCGTCAACAAGTACTACTTCGCCTCCAACACCACCGCCGACGGCGCCCGGCAGCCGATGGCCGTCGCCGACCCCGTCTACGTCCGAGAGCGCGTCGACCCGATGACGCAGATGGTGCGCTCCGTCCTCACGGGACCCACCAACTGGCTCCGCCCCGTCGTCAGATCCAGCTTCCCCACCGGAACCGCGCTGCCCAAGGGCGTCACCGCTCTGACCCCCGACGACCAGAACAAACTCACGGTGCCGCTGAACGACAAGGCCGCCCACATCGGACAGGGCAAGTGCGAGGAGATGGCGGCCCAGCTGCTGTTCTCCCTCCGCAGCCTGGCCCCCGCCGTCGACGAGATCGCCCTGCGCTCCGGCGGCACCCAGCTGTGCTCCCTCACCGAGGAGCGGGCGGCGACGGTCGCCGCACGCGGCTCCGAGACCAACCCCGGCTACCTGTACTTCATCGACGGGCAGCACCGCCTCGAACGGATGACGAGCGGCAGCGGCAACACCAAGGCCGAACCCGTGCCCGGAGCGCTCGGGGACGGCGCCAAGGCGCTGCGCTCGGTGGCCGTGGCCCGCGACGAACACAGCGCCGCCGGAGTCGCCCTCGACGGCAAGACGCTCTACGTCACCTCCACCGTCTCCGGCAGCTCCATCGGCGACCCCGTGCTCCAGAGCAAGGGCAAGACGGAGACCGACCGGCTCACCACCCCCAGCTGGGACACCCAGGGGGACCTGTGGGTGGCCGACCGCGACCCCGCCGCTCCCCGGCTGCTCCTGCTGGAGAAGGGCGGCGGGCAGCCGCTGGAGGTGCTCACCCCGGGACTCGACGGCCGTATCAACGCCGTACGGGTGGCGGCCGACGGGGTGCGGATCGCGCTCGTCGTGGACAAGGGCGGCAAGCAGTCCCTGCTCATCGGGCGGATCGAGCGAGGCCCGGGCAGCGGCGAGCAGCAGTCCGTGTCGCTCCAGGAACTGCGTTCCGCGACACCGGAGTTGGAACAGGTCACCGCGATGTCCTGGGCCGGGGACAGCCGGCTCGTGGTCGTCGGGCGCGAGTCCGGGGGCGTGCAGCAGGTGCAGTACGTGCAGTGCGACGGTTCGATCCCCGAGGCGGGAACCCTCCCCGGACTCACGGAGGTCACGAGCATCGCCGCCTCCGAGGACACCGAGATCCCGCTCTTCGCGACCTCCAAGGACGGGCTGCTGTGGCTGCCCGGCGGAAGCGGCTGGCGGACGCTGAAGGAGACCGCTTCGGTCACGTTCTACCCCGGGTGATCCTCGGGGGCGGGTGATCATTCGCTCGGGTTGCGCAACGCGGGGGGCCGCAGGGGCCCAGGAGTTCCGGGGCAACTCCTGGGCCTTCTTCTCTTTGGCCCCGGGTTTCCCGGGGGCTGCTTTTCACCCGCTCCTTTTGGCGCCGCGCTCGCTTCGAGCGCCTTACGGCCGCCTTCCCGAAAGTTTTCCACAGCCCGCTCCCCATGGTTTTCCACAGGGGTGGCCAGGTCGCTCCCGTCCTCGGCACAGTAGGCGACGTGGAAGGCGTTCGCAGGTGGTGGCAGGAACTCGCCGGCCTGGTGCTGCCCGCCGAGTGCGGGGGCTGCGGAAGTGCGCGCACGGTGCTCTGCCCGCAGTGCCGTGCGGCGCTGGGCGGGGCCGAGCCGTTCCGGGTCCGTCCGCTGCCGGAACCGCCGGGGCTGCCCGCCGTGCACGCGGCGGCCCGCTACGCGGACGAGGTACGCGCCGCGCTGCTGGCCCACAAGGAACGCGGCGCGCTGGCCCTGGCACGACCGCTGGGCGAGGCGTTGGCGGGGGCTGTGCGGGCGGGGGTGGGGGAGGTGGGGTGGGGGGAGGGGGAGGGCCCCCCACCGCGCGGCGATCTGCTGCTCGTCCCCGTCCCCTCCGCCCGTGCCGTCGTCCGGGCGCGCGGGCATGATCCGGCGCGGCGGATCGCGTTGGCGGCGGCCGGCGCGTTGCGGCGGGCGGGGGTGCCGGCGCGGGTGGCCGCGGTGTTGCGGCAGCGGCGGGCCGTGGCCGACCAGTCGGGGCTGGACTCCCGGGGGCGGCTGGACAACCTGGTGGGCGCGCTGACGGTGGTGCCCGGGGGTGCGCGGGTGCTGTGCGGTGGGCCGGTGGTGCTCGTGGACGACGTGGTCACGACGGGCGCCTCGCTGGCGGAGGCCGCGCGGGCGGTCCGGGCGGCGCGGGCCGTGCGGCTCGTGGGGGCGGCTGCGGGGGCGGCTGCGGCGGCGGAGCGGGCGGGACGGGGGGAGAGTGGGCGGTACGGGGAGGAGGTCAAGGGAGCGTTGTGTGGTGAAGGGGCGACGGCCGGGTACGTGGGTATCAGTCGGGAAGACAGCAAGGAGCCGTCCGGAGCCGAGGAGGCAGGCGTAGAGGGCATGGACGGTGCGGAAGACAGGGAAGGTGTGGAAGGCACGGCAGACGTGGGCGGTGCGCCGCCGAGGTCGCTCGAGATCGCGGGCGGAGCCGGTGACGTGCTCTGCGCGGCCGTCGTCGCCGCGTCTCCGGACTCTTTCGAAATAAACCGGAACTGAGCGGGAAGTTGCGTCGTTGCAGGTAATGAGAGGGCCAATTCGCCTGATCGGAGGTACGCCGCAGTAGAGGGTGACGACATCCGTCCGGGCGAGATATGTTCGGTTGTGAGGGAAAGCCGCAGGCCACACCTCTCAAATCCGAATGCCGTGCTGCGGTTTTCGTAATCTTCCGCGGCACCTGGGGTGTAGATCTCGCCCATGGGGGAGGAGGAGGTGGAAGTCACCGAGTCCGAGGTTCCGGTGCTCACCGGAACCTGGTGCAAAAGGGAGACGCTCCGCACGGAAGCGGAGTGATCCGGGAACGGAGTTCTGCGTGGACATCGTCGTCAAGGGCCGCAAGACCGAGGTGCCCGAGCGGTTCCGCAAGCACGTGGCCGACAAGCTGAACCTGGAGAAGATCCAGAAGCTCGACGGCAAGGTGATCAGCCTCGACGTGGAGGTGTCCAAGGAGCCCAACCCCCGACAGGCCGACCGGTGCGACCGGGTGGAGATCACACTCCGGTCCCGCGGCCCTGTGATCCGGGCGGAGGCGGCTGCCAGCGACGCTTACGCGGCACTCGACCTGGCGGCGGAGAAGCTGGATGCCCAGCTGCGCAAGCAGCACGACAAGCGATACACGCGCCGCGGCGCCCGCAGGATCTCCGCGGCGGAGGTTTCCGACTACGTTCCGGGCGTGGCGACGCTCAACGGCAACGGCCGTCCCGTCCCCGCCGACGAGTCGGACAGCGTGCCGACCAAGCGGATCGGCTCGCTGGAGGTGCAGGGCGACGGCCCCCTCGTGGTGCGCGAGAAGACCCACGTCGCCGCTCCGATGACCCTCGACCAGGCCCTCTACGAGATGGAACTGGTCGGACACGACTTCTACCTGTTCGTCGACTCCGAGACCAAGCAGCCCAGCGTCGTCTACCGGCGGCACGCCTACGACTACGGCGTGATCTACCTCGACACCGACCCGATGGTGGCCCAGGCGCACTCGCCCGACGCGGGCGGGGCGTTGGGTGGCTGACGCTGCCCGGTGACAGCTGAGCGGTGTGCCCCTGGAGCGCTGTGTGCGCCCCCAGGGGCACCCGTGTGCGACCCCTTCGGGCACCGCTCTGTCACCGCGTTGTCGTCCGGGCATGGAATCATGGCCTGGCGGCTCAACCGGTGGGCCGCTGCCTTGGGTTGGCGACGGCACAGGACCACGGCCACAGCCTTCAGGGGGAGGAACGATGGCGGACAGCTTCGGACCGATGCGGGACGACGATGCCGACGACGGCGTCGTCGGCATGGGCCCGGACGGGGGCACCTCACGCAAGGAGCCGATCAGAGTCCTTGTCGTGGACGACCACGCCCTGTTCCGCCGTGGACTGGAGATCGTGCTCGCGGCCGAGGAGGACATCCAGGTCGTCGGTGAGGCGGGGGACGGCGCCGAGGCCGTGGACAAGGCGGCCGACCTGCTGCCCGACATCGTGCTGATGGACGTGCGGATGCCCAAGCGCGGTGGTATCGAGGCGTGCACCTCCATCAAGGAGGTGGCCCCCAGCGCGAAGATCATCATGTTGACGATCAGTGACGAGGAGGCCGACCTCTACGAGGCGATCAAGGCCGGTGCGACCGGCTATCTCCTCAAGGAGATCTCCACGGACGAGGTCGCCACCGCGATCCGCGCGGTCGCCGACGGGCAGTCACAGATCAGCCCCTCCATGGCGTCGAAGCTCCTCACCGAGTTCAAGTCGATGATCCAGCGGACCGACGAGCGTCGTCTCGTGCCCGCGCCGCGGCTTACGGACCGGGAGCTGGAGGTGCTCAAGCTGGTCGCCACGGGAATGAACAACCGTGACATCGCCAAGGAGTTGTTCATCTCCGAGAACACCGTGAAGAACCATGTGCGCAACATCCTGGAGAAGCTTCAGCTGCACTCCAGGATGGAGGCGGTCGTGTACGCGATGCGGGAGAAGATTCTCGAGATCCGCTGAGCCTGCTGCCGAGACGGTGCCGCGGTGCCCCGGTGAGCCGGGGCTGTGAAGCCCGGCTCGGGCGCGGCTCGGATCCGGGTCAGGCCAGTGCGCGGGTGAGTTCTCCGACGAGGGGCTCGCGCAGGTCCGGGGCGTCCACGCGCTCCACGCGTACGTCCGTGCAGTCCACCCAGGTCGCCGCTTCGAGCAGGGCCTGGGCCACCGCCGGGACCGCCTTCGGGCCGTCCAGGGTGACCTGCCGGGCGATCAGGGTGCGGCCCTCGCGGGCCGGGTCCACGCGGCCGACGAGCCGGCCGCCGGCCAGGACCGGCATCGCGAAGTAGCCGTGGATCCGTTTCGGCTTGGGGACGTAGGCCTCCAGGCGGTGCGTGAAGCCGAAGATCCGCTCGGTGCGCGCCCGCTCCCAGACGAGGGAGTCGAAGGGGGACAGCAGCGTGGTGCGGTGGCGGCCGCGCGGGGGTGTCGCCAGCGCCGACGGGTCGGCCCAGGCGGGTTTGCCCCAGCCCTCGACGGTGACCGGGACCAGGCCGGAGTCGGCGATCACGGTGTCGACCTGCTCGCCCCGGAGGCGGTGGTAGTCGGCGATGTCCGCGCGGGTGCCCACGCCGAGGGACTGGCCGGCCAGGCGGACGAGGCGGCGCAGGCACTCGGTGTCGTCCAGTTCGTCGTGCAGCAGGTCGGCGGGTACGGCGCGCTCGGCGAGGTCGTACACGCGCTTCCAGCCGCGGCGCTCCACGCAGACCACCTCGCCGTACATCAGCGCGCGCTCCACGGCGACCTTGGTGCCGGACCAGTCCCACCATTCGCTGGTCTTCTTCGCGCCGCCCAACTCGGTTGCCGTGAGGGGGCCTTCGGTGCGCAGTTGCTTGATGACCTGGTCGTACGTGCCGTCGGGGAGCGCGTGGTTCCAGTGCGGGCGGGCCCGGTAGGCGCGGCGGCGGAAGGCGAAGTGGGGCCATTCCTCGACGGGGAGGATGCAGGCGGCGTGGGACCAGTACTCGAAGGCGTGCGGGCGGGCGGCGGGGGTGCCCGGGGCCTCCGGTTTCCAGTACGCGTCCTCGACCGTCTTGCGGCCCACGGCTCCGAGGCGGGCGTAGGGGATCAGTTCGTGGGAGCGGGCCAGGACCGAGATGGTGTCGAGCTGGACCGCGCCGAGGTGACGGAGGACGCCGCGGACGCCGGCCTTGCGGTCGGGTGTGCCGAGGAAGCCCTGTGCGCGCAGGGCGATGCGGCGGGCTTCGTCTGCCGAGAGGGTGGTGTCGGGGCGCGGGGTCGTCATGGCTCGCACGATAGGGGGTGGGACTGACAGTGCGGGGTGAGCTGGGGGTTCGGGGGAGGTGGGGTGCGGGTGAGGGGTTCCGCCTCCGCCGCCCCTTCCCGTTCGCGCCCTCGTTCGTGCCTCTGGGGCGGGGTGTCGGGGCCCGGGGGGAGGGTGCGTGGGGCCGGGGTGGGGTGTCGGCCTTCAGGGGGAGGTGGCGTCGGGTGCCGGGAGGTACGGGGCGGTCGACGGGAGGCCCAGGTCCGAGGGGAGCAGGGAGGCGAGCCAGCAGTCGCGGCGCACGCCCTTGTTGGCGATGGCGGAGCGGAGGGTGCCCTCCAGGGTGAAGCCGGCGTTCTCGGCGACCGCGCGGGAGGCGGTGTTGCCGATCTCGGCCCGCCATTCGACGCGGTCGACGGGGAGGGTGGTGAAGGCCCAGCGGGCCGCGGTGAGGGTGGCCTCGGTGATGTAGCCGTGCCCGCGGTGTTCCTTGGCGGCCCAGAAGCCGACCTCGGCCGTGCCCGGGGAGCGCATGGTGAGGCTGAGGGCGCCGGTGAGGGCGCCGTCGGGGAGGAAGACGCCGAAGGTGAACATGGAGCCGCTCGCCCAGCCCTGCGGGGCGAGCAGTTCGGTGAAGTTGCGGGCGTGCTCGGGGAGGTAGGGGGAGGGGATCGTGGTCCAGCGCTGGATGTCGGGGTCCTGGGCGGCGGTGTACACGGCGTCGGTGTCGCGCGGGTCGAGGGGGCGCAGGACGAGACGGGGGGTGGTGAGGGTGACGGGCTCGGGCTCCATCGGCCGATTCTGCGCGGGGTGTCCCGGTGGGCGCCATTCCTTTGCCGTGGGTGAGCGCGTGATCACAATTCGCGCAATTCGTCCGGCGGACGCGGCACCATCGGCGGGGCCCGGCCGTTGTCCCCTTCGAAGAAGATTTTGGAGCAGGTGCGCAGCAGTGTGCGGTCCTCGTCGCGGCAGGCCTCCCGGGGTGGCGGGGTCCTCGCATACGATGGCCGTTGCTCAGTTAGTCCATTGGAAACCGACCGTCCCAGGCCCGACCGGCAAGGAGACCAACCCCCGTGTCCGTCCTCTCGAAGATCATGCGTGCAGGCGAAGGCAAGATCCTGCGCAAGCTGCACCGCATCGCGGACCAGGTCAACTCCATCGAAGAGGACTTCGTCGACCTCTCCGACGCCGAGCTGCGGGCCCTCACCGATGAGTACAAGCAGCGGTACGCCGACGGTGAGAGCTTGGACGACCTGCTGCCCGAGGCGTTCGCCACCGTGCGCGAGGCCGCCAAGCGTGTCCTCGGCCAGCGCCACTACGACGTACAGATCATGGGTGGTGCCGCCCTGCACCTCGGCTATGTGGCCGAGATGAAGACCGGTGAGGGCAAGACGCTGGTCGGCACGCTGCCCGCGTATCTGAACGCGCTGTCCGGCAAGGGCGTCCACCTCATCACGGTCAACGACTACCTGGCCGAGCGCGACTCCGAGATGATGGGTCGTGTCCACAAGTTCCTGGGCCTGGAAGTCGGCTGCATCCTCGCGAACATGACGCCGGCGCAGCGCCGTGCGATGTACGCGTGCGACATCACGTACGGCACGAACAACGAGTTCGGCTTCGACTACCTGCGCGACAACATGGCGTGGGCGCAGGACGAGCTGGTGCAGCGGGGTCACAACTTCGCCATCGTCGACGAGGTCGACTCCATCCTGGTCGACGAGGCGCGTACGCCGCTGATCATCTCGGGTCCGGCCGACCAGGCGACCAAGTGGTACGGCGACTTCGCCAAGCTGGTGACGCGCCTGAAGAAGGGCGAGGCCGGCAACCCGCTCAAGGGCATCGAGGAGACCGGCGACTACGAGGTCGACGAGAAGAAGCGCACGGTCGCCATCCACGAGGCCGGTGTCAGCAAGGTCGAGGACTGGCTGGGCATCGACAACCTCTACGAGTCGGTGAACACCCCTCTGGTGGGCTACCTGAACAACGCCATCAAGGCGAAGGAGCTCTTCAAGAAGGACAAGGACTACGTCGTCATGGACGGCGAAGTCATGATCGTCGACGAGCACACGGGCCGTATCCTCGCGGGCCGCCGCTACAACGAGGGCATGCACCAGGCGATCGAGGCGAAGGAAGGGGTGGACATCAAGGACGAGAACCAGACGCTCGCCACGATCACCCTTCAGAACTTCTTCCGCCTCTACAAGCGGCACAACCACGAGGGCAAGGAAGAGCCCGGTCTGTCCGGCATGACCGGTACGGCGATGACCGAGGCCGCCGAGTTCCACCAGATCTACAAGCTCGGCGTGGTCCCGATCCCGACGAACCGGCCGATGGTCCGCAAGGACCAGTCCGACCTGATCTACCGGACCGAGGTCGCGAAGTTCGAGGCGGTCGTCGACGACATCGCCGAGAAGCACGAGAAGGGCCAGCCGATCCTCGTCGGTACGACGTCGGTCGAGAAGTCCGAGTACCTGTCGCAGCAGCTCTCCAAGCGGGGTGTGCAGCACGAGGTGCTGAACGCCAAGCACCACGAGCGGGAGGCGTCGATCGTCGCCCAGGCCGGCCGCAAGGGCGCTGTGACGGTCGCGACCAACATGGCCGGCCGTGGTACCGACATCAAGCTCGGCGGCAACCCCGACGACCTCGCGGAGGCGGAGCTGCGCCAGCGCGGCCTGGACCCCGAGGAGCACATCGAGGAGTGGGCGGCCGCGCTGCCCGCCGCCCTGGAGAAGGCCGAGCAGGCGGTCAAGGCCGAGTTCGACGAGGTCAAGGAGCTGGGCGGCCTCTACGTGCTGGGTACCGAGCGGCACGAGTCGCGTCGTATCGACAACCAGCTGCGCGGTCGTTCCGGCCGTCAGGGCGACCCGGGCGAGTCCCGTTTCTACCTGTCGCTGGGTGACGACCTGATGCGGCTGTTCAAGGCGCAGATGGTCGAGCGCGTGATGTCGATGGCGAACGTGCCGGACGACGTGCCGATCGAGAACAAGATGGTCACGCGGGCCATCGCGTCCGCGCAGTCGCAGGTGGAGCAGCAGAACTTCGAGACGCGTAAGAACGTCCTGAAGTACGACGAGGTGCTCAACCGTCAGCGTGAGGTCATCTACGGTGAGCGGCGCCGCGTTCTGGAGGGCGAGGACCTCCAGGAGCAGATCCACCACTTCATGGACGACACGATCGACGCGTACGTCGGCGCGGAGACCGCCGAGGGCTTCCCGGAGGACTGGGACCTGGACCGGCTGTGGGGCGCTTTCAAGCAGCTCTACCCGGTGAAGGTCACGGTCGAGGAGCTGGAGGAGGCGGCCGGTGACCGGGCCGGTCTGACCGCCGAGTTCATCTCCGAGTCCATCAAGGACGACATCCGCGAGCAGTACGAGTCGCGGGAGTCGCAGCTCGGCTCCGAGATCATGCGCGAGCTGGAGCGTCGGGTCGTGCTGTCGGTCCTGGACCGCAAGTGGCGCGAGCACCTCTACGAGATGGACTACCTCCAGGAGGGCATCGGTCTGCGCGCGATGGCGCAGAAGGACCCGCTGGTCGAGTACCAGCGTGAGGGCTTCGACATGTTCTCCGCGATGATGGACGGCATCAAGGAGGAGTCCGTCGGCTACCTGTTCAACCTGGAGGTCCAGGTCGAGCAGCAGGTCGAGGAGGTGCCGGTGCAGGACGCCGCGCCGGTCGACATGGAGAAGCAGGACGTGGTGCCGGCGCAGGCGGGTTCGCGTCCGGAGATCCGGGCGAAGGGTCTGGACGCTCCGCAGCGTCGTCAGCTGCACTTCTCGGCTCCGACGGTGGACGGCGAGGGCGGCACGATCGAGGGCGACTTCGACAGTGACGAGGACGAGCCGGTGCGTTCCGAGGCCGACGGCCTCACGCGCGCGGAGCGCCGCAAGCAGGCGAAGGCCGGGCGGCGCCGCAAGAAGTAGGGCACGGGTGCCCGCGGCGCCGTCGGCGCCGCGGGCCGCGTAGCGGCTTGGGGCCGGGTCACCTTCGGGTGGTCCGGCCCTTTGCCGTGGGGCGGTGCGGGGGCGTGCCGTGGGGCGGTGCGGGGGCGGCTCAGTCGTCCTGGGGGCGGGGCCCGCGGGTGCCGTCGAGTTCCACGGCGGTGCAGCGCCAGCGGCGGTCGGTGCCGAGTTCCAGCCGGAAGGCCATGGCCCGCAGGCGGTCGCCGGCGCCGATGCGGGCGAAGGCCTCGATGGCGCCGGGGCGGGGGACGTAGTAGCCGATGTCCCGGACGACGGCGCGGGCGCCGTGGGCGGTGCGCAGGGGGCCGCGTTCGGCGAGGTGGGCGAGGTCGTCGTAGGCGTGGCCGAGGGTGTGCCGGAGCATGAAGTGCACGGGGCGACGGCCGGTCAGGACCGCGAGGAGTCGGTCGGCGAAGAGGTCTGTGGGGCGGGGCTGGGCGGGGGCGGACGGTGTGGTGCCCGTGCCGGCTCCCGGACCGGTACCGGTGCCCGGGCCGGTGCCGGTACCGGTTCCCGTGTTGTCGGGGCGGGGAGCCGGGCGGCGGGTGAGGGAGTGAGGGGTCGCGGGACGGCCGTCGGCGGGGCGGGTGGGGGCGGCGGTGCCGGTGCCGGGGGGACCGGGTGGGCGGCCGCCGCCGGGTGCCGTGCGGGGGGTGCCGCCGCTCGGGGTGCGGGGCGGGGCGCCCGCGGGGCGGCGGGTGTCGTGGCGGCCGGGAGGCCGGTTGCCCGAATGGCGCTGCGTCCTCGTCATGACCTTGTTCATGGATGTCCCCGTTCGCTGGGCTCGGCTCTACCGGTCGGTAACTTGCCGTTGTGGATCTTGTACGGGGTTGCGGTGTGTGACGGCAAGGAAGCGGAGAGTTCCCGTCGCCGGGCCGGGGATTCACCTATCAGTGTGAGTGCGGGGTCGCCGGAGCCCGGTGTCACGGGGGCGCCCCGGGTGAGAGGCGGGGGTCGGGGTTGACGGTCGCGGGGGTGTGGGCAGGGGCCCGAAAGAGGACGGCCGCACGTATCCTGAAGGCCCTCGGGACGCGGGGAACCGCCCGCCCCGGGTAGTCGAGTCCGAGTCGTCCGAGCCTGCGACCACGAAAGAGCGGCCAGCCATGCGCGTCTACGTCCCCCTGACCCTCCCCGGCCTCGCCGAGGCGCACAAGACGGGTGAGCTGGGGCCCGGGCCGCTCGCCGCGTACGCCGTCACGCCCGCGCTGCGCGAGTGGTACCTCTCCGACGACATCGAGGAGCTGGAGTACGCGGCGCTCAGCAGGGCGGCGCTCGCCTCGCTGCGGCTGCTCGCGGCGGACCCGGGTGCTCCGCGGCGCCGGGTCGTCGTCGCCGTCGACGTGCCCGACCGCGCGGCCGTCGCGGACCCCGACCGGGGGCTCGATCCGGCGGCGCTGGGCGAGGTGCGGGTGACGGGTGCGGTGCCGCTGGCCAAGGCGGCCGCGGTGCACGTCGACTCCGGGGACGCGGAGACGGACGTGGCCGCCGCGGCGGAGGCGGTCGAGGCGGCGGACGGCGGGGACGACGACGCGCAGTTCGTCGTCGACGGGGCCGAGGACCATGAGCTGCTGTGGTTCGCCGGGCAGGAGATCCCGACGCTGGTGGGGTCGGGCGACTGAGTCCGGCTCGTCGCCGACGGGTACGTTTGCGGGTATGGGGAAGCAGAAAGCGGCGCATATCGTCTGGGACTGGAACGGGACGCTGTTCCACGACAACGAAGCGATCATCGGGGCGACGAACGCGGCGTTCGTCGAGCTGGGGCTGGAGCCGATCACGCTGGAGCGCTATCGGGCGCTGTACTGCGTTCCGGTGCCGAAGTTCTACGAGCGGCTGATGGGCAGGCTGCCCACCGATGCCGAGTGGCAGGTCATGGACGACGTCTTCCACCGGTACTACGCCGAGCACCGGGTGCGGTGCGGGCTCACCGAGGGCGCGGTGGAGCTGCTCGCGGGGTGGCGGTCGGCGGGGCACAGTCAGTCCCTGCTGAGCATGTACGTGCATGACGAACTCGTCCCGCTGGTCCGGGGGTTCGGGATCGAGCCGCACTTCCTGCGGGTCGAGGGGCGGATCGGGCCCTCCGGGGGCAGCAAGGCCGAGCACATGGTCCGCCACCTCCAGGCGCTGACCGGGGTGCGGGCGGAGCGCACGGTGGTGATCGGGGACGCCGCCGACGACGCGGTGGCCGCGTTGCATGTGGGCGCGCGGGCGGTCCTCTACACCGGCGGGTCGCACAGCCGGGCCAGTCTGGAGGGCGTGGGCGTGCCCGTGGTGGACACGCTGGGGGAGGCGGTGGAGCTCGCGGCGCGGTTGGCCACGGCCGCGTAGGGGGTGTCGACAGGCCGTGTCGGCAGCCGTGTCGGCAGCCGTGGCGGCGGCCGTGGCGGGTGTCGGGTGGCGGGCGTGGCGGGTCGGGTGCGGCGTCCTCGGTGGTCCGAGGGCGCCGCGGGGTGACCCTGTCGTTCGGCTTCGGTGGACCGGCGGGCGGGTCTCGGGACGGATCAGTCTCGGGTGGGGCAGGTCAGGTCACGTCGCCGGGGCCTTGGTGCGCAGCACCTTCAGGAACTCGCGCATCCAGGCCGAGTGGTCCGGCCAGGCGCGGGCGGAGACCAGGGTGCCGTCGACCACTGCCTCGGCGTCCTGGAAGGTGGCGCCCGCCGACTGCATGTCGAGCTCCAGGGCCGGGTACGCCGTGACGCGTCGGCCGTGGAGGGCGTCGGCGGCCGCGGTGAGCAGGGGGCCGTGGCAGATCTGGGCGACCGGTTTGTCGGCGTCGAAGAACGACTTGAGGATCTTGCGGAGTTCGGGGTCGTTGCGGAGGTATTCGGGGGCCCGGCCGCCGGGGATGACGACGGCGGCGTACTGGCCGGGGTCGACCTCGGAGAAGGCGAGGTCGGCGGGCCAGGTGTAGCCGGGCTTCTCGGTGTAGGTGTCGAAGCCGGGTTCGAAGTCGTGGACGACGAACTGGAGCTTTTTGCGGGTGGGGGCGGCGATGTGGACCTCGTAGCCTTCCTCGCGCAGGCGCTGGTAGGGGTAGAGGACTTCCAGGGATTCCGCTGCGTCGCCGGTGACGATGAGGATTTTCGCTGTCATGGTGGGCGCTCCTCTCGGGCGGGCGTTGCCAGGGGCAGCGTGTCTCTTGGGGGTGGGCTTGCCAAGAGGGGGCGCTTTCAGCGTCCCGCGGAGTGGGGGCGCCGTCGACTTTTCCCGCCCCCGCCGCCCCTACCCGTCCCATCCCAGGGGCTGCGCCCCTGGACCCCTCCGGGGCTGGACCCCTCCGGGGCTGCGCCCCTGCCCGCGTTCCCCTTCCCGCCGGGGGCGGTCGGCCCCGAGTTGCCCGAGGCGTCGGCCCTTACCCCCTCGGTGCCCTCGCGCACCACCCCTCGCGTCCTGCTCGGAGGGCTCGGGTGGGTGGGGGGAATGCTGTCCTCTCCCATGTCATGGGGTGTTTTGCCTCTGTGCAGAACGGCAAAGTTCTGGGTCGGGTTTTGTACACATACGGCTCATGACGGGAGGGCCGGGAGGGGCGATAGCCTTGGTGGCGTGATCAGCGCGATAGTTCGCGGGGGCCTTGTCGTCCCCGCCCTGCGCCCGGTGTGTGCGGACCATCTCCGCAGCCGGGCGGCGGACGCTGGTCGGCGCGGGCGGGACGGGGCCGAGAGGGCCCCCAGGACGCCGTACTCACCCCGGATGCACCTGGCGCGGAGAGCAGCGTCACACCCGGGAGTGGTGTCGAGAATGGCTGATAACCCCCCGCTCATCCCACCTTGCGGCATAGCGTCGGAGCAGACCGGAGAACCCGGGCCGTGGCGTCGAGCCGCAGGGGAAGAGGCAGTACTTCCTTCTACGTCACGCAACGGCGCGCGACAGGAGCCAGAGGACCATGCAGACCAAGCTGGACGAAGCCAAGGCCGAGCTGCTCGAGAGGGCGGCGCGGGTCGCTGAGAACAGCCCGGTAGGGGGGCATCTACCGACTGGGACGACGGGCGAGGGCGGCGGTGCTCCGGGAACCCCGGACCACGCCACCCTTCTCGCGTTCCTCCAGCGCTACTACCTGCACACCGCTCCGGAGGACCTGAGCGGCCGTGACCCGGTCGACGTCTTCGGAGCCGCGCTCTCGCACTACCGGCTGGCCGAGAACCGGCCGCAGGGGACGGCCAACGTCCGGGTGCACACGCCGACCGTCGAGGAGAACGGGTGGACGTGCAGTCACTCGGTCGTCGAGGTCGTGACCGACGACATGCCGTTCCTCGTCGACTCCGTCACCAACGAGCTGACCCGGCAGGGCCGGGGCATCCACCTCGTCATCCACCCGCAGATCGTCGTGCGGCGCGATGTGACCGGCAAGCTCATCGAGGTGCTCAGCTCCACGCCCGCCGCCGCGGACCTGCCGCACGACGGGCACGTCGAGTCGTGGATCCACGTCGAGATCGACCGGGAGACCGACCGCGCCGACCTCAAGCAGATCACCGCGGACCTGGTGCGCGTCCTGTCCGACGTCCGGGAGGCCGTCGAGGACTGGGAGAAGATGCGGGACACCGCGCTGCGGGTCGCCGACGGGCTCCAGGAGGAGCCCGTCCCCGGTGATCTGGCGCGGCCCGAGGTCGACGAGGCCCGTGAGCTGCTGCGCTGGCTGGCCGCCGACCACTTCACGTTCCTCGGCTACCGGGAGTACCAGCTGCGCGGGGACGACTCCCTCGCCGCCGTTCCCGGGACCGGGCTCGGCATCCTGCGCTCCGACCCGCAGCACGTCGACGCCGACAGTCACCACAGCCACCCCGTCAGCCCCTCCTTCGAGCGGCTGCCCGCCGACGCCCGCGCCAAGGCGCGTGAGCACAAGCTGCTGGTGCTGACCAAGGCGAACAGCCGGGCCACCGTGCACCGGCCCTCCTACCTCGACTACATCGGCGTGAAGAAGTTCGACGCGGAGGGCAACGTCGTCGGGGAGCGGCGCTTCCTCGGGCTGTTCTCCTCCGCCGCCTACACCGAGTCCGTGGTGCGGGTGCCGGTCGTACGGCGCAAGGTCGAGGCGGTGCTGAAGGGCGCCGGGTTCTCGCCCAACAGCCATGACGGGCGCGACCTGCTCCAGATCATGGAGACCTACCCGCGCGACGAGCTCTTCCAGACGCCGGTGGACGAACTGCGTTCCATCGTCACCTCCGTGCTCTATCTCCAGGAGCGGCGCCGGCTGCGGCTGTACCTGCGCCAGGACGAGTACGGGCGCTACTACTCGGCGATCGTCTACCTGCCCCGCGACCGCTACACCACGGGCGTGCGGCTGCGGATCATCGACATCCTCAAGGAGGAGCTGGGCGGGACGAACGTCGACTTCACCGCCTGGAACACCGAGTCGATCCTGTCCCGGCTGCACTTCGTCGTGCGGGTCCCGCAGGGCACCGAGCTGCCGGAGCTGTCCGACGCCGACAAGGAGCGCATCGAGGCGCGGCTGGTCGAGGCGGCGCGTTCCTGGGCGGACGCCTTCCAGGAGGCGCTCACGGCCGAGCTCGGCGAGGAGCGGGCCGCGGAGCTGCTGCGGCGCTACGGCAATGCGTTCGCGGAGGGGTACAAGGCCGACCACAGCCCGCGTTCCGCCGTCGCCGACCTGTGCCACCTGGAGCGGCTCACCGAGGAGCGGAACTTCTCGCTCAGCCTGTACGAGCCGGTGGGTGCCGCGCCCGGCGAGCGTCGCTTCAAGATCTACCGCAAGGGTGACGCGATCTCCCTGTCGGCGGTGCTGCCGGTGCTGAACCGGCTCGGCGTCGAGGTCATCGACGAGCGGCCGTACGAACTGCGCTGCTCGGACCGCACCAACGCCTGGATCTACGACTTCGGTCTGCGGATCCCCAAGTCGCTGGCGGGTCCCGGGGGCGACCTCGGTGACGACGGGCGCGAGCGGTTCCAGGAGGCGTTCTCGGCGACCTGGACCGGCAAGGCGGAGAACGACGGGTTCAACGCGCTGGTGCTGGGTGCCGGGCTGCACTGGCGGCAGGCGATGGTGCTGCGCGCGTACGCCAAGTACCTGCGCCAGGCCGGGTCCACGTTCAGCCAGGACTACATGGAGGACACCCTCCGTACCAACGTCCACACCACCCGGCTGCTGGTGTCGCTGTTCGAGGCGCGGATGTCGCCCGACCGGCAGCGTGCCGGGCACGAGATCGTCGACGCGCTGCTCGAGGAGCTGGAGGCCGCTCTCGACCAGGTCGCGTCGCTGGACGAGGACCGGATCCTGCGGTCCTTCCTCACCGTCATCAAGGCGACCCTGCGGACGAACTTCTTCCAGGAGCGGGCGGGCGGCGAGCCGCACGACTACGTCTCCATGAAGTTCGACCCGCAGGCCATCCCGGACCTGCCGGCGCCCCGGCCCGCGTTCGAGATCTGGGTGTACTCGCCGCAGGTCGAGGGCGTGCACCTGCGGTTCGGGAAGGTCGCGCGCGGTGGTCTGCGCTGGTCCGACCGGCGGGAGGACTTCCGTACCGAGGTCCTCGGCCTGGTGAAGGCGCAGATGGTGAAGAACACCGTCATCGTGCCGGTCGGCGCCAAGGGCGGCTTCGTGGCCAAGCAGCTGCCCGATCCGGCCGTGGACCGTGACGCGTGGCTGGCCGAGGGCATCTCCAGCTACAAGACGTTCATCTCGGCGCTGCTCGACATCACCGACAACATGGTGGGCGGGGAGGTCGTGCCGCCGGCCGACGTCGTGCGGCACGACGAGGACGACACCTACCTGGTGGTCGCCGCCGACAAGGGCACGGCGACGTTCTCCGACATCGCCAACCAGGTCGCCGAGTCGTACAACTTCTGGCTCGGTGACGCCTTCGCGTCGGGCGGCTCGGCCGGCTACGACCACAAGGGCATGGGCATCACCGCCCGCGGTGCCTGGGAGTCCGTGAAGCGGCACTTCCGGGAGCTGGGCGTGAACACGCAGGCCGAGGACTTCACGGTCGTCGGCATCGGTGACATGTCCGGTGACGTCTTCGGCAACGGCATGCTGCTCAGCGAGCACATCCGCCTGGTCGCCGCCTTCGACCACCGGCACATCTTCATCGACCCGAAGCCGGACGCGGCGACCTCCTACGCCGAGCGCCGCCGTCTGTTCGAGCTGCCCCGCTCCAGCTGGGCCGACTACGACAGTGACCTGATCTCGGCCGGCGGCGGTGTCTTCCCGCGTACGGCGAAGGCGATCCCGGTCAACGGGCACATCCGGGAGGCGCTGGGCATCGAGGCGGGTGTCACCAAGCTGACGCCGGCCGACCTGATGAAGGCGATCCTGCGGGCGCGGGTGGACCTGCTGTGGAACGGCGGCATCGGCACCTACGTGAAGTCCGGCGCGGAGTCGAACGCCGACGTCGGTGACAAGGCCAACGACCCGATCCGGGTGGACGGCGCCGATCTGCGCGTCCGGGTCGTCGGCGAGGGCGGCAACCTGGGCCTGACCCAGCTCGGCCGGATCGAGTTCGCGCTGCACGGCGGCAAGATCAACACCGACGCCATCGACAACAGCGCGGGCGTGGACACCTCCGACCACGAGGTGAACATCAAGATCCTGCTCAACGGCCTGGTCGGCGAGGGGGACATGACCGTCAAGCAGCGCAACAAGCTGCTCGCGGAGATGACCGACGAGGTCGGCGCGCTCGTGCTGCGCAACAACTACGCGCAGAACACGGCGATCGCCAACGCCCTCGCCCAGTCCAAGGACATGCTCCACGCCCAGCAGCGCTTCATGCGCCACCTGGTCAGGGAGAAGCACCTGGACCGGGCCCTGGAGTTCCTGCCCACCGACCGGCAGATCCGTGAGCGTCTCGGCGCCGGCCAGGGCCTGACCAGCCCGGAGACGGCCGTCCTGATGGCCTACACCAAGATCACGGTGTCGGACGAGCTGCTGCACACCTCGCTGCCCGACGACCTGTACCTGCGCGGTCTGCTGCACGCGTACTTCCCGACGGCGTTGCGCGAGCGGTTCGCCGAGAGCATCGACAGCCACCCGCTGCGCCGTGAGATCACCACGACCGTCCTGGTCAACGACACGGTCAACACGGGCGGTACGACGTATCTGCACCGGCTGCGGGAGGAGACCGGCGCCTCGCTGGAGGAGATCGTGCGGGCCCAGACCGCGGCCCGGGCGATCTTCCGGTCGGCGCCGGTGTGGGACGCGGTGGAGGATCTCGACAACCAGGTCGAGGCCGAGGTCCAGACCCGTATCCGGCTGCACTCGCGGCGGCTCGTCGAGCGCGGTACGCGCTGGCTGCTGAACAACCGGCCGCAGCCGCTCCAGCTCGCCGAGACCGTCGAGTTCTTCGCGGAGCGCGTCGAGCAGGTGTGGTCGCAGCTGACGAAGCTGCTGCGGGGCGCGGACCTGGAGTGGTGGCAGCGGATCCACGACGAGCTGGCGGACGCCGGGGTCCCGGAGGAGCTGGCCACCCGGGTGGCCGGGTTCTCCTCGGCCTTCCCGGCGCTGGACATCGTCTCGGTGGCCGACCGCATGGGGCGGGACCCGCTGGACGTCGCCGAGGTGTACTACGACCTCGCCGACCGTCTGCACATCAGCCAGCTGATGGACCGCATCATCGAGCTGCCGCGGGCCGACCGCTGGCAGTCCATGGCCCGCGCCTCCATCCGTGAGGACCTGTACGCGGCCCACGCGGCGCTGACGGCGGACGTGCTGGCTGTCGGCAACGGCACCTCGACGCCCGAGCAGCGTTTCAAGGCGTGGGAGGAGAAGAACGCGGCGATCCTGGGCCGGGCGCGCACCACGCTGGAGGAGATCCAGGGCTCGGAGACGTTCGACCTGGCCAACCTGTCGGTGGCCATGCGGACGATGCGCACGCTGCTGCGGACGCACTCGTAGGACACCAGGGGAACAAGGAGAGAACGGGGTGCCCCCGAGCCGTCGCGGCTCGGGGGCACCCCGTTCTCTCCTTCGGGCCGTCCGTCAGGCGGGCTTCGGCTTGGGCTTCTTCTTCTTGTCGCCGGTGAACGCCTCGTACGCCTCCAGGACCTCCTCCGTCGGGCCGTCCATGCGCAGCTCGCCGCGCTCCAGCCACAGGACCCGGTCGCAGGTGTCGCGGATCGCGGCGTTGCTGTGGCTGACCAGGAAGACGGTGCCGGCGTGGGCGCGCATCTCCTGGATGCGCTCGGCCGAACGCGCCTGGAACCGGGCGTCGCCGGTCGATAGTGCCTCGTCGATGAGCAGGACGTCGTGGTCCTTGGCGGCGGCGATGGAGAAGCGCAGCCGGGAGCCCATGCCGGAGGAGTAGGTGCGCATCGGCAGGGAGATGAAGTCGCCCTTCTCGTTGATGCCGGAGAAGTCGACGATCTCCTGGTAGCGCTCCTTGATCTGCTCGCGCGTCATCCCCATGGCGAGTCCGCCGAGGTAGACGTTGCGTTCGCCGGTCAGATCGCCCATCAGGGCGGCGTTGACGCCGAGGAGGGAGGGCTGGCCGTCGGTGTAGATCTTGCCGTTCTCCACCGGCTGGAGACCGGCGATGCCTTTGAGCAGGGTCGACTTGCCGGAGCCGTTGGTGCCGATGAGGCCGATCGCCTCGCCCTTGTACGCGACGAAGCTGACGTTCTTGACGGCGTGCACCGTGCGCATGCCGGCGGCCTTCTGGGCCTGCCGCGGCCGCAGGATGCGGTTGAGGGCGGCCGTCGCGCTGCCCCGGCCGCTGCCGGTGCCGTTGATCCGGTAGACGATGTCGACGCCGTCGGCGATGACGGTGGGGGCCCGCTCGTCGACGGGCTCGGTGGGCGCCGCGGGCGCGGTGGGCGCGGTGCGCGTTGCGTTCTCAGCCACGGCCGTACGTCTCCTCAGCCTTCCAGAAGTAGATGAAGCCGCCGACACCGGCGAGCAGCGCCCAGCCGGTCGCGACCAGCCACACGTGGGGCGGCAGCTGGTCGGCGTGGAAGCTGTCGATCAGCGCGAAGCGCATCAGGTCGATGTAGACGGCGGCGGGGTTGGCCCGCAGCAGGTCGGCGACCCAGGTCGGCATGCCCTGGTGCTTCTCGAGCAGGTTGTCGATGCTCCACATCACGCCCGAGATGTACATCCAGGTGCGCAGGATGAACGGCATCAGCTGGGAGATGTCCGGGGTGTTCGCGCCGAGCCGGGCCAGGATCATCGAGACGCCGGCGTTGAAGACGAACTGGAGCGTCAGGGCCGGAATGACGAGGACCCAGGACAGCGCCGGCGGCACGCCCACGGCGAACAGGATGATCAGCAGGGCGGCCATCGAGAACAGCAGCTGCTGGAGCTGCTGGAGACAGAACGAGATCGGCAGGGCGGCCCGGGGGAAGTGCAGCGCCCGCACCAGACCGATGCTGCCGCCGATGGCCCGGGTGCCCGCCATGATCGAGCTCTGCGTGAACGTCCAGACGAACACACCCGTGACCAGGAACGGGATGAAGTCCGCGACGCCCTTCTTGGTCTCCAGCAGGACACCGAAGATGAAGTAGTAGACCGCCGCGTTCAGCAGTGGGGTCATCACCTGCCAGACCTGGCCCAGCTTCGCCTGGCTGTACTGGGCGGTGAGTTTGGCGGTGGCGAACGCGGTGATGAAGTGGCGACGCGCCCAGAGCTGGCGGATGTACGCGGGCAGGGACGGGCGGGCGCCGCTGACCGTGAGGCCGTGACGGGCGGCCAGAGCCGCGAGGTCGCCGTGCGGGGCGGCCTGTGTCTGGGGCGGTGTGTGGAGGACCTGACTCACATCCGCTGCTTTCGCTCGGGGGAGGGGGGTGCTGGCGGCGGCGTTTCCGGGGCCGCTCGACGTTTCCTTACGCTTTTCTTTACGTTTTCTTACGTCGGGACGGGACCGTATCGTCGCAACGTGAGAGTAGGCCGATTCGCCGTCGGAACGCAACCGTTTCGTCGTCACGCCCTATGCTGGTCCGTATGACGACGAACGCGACGAACGCCGATGGACCCCAGGTGCGTCCGCGCCGCCGGGCCCCCGCGGGCGCGGCCGTGCTCCGCGAGGACGTGACGGAGGCCATCCGGGCCGCCGTGTTCGAGGAACTCGCGGCCGTCGGCTACGCGCGGATGTCCATCGAGGGCATCGCCCGGCGCGCCGGGGTGGGCAAGACCGCGGTGTACCGGCGCTGGCGCTCCAAGCTGCATCTGGTCCTCGACATCGTCTCGGTGATCGCCGTGGAGGGGCTCCCGGCTCCGGAGACGGGCAGTCTGGAGGGCGATCTGCGCATGCTCTACGAGGTGAGCTCCCGGGCTCTGCGGCATCCGGTGGCCTCGCAGATCATCCCCGACCTCCAGGCCGAGGCGGCCCGCAACCCGGAGATCGCCGAGGCCTTGCAGAAGGCGCTGAAGCAGGGGCAGGAGGAGGTCGCCCTGAAGATCGTCGCGGCGGCCGAGCGGCGCGGCGAGGTCCGCGAGGGGCTGAACGAGGAGCTGGCGCTCGACCTGATCTCGGGTCCGCTCTACTGGCGTTCGGTGGTGATCCGCAGCCCGAAGCTGCCCAAGGGCTACCTGGGCGCGCTGGCCCGTGCGACCACCGAGGCGATCAAGGCGCTGTGAGCGGCGCGGGCGCCCTGCCCGCAGCCGAGGTGCTGTGACGGCCGGTCGTCACGGCCGGGGGCGACGCCCTGCCGGGCCGGCCGCCCCGGCGTACCTGAACCACGCCTGACCCGCCGCGACGGCAGCGCCGTTCCCGCGCCCGCCGCGACCGGTCCCGTGCGCGGCCGCACCGGTTCCGTGCGCGGCCGCACCGGTTCCGTGCGCGGCCGCACCGGTTCCGTGCGCGGCCGCACCGGTTCCGTGCCTGATGCCGTCAGGCCGTGCCCGGCGGCACCGGTTCCGCACGTGCCGCCACCGGCTTCGTGCCCGATGCCGTCAGGCCCGTGTGGGGGCGGTCATTACGGCGCCGCCGCAACCGGTCCCGTGCCCGGCGAGACCGGTTCCGCGCCCGCCGCAACCGGTTCCGCGCCCGCCGCAACCGGTTCCGCGCCCCCCGCAACCGGTTCCGCGCCCCCCGCAACCGGTTCCGCGCCCCCGCAACCGGTCCCGTGCTCGGCCGTACCGGTCCCGCGCCCGCCGTGACCCGTCCCGCGCGCGTCGCGACCGGTCCCGTGCCCGGCTGGTCGTTGCGCGTGAGTGGGCCAGGGCCGCTCCTCAGTCGTGTTCCGGGGCTCCCTCCAGGGCCGCCGCGTCGAGGGCGGAGGTGAGCTGGTCGAGGTGTTCGCGCAGTTCCTGGATCTCGTCCAGGCCGAAGCCGGTCGCCGCGACGATCCGGCGCGGTACCCGCAGCGCCCGCCGACGCAGCGCGGTGCCCTCCTCGGTGAGCCGGATCTCCACCGAGCGCTCGTCGCGCGAGCTGCGCTCCCTGCGCACCAGGCCGGCCGACTCCAGCCGCTTGAGCAGCGGGGAGAGCGTGCCGGAGTCGAGGCGGAGGTGTTCGCCCAGCTTCTTGACGGGCAGTTCGCCGTGCTCCCACAGGACCAGCAGCACCAGGTACTGCGGGTAGGTCAGCCCGAGTTCCTTGAGGATCACGCGGTACACGCCGTTGAAGGCGCGCGATGCGGCGTGCAGGGAGAAGCAGATCTGGCTGTCCAGGCGGAGCCAGTTCTCCTCGGTGTTCTCCTGCGCTGCGGGTGGGGGCGTCGCGGTCATGTGTCCAGGGTAGCTCTAGCGAGCCATTTAGTTGTGCACAACTGAGTTGTGTGCTCTACTTATCTCCGTGAGGCGGTCCGGACGCGAAACGGCGCGAGGGCCGGCCACCCCCCGACACGACTTCCGAGAGGGATGGTTCATCCATGGACGCGCTCTACACCGCAGTCGCCACCGCCACCCACGGCCGCGACGGTCGCGCCGTCTCCTCCGACGGCAGGATCGACCTCCAGCTGGCCCCGCCGGTGGAGCTGGGCGGCAACGGTCAGGGCACCAACCCCGAGCAGCTCTTCGCCGCCGGTTACGCGGCCTGCTTCGGCAGCGCCCTCGGTCTCGTCGGACGCCAGGCGAAGGTCGACGTCACCGACGCCGCCGTGACCGCCGAGGTCGGCATAGGCAAGCAGGGCGAGGGCTTCGGCCTCAAGGTGACGCTGCGCGTCGAGCTCCCCGACGGCCTGGACGAGGCGACCGGCCGCAAGCTCGTCGAGACCGCCCACCAGGTCTGCCCCTACTCCAACGCCACCCGCGGCAACATCGAGGTCGACCTCGTCATCGAGTAGTCGCCGGCCGCCTCCGGGCGGTTCAGCGGCTCCCGACCCGCGCCAGCACCTCCCCCGTCCGCCTGCTCCACGCCACCACCACGGCCTCCTCGGGCACCGGGTGCCGGCGCGTCAGCAGCAGCCAGCGGATGCGGTAGCGGTGGGCGATCCCCATCCGCTCGGCGCGGGTCGATCCGCGGGAGAGATAGGTGCGGACGTCGTCGAGCCGGCGCAGCCGCTCCCGTTCGTCCAGGGCCGCGTCCGGCCAGGCCGGCGCGGCCAGGTTCGGCCCGTACCCGGCGATCGCGTGCACCGCGTGGTACCCGTCGGTGACCACCACCTCGCCGGGCCCGATGTACGCGGCGGCCCAGTCGTACGTGGGCCAGCGCGGCGGGGGCTCGAAGCCGACCGGGTCCAGCGCGCGCGGCACGACCGCCCCCGCCTGCACCGTGAGGAAGCCGAGACAGGCCGCGCCCGCCGCGACCACGCCCAGCACCCGCCGCCCCGCCCGCCAGGGCCGGGGCGCCGCCAGTTCCACGGCCAGGGCGAACTGGAGCGGCACCAGGGTGAGCCCCAGGATCCGCCCGTAGGTGTAGTGGCCGCTGACGAAGCCGTACGCCACCACCAGGCACTCCAGGACGAACATCAGCACCAGCGGATCGCGCCGCGAGCGGCGGCCCCGCGCCCACAGCGCCGGCAGCCCCAGCAGCGCCAGCCAGAAGTGGCCCGGCAGCCCGTCGTACAGCCGCCGGTGCATCGCGTCCACGCTGCCGTCCCCGGCCAGCCCGAACACGTCGAAGTACGGCCAGACCGCCGCCACCAGCAGCGCCACGGCCGCCGCCACCGCCCATCGGGCGGCCACCGCGGCCCGCCATCCCCGCTGCCGGCCCACGACGAAGGCCGCGCCCCCGGCCACCGCCGCGATCGACGTGATCGGATGCACCAGCAGGATCACCCCGTACAGCACACCCAGTGCCGCGTACCCGGTGTAGCCGCGCAGCCCGCTCGGACCCACGTAGCGCACCCGGCGGGCGTCCCGCGCGCGCGTGCCCGCCAGGGCCCACGCCCAGAAGGTGAGTCCGATGGCGAAGGTGGACGGGTAGCCGAGATTGCCGGTCATCGACATCAGGCCCAGATAGCCGCTCCACCAGGCCCGCTCCGTGCCCCACAGCAGCGTCATCGCCGCCAGCCCGAGCACCGGCGCCCACGGTCTCGGCGTCAGCACGCGCGTGAAGCGGCCGATGCCGGTCAGCAGCACCAGCAGGTTCACCGGCCCGGCGACCCGCAGCACCGCCCAGCCCGTCAGCCCGCTCACCCGGGCGAACGCGCCCTCCGCCACCGCGTACGGCGAGTAGTACGGGCTGCCCGCGCCCGGCAGATCACCCATCGGGTGCCGCGGGTCCAGGAGGCGGTCCTTCAGACGCTCGACGACCGCCGCGTGCTGGCCGGCGTCACAGCACTGCGGCACCCGCCAGTACGCCAGCGACATCACCAGCCAGAACAGGAAGCCGAAGACCTGGTACGGGGTCGGCCGCCACCCCCGCCCGCCGCGCAGCGCCGTCCCGCCGCGCGCGGCCCGCCGGAGCACGACACCCGTGCTCAACGGACCGCACCGGACCGGACGGTACCGGACCCGACTCCGCCCGACCGGACGGCACCGGACCGGACGGCACCGGACCCGCCCCCACCCGACCGGACGGCACCGGACCGGACCACGCCGACCCGGGCCGCACCGCATCCGGCCACACCGGACCGCACCGCGTCGCATCCGGCCGTGCCGCATCGGGTCGTGCCGGTCGTGCCGGGGAGGGAGTCGGGCGGGGAACCGGGCAGGGGGCGCGACAGCGCACCGTGCCGGGGTCCGAGCTGGGCGAAGAGGGGCATTGGCCCTACCTTCCCGCCCCGTCAACGGCCTTGCCGGAAGTCACCTCAACGAGTGAGTCCGAACGGAGCCTTCTTGGGCCGGCAGGGCCACCCGCCCCCGCAGCACGGGCTCCAGCAGCAGCGGCACCCCCAGCACCGGCAGCAGCCACGCCAGCACGATCAGCCGGCCGCCCCCGATGCCGATGTCCGGGTGCCCGGCCTGGGTGAGGAACCCGGTGCAGGCGCCGCCGAGCACGAAGACACCGAACGCCCGCCGCCGCCCCCGCGTCACCCCCCGGGCCCCGGCCGCCAGCGCCGCCAGGAACAGCGGCTCCCACAGCTGCCGGCGCAGCCACTCCACCCAGAAGTTCCCCTGGAGCCGCAGGAACTCCGGCCACACCCGAGCGCGGTCGGGCCGGTCGTAGTGGTGGGTCAGCAGATCCTGGAGGCTCTCCGACCCGGACGGACAGTGCAGCAGCCTCGCCAGTACCAGCGTCCCCAGCACCCCGAAACCACCCGTGACGGCGACCGCGACCACCCCCGCACCCACCGGCCCGCCCCGCCGCCGCTGCCGCACGGCGACCAGCGCGCCCGCGCCCGCCAGACACAGCCCGAGGAACAGCGCCTGCGAGTGCTTCACGGTGAACAGGACGGCCAGCGAACCGCCGACCAGCCACACTCCGGCCCGCACCTCACCGTCGAGCGCCAGCGCGCACCCCCACAGCGCGGCCAGCGTCAGCGCCAGCAGCAGTCCCTCGGTCATGGGGCGCATGGCGGTCGTCCCGCACGGCAGCACGTAGTACAGGGCCTGCCCGGTCAGACAGGCCCCGGCCGGCAGACGCCGGGTGCGCAGGATCAGGAACACCAGCACCCCGCCCGCCGCCGTCACCACGACCCCCGCCAGCCACACGCCCCAGGTCACGCCGAACAGGGTCAGGAACGGCAGCAGGAACACCGGGTAGCCGGGGCGCGCCTCGAAGATCCGCATGAAGCGCTCCGGCATGAACGGCGTGGTGTGACCGCCGGTCTGCCCCGCCCGCAGCCGCGCGTCGACGGCGCGCCACTCCCGCTGCCGGCACGCGGCGGCGACCCGTCGGCCCGGGTCGGGAGCGTCGAAGCGGAGCACGTCCACGCTCTGCCGCCGGGCCGCGGCCGAACCCTCGCCCGCGCAGAAGTAGGCGATGGTCGCGGCCGCCGCCTCGCGCTTGCCCTCACCGCGCAGACTCAGCGCGTACGACAGGTAGTTCTTGCTGTCCGGGGTGGCCCGGCCGGTCACGTTCGCGAGCTGGAACAGCGCGAACACGGCGGCCAGGACCAGCACCCAGGTGCGCGTCCGCGGCGGGTTCCTCACGTCGACGCGTACAGATCACGCGCCGCCGCGGGCCCGGGAATCCTCGGCCGGACGGCCCCCTCGGGGAACTCCTCGCCCAGCAGCAGCCGCCGTACGACCCGCTCGGCGGCCCGCCCGTCGTCGTAGGCGCAGAACCGCTCCCGGAAACCCGCCCGCAGCCTCGCCGACTCCTCGTCGCGCCAGCCGCCCGAGGCCAGCAGCCAGGCCAGTTCCCGGTAGGTGCGCGACACATGGCCGGGCGCGTCGGCGGTGATGTCGAAGTAGGCGCCCCGGCTCGCCGTGTACGCGGCCCAGTCGTCGGCGTGGACGACGATCGGCCGGTCCAGGTTGGCGTAGTCGAACATCAGGGCCGAGTAGTCGGTGACCAGCACGTCGGAGGCGAGCATGACGTCCTCGACCCGCGGCTCGTCCGTCGCGTCCACCAGCACACCGCGCCGGTGCAGGTCGGCCAGGCCCGTCCCGCGGGCCGGACCGGCCGCCAGCGACGGGTGCAGCCGTACGACGAGGGTGTGCCCCTCGCCCAGGTCGGCGGCGAACCGGGCCAGGTCGAACCGCTCGACGTGTCCGCCGCGCACGTACTCGCGGCGGGTCGGCGCGTACAGCACGACCGTGTGACCGGGCGGGATCCCGAGCCGGGCGCGGACCGCGAGACCCGCCCGCGCACCGGCTGCCCTGCCGCCGTCCGTACCGGCGTCGACGAGGACGTCGTTGCGCGGGCTCCCGGTCCGCGCCGAGGTGAAGTGGCAGGGGTACGCCCGTTCCCACACGAGTTCGGAGTGCTGGTTGGCGACCAGGCTCCAGTCCCAGCGGTCGGCACGGCGCAGCATCTGCGGTACGTCCACGCCGAGCCGGGCGCCCGGCCGCTGGAGCAGGTCGGCCCCCATGTACTTCAGCGGGGTGCCCTGGTGGGTGTGGATGTGGACGCTGCCGGGCCGCTTGGCGAGGCTGCCCGGCCAGTTGACGTTGTTGACGAGGAAGCCGGCCCGCGCGCTCACGCGACGGTAGGCGGGGGAGTCGAGCAGCACATGCTCCACGCCCGCCGGTAGCCGGGCGGCCGTCTCCTCGTCGCGCACCACCCAGACCCCGCGCAGCTGCGGTGCGATCTCGCGCGCCTTGTCGTAGACGGCCGCCGGATCGCCGAGCACGCCCCGGTGGGAGAACGCCGAGTACAGGACGAGGTGCGGGTCCGGCGGGCGGTGCCCGCGCACGGCGTCCGGGACCCGGCGCAGCCGCCTGCCCGCCGCCCGGGTCGCCTGCCCGCCGCGCCGGGCCAGCTCCCGGCCCGCCCGGATCGCCTTCCGCTTGGTCCGGTAGGCCGTGTATCCGCCCTCCAGGACGCGGAGTTCGGCGGGCACCGGCTCACCGGCGGGCCGGTGGCGGGCGAACAGCTCGGCCGTACGGCGGAAGAACTCGCCCTTGTCCGACGGTGGCAGCCGGTCCGGCTTGGCGAGGATGTCGAGGCAGTGCTCGCCCATCTTGCGGTGCAGGTACGGCCGCCAACCCGCCAGCGCGGGGCGGGAGTCGACGAAGGCGAAGACCCGCTCGTACTGGTCGTGGATGTCGAAGTGCTTGCGGCTGGTGGTGGACAGGATGTTGCCCTGGCGCCGCTGCCGGTAGTGGAGGCAGATCCGGTCCAGCGTGGCGATCCGCTCCGCGCTGAGCATCACCGGGAACGTCCAGGGGGTGTCCTCGTAGTAGCCGGGCGGGAAGGAGAAGCCGTTGTCCTCGACGAACTCCCGCCGGTAGACCTTGTTCCACACGACCATCAACAGGTCGAGGATCTCGGGGCGTTCGGCGGCGGTGAAGGTGCCCTCGCCGGCCTCCGCGAGGACGTGCGCGAGGGCGTTCCTGCGGGTGCCGCCCCACCAGTGGGTGCGCGCGTAGTCGAAGACGAGCACATCCGGGTCGCCGGTCTCGTCGAGCCGGTCGGCCGTCGCGCGCAGCGCGCCCGGGGTGAGGGTGTCGTCGCTGTCGAGGAAGAACAGGTAGTCGCCGCCCGCGAGCGGCATACCGGCGTTGCGGGCGCGGCCGAGGCCGACGTTCTCCGGCAGGTGCAGGACCCGGACGCGGTCGTCGCGGGCCGCGTACTCGTCGAGGATCGCGCCGCAGCCGTCGGGCGAGCGGTCGTCGACGGCGATCACCTCGATGTCCCGGTAAGACTGCTCCAGGACCGAGTCGAGACACTCGCGCAGGAAGCCCTGCACCTTGAAGCAGGGGACGATGATGCTGAAGCGGGGCACTGCGGAGGTCAGCTCCTTACGAGGGTGGAGGCGGCGGGGGCCGGGACGCGCTCGGCGAGCGGCCGCACTGGCTCGATCGCCTCCGGGGGCTCGCCGAGCAGCACCCGGCGCACCACGCGTTCGGCGGCCCGGCCGTCGTCGAACTGGCAGAAACGGGACCGGAACGCGGCCCGTCGGGCGGCGGATCCGGAGTCCGCGTACGAGCCGTCGCGGAACACCCGGGCCAGCTCCTCGGGGGTGTGCGCGACCGGTCCCGGCGGGGCGGCCATCAGGTCGAAGTAGACGCCCCGGGTCTCCCGGTAGACGTCCCAATCGTCGGCGTACACGACGATCGGGCGGTCCAGGTTGGCGTAGTCGAACATGATCGACGAGTAGTCGGTGACCAGCGCGTCGGCGGCCAGACACACCTCCTCGGAGGAGCGGTGGCCGGTGACGTCGATGATCCGGCCGGTGCCGCGCCGGCCGCGCCCGTCGTAGAAGTAGTGCGCCCGCAGCAGCACGACGACGTCCTCGCCGGCCGCCTCGCAGAAGGCCTCCAGGTCCAGGCCCGGCTCGAAGCCGGTGTGGTAGTCGCGGTGGGTGGGCGCGTACAGGACGGCCGTGGCGCCCTCCGGCACCCCCAGTTCCCGCCGGATCCGGGTCACGTCGGCGGCGGTCGCCGTGTAGAGGACGTCGTTGCGCGGATAGCCGTACTCCAGCTGCTCGTACGAGCCGGGGAAGGCGCGCTCCCACATCTGGGTGGAGTGGGTGTTGGAGGAGAGGTTGTAGTCCCAGCGGTCGACGCGGCCGAGCAGCTTGGTGAAGGAGCCGGTCGCGGCGGCGACGACCGGGTACGTCGACTGGTCGACGCCCATCTTCTTGAGCGGGGTGCCGTGCTGGGTCTGCACATGCACGCTGCCCGCGCGCTTGACCACGCCCTCCGCGAAGTTGGCGTTGTTGACGAGGTACTTGGCGCGGGCCAGGACCTGCCAGTAGCGGCGGCTGCCGATGACGGCGTGGTCGACGCCGTCGGGCACGGTGTGCGCCTGGTCGGCCTCGACGAGGAACACCGAGCGGATGTGCGGGGCGAGTTCGGCGGCCTTGGCGTGGATCGCGGCCGGGCTGCACGCGTAGCCGCGCCCCCAGTAGGCGCAGTACACCGCCAGGTTCGGGTCGACGCGGCGGCGCAGCGCGCTGCGGTAGAGCAGCCGGGTGCGCAGCCCCTGGGGGCGCGGGAGGCGCTCGACGGCGGCCGCGGCCTTCCGGTTGGCGCCGCGCAGCGCGCGGAAGGCCGTGTACGCGCCGGCTGCCAGCAGCCGGTGCTGCACCCCCAGGCTGCCGCCGGGACCGCGGTAGCCGGCCGGGCGGTGGCGCCGGTACAGCCGGCCCGCGCGGCGGAAGAAGGCCCGGCGGCGGCGCCCGGTCAGCCGGGCCGGATGGGCGGCCGTCTTCAGGACGGCCGCGAAGAGCTGCTCGAAGAGCGGCCCCGACCGGTCCCCGGACAGCCCGAGTCCGGCGGCCCGCGTCAGCACCGCCTCGGCCCGGTCCAGGAGCTCCGGATGGTGGTCGCCCGGCAGGTTCAGCCGGTTGCCCTGCCGGCGCAGCAGATGCCGGACGACGACCGAGCGCAGCACCGCGATCCGTTCGGCGTGCACGGTGACCAGGCCGCCGAAGCCGATGTCCGTGAAGTGCCCGTCGGGAAAGGCGAGGTGGTGCCGGGTGACGAAGGAGCGCCGGTAGGCGGTGCCCCACGCGGGCAGCCGCACGCCGGTGATGTACGGGGCCTCGGCGGGGGAGAAGGCGCCCTGCGGGGCCCTCGCCAGCAGCGGGGCGGCCGGGTTGGCCGGTTCGCCGTCCCACCAGGGGGTGCGCTCGTGCTCGGTGTACAGGACGTCGACGTCACCGGTCTCGGTCAGCCGGGCGTCCAGCGTCGCCAGGGCGCCCGGGGCGAGGACGTCGTCGCCGTCGAGGAAGAGCAGGTACGCGCCGGTCGCCGTCCGCATCCCGGCGTTGCGTGCCCCGCTCAGTCCGGCGGACGGCGGCGAGTGCACCGGCGCCACCCGGGAGTCGCGCCGCGCGTACCCGGCGGCGAGGGCCGAGGCCGGGGTGCCGGGCGCGTCGCTGACCGGGATCAGCTCGAAGTCGCCGAAGGACTGGGCCAGGACGGAGTCCAGCGCCAGGGACAACCGGCCCGCGACCCCATGGGACGGGACGATGATGCTGAAGCGGGGCATTCTGCTCTTTCTCTGTCGGTGCCGGCGGACGGTCCGCGGCGGACCCTGCACGGTCCGCGGTCCGCCGCGGGGTTCTTCAGGTGGTGCGGCCCGGCCGCCCGGCCGGCCGGCAGGTGGACGGCCGGGTCGGGGTGGGCCGCGACGAGCCGGAGGGCATGGCGACTCCCGGAAGGACGGGCGGGGTTCAGCGCCGGTCGGTGACCGGCAGGACCGGACCGGCGGGCGGGGGCACGTGGGCCAGCGCCGGGCGCCCCGCGGGCATCGACGCCGAGGCGGCGGCCGACGGCACCGGCCGGCGCTCGGCGAGCGGCACGACCGGGGGCACCGCCGTCTCGCCCAGCACCACCCGCCGTACGACGCGCTCGGCGGCGCGGCCGTCGTCGAACGGGCAGAACCGCTCGCGGAACGCGGCCCGCAACTGGGTCGAGCGCGAGCCGCGCCAGTGACCGGTCGTGAAGATGTCGATCAGTTCGTCCTCGCTGCGCGCGACCGCGCCCGGCGGACAGGCGCGCAGGTCGAAGTAGGTGCCGCGGGCCGCCTCGTAGGCCTCCCAGTCGTCGGCGTGGATCACGATCGGGCGGTCCAGGCAGGCGTAGTCGAACATGAGGGACGAGTAGTCGGTGATCAGGGCGTCGGAGGCCAGACAGAGGGACTCCACGCTCGGGTGGTCGGTGACGTCGATGACACCGGGCACCGGGCGGCCGGCCGGCGCCTCCTGCCAGTAGTGGGCGCGGGCCAGGATCACGAAGCGGGGACCCAGGCGGCGCAGCAGCCGCTCGAGGTCGAGGTGGGAGCGCTGGACGCGGCGGTAGTCCCGGTGGGTGGGCGCGTACAGGAGGGCGACCGTGTCCCGGGGGATGCCGAGGGACTCGCGCAGCCGGGCCACGTCCGCCGCGGTCGCCCGCTGGAAGACGTCGTTGCGGGGGTAGCCGTACTCGAGGGTCTCGTAGCGCCCGGGGTACACGCGCTCCCAGGTGAGGGTGGTGTGGCGGTTGGCCGACAGGACGTAGTCCCACTTGTCGACGCCCCTCAGCAGTTCGGCGAAGTCCATGTCGCGGGCGGCCGCCGGGCGCTCCTGGAGGTCGAGGCCCATGTGCTTGAGGGGGGTGCCGTGCTGGGTCTGCACGAAGACCTGGCCGGGCCGCTTGACCAGCCTACGGTCGAAGTTGACGTTGTTGACCAGGTACTTGGAGCGGGCCAGCGCCGTCCAGTAGGCGGCCGTCCCGGGGCGCACCCGGCGCGGGCCCGGCGGGACGGCCGCGAGGTGCTCGGGGCGGGCGATCCACGCGGTGCGCACCTGGGGCGCGAAGGTACGGAACGCGGCCTCCAGCGCACCCGGGTTGCAGCTGTGCCCGCGGCCCCAGTACGCGGCGAACACGGCCCGGTCGGCGCGCAACGGCAGCATCAGCTGGACGCGGTAGTGGGCCTGGAGGAGGGCGGCCCGCAGCCCGCGGGCGAACTTGGAGACGGCCTTGTGGGTGCGCCGGCGTACGGTCATCGACGTCTGGAGCACCCGGTAGGTGCGGTGCACGCCGAAGTGGACCAGGGTGTGGCGCAGCCGGGAACGCAGCGGGACCGGGACGCCCGGGGTGCGGTAACGGCGGTAGTGGGCGCGGGCCCTGCGCAGGAACTCGGCGCGCGAACCGCGCGGGAGTCGGTCCCGCTTGGTGAAGACCGTCGACAGGTGGTCGATCATGCGGCGGAACAACACCGGTCGCCAGTGAGCGAGTTCGGGCCGCTGCTCGACGAACGCGAAGACGCGGTCGTACTGCTCGAAGATGTCGAAGTGGCCCCGGCTGGTGGTGGACAGGATGTTGCCCCGGCGGCGCTGCCGGTAGTGCACGCAGACCCGGTCGAGCGTCGCGAGCGACTCCGCCGCCATCAGCGCCGGGTAGGTCCACGGTGTGTCCTCGTAGTAGCCGGGCGGGAACGTCAGGCCCACGCTCTCGACGAACTCCCGGCGGTAGGCCTTGTTCCAGGCCACCATCAGCACCCTGAGCAGCCCCGGCCGGTCCTCCAGCCGGAAGGGCGCGGGGCCCTCCTCGGTGAGCTGCGCCGAGAACTGGTTGCGCACGGTCCGGCCCGACCAGTACGTGCTCGCGTAGTCGTAGACCAGGACGTCCGGCTCGTCCGTCTCCTTCACCCGGTCGGCGATGGAGCGCAGCGCGTCCGGGGTGAGCGTGTCGTCGGAGTCCAGGAACAGCAGGTAGTCACCGGTCGCGTGTTCCAGACCCGCGTTGCGGGCCTGCCCGAGGCCGACGTTCTCCGGCAGGTGCACGGCCCGCACGCGCGCGTCGCGGGCCGCGAACTCGTCGATGATCTCGCCGCAGGCGTCCGGCGAACGGTCGTCGACGGCGATCAGTTCGAGATCGGCGAACGACTGGGACAGCACCGATTCGAGGCACTCGTGCAGGTACGCCTGAACCTTGTACGCGGGGACGATGACACTGAACCTGGGCAAGGGACATCCATCCATGGGTCGGCGCGGGCGGAAGACATGGCCTTGCCCGGGAACGGCCGATGGAGTGAATCGGTTACGTTTCGTACGGCATACGGGGGAATTGCGGGTGAACGGAAAGGGGCGGGCCGGTGACCCGGCCCGCCCCTGCGGTAAAGGGCGCTCCCGCGCTATTTGACCGCGCCCGCCATCACCCCGGACACGAACTGCCGCTGGAACGCGAAGAACACGGCCAGCGGGATCACCATCGAGATGAACGCGCCGGGCGCGAGCACGTCGATGTTGTTGCCGAACTGCCGTACCTGGGTCTGGAGCGCGACCGTGATCGGCTGGCTGTCGGCGTTGGTGAACACCAGCGCGACCAGCATGTCGTTCCACACCCACAGGAACTGGAAGATGCCGAGCGAGGCGATCGCGGGTCCGCCCAGCGGCATCACGACGCGGGCGAACAGGCGCAGTTCACCGGCTCCGTCGAGCCGGGCGGCCTCCAGCAGTTCGCGGGGGATCTCCGCGAAGAAGTTCCGCAGCAGGAACACCGCGAAGGGCAGGCCGAACCCGACGTGGAACAGGATCACTCCCAGGATGTTCCCGAACAGGCCGATCTTGCCGAACAGTTCGGCGATCGGGATGAGTGCCACCTGCACGGGCACGACGAGCAGCCCCACGACGCCGAGGAACCACCAGTCCCGGCCCGGGAACTCCATCCACGCGAACGCGTAGCCCGCGAGCGCGCCGATGACGACGACCAGGACCGTCGCCGGCACCGTGATCAGCACGGTGTTGACGAGGGAGCTGGTGATGTCGCCGTTCTCCAGCAGCGTCCGGTAGCTGTCGAAGGTGAGCTGGGAGGGCTCGCTGAACACCTTCCACCACCCGCTGGCGCTCATGTCCTCGGGGGAGCGGAGGGAGGAGATGAGCAGTCCGACGGTCGGCACCAGCCAGAACAGGCCGACGACGATCAGGAAGGCTCGCACCAGCCCGCCGTTGAGCTTCTCCATGATCCATTCGAGCCGCTTCCCGCTCCCCTTCGCCCCCGCCGACCCAGTGGTCTCCGTCGTCCCGGTCGTGCCCGTCGTGCCCGTCGACGCCGTCACCGCCGCACCTCCCGCCTGAGCCGACGCACGTTGAACCACATCACCGGGATCACCAGCAGCAGCAGGAACACCGCGATGGCACTGGCGATGCCCGGCTGGTCCTCCGAGAAGCCCTTGCGGTACAGCTCCAGGGCGAGCACGTTCGCGTCGTCCTGCGAGGAGCCGGGGGCGATGATGAACACCAGGTCGAAGACCTTCAGCACGTTGATCATCAGGGTGACGGCGACCACCGCGAGGACCGGCGCCAGGAGCGGCACGGTGACTCTGCGGAACACCTGCCACTCGTTGGCGCCGTCCACCCGGGCCGCTTCGAGCAGCTCGCGCGGGATGCCCGCCAGGCCGGCCGCGATCAGCACCATCGCGAAGCCCGCCCACATCCAGATGTACGAGCCGATGATCGCCGGTGTGACCAGCGACGGGCCGAGCCAGTCCAGGCCGTTGTACGCCTCCTTGAAGTTGCTCGCGGGCAGCCGGAGCTGTGCGCCGTCGGCCTTGCCGGGAAGCGTGAAGGTGCCGTCGTCGGACGCCTTCGTCGAGGCCACCACCTCGCCGTCCTTCACCGCCTCGATCCGCATCCCGGCGTAGCCCAGTTCGGACGGGTCGGGTGCGCCGAGGGTGCCGACGCCCTTGCCGCGGGTGAAGTCCTGCCAGGCGGTTCCGGTGATCTCGCCCTGCGCGGGCCGCGCCTTCACCGCCTTCTGCGCGTCGCCGGGCATCTGGTCGGGAGCGACGCCGACCAGGGGGAGGGAGACGGGAACGCCGACGCGCACCGGCGTCTCGGTGACGAAGCCGCCGCCCTCGGGTCGCAGCGGCGAGTCCCGGCCCGGGTGGGCCTTGGGGAACGCCGACGACTCGGCGAACGTGTCGTGCACGCCCACCCACACCGCGTTGGCGACGCCCTTGTCCGGGTCCTGGTCGTAGACCAGCCGGAAGATGATGCCGGCGGCGAGCATCGAGATCGCCATCGGCATGAAGACGACCAGCTTGAACGCGGTGCCCCAGCGCACCCGTTCGGTCAGCACCGCGAAGATCAGACCGAGCGCGGTCGCGACCGTCGGCGCGAACACCACCCAGATCACGTTGTTCTTCAGGGCGGTGCGGATGCCGTCGTCCGTGAAGAGGGACTTGTAGTTGTCGACGCCTGCGAAGCCGTCGCCGGACTGGTCGTAGAAACTGCGCACGACCGAGTACCCGATCGGGTAGACCACGAGCGCGCCGAGCAGCACGAGGGCGGGCAGCAGGAACAGCGCGGCCACGGTCCTTCGGGTGCCGGTCACGCTCTTGCGCGAGCGGGGAGGGGCGGGGGCCCCGGGAGCCCCCGCCGCCGCGGGCGTCGTCATCGCCGGGTCAGTTCCCGTACGCCGCCGCCGCGTCCGACTCCAGTTTCGCCTGGATGCCGGCCACGTCCGTCGGGTTCTTCAGGAAGTCCTGGAGGTCCTTCCACTCGCCCTTGCCGGGGGTGCCGCCGAAGGCCTGCGGGGCCTGGTCGGACATGTCGAAGCGGAAGTCGTCACCGGCCGCGATCAGCGCCTTGGCGATCGTCTGCTGGACCTCGTTGGGGTACACGGAGACGTCGACGTTCTTGTTCGGCGAGAGGTAGCCGCCGAGCTTCGCCTGGATCTCCGCCGCGTCCGGCGAGGCCAGGAAGGTCGCCAGGGCCTGCGCCCCCTTGGAGTTCTTCAGGATGACGGCCGCGTCACCGCCGGAGACCACCGGCGCGGTGTCGCCCACCTTCGGGAACGGGAACACCTTGGCGTCCGTGCCGACCTCCGCCTTGGTGTCGGCGATGTTGACCTGCACGAAGTCGCCCTCGTAGACCATCGCCGCCTTCGGCTGCTCGCCGCCGGTGAAGGTCTGGGTCACCGAGGCGGGGAACTCGGTCTGGAGCGCGCCGCTCGCGCCGCCCGCCACCCAGTCCTTCTTGCCCCAGATCTGCGCGAGGGTGGTCAGGGCCTCCTTCACGGAGGGGTCCGTCCACTTGATCTTGTGCTGGGCGAGCTGGTCGTACTTCTCCGGGCCCGCCTGGGAGAGATAGACGTTCTCGAACCAGTCGGTGAGGGTCCAGCCGTCGGCGCCCCCGACCGAGAACGGGGTGACGCCGGAGTCGTACACCGTCTGCGCGGTGGCCAGCAGGTCCTTCCACGTCGCGGGGTCGGTGGCGCCCGCGTTCTCGAAGACCTTGGCGTTGTACCAGATCAGCGACTTGTTGGCGGCCTTGTAGTAGACGCCGTACTGCTTGTCGCCCACCTTCCCGATGTCCTGCCAGCCCTGCGAGTAGTTCTTCGCGAGCTCCGCCAGGGCCTCGGCGCCCAGCGGCTTGGCCCAGCCCTTGTCCGCGGCCTGTTTGATGGCGCCGGGCTGCGGCAGCATCGCGACGTCCGGCGGTGAGCCGCCCGCGATCTTCGAGCCGAGGAAGTTGATGATCGGGTCCTGGGCGGGCACGAAGGTGATCTTCGCGCCGGTGCGTTTCTCGAACTCGGCGAGGACCTTCTTGAAGTTCGCCTGTTCGGTACCGGTCCAGACGGCGGCCACTTCGAGCGTGGTGCCGTCGAGCTTCGGGAGGGTGAGGGTGCCGCCGGACTCCTCGCTTCCGGTGCTGCTTCCGCTTCCGCCGCTCTTGTCGTCGTCGCTGCCGCACGCCGTGAGCGAGAGCGCGAGGGCCCCCGCCAGGAGCGTGGCGGCCGCCTTCACGGTGTTGCGTGTCCTGATGGTGTTGCTCGTGCTGCGCATCACTGCCCCGTTCTTCGTCCTCGTCGACTCGTGAACGTTGGAGCGCTGTCCCGTGAGCACTGGTCTACGCCGGGTGTCTGAGCTCGGCAAGGGCGCCTGTGCTGTCGAGCGGGAGATCGTGACCACGTCGTGATCGCGAGGACGCGCGTTCCCGCACGGGTGTCGGCCGGGGACTTCCGCCCCCGGCCGGGTGCTCCGGACTCGCCGCCACCTCCACGGCGCCGGCCTCACACACTCCCGGCGGGTGCGCCTCCGGACGGGCTGAGCTGCCGCGCGGCGCGCTCCAGGGCGCTGGCCAGCAGGGCGAGATCCGTCGGGCCGTTGCCCAGTTCCCGTACCGGGCGGCGGGTCGGGGGGTCGCCCATGCGCTGCCACTCCAGAGGGACCACCGTGGGGCGCTGCGTCGCCGTCCGGGGGATGCGGCCCGTGACGCGGCCGCCCTGGAAGGGGGTGAGCCGGCCGTCCGCCCCCTTGAGGCGGCCCCTGCCCGGCGCCGGTTCGTCCGTGCCGGAACCCGGTGGGTCCAGGGTGATCCGAACGGTGGACAGCCGGGCCGGTTCCGACTCCGCCGTCCGCCCGCCGGGGCCTGCCGCCGCCACCAGGTGCACACCGAGCCGCTCGCCCTCGCGGGCCACCGCCTCCAGCGCGCGCATGACCGAGCCGGCGGCCGGCCGGCCCGGCGAACCGAGGGCCGGGGAGACGAGCGCGTCCAGGTCGTCGACGACCACCACCAGGCGGGGCAGCGGGGACGACGCGGCCTCGGCCCGCTGCCGGGCGGCCGCTCCGGGGCGCAGCCGCAGGGTGGCGCTGGGCGGGGCCTCGATGTCGGCGGCGCCGCCGGAGCCGCCGCCGGGGCCGGCTCCCGGGGGCGGGGAGTTCGGGGTGCGTTGCGGGACGATACGGCCGGACACCGCGCGCTGCGTGTGCCACTCCGCGAAGCCGGACCGGCCCAGCAGTTCGGACCGCCGCTTCAGCTCGGCGCTCAGCGACTGGGCGAACTCCCGCATACGGACCGGGTCGTTGGCGGTGAGGTGGGTGGTGACATGCGGTACGTCCGTACAGATCCGCAGGCCGTCGCCGTGACCTCCGCCGCCCTTGCCCACGGTGTCGCGGCCGTCCAGCAGGACGATGCCCAGCCGGTCCGGTCGCTCCGCGGCGGCCAGCGAGGCCACGACCGCCCGCAGCAGCTCCGTACGCCCGCTGCCGGTCGGGCCCTCGATCAGCAGGTGCGGGCCCTCGGCGACCAGGTCCACGCCGACCGGGCCGCGCGGCCCGGCGCCGAGAACGGCCCAGGCCCGTCCGCCCAGCGCCTCGGCGTCGTCCGCGGCGTCCGCCCAGCGGGCCATCAGCGAGGCGGGAGTGGCCCGGGCGAGCCCGAGCTTGTCCAGCAGCCGGGCCGACTGGGGCAGCGGAGCCGACACCCGGGTGAGCCGCTCACCGCCGCCGCCCGCGCCGTCCGGGCGCAGGGGCGCGAGGGCCCGCGCGAAGCGTTCGGCCCAGGCGGGCGAGACCGCGTCGACCGCGCCGACCGTGCCCGGACCCACCGGGCCGGGCCGCTCCGTCTCCGCCCCGGCCGGCGCGACCCGCAGCAGCCGCAGCGCCGTCGCCACGTCCCCGCTGAGCAGTGCGACGGCCCCGCACGCGCGGAAGGTGGGCGCCGCCGCGCAGGCCGCCTCGTACGTCTCGGTCACCGGGGAGGAGGGGGAGGCGGCGGGCGTCTCCGCCAGGCAGACGACGTGTATGCCGGCGCGCGGCCCGGCCACCGCCAGCCGGGCCACCGTCTCGCGCAGGTCGGCGCCGCCGGGATCGCCGTCAACGACGACGACGGTGTACGGGCCGGGGAAGCCGCCGTCGCCCGGCGCGTCCGGTACGGCCCACGAGGGGCGGCGTCCGGCGGCGCGGGGCGCGGGCACCTGGACCGGCCCCGCACCGCCCGGGCCGCTCGCACCGCTCGCGCTGTCGGCCAGGTGGTCCTCAAGGCGGCGCAGCAGCTCGTCGGCGCGTGCCGTGGCCTGGTCGCGGTCGTAGGCGAGCAGGAGACGGCAGTCCTGGCCGTGCCCCGGGCGCAGCTGCGGCAGCCAGCCCAGCCAGGACCACTCGGCGACCCGCTCCTCCTCCGAACGCGCGCGGTCCGTGCTGATCAGGACGATTTCCAGGGTGTCGGGGGAGTGCAGCGCGGCGAGCTGGGCCAGCACCGCCCGCGCCAGCCCGGACAGCCGCGGGCGCGGCCCGGCCAGCCCGAGCGCGCCGACCTCGCGCAGCCCGGTCGTCACCGGTACGGCGGGCAGCAGGCCCGAACCGTCGGGCGCGGGCCGGTCGGCGGTGCCGAGGCGCACCGTGAGCGCCTCGGGATGCCCCGGCCCGCGTTCCCACAGCCGGGGGCCCGGGCCCAGCGCCGTCAGCAGCAGCGCCGCCGGGTCCGGCCAGGTCTCGGGCGCGGGGGAGGGGGCGGCGGGCAGGTACGGCTGCGCTCCGGCGGTCTCCTCCTCTTCGTGGGTCCCGGGGACGTCGGTGTCCTGCGCGTCCGCGCGGCCGCCGGCCAGCCGGCGCGCCCAGGCGGAGAGGCCCCCGCGTCTGCGGACTCCCGGGGGCACGTCGGTGCCGCGCAGCGGGGTGCCCTTGCGGTGGGCGGACATGCGGGGATCGGCTTCGGGGGCGTCGTCGTAGGGGGCCGCGGCCGGCGCGCCGGAGGACCGGCCGGGCGGGACGGCGGAGTTGGCGGGGCGGTACGCGGGGCCCGCGTCCTCCGGCGCGCCGTGCGGTCCGCGGACGTCGTCGTACGGCGCCGTGAACGAACCGAGGCCCGAGCGGCCCGCGTGGGTGGCCGAGGAGCCCTCACCCGCTCCGGCCGGCCCACCGGAGGGACCCGCCCCTGGCGGTGTCCCGCGCCCGGCGTCCGCCGTGCGTGCCGGGCCGCCGGAGCGGCTCTCGATGGGGGGCGCCGTGCCCTGGCCGGGCACCACCGGAGGTGCCGGACGGGTTTCCCCGGCGCCGTGTGTCCGCCCGGCCCGGCCGTCCGGTGAGCCGTGCCGGTCCACCGTGCCGTAGGCGTGGCCGGTCGGGCCCGCCGGGCCTTCCCGGCCGACCGGGCCGGTTGCCGCCGCACGCGCGCGTGCGGCGCCCGCGCCCGGGTCGGGGCGGTCGCCGGACGGGCCGCCGGCCGCCGCCGGGTCCGTGCCCGCGCAGGGCACCCGGACATGTCCCTCGCCGTCCGGAGTGGTCGCCGCCCGTGGGCCCGGGCCGCCGGGCGGGGCCAGCCGCAGGGCGGACTCGCCGACGCGCAGCAGGGCGCCGGGAACGAGCCGGACCGGACGGGTCCGCACCGGGGTGCCGTCCAGGGTGGTGCCGTTGGTGGAGCCGAGGTCGGCGACCGTGACCCGGCCCTCGGGAGAGAGCGTCACCGCGCAGTGCAGGCGGGAGACGTCCGGGTCGTCGAGGGGCACGTCGGCGTCGGCGGAGCGGCCCACGCGGACCTGGCCGCCGTGCAGCAGATGGACCCCGCCCGCGTCGGGCCCCGCCACCACGTGCAGCCGGGCCGGGGCGTCGTCGACCTCGGGATGCGGTTCGGGATCGGCCGGGGCGCCCAGGGACAGCACGGCGCCGTCGACCAGCGGCGGCTCGCCGAGCGTGCAGCGCTGGGTGTCGAGCCGTTCCACCCCCGCGTAGAGCACGACGGCGGCGGCGGAGGAGGCCGACGGGGCGCCCTCCCCGGAGACCGCCGCGGCCAGCGCGGAGGCCACCGCGGCCAGCGCCGTGCCGGCGGGCGCCGTGACCAGCACGTCGCAGCTCGCGGCACGGGCCCGCGCCTGAGGTCCTCCCGCGCGAGCGGAGCCCGGCGCGGGGAAGGGCGAGCCCGTCGGGTCTACGACGGTCAGCCGGATCTGCATCGCCGTCAGCGGTCCCTTCTGCACGGGCGCGGACTTCCCCCCACCCCACACGAGCACAGCGGCCAGTACTGAAGGCATCCTCGCACCTGTCACTGACAACGCGCCCCACACCCGGGAACAAGTGATCTTGATTGGTCGGCTCTGCCCGCAAAAGTGCCGGACAAGTGCGTCACCGGCGATCAGTTGAGATCGGTCACGTCCGGTCCCGGCAACCAGGACGACCACGTCGAGCGTCTTTCCTTCGGATAAAGACGACAGCCCCGTGTCCGCACTGCGGCACTACAGTGGGTCGGAACACGGACAGGACAGCCAAGCAAGCAGCAGGGAGCGCGTGACGTGCGGCCAGTCGGCAGCAAGTACCTGCTCGAGGAGCCGCTCGGACGCGGCGCCACGGGCACCGTCTGGCGAGCCCGCCAGCGCGAGACCGCGGGCGCCGAGGCGGCCGTGGCCGGCCAGCCCGGCGAGACCGTCGCGATCAAGGTCCTCAAGGAGGAGCTCGCGAACGACCCCGACGTCGTGATGCGCTTCCTGCGCGAGCGGTCCGTGCTGCTGCGCCTGACCCACCCGAACATCGTCCGGGTCCGGGACCTGGTCGTCGAGGGCGATCTGCTGGCGCTGGTCATGGACCTCGTCGAAGGCCCCGACCTGCACCGCTACCTGCGCGAGAACGGCCCCTTCACGCCCGTCGCCGCCGCGCTGCTCACCGCCCAGGTCGCCGACGCGCTCGCCGCCAGTCACGCCGACGGCGTCGTGCACCGCGACCTGAAGCCCGCCAACGTCCTGCTGCGGCAGGACGGCGGGCAGATGCACCCGCTGCTCACCGACTTCGGCATCGCCCGCCTCGCCGACTCCCCGGGACTGACCCGGACCAGCGAATTCGTCGGCACGCCCGCGTATGTCGCGCCGGAGTCCGCCGAGGGCCGCCCGCAGACCTCGGCCGTGGACATCTACGGCGCCGGCATCCTGCTGTACGAGCTGGTCACCGGGCGTCCGCCGTTCTCCGGCGGCTCCGCCCTCGAGGTCCTCCACCAGCACCTGAACGCCGAGCCGCGCCGCCCGTCCACGGTCCCCGACCCGCTCTGGACGGTCATCGAGCGCTGCCTGCGCAAGAACCCCGACGACCGGCCGAGCGCCGAGAACCTCGCGCGCGGGCTGCGGATCGTCGCCGAGGGCATCGGCGTGCACGCGAACTCGATGCAGATCGCCGCCGCCGACGGCGTCGGCCATCTGCTCGCCCCCGACCCGGCGCCCGCGACCGTGCCGGGCGGCGGCTACGACCCGAACGCCGCGACCAGCGTCCTGCCGCACACGGGCGGTCCCGCCGGCGCCGCCGACCCCACCGCCGTGCTGCCGCACACCGGCGGGGGCGCGCCGGGTGCCGCCGACCCGACCGCCGTCCTGCCGCCGGTGCCGCCGCACCAGCAGGGGCAGCAGGGGCAGTCGCCCGAACAGCCGCATCCCTGGCAGAACCAGATGCGGGCCGCCCGCGACCGCAACGAGCCGACGCAGGTCCAGCAGTACCTCGACCCCGGCGACGACCCGCTGCGCCGCCGCCCGCAGCGGCAGGTCTCCCGCCAGCAGCAGCCGCAGCAGCCGTACCCCCAGCAGCACCAGAACCAGCACAACCAGCGGCCTCAGCAGCGTCCGCAGCAGCAGCCCGGCTACGGGTACCCGGGGCAGCCGCCGCAGCAGCAGTACGCGCCGCAGCAGCAGCCGCAGCCCCAGCGGTACTCGGCGCCGCCCCAGCAGCAGCCGAGGCAGCGGCCCGAGCCCGCGCCCCGGCAGCCGCGGGAGCCGAGACAGCGCAGCGCCAACCCCATGAAGATCCCCGGACTGGGCTGCCTGAAGGGCTGCCTGTTCACGATCGTCATCCTGTTCGTGGCCGGCTGGCTGATCTGGGAGCTGAGCCCGCTCCAGGGCTGGATCGGCACCGGCAAGAACTACTGGGAGCTGATCAGCGGCTGGTTCAACGACGTCACCGGCTGGATCGGCGACCTGGCCGACTCGACCGGCGGCGGCAGCACGGGCGGCACCGGCAACTGAGGCACCGGCGACCGGGAGCGTCGGCGATCGGAGCGTCGGCGACCGGAGCACCGGCGATCGGAGCGTCGGCGACCGGAGCACCGGCGATCGGAGCGTCCACGACCGGTGAGGGCTCCGGTCCTGACCGCGAGTTTGTGTACTTGTCGACATCCGGCGGGTGATTTCCGTCTCCGCGGTGAAGGTTGGCTCCTCGGACGCGTACTTTGATGGGCAACACGCGTCTGTAGGAGCAGCCTTGGCACGGAAGATCGGCAGCCGGTACACCGCCCACCAGATCCTGGGACGGGGCAGCGCCGGCACGGTGTGGCTGGGCGAGGGACCGGACGGGCCCGTCGCCGTCAAGCTGCTGCGCGAGGACCTCGCCTCCGACGAGGAGCTCGTGGGCCGCTTCGTGCAGGAGCGCACGGCCCTGCTCGGCCTGGAGCACCCGCACGTGGTGTCCGTACGGGACCTGGTGGTCGACGGCAACGACCTCGCCCTGGTCATGGACCTCGTCCGCGGCACGGACCTGCGCACCCGGCTCGAACGCGACCGGCGGCTCGCGCCCGAGGCCGCCGTGGCGATCGTCGCGGACATCGCCGAGGGACTGGCCGCCGCGCACGCGGCCGGGATCGTGCACCGCGACGTGAAGCCCGAGAACATCCTGCTCGACATGCAGGGCCCGCTCGGCCCCGGCGGCTCGCACCGCGCGCTGCTGACCGACTTCGGCGTCGCGAAACTGATCGACACCCCCAAACGGACCCGCGCCACCAAGATCATCGGCACGCCGGACTACCTGGCCCCGGAGATCGTGGAGGGCCTGCCGCCGCGTGCCTCGGTGGACATCTACGCCCTGGCGACCGTGCTGTACGAGCTCCTCGCGGGCTTCACGCCGTTCGGCGGCGGCCACCCCGGCGCGGTGCTGCGCCGGCACGTCACGGAGTCCGTCGCCCCGCTCCCCGGCATCACGGACGAGCTGTGGCAGCTTCTCGTGCAGTGCCTGGCGAAGGCGCCGGCGTCCCGGCTGCGGGCCTCCGAGCTGGCGGCCCGGCTGCGCGAGCAGTTGCCGACGCTGGCCGGGATGCCGCCGCTGGACGTCGACGAGCCGGACCCGGAGCAGGAGGAGGGGGAGGGCGAGCCGGCGGAGACCGCGCCCTCCGTGTCCTCGCCCACGGCTCCCGCCGGGCGGGTGCGGCGTGGTTCGGTCCCGCTGGTGCCCGGCGCGAAACCGGACTCCAACCGGGACACCCACACGTCGATGCGGGTGCCCGCGCCGGACGAGCTGGCGGGCGGCGCCCACGGCACGGCACGGGTGCCGAGGGCGGCCGGCGCCCCCCGCCCCGGCTCGGCACGGAACCGTTCCGCCACCCGGCGGCGCCGGATCACGCTGGGCGCGGCCGCGGTGGCACTGGTCGCCGCGGCGGGCATCGGCACCTGGGCGGCCACCTCCGGCGACGACGCGGGGGCGACCCCGCAGGACACGAAGAACTCGGCTCCGGCGTCTCCCTGACCCCGGGCTGCCGCCGCCGGCCGCCGCTCTGCGCCGAAGGGGCCCCGTCCTCGATCGCCGGACGGGCTGTGCGGTGCCGACCGGGGCCGGGCGGGCCGCGTCGGGCGGACCGGGACCTGCCCGCCGGGGCTCGGCGGTCGAGGCCGGGCGGGCTCGGATGCCGGGTCCGTTAGGCTGGAGGCGTGGCAGTCGTCGATGTATCCGAAGAGCTCAAGTCCCTCTCCTCGACCATGGAGTCGATCGAGGCCGTTCTGGACCTCGACAAGCTGAGGGCAGACATCGCCGTGCTCGAGGAGCAGGCGGCCGCGCCGTCCCTGTGGGACAACCCGGACGAGGCGCAGAAGATCACCAGCAAGCTGTCCCACCTCCAGGCCGAGGTCAGGAAGGCGGACGCGCTGCGCGGCCGGATCGATGATCTCGCCGTGCTGTTCGAGATGGCCGAGGAGGAGGACGACCCGGACACCCTCGCGGAGGCCGAGTCCGAGCTCACCTCGGTGCGCAAGGCGCTGGACGAGATGGAGGTCCGCACGCTCCTCAGCGGTGAGTACGACTCCCGCGAGGCGCTGGTGAACATCCGTGCCGAGGCCGGTGGCGTCGACGCCGCCGACTTCGCGGAGAAGCTCCAGCGGATGTACCTGCGGTGGGCGGAGCAGAAGGGCTACAAGACCGAGATCTACGAGACGTCGTACGCCGAAGAGGCCGGCATCAAGTCGACCACCTTCTCCGTGCAGGTCCCGTACGCCTACGGCACGCTCTCCGTCGAGCAGGGCACGCACCGGCTCGTGCGGATCTCGCCCTTCGACAACCAGGGGCGTCGGCAGACCTCCTTCGCGGGCGTCGAGATCCTTCCCGTGGTCGAGCAGACCGACCACATCGAGATCGACGAGTCCGAGCTGCGGGTGGACGTGTACCGGTCCTCCGGTCCCGGCGGCCAGGGCGTGAACACCACCGACTCCGCGGTGCGCCTCACCCACCTGCCCACCGGCATCGTCGTCTCCTGCCAGAACGAGCGGTCGCAGATCCAGAACAAGGCGAGCGCGATGAACGTGCTCCAGGCGAAGCTGCTCGAGCGGCGCCGCCAGGAGGAGCAGGCCGCGATGGACGCGCTCAAGGGCGACGGCGGCAACTCCTGGGGAAACCAGATGCGTTCGTACGTCCTGCACCCGTACCAGATGGTCAAGGACCTGCGTACCGAGTTCGAGGTCGGTAACCCCGAGGCCGTGTTCAACGGAGAGATCGACGGCTTCCTGGAGGCCGGAATTCGCTGGCGCAAGCAGCAGGAGAAGTAACTTTGTCGACAAGGCAACCGCCCCTGATTCAGGGGCGGTTGCTTTTTTCATCACATTCACAGCACCAACGTCGCGCAAAGCGCCCCGACTTGGACATTGCGTACGCAACGACCTTGACGATGCTTTGAAAAGTGGGGAAGGTGCAGTGTGGCATGCGTATCTCCGGGGCGCATGTGAACCGGGGGGCTTCAGCTGCGTCTCAGCTACCTCCGTCGATCACGGCCCCGGACGCGGCCTCATCGACGATTCAGCTACTGGGGGTAGCAGTTATATGACCAAGAAGACGCGGATCCGGTTCGCGCGCATAGCCGCCGGCGCCGTGATCGCCGCGGGCGCCTCGCTGACGGTCGCCGGCGTCGCCTCGGCCGATGATGACGCTCTGGTGGACACGAGCACGATCGTCCCCATGGAGGGCGAGGACGACTGCACCATCATCGTCACCCCGGAGTGCGAGACCGGCGGCACGGGTTCCACCGGCGGCAGCTCCTCGACCGGCGGCACCGCCTCCGTCGGTGGCACGGCTTCCGTCGGTGGCACGGCTTCCGTCGGTGGCACGGCTTCGGTCGGTGGAACGTCCAGCACGGGCGGCGGCTCGACCACGGGTGGTTCCTCCACGACCGGTGGCACCACCACGGGTGGTTCCTCCACGACCGGTGGCACCACCACGGGCGGTTCCTCCACCACCGGTGGCAGCTCGACCACGGGCGGTTCCTCCACCACCGGCGGCACCACCACGGGCGGTTCCTCCACCACCGGTGGCAGCTCGACCACCGGCGGTTCCTCCACCACCGGCGGCACCACCACGGGCGGTTCCTCCACCACCGGTGGCAGCTCGACCACCGGCGGTTCCTCCACCACCGGCGGCGACGACTCGACCGGCGGCTCCAGCAGCACCGGTGGGTCGAGCACCACCGGCGGTACCGACACCGACGGCACCTCCACCCAGGAGGAGGGCAGCTCCGCGCTGACCGACACCTCGGACGCCGCCGCCGACACCAGCGCGCAGGGTGGTGGCAAGGAGCTCGCCGAGACCGGTGCCGGTCAGACCACGTTCCTGATCATCGGCGCCGCCACGATGATCGCCGGCGGCATCGGCTTCCGTGTGCTGCCGCGCCTCGCGGCCGGCCGTGACGGCGCCGCTGCCTGACGCCAGGTAGTCGCGTCCGTACGTGACGTACACGCGAAGGGGCCCGGAGCAGCCAGCTCCGGGCCCCTTCGTCTGCGTGTTCGGCGGTTACGCGGTCTGGTGGGCCAGCAGCGCCAGCGCCGCGACCAGCACCGCGAGCAGCGCGATCAGCGCCATCGGGTTCAGCCCCGCGAAGAAGTTGTCCTGTTGCTGCATCCGCTCGCGGTTCGCGCGGCACACCGGGCACCGGCCCTCGCTCACGGGCGCGGCGCAGTTAGCGCACACCAGCCGGTCGTACGTCATGCGCTCGCCCTCCTTGCACCGGTTCCACGTACACAACGCTTCGGGGAACGGGAACGTTCCCCCTTCACTGTGCCAGGTTCCTCCGGGGCCCGCGCGGCTCCCCCGGAGAGCGGGGGGCGTACAAAGTCCCGTACAAAAACGCACAAGCCCCACTCAACCCCTCGCGACGCCTGCGCCGCCCTCCCCGGTTCGCGTATGGTCACGCTCATCTACCCCCGGCGACCCGTGGTGCATCCGTGATCCGATTCGACAACGTCTCCAAGGTCTACCCCAAGCAGACCCGCCCCGCACTCAGGGATGTCTCCCTCGAGGTGGAGAAGGGCGAGTTCGTGTTCCTCGTGGGATCCTCCGGCTCCGGCAAGTCCACCTTCCTGCGGCTGGTCCTCCGCGAGGAGCGCACGAGCCACGGTCAGGTGCACGTCCTGGGCAAGGATCTCGCGCGCCTCTCCAACTGGAAGGTGCCGCAGATGCGCCGCCAGCTGGGGACGGTCTTCCAGGACTTCCGGCTGCTGCCGAACAAGACGGTGGCGGAGAACGTCGCCTTCGCGCAGGAGGTCATCGGCAAGTCGAAGGGCGAGATCCGCAAGTCCGTGCCGCAGGTGCTCGACCTCGTCGGGCTCGGCGGCAAGGAGGACCGGATGCCCGGCGAGCTGTCCGGCGGTGAGCAGCAGCGCGTCGCCATCGCGCGGGCCTTCGTGAACCGGCCCAAGCTGCTGATCGCGGACGAGCCCACCGGCAACCTCGACCCGCAGACCTCCGTCGGCATCATGAAGCTGCTCGACCGGATCAACCGGACGGGCACGACCGTGCTGATGGCCACGCACGACCAGAACATCGTGGACCAGATGCGCAAGCGCGTCATCGAGCTGGAGCAGGGCCGCCTCGTCCGCGACCAGGCGCGCGGCGTCTACGGCTACCAGCACTGACCGCCCCCGCCATCGCCCCCGCCCTCGCGGACGTCCCCGGAAAGGCCTGAACAACTCGCCATGCGCGCCCAGTTCGTACTGTCGGAGATCGGCGTCGGTCTCCGCCGCAACCTGACGATGACCTTCGCCGTCGTCGTCTCCGTCGCCCTGTCCCTGGCGCTCTTCGGCGGGTCGCTCCTGATGAGCGACCAGGTCAGCACCATGAAGGGCTACTGGTACGACAAGGTCAACGTCTCGGTGTTCCTCTGCAACAAGAGCGACGCCGAGTCCGACCCGAACTGCGCCAAGGGCGCGGTCACCACGGACCAGAAGAAGCAGATCAAGACCGACCTCGACAAGATGGGGGTCGTCGAGAAGGTGACGTACGAGTCGCAGGACGACGCGTACAAGCACTACAAGGAGCAGTTCGGCGACTCCCCGCTGGCCAGCTCCCTCACGCCGGACCAGATGCAGGAGTCGTACCGCATCAAGCTGAAGGACCCGGAGAAGTACCAGGTCATCGCGACCGCCTTCGACGGGCGGGACGGCGTGCAGTCCGTGCAGGACCAGAAGGGCATCCTGGACAACCTCTTCGGGCTGCTCAACGGCATGAACTGGGCGGCGCGGGCGGTCATGGCGCTGATGCTCGTCGTGGCGCTGATGCTGATCGTCAACACCGTGCGCGTCTCGGCCTTCAGCCGGCGGCGGGAGACGGGGATCATGCGGCTCGTCGGCGCCTCCGGTTTCTACATCCAGGCGCCGTTCATCGCGGAGGCGGCGGTCGCCGGGCTGATCGGCGGCACGGTCGCCTGCGGGTTCCTGGTGATCGCCCGCTACTTCATCATCGACAACGGTCTGGCCCTGTCCGAGAAGCTGAATCTGATCAACTTCATCGGCTGGGACGCGGTGCTGACGAAGCTTCCGCTCATCCTCGCCACGAGCCTGCTGATGCCCGCGCTGGCCGCGTTCTTCGCGCTGCGCAAGTACCTGAAGGTGTGACGCACGCCCCGCGGGCCGTACGGTCAACCGACCGTGCGGCCCTTCGCGTTCCCCTAGACTCACCGCCATGTCAGGCCGTGACCTGTTCTGTCAGCCCCGCCGTTTCGGCCGCGGGGCCGCCCTGACATTGGTGTTCGCGAGCGTGCTCGTCGCCGGTGCCGCCACCGGATCCCTGCCGGGTGACCCCGGGGCGGGCGGCCGCCGCGCCTCGGGCGCGGCCCCTTCCCCCGTGGGCCGCTCCGAGGACGTGACGCGGGCCGCCGAGGAGGCCGCCGCGGACGGCAAGTCGCCGATGGAGGCCGCCGAGCGCGCCGTCAGCCGCAGCGGGGACCGCTGGGCGGCCGTCTACTCCGAGGGCGAGTACGAGGACTTCGAGGAGTCCCTCGACGGCAGGTACACCGGCGTCGGCCTGGAGGCGCGGGGCGACCGGGACGGCCGGATCGAGGTGACCAAGGTGCAGCCGGGTTCGCCCGCGGCCGTCGCCGGGGTCCGCGCGGGCGACCGGCTGCGCAGCGTCGACGGACGGTCCGTGGCAGGGCTCCCGGTCACCGACGTCGTCTCCTTACTGCGCGGTGACACCAAGGGCGCGACCGCCGGCAGCAGCGTCCGTCTCGGCCTGGAGCGCGGCACGCGCGCGTGGACCGAGACCCTGCGCCGGGCGCTCCTGTCCACGGACTCCGTCACCGTCCACCGGCTGTCCGACGACACCACCGTGATCACCGTCGCCGCGTTCACCAAGGGGGTCGGTGACAGTGTGCGCAGCGCCGTCCGCCGGACCCCGGCCGGCGCCGGGATCGTCCTCGACCTGCGGGGCAACTCCGGCGGCCTGGTCACCGAGGCCGTCTCCACCGCCTCCGCCTTCCTCGACGGCGGCCTCGTCGCCACCTACGACGTCGACGGCGACCAGCGCGCCCTGCACGCAGAGGGCGGCGGCGACACCACCAGCCCCCTGGTCGCCCTCGTCGACGGCGGCACGATGAGCGCCGCCGAGCTGCTCACCGGCGCCCTCCAGGACCGTGGCCGCGCGGTCGTCGTGGGCTCCCGCACCTTCGGCAAGGGCTCGGTCCAGATGCCGAGCCGGCTGCCCGACGGCTCCGTCGCCGAGCTGACCGTCGGGCACTACCGCACCCCCTCCGGGCACGGGGTCGACGGCCGGGGCATCACCCCCGACCTGGAGGCGGACGACGGGGCGCTGGAGCGGGCCGAGACCGTGCTGAGCGGCCTCGGGGACGTCCCCTGAGCGTGTCCTGAGCGAGCCCCGAGGGGGCGCGGTGCGGCCGCCGCGTAATCGGCTTTCCCTCGGCGGGCCTCGGGGTGCGAAAATGGCGGGACTATGAGCAAGGGAATGTACGTACCGAAGGAGTCCCAGCCGAAGCAGGGCGGGGCGGCCGCGTCCGGCAAGGCCAAGGACGGCAAGCGCAAGATCGTCGCGCAGAACAAGAAGGCCCGGCACGACTACGCGATCGTCGACGTCTACGAGGCCGGCCTCGTCCTCACCGGCACCGAGGTGAAGTCGCTGCGCGAGGGCCGCGCCTCGCTGACCGACGGCTTCGTCCAGATCGAGGGGAACGAGGCGTGGCTGCACGCCGCGCACATCCCCGAGTACTTCCAGGGCAGCTGGACGAACCACTCCGCGCGCCGCAAGCGCAAGCTGCTGCTGCACCGCGAGGAGATCGACAAGCTGGCGGTGAAGTCCGAGGAGACGGGGCACACGATCGTGCCCCTGGCCATCTACTTCAAGGACGGCCGGGCGAAGGCCGAGATCGCGCTGGCGCGCGGCAAGAAGGAGTACGACAAGCGGCAGACCCTGCGCGAGCAGCAGGACCGCCGGGAGACGGAGCGGGTGATCGCCGCGGCGAAGCGGAGGCAGCGGCACGCCTAGCCGCCCCGCGCGCGGCCGCCGCGCCCGCCGCACCCGGGACCCCCGGGAATACAGTGGCATCGTCGTGCGTTGGTCACGTACGATGGCACCTGTGCCGCACAGCAGGCACGAAGCCCTCTCCGGAGGGGCCCTCTTCGGAGGGATTGAAAAATCAACATGGGGATGATCGGTTTCGACAGCGACTGTTGAAGCAGGGGAAGCGTGTCGAGGAAGCGGCAATGATCTCGTAAACCATATGTCGCAAAAAATAATCGCCAATACCAAGAGCGATTCCCAGTCCTACGCTCTCGCTGCCTAATAAGCAGTGATGTAGGACCCTAAAGGGTGTCAGCCCGGGAGTGTTCCCGGCCCGGATCCTGGCATAATCTAGGGAACTAAACCATTTGGCCCGGTCACGGGGTCGGATGGGAAATCAAACAGTGACTGGGCCCGTCGGCGACTTGTTCGCGTGATCACCGGGGCCGAGAAAATCACAGCGAACTGCACACGGAGAAGCCCTGATTCTGCACCGTTGGACGCGGGTTCGATTCCCGCCATCTCCACTCATCCCATGTGAACAGGAACCCCGTCGCTCCCGAGCGGCGGGGTTCTTGTCGTGTCGGCTGTACGACGTCGTGAAGAGGGAGGCCCGGTGGAAGACCCGCCGCACATCACGCTCCTGGGCGAATACCGTGCGCACCCTCTCCGCAGGGGTCTCTACGACGATTTCGCCCCGGACGACTCCCGGGCCGCCCTCGGTCTGTCCGACGCACTGGTCGCCGACCTGTCCGCCTGGGCGAGGGGTATCGACGCGGCCATGAACACCTGGCTCGCCGACCGGGACGACCTCCGCTGGGACGCCGCTTTCCTGCGCCTGCACGAGGAGGGCGAGACGCTCGCCGAACGCCTCGCCCGGGAACTCGCCCCCGGCCGGACCGTCGCCTACGAAGGCGTCCAGGGCGTGTCCTGCGCGCTGCTGGGGACCCGCCTCGGCAACCCGGTCAGCGTGGACTGACCGTCCGGGGCGCGGTGCTCGCCCGCAGGGTCAGCGCCGGCGGCAGCAGGGTCGCCTCGGGTACGGTCCCGCCGTCGAGCTTGCGCATCAGCAGCCCCACCGCCCGCTCACCCACCTCCGCCGACGGCAGTGCGACGGAGGTGACGGGCACGTGGAGCCCCGCGGCCAGCTCGTCCGGGCAGATCGCCGTGACCGACAGATCGGCGGGAACCCGCAAGCCCAGCTGCTCGAACGCGTCGATCAGGGGCTCCAGGACCGCCTCGTTGTGGACCACCACCCCCGTCAGCGCGGGTTGCTCGCGCAGGAGCCGCTCCGCCACCCGGCGGGCCGCGGCCGGTGTCGCCTCGCAGGGGTGGACCGCGGAGGCGAGCCCGGCGCGGTCGGCGGCCGCGGTGAATCCCTGGACCACGCGCTGCGCGAAGGCCGTTCCGCGCACGTACACCTCCGGCGGCGACCCGACCAGCCCCACCACCCGGTGCCCGAGCTGCGCCAGGTGCTCCACGCACCGCTCGCCCGCCGCCCGGAAGTCGAGGTCGATGCAGGTCAGCCCGTCGGCCTCGAGCGGGAAACCGATCATCACGGACGGCCGCTCCAGGGAGCGCAGCAACGACAGCCGTGGATCGTGGAGTTGGACGTCCATCAGGATCAGGGCGTCGACCAGGGCCGTGTCCGCGACCCGGCGCAGCCCCTCCTCGCCCTCCTCCTGGGTCAGCAGCAGTACGTCGTGGTCGTGCCGCCGGGCCGCCGTCACCACCGACACCACGAACTGCATGACGACCGGGACATGGATGCCGGCCCGCAGCGGCACGACGAGTGCCAGCACGTTGGAGCGGCTGCTGGCCAGGGCCCGGGCGCCCGCGTGCGGGCGGTAGCCGAGCGCGCGGGCGGCCTCCTCCACGCGCCGCCGGGTCTCGTCGGAGATCGGCCGCTTGCCGCTCAGCGCGTACGACACCGTGCTGGGGGAGACCCCGGCGTGCCGTGCCACATCGGTGATCTTCGCCATCAGACCCGCTCTCCCTCGTCCGGGGTCTCCAGGGTCAGGAATCCGGTGCCCGCCGCCGCCCGCGCGACCCGGTCCCCGGCCGCCAGCGCCCAGGGCGTCGAGGGGTCGCTCGCGGACGCCCGCAGGGTGTCCCCCTCCTGTACGACGGTGAAGGCCGCCTCGCCGACCCGTACCGTCACCTGGGCGCCGCGCTCCAGGCCATAGGCGCGCAGGGTGACCCCGTCGGCGTGCGGGTAGTCCGGCCGGTCGGCGCGGGCGCCGACCGGGAGCACCGCGCCCGGCCGCACCAGCAGCGGCAGGCCGAGGAACCCGTGGCGTTCCGCCACCCAGCGCGGCCCGGTCACCGTCCGCCCGGTGAGGTAGTGGGTCCAGGTGCCCTCGGGGACGTAGTACGTCACGTCGCCCGCGTCGCTGAACACCGGCGCGACCAGCAAGTCCGGGCCGAGCATGTACTGCCGTTCGAGGTGGGCGCAGCCGGGGTCCGCCGGGAACTCCAGCACCATCGCCCGCATCACCGGGGTGCCCTCCTCGTGGGCGACGCGGGCGGCCTCGTACAGATAGGGCATGAGCCGCAGCTTCAGCCGGGTGAAGTGCCGGGCCACGTCGACCGACTCCTCGTCGAACAGCCAGGGCACCCGGTAGGAGGAGCTGCCGTGCAGTCTGCTGTGCGAGGACAGCAGGCCGAAGGCCAGCCAGCGCTTGAACAGCGCCGGTGCCGGGGTGCCCTCGAAGCCGCCGATGTCGTGGCTCCAGAAGCCGAACCCGGACAGGCCCGACGACAGCCCGCCGCGCAGCGACTCCGCCATCGACGCGTAGGTCGCCTCGCAGTCGCCGCCCCAGTGCACCGGGAACCGCTGGCTGCCGGTGGTCGCCGACCGCGCGAAGACGACGGCCTCCTCCTCGCCCCGGTGCTCGCGCAGCACGTCGAAGACGGTGCGGTTGTAGAGGTACGTGTAGTAGTTGTGCATCCGCTCCGGGTCCGAGCCGTCGGACCAGGTCACGTCGAGCGGGACGCGCTCGCCGAAGTCGGTCTTGAAGCAGTCGACGCCCTGGGCGAGCAGCGCCTCCAGCTTGGCCGCGTACCAGTCGCGGGCGGCGGGACTGGTGAAGTCGACGAGGGCCATGCCGGGTTGCCACAGGTCCCACTGCCAGACGCTCCCGTCCGGTCGCCTCAGCAGATGGCCGAGCTCCCTGCCCTCCGCGAAGAGCGGCGAGCGCTGGGCGATGTACGGGTTGATCCACACGCTGACGTGCAGATCCCTCGCCTTCAGTCGGGTCAGCATGCCCTCCGGGTCGGGGAACACCCGGGGGTCCCAGCGGAAGTCGCACCAGTGGAACTCGCGCATCCAGAAGCAGTCGAAGTGGAAGACGGAGAGCGGGAGTCCGCGCTCGCGCATGCCCTCGACGAAGGAGGTCACCGTCTCCTCGTCGTAGGAGGTGGTGAACGACGTCGACAGCCACAGGCCGAACGACCAGGCGGGCGGGAGGGCGGGGCGGCCGGTGAGGGCGGTGTACTTGCGGAGGATGTCCTTCGGGGTGGGGCCGTGGATGACGTAGTACGTCAGCTCCTGGGTCTCGGCGCTGAACTGGACCCGGGACACGGTCTCCGAGCCGACCTCGAAGGACACCTTGCCCGGGTGGTCGACGAAGACTCCGTAGCCGGCGTCCGTGAGGTAGAACGGCACGTTCTTGTAGGCCTGTTCGGTCGCCGTGCCGCCGTCGGCGTTCCAGATGTCGACGACCTGGCCGTTCTTGACCAGCGGGCCGAAGCGTTCGCCGAGGCCGTAGACGCAGCTCCCCACCCCCAGGTCGAGCCGCTCGCGCAGGTAGTGGCCGCCGGTGGCCGCGTCCCGCAGGATGCCCATGTCCTTGGGGCCGCTGGAGGTGAGGGTGCGGCCGTGGGCGAGGAACTCCACGTGCCAGGGGCCGGAGCGGGCGACCCTCACGGAGAGCTCGCCGGAGGTCAGGGTCGCGTACGCGTCGTCGTGGGAGAGCAGGGGAGCGGTCTTCGCCCCGGTGAGGCCGAAGGACGGCTCGCGGGGCCGCTCGCCCGTGAAGTGGGTGAGGGTGAGGCCGACGACGTCGGGCATCGGGGTGTGGGCGGTGATCGTCATGACCGGTCCGGTCATCAGGTCGCCACGGCCGCGGACGGGCCGGGTCGGCGCGTGGATCTCCAGGACGCCGTCCGCCTCGACGACGTCGAGGACCTCGGCCGGGTGGGCCGCCGTGACGCCCTCGCGCAGCAGCCAGTAACCGTCGGTGAACTTCATCGGTGGGGGTCCTTACTGCTCGGTCCGCACTACTTCACGGCGCCCACGGCGATGCCGCGGGTGAGGGTCCGCTGGAAGACGAGGAAGAAGACGAGGGCCGGGAGCACGCCGAGGAGGGCGGCCGCGTCGGTCATCGTGGCGTCCATCAGGCGCTGCCCCTGGAGGACGCCGAGGGCCACCGACACGGTCTGGTTGTCGTTGGAGATCAGCATGACCAGCGGGAGCAGGAACTCGTTCCAGGTCCAGACGAAGAAGAAGACCAGCAGCACACCGAGGGTGGGGCGGCTGACCGGGACGACGATCCGCCACAGCACCTGCCAGGTGCCGGCGCCGTCGATCCGGGCCGCCTCGATGATCTCGCGCGGGAACCGGCTCAGTACGGAGGAGAGCAGGTAGGTGCCGAAGGCCGCCTGGATCACCGTGAAGACGATGATCACACTGAGCCGGGTGTCGTAGAGGCCGGCCTGCTTGCTCAGGTAGTAGACCGGATAGACCAGCGCCTCCTGCGGAAGCATGTCGGCCAGCACGAAGAAGGCCAGGATCCAGGTCCGGCCCCTGATCCGCCCGATGCCGATCGCGTACGCGTTCAGCACCGACAGGACCACGGCCCCGACCGCCACCGAGCCGCTGATCAGGACCGAGTTCAGCAGCTTGCGGCTGTAGTCGACGCGCTCCCAGAAATCCCGCAGGCCGTCCAGGTACAGACCGTCGGGCAGGCTCAGCGGGCCGTCGCGCGAGTACTCCGCCGGGGATTTGACCGCGTTCACGGCGACGATCAGAAACGGGACGATCATGAAGAGGGCGGCCAGGCAGAGGGCCGCCAGGACCGGGTAGCGGCGCAGGGCCCGCACGGCCTTCATGTCCGCAGTCCTTCCTCCGCGTCCTCCGCCCGGGTCTGAAGCCGCAGACCGACCAGGGAGAGGGCGAGGATGATCATGGTGAGCACGGTGCAGATCGCCGCGCCGTAGCCCACCTGCGTCTTCTCGAAGAACGTGGCGAAGGAGAAGTACGAGGGCACGTTCGTCGCGCCGCCGGGGCCGCCCTTCGTCAGGACGTACACCGCGCCGAACACCTTCAGCGCGGCGATCGTGCACCAGGTCAGCACGACGTACGTCTCCGGGCGGATCTGCGGCAGGGTGATGTGCAGGAAACGCCGCCACCAGCCGGCGCCGTCCAGCTCGGCCGCCTCGTACAGCTGCGGGTCGACGCGTTCCAGCCCCGCCATGAAGACGACCAGCGGGAAGCCGAGCTGCACCCACACCATCACGCCCATGACGCTCCAGAGCGCCAGGTCGGGATCGCCGAGCCAGTCCTGTCGCCAGGAGCCGAGACCGACGGCCTGGAGGAGCGCGTTGAGCGAGCCGTCGTCGGGGGCGAGGATCCAGCTCCACACGATGCCGGCGACCGCGACGGGCAGCACCTGCGGGAGGTAGAAGCAGGCCCGCAGCACCGCCGCCGTCCGGCTGCCGAAGTGCTTGCCGACGTGGTCGAACAGGGCGGCCGCCAGGACCAGTCCGATCGCCGTGGGCAGCGCCGCCATCGCGACGACCATGAAGAGGCTGTGCCGGAAGCTCTCCCAGAACTCCGCGTCGCCCATCAGCTCGCGGTAGTTGGCCGCCCCGGTCCACTCGGGCCGGCCGACTCCCTGCCAGTCGGTGAGGCTCACCCCGGTGTTCATCAGGAACGGGACGACGACCACGGTGAGGAAGGCGAGGGCCCCCGGCAGCAGGAACAGGACGTAGGGGTCACGGGCGCGGCGCGGGCGGACCGCCCCGTCCCGCTTGCCGGTCACCCGCCCGCCGCGTTCGACGGTCACCGTCATGTCTTCGGCACGCCCTTGTCGTACGCCTTGCGCAGCGCGTCCAGATAGCCGTCCGGCCCCTCGCTGCCGGTGATCAGCTTCTGGGTCTCCGAGACGAGGACGTCGTAGAGGCCGGGGGCCGGCCAGTCGGGGTAGAAGGCCAGGCCGTCGCGCCCGGACAGGGTGTCGAACTGGGCGATGAGCTCCTTGGACTTCGGGTCGGTGATGGCGGCGGTGTCCGCCGCGACCGGGACGCCGCCCGTGTTGCCGAGCAGGTTCTGGATCTTCTTCGACATGGTGATGTCGATGAAGTCGTAGGCGAGTTCCTTGTTGCGGGCGCTCTCGGGGACCACCCAGAGGTTGCCGCCGGAGCCCGGGGAGAGGTTCGCGCCGGGCCACAGGGTGGTGCCCCAGTCGAACGTGGCCTCGTCCTGGAAGCGGCCGTACCACCAGCTGCCGGAGAACAGGATCGGCGCCTTGCCCTGGAGGAAGGAGACGCCCGCGTCCTCGGCCTTGGCGCTGGTCGAGCTCTTGCCGATGTAGCCCTTCTTCACCCAGTCGGCGAAGGTGTCCGCCGCGTATGTCCAGGCCGCGTCGTGGAAGTCGGGCTTCCCCCGGTACAGCTCGTAGGAGTCGACCCAGGAACGGTCCGCCTTCGACAGGGCCAGCTGGTAGACGTACTGCTGGGCGACGTACTCGGCGCCGGAGTTGGCGAGCGGGGTGACGTCGTTCCCGGCGAAGGTGTCCATCGCCGCGACCAGGTCGTCGAACGTCTTCGGTTCGGCGAGCCGGTACTTCGCGAACAGGTCCTTGTTGAAGTAGACCATCGTGTACTCGGCGTAGTTGGGCACCCCGTACCACTTGCCGGAGCCCATCACGCCGTTGGTGTCGTACCGGCTGGTGGTGCGCACGCCGGGGCTGAGCAGCTTGTCCCAGCCGCGCTTCGTCACCTCGGCGGACAGGTCGGTGAGCAGCCCCTGCCTGGAGAGCAGACCGGCCGTCGCGTTGCCCTTGTTGTACTCCAGGAGGTCGGGTGCGTCGGAGGAGTTGAGGACCATGGGGGCGGTCTTCTGGATCTGGTCGAAGCTCTTCTCCTCGAACTCCACCTTCACGCCCGGGTGCTGGGCCTCGAACTCCTTGACCGCCGCCGTCCAGGCCACGCCCATCGCGCTGTTCGGTGCCTCGTAGTGCCACAGCCGCAGGGTCCTGGCGTCGGAGGTGCCGCCGCCGTCCGAGCCGCCGCAGGAGGTCAGGAGCAGTGAGCCGGCGAGGACCGCCGCCGCGCCCGCCGTCGCCCGTCGTGTCCTCACACGCCTTCGTGCCGTCAACATCCTGTGCCTCCGGGGGAGTCGGATGGATCCGAGAGCGTCACTGTGCGTCCATCGAATCGATTCGATGGGTGACGTCGAAGCGCTTCGACGGGGGAAGTTATGTGGCTGCTGTGGTCACGTCAATGGGGCGGGTGGGGAAAGCGGGCGACACGGTGTCGGTGCCGGTGAACTTTCCGGCCATGCCTGGGACGGCTCTCTGGCACCCTCCCGGAGCTGCGCCTTTGCCCCTGTATGTCACTTGTGCGGCGAAAGGTGCTGACCATCTTGATCCGTGATGCACATCGAGAGGTCACTTTCGTGATCGCGGTGATCGAGTGCGACCGCCGAGGTGTGAGCAGGGGTGGTTTTCAGCCATGGACAAGGGCGTGAATTCTGTCCATGTATGACACATCGCGAACACAGGGCCCAAGCCTGCGCTAGATTCGTAGACCTGAGCGCAATGGGATAAATGGGGCGCGAGAGCTGGGTGGGGGCCCGGTTCATCGGCGTGCGCTCATGGTCGTCGGCGCACCCGGAACAGTTGCGTGGGGGGAAGTACGTACATGAAGAATTGGCGGGAAGACGCCCAACCGGAGTGGCCTGAGCCGGCATCGCCGACCCGGGACGTGCCGGTCACGGGGGCGGGATCCCAGAGCCTGGCCGGGGTCGCGGGGCAGCCTCTGGCGTCCTCGGCGGGAGAGAGCACCAGATACAGGTCACTGATGGACGTACCGCGTGAAAGCGGTCTCCTGCCGGCCTCGGACACCTCGAACGGTCTTTCCGAAAACGAACGGTCGAGCGATCTCCGCGACCCCTGGGGCGAGGAGCCCGGCGGTGCGGACGGGGACAGCAGCGACCCGGCCGAGGTGACCGTCCAGCTCGACTCCCTGAAGAAGGGGCGACCCGACGGCCCGGAGGCCGCCTCCGACGTCCCGGTGTTCGTCGACGAGTCGGGCCGGCGCAGTCGAACGTTCCGCCGCATCGGCATCGTGGTGGGTACCGCCTGCGGGGCGTACGCGGTCGTCATCGTGGCCGCGCTGCTCTCGGGCAACGCGGGCGCTCCCTGGCTGCCGGTACCCGTGCCGGGCCGGGCCGACGACAAGCCGGCGGCCGGCGAGGTGGAGGGCACGTCGACGCCCGACCCGTCCGCGAGCCCGTTCCAGGGGCTTCCCGGCGGCGGGCTCCCGGGCGGCGCGGGCGCCACCACCGGTGTCTCCGGCGCGATGTCGGGCAAGCCCGGCGCGAGCAAGGCGCCGGGCGCGTCGGGGAGCGCGGCTCCGTCGAGCGGAGCGCCCGCGGCGGCGCGGCCCTCCGCGAGCGGCGCCGCCCGCCCCAGCACCGGCCCCACCGCCACGGCTCCCTCGGTGCCCGGCCCGAGCGGTCCGGTGGTCGCACCGCCGCCGGCGTCCTCGCCACCGCCCGCGTCCTCGCCCGCCGCCTCCCCCTCCGCGTCCTCCGAACCGTCCCCGGCCGGAGGGGCCTCCACCACGGTCGCCGACGGCCCGCCCGAACCGGTCCCGGCGGCATCGAGCCCGGCGGCCTGAACGGACCCGTGCGGACCTGTGAGAGTCGTCGGCCGACGGACCCCACGGCGTCACCGTTCCCGGCGCGGTGGGGTCCGCCGCCGGGGACGGGCTCGGGTGAACAGGCTTGCGGCGACCGCGGTGGCGGCGACCCCGGTCGTGGTGAGCGACCCCGCTTCGCCGAGCTGCCGACGGTCGTGCTGGGCGGGTCGGCACGGCCGCCTCGCCGCGACCGGTCCGGTGTGACCGGCCGGCACGACCGCCCGACCACATCAGGCTCAACCGCCCGGGCGCACCCGGCACGACCGTCCGACCGCATCAGGCTCAACGGCCCGACCGCACCGGCACGACCGCCCGACCACATTGGCCAAACTGTCCGACCGCACCAGGCTCAACCGCCCGGGCACATCAGGCTCAACCGCCCGACCGCATCAGGCTCAACCGCCCGGGCACACCCGGCACGACGGCCCGGGCGCCACTGCCCCGACGCTCCGAACGCTCCTGCGCACCGGCGCCCGGCACATGAAGTCCGCATCCTGTCAGCGATGCCCTGGTGCTCGCTCCTCGCCGCTCCAGCTCGCGGCGCGTACCTTCGCCCGACCTCGTCCCCGGAGAACCACCTCTCATGGCACCACGTACCAGCCGCCGCTCGACCCGACGGTCAGCTGTCGGGCAGCCCGCGCACTCGTCCGGCGGTCACGCCGCGTCCGCCCCACCGTCGACGGGGGACGCGTCAGGAGGTGAGCCGGCCGGCGGCCCACGCGGCGCCGGGCGCCGGTCCTCCGGGCGGCGGTCCGGCCCGCGGCCGGGGCGGGGCAGGGCCCCCGGGCATGCCTCCGGCGGCTCCGCGCACGCCGCGCCGCCGTCCCCCGAACGCCGGCGCCTGGTGTCGCTCCGGCTGCGTCACCTGCTGCCGCTCGTCGTACTCCTGGCGATGATGGCGATGCTGATGCTGCGCGGCTACGTGCACAGCGAGATCCTCGCCGACTACCGCATCCGCCCCGAGGCCGCCGCGGACAAGGTGCCGCAGGAGGTGCTCGACGGCGGACCGGTCGTCGACACCCGGAACGGGCAGCAGACCAGCCTGGACGTGCCGGACCACCGGATCGTGCTCACCTTCGACGACGGACCCGACCCGAAGTGGACCCCCGAGGTCCTCGACGTCCTGAAGAAGCACCACGCGCACGCCGTCTTCTTCATCACCGGCACCATGGCCTCCCGCTACCCGGACCTGGTGCGGAGGATGGTGGACGAGGGCCACGAGATCGGGCTGCACACCTTCAACCACCCCGACCTCTCCTATCAGTCGAAGAAGCGCATCGACTGGGAGCTCACCCAGAACCAGCTGGCCCTGGCGGGCGCCGCCGGGATCCGGACGTCGCTCTTCCGGCCGCCCTACTCCTCCAGCACGGACGCCCTCGACAACGCCTCCTGGCCGGTCACCCGGTTCGTCGGCACCCGCGGCTACCTCACCGTCTTCACCACCGCCGACAGCGAGGACTGGCGCAGGCCCGGCGTCGAGGAGATCATCCGCAACTCCACGCCGCAGGGCGGCAAGGGCGCCATCGTCCTCATGCACGACTCCGGCGGCGACCGTCACCAGACGGTCCGGGCCCTCGACACCTACCTCCCCGAACTCCAGCGCCAGGGCTACACGTTCGAGAACCTCACCGGGGCGCTGGCGGCGCCGAGCGCGCACACCCCGGTCACCGGCCTCGACCTGTGGAAGGGCAAGGCCTGGGTCTTCCTGGTCGAGGCCTCCGACGACATCACCGCCGTCCTGGTCGTCGGCCTCGCCGTGATCGGCGTCCTGGTCTTCGCCCGCTTCGGGCTGATGCTCCTGCTCTCCGCGATCCACACCCGCCGTACCCGCCGCAAAGGCTTCGTCTGGGGCCCCGACGCGCCCGTCACCGAACCCGCGTCGGTGCTGGTCCCGGCGTACAACGAGGCCAAGTGCATCGAGAGCACGGTGCGTTCGCTGATGAAGAGCGAGCACCCGATCGAGATCGTCGTCATCGACGACGGCTCCAGCGACGGCACCGCCCGGATCGTCGAGGACCTGCACCTGCCCGGCGTCCGTGTCGTCCGCCAGCTCAACGCGGGCAAGCCCGCCGCCCTCAACCGGGGCATCGCCAACGCCCGCCACGACCTCATCGTGATGATGGACGGCGACACGGTCTTCGAGCCCTCCACGGTCGGTGAACTCGTCCAGCCCTTCGCCGACCCGAAGGTCGGCGCGGTCGCCGGCAACGCCAAGGTCGGCAACAAGGACACCCTGATCGGCGCCTGGCAGCACATCGAGTACGTGATGGGCTTCAACCTCGACCGCCGCATGTACGACGTCCTGCGCTGCATGCCCACCATTCCGGGAGCCGTCGGCGCGTTCCGCCGCAGCGCGCTCGACCGGGTCGGCGGCATGAGCGACGACACGCTTGCCGAGGACACCGACATCACCATGGCCATCCACCGGGACGGCTGGCACGTCGTGTACGCGGAGAAGGCGCGCGCCTGGACCGAGGCGCCCGAGTCCGTCCAGCAGCTGTGGTCCCAGCGCTACCGCTGGTGCTACGGCACCATGCAGGCGATCTGGAAGCACCGCCGCGCCCTCGTCGAGAGCGGGCCGTCGGGCCGTTTCGGCCGCGTCGGCCTCCCGCTGGTCTCCCTCTTCATGGTCGTCGCCCCGCTCCTCGCCCCGCTCATCGACCTGTTCCTCGTCTACGGTCTGCTGTTCGGCCCGACCGGCAAGACGATCGCCGCCTGGTTCGGTGTCCTCGCCGTCCAGGCGGGCTGCGCGGCGTACGCCTTCGTCCTGGACCGCGAGCGGCTCACCCCCCTCATCTCCCTCCCGCTCCAGCAGCTCCTGTACCGCCAGCTGATGTACATCGTCCTGCTCCAGTCCTGGATCACCGCCCTCACCGGCGGCCGGCTGCGCTGGCAGAAACTCCGCCGCAAGGGCCAGGTGGCGGCGCCGCCCGGCGCGGTGGCGACCGCGGACGGAGGAGCGGCCTGATGAGCACCCACCCGACGGACGCCACGGCCGAGTTGCCCGAACTGCCCCTCCCGCGGACCCGGACCACCGCGCCGGATCAGCAAGGTTCGGAGCGGCAGGGTTCGGATCAGCAGGGTTCGGATCGGCACGGTCCCGAACAGCAGGGTCAGGATCAGCGGGATGCCGAGCAGCGGGGTGCCGAACCGCGCAGTGCCGGGCAGAAGGGCGGTGGGCGGGACCGCTACTTCGACCTGCTCCGGGCGGTCGCCCTCTTCCGGGTCGTCTTCTACCACCTGATGGGCTGGGCCTGGCTGCCCGTCGTCTTCCCCTCCATGGGCGTGATGTTCGCGCTCGCCGGCAACCTCATGGCCCGCTCGCTGGCCCGACGCCCCGCGCCGGGTGTCGTCCGGGGCCGGCTGCGCAGGCTGCTGCCCCCGCTGTGGCTGCTGGGCGCGGTCGGCGTCACGGGCATGCTGGCGGCCGGCTGGAGCCCGGACGAGGAGGGGCACCCCGGCTGGTGGTGGCTCCACCTCGCCTACTGGATCCTGCCGCTGAGCGACCCGCCGTACGGCGAGAGCCTGCCCGGCGTGCACGGGCTGATCAGCGACGGCTGGGCCGCCGACATGGGCGTGCCCCTGTGGTACATCCGCGCCTACCTCTGGTTCGTGCTGCTCTCCCCGCTGCTGCTGCGTGCCCTGCGCCGGCTGCCGTGGCCGACGATCCTCGCGCCCGTGGCGCTGTCCGCCGCCCTGGAGTTCGGCGCGCTGTCGGTGCCGGGCTGGCGGCTCGAGGCCCAGCTCAGCGACTTCGGCGCGTTCGGCGCGTGCTGGCTGCTGGGCATGGCGCACCAGGAGGGCGTCCTGCGCCGGCTGCCGCGTTACGTGGTGCCGTCCCTGGCGCCCGCGGTGGCGGGAATCGGCCTCTGGTACACCCTGGCCCATGACCTCAAGGAGGGCCACGACCTGGACGACATGCCCTTCGCCCAGTCCCTGTGGTCCTTCGCCGCGGTGCTGCTGCTCCTGCACATCAGCCCGTCCTGGTCCGAGTGGCCGGCCCCGCTGCGCCGCTGGGACCGGCTGATCACCCTGCTCAATTCGCGGGCCGTGACGATCTACCTGTGGCACAACGTGTGCATCGGGATCGTGGAGGCCCTGTGGGACCGGCTGTGGGGGGTCTCCTGGCTGGAGGCGAACGCGGCCTGGGTCCTGACGAGTCCCTGGCCGCAACTGCCGGCCGTCTGGCTGCTCACGGCGGCCTGTGTGCTCTGCTTCGGCTGGGTGGAGGACCTGGCGGCCCGCCGCAGGCCACGCCTGTGGCCGGACGGACGGGCGGCGGCGCACCGGGCCTGACCGCGCCGGGTCGGGTCGGTGATCGGACGGGGGTGGGCGGCCGTGGGGCCGCTCACCCCCGCGGCCGTTCCGCCCCCGCGCGGTGCGGCCGCGGGACCGCCCACCCCGGCGGCCGTCCCGCCCCCGCGCGGGACGCTCCCGGCGGCGAGCGCGGCGCGCGACCTCTCACCGGCCCTCCACGCAAGGTGAGAGCAACGTTCCTTTCCGGTCACCCACAGCCACAGCGCGGAAACGCGCCCTCCCTACCTTCGGGACTCATCACCGCTCATCCCCCCGAACCACCCGAGCCCCGGAGCACCGTGGAGGCGTCATGACAGCCCCGAGTACAGCCCCCGCATCGCCGCCCCCCGCGAAGCAGGGGAGCCGCTGGATCGAGGAGTGGGACCCGGAGAACGAGGCCTTCTGGAACGACAAGGGCGAGAAGATCGCCCGTCGCAACCTCGTCTTCTCCGTCCTCTCCGAGCACATCGGGTTCTCGATCTGGACGATGTGGTCCGTGCTGGTGCTCTTCATGGGCCCGGAGTACGGCCTCACCCCGGCCGACAAGTTCCTGCTCACGTCGATGGTGACGCTGGTCGGCGCGGTCGTCCGCGTGCCGTACACCTTCGCCGTCGCGGTCTTCGGCGGCCGGAACTGGACGATCATCTCCGCCGGTCTGCTGCTGATCCCCACGATCGCCGCGTTCACGGTGATGGACCCGGGAACCTCCTTCGGCACGTTCCTCCTGGTCGGCCTGCTCGCCGGCATCGGCGGCGGCAACTTCGCCTCCTCGATGACGAACATCAACGCCTTCTTCCCGCTCCGTAAGAAAGGGTGGGCGCTCGGGCTCAACGCGGGCGGCGGAAACATCGGCGTGCCGGTCATCCAGCTGATCGCCCTCGCCGTCATCGGCGCGAGCGGCGGGCCGAGGGTCCTGCTGGGGATCTACATCCCGCTCATCGTCGTCGCGGCCACCCTGGCGGCGCTGTACATGGACAACCTGGCCTCGGTGAAGAACGACACGGGTGCCGCGATCGACTCCGCGAAGGACGTCCACACCTGGATCATGTCCTTCCTCTACGTCGGCACGTTCGGTTCCTTCATCGGCTACAGCTTCGCCTTCGGGCAGGTGCTGACGAACCAGTTCGGCCGGACGCCCCTCCAGGCCGCCTACCTCACCTTCATCGGCCCGCTGCTCGGTTCCCTGATCCGGCCCGTCGGCGGCTGGCTCGCCGACCGCTACGGCGGTGCCCGCATCACCCTGTACAACTACGTCGGCATGGCCGCGGCCACCGCCGTCCTGGTCTTCGCCAGCATGCAGAAGTCGCTGCCGCTCTTCGTCTCCGTCTTCGTGGTGCTGTTCGTGCTCAGCGGCCTCGGCAACGGCTCGACGTACAAGATGATCCCCGGCATCTTCCAGGCGAAGGCCGTGGCCAGGGGACTTCAGGGCGAGGAGGCGGCCGCCTACGGCCGGCGTCTGTCCGGCGCGTCCATGGGGCTGATCGGCGCGGTCGGCGCGCTCGGCGGTGTCGCGATCAACCTGGCCTTCCGTCAGTCCTTCCTGTCCTACGGTTCGGGGACCGGCGCCTTCGTCGCCTTCCTCGCCTTCTACGCGGCGTGCTTCGGGGTCACCTGGGCCGTATACCTTCGGCGTCCGTCCGGCAGGATCACGGCAGGAAGCACCGCTTCCGAGGCGAAGCAGCAGCTCAGCTACGCCGAGGTGTGACGTAACACCGGCGACACGTGGCCGAACCGAGCCTGTCACGCACCGTTGACAGGCTCGTCGGCATGTAGGTGCAAACGGGACTCGAGCGGGACGAGAGTGATGTACGAGCAACAGCAGCGATCCGACGCCGGCCCCCAGGGAGCCGTCGAGCACGGGCCCCTCGCGGGATTCACCGTGGGCGTGACGGCCGCGCGCCGGGCCGACGAGCTCAGTGCGCTGCTCCAGCGGCGGGGAGCGGCGGTGTTGCACGCGCCCGCCCTGCGGATCGTGCCGCTCGCCGACGACGGTGAGCTGCTCGCCGCCACGAAGGACCTCATCGACCAGGTGCCGGACGTCGTGGTCGCCACCACGGCCATCGGCTTCCGCGGCTGGGTCGAGGCCGCCGACGGCTGGGGGCTCGGGGAGCAACTGCTCGAGCGGCTCGGCGGCGTCGAACTGCTGGCGCGCGGCCCCAAGGTCAAGGGCGCCGTGCGGGCCGCCGGGCTGACGGAGGACTGGTCGCCGTCCAGCGAGTCCATGGCAGAGGTGCTCGACCGGCTGCTGGAGGAGGGCGTCGACGGGCGCCGGGTCGCCGTCCAGCTGCACGGGGAGCCGTTGCCCGGGTTCGTGGAGTCGCTGCGGGTCGCGGGTGCGGAAGTGGTCGGGGTGCCCGTCTACCGGTGGATGCCGCCGGAGGACGTCTCGCCGCTCGACCGGCTTCTCGACGCCGCCGTCTCCCGCGGGCTGGACGCGATCACCTTCACCTCCGCGCCCGCCGCCGCCTCCCTCCTGTCGCGCGCGGAGGAACGCGGGCTGCTGCCCGAGCTGCTCGCCGCCCTCGCCCACGACGTGCTGCCCGCCTGCGTGGGGCCGGTCACCGCGCTGCCGCTCCAGGCGCGGGGCGTGGACACCGTCCAGCCGGAGCGGTTCCGGCTCGGACCGCTCGTGCAGTTGCTGTGCCAGGAACTGCCCTCGCGAGCACGGACGCTGCCGATCGCCGGGTACCGGGTGGAGATCCGGGGCCACGCGGTGCTGGTGGACGGGTGTCTGAAGCCGGTGCCTCCGGCGGGGATGTCGTTGCTGCGGGCGCTGTCCCGGCGGCCCGGCTGGGTCGTGCCGCGCTCGGATCTGCTGCGGGCGCTGCCCGGCGCCGGGCGGGACGAGCACGCCGTCGAGACGGCGATGGCCCGGCTGCGGACGGCCCTCGGGGCGCCGAAGTTGATCCAGACGGTGGTGAAGCGGGGGTACCGGCTGGCCCTGGACCCGGCGGCGGACGCGAAGTACGCCGACGAGTAGGCGCGCTGGCGTCGGCCCCGGAGCCGGTTCGGCCGTCACCGGGGGCCGCTGCTGCCCCTGATCCCCGCCTCGGACGGATCGCCGGGCGGTGCTCCTCGGTCGGTGGTGGACGGAAGGGTCGCGTCCTTTCCGGCCGGCGGGTCGGTGATCGGCGTCCGGCGTCGGCGCTGTGGGGGCGCATTCCCGGGCGGTGCCTCTCGGCCGGCGGTGGACGGAAGGGTCTCGTCCTGGATCGTCGGGCGGGCTGGTGATCGGCGTCCGGCGCTGGCACTGTGAAGGGACGGATTCCCGGGCAGTGCCCCTCGGTTGGCGGTGACACGCGCATGGACGAGCTCCGTTTCGACGCCGGGCGGATCTGTCTCGACCTGCTCGCGACCGCGCATCCCATCGAACGGCTCGACGCGGTCGCGCCGTTGTGCGCGTGGATCCGCGGCTCCGGACTCGTCCCGCCGGACACGGCGCTCGGCCACGCCGACGCCTCCTGGCCGCCCGCCTTCCGTGAACTGCGGCGCAACACCGGCCGGTTGGTGCACGGATGGCTCGCCCGCACCGAGACCGGCGCGTTCGACCTCGCCCTGGCCCGCGTCAACGACGCCGCCCGGGCCGTGCCCCCGGTCCCGCGTGCGGTGCGCGGCGAAGACGGGGGACTCGTGCGCGAGTTGGCCGGCCCGCCGGCGTGCGGCGCGCTGCTGGCCGCCGTGGCCCGGGACGCGGTGGAGCTGCTCACCGATCCCGTCGCCCGCGCGGGGCTGCGGCAGTGCGCCGGGGACAACTGCCCCATCGTGTACGTCGACATGTCCCGGGGGCGTCGGCGCCGCTGGTGTTCCAGCGAGGTCTGCGGGAACCGGGAGCGGGTTGCGCGCCACCGTCGGCGGGCGGCACTCGCCTCACCGCCGTAACTGCCCTGCCTGGTATGCGGCTTTCGTGGAGGCGCCCTCGTCCGGCTGTCGAAGTGATTTCGATTACACGCCGTTTACCTTGGCCGCGCGCCGGGCAGTCGCCGCGATCTTGTCGATGTGGCGAAAATGTAAAGAAGAAGCGGTGGGAATGTGCCGCCATGTCCCCGCTCGTCATGACACCCCGAAGAAAACTGTCTCCCGGGTTTGAACGCTCGACGCCCCGCCTGCGTACCCGTCAGCGAGCGACCGACTGGGGGAACCCCCGGACACCGGAGGTGGGCGTGCGCAAGGATGCGGCCGTGGCCAATGAACGTGGATCGAGGGCCCGACATCGCATGTCCCAGCCCTCGGAACCTGACGAGGAGCTGATGCGTGCTCTGTATCGGGAGCATGCCGGACCCCTGCTTGCGTATGTCCTGCGCCTGGTTGCCGGAGACCGGCAGCGCGCCGAGGACGTCGTGCAGGAGACGCTCATCCGTGCCTGGAAGAACGCCGGTCAGCTCAATCGTGCGACCGGATCTGTACGCCCCTGGCTGGTGACGGTCGCACGCCGCATCGTCATCGACGGCCACCGCAGCCGGCAGGCCCGGCCGCAGGAGGTCGACCCGTCGCCGCTGGAGGTCATTCCTGCGGAGGACGAGATCGACAAGGCGCTGTGGCTGATGACGCTGTCCGACGCGCTCGACGACCTGACCCCGGCCCACCGGGAGGTGCTCGTCGAGACGTACTTCAAGGGGCGTACCGTCAACGAGGCGGCCGAGACGCTGGGGATACCCAGCGGCACCGTGCGCTCACGGGTCTTCTATGCCCTGCGGTCGATGAAGCTGGCTCTGGAGGAGCGGGGGGTGACGGCGTGATGAGCGTTTACGGGGGATTCGGAGCAGGTGGTTCGGGTATGTCTGGAGCCATGCAGGGATCTACGGGATCTCCGAGCCCGAGCGAACACGAGACCGTCGGCGCGTACGCCCTCGGGATTCTCGACGACGCCGAAGCAACCGCTTTCGAGATGCATCTCGCCGGCTGCGAGTGGTGCGCCCAGCAGCTCGACGAGCTCGCCGGCATGGAACCCATGCTGGCCGCCCTCGCGGACCTGCCGGGCACCGGCACCCCCGCGATCGGCGAGTCCCTGTCCGCCCGCCCCAGCCCGCGGCTCGCGGAACGGCTGGTCGACGAGGTGTCCGAGCGCCGCGCGGCCAAGCGCCGCCGCTCGTTCTTCCTGGTGGCGGCCGCGGCCGCGCTGATCATCGGCGGTCCGCTCACCGTGCTGGCGGCGACCGGCGGGGACAGCGGCACCAAGGGGACCGAGGCGAGCGCCACCAAGTCCGCGAACTCCGCCAAGGACACCTTCGCGACCCTGACCGACCGGGTCTCCGCGACCGACTCCGCCTCGAAGGTCGCCGCGACCGTCGCCATGGGCGAGAAGGCGTGGGGCACGGAGATCGGCGTCGAGCTGAAGAACGTGACGGGCCCGGAGAAGTGCTCGCTCATCGCCGTCGGCAAGAACGGCGAGCGCGAGACGGTCTCCTCCTGGTCGGTCCCGGAGTGGGGCTACGGCATCGCGAACGCCAAGACCGAGCAGGCCAAGAACCCGCTCTACGTCGTGGGCGGCGCCGCCTTCAAGACCAACGAGATCGATCACTTCGAGGTCATGACCTTCGACGGCAAGAAGCTCGTCCAGATCGACGCGTAACTTCCTACACGGGGTCCCCTTCGCGTACGGTTGACGGCTGCCCAGCACGTCAGAAGGGGGCCCGGTGGCCGTTCAGGCACAGCAGGAGACCGCGGTCGGATCGGTTCGGCCCACCGCGCCGGATTCGGTGCGGGACCGAGAGATCGGCATCGAACAGGAACACCTCGACCGGGTGTACCGGCGCCTCGAGGAGAAGATCCACGAGGCGGAGTTCCTGATGCACGACGCGGCCAAGCGGGGGCAGGTCGGCACGCCCGGCGCCCTCGCCGAGCGGGACGCCCAGGTGTTCCGCGCCGGTGTCCACCTCAACCGGCTCAACAACGAGTTCGAGGACTTCCTGTTCGGGCGGATCGACCTGCTCGCCGGGAAGGACGGCAAGAAGGGCCCGGACGGCGCCTACACCGCGGTGGAGCCCGCGGAGGGGGCCGTCCGCGCCGACAACACCGCCGACATCGCCGAGACCCTGCACATCGGCCGTATCGGAGTCCTCGATTCCGACTACTCCCCGCTGGTCATCGACTGGCGGGCACCGGCCGCGGCGCCCTTCTACCGGTCGACCCCGGTCGATCCGGGTCGGGTCGTACGGCGCCGGGTGATCCGCTCGAAGGGGCGTCGCGTCCTCGGCGTCGAGGACGACCTGATGCGTCCCGAGCTGAAGGCGGTCCTGGACGGCGGTGACCTGCCCGTCATCGGCGACGGCGCCCTCATGGCCGCCCTCGGACAGGCCCGCAGCCACACCATGCGCGACATCGTCGCCTCCATCCAGGCCGAGCAGGACCTGGTCATCCGCGCCCCCGCCGCCTCCGTGACGTACGTCGAGGGCGGCCCGGGCACCGGCAAGACCGCCGTGGCGCTGCACCGGGCCGCCTATCTGCTCTACCAGGACCGGCGCCGGTACGCGGGCGGCATCCTGATCGTCTCGCCCACCCCGCTGCTCGTGGCGTACACCGAGGGTGTGCTGCCCTCGCTCGGCGAGGAGGGCCAGGTCGCCATCCGCGCCATCGGTTCCCTGGTCGACGGCGTCGAGGCCACCCTGTACGACTCCCCTGCGGTGGCCCGGGCCAAGGGGTCGTACCGGATGCTGAGGGTGCTGCGCAAGGCCGCCCGCGGCGCGCTGGAGAGCGGCGGCCTGCCCCCCGCCCAGATGGCCTTCGCGGACCCCGACGAGGAGAGCGGCGAGACCCCCGCGCCGACCGGGACGCCGACCCGGCTGCGGGTCGTCGCCTTCGGCCGCCGGCTGGAGCTGGAGGCCGCCGACCTGGACCGCGTCCGGCAGAGCGCCCTCAGCGGCACCGCTCCGGTGAACCTCCTGCGCCCCCGCGCCCGCAAGCTGCTCCTGGACGCCCTGTGGGAGCGCTCCGGCGCGGCCGGCCGGCACAGCGACCCCGAGCTCGCCGCCGAGCTGCGCTCCTCCTTCGACGAGGACGTGACCAGCGAGGACTCGTTCATCGCCTTCCTCGACGCCTGGTGGCCCGAGCTGACCCCGCAGGCCGTCCTCGCGGCCATGTCCGACGAACGGCGGCTCGGCCGCTGGGCCCGGCGCATCCTCAACCCGGGGGAGGTCCGCAAGGTCGCCCGTGCCCTCAAGCGGGAGGGCCGCTCGGTGCACGACATCGCCATGCTCGACGAGCTCGAGGCGATCCTCGGCGCGCCGTTCCGCCCGAGGAAGCGGCGCGAGTACGACCCGCTGGACCAGCTCACCGGACTGGAGGAGCTGATGCCGGTCCGCGAGGAGACGCAGCGCGAGCGCGCCGAGCGGCTCGCCCAGGAGCGCACCGAGTACGCCCACGTCATCGTGGACGAGGCACAGGACCTCACTCCGATGCAGTGGCGCATGGTAGGCCGCCGGGGCCGGCACGCCACCTGGACGGTCGTCGGCGACCCGGCCCAGTCCTCCTGGTCCGACCCCGACGAGGCCGCCGAGGCCCGCGACGAGGCCCTCGGCACCCGCCCGCGCCGCCGCTTCCAGCTGACGGTGAACTACCGCAACCCGGCCGAGATCGCCGAGCTGGCCGCCAAGGTGCTGGCGCTGGCCATGCCGGGCGCCGAATCCCCGTCGGCGGTCAGGTCGACGGGGGTCGTGCCGCGCTTCGAGGCCGTCACCGACACCCTGGGTGCCACCGTCCGCGCGGAGGCCGGGCGCCTGCTGGAGCGGGTGGACGGCACCGTCGGCGTCGTGGTCGCCATGAACCGCCGCGAGGAGGCGAGACGCTGGCTCGCCGGACTCGGCGACCGGGTGGTGGCCCTCGGCAGCCTGGAGGCCAAGGGCCTGGAGTACGACGCCACGGTCGTCGTCTCCCCGGCGGAGATCGCGGACGAGAGCCCGGCCGGCCTGCGGGTGCTGTACGTGGCCCTCACCCGGGCCACCCAGCAGCTCACGGTCGTCTCCGGGGACCGCGACGAACCGGACGCGAACGGCGTCCCGGACCTCCTGAGGGACTGAACGGCGGATCGTTTCCTGTGAACTCCCCGCACGGGAATGGTCTTCGGCCATCCGTTTGTTAGCCTGGTCGTGACACCGGCTCGATCCAAGCCCCCGGGCCCAACCTTCGTCGCTACGAGCGACCACTTGCCGCGAGGCGAGCATGGCGGGCCGGTGTCATGAACGTGAGAGAGGCCCACATCACTGTGATGTGGGCCTCTCTCGTTGCCCTCGCCCCGCCCTCTCCTTGCTCTTTTCTCGCACTTTTCTCACTCTGTCGCCGCTCTCCGCGATCTCCGCCGCCCCCCACGGCCCTGCTCCCGGCGGCCGGAACGACTTGATTGAGAACAAAACGATCGCAACCCGGGGCGGCTTTCACGTACTCGTCGGTAGGTGCGACGATCGGACGGCAAACCCGCGACCCAGCAGTGCAGAGGAAGTCGGCCATGGCAACGGCGCCCAGCGTCTCCTACTCGATCACGGTCCGTCTGGAGGTGCCCGCGAGCGGAACGGCGGTCTCCCAGATCACCACGGCCGTGGAGTCCCACGGAGGCTCGGTGACCGGCCTCGACGTCACCGCGTCCGGCCACGAGAAGCTCCGCATCGACGTCACCATCGCCGCCACCTCCACCGCCCACGCCGACGAGATCGTCGAGCAGCTGCGCGGCATCGAGGGCGTCACCCTCGGCAAGGTCTCCGACCGTACGTTCCTGATGCACCTCGGCGGCAAGATCGAGATGGCGTCCAAGCACCCCATCCGCAACCGTGACGACCTCTCGATGATCTACACGCCGGGCGTGGCCCGCGTCTGCATGGCGATCGCCGAGAACCCCGAGGACGCCCGCCGCCTCACCATCAAGCGCAACTCCGTTGCGGTCGTGACGGACGGCTCGGCCGTCCTGGGCCTCGGCAACATCGGCCCGAAGGCCGCGCTGCCGGTCATGGAGGGCAAGGCCGCCCTCTTCAAGCGGTTCGCCGGCATCGACGCCTGGCCGCTGTGCCTGGACACCCAGGACACCGACGCGATCGTCGAGATCGTCAAGGCCATCGCCCCCGGCTTCGCGGGCATCAACCTGGAGGACATCTCCGCCCCCCGCTGCTTCGAGATCGAGGCCCGGCTGCGCGAGGCCCTCGACATCCCCGTCTTCCACGACGACCAGCACGGCACCGCGATCGTCGTCCTGGCCTCCCTCACGAACGCCCTGCGTGTCGTGAACAAGGGCATCGGGGACGTGCGGGTCGTCATGTCCGGCGCCGGCGCGGCCGGCACCGCCATCCTCAAGCTGCTGCTCGCGGCCGGCGTGAAGAACGCGGTGGTCGCCGACATCCACGGCGTCGTCCACGCGGACCGCGCGGACCTGGTCGACGCGGCCCCGGACTCGGCGCTGTGCTGGATCGCCGACAACACCAACCCCGAGGGCCTCACCGGCACCCTGAAGGAGGCCGTGCGCGGCGCGGACGTCTTCATCGGCGTCTCCGCCCCGAACGTCCTCGACGGCGACGACGTGGCCGCCATGGCCGACGACGCGATCGTGTTCGCGCTCGCGAATCCGGACCCCGAGGTCGACCCGGCGATCGCCCGTCAGACGGCCGCCGTGGTGGCCACCGGCCGCTCCGACTTCCCCAACCAGATCAACAACGTGCTGGTCTTCCCGGGCGTCTTCCGGGGCCTGCTGGACGCGCAGTCCCGCACCGTCAACACGGAGATGATGCTCGCGGCGGCGAAGGCCCTCGCGGAGGTCGTGAGCGACGACGAGCTCAACCCGAACTACATCATCCCGAGCGTCTTCAACGACAAGGTCGCCGGCGCGGTGGCGGGCGCGGTGCGTGAGGCCGCGAAGGCGGCGGGAGCCTCGGCCTCGTAGGCTCGACGCCGGCCCCCGCGCCCGACGACATCCGGACCCATGGTCCCGGCGGCGCAGGGTAGGCGGGGGCTGTGAGGATCGCCACGGCGGCCCTCACAACGGCGCGTCGCGGAACCCCGCGCCGCGGACAGCCCTCTAGGGTTGCGCCCGACCCAACCGCCCATCGTGTGACTCCCAAGGGTTGTCTCACGACTCCGTGCGGGTGCCGGATTGGCTTTCCCGCCGCTGGTAGGGGCAGGATGCGTCTCTGGGCGCGTGCACAACGACTTTCGCTGTGCCCAACATGCGGCTCCGCCGCGTGGCACGCCGCAACGGCAAGAAGAACACGGGAGTAACAACATGAACCGCAGTGAGCTGGTGGCCGCGCTGGCCGACCGCGCCGAGGTGACCCGCAAGGACGCCGACGCAGTGCTGGCCGCGTTCGCCGAGGTCGTCGGCGACATCGTCTCCAAGGGCGACGAGAAGGTCACGATCCCCGGCTTCCTGACCTTCGAGCGCACCCACCGTGCCGCTCGCACCGCCCGCAACCCGCAGACCGGCGACCCGATCCAGATCCCGGCCGGCTACAGCGTCAAGGTCTCCGCGGGCTCGAAGCTCAAGGAAGCGGCCAAGGGCAAGTAAGCGCTCCGTCGGAGCGCCGTGGGCAGCTGCCGGCCGTCAGTGGCCGGTCCTGCTGTTCCCCGCGTCTCTTCGGGGTGTGCCCGTCAAGGGCGCGTCGAACGCCGATGGGCGGCCACCCGGATCCGGGTGGCCGCCCATCGGCGTTCCGCGAGCGCTGGTGCTAGCCCAGTGCCTTGCCGGGCAGCTCGACCTTCGCGCCCAGCTCGACGAGCTTCTCCATGAAGTTCTCGTAGCCGCGGTTGATGAGGTCGATGCCGTGGACCCGGGAGGTGCCCTGGGCCGCGAGGGCGGCGATCAGGTACGAGAAGCCGCCGCGGAGGTCGGGGATGACCAGATCGGCGCCCTGGAGCTTCGTGGGGCCCGACACGACCGCGGAGTGCAGGAAGTTGCGCTGCCCGAAGCGGCAGTCGGAGCCGCCGAGGCACTCGCGGTACAGCTGGATGTGGGCGCCCATCTGGTTGAGCGCGGAGGTGAAGCCCAGCCGGGACTCGTAGACCGTCTCGTGGATGATCGACAGGCCCGTGGCCTGCGTCAGGGCGACGACCAGCGGCTGCTGCCAGTCCGTCTGGAAACCGGGGTGGACGTCCGTCTCCAGCGCGATGGACTTCAGCTGGCCGCCGGGGTGCCAGAAGCGGATGCCCTCGTCGTCGATCTCGAAGGCGCCGCCCACCTTGCGGTAGGTGTTCAGGAACGTCATCATCGAGCGCTGCTGGGCGCCGCGGACATAGATGTTGCCCTCGGTCGCCAGCGCCGCGGACGCCCAGGAGGCGGCCTCCAGACGGTCCGACAGGGCGGCGTGGTTGTAGCCGCCGAGCTTGTCGACACCGGTGATGCGGATGGTGCGGTCGGTGTCCATCGCGATGATGGCGCCCATCTTCTGGAGCACGCAGATGAGATCCTCGATCTCCGGCTCCACGGCCGCGTTCGAGAGCTCGGTGACGCCCTCGGCCAGGACGGCGGTCAGCAGCACCTGCTCGGTCGCGCCGACGGACGGGTACGGCAGCCGGATCTTCGTGCCGCGCAGCCGCTGCGGGGCCTCCAGGTACTGGCCGTCCTCCCGCTTCTCGATCTTCGCGCCGAACTGCCGCAGCACGTCGAAGTGGAAGTCGATGGGCCGGCCGCCGATGTCGCAGCCGCCCAGGCCCGGGATGAACGCGTGGCCGAGGCGGTGCAGGAGCGGGCCGCAGAACAGGATCGGAATCCGGCTCGAACCCGCGTGGGCGTCGATGTCGGCGACGTTGGCGCTCTCCACGTAGGTCGGGTCGAGCACCAGCTCGCCCGGCTCCTCGCCCGGCCGGACCGTCACACCGTGCAGTTGGAGCAGGCCGCGTACGACCCGCACGTCACGGATGTCCGGAACGTTGCGCAGCCGACTCGGCTCACTGCCCAGCAGGGCGGCGACCATGGCCTTGGGTACGAGGTTCTTCGCACCGCGGACACGGATCTCGCCCTCGAGCGGGGTGCCGCCGTGGACAAGCAGTACGTCGTCAGAGCCGTTGACGGTCATGTATCTCGCGTTCCATGGATGGTGGGTTGGGGCAAGGGCCGTTGGTGTCGGGGGCAGGGCCAGATGAGACAGAGTAATCGCCGTCGGCCCCTGTCCCGTAAGCCCAGGGACCACCCAGGTACGTCATAGCTGTGTCACAACACGAACCGTTTCCCGCCGGGCACGTGGGGTCACCGTCGGACGCCCCCGCGGGCCCGTGCGCCCGGACCGCACCCGTGCGCGTCCCCTGTGCCCGGATTGCCTCCCCACTTCCCGCGAAGATGCGGGATCATGTCTGGCATGACCGAGGTGTCCTCGCTCACGGGGCGGCTGCTCGTGGCAACGCCCGCCCTGGCGGACCCGAACTTCGACCGTGCGGTGGTGCTCCTTCTCGACCACGACGAGGAGGGCTCCCTCGGTGTCGTCCTCAACCGGCCCACACCGGTGGGCGTGAGCGACATCCTGGAGGGCTGGGCGGATCTCACCGGTGAACCCGGCGTCGTCTTCCAGGGCGGCCCGGTGTCGCTGGACTCGGCTCTCGGGATCGCCGTCATCCCGGGCGGCACGGCCGTCGACGGCACCCCGATCGGCTGGCGCCGGGTGCACGGCGCGATCGGCCTCGTCGACCTGGAGGCCCCGCCGGAACTGCTGGCCTCGGCCCTCGGCTCCCTGCGGATCTTCGCCGGATACGCCGGGTGGGGCCCCGGCCAGCTGGAGGACGAGCTGGGCGAGGGCGCCTGGTACGTCGTGGAGTCCGAACCCGGCGACGTCTCCTCGCCGTCCCCCGAGAGACTCTGGCGCGAGGTGCTGCGCCGCCAGCGCAGCGAACTCGCGATGGTGGCGACGTATCCGGACGACGCCTCGCTCAACTGACGGGTGTGAGCTTCGGGACCGGGCTTCAGTACCCTTGGCGCTATGAGCACTCTTGAGCCTGAGACCCAGCCCCAGCGAGGCACTGGGACGGGGACCCTCGTAGAGCCGACGCCGCAGGTGTCGCACGGCGACGGGGACCACGAGCGCTACGCCCACTACGTCCAGAAGGACAAGATCATGGCGAGCGCCCTCGACGGGACGCCCGTCGTGGCGCTGTGCGGCAAGGTCTGGGTGCCGGGCCGCGACCCGAAGAAGTACCCCGTCTGCCCCATGTGCAAGGAGATCTTCGAGTCCATGGCCGGCGGCGGGGACGACAAGGGCAAGGGCGGCGGCGACAAGAAGTAGCCGCAGGAACTTTCCGGGGCCCCCGGGGCGCGATGTGACGCGCCCCGGGGGCCTTCGGCGTCCCGGTGTCATGTCTTGACATGAGCTGTCGTCTTTGTCGTTGCACGGGGTGCGTCAGGTGGTCACAGAGTGGTGGAGACCTCTTGTCGGCATGTTCATGTTGTCCCTAGCCTCCGAAGTGTTGTGCAGAGCGAAACAGTTATTGCATATGTTGCAACGCTCGGAGGATCGCGTATGAAGCTCCCCATCCGGCTGGCCGCGCTCGCGGCCGCCGCGCTGGTCGTCACCGCCTGCGCCCCCCAGACGTCCGACAACTCCTCTTCCGGCACCGACGACAAGACGGGCACCCTGCGCGTCTGGCTCTTCCAGGAGGTCGGCAACAAGCCCAAGGAGCGGGTCGTCGACGCGGCCGTCGCCGCCTTCGAGAAGGCCCACGACGGCGTGAGGGTCGACGTCGAGTACATCCCGGTCGAGACCCGCGCCCAGCGCGTGAAGGCCGCCTTCAACGACCCCGCGTCCGCTCCCGACGTCATCGAGTACGGCAACACCGACACGGCCGGCTACGTCCACGACGGCGGACTCCTCGACGTCACCCGGGACTTCGCCGACTGGAGCGAGGCCGAGGCGACCGACCCCACCGCCCGGCAGTCCGTCACCGTCGACGGCAAGGTCTACGGCGCGCCCTTCTACGTCGGCGTCCGCGCCCTGTACTACCGCACGGACGTCTTCGAGGAACTCGGGCTGAAGGTCCCGGGGACCATGGCCGAGCTGGCGGCCACCGCCCGCAGGATCCGCGCCGCGAAACCCGACCTGTACGGGCTGGTGGTCGGTGGCGCCTACACCTACGGCGCGATGCCCTTCGTGTGGGCCAACGGCGGCGAGCTCGCCACCGGCAAGGGCGGCTCGTACGCCTCCGGCATCGACAGCGCGGCCGCCCGCAAGGGCATCACCGCGTACACGTCCCTCTTCTCCGACGACAACTGTCCCGCCGCCAAGTGCGCGGGCATGGGCGGCAACGACACCGTCACCGCGTTCGCCGCGGGCAAGGCGGGCATGGCCATCGGCGGCGACTTCAGCCACGCGGCCGTGGAGGCCGGCAAGGTGAAGGGCGCGTACGCCGTCGTACCGCTGCCGGGAGTGACGGCCGGCTCGATCGCCCCGGCGTTCGCGGGCGGCAACAACATCGGTGTGCTGAAGAGCACCTCGCACCGCACGCTCGCCGTCCGGCTGATGGAGGCCCTCGCCTCGAAGAAGACCCAGGCCTCGCTGTTCGACGCCATGGGCTTCCTGCCCACCTTCACGGACGTCCGGGACCAGGCCGCCGCCGAGGAGCCCTTCGTGAAGCCCTTCGTTCGGACCCTGGCCGCCGGGACCAGGTTCGTGCCCGCGTCGCCCGCGTGGTCGCGGATCGACTCGTCCCTCGTCCTGCCGACGATGTTCCAGGAGGTCGTCAGCGGCAAGAAGGACGTGGCCGCGGCCTCGGCTGAGGCGGCGCGGAAGATGGACGCCGCGTTCGGCTCCGCCGGGTGACGCCGGTGACGCCCCACGGCTCGGGCACGCAGGTGCGCGGGCGACCGCGGGTCGCACCACCCGGCCGGGCGCGCAGTTGCCCGCGCCCCCGGGCCGGTCGTGGCGGGCGGCGTCCCGCGACCCCCTGGCTGTACCTCGCGCCCGCTCTCGTCGTCCTGGCCGCCCTGCTCGCCTACCCCGTCTACCAGCTCGGCCTGATATCGCTCTTCCGCTACACCCAGGCCCAGGTCAGCGGCGGTGAACCCACCGCCTTCCGGGGCTTCGGCAACTACGCGGACGTCTTCTCCGACGACCTGTTCCGGCAGGTGCTCGCGTCGACCGTCGTCTTCGCCGCGGCCTGTGTCGTGTCCACCCTCGCCGTCGGCTGCGCGCTCGCCGTGCTCCTGACCCGCGTGCGGGCCCTGCCGCGGCTGGCGCTGATGCTGGCCGCGACGGGCGCCTGGGCGACCCCCGCGGTCACCGGCTCCACGGTCTGGCTGTTCCTGTTCGACCCCGACTTCGGTCCGGTGAACCGGCTGCTGGGCCTCGGCGACCACTCGTGGACGTACGGCCGCCTCAGCGCCTTCCTCCTCGTCCTGCTCGAAGTGGTCTGGTGCTCCTTCCCGTTCGTGATGGTGACCGTCTACGCGGGGATCCGCTCCGTGCCCTCCGAGGTCCTGGAGGCGGCGGCCCTGGACGGCGCCTCGCAGTGGCGGATCTGGCGGTCCGTGCTGGCCCCGATGCTGCGGCCGATCCTCGTGGTCGTGACCATCCAGTCGGTCATCTGGGACTTCAAGGTCTTCACCCAGATCTATGTGATGACGAACGGGGGCGGCATCGCCGGGCAGAACCTCGTCCTGAACGTCTACGCCTACCAACAGGCCTTCGCGTCCTCCCAGTACGGGCTGGGCGCGGCGATCGGCGTCGTGATGCTGCTGATCCTGCTCGCCGTGACGCTGGTGTACCTGAGGCTGCTGCGCCGGCAGGGGGAGGAGCTGTGAAAGGAGCAGGCGTGCGTTCCGTGCGGGGCCTGGTGGCCCGCCCGTGGCGGTTCGCCGCCGAGGCCTGCGCGCTGCTGGTCGCGGTGGTCGTCGCCTTCCCGCTCTACTGGATGGTGCTGGGCGCCTTCAAACCGGCCGGGGAGGTCCGCTCGAGCGAGCCGCGGCCGTGGACGCTCGCGCCCTCCCTGGATTCCTTCCGGCGCGTCCTCGGGCAGCAGGAATTCGGCCGCTACTTCCTCAACAGCCTTGTCGTCGCGGGTGCGGTGGTGATCGCGTCCGGAGCGATCGCCTTTCTCGCCGCGACCGCGGTGACCCGATTCCGGTTCCGCTTCCGCACCACCCTGCTGATCATGTTCCTGGTGGCCCAGATGGTGCCCGTGGAAGCGCTCACGATCCCGTTGTTCTTCCTCATGCGGGACCTCGGTCAGCTGAACACCCTGGGGTCGCTGATCCTGCCTCACATCGCCTTCTCGCTGCCCTTCGCGATCTGGATGCTGAGAGGATTCGTGAAAGCGGTTCCGGAAGCGCTGGAGGAGGCCGCGTATCTCGACGGGGCGAGCCGTACGCGCTTTCTGTGGCAGATCCTTTTCCCGCTCGTCCTGCCGGGTCTGGTGGCCACGAGCGTGTTCTCCTTCATCTCCGCCTGGAACGACTTCCTGTTCGCCAAGTCGTTCATCATCAGCGACACCGCGCAGTCGACCCTGCCGATGGCCCTGCTGGTCTTCTACGACCCGGACGACCCCGACTGGGGCGGCGTGATGGCGGGTTCCACGGTGATGACGATTCCGGTTCTGGTGTTCTTCGTACTCGTACAGCGACGGCTGGTCTCCGGACCGGACGGAGCGGTAAAGGACTGATGTGACTTCCGCATTCGACGGCGTCGACGGCGTCGACGGCGCCGACCTCGTCGACCTCGCCGACCTCGTCCCCGCGCCGCGTGCCGTCGACGGCTCCCGGCACGGTGGTGTCGACCTCGACGAGAACACCACCCTGTGGGCCGCGCCGGGCACGGAGGGCACCGAACGCTGGCTGCGCGCCACCCTCGGCGCGGCCTTCGGGCTGCCCCTGCGTCCGGGCCCGCGGGACGTCCGCGACTCCGTACGGCTGTGTCTGGACGACACGATGGAGCCGGAGGCCTACAGGCTGAGCGTCCTCGCCACCAGCGGCATCGAGATCCGCGGCGGAAGCCCGGCCGGCGTCTTCTGGGGCGCGCAGACCCTGCGTCAGCTGCTCGGCCCGCACGCGTTCCGGCGCGCCCCCGTGCGGCCGGGGACCGGCATCGGCGTCCCGCACCGGATCATCGAGGACGCCCCCCGCTTCCGCTGGCGCGGCCTCCTGCTCGACGTCGCCCGGCACTTCATGCCCAAGGACGGCGTCCTGCGCTGCCTGGACCTGATGGCGGCGCACAAACTCAACGTCTTCCACTTCCACCTGACGGACGACCAGGGCTGGCGGATCGAGATCGAGCGGTACCCCCGGCTCACCGAGGTCGGTTCCTGGCGGGCGCGCACGAAATTCGGCCACCGGGCCTCGCCGCTGTGGGAGGAGAAGCCGCACGGCGGCTTCTACACACGCGACGACATCCGCGAGATCGTCGCCTACGCCACCGAACGGCATATCACCGTGGTCCCCGAAATCGACGTCCCCGGCCACTCGCAGGCCGCGATCGCCGCGTATCCGGAACTCGGCAACACCGATGTCGTCGACGCGTCCGGCGAGGGGGACCCCGGTGTTGCCGTGTGGGACACCTGGGGGATCAGTCCGCACGTGCTCGCCCCCTCCGACAACACCCTGCGCTTCTACGAAGGGGTCTTCGAGGAAGTCCTGGAGCTGTTCCCCTCGGAGTTCGTTCACGTCGGGGGCGACGAATGCCTCAAGGACCAGTGGCGGCGGTCGCCGGCCGCGCAGGCCCGCATCACGGAACTCGGACTCGCCGACGAGGACCAGCTCCAGTCCTGGTTCATCAGGCACTTCGACACCTGGCTCTCCGCGCGCGGGAGGCGCCTCATCGGCTGGGACGAGATCCTGGAGGGCGGCCTCGCGGACGGGGCGGCGGTGTCCTCCTGGCGGGGCTACGCGGGCGGGATCGCCGCCGCGCGGGCCGGGCACGACGTCGTGATGTGCCCCGAGCAGCAGGTGTACCTGGACCACCGGCAGGACGCCGGCGCGGACGAGCCCGTGCCGATCGGGTTCGTGCGCACCCTGGAGGACGTCTACCGGTTCGAACCCGTTCCCGCCGAGCTGACACCGCGGGAGGCGGGGCGGGTGCTCGGCACCCAGGCCAACCTGTGGACCGAGGTGATGGAGGACCAGGCGCGCGTGGACTACCAGGCCTTCCCCCGGCTCGCCGCCTTCGCCGAGGTCGCCTGGAGTGCCCTGCCCGCCCCTCGGGAGCGGGACTTCGCCGACTTCGAGCGGCGGATGGAGGCCCACTACGAGCGGCTCGACGCACTGGGCGTCGGCTACCGCCCGCCGGCCGGCCCCAGGCCGTGGCAGCGGCGGCCGGGTGTCCTGGGGCGCCCGGTCGACGGCCCGCCCCCGAACCGGTGATACCGCGCGTCCTGGACAACCCCCGGCATGCTCACCGAAGAGTGGCAATTCACGCGCATCGGTGATGCCGTACGAAAACGGACCATCTCCGCGATGAGGTGGGCGAATGCCTCCTAGCGGACCCCCGCGTTCGGGTGTTGCGAAGATGTGCCAGAGTTGCCACGTCCGCCCTGTCAGCACGTACCGTACGGCAGCACAGGTGGGACCAGGTGGGGCAGCGGGAAGGGGCAGCCGGTTTTGACCACGCACGCACCGCAGGCGGGGCAGGCCGTCACGCTGCCCACGACGCTGGACGAGGCCGTGGCGGCGCTGGCCGCCATGCCCGCAGCCGTGCCCGTGGCGGGCGGCACCGATCTCATGGCCGCCGTCAACTCGGGGCAGCTCAGGCCCACCGGACTGGTCGGCCTCGGCCGCATCAGCGAGATCCGCGGCTGGCAGTACCAGGACGGCCACGCGCTGCTCGGCGCCGGACTCACCCACGCGCGGATGGGCCGCCCCGACTTCGCCGCCCTGATCCCGGCGCTCGCCGCGGCCGCGCGGGCCGCGGGCCCGCCGCAGATCCGCAACGCGGGCACCCTCGGCGGCAACATCGCCTCGGCCGCGCCCACGGGCGACGCGCTGCCCGTGCTGGCCGCGCTGGAGGCGACCCTGATCATCGCGGGCCCGGGCGGAGCCCGCCGTGAGATGCCGGTGTCGCACCTGCTCGCCGGCATGGAGATGCTGCGCGGCGGCGAACTCATCGGGTACGTGCGCGTGCCGCTGCTGCACGCCCCGCAGATCTTCCTGAAGGCGACCGGCCGTACCGGCCCGGGCCGCGCGGTGGCCTCCGTCGCGCTGGTCCTGGACCCCGCCCGACGGGGCGTCCGGTGCGCCGTCGGGGCCATAGCGCCGATGCCGCTGCGGCCGCTGGAGGCCGAGCAGTGGGTCGCCCGGCTCATCGACTGGGACAACAACCGCACCATCGTCCCCGAGGCGCTGAGCGCCTTCGGGGAGTACGTCGCCGCCGCCTGCATCCCCGACCCGGTGCCGGGCGTGGACGGCTCCGTACCGGAACTTCCGCCCGCCGTACTGCACCTGCGGCGCACCGTCGCCGCGCTGGCCCGACGAGCACTGGGGAGGGCGCTGTCGTGAGCGACGACCAGCACGGACCCGGACACGGAAACGGACAGGAAGAAGGGCAGGGCCGGGGCGCGCCGCAGGGCGGCGGCCGCTGGGACCCGCTGCCCCAGGGGGACTACGACGACGGCGCGACCGCCTTCGTGAAGCTCCCCGAGGGCGGCATCGACGCCTTCCTGGCCGCCCGCGGCGACAGCCCGCTCGCCGCGCCCGGCCACGGGTACGTGCCGCCGCAGATAGCGGTGGCGCCCCCCACGGACGACACCTGGGCGGCTCCGGCCGGCGGCTCCGACTGGCCCGTCCCGCAGGACACCCCGCAGACGGTGGGCGACGACCGGTTCACGTACCACCCCGGCGCGACCGGTCAGTGGGCCTTCGAGGACACCTCGGGACAGGCGGGCGCACCGCGGCCCGCGCCCGGCCACGACGTGACGGGCCAGTGGTCGATCCCCGTCGCGGGCGGCGACCTGCCCGACGAGTCCGGCGAGTTCACCACCTCCTCGCTGGTCGAGCAGTGGGGCGGCACGCCCCCGGCCACCCTGCCCGGCGGCGCCTCCGCGCCCTGGGCCCCGGCCGGCCCGACGGACCACGGCCCGACCGACCACGGCCCGACCGAGCACGGCGGGACGGATCAGGCCTGGGGCCGGCACACCGACGAGGCCGACACGGCCGCGCGGCCGGCGACGGACACCCCCGCGTACGGACACGCCCCGGAGCACGGCCCCACGGCCGTGGACGCCGACCGGTACCACCCCGCCGCCGACCACACCGGGCAGCTCACGCACCCCACCGGGTCGTTCGCCCCGGAGATCTCCGCCGAGGCGTACACGGTCGCCCCCGAAGGCCCCCCGGCGGACGCCGGGCGGGACGCTCAGCGGGCCGCTGAGGCCGAGGGAAGGGCCGAGACGTCCGGGGAGGCCGAGCGCGCCCACGAGGCCGCTCACGAGCCCGCTGAGGCCGCCCACGGCCCCGCGGAGCCGCCGGCCGAGCCCGCGGCCCCGCACGGAGCCGAGCACGGCCCGGCCGACGCCCCCGAGGACCGGTCCGCCGCCGCGGACACCGAGGGCGAGCCCGAGGCGGACGCGGCCACCGGGCCGGACGATCCCGACGGGACGGCCGAGCACACCGACGACGCCCCGGCGCCGTTCCACGAGGAACACCCCCTCGCCGCCTACACCCTGCGCGTCAACGGCTCCGACCGACCCGTCACCGACGCCTGGATCGGCGAGTCGCTGCTCTACGTCCTGCGCGAGCGGCTCGGTCTCGCGGGCGCCAAGGACGGCTGCTCGCAGGGCGAGTGCGGAGCCTGCAACGTCCAGGTGGACGGCCGGCTCGTCGCCTCCTGCCTGGTCCCGGCCGTCACCACCGCCGGGAGCGAGATCCGCACCGTCGAGGGCCTCGCCGTCGACGGCCGGCCCTCCGACGTGCAGCGGGCGCTCGCCCGGTGCGGTGCCGTGCAGTGCGGCTTCTGCGTGCCCGGCATGGCGATGACCGTGCACGACCTGCTGGAGGGCAACCCCGCCCCCACCGAACTCGAGGCGCGCCAGGCCCTGTGCGGCAACCTGTGCCGCTGCTCCGGCTACCGGGGCGTCCTGCGCGCCGTCCAGGACGTCGTCGCCGAACGCGAGGCGGTCGCCGCCGCCGAGGCCGAGGCGGACGGCGACGAGGCGCGCATTCCGCACCAGGCGGGACCGGGCGCCGGAGGCGTCCACCCGTCGGCGTTCGAGAACCCTGCACAGCCCCACCCGCACGACCCGGCGTACGGACAGGGCCAGGACGGAGGCCAGGCGTGAGCAACGAGACGGTCACCACGACGACCCCCCTGGACCCCGCCACCCCGGCCTCCGAGCCGATCCCGCACGGCCTCGGCGCCTCCCTCCAGCCCGCCGACGCGCGCGCCAAGACCGAGGGCACCTTCCCGTACGCCGCCGACCTGTGGGCCGAGGGCCTGCTGTGGGCGGCCGTACTGCGCTCGCCGCACCCGCACGCGCGCATCGTGTCCATCGACACGTCACACGCGCGTGAGATGCCCGGCGTCCGGGCCGTCGTCACCCACGAGGACGTCCCCGGCCGCGCGCTGCACGGCCGCGGCAAGGCCGACCGCCCGGTGTTCGCCTCCGACGTCGTACGCCACCACGGCGAGCCCATCGCGGCCGTCGCCGCCGACCACCCGGACACCGCGCGGATGGCCGCCGCGGCCGTCATCGTCGAGTACGAGGTGCTCGACCCGGTGATCGACCCCGAGCAGGCCTTCGAGGCGGAGGCGCTGCACCCCGACGGCAACCTGATCCGGCACATCCCGCTGCACCACGGCGACCCGTCCGCGGCGGGCGACGTCGTCGTCGAGGGCCAGTACCGCATCGGCCGCGCCGACCCCGCCCCGATCGGCGCCGAGGCCGGCCTCGCCGTGCCCCGACCCGACGGCGGTGTGGAGCTGTACCTCGCCTCCACCGACCCGCACACCGACCGCGACACCGCCGCCGCCTGCTACGGCCTCGAACCCGAGCGCGTGAAGATCGTCGTCACCGGTGTGCCCGGTGCCACCGCCGACCGCGAGGACCAGGGCTTCCAGCTCCCGCTCGGCCTGCTCGCGCTGAAGACCGGCTGCCCGGTGAAACTCACCGCCACCCGCGAGGAGTCCTTCCTCGGGCACGCCCACAGACATCCGACGCTGCTGCGCTACCGCCACCACGCCGACGCCGAGGGCCGGCTGGTGAAGGTCGAGGCGCAGATCCTGCTGGACGCGGGCGCGTACGCCGACACCTCCGCCGAGGCCCTCGCCGCCGCCGTCTCGTTCGCCTGCGGTCCCTACGTCGTCCCGAACGCCTTCATCGAGGGCTGGGCGGTCCGCACGAACAACCCGCCGTCGGGCCATGTGCGCGGCGAGGGCGCGATGCAGGTCTGCGCCGCCTACGAGGCGCAGATGGACAAGCTGGCCAAGAAGCTCGGCGTCGACCCGGCGGAACTGCGGCTGCGCAACGCCATGGCGACCGGGGACGTCCTGCCGACCGGCCAGACGGTGACCTGCCCGGCGCCCGTGGCCGAACTCCTCCGGGCCGTCCAGGAGTTCCCCCTTCCGGCGCTCCCCAAGGACACGCCCGAGGAGGACTGGCTGCTGCCCGGCGGCCCCGAGGGCGCGGGCGAACCGGGCGCGGTGCGCCGGGGCGTCGGCTACGGGCTCGGCATGGTGCACATGCTGGGCGCGGAGGGCGCCGACGAGGTCTCCACGGCGACCGTGAAGGTCCAGGACGGCGTCGCGACGGTCCTGTGCGCGGCGGTGGAGACGGGACAGGGCTTCACGACGCTGGCCCGCCAGATCGTCCAGGAGACGCTGGGCGTCGACGAGGTCCACGTGGCCCCCGTCGACACCGACCAGCCGCCCGCGGGCCCCGGCTGCCGGGGGCGCCACACATGGGTGTCCGGCGGCGCCGTGGAACGCGCGGCGAAGATGGTCCGCACCCAGCTGCTCCAGCCCCTGGCCCACAAGTTCGGCATGTCCACGGAGCTGCTCCAGATCACCGACGGCAAGATCACCTCGTACGACGGCGTCCTGTCGACGACCGTCACGGAGGAGATGCGCGGCAAGGAGCTGTGGGCGACGGCCCAGTGCCGCCCGCACCCGACCGAGCCGCTGGACGCGGCCGGCCAGGGCGACGCCTTCGTCGGCCTCGCCTTCTGCGCGATCCGCGCGGTCGTGGACGTCGACATCGAGCTGGGCTCGGTCCGGGTCGTCGAACTGGCGGTGGCCCAGGACGTGGGCCGCGTCCTCAACCCGGCGCAGCTCACCGCGCGGATCGAGGCCGGGGTCACGCAGGGCGTCGGCATCGCGCTCACCGAGAACCTCCGCACGCCGAGGGGCCTGATCCGCCACCCCGACCTCACCGGCTACGCGTTGCCCACGGCCCTGGACGCCCCGGACATCCGGATCGTCAAGCTGGTCGAGGAACGCGACGTGGTCGCCCCGTTCGGCGCGAAGGCCGCCAGCGCGGTCCCGGTGGTGACCTCGCCCGCGGCGATCGCCTCCGCCGTGCGGGCCGCCACGGGCCGCCCGGTGAACCGGCTGCCGATAAGGCCCCAGGCGGCGGTGGTGACGGACCGGTGAGCGCGCCGGAGCCGGGTTCCCGGCAGTACGAGCCCCCGCCGAGCGTGGGCAGGCTGCTGGGCTGGATCGCGCTGTTCGTGGTGGCGGCGGTGGTCGTGGTGCTGGGCGGCGTGTACCTCACCTGAGAGGCGATCGCGCCGATCGGTCCGGAAAGGGGCCGATCGGGCCGAGCCGTCCGGTGGGGGCCGATCGGGCCGGAGAGGGAACGCGCGCTCCGGAGAGGGAACGCGCGGGGCCGCCCCGGCGTCTGTCAGTGCGGGACCGGTGACGGGTGTGCTGGGTGTGTCCTGGGTGCGGTCGCTGGTCAGAGCCGTTGTCAGTGGTGCCGCATAGGCTGCGGAGCAGTGGGACGGCGCACGCAACTTTCCGCACGGGGGATCCGATGGGCACGACCAGGAGCAGGACCACCACGACCAGGACCACCGCCACGACGACGATCGTCCTCACCGAGGACGAGCTCTCCCCGTACGTCACGCACGCGCCGACGCGCCGCTGGCTCACCGGCCCCGGCCTGCCCGCGACGCCTGGCGACGCCGGCCTGCTGACGTTCGAGGCGCTGCGCACGGACGGTCTGCGCACGGTCGGGGACTCCACGGGCGACCCCGAAGGCCGCCTCGCGGCCGAGCTGCGCGACCGGCTGGTGATCGGCGGCCTCCTGGGCGCCGACGGCCGCGAGACGGAGTCCGTCCTGCTCGACGGCATGACCGGCGAGATCTCCACGACGTACTTCCTGCACGACCGCCCCGACCTGATGGACCCGCGCCCGCTCGCGCCCTCCCTGGAGAAGCTGGTGCGCTTCGCCACGGCGGTGGACGAACTGGCGGCCCTGCGCGGCCAGTTCGCCTGCTACGCGAGCCGGCTCGGGCCGAAGGCGGTGGCGGAGGCGTCGCAGCAGCTGCTGGCCGTCTTCGAGGAGGGCGCGCGGGACACGGGCGGCGCGTCCGGCCCCTTCTGGAAGCTGGCCGCGGTGATCCGCCCGCTGGCACTGGTGGCGGGTCCGGGCACGGCGTCCGGCCTGGCCCTGGATCTGCCGGTCCGGCTCCTGGACGAGGAGTTCGGCGCCGGCGGGATCGTCCGCTTCGAGGACGTCGACTGCCCGCGAGCGCTCACGCACGCGCCGACCCGCCGTTTTCTGCGCGAGGTGGGCCTGCCGGAGGAGGTCGTCTGGTTCTCGCTGGAGACCGACATGCCGCTCCAGACCCTCGCCGAGTACTACGCGGACGACCGCGCGGGCGACCTCACCGAGGAACTGCTGCCCGCGAACGCCGGCCGGCTGATCCGCCTGGGGCATCTCCTCGAGGACACCAGCCTGGTCGTCGACGGCGCCACCGGCGCGGTGCTGAGCTGGAGCGAGCCGGACCTCGGCCTGCGCCCGCTCAACGCCGACATCTCCACGCTGGCGTTCACCCTCTGGCTGATCCGCCGGGAGCGGGCCCTGGACGCGGTGCACCGGCTGACCGACGCCTACGACCAGCTCGCCGAGACGATGTCCCGCACCCTGGCCGCGGTCGACCCGGTCGCCTGCGACCCGACCCCGGTCCCCTCCGTCCCCACGGACGACGGAGAGCGGTACTGGCCGGGCGTCTTCGAGGACGAGGCGGGCGGGGGCCTGTACGCGTAGCCCCGCGCCCGCACCGGTCGTCCGCTCCGCGGTCAGCCCTTGCGGCACCGGCCGACGTCGATCCGCACGACCTGCGGGTCGTGGTCGCTGGCCTGGTCGGCGAACTCGGCGTTGATGTGCACCACGTCGTAGTCGTAGTGCGTGACGGCCGGGCTCGTGAGGATGTGGTCCAGGGTCTGCGCGTTGCCGTCGTAGACGTAGGTGTAGCGCTCGGCGGCCGGCAGCGTGGTGATCAGCGGCTTGAGGACCTGGCCGGCCGTCAGGGTGCCGACGGTCTGCGAGAACTCGTAGTCGTTGAGGTCGCCGAGCACCACGGTCTTGGCGTTCCTGTCCGCCGCGAGCAGGGACTCGACGAAGGTGTTCACCTCCGCCGCCTGCGCCTGGCGCTGGGTCTCGGAGCTGCGCGACGGCGGCTGGTAGCGCCCGTGCAGGGGCTGGTCGCCGCCCTTGGAGGTGAAGTGGTTGGCGATCACGAAGACCGTCTCGCCGTGGAAGACGAACTCTCCGACCAGCGGCTTGCGGCTGTCGTCCCAGGCGCCGGAGGCCGGGTCGACGCGCCCGGGGGAGGCGGTGAGCTTCGCGCCCTTCCTGGTCTTCACCACGCCGGTGGCCGTCACGGCGTCACCGCCGGCCCGGTCGGTGAACGAGACCCGCTCGGGGTTGAAGAGGAAGACCTGGCGGATGTTGCCGCCGGGCTCGCCGCCGTCCTGGTTGTCGGCGGGGGCGATGTAGCGCCACCGGTAGCGGGGGCCGCCGGCCGCGCGGATGGCGTCGGTGAACCGCTTCAGGGTGGCCTCGGAGGTGACCGTGCCGTCATCGGTGGCGCCGTTGTCGTCCTGGATCTCCTCCAGGGCCACGATGTCGGGGGAGTTGAGGTTGACGGCGACACCGTGCGCCAGCCGGTCGATCTTCTCCTGGGCGTCCAGCGCGTCCAGGTTCTCCACGTTGTACGTGGCGACCGCGAGCTCGCCGCCCTTCTGCCGGCGGGTCACTTCCTGCTTCAGCCCGTTGTCGACCAGCGTGCCGAGCCGGGTGGCCTGGACGTTGTAGCCGCCGTAGGTGGAGTAGTCGAGCGGCCCGGTGGTGGTGCCGGACAGCTCGTCGCCGACGTCGGCCGAGGGGAAGGCGGAGGTGGTGTCGAGCGACATGACCTCCAGCCGCCCGGTGTTCGGCCGGTCGTAGGAGGAGTAGAGGGTCCCGCCGCGTGGCGTGGCGTTCTCGTCCGGCTTGACGGTCACCCACAGCTCGCCGTAGGCGTCGCTCGCGCCGACCACACGCGCGTCGGAGAACGCGACCCGCATGCCCTCCGCCGACTCGTAGAAGTCCTGCGCGTACACGCCCGGTTCGAGGGCGAGCGACTCGACGCTGCCGCCCCCGGCCCTGGGGATGTACGCGCCGGGGACGCTGGTGGCGTCCACGGTGACGGCGGCGGGCAGCGCGTTGCCGCCGGACAGCACGGTCGTGGTCGGCGCGGTGAGCTCGGTGACCGACTGGCTGGTGCTGCTCGGGTAGTACTCGCTGACCTTGCCGCTGACCAGCACGGAGTCGCCGACGGCGACGGTGGGGGTGACGGACCCGGTGTACACGAACACGCCCTCGCTGGTGCGGGGGTCGGCGTCCGCGGCCGGGTCCTGGATCCAGTACCCCTTGGACCCGGAGGTCCGCACCCCGGTGACGACGCCCGGCACCCGGCCGACGCTCTGCCCGGCGAGCGGGGAGAGCCGGGTGGTGCCCTGGATGTCGTGGACGCGGACGGTACCGGGCGTGCTCGGATCGCCGCCGCCGTCCCCGCCACCGTCCCCCGAACCGGGCGTCTGCCCGGCGGAGTTGACCGGCGTGGGGGCTCCCGCCGCCAGGTCGGACGCGTTGTCGTCGGTGTCGCCCAGGGCGGCGCCGCGCGCCACGGCGGCGGTGTTGGAGGCCCCGGCGGCCGGCCCGCTGCCCTCCCGTACGAGGGCGCTGCCGTAGCCGACCAGGTCGACGATCCGGCTGTCGGCGGCGCAGTCGGCGGCCGTTCTGCACGTCAGGGCGGTGGTGCCGGAGACGAGCGCGAGGGTGCCGCTGGTGGCGCTCATGGCGATGGTCCCGGTGGCGTCGGCGGTGGGCAGCGCGGTGCTCCCTCCGGTGCCGGCGGCCTCGGCGACGAGGAATCGCCCGCCGGGCGCGACGGTCCCGCTCAGCGTGGTCACCTGCCACAGCGAGGACGCCGACGGCGCACCCGGCAGGTACTGCACGCTGTACCCGGCCAGGTCGTAGGCAGCCGACCCCGCGTTGCCCAGCTCGACGAAGTCCCGGGTCAGGGTCGCCCCCGAGTTCCCGCCCCCGCCGTACGCCTCGGAGATCACCGCGGAGGCGGACGGCGCCGCGTAGGCGGCGGGCAGCGAGGTGATGGCGAACGCGCTCGCCACACCCACGGCGATGAGCGCGCAGGCGGCACGGCGGGGTCTGTTCCCTACGGATCTGGACACGCTGGAGGTCTCCTCGTACGTCGTGTACGGCCGATGTCGGTGTGGGGGATCCGGCTCAAGTTACGCGCGTAGAGAGGTGGTTGTTAAGGGGGCGCAGGTTAATTCGGAGGAACGGAAAGGTGAGTGTCGCCGTGGCGGCGGGTGTGGCCGGCGGATCGAGGAGGCCGACCCGTGCCGCTGGATCCGGTCCTACGCGATGTCACCGACAACTGTGAGACAGGGAAGGCGCCGACACCTCACGTCTCCCACACGCCACTGGTCGGTGAGCCAGGTTCGCTAGGCTTTGGGGAAGTCACTTGCACTGTGGGGGTTTACATGACCAGTGCGCGGTTCAAACCGGTTCGGTCCACCAGCCGACAGCGCGTGTCGCGGCCGCTTGCACAGCCCCCGGGACAACGGGAGCCGACGTCCTCGCCTGAGGTGAAGCGGCAGCCGACGTCCTCGCCTGGACAGCGGACGGTGACGCCGGAGGCGAGGCCGCAGCCGACCTCACCGCGTGGGCAGCGGGCTGCCCGGACGGTGACGCCGGAGGTGAGGCCGCAGCCGACCTCACCGCGTGGGCAGCGGGCTGCGCCCGAGGTGAAGCGACAGCCGACTGCACCGCGCAGTCGGGCGGAGCGTGTCGAGGAACGGCAGCGGATCCGGACTCCGGACCCCGGTACGGGTTCCCCCTCCGCCCCTGGCGGCTCGCTCGCAGGGATGCGGCCCCCGGGCGCCGACGCGCCGGACCGCTTGATGGTGGTGTTCCTCGGACAGATCACCAACAGCCAGCTGGCGTTCAACAACGGCACGGTGACCCAGAACACGACGAGGGAGCCGTCCGGGCCGCATCAGACGAGTCGGGCTCGGACACTGCCGGAACCGGGGAGCGACTCCCCGCGCGGCAAGCGTTCCCTTTCGGTCCAACCGCCGTGGGAGTCCTCGCCGATGAACATGGCCGACCGGCGAAACGGGACCCTGACCAGTGTCGAGGAGAATTGTCGGACAGCGCTCCTGGAGGCGCTCAGTGGTCTGCTGGACCGGCTCGAACTGCTGGAACTGAGCTCCGAGGAAACGCGAGGTGCCCTGCGCCACGACTTGCGAATGCTCCGGGCCGCGCTGGGGCGGACTCCGCTCGACATGAAGCACGTTCACGCGTTGATCAGGCGGGTGCAGGCCCAACTGGACCTGGACGAAACGGCGGAGGAAGCGGAGTCGACCGAGAGCTGAGACGAACAGCCGACAGGGCCCACTTAACCTGGGTGATGTTCCGCCCGGACGGCGGCCTCTGCTCCGCAGGCTGACGACACGCCGACGACAGGCCGACGACGAAAGGGCGGCACCCCTCGGGGTGCCGCCCTTTTCTTTTTCTTTCGAATTTCTTTCAAAGGGGGGTGGGCATTCGTTACTGCCTCCCATTTGTCATGTCGCTACCGGGTAATTCCCCAAAATCCGCACCAAAGCACGGAACAGCAGGGGAGGCGAGGTGGTCCGCGATGTCACGGTAAAAAAAATGATCGAAAAATATGCCCACCTGACGTAGGGTCACTACGGCTCGCCGGAATGACCGAGCGAGCAAAAACAGGGGGTACATGATGCGTCAGAAGATTGCGGCCATGGTCGCAACCACCGTGATCCTGACCGGCGGAGCACTCGCCAACGCGACGTCGGCATCGGCGACCGTCGATCCGCCCAGCGGTGGTTGGGACCACACGTGGACGACCTCGGACTCCAATCCGGGTGGCACGGCCTACATCGCCGAGTACGGCGACATCGTCTCGGTCTGTGACACGGACGCCGACGGAGTCTCTCCCCGGGTCCAGATCGCCGTCCAGTACCCGAGCGGCGCGTATCACATCCGCTACACACTCACCGCCTCGGGCGGAGAGGGCGCATGCGCCTCGGCTCGTGCTTCGCAGGGGGGTATCTACGACCTCCCCGAGGACACTTCGATCAGCGTCGCGGTCTGGCTGGGCCCGGACTACGGCAGTGTGACCACGCACTACTACGTCAACGACCACTAGCCGGTCCGCAGGGGCGGAGCTGTCCCCGTGAGTCCTGCGCCGCTCTCCTCGTGGTCGTCGAACCTCTGAGGCCGGCCGAGGAACTGAGACGGCGGAACGAAATGGGCGGCACCCTCGGGGGTGCCGCCCATTTCGTTCCGTCCGGTCAGGCCGGTCAGAGGCCGTGGCGGGAATTGAACCCACGTACCTCGCTTTGCAGGCGAGTCCCTAAGCCACTCGGGCACACGGCCGGGTCGGGTGCGGGGCGTCGGCCCCTTTCCGAACTCGGTACGTCGACCGTACGGGCGGGGAGGGACGGGGCTCAAGGGGGACGCGGGGGCCGCAACGGGACTGCCACACGCCGTTCATGAAGCGGGGGTGCGGGGCGGTGGTCGTAGGACCATCGTCCCGGGCCGGGACCCGCCTTCCGACAGGGGTCAATGTCGGTTGCGGACCTTACGCTGGCGACCATGGCTGCCCTCGAACCCCGCGACACCGGTGTCGCCGACGACGTCCCGTCCCCTCCGTCCGCCGCCGCCGTGGAGCGGGCCGGCGAGACCGTTCTCGGGCGGTCCTACCGGGCCCTCACCATCGGGATCGTCTCCGTGGTGCTGCTCATCGCCTTCGAGGCGACCGCCGTGGGGACCGCCATGCCGGTGGCGGCGCGCGAGCTCGACGGGGTGGCGTTGTACGCGTTCGCGTTCTCCGGCTACTTCACCACCAGCCTGTTCGGGATGGTGTTCGCCGGGCAGTGGTCGGACCGGCGGGGACCGCTCGGGGCGCTCGGCGGCGGCATCGCGGCCTTCGCCGCCGGGCTGCTCCTCTCCGGCAGCGCCGGGAGCATGTGGGTGTTCATCCTCGGCAGGGCCGTGCAGGGGCTGGGCGGCGGGCTGGTGATCGTCGCCCTGTACGTCGTCGTCGGTCGGGCCTACCCGGAGCGGCTGCGGCCCGCGATCATGGCCGCGTTCGCCGCCTGCTGGGTCGTGCCGTCCGTGGTCGGGCCGCTGGCCGCCGGTGCGGTCACCGAGCGGCTCGGGTGGCGCTGGGTCTTCCTCGGGACGCCCGCCCTCGTGGTGCTTCCGCTCGCGCTCGCGCTGCCGCAGATACGGCGGCGGGCGGGCGGGCCCGTGGAGGGCCTGACCGCGGGCGCCTTCGACCGGCGGCGGATCAGGCTCGCCCTCGGCATCTCGCTGGGCGCCGGACTGCTCCAGTACGCCGCCCAGGACCTGCGGCCCGTCTCCCTCCTCCCCGGCGCCGCGGGCGTCGCGCTGCTCGTGCCCGCCGTGCTCGGGCTGCTGCCGCACGGCACCTGGCGGGCCGCCCGCGGGCTGCCGTCCGTCGTGCTGCTGCGCGGGGTGGCCGCCGGGTCCTTCGTCGCCGCCGAGTCCTTCGTGCCGCTGATGCTGGTGACGCAGCGGGGGCTGAGCCCGACACTGGCCGGGTTCTCCCTCGCGGCCGGCGGGGCGACCTGGGCGCTCGGGTCGTGGGTGCAGTCCCGTCCGTGGGCGGAGCCGTACCGGGAGCGGCTGATGGCCCTCGGGATGGTGCTGACGGCCGCCGCCATCGCCACCGCGCCCAGCGTCCTGATCCACTCCGTACCCGTCTGGACCGTGGCCGTCGCCTGGGGCTTCGGGTGCTTCGGGATGGGGCTGGTGATCGCCGCGTCGAGCGTGCTGCTGCTGAAGCTGTCCGCTCCCGCGGAGGCCGGGGCCAACTCCGCCGCCCTCCAGATCTCGGACGGTCTGTCCAATGTGCTGCTGCTGGCGGCGGGCGGTGCCGCCTTCGCGGCGCTCGGTGGCGGGAGCGTGGCGCACGCGACGGCGGCGACGGCCACGAGCGCCGCCGGTTCGCATCCGGCCGCCTTCGCCGCCGTCTTCCTGCCCATGGCGGCCGTCGCGCTGTTCGGGGCCTGGGTGACGACACGGCTGCGGGCGCGGCCACGCTGACATCGGGCCGGGTCGCGGTGCTGCGCGTGCCGAGCCGGCGCCGTCCGTCTCTGTGACCTCAGTCCCACCCGGACACGACCCGGCCTCGTTCGCTCGTTGACGGTGTCGGGCCGCCGGTAGGGTGGCCCGGTTGTCATACGCAGCCGAGAGCCGAGCAGCCCGCCCGACCCTGAACCCGGAGACCGTGACTACCACCGCCGCTTCCTCCACCTCCCACTCCCACCACCTGTCACCGGCCTTCCCGGGCCGAGCCCCCTGGGGCACCGCGAGCAAGCTGCGGGCCTGGCAGCAGGGGGCGATGGAGAAGTACCTCCAGGAGCAGCCGCGCGACTTCCTGGCCGTCGCCACACCCGGCGCCGGCAAGACGACCTTCGCGCTGACCCTGGCCTCCTGGCTGCTGCACCACCATGTCGTGCAGCAGGTGACGGTGGTCGCGCCGACCGAGCATCTGAAGAAGCAGTGGGCGGAGGCGGCCGCGCGGATAGGGATCCGGCTGGACCCGGAGTACAGCGCGGGCCCGCTCAGCAAGGACTACCACGGTGTCGCCGTGACGTACGCGGGTGTCGGCGTCCGCCCGATGCTGCACCGCAACCGCAGCGAGCAGCGCAAGACCCTCGTCATCCTCGACGAGATCCACCACGCCGGCGACTCCAAGTCCTGGGGCGAGGCCTGCCTCGAGGCCTTCGAGCCGGCGACCCGGCGTCTGGCGCTCACCGGTACGCCGTTCCGTTCCGACACCAATCCCATCCCCTTCGTGTCGTACGAGGAGGGCAACGACGGGATCCGGCGGTCGGCGGCCGACTACACCTACGGCTACGGGTCCGCGCTCGCCGACCAGGTCGTCCGGCCCGTCATCTTCCTCTCCTACAGCGGCAACATGCGCTGGCGGACCAAGGCGGGCGACGAGATCGCGGCGCGGCTCGGCGAGCCGATGACCAAGGACGCGGTCAGCCAGGCCTGGCGTACGGCGCTGGACCCGCGCGGGGAGTGGATGCCGAGCGTGCTGCGCGCCGCCGACCAGCGGCTCACCGAGGTCAGGAAGGCCATCCCGGACGCCGGCGCGCTCGTCATCGCCTCCGACCAGGAGTCGGCCCGCGCCTACGCCAAGCTGATCCGGGAGATCACCGGGACGAAGGCGACCCTCGTCCTGTCCGACGACACCGGCGCGTCCAGCCGCATCGACGACTTCAGCGGCAGCAACGACCGCTGGATGGTCGCGGTGCGGATGGTGTCGGAAGGCGTCGACGTGCCCCGGCTCGCCGTCGGGGTGTACGCGACGACCATCTCCACACCCCTCTTCTTCGCCCAGGCCGTCGGGCGTTTCGTGCGGTCCAGGCGGCGCGGTGAGACCGCCTCCGTCTTCCTCCCGACCGTGCCCGACCTGCTCACCTTCGCCAACGAGATGGAGGTCGAGCGCGACCACGCCCTCGACAAGCCCAAGAAGGAGGGCGAGGAGGATCCGTACGCCGAGTCCGAGCAGGAGATGGACGAGGCGAACAAGGAGCAGGACGAGGACACCGGCGAGCAGGAGCAGTTCGCCTTCGAGGCGCTGGAGTCCGAGGCCGTCTTCGACCGGGTGATGTACAACGGCGCCGAGTTCGGCATGCAGGCCCACCCGGGGAGCGAGGAGGAGCAGGACTACCTCGGCATCCCGGGTCTGCTGGAGCCCGACCAGGTGCAGATGCTGCTCCAGAAGCGGCAGGCCAAGCAGATCGCGCACAGCCGCAAGAAGCCGGACACCGAGGCGGACCTGCTGGAGCTGCCGGCCGAGCGGCGGCCGGTCGTCTCGCACAAGGAGCTGATGGAGCTGCGCAAGCAGCTCAACACGATGGTGGGGGCGTACGTCCACCAGAGCGGCAAACCGCACGGTGTGATCCACACCGAGCTGCGCCGGGTGTGCGGTGGGCCGCCGAGCGCGGAGGCGACGGCGGGGCAGCTGCGGCAGCGCATCGCCAAGGTGCAGGAGTGGGCGACCCGGATGAAGTGAGGGTGCCCGTGCCACCCCCGCTCCCGCACCCCCGTCGGGCCTCTGCCGGGCCTCTGCGGGACCGCTGCGGGACCTCCGTGGGTCTCCGTGGGTCTCCGTGGGTCTTCGTGGGTCTCTGGCGGGGGCGTGAGTCGTGGCGTGACGCTCCGTACGTATCGGGATAAATGCAAGTAGTCCATACCGGCCAGTGACCGGATTCTGGACGGAGCCTTCCGCTCAGCGAACCGGCTTCGCTACTGTCCCGCTACGCACACGCCCCGTGGCAGCGCCGCCGCGGAGCGCAGCCGTGAAGCGACTGGGCCCGGACACGCCGGCCCATCTGTCGATCGGCGGCCTCTGAAGCGCGTCACTGACGGGACTCGGTGACGCATCCGCCGCGACGGAGGTTGCCGACCTCACCACTTAAGGAGTGGGCGTCGTGACCGCGGAGACCTCCCAGACGCTCGATCGAGGACTGAAGGTCCTCAAGCTGCTGGCCGACACCGACCACGGGCTGACCGTCACCGAACTTTCCAACAAACTGGGCGTCAACCGGACCGTTGTGTACCGGTTGCTCGCCACGCTGGAGCAGCACGCACTCGTACGGCGTGACCTGGGCGGGCGAGCCAGGGTCGGCCTGGGGGTGCTGAGGCTCGGCCGCCAGGTGCATCCGCTGGTGCGGGAGGCCGCGCTGCCCGCGCTGCGATCGCTGGCCGAGGACATAGGGGCGACCGCGCACCTGACCCTGGTGGACGGGACGGAGGCGCTCGCCGTCGCCGTCGTCGAGCCGTCCTGGACGGACTATCACGTGGCTTACCGGGCCGGGTTCCGGCACTCGCTGGACCGGGGTGCCGCCGGCCGGGCGATTCTCTTCGGACGGCAGAACCCGGTGCGTCCGACGGACCAACCCGGCTACACGCTGACGCACGGCGATCTGGAGGCCGGCGCGAGCGGGGCCGCGGCTCCGCTGCTGGGCGTGACCGGCGTCGAGGGCAGCGTGGGCGTGGTGATGCTGGCCGACTCGGTGCCGGAGCGGGTGGGACCGCGGGTCGTCGACGCGGCACGGGAGGTGGCGGAAGCCCTGCGCTGACGCGGCACGCCGCCGTACCGCGCCGGCGCCCCGAGGATCTCGGGGCGCATGAACGGACGTGACGGCCGACGAAGGCGGGGGAGGCGGGGAAGCCGGGAGACGCGGGAGGCGCGGGAGGCGCGGGAAGCCGGGGAGGCGAGGAGCCTGCCTCGCGACCGCCCTGCCGCGGACCGGGCGGCGACCCAGCCCCCGGGCCGCCCTCCGTCGCCCCGGGCCGCCCCCGTATGCCTCCAGCCGCGAGCGGGAACTCGTGGTCACGTTAGATTGACCTCGTGCTCTCACGCCTCTCACGCCCCAAGGCCCTCACCGTCTGCGCTCTGCCGCTCGTGGCGCTGCTCGCGGCGGCCGCGTTCGCACCGCTGCCGTTCTCGGTGGCGCAGCCGGGCATGACGGCGAACGTCCTCGGCGAGAACAAGGGCACCCCGGTCATCACGATCACCGGCGCGCCGGTCCGGAAGACGACCGGGCAGCTGCGGATGACGACGATCGAGGCGACCAACCCCGACACCGACGTCAGGCTCTCCGACCTGATCGACAGCTGGTTCGCCACCGACCAGGCGATCATGCCGCGCGACTCCGTCTACCCCAGCGGGGAGACCACCAAGGAGATCGAGCGGCACAACACCGAGCAGATGGAGCAGTCCCAGGACGCCGCGACCGAGGCCGCGCTGAAGTACCTGGGCCGCAGCGACGACGGCATCGAGGTCACGCTGAAGCTGTCCGATGTGGGCGGCCCCAGCGCCGGGCTGCTCTTCTCGCTCGGCATCGTCGACAAGCTCGACGGCGACGGCAGCGGCGGCGATCTCACCGGCGGTCGCACGATCGCCGGTACCGGGACCATCGAGGCCGACGGCACGGTCGGCGCCGTCGGCGGTGTGTCCCTGAAGACGCAGGCCGCCCGGCGGGACGGGGCGACCGTGTTCCTGGTGCCGAAGGCCGAGTGCGCGGACGCCAAGGCCCAGCTGCCGAAGGGCCTCCGGCTGATCCCGGTCACCACCCTGAAGGGCACGGTGACCGCACTGACGGCCCTGGAGAAGGGAAAGGGCTCGGTACCGAGCTGCTAGGCGGCCGCGCCCCCCGCTACTTCACGAACCCCTCCTTCTTCATCCAGTCCAGGGCCACCTGGTGGGGGTCCTCCCCGTCGACGTCCACCTTGGCGTTCAGGTCCTGGGCCACCGTGTTGTCCAGCTTCTTCGTCACCGGGTCGATGACCTTCGCGATCGCCGGCCACTTCTTCAGCGTCTTGGAGTTGACCACGGGGGCCGCGTTGTAGTTGGGGAAGAAGTTCTTGTCGTCGTCCATCACCACCAGGTTCATGGACTTGATGCGCCCGTCGGTGGTGAACACCTCCCCGTAGGTGCAGGCGCCCTTCTGGATCTGGGTGTAGATGATCCCGGTGTCCATCTGCGTGATCCGCGACGCCGACACCGACATCCCGTACGCCTTCTCCATGCCCGGGAGTCCGTCCGCCCGGTTGGCGAACTCGCTCTCCACGCAGAGCGTCACGGCCTGCGGGTCGGACTTGGAGAGCGCGGCCACCTGCGACAGCGTCCTGGTGCCGTACTTCTTGAAGTTGGCCTGGTTCATCGCCAGCGCGTAGGTGTTGTTCAGCCGTGACGGCGGCAGCCAGGTCACGCCGTTCTTCAGGTCGGCGTCGTGCACGGCCTGCCACTGCGCCTGCGGATCGGGGATGGGCTCGCTGTTGCCCTGGTAGGTGATCCAGGCGGTGCCGGTGTACTCGTACATGGCGTCGGCGTCGCCGTTCCTGACCGCCTCGCGCGAGCCGATGGAGCCCTGGATGCCGGTGCGGTCCAGGACGTCCGCGCCGGCCGCCTGGAAGGCGATGCCCATCATCGCGCCGAGGATGAGGTTCTCGGTGAACGACTTGGACGTCACGGTGAGATGGGCGCCCTCGAGCGGCTCACCCTGTCCGATCGACCCGGGCGAGACGTCGTCGACCATGGGGGAGCCGCTGGTGAGCCCGCATCCGGCCAGGGCGCAGCCGGTCAGTGCCGCCAGCGTCCCGGCGATCACCGGGCGGGAGCGCTTCACGCGTCCACCTCCAGTCCCCGCGGCCGCAGCAGCACTTCCGCCAGTGAGGCCAGCCAGTCGACGAGCAGGGCGAGCGAGACGGTGAGGATCGAGCCCAGGACCAGCACCGGCATGCGCTGGTTGGTGATGCCGGTGGTGATCAGCACGCCCAGGCCGCCGCCCCCGCCGAAGGTCGCCAGGGTCGCCGTGCCGACGTTGAGGACGAGGGCCGTGCGCACCCCGGCCAGGATCAGCGGGACGGCCAGCGGCAGCTCGACCTTGCGCAGCACGCCCAGCGCGGACATCCCGATGCCGCGGGCGGCCTCCAGCAGCGTCGGGTCGTTCGACTTCAGGCCCGCGATGGTGTTGGCGAGCACCGGCAGGATCGCGTAGGCGATGATGCCGATCAGGGCGGCCTTCGTGCCCGTGCCCAGCCAGATCACCAGCAGCGCGAGCAGACCGATCGCGGGTGTCGCCTGCCCCATGTTGGCGACGGCCATCGCGAACGGCGTGGCCCTGCGCAGCGAGCCCCGGGTCAGCAGGATGCCGAGCGGGATGGCGATGATCAGCACGAAGAAGGTGGAGATCACCGTGAGCTGCACCTGCTGCCACAGCGCCTTCGACACCTGTCCGTTCGACAGCGCGTTCTCGGAGATCGGGTCCAGGTCCGCCTGCTGGAACCACAGCCAGGTCGCGAGCAGCAGGGCGACCAGGAAGGCGGGCAGGAAGGTCAGCTTCTGCCAGGTGAGGCGGCGGCGGGGCGGCGCCTGGGGCCGCGTCCTGGTCTCCCCGGGCTCGCCCTCGGTCCCGTCGCCCGGCCCGGCGGTCCCGGCCGGGCCGGCCCTGCCGCCGGCGTTCTGGTCCAGGTCGGGAGTGCTCATGCCTTCGCCTCTCCGCCCGGTCCCTCCTGTTCCGCGTGCGTCTGCGCGGCCCGGGCCTCCTCCAGTTCGTGTTGCGCCTCCAGCGCTTCCAGCCGGTCGGCCTCCAGCAGTTCGTGGACGGAGTTCAGCAGCGTCTCCATGTCGACGACCCCGATGTACTCGCCCCGCCGCCCGGTGACCGCGACCCGCCCGGTGTTGTCCGTGAGCACCGCCTCCAGCGCGTCGCGCAGGGTGGCGTCCCGGGTCACCGTGTCGCTGACCAGGGTTCCGGCCCGCGCCAGCGAGCCCCTGGCCCGCATCAGGTCGCCGCGGCGCAGCCACTTGTACGGCCGTCTGCGCTGGTCGAGCAGCAGGATCTCGTTGGTACCGCTGGAGCGCAGCTTGTTGAAGATGGTCTGGAGCGGGTCGTCGACGGTCACCGTCGGGTAGTCGGTGATCTCCACGTCCCGCACCCGGCTCAGGTTGAGCCGCTTCAGCGCCGCCCCCGCCCCCACGAATCCGGAGACGAAGTCGTCCGCCGGGTTGGTGAGGATCGCCTCCGGGGTGTCGAACTGGGCGATGTGCGAGCGTTCGCGCAGCACCGCGATCCGGTCGCCCAGCTTGATCGCCTCGTCGAAGTCGTGGGTGACGAACACGATCGTCTTGTGCAGTTCGTGCTGGAGCCGGATCAGCTCGTCCTGGAGGTGGTCGCGGGTGATCGGGTCGACCGCGCCGAACGGCTCGTCCATCAGCAGGACGGGCGGATCGGCCGCCAACGCCCGTGCCACACCGACCCGTTGCTGCTGTCCGCCGGACAGCTGCCGGGGATAGCGGCCGTGGAACTCGCCGGGGTCGAGCCCGACCAGGTCGAGCATCTCCTCCACCCGGTCCCGGATCCGCCCCTTCGGCCAGCCGATCATCTTCGGCACGAGCGCGATGTTCTGCGCGACCGTCATGTGCGGGAAGAGGCCGGACGACTGGATCGCGTACCCGACCTTGCGGCGCAGCTTCACCGGGTCGATGTCGGTGACGTCCTCGCCGTCGATCCGGATCCGGCCGCCGGTCGGCTCGATCAGCCGGTTGATCATCTTCAGCGTGGTCGACTTCCCGCAGCCCGACGGGCCGACGAAGATGACGGTCTCGCCCGCCTTGATCTCCATGGTGACGTTGTCGACGGCCGGGCTGGGGTTGCCCGGATACCGTTTGGTGAGGTTGACCAGCTCGATCGTCGCCCCGTGGGCGCCGCCCCCGGACTCGGTCTCAGACACGGATCCCCCTGGGAATCGTCAGCCGTCCGATGACGACGTACGCGGCGTCGAACAGCAGGGCCAGGATGATGATCCCGAGCGTTCCCGCCAGGACCTGGTTGAGCGCGTTCTTGCTGCCGAGCGAGGCGATGCCGCGGAAGATCTCGTTGCCCAGGCCGGGCCCGGAGGCGTACGCGGCGATGGCGGCGATGCCCATCAGCATCTGGGTGGAGACCCGGATGCCGGTCAGGATCGGCGGCCAGGCCAGCGGCAGCTCGACCCGCAGCAGCCGCATCGCCGAGGACATCCCGATGCCCTTGGCCGCGTCCACCAGCGTGGGATCGACGCCGCGCAGCCCCACGATCGCGTTGCGCACCACCGGCAGCAGTCCGTACAGGGTCAGCGCGATCACCGTCGGCGGTACGCCGAGCCCCACGAGCGGGATCAGCAGACCGATCATCGCGAGCGAGGGGACGGTCAGGATCGCCGAGGTGCCGACGGTGGCGAGGTTGCCCGCCCAGCCGCTGCGGTAGGTGACGACCCCGATCACGACGCCGATCGCGGTCGCCATGAGCATGCACTGGAAGACCAGGCTGGCCTGCTGGTAGGCGTCGGTGAGCAGCTGCTGGTGGCGGTTGGCCAGGTACTCCCAGAAGTTCACACGCCCTCACCGCCCCATGTCGACCAGGCCCGGACCAGCTCCGGGTCAGGTCCGCTGGGTCAGGGCCTGTCCCGGTCGTCCTCGGCCGCCTGCTCCACCAGCGGGATGATCCGCAGCGGAACGGGGTTCTCCATCACGATCGCGGTGGAGGCCCGGACAATGCCATCAAAACCGACGACCAGGTCGATCACCCGCTGGAGGTCGGCGTTGGAACGGGCCACCAGACGGCACAGCATGTCCCCGCTGCCGGTGGTGGTGTGCAGCTCCAGCACCTCGGGCACCGACCCCAAGTGGGCCCGGACGTCGGCTCCTTGCCCCTGCCGGATCTCCAGCGTGGCGAACGCCGTGACCGGGTAGCCGAGCGCCGCCGGATCGACCTCGGGGCCGAATCCCCGGATGACTCCATTCGACTGAAGCCGGTCGAGCCGCGCCTGCACCGTCCCCCGGGCCACCCCCAGCCGCCGGGACATCTCCAGCACCCCCAGGCGCGGCTCCCGGGCCAGCAGCACGATGATCCGGCCGTCCAGTCGGTCGATCGCCATACCCGTCCGCCTCCGCGATGGTCACCCTGTACGGAGCTCCGGTCCGTACCGCCGCCCCGCTGGACACCTTGCCCGGCGACCGAGCGAACTATTGCGCACCTTGCCGCCCGGAGCGAGGCTTCGACCATGACCCGGATCACACAGCACACCCCCGGCACCGCCCGGCGGGCCGACCCCTTCCCGGTCGAGGGAATGGACGCCGTGGTCTTCGCCGTGGGCAACGCCAAGCAGGCCGCGCACTACTACTCCACCGCCTTCGGCATGCGGCTGGTCGCCTACTGCGGACCGGAGACCGGCAGCCGTGAGACCGCCTCGTACGTGCTCACCAACGGCTCGGCCCGGTTCGTCCTGACCTCCGTCGTCAAGGCCGCCACCCCCTGGGGCCACTTCCTCGAACGGCATGTGGCCGCGCACGGCGACGGCGTGGTCGACCTCGCCATCGCGGTCCCCGACGCGCGGGCCGCGTACGCCTACGCGATCGAGCACGGCGCCCGCTCGGTCGCCGAGCCGTACGAGCTGAAGGACGAGCACGGCACCGTCGTCCTCGCCGCGATCGCCACCTACGGGGAGACCCGCCACACCCTGGTCGACCGCTCCGGCTACGACGGCCCCTACCTGCCCGGCTTCGCCGCCGCCGAGCCGATCGTCGAACCGCCCGCCCACCGCACCTTCCAGGCGATCGACCACTGCGTCGGCAACGTCGAACTCGGCCGGATGAACGAGTGGGTCGGCTTCTACAACAAGGTCATGGGCTTCACGAACATGAAGGAGTTCGTGGGCGACGACATCGCCACCGAGTACAGCGCCCTGATGTCGAAGGTCGTCGCGGACGGCACGCGCAAGGTCAAGTTCCCGATCAACGAGCCCGCCGTCGCCAGGAAGAAGTCCCAGATCGACGAGTACCTGGAGTTCTACGGCGGCGCAGGCGTCCAGCACATCGCGCTCAACACCGGCGACATCGTGCAGACGGTACGGACCATGCGGGCGGCCGGGGTCCGGTTCCTCGACACCCCCGACTCCTACTACGACACCCTCGGCGAATGGGTCGGCGACACCCGCGTCCCCGCCGAGACCCTGCGCGAGCTGAAGATCCTCGCCGACCGCGACGAGGACGGCTACCTGCTCCAGATCTTCACCAAGCCGGTCCAGGACAGGCCGACCGTCTTCTTCGAGATCATCGAACGGCACGGCTCCATGGGCTTCGGCAAGGGCAACTTCAAAGCCCTGTTCGAGGCGATCGAACGCGAGCAGGACAAGCGCGGCAACCTCTAGGGCCGCCGCTCACGGCCGCTCTCACGGCCGCCGCTCACGGCCGCTCTCACGGCCGCCGCTCACTCCGGCAGTTCGGCCGGGGCCGGTTCGCCGCCCAGCCGGGCCAGCACCTCCCGGGCCACCGGGGCGAGCAGCGGCGAGAAGTACGGATTGATCCGCAGGGCCTCCGTCAGATGCCGTCGGGCCGGACCCTCCCTCTCCAGCGCCCGCTCGATCATGCCCAGGTGGTACATGTACGGCGCGCTGAGCACGGCACCCCCGTGCACCCGGTCGGTGGCGATCAGCGCGAACCCCAGCGCCTCCTTGTCGTCCCCGGCCCGGTGCAGCGCCCAGCCCAGCGCGTCCGCGACCGCGATCCCGGGCTGCTGCCGCCACTCGGCCCGCAGCCGCCGCACCGCCGAGGCCGGATCCCCGTGGTCCGCCTCGAACCGGCCGAGCACCAGCGCCCCGTCCACCCCGCCCGCCGCCTCCTGCCGGACCCGCGCCCGCAGCAGGTCGTACTGGACGCGCGCCGCCTGCGTGAGGCCCAGCGACTCGTACAGTTCGCCCAGCTCCAGCGCGTACGCCGGTGACGGCTGCTTGGCGAGCGCCACCCGGTACGCGCTCAACGCCTCCGAGCTCCGCCCCAGCGCCGCCAGCGCCCGCCCCTGCCCGGCCTGCGCGGCCCGCTGGTCGGGGTCGATCCTGACCGCCTCCTGGAAGTGCCGCAGGGCGTCCTCCCGCTCACCGCGCTCCCAGGCCAGCTGCCCCGCCCGCTCCAGCCAGGCCGCCTGCTCGGCGGGGGAGGAGGCGCCGGCCGCCGCGTCGGCCAGCGCGGCCTGCGCGTCCTCGCGCCAGCCCCGCTCCCAGTAGACGCCCGCCGCCCGGGCCCGCACGGCAGGACCGGAGTGCAGCGCCGTCAGCGAGTCGAGGGCCTTGCGGGCCTTCTTGTAGTCGCCGAGCCCGGTGTACGCGTCGATGAGCTGCGGGTACGTCGTCCAGCGCTTCGGCGCCAGCTTGCGCGCCGCCTCGCCGAAGGACAGCGCCGCCCGGAAGTCACGGCGGGCGTTCGCCAGCGCTGCCAGACCGTCGAGAGCCTCGGCGTTGGCCTTCGGGCGCACCTTCAGCGAGGTCCGCAACGCCCGCTCGGCCTTCGGGTACAGGACGGCGGCGTCGGCGGTGCGCCGGCCCTGCTCGACGTAGGCCGAGCCGAGCACCGCCCAGGACAGCGCGTCCCGTGGATGCGCCCGCACCCGGCTCTCACGCTCGTCGATCAGCACCGCCAGATCCGGCAGCGCGGCCGGCACCCCCGCACGGACCGCCGTGCCCGCCTGCGCCCCCGGAGCCGGCCCGGGCGCCCGGCGCACGGTGGACTCCTCGCCGGGCAGGCTCAGCAGCACCCCGCCGCCCAGCGCGAGACACCCCACGAGCGAGCCGACGAGCAGCCGCCGGCGCAGCCGGGACACCCTGCCGGGGGCCGCGGGAGCCGCGTCGCCCGCGGCGGTCTCTTCGGGCGCGGTGCGCTCTTCGGCGCCGCGCTCTGCGTTCTCCATGGCGCTCACTGTGCGTCAGTACGACGACCGTACGACGTCAGCCGATGGCTCGGGCGGACGGGGTTCACACCGATGGCCCCGGGTGCGAACCTGTGATCATGAGCCGTCACCTCGTCGACCGTCTGCTCGCCGGCCTGCCCCCCGAGGCCGTCCTCTCCGACCCGGACATCACGGGCTCCTACGCCAACGACATGGCCAGTTTCTGCCCGGCCGGCACCCCCGCCGCCGTGGTGCTGCCGCGTACCGTCGAAGAGGTCCAGCACGTCATGCGCACGGCGACCGCACTGCGCGTCCCGGTCGTCCCGCAGGGCGCCCGCACCGGACTGTCCGGGGGCGCCAACGCCTCCGAGGGCTGCGTCGTCCTCTCGCTGACGAAGATGGACCGGATCATCGAGATCAACCCCGTCGACCGGATCGCCGTCGTCGAACCGGGCGTCGTCAACGCGGCGCTCTCCCGCGCGGTCAACGAACACGGTCTCTACTACCCGCCGGATCCCTCCAGCTGGGAGATGTGCACGATCGGCGGCAACATCGGCACCGCGTCGGGCGGACTGTGCTGCGTGAAGTACGGGGTGACGGCCGAGTACGTCCTCGGCCTGGACGTCGTGCTCGCCGACGGCCGCCTGATGACCACCGGCCGCCGCACCGCGAAGGGCGTCGCCGGATACGACCTCACCCGGCTGTTCGTCGGCTCGGAGGGCTCGCTGGGGATCGTCGTCGGCGCGGTCCTCGCCCTGCGGCCGCAGCCGCCGCAGCAACTGGTGCTGGCCGCCGAGTTCGCGTCCGGGGCCGCCGCCTGCGACGCGGTGTGCCGGATCATGGCCGGCGGACACGTCCCGTCCCTCCTCGAACTCATGGACCGTACGACGGTCAGGGCCGTCAACGACCTGACCCACATGGGCCTCCCGGAGACCACCGAGGCGCTGCTGCTGGCCGCCTTCGACACCGCCGACCCGGCCGCCGACCTCGCCGCCGTCGGCGCGCTCTGCGAGGCGGCCGGCGCCACCCAGGTGGTCCCGGCCGACGACTTCGCCGAGTCCGAACTCCTGCTCCAGGCACGTCGGTCGTCGCTCGTCGCCCTGGAGGCCGTCAAGGGCACGACGATGATCGACGACGTGTGCGTGCCCCGGTCCAGGCTCGGCGAGATGATCGAGGGTGTCGAGCGCATCGCGGAGAAGCACCGGCTGACGATCGGGGTCGTCGCCCACGCGGGCGACGGCAACACCCACCCCACCGTCTGCTTCGACGCGGCCGACCCCGACGAGTGCCGCCGCGCCCGCGACTCCTTCGACGAGATCATGGGGCTCGGCCTGGAACTCGGCGGCACCATCACCGGCGAGCACGGCGTGGGCGTGCTGAAGAAGGAGTGGCTGGCGCGCGAGATCGGCCCGGTGGGGGTGGAGATGCAGCGGGCGGTCAAGGCGGCGTTCGATCCGCTGGGCATCCTCAACCCGGGCAAGCTGTTCTGACCGCGCCGCCGGGTCCGCCGCCCGGTCCGCCGCCGGGGCCGGGAGTGTGCCCGCGCGCGATGCCTCACTCCCCGTCCACGGACTCGTCCGACGGCCACGGGTCGCACAGCCACAGGTCGTCCGCGGGTGTCGGGGCGAGCAGCTCGGCCAGACCGTCGTCGATCCCGAGCTGATCGGCCTCGGTCCCCGGGGGCACCACCCGCAACGTCCGCTCCAGCCAGGCCGAGACCTGGGCCGAGGGCGCTTCGAGAAGGGCGTCCCCGTCGGGCGAGCTGAGCGCCATCAGCACGACGCTGCGCCCCTCCACCTTCGTCGGCCACACCCGCACGTCCCCGTGCCCGCACGGCCGGAACACGCCCTCCACGAGCAGTTCACGGGCGAACGTCCAGTCGACCGGGTGCTCGGAGTTGATGTGGAAGGCGACGTGGACCGCGAACGGGTCGTCGCTGCGGTACCGCAGCCGGGCCGGGACCGGGATGCTGCGCTCCGGCGACAGGATCAGCCTGAGCTCCAGTTCGCGTTCCACCACGGTGTGATGCATGTCGGTTCTCCTCTCGGGACGGGCCTCGCGCGGACCCGCGGTGGGCCCGTACGAGTGGAGAGGGGCTCGGCCCGGAACCATTACGCGGGTCCGGAGAACTTTTTTCGGCGGGTTCGGGAGCCCGCCTCCGGCGGGCGGTTCCGAACATGTGAAGAGCGTGCACGGGCTTGCCCGGAAAGGGGCGGGTCCGACAGGACTGGCAGTGGGGCTTGCGTCGGTCTGATAGATGTGGAGCCCCCCATCCCACCCCCGAGCAGATACGGGACGACGGACATGAGCGCCCCAACCCCGGCACCCGGCGACGACAGGCCCCGCGAGGGGTACTACCCGGACCCCTCCATCCCTGGATACGTCCGGTACTGGAACGGTGCCTCCTGGGTACCGGGCACCAGCCGGCCGGCGCCCTCCGACGGCCGACCGCTCACGCCTCCGCCCGGCTCGCCGCCGGCCGCCGTCGAGGAGACCGGCCCGCACTTCTTCGACGAGGACCCGGCACCGGCGGACCCGTACGGCGGCCGTCCGGAGCCCGCCTCCGCGTGGGGCGCCGACCGCGCCCATCAGTCCGGCTTCGGCGGCGACCAGGACCGCCGCGTCTCCTGGGGCGCCCCGCAGGGCGCCGACCCCAGGGTGCCCACGCCCGCCCCGGCGCAGCCCGACGGCCGGTCCACGAGCACGGACGGTACGTCGCCGATCCCGCCCGCGGCGCCGGAGGAAGGTGCCGGGGACGGGGACGTGGTTTCCGGGGGCACCTTCGTCTTCCGCCGCCCGACGGCGGGCGGCGCCGCCGCGCCCGCGCCGGGTGCCGCCGCCCCCGCCGCCGGTACCTCCGGCGCCCCGGGGCCGGTCGCCGACGAGGGCACGGTCACCTTCGGCCCGCCGGCCCCGCGCAGCGGCCACCGGGACGCCCCGTCCGGCGTCCGCCCGGTGGGCAACCCCGCGTTCCCCGACGCCGCCCGGGGGCCCGGCCCCACGGCGGCTCCCGGGACCCCCGGGCCGGGCGACCCCGCCCCGGCCGCGTCCGCCGCCTTCGGCGCCCAGGGTCCGGTCGGGGCGCCCGCCCCCGCCGAGCCGGGCTTCGGGGCGGGCAAGGCGGCCGCCGAGCGCGCCACGGCCCAACCCCCGGGCGTCCCCGCCCCGCAGGGCCCGGCACACGTCGCCGCGGCCCAGGCACCGGTCCCCGCCCAGGCCCCCGCGCCGAGCCCCGCACCGCAGGGCCCGGCGCACGTCGCCGCCGCCCCGGCACCGGTCCCCGCCCCGACTCCGGCTCCGGCCCCCGTGCCGAGCCCCGCACCGCAGGGCCCCGCCGGTTTCCCGGCCGCGCAGGCCGGTGCGGCGCCCGCACCCGCACCCGCGCCGGTGCCCGCGCCCGCCCCGCTCGCCGGTCCCCAGCAGGGTGCCGCGCCCGGCGTGCCCCAGCAGACCGGCGGGCCTCAGCCCACCGGCGGGCCGCAGCCGCCGCAGGCCGCCGCGCAGGCCGCCGTCCCCATGGCCGCCGGTCCCGGCGGCGGGCAGTCCTCGTGGGCGCAGCAGGTGCACCAGCTCGCGGGTGCCGAGGGCGGACCCGTCGCGCCCTGGAAGCCGCCGGTCGACGACATCTTCCAGGCGGCCGCCCGGCGGGCCTCCGAGGCCCGTCCCGCGGGCATCGGCAAGCGGCTGGCCGCCCGTCTCCTGGACACGCTCGTCCTCGCGGCCGTCACCTCCGCCGCGGCCGTGCCGCTGGGCGCGAAGGCCGTCGACCACGTGACGGCGAAGGTCGACGCCGCCAAGCTCACCGGAGAGACCGTCACCGTCTGGTTGCTGGACGGCACGACGTCGGTGTACCTCGGGATCGTCCTCGCCGTGCTGCTGGGCTTCGGGATCGTGTACGAGGCCGTGCCGACCGCGAAGTGGGGCCGCACGCTGGGCAAGAAGCTGTGCGGTGTCCAGGTGCGGGACATCGAGGGCGGCGAGCCCCCGTCCTTCGGGGCGGCCCTGCGTCGCTGGCTCGTCCTCAGCGTGCCCGGGCTGCTGGTCATCGGCGTGGTGGGCGTCGTCTGGGGCCTGTTCGACAAGCCGTGGCGGCAGTGCTGGCACGACAAGGCGGCGCACACGTTCGTCGCCGGCTGACCCGAACCCGCCCGGCTGCCCTCCTCCGGCCTCCGTGCCCCGGCCCTCGTGCTCCCGGGTCTGCGTCCCCCCGGCCTTCCGTCTCGGCCTTCCGTCCCCCGGACGGCCGCTCGCCGGATGCGGAGTCCGCGGGTTCGCGGTCGACTCGGGGGCATGACCACCGAACCGCCCCCCGGCTCCGGCGGCGGCGAGCCGCCGGAGGACGACCCGTTCAGGAAGCGGCCCCCGCGACAGGAGCCTCCGCAGCCCCCGTACGGGCAGGGACAGCCCCCGTCCGGTGCGGGGCAGGGCTCGCCGTACGACGCGCCGCGCGACCCGTACGGCGGTGGGGCGGGGCAGCCCCCGCCCTACGGCGGTGGCCCCTATGGCGGTGGTCCGCAGGGCGGCGACCCCTACGGCGGCTACCCGGCCGACCCGCTCTCCGGGATGCCCCCGCTCGCCGACAGCGGCAAGCGCACGCTGGCCCGGATCATCGACATGATCCTCGTCTTCATCGTGGTGTCGCTGCTGGCCTGGGCCTTCGGGGTCGCGCAGTACACGGTGGACGCGGACGACATCGAGTTCGGCAAGACCTTCGGGCGGGAACTCCTCGCGGCGATCCTGTACGTGGCCTACGACACGATCCTGACCGCCAAGTCCGGTCAGACGCTGGGCAAGAAGTGGCTCGGCATGCGGGTGGCCAACCTCGACAACGGTTCCACGCCCTCGGCGCAGACCTCGCTGGTCCGCGCCCTGGTGCTGTGGGTGCCGTTCGCGTTCTGCTGCGCCTGTGTGTGGACGGCGATCTGCGGCGGCTGGAGCTACTTCGACAAGCCCTACAAGCAGGGTCTGCACGACAAGGCGGCCAAGACGGTGGTGGTCAGCACGCGGTGAGCCGGCCGCGCGCACGACGCAGGGCCCGCACCACGAGGTGCGGGCCCTGCGTCAAGTGCGCGGGTGTCAGGGGGCGGTGCGCTCCCGGACGGGCTCGGACGCCGAGGCGACCGAGGCCGGGACCGACGCGTGTACGGGGGCACGCGCGGGCACGGTGACGGGTTCGGGCCGGCTCGCGGGCAGGCTCGCCGTCGAGCGGGCCGCGGGTCGGATCACGGAACGGGTCGTGGAGCGGGCCACGGGGGCGCGCGACGGCTTCGGCACCGGGACCGTCATGGCGACGAGCACGCCGAGCGCGACCGCGGCGACGACGACGACCGCGATCCCGGGGCCCGAACTCGTCTGTGACAGCAGCAGCATGGCGAGCGTCGAGAAGATGACGGTGCAGGAACCGTACGTGAGCTGTGCGACAGTCGGACGAGGCATGGCAATCGGTGTCCTCGGAAGCGGGGGCGGTCTCGACTCTAATCGCCTGCATGCCCGAGCGGGACGAACGGTAAGCGTGACCTAACCCACGGTGCCGGTGCACAGGGGGCGCACGGAGTCATGGCGTCCGTCAACCGGACCGTCCCGCGCGCCCGTCAGGGCCTCCTTCACGTAAACGTCACATGTCCGCAATGCGAACACGCCCTCCCAATAATGCAGTTGACTTGTCCAAGTCAAGGTCTGTCTTTTCTCGTAAACCAGTAGTCAAATGGCGTCACTTGACTACACGCGTATAACAGCGCGCGGACCTTCCTTGACAGGGATCCCCCCTTTCCGCGCGTCCGGACGCGTGCGTGGGAGGACATCAAGTGACCAGTAGATCCTGGACGTTCAGGACGGCCTCGACGGTCGTCGCCCTTGCGGCGGCCTCGGCTACGTTCTCGGCGTTCGCCGTGGCACAGGCCGCCGACAACACCTCGGCGAAGGCCCCGGCGGTGGACCGGCAGGACCCTCAGCCGGCCAAGGCCAAGGAGCACGACTTCGACGGCCCGCTCAGCAAGACCCAGGAGGCGCAGCGCGAGGAGGCCCTGAAGCAGGTCATATCCGGTGAGGCCTCGGTCAAGGACCGGGACGGTTCGAAGGTCGTCCAGCTCAAGAGCCGCAAGGGCGACAGCAAGTACGTCGAGCTGGGCCGCGAGAAGACCGACAAGATCTTCACGATCCTCGTCGAGTTCGGCGACCAGGTCGACAGCCGCTACGGCGGCACGGCCGGCCCGCTGCACAACCAGATCGCCGCGCCGGACCGCACCAAGGACAACTCCACCGCCTGGCAGGCCGACTACAACCAGGCGCACTTCCAGGACCTGTACTTCGGCACCGGCGAGAACACCGAGTCGCTGAAGAAGTACTACGAGAAGCAGTCCTCGGGCCGCTACTCGGTCGAGGGCGAGGTGACCGACTGGGTCAAGGTCCCCTACAACGAGGCCCGGTACGGCTCCAACGACGCGTCCACCGGCGCCTGGTACGCGGTCCAGGACGGTGTCAACGCGTGGGTCGCCGAGCGTGAGGCGGCCGGTGCCACCGCCGCCGAGATCAAGGCGGAGCTGGCCGAGTTCGACCAGTGGGACCGCTACGACTACGACGGCGACGGCGACTTCAACGAGTCCGACGGCTACATCGACCACTTCCAGATCGTGCACGCCGGCGAGGACGAGTCCGCGGGCGGCGGCGCCCAGGGCGAGGACGCCATCTGGGCGCACCGCTGGTACGCCTTCGGCACCGACGCCGGCTCCACCGGCCCGGACACCAACAAGCTCGGCGGCACCCAGGTCGGCGACACCGGCATCTGGGTCGGCGACTACACCATCCAGCCGGAGAACGGCGGACTCGGCGTCTACGCCCACGAGTACGGCCACGACCTCGGTCTGCCGGACGAGTACGACACCTCCGGCGGCGGCGAGAACTCCACCGGCTTCTGGACCCTGATGTCCTCCGGTTCCTGGCTCGGCACCGGCAAGCAGGCCATCGGTGACCTGCCCGGCGACATGAACGCCTGGGACAAGCTCCAGCTGGGCTGGCTGGACTACGACGTCGCCGCGGCGGGCAAGAAGTCCACCCACACGCTGGGCGTCGCGGAGTACAACACCAAGAACGCCCAGGCCCTCGTGGTCCAGCTGCCGGAGAAGGAGGTCACCACCGAGGTGGTCGCCCCGGCCGAGGGCGCCACGCAGTGGTGGAGCGGCAGCGGTGACGACCTGCGCAACACCCTGACCCGCGCGGTCGACCTGACCGGCAAGACGTCGGCGTCGCTGTCCCTGGACGGCTGGTGGGACATCGAGCAGGACTACGACTACCTGTACACCGAGGTCTCCACCGACGGCTCCAACTGGACGCCGGTCGACGGCACTCTGGCCGACGGCAGCGCCATCCCGCGCGACGGCAGCGGCAAGCCCGCCCTCACCGGCACGGTCGACGCCTACCAGAAGCTGACCTTCCCGCTGAACGCCTACGCGGGCCAGAAGATCAGCGTCCGGTTCCGCTACGCCACCGACGGCGGCGTGGCCCAGAAGGGCTTCGCGGCCGACGAGATCACCGTGACGGCGGACGGCGCCACGCTCTTCGCCGACAACGCGGAGACCGCGGACCCGGCGTGGACGGCGGCAGGCTTCTCCCGCATCGGCGCGTCCATCACGGACGACTACGCGCAGTACTACATCGCCGAGAACCGCCAGTACGTGTCGTACGACAAGACCCTCCAGGTCGGCCCGTACAACTTCGGCTTCTCGACGACCCGCCCCGACTGGGTGGAGCACTACCCGTACCAGAACGGTCTGCTGATCTGGAAGTGGGACACCTCGCAGGCGGACGACAACACCAGCCAGCACCCGGGTGAGGGCCTGATCCTTCCGGTCGACTCGCACCCGACCGCGCTGAAGTGGGCGGACGGCTCCGTGATGAACGCCCGTCTCCAGAGCTTCGACTCGCCCTTCAGCCAGTACCGGACGGACGCGATCACGCTGCACAGGGCGGACGTCGCGGTCAAGATCAAGTCGCGCCCGGGTGTCCCGGTCTTCGACGACGGCAAGTCCACGTACTACGACGCCGCGACCCCGCTCGCGGGCGTCAAGGTCACTGACACCAACACCTCGATCAAGATCGTCAACGAGCCGCTCAGCGGCTCGACGATCACGGTGAAGGTTGGTCCGTCGACCAAGTAGTCGACGTTTGTGCAGGTCAGAAGCGTATCGGCGGCAACCCCCTGGCGGGTTGCCGCCGATCGTGTTTAGGTGCGTCCTGTGTTCTTCTTATTGACGCCGAACTCGATACCGACGCGCACGGGGGTGTGACCGCATGGCCGCAGGAGGCTTCTGCAAGCTGCCCGACGGCATGGTGGTGGTGGCGCTGAACCTGCCCAGCCCCACCGCCGGGGAGGGCCTGGCAGGCCCCTCCGCGGGCGTGCGCGTGCTGGTCCACGCCCAGAACCGGGCCCGGGCCCTGACCAGGCTCCGGAACCTGGGCCTGCGCGCCGTCTACCTGCGCGGCAACGCGGAGCCACCCACCCCGGACGAGGTCACGGCGGTGCTCCACCACCCGGACGGCCTGATCTGGCGCACGGCGCCGGGCAACGGCGTCCCGATCGGCGTCGTGGCCGTACCGGAGCTGTGGCGCCCCATCCGGTCGCTGCTGAGGCGCCCCGCGGCGGCGGCCTGAGCGTGGCGGCTGCGGCCTGAGCGTGGCCGCGGGAGCCTGAGCCCGGCGGCTGCGGCCCGGGTGTCGCGGTGGCGGTGCCGCGGGCGGGACGGGCGGGGCGGGGGCCTCAGTAGGCCTCGACCACCCGGACGTCCTCCTCGGTGACCACCGAGTCCACGATGCGGAACGAGCGGAACTGGAACTCGCCCCCGCCGTCCGTGTCCGCCGTCGACACCAGCACGTAGTGCGCGCCCGGCTCGTTCGCGTACGAGATGTCCGTGCGGGACGGGTACGCCTCCGTGGCCGTGTGCGAGTGGTAGATGATCACCGGGTCCTCGTCGCGGTCGTCCAGCTCGCGGTAGAGCTTGAACAGGTCGCCCGAGTCGAACTCGTAGAACGTGGGCGACATGGCCGCGTTCAGCATCGGGATGAAGCGTTCCGGGCGGTCCGTGCCCGCCGGACCAGCGACCACGCCGCAGGCCTCGTCGGGGTGGTCCTTGCGCGCGTGGGCGACGATCTGGTCGTGCAGGGCCTGGGTGATGGTCAGCATGGTCGCCAGGATAAGCAAAGGAAAAAGGGGCGCGCGAAGCGCGTCGGGCAGGGTGGTGGCGGGCGACGGGCGGGACGCTCCGTACCGGGGAGTGGTACGGAGCGTCCCGCGTCGCGGACGTCCTGAGCGGCTGCCGCAGGGGGCGCCACGAGTGCTCCCTGCGGCCGGACGTCCCGGGGATGGTCCTCCGGTCGGTCAGCCGACCTTCTCGAACTCCGGCTCGCGCCGCGCGGTGATCTCGGGGTTGCGGCCCTTCAGGACCAGCCAGCCGATACCGAGGGCGACCGCCCAGCCCGCCATCACGTAGAGGCAGACGCGGGAGTCGGCGTCGTAGGCGATCAGGCCGGTGACGAAGAGCAGGAAGGCGATGGCCACCCAGCTGAACGCCGAGCCGCCCGGGGCCGGGAAGGACGAGGCGGGCAGCCGGCCCGCGACGACCGCGCGGCGGTAGAGGACGTGGCTGATCAGGATCATCAGCCAGGTCCAGATGCCGGCCGCGGTGGCCACCGAGGTGACGTAGCCGAAGGCCTTCTCGGGGACGACGTAGTTCAGGATCACGCCGATGCCCATGAACAGGACCGAGACCGTGATGCCGAAGGCGGGGGTCTTCGTCGACGACAGCCTGCGGAAGACCGCGGGGGCCTCGCCGCTGTCGGCCAGGTTCCGCAGCATCCGGCCGGTGGAGTACATGCCCGAGTTGCAGGAGGACAGGGCCGCCGTCAGCACCACGAAGTTCACGATGCCGGCGCCCGCCGGGATGCCGATCTTCGCGAACGCGGCGACGAACGGGCTCACGCCGGGCGCGAACTCCGTCCACTTCACGACGCAGAGGATGACCGTGAGCGCGCCGACGTAGAACAGCGCGATCCGCCACGGCAGGGTGTTGATCGCCTTCGGGAGCGTCTTCTCCGGGTCCTGCGACTCGCCCGCCGTGACGCCGACCAGCTCGACCGCGAGGTAGGCGAACATGACGCCCTGGAGGGTCATCAGGGACGAGCCGACACCCTTGGGGAAGAAGCCGTCGAAGGCCCACAGGTTGGAGACCGCGGCCGTGTCGCCTGCGCTGCTGAAGCCGAAGGTGAGGACGCCGAGGCCGATGACGATCATGCCGATGAGCGCGGTGACCTTCACCATCGAGAACCAGAACTCCAGCTCACCGAAGAGCTTCACGGAGATCAGGTTGACCCCGAACAGGACCACCAGGAAGACCAGCGCGGTCACCCACTGGGGGACGGCCGGGAACCAGTAGTTGACGTAGATCGCGGCGGCCGTCAGCTCGGCCATGCCGGTGACGACCCACATCAGCCAGTACGTCCAGCCGGTGAAGTAGCCGAAGAACGGGCCGAGGAATTCGCGCGAGTACTCCGCGAAGGAACCCGAGACCGGGCGGTAGAGCAGCAGCTCGCCCAGCGCCCGCATGATGAAGAAGATGATCCCGCCCGCGAGGGCGTACATCAGGATGAGGCTGGGACCGGCCTTGGCGATGTTCGCCCCGGCGCCCAGGAAGAGCCCGACGCCGATGGCGCCGCCGATCGCGATCATCTGGACCTGGCGGCTGCCGAGTCCGCGCTCGTACCCCTCTTCGGGAGTGTCAGTGACAGCGGTGTCAGTGACCTTCTCAGAGGTCATGTGTGATGCGCCTTTCTCCATGCCGAACCGGGCCTCTCGTCGGCCTCGGATCGGGTTTCGATCCCCCCGGATAGATGGAGCGATGCCTGGCCGGCGATCAACCGGCTCGGTGGCGCACCCGGCCGAACGTGCGGGTGGTGTTCGCCGGGCGGTCGTGAAGATTTATCACGCCCGCAATATCGATCAGCCGGGCGTGCTGTGGCGCACGACACAAGAAGAAGCGGATGAACGAGACACAAAGAGGACACTCCCGGCCGTCGCGGTGACGCGATCGTTATCCGGATTTGAGCGTCCTCTGAGCGAACAAAAGTGCGGACGGACTAGGGCAGAAGGGTCGTCACCAGCGTCTCCTGGAGCCCGCCCAGCCACAGGTAGGCCATCACCATCGGCTTGCGCGGGTCGTCGTCCGGCAGCCGGTAGAGGAGGTCGGTGTCGTCCTCGTCGGTGATCTCCAGCCGGGAGCCGATCGCGAGCCGAAGGTCGTTCAGCGCGCGGAGCCACTGCTGGGACTGCGGCGGCGTCAGCTTCAGCACCGCCCCGCCCTCGCCGGCCGCCTCGGAGGCCAGCGCGTCCAGCGAGCGGACCACCGTGAGGGCGTTCTCGCGCTTGCCGGCCCGCAGATCGTTCTCGGTGAAGCGGCGGAACTCCGCGGAGTGGGCCTTCTGCTCGTCCGCCCGCCCGGGGCCCGGGGTGCCCTCGGGGTCGGTGTATGCGTCCGGGAAGAGGCGCCGCAGCACCGGGTCGGCGGGGGGTTCGCTCGGCCCCTCGGCGAACAGCTCGGCGAGCGGGTCGTCGGGGGCGTCCTCGGCGGGGCCGGGACCGATGAGCTCGAGGAGCTGCACGGCCAGCGACCGGATGATGGAGATCTCGACGTCGTCGAGCGCGACGGCCGCGCCGCCGCCGGGGAGCGGTTCGAAGTGTCCAGGCATAGGAGGGGAGGCTACTTCCGGTCCTGCTGGAGGGTGGCCCACAGGCCGTATCCGTGCATCGCCTGCACGTCGCGTTCCATCTCCTCGCGCGAACCGCTGGAGACGACCGCCCGGCCCTTGTGGTGAACGTCGAGCATGAGCTTGGTGGCCTTGTCCTTGGTGTACCCGAAGTACGACTGGAAGACGTACGTCACATAGCTCATGAGGTTGACCGGGTCGTTGTGGACGATCGTGACCCAGGGGACGTCCGGCTCGGGAACGGCGAAGACCTCGTCGGCTGACTCGGTGCGTTCGATCTCTAGGGGAGCGGGTGACGTCACAAGCCCATGCTGCCACGCATCCGGGAAATCGTCACACCGACGAAAAGGGAGTACCATCCATTGCCATGCTGCACATACCGGGGGACGACCCCCGGGCCCTCGGCCATGCCCTGGGTATCCGGAGAGTCACGGACTGGGTGAGGAAAGTGGACGTTGCGGACCTTGGGCTGCCGGTGGATGTTCCGTCGACGGCGCTCTTCACGGACCAGTACGAACTGACGATGCTCCAGGCCGCCCTGAAGGCGGGCACGGCCGACCGGCACAGCGTGTTCGAGGTCTTCACCCGACGCCTGCCGGAGGGCCGGCGCTACGGCGTCGTCGCCGGCACCGGACGCGTCCTGGACGCCGTCGAGAACCTCCGCTTCGACGCGGACGTCATCGGCTTCCTGCGCGAACGGAAGATCGTCGACGAGGAGACCCTGGAATGGCTCGCCGGATACCGCTTCTCGGGTGACATCTGGGGCTATCCGGAGGGCGAGGTCTACTTCCCGGGCTCGCCGATCATGCGCGTCGAGGGCTCCTTCGCCGAGTGCGTGCTCCTCGAGACCGTGATCCTCTCCGTCCTCAACCACGACTCCGCGATCGCGGCCGCCGCCTCCCGGATGTCCTCCGCCGCGGGCGAACGCCCCCTGGTCGAGATGGGCGCCCGCCGCACCCACGAACTGGCCGCGGTGGCCGCCGCCCGCGCCGCCTACGTCGGCGGCTTCGCCACCACCTCCGACCTGGCCGCCGGCTTCCGCTACGGCATCCCCACCGTGGGCACCAGCGCCCACGCCTTCACCCTCCTGCACGACAGCGAGCGGGACGCCTTCCGCGCCCAGGTCGACTCGCTCGGCCGGGGCACCACCCTGCTCGTGGACACGTACGACGTCGCCGAGGCCGTCCGCACGGCCGTCGAGATCGCCGGGCCCGAGCTCGGCGCCGTCCGCATCGACTCCGGTGACCTGCTCCTCGTGGCCCACCGGGTGCGCCAGCAGCTCGACGAGCTCGGCGCGACCGGCACCCGGATCATCGTCACCTCCGACCTCGACGAGTACGCCATCGCCTCTCTGGCCGCGGCCCCCGTCGACGCGTACGGCGTCGGCACCCAGCTGGTGACCGGTTCCGGGCACCCGACCTGCTCGATGGTCTACAAACTGGTCGCCCGCGCCACCTCCGCCGACCTCGAGGCGCCGCTGGTGCCGGTGGCGAAGAAGTCCTCCGGCGGCAAGACCTCCATCGGCGGCCGCAAGTGGGCGGCCCGCCGGCGCGACGCGCAGGGCGTGGCCGAGGCCGAGGTCGTCGGCACCGGGGACGTCCCCGCCGCCCTGGTCGACCACCAGCTCCTCGTGCAGCTGGTCAAGGGCGGCGAGGTCGTCGGCCGCGAGCCCCTGGACGCCGTCCGCGACCGCCACGCGGCGGCCCGCGCCGGCCTGCCCCTGTCCGCGACCCAGCTGTCGCGCGGGGAACCCGTCATTCCCACGGAGTATGTACAGGGCCTGTCGGGTAACTAGGGCGTGTGCCCGGCGAGCGCCGGGCGACGCCCCCTCCCGCGGGGCCGACAAAGTCTCTAGGCTCAATTACTTCACCCTCAGTCGAAGGACACCGACCATGCGCCGCGCCTTGATCGTCGTAGACGTGCAGAACGACTTCTGCGAGGGAGGCAGTCTCGCGGTGGCCGGCGGCGCCGACGTGGCGGCCGCCATCACCGAGCTGATCGGGCAGGCGCCCGCCGGATACCGGCATGTGGTGGCCACCCGTGACCACCACATCGCGCCCGGTGGCCACTTCGCCGACAACCCCGACTACGTGCACTCCTGGCCCGCGCACTGCGTGGCGGGCACGGAGGGCGTCGGCTTCCACCCCAACTTCGCGCCCGCCGTCGCCTCCGGCGCCATCGACGCCGTCTTCGACAAGGGCGCCTACGCGGCCGCGTACAGCGGCTTCGAGGGCGCCGACGAGAACGGCGCCACGCTGGGCGACTGGCTGCGGGACCGCCAGATCGACGAGGTGGACGTCGTCGGCATCGCCACCGACCACTGTGTACGCGCCACCGCCCTGGACGCGGCCCGCGCGGGCTTCCGCACCCAGGTCCTGCTGGACCTCACCGCCGGCGTGGCCAAGGAGAGCACCGACCGCGCCCTGGAGGAACTGCGCGCGGCCGGCGTGGAGCTGACGGGCAAGCCGGTCGTCTGATCCCGGCCGGGGCGCCGCCCGCCGGTTACCGTTTCCGTCAGGTGTACGCACAACTCGCCCCCACGGAGATGGTGTTGACGCAACGCTCGCACATACGGCGGCCCACGCTCGAAGACGTCGCCCGGCAGTCGGGGGTCTCGAAGTCCACCGTGTCCCGGGTGATCAACGGGGAGGCCAAGGTCCGCTCGGAGGTCGTCGACCGGGTCCGCCGCGTGATCTCCGAGCTGGGATACGTCCCCAACCAGGCGGCCAGGCAACTCGTCACCCACCGCACGAACGCCGTCGCCGTGGTCGCCGCCCAGCCCGAGAACCGGCTCTTCATCGACCCCTTCTTCGACCTCCTCCTGCGCGGCATCCGCCGGGAACTCGCGCAGCACGGCGCCCAGGCCGTCCTGCTGTTCCTGGAGGAACCCGACGACTACACCCGCGTGGCCGACTACCTCGGCGGCGGCCATGTCGACGGCGCCATCCTGTTCTCCCTGCGCCCCGGCGACCGGCTCGCCGAGATCGTCGACCGGCTCGGCCTCCCGGCCGTGTTCGGCGGCCGCCCGCTGCTGCGCGACGGCGACCCCGTCCGGCACGGCCAGGCCCATGTCGACGGCGACAACCGGGGCGGCGCCCGGCTGGCCGTCCGGCACCTGGTCTCCCTCGGACGGCGGCGGATCGCGACCGTCGCCGGGCCCTACGACCAGGAGAACTCCGCCGCGGACCGGCTGGCCGGGTACCGGGACGTACTGGGCGACGCCGGCCCGCCGCACCCCGACCTCGTGCAGCGGGCCGACTACACACGGCAGGGCGGCGCCGACGCCATGGCCGCGCTGCTGGACCGCCACCCCGACCTCGACGCCGTGTTCGTCGCCTCCGACCTCATGGCGTCCGGCGCCCTCCAGACCCTGCGCGAGCGCGGTCGCCGGGTCCCCGAGGACGTGGCCGTCGTCGGCTTCGACGACCTCACCTCGATCGCCGAGACGACCGACCCGCCGCTCACCACCGTCCACCAGGACACCGAGGAGATGGGCCGGCTGATGGCCAGACTGCTGCTCGCCCGGGAAGACGCGCCGGACGAACTCCCGGACGGGCCCTCCGTGATCGTCCCCACTCGCCTGGTGCGCCGCGCGTCGGCCTAGGCCGTGACCGCGAAGTCCCGCCCGGCTCGCGACGCCCGGCACGCACGCTCGCCCTTCGCACAGCCCGTGCTGCTTCGCGGACCCGACCCGGCGGCACGCGCACATCTCACCCTCCGGCCCCATACCGTCCGCGATGTGGGATCACATTCCAGGAGCCGGACCGGGAATCGATACGATGAGCCCATGGTTCTGAACGACGTGAGCGAGAAGACGCCGGGCGCACTGCTCGTGGCGCGGCTGCACGTCGACCTGTGCAGGCTCGCCAGCGCCATCTGTTGACCGACGCACCACCCGCCGCCGTACGGCCGTGAGCCGACCGGGGGTACCGCCCGCGCAGCCGAGCGTGGGGGAGCCACACGCACGAACCCGCGCCGCCCACACCTTCCGACAGGAGCCCTGAGCCATGGCCATCGAGGTCCGCATCCCCACCATCCTCCGCCAGTACACCGACGGTCAGAAGGCGGTGGAGGGCAACGGTGAGACCCTCGCCGACCTGTTCAACGACCTCGAGACCCGGCACGCGGGCATCCACGCCCGCATCGTGGACGGCGGAAAGCTGCGCCGCTTCGTCAACGTGTACCTGAACGACGAGGACGTCCGCTTCGTCGACGGCATCGACACCAAGCTGACCGACGGCGACACCGTGACCATCCTGCCGGCCGTGGCCGGCGGCATGGCCTGATCGGCCCCGAACCCCATGCGTTACGACTCCCCGCTGGCCGCGGTGGGCAACACCCCTCTGGTGCGCCTGCCGCGGCTCTCGCCGTCCGCCGATGTCCGTATCTGGGCGAAGCTGGAGGACCGCAACCCCACCGGCTCGGTCAAGGACCGCCCCGCCCTGCACATGGTCGAGCAGGCCGAGAAGGACGGCCGGCTCACCCCCGGCTGCACCATCCTGGAACCGACGAGCGGCAACACCGGCATCTCCCTCGCCATGGCGGCCAGGCTCAAGGGCTACCGCATGGTCTGCGTGATGCCCGAGAACACCTCGCAGGAGCGCCGGGAGCTCCTCGCCATGTGGGGCGCCGAGATCGTCCCCTCCCCGGCGGCCGGCGGTTCCAACACCGCGGTCCGCGTCGCCAAGGAGCTCGCGGCCGAGCACCCCGACTGGGTGATGCTCTACCAGTACGGCAACCCCGACAACGCGGGCGCCCACTACGCCACCACCGGCCCCGAGATCCTCGCCGACCTGCCGTCCGTCACCCACTTCGTGGCCGGCCTCGGCACCACGGGGACCCTGATGGGCGTCGGCCGTTACCTGCGCGAGAACAAGCCGGACGTGAAGATCGTCGCCGCCGAGCCGCGCTACGACGACCTGGTCTACGGTCTGCGCAACCTCGACGAGGGCTTCGTGCCCGAGCTGTACGACGCCTCGGTCCTCACCACCCGCTTCTCGGTCGGCTCCGCGGACGCCGTGACCCGCACCCGGGAACTCCTCCAGCAGGAGGGCATCTTCGCGGGCGTCTCCACGGGCGCCGCCCTGCACGCGGCGATCGGCGTCGGCAAGAAGGCGCTGAAGGCGGGGGAGAGCGCCGACATCGTGTTCGTCGTCGCGGACGGCGGCTGGAAGTACCTGTCCACGGGCGTCTACACCGCGGCCACCACGGAGGAAGCGATCGAGACCCTCCAGGGCCAGCTCTGGGCGTAGGGTTTCAGGTAGCCAGGTGACGGACCTGGTCCCACAGGACCGGGTCCACCACACCCACCCTGCGCCGGAAGTCGCTCACCCGGATCTGGCGCAGCTCGTCCGTCTCCAGGAAACTCGGCCGCCCCTGCGCGTCCCCCACGGCACCCGGCGGCAGCGGGATCACCCCGGCCCGCTCGTCGTGGTACTTGCTCGTGATCTTCGCGACGGTGGCGCGGTCACCGCGCACCATGAGCACCAGACACGGCCGGTCCTTCACTCCCGGGCCGTCCTCGAACGGCACGTCCGCCCACCAGATCTCCGCAGGCTGTGGACGGTCGGCGAAGCCGTGGCCCCGGGTCGGCCGGCCCGAAGGCCGCTCCGTCGTGCGCCCCGCCGCCCGGCCGGTCGTCCGGCCGGTCGTCCGGCCCGGCGGCCGGGTCCTGCGCCGCTTCGGCCGTCGTCCCCGCCCCCAGCCGTCCACCAGCGTCGCGACCAGCGCGAGCAGTATCACCGCCGCGAGCGCGAGCCACCAGGACGTGTCCATAGGACGACGTTACCGGCGCGCGAGGGCCACCGCGCGCCCCATCACCACTTCCCGTGCCCCCGGTCCAGCCGAACCGGTGACACCACAGGTGAGTTCCCCCACAACGGCCCCTGGCGGAGGAGCGACCCGGGGTTTTGCGCCTTACGCTCGACGCACCGCACGACCCCCGTCGCCCCATTTAACGATCATTCGTTCCCACGATCCGTCCCCCGGACCTCACCCGGTACTTCTCGGTTTCCCGCCAGCGGAGGTTTCGCCTTCATGAAGCTCACCGTCGTCGGCTGCTCGGGGTCGTTCCCGTCCGCGGAATCGGCCTGCTCGAGCTACCTCCTCGAGGCCGACGGCTTCCGGCTGCTTCTCGACATGGGCAACGGCGCCCTGGGCGAGTTGCAGCGCCACTGCGGTCTCTACGACCTCGACGCGATCTTCCTGAGCCATCTGCACGCCGACCACTGCATCGACATGTGCGCCTACTTCGTCGCGCGCTACTACCGCCACGACGGCGGCCGCTGCGACCCCATCCCGGTCTACGGCCCGGAAGGCACGGAGCACCGCCTGACCACGGCCTACGCCGACACCCCGTCGGCCTCCTCGATGAGCGAGGTCTTCGACTTCCACACGGTCAAGCCGTCCACCTTCGAGATCGGCCCGTTCACCGTGCACACCGAACGCGTGGCGCACCCGGTCGAGGCGTACGGCATCCGCGTCGAACACGGCGGCAGGTCGCTGACCTACTCCGGCGACACCGGTGTCAGCCCCGCGCTGGAGGACCTCGCCCGTGACACCGACCTCTTCCTGTGCGAGGCCGCGTTCACGCACGGCAAGGAGAACATCCCCGACCTGCACCTCAACGGCCGCGAGGCCGGCGAGACGGCGAACAGGGCGGGTGCGCGCAAGCTCGTCCTGACCCACATCCCGCCGTGGACGGACCCCCGGGTCAACCTGGCGGACGCCCGCGCGGTGTTCGACGGCCCGGTGGAACTGGCCGCGCCCCGGCTGACGTACGAGATCTAGCGCCGGCACCCCGCGCGACACGCGAAAGGCCCCCGGAGCGGTTCAGGGCTCCGGGGGCCTTTCGCATGCCTCACGGCAGCGGGCGTGGCGCGCGCCTACGCCTTGGTGAGGTCCTCGACCTCCTCCTCGGGCTCACGGCCCGGGGTGGGCAGGTTGAACTTCGTGATGGCGAACCGGAAGACGACGTAGTAGATCGCACCGAAGACGAGGCCGACCGGGATCATCAGCCAGGGCTTCGTGGAGATGCCCCAGTTGATGAGGACGTCGGTGAGGCCGGCCGAGAAGCCGAAGCCCATGTGAATGCCCAGCGCCCAGGTCACCGCCATGGAGAGTGCGGTGAGCACGGCGTGGATCGCGTACAGAACCGGGGCGATGAACATGAACGAGAACTCGATCGGCTCGGTCACGCCCGTGATGAACGAGGTCAGGGCCAACGACGTCATCATGCCCAGGACGGCCTTGCGGCGCTCGGGGCGGGCGGAGTGCGCGATGGCGAGGGCGGCGGCCGGCAGACCGAACATCATGATCGGGAAGAAGCCGGTCATGAACATACCGGCGGACGGGTCACCCGCGAAGAAGCGCGGCAGGTCACCGTGGAAGACAGTTCCGGCGGAGTTGGTGAAGTCGCCGATCTGGAACCAGGCCACGGAATTCACGAACTGGTGCATGCCGATCGGGATGAGCGCGCGGTTGATCAGACCGAAGAGGGCCGCACCGAAGGAGCCGAGACCGGTCATCCACTCGCCGAAGTTCGTGATCACGTCACCGATGGGCTGCCAGCCGACGACGACGAGCACACCCAGGGCCGTGCCGACGACGGCGGTGATGATCGGCACGAGCCGGCGGCCGTTGAAGAAGCCGAGCCAGTCGACGAGCTGCTTGCGGTGGTACCGCTGCCACAGAACCGCGGTCAGGAGACCGAGGATGATGCCGCCGAGCACGCCCGGATTCTGGAAGCTCGCGGTTGTCGCGGCCTCGGTGCCCTTCTGCCAGAAGCCGCCGAACAGTCCGGTCGCCGTGTAGGTGGCGCCCTGGTGGCCGTCCTCGATCGGGAACTGGTGGATCACCGCGTAGTAGGTGAGGAAGCTGACGACGGCGGCCAGCGCCGTCGAGCCGTCGGCCTTCTTGGCGAAGCCGATGGCCACACCTATACAGAACAGCAGGGGCAGGCCGAAGGAGCTGTCGAGCAGTGCACCGCCGGCTCCGGCGAACACCTTGGCGACGTCGGTCGGCAGGTGCAGCTTCTCCTGCACGTCCGGCTGGCCCAGGCGCAGGAGGAGGCCCGCCGCCGGCAGTACGGCGATGGGCAGCTGAAGGCTGCGTCCAACCTTCTGGAGGCCCTGGAAAAGGCCGGATCCCCACTTCTTCGAGGGGGCCGCCGTAGGCGCGGTGGCGGTGCTCATAGACTTCCTCCATCGGTGATGGTCTACACCACTCAGTGGTGTAGACCATGTTGTAGCACGGTGAAGGCGATATAAGGAACCCGTCAAACCTGCGACCGGAGCGCTACGCGCCGTGCCGGATCTTGACCCTTCTCCCCGCCCTGCGTGGGCACGCGAAAGGGCCCCCGGAATCGAATTCCGAGGGCCCTCGAGCCGTGCGGCGGCAGGCCGCCAAAGGCCTCCGCTCACGCCTTCGTGACGTCCTCCCGTTCCTCCTCCGGCTCACGGCCGGGGGTCTTCAGGTCGAACTTCGTGATCGCGAAACGGAAGATCGCGTAGTAGACGATGGCGAAGCCCAGGCCGATCGGGATGATGGCCCACGGCCGCGTCGCCAGGTTCCAGTTGATGACGTAGTCGATGAGCCCGGCGGAGAAGCTGAAACCGTCGTGCACCCCCAGCCCCCACGTCACCGCCATCGACGCCCCCGTCAGCACCGCGTGCACCGCGTACAGCAGGGGTGCCACGAACAGGAACGAGTACTCGATCGGCTCGGTGATACCCGTCACGAACGACGTCAGCGCCACCGACAGCATCAGACCGCCGACCTCCTTGCGGCGGGACGGCCTCGCGCAGTGCGTGATCGCCAGTGCCGCCGCGGGCAGCGCGAACATCATGATCGGGAAGAAGCCGGAGGTGAACTGCCCCGCGTCCGGGTCGCCCGCCAGGAACATGTTGATGTCACCGTGCACCACCGTGCCGTCCGGCTTCGTGAAACTGCCGAACTGGAACCAGATGGGCACGTTCAGGAACTGATGCAGACCGATCACCAGCAACGCCCGGTTCGCGACACCGAAGATGCCCGCACCCCACGCGTCCAGCCCGTCCAGCCAGTCGCTGAAACTCTCCAGGGCGTCACCGATGGGCGGCCACACCCACAGACACAGCGCGGCGAACGCGATCGCCACGAACGCCATGATGATCGGCACCAGCCGACGGCCGTTGAAGAAGCCCAGCCAGTCCACCAGCTTCGTACGGTGGTACCGCTGCCAGAAGAAGGCCGTCAGCAACCCCATGACGATCCCGCCGAAGACCCCCGGATTCTGGTAGGTGAACGCGCCCACCGTGCTGTCGGTCGCCTGGCACCCGATGTTCGGGATCACCTTCGACCCCGGCGCGCAGTCCTCCGGGAACTGCCGCAACACGTTGTAGTAGACGAGGAATCCGGCCACCGCCGCCAGCGCCGTCGAACCGTCCGACTTCTTCGCCATCCCGATGGCCACACCGATGCAGAACAGCAGCGGCAGCCCGAGGGAGCCGTCGAGCAGCGCCGCACCCGCACCCGCCATCACCTTCGCGACGTCCGTCCAGCCCAGCCCGTCGTCCCCGAACACATCGGGCTGGCCGAGCCTGTTGAGGATGCCCGCGGCCGGCAGCACCGCGATCGGGAGCTGAAGACTGCGCCCCATCTTCTGAAGACCCTGGAACGCGTTCTGCCAGCGTCGGCGTGCGGGGCTGATCTCGGTCTCGGCGCTCTCGGCACTCATCGTTTGGCGACCGCCTGTCAGGTGGTGTAGACCAGCTACGGACGATTGGACGATTGGGTTGCTACGACGTCATCACTGACGTCATCCTTCGGTACACCCGACACAATCGCTCGCGAAGTTGGGCCAACTGTGGGTTACTGCGACAAAGCGGTTCACATCGCGGTTCGCATCAGGGAATTCAGGGAGACGGAACATGGCCACCAAGGCTGAGAAGATCGTCGCCGGACTCGGCGGCCTCGACAACATCGAAGAGATCGAAGGCTGCATCACCCGGCTGCGCACCGAGGTCAACGACGCCTCGCTCGTCGACGAGGCCGCCCTGAAGGCCGCCGGCGCCCACGGCGTCGTCAAGATGGGCACCGCGATCCAGGTCGTCATCGGCACGGACGCCGACCCGATCGCCGCGGAGATCGAAGACATGATGTGAGCCCCCGCGCTCACCGCTGAGGGTTCACATCCGGGAACCCGCTCATGAGGGGCTCCTCCCGTCACCAGGGGAGGAGCCCCTCGTGCGGGTGCGGCTAGGCTCAGCGCCATGTCTCGAATCGACGGCCGCACCCCCGAACAGCTCCGCCCCGTCACCATCGAACGCGGCTGGAGCAAGCACGCCGAGGGCTCCGTCCTCGTCTCCTTCGGCGACACGAAGGTCTTCTGCACCGCCTCCGTGACGGAAGGCGTCCCCCGCTGGCGCAAGGGCAGCGGCGAGGGCTGGGTCACCGCGGAGTACTCCATGCTCCCCCGCGCCACCAACACCCGCGGCGACCGCGAGTCCGTCCGCGGCAAGATCGGCGGCCGCACCCACGAGATCTCCCGCCTCATCGGCCGCTCCCTGCGCGCGGTGATCGACTACAAGGCGCTGGGCGAGAACACCATCGTCCTCGACTGCGACGTACTCCAGGCCGACGGCGGCACCCGTACCGCGGCCATCACCGGCGCGTACGTCGCCCTGGCCGACGCCATCACCTGGGCCCAGGGCAAGAAGCTCGTCAAGGCCGGCCGCCAGCCGCTCACCGGCACGGTGTCCGCGGTCTCGGTCGGCATCGTCGGAGGCGTCCCGCTCCTCGACCTCCGCTACGAGGAGGACGTCCGCGCCGAGACCGACATGAACGTCGTCTGCACCGGCGACGGCCGCTTCGTCGAGGTCCAGGGCACCGCCGAGGCCGAGCCGTTCGCCCGCGAGGAACTCAACTCCCTGCTGGACCTGGCCGTCCTGGGCTGCACGGAACTCACTGTCCTCCAGCGCGCGGCACTTGATACGGTCCTCGAAAAGTAAAGAGAACCCCAAGCGGGACGGCGGGCGGGAGCAACCACCCCGCCCGTTCCCGCGTCTTGGGCAGTACGCAGGTCAACGGGGGCCTCCTGGGCCTGACAAGGGGAGGAACACACTTATGTCCACGGCCGCGAGCCGACGCCCGCAGCGGCGTCGCCGTACCGTCATAGCCGCCACCACGGCGGCCGTCGCCCTCACGGTGGGGCTGACGGTGACCGGCTGCGACGCAGTCAACAAGGCCCTGGACTGCGTCCAGACCGCCGACTCCATCGCCGACAGCGTCACCGACCTCCAGCAGGCCGTGGAGAACGCCGCGAACGACCCCACGCAGACGCGGGAATCGCTGACCTCCATCGAGAACAACCTCGACAAGATAGGCGACAAGACGGACAACACCGACGTCAACAAGGCGGTCGACGACCTCCGGGAAGCCGTCACCAACGTCCGCACGGCCGTCGAGAACGGCGACAACACCCCCGACCTCAGCCCCGTCACGGACGCGGCGGGCGAACTGACCAAGGTCTGCACCCCGTAGGCCCGGGCCGGCCGCGGCGCCGGGATACTGGGGGGCATGACCCGCCTGATCCTCGCCACCCGCAACGCCGGAAAGATCACCGAACTGAGGTCGATCCTCGCCGACGCAGGTCTGCCCCACGACCTCGTCGGCGCGGACGCCTACCCCGACATCCCCGACGTCCGGGAAACCGGCGTCACCTTCGCCGAGAACGCCCTCCTCAAGGCCCACGCCCTCGCCCGGGCCACCGGCCTCCCCGCGGTCGCCGACGACTCCGGCCTCTGCGTCGACGTCCTCAACGGCGCCCCCGGCATCTTCTCGGCCCGCTGGTCCGGCAAGCACGGCGACGACCAGGCCAACCTGGACCTGCTCCTGGCCCAGCTCTCCGACATCGCCGACGAGCACCGCGGCGCCCACTTCGCCTGCGCGGCGGCCCTGGCCCTCCCCGACGGCACGGAACGCGTGGTCGAGGGCCGGCTGAAGGGCGTGCTGCGCTTCGCCCCGGAGGGCACGAACGGCTTCGGCTACGACCCGATCCTCCAGCCGGACGGCGAGACCCGCACCTGCGCGCAACTGACGCCCGCGGAGAAGAACGCCATCAGCCACCGGGGCAAGGCGTTCCGAGGACTGGTACCGGTGGTGCGGGAGCTGCTGGGCTGAACCATGGAAGAGGGGCCGCCTGGTCGGGCGGCCCCGCTCTTCGCGTGCGGCCGGTGGGACTCGAACCCACACGGGTGTGAACCCACTGGGACCTAAACCCAGCATGACTGCCAAATTCCATCACGGCCGCTCGATATCGGTCATCATGCTCGACCGGCGGCCCTCAGTGTACGGGCCTGCCGGGTCACCGGGCGAGTGGGACTCTGCCCTTCCGCCGACACCACGTCGCGGTCAGCGCATGGCAATTGGGGCAGAGCTAGCGCAGGTTTTCCCTGCGGTTGTCCCGCCATTCGCCGTTGACATGGTCGATCTGCAAGGTGATCGGGCGGCTGCGCCACTCGCCGGGGTTGCCGCACTCCGCACACGCGTACGGCACCCCGATTTCCGTCAGCGCCCGATGAAGCACGGCCCTGTTCGTTCGCCCGGCTTGCTCCGGCAGGACGACCAGCACGCGCTGCGCGCTCGGCGGAGGCGCGGGGCGCTCGGGCCGCCCCCAGGACCGGCGCGTGAAGTGGCCGGTGTCGAGATTCAGGCGGAAGGCGGCGCGTCGTACCCGCCGGTGATTCGTGTCGTTGACGTCCAGGCCGAGTCCACGCATGACGTCGGCATAGCTGGTGCAGGTCTGTACGAGCCTCCGCAGCGAGTCCTCGGGAATCGTCGCCCGGCGATGGGAGAAGTGGCCGACGTCGATGTGCTGGGTCGCCAACATGCGGCTCGGCGTCGCGCGGGATCGGCTGTCATCGGGGACACCCAGTGCTCGTGCCACGGCCCGCACGCTCGTGGCCGTGACTGCGGATTTCTTCCGGAGTGAAGGGCAGGTCCAGGTCGGCACGGTCGATGCCGGGAAAATGGCTGATGTCGATACCAGCAGCTTCGATGCGGCGTCGGATATGGGAGAGCGTCCCTGTGGCCGGGGCGGCGCCGAGTTTCAGGGCGACTTCCCGTAGTGAGGAGGATGAGGAAGCGGCTTCCGCGATGGCGGCGTCAGGATATTCACGCCACGGGCTGCACTTGGCGAAATGGCTCGTATCGAGACCGTGTCGTGTGACGTGCTCCTGCAACACCCGGCGTTGGCCGCCACTCGGACGAAGGCCGCGCTGCCGCATCAGATCGACCCAGTTGCGCGCCTCGGCGACCGCCGGCATGAGCCGTTCCCTGCTGTATGCGTCCGATCGTCCGGCTGTGCCCCGCACGTCCGTACCCCCTCCGTCCCCGACCGCCCGTTCGTGGTCTCGTACGGAGTAACGAATCGCTTATCGGACAGTCACGCCCGGAACGGAGGAGCGGCCCGTGTCGGGGGTTCTCGACGCGGGCCGCTCGGTGATGGAGGAAAGGGCCGTCAGATGCCCAGGTCCTTGATGATCTTGGCTACGTGGCCGGTGGCCCGGACGTTGTACAGGGCTCGCTCGACCTTGCCCTGTTCGTCGACCACGACGGTGGAGCGGATGACGCCCAGGTAGGTCTTGCCGTAGTTCTTCTTCTCGCCGTACGCCGCGTAGGCCTCGGTGACGGTGTTGTCGGGGTCGGCCAGGAGGGTGACCTTCAGGGATTCCTTGTCCCGGAACTTGCCCAGCTTCTCGGGGCTGTCGGGGGAGATGCCGATGACGTCGTACCCGGCGCCGGCCAGGAGTTCCAGGTTGTCCGTGAAGTCACAGGCCTGCTTCGTGCAGCCGGGGGTAAGCGCGGCGGGGTAGAAGTAGACGATGACCTTGCGGCCCTTGTGGTCCGACAGGGAGACCTGGTTGCCGTCGGCGTCGGGGAGGGTGAAGGCGGGGGCCACGTCCCCGGGCTGGAGTCGCTCGCTCATCGGGCCAGCGTAACCGGGGGTCCTGACAGTGCGGCGGCGGGCGGAGCTGACAGACTGTCCAGAACAAGACACAGCTGACTTCGGAGGCCTTACCGTGGCGGAGACGTCGGACACCAGAACCCCGGCGCAGATCGAGGCGGACATCCGGGCCCGCCGCGAGGTGCTGGCGGAGACGCTGGACGAGATCGGGGTGCGGGTGCACCCGAAGACCATCGTCGGGGACGCCAAAGCCAAGGTCGTCGCCAACGTCGACCACACGCTCGGGAAGGCCTATGTCCAGGTCAACCGTGCCGTGAGCGAGGTACGGGCGCAGTTCGTGGACGAGGAGGGCGCGCCCCGGCTGGAGCGGGTCGTGCCGGTGGCGCTGGTCGTGGTCGCCGTCGTGGGGCTGCTCACGTTCGGTGGACGGCGCCGCAAGGGCTGATCCCCCGCATTCCCGCCGTGTCTCCCCGGGGTAGGTTCAGTGCTGTGAGCGCCAAGAGAGACGACCTGAGTACCACGCACGACAAGCTGCCCATCCGGATGCTGCACGACCGTGTGCTCGTGAAGCAGGAGACCGGCGAGGGTGAGCGGCGTTCGGGTGGCGGCATTCTGATCCCCGCCACCGCGGCCGTCGGTCGCCGGCTGGCGTGGGCGCAGGTCGTCGCGGTGGGACAGAACGTGCGGACCGTGGAGCCGGGTGACCGGGTCCTGTACGACCCCGAGGACCGTGCGGAGGTCGAGGTGCGGGGTGTCGCGTATGTGCTGATGCGGGAGCGCGATCTGCATGCCGTGGCGGCCGACCGGTTCGAGGGTTCGGAGGACTCGACCGGGCTGTACCTGTGAAGTAGTGGGCGAAAAGGGCTGGTGACCATGGTCACCAGCCCTTTTGTCGTTTCTTTGCTACGTTGGGAAGGAGCCCGACGAGACGCGCCGTACCGGGACGAAGGAAAAGACGACGCATCGCTGTGTCAGTGCGTTCGCGTTCGCGTCTCGGAGGTGCCTTCCCATGGCCTGGGTTCTGCTCGTCGTCGCCGGTCTGCTGGAAGTCGGCTGGTCGGTCGGGATGAAGTACACGGACGGCTTCACCCGGCTCGTCCCGAGTCTGTTCACCGGCGCCGGCATCGTCACCAGCATGCTGCTGCTGTCGTACGCCGCCCGCTCCCTGCCCATCGGTACCGCCTATGGCGTATGGGTGGGGATCGGGGCCGCGGGTGCGGCGGTGGTCGGCATGGTGGTGCTGGGGGAGCCGGCGACCGCCGCCCGGATCTTCTTCGTGTGCCTGCTGCTGGTCGCCGTGGTGGGGCTCAAGGCGACCGGCGGTCACTGAGGGGCACGTCAGTCCCAGCCGGCGGCCGTCAGCTGGGGTCCCGTCGTCGTGCCGACCGAGTTGCCGGTGTCTCCGGTCGTGCCGTCAGTGGTGCCGGTGGATGTGCCGCCGTCGGTGGTGCCGGAGCTGGTGCCGGAGGTCGTTCCGTTGCTCGACGTGCCGCCGTCGGTGGTGCCGGTCGATGTGTTGCCGCTGGTCGTGCCGCCGTCGGTGGTGCCGGAGGTGGTGCTTCCGGTGGTGCCGCCGGTGGTGGTGCCGCCGGTCTGCCCCTGGGTCTGTCCCTGCGTCTGGCCCTTGGTGCTGTCGGCGCTCGGCGAGCTGCCGTCGGTCTCGTCGTCGGTGGGCTCGTCCTCGGAGGGCGGGGCCGAGGGGTAGGCGGACTGCTCGCCGCCCTCCTGGATCTGGAGGTTGAAGTCCGAGGCCGGTGTCCCCTTCAGGGCGTTCTTGGTGAACTGCGCCCAGATCTCGGTCGGCGCGCCGCCGCCGTTGATGCGGGGCAGGCCCATGGCGCCCTTGAGGGACTTGTGGGCGGCGGTCTGCGGGTCCTGGCCCATGACCGCGACGACGGTGGCCAGGTCGGGGGTGTAGCCGGCGAACCAGGCCGCGGTGTCCTCCTCGGCGGTGCCGGTCTTGCCGGCGGCGGGCCGGTCGGCGGCGAGGGCCGCGGTGGCGGTGCCGTTCTGGACGACGCTGCGCAGGACCGAGGTGGTGGTGTCGGCGGCCTCGCGGCTGACGACCTGGGAGGACTTCCGCTCGGGCAGGTCCACGACGTCGGCGCCGTCCTTGGTGACCTTCTCGATCAGGGTGTACGTGCCGTGCTTGCCGTGGTTGGCGAGGGTGGCGTAGGCCTCGGCCATGTCCAGGACGCTCGCGGTGGCGGTGCCGAGGGCGATGGAGGGGTAGGGCTGGAGGTCGGGGGTGTCGGTCGGCAGGCCGAGCGCGATCGCGGTCTGCTTGACCTTCGCGGGGCCGACGTCGACGGCCATCTGCGCGTACACCGAGTTCACCGACTTGTCGGTGGCGGTGCGCACGTCGATGTTGCCGTAGTTGACGTAGTCCTCGTTCTCGGGGGCGTAGGTGCCGCCGCTCCAGCCCTGGATGGGCCGCTTGTTGGTGCCGTCGTAGATCGTGTTGGGGGTGATCTGGCGGCCGTCCTGGGTCTCGGAGCCGTTCTCGACGGCCGAGGTGAAGACGAAGGGCTTGAAGGTGGAGCCGACCTGGAAGTCCTGGCGGGTGGCGTTGTTGGTGTACTGCTTGATGTAGTCGATGCCGCCGTACAGGGCGAGGACCTTGCCGGTCTTGGGTTCGACGGCGGCGCCGCCCGCGCGGACGTAGGTGTCCACCTTGCGGTTCTTCTTGTCGAGCTTCTTCATCAGCTTGTCGTTGACCGCGTCGACGAAGGCGTTCTGCTTCTTCTTGTCGATGGTGGTGGTGATGCGGTAGCCGCCGGAGTCGAGCTCGTCCTGGGTGACGATCTTGTTGTCGCGCAGGTAGTCCTTGATCGCGTTGACGAGGTAGCCGCGCTGTCCGGACATGCCGGTGTCGGCGCCGGAGGTCTCCTTGACCGCGGGGAACTTCATGCCGGTGCGCGCGGACTCGTCGAGCCAGCCCTTGGTGACCATGCCGTCGAGGACGTAGTTCCAGCGGGCCTCGGCCGCGGCCTTGTTCTCGGGGTGGGCGATGATGTCGTACTCGCTGGGCGCGTTGACCAGCGCGGCGAGGTAGGCGCCCTGGGCCGGGGTGAGCTCGGCGGCCTCGATGCCGAAGTAGGCCTTGGCGGCGGCCTGCATGCCGTAGGCGTTGCGGCCGAAGTAGCTGGTGTTGAGGTAGCCCTCGAGGATGTCGTCCTTGGAGGTCTCGCGGTCCAGCTTGATGGAGATGAAGAACTCCTTCACCTTGCGGGTGACGGTCTGTTCCTGCGCGAGGTAGTAGTTCTTCACGTACTGCTGGGTGATCGTGGAGCCGGACTGCTTGCCCTTGCCGGTGGCGGTGTTCCAGCCGGCCCGCAGCATCGCCTTGGGGTCGATGGCGGACTCGGTGTAGAAGTCGCGGTCCTCGGCGGCCAGGACGGCGTGCTGGGCGTCCTTGGAGATCTGGGAGAGGTCGACGTTCTCACGGTTGACGGTGCCGTCGCGGGCGATCTCGGTGCCGTCGGCGTAGAGGTAGACGTTGGACTGCTTGGTGGCGAGCGCGTTGGCCGGAGGGATCTTGACCATGGAGTAGCCGAGGACGAAGAGTCCGGCGACGACCAGGACGCCGAGGACGAACGTGCCGAGCACCATCCGCCAGGTGGGCAGGAGCCGGCGCAGTCCGGTGCGCTTGGGTCGCTTCATCTTCTTGCCTTCCTGGCCACTTCCTCCGTCACCCGCCTCGGGGGCTCCGGGTGCCGAGCCCTCGGTGGGCTGCTGCGGCTGTGGCTCGTCACTCATGTGCTGCTGGACTCCTTTCGCGTCGTACGTTCCCGTACGCCTCGTAAGCCTCGTACGCCTTCTGCGTCCCTTGTTGAAGACTCTCGCACCAAGCGTTCCGTTCCCGACAATCGGCGCGCGTTCGGTCACATGCCGTGCCCGGAAAACGCGTGGCACGTGGCCGGAGCGGCGCACTAGGCTCCTGCGCTTCGGTGTCGAAGGGGGCACCAAGGGTGACTAGCGGGCGAGGAGGACGGTTGCCTTGGGATCGGCGCGGTTGTACGCGGCCGTCGCGGCGGGGGGTTTCAGAAGGTACGCGACGTATCGGGTGGCCACGGCCGCGGGGGTGTTCACCAACACCGTTTTCGGCCTGATCCTCGTCTACACATATCTGGCGTTGTGGGACGAGCGGCCGCACCTGGGGGGCTATGACCAGGCGCAGGCGGTCACCTATGTGTGGCTGGGACAGGCGCTGTTCGCGACGCTGGCGATCCAGGGCGGCGGTTTCGAGACCGAGTTGATGGAGCGGATCCGCACGGGGGAGGTGGCCGTCGACCTCTATCGGCCGGCGGATCTCCAGGCGTGGTGGCTGGCGAGCGATCTGGGGCGGGCGTTGTTCCAGCTGCTGGGCCGCGGGGTGCTGCCGTTCGTCTTCGGGGCGGTGTTCTTTCCCACGGCGCTGCCGCTCGATCCGGTGACCTGGCTGGCCTTCGGGGTGACCATCGCGCTGGCGATGGTGGTCAGTTTCGGGATCCGGTTCCTGGTGGCGCTGAGCGGGTTCTGGCTGATGGACGGCACGGGCGCGGTGCAGGTGCTGATGGTCACGGGGATGTTCTTCTCGGGGATGGCGCTGCCGCTCAACGCGTTTCCCCGGCCGCTCGGTGACATCGTGACGCTGCTGCCGTGGTCGGCGCTGCTCCAGATGCCCGCCGACGTGCTGATGGGGCGGACGGATCCGCTGCCGGCGTTCGCCTTCCAGGCGGGCTGGGCGGTGGTGCTGCTGGCGGTGGGGCGGCTGGTGCAGGGAGCGGCGACGCGGCGGGTGGTGGTGCAGGGTGGGTGAGGCCGGCCGGCTGGTGGAGGGACTGCGGGCCTATCGGCTGATCGCGGGGATGTGGATCCGTTCGACGCTGGCCTACCGGGTGTCGTTCGCGCTGACCGTGGCGGGTGGTCTGATGGTGACGGGGCTGGACTTTGTCGCGATCTTGCTGATGTTCTCGCAGGTGGACGTGCTCGGCGGGTACACGCTGCCGGAGGTCGCGTTCCTGTACGGGTTGTCGGCGACGTCGTTCGGGCTGGCGGACCTGGCGATCGGCTCGGCGGGCCGGCTGGGCTCGCGGGTGCGGGACGGCACGCTCGACACGCTGCTGGTGCGGCCCGCGCCGGTGCTGGCCCAGGTCGCCGCGGACCGGTTCGCGCTGCGCCGGGTCTCCCGGCTGATCCAGGGCGCGCTGGTGCTGGGCTACGCGTGCGCGGCGCTGGACGTCGCCTGGTCGCCGGTGAAGGTGGCGCTGGTGCCGGTGATGCTGGTGTGCGGCGGGGTGATCTTCTCGGCGGTGTTCGTGGCGGGCGCGGCGTTCCAGTTCGTGGCGCAGGACGCGTCGGAGGTGCAGGCCGCGTTCACGTACGGCGGGCAGACGCTGCTCCAGTACCCGCCGACGGTGTTCGGCAAGGAGCTGGTGCGCGGGGTGACGTTCGTGCTGCCGCTGGCGTTCGTCAACTGGGTTCCGGCTGCCCATGTGCTGGGCCGGCCGTACCCCTTGGGGCTGCCGCAGTGGGCGGCTTCCGCGCCGCCGCTGGTGGCGGTGGCGTGCTGTGCGGTGGCGGGGCTGGCGTGGCGGGCGGGGTTGCGGACGTATCGGAGTACGGGGAGCTGAGGGCGACGGTGTCGAAGGGTGTGACCGTGTCGGAGGGTGTGACCGTGTCGGAGGGGGTGCCGGTGCCGGAGAGCGCGTTCATCGAGGTGGACCGGGTCGAGAAGGTCTTCGACGTGCGCAGGAGGACCGGGTTCCTGCGGCGGGAGCTGCGACGGGTGCGGGCGGTGGACGCGATCTCCTTCACCGTGGCGCGCGGTGAGATGGTCGGCTACATCGGGCCGAACGGTGCCGGGAAGTCGACGACGATCAAGATGCTGACGGGGATCCTCACACCGAGCGGGGGCCGGCTGCGGGTCGCGGGGATCGATCCCTCGCGTGAGCGGTCGCGGCTCGCGCACCGCATAGGGGTGGTGTTCGGGCAGCGTACGACGCTGTGGTGGGACCTTCCGCTGATCGACTCCTACCGGCTGATGCACCGCATGTACCGCATCCCGGACGGCCGTTACCGGGAGAACCTCGACCGGCTGGTCGAACTCCTCGACCTGTCCGCCCTGTTGGACGTGCCGGTGCGCCAGCTGTCGCTCGGCCAGCGGATGCGCGGGGACGTCGCGGCGGCCCTGCTGCACGATCCCGAGGTGCTGTACCTGGACGAGCCGACGATCGGTCTGGACGTGGTCTCCAAGGCGCGGGTGCGGGAGTTCCTGCGCGAGCTGAACTCCGAGCGCGGTACGACGGTCCTGCTCACCACGCACGACCTGCAGGACATCGAGCAGCTCTGCTCCCGGGTAATGGTCATCGACCACGGCCGGTTGGTCTACGACGGCGCGCTCGCCGGGCTGCACGAGGCGGGGGAGAGCGAGCGGACGCTGGTGGTGGACCTCGCGCGGGAGCTGCCGCCGGTCGATGTGGGGGAGGCGGCGCGGGTGGTGAGGGTGGAGGGGCCGAGGCAGTGGCTGGCGTTCCCGGCGTCGGCGTCGGCCGCTCCGCTCGTGGCCCGGATCGCCGCGGAGTACCCGCTGGTGGACCTGTCGGTGCGGGAGCCGGACATCGAGGCCGTGATCGCGAGGATGCTCAGTACGACGACGGACGCCCCGAATTCGCCGCCGGAGCGGGAGACGGACCGGGAGGCGGACCGGGAGACCGTAGTGCCGGGGCCCGGGAACTCGTAGGCTGCTGATATGACCGACGACGCAGCCCCGGGCCTGCCGGATCTCCGTGCCTCCGACGCCGATCGTGAGCGGGTCGCCGAGGTCCTGCGGGACGCCCTCGCGGAGGGCCGGCTCGACATGACGGAGTTCGAGGAGCGGCTGGAGGAGACGTACAAGGCGCGCACCTACGGGGAGTTGGCGCCGATCACCCGGGACCTGCCGGTCGCCGGGGTCACGCCCCCACTGGTGTCGCTGCACAAGGAGCCGCTGGAGGAGGGCGGTTGGGCGGGGCGGATCGTGGGCGGCGAGGGTTCGTCGACCTGGGCGGTGGCCGTGATGTCCGGCTTCCAGCGCAAGGGCCGCTGGACGGTTCCCCGGCGGTTCACCTGCTTCGCCTTCTGGGGCGGCGGGGAGATCGACCTGCGGGAGGCGAACTTCGCCGCCGGTGAGGTCGAGATCAACTGTTTCGCGATCATGGGCGGGATGCAGATCACGGTGCCGCCGGGGGTCGAGGTCGTGGTCCGCGGGATCGGCGTGATGGGCGGCTTCGACCAGCGGGAGACCGGCGTTCCCGGTGAGCCGGGCGCGCCGCGGGTGGTCGTCGGCGGGTTCGCCTTCTGGGGCGGGGTGGGCGTCGAGCGCAAGAAGACGCGGGCCGCCCGGCGGCAGGAGAAGCTGGACCGCAGGGCGGCGAAGCGTGAGCTGCGTTCCTCGTCCCGGGACGAGGAGGGGGAGGCGCACCGCCGGATCCTGGAGGGCCACAAGGACCTCCTGCGCGGGCACGGGCCGGGCCACGGCCGCGGGGCGGCCTCTCGCGAGGAGCGGCGGGAGCGCCGTCACGAGGACTGAGCCGCCGTTCCCGCGAGGAGCGGCGGGAGCACTGCCTTGAGGGGCGGCGGGAGCACTGCCGTGAGGGCCGGCCGCGTCCGTCACAGCCGGGCGGGCGCCGCCCCCGCCAGCTCCGCGAGGTCGACGGTCTCCGCCATCTTGCGGTAGCCCCGGTCGCTGGGGTGCAGATGGTCGCCCGAGTCGTACTCCGGGCGCAGGCCGCGCGGGTCGTAGGGGTCGCGCAGCGCCCGGTCGAGGTCGACGACCGCGTCGAACACGCCGTCCGCCCGGACGGCCCGGTTGATCCGCTGCCGTACGCCCTCGCGGCCGTCGCTCCAGCCGCGGTGGCCGCGGAACGGGGTGAGGGTGGTGCCGACGACCGTGATGCCGTGGGCGTGCGCCCGGGAGACAAGGGTGCGCAGGCCGTTCACGATCTCCTGCGGGTCGGCGAGCCCGGGGTCGCGCAGGATGTCGTTGACACCGAGGTCGATGACGACGGCCTTGACGTTCGGACGGCCGAGGACGTCCCGCTCGAAGCGGTTGACGGCCGAGGCGCCGCGGTGGGAGTCGTCGGTGAGGACCCGGTTGCCGCTGATGCCCTCGTTGACGACGCCGTAGCGGGGAGCGCCCCCGTCGGCGGCGGCGCTCGCCCGCAGCCGGTCGGCGAGGACGTCGGGCCAGCGGCGGTTCGCGCCCGCGGTGGAGGTGACGCCGTCGGTGATGGAGTCGCCGAGCGCGACGACGGTGCCGTCCGCCTCGTTGCTGAGCACGTCGAGGGCGGTCAGGTAGCGCCAGTGGTCACCGGCCGCGGTGAACGGGGCGCCGGAGAGGTCCTCGGTGGACTCGCCGTCGGCGACGTAGTTGGTCTGCCGGGCGTGCGGGTGGTAGGTGACCGGCCCGGCGGAGGTGGGGGAGTAGGTGCTGACCAGGACGTCGGAGTCGGCCGGTACGGCGACGGTCACGGCGTCGCTGACCGTCTGCTCGCCGGCCGGGACGACGACCGTGGTGGCGCCGCCGAAGGTGAGCCGGCGCAGCGTCCCGGGGACCGCGGCCGCGCTCCCGTCGCCGGCCGCGACGGCGAGGGTGGCGTGTGTCACGGTGAGCGGGCCGGTGCCGTGGAGATTGGACAGCGTGACGCGGGCACTCGTCCCGCCGACGCTGGTGTGCACGACGTTGCGGACCGTGCGGCCCGCCATGCCGTCGGCCTCGGTGCCCGGTTCACCGCTGACCGGGGAGGCCGCCCAGGTACCGACCCAGACGCCCGTCGAGACGGGGGCGGCGCTGCCGGGGCCGGGGCCCGCGGCACGGGTGGTCGCGCGGGCGTCGAGCCCGGGACCGTGGTCGGAGGCGACACAGACGTATATGACGGTGGACAGGCCCACGACCAGGGCGATGATCGCCGACAGGAGGGCATAACCGTGTCGCCTGGTCATGCGGGGGTTCTCCTCGGTGAGGGGAGCGGTGCGGCTCCGGGTCATGCGGTGATGCGTGCGGTGCGGCGCTGCGCGCGTGCGGTGACGCGCTCATGCAGTGCGCTCACGCGTCGCGCCCATGCATCGTGCTCATGCGGTCATGCACGCGGTCGTGGGTTCACGCAGGAGTTCACCGTTGAGCTCCCCACCTGAGAGACGCCGGGAACTCTTGTTCCGTTCCAGGAGTCGGTCAAGCAGGGACAATATCTGCGTGCGGGACACGGGTGGCACGGGACGTCGACCGGAACGGATGGCCGGAACGGATGGAACGGATGGATCGTACGGAAGCGGAGCGGCCGGCCGGCATCAAGGCGGCGCGCACGATGACCGTCTTCAGCGCCGCCGACGAGGAGAAGCGGCGCGGGGTGCGCCGGATGAAGCTGACCGCGGCCGGGCTGCTGCTGTTCGTGGCCGTGGTGTACGTCCTCGCCGAGTGGGCCTCCCACCGGGGCGCGGGCCCCTGGGCGGGCTATGTGGCGGCCGCCGCGGAGGCGGGCATGGTCGGTGCGCTCGCCGACTGGTTCGCGGTCACGGCACTGTTCCGCCATCCGCTGGGCCTGCCCATTCCGCACACCGCGATCATCCCGAACAAGAAGGACCAACTGGGCGTCTCGCTGGGTGAGTTCGTCGGGGAGAACTTCCTCTCCGAGGACGTCGTGCGGCAGCGGCTGCGCGCGGTGGGCATCGGCACCCGGCTGGGCGCCTGGCTGGCCGAGCCGGAGCACGCCGACCGGGTGACGGCCGAGCTGGCGACGGCGCTGCGGGGCGCCCTCACGGTGCTGCGCGACTCGGACGTGCAGGCGGTGGTGGGCGAGGCGATCACGCGGCGCGCGGACGCGCAGGAGATCGCGCCGGGCATAGGGAAGATGCTGGAGAGGGTCGTCGCGGACGGCGGTCACCGGCGGGCCGTGGACCTCGTGGTCGCCCGCGCGTACGACTGGCTGGTGCTGCACGGCGACTCGGTGATGGGCGCCGTGGAGGGCGGGGCGCCCGGCTGGACCCCCCGGTTCGTGGACAAGCGGATCGGTGAACGCGTCTACAAGGAGCTGTTGCGGTTCTGCGGGGAGATGCGCGACATGCCGTCCCACCCGGCCCGGGGCGCCCTCGACCGGTTCCTCACCGACTTCGGATCCGACCTCCAGTCCGACACGGACACCCGGGCGCGGGTGGAGCGGCTCAAGGGCGAGGTGCTGGGCCGGGGCGAGGTCCAGGACCTGATCGCGTCCGCCTGGACCGCCGTCCGCTCCATGATCGTCGCGGCGGCGGAGGACGAGCGCAGTGAGCTGCGGCTGCGGGTGCGGGCCTCGCTGCTGTCCCTCGGGACGCGGATGGCCACCGAGCGCAAGGTCCAGGAGAAGGTGGACGGCTGGGTCGAGGGCGCGGCGGTGCACGTCGTGACGACGTACCGGAAGGAGATCACCTCCCTGATCACCGACACGGTCGCGGGCTGGGACGCGGAGCACACGACCCGCAAGATCGAGGCCAACATCGGCCGCGACCTCCAGTTCATCCGGATCAACGGCACGGTGGTGGGCTCGCTGGCCGGCCTGCTGATCTACACGGTGGCCCGCGCGCTCGGGGCGTGAATCGGCCGGCCGGTCGCGTGAACCGGCCGGTCGCGGGCACCCGATCCGCGTGCCGCCCGCTGGGGAGCGTGCCGAGGAGGGAGCCCATGACCAGCGCCGAAGCCGCCGTGCCGACCGAGAGAGACCGTACGATCACCACCGACATCCCCGCCCGTCTCGACCGGCTTCCCTGGTCGCGCTGGCACTGGACCATCGTCTTCGGACTGGGCACCGTGTGGATCCTGGACGGCCTGGAGGTCACGGTCGTCGGGAACATCGCGAGCCGGCTGTCCGAGCCGGGAAGCGGCCTGCCCATCACCTCCGGGCAGGTCACCGGTATCGCGGCCGCGCTGTATGTGGCGGGCGCCTGTATCGGCGCCCTGTTCTGGGGCCGGCTGACCGACAAATGGGGCCGCAAGAAGCTGTTCATGATCACCCTCGCGGTGTATCTGGCGGCCACCGCCCTGACCGCGATCTCCTTCGACACCTGGTGGTTCCTGCTCTTCCGGTTCCTCACCGGCTTCGGTATCGGCGGTGAGTACGCGGCCATCAACTCCGCGATCGACGAGCTGATCCCGGCGCAGTACCGGGGCCGCGTCGACCTGATCATCAACGGCAGCTTCTGGCTGGGCGCGGTCGCCGGTTCGCTGCTGTCGATCGTCGCCCTGAACACGGACATCTTCGCGGCGGACGTGGGCTGGCGGCTGACGTTCGCACTGGGCGCCGTCCTCGCCCTGGTGATCCTGCTCGTACGGCGGCACGTCCCGGAGAGCCCGCGCTGGCTGCTGATCCACGGCCGGGACCGGGAGGCCGAGGAGATCGTCGGCTCCATCGAACAGCAGATCGAGGAGGAGCGGGGGGACCGGCTGCCCCGGGCCGAGGGCGAACTCACCATCCACCAGCGCCGCAGCGTCTCCTTCGTCGAGATCGCCCGCACGGTGTTCTCCTCCTACCGGCGCCGCGCGGTCCTCGGCTTCTCCCTGTTCATCGGGCAGGCCTTCCTCTACAACGCGATCACCTTCGGCTTCGGCGCGATCCTCACCAAGTTCTTCGACGTGCCGAGCGGCAACACCGGCTACTACTTCGCGGTCATCGCCATCGGCAACTTCTGCGGTCCGCTGCTGCTGGGCAAGCTGTTCGACACGGTCGGCCGACGGGTGATGATCTCCTCGACCTACCTGCTGTCCGGTCTGCTCCTGTTCGGCACGGCCTGGCTGTTCGACCAGGGCTCGCTGAACGCGACGACGATGACGGCCTGCTGGTGCGCGGTGCTGTTCTTCGCGTCGGCGGGCGCGTCGAGCGCCTATCTGACGGTGTCCGAGGTCTTCCCTATGGAGACCCGCGCGATGTCCATCGCCTTCTTCTACGCCCTCGGCACCGCGGCCGGCGGCATCAGCGGCCCCCTGCTCTTCGCCGAACTCACCGACACGGGCAAGGTCGGCGACACGGTCCTCGCCTTCTGCATCGGCGCGGCCCTGATGTGCGCGGCGGGTCTGGTGGCGGTCTTCCTGGCGGTCAACGCCGAGCGACGCTCCCTGGAGGACATCGCCCAGCCACTGACCGCGAAGGCGGCGCCGGGGACGGGGTCGAAGTCTCGCGAGACGACGAAGCCGGGTGGTCCGACGCCCGGTGGTCCGACGCCGGGTGGGCCGCGGCAGGCCACCGCCTGACGGTGTGCGGCGGCGCCGGACGCGGGTGAGTCCCGGCGCCGGACGCGGAGGGGTCCCGGCGCGGGGACCCCTCACTCGGCTGGGGGCACGGGCTCGGCTGCGGCTGCGGCTGCGGCTGCGGCCTCTGGCTCGGCCCCGGCTCGGCCCCGGCCTCTGGCTCGGCCCCGGCCCTGGGTTCGGTCTCGGCCCCGGCCTCTGGCTCGGCCCCGGCCCTGGGTTCGGTCTCGGCCCCGGCCTCTGGCTCGGCCCCGGCCCCGGCCCCGGCCCTGGGTTCGGCCCCGGCCCTGGGTTCGGTCTCGGCCCCTGGCTCGGCCCCGGCCTCTGGCTCGGCCCCGGCCTCTGGCTCGTGCCCCGGGCTCGGCCCCGGCCTCTGGCTCGGCTCCGCCCCCGGCTTCCCGCCCCCGCCGGCTCAGCAACAGCAGGCCGCCGGTCAGGGCGGTGAGGCCGGGTGGATAGGAAAACCTGACCGGCTACGCGCCCGTCGTCGACCCCGGCCGGACGATCATCAGGATCGTCACGGTGGCCCACAGCAGGTTGAAGATCCCGGTGAACATGGCCAGCCGAACCGTCGCCTCTCTGGTGCCGGTGCCGGTGCCGGTGGTGGCGTCGGCGCTGGTGGTGGCGCCAGCGCTGGTGGAGGTGTCCGCGCCGGTGCTGGAGCCGGTCGCGGTGCCGGTCTCGGGGTCGGCGTTTCGGCTGGCCTCCGCCCCGGCGCCCGCGCTCTTGCCTGCCCCTGCCCCTGCCCCCGCGCCCTCGACGAGCACCTCCTGCCCGGGCAGCACGAGAACGAGCAGCACGCCCGCGGCCAGCACGGTCAGCACGATCGACGTGATCAGCCAGGGGTCACCCATGACCCCCATCGCGCCGGCCGTGGCGAACCCGAAGACGGGGACGGCGAGGCCGACGGCCGCGTACACCTGGCAGATGCGGTGCAGCAGCCGCACGGTCTCCCCGGCGCGGGCGTCGTCGGGCGCGGCCAGGGCGCGGCGCGCGGCGGGCGGGAACATGCTGGCGGCGACGGTGACGGGCCCGATCGCGACGATCGCGGCGAGGACGTGCACGGCGAGAAGGAACTTGGTCACGCACCGACGCTAGGCGGGACGGGTTCCCCGAAGAAGCGGCGGAAATGCCAGAGGCCGACGGGTTCTCGCCACCGCGCTCCACCAGTTCCCGGCCCACGCCCTGCACGTGCCCCACCCCACCCCCATCACCTCACCCGGACCCGCCTAGGCGTCCAGGCAGCCGCCGGGATCGGCGACCGCCGACAGCCACCGGCAGTCACCGGTAGCCGCTGGCAATCGCCCGTACTCAGGGAGGGGGCCGCGATGGCCGTGATCCGTCGTATGCCTACGCTCTTGCCATGCACACCGTCGCCGTACTGGTCCTGGACGGGGTCGTCCCGTTCGATCTGTCCGCCCCGATCGACGCCTTCGGCTGGCCGCGGCTGCCCGACGGGCGCCCGGCGTACCGGGTCAAGGTCTGCTCGCCGTCCCCCGCCGGGGAGGTGAGCGCGGGGGCGTTCACCGTGCGAGCGCCGCACGGGCTGGAGGCCCTGGCCGAGGCGGACACGATCGTCCTGCCCGGGGTGACGGACCCGCCGGACGAGCTGCCGATCGGCGTCGCGGAGGCCCTGCGGGACGCGGCGGCGCGCGGCACCCGGATCGCCTCGGTCTGCGTCGGCGCGTTCCTGTTCGCCGCGACGGGCCTGCTGGACGGCCTGCGCGCGACGACGCACTGGATCGCCGCGCGCGAACTGGCCGAGCGCTACCCGAAGGTGACGGTCGACCCGAACGTCCTCTACGTCGACAACGGCCAGTTCCTCACCTCGGCGGGCGCCGCCGCGGCCCTCGACATGTGCCTGCACATGATCCGCTCCGACTACGGCTCGGCGGTCGCCGCGCAGGCGGCCAGGATGTCGGTCATGCCGCTGGAACGGGAGGGAGGCCAGGCCCAGTTCATCGTCCACGACCTGCCGCCCGCGCCCGCCGGGGCGACCCTCGAACCCGTGCTGGCCTGGCTGGAGGACAACTGCGGCCGGGAGGTGACGCTGGAGCAGATCGCCGGGCGGGCCGGCATGAGCACCCGCACCCTCAACCGCCGCTTCCGCGAACAGACCGGCACGACGCCGCTGCGCTGGCTGCACCGGGCGCGGGTACGGCGCGCGCAGTACCTGCTGGAATCGACGGCGTACCCGGTGGAACGCATCGCCACCCAGGCGGGTTTCGGCTCCCCGACGGCCTTCCGCGAACGCTTCCGCAAGGTGGTCGGCACCAGCCCCCAGGGATACCGAAGGGCGTTCCGGTCGGGGGAGGGCAGCGGCAGAGACGGGCGATGACGGGGCGGGCGCAGGGGTGGGGAGAGGCCGCGAGAGGGACGGAAAGTGAGGCCGCGACCCGAGAAGTGAAGATCGTATAAGGTGGCGCGCCGTGGCACGCGCAAAGGCGTGAACCGTGGAACGTACTCGGGGGAGACCTACACGTGAACACCGGCAGCCCGGGCCGCTTCGGCGCGCTGCGCACCCTGCCCAACCCGCTCGCCGTCGCCTCGGCACTGGCCGAACCCTCCCGCGCCGACCGGGTGGACGACCCGACGGTGCGCGTCCTGGCCTGGGCCCGGACGGTGGTGGGGCTGGCGGCGACGGTCTGGCTGTTCATGGCGTACCCGCTGCGGGAGGGACGCGAGAAGTTCGTCCTGGACAAGCTGGAGGACCTGCTGATCGGCTGCGGGATCACCTTCGCCACGGCCTTCGTCGCCGTGACGGCGTTCATCGCCACGGCCCGCTCACCGCTCGGCCGGGTGTACGCGCGTCGCCTGCTGGGCCCGCTGCTGACCGTGTTCGCGATCGCGCTCGGTGCCGCGGTGTGCTGGTTCCTGGTCCGGCTGCTGAAGGGCGAGATCATCACGCTGTCCGACTTCGGCTACCACGGCATTCTCTTCAGCATCCTGCTGATCGTGGTCTTCTTCCTCGGCACCCTCGCCTGCGCCGCCGCGCTGCTCCTCGCGATCCCCGTGACCGTGCTGGCCCTGGTGTACGCCTTCAACTCCTGCTTCCGCCTCGGCGACGTCCACGACCTGCTGCCGGCCCTGATCTCCCCGCTGCTGGTCTGGTCGCTGTTCGGCCTGGGCATGGTCGACGACCCCGAGGTGGCCGCCCCGCCAGTCGTCCTCTACGGCTTCCTGGTGGGCGGCCCGCTGTCGGTGACGCTGCTGTCGGTGTGGGAGGTGCGGCGCCTGCGCCGCAGGCACGGGGTGACGCTGCGGTCGGCGCTGGGCCGGTAGCCTCCCCGGCCCCGCCCGACCCGACCCGGCCCGCCCCCGCCTGACCCGCCCCGGCCCGCAGCCCAGGCCGGACGGACCGGCGTCGGCCTCAGCCTCGCCGGTCGGCGACCGCCCACGACGCGGCCGCGACCGCGCCCGCCACGCCGAACACCGACGGCCAGGCGCCGACCTTCTTCGCCAGCGGATGCGACCCCGCGAACGCGGCGACGTACGCGACGGTCAGCGCCCCTGCCGCCTTCCCGCCCGCCTGCCGCCGCCACTGCTGCGCGGCCGCGGCCCCCGCGACGGCGAGGACGGCCCCGCCCAGCGGCCGCTTCCTCGTCCACTGCGCCACGCCGTACCCACCGACCAGCCCACCCGCGGCGATCACCGCACCGGGAACCTTCGCCATGTCTGCCAGCCTGCCTTCTCGTCCGTCCTGTCTGCTGCCGCGAGGCTAACGCGCGACCGTGGCCGCCCGGCAAAACTGAGCCGAGGCCTGTCAAGTCCCCGGGTCCCCGAGCTGCCGCCCGTCCGGGAAGGTCACCCGGCCGCCTGCTCGTCCGCATGAGGCACGTGACGCGCGCCTGAGCCATGCGTGACGCTCGATCGTCCGGTGCCGGATCCTCCGGTACCGGACGGAAGGACTCGGCTGACATACCTCCCGGCCCCGGCGGGCATAGCCCTCTGTGCCAGATCTGCGGCGGGGGGACAGCCGTCGCCATGGACAGGTCCTCTGCCTGGGGGGCGTGGACCGGACAGCGTACGGCGGACGGCGTGCAGTCATCTGGGGGAGGAACTCGTATGAGCACGACTGACGACGGGGAACTGTGCATCTGGGGCCTCGGGCTCATCGGCTACACGCTCGCCGGCGCTCTCGCCAGGGCCGGCCGGCACTGTGTGGTGATGGACGTCGACCCCGAGCGGGTCGCCAGGCTCAACCGAGGCGAACGGCCCTTCCACCATCTCCCCTACCTGCCCGACGACTTCGGTGCCGAGACGCTCCGCGGTGCACTGCGCGCCACCACCGAGGCGGCCGATGTGCTCGAGCCCGGCCACGCCGTGCACATCCTGTGTGTGCCCACCGAAGCCGACGGTGTCATCGACGCGTCCGCTCTGCACGATGTTGTCATGCGCCTGGCGGCAGGTGCGCGGGCCCGGCCGCTCTACCTGATCATCGAGTCGACCATCGCGCCGGTCTGGCTCGACTCCGTGGTCCACCACGTGTTCGGTGAGGCCGGATGGCGGCGTGGCGTGGACTACCACGTCGGGGTGTCCCCGCGCCGGGACTGGCTGACGGACCGGGAGCGCGACATGGCCTCCACGCCGAAGGTCATCGGCGGGGAGGGTCCCGAGATCGTCACGTTGATGAGACGCCTGTACACGGCCGTCTGCGACGAGGTGTTCGAGGCCCGGGACGCCCGGCACGCCGCCATGGTCAAGGTGGTCGAGAACTACTTCCGGTACCGCGACATCCTGCTGGCCAGTGAACTCAGCTTGATGCTGCCGGACTTCGACATGGCGGAGATCCTGCGTCTCGCGGCGACGAAGTGGAACATGGACCTCTACCACCCTTCGTTCGGGATCGGCGGCTACTGCGTCCCCCTCGCCAAGGACTATCTGGGCACGGAGCCGCAGGCTCAGGGTGCCGTGGCCGACTTCGAGCGCGGGGAGAAGGACCTCTTCGCCACGCTTCGCAGGACGGTGTGGCGGCACGGGCCCGTAGGCCGAGCGGCGGTGCTGGGCATCGCGTACGCCCCCGACATGAAGATCCACACACGGTCTCCGTCGCTCGAGCTGATCCATGACATGCGGGAGCGGGGGGTGGAGCTGTACGCACACGACCCGCTGTACCCACCGTCCGAGATCCGAGCGATCACCGGCGCTCGCCCCCTGAGCTTCCCGGGGGATCTGCGGTTGTGCGACACCGTGGTCCTGATGACCGGGCACACGCTCTACCGGACCGTGGACGACGCCACACTGCGGGCGAACCTGGCCGATACAGTGCAGATTTTCGACAACCACGGGACATGGCGGCAAAGGGAGTTCGGCGATGGCACCCGCTACCTTGAGGTGGGCGGCCGGCACTTCTAGATCCGGCTCGCCGACGATCTCCTTCCGGACACGGGCCGCGTCCGGGTACAGAAGACCCAGTACTCGGCTCACGTGGTCACCAACCTGCTCGGAGAGGTGATGCTGCGGGAGCAGCGGCGTCGCCGTGAACTGGTCTCCACCGAAGCGGTGCTCCTGCGCAACGGCACGATCCCGCGGCTGCGCTACAGCAATTGCTCCAACCACCTCGGGGTCGACGTCGTGGCCGTGACCTCCGGTGGCCGTGTTGTGCTGACCCTTCAGGGGGACAAGAACGATACGAACCAGGGCATGCTGGCCGCCTCGGGCAGCGGTTCCATGGACTGGAAGGATCTGCGGCGCTGCCCGGATCTCCTGCGGCTGGTCAAGAGCACCATGCTGCGCGAGATGTCGGAGGAACTCGGCCTGCGCAGCCGGGACGCGGTCGGCTTCGGTGATGTCCGGGTCCTGCGGTACGTCCGTGTCACCAACTGGGGCGGCAAACCGCAGTTCTGCGGCGTCGCGCGCCTCGGCGACGTGAGCGAGGAGGTGCGGGGCATCGAACGCCGCTACCACCGCGACCACTTCAGCATCGACTTCGATCCGGAGGGCGGCCCCCTCGCGTTCGCGAGGACGGTGCGAGGCTACGTGGACGAGCACGCCAAGCGTGTCTCCTTCCCCCTGTACGAGACCCTCGACGTGCTCTGCGGCTGGCTGGAGCGGGACGCGGACGCCTGGCCCTGGCTGATGCGGAGGTGACGGTGGCCGGCTCCCTCAGCGCCGAGGCACGCGAAGGTGCGGCGAGGGGCCGGTACACCGGAGTCGCGGCCCGCCCGCGCCCGTTGGTTCCGGCCCCCCCCGGCCTAGCTCCGCCCCGCCCGCCGTCGCTCTCCAGGTTCCTCGCCGCGCTTGTCCACGACGGCGCGTTCCAGCACCGCGCTGGTGTCGGAGACCGTCCCCGCCCGGGCGCGCTCGGTGTCCCGGGTGAAGACGGTGCGTACGCCGAGGTATTCGAGCGTGCCGGGGTCGAAGATCCACTCGGTGCGGGTGCCGTGCCGGGTGTCCTCGCGGGCGATGGCGATGCCGTGCCGGCCGACGGCGTCCACCGCGTCCGCCACCTCGGTCACACCGGGGATCCGGGCGGTGGCCCGGTAGAAGGCGGCAGCGGTCGCGGACGGCATGATCTGCTCACCGATGAGATCGCCGATCCGCCCGAAGACCTCCTGGTCCCTGTCCTCCCCCCGCTCGGCGGGAGTGTCGGCGTAGAGCAGCTTGAGCAGCGCCCCGGGATCGGTGGGCAGCGAGGCGAGCCAGGCGTAGGTGGGCCGGTCGAACCCGGCCGGTACCGCGGCGTCCTCCGGATCCGTACCGTCGGGCACGCCGACCTCGATCGGCCAGTCCTGCCCGTACTCACGGATCAACCCGACGTCGGTCACGGGCCCCTGCCGCTGCGAGAACCACACCTGCCGCTCGTGCATCTTCCCGAGCTCGACGGGCCCGTCGAAGACACCCTCGTTCCCGGCACTCCTGCTGCGCACGTACACGAACTGGCCGTCGCCCACGGGTTCTACGTCCGTGCGCAGCGCGACGGCGGCGATACGGTCGAGGGTCACGACGGCGCCACGGCTCCCGCCCGCCGTGCCGCTCGCACCGGACCGGGCCCCCGCCGTACCCCCGTCGTCCCGTCCCGCCCCGGTCCCGACGGTGAGCCCGGCGGCCAGAGCGAGGACGACGGCGGCGGCGACGGATCCGGCGACGAGAACGGGCCGCGCAAGCCGCGGTCGAGGCCGCACCGGCACCCCGGCCTCGCCTCTCCGCTGATCGCGCTTCTCCTGGTCGCGGTCGATGAGCTGCATCAGAACGTCCTTGTGATGAGAGCGACGCCCGGGAGGCAGCACCTGCTCGACGGAACCGGACGGCAACAGCCTTGCCAGTTCCTTGAGTTCCGCGCGCTCCTCCTGCTCGGCCCCGGGGGGAACGGCGTTCATCGGGCTTCCTCCTGAATGGGCAGGACCGCGAACGCGGCCTCACTCTCTACCTCTCCGCGACGCGAACGGGGTTCCGTGCGTCCTTCCGTGCGTCCGTCCGTACGTCCGGCCGCATGTCCGTCCGCACCGCTGTGCGCATGTCCGTCCGTACGGCTGTGCGCACGTCCGTCCGTACGGCTGTCCCTAGGTCCGTCCGTACGGCTGTCCCTAGGTCCGTCCGAACGTCCGTCGGCACGACCGTCCGTGCGTCCTTCCGTGAGCCCTTCGGCACGAGTCCCCGTACGCCCGCGCCCGGACTGCCGCGTCTCCCGCTCGACGGTCTCCCGAAGCCGGGCCCGCGCCCGCGACAACCGCGACCGCACGGTCCCCACCGGCACGCCGAGCGCCTCGGCGGCCTGCGCGTAGTCGAGCCCGCCCCACACGCACAGGGCGATGACCTCCCGCTCGTGCCGCCGCAACCGCCCGAGCACCCGCCGCACTTCGGCGAGCCGGCGGGTGTCGTCGATCCGCCCGACGACGTCCTCGGCGAAGTCCTCGACGGCATCCTCGGCCCTGGGCCCGCTCTCGGCCCGCCGGGCGAGGAAGGCGAGCCGCCGCCGAAGACTCCGGTCGGCGTTGCGCGCCTTGTTGGTGGCGATCCCGAACAACCAGGGCCGCAACGACCCGCCCCCGACCTCCACGGCCCCGCGCCCCCGCCAGGCGGCGAGGAACGTCTCCGACATGACCTCCTCCGCGACGGACCAGTCACCGGTCAGCCGCAGCGCATGGTGGTACACGGCCGTCGCGTACGACTCGTAGAGCTCGGCGAACGCCGCCCGCTCCCCGCCCCGCACCCGCGCCCGCAGCCGTCCGTCGTCGTCATCACCGTCATCGTGGGAACTCACACCTCTACCTCTCCGGGTGGAGACAGACGGTTCCAGTGGCGTAGATCACTTTCCTTCGGAGGTGGGGGGCCTACCAGGGCAGGGTCCCCGCCGCGTCGAGATACCCGCCGGTCGGGCCGTCGGGCCCCACCTGCGCCATCCGGACGACGATCTCAGCACCCTCCTCGACGCTCTGGACACCGGTGTTCCCGTTGAGGTCGGTCCTGGTGAAGCCGGGTTCGACCGCGTTGATCCGCATGCCCGGGAACGCCTTCGCGTACTGCACGGTGATCATGTTGACCGCCGTCTTCGAGGCCGGGTAGGCGACGCCCGGATAGCCGTACGCCGGCGTGCTCGCGTCGGTGACCCGGCTCAGGGACGCCAGTCCGCTGCTGACGTTGACGATGACGGGCGCGGGGGAGCGCCGCAGCAACGGCAGGAAGGCGTGGGTGACCCGCACCATGCCGAAGACGTTCGTCTCGAACACCTCCCGCATGTGCTCGGCGGTGACGTCCGCGGCCCCGACGATGCCGTTGTCGGCGCCCCGGCTCTCGATGCCCGCGTTGTTGATCAGCACATCCAGGCCGCCGTCGGCCTCGATGGCCTTGACCGCCGCCTCGACGGAGTCGTCGTCGGTGACGTCCAGCCGGACCCACCGCGCGCCCAGCCGCTCGGCGGCCCGTCGTCCGCGCTCGGCGTCCCGGCTGCCGACGTAGACGATGTGCCCCGCGCCGACGAGCCGCCGAGCGGTCTCGTACCCGAGCCCTTTGTTGCCCCCGGTGACGAGCGTCGTCGTGGCCACCGCGTCAGCCGTGCCCGTGCCCGCGTCGGTGTCCGTGTCGGTACTCGCGTGGTTCGTGTTGTTCGCGTGCTTCGTGTTCGCTGTCATGCCCCCAGGCTCCGACCGGGGGCGGGGGACAGCCAGGAGTCCTGCCTTCCTGGGACTGCCGGTACCAGGAAGACCCGGCCGGGGCGATGCACAGTGGAGGCATGGCGAGCACGGAGTTCGGGCGTACGGTACGACGGTGGCGGGACCGGGTCGCTCCCGAGGCGGCGGGCCTGCCCTCGGGCGGCCACCGGCGCGCCCCCGGCCTGCGCCGCGAGGAACTGGCGATGCTGGCGGGCATCTCGGTCGACTACGTCACCCGCCTCGAACAGGGCCGGGCGGAGAACCCGTCGGAGCAGGTCGTCGAGGCCCTCGGGCGGGCCCTGCGTGTCGCCCCGGCCGAGCGCGAGCACCTGTTCCACCTCGCCGGTCTCGTACCGCCCGGCCGGGGCACGGTACCGGCGTACATCGCACCGAGCGTCCACCGGATGCTGGACCGTCTGACCGGCACCCCGGTGGCGGTCTCGGACGCCTCCTGGACGCTCCTCCTCACCAACCCGCTCTACACGGCCCTCATGGGCGAACGGCACGGCCGCGAGCGCAACGGCGCCTGGCGCGCGTTCCTCGGCCCGAACGACCGCGTCCGCCACACACCGGAGTCCCGCAGGGCCCTGGAGGCCGCGGTGGCCGCCGACCTGCGCACGGCGGCGGGCCGCTACCCCGCGGACCGGCGTCTGCGTCAGCTCATCGCGGACCTGCGGACGAACAGCGCCCGCTTCGCCGAACTCTGGGACTCCGGAGCCGTCGGCCACCACGAGGCCTCCCGCAAGACGATCGACCACCCCCAGGTGGGCCCCCTCACCCTGGACTGCGACGTCCTCACCGTCGCCGGCACCGACCTCCGCATCATGATCTACACCGCCGAACCGGGCACGGAGGACGCGCAACGCCTGGACCTCCTGGCGGTACTGGGCCCGCAGCCGGTCATCACGCCGTCCTGACGGTCCCGGCGGTAGGGTCGGCCCACATGACAGCAGAGTCACCGACGCAGACTGTGCGACGCCTGTTCCCGCTGCTGGCCGAGGGGAAGAGCGCGGAGGCGGCGGCGCTGTTCGCCGACTCGGTGTCGTTCTCCGTCCCGCACCCGCCGGGCATCCCGTGGGTACCGGAGGTCGACTCGGCGGACGGCATGCGGACGTTCTTCGAACTGCTCCGATCCCATGTGCGGACCAAGGAGTTCGACCTCCGCCAGATCATCGCCGAGGACGACGACGTCGTCCTCATCGGCCGCATGCTCTCCGAGGTCAGGAAGACGGGCCGGGACATCGACACCGCGTTCGCCCTGCACACCACGGTCCAGCACGGCCGAATCACCCGCTACCACCTCTACGAGGACACCTACGCGGTCGCCAGGGCCTGCTCCGACGAGTGACCGCCCGCCGGGCGGACACCTTCGCCGTCCGTCGACCGCCCGTGACACGCGACCGTTCGCCGTCCGTCGACCGGCCGTGACACGCGACCGTTCGCCCTTCCTCTGACGGTCGTGACACGCGACCCGAGATCCGGGGCTCGTGCCCCCGGCCACTCGCCGGATCAGCTCTCGGCGCCGCGCCGCACGGCACGGACGAAGGAGACCCAGGCCCCGCTCCCCACGGTGATCGCGGGCCCTCCCGCCCTCTTCGAGTCACGGACCAGCGCGCCCTCATCGGTCAGTGCGCACTCGACGCACTCGCCTCCCGCCCCATTGCTGTACGACGACGTGAACCACGCCGGACGGCTCGTCCTGATACCGGTCGCTGCCATGCTCACGTCGCATATCCCTTCAAGACCGTCTCGATCAACTGCGCCGAACGCTGAGGGCTCAGAGCCGCGGCGCGCAACCCGTCGAACGCTCGGGCGTACTCACGGACATGATGCTCGCCTTCCAAGTAGACGGCATCGGTGATTCCGTCGCGGTAGACGATGTCGGGGTCCTCCGGCGCGGGGAAACCGAGCATGGTGAACGAGCCGGTGACCGGATAGGTGCCGGAGTCGAAGGGGAGGACCTGAAGGGTGACGGCGGGCAACCGGGCCACGTCGAGGACGTGTTCGACCTGCTCGCGCATCAGCGCACGATCCCCGATGACATTGCGCAGCGCACCCTCGTTCACGATGAACCAGGAGTCGGGAGCGTCCGGCCGCCGCAGCATGCCCTGACGTTCCGTCCGAACCCGTACGGCCCGGTCGATGTCCTCGGGGGACATGTGCCCACTGGTCCTGTGCAGCTCGCAGATGTACGCCTGGGTCTGCATGAGGCCGGGCAACAACTCGCACTGGTACTGCCGGAAGGACGAGGCGTCCTGCTCCAGACCGATGTAGATGTTGAACCACTCCGGCACACCTGAACCGTGGACCTGCCACCAGCCACGCACCTTGGCCTGCCGGGCCAACGACTTGAGGAACTCGCGCAGTTCGTCGCTGGTGCCGTAGAACCGGCAGAGAGCGTCGATGTCCGACGGCTGTACCCGGCCGCTGCCCGTCTCCATGCGGTTGACCTTGGAACCACTCCAGTCGAGGCCCGCGCCCACCTGGGCGCAGGTGAGCGTCGACTGTTCCCGGAGCTTTTTCAGCTCGATCGAGAGGCGGCGACGGCGTGCCGTCGGCGATCCGGCCATTTCAACCCCGTTTTGGATAGCGGACGTTCAGTCTCACGCCAATAGGCACGCTTGCCAATCACTCGGAAGTGGGATTCTCGCCGTGCACATTGCACGAAGGGATGCGCAGACCGCACTCTGAGGCGACGCGACTCACCGTGATCCCCCATGACGCTCCGTGCCCCATCGCGTCTTTCCGGGGGTGTCACCTGCGACGAAAGGGCCCCTCATGGGTCAGCACGCGTGCATGACGCGCAAACCGTGGGACCTCACCTTCACGGCCGAGCCGACGGAGGTGGCCGCCCTGCGCCGGATCATGCGGCTGCATCTGGGCATCTGGGGCCTGCAAGAAGTCGTCGACGACGCCCAGCTCTGCGTGAGCGAACTGGTGTCCAACGTCATCAATCACGTCGGCCCCGGGACCCCGGCCACGCTCGCGGTCTCCATGAACGGCGTCCACCTGCGCATCGAGGTCCACGACCCCGACACACGGGCGCTGCCCACCCTCCTCGCCGCGACCTCCGAAGCGGAGTCCGGCCGAGGCATGACCCTCGTGAACGCGGTCGCCGAAAGGTGGGGCGTCCAGCTGCACGCCACCCGAAAGGTGACGTGGTGTGAGCTGGCGACCGGCTTGAGCGCAGCAGATGCGTTGCCTGTGACATGGCGCCGCCCACAGGCGCAAACGGCTGAGGCTGACGCCGTAAACGAATTGCCGTGATGCCTCACCCGGCTGCGATGGCGGAGTACGTCCAGACGTCGGCCGGCATGGGCTCCTTCAGCCGCCAGGTGATGGCCATCGGCTTGCTGCCTGAATGGTCCACGTATTCAGCAGGGCCCAGCAGCATCCAGGGCTGGGCACCGCCGATGTCCGTGTTCTTGTATCGGCGTACGAACAGCAGCACGTGGCTGCCACCCACAGTGTGATGTTGATAGCGCAGGCCGGTAGGAGAAGCCGCTGATGTCTGGTTCTGGGATTCCCAGTGGAAGAGTGTCTCGCTCAGAGCGTAGTCGTGGTAGCGAGTCTGTGGTGAGAAGTCCTTCTCGTCTTTATCCAGAGTGATCAGTAGAGCGTCAGTCTTGATCGACTCGCACCACTTCACCCCCTCGCGGAAGTCTCCCGGCATGAAGCCGCCGACGAATGACTGCCCCAGTGCAGGAAGGATCTCCTCGCGCGTATAGGAAGCGTGCACGGTCAGGGGGATACCCGTTGGGCCGCCCACTACCTGGAGCGGGATCGGTACGTGCTCGGTGTGGGCAAGGTTGTACGCCAGAACCTGCCGCAGCTCGCTACACACCGCTGGTTGCTGGCGCAGTGTCGCGAACCCGGCGTCATAGTGTGCGAAACCCTTCCGGGTCACGCCGCCGAGCGGCCACAGCTGGAAGAAGAGCATGCGAGCGTAGGCCTGCCCTTGCTCATCGAGCTCGCTGTAGGAGGGCGCCTCGTCCTCCAGCATGCGGCTGTATGCCGCCACCCTTAGCGGGTCATCGACGTGGAGGAAGGAGGAAACGCGCTTGAGGAGGGCTGCCTCGCCTTCGGGTGCTTCGCCCTTGAGTAGACCCGCGCGGCGGAGTAGCCCCGTCCAGGAGTTGCCGTTGCCTCGGTAGAGCTCCTTGAGTTCACGGCCGCTCTCTTCCAGATAGCGGCTCAGAGCTGGCTCGGCGTAGTCGGCGACTTCGCGTGCCAGGGCTGTGACATTGACGCCGATCTGCTCCTTGATATTGGCGATGATGGTTTTCTTCGCCTTCTCCTCAAGGATGATCTGGCAGCCGGACGGTAGCTGAGGAAAGTTTTGCTCGATGTTGTCAAGAAGGCGTTTGCGGGTCAGATTTGTCAGTGCGCGGAACTGATTCTCGAAGCGGAATTCCTTGCGGTGTTGCCCGATGAAGTCGAGCACGGTAAGTACGGCCTTGTCCTCAGTGCGACGGAGTCCACGGCCAAGCTGCTGAAGGAAGACGGTGGCGCTGGAGGTGGGGCGCAGCAGGAGCAACGTATCTACGTCAGGGATGTCGAGCCCCTCGTTGAGGAGGTCGACCGAGAAGATTACTTGGAGGGCCCCCGACCGGAGATCGGCGAGAGCCTGCTTGCGCTCCTCGACGGGCGTCTCGCCGGAGAGTGCGACGGCGTTGAGGCCGGCTGTGCGGAAGGCCTCCGCCATGAAGTGGGCGTGCAGCACTGACACGCAGAACCCCAGAGCCCGCATGGTGCTCGGCTCCGTGGCCTTCTCCATGACAGCTTTAATGATCAGCTCTGCGCGCCGTACATCACTCGACAGCTTGTTGCTCAGCGCACTGGAGTCGTACGTCCCACGCTTCCACTCCACTGTGCTGAGGTCGGTGTTGTCGCTAATCCCGAAGTAGTGGAACGGGCTGAGGAGGTCATTCTCGAGCGCCTCCCACAATCGCATCTCTGCGGCGATACGCCCCTCGAAGAACTCGTCCTGAATGTTCTTGCCGTCCATGCGCTCCGGTGTCGCGGTGAGACCGAGCAGCTCCAATGGCTCGAAGTGATCGAGGATCTTCCGGTATGTCGGCGAGGTCCCGTGATGGAACTCATCGATCACGATGACATCGAAGTGATCAGGGGCGAGCCGATCGAGAGCCCGCGCGTTCAATGACTGCACACTGGCAAACACATGATTCCAACGCTCCGGAAGCTCACCGCTATGGAAGGACTCGCCAAAGTTTGGATCCACCAGGACGTCCTGGTAAGTGCGCAGGGATTGCTGGAGAATCTCTTTGCGGTGAGCGACGAACAAAAGACGCAGATCACGGCCACCGTGCTTCTTGCGGAGCTGCTTGTAGTCGAGCGCAGCCATCACTGTCTTGCCCGTACCAGTAGCTGCTACGAGCAGATTCCGATGCCTGTCGTGCACCTTACGCTCGACCTCTAGCCGTTCCAACATGTCGCGCTGGTGCGGATACGGTCGTACTTCGAGGCCGGACAGCGTGATCTTGCGGTCGGCAAGAACGGTCGAAGATGTGCCACCTGCGATCGCCAAGGCCTCTTGGAGACGCCCCCCGTCAGATTGAGGGTCGTACGACTCGAAAGACGGATCACTCCAGTAGGCCGCAAAGGTGGCCTTGAACTTGCGCAGCACGTCGGGTGTGGCGATAGAAGACAGCCGAACATTCCACTCCAGACCATCAAGCAGTGCTGCCTTCGACAGGTTGGAGCTTCCCACATAAGCCGTGTCGTAGCCGCTCTTGCGGCGGAACAGCCAGGCCTTCGCATGCAGTCGCGTCGATCGAGTCTCGTAGTTGACCTTGACTTCGGCGTTGAAGTCCTCCACCAATCGATCTAGAGCGCGTCGCTCGGTTGCGCCGATGTAGGTGGTCGTGATGACTCGTATCGGCACGTTGCGTTCGTGTGCGGCCCTCAGCGATTGCTCGAGGATGCGCAAGCCATGCCACTTGACGAAGGCGCAGAGCAGGTCAACCCGGTCGGCGGTAGCGAGTTCGGCCCGCAATTCGAAGCCGAGGCTTGGATCCTCAGGGGAGTTGGTGATGAGCGCGGTGTCGGAGAGGGGGATGCCTGGTCTCACCGCGAAGACTCCCGGTGCCTCCTGCTGGGTGAGCGCGAGGAGTTGTCGCGGGCCGTCGGCTACAAGGTCTACCCACTCCTGTGCGCCTTCCAGCGTGCTGATGGACTCCAGGATGTGGTTCGCGGCGTGGACGCGCTCCTCGACCGGAAGGCTCTGGAGGACGCGTTGAACGGTCCCCGCTACATGTCTAGCCAAGATGTGAGGTACCGACTCTGGCCCCACCGTTCCACTCACGGGGTGCCATCCGAGGCTGGCGAGTTCCTTCAGCTGCTGCTCGAAGCGCAGCGTGATGAGCTGTTCGTACAGTCCACCGGTGGGGGCAGGCGTGTTGCGATGGCTCTGAGACATGGGCGTCTACCCCCGGTTGCGCATGCTGATGGCGATGAAGACGTTGTATCAGGAGGCACTGACATGGCCGCGATCGGTCAGATCTGATCCTGATCGCAAGGAGAGGCGGCTTATTGAGAGGAGACGTTGATCGGGTCAGGCTAGTTTTTGCCTGTGTATTTACGTGACTTGCTCATACGCCTAGCGACGACCTACGACTCCAAGCTCGGTACCACCAACAAAGTGCCTGCCCAGGTCCTCCTTCGGGAGGTGAAGGACTTGCCTGACCTCCCGCTGCCATTCGACTTCGTAGCCTCAGGACACGGTGGTCAAGGCACGGCAGCCAGCACTCCGTGGATCGGTGTGTTCGATCCGGAGATCAACAGGGAGCCCCAACAGGGGTTGTACCTCGCCTACATCTTCGACGCGCAGCTCACCTCTGTGACGCTCACATTGCAGCAAGGGGTAACCAAGCTCTCCGACCAGTACACGCCCGCCGAGTTGCGGGGGGAGTTGCAGAGTCGGGTGAAGCACCTTCGGGCCGGAATGCAGCCGGAGTTGGTTAGACAGTGGAGCTATGTACCCGTCTTCGGTGCGAAGCAGGATCGGCCCCGCGCGTATGAAGCAGGGAGCGTGGTAGCTCGTCGCTATGAGATCGCAAGCCTGCCAGCCGAGAAGGTCCTAGCCGAAGACCTTCAGGTCGCGGCGCTGCTACTCCGGGATGCTGCGGCCAGCCAGCGCATCTGGCTCCAGACGCCGGAGCCGAACGAGCCCTTCGTGTACGTAAATGAGGGCCATGGGCCTGTGGGTGACCCTTTGGACGGCTTCCATCCCAACGACAGCAGCGACTACTACGTGCACATCAAGGGCGGTCGGCACCGGCGCGAACGCTGGCACGAAGAGCTCATCAAGGACTTCGGCCTTCACGTGGTCACGCGCGGGTACACACCGATCACCCAAGGCATGTACCCGAGAGACCTGGTCTTACGTCGTCCTGCTGCTAAGGAGCAGCGAGCGTGGTTGGTGGAGGGCAAGGTCGTGAAAAAGGGCAACGCGACTAAGGCCGTCCGCGAGGCTGTGGGACAACTGCTGGAGTACAGCTACTACTGGCACGAGAAGCTCGGCGAGCCGAAGCCTCACCTCATCGCTCTCTTCACTGAAGACATTGGGCAGTATGCGCAATACCTCGAGGATCATGGCATTGCCTCGATCTGGCGCACCGGCGATGAGGATTGGGCTGGCTCGCCCTTGGCCGCTTCCTGGGATCTCACAGCGGCGTCGTGAGACCCACACGGGGGCAAGGGCGGCTCGGAGGATTCACCGCTGCCCCCGAGTGCTACGCCGCCCCGTGGCACGCCTGGTACTGCGCCCCCGACCCGCACCAGCAAGCTGCCCCCCGTTCCGGGGGCCAGCTCACTGCTCGGCCTCGGGCTGCCAGGGTTGTCGCGTACTGGGGGAGGAGGTCCGTGTCGGCCGGGGACGTGCCCTCCGAGGCCGCGAAGGCCTCGTAGGACGGGACCGTGCCGGTGACGATGCCGAGGTTGGCCGTGCCGGAGGCGGACAGTTCGGTGAGGGAGGCCTCTATGCCGGCCAGGTGCTCGCCGTGGGAGGGGTACTCCTCCGACAGGGAGGGGTAGGCGGCGATCAGTTCCGCCAGTTCGTCGGCCGGCCAGTGGAGGACGGCCACCGGGAACGGACGGGACAGCTCCTCCCGGTACGCGCCCAGCTCGGCGCGCAGGCGGGAGATCTCCGCCTCCAGCTCCGCCGGGTTGTCCGAGCCGAGGGACCAGACACGCTTGGGGTCGTGGAGTTCGTCCAGCGAGACGGGCAGCGAGTGGAGGGTGTCGGCCAGCAGGTCCCACTCGTCGTGGGCGGCGCCGAGCATCCGGCGTACCCGGTGGCGGCCGAAGAGCAGCGGGTGGGCGGCGTGCGGGGGCTCCGGCACGTCCGCCAGGAGGAGGGTCGCCCCCTCCGTGAACGTCTTCTGCGCCGCCTCCAGCTCGTCGTGGGCCTCCAGCGACTCCGCGACGATCACCCAGGGGGCCGGGTCGCGGGGGGCGGCGGCGCGGATGCCGTCGATGATGGCCCGGGCCTCGGCCTCGTGGCCGTACTCCCACAGGTTGGAGGCTTTCAGGGCTCGGACCAGATGGGGGTTGTCCAGCCCACCCGGCGCCGACAGCAGGCGGTCGTAGAGGGTCGTCGCGGCGGGGCGGTCGCCGGCCAGTTCGAGGTGGGCCGCGGCCTGCAACAGCAGGGCCTCCGCGTCCTCGGGGTACAGGCCGGCGGTCCGCTCCAGGCGTGCCGCTTCTGCGGTGTGGTCGACGTTCTCGGCAGGCGTGTCGGGGCGCATGCACGACACCGTACTGCCCGCCGCTGACAAAAAGGAGATAGGTGCAGGCCAGGGGCCGACCCCTGGCGTGCGCCCGCTAGATCGTCACCCCGTCCACCTGGAGGGTCTGCACCGCACCCGCCGCGAACGGCACGCTGATCGACTTTCCGCTCAGGTAGGTGTCCGAGCGGGCCGTGTAGAGGTCGCCCGATCCGCTCGTCACGGTGTTCCAGCGGGGGACCAGACCCGACGAGCCGCCCGTCACGGTGGTGAAGCGGGAGAGGTCGAAGGTCAGGGTCTGGGCCGCGGTGGAGGTGTTCGCGGCCACGATCACCAGCCGCTTCGCCGCCTTGTCGATCGCCGCGGCCGCGTAGCTCACGCCCGTGTCGAGGATCGTCATGCCGGGACGGATGTGCCGGCTGAACTGGGCCATCACGTAGTACTTCGTGGTGACCGCGCCCGCCGCCAGCGTGCTCGCGTCGTAGGCGATCATCGCCCAGTTCGTCGACGGGTCCATGACCTGCCAGTAGACCCACGCCGTGGGGTGCAGCCAGCGGAAGTCGTAGAGCAGGTTGCTCGCCATCGACAGGCCGGTGCCGTCGTTGTCGCCCGTCTCCGAGTTCCACAGCGCCTTCCCGGCCGTGGTCACCACGTCGGTGTAGAGCAGGTCCCGGCGGCCCCCGGACCCCTGGTAGCCGTGCACGTTGACCCGGTTGACGTACCCCTTGGTCGTCGACGAGAAGGAGTTCCACGTGGTGCGGGCGAGGTCGTAGCTCGTCTCGTCCGACGCCGAGATCTTCGTCGCCGTCAGGCCGCGCTTGTCCAACTCGCTCCGCATGTACGGCAGTACGGCCGACTGGACGGCCGCGTCCATATGGCAGCCCTCCTGTGTGCCGGTCGCCGTCCACCAGGACGAGGACGGCTCGTTGAAGGGGTCGACGGTCGCGAAGTTCACGCCCCAGTTCGACTTCGCGTACAGCGCGACCGCCGCCAGGTGGGAGGCGTGCTGGCGGTAGTTCCAGGTCTGGAGGTTGTTGCCGCCGCCCGAGGCGCCGGAGGGGTTGTGGTTCGAACACATCCACCACATGGGGGAGTTGGCGAAGAGTTCGGTCGTCGCGCCGCGCGAGACGGCCTTCTGGAGCATCGCGCGCTGGGTCGCGTCCGCCGTCCAGTCCCAGGCCGAGGACGTGGGGTCCTCGTTGTTCCAGTCCTGCCAGTAGCCCTCGATCTGCTTGAACGCGGGGATGTTGGCGGAGGCCACCATGCTCGAGCCGCTGACCGCGTTCCAGCTGCACGCGCCCAGGTTGTAGCGGGCGATGTTGAGGCCGAGCCCGGGGAGTGTCCTGCCGTTGTAGGACACCGACTTGGTGGTGAAGAAGATGTCGGCGAAGTCGTCCCGGGCGCCGAACACGTTCGCCCACCAGGCGAGGGAGGTGCCCCAGCCCTCCCAGGTCCCGTACGTCGTAGACGGGTTGACGGAAATCGTCGCGTCGGCGTGGGCGGTGCCCGTCGCGAGGGCGCTCCCGAAGAGCGCGCCGCCCGTCGCCGCCAGCAGTGTCCTGCGTCGGATCATGACTTCTCCGCTTCGATCACATGGAGCAACCGGCTCGTCCCGATCGACTCCCGGGTGTCCCCGCCGGCGGCGATCGGGTGCGTGAGCGCACTGGAGGCTCAGTGCGTCACGAAGCATCGGGCGCGTTCCGTGGTGTTGTCGAGAGTTGTGACAGCCCTTTCTCAAACCTGTGGAGAAAGGGCCGGGACGGGGTTCGAGGGGACGAACGGGCGGGGTGGGAACGGGCCGTGTATGTACGGGTCTGGAGACCTTGTCCCCCTCCCCCTATGGTGCCCGGGTGCGGATTCCCCTCGGCGAGCGGAGTTCCTTCGTGCAGCGGATCCCTCTCGTGCAGCACAGCAGCAGGCGGCGGCGCGCCCGGTACCGGCGGGCGCTCTGGAGCGGCGCCGAACTCCTCGTCACCGCAGGGGTGTTGGTGCTGCTCCTGGTCGCGCATCAGCTGTGGTGGACCAACCGGGAGGCGAAGGACGGCGCCGAGCGGAGGGTGGAGGCGCTGGAGCGGGAGTGGGGTACGGGTACGGGTACGGGTGGCGCCGGGGACCTCACCGGGGGCGATGGCGGTGACGCCGGGTCCGTCGGCGGGGGCGGGGGCGACCCCTCGGCGGCCGGGGGCGGTGCCGGGCCTCAGGACGGGAGCAACCCCTCGTCCACCGGCCCGCGTTCCTCCCGGGCCTACGTCGTGCTCGACATCCCCCGGCTCGGTCTGCGGGTCCCCGTCGCCGAGGGCACCAGCAAGCGGGACGTGCTCAACAAGGGGTACGTCGGCCACTACGCCGGTACCCAGCAGCCGGGCCAGGGCGGCAACTTCGCGGTCGCCGGGCACCGCAACACGCACGGCGAGCCCTTCCGCCGTCTCGACCGTCTCAGGAAGGGCGACCGGGTGGAGGTGGAGACCCGGAGCACGACCTACACCTACCTCGTCGACAAGATCCTGCCGCAGACCTCGCCCCGCGACTCGGGCGTCGTCCGGCCCGTGCCCCGCTCCCTCACCGAGCCCGCCTACGGCTACGACACCCCCGGCCGCTACCTCACCCTCACCACCTGCACGCCCGAGTACACCTCCCGGTACCGCCTGGTCGTCTGGGGCAGACTCGTCGCGGCCCGGCCCCGGGGGTAGTCCGCCGCCGCCCGCTCACCCCGTCCGGCAGGGCCCGGGAGACCTACCCCCTTCTCCGTCGGCGCGCCACCGGTCCGCGCCACCGGTCCGCGCCACCGCTCCGCGCCACCGCTCCGCGCCATCGGGCCGCGTCCCCGGTCCACGTCGCCTGTCCATGTCATCGGGCCGCGTCCCCGGTCCACGTCGCCTGTCCATGTCATTGGGCCGCGTCCCCGGTCCGCTTCATCGGGCCGCGCCTACGTCCCTTCCTCCAGGGCCTCCCGGACGGCGGTCAGGACGGCCTCGGTGTCGGCGCCGAGGGCGCGTGCGGAGGCGGTGAAGTCGCGTGCCAGGGTGGCGAGTTGGTCCGGGTCGGGGCGGGCCGGTTCGGACGGGGGCGCCGCCACCCGGGTACCCGCGCCCCGGCGGGTGCGGATCAGCTGGGCGGCCTCCAGCTCGCGGTAGGCGCGGGCCACGGTCCCCGGCGCCAGTCCCAGGTCGGAGGCCAACTGGCGCACGGTCGGCAGGCGCTCGCCCTCGGTCAGCCGGCCGGTGACGATCAGGGCGGCGAGCTGGGCGCGGATCTGCTCGAAGGGCGGCACCTGGCTCGTGGTGTCGACACGGACCGCGGGTTCACTCATCGCCGACGGCCCGGGGGATCACGATGGTGAACAGGCACCAGCCCAGGCTGAACAGGCTCAGCAGGCCCAGCGGGTAGATCACCAGGGCGGTGATGTTGCCCAGCATGCCGGCGCAGGTCGTGCGGGACAGCACCCTGCCGATCATGCCGAGGACGAGCAGCAACTGACTGGAGACCAGCAGTCCCCAGGCCGCGGTGATCGCCCAGGAGCGGTCGTGGCGCCGCTGGTTCTCGCCGGGCCGGTGGGCGATGCGGCGCAGGGCCCAAACACAGGCTGCGGTCCCGAGAGCGAGGGAGGCGAGGATCGGGGTGGCGTAGAAGATGCCGGGCCAGGGGCCGAGGGGTCTGGTCACGCCCCGGCAGGTCACGGTGACGGCCCGGCCCGCCCGGCCCATGGTGTCGGGTGAGGCCACGGCGGCCCCGATCATCAGGAAGGCGACGAGGCACGCCGTCTGGAAGACCAGCAGCGGGGCCATCCTCGGCGGTACGTGGTCGCGGACCCGGCGCGGGGCGAGGCTGGCGGTGCGGACCGCTTCGAGGGGCGCGGGGGTGAGGGAGTCACCGAGCAGCACACCACCGACCGCGCACAGTCCGAACGCGGTGACCGCGCTGAGGAAGGTCATGGCGCCGTCGTCGCTGTCCCGCATCACCAGTTGCTGTGCGACGACGGCGCCGAGGGTCAGTCCCGCCCAGCGGGCGCAGAGGTCGGCGCGGGCGAGCAGTCGCTCAGGTGGAACGGTGTCCAGCATGTCGGGTCCCCCGGTGAGTACTTGTATCAACTGGTGAGTACAAGATGCCCGGGAGGCGGATCTTGTGTCAATCGGTTGATACAAGTACGCGCGCCGGGGAGTTCGCGTAGGCCCGGCCGGTCCGGCGGCCTTCGCCGGTCCGCCGGTCCGCCGCTCCGGCAGCCTCCGCTGATCCCTCTGGTTCCTCTGATCCCGCCGGTCCGGCAGTCCGGCAGTCCCGCTGGTCTGGTGCTGCTGTTCGCGCCGGTCCGGCAGTCCCGCTGGTCCGCGGCACGCCGTCGGTCCCGCGGCTCCCGTCAGTTCCGTTCCCGGGGGCCCGACATGGCCAGGCTCCTCGCCGTGGCGGCCGCTCGTGCCAGGCCGCCCGGAGCGGCCAGTACGCCCACGGCCCCGATCACGGCCAGCCCCGCCGACACGGCCATCGCCACATCCGTCCCCCGGGCGAGCCCGCCGCCGGTCCCGGTGGCGATGGCGATCGTCAGGGCGACACCGGCGCACGAACCGACGTAGCGCAGGGTCTGCTGTGCGCCCGACCCCATCGCCGCTCGCGCCGTCGGTACCGACTCCACCGCCAGCAGGGGCAGCGCCGCGTTCAGCAGGCCGCTGCCGACGCCGGCGGCGACGAGTCCCGGCAGCATCCGGTGCCAGGAGCCCGCGCCCACCGCGCCGAGCAGGCCGAGGACGCCCGCCGCGTGCAGGGCGAAGCCGAGGGCGAGCTGGACCCGGGTCGGGACGCGGCCGGCCAGTCGGCGGGCCTGGAGGGCGACCACGAAGGACAGGCCGGACCAGAGGAGGAACAGCCAGGCGGTGGCCATCGGGGACATGCCCAGCGACTTCTGGAGCACCGTCGGCAGGAAGCTGAACAGGCCGATCACCGCGAGGCCGGTCACCAGCCCGCCGGTGGAGGAGGCCAGGAACGCCGGATTGCGGAGCAGGGACAGGTCGATCATCGGCGTGGCCACTCTGCGCTCGATGACCACGAACAGCGCCAGCAGGGCCACCGATGCCAGGAGCAGCAGCCCCACCGGCGCCCGCAGCCAGCCGTCCCGGCCCAGCGTCAGGGCCGCGATCAGGGCGACGGTCGCCGCGCCGAAAGCCGCCGCGCCGGGCAGGTCGGGGCGGCCGCCGCGCGGTGAGCGGGACTCCGTCAGCACGCGGGTCGCGACGGCACCGACCAGCAGGGTCGCGACGCCGAGCAGGACGTAGACCAGGCGCCAGCCGGGCAGGGCGCCGCTGAGCACCGGGCTCACGGCGATGCCCGCGCTGACGAACGCGCCCCATACGCCGGTGGCGTGCAGCCGCCCGCGCGGGGTGGGGTAGGCGTGCACCAGCAGGCCCAGGCTGCTCGCCAGCAGTGCCGCGCTGGACGCGCCCTGCGCGACCCGGGCCAGGGTGAACTGCCAGGTCGTCGTCGCCAGTGCGCCGAGCAGGGTGGTGAGGGCGAGGGCCAGGGTGCCCGACACGAAGAGCCGGCGGCGGCCGTGGTCGTCGGCCAGGCTGCCGGCGACCAGCAGCGCCGCGGCCAGGCCGAGCGGGGTGCCGTTGAGCAGCCAGGCCTGGGCGGAGGGCGCGGTGTGCAGGGCGGCGGCGGTGTCCACGAGCGTGACGGCGGGCGCGGTGTACGTCATCAGGGCGAGGGCGGTGGCCGCGCTGGTCACGGCGAGGGTGGCACCGGCCCGGACCGGCGACCCCGACGCCGCGGACTCCGTGGGCGCCGCGTGCTCCGTCCCGAGGGTGCGAGCCGGGGCGACCGGGTCGGTAGGGGGGTCAGTTCGTTCAATGAACCTGCTCATGTCTCCGTACGCTAGCACCATAGGTTCGGTCATTGAACCAACCCTCGGCAAATGGTTACAGTGGGCGTCATGGCACTCGGCAAGGACTACGCGACACAGGAGTGCTCGATCGCCCGGGCGCTGGAGGTGGTCGGCGAGCGCTGGACGCTCCTCGTCATCCGAGACGCGCTCTACGGCGTCCGGCGCTACAACGACTTCCTCGTCCACCTCGGCATCCCGCGCGCCGTCCTGGCCGCCCGTCTCCAGGCGCTGACCGCCGAGGGCATCCTCGAGAAGCGCCGCTACCAGGAGTCCCCGCCGCGTGACGAGTACGTCGCCACCGAGCGGGGCGTCGCCCTGTGGCCGACCCTGCGCTCGCTCGGTCTGTGGGGCCGCGAGCACTTCGGCGAGGCCAGGCTGCGGATCTTCCGGCACGCCGAGTGCGGCACCGAACTCGGCCCGTACGGCGAATGTCCCGCCTGCGGAACTGTCGTACCGGTCCCGGACGTCCTCATGGTGCCGGGTCCGGGGCTCGACCCCGATCCGGCGGATCCGGTCAGCCGAGCACTGCTGAAGCCGAGAAGGCTGCTGGAGCCGATCGAGGTCGGTCAGGTATAACCGGTATCGGACAAGACGCAAGACACAAGACGCAAGACACAAGACGCAAGACACAAGACACAAGACACAAGACGCAAGACAGTCGACAAGGCGTCAGACGATCGAGGACCGGCGTCCGGTCGAAAGTCTGCGCCCGGCCGAAAGTCGGCGTCCGGCCGAAAGCCGGGGCCACAGCGAGAGCCGGCATCGGGGCGAAAGGCGCCCCGGCGATAGCCGGCGCCAGGGCGGGAGGGGGGTAGGCGTGAACCGTAGTCGGTTCGTCCCGCGTCCCGCCCTCGTGCTCGTCCTCCTCCTTCTCGATGTGGCGCTCCTCGACGCGGGCAGCCTCTCCGCCGCCGTCGCGCTCGCCGCGACCGCCGCGGCCGGTTCCGCGCTCGCCGTCTGCACCCTCGTCGCCGCCCGCAGCGCCCCCGCCGTCCCGCCCACCCGGGTGCGTACGGCGATCAGGGACCGGGCCCGCCGTACGGCCTTCCTGCCGCAACGCGACCCCGACGCCTCCGGCCGCCCCCGCCCCCGGGCGCCCGGCCACGCCCTCCCGACGACCGTCGCGTAGGGCCGCTCTCCACCGTCACGTGGGTGACCCGCGCGGGTCGTCATGCCGATTCCCGTTTCCCCGGCACGACGAGACCCCCGGAGGGCTCCCCACCCATGTCCGTTTTCGCCAGCCTGGTCGAGCGGCTCGCCGACCTGCTCCACCCGCTGTTCGGCGCCACCGCCGCGGCCGCCGCGATCGTCCTGTTCACCGCACTGGTACGACTCCTCGTGCACCCCTTGTCCCGCGCGGCCGCCCGTGGCCAGAAGGCCCGTACGGCCTTGCAGCCGAGGATCGCCGAGCTGCGCAGGAAGCACGCCCGGAACCCGGAGAAGCTCCAGCGGGCGGTGCTGGAACTGCACGCCGAGGAAAAGGTGTCGCCGCTGTCCGGACTGCTGCCCAGCCTCTGCCAGATACCGGCCTTCTTCCTGCTCTACCACCTCTTCTCCAGCTCCTCGATCGGCGGCGAGGACAACGGCCTGCTCGGGCATCAGCTCTTCGCCGCGCCCCTCGGCGACCGCTGGAGCGACGCGCTGGCCGGGGGCGGGGTGTTCGGCGCGGCCGGACTGGTCTACCTCGCGCTGTTCGCCGTCGTCGCGGCCGTCGCGTCCTTCAACTTCGTCCGGGCGAAGCGGGTGCCGCTGCCCCAGGTCGGCGGCGCCGAGGAGGTGCCCGGGGTCGGGACGATCGCCAAGGTGATGCCGTTCCTGTCCTTCTTCACGCTGGTCACCGTGGCCGTCGTACCGCTGGCCGCCGCGCTGTACGTGATCACCAGCACGACGTGGAGCGCGCTCGAACGTGCGGTCCTCTACCGGTGAGCGGTCCAGTCCGTGAACGGGGGCTTGCGGTGTGAATGGCGAGCTTGGAGGATCGACCAGTCCTCCGATGGCTGCACCCATCGGACGGGTGCCCCGCGATCGAGGGAGATTGTGACCATGAAGCTGCTGCGAGTCGGTACGGCGGGAACGGAGCGGCCCGCGCTGCTCGACCCCGAGGGGACCCTGAGGGACCTCTCCGGGATCGTCCCGGACATCGACGGAGCGCTGCTCGCCGACGACGAGGCGCTCGGCCGGGTGCGGGAGGCCGCCGAGTCCGGCGAACTGCCGGTGCTGGACGCCACCGGACTGCGGATCGGGCCGCCGCTGGCCCGGATCGGCAAGGTCGTCTGCATCGGGCTGAACTACCACGACCACGCCCGCGAGACCGGGGTCGAGCCGCCCGCCGAACCCGTCGTCTTCTTCAAGGCGGCGGACACGGTCGTGGGGCCGTACGACACCGTGCTCGTGCCGCGGCGGTCCCTCAAGACCGACTGGGAGGTGGAGCTGGCCGTCGTCATCGGGCGGACGGCCCGCTACCTGGAGTCGGCGCGGGAAGGGCTCGCGCATGTCGCGGGATACGCCGTCGCGCACGACGTGTCGGAGCGCGAGTTCCAGATCGAGCGGGGCGGGACCTGGGACAAGGGGAAGAACTGCGAGACGTTCAACCCGCTGGGCCCGTGGCTGGTGACGGCCGACGAGGTCGCCGACCCGCAGGACCTCTCCCTGAGGCTCTGGGTCAACGGGGAGCTGAAGCAGGACGGCACCACGGCCGAGCAGATCTTCCCGGTGGGGGAGGTCGTCCGGTACGTCAGCCAGTTCATGACCCTGTACCCGGGGGACGTCATCAACACCGGGACGCCCGCGGGGGTCGCCATGGGTGAGCCGGAGCCCAAGCCGTACCTGCGGGCCGGGGACGTGGTGGAGCTGGAGATCGGCGGACTGGGGCGGCAGCGGCAGGAGTTCAAGAACGCGTGAGCGCTCCGCTGGGGGTGAGGGACTGAGGGCGGTCGACGGATACGGGTGTGCGTCGTCCGTCTCGGGGCGGGTCGTGGCCGGCTGCGGGTGTGCGTTGTCGGCCGAGGGCCGGTTCGTGGCTGGTCGCGCGGTTCCCCGCGCCCCTTCAGGCGCGGTTCCCGCGCCCGTCCGAAGGGGCGCGGGTTGCCGCGCCCCTTCCGTGGGTCTCAGCGCTGGTGCTTTTCCAGGAACTGTTCCAGGGCTTCCACCACGAAGCGGTGGTCCTCCAGTTGGGGGAGGCCCGAGACCGTCACCGCGCCGACGATGCCGACGCCCTCCACGTTGACGGGGAACGAGCCGCCGTGCGCCGCGTACTCGTCGGGGTCCAGCCGGGAGGCGTCCTCGAACGTCGTGCCCTTGGCGCGGAAGCGGGAGCCCACCAGGTAGGAGGAGGCGCCGAAGCGCTCCACCACCCGGCGCTTGCGGGCGATCCAGGCGTCGTTGTCGGGCGCCGAACCGGGCAGCGCCGCGTGGAAGAGCTGCTGGCCGGCGCGGTGGATGTCGACGGCGACCGGCGCCTGGCGCTCGCGCGCCATCTCCACCAGCAGGGAGCCGAGCTCCCACGCGTCGTCGTACGTGAACTGGCGGAAGATCAGCCGTCGTTCCTGGGCCTGGAGCTCCTCCAGGGTCGGGGTGATCTCCGGGGTGAACTTCGGGGTCATCTGGTGGGATCCCATCACAGCGTCACCGCCACCTTGTCTCGTGCCGAACGGCGGGCCGCCTCCAGTACGTCCAGGGCGGCGGCCGCCTCGGCGGCGGTCACCGGGTTGGGGCCGCCGTCGATCAGTGCCCTGGCCACCGCAGCGTAGTAGGCCGGATAGTCGCCGGGGAGGGTCTGTTCGGGTCGTCCGCCGCCGGTCAGCGGGGACTCCCCGGCGCCGACGCGGCCCCACAGCTCCTCGGGCTCGGTGCCCCAGCCGGGGGTGCCGTCGGGCCGTCCGCCGTCCCGCAGGGCCGCCTCCTGCGGATCCAGGCCGTACTTCACATAGCCCGCTTCGGCGCCCAGCACCCGGAAGCGCGGGCCGAGCTGGGAGGTGGTCGCGGAGGCGTAGAGGTGGGAGCGCACGCCGTTCGCGTGCGTCAGCGCGAGGAAGGTGTCGTCGTCGGTCTCCGCGCCCGGCCTGCGGACGTCCGCCTCGGCGTAGACGGAGACCACCGGGCCGAACAGCACCAGCGCCTGGTCGACGAGGTGACTGCCGAGATCGTAGAGCAGACCTCCGATCTCTGCGGGGTCGCCGGACTCCCGCCAGCCGCCCTTCGGCTGCGGCCGCCAGCGTTCGAACCGGGACTCGAAGCGCCATACGTCGCCCAGTTCGCCCTCGTCGAGCAGCTTGCGGAGGGTCAGGAAGTCGTTGTCCCAGCGGCGGTTCTGGAAGACGGAGAGCAGCAGGCCGCGCTCCTCGGCGAGCGCGGCCAGCTCGCGTGCCTCGGCCGCGGTGCCGGCGACCGGCTTGTCGACGACGACCGGCAGGCCGGCCTTCAGCGCGGCGGTCGCGAGCGGGACGTGCGTCTTGTTGGGGGACGCGATGACGACCAGGTCCAGTTCGTCCGCCCGGGCGAGGAGGTCGTCGGGGGTGGCGGCGACGCGTACGTCCGGGAACTCGGCGCGGGCCTGCTCCTGCCGCTCGGGGTTCGAGGTGACCACCGTGTCGAGGACGAGGCCCTCGGTCGCGGCGATCAGCGGGGCGTGGAACACGGAGCCCGCGAGGCCGTAGCCGATCAGACCCACGCGGAGCGGGGTGCCGACCGGGCGGGTGCCGCCGGATCCGGTGCCGGTGTCGAGGCCCGTTGCGGAGCCGGTGTCGTCAGTGGTGCGTCCAGTCATGCCAACCACTTTCGCAACGCTGTTGCCAAAGTGCAAGCGCGAGGGACAATGGCAGGGTGAACAGGACGCACGACGGAGGCGGCACGGCCGATACCCCGGAGCCCGTGCCGGAGCCCGTGAAGGAGTCCGGACAGGAGCCCGCGAGGGAGCCTGCGGTGGGGTCCGGGCCGGAGCCCGCGAGGGAGCCCGGGCCGGAGCCCGCGAGGGAGCCCGGGCCGGAGGCCACCAGGGAGTCCGGGGCGGAGTCCGATATCGAGTCCGGGCCGGAGTTCGGGACGGAGGCCGGGTCGGATCCCTTCGCGGATTCCGGGATGGAGGCCGGGCCGGACCTCTTCGCGGATTCCGCGACGGGGTCCACGTGGGGACTGCCGCCGGGGCATGAGCCGGGTCCGGAGACCGGCCGGGTGTCCGAGCGGCCGGCGGACGCCGTGACGCGCCGGGCCGCGGGCGTGAACCTGCTGGCCCTGCGCAGCCACAACACCGCGCTCGTGCTCGACCTGCTGCGCACCGCCGGGCCCGAGGGCATCAGCCGGCTGGAGCTCGCCGAACGCGCCGGTCTCACCCCGCAGGCGGTCAGCAAGATCACCGCCCGGTTGAGGGAGGAGGGGCTGGCCACGGAAGCCGGCCGTCGCGCGTCCACCGGCGGCAAGCCGCGCACGGTCCTGCGGCTGGTCCCCGAGGCCGGTCACGCGGTCGGCGTCCACCTGGACCGGGACGAGCTGAGGGTGGTGCTGGCCGACCTCGACGGACGGGTGGTGGGCGAACGGCTGGCCCCGCTGTCCCTGGGCTCGGGGGCGGAGGCGGTCCTGGACACCCTGCTCGGCGAGGTGACGGAGGTCCTGTCGGAGGCCCTGGGAGGCGGCGCCGTCTCGGCTCCGCTCGGTGTCGGGGTGGCCCTGCCGGGTCCGCTCGACCACACGCGCGGGGTGCTGCACCGGGTCACGGGCTTCCCCGAGTGGGACGGTTTCCCGTTGCGCGACGTGCTGGCGGCTCGGCTCGGCGTGCCGGTGGTCGTCGACAAGGACACCAACGCCGCCGCGCTCGGCCTCGCCGTCGGCGGCGAACGCGGCTCCTTCGCCTGTCTGTACCTCGGCACCGGCCTCGGCGCCGGTCTGGTGATCGGCGACGCCGTGCACCGGGGCGCCCGCACCGGCGCGGGGGAGTTCGGACACCAGGTCATCCAGCTGGACGGGCCGCTCTGCTCCTGCGGCAACCGCGGTTGCGTCGAGGCGCTGTGCCTGGCGGCCATGGACCGGGGGGACGTGGCCGAGGCGGCGCGGGTGCTCGGCGAGGGCGCCGCGAATTTGGCCGGCCTGCTCGACATCGACGCCGTCCTGCTGGGCGGACGCACCATCACGGCCGCGCCGGAACCCTTCGTCCGCGGGGTCGCCGCCGTCCTCGAGGCCCATGCGCGCCGGGAGGGATCGCGCGAGGGCGCCGTGCCGGTACGTCTCGCCCCCGGCGGGGCACGCGCCGTCGCGGAGGGCGCGGCGCAACTGCTGCTGGGCCCGGTGTTCGGACGGCGGGACGGCTGAGCCGACCGATCGGTGCGGCGTGCGCCGAACGAGGGGACGCGTACGGTCGTCCGGTGTGCCGTTCCCGCCCGGTGCGGGACGTCGTGCAGGCTCACGTGTTCATGCGACTGTGCCCGCCTGTCTCCCTCTGCCTCGCCGTGGCCGCCGCCTTCCTCCCCGCGCCGGCCCATGCGGAAGCCGGCCCGGGTTGTGCCGCTCCCGACGGCGCGGACTTCCCGGTCACCACCCGGCTGCACGGGGGCCCGGCTTCCTACCGGGCCGGGGGTGGTTACGGCGTCTGGTATCTCGACCTCACCAACACCACCCGCCTCACGTGCAACGGGATCCACCCGGTCGTCGTCCTGGTCGACGCGGAACGCGCCCTGAAGCCGTCCCAGGCGCGCCTGGAGTTCTACGCCGACGGAGAACCGCACCCGGTCCGTTTCGAGGCCACCGACGACGACGAACTGGTCGGTGCCTTCACCGAGGGGCCCACGAGTGAGGCCACGGGCGGCCCGACGGGCGGGCCCACGGGCGCGACCGCCGACGGAGCGGACGAAGAGCGGGCCGACGGCGCCGGCGCCTTCCCCGGCTTCAGCGTGGGCCCCGGCCGGACCCTCACCGTCAAGCTGCGTCTCGCCCTCACCTCGGACACCGCGCCCAACGACGTCACCGCCAACGCGGCGGTCGTCCAGCGGCACGGTGACGACGGGGACTGGATCGGACAGTCGAACGACTACCGCTTCGCCGTCGAATCCGGGCCCGGCCCCGGCACCGCTCCCGACCCCGACACGGCCCCCGACCCGGCCGCTCCCACCCACTCCGGCACCGGCGCGAGCGTCGGCGCCACCGGGGCCCCCACCTCGCCCCCCACCGCCACTCCCGCTCCGGACGCCTCCGGCGCGGACACCGGCGGCCGGCTCTCCCTCGCCGACGAGGCCGAGGAACTGGCCCGCACCGGGCTCTCCTCACCCGCCGTTCTCGTCGGCGCCACCGCCTGTCTCCTCGCCGCGGGGGCACTCCTGCTGCTGGCCCGGCGACGCCGTTGAACCGCGGCGGCGTCCCAGCCGGTGGACGTCCGGCCACCGGCCATTCCCCCAAGATCGGGCCTGTGCTTAGGCTGGGGCGCACGCAGCAACCGCGTGCAGGCGCGGCACCGCGAGGAGGCGGAGCACCGCGTACCGGCACGGCAACCGCGTACTCGCGTACGGCAGGGAGATCCCGCACATGGCAGACCGCAAGCCCATCGAGTCGTGGCTCACCGACATGGACGGTGTGCTCATCCACGAGGGCGTACCAATCCCCGGCGCCGACGCGTTCCTGAAGAAGCTGCGCGACTCCGGCAAACCGTTCCTGGTCCTGACCAACAACTCGATCTACACCCCGCGCGACCTGCACGCCCGGCTGCGGCGCATGGGCCTGGAGGTGCCGATCGAGAACATCTGGACCTCCGCGCTGGCCACCGCCCAGTTCCTGGACGACCAGCGGCCCGAGGGCACGGCGTACGTCATCGGCGAGGCCGGTCTGACCACCGCGCTGCACGACATCGGGTACATCCTCACCGACCACGAGCCCGACTACGTCGTCCTCGGCGAGACGCGCACCTACTCGTTCGAGGCGATGACGAAGGCCGTCCGGCTCATCAACGACGGCGCCCGATTCATCTGCACCAACCCGGACGAGACCGGCCCCTCCGCCGAGGGCGCCCTCCCGGCGACCGGTGCCGTCGCCGCGCTGATCACCAAGGCCACCGGCAAGCACCCGTACTTCGCGGGCAAGCCGAACCCGCTGATGATGCGCACCGGTCTGAACGCCATCGGCGCCCACTCCGAGAACAGCGCGATGATCGGTGACCGCATGGACACCGACGTCCTCGCGGGCATGGAGGCCGGTATGCAGACGTTCCTGGTGCTCACCGGTCTGACCAGGCCCGAGCAGATCGAGAACTTCCCGTACCGCCCGTCGAAGGTCGTGGACTCGATCGCGGACCTCGTCGACCGGATCTGAGACGGACTCGTCGACCCGATCCGAAACCCGTCACACGGTGTGAGCCACTCGTACGGAGCAGTGATATCCCGCCTGGGGATGCGTGCCGGTCCCCGGCGGGGGAGTCTCCAGACAGCTGGAGGTTCACGATGGGTTCAGTGAAAATCACTCTGTGCGCGGGGATCGCGGTCGGTGCCGCGGTGCTCGTCCCGACGGCGTACGCCTCGGGCGAAGCCGGCGGGGACAAGGGCGGCGGCGTCTCGGTCACGCCGTCGACGCCCACGCCCGGCGCCGAGGTCACCCTGAAGGTCAGCGGCTGCGGCGGACGGACGGCCACCGCGGCCTCGGACGCCTTCGTCGCGGACGCGCAGCTCGCCGACGTGGGTGGCGCGCTGGTGGGCGACACCCGGGTCCGCTCCTCGATCGGGGCCGGTACCTACGACGTGCGGATCACCTGCGTCGACTACAAGGTGACGGGCCACATCAGGGTCGTCGCACCGGCGTCGGACGGTGGGTCGGCGGAACCGTACGGGCCGTCCACCCCCGCCTCTCCCGTGGCCCCGGTGCACGCCGGCGGCGGCGGTGCCGCCCCGCCGGCCCCCCTCGCCGCCCTCGACGAGGCGCAGGTGGAGGGTCGTGGTCCCGGCATCGCGCAGGCGGTCGTCGGGCTGGTGCTCGCGGGCGTCGCCGCGGCCGCCTTCGTGTACCGCGGGGTGCACCGCAGACGCGGGACGGATTGAGCATGTCCGACCGCGAGCGATCGTCCGGCCGCGTTTCCGGTCGCTTCCTCACCGGGCTGGCCTGGGCGGTACTGCTGTTCGGGCTGTGGCTGTGGGGGCGCGAGGTGACCGACGTACGGCCCGGTGCATCCGCCCCGGCCACCGGTGACATGGCCGCGGTGGGCCGCCCACCGGACGCCGAACTCCCGCCCGCCGCAGCGCCGTTGGGGCAGGCGCTGCCGCGACGCATCGACATCCCCGACCTGGGGGTGCGGGCCCCGGTCGTCGCCCGCGGGCTGGACGCCGCGGGGGGCATCGACCCGCCGCCCTTCGACCAGGCGGGCGTCGTCGGCTGGTACGCCGCCGGCGCGAAGCCCGGCGCTCGGGGTACGGCCCTGCTGGTCGGGCACGTCGACACCGAGACCAGGCCGGCCGTCTTCTACAAGCTCAGCACGCTCAAGGCCGGCGAGACCGTACGCGTGGTGCGCGACGACGGGAGGACCGCCGAGTTCACCGTCGACGACGTCGAGGTGATCGGGCGCGACCGCTTCGACGCCCGCCAGGCCTACGGCCCCCGGCAGCCGGACCGCGCAGAACTGCGCCTGATCACCTGCGGCGGCACCTTCGACCGGGCGAGCGGCAGCTACACGGCGAACGTGATCGTGTCGGCGTACCTCACGGGCACCGCCGCCTGACCGGCACCACCGCCCCGGCCTCACCCGCCCCGGCGCGCCCGGCTCGACGTCACCCGCCCCGGCCTCACCCGCCCCGGCGCGCCCGCGACGTCACCCGCCCCCGCATCACCCGCCCCGGCGTACCTGGCCCGGTCGACGGCCCGCTCCCCCCGAAACCGCCGACCGGGCCGGTCCTCGACCGCGCGCGCCCGGGCTGCGGGAGTAGCCCGGCGACCGGCGCGGGAGGCTGTGAGGTTCACCTACCCCGTGGACGGCGGTGACGACCGTTCTACGGCACTCTCGTGGCCGGGGCGGGCCTTGTGTCGGGATTGGGCAAGTCGGGTTCCCGGACGGACGGTTCGAATCCGGAGGCCGTCGTGGGTGCGCATACGGACGAAGGCCCCTCGCTCTCGCGAAGGGCCTTCGGTGTCTGTGCGCCGCCAGGGACTCGAACCCCGGACCCGCTGATTAAGAGTCAGCTGCTCTAACCAACTGAGCTAGCGGCGCTTGCTGACGGGACAACTCTACAGGACCCCCGGGGGTGCCCCGGACCATCCGCCGGCCGGGCCGGGGCGTCACTGGGCCGGGCGGGTGCCGCGTACATCATTCGGACCGTCAGCATGCGCGTCGGGAAGACAGTTGAGAAACTGGCGAACGTGCACAGTCGCGGACATTTCCAGCTGGAGTGTGAGGGGAATCGCATGGCCTCTCCGGTATTCGAGGAATTCGATCCGGAGAGTGACTGCGAGTGCCCCGGATGTGTTTCCCGTCGGTGGGTGGGGTCGAATTCCCCGCCCGCCCCGTTCGGCGGTCGCCCGGCCGCCCATCGCGCGGTGATCGTCGCCACGGCGGCGGCCGCGGCACTCTGCGCCGCCCACGCGGTGCCCGCCGCCGCGACCCCGCGGACCACCGACCGGCCCGGTGTACCCGCAGGTGACGAGCCCGAGACCCCCCAGGGCGGCAAGGCGCCGCTGCACGGTCCGGCCGGACAGCCGGCCCGCCCGGGGGGTCTGGCGGGGCCGGTGAAAACGCCCCCGACGACCCGGGCGGACATCATCAGACGGGCCCGGGACTGGGTTTCGGCGGAGGTGCCGTACAGCATGAGCACCTACTGGTACGACGGTTACCGGCAGGACTGCTCGGGCTTCGTCTCCATGGCGTGGAACCTGCCGGGGAACGAGTGGACGGGCAGCCTCCACCAGTACGGGACAAGGATTACCAAGGAGGAGCTCCAGCCCGGCGACATTCTGCTGTTCCATAATCCGTCGGACCCCGAGAAAGGCTCGCACGTCGTCATTTTCGGCGGCTGGACGGACTACACGCACACCTACTACCTGGTCTACGAGCAGACCCGTCCGACCACGCGCCGCCAGCCCACTCCCTACGCCTACTGGAGCCATTCCGACCGCTACGTGCCCTATCGCTACAAGGGCCTCACGACGGTCGCTCCCGGCTCCGGTGAACAGGTCGGCGCGAACGCCGGCGGCGTGCGGCCGTCCGGCGCCGGGGCTGCCGTGGCGACCGCGTTCCCGGGGCGGGCGGCCTTCGGGCCCGGCGCGAACAACCCGTACGTCACCCAGCTCGGCCGGCTCCTCGTCGAGCGCGGCGGCGCACGCTTCTACGCCTCGGGCCCGGGCCCGAGGTGGTCGGCGTCCGACGGCTGGGCCACCGTGGCCTTCCAGCAGGCCCAGGGCTGGACCGGCGCCGACGCCGACGGCATCCCCGGCCCGAGGACCTGGGCCCTGCTGATCTCGGGCCAGGGCAGGAACATCGCCCCCGCGCAGTCCGCGGCGACCGGCGGCTGGATCGGCGGGTATCCCGCGACCGGGGCGGCCGGCGCGCCCGCCGCACCCTCGGTGCCGCGCGTCCCCGCCTACCCGGGCCGGGGGATGTTCCGGCCCGGCGCGCAGAACGCGCACGTCACCCGGCTGGGGAGGCAGCTGGTGAAGAAGGGGTTCGGCAAGCACTACACGACGGGTCCCGGACCGCGCTGGGGCGAGGCGGACCGGCGAGGGGTCGAGTCCTTCCAGCGTGCCCAGGGCTGGCGCGGCGGCGCGGCGGACGGCTACCCGGGCCCGGAGACCTGGCGGCGGCTCTTCTCGTAGTCCGGCGCGGGATCCGCCGGCTGTCCTGATCCCATCCCACTGTCATGGCGTATCTGGCGCGGAGGCTGGAGGCACGCAATGAACACGACCACTTCACAGACACCAGAGTCCGAGGGACCGTCCAGGCCCACCCGGCTCATCCAGAACGAGGTGACCACCGAGATCCCCGTCCATCTGCTGTTCCGGGACGAGCCCGAGCCGCGGTCCGTGCCGCTCGGGGCCGCCGTGGTGGGCAGCCGGACGGGCACCGGTGAGCAGCCGCGACTGCGCCGGCCGACGCCGGCCAAGCCGCGCCCGGTGGCACAGGTCGACCCGGACCTGGTGGAGCGGCCGGCCCGGGTGCTGCCCGGCGCGGCGGGCGTGTTCGCCGGGATGTGCGGGGCGGCCGGCTGTGTGGCCGCCTCGTGGTGGGCCGGGCTGCTGCCGCCGCACGCGGCGCAGGTACTGCGGCTGCCGGAGTTCGCGGGCGCCGGGCTCGGTCCGGCGCAGTGGGCGGCCTACGCGGGGGCGGGCGCGCTGGGGCTGTTCGGCTTCGGCGGTCTGGCCCGCGGGCGGACCGGGCGGGCGTGGGTGCTCGGTCTGTTCGGCCGCTACCGGGGGACGGTGCGGCGCACCGGTCTGCTCTGGGTGAACCCGCTGCTGCTGCGCCGCCGGGTGGACGTACGGCTGCGGCACTGGCGCAGCGAGCCGATGCCCGCCGCCGACGGCAGCGGGGTCGCGCTGCGGGTGGTGACGCTCGTGGTGTGGCGGGTGCGGGACACCGCACGGGCCACGCTCGGCGTGGAGGACCACGAGACGTATCTGCGCGAGTGCGTCGAGGCGGCCCTGGCCCGGATTCCCGTGGAGACGCCGGGCGCGGGGCGCGGTTCGGTGGAGGCGGCGGGGGAGGTGCTGACCCGGCGGGTCGCGCAGGACGCGGGCGCGATCGGTCTGGAGGTGTTCTCGGTGCGGCCGCTGCGGATCGAGTACGCCCCGGAGGTCGCCGCCGCGATGAACCGGCGCCGGGTCGCCGCGCTCGACGCCCAGCACCGGGCGAGCATGCTGACCTCGGTCGTGGACTCGGTGGAGGACACGGTGACCCGGCTGACCATGCGCGGGCTCGTGGAACTCGACGACTACGAGCGCAAGGCGCTGGTGAAGGACCTGACCGTGGCTTTCTGCTCGGGGCGCGGGGAGCAGGGACCGTGACGTTCCGGCCGTGGCGGGTTCGGAGACGTCTTTGATATGGACACAGCCAAGAATCGGCAATAATCTCGAACTTGGTCTAGACCTGCACAGCTCGCCTCAGTGAACTCCCCACGTTCTCCAGGAGCGGCAGCATGCGCAAAAAGACCAAGTGGTACGCCGCCGCGCTCGGGCTCACCACGGCGGGAGCCTTCGTGCTCACCGCCGGGGGTGCGAGCGGCCACGGCTACACCGACCTCCCCATCAGCCGGCAGAAGCTCTGCCAGAACGGCTCCGTCACCAACTGCGGTGACATCCAGTGGGAGCCGCAGAGCGTCGAGGGCCCGAAGGGCTTCCCGGCGTCCGGCGCGGCCGACGGAAGGATCTGCTCCGCGAACAACACCCGGTTCGCCCAGCTCGACAGTCCCAAGACCCCCTCGGGCACGGCGTGGCCGGCCAGCAAGGTGACCGGCGGTCAGAGCTACACCTTCAGGTGGCAGTTCACCGCCATGCACGCCACGTCCGACTTCAGGTACTACGTCACCAAGCAGGGCTGGAACCAGAACCACAACCTGGCCCGTTCCGACCTCAACCTCACCCCGTTCCTGACCGTGCCCTACGGCGGTCAGCGGCCCCCGTCCACCCTCTCGCACAGCGGCACGCTGCCGTCCGGGCTCAGCGGACGTCACGTGATCGTCGCGGTGTGGACGGTCGCCGACACGACCAACGCGTTCTACGCGTGCTCGGACGTCACGTTCTGAGCATCGCCCGAACTCCCCCGGGTCCGTACGCGGGCAGGCGTCCCGCACACCGGCCAGACCAGGCCGGCGTCCGGACCCGGGGGAACCCCTCGAAGCACCCTTCTCCTGGTGCCCGCTCGCCGGATCGGTGCGCGCTCACCGGATCGGTGCGCGCTCACCGGATGGTCCCCGCTCGGCGGATGTCCGCCGGGGCGGAGGACTTCCCGCCGCGACTCTCCACATCTGACGGTGCGTCAACTACCGTGCGGCGCCATGGAGTCCGTCGCCGAACTCGTAGCGTCCCGGTGGGGAGACCACCGTCCGGGCCTGTGGTGCCGGCACCCCGCGCACCCGCAGGACACCGTCCTCACCCACCACGAGGTCGCGGCCGGCGCCGCCGCCCGGGCCGCGCTGCTGGCCGACCTGCTCCCGGCGGACGGCCCGCCGCATCTCGGGGTCCTGCTGGACAACACCCCGGAGTTCCCGCTCTGGCTGTCGGCCGCCGCGCTGGCCGGCGCGGCCGTCGCCGGGATCAACCCCACCCGGCGGGGTCCCGAACTGGCCCGGGACATCCTGCACACCGCGTGCCGGCTGCTGATCACCGAGCCCACCCACCTCCCCCTCCTCAGGGGCCTCGACCTGCCCGGGGTCCGGCTGCTCATCACCGGCACCCCGGGATACGACGCCCTGCTCGCCCCGTACGCGGACGCCCGCCCCGACCCCTCCCGGGCCACCCCGGCCGACCGGCTCCTGCTCTACTTCACCTCCGGCTCGACCGGCGCGCCCAAGGCCGCGATCTGCACCCAGGGGCGGCTGGCCGCCGCCGGGCGCTCCCTGGCCGGACAGTTCTCCGTGCGCCGCGAGGACGTGCACTACGTCTGCATGCCGATGTTCCACGGCAACGCCGTGATCGCCGACTGGGCGCCCGCCCTGGTGGCCGGGGCCGGGGTGGCGCTGCGGCGGCGGTTCTCGGCGTCCGGGTTCCTGGAGGATGTGCGGCGTTACCGGGCGACGTACTTCACCTATGTGGGCCGGGCGATCCAGTACGTGCTGGCCACCGAGCCGGGACCGGACGACCGGGACCACGCGCTGCGGCTCGGCTTCGGCACCGAGGCGGGCACGGTGGACGCGGCCGCCTTCGAGCGGAGGTTCGGGGTACGGCTGGTGGAGGGCTACGGCTCCTCGGAGGGCGGGGCGGCCGTGCAGTGGTCGCCGGGGACTCCCGCGGGGGCGGTCGGTCGGGCGGGACCCGGTCTCGTCGTCCTCGACCAGGTGACGGGCGCCGAGTGTCCGCCGGCCGTGCTCGACCCGGCCGGCCGGCTGCTGAACGGCGACGAGGCGATCGGTGAGCTGGTCAACCGGGGTCCGAACCTCTTCGAGGGCTATTGGCGCAATCCGGCGGCGGAGGCGGAGCGGCGCCGGGCGGACGGGGAGTACTGGACCGGCGACCTCTTCTACCGCGATCGCGCGGGGTTCCTGTACTTCGCGGGCCGCACCGACGACCGGCTCCGCGTCGACAGCGAGAACCTGGCCGCCGCGATGATCGAGAACATCCTCGCCCGGTACCGGGGGGCGGCCGCGGTGGCCGTCTACGCGGTGCCGGATCCGGTGACCGGGGACCAGGTGATGGCGGCGCTGGCCGGATCCTTCGAGCCGCTCGGTTTCGCCGAGTTCCTGCTCGCCCAGCCCGATCTGGGGACGAAGATGGCGCCCCGGTTCGTACGGGTGCTGGAGCGGATGCCCGTCACCGCCACGAACAAGATCCACCGGGGGCTGCTGCGGCGGGAGGGGATCCGCTGCGCCGATCCGGTGTGGTGGCGGCCCCCGGGAAGGGCGACGTACCGAAGGCTGACCGCACAGGACGTCGAGAGTCTGGAGAGGTCGGCTGACCGGACGGACGGGGCGGACGGGGCGGACGCCGAAGGGCCCCCCGTGTCCACGAGGGGCCCTTCACCGGTGCGCCGCCAGGGACTCGAACCCCGGACCCGCTGATTAAGAGTCAGCTGCTCTAACCAACTGAGCTAGCGGCGCATGACTCCCGTCCTCCGCCTTCGGCGGCTGACGACGGAGAAAATACTACCCGGTCCGCGGGGGTGCTCCGGACCACGCCGGCGGCGCCCGCGGGCCCGCCGGCCGGATCTTCCTCAGATCGCCAGCGACAGGAGTACCGGTGCGGCGTTCCTGTTCAGGGTCTCGGCGGCCTGGCGGAGCCGGTGGGCGTGCTCGACGGGCAGCGAGAGGGCCAGGCAGCCCGCCAGGGAGCCGGCGGTGATCGGTACGGCCGCGCAGACCGTGCCGATCGCGTACTCCTGGAGGTCGAGCACCGGGACCGTGGGCGGCTGCGCCTCCAGCCGGGAGAGCAGCAGCTTGTCGCTGGTGATGGTGCGCGAGGTGAGCCGGGCCATCTTGTGCCGGGAGAGATGGTCGCGCCGGCCGTTGTGGTCGAGCTGGCCGAGCAGGCTCTTGCCGAGCGCGGTGGCGTGCGCGGAGGAGCGGAAGTCGACCCACTCGTTGACGGACGGCGTGGCGGGGCCGTCGGCGTACTGGGTGATCGTGACCTCGCCGTCGACGTACCGGCTGATGTAGACGGCGGCGCCGACGGAGTCCCGGAGCCGGTCGAGGGTGTGCTGGAGCTGGTCGTGCAGGGCCTGTTCGCGGTGGTGGGCGGAGCCCAGGCGGGTCAGCGCGGCGCCCGTCACGTACGCCCCGTCGGCGATCTGCTCGACATAGCCCTCGCGGCGCAGCATGCGCAGGAGAGCGGTCAGCCGCTCCGCGGTGAGGCCGCTCTGGCGGGCGAGTTCGGCGTCGGTGACACCGGTGGAGTGCCGGGCCACCGTCTCCAGGACGCGCAGTGCTTCCTGGGCCGAGTGGTACGGCACGGTCGGCTCGTGCTTCAGCGCCACGGTTCCCCCCTGGTCGCTTCTCTGGCCGTGATCCGGGCAGCGAATCACTTCCACGATAACGGCCAGGAGGGCCGCCGGGAGGGGTTGTCGGCGAGAATGTGGAGCGCCTTCGGCCCCCTCAACTGCGCCGCCGACCCGTTGGCATATGCCGTGGTCATGGCCCGTCCTCGGGACCAGGGATGCTGTGCGGATCCGCTCCCCGGAGCCGGGTGTGCGGCCGGGTGCGAAAGCCCTCGCGGACACCGCGAGGGCCCGCACCGCGGCGGGCTGGAGCACGGCCTTCTGGGGCACGGCCTTCTAGAGCACGGCCTTGAGGAACTCCCGCGTCCGCTCCTTCTCCGGCTCGCTGAAGATCTTCTCCGGCGGCCCCGACTCGATGACGCGGCCGGAGTCGAACATCAGGACCTGGTCCGAGATGTCCCGGGCGAAGCTCATCTCGTGGGTCACGCAGAGCATGGTGATGTCGGTGGTGCGGGCGATGTCCCGCAGCACGTCCAGGACACCGACCACCAGCTCGGGGTCCAGCGCGGAGGTCACCTCGTCCAGCAGCAGCACCTGCGGCCGCATCGCCAGCGCCCGGGCGATCGCCACCCGCTGCTGCTGGCCGCCGGACAGCTGGGTCGGGTACTTGTCGAGGTGCTCGGTCAGACCCACCAGTTCGAGCAGCTCCCTGGCCCGCTCCTCGGCCTCGTCCTTGGACAGGCCGAGGACGGTGACCGGGGCCTCGGTGATGTTGCGCAGCACCTTCATGTTCGGGAAGAGGTTGAACTGCTGGAAGACCATCCCGATGTTCTTGCGGACCTCGCGGACGTGCTTCTCGCCGGCCCGGACCAGCTTGCCGTTGCGCTCCTCGTGGGTCAGGAGTTCGCCGCCCACCCTGATCGTGCCCTCGTCGGGCTCGGTCAGGGTCATCAGCAGCCGCAGGATCGTCGTCTTGCCGGAGCCCGACGGGCCGATCAGGGTGACGTGCTTGCCGGAGTCGACGGAGAAGTCGAGCCGGTCGAGGACGGTGTTGTCGCCGAAGCGCTTGGTGACCTGGTCGAACCGGATCAGTTCACTGCCGTCCACCGGCGGGTTGGCGAGGAGGCCGGTGTTCTCTGCGGGGTGGGTGTCAGCGGACAAGGCGTCGCTCCAGGGCTCGGATCAGGAGGGAGGCGGGGTAGGCGATGACGATGAAGGCCACGCCGACGACGGTCAGCGCCTCGGTGGTGAAGGTCTCGTTGCTGAAGGCCTGGGCCTCGCCGAGCATGTCGAAGGCCCCGATGGTCGCGATCATCGGGGAGTCCTTGAGCATGGCGACGACGTAGTTGCCCAGCGGCGGGACCACGCGGCGGATCGCCTGCGGGAGGATCACCGCCCGCCAGGTGCGTCCCCTGGACAGGCTCAGCGCGGTGGCCGCCTCCCACTGGCCGGCCGGGACGCCCTCGATGCCCGCGCGGTAGACCTCCGCGGTGTAGGTGGAGTAGTGCAGTCCGAGCCCGATGATGCCGGTGGTGAGCGGCGACATCGACGGGCCGAAGTCGGGGACCACGTAGAAGAGGAAGAAGAGCTGCACCAGCAGCGGTGTGTTGCGGATGAACTCCGTGACGGCGATGACCGGCAGGCGCACCCAGGCCTGCGCGGAGCGCTGTGCCAGCGCCCACACCAGGCCCAGCGCGAAGGCGATCAGGGTGCCGACGGCCAGCGCTTGCAGGGTGACGAGCACGCCGTCCCAGAACCGCGGCATGAAGTCGTCCACGACGTTCCAGTCCCAGTTCATCCCCTGCCTCCTGCGGTCTGCGGTTCGGCCTCGAGGCCCTTGCCGCGGGTTGCGGGCTTCCCGTTCGTCCCGCCGGTCTTCGCCGGCAGCTGTCCGATCCCGGCCTTCGCCCTGCGCTCCAGCAGCCGCATACCGCGGGTGATGAGGAAGGCGAGCACGAAGTAGAGGACGAGCAGCAGGGTGTAGACCGGGGTGGTCTCGTTGGTGCCCAGCCGGAGCAGATTGCCGGCGAAGGTCATGTCGGCCACCGTGATGACCGAGACCAGGGCGGTGCCCTTCAGCAACTCGATCAGCAGGTTGTTGAACGGCGGCACCATCTCGGGCCAGGCCTGGGGCAGTTCGATCAGCCGCAGCCGCTGCCAGCGGGTGAAGTTGAGGGCGATGCCCGCTTCCTTCTGCGCCGGGGTGACGGCGGCCAGGGAACCGCGCACGATCTCGGAGCCGTAGGCGCCGTACGTCAGGCCGAGCGCGCTGACACCGGCCCACATGGGCACCAACTGCCAGCCGAAGAGAGGCAGCGCGAAGAACATCCAGAACATCAGCACCAGCGCCGACATGCCGCGGAAGATCTCGAAGTAGGTCCCGGCGACGAAGCGGACCACCCAGTACCGCGAGCCGCGGGCGAGGCCGATGCCGAACGCGATGGCGGCGCCGAGGGCGGCGGCGTACACCGTCACCTGGACGGTCACCCAGACACCCGGCAGGAACCAGGTGGTGAAGAACTCGGAGGTCATCATCAGCCGCACAGCTCCTTCGCCGTGAGGTCCGTCATGTCGGCCTCGGTGAAGCCGAACGGGCCGACGATCCGCAGGAGTTCGCGGTAGTCGTTCTCCTTGAGCTTCAGCAGCTCCTCGTTGAACGCGTCACGCAGGTTCTTCTCGGACTGCCGGAAGGCGAACCCGCCGGCGCCGTAGGCGGGCTTGCCGTCGACCACGGGCTGGAACGGCTCGGTCGCCGACACCCGGCCGGAACCCGCCACCGCCGACTTGACGGTGATGCGGGTGCCCGCGAAGGCGTCCACCCGTCCCTGGGCCACCGCGTCGAGTCCGGCTACCTGGTCCGGCAGGACCAGTACATCGCCGATGCCCGCGGCCTTGGCGTAGTCGATCTGGGCGTAGGCCTTGCCGGAGGCGAGCTTGAGGCCCTTCTTCCTGACGTCGTCGTACGTCTTGATGCCGTGCGGATTGCCCTTCCTGACGATGAAGGCGTCCAGCATCAGGTAGTCCGGGTCGGCGAACAGCACCTGCTCGCACCGCGGGGGGTTGATGTACATCCCGGCCGACACCACATCGAACTGCCGGGCCTTCAGCCCGGGTATGAGGGCACCGAAGTCCACCGGCACCGGCTTGACCTCGTCGATGCCCAGCTTCCTGAAGACCACCTTCGCGATCGCGGGGGCCTCTCCGGTGGCCTGTCCGTCGTCCCCGACATAGCCGAAGGGCGGTTCGCTGGCGATGCCGATCTTCACGGACCCCTGATCCCGCAAGGTGTCCAGGAGGCTGCCTCCCAACACCTTCCCGTCTCCCGGGACGCGGCCGCAGCCGGCCACCCCGAGACTTCCGGCCGCGCCGAGCGACACCGCTCCGGCGAGCAGCGAGCGTCGACTGAGTCTTCCCTGGCGTCCGTTGTCGGTTCCTGATCGATGTGTGCTTGGTCGAGCCATGGGCGCGCGGCTACCCGACTTCATGCGGGTTACACGGGCCTCTTTCGGCCCCGGCAGTCACCGAGGCCGCCTTGACCCCGGGTGGACCATGGAACGCATGGCTGACCGATACATCGAAGTCTCGCTGGTCAAGCGCGGGATCACCGCCACGGCGCAGCTGCTCGACGATCGTGCGCCGATCACCTGCGCGGCCGTCTGGGATTCCCTTCCGCTCGCCGGAGACGTCTACCACGCCAAATACGCCCGCAACGAGATCTACGCCCTTTTCCCGCCCTTCGCGACATCCGAGCCACCGCTGGAGAACCCGACCGTCACACCCATTCCGGGAGACCTCTGCTATTTCTCCTTCGCGGGAGCGGAACTCGGCACCCGGGCCTACGGCTACGACCGGGAGGTCCGCCCCGGCACCACGGTCGTCGACCTGGCCCTGTTCTACGAACGCAACAACCTGCTGCTGAACGGCGACGTCGGCTGGGTCCCCGGCATCGTCTGGGGCCGGGTGACGAAGGGCCTGGAGGAGATGGCGCGAGCGTGCAACGACCTGTGGCGGACGGGCGCGGCGGGCGAGACGCTGCGGTTCCGGCGGTCCGGCCCGCCCGGCCCGTGACCCTATGATCCGCCGCGCAACGCGTGCCCCGCGCGCAGCACCAGGTCGTCGCGGTGCCGGGCGGCCACGATCTGCAATCCCACCGGCAGCCCGCCGCCGTCCGTCCCCACCGGGACCGTCGCCGCGGGCTGCTGGGTGAGGTTGAAGGGATAGGTGAACGGCGTCCACCCCGTCCAGCGCCGGTGCCCCGACCCGGCCGGCACCTCCGCCCCGGCCTCGAACGCCGTGATCGGCAGCGTCGGGGTGAGGAGCAGGTCGTAGGTCTCGTGGAAGCGGCCCATGCGGCGGCCCAGTTCCATCCGGGTGTCCACCGCGGCCAGATAGTCGAGGGCGGTGTACCGCGCGCCCTGCGCGCAGATCTCCCGCAGCCCCGGATCGAGCGCAGCCCGCCGGTCCGCCGGCAGCCGCCGGGTCACCTGGGCCGCCCCGGCGAACCACAGGGTGTGGAAGGCGTCCACCGGATCGCTGAAGTCCGGATCGGCCTCCTCGACGTACGCGCCGAGTGCGGCGAGCCGCTCCACGGCCCGCCGTACCGCCGCCGCGACCCCCGGCCGTACGGCGACCTGCCCGCCCAGCGTGGGCGAGTACGCCACCCGCAGCCCGCGCACCCCCCGGTCGAGCCCCGCCCGGAACGAGCCCGGCGCCGGCCCCAGCGCCGACCAGTCGCGTGCGTCCGGCACGCCGATCACGTCGAGCAGCAGTGCCGCGTCCGCGGCGTCCCGGGTCATCGGACCCACGTGCGCCAGCGTGCCGAAGGCGCTCGCCGGGTACAGCGGCACCCGCCCGTACGTCGGCTTCAGCGCGAAGATCCCGCAGAACGCGGCCGGGATACGGACGCTGCCCCCGCCGTCCGTGCCCAGCGAGAGCGGTCCCGCGCCGAGGGCCACCGCGGCCGCGCTCCCGCCGCTGGAACCGCCCGCCGTGCGCGACGGGTCGTGCGGGTTGCGGGTCACGCCGGTCAGGGGGGAGTCCGTCACCCCCTTCCAGCCGTACTCGGGGGTGGTGGTCTTGCCGATGAAGACCGCGCCGGACTCGCGCAGCCGGGCGACGGAGGGCGCGTCCTCGTCCCAGGGGCCGGACGGGTCGACGGACCGGGAGCCCTTGAGCGTCGGATGCCCCTCGAGCAGCAGGATGTCCTTGACCGTCACCGGCACCCCGTCGACCGGCCCCGCCGGCTCCCCGCGCCGCCACCGCTCCCGGGAGGCCTCCGCCTGAGACAGTGCCTCGTCGGCGAGGATCCGCACGAACGCGTTCACCTCCGGCTGGATCCGCTCGGCCCGGTCCAGGGCGGCGCGGGTCGCCTCCACCGGGCTGAACTCGCCCTTGCGGTAGCCGTCGAGGAGTTCGGTCGCCGTGAGTGTGGTGAGGTCGGTCATGCACCCTCCCGAGGCCGGGGACGTCAGTGTCCGGGCACGTATCCGCGCTGCTTGTCGACCACGTTCGTCAGCGGTCGCCCCGCCGCCCACCGCTCGAACAGCTCCACGAACTGCGCGCCGAGTTCGTCCCGCCAGCCGACCGTGTCGCCGCTCATGTGGGGCGAGATCAGCAGCCCGGGCACCTGCCACAGCGGGCTGTCGGCGGGCAGGGGTTCGGTGCTGAGGACGTCCAGGGCGGCGCCCGCGATCCAGCGCCGCTCCAGGGCCCGCACCAGCGCGTCCTCGACGACCAGCGGCCCGCGGCCGACGTTCACGAAGCGCGCGGAGGGCTGCATCACACCGAACCGCCGGGTGTCGAACATGCCCCGCGTCTGCTCGGTGAGCGGGGCGGCCGCGATCACCCAGTCGGCGCGGGCGAGCAGCCGGTCCAGGTCCTGGGGGCCGTGGATGCCGGTGCGCGGGACGCGGCCGACGACGGCCGTGGTCACGCCGAGCGCCTTCAGGGTGCGGGCGACCGCCCGCCCGATCGGCCCCGAGCCGACGACGACGGCCCGGGTCCCGGCGACCCGTCCGCTCTCGCGGTGCCGCCACTCCCCGCGCCGCTGGAGCTCCCAGCTGCGCGGCAGATCCTTCGCCATCGCCAGGACCAGCGCGGCCACGTACTCGGCGATCGGCTGGTCGAAGATCCCGCGCGCGTTGGTCACCACCGTCTCCGAGGCGGCGAGTTCGGGGCACATCAAGTGGTCCACGCCCGCGCTCGCCGTGTGCACCCAGCCCGGCCGCGGCCCCTCGCCGGGCCAGGCGGCGCGCACCGCGTGCGAGGTGAAGTCCCAGACCAGCAGGACGTCCGCCAGGGGCAGCCGCGCGGCGAGGGAGGCCTCGTCGGTGTGCAGCACCCGGGCCCGCCCGGTGAGGCGGCCGAGCCGGGGGAGGGGGTCGGCGTCCAGCACGAGGAGCGTGGGCGGATCTGCGGGGACGGCGTCCATGCGGTGTCCCCTCCGTCCGTGACCAGATGTCCGACAAGCGCTGACCGGGTGTCCGACGTGCCCGTGACCAGGTGCCTGACGTGCGTGGATTGACCACGTTCGCACCCGAACCTACCGTCGTCAACACGGCCGTGCGTACGGCTCGTTGCGCATCTCGTCTCCCGGTGAGGGCGGTGCCCGCGATGGACGTCACCTTTCTCGGCGGCCCCCGCGCGCAGCGCGGCCTCGGTGTCGTCGCCCCCTTCGACTTCGCGCTGGACCGCGAGCTGTGGCGCTGGACGCCGGACGACGTCTCGCTCCATCTGACCCGCACGCCGTACGTCCCCGTCGAGGTCGGCCTGGACCTCGCCCGCCGGGTGAGCGAGCACGAGACCCTCCAGGACGCCGTCCGCACCCTGGTCGCGGTCGCCCCCGAGGCCGTCGCCTATGCCTGCGCCTCGGGCAGCTTCGTCGGCGGGCTCGCGGGGGAGCGGGCCATGTGCGAGGCGATGACCAGGGCCGGGGCGATGCCGTCCGTGACCACCTCGGGCGCGCTGGTCGAGGCCCTGGCGGAGCTGGGCGCCCGCCGGGTGGCCCTGGTGACGCCCTACACGGAGTCGGTGACACGGTCGCTGGAGGAGTACGTGGCCGAGGCGGGCGGCACGGTCACCGGACGCGCGTCCATGGGCCTGACCCGGCACATCTGGAAGGTGCCGTACCGGGCGGTGGTGGAGATGGCCCACCGGGCGGTGCGCGTGCCCGCGGACGCCGACGCGCTGTTCATCTCCTGCACCAACCTGCCGACCTACGACGTCATCCCCCAACTGGAGGCGGAACTGCGCATACCGGTGATCTCGGCCAACCAGGTGACCATGTGGGCGGCGTTGCGCCGACTGGGTACCCGGGCGGTGGGACCGTATCAAGCGCTGCTGGACACGTCGGCACGCGTGTGGCCCCCCGGGCTGCCGGACACCCGGGTACCGCGGGAACTTCCCGTGCCGCAGGAACCCCCGGTCCTGCCGGAAGAAGAGCAGCAGGAAGGCTGGACATGACCGCACTCGGTTTCCTCTATCCGGGCCACTCGGCCGAGGACGACTACCCCCGTATCGAGCAGCTCCTGGGCAGCGACATCCGGTTGGACGTGGTCCACACCGACATCGGCGAGGACGCGCACCGGGTCGACGCGCTGCGCCGGATGGGCGCGCCGGAGCGGCTGGCGAAGGGCGTCGAGCAGCTGCGGCTGGCCGGCGCCGAGGCGATCGTGTGGGCCTGCACCAGCGGTGGCTTCGTGCACGGCTGGGAGGGCGCCCAGGAGCAGGTGCGCGCCCTGGCCACGTCCGCCGGGATGCCGGCCTCCTCCACCTCCTTCGGCTTCGTGCACGCGGCCCGGGAGATCGGCGCGGGGCGGGTCGCCGTCGCGGCGACGTACCCGGACGACGTGGCGGCGCTGTTCGCCGACTTCCTGCGGGCCGGCGGCGTCGAGGTGACCGGCGTCCACAGCGCCGGGATCGTCACGGCGTCCGAGGTCGGCACCTGGGGGGAGGCGGAGGTCTTCGCCCTCGCCCGGGCGGTCGACGAGCCCGACGCGCGGGCGGTCCTGCTGCCCGACACCGCCCTGCACACGGCCGCGTTCCTCCCCGCCCTGGAGAAGGAGCTCGGCAAGCCGGTCCTCACCGCCAACCAGGTCACGGTCTGGGAGGCGTTGCGCCTCACCGACCGCCGGGTGAACGCGCCGGGCCTCGGCGCGCTGTTCACCCGGGAGCCGATCGTGCAGGTCTGACCGCCCGGCCGTCCCGGTCCCGCCGCCCGGGGACGACCGCCCGGGAGCGACGGCCCGGGAACAAGCGCCCGGGAATAAACGGGGACACCCTCCTGTTGTGCGCCGAGGACAGTGCACGGCCGACAACAGGAGGACCCCGTGGCGGCAGACGAGACGGCGGCGGACGAGACGGCGGCAGGCGAGACGCCGACCGGCGCCGCGGCGGACGGGATCCGCGGAAGGGTGCTGGGCACCGCGCCGGCGCCGCTGTCCGTACTGGACCTGGTCACCGTCGGCTCCGGCCGCACCGCCACCGACGCCCTGCGCACCAGCGTCGAACTCGCGCGGTTCACCGAGTCCCGCGGCTTCCACCGCTACTGGGTCGCCGAGCACCACTCGATGCCGGGCGTCGCCTCCTCCTCGCCCGCGGTCATCCTCGCCCACCTCGCCGCCCACACCGACCGCATCCGGCTCGGCTCGGGCGGTGTGATGCTGCCCAACCACGCGCCCCTGGTCATCGCCGAGCAGTTCGGCACGCTGGAGGCGCTGGCCCCCCGCCGGATCGACCTCGGCCTCGGCCGCGCCCCGGGCACGGACGGCGCCACCGCCGCCGCGCTGCGCCGCACGGCCACCCTGCACGAGGGCGCCGACGACTTCCCCGAGCAGCTCGCCGAGCTCACCCGCTTCCTGGACGACGACTTCCCCGACGGCCACCGCTACGGCCGTATCCACGCGATCCCCGGGCCGGTCCAGGGCACGTCCCCCGGTGGAGTGCAGTCGCCGCACCGGCCGCCGATCTGGCTGCTCGGCTCCTCCGGCTTCAGCGCCCGGCTGGCCGGTGTGCTCGGCCTGCCCTTCGCCTTCGCGCACCACTTCTCGGCGCAGAACACCGTCCCCGCCCTCGACCTGTACCGGGAGTCGTTCCGGCCGTCCGAGGTGCTCGCCGAGCCGTACGCGCTGATCGGTGTCTCCGTGCTCGCCGTCGACGACGAGCGGGAGGCCCGCCGCCAGGTCCTGGCCACCGGCCTCAACATGGTCCGGCTGCGCGGCGGCCGCCCCGGTCTGTTCCCCTCCCCCGAAGAGGCGGAGGCGCACCGATTCAGTGCGCTGGAACGGGAGTTCGTCGACTCCTGGGGAGCGAACATCATCCACGGCACGGCCGACGAGGTCCGCTCCGGCCTCGACGACCTCCACAAGCGCACCGGCGCCGACGAGTTGATGCTCACCAGCCACGCCCATCGCGGTGAGCTGCGCCTGCGCTCCTACGAACTCGTCGCGGACGCCTACGGGTTGCCGACGGCGTAGGTCTCGGTCCCCAGCAGCTCGGAGATGCGGTCCGGCGACACCGGGCGGGAGTACAGCCACCCCTGCCCGGTGTCGCAGCCGATGCTGCGCAGCCGGGTCGCCTGCGCGGAGGTCTCCACGCACTCGGCGGTGACGGTCAACCCCAGCCGGTGCGCGAGGTCGATCATCGCCTCGACGACGACCTGGTCGGCCGGGTTCGGCGGGGAGCCCGCGCCCTCGTACTGGAAACCGCGCACGAAGGACCCGTCGAGCTTCAGCACGGACACCGGCAGCCGGCTCAGATAGGCGAGGTTGGAGTAGCCGGTGCCGAAGTCGTCGATGGCGATGCCCACGCCCATGTCGCTGAGCGCCTGGAGCGCCTGGAGCGGCCGCCCGGCCGAGCCCATCACGGCCGACTCGGTGAGCTCCAGCTGGAGCAGGTGCGGCGCGAGCCCGGTCTCGGCGAGGATCTCCGCCACATCCGCCACCAGGTCGGAGTCCCACACCTGACGCACCGCCACGTTGACGCTGACGAACAGCGGCGGATCGTCCGGATTGTCCAGCTGCCACTGCCGTGCCTGCCGGCAGGCGGTGGCCAGAACCCATCGGCCGAGCGGCACGATCGAACCGTCCTCCTCGGCCAGCGCGACGAACCGATTCGGCGACAGCAGCCCGAACCGGGGGTGGTCCCAGCGCACCAGCGCCTCCACGCCGCGCAGCCGGCCGTCCGACATGCCGACCAGCGGCTGGTAGTCGAGGCGGAACTCGCCGCGCTCGATGGCCGGCCGGAGCGTGGAGGCCAGTGCCTGCCGGGTCATCAGATGGGCGTTGCGCTCGGGGTCGAACAGCGTCCAGCGGTCCTTGCCGTCCACCTTCGCCCAGTACAGGGTCGTGTCGGCGGCCTGCATCAGACCGGTCGCCGTGGTGCCGGCCGCGTGCCGCTCCACGACCCCGATGGACGCGGAGACGTTCAGCCGGTGTCCGGCCAGGTCGAAGGGGGCCTGGAGCGCCTTGAGCGCGGACTCGGCGAGGTCGGCGAGCTGCTCGGTGCCGGTGGAGTCCTCGACCAGCAGGGCGAACTCGTCGCCGCCCAGCCGGGCCACCAGCGGCACGCTCGGCCGGGTCTGCCCGGCCTGCTCGGCGCACTCCGTCAGCCGTTCGGCGACGGCGGCCAGCAGCAGGTCGCCGACCCGGTGGCCGAGGGTGTCGTTGACCGCCTTGAAGCCGTCCAGGTCCAGGTAGCACAGGCCGATCCGGCCGGTCCCGCTCTGCTCGTAGACCTCCGCCTCCAGCGCGGCGGACACCCGCTCGAAGAACAGGGTGCGGTTGGGCAGCCGGGTCACCGGGTCGTGCATCTGGAGATGCCGCAGTCTCGCCTGGAGGTCACGGTGGGCGCTCACGTCGGCGACCGACAGCAGCACGCCGGGCGTGTCGGCGTCCAGCGGCGAGACGGTGACCTGCGCCCACAGCGAGCGCCCGTCGGGCTGCTTCAGGCGCCGGGTGCAGCGCAGCTTCGCCCGCCGGCCGCTCAGCACCTCGCGGTAGGCGTGCCAGGTACGCGGGTCGGAGGCCAGGTCCAGCAGGTCGGAGGCGACCCGCCCGACCAGGCCGGTCCGCCCGCCGCCGAGCAGCGCGCCGAGCGCGTCGTTGGCGTCGACGATGCGGCCCTCGCCGTCGACCACGGCCATGGCGAGAGGCGCCGCCGCGAAGACGGAACGGTAGGCCGGTGGTCGGTTGACCAGGAGCCCGCTTTCCGTACTGTCGATGTCACTCTCTGTGACGGCTGACCGGTCGAGGTCTGCCGCGGGCGTCGGCCCTTCGGACGTTCCGCTCACCGCTCGCTCCCGCAGTGCACTCGATCGCTGTCCGTGCAGGAAAGTCTGCCGATCATAGAGGCTGCCCCCGGACCCGCGCAGCCACTGCCCAGTGTCCCCGAACAACCGGCCTTTCTGACAGATCGTTTCTGCCCGCACCTGGCCCGGTTCTGTGGGGGGACGACCGCTTGTGACGTTCCGTGAGAATTCCGGGGGTGTCGAGGTGATGCCCGCTTTCCGCCTCCTCACTCGTCTGGGGCAGACAAACAGGGCGTAGTACGACAATTTCACACAGGCTGGGTGGCGGTGTCCCGTGAACCGCCTTCCGGAGGTCCCTGTGCCGCGACTGCCGCGACGTGTGCGACTGCTTCCGCGCCCCCGACTGCGCAGTACCGCGGCCGTGTTCACCACCTTCTCGGCGCTGGTCGCGAACTCGCTCATCGGCGGCCCCTCGGTCGCCGAGCCGTTCTCGCCCGCCCCCTGCGCCCTGACCCGCACCGCGGCCCACCACTCGGAGGGCGTGGACACCTGGAACACCGCCTACCCCCGGCCCACCCGGTCGCTCGACGCGGTGATGGTCTTCCTGTCCTTCCCGGACCGGTTCCCGACGACCTCCCCCGACGAACTGGCCGCCGACCACTTCCCGGCCACCAGCCGCTTCTTCCGCCAGGCGTCCTACGGGAAGTTCGCCCTGCGCGCGCATCCGCTGAAGCGCTGGATCCGCATGCCGAAGCCGTCCACCGCGTACGCCATACAGCGCGACTGGAACGCCGACAGCCGGGCCGCCTACCTCCACGACGCGCTGGCCGCCGCCGACCCCCACGTCGACTTCTCCCGCTACGACGTCGTCTATTTCGTCGCCGACCCGGACGCGCCCGGCGTCGACTCGGACGCCACGAAGGTCGTCAACCTGGACGCCCCGCTGCACGCCGACGGCACGGACATCCGCCGGGTCGTCACGGTCTTCGAGCAGCACCCCCCGGACCGTCTCGTCCTCGCCCACGAGACCGGCCACGTGTTCGACCTGCCCGACCTCTACCACCGCCCCGTCGACGGCAAGGGGGACTGGGACACCTACGTCGGCGACTGGGACCTGATGGGCAGCCAGTTCGGACTCGCCCCCGACCTGTTCGCCTGGCACAAGTGGAAACTGGGCTGGCTCGCGGAACGCCAGGTGGTGTGTGTCCGGGGGCCGGGTCCGACCCGGCTGACCCTGGAACCGCTGAGCGCCGGACCGGGCGTGCCGGTCGCCGGTGCCTCCGGGGCGCCGGCCTTCGGGCTCGGCAACGGGCCCAAGCTCGCCGTGGTGCGCACCGGCCCCGACAGCGTGCTCGCCTTCGAGGTGCGCGGCCAGGCCGGCAACGACGGGGCCGCCTGCCGCAGCGGCGTCCTCGTCTACCGCATCAGCAGCGGCGCCCGGTCCGGGCGCGGCCCGGTCGAGGTGGTCGACGCCCATCCGCGCACCGAGGCCTGCTGGGAGAACTCCGTCTACCCGCCCCTCGCGGACGCCCCGGTCGCCCTCGGTGAGAGCTTCACCGTGCCGGGCAACGGCGTACGGGTGGACGTGGAGGGGCGCACGGTGTCGGGGGAGTGGACGGTGAAGATCACGCCGGGGACGAAGCTGTGACCCCTGCCGGGCTGTGACACCTGCCGGGCTGTGACCCCTGCCGGGCTGTGACCCCTGCCGGGCTGTGACCCCTGCCGGGCCGTGACCTCTGCCGGGCCGTGACCTCTGCCGGGCTGTGACCTCTGCCGGGCCGTGACCTCTGCCGGGCTGTGACCTCTGCCGGGCCGTGACCTCTGCCGTCGTGCGTCCGCCCGGGCCCGTCCGGTCTCGTTCCGGGCATGCGGGAGGCGCCAGGCGAGTGGCGCACGCGAAAGGCCCCTCGCTCTCGCGAGGGGCCTTTGCCGTCTGTGCGCCGCCAGGGACTCGAACCCCGGACCCGCTGATTAAGAGTCAGCTGCTCTAACCAACTGAGCTAGCGGCGCCTGCTGACGTCGTAGACCTTAGCATCCTGATCCTGGGGAGGAGAAATCGAAATCCGCACGGCCGAACGGGCCGCCCGGACCGCCGCCCACAGCAGGATCTCCGGGCCCGGCAGCCACGGATGACGGGTGTCCGGCGCGACCATCCAGCGCGTCGACGCGCCCTCCGCGGCGGGGGTGAGCGCCGGTACGGTCACCGCGTCGCCCGTGCCGTGGCACAGCAGTGGCGGCACCGTCGCGGTACGGCCGTCCCGGCGGCCTTCGGCGCTCCACTCCTCCCACTCCAGCAGCGAGGGCAGCCGCTGGGCCGTGCCCGGCGCCGCGAACAGCAGGGTCCGCCCGCGGAACGCGGCCACCGGGCCGGAGCCCGGCCCCTCGCTCCACAGCCGGTCGAGCATCAGCCGGCCGAACATCGCCGGCGCGCTGACGATGTCGAACGCCGAGCCGCAGGGCAGCACCACCGGGGCCTGCGGTCGCTCCGCCCAGAAGGCGAGCGTGCTGCGCGGATATGTTCCGGCGGAGGCCAGCCAGGCGGCGCCGTCCGGGGTGACACCGATGGGTTCCTCGCATGCGCTGCTCATGCCCCCAGGTGTACCGGGGGTGAGCGGATGATTTCACAGGGTTGCCGGAAACCGGGACGGGAGGGACCGAAGAGGAGTATCTTGCCCGCCCGGCATATGCCAGGCGGGCGGACGGACAGGCGATCGGGTGGCCTGACGCACGGTCGGTCGGGGTGCCGGGCCGCTTGCTCGGTCGGCCGCTCGGTGAGTGAGCGATGCAGGGTGCTCCGGCCGGGTCGGGCGAGGCGCTCGGACCGGGCAGGTGAGGCTCAGACGGGGTCGGCGTGCCCCCGCCCCTCGGTGTCGCCCCGCAGCAGATCCCGGCCGAACTCGACCATCTTCTGCGCGTAGTCCTCGGTCCACTCGGCCCGCTCGCCGATGTCCGCGGGCGTCAGCCGGTCGAAGCGGCGTGGATCGGCGAGCTGTGCCGCCGCCATGGCCTGGAACTCCACCGCCCGGTCGGCGGCGGCCCGGAACGCGAGCGTCAGCTCCGTCGCCCGCGTGAGCAGCGCCGCCGGATCGTCTATCGACTCCAGGTCGAAGAAGTGCTCCGGATCACCGGCCGCCTCGGCGGGCTCGAAGAGCAGGGGCGCGGGGCGTAGCCGCGGTTCGTTCCGACGCGGCGTGGGCTCCGCCATGTCTTCTCCTCCTCGTACGGTTCGGATGGCCACCGGCGGACAACACCGGTGGCGTGGACCACCCTCCATTGTCCCCCGGCGGCGCAAGAGGCCCTCGGCCCCGCAGTATCAAGGCTTCCGGTGCCCCCGATGTTCCTGCCGGTTCACGGTCTCCAGGCCACCCGGTGCTCGGCGAGGTGGGCCAGGACCGCGTGGTTCGCCTCCCAGCCGTCCGGGAACTTCACGAGGGTTCCCAGCTGGACCGGTTCCGTCGAGGGGTAGGCGTCCAGGAGGTCGCCCACGCCGGCCCGGCACACCACCACGCACGCGTGCCGGTGCCGCGAGGCCAGCACGCACAGGCGGCCCGTCTCCAGGTGGAAGGCGGTGGCGTCGGGGCGGCCGGAGAGCGGGTGGAGGATCACCGTGACGTCGAACTCCATGCCCTGGAGCCGGTTCGCCGTGTCCACCGTCACGTCCGGGACGCCCAGCTCGGCGAGCGCCGCCCGGACCGCGGCCGCCTGGTCGCGGTGGGCGGTGCCGACGGCGACCCGGTCGGCGGTCAACGGGGTCGGGTCGGGAGAGAGTTCCGAGGTGGCCGCCCCGCCGCGGTCCAGCAGCCGCCGGACGACCGTCGCGACGGCCCGCACCGCCTCCGGGTCGGTCCGCGGTGTGTGCCGGGCGGGCAGCTCCAGCAGGCCCCAGCCGGACTCCGCCGCCTCGTCGATCACCCGGTCGGTGCCGGAGCCGTCCGCGGGCACGGCGAAGGAGAGCCGCCGGTCCCCGTGTCCGGTGCCGCTGCGGAACGGGGTGTACGGGTAGAACGCGTCGGAGACCAGCGGCGCCGCCGACGCCGGGAGCCGCCAGGACACCGGCAGCCGGTGCTGCGGCAGCTCCGGGTTGTGGGCGAGCAGGGTGCTCACCGCCGAGGCCGACGGATCGTACGACAGGCCCGCCCACTGCTCGCCGCCGACGATCGAGAACGGGTCCAGCTGCCCCGGGTCGCCCACGAACAGCGCCCGCTCGAACAGCCCGGCCACGGCCAGCAGCCCGTCCGACCGCATCTGGTAGGCCTCGTCCACGATCGCGTGCCGCCACGGCTCGTCGACCTTCACATGCGCCCACTTGGCGGCCGTGGAGATCACCACCGGCAGGCCGCCCAGCTCCGCCGCCTTCGCCGACTTCCGTACGTTCGGCAGCTCGTCGAGCACCTTGTCGTACGGGTCGGCGTCACTGCTGTGCAGCCGGCCGACGGGCAGCTCGGGGTTCTTCACCGCGAGCCGGACGACCAGGTCGTCGACCTGCGCGTTGGTCTGCGCGACCACCATCAGCGGCCGCCCCGCCTCGGCGAGTTCCAGCGCCGCGCGGACGACGAGCGTGGACTTGCCGGCGCCGGGCGGGGAGTCGACGACCACCCCGCGCGCGCTGCCGTGCAGCGTGTCGCGCAGGATCGCGTCGGTGGCACGGGTGGCGGCGGTACCGGGGTCGAAGGCGGCCTCGGTGGTCACAGCACATCCTCCTGGGTGACGGAATCGGGGACCTCGGGCACCTGCTCGCCCGGCGGACCGCCGTGCGTCCACGGCGTGTCCTCGGGGTCGGGCAGCTTCGCGCCGCCGCGCTGCTCGTGCTCGAAGAGCGTGAAGCACAGCCGGTCGCCCTTCTCGGGCACGGACCCCGCCTCGGGCTCCTTGCCGCGGCCCATCTTGTCGACGATCCGCAGCACCAGCAGGCCGTCCTCCTCCTCGCCGTCCCGCCCCACGAACTCGGCCGCCTGCGGCTTGCCGCCCAGCGACCGGAACACCTTCGCCCGCTCCCCGAGATGCGGCCGGTCGTCCGTCCGTACGGTGACCAGGGGGCGCGGGCTCGGCCGCTTGCTCTCGCTGTACGCCATGACCACGTCGACGACCTCGCCCGCGAACGCCTCCCCGGCCAGCCGCCGCCCCGCCATCACCAGCGGGTCGTCGAGCGCCTCCTGCGCCTCCAGCCGGGCCTGTTCGCGCTCGCGGCCGGCGAGCTTGTTGGCGGCGGTGACCGCGTCGTCGCGCCGCGGCTGCGGGGGCTCACCGGCGACGACCCGGTCGCGGTGGCCGGTGAACGACCAGCGGTCGCGGGTCCACCGCTCCTCGACGTGCGCGCCCTCCGGCAGCGCCCGCAGCAGGTCCAGGCCCTCCCACACCTTGTCCCAGGTGGGCAGCGTCCGGCTCCGCACCAGCTCGCGGATCTCCCGCTCGGCCGCGGTGAGCGCGCCCAGCCGGTCGTCCGCCTGGAGGCCGTCCTCGGCGGCGGCCAGGGCGGTACGCGCGCGGTCGTAGCGCTCGATGGCCGGGGCGAGCAGCTTGTTGTCGAACGCGGGGTCGGTCGCCGGACCGGCGGGCGGGCACAGCAGCTGTCCCGCGGCGTCCCGCGCGAGTTCCGCGCGCAGGGCCGCCTCCGCGCCCGTCTCTCCCGGCGGCGGGGCGATCCAGGCGAGCTGCGCCCCCAGGTGCTGGTCCTCCAGGCTGGACTGCCCGGTCGCCCAGTGCCGGCCCAGGAGCTCCGTCATCGCCGCCAGCAGGGAGGAGCCGGGCACCCGGGACCGCTCCCCGTAGTGGGTCAGCCACCGCCCGAGCAACGGCACGCGCGGGGGCGCGGGATACGGCGTCTCCGGGTCCTGCTCGGCCGTCCGCCGAAAGCGCATGGAGCGGCCCAGGAGGCGCACGAAGTCGACGCCCGCGCGGCTCGGGACGATCAGCTGGGGCGCGTCGGCGCACAGCTCGACCTCGACCTTGACGCGTCTGCCGGTCTCCGGGTCGGTCTCGCTGCGCTCGGCGGCCTCGACGACGTCGGCGTAGGAGTCGAGGTACGGCAGGACGACGTCGGCCAGCTCGGCGAGGAACGCGAACCGCAGCTCGCGGTCGCGCGGCTGCGGTACGACGAGCAGCCGCGGCGCGTCCCGGTCGGTGCCGACCAGCGCGCCCAGCGGGGCACCGGCCTCACCGGCCGTGGTCAGCGGCACGAAGACCAGCGGCCGCTCGGAGAGGTGCCGGTGCCGGACGGTGGCGGTGGGCCGGGCGCGGCCGGTGGTGACGGCTTCGAGCCGGGCGAGGGTGGTGATCAGCGACACATCGTCCCCAGGGCGTCGGCGCGGAGTCGGGCGGCCCGGCGCAGGGCGGCGACCGCCGGATCCCGCGGATCGCCGCTCTCGCCGCGGGCCGCCGACAGGACGTCCTCGACGGTGGCCAGCCCGCCCAGTTCGGCCCGCACGGAACGGCCCAGGGAGGTCACGGCGCCGGCCGCGCGGGACCGCTCCCGGCAGTGGAACGCCAGCTCGCAGGTGGCCAGGCACTCGGGCGCGTAGGCGGCCGGGACCGCCTCGACGGCGGCGGTGAGCCGCTCGGCGGGCAGCTCGGGGGAGAAGCAGGTGCCCTCGGGGAGGGCGTCGGCGATGTCCTGGATGCGGGTGAGGCGGGCGAGTTGGCGGCTGGTGACGGCGCGCTGCTTGCGCACGTCGACGGCGGAGGCGGTGGGCAGGTTGGAGAAGTCCTTCGGGCAGACCAGGAGCACGCGGTGGCGCACGCGCGGGGCCGAGTCGAGGCGGGCGGCGACCGCCTCCAGGGCGAGCACGTACACGGCGGCCTGCCGGGCGGCCGCCCCGACCTTCGCCGGGTCCGCCGAGCCGTCCAGCATCGGGAAGGACTTGATCTCCACGACCGTCCAGCTGCCGTCCGGGTGGACCACCACCGCGTCCGGCTCCAGGAAGGCGGGGGAGCCCGCGACGTCGAGCGCGATCATCGGATGGTCCAGGAGCGTCCAGGTGCCGCTCGCCTCGGTGGCCTCGCGCAGCGCCAGCGCGGTACGCGCGGTGCGGCCCTCGGGGCCGATCGCGGACAGGTCGGGCAGGGCCGCGCCGGCGGGCGGCGCGGCGCCCGGATCCAGCCGCTCGTGCACCAGCCGCAGCAGTTCCGCGCCGCCGTCCGCCTTCACCTTCGCCTCGAACGCGTTGCCGCGGGTCAGGGCGAACTGCGACTGGCCGAAGGCCGAGGGCGAGCCCAGCGCGTCGGCCAGCGTCGCCTTGTCCACCCCCGCGCCGTCGAGGATCGCGCGCCGCTCGCAGCCCGGGTTGGCGGCCAGCGCCGCGAGGGCACGGGCGTCCAGCGCCTTGGCCGGAACGTCGGGGCCGCGCAGCTCAGCGAGCCGCTGCCGGAGCGCCGTCCCCCGCGTCCGAGGGGGTGGCACCCGGCTCGGCTCCGGGGCCGAACCGTGACTCGCGCTGCCGTGGAATTCGCTCACCCGTCGAAGTCTGGCATCCGCCACTGACAATCGAGGACGATGTGCCGGCGGAGGCGGCTGCGACCAGGGGGACACGGGCCTGGAACCACTCCCGGGCACGGTCCGCGCCGCGCATCACCAACGGCGTCAGCAGCAGCCCGACGCCCATCACGGCCGCGCCCGCGACCGCGTCGAGGAAGTAGTGGTTGGCGGTGCCCATCACCACGAGCGTCGTCACCAGCGGGTAGACGACACCCGCGGTCCTCGCCGTACGCGTGCCGCCGTACCGCCACAGCATGACACCGCACCACAGGGCCCAGCCGACGTGCAGGCTGGGCATCGCCGCGTACTGGTTGGTCATGCCGCCCATGCCGCGCGGCGCGCTCGCCTCACCGCCCCACCAGCCGTACGAGCTGTACTGGGCCATGGTGTCCACGAAGCCGTGGCCCGCCGACAGCAGCCGGGGCGGGCAGGTCGGCATCAGGGTGAAGCCGATGAGCCCGATGAACGTGGACGTCATCAGCCAGGTGCGGGCCGCGCGGTAGAGCTGGGTCCGGGACCGGAACAGCCAGACCAGGATCACCGGTGTCACCAGGTAGTGCAGCGACGCGTACCAGAAGTCGGCCGGCACGCCGATCCACGCCTGGGTCCGGAACAGCCGGTTCAAGGGGTGCTCGGCGTTGATGTGCAGGAACTTCTCGATGCGCAGCAGCGCGAGGCCGTGGTCGACGGCGGTGGTCACGTCGCCGCGCGCGAGCAGTCGGCCCGCGGAGTAGCAGGCGTATACCAGCACGAGCAGCGGCAGCTCGGTCCACCAGCGCAGCCGTGTCCGCGGGGCCGCCTCGGTGCCTGGTGTCTCGGTCTGCGGCATCCGATCGCCTCCCCCTTCGTTTCGCTGTGTCGTCGCTGCTGTGCCAGTGGCTCGGGACGGGCCACTTTACGGCGCGGGTGCGCGTGCTCGATGGGCGCCCCGGCTCTCAAAGACGCTGAGATCGCCCACCGGGTTGCCCCTGTTCAGCGTGAGCGATGATGGAAGGGATCCGCCTCCGATTTCTCCCCCGATCCCTCCAAGGGTCTCCCCGGAAAGGTCCCCCATGGCACCGCGCATCCTGCTGGCCCGGCACGGACAGACGGAGTGGTCGCTGTCCGGCAAGCACACCGGCCGGACGGACGTGCCCCTCCTTGAGGAGGGCCGCAGGGGCGCCAAGCTGCTCGGCGAGCGGCTGCACCGGGCGCCGTTCGACGGCCTGACGGACGCGGAGATACGCACCAGCCCGCTGGTACGCGCGCGGGAGACGTGCGAGCTCGCCGGTTTCGGCGAACGGGCCACCGCCTGGGACACCCTCATGGAGTGGCACTACGGCGCCTACGAGGGCATGACCCCCGCCGAGATCCAGGCCGCCAGGCCGGGCTGGCTGATCTGGCGCGACGGCGTCCCCGAGGGGGAGACGCTCGCCGAGGTCACCGCCCGCGCGGACGAGGTCGTCGCCTGGGCCCGCTCGGCCGACCGGGACGTGCTGGTCTTCGCCCACGGGCACATCCTCCGCTCCATCGGGGCACGCTGGCTGGGTCTGCCGCTGGACTTCGCGGCCCGGATCCGGCTGAACCCGACGTCGCTGTCGGTCCTGGGCTGGGCCTACGGAGAACCGGCGATCGAGAGCTGGAACGACCTCGGGCACCTCGGGTAGGCGCGGGTGACCGCGTGCGGGGTCATCGGCCGCGGGCGGTAGCGGGCAGCGGGTCTCACACCATCCGCGGTGTCGAGGCGTGCCGCTCCAGGAAGGTGGACACGCCGCCCGCGCGCCGGTGCGGCAGCAGCACTCTGGCCGTACCCGCCAGCATCGTCTGGATCCGGGACGACTGGACCTGGTCCAGCAGGTCCAGGACCCGCATCCCGGCGACCGCAGCCTCGTCGGGGCGGCCCCCGCGCGCGAGGTCGTCGGCGAGCTCGGCCGTGTACAGCGCGATGTTGCGGGAGAAGTGCGGGTCCTGGAGGTCCGCCGCCCGCTTCGCGTGCCGGGCGGCGCGCGGCCAGTCGCCCAGCGTCGACCAGCACTGCGCCTCGAGGCCCTCGAGCTCGGCCTCGCCGTAGAAGCTCATCCACTCGGGGTCGCTGTCGCAGGGCCCCCGGTCGTAGAGGGCCTGCGCGCGGACGAGGGCCTGCTCGCAGCCCGTGCGGTCGGCGAGCCCCGCCCAGCCGCCCGCCTCGCGCAGCGCCAGCAGGGACATCAGGCGGGGAGAGCCCAGGGGGCGGGCGACGCGCTGGGCGGCCTGGGCGGCCCGGACGGCCTCCCGCGGGCGGCCCGCGTCCCGGGCCAGGAACGCCGTGTTGCAGAAGGCGTGCGCCTCCAGTCCCTGGTCACCGGTCATCCGGGCGGTCGCCAGCGCCTCCGCGTAGTGCGAGCGCGCGTCGTCGAACCGGCCCGAGTCGTGGGCCAGCCAGCCCACCGAGATGGCGAGTTCCCCGGCGCCCGAGTGGAGCCGGTCGGCGGTGGTCTGCCGGGTCGTCCCGGCGTCCAGCAGCGCGTAGGCGGCGCGCAGGGGTGCGGCGGCGCGGCGGTAGAGGCCGTCGGCTCCGTGCCGGTCGTCCAGCAGCCGGATCCTGCGGACCGCTTCTTCGAGGGCGCCGGCCTCGCTCGCTCCCGCGCGGCGCACGGGGCGGCCCGCCGACGCGTCGTGGGCGAGCCCGAGGGGGCCCAGCGTGGCGGCGGCCATCGTGGCACCTCCGCCGGTCATGAATGCGCGACGCAGCACGTCGCTCTCCTCGTCGTTGTGGTGCGTGTCGTACGGGTCCTGCGTGTCATACGGCTGCTGTGCCCTGCCCGTCTCAGCCGTGTTCCGCTCGTCACTGGTAGTGCGCTCCGGTCTCGTGGTGTGCGCGCAGGGCGCGTCCTCAGGGGCGCGCGCCCCTCGTCCGCGCACGGACGCGCGGGGCGCGAACCCCAGGTCGGTGAGCGTGCGGCCGGGGAACATGTGCAGGAACACCCGCTCGTACGCGTAGTTGGGACAGCGGATCTCGCCCGCCTCGACGCGCCCGATATAGCGGGCGTCACAGCTGACACGCTCGCCGATCTCGCGGGCGGCCCGCCGCACGAGTGCGGCGAACTCAGCCGGTGAGCGATGCCCGCGCAGGTGGCGGAAGGCGAGGTTGGGCCGTGCCGGCCGGTCGGGCCGAGGTGGGGTCACCGTTGACGACGCCATGGCCGGGTCCTCTCGTGCGAACCGTCGAACCATGCCGGAACAGGGATGAGTTGTCCGTGTGGCACCCTTGTTCCCGGCGGGCAAGAACGTACCTGCTGTGGTCGGGCCGCCATGCGGTGTTTGGCTACAAAACGGATATCTCATCCGCGATCTGCCATGAACTGCCATCCTTTGCGGCGTACTTCCGCCGTAGCCCTTGACGCCGTGCGGCGTTGAGCCGTGTGGACTGAGGCGGGCTGCGCGGTGGAGGCCGGTATGGAGACCAGCCAGAGCAACGTTCCTTCTATGGCGCCGGTGGCGGCGTGCGACCTGGTGACGGTGCCGACCCGTCAGGGGCTGGAGGCGGTCGACATCCTGCGGAGGGCGTCGGCGGGAGACGGGGTGGGACCCGTCCTGCACGACGACGGCGACGACACACTCGGCTTCGTGGTGCCGGCCGGCACGGCGGCGGCATGGGACGTGCCGGGCAGTACCTGTACGAGGACCGACGGCCGCGGACTGCGACTCGTCCCCGAGCCGCCGGTCGAGGGCCCCGAGTGGCTGGTGCCCCCTGGTGAGGCCGACCTCGCGACGGATCCGGCGGTGCTGCGGCGGGCCCTCGGCGAGGCGGCCCGGATGATCGAGGCGGCGGACAGCTGCCGGTGAGGGCGCCCCGGCCGTGACCGGCGCGGAACCCGGCAGCCCGGCGGTGCGCACCGCCCCGGACCGCCCGCGCGGGGAGCATGCGCGGCCTGCGAAAATGCCGGTATGGCAAAGTCCAGGAACACCCGGCGCGAGCGGGACGCCGACGCCGTCGTCGAGCCCGTCGACGGCGGACTCGCCCAGCTCGTACCCGACCGGGACCGGGCGCGGGCCTGGACGCTGCTCCTCGACGGAGCCCCCCAGTCGCATGTCGACCTCGACGACCCGGCCCATCTCTCCTTCGAGTACCAGCGGCGCCTCGGTCATGTCGTCGACCTCGTGGCACCGCCCGGCAGACCGCTGCACGTGGTGCATCTCGGCGGCGGCGCGTTCACCCTCGCCCGGTACGTAGCCGCGACCCGCCCCCGCTCCACCCAGCAGGTCGTCGAACGGGACGCGGCCCTGGTCCGGCTGGTCCGCCGGGAGCTGCCGCTGGACCCGGGGGCGCGCATCAGGGTGAGGTCGCTCGACGCACGCGAAGGACTGGCCAAGGTGCCCGAGGGATGGGCGGATCTCGTCGTCGCCGATGTGTTCAGCGGCGCCCGCACCCCTGCCCACCTCACCTCGACCGAGTTCCTCGACGAGGTCCGCAGGGCGCTCAGGCCCGGCGGGGCCTACGCCGCCAACCTCGCCGACGGCCCGCCGCTCGCGCACCTGCGCGGCCAGATCGCCACCGCCGCCGCCCGGTTCCCGGAACTCGCGCTGGTCGCGGACCCGACCGTGCTGCGCGGCAAACGGTTCGGCAACGCCGTGCTGGTGGCCTCGGACCTGCCGCTGCCGACCGCCGAACTGACCCGCCGGGCCGCCTCCGACCCGCACCCCGGGCGGGTCGAGCACGGCAGGGCGCTCACCGACTTCACCGGTGGCGCGACGCCGGTCGTGGACGCGTCCGCGGTGGCCTCACCGGCCCCACCGCCGTCGGTCTTCCGCTGAGCCGACGGCCGGAGCGACCGACGGACCGATCGACCGGCGGACCGACGGAGCGACCGACGGAGTGGTCGGCCGGTGCCGATCGGCCGCGGCCCGGTCGTCAGTAGGTGCCCACCTCCACCCGGGGCGGGCCGTCGTGCCAGGTGCAGAACACCGACACCCGGTCCGCGCCGGAGGCGAACTCCACCCGGATCCACGACTCCGTCTTCCACACCTGCATCGACCAGCCCGCGCCCGGCGTCGCCGAGACCAGCGAGGCGGAGGCCTTGCCCAGGTCGAAGACGACCAGCCCGCCGTCGGTGTCGTAGCTCTTGACCGTGCCCTGGGAGGTGCTCCGGGGCGTTGCCGGGCCGCTGGGGGAGGGGTCCGCCGTCGCCGCCGTCCGGGAGGGGGAGGGGGACGCCGTGGTCCGGCTCGGGGTCGGGGACGGGCTCGGCGACGCGGACGGGCCGCTCGTCGGCGAGGCCGGCGGCGTCGTCTCCCGCGTGACCGCCTCGCCCGCCGTGAGCGGCAGGGCGCGCGGCGGATCGTAGGCCGTGCCCGCCATCACCGTGTGGACACCCCACCACGACAGCGTGACCGCCGCGCCCGTGGCGAGCGACCAGGCCAGTACGTGTACGAGTCCTCTGCGCATCGCGGGCCATCTTGCCCCACGCGCCTCACCCGTGTCGCACGGATGTCCCCGGCGACCCCCGGCCGCGCACGGTGGCCTCACCGGTCGTCCACAGGGGCCGAGTTGTCCACAGGCCCGAATGACCCCGGCCCGCATGGCGTAGGTTGCGGCGCATGGCAAGTGTGCTCGTGGTCGAGGACGACCAGTTCGTACGCTCGGCGCTCATCCGGCAGCTGACCGACGCCGCGCACCTCGTGCGCAGCGTCGGTACGGCACTGGAGGCGCTGCGCGAGGTCGCCCATTTCCGCTTCGACGTGGTCATCCTCGACCTCGGACTGCCCGATCTGGACGGCTCCGAGGCCCTGAAGATGCTGCGCGGCATCACCGACGTGCCGGTCATCATCGCCACCGCGCGCGACGACGAGGCGGAGATCGTCCGGCTGCTGAACGCGGGCGCGGACGACTACCTGACGAAGCCGTTCTCGGTGGAGCACCTGTCGGCGCGGATGGCGGCCGTGCTGCGGCGGGCCCGGTCCGGTGCCGCGGAGGCATCGCCCTCCAGCGTCATCCGCGTCGGCGGTCTGACCGTCGACCCGCTGCGCCGCCAGGCCGAGCTGGACGGCGTGCGGCTCGACCTCACCCGCCGCGAGTTCGACCTGCTGGCCTTTCTCGCGGGCCGGCCGGGCGTCGTGGTCCCGCGCCGGGAGCTGCTGGCCGAGGTGTGGCAGCAGTCCTACGGCGACGACCAGACCATCGACGTCCATCTGTCCTGGCTGCGCCGCAAACTGGGCGAGACGGCGGCGCGGCCGCGCTATCTGCACACCCTGCGGGGCGTCGGCGTGAAGCTGGAGCCGCCGGTCCCCGCCGACTCCGGGGGGACGGGGCCGATCGGATGAGATGGGCACTGGTCAAGGTCTGTCTGGCGGTCACCACGATGGTCGTGGTCGCCTTCGCGGTCCCGCTCGGTCTCGTGATCAAGGAGATGGCCCGCGACCGCGCGTTCTCCAACGCCGAGCGGGAGGCCGCCGTCGTGGTCCCGGCGTTGTCCATCACGACCGACCGCGACCAGCTGGAGCGGGTGGTCGCCTCGGCGGGTTCCGACGACGGCATGGCGCTGCATCTGCCGGCGAGCGACGGCCGGTCCGCGGTCGACCTCGGCCGCCCGCGGGCCGCGGACGCGGACATCGAGGCCGTGCGTGAGCTGGGCCGCGCCTCCACCACCGAGGTGCCCGGAGGATCGGCGCTGCTCCAGCCGGTCGCGCTGAGCCTGGGGACCGTGGTGATCGAGGTGTTCGTCCCCGAGTCGGAGGTGAGCAACGGCGTCGGCACGGCCTGGGCGGTGCTGGCGGCGGTCGGGGCCGCGCTGGTCGTCGGCTCGGTCGCCGTCGCCGACCGGCTGGGCGTACGGATGGTGCAGCCGGCGCGGCGGCTGGTCGAGGGGGCGCGGGAACTGGGGGAGGGCAAGCTCGGATCGAGGGTGCCCGAGGAGGGGCCGAACGAACTGCGCCTCGCGGCGGTGGCGTTCAACTCGATGGCCGACCAGGTCGTTCAACTGCTGGCCAACGAGAGGGAGCTGGCGGCCGACCTGTCCCACCGTCTGCGGACCCCGCTGACCGTGCTGCGGCTGAACGCGGCCTCCCTGGGCGAGTCGCCGGCCGCCGAGCAGACCAGGACCGCGGTCGCCCAGCTGGAGCGCGAGGTGGACACGATCATCCGGACGGCGCGGGAGGCCAAGCCGCAGACGGCGGCCGCCGGTCCGGGCGCGGGCTGCGACGCGGCGGAGGTGGTCCGGGAGCGGATGGCGTTCTGGTCGGCGCTCGCGGAGGACGAGGGCCGCAAGGTGCGCACCGCCGGGGTGGACCGCCCGGTCCGCATACCCGTGGCCCGCACCGACCTCGCGGCGGCCCTCGACGCCCTGCTCGGCAACGTCTTCCGGCACACCCCGGAGGGCACGGCCTTCGCGGTCGACGTCCACAACGGCGAGGACGCGGTGATCGTCCTCGTCTCGGACGCGGGCCCGGGCATCCAGGACCCCGAGGCGGCGATGGCGCGCGGCCGGGGCTCGGGCGCCGCGGGTTCCACCGGCCTCGGCCTGGACATCGTCCGGCGCCTCGCCGAGTCGACGGGCGGTGACGTCCGTATCGGCTCCTCGGTGCTGGGCGGCACCGAGGTGCGGATATGGATCCAGCTGGACGGCCGGGAGCCGGAGCGCAGGGGGCACCGGGGCGCTGTCCGCAGACGGCGGCGGGCGCTCGTCGGCCGTTCCTGAGAGTTCCTGAGGGTTCGAATTGGTCTCGACCTTTAACCGCCCCCGATGTGTTCCTTAAGCGCGGCCTAAGAACCTCAACGGCCGTCCCTATCAGGCGTTTTGCCCGGTTCGGGCTCGCTAGCGTGCTGCCGCACCCCCCTCGGGATCCCCGTGAGCAGTGAGAAGGCAGGCACGTGATGAGCACGCATCGGCGCAGGATCAGCGGCAGGAACAAGATGATCGGCGGCGCGGTCGCCGCGGCCGTGGTGGGCGGCGGCGCCGTCCTGCTCGGCGGAACCGCGCAGGCGGCCGGGGTCGGGGCGGCCTACACCAGGACCAGCGACTGGTCGACGGGCTACACCGCGCAGTACGTCGTGACGAACAACAGCGGCGGGGCGAAGGCGGACTGGAAGCTCGAGTTCGATCTGCCGGCCGGGGCGAAGCTGAGCTCCCTGTGGAACGGGGAGTCCGCCGTCAGCGGGCAGCACGTCACCGTCTCGCCGCCCAAGTGGGACACCGACGGGCTCGCCGCCGGGGAGGCCGTCACCGTCGGCTTCGTGGTCAACGGCAGCGCGGATCCCACCGGTTGTGTCGTCGACGGCGCCAGGTGTTCGGCCGACGACGGCGCCACGCCCGAGCCGAGCGGCCGGCCGACCGCGTCCGCGAGTCCCACCACGGCCCCGAGCCCGGCCACCAGCTCCTCGCCCTCCGCTTCCGCCACCCCCACCTCGCCCGCCCCGAGCACCAGCGCGAGCACCGGCACCGGGACCACCGCCTCCGCCGGGTTCGCCCCCTACGTCGACACCTCCCTGTATCCCGCCTTCGACCTCCTGGCGAGCGCGAGCGCGACCGGGGTGAAGGACTACAACCTGGCGTTCGTCACCGACGGTGGCGGCTGCACGCCCAAGTGGGGCGGCGTGACCGACCTGGCGAGCGACGGCGTGGCCGCGCAGATCGGGGCCCTGCGGGCCAAGGGCGGCGATGTCCGGGTCTCCTTCGGCGGCGCCTCCGGCACCGAGCTGGCGACGAGCTGCTCCTCGGCGGACGCGCTGGCGGCGGCGTACGGCAAGGCCGTGGACGCCTACGGGCTCACCAAGGTGGACTTCGACATCGAGGGCGGCGCGCTGCCGAACACGGCGGCCAACACCCGGCGCGCCCAGGCGATCGCCAAGCTCCAGCAGCAGCACCCGGACCTGGACGTGTCGTTCACGCTTCCGGTGATGCCCGAGGGGCTCACCCAGGACGGGGTGAACCTGCTGGCGAACGCCAAGGCCGGCAACGTGCGGATCAGCACCGTCAACATCATGGCGATGGACTACGGGCCGGCCTACAGCGGCGACATGGGGACCTACGCCGAGCAGGCCGCCACCGCCACCCAGGCACAGGTCAAGAGCGTTCTCGGGCTCGGCGAGAGCGCGGCCTGGAAGGCGGTCGGGGTCACTCCGATGATCGGCGTGAACGACGTCACGTCCGAGATCTTCAAGGTCGAGGACGCCACCCAGCTGGTCGCTTTCGCCAAGGCCAAGGGACTCGGAGCGCTGTCGATGTGGTCGGCGACCCGGGACAAGCAGTGCGCGGGCGGCGCCAAGAACTACGCCGACGCCACGTGCAGTTCGATCGTCCAGACCGACTCCGCCTTCTCGAAGGCGTTCGCCGCCTACAAGTGATCGATCCGGTACGGCAATCGATCGAGTTCGAGTGATCGATCGACTGATCAAGAGGGGCGCGGAGGGACGCCGTCAGGAGCCGCTCCCGCACCACCTCTCCCCGGCCGGTCAGCCGGAGGAGGGCGGGGCGGCCGGGGGTGGCTCCTGCGGACCGTCGTTCTCCCAGGTCAGCCTGACGTTCAGATGGCCTTCGGCGCTCGTCCTCGCGATGATGGCGCCGGCCTCCGCGGTCAGCTTCACGCCGAACTCGACCTCGATCGTGCCCGGCCGGACGTCCATCGCGCGGAACTGGCCGAGCACGTCCGACGCGGCCTGACGGACGTTGCCGAGCGCGGCGCTCAGCGAGGTGCCGGCCGACTCGACGAGGCCGCCCGTCCGGGACACCGGGCTGATCGCCGGGCCGTCCGGCGGCACCTCCACGATCACTTCGCCGCCGCTGTCCAGGGTCCATCGCACCAGCTCGTTCACGCAGTCTCCTCGTTCGTCGGGGTGGGGCGCGCTCTCAGGGGCACAGGGCGCCCTGATAGGCGCCGGGAGGCACCAGGTCCCGGGTCGCCTTGTCGTGGTTGGGCTCGCCGAGCAGCGCGCACAGTCCCGACAGGGTGAGTTTCCGTCCGGACCCGGGATCCGCCTTGGCGGCGGCCAGCCGACGCAGGGGGTCCGGCTCGCCGGGACGGTCGAGCACGATGCCGAGCGTGCTGCCGTCCACCAGCGCGAGCGGGGCGCCGGTGCCGCTGCCCAACGGCCATATCCAGCCCCCCGAGTAGTCGAACCGACCCGTCTCCCCGCCGTTCGGCAGCGACCGGACGGACACCCGCTGGGCCAGGGTGGCCCCGATGATCGGCTCCACCTGCATCCCGGTGGCGGAGGCCGTGCGCCCGGTCAGCGGGCCGTACTCCTGCGCCAGCGTCGAGACCCAGGCCGTGGTGCCCGTCGCGTCCAGCGCGAGCGTGCCGAAGTCACCGCTCTCGACGAGCCGGGGGATGCGCGAGACGACCTCGCCGGTGGCCGTGGACCAGGCGACCAGGCCGCGGGTGCCGGTGCCGGGTTCGCGCACGAGGGCGGCGACCGTGCCCCCGTCCAGACTCATCGTCACGGCGTTGAGGGTGGTCGGGTCGGCGACCAGCCGGCGCCGGGTCACGGCGCCCCGGCCGAGGTCCACCCACGACAGCGAGAGGTCGGCCCGTGCCTTGAGATCGTCGGCCAGCACCTCTGAGACCGTCGCGGTGGTGCCGCCGGGGCCCAGCCACAGCTCGGTGACCATGCTCGGCCACGGCAGCTTCGTCTGCCGGAGCAGCCGTCCGGTGCGCAGGTCGAAGAGGTACAGGGTGTTGTGCAGCCCGCTCTGAAGGGTCGGCAGCAGAGCGTCCGAGACGACCATGCCCAGCACCCGGTCCGTGGGGTCGACGCTCATCCGGACGTTGCCGATCACGGGTATCCGCTCGATCTCCCGGGCGGAGGCGACCTCGTGCTCCACCGTGTCGTAGACGACCAGACAGGACGTGACGCTGAGCAGGCTCTCGGGGACGCAGGTCGCGTAGTCGTCCGGGTCGATCCTCGGCAGACCGTTGTCGTCGGCCGGGTCGTCGACGTCCATGTCGCCGAAGTCGATCCCCACCATCTGCCGGAACACCACGTACCGTCCGCTGCGGCTGATCACGGGTGAGCCGGCGTAGTCGTTCGGACCGAACAGCGAGGACAGCGACTCCTGCGCGACCCCCTGGCCGGAGAGGCGCCACAGCGCGATCCGGCTCGACGCGTCCGTGGTCACCAGGGTCCGGCCGTCGGCGCTCGCCATCTGTGTCAGGTCCTCGTTCTCCACCCGGGCGCTGGTCTCCAGCGCCGCGGCCGCCGAGCTCGAGGTGGGGGCCGGCGTGCCCGACGTGGGGGCCGGCGTGCCCGACGGGCCGGCCGGGGGCGCGCCGGACCGGCTCGGACCGGCGGTGTCCAGGTCCCGGGCGACGTCGTGGTGCGGCAGCAGCTTGTCGGCCACGGCATACGCGCCCGGCTTCGCCGCGTCCAGGCCGACCGAGGAGTCGGTACGGTACGCGCGCATCCCCAGTTGCACCGCCCCGAAGGAATCGGCCTGATCCAGCTGCCGCGCCTTGACCGCCAGGTCGCGCGCGATCACCTCGGCCACCTGTGCGCTGCGGTGCTGGTAGACGGCCGTGGCGACGACGAGTGCCACCGCCAGCACCGCGGCGATGCCCGAGCCCAGTAACCTCCGCCGCCGTCGCCCGGCCTTGATGAAGGCGTGTTCGCGCGCGCTGAGGTGCTCGCCGTGGGTGGCCGCCCACCGCCGGGCGTCACGCAGATCGGCGCCGGACAGCAGCCGGCCGGGTGACTTGTGGTGCGACCAGATGTCGATCCGCTGCCGCAGACCGTCCTGCCAGACCCGGAAGGCGCGAAACCTCTCGGTCAGCAGCCGCAGCAGTTCCCACTGCGTGAGCAACGAGTCGTGCGCCAACTCGACGCCGGGCACCGGCTCCTGGCCCGCGAGACCGGCGTTGACCTCGTGCAGCACCAGCAGTCTCGTGGTGGCGAGACGCTGGGCGACGGCCCACTGCGCGTCGTCGCACTCCTCGCGCAGGGCCGTGCTGCGCACGGTCAGCTCGTCGCGGTGCAGGGGGCGGGCCAGTTGCACGAGCAGCCGCTCGGCGGTGGCCCGGGTCCCGGGATCCAGACCCGCCCAGACCCGGTCCGCGTAGCCCGCCAGCGCCCGGGAGACCCCGCCCACCTCCTCGTAGGCCTCGTGGGTCAGCAGCCCCGCCGAACGCCGTTCCCACAGCTCGGCGAGCGTGAACTCCAGCAGCGGCAACGGGTTCGGCGTCCGCTTCAGGTCCTCCAGGATCCGCTCGACCAGCCCGTCGGCGAACTCGACCGTGCCCAGTCGCCGCAGCGGCCCGGTCATCACCTGCCGCAGCTCCGCCCGGGTCATCTCGCCCACGGTGACCGGCAGCCAGCGCCGCGCCAGCTCGGCGGCGGGCCGGTCGCTCAGGACGGCGCCGAGAAAGGTGTCCCGGAGGTTGACCAGCACGGACAGCCGGGACCCCTCGGTGAGACAGGCGCCCAGCGCCCCGGTGAACGCGGCCCGGTCGGCCGCGGGCCGGCCGAAGACCTCCTCGAACTGGTCGACACAGATCAGCAGGCGCCCGCCCCGGTGCCGTTCCAGCACCGCGGCCACCACATCGGCCATGGCGCCCCGGGCCAGCCTCGACGCCAGCCCCTCGACGGACGCCAGCCGGGCCGAGGCGTCCCGGTCCGGCTCCAGCAGTGTGTCCAGCGCGAAGGCCAGGGCGTTCAGCGGTGTACCGGCGTCGGACGGGCGCAGCGTCACGACCACCGGCCGCTCCCGCCGGGTGCGCAGCCGGGGGACCACACCGGCGTGCCACAGCGAGGACTTGCCGGCCCCGGAGCCGCCGATGACGCTGATCACCGGCACCCCGTCACCGATCCGGTCGGCGATCTGCGTGGCCAACTCGTCGCGGCCGTAGAACAGTTCGGCGTCCTGCTCGGTGAACGCGCGCAGCGCCCGGAACGGCGACCGCTGCTCGATCACCCCCGTCAGCTCCGGCCAGGCCGCCAGCAGCGTGTCCACCGGCATCATGTAGCCGATCTTCGGTCCGGCCCCGGAGACCTTGTAGCCCACCATGCCCACGACCGCGTCGGCGTCCGGGCTCCAGACGGGCGTTCCGGAGAAGCCGGGCGAGAGCACCGCCTGCCGGGTGGGGTCGCTCTCGATCTCCACCCAGCCCGTCGCGACCGGGCCGCCCTCGCGGCCGTACACCCAGGTGCCGAGTTCCAGGCCGCGGGGGAAACCCACCATCACCAGCAGGCCGTTGAGGCCGCCGCGCCGTCTGCGCAGCACCAGCGGGCGGGCGCCGTCCGGCGCCGGGTCGAGCAGCCGCAGACCGGCGACGTCCGTGCCCCGGCCCGGGACGGGGGAGTGCCAGGCGACGACCTCGGCGGCCCGGTGCAGACCCGGCGCGAGCAACGGGAAGTCGAGGGTGACCGTCGAGCCGACCGGGAGCGCCTCCCCGGGGTCCGCGTCCTCCCGCGAGCCCTCCCGCGCGGGCGCGGGCCCCAACGCGTCCGTCACCACGTGCGCGGCGGTCAGGACATGCGCGGGACCCGCAAGGAAACCGGCCCCCACCAGAGAGCTCCCGCGCCAGACCCGGACCAGCGCCGCCTCCAACGGGACACGCTCGCCCGAGCTCATGTCGCTCCTCCCCGTACGCCCCTGCCGACGCGCCGACACCTCCGGCGACAGGAGGTCGTGGGCGCAACGAGCGTGCCACACATCCCGCCGACCCGGACGGAAAGTGGACAAGAGCGATCAGACGGCGAAGGGCGCGGCGGCCCCCTGCCCGCCGCGCCCTCTCCCCGCTCCCCGGGTCAGGCGGTCTCGGCCGGCGCCAGGGTGCCCGTGCGGGCCGCCTGGCTGTACCACAGGGCGCTCGACTTCGGGGTGCGGGCCAGCGTCGCGTAGTCCACGTACACCGCGCCGAACCGCTTCTCGTAGCCGTACGCCCACTCGAAGTTGTCGAGGAGGGACCAGAGGTAGTAGCCCCGCACATCGGCGCCGTCCGCGATGGCCCGCCGGACCGCCGAGAGGTGGCCGTGCAGGTAGGCGATGCGCTCCGGGTCGTGGACGCGGCCGTCCGAGTCGGGCTTGTCGTCGTAGGCCGCGCCGTTCTCCGTGATGTAGAGGGGCAGGCCCGGCGCCTCCGCCGTGTAGCGCATGATCAGCTCGTGCAGGCCGGTCGGGTCGATGGACCAGCCCATCTCCGTGCGGTCGCCCGGGGTCAGGTGGAAGGCGACGTCGTCCGCGCCCGGCCACGGCGAGTGGTCGCTCGCGCCGTGACCGTCCGAGCGCGGGCCTCGCACCGAGGCGTCCGCCGCCGACACCAGCGTGGGCGTGTAGTAGTTCAGGCCCAGCGCGTCCAGCGGCTGCTGGATGGCGCGCAGGTCGCCGTCCTGGACGTAGGACCAGTCCGTGAGCGACGAGGTCGCCGCGAGCAGGGTCTCCGGGTAGGCGCCGCGCAGGATCGGGCCGTGGAAGACGCCGTTGGCCAGGTCGTCGATCTTCCGCACCGCGGCCAGGTCCGCCGGGTCGCCGGGGGAGAGCGGGCGCACCACCGAGGAGTTGAGGCTGATCGCCACCTGGTTGCGGGCGGGCATGGCCGAGCGCAGGGCCGAAGTGCCCAGGCCGTGCGCCAGGTTCAGGTGGTGGGCCGCCTTCAGCGAGGCCACCGGCTCGGTACGGCCCGGCGCGTGCACCCCGGAGGCGTAGCCCAGGAAGGCGCTGCACCAGGGCTCGTTCAGCGTGATCCAGTTCTCCACGCGGTCGCCGAGCGCCTCGCCGACGATCTGCGCGTACTCCGCGAACCGGAGCGCGGTGTCCCGCTCCGGCCAGCCGCCGGCGTCCTCCAGCTCCTGGGGGAGGTCCCAGTGGTAGAGGGTGACGGCCGGCTTGATGCCCGCCGCCAGCAGCTCGTCCACCAACCGGCGGTAGAAGTCCAGGCCCACCTGCACCGCGGGGCCGCGGCCGGTCGGCTGGACCCGGGACCAGGAGATCGAGAAGCGGTACGCGGAAAGGCCTAGCTCCGCCATCAGCGCCACGTCGTCGCGGTAGCGGTGGTAGTGGTCGACAGCGATGTCACCGGTTTCGCCACCGGCCGTCCTGCCGGGCGTATGGCTGAAGGTGTCCCAGATCGAGGGGGTGCGGCCGCCCTCGCGCACCGCCCCCTCGATCTGGTACGCGGAGGTCGCGGCGCCCCAGAGGAAGGCGGGCGGGAAGGTCACCGGAGTAACGGGCTCAGGCATGGAAGCGCTCCCATGGGTGGTCGTCGAGACCGACGAGGTCGGGGGGGAAGTGGTGCGGAGGGGGCCGGGGCGGCGGTGACCCGGCCCCCGAGAAGTCACGGACTGACGGACGGGAGGGCGTCGTACGGAGCGTGCCGGGGCGTGCGGCGTCCGGCAGGGCCCTCAGCCCTTCACGGCACCCTGCATGATGCCGCCCACGATCTGCTTGCCGAAGATCGCGAAGACCAGCAGCAGCGGCAGCGTGCCCAGCAGCGCGCCCGCCATGATCAGGGACTGGTCCGGCGTGTACCCGCGGCCGAGGCCCGCGACCGCGACCTGCACGGTCGGGTTGCCTGTCTGGCTCAGCACCAGGAACGGCCACAGGAAGTCGTTCCAGGTCTGCACGAACATCAGCATGCCGAGCACCGCCATCGCCGGGCGCGCCGCGGGGAACACCACGTGCCACACCACGCGCCAGCTGCTCGCGCCGTCCACCCGGGCCGCCTCGATGATCTCGTCGGGCAGCGCCTGGATCAGGTACTGCCGCATGAAGAACACACCGAACGCGCTCACCAGCGACGGCAGGATCACCGCCTGGAGCTGGTCCGTCCACTCCAGCTTGGCGACCATCATGTACAGCGGGATGATGCTCAGCTGAGGCGGCACCATCATCGTGCCGATCACGATCAGCATCAGCGCGCCCCGGCCCCGGAACCGCAGCTTGGCGAAGGCGAACCCGGCGATCGTCGAGAGGAAGACGATCGTCGCGGCCGACGTCCCCGCCACGATCGTCGTGTTGACGAACGCCTTGCCCAGGTTCGCGTCGTTCCAGGCCACGTCCAGGTTGTGGAAGAGGTTGGAGCCGAACACGAACGGGGGCGGGTTCTGCGCCAGCCGCTGGTTGTCGCGGGAGGCGGCGATCGCCGTCCACACCAGCGGGAACAGCGAGACGATGGTGAACACGCCCAGGACGATGTAGGCGATCGGGCCGCCGTGCATCTGCCCGCCGGCCCGCGCGGACTTCGGCCGGCGCACCTTGCGGGCCGTCGGCACGGCGTCTTCGGGTTCCACGGACTTCGCGGTCGTTGTCGTCGTCGTCACGGCCGGTACTCCTAACTACTGGCGCGCAGCCGGCGCGAGATGACGTAGTTGACGATGCCGACCACGATCAGGATCAGGAACATCGTCCAGGCGATCGCCGAGGCCCGGCCCAGGTGCTGGTTCACCCAGCCCTGCTCGTACAGGTAAAGGCCCAGCGTCTGGAACTGGTGCTCGGCGCCGCCCGACGCGCCCTTGTTGGCGTCGAACAGCAGCGGCTCGCCGAAGACCTGACTGGCGCCGATCGTCGAGACGACGACCGTGAACAGGATCGTCGGCCGCAGCGACGGCAGCGTGACGTGCAGGAACTGCTTCCAGCGGCTGGCGCCGTCCAGCGCCGCCGACTCGTACAGGTCCTGCGGGATCGCCTGCATCGCGGCCAGGTAGATCAGCGCGTTGTAGCCGGTCCACCGCCAGATGACGATCGACGAGACGGCGAACTGCGACGGCCACTTGTCGTTCTGCCAGTCGATCGCGTCGATCCCGACGAAGTGCAGCGCCCAGTTGATCATGCCGTAGTCGCGCCCGAAGAGCAGCACGAAGACCAGCGAGGCGGCCGCGATCGAGGTCGCGTACGGCGCGAGCATCGCGACCCGGTAGAAGGTCGAGGCACGCAGCTTGTAGTTGAGGATGTGGGCGAGGCCCATCGCCATCAGCAGCTGCGGAACGGTCGAGATGATCCCGATCGTCAGGGTGTTCTTCGCCGCGTTCCAGAAGAAGTCGTCGTCGAAGATGCGCGTGTAGTTGCGCATCCCCACCCACTCCATGTCGGTGGGCGCGGTCAGCTCCACCTGGTGCAGCGACGCCCAGCCCGTGTAGACCAGCGGGAACAGGCCGAACGCGAGGAACAGCAGGAAGAACGGCGAGACGAAGGCGTACGGGCTCCAGCGCTTGTCCCGCTGCCAGCGGCGGGACAGCCGGGCTCGACGCCGCTGCTCCGCCTCCGTGGGAACGGCGGCCGGGCGGCCCGGGGCCGCGCCCCCCTCCTTGGCGGGGGGCGCGGCGGTGTCGTGGCGGGTGGCCATGCGGGTCACTTGTCCAGGTTGTTGTCGATGGTCTTGGTGGCCGTCTTCCATGCCTCCGCCGCCGACTTGCCCTTCGTCACGAGGATGACGCCGTTGTCGGTCAGGCCCTGCTGGATGATCTGGTCCTTCGGGCCGATCACCTGCACCGGAGCCGTCTTGGCGGCCTCGGAGAAGACCGTACCGATCGGCGAGTCACCGGTCATGTCGTTCTTCGCGCCGGTCACCTCGGGCATCGTGTACGCGCTCGGGGTGCTCGGGAAGGAGCCCTGCACCTTGAACAGCTTCGCCTGCTGCTCGGGCGCGGTCAGCCAGGTGATGAACGCCTCGGCCTCCTTCACGTGCTTGCCGCTCTTCGGCACACCCAGGAAGGAGCCGCCCCAGTTGCCGGACTTGGGCGCGACGGCCACGTCCCACTTGCCGGCGTCCTCGGCCTTCGCCTTGCCCTTGATGGTGCCGAGCATCCACGGCGGACAGGCGATGGTGGCGAACTTGCTGTTGGCGATCGTGGTGTCCCAGGCCGGCTGGAACTGCGTCTGGGCCTGGACCAGGCCCTCCTCGGCGGCCTTCGCGGTCAGGTCGAAGGCGTCCTTCACGGCCGGGTTCGTCTTGTAGATGATCTCGCCGGAGGAGTCGTAGAACTTCTCCTCCTCACTGCTGAGGATGGCGTTGATCAGACCGCCGGGGGAGTCCATGAAGAAGGTGCCGGCCTTGGCCTTCTTCTTGTACTGCTCGCCGGTGGCGATGAACTTGTTCCAGTCACCGGCCCACAGCTTGCCGACCGCCTCGCGGTCGGTGGGCAGACCGGCCGCCTGGAAGAGGTCCTTGCGGTAGCAGAGGGCCATCGGGCCGACGTCGGTGCCGAGGGCGATCGTCTGGCCGTCCTTGGTGGTGCCCTGTGACCACTTCCAGTCCAGCCACTTGCTCTTGTCAACGCCCGAGACCTTGGACATGTCCTCGAACTTGGCCGCCTGGGTGGCGACCACCTCGGCGATGTTGCCGACCTCGATGGCCTGGACGTCCATCAGGCCGCTGTTGGTCGTGAGGTGGTTGAGGAGCGCCGGGTAGTAGTTCTCGTTGCGCTCCGTGACGTTCTCGGCGATCTTGATGTCCGGGTGGAGCTTCTCGTACTCGGCGTAGAGACCGGCCTCCTTGAAGCCCATCGTGCCGAACAGACCCAGCGTGATCGTCGTCTTGCCCTTGCCGCTGCCCGACGACGAGCCGTCGGATGCGTCGTCGCCGCTGTCGTCGGCACAGCCGGCCAGCAGCCCGGCGCCCAGCGACGCGACGGCCGCCAGGACCACCACCCGGCGGGTGGTTCGGGTACGTGCTCGCATTGCGTCCTCCTGTTGCCCTGACGTGCCGACCCCCCGGCCAACTGCATTGTTGGGCCCGTTAGTTACTCGCTGCGGCTCGGGCGGGGAACGTGCGGGATGTGTATGTGTCAGGTACCGTGGGAGCGCTCCCACAAGTGATGTGTTGAAGAGTCGTCGGTTCCGGCGGGGGTGTCAAGGGTGGGAACGCGGAGAGATGCGTTCAGTTATCGGGCCGTTAGCTAACTCGCCCGGACAGCGCTTTCAGGCCGCGAGCGGCGACGCTCGAGCCTTTCGGCGTCCGTGAGTCGGTGGCCTCCGGCGTCCCGGAACCGGTCGCGTCCGGCGTCCCCGCACCAGGCCCGCCCGGCCTGCGGGGCGGGGACCGAGCGCGGCCGGGGCGGGCCCCCGGGGACGATGACCGTCGGCGAGGATGGGCTGAACAGACGGGGCTGTTAGATTCCAGGCCAGCGTGAACGACGGCGGGAAGGCGGGGCCCATGGCAAGCCACGGAGCGCGGAGCCGGAGCGGGGGGCGGCCGACTCTCGAAGAGGTGGCCGCACGCGCCGGTGTCGGCCGCGGCACGGTCTCCCGGGTGATCAACGGCTCGCCGAGGGTCAGCGACGCGACCCGCGCGGCCGTCGAGGCGGCCGTCGCCGAGCTGGGCTACGTCCCCAACACCGCGGCCCGTGCCCTGGCCGCCAACCGCACGGACGCGATCGCGCTGGTGGTCCCCGAGCCGGAGACCCGCTTCTTCGCCGAGCCGTACTTCTCGGACATGCTGCGGGGCGTGGGCGCCGAACTCTCCGACACCGAGATGCAGCTGCTGCTGATCTTCGCCGGTAGCGATCGCGAACGGCGCCGGCTCGCCCAGTACCTCGCGGCGCACCGCGTCGACGGAGTGCTCCTGGTCTCGGTCCACGCGGACGACCCGTTGCCCGACCTGCTGGCCCAGCTGGAGATCCCGGCGGTGATCAGCGGCCCGCGCTCCGCCGCGGAGACCCTGCCGTCGGTGGACTCCGACAACTACGGCGGCGCCCGCTCGGCGGTGGATCACCTGCTCTCCCGGGGCCGCACCCACATCGCCCACATCACGGGCCGGCTGGACGTCTACGGCGCCCAGCGGCGCGTCGACGGCTACCGGGACGCCCTGCGCGACGCGGGATACCCGCCGGACGAGGGCCTGATCGCCCCGGGTGACTTCACCGAGGAGGGCGGACACCGCGCGATGGGGGAGCTTCTCGCCCGCAACCCCTCCCTCGACGCGGTCTTCGCGGGCTCCGACGTCATGGCGGCCGGCGCCCGCCGTGCGCTGCGCGAGGCGGGCCGCCGTCTCCCGGAGGACGTCGCGATGGTCGGCTACGACGACTCGGCGATCGCGCGGCACATGGACCCGCCGCTGACGAGCGTCCGCCAGCCCATCGAGGAGATGGGCCGCAGGATGCTGGACCTGCTCCTCACGGAGATCGCGGACCGCCGTCCCGCGGTGTCCCGGGGTCTGGAGCGACGGCAGGTCGTGCTGGCCACGGAGCTGGTGGGGCGCTCCTCCTCCTGAGTGCGGCACCGGCTCACGGGGCGACGGCCGCCCGCCATCGCACCTCGCCGTCCTGCCGCTCCGCGGTGGCCGCGAGCCCGGCGGACCGGGCCACGGCCGCCGACGCGTGATGGCCGGGGTGGATGTGGGCGACGATCGTGCGCACCCCGTGGGCCCGCAGCCGGGCGACGAGCCCCGCGGCCGCCTCGGAGGCGAGGCCGCGACCCTGCCAGGAGGTGCCGACGACCCAGGCGATCTCGGCGTGGTGCCCACCGGTGACGGTGGCCTGGACGGTCCCGGCGAGCCGGTCGGCGTCGCGCACCCGCAGCACCCAGTTGCACCAGGTCACGGACGGATCGGGTGAACCGGCGACCAGCCGTTCGTAGCGGGCGCGCAGGGCCTCGGGCGGGTCGGGGGCGCCGCCGATGAAAGTGTGCAGCGCGGGATCGCCCAGGACGACCGCCATCTCGGCGGCGTGGTCCACGCGCAGCGGGAGCAGGTCGAGCCGGGCGGTCGCGAACGGCTCGGCGAGGAGAGTCGAGCGCATGACGCCTCCCGGGAAACACATCAGCCGGTGACCTCCCTCGCGGGAAGTCACCGGCTGATGACTCAGGGTGAGTGACGGGACTCGAACCCGCGGCATCCTGGACCACAACCAGGTGCTCTACCAGCTGAGCTACACCCACCACGCCCGGCAGTTGGACTTTGCGGTCTCCCTACCGGCCGAGAAAAAGTGTACAGGGTCCGAAGGGGTGCTCGCGCACGGCTTTTCCGGGGCCCCGTCAGCCGCCGGAGACGACGTGCTTCGCGGCGATGGACTTGGCCGTGTCGGAGTCCGGGCCGGGCTGCGGGACGAAGACGGCCTCGCGGTAGTAGCGCAGTTCCGCGATGGACTCGCGGATGTCGGCGAGGGCGCGGTGGTTGCCGTTCTTCGGGGGGCTGTTGAAGTACGCCCTCGGGTACCAGCGCCGGGCCAGCTCCTTGATCGACGACACGTCGACGATCCGGTAGTGGAGGTAGCCCTCGAGCGCGGACATGTCCCGGGCCAGGAAGCCGCGGTCCGTGCCGACGGAGTTGCCGCACAGCGGCGCCTTGCCCGGCTCCTTCACGTGCTCCCGTACGTACGCCAGTACCTGGGCCTCGGCCTCGGCGAGGGTCGTCCCGCCGGCCAGCTCGTCGAGCAGCCCGGACGCGGTGTGCATCTCGCGCACCACCTCCGGCATCGTCTCCAGTGCCCGGGCCGGCGGGCGGATGACGATGTCGACGCCGTCGCCGAGCACGTTCAGCTCGGAGTCGGTGACGAGGGCGGCTACCTCGATGAGCGCGTCGTCCGACAGCGAGAGGCCGGTCATCTCGCAGTCGATCCACACCATGCGATCGTTCATGCGACCACCCTAAAGCTGACGTCGGCTTTTGCGGTCCCCCGCGCGTGTGTGGGCCTTGCCGGTACTCGGCAGCGAGCGCCGGGCGGGCTGTGGGCCCGGCCGGCGCTCGGTGTTCGTTCAGGCCGTCATGTGCCGCTGCGCTGCCCCGGCAGGCTCGCCCGCGAGGTCGCGTACGCCTCGCGCGCGTGCTCGGACGGCAGGGACGCCGACGAGCCCATCGCGCCGGCCGTCGCCGAGGCCGTACGCCGCAGCTGCGGCGGTACCGGTCCCGGTGCGTCCGGGTGCAGCGCCGGAGGCGGTTGCGGCGGCGCCGACGGTTCGTTGTCCGTCTGCCGTTCGCCCTGCGGTCTGCGGGCCCGGTAGGCCGCCCGGTACGCCGCCGGGGACGAGCCGAGCTGCCGGCGGAAGTGGCCGCGCAGCGCCACCGGCGAGCGGAAGCCGCAGCGCCCCGCGACCTCGTCCACCGAGTAGTCCGACGTCTCCAGCAGGCGCTGCGCCTGGAGCACCCGCTGGGTGATCAGCCACTGGAGCGGCGCACTGCCGGTCAGGGACCGGAAGCGGCGGTCGAAGGTGCGGCGGCTCATATAGGCGCGTGCCGCCAGCGTCTCCACGTCGAACTGCTCGTGGAGGTGCTCCAGCGCCCAGGCGACGACCTCGGCGAGCGGGTCGGCGCCGATCTCCTCGGGTAAAGACCGGTCGAGGTAGCGCTCCTGGCCGCCCGACCGGCGTGGTGGCACGACCAGCCGCCGGGCCAGCGCGCCCGCCGCCTCGTTACCGTGATCCGTCCGCACGATGTGCAGACAGAGATCGATTCCGGCCGCGGTGCCCGCGGACGTCAGCACATCGCCGTCGTCGACGAACAGTTCGCGCGGATCCACGTGTACCGACGGATAGCGCTTGGCCAGCGTCGGCGCGTACATCCAGTGGGTCGTGGCCGGGCGGCCGTCCAGCAGGCCCGCGGCGGCCAGCACGAACGCGCCGGTGCACAGGCCCACGATGCGGGCACCCTCCTCGTGCGCCCGGCGCAGTGCGTCGAGCGCTTCCTCCGGTGGCGGCGAGGTGATCGAACGCCAGGCCGGCACGACGACCGTGCCCGCCCGGGAGATCGCCTCCAGGCCGTGTGGCGCCGTGAGTTCCAGGCCCCCTGTGGTCCGCAGCGGGCCTTCTTCGCCACCGCACACCAGCAAGCGGTAGCGCGGTACGCCGGCGTCCTGGCGGTCAATCCCGAACACCGACAGTGGAATGGAACTCTCGAAAATGGGGCCGCCGCTGAACAGCAGCACCGCGACGATCTCCTTGCGGCGTCGCCCGGAGAGTTTCCGGGCCGCGGCTTCCGGCGCGGCAGTGGAGTCGTGGCTCATCCTGCTAAGCCCCCCTCGGTGGTCGCGGCTCCTCGGTTGTGTCGCTCCTGCACGTTTCCCCTCGGTCCTGCACGAGTCCCCCGCCGTAGACAGTCAAGATCGAATCTAACGTGTCGCACAATGCCGGCGTGGCCAGTTCACCACCCGGCAGATTGTCGACATGGCAACTTGGCGTGAAGCATTCGATCACGAAGCGTTGCACTCGTGGGGCGTGCAGGGAAGTGCGCCTCGGTGCGGTGGCCAATCCCCGTAGGGTGCGCAGCACCCCTGAGGCCCTTTCCGTGCAGGTGGAACGGGGGGTGGGGGGTGGTTGGGGCAAGGGATGCGCCATCACCGGAAGTTGGCTGAAAAGAAGCGGGTCTGTGCGTGAAAACCGGTCAACCGACCGGTGAGCTTCCCCCGGAGTGACGACCCCCGCGATGCGACCCCGTTCCGGTGCGCTGATGGCGCCCCCGGGGGTGCGCCCGCGGCGCGCGCTCCTCGTCGAGCAACCGGGCCGCGCACCGCTCGGACCGGCGCAGCAGCACCCGGCAGACGGCCGTGACGGTGGCGAGTCCCAGGGCGGTCCCGGTGGTGCCGGCCAGCGAGGTGCCGTACCAGAGGAGGACCACCGGCACCAGGAAGCAGCTGAAGGCCGCCCAGCGGATCAGGTCGGTCGACCGGTCGTCGCCGGGGCGGTTCTCGGGGGTGCTGCGGAACGGGGGCACGGGGCGGGCTCCTTCCTGGGGCGGCGGTGCGGGCGTGCGGTGCGGCGGACGGGCGGGCGTGCGGTGCGGCGGGCGGTGTGAGGGGCGGGCGGCGGCTTCGGGTCGGCGGTGGCGGGGGAGCGGGTGGAGGGGACGGCGGTCCACGGGGTTCAACGCCTGTTCGAGCGGTCGGTCACTGCCCGCGCCGGTCCCGCGTCAGTGAATCCTGTGCAAACCGCCTGTACGGGGCAGCAACCATTGCGTTACGGGCGTCCGCTCGTGCATGCTCCCTGGAACCCCCACCGGGGGCGTGCGGGATCTGGGCCTCGGAGGCGTGCCGCCGTACCCTTGGGGGTATGGGGTTGGGAAGATGATTCCCGGACAGCTCCTCGCTCACCGCCGCGTCCCACCCGTATAAGGATCAATACGCCGAGACAGCCATGGCCGGTCACGAATTCTTCGAACCCGCGGACCGCAAGCGGCCCGTCGCCGACCCTACGGCGGCCGAGCCCCAGGCGGCGGAAGACGCACGCCATTCCTGCGATCCAGCCTTCAAGCACGGCGTGGTCGTCGGCTTCGACGGCTCCACGTCCAGTGAGCGCGCCCTCGCCTACGCCATCGGCATGGCCCACCGCTCCGGCTCCGGCCTGATCATCGTCCATGTCGCCAACCGGCTTCCCACCACGGTGTGGGCCGGCTGTGAGCCGCCCGTCTTCGTCGACGTGCCGGACCACCGCACCGAGGTGCTCGGTCTGGAGCTGGCCTGCGCGGAGTACCTCGCCGAGGTGCCCTGGATCCTGGTCGAGCGCGGCGGCGACATCTGTCACGAACTCGAAGAGGTCGGGCGGGAGTACGAGGCCGACGCGATCGTCGTCGGCTCGACCCACGGCATCGTCGGCCGGATCTTCGGCTCGGTCGCGGGGCGGCTCGCCAAGCGGGCCAAGCGGCCGGTCGTCGTCATTCCGTAACTCGCTTCCCCTCCAGGTGAGATGAGAACCGGGTACCCCCGGTCTCCCTTGTCGCGCCGCACGAATCTACTGGCGCGTAGAGGTGTTTGTGCTTTTGTGAAGGGCATATACCGCTCACACAACTGCACATGCATGAAGGGAGCCCGCCGTGGACAACGACGTCTCTGCGGGAAGCAGCACCACCACGGTCGCCGGCCGACTCGCCCTGGGTGTAACCCTGTTGGCCTTCGGGCTCGGGTACACCGACCTCATCGACGGCGTGACGGCTGCGGACGCCGTATCCATCGCCCACTACGTCGGCGGCGTCGCACTGTTCGTCGCCGGCCTGCTCGCCCTCCGCGACCGCGACGCGGCCGCCGGTACCGCCTACACCGTCCTCGGCGCCTTCTGGTTCACCTGGGCGGTCTCCGCCGGTACCCAGGTCTCCGACAACGCCGCCGGTCTCTTCCTGCTCCTGTTCGCCCTCGTGGCGCTCTCCCTGACCCTGGCCGGTGGCGACCGACTCGGCCAGGGCGTCTACGGGTTGTTCTGCGCGGGGCTCGTGCTGATGGCCGTCGCCCGGTTCGCCGACAGCGACGGACTCACCAAGGCCGGCGGCTGGTTCGCCGTCGCGGCGGGCGCGGTGGCCTGGTACGCGGCGACCGCGGCGCTGGCCCACTGGTCCACGGCCGTCTCCCGACGTGCTGCCCGCCCCGGCGTGACGGCCACGGGCTGATCGGCAGCCGCCGCCGGGGAGTTGGGCGTCCCCGGCAGGAGAACGGCCCCCCATGCGCGGGTGGCGCGCGTGGGGGGCCGTTCTGCGTGAGCGGGAGAGGACTACTCCACCGTGACCGACTTCGCCAGGTTGCGCGGCTTGTCGATGTCGCGGCCGAGGGCCTTCGCCGTGTAGTAGGCGAGGAGCTGGAGCGGGATGCCCATCAGGATCGGGTCGAGCTCGTCCTCGTTCTTGGGGACGACGACCGTCTGGTCGGCCTTCTCCTGCTCCCGGTGTGCGACCGCGATGATCTTTCCGCTGCGGGCCTTGATCTCCTCCAGGGCGGCGCGGTTCTTCTCCAGCAGGTCGTCGTCGGGGACGATCGCGACCGTCGGGAGCGCGGGCTCGATGAGGGCCAGCGGGCCGTGCTTCAGCTCGGAGGCGGGGTAGGCCTCGGCGTGGATGTACGAGACCTCCTTGAGCTTCAGCGAGGCCTCACGGGCGACCGGGTAGCCCCGGACGCGGCCGATGAAGAGCATGGAGCGGGCCTCGGCGAGCGTCTCGGCCAGCTTCTCGATCTCGGCCTCCTGCTCCATGATCTCGGCGATCTGCGCGGGCAGCTTGCGCAGGCCCTCGATGATCCGCTTGCCGTCGCGCACGGAGAGGTCGCGGGTGCGGCCCAGGTGCAGGGCGAGCAGCGCGAAGGCGACCGTGGTGTTGGTGAAGCACTTCGTCGAGACGACGCAGACCTCGGGACCGGCGTGCACGTACACGCCGCCGTCCGCCTCGCGGGCGATCGCCGAGCCGACCACGTTGACCACGCCCAGCACCCGGGCGCCCTTGCGCTTGAGCTCCTGGACGGCCGCCAGCACGTCGTACGTCTCACCGGACTGCGAGACGGCGATGTACAGGGTGTCGGGGTCCACGACCGCGTTGCGGTAGCGGAACTCGGAGGCGGGCTCGGCGTCCGCGGGGATGCGGGCGAGCTCCTCGATCATCTGGGCGCCGATCATGCCCGCGTGGTACGAGGTGCCGCAGCCGAGGATCTTCACCCGGCGGATCTGGCGCGCCTCACGGGCGTCCAGGTTGAGGCCGCCGAGGTGCACGGTGGAGAAGCGGTCGTCGATGCGGCCGCGCAGCACGCGGTCCACGGCGTCGGCCTGCTCGTGGATCTCCTTGTGCATGTAGGTGTCGTGGCCGCCCATGTCGTAGGAAGCGGCCTCCCACTCGACGGTGGTCGGCTCCGAGGTGGTGCGGGTGCCCTCGGTGGTGTAGGTGCGGAAGTCGTCGGCCTTCAGGGTGGCCATCTCGCCGTCGTCGAGGGTGACGATCTGGCGGGTGTGGGCGACCAGCGCGGCGATGTCCGAGGCGACGAACATCTCCTTCTCCCCGATGCCGAGGACGACCGGGGAGCCGTTGCGGGCGACGACGATCCGGTCGCTGAAGTCGGCGTGCATCACGGCGATGCCGTAGGTGCCCTCGACCACGCGCAGCGCCTCGCGGACCTTGTCCTCGAGCTTCTCGGCCTGGGCGCGGGCGATCAGGTGGACGAGGACCTCGGTGTCCGTCTCGGAGAGGAACTCGACGCCGTCGGCCTCGAGCTTCCGGCGCAGGTCGGAGGCGTTGTCGATGATGCCGTTGTGCACGACGGCGACCTTGAGGTCGGCCGACATGTGCGGGTGGGCGTTCACGTCGGAGGGGGCGCCGTGGGTGGCCCAGCGGGTGTGGGCGATGCCGGTGGTGCCCTTGAAGCGCGCCGGGACCTTGGCCTCCAGGTCACGGACCCGGCCCTTGGCCTTGACCATCTTCAGGCCGGTCGTCTTCGGCGAGGTGACGACGATGCCCGCCGAGTCGTAGCCGCGGTACTCGAGCCGCTGAAGGCCTTCGAGCAGCAGCGGGGCCACGTCACGCCTGCCGATGTATCCGACGATTCCGCACATATATAGGTATCCCCAAGCTTTCGATCACCCGTAGACGATGCGCCGCAGTTGCCTGAGCGTGAGCTCGGGCGGGGCCACCGCACGGTATTTCAGGTCCGCCTCGACCCGTTCGAAGATCTCCGCGTTGACCAGGCCCTGGGCCTGGAGCTCGCGGTGGCGGCGACGGACGTAGTTCTCGGTCGTCTCGTCGAAGTAGGCGAGCACGTCCTGGATCACCCGTAGCGCCTCGCCCCGCTGGAGGGGCGTGGAGCGCGTCAGGTGATCAACGAGTTCGTCGTGCACCCGGTAGATCCTGGGGTACGCGCGCCGGTTTCGCAAGAATCGTGCCCGATTTCGGGCAGGCACCTGTTAACGAGCCTTGGGGGAACCTTGAATGTGTTATGAGCCGCTGTTCCCCGGCCGTCCATGTGGCGGCTTGCGGCTCGTCGCCCGAGGCGACGAGTTTCAGACGTCATGGACACTCCTCGCATGGGCGTACCCGAGCAGCTCGCCGACCGCATGAGCATGGCCGAGCAGCACGAGTACCTGCGCACCAAGTTCTCCCGGCGCACGATGATCAGAGGCGGCGCCGTCACCCTGGGCGCCGTCACGGGTGGCGCGTTCGTGACCGGCGCCACGGCGCAGGCCGCCGTACCGGCCCGGACCCCGAAGACCGCCCCGGCCGCCGAGCACGTCGACGGGGCCCTCGTCGCCCCCTTCGGCCGCCACCTCGCCTACGGCAAGGACCCGCGCACGGAGATCACGGTCTCCTGGCAGGTCCCGGTCGCGGTGCAGAAGCCCTTCATCCGGATCGGCGCCCACCCCTGGGACCTCTCCCGCAAGATCGAGGCCGAGGTGCGCACGCTGTACACCCCGGCCGGTGTCGGCGCCAGCGGCGACCACACCCAGTACTACCTGCACGCCGAGCTCACCCACCTCAAGCCCGGCAGGACGTACTACTACGGCGTCGGCCACGCGGGCTTCGACCCGGCCGCCGCCCACCTCCTCGGCACCCTCGGCACCTTCACCACCGCCCCCGACCACAAGGCGCCGTTCACCTTCACCGCCTTCGGCGACGAGGGCGTCGGCTACCACGGCCTCGCCAACAACAGCCTCCTCCTCGGCCAGAACCCGGCCTTCCACCTGCACGCCGGCGACATCGCCTACGCCGACCCGTCCGGCGCTGGCAAGCCCGCCGACACCGGTTTCGACTCGCGGATCTGGGACCAGTTCCTCGCCCAGACCGAGTCCGTCGCCAAGTCCGTCCCGTGGATGCCGGCCTACGGCAACCACGACATGGAGGCCTGGTACTCGCCCAACGGCTACGGCGGCGAGGACGCCCGCTGGAACCTGCCGGACAACGGCCCCGACGCGAAGAACCTCCCGGGCGTCTACACCTTCGTCTACGGCAACACGGCGGTGATCTCGCTCGACGCCAACGACATCTCCTTCGAGATCCCGGCCAACCTCGGCATCTCCGGCGGCACCCAGACCAAGTGGCTGGAGACGCAGCTCAAGAAGTACCGGGCGTCGAAGGACGTCGACTTCATCGTGATCTTCTTCCACCACTGCGCCTACTGCACCTCCACCGCGCACGCCTCGGAGGGGGGTGTGCGCCAGGAGTGGGTGCCGCTGTTCGAGAAGTACACGGTCGACCTGGTCATCAACGGCCACAACCACCAGTACGAGCGCACCGACGTCCTGAAGGAGGGTGCCGTCACCAAGAAGCTCCCGATCGGCGGCACGGCGTACCCCGAGACCGAGGGCGTCGTCTACGTCACGGCGGGCGCGGCCGGCCGCAGCCTGTACGCCTTCACCGCCCCGCTGTCCTACGAGGGCCACGAGAACGAGGTCGACTCCGTCGCCTCCTACATCAACACCAAGGACGGCAAGGTGAACGAGACGGTCACCTGGTCGCGGGTGCGCTACCTCGACTACTCCTTCCTGCGGGTGGACGTCACCCCGGCCGCCAAGGGCCGCACGGCCACGCTGACCGTGCGCGGCATCGCCGAGACCGGCGCGCAGGTCGACCACTTCACGGTGGCCCGCAAGGCGAAGTAGCCCCGCCGGGTGTGCCCGGAAGGCGGGGCACACCCACGCGCACAGCCGCGCACACCCACGGCGTACCCACGCGCACGCCCGCGCGCGCACCACCCACGCGCACCGGGATGCGCGCACCCACGCCCACCGTCACGTCGGCAGGCGGTCCTCGTCCGCGCTACAAGCGTTTGAGGACCGCCTGTTTGGCCATCGCGAACTCCTCGTCCGTCAGGACGCCGTCACGGCGCAGCTCGCCCAGCTCGCGCAGCCGGCGCAGCAGCGCGTCGTGGTCGTCCCCGGCGGCGGAGTCCGGCTCGCGCTGCGCGGGCAGGGCGCCGCGGGGTCCGGCCGCCGGATGGGGCAGCCGGGCCTGGACGGCCGCCGCGACGAGCGCCATCAGCGGATCCTTCTTGAACCCCCACAGCTCCACGGCGTTGGGGTCGTACTTGGCCGGCGCCTTGGTCGGCGCGTGCCGCAGCCGGAAGCGCAGACAGCCGTTCTCGAGACCGACCGCGGGCTGCCACTCCACGGCCTCGATCTCCGCGATGCCGAGACTGCGGGGACCGGCGGAGGCTTTGGACTCCTCGGTCTTCCAGTTCCACTCCAGCCGTACCCGCTCACCGTCGAAGCTCGCGGTGCCGTCCCCGGCGGAGGCGGACAGGGGCACGGACGGGCCGGGCAGCAGATACGCGTCCACCGGGTCGGCCGGCACCTCGTCGAGGAGCAGGGCCCGGCGCACCTCGTCCACGAGGTACTCGGCGACCCCGTACCGGTCGGATTCGACGAGCAGCTGGTAGGGATCGTGCGGCTCGGTCAGCCGTCCGCCGGTCGCCTGGAGCAGCGGATCGGCGCCGTCCCGCAGCCGTAGCCGCAGCCGTCCGGTCCGCTTTCCCTGCTCGAACGACACCCCGGCCAACGCGCCCAGGGGGACGACGAGTTCACCCAGTTCCCTGCGGAGCGGGCTGACGTTCTTGTCCCGCCCCGGGGTGAGCCGCAGGGCGTCGCCGTCGAAGACCCAGGTGCCGTCCTTCTGGATGATTTCCGCCATGCAGACGATTGTTCCAAACATGGCGGCGGGCGCCCCCGAGGACCGTACTCGGGGGCGCCCGCCGCCCGGATCAGAACCGCGAGACGGGATTTTCGAGGGTTCCGACCAGCTGGAGGGCGCCCGAGGGGTCCGCCAGGTCCACCATCTGCCTGTTGTTGCGCAGCTGGAGACGGTTGAGGCAGGACAGGGCGAACTCGGGGGCGAACAGGTCGTACTGGCGGAACCTGTCGGCCAGTTCGGGGTTCGCCTCCTGGTAGGCGCGGGTGACCTCGGCGACCGTCCGCCAGAAGTCGTCCTCCGCGAGGATCCCCTCGGTGGCCAGGCCGGCCGCGAGGAACCGGAAGAAGCAGTCGAAGACGTCCGTGAAGATGGACAGCAGCTTCATGTCCTCGGGCACCTCGACGCGCACGCGCCGGACCTCGGGCGGCAGCACCGCGTCCGGGTCCATGACGGCGATCTCCTCGGCGATGTCCTTGTAGATCGCCCGCTGTACCGCCCCGTCCTTCAGTACCAGGACGGTGTTCTCGCCGTGCGGCATGAAGACCAGGTCGTAGGCGTAGAAGCTGTGCAGGAGCGGGGTGTAGTACGCCTCGAGGTAGCCGCGCAGCCATTGGGCGGGCGGCAGTCCCGACTGCTCGATCAGCGCGCCGGCCACCGAGCGGCCCTCGTGGTCCACATGGACCAGGGAGGCCATCGTCGCGAGCGTCTCGCCGTCCCGGAGCGACGGCACCGGGCTCTCGCGCCACAGCGCGGCCAGCATCTTGCGGTACGGCGAGTAGCGGTCCGTGGCCGCCTCGTACTCCAGGTGCCGGTAGCCGACGGCCGCCCGCTCCCGGATGATCGACAGGCCCGTCGACCTCAGCACCGGGTCGTTGTCGATGAGCTGGGCCAGCCAGTCGTTGATGGCCGGGGTCGCCTCCATGTAGGCGGCCGAGAGTCCGCGCATGAAGCCCATGTTGAGGACGGACAGGGCCGTCTTCACGTAGTGCTTCTCGGGGTGCGAGGTGTTGAAGAACGTCCGGATGGATTGCTGCGCCAGGTACTCGTCGTCGCCCTCGCCGAGACAGACCAGGTTCCCGCGGGCGATCTCGGCGGCGAAGGTGACGGTGAGCTTGTTCCACCACTGCCAGGGGTGCACGGGGATGAGGAGATAGTCGTCCGGGTCGCGGTCCTGCTCGCGCAGGATCGCGTCGAACCGCTCGACCGTCTTCTCGCCCAGTTCCTCCCGAACGAAGGACGCGTAGTCGATCCCGGCGCCCGCCGTGAACGCCGCCCGCGAGCGGTGCGCGGCCAGCCACACCAGCCGGACCGGGCTCGCCGTCTCCGGGGCGTAGGACAGGTACTCGTGGATGCCGAAGCCGAGCCGTCCGTTGTTGGCGACGAAGCAGGGGTGGCCCTCGGTCATCCCGGTCTCGATGGCCTGGAAGCCGCTCCTGACCAGCTCCGCCGACGTGATCTGCGGCTTGGTCAGTTTGTAGCAGGTGCCGGAGAGGGTGGAGGAGATCTCCTCCAGGTAGACCGGCAGGATCTCCTCGCTCAGGCCCAGTGTCTTCTTCAGTTCGATGAAGAAGTCCAGCGCGGCGACCGGGAGTTCGGCCCCGTCCCGGGTGCGGGTGATCGAGTCGGCGTCCACCTGCCAGTGGTCGAGGGCATGCCGGACGGCGGCGAAGCGGTAGGAGGTCAGCCCGTCGTCGCCGCGGACGACGAAGCGGCCGTCCGTCTCCTCGGGGGTGATCAGCCGCTCGTGCGCGAACTCCGCGAGCGCCTTGCGGACGAGCAGACGGTTGGCCTTCTCCCAGCGATCGGGGGAGAGGTGGGCGACGGCGTCGGCGAGGCTCATGCCGTCACCCCCGTCGCCGCGACGAACTGCTCACGGGTGCAGAAGCTCAGCAGCGCCTTCTTCTCCGGCTTCTGGATCTCCCGCTCGGGCACGAAGCCGACGGCCTCGTTGAGGGCGTGCACCGCCGTGTTGGAGACGTCCGGCTCGACGACGACCCGGGAGGTGGTCGGGTCCTCGAAGAGGCGGGCCATCACGGCGGTGATCACGGCCCGGGTGAACCCGTGCACGGGACGGTCGGTGGGGGCGACCAGGAAGTGCATGCCGACGTCGCCGGGCAGCGGCTCGTACAGGCCGACCAGCTCACGGTGGGCCGGGTCGTAGTACTCCATCAGGAAGGCGGGCTCGCCGTCGCGCAGGCCGATGAGGGCGTGGCTGTGCTCGTCGGCCGCGATGTCCATGTAGGCGCGCTCGACGTCCACCAGTTTCGCGTTCTGCATCATCCAGAACGCGGCCTTGGGGTGCGTGACCCAGCCGTGCAGCAGCTCGGCGTCCTCGACGGGGTCGAGGGGCCTGAGGGTGAGACGGCCTACGGCCGTGGTCGTGCTCATACGGCGAACTCCTGGAACGCGATGGTCTTCTCGACCGGGTAGTACTCACTGCCGAGCAGGTCACGGATGATCGAGCTGTTGCGGTACGCGCCCATGCCGAGGTCGGGCGAGGTGATGCTGTGGGTGTGCGCGCCCGCGTTCTGGAGGAACACGCCCCGGCCCGTGGTGTCGATGGAGTAGTTGCGGGCGACGTCGAAGTTGCCGTGCGAGTCGTAGCGCAGTCTGTCCCGCACCGGCGCGAGGAACTCCGGCTCGGCGTACTTGTAGCCGGTGGCCAGGACCAGCCCCTGCGAGCTCAGCTCGAAGTCCTTGCCCTGCTCCTCCTGGCGGAAGGTGAGGGTGTAGGTGCCGTCGGCGTACCGGGCGTTGTTCAGCGAGGAGTTGGTGAGCAGCCGGGTGGGCACCGGGCCGGTGAGGTTCTTCTGGTAGAGCAGGTCGAAGATCTCGTTGATGAGATCGCCGTCGATGCCCTTGAACAGGCCCTTCTGCTCGGCGGTGAGGCGGTAGCGGGTCTCCTCCGGCAGCTCGCGGAAGTAGTCGATGTACTCCGGGGAGGTCATCTCCAGCGTGAGCTTGGTGTATTCGAGCGGGAAGAAGCGCGGGGAGCGGGTGACCCAGTTCAGCCGGTAGCCGTGGACGTCGATCTCGCCGAGCAGGTCGTAGTAGATCTCGGCGGCCGACTGGCCGGAGCCGACCAGCGTGATCGACTCCTTCTTCTGGAGCTCCGCCTTGTGCCGCAGATAGCGGGAGTTGTGCAGGAAGTCGCCGCCCAGGTCCGCGCAGGCCTGCGGGATGTGCGGGGGCGTACCGGTGCCGAGGACCAGGTGGCGGCCGCGGTAGCGCTCGCCGGTGGTGGTCCGCACGACGTACAGGTCGTCCTCGTAGGTGACTTCGGCGACCGTGGTCGAGAAGCGCACGCTGCTCAGTTTGTTCGCGGCCCAGCGGCAGTAGTCGTCGTACTCGACCCGCAGCGGGTAGAAGTTCTCGCGGATGTAGAACGAGTAGAGCCGGCCTTTCTCCTTCAGGTAGTTGAGGAAGGAGTACGGCGAGGTCGGGTCGGCCAGGGTGACCAGGTCCGACATGAACGGCGTCTGGAGGTGGGCGCCGTCGAGGAACATGCCGGCGTGCCACTCGAAGTCCGGCTTGGACTCCAGGAAGACGCCGTCCAGGGCGTCGATGGGCTCGGTGAGGCAGGCGAGGCCGAGGTTGAAGGGGCCGAGCCCGATCCCCACGAAGTCATAGGTGTGGCTGGCTTCAGGAAGCGTGGTCAAGGGACTCTCCCAGGTACTGCTCGGCGTGGCCGGCGATCAGGTCGAGGACGGCGGCGATGTCGTCGGTCGTCGTCTCGGGGTTCAGCAGGGTGAACTTCAGGTAGTGGCGGGCGCCGACCTTCGTGCCCGCGACCACCGCGTCACCGGAGGCGAACAGGGCCTTGCGGGCGTAGAGGTTGGCGCGGTCGATCTCGGCCGGGTCGGTGACGGCGGCGGGGATGTAGCGGAAGACGAGGGTGGAGAGCGACGGCTGGACGACGACGTCGAAGCGCGGGTCGGCGGCCAGCAGGTGCCAGCCCTCGACGGTCAGGTCGCAGACCTCGTCGAAGAGCTGCCCGATGCCGTCGGCGCCCATGGTCCGCAGGGTCATCCACAGTTTGAGCGCGTCGAAGCGCCGGGTGGTCTGGAGGGACTTGTCCACCTGGTTGGGGATGCGCTCCTGCACCATGCGGCGCGGGTTGAGGTACTCGGCGTGGTAGGTGGCGTGCCGCAGCGTGGCCGCGTCGCGGACCAGGACGGCCGAGGAACTCACCGGCTGGAAGAAGGACTTGTGGTAGTCGACGGTGACGGAGTCGGCACGCTCGATGCCGTCGATCCGGTCCCGGTACTTCACGGAGGCGAGCAGGCCGCAGCCGTAGGCCGCGTCGACGTGCATCCAGGTGCCGTACCGCATGCACAGCTCGGCGATCTCGGGCAGCGGGTCGATGGAGCCGAAGTCGGTCGTGCCGGCGGTGGCGACGACGGCCATCGGCGTCAGCCCTGCTTCCTTGCACCGCTCCAGCTCATGGGCGAGTGCGACGGTCTGCATCCGCTTGTTGTTGTCGACCGGGACGGACACCACCGCGTCCGGGCCCAGACCCAGCAGTTTCGCGGACTTCTTCACGCTGAAGTGGCTGACCTCGGAGGCGAAGATGCGCAGTTCGGCGAGGTTCTCCGTCTTGGCCTCCTCGCGGGCCAGCAGCAGCGCCTGGAGGTTGGACTGGGTGCCGCCGGAGGTGAACACGCCGTCGGCGGCCGGGCCGAGGCCGATCCGGGCCGTCGTCCAGTCGATCAGTTTGCGCTCGATGAGCGTGCCGCCGGCCGACTGGTCCCAGGTGTCGAGGGAGGAGTTGACGGCCGACAGGACCGCTTCGCCCAGCACGGCCGGGATGACGACCGGGCAGTTGAGGTGGGCGAGGTAGCGGGGATGGTGGAAGTAGACCGCGTCGCGGAGGTAGACCTCCTCCAGCTCGTCCAGGACGGCCGTGGTGTCGTGCAGCGGCTCGTCCAGGTCGATCGCGTCGATGCGGGGCGCGAGGGCGTCGACCGAGACGCCGGTGAACGGACGGTCGGTGGCGGCGATTTTTGCGGCCACCCGCTCTACTCCTTCGGTCACGGAGCGGCGGTACTGCTCCGCGGTCGTGTCATTGAGCAGGTGCGAGCGCATGGTGGGGGTCCTCCGGGGGGTGGGGACGAGGTGTGGTGCGGACGGGCGCGGGGACGGAGCCTCGGTTTCAACTTAGGTTAGCCTAACCTAAGTAGTGCGGGGGAGGGCCGGCCTCTGCCGTGACGGTGATCACGCCGATGCCCCCGCTCAACTGCCCGCGGGGGAAAGGGTGGTGACTACTCCGCCGCGCGGAGCTGCTCTTCGCTCATGCCCTGGCGCCAGTAGCCGACGAAGGTGATCCGGCGCCGGTCGATCCCGCGCTCCCCGACGAAGTGGCGGCGCAGGGCCTTCACGCACCCCGACTCGCCGGCGATCCAGACGTACGGGTGCTCGGCGGCCGGGAGCCGTGCCTCGCGGAGCGCGTCCACGGAGCTCTCCCCGACCACCCAGGTGACCTCGGCGTCCGCCGCGGTCGTCAACTCCTGGACGTTCCCGGCGTCGTGCGCCTCCAGCCAGACCCGGACGCGCTGTCCGGCCGGCAGGGACTCCAGGATCGACGCGATGGCCGGAAGGGCGGTCTCGTCGCCCCACAGCACGACCAGATCGGTGTCCCCGGGCGGCCGGAACCTGATCCCCCGGTTGTCGGCCAGGGCCGGACCCAGCAGGACCACCCGGTCCCCGGTACCGGCACCGGCGGCCCACACGGAGGCGGGCCCGGCCGGGGTGTGCAGCACGAAGTCGATGTCGATCTCGGCGGTGCGCCCGAACGCGTCCCGGCGCAGCGCCCGCAGGGTGTACGACCGCATCACGGCCCGTACGTCGTCCGGCAGTTCACGCCACCCCTGCCACCAGCCGTCCCCGAGCTCGAAGGGCACCCGCGGCTCGCTCTGCCCCGGGTGCGGCAGGAACAGCGACAGCGACTGGTCGTGTCCGTCGGAGAAGAAGTGCTCGAGATCCGGCCCGGAGAAGGTGACCCGGACGAGCGACGACCCGACCCGCCGGGTCCGCACGACATCGAGGGAGAAGAACCGGAAGGGGGCGACGACTGCGGTGGTCACGGGGGCTCCTGTGAGCGTGGGGAGGGGGGTGGCCGCTTCCAGGGGCGGGGGGCCGCGTCCGTACGCGGCTCCGCCGCGTGGGCGAGACCGGCCGCGACGGACCCGCGGCTCACCCACGACCGGCGCCACCCGCTGTGTCAGCTGACCTTCTTCGCCTTCTCGAGCGCGTCCGCGAGGTTCTCGAGCAGCGGTACGCACTTGGCGTAGGAGAGGATCGGCTCCGGCGAGCGCGCGATGACCTGACCGGCCTTCACCGCGGGGAGCTTCTTCCAGGTCGCCTCGGTGATGTCGGCGGGCTGGATGGTCGAGGAGCGGTCGTCCATCATGATGATGTCCGCCGCGTACTTGTCGACGTTCTCCCAGCTCAGCGACTCGTACCAGCCGCCACCCTCGGCCTTCGCGCTCTCCGGCGGCTCGATGAAGTTCACGCCGAGGGCCTTGAAGTACTCCAGGTCGATGGAGAGGTTGGTGCCGGAGACGTAGAAGAGCGCCTCGCTCGCGGAACCGGCCAGCACCTTGATCTCGGGCTTGGCCTTGGCGGCGGCGCGCAGCCGGGCGGCCGCGTCCTCGAACTTCTTCTTCGCGTCGGTGACCGCGGCCGCCTTCATGTCGGCGCCGAGCGACTCGGCCAGCTCCCACATCCGCTGGAGCGGAGCGGTCAGCTGACGGTCGTAGACGGAGACGCCGACGCTCGGGGCGAGCTTGGCGATCTTGTCCTTGGAGGCCTCGGGGACGTACCAGAGGGTGCCGGCGCTGTCGAACATCGTGGAGATGAGGACGTCGGGGGCGAGGGTCGCGTACTTCTCGACGTTGAACTCGTCCCAGACGTTGCCGATGACCGTCACCTTGGAGACGTCCATGTCGCCGGCCTGGACGTCGGCCTTGCCCGCGGCGGTCTTCGTCGGGCCGAAGACGCCCTTGACCTGGATGCCGTAGTCGTAGAGGGCGGCGCCGACGCCGGTGAAGGCGACGATGTTCGCGGGGATCTTGTCGAGCTTCACGGTGGTGCCGCGGTCGTCCTTGAAGGTCCAGGAACCGGACTTGGCAGAGGTGTTCGCCGACGACTCGGAGCCACTGCTGCTCGCGTCGTCGTCCCCGCAGGCGGCGAGGGCGGCACCGAGGCCCAGGGCGCCGCCGGCGGCGAGGATGCCACGGCGGGTGGGACGAGCGGCTCTGGCGTTGGGCATGTCTCTGGCTACTTTCGGACGGGGTGGATCACCCGCGGACGGTTCCGAACGTAGGTTAGCCTAACCTCAGCTCGTGTCCAGAGGGTGGTTCCAGGTTGTGGAACACCCGCGTCGATGCATGCCTGTTTTCTGTGCCGCTCCTGTGGATCCAAGGCGTACGGGATGTCAGGAGGGTGGATCGGGCGGGGGGTTGCCGCTCGCTTCGAGGAAGTGAAGAGCGGGTGGGACGGCCTCGGCGCAGGCCCGGAAGGCCGCCGTACCGGCCCGGAGCGAGCGGTACGGCCACCTCGTAGACGGATCGGACCCGCACGCTCAGGCAGGCAGACCCAACTCGCGGGCGATCAGCATCCGTTGCACCTCGCTCGTGCCCTCCCCGATCTCCAGGATCTTGGAGTCGCGCCACATCCGGGCCACCGGGTACTCGTTCATGAAGCCGTAGCCGCCGTGCACCTGGGTGGCGTCGCGGGCGTTGTCGACGGCGATCGTCGACGAGTACAGCTTGGCGAGGGCCGCCTCCTTCTTGAAGGGGTCCCCGGCCACCAGCCGCGAGGCCGCGTCCCGCCAGGCGAGGCGGGCCGTGTGGGCCTTCATCTCCATGTCGGCGATCTTGAACTGGATGGCCTGGTTGGCGCCGATCGGACGGCCGAACGCGTGCCGTTCCCCCGCGTACTTGACCGACTCGTCCACACAGCCCTGCGCGAGACCTGTCGCGAGGGCCGCGATGGCGATGCGTCCCTCGTCGAGGATCCGCAGGAACTGCGCGTAGCCGCGGCCCTCCTCGCCCAGCAGGTTCGCCGCGGGCACGCGCACGTCCGAGAAGGACAGCTCACGGGTGTCGGAGGCGTTCCAGCCGACCTTCGAGTACGGGCCCGCGACCGTGAAGCCCGGTGTGCCGGACGGGACGATGATGGCCGAGATCAGCGGACGGCCGTCCGGCTTGCGGCCGGTCACCGCCGTGACCGTGACCAGCCCCGTGATGTCGGTGCCCGAGTTGGTGATGAAGCACTTGGTGCCGTTGATCACCCACTCGTCGGTCTCGGGGTCGAGCCGGGCCGTCGTACGCGTCGCACCCGCGTCGGAGCCGCCGTCCGGCTCGGTCAGCCCGAACGCGCCCAGCATCTCGCCGGAGCACAGCCGCGGCAGCCACTCCCGCTTCTGTTCCGGCGTCCCGAAGAGATGGATCGGCATGGCGCCCAGCGAGACGCCCGCCTCCAGGGTGATCGCCACCGACGAGTCGACCCGCGCGAGTTCCTCCAGGGCGATGCCGAGGGCGAGGTAGTCGCCGCCCATGCCGCCGTGTTCCTCGGGGAACGGCAGCCCGAACAGGCCCATGCGGCCCATCTCGCGGACGATCTCGTAGGGGAACTCGTGCCGCTCGTAGAAGTCGCCGATCTTGGGCGCGACCACGTCGTGCGCGAACTCCTCGACGGTACGGCGGAGTTCTTCCAGTTCGGGGGAGAGACGGTGGTCCATTTCGGGTCACTGCTCCTTGTGGGGCTGTGTCGGGGTGCCGAGTGCTCGGACGGTGCGGGAAGGGCTGGGTCGGCCCAGTCGGCCGGCCATCCACTCGCTCGTGGCGACGAGACGGCCGAGGTCCACCCCCGTGTCGATGCCGAGGCCCCGCAGCATCCACACGAGGTCTTCGGTGGCGAGATTGCCGGTGGCGGACTTGGCGAACGGACAGCCGCCGAGACCGCCCGCCGAGGCGTCGACGGTGGTGACGCCGTGCTGGAGCGCGGCGAGGGTGTTGGCGAGCGCCTGTCCGTACGTGTCGTGGAAGTGCACGCCCAGCGCGCCCGTGGGCACGCCCTGTTCGTTCAGCGCGGTCAGCAGGGAGCCGACGTGGCCCGGGGTGGCCACGCCGATCGTGTCGCCCAGGCTCAGCTCGTCGCAGCCCAGGTCGAGCAGGGCGCGGCAGACCCGGACGACCTGCTCGACCGGGACCTCGCCCTCCCACGGGTCGCCGAAGCACATGGAGAGGTAGCCGCGCACATGTACGTCCTCGGCCTTGGCGCGGGCCACCACCGGCTCGGACATCGCCAGTACCTCGTCCACCGTGCGGTTGAGATTGGCCTTGGCGAAGGACTCGGTGGCGCTGGCGAACACGGCGACCCGGCGGGCGCCCAGGGAGAGGGCGCGGTCGAGGCCGCGCTCGTTCGGCACCAGGACCGGCAGCGCCACGTCGAGATCGCTCACCAGCGGGAACAACTGCTCGGCGTCGGCGAGCTGGGGCACCCATCCGGGGTGGACGAAGCTGGTGGCCTCGATGGTGGTGAGGCCCGCTTCGGCGAGGCGGTGCACGAACTCCGCCTTGACGGCCGTCGGCACGGTCGACTTCTCGTTCTGGAGTCCGTCGCGCGGGCCCACCTCGTGGATGCGCACCCGCGCGGGCAGGCCCGCGACGGGTACGGCCATGGGAAGTGTCACTGGTCCTCCTGTGCCTTCGCCGGTTCCTCCGGCGCTGTCTCCGCCGGGGCGATGACGGCGAGCACCTGGTCCATGGCGACCGTCGTGCCCGGCGTCACGTCCAGTTCGGCGACCGTGCCGGCGTGCGGGGCGGAGATGACGTGCTCCATCTTCATCGCCTCGACGACGAGCAGGCTCTGGCCCGCGGTGACCTCGTCGCCGACGGCGACCTTGACCACCGTGACCGTGCCGGGCATGGGCGCGGTGAGCGAGTCGGCGCCCGCGTGCGCCCCCCGGGAGAGGGAGTCGGCGACCGGGTCGTGATCGCGCACGTTCCAGGCGTCGCCGTCCCGGCCGAGCCAGCTGCCGTCCGCCAGCGCGGCGAAGGACCGGGTGACGCCGTCGAGCCGGCAGGCGAACCGGGCATCCCCGCCCGGCGCCGGGAGCGGGCCCGCGGCGCCCTCGACCGGGGTGTCCGCACCGGCCGGCAGCACCTGTGCCGTGCCGTCCCCGGTGCCGCGCACCCGGACGGTCACCGGGTCGTGTCCCGGCACGTGCAGGTGGTGTGCCGTCCAGGCGGGCTCGCCGCCCAGCCGCCAGCCGTCCGCCGCGGCGAAGGGGTCCACCCAGCCCGTGCCGGGGGCGGGGGAGAGCGCGGCCTGGCGCAGCAGCGCCGCCGCGGCGTACACGTCCTGCGGCACGCCGGACGGGACGAGCGTCGCCGCCTCCCGTTCCACCAGGCCGGTGTCCAGGTCGCCGGCCACCACCGCCGGATGGGCCAGCAGCCGGCGCAGGAACCCGGCGTTGGTCTGCACGCCCAGCGTGACCGTCTCCGCGAGGGCCGCCCGGAGCTTGCGCAGCGCGGTCGCCCGGTCCGGCCCGTAGGCGATCACCTTGGACAGCATCGGGTCGTAGAGGCTGCCGACCTCGGTGCCCTCGCTCAGCCCGGAGTCGGTGCGTACGCCGTCGCCCTGGGGTTCGCGCAGCCGGAGCACCGTCCCGCCGGAGGGCAGGAAGCCGCGCGCGGGGTCCTCGGCGCAGATCCGCGCCTCGACCGCGTGCCCGGTCAGCCGGACGTCCTCCTGGCCGAAGGAGAGGGGCTCGCCGGCCGCCACCCGCAGCTGCCACTCCACCAGGTCCATGCCGGTGACCAGCTCGGTGACCGGGTGCTCCACCTGGAGGCGGGTGTTCATCTCCATGAAGTAGTACGAGGACGGGTCGTTGCCCGGCACGATGAACTCCACCGTGCCCGCGCCCCGGTACCCGCACGAGCGGGCCGCCTGGACCGCCGCCTCGCCCATCGCCGCGCGGGTCCTCTCGTCCAGCAGGACCGAGGGCGCCTCCTCGACGATCTTCTGGTGCCGGCGCTGGAGGGAGCACTCGCGCTCGCCCAGGTGCACCACGTTCCCGTGGGCGTCGGCCAGCACCTGGATCTCGATGTGCCGGGGCCGGTCCACCCACCGCTCGACGAGCAGCGTGTCGTCGCCGAAGGAGGCGCGGGCCTCGCGGCGGGCGGCGGCGATCTCCTCGTCCAGCCCGGAAAGGTCCCGCACCAGGCGCATGCCCTTGCCGCCGCCGCCGGCCGACGGCTTGAGCAGCACGGGCGCGCCGATCTCGCGGGCCGCGTCGGCGAGCTCGGCGTCGGAGAGCGAGCTGCCGCTCGACCCGGGGACGACCGGCACGCCGGCCTTCTGCACGGTCTCCTTGGCGCGGATCTTGTCGCCCATCAGGGAGATGGCGTCCGCGGACGGTCCGATGAAGACCAGCCCGGCGTCGGCGCACGCGCGGGCGAAGCCGGCGTTCTCCGCGAGGAAGCCGTATCCCGGGTGGACCGCCTGGGCGCCGGTGCGGGCGGCGGCCGCCAGCAGCCGCTCCACCGACAGATAGCTCTCGGCCGCCGGCGGCGGACCGATGCGTACGGCCGTGTCCGCCTCCCGGACGTGCCGGGCGTCCGCGTCGGCGTCGGAGAAGACGGCGACGGAGCGCACGCCCAGCGCGCGCAGGGTGCGGATGACGCGGACGGCGATCTCGCCCCGGTTGGCCACAAGCACGGTGTCGAACATGAATGCTCCCCTCCTCACATCCGGAAGACGCCGAACTGGGGGTCACCCAGCGGCGCATGGGCACAGGCGGTCAGGGCGAGGCCCAGTACCTGCCGGGTCTCCAGCGGGTCGATGACTCCGTCGTCCCAGAGCCGGGCGGTGGCGTAGTAGGCGTTGCCCTGGCGCTCGTACTGCTGCCGGACCGGGGCCTTGAAGGCCTCTTCCTCGTCCGCGAGCCACTCCTGGCCGCGCGCCTCGAGCTGGTCCCGCTTGACGGTCGCGAGGACCGAGGCGGCCTGCTCGCCGCCCATGACGGAGATCTTGGCGCCCGGCCACATCCACAGGAAGCGGGGCGAGTAGGCCCGGCCGCACATGGAGTAGTTCCCGGCGCCGTACGACCCGCCGACGACGACCGTCAGCTTCGGCACCCGGGTGCACGCCACGGCCGTCACCATCTTGGCGCCGTGCTTGGCGATGCCGCCGGCCTCGTAGTCCCGGCCGACCATGAAGCCGGAGATGTTCTGGAGGAACACCAGGGGGATCCCGCGCTGGTCGCACAGCTCGATGAAGTGGGCGCCCTTCTGGGCGGACTCGGAGAACAGGATGCCGTTGTTGGCGACGATGCCGACGGGGTGGCCGTGGATCCGGGCGAAACCGGTGACCAGGGTCTGCCCGAACTCGGACTTGAACTCCGCGAAGCGGGAACCGTCGACCACGCGCGCGATGACCTCACGCGCGTCGTAGGGGGTGCGGGAGTCGACGGGCACCGCGCCGTACAGCCCGTAGGGGTCGACCTTGGGCTCGACGGACGGCTTGACCTCCCAGGGCAGCGGCCCGCGCGCGGGGAGGGTCCCGACGATGTTCCGGACGATGCGCAGCGCGTGCGCGTCGTCCTGCGCGAGGTGGTCGGTCACGCCGGACACCCGCGCGTGCACCTCGCCGCCGCCCAGCTCCTCGGCGGTGACGACCTCGCCGGTGGCGGCCTTCACCAGCGGCGGCCCGCCCAGGAAGATCGTGCCCTGGCCGCGGACGATGACGGCCTCGTCGCTCATGGCCGGGACATAGGCCCCGCCGGCCGTGCACGAGCCGAGGACCGCCGCGATCTGCGGGATCCCGGCCCCGGACATCCGGGCCTGGTTGTAGAAGATCCGCCCGAAGTGCTCCCGGTCCGGGAACACCTCGTCCTGCATGGGCAGGAAGGCGCCGCCCGAGTCCACGAGATACAGACAGGGCAGGCGGTTCTCGAGGGCGACCTCCTGGGCCCGCAGATGCTTCTTCACCGTCATCGGGTAGTACGTGCCGCCCTTGACGGTGGCGTCGTTGGCGACGATCACGCATGTGCGCCCGCCGACCCGCCCGATCCCGGCGATGACCCCGGCCGCCGGGGCCTGTCCCTCGTACATGCCGTCGGCGGCGAGGGGGGCGAGCTCCAGGAAGGGCGACCCCGGGTCCAGCAGGGTGTCGACCCGGTCCCGGGGCAACAGCTTCCCGCGCGCGGTATGGCGCGCCCTCGCCTTCTCCCCACCTCCCAGCCGGGCCGCGGCCAGCTTGCCGCGCAGTTCGTCGACGAGAGCGCGGTGTGCCGCCTCGTTGGCCCGCCAGGCCTCCGACGCGGGATCCGCCGCGCTCGTCAGCTCCGGTGCCTGCTCCATCCTCGCGGTCCCCTCACCCAGTGATCGCCTGTTAATGAGCGTTAACCATTTCCATCAGGTTAACGACCGCTAACCTCCCTGTCTAGAATCGTCCTCATGGCCACCAGAACCGACGCCCCCACCCGTCGCGATCAGATCCTCAGGGAGGCCGCGCGGCTGTTCGCCGAGCGCGGGTTCCACGGTGTGGGGGTGGACGAGATAGGCGCCGCCGTCGGCATCAGCGGGCCGGGGCTCTACCGGCACTTCCCGGGCAAGGACGCGATGCTCGCCGAACTGCTGGTCGGCATCAGCGGCCGGCTGCTGACCGGTGCCAAGCGGCGCCTGGCGGAGGCCGACGGCGTGTCGCCCGAGGCGTTCCTGGACTCGCTCGTCGAGGGCCACATCGACTTCGCCCTCGACGACCGTCCCCTGATCACCCTGCACGACCGTGAGCTGGACCGCCTGCGGGACAGTGACCGCAAGCTGGTCCGCCAGCTCCAGCGGCAGTACGTCGAGCTGTGGGTGGAGGCCCTGCGTGCCGTGTATCCGGGCCTCGCCGAGCCGACCGCCCGCTCGGCGGTGCACTCCGTCTTCGGTCTGCTGAACTCCACCCCGCACCTCGGCCGACCGGGTTCCCTCCCGGGCCGCGCGACCACGGCGGAGCTGCTGCACCGGATGGCCAGGGGGGCCTTCGCCGCGGCCGTGGAGTGACGAGCGTTACCCCCGCCCCACCCTGGACGCTCTTCGTACTCGCCGGTACGGTTGTTCTCTGAGCAAGCGCTTAGCCATCGGATCCCGCGGCCCTGCCGCAAGGACGCATCGCGTACCCCCGACGGCGAGCGACCACACCCGCGAGAGCGGCGCCGGCTGAGGCGCAGAGAGGGGCCGGCGGTGCGCCGTACGGTGTTCAACGAGGACCACGAGGCGTTCCGGGAGACCCTCCGGGCCTTCATCGAGGCCGAGGTCGTCCCCGTCTACGACGAGTGGTTCGCGGCCGGCCAGGCGCCGCGCGACTTCTACTACAAGCTCGCCGAGCTCGGCGTCTTCGGTATCCGCGTCGACGAGGAGTACGGCGGCGCCGGCATCGACTCGTACAAGTTCGAGGCCGTGCTGTACGAGGAGACCGCCCGCGCGGGCGTCTCCTTCGGCGGCTCCGGCGTGCACGTGCTGCTCGGACTGCCCTACATCAAGCTGCTCGCCGACGACGAGCAGAAGAAGCGTTACCTGCCGAAGTTCGTCTCCGGCGAGGAGATGTGGGCGATCGCGATGACCGAGCCGGGCACCGGCTCCGACCTCGCAGGCATGAAGAGCACCGCCAAGCTCTCCGAGGACGGCACGCACTACGTCCTCAACGGCTCCAAGACCTTCATCACCGGTGGCGTGCACGCCGACCGCATGATCGTCTGCGCCCGTACCGCCCCGCCCACCGCCGAGGACCGCCGCCACGGCATCTCCCTCTTCGTGGTGGACACCAAGGCCGAGGGCTACTCGATCGGCCGCAAGCTGGACAAGCTCGGCCTGAAGACCTCCGACACCGCCGAGCTGGCGTTCGTCGATGTCAAGGTGCCCGTCGAGGACCTGCTCGGCGAGGAGAACAAGGGCTTCTACTACCTCGGCCACAACCTCGCCTCCGAGCGCTGGGGCATCGCCTACGGCGCGTACGCGCAGGCCAAGGCCGCCGTCCGGTTCGCCAAGCAGTACGTGCAGGAGCGCGTGGTCTTCGGCAAGCCGGTCGCGCACTTCCAGAACACCAAGTTCGAGCTGGCCGCCTGCCAGGCCGAGGTGGACGCGGCCGAGGCCGTCGCCGACCGCGCCACGGAGGCTCTGGACGCGGGCGAGCTGACCCCGGCCGAGGCCGCCAGCGCCAAGCTGTTCTGCACCGAGGTCGCCCACCGGGTGATCGACCGCTGCCTCCAGCTGCACGGCGGCTACGGCTTCATGAACGAGTACCCGATCGCCCGCCTGTACGCGGACAACCGCGTCAACCGTATCTACGGCGGCACCAGCGAGATCATGAAGACGATCATCGCGAAGGACATGGGTCTGTAAGCAGCCCGCAATTACGGGCCGCTACAACTAGATGCCATGAGCCAGGCACTTCAGGACCTCCTCGATCTGCTCGACCTCGAGCAGATCGAGGAGGACATCTTCCGCGGCCGGTCCCGCTCCGCCGTCGTCCCGCGCGTCTTCGGCGGACAGGTCGCGGCGCAGGCGCTGGTCGCCGCCGGACGGACGGTCCCCGAGGACCGTCTCGCCCATTCCCTGCACGCGTACTTCCTGCGGATGGGCGACCCCGGCGCGCCCATCGTCTACACGGTCGACCGGATGAACGACGGGCGGTCCTTCAGCGCGCGCCGCGTCGTCGCCGTCCAGCACGGACAGCCGATCTTCGCGCTGTCCGCCTCCTTCCAGCGGTACGAGGAGGGCTTCGACCACCAGACGCCCATGCCGCCCGCCCCGGACCCGGCCACGCTGCCCACCTCGGAGGAACGGCTGCGCGGCTACGCGCACCTCGACCCCGAGGTCGTCGAGCGGTTCCTGGAGGCCCGGGAGGCCGTCGACCTGCGCTATGTCGACGAGCCGCCCTTCGGCCGGTACGGGGAGCCGCGCGAACCGCACTCCCAGGTCTGGTTCCGGGCCAACGGCAAGCTGGCCGACGACCCGCTGCTGCACGTCGTCCTCGCCACGTACGTCTCCGACATGACGCTCCTCGACTCGGTCCTCCTCGCGCACGGGCGCGGCGGCTGGGCGGTCGGTGACGTGGTGGGGGCGTCCCTGGACCACGCGATGTGGTTCCACCGCCCGTTCCGCGCCGACGAGTGGCTCCTCTACGACCAGGAGTCGCCGTCCGCGCACGGCGGCCGGGGCCTCGGACAGGCCCGCATCTACACCCAGGACGGGCGGCTCGCCGTCTCCGTGATCCAGGAGGGCGTGGTCCGCGCCCCCCGCGGCGGCTGACCACCCGGCGCCGCACCCGGGTGTGCGGCGCCTCTCGCCGGGCGACGGGGAGGGATGTCCCTTGCGGGGGACCGGGAGGGACGTCTCCCGCGCGTCCGCCCTCTCCTGCTCGGTTACTCGGTCAGTCCCGCCGCGGCCAGCAGATACGCCGTCATCACGTCGTAGTGACGCGGGCTGACGACGTGGTCGTCGAGGGGAACCGCCACCTGGACGGTGCCCTCCGACTCGGCGATGAACAGCGCCGGGTCGTTGCAGTCGGCGTAACCCACCGAGTCGACCCCGTGCTGTCCGGCGTAGCCCGCCCAGCCGTGGTCGGCGACGACCAGGTCGGGCAGCGGCAGGCCCTCGCGCTCGAGCGCGGTGAGGATGGCCTTCATCGGCTCGCCCGAGTGGGTGTGCCAGAGCGTGGCGCCGTGTTCGAGGACCGCCACGTCGGCCAGCTGCCAGACGTACCCCTCGTCCGTCTGGAGGCCCTCCGGGATGACGACGATGTCGCAGCCGGCCGCGCGCAGGGCGGCGGCGGTCGCGCGGTGCACGTCGAGGAGACCACCCGGGTGCCCGGTGGCGAAGAGGACCCGCTGCTGTCCCTCGGCCGCCTTGCGCAGCCGGGCCGCGAGCCGGTCCAGGCCGTCGACCGTCAGCTCGGGGTCGATGGTGTCCTGGCCGTAGCGGTACTCGGGATCGTCGTTCACCCCGACCCGCTCCGCCATCACCGCGAGCACGTCCTGCTCGTCGGTCCAGCGGTCACCGAGTTCCAGACCGAGCCAGAAGTTGCGGACACCGTTCGCGAGCTGGCGGTAGTGGGAGAGGTTGTTCTCGCGGGGCGTGGCGACGTCCCCGGCGATACGGGTTCTGACGAGGTGGTCGACGAGTTCGGCGCGGCTGGGCGTCCCGGGTATCGGCATGGTTTCCATTGTGAGGCAGCGGGCTGTGCGCGTCTGCGCTGTTCCGGACGCTGGGACACGCGTCACTCAGTGTTGTTTCAGGGAGAACCACAGCTCCATCCGCACGTCCGGGTCGTCCAGGTCCGTCCCCAACAGGGCGGCGCAGCGGGCGATCCGCTGCCGCACGGTGTTGCGGTGCACGGCCAGCGCCACCGCCGTACGGTCCCAGCTGCCGTGCAGCGAGAGCCACGTGCGCAGGGTCTCGAGGAGCGCGGCGCTCGCGCTACCGGCCTCGATCGGGGCGAGGAGCGCCCGGGCGTGGGCCCGCGCCTCCTCGTCGGGCACCAGGTCCCGCAGGCCGCCCCCGGAGCCGTGCCGCACGAGCGCCGAGCGGGTCGCGCGCGCCCGGGCCAGCGCGCGGGCCGCCTGCGCGTCGGCGGCCGGCCAGTCGGCGGGGGCCGCCGCCGCGCTGACGCCGAGGGTCCAGCCCGGCTGGGGACCGGGGGCGCGGTCGGCCGGGAGGACGACCCGTACGACGTCGCGGCCGAGGTCGACCAGCGGTGAGCCGAGGCCGGCGCCGAGCGCGGAGGCCGCCACCGGACCGGGGGCCCGCTCGTCCGGCCGGGCGTGCACGACGAGCCACCGCTCGCCCCCCAGCAGCGGGGCCACCTCGGCGGGCGCGGCCCCCAGCAGCAGCCGTACGAGCGCCGACGAGCGCGCCGCTCCCGAGCCGCTCTGGTGTTCGCCGGTGAGCAGCGAGAGCAGGACGGCGGCGACGGAGGCGATGGTGTGGTCCCCGGGGTCGCGCCGGGGCGCCGCCACCCCGAGCACGAAGCCGCGGCCTGCCCCGAGCGTGTAGGCGGCCAGGTGGGTCCCGTCGGGGGTGGTGTCGCTGGCGGTGGCGGAGGCGCGGGAGAGCAGGAGACGGGCGAGCCCGGCGAGCGGGGCGTCCGCGGACGTCTGCCCCGCCGCCGCGATCTCCGTGCCCTCCGGCCCGTAGAGCACCGCGCGCCCGCCGACCCGCTGGGCGAGCTGTCGCAGGACGGACGGCACCGGGTCCGGCCGGGAGGCGGCGGCCGCGAGGCTCTGCTGGGCCTCCGTCACCCGGCGCAGCTCGGCGGTGCGGGCCCGTTCCATCAGCTGCCAGACCGCGCGGGCCACGGCCGAGAACGTCGTCTGCCGGGGTACCTCCACCAGCGGCAGTCCGTACGCCTCGCAGGCGGCGACCAGCGCTCTCGGCACGGTGTCGTGCACCGGCGCGACCCCGAACCCGAGCGCCGCGCCGCCCGCGGCGACGATCCGCGAGACGTAGTCGTCGAAGTACGTGCCCGACCCGGCCGCCTCCGGGATGTGCACGCCGGCCGTCAGCAGCAGCTCGCCGCCCAGCAGATACGGGTACGGGTCGGCCATCTCCGAGGTGTGGGCCGCGTGCAGCACGACGCCGGGCGCGGGCGGCCCCGCGATCTGCCGCAGGGCGAGGTCCTCACGGGCCAGCAGGGCGGTGAGCGGGACCGGCGGGGTGGGAGGCACGGCGGGCTCCGGCACTATGGACGTTCCCTCCACTGGGCGCGGATCTAGTGGATGAAACGTACACTTCCACGGCACTTTTCGGCCACCTAGGGTCAACTCCCGAACCACCTCAGCCATCGAGAAGGGTGGGCCCCATGGCCGTCGACTACACCGTGATCGTCGTCTACCTGGCCGGCATGCTGGCCATGGGCTGGTGGGGCATGCGCCGCGCCCGCTCGAAGAGCGAGTTCCTCGTCGCGGGGCGCCGCCTCGGGCCCGCCATGTACTCCGGCACCATGGCGGCGATCGTCCTCGGCGGCGCGTCCACCATCGGCGGCGTGGGACTGGGGTACCAGTACGGGCTGTCCGGCGCGTGGATGGTGTTCACCATCGGCCTGGGCCTGCTCGCCCTCTCCGTCTTCTTCTCGGCCCGGATCGCCCGCCTCAAGGTCTACACGGTCTCCGAGATGCTGGACCTGCGCTACGGCGGCCGGGCCGGCGTCATCTCCGGCGTGGTCATGTGGGCGTACACGCTGATGCTCGCCGTCACGTCGACCATCGCGTACGCCACCATCTTCGACGTCCTCTTCGACATGAACAGGACCGTCGCGATCGTCCTCGGCGGTTCGATCGTCGTCGCGTACTCGACGCTCGGCGGCATGTGGTCGATCACCCTCACCGACATGGTGCAGTTCGTGGTGAAGACGATCGGCGTGCTCCTGCTGCTGCTGCCGATCGCGGTCGTCAAGGCGGGCGGCTTCGGCGAGATGAAGGCGAAGCTGCCGACCGGGTACTTCGACCCGCTGGGCATCGGCGGCGAGACGATCTTCACCTACGTGCTCATCTACACCTTCGGCATGCTCATCGGCCAGGACATCTGGCAGCGCGTGTTCACCGCCCGCGGCGACCGGACGGCGAAGTGGGGCGGCACGGTGGCGGGCACCTACTGTCTGGTGTACGCCCTCGCCGGCGCCGTCATCGGCACCGCGGCCAAGGTGCTCTACCCCGACCTCTCCTCCGCGGACGCGGCCTTCGCGACGATCGTCAAGGACGAACTCCCGGTCGGCGTGCGGGGACTGGTGCTGGCCGCCGCGCTCGCCGCGGTGATGTCGACCTCGTCGGGCGCGCTGATCGCCTGCGCGACCGTCGCCAACAACGACATCTGGTCGCGGCTGCGGGGCGCGGTGAGCGCCGACGCGAGCCCCGGCGGGGGCCCGGGCGGCGAGGAGCGCGACGAGGTGCGGGGCAACCGCCTGTTCATCCTCGTCATGGGCGTCGCGGTGATCGTCACGGCGATCGTCCTGAACGACGTCGTCGAGGCGCTGACGGTGGCCTACAACCTGCTCGTCGGCGGACTGCTGGTCCCCATCCTCGGCGGGCTGCTCTGGAAGCGCGGCACGGTCCAGGGCGCCCTCGCCTCCGTCGTGGTCGGCGGTGTCGCGGTGATCGGACTGATGGCCGGCTACGGCATCCTCGCCAACGAGCCGGTCTACTACGGCCTCCTCGCCTCCCTGGCCGCCTACCTCGCCGTCTCCCTCGCGACCCCGGCCACCGACCCCGCCGTACTGGCCGCCTGGCGCGAGCGCCTGGCCGGACGGACCCCCGCGACGGCCGGCGCCTCCCCTGTCCCGCTGCCCCGGTAACCGTCCCAGTAGAGTCGTACGAGAAGTAGTACATACGCGACGAAGCGTAAGAAAGAGAGTATGTGACCATGAGCGGCAACGAGACGCCCCGCGGCCCCGTCGACTCCTCCCGCATCCCGCGGTACGCCGGTCCCGCGACCTTCGCCCGGCTGCCCCGCCTCGACGAGGTCGGCCGCGCCGACGTCGCCGTGGTGGGCGTGCCGTTCGACTCGGGTGTCTCGTACCGGCCGGGCGCCCGCTTCGGCGGCAACGCGATCCGCGAGGCCTCCCGGCTGCTGCGCCCCTACAACCCGGCGCAGGACGCCTCCCCGTTCGCCCTCGCGCAGGTCGCGGACGCCGGCGACATCGCGGCGAACCCGTTCAACATCCACGAGGCCGTGGAGACGATCGAGGCGGCGGCCGACGACCTGCTCGGCACCGGCGCCCGCCTGATGACCCTGGGCGGCGACCACACCATCGCGCTGCCGCTGCTGCGCTCGGTCGCCAAGAAGCACGGCCCGGTGGCCCTGCTCCACTTCGACGCCCACCTCGACACCTGGGACACCTACTTCGGCGCGGAGTACACCCACGGCACGCCGTTCCGCCGGGCCGTGGAGGAGGGCATCCTCGACACCGAGGCCCTCTCCCACGTCGGCACCCGCGGCCCGCTCTACGGCAAGCAGGACCTCACCGACGACGAGAAGCTCGGCTTCGGCATCGTCACCTCGGCGGACGTGTACCGGCGCGGCGCCGACGAGGTCGCCGACCAGCTGCGGCAGCGCATCGGCGACCGCCCCCTCTACATCTCCATCGACATCGACTGCCTCGACCCGGCGCACGCCCCCGGCACCGGCACCCCGGAGGCGGGCGGCATGACCTCGCGCGAGCTCCTGGAGATCCTGCGCGGCCTGGCCTCGTGCAACCTGGTCTCGGCGGACGTCGTCGAGGTGGCCCCCGCGTACGATCACGCGGAGATCACGTCGGTGGCCGCGTCCCACACGGCGTACGAACTCACCACGATCATGTCCCGACAGATTGCCGAGGCTCGCGCGAAGTGACTCACGACCACGACCTGGTGCTCCGCCCGACGGAGGCGCAGACCGCCGCTGCTCTGAACCCTCCCGCCGGACGCAACGGCGGAGACCTGGTCGTGGAGACCCTGGCCGGGCTCGGCGCGACCACCGTCTTCGGCCTGCCCGGCCAGCACGCGCTCGGCATGTTCGACGCGCTGCGCCGTTCCTCCCTGCGCTACATCGGCCTGCGGGTGGAGAACAACGCGGGGTTCGCGGCGGACGCGTACGGCCGGATCACCGGCGAGGCGGCGCCGCTGCTGCTGTCGACCGGTCCGGGCGCGCTGACCTCGCTCGCGGCGCTCCAGGAGGCGGCCGCCGCCTCGGCACCGGTGCTGGCGATCAGCAGCCAGGTACCGACGGCCGGCCTGGGCGGCGGCCGGCACGGCTATCTGCACGAACTCCCCGACCAGGCGGCCTCGTTCCGCGGAGTGGTGAAGTCGGTCCACACCGTCCGCACCCAGTCACAGATCCCGTCCGCGATCGAGGCGGCCTGGAAGTCCGCGCTGAGCGTGCCGCACGGACCGGTCTGGGTGGAGATCCCCCAGGACGTGCTGCTCGCGGGGACGCGGATCCCGGTGGTCACCGGCGGCGACGCCTTCCCCGAGGAACTGCCGCCGCGCCCCGAACTGACGGCGGTGGCGGCCGACCTGCTGTCGAACGCGGTCCGTCCGGCGATCATCGCGGGCGGCGGAGTAGTACGGTCGGACGCCTCGGGCAAGCTGAGGCAGCTCGCGGAGCTGCTGGGCGCCCCGGTGGTCACCACGCCCGGCGGCAAGGGCGCCTTCCCCTGGACGCACCCCCTCTCCCTCCAGTCCTGGATCGAGGACCGCCACACCACGGACTTCCTCGAGGACGCGGACGTCCTCCTGGTCGTCGGCTCCGGACTCGGCGAACTGTCCTCCAACTACCACACGTTCAGGCCGCGGGGCCGGGTCGTCCAGATCGAGGCGGACCTCGGGAAGCTGGAGTCGAACCATCCGGCCCTCGGCATCCACGCGGACGCGCGGCTGGCGCTCCAGGCGCTGCTCGAGACGGTGGTGGAGCGGCCACGCCCGGAGGCCGCCGAGCGCGTCCGCGAGGTCCTCGCGAAGGTCACCGAACGTATCGCCGCCCAGGAACTCACCCTGGAGCAGGAGGTGCTGGCCGCGGTCCGCAAGGCGCTGCCGGCCGACTCGCCGTCCTTCTGGGACATGACGATCCTCGCGTACTGGGCCTGGTCGGCGTTCGACGCGAAGGGCCCCAACCACATGCACTCGGCCCAGGGCGCGGGCGGTCTGGGCTACGGCTTCCCGGCGGCGCTGGGCGCGGCGGCGGCCGACCCGACCCGCCCGGTGCTGGCGGTGTCGGGCGACGGCGGCGCCCTGTACTCGATCGCGGAGCTGGCGACGGCCCGGCAGTACGACCTGGACGTGACCTGGCTGATCGTCGACGACGGCGGCTACGGCATCCTGCGCGAGTACATGACCGACGCGTTCGGCGAGCCGACGGCCACCGAACTGACCCGCCCGGACTACGTGGCCCTGGCGGAGTCCTTCGGGGTACCGGGAGTGCGGACGTCCCCGGAGACCCTGGCGGCGGACCTGGCGAAGGCCCTCGCGACCCCCGGCCCCTCGGTGGTCCTCCTCCCGGCGGTGCTGCGGATGTTCGCGCCCACGCACCTCGACCCGTCCTAGGCGGTCGCGGGCGGTCGCGGGCGGTCGCGTGATCGTCGGGTTGATACGGTCCGGCCATGTCTGAACCCCTCGGATCACCAGGCCCCGGCTCCGGCCCCGGCCCAGGCTCCGGCCCCGGCCCAGGCTCCGGCCCCGGCCCAGGCTCCGGCCCCGGCCCCGGCCCAGGCTCCGGCCCAGGCCCCGGCCCAGGCCCAGGCTCCGGCCCAGGCTCCGGCCCCGGCCCCGGCCCAGGCTCCGGCCCCGGCCCCGGCCCAGGCCCCGGCCCAGGCCCCGGCCCAGGCCCAGGCCCCGTCACCGCCGACGACGTGAGCGAGGCGGTCCGGTCGGCGGTCGCCGTCCTGCGCGGGGCCGAGGCGGCCGATTGGGACGCCAAGGCCGGTTCCCTGGAATGGAGTTGCTGGGAGACCGTCGAGCACCTCGCCGACGACCTGTTCGCCTACGCCGCCCAACTGGGCCCGCGCGGACCGTCGGACACCGAGGTGCCCTTCGTCTGGCGCGCGCAGCGGCCCGGTGCGCCGGCGAACGTCGTCTTCGCGGACCGGGCGGCCGGGGCGGCCGGACTCGCGCGGGTGCTGGAGGCCTGCGGGGCGCTGCTGACCGCGATGGTGCGTACGTCACCGGCGGGCGTCAGGGCGCATCACGTCTTCGGGGCCGCCGATCCCGAGGGGTTCGCCGCCATGGGGGTCGTCGAGACGCTGGTGCATCTGCACGACGTCGCCGAGGGGCTCGGTGTGCGGTGGGAGCCGGACCCGGGCCTGTGCGACCGGGTGCTGGCGAGGCTCTTCCCGGACGCCCCGTCCGGCACCGGCCGGTGGCCCACCCTGCTGTGGGCCACCGGCCGGGGAGAACTCCCGGGACACGCGCGTCTCACACGCTGGCGCTGGTACGGCGCTCCCCGCGGTGAGGGCGGGCGCTAGGGGGTGTCCGAGGGCTCAGCAGGCGCCGGGGCCCACCGCGTCGATCCGGCCGCCGAAGTCGCCCAGGTAGCGCGAGCGGTAGTCGGCGTTGAAGACGTTGCGCTTCTCCACCGGGCCCCAGTTGATGAAGCACGCGCGGGTGCTGGAGACGAAGGACCCCACGTGGTCGTGGAGGGCGGGCGGCATGTCGCGGTAGCCGCTGCGGGCGGTCCACTCCCAGCTGCTGCCGCCGAAGTTCTCGCCGCTCCAGAAACAGATCGAGCCGTCGGGACAGGACGGCGCGGCCGCCGCCGAGGCGTTCTGCGCGGGCAGGGCGAGGGCGGTCAGGGCGAGCGCGGCGGCGAAGGACCAGGCGCGAAGCTTCATGGAGGTCTCCGGGAGAGGCGGTCGGGATCGGCTCCGGCGGATCGGCCGGGCGTGCCCCCACCCTTGCGTCCGGGCCGGGCGACATGCCCGGGACGAAGATCGACTTCACCGGTGTGAGGGAAGTAGTACGGCAACCACACCGCCGCTTCCGCGTCCGCCTCCGCCTCTGCCTCCGCTTCAGCTTCCGCCGCCGCGTGCGGCTTCTCTGCGTGCGCCTTCTCGGCCCGGGGTCGGCGCGTCCCGGGCCTGACCTGCCGGAAGGGCCGGACCCCCGGATGTGAACGGGGTCCGGCCCTTCGGGGTCACGCTCGGGTGCTACCAGATCGCCTCGACCCACTCCGGGTGGTCGATGAACGGGTTGCGGTTGTGCTGGTAGGTGTCGTAGATGACCTGGTTGCGCTTCTCCTCGAAGGCGCTCGGCGGGTCCGCCTCGTTCCACGCCTTGAGGACGGAGAGCTTGCCCATGTAGGGGTTGCTGCCGTTGCCGACCTTCTCGTTGGGCTCCAGGTTGGCGAAGCCGTCGTCACCCTCGTAGCGCACGGCCATGTAGAGGATCATGCGGGCCACGTCGCCCCGGTCCGCCGCGCGCGGCGCGAAGGAGTCGGAGTCCACGGTGCTGCCGCCGCCGTTGGTGACCGCGCTGCCGCCGTTGTCGAAGTCCAGGTTGCCGCGGATGCTGTTGACCTGGACGTCCGCGGGACGCAGGTGGTGCAGGTCCGTGCCGGGGCCGGTCACCTCGCCGAAGTCGCCGTGGGACTTCGCCCAGGTGTGCTCGCGGTTCCAGTCGCCGACGTCACCGCCGTTGAGGGACTTGGCTCGCGAGACACCGCTGTACAGCAGGATCACGTTGCTGCTGTTGTTCGGGTCCTGGTCGGTGGCCTTCAGCGCGTCCCAGACCGCGGAGTACGAGATCTTCGTCTGGCTGCTGATGATCGTGTGCAGCGAGGACTTCAGGCTCGTACCCGTCTTGCCGACCGCGTTCTTGTAGTACGTCGAGTCGTAGGCCGTCGTGGTCGCCGCGGCGGGGGTCGCGGTGAGCGCGGGCGCGGTGAGACCGACCAGGACGGCAGTGGTGGCAAGGGCCACCGACTTCCATCGGCGTATGCGTGTCGCCAGCATGTGGGGTGTCCGATCTACGCGGGTTGATTGGAGGCGGCAATCGGGAGAGTGACATGCACATGCGGTCAAGGCAATGAATCTGACATGTCTATCGGATGACGGGAACCGGCAAATTGCCCCTTGTCTACGCGAGTTGAACGCGCTTTCTTACGCCGGAACGGCCCCCGACCGTCAAGTCGGGGGCCGTTCCGTCCTGTTGCGCCGCGCGGGTCAGTTCACGTCCGAGGCGTCCAGCCGGTAGATCGTCGACTGGCTGCTCTGCGCCGAGGTGTCCGTGCCCGAGGTGCCCTCCTCGGAGCTGTCCGATCCGGCCGTCTGCGAGCCGGACGCGGAGGTCGAGCCGGACGCGGAGCTCGACGTCGAGCTGTACTCGCTCTCCTTCACCGCGGTGCCGTTCTTCTGCACCCAGGCGGTGATCTCCTGGTTCAGGCTGCTGTTGCCGCCCATACCGCCGCCGCCGAGCTGGATGTAGTGCAGCTCGCCGTTCTTCACCAGCTCCTTCAGCTTGGCGAGGGTCATCGCCCGGTCGCTGCCGGTGAAGCCCCACATGGAGATGACGGGCTTGCCGCTGCTGAGGATCATCTGACCCGCGCTCTGCGAGTTGGAGACCGCGATCAGCCAGGTGGCGCCGTCCTGGTGCTTCTCCAGGTACGAGATCAGCTCGCTGTCGGCGCCGCCCGTGCCGCCACCGCCCGTGCCGCCACCGCCCGTACCGCCGGGGCCGCCACCGGTGCCGCCGGGAGCCGTGCCGCTCTCGCCGCCGGCCGGGGCGCCGCCCGGGAACTCCCCGTCCGTACCGCCCGGTTGGCCGCCCTGGCCGTCGCTCGGCGCGCCGCCGTTGGCGCCGCCGGGGAACTCGCCGCCCGCCCGGCCGCCCTGCTGCGTGCCGCCGGGGGCCTGGCCGCCGGGACCACTGCCGAAGCCGCCCCGGCCACCGCCGGGACCGCCCATGCCGCCACCGGTGGACGGGCCGGCGGTCGGGTTGGTGCCGCCCATCATGCCGCTCGACGAACCGAAGGCCGGCGAGGCGGCGTACGCGGTCGGACCGGCGAGGGCCGCCACGATCGCCGCGGCGACGGACGCGCCGAGCAGCCGGACCCGGGTGCCGGAACTCGCGGACCGCAGCACGAACAGGCCGGCGATCGCGAGGACCATGACCACGCCGACGACCGGCCACAGCCAGGTGTTCCAGCCGGTGGCGCGGCGCAGCAGCACGATCGCCCAGACGCCGGTGACCGCGAGCCCCGCGGGGAGCACCCACGACCAGCGGACGTCACCGCCGCGCAGCGCGCGCCAGAGCATGACCCCGCCGCCACCGCACAGCGCCGCGATGCCCGGGGCGAGCGCGGTCGTGTAGTACGGGTGCATGGTGCCCTCGGCCATGGAGAAGGTCAGGTAGTGCAGCACCAGCCAGCCGCCCCACAGCACCAGCGCGGCGCGCGTGAGGTCGGTGCGCGGGGCCCGGCCGCGCAGCACCAGGCCGGCGACGAGGGCGATGCCCGCGAAGGGGATCAGCCACGAGATCTGGCCGCCGAGGACGTCGTTGAACATCCGGCCGATGCCCGCGGTCCCGGCGAAGCTGCCGCCGCCCCCGCCGCCCCCGCCGTTGCCCTCGCCGCCGAGGACCCGGCCCAGGCCGTTGTAACCCATGATCAGGTCCCAGGCGCTGCCGTCGGTCGAACCGCCGATGTAGGGGCGGTCGTCGGCCGGCACCAGGGACACGGCCGTCGCCCACCAGAAGCTCGCGACGGCCAGGGCCACGGCGGCCAGCGCCAGGTTCACGGCCTTCCTCCTCCAGCCGAGCCTCGACGCGTACAGGTACACGGCGAAGACGGCGGGCAGGGCGATGTAGCCCTGGAGCATCTTGGTGTTGAAGGCGAGCCCGAAGCACACCGCGGAGCCGAGCAGCGGCAGCAGCCGGTCGTCGCGCGTGGCGCGCAGGGCGAGGGCCGCGCCGCCCACCATCAGCAGGACGAGGACGGTGTCCGGGTTGTTGTCGCGGTTGATGGCGACGGTGATCGGCGTCAGCGCGAGCACGAGCGCCGCGACGGTGGCGGCCGCGTGTCCGAAGACCCGCTTGACGGAGGAGTGCAGGATCCAGATCGTGCCCAGCGCCGCGGCTACCTCCGGCGCCATCATCTGCCAGGTGCCGAACCCGAGGATCCGGCAGGACAGGCCCATGATCATGAGCGCGAACGGCGGCTTGTCGACGGTGATGAAGTTCCCGGCGTCCAGCGAGCCGAAGAACCAGGCCTTCCAGCTCTGGGTGCCGCTGTATATCGCCGAGCTGTAGAAGCTGTTGAGGCTCGACCCGGACAGGTTCCAGGAGTACAGCACTCCGGCCAGGACCATGATCGCCAGCAGTGCGGGCAGCGACCAGCGCGGCGCCCTGTCCGGCGGGGGCGCCGCCGGGGCCGTCCCGGAGGTCGACGGCGGGGCCCAGTCCGGGGAGGCGGCGGAGGGCGCGGTCGGGTGGGGGAGTGGATCGGTGGCAGATGTCACCCTGCGCATGCTGTACGGCCGTTGTGGGTGGTCGCTGTGCTCGAGCTGGCCGCCGCCTGTGAGAACGCCTGGGCGGGGGCGACGCGTTGCCCGGGCTTTCCCGCAACGCGTACAACCTTTCGTGCGAACTCGTGTGTCAACAGGTCATGACTCACCGGACACGAAGAAGCAGAAGGCTGCTCGGCGCCGGCCTCACCGCCGGCGTCCTCATAGCCGGGGTGGCGGCCGCCGCACCCGCCTCGGCCGCCACCCCCACCGTGAGCTGTACGTCGGCCAGGTCCGGCCTCGCGGCCAAGCTGAAGAAGGACATCACCGCCGCACTGGCGAACCGCAAGGGCACGATCGCCGTCGGCCTCTACGACCGCACCACCGACACCACCTGCACCCTGCGTGCCTCCTCCGCCTTCGACTCGGCCAGCGTCGTCAAGGTCACCGTGCTCTCCGCGCTGCTCCGGGACGCGCAGAAGACCGGCCGGGCGCTGACCAGCCGGGAGAAGACCCTCGCCACCGCCATGATCACCAAGTCCGACAACGCCTCCACCACCACCCTGTGGAAGCAGCTCGGGATGACGAAGATCAAGAACTTTCTGACGGCCGCGAAGATGACGCAGACCAAGCCGGGCGCGAACGGCTACTGGGGGCTGACCCAGATCACCGTCACCGACCAGCAGAAGCTGCTGAAGCTGCTCACCGCCAAGAACACGGTCCTGACCGACGCCTCGCGCGCCTACGTCAACACGCTGATGGGCCAGGTCGTCTCGGCGCAGCGCTGGGGCACCCCCTACGGGAGGCCGGCCGGGGTCAGCTGGCATGTCAAGAACGGATGGCTGTCGCGCGCCACCTACGGCTGGCGCGTGCACAGCGTCGGCACCTTCAAGGGGGGCGGCCACGACTACGTCATGACCGTCCTCACCCACGGCAACAGCACGATGAACTACGGCATCACGACCATTCAGGGCGTCGCCAAGGTCATCCACAAGGACCTGGCCGCCTCCTGAGCGAGCCTTCACGCGGTGTCCCACCGCACGTCACCGTCCCGGCCTACGGTGACGGCCATGCGCCTGCGAACCGTACTCGCCACCCTCACCGCCGGCCTGGCGGCGGCCACCGCTCTCACCGCCGCCGGGCCCGCGAACGCCCGCCCGGGCACCGACCCGGCCCCGAACACGGCCACGAGCAGGGCCTGTTCACCGGCCGTCTCCCTCGACGGCTTCTCCGACGCCCTCGACAAGACGGTCTTCGACGGCACCTTCGTCGGCAACTTCTCCGCGCTCGCCGTGGACCGGGACGGCTCCCTCGCGGCCCTGTCCGACCGCTCCTCGCTCTTCGGCCTGGACGCGAGGACCCTCGCGCCGAGGTCGGTCGTCCCGCTCGCCGACGAGAAGGGCGCCGCGCTCGACAGCGAGGGCCTGGCCGTCGACCGGGACGGCACCCGGCTGATCACCTCCGAGACCGAGCCGTCCGTCCGCCGCCACGGCCACGACGGCACGATCCTCGACCGTCTCCCGGTCCCCTCCTCGCTGCTCGTGGCCCCCGCCGGGCGCGCCACCGCCAACCAGACCTTCGAGGGCCTGACCCTCTTCCCCGGCGGACGCACCCTCCTCGCCTCGATGGAGTACGCGATCGCCGGTGACAGCGCGGGCCTCGTCCGCTTCCAGACCTGGACCCGGACCCGGGGCGACCGCTTCGGGCTCGGCGCCCAGTACGCCTACCGCACCGACTCCGGCCTGGGCGTCCCCGAGGTGCAGGCCCTGCCCGACGGCCGGCTCCTCGTCCTGGAGCGCGGCTTCACCAGCGGCGTCGGCAACACGGTCCGCCTCTATCTGGCCGACCCCCGCCGCGCCACGGACACCTCCGGCGTCGCGAGCCTGACCGGCCAGGACGGCGTGCGGCCGGTGCGCAAGACGCTGCTCGCCGACCTCGTGGACTGCCCGTCACAGGGAGCGACCGCCCGGCAGCCCCAGCCGAACCCGCTGCTCGACAACATCGAGGGCATGGTGATCACCGGCCGCGCCAAGGGCCGCCTGGAGGTGCTCCTGGTCAGCGACGACAACCAGAACGCGGTACAGACCACCCGCTTCTACCGGCTGCGCGTGCGCGTCTGACGGCGGCCGCCCCGCCCCGCCCGTGCTCCCGATTGTTGCGGAGGGATGAAATCCGCTTCCTGTGGCGTTGGTGCCTTCCGGCAGACCAGGACGACCTGGACCGGCGGACCCAGGGACGACCGGGACGACCGGGACGACAGGAGGGCACCGGAGTGGCAGCGCAGCAGGGGGAGCAGCGGCGGGGCTGGGCGCGCAGACTGGCCGGGTACGCCTGGCGTCACCCGGTCAACGTCGTGCTCGCGCTCGGCTCCTCGCTCGCCGGTATGGCCGTCATGGCACTGGTCCCGCTGGTCACCAAGGTGATCATCGACGATGTGATCGGCGACCACAGCAGGGGCATGGCGCCCTGGGCCGGAGCCCTGATCGCCGCCGCCCTCCTCGTCTACGTCCTCACCTTCGTCCGCCGCTACTACGGCGGACGTCTCGCCCTCGACGTCCAGCACGACCTGCGGACCGAGATGTTCGAGACGATCACCCGGCTCGACGGGCGGCGCCAGGACGAGCTGTCCACCGGCCAGGTCGTGGGCCGCGCCACCAGCGACCTCCAGCTCATCCAGGGTCTGCTCTTCATGCTCCCGATGACCATCGGGAACCTGCTCCTCTTCCTGATCTCCCTGGTCATCATGGCCTGGCTGTCGCTCCCGCTCACCCTGGTCGCCCTCGCCGTGGCGCCCGCCCTCGCGTACATCGCCAGGCGCAGCCGGACCAAGCTGCACCCCGCCACCTGGTACGCCCAGGCCCAGGCGGCGGCCGTCGCCGGTGTGGTCGACGGGGCCGTCAGCGGCGTACGGGTCGTGAAGGGCTTCGGCCAGGAGGACCAGGAGACCGGCAAACTGCGCGAGGTCGGCCGCAGGCTCTTCGCCGGGCGGCTGCGCACGATCCGCCTGAACTCGGCCTACACCCCCGCCCTCCAGGCCGTCCCCGCCCTCGGCCAGGTCGCCATGCTGGCGCTCGGCGGCTGGCTGGCCGTGCGCGGCCACATCACCCTCGGCACCTTCGTCGCCTTCTCCACCTACCTCGCGCAGCTCGTCGGCCCGGTGCGGATGCTCGCCGTGGTCCTCACGGTCGGCCAGCAGGCCCGCGCGGGCACCGAACGCGTCCTGGAGCTGATCGACACCGAACCGTCGATGCGGGACGGCACCAAGGCGCTGCCCGCCGACGCCCCCGCCAGCGTCGAGTTCGACGACGTGTCCTTCGGCTACGACCCCGGCCGGCCCGTCCTCGACGGCCTCACCTTCGAGATCCGCCCCGGCGAGACCCTCGCCGTGGTGGGCTCCTCCGGCTCCGGCAAGTCCACCGTCTCCCTCCTGCTGCCCCGCTTCTACGACGTCGGCCGGGGCGCCGTCCTGATCGGCGGCCACGACGTCCGCGAGCTCACCCTCGACTCGCTGCGCGCCGCGATCGGCCTGGTCCCCGAGGACTCGTTCCTCTTCTCCGACACCGTCCGCGCCAACATCGCCTACGGCCGTCCCGAGGCCACCCAGGAGCAGATCGAGGCCGCCGCCCGCGCCGCCCAGGCCGACCGGTTCATCGCCGAGCTGCCCGAGGGCTACGACACCACGGTCGGCGAGCACGGCCTCACCCTCTCCGGCGGCCAGCGCCAGCGGGTCGCGCTCGCCCGGGCGATCCTCACCGACCCCCGTCTGCTGGTCCTCGACGACGCGACCTCCGCCGTGGACGCGGCGGTCGAGCACGAGATCCACGAGGCCCTGAGACAGGTCATGCGGGGCCGCACCACGCTCCTCATCGCGCACCGCCGCTCCACCCTCAACCTCGCCGACCGCATCGCCGTCCTGGACGCGGGACGCCTCGCCGACCTCGGCACGCACGAGGAGCTCCAGGAGCGCTCCGCGCTCTACCGCCGTCTGCTCACCGACCCCGAAGAACTCGGCGGGGTCTCGCCCGGCCGCACCCGGCCGGTGCCGCCGGGCGAGGACACCTCGGTCCGTGACGAACTGGACGCCGAGTTCGACGCCGAGCGCGGGGTGACGCCCCGGCTGTGGACCGGCGACCGCGAGCCGAAGGAGACCGCCCTCTCCGGGATGCCGGCCACCCCCGAACTCCTCGCCCAGATCGAGGCGCTGCCGCCGCTCACCGACACCCCCGACGTCGACGAGCGGCAGGCGGTCCGCCCGGAGGCGTCGTACGGCCTGCGCAGGCTGCTGCGCGGCTTCGGCGCACCCCTCCTCGTCAGCCTCGGCCTGGTCGCCGTCGACGCCGGGACGAGTCTGCTGCTGCCGGTGATGATCCGGCACGGCATCGACCAGGGCGTGACCCGGGCCGCGCTGGGAGCCGTCTGGGCGGCTTCGCTCCTGGCGCTGCTCTCCGTCCTGGTGCAGTGGACGGCGCAGACCGGTGAGATCCGGATGACCGGCCGGACCGGCGAACGCGTCCTCTACACCCTCCGGCTGAAGATCTTCGCCCAGCTCCAGCGGCTGGGACTCGACTACTACGAGCGGGAGCTGACCGGCCGGATCATGACGAGGATGACGACGGACGTCGACGCCCTCTCCACCTTCCTCCAGACCGGTCTGGTCACGGCCTTCGTCTCGGTCGTCACCTTCTTCGGCATCATGGGCGCCCTGCTGGTCATCGACGTGCAGCTGGCGCTGGTCGTCTTCGCGACGCTCCCGCCGCTGATCGTCGCCACGTACTTCTTCCGCCGGGCCAGCGTGAAGGCGTACGAACTCGCCCGCGAGCGGGTCTCGACCGTCAACGCCGACCTCCAGGAGTCGGTGTCCGGGCTCCGGATCGTGCAGGCCTTCGGGCGCGAGCGGGACGGCGCGGCCCGGTTCGCGGAGCGCAGCGACAGCTACCGCCGGGCGCGGGTCCGGGGCCAGTGGCTGATCTCGGTCTACTTCCCGTTCGTGCAGCTGCTGTCGTCCGTCGCGGCGGCGGCGGTCCTGATCGCGGGCGCGGGCCGGGTGGACGCGGCGACCCTCACCACCGGAGCGCTGGTCGCCTACCTCCTCTACATCGACCTGTTCTTCGCCCCCGTCCAGCAGCTCTCCCAGGTCTTCGACGGCTACCAGCAGGCGACCGTCTCACTGGGCCGGATCCAGCAGCTGCTCCGGGAACCGACGTCCACGGAGTCCGCCGACGAGCCGGAGGAGGTCCTCTCGCTGCGCGGCGAGATCGCCTTCGAGGACGTGCACTTCAGGTACGGCGACGAGGAAGAGGCCCTCACCGGCATCGACCTGACCATCCCGGCCGGCCAGACCGTCGCCTTCGTCGGCGAGACCGGCGCAGGCAAGTCCACCCTGGTCAAGCTGGTGGCCCGGTTCTACGACCCCACCGGCGGCCGGGTCACCGTCGACGGCACGGACCTGCGCGCCCTCGACCTCACCTCGTACCGCCACCGGCTGGGCGTCGTCCCGCAGGAGGCGTACCTGTTCCCCGGCACCGTCCGCGACGCCATCGCCTACGGACGTCCCGACGCCACCGACGCCGAGGTGGAGGCGGCGGCCAGGTCGGTCGGCGCGCACGAGATGATCGCCACCCTCGACGGCGGCTACCTCCACGAGGTCGCCGAGCGCGGCCGCAACCTCTCCGCCGGCCAGCGCCAGCTGATCGCACTGGCCCGCGCCGAGCTCGTCGACCCGGACGTCCTGCTCCTCGACGAGGCTACCGCCGCCCTCGACCTGGCCACGGAAGCCCAGGTCAACCAGGCCACGGACCGCCTGGCCGGGCGCCGCACCACCCTGGTCGTGGCCCACCGCCTGACCACCGCCGCCCGAGCGGACCGGGTCGTGCTCATGGACCACGGCCGGGTGGCCGAGGACGGCACCCACGACGAACTCCTCGCCCTGGGCGGCCGGTACGCCCGCCTCTGGCGCACCTTCGTCGGCGAGGACGAGCCCGCGGCGGTGTGAGGGCAACCATTCGGCGTGACGCGTGCGTCCGTACATCAGTACGGCGATCGTAGGTACGGCGGACGGGTGAGGGGCGGCGACCGTGGGCGCAGGGGCGAGAAGCGTGACAGTCCGGCGGCTGGTGCTCGGGCTGGTCCTGCTGACCGTGTCGGGGCTGCTCGCCGTCGTCGCGCCGGGCAGCGCCCAGGCCGCGACCTCCGCCTCGACCTGCCCGGGCCGCAAGGTACGGACGCTGCCCTTCTCCACCGGCTCCGTGCTGGTCTACAAGGACGGCGGGTACGTCTGCGCGGTCACCGTCCAGAAGCACCCCGGCACCAAGCGGCTGATCTCGGTGAGCGTGCAGGCGCGCGGCCATGTCGCCGTGTCGAAGTCACGCAAGGACACCCGCAGTTCCCCGCCGGTCAGGGTCCGCGCGGGGCACCGGTGCGTGCGGGTGACGGGCGCCGTGGCCGGCGCTTCGTACCGCTCGGGCTGGATCCTCTGCTGACCCGGCCGACGGCCCCAGGACGCGCGATGCGCCAACCCCCTCTGGTGTGACGGGTGTTGCTCCGATAGCTTCCGGCGACGCACATCTGTCTCACAGGGAGGGTGCACGCGCATGCGCAAGGCGCTCAGATGGCTGCTGGCGCTCACGGTGCTCATAGGCACCTTGAGTTCGGCGGCCACGGCAGGGGCGGCCACCGCCGCCGAGCCCGGGGCCACCGCCGGTACGGACATCAAGGACCGGCTCCTCGCCGTACCGGGCATGAGCCTGATCGAGGAGAAGCCGTACCCCGGCTACCGCTACTTCGTCCTGAACTACACCCAGCCGGTGGACCACCGGCACCCCGCCAAGGGCACGTTCCAGCAGCGCATCACCGTGCTGCACAAGGACACCGCCCGCCCCACGGTCTTCTACACCGGCGGCTACAACGTCTCCACCACCCCCAGCCGCCGCGAGCCCACCCAGATCGTGGACGGCAACCAGGTCTCCATGGAGTACCGCTTCTTCACACCCTCGCGCCCCGACCCGGCCGACTGGTCCAAGCTGGACATCTGGCAGGCGGCGAGCGACCAGCACCGCATCTTCACGGCGCTGAAGAAGATCTACTCCAAGAACTGGATCTCCACGGGCGGCTCCAAGGGCGGTATGACCGCGACGTACTACGAGCGCTTCTACCCCAGGGACATGGACGGCGTGGTGGCCTACGTGGCCCCGAACGACGTCGTCAACGACGAGGACTCCGCCTACGACCGCTTCTTCGCGGGCGTCGGCACCGAGGAGTGCCGCGACCGCCTGAACGCCGTACAGCGCGAGGCGCTGGTGCGCCGGGAACCGCTGGAGCAGAAGTACGCGGCGTACGCGGCGGAGAACGGCTACACCTTCACCACCATCGGCAGCCTGGACCGCGCCTACGAGGCCGTCGTCCTCGACTACGTCTGGGGCTTCTGGCAGTACAGCCTGCTGTCCGACTGCGCGTCGATCCCGGCGGACGCGGCCACGGCGACGGACGACGAGATCTGGACGTCCGTCGACACGATCTCGGGCTTCTCGTTCTACACGGACCAGGGCCTGTCCCCGTACACCCCGTACTACTACCAGGCGGGCACCCAACTGGGCGCCCCCAGCATCCACTTCCCGTCCATCGAGAAGAAGTACATCCGCTACGGCTACCAGCCCCCGCGGAACTTCGTCCCGCGTGACATCGCCATGAGGTTCCAGCCCTCGGCGATGCGCGACGTCGACACCTGGGTGAAGCACAACGCCCGTCACATGCTCTTCGTCTACGGCCAGAACGACCCCTGGGGCGCGGAACGCTTCCGGCTCGGCAAGGGCGCCCGGGACAGCTATGTCCTCACCGCCCCGGGCCTGAACCACGGCGCGAACGTCGCCGGTCTGGTCCCCGACCAGAAGGCACTGGCCACGGCCCGCATCCTGGCCTGGGCGGGCGTCGCGCCGACCGCCGTCTCGCAGGCCCGGCCGCTGGCGAAGTTCGACGCGAAGCTGGACGTCCGGGACGTGGAGCGGGAGCCCGCGCTGCGCCCGTGACCTTCGTGAACTCCCCGCGTACAGCGGGCCCGACGGCCGGCCGGCTCACCTGCCGGTCGGCCGTCGGGCCGTTCACCGGCGGTGTCGGGCCGGTGGCCCAGCTCCTCGACGGCGTGCAGCACCCGCTCGCGCGTGGTCTCGGAGAAGCGCCCGGTGCCGGAGGTCAGGGCCGGTACGTCAGGCCGTGGCCGATCGGGTACAGCACCCGCGTCGGATCGTCCGCCCGTCGCACCGGCACCGGCAGCTTTCCGCGCGGCTCGACCGCCCCGGCGATCACCCGGGCGGCGGCCCGCAGTTCTACGTCGGTCCAGGAGTAGGCGGCCAGACAGGCCCGGACGGACGGGAGGTGGGCCACGTCGTAGGGGTTGCGGACGGCCACCGCCACCACCGGCCGTCCGGTGGCCGCCAGCCGCTCCACCAGCGTCCGCTGCCCGTCGGACGCCGTGACGTTGTAGGTCGCGACCACCACGGCGTCCGCCCCGGCCGCGGCCGTCACCGCCCCGGCGATCGCCTCGGCGGACGGAGCCGTGCCCGTGGACAGGGCCGTCGCCCCGAACCCCAGCGCGGTGAGGGCGGCGGCGAGGACGCCGGTGGGCGGGCCGGTGGTACCGGTGGGAGACGCCGGGTCGGCACCGACGACCAGCAGCCGGGGGTGGGTCCGGGGCGAGAGCGGCAGCAGCGGCCCCTCGTTGACCAGCAGCGTCGTGGTCCGCTCGGCGATCCGGTCGGCGGCGGCGAGGTGCTGCGGAGCCCCGACCGTCCGGCCCACCCCGGCCTGACTGACGTACGGCTCGTCGAACAGCCCCAGCCGCGACTTCAGCCGCAGGATCCGCAGGACCGACGCGTCGAGCCGCCGCTCCGTCAGCTCGCCGTCCCGCACGGCCTTCAGGACGGCGTTCCAGGCCACGTCCAGGTCCGGCGGGTTGAGGAGCTGATCGACACCGGCCTTCAGCGCGAGCACCGGGACCCGGTCGTCGCCGTACTTCGTGCGCACGCCCGCCATGTCGAGGGCGTCGGTGACCACCACCCCGTCGAAGCCGAGCCGCTCGCGCAGGATGCCGGTGACGATCGGACGGGAGAGGGTGGCGGGGTCGCCCGAGGCGTCGAGGGCGGGGACCAGGATGTGCGCGGTCATGAGGGAGTCGACGCCGGCCGCGATCGCCGCCCGGAACGGCGCCGCGTCCAGCGCCTCCCACTCCTCGCGCGTGTGGGTGATGACGGGGAAGCCGGTGTGGCTGTCGACGGCCGTGTCGCCGTGCCCGGGGAAGTGCTTGGCGGTCGCCGCCACGCCCGCCGCCCGGTAGCCCTCGGCCTCCGCCGCGACCAGGGCGGCCACCGCGGCCGGGTCGGCGCCGAAGGAGCGGACGCCGATCACCGGATTGGCGGGGTTCACGTTCACGTCGGCGACGGGGGAGTAGTCCTGCCGGACCCCCATCGCCCGCAGCTCACGGCCGGAGAGGCGGCCGAGGGTACGGGCGTCGGCGCGGCTGCCCCCGGCGCCGATCGCCATGGCGCCCGGGAAGAGCGTGGCGGGGCGTCCCACCCGGCAGACGGCACCGTGCTCCTGGTCGGTGGAGATCAGCACCGGCAGGCCGTTCGGCTGCTGGAGCGAGGCCCGCTGGATGCCGTTGGAGAGGTCCGCGATCTGCCGCGGGTCGCGGGTGTTGTGCGCCCAGCCGAAGTAGATGATCCCGCCGAGCCGGTACCGGGCGAGCAGCTCGGCGGCCGTGCGCACGCCGAGTTCGCCGAGGTTGGCCTCGACGTCGGCCCGGTCCGGCGCGGTCGCCGAGTGGCCGTACACCCGCGAGACGAAGACCTGCCCGACCTTCTCCTCCAGGGTCATCCGGGCGAGGAGTTCGTCGGGACGACGGTCGTCGGCGTGCGCCGGACCGCCGACGGCGAGGGTTGCGGTGACACCCGCGCCGGCGGCGAGGACGGTGCGTCTGGAGGGCATGTGCGCTCCTTCCGAGGGGAGGTGGCGCACGCTACCCGGGGAAGGCGCCGTCATCGGCGCATGGGAGGGGGGCGCGCCGACGACGGCTCGGCCGCCGGCCCGCGGTGCGGCGGAAAGGGTGGGTCGGCGATCGCAGCCAGCAGCGAGGGCCGACACCGCACCGCGGTGACTCGTCCGGCAGCCTGGACGTTGGACGAGCGAGCCCGAGGCAGGGTTCCCGGCCCTCCACGCCTTTCGGCAGGTCGGTACGGGTGTGACAGGGGAGGACCGGCGAGCCACCGTCTCCGCGTGGCCGGCGGGCCGGGGCTGTCGGGGGCCGGGGTGGCCAGGGGGTGTCCGGCACATGCCCGCGGCGTCGCGGCGTCCGGCACGCACGCTCGCCGCGTTGCCGGAGCGCCCACGCGGGTCCGCCACGAGGGCGCTCCGGCGCGCTGCGATCGCACGCACCGGACGCCGCTCCTCCACCCGCGCTCATGTGCCGGACACCCCCTGGTGGGCCGAGGCGGTCGGCCATTGTTCGCGCAGTACCCGTACCGCCTCCCCGATCGCCGGGCGGCGGGCCGCCCCCGTGCGCCACAGCGCGTACAGCCGCCGTACGGGCGTCGGGTCGAGCGGGACCTCCACCACCCCCGCCGGCAGCGGTCCGCGTCCGAGGCGGGGGATGAGCGCGACGCCGAGGCCCGCGGCCACCAGGGCGACGAGGGTCGGATTCTCCTCGGCCGTGTGGACGAGGTCGGGCTCGTGTCCCGCCGTCCGCAGGGTGCGCACCAGCCAGTCGTGACACACCCGGCCCGGAGGCTGGCAGATCCACCGCTCCCCGCCCAGCTCCTCCCGCCGTACGCCGGTCCGCCCCGCGAAGGGATGCTCCTCGGGCACCAGCAGATCGCACGCGTCGTCGCCGATCACCGCGTGCTCGACCCCCGCCGGGGCGGGCAGCGGCACGATGTCCCAGTCGTGCGCGACGGCGAGGTCCACGGCCCCTTTCGCCACCAGGTCCACGGACAGGTGCGGGTCGACCTCGGTGAGCCGGGCGTCCAGGGCCGGGTGCCGACGGGCCAGGTCGGCGAGGACGCCGGGCAGCAGACCGCGCGCCGCCGAGGCGAACGCGGCGATGGTCAGCCGCCCGGCCGGCACCCCGCGCCGCTCCTCGAGGCCGGTCTCGGCCCGCTCGACGATCGCCAGCAACTCCTTCGCCGTGGAAGCGAGTTGGAGCGCCTCGTCGGTGAGCCGGATACCGCGCCCCGCCCGCTCCAGGAGAACCGTCCGGGTCTCCCGTTCCAGCTTGGTGATCTGCTGGGAGACCGCCGACGGGGTGTAGCCGAGAGCGGCGGCCGCCGCGCCGACGGTGCCGTGGACGGAGACGGCGTGCAGGGCGCGCAGTCGCTGGAGATCGAGCACCGGAACTCCCATCGGTCGCAATCGGTAGCGTTCCTTCATCCAACCATGCAGCAATCATCGCTGGTGCTTCACGGTCCGGGCGGGTGATCCTCGCCGTATGCGCCCCTCCCACCTCGCTCTCGCCGTCCTCGTCGCCGCCGTCTGGGGGGTGAACTTCACCGTCGTCGAGATCGGCCTCGGTCACTTCCCGCCCCTGCTCTTCTCGGCCCTGCGCTTCCTGGTGGCGGCGCTGCCCGCGGTGTTCCTCGTGGGCCGCCCGAAGGTGGCCTGGAAGTGGATCGTGGCGGTGGGCCTGGTGCTGGGAGTGGCGAAGTTCGGGCTGCTCTTCGTCGGCATGGACGCGGGCATGCCGGCCGGCCTGTCCTCCCTGGTCCTCCAGATCCAGGCCGTCTTCACGGCCGTCATCGCCTTCGCGGTGCTCGGCGAACGGCCCACCCGGATCGGGCTGCTCGGCATGGCCGTGGCCCTCGCCGGGATCGGGGTGGCCGCCGCCGACGAGGGCACCTCCGGCTCGCTCGGGGCGTTCGCGCTGGTCGTGGCGGCGGCGGCCTGCTGGGGCGGGTCGAACGTCCTCACCCGCAAGGCCTCCCCGCCGGACGCGCTGAACTTCATGGTGTGGGTGAGCACGGTCCCGGTACTGCCCCTGCTCGCCCTCTCGCTGCTGACCGAGGGCCCGTCACGGGACCTGGCCGCGCTGCGCGCGCTGGACTGGCAGGCGGCCGGCACCGTCGCCTACGTCGCGTGGGTCACCACGGTCTTCGGCTTCGGCGCCTGGGGCTGGCTGCTGCGCCGCCACCCGGCGTCCACGGTGGCCCCCTTCTCCCTCCTGGTCCCCGTCTTCGGCATGACGTCGGCCGCCCTGTTCCTCGGTGAATCGGTGAGCGGCCCGCGCTGGTGCGCGGCGGCACTGCTGGTGACGGGCGTGGCCCTGACCTCCCTCGCACCGGCGGGGAAGACCGCGAGGAAGGCCCCCCGGCCCGTCGCCGTTCCCGCGGCTGGTCCCGTCGCCGGGTCTACCGCCGTTCCCGTCGCCGGGTCTTCCGCCGGTCCCGCGGCCGTTGCCGTCGCCGGGTCTACCGCCGTTCCCGCGGCCGTTCCCGTCGCCGGGTCTACCGCCGTTCCCGCGGCCGGTCCCGTCGCCGGGTCCACCGCCGTTTCCACCGCCGGTCCAGCGGCCGGTCCCGTCGCCGGGTCCACCGCCCGCCCCACCGCAGGGCCCGTCGCCGAACCCGCCGTTCAGCCGGAGGGAACCGTCCCGACTTCCGTCCATCCCGTGGACGTACCGGCAGCGGAGCGGACCCGCGCGGGATCATGAGGGGCATGGCCCTCGTCGACATCCCCGGTTCCAAGTCCCTCACCGCCCGTGCCCTGTTCCTGGCGGCGGCAGCCGACGGCGTCACCACCCTCCAGCGCCCCCTCCGCTCCGACGACACCGAGGGGTTCGCCGAGGGCCTGACACGGCTCGGCTACCGCGTGGGACGGACACCGGACGCCTGGCAGGTCGACGGCCGCCCGCAGGGCCCGGCGCTCGCCGAGGCCGAGGTCTACTGCCGGGACGGCGCGACCACCGCACGCTTCCTGCCCGCCCTCGCCGCGGCCGGCCACGGCACCTACCGCTTCGACGCCTCCCCGCAGATGCGCCGCCGCCCCCTCCTCCCGCTCACCCGCGCCCTGCGCGACCTGGGCGTGGACCTGCGGCACGAGGAGGCGGAGGGCCACCACCCGCTGACCGTGCGGGCGGCCGGCGTCGAGGGCGGGGACGTGGTGCTGGACGCCGGCCAGTCCTCCCAGTACCTGACCGCGCTCCTGCTGCTCGGCCCGCTCACCCGCACCGGCCTGCGCATCACGGTCACCGACCTGGTCTCGGTGCCGTACGTCGAGATCACCCTCGCGATGATGCGGGCGTTCGGGGTGGAGGTGGGGCGCGAGGGGAACACCTACGTGGTCCCGCCGGGCGGCTACCGGGCCACGGCCTACGCGATCGAACCCGACGCCTCCACCGCGAGCTACTTCTTCGCGGCGGCCGCGCTGACCGGCGGCGAGGTCACCGTGCCGGGTCTCGGCCGGGGCGCGCTCCAGGGCGACCTGGGCTTCGTGGACGTACTGCGCCGGATGGGCGCCCGGGTGGACGTCGGCGCGGACCGTACGACCGTGTCGGGGACCGGTGAACTCCACGGCGTCACGGTCAACATGCGGGACATCTCCGACACCATGCCGACCCTCGCCGCGATCGCGCCCTTCGCCTCCGGCCCCGTACGCATCGAGGACGTGGCGAACACGCGGGTGAAGGAGTGCGACCGCCTGGAGGCCTGCGCGGAGAACCTCCGGCGGCTGGGCGCGGAGGTGGCGACCGGCCCCGACTGGATCGAGATCAGGCCCGCCGCGGGCGGCTCGCGTGCGAACGGTTCCCCTGCGGGCGGTCCGCTCACGGGCGCCGACATCAAGACCTACGGCGACCACCGCATCGTCATGTCGTTCGCGGTGACCGGCCTGCGGGTCCCGGGAATCTCGTTCGACGACCCCGGCTGCGTCCGCAAGACTTTTCCCGGTTTCCACGAGGCGTTCGCGGAGCTGGCGAAGGTACTTCGGAAGGACGGCGACGGGTGAGTTTCAAGCTGGAGGGACCGCTCCTCGAGGGCGCGCTGGTGCGCCTGGAGCCGCTGACGCGACGGCACACGGCCGACCTCGCGGTGGCGGCGGAGGAGAACCGGCAGACGTACGACTTCACCTGGGTGCCGAGGGCGTCCGAGGTCGGAGACTACGTCGACGCCCAGCTCGCCCGCGCGGCGACCGGCAGGCTCGCGCCCTACGCCCAGATCTCCCTCGCCTCCGGCCGGGCGGTCGGCGCGACCTCGTACTGGGAGCCGCGCTCCTGGCGCGACGACGGGCGACTGGACGCCGTCGAGGTCGGTTTCACCTGGCTGGCCGGTTCCGCCCAGGGCACGGGCATCAACGCCGAGGCCAAGCTCCTCCTCTTCCGGCACGCCTTCGCGCGGTGGGGTGTCTCCCGGGTGGACCTGAAGACGGACGCCCGCAACACCCGCTCCCGCGCGGCCATCACGAGCGTCGGCGCCCGCTTCGAGGGCGTCCTGCGCAACTGGTCCCGCTCCTGGGCGCCGGGCGAGGAGGACCGCCTGCGCGACTCCGCGATCTTCTCCATCACGGCGGAGGAGTGGCCCCGGTGCGAGCGGCGGCTGGCGGAACGGGTGGCGGGCTTCGTGTCGCGGACAGCATGAGCCGCCGGACGTGTGGACAGGCCCCGGACGCCTGGCCAGGACCGGACGGACGCGCGGACGGTCCGGTGCCCTCCTGTCGTCCCCGCCGCCACCGGCGGGCGGTACGGCCGCAAGACGCACTGGACCGTGCGCGACGAGGTCGGAAATCATCGGCCCCATGATCACAGGCCCCACCGCACCTTCCCTCCCCACCGCACGTTCCTTTCTCATCCTCCACGGCTGGCAGAACCACCGCCCCGAGGAGCACTGGCAGCACTGGCTCGCGGACCGTCTCACCGGACTCGGCCACCAGGTGGTCTATCCGCAGCTGCCCGACCCGGACGACCCCGACCTGGAGGTCTGGCTGACGGAGCTGGCCCGTCACCTCGACGCGCTCGCCTCCGGTGCCGAGCGGGTGGTCGTCGCCCACAGCCTCTCGGTCCTGCTCTGGCTGCACGCCGTCCGCCGCGACCTGCCGGGACTCGCGGGCGTCGACCGGGTGCTGCTGGTGTCGCCGCCGTCCGGCTCGGTCCTCGCGCGGTATCCGCAGGTCGAGGGGTTCGGGTTCGAGGAGGGCGGCCTCGCACGGCTGCCGGCCGGCCGCACGCTGCCGCAGCCGACCCGGCTCGTCGCCGGGGACGACGACCCCTACCTCCCGGAAGGCGCGCAGACGGCCTACGGCGACCCGCTGGGCCTCACCGCCGAACTCCTCCCGGGCGCCGCCCACCTCGACCTGGACGCCGGTTACGGTTCCTGGCCGTCGGTGCTGGAGTGGTGCCTGGACGCGCGGGCGCGGTTCACGGTGCGGGGGTAGCCGTCCCGTCGGCCGAGGGGACGGCCGCGGGGCCGACCGCGGCGGCGGCGTCCGGACGGCCCGGGGCCGACGGGTCCGTGCCGCGCGCACGGCCGCCGCGCAGTTCCGGAGTCGTCGTCCCCACCGCGGTGACCGCCGCCAGGCACAGCAGGCCGCCGGTGATCAGCGCGGTCGTGCCCGAGGTCCAGCCGGCCACCACACCGCCGCGCAGATTGCCGAGGTTGGGCCCCGCCTGGCCGACGATCGCCTCGGCCGCCGTCACCCGGCCCAGCAGGGCGTCCGGCGTCCGGGTCTGCACGATCGTGGCCCGGGACAGCACGGCCACCGAGTCCGCCGCACCGGCCACCGTCAGCATCGCCAGGCCCGCCCAGGCGCCGCTCGTCACGCCGAAGAGGGCGAGGGCCGCGCCCCAGAGAGCCGCGGAGCAGAGCATCACCGGTCCGGGGCGGGCGAGCCGGGTGACCGGCCCGGACAGGGCGGTCGCCGCCACCCCGCCCACGGCGAGCGCGGACAGGAACAGACCCAGCGTGCGCGGGTCACCGCCGAAGCGTTCCTCGTTGACGAGCGGGAAGAGACTGGCCGGCATCGCCAGCACGGTGGCGGCCAGGTCGACCAGCAGCGCGCCGCGCACCACCCGGTGACCGGTCAGGAACCGGAGCCCGTCCAGGACGCCATGGACACCGGGGCGGGACTTCTCGCCCTCGGGCGGCAGCGCGGGCAGACCGTAGGCGCCGTAGAAGGCCATGCCGAAGGTGAGGGCGTCCACCAGGTAGCAGACGCCGATGCCCCACCAGCCGAGCACGACACCGGCGACGGCCGGGCCGAGCAGCATCATCGCCTGGCCGGTGACCTGGTTCAGGGCGAGACCGGCGGCCACCTGGTCCCTGGGCAGCAGCCGGGGCACGAACACACCCGCCGCGGGTGCGCCGATCGCCGCGAACGAGGACTGCACCGCCACCAGCGCCAGCACCACGGCCACCGGCACCCCTCCGGTGAAGCCCTGCACGGCCAGCAGGACGGAGCAGCCCGCCGAGCCGACCGTGCTCAGGAGATACGCGCGGCGGCGGTCGGCCCGGTCCACCCAGGACCCCGCGAACAGGCCGACACCGATCAGGGGCAGCGCCTGCGCCACCCCGACCGCGCCGCTCCACACCGAGCTGTGGGTCGTGTCCCATACCTGGTACATGACGGTGACCATGGTCATGAAGCTGCCGAGCGTGGACACCGTGCGCCCGATCAGCAGCCGCCGGAAGACGGGGGAGGACCGAAGCGGCCGGACGTCGACCAGGATCCCGGACAGAGGACTCATGACGGAACGACGGCGCCACGCGCCCTGGGCTGCTGATACACGGCGCGGAGACTAACCCGCCCCTCACTCTCGAGACCAGCCGATTACCGGCCCCCACCCCCCTCACCCACCCCGGGCGAGGCCCCTGCGGCGCATCAGGCCGGACGGGACGTGCGTTTCAGGTCGTCCCCGTCATCGTCGTCATCATCACGCGGAGTCGTTCAGCAGCCGGCCGAGGTGTTCGCGGCCGGCGCCCAGCAGGCCGGGCAGCGGCTCGGCGTGCTCGTACCAGCGCTTCTCGTACTCCCAGCACAGCCAGCCGTCCCAGCCGTTTCGGGTCAGGACCTCCACGCACTCGGCGAGCGGCAGCACCCCGGCGCCGAGGGCCACAGGGGTGCTGTCCTCGGCCGAGGCGATGTCCTTGACCTGCACGTATCCGAGATACGGCGCGAGTGCCGCGTAGCTCTCGCGCGGCTGCTCGCCGCCCAGCCAGGTGTGCATGACGTCCCACAGCGCACCGACCTGCCGGTGCCCCACCGGACCGAGCACACGGATCGCGTCCGCGCCGGTCCGGTGCGAGTCGTGGGTCTCCAGCAGGACGCGTACGCCGAGGCCGGCGGCGTACTCCCCGGCGGTGCCGAGCCGCCGGGCGGCGACGGCGTCGGCGTGCTCGTCCTCGCCGCCGGGAAAGACCCGCACGAAGGGCGCCCCGAGGTCATGGGCGAGGTCGACGAGTTGCCGGATCTCCTCGATCACGGGTTCGTCGGCGCCCGGCGCGGCGACCCGCGGGTAGCCCGCGAGCCCCAGGATCTCGACGCCCGCCGCCTTGAACCCGGCGGCGGCGTCGGCCCGTTCGTCCGGGCCCAGTCCTGGATGGACCGGCTCCTCCGGATGGGCGCGGAGCTCCACGCCGTGATACCCGTGCGCGACCGCGAGCCGCAGCACCTCGGGCAGGGGAACACCGGGAACACCGAGGGTGGAGAAGGCGAGCTTCATGGTCACCACTGTCACCCGATCCGGTGCCAGGGTCCAGCGGAAGCCACCCGCACCGCGCCCGCATCCCCGGCTTCCGCCCTCCCCCCCCCGCACCGTCACTCCCGCGGCCGTCCGGAGGACCCCCGCACCGTCACTCCCGTAGCCGTCCGGAGGACCACCCTCACTCCCGCGGCACCCCGGAGGACCCCCGCACCATCAACTCGCCGCGCACCGTGGCGATCCCGCCGGGCGGCGGCTCCTCGCGGCCCATGGCGATGCGTCCCGCCCGCGCGCCCGCCTCGGCCAGCGGCAGCCGCACCGTCGTGAGGGAGGGCATCGCGTCGATGCTGAAGGGGAGGTCGTCGAAGCCGGCCACCGAGACGTCGTCGGGGATCCGCAGGCCGGAGTCGCGCAGCGCCGCGCAGGCGCCCAGGGCGACGGAGTCGTTGGCGGCGACGACCGCCGTCAGGGAGGGATCGCGGCGCAGGAGTTCCAGCGTCGCCTCGTAGCCGGCCCGGCGGTCGTACCGTCCGTGCACGGTCCAGCGGGGGTCCTCCTCGATGCCGGCCGCGGCCAGTGCCGCCCGGTGACCCTCCAACCGGTGCCGGGTGGTCGTGCGCTCCTCCGGGCCCGCGATGTAGCCGAGCCGCCGGTGCCCGAGCCCGATCAGGTGCTCGGTCAGTTCCCGCCCGCCCCCGCGGTTGTCGAAGGTCAGCGCGATCGCCGTGGTCTCGGGCGCCGGCGGCCGGCCGCACAGCACGATCCGCGTGCCCGCCTCGCCGAGCCGGCGCAGCTTCGCCGCCACCGCCGCCGCGTGCGGCTCGTTCTCCATCGCCCCGCCGGTCAGCACCACGGCCGCGGCCCGCTGCCGCTGAAGCAGCGTCAGGTAGGTCAGTTCACGCTCCGGCGAGCCTCCGGTGTTGCAGACCACCGCGAGCCGTTCGCCACCGGCCCGGCCGCCGGGCCCCCCGATCTCCGACTGGATCGCGCTCGCCATGATCCCGAAGAAGGGGTCCGCGATGTCGTTCACCAGGATGCCGACCAGGTCGGACGTCGCCGCGGCCAGCGCGCTCGCCGGTCCGTTCAGTACGTAGTCCAGCTCGTCGACCGCCCGCAGCACCCGCTCCCTGGTGGTGGCCGCCACGGGGTAGTTCCCGTTCAGCACGCGCGACACCGTCGCGGGCGAGACCTGCGCGCGGGCCGCCACGTCCGCCAGGGTCACCGTCATCTCGTCTGTCCTCCGGTCACACATCTCGTCGTACGTCGTCGTACGCCCTGGTAGACAGCTGCCCCACGGGCTTGGTTCCGGGCGTGTCGAGCAGACCTTACGGCCCGGGACCCTCGTTGTTCGCCCCCTCGAACAACTCGAGATGGACACGGTCTTGTCCCGACCGCTGGTCAGAGGCTAGCTTCTCCTTGTATAGAAAGCGCTTGCTGTAACGCTGATCAGGAAGAGGCGTACGCGGCGCGCACAACCGCGTACTACGCCTACGAAGGGACCGACGTGACACGCAAGACGGTGCGTATCGCCATGAACGGCGTGACGGGGCGCATGGGATACCGCCAGCACCTCGTCCGCTCCATCCTGGCCCTGCGGGAACAGGGCGGACTCGACCTCGGCGACGGCACCGTGCTGTGGCCGGAACCGATCCTCGTCGGCCGCCGCGAACACGCGCTGAAGGCGCTGGCCGAGCGGCACGGACTGGATCCGTGCAACGTCTCCACCGACGTCGACGCGGTCCTCGCCGACCCCACCGTGGACATCTACTTCGACGCCCAGGTCACGTCCGCCCGCGAGGAGGCCATCACCAAGGCCATCGCGGCCGGCAAGCACATCTACACCGAGAAGCCGACCGCCACCGGCCTCGACGGCGCCCTCGAACTCGCCCGGCTGGCCACCGCCGCGGGCGTCAAGCACGGCGTCGTCCAGGACAAGCTGTTCCTGCCGGGTCTGCTGAAGCTGAAGCGCCTCATCGACGGCGGCTTCTTCGGCCGGATCCTCTCCGTCCGCGGCGAGTTCGGCTACTGGGTCTTCGAGGGCGACTGGCAGGCCGCCCAGCGCCCGTCCTGGAACTACCGCGCCGAGGACGGCGGCGGCATCGTCGTCGACATGTTCCCGCACTGGGAGTACGTCCTGCACGAGCTGTTCGGCCGGGTGAAGTCCGTCCAGGCCATCGCCACCACCCACATCCCGCAGCGCTGGGACGAGAACGGCAAGCCCTACGACGCCACGGCCGACGACGCCGCCTACGGCATCTTCGAACTCGACGGCGGCGCCATCGCCCAGATCAACTCCTCCTGGGCGGTCCGCGTCAACCGCGACGAACTCGTGGAGTTCCAGGTCGACGGCACGGAGGGCTCGGCCGTCGCCGGTCTGCGCGACTGCCGTGTCCAGCACCGCAGCGCGACCCCCAAGCCCGTCTGGAACCCGGACATCCCCGCCACCGAGGTCTTCCGTGACCAATGGCAGGAGGTGCCCGACAACGGCGAGTTCGACAACGGCTTCAAGGCGCAGTGGGAGCTGTTCCTCAAGCATGTCTACGCCGACGCCCCCTACCACTGGGACCTGCTGGCCGGCGCCCGTGGCGTCCAGCTCGCCGAACTCGGCCTGAAGTCCTCCTCGCAGGGCCTGCGTCTGGACGTTCCCGAGGTGACGCTGTGACCCTCCGGCTCCCCGGCGCCGACGGGGCGCTGCGCGGCTACGAGCCCCGCGCCGAGCCCCTCGCCCTCACCACCGGCGCGCCCTTCACCTCCCGTACGGTCTTCTCGGCGGCGCACGTCGTCGCGGACCCGTTCGCGGACACCACGCCCGACTCGCCCGCCGCGATCGACTGGGACGCCACGCTCGCCTTCCGCCGCCATCTGTGGTCCCACGGGCTCGGCGTCGCCGAGGCGATGGACACCGCCCAGCGCGGTATGGGCCTGGACTGGGCGGGCGCGGCGGAACTGATCCGCCGCTCGGCCGCCGAGGCGAAGTCCGTGGGCGGGCTCGTCGCCTGCGGTGTCGGCACCGACCAGCTGACCGGCCCGGCGACCCTCGCCGAGGTCCGCGCGGCCTACGAGGAGCAGCTCGCCCTCGTCGAGGCCTCCGGCGCGCGGCCCATCCTGATGGCGTCCCGCGCCCTGGCGGCGGCCGCGTCGGGCCCCGAGGACTACCTCGACGTCTACGGACACCTGCTGCGCCAGTCCTCCGAGCCGGTGGTCCTGCACTGGCTGGGCCCGATGTTCGACCCGGCGCTGGAGGGCTACTGGGGGTCGGGCGACCTCGACGCGGCCACCGCCACCTTCCTGGAGGTCATCGCCGCCCACCCGGACAAGGTCGAGGGCATCAAGGTCTCCCTGCTGGACGCCGGGCGGGAGATCGACATCCGCCGCAGGCTGCCGCAGGGCGTGCGCTGCTACACGGGCGACGACTTCCACTACCCCGAGCTGATCGCGGGCGACGAGAAGGGCTTCAGCCACGCCCTGCTCGGCATCTTCGACCCGCTGGGCCCGCTGGCGGCGGAGGCGGTCCGGGTCCTCGACACGGGGAACACGGCCGGCTTCCGTGAACTTCTCGACCCCACCGTCGAGTTGTCCAGACACCTGTTCCGGACCCCCACCCGCTTCTACAAGACGGGCGTGGTGTTCCTGGCCTGGCTGGCCGGCCACCAGTCGCACTTCACGATGGTCGGCGGCCTCCAGTCGGCCCGTTCCCTGCCGCACTTCGCCCGCGCCTACGAACTCGCCGACGGGCTGGGCCTGTTCCCCGACCCCAAGCTGGCCGAGGAGCGGATGAAGAACCTGCTCGCCCTGTACGGAGTGACCCAGTGAGCGACCCGGACCTGACCCGCTTCTCCATCAACCAGATGACGGTGAAGCAGCTGTCGATGCCCGAACTGGTCGCCGCCTGCGGCGACCTGGGCGTCACCAACGTCGGCCTGTGGCGCGAGCCGGTGCGGACGTACGGCGTGGAGCGGGCCGCGAAGCTGGTCCGCGACGCGGGCCTGACGGTGACGACGCTGTGCCGCGGCGGCTTCCTCACCGCCCTAGACCCGGTCGAACGGGCCGCCGCCCTGGCCGACAACCGCCGGGCCGTGGACGAGGCCGCGGCCCTCGGCACCGGGGTGCTGGTCCTGGTCTCCGGTGGCCTGCCCGCCGGCTCGAAGGACCTGCACGGCGCCCGCGAGCGCATCGCCGACGCCCTGTCGGTCCTCGGCCCCTACGCAGAGGACCATGGGGTGAAGCTGGCGATCGAGCCCCTGCACCCCATGTACGCCGCCGACCGCTGTGTGGTCTCCACCCTCACCCAGGCCCTGGACCTCGCGGAACGCTTCCCCGCCCACCAGGTCGGCGTCACCGTCGACACGTACCACATCTGGTGGGACGACCGGGCGCCCGCGCAGATCGCCCGGGCGGGCGCGGCCGGCCGTATCCACACCTTCCAGCTCGCCGACTGGACGACCCCCCTCCCGGAGGGCGTCCTCAACGGCCGGGGCCAGATCGGCGACGGCGCGATCGACATGCGCGAGTGGCTGGGCCACGTGACGAAGGCCGGATACACCGGCGCGATCGAGGTCGAACTCTTCAACGACGCCCTGTGGGCGAGGGACGGCCGCGAGGTCCTGGCGGAGACGGCGGCTCGGTTCGTGGCGCACACGGCGGACTGACGGGTCCGTGGCCTGCCCGCTTCCCGCACTGAGCGGCAGGCCACGGCCCTAAGATCGGGTGCCACACCCGAGCGAACGGATGCCGACGCCCATGGGTGTGGCCGCGCCCTATGCCGTGCGCTCTCGGTCCGCCGCCATGATGCCGACGCATTCCTCGAGTGCCGCGTGCAGGGCCGGTACGAAGGCGGCGAGTTCGGCGTCGGACGATCTCTCGGCCTCCAACACGGCACCGACGACCGTCACCAGGACGGCGGCGGCCTTCAGAGCGTGCGCGTCGGCGAGTTCCTCGAGGATGCCGCCAGGTCGCGCGAGCACGAAAGCCTCCTTGCCGGTGGCGGGGTCGACACCGACACTGCGGAACCGTCGCGCGCTCACGCGGCGACCTCCGCGAGGGCGTCCCGCTCGCGTTCCCACACGGTGAGGTACGGCCTGACCAGGGGCAGGCCGTCGGCGAGGATCACGTCCGCGGGGGACGTCCGACGTGGTCGGCGGGCGGGGAGGTACGGGTGAGCGGTCGGGAACACCGGGACGCCGGGGGCGCGGTGCGCTCCGCGAGGAGGCAGGAAGAGGCTCAGGACCGCGGCCAGTAGGCTGCGCACAGGTCGACTCCAGTTCAGTCGGCTCAGCCCCGGCAGGAAGCTCTCACCCTTCCCGCCGGGGCGTTCTCATAGGGCGGCTCCCATAGTATCGCCTTGTATCGCTTCGTCGCGAGACGTATCTCAAAGAGTGCCTAAGGCTCCAGTTGCCTAGCGTCGTCTTCATGAATCCTGACGCTGAGATCGACCACGGAGCGCCGCTGACGCCGTACCGGCAGTTGGCCGAGATCCTGCGTGCGCAGATCCGACGCGGCGACTGGCCGCCCGGGCGGATGCTGCCGAGCGAAGCTCAGCTCGTACAGCGTTACGGGATCGCCCGCACGACCGTGCGGCGCGGGCTCGGCCTGCTGGCCGACGAGCGCTGGGTATACGCCGTTCCGCAACGCGGATGGTTCGTGGCCGACCCGCTGCCGGAGGCACCCGAGCCCTCTGCCTAGTCGTGTGGGAGAGGGGGCCGGGCCCGCGGGCCCGGCCCCCTCGGGGGATCAGTCCGGCAGCCGATCCATCAGCCAGGCGCACAGCTCCTCGGTGATCCCGGTGTGCGGCGTCGTCGACGTCGAACAGAGGAAGTGGTCCAACTCGCTCTCCTCCGGCGGCAGTCCGTCGATGTTCACGTACAGGTCGTTCTGGGTCTCGACGTCACGGACGGCGACCGCGCTCACCGACGGTACGAAGCACACGTCCTCGTGTCGCAGATCCACCGTGCCGCCGAGCTTGCGCAGCGTGTCGGCGAGGATCTTGTAGGTGTGCAGGGTGCCGCCCGGCGCGCCGTCCAGCTCGGGGAAGCCGCTGGTGGTGATGGTCTTGTCGGCCTGCGGGAGGCGTCGGTTGAGGTACGCGACCGTCACGTCGTCGCCCTGGGCCTGCGTGTAGAACGTGGTGCCGGGGTAGATCCGGTCGACGCGCAGCGCGACCTCACCGGGCTTCACCTCGGGCAGGCCGATCCCGTCGGCACGGCCGTTGGCGACGCCGATCTTGAGCGGGATCTGCGGCCAGCCGCCGACCCGTTCCAGCGCGGCCAGGAACTCGGTGCGCTCCGGGGCGACCCCGATCTTCCCGGTGTCCTTGTCGTAGTGCCGCCAGAGCATCTGACGCGCCGCCGGGCTGTTCATCTGCCGCGCGAAGTCGTTCGGGAACGGGATGAAGTACGAGAACGCCTGCACGCCGACCGGGATGGAGGCCCCGCGGTGCGGGCTGTCGTAGGAGAAGTACAGCCCGGTCCGGTGGTCCATGCGCTGCCTCTCGAACTTGGCCAGCGCGTAGCGGGTGACGATGCCGCCCATGCTGAACCCGCCGACGACCAGCCGGGTGTCGCCGACCTGCTCGGCGATGGTCCGCATGATGGCGGCCATGGCCGTCTCCGCGTTGTCCAGGATGGACGCGCTGCGTTCCTCGAAGCCGAGCAGGATCACGTCCCGGCCGCGCCGGCGCAGCTCGCTGACGAACGGGAAGTCGCCGGTCTCCAGGCCCAGGTAGAGCTTGTCGAGCTCGCTCCGGCCGAGGTTGAAACCGTCGGCCAGGATCACGGGACGGCGGAGGCCGCTGCTGTTGCCCTCGCCCGGGAACACCCAGGCGAAGCCGTTCGGCAGGGGCCATTCCTGGTACTCGGGAATGTCTGCCCGGACGGTGGTCCCGAGGGCCGGTGAGGCGCCGAGGGTGAACGTGCCGACGTTGGGCTCGGCTGTCTCCGACATGGTCGTACTCCTTGGGGGAGAGGGGGCGGGGAACGACCACATCATGGGGGCCGATCTTCCCCCGTCACCCGTTTGACCTGCGCGGTTCATTACAAGTGATGCAATGCGCCCGCGCGGTGTTTGATGCGCCTGGCATGTGCCGCTGGCCTGATTCGTTCGCTCCGCCGTTCGCTCCGCCGTTCGCCTGGCGCATGCCTCGCCGCCGCTTCGGCGGGCGCGTCGAACGGGCGGTCGGAAAATCTCCCGGAAGCCGTACAACCCTTTCGCGACTCGGCCTGTCGTACAGGGCATCAGGGCTTCTGGAGGGGGATCCGGGGGGATCGCGGGGGTTCTGGTACGGAGGGGAAAAGCCGAGGGGGCCCGGTCGACGGACCGGGCCCCCTCGAAGCTTTTCCGCCGGGCGGGCGGAGTCGGGTCGACGACCTCAGAAGAACACCCCGCACCGCAGCAGTACGTTCGCGTACGGCCGTGCCTCCCCCGTGCGCACGACCAGCCGCGCTCCCGCGGACAGCCTCTTCAGCTCCTCGTGCGGGACCAGGGCCAGCCCGGGGAAGTGCCCGTCCAGCAGCCCGGCCGCCGCCGGATTCGCCTCCCGCACCTCCGTCGCCGCCGTGGCGCCCTCCACGACCAGCTCGGCGAGCAGCCCGTCGACCACCTCCGCGAACGACGGCACCCCCGCCAGGAACGCGAGGTCGACCACCCGGGGCCCGTCCGGTATGGGCATCCCGGCGTCGCACACCAGCACCCCGTCCCCGTGCCCCAACTCGGCCAGCGCGCCGGACAGATGACGGTTGAGGATCCCTGCCTTCTTCACCGGGCGTCACCTCGCGGGGCGGCCTCGGGCACGCCGTCCGGCCCTCGGCCGGGGGTTCGCGGGCCGTCCTTCGGGGCGGCGCCGCACAGGGCCTCGACCTCGGCGGCCGTCGGGAAGGACTCCTGCGCACCCCGCCGGGTCACCGCCGCCGCCCCGACCCGCGCCGCGTACGCCGCCGCCTCGGCCAGGGACGAACCCGTGCCCAGCCGCCAGGCGAGCGCCGCCGTGAAGGAGTCGCCCGCACCCGTCGTGTCCACCGCCGCGACCTGCACGGACGGCACCCGGGAGACGCCCTCCGCCGAAGCCACCAGCGCGCCTTGCGAACCGAGCGTCACGACCACCGACCTCGGCCCCTTCGCGAGCAGGGCCCGTGCCCAGTCCTCGGGTTCCTCGCTCCCGTCCGTCCCGCCGAGGATCACCTTCGCCTCGTGCTCGTTGACGATCAGCGGGTCGCAGGCCGCCAGCACCTCGTCGGGCAACGGGCGCGGCGGTGACGGGTTCAGGACGAAGCGGCTGCCCGGCGCCAGGTTCCGCACCACCTCCACGACCGTCTCCAGCGGGATCTCCAGCTGCGCCGACACCACCCGGGAGGCGCGCAGGAGGCCGTCGGCCGCGAGGACGTCCGCCGGGGTCAGCCGCCCGTTCGCCCCCGGTGACACCACGATGCTGTTGTCGCCCGACGGGTCCACGGTGATCAGCGCGACGCCGGTCGGCGCCCCGCCCACCAGGACACCCGCCGTGTCGACCCCGGCCGCCCGCTGCGAGTCGAGCAGCAGCCGGCCGTGCGCGTCGTCGCCGACCCGGGCCAGCAGGGCCGTGCGGGCCCCGAGCCGGGCGGCCGCGACGGCCTGGTTCGCGCCCTTGCCGCCGGGGTGGACGGCCAGGTCGGAACCGAGCACCGTCTCCCCCGCGGCCGGCCGGCGCTCGACGTCGATCACCAGGTCGGCGTTGGCCGACCCTACGACCAGAAGGTCGTAGTCGTACATGAAGTGACTCCCCTGATACGTGACCCTGACCTGATACGGGGCCCTGGTACATGACCTGGCTGGCGCGGGGCCTGACCACAGGGCCTGACCACCAGGCCTCATGCGTGCCCCGACGCAGGCCCTGATCCGTGACCCTGATCCGTGGCCCTGTTCCGTGCCTGATACGCGGCTCGGGGCGGACCGTCCCGGAGGTGTTCCCCCGGCGACCGTCCGCCCGTCGACCGCACGTCAGCCGCTGAACCCGGCCACGTTCTCCTTCGTGACCACCTTCACCGGCACCTTCACCGTCTCCTCGACCTTCTTGCCCTGAAGCGCCTTCAGCGCGTTGTCCACCGCGATCCTGCCCAGCTGGGACGGCTGCTGCGCCACGGACGCGTACAGCGTGCCGTTCTTGACGGCCGCCAGTCCGTCCGGGGTGCCGTCGAAGCCCACGACCTGGACGGACTTGCCGGCCTTGGAACCCAGCGCCTTGATCGCGCCGAGCGCCATCTCGTCGTTGGCGGCGATGACGCCCTGGACGTCCGGGTGCGCCTGGAGCAGGTTCGACATCACGTCGAGACCCTTGGTGCGGTCGAAGTCGGCCGGCTGCTGGGCCAGCACCTGGATGCCGGGGTAGGCCTTCAGACCCTTGGCGAAACCTTCCGCCCGCTCGCGCGCCGCGGAGGTGCCCGCCTGGCCCTGGAGGATCACGATCTTGCCGGTGCCGCCCAGCTTCTCGGCGACCGTCCTGGCCGCCAGTTCGCCACCGGCCACGTTGTCGGAGGCGACCAGCGCGTCCACCGTGGCCTTGTTGACACCCCGGTCGACCGCGATCACCGGGATCTTCGCCTTGTCGGCGGCCTTCACCGAGTTGCTCGCCGCGTCCGAGTCCACCGGGTTGACGATGATCGAGTCGAGGCCGGAACTGGTGAAGTTCTGGAGCTGGTTGGCCTGCTGCGAGGCGTCGTTCTGGGCGTCGGTGACCGTGAGGTCCACGCCCAGCTTCTTCGCCTCGGCCTTGGCGCCCGACTGGATCTGCACGAAGAACGGGTTGTTGAGCGTGGACAGCGCCAGGCCGACCTTCGGGTTCGTGCTCGCCCCGTTCCCGCCGTGCAGGAAGGAGGTCGCGCCGACGATCGCGACGGTGACCACGGCCGCGAGACCGTACGTCGCGGCCTGCCGGCCCTTGCCGCCGCCGCTGCCCGTCCCGGCCGTCATCGGGGTCGCCCCCGCCTTGCGGCGCACCGTGTCGAGCAGCACCGCCAGCGCGATGACGACACCGATGACGACCTGCTGCCAGAAGGCGGAGACCGACAGCAGGTTCAGACCGTTGCGCAGCACCGCCAGGATCAGCGCGCCGATGAGGGTGCCCGAGGCCTTGCCGGTACCGCCGGCGAGGGAGGCACCGCCGATGACGACCGCGGCGATCGCGTCCAGCTCGTAGCCGTCGGCGGCCTGCGGCTGCGCGGAGGACAGCCGGGAGGCGAGCACGATGCCCGCCGCGGCCGCGAACACACCGGACAGCGCGTAGATCGCGAGCTTCTGCTTCCTCACCCGCAGACCGGAGAGGCGGGCCGCCTCCTCGTTGCCGCCGATGGCGTACATCGAACGGCCGATGTAGGTCCGGCCGAGCACGAACGCCGCGATCAGCCCCATCACGATCATCACGAGCACCGGCACCGGCAGCCAGCCGCCGAGCGTGTCACCGAGGTGGGACACCGAGTCGGGGAAGGCGATCGGCGAACCCTCGGAGATCACCAGCGACAGCCCGCGCGCCACCGACAGCATCGCGAGGGTCGCGATGAACGGCGGCAGCTTGCCGTAGGCGATGAGGAAACCGTTCACCAGTCCGGCCGCGATACCGGTCGCGACGGCCAGGACCACCGCGAGGACGACCGGCACGCCGTGCTGGGTGGCGCTCCAGGCCAGCACGGTGGCCGACAGGGCCGCCACCGAGCCGACCGACAGGTCGATGCCCGCCGAGACGATCACGAAGGTCACGCCGAAGGCGAGAATCGCGGTCACGGCCGCCTGGACACCCACGTTGAGCAGGTTGTCCGTGGTCAGGAAGTCACCCGACAGCGCCGACATGGCGATGACGAGGACGATCAGCGCGGTCAGCGCGCCGTTGTCGAGGAGCAGACGGCGGACCGCCGCGGCGCCACCGGCGCCCGTCCCGCTCTTGAGCGTCTCAGCGGCCACGGCCGGCCTCCAGTTCTTCGTTCGAGTCGTTCTGGTTGTTCGGGTCGTTCGAGTCGTGTGCGTCGTGTGCGTCGTGTGCGTCGTGCGGGGTGGTGCTGACGGCGAGGGCCATGACGGAGTCCTGGGTCGCCTCGTCCGCGGACAGCTCGCCGGCGATCCTGCCCTGGGCCATCACCAGCACCCGGTCGCTCATGCCGAGCACCTCGGGCAGATCGCTGGAGATCATCAGGACGGCGGCCCCGGCGGCCGTCAGCTCGTTGATGAGCTGGTAGATCTCGACCTTCGCGCCGACGTCGATGCCGCGCGTCGGTTCGTCGAGGATCAGCACCTTGGTGTCGGCCAGCAGCCACTTGCCGATGACGACCTTCTGCTGGTTGCCGCCGGAGAGCGTGCGCACCTGCTGGCCGAGGCCCGCCATCCGCACACCCAGTTGCGCGGCGATCCGTGCCGCCGACTCGTGCTGGCCCTTCAGGTCCACCAGCCCGCCACGGGTCGCGGCCCGCATGGTGACGAGCCCGAGGTTCTCCTCGACCGACTGGTCGAGCACCAGCCCCTGGCCCTTGCGGTCCTCGGGCACGAGCCCGATCCCGGCCGCCATCGCGGCGTTCACGTCGTGCCGGGGAAGGTGCGCGCCGCCGACCCGGACGGCTCCGCGGTCGTACGGGTCCGCCCCGAAGACCGCCCGTACGACCTCGGTACGGCCGGCGCCGACCAGCCCGGCGACACCGACGACCTCACCGGCGCGCACCTCGAAGCTGACGTCGTGGAAGACGCCGTCCCGGCCGAGCCCCTCGACCGACAGCAGCGCGGCGCCCGTCTCGGCGCGTTCCCTGGGGTACTGCTGCTCGATGGACCGGCCCACCATGAGCCGCACCAGTTCGTCCTCGGGCGTGGCGGCCGGGACCTGCCCGACGCTCCGGCCGTCCCGGATGACCGTGACCCGGTCGCCGAGGGCGGCGATCTCCTCCAGGTGGTGCGTGATGAAGACGATGCCGACGCCGTCCTCGCGCAGCCTGCGCACGATGGCGAAGAGCTTCTCGACCTCCTCGGAGGTCAGCACGGCGGTCGGCTCGTCCATGATCAGCACGCGCGCGTCCAGGCTGAGCGCCTTGGCGATCTCGACCATCTGAAGGCGCGCGATGCCGAGTTCACGCACGCGCGTGCGGGGCGAGACGTTCACTCCCACCCGCTCCAGCAGGGCGGCGGCCTCGGTCTCCATCCGCTTCCGGTCGATCATCCCGAAGCGACGCGGCTGCCGGCCCAGGAAGATGTTCTCGGCGACCGTGAGATCGGGGACGAGGTTGAACTCCTGGTAGATGGTGGCGATCCCGAGGCGCTCGGAGTCCTGTGCGCCGTGGATGCGCACCTCCTCGCCGCCGGCCAGGATCCGCCCGGCGTCGGGCCGGTAGGCGCCGGAGAGCATCTTGATGAGGGTGCTCTTGCCCGCGCCGTTCTCACCGAGCAGCACATGCACCTCGCCCCGGCGCAGGTCGAAGTCGACGCTGTCGAGCGCGACCACGCCGGGGAAGGTCTTGCGAATGCCCTCGATGCGCAGCAACTCGTCCGCGTTGCTCACGTCTGGCTCCTGTTCGTTTCGGGGGACGGCTCCTGAGAGGCGGGGAACTCCTCGGGAGCGGGCGGCTCTTGCGGGGCCGGCTCACCGCACGAACGGCGGACGACGAGCCGGGCCGGGAGGGTGACGGACTGCGGGGGCCGCCCCTCGATGCGGTCGACCAGCGCCCGTACGGCGGCCCGTCCCAGCTCACCCGTCGGCTGGGCGATCGCGGTGATCGGCGGGTCGGTGTGCACGAACCAGCGGATGTCGTCGAACGCGGCCAGCGCGATGTCCCGCGGAACCCGCAGTCCACGCGCGCGTACGGCGTCCAGGGCGCCCAGGGCCATGAGGTTGTCGGCGGCGAACACGACCTCGGGTGGCTCGGGCAGGTCGAGGAAGCCCTCGGTGACCCGCCTGCCGCTCTCGGCCTGGAAGTCGCCCTGGCCCGTGTAGGCGTCCGGGAGGGGGAGCCCGTACTCGGCCATGGCGGCACGGAAGGCCTCGACGCGCTCGCTGCCGGTGGTGGTGGCGGCGGGGCCCGCGATGATGGCGAGCCTGCGGTGCCCCAGCCCGTGCAGATGCGCGACGAGGTCCCGCACGGCCGCGCGGCCGTCCGACCGCACCACCGGCACGTCGACGCCCGGGATCCACCGGTCGACGAACACCATCGGGGTCCCCGCGCGCGCGGCGTCGAGGATCAGCGGCGAGCCGCCGTCGGTGGGGGAGACGAGCAGGCCGTCGATCCGCCGGTCCAGCAGCGTCCGGACGTGGTGGTCCTGGAGGTCGGGCCGTTCGTCGGCGTTGCCGATGATGACGCTGTAGCCGAGCGCGCGGGCCTCCTCCTCGACGGAGCGGGCCAGTTCGGTGAAGTACGGGTTGAGCACGTCGCTGATGACCAGGCCGAGGGTGCGGGTCTGGTCGGTGCGCAGCGACCGGGCGACGGCGTTCGGGCGGTAGCCCAGCGCTTCGACGGCGGCCAGCACACGCGTGCGTGCGTCCTCGCTGACCGACGGATGGTCGTTCAGGACGCGCGACACCGTGGCGACGGAGACCCCCGCCTCGGCCGCGACGTCCTTGATGCTCGCCATCGCCGCCCCACCTCCTTGTGGACTCGGTTCATGGACGCCGATGTCATGGAATCGATTACATCGGCGTGTACGGAGGATTGGAATCGATTACACGGGTGCGGGGCAAGCCCCTGACCGCATCCCGAGACCGGATCGTGATGAACGGCGGCCGGGGGACGACCGACGGTCGTCCCCCGGGGACTGTCGGTGGCGGGCGGTAACGTCGGATCATGACCGAACAGGCGGGAGAGCGGCGTACGGCCACGCTGGAAGGCGTGCTCGAGCGCATCACGTACGCGAACGAGGAGAACGGCTACACGGTCGCCCGCGTCGACACCGGCAGAGGCGGCGGCGACCTCCTCACGGTCGTCGGGGCGCTGCTCGGTGCCCAGGTCGGCGAGTCCCTGCGGATGGAGGGCCGCTGGGGCTCCCACCCGCAGTACGGCAAGCAGTTCACGGTCGAGAACTACACGACCGTGCTGCCCGCCACGGTCCAGGGCATCCGCCGCTACCTCGGCTCAGGGCTGGTCAAGGGCATCGGCCCGGTCTTCGCCGACCGCATCACCCAGCACTTCGGCATGGACACCCTGAAGATCATCGAGGAGGAGCCGAAGCGGCTCGTCGAGGTCCCCGGGCTCGGTCCGAAACGCACGAGGAAGATCGCCGACGCCTGGGAGGAACAGAAGGCGATCAAAGAGGTCATGCTCTTCCTCCAGACCGTCGAGGTGTCCACCTCCATCGCGGTGCGCATCTACAAGAAGTACGGCGACGCCTCCATCGCCGTCGTGAAGAACCAGCCCTACCGGCTCGCCGCCGACGTCTGGGGCATCGGTTTCCTCACCGCCGACAAGATCGCCCGGTCGGTCGGCATCCCGCACGACAGTCCGGAGCGGGTCAAGGCCGGCCTCCAGTACGCGCTGTCCCAGGCCACCGACCAGGGCCACTGCTACCTCCCCGAGGAGCGGCTGATCGCCGACGCGGTGAAGCTGCTCCAGGTGGACACCGGCCTGGTCATCGAGTGCCTCGCCGCGCTGGCGGCGCCGCCGGAGGAGGGTGAGGAGCCCGGAGTCGTACGGGAGAAGGTCCCGGCGGCCGACGGCGGCGAGCCCGTCACCGCCGTCTATCTGGTGCCCTTCCACCGCGCCGAACTCTCCCTCTCCGCACAGCTGCTGCGCCTGCTGCGCACCGACGAGGACCGGATGCCGGCCTTCCGTGACGTGGCCTGGGACAAGGCGCTGGCCTGGCTGAGGTCCCGTACGCGGGCCGAGCTCGCGCCCGAGCAGGAGGCGGCCGTCCGGCTCGCGCTGACCGAGAAGGTCGCGGTGCTCACCGGCGGCCCCGGCTGCGGCAAGTCCTTCACGGTCCGCTCGATCGTGGAACTGGCCCGCGCCCGGAAGGCCAAGGTGGTGCTGGCCGCGCCCACCGGCCGCGCCGCCAAGCGCCTGGCCGAGCTGACCGGAGCCGAGGCGTCCACCGTGCACCGGCTGCTGGAGCTCAAGCCCGGCGGCGACGCGGCCTACGACCGGGACCGCCCGCTGGACGCGGACCTGGTGGTGGTCGACGAGGCGTCGATGCTGGACCTGCTCCTCGCCAACAAGCTGGTCAAGGCCGTACCCCCGGGCGCCCACCTGCTCTTCGTGGGCGATGTCGACCAGTTGCCGAGCGTCGGCGCGGGCGAGGTGCTGCGCGATCTGCTGGCCGACGGCGGTCCGGTGCCCGCGGTGCGCCTCACGCGCGTGTTCCGCCAGGCCCAGCAGTCGGGTGTGGTGACCAACGCGCACCGGATCAACGCCGGACGGCACCCGGTCACCGACGGCATGAAGGACTTCTTCCTCTTCGTCGAGGACGACACGGAGGAGGCGGGCCGTCTCACGGTGGACGTGGCGGCCCGGCGCATTCCGGCGAAGTTCGGCCTCGATCCGCGCCGGGACGTGCAGGTGCTCGCGCCCATGCATCGCGGCCCGGCCGGCGCCGGCGCCCTCAACGGGCTGCTCCAGCAGGCCGTCACCCCCGGCCGCCCCGACGTGCCCGAGAAGCGGTTCGGCGGCCGGGTGTTCCGCGTCGGCGACAAGGTCACCCAGATCCGCAACAATTACGACAAGGGGAAGAACGGTGTCTTCAACGGCACCGTGGGCGTGGTGACCTCGCTCGATCCGGTCGACCAGCGGCTCACGGTGCTGACCGACGAGGACGAGGAGGTTCCGTACGAGTTCGACGAACTGGACGAACTGGCCCACGCGTACGCGGTGACCATCCACCGTTCACAGGGGAGTGAATATCCCGCGGTGGTGATCCCCGTCACGACCGGAGCATGGATGATGCTTCAGCGGAACCTCCTGTACACGGCCGTGACCCGCGCCAAGAAGCTGGTCGTCCTCGTCGGCTCCCGCAAGGCGATAGCTCAGGCGGTGCGCACGGTCTCGGCGGGCCGCCGCTGCACGGCTCTGGACTTCCGCCTGGCGGGCCGCTGACGGTCGGTCACCTCGGGATCGGTGGGGTATCGGCAACCCCGTCCCGAAAAATGATCGATCAAATGAGTCGTGAAGGTCACAGAGCACTTCCCCCAGCGTGACGAAGGCGGCAGGATGAGCTGGTTGGCGGCACTGAGTGCCGCCGATAAGCCCAATGGTCGACCCCGAGTGCACTCTCGTGCGCCAAATGGGGGATGGTAGAGACAGTCAGGGCAACCTCGAAGAAGAGGCACAACGTCGGTGAGGGATGACGTGAGCGAGCACACCAACAACGCTGTAGTACTGCGGTTCGGCGATGGCGAGTACACCTACCCGGTGATCGACAGCACCGTCGGCGACAAGGGCTTCGACATCGGGAAGCTTCGCGCCCAGACCGGTCTGGTGACCCTGGACAGCGGCTACGGCAACACCGCCGCCTATAAATCCGCCATCACCTACCTTGACGGCGAGCAGGGCATCCTCCGGTACCGCGGGTACCCGATCGAGCAGCTGGCCGAGCGGTCGACCTTCCTCGAGGTCGCCTACCTGCTGATCAACGGCGAACTGCCGACCGTGGACGAGCTGTCCGTCTTCAAGAGCGACATCACCCAGCACACGCTGCTGCACGAGGACGTCAAGAACTTCTACCGCGGCTTCCCGCGTGACGCCCACCCGATGGCCATGCTGTCGTCGGTGGTCTCCGCGCTGTCCACGTTCTACCAGGACAGCCACAACCCGTTCGACGAGAAGCAGCGCAACCTCTCGACGATCCGGCTGCTCGCCAAGCTTCCGACGATCGCGGCGTACGCCTACAAGAAGTCGATCGGCCACCCGTTCGTCTACCCGCGCAACGACCTCGGCTACGTCGAGAACTTCCTGCGCATGACGTTCTCGGTGCCGGCGCAGGAGTACGAGCTCGACCCGGTCGTCGTCTCCGCCCTCGACAAGCTGCTGATCCTGCACGCGGACCACGAGCAGAACTGCTCGACCTCCACCGTCCGCCTGGTCGGCTCCTCGCAGGCGAACATGTTCGCCTCGATCTCGGCCGGCATCTCCGCCCTGTGGGGCCCGCTGCACGGTGGCGCCAACCAGTCGGTGCTGGAGATGCTCGAGGGCATCCAGGCCAACGGCGGCGACGTCGACTCCTTCATCCGCAAGGTGAAGAACAAGGAGGACGGCGTCCGCCTGATGGGCTTCGGCCACCGGGTGTACAAGTCCTTCGACCCGCGCGCGAAGATCATCAAGGCGGCGGCGCACGACGTCCTCTCGGCCCTCGGCAAGTCCGACGAGCTGCTGGACATCGCGCTGAAGCTGGAGGAGCACGCGCTCTCCGACGACTACTTCGTCTCGCGCAACCTCTACCCCAACGTCGACTTCTACACCGGCCTCATCTACCGGGCCATGGGCTTCCCGACCGAGATGTTCACGGTCCTGTTCGCCCTGGGCCGCCTCCCGGGCTGGATCGCCCAGTGGCACGAGATGATCAAGGAGCCCGGCTCCCGCATCGGCCGCCCGCGCCAGATCTACACGGGCGTCGTCGAGCGCGACTTCGTCCCCGTCGAGGAGCGCTGACCCCTGCCGGCAGGGACGCCGCCGTGCGAGGGCGTCCCGTCACCGGTGCTTTTCCTGACTGCCCGGGACCGCTGTCCCGGGCAGTGGTGTGTGCGGTGCGCGGCGGCGGCGCGGCCGGGAGGTCCGGCGTCATCTGCGCGGGGCATACGGAAGGCGCCCCGGCGCCGGTCCCCCCACGGGCCGACGACCAGGGCGCCTTCCCATGTCCCGGTGCGGATTCCCCCCACGGGATCCGGCCGGGCGTTGTGAGGACAGCGCCTGAATTCGCTGTTGGTGACCATCTTCGGTTGTCGTGCCTGCGGTTGGGCAGAACGAGCAGAACTCGTCCCGCCGCCGCTGTGCGATCTGCCGGGACAGCGCACGCTGGGAGGGCCGCTCAAAGCTTCCCGGTGTACGTGCCCCGGCAACGCATCTCTGAGGAAGTCCCCCAAGACATCCTCAGATATCAGGTCACGCCCCCCAAGACGCTTCCTGACATCGTCAACTTAGACCGTCGAGCCCCTTCGATGGTTACGTTCACATCACTGTGATCTGTGTCTCTTGCATATGTCCGTTAGATGCGCAAGAGACCGGATACGGCGATCGAGGCCCAAGCGTAAGGATGATGCGCGAGCCTTGTGAAGAGCTTATGTGAGGCTCGCGCAGGACTCCAGGGGTCTCCCTGATCGGCAACGACCTACTCGGCGGTATTACTTGAAGGCGCGCAGCCTGAGGCTGTTCGTCACCACGAACACCGACGAGAAGGCCATCGCGGCGCCCGCGATCATCGGGTTCAGCAGTCCGGCCGCCGCCAGCGGCAACGCGGCCACGTTGTAGCCGAAGGCCCACACCAGGTTGCCCTTGATCGTCGTCAGGGTCCGCCGGGACAGCCGGATGGCGTCCGCCGCCACCCGCAGATCCCCCCGCACCAGCGTCAGATCGCTCGCCTCGATCGCCGCGTCCGTGCCGGTCCCCATGGCCAGCCCCAGATCGGCGGTGGCGAGCGCGGCCGCGTCGTTGACGCCGTCCCCGACCATGGCCACGACCCGTCCCTCCGCCTGGAGCCGCCGGACGACGTCGACCTTGTCCTCGGGCAGCACCTCGGCGATCACCCGTTCGATCCCGACCGCCTCCGCGACCGCGTCCGCGACCGCCCGGTTGTCCCCGGTCAGCAGTACCGGGGTGAGGCCCAGCGCCCGCAGCTCCCGCACGGCCTCGGCGCTGGTCTCCTTGACCGCGTCCGCGACCGCGAGCACCCCGCGCGCCACGCCGTCCCACCCCACGACGACCGCCGTACGGCCGTCTCGCTCGGCCTGCGCCTTGGCGCGGGCCACGTCGTCCGGAACCGTCTCGAAGAGGCGCCCCACGGCCACCTCGTGGCCCTCCACGCGTCCGCGTACCCCACGCCCGGGCACGTTCTCGAACCGCTCGGCCGCCGGCAGTTCCCCGGCCCTGTCCTCGGCGCCCGCCGCCACCGCCCGGGCGACCGGGTGTTCGGAGGCGTGCTCCAGGGCGCCCGCGAGCCGCAGCAACCGCCGCTCGTCGGTGCCGTCGGCGACATACACGTCCTGAAGGGTCATCCGGCCGGTGGTGACGGTGCCGGTCTTGTCCAGGACGACGGTGTCGACGCGGCGCGTGGACTCCAGGACCTCGGGACCCTTGATGAGGATGCCGAGCTGCGCGCCGCGCCCCGTGCCGACCATGAGCGCGGTCGGCGTGGCGAGCCCGAGCGCGCACGGACAGGCGATGATCAGGACCGCGACGGCCGCCGTGAACGCGGCGGTCGTGTCACCGGTCGCGCCGAGCCAGCCGCCGAAGGTGGCGAGCGCGATCAGCAGTACGGCCGGCACGAAGACCCCGGAGATCCGGTCGGCCAGCCGCTGCACCTCGGCCTTGCCGGTCTGTGCCGCCTCGACCAGTTGCGCCATGCGCGCGAGGCGGGTGTCCGCGCCGATCCGGCCGGCCTCGACGACCAGCCGGCCACCGGCGTTCACGGTCGCGCCCGTGACCGCGTCACCGGGCCCGACGTCCACCGGGACCGACTCGCCGGTCAGCATCGAGGCGTCCACGGCGGAGGTGCCCTCCACGACCGTCCCGTCGGTGGCGATCTTCTCCCCGGGCCGTACGACGAACCGGTCGCCGACCGCCAGCAGGTCGACCGGGATCCGCACCTCCTTGCCGTCCCGCAGCACGGCCACGTCCTTCGCGCCCAGCTCCATGAGGGCCCGCAGCGCCGCTCCCGCGCGCCGCTTCGAGCGCGCCTCCAGGTAGCGGCCGAGCAGGATGAAGGCGGTGACGCCGGCGGCGACCTCCAGATAGATCGTGGAGGCGCCGTCCGTGCGGGAGACGGTCAGCTCGAAGGGGTGCCGCATGCCGGGCATGCCCGCGTCACCGAAGAACAGCGCCCACAGGGACCAGCCGAGCGCGGCCAGGGTGCCGACCGAGACCAGCGTGTCCATGGTGGCCGCGCCGTGCCGCAGGTTGGTCCAGGCGGCCCGGTGCAGCGGGCCGCCGCCCCAGACGACCACGGGCGCGGCGAGCGTCAGCGAGAGCCACTGCCAGTTGTCGAACTGGAGCGAGGGGACCATCGCGAGCAGGACCACGGGCGCGGCGAGCAGGACGGAGACCAGGAGCCGGTGGCGCAGGTCCGCGAGCTCGGGGTCCGCGGGGGTGGTGTCCTCCCGGGACGGCTCCGCCACGGGCACGGGTTCCTCGGCCGTGTACCCGGTCTTCACCACGGTCGCGATCAGATCGGCGACCCCGGTCCCGGCCGGGTAGCTGACCTTGGCCCGCTCCGTCGCGTAGTTGACCGTCGCGGTGACGCCGTCCATGCGGTTGAGCTTCTTCTCGACGCGGGCGGCGCAGGAGGCGCAGGTCATCCCGCCGATGAGCAGTTCGACCTCGGCGGTCGGGGTGGGCGGTTCGGCTATCGGTGTTTCCGTGGTGGTGCTGGTCATGTCCGTGCTCCAGGAAGCGGACCGGGCCGTACGGAACCAGTATCAGCTGGTCGGCACGGCCCGGTGGGTGGAGTGGGGTGTCGAGAAGGGGTGTGCGGGTGGCTCAGGCCCGGCCGGCCAGCTCGAAGCCCGCCTCGTCGACGGCGGCGCGCACGGCCTCCTCGTCGAGCGCGGTGGTGGAGACGACCGTGACCTCGCCGGTCGAGGCGACGGCCTTCACCGAGGTGACGCCCGGGAGCTCGGAGAGCTCGCCGGAGACGGCGCCCTCGCAGTGCCCGCAGCTCATGCCGCTCACCTTGTAGACGGTGGTGACGGAGCCCGGGGTGTCGGTTTGAGCGGTCATGTCGTTCTCCTCGTGGAGGCAGGTGGGGCGGACGGGGCCGTGAGAGGTCTCCCGTCCATCGAGACTATACCCCTAGGGGGTATGAATCAAAGAAACCGACCCGCCGCGCGGAACGGGGATCGGACGCTTCCGGCCGAAGGGGCGGGTACCCGGACTACCGGACCCCGGTGGCCTCGGCGCCGCTGTCCCGGGCGGGCCCGGGCCGGCCGGCCGCCAGCGGCTCCAGATAGCGGATCAGTACGTTCTTCAGCTCCCGCACGTACGCGTCGCGCTCGGCGCCCTCGTGGGCCAGGACCAGCTCCAGCCCCGCCTTGTACAGGCCCAGGCACATGTGGGCGGTGCGGCCGAGGTCGACCGGTCGCGCGTCCGGCAGCAGGGAGGACAGCAGGCCCTCGATGCGGGCGAGCAGCGTGGCGTGCAGCGCGTCGTGCTCCTCGGCCATGTGGCCGGGGATGTCGGGCCCGTGCATCAGGGCGAAGAACACCGGATGGTCGCAGTTGAAGGCGATGAACCGGTCCACGGCCGCGCCGACGGCCTCCTCCAGCGGGGTCGCGGGGTCGACCGGGGCGAGGGCCTCGCCGAAGGTGTCGCGCATCTCGTGCATCAGGCGGTCGCCCAGCTCGATCGCGATCGCTTCCTTGTTCGGGAAGAACTGGTACAGCGTGCCCGGTGAGACGCCGGCCTCGCGGGCGATGGCGTTGGTGCTGGCGGCGGTGTAGCCGGTCGTGCAGAAGACGCTGGCCGCGGCCTCGAGCAGCTGCGCGATGCGCCGTTCGCCGCGCGCCTGGCGGCGGCGCGGCTGTTCCTTCTCCTGGCTCTCGGCCACGCGTTTTCCCCAGCTTTCCCGAACAGGATTGACAAACGCGAGTGGTCGCTCGCATTCTGGGATCAGAAACGCGAGCGATGTCTCGTGTTAGCCATTTTACGGTTTTCACGACTGCTTGCAGGGTGAAGGGGACACCGCACGATGACCGAAGTCAACAGCCCACCCCGCCCCGGAGGCTGGACCCGCTTCGTGACCGCCCGGCCCGGTCTTTCGCTGCTCGCGGCGCTGGTACTGACCGTGCTCGCGGTGCTGGCCGGCAGCGGCGTCGCCGAGCGGCTGGGCAGCGGCGGCTGGGAGGATCCGGCCGCGCAGTCCACGTACGCGACCAAGGCCCTGGAGCGTGAGTTCCCCGGTTCCCAGCCCAACGTCCTGCTGCTGGTCGACGCGGGCGAGGCATCCGTGGACGCCCCGGCGGTCGTCGCCGAGGCGAACCGGCTCACCGCGAGCCTGGCCGCAGAGAAGGGCGTCGTGGGCGTCGGCTCCTACTGGCAGGCCGACGCGGCGGGGGCGTCCGCCCTGCGCGCGAAGGACGGCCACGAGGCGCTGATAGCCGCCCGCATCACGGGCGACGAGAAGACGATGGGGGAGACCCTCGACCGCATCGCCCCCGCCCTGCGCGGCACACACGGGCCGGTGGAGGTGAAGATCGGCGGCGGTGTCGCCGTGCGGCACGAGATGCAGACCATCATCCAGGAGGACCTGACCCGCGCCGAGATCATCGCCCTGCCGATCACGCTGGTACTGCTGGTGATGGTCTTCGGCAGCGCCGTCGCCGCCCTGCTGCCGCTCGGCATCGGCATCGTCGCGATCCTCGGCACCAACGCCGTCCTCAGCGGCCTCACGCGGTTCACCGACGTCTCCATCTTCGCGATGAACCTCACCACGGCCCTGGGCCTGGGCCTCGCCATCGACTACGCCCTGTTCATCGTCCGCCGCTTCCGCGAGGAACTCGCGGCCGGCGCGGACCCGTCGACGGCCATCGGCACCACCCTGCGCACGGCCGGCCGCACGGTCCTGTTCTCCGCGCTCACCGTCGCGGTCTCCCTGGCCGCGATGCTCCTCTTCCCGCAGTACTTCCTGCGTTCCTTCGCCTACGCCGGCATGGCCGTGGTCCTGCTGGCCGCAGCGGCCGCCCTGATCCTGCTCCCGGCGGCGCTGATCCTGCTCGGCGACCGGGTCAACTCCCTCGATCTGCGCCGCCTGTTCCGCCGGGGCCGGCCCGCTGCGGCAGCCGACGAGGAGGGCGGCAGGGTGTGGGCCCGCACGGCCGACCTGGTCATGCGGCGCGCCCCCTTCTTCGCCCTGGCCACCACGGCCGTCCTCGTCCTGCTCGGACTGCCCTTCCTCGGTGTGAGGTTCGGTACGGCGGACGACCGCCAGCTGCCCTCCTCGGCCGAATCGCACGTCGTGCAGCAGCACATCAGGGACGGCTTCCCGGGCAGTCCCGGCGGTGGCCTCGAAGTCCTCGCCGAGGGCAGGGCGACCCCGGCCCAGTACGCCGCCTACAAGGAGCGCGTGGCCGCGCTGGCGGAAGTGGCCCGGGTGGACGGCCCGCTGGTGAACGGCGACTCGGCGTACTTCACGGTGCTGCCCGAGGGCGAGGCCGTCGACGACGCGGCCCAGGACCTGGTGGGCGAGCTGCGCGCGACACCCGCTCCCTTCGAGACCGCGGTGACCGGCACGGCGGCCGTCCTGGTCGACTCCAAGCACGCGATAGGCGCCCAGCTGCCGTGGGCGGCGGCCTTCATAGCCGTCGTCACCCTCCTCCTGGTCTTCCTGTTGACCGGCAGTGTGCTGATCCCGCTCCAGGCTGTGCTGCTCAACGCGCTCAGCCTGACGGCGATGTTCGGCGCGGTGGTCTGGGTCTTCCAGGACGGCCACCTCTCCGGCCTGCTCGGGTTCACCAGCCCCGGATCCATCGAGACCACCCTGCCGGTCCTGATGTTCTGCGTGGCCTTCGGCCTCTCGATGGACTACGGCGTGTTCCTGCTCTCCCGCATCAAGGAGGAGTACGACCGCACCGGCGACCACGAGGGCGCGGTCGCCCTGGGCCTACGCCGCACCGGCGGCCTGATCACCGCGGCGGCGGTCATCCTGGCGGTGGTGATGGTCGCGATCGGCACCTCGCGCGTCACCAACACCAAGATGCTCGGCCTGGGCATCGCCCTGGCGGTCCTGATGGACGCGATGGTGGTGCGCAGCCTCCTGGTACCGGCCATCATGCGGCTCACCGGCAGGGCCACCTGGTGGGCCCCGGCGCCGCTGCGCAGGTTCCACCAGCGGTTCGGCCTGAGCGAGGGCGAGTCCGCGCCGGGGACACCGACGGCGGAGGAGGAGAAGCGGGACAAGGTGTCCACGCCCGCCTGACCCCCCGGCCGGCCCCCCGGCCGGCCCTCCGGCCGGGACTGTCCCCTCCGGCCGTCCCGTCTAGCCTTCGGGGAGATCTCCGGGGTGCCCCTGGAGGTCGACCCTGGACGACGAACGGAGTGGGTATGCGGGCCGTGGTGTTCGAGCGGTACGGGGAGCCGGCCGAGGTGCGGGAGCTGGCCGACCCCCGACCGGCCCCGCACGGGGTGACCGTGCGCGTCGAGGCCACCGGCCTGTGCCGCAGCGACTGGCACGGCTGGATGGGCCACGACCCGGACATCGCCCTGCCGCATGTGCCCGGCCATGAACTCGCCGGTGTCGTACAGGAGGTCGGGGCCCAGGTCACCGGGTGGCGGGCGGGCGACCGGGTCACCGTCCCCTTCGTGTGCGGTTGCGGAAGCTGTCCGTCCTGCGCCGCGGGCGACCACCAGGTGTGCGAGCGGCAGACCCAGCCCGGCTTCACGCACTGGGGCTCCTTCGCCCAGTACGTCGCCCTGGACCACGCCGACGTGAACCTGGTCGCGATCCCCGACGACCTGTCGTACGCCACCGCGGCCTCCCTCGGCTGCCGGTTCGCGACCGCGTTCCGCGCGGTGGTGCAGCAGGGCCGGGTCGCGGCGGGGGAGTGGGTGGCGGTGCACGGCTGCGGAGGAGTGGGTCTCTCGGCGGTGATGATCGCGGCGGCGAGCGGGGCACGGGTGGTCGCGGTGGACGTCTCCCCGAAGGCCCTGGACCTGGCGCGGCAGTTCGGTGCGGCCCGGTGCCTGGACGCCCGGGGTGTGCCGGACACCGCGGGGGCGGTCCGTGAGCTGACCGGGGGCGGCGCCCACCTCTCCCTCGACGCGCTCGGGTCCCCCGCCACCTGCGCCGCCTCGGTGAACGGCCTGCGCCGCCGGGGCCGGCACGTCCAGGTGGGCCTGCTCCCCTCGGCTGACGGCACGACCCCCGTCCCGCTGGCCCGCGCCATCGGCCTGGAACTGGAGATCCTGGGCAGCCACGGCATGGCCGCGCACACCTATCCGCAGATGCTGGAGCTGGTCCGCACGGGCGTGCTGCGCCCCGACCTGCTGGTGACGTCGACGATCACGCTGGACGAGACCCCGGCCGCCCTGTCCGCCCTGGGCGCCGCACCGGGCGCGGGCGTGACGGTCATCACCCCATGGACCTGAAGTCGTCCCGCTCCCCAAGGAGAAGTTCACCCGCAGCACTGTGCCCCACGTGTCCGCGGGGCACAGCTGGATTTCCTCAGGGGGACGTCAGTCCAGAGCCCGACCGCGGTTGCCCGGTCGGGAGGCGACCCAGGCCCGCACGGTGTCGACGTACCAGTAGGGCTTGCCGCCCTCGACGTGGTCGGGCTGGGGCAGCAGCCCGTGTTTGCGGTAGGACCGTACGGTGTCCGGCTGCACCTTGATGTGCGCCGCGATCTCCTTGTAGGACCAGAGCCTTCGGTCGGTCATGAGCTGCACCTCCCTGCGCGCGCGGGGGTCGGCGGCCGGGAGGCCGCCCGGGGGAGCCCGGCGCTGCGCTGGCGATCACCAAGCCTGTGCCCCGTGAACGACACCCGGTGACCGTGCGGAATCGGCTGTTGACCGCACGTGACACAGGACCCGCGTACACGCGACATGCGTGACAGAAAAGGGGAGTTTGTGACACAGGTGCAGCAAAGGAGTGTGCGGGGCCGTCGGGAGGGGCGCGTTGACAAACGCGCCCCTACGGCCTCTCCGATACGGCCTCTCCGATACGGCCTCTCCGATACGGCCTCTCCGATACGGCCTCTCCGATACGGCCTCTCCGATACGGCCTCTCCGATACGGCCGCTCCGGGGCCGCCGACAGGAGGCGGGCCGGACCCGCTGCGACGGGTCCGGCCCGTTCCCGCTCCCCGCCATCCCCCGGAACGACCAGGACGACCAGGACGATCAGGATGATCGGGACGATCAAGGCGACCGAAGCACCCGGATCAGCCTTGGTGGCCGGAAATCGCCGGGCCGACCGGGCAGAACCCCAGCCTGTATTCAGCCAATGCGGTGGGTCTTGGAAAAATGCGCACCCGGTCCGGACCATGCCTCCGGGCGGGACGGCAGGACCAGGCTGGTCGCCTCCCCGCTCAGCCGGTCCGCCGCCGACGGGATCTGCGCCCGAAGGCGCCTGGCCTGCGCGAACTCCCTCGGCGTGCACCCCGTCATCGCCTTGAACTCGCCGCTGAGATGCGCCTGGTCGTAGAAGCCGCACAAGGCCGCGGTCTCCGCCGCGCTCCGTCCCTCGGCCAGCAGCCGACGGGCCCGCTGGAGCCGCAGCACGCGGGCCGCCGCCTTGGGGCCGAGGCCGATCTGTTCACGGAACCGGTTCTCCAGGTGCCGTACGCTCCAGCCGACCTCCGCGGCCAGCCGGGGTACCGGTATCGCGCCGCCCGTCCGCACCAGCAGCGCCCAGGCCCGTTCCACCCGCTCCGAACCGGGCGTTCCGGCCTCCCGCCACCGGGTGAGGGCATCGTCGAGCAGCCCGAACCGGTCCGCCCACCCGGGCAACGCGGCCAGCGCGGCGGCGAGTTCACCGAGGGGTGACCCCAGGGAGTGCGGCAGCTCGTCGGGGTCGAGCGTGCGGTTGACGAGCTCGTGCTGGGGCGTGCCGAAGAGGGTGAAGGCGGCCCACGGCGCCATGAGCACCTCGATGCCCGAGAACCGTCCGCCGTGCTCCCCGACGGCGGGCGTGGTCGTGGGCCCGCAGTACACGGACACCAGCGTGTCCGGCGTCCGCCCCGCCCGCGAGATCCGCACCGGCTGCTCGAACCCCAGCAGCAGGGTCGAGGCCCCGATGGGCGTCTCGAGCCGCCGCCGGGGCCGCGCCAGGGCGAGCCGGATCCCGCGATAGCCCAGCACCCCGGGCCGCAGCCGCGGATGGGGCCGAGCCGCGGCGAACTCCCAGGAGCCACCGGGTCCTTCACCGGATCGGGTGCGTACGGCACTCCCAGTCATGGGCACTCATGGTGCTACGGCGGGGGCGACGCCGTTAAGGGGCGCGGGGAACCGCGCGACGAGCCACACACGATCCGCACACGCGCGGACACGGAACGGGACACCCCGGCGGGGCGCGTCTACGCCCCGCACGACCTCAGGAACGCCCGCGTACGTTGCGCGATGGGCAGCGGAGCGTCCGGCTCGCACGGATACATGTCCTGCTCGACGATCGCGAACAGGTCGACATCCAGCTTCCGCGCGGCCTCCAGCACCGGGCCCAGCGCGGGCACACCGGTCGGCGGCTCACACATCACGCCCCGCGCGACGGCCGGCCCGAACGGCACCTGTTCGGCCCGCACGTCCGCCAGGATCTCCGGGTCGACCTGCTTGAGGTGCAGGTACCCGATCCGCTCCCCGTAGGTCTCGATCAGCTTGACGCTGTCGCCGCCGCAGTACGCGTAGTGCCCGGTGTCCAGGCACAGCGACACCAGGTCGGAGTCGGTGCCGTCCAGGAAGCGGACCACGTTCTCCTCGCTGTCGATGTGGGTGTCGGCGTGCGGGTGGACGACGATCCGCAGGCCGTACCGCTCCCGCACCTCCTTGCCGAGCCGCTCGGTCAGCGAGGTGAGGTTGCGCCACTGCTCGGGGGTGAGGGTGTCCGGCTCCAGGACCTCCCCGCTCTTGTCGTCCCGCCAGAAGGACGGGATGACGACCAGATGCTTCGCGCCCATCGCCTGGGCGAGCACCGCGTTGTCCGCGACATGCGCCCAGGTCTTCTCCCAGACGGCCTCGCCGTGGTGCAGGCCGGTGAAGACCGTGCCCGCCGACACCTTCAGGCCACGCTTCGACGTCTCCTCGGTGAGGAGTACCGGATCGGTCGGCAGGTATCCGTAGGGGCCGAGCTCGATCCATTCGTAGCCGGACTGCGCGACCTCGTCGAGGAAGCGCTGCCAGGGAACCTGGGCGGGATCGTCCGGGAACCAGACGCCCCAGCTGTCGGGGGCGGATCCGACGCGGATGCGGGAAACACCGGAAACTGGTGACTGAGGTGACAACGACGTCATGGGCGTCAGCGTGCTGTCTCACCGAAGGGGTGTCAAGAGCTGGTCCGAATGTCTGGACAAAACATTGACAGGGTCCGCCGCGCGGGGCTACAAAGCCGTGAGAGCCGATACGGGACGTGTGCCGGGGACGTCCACGAGCGGCGCCTCGGGGCCGAGCCGACGAACGAACCGATGTGAAGGGAACTCGATGGCGTACGACCTGATCACCATGGGGCGGATAGGGGTGGACCTGTATCCGCTCCAGACCGGCGTCCCCCTCCCGCAGGTCACGTCCTTCGGGAAGTTCCTGGGGGGATCGGCGACCAACGTCGCGGTCGCCGCCGCCCGCCTGGGCCGCCGGACGGCGGTGATCTCCCGTACGGGTGACGACCCCTTCGGCACCTATCTGCACGAGGCTCTGCGCGGCTTCGGCGTCGACGACCGCTGGGTCACCCCGGTGCCCGGGCTGCCGACGCCCGTCACCTTCTGCGAGGTCTTCCCGCCGGACGACTTCCCGCTGTACTTCTACCGGCAGCCCAAGGCGCCGGACCTGGAGATCGACGCCCATGACCTCGACCTCGACGCCGTCCGCGAGACCCGCGTCTTCTGGGTCACCGGCACCGGACTGAGCGAGGAGCCCAGCCGTACGGCGACCCTCGCCGCCCTGGCCCACCGGGCCAAGGCCGGCACCACGGTCTTCGACCTCGACTGGCGTCCGATGTTCTGGAGCGACCCCGACACCGCCCGTCCGTTCTACGCCGAGGCCCTCAGACACACCACCGTCGCCGTGGGCAACCTCGACGAGGTGGAGGTCGCCACCGGAGTGCGCGACCCCTGGGCGGCGGCGCGGGCGCTGCTGGACGCCGGCGTCGAACTCGCGGTCGTCAAGCAGGGCCCCAAGGGCGTCCTCGCCGTCGACAGCAAGGGCGAGTCCGCGGAGGTCCCGCCGCTGCCGGTGAACGTACTGAACGGCCTCGGGGCCGGTGACGCCTTCGGCGGCGCCCTCTGCCACGGCCTGCTCGCGGGCTGGGATCTGGAGAAGATCATGCGTCACGCCAACGCGGCCGGCGCCATCGTCGCGTCCCGGCTGGAGTGCTCCTCCGCGATGCCGACGCCGGACGAAGTGGCAGCGGCGCTCGAGGCGGGGGCCGTCCTGTGACGACCGTCGACATCTCCGAACTCGTCCGCCTGCGCACCGAGCGGCCCGAGGCGATCGCCGAGGCGGCCGCCCGCCGCCCGCGCCGGCCGCTGGTGGGCGAGTCCGGCCGGCTGATGATCGTCGCCGCCGACCACCCGGCCCGCGGCGCGCTCGGCGTCGGCGGCGACAGGCTGGCCATGGCCAACCGGGCCGGCCTGCTCGAGCGCCTGTGCCTGGCCCTCTCCCGGCCCGGCGTCGACGGCGTCCTCGCGACCGCCGACATCCTGGACGACCTGCTCCTCCTCGGCGCCCTCGACGGCAAGGTCGTCATGGGCTCGCTGAACCGCGGCGGCCTCCAGGGGTCCGTCTTCGAGCTCGACGACCGCTTCACCGGGCACCGCCCGGAGGACATCGAGCGGCTGGGCTTCGACGCGGGCAAGCTGCTCGTGCGCATCGACTACGACGACCCGGGCTCGCTCACCACCCTGGAGTCGACGGCCCGCGCCATCGACGACATGGCCGCCCGGCGGCTCCCCCTCTTCGTCGAGCCGTTCATCAGCCGCCGCACCCCCGACGGCAAGGTGCGCAACGACCTCTCCGCCGAGGCCGTCACCAGGTCGATCGCCATCGCCTCGGGCCTGGGCGGCACCTCGGCCTACACCTGGCTGAAGCTCCCGGTCACCGACAACCCCGACGACATGGCCGAGGTCATGCAGACGTCCACGCTCCCCGCCGTCCTGCTGGGCGGCGAGGTCGGCGAGGACCAGGACGGCGCGTACGAGAAGTGGCGCGGGGCGCTCCAGCTCCCCACCGTTCGGGGCCTGGTGGTCGGCCGTTCGCTGCTCTACCCGGCGGACGGCGACGTCGCCGCCGCCGTGGACACCGCCGTAGGACTGCTGTGAGGGCCGCATGACACACACAGAGCCGCACCACGACCTGTACGTCCCGCACGGCACCACCACCGGCGCCGGCTACACCCTCGACATCGACCCGGAACGCGCCGGCTGGGGCTACTGCGGTCTGCGGATCGTCGAACTGGAGCCGGGCGGCACCCACGACTTCACCACCGGTGACAGTGAGTGGATCGTCCTTCCGCTGGAAGGCGGATGTACGGTGCGAACAGCCGGTGAAGAGTTCCAACTCCTGGGCAGGGAGAGCGTTTTCGCGTCGGTAACCGACTTCGCGTACGTTCCCCGTGACGCCCGGGTCCAGATCGCCTCCGGCGCGGGAGGCCGCTTCGCCCTGGCAGGAGCGAAGTGCGAGCGACAACTCCCCGCCCGCTACGGCCCCGCGCCGGAGGTTCCCGTCGAGGAGCGCGGCAGCGGCAACTGCGCCCGTCTGGTGCGCAACTTCGCTTCCGCCGACGCCTTCGACTGCGACAGGCTGATCGCCGTCGAGGTGATCACCCCCGGCGGCAACTGGTCCTCGTACCCGCCGCACAAGCACGACGAGCACCGGCCGGGCGAGGAGGCCGAACTCAAGGAGATCTACTACTTCGAGATCGACGGTCCGAACGGCTTCGGCTATCAGCGCGTATCCCCTTCGCGCGAGGGCGGATCCGACGTCCTCGCCGAGGTCCGCTCCGGCGACGCCGTGCTCGTCCCCGACGGCTGGCACGGCCCGGCCATCGCCCAGCCCGGACACGCCATGTACTACCTGAACGTCATGGCGGGACCGGGCGAGACACGGGAGTGGCGGATCTGCTTCCACCCGGACCACGTAGAGACCACAGGGGGTTACCGATGACGGCGCAGACCTCGACGACGAGGCTGACGGTCGCCCAGGCACTCGTCCGCTTCCTCGCCGCCCAGTACACGGAGCGCGACGGCGTACGACAGCGGCTGATCGGCGCGACCTGGGGCATCTTCGGCCACGGCAACGTCGCCGGCCTCGGCCAGGCGCTGGTCGAGTACGGCGACGACATGCCCTTCCACCAGGGCCGCAACGAGCAGTCGATGGTCCACGCGGCCGTCGGCTACGCCCGCCAGTCGAACCGCCTGTCCACCCACGCGGTGACGACGTCGATCGGCCCCGGCGCGACCAACCTGGTCACCGGCGCCGCCCTCGCCACCGTCAACCACCTCCCGGTGCTCCTGCTCCCCGGCGACATCTTCGCGACCCGCGTCGCCGACCCGGTGCTCCAGCAGCTCGAGGTCCCCTACGCGGGTGATGTGTCGGTCAACGACACCCTGCGCCCGGTGTCGCGCTACTTCGACCGCGTCACCCGCCCCGAGGCCCTGATCCCGGCGGCACTCCAGGCGATGCGCGTCCTCACCGACCCGGTGGAGACGGGCGCGGTCACCCTCGCGCTGCCCCAGGACGTCCAGGCCGAGGCCTACGACTGGCCCGACGAATTCTTCGCCGAGCGCACCTGGGCCGTACGCCGCCCGGGCGCCGACCCGGCCGAACTCGCCGAGGCGGTCCGCACGATCCGTGCCGCCCGGCGCCCGCTCATCGTGGCCGGCGGCGGCGTCCACCACAGCCGCGCCGAGGAGGCCCTCGCCGAGTTCGCCGAGGCCACCGGCATCCCGGTCGCCTCCACCCAGGCCGGCAAGGGCTCGCTGCGCCACGACCACCCCCAGGACGTGGGCGGTGTGGGCCACACCGGTACCGCGACGGCGGACGAGCTCGCCCGCACCGCCGACCTGGTGATCGGCGTGGGCACCCGCTACACGGACTTCACCACCGCCTCGAACACGCTGTTCGCGGCGGACGGCGTCCGCTTCCTCAACCTCAACATCGCGTCCTTCGACGGTCACAAGCTCGCCGGGCAGCCGCTCGTGGCGGACGCCCGCAGCGGCCTGGGCGAGCTGACCGCCGCCCTGCGGACACACGACCACCGGGTCACGGACGCCTATGTCACCGAGTACTCCGAGGACAAGGAACGCTGGGAGCAGCGCGTCGACGCCTGCTACGAGGCCGAGGAGCCGGACGTACGGCCGACGCAGCCACAGGTGCTCGGTGCCCTCGACGCCCTCGCCGACGAGTCGGACGTGATCATCAACGCTGCCGGATCGCTCCCCGGTGACCTGCACAAACTGTGGCGCGCCCGGTCCCGGGACCAGTACCACCTGGAGTACGGCTACTCCTGCATGGGGTACGAGATCCCGGCCGCCATCGGCGTGAAGCTGGCCGCTCCCGAGCGCAACGTCTGGGCCCTGGTCGGCGACGGCACGTACCTGATGATGCCGACGGAGATCGTGACGGCCGTGCAGGAGGGGATCGCGATCAAGATCCTGCTCGTGCAGAACCACGGCTACGCCTCGATCGGCGGTCTGTCGGAGTCGGTGGGCGGCGAACGGTTCGGCACGGCGTACCGCTACACCTCGGACGACGGCACCTTCACCGGTGCCCCGCTGCCCGTCGACCTGGCTGCCAACGTGGCCAGCCTCGGTATGCGCGTGCTGCGCGCGAAGACCGTCCGTGAACTGCGCGAGGCGCTCGCCGAGGCGCGCCGCGCCGACACTCCCACATGTGTCTACGTCGAGACGGAAACGGCCGACACTGTGTCGGGCCCGCCGCCCGCGCAGGCCTGGTGGGATGTACCTGTGGCCGAGACCGCGACCCGAGCGTCCGCGGTGAAGGCCCGTGAGCTGTACGAACGGCACGTCTCCACCCGTCGCCGCCATCTGTGAAGGAGCACTCGGTCATGACGAAGATCGTCAACCACTGGATCGGCGGCAAGACCGTCGAAGGCGCGTCGGGTACGTACGGGCCGGTCACCGACCCGGCGACCGGCGCGGTCACCACGAAGGTCGCGTTCGCGACCGTCGACGAGGTCGACGCCGCGGTGGCCGCCGCGAAGGACGCCTACGCCACCTGGGGCCAGTCCTCGCTGGCCAAGCGGACCACGATCCTGTTCAAGTTCCGGGCGCTGCTGGACGCGCACCGGGACGAGATCGCCGAGCTGATCACCGCGGAGCACGGCAAGGTGCACAGCGACGCGCTGGGCGAGGTCGCGCGCGGTCTGGAGATCGTGGACCTGGCGTGCGGGATCACCGTGCAGCTGAAGGGCGAGCTGTCGACGGAGGTGGCCTCCCGTGTCGACGTCTCGTCGATCCGGCAGCCGCTGGGTGTCGTCGCGGGCATCACGCCGTTCAACTTCCCGGCGATGGTCCCGATGTGGATGTTCCCGCTCGCCATCGCGACCGGCAACACCTTCGTGCTGAAGCCGTCCGAGAAGGACCCGTCGGCGGCTCTGAAGCTGGCCGAGCTGCTGGCGGAGGCCGGACTGCCGGACGGTGTCTTCAACGTCGTGCACGGTGACAAGGTCGCGGTGGACCGCCTCCTGGAGCACCCGGACGTCAAGGCCGTGTCGTTCGTCGGCTCGACCCCGATCGCCCGCTACATCCACACCACCGCCTCCGCGAACGGCAAGCGGGTCCAGGCGCTGGGCGGCGCCAAGAACCACATGCTGGTCCTGCCGGACGCGGACCTGGACGCGGCGGCGGACGCGGCCGTCTCGGCGGCCTACGGCTCGGCGGGCGAGCGCTGCATGGCGATCTCCGCGGTGGTGGCGGTCGGCGCGATCGGCGACGAGCTGGTGCAGAAGATCCGCGAGCGCGCCGAGAAGATCAAGATCGGCCCCGGCAACGACCCCACCTCCGAGATGGGCCCGCTCATCACGAAGGTCCACCGCGACAAGGTGGCGTCCTACGTCACGGGCGCGGCGGCCGAGGGCGCGGAGGTCGTCCTGGACGGCTCCGGCTACACGGTCGAGGGCTTCGAGGACGGTCACTGGATCGGCATCTCGCTGCTCGACAAGGTCCCGACGACCGCGAAGGCCTACCAGGACGAGATCTTCGGCCCGGTGCTGTGCGTGCTGCGCGTGGACACCTACGACGAGGGCGTGGCCCTCATCAACAGCTCGCCGTTCGGCAACGGCACCGCGATCTTCACCCGGGACGGCGGCGCGGCCCGCCGCTTCCAGCTGGAGATCGAGGCGGGCATGGTCGGCGTGAACGTCCCGATCCCGGTCCCGGTGGGCTACCACAGCTTCGGTGGCTGGAAGGACTCGCTCTTCGGCGACCACCACATCTACGGCAACGACGGCACGCACTTCTACACCCGCGGCAAGGTCGTCACGACCCGCTGGCCGGACCCGGCCGACGGCCCGGGCGGCGTGGACCTGGGCTTCCCCCGCAACCACTGATCACCGTCGTCCGCGCGCGCCCTGTCCCCTCGCGAGGGGACAGGGCGCGCGAGTGTCACAGCGCGGCGCCGGCTTCCTCGATCGCCTCGGTGACGTCGCCGGTCTGCGCGGCCGGCGGGGCCTTCACCTCGGCCGTCTCGCCGAACTTCTCGAAGTCCATGGTGACCTTCATGGCGCCGATCTTCTGGATCATGCGGACCGGCAGATCCTTGTCTCCCACCCAGACGTCCATCGTGATGGAGGTCGCGCCACCGGTGAGCGAGCCGAAGAGGTTGTCCTCGTTGCCGTAGGCCTCCTTGTACTTGCCCATGCCCTTCTGGTCGACGACGGCCCGGTAGTGGGTCGCGGCCTTGCCGTTCACCGTCTCCGAGCCCAGGTCCTCGACGTCGTCGGCGTACTTCAGACCCTTCATGGACGCCGACGGGCTGCCGCCGCTGCTGCCGCTGAGCGCCTGCGCGCCCTGCCGGCCGAAGATGGCCGAGCCGTCGATCTTCATCCACTCCTTGCCCTCGAGCGGGCCCGAGGCCTGCGGGTCGACGTCGTAGTAGTACGCGCCGTCCACGAAGAGCATGCGCATCTTCGGATCGTCCTGCATCTGCTGCATCTGCGCGGCCGCGGTGTCCATCAGGACGTCGAACGCGAACCCGTCGCCCCAGGAGTAGGTGCCGTCCATGGTGACCGGGGTGCCGGTGCCCATCGAGGTGGTCATCCTCACCTCCGCCGAGCCCAGTTGCTCGGTCCGGTCGGTCGCCCTGCCGAGCGCCGCCATGATCGCGTCGGTGCCGTCCACGGCCTTCGCCGTCCCCTCGGCGGCGTGGGTGCCGCACCCGGCCGTCGTGATCAGCGCCACCGCCGTGACCGCCGTCCAGGCGGCCGCGTACTTCAGCTTCATGAGTCCCCACCCTGTGCTTCGTCTGTGATCCCCGAACCCTAGAGGGACACACTGACATGTCCGTATCCCGAACGTCCGCACGTTTTTTTGGCGCCCGCCCTGCGGTTCCCGCACACCCCAAGGGGGCGGAAGGGTCCGTCCACAACTGTCAGATCCGCGATTCGGACGCGTCATCGGCAACGGATTCCGTAGGTGAACACCTATTGACGCACCGGTTTCCGTCGGGATTCCATGCAGCCGCCGGGAGCGGACGAACGACGTACGCCCAAAGCCGCCGGAGGCGATAGCGCTCCCGCCTCACCCCCGCCGCACGAGTCGATCGGAATCACGCCGCATGACCGACACGCTCCCCCCTGTCGAGACCGCCCTCCCCCAGGCGCCCGACAGTCCGCAGAAGCTCAAGCGCTCCATCGGAGTCGTCGGCGGCACGCTTCTCACCCTGTCCTGCGTCACCCCCGCCTCCACCCTCTTCGTCGTCGTCCCGGACCTCTTCGGCTCGCTCGGCACCGCGACCGCCCTCACCATCGCGATCGGCTCGCTGCTCTGTATCGCCGTGGCGTTCTGCTACTCGGAGCTGGGCACCCTCATCCCCAGCGCGGGCGGCGAGTACGCCATGGTGTCGACGCTGGCCGGGCGGCTCGCCGGCTGGCTGGTCTTCGTCCTCTCCCTGCTGGTCGTCATGATCGTCCCGCCGGTGATCGCGATGGGCACGGCCGACTACCTGGCCCCGGTGGTCCATCTCGACCCCTCGATCGCGGGCGCGGCCGTCATGCTGCTCGCCACCCTGGCCGGTCTGCTCGACCTGCGCGCCAACGCCTGGATCACCGGCGTCTTCCTGGTCCTGGAGGTCATCGCGGCGGCCGTCGTCGCGGTGCTGGGCTTCGCCCACGGCCACCGCGGCGCGAGCAGCCTGGTCTCGATGCAGGTCGCCGGCGCCGACGGCCACACCGACACCGTCACCGCCGTGCTGGTCGTCTCCGGCCTCGCCATCGCCCTCTTCGTCACCCAGGGCTTCTCGACCGCCGTCTACCTCTCCGAGGAGCTGGAGAACCCGCGCCGCAACGTCGCCCGCACGGTCCTCGCCACCCTCGCCATCTCCTCCGTGATCATCCTGGTCCCGGTCGTCGCCATCACCTTCGGCGCCTCCGACCTCACCGAGCTCACCGGCGGCGACATCGGCGCCATGGTCACCGCCTGGTCCAACTCGGCCGTCGGCACCTTCGTCAGCCTCTGCGTGGCGCTCGCGATCATCAACGCCGGCATCGTGATGGTCATCCAGAACTCGCGCGTCCTGTTCGCCTCCGCCCGGGACAAGGCCTGGCCCCAGCCGGTCAACGCCGTCTTCGCCAAGCTCGGCCGGTTCGGCTCCCCCTGGGTGGCCACCCTCGCCGTCGGCGTCCCCGGCGCGCTGCTCTGCTTCGTGAACCTCGACACCCTGTACGGCGTCACCGGCGTCTCCGTGACCGGCATGTACCTGCTCGTCGCGGTCGCCGCCCTGCTCTCCCGCCGCGGCCGGCACAAGGACACCCACGCCTGGCGCATGCCCCTGTGGCCGGTGCTGCCGGTGCTGCTGATCGCCGTCCTCGGCTACATCCTCGTCCAGCAGGAGACGGAGTACCTCCTGTGGACCGGCGGCATCACCGCCGCCGCCACCCTCTACTGGGCTTTCTACCTCCGCCCCCGCCGCGACACCCGCTGGCTGGTGTCGATCCCGGAGGACGCCCAGGACGGGCCGGTCTGAGTACCGCGGCTGGTGTAGGCCGTGACGGCCGCGTACGCCCCCGGGAGGGCGACGAGTTCGGTCTGCGGTCGACAACTCCACGACAGGTCGACCCCGTACCGTTGAAGCATGGATCTTCGACTGCCCGGTCTGCGAGGACCACGGCGGCCGCGACGGATCATCTCCGCCGTGGCCGCCGTGGTCGTACTCGCCGGTGCCGGTACCTGGACGGCCGTCGCCTCCGACGACGACACGCCCGCTGTGCACCGCGCCGACCGGGTCATGGCGGTGAACGGCGTGAAGCTGGACACCTCCTACTTCACCGCCGGGACCGGCCGCCGCCCCGCCGTCCTCCTCGGGCACGGCTTCGGCGGCAGCAAGGACGACGTACGTCAGCAGGCCGAGGACCTGGCCCGCGACGGCTACGCGGTGCTCACCTGGTCCGCGCGCGGCTTCGGCAGGTCCACCGGCAGGATCGGGCTCAACGACCCGAAGGGCGAGGTCGCCGACGTCTCCCGGCTGATCGACTGGCTCGCGAAGCAGCCCCAGGTGCGGCTCGACAAGGCCGGCGACCCCCGGGTCGGCGTGGCCGGCGCCTCCTACGGCGGCGCGATCTCCCTGCTCGCCGCGGGCCACGACGACCGCGTCGACGCGATCGCACCCGCGATCACCTACTGGAACCTCGCGGACGCCCTGTTCCCCGACGGCGTGTTCAAGAAGCTGTGGGCCGGCATCTTCTTCAACACCGGCGGCGGCTCCGCCCGCTTCGAACCCGCGCTGGCCGCGATGTACGACCGGGTCGCCGAGTCCGGCACGCCCGACGCCGCCGCCCGCGCGCTCCTCGAACAGCGCTCGCCGTCCGCCGTCGCCGACCGCATCAAGGTCCCCACCCTGCTCGTCCAGGGCCAGACCGACTCCCTCTTCACCCTCGCCCAGTCCGACGCGGCCGAGAAGGCGATCCGTGCCAACGGCGCCCCCGTCGACGTCGACTGGATCGCGGGCGGCCACGACGGCGGCGACCTGGAGGGCGACCGCGTCCAGGCCCGTGTGCGGTCCTGGTTCGACCGCTACCTCAAGGACGACAAGGCCGCCGACACCGGCCCCGCCTTCCGCGTCACCCGCACCGGAGGCGTCGACTCCACCGACGGCGCCGCCCAGCTCCGGGGCGCGAGCGCGGACAGCTACCCCGGCCTGGAGAGCGGCGAGCGCACCTTCGCGCTGACCGGCCGCCGCGAGGAGCAGTCCTTCGCCAACCCGCCCGGCGCCAGCCCGCCCGCCGTCTCGGCGCTGCCCGGCCTCGGTGGCGGCGGCCTCTCCCAGCTCTCCTCCCTCGGCGTCGGCGTCTCCCTCGACTTCCCCGGCCAGTACGCCGCCTTCGACTCCGCCCCGGTCACCGGCGACCTGCGCGTCACCGGCTCCCCGACGGTCACCGTCCACGTGAGGTCGACGTCCGACACCGCCGTGCTGTTCGCCAAGGTCTACGACGTCAGCGGCGCCGGCAGCCAGGTGCTGCCCTCCCAGCTCGTCACCCCGGTCCGCGTCGAGGGCGCCAAGGCCGGCCGAGACGTCACGATCACGCTCCCGGCGATCGACCACAAGGTCGAGGAGGGCCACCGGCTGCGCCTGGTCCTCGCCTCCACCGACCTCGGCTACGCCTCCCCGATGACCCCGGCGACGTACACCGTCTCGATGAAGGGCGACCTGAAGGTCCCGACCGCCCCCGCCGTGACGACCGCGGCCGCCCCGCTCCCGTCCTGGGTGTGGTGGCTCCCCCTCGCGGGCGCGGCGATCGCACTGGCCCTGCTGCTGACGGCCCGCCGCCGCACCGCGGGACCGGTGCCCGACCCCGCGCTCGCCGAGGTCCCGCTCCAGATCACCGACCTGAGCAAGAAGTACGCGAACGGCGACCGCTACAGCGTCCGCGACCTGTCCTTCCGCGTCGAGAAGGGTCAGGTCCTCGGCCTGCTCGGCCCGAACGGCGCGGGCAAGACGACCACCCTGCGCATGCTGATGGGCCTGATCAGCCCCGACGGCGGCGAGATCCGGGTCTTCGGCCACGCCATCCGGCCGGGCGCGCCCGTCCTCTCCCGGGTCGGCTCCTTCGTCGAGGGCGCGGGCTTCCTCCCGCACCTGTCCGGCCGGGAGAACCTGGAGCTGTACTGGCGGGCCACCGGCCGCCCGGCCGGGGACGCCCACCTCGAGGAGGCGCTGGAGATCGCCGGCCTCGGCGACGCCCTCGCCCGCGCGGTCCGCACCTACTCGCAGGGCATGCGCCAGCGCCTCGCCATCGCCCAGGCCATGCTCGGCCTGCCGGACCTGCTCATCCTCGACGAGCCGACCAACGGCCTCGACCCGCCTCAGATCCGCGAGATGCGCGAGGTGATGATCCGGTACGCGGCGGCCGGCCGCACGGTCATCGTCTCCAGCCACCTCCTGTCCGAGGTCGAGCAGTCCTGCACGCACCTCGTGGTCATGGACCGGGGCCGGCTGGTCCAGGCGGGCCCGGTCGCCGAGATCGTCGGCTCCGGCGACACCCTCCTCGTGGGCACCGCCCTCCCGGTGGAGGAGCCGGTCGTGGAGAAGATCACCGCGCTGCCCGGCGTCGCCTCCGCGGTCCCCGTCACCGAGGGTCTGCTGATCCGCCTGGACGCCGACGGCAGCGCCCAGCGCCTGGTGGCCGACCTCGTCCGGCTCGACGTGCCCGTCCGGGCGGTCGGCCCGCACCGCCGCCTGGAGGACGCCTTCCTCACCCTGATCGGAGGTTCCGCATGAGCACGCTCACCGAGGTCGCCTCCGGCTACCGGGCGAACCGCACGCTGCCGCTGCGCGTCGAGCTGGTCCGCCAGCTCAAGCGGCGCCGCACGCTGGTCATGGGCGGCATCCTCGCCGTCCTCCCGTTCGTGTTGCTCATCGCCTTCGCGATCGGCGGAGAGCCGGGCGGCCGCAACGACCAGGTCACCCTGATGGACACGGCCACGGCGTCCGGCGCCAACTTCGCCGCCGTCAACCTGTTCGTGTCCGCGGGCTTCCTCCTGGTCATCCCGGTCGCCCTGTTCTGCGGGGACACGGTCGCCTCGGAGGCCGGCTGGTCCTCGCTGCGCTACCTCCTCGCCGCCCCCGTGCCCCGGGCCCGCCTGCTGTGGTCCAAGCTCGTCGTCGGCCTCGGCCTCAGCCTGGCCGCGATGGTCCTGCTGCCGGTCGTCGCCCTCGCCGTCGGCTCCGCGGCCTACGGCTGGGGTCCCCTGGAGCTGCCCACCGGCGGCGCGCTCGACCCGGGCACCGCGGCCCAGCGGCTCGTGATCGTCGTCGGATACGTCTTCGTCTCCCAACTGGTCACCGCCGGACTCGCGTTCTGGCTCTCGACGAAGACCGACGCCCCGCTCGGCGCGGTCGGCGGCGCGGTCGGCCTGACCATCGTCGGCAACGTCCTGGACGCCGTCACCGCGCTCGGCGACTGGCGCGACTTCCTGCCGGCGCACTGGCAGTTCGCCTGGGCCGACGCCGTCCAGCCCACCCCCGAGTGGTCCGGCATGATCCAGGGCACGGCCGTCTCCGTGACCTATGCCGTGGTCCTGTTTGCCCTGGCCTTCCGGGGTTTCGCCCGCAAGGACGTGGTGTCCTAGGTCACCGGAGGGTCACCCACCGGTCTCGCCGGACCGCTCCCGTGCCCGGTTCGAGACGGATCCGCAACACCCCGTGTCGCACGTTCCGGCCCCCTGTCCCGTCACAGTCACAGACGTCGACGGACACAGGGGGCACACCCATGAAGGCACACCGGGTACATCGGGCACACCGGCTGTCACGGTTGTTCGCCGCGGCGGCGGCCACCGCGCTGCTGCTCACCGGCTGCGGCGCGGACGGCTCCGACAGCGGCGGCGCCTCGGACGGAGCGGCCCGCGGCGGCGAGGCCTACCCCGCGCCGAGCGCACCCCGCGCGAAACCGGACGCGGACGCGTACGACGAGGCCGACGAGAACGGCAGGACGGCCGCCCCCGACCGCCTCTCCACCTTCGCCCTCGACGTCGACACCGCGTCGTACGGCTACGCCCGCCGCACCCTCACCGAGGGCCGGCGCCCGGACCCCTCGACGATCCGCCCCGAGGAGTTCGTCAACAGCTTCCGCCAGGACTACGAGCGCCCCGACGGCGACGGCTTCTCGGTCACCGTCGACGGCGCCCGCACCGGCGACGACGACTGGTCCCTGGTCCGCGTCGGCCTCGCCACCCGCACGGCCGAGCAGCAGGGCGAACGCCCGCCCGTCGCCCTCACCTTCGTCGTCGACATCTCCGGCTCGATGGCCGAACCCGGCCGCCTGGACCTGGCCAGGTCCTCCCTCGGCACGATGACCGACCGCCTGCGCGACGACGACTCCGTCGCGCTCGTCACCTTCAGCGGCGAGGCCGAGACCGTACTGGCGATGACCCGCCTCGGCGACCACCGCGACCGCGTCCACCGGGCGATCGACAGCCTGGAACCCACCGACTCCACCGACCTCGGCGCCGGCCTCGAGACCGGCTACGCCACCGCCGTCGAAGGCCTGCGCGAGGGCGCCACGAACCGGGTCGTCCTGGTCTCCGACGCCCTCGCCAACACCGGTGACACGGACGCCGACTCCCTCCTGGAACGCGTCGGCACCGCCCGCCGCGAACACGGCATCACCCTCTTCGGCGTCGGCGTCGGCAGCGACTACGGCGACGCCCTGATGGAACGCCTCGCCGACAAGGGCGACGGCCACACCACCTACGTCTCGACCGAGGAGGAGGGCCGCGAGGCCTTCTCCACCGACCTCCCGCGGAACATCGACCTGACCGCCCGCGACGCCAAGGCCCAGGTCGTCTTCGACCCGGAGACCGTCGCCGAGTTCCGTCTCATCGGCTACGACGACCGCCGGGTCGCCGACGACGACTTCCGCGACGACCGCGTCGACGGCGGCGAGGTCGGCCCCGGCCACACCGTCACCGCCCTCTACGCCGTCCGCACCGAGCCCGGCGCCCGAGGGCACCTCGCCACGGCCACCGTCCGCTGGCTCGACCCCGACACCCGCACCCCGCACGAGACCTCCGGCCGGCTGGAGGCGGGCGCCCTGCACGACCGGCTCACCGACGCGCCCGTCCGTTTCCAGGTCACCGCGACGGCCGCCTACTTCGCCGACACCCTGCGCCGCCCGGAGACCCCCCTCCCGGACGCCCCCGGCCTGAGCGATCTCCGCGAGAGCGCCGAGGTGCTGGCGGACAGGACGGAGGACGAGGACGTCCGTGGCCTCGCCGACGCGATATCCGACGCGAGCCGCCTCGACCTCTAGTGCGAAACCTTACTTGTGAGTAAGTTGGCGCACCGGCACAGGCCAGCCGCACCGCGACCGGGGAGCCGCCATGGGCGTACGCAAGGATCTGAAACGGGCGAGGAAACGCAGCGACCTGGCCACCCGCACCCGGGTCGACGTCCTCAGGGACGACACCGGCACCGTACGGGAGGCCCGCACCGCGCCCCTGGTGCGGCCGCCCACCACGGGCAGCACCGCCGACCTCCCCTTCACCAACGCGGCCGAGGCCCCCGACGCGGTGGTGCTGCGCCGCAGGGGACCCGACGGCTGGCACCCGGTCACCGCCGCCGCCTTCGCCGCCGAGGTCACCGCCACCGCCAAGGGCCTGATCGCGCACGGCCTCCAGCCGGGCGGCCGGGTCGCCGTGATGTCCCGCACCCGCTACGAGTGGACCCTCCTGGACTTCGCGATCTGGGCGGCCGGCGGCCTGACCGTTCCCGTCTACGCCACCTCCTCGGCCGAACAGGTCGACTGGATCGTCCGGGACTCGGGCGCCACCCTGATCGTCGTCGAGAACGCCGACAACGTCCGTACGGCGACGACCGGCACGGCCCACCACCCGCTGCCCCCGCGCATCCTCGAACTCGACGCGGGCGCGGTCGCCGAACTGGAAGCCCTCGGCCGCGGCCTCCCCGACGAGGAGGTGGTCGAGCGCCGGGCCGCCCTCACCCCCGACACCACCGCCACCCTCTGCTACACCTCCGGCACCACCGGCCGCCCCAAGGGCTGCGTCCTCACCCACGCCAACCTGCACGCCGAGGCCGCCAACACCCTCGAACTGCTCCACCCGATCTTCAAGGAGGTCACCGGCCAGACCGCCTCGACCCTCCTCTTCCTCCCGCTCGCCCACATCATGGGCCGCACCCTCCAGATCGCCTGTCTGACGGCCCGCATCGAGACCGGCCACTTCCCCAGCGTCAGACCCGACGAACTCCGCCCCGCGCTCAAGGAGTTCCGGCCGACCTTCCTGGTCGGCGTCCCCTACCTCTTCGAGCGCATCCACGACACCGGCCGCGCCACCGCCGAGAAGATCGGCCGCGGCGCCTCCTTCGACCGCGCCGAACGCGTCGCCGTACGTTTCGCCCGGGCGTACCTCGACAAGTTCCTGAACGAGGGCGAAGGCGGAGGCGCAGGAGAAGAAGGAGAAGAAGAAAGGAAAGGGGAGGACGGAGGCACGAGCGGGCACGGCCGGGGGAGACGTGGCGCCGGCAGGCGGCGCGTCAAGGGCCCCGGGCTCGGCCTGTACGCCGCCTGGGCCCTGTACGACGTGCTGGTCTACCGCCGCATCCGCAAGGAACTCGGCGGCCGCATGCGCTACGCCATCAGCGGCGGCTCCCCCCTCGACCCCACCCTCAGCCTCTTCTTCTACGCGGCCGGCATCATCGTCTACGAGGGCTACGGCCTGACCGAGACCACCGCCGCCGCCACCCTCGTCCCGCCCCTGAGACCCCGGCCCGGAACCGTCGGTCAGCCCGTCCCCGGCACGGCCGTCCGCATCGCCGACGACGGGGAGGTCCTCATCGAGGGAGGGGTGGTCTTCGACTCCTACTGGAACAACCCGGAGGCCACCGCCGAGGTCCGCGCCGACGGCTGGTTCGCCACCGGCGACCTGGGCTCCCTCGACGACGACGGCTACCTCACCATCACCGGCCGCAAGAAGGACATCCTGGTCACCTCCGGCGGCAAGAACGTCTCCCCGGCCGTCCTGGAGGACCGGCTGCGCAGCCGCTCCCCGGTCGGTCAGTGCCTGGTCGTCGGCGACAACCGCCCCTTCGTCGCGGCCCTCGTCACCCTCGACCCCGACGCGCTCGCCCACTGGCTGACCGTCCGCGGGCTCCCCGCGGACACCCCGCTCCCCGAGGTACTGCGCGACCCCCGGCCGCGCGCGGACGTCCAACGGGCCGTCGACTACGCCAACGAGGCCGTCTCCCGGGCCGAGTCGATCCGCGCCTTCACCCTGGTCGAGGGCGAGTTCACCGAGGCCGACGGGCTGCTCACCCCGTCCCTGAAGGTCAGACGGCACGCGGTGACGGCCCGGTACGCCGACGAGATCGAGGCCCTGTACCGCAAGTGACACCGCCGGACGCCCGTCAGGACACACGGAACGGCGGGCCACCGGAGAACCGGTGACCCGCCGTCGCGGTACGTCGGTCAGGCTGCGGCTCAGCCGTTGCCCGCGCCGTTGCCCGCCAGGACCGAGATGTCGTCCAGGATGTGCGACAGCGGCTCGTCGCCCTTGGCCTGGGTGCTGTTCTCGACGCACTGCTGGTTCTGCGGGGCGGACAGGATCGGGATGTCCTGCACGCCGATGTTCAGCGCGGCGATGAGCGACTGGGCGTTGATCTTCGCAGGCAGGCCGATGCACGGCTTGTTCAGCGAACCCTGGACCAGCGAGAGCTGCGGGCTCTGGTCGCCGAAGGTGGCCGAGTTGCCGAACTCCGACGAGGCGCCGTTGCCGCTGGCGGAGGTGGTGCCGCTGTCGTCACCGATGGCGAGGGCCTGCGGGGCGCTCATCGCCGCAAGACCGGCGACGGAGGCGGCCAGGGCCGCGGTCGCCCACAGCTTCTTCATGTTCGTTCCCTTCGAAAACGCGGACTCCGGGGGAGGAGCTGCGTGATCAACAACGGCCCGGACCCGGCCGGGGTTGCGCGCTGTGCCCCGATCGGCCCAGCGCATCGCGCACGACGACCGCGCGCCCCTCAATGACACGCGTACGCGCTCCCCCGCACCGGAACCGTCTTGCCGAGGATGTCCGGCGGGTCCTTGGGCTTCGGCTGCGCGGTGCGCTCGACCAGCGGCTCGTCGTCGCGCACCTTCGTGAAGAGCGTGTCCGCCTCCTTCGGGTCCCAGGCCAGCGCCGCGCCGATGCCCAGCCGGGCCGGGGCGAACCCCGCGATCGGCACCGTCGTGAACTCCGTCGCCGAGTCCGGCAGCCGGTGCAGTGCGACGGCCAGTTCGATGAGCTCGCCGGCCTGCATACCCTGTCGGCCGGTCCCGAGCAGCATCTCCGCCAGGTGTGTCATACGACTCGGACGGGTGAGCAGCTTCCGTTCCCTGACCTCCCGCCAGGCCTGGACCAGGAAGCGCTGCTGTCGCTGGATCCGGCCGAGGTCGGCGCTGCCGTCGACATGGCGGGAGCGGACGTACTGAAGCGCCTGCCCGCCACCGAGCCGGTGCTTGCCGGGCTTGAGGTCGAGCCTGGTCGCGGGGTCCTTCAGGCGCCTCGGCGTGCACACCTCGACACCGCCGACCTCGTCCACGCTGTTCATGAAGCGCCGGAAGTCCACCTGGAGGAACCGGTCGATGTTCACCTTGGCCATCGACTCCACGGTCCGGATCATGAGCTCCGGACCGCCCTCCTGGTAGGCGGCGTTGAGCTTCGCCGGATGGGGCGGGCGTTCCCGGGCGCCGGGCTTCTCCCGGTACGGCGGGATCTCCGCGGCGGAGTCACGGGGCATGGAGATCACGCTGACGCGGTCCCGGTGGGCCGAGACATGGATCAGCATCAGCACGTCGGCGCAGCCGCAGGGCTTCCCACCGGCGTGGAACGTCTGCTTCTGGGCGGGGGTGAGGGTGTCCCGTTCGTCGGTGCCCATCAGCAGGATGTTCAGCCCGCGCGGGGCGTGCTGCCGGCCGGGGAGTCCGGGCAGTGAGGGAAGGGCGGAACTGCCGAGCAGCGCGCCCGTGGCGGCCAGGACGATTCCGGGAATCGCCAGGCGGCGTGGCCAAAGGTTTCTCTTCATCGTCACGCGCCGCACGCTAGAACAGCGGGCCGCCGATGATCCGGCGGCCCGCTGCCCGGGCGGAGAAACCACCCAGGGGCTCAGGAAATGAACCCGTTCACCACGTCGGACTCAGTGGTTGGCGGCACCGTTGCCGGCCAGGACCGAGATGTCGTCCAGGATGTGCGACAGCGGCTCGTCGCCCTTGGCCTGGGTGCTGTTCTCGACGCACTGCTGGTTCTGCGGGGCGGACAGGATCGGGATGTCCTGCACGCCGATGTTGGCCAGGGCGAGGATGGACTGGGCGTTGAGCTTCGCCGGCAGACCGATGCAGGGCTTGTTGAAGGAGCCCTGGATGAGCGCCATCTGGGGGCTCATGTTGCCGAAGGTGGCCGAGTTGCCGAAGGACTGGCTGGCGCCGTTGCCGCTGGCGGAGGTGGTGCCGCTGTCGTTGCCGATGGCGAGTGCCGGGGCTGCCGCGGCGGCGGAGACGCCGACGACGGAAGCGGCGACCGCGGCGGTGGCGAGAACCTTCTTGATCACTTGTGAATCCCTTTCGGTGAGAAGCCCCGTCCACCGGAGCGTTCGGATCAACTTCATCTGACCTGTTTGGTTGCTCGGATTCACTCCGATGGCCTATCGAGGTGAACTCGGGCCGCCGGGACGTAAAAACCGATCGGGTGACTGGCCGCAACCAAATCCGGCGCTTCCGGTTGGTTCGGTGGCAGGCACATGGTCCTGACCACGAGTCAGGGCAGGGAAAGGAATAGCGAAATGCTCAAGAAGGCAATGGCCGCGGCGGCGGTCGCCGCTTCCGTCGTCGGTATGTCCGCGGCGGTCGCCCCCCAGGCGCTTGCCATCGGGGACGACGCCGGCACCACCTCCGCCAGTGGCAACGGCGCGCACGAGGCGTTCGGCAACTCGGTGACCAAGGGTGACATGAGCCCGCAGGCCAGCCTGGTCCAGGGCACCGCCAACAAGCTCTGCGTGGGCCTGCCGGTCAAGGCTGACGTACAGTCCGTCCTCGCCGTCATCGCCAACGTCGGTGTCCAGGACATCCCCGTGCTGTCCGCCCCGCAGAACCAGCAGTGCGCCGAGAACAGCACCCAGGCCAAGGGCGACGAGCCGCTGTCGCACATCCTGGACGACATCTCCGCGCTCTCGGGCAACGGCGTGGCCAACCACTGACGTCCCCGGCACCGCCCGCCGGGCGGCCCGTTCCGTTCCCCGGCGGGCCGTCCGGCCACCGCATTTCTCCCGCTGCCTTCCTGTCATTTTTTTTCTCGTCTCAGGTGAATCGTTTCCTCTTCGGTGAGCCGTTCGTGTCAATTACCTGAAGGCGTTCGAGTGAATTCCTGTGCGACGCGCGTTTTTGAGTTTCTTCGGCTGTCTATCTCTCGTTTGCAGCTTGCGGGTCATGGTGCGAGCCGTTCCAGTTGCGCTCGCTCGGTTTCGACCGTCATCTGGGCATGACCGCAGAGAAGGGAAAGTCATGAAGAAGAGCGCTGCTGTTGTCGCGGGTCTGATCCTGGCCCTCGGCGGGGCTGCCCCCGCCTTCGCCGACGCCGGTGCCAACGGTGCGGCCATCGGCTCGCCGGGTGTCCTGTCGGGCAACGTCGTCCAGGTCCCGATCCACATCCCGATCAACGTGTGCGGCAACAGCATCAACATCATCGCCGCGTTGAACCCGGCCGGCGGCAACGTCTGCATCAACGACTGACGACGCGACACGCCAGCCGTACCGCTGGATCGAGGCCGGCTTCGGACGACATTCCTGTGGTCCGGAGCCGGCTTTTCCCACTTCTTCAAGCAGGAAGACAACGAGATTGCGACAGACCCTGAGCAGGGGAATGGTCGCGGCCGCCGCCGCGACGGGCATTCTGTCCCTGTGCGCGGGCGGCAACGCCCTCGCCGACTCAACAGCCCAAGGAGCCGCCAAGGGTTCGCCCGGGGTTCTGTCGGGCAACGCCGTCCAGGCCCCGCTGCACCTCCCGGTGAACGCCTGCGGCAACTCGGTCGACGTCGTCGCCGCGCTCGACCCGGCGTTCGGCAACTCCTGTGCCAACCCTTCGGCCACGCACGGCCAACGCGCCCGACGCGCACCGTCCGACGACGACACCGACCACCACGGCGATTCCGGTTACGGCGACCCCGGGCAGGGGGATACCGGCTACGGCGATTCCGGTTACGGGGACTCCGGGCATGGCGATTCCGGTTACGGGGACTCCGGGCATGGCGATTCCGGCTACGGGGACTCCGGTTACGGCGATGCCGGGCATGGTGGCTCCGGTTACGGGGACTCCGGTTACGGGGACTCCGGGCATGGCGATTCCGGTTACGGGGACTCCGGGCATGGCGACTCCGGATACGGGGATTCCGGTGATGGCGGCTCCGGACACCAGGACCACGGTCCCGGGGACGACTGCGGAGGCTACGGCGACACCTGCGGCGGTGGCGGTCACACGACCCCGCCTCCCGGAGGGGGCCACACGACACCGCCGGGTGGCGGCCACACGACTCCGCCTCCGCACGGTGGCGGGAGCACCCCGCCCGGTGGGGGTCACACGACTCCGCCCGGCGGCGGTCACTCGACTCCGCCTCCGCACGGTGGTGGGAGCACCCCGCCCGGCGGCGGTCACTCCACCCCGCCTCCCCATGGCGGTCACTCCACCCCGCCTCCCCACGGGGGCCACTCCACCCCGCCTCCGCACGGTGGCGGCAGCACCCCGCCCGGCGGCGGTCACTCCACCCCGCCTCCCCACGGCGGTCACTCCACCCCGCCTCCCCACGGCGGGCACTCCACCCCGCCTCCGCACGGCGGGCACTCCACCCCGCCTCCCCACGGCGGCCACTCCACCCCGCCTCCGCACGGTGGCGGGGGCGGTGGCGGGCAGCCTCCGCACGGTGGGCACACCGCACCTCCGGAGGGTGGGGGTGGGGGCGAGCACAGCGCGCCGCCGCAGCTGTCGCACACCGGCAGTGACCACGCCGCTCTGCTGGCCGCCTCCGGCGTCAGCGCCGCGCTGATCGCGGGCGGCGCCGTCCTGTACCGGCGAGGCCGGGCCGCGTCCCGTCGGTGACGCACCGGGTGCCGGGCGCCGACGCGCCCGGCACCCGCATCCCCTCCGGCTCAGCGACGTACGGGCTCCACCGCCCCGTGCCGACCCGGGGCCGGGATCGCCCCGCTCGGCACGCCCGTGTGCAGCCGGCGCCGCACGCCCCGGACGAGGGTGCCCGCCGTGAAGGTCGCGCCGTACACGAAGCGCATCGCCGGGCCGAAGCCGGCCGCCGTCACCAGACCGGCCAGGAACAGGCCGGGACGGGAGGACTCGAAGTCCCGGCCCACCTCGGGGGAGCCGCCGGGCACCGTGGCCAGCGCCCCGCGCAGCTCGCCGGAGAGCAGTCCGAGCCGGTCGCGGGTCGCCTGGAAGCCGGTGGCCGCGATCACGTGCTCGGTCTCGAAGGAGTCCGCGCCGGCCACCTCCAGCCGCACCCCGCCGGGGACCGCCCGCGCCGCCGTCACCTCGTGGTCGAGCCGTACCGGCACGGAGGCCTCCACCCGGTCCCGTACCCACCAGGCGCCGGCCGGACCGAGCGCCGTCGCGGCGATCCGCGCCCGGGTCGGTTCCGGCAGCCGGCGGTAGAGGCCGGGGCGTTCGGCGTAGAACCAGTTCCGCCAGCCGCAGCCGAGCCCGCTCTGCGGTGAGCGGACCGACTGCCACCACGGTCGCTCCCAGGGCGGTGGCACGTCGTTCCAGCGCAGCCGATCGGCACGGGCCAACACCCGTACGCGGGAGCCCTGTTCGGCGAGCAGCGCGGCCGTCTCCAGCGCCGCCTGGCCGCCGCCGATCACCGTGACGTCCCGGCCGCGGAAGCGGTCCAGGTCACCGTGGTGGCTGCTGTGCGAGACCAGGTCGGGGGAGAGCCCCCGCAGGGCGGCCGGGATCTCGACGAACGGCATGACACCCACGGCGAGGGCGACCGTCCGGGCCCGCACGGTCTCGCCGTCCGCGGTGACCGCCTCGAAGCCGCCCGGCCGGGACACGATCCGGGTCACCGTGCGCTCGTCGACCTCGGGGACGGCGTTGCGGGCGAACCACAGGCCGTACCGGGCGAACATCTCCACCGGGATGGGCTCCCCGTGCCGGGCCGCCACGCCCTCGGTCGCGCAGTACGTGTCGAGCCGCCAACGGGCCGCGGGGTCCGAGAGGTTGGAGGCCCACGGCTCGGACTTCAGGAACATCCCGCCCGGCATGTTGTCGCGCCAGGAGGCCATCGGCCGGCCGAAGACGCGCAGCTTCAGCCCGGCGGCCGCGGCGTGCGCCGCGATCGACAGCCCGTACGGGCCGGCGCCCACCACCAGCAGGTCGTCCATCAGCAGCTGCTCGCTTTCTCGTCGTCGATCGGTGCGGCCGGCGCAGGGGCGGTCGGGGCCGGTGCGTTCGGGTGCGGTTCGGCCAGGTCGGTCAGGGACGGCGTGGGCGGCGGCGCCTGCCGGACCACCCGGGGCCGGACCCCGGCCGCGCCCGAGGCGCCGGCCCGGCGCAGCCGGTCGAGCAGCCGACGGGTGACATGGGCGCCCCACAGTCCCCACATCGCCCGGCCGGGAGCGGTGTCGTCGCCCGCGTGCCAGGCCAGCTCACGGCCGCGGCGGGCCGGTCGCAGCGCGGCCAGCGGCGCGTAGTTCTCCACCACGAACGCCCGGCCCGGCAGCGGCACCCCGGCCGGCAGCGGACGGTGGGTCAGATCGAGGTGCTGGGCGCGGACGACGTCGAGTCCGGCGCCGTCGGCGAAGAGCCGGAACTGGGCGCCGGGCCGCGGGTTGAAGTCGAGCAGGTGGTAGTCGCCGGTCGCGCCGCAGCGGCGGAAGTCGAGGTCGAAGATGCCCCGGTAGCCGAGTTCGTCGGTGAGCCGCTGGGCCAGCGTCCGCACCCGGGGGTTCTCGGTCCACTCGCCCACCGCCGTGAGCCCCGCGCCGCGGGGCCAGGCGCACAGCTTGCGGCCCGGTCCGCCGCCGCCGACCGTACCGGACCGGTCGGCGTACCCGTGGAAGAACCAGTCGCGGTCCGGGCCAGGCGGCAGGAAGGCCTGGAGCAGCAGCTGACTGCCGGCCTCCTCGGTGCGCAGGTACAGGTCGCGCGCCTCCTGGGTGGAGCGCACCACGACCGTGCTGCGCAGCCCCGCGTGGGCGGGCAGCAGCCAGGGACGGCTCCATTTCGCCACCACCGGCAGCCCGAGCCGCCAGGCGGCGGAGGCGGCCTGTGCCGCGCTGTCCGGGAGCACGGTGAGCGGGTGCGGCACGTCGGCCGCCGCGCACAGCCTGGTCAGTTCGGCCTTGTCGGCGACCCGTTCGGGCACCGCGCCGGGCTGTTGCGGCAGCAGGTAGGCGGGCGACAGTTCCTCGCGCAGCCGGCTCACGGCGACCGCGCCGGCGTCGTCCATCGGGATCAGCACGGCGGGCCGGTCGACGCGGGCGGCGACGCGCAGCAGGGTGGCGGCGATGTCGGCGAGACCGGCCCCGGGCGGCGGCGGGGGATGCAACTGGCGTACGAAACGGGACTTGCGTACGGGGCTTCCCGTGGAGTCGGCGACCACGTGCACGTCGATTCCGGCTCTGCCGAGCGAGCGCACGGCACCCAGCGTTCCGTGGTGAAAGGGATTCCGGTCGATCCGCAGCAGAACGGCGGGGACGCGGGTGTCGAGCAGCGACTCGGGCATTGGTTTCCGGGTCCTTCGGTTCAGTTCACCGTTATGGGCGATCGAGGCACTCGAAAGCCGTAACGGCGGTGGCGTAATTCCTTTTCGTGTGACTTTCATATGACTGAGTGTCAGTAACGCGCGGGCCTTGCGCGTTACGTGAGAGTGGAGAAAGGAGCAGGCATGGCTCCACAGCAGCGACGCGCGCGGTCCCGGCGGCTGGCCGTCGTCGCGGCAGCGGTCGCGGCGTCGGCCGCCCTGGCGTCCGGACCTGGATTCGCCGCGGGCGCGGGGGTGGTGCGGGTAGCCGATCCTCCCGCTCCCACCCCCACCGTCCCGACGGCCGCGATGACTCTTCCCGCACCCGCCGGGTCCGACCCGGTCGCGCCCGTCCCCAGTGCGACACCGGCGGCGCCGGTGACCCCCGGGGTTCCCGCGGCCGCCGAGGTTCCGCTGACCCCGGCCGAGACCGCCGCACCGTCCGTCCCGCCCGCACCGTCCGTCCCGCCCGCACCCGCCGCCCCGGCGGCCCCGGCCTCGAAGGACACCCCGGCCTTCGGCGCCTACCTCGACTACGGCGCCCGGGGCGTGGCCCGGATCGCCGAGCTCAGCGAATGGCTGGACGGCGCGGAGCTGCGCGTCGGCCACACCTACCTGCCGGGCGACCTGTGGCACAACATCGAGGGCCCGCCCGGCTTCCTCGACGTGTGGGCGGACTGGAGGCTGGAGAAGGACGACCGCATGCTCGTCCTCAACGTGCCCATGATGGAGCGCAACGAGGAGGGGGTGTCCGACGAGGAGGTGCGCGGGCTGCTGCGGCAGGGTGCGGCCGGGGAGTTCGATCACCACTTCAGGGCTCTCGCCGAGCGGCTGGTCGCGCTGAAGGTGCCGGACACGGTGATCGTGCTCGGCTGGGAGATGAACGGCATCACGTACACCCATCGGTGCGGGCCGGACCCGGAGGCCTGGAAGAAGTACTGGAACAGGATCGTCTCCACCATGCGCTCGGTGCCGGGCCAGAAATTCAAGTTCGATTTCACGCCGACCCGCGGCAAGGACGCCGTTCCGTGGACCGAGTGCTATCCGGGGGACGACACGGTCGACATCCTCGGAATGGACTCCTACGACCAGCCGACCGGCTTGTCCTTCGACGAGCAGGTGAAAGAACCCTACGGGCTCCAGGCGCACGTGGACTTCGCCAAAAGCCATGGCAAGCCCATTTCCTATCCCGAATGGGGACTCTTCCGCAACGGTGACAACGCCGAATACATGCGGCGCATGCTCGCCTGGATGGACGAGCACAAACCGCTGTACAACACGGTGACCGACTACTGCCCGCACGGTGTGTGGCAGTGCCGGCAGAACCCGCAGGCGTCGGCCGTCTACCGTTCGCTGCTGTCCGGCCGTACGGACGAGCCGAGCACGCCCCCGACGAGCCCGGCGCCCTCCGTCGAACCGTCCGTGGAGCCGTCGCCCCCGGCACCCTCCACGGATCCCACGACCGAGCCTCCGGCCGAGACCCCGGCGAACTGCACGCCGATGGACCTCGGCGACTGGGTCGAGTACTGGATCGGCGGCAAGCTGTGCTTCCGGCTCGACTGGTGGTCCGACGACGACTGAACCGCGGTGCGGTGGCGGCAGGCCCGCGTCAGGACCCGCCGCCACCGTCGCGCTCCCTCCGCTGCTCCAGCCGGAGCAGCAATTCCTTGCCCCGCCGTCGCGCGGCCACGTCGCACACGGCCGCCGACAGCAGCGGCGCGGTGCGCCGACGGGCCAGCAGCAGCCGCTGGTTGACGACCGGTTCGGGCCGCCAGTGGTGCTTGTACGGCTCGTTGCCGCGCAGCAGGCTGAGCGCGGCCCGGCCGCCGTCGCGGGAGTGCTCGGCGCACGCGTCCAGCAGCATCACCGCCACGTCCGCCTTGCGTTCACGCAGCCGGGGATGGGCGCCGTAGAGGTAGCCCCCGGCCAGCCGGCGCGACAGCAGGGTCAGATCGACGGCCACCACGTCGTCGTCGAGCCGGAACTGGGTGACCACCGCGTCCCCGGAGGCCACCATCGGCCCGACCGAGCGCACCAGGTGCTCGCAGAACCGCTCCCGCAGGTGCTCGCCCGTCACCTTCCGTCCCTGCCACTGGAGCTGGTGCAGTTCCAGCAGCCGGCGCAGCGCCGAGTCGACCTCCTCCGGGCACACGACCTGCCGCTCGACGCCCAGCGCGGTCAGCTTGCGCAGCTTGGCGCGCACCCGCTGGGCCTTCGCCGACGGCAGCCGGGCCACCAGCTCGTCCATGGGGACGGCGGGCAGCTCCAGGCACACCGAGTCGCTCACCCGCCGGCGGGGGCCGTACCAGCGCTCGTAGACCTGCTCCACCGCGCCGCCCGGCCGCACCTCGCGGAAGTCGATCAACGCGGTACGGGCGGCCGCCGCGAGGCCCTCGGTGAGCGCGGCGACGGCATGCTCACCCCGCTCGTCGTCGACGAGGACGTCCCCGTAGTCGGAGATCGCCCCGCCGAGCGGCACCAGCGCCGGCAGCGGTCGGCGGACGGCCATCAGCGGGGCCGCGGCGACGAGTTCACCGCCGTCGCGGACCAGCAGCAGACGCAGCCGGCCGCGCCTGCCGTACGACAGCCACCACGAGTGGAGCCAGGCGTGGCTCTGGAACGGGGTGGCGCTCGCACACCGCTGGTACAGCCGGCCCCAGGCGGGGGCGAGGGCGGCGAAGGCGCGCTCGTCGGTGACGAGTTCGGTGGTGAACGTCGGTTTCACAGCGCTCCGTGGGCGTCGGCGGCGAGGGCCGGCCCGGGGACGGCGGCGGGGCGCGCGGACTCGTCCTCCCGGCCCCGCTTCGGCCGCACCAGCAGCAGCAGCCCGCCGAGCAGACCGCCCGCGCTCGCCCCCACCAGACCCGTCACCGTGGGCGACACCGAGGAGGGGCCGGTCGGCCGGACCGCGCGGGCGAACTGCTGGAGCTCGACATTGGTGGCGGACTTGGAGGTCTTGGCGTGCTGGGTCAGCGAGCGGGAGACCGCGTTGGCCATGTCGGCGGCCAGGTCGGCCCGGGTGGAGGTCGCCGTGATCGAGACCATCGGGGCGTCCGGCGAGGTCGCCGTCTGCACGCTGCGCTGGAGCGTCTTCACCGGCACACCGGCCCACACCTGTGCGTCCCCGAGCACCGCCAGCTGCGTGGCGACCCGGCCGTAGGCCTGGGCGAAGCCGAGCGCGGACGCCGGGTCCGACTTCTCGGTGGGGACGGCGACGACATAGGCGGTGGCCGTGTAGGCGGGCGGCTTGAGGGCGCCGTACGTGCCGCCGAGCAGTCCGCCGGCGACGGCGCCGACCGCGAGCAGGGACCAGGGCGGGAGCGCCTTGGCGCGGCGCAGGGTGGCGGGACGGCGGGGGTTCTCGGTCATGGGGAACTGACTCCCTGGGGTGTCGGGGTGGCGGGGGAGAGCAGGGGTGGTCCGGAAACGGTGGCCGCGTACACGTCCATGAGCTGGGCGGCGCTGCGGGTGATGTCGTAGTGGCGGGCGGCCTCGGCGGCGGTGCGCGGGCCGGGGGTCCGCACGCGTGCCTCGGTCAGCGCGCGGACGAACGCCTCGGTGCCACCGGTCACCCGGCGGGCGCCCGGCGCCCGGTCGGGGAACCGCTCGATCGCGGGGCAGGAGGCGTAGAGCACCGGCAGGCCGCAGGCCAGCGCCTCGACGACGGCCAGACCGAAGGTCTCCTCGGGGGAGGGGGAGACGAACAGGTCCATGGCGGAGGTGAGGGAGGGCAGGTCGGGGCCGGGGGTGCCGTCGGGAACACAGGGGCGTTCGCCGGTGAACAGGACCCGGTCGGCGACCCCCGCCTCGTGCGCGGTACGGCGCAGCACGTTCTCCTCGGGGCCGCCACCGACCAGCACCAGCCAGTGGTCGGCGGGCAGCCGGGCGAGGGCGTGGATGACGACGTCGAAGCGTTTGCCCGCGGTCAGCCGTCCGACGCCGCCGACGACACAGGCGTCGTCGGGCAGCCCGAGACGGCGGCGGGTCCGCCGGCGGGCGTCCGGGTCGAAGCGGAAGCGGGCCAGGTCGATGCCGTTGGGGACGACCTCGATCCGCGGCGCGGGAACCCCCCAGCCGCGCAGCCGGTCGGCGACCGCGGGGGAGACGGCGACCGTGGTGCGGCCCAGCCGCTCGCTGGCGAGGTAGAGCGCCCGGACCCCGGAGGTCAGTCTGCGCCCCTCCAGCTGCGATTCGCCCAGGGAGTGTTCGGTGGCGACGACCGCGCGGACCCCGGCCAGCCGCGCGGCCAGCCGGCCGTAGACGCAGGCCCGGTAGAGATGGGTGTGGACGAGGTCGTAGCCGCCGGAGCGGATGATCCGGACCAGGCGGGGCAGCGCGGCCAGGTCGCGGTTGCCCGCCATGCCGAGGTGGACGACCCGGACCCCGTCGCTCGCCAGCCCGTCCGCCACCGTCCCCGGGTTGGTCAGCGTCACCACCTCGCACTCGACCGGCAGATGCCGCAGCAGCAACCGCAGTTGCTGCTCGGCGCCCCCGACGCCGAGCCCCGTGATGATGTGCAGCGCCTTCACCGCAGCCCCTCGACGGGCCGCCGTCGCAGCCGGTGCAGCCGGTACTTCAGATGCATGCGCAGGACGTTGTCGTTCTGCCCGATGTGCAGCCGGGGCAGGGCGTGCAGGCCGTTCAGCTCGCCGGGGTCGATCGCGCAGGCGTACCGGTAACCGGCCTGGCGCACGGCGTCCACGGCCCGCTGGTCGATCGTCCCGTAGGGATAGCAGAAGCCGTCGACCTCGGTGCCGAGCATCGCGACGAGGGCCGCGCGGCTCTCGACCGTCTCCTTCTTCAGGGTGAGGTCGTCGGCCTTGGTCAGGTCGACATGGGTGAGGCCGTGGGAGCCGATCTCGACGCCCTCGTAGGCCGCGCGGCAGATGCCGTCGGCGGTCAGCAGCGGCTTGCGCGGGCCCAGCGGGTCCCAGGCGTTGTCGCCGCCGAGCCGGCCCGGCAGCACGAACAGGGTGGCGTTGCAGCGGTGGCGGCGCAGCACGGGCAGCGCCTCGGTGAGGAAGTCGGCGTAACCGTCGTCGAAGGTGAGTCCGACCAGGTTGTGGCCCTCGCCCCGGGCCCGGGCGTCGAGCAGCTTCGCCATGGAGACACCGCGCAGTCCGCGCCGGCGCAGCCACATCAGCTGCTTCTCCAGCCGCTCGGGGGTGACGGTGATGCGGTACGGATCCTCGGAGCAGTCCCCCACGGAGTGGTACATCGCCACCCACGGGACGGGACTGCGTCTGCTGTGGTCAGGAGCGGACATGGGAGAACCTTCGGGTCGCGGAACGAACGGAACGGAGTGCCGAGTCGATGCCCTGGGAGCCCAGGGCCCGGCCGAGCAGGAGGAAGACGACGGTCACGGTGAGCCCCCCGGCGGCCAGCCCGGACAGGGGGTCGGCGAACCGGCCGGCGGCGAAGGACCCCGCCAGGGTGGCCACCAGGGCCGCCCGCACCGGCCGGCTCAGTTCGCGCAGCACGCTCCGGACACCGACCGGAACGCTGCGCGGACCCATCCCGGCCAGCAGGACGAGTGCGGTGACGGTGATGCCGATCGCGTTGGCGGCGGCGATCCCGTACACGCCCCACGGACCGACGCTCAGCGCGCCGATCCAGGAGGTCACGACGATCCCGGAGGCCATCGCGCCGACCGGGTACCAGGAGCCGCGGCCCGCCGAGAAGTAGGAGCGGACCAGCACGCCCACCAGGGTCTGGCCGAGCAGCCCGAGCGCGTACACCCGCATGACGCCCGCCGTCGCCGCCGTGTCCTTCGCGGTGAACGCGCCCCGCTGGAAGAGCACTTCGATGATCTGCGGCGAGCAGGCCAGGACGGCGGCCGCGCCCAGCAGCACGACGCACGCGGCCAGCGCCAGATCCCGCTCCACCCGGCTCCGGGCCCGCTCGGTGTCCCCCTCCGCCAGCGCCCGGGCGACCACCGGGAAGGTGACCGTGCAGATCATCACCGAGAGGATCATCGGCATCTGCGCGACCTTCTGCGCGTAGTTCAGATGCGAGATCGCCCCGGCCGGCAACTGCGAGGCGAGGAAGCGCTCGATGAGGACCTGGGACTGCCGGCACAGCGCGAACAGGAGCACGGTGGTGAGGAGCAGGGTGTCGAGGGGTCGCGGCACCTCCTGCGCGGAGGACTCCTCGGCCGCCTGGCGCTTCCTCAGCTGCCGCAGCAGGGAAGGCAGTTGGACGAGGACCATGAGCAGCCCGCCGACCGCGACCCCGACGGCCGCCGAGCGCACCCCCCAGTGCCCCCCGAGCACGAACATCCCGGTGATGATGCCGACGTTGTAGGCGACGTAGATCGCCGCGGGCGCCGTGTACCGCCGGTGCGCGCGCAGGGCCGCGCTGCAATACCCGGCGAGCCCGAAGCTCACCACGCAGGTGGCGGTGAGCCGCGTGCAGTCGACGGCGAGCGCCGGGTCCGGCAGACCCGGGGCGAGGACCGCGACCAGCCGCGGTGCCAGGCCGATGAACAGGGCGCCGACCGCGACGAAGGCCAGCGACAGACGGGGCAGCGTGCCGGCGACCAGGGCGCGGACCGGGTCGCCGGGGGCGCCCTGGGAGCGGCGGGCCAGCGCCATGCTGAACGCCGGGATCAGGGCGAACGCCAGCCCGTCCTCGATGAGCAGCGTGGCCGCGAACTCGGGCACGGTCCACGCCACGAGGAAGGCGTCGGTCTCACTGCCCGCCCCGAACAGCCGGGCCAGTGCCTGGTCCCGCACCAGTCCGAGCAGGGCGCCGGCGACGGAGAGGACGGCGGTGACGAGTGTGGCCTTGGCGAGGAACCGACGGGAGGCCGTGGGGAGTTCGCCCCCCTCGGCCCGTTCGCCGCCCCCCTCCCGCACGCTCGCGCCGTCCGCCGTCGTAGCGCCGGCCGCGCCGGCAACCCGACAGGCGCCGTCGGCCCCGTCGGCCGATCCGATCCCGTCGGCCCCGTCGGCCCCGTCGGCCCCGTCGGCCGTGCTCGTCCCGTCGGTCCCCTCTGCTGTGCCGGTCCCTTCGGTCGGGTCGGCCTGGTCGGCTGTCTCCCCGGGCCCGGCGGCGGTCCGCGCCGGCGGCACGGAGGCGGGACCGTCCGTACGAGGCGTCCGGGGAGGGGTGACCGTCATCGGACGAGCGCCTCCTCGCGGCCACCGGCGCCGACCAGCGCCCACCAGGCGACGGCCCCGAAGACGACGGCGGTCAGCACGGTCGAGGGGCCGCCGATGTCGGCGTACGTGAAGTCCACGAGCTGCCAGATCAGCAGCCCGCAGGCGACGAGCGCGCAGTCGAGACCGGGGCCGGAGCGCCGGACCCGGAACCAGCCGCGCAGCCCGCACACCAGCAGCGCCAGCCAGCCGCCCGCGAGGGCGAGCAGCCCGATCAGGCCCTGTTCACCGAGGATCAGCAGGTACATGTTGTGCGGGGAGAGCAGCGGCTGCTTGACGAACCCGCCGCCCGCCCCGTCGGTGTCGCTGCCGGAGGACAGCGCCAGGGAGGCGTGGCCGTCGCGGTGTTCGGGGAAGCCCTTCAGCCCGACACCGGTCAGCGGCTGGTCGCGCCACATGCCGATCGCGGCCGCCCACATCGTGTACCGGTCGGTGACCGACTGGTCGGGGGCGTCCCGGATCTGCGTGATGCTGTTGACGCGCTCCTGGAGCATCGCCGAGCCGACCCCGAAGCCGCCCACCAGGATCACCCCGGCCGCGGCCGCCACCGCGCCCACCTTCAGTGCCCGCCGCGGCCCGGCGAGGGCCAGCTGGACCGCGCAGGTCAGCACGGTCGCGATCCACGCGCCCCGGCTGAAGGAGAGCGCGAGCGGCACCAGCAGGGCGAGCGCCGCGCAGGCGGCGATCACCCGCTGCCGTACCGGGGTCCGGCCGAGCGCCAGCCCGACGGCGCAGATCAGGCCGAACGCCACGACGGTCGCCATGCCCATCACGTCCTGCGGCCCGAAGGTGCCGACCGCCCGGATGTTCTCGCCCTGGTAGGAGGCGCCCGTCCCGGTGACGAACTGATGGACGCCGACCGCCCCCTGCCACCCCGCGAGTCCGACGAACGACCAGGCCAGCACCCGGAAGTCGGCCCGGTCGCGGACCAGGAGGACGACGGCGGCCGGGACCAGCACGAAGATCTGGAGGTAGCGGCCCAGCCCGGAGAGCCCCGCCCCCGGCGAGGACGCGCCCATCGCGGCGAGCGCGAGCCCGACCACCGGCAGTCCGAGGACGACGGCGGCCGTTCGGGACAGCGGGCGCCGCCGGTGCCGCAGCAGCCGGACCGCGCAGAACAGCACGACCAGCGCGGACAGCGCGTCGGCCGGCCCGGCGCCGCCCTCACCGCCGGGACCGATCGGCAGGCCGAGCAGGGCGACCACGGCGACCACGGGCAGGACCGGTGACAGCGTCCGGGCGCGGGGCAGGGGCAGGGCGAGGGTCATCGGTGGTTCAGCTCCCGGTCGGTCGCACGAGGGCGGCCGCGGTGCGCAGCAGGATGCAGACGTCCTGCCACAGCGACCAGTTGTCGATGTAGGCGTTGTCGAAACGGGCCCGGTCCTCGATCGAGGTGTCACCGCGCAGCCCCTGCACCTGGGCGAGGCCGGTGATGCCGGTCTGCATCCGGTGGCGGGCCGCGTAGCCGGGATAGGTCTGACTGAACTGACCGACGAAGTAGGGGCGTTCGGGGCGCGGACCGACCAGGCTCATGTCGCCGCACAGGACGTTCCACAGCTGGAGCAGCTCGTCCAACGACGTCTGGCGCAGGATGCGGCAGAAGCGGCTCATCTCCCGCTCCCCGGCCACGCTCCACCGGGTCGCCGCCTCGTGCTCGTCGACCGGGCGGTGGGTGCGGAACTTCAGCAGCGTGAAGGGCCGGCCGTCCTTGCCGATGCGCTCCTGCCGGAAGACGACCCCCGGCCCGTCGGTCAGCCGCAGCACCGCCGCGCACACCAGCAGCAGAGGGCTCAGCAGCAGGAGCAGGGCCCCGGAGACCGCGATGTCCAGCAGCCGCTTGCCGAGACTGCCCCGGCGCCGGGTGCCCATGTCGAGACGCCGGCAGGAGAACCCGGCGAGCTGTTCGCGGCTCGCGTACGAGGGGGTGTCGGCGTCGACCTCCCACACCGTGCAGCCCGACTCGGCGAGCGCCCGCAGCAGCGGGCCCTGCACGGTGCGTACGGCGGGGTGGACGCACAGGACGTCACGCACGCCGTTCTGGATGAGGGCCCGCTGCACCTCCTGACCGGTGGTCAGTACGGGAAGTCCGTCCGCGCCGTCCGGCCGCTCGGCCACGATGCCCACCGGCTCGACCCCGGACCGCGGGTGCCGCAGCACGGCGGCGGCCACCCGCTGCGCGGTCGCGGCGGGGCCGATGACGAGCGCGGCGCGCGGGTGACGCAGCAGCGTCCGGCGCCGCCGCAGGTGCACCACCGCGCGGCCCGCACAACCGGCCGCCGCCTGCGCCGCGAACCCGAGGAGCAGGGTGCGGACCGACAGCGCGTGGGCCGGGTGCCACGCCGCGACGAGCGTGCCGAGGGCCAGCCAGGCCACCGCGATCCGGCCGCAGACGGAGGGCAGTTCGTCGAGCACCCCCACCACCGGACGCGAGCGCTGCGGGCGCAGCAATATGGTCGCCGCCACCAGCAGCGCGACCAGCAGCGGGCGGCGCTGCGCCCCGGTCAGCGCCAGCGCGCCCACGAACGTGGCGAGGCCGTCGGCGAACAGCAGCGGTAGCGGCGACGCGGGCCGCGCCGGGGGCCGCCGGGTGGGGAACCGGAATCCCGCTCCGCTCTCCCGCCGCGGAATGACCGAGACGGGCGAGTACCCGGGCTGCGCGCCGGGAGAGGGGACGGTGCTTTCCGCAGTCACGAGTGGATGGACTCCCTGCGCTCGGTGGGCGCGACGCGCGCCCCTGGTGTGGTCGTGAGCAGTTCGCGGTACACGTCCGCGACCGCCCCCGCCGTGCGCCGCACGTCGTGCGTGGTCAGGACGTGCCGGCGTCCCTGGTGGCCCAGCGACTCGCGCAGCAGCGGGTCGAGCAGCAGTCCGGCGACGGCACCGGCCAGCGCGGCCGGGTTCTCGGCGGGCACCAGACAGTGGGGGGCGAGCGCGGCCGGCAGGCTCTCCCGGGCGCCGTCCACGTCGGTCACCACGACGGGCCGTCCGCAGGCCAGTGCCTCCAGCGGGGCCAGGGCCATGCCCTCCCAGCGCGAGGGCAGCACGACCAGGTCGGCGGCCTGGTACCAGGGCGCGGCGTCGGTGACGGCCCCGGCGAACAGCACGGACTCCGGCGCCCGGGACCGCAGCCGCTCGGCGTCCGGGCCGTCGCCGACGAGGACCAGCCGGGCACCGGGCACCTTGCGCGCGATGTCCGGCCATGCCGTCAGCAGGACGTCCTGTCCCTTCTGCCGGCACAGCCGCCCCACGCACACCACCAGCGGTGCGGCGGGGCCCGGTTCGGGCAGGAGGGAGGCCCGTACGGTGTCGACGGAGGCCGGGTGGAAGCGCTCGGGATCGATGCCGTTGGGGATGACGCTGACCTGCCCGCCGATGCGGGCGCGCAGGCCGGTGGCGCGCTCCGCCTCGCTCACGCACACCAGCCGGTCCGTCCAACGGGCGCCGAAGCGCTCCCACGTGAGCGCCAGGGCCGCGGTGGTGCCGCCGACCGCCTCGAAGGACCAGGCGTGCGGCTGGAACACGGTCGGGATCCGTCCCCGCACCGCGAGCCGCCCGGCCAGCCCGGCCTTCGCGCTGTGCGCGTGCACCAGGTCGGGGCGTACCTCGTCGAGCAGGCGTACGAGCCTTCGTACCTCGCCGGGGAGCGAGGGCCCCGGCGAGCGGGTCGCCGGCCAGTGCCGCACGTCCGCGCCCAGGGACCGCAGGTCCCCGGTGAGCCGTCCGGCCGGGCAGGCCACGGTGACGTGCAGTCCTGCCGCGAGCTGGGCCCGCGTCAGATCGGTCACGACCCGGGCGACCCCGCCGTCCACGGGCTGGGTGAGATGCAGGACCCGGGTCGTGGCATCGGGTTCTGGCTGGTGCATTGCGCGGTTTCCTCGCTCACGGTGGCGCTCGGGACGGGCGGGAACGCGCCTACTGTTTCTTCCGTGTGTCGACGGCGACGAAGAGCGCCCCGGCCCACGCCGCGTCCCGGTGGGAAACGAGCCGAACGGCCAGCTGGTCACCACCGCGGCGCAAACCGCCGCCCAGATCGAACACGTCGGAGTCGTAGCCGAGGGTGTTGACGTACGCCGGTACACGCGCCGCCGGAGCCTCCCCGGGCTCACTGATCGTGGAATTCAACACATCGTCAGATGGGTTGACCGCGTCCGTGAGCGCGTCGGCCGTTCGACCGCCGGTCGAGAACATGAGCGAATCGCCTGTTCGACCGCGGTCGCCGTCGTACGCGACGAGTCCGGCCCGGCCGCCCGCGCCCGGCGGAACGGCGAGCCCGCGCAGCCGGATCTCCTTGCCCGCGGGGGAGGCGAGGGTGTCGAAGCCGTCCCACAGGGACAGGTCCCGCAGCGGCTCCGCCGGGTTCTCGTACGCCACGACCAGCGTCCAGCCGCCCCAGGCGCCGGCCGCCGAACGGCCCATGGCGACGTTGATCTGGGCGACGGTGTACAGGCCCTGGCCGCTCGCGCGCACCAGCGCGGTGACGTCGGCGGAGGCCTGGAAGGCGTCGGCGCCCTGGGCCACCCGGTGGCCGACGACGGTGTCCGCGAGCACTTCCTTGTACTCCCCGCCGGGCTCGGCGATCAGCACCCGCCCGTTGTCCTTCGGCGGCTTCTGCTCGCCGACCCGCAGGTTGCCGCCCCAGTACAGCCGCGCGTACGACACCCGCGCGCCCCGCGGCAGCCGGACCTGCGCGCGGGAGGAGTTGTAGGTGTTGGGGTCGCGGTCGACGTCGACGTAGAACATGTCGAAGGCGTTGTTGACGGCCGGCCCGCCCTGCCGCGCGGCGGGACAGGCGGGCGCCGCCCTGCCGGTGGGCGTGGTGGTGGTGCGGCAGCTGATGGCCGCGTTGGCCGCGCGGACGATCCCGCCGTGCTGTGTCGCGTGGAAGCGCTGCTTGAAGGCGAGGTGCTCCGCCTCCGCGGCGGGCGGCGCGCCGGCCGCCCGGGCGCCGCCGGGTGCCCAGAGGGCGGCGAGGGCGAGAACGCCGACTGTCGTGCGGCGCAGCAGCGGACCCAGGGAATTACGCATGACCGGCGGTGCCCTTTCGTGCGATTTGCTTGCTATAGGCGTGCGTCGGATGACGCGCAACTCTAACCGCTGTCCGGATTAATCCACAGAAACCGGACACTTGTGTCGGAATGGTGAAGCCAGGCTCCGGTGACATCACTCGTTCGGCGGCACAACCCCCGCGAGTCCCGCGCGTTGACTTCAGCGCCGGGCATCCCCGCCCGGGTGTTTGTGTCAAAACCCCAAGGAGCACCTCTCCATGTCGCGTATCGCGAAGGGCCTGGTCCTGACCTCCGTTGCCGCCGCGGCCGTCGCCGGCGCCTCCGGCATCGCCGCCGCCGACAGCGGCGCGAACGGCATCGCCGAGCACTCCCCGGGCGTGCTGTCGGGCAACGTCGTCCAGGTTCCCGTGCACATCCCGGTCAACGTCTGTGGCAACACGATCAACGTGATCGGCCTGCTGAACCCCGCGTTCGGCAACACCTGCATCAACGACTGACGTCTCCTCTCTTTCGAGGCCACGACAGGTCATTCGCCGAACGGCCGTCCTCCTGCCAGGAGGGCGGCCGTTCGCGTGCTCGCGGGCGACGCCGCAGGGCCCGCCTTGCCCCGAATGGGGGGAGGCGGGCCCGACACGCTCGGTGAGCCTTGACAGGCCTCCTCACCAGGGGTGATGCGGATGAGCTGGACAGATGGATGTCACGGAAAGCGATCGATCGGTTGCGGAGCGCGACGGCTGTTCGCACGGTGGAGACGAGCCCCACGCAATCGAAAGGATTTCCCCATGCGTGCTCTGCCCGTACGGCGTATCGCCTCCACCGCACTTTGCGCCTCCCTCGTCCTCGGCATCGCCGCCCCCGCCGCCATGGCGGCCGACGGAGCCGCTGCCCCTGGGCGCAGTGCCGCGGCGTCGACCACGCCGGTCGCAGGCGCCGACGCGCTGCTCGCCCAGGCCAAGGGCCTCGGTGAGCTGGGCACGGTGATCACCCCGGTGGCCGCCCTGCTCGACACCGTCCTCAAGGCCGAGGACGGTCAGCTCACCGCCGAACAGGCGACCGAGCTCGGCGAGGCCGTCAAGGCCGCCGTCGCCAAGATCACGGCGACGACCCCGACGACGCCGGCGACCCCCGCGACTCCGGCGACCCCGGCCGACCCCGAGGCGGCCACTCCCGCCACGCCGGCCACCCCGGCCAAGCCCGCGGACCCGGCGAAGCCCGCGGACCCGGCCGCCGAGCCCGCCGAACCGGCCGCCCAGGTGCCGGCCGAGCCCGCGGTGCCGGCCGACCCCGCGGTCGTGCTGCCGGCCAAGCCCGCCGTGCCCGCCGACCCGGCGGTCGTGCTCCCGGCCGAGCCCGCGGCACCCGCCGCGCCGGCCGCCGCGGTCCCGGCCAAGCCCGTGCTCAGCAAGACCGGTGACGACGCCAAGGCGAAGGCCGCCGCCGACCCGGTGTCCGACGCCGTCGCCGCGCTGGACAAGGCCATCGCCGCCCTCCTCGCGGCCGCGACGTCGCTCGACGTCGGCCAGGTCGTCCCGGCGGTGAGCGGTGTGGTGTCCGGTCTGCTCGACCTGGTCAGCGCGACGCTGGCCGGGGCCGGTCTGACCCTGCCCACCCTGCCCGTCGAGGCGCCGGCGGCGGCCGTGCCGGCCGTGCCGGCCGTGCCCACCCACTGACGGTCGCTCGCGGATTTCCGCACCCCGGCATTCCGCCGGGGTGCGGAAATCTTCTGCGTACACGGTTTCCGCATTCGGCGGGGCTCGTTAGGCACGACGTCAGAATTTCCCTGGTGACCCCGTGCGCCGATGCGCCGATTCGCCCAGTGGTCGAGTCGCCGGGCCGCCGGGTCGCCGAAGAAAGGAATCCGATGAAGTCCCTGAAGGCTGCCGCTGTCGTTGCCGGAACCCTGGTCCTCGCCGGTGCCGCCGCACCCGCGTTCGCGACCCCCGCCGACCTCACGCCCACCAGCCTCAACGGTGCCGTGGACACCCTCGCCAGGGGGCCCATCAGCCTGGAGGACGCGATGCCGCTCCAGCACCAGTCGGACGCGCTCGACACCGAGAACAAGGACTCCGTGCTCAGCACCGTCAACGGCGCGACGGCGGCCCTCAACAGCCACAACGGCCTCCTCGGCGGGCTGCCGCTCCAGGGCTGAGACACCTTTCCGCGAGGGCCGGTCCCGTCACCGACGGAACCGGCCCTCGGCGCTGTTCGAGGCGGGTCGAGCGGCCCGTCCCTCGTTCGTGTGGAGCAACGCACCGGCGTCCCCCGGTCGGGTGAGAACAGGCCCGAACGGCCCCCACCCCGCCGATAGGGTCGCGCGGTGACCTCAACCCCAAGCGCAACCCGGCCCTTCCGCGTGACCGACCTGGGCACCCTCGTCGTGATGCCGTGGAGCGGCGAGGCTCCCGACGGCAGTGACATGCCCTACCTGCTCGCCTACTCCCTCGGCGACACCGAGGAGGGCCCCGAGGGGACCGCCCTCGCCGTCGCGCGTCTGCTCACCGACAACGGCATGCCGGTCGGCGGGGATGTCGTCGACGGCACCGAGCGGCCCAGCCTGCCGTTCACCCTGCTCGTCCAGTCCGGTGCGGCGGTCCTGAACATGCCGGGCCTCAACGCCCAGTGCATCCCGCCGCAGGAGTGGCTCGCGGCCGTCGAGCAGCGCGGCTACGCCTACCTCGTCCTCACCACCCGCGCCTGGCCGGAGGCAGTCCCCGGCCGGGCCGTCACGCCCGAAGAACTGGCCGCGTTCGCCGGCGCCCACGAGACCCTGACGGCCGCCGCGCACATCGTCCTGCCCGCGCGCAGTCTGCGCCGCTGATGCGCCGGCCGCACCCGGCGCCCGCGGGCGGCGGCCGCGCGTACGCCGTGCTGCTCGTCCTCACCGGTGCGGCCGGGCTGCTGGCCTCCTGGGTCATCACCCTCGACAAGTTCAAGCTGCTGGAGGACCCCGGCTTCACCCCCGGGTGCAGCCTGAACCCGGTGGTCTCCTGCGGCAGCGTCATGACGAGCGACCAGGCCTCGGCGTTCGGGTTCCCCAACCCGATGCTGGGCCTCGTCGCCTACGGGACCGTCGTGTGCGTCGGCATGAGCCTGCTGGCCGGTGCCGCCTTCCCGCGCTGGTACTGGCTGACGTTCACGGGCGGCTGTCTCTTCGGCGTCGGGTTCGTGTCCTGGCTACAGTTCGAGTCCCTGTACCGGATCAACGCGCTGTGTCTGTGGTGCTGTCTGGCGTGGGTCGCCACGATCCTCATGTTCTGGTACACCGTCTCGTTCGTCGTGCGCCACGCCTTCCTGCCGGCCCCGGCCGCGGTGCGGGACTTCCTCACCGACTTCACCTGGGTGCCGCCGGTGCTGCACATCGCGGTGATCGGCATGCTGATCCTGACCCGGTGGTGGGACTTCTGGACGAGCTGACGCCCCGTCGGTCCTCCGGACACGGCCGTGACGCCGTGCGGTCGTCGTGCGATACGGCAGTAGCACTATTACGGCTCTCGGGGGAATTGTGCGCTGAAGCCGATTTCCGGCTCGTTACCCGGTACGGACGCAACGCCTCTCCCCGAACCGCTCCGAAAGGGCCCGTACCCCAGATGAAGTCGACCACCCGAGGAACCCTCGCCGCAGTCATCACGTGTGTGGCGGCCGCCGCCGGCGCCGCCGCCTCCGTGACCCCCGCCGCCGCGATCGGCACGGTGCCCGTTCCCGTACCGCTCGACGGCGTCGAGAAGTCGCTCAACGTGGAACTGCCCACGATCGGCGGCGAGATCCCCCTGCCGACGCCGGGTGCGCCCGAGGGACCGCGTTTCGTCGAGGGCCGGCTCATCCCGGAGCGGGTCGTTCCGCAGCTGCCCGTCGCGGCGGGGCTGCCCGGCCTGGGGCTGCGCGCGCCCCTGCCGGAGGTCCTGGGGAGCGAGTTCAACCACCTCGGCCTCGAGGCCCCCGCCTCCGACCTGCGCACGCTGAGCCCGGGCCTGGCCCTGGACGCCCCGCTCACCGCGCCCAACCCCGACCGCTTCGGCCTGCCGGACCTCCAGCTGCCCCAGGCGGGCGTGCTCACCCCGGTGCTCCAGACGATGCCCGGGGCGGACCTGGGCGTGGGCGAGGGGCTCTAGGACCTGTCCGGCGCGAACCGCCGAGCACCACGGGCCCGGACGCTGCCGTCCGGGCCCGTCGCCATGTCCGGATCCATGTGCTCCGGCGGGGCCGTTCCGTCGCCCGGCGGTGACCAGGAGGGCCCCCGGACGGTTACCCCCGTGGAACCGCCACGCGAAGCCGCTACAGAAACCCGCCACAGAAGCCCGCCACGGAAACCCGCTACGGACAGCCGGACCGCAGCGGTGAACCGGGCCCGCGCACCCGACGAGGAGCACACCATGGTCGTCAGCGTCGACGGAGTACCCGTGACCGCCGGACCGGTGGTCACGGGCAGACCCGGCACGGCGCACGGCACACGGCGGCGGGACCTGCTGCGCGGGCTGCTCGGCGCCGCCGCGGCCCTCGCGATCGTCCCCGTCGTCACCGCCTCCCGGCCCACCCGCCCGGTGGAGGGCGGCGGCCCCGCGGACTCCTTCGACGAGATCTACCGGGGCCGGCACCTCCAGGGCGTCCTCGCCCCGACGGGACACGGGGCGGCGGCGGACGTCCGGTGGGACATCACGGTCGACGGTCGCCCCCTGCACCTCATGCGCCGCGCCGACGGCACCTGGCTGAGCATGGTTGACCACTACAGCTCGTACCCCACCCCCCTGGAGGCGGTCCGGGCCGCGGTGGACGGACTCGGCCCGGGGGAGCGGCTGCGCGCGGCGGATCCGGCACACCATCACCCGCACATGGGGGGACACCATGGCCTACATCCGTAAGGACGTCAGCACACTCACCGGCGCCGAACGACGGCGCTTCGTGAAGGCGCTGCTGGAGCTCAAACGCAGGGGCGAGTACGACGAGTTCGTCCGCATGCACATCGACTACTACGTGTCCGACGGCGACGGCGGTCTGCGGACGGCCCACATGGCGCCGTCCTTCCTGCCCTGGCACCGCAGGTTCCTGCTGGACCTCGAGCGGGCGCTGCGCCGGGTCGACTCCTCGGTGACCGTGCCCTACTGGGACTGGACGCGCGACCGCACCGCGCGGGCCGCGCCCTGGACCGACGACCTCCTCGGCGGCAACGGACGGCGCTCCGACCACCAGGTGACGACCGGGCCGTTCGCCTACGCCACCGGCGACTGGACCATCAAGGAGAACGTGACCGACGGGAACTTCCTCACCCGGGACCTCGGCCGCGCCGCCGACCCGATCGCCCTGCCCACCGCGAGCGACCTGGACTGGGCACTCCGGGACCCGGTCTACGACACCGAGCCCTGGGACTCGACGGTCACCCGGGGCTTCCGCAACAAGCTGGAGGGGTGGGGCACCGGCTCGGGCAGCGTCGCCTGGCGCAACCACAACCGGGTGCACCGGTGGGTCGGCGGGGTGATGCTCGGCGGCGCCTCGGTCAACGACCCCGTGTTCTGGCTGCACCACGCCTTCGTCGACCTGCTGTGGACCCGCTGGCAGAACAGGCACCGCGAACACCGCTACCTGCCCGCCGAACCGCCGGGTCCCACCAGCCGCCAGTACCGGCGGGTCGTCGCCCGGCGGGAGAAGCTGCCCCCGTGGGACGTGACCCCGGACCAGTTGGAGGACGCGTCCCGGATCTACCGGTACGCCTGAGCCGCCGGCGGAACAGGGGGAGAGCCCCGGCGCTCGAGGTGCCGGGGCTCTCCTGGTGGTACGTACGCGGGGTACGACCGGGTGTACGTACGGGACGTACGGGACGTGCCGGGTGAAGCTCAGCCGCCGTAGCCGCCGTTGTGCTTGTCACCGTGCTTGTCGCCGTGCTTGTCCTCGTGCTTGTCGCCACCCTTGCCGTGGTCGCTGACGTTGGCGCAGGTGTTGCCGAACGCCGGGTTCAGCAGTCCGATGACGCTGATGCTGTTGCCGCAGACGTTGACCGGGATGTTGACCGGAACCTGGACGACGTTGCCCGACAGGACACCCGGCGAACCCACGGCCGCGCCCTGCGCACCCGCGTCCGCCATGGCCAGGCCGGCTCCGCTGACCACCACGGCGCTGGTGCCGAGGGCAACAGCGGCCACCTTCGCGATGCGAGACATCACGTTCTCCTTAGGGAATCGGTTCGTGCGGTGGCAGGGGGCGCCGCCGCACTCCCCGTTCAACGCCGACACCGTGAGCGGGTCACGGTGCGTTCGGGCGGATCACCCTTTTTGAACAGGACGGCCGTACAGCCGGGTGGCTAGTGCGACTGGAGGTGGGACGCGACGAAGTCGGTCAGGGTGGCGATGGACTGGAGACTGTCCAGGCTCAGGTCCAGCGCGGCTACGTCGACGCCGTAACGCTGGTCGATCGTGCCCAGCAGGGTCACCCCGGCCAGCGAGGTGAGGCCGATCCGCGGGCCGAACAGGTCGGTGTCGGCCGGGAGTTCGGCAACCACGGCCTCGTCCAGCCGGGCCGCCCCGGCGATCAGCGAACGGAGCTCGCGTTCCACCGCGGCCCGCTCTCGGGTGTCCGTCACGCTTCGGCGTCCTCTCGGTCGGATACGTGCAGCCAGGCGGGTGACCCGGGCAGATCACCCTGAAGGGTCCTGCCCAGGACCGCCGAATCCGCGGTGGCGGCGGTGCCGGTGCCGCCGGCGGCACCGCCGGCGATTTCATCCGTACGGCGCAGACCCGCCTGCCGGAGCAGGATGCGCATCTCCAGGTTGGCGTCCGTCGGGCGCAGGGTCACCCGGAACTCCCCGGCGCCGGCCGCGCGCGCCCGCTCCATCAGCCGGAACAGGAAGGCCGCCGCCGCGCCCCGGCCGGCCACCCGGCAGGAGAGCGCGAGCAGCGGCACGGACCAGACCCCCGGGTCGGCCGGGGCCGCCGGGCGGGTCCGGCGCGTGCGGTCCACCAGGGCGGCGCCGATGATGCCGTAGTCGCCGAAACGGTCCGTCATGCGGGCGGTGTACAGCTCGTGTCCGTCCGAGGAGGCCAGCTCGCGCAGACGGTCCGGGGTGAGCCCGGAGGAGTTCAGCCGGTGGGTCCGGGCGGCCAGTTCCAGCGCGCGCGGGATCTCGTCGGCCGTGGCCGCGCCCACGGTGAGCCGCATGTCGCACCAGCGCAGGAACTCCTCGCGCGAGCCCTCGAAACGTTCGCCCTCGGCCCTGCGGGTCTCCTCCGTGCGGTAGCGGCGCACGCGTTCCCGGGACTCGGCGGTGACCTCCCGGCCCTCGAACGCGGCCAGCAGCGCGGGTACGTCCTCGGGCGCGAGGGTGCGTACGCCCGGCAGCAGGGCCTCGACCTCCGCGCGTTCGTACGGGGAGTCGTCCACCAGGACGAGGGCCTCCACCGCGATGCCGAGGTCCTTCGCGATCCTGCGCAGCGACTCGCTCTTGTCCTGCCAGGACACCTGCGGGGCCAGGAAGCGCGCCCGCACCTCCGGTACGGCGTCCAGCCGGTCGAGCACCGAGGGCGCGCTGCGGCTCGCGATGCTGCTGAGCACACCGCGGGCCGCCAGCTCGTCGATCGCGGCGAGTGCCGCGGGGCGGGGCGTGGGCAGGTCGTCGGTGGCCGACTCGACGGCGATCTCGTCCCACAGGGTGCCGTCGAGATCCCAGACGACGCACTTGACGCCGTCGGGGTCGAAGCGGTCCGTGACGCTCATCGGGCGCGGGCCCCCTTGCCGTCGCCCTCGCCCTGCGCTCCGCCCTTCGCCGCGCCCTCCGGGAGGAACAGCTTCATCGACAGGCTGGTGGGGTCGAAGCCGAACTTGCGGTACACCGTGCGCATCGGGACGTTGCCCACGTGCACCCGGCCAACGACCTCGGTGATGCCCTTGGCCAGGCAGAACTCCAGTCCGGCGGTGAGGAGGAGTTCGGCGACGTCGCTGCGGTTGTCCACCGGGGACACCGCCAGGGAGCGGAAGTTGGCGTAGCGGTCGCCGGTCATCGCGTTCTGGTTGATGCTCACCCAGCACCAGCCGACGGGCTCCTCGCCCGGACCGCCGGCGACGATCATGCCCTCCTTCGACTTCTCCATGGCACGGCCGAGGCGGGTCTCCCAGCGCGCGGGGTCGTCGATGGCGTCCTCGCCGAAGGAGACCCGGGCGATCTCGGCCTCGAACCGTCCGATGGCCGGCAGATCACGCTCGTCGGCCTGCCGTGCGACGTACGGCCGCGACCGCTCGGCGAGCCGGGCCCGGTCCTCGTCGGCCGGCGGGCGCCAGCCGACGGTGCGTCCGGCGGGAGCGGCGGGGGCGGGCACCGGGGCCGGGGTGGAGGCCGGAGCTGCCGATGCCGAGGCCGGGGCGGTGGCCGGGGCGACGACGGGGGCAGGGGCGACGGCCGGGGCAGGGGCAGGACTGGGGACGGGGGCCGCGGTCGCCGGGGGTGTCGGGTCCTCCGCCGCGACCAGGCGGCCGGGGCGGAAGGGCCCCTTGCCGCAGTTCGGGCAGCCCTCCTCGCGCAGGGCGGCGACCGCCGTCCAGCGGGCACCTGGCCCGACGCGGAACCGGGCGTCGCACGCCACGCAGGTGTACTCGCGCTGCCGGGTCCGCTTGTCGCCCGTATAGAGGGGGCCGCTGAACTCGCCCTCGTGGGAGGGGGCCGTCGAGGTGGTCGTCAGCAGGTGCTGGAAGAAGCCGACACCGCCGAGGATGCCGCTGCCCTCGTACTCGTTGAAGTTGCGGACGAACCCGTTGGTGACCAGGCCCAGCCCCATGATCTCCCGCTGCACCTCCAGCATCTCGTCCGGGCTCTTGCCGCCGAAGGAGAAGAAGACACTGTGCGCGGGACCGGGCCGCAGCCCCTCCACGGCACGGGAGAGGAAGAGGCGGGCGCCTTCGGGGGTGTACGGCGGGTCCGTCATGGCCACGTCGTGCTGCGCGTGCAGCTCGGCGGGCAGCGGCAGGCGCAGGTCGTGCCGGACGGTCTCGATCCGGGTGCCGAGGCCGGCCGACACCTTCTGGATGTAGTCGAGGATCTCCGGGGAGATGTCCACGACGGTCACCCGCTCGACGATCGGACCGCCGAGCACATCGCCCACCACGGCGACGGCGAGGGACACCAGGTCGTCGTCGCCGATCAGCAGCAGCGAGCCGCCCGGCAGCGCGCCCGCCGTGAGCAGCGCGAGCACCCGGCGCACCTTGGTCTCGGCCGTGCAGTGCGACTGGTCGATCGCCATGTCGGCGGCGGGACCCGACTCCATGAGGGCACGCAGCCGCCGTACGGCCGCGTCCAGCACGTCGGGGATCACGAGCTCGCGCCCGTCACAGGTGGTGCAGGTCGCGTCGAGGGACAGGTCCATGCCCAGCCGGGCGACGAGGTCCAGACCGTCCTCGGTCAGCCGGGACGGACGCTGTGTGGTGACGTACCCCCGGCGGCGCAGTTCGTTCCCCAGGGCCGCCACGATCGGGACGGGCAGGCCGGTCGCGCGGCTGAGGTCCTTCGTGGAGGCGGGCGCCAGCCGGCGCAGCGCACGCAGGACGGACCGCACCCCGGGCGGCCCCTCCTGGAGCCGGACGGCTTCCGCGACTTCCGTGAGCACGGAATCCGCGTGGGTGCTCCGAGGGTGCCGACGCGCGTTCGTCACAATGCTGCTCCAGGCAAGCTGATTGGTGGATTCCGGGACTATCGAGTATACGGGCTGGTAGGCAGACCCAGGACCCGCCGGGACGACCGGGAAACACCGCGGAAAAGCGACGGATTTCGAATGGGCGGAAGGGAGTCGCGCCAGGGCCCGGACGAGCGTCCGGCCACTGCTTTCCCCACCTTCCTTCCGCCGCCCTCCAGGCTGCTTTCCCTCCCGCTTTCCCCGTTGTTTTCCTTGCCGCTTTTCGTGCGGCTTCCTCTTCTGCTCCCCCGTTGTTGTCCCGTTGCTCTTCCCGCTGTTCCGGGTGATGTGCACGGGGAGGTCGGAGAAGGTTTTCGGGAAGGGGGGTGGTGGGTTTCCGGACGAATCCTGTGGACCCCCTCCCCGCCTCTTGACACAGTGCACGCGCGAGCCCCGGAGCGCCCCGGATGCTACGCTGGGCACCATCGAGTGCCGCTTACCGGCCTCGCAACCTTCCCCTTTGGCCGCGCGGACCAGCGCAGATCTATGTGAAAGGAGACGGGGGCAGCGGTTCGTCACCCCCGGTTCCCCATGACCAACTCCGCCAACCTCGCCACCGAGGGTATAAACGTCGACGATCTGTGCTCTTATGCCGTCGATGTTTGGGTGAGCGATCACAGCATCCTGACCGATCAGGAGCGCCTTCTCCAGGTGCTGCGCACGGCCGCCGAAAAGGGAAACGCCACGGTACTCGGTGAGGCCTCGCATGTTTTCCCGAACGGCGCCGTCACCGCGATTCTCCTGCTTTCCGCCTCGCACCTCAGTATTCACACCTGGCCCGAATTCAGCCTGGCCAATGTCGACCTGCTCGCCTATGGCCGGCTGAACGGCGAGCGGATGATGCAGAGCGTGGAACTCGGCCTTTCGCCGACCCGCATCAACGTGACGCGTATGCTCCGCGCGGTTCACTGACCTGATTCGGTCTCACAGCCACCCCGACAGCGAGTCGACGAAAGCGTCGAACCGGTCCCGGTGGATCGCGTGCGGTGCGTCGGGCACCGTACGCACCTCGAAACCGCGGCACACCAGCTCGGCCCGCATCTCCGCGCTGACGAGCATGCTCGGGTCCGACGTCTGGACGAGAGAGGGCACCACGGCCTTCTCCGGCGTGTGGTCGATGTGCCGGTGGGTGGAGAGCGCGAGGGCCGTCTTCTCGTCCCAGCGGTCGAGCGCCTCCCGCTCGGCCGCGGCCCGCTGCTCGAGGCGTTCGTCCGGTTCTCCCTCCCTGGGCGGGCGGGAGAGGGCGGCGAGGGCGCGGGACGAGCGCTTGAAGAGCGTGAAGAGGGCCGGATCCAGGGAGCCGTGGGCCCCGGAGAGCTGCCAGGCCGGTTCCGAGTAGACGGCGCGGGCCGGTCGTAGCTCCGCGACCGCCAGGGCCAGGGCCAAGGCGCCCAGCGAATGGCCCAGCGCCACTTCCGGGGCGCGCGGCAGCGTCTCGAGGAGATCCTCGGCGAAGAGCCGGGGCTCGTACTCCCCGCGCGCGCTGGCGCCGTGCCCGCGCAGGTCCACGGCGAGGACGCGGTAGCCCCGCCCGGTCAGGACCGGGACCAGTTCGTGCCACGTGCGGTGGTCGGACATGATGCCGTGGACGAGGACGGCGACGCGCTCGCCCGTTCCCCACTCCTGTGTGTGCAGTCGCATGCGGCTGCTTCCTCGTGGTGGTGTGGTGTGGCGTGGTGTGAGCAGGAGCGAGTGTAGGGCGCGGGCTGATCATCGAACCAGGACGAGGCGCTGTGACAGGACACCCGGTGCACGTGTGGTGGGCCCGTCCGAAGGACGCCCGGCCCGAGCTGCGGGCTCTCCTCGACCCCGTGGAACGCGCCCGGTACGAGTCGACCGTCGATCCCGCGGGCAAGGAGCGGTTCCTGGTCGGCTGCGCCCTCAGCCGCCTGGTCCTCGGCGAACGGCTCGGGCTGCCCCCGGCGGACGTCCCCCTGCGCCGGGTGTGTCCCCGCTGCGGCGGCCCGCACGGCAAGGTCCGCCTCGGCGCGGCCGTACCGCCGGACGGCCCTGTGCGCACCCCTCCGGCCTACGACTTCTCCGTCACCCACAGCGGCGCGCTCGTCGGTGTCGCCCTCTGCCGGGGTGGGGAGGTGGGCCTCGACGTCGAGGATTCCCACGGCGTCCTGGACGTCGACTCCGCGGCCCGGGTGGCCCTGTCCGGCCCGGAGCTCGCGGCACTGTACGCCCGCCCGGCGGCCGAACGGCAGCGCGCGTTCCTGCGCACCTGGACACGCAAGGAAGCCGTGCTCAAGGCGCTCGGCGTGGGGCTGGCGGCACCTCTGCGAGAGCTGGAGGTCTCCGACCCCGACCGCCCCCCGACGGTCCTCACCTGGCCGGCCCGACTCACCCCCCACCCCAGCATGCGCATGGCGGACCTGACCGTCGACGGCACGCATCCCGCGGCGGTGGCGGTGGCGGTGGCGGCGGTGGCGGACAAGGGGGCGGTGGTGGAAGCGGCGGAGGCCGGATCGGCGGACGGGGACGGACCATGGGCACGGCAGCCCGGCGCGGTGCGGGTCACCGTCCACGACGGCTCATCGACGCTGGCGGCGTACGACCGCTGACCGCCGGCCGCCCCGCCCCTCCGGACCCTCCCCGGCGCAGTCGGATTCCCGCCGATCCCCGGGCGCTGTCGTAGGAGTCGGATACGTTGCCCGCATGCCTGACACTGATCCGCTCGTGCCTGCCCTCGCCGGAGTGCTCGTCGATGTCGTGTGGTGGCTGGAGAGTTGCGGGGACGAGGAAGTGGATCCCGATTCCGCGGTGAAGATGATGGAGAGCGTCGGCGGAGAGTTGCTGAGCCTGCCCTCCGCCCAACGCGAGCGCCTCGTGCAGACACTCGCGGACCTGGCCGAAGCGGAGCAGGACCCGCAGAGGCGCGACTTCCTGAACGCGTTCCCCTCCGCCGTCGGACTGACCGAGAACGAGGAGAGCTGAGGGCGCGGCCCGCTGCTGGGCGGCGACGCACCCGAGGCCCTGTGCGATCCACGCGGCCCCACCGCGGCAGCGCCCCCGGGGACGCAGTGCCGGCCGATCCCGGAGCGGAGCCGACGACCGCGTCTTCACCACTCCCCAGCTCGGCGTGCTCGCCTCAGCGGCCGTCCGGGCGTTGCTCATCCATGCAGCGGCAAGCCCGCTTCGTCGTCGCTCACAGCGGTGTAGACGGTGAGGCAGGATGCGACGACGTCGACCTGCGAAGGTCCTGCGATCCGGAGCCGCACCAACTCGGGGAGATCTGAGGAGCGGTCGATGAGACCGGTGGCGTCGTCAGGCCATGGATGGGGCAGCCGCGGGAGGTGTTCCACCAAGATCTCGTCGATGAAGGAGTCCTGGACCGCGATCGCATCTCCTGTCCCGACGTGGTGCAGACAGGCAAGCGAGATCACGACGTCTGGCTTGTGCGGGCCCTCCCTCAGGAAGACGTCCACGTAATCGCCGCCGTCCGTCGCCTCGAAGGAGACCCGTTCGACGAAGTAACTCACGCACGGGGAAAGCATGCGGGCTGCTCTCAGGCAGCGGTTCTTGAAGGCATCCTCTGCCTCGACCGCGTCACTCATGGCGTGAGGCTATGGTTCACCGCCGACCGCTCCGACTCCGACGATCAGTTCTTCTGGAATTGTTGCGTGGGTTCCGCGGCACGGTCGCGCGCAGGTCTGAGGTGGGTGCGCATCCGTATCAGGTCGATCACGACGGGTCGATGGCCTTGGCCGACCGACGGTGGCCGGGGGCCCTGGCAGTCTCACATCAGAACGGTTCGAAGCTCGGCTGTACGGGGCCGATCTCACCGTTGGCGACCAGTTCCTCCAGATCCTCCGGTTCCAGGAACTCGAGGGCTTCCGGTTCGATGCCGTGGTAGCGGTCCACGTCGAGCAGTTGCCGTACGAACGTGAGGGCAAAGCCTGAGAACGTGCCGTCGAAGGTCACGCAGCCCTCTTCGTGGACCATCGTGACGATCTTCCACCGGTCCGGGTCCGGCTCGCAGGGCAGGAAGAAGTGCTCGTCGCCGCTGTGGTCGTATCCCCACGAGATCAGCCCACCGGGTGCCGGGTGAAAGGGGTACGGAAGGTGCTCGGAGTCGCCGCGGCTCAGGGCCGCCTCCCGGCTTTCGGTGAAGCTCCGGTGCGTCTCGCGCATGCGCGTCAGGAGCGGGCTCGATCCGGCGGGGTGGAACACGACGAGCTCGCCGGAGATGACCCCGCTCCCGTAGGCGTCCAGGAACTCCTTGAAGTCGCTGGGCAGCGCGGAGCCGATGTGCCGCTCGACTTCGTCCCAGTCGGCTGGGTTCGACCGGCGGTCGGCGGGAGCCCCCAGGAGGGCCCGCAACTCGTCCGACGAGGACATGCACTGCTCCAATTACCGGTCAGCGGTGATCTGCGCCGCCGTGATTCTGCCGTCCGCCCGCCACGCCATGGCCGGCAGGGTCTTCATGCCCGCCCCCGTGACCGCCCGGGGCTCCCCGTTGTTCCCGCCCGATCGGGCACGGCTGGGGCACGGTTGGCCGATCACCGGACGGTTCCGATGGGCGGCGCATCTGAGTAGCGGTGCTCATGTGCAGTGCCTGCCGCGTCAGCATGCTGGGCGGCATGCGATGGACGGGATGTCCCCAGCAAACGGAATGGTGGTCGGTGTGAGGCCCGGGGGTCGTCGACCGGCGAGCAGGTTGGCGTCAGTGTGGCGCTTCTCGTCATCGACCTGATGGCCGTCGCCTATCTGGTGCTCCTCCGCTACGGGATGACGGGCTGGGCCGACGCCTATGACAGCGCCGATCCACCCGATGCGCCCAGGGAGGCGTTGCGTGGAATGTGGCTCCTCGTCGGCGGGGCAGTCGCCACAGGCGGTGGTCTTTTCGTCCTGGGATGGCGAATACCAAGCGTTGTGCAAATGGTTGTCCTGGGCGTCGGAGCGGGGCTGCTCGCCTGCCTCGCCGCCCGCGGACAGCGCGAGTCCGCCAGGCCGCCTCAGCGCGAGTGGCTCAACCACGGGATCCCACCCGCCCAGGTGGCCGAATGGGCCGGGTGCAGCGGCGTGCCTGTGCTGCCGGCCACTTATGCGCGGTGCGTCGAAGGGCGGCTGCCTGACCTGAAACGGCGCCTGGAGGCCGCGGGGGATCCACCTGAAGCCGGTCGACGCGGGCTGAGGCTTCTCGCCGGAAGTTTCGACACGTATGCGACGCGGCCACCCGCGAAAACCCGGTGACAGCCGGACGACCCCGGCACTTCCCCCTGATCGTCGGGGGAGTGCCGGGGCTTCGTCGTGTTGCATGAAACGTGCTCTGAACAGCAAAAATGCCCTCCCGATGGGAGGGCGGAGACTTGCGCCCCCGGCAGGACTCGAACCTGCGGCCAAGCGCTTAGAAGGTGCGCGGGTCTCAGCGATGTGCTCACCTGCCTGTTCGCAGGTCGCCCACGAACGAAGATCGTCAAAGCGCTTGCTGTCGATTCCGGGATGCCTGCTCGGTGGTCGTCTCGGGCAGCGAAGGCGCGTGCCGTCGGCCGGAGCCAGGGCGTTCGACAGCGCTGACGCCGGAACAACTACACCTTGAGGTATTTGGGTACTATGACATCGGAGGTGTTGACGATGACGACGGCGGCGAAGTCGGTACGCCAGTCCCCGCTGAAGGTGGACCCGGCGACGGACAAATTGATCAGCCAGGGCGCTCATTTCCTGGGGCTGACGAAGAAGGACCTGGTGGCCGAGGCGGTCCGGGTGTATCTGGAGCAGCGCCGTGAGGATCTGCGGTCCGGCATGGTGGAGGCGCTCAGTGTGCTGGATGGCTCGCTGAAATCGGATGTAATGCTGCTGACCGGGCTGACCGCGGAGGAGATCGACGCGGTCGGGGGAATCGAAGAATGAGCGGACCTGGCTCGCTGCGCCCGGCCCGCCCGACGCTGCGCTGCTTACGCGAGGATTTATGCCTCGCGGTGCCGCCGGTCACGGTGCCGCTGGACGAGATCGACCACCCGGTGCTGGCCAAGGCGTCCGAGCAGTTCGCGGACGAGGACGGCAAGCACGAACGCATCCGGTCCGTGGACGATCAGGTGCTGTTCAAGGTCAAGGTGCAGCGATGGCGCGGCGCGGTATGGCTGGACGCCGATCTGCCGTGGCTGGTCGCGGCGGGTCGGCGCGAGGACGGCTCGGGCGATGACTTCTATGCAGCCCTGGAGGCCGACGGCCGCGCCGTCCGGGCTCGCTACAACGCGGAACATTCCGACGGGCTGAAGACCGCGACACACACCGCTCACCTCCTGCCCGCACGCGAGGACCATGTCCGGTACCGCGCCGAGGCCGGTGTCCGCTTCGTGCGCCGTCTGCGGGCGACTCTGCTGGACCTGGCGCACGCCACGCTGCGCGACGGCCGTGAGCACACACGCGAGTTCGACACCTTCACCCTTGGCCTCCAGGTGCGTGCGGACGACGGCCACGAGACCTACCTCGCCGTCCGGATCACCGGCTCCGTACCGCCGAACCTGACTGTGCTGATCCTGCGCAACGTCCCTGGCTGCGAGGCTGAGGGCTGGTATCCGGAGTACGCCCTGCCGGAGCGGGACCTGCTCCCGGCCGAACAGGCGTGGTCCAACCTCATGGACCCATGCGCGGCTGCCCAGGTACTGGACGAGGAGCGGTAGCCGGGCATCCGTCGGCGCGAACTGCGACCCCGATGTCAGGGTATGTGTCCACGATCGTGGACAGAAAAGGCGCTTGGTCTCACAGCGATGTGCATCCGGACACCAATGAACCCCTCACGTGTTTCCGCAGGGAGAGGGTGTGGGCGCCCCCGGCAGGACTCGAACCTGCGGCCAAGCGCTTAGAAGGCGCCTGCTCTATCCACTGAGCTACGGGGGCCGGGTGTGGTGGCCTCGTACGTGCTGCCCGGGTGTGGGCTGATCCGTGACGTTGCCGGGGACAAGGATAGGGCTCCCGGTTCCTTGTCCCGGTTGCTTCGCCTCCGTGGCTCAATGTGGAGGTTCAGTGAAGCGGTCCTGATAATCGCAGGCAGGTGCGAATCGTGCATCGCTTTTCGCGTCCGGTGCCACGGGTGTTGTGCACTCGTTATGCCTGCGCTGTGCCTCTGTCCCAGTCGTACCTTCCGTCCCTTGTGTCCTATCGGCGCGCAGACATGCCTATATGCTTCATAAATCCCCTAAAATTGGGCATTCTTCGCATGTGGTGACCTTGGACGTACGGCCTCAGCTGCTCGACGCACTCTCCGCCCTGCGCGACCGTGTCGCCGCCGCTCGCTTCCCGCTTCCCCTGGCGGGGGCTCCACGCGCGCGTGCCAACCGCGACGAACTGCTCGCCCAGCTCGACGACTATCTGGTGCCCCGGCTCAGGCAGCCCGACGCGCCGATGCTGGTCGTCGTGGGCGGCTCCACCGGCGCCGGCAAGTCGACCCTCGTCAACTCCCTGGTGGGTCAGCGTGTCAGCGAGGCGGGCGTGTTGCGGCCGACGACACGGACGCCGGTGCTCGTATGCCATCCGGAGGACCATCACTGGTTCAGCGGCATGCGGGTGCTGCCGCGGCTCACGCGCGTGTGGGCACCCCATCAGGAGTCCGCGGACGACCTGTTGCTGCCCGGCGAGGACGGCAGACACGAACTGCGGATCGAGACCGCCGACACCCTCCCGCCGGGCCTCGCCCTCCTGGACGCGCCCGACATCGACTCGCTCGTCGCCGACAACCGCGTGCTGGCCGCCGAACTGATCTGCGCCGCCGACATCTGGGTGATGGTCACGACCGCCGCCCGCTACGCCGACGCCGTGCCCTGGCACCTGCTCCGCACCGCCAAGGAGTACGACGTCACGCTCGTGACGGTCCTGGACCGCGTACCCCACCAGGTCGTCTCCGAGGTGTCCCGGCAGTACGGCGCGCTGCTCACCAAGGCCGGGCTGGGCCACGTACCGCGCTTCACGGTGCCGGAACTGCCCGAGTCCGCCTGGGGCGGCGGGCTCCTTCCGGCAACCGCCGTGGCGCCGCTGCGCAACTGGCTCGTCCATCACGTCCAGGACCCCGGCTCCCGCCACTACGCGTTGGCCCGCACGGCCCAGGGCGTCCTCGACTCCCTCAAGGCCCGGATGCCCGAACTGGCGGGCGCCGCCGCCTCCCAGTACGCCGCCGCGCTGCGCCTCACCTCGGCCGTCGACACCGCGTACGACGCCGAGTACACGCGCGTGCGGGGCCGTCTCCAGAGCGGCGCCGTGCTCGCCGGTGACGCGCTCAAACGCTGGCGGGCCTTCCCGCTGGACTGCACCGCCGCTGAACTCCTCGACGCCCTGGTGGAGAGCCTCGCGGCACTCCTGCTCTGCGCCGTCACCGCGGCCGACGAGCGCGTCGACGACGCCTGGCGACGCGAACCGGCCTCGGAAGCGCCGGAGCTGACGGACCGGGAGGCCTCACCGGAGAGCACCGAGCACCGGATCGGCCTCGCCGTACGACGGTGGCGGCGCGAGCTGGAGGAGTACGCCGAGGACGAGGTGCGCGGCCTCGAACGCGGTGCCGCGCCCGATCCCGAGTCGGTCGCCGCCCTCGTCGCCACCGCCCTGCTGGGCGGCCGCAGGGCGCGTTCGGCCGGCGAGGGGCTCGCCGAGCGGATCGGCGCGCACGGGGCCCTCAGACTGCGCGACCGCGCAGGACGGCTGCTCACCGAACACCTCGACCGCGTGCTGCACACCGAACGTGAGCGGCGCCTCGCGCCCCTCGACGGACTCGAAGTCCACGCCGAACCCCAGGCCGAACTCATCGCCGCGCTGTCCGTACTTCAGAAGGAGAGGTGACCGGTGACCGCCGTCACTGACCAGGACCACACGGACAACGACCAGACCGACAACGACCGGACCGATCACGAACAGACGGACCACGAGCAGACGGATCACGAGCAGACGGACCACGGTCAGACCAGGAACGATCAGACGGATACCGACCGGAAGAACAGCAGGGACGGCAGGGACGGCAGGGACGGCAGGGACACGAGGGACAGCAGGGACAGTCCGGGGGCTGGGGAGAACCCGCCGGTCGGGGAGCAGGCGCAGGGACAGGCACAGGCACAGCCGCAGGGCCGTGTGGACGCGGAGGGCCGCGGCACGGTGGAGGATCCCGCGAAGGCCTCGTGCAGCGAACCCCGCTCGAATCCGGGTGCGGGTGCGGGTGCGGGAGCCGGTACGGAAGCCGGCGGTACGGCGTCCGGCGGTACCGCACCGGGCGCGGGCGGCTCGGATCCGGGTGGGGACCCCGGTGGGGCCTGGGACGACGGGCTCATCGCCCGCCGCGTGAGCGAGGCGGCCGCCGCCGAGCAGGCCGCCGCCATGGAGACCCGCGTCGGCGGAGGCGGCGGGAACGCCCTGCCCTCGACCCCGCTCACGTACGACGGGCCCCTGCGGTCCCGGCTCGACGCGCTGCGGGAACTCGTGGGACTCTCCCGCACCCGGCTCGACAGCCGGACGCTCGCCGAGGCCGGGCGGGTGCTCGACGAGGCGGCGGCCCGGCGTCGGCTCTCCGGTCAGCACACCGTCGTCGCCCTCGCGGGCGCCACCGGGAGCGGCAAGTCGCAGCTGTTCAACGCCCTCGCCGGAGTGAACATCTCGGAGACGGGCGTGCGCCGTCCGACCACCTCCGCACCCATCGCGTGCAGTTGGAGCGACGGTGCCTCGACCCTCATCGACCGGCTGGGCATCCCGGGCCGGCTGCGCAGGAGGCCGGTGCAGAGTCAGGACGCGGAGGCGCAGTTGCGCGGGCTCGTCCTGATCGACCTGCCCGACCACGACTCGGCGGCCGTGCAGCACCGCGAGCAGGTCGACCGCGTCCTGGCGCTCGTCGACGCCGTCATCTGGGTCGTCGACCCCGAGAAGTACGCCGACGCCGTCCTCCACGAGCGCTATCTGCGGCCCATGGCGGGCCACGCGGAGGTCATGTTCGTCGTCCTCAACCAGGTCGACCGGCTGCCCGGCGAGGCCGCCGAGCTGGTCCTGGACGACCTTCGACGCCTGCTCGACGAGGACGGCGTCGCTCTCGGCGAGTACGGCGAACCGGGCGCGACCGTGCTCGCCCTGTCCGCGCTCACCGGCGACGGCATCGGGGAACTGCGCGAGGTACTCGGCCAGTTCGTCACGGAGCGCGGCGCCGCGGCCCGCCGGATCGCCGCCGATGTGGACGCCGCCGCGTGGCGGCTGCGGCCCGTCTACGCCACCGGGCGGCGCTCCGGGCTGAGCGAGGAGGCGCGGGACGAGTTCGCGGACCGCCTCGCGGACGCCGTGGGCGCCACCGCCGCGGGCGAGGCCGCCGAACGTGCCTGGCTGCGCAACGCGAACCGGGCGTGCGGGACGCCGTGGCTGCGGCTGTGGCGGTGGCAACAGGACCGCCGCGACCCTCCCACCGGACGGTTGCCGGTCCGCGCCCAGGCCGACGACGAGGCCACCGCACGGCAACGTGTCGAGCAGGCCGTGCGCACGGTGTCCGAGCGGGCGTCGGCGGGGCTGCCGACGCCGTGGGCGCAGGCGGTGCGGGAGGCGGCCGTACGAGGTGCCCAGGGGCTGCCCGAGGCGCTGGACCAGTTGGCGGCGCGGGCCGGGCTGCCGCCGGGGCGGCCACCGCGTCCGGGCTGGTGGCCGGTGGCCGTGCTGGCACAGGCGTGCATGACCCTGCTCCAGGTGGTCGGCGGGCTGTGGTTGCTCGGGCAGATCGTCGGGGTGATGGCGCCGAACCTCGGGGTTCCGGTGCTGCTGATGGTGACGGGCATCATCGGCGGTCCGCTCGTCGAGTGGAGCTGTCGGCTGGCGGCCCGGGGACCGGCCCGGCGGTACGGGCAGGACGCGGAGCGCCGGTTGCGGGAGGCGGCGGCCGGGTGCGGCCGGGCCCGTGTACTGGATCCCGTCGCCGCGGAGCTCCTGCGGTACCGCGAGGTCCGGGAGCAGTACGGGCGCGTCACGGGGGTGGGGGCGGCCGCACGGTGAGGTGCCGTCGGTGGCCTGGTGATCCGGTGGCGCGGTGGCCCGGTGGCCTAGGGACCTGGTGAGGTGCCGTGGGTGACCTGCGACGGGAGCTTCGCGACGGGCGCGACGCGAGGGGCGGGACGCGCCGGGCGGGGCAGGGCGACCGCGAAGTGATCCACGTGGGGTGATCCACCTCGGGTGCTCCACATGGGGTGCTCCACGTGGGGTGATCGGCAGGGAGCGAGGAGTGGATCACTCGTCCGGGTGGTGGAGTTTTCCACAGGCGGTGGGTGATCCACAGTGCGCGGCGGGCCCGGCCCGACGGAGGCAGTCTGGCTTCGCGGTGATCGCGACGGACGCGGTCGCCGTGAGGGCGGTGACGGCAGGCGGTGGGAGACCGCGGCCGTCACGCCGGACGCAGCCGTGCGGGACGGGCCCGTACGTGTATCCGGGCGGGGCGACCGTCCGGCGAGGAGGGGTTCGCGATGAACGAGACGATGGTCTGCGCGGTCGGCAACGTGGCCACACAGCCGGTCTACCGGGACCTGGCGGCGGGCGCGTCGGTGAGGTTCCGGCTGGCGGTCACCTCGCGCTACTGGGACCGCGAGAAGGGCACCTGGACGGACGGACACACCAACTTCTTCACGGTGTGGGCCAACCGGCAACTGGCCGTCAACGCGTCGGCCTCGCTGAACGTCGGTGACCCGGTGATGGTCCAGGGCAGGCTCAAGGTGCGCACGGAGTCGCGCGAGGGACAGCAGAACCGGACCTCGGCGGACATCGACGCCGTGGCGATCGGCCATGACATCTCGCGGGGCACCTCCGCCTTCCGGCGGTCGGGCCGACCCGAGCCCATGGCCGTCGGCTCCCCGGCGCGGCCCGAGCCCGACTGGGAGACACCGGTCGCGGACGCCGCCGAGCCGGAGCCCGATGCCCCGCAGGGCCGGCATCGCGAACCGGTGGCGGTGGCGGCCGCGGTGACGTGAGCCGAGCGGCGGGACGGGCGGTGTGGTGCGGCGCGGGCGGCCCGGCTTGCGGGGCGCGCTGTCTTGCGACCGAGCGGTGACGGAGTGTCAGTGCCCGTGCCGCGCCGAGGCCGACCGAACTGTGGCCTGCCCGTGCCCGCACTGTGGGCAGCCGAGTGCATTTGTCGACAGGCCGGACCTCGGGACGATCTTGGGGATAACGATTCCGAGTCGGATCGGCGATCCGACGAGATGACCGGTAAGCGTGGTGCGCGACGTCTCTAGGATGCCGGACGTGGCTCACGGGGCTTCTGATTCTGCTGGTGGGACCCCACCCCCCACGTCAACGGGTCCTGCTCGAAGGGGAATTGCGTGATTTGTTCGTTCTCGGCGCCGTCGGCGCGCGGGCGAGGGGCGGTTCGCCTCGCCATGGCGGCGATGGTGTCCGGCCTCGTCGCCGTCGGTGTGATCACCGGCGCGGGCACGGCCTCAGCCGCCGAGGTGACGCAGAGTCAGGGCGGTGCCACCGCGACGATAGGCGGCCTCAAGACCTACGGCGCCGCGGTGATCCACGCCGAGGACGGCGACCAGGAGGTCTCGGCCGGACTGTTCGAGATGTCCGTCGAGGGCGGCGGCACCTTGCAGACCTACTGCGTCGACCTCTACAACCCCACGCAGAAGGACGCCAAGTACCAGGAGACCCCCTGGAGCGGCACCTCGCTGGCCGCCAACAAGGACGCTGGCCGCATCCGTTGGATCCTTCAGCACTCCTACCCCCAGGTGAACGACCTGGCCTCGCTCGCGGACAAGGCCGGCATCGACGGCGGTCTCACCGAGCAGGACGCGGCCACCGGTACCCAGGTCGCGATCTGGCGCTACTCGGACGGCGCGGCCGTCGACGCCGTCGACCCCCAGGCCGAGCGGCTCGCGGACTACCTCCAGAAGGCCGCCCGCACCGTCGCGGAGCCCGAGGCGTCGCTCACCCTCGAAGCCCCCGCCGTCTCCGGTCACCCCGGGGAACTCCTCGGCCCGGTGACCGTGCACACCAACGCCGGCGGTGCGACGGTGACGCCGCCGTTGGACGCCGCCACCAGCGGCGTACGGATCGTCGGCAAGGACGGCAAGGTGGTCACGTCCGTGACGGACGGCAGCCAGTTGTTCTTCGACGTGCCCGCCGACTCGGCCGACGGCTCCGCCGAACTGACCGTGCAGGCCTCGACCACCGTCCCCGTCGGCCGCGCCTTCACCTCCGAGAGCCGCAGCCAGACCCAGATCCTGGCGGGCTCCAGCGAGTCGACGGTGGCGGCGACGGCGAGCGCGACCTGGGCGGGGCAGGGCGCCATACCGGCACTGTCCGCGGCGAAGAACTGCGCGAAGACCGGGGTGGACATCACGGCCGTCAACCAGGGCGACCAGGTCTTCACCTTCGAGCTGATGGGGACCGAGTACACCATCCCGGCAGGCGCGTCCCGGACGGTGACGATCCCGCTCCAGGAGGACCAGGCCTACGCCTTCACGATCAACGGTCCGCAAGGCGTGGAGAGCCGCTTCACCGGCGTCCTGGACTGTGAGACCCAGGCCGACGAAATCGCCGGCCTGACCACCCAGACCCTCAGCGAACCGAGCCCGGCCACCGTCGGCGGCACCTCCACCACCGACGACACCAATCTCGCCGCGACGGGCGGCACCAGCGCAACCCCTCTGATCGCGGGCACCGCCATCGGCCTGGTGGTCATCGGCGGAGCGGCCCTCGTGCTCGTGGGCCGCAAGGAGAACGAGCCCCGCCACTGACCGGGACCGGCGAGCGCGGCCAGGGGCACCGAGGACACGACGCCGAGGTGCCCCTCGATCCCGGTGTCGCCAGCGACTGCCCCGACGCCGCCGGCGCCGTCGACGTCCTCCGCGCCATCGACGCGGTGGACTGGACGGCGATACCCCGTCCGACCTCGCACACGTGCGACGAACCGGAACGCGTCGCTCCGCTGGGCGTGTCACCGGCGCACGGTAACCCGTGAAGGGAACGGTGGGGAGGCGCGTCCTGAGGGGCGTCCCGAGGGGCATTCCTGGACCGGGCCGGTCGGCTGGGGCCGGGCCCGCTCCCCCCGGTGTCCCCGGTTCCCCCCGGTGTCCCCGGTGTCCCCAGCTCCCCCCGGTGTCCCCAGCTCCCCCCGGTGTCCCGGGCCCACCCGGTGTTCTCCGACGTTGTCGTCAGTGACCGAAAGTGACGGGTCGGCGACGGTCGTCCGTGAGGAAACCCCAGCTCACAGCCGCCCGGCCGAATGGGTTAACACCCAGGGCTGGACCTCAGGCAAGATGGGGTGTTACTTGCCATGTGAGGGCATGAAAAAGGCCCCTCACCAGCGAGTTTCCCGCCGATGAGGGGCCGTGTCAGGCGGCTTGGGCCGTCTCTGGGCCGTGATGCGTTTCTGGTCCGTCGTGAGCGTGTCCGGCGGCCCGGTACATCGCTGAGATGGCCTTCCGAGTCCGGGTCTCGCTGGACGGCATGAGGTGCGTGTACACGCGGAGCGTGAACCCAGGGTCGCTGTGGCCGAGGTAGAGGCTCAAGGCCTTGATGTTCTCCCCGGCATCCAGGAGCACCGAGGCGTAGAAATGACGCAGGGCGTGCATGCCGTGTTCGCGGGCCGCCGCGTATCGCTGCCCCTTCTTCGGAGTGGCGATGATGCCGGCGGAAGCCAGAGCTGGCTTCCACGATTTGTCGTTGAACCCTTGGCTCCAAATGGCAGCGCTTATGCTGCTCGTGAAGACGAGGCGATGCGTCACCTTCGGCCCGGTCGGGGTCAGCCAGGGCAAGGTCACCTCGACGGGCGGGAAGCGCTCCATGTGGTTGTGCAGTGCGGTCGACACCTCGGGGTCGAGGGGCACGTCCCGGAGCTTGCCGCGTTTGGGCGGCGCGAAGACGAGGGTGCCGCGCACCTTCTTCACCTGTTGGCGGACATACACCCAGCCGAGATCCCCGACGTTGTCGACGGCCAAGCCGAAGATCTCGCCCTGTCGTAAGCCGCACCCAGCGCCCAGGTCGACCATGGCCCGGTACCGGTCGGGCAGTCCGGCCCGTACACCGAAGACCTGCTCTGCGGACCAAGGATGCACGCGTGACGCCGCAGGGCGTGGTGCCTTGACCGATCGGGCTCGGCAGGGGTTCGAGGCCAGCAGGCGGTCATCTACGGCCGCGTTGAGGACCGACGAGACCGCGTCGAAGATGAGACGCCGGTAGCGGGCCGATGCAACGGCGTCTTCGAGCTGACGGTTCCAGTCGCGGATGTGCTCGGGTTGGAACGACCCGACGGGGCGTGCGCCAAGGTACGGGAGGGCGTGGAGGCGCAACCGGCCTTCCATGGCGGCACGACTCGTGAGGTCGGTCGTGAGCGCGGCCAGCCAGCGTTCGGCGTACTCGCGGAAGGTGACACGGGCTGCCTGCGGGTCGATGTACTGACCGCGTGCCATGTCGGCCTCGGTGTGGGTCAGCCAGGCATCGGCCAATCGCTTCTGCTTGTCCGGGAAGCTCTTTGACTTCTCGGTGCCGTCCGGGGCGACGTACCGAGCCCGGTAGCGCATGCCGAGACCATGGCGGTCGGTCTTGACTCTGTGCGGCTTGCCGTCCGGGCCGACTTCCGTCCGGAACCAACGATCCTGAACGTGCCCGGCCATCAGGCGGCCTCCCCAAGCTGGGTATCGACCCAGGCTCGTACGTCGTTCGGGTCGAAGCGCAAATGCCGGCCGACACGGAAGCCGCGGGGACCAGTGCGCTTGCGACGCCACTGGTAGACCGTCTCGACGCTGGGCAGCTCGAACATCTCCACGAGGTCTTCGGGCGTCAGGTAGCGCTCAGGCAAGAGGCGCGGATCGGTGGCCACGTTGGCCAGGGCGCGGCGTCGGTTACCCACGGGTGGGTTCTCCTTCCGTTCCGGGGGCGGGTTCGAGGGACGCGGCGAGCCAGGCTTCGGCGTCGGAGAGGCCGGTTCCGGCGAAGACCCAGTGGGCGAGGACGTACGTCGTCTCGGTTCCGGTGTCGGGGGCGTTGGCTGCGACTTGGGCTCGCCGCCATTCGGCGCGGGCGTCGCGGAGCGCGCCGAGGGTGGTGGAGTAGCGGCGGGACTTGGTGGAGAAGTGACCGCGGAAGCCGAGCATGTGGGCCCAGGCGCGCAGGCGGAGGTCTTCCAAGTCCTTGCGTGCGCCGAGGGCCCAGGCGGTGCGGATCAGGCGGCGGGCGTGCTCGCTGATGTCGAGCTGGGCGAGTTCGGCGACGAACTTCAGCGGCCGGTCGAGAGCCCCTGTGGCGGTCTCTGCGCCCTTGGTGGCGTACTTGGCGATGTAGGCGGCGACGGCGCGTTCGGTGAGCTCCTGGCCGTCGTTGAAGTCGGCGGATCGGATCGTGCGGACGTCGAGTTGGCGGCCGAAGACGAACTCGTGGGCGCGGCCGTCGATGGTTGGGCCGTCGACACGGACCTTGGACGCGGCAGCCCCGATGGCATCTGTCAGCAGCTGGGCGGTTGCCCAGGCCGGGGGCGGGGTGTCCCCGCCGGTCGGGCCGTCGATGCGGATGACGGCGTGAAAGTGGACCGCACCGCGCTTCTGGTATTCGGCGACCTTGGCGAAGGACACGCGGGCGTAGTCGCGGAGCTCCCGCTGTGACAGGCCCGCACGCTTGGCGACCTCTCGGCGCAGGTAGATCGAGAAGCGTCGCCAAAGGGGCCCGGCGTGGGCGTTCCAAAGGACGGCGGCCTCGTAGTCGTAGGTGTCAGGCTTGAGCGGGGTGCCGAGCGCTTCGTCCTCCTGGTCGTGGTGGGTGCCGCAGCGGCAGGGGCGTCCGTCGGTGCGGCGGTTGTGGACCGGGCCGAAGCCGGGGGCGGTGAAGGTGGCGAAGACGCGGGGATGGGTGGCGACGTGTTCCGGGGTGCCCTTGCCGCCGCGCAGTCCGGCGGTAATCAGTTGGAAGGTGTCGCGCCGGTAGACCTCGGAGCAGGCCGGGCAGCGGGTCGTGCGGCGGTTGTTGCAGCGGACGAGGAGTGCGCCGGCCGGGAGGTCGCCCGAGTCGAGGTGGTGGAGGACGCGGCCGATTTCACCGGTGGCGGTGTCGACGTCGTATTCGGTGCGGTGGCCGTCGAGGCGGATCGGGTGGGTGCAGCCGCCGAGGCCGGAGAGCTGGCGGAGGATACCGGGCAGGGTGCCGCCTGCGGCGAGGTTGCTGAGTTCCGGGAGAGGGGGCGGGGTGGCGCGGGCGAAGATGACAGTTCTCCTTCTGACGGGCACTTCGGGAGGGGTGGGCCGCCGGGGCGGCGGGTACGTGGCTGTGTCACGCCGCCCCGGAGGTCTGGCCGCAGGTCAGCGGCGGTGGTGGTCGCGGAGCAGGGAGCGCAGGACCACGGCGGCGACGGCGACCGAGATGGCCGTGACGGCGACGGCGGCCAAGAGCGCGGTGAGGACGACCCCGCCGACGAGGACGGCCGCGACGGACTTCTGATCGATGGAGACCGACGGGAGCGAGCGCCGGACCGGGGCGGGGGCCGGGTCGGCCGGGGCGTGGGGGTGTGCGGACGGCGGGGTGGGGTTGTCCGGGTACTTGGGCAGGAACACGGCTGCGATCTCCTGTCTACTCGTCTAGATGTGTTGGCCGTTTATGACGGTCACGCCGGAGCGCGTGCCGGACTCGATGGCGGGGGCGAGGAAGGTGCGCGAGAGCCAGAAGCCGAAGAGGGTGATCAGGACGACGATCCAGATGCGGACGCCGAGGTACTTGACGGCCGACCAGGCGAAGAAGCCGAGGACGACGACGAGCGGAAGGCTGACGGTCACGGGGTACGGGGTCCTTTCAGCGGACGGGGCAGCGGTGGGTGCGGGCGGCCAGCTCGGCGGCGGCGCGGCTGTCGTAGTCGGCGGAGAAGTTGCAGCGCGGGGCGGTGCAGGCGGCGGTGTGCTTCTCGCGGCCGCGGTGGTCGTAGGCGGTGCCGACCTGCACGTGGCCGATGCGGGTGACGTTGCGGAAGCGGCGGTTGGCGGTCATCAGAGCTCCCTCAGAGGTGTGCGGCGATGGCTTCGGCCATGGGCGCCGGGACGCCGAGGCGGGCGCGCAGGGTGGTGACGTCCATGGCAGTGCCGGTTCGGGTGTGGTGTTCGGCGGCGACCTTGCGGGCGTGGTCGATGAGGGAGGCCGGGACCGGGACGGCCGGGCGGTCCGGCGGGGCCTCGATGGCGGGTGGTGCCGGGGTAGGCGGCTCGGGGGCCGTTTCGGGCTCGTCCTCCTGGTCCTCGATCAGCTCGACGTCGTCGGTCAACTTGGGCGCGGAGTGGGCGAGGAGCGTGCCGCCGAGGAAGGCGACGGCGGGCCAGCCCGCGACGAGGATGCGCAGCCAGGCCGGGACGTCGCCGAGGTCGAGCAGGCCGGCCGTGGCGACGTTCGCGCCGAGGGATGCGGCGAGCGCGATCATGAACCAGCACCAGGCCGCGCCCTTGGCCGAGCCGGAGCGCAGTCGACGCCAGGCGGCGACGAGCAGCAGGTCGACGGAGACGGGATAGGCCCAGGCCTTCCAGCCGTCCTGTCCGGCCGCCACGGCGACGTCGTGAATGTGGGCGAAGGACAGCGCGGCGGCGATGAGCGCCTGTACGAGCACCGCGTCGACGCGGGCCAGTTGGGCGCGCATGGTGGCTCCTTCCGGAATCAGGCATGGGAGGGGTAGGGACGTGGCGCGAGGCGGTCACGCCGACCGTTGAGGTGAGGGGTGTCAGTCCGTGACGGGGTGCGGCTGGACTGCGGGGGCCGAGGTCTCGACGGGCCGTACGGGGACGTCGGGCCGGAAGGGCTTCAGCGCGGGCAGCTCGGGCACCAGGTGAGCCGTCTCCCGGCAGACGTCGGCGGCGTCGCCAAGGGAGAGGTACGGGGTGCGGATACGGGACCAGCCGCCGGAGGTGTCGCCCGCGACGGCGAGGCCGGGACGCTCAGGGGCGATGGCGCAGGCGGCGAGAACGGCTTCCGGCGCGATGTCGCCGTGGGCCATCTTCGCGGAGGCTTCGTCATTGACGCGGTGGCAGACGCGGCCGGTCAACTGGGCCCGGAGCATGGTCGCGCCCTTGCCCAACTCAGCGCCGAAACGCTGCCCGCACACCTCCAGGTAGATACCGGCCGCTCGGCCGAGCTGGGCGAGCCGGATGAGCTGAGTGACCATCTCGTCGCGCCGTTCCTCGTCCTTGCGGGTGGCGGTCAGGAAGAGTTCGGCCACCTCGTCGACGAACAGGACGATGGGCACGGGCCGTTCGCTCTCGGGCAGACCCCAGATGTCGGAGGTGATCTCTTCGTCGGGCAGAGCGGGGGCGATGCCTTGCCTGGCCTTGATCAGGTCGTATCGGTCCTCCATTTCCTTGATCAGGACGGGCAGCAGTTCGGCGGCTTCGTCCGGATCGGTGGCGAGCGCCGACAGACGCGGGGCGAACGGGGCGAGCTCGACCCCGCGCTTGCAGTCGACGCCGACCAGAGCGACGTCCTGCCGGGCGAGTCCGGCGACCAGGTGCCGGAGGTACATGGACTTGCCCGACAGTGTCGCGCCGAGGGTGAGTTGGTGCGGCACGGCCCGGTAGTCGCGTACGAAGGGCATGGCGTCCTCCCGCAGCGCGACCGGCACTTTGAGGAAGCCGCCCTCGACCTTGCGGGGCATCTGCACCTTGCGCAGGACGTCGAAGCCGACGAGCCGCAGTTCGACGACACCGGGCTTGACGGTGGAGACGTACACGGCGTGAACGCCCCAGGCGTGCCGCAGCCGTTCGGCCGAGGCGGCGACGTCGGCGGGTTCCTGCCCCGGAGCGAGGCGGAGCCGGAGCTGTAAGCCGGTGGTCGTGGGCCGGATGATGCCCCGGCGGGGCGGTACGGGCCGCACCTCACGGCGGGTGGTGGCCTTGACGGCGAGGATCCGCAGTCGGGAAGGGGCGACGGTCAGGCCGCAGGCTTCCATGACCGAGGCGTACGAGCTGAGGAGCCGGACGGTGGATATCGGCCCGCCGACCGCCGACCAGTAGAGACCCGGGTGGTTGGCCCGGGTGTAGGCAGCCCCGCCACCGAGCGCGGCGACAGGACCACCCACCTCCAGGAGCGTTGTCAGGTCGGACATCAGGCCGAGGCCCCCATGGAGGCCGGGAAGGCGGCCGGAGTGACGGCGGCGGCGCGGTAGGCGATGCCGTGCCGCTGCTGCCCGTTGAACATGGACTCCCACGGCCGGGCGATGAGCCCCGGCAGCGAGACCGGAGCCCCGAGGTTCAGCCCCTCGGAGACACCGCCTTCCGGGACGGTGACCTTGATGAGCGAGGACTCGCCGTCCTCGATGTAGACGACGCCGATGGTCATCAGCGCCTCGCCGCTGACGGCGTCCTTGGCGATCTCGCCGGTCTGACGGTCGCGGACCTTCGGCTCAGGGGCTTCCGTCAGGAGGATGGTCGCGGCGGAGGTCTCAACACGGATGGTGCGCAAGGTTGCGTTCCTATCTACTCGTCTATACAAGATGCGATCTGTGAACCCGATCTCTCGGGCTCGCGACGATCACCCTGCCACACAACTCGCCCACTCGTCTATACGAGTAAGCGTGTTGGGGTGTACGAGTTCGGAGAAGCGTCCTCCGCGCACCGTCCGACCCTCCAGCGCGATCACCCGAACGAACCGTCCTCGCGAAGGGCGAAGGAATCGCAACCGTCATGTTCGAAACGCACGCGTCCGTCGAACGTCGAGCCGGAACCAGTGCAGACTCCCCAGTCCTGCCCCAGTTCGCCGCTCAGCGCGACCCAGAACCGGCAGCCGCCGCACTGCTCGTCAAACCACTCATCCCGGTAGCCGGGCTGATCGGTGCGTCTGCTCTGCACCTGCAACCAGCGCTCATGACACGCATCGTTGTGCTCGTGGTCGTTACCCGTCCAAGCTCCGCCAGGCATGGGGCGCTCCGCGCTCACGTGGCCGGGAGCTGGTACGCCAGGACGTAGGCGTCCGCCGCCATGACCGTGTCGCAGACCTCGACCGCTCGCCCCTCGGTGTCGAAGGCAGTCCGGATCAGGTGGATCACGGGGACGCCGGCCGCCAGGTGGAGCGTCTTCACCTCAGCGGGGGAGGGCATCCGGGCGCGGATCTCCTCTTCGAAGTGGTCGAGGCGGTGGCCCAGCTCTTCGAGACGGGCGTAGATGCCGCCGGGCCCGGGGTTGGGTTCGGCGATCTGCGTACCGCGGGCGATGTCGAGCGGGAGGTACGAGGTCGCGAACTCGACCGGTCGCCCGTCGAGGAGGTAGCGGCGCCGACGGGCGAGCACTCGACGTACGGAGCCGAGGCGGGTGGAGATGTCCTGACTGGCTTTCTCCTCCTTGACCTCGAGGCTGTCGACCTTGGGATGACTGCCGACGGCATCGGCCTCGACGATGAACGCGGACTTCCCCTGCTCTCGGTGCCGCCGGGCGAACCGGTCGGAGGCGAGACGCCGAACGGGCGGACGCGGCCGGACGTAGACGCCCTTGCCGTGCTCGGCGTGCACCAGGCCCTCGCCCTGGAGGATGGAGAAGGAGTTCCTGACCGTCATGCGGGAGACCCCGTAGTGGTCGACGAGCTCGGCCTCAGAGGGGAGCTTCTCCCCTTCCCGGAATCGCCCACGGTCGATGGCCTCACGCAGTTGGTCGGCGATCTGGCGAAAGACCGCACGATCGCTCGTGGGGTCGAGATCACCGAGCAGGCCCGAAGACAGAGGGCTCACGTGTACTCCTTTAGGTATCTAGACGAGTGGGCGAGCGTTGTTGCTACGGTGGAGAGCCTAGCCATCCGAGAGGGCCGAGGAACGTGAGCACAGAACGCCCGCACTCCGTGAGCGTGGCCGGGGTCGTCGTCGACGACCAGGGCCGGGCCCTCCTGATCCAGCGCCGCGACAACGGTCACTGGGAACCGCCGGGTGGAATCCTCGAACGTGAGGAGTCCATCCCCGAAGCCCTTCAGCGCGAGGTCCTCGAAGAGACCGGCGTCAAGATCGCGCTTCCCGCGACCCTCACGGGCGTCTACAAGAACATGACGGGCCTGATCGTCTCGCTGGTCTTCCGGTGCGAAGCGGCCGACGGCACGCCGACGACCGGCGACGAGACCCGCGCCCTGCGGTGGGTCACCCGTGAAGAAGTCTCCGAACTCGCCGACGAGGCGTACGCGATCCGCGTCATCGACGCATTGGACGCGGCATCCCCGCCGGCCATTCGCGCCCACGACGGCGTGAAACTCGTCTAGTCCGAACCCGCTGCACATGGCGGCCTACCAGCATGAAGGAACTTGTATGCACGAGTATACGAGTACTGCCCGGGTCTGGGGACTGTCTTGCCCAGGTTTCCCTGAAGAGGTCAGCCGGGCCCGGCGCTGGACGCGCGACATCCTGCGTGGCTCCCCTTTTGCCGAAGACGCCGAACTGATCGTGAGCGAGCTGATCGCGAACGCGATCCTCCACACGGCCAGCGGTTTGGACTCCGGCAGCTTTCACCTGGCCGTCGCCGTCTCGGCGCAGGTGGTCGCGGTCTCGGTTACAGACAACGGAGGTACCGGCACGGCCCCCAAGGCCGAGCACCAGGACCAGGACGCCGAACACGGCCGAGGCCTCGGCATGGTCAGTGCGATCGCCCATCGAGTCGTGATCCACGAAAGCGACGGCGGCCACACGGTCACCGCGGAGCTCCTCACGGACGTACGCCGAGGAGGTCACCCATGCTGAAGACGACGACCAGCCCCGGCTTCTGGTGCGAGTGCTGGACGGAAAGGCTTGGCGGGCAGCAGACGCCGGCGCTCTTCGGATCCTTCGACGCCTACTCGGCGGTCGAGGCGAACAACTGGGTGGCGACCATCCTGCGCACCATCTCACCGGCTCTCGACACGGCAGCTTCCACAGAAGCGTGGACGCGGCTCCACGACGACCGCATCGACACGCGACGAGCCCTGTTGCGCCGGGAGCCCTGGACGGTGTCCATCACCCACGTCAGCACTCGCATCACTTGGACGGTCCGACCGGCACTCTTCCTGCCGATGGCACACCGTCAGAGCAGGCAACTTCCCCCGTGTGCGTACGACTTCAAGCCTCACAGGCCCCGCACGACGGACTGAGTTACAACTTTCTCTACTGGTTCAAGGCAGCTCGCTCCGCTCCCCGCGCGCGGCCCGGCCCCCGGCCGGGCCTGCGCTCCTGCCTTCGTCCCGCTCCAGCCCGGCCGGCACCCGGGCCGCGCACACCATGCAGCTGCCTGATGCAGGAGAAGTGTTACGTCGTCGGGTGGAGCGATCGGCTCCACGGACCGCCCCGACGCGCGGGAAGCTTGCGGAGCCATGATCATTGCGCCACGGCACCGCTATCCCAAAGCCGCTACGCCGACCTACGGTATCGGCCCCCTACGCCTCGGCGCGTCTCATATGATGGCGTGACATATCTGAGAATTTCCTTTCGGGGAGGGGTCAATGTCCTCACGCTCGGCGAGCGAAAAGATCAGCGGATCCGTAGTGGTGCTAGTGGCAGGCCTAATCGCCGACTTGTCGGCGGCTGCACTCTTTCTCATTTCGCCAGAAACGCGCAATTGGCTAAGGCGTGAATATTTTCTCGTCTCACTCGCAGGACTGCTGCTATTCGCAGCAGTCGTAACGCTGATCAATATGACACTTTCGCACCGAGAGAGGATTTCCGAACTTCAAGATGAAGTGCAGGAGCTGACTTCCCGTCTCGCCTCTCCAACCAGCCATGACATTGAAATGTTCAGAGCGATTAATGATCACGCGTCACCTCAAGCATCCTTTCTTGTTTGGCTGCGAGAAAGCTTTCTTGTTACGCGCGCCCATGTGGAAGGATTCCAAGCCCTCGAAAGAATGATTGAGTTCTTCGAGCGCGAGCCCAGGGGATTCGACGACGGTGAGCTAAATGACACCTATCAGAGCTTCATTGGAGCCGGCCGCGACCTGGTCAACAAGATGACAGATCACATGTGGTACGAGGGGGAGGGACTGACGCGCCTCGAAGTTCCACGAGAGTGGGAGCGCACTCAACCTGAAAGGCTTGAGCAAGCAATTCGCGAGATCGGTGCGGCACACGAATGCTTTATTTCGTCCTACGATGCCTTCTTCTTGGCTACTCAACGCAAGAGGTTGTCGAATGTGCTCTCAACACCGCCCCGCTAGTCTCGCGAAAATCGACAGTACGAAACCCTCTCACGGAAGAGCCAGACAATTACTCTTAGCGCATCGGTGGCCGCCGATTGACTCCGGACAATATAAATCCGACTAGGGTGCTTATGCGGTCCCGCCACTAAGCCTTCGATGCTCTTCCCTGAACTCAACTTCTAGATCTATCATCCACGAGAAAGTGTTCAGGAAGTTTGGCATTTTTACGTCGGCGCCAGCCTTTGATGCCCAGGTCTGCAGGACGGCCGAGATGAATCCACGGAGTTGGATCATGAATCCCATGGGATGATCCCCTATCTCGCCCACAGGCAGGCTCATTGTAATCTCCTTGACCAGTCGAAACATTATTTCATATCGTGTCAGGAAGTCGGGATGCGTTTCATTGGCACCCCTGGAAACCCAACCACCTGACACATGCGCCAATGCGACCAGAGCAATCATCGAACCGCCGACGGCATTATAAGAGCGAACTCGAGTAGCCTTCTCTGAAAGCGTCCCCGACAGGAGGAGGAGCGCCCCAACATCGGCCTCAACCTCTTGCTTTTGGTCACCGTTTAGGCCGTCCAACATTTCAGCTATTTCGATTCGCCTTAGCCATTCACTGATTGTTCTTTTAGCAGATGGCGAGTGGCGGAACGAGGCGTCGGTATGTCCAAGCATGTGGTGACAGAATTCGTGAGCCATCACGAATTGCTCGACCACATTCACCAAGTTGAAGTAGTCACTCTCCTTCCTGCGTGGAGGTAGGTCGATCTGAAGAGGATGCATGGCGCGCACATGCCGTTCGGCAGCCCATGTAGGGATGGCTTGATCAGTCACATCGATAGGCTCGAACGCGGCACGCTCGATCTCCTCCATGATCAACATTGTCGTCTCTGTGTCTTCGTCATCGAAATTAACCTCCTTCCCGGTTGTCAGGACGGAGTCGTAGAAATGACTAAAGAGTGTAGTGTAGATCATCGCTGCCAAGGTGAAGCCGTAGTTGATCTCAATGATTCCAGCGCTCCTGAATGAGGAAGCTTCAGCATTGGCTTCTCCTTTGAAAGCGCGCGCCACAAAGATATTGCGCATAGTCGCTTTCCATTCTGCGGGGGCAAGGTCAATCAGGGCTCGCGTTGCGCCATCAAGTTCCGGGCAATTGGAATGCTGAGGCTCCCATTCGAGAAATCCGGCATATTTCTCATCATTCACAAGCTCTCGATGATTAGCCTGCTCGAAGAGTGTCTTCCAAAAATTTTCCTCAGGCCGACCGCAATCGACAAAGAATTGACGACGAGATTCGCTGAGCTTCCACATGTTCCCCCCTGATTGCCCGCAGTGAATACCCTGCTCAATCAAAGCATGATGACACCTTTTAGTTCGTGTTGTAGAGAACATCGGATGCCGCCCAGCGTGACCATCGAGAGTTCGCCCAGGTCATCGGCTCGACTCTCCCTCGGAGGCAGCAGCTGTCCAACCGGAGAACTCCGGCCTCATCCTCACGGGCCCGCAGTCGCGGCTGCTCTGGTCGGCGGCACCAGCAGCGTGGCTGAGGCCGGTGGGGGTGCAGCGAGACATACGCGCGCCTGATCGGTCGACGCACCCGCCGTCGTGGCTCACTGTCGTCGGCTGAGGTTCAGACGGGGTGTATCGAGAGTGCTGGCTGTCAGTCGAGGGCGGCAGAGCTGGGCCATCCCTGAGCTGTGCGCTACCAGGCCATCACCGTGTGCTACTATCAACCTGCTCGACCGAGCCAGCAGGATCTTCTGCGCCACGGTGTATGCCCGTAGGCGGACCTGCTTAGCCGTAGAGCACATTGGAAATAGAGAGCTTGGAAGGAGACAGCACGTGCATGGCCCTGAGACGGCCGGCACGGGTTGGCTCTTGCCTGCCCGGGCCGGACAGCCGGCCCGGAACCCCGGGGCGGACGCACTACCCCAGGAGGCAGGTAAGCGTGGGACTGGAAGTCATCTTCGGTCTTGGCATGGCGGTCGGAATTGCTGCGACTAAGGCTGCGCAGAAGGCCAAGCAGAAGATCAAGCGTCGGTTCAACGAAGAGGTCGAGTCGATCCTGAAGGACAAGGACAGCTAGGCCTTGCGGCCGCCCGCCCTCCTCTTGAGGGCGGGCGAGGTCCGCGCGATGGCCTGGACGATGCCGGAGCCCGCTCAACGCCTCGTGGCCGTCTCAGTTTCCGTCTCATTCAGCGCCGTTCACGGCCGTTCGGAGAAGACCGGAGGCGGTTGCCTCTCAAATAACCGGCCGCCCATGAACGCAGGTGAACGACCCCGGCCGAGGCTCCCGGGGTCACCACCACAGTTGGAAAGCGTGTTGGTGGGCCTGCGGGATGCCAGACACGACGACCGGCAGCACGCCGCTTAGAGCTCGTAACAGGATCTTGTTGAAGTGCCCTGATCGGGCGTGACTGTTGTGATGATCTGAGCGTTCGGGTGGGTGTGACGAATCGGCCGTGGATCGTGGACGACGACTTGTGGGCGCTGATCGAACCGTTGCTGCCGCCCTGGCCCGAGCGGTCGCCGGGGCCGAAACCGGTGCCGGACCGGCTGTGCCTGCAGGGCATCCTGTACGTCCTGCACCAGGACATCGCCTGGCAACTCTTGCCCCTTGAGCTGGGGTTCGGATCCGGACAGACCTGCTGGCGGCGTCTGGATCGCTGGCAGCAGACAGGGGTCTTCGACCAGTTGCACCGCATCCTGCTCGCGAAACTGAACGCAGTCGGCGAGCTCGACTGGTCCCGCGCGTGCGTGGATGGCTCCCACGTTCGCGCAGAAAAA
>NZ_BBYG01000019.1 GCF_001184025.1 Streptomyces maremycinicus
GATAGGGGGTTTCTCATTGGTTTACGCGTGGTTGTCGCCGTATGTCGATCGCCTGTACGGCATGTGCTCGATCCCGCACACCCTGTGACCGAGCCTGTCCGGCCGAGCAGAGTAGCCGGACATGAGCGATGAGGCCACCCCGTACGCGAGGATGGTGAGCATGAACGTCATCATCTCCGCATCGGAACTGGCCGGCGACCTGGCGGGGGAGAACCCGCCGGTCGTCCTCGACGTCCGCTGGCAGCTCAGCGTGGCGAAGGCGGCGGGGGAGCCGCCGTTCGACGGGCGCGCCGCGTACGAGGCCGGGCATGTACCCGGCGCGGTCTACGTCGACCTGGACCGGGAGCTTGCGGGGGCGCCGGGTGGCCGCGGCCGGCATCCGCTGCCGGACCTCGCGCTGTTCGGTTCCGCGATGCGCCGGGCGGGTGTCTCGGCGGACAGGCCGGTCGTCGTGTACGACGGCGGGCAGGGCTGGGCGGCCGCCCGTGCGTGGTGGCTGCTGCGCTGGACGGGTCACCCGGACGTGCGGGTCCTCGACGGCGGGTTGCCGTCGTGGCAGGGCGAGCTCTCGCGCGACGTCCCCGCGCGCGGGGAGGGCGACTTCGAGCCGGTGCCGGGCGCCACGGGACTCCTCGACGCCGACGGGGCAGCCGCCCTCGCCGGTTCCGGGGTGTTGTTCGACGCCCGCGCGGGGGAGCGGTACCGGGGTGAGGTCGAGCCGATCGACCGGGTCGGCGGGCACATTCCGGGTGCCGTCTCCGCGCCCACGAACGACAACGTGGGCCCGGACGGCCGCTTCCTGGCGGCGGAGGATCTGCGGGACCGCTTCAAGGCGCTGGGGGCGTCCGACGGCACCGAGGTCGGCGTGTACTGCGGCTCGGGCGTCTCCGGCGCCCACGAGGTGTTGGCCCTGGCCGTCGCGGGGATCCCGGCGGCCCTGTACGTCGGCTCCTGGTCGGAGTGGTCCTCGGACCCGGCGCGGCCGGTCGCCGTGGGCCCCGATCCCCGGTAGTCCCGCCGCGCGGACACATGGGGAAGGGCCGCACCGGACAGGTGCGGCCCTTCCCCATGCCGTACGGATCCCCACGCCGGTACGGATCTCCGCACACATGAGGATGGTGCCCACCGGATCCCGTGAACCGGCCGACACCCCGGGGCCGTTGCCCGAGGGCCGGTTACTCCTGCTTCTTCCGCCGGGTGCCGAACACGATCTCGTCCCAACTGGGCACCGCGGCGCGGCGGCCCGGACGGACGCCGTCCGCCTCGGCCTGCCGGTCGGTGGCACCGATGAGACGGTCACGGTGGCTGCCGACGGAACGCGGCATGAGGACGTCCGCGTAGGCGGACCCGGCGGAGGCGGCCGGAGCCGGGGGCTCCTCGGCGACGGGCTCCTGCTCGTCGGGCTCCTCCGGGACGGGCTCAGCCGGGCGCTCCGGGACGACCATGTCGCCTCGGAAGCTCGGCACCGCCTCCAACAGACTGGTCAGCGAGTCGCGTTCCCGCTCGCCCGTGCTCTCCTCGGTGGGCTCGGACGCCTGGGCCGGCAGGCTGGGCCGGTCGAGCGTGCGGTCCAGCGGACGGTCGCGCGGCAGCCGTGCGATGCGCGGGACGAAGGGGAAACTGGGCTCGGGAGCGGCCAGGTCGTCGGACTCGCCGATCAGCGAGCGCGCCTCGTCGTCGACGGCCTGGACGAGCCGCCGGGGCGGGTCGTACGTCCAGCTCGCCGAGTGCGGCTCGCCCGCGACCAGATAGACCAGAAGGACTTCCCAGGTGCCGTCGTCGCGACGCCACGAGTCCCACTGGACGGTGTCCTTGTCGGCGCCGCGCAGCAGCAGCCGTTCCTGGACCGCTTCGCCGAGTTGGGGGCCGGCGTTCTCTCCGGGGCGGCGGACCGGGGTCTTCCGGGCCCGCTCGGCCATGAAGGCGCGCTCGGCCAGCACCGGGCCCTCGAAGCGGCGCACACGGTCGACAGGGATGCCGGCCATCTGGGCGACTTCTTCCGCGGTGGCGCCGGCACGTATACGCGCCTGGATGTCACGGGGGCGGAGATGGCTCTCCACCTCGATCTCGATCTGGCCGAGGCGGGGACGGTCGCCGCGGACGGCGGCGCGCAGACGCTCATCGATCGGAAGCGTGTACTCCGTGCTGTCCGCAGCCTTCAGCACCAGCCGTGTGCCGTCATTCGAGACGGCCACGACACGCAGTTCGGGCATGGGGACCTCCCGGGTGGTGCCTGCCGACGTCACGTGCGTCGCTGCTTCCGCTAGTCGAGTGTGGCCTGCCCGGGTGCAGCCTGCCACTACCTTGCCGAGTTGCCCGGCGTGTCGGGCACAGGTCCTGCGCCGCCGTTATGGCACGGTTACCTATTCGCCACGCTGAGTGACCAACCCCATCACCCTGTGCGACGAGCCCCCCCTCAAGCGGTCCAGCGAGGCCCCGGACATCCTGGAGGGAGACCGGGCCCAGGGCTCGCAACAGTACTCCATTTGGGCCACGTGCGTGGATTGGCGCGCCACCCAACTTCTGTGGAGAGGTGGGACTTGGCCGTCCCCCGCGGACATTTCGCGATCTTGGGCGTGGTGTAGTTCACGCAATCTCCCGAAAAGGAACTATCGCTTTCGCCCGTACGTCCCCTTCTCGTGCAGTTGATTGATCAAGTGAGGGAAAGGAAGGCAAGCTCCCGGTATGCGTGAAAGGCCCGAAACCGTCGGTGGAGCGAGCGCCGGGGAGGAGGTGAAGCGCAAGCGGATCGACCTGAGCGTGCCTCAGGTAGCCGGCAGCGCCGTGGCCGCGGTGGTGGCCGCGAAACTCGCCTCGTACTTCGGGGTCTACGGCACGATCCTCGGCGCGGGTCTGGTCAGCGTGGTCGCCACCTGCGGCGGATCGCTCTTCCAGCACTTCTTCAGCCGTACGGGGGAGCAGTTGCGCGAGGCGCAGGTCCGCGACGCGCACGGCGCACAGGTGCACGGCGCACAGGTGCACGGCGTACGGGTCCGCGACCCGCAGGCCCGCGACCCGCGGGTGGCCGCGCGACCGAGGGGGCGCACCCCGCTCCCGCCGGGCGAGTTCACCGAGGGCACCGTCCACCGCGCCCGGTCCGGGCGCCGCAAGCGGCCGGTGGTGGCGGCCGCGCTCGTCTTCGGGGTCGCGATGGCCGGGATCACCACCTACGAGCTGGTGTCGGGCGACAGCTTCAGCGGCGACCGGGGTACGACGGTCAGCGGGGCGGTGACGGGCGGCGGTTCCTCGTCCGGTACGTCCTCCGGCTCCTCCGGCGGGAACTCCGGGAACTCCGAGGACTCGGACGGCACGGACAGCACTTCGCCGACGGCGTCCCCGTCCTCGCCCGCCACCCCCTCGGCCGGGGCGTCGGATCCCTCGGACGGGGTCTCCTCCCCGGCGAGCGGCAGCGGGGAGGACTCGGGGGACGACACCGGCGGTGGTGCGACGGACGGGACCGCGCCGGCTCCCACGGCCACGGAGGGCGGCACGGGGGCCGACGACCCGGCGACCCCCGCACCCACGGGGTCCGCTACGACCCCAGAACCCTTCGCAGGTAGTCGTTCTGGAACAGACGACCAGGATCCAGCCGGTCCCGCAGCGCCGTGAACTCGCCGAAGCGCGGATAGACGTCGGCGAAGTACTCGGCGTCCCGGGTGTGCACCTTGCCCCAGTGCGGCCGGCCCTCGTGGGCGGTGAAGATGCGCTCGGCCGCGGTGAAGTACCCCTGGTAGGGCGTGCCCTTGGCCATGTGGACGGCGATGTAGGCGCTGTCGCGTCCGGAGGCGGTGGACAGGGTGATGTCGTCGGCGGGCGCGGTGCGCACCTCCACGGGGAAACTCACCCGCAGGCCCGAGCGGTCGAGCATCGCCTTCAGCTCGCGCAGCGTCCCGGTCACCGCCTCGCGCGGAACGGCGTACTCCATCTCCACGAAGCGGACCCGGCGCGGAGAGGTGAAGACCTTGTACGGGATGTCCGTGTAGGTGCGCGCGGACAGGGCCTTGCTGGACACCTGCGCGATGGCCGGGATCGTGGCGGGCACGGCCCTCCCCACCCACTGGGCCACCTGGAAGACGCCGTTGGAGAGGAACTCGTCCTCGATCCAGCTCGAGACCTGGCTCACCGGTCTGCGCGGGCCCGCGCTGCGGTTGTTGCGCTTGGTGTTGGTGCTGCCGGTGTGCGGGAACCAGTAGAACTCGAAGTGCTCGTTCTCGGCCCACAGCTCGTCGAACTCGGCGAGGACCTTGTCGAAGGGCATCGGTTCCTCCCGCGCGGTGAGCAGGAAGATCGGTTCCACGGCGAAGGTGATCGCGGTGACGACACCGAGGGCGCCCAGTCCGATCCGGGCGGCGGCGAAGAGCGCGCGCTCCTGCTCGGTGCCCTTCTCGGAGCAGGTGAGGACCGAGCCGTCCGCCGTGACGAGCTCGAGGCCCTTGATCTGGGCGGCGATCGAGGCGGACTCGCGGCCGGTGCCGTGGGTGCCGGTGCTGGTGGCCCCGGAGACCGTCTGCTCCATGATGTCGCCCATGTTGGTGAGCGACAGGCCCTCGCGCGCCAGCGCCAGGTTGAGCCGCTTGAGCGGGGTGCCGGCCTCTACCGTGACGGTCATGTTGTCGCGATCAATGTGGCGAATGCCCGTCAACAGTTGAGGGCGGATCAACACACCGTCGGTCGCCGCTATCGACGTGAAGGAATGCCCGGTACCGACGGCCTTCACCCTCAGTCCGTCCTCGGCGGCCCGGCGCACCGCCTCGGCCAGTTCGTCGACGGAGGCGGGCGTGACCTCCCGCGCGGGACGGGCGGCGACATTGCCGCCCCAGTTACGCCACGTGGCGTTCTTCCCGCTCGCTGTGCTGCTCAACGGTGCCTCCCCGACCCGGCGCCGGCCTGCTCAGCCGGCGGTACCCCAGAAAACCGACCGCGACCGCGACAGCTCCGGACACCGCCGGAACCCCGTACCCGGCCTGTGCGCCCGCCGCGTCGATGACCCAGCCGGCGATGGAGGAGCCGAGCGCGACGCCGACCGCGAGCCCGGTGCTGATCCAGGTCATGCCCTCGGTCAGTTGTGCGCGTGGTACGTGCTCTTCGATGAGGGACATCGTGGTGATCATCGTGGGAGCGATGGCCAGACCCGCAAGGAACAGCGCCACGGCCAGAAACGGCAAGTTCCCGACCAGTAGGAGGGGGATCATACTCACGCCCATCATGAACACGCCCAGCAGCCAGCGTCGTTCCGGCGTCCCCTTGAGGTGCAGCAGCCCGAAGACGAGCCCGGCCACGCAGGAACCGGCCGCGTAGAGCGCGAGGACGACACTGGCCGCGCCCTTGTGGCCCTGCTCGTCGGCGAAGGCGACCGTCACCACGTCGACCGCTCCGAAGATCGTCCCGGTCGCCACGAAGGTGGCCACCAGGACCTGGAGTCCGGGCGAGCGCAGAGCCGAGCCGCCGCCGCGCGTCGCGCGCGGGTGCGGCGCGGGCTCGGTGGCCCGCTGGGCGGTCAGCCAGAAGACGCCGACGGCGAGGAATCCGGCCGCCAGCAGCGGGCCGGCCTCCGGGAACCAGGCCGTGGACAGGCCGATGGAGATGATCGGCCCGAAGATGAAGCACACCTCGTCCACCACGGACTCGAAGGAGTACGCGGTGTGCAGTTGTGGCGTGCCCCGGTACACGGCCGCCCAGCGGGCCCGGATCATCGCACCCAGGCTCGGTACGGAACCGATCCCGGCGGCGCACACGAACAGCACCCAGTCCGGCCACTCGAAGTGCGCGGCGAGCAGCAGCCCGGCCGCGGCGGTGAGCGCGACCAGCGTCGCCGGGCGCAGCACCCTGCGCTGACCGTGCACATCCACCAGGCGCGAGATCTGCGGCCCGAAGGCGGCCGCCGCCAGCGCGATGGTCGCCGACAGCGCGCCCGCCAGCCCGTAGCGTCCGGTGAGCTGGGAGACCATCGTGACCACGCCGATGCCCATCATCGACAGCGGCATCCTGCCGAGGAACCCGGCGGCGGAGAAACCTGTGGAGCCGGGGGCGGCGAAGAGGGCTCGGTACGGGCTGGGCACGGGGTCTCCGGTGGGTCCGGGCACGCGCGCGTGACGGCTCGGCGCGGCGTGGGGGAAGGCGGCTCTGAGGGACTCGGTAAGGCGTGCGGTGAGCCCGGCGGAACCGGTAAGGCGTGAAGATGGCTCATACAGCTTACGAAGTTAGGCAACCCTAACGCATCCGGATATGCCCGGTACCCCGCCCGGCACCCCGCCGATTCCCGCCTGTCGGAGGCGGGTGGCAGGATCGACTCATGCGAGACGCGCTCGATGCCACCCCCTACGACGCCCTGCTCCTGCTCTCCTTCGGCGGCCCGGAAGGGCCGGACGACGTGGTTCCGTTCCTGGAGAACGTGACGCGCGGGCGCGGCATCCCCAAGGAACGCCTCAAGGAAGTCGGCCGGCACTACTTCCTGTTCGGCGGGGTAAGCCCCATCAACGACCAGAACCGCGCCCTGCTGGACGCCCTGCGCAAGGACTTCGCCGACCACGGCCTGGACCTGCCGATCTACTGGGGCAACCGCAACTGGGCGCCGTACCTCACGGACACCCTGCGCGAGATGGTCACCGACGGCCGTCGTCGCGTCCTCGTCCTCGCCACCAGCGCCTACGCCTCGTACTCCGGCTGCCGTCAGTACCGTGAGAACCTCGCCGACTCGCTGGCCGCGCTGGAGGCCGAGGGGCTCGAACCGCCGAAGGTCGACAAGCTGCGGCACTACTTCAACCACCCCGGCTTCCTGGAACCCATGATCGAGGGTGTGCTGCGGTCGCTGGCCGACCTCCCCGAGGAGGTCAGGGACGGCGCGCACCTCGCCTTCTCGACCCACTCCATCCCGATCGCGTCGGCGGACACCTCCGGCCCGGTCGAGGCCCACGGCGACGGCGGCGCGTACGTGAAGCAGCACCTGGACACCGCCCGGCTCATCGCCGACGCCGTCCGCGAGCGCACCGGCGTGGACCACCCCTGGCAGCTCGTCTACCAGTCCCGCTCCGGCGCCCCGCACATCCCCTGGCTGGAGCCCGACATCTGCGACCACCTGGAGGAGCGGCACGCGGCCGGCGTCCCGGCCGTCGTGATGGCCCCCATCGGCTTCGTCTCCGACCACATGGAGGTCCTCTACGACCTCGACACGGAGGCCAAGGCCAAGGCCGAGGAACTGGGCCTGCCGGTGCGCCGCTCGGCCACCGTCGGCGCCGACCCGCGCTTCGCCGCCGCGATCCGCGAGCTCGTCCTGGAGCGCGCCGCGACGGAGAACGGCCTGGAGGTCACCCCCTGCGCCCTGGGGGCGCTCGGCGCGAGCCACAACCTGTGCCCGGTCGGCTGCTGCCCCGCCCGTGCCCCCAAGCCCGCCGCCGCGGGCGCCGACAGCCCCTACGCGTGAGGAACGGCGTGACCGACCCCCTGCACACCGAACTGCTCGAGCTCGCCAAGGAGGCCGCCCGCCGGGCCGGCGAGCTGCTGCGGGACGGCCGCCCGGCCGATCTCGCGGTCGCCGCCACCAAGTCGAGCCCGATCGACGTGGTCACCGAGATGGACATCGCGGCCGAGAAACTGATCACGGGACTGATCTCCGAACACCGCCCCGACGACGGCTTCCTCGGCGAGGAGGGTGCCTCCAGCGAGGGCACCAGCGGCGTCCGCTGGGTGATCGACCCCCTCGACGGCACGGTCAACTACCTCTACGGACTGCCCACCTGGGCCGTCTCCATCGCGGCCGAGCAGGAGGCGAGACCGTCGCCGGGGTGGTCGAGATCCCGATGCGCGGCGAGACGTACCACGCGGTACGCGGCGGCGGGGCCTGGGGGAGCGGCGCCCGGCAGGGCGAGCGCGCCCTGTCCTGCCGTCCCGCGGCGCCCCTCGAGCAGGCCCTGGTCTCCACCGGGTTCAACTACGTCACCGAGGTCCGGGCCCACCAGGCCGACGTCGCCCGGCGGCTGATCCCGCTGCTGCGCGACATCCGGCGCAGTGGCTCGGCCGCGGTCGACCTGTGCGACGTGGCCGCCGGCCGCCTCGACGGCTACTACGAACGCGGACTGCACCCCTGGGACCTCGCGGCGGGCGACCTGATCGCCCGGGAAGCGGGCGCGCTGACCGGTGGGCGGCCCGGAGAGCGCCCCGCGCGCGACCTGGCGGTGGCGGCATCCCCCGGCGTCTTCGAGCCCCTCCAGCGACTCCTGGAGGACTTCGGCGCCTGGCACGACTGAGCCGCTCCCGCGCGGCCACGCGAAGGGGCCCCGGCGCTGGATTCGCCGGGGCCCCTCCGTCTGCGTACGTACTGCTCAGGCGACGCTCGTCGCGCCGACCTCCACACCGTGCTCGGCGGCGAGGCGGCGCAGGTCGTCGAGCTCGGCCTGTTCCACCTCGACGAGGAAGTCGTCGCCCTCGTCGCGAGCCCGCGTCAGGTCGGACTCGGTCGTCCTTATGCGGTGCAGAAGTCCTGCGGTGAATGCGTCCATGCTGCGCCCCCTCGTCCTGGGTCGTGGGTCGGTGGCACGGGGGTGTGCCGGTTGAGAAGGGGCGATCACGTCTGCCACAGGTGCCCAGCGCTGCCCTGCCGGGCGGCGACGGTGCCGGACACCCACGCCCGCTCTGCGGCCGACGGACCGCGGGGTACCGCATGGTGCTGCGGCACATGCAGAGCGTGATCGCGGGGTGTAAAGCCGTCCTCCCCCCGCTCCCTTCCGCGGAAACCTCAACCTCACGAGAAAATCTCGCATTCCCGGGCTTCACACCCGTCCTTCATCTTCCGCGCAGCCGCCTTACCCCCGACTTATGGCCGAAAAGGGCAGGATGGAGGCACACACTCACCGAACCCCCTGCCCGCGTGCGCTCACGGAGCGCTACGCGGGTGGACACAGGAAGGACAAGCGACGTGCGCGTACTCGTCGTCGAGGACGAGCAGCTGCTCGCCGATGCGGTGGCCACCGGACTGCGCCGGGAGGCCATGGCCGTCGACGTCGTGTACGACGGTGCGGCGGCTCTGGAGCGCATCGGCGTCAACGACTACGACGTGGTCGTCCTCGACCGGGACCTCCCCCTCGTCCACGGCGACGACGTCTGCCGCAAGATCGTCGAACTCGGCATGCCCACGCGCGTGCTGATGCTCACGGCCTCCGGTGACGTCAGCGACCGCGTCGAGGGCCTGGAGATCGGCGCCGACGACTACCTTCCCAAGCCCTTCGCCTTCAGCGAGCTGATCGCACGCGTGCGTGCCCTCGGCCGGCGCACGAGTCTGCCGCTGCCGCCCGTCCTGGAGCGGGCCGGCATCAAGCTCGACCCCAACCGCCGCGAGGTCTTCCGCGACGGCAAGGAGGTCCAGCTCGCGCCGAAGGAGTTCGCCGTCCTGGAGGTGCTGATGCGCAGCGAGGGAGCGGTGGTCTCCGCGGAGCAGCTCCTCGAGAAGGCATGGGACGAGAACACCGACCCGTTCACCAACGTCGTACGCGTGACCGTCATGACGCTCCGCCGCAAGCTGGGCGAGCCTCCGGTGATCGTCACGGTCCCCGGTTCCGGCTACCGGATCTGATCCGCCGTGGCAACGACACCCGCGCCTCCCCAGGCACCCCCGAAGCCCACCTGGGACCCCAGGAGCCCGCAGTCGCCCTTCCCGTGGCTGCGCCCGACCATCCGCATACGCCTCACGCTGCTGTACGGCGGCATGTTCCTGATCGCCGGCATCCTGCTGCTGTCGATCATCTACCTGCTGGCCGCACAGGCCCTGCACACCGGCAACCAGCCGTTGTTCAAGATCATCGACGTCGGGAACCTGAAGGTCTCCAGCACCGACTGTCCCGGGCTCGCCAGCGGCCAGACGCTGGGGGAGTTCAACGACGCGATCAGCCAGTGCATGAACCACCAACGCCAGGCGGCGCTGGACAACCTGCTCAGCCGCTCCCTGCTGGCTCTCCTGGGCCTCGCGGTGATCGCCTTCGCCTTCGGCTACGCCATGGCCGGCCGGGTGCTGTCCCCGCTCGGCCGGATCACCCGCACCGCGCGCGCGGTGGCGGGCTCGGACCTGTCCCGCCGTATCGAGCTGGACGGACCGGACGACGAGCTGAAGGAACTGGCCGACACCTTCGACGACATGCTGGAGCGCCTCCAGCGGGCCTTCACGGCCCAGCAGCGCTTCGTGGGCAACGCCTCGCACGAGCTGAGGACCCCGCTGGCGATCAACCGGACGCTGCTCGAAGTGCACCTGTCCGACCCGGAGGCGCCCGTGGAGCTCCAGCAGCTCGGCAAGACGCTGCTGGCCACCAACGAGCGCAGCGAGCAGCTCGTCGAGGGACTGCTGCTGCTCGCCCGCAGCGACAACCAGATCGTCGAGCGCAAGCCGGTCGACCTCGCGGAGGTCGCCGGGCAGGCCATCGACCAGGTGCACGGGGAGGCGGCGGCCAAGGGCGTCGTGATCCGGGGTGATCAGAAACCGGCCGTCGTCCAGGGCAACGGCGTCCTGTTGGAGCGGATCGCGCTGAATCTCGTGCAGAACGCCGTACGGTACAACGTGTCCGAGGGCGGCTGGGTCGAGGTGACCACCGAGGTCCAGCACGGGCAGGCGGTCCTCGTCGTGTCGAACACCGGGCCGGTCGTGCCCGCCTATGAGATCGATAATCTGTTCGAGCCCTTCCGTCGCCTGCGTACGGAGCGGACCGGCAGTGACAAGGGGGTCGGGTTGGGTCTGTCCATCGTGCGGTCCGTGGCACGGGCGCACGGCGGTCATATCGCGGCCCAGCCGCGCGAGGGGGGTGGACTCGTGATGCGGGTCACCTTCCCCGTCTGAGATCATGTCGCCGACACACGCGAGGATGTTCGCTTTGCGCGGAATTTTCTGGGTCCCGACCCGGCTTCCCCGTGTGTGATCGATCACAAGGGCGAATTTCCGGCCATCTACTCTCCGTGATCATGAATGCCGTCGTAAAGCCCGGAAAATCCGGGTTTTCAGGGGTCCTGATCACGGGAAGTACACGGTGAGACGCCTTTGAAGTGCGGCAATCGGACCGTGTACGGTCCCGATCGCCATCCAAGCCGATCACTCGTGAGGAGTTCGGTTGGGTGTCGATTGAGTAACAGACCTTGATGTGAGGCAAAATCTCCGCCTCGAGGCGGGCACAAGTCCGGCCTCTCACGCGTTACGTGCGCTGGAGACACCGCAGACACCCAGAGGGGGAGAGGCGAAATGGCTACCGATTACGACACCCCACGCAAGACCGATGACGACGTCGACTCAGACAGTCTTGAAGAGCTGAAGGCCAGGCGGAACGACAAGTCCGCCTCCGCAGTCGATGTCGACGAATTCGAGGCCGCCGAAGGTCTCGAGCTGCCCGGCGCAGACCTCTCGAACGAGGAACTGGCCGTCCGGGTGCTGCCGAAGCAGCAGGACGAGTTCACCTGCATGAGCTGCTTCCTGGTGCATCACCGCAGCCAGCTGGCCCGGGAGAAGAACGGCCAGCCGATCTGCCGCGACTGCGACTGAGGCGGGGTCGGCCGTGACTGGCTCGACCCCACCCAGGAAGCGCCGCTTCCCCCTGTGGGGAACGGACAAGGGGCCCTCCCGCGGCCCTCACGGCGTGCGTGACGACGAGCGAGGCTCATCCGGTACGGGAGCGGTCCCTGCGGGATCGGCCTCGCTCGAACCCGCGACGGACCGGACTGACCGACCGGTGCAGACGCGGAGCGCCGCCCCCGTCGCCAGACGGCGGGCGGCGGCCATCCGGGACAAGGCGACGGACCTCGCCAAGGAAGGCGTCCGCAAGGGCGGGAACCGCGCCAGGGCGGGACTGGGGCACCTCGCCGACCGGATCATCGACCTCGCCCCCCGGGTCCCCGTACGGGACCTCCAGACGCTGCGCAGGCAGTTCCCCGGCCTCGGGCCGGAGCAGCTCGCCGACAAACTCGTCTCGGGCGCGGCCAACGCCACGTCCACCGTCGGCGCGGGCATCGGGGCGGCGGCGATGCTCCCCGTACCGCCCGCGATGCCCACCGAACTGGCCGCGGAGATCACCGGGGTCGCGGCGATCGAACTGAAACTGATCGCCGAGCTCCACGAGGTCTACGGCGTGCGCCCGGCGGGCGGTCTCAAGGACCGCAGCACCGCGTATCTGCGGTCGTGGTCGGGCGAACGAGGCGTCGACGTCATGAAGCCGTCCACGGTCAACTCGGCGCTGGGCGGCCAGATGAAGCGCGAGCTGCGCCAGCAGATCATGAAGCGCATGGTCCGCGATCTGCCGATGCTGATGCCCTTCATGGTGGGCGCCGCCGTCGGAGCGGTCATGAACCGGCGGGACACCAGGAGAGTGGCCGGGAAGGTCCGGGCAGACCTGCGGAAGCGGCAGGTGCCGTGGGACGAGCTGCCGGCACTGCCGCCGCTGGAGAAGCCGGCGGACGCCCTGGCCATCGAGGAGATCCCCGAGAACCCCCTGCATTCCCTGGGCCCCGGCAGTCCCGGAATCTCCGGGAACCCTGAGAACCCCGGGAACCCTGAGAACCCTGACAGCCCCGGGAACCGAGAACCCTGAGAAGCCCGGAGGGCACGGGCGTCGAGACGGCCGGTTACGCCGTCGCCTCCCGCGCGGCCTTCAGCGCCTCGGCCAGACGCTCCGGCTCCCGCGTCGACAGGTACAGGTACGGCGTCGGGTCGTCCGGGTCGGTGACCTCGACCCGCAGTGCCGTGGGGATGTACGAGCGCAACAGCAGGAACGCCCGGGTGTCGGCCTTGTGCGTGCGCCAGGCGCGCGCCTCGTCCGCGTCCAGGATCTCCGCCTCGCCCAGGGCCGCGACCGGGATCTTCGCCTCGCCGGCGATGAGCGAGTCGCCCACGACGCGGATGCGGACGGAACCGTATGAGCTGGCCACGACGGCGGCGGCCGCGGTGCCGCCGACCAGCCCGCCGAGCAACGGCAGGGTGCCGAAGGGCAGCAGGATCAGGGCCATGGAGACACCCACGAGGAACGAGACGAACCACCACGACCTGGGGGCGGTGAGGCGTTCTTCGTACGGGGTGGTCGAGAGCTGCATGCGGCCAAGCTTGGCACGGTGTCCTGATGTGGCGGACGCGCGGGTAAGGTCTGCGCCTGTGAGTGGTACTTCCGCAGCTCTTGAGCCTCCGGCCGATGCCGTGAAACCCGTCCGGCACCCCGACGCTCCCGTGCCCGGCGAGCTCCTCGGTGCCCACTACGAACACTGTTTCGGATGTGGCGGCGAGCAGACGCACGGGCTGCACCTGGAGGCGCGGGCCGGCGAGGGGGTGACCGTCACCGCCGAGTTCACCGTGCAGCCCGCCCACCAGGGCGCGCCCGGCCTCGCGCACGGCGGGGTCCTGGCCACCGCCCTCGACGAGACGCTCGGCTCGCTGAACTGGCTGCTGCGGACGATCGCCGTGACCGGACGGCTGGAGACCGACTTCGTCCGGCCCGTGCCGGTCGGCACCACGCTGTACCTGGAGGCCGAGGTGACGGCGGTGGCCGGGCGCAAGATCTACTCCAGTGCCACCGGGCGGATCGGCGGTCCCGGCGGGCCGCTCGCCGTCCGTGCCGACGCGCTCTTCATCGAGGTCGCGGTCGAGCACTTCGTGAGCCACGGCCGGCCGGCGGAGATCGAGGCCGCCATGAGCGACCCGGACCAGATCAGGCGCGCCCGCGCCTTCGAGGTGAACCCGTGAGCCGTGACCCCCTGAACGTCCTGATCCGGCGCGTCGACCCCGACGTACCGCTTCCGACGTACGAGCACCCCGGTGACGCCGGGGCGGATCTGCGCACCACGATCGGTCATGAACTCGCGCCGGGGGAGCGGGCCGTACTGCCCACGGGGGTGTCCATCGCCCTGCCCGAGGGGTACGCGGCCTTCGTGCACCCGCGCTCGGGGCTGGCAGCCCGGTGCGGCGTCGCCCTCGTGAATGCCCCGGGGACGGTTGATGCCGGGTACCGTGGGGAGATCAAGGTGATCGTGGTGAATCTCGACCCGCGCGAGTCCGTGCGGTTCGAGCGCTTCGACCGGATTGCCCAACTGGTCGTCCAGCAGGTCGAGAGGGTCCGCTTCCAGGAGGTGGCGGAGCTTCCCGAATCCGCGCGGGCCGCAGGGGGCTTCGGGTCCACCGGCGGGCATGCGGCCGTGGGCGGTGAAAGCGGTACAAGCGCCTCGGCCGCCGAGGGCGGCGCGACGGGTGGGAATCGATACGCTTCGGTCGTATCCGACCGGGAAGGACAGTGACGTGTTCGGACGTCGCAAGAAGAAGGGTGCCGCCGAGGACGCGGCCGGCGAGGCCGAGCAGGTCGTCGACAGTGTCGACGCTGAGGCGGACGACGTGGAGGGCGAGCGCGAGCGGGTGCGTCTCGAGCCCGAGCCGCGCCCCGACGGGCCCTGGGACGACTCGGAGGTGCGCGACCCGGCCGAGGGCCGGGTGGACCTCGGCGGGATCTTCGTGCCCGGGGTCGACGGCATGGAGCTGCGGGTCGAGGTCGCCGGTGACGCGATCGTCGCGGCGACCGTCGTGCTGCGCGACAGCGCCATCCAGCTCCAGGCCTTCGCCGCTCCCAAGCGCGAGGGCATCTGGGGCGAGGTGCGCGAGGAGATCGGCTCCGGCATCACCCAGCAGGGTGGCATCGTCGACGAGGTCGAGGGCCCGCTGGGCTGGGAGCTGCGGGCGCAGGTGCCGGTACAGCTGCCGGACGGCACGGGTGGCTTCCACGTCGTGCGGTTCGTCGGCGTGGACGGTCCCCGCTGGTTCCTGCGCGGGGTGATCTCGGGCCAGGGCGCGGTGCAGCCGCAGGCGGCCGGTCTGCTCGAGCAGATCTTCCGGGACACCGTCGTGGTCCGCGGCGAGGGTCCGATGGCGCCCCGCGACCCCATCGTCCTCAAGCTGCCGAACGACGCGCAGATGGTCCCCGAGGGCGTCCAGCAGCAGGACGAGGGCTCCCGCTTCTCGGGCGGCATGGGCCAGCTTCAGCGCGGACCGGAGATCACCGAGGTCCGCTAGTCCAGGACGGCAGACCGCGACGGCGGTCCGCGCGGCGGTCCGCGACGGCGGACCGCACGGCTCTGAGGGCCGCACCCCGCACGGGGTGCGGCCCTTTGTCGTGTCCGCGTCTCGCGCGCTTCTCGTGTGTGAACCCTTGACGGTCCATTGGTCTGGACCTACGGTCCCGCTCAACGCCTGAGTTCATAAGGGCGCTCTGTGTTCACATACAAGAACGAGAACGGAGCTGCTGTGCGTCGAACCGCATTCCTTGTGACCGTCACCGCCCTGGTCCTGGGCGCTCTCGTGTCACCGAACGCCCCCCGGGCCCAAGCCGCCCCCACCACCTTCGCCCACCCCGGGGTCACCGTCTCGCGGGCACAACTGGACTTCGTCCGGGGCAAGGTCGACTCCGCGGCCCAGCCCTGGAAGGGCGCCTTCGACCAGTTGCTGGCGAGCAAGTACGCCAGCCTGAGCCGCACCCCCAAGCCTCGCGCCGTGGTCGAGTGCGGGTCCTACTCCAACCCGAACTACGGCTGCACGGACGAGCGGGAGGACGCCCTCGCGGCCTACACCGACGCCCTCGCCTGGTACGTCACGCGGGACGAGCGGTACGCGAAGAAGGCCATCGAGCTGATGGACGCATGGTCGGCCGTCGTCAAGGACCACACCAACAGCAACGCGCCCCTCCAGACCGGCTGGGCCGGCTCGTCCTGGCCGAGGGCCGCCGAGATCATCAAGTACACGTACACCGGCGGCTGGTCCGGCTCCGGCCGCTTCGCGACCATGCTGCGGGACGTCTACCTGCCCGAGGTCATCAACGGCTCCAACTCCAACGGCAACTGGGAGCTGTCCATGACGGAGGCCGCGATCGGCATCTCCGTCTTCCTCGAGGACAGGACCTCGTACGACAAGGCGATGGCGAGGTTCCGCACCCGCACGGCCGCCTACGTCTACCTGGCCTCCGACGGTGAGCTGCCGAAGACCGTGCCCAGCCAGAACCTGAACACCCGGGACAAGGTCGTCGCCTACTGGCAGGGACAGGGAACCTTCGTCACCGGCCTCACCCAGGAGACCTGCCGCGACCTCACCCACACCGGGTACGGCATCTCCGCGATCTCGCACGTCGCCGAGACCAGCCGGATCCAGGGGCAGGACCTGTACGGCACCGACGTCGGCGAGCGGCTGCGGCAGGCGCTCGGCTTCCAGGCCAAGTACGAACTCGGCGCGGCCGTCCCGAGCTGGCTGTGCGGCGGCTCGCTGAACCAGGCGCTCGGCCCGGTCACCGAGGTCGGCTACAACGCGCTGCACAACCGTCTGGGCATCGCGATGACCAACACCCAGACGCTGACCCTCCAGAACCGCCCGGCGGGCAGCAACAACCTCTTCGTCGCCTGGGAGACGCTCACCCACGGGGACAATCCCGCGTGACCCGATGTGCGTGAACCGATACGGGGGGCTCGTCCGATGAAGGGGTGAGGGGCGCCGGTGTCCGTCTCGCCGCGTCAGGGTTGCGTCAAAGGCGCCCCTCACCCTTCAGTCCGTCCCTTATGTCGGATCCGTTGGCCGTAAGGTCGACGCTGCGTACGCAGGAGTCACGGGAAGACAATGAGGCCATGGCACGCGGAAAGCTTCGGATCTACCTCGGTGCGGCACCGGGCGTGGGCAAGACGTACGCGATGCTGTCCGAAGCGCACCGCCGGGTGGAGCGCGGCACGGACTGCGTGGTGGGGTTCGTCGAGCACCACGGGCGGCAGCGCACCGAGGTGATGCTGCACGGCCTCGAACAGGTCCCGCGCCGGGAACTGGAGTACCGGGGCGGCACCTTCACCGAGATGGACGTGGACGCGGTCCTCACCCGAGCCCCGCGGGTCGCCCTGGTGGACGAACTCGCGCACACCAACGTCCCGGGCTCACGCAACGCCAAGCGCTGGCAGGACGTGCAGGAACTGCTCGCCGCCGGCGTCGACGTGGTCTCGACCGTGAACATCCAGCACCTGGAGTCCCTCGGCGACGTCGTGGAGTCGATCACGGGGGTGCGGCAGCAGGAGACGGTGCCCGACGAGTTCGTCCGGCGTGCCGACGAGATCGAGCTGGTGGACATGGCGCCGCAGGCGCTGCGGCGGCGGATGGCGCACGGGAACATCTATCAGCCGGACAAGGTCGACGCCGCCCTCTCCAACTACTTCCGGCCCGGCAACCTCACCGCCCTGCGCGAGCTGGCCCTGCTGTGGGTGGCCGACCGGGTCGACGAATACCTGAAGCAGTACCGCAGCGATCACCGCGTGTCGGCGATCTGGGGGTCACGCGAGCGGATCGTGGTCGGGCTGACCGGCGGCCCGGAGGGACGCACCCTGATCCGGCGGGCGGCCCGACTGGCGGAGAAGGGCGCGGGCGGGGAGGTACTGGCCGTGTACATCGCCCGCAGCGACGGGCTGACGTCCGCCTCGCCCAAGGAACTCGCGGTCCAGCGCACCCTCGTCGAGGACCTCGGCGGCACCTTCCACCACGTGGTCGGCGACGACATCCCCGCCGCCCTGCTCGACTTCGCCCGCGGGGTCAACGCCACCCAGATCGTGCTCGGCTCCTCGCGCCGCAAGACCTGGCAGTACGTCTTCGGGCCCGGGGTGGGCGCGACCGTCGCCCGGGGCGCGGGGTCCGACCTCGACGTGCACATCGTCACCCACGAAGAGGTCGCCAAGGGGCGTGGCCTGCCGGTGGCCCGGAGCGCCCGGCTCGGGCGGGCCCGGATCCTGTGGGGCTGGCTGGTCGGTGTGCTCGGTCCGGTGCTGCTGGCCCTGCTGCTGAACACCGTCCACCTCGGCCTCGCCAACGACATGCTGCTGTTCCTGGCCGTGACGGTGGCGGCGGCGCTGCTGGGCGGGCTGTTGCCGGCCCTGGCCTCGGCGGCGGTGGGCTCGCTCCTGCTGAACTACTTCTACACACCGCCCCTGCACCGCTGGACGATCGCCGATCCCAAGAACATCGTCGCCATCGTGATCTTCGTCGGCGTGGGGGTGTCGGTGGCGTCGGTGGTCGACCTGGCGGCCCGGCGTACGCACCAGGCGGCCCGGCTGCGCGCCGAGTCGGAGATCCTGTCCTACCTGGCGGGCAACGTGCTGCGCGGCGAGACCAGCCTGGAGGCGCTGCTGGAGCGGGTGCGCGAGACCTTCGGGATGGAGTCGGCGGCACTGCTGGAGCGGGCCGACGACAGAGCCCCGTGGACCCGCGCGGGCCACGTCGGGTCCGGACGACCGGTCGAGCGGCCCGAGGACGCGGACGTGGACGTCCCGGTCGGCGACCACCTGGCGCTGGCGCTCACCGGCCGGGTCCTGCCCGCGGAGGACCGGCGGGTACTGGCCGCGTTCGCCGCGCAGGCCGTCGTCGTACTGGACCGGCGGCGTCTCCAGGAGGAGGCCGAACAGGCCCGCGCGCTGGCCGAGGGCAACCGCATCCGCACGGCCCTGCTGGCCGCCGTGAGCCACGACCTGCGGACCCCGCTGGCCGGGATCAAGGCGGCGGTGTCGAGCCTCAGATCCGACGACGTCGCCTGGTCGGAGGAGGACGAGGCGGAGCTCCTGGAAGGCATCGAGGACGGCGCGGACCGCCTCGACCACCTGGTGGGCAACCTGCTGGACATGTCCCGCCTCCAGACCGGTACGGTCACGCCGATCATCCGGGAGACCGACCTCGACGAGGTGGTGCCGATGGCGCTGGGCGGCGTGCCCGATCCCACCGAGAGCGTCGAACTGGACATCCCGGAGTCGCTGCCCATGGTCGCGGTGGACGCCGGGCTGCTGGAGCGGTCGGTCGCCAACCTCGTGGAGAACGCGGTCAAGTACAGTCCGGCCGGCCGGAGCGTGCTGGTCTCGGCGAGCGCGCTGTCCGACCGGGTCGAGGTGCGGGTCGTGGACCGCGGACCGGGCGTCCCCGACGAGGCCAAGGAGCGGATATTCGCCCCTTTCCAGCGCTACGGTGACGCCCCGCGCGGGGCCGGGGTGGGCCTGGGGCTCGCGGTCGCGCGCGGCTTCGCCGAGGCCATGGGCGGCACCCTCGACGCGGAGGACACCCCCGGCGGCGGCCTCACCATGGTCCTCACCGTCCGCGCGGCGGGACCGCGCCCCGAGCCGCAGGCCGCACAGCCCGCACAACCCGAAAGGCACGCCTCATGCTGAGCCCGGCCGAGGGGACGCCCCAGGCTCCCACGAGAGTGCTCGTGATCGACGACGAGCCGCAGATCGTCCGCGCCCTCGTGATCAACCTCAAGGCCCGCAGGTACGAGGTCGACGCCGCCCACGACGGAGCCACCGCCCTCCGGCTCGCCGCCGCCCGCCACCCGGACGTCATCGTCCTCGACCTGGGCCTGCCGGACATGGACGGCGTCGAGGTGATCAAGGGCCTGCGCGGCTGGACCAGGGTGCCGATCCTGGTGCTGTCCGCCCGGCACTCCTCGGACGAGAAGGTCGAGGCGCTCGACGCGGGCGCCGACGACTACGTCACCAAGCCGTTCGGCATGGACGAGTTGCTCGCCCGGCTGCGCGCCGCCGTCCGCCGGGCCGAACCCGCCGGAGGCGGCGACGACGAGGTGCTGGTGGAGACCGGCACGTTCACCGTCGACCTGGCCGCGAAGAAGGTCAACCGGGCGGGGAAGGACGTACGGCTGACGCCCACGGAGTGGCATCTGCTGGAGGTGCTGGTACGCAACAGCGGCCGGCTGGTCAGCCAGAAGCAGCTGCTCCAGGAGGTGTGGGGGCCGTCCTACGGGACGGAGACCAACTACCTGCGGGTGTACATGGCCCAGCTGAGACGCAAGCTCGAGGCGGATCCCTCGCATCCCGAGCACTTCGTCACGGAGCCGGGGATGGGATACCGGTTCGAGCGCTAGTACGACCCGGTGGGGCGGCGACTACGGCTCCGCGGGGGTGCCCCGGTACCCTTCAGACATGAGTGCTGTCCCTCGTTCCGAAAAGCCGGTGGGCCGGTTCCGGCGCATGCTCGACCGGCTCTCCTCTTCGCAGGAGGACCTGGAGTCGGAGGAGCTGCGAGAGGACGCCGAGACGGCCGGATGCACCCGGATCGGAGACTGCCAGGACCGCCAGATCGTCACGGTTACTGGTACCTTGCGCACGGTCACTCTGCGGCCACGCGCCGGAGTCCCGGCCCTGGAGGCCGAGCTGTTCGACGGCAGCGCCGCGCTGGACGTGGTGTGGCTGGGCAGGCGCTCCATCGTGGGCATAGAGCCGGGACGCAGGCTCATCGCATCGGGTCGGGTCTCCATGAGCCGGGGCCGCCGGGTGCTGTTCAACCCCAAGTACGAACTGAGACCCCTGGGTAGGGAGTAGCCGGTGACGTCGCTCGACAAGCCGACCGAAGACACGACCGCGGACGACACGACCGCGGCCGACGCCCGGGCGGTGACCGAGGCCGCGCTGTTCGAGGCGTTCGGCGGGGTCCGGGGCATGGTCGAGACGGTCGTGCCCGGCCTGCTCTTCGTCACGGTCTTCACGATCAACAAGGATCTGCACATGTCCGCGATCGCCGCGCTCGCGGTGTCGCTGATCCTGGTCGTGGTCCGCCTGGCGATGAAGGACACGGTCAAGCACGCCTTCAGCGGGGTTTTCGGGGTCGCCTTCGGCGTCGTCTTCGCGATGATGACCGGCAACGCCAAGGACTTCTATCTGCCGGGCATGCTCTACACGCTGGGCCTGGCCCTCGCCTACATCATCACGACGCTGTGCGGGGTGCCGCTGATCGGCCTGATCCTGGGCCCGGTCTTCAAGGAGAACCTCTCCTGGCGGACCCGCAACCCCGGTCGTAAGACGGCGTACGCCAAGGCCAGCTGGGCCTGGGGGCTGATCCTGCTCGCCAAGTGCGCGATCCTCTTCCCGCTGTACTGGTGGGCCGACACCGCGCAGCTGGGCTGGGTGCTGATCGCGCTGAAGATCCCGCCGTTCCTGCTCGCGGTCTGGCTGACGTGGGTCTTCCTCGCGAAGGCGCCCGCGCCGATCGACGTGTTCGCGGAGATGGAGGCGGAGGAGAAGGCGGAGGCCGCCGCCGCGGAGACGTCGGAGACGTCGGAGGCGGGTGGGCGGCACCGTCGGGAGTAGCTCCCGGTGTCGGGGTGACCGTCCCCGGGGGCTGCGCCCCCGGACCCCCTTCGGCCCTGAACGTGCCTCGTCCTCGAACGCCGGACGGGCTGGTAGGGACACGTAAGGGCCCGTGCTCGAACGCCGGACGGGCTGAGAGGGACTCGCACGGCGGGCGGGTCCTCGAAGGCCGGACGGGCCGAAAGACACAGACGCGTGACGGGGGCGTCCGGAGATTTCCGGGCGCCCCCATCCTGCGTATGTCTCGCGGCTCAGCCGGCGGTGTCCTCCTTGCGGACCGACAGGAGGTCCTCCAGCTGCTCCTCCCTGGCCTGGGCGGCCACGAAGAGGAGTTCGTCGCCCGGTTCGAGGGAGTCCTCGCGGGTCGGGGTCAGGACCCGGGTGCCTCGGATGATGGTGACCAGCGAGGTGTCCTCGGGCCATTCCACGTCGCCGACCTGGGTGCCGGCCAGGGCCGACTCCTCGGGGAGGGTCAGTTCGACGAGGTTGGCGTCGCCGTGGCTGAAGCGGAGCAGCCGGACCAGGTCGCCGACGCTCACCGCCTCCTCGACCAGGGCGGACATCAGACGGGGGGTGGAGACGGCCACGTCCACGCCCCAGGACTCGTTGAACAGCCACTCGTTCTTCGGGTTGTTCACCCGGGCGACGACGCGCGGGACGCCGTACTCCGTCTTGGCCAGCAGCGACACGACCAGGTTGACCTTGTCGTCGCCGGTCGCGGCGATCACGACGTTGCAGCGCTGGAGGGCCGCCTCGTCGAGGGAGGTGATCTCACAGGCGTCGGCCAGCAGCCACTCCGCCTGTGGGACGCGCTCGACCGAGATGGCGGTCGGCGCCTTGTCCACGAGCAGCACCTCGTGGCCGTTCTCCAGCAGTTCGCCCGCGATCGAGCGGCCGACGGCGCCGGCTCCGGCAATGGCGACCCTCATCAGTGACCGTCCTCCTTGGGACCCTCGGCGAACGAGGCCTCGACCTTCTCGACCTCGTCGCTGCGCAGCATCACGTGCACCAGATCGCCCTCCTGGAGCACCGTCTGCGAGGTCGGCAGGATCGCCTCGCCGAGGCGGGTGAGGAACGCCACGCGGACGCCCGTCTCCTCCTGAAGCTTGCTGATCTTGTGGCCGACCCAGGACGGGGCGGCGTGCACCTCGGCGAGCTCGACGCCGCCGGTGGGGTCGCGCCACAGCGGCTCGGCGCCCGACGGGAGCAGCCGGCGCAGCATCTGGTCGGCCGTCCAGCGCACGGTGGCGACGGTGGGGATACCCAGGCGCTGGTAGACCTCGGCGCGCCGGGGGTCGTAGATACGGGCGGCGACGTTCTCGATGCCGAACATCTCACGGGCCACCCGGGCGGCGATGATGTTGGAGTTGTCGCCGCTGGACACGGCCGCGAAGGCGCCGGCCTCCTCGATGCCCGCCTCGCGCAGGGTGTCCTGGTCGAAGCCGACTCCGGTGACCCGCCGGCCACCGAAACCGGAGCCCAGTCGTCGGAAGGCGGTGGGGTCCTGGTCGATCACGGCGACCGTGTGCCCCTGTTGCTCCAGGGTCTGCGCGAGGGCGGAACCCACCCTGCCGCAGCCCATGATGACGATGTGCACGACCGTCCTTCCGAGGTCAAAAAGTCAAGAAGTCAATAAAAAATCTGGCTTGGCTTTGAACAGGGTCTCAGACCGTCGACCAAGCTACACACGTGCGGTCACCGCAGGGCACCCCTGTGCACGCTTCACGTGATCAGCGGCGGCTGATGCTCCACAGGCTGAGGAAGGTAAGGATTCCGAGGCCGATGAGGGTGCCGACGGCGCCGATGATCTCCGCGGTCGTGTGCATGGACCCTCCAAGGGGGCGGCAGCGGGCGGGGATTGTCATATAGACATGGGGATCGGCGCCGTAACGGAATCCGCAGCACGGGCATGGCCGATTTCACCCGGGAGGCAGACGCGGCACACCATCACCCGGCTGAGGTCGGGGGAGGGTGGGCGGTCCCGTGTTCGAAGGCCTACGATCCTCTGTTGTGTCCAAACTGACCGACGTGCCCAAACGGATTCTGATCGGGCGCGCACTGCGCAGTGATCGGCTCGGAGAAACGCTCCTGCCGAAGCGCATCGCCCTGCCCGTCTTCGCTTCTGACCCGCTGTCCTCCGTGGCCTACGCGCCCGGGGAGGTGCTGCTGGTCCTGTCCATCGCGGGCGTGTCGGCCTACCACTTCAGCCCCTGGATCGCCCTCGCGGTCGTCGTGCTGATGTTCACGGTGGTCGCCTCCTACCGGCAGAACGTCCACGCCTACCCCAGCGGTGGCGGCGACTACGAGGTGGCCACCACCAACCTCGGCCCCAAGGCCGGCCTGACCGTCGCGAGCGCGCTGCTCGTCGACTACGTCCTGACCGTCGCCGTCTCCATCGCCTCCGGCATCGAGAACCTGGGCTCCGCGATCCCGTTCGTGGTCGAGCACAAGGTGGCCTGCGCGGTCGCGGTGATCGTGCTGCTGACGCTGATGAACCTGCGCGGCGTGAAGGAGTCCGGGAAGCTCTTCGCGATCCCCACCTACGTCTTCGTCGCGGGCGTCTTCATCATGATCGCCTGGGGCGCCTTCCGCGGACTGGTGCTCGACGACACCATGCGGGCGCCGACGGCCGAGTACACGATCAAGGCCGAGCACCAGGGCCTGGCCGGATTCGCCCTCGTCTTCCTGCTGCTGCGCGCCTTCTCCTCCGGCTGTGCCGCGCTCACCGGCGTGGAGGCCATCTCCAACGGCGTCCCCGCCTTCCGCAAGCCCAAGTCGAAGAACGCGGCGAGCACGCTCGCGGCGATGGGCCTGCTGGCCGTCACCATGTTCTGCGGCATCATCGTGCTGGCCCTGTTCACCAAGGTCCGGATGGCCGAGAACCCGGCCGTCGACCTGCTGCACGACGGGGTCGCGGTCGGCGCCGACTACGTCCAGAACCCGGTGATCACCCAGGTCGCCGAGGCCGTCTTCGGCAAGGGCAGCTTCCTCTTCATCGTGCTCGCCGCGGCCACCGCCCTGGTGCTGTTCCTCGCGGCGAACACCGCGTACAACGGCTTCCCGGTGCTCGGCTCGATCCTGGCCCAGGACCGCTATCTGCCCCGCCAGCTGCACACCCGCGGTGACCGCCTCGCCTTCTCCAACGGCATCGTGCTGCTGGCCGGCGCGGCCATGCTGCTGGTGATCATCTACGGCGCCGACTCCACGCGGCTGATCCAGCTGTACATCGTCGGCGTGTTCGTGTCGTTCACCCTCAGCCAGATCGGCATGGTGCGGCACTGGAACCGCCTCCTGGCCACCGAGACCGACCAGGCCAAGCGCCGTCACATGGTCCGCTCCCGCGCGATCAACACCTTCGGCGCCTTCTTCACCGGCCTGGTCCTGATCGTCGTCCTGGTCACCAAGTTCACGCACGGCGCCTGGGTCGCCCTGCTCGGCATGGTGATCTTCTACGGGACGATGAGCGCGATCCGCCGCCACTACGACGGCGTCTCCGCGGAGATCGCCGCTCCCGAGGGGCCCAGCGACGACACCGTCCGGCCCTCGCGCGTCCACTCGGTGCTGCTGATCTCCAAGATCCACCGCCCGACGCTGCGCGCCCTCGCCTACGCCAAGCTGATGCGCTCCGACACCCTCGAGGCGCTCACCGTCAACGTCGACCCGGCCGAGACGAGGACGCTGCGCGACGAGTGGGAACGGCGCGGTATCGACGTCCCGCTGAAGGTCCTGGACTCGCCCTACCGCGAGGTCACGCGGCCGGTCATCGAGTACGTCAAGAGCCTGCGCCAGGAGTCGCCGCGCGACGCGGTGTCGGTGATCATCCCGGAGTACGTGGTCGGCCACTGGTACGAGCACCTGCTGCACAACCAGAGCGCGCTCCGCCTCAAGGGCCGGCTGCTGTTCACGCCGGGCGTCATGGTCACGTCCGTCCCGTACCAGCTCCAGTCGTCCGAGGCGGCGAAGAAGCGGGCCCGCAGGCGCTCCGAGTGGAACGCTCCGGGCGCGGTGCGACGCGGCCCCGCGCAGCAGGGCCACCCGAAGGAGCCGACGGGCACGGGTTCCGCCGGCTCCCCGGGCTCCTCGAAGCCGGACGCGAAGAGCTGACCCTCGCCCCGGGCGGGCCCCCGGCCCTCGGCCCCTGACCCTCGCCCCGGCGCATGGTGAACGGCCGGACGACAGCCACGTAGACTGGTGGGCTGTTGTCCGGCCGTTCCTCGTTCGACGTTGTGGAGTCACCCCGCCATGCAGGCAGAACCGAAGAAGTCGCAGGCGGTGTCGCTCGTGGGGCAGGAATACGAGGTCGAGATCGGCCCCGTCGCCCATGGCGGCCACTGCATCGCCCGCACGGACGCCGGTCAGGTGCTGTTCGTCCGGCACACACTGCCCGGTGAGCGGGTCGTGGCCCGGGTGACCGAGGGCGAGGAGGGGGCCCGGTACCTGCGCGCGGACGCGGTACAGGTGCTCGAGGCGTCCAAGGACCGCGTCGAGGCACCCTGCCCGTACGCCGGACCCGGCCGCTGCGGCGGCTGCGACTGGCAGCACGCCAAGCCGGGCGCCCAGCGCCGGCTCAAGGGCGAGGTGATCGCCGAGCAGCTGCTGCGGCTCGCGGGCCTCACGCCCGAGGAGGCCGGCTGGGACGGCACCGTGATGCCGGCCGAGGGCGACAAGCTGCCGGCCGGCGAGGTGCCCGCCTGGCGCACCCGCGTCCAGTACGCGGTCGACGCCGACGGCAACGCCGGCCTGCGGCGCCACCGCTCGCACGAGGTCGAGCCGATCGAGCACTGCATGATCGCGGCACCGGGCGTCAGCGAGCTGGGCATCGAGGACCGCGACTGGTCCGGCATGGCCTCCGTCGACGCGATCGCCGCGACCGGCTCCCAGGACCGCATGGTGATCCTCGAGCCCCGCCCCGGAGCCCGCCTCCCCCTCGTCGAGCTGGACCGGCCCGTCTCCGTCATGCGCGTCGAGGAGCACGACGGCGGCATCCACCGCGTCCACGGCCGGGCCTTCGTGCGCGAGCGGGCCGACGGCCGGACGTACCGGGTCGGCAGCGGCGGCTTCTGGCAGGTCCATCCGCAGGCCGCCGACACCCTCGTCAAGGCGGTCATGCAGGGTCTGCTGCCGCGCAAGGGCGACATGGCGCTCGACCTGTACTGCGGCGTCGGCCTCTTCGCCGGCGCCCTCGCCGACCGCCTCGGCGACAAGGGCGCGGTCCTCGGCATCGAGTCCGGCAAGCGCGCGGTCGAGGACGCGCGGCACAACCTGGCCGGCTTCGAGCGGGTGCGGATCGAGCAGGGCAAGGTCGAGGCGGTGCTGCCCCGCACCGGGATCACCGAGGTCGACCTGATCGTCCTCGACCCGCCGCGCGCGGGCGCCGGCAAGAAGACGGTCGAACACCTGGCCTCGCTCGGCGCCCGGAGGATCGCGTACGTGGCCTGCGACCCGGCGGCACTGGCACGCGACCTGGCGTACTTCCGGGACGGCGGGTACCGGGTGAGGTCGCTGCGGGCTTTCGACCTGTTCCCGATGACGCACCACGTGGAGTGCGTGGCGGTGCTGGAGCCTGCGGCCAAGGGGAACTGACCTGCGCAGTTTTCCTGGGTTGCGCATGCCCGTCCGGGTGCGCTCGACGTGTTACCCGAAATGCACTACGTGGAACGTCCCGTTCGACGTGGAGTGGGTTCGACCTGCGACTTCGTGATCGGTGCAGGCCGCCTTGCTGAACCCCCGGCCCGGCTGCCGCTTGGCTTGAGCTTCGGGTTCAGCCCGGGGTCAGCCGTGGCGGCCCTGGCCTTCCATCGCCTCCACCAGCCGCTCCAAGGCCCCGACGACCCACTCGCGGTCCTTGCCGAGTCCTGCCAGTAGGTCCACCTCGGCGGCGAGTTGGCGGGGGAAGAGGTCGTCGACGGCCTTCGCGCCCGACTCCGTGATGGCGATCAGGGCGGCGCGGCGGTCGGCTGGATTGGGGGTGCGGGTGATGAAGCCGCGCCGTTCCAGCTTCGCGAGGGTCTTGCTGATGCCGGCGCGGGACAGGCCGAGGCGTTCGGCGAGGCTGCGGGCGATCACCGGGTCGGTGGCGTGGCGCAGCGGGATGAGTGTGTCGACCTCCGGGGCGGTGAGGGGGGCGCCCGCGTAGAGGGGCTCGACGGCGCGGTCGAGCAGGCCGGTGGCGCGCTTGAGCAGGCCGATCACTTCCATGGGGGAGGTGTCGAGGCCCGGATTGTGCGCGGCCCACTGGGCGCTGACGTCGGCGGGGGATGCGGACGCGGCGGGGGAGACGGGGGAGTCAGGGGTGGTGGGGGAGTGGGGCATGCGGCTCGGCTCGCCTTCTGGCCTGCGGGCTATTTGTTAGCTGGTGAACTATTGGTTATCTTTATTTTCATGGTACCTCCGTCATCTTCCCGTGCCGCCGCCGTGCCGACCACCACCGGTGCTGACACCGGTGCCACCGCTGGTGCCGTCACCGGTGGTGGGGCGGCCGGCGGCGCTCCCGGTCCGGCGCCGCGGGAGCGGTCGGCCGTCGCCCTCGTCGCCGTGCTCGGTGCTCTGACGGCGGTCGCGCCGCTCGCGACCGACATGTACGTCCCCGGCTTCCCGGCCATGGGCGACGCGCTCGGGGCGAGCAGCTCGGCCGTGCAGCTGACGATGACGGCGTTCCTGGCCGGGCTGGTCGTGGGACAACTGTTGATCGGGCCGTTGAGCGACGCTCTCGGGCGTCGCCGACTGCTGATATCCGGGTCGGCCGGGTTCGTGCTCTTCTCCCTGGTGTGCGCCGTCGCGCCGGACGTCGGTCTGCTGACCGGCGCCCGCTTCCTCCAGGGCGTGGCCGGCGCGGCGGGCATGGTGCTGGCCCGGGCCGTGCTCACCGACCGCTTCCACGGAGCCGAACTGCCGCGCCACTTCGCGGTGCTGTCCCAGGTCATGGGCGTGGCCCCGATCGCCGCGCCGGTGCTCGGCGGAGTCGTCCTGGGGGTTTCCACCTGGCGTGCGGTGTTCGTCGTGCTGGCCGTGCTGGGCGGACTGCTGGTGCTTGCCGTGGTGCGCGGGGTGCCGGAGTCCCTGCCGCCCGAGCGGCGTCGGAGCGGCGGGTTCGTGAACACGTTCCGAGCCATGGGAACGCTGCTCGGCCGCCGGGCGTTCATGGGATACGTCCTCGTCGTCGCCTTTGTGGCGGCCGCCCTGTTCACCTACATCAGCGGTTCCAGCTTCGTCTTCGAGGACCTCCACGGCGTCTCCTCGACGACGTACTCCCTCATCTTCGCCACGAACGCGGTCGGCATGCTGCTCGCCGGCGCGGTCTTCTCCTGGCTCGCCGGGCGGGGTGTGCGGCTGAACACCCTGCTCACGGCCGGTGTCGGCGTGGTGCTGGCGGGTGCGCTGGGGCAGGTTCTGGTGGTCCTGTCCGTGGGGGAGAGCCTCGTGGGTACGTGGCTGACGCTGTTCGTGACCGCCAGTGGCGTGGGGCTGGTCTTTCCGAGCGGCATGAGTATCGGGCAGTCGGTGGGGCGGATGGCGCCGGGAGCGGCGTCCGCGCTGCTGGGCGGTCTCCAGTTCCTCTTCGGAGCACTCGCCTCACCGCTGGTGGGAATGTTCGGGGAGGGCAGCTCCCTGCCGATGGCCCTGATCATGCTGGCCGCCGCCGCGGGGGCGGGACTTGCCCTCGTCGGGCTGGCGCGGCCGTGGCAGGGGCACGGGGAGCCGGCTGCGGGCTGAGGCTTTCGGCGGGCTGCTCCGGTGACGGGGCGCATCAGAGGTGTGGTCGAGCCGGGTCGCTCCCGAGTCTCGCTCGGGTCGCCTCCGAGTCGCCTCCGGGTCGCTCCCGTGGCGAAGATCCGCCACAATGGGCGCCCGTCGTCCGTTCGTCCGTACCGAACCATCCGAGGTTTCCCGTGACCCACTCCGTGGCCCGCGAGCCGCAGCGGCGCAATTCGCGGTCCAACCGGGCGCGCATTCTGGCCACCGCCCGGCAGGAGCTCGGCCGGAATCCGGACGTCACCCTGGAGGAGATCGCGCGCGCCTCCGGCGTCGTACGACGGACCCTCTTCGGCCATTTCCCGGGGCGGGCGGCATTGCTGGAGGCGCTGGCGGAGGAGGCGTCCGAGGCTCTGCGCGGCGCGCTGGCGGTCGCGTCGGCGCCGCGGGAGCCGGCCGAGCGGGCACTCGCGCACTTCGTCCACACGATCTGGCCGGTGGGCGACCGCTACCGCCTGCTCCTGGCGCTGGCTCGGCGCGACCTGGGCGACGAGCGCGTCGCCGAGATCCTCGCCCCGGCCCGCGACGAGGTCACCACCATCCTGACGCGCGGGCAGCGAGACGGTGTCTTCCACACGCAGTTGCCGCCCGCCGTGCTGAGCGCGGGGCTCGAGGCGATGCAGGTCGCGCTGCTGGAGGAGGTCAACACCGGGGCACTGGAGGACGACGGCAGCCGGACGGCCGTCGTCACGCTCGTCGCGGCCGGAGTGCCGGAAGAGCGGGCCCGTGCGGTGGTCGGCGAGGTCGTGTCGGCGGCCGGCGAGGCAGCTGAACCGGGGGCCTGAAACGCCTGAGTGAGGGTCTCCCTCCCCGGGCCGCAGATCCGCCTGTTCTGCCGCAGCCTCTGTGCCTGTTCCCGTGCCTGCCCTTGCCTTCGTGCCTGGTGCCTGCCCCTGTCTTCGTCCGCGGCCTCGCCTCTGCGTTCTGTGTTCCGCGTTCTGTGTTCTGTGTTCTGCGATGAGGGCACGACGTCGGTATCCAACGTCGGTAGCCGGTAGCCGGTAGCCGGTAGCCGGTAGCCGGTAACCGGTAGCCGGTAACCAGTAGCCAGGAGCCGGGCGTAGTCGAGACGGTCGCGGTCCGTGATCTGTCCGCCGCTGCCGTCTCAGGCCCGGTCAACCAGTCCTCGCGCAGGGCGAGTTCCGAAGGTGCCTGCGTCGGACGGGACCCGCGCGCCTGTACCTCGGGCGGCGCCGCGCTGTGCACGTCCGTGCCCTCCCGGCAGTCCTTCGCCCGCCGTGACACCGCCCCCTTGCCGTCGGCCTCGGGCGGCTCTCCCCTGGCCGAGTTCGATCCATCACCCCACCCCGATCCGGGCGCGAAAGCGGTCGTCCGCCCTGGGTGAGGTGAGGGCGGAGCGGCTCCGGGCACCCGTCGGAGCGGCAGGACGGCGGAGTATTTGCACAGTGATGGGCAATAAACTAGTCTGCACATCAACGGGCAATTAACTCGTCCTCTCTTAGGAGCCCCCCATGCCCTTCCCCGTCAACACACCCGTCGAGAAGATGACAGGGCCGTACGACAATCGCTGGTCGGCGTTGATCGTGCTCTGTCTGAGCCTGTTGATCGTGGTCATGGCGAACACCTCGCTGATCGTGGCCGCGCCGGACATGACGACGGACCTGGGGCTGAGCAGCAGCGACCTCCAGTGGGTCATCGACGGCTACACGGTCCCGTATGCCGCGCTGATGCTCGTGCTGGGGTCGATCGGCGACAAGTACAGCCGTCGCGGCGCGCTCGTCACCGGGCTGCTGGTCTTCGCGGGCGGTTCGGTGATGGGGAGCCTGGTGGACCGGACCGAGCTGGTCATCACGGCTCGCGCGATCATGGGTGTCGGCGCCGCGGTCGTCATGCCGGCCACGTTGTCGCTGCTCGTCGCGATCTTCCCGCGGCGGGAGCGGGCGAAGGCCATCACGGCCTGGACGGCCACCTCGGGGCTGGCCATCGCCGTCGGTCCGCTCGTCGCCGGCTGGCTGCTCCAGGACCATGCGTGGGGCTCGACCTTCCTGATCAACGTCCCCATCGCGCTCGTCGCCGTCGTCGGCGCGCTCGCGCTGGTCCCGCCGTCCAGGGCGGCGGGCATGGGCCGGATCGACTACGTCGGCGGTCTGCTGTCGATCGTCTCCGTCGGCGCGCTGGTGTACGCGACCATCGAGGGCCCGCACTTCGGCTGGGGCGTCGGCCCGATCGCCGCGGCCGTGGTCTCCGGGGTCGGTCTGGTGACCTTCGTGGCCTGGGAGCTGCGGCATCCGCACCCGATGCTGGATGTCCGCAAGTTCCGTCTGCGGCCCTTCGGCGGTTCGATGCTGGCGGTGCTGTTCTTCTTCTTCGGCACCTTCGGCGCGATCTACTACTCCACCCAGTTCCTCCAGTTCGTGCTGGACTACGACGCGCTGGAGACCGGTGTACGGCTGTTGCCGCTGGCCGGCGCGGTGTTCGTGGGTGCTGCGGTGACCGGGCGGCTGACCCCGAAGCTGGGCGTGCGGGCCATGGTCGTGTCCGGCATGGTGATCGGCACCGCGGGCGTCTTCCTGCTCACCCGCGTCGACACGGGCTCGACGTACACGGACTTCCTCGCGCCGATGATGATGCTGGGCTTCGCGATCGGCCTGAGCGTGTCCCCGGCCACCGACACGATCATGGGGTCGTTCCCGGAGAACGAGCTGGGTGTCGGCGGCGGCGCCAACGACACCGCGCTGGAGCTGGGCGGTTCGCTCGGCATCGCGATCCTCGGCTCGCTGCTCGGCACCGCGTATCGCGACAAGCTGACCGGCCTGGTCGGCGGCAACCTTCCGGCTGCCGCGCTGGAGACCGCCAAGGACTCGGTGGGCGGTGGCCTGGCGGTCGCCGAGCAGGTCGCGAAGGACCCCGCGGGTGGCGTGCAGCAGGCGCAGGCCCTGGTGGAGGCCGTGCACGAGGCCTTCGCGCACGGTGTCGCCCAGACCAGCCTGATCGGCGGGATCATCATGGCCGCCGGCACGATGATCGTCTTCGCGGTCCTGCCCGGCCGCAAGGCCTCGGTGGACGCTGAGGCGGCGAAGGATTCCGAGGAGTCCGGCGCTTCGGGCTCGGGCTCGGGCTCGGGCTCAGGATCGGACTCGGAGCAGTACACGGACGTCTCCCGATAGGACAGGCCGTCCGGCCCCCTGTTGTGCGTCTGCAGTCCGCCGTCCGCCGTCCGCCGTCTGCCGTCTGCCGTCTGCCGTCAGCTGACTGCCTGACTGTTTGTCCGTCCCCTCCCGTCCCGGCCCGCTCGCCCGGCTCCGCCCCGCCCCGGTGTTTCTCGGAACTCCGCAGGTGGGGCGTTCGGCGTCCGGATTCAGGCGTCCGAATCAGTCGGAGACGGTGGCGTGCTCCGGCTCCGGCTGCGACTCCGTGGCCGCCTTCGGCATCAGCCCGCTCATCGCGGCGCACTGCTCGGGTCCCATGACGTGGGCCAGCGCCCCCGTCACCGTCTCGGCCAGGGCGCCGGAGGCCTCCCGGAGCATGTCCCGGGCCTTGTCGGTGAGCGCCACCTCCACCCCGCGCTTGTCCCCGGACACCGACCTGCGGGTGACGAGACCGGCGTGCTGAAGGCAGGCGATCTGGTACGTCAGCCGGGTCTTGGGCCGGCCCAGCAGTTCCGCGACGCGGGTCATGCGCAGGCCGCCCTGGGGCTGTTCGGCCAGGAGGCACAGGACCAGGAACTCGTCGTGCGAGACGTCGAGGTGCTCCTTGACCACCGAGCGCAGCCGCTGTTCCACCGCGCCGGTCGCCGCCAGCAGCAACATCCAGCCACGCAGCTCGGACGGCAGCAGACCCGCCCCGGCGCCCTGCGCTGACGGGCATGCGGGCAGGTCGGCGGGGTGTTCAGCGGAGTCTGCCATGGTTCGAGTGTATCTCTAGTCCAAATTTGCATGACCCTGTTGTCCAGATTTGGATAACCGGCTAGCGTGGCCGTGACCCTTATCCAGACGCGGAACACCAAGGAGAACGGCCATGACCGTCGCCGTGGAAACCGGACTGTGGCAGCTCGACGCGGGCGCCTCCACCGTCGCCGTGAAGCACAAGGCGATGTGGGGCCTGGTCCCCGTCAAGGGCGTCTTCGCCACCGTCGGCGGCGGGGGTGAGGTGGCCGCCGACGGGACCGTCACCGGCTCCCTGGTCCTGGACGCCGCTTCCGTCGACACCAAGAACCCGAAGCGGGACAAGCATCTGCGCAGCGGGGACTTCTTCGACGTCGAGAACCACCCCGAGATCACTTTCGCGGTGCGCTCCGCCGAACTCGGGGCCGACGGGGACGTGAAGGTGTCCGGCCAGCTGACGGTGCGCGGCATCAGCCGGCCGCAGAACTTCACCGCCCGTCTGAGCCAGGCGGATGCCGACGCGGTCACCCTGGACGCCACGTTCACCGTGGACCGGAACGAGTTCGGGATGACTCTGAACCAGCTCGGCATGATGGGTGGCCTGACGACGATCACCACCACGCTCCGCTTCACCCGCACGGTCGCCTGATACGCCGTCATCCCGGGGTGCGTCAGTCACCTGACCCTGCGTCAGCGTCGTTGCGTGTGAAGGACTTTTGACGTCCCGCGCCTGGCCAGGGTCACGTGAACGTCGCCTTCGGTGTCATCAGTGCCAAGTTGGTTGTGTGGCACGGCGGTTGTGGGGACTCACGCGGGATTCAGGGGGATGGACGGGCGTCCCCGCCTGCCACAACTGCCGTGTTCGCCGGGGGCCGGGGAACCGGCCGGTTGAGTCGCCCTGATCCGGGTCACCCGCCCGTGTGACTCTGTCGCCGCCCCTGTGATTTCGCCGGCGGGCGAGGACGCACTCCGCCGCAGGTCAAAACCACTCCGCCGTAGATTGCGGTGACCGGGCCCCGGGCCGTCGGTCACGCCGGCGTCACCATCTCTCGTACGCCCGTACCGGCCGAGCCGATCAGCCGAGCCGATCACTGCCGCCGTGTACGCGCTTTCGCCACGGAATCAGGGCTGGTGAGCGGCGCACACCTGGACGTGGGGATTCCGGTGTGGTCGCCCCGAGAAGCCGCCGCGCGCTGCCGGAGACCGTGGCGGTCCGTGTCGCTGTTGGGCTGAACGGGTGACTTGGCGTAAGAATGGCTGGTGCAGGCATTGAAGGCGAGTCAGTTCGGGGGGTGCCGGTGAACCGTTACGACGTCACCGATGAACAGTGGGAAGGGCTCGCTCAGGTTGTTCCGCTGCGGGGCCGGGACGCGTGGCCGTCGGCGGTGAGCCATCGCTCGCTCCCTGACGCGGAGACGGAGACCCGGCGGCGTTTCGTCGTGCTGCGGGTCAACGTCTTCGCGGACGCCCGCGAGGTCGCCGAGACGCTGATGGCGGGCATCCCGGTGCTGCTCGACCTGACGGGCGCGGAGACCGACACCGCCAAGCGCGTCCTGGACTTCTCCACCGGAGTCGTATTCGGCCTGGCCAGCGGCATGCACCGGGTCGACCGCAACGTCTTCCTGCTGACCCCGCCGGGCACCGAGGTCAGCGGGATCATGGAGGGAGCGGGGATTCCAGGAGTCTGAGCGACCCCCGGGCGTCGAGCGACCCGCGCCCAGCGCGGCGCTCGGCGGCGCCCGCGGCCGGTGCTCGGTGCCCGGCGCCGCCCGCCAACGGTGGTCGGTGCTCGGCATGCGGCGTAGTGCGCAGCGGCGTGGTCGTCGAGGACGTCGGGGACGTTGAGGACGTCGAGGACGTCGGGGACGTCGAGGACGTCGGGGTCGCTCGATCGTAGGAAGGTTTTCGGGGCGGAACGGTTCGTCGGCCTGCGGAGTCCTACGGTCCGGATATGCCCTCGCCGTTTGCCTCCTCCGCTGCCTCCCCGTCGGCTTCTTCGGCTGCCGCTTCCCCCACTCCGTCCGCCCTTTCCGGCTCCTCCGCCCCCTCTGCCGCTTCCACGGCCTCGGCCCGCCCGGTATCCGCCGGGCCGCCGTCGGCAGACGTCGCCCCCACCGTGCCCGCGCAAGCCCCGTCCGCGGCGGAGCGACGCGGTCAGCCCTCCGTGCCGTCCTCCGCGCAGTCCACCGCGCAGGGCCCCGGTCCCGGCCCCCGTACGGGCCCCGGCACGGCGTCCGCCCAGGTGCGGTACGTCCGGCCCTGCGTCACCGAACTGCGGCTCTCCGCCTTCGAGGGTCATCGGCGGGCCAGGTTCGCGCTCGGGGCGGTCACGCTGTTCGTCGGGGCCAGCGGGAGCGGCAAGACCAGCGCGCTGCGCGCCTACGAAGCGCTGGCGCGGCTCGGCGGCGGAGCCCCGCTGGGTGAGGTGTTCGCCGATCCGCTCGCGTGTGTACCGCAGGGGGCGCGGCCCGATGCCCAGCGTCGCCGGGGATTCCGTATCGGATGCACGGCCGACGGACCCGGCGGCCCGGTCCGGCTCGATGTCGCGGTACAGGCCGAACCGGAGCTGCGCATCGTGGGGGAGCGGCTGAGCGCGGCGGGTGTCGTACTGCTGGAGACGGCACTGCGCGATCCCGGCCGCCGCACGGTGCAGGCGGCCTGGCACACCGGGGGCTCCGCGCCCGTGACACGGGCCCCGCTGCCCGACGACCGGCTTGGCACCGCCCTGCTGCCCCTGCGCGTGGCGGGTAAGACCGACGGGCAACGTCAGGTGCTCGCCGCCGCGGAACAGATGGTCGTCGCCCTGCGCTCCGTCTTCGCCTGCGATCCGCAGCCCGACTGGATGGGGGTCCCGGTCCCCACCGGCTCCGGCCGACTGCTCACCGGCTGCGACAACCTCGCCGACGTCCTGTGGCGCACCCGGGAGGAGTGCGCCCGACGGCACGCGCAACTGGTGGCCGCGCTGTCCGCCGGTTCCGGCGCACCGGTCGTGGACCTGCGTGCCGAACCGCTGGCCGACGGCACGGTCCGGGCGCTGCTCCACCGCGCCGACGGCAGCCGTACGGAACTCGCCCGGCTGGGATACGGCGAGCTGCGTTACGTCGCCCTCGCCCTGGTGCTGCTCACCGGGCCGGGCGTCCTCGACGTGGACCCGGCCGGCGAGGTGCCCGCCGCGATGCAGACCCTCACGCTGCTCGCGGACGGCCTGGACCGCGGCCTCGACGCACGACAGCGCGCCGAACTGCTGCGGCTGGCGGTGCGGATGGCCGAGCGCGGGCACATCCGCTGCGTCGGCGCGGTCGGCGACGGCTATGGCGCCGCCCGGACGGAGGGAGTGACGGTGGTACACCTGGGTGCGTGACTGAACAACACCTCGACGTGGCGAAGCTCCAGCGCAGACTCGCCGAGTTCGCGGCCGCGCGGAACTGGCAGCCCTTCCACACCCCGAAGAACCTCGTCGCCGCCCTCAGCGTGGAGGCGTCCGAACTGGTCGAGATCTTCCAGTGGTTGACGCCGGAGGAGTCGGCACGCGTGATGGAGGACCCGGACACCGCCCACCGGGTGACGGACGAGGTCGCCGACGTACTCGCCTATCTGCTCCAGCTCTGCCAGGTCCTCGGTGTCGATCCGCTGGCGGCGCTGGACGCGAAGATCGACCGCAACGAGCACAGGTTCCCGGCGCCGTAGGGAGACCCTGCACCGCCCGGCACAGGCCCGGCCGGGACCTTGTGGAAACCCCGCGGAACCTCCGCCTCGTCGCGCGGCGGTGACGTGCGGCCTCGGCGGTGACGTGCGGCCTCGGTGGTGACGTTCGGCCGTGCGGGCGGGGGTGACGCGCGGCGGCGTCGCGCGCCGGTGACGCGATGACCCCGTAGCGGTCCCGGTGCGGCCCGTGGACACCTCGCAGCGGCATCTCGGATGTGAGCCGAACAGTCCGTTTTCACTCTCCGCAGTCGACGGGCGGACCGAAATCGATTTGTTGTCCACAGATTTCGGTCTTCCTCTGGCTTTTCGCCCCACAGACCCTCACTCTGGGTAGTGGACTGGTGGAGACGGGTGTTCGGGCGGACGTGCGAGCAGCACGTCGGGCAGACGGGGGCAGCGCATGGATGCGGTGCGGCTCATCCTGACGAGCAGGAGCGCGCTGGCGGGCAGCGCGGAAGGAGCGGGGATCCTCGCGGAGGTGTGGCAGGCGCAAGCCCTGGCGCAGGCGATCGGCAGTCGCCTCGCCGTCTCGGGCCCGCCCGAACTGCGCGGTGAGGCGCTGGGGCTGACCGAGCTGGCGGGCAGAGGCTGCGGCGTGCTGGGCGCGCCCGACCTCGACCCCGGGGACCTGCTCGCCGCCCGGCTCACCGAACTGGACGACGCACGCCGGGCGCTGCTCGACCTGAGCGGGCTCCTGGGCGAGGTCGGCATCGCCCTGGTCGGCCTGGCGAGCTCGGCGGACGACCAGGGCACGTACTGGAAGTGCATGGAGGCCATCGACGCGGCGGACGAGTCCAGGGACCGGGTCCTGGAGATGCTGCGCAAACTGGCGGCGAGGGAGGAACGGGAGGAGAGGGAGGGCGCCTTGCCGGAGAGGTGAGGAAAGCCGACCTGCCCGGCGCGCTCGGCGGAAGGGGAGGAGGGGAAAGGGGGAGAGGGGCGGGCGGGGAGGGGGGAGAGAGCGGGAGGCGGAAGGAAGTGGAGGCGGAGGTCAGCCCATCACGTCACCCTCATCTCCCGGCCCCCGCATCACACCCCCGGCCGACTGGAAGTCCGCGTCCAGCGCCGAGAGGTCCGCGTTGAGCGCCGCCATCAGCTCCTCCATCTGCTCCAGCAACCCCTTCGGCTGAGCTGCGGCGGGGGCCCCGCCCTGCTGCGGCACGGTCTCTTCGGACATGACGGCCTCCTCGGCGCTGGCCCCCCGGGAGGAGGGCCGATGCGGGTGACGTCCCGGCGCTGACCAGCCGGGCGCGGGCGCCGGGCGGGCCGGCTCCGCCCGCCCAACGATCACCGGAGGGGCGGGTCACTGGCCGGGGCAACCCCCCACGCACGGCGCGGCCGATTTTCACCCGACCGGGGACGGCGGAGGGAGCAGGGACCGATGGGGTTGACGGGAAGGGAGGAGTGCAGGATGGAGACATGGATCTGCGTATCTTCACCGAGCCCCAGCAGGGGGCGACCTACGACACCCTTCTCACCGTGGCCAAGGCCACCGAGGACCTCGGGTTCGACGCCTTCTTCCGCTCCGACCACTACCTGAAGATGGGCGAGGTGAGCGGCCTTCCGGGCCCCACGGACGCCTGGATCACCCTCGCCGGGCTCGCCCGCGAGACCAAGCGCATACGCCTGGGCACGCTGATGACGGCGGGTACCTTCCGGCTGCCCGGCGTCCTCGCCATCCAGGTCGCGCAGGTCGACCAGATGTCCGGGGGGCGCATCGAACTGGGCCTGGGCGCGGGCTGGTTCGAGGAGGAGCACAAGGCGTACGGCATTCCCTTCCCGAAGGAGAAGATCGGCCGCCTGGAGGAGCAGCTGGAGATCGTCACGGGCCTGTGGGCGACGGAGCTCGGCAAGACGTACGACTTCCACGGCACCTACTACGACCTCACCGACTCGCCCGCGCTGCCGAAGCCCGCCCAGGCGAAGATCCCGGTGCTGATCGGCGGCACCGGTGCGACCCGCACACCGCGGCTGGCCGCCCGGTTCGCCGACGAGTTCAACATGCCGTTCGCCTCGGTCGAGGACAGCGAGCGTCAGTTCGGCCGGGTGCGGGCCGCCGCGCAGGAGATCGGCCGCGCGGCGGACGCGATCACCCTCTCGAACGCCCTCGTCGTCTGTGTCGGCAAGGACGACCGGGAACTCGCCCGGCGAGCCGCCGCGATCGGCCGTGAGGTCGACGAGCTGAAGGCCAACGGGCTGGCCGGTTCCCCGGCCGAGGTCGTCGACAAGATCGGCCGCTATGCCGAGGCCGGGTCCCGGCGGTTCTACCTCCAGATCCTCGACCTGCACGACCTGGACCACCTGGAGCTGATCTCCGCGCAGGTGCAGGCACAGCTGAGCCGCTACAACTGAGCGCGACAACTGAGCGCGACAACTGGGCGCCACGACTGAGCCAGTGCAGCTGAGCCGTACAGCTGGGCCGGCACGGGAGCCGCCGGTACGCCCGTAGGGGGGGGACCGGCACCGAGGGCGACGGCGGCTGAGCCGGCACGGGAGCGCCGCCGGTACGCCGTACGGGGCACCGGCACCGAGGGAGACGGCGGCGTGCTCCGGCCCGGCTCGGACATCGTTGTCCTCCTTGTCCGGCGGCCGAGGCGCGGCGCCCCTCATCTGTGACACGGCTGTGACCGGAGGTATGGCTTCCGTCACAGTAGGCATGGCCGGGCGCTGATGAGGTGGCCGGATGCGCAGACCCCTCCCGCTCCTTCCGGCCCTCGCCGCCCTGCTGCTCCTGACGGGATGCGGAGCGGAGCACGCCGGCGCCGACAACGGCGGCGTCGGCGCGAGTTCGACGCCGCGCACGCAGGTCACCGAGCCCGCCGTGGACGGGGTCCGGATCACCTCGGTGACCCTCCCCGCCACCTCCGCGACCCCCGGCGCCTCCGACACCCCCGGCGCATCCGGCATCGGCGGGGTCGAGGCCGAACGCCTCCCGACCGGCCTGGGCGCCGGCTCCGGCATCTCGGCCGCCTACGAGGTCACCAACTCCGGTACCGAGGAGCTGACGTACACCGTCCTGTTCGACTTCACGACCGGCGCGGGCGAGGTCATGAGCAACGAGCGGGTGACCGTGCGCGCGGTGGGACCCGGCCGGACGGTACGGGGCACGGTCCGACCGGGGACGCTCATGTCGGGAGCGTCCACGGTGACGACGGTGAAGGTCGGGGAGGTGACCAAGGTCCCGGCGGACGAGGCGCCGAGCGAGGCCGGGGTCTGCCCGCCCTCCGGCATCCGTGTGTCGGCCGACGACGGTGACGCCGCGATGGGGCTGCGCGTCGTGGGACTCGTCCTGGAGAACTGCGGCGACCGGGACTACACCGTCGACGGCTACCCGCAGCTGAGCCTCCTGGACGAGGACCATGAGCCGGTCGACGGCGTCGAGATCTTCAAGGGCAGCGGCGGTATCTCCACCGTCACCGGGTTCGACGACCCGCCCCGGCCCGTCACCCTGAAGCCCGGCGAACGCGCGAGCGCCGGCCTGATGTGGCGCAACACCACCGGCTTCGGCACCGCGGTCGACGTCCCTTACGTCCGGGTGCGCGCCAGGTCCGACGCGGCGCCGGTGATGGTGACCCCGCACCTGGACCTCGGCACCACCGGGAAACTGGGCGTGAGCCCATGGCGCAGCACGCCCGCGGGAGCCGAGGCGGACGGCCGTCCCCGGGGCTGACCAGCGCGGACAGGGGGCGGTCGGGTGCCGGTCGGGTGGGAAAATCGCGCGTGGCGCGGAAGCGTTCTCTGTACGTTGTAGGGGTGCGCGGGCGCACGATCAGCGCTTCCGCTCCTTCTTCCGAACCCACCGAGGCACCCACGTGTTCCTGACGATCAGCACCACCGGCACCCCCGAACGTCCTGCCACCGACCTGGGCTACCTGCTGCACAAGCATCCCGACAACGCGCAGGCGTTCTCCACCTCCTACGGCAAGGCCCACGTCCTCTACCCCGAGGCGGACGCCGAGCGCTGCACGGCGGCGCTGCTGCTGGAGGTGGATGCCGTGGCGCTGGTCCGGCGTGGCAAGGGCAAGGGCCGGGGCGGCGCTCCGGACGCGGCCCTCGCCCAGTACGTCAACGACCGCCCCTACGCGGCCTCCTCGCTGCTCGCGGTGGCGCTGAGCGCGGTGTTCTCCAGCGCGATGCGTGGTGTGTGCGCGGCGAAGCCCGAACTCCCCTCGCAGACAAGGCCGTTGAGGATCGAGGTACCCGCACTGCCGGCCCGTGGCGGCGCCGACCTCGTACGCGGCCTGTTCGAGCCGCTCGGCTGGGCCGTGCGTGCCGAACCGGTGCCCCTCGACACGGAGTTCGAGGAGTGGGGCGACTCGCGGTATGTGAGCCTGGTCCTGGAGTCGCGGACGCTCACCGTCGCCGAGGCCCTGCGCCACCTGTACGTCCTGCTGCCGGTCCTCGACGACGCCAAGCACTACTGGGTCTCCTCCGACGAGGTCGACAAGCTGCTGCGCGCCGGTGAGGGATGGCTGGCCGAGCACCCCCAGCAGAAACTGATCACCAGCCGTTACCTCTCGCGCCGCTGGTCGCTGACCCGACAGGCGATGGAGCGGCTGGAGCTGGTCCGGCTCGCCGAGGCGGACGACAGCGAGGTCGAGGAGATCGACAACGCGGTCGAGCCGGAGGCCGAGACGGAGGAGCGCCCCACCCCGCTGGCCGTGCTGCGCCGCGAGGCGATCGTCACCGCGCTGACGCAGTCCGGGGCCGCCCGGGTCCTCGACCTCGGCTGCGGTCAGGGCCAGTTGGTGCAGGCGCTGCTGAAGGACCCGCGCTTCACCGAGATCGTCGGGGTCGATGTGTCGATGCGCGCGCTCACCATCGCCTCCCGCCGGCTGAAGCTGGACCGGATGGGCGAGCGGCAGTCCTCCCGTGTCCGGCTCTACCAGAGCTCGCTCGCCTACACCGACGCCCGCCTCCAGGGCTATGACGCCGCCGTGCTCAGCGAGGTGATCGAGCACCTCGACCTGCCCAGGCTGCCCGCCCTGGAGTACGCGGTGTTCGGTGCGGCCCGTCCGCGCACGGTCCTGGTGACCACCCCGAACGTCGAGTACAACGTCCGCTGGGAGAGCCTCCCGGCAGGCCATGTCCGGCACGGCGACCACCGCTTCGAGTGGACCCGCGAGGAGTTCCGCGGCTGGGCGGCCGCGGTCGCCGAACGGCACCACTACACCGTGGAGTTCGTCCCGGTCGGCCTGGACGACCCGGAGGTCGGGCCGCCCACCCAGATGGCCGTCTTCACCCTGAGCGGCGCGAACGAGAAGGAGGCGAAGGCGGCATGACCGAGACCCAGGTTTCCACGCAGCGGCGGGGTGGCCGTGTGCTGCCCGTCACCGACCTCTCCCTCGTCGTCCTGATCGGCGCGTCCGGGTCCGGCAAGTCCACCTTCGCCCGCCGCGTCTTCAAGCCCACCGAGATCATCTCCTCCGACTTCTGCCGGGGCCTGGTCTCCGACGACGAGAACGACCAGAGCGCGACCCGGGACGCCTTCGACGTCCTGCACTACATCGCGGGGAAGCGGCTCGCGGCCGGCCGTCGCACGGTGGTCGACGCCACCAGCGTGCAGCCGGACGCCCGCCGCCAGTTGATCGAGCTGGCGAAGCAGTACGACGTGCTGCCCATCGCCATCGTGCTGGACGTGCCGGAGGAGGTGTGCGCCGAACGCAACGCGGCCCGCACCGACCGCGCCGACATGCCCCGCCGGGTCATCCAGCGCCACACCCGCGAACTGCGCCGCTCGCTGCGCCACCTGGAGCGCGAGGGCTTCCGCAAGGTGCACGTCCTGCGGGGAGTCGAGGACATCGAGAACGCCTCGGTCGTCACCGAGAAGCGCTACAACGACCTGACCCACCTCACCGGGCCCTTCGACATCATCGGAGACATCCACGGCTGCGCCGCCGAACTGGAGCGCCTGCTGGGCAAGTTGGGCTATGCGGACGGCGTCCACCCGCAGGGACGGCAGGCCGTGTTCGTCGGCGACCTCGTCGACCGGGGACCGGACAGCCCGGGTGTCCTGCGCCGCGTGATGGCGATGGTCAGGTCGGGCAACGCCCTGTGCGTGCCCGGCAACCACGAGAACAAGTACGGCCGTCACCTGCGCGGCCGCAAGGTCCAGCACACCCACGGTCTGGCCGAGACCATCGAGCAGATGGAGAGCGAGAGCGAGGAGTTCCGCGCCGAGGTAAGGGAGTTCATCGACGGTCTCGTCAGCCACTACGTCCTCGACGGCGGCAGGCTCGTGGTCTGTCACGCGGGCCTGCCGGAGAAGTACCACGGCCGCACCTCCGGCCGGGTCCGCTCGCACGCGCTGTACGGCGACACCACCGGTGAGACCGACGAGTTCGGCCTGCCGGTGCGCTACCCGTGGGCGGAGGACTACCGGGGCCGCGCGGCGGTGGTCTACGGCCACACGCCCGTCCCGGAGGCGACCTGGCTGAACAACACCATCTGCCTGGACACCGGCGCCGTGTTCGGCGGCAAGCTGACCGCGCTGCGCTGGCCGGAGCGCGAGCTGGTCGACGTACCGGCGGAGCAGGTCTGGTACGAGCCGACGAAGCCGCTGCGCTCCGAGGCGCCCGGCGGGCACGACGGCCGCCCGCTGGACCTGGCCGACGTGCACGGCCGGCGGGTCGTCGAGACCCGGTACGACGGCCACAACCGCGTCTCGATCCGGGAGGAGAACGCGGCCGCGGCCCTGGAGGTCATGAGCCGGTTCGCGGTGGACCCGCGGCTGCTGCCGTACCTGCCGCCGACGATGGCCCCCACGGCCACCTCGCACGTCGAGGGATACCTGGAGCACCCGGCGGAGGCGTTCGCGCAGTACGCGCAGGACGGTGTCGCGCGGGTCGTGTGCGAGGAGAAGCACATGGGCTCGCGGGCGGTGGCCCTGGTGTGCCGGGACGCGGAGACGGCGCGCAAGCGTTTCGGCGTGGACGGCCCCACCGGCTCCCTCTACACCCGCACCGGCCGGCCGTTCTTCGACGACGAGGGCGTGACGGAGGAGATCCTCGGCCGGATACGGACGGCGGTGGAGGAGGCGGGTCTGTGGGCGGAACTCGACACGGACTGGCTGCTGCTGGACGCCGAGCTGATGCCCTGGTCCCTGAAGGCCTCGGGTCTGCTGCGCTCGCAGTACGCGGCCGTGGGCGCCGCCTCCGGCGCGGTCTTCCCGGGCGCCCTGTCCGCTCTGGAAGGCGCGGCGGCACGGGGTGTCGACGTCGGGGACCTCCTCGCCCGTCAGCGTGAACGCGCCTCGGACGCGGCCGCGTTCACACAGGCGTACCGGCGCTACTGCTGGACGACGGACGGGCTGGACGGCGTACGGCTGGCCCCGTTCCAGATCCTCGCGGTCCAGGGCCGCAGCCTCGCCGGTCTGCCGCACGACGAGCAGCTGTCGCTCCTGGACCGGCTGGTGGAACACGACAACACCGGTCTGCTCCGGACGACCCGGCGGCTCTACGTCGACACGGCCGACCCCGAGTCGGTGGCGGCCGGTGTCGACTGGTGGCTGGAGATGACGGGCCGGGGCGGCGAGGGCATGGTCGTCAAGCCGCTGGGCGCCGTGGTGCGCTCGGGGTCTACGCGTTCGGGCGACGCCGGGAGCGGGGGAGGCGAAGGCCGTCTGGTCCAGCCCGGTATCAAGTGCCGGGGCCGCGAGTACCTCCGGATCATCTACGGCCCGGAGTACACCCGCCCGGACAACCTCACCCGGCTGCGCGGGCGCTTCCTCAACCACAAACGGTCGTTGGCGATCCGCGAGTACGTCCTCGGCCTGGAGGCCCTGGCCCGACTGGCCGAGGGGGAGCCGCTGTGGCGCGTCCACGAGGCGGTCTTCGGTGTACTGGCCCTGGAGTCGGAGCCGGTGGACCCCCGCCTGTGAGCGGTGGCGGTGGTGGAAGCGGGGGGGGCGTCGTGCCGCGGTTCAGCCCACGAGGCGTAGCGCCGCTTCCGCCCGCCCCACCCGTACCCGCTGACCCCACGTCAGCTCCACCGCGTCGCTCTCGATCCCGTCACCGAAGGCGATGAGGCGCTCCGACTCGACGGTGAGCGTCAGCCGGCCGCCCGCCGCGAGCTCGCCCGCGACCAGCGAGGTACCGGTCGCGGGGGACGGCCACGCCTCCCGCACGAACCACACCAGGCGGTCCTCCGTCGGGCCCGGCAGGCGCGGGGCCGATGCGCTCCCGCCGCCCCGCTCCTGCCACACCGACCGGATCCAGCCGGTCGCCCCGGTGCCCGTGCCCACCAGCACCCCGGAGGAGGCCTGGGCCTCGGCGGCACCCCCGTCGCCGTCGAGGCCCAGGCGGTAGCGGGCGGTCTGGTGTCCCGCGGCCCCCAGATAGATCTCGTTGAGAGCCAGGAGCCGCTGGGTGTCGTCGGCCACCGCCTCGACCATGGTCAGCCCCTCCGCGCCGGTGCCCGTCGCGAGCACCGAGGGCAGGAGCAGCCGGGCGTCCGCCGGGCTGTGGCGGACCAGGACACCCGGGTTGCGGCCCGGGTCGGTGTCGATGCCCACCACCGGCTGGCCGGACAGGTACTTGGCGACGTTCGCCACGAGTCCGTCCTGGCCGACCACCACGACCACGTCCTCCGGGGCGAACAGGAAGCGGTCCAGGTCGGCCCGCTCCACCCGGGTCTGACGCCAGGTCAGGGGGATCGCCGCCGTCACCTCGGCCAGTGCCCGCCGTGTGCGCCGGTGGCGTTCGGCGATCTCCTCGATGTCCCGGCCCCGCGAGGAGAGGAAGAAGGCGGCCTGGCCGTGGGTGCCGTGCCGGGCGACCAACTCCTCGTACTCCGTGGTGCGGTGGACCAGCACGGCCCGCGGGGCGAGACTCATTCCCGTTCCCCGCCGCCGAGCCTCGACAGGAGACCGGTGAGGACGTCCGGCGAGATCGTCACGTTGTCGATGCGGGGCAGGTTCTCGGCGAGACGCGTACCGGTGAGGGCGTGCAGGGTCGCCACGTCGACGTCGGCGTGCACGCGCAGCCAGGCCGCCTGTGCCTGCGCCCGCGCCTCGCCGACCTCGCGGGCCGCCTGCGCCTCGGCACGGGCGAGCTGGACCGAGCGGGCCGCCTCCGCCTCCGCGAGCCGTACCGTGCGCGCCGCCTCCACCTGGGTCAGCCGCTCCGTGCGCTGCGCCTCGGCGTCGGCCAGCCGCACCTGCTTCGCGGCCTCCGCCTCAGCCAGCTTCACCGACCGCGCGGCCTCCGCCTCCGCCAGCCGCACGGACCGGGTGGCCTCCGCCTCCGCCCGCACCTTGTCGGCCGCCGCGCTCTCCTCCGCCTCGCGACGGGTGTTCGTACCGCGCTGCTCGACCAACTGCTCCTCGCGGCGGGCCAGTTCGATCTGGCTGGCCAGTTCGTTCTCGGCGATCGTCCGCTCCCGCTCGACGGCCACCGCCCGCCGCTCGTACGTCGCCCGGTCGGCCTCCTGCTGGATCTGCTCACGCGCCGGGGTGCGCAGCGCCCGTTCCACCTCCGGTTCCGGACGCAGCGCGACGACCCGTACGGCCACGATCTCGATGCCCGTGGCCGGCAGCCGCGGCTCGGCCGCCAGTCCCGTCGCGACCCGCTCCCGTACCGACGTCACGCCGTCCACCAGGGCCGACGACAGTGAGGTCCGTGCGAGGACGTCCAGCGCGTGCTGCTGTGCCGTCTCCGTGAGCAGTGTGCCGAGCTGCTCCAGGGGCGCGCTGCGCCACACGCCCGTGTCGGGGTCGATGGAGAAGTCGAGGCGGGCGGCGGCGACGGCCGGGTCGCTGATCCGGTAGGTCACCGTCGCCTGCACCGTCACGTCCTGGAAGTCGACCGTGCGGGCGTGGAAGGTCATCGCCAACTCGCGGTCGTCGACCGGGACTTCGGACAGTGCGGCGCTCAGTGAGCGGAACCAGAAGCTGAGTCCCGGGCCGTCGTGCGCCAGCTTGCCGGAGCGGTGGTGGCGCACGTGCGCCGTCGGGGCGCCGCGCAGATGGCGCCAGCCCAGGCGCCGGGTGATGTCGGCCATGAGAGACCCCCCTCGTCCGTTTCCCGCGTTTCTCGTCAGTGCGACGATAAGAAAACGATAGCCGCGCGTTCCTCTTGTCGTCAAGGGGACGAGAACGACGTGAGGGCGGCGGAGGGTGGCCGTGGGGGGCTCAGGGTGGAACAAGCTCGTGCGGAATCGGTCCAGCAGGGGGTGAAGGTGGTCCCTGGTGGTCAGGATGGAGACATGGGATTCCATGTCGACTCCGAGGCCGGGCGGCTGCGCCGCGTCATCCTGCACCGGCCGGATCTCGAGCTCAAAAGGCTCACCCCCAGCAACAAGGACGCCCTTCTCTTCGACGACGTGCTGTGGGTGCGCCGGGCGCGCGCCGAGCACGACGGGTTCGCCGACGTGCTGCGCGACCGCGGTGTCGCCGTCCACCTCTTCGGCGACCTGCTCACCGAGGCCCTGGAGATCCCGGCGGCCCGAGCGCTCGTCCTGGACCGCGTATTCGACGAGAAGGAGTACGGGGTACTCGCCACCGACCACCTCCGCGCCGCCTTCGAGGCGCTTCCCGCTCCGGAACTCGTGGAGGCCCTCGTCGGCGGCATGACCAAGCGGGAGTTCCTGGAAGCGCATCCCGAACCGACCTCCGTGCGCTTCCATGTCATGGACCTGGACGACTTCCTCCTCGACCCGCTCCCCAACCACCTCTTCACCCGCGACACCTCCGCCTGGATCTACGACGGTGTCGCGATCAACGCCATGCGCTGGCCGGCCAGGCAGCGCGAGACCGTCCACTTCGAGGCGATCTACCGGCACCACCCCGTCTTCCGCGGGGAGTCGTTCCGTGTCTGGTCCGAGGGGCAGGCCGACTATCCGTCCACCATCGAGGGCGGTGACGTCCTCGTCATCGGCAACGGCGCCGTGCTGATCGGCATGAGCGAGCGCACCACCCCGCAGGCCGTCGAGATGCTCGCCCACAAGCTGTTCGCGGCGGGTTCGGCCGAGACCATCGTGGCCCTCGACATGCCGAAGCGGCGCGCCTTCATGCACCTCGACACCGTGATGACGATGGTCGACGGCGACACCTTCACCCAGTACGCGGGCCTCGGCATGCTCCGCTCGTACACCATCGAGCCGGGCGTCGGCGAGAAGGAGCTCAAGGTCACCGACCATCCGCCGGAGCACATGCACCGCGCGATCGCCGCCGCCCTCGGTCTGAGCGAGATCCGCGTGCTCACCGCCACCCAGGACGTCCACGCCGCCGAACGCGAGCAGTGGGACGACGGCTGCAACGTCCTCGCCGTGGAGCCGGGTGTCGTCGTCGCCTACGAGCGCAACGTCACCACCAACACCCATCTGCGCAAACAGGGCATCGAGGTGATCGAGATCCCCGGCAGCGAACTGGGCCGGGGCAGGGGCGGACCGCGCTGTATGAGCTGTCCGGTCGAACGGAGTGCCGTATAGGCGTACGGATGTCGTTCGCGCGTCTGTATAAAAATGTTGGGTGTCGTATAGACTTCCGGGGTTCCCTGCCACCGCAGTCCCGTGCACTGCACTTTTCCACCGCACCTCTGGAGCGACCCCCATGGCGACAGTCCCGACCGCCCTCGCCGGCCGCCACTTCCTCAAGGAGCTGGACTTCACCGAGGAGGAGTTCCGCGGCCTGATCGAGCTGGCCGCGGAGCTCAAGGCCGCCAAGAAGGCCGGGACCGAGGTCCAGCACCTGCGCGGCAAGAACATCGCCCTGATCTTCGAGAAGACCTCGACGCGCACCCGCTGCGCGTTCGAGGTCGCCGCGGCGGACCAGGGAGCCTCCACCACCTACCTCGACCCCTCCGGCTCGCAGATCGGCCACAAGGAGTCGGTGAAGGACACCGCCCGGGTGCTGGGCCGCATGTACGACGGCATCGAGTACCGCGGCTCCAGCCAGCACAGGGTCGAGGAGCTCGCCGCCCACGCGGGCGTGCCCGTCTTCAACGGTCTCACCGACGACTGGCACCCCACCCAGATGCTCGCCGACGTGCTCACGATGACCGAGCACTGCGCCAAGAGCCTCGTGGACGACGGTTTCGTCCTCGCCTACCTCGGCGACGCCCGCTTCAACATGGGCAACTCCTACCTGGTCACCGGCGCTCTGCTCGGCCTGGACGTCCGCATCGTCGCGCCCAAGGAGTACTGGCCGGCCGACGAGGTGGTCGCGCGGGCCCGCGAGCTGGCCGAAAGCTCCGGCGCCGCGATCCTGCTCACCGAGGACCTGGCCGAGGGTGTCGCGGGCGCCGACTTCGTCGCCACCGACGTGTGGGTCTCCATGGGTGAGCCCAAGGAGGTCTGGGACGAGCGGATCGCCGCCCTCGGCCCGTACGCCGTGACCATGGACGTCCTGCGCGCCACCGGCAACCCGGACGTCAAGTTCCTGCACTGCCTCCCGGCCTTCCACGACCTCGGCACCAAGGTGGGCCGCGAGATCCACGAGGCGCACGGCCTGGACTCCCTCGAGGTGACGGACGAGGTGTTCGAGTCGGCCCACTCGGTCGTCTTCGACGAGGCGGAGAACCGACTGCACACGATCAAGGCCGTGCTGGTGGCGACGCTCGCCTGAGCGGCGCCGACGGCGGACAGTGACGTCGCGGCGGAGGGCCGTGTCACGGCGCGCGTGACGTCACCGCGGAAAGTGACGGCACCGCCGAGAGCGGCGTCACGCCGGGTGCGGCCGCCACTGTGCCGGAACGGCGGCCAGCCTGAACCACACCGCCTTGCCCTGTTCCGTGGGCCGGTGCCCGCAGGACGAGCTGAGGGTGCGGATGAGCAGCAGCCCGCGCCCGTGCTCCTGCCAGGGGTCGGGCTCCTCCCCGGAGGGGCGGGTGAGATCGCCCGGCGGCAGCGGGTCGGGGTCGTGCACCTCGACCTGGCAGCCGGTCGGCCGCAGCTCCACCACCAGCTCTATCGGGGCGTCCCCGGCGGTGTGCTCCACGGCGTTGGCCACCAGCTCGGCGGTGAGCAGCTCCGCGGTGTCGCTGTCCGCTCCGTGCTTCAGCTCGGCCAGCGCCGTTCGGACCAGCGCGCGGGCCACCGGCACGGCCGCGGCGGAGTGCGGCAGCGCGATACGCCAGGAGGCGGCCGGGTCGGAGGGGCGTTCGTACAAGGCGAGTCCGTTCATGGCGCAGGGTCCGGTGATCGACATCAGGCGGTCCTGCTTTCAACTTCAGGAATGGTACGGCGGCCTCCGGCAGAGGCGCTCGGCGGGCGCCGCACGGGACCCTCGGCCCCTGCCCGGCGACTTACCCGGGACAACGGTCCCTCTCGCGCACCTGATCCCGTTGTTACCGCGTTATTGACGACCGGTGACGTGTGTGACGAGAACATGTCGTGCGGTGACACGGCGATTCTTCCCGGCAGCCCTATCGCGTACTCATGACGACAGTCACGAGAGGGTGGTAACTTCGAGGGTGACTGTCGAGGAGGCCGCCCTCATGAGTCCCTTCACCGGCTCCGCCGCCCGCACCTCCGACTGGCACCACCTGCGCGTCACACACACCGACGGCATCGCCACCGTCACCCTGGCCCGTCCCGAGAAACTCAACGCCCTCACCTTCGGCGCCTACGCCGACCTGCGCGACCTCCTCGCCGAGCTGTCCCGGGAGCGGTCGGTCCGCGCCCTGGTCCTGGCCGGCGAGGGCCGCGGCTTCTGCTCCGGCGGAGACGTCGACGAGATCATCGGCGCCACCCTCGGCATGGACACCGCCCGGCTCCTCGACTTCAACCGGATGACCGGCCAGGTCGTGCGCGCCATGAGGGAGTGCCCGTTCCCGGTCATCGCGGCCGTGCACGGCGTCGCGGCGGGCGCCGGCGCGGTCCTCGCCCTGGCCGCGGACTTCCGGATCGCCGATCCCAGCGCCCGCTTCGCGTTCCTCTTCACCCGCGTCGGCCTCTCCGGCGGCGACATGGGCGCCGCCTATCTGCTGCCCCGGGTCGTGGGCCTCGGCCACGCCACCCGGCTGCTCATGCTCGGCGAGCCGGTCCGCGCCCCCGAGGCCGAGCGCATCGGCCTGATCAGCGAACTCACCGACGAGGGCCGCGCCGACGAGGCCGCACAGGCCCTCGCCCACCGCCTCGCCGACGGACCGGCACTGGCGTACGCCCAGACCAAGGCCCTGCTGACGGCCGAGCTGGACATGCCCCTGGCGGCGGCGGTGGAACTGGACGCCGCGACCCAGGCCCTGCTGATGAACGGCGAGGACTACGCGGAATTCCACGCGGCGTTCACCGAGAAGCGCCCGCCGAAGTGGAGGGGTCGGTAGGCGTGGCCGCCGACGGGCGGGCATCCACCCCGACGGCGCGGGCCACCGCCGACGAGCCGCGCGGCCGCGGGACACGACCCGCCACGACGCGACCGCTGCCGCCCGGACCGACCGGCCACCCCCTCCGGGTCGCGATCATCGGCGGCGGCCCCGGCGGGCTCTACGCGGCCGCCCTGCTGAAACGCCTCGACCCCGGCCGCGAGATCACCCTCTGGGAACGCAACGCCCCCGACGACACCTTCGGCTTCGGCGTCGTCCTGTCCGACGAGACCCTCGGCGGCATCGAGCACGCCGACCCGCAGGTCTACGCCGCCCTCCAGCAGGACTTCGTCCGCTGGGACGACATCGACATCGTGCACCGCGCCACCCGGCACACCTCCACCGGACACGGCTTCGCCGCCCTCGGCCGACGCCGGCTCCTGGAGATCCTGCACGAGCGCTGTCGCTCCCTCGGCGTCGGCCTGCGCTTCCGCGCCGAGGCGCCGGACCCCGCACGGCTGGCGGCGGAACACGACCTGGTCATCGCCGCCGACGGCGTGCACAGCACCACCCGCCAGGCGTACGCCCAGGTGTTCCGCCCCCGGGTGACCAGCCACCACTGCCGCTACATCTGGCTCGCCGCGGACTTCGCCTTCGACGCCTTCCGCTTCGAGACGGCCGAGACCCCGCACGGCGTGATGCAGCTGCACGGATACCCCTACGCGGCCGACTCCTCGACCGTGATCGTCGAGATGCGCGAGGAGGTCTGGCGGGCGACCGGCTTCGACGAACTCGACGAACGGGAGTCCGTCGAGCGCTGCGCCAAGATCTTCGCGGACGCCCTCGGCGGACGCTCACTGGAGTCCAACAAGTCCACCTGGACCACGTTCCGGACCGTCGTCAACGAGCGCTGGTCGCACGGCAACCTCGTCCTGCTGGGCGACGCCGCCCACACCGCCCACTTCTCCATCGGCTCCGGCACCAAACTCGCCGTCGAGGACGCCCTGGCGCTGGCCGCCTGTCTGCACGAACACCCCGATCTCCGCACCGCGTTGACCGCCTACGAGGAGGAACGCAGGCCCGTCGTCGCCTCCACCCAGCGGGCCGCCCGCGCCAGCCTGGAGTGGTTCGAGAACATCGGCCTCTACCTCGACCAGCCGCCCCGCAGGTTCGCCTTCAACCTCCTCACCCGCAGCCGCCGCGTCACCCACGACAACCTGCGTCTGCGCGACCCGCGCTTCACCGAGGGCGTGGAGCGGGAGTTCGGCTGCCCGCCCGGCACACCCCCGATGTTCACCCCGTTCCGGCTGCGCGGACTGACCCTGCGCAACCGGGTCGTCGTCTCGCCCATGGACATGTACTCGGCCACCGACGGCCTCCCCGACGACTTCCACCTCGTCCATCTCGGCGCCCGCGCCCTCGGCGGCGCCGGACTCGTCATGACCGAGATGGTGTGCGTGTCTCCCGAGGGCCGCATCACGCCCGGCTGCACCGGCCTCTACACCGGGCGCCAGGCCGACGCCTGGCGGCGGGTCACCGACTTCGTGCACGAGCGGGCACCGGGCACCGCGATCGGCGTCCAACTCGGCCACTCCGGGCGCAAGGGATCGACGAGGCTGATGTGGGAGGGCATGGACGAACCACTGCCCGAGGGGAACTGGCCGCTCGTGGCCGCCTCCCCGCTGCCGTACAGACCGGACGGCCGACTGCCCCGCGAGCTCACCCGGGCACAACTCACCGACCTACGGCAGGAGTTCGCCTGCGCTGCCCGGCGGGCCGCCCGTTCCGGCTTCGACCTGCTCGAACTGCACTGCGCCCACGGCTACCTGCTGTCCGGCTTCCTCTCCCCGCTGGCCAACCTCCGGACCGACGCCTACGGGGGCTCACTCGCCCGGCGGCTGCGCTTCCCGCTGGAGGTCTTCGACGCGGTCCGCGCGGTCTGGCCCGAGGAACGGCCGATGACCGTCCGCATCTCCGCCACCGACTGGGCCGAGGGCGGCACTTCGGCCGACGACGCCGTCGAGATCGCCCGCGCCTTCGCCGCGCACGGCGCCGACGCGATCGATGTGTCGACCGGCCAGGTGGTCGCCGACGAACACCCCGAGTTCGGACGCTCCTACCAGACCCCCTTCGCGGACCGCATCCGGAACGAGGTGAGGGTGCCCGTGATCGCGGTCGGCGCCATCTCCTCCTGGGACGACGTCAACTCGCTGATCCTGGCAGGCCGTACGGACCTCTGCGCCCTCGCCCGACCACACCTCTACGACCCGAACTGGACCCTGCACGCGGCCGCCGAGCAGGGCTACACCGGACCGGGAGCCGACTGGCCCGCCCCCTACCGCGCGGGCAGCCGCCCACCACGCACCGGACGCGCCGACGCGCCCAAACCCCGGCTGAAGCTGATGAGTTGAGGTATGCGGGAGTGCCGTGGGGAGCACAACGGGCCGTGCGCCGGGAAGGGTGACCGGGAGCAGGCCGGGGAGTGCGGCGGGCCTACCACTCCGTCACGGCGCGTGCGGGGTCACTCCCGCGAACTGCGCTCCCGCGTCCCGCAGCCGCTCGTGCAGTGCCTGGAACACGGCCGCCGAACGGGTCCCCGGCCAGTCCTCCGGCAGCAGGCGGGCGGGCAGTCCGGGATCGGCGTAGGGCAGGTGGCGCCAGGAGTCCAGGGCCAGGAGATAGTCCCGGTAGGCCTCCTCCGGCGGGGTGTCCGGACGCTGCCGCCAGGCGTTCAGCACGCGCGCCTGGCCGTCCAGGAACGTCTCGTGCTCCTTGGCGATGGCCGCCAGGTCCCACCACCGGCCGACGGACTCGACGGTCGGCGCGAAGCCGAGGTGCTCGCCGCGGAAGAGGTCGACGTACGGGTCGAGGCGCAGCCGCTGGAGGGTGTGCCGGGTCTCGTCGTACAACCGCGCCGGCGCGATCCACACACCCGGCGCGGCGGTACCGAACCCCAGGCCCGCGAGCCGCGAACGCAGCACATGCCGCTTCTGCCGCTCCGACTCGGGCACGGAGAACACCGCCAGCACCCAGCCCTCGTCCGCGGGCGGGTCCGTGGCGTAGATGCGCCGGTCGCCGTCGTCGAGCAACTGCCGTGCCTCGTCGGACAGTTCGTATCCGGCCGCGCCCTGTGCCGTCCGGGCGGGCAGCAGCAGCCCACGCCGTTTCAGCCGGGACACCGAGGAGCGTACGGAGGGCGCGTCGACACCGACCGCGGCCAGCAGCCGGATCAGTTCGGCGACGGGCACCGGGCCTGGTGCGAAGCGGCCGTACGCGCCGTAGAGCGTGACGATGAGAGACCGGGGTGCGGGCTGATCGGACACGTTGATCATCTTAGGTCTTCGGTATCACTGCTGGTCACTCTTGGTCTCATCCCTGATGTGATCTTCGCTCCGATCTCCGGTCGGGCCCTTGCTGTCGCCTTCGCCGTGGTCCTGCGTGCGGTCCTCGGTGCGCAGGCGGAACCGCTGGAGCTTTCCCGTCGCCGTCCGGGGCAGCGCGTCCAGGAAGACGAACGCGCGCGGGCACTTGTACGGTGCCAACTCCCGGGTGACGAAGGCGCGCAGTGTCTCCGCGTCGCGCCGGACGCCGGTCCGCAGGACGACGAACGCCACGACCAGCTGCCCCCGTCGCTCGTCGGGACGTCCCACGACCGCCGCCTCGACGACGTCGGGGTGGCGCAGCAGCGCTTCCTCGACCTCGGGGCCCGCGATGTTGTACCCGGCGGAGATGATCATGTCGTCGGCGCGGGCGACGTACCGGAAGTAGCCGTCCGGCTCCCGCACGTAGGTGTCGCCGGTGATGTTCCAGCCGTCGCGCACGTACTGCCGCTGACGGGGGTCGGCGAGGTAGCGGCAGCCGACCGGCCCACGCACCGCGAGCAGGCCGGGCTCGCCGTCGGGCACGGGTCTGCCGTCCGGGTCCTGCACGCGCGCGTGCCAGCCGGGGACGGGGACACCGGTCGTGCCGGGCCGGATGTGTTCGTCGGCGGCCGAGATGAAGATGTGCAGCAGTTCGGTGGCGCCGATGCCGTTGATCAGCCGGAGTCCGGTCCGTTCGTGCCAGGCTCGCCAGGTGGCGGCGGGCAGGTTCTCGCCGGCGGAGACACAGCGGCGCAGCGAGGAGACGTCGGGTGCGGCCGGCCGCTTCGGCCCGCCGGGCCCGACCGGCCGGGTGGGCCCCTCGAGGGCGTTCGGCCCGGCCTGACCGTTCCGGCTGCTCCGGCCGCTCCGGTCGTCCAGCTCGTTCAGCTCGTCGAGCATCGCGCGGTAGGCGGTGGGGGCCGTGAACAGCACCGTCACCCGGTGTGTGGCGATCGCGGGCAACAACTGCCGTGGGCCCGCCTGTTCGAGCAGCAGAGCGCTGGCGCCGGCCCGCATCGGGAAGACGACCAGTCCGCCGAGGCCGAAGGTGAAGCCGAGCGGGGGACTGCCGGCGAAGACGTCGTCCGGAACCGGTTTCAGTACGTGCCGCGAGAAGGTGTCGGAGATGGCCAGTACGTCCCGGTGGAAGTGCAGACAGCCCTTCGGCCGACCGGTGGTGCCGGAGGTGAAGGCGATCAGCGCGACGTCGTCGGAAGCGGTCGCGACGGCTCGGTACGGCGTGGGCGGCGCCGACCGGTTCAACAGGTCGTCCGGGGCGTCACCGCCGTACGTCGTGATCCGGAGCCCGGGTATCTCCGCCTTGGCGAGATCGTCCACGGACCTGATGTCGCAGAGCGCGTGCTGCACCCGCGCGATCTCGCACATGGCGCGCAACTCGTTCGACCGCTGCTGGGCCAGGACGGTGACCGCGATCGCGCCCGCCTTCAGCACCGCCAGCCAGCAGGCCGCGAGCCAGGGCGTGGTGGGACCGCGCAGCAGCACCCGGTTTCCCGGGACGACCCCGAGATCACCGCTGAGCAGATGCGCGATCCGGTCGACCCGGGTCCGCAGTTCCCCGTACGTCCAGGACGGCCCCGAGACGGTGTGGAACACGGGCCGGTCCGGCGCCGCGCGGTCGAGCAGCTCGGCGGCGCAGTTCACCTGATCGGGGTAGGCCAGCTCCGGCAGATCGAAGCGGAGACCGGGCCAGGTGCCGGGCGGCGGAAGGTGGTCGCGCGCGAAGGTGTCGACGTGGGCCGAGACGTTCATGGGCGTTCGCCCCCTTGCCTGGATGGACTGTCCGGCCGGGCTGCCCGGGCGGGCGTCGTCTTGGGGTCGCCTCATGGAGCGTAGCGCGTTGGTGACGACAGTCAACGCTACGCGATACCGTCGAGGGGAAGTGGTAGGCGAGAGCAGCCGCCGAGCGGCAGAGGGGACAGGCGATGCCCGCATTCTCGCTCGAACCGGCACAGGTCGCCCGGTGCGCGCAGCTGCGCGCTCTTGCCGCGGAACGGCTGCGCCCGCTGGCCGAGAAAGGCGAACCGGGGCGCGTCAACCGCCCGCTCGTCGCCGAACTCGGCCGGCTCGGCCTGCTGCCGAGGCTGTTCACCACGGGCGCCGTCGACCTCTGCCTGATGCGCGAGTCGCTCGCCTACGCGTGCACGGAGGCGGAGACCGCGCTCGCGCTGCAAGGCCTCGGCGCGCACCCGGTCCACGCCCACGGAACCCCCGCCCAGCGGCGGCACTGGCTGCCCCGCGTCGCCGACGGCACCGCGATCGCCGCCTTCGCCCTGAGCGAGCCGGGCGCGGGCTCGGACGCGGCTGCCCTGTCCCTGGCCGCCGAGCGGGACGGGTCGGACGGCTGGCGGCTCACCGGTGAGAAATGCTGGATCTCCAACGCTCCCGAAGCCGACTTCTACACCGTCTTCGCCCGCACCACCCCGCAAGCGGGAGCCCGTGGCGTGACCGCCTTCCTCGTACCGGCCGACCGCGCGGGTCTCACCGGCTCCGCCCTGGACATGCTCTCCCCGCACCCCGTCGGCGCCCTGCGCTTCGACGGCGTACCGGTCACCGCCGACGACGTGCTCGGCGAGCCCGACCGCGGTTTCCGGGTCGCCATGGGCACGCTCGACCTGTTCCGCCCCAGCGTCGGGGCCTTCGCCGTCGGCATGGCGCAGGCCGCCCTCGACGCGACCCTGGCGCACACCGCCCGACGGGACGCCTTCGACGGCAAGTTGAGCGACCTTCAGGCGGTCGCCCACCAGGTCGCCGAGATGGCCCTGCGCACGGAGGCGGCCCGTCTGATGGTCCACGCCGCCGCGGCGGCGTACGACAGCGGCGCCCCGGACGTCCCGAAGCGGGCCGCGATGGCCAAGCTCTGCGCCACCGAGACGGCGCAGTACGTCGTGGACGCGGCCGTCCAACTCCACGGCGCACGGGCCCTGTGCCGCGGTCATCTGCTCGAGCACCTCTACCGGGAGGTGCGCGCGCCGCGCATCTACGAGGGGGCCAGCGAGGTCCAACGCGGCATCATCGCCCGAGAGTTGTACGCCGAGCACGCCGCTCTGGAGGCCAGGTGACCACCGAACGCGTCAACCCGCCCGGACTCTCCCCGCCCGTCGGCTTCTCCCACGCCGTCGTCGCCACCGGTGAGCGGATCGTCTTCCTGGCGGGGCAGACCGCGCTCGACGCCGAAGGGAAGATCGTGGGGGAGTCGCTGCCGGAGCAGTTCACCCGGGCGCTGACGAACCTGCTGGCCGCGCTGAAGGCGGCGGGCGGTTCGGCGGCGGACCTCGCGCGCGTCACGGTCTACGTCACGGATGTCGCCGCGTACCGCGAGAGGGCCGCCGAACTGGGCGCGATCTGGCGCGAGTCGGCCGGACGCGACTATCCGGCGATGGCGGTCGTCGGGATCGTACGACTCTGGGACGAGCAGGCACTCGTCGAACTGGACGGCTTCGCGGTACTCGACCGGTGAACCGGGCCGGTGACCGCTGCCGACGCCGGGTCGGGTTCGGCGACCGGTCTCGGCACCTTGTGGGACGGTCGCGCCGGGGCTGTCGCCGGCTTCGACGATCCAGGTCAGGCGGCGACGGCCAACCGCTCGACGGTCACCCGGTGCGGGTCCACGGCACGGCCGTCGGGCAGCAGTTCGCCGGAGTCGTCGAAGACGATCGTGCCGTCACACATCAGGTACCAGCCCTGCTCGGGGTGGGCGGCGACGATGTGCGCGAGGCCGACCGGCCGGGCGTCGGCGGAAGCGCGGGGAAGCCGGTGGGAACACATGGAGCACCTCCACGTCGGTGGGGTCGGCCGTCCGGTCGGCCCCCATGGGGAGACCATGCGCCCGGCCCGCGGGCATCTCCAGGGGCTGCCCGAAAGCGTGACACCACCAGGACGACACCAGGACCGTTCGTCGACGACCGGTGCGGACTCGCCACCGAAGGAGTGACGATCACCGTCCCGGGCGCGCCCGCCCGGTACCTGTGGAGGCCCCCACAACAGGAGGTACTCCCATGTCGTTGCGTTCCGCCCTCTCCGCGGCCGCCGGCGCCGTCCTGCTATCGCTCGCCGCCCCGGCGGTCACGGCCACAGCCGACGCGGCGGAGTCCGTCACCGTGGACTCGGTCGGCACCATCGCCGCGGACGGCACCGTCACGCTCTCGGGCACCTACCGGTGTCTCGGCAACACGGGTCCCGTCTTCGTCAGCTCCTCGGTGGGCCAGGGTTCCGGCAAGGTTCGGCACGGCATCGGCGGCACCCGTGCCGTGTGCGACGGCGCCGAGCACACGTGGAAGAACACCGGAAAGGCCACGCCGGCCGATCTCGAACCCGGTACCGCCCACGTGGAGGCCACGCTGATGGAACTCCGCCCCCAGGGCAGCCTGCCGCTGCCCCGCTTCCACGCGGCCCAGGAACGGGACATCACGCTGACGGCCGGCTGAGCGGCCGCTCCCGGACGGCGGGCCCCGTCGACTTCGACCCGATCCGGACCCGCCCCGCTCACACCGGGTAGGCGTGGGTCTGCGCGGCCTTCACCGCCGCCCAGACCCGCGCCCCCGGATGCAGGTCGAGTTCGGCCGCGGCGACGGTGGTGAGGTCAGCGGCGAGCGGGAGTCCGCCGGTGAGGTCGGCGCGGATCTGGTCGCCGTGGGTCTCCAGGCCGGCGACCTCGCAGTGCCAGAGGTTGCGGGCGCTGGTGCCCGTCGGGCGGTCGCGGTAGAGGGTGACCGCGCTCGGCGGGAAGGCCACGAACACCGGGCCGGACAGGACCTCGGTGGTGGTGACGGCCGGGCCGGCGTCGAGGCGGACGGTGTGGCCGTCGGCCTCGCCCCGGTAGAGGTTCAGGCCGACCAATCGGGCGATGTAGTCCGTACGGGGATGGCGGGCGATGTCGGACGGCGCCCCCTCCTGGACGACCCGCCCGTGCTCGACGACGACCAGCCGGTCCGCGAGCACCATCGCGTCCAGCGGATCGTGCGTGACGAGGACGGCGACGGCCTCGAACTCGGCCAGGTGGCGCCGGAGTCGGGAGCGGACCTCCAGCCGGGTGCGGGCGTCCAGCGCGGCCAGCGGCTCGTCGAGGAGCAGCAGCCGAGGGTCGGTGGCCAGCGCACGGGCCAGGGCCACCCGCTGGGCCTGGCCCCCGGACAGCCTGCGCGGCTTGGCGCCCGCGTGCGCCGCCAGGCCCAGGCGGTCCAGCCACTCGGCGGCCCGGGCACGGGCCGCCGCCTTGGTCTCGCCCTGGCAGCGCGGCCCGAAGGCCACGTTGTCCAGTGCGCTCAGATGCGGGAAGAGCAGATAGTCCTGGAAGACGACACCGACCGGGCGGGACTCCGGCGGCGTACCCTCCAGCGCGCCACCGTCCAGCCGTATCCGGCCCTCGGTGAGCGGCGTCAGACCGGCGAGGGCGCGCAGCGCGGTGGTCTTCCCCGCGCCGTTCGGCCCCAGCAGGGCGACCACCTCACCCGGCGCCACCCTCAGCGCCACGTCGAGGCGGAACCCCCCGCGCTCCACGACCAGGTGGGCGTCGAGCCCGCCCGCGGACGGGTCGGCGCGCATGCCCGGCTCGTCGTTCCCGGCCGGGTCGGCGCGCGGGTCGAGCTCGCCCTCGGCGGCCGTACGGGCCCGGCGCTCGCGGTGGACGGACCGGGCGTCGGCGGCGGTTTCCTGCGGCTCGGTCATCCCGTTGTCATCCAACGGTCGCGCAGGCCCGCCAGCACCGCGACGGACACGGCCAGCAGGACCAGACTGAGGGCGATGGCGGCCTCCGGGTCGCTCTGAAGGGCCAGATACACGGCCAACGGCATGGTCTGGGTACGGCCGGGGAAGTTGCCGGCGAAGGTGATCGTCGCGCCGAACTCGCCGAGCGCCCGGGCCCACGCCAGGACCGCGCCGGCCGCGATGCCCGGCGCGATCAACGGCAGCGTGACCCGGCGGAACGCGGTGAAACGGGAGGCGCCGAGGGTGGCGGCCGCCTCCTCGTAGCGCGGGTCGGCGGCCCGCAGGGTGCCCTCGACGGTGATGACGAGGAACGGCAGGGCGACGAACGCCTCGGCGACCACGACCCCGGCCGTGGTGAACGGGAGCGTGACACCGAACCAGGAGTCCAGCGACCTCCCGACGATGCCGTTGCGCCCCAGCGCCATCAACAGCGCCACACCGCCGACCACGGGCGGCAGGACGAGCGGCAGGGTGACGAGCGCCCGGACGAGACCGCGCCCCGGGAACTCGACGCGGGCCAGCAGCCAGGCCAGCGGCACGCCGACGACCATGCTCACGGCGGTCGCGGCGGTGGCGCACACCAACGACAGCCGCAGCGCCTGCCACACCTCGGCACTGGTCAGCAGCTCCGGCAGACTGCGCCAGGGCGCCCGCACGAGCAGCGCGATCAGCGGCACGATCAGGAACGCCAGGCCGATCAGCGCGGGCACCAGCAGAGGCAGCGGCACGCCGCCCACCTGGGCCCGGACACGCCGACGCCGCGGTCCGCCGCGGACGGTGTCGGCCGCGCCGTCCGGCCCCTTGCCCGGGTGGGTCACGGCTGGAGGAACCCGGCCCCGGTCAGGACCTTCTGGCCCTCGGCGGACCGCACCAGCGCGATGAACGCCTCGGCCGCCTCGGCGTTCCGCGCGTCCTTGAGCCGGACGATCGGGTAGTCGTTGACGGCGTCGGCCGATTCGGGGAACTCCACACCCTCCACCTTGTCACCCGCCGCGTGCACATCGGTCTTGTAGACGACCGCGGCGTCGGCCTCCTTCAGCTCCACCTTCGTCAGGGCGGCCTTGACGTCCTGCTCGTAGGACACGGGGGTGAGCTTCAGCTTGCTGGCGTCGAGGGCCTTCTGGGCCGCGGCGCCGCAGGGTACCGTCCTGTCGCACAGCACGACCTTGAGGCTCGACCCGGTGAGGTCCTCGAGGGAGGCGATCTTGTCGGGGTTGCCCGGCAGGGTGGCGATCTCCAGCTGGTTGCGGACGAAGGTGGTGGGCGTCCCCGAGGCGTCCCCGGCGTCCGTCACGATCGCCATCGTCTTCGGGCTGGCGGACGCGAACACGTCCGCCGGGGCACCGCCGGTGATGCTCGCGGCGAGGGAGTCGCTGCCGCCGAAGCTGAAGGTGACCTTCGTGCCCGGGTGCGCCTTCTCGAACTCCTTGCCCAGCGCGGTGAAGCTCTCCTTCAGCGAGGCCGCGGCGAACACGGTGACGGTGCCGGACACCTTGTCCGAGGCGGACGCGGAAGCGGAGGAGTCCGAGTCGGCCGACGAGGAGTCGTCGGACGACGAGCAGGCGCTCAGGGCCAGCAACGCGCCGACCCCCAGGGCGGCCACCTGCGTCGGTCGGCCGGTCCGGCGCGCGGTTCGGGTCATCACGGGTCCACTCCCTCTGGTCCTGACGGACACATCACGTGGGGTCCTGGCGGACCGCCCACGTCTGCGGTCCGGTAGGTGTGCATGCCGATGATAATGCCGCAGATGCGAGGGGAAAGTCTCCTGTGGCTTCGCATGAGCCGGAACAGCGATCGCTCGGGGTGGCATGTGCGTTTGCACGGGAGGCAGGGCCGGGTGCGGTCGTCCAGGAGGTGGCAGCCCGTGAGCCGTCTGTCGCAGTCACCGGCTCGACCGCCGGTCCGCGCTTCGACCCGGTCCGGGGCAGGGCCCGTCTGGGCTCCCTGATCGGGGTGTCCGGGGCAGGGGCCGTCTGGGCTCGCTGATCGCGGGGTCCGGCGCGGACGGCCGTCGCGCCCCGCTGTCCAGGGCCGGGATCGACCCCGACTCCGGACGGGCACCCGTCCTCCTGGCGGTCACCCTCGACGACGCCCCGCTCGACCGCGGGCCGCGTCCGGTGGACGCGGGCGGCGCCTGACCGGCGTGGCGGGGCAGTGTCGGTTCTCCGGCGTGCTCAGGCCCGGTCGATGTGCACGTTCGTCGACTTCACCCGGGCGGTGGCCTCCACCCCGACCTCCAGCCCCAGTTCCTCCACGGCCTCCCGGGTCAGCAGCGACACCAGCCGGTGCGGCCCGGCCTGGATCTCCACCTGAGCGGCGACATCACCGAGCTTCACGGCCGTGACGATGCCGGGAAACGCGTTGCGGACCGATGTGTACGAGGCACCCTCCTCGCCGCCACCGCTCCTGGCCAGCTCCACGGAGAAGGCAGCCAGATCCCGGCCGTCGATGAGGCGTCGTCCGCCCTCGTCGCGGTGTGTGGCCATCCGGCCGGCGTCCGCCCACCGCCGCGCGGTGTCCGGACTCACCCCGAGCAGACGCGCCGCCTGGCCGATCGTGTAGGACTGCATAGCCGCCAAGATAGGCGATCAACGCCGCCCCGACCGTCCGCCGGGGCCCGGAGCAGCCACCCGAGAGGTGGCGCCGCCGCCCCCAGACCCGCATGCGTGCGGTTCGAGCGGGGGGCGGCGGCGTCCGACGGTCAGATGTCCCGGAAGATCTCGATCTGTGCCCCGACGGAGTTCAGCCGCTCGGCCAGGTCCTCGTAACCGCGGTTGATGACATAGACGTTGCGCAGCACCGAGGTGCCCTCCGCCGCCATCATCGCCAGCAGCACGACGACCGCGGGCCGCAGGGCCGGCGGGCACATCATCTCGGCGGCCCGCCAGCGCGTCGGACCCTCGACCAGCACCCGGTGCGGGTCGAGGAGCTGGAGTCGCCCGCCGAGCCGGTTCAGGTCCGTGAGATAGATCGCGCGGTTGTCGTAGACCCAGTCGTGGATGAGGGTCTTGCCCTGCGCGACGGCCGCGATGGCCGCGAAGAAGGGCACGTTGTCGATGTTCAGCCCGGGGAACGGCATCGGGTGGATCTTGTCGATCGGCGCCTCCAGCTTGGAGGGCCGGACGGTGAGGTCGATCAGCCGGGTGCGGCCGTTGTCGGCCGGATACTCCGGCGTACGGTCGTGATCGAGCCCCATCTCCTCCAGGACCGCCAGCTCGATCTCCAGGAACTCGATGGGCACCCGGCGCACCGTCAGCTCCGACTCGGTGACGACGGCGGCGGCCAGCAGGCTCATCGCCTCGACCGGGTCCTCGGAGGGCGAGTAGTCGACGTCCACGTTGATGTTCGGCACGCCGTGCACGGTGAGGGTGGTGCTGCCGATGCCCTCGACCCGCACCCCGAGCGCCTCCAGGAAGAAGCACAGGTCCTGGACCATGTAGTTGGAGGACGCGTTGCGGATGACGGTCACGCCCTCGTACCGGGCGGCCGCCAGCAGGGCGTTCTCGGTGACCGTGTCCCCGCGTTCGGTCAGGACGATCGGCCGGTCCGGGCGGACGGCGCGGTCGACGACGGCGTGGTACTGCCCCTCCGTCGCCGCGACTTCCAGACCGAACCGGCGCAGCGCGATCATGTGCGGCTCGATGGTCCGCGTACCGAGGTCGCAGCCACCGGCGTACGGGAGCTTGAAGTGGTTCATCCGGTGCAGCAGCGGACCGAGGAACATGATGATGGAACGGGTGCGTACGGCGGCCTCGGCGTCGATCGCGGCCATGTCCAGCTCGGCCGGCGGCACGATCTCCAGGTCGACCCCGTCGTTGATCCAACGGGTCCGGACCCCGATGGAGTTCAGGACCTCGAGGAGGCGGTAGACCTCCTCGATCCTGGCGACCCGGCGCAGCACTGTGCGCCCCTGGTTGAGCAGTGAGGCGCACAGCAGGGCCACGCAGGCGTTCTTGCTGGTCTTCACGTCGATCGAGCCGGACAGCCGACGGCCGCCCACGACCCGCAGGTGCATCGGTCCCGCGTAACCCAGAGAGACGATTTCACTGTCCAGGGCTTCACCGATTCGAGCGATCATCTCAAGGCTGATGTTTTGGTTGCCTCGCTCGATGCGGTTGACAGCACTCTGGCTGGTTGCGAGCGCCTCGGCCAGCTGCGCCTGTGTCCAGCCACGGTGTTGGCGGGCGTCACGGATGAGCTTGCCGATGCGTACGAGGTAGTCGTCTGCCATGGGGTTGAGGTTATCTCAGATATGAGATCGCACCTCTTGGGGGGTCCATTCGGGTGACGTCCCGTCAATGGCGCTTCTCCTTGCGCGTACGACGCCATCCGAAAGGTCCGGGCAAATCAACCGATGTCGTACGACGTCCGGTGCTGCTGTGCGTGTGGTGCGGTCCGTGCCGGCCGCCGCCGGTCGTGATCGACCAGGAGTGCCGATTGATGTTCAGTCGCACCCCGGGGAGGATGCGGAAACTCTTGCGGAAAGTGAGGGGCATCGAGCCTCCTTCGTCGAGTGGCGTCCGTCCGCACTCGTCTACCCCGAGTCGGCGGCCTCATGACCGGCGCATTCTCAACGCCCTTGACTCGGCGGCCTCATGGCCGGTGAGCCCCCGATGCCGCTGCCCCCGAGGCCCGTTCGGGCGCCGGGGTCGTGCCGGACGGCCGGAAGGGGGTGGGGGTCCGTGGGTGCGCATCCGGTCCGTCCGGGCGTCCCGGCCACGACCTCGCTCCCGGTCGGCGGTGGCCCGTGTGCCGCTCGACCGCCGCGTGGCCGAGGTCACGGAGGGCGTGCGCTCCACCGGCGGCATACTCGTCAGCGCTTCCCGTGGCACTTTCCGGCGGGAGTGGCGGGACCGGCCGGCCGAGTGCGGATTCCGGGGTTCACCGGGAGCGCGCAGCGAGCCCGGGCATGACCATTCAGCCCCCATGTACTAGAGTTATCTCGACATCGAGATATCTGCCGAGGCGCCCCGCAGTCGCACGCTTCAGTCGGTCCAGTAGTAAGGGTTACCTAACTTAGCCTGACCTTAGCGGATCGGCCAAGCCCGCGCGACGGCAGGATGCGGTGGTAAGCGCACATCAATGAAGGAGACTGTCGTGTCGGCGAACAGCTTCGACGCCCGCAGCACGCTGCGCGTGGGCGACGAGTCGTACGAGATCTTCCGGCTGGACAAGGTGGAAGGCTCGGCTCGCCTTCCGTACAGCCTGAAGGTGCTGCTGGAGAACCTGCTCCGTACCGAGGACGGCGCGAACATCACCGCCGACCACATCCGTGCGCTCGGCACCTGGGACTCCCAGGCCCAGCCGTCGCAGGAGATCCAGTTCACGCCGGCCCGCGTGATCATGCAGGACTTCACCGGCGTGCCCTGTGTCGTCGACCTCGCCACCATGCGTGAGGCCGTCAAGGAGCTCGGCGGCGACCCGGCGAAGGTCAACCCGCTCTCCCCGGCCGAGCTGGTCATCGACCACTCCGTCATCGCCGACAAGTTCGGCACCCACGAGGCGTTCGCGCAGAACGTCGAGCTCGAGTACGGCCGCAACAAGGAGCGCTACCAGTTCCTGCGCTGGGGCCAGACCGCGTTCGACGACTTCAAGGTCGTCCCGCCGGGCACCGGCATCGTCCACCAGGTGAACATCGAGCACCTGGCGCGCACGGTCATGGTCCGCAACGGCCAGGCCTACCCCGACACCCTGGTCGGCACCGACTCGCACACCACCATGGTCAACGGCCTCGGCGTCCTCGGCTGGGGCGTCGGCGGCATCGAGGCCGAGGCCGCGATGCTCGGACAGCCGGTTTCGATGCTGATCCCGCGCGTCGTGGGCTTCAAGCTCACCGGTGAGCTGCCCGCCGGCACCACCGCCACGGACCTGGTGCTCACGATCACCGAGATGCTGCGCAAGCACGGCGTCGTCGGCAAGTTCGTCGAGTTCTACGGTGAGGGCGTCGCCGCCACCTCCCTCGCGAACCGCGCCACCATCGGCAACATGTCGCCGGAGTTCGGCTCCACCGCCGCGATCTTCCCGATCGACGACGAGACCCTGAAGTACCTCAAGCTCACCGGCCGCTCCGAGCAGCAGGTCGCGCTCGTCGAGGCGTACGCCAAGCAGCAGGGCCTGTGGCTCGACCCGAAGGCCGAGCCGGACTTCTCCGAGAAGCTCGAGCTGGACCTCTCCACCGTCGTTCCGTCGATCGCCGGCCCGAAGCGCCCGCAGGACCGCATCGTCCTCGCGAACGCCGCCGAGCAGTTCAAGACGGACGTGCGCAACTACGTCGACTCCGTGGACGAGGCGGGCCAGGAGTCCTTCCCGGCCTCCGACGCCCCCGCCGTCGCCCCGAACGGCGCCCCGTCCAACCCGGTCACCGTGACCGCCCCCGACGGCTCGACGTACGAGATCGACCACGGCGCGGTGACGGTCGCGGCCATCACCTCCTGCACCAACACCTCCAACCCGTACGTGATGGTCGCCGCCGCGCTCGTCGCGAAGAAGGCCGTGGAGAAGGGCCTGACCCGCAAGCCGTGGGTCAAGACCACCCTCGCGCCGGGTTCGAAGGTCGTCACCGACTACTTCGACAAGGCGGGCCTGACCCCGTACCTCGACAAGGTCGGCTTCAACCTCGTCGGCTACGGCTGCACCACCTGCATCGGCAACTCCGGCCCGCTGCCGGAAGAGGTCTCCAAGGCCGTCAACGACCACGACCTCGCGGTCACCTCGGTCCTCTCCGGCAACCGGAACTTCGAGGGCCGGATCAACCCCGACGTCAAGATGAACTACCTGGCCTCCCCGCCGCTGGTCGTCGCGTACGCCATCGCGGGCTCCATGAAGGTGGACATCACCAAGGACGCGCTGGGTGTCGACCAGGAGGGCAAGCCGGTCCACCTGGCCGACATCTGGCCCTCCGAGGCCGAGGTCAACGACGTCGTGGCGAACGCCATCGGCGAGGACATGTTCAACAAGTCCTACCAGGACGTCTTCGCGGGCGACGCCCAGTGGCAGGCGCTGCCGATCCCCACCGGCAACACCTTCGAGTGGGACACCGAGTCCACCTACGTGCGCAAGCCCCCCTACTTCGAGGGCATGACGATGGAGACCACCCCGGTCTCCGACATCGTCGGCGCGCGCGTCCTCGCCAAGCTGGGCGACTCGGTCACCACCGACCACATCTCCCCGGCCGGTGCCATCAAGGCCGACACCCCGGCCGGCAAGTACCTCACCGAGCACGGTGTAGAGCGTCGTGACTTCAACTCCTACGGCTCCCGCCGAGGCAACCACGAGGTCATGATCCGCGGTACGTTCGCCAACATCCGCCTGCGCAACCAGATCGCGCCGGGCACGGAGGGCGGTTACACCCGCGACTTCACCCAGCCCGACGCGCCGGTGTCGTTCATCTACGACGCCTCGCGCAACTACATCGAGCAGGGCGTCCCGCTGGCCATCCTGGCCGGCAAGGAGTACGGCTCGGGCTCGTCGCGCGACTGGGCGGCCAAGGGCACCGCGCTCCTCGGCGTCAAGGCCGTCATCGCCGAGTCGTACGAGCGCATCCACCGCTCGAACCTCATCGGCATGGGCGTGCTCCCGCTCCAGTACCCGGAGGGCGCCAGCGCCGAGTCCCTCGGCCTGACCGGCGAGGAGACCTTCTCCTTCACCGGTGTCGAGGAACTCAACAACGGCACCACCCCGCGCACGGTCAAGGTCAGCACCGACACGGGTGTCGAGTTCGACGCGGTCGTCCGCATCGACACCCCCGGCGAGGCCGACTACTACCGCAACGGCGGCATCATGCAGTACGTGCTGCGCAGCCTGATCCGCAAGTAGCCGATCCGGCACGGCAGTGGAGGGCCGCATCCCCGTCAGCGGGGGTGCGGCCCTCCGTCGTGCCGCCCCGGCGCCGGTCCGCGCGGGCACCCGACCGCCGATGCCTCCTTGCGGAATCGCGGGAAGAAACCCGTTTCACACGGCTTCGGCCCAGTCGGAACACAGGGTTCCCTCAGCGGACCGGGACAGGATCAGGACATGGCTGGCATCCCCGGTACCCGAAGCGAACGGGTCCGCGTCCTGATCGTCGACGACGAACCCGCGCTCACCGAAGTGCTCTGCGCGGCCGTCACCGAAGCGGGCCGGCGCCCCTGCCTGGCCGCCACCGGGCCCAGCGCTATCAGACCGGTGGAGGCCGGAAGGTGAGAAGCTCCGGCCGGTGGCGTTCGCGCGGCGGGGACAGCCGCCCGCGGGGCGGCTCCCTGCGCACCCGCCTCCTGATCCTCTTCGGCGTCGTCCTCGTCGCCGTGTGCGCCGTGACGGCCCTCACCGCCGTCCTCGCCCAGCGTGCCTACCTGCTGGGCGACCTGGACGACCGGGTCACCGACGCCGCGGAACGCAGCCTCGACGGCGCCTCCCTCCACCCCGACAAGGCCCGCGACCTCACGTTCCTCGACGAGAGCGGCCGGCCGGCCGGGATGCTCGCCGCCCGCCTGGACGCCGACGGCACCGTCCTCGCGGCGGCGACGGTCGGCCAGGACACTCCGCCGCGGTCCCTGACACGAGCCCAGATCGCGGCCCTGCGAGGCATCGCGACCGACGGCGGCCCGCACACCAGGACGATCCCGGGACTGGGCACCTACCGCTTCACCGCCCTCGACGACGACGGCGTACGCGTGCTCACCGGTCTTCCGATGGACGACGTCCAGGACATGATCAGCGGCCTGGTCGTGGTGGAGTCGGTCGTGGCCGCGGCGGGTCTGGCCGTGGCCGGCGGTGTCTGCGCGGTGGTCGTACGACGCCAGCTGCGCCCTCTCGGCAGGGTCGCCGCCACCGCCGTCGAGGTCACGCACGCCCCGCTCCGCCGCGGCGAGGCGACCGGTCTCACCCGGGTTCCCGAACGGGACACCGACCCCGGCAGCGAGGCCGGCCAGGTGGGCGCCGCCCTCAACCGCATGATCGACCATGTGGAGTCCTCGCTCGCCGAACGCCGGCACAGCGAGGAGCGGATGCGCCGCAGCGAGGAACGCATGCGCCGTTTCCTGGCCGACGCCAGCCACGAACTGCGCACCCCGCTGGCCTCCATCGCCGGCTACGCGGAGCTGATGAACCGCGGAACGGACCGCATCGAACCGGGACTGGCCTGGCGCCGGGTGACGGCCGAGTCCGCGCGGATGACGGGCCTGGTGGAAGACCTGCTGCTGCTCGCCCGGCTGGACGAGGGCAGGCCGCTGCCATCCGCCGAGGTGGACCTCGCGGCGCTCGTCGCCGAGGCGGTGTGGGACGCCCGGGCCGCGGGCAGCGGTCACGACTGGCGACTGGAGCTGTCCGTCGACGAGGCGCCCCTGGTCCTCGGCGACGAGGTACGCCTGCGTCAGGTGGTCGCCAACCTGTTGGCCAACGCGCGCGTGCACACACCCGCCGGAACCGGCGTCGTGGCGGTGGTGGAGGCACGACGGGGGACGTGCGCGGTGCGCGTGCGGGACGACGGCCCGGGCATCCCAACCGACCTCCTCCCGACGGTCTTCGAACGCTTCACCCGCGCCGACGCCTCCCGGGCCCGCGCCACCTCGGGCAGCGGCGCCGGTCTGGGCCTCGCCGTCGTCGCGGCGATCACGGCGGCCCACGGCGGTCACCTCGCCGTACACAGCGAACCGGGCCGCACGGAGTTCACGGTGGAACTGCCGCTCGCGGGGGACACCGGCGCGGACACCCTCACCTGGAGTCCACAGGTGTCCGTGCGATGAGCCGACGGCGCGGAACCGTCCGAGCGGACGAGCCGCCCCGCCCCGCGGTGGTTTACAAGTGGACCGTACGGCGCTACCTTCCGGCACAGGTGAAGTGGGAGCGCTCCCATATCCGCTCGTGACCGGCGGACCGGAACCTGTCGGGCTCGGGTCCGGGAGGCTCCCGCTTCACGCCCCCACCCGCATCCGCAGTGCACCCCATGCACGCACGGTCCGTACACGGAAGGCGGACTCATTCGCCATGCGATCTGCCATGCAACCTGTCATGATCACGTCAGAATCGAGGTCGGGGTTACGCACCCGGGCCCTTCTCCTCGTCCTCCTCGCGCTGCTGGCCACCGTCCCCGCCCTGGGTCTGATCGTCACGACCGGCGGCAAGGCCGAGGCGCACGGCACCCCCATGAAACCCGGCAGCCGTACGTTCCTGTGCTGGCAGGACGGACTGACCGACACGGGTGAGATCAAGCCGGTCAATCCCGCGTGCAGGAACGCGCAACAGGTGAGCGGTACCACGCCGTTCTACAACTGGTTCTCGGTACTGCGTTCCGACGGGGCCGGACGCACCCGCGGGTTCGTCCCGGACGGCCAGTTGTGCAGCGGCGGCAACGCCAACTTCACCGGATTCGACGCGGCCCGCGGCGACTGGCCGCTCACCCATCTCACCTCGGGCGCCAGGGTCGACTTCTCCTACAACGCCTGGGCGGCGCACCCGGGTTGGTTCTACGTCTATGTCACCAAGGACGGCTTCGACCCGACCCGTACCCTCACCTGGGACGCGATGGAGAGCCAGCCCTTCCTCTCGGTCGACCACCCGCCGCTCAACGGCAGTCCGGGCACGGTCGAGGCCAACTACTCCTGGACGGGGCAACTCCCGGCGAACAAGTCCGGCCGGCACATCATCTACATGGTCTGGCAGCGTTCGGACAGCGCCGAGACCTTCTACTCCTGCTCCGACGTCGTCTTCGACGGCGGAAACGGCGAGGTGACCGGCATCCACGAGCCGGGGAACCCGACCGAGCCCGTCCCCGGCACCTGCACCGCCACCCGGCGGACCACCAACAGCTGGACCGGCGGCTACCAGTCCGAGGTGACCGTCACCAACTCCGGCGACGTTCCGATGCTCGGCTGGATGGTCGACTGGACACTGCCCGGCGGTCAGTCGGTGGCCAGCCTGTGGAGCGGCAACGCGACGTACGACGGACAGGCGGTGATGGTGCACAACGCCGACTGGAACGGCTCGTTGAGCCCGGGGCAGAGCGCGACGTTCGGATACGTCGTCTCCGGCTCGGGCGGCGACAGCGCCACGAGCCTTCCATGCAGGGTCGGCTGAGCACGAGCAGCTCAGGGCGGGCCCGGTGGGCGGAGATCCGCACGCCGACCGGGCCCGCGAGCCGGGCCTGCCCCGAGGGGGGATCGGGGCGGTCCGGTGCGTCCCCGCCCGGACGGTGCCACGGACGGGTAGCGCGATGCGACAACGTTGTCCGCATGTCGCACCGATGACCCTACCGGGTCAACGCGTGTAGGAGCCAACCGAGTTGAGGACAGAAGTCGTAGCAGGCGTGGAAAGCCGGGCCGGGGCCGTACGCCCGCGCCGGAGCGGCGGTGAGGAACAGGGCCTTGTGGCGGGCCGCTCCCGTCAGCGGTCCCGTGAACCGTCCGGTGACGCTCATGAGCCGCGGTCCCCCTCGTGGGCCGGGCCGCCCGCTGTCCGCGGGCGGCCCGGCCGTCGAGGAGAAGAGGCGACGCCCGGTGCGGCGGGCGGTCGCTGTCGGCTACCCGATCAGGACAACAACTCCACCTCGGCCAGGCTGACTTGCCCTCCCGCGTCGCCGTCCAGGACCAGCCGGTAGTGGGCGTACGTGCCCGGCCGCTCCAGGGTGAAGGCGCGTGTCTGCCGGTCCCACGGGAAGCTCTCGCCGGAGCGCCGGTCCAGGTCGGTCCACGTCCGGCCGTCCGCCGATCCCTGGAGCACCCAGCCCGTCGGTGCCTGGGTGTGGTCGGCCGACGTGAGGGTGTACTGCACCGCTTCGGTGCCGGCCGTGACCGGCAGGACCAGCGTTCCCGGCAGGGTTTCCTGCGTCGCCGACGTGTCGTCGAACAGCGCGCCCGCGCCCTTCAGCACGTCCACGCGCGGCGTCGGCACCTGGTCGTTCTGCGTGATGGACACCGGAGCGGCGTTCTTTCCGGACCCCCAGGACGAGGGACGCGGTCCCATGTCGAACTCCAGGACCCCGCCCTTGGCGAGCAGCGTGTGGGGCAGTGAGGTCGACGTCCAGGCGCTGCCGTTGACCTTCAGGCCCTGGACGTACACGTTCTTCGCGCTGTTCTTCGGCGCCTTGACCACCAGGTCCTTGCCGTTCTCCAGATGCACGGTCGCCTTGGTGAACAGCGGGGAACCGACGGCGTACTCGCCGCTGCCCATCACCAGCGGGTAGAAGCCGAGCGCGGAGAACAGGTACCAGGCCGACTGCTCGCCGTTGTCCTCGTCGCCGTGGTACCCCTGTCCGATCGAGCTGCCGGTGTAGAGCCGTGCGAGCACCTCGCGGGCCTTCTCCTGCGCCTTCCAGGGCTGCCCGGCCGCGTCGTACATGTAGATCGCGTGGTGGGCGACCTGGTTGGAATGCCCGTACATGCCCATCCGCACGTCCCGCGCCTCCGTCATCTCGTGGATGACACCGCCGTACGACCCCACGAACTCCGGGGAAGCGGTTTCCGGGGTGGCGAAGTAGGTGTCGAGCTTCTTCGCCAGACCGTCGCGGCCGCCGTACAGGTTCGCCAGGCCCCGGCTGTCCTGCGGGGCGGTGAAGGCGTAGCCCCAGCCGTTGGTCTCGGTGTAGTCGTACCCCCAGACGCGAGGGTCGTAGGTCTCCGACGCCACGCGCCAGTCGCCCTTCTCGTCCTTGCCCTGGAAGAACCCGGCCTTCGTGTCGAAGAGGTGCACATAACCCTGCGCGCGGTTGAGGAAGTAATCGGCTTCCTCCTGGTAGCGCTTCTCGCCGGTCTGCTTGAACAGGGCCTGGCCCATGCGGGCGATGCCGTAGTCGTTGAGGTAGCCCTCCAGCGCCCACGACAGGCCCTCGTGCGTGGCCGTGCCGGTGTAGCCGAGGAACGGCGAGGTGGACATGCCCTTGCGGCCCACCCCCGAGGCCGGGGGCACGACGGTCGCGTTCTTCAGGGCCGCCTCGTAGGCCGCCTCGGCGTCGAAGCCGACCCCCTTGACGAACGCGTCCGCGAAGGCGACGTCGGACGAGGTACCGGTCATCAGGTCGGCGTACCCGGGCGAGGACCAGCGGGAGGTCCAGCCGCCGTCCTTGTACTGCTGGACGAATCCGTCGGTGAGCACACCGGCCTGAGTGGGCGTCAGCAAAGCGTAGGCGGGCCAGGTCGTCCGATAGGTGTCCCAGAAACCGTTGTTGACGTACACCTTGCCGTCCACGATCTTGGCGCCGGTGTGCGTCGGGGTGTCCGGGCCCGGCATGGGCGAGAAGGGCGACGCGTACCGGTACGTCGAACCGACTTTCTCGAATCCGGAGTTGGGATACAGGTAGAGCCGGTACAGGCTGGAGTACAGCGTCGTGAGCTGGTCCTGGCTCGCCCCCTCGACCTCCACCGTGCCGAGCAGCTTGTCCCACTGCTGCCGGGCGCGCTGCTTGACCGTGTCGAAGCCGGTGTCCCGCGGGATCTCCTGGCGCAGGTTGTCGCGGGCCTGGTCGACGCTGATCAGGGAGGTCGCCAGGCGCAGGGTGACCGTGCGGTCGGCGCCCGCGTCGAAACGCAGGTAGCCCTTCACGCCGCTGGAGGTGCCCTCGGTGACCGGGGCGTCGAACTCGCCGTACACGAAGAGCCGGGTCGCGCCCGCCGACAGCCCCGACTTCACGTCCGAGTAGCCCGTGACGACGCCGGCTTCCTTGTCCAGCGTCAACCCCGCCTGATCGGTCACGTTGTCGAAGACGACGCTCGCGTCCGAGCCCGGGTAGGTGAAGCGCAGGGCGGCCGCGTGGTCGGTCGGTGCCATCTCCGCGGTGAGGCCGTTGTCGAAACGGACTCCGTAGTAGTACGGGCGGGCGGTCTCGTTCGCGTGCCGGAAGGGCAGGGCCCGCGCCGTCCGCCCGGTGTCCGGGACGCCGGCCGCGGCCGACGGCATCAGCTGGAAGGTCTGCCGGTCGCCCATCCACGGGCTCGGCTCATGACTCGCGCTGAACGCCTGGATCGTGGGCAGGTTGTCGGCGTTGTTGCCCCGGGCGTAGTCGTACAGCCAGCCGAGCGAGGACGCGTTGGTCACCGGCGTCCAGAAGTTGAACCCGTGCGGCACGGCCGTGGCGGGAAACGTGTTCCCGCGCGAGAAGCTCCCGCTGGAGTTGGTGCCGCGGGTGGTCACCGCGTAGTCCGACAGATGCGCCTTCGCGGGCTCGGGGTCGGCCGTGCGCAGCGCGATGTCGTCCACCCAGCCCCTGAACCGGGCGGGCCCGCCGGGGGAGTCGTAGGCGAGGAGGATCCGGTCGACCGTCTTCCCGGCCGCCACCGTCCCGATCCGGGACACCACGTCGTTCCACTGGTTGACGTACAGCACCTTCGCGGCGCCCTGGCCGCGGGGCGACAGCGGGAAGCCGTACTGGTCGCTCGCCCCGAGCCCGCTCAGGTAGGTGCCGTCCGTGAAGGCCAGGTCCACGGAGACATGCGTCGCGGCGTAGTCACGGTCGCCCTCCGCCATCCCGGGGAAGATCCGGTACGCCAGCTGCGTGCGCGTACCGACCCGGACATTCACGTCGAAGACCTTGTTGTACGAGTACGCCCGGCCGGACGCGGTGTGCCGCCCCGCGTAACGCAACGCACGGCGCCCGGTGAACCCGGCGCCCGCCTTCGCGGTCGGTGAGCCGCTCGGGCCCCGGTCGGCGACGGTGAGCATGTCCGGCGGGACGGGCGCGTCGCTGCCGCCGGTGCCGAAGCGCACGTCGGCGAGCTGGACGATCCCGGCGCCGTGGTTGCGGGTGAACTCCAGCCGGAAATGCCGGTACTCGGCCGCGGCCGAGAGGGTGAACGTACGGCTCTGGAACCGCTCGGTGAAGGACTCCCCGGAACGGGTGTCGAGGGGTGTCCAGGCGGCGCCGTCGGCCGAGCCCGAGAGGGTCCAGTCGGCGGGGTCGCGTTCGGCGGCGTCATTGGCCGAGGTGAGCGCGTAAGCGCTTACCCGCGCGGGCTGGTCGAGGTCGAACTCGACCCACCCGGTGGACGCGAACGTCAGCCACTTGGTGCTCGCCTCGCCGTCGACGAGGTTCTCCTTCACCTCGCCGCCGGCCGTGTTCTCCGCGCTCGCCCGGACGTCCGTGACCCGGTCGGTCACATCGCCGGGGAGCCCGCCGCCGTAACCGCCGTCCACGCCCGAGGCCCGTTTGCCGCCTCCGGGCGTGGTGTCGACCGTGCTCTGCCAGTCGGGGGCGTGTTGACCCGTCTCGAAGGACGAGGCGAACCCCCGGCTCGGTACCGGCACCGGGGAGGGCAGCGCGACCGCCGTCCCCTGTGCGCCGACCGTCATGACCAGAGCGGCCGTGATCACGACCGCCCGCAACCGTCCCAACCGTCGCATGCGTGAGTACCCTCCCCGCGCCGGACAACGCCCCGGACAACGTTGTCTTCGTGGTGCGCAGGAATCAGTAGGTGGCCAAGTGGACAGTGATGTCAAGGATGTTGATTGCGCCAGGCGGGGCCCATGTCATGCAATTTTCCGGCAAGCCACCCACCGGCCGGTCATATTTCCGGGAGGTCTCAACTCGGAAAAGACCAACGGCCAACCTTGCATTCGATCTTGCTCAGTTGGCAAGAAGTGGACTATACCTGTCGGCGATTCACCGTCGATTCCGGCGGTGCCGTCCGATCGCGTGATGGTCGATCGCCCGCTGCTGCCCGCACGGCGCCGGCCGCATGATTCCGACCGCATGATTCCGACCGCATGATCCGTACGACCCTGCTTGACCTGACCGCGGTGCCGGGAAGGATCCGGTACACCGCCTGAGTCCTGGAGAAGGCGAGGACTTGAGCATGGGATCCCACTCCGAGAACATCGGTTCCGACAAGAACGGCTCCGCAGGCGTCGGCCGCCGAGACCTGATCAAGAGATCCGCGGCGCTCGGCCTGATCTCCGTCCCCACGATGAGCTTCCTGTCCGCCTGTGCCAGCAGCGGCGGCGGGGGCGACGAGGACAAGGCCAAGGCCGGAAAGAAGACCGCGAAGAACCCGCTCGCGGTCAACGAGACCGCCCAGCTCGAATTCGTCCTGTTCGACGGCGGTTTCGGCAAGGAGTACGCCGAGGACGCGGTCAAGATCTACGAGAAGGGCTTCCCCGGCGCGAAGGTCAAGTTCTCGGCCACCCAGAAGATCCAGTCGACCCTCCAGCCCCGCTTCAACCAGGGCACGCCGCCCGACCTCATCGACAACTCCGGTGCCGAGCAGATGGACATGGGCGTCCTGGTCGGCAAGAAGCAGCTCGCCGACCTCACCCCGCTCCTGGACGCCGCGTCCTACGACGACCCGAACAAGAAGGTGCGCGACACCCTGCGCCCCGGCATCGTCGAGATGGGCCAGTTCGACGGCGACCCGGTCTGGATCATGTACTACGCCTACACCGTCTACGGCGTCTGGTACTCGCAGAAGGCCCTGGACTCGCTCGACGCCACGTACCCCGAGACCTGGGACCAGATGCTCGCGGTCTGCGAGAAGGCCAAGAAGAAGGGCATCGCGGGCTGGACGTACGCGGGCAAGTACCCGTACTACCTGCCCTTCTCGCTGTACCCGATGATCGGCAAGGTGGGCGGTCGCGAGGTCCTCGACGCCATCGACAACCTGGAGCCGAACGCCTGGAAGCACCCGGCGGTCAAGGCCTGCTTCGACGCCTACTACGAGCTCTACAAGAAGGGTTACGTCCTCAAGGGCACCCCCGGCCTGGACCACATCCAGTCGCAGACCGCGTGGGCCAAGGGCAAGGCCCTGTTCATCCCCAACGGCTCCTGGGTGGAGAACGAGTCGGCGAACGTCATCCCCGCCGACTTCGACCTGGCCGTCTCCGCGCCCACCGGCATCGACTCCTCCGACAAGATGCCCTTCGGCACCATCTGGGCGTCCGGCGGCGAACCGTTCATCGTCCCGGCCAAGGCCAAGAACGCGGCGGGCGGCATGGAACAGCTGCGCATCATGCTCAGCGAGGCGTCCTCCAAGAACTTCACCGCCAAGGTCAAGTCGCTGACCGCTTACAACGGCGGCACCGACGGCATCACCCTCACCCCCGGGCTCAAGTCGGGTGTGGCGGCGCTGGACAAGGCCGGCGAGAACGTGGTGAATCCGCGACTTCAGGACTGGTATGTCCAGCTTCAGAAAGAAAAGATCGGGGTGTCCGGCCTCGGCGAGATGATGGCCGGCCGCCTCACCCCGGCCGAAGCGATCAAGAAGATCCAGGGTTACGCCGACGAGGCCGCCAAGGACACGTCGATCAAGCATTACAAGCACCAGTGACGGTGAGAATCACGGCGAAGTATCCATAAAAGCACCGGAGTGGCGATGCAGCACGGCAAGTACCGGTTCATCGTGGGGTTCCTGGCGCTCCCCCTGGGACTGTACGCGCTCTTCGTGGTGTGGCCCTTCGTCCAGTCCATCTACTACTCGTTCACGGACTGGACCGGCCTGAGCCCCGAATTCAAGATGGTCGGCCTGGACAATTACCGGAGGATGCTGGACGACGAGATCTTCTGGAAGTCCCTGCGGCACAGCTTGATGTTCGCGGTCGTGCTGCCGCTGGTGACGATCAGCCTGGCGCTGTTCTTCGCTTTCATGATCAATGTCGGCGGGCGGCGCAGGAAGGGCGGGCCGGTGATCTCCGGGGTCCGGGGCTCGTCCTTCTACAAGATCGTGTATTTCTTCCCGCAGGTGCTGTCGATCGCCATCGTGGCGCTGCTGTTCGCCTTCGCGTACAACCCGGACAGCGGCGCGATCAACTCCTTCTTCCGGGGGATCGGACTGGACGGCCTCCAGCCCCTCTGGCTCGGCGACCCCGATCTCGCGCTGTGGTGCGTGATGGCGGTGCTCGTCTGGTCCACGGTCGGCTTCTTCGTGGTCCTGTTCTCGGCGGGCATGGCCTCCATCCCGGCGGACCTCTACGAGGCCGCGCTGCTGGACGGCGCGGGCCGGGCCGCGACGTTCTTCCGCATCACCCTGCCGCTGCTCTGGGACACGGTGCAGTCGGGCTGGGTCTACATGGGGATCCTCGCGCTCGGCGCCGAGTCGTTCGCGGTCGTCCAGATCATGACGACCGGCCCCGGCGGCCCCGACTACTCGACCACCGTCATGGTCCTGTACGTGTACCAGAAGGCGTTCCGTGACGGTCAGGCCGCCTACGCCACCACCATCGGCGTCGCCCTGCTCATCGTGACGCTGGCCTTCGCCGCGGTCGTGATGCGACTGGGACGGCGCGAGCGGCTGGAGTACTGACGATGAAGACGACCGAAACCCCCGTGCCTCCGCCGGCCGAGTCCGGCTCGGCTCTCCCCGTCACGAAGGTCGACCTGGCGACCGGGAAACCGTCTCGGGGGAAGAAAACGGAAGGAAACGTTCTCAACGCCTTCTCCCACGGCATCCTGGTCATCTGGGCGATCATGGTCGTGCTGCCGCTGCTGTGGGCGGTGATGACCTCCTTCAAGGACGACAGCTCCATCTTCGGCTCGCCCTGGTCGCTGCCGGACCGGCTGCACTTCGACAACTGGTCACGGGCGTGGACCGAGGCCAACATGAGCGACTACTTCCTCAACACCGTCCTGGTGGTGGGAGGTTCGCTCATCGGCACACTGGTCCTCGGCTCCATGGCGGCCTACGTCCTCGCGCGTTTCGACTTCCCGGGCAACCGCTTCATCTACTACCTCTTCATCGGAGGCATGAGCTTCCCGATCATGCTCGCGCTGGTCCCGCTGTTCTACGTCGTGAACAACATGGGCCTGCTGAACTCCATCCACGGCCTGATCCTCGTCTACATCGCCTACTCGCTGCCGTTCACGGTCTTCTTCCTGACGGCCTTCTTCCGCACGCTGCCGACCTCGGTGGCCGAGGCCGCCTTCGTGGACGGCGCCTCGCACAGCCGTACGTTCTTCCAGATCATGGTGCCGATGGCCAAGCCGGGCCTGATCAGCGTCGGCATCTTCAACTTCCTGGGCCAGTGGAACCAGTACATGCTCCCCACGGTCCTCAACACCGACCCCGACAAACGCGTCCTCACCCAGGGCCTGGTCCAACTGGCGGTCAGTCAGGGCTACAAGGGTGACTGGTCGGGGCTGTTCGCGGGTCTGGTGATGGCGATGCTGCCGGTGCTCGCCGCGTACATCGTCTTCCAGCGCCAGGTCGTGCAGGGGCTGACCGCGGGGGCGCTGAAGTAGGCCGCGTCCCTCCGGGGTGCGGCTGACGCCCGGGGCGAGTCGCCCTCCGGGCCTGCGCGGACGCCCGCTTCACGGAACGGCCCGCGCAGCCCGGCCCCTGCTCCGCCCCTCGACCGCCGCCCCTGCTCGCCGCCCGCCGCCCCGTTTCGCCGACTGCCGCCCCGTTCGCCGGTCGCCGACGCCGCGTGCCGCCTCCGCCGGCCGCCCCCTTTCGCCGCCCGCCGCCCCCGTCCGCCGGCCGCAGCTGCCGCTCACCGCCCCCGCACGAACTGTGATGGCGGGCGTGGCCGAAGCTGCCGCCCGCGGGCTTATCGGGAAAGACGGGGCAAAATCGGCGACGCCTTCATTACCTGGCACTCCCTGCGTCCATCCGTGCGCCCCGGCCCCGCGCCCTCCTCGCGCCCTCACCTCGCCCGGCTCCCCGCCCGCACCTGCTTTCGCCCTTCACCACCACCGCCGAGCCGCTGGCCGCAACGCCCCGCAGCCGCTCATGCACGCCCCGCGACCCCGGCTCCGACCACCCTCCGTGTCTCTTCGCACGCAGGCGGATACTGTTCAACCTCTTGACGGGAGGCGACCCGAACGGCTCAGCTTAGAGTTCACTAGTTGGACATAGACGGGGCCTCATCGAAGCGGTCCCGCGCGCAGGAGGTCGTCGTGGAGACTCCGGGGTCGCAGTCGTCGCTGCACCGAGCCAACCTGGAGCGGGTCGTACGCGCCGTGCGTCTGGCAGGGTCCCTCACGCAAGCGGAGATCGCCCGGAGCACCGGTCTGTCCGCCGCGACCGTCTCCAACATCGTGCGTGAACTCAAGGACGGCGGAACCGTCGAGGTGACGCCCACCTCGGCCGGTGGTCGAAGGGCTCGCAGCGTCAGTCTGAGCGGCGACGCGGGCATCGTCATCGGGGTGGACTTCGGGCATACCCACCTCCGGGTCGCGGTGGGCAACCTGGCGCACCAGGTCCTCGCGGAGGAGTCCGAGCCGCTCGATGTGGACGCCTCCTCGACGCAGGGCTTCGACCGGGCGGAACAGCTGGTCAACCGGCTGATCGAGGCCACCGGGGTGGACCGGGAGAAGGTCGCGGGAGTCGGCCTGGGCGTGCCCGGACCGATCGATCTGGAGTCCGGGACGCTGGGTTCGTCGGCGATCCTGCCCGGCTGGATCGGCACCAGACCCGCCGAGGAGATGAGGGGCCGCCTCGGTGTGCCCGTGCACGTGGACAACGACGCCAATCTGGGTGCCCTCGGCGAGATGGTCTGGGGCAGCGGCAGAGGCGTGCGTGATCTCGCGTACATCAAGGTCGCGAGCGGTGTCGGCGCCGGCCTGGTGATCGAGGGGAAGATCTACCGGGGTCCTGGCGGCACCGCCGGAGAAATCGGACATATTACACTTGACGAGTCCGGCCCCGTCTGCCGCTGCGGAAACCGGGGCTGCCTGGAGACCTTCGCGGCGGCGCGCTATGTGCTCCCGCTCCTCCAGTCCAGCCACGGCACGGATCTGACGATGGAAGGCGTCGTGCGGCTGGCGAGGGACGGTGATCCGGGCTGCCGTCGGGTGATCGCCGACGTCGGCCGACACATCGGCAGTGGAGTCGCCAATCTCTGCAACCTGCTGAATCCGAGCCGGGTGGTGCTGGGCGGTGATCTCGCCGAGGCCGGTGAGCTGGTGCTCGGTCCCATCAGGGAGTCTGTCGGCCGCTACGCGATCCCGAGTGCGGCGCGTCAACTTTCCGTTCTTCCGGGGGCACTTGGTGGCCGTGCGGAGGTGTTGGGGGCGCTCGCTCTCGCACTGAGCGAGATGGGCGATTCCACCCTTTTGGACGGCACGCTCACCGCGGCGACACCTGCCTTCACTTAGAGAACGAATGACGCCGTTGCCATCTCGTTAAGTATTTACTTCTTGACGTCGAACTTGCGGCCGAGTTGACTTCGAGCCACCTCGGCCGCAGCGTTGCGGCCCTGTCAGGGAGGCACACCTCAAATGAACGCAACGATGCGTAGAGTCGTGATCGGCGCCACCGCCGTGTCCATGGCGCTGTCGATTGCCGCGTGCGGCAAGGCGGGCGACGACAAGGACAGCGACTCCGGCAGCAGCAGCTCGGGCGACAAGTCCATCGGCCTGCTGCTCCCCGACAGCGTCACCGCGCGGTACGAGAAGTTCGACAAGCCGTACTTCGACGCCAAGGTCAAGGCGCTCTGCTCGGACTGCAAGCTCGAGTACGCGAACGCCGCGGCCGACTCGGCCAAGCAGGCCCAGCAGGTCAGCAGCATGGTGACCAAGGGTGTCAAGGTCATCGTGATCTCCGCCCAGGACTCCGCCGCGATCAAGTCCTCGATCCAGTCCGCGGTGGACAAGGGTGTCAAGGTCATCGCGTACGACCGTCTCGCCCAGGGCCCGGTCTCGGCCTACGTCTCCTTCGACAACGTCAAGGTCGGCGAGCTCCAGGGCCAGGCCCTGCTCGACTCCCTCGGCGCCAAGGCGACCACCAAGTCGAAGATCGTCATGATCAACGGTGACGACGCCGACCCGAACGCCGGCCAGTTCAAGGAAGGCGCCCACAAGGCCCTCGACGGCAAGGTCGACATCGCCTACGAGCAGTCCGGCCTCTGGAAGGACACGGTCGCCGCGCAGAAGATGTCCGCGGCCATCACCCAGCTCGGTGCCAAGAACATCGCGGGCGTCTACTCGGCCAACGACGGCATGGCCGGTGGCATCGCCAACACCCTCAAGGGTGCGAAGATCAGCGGCATCCCGCTGACCGGTCAGGACGCCGAGCTCGCGGGTATCCAGCGCATCGTCGCCGGCACCCAGTCCTCCACCGTCTACAAGGCCTTCAAGCCCGAGGCCGAGGCCGCCGCCCAGCTCGCGGTCGACCTGCTGGAGGGCAAGGACATCAAGGCCCTCGCCACCGAGACGCTGACCAGCGGCTCCGGCGACAAGGTCCCCTCGCAGCTGCTGACCCCGGTGTCGGTCACCAAGGCCAACATCAAGGACACGGTGATCAAGGACGGTCTGTACACCGTCGCGGACATCTGCACCGCCGAGTACGCCGCCGCCTGCAAGGCCGCCGGAATCCAGTAGTCCGCCGGTCCTTCCGTAGGCACCCGGTCCCGAGGGCCCCTCTCGAGTCGCTTCTCGAGCCGGCCCTCGGGTCCCACCGACCGCTCAGCGGTCCCGTGAGACCTGTCCGACGCCCGCCCCACCTCACACCCCGCTGCCGGGGCGGGCGTCGGACGGAACCGTTGCCAAGTGCAGCGGATTCACGCATGTTCATCTTGTAAACCTCGTGCGTCGGCATCGCGTACCCCGCGTGTCGCGCACATCCCTCCGCGCCTGTCTTTGAGCGCGGCATCCCCGCCGGTCAGGCGGCGAAGGAGATGGTTCACGTGTCCGCTACGCCCGTGCTGGCGTTGCGCGGGGTCTCCAAGCGATTCGGTGCTGTGCAGGCACTCACCGACGTCGAGCTGGAGGTCCACGCCGGAGAAGTGGTCGCCCTGGTGGGCGACAACGGCGCAGGAAAGTCCACCCTGGTCAAGACGATCGCGGGTGTCCACCCCATCGATGAGGGCGTCATCGAATGGGAGGGAAAGCCGGTCAGCATCAACCGGCCGCACGACGCTCAGGGACTCGGCGTCGCGACCGTCTACCAGGACCTCGCCCTGTGCGACAACCTCGACGTGGTCGGCAACCTCTACCTCGGACGTGAGCTGCTGCACCGCGGCGTCATCGACGAGGTGACGATGGAGAAGAACGCCCGGGAGCTGCTGTCCACGCTCTCCATCCGCATCCCGAGCGTCCGCATCCCGATCGCGAGCCTCTCCGGCGGTCAGCGTCAGGTCGTCGCCATCGCGCGCGCCCTGATCGGTGACCCGAAGGTCGTCATCCTCGACGAGCCCACCGCCGCCCTCGGCGTCGAGCAGACCGCGCAGGTCCTCGACCTGGTCGAGCGGCTGCGCGAGCGCAACCTCGGCGTCATCCTCATCAGCCACAACATGGCCGACGTCAAGGCGGTCGCGGACACCGTGGCCGTGCTGCGTCTGGGCAAGAACAACGGCTCCTTCCCCGTGAAGGACACCAGCCACGAAGAGATCATCGCCGCGATCACCGGGGCCACGGACAACGCCGTGACCCGTCGTGCGGGGCGTCGCACCGCGGAGGCGGCAAAGTGAGCGACACGTCCAAGACCGTGAAGAGCGACTCCTCGGAGCCCGGGAAGGTCGAGAAGACCGGGGGCGTCATCGAGGACCAGACCACCGTCGCGCCCGCCGACGACCCGACCGCCGCGCCGGTGTCCGTCGTCGACCCGCGCCTGCTGGTGCGTGAAGAGGGCTTCAAGGGCTACCTCACCGAGTTCAAGCGCAAGGTGAAGGGCGGCGAACTGGGTCAGATCCCCGTCGTCCTCGGTCTGATCGTCATCTGGACCATCTTCCAGGCGAAGAACGACCTCTTCCTGAGCGCCGACAACCTCTCGAACATCAGCTACTTCATGTCGGCCACCGGCATGCTGGCCATCGGCCTGGTGTTCGTCCTGCTGCTCGGCGAGATCGACCTGTCGGTCGGTTCCGTCAGCGGCCTGGCGTCGACACTGTTCGCGGTGTTCGTGGTGGACCACACCATGAACCCGTGGCTTTCGCTGGTGCTGACGATCCTCACCGGTGTCGGCATCGGTGCCCTGCACGGCTGGTTCTTCGCGAAGATCGGCGTGCCGGCCTTCGTGGTCACCCTGGCCGGCTTCCTCGGCTGGAACGGCCTGATGCTGTGGCTGCTGGGCTCCAGCGGCACGATCAACATCCCGTCGGACTCCGGCCCGGTGCACCTGCTCGGCCAGAACTCCTTCTTCATGGACCAGGCCATCATCGGCGCGTACCTGCTGGCCGGTCTCGCGGTCGTGCTGACCGCCATCGGCAACTTCGGCGAGCAGCGTCGCCGCCGGGCCGCCGGTGTGCCGTTCCGGCCCACCACCGAGATCCTGCTGCGCGTCGGCGCGCTGGCCGTCGCGTCCTTCCTCGCGGCGAGCGTGCTGAACAACGCGTCCGGTGTCTCCAACGCGCTGGTCATCTTCCTCGCGGCGCTGGTCGTCGTCGACTTCGTGCTCCGTCGCACCACGTACGGCCGTAAGGTCTTCGCGGTCGGTGGCGGCATCGAGGCGGCCCGCCGGGCCGGTATCAACGTGCCGATGGTCCGCATCACCGTGTTCGCCATCTCCGGTGGCTTCGCGGCGGTCGGCGGCATGTTCTTCGCGGGCCAGACGGCCTCCGCGACGCTGAACGCCGGTGGCGGCAACACCCTGATGCTCGCCATCGCGGCGGCCGTCATCGGTGGTACGAGCCTCTTCGGCGGCCGCGGCACGGTGTGGTCGGCCCTCCTGGGCATGCTGGTCATCCAGTCCATCCAGACCGGCCTCGACCTGCTGAACATGAACACCTCGATCCAGTACATGATCACCGGTGGTGTTCTGCTGGGCGCGGTCGTCATCGACTCCATCTCCCGCAAGAGCCAGAAGGCCGCCGGGCGCGGCTGACGCTCCTGGTGACCCGACCGTGCCCGGCATCCGTACCGATGCCGGGCACAGTCGTGTCATAGGAAAGGCTCATTCTGGGTACGGCCGTTCGCGTGACCTATGAGGCATGGGCCGGAGTCCGTCCGCCCGGGCGGAACATTAGACTCGACGAGCCCGGCAACAGCTCGATCAGCTTTTACTGCAAGGAGGCACGGGTGCCGCTGCTGACCCGCATCAGGGGACCGCGCGATCTGGACCGGCTCAGCCTGGAGGAGCTGGACCAGCTGGCAGGGGAGATCCGGACCTTCCTGGTCGACGCCGTCTCCAAGACCGGTGGCCACCTCGGCCCCAACCTCGGCGTGGTCGAGCTCACGATCGCCCTGCACCGGGTCTTCGAGTCCCCGAAGGACAAGGTGCTGTGGGACACGGGACACCAGTCCTATGTGCACAAGCTCCTCACCGGTCGGCAGGACTTCTCCCGGCTGAAGATGAAGGGCGGCCTGTCCGGCTACCCCTCGCAGGCCGAGTCCGAGCACGACGTCATCGAGAACAGCCACGCCTCCACGGTGCTCGGCTGGGCCGACGGCCTCGCGAAGGCCAACCAGATCCTCGACCGCGGTGACCACGTGGTCGCCGTCATCGGGGACGGCGCGCTCACCGGCGGCATGGCCTGGGAGGCGCTGAACAACATCGCCGACGGCGACCGCCCGCTGGTCATCGTCGTCAACGACAACGAGCGCTCGTACGCGCCGACCATCGGCGGCCTGGCCAACCACCTCGCCACCCTGCGGACGACGGACGGCTACGAGCGCTTCCTCGCCCGCACCCGGGAGGTGCTGGAGCGCACCCCCGTCGTCGGCAGACCCCTCTACGAGACCCTGCACGGCGCCAAGAAGGGCCTGAAGGACTTCATCGCCCCCCAGGGCATGTTCGAGGACCTCGGCCTGAAGTACGTCGGCCCGATCGACGGTCACGACATCGAGGCCCTGGAGTCCGCGCTGGCCCGCGCCAAGCGCTTCGGCGGCCCGGTCATCGTGCACTGCCTCACCGAGAAGGGCCGCGGCTACCAGCCCGCCCTCCAGGACGAGGCCGACCGCTTCCACGGCATCGGCCCCATCCACCCCGACACCGGCCTGCCGATCAAGGCCTCCGGCGCCGACTGGACCTCGGTCTTCGGCGACGAGATGGTCGAGCTCGGCAAGGAGCGCGAGGACATCGTCGCGATCACGGCGGCGATGCTCCAGCCGGTCGGACTGAAGAAGTTCGCGGACACCTTCCCGAACCGCATCTACGACGTCGGCATCGCCGAACAGCACGCCGCGGTCTCCGCCGCGGGCCTGGCGGCCGGCGGGCTGCATCCGGTGTTCGCGGTGTACGCCACCTTCCTCAATCGTGCCTTCGACCAGGTCCTGATGGATGTCGCCCTCCACAAGTGCGGTGTGACGTTCGTACTGGACCGGGCCGGGGTCACCGGCACCGACGGCGCCTCCCACAACGGCATGTGGGACATGTCGATCCTCCAGGTCGTCCCGGGCCTCAGGCTCGCCGCCCCGCGCGACGCCGACCAGGTTCGCGCCCAGCTGCGCGAGGCCGTCGAGGTCGAGGACGCGCCGACCGTCGTGCGCTTCTCCAAGGGCGCCGTGGGCCCCGCCGTACCCGCCGTGGGGCGTGTCGGCGGCATGGACGTGCTGCGCGAGAGCGGCACCGACACCCCGGACGTGCTGCTGGTCTCGGTGGGTGCCCTCGCCCCGATGTGCCTGGAGATCGCGACCCTGCTCGACCGGCAGGGCATCACCACCACGGTCGTCGACCCGCGCTGGGTCAAGCCCGTCGACGAGGCCATGGCCCCGCTCGCCGAGCGGCACCGCGTGGTCGTCACCGTCGAGGACAACTCCCGGGTCGGCGGCGTCGGCTCGGCGATCGCCCAGGCGCTGCGCGACGCGGGCGTCGACGTCCCGCTGCGTGACTTCGGCATCCCGCCCCGCTTCCTCGACCACGCCTCCCGCGCCGAGGTCATGGCCGAGATCGGGCTCACCGCCCCGGACATCGCCCGCCAGGTCACCGGACTGGTCTCCAAGCTCGACGGCAGGTACGGCAGCACGGCCGCGGAGGTCGACTCCGTGGAGTCCGCGCGCGACTGACGTCGTACCGGACGAACCGACACGCCCGAATGGGCCGGTTGCGCCACTGCGAAGAGTGGTTAAACCGGCCCATTCGCGTTAAGTCGCCCGCGCCGGGGCATACGGTCTACGCCCCCTCTCGATCATGTCGAGGACGACACAGCGTGGGAGGTCCCCGTGAGCAGCACCCTCTTCCGGACGAAGAAGGTCGAGCAGTCCATCCTCGATACCGAGGAACCCGAGCACGCGCTCAAGAAATCCTTGTCCGCGTTGGATCTCACCGTCTTCGGCGTCGGTGTCATCATCGGCACCGGCATCTTCGTCCTGACCGGCACGGTGGCCAAGAACAACGCCGGTCCGGCCGTCGCCCTGGCCTTCGTGGCCGCGGGCGTGGCCTGCGCGCTCGCCGCGCTCTGCTACGCCGAGTTCGCCTCGACCGTGCCGGTGGCCGGCTCGGCGTACACCTTCTCGTACGCGTCCCTGGGAGAACTTCCCGCCTGGATCATCGGCTGGGACCTGGTCCTGGAGTTCGCGCTCGGTACGGCGGTGGTGGCCGTCGGCTGGTCGGGGTACATCGCCTCGCTGCTCGACAACGCGGGCTGGCACCTGCCGGCGGCGCTCAGCGGCCGGGAGGGCGCCGACGGCTTCGGCTTCGACATCCTCGCCGCCGCCCTCGTCCTGGTGCTGACGGCCATCCTCGTGGTCGGCACGAAGCTCTCCGCGCGGGTCACCTCGGTCGTGGTCGCCATCAAGGTGACCGTCGTCCTGACCGTGATCGTCGCGGGCGCCTTCCTCATCGACGGCAAGAACTACGACCCGTTCGTCCCGAAGGCGCAGCCCGTGCCGGCCGGCGACAGCCTCCAGTCCCCGCTCATCCAGCTGATGTTCGGCTGGGCGCCGTCCAACTTCGGCGTGATGGGCATCTTCACCGCCGCCTCGGTGGTCTTCTTCGCGTTCATCGGCTTCGACGTCGTGGCCACGGCCGCCGAGGAGACGAAGAACCCGCAGCGTGACATGCCCCGCGGCATCATCGGTTCCCTCATCATCTGCACCGTCCTGTACGTGGCGGTGTCGATCGTCGTGACCGGGATGCAGCACTACACCGACCTCTCGGTCAGCGCCCCGCTCGCCGACGCCTTCAAGGCCACCGGGCACCCCTGGTTCGCGGGCTTCATCAGCTTCGGCGCCGCCGTGGGCCTGACGACCGTCTGCATGATCCTGCTCCTCGGCCAGACCCGGGTCTTCTTCGCGATGAGCCGCGACGGACTGCTGCCGCGCTTCTTCTCCCGCGTCCACCCGCGGTTCAAGACCCCGCACCGGCCGACCATCCTGCTCGGCGTCCTCATCGCGATCCTGGCCGGCTTCACCAGCCTGAGCGAACTCGCCGAGCTGGTGAACATCGGCACCCTCTTCGCCTTCGTGGTCGTCGCCATCGGTGTGATCATCCTGCGCAAGTCCCGCCCCGACCTGCCGCGGTCCTTCCGGACCCCGTGGGTGCCGTTCCTGCCGATCCTGTCGGTGTGCGCCTCGCTGTGGCTGATGCTGAACCTGCCCGCCGAGACCTGGCTCCGGTTCGGCATCTGGATGGTCATCGGGTTCGTCGTGTACTTCCTCTACGGCCGCTCGCACAGCCTTCTGGGACGGCACGAGGAGACGGCCCTGAACGGCCCCGCCGGGCCCTCCGGGACCGCCGGTCCGGGCCGCGACGACGCCGTGTGACGCCCTTGGAGCCCCGGCACCGCCGCCGGGCCCGCCCCGGCCCTGTCCGTCCCCGAGAGGGACGGACAGGGCCGGTCGCGTTACCACACTGCCCGGATCCCGTCCGGGTCCCGCCCGGGGCGCGTCCCGCTCCGGACGCGTCCTCCGCGGTCGGCGTCCCGCCTCGGGCGCGGGACGCCTCAGTCCCGTACCGAACGCGGGCCCGTCACGTCCGCGCCCAGCTCCGTCACCCGGCGGCGCAGCTCGCGGTCGGCCGTGACGACCAGGCGGGGGCGCTCCACCGCCGCGGCGACCAGCTCGACGATACGGTCGTCCCCGCTGCCGGCCGCCTCCTCGACCCGTACGCCGGGCACCGGCTCCACCCCGCGGGCCGCGCCCTCCACGACGAGGACGATCTCCTGGGCCCCCTCGTGGCCCGGCAGCCCGGTCACGGCCAGCCGGTCGCGCAGGCGCTCCGCGGCTCCGCGCCGGTCCCGCCACCACCCGTCGGGCACCGATCCGACGACGTTCGCGGCGTCGACGATCACGAGCAGCGCGGCGTTGTCGTCCATGGGACCAGGGTGGCACGGACGGCCCCGCGGGTGTGACCCTCGCGCGGGCGCCGCGAAGGGTCCGTCATAAAGTGATCGGGTGAACGGCGACTGGCTCATACGCGGCCGCGACGGGCGGCTCGGTGTCTATCTGGTGTCGGACGACGCCGTCCTGTGCCGGGCGGAACGCGCCCCGGGCGGGCCCTGGGAGGCCCCGCGCAGGGTGGGCGGCGACCAGAAGGTCTGTCCGGCCCCGGCCCCGGCCGTCGGCCAGGGCGTGGACGGTTATGCCCACCTGGCCGCCTGGCGGCCCACGGTGAAGGGCGAGGCGGGGCTGGTGCACTCCGCGCACTTCCGGCCGCACCTCGCGGCCCTGGACTGGACGCCCGTCGGCCACCCCAACAAGAAGGGCGACCGCACCGGCACACCCGCGGTCGCGGTGGACGCCCAGGGGCGGGCGCACGTCTTCGCCCGCAACATCGGCACGGGACTGTGCATGGTCGCCCAGAAGGAGAAGGGCGGCTGGGATCCGTGGCGCGACCTGAAGGGGCAGGGCGTCGAGGGCCCGCCGATCGCGGTGACGGGGGAGTCCGGCTGCGTCCAGGCGTACGCCGCCGTCTCCGGGGGGATCCTGCACTGGCGCCAGGAGGCGCCGGGCACCCAGCCGGTGCTCCAGGAGCCCCTCAAGACGTCGGTGCGGCCGCGCACCCTGCGGGCGCTGGCGACCTCCGCGGAGCACACCACGCTCTTCTACACGGACGACTCCGGTGACGTGTGCGCTTGGCGTCCCGGCGCCGAGCCCGTCTCCCTGCTCGCGGCCGCCGGACCCGGTCCGGTCGCCGCGATCCGCACCGAACTCGACGGTCACGACTGCACGTTGCTCGCCCAGCGCTCCGCGAGCGGCCGGGTCGCCTTCGCCGCGTACCCGACGGAACGGGAGTCGGCCGGCGCCTGGTGGGCCGAGTCGGGACCCCAGCTGCCCGTGGACGCCATGGTGGCGCTCGCCAAGGACCACGAGGACCGGGTGGTCGCGGCGGCGCTGTCCCCGGCGACCGGCCTGCTCCAGCTCACCCGCCGCAAGGACGAGCCCGGCCTGGCCCTGATGGCCTGGCGGACGGTCTGACGCGGAGGCCTTCGGGCCACGCGCCCGCGCTGCCCGCGGCCGGCGGTGCGCCTGCTCGTGCGCCCGCTCCCGCGGCCGGGCGGTGGGCCGGGCGGGCCGGACCGAGAGCCCGGCCCGCCGGGGCCGGGCAGAGCGGCGGGAACACGGGAAAGAGGGCCTCCGCCGGTGGCGGAGGCCCTCTTCACGTCCGAGGACGCGGGTTCGCTCAAGCGGTCACGGGGGTCAGGCCGGAACCGAGGCCAGGCCCGGGGCCAGGAACTTCTTGCCGTTCACGCGCTCGGAGACACCCTCGCGGTCCAGGTACGGCGTGATGCCGCCCAGGTGGAAGGGCCAGCCGGCGCCCGTGATCAGGCAGAGGTCGATGTCCTGCGCCTCGGCGACGACGCCCTCGTCGAGCATGAGCCCGATCTCCTGCGCCACCGCGTCCAGGACACGCGCCCGCACCTGCTCCTCGGTCAGGACGGTGTCGCCCTGCTTCAGGAGCGCGGAGACCTCGGGGTCCAGCTCGGGCTTGCCGCTGTCGTAGACGTAGAAGCCGCGCTTGCCGGCCTTGACGACGGCCGCGAGGTTCGCCGAGACCGTGAAACGGTCCGGGAACGCCCGGTTGAGCGTCTCCGAGACGTGCAGCCCGATCGCGGGGCCGACCAGCTCGAGGAGCACCAGCGGGGACATCGGCAGGCCGAGCGGTTCGACCGCCTTCTCCGCCACCGCGACCGGGGTGCCCTCGTCGATGACGTTCTGCACCTCGCCCATGAAACGGGTGAGGATGCGGTTCACGACGAACGCCGGGGCGTCCTTCACCAGAACCGCCGTCTTCTTCAGCTTCTTGGCGACGGCGAAGGCGGTGGCCAGCGAGGCGTCGTCGGTCTGCTCGCCCCGGACGATCTCCAGGAGCGGCAGGATCGCGACCGGGTTGAAGAAGTGGAAGCCCACGACCCGCTCGGGGTTCTTCAGCTTCGACGCCATCTCGGAGACCGACAGCGAGGAGGTGTTCGTGGCGAGGATCGCGTGCGCCGGGGCGACCGCCTCGACCTCCGCGAACACCTGCTGCTTGACGCCGATCTCCTCGAACACGGCCTCGATGATGAAGTCCGCGTCGGCGAAGCCCTCGGCCTTGTCCAGGACGCCGGAGACCAGGGCCTTGAGGCGGTTGGCCTTGTCCTGGTTGATGCGGCCCTTGCCGAGCAGCTTCTCGATCTCGGCGTGGACGTAGCCCACACCCTTGTCGACGCGCTCCTGGTCGATGTCGGTCAGCACGACCGGCACCTCGAGGCGGCGCAGGAACAGCAGCGCGAGCTGCGAGGCCATCAGGCCCGCGCCCACGACGCCGACCTTGGTGACCGGACGCGCCAGGGACTTGTCCGGGGCACCGGCCGGGCGCTTGCCGCGCTTCTGCACCAGGTTGAACGCGTAGATACCGGCGCGCAGTTCGCCACCCATGATCAGGTCGGCGAGCGCGACGTCCTCGGCGTCGTAGCCCTGCTGGAGGTCGCCGTTCTTGGCGGCGGCGATGATGTCGAGGGCACGGTAGGCGGCCGGGGCCGCGCCGTGCACCTTGCTGTCCGCGACGAACCGGCCGCGCGCGACGGCCTGGTCCCAGGCCTCACCGCGGTCGATCACCGGGCGGTCGACGACGATCTCGCCCTTGAGGACGGACGCCGTCCACAGCAGCGACTGCTCCAGGAAGTCCGCGCCCTCGAACAGGGCGTCGGCGATGCCCAGCTCGTAGACCTGCACACCCTTGAGCTGCTTGTTCTGGTTGAGCGAGTTCTCGATGATCACCGAGACGGCCTTGTCGGCGCCGATCAGGTTCGGCAGCAGCGTGCAGCCCCCCCAGCCGGGGACCAGGCCGAGGAAGACCTCGGGCAGCGAGAAGGCAGGCAGCGCCGCGGACACCGTGCGGTACGCGCAGTGCAGACCGACCTCGACGCCACCGCCCATCGCCGCGCCGTTGTAGTACGCGAAGGTCGGGACCGCGAGGCCCGACAGACGCTTGAAGACCTCGTGGCCGCCCTTGCCGATGGCGAGCGCGTCCTTGTGCTCCTTGAGGAGCTCGACGCCCTTGAGGTCCGCGCCGACGGCGAAGATGAACGGCTTGCCGGTGACGCCGACACCGACGATCTCGCCGGCCGCCGCCTCCTTCTCGACCTGGTCGATCGCGGAGTCGAGGTTCGCGAGGGACTGCGGGCCGAACGTCGTCGGCTTGGTGTGGTCGAAACCGTTGTCCAGCGTGATCAGGGCGAAGCGCCCGGCGCCGAACGGCAGGTCCAGGTGACGGACGTGCGCCTGGGTGACGACCTCGTCCGGGAACAGCTCGGCCGCGCCCTTCAGGAGTTCGGTGGTGCTCACTTGTCGCCTCCGGCGGACTCGAAGTGCGGGTTCTCCCAGATGACGGTGGCGCCCATGCCGAAGCCGACGCACATGGTGGTCAGGCCGTAGCGGACGTTCGGCTGCTCCTCGAACTGGCGGGCCAGCTGCGTCATCAGACGGACACCGGAGGAGGCCAGCGGGTGACCGAAGGCGATCGCGCCGCCGTACTGGTTGACGCGCTCGTCGTCGTCCGCGATGCCGTAGTGGTCGAGGAAGGCCAGGACCTGGACGGCGAAGGCCTCGTTGATCTCGAACAGACCGATGTCGGAGATGGACAGACCGGCCTGGGCCAGCGCCTTCTCCGTGGCCGGGATCGGGCCGTAGCCCATGACCTCGGGCTCGACACCCGCGAAGGAGTACGACACGAGGCGCATCTTGACCGGCAGGTCGTTCTCGCGGGCGAAGTCCTCGGACGCGATGAGGGAAGCGGTCGCGCCGTCGTTCAGACCGGCCGCGTTACCGGCCGTGACCCGGCCGTGGACACGGAACGGCGTCTTGAGGCCGGAGAGGTTCTCCAGCGTCGTGCCCGGGCGCATCGGCTCGTCGGCGGTGACCAGGCCCCAGCCCGTCTCCCCGGCGTCCGGGTTGGTGCGGCGGACCGAGACCGGCACCAGGTCGGCCTGGATCTTGCCGTTCGCGTAGGCCTTGGCGGCCTTCTCCTGCGAGCGCACGGCGTATTCGTCGGCGCGCTGCTTGGTGATCTGCGGGTAGCGGTCGTGCAGGTTCTCGGCGGTCATGCCCATGAACAGGGCGGACTCGTCGACCAGCTTCTCGCTGACGAACCGCGGGTTGGGGTCCACGCCCTCACCCATCGGGTGGCGGCCCATGTGCTCGACACCACCGGCGATGGCGATGTCGTAGGCGCCGAAGGCGACGGAGCCGGCGACCGCGGTGACGGCCGTCAGGGCGCCCGCGCACATGCGGTCGATGGAGTAGCCGGGCACGGACGTCGGCAGACCGGCCAGGATGCCGGCCGTACGGCCGATGGTCAGGCCCTGGTCGCCGATCTGCGTGGTCGCGGCGATGGCGACCTCGTCGATCTTCTTCGGGTCGAGACCGGGGTTGCGGCGCAGCAGCTCCCGGATCGCCTTCACGACGAGGTCGTCGGCGCGGGTCTCGTGGTAGATGCCCTTCGGGCCCGCCTTGCCGAACGGGGTACGGACGCCGTCTACGAAGACGACGTCCCTGACGGTACGAGGCACGATGGCTCTCCTCCAGGTGCGGGATGGCACTGCTGCGGCACGCAAGCGCTGAGCGCGCGCTCAGGACCCATGCTACTTGTGGGTAACGTAGCTGCCCAGTCCCGGAGGGCCAAGCGGCGAACGTCACACCCGGAACGGGTCCGGGATCACCCTCCGCCGCACCCCCTGCCCCGCCCTGCCCCCACCCGCCCTCAGCCCCGCGGCGGCGCCGTCGAGCCCCGGGGTGTCAGGACGGGCGTCGGCACCGGATGCGAACCGGGACCCGACCCGGTGATCACCCCGAACAGCGTCCGCGCCGCCTCCGCGCCGAATCCGTGCACGTCATGGCTCATCGCCGAGAGCGTCGGATGGGTGAGCCGGCACAGCTGTGAGTCGTCCCAGGCGAGGAGGGAGACGTCGCCCGGCACGGCGAGCCCCATCTCCGCCGCCACGGCCAGCCCCGCCACCGCCATGATGTCGTTGTCGTAGACGATCGCCGTCGGCCGGTCCGCCGGAGCGGCGGTCAGCATCGACCGGGTCGCCCGCGCCCCCGCCTCACCGGAGTAGTCGGTGGCGACCTGCCGGGCCCCGGCCAGCCCCAGAGTCCGTGCCGCCGCGTCGAAGGCCGCGGTCCGCATCACCGTGTGCCCGAGCGCTGCCGCGCCACCCACCCGCGCGATCCGCCGGTGCCCGAGCGCCGCGAGATAGCGCACCGCCTCCGTCACCGCCGTCGCGTCGTCGGTCCACACGGAGGTCAGGCTCCCGGTCAGCGAGGGATGCCCCACGGCGACCACGGGCATCCCGAGCCGCTCGGCCGCCGCCACCCGGGGATCGTCGGCCCGGAAGTCGACCAGGATCGAACCGCCGATCTGCCGCCCCCGCCACCACGACTCCAGGAGCCCCGCCTCCTCCTCCACGGTGTGCACCAGCCTCAGCAGCAGCGAACAGGAGTGCTCGGTCAGCACGCCCTCCACCCCGGAGACGAACTCCATGTAGAACGGTTCCAGGCCCAGCATCCGGGCCGGCCGACAGATCGCGAGCCCCACCACGTCCACGCGTGAACTCGACAGCGAGCGTGCCGTGAGGTTCGGTTCCCAGCCCAGCTCCCGCGCCGCCGCGAAGATCCGGTCCCGGGTCGCCTCCGCCAGCCCCGGCTTGCGGTTGAAGGCGAGCGAGACGGCACCCTTGGACACGCCGGCGCGCGCCGCCACGTCCTTTATGGTGACGCGGGACGACGGGGAGGCTGTCATCGAGCGGGCTCCTGGCAGTACAGCGCGGCCCGGGCGGCGGCGGCATCGGGAGTCTCCCAGCCCTCGACCCCGATGGTCACCCGCTCCCCGGGCAGCAGGGTCACGAGCCCCCGGTCGGCCCGGGCTCCCGGCGCCAGCCGGTCGGCCTGGAGCAGCAGATCCCGGACGAGGGTGCGGGCCGTGACCGTGACACTCCCCGGCGCCACCGACACCTCGAAGCGCGGTGGCGGGTACGCGAAGTCACGGTCGGGGACCGGGAAGTGCGCGGCCCGCAGCCCGCCCTCGCTCGCGGTCCCGCCCGAACCGGGGGACACCCCGGCGTCGGCCACCAGGAACTCCTCGTGCCCGGCCGGCTCCAGTTCCGCGGGCACCCGCAACACGTCCACCACCCGGGCGCCGACCGCCAGTTCCACCCGGGCCGCGCCGATCACCTCTCCCGCCACGGACATCCGCCGCAACGAGACCGTCCCCTTCCACGGCTCGGCCGACTGGTTCACGGCGGCCAACACCATTTCACCGTGCCGCACTTGGAAGGTGAGCAACCGGTCCGCGTACAGCCGCCGCAACTCGTGGTACAGCGGCTTCTCCCGCCCGTCACCGTCGATCGCCGCCCAGGAGGTCACCGGCCAGCAGTCGTTGAGCTGCCAGACGATCGTGCCCGCGCACACCGGCCAGTGCGACCGCCAGTGCTCGATCCCGGCCGCCACCGCCCGCGCCTGGTTGACCTGCGTGAGGTAGTGCCAACGGTCGAAGTCCCCCGCCGGTACGTCGAAGTGGCGGGCGAGGCCGCGCGCCAGCTTGCCGTTGCCGTCCTCGGCCTTCTGGTGGTGCAGCATGCCGGGGGAGTCCGGCGCGAGCTCCTCGCCCGGCAGCGCCCGCCGCAGCGTCGCGTGGGCGGGCGGCGCCTGCCAGCCGAACTCGGCCACGAACCGCGGCACTTCCCTCCGGTACGCCGTGTAGTCCAGCTTGTTCCACACCTCCCACGCGTGGTGCGTCCCGTGCGCCGGGTTGTTGGGGTGGTGCTCCCACGACCCCGACCACGGACTTCCCGCCGTGTACGGCCGGGTCGGATCCAACTCGGCCACCACACGCGGAAGAACGCCCAGGTAGTACCCCTCGCCCCAGGAGTCCCCGGCGAGCCGCTCCTCCCACCCCCAGTCCCTGAAGCCCCACAGGTTCTCGTTGTTGCCGTTCCACAACACCAGCGACGGATGCGGCATCAGCCGGACGACGTTCTCGCGGGCCTCCGCCTCCACCTCACCCCGCAACGGCTGTTCCTCGGGGTAGGCCGCGCACGCGAACGGGAAGTCCTGCCACACCAGCAGACCCAGCTCGTCGCAGGCGTCGTAGAAGTCCTCGCTCTCGTAGACGCCGCCGCCCCACACCCGGACCAGGTCGACCCCGGCGTCGGCCGCCTGCCGCAACCGCTTCCGGTAACGCTCCCGGCTCACCCGGGACGGAAACACGTCGTCCGGGATCCAGTTCACCCCCCTGGCGAAGAGCCGCTCGCCGTTGACGACGAGGGTGAAACCGGTCCCGTGAGCGTCCGCGGAGGTGTCCAGGCCGACGCTCCGGAACCCCACGCGCCGTCGCCAGACATCGAGCGGCGCGTTCCCGTGACGCAACGTCAACTCAACGTCGTACAGCGGCTGCCCGCCATAGCCGCGGGGCCACCACAGCTCCGCCTCCGGCACCTCGACGCGCACCACACCGCTGGTGCCCGTCACCTCGACGCGCGCCGACCGGCCCGCCACCCGGGCCTCCAGCGTGAGCCCGGCCTCCACCCGGGTCCGCTCCACCTCCACCCGCAGCTCGACGACCCCGACGCCCTCCTCCACCGTCACCAGCGGGCGCACCCGGGCCAGGCGCGCCGTCGACCACCGCTCCACCCGTACCGGCCGCCAGATCCCCGCCGTCACCAGGGTGGGCCCCCAGTCCCAGCCGAACGAGCACGCCATCTTGCGGAGGTACTGGTACGGCTCGGAGTAGGCGCCCGGGCGCTCACCGGCCCGGCCGCGCACCGCCTCCGCCTCGGCGTAGGCCGAGACGAACCGGACGGCCAGCGGTCCCTCCAGCCCCGTCACGTCGAAGCGGTACGAGCGGTGCATGTTCCGCACCCGGCCGAGGAGCTGACCGTTCAGGGTGATCTCCGCGACCGTGTCGAGGCCGTCGAAGACCAGGTCGGTCTGCTCGTGCCCGGACGGCACGGCCGGCAGCTCCCTCTCGTAGGTCCACTCGCGCCGCCCCACCCACGCGACCTCCTCCTCACCCCGCCCGATGAACGGGTCCGGGATCACCCCGGCGGCGAGCAGGTCGGTGTGCACACAGCCCGGCACCACGGCCGGGAACGGCTTTCCCCCGTGCCGCAGGTGCCAGCCGTCGTCGAGCGATGAGGCCTCCAGCATGCGCACTCCCTAAACCGGTAAAGCCCACAACTGAGCGCCACTTCTTCATCGTTGGCGGGAATCTGACTTTACCGGTTGAGAAAGCGCTGTCAGAGTGCCGAATCAGCCAACCCGCTCGTGTTCCACCAACCCGCACGTGCTCATCCGTCCCGAGAACATCCCGAGAACGGAAGTGATGCACATGAACCGCCGTACCGTCACGGTCCTCGCCACGATCGCCGGAGCCGCCCTGCTGCTGCCCGGCTGCACCGGCACAGGTGGCAGCGCGAAGGGCGCGGACGCCAAGGTCCCCGACGACCCCGCCGAGGTCAGCGGAACCATCACCGTCCTCACCGTGCGCACCGACCTGGTGCAGGACGGCACGATGAAGAGGTACGCCGCCGAGTTCAACAAGACCTATCCGAAGGTCCGTGTGGAGTTCCAGGCGCTCACCAATTACGAGGCCGAGATCAAGATCCGGATGAACACGGACGACTACGGTGACGTCCTGCTGATCCCCGCCGTGATCAAGAAGAACGACTACCCGAAGTTCTTCGCCTCCCTCGGCACGGCGGCCGAACGAGCCCAGAAGTACCGGTTCACCGACTTCACCACCGTCGACGGCAAGGTGTACGGGCAGAGCCCGGTCGGCGTGATGCCCGGCTTCGTCTACAACAAGCGGGTCTGGCAGGAGGCCGGGGTCACCGAATGGCCCACCACCCCGGCGGAGTTCCTGGCCGGCCTGAAGGCGATCAAGGCGAGGACCGACGCGGTCCCGTACTACACCAACTTCGCCGCGCAGTGGCCTCTGACCTCCTGGACGTACGTCGACGGCGCGGTCCACTGCGACCCGCAGGCGACCACGAAGCTCGCCGAGGGCGACCCCTGGGCCGAGGACTCCGACCTGCGGGTCGGGGACACGCTGCTGTACGACATCGTCGAGCAGGGCCTCGCCGAGAAGGACCCGACGACCAGCAACTGGGAAGAGTCCAAGCCCCGGACGGCCAAGGGCGAGATCGCCACCCAGTGGCTCGGCACCTGGGCGATCATCCAGTTCCAGGACGCCGCCAGGAAGGCCGGGGTGAATCCGGACGACATCGGTTTCATGCCCTTTCCCGCGCAGACGGACGGCTCTTTCTGCGCGACCGTCGGCCCCGACTACCACCAGGCCGTGAACGTCCACTCCCCGCACAAGGAGGCGGCCCGCGCCTGGATCGACTGGTTCACCGACAAGTCCGGCTACGACAAGGACAACCTGGCGATCTCCCCGCTCAAGGACGCGGCCATGCCCGAGGTGCTGAAGCCGTACGAGGAGAAGGGCGTCAAGCTCATCGAACTGGACGACGCGGCAGGCGCGAAGGTCAAACTGATCGACGACGAGTCCGAGGTCGGCATCTACAAGCCCGAGTACCGCCAGGACCTGGTCGACCTGGCACGCGGCGCCAGGAAGGGCAGCCTGGACGACTTCCTCACCGGACTCGGCCGGAAGTGGACCGAGACGCAAGCGAACGTGAGCGACTGATGGCGCACGCGCACGCGCACGCCGACCCGCCCGCCCACACCCACACCCACAGCCACCCGCACGCGCAGGCGCTCCGCGCCGGGCAGCCGAACTCCGAGGCCCTGCGACCGGTTTCGCAACAGGCCACGCCCGCGCCCTCTCCCGCCCCGCGACGGGCGCGCGCCCGGCGGCTGCTCACCCCGTGGCTGTTCCTGCTCGCCCCGCTCGCCCTGCTGATCACGTTCACCTACGCGCCGATCGCCAACATGATCGCCTACAGCTTCACCGACTGGGACGGCGTGAGCCCCGAACTGCACTACACGGGCGCCGAGAACTACAGGGAGATCTTCACCAGGGAGGACCTCTTCCAGGTCTTCTGGGTGAGCGGCTACTACCTCGTCGCCTCGGTGATCCAGATCGTCGCCGCGCTGTACTTCGCGACGATCCTCAGTTTCCGCGTCCGCTTCCGGAACTTCTTCAAGGGCGTGCTCTTCTTCCCGTCCCTGGTGAACGGTGTGGCGATCGGTTTCGTCTTCCTCTACTTCTTCCAGGACGGCGGCACCCTCGACACGGTGCTCGGCCTCTTCGGACGGCCCACCGACCACGCCTGGCTGGGCACGCCGGCCTCGGCGAACGTCTCGCTCGCCGGCGTCTCGGTCTGGCGCTACCTCGGGATGAACTTCGTCCTGTTCCTCGGCGCGATCCAGTCCATCCCGGGGGAGCTGTACGAGGCGGCCGAACTGGACGGGGCCGACCGCCGGCACCAGTTCCGCTACATCATCCTGCCCGGCATCAAGCCGGTGCTGACCCTGACGGTGATCCTGTCCGTCTCGGGTTCCCTCTCGGCCTTCGAGATCCCGTACATCATGACCGGCGGGGCGACCGGCACCGAGACCTTCGTGATCCAGACCGTGAAGCTGGCCTTCCAGTTCAACAAGACGGGGCTCGCCTCGGCGGCGGCGGTCGTGCTGCTGCTGATCATCCTGCTGGTGACCTGGGTGCAGCGACGTCTCGTCCCCGACGACAGGGTGGACCTCGTATGACACGCCGTGCCCTGACCCGCGCCCTCGTGTACCTGTCGCTGATCGCCGCGACGCTGGTCGTCCTGCTCCCGCTGGGCGTCGTCCTGCTGACCTCGCTGAAGACCGAGAAGGAGACCGCGAACGGCAGTGGAGCGCTCACACCGCCGGACGACCCGCTCAACTTCCACAACTACGTGACGGCGTTCCAGGACGGCGGCATGCTCACGGCGTTCGGCAACACCGCCTTCATCCTCGTCATCTCGGTCGGCGGGACCGTGCTCATCGGGTCGATGACGGCGTACGCGATCGACCGGTTCACCTTCCGTTTCCGGAAGCTGGTGATCGCCCTGTTCCTGGTCGCCGCGCTGGTCCCCGGAGTGACCACCCAGGTGGCCACCTTCCAGATCGTCCACAGCCTCGGCATGTTCGACACCCGCTGGGCCCCGATCGCCCTCTACATGGGTACGGACATCGTCTCGATCTACATCTTCCTCCAGTTCGTGCGCTCGATCCCCATCTCCCTGGACGAGGCCGCGCGACTCGACGGAGCCAACGCCTTCACGATCTACCGGAAGATCATTTTCCCGTTGCTGAAACCGGCGATCGCGACGGTCGTGATCGTGAAGGGGATCGCCGTCTACAACGACTTCTACATCCCGTTCCTCTACATGCCCTCGCAAGATCTTGGCGTGATCTCGACGTCCCTGTTCCGCTTCAAGGGCCCGTACGCGGCGCACTGGGAAACGATCTCGGCAGGAGCGGTGCTGGTCATCCTGCCGACACTGATCGTCTTCCTCGCCCTCCAGAAGTACATCTACAACGGCTTCATGAGGGGAGCGACGCGGTAGCCGCCCGCGACTCACGCCGCGGGCCGACGGTACCCCGGGGCCGCTCCCGCCGCTGGTGCGCGGGCACCCCGGAGCCCGCCTGCGCCGCGGAGCCCGCCGCCACCCCGGGGTCCCGGGAAGCGGCCGCCGTCGCGGACGTCAGGCGCCGTCCTGGACGGTCAGGGCCGCGGCGAGGACCGGTGCGACCTGCTCCACCTGCCACGGCCGCGCCCCGTACGACGCGAGCGCGCCGGCCACCGCTTCCTCGGCCGCCGCCGGCGGCTCCCAGCAGACCCGCCGGACCGCGTCCGGAGCGATCAGGTTCTCCTGCGGCATGTTCAGTTCCTCGGCCAGCGCGGAGACGGCGGTGCGCGCCGCGGACAGCCGAGCCGCCGCAGCGGGGTCCTTGTCGGCCCAGGCCCGCGGCGGCGGCGGTCCCGCCACCGGCTGCCCCGGCTGCGGCAGCTGGGACTCGCTCAGCGCCTTCGCCCGGTCGACCGCCGCCTGCCACTGCTCCAGCTGCCGCCGGCCCATCCGGTGCCCGAAACCGTTCAGCGCGGCCAGGGCCTGCACGTTCGCCGGAAGCGACAGCGCCGCCTCCACGATCGCCGCGTCCGAGAGCACCTTGCCCGGCGACACGTCCCGCCGCTGGGCGATCCGGTCCCGGGTCTGCCACAGCTCCCGTACGACACCGAGCTGCCGGCGCCGCCGTACCTTGTGCATCCCGGACGTACGACGCCACGGATCCTTGCGGGGCTCGGCGGGCGGTGCCGCCGCGATCGCGTCGAACTCCTGGCGGGCCCAGTCCAGCTTGCCCTGCCGGTCCAGCTCCTTCTCCAGCGCGTCGCGCAGGTCGACCAGGAGCTCGACGTCGAGAGCCGCGTACCGCAGCCAGGGCTCGGGCAGCGGCCGGGTGGACCAGTCCACCGCGGAGTGGCCCTTCTCGAGGACGAAGCCCAGCACTCCCTCGACCATCGCGCCGAGGCCGACCCGCGGGAACCCGGCGAGCCGTCCGGCCAACTCGGTGTCGAACAGCCGCGTCGGCACCATGCCTATCTCGCGCAGACAGGGCAGATCCTGGGTGGCCGCGTGCAGCACCCACTCCACGCCGGACAGGGCCTCGCCGAGCGCGGAGAGGTCGGGGCAGCCCACGGGGTCGATCAGCGCGGTGCCGGCGCCCTCGCGGCGCAGCTGCACCAGATAGGCGCGCTGCCCGTAGCGATAGCCGGAGGCGCGCTCGGCGTCCACGGCGACGGGGCCGGTACCGGCGGCGAAGGCGGCGATCACCTCGGCGAGGGCGGCCTCGTCGGCGATCACGGGAGGAATGCCCTCGCGCGGTTCGAGCAAAGGTGTCGGCGCCCCGGAATCAGCTGATCCGCCGTCGTCCGGAGGGGCGCCTCCGGTGGTTCGCAGTGAACTGGCTGCTGCGGTTTCTTGGGCGTCGGTCACCTGTCAAGGGTATCTGTGTATCGACGGCGCCCGCCGACGGAACGTTCCGTCGGCGGGCGCCGGATGGTCGTAAACCAGTCAGGACGGTGAACGAGGGGGAGGAGGTCGGGAGGAAAGCGGGCGGAGAGGGGTGCGCGGGGCCGCGGTCGCGGGCCTTCCCGCGGGAGCGGCTTCCGGGTGACGGGCGGGGTCTCGGTGTCTCAGTGGATGATGCCGGTCCGCAGGGCCACCGCGACCATACCGGCGCGGTCGCCCGTGCCGAGCTTGCGGGCGATGCGGGCGAGGTGGCTCTTGACGGTCAGCGCGGACAGGCCCATCGAGACGCCGATCGCCTTGTTGGACTGGCCTTCCGCGACCAGTCGCAGCACCTCCACCTCGCGGCCGGAGAGCTCGCGGTAGCCGCCCGGGTGGCTCGGGGCACCCGGGGGGCGGCGGTGCAGACGGGCGGCGGAGCCCATGGGGGCGGCACCGGGTCGGCTGGGGAGGCCGAGGTTGGTGCGGGTTCCGGTGACGACGTAGCCCTTGACGCCGCCCGCGAGGGCGTTGCGCACGGCGCCGATGTCGTCGGCGGCGGAGAGGGCGAGGCCGTTGGGCCAGCCCGCGGCGCGGGTCTCCGACAGCAGGGTGAGGCCGGAGCCGTCGGGCAGGTGGACGTCGGCGACGCAGATGTCACGGGGGTTGCCGATGCGGGGACGAGCCTCCGCGATGGACGAGGCCTCGATCACGTCGCGAACACCGAGCGCCCACAGATGGCGGGTGACGGTGGAGCGGACGCGCGGGTCGGCCACGACCACCATGGCGGTGGGCTTGTTCGGGCGGTAGGCGACCAGGCTTGCGGGCTGCTCGAGGAGAACGGACACCAGGCCTCCTGGGTGGGGGACGGGAGCCGGCTCGCGGGGCTTGTGGGGAGGAAGCCGGGACGAACCGTGCTTTCAAGGTCACAGTCGTCTTCGGCAGCGAACCCGGGGTCCTTTAGAGAATGATCACGATCTAGTGAGTAACAATACGTGCAATTCGGACACGCGATCGATCATCCGAAGATCGAGTCGGTTTAAGTGGGCTTCTTACGGGATCGAAAATGGCCGTATCGACAAAGAGATCGACAAAGAGGTGGTCAACGTGACTGAGGCCCCCTGCGCTGCGGCAGCGTGACCACCGACGCGTCCCCGGGGCCGGCCGGCGGCAGCCCCGCCACCTGCGCCAGCAGATCGCACCAGGCCGCCAGGTGCGCCCCCGCCTCCGGCACCCCGCCCAGTCCCTCGCGCGGTGTCCAGGAGGCCCTGATCTCGATCTGCGAGGTCGCCGGACGCTCCGCCAGTCCGCCGAAGTAGTGCGAACCCGCGCGGGTGACGGTCCCGCTCGGCTCGCCGTAGGTCAGTCCGCGCGCCTGGAGCGCCCCGGTCAGCCATGACCAGCACACCTCCGGCAGCAGCGGGTCCGCGGCCATCTCCGGCTCCAGTTCGGCGCGGACGAGGGTCACCAGCCGGAACGTCCCGCGCCAGGCGTCGTGCCCCGCCGGGTCGTGCAGCAGCACCAGCCGGCCGTCGGCCAGGTCCTGGTCGCCGTCCACGACGGTCGCCTCCAGCGCGTACGCGAAGGGGGCGAGCCGCTTCGGGGCCGGTGTCGGGTCCATCTCGATCTGCGGCCGCAGCCGCGCCGCCCTCAGCTGGTCGACCGCCGCCCGGAAGGGCGGTGGAGCCGACCTGGTCCCATCCGGGTCCCCCTCGTTCGCGTCATCCATCCCGCCAGCGCCGTCCGACAGTCGTCCCTGAGCCGCAGCCATGCGGGGAAGATTAAGGGGAACGGGGCCTTCGCGCAGGGCAAGACACCCGTGCGGGGCTCGCGGACGGGTGCGCGCTGGGCGAACAGGCGCACGGGCCGCGCACGTCCGGGACGCCCGGCGCGGGCGGGGCGTCGGCCGGGTGCGGGCCGGGCACGGACGTGGCAGGGGCGGCCTCACGGCCCCCGGCGCCGTGCGAGACTTGCCGTCGTGAGTGCGAACGAGAGCCCGGCGGGCCGGCAGCCGACAGCGACCTACGACAGTGCCTTCATGAAGGCGTGCAGGCGTGAACCGGTGCCGCACACGCCCGTGTGGTTCATGCGGCAGGCCGGACGTTCACTGCCGGAGTACCGCAAGGTCCGTGAGGGCATCCCGATGCTCGAGTCCTGCATGCGGCCCGAGCTGGTCACCGAGATCACCCTCCAGCCGGTGCGCCGGCACAACGTGGACGCGGCGATCTACTTCAGCGACATCGTCGTCCCGCTCAAGGCCATCGGTATCGACCTCGACATCAAGCCCGGCGTCGGCCCGGTCGTCGAGCAACCGGTCCGCACCCGCGCCGACCTCGCCCGGCTGCGCGATCTCACCCCCGAGGACGTCTCCTACGTCACCGAGGCCATCGGCCTGCTGACCGCCGAGCTCGGTGCCACCCCCCTCATCGGTTTCGCGGGCGCTCCTTTCACCCTCGCGAGCTACCTCGTCGAGGGCGGTCCGTCCCGCACGTACGAGAACGCCAAGGCGATGATGTACGGCGACCCCGAGCTCTGGGCCGACCTGCTCGACCGCCTCGCGGAGATCACCTCCGCCTTCCTGAAGGTGCAGATCGAGGCGGGTGCCAGTGCCGTCCAGCTCTTCGACTCCTGGGCCGGCGCGCTCGCCCCGGCCGACTACCGCCGCTCGGTGCTGCCCGCCTCCGCCAAGGTCTTCCGCGCGGTCGAGGGGTACGGCGTCCCGCGCATCCACTTCGGCGTGGGCACCGGCGAGCTGCTCGGGCTGATGGGCGAGGCCGGCGCGGACGTCGTCGGCGTCGACTGGCGCGTCCCGCTCGACGAGGCCGTCCGCCGGGTCGGCCCCGGCAAGGCACTCCAGGGCAACCTCGACCCGACCGTCCTGTTCGCCGGCACCGAGGCCGTCGAGGCCAAGGCCCGCGAGGTCCTCGACGCGGCCGCCGGCCTGGAGGGCCATGTCTTCAACCTCGGCCACGGCGTCATGCCGTCCACCGACCCGGACGCGCTCACCCGCCTCGTCGAGTACGTCCACACGCAGAGCGGCCGCTGAGCCGTCTCACCAGGTGTGCCGGGGGCGCGCCCGTCTGCCGAACAGCAGACCGCGCGGCTCCGGCGGCGGGGGCGTGCCCGGCTTGAGCGGCCAGGCCAGCAGCATGCCGGCCAGGAAGCCGACGACGTGCGCCGCGTACGCCACGGTGCCCGCGCCGGAGACGCCCTCCCCGGAGGAGTACACCGCCTGGAGCACGAACCAGAAACCCAGCACCATCCAGGCCGGCAGCCGCAACGGCAGGAACACCAGGAACGGGACGAGCACCCAGACCCTGGCCTTCGGATACAGCACCAGATAGGCGCCCAGGACTCCCGCGATCGCCCCGGACGCGCCGATCAGCGGGTCGGTCGAGTCGGGGTTGACCAGCGCGAAGCCGTACGACGCCGCGTAGCCGCAGGCGACGTAGAAGAGGGCGAAGCGGACGTGCCCCATGCGGTCCTCGATGTTGTTGCCGAAGATCAGCAGGAACAGCATGTTGCCCAGGAGATGCAGCCAGCCGCCGTGCAGGAACATCGCGCTGAACACGCTCAGCGCGGGCGACTTCTCGTAGCCCGGCGGGCCCAGCACGCAGCCCGCGCCCCGCACTTCACCGGTGGGCACGAGCTGCGGAAGCTGATGGTGGATCAACTCCCGTGGCACGGCGGCGTAGTGCTCCAGGAAGGCGTGCAGATGACACGTCTGGGCCAGGCTGCTGTCGCCCGCCGTGGAGCCGGACAGGCCGGGCATGAACAGGAAGACGAAGACGTTCGCCGCGATGAGCGCGTACGTCACCACCGGCGTGCGGCGCACGGGATTCACGTCATGGACGGGGATGACCACAAGAAATTACTGCCCCCGATCCGTTCGGCGAACCTGTGAAGCGGTGAACGCGCATCCGCACCGGCGCGTATGAAGCGTCAACCGCTCGCGGCACGAGGAAGGCGGGCCGCGGGGACGACGTGAGGAACAGACGATGAACGACCGAGTGACTCCCCCCATGCACGCCACTCCGGACGGCGAGGCGGAGATCTCCCTGGTGATACGGCTGCCCTGGGAGGACGTGGCACGGCTCGGCCAGGAGGCCGGGCGGCTCGCCGCGCAGATGCAGCGGCCGGTGACGTTGGACGAGGCCGTGAGCAGCCGACTGCGGTCGCGGCCGGCGCCCGCGGCGCACGCGAAGCCCGCGGAGCAGCCGTCCTCCACCGCGCCGGTCTCCGCGCTGCCGCGACTGAGCGGAACCGCTTGAGGAACGTGCCGCCCGGCTAGCCGTTGCGTACCTTCGCCGACGCCTTTCTCGCCACTACCAGTACGGGGTCCCACACCGGTGAGAACGGCGGCGCGTACCCGAGGTCCAGTGCCGTCATCTGTTCCACCGTCATCCCGGCCGTCAACGCCACCGCCGCGATGTCGACGCGTTTGCCCGCACCCTCCCGCCCGACGATCTGGACACCCAGCAGCCGGCCCGTCCGCCGCTCGGCGAGCATCTTGACCGTCATGGGGGAGGCGTCGGGGTAGTAGCCGGCGCGGCTCGTCGACTCGATCGTGACCGCCTCGAACCGGAGGCCGACGCGCCGGGCGTCCTTCTCGCGGAGGCCGGTGCGGGCGATCTCCAGATCGCATACCTTGCTGACGGCCGTGCCGACCACGCCCGGGAACGTGGCGTACCCGCCGCCGACGTTGGTCCCGATGACCTGGCCGTGCTTGTTGGCGTGGGTGCCCAGGGCGATGTGGCGTTCCTGGCCGGAGACCAGGTCCAGCACCTCGACGCAGTCGCCACCGGCCCAGACGGTGCCGTCGGCCAGCGGGCCGCGCACCCGCATCGCCAGGTCCGTGAGGAGACCGCCGTGGGCGCCCAGGGGCAGGCCCGCGGCCTTCGCGAGCTCGGTCTCCGGGCGGACCCCGATGCCCAGCACCACCACGTCCGCCGGGTACTCGGCGTCCTCGGTGACCACCGCCCGTACATGGCCGTCCTCGGTGGTGCGCAGGGCGGTGACCTCGGCGTCGTTCACCATGGTGACGCCCAGGCCCTCCATGGCCCGGTGCACCAGCTGCCCCATGTCCGGGTCCAGCGTCGACATCGGCCGGCTGCCCCGGTTCACGACCGTCACCCGGTAGCCGCGCTTGATGAGCGCCTCGGCCATCTCCACACCGATGTAGCCCGCCCCCACGACCACGGCCCGCTTCCCTTGCGCGCGGGCCAGCGTGTCGAGCAGCGCCTGACCGTCGTCCAGGGTCTGCACCCCGTGCACGCCCCGAGCGTCCATGCCCGGCAGGTCCGGCCGGATCGGGCGGGCCCCGGTCGCGATGACCAGCTTGTCGTACGAGGTCCAGGACTCCGCCCCGGAATCCAGCGCACGCGCGCGTACCCGCCGGCCCGCGACGTCGATCTCCGTGACCTCCGTGCGCAGCCGCAGATCGATCCCCCGCGCGCGGTGTTCCTCGGGTGTGCGGGCGATCAGGTCGTCCCGCTCGGTGACGTCACCGCCCACCCAGTACGGATGCCGCACGCCGAGTAGGACGTGAAGTGACCGCGCTCGAAGGCCACGATCTCCAGCTCCTCGGGCCCCTTCAGACGGCGGGCCTGCGACGCCGCGGACATGCCCGCGGCGTCCCCGCCGATCACCACCAGTCGCTCGATGCTCATACGAACACGCTACGGGGGGCTCGCAGTTCAGCGCTGCTCGGGCTCGCCCGGCTCGGCCCCGGCCTGCTCGGGCCCGGTCTGCACCGATCCGGTCCGTGCGGACCCGACCTGCGCGGACCCGACCTGCGCGGACCCCGTCCGGGTGACCCCGGCCCGCGCCGCCCCCGGCTGCCCCGGCACGCCCAGCCCGGCCCGGCTCGCCTCCGCCGCCCTGCGGCGCGGGCGCACCACCCGCAGCCACACCAGCACGAGCAGGGCGGCCGCCGCGAGGAACGGCAGCGCCGCGCCGAACACCACGGCGATCCAGCGCAGCGTCGTCACGAACGCGTCCCAGCCGCCCGCCAGCGCGTCCACGAACCCCGGGTCGTCGTCCTCGACGGCCGGGACGACCGGCTTCTCCGACAGGGTGAGGGTGACGGTCGCCAGACTCGTGCGGTCCTTCAGGGACGACTGCTGGGCGAGCAGCGCCTCGAGATCGGCCTCCCGCCTGCTCAACTCACCCTCCAGGGTGACCACGTCGCTCAGCTTGGTGGCCCGGTCCATCAGCTCACGCACCCGCACCACGCTGGCCCGCTGCGAGGCGATGCGGCTCTCGACGTCGACGACCTGGTCGGTGACGTCCTGGGCCTTCGCCGTGCGCTCCAGGAGCTTGCCCGCGCCCTGGAGATCGGCGAGGACGTCGTCGTACTGCGCGACGGGCACCCGCAGCACGACCCGGGTCCGCTCGGCGCCGTCCCCGTCCCGGACGGTCGTCTCGTCGCCGACGTAGCCGCCCGCGTTCTCGGTGGTGGCGCGGGCCTCGTCCAGGGCCTTGGGCACGTCCTTGACCTGCACGGTCAGTGAGGCGGTGCGGATGATGCGGTTGGCGGTGAGGTCGGGTGCGGAGGTGGCCTTCGAGCCGCTCGCCCCCGCGCCCTCCTTCGCGTCCTGCGCGGCGTCCGCGTCACCGGCGCCGGCCTCGCCCGCCGCGGCCTCCCCGACCGCCGCCTTGTCGGCCGTGCTGCTCGCGCCCGAGTCGTCCGCGGCGCTGCATCCGGTGAGCGCGAGGGCCGCGGCCAGCAGGACCCCGGCCAGGGCGGGCGAGGGCCGTGCGGAACGTCGTACGGAGCGTCCTGCGGAACGTCGTGTGCGCATATGGGTGAACCCCCGAGGTGATGACTGCATGGACGCTCCTTCGACGCCCGGGCGGGCGGGAACGTTGGCGGCGATCGGTTCCGAACAGGTCACGGTCGGGACGCGGGGAGGACACCGGGCCGCGACGGCGGTGTCGGCGGGGTCTGAGAGAGTGGACGCATGAGCTCAACGGGTACGGGCACGGGGCCGCGTGTCGTCGTCATCGGAGCCGGGATCGCCGGACTGGCCGCCGCCCACCGGCTGGTGGAGCGCGGGGCCCGGGTGACCGTCCTCGAGGCCTCCGACCGGGTGGGAGGCAAACTCCTGCCCGGCGAGATCGCGGGCGTGCGCGTGGACCTCGGCGCCGAGTCGATGCTGGCCCGCCGACCCGAGGCGATCGCCCTCGCGCGCGAGGTGGGCCTCGCCGACCGCCTCCGGCCACCGGCCACCGCGACGGCGTCGATCTGGACCCGCGGCGCGCTGCGCCCCATGCCCAAGGGCCACGTCATGGGCGTCCCCGGCGCGGCGGACGCCCTCGCCGGGGTCCTCTCCGACGAGGGGCTCGCCCGGATCGAGCGCGACAGCGACCTGCCCCGCACCGAGGTCGGTGACGACGTCGCGGTCGGCGAGTACGTGGCCGCCCGCCTGGGTCGCGAGGTCGTCGACCGGCTCGTCGAGCCGCTCCTCGGCGGGGTGTACGCCGGCGACGCCTACCGGATCTCGATGCGCTCCGCCGTCCCGCAGCTCTACCAGGCGGCACTGACCCACACCTCGCTGACACGGGCCGTCCGCGAGATCCAGGCGAAGGCCGCCGCCCATCAGCAGACCGGCCCGGTGTTCATGGGGGTCGAGGGCGGCGTCGGCTCCCTGCCGCTCGCGGTCGCCGGGTCCGTTCGGGCGCGCGGCGGCGAGATCCACACACGCGTACCCGTGACCGCGCTGCGCCGGGCGCCCGACGGCGGCTGGCGTGTCACGGCGGGGGAGCGGGTGCTGCCCGCCGACGCCGTGGTCGTCGCCGTCCCCGCCCCGGCCGCCGCCGCGCTGCTGGCCACCGAGGCCCCCGGGGCCGCCGCCGCGCTGCGCACGGTGGAGTACGCCTCGATGGCCCTGGTCACCCTCGCCTACCGGCGCGCCGACACCGCCGGCACGCTCCCCGAGGGCAGCGGCTTCCTCGTCCCGCCCGTCGACGGACGCACTATCAAGGCATCCACCTTCGCCTCCCGCAAGTGGGGCTGGATCGCCGACGAGGACCCGGAAACGGTCGTGCTGCGCACCTCCGTCGGGCGGTACGGCGAGACGGAGATCCTCGGCCGCGAGGACGCCGAACTGGTCGACGTCTCCCGGCACGACCTGCGCGCCGCCACCGGCCTGGAGGCCACCCCCCTCGAGACCCGCGTCACCCGCTGGACGGACGGCCTGCCGCAGTACCCGGTCGGCCACCACGCGCGCGTGGCCCGCATCCGCGAGGAGGTCGCCCGGCTCCCCGGCCTCGCGGTCTGCGGCGCCCCGTACGACGGCGTGGGCATTCCGGCCTGCATCGCGAGCGCGTACGCCGCGGTCGACCAGCTCGGCGGCGACCTGAGCGCCGTACGGGAGCTGGCGGCCAACCCGGTGCAAAGTCTGCACGGCGGAGCGGGAGAATGAGAGCCATGAGTGACGACGCCCCCACCACCGAGTCCGGCAGGGTCCCGAACAAGGGCAAGCTGGCCAAGGACCTCAACGAGGTCATCCGCTACACGCTGTGGTCCGTCTTCAAGCTGAAGGACGTGCTGCCCGAGGACCGCGCGGGCTGGGCCGACGAGGTCCAGGAGCTGTTCGACCAGCTCGCCGCCAAGGACGTGACGATCCGCGGCACCTACGACGTGTCCGGCCTGCGTGCCGACGCCGACGTCATGATCTGGTGGCACGCCGAGACCGCCGACCAGCTCCAGGAGGCGTACAACCTCTTCCGCCGCACGAAGCTGGGCCGTGCCCTGGAACCGGTCTGGTCGAACATGGCGCTGCACCGGCCCGCCGAGTTCAACCGCTCGCACATCCCGGCGTTCCTCGCCGACGAGACGCCCCGCGACTACGTGAGCGTCTACCCCTTCGTCCGCTCCTACGACTGGTACCTGCTGCCCGACGAGGACCGCCGCCGCATGCTGGCCGACCACGGCAAGATGGCCCGCGGCTACCCGGACGTCCGCGCGAACACCGTCGCCTCGTTCTCGCTCGGCGACTACGAGTGGATCCTGGCCTTCGAGGCCGACGAGCTCTACCGCATCGTCGACCTCATGCGCCACCTGCGTGCCTCGGAGGCCCGTATGCACGTCCGCGAGGAGGTCCCGTTCTACACGGGCCGCCGCAAGGACCTCACCGAGCTGGTCGCGGGCCTCGCCTGATCAGCGTCCCGGCCGGGCGGCGCGCTCCGCGGGGGCGACCGCCGGCTCGGGTTCCGGGTGCGGTGCGCAGGCCGCGCGCCGCACCGGGAGCCGCCCCTCCAGCAGGTACGCCTCCAGGTGGCCGTTGACGCACCGGTTCGGACCGCCCGCGATGCCGTGCGTACCGGCGTCCCGCTCGGTCACCAGCACCGAGCCCGTCAGCCGCCGGTGCATCTCCAGCGCACCGGCGTACGGCGCCGCGGCGTCCCGTTCGGCGGCCAGGATCAGCGTCGGCGGCAGTTCGCCCGGACCGGTCCGCACGTCCACCGGCCGCTGCCGGGGCGCCGGCCAGTACGCGCACGGCAGGTTCGCCCACACGTTGTCCCACGTCTCGAACGGCGCGACGCGCGCCAGCCGCGTGTTGTCGCGGTCCCACACCTTCCAGTCCGTCGGCCAGGACGCGTCGTTGCACTCCACGGCCGTGTACGCGGCGTTGGCGTTCTCCGCCTCCGCCGCGGCCTCCCGCACCGGCCCGGCCTGCGCGATCAGCTGCTCCGGATCACCCTTCAGGTACTCCGACAGCGCCTGCGCCCGGGAGGGCCAGTAGTCGTCGTAGTACCCGGCCTGGAGGAACGCGCCCTGGAGCTGCCGCGGCCCCACCGTCCCGCCGGCCGGCTCCGCGGCGAGCCGGGCGCGCGCCCGCTCGTAGCTGGTCAGCACCGCCTCCGCCGTGTCACCCAGGCCGTAGACGTCGTCGTGCCGCGCGATCCACTCCCGCAAGTCCGTCCAGCGGCTCTCGAACGCCGCCGACTGGTCCAGGTTGTTGCGGTACCAGATCTGTGCCGGATCCGGGTTCACGGCCGCGTCGAACACCATCCGCCGCACATGGGAGGGGAACAGCGTCGCGTAGACGGAGCCGAAGTAGGTGCCGTACGACGCGCCCATGAAGGTCAGCCGCTCCTCGCCGAGCGCGGCGCGCAGCACGTCCAGGTCTCGGGCGTTGTTGAGCGAGTTGTAGTGCCGCAGGGCACTGCCCGTCCGCTGCGCACAGCCGCGCGCGTACGCCTTCGCCTGCGCGATGCGCTCCCGCTTGTACGACTCCGAGGGGTGGTCCGGGGCGGGGGCGGGGCCCTTGAAGAAGCGCTTGGGATCCTGACAGGACAGCGGCGCCGAACGGCCGACCCCGCGCGGGTCGTAGCCGACGAGGTCGTAGGCCGCCCCGATGCGCTTCCACTCCGGCAGCAGTCCGATCAACGGGAAGTACAGGCCCGAGCCGCCGGGACCGCCGGGGTTGAAGACCAGCGCGCCCTGCCGGGGCACCCGGCGCTTGCTGTTGTGCGGATCCCGGTGGGTGGCCCGCACCCGGCTGACGGTGAGCTCGATCTGCCTGCCGTTCGGGGCCGCGTAGTCGAGCGGGACGGAGACCGTGCCGCACTGCATGCTGCCGGGCAGGTCCTGCGCGTCGGAGCACTTGCCGAACTCGATGCCCTTCGCCGCCGCCCGCGCGGCGGCCGACACGACACCGGTCGAGCCGGACAGAGCGCCGGAGTTCGGGGCGCCGCCCGCCGGGACGGCGGAGAGGGCGGTCAGGAGGAGGGCTCCTGCGGCCGAGTGGAGGGCGGCGGCTCTCATCGGGTGTCCCTTCGGTGCACGGCGGCGACACAAGGGATGGTTGGTTCGACCGTGGGGGAAGGCAAGCACCATCGTCGGGTGTCGGCGTCAATGCCCCTTGTGCGCCCCCCGCTGGTCGAGCGCGCCCCGGCTCAGTCCCGCCCGTACCCACGATGAGCGAAGGCCGCCCGCAGGTCCGGCTCGCCCACCGCGCGGATCCCGCGTACGGCGACGGAGGTCAGGTACGTACGGTCGTCCCCCGTGCCACCGTCGGGCCGCGCCAGCGCGCCCAGCAGCCGCTGCCCTGCCGGGGACGCCCAGCGCGAGTACGGATGCACCTCCACCCGCGCTATGGCCAGGCAGCTCAGCGTGAGCGCCAGGGGAAGCGAGAACCAGAGCGCGACGAGATCGCGGGGCATGTCCGGGGTGGCGGGGAACAGCAGTGCGGTGACGCCCAGGGCGAGGACGGCCACGGCGGCGGCCCGTACCTGCCGCACTCCGGCCGCGACCGTCGTACGGCCCCCGTCGGGCACCGCGAGACCGGCGCGGACCAGCCGGTCGGCGAGGCCGCCCACCGCGTCCGCCGCCGCGGCCGCCGCCCGTGCCGGGGCGATGAGGGACTGTCCCCCGGGTCCGATGGCCCCTATGACCGACCGCTCCATCTCGTCGCGCCCGCACGGGTCCAAGACGGTCGCCCACCCGGTCCGGGCGAGCAGCAGTCGCCGCTGCCGCGCCATGGACACCATCGTCAGGTCGGCGACCCTGCCCGGCCCGCCGGACAGGAAAGCGGCCTCATAGAGCGTCAGATCATGACCCTGGCCGGCGTTCTCGTCGACGGCGGCGGCCCGTACGGCGGCCAGGCACAGCCGTGCGCACGCCGCGCCCGCGACGGCCCATGCCAGCAGCAGGAGAAGCACCCAGACCATGCCGTGTTTCTATGCCAGGTGCACCGGAAAACGCCATGCCTTGTTCACAATCCGGACCGGGCGTTGTGGATACGTGACGTTCCGCGCGCCTTCGTCCACGAAAACCGGCTCGGCGAAAACCGGTTCCCCCCGGAGACCGTTCTCGTGAGCGGTGTCAGGTGTCAGGTGTCAGGTGTCAGGTGCCGGGTGGCGGGCTGGCCGCGGCCGGCGGGAGCGTGTAGGTGGGAGACGGCGACGGCGTCACCGGCACGGCGGAGCCGGGATCGGCCGTCGGACCCGGCGGGGCGGGGGAGCGGGTGATCGACGGGGTGCTGCCGGCGGCCAGGTCCCGGGCGAGGGCGTCGAAGTCGACGAACCCGGTGGCCTCCAGGATCTTGATGTGGTCCAGCACGGTGGTGTTGGCGTCGTCGGCGAGCTCGCGCACCAGCGAGTTGCGGGTGCCGGCCCGCACCTGGGCGACGACGGAGAACACCCGTCCGTGCGCGAGCCGCAGGATGTTGGCGAACTTCCAGTCGTACTGCCCGCCCTGCGCCGCGTCGAGCTCGCTCAGCCAGCCCTTCTGCTGGTCGTTGGGCTCGTCGGGCAGCGCGAGGCCCAGCTGAGAGGCGACGGTACGCACCCGCTCGTCCAGGAAGGTGTGTCCCTCGACCAGATGCCGGCCCGCCGTCCGTACGGCCTCGGTCGTGCCCTTCGTCTGCGCCTGCTGACCGGCGGGCAGCTCCCACAGCCCCGCCAGCCGCACCTTCGTGATGAAGTCCCGGTCCAGCGCGGACAGCGGCCCGTACTGCGTGGACACCGTCTGCGCGTTCAGCACGTCCACGCCGGTGCCGGACCGGTCGGCGTACGACCAGATCGGGAAGACCAGCGCCGCCAGGGTCGCCGCCAGACCCGTGATGATGAGCCCGGTTCCGCTGAAGATGCCTCTGCCCTGGATGGGGGGTCGCGGCCGCATGGGGTGCCTCCTGCTCGCGGCACTGCACGCTAGTGCGCTTCGGTTGTGGGACTGGCTGGCATATTACTGCGCCTGCGCCGCCAACTGCCGTACAGGGGCGAATGGTTACAACCCGGGCATCATGTGTGAAACGGGAGGGGTGAGGGACGCCTCGAAAAGGGAGGAAGGGTGCGGAATCGCCGACGGAACGGTTTCGCCGCGTGTGCCGGGCTGTGGGGTGTTAGTCCCGGCACATTCGGGCCACTCGCGGCATTCGATCACTCATCGTCGGATCAACGTCCGTCCCACCCGTCCCACCTGGCCCAGCCGTGACCTCGGCCGCGGCGCGGGGCCCGAGCGGTCCAGCCACCAGCGGCGCAGTTCACGGCGGGCCCGGCCCTCCGTCAGCCGCCCGCCCAGGAGTGTCCGCTCGGCGAAGTCGAGGGCGTCCTGCCGGTAGCCGGCGCGCATCGGGTGCCCTTGGGCGTAGGCGAGGAAAGCGGCGCGGTAACCGCTTCCGAGGATCACCGGCAACTCCGGGGCGACCTTCGCGACCACATCCGCCCGCTTGGCCGCCAGCGCCCGGGACTGTACGCCGAGTCGCACCCGGTCGAAGCCCTCGGGGACCGGCGTCCCGGCGACGAGCGCGGACAGCAGAGCCGCCTGCGCGAGCCCCAGCCGCTGACGCGTGGCCTCGTCGACGGCGGTCGGTTCCGGCTGCGGGGCGCGCGGGACGGCCGCGTCCGCGCTCGGGCTCCTCGTCCCGGGCTCGGCCCAGGCGTCCTGCCCGCCGGCCTCGACGGCCGCTCTGATCTGGTCCAACTCCCGCTCCAGCTCCGCCGGTTCGGGGAAGTTCTCGTCCCGTTCCAGCAGCACTCCCGGCGGTGACACCCGGGACGCGAGGTCGGTGAGGATGTCGAGGACCGGCCGGGGCACCGGGTGGGCGTGGCTGTCGTGCCAGACGCCGTCCCGCTCGAAACCGCCCGCGACATGGACGTACGCGATGGCCTCCAGGGGCAGTTCGGCCAGTGCCTTGGCGGGGTCCTCGCCCCGGTTGACGTGGTTGGTGTGCAGGTTGGCCACGTCGATGAGCAGCCGTACGCCCGTGCGGTCGGCCAGCTCGTACAGGAACTGCCCCTCGGTCATCTCCTCGGCCGGCCACGCGACGAGCGCGGCGATGTTCTCGACCGCGAGCGGCACCGGCAGCGCGTCCTGCGCGATGCGCACGTTCTCGCACAGCACGTCGAGGGCGTCGCGGGTGCGCGGCACGGGCAGCAGGTGCCCGGCCTCGAGCCGCGGGGACGCCGTCAGGGTGCCGCCCGCGCGGACGAACGCGATGTGCTCGGTGACCAGCGGCGAACCCAGTGCCTCGGCCCGCTCGGCGAGCGCGGCCAGACGTCCCGCGTCGGGCCGCTCCGCGTCGCCCAGCCCGAGCGAGACGCCGTGCGGGATCACGGTGACCCCACGCTCGCGCAGCCGTAGCAGCGACTCGGGCAGATGCCCGGGACACACGTTCTCGGCGACGGCCTCGACCCAGTCGATGCCCGGCATCCGCTCGACGGCGTCCGCGATCTCCGGCCGCCAGCCGATCCCCGTCCCCAGTCGCCTCATGGTCCCCGCCTCCTTCGTGCCCCCTGCGTGGTGACGGTGGTATGGCCCCGCCACCGCGCCCCGAACCGCGCGCGGTCTTCCTTCAGAGCAACATTTGAGGTTCGGCCCACCCGGCCGCACCACGGGGGCTGTGCGGGGCGACGGGGCTAGCGGGTCCGCAGGGCCGGGTGGTCCGCGACCACCGTGCAACTGCCCGGGGCGATCTCGGTGAAGCCCGCGTCCCGCACCAGCGGCAGTCCGCTCCGCGTCAGCTCACGCCACCGTCGCGGCTCCGCGGTCCGTACGGCGAGCGGAAAACCCGCCTCGCGCCACGCGGTCCGCTCCTCGTCCGACAGTTCCCACCAGGCGAGCTGCGCGCCGTGCCCGGCCTGCGCCATCGCCTTGCCCGCGGACATGCCCACCTCGGGGTTCTGCCAGATCACCGCGGCCGTCGGGTCGAGGTCCGCCGGCGGCTCCGGGTCGTCGAGATCTGTTCCGGAGACCTGGAGCTTCGCCAGTTCCTTGGGCCAGCCGTCCAGCGGAACGGGCGGAAACACCCTGACCTCCGCCGCCTTGCCCGTGACCGTGATGCCGGGCAGCGCTTCCGCCCGCCGCCACTCGGCGCCACGCGCGCGCCGCACCACCTTGCGGATCCGGGCGTCCTGCCAGTCCCGCACGGCTGCCGCCCACTCGCCGTCGCCCAGCGCCCGCTCGTCGGCGAGGAGGGTCAGCACGGCGCGCGCGGCCGTCTCCAGCGCGTCCGTGCGGGCCGGCGGATCGGCGCGCTCGATGCGGACCACCAGGGGCAGGACGAACTGCGGGGCCTCGTCCCGTGTCGAGGGCTCGGTACGGAAAGGGCTGTCGCCGGGAACGGCCGGATCAATCGTCACGTCCTCCAGTCTGCCAGGTGGAAGATCCATGCAACCGGGAGCGGGAGGACGGTCCGTATGCCACGTGAGGTGCGGCTGGAGGGCGTGGGCCGCCGCTACGGCGTCCGCGGTCCCTGGGTGTTCCGCGACGTCGACCTGAACCCGGCCCCCGCCGCGCTCACCCGCGTCGATGGCCCCAACGGCACCGGGAAGTCCACCCTGCTCCGCCTGCTCCGCCTGCTCCGCCTGCTCCGCCTGCTCCGCCTGCTCGCCCGCGTCGACGCGCCGACCGAGGGCAGGGTCACCGGCACCCCTCGTACGGCCTGCGTTCCCGGGCGTTTCCCCGCCGCCCTCCCCTTCACCGCCCTCGGCTACCTCACCCACCTCGGCGCGGTCCACGGCCTGTCCCGTACGGCGGCCGAGCGGGCCGCCGGCGACTGGCTGGACCGCTTCGGCGCCACCGCCCACGCCCACACGCCGATGAGCCGCCTGTCCAAGGGCAGCAGCCAGAAGGTCGCGGTGGCCCAAGCGCTCCTCGCCGAACCGGAGTTGCTGATCCTGGACGAGGCCTGGACCGGTCTCGACACCGACGCGCGCGCCGAACTGGACCGGGCCGTCGCCGAGCGGACGGCCGCCGGATCGGCCGTCGTCTTCGTGGACCACGACCCCCGCCGCCTCGCGGGCCGGACGGACGCCGAGTACACCGTCCGCGACGGCACCCTCCGCCGCCGTACCGCGGCACCGGCCGCCGCCCCCGACGGCCCCCGGGTGATCATCGAGGTACACGGTCCGACGGCGCCGCTCCCACCGGAGATCCTCCGGCTGGCCACCGCCGCCGAGGAGACGGCCGACCGCTCCCACCGGCTCACCGCCCCCGCCTCCCACTCCGACGTCCTGCTCCGCGCCCTGCTGACCGCCCGCCCGCCGTGGCACGTGGTGAGCGTCCGTCAGGACGGCGGCCGCCGCCCATGACCGCTCTCCTGCGCTATCAGAGCGCTCTGCTCCTGCGCTCGCAGCGCTGGCTTCCCCCGTTCCTGCTCTACGCCGTCTTCCTGGCCGTCGGCGTTCAGGGAGGACAGCCGCTGCTGGACTCGCTCGGCTACACGGCCGCCTTCCTGCTGCCCGTCGCCGCCTGGCTGGTGCGGATCTGCGTCACCAACGAGCCGCCGGCCGCCCGTACCGTCGTCGCCGCGGCGGTCGGCCCCGGGCGGGCGCACCTGGCGTGTGTCCTGGTCGCGCTGACCACGGCCGTCGTGCTCGGCGCCGCGGCGACGGTGACGGTCACGCTCATCAGCGACCCGGTCGGCACCGACCACGACCAGCGCGTTCCCGTCCCGCAGGCCGCCGGTGCCGGTCTGCTCGCCGTCCTGACCTGCGCCCTGCTGGGCGTGGCCGTCGGAGCGCTCACCGCCTGGCCCCTGCTGCGCTCGCCCGGCCGCGCGGTGCCCGCCCTGCTGCTGGCGGCGCCGGCGGCCCTGGTGGTCACCGGTTCCCCGGCGCGGGCGGCGGTGAGCGACCTGGTGGGCGGCTCCCGGACGGCGACCGTCCACGCACCGATCCTGCCCATGGCCGCGGCAGTCCTGCTCACCGCGGTGGCGACGGCCGTGGCGTGCGCGCTGACGTCACGCCGGTCACCGTGATCGAGGGGAGAGGACGGCTACCCCGAGCACGCGGTCCGTTGTGCCTCCTGCCACTCGCACACCGGGCACAGCGTGATCCCCTTGTACGACTCCGGATACTCCGTGGGCTTCCGGCACAGCACGCACTCGGCGTACGGCGGACCCTCGGCCCGCGGCGGTGTGGTCGCGTCGATCAGGCAGTAATCCCGGTCGTCACTGTCGTCGCTCATGCCTCCAGCGTACGTAGGCGTTGACGGCGTCGGCCGCCCGGTCGAGGGCCGTCATCCTCGTCCGCTCGCCGCCCCGATCAGCTCGGACACCTTGACGAACCGGTACCCCTGGCGGCGCAGCTCGGGCACGATGGCCCGCACCGCGCGCTCGGTGGTCGGCGCGGCGCTGCGCGTGCAGTGCATGACGACGACGGAGCCGGGTCGGACCCCCTCCAGCACCTGCCGGGCCACCGCGTCCGCGTCGGTCGCGAACGCGTCCCCGCTCACCACGTCCCACTGCACCGCGGTCACGCCCAGGCCGCTCACCGCGCGCAGCGCCCGCCGGTCGTAGCAGCCACCGGGGAAACGGAAGTACGGCATCGCGTTCGGTACCCCGGCTCTGCGGAACGCCGTGTACGCCCGTTCGACGTCCGCGCGCATCCCGTCTACGGGGACGGTCGGCAGGCCGTAACAGTCGTCGGTGAAGGCGTAGTGGCTGTAGGAGTGGTTGGCGATCTCGAAGCGGGGGTCGCGGCCGAGGGAGCGGGCCTGGTCCGGGTACTCCTCGGCCCAGCGGCCGGTCATGAACACGGTGGCCGGCACCTTCAGCGTCCGTAGCGCGGCGATCAGCCCCGGGTTGTCGAAGTGCTCACCGGCTGCCGCGCGGGCACCCTGGTCGGCGGTCATGTCGGCGTCGAAGGTGAGGGCCACCGTCCTGCCGGCGGTGCGGGGCGCGTTGCCGAAGACGGGGGTGAGTCCGGCGGGACCAGGGGCCAGGGTGGGGGGCCGGGTGGGGGCGACGGAAGCGTGCGCGGGGGCCGCCGGGCGGGTGGTGAGTGGGTCCTGGGGGGCGCCGCAGGCGGTGAGGGGGGCGAGGGCGGCACCGAGGGCACAGAGGGCGGCGAAGCGACGTACGGGAGAGATCATCGTATGAAGTTATGAGAGCAATAGCGGCATTCCTGGCGATATCCGGCCGCGCCTCCCGTCCTGTCACCCGCCCGGGCCCTCCCGCGCCCGGCCCCGCTCCCGGCCGTCAGCCCCGAGCCGGCGCCCGTGCTCGGAGGCCACGGGCACGTGGTGACGCACGACCGTCTCTTGCGGGAACGCTTCCCCTGCCCCGCCCGGAACCCCCGTCGTGCCCGTCGTGCCCTTCAGGAGCCCGTCCGCTCGGGACCCGCTAGCGGCGCCAGGGGCCCGTGACGGCGAAGGTCGTTCCCGGGGTGTAGCAGTTGACGTACATCGTGTCGCCGTCGGGGGAGAAGGTGACGCCGGCGAACTCGCCCCACTCGGGTGCCTCCGGTGTCCCGATGTTCTGGCGGCCCCGCGCCATCGCGTACACCTCGCCTGACCTGGTCACGCCGAAGACGTGCTGGGCGCCGTTGCCGTCCTCGCAGACCATCAGGCCGCCGCTGGGCGCCAGGCAGATGTTGTCCGGTGATTCGCCGGGGAGCTGGACGTCCGTGTCCGGGCCGAAGACGATGACGAGGGTGAGGCGGCGCAGTTTCGGGTCGTACCGCCAGATCTGGCCGAAGTGGTCGGCGGCCGAGCCGTCGGAGCCGCGTGCGAACGACGACACGAAGTACACGCACCGCCCGCCCCAGTAGCAGCCCTCCAGCTTCTGCGCGTGCGTGATGCCCTTCGGGCCGAAGTCCTGGAGGCGGATCGGGGTGTCGGTGGCGAGGGGGTCCGGTACGTCGACCCACTCGATGCCGTCGAAGGTGGCGCCGGTGTCCTGGATCGAGGACAGGTCCGGCACGCCGGGGACGCGCATCGCCTGGAGGCGGCCGCCCGCGCGCAGCGAGCCCACCCCGCCCAGCGGCTTCTTCGGGAGGAAGCGGTAGAAGAGACCGAACGGCTCCAGGAACGCGTCCTCGGTTTCGTAGACGATGCCCAGACGCGGATCGACGGCGATCGCCTCGTGCTGGAAACGGCCCATGGCGGTCAGGGGGACCGCCCCGGTGCGGCGCGGGTCGGCCGGATCGACCTCGAAGATGAAGCCGTGATCCTTGGTGTAACCGTTGGTCCCCGCTTTGTCCTCGGTCTCCTCGCAGGTCAGCCAGGTGTGCCAAGGGGTGGGCCCACCCGCGCAGTTGACGGCCGTACCGGCGATGGCCACCCGCTCGGCGAGCACGTTGTTCCGGGGGTCCAGCGTCAGCGCCGTACAGCCGCCCTTGCCCGCCGGGTCGTAGGTCAGGCCGTCGACCGTGGGGACGGGGTACTTGGCCGTGGGGCGGTTCTCGTGGTTGCGGACCAGGTGGACGCGACCGTTCCGGGCGGGGAGGGCCGTCATGCCGTCGTGGTTCGAGGGCACCGGGCCCTCGCCGGAGCGCAGCGGGTCGCCCTCACGGGAGAGGACGCGGTAGCGGAAGCCCGCGGGGAGGTCGAGCAGGCCCTCCTTGTCGGGTACGAGGGGGCCGTAGCCGTCGCGGCCGAGGCCCTGCGCGGCGGCGGTGCCCGCGAAGAGGTCGGAGAGCGCGCCGGTGAACGCGATGCTCGCGCCCACCCCCAGGGCGCCGGTACCGGCGAGGATCTGACGTCGTGTCGCAGACATGCGAAAACCTTCCTGCTGGCGGACAGGAACTGTGATCCCGCAGTGTCTATCACCAGGAGAGCGCCCCGGGAACCACGCGCGTACCCCGTGTCACTCGTCCACGTCCTTCGGGAGCGCCGGCGGAGGCGGCTCTTGCGGCGGATGTGGTGGGAGCGGTTGCTGGGCCTTCTCCAGGAACCGCAGCAGCTCCACCGGGAACGGCAGCACCAGGGTGGAGTTCTTCTCGGCGGCGACCGCCACCACCGTCTGGAGCAGCCGCAGCTGGAGCGCGGCGGGCTGCTCGGACATCTCCTTCGCCGCCTCGGCGAGCTTCTTCGACGCCTGGAGTTCCGCGTCGGCGTTGATGATCCGGGCGCGCCGTTCACGGTCGGCCTCGGCCTGCCGGGCCATCGAGCGCTTCATGGTGTCGGGCAGGGAGACGTCCTTGATCTCCACCCGGTCGATCTGCACGCCCCAGCCGATGGCGGGGCTGTCGATCATCAGCTCCAGGCCCTCGTTGAGCTTCTCCCGGTTCGACAGGAGGTCGTCCAGCTCGCTCTTGCCGATGATGGACCGCAGGGAGGTCTGCGCCATCTGCGAGACGGCGAAGCGGTAGTCCTCGACGTTGATGACCGCGGCCGCGGCGTCCACCACCCGGAAGTACACCACCGCGTCGACCCGCACGGTCACGTTGTCGCGGGTGATGCCCTCCTGGGCGGGGATGGGCATCGTCACGATCTGCATGTTGACCTTGTGCAGCCGGTCCACGGTCGGGACGACCAGGGTGAACCCCGGCGGCCGCACCTCGCCGCGCAGCCGGCCGAGCCGCAGGACGACCCCGCGTTCGTACTGCTTGACGACCCGTGCCGCCGCCGCGACGTACACGAGGCCTCCGGTGGCGACCACCGCGGCCGCGCCGAGCAGTTCCTCGAGCATGACGACCTCCTCGACAAGAGGCCCGTAAGAGCGTTTCTGTCTGCTCTGTAACGATATGCCCGCCATCCGGCCCGGAGCCACGCCCCAGGTCCCGGGCCGGACGGTCCACGGGGCGGGCTACACGGTCGTCACCGGTCGCGACACGTTCACCGGTTCCGTGACCTTCACGGGCGTCGTGCCGGCCGCGCTGTGCCGTTCGGCCCAGGCCTCCAGTGCCGTGCGGCAGGCGTGGTCGAGGTGATGCAGACCGGAGAGGTCCAGCTCGACGGGACGGTCCTGCGGAAGGGCTTCCAGATGGTCGAGGATCTTCGGCAGTCGCAGGAACGTCGCGTTGCCCGAGAGGTACGCCTGGACCGGACCCGCGCCCTTGTCGACGACCTCCAGCCGGATGTGCGAGGCCTCCCAGGCCGTCTTGGCGACGGCCAGCGCGAGGCCGATGAGCACGCCCTCGAACATGCTGACCGCGACGATCGACACGGCCGTGACCACCAGGATCAGCGCCTCGCCGCGGTGCTCGCGCCACAGACCGGCGATCGCCCGCACGGGCACGAGCTTGGCGCCCGCGTGCACGAGGACGCCGGCCAGCGCCGGGACGGGGATGTACGCCAGCACGTTCGGCAGCAGGGCGGCGAACAGCAGCAGCCAGACGCCGTGCAGGACGCGCGAGGCCTTGGTCCGGGCGCCCGCCTGCACGTTGGCGGCGCTGCGCACGATCACCGCGGTCATCGGCAGCGCGCCGAGCGCCCCGCAGACCGCGTTGCCCGCGCCCTGCGCCATCAGCTCCTTGTCGTACTCGGTGCGCGGACCGTCGTGCAGCCGGTCCACGGCCGCCGCGCTGAACAGGGACTCGGCGGACGCGATCAGGGTGAACGCGACGATCGTGCCGAGCAGGCCGACGTCCGCGAGTCCGCCGAAGGAACTCAGCGACGGGGGCTGGACGGAACCGAGCAGCCCGCGCACCTCGACCGTGGCCACGGGGAGGTTCAGCAGCACGGCGCTGAGCGTCGCCAGGCCCACCGCGGCGAGCGGCCCGGGCACCGTACGCACCTTCGCCGGCAACCGCTTCCACGACACGAGCACCGCGACGGTGCCGGCGCCGATCGCGAGCGAGGCCAGCGCGGAGGTGTCGCCGACCGCGTCCACGAGCGCCCCCGGCAGTCCGGCGATCTTCTCGATGCCGGACGCCGGCGCCTTGGTGCCCGCGGCCGCGTACAGCTGACCGGCGATCAGCACCAGGCCGATTCCGGCCAGCATGCCCTCGACGACCGAGACGGAGATGGCCCGGAAGTAGCGGCCCAGCTTCAGGGCGCCCATGGCGAGCTGGAGGATGCCCGTGGCGAGGACGACGACCCCGAGGGCGGGCAGGCCGAACTCCCGCACCGCCTCGAAGACCAGCACGGTGAGTCCGGCCGCCGGGCCGGACACCTGGAGGGAACTGCCCCGCAGCAGACCGGTGACGACGCCGCCGACGATGCCGGTGACGAGCCCCAGCTCGGCCGGCACGCCGGAGGCCACGGCCACGCCCACGCACAGCGGCAGCGCGACCAGGAACACGACGAGGGAGGCGGCGAAGTCCTGCCGCAGGTGGGGGAACCGGGATATTCGCCCGGCGGGCTTCTGGTTCATCGCGGCGCTCACAGGGCCTCGAACCGGTCGGTGTCCGCGCGGTGTTCGCGTACGGCACCGGTGTGCACCTCGTAGTACCAGCCGCGCACCCGCAGCCGGCCGTCGGCCAGCCGCTTCTCCACGCACGGGTAGGAGCGCAGCCGCAGCAACTGGGCGAGGACGTGGTTCTGCACCGCCCCCATGACCGTCGGGTCGTCGGGGTCGGAGGTCCCCGGTTCGTCCGCTGCGTGCGCGAGCCAGTCGCGCACGGCGGGGACGCCGTCGAGGTCGTCGCCGCGTACCAGCGCGCCGACCGCGCCGCAGTGCGAGTGGCCGCAGACGACGACGTCCTGGACGCCGAGCACCTCCACGGCGTACTCGATGGTGGCGGCCTCGCCGGTGGGACGGTCGGAGAGGTACGGGGGCACGATGTTGCCCGCGGTGCGCAGCTCGAAGAGCTCGCCGGGACGGGCGCCCGTGATCAGGGCGGGAACGACCCGCGAGTCGGAGCAGGTGATGAACAGGACCTGGGGGGACTGGCCGGCCGCGAGTTTGGCGAACTCCTCAGGGCGCTGTCCGAACGTACGGGCGTTGTCGATGAGGGGCTGCATGACGTGGTGACTCCTCCTGGCGCGCCGTGGGGGCGCGTCGGATGTGCAGGACACAGGACAGGTGGGGGAACTGCTGTTCTGCTCTGCTCTCTCAGCAGCGGAAGACCTGGAGGGCCGCCGGAGAGTGCGCCGCCGACGGTCTCGACCAGCGGTGATAGGGGGCGCCGGGGCGGCGCGGCTGATGCCCGGCCGCGGGATCCTGCGCCAGCAGCGCGCGCTCGGGCTCCTGGGGTGTCGAGGCGGCCGGGGCGGTGGTGGTGGCGCGGTGGCGGTCACGCGTGCGCAGGGGGTCGGCGGGGCCGCCGGTGGGGAGGTCGCAGTCGCGGAGCGTGGCGACCTCGTCGCGCATGGCTTTGCCCGAGGTCTTGATGCCGGGCGGGGTCTTGGCCTCGGCCTGACGCGCTGTGTGCGCGTGTGCGAACGACGACGTGGGTGCGAAGAACGGAAGGGTGAGCAGGACGGCGGCGAGGATCGAAAGGACGGTCCGGGTCGTCGTACCTCGGAACATGCGCCCCCCTTCGGCCGGTTCGCGTTTCTAGTACAGACCAACGGTTGGTCAACCACTGGTCAAGAAACACGTTAACCCTGCAAGGTTGTTTGCAGGGTTAACTGGACGTTGCGAGATGAAGTGCGCCTCAAAAGGGAGGGATTCTTGGCGCGAACAGGCCCTTGACCGGAGGGTCAAGATCGTTTATTGGTGCTCGACGAGCTTCTTGGCGTCGCGGGCCAGCGCGGTGAGCCGGGAGATCGCGCGGAAGTACTTCTTGCGGTAGCCGCCGTTCAGCATCTCCTCGCTGAACAACCGGTCGAAGGGGAGCCCGGAGGCCAGGACCGGGACCTCGCGGTCGTAGAGCCGGTCGGCCAGGACCACCAGCCGCAGAGCCGTGGACTGGTCGGGCACGGCCCCGACGTCCGTGAGGCAGACCGCGTTCAGGCCATCGGTCAACGCGCCGTAGCGGCTCGGGTGGACCTTGGCGAGGTGCTCCAGCAGATGCGGGAAGTCGTCGAGCGAAGCGCCCTCGGTGGCGTACGCCGCCTTCGTCACCTGCTCGTCGGAGTACGGCGCCGGCGCCTCGGGCAGGCCGCGGTGGCGGTAGTCCTCACCGTCGATGCGCAGGGCGCGGAAGTGCGCCGACAGGCCCTGGATCTCGCGCAGGAAGTCGGCGGCGGCGAACCGGCCCTCGCCGAGCTTGCCGGGGAGCGTGTTGGAGGTGGCGGCGAGCGCGACCCCCGCCTCGACCAGCTTGCCGAGCAGCGTCGAGACGAGAACCGTGTCGCCCGGATCGTCCAGCTCGAACTCGTCGATGCACAGCAGCCGGTGCCCGGAAAGGGTCCGTACCGTCTGCTGGAAGCCGAGGGCGCCCACCAGGTTGGTCAGCTCGACGAACGTGCCGAAGGCCTTGAGGGCGGGCTCCGCCGGGGTGGCGTGCCACAGGGAGGCCAGCAGGTGCGTCTTGCCGACGCCGTAACCGCCGTCCAGGTAGACACCGCGCGGTCCGGCGGGGACCTTGGGCGCCTTGGACCTGCCGAAGCCGAGGAACCCGCGCTTGGCGCCGCCCGTCGCGTGCGCTCCGCCGAGTCCGGCCGCGAACCCCTCCAGGACGCCGACCGCCTCGGTCTGGCTGGGCTGGTTCGGGTCCGGGATGTAGGTGCTGAAGCGGACCGAGTCGAAGCGTGGCGGCGGCACCATCTCGGCGACCAGCCGGTCCGCGGGGACATGGGGCCGGCGGGTGCAGAGGGACACCGGGGCCGCGTCGGTTATCGGGCCGAGGCCGGAGGCTGAGGAGGAGGACGACACGGTTCCCCATGCTACGGGGCGTGCCAGACTGCCTGACATGCGACGGCTGTTCCCTGTGACCGACCAGACAGTGACCACCGACCCCGGCGGCAGGCCGCTCGGGGCTCCCGACGAGGGGGGTGGCGGGGAGAGCGGCACCGCGGTGGACCGGGAGTGGAGCCTCGACGAGCTCGCCGAGGCCTACGCGTATCCCGGAGCCGGAGCCGGAGCCGGAGCCGGAGCCGGAGGGCCGGTGCCCTGGCTGCGGGCCAACATGGTGTCGACCCTGGACGGCGCCGCCCAGCACGACGGGCGCTCCCAGCCCATCTCCACCGCCGCCGACATGCGGATCTTCGGCACGCTGCGCGGGCTCGCGGACGTCGTGGTGGTGGGTGCGGAAACGGTACGCCTGGAGGGGTACCGCCCCGCACGCGCGCGTGCCGAGTTCGCCGGGCGGCGCGAGGCGGCCGGGCAGGGACCCGCCCCGGCCGTCGCGGTGGTCAGCGCGAGCCTCGACCTGGACTTCTCGCTCCCGCTCTTCACCTCGCCGCTGGTCCCCACCCTGATCCTGACGGGAGCCGCCGCGTCCCCCGAGAGGGTCGCGGCCGCGGAGAAGGCGGGCGCGCGCGTGGTGGTCGCCGGGGACGGCACGGGCGTCGAGCCGGACCGCGCCGTACGGGCGCTCGTCGAACTCGGACACACCCGGCTGCTGACGGAGGGCGGTCCCCGGCTGCTGGGTCAGTTCGTGGCGGCCGGGGTGCTCGACGAGCTCTGTCTGACCGTCTCCCCGATGCTCACGGTCGGCGACGCCCAGCGGATCACGGGCGGACCGTCGGTCGCCGTTCCGCACCGGTTCGCACTGGTGTCCCTCCTCGAGGAGGAGGGTTTCCTGTTCGGCAGGTATCAGAGGCCGTGATGCCGGATAGGAGTTCGATCACCACCGTCGGTCCCAAAAGGGCGGAATCAACCGTTCCGTTTAGCGTCCGGCGGGCACACTGAATCTCGCAGTCCCCGTGCGTACGCGGGGGAGGATGGTTTCCGCAGGGCCGCGAACGGCCCACGGAGGAAAGAGGGCCACGGGGGTCCTCGAAGGAGAATGGGGCGCTGGTGTTCACAAGCGTGTTGATGATCGAGAAGGCCCTGACGTCCGCCGACGTGGAGTTCGTCAGCACCTTGCACGGGGACGAGCCGGTCTCCTTCCAGGTGCTGCTCCAGCCGCGCGGTGACCAGGCGGACCGCCTGCTGCGGGCCATCGACGACGTGGCCCTCGGTGAACTGGACGAGGCGGCGCGGGAGGGCGAGACACCCGAGGGCGACGAGGCCAAGGGGTTCGGCGTACGGGCCCTGGAGGTGTCCCTGCACGCCCTGCACGCGGCGGGCCACGACGCGGTGGGGCGCCTCGTCGAGGACCATCCGCTGGACGCGCTCAAGTCCCTGGTGGCGGAGGCGGGCGCGGACGAGGTGATCGTGCTGACCGACCCCCACTACGTCGAGGAGTTCTTCCACCGGGACTGGGCCTCCCGGGCCCGGCACAAGGTGGGGGTGCCGGTGCTGAAGCTCTTCTCGCACAGCAAGGCGTGAGCGGAGCCCTGTGCCGCGCCCCTGTCGGCACCCGTGCCGGTTCGGGCGCCGGTGCGGGCGTGGCGTGACCGGGTGCGCCGGGTCCGCTCGTGCCCGTGCGGCGCGGTCGTACAGGATGCGGTCCCGCGCCCCTGGCTGGGTGGTCCGCGCCCCGCGCAATAGGGTGGGGGCGCACCGAACCGTCGTAGCGCACCCTGGGAGAACACGCATGGCACCCGGCCTTCCTACCGCCATGGACCGACCGCACTTCATCGGCATCGGTGGGGCGGGGATGTCGGGCATCGCGAAGATCCTGGCTCAGCGCGGCGCGAAGGTGGCCGGCAGCGACGCCAAGGAGTCCGAGACCGCGGCGGCGCTGCGGGCGCTCGGGGCGACGGTGCACATCGGCCATGCCGCCGAGCACCTGGCCGAGGACGCCAGCTGTGTCGTCGTGTCGTCGGCGATCCGCGCGGACAACCCGGAGCTCGCCCGCGCGGCCGAGCTGGGCATTCCGGTGGTCCACCGCTCGGACGCGCTCGCCAGGCTGATGGACGGGACGCGGCCGATCGCCGTCGCCGGCACCCACGGCAAGACGACGACCACGTCCATGCTCGCGGTGTCGCTGTCCGAGCTGGGACTCGACCCCTCGTACGCGATCGGCGGCGACCTGGACGCGCCCGGCTCCAACGCGCTGCACGGCGAGGGCGAGATCTTCGTCGCCGAGGCGGACGAATCGGACCGCAGCTTCCACAAGTACGCGCCCGAGGTCGCCATCGTCCTCAACGTCGAGCTGGACCACCACGCCAACTACGCGTCGATGGACGAGATCTACGAGTCCTTCGAGACCTTCGCCGGGAAGATCGTGCCCGGCGGCACCCTCGTGATCACCGCCGACCACGACGGCGCGCGGGAACTGACCCGGCGGGTCGAGGGTGTGCGGGTGGTGACGTACGGGGAGGCCGAGGACGCCGACGTGCGGGTGCTCTCCGTCGTCCCCCAGGGGCTGAAGAGCGAGGTGACCGTGCTGCTCGACGGGCAGCGGCTCACCTTCACCGTCTCCGTGCCCGGCCGCCACTACGCGCACAACGCCGTCGCCGCGCTGGCCGCGGGCGTCGCACTGGGCGTCCCGGCCGCGGAACTCGCCCCCGCCCTGGCCGCGTACACGGGCGTCAAGCGCCGGCTCCAGCTCAAGGGCGAGGCGGCGGGCGTCCAGGTCATCGACTCCTACGCCCACCACCCGACGGAGATGACGGCCGACCTCGAGGCGATGCGCGCGGCGGTCGGCGACGCCCGGATCCTCGTCCTCTTCCAGCCGCACCTGTTCTCCAGGACCCAGGAACTCGGCCAGGAGATGGGCCAGGCCCTGTCCCTCGCGGACGCCTCCGTCGTCCTCGACATCTACCCCGCCCGCGAGGACCCGATCCCGGGCGTGACCAGCGAGCTGATCATCGACGCGGCCCGGGCGGCGGGCGCGGACGTGACCGCGGTGCACGACAAGGACCTGGCCCCGCAGGTCGTGGCGGGAATGGCGAAGGCGGGTGATCTCGTTCTCACCATGGGCGCGGGCGACGTGACGGACCTGGGCCCGCGCATTCTGGACCGTCTTTCCCAGTAAGGGGCTGAGGCTCATGTCGTACGACGTCGAAAAGCCGGACGAGCAGTGGCGGACGGAGCTGACCCCGGCCGAGTACGCCGTACTGCGGCAGGCCGCCACCGAGCCCGCGTTCACCGGTGAGTACACCGACACCAAGGCCGAGGGCGTCTACTCGTGTCGCGCCTGCGGTGCCGAACTCTTCACCTCCGAGACCAAGTTCGACTCCCACTGCGGCTGGCCGTCCTTCTTCGACCCGAAGGACACCGACGCGGTGGAGCTGATCGAGGACCGCTCGCACGGGATGCTGCGCACCGAGGTGCGGTGCGCCCGGTGCGGTTCGCACCTCGGACACGTGTTCGCGGGCGAGGGCTACGGGACCCCGACCGACCAGCGGTACTGCATCAACAGCATCTCGCTGCGGCTGGCGACGGACGGCGAGGGCTGACGGCGCGGGACGGCGAAAGCTGACGGTGAGGGCTGACGGCCCGGGTACGGCGAAAGCTGACGGCTCACAGCTGCTTGCGCTGGACCAGCGCCGAGAGCACGAGCATCCCGGGCAGCAGGGGCAGCCACACCGTCAGCACCCGGTAGCCGATGACCGTCGCCGTGGCGAGGGGCAACGGGGTGCCGTACCCGGCCAGGGTGAGGACGAGCGCCGCGTCGACCGGGCCGATGCCGCCGGGGGCGGGAACGGCACCGGCCGCGGTGCTCGCCGCGAGGAACGCGAAGAGCAACTGGGGCCAGGACAGGGGCAGGCCGAGCGCCGTTCCCACCGAGGCCACCACGCTCGCCTGGATCAGCGGCGCCGCGACCGCTCCACCCCACAGGGGCAGGAATCGGGCCGGGCGGGTGTGCAGATGCCGGGCGTCGGTGAGCGCCGTACGGACGAAGTCCAGGGCGGGCCGCCGCAGCGGCCGTACGAGGACGAGCAGCGCTCCTGTCGCCGCGGGGGCCAGCAGAAGGCCCGCGGCGGCCAGGAGCAGGGTCCGTCCCTCCGGGAGGAGCCTCGCGGGGGGTACCGCGCTGGGCGCGGCGAGCAGGAAGATCAGCACGACGGGCGTCTTCGCCACGGCTCTGACCAGGGAGTACAGCGCGATCGAGGCGGTGGCGCGGGGGAGGGCCACCCCCTGGCGCTGGAGGAAGCGGACCGTCACCGCGTGGGCGCCGATGCTCGCGGGCAGTATGTGGTTCGCGGCGCCCGCGGCGATCTGGGAGGCCACCAGCAGCCCCGGCGGCAGCCGGTCCGGGATCGCACCCTGACGGACACAGGCCGCGGCGACCGAGCCCAGGTAGGTGAAGAGAAGCCCGATCAGCAGCCACCAGGGGTCGGCGGCGGCCAGCAGGGCGGCGCCGTCCCGCACGGCGTGCCAGTCGAGCGCCGCCCACACCGCGAGCAGCAGGATGGGGGAGAGGGTGAGCGCCCGGCGGGTGGCGGTGGCCGCCAGGGGGCGGCGGCGGTCTTCCGCGAGCGGCGGCCGGGGCTGCGGCGGTGGGGACGCGGGGTCGTCGAGGGGCAGCAGGGGCACGGCGCACGTCGTCCTTCCGCGTCGTGACCGCGCGCGGCGGCGCGACGGATCGGGCCTGGGGAGGGGACGGGGAAGTCGTTCCCCTCCGGTGTGACGGTGCGGTGTCCGTAAGCCGACGGAGTGCGGGCCGCAGGGCGACCGCGGTGCGGTGGGGCGGGGTGCCGTGAGGCGAGATGCGGTGGGGCGGGGTGCCGTGCGGCAGGTGTGCTGAGCGAGGTGCGGTGGGGCGGGGTGTGCTGAGCGAGGTGCGGTGGGCGGGGTGCGGTGAGGCTTTGGGATTTCTGCCCGTACCCCCCGCGGTTCATCCCGGGCTCGTCCGGAGGTTCACCGGCCCGCAGTACGGTCGACCGCCTCCCCGCGGTCCGGTCGGCCGACTTCGCCGGGCGGCCGAGAGGCGTTTCCGCCAGCCGAGGAGACCGCTCGCCGAATCCCCGTCACCGGCTCACCGGCTCACCGGCTCACCGCATCTCGCCTCATGGCTCACCGGCTTGCCGGTGGCACCGGCGTCACCGTGTCCCGTTCCCGGTCGTGACCGGTCCCCGTGGCAGCGTCACGACGAACATCGTGGCCCCGGGGGCATCGCCCAGCTCCAGCGAGCCACCGTGCGCCCGTACCAGGGACCGGGCCACCGACAGGCCGAGGCCGCTGCCGCCGCGGTCGCGGCTGCGGGCCTTGTCGACCCGGTAGAACCGGTCGAAGACGCGGTCGCGGTCGTCGGCCGAGATGCCGGAGCCCCGGTCGGTGACACGGACCCGCGCCAGTTCCGCCGAGACGGCGACCTCGACGCGGACCGCGGTGCCGACCGGGGTGTGCACGGCGGCGTTGGTGAGGAGGTTGTCCAGGACCTGGCGGATGCGGTGCGGGTCCATCCGCAGCGGCACGGCGGCCGGTCCCGCGGACACCGTCAGCGGATGACCCGGGTGGCTCGCGCGGAACGCGTCGACCGCCTGCTCGACCAGTTCCATCAGGTCGGCGTTCTCCATCCGCAGCGGTGTCTCCACCTCGGCCGCGTCCAGGCGGGCCAGCAGCAGGAGATCGTCGAGGAGCACGCCCATCCGGGCGGCCTCGGCGCGCAGCCGGGCCAGGTGCTTGTCCCGTTCCTCGGGCGCGTTGGCGGGCGCGTACTGGAAGAGGTCCGCGTAGCCGCGTACCGACATCAGGGGTGTGCGCAGCTCGTGCGAGGCGTCGGCGACGAAGCGGCGCAGCCGCTGCTCGGCCTGCGCCCGCACGGCGAGGGAGTCGTCGATGTGCTCCAGCATCGTGTTGAAGGCCGTGCGCAGTTCCTCGACCTCCGGACCGCCGCCCGGGGCGTCCGCGCGCAGGTGGAGCCGGGACGCCGACTCGGTCAGGTCGTGCGAGGCGATGCCGTGCGCGGTGTGCGCCATGTCGCTCAACGGTTTCAGACCGTGTTTCAGCATCCGCCGGCCGAACACCACCAGGGCCAGCAGCGCGAGGCCGAAGGCGACCACCTGCACGGTGATCAGCCGGCGCACGGTGCCGTCGATGTCCTCCGTCGGCGCCGCGCTGACCAGCACGACACCGGGCGAGACCTCGCAGGCCCGCAGCAGATAGGTGCCCTCGCCGTCGATCCGCACCGTGCGGGTGACCTCGGCGTCGACGTCCTCCATCCGCCGGGCGAGCGCGGTGAGCGCCGTGGTGTCCGAGGGCACGTCGGCGGGTCTGCGCAGCACGGCCGCGCCGGGCGAGACGTCGTACACGGCCGTGTACCAGCCGTAGTACGGCTTGCGCTCCACGATGCCGTGCGCCTTGGCGTCCTTGGTCTGCACGATCTGGACGAGCTTGATCTGGTCGCGCAGCTGATGGTTCAGATAGTCCCGCATGTACATGGTCAGCGTGGCGCCGACCACCGCGAACACGACGAGCGACAGCGCGCCCAGGCCGAGCGCCAGCCGGGTGCCGAGCCGCAGTCTGCGGTAGGCGTGCCAGAAGCGGCCTATCACCCGGCCGCCTGCCGGATCACGTATCCGAAGCCGCGTACCGTCTGGATCAGCGGGTCGTCACCCGTCGTGTCGAGCTTGCGGCGCAGCCGGCTGACGACCAGTTCGACGACGTTGGAACGGCCGCCGAAACCGTATTCCCACACGTGGTCGAGGATCTGTGCCTTGGTGAGCACGGTCGGCGACTTCCGCATCAGATACCGCAGGACCTCGTACTCGGTGGGGGTCAGCGTCAGCAGTCTCCCGCCCCGCCGGACCTCGCGGGTGTCCTCGTCCATGGTGAGGTCCGCCACCCGCAGCACGGAGCGCTGGACCCCGGGGCCCGCGCTGCGCCGCAGTACGGTCCGCAGCCGGGCCATCAGCTCCTCCACGGCGAACGGTTTCACCAGGTAGTCGTCCCCGCCCCGGGTGAGCCCGGCGACCCGGTCGGCGACCCCGTCGCGTGCCGTCAGGAACACCACCGGCACCATCGTGCCCGTGTGCCGCAACCGGTCGAGCACGCCGAAGCCGTCGATGTCGGGCAGCATCAGGTCGAGCACCACGATGTCGGGACGGAATTCGGCGGCACGGCGCAGCGCCTCCGCACCCGAGTTCGCGGTGACCGCGTCCCAGCCTTCGTAGCGGGCGACCGTCGCCACGAGATCGGCGATCGGCGGGTCGTCGTCCACGACGAGGAGTCGTACTTTTTCCACCTGCTCATAGTGCGCCACCCACCCCACAGCGCCAGACCCCCGTCTCGGGCGGGCGCGAATCGATAAGATCTTGAAAGTTGTACGACAGGAAAACGACAGCGAAGCACGGACAAGCTCTGTGTTCTGAGGACCCGATCTAGGAGTTTCCGTCCGTGACGACCGTCCAATCGCCTCCCGTACCCCCCACGGCGATACGTCCCAAAGTAGTGGCCCGCACCGGCCTGTACGCCGTGCTCGCCGCGAACGCGGCCGTCGTGACCCTCTTCGCCGTCCAGGCGGGCTTCGCCTCCAACGCGCTCGTCGTGATCGGCCGCTTCGCCGGCCTGTACAGCGCCCTGCTGATGGCGTTCCAGCTGTTGCTGGTGGCCCGGCTCCCCTGGCTGGACCGCCGCATCGGCATGGACCGGCTGACCAACTGGCACCGCTGGACCGGTTTCGGCCTGTTGTGGGCCTTGGTCTGCCATGTGGTGTTCATCACCTTCGGCTACGCCGAATCCTCGTCGATGAACCCGGTGAGCCAGCTCGTCGACCTCGCCGAGACCGTCGAGGGCGTGCTGCGTGCCGCCGTCGCGGTGGTGCTGATCCTGGTCATCGGCGGTGCCTCGGGCCGCTGGGCCCGCCGCCGCCTCGCCTACGAGACCTGGCACTTCATCCACCTGTACACCTACGTCGCCGTGGTGCTGGCCTTCACCCACCAGGTCGCGGTCGGCACGACCTTCACCACGTCGTCCGCCGCCACCGGCTACTGGTACGCGGTGTGGGGCGTGGCCCTCGGCTCGGTGTTCCTGGGCCGGCTGGTGCTGCCCCTGTGGCGGAACCGGCGCCACCGGCTGCGCGTCGAGGCCGTCGTCCCCGAGGCCGACAACGTCGTCAGCGTGTACATCACCGGTCGCGACCTGGACCGGCTGCCCGCCCGGGCCGGCCAGTTCTTCCTCTGGCGGTTCCTCACCAAGGACCGCTGGTGGCAGGCGAACCCCTTCTCCCTCTCGGCCGCGCCCGACGGCACCCGGCTGCGCCTCACCGCGAAGGCGGCCGGTGACGGCTCCGCCGGACTGCGCCATCTCGAGCCCGGTACCCGCGTTTTCGCCGAGGGCCCCTACGGCGCCTTCACCGCCATGCACCGGACCCGGCCCGAGGCGCTGCTCATCGCCGGCGGCGTCGGCGTCACCCCGATCCGGGCACTCCTCGAGGAGATCCACGGACACGCCGTGGTCATCTACCGGGTGGCCGGGGAACGGGATGCCGTGCTCTACGACGAGCTGCGCGAACTCGCCCTGGCCAAGGGCGCCGAGCTGCACCTGGTCACCGGGCCGCCGGTGCCCGACCGGCTGGCGCCGCGTGAACTGGCCGCGCTCGTACCGGACATCACCGAGCGGGACGTCTTCCTGTGCGGGCCGCCGCCGATGATGAACGCGGTCCTCGGCACCCTGCGCGAGCTGGACGTGCCCAAACCGCAGATCCACTTCGAACGCTTCAGCCTGGCCGGATGAGAGATACGAGAACACCGTGAAGCGAGTAATCCCCGCCCTGGTCCTGTCCGTGGCGGGTCTGATCCCGGTCTGGCGCTACGAGCCGTCGACCGGTACGACCTCCACCACCGAGTCCGCCTCGACGCCCTCCGTGTCCTCCTCCACGTCGTCCTCGGGCTCCCCGGGATCGACCACGTTCACCGGTACGACCGTCGCCACGGAGAAGGGCGACGTGCAGGTCCAGGTCACCTTCGAGGGCGACAGGATCACGGCCGTGGAGATGCTGAAGCAGCCGGACCATCCGCAGACGACCGCGGCGCTGCCGAAGCTGGTCGCGGAGACGCTGGCCGCGCAGAGTGCGGACATCGACACCGTCTCCGGCGCGACGGTCACGAGCGACGGATACCGGGAGTCCCTCCAGGCCGCGATCGACGCGAACGGCGCCTGACGTGCACCGCGTCGAACATGTGATGGGGTTCCCGGTCTCGCTGCGGGTCGACGACAGGGTCGTCCCCGACGGGGCCGGGGACGCCGTGTTCGCGTGGCTGCGCGAGGTCGACGCGCGGTTCAGCCCGTTCAAGGCAGACAGCGAGGTCTCCCGGTACGGCCGGGGCGAGCTGTCGGCCGACGAGCTGAGCGCCGACCTCGTCGAGGTGCTCGCCCTCTGCGAGCGGTACCGGGTGGCCACCGGCGGCGCCTTCGACGTCCGGCTGCCCGGCCGCGGACTGGACCCCTGCGCGGTGGTCAAGGGCTGGTCCGTGCAGCGGGCCGCGGAGCTGCTGACCCGGGCCGGGCTCACCCGGTTCTGTCTCAACGCCGGGGGTGACGTGGTCGTTTCCGGCGGGCCCTGGCGGGTCGGCGTACGGCATCCCGAGCTCGCCGACCGGCTGTGCGCCGTCCTCGACCTCACCGACGGGGCCGTGGCCACCTCCGCGCGCTACGAGCGCGGCGACCACATCCTCGACGGCCGCACCGGCCGTCCGGCGACCGGCCTCGACAGCCTCACGGTCGTGGCCCCGACCCTGACCGAGGCGGACGCCGTCGCCACGGCCGCCTTCGCCCTGGGCGCGGACGGTGTCGAGTGGGCGGCCGCGCGGGACGGCTGCGAGGTGTACGCCGTACTGCCCGGCGGACGCGTGCTGCGCAGCGCCGGGTTCCCGACGGCGGCGGCAGGGGCGCCCGCGTGAGGGCGGGGGCGGCCGTCCCGGGGATGGCCCGGTGGATGCCGGGGCGGCTCTTCGCGCCGATGCGGGCCGACCCCGTGCCCCTGCCCCTGGGCTGACGCTCCCGCATAACTGCTGTGGGTCACCGGTGTTCCGGTGACCCACGGGTCGTGCACCGGGGAAATGCCTTTCGCCCGGGTGCGGGTGGCGTGATCCCCTGGGGCATGAGCCTGACGACCGAGGTCTTCCTGGTGCGCGACGACGGTGACCTCGACATCCTGACCGGGGAGCGGGACGGTCGGCCGGACGGCACGGACCTGGCCGGCCCGGAGTCGTGGCGCACCCAGGTCTGGGGATCACGGGCCGTCCGCCGGATCGGCGCCCGGTTCCTGCCGGCGCTGGTGAGCGTGCACCACGGTGATGTCGTCGCCCCGGACGAGATCCCCGCCGTCCTGACGGAGATCGCCCTGGTGCGCGCCTGTTCGGAGCGGCTCGCCGCCGAGACCCGCCCGCCCGACCGGACGGCCGAGAGCCACCACTTCCACATCTCCAGCCGTCTCGACGGCATCGAGGCGAGCGCGCGGTACGCGCAGGGGGCCGGCGGCGGACTGCTGATCTGGTAAGCGGTCTAGACTCTCCCCGCAACGGCCCGAACTCGTATCGAGAGCGGGCGGAAATGGCCAGACCCGAAGGGTATTCGGCGCTTTGATACGGATAGATTCAGTCACCAAGCGATACCCGGACGGCACGGTGGCGGTCGACCGGCTTTCCCTCGACATACCGGACCGTTCGATCACCGTCCTGGTCGGCCCCTCGGGCTGTGGCAAGACGACCACCCTGCGGATGATCAACCGGATGGTCGAGCCCAGCGAGGGCACGATCCTCATCGACGGCGTCGACAGCCGTCAGCAGCCGGTCAACACCCTGCGCCGGTCCATGGGTTACGTCATCCAGAACGCCGGACTCTTCCAGCACCGGACGATCGTCGACAACATCGCGACCGTGCCCCGCATGCTCGGCTGGAGCAAGGACAAGGCCCGCGCGCGGGCCCGCGAGCTGATGGAACGGGTCGGACTCGACGCCTCGTTCGCCAAGCGCTATCCCTACCAGCTCTCCGGCGGCCAGCAGCAGCGCGTCGGCGTGGCCCGCGCGCTCGCCGCCGATCCGCCGGTGCTGCTGATGGACGAACCGTTCTCCGCCGTCGACCCCGTGGTCCGCAAGGGCCTCCAGGACGAACTGCTGCGCATTCAAGCCGAGTTGGGCAAGACCATCGTCTTCGTCACACATGACATCGACGAGGCCGTCAAGCTCGGCACGATGGTCGCCGTGCTGCGTACCGGCGGCAGGCTCGCCCAGTTCGCGCCGCCGGCCGAGCTGTTGTCCGATCCCGCGGACGCGTTCGTCGAGGACTTCCTCGGCGCGGACCGTGGCATCCGGCGCCTGTCCTTCTTCTCGTCCGCGGGCCTCGACCTGCTCACCACCCCGATCGTCGCGATCGACTCCACGGCCGAGCAGATCGCCGCACGGGGCGCGACCGACGCCCCCTACCTCCTCGTCACCGGTCTGGACGGCCGTCCGCTCGGCTGGAGCGAACCCGGCGCGCTGACGGCAGGTCGGATCGACGCCGACCGACTGCTCCCGTACGGGCGGCCGTTCGTCGCCGGACGCGACTCACTGCGAGCCGCCCTCGACTGCGCGGTCCTGTCGCCCACCGGCTGGGCGGTCGCCGTGGACACCGAGGGCCGGGCCGCCGGGGTCGTCTCGCAGACGGCCATCGGCGAGGCCATCCGCGGCGCCCACGCGGCAGGACGTGAGGAGCGGCCGACGCCCGAGGAGACCCCTCAGAAGGTCATCCGGTGAACCGCTTCTTCGACATCCCCAGCGACCTCCAGCACGACTGGTTCGGCCTGATCGGGCTCCATCTGCGCGAGGCACTGCTCCCGGTGCTGGGCGGGCTGCTGCTCGCGCTCCCGCTGGCCCAGCTGTGCGTGCGGCTGCGCTGGCTGTATCCGCCCGTGCTGTGGGTGACGACCGTGCTCTACGCCATCCCGTCGCTGGCCTTCTTCGTCGTCCTCATCGACTACACGGGCCAGACCGAACTGACGGTGATGATCCCGCTCACCGTCTACAGCCTGGTCGTGCTCGTGCCGGCCATCGTCGACGGCGTCCGTTCGGTCCCGCAGGAGACCCTCGCCGCCGCGACCGCCATGGGCTTCGGACCCGTGCGCCGGTACGTCCTGGTCCAGTTGCCGATCGCGGTGCCCGCCATCATCGCCGGGCTTCGGGTGGCCACCGTGTCCAGCATCAGCCTCGTCAGCGTCGGCATGCTGATCGGCAACCAGGGCGCGCTCGGCAATCTGCTGCACGACGCGCAGATCTACAACCGGCCCGAACTCGCCTGGAACTCCGTCATCACCAGCGCCGCCCTGGCGGTGCTCGCCGACGCCCTGCTGGTCGTCCTCCGGGTCCTGCTCACGCCCTGGATGCCGAGCGGCGCGCGCGGCGGAAAGACCAAGCCCGCCGGGGTCCGGCCCGAACCGGCCGTGCCCGCCCTGGAGGACGCAGCCCGGTGAACGTCATCAATTTCATCAACGCCTTCTTCAGCGACAGCGCGCACTGGCACGGCTACGACGGAATCCCCACCCGCGTGGGGGAACACGTCCAGTACTCCCTGGAGGCGCTGGCCCTCGCCGCCCTGATCGGGCTGCCGATCGGCCTGGTGACCGGTCACTACGGACGCGGCGGGAACGTCCTCTCCCTCGTCGCCACGGCCGGCCGGGCGCTTCCCACCTTCGGCCTGCTGGTGGTGACGACCATCGTGCTCGGCTTCGGCATGCTGCCCGTGATGATCCCGCTGGTCGTCCTCGCCGTCCCGCCGATCCTGGTCACCACCTACGAGGCGGTGCGCTCCGTCGACCCGTCCCCCGTGGACGCCGCACGCGGCATGGGCATGGGGGAGTCCGGCATCCTGCTGCGCGTCGAACTGCCCGTCGCGCTCCCGCTGATCTTCGGCGGTCTGCGGTCGGCGGCCATCCAGATCGTCTCCACGGCCACCATCGCCGCGTACGTCAGCCTCGGCGGCCTCGGCCGCTACATCGTCGACGGTCTCTACCAGCACGACTACGAGAAGGTGGTGGGCGGCGCCACCCTGGTCGCCGGCATGGCACTCGCGACGCTCGCGGTGTTCTGGGCGGCCGCCAAGGTGACGGTCTCGCCCGGGGTACGCGGGAGCAACTAGCCGCCGACGGCGTCGGATCCCCGGCGGCGACGGGGCTCAGGGCGGGAACGTACGCGGTGCGGGGGGAACGGCGTTCCCCCCGCACCGTAGTTCCGGTCCGGCCTGCCGTCAGCCGCCCGAGCGGGCCAGCGCCTGCTCCAGCACGACCAGCAGCGCGTCGCGCACCGAGCCGCGCTCGCGGGCGTCGAACACGAGCAGCGGTACGCCCTCGGACACGTCGAGAGCCCAGCGGACCTCGTCCAGCGTGTGCGCGATCTGTCCGTCGAAGGCGTTCACGGCGACGGCGAACGGGATCTGCTTGTGCTCGAAGTAGTCGACCGCCGCGTAACAGTCGTCGAGACGGCGGGTGTCCACGATGACGAGCCCGCCGACCGCGCCCTCCACGATGTCGTCCCACATGAAGCCGAACCGTTCCTGCCCCGGCGTGCCGAACAGGTACAGCTTCAGTGTCGGGTCGATGGTGATGCAGCCGAAGTCCATCGCCACCGTGGTCGTGGTCTTGCGCGGGGTGTGGCTGAGGTCGTCCACACCCGCCGCGACCTCGGTGATGGCCGCCTCGGTGGTCAGCGGCTCGATCTCGGAGATCGAGCCGACGGCGGTGGTCTTGCCCACGCCGAAGCCGCCCGCGATCACCAGTTTCACCGGCAGCGGCGGCCGTACGGCGGCCTGGCCGGCCGAGGTGCGGACCAGCGGTTCAGTCGGTGTCACGGAGTACCCCCCGGGAGTCGGGGATGGCCCGCAGGCCATCGATAACCCTGCGCAGAACGGATGCGTCGTGGGTGACGCCGGAGTCGGGCATGTGCACCGACAACTGCCCCGCCGTCCGGAGGTCCTCGGCGAGGACCCGCACCACGTTCAGGTGCAGCCGCAGCCTGGCCGCGATCTCCGCGATGGACTGCGGGACGCGGCAGGCGGCGACGATGTCGTGCTGTTCGAAGGAGAGCCGGTCGAGCGCGTCGAGCCCGCCGGTGGTGGCCACCAGCTGGGTCTCCACGGGCATCGTCCGGCCGGACGACGCCTCGCCGACGCCGCCCGCCACCCGGCCGGCGGTGACCAGGAAGGGCCGGACGGCGGGCGCGGGGCCGACGGGTACGACGCCGTCCTCGCCGGGCCCGCGCGGTGTGCGGCCGTCCGCCATCGGTGTTCGCTCTCTCTACGGTGGCACGCGCTCAGCGCGTACGCGTGGCGCCGACGCTGTTCTTCAGTTCCAGGACGAGCTGCGGGCTGAGCGCCGTGCCGGCGCGGTTGGCGAACACCGTCATCTCGTAGGCGATGTTGCCCAGCTTGGCCTCCTTGTCGGTGACGACGCCGAGCACGGCGCCGCTGCCGATCGCGGAGACCAGGACGTGGCCGCCCTCCAGGTCGATGATGACCTTGTTCAGGCCGCCCAGGCCGTAGTTGCCGGAGGCGCCCGCGGCCAGGCTCGTGATGCCCGAGACGATCGCGGCCAGCCGTTCGGAGTCGGCGTGCTCGCGCAGCTCCGACACCGCGATCAGCAGTCCGTCGGAGGACACCGCGATGGCGTCCACGACTCCCGCGGTCTCGGTGGCGAAGCGGTTGAGCAGCCAGGTGAAGTCGGCTGCGGCGGCCCGCAGGTCGGTCGGCTTGGCGTCTCCGGCGGGAGTCTCACCTGTCGACGTGCTCACTGCTCGGCTCCTTCCGGAAGGTGGTTCTGGTGGTGCGTGGTGTCCCGGCCGGTGATCGGGTCGGTGATCGGCTCGCTCCGGTCGGACGCGTCGGACGGCTCTGTCCGGTCGGTCCTGTCGGGCGAAACGTCGGGACGGTGGTCGTGCCGGCGGTCGTTCCGGCTGTCGGTCAGGGCTTCGGTGGTGGGGGTGGAGGCGAGCGGGCGGGTATCGGCGGGGCGAGGGTGCTCGCCGGTGTCGCGGTGCGCCCGGGCCACGGCCGCCTCGAACTCCTCCAGCGAGTCGCGTACGGCGTCCGCGTCGGCGGGTCGGGGGGCCTGCCGCGCGGCCTGCTGGGCGGCGGCGTCGGCGGTCGTCCGCAGCGTCGCGCCGCGCACCCGTCGACGGAGCGGACGGGAGCCGTCGGGCCCGACGGCGAACGGGTCCGCACCGGCCCCGGTGGGCGTGGAGAGGGGACCGGTGGAACCGGAGGCGCGGTCGGGACCGGAGCTGTGGTCGGGCGCGGGCGGTTCGCCGCCGCGGTCCGTCACGCCGTGCTCCGCCCCGCGGACGGAGTCGCCGGGGCCGCCGGTCGTACGGGCAGGGCCGCCCTCGGAGCCGGACGTGCGGGCGTGCGGCGCGGGCGACTGCGTCCGGGCGGCGGGCCGGGAACCGGTGTCGTGGAGGTGCGCCGACTCCGCCGGACCGGCGGGCGTGCGTTCCGCCGTACGGGCGTGCTCCCCGGGCTCGTCCTCCGCGCGGGCGTGGAGCGTCGCCTCGGCCGTGCGCGGCGCCGGGATCCCGACACCGGCCGGGTAGGGACGGGCCGCGGACCCACCCGCGGAGGCCGGGAGGCCGGTGTCAGCGGTTTCCGCGGAGGCGTCCGCCCCTGTCCCCGGCGTGCCGGTGGCGGTGACGTCGTCCCCTTCCTGCGACTGCCGCTCGTCCGGGGACGGATCGCGGCGGGGGACCCGGCGCGGGAGCGCGGTCGCGTCGTCCTCGCTCGTGGCCCAGGACGGAACCGTGGCCGGGACGGAGGACGACGGCGAGGGGCCGGCAGGGGGTGCCGACGGGGCGGCGAGGGCCGCGCCGGCCGGGGAGGAAGGTGTGCCGGCGGAGACCGGACGGCCCACCGGACCCAGCTCGCTCATCGTCAGGAGCAGCGTCGACGGGATGAGCACCTCGGCCGTCACGCCGCCGCCCGGGGTGCGGGAGAGGGTGACGTCGACGTCCCAGCGGCGGGCCAGCGCACCGACCACGAACAGGCCGAGCACCTTCGTCGGGACGACGTCGAGACGTTCGCGGCGCACGAGGCGGGAGTTCTCCTCGGCGATCCGCTCGGCGCTCATACCGAGACCGTGGTCGGCGACGGTGATCGAGGCGCCGTCGACGTCGGCGCCGACGACCACCTCCACGGGGCTGCCCTCCGGCGAGAACGACACGGCGTTCTCCAGGAGTTCGGCGATCATCAGGGTGAGGTCACCGATGATGTCGGGCTCCACCATGGCCTCGGTCGCGGCGCGCAGCCGAACCCGCTGGAAGCCCTCGATCTGGCCCAGCGCGGCACGTACGACGTTGGTGAGTTCGGTCGGCCCGGCGTCCAGGACGGTCTCGCGGATGCCGGCCAGCAGCATCAGGCTGTCGGCGTTGCGACGCAGCCGGACCGCGATGTGGTCGATGGAGTAGAGGCGTTCGAGGAGGGCCGGGTCGGTCTCGCCGCGCTCCACCGCGTCGATCAAAGCGAGCTGACGCGTCGTCAGGTTACTGACGCGACGGCCGACGTTGCCGAACATCTCGGCGACGTTGCGGCGGCTGAGCACCTGGCGCTCGAGCAGGGCGGCCGCGGTCGTCTGCACGTTGTTGAAGGCCTCGGCGAGTTCACCGATCTCGTCGTCCGCGGTGACCGGCAGCTCGCGCAGGCGCGGGGGACCGGACTCCTCGGCGTCGTCGTCGGCGACCCGGGCGAGTTCGCGGCCCGCGACATCGGCGACCTCCTGGGCCGCTCCCGTCAGCGCCAGCACCGGGCGGACCACGGAGCGGCGTACCAGGATGGAGAAGGCGATCCACAGGGCGAAGCAGAGCAGCGCCAGGGTCAGCAGCAGGCCCGCGCGCCACTGGGCGCTGGAGGCGGTGTCGTCGGCCCGGTCGGCGATCTGGTCGATGAGCGACGCGGTGATCTTCAGCCGGGTCCGGGCCTGTGTGCTGTAGTCGGGGTAGGAGGCGATGGCCGCACGGAACGCGGTACGGATCTCGGCCTTCGACTCGGCCTGGAGCGCGCTGGGGTCCACGGCCAGTTCGGCGTAGTGCTGACCGATCGAGGCCTGCGAGGCGTTGTGCTCGATGCCGCCGAACTCCTCGTTCTGCGTCTCGCTGGCGAACCGCTCGAACCGCTCGGCCTGATAGGTGAACAGCTCGTAGGAGCCCACCGCGCCGGTGAACTCGATGAGCGCGTTGCTGTCGCCGGTCCGGGCGGAGAACACGCCGGTCTCGAAGGCGCCGTGCGCGGCGTCGGCGCGCAGCAGCGAGTCGAGGAGGTTGCCGGTGAACGTCGTCGCGAGACCGGCGTTGCGGTCCAGGCCCAGACCGTCGATGAGGCCGTCGGCCGCACCCGAGTACGCCGGGTCGATGTTGTCGGCGGGCAGATAGCCCTGCTCGATGGTGGCCCGCAGGCCGGCCAGGCCCTGGACTTCCTTGAGGGCCTGCACCTCGGTGTCCGGGAGCCGGTCGCCGAAGGCGTCGACCACCTTGCGCACCTGCGCGTCCACAGCGGACTGGGCCTGCCGGTAGCCGTCGGTGGAGGGGGTGCCGCCGTCGAAGGACGCCTCGTGCCGCACGGAGAGCAGGATCGCCTGCTGGTGTTCGTCCTGGAGCGTGGCGACGAGCTGGGCGACCTGCGCGCTGTCCCGCACCAGTTGGGCGGCGTCCTCCGCGCGGTCGGACTCCTGCACCAGGTCGACGATGAGGTACGTCAGCAGCAGCGCGATCACCGTCAGCGGGATACCGACGAGTACGTTCAGCTTCCGCTGGAAGGGCCACCGGTCGGCGAAGCCTCGCAGGCCCCGGCGCGCGGACGTCGGTGCCGAGGATGCCGACCGGGCGGACGCGTCCACCTCTTTCGTGGACACCGGGCCTCCTTCGAGAAGGTGCTGTGGGCGTGCAAGGGGGGTCGCATGCATGCCCAGTTCCTGCACACACGTGTCCGAATATGAATGATACGGAAGCGGCCCCCGCACACCGCTGTGGCCGACGCCGACTGCTGTGGCGGACGCCAACTCCGGCGAGACTATCGCCTATTCGAACGGCCGAGCGCGTTGCCCTACGTCAAGAATCCATTACGAACAGGTGTACTGGAGCCGTTCAGGGGCCTTCGGAGGGGTACACAGGTGATCTCCCGATCCGTGCGCCAGTGATCACGGATCGAAGCCAATCGGTAACCCGACCCCTCTTGACTGATCAAGAAGCGGGTGGATTGGATCAGGCCAGAGTGTTTGAGTTCTCATCAACCCCCCAGCCCGGAACGGGAACCGTGACTTCCAACGCCCACAGCAGCAGGTCCCTGAGGAACCACCCCGGTGCGGCGGCCGTCGCCCTCGCAGCGGTGACGGTCCTGCTGGCGGGATGCTCCTCCTCGTCCGACGACACCTCCGACCCGCTCGCCGGCGACAAGGCGGCCGGTGACACCGTGGTCGTCGGCTCCAACAACTTCGCCGAAAGCATCCTGATCGCCGACATCTACGGCGAGGCCCTGAAGGCCAAGGGCATCAAGGTGTCCTACAAGCCCAACATCGGCAGCCGGGAGACCACGTACGGCCTGCTCAAGAACGGTTCGATCACCGTCCTGCCGGAATACAACGGCTCGCTGCTGGCCTACCTGGACGCGAAGGCCGAGCAGACCTCGCTCGCGACCGTGAACGCCGCTGCGACGGCCAAGCTCGACTCCAAGCTCACGCTGCTGGAGTCGTCGCCGGCCGAGGACAAGGACTCCGTCACGGTCAACGCGGAGACCGCCAAGAAGTACAACCTCACGGCGACGTCCACGCTCGCCGACCTCAAGGACATCGCGCCGGAACTGGTCCTCGGCGGCTCGCCCGAGTTCCAGACCCGCCAGCAGGGCATCCTCGGCCTGGAGTCGGTGTACGGGCTGAAGTTCAAGTCCTTCAAGGCACTCGACGCGGGCGGTCCGCTGACCCAGGCCGCGCTCAAGAAGAACACCGTGCAGGCCGCGGACATCTTCACCACGGACCCGACCATCACCAAGGAGAAGTTCGTCGTCCTCCAGGACCCGAAGAACCTCTTCGGATTCGCGAACGTGACCCCGCTGGTCTACAAGAGCGGACTCTCCCAGGAGGGCGTCGACGCGCTCAACGCCGTCTCCGCCAAGCTCGACACCAAGACCCTGCTCGACCTGGACTCGCAGGTCCAGCTGGAGAGCAAGGACCCGCTGGACGTCGCCAAGGCCTGGCTGAAGTCGGCCGGACTCGGCTGAGGTTCCACCGGAGCACGTGAACCGTTGGACACGGCAGCAAACGGACGGAGCCGGGTTCACCCGCACCACGGGGGCGCCCGGGTCGTCCTGAACGGAACCGCCCTCACCGTCGGCGAGCTGATCGCGCTCGCCGACGGTGCGGCCGTTCCCGCGGTGGCCCCCGAGGCCCGTGAGCGGGCCGCCCTCTCCTGGCGCACCGCGCAACGACTCGCCGCCGCCGGACGGCTGTACGGCCGTGGCACCGGCGTCGGCGCGCAGCGCTCGGTGCCGGTCGACGAGGGCGACGAGAGCGCGCACGGGCTGCGCCTGCTGCGCAGCCACGCGGGGGGAGCGGGCGCCCTGCTCCCCGCTCGCCAGGTCCGCGCCCTGCTCGCGGTGCGCGCCAACCAGCTGCTCGCCGGGGGCTCCGGCATCCAGCCCGCCCTCATCGACGCCCTGGTGGACGCCCTCCGTCTAGGTGTCCACCCGGCCGTCAACGAATACGGCGGGGTCGGCACCGGAGACTTGACGGCGCTGGCCCAGACCGGCCTGACGCTGATCGGCGAACAACCCTGGCTGAGTTCGGAGACGACCCGGCCGACGCATCCGCCGGGACCGGACGGCCGGCCGGCGGGCCGGATGGAGCGGGCTGAGCCGGGCGGCGACCCGGCACCCGAGCCCGCGTCCGAGCCCGCACCCGAGCCCGCGATCGACCCGGACAGGCGCCGGGCCGGTTCCTCACGCACGGGCGGACCGGCGGACACGGCGGCCACGACGTCTGCGGCGGCCACGACGTGTGCGGCGGCGACGGCGGTCCCCCGCACCGAGTCCGCCACCACGACCCACATCGTCACTCCCGCCGTTCGGCTCGTCACCCTGACCGGACCCGCCGACCGGACCGTCTACGTCCCCGTCTCCGCTCCCCTCTCCGCTCCCGTTCCCGAGTCCGCTCCCGTTCCCGAGTCCGCATCCACTCCCGAGTCCGCATCCACTCCCGACTCCGCACCCGCTCCCGTCACGGCGGCCGCCTCCGTCCCCGGCGCAGGCCCGTCCGCCGGACTCCCGGCCCCGGTGATCCTCCAGCCCGGTGACGCGCTGGCACTGCTCAGCAGCAACGCCCTCGCGCTGGGGCAGGCGGCGCTCGCCCAGCAGCGGCTGGACGTACTGCTGCGGGCCACGCATGCCGTCGCCGCTCTTTCCCTCGCGGCGGTCTCGGGCTCGCCGGAGGCGTACGCCGCGCCCGTGCACGCCCTTCGGCCCTACCCCGGCGCGGCCCGTGCGGCCGGGGAGGTGCGGCGGCTGCTCGGGCTGCCCGACCGGCCGCGCCGCCAGGGCCGGCGCATCCAGGACCCCTTCGGCTTCCGGGCCTTCCCGCAGGCGCACGGATGTGCCCTGGACGCCTCCGAGCGACTGCGTGACGTCATCGAGGTGGAGGTCAACTGTCCGTCGGAGAACCCCCTCATGGATCCCGACGGGGCGGCCGCCTTTCATCACGGTGGCTTCTTCGCGGCACCCCTGGGCCTTGCCCTGGACGCCGCCGTCCTCGCCCTGTTGCAGACCGCGCAGCTCTCCGCCGCCCGGCTGACGGCGCTCGGCGACCCCGGGATCACCGGCCTGCCCGCGTTCCTCGCCGGTGGGCCCGCTACCAGCTCGGGCACGATGATCCTGGAGTACACCGCCAACTCCGCTCTTGCGGAGCTGCGTTCGGCGGCCGCACCCGCTTCGGCGGGCCACGCCGTCCTGTCGCGCGGCCTGGAGGAGGCCGCCAGCTTCGCCGGACAGGCCGCCCGCCAGACCGCACGGGCGACGGACGCCTACACCACCGTCCTCGCCTGTGAACTCGTCGCAGCCGTCCGGGCCTTGAGGATGAGCCCGGTCCTGGGCGAGTCTCCGCCGCCGACCGCGGTCTTCGCCGCGGCGGCGGCCGTCCTCCCGGCGGGCACGGAGGACCGTCCCCTGACCGCAGACGTGACGGCGGCCGCCGAACTGCTGTCCGATCTGGCCGAGTTGTGATCCGGAACCGAGGACGCGCCGGGCCCCGGTGACGGACCGCGCTCAGTAACCCACGTAGAACGTCGCGTCCTGCTTCTCGGTGGTCGTCGAGACCGGGTCGATGCGCAGCACGTAGTTGGCATGCCGTAGATAGCGCGTCGGGTTGTTGTAGGAACGGAACGACGCCCATCCGGAGTCCGCCAGGCCCGCCGTACGGTAGAAGGTCGCGTCACCGGCGAACGCCGAAGTGCCGTCGTTGACGTCCAGTTGGAGCTGGTAGTTGTAGTGCCGCAGGTACCGGGTCGGGTAGTTCACCGACTGGAAGGAGACCCCGGAGCTGTCGGCCAGGCCGGGGACGAGCTTCCACTGCGAGTCGGTGTACAGATCGAAGGGGTACGTGTCGATGCGACCGACGTAGTTGGCGTGCCGGACGTAGCGGTCCGGGTAGTTGTAGGACTTGAGCCGGTTCCAGGCCGGGGCGCCCCACTTGGCGACGAGGTTGCTGTACTGCGTGCCGGTGATCGTGGTGATGCCGCAGTGCTTGGAGTTCACCGGCTGGGTGTAGGTCCGCTGGTCGAGCGCGCTCCAGGTGTCCGCCGCGAGGTCGGTGGACTGCCAGGCGTAGAAGACTCCGTTCGGCGTGTAGGTGTCCCCCCAGAGCCACCAGGTGCTGGAGGTGAGTGACTTGACGAGGGTCGGGGCCTCGGTGCCGCCGTGGGCGACCCCCGTGGTGAAGACCGTGAAGCTGCCCGGGTCGAGGGAGCTGGAGCGCGCGCCCACCAGCGTCTGGTCCTTCTTGAAGTACAGGTAGTTGACGCCGTTCACCCCTACGGCCATGTCGCCGTCGATCACGTCGTAGCCGGGGTCGAAGAAGACCTGGGGCGCCGAGGCGGTGACGAAGTCGGTGGTGTAGTTGACCATGATCACGTTGTGGCCGCTGGAGTTGACGGCGGAGTAGATGAGCGCGTACTGCCCCCGGCCCGCGTCCCAGAACGCCTCCGGCGCCCAGCTGTGGGTGTTCATGTCGTGCAGCTTCAGCCGGTGGTAGCCGGTGAAGGTGCGCAGGTCGGTCGAGTTCCACACGTGCACGTACTGGCTGACGTAGCTCCAGTCGGTGCCCTTGAGGTCGGTGGCGATCACGACGTAGGTGCCGTCCTGCTTGCGCAGGATGAACGGGTCGCGCAGCCCCAGCGCGCCCTCCGTGGGCGTGACCACGGGGTTGTTCTGGTTCAGCGGCATCCAGTGCAGCCCGTCCGTGCTGACGGCGAGGTGGAGGCCGTAGTCGGTACCGGCGCCGAGGCTGGTCGATTCGGTGAAGTAGCTCATCACGTAGGCCGAATCGGCCGCGTGGGCGGACGGGACGCCGAGGGTGAGGGCCAGGGGGACGGAGGCGGCCGCGCCCAGGACGAGGCGGCGGGAGGGGTTGGGGGTCATCTGCGCTCCAGGGGTGCGGGGGTACCCTTTGATGTCGACCCGAGGTTCGAAATGTCGAACCAGGTTCGGTGAGTCGGTCAGAAAGTAGGGGTGCGCGGGGAACAGGTCAATCACCGGGACGCGCTTGGCGGTTTCCCGCCGTGCGGCGGTGAGCGGTCCACGGAAATTGCGGCGAGACCGTCGGCCCGCACGGGCTAGTCTCGGCGACCGTGAACAGGAGACGGCAGAAGAAACTGACGCGGCGTCTGGTGTCGGCGGTGATGTTCGAGGGTGGCGGCCCTCGGATCGACATGCTGTTGCGAGCCGGCGCCGACCCGGCCGCCGCCGATCCCGACGGGACAACGCCGTTGTACGTGGCCTGCGTTCAGGGAGAGGCCGACAACGCGCGTCGACTGCTCGAGGCGGGTGCGCCGCCCGACGCCGAGAGCGCGGGCCCGGGCGCCGAGGGAACCCCGCTGTGCGCGGCGGCCTGTTGGGGCCATCTCGACGCCGTCCGCACCCTGCTCGCACACGGCGCCGACCCCAACCTCCGCGAGGACCACGGCACCGGGCTCACCCCACTGGAGTGGGCGGTCGCGGGACCGCATCCGGAAACGATGGCCGCACTGCGCGCCGCGGGCGCCCGCTGACGAAGTCCCGCACAGACGCAATCCAGCGCACTCGGACGCCGTCGGGCGTCGGGCGGTCGTGCCGTCGAGCCGCGCGGGTGGCCGTGCGGGCGATCGTCAGGTGCCGGGGCCGCGGGCGGCCGATCAGTGTGCCGGGCTCGACCGGAGTACGACGTCCTCGATCAGCCGGTCGATCAGCGCGATCAGTACCTCCCGGCACGAGTCACGCTCCCGCGCGTCGCACAGCAGCACGGGAACATGGTCCGGCAACGCCAATGACTCCTGGATCTCCTCCGCCGGATACGGGTGCGACCCATGGAAACCGTTGGCCGCGACGACGAACGGGACGCCCCTGCGCTCGAAGAAGTCGATCGCGGCGAAACTGGACTCCGGCCTGCGCACATCGATGAGCACCACGGCCCCGAGGGCGCCGATCGCCAGGTCGTTCCACATGAACCAGAACCGCTGCTGGCCCGGCGTGCCGAAGAGGTACAGCACCAGGTCCTCGCCGATGGTGATCCGTCCGAAGTCCAGGGCCACGGTGGTGGACCGTTTCTCCTCGATGCCCTTCAGGTCGTCCACCTCCAGCCCGGCGACGGTCAGCGGCTCCTCCGTGCGCAGCGGGGCGATCTCGCTGACCGCCCCCACCATGGTGGTCTTTCCCACGCCGAAGCCACCGGCGATGAGGATCTTCACCGTGTCCGGTGCGACGTCCGGTCCGGCGCCGAGGACGGGGACAGCGGTGGAATCAGATCCGGCCAAGGCCGTCCCTCACTTTCGCCAGCAGATCGAGATCCGGGGTGCCGGTGACGGGGCGGGGCGGCCGGGCCGTGATCAGGCCCGCCTCCAGCAGGTCGCAGAGCATGATGACGACCACGCTCACCGGCAGGTCGAGACGGGCCGCGACCTCCGCCACGGCGAGTGGCCGGGCGCACAGCCGCAGGATCCGGTTGTGCTCCGGCTGCGGCCGAGCGGCCCGCTCGGGCGGCGGGTCGACCGCGGTCACCGTGGTGATGAGCGTGAAGTCGGCGCGGCTGGGCCGGGTCCGGCCACCGATGAGGGTGAACGGCCTGACGAGCCGGCCCGCTTCGTCGCCTCCGCTCACCTCACCCGCCGTTGGTGCGGACGGCGGGACCGACATGGGCCCGCGGTGCCGCGCTGAGGTGCTCGCCGATCTTCTTCACCAGCATGTTCATCTGGTACGCCACCACGCCGACGTCCGCGTTCTTCCCCGCCAGGACGACGAGGTGAGCCCCCGGGCCGGCCGAGGTGAGGATCAGGTAGCTGTTGGCCATCTCGATGAGCGCCTGGCGTACCGGGCCACCACGGAAATCCATGCTGACGCCCTTGCTGAGACTCATCAGGCCGGACGCGGTCGCCGCCAGCCGTTCGGCGTCCTCGCGCAGGAAACCGGTGGACTTGCTCACCACCAGCCCGTCCTCGGAGAGTACGACGGCCTGGTTCACGTCGGCTACCCGGTCCACGAGACCGGTGAGCAGCTGGTCGAGCTGGGTGTTCGTGCCAGGGATGGAGCGTGTCATCGCAAGTCCTTCATGAGCGGTCGGCGGGCGGTGTCGAGGTCCGGTGGGGGCTCGCGGTGGTGACCGGCGGGCCGGAGACCTCCTCGTCGGATGGTTCCTGCGGGTCGTCGAGCGACAGGTCGGCGTCGGCGTGTGCACGCAGCGTGCCTCGCTGGAAAGCGCCGAGGGAAGAGGCGGCACGCTCCGCCGTGAAGTCGTCCGGGCAACCGTCCTCCCCGTCCGTCGCGGTGGACGAGGTGGACGCGGCGTCCTCGCGCAGCTCGGTGGCGAGGCTGGTCTGCGGGACCCTGCGGGGCAACGGGGTGAGACCTTCGGCCCGGGCGGCCTTGCCCGGCGCCCGGTCCGCGTCGGTCCGCACCCCGCCGGCCCGGGAGCGCGTGTCGCTCACAACGCCCGACGCACCGGCCCCCGGGAGCGGCGAGGCGGACCCTTCGGCGCCGGACCTGCCGCGCTCCCGCGCCGCGTCGGGTGTGTCCCGGGGAGGCGACGGGAGGTCCGCCTCCGGCGCGGGGGCCCCGACGCTCGGCAGCGCACCGGGGGTCTCCGCGAACCGGTCAGCCGGTTCTTCCGGGTCCGCCGGATCGGCCGGGGCCAGGGCCACCGGGTCTGCCGGGTCCGACTGGTCCGCCGGGTCCGACTGGTCCGCCGGGTCTGCCGGGTCTGCCGGGTCCGATGAACCGGGGGTCTCGTGGACCACGATGTCGTGCGGGACCAGCACGATCGCCGTGGTGCCGCCGTACGGTGACGAGCGCAGGGTGACGGCGATGCCGTGCCGGGTCGCCAGCCGGGCGATCACGAACATGCCCAGCCGCAGGTCGTCGGCGAGCGCCACCACGTCGAACTGGGGAGGCACCGCCAACTGCGCGTTGAACGAGGCGTAGTCGTCCTCCGACATACCGAGTCCGCGGTCCTCGACCTCGATCGCCAGACCCTTGGCGACCAGTGCGGCCCGGACCCCGACCGGGCTGGGCGCCGGCGAGTAGGACGTCGCGTTGTCGATCAGCTCGGCGAGCAGATGGATCACGTCCGCCACGGCGGGCGGCGCGATGTACACCTCCTCCTCGGTGTGCACCTCCGCCCTCCGGTACTCGGCGACCTCCCCGACGGCACTGCGCAGGATGTCGATCAGCGCCACGGGCTCCGTCCAGCTGCGCCCCGGCCGGCCCCCGCTGATGATGACGAGGTTCTCCTCGTAGCGCCGCAACTGGCTTGCCGTGGAGTCCAGTTCGTACAGGCCGGAGAGCACGTCCGGGTCCTGGTGCCGCCGCTCCAGGGCGTCGAGCTTGCTGAGCTGGAGGTTGACCAGGTTCTGGCTCTGCCGGGCGATGCCCAGGATGACCTTCTGGAATCCCCGCCGGGTGTCGGCGAGTTCGACCGCCGTGTGGACGGCGGTGCGCTGTGCCGTGTTGAACGCCGCTGCCACCTGGCCCAGTTCGTCGCCGCCGTAGTCCAGCGGCGGGGTGGCCGAGTCCACGTCCACCGTCTCACCCCGGTCGAGCCGGGCGACGACGTCCGGGAGCCGTTCGTGTGCCAGGCTCAGCGTGGCCATCCGCAGCCCGTGCAGCCGCCGGGACAGCGAGCGGGTGATACGCCAGGACATGCCGACGCACAGCAGCAGGGCGACGAGACCGCCGGCGCTGAGCGAGGCGGCCGTGATGAGCAGCTCACGCGCTTCGTCCGCGCTGTGCTGGAGCAGCGCCGTGGTCTGTAGCCGGATCAGTCCCGAGTACTGGTCGGAGACGTCGACGAGTGCGGCCCGCCACTGCTTCTGCACGTCCGGCAGGGCGATGTCACCGTTGTCGCTCTGATCCGCGCGGGCCGCGAGCACCTTGTCCTCCACGGACTCCAGGATCTGCCACTGGTAGCTCGTCAGGATCTTCTCGGTCTGGGCCTTCGCGGCACCGGTGAGGGAGGGGACGATCTGGTCCTGCACGAGCCAGCGCCGGGTGTTCACCAACTGGGCGAACTTCGCCCACGCCTTCTCGTCCATCCGCTGCCGGGGCCCCGCGAGGGTGAGCTGGAGGTCCTCCTCGGAGACCAGTTCGGCGGCGTGTTCCAGCGCGACGAGCGGCCCGGCCTGCGAGGTGAGGTCACCGTCGTCGACCTGGGACAGCTCCTGGAAGGCGTGGATCTGGTCGTCGATGATCGACGTGTACTGGTCCAGTGCCTGAGCGGCGGTGATGTCGACGGGGTCGTCCACCTGGCCCCGGTAGTACTCCAGGCTGCCCACGGAGGCGACGACCGAGTACATCCGGTCCCTGACGCGGTCGGACGCTTGCTGGATGTCGTCCGACCGGGCGACGAGTTCGGCGACCGCCGCGTCCGTCTGCTCGCGCTGGGCCTCCAGAGCGGCCCGGGAGCCGACGGGCCGCGAGGCCAGCCACACGGCGGACAGGCTGCGCTCCCGCTGGAGCATGAGCGTCGCCTCGGTCCCCATGGCGCCGGTGGACCGGCTCAGTTCGGTCTGCGCGCGCAGCCGGAGTCCCTCCGCGAACATCTGGGTGGTCGTCACTCCCCACATGGCGGCGAGGGTGACGCTGGGCACCAGCGCCAGCAGGATCAGGGAGAGACGTATGGAGCCGAGACGTCGGCGCCGGGCACCTGTCCGTGGAGACATAGTCGTCCTAGAGCGATCAGCGAGGGGGAGGGGGAGGGGGGAAAGGAAGGACGGAGAAGGAGAAGGGCGGGGGGAGCGGGAGGCAGAGGGGAGGGGAGAACGGTCCGGTCAGCGGGTGCCGGCCGCGGCGAAGCGGGCGACTTCGGCGACGTTGGTCTTGGTGACGAAGGCCGGGCCCGTCAGGACGGGCGCCGTACCGCCGCCGCTGACATTGCCGTTGGTCTTGTAGAGCCAGAGCGCGTCGACGGCCAAGTAACCTTGCAGGTAAGGCTGTTGGTCGACCGCGAACTGCACGCTGCCGTCGCGGACGGCCGTGACCAGGTCCTTGTTGAGGTCGAAGGTCGCGACCTTGGCCTTGCTGCCGGCCTTGTCGGTGGCCTGTACCGCGGCGAGTGCGAACTGCGCCCCGTTGGCGATGACTTCGTCGATGTCCGGTTCCTGCCGCAGACGTGCCGTCACGGCGGCGGTCATGGCGTTCATGTCCGTCCCGTCGACGTAGAGCATCTCGGTCTCGCCGGTGAACGTCTTCTTCAGGCCCGCGCAGCGCGCCTCCAGGGCGATGTTGCCGCGCTCGTGGATGACGCAGAGGGCGTGCTTGGCGCCGAGGCCGTCGAGCTTGTCGCCGACGGCGCGGCCCGCGACGCTCTCGTCCTGACCGAAGTACTCCAGAAGGCCCGCCGAACGCCAGGCGTCGATACCGGAGTTGAGCCCGACCACGGGTATTCCGGCCGCCTTGGCGCGGGCCACCGGGCTCTTCATCGCCTGCGGTTTGGCGAGGGTCACCGCCAGGCCGTCGACCCGGTCGTTGATCGCGTCCCGCACCAGCTCGGCCTGGCCGGCGGCATCGGAGTCGCTGGCGTAGGTCAGGTCGACGCCGTCCTTGGCGGCCGCTGCCTCGGCGCCCTTGCGCACCAGCTCCCAGAAGTCGTCGCCCTCGGCGCCGTGGGTGATCAGGGTGATCTTGATCCGGTCGCCCGAGCCGCCCGCCGCGTCCGTGTCCGAGCCGGACGACGTGCTGCCCGAGCAGCCGGTCAGCAGGAGGAGGCAGCAGGCTGCGGCCAGGCCGCCGAGGCGTATGAATCCGGAGGGAGCGGAGGGAGCGGAGAAAACGGGGAGGGGGGTGTTCATGGGGGGCTGCACCTCGCTGTGCGGCAGAGCAGGGAGTACGGGGCGAGCGCCGCCGGAGCGAGGGGGTGTGCACCGGCGAGAGGCATTCGTTGGCTCGGAGCCAACCGTGTGTGACCGCTGGGAGTCAAGTGAGCAACCACACGGGTGAGGTGCTGCCGCCGCATCGTGATCCTGAACGGGGCACCAAGGGTCGAAAGCAGCATTCACGCAGCTGAATTGACTGATCGTCAATCCGACGATCCCGCGATGAGGCGTCGTGGGCCGCCGCCCCGTGCATCGCGAGGTCCGCGTCGAGGACGACCTCAGTGCCTGCTGTCACTGCCGCTGCTGTCCTCAGTGCCTGCTGTCGCTGTCGCTGCCGTCCTCGCATTCGCTGTCCCCATGTCTCAACCTTCCGTCCAAGAGGGGACGTCGAGACGAGAAGTGCGCGTGGGCGACGAAACCGGCGGGGCCGGGAGCGCCTGCGGTGCGCAGGTCGTCCCGGCCCCGCCGGTGAGGTGACGTACGGCCGTGAACCAGGCCCGCGCGCGCGGGTCAGGCCCGCGGGACACTCCCCGCAGGTCCGCAGGTCCGCAGGTCCGCAGGTCCGCAGGTCCGCGGGTCCGCAGGTCCGCAGGTCAGGCGGGTTCGCCCGCTCCGGGCAGTGGGCCGTCCTGACGGACCGCCTTGGCCGTTCCGTCCGCCCGGGTCGCCTTGCGCCGCTGCCGACGGCTCTGGCGCGGTTCCTGGTCGGGCAGCCAGCCGAAGGCGAGGCTGCTGCCCACGGCGCCCAGCAGGAGACCGATGACGAAGCCGCCGATGTTGGACGTGACCCAGGTGCCGAGGGACAGCAGGATGGCGATGATCGAGTAGAACAGCCGCTGGGTCGGGTTGAAGATGATCAGCAGACCGCACACCATCATCAGGGTGGGCAGGAGGTAACCCGCCAGGCCCTGCATACCCACATGAAGGATCACCGGGAGCGGCGCCTTCATGGTCACGAGGATCTCGGCGCCGCCCAGGACGAGCAGCACGCCGCCCGCGAAGGGCCGGTGGCCTCTCCATACCCGGAAGCGGTCCCGCCACTGGGTGAAGCTCATTACTTGCAGCCCTCGCCGGAGAAGCTCATCTTCAGTCCCGGCAGCTTGAAGACGGCGGCGGTGGCCGCGTAGTTGTGCTGGTACAGGTTCTTGATGACGACCGTGTCCGCCTGCTGGCCGTAGACGCCCGCGGGGCCCTGGACCGGGACCTTGTCGAAGGTGCTGGAGTCGCGGCCGATCTCGATGTTGTTGAACTCGGCGTCGCCGGAGATCTCGTCGGAGTCGATGGCCAGGTTCTTCACGCTCACCGGGGTGGACCCGCCGCCGGCCCTGAGGACGAGCTGGATGCCGCCGAGGTCGACGCTCTGGCACATGTTGGTGATCTTGCCGTTCTTCACGACCGAGGTGACGACCAGGACCTGGCCGCCGGTGTCGCCCTGGTTGGGGCTGTTCTCGATCATGTTGTCCAGACCGCCGAACTGCGCGAAACCCTCACCGTCGAGCCTGTCGGCGGTGACCACGAACGGCATGCCGGAGATCGCGAACTGCACACCCAGGGCACCCTGCGCGGTCAGGACCGCGAGCCCCGCGGCGACGAGGGTGGCGGGCACCGCCATGACGGCGGCCCGACGCGGCCGGACCCGACCGCGTCTCGTTGTGGAACCGCTTTCGGGGTTCTCTGGAGTGTTGTCGGCGGACGAAGTGACGTCCGGGGACGAGGCCATGTCTGCTCCCATGCACTTGGTCATGCGGGTTGGGCTTCAGTGGCACGTTGTCCTGGCGCGGACAGCGGCTGCCGCGCACACCTCCTCGCGACTCCCGTAAATCGCAAGGGCTTTCTGGTTACGCAGCAGTAGCCGTCGAGGAAGTTACCGATGGTTACACCAGCCGGTCAAGGGAGATGTGGAAAAAGAGTGTTCATTATGTGCCGTCTGCGGGCCGCATCCCCCGAAGGCTTTCGCATATATCTGTCGCACCGTCAACTTTGTTTCAGGGCCTTGACGTTGACGGAGTATCAGGTCTAGAACTCTCCCTGGTTCAGCCGGGATCCGTGGCGCCGGATCCGCAGCGCGGCGACATCGCCGCGCCCCGGACGCTTTTCAGCCAGACGGGCCACTCGGTCCCGAGCTCGATCCCTTTCACGGCACCGGATACGGCCGCTTCCCCCCGCGGGCCGCGACCGGTCGCCCCTCCCCGTCCGGCCCGGCCGGAGTCACTCGCCAGTGCCTTCGGCCGGTCACCGGCGGGCCGCCGTCGCCGGTCCGTCACGTACGGAGAAGGCGTCACGGGCCGGCGACGGCGGACGCCGATCAGCGTCCCCTCCTGTCGCGAACAGCGACGCACCGGTTCACACCCCCCACCGACCAGCCCCTCGCGAGCCCCCCACCGACCGACCCCCTCGCGAGCCCACCCCCACCGGCCGGCCCCTCATGGGCCGACCCCCATGATCAGCGCCTCACGGGTCAACCCCCCACCTGCCACCCGCCGCTGATCACCCCCCCAATGAAGACCCCACTTGAGAAAGAGGCACCCGCATGCGCACTCGCTCCCTCCTCGCCCTCGCAGGTACCGTCGTCGCCCTCTCGCTCACCGCCGTCACCCCGGCCTCCGCGGCCGGAGCGGTGCTGACGACCGCGAACGGCGACGTCGCCGTCGGTGACGTCCTGAACGCCTCCCTCGCCAGCGGTACGTCCGCCACGCTGTACTCCAGCGCGACCGGCACCAGCGGCGTCTCCTGTGCCACGTCCGGGTTCAGCGCCACCGTCACCGACAACCCCACCGCACCCGGCACCGCCACCGAGTCGCTCACCGCGCACACTTTCGGCAACTGCACCGCGAACGTCGTCGGCGTGCTCGGCGTCACGAGCATCACGGTCAACAACCTGTCCTACAACACGAGCGTGGCGTCGAACGGCACGGTCACCGTGACCCCGCCCAGCGGCTCCACCATCCAGACCACGGTCGTGCTGCGCACCCTGCTGGGCAGCATCAACTGCGTCTACCAGGCGCCCAGCCTGACCGGTACGGCGAACAACGCCGACAACAGCATCACCTTCACCGGCCAGCAGTTCACCAAGTCCTCGGGCTCGTCGCTGTGCTTCGCCAACGGCTTCTTCACCGCCAAGTACGCCCCGGTGACCGACGCGGGCGCGGCCGTCACCGTCAACTGAACCCCGTCACGACGACCGAGCACCGTCACGACAACTGAACCGTCACGACAACTGAATACCGTCACGACAACTGAATACCGCCCGTACGGCTGATCGGCCGACGCGCGACAGGGCTCCTCGCCGACGGAGTTCAGCGTCGACGCAGACGTGCGACAAGGGCGGCGCCGCCGGTGAGCACCAGCACCGCCGCGGCGCCGCCCGCCAGCATGGGCGCGGACGGCCCGGAGCCGGAATCGGTGGCCGACGCCACCGGGGTGCTCTCGGGGGCGGCCTCGGTGGCCTCGGCCGGTGCGTCCCCGGACGCGGTGGACGCCGACGGAGCGGCGGAAGGCGAGCCGGGTGTCGTGCTCGCCGCCGCCGCGGGCGTGGCCGGATCGGGCGCCTCGGTCGTCGGGTCGCTCTCCGGCTCGCTCGGTGCGACCGCCGCCGGGAAGACCACGTCCGAGCACGAGTAATAGGTGTCCGGCGTGCTGCTGTTCTGCCAGATCGTGTACAGCATCTGACGTCCCGTCCGGTCGGCCGGCAGCTTCGCCGTGAGGTGGTAGGCGCCGTCCTTCAGCGCCGGGTCCTTGACCTCGACGAACGGCCTCGACGGCAGGTCGGACCAGGTCAGCGGCTTCGACGGGTCGTACCCCGGCTTCGTCAGATACAGCTTGAACGTCCCCGTGTGCGCGATCGTCGAGGCGTACGTCATGCGCAGCGTCCCGCCCGGGGTGAGCCGGGTCGACGGCCAGTCGGCCCGGGCGAGGTCGAGCCCCTTGTACGCGGACAGCCCGCCGCTGCACAACCGTCCGTCGGGAATGGTCTGCCGGTCACGGCCGTTCACGTTCGCCACCCGCAGGTTGTCCCACGCGGCGAAGGACGTGCCGTTGGCGTCGACCGCCGCCCGGCAGGCCGCGGTGCGCGCGTCGGATCCGCCTTCGGGGGAGCAGGCGAACACCCGGCTGACCGGGTCCGTGGGGGCGCCGTGCGCCTGGGCCGGCCCGGCGGCCCACAGGCCCAGCAGGAACGGGCTCACGGCGGCGGCCGCCAGAGCTGCGGTGCGGTGTGCGGTGGTGCGGGGCATCGGGGACGTCTCCTCGGCCGGCGCGGGAACGGTCTGCTGTGAGTACGGGAATCCGGTCCGGCGCGTTCAGTGCGCCTCTCGGCGGGTTCCGTGCCGTACGGACGCGGTCGAATCGGGCGTTCGATGACCATTCGGCGCCGTCGAGGGTGGGTTTTCGGCCGGATCGAGGGTTTCCCCTGTATCCGGATGACTGATCCTTTGCCTATCGTTCCTGCACAGCCGACCCACAGGTAACCCCGACGGGGTCGGTCCCCGCGCCTGGCCGGCCTTTCGCGCTGCTCTTCGATGAACCCCCCGCCGCTTCCCCGTCGAAGCGAATCGACCGCCGCTCCGCCCTGTCCGGAGTCGGTTACGAAAGGCACGCCCTTGCGCACCTCACCCGCCCTGAGGCGGAAGCTCATATCCGTCGCCGCGCTCTCCGCGGCCCTGCTCACCGCCGCGTCGACCGCTTCGGCCGTCGCCGTCCAGGAAGCCGTTCCCCAGGGTTCCGCCGTCCCCGCCGTCCCCGCGGCTCAGACCGAGGCCGCGCCCGGCACCCCGGCCGAGCGCCTCATCGTCGGTTACAAGAGCGGTTCCGCCGAGGCCGGTTCGAACCCGGCCGCCGAGGCCGACGCCGCGGCCAAGGGCCGAAAGACCGGCGAGGACGTCGACTTCCAGCGCCGGCTCGGCACCGGCGCCGCCCTGGTCGACCTGGGTGACGACCTCACGCAGGCGGACGTCGCCGACGTCGTCGCCCAGTACCGGGCGGACCCGCAGGTCGCCTATGTCGTCCCGGACCGGCTGAACAAGCCGAAGGCCGACCCCAACGACTCCGAGTACACCAAGCAGTGGGACCTCTTCGAGGCCACCGCGGGTATGAACGTGCCGGGCGCCTGGGCGACCTCGACGGGCACCGGTGTCACCGTCGCCGTCATCGACACCGGTTACGTCGCGCACAGCGACCTCGCCGCGAACATCGTCGGCGGCTACGACTTCATCGCCGACACCGCGGTCTCCGTGGACGGCGACGGCCGTGACGGCAACCCGGCCGATCCGGGCGACCACTACGCCGCCAACGAGTGCGGCTCCGGCGTCCCGGCGAGCAACTCCTCCTGGCACGGCACCCATGTGGCCGGCACCATCGCCGCCGTCACGAACAACAGCAAGGGTGTCGCGGGCATCGCGTACGGCGCGAGGATCTCCCCGGTGCGGGTGCTCGGCAAGTGCGGCGGCTACGACTCCGACATCATCGACGCCATCACCTGGGCGTCCGGCGGTACCGTTTCCGGTGTTCCCGCCAACTCCAACGTCGCCAAGGTCATCAACATGAGCCTCGGCGGCGACGGGGCCTGCACCTCGGCGACCCAGAGCGCGATCACCGCCGCCGTGAACCGGGGAACGACGGTCGTGGTGGCGGCCGGCAACGAGAGCGACAACGTCGCGAACCACTCGCCGGGCAACTGCGCCGACGTCATCTCGGTCGCGGCGACCAACCGCACCGGCGCCAAGGCGTCCTACTCCAACTACGGTTCCCTCGTGGACATCTCGGCGCCCGGCGGCCAGACCAGCACCGGCACCGCGAACGGCATCCTGTCCACCCTGAACTCCGGGACCAAGACGCCGTCCAGCGAGTCTTACGCCTACTACCAGGGCACCAGCATGGCCACCCCGCACATCGCGGGCCTGGTCGCGCTCGTCAAGTCGGCCGACTCCGCGCTGACCCCGGCGCAGATCGAGACGGCCATCAAGAACAACGCCCGTGCCCTGCCCGGCGCATGCTCCGGCGGCTGCGGCGCGGGTCTGGCGGACGCGGCCAGGACGGTGCAGGCGGTGAGCGGCTCCGGCGGCTCCACGGGGGGCACCACCTTCTCCAACACCACCGCGGTCGCGATCCCGGACAACGGATCCGCCGTCGAGTCCCCGATCACCGTCAGCGGCCGCACGGGCAACGCCCCGACCGCACTTCAGGTCGGCGTCGACATCACCCACACCTACCGCGGCGACCTGGTGATCGACCTCGTGGCGCCGGACGGCACCGCCTACCGGCTGAAGTCGGCCAGCTCCTCGGACTCCACGGACAACGTCAGCACCACCTACTCGGTGAACGCCTCCGCCGAGACCGCCAACGGCACCTGGAGACTGCGTGTCCAGGACACCGCGGCGCAGGACACCGGCAAGATCAACAGCTGGAAGCTGACCTTCTGAGGAGATCCGTTCCTCGCTGCCTGCGACGAACGAACGAACGAACGGGCGGGCGGGCCGGCCGGTGTCCACACCGGCCGGCCCGCCCGTTGTCTGCCGCTGCCTGTTGCCGCACATTCCGTTTCCGCCTGTCACCCGTGCTGTCGCGGGCCTGGGCGGCGCCGCGAAGTTCCCCTCGGCGGCCACGAGTTGGCTGTGGATTTTCGCGTCGTTTCCATGAAAAACAAACCGGTCACCTCGCTCCGGAACATCGCCCGAAGGGTCTGTTCCACAAGGTGCCGTGAGAACCTCGGTATGCGGTGACACGTGTCGCTCGGGCGTTCCGCCAACCTGTTCTTCGGAGGCCCGCAAGCGGAAACCGCGCACCCCGTCTCTTTTGGTTCCGGCTCGACTATGCCGCCGGTACGTTCTCTGTGGCAGGCTTCCGGTAGTCGGCCAGCGGCGGCGCGCAAGTCCGGGCAGTACGGCGGGCGTCGGCGGTCCGCACTCCCATGGCCCATACAGTCGTACCGTGAGCTATTGTGTACGGGGGGTAAGAAAAAACGGCATGACCCGTTCGTTACCGGCCCGGGAGAGTACCAGTCGATGGCGAGGCAGTTACGCGCCGAACAGACCCGCACGACGATCATCACGGCCGCCGCCGACCTGTTCGACCGGCACGGCTACGAGTCGACAAGCCTCAGTGACATCGTCGCGCACGCCCATGTCACCAAGGGCGCCCTCTACTTCCACTTCGCGGCGAAGGAGGATCTGGCCCACGCCATCATGGAGTTGCAGTCCTCGGCCTCGCGCAGGATCGCCGGCGAGATCGACGACCGCGGCTACGCCTCCCTCGAAGCGCTGATGCGCCTGACGTTCGCCCTGACGCGACTGTCGGTGGAGGGGCCGATCCCCCGGGCCGGCCTGCGGCTCGCCACGGGGGGAGTGGCGGTACGGCCGCCCTTGTCGCATCCCTTCGTGGAATTGCTGGACCTGATCTCCCGGCGGCTCGGCGGCGCGCTCAAGGAGTCCGACATCCACCCGGACGTCGACGTCGACGCCGTCGCGCACTCCCTGGTCTGCTTCTTCGTCGGCACCCGAGTCGTCGGCCGGTCCCGTGAACCCGCCGGTCGGCTGCCCCGCCGGATGGCCGAGATGTGGCACGTCCTCATCCGCGGCCTGGTGCCGGTGCCCCGTCGGCCGCGGTATCTCAGCCTGGCGGCACGGCTGGAGAGGGAGATCATGGCGGTGGTGTGAGGGGTGCGGGGCGCGCGGTCGTGGTGCGGGTGACGTTCGGCCCCGGCGCCGCGCCCCCGGGATACGGTGAGCCGTATGTCCGACACCTCCGCGCCGCCCGTGATCCTCGGCGACGAGCCCGGCTCGTTCCCGCACAGTGTCCTGGCCGAACGGCATCCGGCGATCATCGAGCAGGTCCGGGAGGCGTTCCCCTACGGCCCCGACATCCAACGGCGCCTGGACGCGCTGCTCGACAACTGCGCCAAGGGCGTGATCGAACCGCTTCCCGCCGACGCGCCCGACCGGGACCGGTGGCGGACCTGGGGTCTCGACGCGTACATCGGACGATCCTGGTTCGAGGTTCCCTGGCTGTGGTCCGAAAGCTACTTCTACCGCCAACTCCTCGACGCGGTCGGCTACTTCGTGAGCGGTGCCTGGCAGGGCATCGACCCGTTCCGCCCCTTCAAGCTCGCCGAGCTCGACGCACCCGAGACCGACGAGGAGTTGGCCGTGCTCGACGCCCTGGAGGGCCGCCCGGTCGACGAGCGGGCCCGCGCCCTGCTGCACGGGTCGCTCTGGGGCAACCGCGCCGACCTCGGTTTCCGGCTGTCCGACGTCGAGGCGGAGAAGCGCGCCGCCGTCACGGGACTGGTCGCCGACGACAGCGAGACGCTGTGGTCGCTGCTGCCGCCCTCGGGTACGGGGACGGGCGCGGAAACCGGTGGCGAAAGCGCCCTCCGGGTCGGCACAGGCACAGGCACCGGCGCAGGAACAGGGACAGGTACCGGTTCCGGTACCACCGGAACCCCCGCCCGCACCCTCTGCCTGGTCGCCGACAACGCGGGACGGGAACTGATCCCCGATCTCCTTCTCGCCGGACACCTCCTCGCGCACGGGCGCTGCGGCCGTGTCGTGTTTCACGTCAAGCCGTATCCGTACTACGTCTCCGACGCCACCACGGCCGACGTCGTCGACGCGCTCAGGAAGCTGAAGGTCGCGCGGGGAGTGGCCGCCGAGCACGGCCGGAGGCTCTGGGCGGCGATGACCGACGGCACCCTCACGGTGCGCGCCCATCCCTTCTCCGCCGCCCCGCTGCCCTACGCCGCGATGCCGGACGACCTGCGGGCCGAGTTCGCGGCTGCCGCCCTGACGATCGTGAAGGGCGATCTCAACTACCGTCGCCTGGTGGGCGACAGCCGGTGGGACCCGACCACCTCGTTCGCCGAGGTGACCGCCGGCTTCCCCGGTCCGGTCGCGGCCCTGCGCACCCTCAAGTCCGAGGTGATCACGGGCCTGGCGCCCGATACCGAGGCCGCTCTGGTCGCCGCCGAGGGGCAGCGCTGGCGCACCGGCGGAACGCACGCGCTGATCCAGGTACGGGAGTGACGCCAGGGGGCAGCCGCACGGCGAGGTCGGCGCGCACGGCGATCGCCCCGCGATGCCGTGGCGCACGGCGGCTCGGCGGGGAACGGGCACCGAACTGCCGGGCGAAGGGGGCCGGAGCACCGGCCTGAGACATCCATGTCCACGGCGCCGTACGACGACGACCGGGCAGGTGGTGCGGGCGGCCTGCCGACGGGTGGCCCAAGTCCCCTACTGTTCAGGGCTTTCCGCCCGATTCACGCGATGGTGTGATCATGTGTGGCCCCGCGGATGACGGCGCGGACCCCCGGGTAGGGCCCGGCCATGACGCAACCGTTCGAACTCCCGCACTTCTACATGCCGCATCCCGCGCGCCTGAACCCGCACGTCGAGGAGGCGCGGACCCACTCGACGCAGTGGGCGCGCGACATGGGCATGCTGGAGGGGTCGGGGATCTGGGACCAGGCGGACCTTGAGGCGCACGACTACGGTCTGCTCTGCGCCTACACCCACCCCGACTGTGACGGTCCCGCGCTGTCGCTGATCACCGACTGGTACGTGTGGGTGTTCTTCTTCGACGATCACTTCCTCGACATGTTCAAGCGCACGCCGGACCGGGCCGCGGGCAAGGCACACCTGGACCGGCTGCCGCTGTTCATGCCGCTGGACCTGTCGACCCCCGTGCCCGAGCCGCGCAATCCGGTCGAGGCGGGCCTCGCCGACCTGTGGAGGCGCACGGTGCCGGCCATGTCGCAGGACTGGCGACGCCGTTTCGCCGTGGCGACCGAGCACCTGCTCAACGAGTCGATGTGGGAGCTGTCCAACATCAACGAGGGGCGGATCGCCAACCCCGTCGAGTACATCGAGATGCGGCGCAAGGTGGGCGGCGCGCCCTGGTCGGCGGGGCTCGTGGAATACGCGACCGCCGAGGTCCCGGCCGCCGTCGCCGGGTCGAGGCCGCTCCGGGTGCTGATGGAGACGTTCTCCGACGCCGTGCACCTGCGCAACGACCTGTTCTCCTACCAGCGGGAGGTGGAGGACGAGGGCGAGAACAGCAACGGCGTGCTCGTGCTGGAGACGTTCTTCGGCTGCACCACCCAGGAGGCCGCCGACACCGTCAACGACATCCTCACCTCCCGCCTCCACCAGTTCGAGCACACCGCGTTCACCGAAGTGCCCGCCGTGGCCCTGGAGAAGGGGCTCACCCCCGACGAGGTGCTCGCGGTCGCCGCGTACACCAAGGGCCTTCAGGACTGGCAGTCCGGCGGCCACGAATGGCACCTGCGCTCCAGCCGCTACATGAACCAGGGCGCCACCTCCGCGGCGCCCTGGCAGAAGCTGACCGGCCCGGGCACCTCCGCCGCCGACGTGGGCGCGCTGCTCGCCTCGGCCGCCGCCGAGCGCTTGCGGGCGTACGCGCACGTGCCGCACCAGAAGGTCGGCCCGTCGCTGCTGCCCGACTTCCACATGCCCTTCCAGCTGGAGCTGAGCCCGCACCTGGAGGCGTGCCGCCCGCGGCTCACGGCCTGGACGCACCGGATGGGCATGCTGGAGGAAGGTGTCTGGGACGAGGACAAACTCGCCGCCTACGACCTCCCGTTGTGCTCGGCGGGGCTCGACCCGGACGCCACCGCCGAGGCGCTCGACCTCAGTGCCCGCTGGCTCGCCTGGGGCACCTACGGGGACGACTACTACCCGCTGGTCTACGGCGCGCGTCGTGACCTGGCCGCCGCCCGGCTGACCACGGCCCGGCTGTCCGCCTGTATGCCCGTGGACGGCGAGGAGGCGCCCGTCGTCCCGGTCAACGCCATGGAGCGCGGGCTGAGCGACCTGTGGGCGCACACCACCGCCGACATGACCCCCGACCAGCGACGCACCCTGCGCGAGGCGGTCGACGTCATGACCGAGAGCTGGGTGTGGGAGCTGTCCAACCAGCTCCAGAACCGGATTCCCGACCCGGTCGACTACCTGGAGATGCGCCGTGCCACCTTCGGCTCGGACCTCACGCTGAGCCTGTGCCGCATGGGCCAGGGCCCCGCCGTCCCGCCGGAGGTCTACCGCAGCGGTGTCGTCCGCTCGCTGGAGAACGCCGCGGTGGACTACGCGTGCCTCACCAACGACGTCTTCTCGTACCAGAAGGAGATCGAGTACGAGGGCGAGATGCACAACGCGATCCTCGTCGTGCAGTCCTTCTTCGGCTGCGACTACCCGACCGCACTGGGCATCGTCCACGACCTGATGACCCAGCGCATGCAGCAGTTCGAGCATGTCGCCGCGCACGAACTGCCGCTCCTCTACGACGACTTCGACCTGTCGCCCGAGGCGCGCGAGGCCATGGGGCACTACGTCGGTGACCTGCGGAACTGGCTGGCCGGCATCCTGCACTGGCACCGCGAGGTCGACCGCTACAAGTCCGCGTACCTGGCCCGCCGCACCCACGGCTTCCTGCCGGACCTCGCCCCGCCGGCGCCCCTGCCTCACCTGTCGGTCTCCCTGCCCTCCTACGGCTGAGGCTCCTTGCGGGAGGCGTGCGCGACCGCGGCTCGCGCCAGCGCCCGCACGATCGGGTGCGGGCGCGAGCCGTCGCCGGACAGCTCCGGCTGGAAGAGGGAGGCCAGGAAGAAGGGATGGCCCGGCAGTTCGGCGAGTCGGACCCGGCCGTCCTCGTCGTGGCCGGAGAAACGCAGGCCGTGGGCGCGCAGGGTGTCGAGGTGGCGGGAGGGGCCGTAGGCGCAGAAGTAGCGCTCGACCGTGCGCTCCGAGCCGATCACCGACTGGGCGAGCGAGTCCGGCTCGATCGTCACGACGCCCTCGTGGCCCACGAGTGAACACGCCAGGGGCTCGATGAGCAGGTCGTCCGCCTCCGGGTCGTTCTCGGCGTGCGCCGCCCGCGTGAGTCCGCAGACGTCACGGGCGTACTCCAGGAGCGCGTGCTGGAAGCCGCCGCAGGTGCCGAGGAACGGGATGCCCTCCTCGCGCGCCGTGCGGATCGCCGACAGCACGCCCGCCTCGCTGCGGTAGGGGCTGCCCGGCACCACCCACACCGCGTCGAATCCGCGCACCGCGCCCTCGGCCTCCGCGTCCTCGGAGGAGATCCAGTACGGGTCGAGGACCAGCCGGTCCCGGGTGGCGAGCGCGTCCACCAGGAGCGGGACGCGGGTGTGCGAGACGACGTTCGGGGAACGGTCGCCGACCAGGGCGATCCGGGCGATCTGAGCGGTGGTGTCGGTCATGCCGTTCATCCTGGGGGCGGCCCGGACTTCACGTCCAACGATGATTCGTGCACCCTCGATAAGCAGAACTGATGCGGGCTGCGACCCTGGGCGCATGGATCCGCATCTGCTGCGCACCTACGTCACGGTCGCGCGTCTCGCCTCCTTCTCCGAGGCGGCCCGGGAACTGGGCTACACCCAGTCCGCCGTCTCCCAGCACATCGCGGCCCTCGAGCAGGACCTCGGCGCTCCGCTGCTCACCCGCCGGCCGGTCCTGCCCACCACGGCGGGCGAGCGGCTGCTCGAACACGCGGGCCCGCTGCTGCTGCGCCAGGAGGCGGCCCGCGCGGACGTCGTCCGGATCGCCTCGGCGCCCGCGCACGGGCTGACCCTGGCCGGCTCCGCCACCGCCCTCGTCCCGGCCGCCCTCACCGCCCTCCCGCCGGCCGGCGTGACGGTGCGGGTGGTCGGCCGTGACGCCGTCTCCGCGGCCGTCGCCGACGCCACGGCCGACGTGGGTCTCGTCGACGGTCTGGCCGCGCCCAGCGACCCGCTCCGGCTGCCCGACGTCGCGCCGCTGACCACGTACGGCGTCGGCGAGGAACCGGTCCGTGTCCTGCTGCCCGCCGGGCATCCCCTGGCCCGGCGCAGCGGTCTGTGCCTCGGTGACCTCGCCGACGCGCGCTGGCTGGACGCCCCGGACGCCGGGCTCCCGCTGCCCCAGCTGCGGGCCGCGAACGGCGGCCACGGCTTCCGCCCCGCCCTGCGCTACGACGGCACCGACCTCCGTGTCCTGACCGCCCTGGTGGCCGCAGGCCACGGCCTCACCCTGCTGCCCCGCTCGATGGCGACCGGTGTGCCGGGCACCGCCGCCGTCCCGGTCACCGGGCCGCGGGTCGTCCACCGGATCGAACTCGTGTACGCGGGCACGCCGTCGGGTGCGGCACGGACCCTGGTGGAGGCGCTCTCCACCCGCCCTGAGGCGCTGTCCACCCGCCCGTGACCTGCGGTGCCGCCGACCGGTACCGCTCCTGACCCTGGGTCAGTCTCACTCGTTCGTGGCTCGTGGCACGCCGGTGCGCCGGGTAGAGCACCAGCCGGAGGCGATCCATGGAACAGACAGCGTTGCGTCCCAAGCCCCTGCCGGGCTCCGAGCCCGCCGGTGGTGCCAGGCCCGCCGGCGGTGCCGGGCCGGACGGCCGGGGCCGCCGCCCGCACGCCGCGCGCCGCCGCGGCCGACGGCTGACGACCCTGCTGTTCGGCCTGGTCACCGGCACCGTCCTGGTCCTGTCCGGCGTCGGACTCGGCACCGTGGGGGCGACCGTGATCGGCATGAGCAGACTGGCCGAGCTCCAGCGGCAGGCGGGTCAGGACGGCCGGGGAGCGCCGGGCGTCGCGACCGTCCCGGGCCTGCCGGGCCCGGCCACGCCGGACGCTTCGTCCGGGGCGCCCGCCGCGTCACGGCGCGAGCCGGGGGCCACCCTCGGCCTGGAGGCCGTGGACGCGCCGAGGGCGGGCGCCGAGATCGTCGCCGTCCACGTGCCCGGCCCCGGACATACGGCCGGCCTGCTCCGCGGTGACGTCCTGCTGAAGTTCGGCGGGACCCGGATCGACTCGGCCATGGACCTCGCCCGGGCGGTCGACGCGGCCCGCCCCGGCGTGGCGATCAAGATGACGGTGCGGCATCACGGCGGCGGATACGACAGGTTGACGGTGATCCCCGGCATCGTCACCTGACCGGGCCCCGGGACGACCGCCCGCACGGCCCGGCACCGCCCCGACCGCCGCCACCACCGGACAGGCCCGCACCGCCCGGCCGGCACCGCCCCGACCGCCGCCACCACCGGACAGGCCCGCACCGCCCGGCCGGAACCGCCCCGGCCGCCGCCACCGGACGAACCACCGTCCGGCCGGCACCGCCCGGGCCGGCGCCACCGCCGGACATGCCCGTACGGCCCGGTCGGCAGCGCCCCGGCCGCCCCCGCCGCCGGACAGGCCACCGGCCGGGCGGGACGCCACCGCGTCGCCGTGAGCGTCGGGCCGACCTTTCCTTGCTCCGGGCCGTCCACGAGGTCGGTTGCTACGGACTCTGCGTGGGGTGCGTCGGGTGGGTGAAGGCCGTCCTGTTCCGGGCCGGGGCGTGCCGCCGCACGGAGCGGGTCTTCGGTGGTGTCCTGCTGCTCCTGGGCCCGAGCACGGCCCCGGACGGCTGCCCCGGGCAGGTCCCCCGCCCGGAACCCGTACCGATCGGCTCGCGCGACCTCCGCCGTACGGGCAGGATGCTGCCCGTACGGCCTTCACGTCAGCGTCACCCCGTCCGTCACACGTCAGCCGCCACGTCCTTTCTGGGAGGCCAGGATGACCGGCACCGCCACCGGGTCCTTCACCGCCGACGACTACCGGACCCGCATGGAGCGCGCCGCGCGCCAGGCCGCCGACGCCGGACTCGCCGGACTGCTCGTGGCGCCCGGACCCGACCTCGTATGGCTCACCGGGTACGCGCCCACCGCCGTCACCGAACGGCTCACCCTGCTCGTCCTCGCCCCCGGCCGGGACCCCGTCCTCGTGGTGCCGACGCTGGAGGCCCCCGACGCCGCGAAGGCGGTCGGCGCCCCGGCGCTCACCCTGCGGGACTGGACCGACGGCAAGGACCCCTACGCGGCCACCGCCGGCCTCGTCGACAAGGGCGGCCGGTTCGGGATCAGCGACAACGCCTGGGCGATGCACCTGCTGGGCCTCCAGAACGCCCTGCCCGCCACCTCCTACGCCTCGCTCACCGAGGTCCTGCCGATGTTGCGCGCCGTCAAGGACGCGACGGAGCTGGAGCTGATGGCGGCCGCCGGAGCTGCCGCGGACGCGACGTTCGAGGAGATCCGGAAGGTCCCCTTCGCCGGGCGCCGGGAGACCGAGGTCGGCGCCGACCTCGCCGCCCTGCTGCGCCGGCACGGGCACTCCCAGGTCGACTTCACGATCGTCGCCTCCGGGCCGAACGGCGCCAACCCGCACCACGAGGTCGGCGACCGGGTCATCGAGCACGGCGACATGGTCGTCCTGGACTTCGGCGGCCTCAAGGACGGCTACGGCTCCGACACCTCCCGCACCGTGCACGTCGGGGAGCCCACCGACGAGGAGCGCCGGGTCCACGACCTCGTGCGCGCGGCCCAGGAGGCGGGCTTCCGGGCGGTCCGGCCGGGCGTCGCCTGCCAGGAGGTCGACCGGGCCGCCCGCGCGGTCATCGCGGATGCCGGCTACGGCGAGTACTTCATCCACCGCACCGGCCACGGCATCGGCGTCACCACCCACGAGCCGCCCTACATGATCGAGGGCGAGGAACGACCCCTCGTGCCCGGCATGTGCTTCTCCGTCGAGCCCGGGGTCTATCTGCCGGGCCGGTTCGGTGTGCGTATCGAGGACATCGTCACCGTCACCGAGGACGGCGGCCGCCGTCTCAACGACACCACCCGCGAGTTGGTCATGGTGGACTGACCGACCCAGGAGTCCCGGCACCCATCCGAACGGCAGCGTCGCGACCATGACCCAGGCACCGACACCCACCGCGGACACCGTCCGCCGACTGGTCCGCTCGCTCCTCGACGAGGGCGGCACGAGCGGCCCGGGGCCGGAGGTACGCCCCGTCGCCGAGGGCGACGCGCCCGCCACCTGGTGGGTGGGCACCCGTCATGTGCTGCGCCTCGCGACGGACCGTGAGACGACCCTGCGCCGCCGCCGGGAGCTGCGGCTGCGCGATCTCGTCCGCCCGCACGTCCCGGTCGCCGTGCCCACCAGCGTCGCGCACGGCGAGTGGTCGCCCGGGCTGGCGTACACCCTCGACACCAAGGTGCCCGGCGGCACCGCCGAGGAGCACGACGTGTCGGCCGTCGGCGAGGCCGACCTCGCCGGACTGCTCCGGGGGCTGCGCGAGGTGCCGGCCCGCCAGGCCGAGGCGCTCGGGGTGCCGCGCACCGCCCCGCGCTCCCTGGAGGCGCTGCGCCGGATGGCCGTGGCCGCAGCCCAACGCCTCGCCCGTGCCGACGAGTTCGACCCGTCCCGTCTGCACCAGCTCACCCCGCCCGGCGCGGCGCAGCTCGCCGCCCAGCCCGGCACCGCCGTCCTCGTCCACCACGCCCTGCGGGGCGAGCACCTCGTGGTGAGCGCCGACGGCCGGGTGCGCGGTGTCCTCGACTGGACCGGCGCGGTCCTCGGGGATCCCGCCGAGGACATCGCGGGCCTCGCCCTCGCCGTCGGCTCCGGCGCGGCCGTCCGCGCCGCCACCCTCGCCGGTTACGGAGCCCGCCCCTGTCTGCGCGGCCTGTGGCTCGCCCGCTGCGACACCGTCGTCCGCCTCGCGGAGCGCCTCGACGGCCGTACCGGCGGCCGTACGGCCGGGCGCACCACCGGCAGCACCACGGGCCGCACCACCGGCCCACGGGACGCCGAGGAGCTGACCCTGCCCCGGGTCCAGCTGGCACGGGCCTGGGAGGCCATCCTGCTGGAGCGGGTGACGGAGTTCCGCGAGGACGGGGAGGACCCGGAGACCGGGGAGGACCCGGAGACCGGGGAGGACCCGGAGACCGGGGAGGACAGGGAAGGCGGGGCGGGCGGGACGGACGGAGTGGGGTGACGCAGAGGGGCGGGCCCGGGGTCTCCCACCGGGCCGTCCCGACGGGTGTCCCTCAGTCCTGCTCCAGTACCACGCACGACTCGCCCGGCACGTGCAGCAGCCCGTCCCGGCCCGGAACGTCCACCGGATCCCAGGTGAGGAGGACGCGGGCCGGACGCGGGCCCAGGGGGATCGCGGCCGGCTCCTTGCCGAGGTTGACGGCCACCAGGACGTCACCGCGCCGGAACGCCAGCCAGTGGGCCTGCGGGTCGTGGGCGACCTTGATGTCGGCCAGATCCGGATCGGTGAGGTCGGCGGTCGCGTGCCGCAGCGCGATCAGCTCGCGGTACCAGGCCAGCACGCGCGCGTGCGGCTCGCGCTCCGGCTCGGACCAGTCCAGGCACGAGCGCTCGCGCGTCGCCGGGTCCTGCGGGTCGGGCACGTCCTCCTCGGCCCAGCCGTGCGCCGCGAACTCCCGCCGCCGACCCCGCCGTACGGCCTCGGCGAGCTCCGGGTCGGTGTGGTCGGTGAAGTACTGCCACGGTGTGCCCGCCGCCCACTCCTCGCCCATGAAGAGCATCGGCGTGAACGGCGCGGTCAGCGTCAGCGCCGCCGCGCAGGCCAGCAGACCGGGGGAGAGGGACGCCGACAGCCGGTCGCCCTGGGCGCGGTTGCCGATCTGGTCGTGGGTCTGGCCGTACCCGAGGAGCCGGTGCGCGGGCAGCCGGGCGCGGTCCAGCGGGCGGCCGTGACGTCGGCCACGGAAGTCCGAGTAGGTGCCGTCGTGGAAGAAGCCGCCGGTGAGGGTCTTGGCGAGCGCCGCGAACGGGTCGCGCGCGAAGTCGGCGTAGTAGCCCTGCGACTCACCGGTGAGCGCGGTGTGCAGAGCGTGGTGGAAGTCGTCGTTCCACTGCGCGTGCAGACCCAGACCGCCGGCCCGGCGGGGGGTGATCAGCCGCGGGTCGTTCAGATCGGACTCGGCGATCAGGAACAGCGGGCGCCCGGTCTCCTCGGCGAGGGCGTCCACCGCCGCCGACAGCTCCTCCAGGAAGTGACACGCGCGCGTGTCGGCCAGCGCGTGCACCGCGTCCAGCCGCAGCCCGTCGAGCCGGTAGTCGCGCAGCCAGGCCAGCGCGCTGCCCAGCAGATAGGCGCGCACCTCGTCCGAACCGGGCGCGTCCAGGTTGATGGCGGCGCCCCACGGCGTGTGGTGTGTCTGTGTGAAGTACGGGCCGAACTCCGGCAGGTAGTTGCCGGACGGTCCCAGATGGTTGTGCACGACGTCCAGGACGACGCCCAGCCCGAGCGCGTGCGCCCGGTCGACGAACCGCTTCAGCGCCTCGGGACCGCCGTACGGTTCGTGCACCGCCCACGGCGACACCCCGTCGTAGCCCCAGCCGTGCCGGCCGGGAAACGCGCACAGCGGCATCAACTCGACGTGTGTGATACCGAGTTCGGCGAGATGCTCCAAGCGCCCCGCGGCCGCGTCCAGGGTGCCCTCGGGCGTGTACGTGCCCACGTGCAGCTCGTACAGGACCGCGCCCGGCAGCGGTCGGCCCGGCCACGGTGTACGCCACGCGTAGCGGGCCTGGTCGACGACCGCGCTCAGCCCGTCCGGGCCGTCCGGCTGACGGCGCGAGCGGGGGTCGGGGCGGACGGGGCCGTCGTCCACCGCGAAGCCGTACCGCGAGCCGTCCGCGGCCTCCGCCTCCCCGGTCCACCACCCCGTCCGCTCCGGATCGCGCTCCAACGCGCGGGTGATGTCGTCGCACTGGAGCGTCACACGTTCGGCCTGCGGTGCCCACACCTCGAACTGCACGGACGGTTCCCCTTCGTCTGCTCACCGTGATGTAGCGCGTCGGGTCCATCGTGCTCCACCGGAGATCAATCCGCTTTTGGAACACTCCCATTGGCGGCACGCGCGCGGGCCGGGCGTTTTCGCGTCTTCTGGACACCCGGGGCGCGCTGACCGACAATCACCACCGTGACGTCGTCTTTCGAGTTCAACACGTACCCCGCGCGGTTGTCCGACGTGGAGCGCGACCGAGCGCTGAAGGTGCTGCGTGACGGCGTCGCCATGGGGCGGCTGTCGCACGACACGTTCATCCGCCGTATGGAGCTGGCTCTCGTCGCCCGCCGCTCCGACGAGCTCGCCGTCCTCACCGCCGACCTGCCCAGGGAGAGCCGCCTGTCGCGGGTCGTCTTCGGCAGCGTCGAGGCGGTCTCCGGGTTCACCGTCCGGCTGCGCAGGGCCTGGCAGGCCGAGCGGCTGCCCAAACTGCTGCTGCCGCACCCCGGCACCGAGAGCGCGCTGCGCATCGGCCGCGACCCGGCGAGCGGCCTCAGGCTGACCCACGAGAGCGTCTCCCGGGTGCACGCCGAACTCAGGCGCCAGGGCGGGATGTGGGTGCTGCGCGACCTCGGCTCCACCAACGGCACCACGGTCAACGGGCGTCGTGTCATCGGCGCGGCCGTGGTCCGCGAGGGCGACCAGGTCGCCTTCGGCCGCATGGCGTTCCGCCTCTCGGTGAACTGACCGGCCGGACCTCCCCGCCGGACCTCCCCGCCGAGTCCACGCGCCGAGCCCACGCGCCGAGGCGGCCCACCGAGGCGGCCCACCGAGCCGGTCCTCCGGAGTGGCTGCCGAACCGGCCTGACGAACCGGTCCACCGGCCGGGTCGCTTCGCCGCCGGTGCCGCTCGGTCGGTCCCCGGGCCGGACGCGGTCCGTCGAACCATGGGGTTCCGGCGGGTCCCGACGATGCCCCGCGCCCACCCGCGATACCGCCGCCGCCCGCTCAAGTCCCCCCGCCCATCGCGGTGTTGACGAACCCCCGGCCCATGACTCACTGTGCGTACACCAGACACGCCAGGTGAACCGACGGCGCCGCCCCGTGGGAGGTGTGCCCTGCCGCCCCTCCTCCGTTACCCGACCGTGGACGAACTCGCGGCCCGCGCGGCAGCGCTCGCCGTCCGTGGTTCCGGGGACGTCCGGCTGCGTCGCGCCGGGGTCTCACGCGCGGGCTCGCCCCTGTGGCTGCTCTCCGTCGGGCGCGGCACCCGCCAGGCCCTCGTCGTCGCCGGGCCGCACGCCAACGAGCCCGTGGGCGGTGCCACCGTCCTGAGGCTGGCCGAGCGCGTCCTCGCCGACCCGCGGCTCACCGTCGGCGCCGACGCCACCTGGAACCTGCTGCTCTGCCTCGACCCCGACGGCCTGCGCCGCAACGAGGGCTGGCTGACCGGCCCCTACAGCCTCGGCCGCTACTTCCGTCACTTCTTCCGCCCCGGCTTCCTGGAGCAGCCCGAGTGGCTGCCCGACGGCGCGGCCGCCGCCGCGCTGCCGGAGACCCGGACGCTGCTCCGTCTCCAGGACGAACTGAAACCCTTCTTCCAGTGCTCGCTGCACGGCGTCGACGTCGGCGGCGCCTTCGTCGAACTCACCCGCGACCTGCCCGGACTCTCCCGGCGCGTCGCCCACACCGCCGCCCGCCTCGGCATCCCCCGCGAACTCGGGCCGTACGACACCCTGTACTGGCCCCGGCTCGGGCCGGCCGTCTACCGGATCCCGCCGCCGCGACCGCGTGATCTCGCCGCCGCCATCACCGAGGCGGCCGTCGAGTCGACCTGGTACCACCCGCACCGGCACGGCACGGTCACCGCGGTAGTGGAGGCGCCCATGTGGGGCGTCGCCGCCATGGAGGACGACTCCCCGCCCGCCGACCGGGACACGGTGCTGCGCGCCGTGAGCGCTGCCCTGAGTCATGACGCACAGTTGCTGGAACGTATCCTCGCGCGGGTGCGGCCCCATCTCGCGAGCACCCCGGACGCGGCCCGTCTGCTCGCCCCGGTCGACGACTACCTACTGATCTGCCCCGGTCTCGCGGCCGCCTGGGACCCCGCCACGGCCGACCCCGCCCGCCCCCTGCCCGCGCTCAGCACCGCCCACCTGACCGCCCTGCGCATCGCGGGGCGCCGGATCGCCGTCCGGACCGCGGGCCTGCTGCACCAGCTGGTCACCGGCACCGGACGCGATCCGGCCGGCGCGCTGCCGGAGCTGGACGGCCTCATCGACGCCTGGTGCGCCGATTACGAGGACGAGTGCGGGGCGCGCTGGATTCCCGTCGCGCGCCAGGCGGAGTACCAGGCACGGGTGGTGCTGGCCGCGTTCGAGCTGGCGGGCCGCCGCGCCGCCGAGCCCGCGGGTGCCCGTTCGGGTGAGTCGGACTGGGGTACACAGCCGGCCGTGCCGATGCATCGGGAATGACGTACTTCCTCAACCGTCGCCGGTCGGCCGAAGCCGTACGGCGCGCGCTCACGGCCGCGGCCGTCCTCCTCCTGACCGTCGGCGCCGCCCCGGCCCTGGCGGCCTCCCACGACGCCCTTCCCGGCAACTGGCTCCAGCTCACCGTCACCCGCGGCGACTCCCGCTCCAGCGACACCCGGGGCACCCTGCTGCTGTGCGACCCGCCCCAGGGCCACTCCCGCGCCGTGGAGGCCTGCGACGTCCTGACACGGGCCGGCGGGGACGTCGGCGCCCTCACCGCGGACGGCAGCCGCATCTGCCCGCTCATGTACGCGCCTGTGACGGTCCGCGCGCAGGGGCAGTGGAACGGGCGCCCGGTCGACTACGAGCGCACCTTCGGCAACGACTGCGAGCGGGAGGCGCTGACGGGGGCGGTGTTCGCCCTCGACGACCAGGAGGTCCCGGAGGTCTGACCGGGCCGGACCGCCGCGGGCACCCGCGCGTGCCCGCGGCCCTGCCCGGCGTCCGGCCCGCCGTCCCGTTCTCCGGGATGTACCGTTGCCCGTCCGCCATGCCGTCCCGTTCGCCCGTCCGCCACGCCTTCCCGTCCGGCGCGCAGCCCGTGATCCCGTTCGCCGCCCGTCCCGATTGTGCGGGCCGATGCGCGAGCCGATGCGCGGGCCGGTGTGCGGGCCGTCAGGCCGCCCGTTCGCGCGCGTGCAGGGCCGCCGCGACGACCGTGCGGGACTGGTGCTCGACCTGGTGCTCCAGGGGCACCCAGCGGGCCCGGAAGCGGTAGGCGAAGGCGTCGCTCCACGTCTCGACGAGCTGCTCCAGGCGCGGGGCGGCATGGTCGTCGCTCTCCTGGAGGACCCGCCACAGCATCGCGGCCGCCCGCAGCGGCAGCCTGCGGGCGAAGGCGTCCACGCTGCCCACGTACGCCATCGTCGTGTCGGCGGGCGGGTTGTCCGTCCAGTCCGCGGCCAGCCCCGGCACCAGCTCCAGCGCCCACTTCGCCGCCCGCAGCAACGGCCCGTCGACGCCCTCCAGACGCGGCAGCGCCTCGAAGAGCACCCGCTCCACCTCCGTGGTGTCGCGCAGCAGGCGTCGTGCCAGCCGCCGCATCGCCGCGGCCGGGGCGGGATGCGGTGCGGGGTCGTCCACCATGTCGCTCGCCCACATGGGCACCTCCACCACCGCGGTCAGGCCGCCGTAGCGATGGGCGTGGTACCAGGTGCTGTGCCGTGCGTCGTCCGGCATGCTCGGGTACGCCGCCTCGACTCCGGCGGCCGGCATCACGTGCACGCCGGGCCCGGACGCGGGCCAGCCCGCCGCGTCGGACGCGCCCGTCTCCACCGGGATGTGCAGCTGGGCCGCCGACTTGACGAACGGCTCGGCGAGACCCGGGATGTCCTTGGTGAGCTGCACCCAGCTGCCGCCCAGGTCGGTGCCGTGCAGCGTCACCTGGAGGTAGGGCCGCAGCTCGTCGATGACCCGGGTCAACGCGCGTGTCTCCGGGGGCAGCCGGTCCGGCGGCAGCACGGCCGGGGACCACTCCGGCTGCTCCGGACCGGCGGGCCGGAAGAAGCCGAGGTGGTACTCCAGCAGGCTGCGCGGCGCCGGGGTGACATGCAGACTCGCTCCGTCGGGGTCCGCGCACAGCAGGAAGTGCCAGGACGTGCCGTCCCGCAACTCCCGTTCCTGCACGACTCGTTCGGCGAGTGCGAGCAGTGTCGAGCCCCCGGTCGGCTCGTTGGCGTGGGCACCCGCGACGACGAGCACGGCCCGCCGGGCGTGCCCCACGGACAGCAGGTGCAGGGGCCGGCCCGCACGGGAGACCCCCACCTGCCGCAGCGCGCACATTCCGGGCTCGTGCGCGGCCAGGGCCCGGACAGAGGACGTCAGTTCGGCCACCGTCGGGTAGCGCAGCTCCGGCAGGAGACTCACCCCCGTATTCGTCCGCCCGGCCTTCGCATCCGCAGTACCCCATGCTCTCCGGGAACTGTCAAGAACGCCTGGGGGGAGCCTCCAGGGGGCGCTCGGATGCGCACGCCGGCGGGTGGTACGGCCGGTCCGCGCTCACGTCTCGCGCGTCCTTTCGGCGCCCGCCGTCCCCGCGGGCGGGGCCGGGGGCCAGGGGAGCTCGGTGAGGAGCGGGACGATCGTCTCCTCCTCGAAGTCGAGATGGGCGTTCAACTCGCGTGTCATGGACTCAAGTTCCGTACGGAACCGCCCGGGATCCGCGATCGCGACACCCTCCAGCAGGGTCACCAGATCGTCCTGGATGCGCGCGACGGTGCGGTGTTCCTCGGTGAGCCGGGTGAAGGTGTCGGCCAGGTGGGGGTGGTGGCGGGCCATGGTGGGGAACAGATGGGCGTCCTCGCCGACGTGGTGGAACCGCAGCGCCTGACAGAACGCCAGGCAGCGCTGCCGGATCTCCAGCCCGAGGCCCGGAGCGGGCGGCTCGCCCGGGCCCTCGTGGGCGGCGCGGGCGGCGAAGTGGGCCTCCGCCTGCGTGGCCACCTGGCGCAACTGCCCACGCAGCCAGGTGTGGACCTCCATGATCTTGTCGGCGAGGGTGCGGATCTCGCGGGGGCCCGCCCAGCCGTCGGGCTCGGCGGGTCGGAGGACGACGGCCGGCCGGGCCCCCTCGGCGGGGACCGCGAGCGCCTCGAAGGTGTCGGTGCCGAGCTCGACCCGCACCATGGGGTGGGCGAGCAGGTCGCGGTACCAGTCGGGACGGTCGGGGGTGGCGGGGTCCGCCCCGACGACCAGGAGCGAGTCGCCGCGGCGGACATAGCAGAGCGGAGTGGTCCGCTCGGTCCCCGGCGTCGCGCCGGTGGTCGTCAGCAGGAGCAGGTCGCCCCCTGCGTGCGTGCCTTCGACCTTCCCGCCGTTGGCGCGGAACTGCTCGATGAGGGAGGCATGGAACGACGTGGACATACGGGTGGGTCTCTCCGGAAGTCGTGGTGTGCGGCCGTACGGCACGCAGCACAGGGCACACGGGAGGTGCCGTGAAGGGTGACGGCGCGCTGCGGACAGCAGCGCCGGCGGCGCCGAGGACAGACTGCGGACAGGCTGTGAGCGGCACCGAAGGCACGCTGAAGGCAGCACCGGGGGTCGGCGCCGAGGACGGCGTCGAAGCGATGCGGAACGGAGGCGGACCGAGGAGGCGCGCAGCCGACACACGTCGGCGACGGGTCTGCGTCAGTCGCGGGGCGCGGAGTGTGAACTCATGGCGTGTCCCTCGAAGAAGGGTGTTCGCCCGACCGCCGGCCGGCCCACCGCTCTTTGGCCGACGTCACGCGACACCGCCTCCATTACATGCATCTGACCGTCACCTGTCAACGCCGGAGATCACCCCGCGCTCTCACTCCGTCCGCTCCAGCAGCGCCACCGGCAGCGGCTCGAACAGGTCCGCCACGCGCGCGTGGCCCGTGAACTCCCGCCCGGGGGTCAGCACGTCGGCCCAGGTGCCGGGAGGCAGCGCCAGCCGGGTCTCGCGCCAGCCGCCCGCCTCCGCCAGCCGCAGCGACAGCCGCGTCACGGCCGTCAGCACCCGGCCGGAGCGGGCGAACGCCAGGCAGTGGGCCGCGGCCGGTCCCTCGGCGGGCAGCGGCTCGTACGCCGCCGTGTCCCCGAAGACCTCCGGCCGCCGTCGGCGCAGCCGCAGCGCGGCAGCGGTCACCGCGCCCTTGGCACCGGGGTCCTTCGGCGGGAAGAGCGCCGGGCGCCGGTTGTCCGGGTCCACCAGCGCCCGGTACTCGCTCTCCGTGCCCTGGTACACGTCCGGCACCCCGGGCATGGTCAGATGCACCAGCGCCGTACCGAGCACGTTCGCACGGATGTACGGCTCCAGTGCCTCGCGCAGCGCGGCCACCCGCTCGCCCGGCACCCCGCACGGCCCCGCCGCCACGAACGCGGCCACCGCCTTCTCGTACGCCGGCTCCTGCTCCGTCCAGCTCGTGTACAGCCCCGCCTCGCGAACGTGCTTGAGCAGGGCCTCCTGCACGCGCTCCGGGGCCGCCGGGCCCAGTCCGAAGACCGTCTGCCACGCCGCCCACGCCAGCTGCCCGTCCGGCACGCCCTCCTGCGCCCGGGTCACCTCGGCGAGGACGTCCGCCCAGCGCCGCGGGCACTCGGTGAGCACGGCGAGCGCGGCGCGCACGTCGGCGCTGCGCTTGGTGTCGTGCGTCGACACGACCGTCCCGGTGGCCGGCCAGTCGCGCTGCACGCGCGCGCAGTAGGCGTGGAAGCGGGCCGGGGACACCCCCGGGTCGCCCGGGTCGCCGCCCACCTCGTTCGCCGCGGCCAGCGGCACGTAACGGTAGAACGCCGTGTCCTCCACCGACTTGGCACGCAGCGCGGACGCCGTCTGCGCGAACCGCGCCCGGAAGTCCACCCCGGCCGGCCCCTCCGCGCCGAGCACCAGTTTCCGCACCACGTCGACGGCGCCCGCCTCCTCCGGCACGACGAACGCCTGCCGCGCCTCGGCGGCCGCCTCCTCGGTGACGACGGCGGCCGGGTCGCCCGAGGCGTACGGCCGGTACACCTCCAGGCGCACGAGCAGCTCCTCCAACGCCGTCCGCAGCGCCCAGGGCGCCCGGTCGCGCAGGCCGGGGTCGGCCGACGCGGCGCACACCCGGGACGCCGCCCGCGTCAGCCGCTCCGTCTCGGCCGCCAGCTCGTGCGTGAGCACCTTGTACGCCGCCCGGCGAACCGTGGCCGCCCAGTCGCCGCCCCGGTCCGTCTGCGGGGCCGCGAAGCGCCGGTAGTGGGCCAGCAGCTCTCCGGCGCCCTCGGCGTCCGTGAAGAGGCCGTCGACGTGACGCAGGGCGTCGTAGCCGGTGGTGCCGGCCACGGGCCAGGAGTCCGGCAGCCGCTCCCCGTCGGCCAGGATCTTCTCGACGACCGTCCAGCGGCCGCCGCTCGCCGTGTGCAGCCGCGCCAGGTAGGCGTCGGGGTCGGCGAGGCCGTCCGGGTGGTCCACGCGCAGCCCGTCGACGACGCCCTCGTGCAGCAGCCGCAGGATCGTGCCGTGGGTGGCCTCGAACACCTCCGGGTCCTCCACCCGCACCCCGATGAGCTCGGAGATGCTGAAGAAGCGCCGGTAGTTCAGCTCGGTGCGGGCCAGCCGCCACCACACCGGCCGGTACCACTGGGCGTCCAGGAGCTGCGGCAGCGGCAGCCCCTCGGTGCCCTCGCGCAGCGGGAGCACGTGGTCGTGGTAGCGCAGTACGTCGCCGTCCACCCGCAGCCGGGCCAGCTCCGACCCTAGGGGGCCGCCGAGCACCGGGAGCAGCACCTGGCCGCCCTGCGCCTCCCAGTCGATGTCGAACCAGCGCGCGTACGGCGACGTCGGCCCCTCGCGCAGCACCTCCCACAGGGCGGGGTTGTGACGCGGCGCCATCGCCATGTGGTTCGGCACGATGTCCACCACCAGGCCGAGCCCGTGCTCGCGCGCGGTGTGCGCCAGCGCCCGCAGCCCCTCCTCCCCGCCGAGTTCCGCCCGCACCCGGGTGGGGTCCACGACGTCGTAGCCGTGCGGGGAGCCCGGTACGGCCTCCAGGACGGGGGACAGGTGCAGATGCGAGACGCCGAGCGAGGCCAGGTACGGCACGGCCGCCGTCGCCGCCGGGAACGGGAACTCGGGCTGGAGCTGAAGCCGGTAGGTCGCCGTGGGCGGCACGGGAACGGAGGCGTCACGTCGCTCAGGGGTCATGACAACCTACGTACCCGTCCCGCGGCGTTTCGTGTCACACACCCCGCCGGGCGGGTCGTTCCCGCACCTCCGCACGGCTCGCTCAGGTCGGCCGCTGGAGCACCGTCATGCTCCGGTCGACCAGGGTCAGCCGGGCCCCGGCCTGCACCTTCGGGCCCGCGCCGGGGGCCGGGGCCTCCGGGTTCGCGGTGTCCACGACCACCTGCCACTGGCGCCCGTGGTCGACCGGCACCACGAACTCCATCGGCTTGGCGGAGGCGTTGAACATCAGCAGGAAGGAGTCGTCGATGATCCGTTCGCCGCGCGCCCCCGGCTCGGAGATCGCGTTGCCGTTGAGGAACACCGACAGCGCGGACGCCTGCGCCCGGTCCCAGTCCCTGGGCGCCATCTCCTTGCCCTCGGGAGTGAACCAGGCGATGTCCGACAGCTCGTCGTGCGTGCCCTCCACCGGCCGGCCGTGGAAGAAGCGGCGCCGCCGGAAGACGGGATGCTCCTTGCGCAGCCGCACCAGCGCGCGCGTGAAGTCCAGCAGCTCGCTGCCCTCCTCGGGCCACTGGACCCAGGCCAGCTCGCTGTCCTGGCAGTAGGCGTTGTTGTTGCCCTTCTGGGTGCGCCCGAACTCGTCCCCGTGGCTGATCATGGGCACGCCCTGGGAGAACATCAGCGTGGCGAGGAAGTTGCGCATCTGCCGGGCCCGCAGCTCCAGGACGTCGGGCTCGTCGGTCGCGCCCTCCGCGCCGCAGTTCCAGGACCGGTTGTGGCTCTCGCCGTCCCGGTTGTCCTCCCCGTTGGCCTGGTTGTGCTTGTTGTTGTAGGACACCAGGTCGTGCAGGGTGAAGCCGTCGTGGCAGGTCACGAAGTTGATGGAGGCCAGCGGGCGCCTGCCGTCGTCCTGGTAGAGGTCGGAGGAGCCGGTCAGCCGGGAGGCGAACTCGCCGACCGCGCGCGGCTCGCCCCGCCACACGTCCCGCACGGTGTCGCGGTACTTGCCGTTCCACTCGGTCCACAGCGGGGGGAAGTTCCCCACCTGGTAGCCGCCCTCGCCCACGTCCCACGGCTCCGCGATCAGCTTCACCTGGGAGACCACCGGGTCCTGCTGGACCAGGTCGAAGAACGACGACAGCCGGTCCACCTCGTGGAACTGACGGGCCAGCGTCGCCGCGAGGTCGAAACGGAACCCGTCGACGTGCATCTCCAGCACCCAGTACCGCAGCGAGTCCATGATCATCTGGAGGACGTGCGGGGACCGCATGAGCAGGGAGTTGCCGGTGCCCGTGGTGTCCATGTAGTACCGGGGATCGTCCGTCAGCCGGTAGTACGACTGGTTGTCGATGCCCCGGAAGGACAGCGTCGGGCCCAGGTGGTTGCCCTCGGCGGTGTGGTTGTAGACGACGTCGAGGATGACCTCTATCCCCGCCTCGTGCAGCGCCCGCACCGCCGACTTGAACTCCAGGACCTGCTGACCGCGGTCGCCCCAGGAGGCGTACGCGTTGTGCGGGGCGAAGAAACCGATCGTGTTGTAGCCCCAGTAGTTGTTCAGGCCCATGTCGACCAGCCGGTGGTCGTTGACGAACTGGTGCACCGGCATCAGCTCGAGGGCGGTCACCCCGAGCTCCGTCAGATGCTCGATGATCGCCGGGTGCGCCAGCGCCGCGTAGGTGCCGCGCAGCTCCTCCGGCAGCCCCGGATGGCGCATCGTCAGACCCTTCACATGGGCCTCGTAGATCACCGTGTGGTGGTACTCGGTACGCGGCCTGCGGTCGTCGCCCCAGTCGAAGTAGGGATTGACCACGACCGACGTCATGGTGTGCGGCGCCGAGTCGAGGTCGTTGCGCCGCTCGGGGGCGTCGAAGTGGTAGCCGTACACCTCCTCGCCCCAGCGGACCGCGCCGCTGATCGCCTTCGCGTAGGGGTCGAGCAGCAGCTTCGCCGAGTTGCAGCGCTGCCCGCGCGCGGGATCGTAGGGACCGTGCATCCGGAATCCGTACCGCTGTCCGGGCATGACGCCCGGCAGGTACGCGTGCCGGACGAACGCGTCGCTCTCGCGCAGTTCCACCGCCGTCTCCGAGCCGTCGTCGTGCAGCAGACACAGCTCTACTCGGTCCGCGGCCTCCGTGAAGACCGCGAAGTTCGTGCCGGCGCCGTCGTACGTGGCACCGAGGGGATACGCCTCTCCAGGCCAGACCTGCATGGACACGACTCTTTCAGGTGTCTCGCCCCGCCGGGGGCGCCTTGGACGTCGAGTCTCCAGGAAAGTGACGGAACCACCTGTGACTTACGCCCCTCTTACCCGACGACCAGTGCACAGGACGACAGGTGACCCACGTCCTGTGCCGAACCAGTGGGGCAGACACGTACTCCCGCGCAACAGGGGGAGTAGGGGGAATTTGTGCGCACGACAGTGCGCCGCCACCTGGGCAAGGTGGTGGCGGGTACGGCCATCGCGGTGGCCGCGACAGCCGTGATGGTGGGGATCACCCTGCCGGGCACGGCGGGGGCGGACGACTCAGGAGGCGGCAAGGGCGGACAGAGCACCGGACAGGCGGCCGGACGGCAGCAGGGGCAGCAGGGGGACACGGGGGCGGTTCAGCCCGGTGTCGTCGAGGGGGCGCCCGCCGAGGGCGCCAAGGGCAAGGGCCGCGACCCGCTCACCGACGACGAGATCGCGCGCGTCGAGAGGATCGCGCTCGACCGGCAGCAGTTCGCCGCCAGTGAGGACGTGGACGGCGACCGCGGTCCCCAGCGCCTCGGCGTGGACCTGGCCGAGCCCGCGGCCGGCGAGGTGGACGACCCCGCGGCGCCCCGGCGCGCGGTGGTGTCGTTCTACGACTACAAGGACGACACCCTCGTCACCAAGACCGTCAACCTCGACACCGGCAAGGTCGAGAACACCGGCACCCAGCACGGCGTGCAGCCGCCGCTCAGCGCCGCCGAGCAGAACGAGGCGGCGAGCCTGCTGATCGCCGATCCGCTGGGCGCGGGCCTGAAGGCCGACTTCAAGGACGCCACCGGCAAGGAGCTCGGCTCCCCGGACCAGCTCCAGATCGCCGCCATGATCTACCGGGCGGTGCCGGGCGCCGAACCGGCCGTCCTCGACAAGTGCGGGGAACACCGCTGCGTGCGGCTGCTGCCGAAGGTCAGGAACGGCCCGTGGATCGACGCCCGGTCCCTGGTGATCGACCTCAGCACCCGCAAGGTCGCCCGGCTCACCGGCTGACTCCGCGGCAGGCCCACCTCCACGTCCGTTTCCGACCCGCCTTCCGGAGCGGGAGGCACAGGGAGTCATGTCCTCATGCGTGTTCCGAATCTGATCCGCGGCCTCCGGCCGCAGGCCACCGGCCGGGTCCACAAGGGTGCCGCCGCAGGCCTCTGTGCGGCCGCGCTGGCCGCCGGCACGGCCGCGGGAGCCGGTCCGGCCGCCGCCCAGCCCGTGACGGCCCCCAGGGCGGCCCCCGCGGCGGCCGCCGACTGCTCCGCCGCCTACCGCATCGAACAGAAGCTCGCCACCGGCACGACCTGGCGCATGTGCTGGCGCTTCGAGGCCAAGTCCGGCCTGGTCCTGGAGAAGATCTCCTACCAGCCGCCCGGCGAGACCAAGCCGATCAGGGTCCTCAACAGCGCCAAGATCGCCCAGATCCACGTGCCGTACGACGACGGCAAGAACGAGTACAACGACATCACCGACTACAACTTCGGCTCGGGCCTGGTCAACATGGCTCCCGCCGAGTGCCCCGGCGGGACCATCAGGACGGTGAAGGTCCCGGAGTCCTTCTCCGACAACCCGAACGTCAAGGGCCTGTGCACCACGACCCGTTCGCGCGGTCACGCCTACCGCATGCAGTCCGACGGCAACAAGGTCTTCCAGGCCCAGGGCAAGGACCTGCTGATCTACACCGTCAACAAGGTCGGCTGGTACGAGTACATCACCGAGTGGCGCTTCTCCGACGACGGTGCGATCAACATGAACGTCGGCGCCACCGGCAGCCTCTCGCCCTTCGACTACGACGCCGGCGACGGCCGCGGCTGGCCGATAGGCAAGGGCGCCAAGTCCTATGCCACCAGCCACAGCCACAACGTCTTCTGGCGGCTGGACTTCGGCCTCGACGGCTCCTCGGCCACCAAGGTGGAGCAGTTCGACTCGGTGGTCAGCCCGCCCGCGGGCGGCCAGCAGGGACCGACGGCCAAGACCACCAGCACGCCCGTCACCAAGGAACTCGCGGGCGACGCCCAGAACATGCGCTGGTGGCGGATGGTCAGCGCGACCGGCAAGAACAAGGACGGCCACGCCCGCTCCTACGAACTCGTCCCCGGTGCCACCACCAAGTACTCCGGGCGCAGGTTCACCCAGCACGACGTCTACTTCACGCAGTACAACCAGTGCGAGCAGTACGCCAGCAACAACGTCCGCGACTGCGGCAGCCCGCTGCACGGCACCTCCGTCGACAAGTGGGTCAACGGACAGACCCTCACTCACCCCGTGACCTGGGTGAACGTGGGCTTCCACCACATCGCCCGGGACGAGGACCAGCAGCCCATGCCGGTCCACTGGCAGGGTTTCTCGCTCGCCCCCAGGGACGTCACCGCTATGAATCCGCTCACTCCGTCCGCTCTCGCGGGACAGAACGGACAGACGAACAGCGGTAGTTGAGAAACGACCTGTCCATCCGGCTGCACCGCCCGCCGTACCCGGAGTACCCTTCCTTGATCGTTGGGACGGGGATGCTCGGGGGAGCGGAAGGCGGTGCGCGGGTGGGCTCGGGAGGGCTGGAGCTGCCCCCTGGTGACGAGGGTCGCGAGGGGGGCTCCGCAGACGCCCCGCCGGGCACGGTGTCGCTGGCCCGGCCGATGGAGACGAACGCCATCGGGCCGGAGCTGGACTGGGACGCCGAGTCATGGCGCGAGGTACGCACCCGCGCCCAGCGGGCCGGCCGGGCGTACATCTGGCTGAACCTCGTAGAACAGCGGCTGCGCGCCGTGGTGGCCGCCGTGCTGCGGCCCATCTACGAACCCGTCCACGGCGACGAGTGGGTGGTCGCCGCGGCCGGGCCCGCCGGCCAGGAGTGGGTGCAGCGCGCGGTCGCCGTACGCGAAGTCAGCCGCCGCAAGGGCTACTTGCTGGACCCGGCCGACGACAACGTCATCTCCTTCCTCACGCTGCCCCAGCTGCGTGAGCTGATGGTGCAGCACTGGCCGTGCTTCGAGCCGTACTTCGACGACCGCAGGGACGTCGAACTCGCCCTGGACGAGCTGGAGGTGACCCGCAACGTCGTCTCCCGCAACCGGGCGCTGTCCGAAGCCGTCCTCGGCCAGGCCGAGCGGGCCTCCGCACGCCTGCTGGAGATGCTCGGCACCAGCGGCGACGTGCCCTCGGCGCGCAGGCTGCGCGTCGACGCCGTCGAGGACCTCGTGGGCGACCGGTACGCGGACGTGGTCGCCGTCCACTCCGACCGGGTGCGGCTGCTGCGCCGGTTCCCCGCCGAGGACATCTTCGACGGCGCCCGCCGCCTCGACGCCATCGGCATCGGCCTGAACCTTCTCGTGCAGAACTTCTCCGGCCGCCGCCTGGTCCGTCTCGCCGAGGCCGGGGCCAGGGTCCGGCTGCTGTTCCTCAACCCTGCCTCCAGCGCGGTCAAGCGCCGCGAGCGCGAACTCGGGATGAAACGGGGCGAACTGAGCCGCGCGGTCGAGATGAACATCCTGCACATGCGCCGGGTCCGCGCCCGGCTGCGGGACCCGGGCGCCTTCCAGATCCAGGTCTACGACGAGACGCCCCGCTTCACCGCCTACCTGGTCGACGGCGACGGCACCGACGGCATCGCGGTGATCCAGTCCTATCTGCGCCGCATGCGTGGCATGGAGGCGCCGGTGCTGGTGCTGCGCAACGGCAACCGGGTGGTCAGATCGGGCGAGGCGGACGACGGCGGGCTCTTCGCGGCGTACCGCGAGGAGTTCGAGCTGGCCTGGGCGGACTCACGGCCGGTGTCCTGAATCGTCCGTTTCGACCGGAAGGCAAGCGGAACGCGATCCTCTGATTGTCAGTGGTGCGTGCGAGGGTGGAGACCACTGGGGGAAAGCACCACCGAGAAGGGGGGCCACCATGGCCTGGTACCGGGAGCTGCTTGTCGGCTTCGACCTGGAGACGACCGGGACGGACCCGCGCGAGGCGCGCATCGTCACGGGAGCCGTGATCGAGGTCAGGGACGGCCAGGTCCTGGGACACCGCGAATGGCTGGCCGACCCGGGAGTGGAGATCCCGGCGGACGCCGTCGCGGTGCACGGGATCAGCAACGAGCGGGCGACCGGCGAGGGCGCCCCCGCGGACCGGGTCGCGGACGCGATCGCCGACACCCTCGCGGGCTACTGGCGCACCGGCGTCCCGGTCGTCGCCTACAACGCGGCCTTCGACCTGACCCTGCTCTCCGCCGAACTGCTGCGCCACGGTCTGCCCTCGCTGCGCGACCGCCTGGGCGGTCTGGACCCGGCGCCGGTCGTCGACCCGTACACCATCGACCGCTCGGTCGACCGCTACCGGCGCGGCAAGCGCAACCTCGAGGCGGTCTGCGCCGAGTACGGCGTCCGCCTCGACTCCGCGCACGACGCCTCGGCCGACGCCCTCGCGGCGGCCCGCCTCGCCCGGGCGATAGCCGGCCGCCACCCCAAGGTCGCGGCCCTCGGCCCGGCGGAGCTGCACCGCCGCCAGATCGAGTGGTACGCCGAGTGGGCGGCGGACTTCCAGAGCTTCCTGCGCCGCAAGGGGGAGGCGGACGCGGTGATCGACGGCGCCTGGCCGGTGCGGGAGCCGGCGGAGAAGACCGTCTGACGCTCCCCACACCCCGAGCCGGCCGACCTCACCGACCGCCGGACGGGGGCCTGTCGGACCGGTAGCTGTCGGACGCGGGCCTGTCGGACGCGGGCCTTTCGGACGGGGAGCCGTCGGCTTCCGTCACGCTCCGGGCGGTCGCCCGCCACGCCCGCAGCACCCTGATCAGAACGGATACCATCGCACCGCCTCGTCGCCGTTCCGCAGCGAGGCCACCCGGCGCCGGAACTCCGCCAGCGCCTTGGGGTCGGTGGGCGCGTGCTGGGCGACCCAGGCGCAGCTCGCGGTCTCGCGGGCGCCCCGCAGGACCGTGCACCCCGGCCACTCCCGCACGTCCCAGCCGTAGGTGTCGGTGAAGGCGTCGTAGGCCTCGGCGGGCAGCCCGTACCGGTCGCGGGAGAGCGCCATGACCACCAGGTCGTGCTCGCGCAGATCGGCGGAGACGGTCTCCAGGTCGACCAGGACCGGCCCGTCGGGCCCGATGTGCACATTGCGGGGGAGCGCGTCGCCGTGGATCGGGCCGGGCGGCAGGTGCGGGGTGAGGGCGGCGGCGGCCGCGGCGAAGCCGTCCCGGCGCTCGCGCAGATACGCCGCGTCCGCCGGGTCGATCGCGTCGCCCGCGAGCCGCAGCCAGCGTTCGACGCCCGACAGCAGATCGCGGGCGGGCAGGCCGAAGCCGGGGGCGGGCAGGGCGTGCACCAGACGCAGCAGTTCGGCCAGATCCCGTGGCTCCGCGGGCCGCAAGGGCTCGGGCAGCCGGTGCCACAGGGTGACCGGGTGGCCCTCGACGAGCAGCGGCTCCGGCTCGGCGGCCCGCACCGCGGGGACGCCCGCCCCCGCCAGCCAGGCCGCGACGCCCAGCTCGCGCCGGGCCCGGCCGAGCAGTTCGGCGTCCCGGCCCACCTTGACCACCAGGTCACCGGCGGCGAACACCGCGTTCTCGCCCAGGGCGAGGAGCCGTGCCTCCGCCGCCGGGCCGGGCAGTACCTCCGCCGCGGCGAGTACGTCCCGCGCCCGTGCCTCGTCCATCGTCCGCCTCCGTGGGGTTCGGCCGCCCGACCGCGCCGGACGGGTCGTGATCCGGCCATTCGACGGTCAGTGTCGCATTCGCGCAGATCGGACCGTGCGCACGGTCCCTTGACGGGGTACCGCACCTTCACGACCATGGCGGGGCCCGTCACAGCCGCGGGAAGGGGGCCGATCCGGTGTCGTTGGCGACCGAGAAGAGACGGACCGCGCGTCGCGCGTCCGGCACCGGCCCGCCGCGCGGCACCGCGCGCCACGGCGCGTTGTTCCTGGTCCTCCCCGCCCTGATCCCCATCCTGGTGCTGAGCGTCGGCCCGCTGCTGTACGGGATCCTGCTGGCGTTCACCGACGCCCAGTCGGGTCGCACCACGCCCACCCGGTGGATCGGGGTCCTCAACTTCTCCGACCTGCTGCACGACACGCTGTTCTGGGAGTCGTTCCGGATCGGCCTGGTCTGGGCGGTCGGCGTGACCGTCCCGCAGTTCCTGCTCGCCCTCGGCCTCGCCCTGCTCCTCGACCAGGACCTGCGGCTGCGCTGGCTGGCCCGCGCCCTCGCGATCATCCCCTGGGCGATGCCCGAGGTCGTGGTCGGTGTCATGTGGCGGCTCGTCTACAACCCGGACGCCGGCATCCTCAACGAGACCGTGCGCGACCTGGGCCTGGGCGACGGGCGGGACTGGCTCGGCGCGACGGCGACCGCCCTGCCCGCGGTGATCGTCGTCGGCGTGTGGGCGGGCATGCCGCAGACGACGGTCGCCCTGCTCGCCGGCCTCCAGAACACCCCGAGGGAACTGCACGAGGCGGCCGCGGTGGACGGCGCGGGCGCCTGGCGCCGTTTCCGCACGGTCACCTGGCCCGCCCTGCGGCCCATCGCCCTCGCCATCACGGCCCTCAACCTCATCTGGAACTTCAACTCCTTCGCCCTGGTCTACGTGCTGACCAACGGCGGACCCGGCGGCCGCACCCGGCTCCCCATGCTCTTCGCCTACGAAGAGGCCTTCCGCTACGGCCAGTTCGGCTACGCGGCGGCGATGGGCTGTGTGATGGTCGCGGTGATCTCCGTGATGCTGGCCCTGTTCCTGGTGGGCCGGATCAGGGGAGGTGACGACGCGTGAGGACCCGTCCGGCGGCCCGGGCGGGCCAGTACGCGGCCCTGCTCGGCTACCTCCTCTTCCTCGCCTTCCCCTTCCTCTGGCTGCTCTCGGTCGCGTTCAAGCCCGCCCGCGAACTGGGCAGCCTGCACCCCACCTGGGTCCCGGAACATCCCACGCTCGCCAACTTCCGCCAGGCCTTCGACGAACAGCCCCTGCTGCACGCCGCGTTCAACTCACTGCTCGCCGCGGTCGCCGCCGCCCTGATCGCCGTAGTCCTCGCCACACCGATGGCGTACGTCATGGCACGGCAGCGCACCCGGCTCGCGCGGGCCGCCTCCGGCTGGGTGGTGGTCAGCCAGGCCTTCCCGTTCGTGCTCGTGATCATCCCGCTGTTCCTGGTGCTGAAGAACCTGCGGCTGATCGACTCCGTCCCGGGGCTCGTGATGGTGTACGTGGTGTGGGCGCTGCCCTTCGCGCTGTGGATGCTCGTCGGATACGTCCGGGCCGTCCCCGTCGAACTGGAGGAGGCGGCCGCGATCGACGGCGCCGGGCGGCTGCGGACGCTGGTCTCGGTGACGGCTCCGCTGCTCGCCCCCGGGATCGTGGCGACGGGGCTGTTCGCGTTCATCACGGCGTGGAACGAGTTCTTCTTCGCGCTGGTCCTGCTGAAGACCCCGGAGAAACAGACCCTGCCGGTCGTCCTGACCCACTTCATCGGCACCGAGGGCGTCGCCGACCTGGGTCCCCTGGCCGCGGCCGCCTTCCTCGCCACCCTGCCCTCACTGGCCGTCTTCGCGATCGTCCAGCGCCGGATCACGGGCGGCATGCTCGCCGGGGCGGTGAAGAGCTGATGCGCGCCGGAGCGCTGGTCGTGGCCGTTCTGCTGCTCCTCGCGGGCTGCACCGCGGACAGCGGGGACGACGAAGGACCCGTCACCCTCCGCTTCCAGTCCCTCGCCTGGCAGGAGGAGTCCGTCCAGGCCAACAAGGACCTGGTGAAGGAGTGGAACGCCACCCACACCGACGTCAAGGTCGAGTACGTCCAGGGGAGTTGGTCGGGCGTCCACGACCAGCTGCTCACCTCCTTCGAGGGTGGCGAGGCCCCCGACATCATCCACGACGCCTCCGACGACCTCGCCGACTTCGCCTACGGCGGCTACCTCGCCGACCTGACCGGTCTGCTGCCCGCCCGCCTCACCTCGGACATCCCGCGGCGCAGCTGGGAGACGACGACCTTCGGCGACGGCGTCTACGGCGTGCCGTTCCTCCAGGAACCCCGTGTCCTCGTGGCGAACGCGACCTGGCTGAGGCGTTCCGGCGTACGGATCCCGACCCCCGAACACCCCTGGAGCTGGGCGGAGTTCCGGCAGATCACCGAGCGGCTCAGCGGCGACGGCAGGTACGGGGTGGCCTGGCCGCTGAAGGAGCCCGTCTCCGCCACCCTCAACCTCTCGCTGTCGGCCGGCGGACAGCTGTTCCACCGGGGGGCCGACGGAAAGGTCACCGTCCGCTTCGAGGCCGGCGACGAGGTCGTGCCGCGCACCGTCCACGACCAGGTCGGCACCGACCGCAGCGCCTCACCCACGACTCTGGGCAGCGGCGGCTCGGACACCCTGCCGGGATTCTTCGGCGGCCGGTACGCGATGGTCCCGCTCGGCTTCTCCTACCGCCAGCAGATCGTGCAGCAGGCGCCCGAGGGGTTCGACTGGCAGGTGCTGCCGGCTCCGGCGGGCGCCGACGGGCTCGCCCAGGGGGTCAGCCCGCAGACGCTGTCCGTGGCCGAGGACAGCCCGCACAAGAGGGAGGCGGTCTCGTTCATCGACTTCCTGCTCCGGCCGGCGAACATGGTGCGGCTCGCGCTGGGCGACTGGATGCTGCCGACCGGCACACAGGCCCTCGCCGATCCCGCCCTGCACACCACGAAGGACGACTGGGCGACCGGCACCGCGCTCGCCGAGCACCTGCGCCCGGCGCCCGCCCAGTCCGTGCGGGGCTATGCCGAGTGGAAGGACAAGGTCGCCACCCCCGCGTTCCAGGAGTACTACAGCGGGGCGATCGGACTCGGTGAACTGCGCGAGCGGCTCGAGAAGGACGGCAACCTGGTGCTGGCGCGCTACCAGCGGTGAACGGTCCCCGCGTATTGAAGTTGCACGAGACGTCTCGTCTCGCTTACGGTCGACGGTATGACCAGTCGCCCAGCCCATGTCGCCATGTTCTCCATCGCCGCCCACGGCCACGTGAACCCGAGCCTCGAGGTGATCCGCGAACTCGTCGCGCGCGGGCACCGGGTCACGTACGCGATTCCGCCCGTCTTCGCCGAGAAGGTCGCCGGTACCGGCGCCGAGGTCAAGCCATGGCAATCGACACTTCCCGCACCCGACGACGACCCCTCCGCGTGGGGCAGCACCCTCCTCGACAACGTCGAGCCCTTCCTCGCCGACGCGATCCAGGCCCTGCCCCGGCTGATCGAGGCGTACGACGGGGACGAGCCGGACCTGGTGCTGCACGACATCACCGCCTACCCGGCCCGCGTCCTCGCCCACCGCTGGGGCGTACCGGCGATCTCCCTCTCGCCCAATCTGGTGGCCTGGGAGGGCTATGAGGAGGAGGTCGCCGAACCGATGTGGGCGCAGCCGCGGGAAACGGAGCGCGGAAAGGCCTACTACGCGCGCTTCCACGCCTGGCTGGAGGAGAACGGGATCACCGAGCACCCCGATTCGTTCGTCGGCCGCCCGGCCCGCTCCCTCGTGCTGATCCCCAAGGCGCTCCAGCCGCACGCCGACCGGGTCGACGAGAGCGTCTACACGTTCGTCGGCGCCTGCCAGGGCGATCGTGCCGCCGAGGGGGAGTGGACGCGCCCCGCCAAGGCGGAGAAGGTCGTCCTCGTCTCGCTGGGCTCGGCCTTCACCGACCGGCCGGACTTCTACCGGGAGTGCGTGCGCGCCTTCGGTGAGCTGCCCGGCTGGCACCTCGTGCTCCAGATCGGCCGGCACGTCGACCCCGCCGCGCTGGGCACCGTACCCGGAAACGTCGAGGTATGTTCCTGGGTGCCGCAGCTGACGGTCCTGAAGCAGGCCGATCTGTTCGTCACGCACGCCGGCGCGGGCGGCAGCCAGGAAGGGCTGGCCACGGCCACACCGATGATCGCCGTACCGCAGGCCGTCGACCAGTTCGGCAACGCCGACATGCTCGTGGGGCTCGGCGTGGCCCGTCGGCTCGACCCGCCCGAGGCGACGGCCGCGACCCTGCGGGAGGCGGCCCTCGCGCTCGTCGACGACCCGGAGGTCGCCCGGCGGCTCGAGGCGCTCCGGGCGGAGATGGCCGAGGAGGGCGGCACCCGCCGGGCGGTGGAACTCATCGAGGCCGAACTGCTGAGGACGCGGTCCTGAAACAGCCACGAGTGAGGGCCCGTTGACTCCCTCGGTAGGTCAACGGGCCCTCGGTACGCATGACTTCAGCGGAAGCCGAGCGGCGTCAGACCCGCAGCGGCTCGCCCTCGTCGTCCCGCGTGACCTGCGCGACCGCCTCGGGCGACTCGTCGTGCGTCAGGTCGGGCAGCCAGTCCAGCCACTTCGGCAGGTACCAGTTGCGCTCGCCCAGCAGGGCCATCACGGCCGGGAGCAGCACACCGCGGATGATCGTCGCGTCGATCAGCACCGCGGCCGCCAGGCCCACGCCCATCTGCTTCATGGACTGCATGGACAGCGTTCCGAAGATCGCGAACACGGCGACCATGATGACCGCGGCGCTGGTGACGACGCCGGCCGTGGTGACCACCCCGTGCTTGATGGCCTCGTTCGTCGACCGGCCCCGCATCCGCGCCTCACGGATCCGCGAGACGACGAACACGTGGTAGTCCATCGACAGGCCGAACAGGATCACGAAGAGGAACAGCGGCAGCCAGGTCACGATGGCGCCGACGCCCTCCGCCCCCACCAGCGACGCGCCCCAGCCGTGCTGGAAGACGGCGACCAGGATGCCGTAAGCGGCGCCCACCGACAGCAGGTTGAGCACGATCGAGGTGACCGCGACCGTCAGCGACCGGAACGACAGCAGCATCAGCAGGAAGGCGAAGACCACGACGAAGGCGAACACCGGGGCGACGGCGCCGCCCAGTTGGTCGTTGAAGTCCTTCGAACCGGCCACCTGTCCGGTGATCGGCGCCTGGAGGCCGTCGACCTTGCCCAGCGTCGCGGGGCGCACCTCGTCGCGCAGCTTGTCGAGGCTCGCGCCCGCCTTGTCCAGGTCGGAGCCGCCGACCAGCGGAACGTACACGTAGGCGATGTTCTGCGCGTCGTGCAGCTTGATCTCGACCGGACCGCGGGAGGCACCCGAGCTGACCGCCCGCTCCTTGAACTGCGCGAGCGCGGTCTTCACCTCGGCGGCGTTGATGTCGTCCGCCTTGACGATCACCTCGGCCGGTTCGGAGCCGCCCGGGAAGGCGTCGTTGACCCGGTTGTAGGTCTGCACGATCGGCAGCGAGTCGCCGAACTCCTGGTCCAGGGTGAGGTTCTGGGTCTTCATGCCGACCGCCGGAGCCGCGATCGCGAGCAGCGCGCCGGCCGCCACGACCAGTGAGACGGCGGGCTTGGCGAGGACGACCTTGAGCACGGCGCTCCAGAACCGGCTGCCGTCGCCCGCGCGCCCGCCGTTGCCGTTCTTGCGGCGCTTTTCGGGGTGCAGGAACGGGATCCGGCCCTTCTCCACCCGGCGGCCCAGCAGCGACAGCAGTGCGGGCAGCACGGTCACCGAACCGACCATGGCGACCGCGACCACCATCAGGGAGGCCAGGCCCATCGCCTCGAACGTCGCGAGCCCGGTGAACAGCATGCCCGCCATCGCCACGCACACGGTGACGCCGGAGACGATCACGGCCCGGCCACTGGTCGCCGCGGCGATCCTGAGGGCGGTTTCCGGATCACGTCCCGCGGCCCGCTCCTCGCGCTCACGGCGCAGGTAGAACAGGCAGTAGTCGACGCCGACGGCCAGACCGACCAGCAGCATCACGGAACTCGCGGTGTCGTCCATCGGCTGGAAGTGGCTGACGATGCTCATCAGGCCCATCGTCGCCATGATCGCGGTGACCGCGAGCGCCACCGGCAGCAGCGCCGCCACCAGCGCGCCGAACGCGATCAGCAGAATGCCCAGGGCCACCGGCACCGCGGAGTACTCCGCCTGCTGGAAGTCGTCGCCGAACGCGTCGTCGAACGTCTTCATCATGCTGGCGCCGCCGATCTCCTCGATCCGCACCGAGGAGTGGTCCTGCTGGACGCCCTCGACGGCCTCGAGAACCGGCTCGACCCGCTCGCCCGCGGTGTCGGAGTCGCCGCGCATGTCGAACTGGACGAGCGCGCTGCGGCCGTCCTCGGAGATCGTGTCCGAGTCGTACGGGGAGGTCACGTCGGTGACCTTGCCGGTCTTGTCCACGGCCGAGACGACCGCGGCGACGGCGGCCTTGAACTCCGGGTCCGTGGCCTTGACGGAGCCGTCCTTCGACTGGATGAGGACCGTCTCGCTGGCCGGTTCCTCGATGCCGGCGTCCTCGATGATGCGGGCGGCCGTGTGGGTCTCGCCGCTGAGCTGGTCGCTCTCCTTGACCTCGACCGTGCCCGCCGCCGAGCCGATCCCCATGGCCAGGACGACGAACAGCACCCAGATCCCCACGGCGGCCCATCGGTGCCGGGCGCTCCAGCCGCCTGCCCGCGCGGCGATGCCCCGCACCCGTATATCTCCGTTCCCCATGACGGGCCTGCCCTCTTGTGATGCGGTGGAAGCCCCCTGCCGCCACCTTTCGATTCGAAGGTATGGCCTGGATAAAGCCATCTCGTCGTGCCTCCCGGTGAGGTCCCGGACCCTCGACTCCTCCCGTCGGACCGCGTGGTCTCACCGCTGGGGAGGACAGAGGGCCCCTACATCTATCCGGGGATCTAGGGGATGACGATCAGGGTGCGGGCACGGACCTTTCGACGCCGGAGGTCGGAACGATGATTACGAAAGTTTGTTGAAGAAGTCACAGGCCTGTGGAGATGTCCGGCAGGTGTTGCTCCGCGTCCCGCGGATCGGCCAGAGTTTCGCCCGGAGCGCCACCTCGGCCGCGGCCGTCGTGCCCACCCCCACGGGGCACGACGGCCGCCTAAGGTGAGCGGATGACGACGACGTACGCGGCCCTGCTGCGCGGCATCAACGTGGGCGGCAGCAGGAAGGTCCCGATGGCCGAACTGCGCACCCTGCTGGAGGGGCTCGGCCTCGGGGACGTCCGAACCCACCTCCAGAGCGGCCAGGCCGTCTTCTCCGGCGCGCACGGCGACGAGGAGAGCCTCGCCGCCGAGCTCACGGCGGCGATCGAGAAGCACTTCGGCTTCGCCGTGGGCGTGATCGTGCGCGACCACGCCTATCTGAAGGCGGTCGCCGACGCCTGCCCGTTCCCGGCCGCCGAGCTGGAGGCCAAGCAACTCCACCTCACGTACTTCTCCACCGCCGTCGACGCGGAGCGCTACGCCGGGATCGACCAGGCGGCCTTCCTCCCCGAGGAGTTCCGCCTCGGCGACCGTGCGCTGTACCTGTACGCCCCGCAGGGCCTCGGCCGGTCCAAGCTCGCCGAGCAACTGTCCAGGCCCCGGCTGAACAAGGGGCTCATCGCCACCACCCGGAACTGGAACACCGTCGTCAAACTGGTGGAGTTGACGCGAGCGTGACCGTGCGCGGGCCGTCGGCCTCGCCGGACCGGCGCCCCCGCTTCTGACGGCGCTCACGCACGGCTGTGCGAGGCTCGTCCCATGCGCTACATCATCATCGGGGCAGGGGCGATCGGCGGCACGGTCGGCGGACGGCTGGCGGAGGCCGGGCACGAGGTCGTGCTGGTCGCGCGCGGCGCGCACCGGGCGGCGCTCACCGAGGGCGGACTGCGGCTCAGGGTTCCGCAGGGCGAGCTGACGTACCGGCTGCCCGTCGTCGGCGGACCGGACGAACTCGGCACGCTGCGCGCCGACGACGTGCTCTTCCTCGCCGTCAAGACCCAGGACGCCGAAGCGGCCCTCCAGGTCTGGCGCCCGGCCTCGGTCGAGGGCGGCGGCACGGCAGGGGAGCGACTGCCCCTGATCTGCGCGCAGAACGGCGTGGAGAGCCCGCGCCTCGCCCTGCGCCGCTTCCGGCACGTCTACGGCGTCTGCGTCTGGCTGCCCGCCACCCATGTCGAACCGGGTGCCGTCTCCGCGGCCGGCACCCCGCTCACCGGCATCCTTCATCTCGGCCGGTACCCGCACGGCACCGACGACACGATCCGCGCGGTCGCCGCCGACCTGGAGAAGGCGTACTTCGAGGCGCCGGTCGTGCCCGACGTCTCCCGCTGGCAGTACGCGAAGCTCTTGTCCAACCTCGGAAACGCCCTGGAGGCGGTGAGCGGCCCGGTGGACGGCCCCGAGGCGGAGGCCCTGTACGCGAGGGTGCGGGCCGAGGGCGAGACCGTACTGCGCGCCGCCGGTATCGCGTGGGCGAGCACCGAGGAGCAGCAGGCCCTGCGCGGCGACAAGGTCACGCTCGTCCCGCTCGACGGTGTCTCCCGCGGCGGCGGTTCCTCCTGGCAGTCGCTCAGCCGCGGTGTCGGCACCATCGAGGCCGACCACCTCAACGGCGAGATCGCCCTCCTCGGCCGTCTGCACGGCGTACCGACCCCGCTGAACGAACTGCTCCAGCGGCTGGCCGACGAGTTCGCCCGGGAACACCGCGAACCCGGTTCCCTGCCGTTGCCGGAGCTGATCCGACTGGCCGCCGACCGGGTGGCGGACCGCGACACCGGCCGGTCCCCCGGATCGGACTGACGGCGCTGTCGCGTTTGTTCAAGAGTCCTGAGCACCCCGCTGCCTAGCGTGGGACCCATGAAGCACGACGAGACGCACCAGTACCTGTCCGCATGCGCCGCCGAGGCCGCGCGCGTCGCCCGCGGTGTCCCGGCGGCCCGGTTGAACGCCCCGACACACTGCCCGGGCTGGGACGTTCGCACCCTGGTCGACCACTGGGTCCTCTACACCTCCCACGGTCTCGAACACCGCGCCCTGCGCAGACAGCTCCCCGAGGACCTGGTCGCCCGTGACTTCACGGCCGACCCGCTGTGGGCCGAGGCGTACGCCGACCGGCTGGAGCGCGCGGTCGCCGCCTGGGCGGACCCGGCCGTGTGGGAGGGCGAGGTCGACCTCGGAACGGCCGCGATGCCCGCCGCCGAGATCGCCTCGATGATCGTCAAGGAGCTGGCGGTGCACGGCTGGGACGTGGCGGTCGCCACCGGCCAGGAGTTCCGCATCTCGGACGACGCGGCCCGCTTCGTCCTCGATGTCGTCGAACACCACGGCGACCTCTACCGTCAGTACGACGGCTTCGCGGCGGTGGTGCCGGTACCCGAGGACGCGCCGGTCTTCGAGCGGGCCCTGGCGGCGAGCGGCCGCGACCCACGCCGGAGCACCGCCCACGTGAACCGCTGACCGATCACACCGGACCGGTCGCGCCTCGGTCAGGCGCCGACGGCCGCAAGCGCCGGCCTGCGCGCCGCGTCGTACCGTTCCAGCAGCACCCGCGCCACCTCCGGCGCCGGACCCAGCACCTCGGCCAGGACGTCGGCCTCGGCCGCGCCGCGCGCGATACGGTCCGGCAGGAAGCCGGGGGCCAGGACGTACGGCGCGACGGCGACCCGCGCGCACCCCGTCGCCCGCAGCGCGCGGACCGCGTCCTCGGTGCGCGGGAACCCCGAGGGGGAACCGGCGGCGGAGGCGAACGCAGGCCGCACGGCACACCAACCGGTGCGCCGCCACTCCCGCGCGATCTCTGCGATCACTGCGATCGCCTCCGGGTCGGTGGACCCCGCCGAGGCCAGCACGACCCCGGTCGAGGATTTGTCGGCGGGCGTCAGGCCGGCCTCGTACAACCGTCGTTCGAGGACGGTGAGCAGCAGCGGCGACGGGCCGAGCACCTCGGCCTGCACGATCCGCAGCTGTGCCGGAGCGTCCCGCAGGACCGCCGGGATGTCCGCCTTCGCGTGGAACGCCCGGGTCAGCAGCAGCGGCAGCGCCACGACGTCCCGGACGCCCTCCGCCGCCAGCGACTCCAGCACTGCCTGGACGGACGGGATGTTGAAGTCCAGGAAACCGGTCTCCACCCGTAGACCCGGCCGCAACGACCGCACCCGCCGCACCAGGGCGTGCACGGTCGCGGCATGCCGCGGGTCACGACTGCCGTGGGCGATCACCACGAGAACGGGAGGAACCGGTTTCCTGTACATGGGACGTCAGCTCTTCACCAGCAGACCACGGCTGCGCAGCACCCACCGCTCCAGCGGACTGAAGATCAGCAGGTCGATCGCGATACCGACGAACAGGATGAGCAGGATCGCCTCGAACACCATCGACATGTCACTGGCGTTGCGGCCGTTCTCCAGCAACTGGCCGAGACCGACGCCGAGGTCGGGGAAGGACGCGATGATCTCCGCCGCCATCAGCGAACGCCAGGAGAACGCCCAGCCCTGCTTCAGACCCGCCACATAGCCCGGCAGCGCGGCCGGCAACGTGATGTAGACGGTTCCCTTCAGCCCGGTCGCGCCCATCGTGCGGCCCGCCCGCAGGAACAGCGGCGGCACCTGGTCGACACCGGACACCAGCCCGTTGGCGATGGACGGCACCGCGCCGAGCAGGATCACCGCGTACATCATCGAGTTGTTCAGACCCAGCCACAGCACGGCCGGCGGCACCCACGCCACCGACGGCAGCGACTGGAGACCGGACAGGATCGGACCGATCGCCGCCCGCACGAACTTCACCCGGGCCACCAGCAGACCCAGCGGGGTGCCGATCGCCAGCGCGAACAGGAAGCCGAGCAGACCGCGCGAGACGCTGGTCCAGATGTAGCCGAGCAGCTTGCCCTCGAGCCAGGCGTCCTGGAGCGTGCGCCCGACGTCCAGGGGGGAGACCAGCTTGGTCGGGTCGTCGACGACCTTGAAGGTGATCTGCCAGACGACCAGCAGCAGGACGGTCGCGAGGATCGGCGGCAGGATCTTGTCGACGAAGGTCCGCCGGAAGGGCGTGCGGCCGGCGGGCGCCACGACGTCCAGCGCGTCGAGCCCCGCCTCCACCCCGGCGAGCTCGGTGGGAGCCGCCTTCGGCACCGTCGTCTTCGTCTCAGTGCTGGCCATGACGGCGGATCTCCCCACGCAGGACTTCGGTGATCTCGATGGACAGTTCCGCCACCGGGGCGTCCTCGATCCGGCGCGGCTGAGGGATGTCGACCGTCCACTCGCGCGCCACCCGGCCGGGCCGGGAGGACAGCAGGACGACCCGCTGCGCGAGCCGGACCGCCTCGCGCACGTTGTGCGTGACGAAGAGGACGGACAGTCCCGTCTCCCCCCAGATCCGGGTCAGTTCGTCGTGCAGCACATCCCGGGTGATGGCGTCCAGCGCCGCGAACGGCTCGTCCATCAGCAGGATGTTGCTCTCCTGCGCCAGCGCGCGGGCCATCGCCACGCGCTGCCGCATGCCGCCGGAAAGCTCGTGCACCCGCTTTCCGTACGCGCCCTTCAACCGCACCAGCTCGAGGAGCTCCTCGGCCTTGTCGCGCCGCTCGGGCTTCGCGACACCCCGCAGCTTCAGGGCGAGTTCGATGTTCTTGCCCGCGCTCAGCCACGGGAAGAGGGCGTGCTCCTGGAACATCAGCGCCGGACGGCCGTCCGTCGTGATGGTGCCGGCGGTGGGCTCGTCGAGCCCCGCCACCAGGTTGAGCAGCGTGGACTTTCCGCAGCCCGAAGCACCCAGGAGGGTGACGAACTCGCCGGGAGCGACATCGAGCGTGATGTCGTCCAGGACGAGCTGCTGCCCGCCCGGACCCGCGAAGGACTTCGAGACGTGCTCAAGCCGGGCCGCGTACTCCACGGACTCCGCGGACTCGGCGGCCTTGGCGAAGGTCGTGGCCATGGTCGTCACCTCCTGGGAACTCATCGGATTCCGATCAGCTGACGCCGAGACCGGCGTCGTCGACCGCGGACTCGCCCTCGGCCTTGAGGACCTTGTTCAGGATGCTCAGGTCGTAGATGCCCGTGAGGTCGGGCTTCTCCAGGAGGCCGGCCTTGACCGCGTGCTCCGCCTCGGTGTTGAGCGTGGAGGCCAGCGGGTCGTTGATGAACTGGATCGACGTCCACGCCGGGTCCAGCACCTCGGTCGGCAGCGCCTTGCCGGAGTCCGCCTCCAGCTGCTTGTTCGCCGCCGCCTTGGCCGCCGCCGGGTTGGCGTTGATCCACTTGTTGGAGTCGACCGAACCCTTCAGCACCGCCTCGACGACCTTCGGGTGCTCCTTGAGGAACTTCTGCGACACGATGATGTTCGTGATCACGAACTTCTTGTCGGGCCACAGCGACGCCTCGTCGAGCAGCACCTTGCCGCCCTCGGCGACCAGCTTGGACGCGGTCGGCTCCGGCACCCAGGCGCCGTCGATCGAACCGGCCTTGAAGGCGTCCGGGGTCACCTTGTTGTCGCTGCGGACAACGGTCACGTCACCCTTGCCGCTCTGCGCGTCGACCTTCCAGCCCTGTTCCGCGATCCAGTTGAGGAACGCCACGTCCTGCGTGTTTCCGAGCTGAGGCGTGGCGATCTTCTTGCCCTTGACGTCCTTGACGGACTTGATCTTGTCCGCGTTGACGACGAGCTTCACACCGCCGGACGCCGAACCGCCGATGATGCGCAGGCTCTTGCCGGCGGACTTGGTGAAACCGTTGATGGCCGGCGAGGGGCCGATCCAGCCGATGTCGATGGAGCCGGCGTTCAGCGCCTCGATCTCGGACGGGCCCGCGTTGAAGGTCGCGTACGAGGCCTTGGTGGCGCCCAGCGCCTTCTGGAAGATGCCCTGCTGACGGCCGACCAGCGCGGTCGCGTGCGTCAGGTTGCCGAAGTAGCCGATCTTGACGGTGTCGAGCCCGTCGATCTTCTCCGATCCGGCGGCGACCTTCTCGTTGGCGTTGTCGTCCTTGGCGTCGGACCCGTAGCCGCAGGCGGCGAGGGCGAGCAGGGGAAGGGCCGCTACGGCGGCGAGGCCGCGGCGAAGAAGGACTGAGCGGTTGGCAGGCACGGGAGGGGTTCCTCTCGTTGGCCCGGCGGTCACGGGTTTTCAGGTCGTGGCCGGGAAATCGGCAAAGGGTTTTCGTCGCTTCCGGGACGGCGGGTGGGGGGACGGGGCGCGCAGGCAGTGCGCGTACGTCAGAGCGCACATCGCGCCACTCCGCCCTGCCCGCTGCCGAGGGCGCCGCTGCCGACGCGGCCGCCCTCCTTCGCGAACGTGGAGTAGAAGTCGGTCGTGGTCATCGTCAGAAGTCCCAACCGTCGTCGTCGGACTCGTCCTTGACCGGCTCCGGCGCCGCGAACGACTCGCCGACCATGCCGGCGGTGAGCGTGGTGCCGTCGGCCGGGTCGATCAGGATGAACGAGCCGGTGCGGCGGGAGTCGGCGTAGGAATCCACCGGCAGCGGTTCCGAGGTACGGATCTTCACGCGGCCGATGTCGTTGGCGACGAGCTGTCCCGGGTGCGGGTGCAGGGACAGGTCGTCGAGCGTGAGCCGGGACGGGATGTCCTTGACGATCGCCTTGACCGTGCGGGTGCCGTGCTTGATCAGCACCCGGTGCCCGACGGTCAGCGGCTGGTCGGCCACGTGGCACACGGTCGCCTCGACGTCCTGCGTGGTGGCCGGCGCGTCCTTGGTCGGCACGATCAGGTCGCCGCGCGAGATGTCGATGTCGTCGCTGAGCAGCACGGTCACCGACTGGGTCGTCCACGCCGCGTCCACCGGCCGGCCCAGCAGGTCGATGCCGGAGATCGTCGAGGTACGGCCGGACGGCAGCACCGTCACCGCCTCCCCGACGTGGAAGGTGCCGGCCGCGATCTGACCCGCGTACCCCCGGTAGTCCGGGTGCTCGGCGGTCTGCGGACGGATCACGTACTGCACCGGCAGCCGTGCGTGGCAGTGCGCCAGGTCGTGACTGACCGGAACCGTCTCCAGGTGTTCCAGGAAGGTCGGCCCGCCGTACCAGTCCATGTTCGCCGACGGGTCGACCACGTTGTCCCCGGCGAGCGCCGAGATCGGGATCGCGGTGACCTCGGGAACGCCGAGTTCGCTCGCGTACGCCGTGAACTCCTCGGCGATCTGCGCGAAGACGCTCTCCCGGTACTCGACGAGGTCCATCTTGTTGACCGCGAGGACGACGTGCGGAACACGGAGCAGGGCCGCGATCGCCGCGTGCCTGCGGGTCTGTTCCACGACGCCGTTGCGGGCGTCGACCAGGATCACCGTCAGCTCGGCCGTGGAGGCGCCCGTGACCATGTTCCGGGTGTACTGCACATGGCCGGGGGTGTCGGCGAGGATGAAACGGCGCCGGGGCGTGGCGAAGTAGCGGTAGGCCACGTCGATGGTGATGCCCTGCTCACGCTCGGCGCGCAGGCCGTCGGTGAGCAGCGCCAGGTCGGGGGCGTCCTGGCCGCGGCTCGCCGAGACGCGTTCCACGGCCTCCAGCTGATCGGTGAGGATCGACTTGGAGTCGTGCAGGAGCCGGCCCACGAGCGTGGACTTGCCGTCGTCGACGGAACCGGCGGTGGCGAACCGCAGCAGGGTCGTGGCCGAGAGTTCCTCGGAGGTGATCGTGCTCATGCTTAGAAGTACCCCTCGCGCTTGCGGTCTTCCATCGCGGCCTCGGACATCTTGTCGTCGGCGCGGGTGGCGCCCCGCTCGGTGAGCCGGGAGGCGGCGATCTCGGCGATGACGTCGTCCAGCGTCACCGCGTCGGAGTCGACGGCGCCGGTGCAGGACATGTCGCCGACGGTCCGGTAGCGCACGAGGCGCTTCTCGACCGTCTCGCCGTCCTTCGGGCCGCCCCACTCGCCGGCGGTCAGCCACATCCCGCCGCGCCGGAAGACCTCCCGGTCGTGCGCGAAGTAGATCTCGGGCAGCTCGATGCCCTCACGGGCGATGTACTGCCAGACGTCGAGCTCGGTCCAGTTGGACAGCGGGAACACCCGGACGTGCTCACCGGGGGCGTGGCGGCCGTTGTAGAGGTTCCACAGCTCAGGCCGCTGACGGCGGGGGTCCCACTGGGAGAACTCGTCGCGCAGGGAGAACACCCGCTCCTTGGCGCGGGCCTTCTCCTCGTCGCGGCGTCCGCCGCCGAAGACGGCGTCGAACTTCTCGGACTGGATCTTCTCCGTCAGTGGCAGCGTCTGGAGCGGGTTGCGCGTGCCGTCGGGGCGCTCGCGGAGCGTGCCGCGGTCGATGTAGTCCTGGACGGAGGCCACGTGCAGGCGCAGTCCGTGCGCGTCGACGACCCGGTCGCGGTACTCGAGGACCTCGGGGAAGTTGTGCCCGGTGTCCACGTGCAGCAGCGAGAAGGGGACCGGGGCCGGGGCGAACGCCTTCAGCGCCAGATGCAGCATGACGATGGAGTCCTTGCCGCCGGAGAACAGGATCACCGGGTTCTCGAACTCGCCCGCCACCTCGCGGAAGATGTGCACCGCCTCGGACTCCAGTGAGTCCAGGTGGCTGAGGGCGTACGGACTCGCCGTGCCCTCCTCGGCCTTGGCGACGGTCGTCGTCATGCCAGTCCCCTCTCGGTGAGCAGGGCGTACACCGACGCCGCGGACTCCTGCACGGTCTGGTCCTGTGACTCGATCCGCAGATCCGGCGACTCGGGGGCCTCGTAGGGGTCGTCGACCCCGGTGAGCCCGGTCAGTTCGCCCGCCGCCTGCTTCGCGTACAGACCCTTCACGTCCCGGACCGAGCACACCTCGACCGGGGTCGCCACGTGCACCTCCAGGTAGCCGGTCCCGCTGTCCTGATGGCGCTTGCGCACCGCGTCCCGGCTGTCGGCGTAGGGCGCGATCACCGGGACGAGGGCCGTGACGCCGTTGCGGGCGAGCAGTTCGGCCAGGAAGCCGATGCGCTGCACATTGATGTGCCGGTCCTCGCGGCTGAAACCGAGGCCCGCGGAGATGAACTCGCGGATCTCGTCGCCGTCGAGCACCTCGACACGGCGGCCCTCCTCACGCAGCCGGCCGGCCAGCTCGTACGCGATGGTGGTCTTGCCGGCGCTCGGCAGACCCGTGAGCCAGACGGTGGCTCCGGTCGTCACGTGGTTCTCCCGGTTCGTAGAAGTAGCGGTGGGGGCAGGGGTGTGCGTGGGGGTCGAGGTCATGGGGTCAGCCGTGCAGCCCGCACTCGGTCTTCGCGCGTCCCGCCCAGCGGCCGGCGCGCGCGTCCTCGCCCGCCAGGACCCGGCGGGTGCACGGGGCGCAGCCGACGGAGGCGTAACCGTCCATCAGCAGGGGGTTGGACAGCACGCCGTGTTCGGCGATGTACGCGTCGACGTCGTCCTGGGTCCAGCGGGCGATGGGCGAGATCTTGACCTTCCGCCGCTTCTCGTCCCAGCCGACCACCGGAGTCCCCGCCCGGGTGACGGCCTCGTCACGGCGCAGGCCGGTGGCCCAGGCCCGGTACCCCTCGAGTCCCTCTTCGAGCGGCTGCACCTTGCGCAGCTTGCAGCACAGGTCGGGGTCGCGGTCGTGCAACTTCGGTCCGTGCTCGGCGTCCTGCTCCGCGACGGTCCGGCGCGGGGTGAGCGTGATGACGTTGACGTCCATCACCGCCTCGACCGCGTCCCGGGTGCCGATGGTCTCGGGGAAGTGGTAGCCGGTGTCGAGGAACACCACGTCCACGCCCTTGCGGACCCGGGACGCCAGGTGGGCGACCACGGCGTCCTCCATCGAGGAGGTCACGCAGAACTGCTCGCCGAAGGTGTCCACCGCCCACTGGAGGATCTCCAGCGCGGAGGCCTCCTCCAGGTCGCGGCCCGCCTGTTCGGCGAGCGCCTTCAACTCGTCGGTCGAACGGCCTTCCTGAAGCGTCGTCATATCCGGTCCCCTCCCGGTTCGGTGTGCTGAACGCCCCGGGCGAGCAGCCCGAGGAACTTCAGCTGGAATGCGCGGCTGCACGCCGCGCATTCCCAGGCGCCGTGGCCCTGCTCGTTCGGACGCAGGTCCTCGTCGCCGCAGTAGGGGCAGTAGAAGGGGGCGGCGCGCTCGCTCATGAGAGGGCCTCCTCGCTGGCACGCGTGGCCCACACGGCGAACCGCTCGCCGTCCTCGCGCTCGGCCTGGAACCGCTTCAGCACGCGTTCCACGTAGTCCGGCAGTTCCTCCGAAGTGACCTTCAGACCACGGACCTTGCGGCCGAAAGCGGCTTCCAGTCCGAGCGCGCCGCCCAGGTGCACCTGGAAGCCCTCGACCTGCTCGCCCCGGTCGTTGAGGACCAGCTGGCCCTTGAGACCGATGTCCGCGACCTGGATGCGGGCGCAGGCGTTCGGGCAGCCGTTGATGTTGATGGTGATCGGCTCGTCGAACTCCGGGATGCGGCGCTCCAGTTCGTCGATGAGCGTGGAGCCGCGCTGCTTGGTCTCGACGATGGCGAGCTTGCAGTACTCGATGCCGGTGCAGGCCATCGTGCCGCGCCGGAAGGGGGAGGGCTTGGCGGTCAGGTCCAGCGCCTCCAGCGCCTCGACCAGCGAGGCGACCCGCCCCTCCTCGACGTCGAGGACGATCATCTTCTGCTCGACGGTGGTACGCACCCGGCCCGAGCCGTGCGCCTCGGCGAGCTCGGCGATCTTCGTCAGGGTGGCGCCGTCGACGCGGCCGACGCGCGGGGCGAAACCGACGTAGTAGCGCCCGTCCTGCTGGCGGTGCACACCGACGTGGTCGCGCCAGCGCTCGACGGGGGCGGCGGGCGCCGGGCCGTCCACGAGGGCGCGCCGGAGGTACTCGTCCTCCAGGATCTGGCGGAACTTCTCCGGACCCCAGTCGGCGACCAGGAACTTCAGGCGGGCGCGGGTGCGCAGGCGCCGGTAGCCGTAGTCGCGGAAGATGCCGATCACACCGGCCCAGACGTCCGGGACCTCGTCCAGCGGGACCCAGGCGCCGAGCCGGACGCCGATCTTCGGGTTGGTGGACAGACCGCCGCCGACCCACAGGTCGAAGCCGGGCCCGTGCTCGGGGTGTTCGACGCCGACGAACGCGACGTCGTTGATCTCGTGGGCGACGTCCAGGAGCGGGGAGCCGGAGATCGCCGTCTTGAACTTGCGCGGCAGGTTGGAGAACTCCTTGCTGCCGATGAACCGGCGGCTGATCTCCTCCACGGCCGGGCTGCCGTCGATGATCTCGTCCTCGGCGATGCCGGCCACCGGCGAACCGAGGATCGTCCGGGGTGTGTCGCCGCAGGCCTCGGTGGTGGACAGGCCGACCGCCTCGAGGCGGTTCCAGATCTCGGGCACGTCCTCGATGCGGATCCAGTGGTACTGGACGTTCTGCCGGTCGGTGAGGTCGGCGGTGCCGCGGGCGAACTCCTGCGAGATCTCGCCGATCACCCTCAGCTGCTCGGTGGTGAGCCGGCCGCCGTCGATACGGACCCGCAGCATGAAGTACTTGTCGTCCAGCTCCTCCGGCTCGAGGATCGCCGTCTTGCCGCCGTCGATCCCCGGCTTGCGCTGGGTGTACAGCCCCCACCAACGCATCCGGCCGCGCAGATCGTTGGGGTCGATCGAGTCGAAACCCCGCTTGGAGTAGATCGTCTCAATGCGTGTCCGCACGTTGAGACCGTCGTCGTCCTTCTTGAACTGCTCGTTGCCGTTGAGCGGGGTGAAGTGTCCCGCTGCCCACTGGCCCTCACCGCGGTGACGGCTCACCTTGCGGCGGGAAGTCGCGGCGGCAGGGTTCTGCGGGGTGGCGGCCATGGTTGATACGTCCTTCGGGACAGCGGCGGAAGATGTCGGCGCGGTGCGCCGTCCGGGAGGGGCGGTGGTCGGGGGACGGTCGGGCGGCTCCGACCTGCGCGCGCGGGCGCATGGAGCCCGCGTGCGCGGCGTTGCGCAGGCGAGAGGCTCGAACGGCGATGTCGGCGGTGCTGCGGCTCGTCAGCTCGCCGGACAGATGGCGCTGGACATGCGGCCGAGGTCGACGTGCCGCCGACTCACCAAGGCAATTCCAGTTCCGGACATGGCGAAAGCGTGTCACGGCGTTCTGGACACAGTCCAGCTTCGTCCGCGATGCGGACACCCTTGTCCCGAAGTGTGAGACAAGGGTGGCGTCGATCACATGACCTGCGAAGCCTCTTGTCGGCGCAGGTCACAGCCGGTATGGGCGGAGGGTCAGACCGGGAAGGCGCCCGGCCAGGGGCCCGGCGCGGACACCTCGGGCTGCTCCTCGACCTTGGTGTCGAAGAGCTTGAAACCGCGGCGCTGATAGTTGTCCATCGCGTGCTCGCCGTCCAGGCTGCACGTGTGCAGCCACACCCGCTTGGTCTGCGGCAGCCCGGGCCAGCGGTCCGCGAGGTCCCACGCCCGGGCGGCGCCGTACGCCAGCAGGTGCCCGCCGATGCGACGCCCGCGGAAGGCCGGGATCAGACCGAAGTAGACGATCTCCACGACACCGTCGTCCTGCGGCTCCAGCTCCACGTAGCCCGCCGGTGTACCCCGGTCGTGGGCGACCCAGGTCTCCACCCCCGGGCGCGCCAGATGCTCCTGCCACTGCGCGTACGTCCAGCGCAGCCGGTCGATCCAGCGGATGTCCCCGCCGACGGACGCGTACAGGAAACGGCTGAACTCGGGGGAGGGGACCTCGGAGCGGACGATCCGCACGTCGCCCTCGGGCGCGGCGGCCGGCAGGACGTCGGCCGGGTCGGTCTGCTCCAGGGACCAGGTGGTCACGGGGATGTGGGTCATGCCCGCCAGGGAATCATCTACCCGGTCGTCCTGTCGATCGAGGCCAGCGGCAGCGCGAAGAGCGTTCGTCCCGACTGGGTCCAGACCTCGCCGGTCGCCTCCCAGTAGGAGAGGGACTCGGTCTGCGGGCTCCAGCAGCTGTGCGTCTCCTCGGCGCCGCACGCGGCCGCCCCGGACCCGTCGGCCTCGGACCCGTCCGCCGTGTCGTCGCGCCGGCCGGCGTCCTGCCGCCACAGCGTGCCTCGCCGGTCGTCCGGACCGGCGGCCCGGGTCACGTACCACCGCGCCCCGTACGACAGCACGCCCCGTACGCCCGTCACCTTCGTCTCGAACGCCTCCGAGGCCCGTACCCGGCCGGTGGCGTTCGTGGCGAGCAGCCCCTCGTGACCGGGGACGGTGCTGAAGGGGTAGCGCCACAGACGGGCGTCACGGTCGGCGTCGTCGAGGGTCCACTCCCCGGCGACCAGGCTGTCCGGCACGGTGCTGCGGTCGAGGGAGACGGTCGCGGGATGCGGGGCGTCGGAGTCCCCGCTCAGCGCGTAGGAACCGATGGCCGGCAGGACGAAGCGGTAGCCGTGCGCGGACCAGCCGCCCGGGACCCGCCCGACCGCGTCACCGACGACGGTGGCCCGCTGGACCCGGTTCATGTCGTACACATAGAGCGCGGACCGGTCCCCGTCGTCGGCGGTGACCAGCAGTTTGTCCTGGTACCAGACCATCCCGGAGACGTGCGAGACCAGTCCGCGGTAGTCCCGCCCCTCGTCCACCGGCAGGGCGAGCAGGGCCCAGGTGTAGGTGAGGTGGTTCAGGTTGCCCGCGTTCACGAAGCCGACCCGGGCCAGCCCCCGGTCGGCGGCCGGGCCGCCGCTGCGCGACCAGCCGGAGAGGATCACCCGGTTGGAGCCCCAGACGCCGTCGTCGTCCGCGTCCCCCGAGGTGGTGACCGCGCCGGGCTGCCAGCCCTCGGTGTCGTCCGTGTTCCAGCAGTAGGCGCGCGAGGCCACGGGGGAGACGGGCAGGGCTCCGCGCTCGGCGGGCGAGCAGTCGACCGCGTCCCGCAGTGTGCGGTCGGCCGCGCCGAGGACCGCGCCGACGCCGACCGGCCGGCCCATTCCCGCGGCGAGCCGGTCCAGGGACGCCTGCGGCACCCGGTTCTCCGTGAGGCGCAGCTTTCCGGTCTCGGCCGAGGCCGTGAGCGGCTTCAGGTCCCCGGGTCCGTCGTCCGTGACCGTTGCCTGGGAGACGCTGATCATGGTGGCGGCGGCGGTGAGGGCGAGGGCGGTCCCGGACAGGAACGCCCGCAGCGCCCTGCCTCGTCTGCGCCGGCGGTGTCGGCCGCGTTGCTTCATTTGCCCTCCCGAGGCGGGCCAACTGCGCCTGATGATCCGTACGTTGACCGAGGAGCAGGTGGGGTGACCCGTAGGGGGATGCTACGGCAGTCGGGCCCCGTCGGGGACGAAGACCCCGCAAATATGCGGAACATACCGCCGGAAGGACCCCGGTGCACCTCTTTCGCTACGGTCCTGTCCCCCGGTTCCTCACCACGGCGGGCGCGGTCGAGTGCGGCAGCAGCGACCTCGGGTCCGCCGGCAGGAGCACCTCGACCTCGGCGTCCTCGCAGAAACGATACGGCCGATGGCTCAGGAGACCGCCGAGGTACCGCCGCACCCGGGACATCTCGGCCCGCACCGTCACCGTACGGCCCGCGTCGCCGAACATGTCCTCGGCCAGGCCCGCCGCGCTGCGGCCACCGCGTTCGGCCGCCAGCAGGTAGAGCAACTCGGCATGCCGGGGACTGAGTTCGTGGGACCACGAGCCCGCGCCGCCCGACACCTTCACCGACCAGCGCCGGGGCCGGGTCAGATCCAGCACGATCCGGGTCGCGCCGGGCGGCAGCGGCTCGGCGCTCTCGTCCACCGACCGCACCAGCCAGCCCCCGGCCAGCGGCTCGATCGAACACAGGCCGAGCGCCGGGAGCCAGCGGCGGCCCGGGGACGGCGACTTGGGCAGCGCGATGCGGCTCGCGTACGGCATCCCGGTCACCGCGGCCGTCCACCCGTTCCCGTCCACCACCGCCGCCCGGCCGCCGAGCCGGGCCAGCACCGGCGCCGCCACCGCCCGCAACCGCTCCAGCGAACCCAGGTGCCGCTCCCGCAACCTGGACTCGGCGAGCTTCGCCACCGAGTCGACCCAGGCGAGGGTGGCCGGATGCATCGTCTCCAGCGGCCCGCTGACATCGACCACACCGATCAGCCGGCCGTCGCGCGGATCGGTGATCGGGGCGCCCGCGCAGGTCCAGGCCGCGTGCGAGCGCACGAAATGCTCGGCGGCGAACACCTGGACGGGCCGGCGGACCACCGCCGGCGTGCCCACGCCGTTGGTGCCGACCACGGCCTCGCCCCAGTCGGCGCCCAGCTCGAAGCCGAGCCCGTCTGCCTTGCGCAGCACGGGTCCGCAGCCCTCGCGCCACAGCACCCGGCCCTCCGGGTCGGCGACGACCATGATGTGGTGGGCGACGTCCGCGACCGACAGCAGCCCCTCGCGCAGCACCGGGAGCACCTCCCGCAACGGCGACTCCTCCCGCCTGCGCCGTACCTCGTCGGCGCTGAGCAGCCCCGCCCGGAAATCGTGTTCCGGATCCACCCCGCTGCGCAGCATCCGGTCCCAGGACTGCTCGATCACGGGGCGCGGGGCGACGCGTGCCTGCTGACCGGCGAGCCGGGCGTCACGCACCTCGTTGAGCACCCGCGCCGCCCGCGCGGCGTCGACGGCCGCGAGCTGCGGCACGTTCATCGGTGGCATCGCCACAGGGCCTCCCGGGAGAACGCAGTCGGACAACCGGATGTCAAGTTTCTGCGCCGACTGTTTCCGGTCTTGCTGAAGGCCCCCATCTTGCCGTCCTCAGGTGACGGACGGGCACAGTCCGGTCACAACCACCGACACGTTGCAACCCCCTGCAACCCTGGTGAACATCCACAGGCTGTCCGAAACTTGAGCCACGCCGTCCCGAGCGGCGATTCTGGCCTCGCAGGGCCACAGCGGCGGGGGTGGTGCCGTGTCGGCGCAGCACCACCCCCGCTCCCTGTCGTCGCAGGCCGGCTCGGGTCAGCCGCGGGGTTGGGCCCGCTCGACGATCGACGCCAGGTCCAGGCTGTGGGGCAGTGTCCCGAAGGCCGCGCCCCCGTCCCCGCCCAGCCGCGAGGCGCAGAAGGCGTCGGCGACCTCCGGCGGCGCGAATCGCACGAGCAGTGCCCCCTGAAGCACCAGAGCGAACCGCTCGGCCAGCCGGCGCGCCCGCCCTTCGACGCCGTCCAGATCCGCCAGCTCCGTCAGCAGGCCCTTGATCGCCCTGTCCAGCCGGTGATCGGCCCCGCGCGCCTTCCCGACCTCCTGGAGGTAGGCGTTCAGTGCCTGCGGCTCCCGCCGGAGGGCCCGCAGCACGTCCAGGGCCTGGACGTTGCCCGCCCCTTCCCAGACCGAGTTCAGCGGCGACTCGCGCACCAGCCGGGGCATCCCCGACTCCTCGACGTAACCGTTGCCGCCCAGGCACTCCGAGGCCTCCACCGCCACCGGCGCACAGCGCTTGGTCACCCAGTACTTGGCCGCCGGAACCGCGATCCTGAGCAGGGCCCGCTCCTGCTCGCCACCGTCGTCGTAGGCCGCCGCGAGCCGCAGCGCGAGCACGGTCGCCGCCTCCGACTCCAGCGCGAGATCGGCCAGGACGTTGCGCATCAGCGGCTTGTCGACGAGCTTCCCGCCGAACGCCTCACGGTGGGTGCAGTGGTGGATCGCCTGCGCCACCGCCTGCCGCATCAGCCCCGCCGAGCCCAGCACACAGTCGAGCCGGGTCGCCGCCACCATGTCGATGATGGTGCGCACCCCGCGCCCCTCCTCGCCGACCCGGCGGGCCCACGTCCCGTCGAACTCGACCTCGGCCGACGCGTTGGACCTGTTGCCCAGCTTGTCCTTGAGCCGCTGGAGGCGGAAGACGTTGCGGGAACCGTCCTCCAGCACGCGCGGCACGAGGAAACAGGTGGGACCGCCCTCGCCCCGGACCGGGGCCGCCTGCGCGAGCACCAGGAAACCGTCCGACATGGGCGCCGAACAGAACCACTTGTGACCGGTCAGCTCGTACGTGCCGTCCTCGGCCAGAGCAGTGGCGACCGTCGCGTTGGCCCGGACATCGCTGCCGCCCTGTTTCTCCGTCATCGCCATGCCGAAGAGCACCCCGGACTTCAGGTGGGCCGGCCGCAGCTCACGGTCGTAGATCGTGGACGTCAGCCGGGGCTCCCACTCGGCGGCCAGCTCCGGGTCGGCGCGCAGCGCGGGCACCGCCGCGTGGGTCATCGACAGCGGACAGCCGTTGCCCGCCTCCACCTGCGTCCACACCAGAAAGCCCGCCGCCCGGCGTACGTGCCCGCCGGGCCGCACCCAGGCATCCGTCAGATGGGCCCCGACCCCCTTGCCGAGCAGCCGGTGCCACGCCGGATGGAAGTCGACCTCGTCGATGCGGTGGCCGTAGCGGTCGTGGGTACACAGTTTCGGCGGACACTCGTTGGCCTGCACCGCCCACTCGTGCAGCTGCGCCGAGCCGGCCGCCCGGCCGAGCGCCGACAACTCGCCGTGCGCCTCGTCGAGCAGTTCCGGATCAAGATGCCGTTCCACGGCCGCCACCAGCGCTCGATCGGCGCCGTACACGTCGTACCCGGTCAGGGGCGGGGGCTGGTTGGTCACGGTGTGCGTGGTGCCTGCCATAGCCCGAACCTACCCCCGGGTACGACGGTCATGGCCACCAGAGGGCCCATGCGTCGCTCCGCGCCCCGCGCAAGCGGCCTTGCCGGAGGTGAGTGCAGCCCCTAACGGCGGATACCTTTAGGGCGTGCAGCCAGAAAGTCAGTCACCCGAGCAACCCGGGAGCCCCGCCGGGCGTCTCCACCGGGCGCGTGCCCTTTACCGGAACGTCTCCAAGCGACGGACGGCCTGGCTGCTGTTGAAGGACACCGTCAACACCTGCATCGAGTACCGCATCCTCGGTCTCGCCGCCGAAGCCGCCTTCTTCACCCTGCTGTCCGTGCCGCCACTGCTGCTCAGCCTCATCGGCCTGCTCGGCTACGTCGACGACTGGACCGGCACCGACACCATCACCAGCCTGGAGGCCAACCTCCTCGACGCCTCGCGCACGGTCCTCTCGGACAAGGGCGTCCGGCAGATCGCCCAGCCGATCCTCGACGACGTGATGAAGGGCGGCCGCCCCGACGTCATCTCCATCGGCTTCCTGTTCGCGCTCTGGTCGGGCTCACGCGCGGTGAACGTCTTCATCGACACCATCACCGTGATGTACGGCCTCGACGGCGTGCGCGGGATCGTCAAGACACGGCTGGTGGCCTTCCTGCTGTTCGTCGGGGCCCTGCTGATCGGCTCGGTCGCGCTGCCGCTGATGGTCGCCGGGCCGGACGCGGTGGTGCGGATCCTCCCCTGGTCGACCACCGTGGTGCAGGTCCTGTACTGGCCGGTCGTGATCGTGCTGTCCGTCGCGTTCCTGACCACGCTCTACCACGTCTCCGTCCCCGTGCGCTCCCCGTGGATCGAGGACGTCCCCGGCGCGCTCGTCGCCCTCGCCATGTGGGTGCTCGGCAGTTTCCTGCTGCGCATCTACCTGACGAACACGATCGAGGGCGCCACCATCTACGGCTCCCTCGCCGCCGCCGTCGCCGTACTGCTGTGGATCGGCGTCTCCGCGTTCGCCGTGCTGGTCGGCGCCGCCGTCAACGCCGCGATCGACCGGGTCTGGCCGGCCGCCGCTACGGCCGCGGCCCGCGCCGCCAACGAACGGATCCGGGAGGAGGAGGCGGCGGAGTACGTCGCCCGCATGGCGGCGATCCGCTCCCACGAGGAGGACGACCCCGACGACCCCGACATGCCGTCCGAGTTCCCCGAGCGGTGGTCCCGCTTCCTCCCGCCGGAGGACGTGACGGGACGTTTCCGGACGCATGCGAAGAGCTATCCGAAGGGGCACGGCGGAAACGGAAGCGGCGGGCACGGGGAAGAGCAACCCCCGGAGAAGTGAGCCCCGGGGAACCCGAGGAGGGGCGAACCGCGGGGGGAACGAACCGAGGAGGAACGAATCCCCGCAGCGCCCCCGCCCCGGGAACGCCGGGAGCCCGGGCACGGCCTAGGCCTTCCAGACGCCCGCCGCCGCCGACTCCCCGGCAAACTCCGCGAAGTCGCGCGGCTCGCGGCCGAGGGCCTGCCTGACGCCGTCGGAGAGGTGGGCGTTGCGCCCGTCCAGCAGCGACTCGAACAGCTCCACCAGGAAGGCGACCTCCTCGGGCGGCACGCCGAACCCGGCCAACCGCTCGCCGTACCGACGCGCGGGGACCGGCGTGTACGTCAGCGCGCGACCGGCGGCCTGCCCGATCTCCGCGATCGCTTCCCGGAACGTCAGCAGCCGTGGCCCGGACACCTCCACCGCCTCCCCCACGTACCGATCACCCTCGGTGAGCGTCTTCACCACGACATCGGCGACATCCCGCAGGTCGACGAACGGCTCCCGCACCTCCCCGCCCGCGAACACCAGTTCCCCGGTCTGCCGCAGCCCCTCCACCAGCGGCCCCTCACTGAAGTTCTGCGCGAACCACGCGGCCCGTACGACCGTCCAGTCCGCGCCCGACGTCCGCAGCGCCTCCTCGGTCGGCAGAGCCCGCTCCTCACCCCGTGACGACAGCAGCACCAGCCGCCGCACCCCGAGAGCGACCGCCTCCCGGGCCAGCCGTCCCACCGCGTCGGCCGCGTCCGGAGCCCCCACGTCCGAGGGGTGGACCAGGTAGGCCGCGTCCGCGCCGCGCAGCACAGGGGCCCACGTCGAGCCGTCGTGCCAGTCGAACCCCCGGGCCCGCGAGGCCGCCCGCACGGTCAGCCCGGCCGCCTCGGCCGCCCGGGCCACCCGGCTGCCCGTACGACCGGTCGCGCCGGTCACCACCACCGTCATCCGCTGTGCCGTGTTCTGTGTCATGCGTTCAGTCAACTGCCGTCTCCCGCACGGTCCCATCGCCGAACGGCTCATTCCCATAAGCGCGCGTCTACGCTGGCCGCATGGACGCTCCCCCACCCTCGACCATGCTCACGCGGGGGGACCCTCTCGCGGGCCTGCTGGAGGGTCCACGCGCGCGGGGCGCCCTCATGATCCGCGCGTGCTTCGACCCGCCGTGGGCCGTACGGGTCGAGGACCGCGCCCCGCTGACGGTGATGCTCATGGTGCGCGGCGAGGGCTGGGTCGTGCCGGACGAGGGGGCGGACGTCCGCCTGCGGGCCGGCGACCTCGCCATCGCCCGCGGCCCCGGCCCGTACACCTGCGCCGACGTTCCCGGCACACCCCCGCAGGCGCTGATCCTCCCCGCAGGGCAGTGCGCGTACCCCGACGGACGTCCCCTGAACGGCTCCATGGACCTGGGCGTGCGGACCTGGGGCGACCGGCCGGACGGCTCCACCGTCGTCCTCATCGGCACGTACCCGATGCAGGGCGAGATCAGCGGCCGGCTGCTCGACGCGCTGCCCCCGCTGCTGTCCCTCTCCTCCGACGTGTGGCAGTGCCCGCTCACCCCGCTGCTCATGGAGGAGATCATCCGCGACGAACCGGGCCAGGAGGTCGTCCTGGACCGCATGCTCGACCTCCTGGTCATCGCCGCGCTGCGAGCCTGGTTCGCCCGTCCGGAAGCGGCGGCCCCGGCCTGGTACCAGGCACTCGCCGATCCGGTCGTGGGCCGCGTGCTGCGCCTGGTCCAGGACGATCCGGCGCACCCCTGGACCGTGGCGTCCCTCGCCGCGAAGGCGGGTGTCTCCCGGGCCGCGCTGGCCCGCCGCTTCAGCGACCTCGTGGGCGAACCCCCGATGACCTACCTCACCGGCCGGCGTCTCGCTCTCGCCGCCGCCCGGCTGCGCGACACCCAGGACACGATCGGGGCGATCGCCCGTCACGTCGGCTACGGAAGCGCTTTCGCCCTGTCCAGCGCGTTCAAGCGGGTGTACGGCGTCAGCCCCCAGGAACACCGGACGCGGACGTCCTAGGGAGCGACGGTCCGCACCGGCACCCCGCATCCCGGCGGCGTAGCCTGGCGTACATGTACGAGGAGCGGCCCTCCCGGCTGGCCGGGGCGGTGGTCTGGACGAAGACGCCGTCCGCGGCGGCCGACGCGCTTCCCGTGCTCCCCGACGGCTGTATGGACCTGCTGTGGCGCGAGGGCAGACTGCTGGTCGCCGGACCGGACACCCACGCCCATGTCCCCGACGGGCCGCCCGCGACCTGGGCGGGCATCCGCCTGTTCCCCGGCACCGCACCCGAGCTGCTCGGCGTACCGGCCCACGAACTGCGTGATCGCCGGGTCGAGTTGACCGAGCTGTGGCCGGCGCCGGAAGTACGTCGGCTGACCGACCGGGTCGCCTCGGCCGCCCACCCCGCCGCGGCACTGGAGGAGTTGGCGCTGGAGCGGGCGGCGCCGCCCGACGGAGTGCTGCGCGAACTGGTCGCCGCCCTCGCCGCAGGCCGTTCGGTGGCCGCGACGGCCGACGAACTGGGCCTGGGAGCACGCCAGTTGCATCGCCGTTCGCTGACGTCCTTCGGCTACGGCCCCAAGACGCTGGCCCGGATCCTGCGCCTTCAGCGAGCTCTCGCGCTGGCCCGGCGGGGCGTGCCCTACGCGGACACCGCGAACCGGGCCGGGTACGCCGATCAGGCCCATCTCTCTCGGGACGTCAGGGAGTTCACGGGCCTCACCCTCGGCGCCCTGCTGCGCTGAGCGTGCCGCGCTACTGAGGCAGCGGTGCGAACAGGTCGACGCCGTTGCCGTCGGGGTCGAGCACGACGGCGTAGCGCTGGCCCCAGAAGGCGTCCCACGGCTTCAGGTCGCCCTGGTGACCGGCGCCCAGCAACTCGTCGTACACCGCGTCGACCTCGCCCGGTGTGTCGCAGCGCAGTGCGAGGGAGGTCCGGCCGCTCCCGGACGGAGCCCGCCACCCCGGGTTGAACGAGCGGACGGTGTCCTCGGTGTCCAGCAACAGCCGCAGGCCCCCGGGCAGTTCGGCCTCGGTGTGCGGTTCCCGCTCGGCCCCCTCGGGAAAGGCGAAGCCGAGTCGACGGTAGAAGGAGACGGAGGCGGCCATGTCGGAGACGACCAGGCCGATGGCATCGAATCGTGGACTCATGCGACAACGGTAGGCAGAGCCGTCCCGGCCGGTCTTGAAGGAAACGGACACGCCCCGGGTGTCGTTTCCTTCACCCGGACGGCGCCGCCGTCAGGTCAGCCGAAGGTCACCGGCCCGTGGGGGGTGTCCACGGTGAACGAGAACGCCGCCGGGCCCTCGGTCAGGACGAGGTCGGTGCCGAGGGTGGTCAGCAGGGGGCGGACTTCTTCGGGCGCGGGGGCGGTGGCGGTCAGTTCCAGCAGGGGACTGACGGGCAGGCCGGAGGCGGAGGGGTGGGTCGTGCCGCCCCAGTCGATGAGGAACGGCACCAGGCCGGACGGATGCGGGGAGCCGCCGTCCGTCAGCCGCCATCGCAGCAGGGTGCCGTCGGGGCGCCGCCGGCTCATCGCCCGTACGTCTCCGGTGTCGTAGCCACTGGCCCGGGCCTGCGCGACGGCGGCGTCCAGATCGGGCGGACTGATGGCCCAGGTGATCGTCCGTGCGGTGGCGAGGGCGTCCACGCCGAAGGGGCGCGGGTAGGAGGGCGTGGGCTGGTCCGGATCCGGGCCGATGATCTCCAGATACGCCTGATGGCCGAGACCGACCAGGTAGTTGCGGGTGCCGAGCCCGACATGCACCCCGCCGGGCGCCGGGGCCACTCCCGTGCGTCGCGTGAACTCGGCGACCGTCGCGGCCAGATCGGGCGTTGCGAGAACGATGTGGTCGAGGCGTGCGGGAATGGTGTTCATCCCGCCCGAGCCTACGCGTGCGGTCCCGGACACGGCCGCGCGGAGGGAACACCTGTGCGGCGACCTGCGGCATTCTCTCCGGAACGAATGCCGTGGCACGTCTCGGGGACCGATGCTGTGACATCGCTCCCGGACCCCAACTCCCGTCCGTCTAGGCTCCTCCGCATGACCGCCCGCCTGCTGGTGTACACCCGCACCACCGATTACCGACACGACTCCATCCCGGACGCCGTCGCCGCCCTGCGCGCGTGGGGCGGGTTCGCCGTCGACCACACCGAGGACCCGGCGGCCTTCGAGGCCTCGCTGGACGGGTACGCGGCCGTGGTCTTCCTGTCCACCAGCGGCGAGGTGCTGACCCCGGCAGGGCGGGAACGTCTCGTCGCTCACGTCGAGGCGGGCGGCGGCTTCGCCGGCGTGCACGCCGCGGCCTGCACCGAGTACGACTGGCCGTACTACGGCGAGCTCCTCGGCGCCCGCTTCGCCCGCCACCCCGAGTACCAGCCGGGCAAGGCGGTGATCGAGGACCACGACCACCCCGCCACCCGCTCACTGCCGGCCGTCTGGGACTTCACCGACGAGTGGTACGACTTCCGCGCCAACCCGCGTGGACGGGTACGCGTTCTCGCCGTCGCCGACGAGTCGTCCTACACCGGCGGCGGGATGGGGGCCGACCACCCGCTGGCCTGGTGCCGCGAGCAGGGGCGGGGACGCGTCTTCTACACGGCCCTCGGGCACGCTTCCGAGGCCTACGCCGACCCCCGCTTCCGGGCCCATCTGAGCGGCGGCATCGCCTGGGCGGCACGGCTGCGGGACCAGTGACGTTTCTCCGGTGAACCGGTTCCGCCATTGGGGTGAGCAAAGCCTTCACACGGAGAAGGCAGTGCGTCGACATAGAGATCCTTTTGTCTTCGTAAAGGGCCGTTGTGTCGCAACGGCCCTCTTGCACCTGGTGTGTTGACCCCTCGACTCCATTGGAGGAGCCGGACGGTGACTTACGGGAACAAGCTGCGGGAGCGGATCGCCGACCCGGGAACGACCCCCCTGATCGGCGTGTACGACATGTACTCGGCGTCGATCGCGGCGGAGCACTACGACGGGATGTTCGTCTCGGGATTCGGTTTCGCGGCCTCGCACTACGGGCTGCCGGACATCGGTTTCATCGCCTGGCCGGACATGGTGGCGTTCGTCCAGCGGTTGCGGGGCGCCTTTCCGCGGCATCACCTGCTGGTGGACATCGACGACGGGTACGTCGACCCGGAGGTCGCCTGCCACGTGGTGGAGGGCCTGGAGCGCATCGGGGCCTCGGGCGTGATCCTGGAGGACCAGAAGCGGCCGCGCCGCTGCGGTCACGCGGACGGCAAGCAGGTACTGCCGCTGAACGAGTACCTGGCGAAACTGGAGATGGTGCTGGCCACCCGGCGCGACATGGTCGTGGTGGCCCGCACGGACGCCACCGACGAGCACGACATCCTGCGGCGGGCCGCCACGCTGGCCGCGACCGACGCGGACGTGATCCTGGTCGACGGGGTCCGCACCGTGGAGTGGATCCGCCGGATCCGTGACGTGGTGGGCAGCAAGCCGTTGCTGTTCAACCAGATCGCCGGCGGCAAGTCGCCGCGGCTCTCGCTGAGCGAGCTGTCCGACCTGGGAGTGAACGTCGCGATCTACAGCACGCCGTGTCTCTTCGCGGCGCACGCGGCCATGGACTCCGCGCTCGGCGACCTCAAGCGGGCCGACGGCCGGCTCCCCGAGGTCGACGCGGCGAGCGGTATCGGCGTACGGGCCTCGACGGAGCTGCTCGAGCGGAACATCGCGCGTCTGCGCGCCGCGCCCGAAAGCGTGAACGCGTGAGTCCGGTCGCTCCCCGGCTCGGCACGGCGACGGCCCTGGCTGTCGCCCTGCTGGGCGCGGTCGCGGCGCCGGCCGTCGCCGAGGGCAGTCTGATCACCGTGATCGACAATTCGCACGCGGACTCGATCCTCGAGGTCGACCGGGCGGCCAACGTCCAGCAGGGCAGCAGCGGCACCGCGGGCAGCGACCACGACGGGAGCGCCGTCGACATGATGGAGGCGCTGGTCGGCGCGCCGGACCGGGGGGAGGACTGAGGCGAGGGGATCACCGGCCGGGAGCCACCGTGAGGGTGGCACCCGGCTCTCCGCTGTCCGGATACGACGCGTCTCCCGGCGACCCGGGTGAGCGCACGGCCGACGCTCGCGGTCGGGGGTCGGGGGTCGGGGTCGGGGTCGGGGCCGTGTTCCCGGTCCGTGTCCCTGCCCCGGTCTCTGTCCCCGCCCCGGTCTCTGTCTCTGCCTCTGTCCCGATCCGGTCCCTGTCCCTGTCCGGTCCAAGCCGTGACGCTCGTGACATGCCGGCGAAGGCGAGCGCCACGGCCTGTTTGACCGGAGCGGCGAGCGGCTCGTCAGTCCTCGTCGAGGTCGGGGCGTCCCGCCTCGTTCAGTTCGACGTCCTCGGGCTCGTCGCCGGTCTCGCCGGCGGGACCGTCGACCGTGGCGTGGGCGGTGGCGTCCCGGGGGGCGGAGCCCAGGGTCGCGGCCCGGGCCGTCCCCATGACGGTGATGAGGAGGGCGGACGCGACGACGAACAGGACGGTGGTGCGTGTGCTGAGATTCATGCCCGGAAAACGATCAGTGACGCCGGGAGGTCACCGCTCACGGCCTCGCCCGCCGCTGCGGCGGAGCCGTGCTCGCCCGCTCCACGAGCCGCGTCGACAGTTCCGTACGCGTCCCCTCCGGGTGGTCGCCGTCCATCATCCGCAGCAATAACCGCAGGCCCGTCGCCGCCATCTCCGCCAACGGCTGGCGCACGGTGGTCAGAGCGGGGGTGGTCCACCGGGACTCCGGCAGGTCGTCGAAGCCGACCACGCTGACGTCGTGCGGGATCCGCACCCCCCGCTCCGCCGCGGCCCGGTAGGCGCCGAGAGCCATGCGGTCGGAGCACACGAAGACGGCCGTCGGCGGTTCGGGCAGATCGAGCAGCTCACACATGCGCCAGTAGGCGACGGACTCGTCGAAGCCGCCGTTGCGCAGATACTCCGGGCGGTACGCGAGTCCTGCCGACGCCAGGGCCGAGCGATAGCCGGCGACCCGGGCGCTGCTGCCCATCCTGCGGCGCGGGCCGGCGATCACGGCGATGCGCTCGTGACCGAGCGCCAGCAGGTGCTCGGTCGCCGTCACCCCGCCCTGCCAGTTCGCCGCGCCCACGGAGACCACCCCGGGCGGCGGCTCGACCACCGGGTCGATCAGCACGAAAGGAGTGCGGTGCAGCTCCAGCCACGCGTACTGAGGCGTCGTCAGCTCGGTGAGGTTGAAGAGGACCCCGGCCGATCCGCGGGCCGTCAGCTTGTCCAGCCAGCCGCGCTGCGGGCGGCCCGCGCGGGTGCGGGAGAGGGCGGCCGAGACGACCACGTCCAGGCCCGCGTCGTGCGCCGCCTCCTCCACGCCGTGCAGCACCGCGCCCGACCAGGAGCTGTCCAGCGAGTGCACGACGAGGTCGATCAACCGGGGCGGCCTGCTCGCGTCGAAACGTGGTCTGCGCACATATCCCAGCCGGTCCAGCGCCTCCGTCACCCGCCGCCTGGTCTCGGGGGCGACATCCTCCCTGCCGTTGACCACCTTGGAGGCGGTGGGTACCGACACCCCTGCCTCGCGTGCCACGACCGCCAGGGTCGGCCCGGCCGTCACGCTCGTACTCGCAGTTGCCGTGCGCACCATCGGGAACCACCTCTCCGGCCTGCCCGAAGGCCAGCGAAAGTTCGACCAGCGTCCTTTCGGAGCCGACGCGGAAACAGCCGACTCGAAGAAAGCGCTTGCTATCCTAGGGGCGCCTCGGCGGGACGTGAAGACTCGGGAAAACGCGGGATCTTGGGCGCGGCACCTTTCGAAAACCGCGGACGTGCGGCGCGGCCCGGAAGGCGGCGGGGGTGTCGACTCAGGCCACCCGCGCGAGGTCGGCGCGACGCACTTCGTGGGCGAGGGGCAGCCCCTCGCCCAGCCGTTCCAGCTCCTCGACGACGATGCGGCCGAGCCGTCCCAGCTCGTTCCCGAGGGAGCCTGCGATGTGGGGGGTGAGGAAAACGTTCGGCAAGCGGTAAAGAGGGGAGTCCGCGGGCAGCGGTTCGGGGTCGGTGACGTCCAGGACGGCGTGCAGTCGGCCGGAGACCAGCTCGTCGGTGAGGGCACGGTGGTCGACGAGGGCGCCCCGAGAGGTGTTGATCAGCACGCCGCCGTCCCGTATCAGGGCGAGGCGGGCGCGGTCGAGCATGTGGTGGGTCTCGGGAATGTCCGGCGCGTGCAGGCTGACGATGTCGCTGTGGCGCAGCAGGTCGTCCAGGGAGAGTGGCCGGGCGCCGAGTTCGGCGGCCTCCGCCGCGTCCACGTACGGGTCGTGCAGGAGGACCTCGAAGTCGTGCGGACGCAGGAGTTCCAGGAGTCGGCGCCCCACCCGCGAGGCGCCGATGACACCGATCCGGCGGCCGAGGTTGCCGACGGTCGCGGTCTCGGCGGGGGTCGGCCCGGTGTGGGTGCGGCGGAAGCGTTCGCGGTGGACGAAGGCGTCCTTCCCGGCGAGCAGGATCATCGCGAGGGTGTACTCGGCGACCGGGACGGCGTTGCCGGTCACGGCACTGGACACGGTCACCCCCCGGGCCCACAGCGCCTCTCCGGCCAGGGAGCGCACCGAGCCCGCGGCGTGCAGGACCGTACGGAGCCGGGGTGTCGCGTCGAGGGCGTCCGCTTCGAGCCGGGGGCAGCCCCAGCCGGTGATCAGGATGTCGGCGCCGGCCAGCGCGGCCGCCACGGCGGGGTCGGCGAAGTCCCTCACGACGAGCTCCGGGTCGATCTCGGCCGCCTGTCGCAGCCGGGCCACGAGCGCCGGGGGGAACAGCGGAGGAAGGTGCACCGGATCCATGGCGAACACAACCCTGGGCAGCGGGGCGCTGGGCATGACTCTCCCGAGGTGCGGAGGAAGGGAAGCGCTTTCGGAAAGCGCCCACACCGTAGGTCCGGCGCTCAGTCGTGGTCAATCGGTCGGGATCGCCGGAGAAGAAGCCGCCGAGGGCGGTCCTTCCCCGACCGGTGCGCCGACGGCGTCGGGGCCGTCCTGGCGCTGGTGTACGCCGAACAGCCCTGCCGGGAGCCCGTGGACCGGAATACAGCGCGCCGTTGTGGTGCTCTGGTCATACCGGTGCGCGAGCGCGGCGAAGGGCTGGTGGGCACATGGCGGCAGACCGGACGGACCCACGGACCGAGAACCGGGCGGACGACGGCCCCGATCCCGTCGTCACGACCCCCTACGGCGCCGTGCGCGGGCGGTACGAGGACGGTCTCGCCGCGTTCCGCGGCATCCCGTACGCGGCACCTCCCTTCGGGGCCCGCAGATTCCGGCCGCCCGTGCCGCCCGAGCCCTGGGACGGGGTACGGGACGCCGGAGCCTTCGGTGCGACGCCGCCGAAACCGCCGTACTCCGAGGCTTTCGCCCAGTACCTGTCCGACCCCGTCGTGCCGGGCGACGACTGCCTCAACCTCAACGTCTGGACGCCCGAGCCCGGCCCGGCCGCCCGGTTGCCCGTCCTCGTCTGGCTGCACGGCGGCGGCCTGACCAGGGGATCCTCGGCGGTGCCGGTGTACGACGGACGCCATTTCGCCCGCGACGGGATCGTTTTCGTCTCGGTCAACTACCGGCTGGGAGTGGAGGGCTACGGACTCTTCCCGGACGCCCCCGCCAACCCCGGTCTGCGTGATCAGCTCGCCGCCCTGGAATGGGTGCACCGCTCGATCAGGGCCTTCGGCGGCGACCCCGACAGGGTCACCCTGGCGGGACAGTCCGCCGGAGCCATCAGCGCCGGAGTCCTGATCGCGGCTCCGCAGGCACAGGGCCTGTTCCGGCGGGCCGTCCTCCAGAGCGGACCGCCGGAGGCCTCGGAACGGGACAAGGTCCGCCGCATGGTCCGCCGCATGGCGACCCGGCTGAAGATCCCCGCCACCGCCGAGGCCTTCGCCGCCGTCGACCGGGACCTGCTGCTGCGGACCCAGGGGGAGGTGGGCAGGCTCAGCAGCCCCGTCCTGGGCGGGCCCGCCTTCGGCATCGTCGTCGACGGCGACCTCGTCCCCCGGGACCCGCTTCGGGCACTCACGGACGGCGACGCGGCCCACGGCGTCGACCTGCTCCTGGGCTGGACCCGGGACGAGTACCGGCTCTGGCTGGTCCCCGGCGGACTGATGGAGCGCGTCGACCGGCTGGGACCCGTCGCCCTCGCGGGCGCCATGGCCCGCTGCCACTGCGGCCACGAGGTGCCGCGCGGCTACCGCACCCTGTACCCCGGGGCCGGGACGGCCGAGGTCTTCGGCCAGATGGTCACCGACAACCTGCTGCGCGGCCCCCTCCAGCGGCTGGCCGAGGCCCGCCCGGGATCGTCCTACGTGTACGAGTTCGCGTGGCCCTCGCTCAGGCCCGGTCTCGGCGCCTGCCACGCCCTCGAACTCGGCTTCGTCTTCGACACCGGCGAGACGGCCGAGTCCGCGAAACTCGCCGGGGGCGGCGCGCCGCAGGAACTGGCCGACGCGATGCACGGGGCGTGGACCCGGTTCGTCGCCACGGGCGACCCCGGCTGGGAAGCGTGGGGGCCGGCCCACCCCGTGCGGATCTTCGGCGAGGTCGACAGCGGGCGGTCCGAGGAGAACGGCACGCCGCACGGGGCCGACGCCCTGGCGTACACCGCATACGGCCCGCGGGACCGCCAGCTGGCCCTGTGGAGCGCGGAGACCGTAACGGTTCCACCGGCGGGGCCCCTCGACGCGGCGGCGACACCGGACCCGCTGCTCGGGAGGACCCCGCGCGGCGCGGAGCTCAGGTCCGCGATGCGGCGACTGCGTCGGGCCGGGGGAGTGCGGGGCCGCTGACCGTCGGACGGGCCGGGAAGCGGCGGCCTACGCGTGGGTCAGTGTCCGGGCGATCGACGCGACGGCCTCCGGACCGACCCGGCAGCAGCCGCCGATCAAGCGTGCCCCCGAATCCCGCCATCCCAGGACCTGTTCGGCGGTGAAGGTGGACCGGCCGCTCCAGGCGCGTGCTTCCGCGTCCCACACCTCACCGCTGTTGGGGTAGACCACCACCGGCTTGCCCGTCACCCGGGCCGCGGTCGCGACGGCGGCTTCGACGTCCTTCGGGGCGCAGCAGTTCACCCCGACCGCGATCACCTCGTCCGCGTCCGCTGCCAGGGCGAACGCCTCGTCCAACGGCTGCCCGGCACGCGTACGGTCACCGGCGATCGAGTACGACAGCCAGGCCGGCACGCCGAGCCCCCGGATCGCGCGCAGCAGTGCCTCGGCCTCATCGGCGTCGGGAACCGTTTCCAGCGCCAGGACGTCGGGCGCGGCGGCGGCCAGCACCTCCAGCCGTGGACGGTGGAAGCCTTCCAGTTCCGCGACGCTCAGCCCGTAGCTGCCCCGGTACTCGGAGCCGTCCGCGAGCATCGCCCCGTACGGCCCCACCGAGGCGGCCACCCACAACGGGTGCCGGGACCCCTTGCCCCGTGCCTGCCGGGCGGCCTCCTGGGCCAGTTCCACGCTCAGGGCCAGCAGCCGGGCCGCCTCGTCGTGGCCGATGCCCCGCTTGGCGAACCCTTCGAACGTGGCCTGGTAGCTGGAGGTGATCGCCACGTTCGCGCCCGCCTCGAAGTACGCGAGGTGCGCCTGGGTGATCGCCTCGGGCTGCTCGGCGAGCAGCCGCGCCGACCACAGTTCGTCGCTCAGGTCGTGCCCGGCTGACTCCAGCTGGTTGGACATACCGCCGTCGAGGACGACGGCTCCGGCGGCGAGAGCCGTGCTCAGGGTGGTCTCGGCGGGGGAAGCGGGGAGGTCGCGGGTCATGTCATGACGCTAGTCGAAGGCACGGCGGACGGTCGGATCCGTCCGATGAATGAACAGACTGACCGCTATACGGGACGCGAGCGGGCGGGCGGCCGCTCGAACCCCTCCTGGTCCCACCTCCCCGCCCACACCCTCCGGAAAGGGCTTTCCATCAAGTCCCGTCCGACCCGTTGACCTGCCCGTAGCACACCCTTACCTTTTCGGCGTCCGCCCTTCCATATGCCGTTCGAAGCTCCGAACGCCCCTCCCTCGCGAGGTGGCCGCTCCGGCGTCCCTGGCGCCGACACCGTGAAGGAGAGTGCGTGAGATGAGACGTGCGTGCACGACCCTGCTCGCCCTCTGTCTTGTGCTGATCGGTGCCCTCGCGACCGCCGGACCCGCCCAGGCGGCCTCCGTGACGATCGTCAACGGCACCCGGTTCGACGACAGTTCAGGCAACCCCGTGCACGCCCATGGCGGCGGGGTGCTCAAAGTCGGCTCCTACTACTACTGGTTCGGCGAGAACCGCAGCGCCGACAACACCTTCCTCTACGTGGACGCCTACCGCTCCACCGATCTGAAGAACTGGGAGTTCCGCAACCATGTCCTGACCCGGTCGAGCGCCTCCGAGTTGGCCGCGGCCAACATCGAGCGTCCGAAGGTCATGTACAACGCGTCCACCGGCAAGTTCGTGATGTGGATGCACAAGGAGAACGGAACCGACTACAGCGAGGCCCGCGCGGCGGTCGCCGTGTCGGACACCGTCGACGGGAACTACGCCTGGCGGGGCAGCTTCCGTCCGCTCGACCAGCACATGTCGCGTGACATCACGGTCTTCGTGGACAGCGACGGCGCCGGCTACATGGTCTCGGCGGCACGCGAGAACTACGACCTCCAGATCTACCGGCTCACCGCCGACTACACCGCGATCGCGAGCCTCGTCGCCGATCCCTGGCACGGCGGCCACCGCGAGGCACCCGCCCTGTTCAAGCGGGGCGGCGTCTACTTCATGCTGACCTCCGGCGCGACCGGCTGGAGCCCCAACCAGCAGCAGTACGCCACCTCGACCTCGCTCGCCGGACCTTGGTCGGCCATGACGAACGTCGGCGACCCGACGGCCTACGGCTCGCAGACCGCGTACGTCCTGCCCGTCCAGGGGACCTCGGGGACCTCGTACCTCTACCTGGGTGATCGCTGGGGCAACTCCTTCGGCGGGACCGTCAACGACTCCCGTTACGTCTGGCTGCCGCTGACCTTCCCCACGACCACCTCGCTGTCGATGTCCTGGTCGCCCGAGGTCACCGTCGACACGGCGGCCGGCACGGTTGCCGGAACGAGCGCCACGTACAACACGCTCATCGCCCGGCACAGCGGCAGGTGCGCGGACGTCACGAGCCAGTCCCTGTGGGCGGGGGCCCAGATCAAGCAGTACGACTGCAACGGCGGCACCAACCAGAAGTACTGGTTCAAGTCCGTCGGAAGCGGCTACTACCAGTTGGTGGTCAGAAGCAGCTCGCTGTGCGTACAGGAGAACGCGAACACGGTCAGCCAGGAGAACTGCGACACGACGGCCACCGCCCAGCAGTGGTCGCTGACGGCATCCGGCTCCTACGTCAACGTCAAGTCCCGGGCGAGCGGCGAGTGTCTGGACGTGAACGGCGCGTCCACCGCCAACTCCGCCGCGCTCATCACCTACACGTGCAACGGAGGGACCAACCAGCAGTGGACGCGCGGCACCTGACCCGCGTCAGACGAGAAGGTCGATCGCGTCGATCGACGTTCCGGCGCTGAGGTAGGAGGTCGTTCCCGAACCGCTCACCACGTTGATCTTCAGCACGTTGTACCGGCTGGTGTCCGTGAGCCACGCGGAGGCCGGGACGCTGTACGTGAACGTGTGGTTGTTGCCCCGGTAGGACCCGTTGGTCAGGGACCGGGTGCTCGGCTGGGTAGGCGGGGAGGGTATCGCCGAGGTCCAGGTGTCGTTCACGACGACCTGCGGCCGGCCGTTGGCGTAGGCCGTCGTCACACCGATGCGCAGGGTGTGCGCGGCGGCGGCCTGGGCCGCGGTGAGCCTGAAGTACACGAGCAGACCGCTGTTGACGTCCTTCCAGATGTAGCAGGGGAACGCCGAGGTCTCGCTGCCGCTGCCGATCACCACGTTCCCGGTCCAGGCGGCGGCCCGCACGTCCGACGGGTGCGCGTACGTCATCAGCTCGGCGTTCTTGAAGCCGCTCGGCGTGCCGGTCCAGTCGTTGATCCGCCAGATCGCGCTCGCGTTGCCCGAGTCGTTCGAGGACGGGATCGCGATCGAGTTGAGGGTGGTCGTCCCGCCCGCGGAGACGGTCACCTGGGTGCTGTACACGGCCAGTTCGCTCTTGTGGACGGTGAGGGTGTACGTCCCCGGGAGGACCCCCGTGACCGAGAAGTAGCCGTCGGACGACCGTGCCGAACCCCAGTACTGCGCGGCCGCGTTGGCCAGTGCGACCGTGTACGGGTACGCCGAGTCGCGTCCCGTGATGCCGACCCCGGCGACCCGGCCCCGGCCGCTCGCCGCGACGTAACCGGAGATGCCGAGCGAGTCGGCCCAGGACGTGGTCAGGGTGCCCGGGAACAGGGACGAGGAGGGCGCGCCGCCGTCGGTGAACGCGATGACATAGGGGCCCTGGAGACCGAAGCGCTGCTCCTCGGTCTGGTTCTGGCCGTAGTAGAGGATCTCGTACAGGCCGCCGCCGTCGGCGCTCTGGTGGCGCAGAAGGGAGCGGTAGAAGGGGCCGCCCGACGCCTTCTCGTGATTGCTGCGCACCATCCAGAGGCCGACGCCGCCGGTCGTCCAGCCGATGCAGTCGTAGTCGATGACGCGCAGCTTGGAGTAGTGCTTGGAGCGGGTCTGGCCGTCGGACTTCGCGAAGACGTCGGAGGCCTCGACGGTGCTGGTCGTGTACGTGTAGGAGTCGGGCTCGTCGTTGAGGAACAGGCCCGCCTTGACGCGCACGATGTACCGCGTGGCCGAAACGGACGTGTCGGCCTTGTTGGTCCACAGGTAGACGTTGCTCGCCGCTGCGGGCCGCGTAGTAGTGCTTGAGCGTGCCGTGCGTGACCGAGATCAGGATCGTCGAGCCGGACTGAGCGATCGTCACGGTGGAGCTGCCGAGGCCGGACTCGATGTGCGAGTTCATGCCGCCGTAGCCCTGGTACTCGGTTCCCCGGTAGACCAGCGAGGTCAGGTCGCCGGTGGATTTGCTGACCTTGAAGACCAGGTCGGCGCCGGTGGCGACGACGTAGGCGGAGCCGTCGTCGGTGTAGCCGAAGGCGGCCGCGGCGGACGGTGCGGCGAGTGGTCCGGCCAGCGCGGCCGAGCCTGCCGTGGCCGCGGTGCCGAGGACGAAGGTGCGGCGTCGGATCGGCCGGTGGTTCTCGGATCCGGACATGGGGGTGCCTCCTTCGGGAGGTGTGGGGGTGCGGGTGCCTGAGAGAGTGACAGTTGAATCGATTTCGCGAAAGGGCTTTCACGCGGTGGAGGTCGGCAATCTCGCGAAATTGGCCTCAGGTCTAGAAAGCGCTTGCCGGAGACGGTACGGTCCAGCCGCCAACCCCTGTTGCCGCGACGGAGGAGCCGTAAGTGAGACGTTTCAACATCGCCGTGCTGGCGGCGCTGACCCTGGCCGCCGGCCTGACGGCGGTACCCGCCGCTCAGGCGCACGGCGGCCGGGCACCCCTCGGCATCGACAACTGCACCGCGACCGCCTGTCACTTCGACGTCCCGCCCGGTACCTACGACGTCGAGGTCGTCCTCGGCGGCGACGCGGAGTCGCGCACCGGCATCAGCGCGGAGACCCGGCGCGCCCTGCTTCCCGAGACCGCCGTCGCCGCCGGCGAACAGGTCGTCCGCAGCTTCACGGTGGACGTCCGTACTCCTGAGGGCGAGCCGACGGGGGCGGCCGGGACCGCGGGCCTTGACCTGGTGGTGGACGGCTCGGCGCCTGCCCTGGCCGACATCAGGGTCTCCCGGGCCCGGCACGCACGGCAGATCTTCCTCGTCGGCGACTCCACGGTCTGCGACCAGGCGGCGGACCCGTACACCGGGTGGGGCCAGCAGTTGCCGCAGTACCTGCGCAAGGGCGTCTCGGTCGCCAACTACGCCGATTCCGGGGAGAGTACGGTCACCTATCTCGGGAACCCGCTGCTGTGGGCGACGGTCCGGCCGCTGATCCGCCCCGGTGACCTCGTCCTCGTCCAGCTCGCCCACAACGACAAGACGACCGACGAGGCGACCTACCGGGCGAATCTCGAGACGCTGGTGGCGGGAGTGAGGGAGAAGGGCGGCCGGCCGGTCCTGGTGACCCCCGTCGTGCGCCGCTGGTTCAACGCCGACGGCACGCTGAACAACGGAACGGCCCTGCTGGTCAACGGACTCGGGGTCGACCACCCGGCGGTGATCCGCTCGGTCGCCGCCGCCGAGGAGGTCGCGCTGATCGATCTCACCGCCAGGACGAAGGCGCTGGTGGAGTCCCTGGGCGTCGAGGGCTCGAAGGAGCTGTACCTCTACAACGAGAAGCGCGACAACACGCACACCTCCGTGTACGGAGCAACGGTCTACGCGGGCCTGGTCCGCGACGAACTCGTCGCCCGCCGTCTGGTGCCGAGGGGCTCCGTGCGGGTGGGATGAACGCCTGGGGGCGCCCCGACCGGAACCGGGACGCCCCCAGGTCCTGGCCCCCACCAGGCTCCGCACCGGCAGCGAAGGAAAGAAGCAGCAGATGCTTTTGCCCCAGCCCGATCTCGTCCGCAGCCCCCGCACCGGCTACACCCGCGCCCACTGGGAGACCGCCGCCGACGCGCTGCTCACCGCGGTGGAGCCGTACGCCACCGAGGACCGCGCCCTCTACCACTTCCCCGGCGCCCGGCAGAGCTGGTCGGGCCGCCTCTCCGACGGCCTGGAGGGGTACGCCCGTACGCTGCTGCTGGCGGCCTTCCGTCGTGACGAGACGGCGCTGGAGCGGTACGCGAGCGGTCTCGCGGCCGGTGCCGGCGGAGTCTGGCCCCGTATCGAGGACCGCGGTCAACCCCTCGTCGAGGCCGCGTCGATCGCGCTCGCGCTGCGCCTGACCCGCCCCCTGCTCTGGGACCGTCTCGACGACGGGGTCCGACAGCGCGCCGCGGCCTGGCTCTCGGACGCGCTGACCGCCGAAGCCTGGCCCTGCAACTGGGAGTTGTTCCCGGTGACGGTGGGCGGCTTCCTGGAGTCCGTCGGCCATCGGCCGGAGGCCTCGCGCAAGGCGATCGACCGCGGGCTGGAACGCATCGAGCAGTGGTACGCCGCCGACGGCTGGTACAGCGACGGCGCCGGCCGGGCCTTCGACTACTACAACGGCTGGGCGATGCACCTCTACCCCGTCCTGCACGCCTGGCTGGCCGACGACCCCGACCTGCTCGCCCGCTACGGCGGCCGCCTCAGGTCCCATCTCGACGACTACGCCCGCCTGTTCGGCGGCGACGGCGCACCCCTGCACCAGGGCCGTTCCCTCACCTACCGCTTCGCCACCACCGCCCCCCTGTGGCTGGGCGCCCTCACCGGCCACACCCCGCTCCCCGCCGGCGAGACCCGGCGCCTGGCCTCGGGCGCGCTGAAGTACTTCCTGGAACGCGGTGCGGTCGACGAACGGGGTCTGCTGACCCTCGGCTGGCACGGCCCCGACGAGTCGGTCCTCCAGGGCTACTCGGGACCCGCCTCCCCGTACTGGGCGAGCAAGGGTTTCCTCGGCCTGCTCATCCCGCCCGAGCACGAGGTGTGGACGGCGACGGAGGAGGCGGGCCCGGTGGAACGGGAGAACGCGGTCACCCCCATCGCCGCACCCAACTGGCTGCTTCAGTCGACGAGTTCGGACGGAGTGGTCCGCCTGCACAACCACGGCAGTGAGGACGCCCGTTACGACCCGCACTACACGAGGTTCGCCTACTCCACGGTCACACGGCCGCTCGAAGCCCCGGCGGACAATGTCGTCACGGTCGGCGGGGACCCGCGACGCGAGGGCATCGTCCCGCTCGGCGTGGGAGAGAACTGGGCGGCCTCCCGGCACGTCCTGAGCTCAGGGGCCCGAGTCACCAGTCTGGTGGTGGCGCAGGACGCGGTGGAGGTGCGGGCCCACCTGGTGGCCGGCGCCGAGCCGGGCACGGAGGTGCGCCTCACGGGGTGGGCCCCGGTGGCGGGCGGGGACGAGCGGGCGGAGCTGGTGCCCGTGCACGGGCTGGCGGGCACGTCCACCCTGTCGGGCGTGCAGGGAGAAGGCCCGGCGACGCTCTTCGTCGCGCTGGCGCGTCTCACCGCCGACCCGGACCCCCTGCCCCTGCCGGAACTGGTGTCCGTGGAGGTGCGGAGGGTGGAGGCCGACACCGCGCACGGCGCCTACGACCTGAGCGTCCGGCTGCCGTCGGGTGCGGAACGCCATTTCCGCTTCACCGCTTCGGACGGGCCGTCCGCGAGGTCGTCGTGGTCGGTGGAGCCCCGTGCCGGTGCGGGTGATTCTCCGTTGCCCTGAGGGAAGCGAGTACAGAAGAATCCGCGCATGACTTCTGCCATCCGTCACGTCACGATCGACAGCTCCGATGCCTACGCCCTCGGCACCTTCTGGTCCGAGGTGCTCGGCCAGCCGCTCCACGAGGACGACAAGCCGGGCGACGAGGAAGCGCTGATCGAGGGCGCGGGCATGCTCTTCGTCACCGTCCCGGAGGCCAAGACCCGGAAGAACCGCATACATTTCGACCTCCAGCCGCAGGACCGCACCCGCGACGAGGAGGTCGAGCGTCTGCTCGCGCTCGGCGCCACCCTCTTCGACGACCGCCGCAGGCCCGACGGCACGGGGTGGGTGGTCCTCGCCGATCCGGAGGGCAACGAGTTCTGCGTGGAGCGCAGCGCGGGGGAGCGGGCCGCGGGCTGAGGCGGCGGGGCGACTCGCCGGGAGCAGTGCGGCGGGAGCAGTGCGGCGGGAACAGTTCGGCGGAGGCCGAAAGGACGCGCCCCTAGCGTGGACGATATGCACGCACGCAGGGCGACCTCGCATCCCTTCGCCGTTCTCCACCACGCCGATACCCCTCTGCTCCTGCCGAACGCCTGGGACCGTGCCAGCGCGACGGCCATGGCGCGGATGGGTTTCCGGGCGATCGGCACGACGAGCCTCGCGGTGGCGGCAGGGGTGGGGCTGCCGGACGGCGCGTCGGTCACCCGGGACGAGACCCTGCGGCTCGCGCTGCTGCTGGGCTCGCGACCGTTCCTGCTGTCCGTCGACGCGGAGGACGGCTTCAGCGAAGATCCCGACGAGGTGGGGGAGTTCGCCCGTCAGCTCGCGGCGGTGGGCGCGGTCGGCATCAACCTGGAGGACGGGCTCGGACCGGTCGACCGGCATGCCGCGAAGATCGCCGCGGTCAAGGCCGCCGCGCCCGGCCTCTTCGTCAACGCCCGCACGGACACCTACTGGCTCGGCGGGCAGGGCGCACGCGGTGAACGTGCCACACGCGGTCGAGGCGAGACGCTTTCCCGTCTCGACGCGTACCGACAGGCGGGCGCGGACGGGGTCTTCGTCCCGGGGCTGACCGATGCCCGCGAGATCGCCGCGCTCGTCGCCCGCCTGGACGTGCCCCTCAACGTCCTCCACTCGCCGACCGGCCCCACGGTGGCCCAGCTCGGCGAGCTGGGGGTGAGCCGTGTCAGCCTCGGCTCGTTCCTCTACCGGCGAGCGATGGGCGCCGCGCTCGAAGCGCTGGGCGACATCCGTGCGGGACGGGAACCGGGTGGTCCCACGCCGACGTACGAGGAGCTGCAAGAGGCGGGCGACGGCGCAGCACGCCGTGTCTGACAGCGTCAGGCGTCGACGTCGTCGGCGACGGTCTCGCGCGGCCAGTGGGTCAGGGCCGTGTGCAGCGCGTCGATCGCCTTGTCCCACGATCGCTGCACGTCCCGGGGCGCGCCGAAGCCGCCGCCGGCCTCCAGCGTGCAGTACCCGTGAAAGGTGCTGCGCAGCAGGCGGACGGCGTCGGTGAGATCGGGTTCGTCGAGGCCGTAGGCGCGGAGCATCCCGTAGGTGATCTCGGCGGTCCGGCGCGGAACGGGGGACGCGGCGGCCAGTTCCCGGTCGAGCTCCTCGTCGATCCGGATCTGGGTGGCGGCGTACCGGCCGGGGTGCCGGAGCGCGTACTCCCGGTAGGCCCCGGCGAAGGCGACCAGCGCCTCCTTCCCGGCGAGCCCCACGACGGCCACCGCGATCCGGTCGATCATCTCGCCGCCGACCAGCAGGGCGAGCCTCGTCCGCAGTTCCCGGAGGTTTCTGACGTGCGAGTACAAGCTCGCGTCCTTGACTCCGAACCGTCGCGCCAGCGCCGAGATGCTGACCTTGTCGAAGCCGACCTCGTCGGCCAGTTCCGCCGCGGCTTCGACCAGGCGGTCGGTGGTCAGGCCGACTCGTGGCATGGGGACCGCCTTGTGTGCGCTCGGACCTGGGGGTGTCAGGCAGGATCCTAAGGGTTCCGCAGGTCGGGCAGTGGCCAGCGGGCGCGGGCCGTCGGGGCGGCGGACGGCGGCAGGTGGAGACTCCACCCCGGGGCCGAGCCAGAGGCGGTGAACGACGGGCACCGAACGGCCTGCGCCGAGATCACGAGCGGCACATCGCCTCTCCCCGAGCGAGCGTCGACGACCTCGAAGCCGCCGTGCCGCGCCCCGCGGCCCCGGGAGCGGCCGGTCAGCCGATCGGTGCGTACAGCACGCCCAGCTTGTCCACCTCGTCGCCCGCGCGGCCGGTGAACCCTACGATCTGCCAGCCGGACGGGGCCGTGAAGGTGGTGGCGTCGGTCGTCGCCGTGCCGGAGGACAGCGCGCGGCCCTTGTCCGTCGTGAACGCCGCCGAGAAGATCCTGGTGCGGCCGTCCCTCTGTCCCTGGGTCAGCTTCAGCGAGGTGAGGTGTTCGCCCGTCGCGAGCGTCAGTGAGGCCGCCGTGCCGCCCGTGCCGCCGTGGGTGAGCGTCGTACCGCCGTCGAGGGTCAGCGCCAGCGCGTCGAGGCGGGCGCCGCCCCGCAGGATCAGCGTGCGCGGGGACGGGGTGGCCGGAAGGTCGGCCGCGTCGTTGAACGCGGTACCGTGCGGGCCGCCGAAGAAGTCACTGGCCCGCAGCCTCGGGTTGAGGGTGTAGGAGAAGTCGACCGTGTGCGGGAAGTGGTCCGACAGGTTGCCGCCGGCGGAGTCCAGGAACGACGCCCACTCGTTGTGGTAGCGGGTCGCGTCGAGGCTGAGTAGCTTGCTGCCCCGGTAGAAGACCTTGTCCACGACCTCACAGTCGTTCGTCGGCGCGGTGGTCGGGCACAGCAGGGCGTCGGCGCCCTGGGCCGGCCGCGTGCCGCCCTTCACCCGCTGCACCCACGCGTCCGTCAGGCCGTTCTCGTCGGCGAGAGTGCGGATGTTGTCTCCGGCACGGGTGTAGCGCGTGTTGGTGTCGCCCATCACGAGCACCGCGTTGCCGGACGAGTTCGCCTGGATGAAGTCCGACAGCTGCTCGATGTTGGCGCGGCGGGCGGCCAGCGCGTCGTCCGAGTCGTCCGCGTTGGTGTGCACGTTGTAGAGGTCCACGAAGACACCGTCGGCCAACCGGACCCGGGACAGCGTGAACCCCTTGGGTGTCAGGCAGTTGGTCCCGGTGCAGTCGTTCCAGCGCACCCGCTCGAAGTCCTCGAACGCATGGTCCGAGAGGGTGTTGAGGCCGTCGCCGATGCCCGCGCCGCCGCTGGTCGCGGTGCGGTACGGGTGGTTGTCGCCCGCGTAGAGCGCCGCGTGGTAGTTGAAGTCCTCCTGGACGTTGACGATGTCGTACGCCGCCAACCGCGGTGAGATCAGCGGGGTGTTGGTGGCCGGGTGGCCGGAGCTGAGGCCCTCGGGAAGTCCCGCGACGTTGTACGTGAGGACGTTGAAGGTGCCGGACGCCGCGGGGGCCGCCTGAGCGGGGGACGCGGCGGTCGCGGTCAGGCCGGTGAGGGCCAGGACGCCGGCCGCCAGGGTGCCGATGAGTCGTCTCATGTGGGGGTGTCTCCGGTGGGGGAAGAACGGCGAAGAGCTGAACAAAGCTCAGATTGGGGCCGCCCGGAGGGACGCACAAGGGCTGTTGAGGAAACAGTGAGTACGGAGGAGAAAACGCTTACCCCTCCGGGTGCGGCTTGCCCGCGTTGCCCCCATCGCCTCCGTTGCCCCCGTTGCTCCCAACGTTCCGGTTGTTCTGGTTGTTCGGGTTGTTCTCGCCCTTCCGCCGGCGCAGCTTGCGGCGCTCCGCCCGCGAGCGGTACGGCTCCGCCAGTCCTCCGACCGGTGCCTGCACGTGTCCCGGCCCGCCCTCGTCGCCTCCGCCCGCGCACCGCCACACGGCCTGCCCGTCCTCCACCCCCGCGTGCATCCCCAGCCGGTGCTCGGGGCAGACGGGCCACACCTGCCACAGGCACCCCAGCACCGTCTCCTGCGCGGCCTCGGCGACGTCGGCGAGCGCGAAGGCGGGCACGGCTCGGCCCTCGGGGGGCAGGTCGTTGCCGTGCCAGCGGCCGTCGGGCAGGGCTACGTACACGTGCTCGGTCACCTGCTCGTCGTCGGCTCCCTCCTCGGGCCAGGCGGGCATCGCCACCAGACGCAGCGGGCCCCGGTCCGGGAGATGGGCGACGAGATCGTGGTCGACGAGGGCCAGCGCCTCGCCCCACACCGGGTACTCGCCCGGCTCGACCGTGCGGGCGTGAGGCGTGTCGAAGGAGTCGTGCATGAGGGACATCGTCCATCAGACGCCGCCTCGACGGCACCTCGATTGCGCGAGCGGCGCCGCTCGGCGGATCGAAGACCTTCAGGTGGTCGACGGTCGGGTGGTCGACGGTCGGGTGGTCATCGGTCGGGTGGTCATCGGGCTCCCGGGTCAGCCCTTGATGCCGGTCTGCGCGATCCCCTGGACCAGCCAGCGCTGGAGGAAGAGGAAGACGAACACCAGGGGCAGGATGGAAAAGGCGGTGGCCATGAAGATCAGATGGAAGACGACGGTCTGGTTGGTCATGTAGTTGGAGAGCGCGACCTGGACGGTCCACGACCCCGGGTCCTGGCCGATCACCAGCGGCCACAGGAAGGAGTTCCAGCCGTTGATGAAGGTGATGGTCGCCATCGCCGCGAAGAAGTTCAGCGAGTTGGGCACCACGATGCGCCAGTACGCGCCCCAGTAGCCCAGTCCGTCCACCCGCGCCGCCTCCTCCAGTTCCTTGGGGAACCCCAGGAAGTACTGCCGGAACAGGAAACAGGTGAACCCGCTGAACAGCCCCGGAATGATGAGACCCCGGTAGGTGTCCACCCAGCCGAGCGAGGACACCAGCACGAAGCTCGGGACGAAGGTGACCGCCGTCGGGACCATCAGGGTGCCCAGGACGGCGTAGAAGACCTTGGTGGCGTGCCGGTAGGGGATGCGGGCGAGGCCGTACCCGGCGAGCGAGCACACCAGCAGCACGCCGGCGGTGTGCAGGGTGGCCACGACCGCGGAGTTCCACAGGGACCGGCCGAACGGCACCGTCCCGTCGGTGAACAGCTCGCTGATGTTGCCCCACTGGATGTCGGTGGGGAAGAACTTCCAGTTCTCTCCGGTGATCTCGGCGTCGGTGGACAGGGCGTTGCGGAGCAGCAGGTAGAACGGGACCAGGAAGAGGAAGCCCGCCACACCGGTGGCGACGTAGAGGCCGGTGGAGCTCATTACGCCGCCGCCGCGGCCGCCGCGGCGAGGCCTGTCCGGCGCGGGCGCGGGTTCCCGTGCTTCGGGCGTCGTGGTGGTCACTTGGACTCCTCACCCCTTCCGAAACCCAGGAACCTGCCCTGGAGCAGGGTCACGGCGCAGATCAGCACGGTCAGGATGACCGCGCCCGCGCTGCCGGCGCCGTAGTCCTGGCTCTCGCCCAGGGCCTTGTAGTACAGCTCGACGAGGGGCGGGCGACCCCAGGTGGTCTTCGACAGGAGGTTGTAGAACTCGTCGAAGGCCTGATACGCGGCGATGAGCAGCAGGAGGATCACCGCGGTGGACGTGGCGCGCAGTTGGGGCAGGGTGATGTACCGGAAGGTCTGCCAGCCAGGCTCGGCGCCGTCGATGGCGGCGGCCTCGTACAGCTCGCCCGGGATGTTCTGGAGCGCCGCGATGAACAGGATCATGTAGAAGCCGGCCTGGAGCCACAGCCGTGCGCTGACGATGACCAGCCAGTACCAGGGCGGATCGGGGTCGACCAGCCAGGCGATGTTCTCGATCCCGAACCAGCCGAGGACCGTGTTCATCAGGCCGAACCGGACCCCGCTGAAGATGGACATCTTCCAGATCAGCGAGGCGGCCACGTAACTGCACGCCGTCGGCAGGAAGAAGACCGACCGGAAGAAGGCCCGCATGAAGCGCAGCCGGTTCACCAGCAGGGCGAGGCTCAGGGAGAGCGCCCAGGTGGTGGGCACGATGAACGCGGCGAAGGCGGTGAAGGTGCCGAGCGAGCCGACGAAGTCGTCGTTCGTCAGCATGTACGTGTAGTTGTCGAAGCCGACGAACGTGTCGGGCGTGACGGTGAAGCGGGCCTCGAAGAAGCTGAGCCACAGGCTCCAGAGGATCGGCGCGTAGACGAAGATCGCCAGACCGGTCAGGAACGGTCCGGTGAAGAGCCAGAAGTTGAAGGTGGGACTGCCCCGCAGCCCCCGCCGCGGCCCGGCCGGTGCGGCCTTCACCGGGGCGGGGCGCGCGAGACCGCGCGTGCTGGTCGTCGACATGTCGTGATCCGTCCCGCGGCCTATCCGAACAGCTTCTTGAGCTCGCGGTCGACGGCCGTGTCGGCCTTGTCGAGCGCGGCCTCCGGGTCCATGTCCTTGCGGACGCTGTTGGCGAAGACGTCCTCGAGGGAGGTGCGCATGGCCTGGGTCCAGGCGATGTTGTCGAAGTGCCCGAACTCGTTGAAGAGCCGGACGCCCTCAGCGGCGTTGCCCGACTTGAGCTTGGTGGCGGTCCGGGCGATCGAGGTGCGCGGCGGAATGTGGAAGCCGAAGGACGTGGCCCACTCCTCCTGGTACTTCTTCTCGTCGATCCACAGCCACTTGACGTACTCCTTGGCAGCCTCGACGTTCTTGCCCTTGGCGTTGACGAACATCGACCAACCGCCGTTGTAGACCGACTGCTTGCCGGAGTCGATGGTCTTCGGGAAGGGGAAGACGCCCCAGTCGTCGCCGAGCGCGGTCTGGATCGCCGGCATCGCCCACATGCCGCAGAACTGGATGGCGCACAGGCCCTGGTTGAGGGACGAGGGGTCCCAGGACGCGGTCGGCGCGCCGAGGAGTAGGTGGCCGCTGGTGAAGAGCTCGCGCATCTTCTTGATGCCCTCGATGACGCCGGGGGTGTGATAGGCGATCTCGTTCTTCTCGGTGAGGTGGTCCGCGCCCGCCGACCAGATCATCGTGTCGATGACGCTGTGCAGGTCGTCGCCCATGTACAGGCCCTTGACCTTGCCGGTGGTCAGCCTGGCGGCGGCCTCCGCCAGTTCGTCGAGGGTGGTCGGCACGTCGACCTTCGCCTTCTCCAGCAACGACCTGCGGTAGAAGAAGAACTGCGGGTCGTCGATCATGCGGACGCCGTAGATCTTGCCGTCCACCGTGTGCGAGGTGATGTCGGCCGGGTTGAAGTCGTCCTTGACCGGCGCGATGACGTCGGTCAGGTCCGCCACCTGACCGCTCTTGATCAGCTGGATCTGCGGGTGGAACTCGAACAGGTCGGGCGCGTTGTCGGTGAGCAGGGTCGCGAAGAGCTTGCTCTCGAAGTCGGCGCTGGTGATCCACTGCGTGGTCACGGCGGCCTTGTCGTAGGCCTTCGCGTACTTCTTGACGGCCTGCTCGGTGCCCTGTTCGCCGTACGCGTGGAAGTACTGCGTGAGGGCGACACCCGAACCGGAGCCGCCACCGCGGCCGTTGTTGCCGCCGCAGGCGGCGAGCGAGCCGGCGGCCGCCATGCCGGCGGCGGCTCGGAAGAGGGACCTGCGGGACCAGTTGCTGTTGCTCATTGCCGACATGGCGACGTCCTTGTCTCGAAATGCGGCTACGGCTCCGCGACGCGGCGCAGGTGGCTCAACTCCTGTCGCGGAGCGGGACGTTAACCTTCGGCTAAGCCTTCGGCAAGGGGTCGGACGAAGCCTGTTCGAAGCGTTGTGATCGGTTCGGGATCGCGAACATGAGGGGCCGGGGCGAGGGGCGCGGAGGGGTGTGGGTCAGCGGCGCCTGGGTAACGTGGGCGCGCGGAGGGGAGTTGAGGGCCCGCCGGGGTCAGGGGCGGGCGCCCCTCGGTCGGTGAGGTGGTCCCGTGGCGGTCACGGCGGCGCCGCGTTTCGGTGCTCGCGCGGGACCACCGACACCGACGCGGGTGCGGGTGCTGGTGCTGGTGCCGACGGTCGCGTCAGAGGGCAGCGGGTCGCGGGTCGCGGGTCGCGGGGATGGTTCCGTCGTCGCGAAGGTGATGCGGTTCCGCATGGATCACGCGGAGGGTGCGGTGCGGCTCCTCGCCTGGGCGAAAGCGGCGCGCTTGGCGCTTCGCTGACCGACCGACCGCAGCGCCCCTTCGAGCGCGAACGTCGCCGCGCCCAGACAGGCGGGGTCGGTGGGGATTGTCGACAGGACGATCCGGCTGGCGGCCAGCGGCCGCTTCAGCGCGTGCCGGGCGACGGCCTCCCGCACCTCGTCGAGGAGCGGTTCGCCGAGCCGGGCGGCGACCCAGCTGCTCAGCACGACCACCTCGGGGTTGAGCACGTTGACCAGGTTGGCGATGCTCGCGCCGAGGTAGCGGGCGGTGTCGCGGACGACCTTGACGGCGACCGGGTCGCCCGCGGCGACCCCGGCGGCCAGCGCGTCGATGGTCGCGGTCTGGTCGTCGGGATGCAACAGCGGGCTCCGCGGGCTGAGTTCACGCAGGTTCTGCATGATGCCCGGCGCGCCGACGTACGTCTCCACACAGCCGTGGTTGCCGCAGCGGCACAGCCGCCCGTCGAGCACGAGGGTGGTGTGCCCCCATTCGCCGGCGCTGTTGCTGACGCCCCGGTGCAGCCCGCCGCCGAGGACCAGGCCGGCCCCGACTCCCGTACCCAGGTTGACCACCACGGCGTCCCCGTGTCCGCGCGCCGCCCCGAACCACAGCTCGGCGACCGCGCCCGCGCGCAGCGGGTTGTCCAAGTAGAGCGGATACGCGATGTGTTCGGAGAGGAGGTCGAGCAACGGCACGTCGTGCCAGTCCCAGTTGGGCGCGTACTCGGAGATGCCGGTGGCGCGGTCCACCTGCCCCGGCACGCTCACCCCGACGCCGAGCACCCGGGCGGCCTCGACCCCGGCCTGCGTGACCACCGAACCGGCCGCCGCGGCCACATGGGCGACCACCTGCTCCGGACGGCTCTCGCCGGGCCGCATGTTCTCCTCCGCGCGGGCCAGCACGTTCAGCGCGAGGTCGAAGAGCTCGACATGGACGTAGGTCTCCGCGATGTCCACACCGATCAACGCGCCCCCCGACGCGTTGACGGCCACGAGGCCCCGTGGGCGGCCGCCCGCCGAGTCCTCGAACCCGACCTCGGTGATCATGCGGAGGTCCAGCAGTTCGCCGACCAGCGTGGCGACGGTGGCGAGCGAGAGACCGGTGGCGGCCGCGAGCTGCTGCCGGGAGGTGGGCGAGGCGGCGATGATCTGGCGCAGCACCTCGTAGCGGTTCGCGGTGCGGATGTCCCGTGATGTGCCGCGCTTCATGGAGCGTGCCCCCTCATCCCTTCCGTGCCCTGCCGCGCCGGGCGGGCCCGCACTGCGGCGGCGCCGGCGCCGCGCCAGGCTATGGGGCCCCCGTACGGTTCGACAAGGGGTTAGGAAAGGGGCTTTATAAAGTCGCCGGGCCCCGCGCGCTCAGCCCGCCAACACGTCCCGTACGAAGGCGTTGGTGAACTTCCCGGCCGGATCGAGCACCCGCGCCAGGGCCGTGAAGTCGTCGATGCGGGGGTACCGCCCGCGCACCACGCCGGCCGGCACCTCGAACACCTTGCCCCAGTGCGGCCGCGGCGCGAAGGGCTCCAGCGCGGCCTCCACCGCCCGCACCGCGGGGAGCACCGCGGCCGTGTCCTCGACCCAGGTGAAGTGCAGCGCCACGGTGTCGCGCCCGTAGGAGGGGCTCATCCACTGATCGTCGGCGGCGACCGTGCGCACCTCGCAGACCTGGAGCACGGGGGCGACCGTCCCCCGGACGGCGTCGACCGCGTGCAGTGCCTCGGTGGCATGCCGGCGGTCCAGCAGGTACTCGCTCTGGAGCTCGTTCCCGCTGCTCGGGGTGAACTCCGCCCGGAAGTGCGGCAGCCGCTCGTGCCATGGCCCCGGCACCCCGAACTGCTCGGTGCAGTTGACGGCCGGCATCCCCGGTACCGGATGCAGTGCCTCCACGGCCGGCGTGGCCCACGGGAAGTCGGCGAGGGGCTCGTCCGTGCGCCGCTTCAGCCACACCTGCCGGAAGCCGGGCCGCCCCCAGTCGGTGAACAGGCTCACGCTGTAGGCGGCCGCCGCGACCGTCTCGAAGTCCAGCCCGTCCAGGGGCAGTTCGGTGAACAGGTGCTGCTCGACCTCGTAGCCGGGCCGGAGGTCGAGGACGAGTGCGGTGACCACGCCGAGAGCGCCCAGCGAGGTGACGGCTCCGCCGAACCGCCGGTCTCCGCGCCCGATGACGACGGTCGAGCCGTCGGCGGTGACGATCTCCACCTCCCGCACGGCCGAGGCGAGCGAGCCGTTGCCGACCCCCGACCCGTGGGTACCGGTCGCCACCGAACCGGCGACCGAGATGTGCGGCAGGGAGGCCATGTTCGGCAGCGCGAGTCCGTGCTCGTGCACCCGGCGTGCCAGCTCGGCGTAGCGCACCCCGCCGCCGACCCGTACCGTCGCGGCCGCCGTGTCGACGTCGACCTCACCCGCCAGCGCGCCCAGCGACAGCAGTACGCCGTCGCCGCCGGGCTCGGCGATCTCGTTGAACGAGTGTCCACTGCCCAGCACCCGCACCCGCCCGCTCCCCGCCACGAGCGAGCGGAGCGCGTCGAGGGAGCGCGGACGGTGCAGCTCGGCGGCGAAGGTGATGTTGCCGGCCCAGTTGGTCACGGTTTCGGTCATGCGGCTGCGCGCCCCTTCCGAGGAGATCGAGAACGCGGAATTCCCAGGTGGAACCTACCTTGCTCGCAACACGAGGGCCCCGCCCCCACCTCCGCGCCGCCGGGGGCATACCGTGAGGAGTCGTACGCGTGAACCGGGAGGAGAGAGGGATGGGCAGCCGTACCGCGCTGGTCGAGGATCTGATGGAGCGGTTTCCGCATGTTCCGCGGGAGGCCGTCTTCAAGGAGGACCTGCTGCGCGGGGGTGTGGCCTTCGATCCCTCCGCGCTGAGCGACAACGAATCGGGCGAGGTCAAACCGAAGTCCTACTTCATCTTCTCCTTCGACCACGGCACCCTGCCCGAGCTGGGCGAGGCCGCGCTGAGGCGCCCGCCGGAGGAGATCATCCTCACGGGAGGCCCGTACGACCTGCGGCGCACGGTGGTGTCGGTCCGGGTGAATCCGTCCTCCCCGTACCGTGTCGCGGCGGACGACGAAGGCCTGCTCGGGCTCTATCTCGACGGGAAGCGCATCGCCGACGTCGGCGTGCCGCCGATGCCGGAGTACTACCGGCACAAGCTCTCCAACGGGAAGTCCGTCATGGAGGTCGCCCCGACCATCCAGTGGGGCTACCTGATCTATCTGACCGTCTTCCGGGTGTGCCAGTACTTCGGCGCCAAGGAGGAGTGCCAGTACTGCGACATCAACCACAACTGGCGCCAGCACAAGGCGGCCGGCCGCCCGTACACGGGAGTCAAGGACGTCGAGGAGGTCCTCGAGGCCCTGGAGATCATCGACCGGTACGACACCGCGAAGACCTCCACCGCCTACACCCTCACCGGCGGCGCGATCACCAAGACGGTCGCCGGCCGTGACGAGGCCGACTTCTACGGTCACTACGCCAAGGCCATCGAGGAGCGCTTCCCGGGCCGCTGGATCGGCAAGGTCGTCGCCCAGGCGCTGCCGAAGGACGACGTGCAGCGCTTCAAGGACTACGGCGTGCAGATCTACCACCCCAACTACGAGGTGTGGGACGAGTATCTGTTCAAGCTGCACTGCCCGGGCAAGGAGCGGTACGTCGGCCGCGACGAGTGGCACAAGCGCATCCTCGACTCCGCGGAGATCTTCGGCGCGCGCAACGTGATCCCGAACTTCGTCGCGGGTGTGGAGATGGCCGAGCCGTTCGGTTTCACCACCGTCGACGAGGCCATCGCCTCCACCACGGAGGGCCTGCGCTTCTTCATGTCGCAGGGCATCACGCCCCGCTTCACCACCTGGTGCCCGGAGCCCACCACCCCGCTGGGCAAGGCCAACCCGCAGGGCGCGCCGCTGGAGTACCACATCCGGCTGCTGGAGGCCTACCGCGCCACCATGGACGAGTTCGGCCTCTCCTCGCCCCCCGGCTACGGACTGCCCGGACCCGGCCGCGCGGTGTTCTCGGTGAGTTCCTTCATGGACAGTCTTCCGGCGGAGGACCCGACGACCGTATAGTCCGCGCGGAAACGCGGTGACGCGGAAACGCGGCGCCGATGGTGAGCACAGGGCGGCTCGCGTCCGTACTGAAGAACGGGTACCGGGCGCGGCCGCCTTCCCGCCGCTCGGTCGGCTGTCTGTCCTGCTGTCCTGACATGACATCTGAACACGGCGCTTGTCAGTTGTGTTGGAAACGTGAAAAGCTCTGCCCCTGCCGCGAGGTTCCCCCCAACTCCATTGCCGTCATGGTGAGTTGACCTCGCTTGTGGATGCAGGAGACTCATGCCCGACCTGCCGACCCCGAAGGACGCCGCCGAGGCCGCGCTGTTCTCCGAGTGCTGGGACGCCGTCCTGTCGTACGCCGACCTGTGCACGTCCGGCTCGACCGCGGCGAACCAACTGGCCCGCGAGGCGTTCGCGCTCGGCATACGCGAGGCCCGCGCCGCCGAGGACGGCCTCGCGCGAGGCGCCGGCCGCCGCGCCTCCCGGCTGCCCCGGATCCCGCTGCTGCTGACCGCCGTACGCACCACGGCCGCCGCCTGGGAGGCCCGCGGACAGGGCCACAAACTCGACCCCGATCTGCGCCTGTGGCTGAACTCCGACAAGGCGGCACGGTACGTCGGTCCGCCCCTGAGCCGTCCGATCGCGCTGCGCGGACTGCGCGACATGCAGGAACCGGACGCCGCTCTGCTGTGGCTGGCGGAGGTGGAGGCACTCCCGCTGCACGCCGTGGTCCGCAGACAGGGCCTCGACCCGACCGCGGCGGTGGAGGAGCTGAACCAGGTCCGCGGACTCTTCCGGGACCGCTGCCACCGCAACCACCTCGACACGCCGATGGACGCGGAGTGCCGCAGCTACGTCCGGCTCCTGGACGCCGTCACCCGCTCGCCCGCCGCCGACACGCCCCCCGACCTCTCCCGCCACCTCGCCACCTGCGTGGAGTGCGCGGAAGCCGCCGCCTGTCTGCGGCTGCACGGGGGCGGGCTGCCCGCCGCCCTCGCCCAGGGCGTCATCGGCTGGGGCGGACTCGCCTACCTGGAGCGCCGCCGCCGGGCCGCCGAGGTGCGCCTCGGCCCCGGACGCCCGGACGACGACGAGGGCACGGCGGCACGCGCCGCCGGGAACAGGGCGCGTGTGCTGCGCGGCGGAATGCTCGCCGGCGCCGTCCTGGTCTCCGTTGTGGCCCTCGCCGTGTCGATGATGCCCGGCGACACCGGCGGTGGCGGCGGTGAGAACGTCGCCCAGGGCAACCCCGCCGACAGCACCCCGGTGGCCGGCCCCGGCTCCGTCCTGCCGTCCGCGCCACCCGCCACCTCCGCCGCTCCGTCCTCGTCCGCGCCGTCCGCCTCCCCGAGCGGCACGCCCTCGGCCACCGGCGGCGCCGCCGCCGGGAAGCCCGACCCCGAACCCCAGGGCACCTCCTCGGCCACCGCCGGCGCCGGCGGGAGCGAGGACACGGCGGCCTGCGAGGTCACCTACGACCTCGTCAACCAGTGGCCCGACGGCTTCCAGGCCACCGTCACCGTCACCACCGCCGTGACGCTCGACACCTGGCGCGTGGCCTGGTCCTTCCGCGACGGCCAGAAGGTCGACCAGATGTGGGACGCGAGCGTCGCCCAGAACGGCTCGCGCGTCACCGCGACCGCCGCCGACTACAACCGGTCCGTCTCCGCGAACGGCACGCTCACCTTCGGTTTCCTCGCCTCCTGGCAGAACAAGAACAGCGCGCCGTACGCGTTCACCCTCAACGGGCAGACGTGCACCGGCTCTTGACGTACGGCGGCGGAACCGGGGCGCCGGCACGATGTGCTCCTGGGCGCGGCGGCGGGGCAGTTGGCAATCGAGTGGCAACCGCCCGCCCGGGCCCCTATCCTGAGTGAGCTTCGAGCGGGGCCGACGGCCGCGCCGGGGCCGTGTGAGAAGCCTTCGCGCGAGGAACGTGCACGCGAGAAGCAGCCGTGCGGGAAACATGGGAAACGGGAGGTGTGACCGATGACTGTCGCCGAGATGGGTGCTGTTCGCAGCGACCAGACGTTCGTCCACTCCACCCCCGCGGTCTCCGGCTGACCACTTCCTCCGCCTCGCCCACGCGAGCGCTGCCGGGGCCGCCCCCCGAAGGGTCTCCCTTGCATTCCTCCTCCGGCTCCTCCACCCCCTCCACCTCCACCTCCACCCCGTTCACCCCCGTCTCCACTTCCGGCTCTTCGGCTTCGCCGTCGCCTCTCGCCGCGTACGGCTGGGACGCGGAGCGGGAAGCCGAGTTCGTCCCCCACGCCGAGCGCGGGCTGCTGCCCGGCCGGGTCGTGCGGGTCGACCGCGGGCTGTGCGACGTCGTCACCGCGGCGGGCGTCGTGCGCGCCGACACCGAGTTCGTCGTTCCCCGTGACCCGCTGAAGGTCGTGTGCACGGGCGACTGGGTCGCCGTCGACCCCGAGGACGCGGACCCGCGGTACGTACGCACCCTTCTGACGCGCCGTACGGCCTTCGTGCGTTCCACCTCCTCCAAGCGGTCCGAGGGGCAGATCCTCGCCGCCAACGTCGACCACGCCGTCGTCGCGATGTCGCTGGCCGTCGAACTCGACCTCGGCCGCGTCGAGCGGTTCCTGGCGCTGGCCTGGGAGTCCGGCGCCCAGCCCGTCGTCGTGCTCACCAAGGCCGACCTGGTGCCCGACCCGGTCGCCCTGTCGTACCTCGTCGAGGACGTCGGTGCGAGCGCGCCCGGCGTACCCGTGCTCACCGTCAGCGCGCGCGAGGGCGACGGCGTCGGGGAGCTGGCCGCACTGCTCGGCCGGGGCACCTCCGTGCTGCTCGGGGCGTCCGGCGCGGGCAAGTCGACGCTCGCGAACGCGCTCGCCGGCGAGGACGTGATGGCCGTCCAGGCCACCCGCGACATGGACGGCAAGGGGCGGCACACCACCACCACCCGCAACCTGCTGCCGCTGCCCGGCGGGGGCGTCCTCATCGACACACCCGGACTGCGCGGCGTCGGCCTCTGGGACGCCGGTACCGGGGTCGGACAGGTCTTCTCGGAGATCGAGGAATTCGCCCGGAACTGCCGCTTCCAGGACTGCGCGCACGAGGCCGAACCGGGCTGCGCGGTCCGGGCGGCCGTCGAGGACGGGGAACTGCCGCCGCGCCGCCTGGAGAGCTACCACAAGCTCGTCCGGGAGAACCAGTGGATCGTCGCCAAGTCCGATGCCCGTATGCGCGCCGACATCCGCCAGGACTGGAAGCGCAAGCAGGCCGCGGGCCGGGCCGCGGGGCAGGCGAAGCGGGGGCGCGGGCCGTGGCGCCCCGCTCCTCCGAGGTGACCCGTACCCTCGCCTGATCCGATTCCGGGCTCAGCGTGACGTCCGATTTCCGCCAGCGCGGTTGCCTCCGGGCGCGAAGACTGGAGTGCATGACGGACCAGGACACGCGGTACGAGGCGGTCCGCAGCAGGGACGCCCGGTTCGACGGTGAGTTCTTCTTCGCCGTCGAGACCACCGGCATCTACTGCCGGCCCAGCTGCCCCGCCGTGACACCGAAACGCCGCAACGTGCGCTTCTTCGCGACGGCCGCCGCCGCGCAGGGCTCGGGTTTCCGGGCCTGCCGGCGGTGCCGCCCGGACGCCGTGCCCGGATCGGCCGACTGGAACGCGCGTGCCGACGTCGTCGGCCGGGCCATGCGCCTGATCGGCGACGGCGTGGTCGACCGGGAGGGCGTCGCCGGGCTCGCCGTACGGCTCGGCTACAGCGCCCGCCAGGTGCAGCGGCAGCTCACCGCCGAGCTCGGCGCGGGGCCGGTCGCCCTCGCCCGGGCGCAGCGCGCGCACACCGCGCGGGTCCTGCTCCAGACGACGGGCCTGCCGGTCACGGAGATCGCCTTCGCGTCCGGGTTCGCCAGCGTGCGCCAGTTCAACGACACCGTCCGGACCGTGTACGCGACGACCCCGACCGAACTGCGGGCCGCGGTCCGCGCGGCCCGCCGCACGGCCACCCCGGCCGCCGGGATCCCGCTGCGGCTCGCCCACCGGGGCCCGTACCACGCGGGCGCCGTGTTCGACCTGCTGCGACGGGAGGCCGTGGCCGGGGTGGAGGAGGTGAACGGGCCGCCCGGGGGCCGCACCTACCGGCGGACGCTGCGGCTGCCGTACGGCACCGGGATCGTCGCCGTGGACGAGCGGGCGGGTGATCCCGGCCGGGCCTCGGCCGTCCACCCCGGCGGCTGGCTCGACGCCCGCCTGCATCTCACCGACCCGCGAGACCTCACCACCGCCGTCCAGCGGCTGCGCAGGCTGTTCGACCTCGACTCCGACCCGTACGCCGTCGACGAGCGGCTCGGCGCCGATCCGCGGCTCGCCCCGCTGGTCGCCGCCCGGCCCGGACTGCGCGCGCCGGGGGCCGCCGATCCGGAGGAGTACGCGGTGCGGGCGGTCGTGGGGCGGGCGGCGGCCGAACGGCTCGTCCGCGCCCACGGCAAGGCCCTCGACGCCCCCTGCGGGACCCTCACCCATCTCTTCCCCGAGCCGGCCGTCCTGGCGCAGGCGGAGTCCGGGGCCGGGACCGAGGGGCCGCTGGGCGTCCTCGCGGCCGCCCTCGCCGACGGCACCGTACGGCTGGACCCGGGCGTCGACCGGGACGACGCGGCCCGGGCGCTGCGCGCACTGCCCGGGCTGGACGCCCGTACCATCGCGGAGATCCGGGCCCGTGCCCTCGGCGATCCCGACGTCGTGCCGCCCGGCCCGGACGTCCCCGACACCTGGCGCCCCTGGCGCACCTACGCCCTGCACCACCTGCGCGCCGCGGAGGAACGATGACCGACCCCACGTACTGGACCAGCGTGCCGAGCCCGCTCGGCCCGCTGCTGCTCACCGCCGACGCCGACGCCGCGCTGACCTCGCTCTCCGTGCCCGGACAGAAGGGCGGGCGGACCGTCCAGGAGGGCTGGCGGCACGACCCCGGGCCCTTCCGCTCGGCGGCCGAGCAGCTCGATGCCTACTTCGCCGCCGAGCTGAAGGAGTTCCGGCTGCCGCTGCGCAGCGACGGCACCGAGTTCCGCGAGCGCGTGTGGGCCGCCCTCGGCTCCGTGCCCTACGGCGCGACCACGACCTACGGCGAGATCGCCGCCCGCGTCGGCGCCTCACGGATGGCCGTGCGGGCCGTGGGAGGGGCGGTCGGGGCCAATCCGCTGCTGATCGTGCGCCCCTGCCACCGGGTGATCGGCGCCGACGGCTCGCTGACGGGATACGCGGGCGGCCTGGAGCGCAAGGTGCGGCTGCTCACGCTGGAGGGCTCGCTCCAGGAGCCGTCCGGGACCGTCGTCCGATCGAGCGGCCGCCGCCGGCCGCGTCGCGTCATCCCCACAGAACCGCCCCCAGCCACGCACCCATGATCAACAGGCAGGTGAACAGCTCCACCAGGACGCTGGAGCCGCCCGAGCGCATCGCCGTCCGCAGGGCCGCCCGGGCCTCGCCGTGGCGGCCCAGACGGAGACGTTCGGAGAGGTAGACGCCGCCCATGAAGCCGGGGATCGCCCCGATCACGGGCAGCAGGAAGAAGCCGAGGAACGAGCCGAGCCCCGCGTACACCGCCATCCGGGGGGTCGCGCCGCTCTCCTGGAGCCGACGGGGCGGCAGCGTCCAGCGCACCACCTGGGACAGGAACAGCGTCACCGTGGCACCGACCAGCACGAGCCAGGCGACCGGCTGCGGATCCTCCAGCGCCCACCACAGGACGGCGGCCCAGACCAGCCACGACCCGGGCACGCCGGGCACCAGCACTCCGCACAGGCCGAGCAGAATGACCAGTCCGACCAGCAGGAGTTGACCCACTCCCATCTGCCCAGGGTGCCCGAGCCACGGAGAACGCGCAGGTCAAGGCGCACGACGTCGGGTCTCGTGGCGATGCCCGCGCGAGGTCAGTGCTCGCGGGCCACCCAGCCCCGCTCGTACGCGTGCCAGCCCAGCTGTAGCCGGGTCGTCACCCCCGTCAGCTCCATGAGCCCCTTCACCCGGCGCTGCACGGTCCGCAGCCCGAGGTCGAGCTGCTTGGCCGCGCTCGCGTCGGTCATCCCGGCCAGCAGCAGGGAAAGGATCTCCAGGTCGGTGGCGTCGGGGCCGTCCCGGGTCTGCTCGACCACACCGGCCGCGCCGAGGCGCAGCGGCAGCGCCTCCCGCCACACCGACTCGAACAGGCCCGACAGCAGCTCCAGCAGCCCGCTGGCGTGCACCACCAGCGCGGCGGGCTCCGCCGAGCGGCCGGTAAGCGGCACCAGGGCGAGCGAGCGGTCGGCGACGACCAGCTTCGTCGGCACCCGGTCCACCACCCGCACCTGTTCGTCCCGGTTCAGCGCGGCGCTCAGCTCCGCCATGCCGTCCGGCTGGTCGAGCACGGCCCGCTCCAGTACGACGCGGTAGCGCACCCCTCGGGCGGTCGCCCGCTCCTCGGCGTCGTTCTCACCGCCGGTCACGGCCACCGGGGTGCCGGTGACCAGCGCGCACACCTCCTCGCTCGCCCCGAGCTGTATCTGGAGGAAGCGCTGGGCGACGGCGGCGGCGCCCGTCACCACCTCGACCAGGTCGTGCACCGCCGGTTCGGCGGCGGCCGCCCGGTACTCCTCGGCGAGCAGGGCCGCCGCCAGCTCCGCCTTCTCCAGCTCGTGCCGCTGCTGGGTGAGCAGCGCGCCCAGGGCGACCCCGGGAGGCGCGGCGACCCAGCGACCGGGACGGCCCGAGGACTGAGCGGCGAGACCGTGCCGTTCCAGCCGGCGCAACGCCCGTTCGGTGTCGCGCTCGCCGAGGGCCAGCCGACGCGCCAGGTCGGGCACGTCGGCGGCGCCCACGGACACCAGCGCCCGGTACGCCGACTCGTGTGTCCCGTCCAGGCCTATCGCTCCGAGCATCGAGGGTCTTCCTCCTTCTGACATCCCGTGAGTGGCGGGAAACAGCCACGGCGTAAACCCGCCGCCGCACATCATCGCCGTACCGCCGGTCACTCTGCCAAGGTGTGGCCACGGCGCAAACACGTGATCATCCACTGGCCGTCCACAGCGGAGATCCACGAGGGCCGCACGGACTCGGGCCGGTCGGCCACGCCGCGGCCCGGAAGTCTTTCGAAACGTGATTCGAGCTCATGACGCGCAGGGGCGCATAGGGGATGTGAGCCCGGGTCACCGCATGCCGCCGGGCGGTTCTCCCGTGGGGGGTGGAACCGCCCGGCGGCCCTGGCCGCACCATGCCGCGCACTGCCGTTCAGGACATCACTCGACTCTCTGTTCGACACACGTGCGGTGGCGCATTTTCCGGATGCCCCGTTTTCATCGGGCCCGTGCGGTGGACAATCGGGAGCATGAGCCAGCAGGGGGGTAGGCCCACCGGTCACGAGGACGACTGGTGGGGGCAGTTGTACGACGACGCCACCGAGGACACGGGGCCCGCGCGCACCGCGGACTCCCTGGACGACCGATTCGCCTCGGCCTCCGGGGCGTTGCACTCCGCCGGTACGGCGGACGACAGGGATGCGCCGGACGGTGTCGGCGGCCCCGGAGACACGGCGGCCCCACGGCACCCGGACGCCCCGGACGACGCGGGCCGCCACGCGGGCGACACGGGCGCCGCCGGCACGGTGCCGCCACCCCGCGCCGAGCGGCCCGGTTCCGCCGGGCGGCCGCAACCCGACTGGTGGAACGCGTCGGCCGACCCGGCGGCGGGGGCGCCACCGCCCTCGCGCCCATCGTCCTCGCCCCCGCCGCGCCCGGAGGCCGCGGTGCCGCCGCCCCGGAGCCGATCCGCCGCCGTACCGCCCCCGCGACGCGACACCGAGTGGGACACCCCCTGGGCCACCGGACCGGGTCCCGAACAGCCTGGTGCTGGTGCTGGTGCTGGTGCTGGTGCTGGTCGCGGTGCCGGACGTGACGACGGCGAGCGCGATCCTCGGAGCGACGTCCGGCACGGCACCGGACCGGACTCCGCGCTCGGCACCGGACCGGACCCCCGTCGCGCTGCCGGGCGGGAGGTCCTGCGGCCCGGTGCGGAAGGCGATGCCGACGAGCTGGGCCCCGGCGTCGGCACGGATGCCGTGGAGACGGAGCGGGACACCCGCACGCCGGGGCGGCACCGCGCTCCCTGGGAGCCGCCGTCGGCCACGCCCACCGATCCCACGAGCTTCCCGGCCGGCCCCCTGCCACCGGGATTCGCCGAGCGCGCGCCCCACGACCCGGCCTCCTCCGCGGACGTCCCAGGGCCGACGGAGGCACCCCGCGAGGCCCCAACGCCTCCGGCGACGCCCGCCTCGCCTCCGGCGACGCCCGCCTCGCCCCCCGCGACGCCCGCCTCGCCCCCGGCGACGCCCGCCTCGCCCCCGGCGACGCCCGCCTCGCCCCCCGCGACGCCCGTCCCGCCGTCCGCCCCGCCGACGACCTCACCCGCCGGATCGGCCACCGGGATCCGACCGGGTGAGGGCGCCAGGTCCGGCCCACCCGCCGAGCCGCCCCCACCCCCCGTGACGGCACCGCCCGCGATGCCCCCCGTCCCGGCCCACGCGCCGCCGCCCCCACAGGCCCCCACCACCTCCGTCGACGGCTCGGCGGCACCCCTCCCCGCGGTGGACCCGGCGCCCGCCCCCGAAGGCGAGCCGGGTCCGGGCCGCACAGGCCGTCCCGCCACCGTCCCCAGCCTTCCCCACCCGCCCGTCCTGGCGCCCCTGTCGGGCGTCAAGGACTCCGTCGACTACGTCGGTTCGGGGCCGCCCACCTACGACGCCGAACCCACCGCCCTGCCGCCCGCCGACCCGGACGACCTGGACGACCTGGTCGCCGACACCGTCCTGGACGGCGCGCGGTACGGAGCCTGGGCGCTGCGGGCCGCCTCGGTCCGGGGGGACTCCGCGCGGTACCGGGGGGAGCCGCGTCGCGACTCCCTCCTCACCGCCCGCTTCGGCACGGGGGACCAGGCGCTGATCCTCGTCGCCATGGCGACCGGTGCCCGGGCGACCCCGGGAGCGCACCGGGCGGCCGCCGAGGTGTGCCAGTGGATCGGGCGGGCCGTGGGGCGCAGTCACGTCCGGCTCGCGGACGACATCAGGGCGGCCCGGCGCGGAGACCTGAAGTCGGGTCTGCACCGGCTCACCGACCGCAGCCTCGGCCGGCTCCGTGCCAGCGCCGCCGAACAGGGCCTCGGTCCGGAGGAGTACGCGGCCACCCTGCGGTGTCTGCTGCTGCCCGCCGACCCGGCCTGCCGCACCCGCGTCTTCTTCGGCGTCGGCGCCGGCGGACTGTTCCGGCTGCGCGGCGGTGTGTGGCGGGACATCGAACCGCAGGTGGGGGAGGTGGCGGGCGAACCGGTCGTCGGGTTCGGCTCGCTGCCGGCCGAGACGCCCGAGGGCGACCGGCTCACCATGGACCTGGGCATCACCACACCCCCGAACCCCTACGACCCGGACCCGGAACCGCCCCGCGAGCCCTTCCGTTTCCGGGCCTCCGTAGCCCGCCCGGGTGACACGCTCCTGATGTGCACCGACGGCCTGGCCGAACCCCTGCGCGGCGAGCCGGACCTGTCCGCGCACCTGACGGGACGCTGGTCGGGCCCCACCCCGCCCGGTCTCGCCGCCTTCCTCGCCGACACCCAGGTGAGAGTGAAGGGCTACGCCGACGACCGGACGGCGGCGGCCGTCTGGGAGGCGTAACCGGGTCGCCGCGGCCACTGTGGAGGGAGGGACCCGAGGAGACCGAAGGGGTGCGTCGATCCATGGCCAAGCAGAACGTCGCGGAACAGTTCGTGGACATCCTCGCCCGCGCGGGAGTGCGCCGCCTCTACGGTGTCGTGGGGGACAGCCTCAACCCCGTCGTGGACGCGGTGCGGCGCAACCCCGGCATCGACTGGATCCACGTCCGGCACGAGGAGACGGCCGCCTTCGCCGCCGGTGCGGAGGCGCAGATCACCGGGAAGCTCGCGGCCTGCGCGGGATCCTGCGGGCCCGGCAACCTCCACCTCATCAACGGCCTCTACGACGCCCATCGCTCCATGGCCCCCGTCCTCGCCCTCGCCTCGCACATCCCGTCCAGCGAGATCGGTCTCGGCTTCTTCCAGGAAACCCGTCCCGACCAGTTGTTCCGTGAGTGCAGCCACTACTGCGAGCTGATCTCCAGCCCGAAACAGATGCCCCGGCTGCTGCACACCGCCATCCAGAACGCCGTCGGACGCGGTGGCGTCAGCGTCGTCTCGATGCCCGGTGACATCGCCGACCTGACCGCCCCCGAGAAGGCCGTCGAAACCGCTCTGGTCACCGCCCGGCCCACCGTCCGCCCCGGCGACGCCGAGATCGACGCGCTCGTCGCGATGATCGACGCCGCCGACAAGGTCACCCTGTTCTGCGGCAGCGGCACGGCCGGTGCGCACGCCGAGGTCATGGAGTTCGCCGGGAAGATCAAGTCCCCGGTGGGCCACGCGCTGCGCGGCAAGGAACACATCCAGTACGACAACCCGTACGACGTCGGGATGAGCGGTCTCCTCGGCTACGGCGCCGCGTACGAGGCCACCCACGAGTGCGACCTGCTGATTCTGCTCGGAACCGATTTCCCGTACAGCGCCTTCCTCCCCGACGACGTGAAGATCGTCCAGGTCGACGTACGGCCCGAACGCCTCGGGCGTCGCTCGAAGCTGGACCTCGCCGTGTGGGGCGACGTACGGGAGACCCTGCGCTGTCTCATCCCGCGGGTCCGGGCCAAGGAGAACCGGCGCTTCCTCGACCGGATGCTGAAGAAGCACGCCGCCGCGCTGGAGGGGGTGGTCAAGGCGTACACGCGGAAGGTGGACAAGCACGTCCCCGTCCATCCCGAGTATGTCGCCGCCGTCCTCGACGAACTCGCCGACGACGACGCCGTGTTCACCGTCGACACCGGTATGTGCAATGTCTGGGCCGCCCGCTATCTCACGCCCAACGGCCGTCGCCGTGTCATCGGTTCCTTCTCCCACGGCTCCATGGCGAACGCGCTGCCCATGGCGATCGGCGCGCAGTTCACCGACCCTCGCCGTCAGGTCGTGTCGATGTCCGGCGACGGCGGTTTCGCCATGCTGATGGGCGACTTCCTGACGCTGGTGCAGTACGACCTGCCGGTGAAGGTCGTCCTCTTCAACAACTCGTCACTGGGCATGGTGGAGTTGGAGATGCTGGTCGCCGGTCTGCCCTCGTACGGCACGACCAACAAGAACCCCGACTTCGCCGCCGTGGCCCGCGCCTGCGGTGCCTGGGGCGTGCGCGTCGAGAAGCCCAAGCAGCTGGCCGGTGCCCTGAAGGACGCCTTCCGGCACAAGGGTCCGGCCCTCGTCGACATCGTCACCGACCCCAACGCGCTGTCCATCCCGCCGAAGATCAGCGCCGAGATGGTGACCGGCTTCGCGCTCTCCGCCTCGAAGATCGTGCTCGACGGCGGGGTCGGCCGGATGCTTCAGATGGCCCGTTCCAACCTGCGCAACATGCCCCGTCCGTAGACCGCCGACGACCTGCGACGTCCGTCGACGACCGGCGCCGACCGGCGACGACCACCGACGGCCCGCGACAACCGGTGGCGGCCGGTGGCGGCCCGCGAGGGCCGGTCAGCGGGTCAGTCGCCGGTCGGGACCCACTGGCGTCGGCCGTTCTCCGTGCCGTACCAGTAGCGAGGCAGTCCCTTGACGCCGCTCGTGCGGAACGGGCGGCCGCGGTCGTCGATCCGGACCGTTCCGGCACGGCCCTGGGACGACCAGTCCAGTTCGAGGTACCAGTCGCAGGCACAGGTCTCGGTCCGCGCCGTGACCAGCAGCACCTCGGGGTCGGTGCTGGACACGCGGTAGGGCAGGCTCACCGCCGGGATCGGCGTCCCCGCGTCGTTGCCGGCGACCGAGTGCGCCACCGGACGGTCCTTGTCCAGGTCGACCGCGAAGTAGCGCCTGCTCAGGGAACCGCCGCAGCCCTGGTCCATGGCGTAGGCGGTGCCCGGCACCGCAGCGGTGCGACCGACGACCCGCACGCGCAGCCCCGTCAGCACGACGGCGGTGGAGCTGCGGCCCTGCACCGAGATCTCCACATTGGTCTCCCGCCCGTGCACCGCGCCCTGCGCGGTCGCCCAAGGGCCGGCGTCCTGTTCCGCCGGGGGCGGCGGAACCTGCGTCGGCGGCTTGTCGATGACGTAGTCGTGACTGCAACCGAGCGCCCAGACCTGCGAGTCGACGGTCCAGGCCAGCGGCACACCCGACGCGGGTACCGAGGACGCGCCGCCGGCCGGGGAGGGCTCGGGGGAGGGGGATGCCTTCGGCGGGAGGGCGGAGGCGGAGGCGGTACCGGGTGCCGGGGAGGTGGTCGAGCCCGCGCCGAGCGACCGGGAGGGGGACGCGGCCGTCGTCCGGGGCGTGGCCGTGGCGGAAGCTGTTCTGGGCGCCACCTCGTCGGAGGCCGAGGGACGGCCGCCGCCGGGCAGCGCGGACAGTGTTCCCAGGGTGGCGAGCAGCGCGCAGACGACACCGACGGCGACCGTGGTGCGCCGATGCCGGTACCAACGGACAGGCGGAACCCGTTCCCCGTCCGGTCTCGGGGCTTGCGGGCCCGCGATGAGCGGGCTTTCCGTGTCCGCCGGTGTTCCGGAGAGCTTCCCGGTCTCCGAGGTCTCCGACGTCTTCGATGCCTTCGAGGACTCTGAGGACCCCGATGTCTCCGAGGTGGTCGCGATGACCGGCGCCACCGGCACTCCGGGTGTCTCCGGCGTCTCCGGCGTCTCCGGTGGTTCAGGAGTCGTCGTGGTCCGGGCCCGCTGGCGGGCCGCGACCGCCCGCAGCCACCGCCGGTGCAGTTCGAGGCGTTCCTCCGGTGACGCCCCGCAGAACTCGGCGAGCCGTTCGACGGGGGCGAAGTCCTGCGGAACCGCTTCCCCCGCGCAGTACCGGTGCAGCGTCGAGGTGTTCATGCCCAGCCGACGGGCGAGGGAGCCGTAGCTGCGCCCGGTGCGCCCCTTCAGCTCCGTCAGCAGCGCCGCGAACTCCGTCACTTCGGCCACACCGTCGTCGGTCGACACCGTTCTCCCTGTGTTCGTCCGGCCCGGCGGTCATCCCAGGCACTCATATACCTGCACGTCAGATGGGATGGGATGGTTCCACCTCGGCCGATCGGGCGCTGAGCGTTGCACTCGGCCGCCCGGACCGCCGATGCTCTTGGTGTCGCACCGACCAGGGCCGGACCGACCGACCCGGTCCCAGGGTGACGACCTCCACCACGCAGTCACTCACGGGGGACACCCATGTCCAAGCGCACTCGAGCGGGCACGCTCACCGGGCTCACCGCCCTCACCGCGGCAGGCCTCGCCCTCGGCACCGTACTCGCCGTACCGGCGGATGCCGCCACCCCGCGACCGCCCGGTTTCCTCTCGGCCGCGGACCTTCCGCCGCACCCCGGCTCGTCCTGGACGGCCGGCAGGGTCACCGCCGGCGCGTCACCGGAGGTGGAGCTGGACCTTTGTCTCAGCATGGCGCTGGGCGGCGGCCGGAACTCCTGGTACCGGGACTTCCGGACCGACCTCGACCCGAGCGCCCGTCAGGTGAGTGTCGAGCTGTCGAGCGTCAGCGCGGCCAAGGGCCGGATGTCACGGGTCGAGAAGGACATCAAGTCCTGTCCCGCGCGGATCGAGCGGGCCGACCCGGAGGTCGAGGCCACGCTCAGGGACTACGGGAAGCTGAACGTGGAGGAGGGCGCCCACGTCTACGGCCTGCACACGGAGACCTCCTGGGGCGCGACCGACATCCGCCTGCTCTCCGTCGGCCGCGACGGCAGGACGGTGACGGTCGTCGACTGGGGCCGGCTCGGCGACTTCGGCGACGCCCCGGTGAAGGCCTTCAAGAAGACGACCGTCACGGCCGTCAACAAGCTCCACTGACCCACGACCACCGAGGAAGAGCCGGGGCCGCCGCCCTCCCGCCACGGGGGTCGGGAGGGCGGAGGCCCCGCACGACCGCACAACCACAGTCGGGCCGGACCGGCCGCAGACATGAGACATACGGGGAACACGCACATGACCGGCGACAACAGCACGACCGGCGACAACAGCACGACCGGCGACAACGGCAGGACCGGTGACGGCACGACCCGTTTCCGTACCGCGCGCCGCCGGACGGCCCTGGCCGCGGGCCTCGCCCTGGCCCTCGGTCTCGGCGTGACGGCACAGGCGTCCGCCGGCAGCCCGCGCAGCGTGAGCGGCAAGCCGTCCGACAACATCACGCGCATCGCCGACTTCTACGGCGCCTACATCGACGCGATGACCGACGAGGGCGGCGGCGAGCTCGCGGAGGAACTCCGCGAGCACTACCTCACCCCCGCCTTCCAGAAGGAGCTGGCGGCCTGGGAGGACAAGAACCACGCCGACGGCGTCCTCCAGGCCCAGAACGTCCCGCTCGCGTGGAAGGTCACCGACAACGGCACGGCGAACCACACGGAGGCCGTCGTCACCCTCACCTGGGGCAGCGGTACCACGAAGCTCGTCGTCGACATGACCCGTACCACCCACAAGATCTTCCACATCGGCACGAAGTAGGTCGAGGCGGGCCGAGGCCCCACCGCCCACCGCCCACCGGGCGGCGAGGCGCAGCGATCGTCCGGAGGCGGGCACCCGTACGCACACGCGTCTCCGGGGGCTCGCCTTCTCGGGTGCGGCCACGGCCGACGGGAAGCCGACAGCTCGATCACCGGCGGCCCACTCCTTTTCCCCGCGAAGGCCGTTCGCGCACCGGCGGATTCCGGCCAACCTCATCGGCCGCACGAGGAAGCGCTCGGCGCGGCGGGACCGTCGAGGGCGACGGCCGGGGAGGTGAGGGCGGTACCCGCCGCCCCACCTCCCTTTCGCGTACGGCCAGTTCGGCAGGGGCGACTCGGCTGACGGGCCGATCCCCGGCGGTCGGCGGGCCACCTGGGCGCGTAGGAGCGGAGACGGGCGGGACGGCCGGAGCGGCGGCCGTATCGCACCGCGGACGCGCCGGCTCACTCACCCTCGTGAGGGTGGTGAAGGTCAAGTGCCATTGCGCGGGTGCACGCCCCCCGAACGGACGTCGGCGCCGTCGTACGGCCGGCCCGTCGCCCTCCTCGCGGGGCGGATCGCCGTCTCCGCCCGCTGGTCCGACCCTTGCTCCGGTGTCCCGAGCCCACCGGAGCCGGCCCGCCCACCAGGGCTTTCCCCGGCGGTCGCCGGCCGTCGCGGCAGCTCGGGCGGTGGGCCGGGCCCGGCCCACCGGCGCCGGCTCACCCGGCCGGTGCCGTGCCGACCTCACCGGCGGCCCAGGAGCCCCGTGCCACGCGGGACGCACGAACCGTCGCAGCGCTCGCTCCGGACGCGTACGAGCGCGGGGCGGACGCGCCGTGCGCGGCCTCCTCCCCGGCGGCCCGAACAGCACTGTCGGGCGGTGTCCCCCCTTCCGGGAGCGCCCTGGCGGCCCGCCCGGGCACGGCCCCCGAACATGGCCGAACACCCGGGCGTCGATGATTCGACATGACTGGCGCGGTGCCGTCCGGGCAAGGATCCCCGTGAACGTGTTCGAGCAGGAGGGGAACCCACATCGACACGCGGGCGGGGGTCATGGAGAGGCAGGTACGGGGAAGCGGTCCGACGGCGATCGCGGACACCTCGGCGACGGGACAGGCGGGGGAGGACAGGGCCGAGGGCGTGACGGACCAGGACCGGGCGTGGCAGCTCAGGCGCCGACTCGGGCGGGCGGACCTGCGGGCGGTGCCCGAGACGCGCCGGGCGCTGAGGGAGCTGTTGCGGGACTGGGGGAGGCCGGGGCGTTCGGAGACGGCGGAACTGCTCACCAGTGAGCTCGTCACCAACGCGCTGGTGCACACCGACGACGACGCGGTCCTGACGGCCACCCTCTCACCGTCCGGCCTGCGGGTGGAGGTGCGGGATTCGGCGGCCCACCGTCCGCGGCCGAGGGTGCCGAGTGCCGACGAGGCCACGCACGGCCGGGGTCTGGTCCTGGTCGAGTCCCTCGCGGACACATGGGGGGTTAGGGCGCAGGGCGGCGGCAAGGTCGTCTGGTTCGAGCTGGGTGCCGGAGCCGCTTGAACGCCGGCCGACGGGCCGACGGATCGTCCGGCCACGACGGCCGCACGGGTCGCGGGAGTGCTCGCCGGGCGACGGGCGACGGGCGACGGGTGACGGGTCACGGGCAACGGGAAGGGGGCGCGACCTGTGCGGTCGCGCCCCCTTCCCGTGACGTCCGATCGTCTGTCAGCCGAACTGCTGCTCCAGGTCCTTGAGCTTGCGCTCCAGGGAGTCGAGGCGCGGCAGGGCCATGGTGTCGTCCTCCGCGGTGAGGTCGACGGTGATCGAGGAGTCGGCTCCGTGGCGTACGGGCTGGAGCGAGTGCCGTGAGCGCACGGGCAGCTGCTCCGCCGAGTTCGCTATGGCAGGCTCCGCGGAGACCCGCTCGGCCGTGGCCGGCTCCAGGGCGGCCGGGGCCTCCACCGGACGGCCACCGCCGCCACCGCGACCGGGGAAGCGGGGGCCGTGGCCCCGGCTGATCGCCTTCAGCTGAGCCCGCTCGACGCGGTGCTGCTCACGGCGGCGCAGCTTCGTCTCTTCCTTGCGGGCCTTGTCCTCACGCACCTCGTCCACGGCCTCGTCCAGGCTGCGCACGTTCTCGAGGAGCATGAGCGACCAGGCCTTGTACGTCTCGCGGGGGGCACGGGCCCAGCGCACGACGCGGATCTGCGGCAGCGGACGGGGCACGAGACCCTGCTCGCGCAGCGCGGCCCGGCGGGTCTGCTTCAGGGCCCGGTCGAAGAGCACGGCCGCCGAGAGGGACATGCCGGAGAAGAACTGCGGCGCGCCGTCGTGACCGAGGCCCCTGGGCGCGTGCACCCAGTTGAACCAGGCCGCCGCGCCCGCGAAGGTCCACACGAGTATCCGGGAGCCGAGAGCGGCGTCACCGTGACTGGCCTCGCGCACCGCGAGCACGGAGCAGAACATGGCCGCGCCGTCGAGGCCGAAGGGGACGAGGTACTCCCAGCCGTTGGTGAGGCCGAGGTTCTGCTGGCCGAAGCCGACCAGGCCGTGGAAGGAGAGCGCGGCGGCGACGGCCGCGCAGCAGAACAGAAGGACATAGGAGGCGGTGCCGTATATGGCCTCCTTGCGCCTGCGGCGCTCCTCGGTACGCTCCCACGAATCGTCCGCGCTCGCGTTTGCCCCGGAGGAGCGCTTGCCGCGCGCGAGCACCGCCACCGCCGCCAGCATGCCCAGGAGCAGTACGGCGCCGGGAAGCAGCCAGTTCAGCGATATGTCGGTCAATCTCATCAGGGGTCCCTTGCATTGGGATAGGGCGTAACGCCCGCCATAGTGGCGCAATCCCGCCGTCCCTCAGGGGGTTTCGGGGCAAGAGGCCGCCAAGGAAGTGCAAGGGGATGCCCAGGGCGACGTTCTGCTCGAACTGCCGCTTGAGGGGCGGGAGTTGAGTTCGAATAAGACTACCCGTACGGGTGGTTCCGCGGAAAGTTCCCGGGGCAAGTGAGGAAATTGTGAATTGCCTGTAACCCCGGGAGGAGTCACGTCCGGGTGATCTTACGGGACGTCCGGCGGCGTCAGGCCCCGGGGGTGCGCCTGAGGCCCCCTCAACTGGCGGCCACCGCAGTGAGCTTGCCGACGCGGTCCGCGTCGCAGGTGCGCGGGCAGGTGGCGCAGGTGTCGTCGGGGTCCAGCGTGTAGAACATGCAGCAGCTCGCCCGGTCCCGGGTGGGCAGGGTCTCGCCCTGCGGCCCGGTCAGCTCGCGGAAGGACGCCGAGCCGACGTAGGGCCGGGTGGCGCCGGGCAGGAGCAGCTCCAGTTCCCGTCGCGCCCGGTCCTTCTCGCCCTCGCCGAGCAGTCCGGCGACGTACCAGAGGCCTTCGACGATCTCGTCGGTCACCATGCCCCACAGGGCCCGGCCGCGGCGTCGCGCGGCCGGTCCGAACCCGGCGAGCACCGGCTCGTGGTGCTCGGCCACCGCGGCCCGTACTTCCGCCCGCAGCGCCTCCTCGTCCGGGACCACCCGGGCGCCGGGCAGCAGCGCCGCCGGATCGCCCGGCAGGCAGGCGAAGGAGGTGGGCGGCCGGACGGCCATCCGCATGCCGTCGCCGGTGCGGTCGTACGAGACGTGCGTCACGGGGAGGCGGGGCACCCGGCGGTGCAGGAACCATGGCACGGTGATCAGCAGACAGGCGGGCCAGGAGTAACGGTGCAGTCCGAAGCTCGCCACGACGTCCGGACGCGCTGCCCGGCCGTAGTCGCGCAGGACCTGGGCGTCGTCCCAGGCGAGGAAGGACTCCAGGGCGGCTCCGCCGGCCGCGAGGTCGGCGGCCGTGACCCAGCCGCCGCCCTGCGGAAACGGTTCATCGGGTCCCAGCTCCGTGACGGTCAGGTCCGGGAACACCTCGGCGAGGCGGGCGTAGGCCTGCGCTGTGGCCGAGGCCGTGGCCGACGGGGCTGTGAGCATGCCGGGACCGCCGTTTCGGGAGAGTTTAAAGGTAAGCCTAACCTTACTCAGTATCGTCGGGATTTGAACTGGCGGCCAGTACGCCTAAGGTGCTTGACGGACGAGTAACAACCCGCCGTAATGACCCCAAGTACCGACAAGGCCGGAGGAGGCCCCGTGGAGCAGCGTGCGCAGGGCTCCACCGGTACCGGGACCCCGGCCGTGCCGGGCGCCGAGGGCCGGACAAGGGTGCCGCCGCAGTCACGCGGGTCCGCCGGGTACGGCGAAAGCGCGGACCGGGAGAGATGCGGTCCGGCGGGTGCGGCGCGCGGTGAACACACGCACAGCGAGGCCCCTGTCCCACGCCCCCGGCCGGTGGTGCAGCGCGCCTCGGTGCGCGGCCAGATCCTCGACGCCCTGCGCACCGCGCTCGTCGCCGGGGAACTGCTGCCGGGCGAGGTGTACTCGGCGCCGGTCCTCGCGGAACGCTTCGGGGTGTCCGCGACGCCGGTCCGCGAGGCGATGCAGCAGCTCGCGCTGGAAGGCGCCGTGGAGGTCGTCCCCAACCGGGGCTTCCGGGTGATCGTGCGGGGTGCGCGCGAGCTGGCCGAGCTGGCCGAGGTGCGCGCGCTGATCGAGGTTCCCGTCATGCTGCGGCTCGCCCGCACGGTGCCCGCCGAGCGCTGGGCCGAGCTGCGGCCGGTCGGCGAGGCGAGCGTGCGCGCGGCGGCCTCCGGCTGCCCGGCCACGTACGCGGAGGCCGACCGCCTCTTCCACCGGGCGGTGCTCATCCTGTCCGGCAACGAGCAGCTGGTCGCCGTCGCCGAGGATCTGCACCGGCGCGCGCAGTGGCCGCCGGCCGGCGGGTCGGTGCGGCGCGGGCGCGCGGACCTCATGGCCGACGCGGCGGAGCACATCGCGCTGCTGGAGGCCCTGACGGCGGGCGAGCCGGAGCGGGCGCAATCGCTGGTACGCGGACACTTCGCCGGCACACGCGGCTAGGCCTGTCCGGCCGATCGGGCCGGAGAAGGCGCCGACGCAGTTGTCGGCGCGCGTGGGCGTGCCGGGCCCGCGTCTGCGGGATGACCCGCCGGAGCGGCCCGCTACTGCGGGAACCGCGCCACTGTCGGGTCCGCGGTGCTGCCACATCCGCGCCACTGTCGGGTCCGCGGTGCTGCCACATCCGCGCCACTGTCGGGTCCGCGGTGCTGTCAGCTCCCGCGCCCGGCCGACATCGACGGGGCCGCGCCTCACGCCGTCCGGCACGGGCGATCGCGCACGATGCGCGCGGGCCGGCGGTCGTCGGCGCGGGACCCGAAGAGGCCCTGTCCGCCCAGGCCTTGTGGACGCGCTCGCGTGGCCGGGCCGCCTCGTTCTCAGACTCCGGACGGGCTCGGTGTCGGCGGTGGCGCCAACTGCCGTGCCAGCCAGGTCGGTACGCCGCCCAGCAGCCGGAACAGCCGTCGGGCCTCCTCCCGCAGCCGGGAGGCCTCCGGGTCGACCTCCGCGTCGGCCAGCGAGGCGAGCGCCGGGGCGGTGCCCACCAGGTAGCCCAACTCCTCCCGGATCCGCAGGGATTCGGCGAAGCCGTGCCGGGCCTCCGCCACCTCGCCGTCGCGCAGGGCGAGTCCGGCGAGGTGGCGCCAGGTGAAGGACAGCAGCAGCGCGTCGGAGTGGGCCGCGGCCGCCGTGTGGGCGCGCCGGTACGCGGCCCTCGCGGCCTGCGGGGAACGCGAGATGTTCTCCGCGAGCAGGCCCCGGCGGAAGTCCAGCAGGGCCCGTCCCGGCGCGTCCGGCGGGATCAGCGCCGCCGCCCGGCCGAGCGCCGCCCGCGCCTCGTCCACCCGGTCGCGCACCCCGTGCAGCGTGGCCGCGTAGGCGAGTTGGCCCCGTTCACAGGCGGCGGCGCCGCGTTCCTCGTCGTCGTGGGCCAGCGCCTCCGCCGTGCGCAGCGCGTCCTCGGCGTCCTGCCAGCCCTGTTCGGTGTACAGGCACCGTTCCACGAGGAGCGCCGCCCGCTGGATCGCGCCCGCCGCGCTGTCCGGCGGGAGCAGGGCCGCCGCGTCCGCCCAGCAGGCGCGCGAGCGCAGCCGCCATACCGCGGTCTGGAGGGGATCGTCACCTGAGGTCGTTCCGGTACCAGACATGGCGGTGTACGCCACGTTGCCCTCCCCGAGCGCGCCGTCGAGCTTTGAGTGGTGGCCGCATCTCAGCACGGATCACGCGGCCGGGCCAAGGGGGCGGGTGAAGGATTTCACAAAGTCGTGGGACTCCGCGCCCGAAAGGCCTCGACGGCTCGTGACCCGGGGGTGGAACCGGTGTCGTGCGCCGTCAGCTCATCCGCAGCGCGAGGAAGAAATCCAGCTTGTCCTCGAGGCGCGAGAGGTCACGGCTCGTCAACTGCTCGATCCGCCCGACCCGGTAGCGCAGTGTGTTGACGTGCAGGTGCAGCCGGGCCGCGCACCGCGTCCACGAACCGTCACAGTCCAAGAACGCCTCCAGCGTCGGGATCAGCTCCGCGCGGTGCCGTCGGTCGTAGTCGCGCAGCGGGTCCAGGAGACGGGCCGTGAACGCCTTCCGCACGTCGTCCGGGACGAACGGGAGCAGCAGCACGTGCGAGGCCAGTTCCTGGTGGCCCGCGGCGCAGACCCGGCCGGGGCGCGCGGCGGCCACCCGCCGGGCGTGCCGTGCCTCCTCCAGGGCCCCGCGCAGCCCCTCCGCCGAGTGCACGGCCGCGCTGACGCCCAGCGTGAGCCGTCCGTCGCCGTCGAGACCGGACGACAGCGGTTCCCGGACGGCGGCCAGCAGCGCGTCGGCGAGGACGTCGGTCTCGGAGCCGTCGTGTTCGCTCGACACCGACGGCAGTGGGACCAGGGCGATGGCCTCGTCGCCGGTGTGGGCCACGGCGATACGGTCGGAGGGCTCGGGTCCGGTGGCGAGCGGGTCGACCAGGATCTCCTCCAGCAGCGACTGGGCGACCGGGCCCGCCGCGGGCCCGCCGTCGTCCCACTCGACCCGGGCCACCACTACCTGCCAGTGCGGGGCCGCGCCCAGCCCCGGCAGCAGCACCGGCGCGGCCACCCGCAGCCGGGCCGCGATCTCGGCCGGTGCGGCGCCCGTCTGGACCAGCTCCAGCACCTCCTGCGCGAGCCGCCTGCGCACCGTGCGCGCGGCGTCCCGGCGGTCCCGTTCGACGGCGATCAGCTGGGTGACGCCCTGGAGCAGGTCGAGACGCTCGTCCGCCCAGTCCCCGGCGTCCGCCTCGACGGCCAGCAGCCAGTCCGACAGGACGCTCTCGCGCACGTCCCGCGTGGCCTGGGCGGCCTGCGGGGTACGCGGGACCTGCGGGGCGCGGCCGGCGCTGCGGATCGGGAACAGGGAGTAGGTCGTCTGGCCCATGATCACCCGGTGCGGGCCGCGCCGACCGGTGCGGACGGCCGCCAGGTGCTCCGCCGCCAGCTTCGCGCACGCGTCGGGCGCCAGCCCCGGCCCCGCCGGCTTCGGGCCGGCGATGAGCCGTCCGGTGGGGGACAGGACCCAGGCCCGCAGGTCCAGGTCGGAGCCGAGCAGGTCCAGGACCACGTCCGGGCCGCCGCCCGCCGGGCCCGAGGTCATCATCCGGCGGTGCCGGTCCACGACGGCCGCGAGATCTCCGGCGCGCTCGCCGGACACCTGCCGTACGACGTGCTCGGTGATCGTCGCGAAGGCCACCGACTCGTGCACCGCGAACAGCGGGAGCCGGTGCCGGGCGCAGGCCACGGCCAGGTCCTCCGGAACGTCGCCCAGCTCCGCCTCACCCGCCGCGAGCGCGGCCACCCCGGCCTGCACCAGGATCCGCACGAACGGCTCGGAGTCCGCCGCGTCCCGGCGCCAGGCCAGGCCCGTCAGCACCAGCTCGCCCCCGGAGAGGTAGCGGCTGGGGTCCCGCAGGTCGGTGGTCATGACACCCCGTACCGTGCGGTTCAGCTCGTCCTCGCCGCCGAGGAGCCTGAGGCCCAGCGCATCGGTGTCCAGCAGTGCGCGCAGCCGCATCTCGTCGCCGCCGTTCTTTGTCTCGAAAACTACGATGAATCCTGAAGGACGTGGTGCGAGAGCACCCGTCGGCCGTCCCGCGCCCCGGGGGGCCGACCGGTGCGGCGGACCGCCACGAACCGCATTCTTCGGTGGCCAGGTCGTTTCCTACGTTTCCACAGGAAAACCAGGAGGTTACCGAGGACCTCCGTTCATACGAATCTACAAGATGCCCGGGCCGACCAGCCAACTCCTTCATGGTTTCCGTGACTGACCCGGTCGGAGCAAGGCGCTGTGTACTGGCCTCACTCCGCGTGAACATCACATGAACGAGCCGGGCCCGCCGCACCCGATTCTGGCTCGATACGACTCACGAGACTCAAGAGACGAAGAAGAGAGCCGGTCATGGACTTCCTTCGCCCCGCCAGCTGGGAGGAGGCGCTCGCCGCCAAGGCCGAGCACCCCACCGCTGTGCCGATTGCGGGTGGCACCGACGTGATGGTCGAGATCAACTTCGACCACCGCAGGCCCGAGTACCTGCTCGACCTCAACCGCGTGGGTGACCTCTACGAATGGGAGGTCGGCGAGGAGAGCGTGCGGCTCGGCGCCTCCGTCCCCTACACCCGGATCATGGAGAACCTGCGCGCCGAGCTGCCGGGCCTGGCCCTCGCCTCGCACACCGTGGCCTCCCCGCAGATCCGCAACCGGGGCGGTGTGGGCGGCAACCTCGGTACCGCCTCCCCGGCCGGCGACGCCCACCCCGCCCTGCTGGCGGCCGGCGCCGAGGTCGAGGCGGAGTCGGTTCGCGGCACCCGCCGGATCCCGATCGACGACTTCTACACCGGCGTGAAGCGCAACGCGCTCGCCCCCGACGAGCTGATCCGCGCCGTCCACATCAAGAAGGCCGACGGCCCGCAGCAGTACTCCAAGGTGGGCACCCGCAACGCCATGGTGATCGCCGTCTGCGCCTTCGGTCTCGCGCTGCACCCGCGGACCCGGACCGTGCGCACCGGCATCGGCTCGGCCGCGCCCACCCCCGTCCGGGCGAAGACCGCCGAGGAGTTCCTCAACGCCGCGCTCGAGGAAGGCGGGTTCTGGGACAACGGGAAGATCATCGCCCCGTCGGTCGCCAAGCAGTTCGCGGACCTGTGCGCCGCCGCCAGCAGTCCCATCGACGACGTCCGGGGGACGGCGAGTTACCGACGGCACGCGGTGGGCGTCATGGCCCGCCGCACGCTGACCTGGACGTGGGAGTCGTACCGCGGCGCCCGCCGCACCGCGAAGGGAGCCGCGTGATGCGCGTCAACTTCACCGTCAACGGACGCCCGCAGGAAGCCGACGACGTCTGGGAGGGCGAGAGCCTGCTCTACGTGCTGCGCGAGCGGCTCGGGCTGCCGGGTTCGAAGAACGCCTGCGAGCAGGGCGAGTGCGGCTCGTGCACGGTCCGGCTGGACGGCGTCCCGGTGTGCTCCTGCCTGGTGGCCGCCGGACAGGCCGAGGGCCGAGACGTCGTGACCGTCGAGGGCCTCGCGGAGTACGCCAGGCAGCGCGCCGAGCACGGCGGCTGCTCAACCGGCTCCTGCGGCACACCGGGCCTTCCGGGCCTGGAGGGCACACCGGCAGCGGGGACGGCGGGCGCGTCGCCCTCCCTCGGCGGGGCCGACGGCCGGCCGACCGGGGGCGCCGACTCCCACACCGGCGAGGGGACCGAACTCGCCCCGATCCAGCAGGCGTTCATCGACGCCGGCGCCGTCCAGTGCGGTTTCTGCACCCCCGGCCTGCTGGTCGCGGCCGACGAGATGCTGGAACGCAACCCGAACCCGACCGACGCGGACATCCGCGAGGCGCTCTCCGGCAACCTCTGCCGCTGCACCGGCTACGAGAAGATCATGGACGCGGTCCGCCTGGCGGCCGCACGGCAGGGAGAGGCGGTCTGATCCCCATGCCCAGCAACGGCATTCCCCTCGGTACCCCCACCAAGGTCACCCAGGGCTCCCGCACCAAGGGCGGCATCGGCGAGTCCACGCTCCGTCCCGACGGCACCCTCAAGGTCACCGGTGAGTTCGCGTACTCGTCCGACATGTGGCACGAGGACATGCTCTGGGGCCAGATCCTGCGCTCCACGGTCGCCCACGCCGAGATCGTGTCCATCGACACGTCCGAGGCACTCGCCCTGCCCGGCGTCTACGCCGTCATGACGTACGACGACCTGCCCACCGACGTGAAGAACTACGGGCTGGAGATCCAGGACACCCCGGTCCTGGCCCACGGCAAGGTCCGCCACCACGGCGAGCCCGTCGCGATCGTCGCCGCCGACCACCCGGAGACCGCCCGCCGCGCCGCGGCGAAGATCAAGGTCGAGTACCGCGAACTGCCCGTCATCACCGACGAGGCCTCGGCGACCGCCCCGGACGCGATCCTGATCCACGAGGGCCGCGACGACCACCACATCGGTCACGTCCCGCACCCCAACATCGTCCACCGCCAGCCGATCGTCCGCGGCGACGCGGCAGCGGCCGCCGCCCGGGCCGACGTCGTCGTCCGGGGCGAGTACACCTTCGGCATGCAGGACCAGGCCTTCCTCGGCCCCGAGTCCGGTCTGGCCGTACCCGAGGAGGACGGCGGCGTCCACCTCTACATCGCCACCCAGTGGCTCCACTCCGACCTGCGCCAGATCGCGCCCGTCCTCGGCCTGCCCGAGAGCAAGGTGCGCATGACACTGGCCGGCGTCGGCGGCGCGTTCGGCGGCCGCGAGGACCTGTCGATGCAGATCCACGCCTGTCTGCTGGCCCTGCGCACCGGAAAACCCGTCAAAATCGTCTACAACCGTTTCGAGTCCTTCTTCGGTCATGTCCACCGCCACCCGGCGAAGCTCACCTACGAGCACGGCGCGACCCGCGACGGCAAGCTCACCCACGTCAAGTGCCGGATCGTCCTCGACGGCGGCGCCTACGCCTCGGCCAGCCCGGCCGTCGTCGGAAACGCCTCCTCGCTCGGCGTCGGCCCCTACGTCGTCGACGACGTCGACATCGAGGCCATCGCCCTTTACACCAACAACCCGCCCTGCGGCGCGATGCGCGGCTTCGGCGCGGTCCAGGCGTGCTTCGCCTACGAGGCGCAGATGGACAAGGTCGCGGCCGAACTCGGCCTGGACCCCGTAGAGTTCCGCCGGCTCAACGCGATGGAGCAGGGGACCCTCCTGCCGACCGGGCAGCCCGTCGACTCCCCGGCGCCGGTCGCCGAGATCCTGCGCCGCGTCAAGGCGATGCCGCTGCCCCCGGAGCGCCAGTGGGAGAGCAGCGAGGGCGCCGACGTACGCCAGCTGCCCGGCGGTCTGTCCAACACCACGCACGGCGAGGGCGTCGTGCGGGGGATCGGTTACGCGGTCGGCATCAAGAACGTCGGCTTCTCCGAGGGCTTCGACGACTACTCGACCGCCCGGGTCCGCATGGAGGTCATCGCCGGCGAGCCCGTCGCGACCGTCCACACGGCGATGGCGGAGGTCGGCCAGGGCGGCGTCACCGTCCACGCGCAGATCGCCCGCACCGAGCTGGGCGTCTCGCAGGTGACCATCCACCCCGCGAACACACAGGTGGGCAGCGCCGGTTCGACCTCGGCCTCCCGGCAGACCTACGTCACCGGCGGCGCCGTCAAGAACTCCTGCGAGCTCGTCCGGGAGAAGGTCCTGGAGATCGGCCGCCGCAGGTTCGGCTCCTACCACCCGGCCTGGGCCACCGCCGAACTGCTCCTGGAGGGCGGCAAGGTCGTCACCGACGGCGGTGAGGTCCTCGCCGACCTGGTCGACGTGCTCGAGGACGAGAGCGTCGAGGTCGAGGCGGAGTGGCGGCACCGGCCCACCGAGCCGTTCGACCTGCGCACCGGACAGGGCTTCGGACACGTCCAGTACTCGTTCGCGGCGCACCGCGCCGTCGTCGAGGTCGACACCGAGCTCGGCCTGGTGAAGGTCATCGAGCTGGCCTGCGCGCAGGACGTCGGCAAGGCGCTGAATCCGCTTTCCGTGATCGGTCAGATCCAGGGCGGCACGACCCAGGGTCTGGGCGTGGCGGTCATGGAGGAGATCATCGTCGACCCCAGCACGGCCAAGGTCAGGAATCCGTCGTTCACGGACTACCTGATCCCCACGATCCTCGACACGCCGACCATCCCGGTCGACGTGCTCGAACTCGCCGACGAGCACGCCCCCTACGGGCTCCGTGGCATCGGCGAGGCACCCACCCTGTCGTCCACCCCGGCGGTCCTCGCGGCCATCCGGAACGCGACCGGGCTGGAGCTCAACCGCACACCGGTACGTCCGGAGCACCTCACCGGAACGTGACCCCCCGGGGTCGGATCAGGTGTCGTCCGGGGGTGCCGCACCCCCGGACCCGCCCGACGACCACCCCGACCCCCCCTTGTTCGTCTCGGGCCGTCCCCCGGGTCGTCCATTCCCAAATCCCGCGACCAGCCGAAGGCACCACGCGGGTGTCCCTTTGAACCTTGGGAGATGGCCCATGACCCAGCAGTCACTGGAGCCCAGGACCACAGCCGACGACGCGGGCGAAGGCACCCGCGTCCCGGCCGGCCGGTCCTGGCTCGATCGGTACTTCCACATATCCAAGCGGGGATCCACGGTCGCCCGCGAAGTGCGCGGCGGCGTCACCACCTTCATGGCGATGGCGTACATCCTGCTGCTCAACCCCCTGATCCTGTCCGGCAAGGACGCGGCCGGGGGCACCCTCGGCCAGCAGGCCCTGATCACCGCGACGGCTTTCGCAGCGGCTTTCACCACGCTGCTGATGGGCTTCTTCGGCAAGGTGCCGCTCGCGCTCGCCGCCGGGCTCTCCGTCTCCGGCGTCCTGTCCTCCCAGGTCGCTCCGGAGATGACCTGGCCGCAGGCGATGGGCATGTGCGTGCTGTACGGCGTCGTGATCATGCTGCTGGTCGTCACCGGCCTGCGCGAGATGATCATGAACGCGATCCCGCTCGCGCTCAAGCACGGCATCACCATGGGCATCGGGCTGTTCATCGCCCTCATCGGCTTCTACAAGTCCGGCTTCGTGCACCAGGGCGAGGCGACCCCGGTCACCCTCGGCCCGGCGGGCGAACTCGCCGGCTGGCCCGTCCTGCTGTTCGCCGGCACGCTGCTGCTGATCTTCATGCTCCAGGCCCGGAACATCCCCGGCGCCATCCTCATCGGCATCGTCGTCGGCACGGTCGTCGCCGCGATCCTCAACGCCACCGGGGTCGTCGACCCGAAGCAGTGGGCGGGCGGAGCTCCCGAACTGCACGGCAGCGCGGTGTCGATGCCCGACTTCTCGCTCTTCGGGGACGTGGAGTTCGGCGGCTGGGGCGAGGTCGGCGCGATGACCGTCGGCATGATCGTCTTCACACTCGTCCTCGCCGGGTTCTTCGACGCGATGGCCACCATCATCGGCGTCGGCACCGAGGCCGGGCTCGCCGACGACAAGGGCCGGATGCCGGGCCTGTCCAAGGCGCTGTTCATCGACGGCGCCGGCGGAGCGATCGGCGGCGTGGCGGGCGGCTCCGGGCAGACCGTGTTCATCGAGTCGGCGACCGGCGTGGGCGAGGGAGCCCGTACGGGTCTCGCCTCGGTCGTCACCGGCGCCTTCTTCGCGGCCTGTCTGTTCTTCACCCCGCTCACCGCGATCGTCCCGCAGGAGGTCGCCTCCGCCGCCCTGGTCGTCATCGGCGCGATGATGCTGATGAACGCCCGGCACGTCGACTGGGCCGACCGGGCGACCGCTGTCCCGGTGTTCCTGACCGTCGTCCTGATGCCGTTCACGTACACCATCACCACCGGTGTCGCCGCGGGCGTCATCTCCTACGTCGCGATCAAGGCGGCACAGGGCAGGGCACGGGAGATCGGGGCCTTCATGTGGGTCCTGACGGCGGTCTTCGTCGTGTACTTCGCCCTCAACCCGATCGAGAGCTGGCTGGGCGTGCACTAGGGCCCGCCCTCCGGGCACCCGCCCTCCGCACGACGCCCCCTGTACCGACGCCCTTCGCGCAATCGCCTTCGAGGAGACCGAGAGATGCTGGACATCGCCGAGGAGCTCAACCGGTGGGTCGAGCAGGGCCGTGACTTCGCCGTGGCCACCGTGGTGGCCGTCGGCGGCAGCGCGCCCCGCATGCCCGGCGCCGCCCTGGCGGTGGACGCCGACGGCACGGCGATCGGCTCGGTCTCCGGTGGTTGCGTGGAGGGCGCGGTGTACGAGCTGTGCCGGCAGGCGCTGGAGGACGGGGAATCCGTCCTGGAACGCTTCGGGTACAGCGACGACGACGCCTTCGCCGTGGGGCTCACCTGCGGCGGGGTCATCGACATCCTCGTCACGCCGGTGCGGGTCGGCGACCGGGTCCGCCCGGTGATCGCGGCCGCTCTGGCGGCGGCCGCCGCAGGCGGGACCACGGCACTGGCGCGGATCGTGACCGGCCCGGCCGAACTCGTCGGCCGGGCACTGGTCGTCCGCCGCCGGGGGAGCGACGCGAACGGCTCCGGTACGAGCACGCCTCACGACAGCGGTTCCCGCGGCGGCGGCTCTCGCGACACCGGCTCGCGCGGGAACAGCTCTCGCGACACCGGTTCGCGCGGCGGCCCCGCTCACGGCGGCGACCACCACGATGGGGGCTTCGGCGCTCACCCCGAGCTGGACCGCACGGTCGCGGCCGAGGCCGGCGCCTTTCTCGACGCCGGTCGCACCGGCACCCTGGAGATCGGTGAGCGGGGCTCGCGCTGCGGGGCGCCGCTCACGGTCCTGGTCGAGTCGTCCGTCCCGCCGCCCCGGATGATCGTGTTCGGCGCGATCGACTTCGCGTCGGCGCTGGTGCGGGTCGGCAAGTTCCTGAACTACCGCGTGACGGTGTGCGACGCGCGTCCCGTCTTCGCGACCGCGGCCCGCTTCCCGGAGGCCGACGAGATCGTCGTCGAGTGGCCGCACCGGTACCTGGAGCGTACGGAGGTCGACGCGCGGACCGTGCTGTGCGTGCTCACCCACGACGCCAAGTTCGACGTCCCCCTGCTCCAGCGGGCGTTGCGGCTCCCGGTCGCCTACGTCGGGGCGATGGGCTCCCGCCGCACCCACCTCGACCGCAACGCCCGGCTGCGGGAAGTGGGCGTGACCGAGCTGGAGTTGGCGCGCCTGCGGTCTCCCATCGGCCTGGATCTGGGCGCCCGTACGCCGGAGGAGACGGCGCTGTCGATCGCCGCCGAGATCGTGGCCGAGCGGCGCGGCGGCAGCGGGGTCTCACTCACCGGCGCGCACACGCCCATCCATCACGACCGGCACGACCCCCACGACACGGCCTCGACGCCCGCGCGCCGGATCGGCTCCGTGGCCTGACTCGCCGCGTCCGCACGGCCGATCGGTCCGGCCGGGTGAGCCCGCCCGCCGTCACGTCCACGGCTGACCCGGCCGACCCGATCCCCGGCCTGCGGACGCGGCTCTCGTCCGGTCCTCGCCCGCGTCTCGCCCGGTCATCGGCCGCGGAGGAGCCGGTTGGCCGCGCGACCGAACACCGAGCGGGCCGAGGCGGCGAGGAGCGGGTCGAACGCGGAGGGGAGGAGACGCACCCGCAGCTCCTCCCGCCAGAGCACCCGGGCCCGGCCGCCCGGTCCCGGCCGTACCTCGATCTCGGCCCAGCCCAGGACGACCCGGCCGCGTTTCTCCAGTCGGCACCGGCCCGGCCCCTCGTCGGACGGCGGCTGCCATACGGTCACCTCCATCCGGTCGCCGAAGGCGAACGGGCCGAGACCCGAACGCGCCACGAAGACCGTGCCCTCCCGGTTCGGCCCGGGAGTGAGCACGTCGACGCGGGTGAGCGGTACCACGTCGCCGTGCCGGGACCACTCCGTCAGGCGGCGCCAGGCTTCGTCGAGGGAGAGCGGCACCGTGCGTTCGAGCTGGAAGAAGGCCACGCGTCGATCGTAAGGAGTCGGGGCCGTCCGACGGCGGACGACCCTCCGTCTCACAGGTCCGGACGCGCCTTCGCGAGGCGGTGGCCCGGTCAGCGGTAGACGTGCCCGGGCTGCGCGGTGCCCGGCGCGAGCAGTTGGGGGACCTTCACGAACACGTAGCCGCGCTCCTTCAGCGCGTCGATGATCCCCGGTACGGCCGGCACGGTCCCGTCGTAGATGTCGTGCAGCAGGATGATGCCGTCCCGTTCGGCCTGGGCGAGGACGCGGCGTCGGATGAGTGCGGGGTCGGTCGTCGTGTAGTCCTTGGCGGTCACCGTCCACAGCACCTCGGCCAGGCCCAGTTCGCGGCAGATCTCGTGCACCGTCTCGTCGGTGCGGCCCTGCGGCGGCCGCATCAGGGTGGGGCGCCGGCCGGTAAGGCGCTCTATCTCGTCGTTGGGGCGCCGGAGTTCCTCGCGTATCTCCTCCGGGGTGATCCGGGTGAGGATCTTGTGGTCCCAGGTGTGACTGGCCACCTCGTGTCCCTCGGCGGCCATGCGTCGGACGAGGTCCGGGTACTTCTCGATGTGCCGCTCGCCCAGCAGGAAGAAGGTCGCCGGGACCTGTCTCTCCTCGAGGATGTCGAGCAGACGGGCCGAGTTCTCGCTCGGGCCTGCGTCGAAGGTGAGGGCGATGCACTTCGCCTCGCGGCAGTCGACGGGGCCGAAGCGGGCGGCCTGGGTGGTGGCGGCGGGCCGGCCGCGGGCGGTGCTCGGGTGGGTGATGTCGGAGCCGCCGCAGCCGGTCAGGGTGACCGCCAGGCAGGCGGCCGCCGCCGAGAGGGCGACGGCCCGCAACCTGGCCCCCGTTTTCTTCGTCTTCCTGGTCGGAGAAGGCATGCCGCGACTATACATAGAGCGTATACACGCTATGTATAGTCTAGGCCGTCATGTGCTCCTCGGACCTGACCGGGTCTCAACGGCCCGGAGCGGGCCTCATCGGGCGTAGAACGTCGCGTCTCCCTTGTCCGTGGCCGTGCTCAACGTCTGCACGTACAGCACGTAGTTGTAGTGGCGGACATAACGTCCGGCGTAGTTGTACGACTCGTACGAGACGCCCGCGGAGTCGGCGAGACCGGCCCGCTGGTGGAAACTCGCGTCGGAGGCGAACGCCGCCGAGCCGTCGCTCTTCTCCAGCCACACCTCGAAGTTCTTGTGCCGCAGGTAGTAGCCCGGGAAGTCGGCCGACTCCAGCGAGACCGTGCCGTTGCCCGCGAGACCGGTGACCACCCGGAACTGCGAGTCGGCGAGCGGGCTCACCCCGGCATCGACGCGGGCGCGGTACTCCCAGTGCCGGATGAACCGGTCCGCGTAGTTGTAGGAGGAGAAGCGCTTCGGGGTGACCCCGTCGGCCACCGGGATGCCGAAGTCGGGGGTGCCGTCGGCCTTCCAGTACACCTTCTGGACGCGGGTGCGGCGGTTGGGGTCGTTCAGCGGGTCGCCGGTGATGTCCTTGTAGCCGCGGTCGTGGTAGACGAGGATGTCGGACTTGCCGTCCTCGGAGACCGTGAACGAGTTGTGGCCCGGGCCGTACTGCGAGGTCGAGGCGTTCGAGGCGAAGACGGGCTGCGTCCCCTTCGTCCAGGACGCCGGGTCGGTCAGGTCCGCCGTCGCGGAGGCGGTCAGCATGCCCAGGCAGTAGTTGGCGTCGGTCGCGCTCGCCGAGTAGGTCATGAAGACCTTGCCGCCGTGCTGGATCAGCGCGGGACCCTCGTTGACCTTGTAGCCGACGGTCTCCCAGGAGAGCGTCGGCTGCGAGATCTCCGCCGGGGTCCCCGAGATCGTCCAGGGATTGGCCATCCTGGCGATGAACAGGCTGGTGTTGTTGTTCTCGGACGGGTTGCGCTGCGCCCAGGCGAGATAGCGGACGCCGTTCACGACGAAGGTCGTGGAGTCGAGCGAGAAGCTCTCCCAGGTGGTCTTGATCTGGCCCTTCTCGGCCCAGGCCGCGGTGAGCGGGTTGGCGCCGGTGCCTTCGAGGACGTACATCCGGATCGCCCAGACGTCACTGGTGGACCCGGCCGCGAAGTACACGTACCACCTGCCGTCGATGAAGTGGATCTCCGGCGCCCAGATGTGGGCGCCCATGACCCCGCTGCTGTGCTTGGTCCAGATGGTGACCTCCTGGGCCGTCGAAAGCCCTTGGAGGGTCGTCGCCCGGCGCAGCACGATGCGGTCGTACTCGGGGACCGTGGCGGTGAAGTAGTAGTAGCCGTCGGTGTGCTTGTGGATGTGCGGATCGGCGCGCTGCGCCGCGATCGGGTTGGTGTACGTCACCGCGGGGGAGTCGGGCACGGCGGCCCGGGCGGGCGCGCCCAGGCCGGCGAGGACGGCCGCGAGGGCGACGAGGCCGGCCAGGACCAGCCGAACGGCGTTGCTTCTCAAAGGACTTCTCCAGACGGGGGGAGCGAGGAGGGAAGCGGGGAGGAGCTAGAAGCCGGCGCGCAGACGAGCAGGGGTCTGCGGCGGTCGTTCCGGGGCATACGGGACCGTCCCTTGTCCGTGAACTGCCTGTCCGGTATTTCGAACGTAGTTCGTAACTTCGGCCAGAAGATAGGGGGCCTGCATGTCCTCGTCAATGGTTTCGGCAGCCCCGGCAGCCCCGGCAGCCCCGGGAGCCCGGCGCCGCAACAGCCGTCACGGCGCGGCCGGTTCACGGTCGGCCGGGGGCCTGTTCGCGGCGGGGAGCGCGCCGGGGAACGCGCAGAGGCGCCCCGCCCGGTCGCTGTGGGACCGGGCGGGGCGCCCTGGACGTGCTGCTGTCGTGCCGTCCGCGGTCTCTCCTGACGGAGAGTCCGGGATCAGACCAGGTCGAACCGGTCGAGGTTCGAGACCTTGACCCACGCGGCGACGAAGTCGTTCACGAACTTCGCCTTCGCGTCGTCGCTCGCGTAGACCTCGGCGAGCGCGCGCAGCTCGGAGTTGGACCCGAAGACCAGGTCGGCGCGGGTGCCGGTCCACTTGACCTCGCCCGTGGCGGCGTCGCGGCCCTCGAACAGGGTCTGGTCCGAGGACGTGGACGACCAGGTCGTGCCCAGGTCGAGCAGGTTGACGAAGAAGTCGTTCGTCAGCGTGCCCGGGGTGTCGGTGAAGACACCGTGCGAGGACTGGCCGTGGTTGGCGCCCAGCACACGCAGGCCGCCGACCAGGACGGTCAGCTCGGGGGCGCTCAGGGTCAGCAGGTTCGCCCGGTCGAGCAGCAGGAACTCGGCCGGCAGGCGGTTGCCCTTGCCGAGGTAGTTGCGGAACCCGTCGGCGGTCGGCTCGAGCGCGGCGAACGACTCGACGTCCGTCTGCTCCTGGGTGGCGTCCACGCGGCCCGGCGTGAAGGGGACCTCCACGGCGTGACCGGCGTCCTTGGCGGCCTTCTCCACGGCGGCGGCGCCACCGAGGACGATCAGGTCGGCGAGGGAGACCTTCTTCGCGCCGGAGTTGAACTCCTGCTGGATGCCCTCGAGGACGCGCAGCACCTGGGCCAGCTCGTCCGGGTTGTTGACCTCCCAGCCGCGCTGCGGCTCGAGGCGGATGCGGGCACCGTTGGCGCCGCCGCGCTTGTCGCTGCCGCGGTGGGTGGAGGCCGACGCCCAGGCGGTGGACACCAGCTGCGAGACGCTCAGCCCCGAGTCGAGGACCTTGGCCTTGAGAGCCGCGATGTCCTCGGCGCCGATGACCTCGCCCTCGGCCTGCGGCAGCGGGTCCTGCCACAGCAGGGTCTCGGCCGGGACCTCCGGGCCGAGGTACAGGGACTTCGGGCCCAGGTCGCGGTGGGTCAGCTTGTACCAGGCGCGGGCGAAGGCGTCCGCGAACTCGGCCGGGTTCTCGTGGAAGCGGCGCGAGATCTCACCGTAGATCGGGTCGAAGCGCAGCGACAGGTCGGTGGTGAGCATCGTCGGGAGCTTCTTCCTCGACGCGTCGTGCGCGTCGGGGATGATCGCCTCGGCGTCCTTGGCCACCCACTGCTTGGCGCCGGCGGGGGACTCCGTCAGCTCCCACTCGTGGCCGAAGAGGATGTCGAAGAAGTCGTTGCTCCACTGGGTGGGCTTGGAGGTCCAGGTGACCTCCAGACCGCTGGTGATGGCGTCGCCGCCCTTGCCGGTGCCGTAGGAGGACTTCCAGCCCAGGCCCTGCTGCTCGAGCGCGGCGGCCTCGGGGTCGTCGCCGACGTTGTCCGCCGGACCGGCGCCGTGGGTCTTGCCGAAGGTGTGACCACCCGCGATCAGGGCGACGGTCTCCTCGTCGTTCATCGCCATGCGGCGGAACGTCTCGCGGATGTCGCGGGCCGCGGCCAGCGGGTCCGGGTTGCCGTTGGGGCCCTCGGGGTTGACGTAGATGAGGCCCATCTGGACCGCGCCGAGCGGGTTCTCCAGCTCACGGTCGCCGGTGTAGCGCTGGTCGTCGAGCCAGGTGGTCTCGGGACCCCAGTACACGTCCTCGTCGGCCTCCCAGACGTCCGCGCGGCCGCCGCCGAAGCCGAAGGTCTCGAAGCCCATCGTCTCCAGCGCCACGTTGCCCGTGAGGATCATGAGGTCGGCCCAGGAGATCGACTGACCGTACTTCTTCTTGACCGGCCACAGCAGACGGCGGGCCTTGTCGAGGTTGGCGTTGTCCGGCCAGCTGTTCAGCGGCGCGAAGCGCTGCTGTCCGCGGCCACCGCCGCCACGGCCGTCACTGATGCGGTAGGTGCCGGCGCTGTGCCAGGCCATGCGGATCATCAGCGGGCCGTAGTTGCCGAAGTCGGCGGGCCACCAGTCCTGCGAGGTGGTCAGCACCTCGGCGATGTCCTGCTTCACGGCCGCCAGGTCGAGGGCCTCGAACGCCGCGGCGTAGTCGAAGTCGGCGCCGAGCGGGTTCGCCACGACCGGGTCCTTGGCGAGGATCTTCAGGTTGAGGCGCTCCGGCCACCACTGGCGGTTGCCGCCGCCCTGGGTGGGGTGCGCCGCGCGGCCGCCGTGCGCGACCGGGCAGCCACCCGCCTCCGCCGCCTTCGAGTCGGTCACGATCGCATCATGGTTCTCGGTCATGGGGGAATCCTTCTGGACTGGTCGGATCACATGCTCACGTACCGCAGGCGTCGGGTCCTGCGGGCGCTCAGGTGCTGCGGGCGGTGGAACAGTCGGGGCACAGGCCCCAGTAGATGACCTCGGCCTCGTCTATGGCGAAGCCGCGGTCGTCGGAGGCGGTCAGACAGGGGGCGTGGCCGACGGCGCAGTCGACGTCGACGACCGCGCCGCAGGACCGGCAGACGAGGTGGTGGTGGTTGTCCCCCACGCGTCCCTCGAACCGGGCGGGGCTGCCCGGGGGCTCGATGCGGCGCACCAGTCCCGCGGTGGTCAGCGCGTGCAGGGCCTCGTACACGGCCTGGAGCGAGATGTGGCCCACCCGGCCGCGTACCCCGGTGGCGATCGCCTCGACCCCGAGGTGGTCGCCCTCCCGGACGGTCTCCAGCAGCGCGACTCGGGCTGCCGTCACCCGCAGGCCGACACCGCGCAGCTCTTCGGCGGTGGTCGGTGTACGGGGTGCTGTCATGCCGTCGAACCTACTTCATAAACACGAACGATTCAAGAAAACGAACTGTGCAAGTCTGAGCGACGCTCCGGGAAACGGCGCACGTCAGAGAAACGAGGCGAGGCCTTCGAGGAGCCTGTCGACGTCCTCGGTGTCGTTGTAGGGCGCGAGTCCCACCCGTAGCGCGGGATCGTCGAGCTTCAGCGCGGTGAAGGCCTCGTACGCGTAGAACGAGCCGGCCGGGGCCACGACACCCCGGGCCGCGAGATGCGCCTGCGCGGCACGGGCGTCCCGGCCCTCGAAACTCATCAGGACGGTCGGCGTGCGCTCCTTCGCCCGTGAGTGGACGGTGACGGCGTCGCCCAGTGCCCGCAGCCCCTCCTCCACCCGGGCGCGCACCGCGTTCTCGTGCTCGTGCAGGGACCGCAGCGACCGCGCCAACCGCTCCCGGCGGGACACCGCCGCCCCCGGCGCGTCCCCGGGCACCCCCGGCCCGGCAGGACCGGCAGGACCGGCAGGACCGGCAGGACCGGCAGGACCGGCAGGCCCGGCAGGCCCGGCGGGACCGGCGGGACCGGCCGGATCGAGCGCGGCCAGGAAGTCCACGGCCGCGGTGGCACCCGCCAGGATCTCGTAGGGCAGGGTCCCGAACTCGAAGCGCTCCGGGACGGTGTCCGGCGACGGCAGCAGCTTGTCCGGTACGAGCGCCCCGAGGACGTCGGGCAGGCCGGCGAGCACCCCGCAGTGCGGACCGAGGAACTTGTACGGCGAGCAGACGAACAGGTCGGCGCCCAGCGCGGGCACGTCCACCAGGTGATGGGCGGCGTAGTGCACCCCGTCCACGAACACCAGGGCGCCCGCCTCGTGGGCCCGGTCGGCGATCCGGCGCACCGGCGGCCTGGTGCCCAGCACGTTCGAGGCCGCCGTCACCGCGACCAGCCGGGTCCGGGACGACAGCGCCCGCTCGTAGGAACCGAGGTCGAGTTCCGTGCTCGCGCCGTCGATCTCGATCCAGCGGACGACGGCCCCGGCCCGCTCGGCGGCCTGGACCCAGGGCCGCACATTGGCGTCGTGGTCGAGCCGGCTGAGGACGATCTCGTCGCCGGGCCGCCACTCCCTGGCCAGGGTCCGGGAGAAGTCGTACGTGAGCTGGGTGGCGCTGCGCCCGTGCACCACGCCCGTCTCCGGCACGCCCAGCAGGTCGGCGTAGGCGGCCCGGAAGCCGGCGACGGCCGCTTCGGCGTTGCGTTCGGACGCGCTGACCAGCCCCCGGTTGGACAGCGGACCGGTCATCGTCCTGGTGACGGCCTCGGCGACGGGGGTGGGGGTCTGTGTCCCGCCCGGCCCGTCGAAGAAGGCGAGACCGTGGCTGAGGGACGGGAAGTGGGCCCGGAGGGCGGCGACATCGATGGCCATGGCCCCGACTCTGGCACCCGGGGCCGGGTCCCACCAGGGAGCCACGAGGTCCGCGGCCCGTTCGGTCCGCCGTGTCGGGAGGGGCTCGGTACCGAGGTCGGCCCTTCGGTGCCGGGACATCGTGCCCGACGCGACGAATTACGCGACGAATGCCGGACAGAGGACTACGACTGACCTGACCTGACCTGACCTGACCTGACCTGACCTGACCTGACCTGACCTGACCTGACCTTCCTGACCTGTGCCGCCGAGAGGTCCTCGCATGCAATCCGTACTCGACCGCGCGCTCGACTGTGTCGTCGGCGCGCTCGGGAAGACCACCGACCCGACCGGAGTCACCCTGCACCGTTCCCCGGACTCCGGACGTGCGCGGCTGGCCGACCGGGCGTTCGACTTCACCAGCGCCGTGCCGTCCGGCGTGCGGCTGGAGATGCTCACGGACGCCACCGAGCTGGAGCTCGACGCCCGGCTCACCGTGGTCCAGCCGCTGGGCCTGCCGTCCCCCGGCAGCGTCTTCGACCTGGTGGTCGACGGCGAACTGCGCGAGCCGGTGGTGACGACGCAGGAGAGCCCGGTCTTCGTCGACCTCGCCACCGGCTCCCTGGAGACCGGACCGGACGCGCCCGCGACCGTGCGCTTCCGCCTCGGTCCGCGCGCCGTGGAACGACGCGTGGAGATCTGGCTGCCCGTGACCCCGGCCCTCACGCTGATCGACGTGCGCGTCCCGGACGGGGCGTCGGTGCGGCCCGCTCCGGCGAGCGGCCCGCTGTGGGTGCACTACGGCAGCTCCATCAGCCAGTGCTCGGACGCGGAGCGCCCCACCTCCACCTGGCCCGCCGCCGTGGCCCGCTCGGCTGGCCGGTCGCTGGTCAACCTGGGCCTCGGCGGGCAGTGCCAGCTCGACCCGTTCATGGCCCGCGCCGTCCGAGACCTGCCCGCGAGCGCGATCAGCCTCGAACTGGGCATCAACGTCCACAACGCCGACAGCATGCGGGAACGCGCCTTCGTCCCGGCCCTCCACGGTTTCCTCGACACGATCCGCGACGGGCACCCGCGCACACCGGTGCTGATCATCAGCCCCATCGTCTGTCCGGCCGCCGAACAGCGGCCCGGTCCCACGCTGGTGGGCTCCGACGGCATGGTCCACACCGTCGAGCGCCCCGCCGGGCTCGCCCTCGGCGCGCTCACCCTCACCCGCATCCGCGAGTTGCTGGCACGGCATGTCGAACAGCGCCGCGAAGAAGGCGACGACCGGCTCCATCTCGTCGACGGGACCACGCTGTTCGGGCCCGACGACGTGGCCGACCTGCCCGACGGCCTCCACCCGAACGCGGCCGGCTACGCCCGCATGGCCGAGCGCTTCCTGCCCCTCTCCTTCGGCGGCGCGGGCGCGTTCGCGTGACCGGGCGACGGCGGGATCGTCGACGCAGGAGCGCCGACACCCCTGCGTGATCGCGGCCTTCACGGTGAGCGAGGGGCGCCGGCCGGCTACCGCACGCCGCTTCCCTCGCGGTCCGGTCGTCCGGGTCGTTCCGGGCGTGGCCCAGGGGCCGGCGCCGCGCCGCGGACGACGTCGAGCACCTGCCCGGCCCGGGTGCCGTCCGCGCCCCGCCACCCGATGTGCTGGTCGGGCCGGATCAGCAGCATCGGTGCGCCGTAGCGTTCGGGCGGGACCAGGCCCGTCACGTCGACGACGGTGAGGGGCACGCCCCGCGCCGCGGCCTCCCGCGCGAAGGCGGCACGGTCGGACTCCCGGTCACCGTCCAGGAGGAGCAGCGTCAGGCCGTCGCCGAGCACGTCGTACAGGGAACGGCCGTCGGGGAGCCAGCCGTGCGGCAGCCGGGCGCCCGGGAAGGACAGACCGTGATAGCTGCGCGGCACGAGCGGCGGGATCGCGGAGCCGTCGTCGACGACGACGGGGGACGAGGCGTAGTGCTGGCCGAGGACGAGGCCCTCGCTGTGGAACTCGCCCGCCTTGGCCTGAAGGGCCACCGCGGTCCGCGCCCGGCGGCGACCGGCCTCGGGAGTGTCCCCGACGAGCTCGGGGTCGGCGAAGGACGGGGCGAGCAGCCGGTCCTGGGCGGCCCCGCCGGCGATGATCCGCTGCGCCACCGGGCGCCGCTCGCACTGGTAGCTGTTCAGCAGCTCCGGGCCGCCCCAGCCCTGGAGGACCGCGGCGAGCTTCCAGCCGATGTCCACCGCGTCGCCGACACAGGTGTTGAAACCGTGCCCGCCCCACGGGGGGTTCAGATGGGCGGCGTCGCCCACCAGGAAGACCCGGCCGCGGCGGTAGCGGTCGGCCAGGAGCATGCGGGCGGTCCAGGGATCGGTGCCGAGCACCTCCACCGGCCCGGCGTGGTCACCGCCGACGAGCGCGCGGACCAGCGCCTCGGGTTCGACCGGGCGGTCGGGGTCGGTCCGCTGGACGATGGCCCACCACCGGTCGTCCAGGTCGAGCCGGCCCATCAGACCGGACGCCTCCGGGCTCACCACCCAGTACTGCACCGCCCGGTCCAGACCGACGGCCTCGCCCAGGCCCGGAGCCCGGAAGACGACGCTGAGGTTGGGCCGCTCACCGGACGATCCGGCGTACTCGGCCCCGATGGCCTGCCGGCTGACCCCGCCGCCTCCGTCGCAGCCCAGCAGGTAGTCGGCCGTGAGGACGCGGACCGAGCCGTCGGCGGCGGTGACCGTGGCGCGCACGGCCCGTTCGTCCTGCTCGACGCCGGTGACCCGGTGGCCGGTCAGACAGGTGACGGAGGGCAGCTCGGCCACCGCCGCCCGCAGGATCCGCTCGACGACCGGCTGCGGGACCTGCTGCCCCGGCTCCGCCCAGCGTTCGTCGCGACCGTCGTACAGGCCGAACACATTGCGGAAACGGGTCAGTTCGGTGCCGAGGAGCGCGGTGCAGAAGATGACCTCCTGCGACCAGGCCACGGGCAGCGGGGCGGCCGCGCGCAGACGGTCGGCGAGACCCCAGCGGCGGAAGTGCTCCATGGTGCGGATGCTCGTGGTCTTGGCCCGCGGCCGGTCGTCGTCGACCGTGGTGCGCGGCTCGACGAGCACGGCGGTCACGCCCCGGCGGCCGAGTTCGACCGCCGCGGCGAGACCGGACGGCCCACCGCCGGCGATCAGTACCTGGACGGCCGTCCCGGTCACGCCCCGGACCTCGCGGACGCGTCGGCGACGGGCGTGCGCAGCGAGCCGAGCCGGTCGACCTCCACCTCGACGACGTCACCGGAGCGCAGCAGACGGGGCGGCGTACGGACGTAGCCGACGCCCTCCGGGGTGCCGGTGGCGATGACGTCGCCCGGATGCAGGGTCAGGGTGGCGCTGATCCGCGACAGGAGCTCGGGCACCCCGAAGATCATGTCGCGGGTGTTCCCGTCCTGCATGACCTCGCCGTTGACGCGGGTGACCAGGCGCAGTCCGTCCGAGAGGCGGCCCGCCTCGTCGGCGGTGACGAGCGGCCCGATCGGGCCGCTGCGGTCCGCGTTCTTGCCCAGCGTCCACTGGGCGGTGAGCTTCTGCGCGGTACGGGCGGTGAGGTCGTTGAAGACGGCGTAGCCGAGGACGGCGGCCTCGGCCTCCCGCTCGTCGGCGTCGCACAACCGGGCGCCGACGACGGCCGCGACCTCGCCCTCCCAGTCCAGGCCCGGTTCGTTGGCGGGCACCGGCACCGGGACACCGCTCACCGACAGGGAGGCCGTCCAGCGGCCGAACACGGTGGGGTGTTCCGGCGCCTCGAAGCCCCCCTCGGCCGCGTGCGCACGGTAGTTGAGACCCACGCACAGCACCCGCGCCGCCGCCGGTACCGGCGGGACCAGGGACACCTCGCCGAGCGGGACCGTGCCGTGCCGGACCGCGCGGGCCCGCTCCAGCCAGTGCGGGAGGTCCCCGTAGAAGTCGTCCACGTCCGTGAGGGGGGTGACCCTGCCGTCCACGGCGACGCCGATCATGACCTGCCTGCGGCCGGATCCCCGGTCCGGATCCACCATGCCGACGAGCTTCATGCGGGTGTGCCTCCGGTTTCCTCCGCGGGTGCCGCGGCCAGACGGATGTCGAACTCGGCCGCCAGGAACGGCCCGGTCATGCCGAACCGACGCCCGGTGTCCTCGTCGCCCGGGGCGAACGGCGCGATCAGCGCGTCCTTGACGGCGAACGCCGCGTCGGAGCCGAGATAGGGGTCCCCGGCGGCGAACACATGGGTGGTGAGCGACCGATGGCCGGCGGCCTCCACCATGAGGTGGACATGGGCGGGACGCATGGGGTGCCGGCCGAGCGCCCGCAGCAGTTCGCCCACCGGGCCGTCGGTCGGCACCGGATAGCTGGCGGGCTTGACCGTTCGGAACCAGTAGGCGCCGTCGGGACCCGTGGTGAACAGCCCGCGCAGGTTGCCGTCGGGCTGCTCGTCGTCCTGGCTGTCGTACAGACCGGTGTCGTTCGCCTGCCAGACGTCCAGGACGGCGCCGGCCAGCGGCCTGCCGTCGCAGTCGGTGATCCGGCCGTGCACCACGGCCTGTTCACCGCGCCGCAGTTCGGGCCCCTCGGCGATCCAGGCGCCCATCGGGCGGGGCGGCGCGGGCGAGTGGAAGGGCCCCTCGACCGAGCTGGGGGTCATGGTGGGCGGGCCCGTGTGGTTGACGTCGTCCACGGCGGAGGTGAGGCCCAGCATGTCGGAGAGCAGGATGAACTCGTTGCGGCGTTCGGTGCAGGCCCGGCCCGTGCGGACCAGGAAGTCCACCGCGCGCAGCCACTCGTCCTCGGTGGGCCGGGTCTCCCGCACGAAGGCGTGCAGATGACGCACGAGGCCGCCGACCAGCTCCCGCAGCCGCTCCTCGTCGCCCCGGACGGTGGCGAGGACCTGCCGCACCAGGGCGTCCGGCCCGGGGTCGTGGGCGGAGCCGGGCGTCACCGGCCCTCCCGCCGGGGCGTGCCGAGCCGTTCCGGTGGTGTCGGTCATGGGGTCGCTCCCGCGGGAGTCAGGGCCGCGTCCGGTGCCGCGCAGCCGTAGGTGTGGGTGCCGGGCCCGGCGTGGTGCCGGGCGCCGTCGGGGAGGACGACGTGCGCGGTGGTGCCGGGCGGCACGGTGACGCGGAGGTGGAAGCGGCCGTCCTCGACACGCCAGGACGAGCGGATCGGCCCGTACGGCGAGTGGTGTTCGGCCCGGGCCCGGGTCAGGCCCCCGCCGGGGCGGGGTGCCACGGTGAAACGACGGTAGCCCGGAGCGTCCTCGTCGGGCCTGATCCCGGCCGTGTGGCGGTGCAGGAAGGAGACGACCGCGCCCTTCGAGTAGTGGTTGAGCGAGTCGTGCGGGGTGCCGTCCGCGCCGACGCCGTCCCAGTGCTCCCAGACGGTCGTCGCGCCCCGGTCGATCATGTGGAGCCAGGACGGGGCGGTGTCCTGGAGCAGCAGCTCGTACGCGACGTCCGCGTGTCCGGAGTCGGCGAGCACGGGCAGCAGGTCAGGGGTGGCCAGGAAGCCGGTGCCGAGATGCGTGTCCGCCGCGCGGACGAGTTCCACCAGCCGGGTCGCGGTCCGCGCCCGCAGCTCCTCGGGTACCAGGTCGAAGGCGAGCGCCCGCACATGGTGGGCCTGGGTGTCCGGGTGCAGCGAGCCGTCGGCCGCGATGAACTCCGTCCGCCAGGCCGCGCGCACCCGCTCGCTCAGTTCCCGGTAGCGGTCGGCGTCCTCGTCGCGGCCGAGGACGCGGGCGATGCGCGCCGCCAGCCGGGTGGAGTGGGCGTAGTAGGCGGTGGCGACGTCCGCCTTGTCGAGGGCCGCGTATCCCGCCAGGTCGTGGACCTGTTCACCGGGCACGAGCCATTCGCCCCAGTGGAAGCCGGTGTCCCACAGGTACCGCTCGTGCGCCGCCGGGCGGGGCGAGCGCCGGATCCGGTCCGGGTGACGCTCCTCGCGGGCGGCCCGTTCGACCCGCCCGAGCCAGGCGGTCATGGCCGGCCACAACTCCTCCAGGATTCCGGCGTCGCCGTAGGCCAGGTACAGCTGCCAGGGCACGATGACCACCGCGTCGCCCCAGCCGGCGGAGCCGTTGAGATGGGCCACCGGGCCCTTGGGTCCCTCGGTGCGGCAGGCGGGGGAGATGTTGGCGACGGTGCCGTCCGGCCACTGGTCGGCGACGACGTCGCGCAGCCACTTCGCCGAGAAGCCCGACACGTCGTAGAGGAAGGCGGCGGTCGGCACGAACAGCTGCCAGTCGCCGGTCCAGCCGGCCCGTTCGCGGGTGGGGCAGTCCGTGGGGATGTCGCAGACGTTGCCGCGCAGCCCCCACCGGGCGGCCTCGTGCAGCCGGTCGATCCGCTCGTCGTCGCAGTCGAACCAGCCGGTCCGCCGCAGGTCGGAGTGGACGACGACGCCGCGCAGGTCGTCGGCGGTCAGCTCGCCGGGATGGCCCTCGACGCGGACGTAGCGGAAGCCGTGCGTGGTGTGCCGCGGTTCGAAGGCCTCACCCGGGCGGCCGGCCGAGACGACCCGGTCGACCTGGCCGGCCGGGAGCGGCTCGGGCAGGAACGGCATGTTCACCCGGAGGTGGTCCGTCGTCACATCGCCGTCCGGGCCGAGGGCCTCGCCGTGCGTGAGGGTGAGGTCGGTGCCCGCCGGACCGAGGTCGGTCAGCCGCACCCAGCCGTTGATGTTCTGGCCGAGGTCGAAGACCTGCCGGTCGGGGTGCGGCCGGGTCACGGAGACCGGCGTGAGCTCCTCGACGCGCCGCACGGGCGGGGCGGGTGAGGCGACCAGTCCGGCGTGTCCGTGGTCGGCGACCTCCACCGGCTCCCACGCCGAGTCGTCGTACCCCGGCAGGTCCCAGCCGACGGGGGTGCGGCGCAGGTCGGTGAACTGCCCCGCGATCAGGTCGGCGGCCAGGATCGGCCCGTGGGCCCAGCGCCAGTGGCGGTCGGTGGACACGACGGACGTGGTCCCGTCGGCGTGCTCGAGGTGCAGCTGCGCCAGGAACGAGACCCGCTCGCCCCACTGGTCGTGGGCCCGGGTGACCCCGACCTGCCCCCGGAACCAGCCGTCGGAGAGCACCGCGCCCAGCGCGTTCTCGCCCTCCCGCAGCAACGCGGTGACGTCGTACGCCTGCACCTGGAGGTGGACGTCGTACTGAGTGAAACCCGGGGTCAGCTCGGCGTCCCCGACCCGCTCACCGTTGAGGAAGACCTCGTACAGCCCCTGGGCCGTGGCGTAGAGACGGGCCCGACGGACCGGGGTGCTCGCGGAGAACACGGTCCGCAACAGCGAGGCGGGCCGCTGCCCCGGGGGAGGCCCGCCGGGGGCGGCGGGCCTGCCGGGGGCCGTGGACGCGCCGGATACGGCTGACGCCCCGGGTACGGCGGACTCGCCCGGTACGGCGGGCACGCCAACTGCGGCAGACGTGGCAGACGTGGAAGGCGCATCAGGCGCATCAGGCGCGGAAGGCGCGGCATCCGCGGAAGGCGTGGCAGTCGCGGCGGCCGAGCCAGGTGTCACGGGCTCGATCCACCGTGCCTGCCAGTCGGCGGGATCCAGCAGGCCGGTCTCGAACCAGGCCTCGCGCGACCACCCGCTCTCGCCGAGGTCGGTCCAGACCTTGACCCGCCAGGTGATCCGCTCCCCGGAGCCGGGCGGCGGCCCGCCGTACGGCACGTGCGTGCTGTCGGCGGAGTCGACACGGCCGGAGTCCCAGCCCGTGCTCGTGCCGACGCGGTACGCGAACTGCTCGCGCGCGCCGGGCGGCAGCCACCAGGACAGCCGGGGGCGGCGGTTGCCGAGGCCCAGCGGCTGTTCCAGTTCGTCGGCACGCAGACAGGTGGGAACGGCGTTCATACGGGTGACCAAACGTTCGAGGAGGAGTCAGGCCTGGACGGGAAGCCCGACGGGACCGCAGACCTGGGTGGCGAACTCCAGGGCTTCGCCGAACACGCTCTCCGGATCGGGCAGCCCGGCCCAGAGGTGATCCGCGTGCTCGACCAGGCGCAGGCTCACCCGGCACCCGTGCGCGCGCAGGGCCGCGGCGAGCTGTTCGCTCTGCCCGCAGGGGACGAACCGGTCGGCGGTGCCGTGGGCGAGCAGGAAGGGAGGGGCGGCGGCGGACACATGGCTCACCGGGCTCGCCGCGGCGGCACGTTCCGGTGCCGTCGGTACGGGCGCGCCGAGGAGCAGCGCCTCCCGCGAGTCCGCGGCGTCCGGCGCGCTCACCGCGTCGGGCCGGGACTGGCGCTGCATGGTGCGCAGGTCCGCGGGCCCGTACCAGTCGACGACCCCGACGACGCTCACGCCGGGACCGGGCTCCCCGACGTCGCCCTCCCACTCGGGGCTGCCGTCGGTCAGCGCGAGCAGGGCCGCGAGATGACCGCCCGCCGACTCGCCCCACAGCACGACCCGTCCGGCGTCGAGCCCCAGTTCCCCGGCGTGGGCGCGCAGCCAGCGCAGCGCGGCCTTGCCGTCGTGCAGCTGGGCCGGGAAGACGGCCTCGCCGCTGAGCCGGTAGTCGAGGGAGGCGACCGCGAAGCCCGCCCGGACGAGACGGTCGAAGGGCCCGACCTGCCACCCGGCGAAGGCGGGGCCGAACTGGTCGCGCCGTCCGACCCGCCAGCCGCCGCCGTGCAGGAAGACGACGAGGGGGGCGGGCCGCTCCGGGGCGTGGGCGGGCCGGTACAGGTCGAGCAGCAGCGGCCGGAAGCCGGACGGTGAGGCGTACTCGACCCCACGGAGCACCCGGGTGCCCGCGGCCGTGTTCTGCTCCGCCGGGAGGGCGGCAGACCGCACCGTCATGTCAGCCGTCCAGCGGACGGAGGTCGAACCGGAACGACTGGCGGTGATCGCGGGCGACCCGGGCCAGCTGCTCCTGCGAGGGGATGTAGGGCGGGTGGGGGAGGTCCGGCGAGTCGGTCCGGGTGCCGGCCTCGCCGAAGAACCGCTCGAAGCCGCCGCTGGACGCGCCCATGATCTTCGTGTCGTCGGCCTCGACCCGGAAGGTGTGCAGGCAGCCGGCCGGCACGAAGCCGAAGTCGCCGGGCTTCAGGAGCTTCTCGTACGTCTCGCCGTCGCCGTCCTGGATCCACACCCTGGCGCGGCCGGACAGCAGATAGAAGGTTTCGTGCACATCGGCGTGGCTGTGGGTGGGGATCGCGTCGCCCTTGGGGGCCGCGTAGGTGAAGAGGCCGAACTGGCCGGCGGTCTCGTCCTTGCTGAGCAGCACGGTGATGAGGGCGTCGAACAGGTGGGACCGCTCCCCCTCCCCGGCTTCCAGGAAGTAGGGCACCGGCTTCCCCGGCAGGGGGAGGCGCTTCGCACCGCCGCTCTGGGCGAATTCCGCAGTCATGGGGGTCTCCTCGGAAATCTGATCGGCTCTGCCCGAGGCGGGCAACCTGTCGCGGTGCCGTGGGGACGGCTGCCGTGAAGACGGGTGCGGTAAGAATGGCGTCCGCCGCCACCGTCCCACCAGGCGGAATTCCATTGAATGGCATGCGATCGAAACATGGACGACATGTGTTCTCCGGCCGCGCGGTGGGTCACACTGCGAGGGTGACGAACCACGCGGGCACCTCCCGTGCCGCCCGGGGACGACGGCCGCCGCAGGGCGAACCGGTGATCGACCGTGCGTTCGCGCTGCTCACGGCCTTCTCCGAGGACCGGCGCTCGCTGACCCTCGCCGAACTCAGCCGCGTCACGGACACCCCGCCGAGTACGACGCTACGCCTGGCCCGGCGGCTGGTGCACTGGGGCGCCCTGGAGCGGGACGCCGACGGCCGCTACGTCGTCGGCCTGCGGCTGTGGGAGGTGGCCTCGCTGGCGCCGCGCGCGCACGGCCTGCGCAGGGTGGCGCTGCCGTACATGGAGGATCTGTACGAGGCGACCCACCAGCACGTCCTGCTCGCCGTTCGGGACGGCGCGGACGCCTTGCTGGTCGAGCGGCTGTCGGCGCACGCCGCCATCGACGTGCTGTACCGGGTGGGCGGCCGGCTTCCGCTGCACTCCACGGGCGTCGGTCTGGTGCTGCTGGCCCACGCCGAGCCCGACTTCCAGGACGAGATCCTCGGGCAGGCCCTGACGCACGAGCCGGAGGGCGTACCGCTGTCCTCCGCGGCGCTGCGGCGTTCCCTCGCCGAGATCCGCAGCACCGGGGTGGCCGTCGTCAACCGGGCCGAGCCGGTACCGCTGCTGGCCGTGGCGGCGCCCGTGCGCGGGGCCGACGCCGAGGTCGTCGCGGCGCTGTCGGTCGTCGTGCCGGCCGGCCACGCGGAACCCCGTGTGCTCGCACCGGCGCTGCGGGCCACTGCCCGGGCCCTGTCGCGCAGCCTCGGCGCGGTCACGGGCCCGCCGACCCCGGCACCGGGCAGCCTCCGCCGACGGCAGTGAGGCCGGGCGAGCCGTGCGAGCACCGACGGACGACGTCGTCGCCCCCGGCCGTGGAACACGGCCGGGGGCGACGACGAGGGAGCGACGGTGGGGGCGCCACAGTGGTGGTGGCGGTGGTGGCGGTGTGCGGCGGGTGACCGTGCGGCCGGTCAGGTGGCGAGGACCGCGTCGCTCTCCCGCGGATCGCGCGGTGCCGGGGGCGAGTCGCTCTCCGCCGGGTCGCGCAGGGCCGGGATGAACAGGGACACCGCCAGCGCGGCCAGCAGGATCAGGGCTCCGGTCCAGAACACCCAGGTGTAGCCCGCGTCCAGATAGAAGGCGGTGCCCTTCAGCACCGTGCTGTGGGCGGCGAGGACCGCGAAGCACACGGCGGGGACGACCGTGCCGAAGAAGTTGAAGAGCATCTGCATCAGGCCGCTGCCCTGCCCCTGCTCCTCCACCGAGACCACGCCCAGGACCAGCACGGGGGCGATGGAGACGATCAGGCCGGTGCCGAGGTTGGCCAGACACGCCGTCAGGACCAGCTCGGTGGCGTCGGCGTGGAAGAGGCCCATCAGCCCGTATCCGGCCGCGCCCAGCCCCAGCCCGACCGCCCACAGCAGGCGGGCGTCGGCCTTGCGCAGCAGACGGCCGGCGAGGAATCCGGTGCCGAGCATGACCAGGTTCCAGGTCAGACCGATCCGCGCGTTGTGCGTGCTGGTCCAGCCCAGCCCGTCGGAGACCCCGGGAATCCGGGGGTAGAGGGCCAGCAGGATGCCCATGGAGGCCATCGCCAGCGCGGTGGCCTGGCCCACGGCCGCGGCACCGACCGTCAGCGCGACCGGACGCCGGCCGAGCACCCGCAGATCGAGGATCGGATGGGCGCTGCTCCGCTGGACGAGCACGAAGACGACGAGCGCCACCAGTCCGCCGGCCGTCCAGCCGAGGGTCGCGCCGCTCGTCCAGCCCCAGCTGCCGCCCTGGCCGACCGCGTAGACCACGGCCGACAGACCACCGCCGAGCAGGATCCCGCCCAGCCAGTCGAAGCCGTTCTGGAAGTCGTGCCGCGGGGTCTCCGGCACCAGCACCGCCACCAGCGCGAACGCCACCGCGGTCGCGCCGGCGACGAACCACAGCGCGGCCCGGTACCCCCCGGCGTCGATCAGCCACCCGGCGAGCAACGGCCCCACGACCCCGACGAGACCCATGCTGCCGCCGAGGATCGCGCTGGCCTGCTTCACCATCCGGGCGGGGAACAGATCACGCACGGCGGGGAAGGACAGCGCGGCGAACGGGGCGTAGCAGGCGGCGATGCCCCGGCCGACCAGCAGCAGCCAGAAACTGCCCGCCATGGCCGCGACGATGTCGCCGACGACCCCGAGGCCGATCATGGCGAGCATGATCCGCCGTCTGCCGTACCGGTCACCCGCCTTGATGACGAACGGGATGAGCAGGGTCGAGACCATGGTGACGATCAGCGAGAACCAGGCGACCTGGGTGGTGTGGAAGCGCTGCGCGATGTCGGCCGTCGTGTTGGCCGTGACGATGCCGGCGACGGCCAGCAGCTGCGTCGGCCAGATCAGGGCCACCAGCAGGGCCACCAGACGCGGGGTCCAGCGGTCGGGGGTCCGGGCGGACGATGCCGTGAGCGAGGGGCCTGGAGACGTCGATGTCACGCAGCCGCTCCTTTCGCGAGCCGGGCGGTAGGGGCAGAACGAACGCCCGGGAGCGGCACGACCGGCACCTGGCGGCCGGGCCCCACGAGGCGTGCGGCAAGAATGAGCGCCCGCCGCCCTGGCCACCAGGCAGATTTCCATTGAATGGCACACGACCGAAACGTCCCGTACACGCACCGGAACCGAGTGGCCCGGGAAGTCAGCCAAGGAAGAGGATCAACAGACTGTCGGCGGTGGCGAGCACCCCGTAGCAGAACAGCATCGGCCGGGACAGCAGGACCGGCAGCCAGGGCGCTTCACCGCCGTGGCGGCGGGTGTCCATCGTGAAAAGCGGTGGAGCGGCTTCCCCGCCCCTGACAACCTCTTCGTAGAGGCCGCGGAACAGGCGTTCCTGACGCAGGTAGTAGCCGTCGAGCAGCCAGAAACCGATCGCCACGGTCACCGCCACCGGAACGGTTCTCCAGTCCGGACGACCGTGCGCCATGGCGATGAGCACGCTGTTGAGCGTGATGCACCAGCCCTTCACGAGGAAGGAGTTGTTGCTGAGCCGGGAGATCACGCTCTGCAACAGCTCCAGGTGCTTGAGTTCCTGCTCGCCGAGGTGCGGTCGCCGGGTCATCCTTCCGGCACCGACGCCCCGGGCGGGGACACGGGACCGTCCGTGAGCAGGAACTGGAGGCGCAGCTCGTGGACGACGCCGTCCAGCAGGTGTTCCAGCAGGTCCGGGGAGTACCAGCTCAACAGGTCGGCGTAGTGGTCCAGAACCTCCAGACGCAACCGGGGAGTGGCGCTTCCTCCGCGGCCGTCCAGGACGGGGAGAGCGTATTCCCGCAGGGGCAGCTCCAGGAGGCCCGCTACCCCGGTGTCGGCCCGCTCGTCGACGATCGCGGCGCAGGCGTCGTCCACCACACGGCGTGCGTCGGCCGCGGTCTGCTCCACCGCGGCGAACAGCCGGTGCCAGGACGCGCCGTGCGTCGTGATGCTCTCGCGCGCCGCCGGCACCAGTTTCCTCATCTGGGCCTCGGCGCCGGACAGGGACTCCTTCGCCTCCTTGTGGCTCTCCGTGTACGGATTGTGCGCGAGGACCGTGGTGGTCAGGGTGGCGAGGCTGAGCGCGATGAGAACGAAGACCGCCATGAGGTAGCCGTGCTCTCCGAATGTGGCGGTGACCTGGTGACTCTGCTTGGCACGGCTGTGAGCGGTCGCCGCGAGCAGGCCGATGAGCAGCGCGTTGCTGAGCACCGGCAGGGTCAGTCCGGGCCAGGGGAGGTCGTGGGGCTGCCGTGCCTCCACGGCCGGCCCGTCCAGCCGCCACAGGTGCCGCCAGGCCGCCCGCGGGCTGCGGCGCGCACGTTCGGTGTGGCGCCCCTGGCGCACCCGTAGCCGGAAGAGCGACCGGGCGAGCGCGGAGGCCAGGGCGAACTGGAGGCAGGACACCCCGATCGCAGCCAGGTAGGCGAACAGATGGACCGCGGTGGACCAGAGGCCGTCCGGGTCCGGCACGTCGAGGAGACGCACCACCGCCTCCCCGACGAACGGCAGCTCGAACAGCGCGCTGAACACGAGCATGACCCACTGGAGCCACACCCACGGACTGCGTCCATGGCGCAAGCTCTCCGGTCCGTCCGCGCTGTGCCGGTCCCGTACCTTCCTGACGTCGTCCCGTGCCCGGCCCGCCGAGTGCTGGGCCGTGAACAGGCTCACTGACTCGATCGCCTCGCGCGCGGACTGGAACGTCGTGTGGAGTGCAGAGCCCATCTCGCCGAGGGTGGGCTGGGCCTCGGCCAGCCCGGAGTTGCCACGAGTGAAGGCGCGCGTGAGCGTCGCGCACTCCTGGCTGTCCACCGGGTCCACAGGACGCCCGGCCGAGCGGTGCCCGTTTTCTCCGACGAGGGGGAGGAGCGGCCTGGTGCAGGGTACGGGCGCGTCGAGGGGATCCGTCCGTCCGGAACCGTTGCTGCCGTTTACGTTCATGGTGTGATGTCCGACCTCACTTCCAGAAGACGCGGACGTCCACACGGCGGTCGCACTGCAACCGCTCCTTCGCGGACATGTCCTCGGTGGATCTGACGGCGGAGCATCCCGGGGACACACCCCGGCCGTAGGCCGAGACGTGCGACTCGGGCACCCCGTGCGCGACGAGCACCTCGGCCACGGCGTCCGCGCGGCTCTGCGAGAGCGACCGGTCATTGCCTGATCCGCCGCGCGGGTCCACGTAGCCGTCGACCTCGACTCGGTCCAGCCCCGGTGTGGTGCGGGCCCGGACCGCTATGCCGGTGAGCGGCGCCGTGGCCGCCGGACGCAGCCGTGCCGAGTCGGTGTCGAACAACGCGGCGCCCGGCAGGGGGTACGTGCGGGAGCGGCCGTCTCGGTACGGCACCACCGGGTCGGCCGGGACCTGACCGGTCGAGTCGGGTGCGTGCGCCGAGCCGACCGGGGTGTCGCTGGTGGTACACGTCGTCCCGGTGCCGCCCGCACGTTCGCAGAGCGTCTTCCAGAGGCGGGCCAGCCAGGCGCGCTGGGCCTGGTTCGCCGACGGCTGCTCCCCGGCCGAGTGACCCAGACCCACGAACGTGACGTCGACGCCGCCGAGGTCGGGCAGTTCGGCGAACTCGCCCTGGGTGGCGCACACCGACACGATGGCCTCTATCTCCGGCTCGGAGCCGAAAACGGCCGGGCGAAGATCGGCACACCCGGCGGTCGAGAGCCCGTCGCTCAGCACCACGAGCCGCCGTGGACCCTCGACATCGTGGAACAGGCCGGCGCCGGTCCCCAGCGCGGCCAGGACATCGGTGCCCCCGTTCGCGGGGACCGCACGCTGGGCGGTGGTGACGTCGTCGGTGAGGCAGCCGATCGCGCCGTCCCGGTTGCTCTCCCGGTTGCCGGAGCTGCGCGCGCTCCGCTTCCAGTCGGCGGACCTGTTCCGGTAGACCCAGTCGACGTCGCCGGGGGTGCCCGCGAAGGTTCCGACGGAGAAGGTGTCGCCCGCTTGGACCCGTTCCTTCAGCAGGGCATCGATCGCCGGGGCGTAGTCGAGGCCCCCGGCGTCGGACGCGCTGCCGCGTACGGACGCCGAACCGTCGACGAGAATCACGGTGCCGCCCGCATCGGAGGCGGGCGCCTGGTCCTTCATCCAGTCGCAGCCGGCCTTCGGGTCGTCCGTGCCGCAGCCGGCCAGCAGACCGGCGAGCAGGACGACGGGTGCCAGGGATCCGGCCGCGCGGGCGACCAAGGAGGTCCTCACAGGTCCGATCCCTCCGCCATGACGACGCCTCCGCCCCAGGAACCCGGGTTGAGGCCCATCTCCATACGAAATGCGTAGATCGCCGTGTCGTATGCGGCCGCGAACTCATACATGCCGGAACGCTGATGTGCGCTGCTCGCGCCCTCGAGTGCCTGGAGCAGCGCCTGGACGCTGGTGAGCCGGTCCTTGTGCAGGGCCGACATCACCATGTGGAAGTCCGCGTCGGCGAAAGTGGCGGCGAACGGCACGAGCAGGCGCCGCTTGTGCGCGTCGAGTTCGCCGAGCAGTTCCAGGTCCTTGATCACTTCGAGCCAGGCCTCGGTGAGCTCCCGCGCCCGCTTCGCCCTGAACTCGCCGACCCGAAGCGTCTCCTTCAGCGTCAGCTCCTCCAGGTGGTACTTCAGCACGTGGTCACGTACGGCCGGATCCACCCGCACCCGGACCGACGGCGTGCAGCGGACAAGACCCTGCGTGTCGTCGAAGCACCAGTTGCCGTCCGTCGCGAGCTTGGCGTTGATCGCCCGCTCGGCGGCTACCGGGTCGTCCGGAGCACAGTCGCGCGCGGTGGTCCAGGCGACCCGGAGCAGTTCCTCCCGCGCCGTCGCCTCGTGCTGGCGGACCCGCGTCCTCAGCGTGTCCCGGGACATCTCCCTGCTGCTCCACCGGAATGTGGGGAACACCTGGAAGGAGAACACGTCGCCGTGGGCCGCCATGGCGAGAGGGCTCTCCTGAGGTGACGACTGCACGGAGACCTTCTTGCGGGGTACCGGTCCGTCGGTCTCGTCGTCCGACCAGGTGTCTTCCGTCTGCGTCTCGCCGTTGTCGTCATACATCGAGCGCCACCACTTGCGCACCGCTTCGCGTACCGTGGCGAACAGACCTTTGGGTCGTCGTCGCATGAATGATCCTCCTGTGACTGGTTCGGCGGGGACATGGGGCGTGGGTGTGTAGGGGACCGGTCCTCAGGGCCGCTGACGCCGATGGATCGCGCGCAGGACGCGCCGTACGCAGGTGGAGGCCGGGTGTTGCCGGGCCATGCGGGCGACATGGAAGTCGGCCCGGCGGAGGAGCTCGGCAGAGGAGAAATCCGGTACGAACCCCTCCAGGAACAGGCACAGTTCCCCGTCCCTGTCGCCGGCCAGCAGCCACTGCTCCAGCAAGGCCCACGCCAGCCCCGAGTAGGCCGGGTCGACCAGCGCGTGCTGCCACAACAGCAGCAGGGACGCGGCCCGTTCGGGGTCGGCCATGGCCTGGCCGACGAGCGCCGGCCGGGACGGCAGCTCCGGCCCGACGGCGTACGGGCCGAGCACGATCAGGGTCCCGACCGCGTGCCGGAGCGGGGACGCGTCGTTGTCCGGATGCCGGACCCACCGGCCGAGTGCCTCGGCCACCGGCTCGGCGCCGTCGGGCGTCAGAAACAGCGCGGCGGTCGCGTAGGCGACGGAGGCGTAGCGGACGGGTGTGCGCCGGCCGCCGAGTTCCTCCAGCGCCCGCAGTGTGCCCCGAACGTCCCGGGTGCCCACCACGGTGCCGTAGGTGCGGGCGGCGCTGTCCTGGAGTTGTGGTGAGGGGCTGCGGGCCCAGTCGGCGACCTGCCGATCGATCCGCGCCGTCAGCCACGGGTCCTCGGCCCCGACGGCCACCGCGAGGGCCAGGGCGGCGTACTGCCGGTCCCGCGCCGACTTGCTGCGGGCCCAGAGCTGCACCAGATCCCGGTAGACGCTGTCGAAGTCGTGGCGCAGCAGGAGGCCGGCGATGACCGAGGCCCGTGACCGGACTCGTTCCAGCCGGTCTTCGGTCAGCTTTTGCAGCCACCGCAACAGCGGTGCCCGCAGCCACCCCGGTCCGTGCCAGACGACCTCGATCAAGCTCGCCATCAGCTCCGGCTCCGCCAGCCGGACACGGCGCGGATTGTCGGTCCCGGGGTCCGGCGACGCGGCGACGCCCGCGCCGGACTCGGCCAACCGGTCCAGAGCAAGGTCGAAGACCCGGCGCTCAGGGGCGGCTTCCCGGGTCTCGGCCCGCCGCACCTCGTCACAGAGCAGTGTTCCCACGCGGATGAAGTCGGACAGCGGCAGGCCGTCACAGAGGACGTAGGCGATGCGCAACGGCTGTTCATGAGGGTCGAGAACGTTCGCGGAGGCGGTCAGGCCGAGCAGGTTCCGGGCCAGGGTGCGCAGCCGGTTGCGCCAGGCGCCGAACGCCTGGCCGAGTTCCTCCGGGGGGCGGTGCAGGAAGGTGGCCAGCGTGCCGGCCAGCGACACGGCCTCACGGACCGGCAGGTTCGCACCGAGTTCGTCGTTCACGCGCGGGTCCCGAAGGACGTCGCGCAGGAACTCGCGCAGAGCGTGCTGCGGGCAGTGGTCCCCCGTGTGCTCCTCGGCACGGTGCCGCTGAAGCGCGGACTCCAGATGCGCCTCGAGCACCTGCTTGAGCTCGGGGCCGGTGTGCCGGAACGCATACGGTGACAACGTGTCGATCTCGGCTCCGGCGCCTTCCGCGATGAGTACCACGGATGCCCCGATCGAGCCGGCTCGCAGCGCCAGCAACTCAAGCGTGGCCGGTGTGGGGAGCTCGGTGCCCAGGTCCAGCACGACGCCGTACCCCCGGGTGAGATGCAGGTCGGCCTGCTCGGCCAGCGCCTGTGCCAGCCCCGTACCCCCGCTGTACAGCACGGCGACGCGGTCGCCGGCGCAGGCGTCGGCCAACAGGACCCGGGCCGTGGTGTCCCGTCCGCTCCCCTTCGGCCCGATCAGGAGGACGAGGTGGCTCCTCTTCAGGCAGTCGGCCATCATCGGGTGATCGGGGACCGGTCGGTGCAATCGGTGGCGCTGCTGGATGTCGTCGGAGGCCAGCGGCGTCTGCTGGAACTCGACGGGCTGAGGGCCGTTCAGGTTCAGGGAGAACGCCGTGTTGTTGTGGCCGCCGTGGACATTCGCGTTGCCGGTGGCATGGCGGATGATGAAGGAGAAGTTCTCGGGGGAGATCTGCTCGTCCGTGTCGCCCTCGTCCCGGGCGGCCCGCGGTGACCGAAGCCCGGGCAGCTGTGTGCCGGAGGAGCGCGAGGCGCCCCCGGCCTCCTGGCGGTCGTCCCTGACGCCACCGTCGTCGCGATGTCTCGCGGGTTCGCGTTCGTCGGAGGACGCTTCCGCGCCGCCGCCTTGTCGCGGGTCGTGCGGGACAGGGCCCGGCTCACCGGCGCCGTCGTACTGGTGCGGGAGTTCCGCGACGGGCAGGTCCGGTTCGGAGGCGGCGGGGCCGGTCTCGCTCCCGACGCCCTCCGCCGGGAGTTCTGGACTCGTGCTCACGGGCGCCCCTGGTCGTCGTCCTCGGGGACGGATGCGGGGGTCCTGGCGGCGGAGCCGTGGTTGTTGATCGTGTTGCGCGAGCCACCGTAGATGTGGCTGCCGCCGCTGATCCGGTCGATGTTGAAGGTGGTTGCGCCGTCTGCCCCTGTGCCTTCGCTCTCGCGGTTGCTCCGCGCGTGACGTAGATCGGGGATCGTCCTGCGGATCGCGGCGATGAGGGGCGGGAGGTCGATGTGTTCCTGGTGCGGCCGGAAGTAGCACGCCTGATGGTGCGTCAAGGCCTGTAGTTCGGAGGGGAGTTCACTGGTGTCGGGGAGTCGCGCGTTGTCGATCAGGACGGGAATGACGGGCGTCTCGTAGGCGAGGGCGAGAGCGATCTCCTTGCGGACCCAGTCGTTTGCGTCGTCGATGTAACGCCGGCCGGCGTTGTCCTGCACGGATGCCCAGCGGGATCCCATGACCGCGAGCAGGAGGTCGCACTTCCTGACGGCTCGTTCGAGTTGCTTCCGGTAGTCGAGGCCGTGGAGGAGGCTGCGCTGGTCCCGGAACACTGCCTCCGCGCCGAACTCGTTCCGGAGTGCGCTGTCGAGTTGCGGGCCGACACAATCCGTGTCCGCGCGACGGAAGTTGATGAAGATGTTGGGGGCCATGCTGCTCCTCGTTCTGTGCGGGAGGGGATGCGGCGGCTCGCCCGCGGCGGCATCGGGCATGCGCGAGGCCGCCGCGTGGCTGAGCAAGGTGGGTGAACCTGACGTTTTCAGCCGTCTGGAGGGCGGTCAACGGTGTTGCCTGGGGACACTTCCGTCGGCAACAGGACACAGGCGGCCGCGGGGACACGCGTGGGGGCGGGAGGTGACGGGGGAGCCCGGCCGCACGGGAGATCTCGCGAGGCCCGTGTCCGACCGGCCCGCAGCGGGAGTGCCGCGCGGGCAGGTCAGACCCCGGAGCCTCCGTGCGGGTGCGGTACAAGGTTGCCGCTCAGGCTGGCGGCGATGACGGGAAGGACATCACGGGCCGCGGCGTGTCTGTTCCGGCTGGTCAGCGCCGACCGGAGTTGTCTCACGTCGGTCCGTACGGTGGCCGAGTCGGTCGTCACGACGTCGCGGGCCACGGACTCGGCCACCACGCAGGCGCGCTCGATCTCGCCAGCGTCCACCAGGGCCAGGGCCAGCCGCGCTCCGTGGCGGGCCCTGGCGCGCGCGGCGTGCGGCGCGATGGCGTGCTGGCCGGTGTCGAGCAGGGTGACCGCGGCCTCCGGTCGGCCGAGCTCCCTCATGCACCAGGCTGTGACGAAGGCGGTGAGGTCGGGAAGATGCGTGCCGCCCAGGGCCGGATCGCCGTCCCCGTGCGGCCACGGCTCGTTCATGAGGTCGGCGCCCCGGTCCAGGGCCCGGCGGCAGGCGTCCTCGTCGCCGAGAAGCGCGTGTCCCTGAGCCTCGCGCTGCGCGGCCAGTGCCCGGATACGGCGGCCCCCGGCTCGCGTCTCCGCAGCCCTGGCAAGTGCGACGGTGGCGTGCGAATCATCCTGATACAGGGCGAGTTCGGCCCGCCGCAGCAAGGTGTACGCCACGAGCTCCTGGTCGCCGACGGCCTCGGCGAGTTCGGCCGACTGGTCGGTCCAGCACCGTGCTGCCCGATCGTCACCGGCCTCCTGCCACATCCAGCCCGTGTACTCGGCGAAACGTGCGGCGAGCCGCAGGACGGCGCCCCGGTGCGCGAGCGGAGTGCTGCGCCCCAAGCCGCGGAGAGTGGCCGTAGCCGCCGTGCTCAGGGGGAGTACCACCGCCGGGCCGGAGAACTGGCCGAGCCGGCGGTATTCACGGAACAGGTTCTGGAACACCGGCAGTGCCGCTTCCACCGTCGCGGCCTCGTGCCCGCCGAGAGTGATGGCGGTGTGCGCCACGACCGCGGGCGCCCTGCCCGTCGGCGAGGTGACCGGGCCGAGGGATGTGAAGTCGCTTTCTCCGTCGTCGTGCAGATGGAACGACCAGGAGACGGCGTCCATCGGTGCGGACGAGAGGAAGTCCCCGTTCCGGCTTTCGGACGGTCCCGGTGCCAGCAGCGCGGCGAGTTCTCCCTTCGCGCGAAGCTTGGCGTCGAGCGCTCGGGCGATCCTGCCCGTGGGTGTGGCGAGTCCGCGCTCGATCTTGCTCAGGTACGACTTCGAGATGTAGACGTCAGCGGCCAGTTGGGCCAGCGACATCGCGGACTCGTGCCTTTTCCGGCGCAGTTCTGGGCCGAAGTCCGACCGGGCTGGTGACATGGTGACTCCCCGCCTTGCTCCGTTGCTGGACGGAGTTTGCCACACCTCGAAAGAAGATCATCCATTAAATTAATATATGCGAAAGCTAGTCCGAATAATGCCGCTCTTTCCGATAGTCAGTTCGCGTGTGGGTGACGTCCACACGACTCCGGTATCCACCACGGGCCCGACCGCGCCGACGCGAGCGCATTGCGGACCGAAGGTGTCCGCGACCCCCGCTACGTTGCCGTACATGACGAAGACGACGTACCCCGCGGGTCCCGTGCTCGGCGCTCGTGCTCTCAACCGTGCCACCCTCGAACGGCAGTTGCTGCTGCGGCCGTCGTCGATGTCCGCGGGGGCCGCCGTGGAGCATCTGCTGGGGCTCCAGGCGCAGAACGTCAAGCCGCCGTACTACGCGCTGGCCGCGCGTCTCGACGGGTTCGCCCCGGAGGAACTGTCGACGCTGATGGCCGACCGGGACGCGGTCCGTATCGTCAGCATGCGGTCCACCATCCACACCCACACCGCCGACGACTGCCTGTCGCTGCGGCCGTTCGTCCAGCCCGCGCGCGACCGGGAGCTGACCTACTTCCGCAAGGGCCTCGCCGGAGTCGACCTGGACCGGCTCGCCTCCCTCGCCCGCGACCTCGTCGAGACCGAGCCGCGCACCATGAAGCAGCTGCGCGAGGCGCTCGCCGCCGAGTGGCCGGACGCCGACCCCTCCTCCCTCGCCGTCGCCGCCCGCTGCCGGCTGCCGCTCGTCCAGGTCACCCCGCGCGGACTGTGGGGCAGGAGCGGGCAGGTCACGCTCACCACCGCCGAGCACTGGCTGGGTCGGCCCGCCGAGCCCGCCCCGACGGCGGACTCCGTCGTCCTGCGCTATCTGGCCGCCTTCGGTCCGGCCTCCGTCAAGGACATGCAGACCTGGGCCGGCCTGACCCGGCTGCGCGATGCCTTCGAACGCCTGCGCCCGCGCCTGCTCACCTTCCGCGACGAGCAGGGCGTCGAACTCTTCGACCTCCCCGACGCGCCGCGCCCCGATCCGCGCACCCCGGCCCCGCCCCGCTTCCTCCCGGAGTTCGACAACCTCCTCCTGTCCCACGCCGACCGCACCCGGGTCGTCCCGGCCGAGTACTGGGGCCGCTCCTGGCAGGGCAACCAGGCGTACTGCACCCTCCTCGTCGACGGCTTCCTGGCGGGCCTGTGGAAACGGGAGCAGGACACCCTGGTCGTCGAGCCCTTCGGCACCCTGACCGCGGCCCAGCGGCGGGAGGTCACCGCCGAGGGCGAGCGGATGCTGGCCGTCATGCACCCGGGGCAGCCCGGTGACATCCGCTTCGGGACCGTCGTACGGCCGTGACCGCGCGCTCCGCCGGCGGACGACGAGAAGCCCCCACCGGAGGCCGGTGAGGGCTTGGAGAGGGGGCGCTGCGGGCCGCTCGTGGAGGCTCGCAGCGCCCCCCGGTCTTTCCCTGAGGGGTGCTCAGGAGTTCTCGGAGACTGCTAGGCGGTGACGGGCTACGAGTTGACCTGCGTCGTCACCAGGCTGGAGAAGGTGGTCAGCCGGGTGTAGACACCCGGGTAACCGGCCTCCGCGCAGCCCTCGCCCCAAGAAGTGATCCCTGCCAGGACGCCCCCGATGAGCAGGGGACCGCCGCTGTCGCCCTGGCAGGTGTCTACGCCGCCGGATGTGTATCCGGCGCAAACCATGTCGGTCGCGACGAAGTCGGAACCGTAGGAGCTCTTGCAGCTGGTGTCGGACACGATCGGGACGGTCGCGGTCCGCAGCTGGTTGGAGGAGCTGCCGTTCTCCGAGGTGGTGCCCCAGCCGATGATGCGGGCGGTGGCGCCGGTCGCGTACACCCCGGTCTGGGAGGAGGAGACGTACGACGCCGTGGTGTACGGCATCGACGTCGACAGGGTCAGGACGGCCACGTCGTCACCGTTGGTGGCGTCCGTGTAGTCCGGGTTGATCCAGATCTTGCTGACCCGGCTGACCGTGCCGTTGGTGCCGTTGAGGTAGGTGCGCCCACCGACGACGCGCACGCTGCTCGTGGTCTCGCCGACCATGCAGTGGGCGGCTGTGACCACCTTGGTCGCCGAGACGAGGGTGCCGCCGCAGAACTGGTTCTGCGAGGCGTCCGTGATCTGCATCATGAACGGGTACGTCGTGGTCGTGGTCGTGGTGCCGCCGACGATCGGCTGGGGCGCTGCGACAGCGGTGGGGGCGCTGAGCAGTGCGGTCGCCGCCGCCGCGGCGGTCGCCGCGAGGACGGCGGCGGGTTTCTTGAACCGGTTGAGCCCGAACATGGATCTCCTCGGTGGGGGTTGCCGGTGGGGGGTCGCGCGGGCGTGGGGGGTGACACGGGGGTCGCGGGACCGACCCCCGTATGCCCGGGCGAGCGGCACGTCCCTTAAACTAGGACCCGGCACCCGTTCCCCCCAATGAGGGAACCCCCTAAGGGAGTTGGGGCAGGGAAAACCCTCGGTCGGCTCAGGAAAGCCCCAGCCGCCGCCGAAGGGTCCCTCAGCGAACCCGGCGCGCGGGGCCCCGCACCCGCTACGGGCGGGGAGCCCCTGAGGGGCAGTTAACCCGCGGATTCCTCACTTCGCGTGACGCCCCGCCGCCAGTCGGACGATGTCCACCCGCGAACGGATCCCCAGCTTGCGGTAGACCCGGGTCAGGGTCGCCTCGACCGTCTTGACGCTGATGAACAGCCGCGCGGCGATCTCCCGGTTGGTCGCCCCCTCCATGACGAGCGCGGCGACCTGACGCTCCATCGAGGCGAGCCCCTCCAGCGCGTCGGACGGGGGAGCCGTCTGCCGGGGCACGGCGGCCGTCCCGGGGGCGGCCGCCGCGGCCGCCGCCTCCACCTGGCGCAGCCAGGGCAGCGCCCGGCAGCGCCGGAACAACCGTGCCGCCTCGTCGTACGACGTCGGCCCCGGCCGCCCGGTGCGCAGCACGGCCACCGCGAACGCCGCCCGCGCCTCCTCCAGGCCGTACCCCAGCTTGGCCAGCCGGTCCTGAACGGACGTCAGCCGGGACAGCGCCGCCTCGTGGTCGCCGAGCGCCGCCCGCACCATGGCCTCCGCCCGGTCCAGCACGGCCAGCACGCTCTCCCGGCCCAGCCGGAGCGCGTGCTCGCGGGTCACGTCGATGACGTCCTGTGCCTCGCCCGGCTCGCCGACCCGGACCAGCGCCTCGGCGAGGTCGCCCTGCCAGCGGCCCCGGGCGGGGTCGGTGATGCCGAGCCCGAGCTCCAGCTCCCGCACCCGCCGCAGCGAGCCGACGGCGCCCGCCGCGTCCCCGGCCACCAACTGGGCGTGGCCCAGCGCGGCCAGCGCGCGGGAGACGTACATCTGGTCGCCGTCCTCCTCGGCCTTGCCCGCAGCCTCACGGGCCAGCGCCAGGGCCCGGTCGACCTCACCCCCGGAGGCCTCGGCGAGTGAGGCGAGCATCGCGGAGGCACCCAGCCCGATGCCGGAGTCCCGGGCCAGCCGGAGGCTCTCGCGGGCCAGGTCGAGGGCGCGCCCGCAGTGCCCGGAGCGCAGTTCGGTCTCGGCGAGGAAGCGCTGGAAGTGCACCTCGCTCTCGACCATGCCCCGCCGGCGCACCTCGCGCAGCAGCGCGGTGATGGTCGCCCGGGCCTCGGGCAGCTGATCGCTCATCATCAGCCAGCGGAACCGGGCGGCCCCGACGCCGTTGTGATGGCACGCCACGTAGGGGTCCTGGGGTTCCCTCAGGGCCCGCTTGATGGTGGCGGGGGCGTTCGGGTGGCCCATCAGGGTCTCGGTCGAGGCCTGGAAGGAGAGCGCCATCAGCTCGGTGCGCCGGTCGCCGCCGCGGGCCGCCAGGTCGGCCGTGTGGGCGGCCTCCTCGCGGGCCTCGGCGAAGTCGCCCTCCACGATCAGCTTGCGCCAGGCCAGCCGGTAGTGGACCAGGGCGAGCAGCCGCGGGTCGTCTCCGGCGTCGGCGAGGGCCTGCGGGAAGACGGCGTCGACCTCGCCCAGCGACTGCCCGGCGGCCTCGATCACCACCTCCCAGGCGCGGATCCGTTCGGCGGGCACGGTCGCCCGGGTCAGCACCTCGCGCGCGATGTCCCGGGCGAGGTCCACCTCGCCCGCGGTGATGGCGTCCTCGGCGGCCTGGAGCCGCCGGTCGTCCGGGGCCGGAGTGCCGTCCGGCGGGGTGTGCCGGGCGGCGAGCAGCCCGAGGGAGGCGGCGACCGAGGGGGCGCCCCGGTCGCGGGCGAGCGCGGCGGCCTCGGCGAGCCGGGCGGCGACCTCGGGGTCGGTGCCGGTGGTGGCCAGGGCGAGGTTGCGGGCCCGTTCGATCGGATCGGAGGCGGCGGTGGACAGCGCGGCGTGCGCGGCCCGGCGCTCCTGGGCGGGCGCCTCCGCGTACAGCGCGGCCGAGATCAGCGGATGCGCGAACCGTACGGCGGGACCCTCGGGTTCCGTCGCCAGCAGCCCGAGGGCCGCCGCCCGCGCGGTCTCGGCCTCGGCGTTCTCACGGCCGGCCGCGTGCAGCAGGGCCAGCGTGGGGCGGGCGCCGGCGCTGGCCACGAGCAGGGTACGGCGGGCGTCGTCGGACAGCATGTCGAGGCGGCTGAGGACCAGGGCGCGCAGCGAGGTCGGCACCGGGAGGGGCTCGCCGGGCCGGGGCGGCGTCGGGCTCTCGCCGAGGGCGCGGCCCAACTCCAGGGCGAAGAGCGGGTTGCCGCCGCTGGTGCGGTGGATCTCCCGCATCGTCGAGCGGGGCAGGTCGCAGTAGCCGCGGTGGTCGAGCAGCGCGGAGACCTGGGCGCGGGAGAGCGGGTTGAGCCGGACGGCGAGGGTGTCCGGCGGGGACGCGCGTAGATGACGGTCGTACTCCTGGTCCTCGGTCCGCACCGCGCACAGCAGCTGGACGGGGGTGTCACCGAGGCGGCGGGCGGCGAAGCCGAGGAGTTCGGCGCTGGCCGAGTCGAGCCACTGGAGGTCGTCGGCGACGAGCAGGACCGGGCCCGCGGCGGCGAGGGCGCGCAGGGCCGACAGCACGGCCAGCCGCAGGGCGAGCCCGTCGCGCTGGAGGGTCGATTCGCCCCGGCCGGTGAGCGCCGACTCCAGGGCCGTGCGCTGGGCGACGGGCAGCTTGTCCGAGATCTCGTCCAGCACCAGGCCGAAGAGGTCGGCCAGAGCCAGGAAGGGGAGATGGGATTCGGACTCGGTCGCCGAGCAGCGCAGGACGGTGTGGGCCGCCTCGCCGTAATCCGCGGCCAATGCCCGCAGCACGGTCGACTTTCCTATTCCGGCCGGGCCGTGCAGCAGCACACTGCCACCGCGCGTCAGCTGGTCACGGGCGGCCGTGAACAGTTCGTCCCTGCCGATGACCAGGTCGGGGCGGCATCTGGCAGGCTCCTTGAAGTCCCGTCGCACGGTCACCGCTCCCCTCCGAGTGTCGTGTCCGGGCCAAATTCTAGGCAACGTCTCTTTGAAATTCGGAGACGCGGCGTGGTGAGGCATATAACAACGTGACGCATAGGGAAATTCATGGAGACAGCGAATGAATGGTCACATGTCGTGTGGGGCCTCCCTGGCTCGATGTGATCGCCGCTCCCGGGCATCCTGCACCGCCCGCGCTACGGGCGTGTTGCGCACCCCCGCGTTCAGGGCAGCAGGCCCGCCCGCCGGGCCGCGACCACCGCCTCTCCCCGGGTGCGCGCGCCCAGCCTGCGCATCGCCGACCTCAGATAACCCTTGACCGTCTCCGGACGCAGCCCCAGCCGCTCGGCCACCCCCGCGTTCGTCGCCCCCGCCGCCACCCACGCCAGCACGTCCAGCTCACGCGGGGCCAGGACGACCGGCTGCCCCGCCGGCCGTTGTGCCGGGCCGGCCGCGAGCAGCCCGCAGACCTCGAGGAGTTCCGCGCGCAGGACCGGGTCGGTGATCCGCGGGGCCAGGGCGCGCAACGCCGTGTGCGCCTCGCGGACCTGCTCCCGGCCGGCCCCCGCGCCCGCCTCCGCCCCCGGGCCCGCGCCCGGGGCGGCCGGCCGGGCCGCCGTCAGCAGGTCGCGCGCCTCGTCACCGACCACCAGCGCCTGCTCGACGTCCCGAGCCGCCTGCACGGCCGCGGTCAGCGTGCGGTCGCCGAGCGGCTCGGCCCTGCGCAGGGCGCCGTACAGCACCCCGCGCACCCGGCGCCGCACGATCACCGGGATCGCCAGCACCGAGCGCAGGCCCTCCTCGGCGACCGCCGCGTCGTACTCGTGGCTGATCTGCCGGGACAGGGAGTAGTCGGTCACCGCGCACGGGCGGGCCAGCGCCACCGCCTTGCCACCGAGACCGTTTCCCGAGGTCACCGCCAGGCCGCGCAGCGCGAGGCCGGCCGCACCGCTGAACTCGCTGATCCGCATCCGCTGCCGCCCCGGCTCCAGCAGACCGCCGAAGGCGACCGGCAGCCCCGTCGTCCGCCGCAGCCGCGCCAGCGCACCGCGAATCTCCACCGTTCCGGCCGCGTCTGCCGCCACGTTCTCGCCCTTTCCGCGCGGCGTGGTGCCGCACACCCCCGTCCGGGGGTAGTGAGACCTGCATCACGGATTACACGATGGCAGAGAGCCGCCCGGCAATGGTCCGGCACCACGGAGTGAGCCGCACGCGCCGACAGCACCCCCGAAGGCGCGGGCACGCAGGACCGAGCAAGCCAAGAAAGCACGGAGGACAGATGACGACGGCGACGGCGACGGAGCGTTTCCGCAGAGCCCGCGACTTCCTGCTCGAACACCGCGAGGACTACCCGACCGCCTACGAGGGCTTCGAGTGGCCCCGCCCGGAGCACTTCAACTGGGCCCTCGACTGGTTCGACGTCATCGCCGACGGCAACGGACGCACCGCGCTGCACATCGTGGAAGAAGACGGTTCCGAGACCCGGCTCAGCTTCGCCGAACTGTCCGAGCGCTCCGACCGGGTCGCCAACTGGCTGCGCGAGCGCGGCGTCGGCGCCGAGGACCGGATCCTCGTCATGCTCGGCAACCAGGCCGAACTCTGGGAGACCGCGCTCGCCGCGATGAAGCTGCGCGCCGTCGTCATCCCGGCCACCCCGTTGCTCGGCCCCGCCGACCTCACCGACCGCGTCGAACGCGGCCGGGTCCGGCACGTCCTCGTCCGCAGCACCGACACCGCCAAGTTCGACGAGGTCCCCGGCGACTACCGGCGCATCGCGGTCGGCGGCGCCCCCGAGGGCTGGCAGCGGTACGAGGACGCCTACACCGCCCCGGCCGGCTTCACGCCCGACGGCCCCACCCTGGCCGACGACCCGCTGATGCTCTACTTCACCTCCGGCACCACCGCCCGCCCCAAGCTGGTGGAGCACACCCACACCTCGTACCCGATCGGGCATCTGCCGACGATGTACTGGATCGGGCTCCGGCCCGGCGACGTGCACCTCAACATCTCCTCGCCCGGCTGGGCCAAGCACGCCTGGTCCAACCTCTTCGCCCCCTGGAACGCCGAAGCGACCGTCTTCATCCACAACTACACCCGCTTCGACCCGGCCCGGCTGATGAGCGAGATGGACCGGGCCGGGGTCACGACGTTCTGCGCCCCGCCCACCGTCTGGCGCATGCTCATCCAGGCCGACCTCAGCCAGCTGCGCGTCCCGCCCCGCGAGGCGGTGGCCGCGGGCGAGCCGCTCAATCCCGAGGTCGTCGAGCAGGTGCGGCGCGCCTGGGGGGTGACCGTCCGGGACGGCTTCGGGCAGACCGAGACGGCCGTGCAGATCGCCAACAGTCCCGGACAGGAACTGAAGACCGGCTCGATGGGCCGCCCGAGTCCCGGCTACCGGGTGGAACTCCTCGACCCGGTGTCGGGCGAGCCGGGCGCGGCGGAGGGCGAGATCGCGCTGGACCTGGCGGACCGGCCGGTCGGCGTGATGACCGGCTACCACGGCGACGCCGACCGCACCGCGGAGGCGATGGCCGGCGGCTACTACCGCACCGGCGACATCGGCAGCCGGGACGAGAACGGCTACCTGACCTACGTGGGCAGGGCAGACGACGTCTTCAAGGCCTCCGACTACAAGATCAGCCCGTTCGAGCTGGAGAGCGCGCTGCTGGAGCACGAGGCCGTCGCCGAGGCGGCCGTCGTCCCCGCCCCGGACGCGCTGCGGCTCGCCGTGCCCAAGGCGTACGTCGTGCTCGCCGAAGGCTGGGAGCCGGGCCCCGACACCGCGAAGGTGCTGTTCGAGCACTCCCGCGAGGTCCTCGCCCCCTACAAGCGCGTCCGCCGTCTGGAGTTCGCCCCGCTGCCCAAGACGGTGAGCGGCAAGATCCGCCGGATCGAGCTGCGGGAGGCGACCGAGGCGGGTTCGCCGGACGAGTACCGCGAGGAGGACTTCCGGTGAGCGAGGAGTCGTACGCCCGGGGCGAGGCCGTCTCGTACGCGCACGGGACGAGCGCCACCGCGCTGCTCGGGGACACCATCGGCGACAACCTGGACCGGACGGCGCGGCGCTGGCCGGACCGCGAGGCGCTGGTCGACGTGGTGTCCGGACGGCGCTGGACGTACCGGCGGTTCGTCGAGGACGTGGACCGGCTGGCGTACGCGCTGCTCGCGAGCGGGGTCGCCAAGGGCGACCGGGTGGGCATCTGGGCGGTCAACTGCGCGGAGTGGGTGCTCGTCCAGTACGCCACCGCCCGCATCGGCGCGATCATGGTGAACATCAACCCGGCGTACCGCACGCACGAGGTCGAGTACGTCCTGCGACAGGCCGGGATCTCCTTGCTGTTCGCCTCGCTCAGCCATCGGACGAGCGACTACCGCGCGATGGTCGAGGAGGTGCACGGCAACTGCCCGCGACTGCGGGAGACCGTGTACTTCGGGGATCCGAGCTGGGACGCGTTGCTGCGACGCGGGACGTCCGACCTGTACGAGGCTTTTCATACTCGGGTGAACGAGTTGTCCTGCGACGACCCGGTCAACATCCAGTACACCTCGGGCACCACGGGTTTCCCCAAGGGCGCCACCCTCTCCCACCACAACATTCTCAACAACGGCTACTTCGTGGGCGAGTCGATCGCCTACAGCGAGCAGGACCGGATCTGCGTCCCGGTGCCCTTCTACCACTGCTTCGGCATGGTCATGGGAAACCTGGCGGCCACCTCGCACGGCGCCTGCATCGTCGTCCCCGCCCCGTCCTTCGACCCGAAGGCCACGCTGGAAGCCGTCCAGCGGGAGCGGTGCACCTCCCTGTACGGCGTCCCGACCATGTTCATCGCGGAGTTGAACCTGCCCGACTTCGCGGCCTACGACCTCTCCTCCCTGCGCACCGGCATCATGGCGGGCTCGCCCTGCCCGGTCGAGGTGATGAAAAGGGTGGTCGCCGAGATGAACATGGCGGAGGTGTCGATCTGTTACGGCATGACAGAGACCTCACCCGTGTCCACCCAGACCCGCCGTGAGGACGACCTGGAGCACCGCACCGGCACCGTGGGCAGGGTCCTGCCGCACATCGAGGTGAAGGTCGTGGACCCGGTGGACGGCGTGACCCGGCCGCGCGGTGTCGCGGGCGAGCTGTGCACCCGCGGCTACAGCGTGATGCTCGGCTACTGGAACGAGCCCGAGAAGACCGCCGAGTCGATCGACGCGGGCCGCTGGATGCACACCGGGGACCTGGCGGTGATGCGTGAGGACGGGTACGTCGAGATCGTCGGCCGGATCAAGGACATGATCATCCGGGGCGGGGAGAACATCTACCCGCGCGAGATCGAGGAGTTCCTCTACGGCCACCCGGGGATCCGGGACGTCCAGGTCGTCGGCGTCCCGCACGAGCGGTACGGCGAGGAGGTCCTCGCCTGTGTGATCCCGGCCGACGCGGCGGCGCCTCCTTCGCTGGAGGAACTGCGCGCCTACTGCGAGGGCCGGCTGGCGCACTACAAGATCCCGAGCAGGCTGCGGATCATGGAGGCCTTCCCGATGACCGTCTCGGGGAAGGTGCGCAAGATCGAGCTGCGTGAGGGGTACGCGCGGTAGCGGGGTTTCGGTGCTCCGGGTTCCCCGGTTCCCTCCGGTTCCCTCCGGGTTCTTCATGTTCCGCGGGTTCCGCGCGTTCTCCGGGGCCGGGGCAATCCGGGGTTCCGCGTGGCGGTGGCCGTCGTCTCAGGCGCCTTCGGCGTCGAGGGCGTCGGCCGTCGCGTTGACCGGCTGCGGGGTACCCGTCAGGTCCAGGACGAAGAGCGGTACGCGCAGCAGGTCGGCCCGGGCGCGGGCGTCCTCGGCGTACCCGGCGAGGGAGAAGTAGACGCAGTCCGCGGACGCCGTCATGGCCGTCAGCCACAGACACTCCACGTCCCGCAGTGAGGCCGGCCGCACGCTGGGGTCGACCTGGGCCACGAGCCCGCGGGCGGCGAGACCGATCCCGGACGTGGGCCGCTGATCGGCCCGCCGGATGTCGTCGTGGCCCAGCCAGTTCAGGTAGAGCGCGGCGGCGGTGACCGCGTCACGAGCGGTACGGATGGCGACGGGCCGGAAGGCCCGCCGTCGCGCTGCACCAGCACCGGCACCTCCACTGGCACGATCACTGGCACGATCACCACCACCAGCACCAGCGCTGTCACCGGCACCGGCACCGGCCGATCCCGTCTCCGGCCCTGCCTCGGGCTCGGCCTGTGGCGCGGGCTCGGATCCGGGCGTGGAGGTCGGGTCGGTCACCGGGATGCGTATCACCGCTCCGCAGGCGCAGCCCAGTTCGGGGTGGGGCCACTGGTGCCGACGGTGACAGGCGGGACACCGCAGGGCGATCCACTCGTCGTCCCACGCCCGGTGGGCGACGGTGGTCGGCGCCGTCCGCCGGTCGTACACCGGCGTGACGGGAGCACCGCACACACACGGGTAGCACGGTGCGGTGTAGAGGCGCTCGCGCCGACAGGCCGGGCAGCGCACCGGCACGCTCTCGGACATGGCCCCCATGGTCCTCCTCCGGCCCCCGCTTGTCCGTCTCTTGACGACCTTCGCGCGCCCACTTACATTGTTTCCAGATAGTAGAAAGTATTTTCCGCATTACGGAAGTGTGCGGATTGCTGAAAACCGATGGAAGGGCTCACCGCGGGGCGCGACGGGAGAGCGAATCCGACAGCTGAAGCAGCTGAAGCAGTCGAAGCAGGAGTAGCCCATGGCTCGTATGACCGCTGCCCGCGCGGCAGTCGAGATCCTCAAGCGCGAAGGCGTCACCAACGCGTTCGGTGTGCCTGGCGCGGCGATCAACCCCTTCTACGCGGCGCTCGAGGCATCCGGCGGCATCCACCACACCCTCGCCCGTCATGTCGAGGGCGCGTCGCACATGGCGGAGGGCTACACCCGCACCCGCCCGGGCGCCATCGGTGTGTGTGTCGGCACCTCGGGGCCGGCCGGCACCGACATGATCACCGGGCTGTACTCCGCCATCGGGGACTCCATACCGATCCTGTGCATCACGGGTCAGGCCCCGACCGCCGTGATCCACAAGGAGGATTTCCAGGCCGTCGACATCGCCTCCATCGCCAAGCCGGTGACCAAGATGGCGGTCACCGTCCTGGAGGCGGCGCAGGTCCCCGGCGTCTTCCAGCAGGCCTTCCATCTCATGCGCTCCGGCCGGCCGGGGCCGGTCCTGATCGACCTGCCGGTCGACGTCCAGCAGACGGAGATCGAGTTCGACGTGGAGACGTACGAGCCGCTGCCCGTCTACAAGCCGGCCGCGACCCGTGCGCAGATCGCCAAGGCGCTCTCGATGCTGAACGCGTCCGAGCGGCCGCTGATCGTCGCGGGCGGCGGTGTGATCACGGCCGACGCCGCCGAACTGCTCGTTGAATTCGCCGAGTTGACGGGTACTCCGGTCATCCCGACGCTGATGGGCTGGGGTGCGATCCCCGACGACCACGAGCTGAACGCCGGCATGGTCGGCCTCCAGACCTCGCACCGCTACGGCAACGCGACGTTCCTTGAGTCCGACTTCGTCCTCGGTATCGGCAACCGCTGGGCCAACCGCCACACCGGCCGCGTCGACGTCTACACGGCCGGCCGCACCTTCGTCCACGTCGACGTCGAGCCCACCCAGATCGGCAAGATCTTCGCTCCGGACTACGGGATCGCCTCGGACGCGAAGGCCGCTCTGGAGCTGTTCGTCGAGGCGGCGAGGGAGGCGAGGACCGCGGGCACCCTTCCCGACCGTTCCGCCTGGGCGGCCGCCGCGCAGGAGAAGAAGGCGACCCTCCAGCGCCGTACGCACTTCGACGACATCCCGATCAAGCCGCAGCGCGTCTACGAGGAGATGAACAAGGCGTTCGGTCCGGAGACCCGGTACGTCACCACCATCGGGCTCTCGCAGATAGCGGGCGCCCAGATGCTGCACGTCTACCGGCCGCGCCACTGGATCAACTGCGGGCAGGCGGGGCCCCTGGGCTGGACCGTCCCGGCGGCGCTGGGCGTGGCGAAGGCCGACCCGGAGGCGCAGGTCGTCGCCCTCTCCGGGGACTACGACTTCCAGTTCATGATCGAGGAGCTGGCGGTCGGCGCGCAGCACAAGATCCCTTACGTCCACGTCCTCGTCAACAACTCCTACCTGGGGCTGATCCGGCAGGCGCAGCGGGCGTTCGACATCGACTTCCAGGTCAACCTGGAGTTCGAGAACATCAATTCGCCCGAGCTGGGTGTGTACGGCGTCGATCACGTCAAGGTCGCCGAAGGCCTCGGATGCAGGGCGATCCGGGTGACGGACCCCGCCGAGCTGGGAGCCGCCTTCGAGCAGGCCAAGAAGCTGGCGGCCGAGTTCCGGGTGCCGGTCGTCGTGGAGGCGATCCTGGAGCGCGTCACCAACATCTCGATGAGCGGCACCAATGACATCGGCAACGTGGTGGAGTTCGAGGAACTCGCCACCGAGCCGGGGCATGCGCCGACGTCGATCAGGACGCTCAAGGTCTGAGCCGTCGCGGCTCGTTGTCGCAGAGGGCGGCCCATCCACTGGATGGGCCGCCCTCTGCGTACGCGTTTTCCGCGACCGTTTCGCGCGCTCAGTCCGAGCCGCCGCCGCCCCCGCCGTCCCCTCCGCCACAGGAGTACGTCATCGTCCCGCCCGTGCCGCCGCCGCGCGGTGCGCGCCGGTGGAATCCCGTGTCCGCCACCTCGGCCCGGGCGATCAGACCCGCCCGCAGAGCGAAGCGCGCCGCCAGGACACTCAGCGCCGGTTCGCCGTACAGGGCCACCGCCATCAGGACGTCGTCCGTCGACAGCCCCTTCCGGCCGGCGGGGAGCGGATGCCCGTCCCGCAGGGCGCGCAGGGCGCGTCGGGCGGCGCGGGTCCGGCGCGGCGGAAGCGAGCGCAGCATCCGTGCCGCCACCAGCTCGGCCCGCAGTGCGGACAGCGCCTCCCGCACACCGGGCCGGGCCTCCAGCTCCGCGATGCTCGCGGGCCGCGGAAGTGCCGCGTACACCGCCTGAGGCAGGGGCGGCAGGGCCGGCTGGGCCGCCGAGGCGGTCCCCGTCACCGCCGTCGCCCGGATCCGGCACGGTCTCCCCGCGTCGGCCAGGCCGCTCAGCCGGAGGGCGAGCACGGCCACCGTCACCGCCGCCCGCGGACCGCCGCGCAGCAGCGCGACCTCGTACGGCTCGAGTCGGACCGACGTACCACCGCTCATGTCCCCACCCCCGGAGCGAGGCCCGCCGCCCCCGTGTCGGCGGGCCCCGCGTGACCACAATGTGCCCTTCCCCAGGGGTGGTTGAAGCCTGCCGACCCGAGTTCAGAGGTTGATTTGAGGTTGGCGTGCCCGGCTACTCCTCGTGGGTGTGCCCGTGCTCCTCCGACAGTCCCGGCCAGTCGTCGGGGCCGCCGCCCTGCCACTCGATGAGGTCGCTCTCCTCCACCTCGATCCGGTCCAGGTCGGCCAGGCGGAGGATCTCGACGACGTCGTCGAGGTGCGAGGCGACTCCGAGGACGGTGTCTCCCGAGGTGACCCGCCGGGACCCGTCCAGCGCCGGAGGGTGGACCACGATGTGCGGATACGGGGTCGTATTGTCCATGTTCATAACTGTATTTATATCTATATCCACGTCCTGGTCGACGCCCTTTCCGCAGGGCAACGCGCAGCGCTCCCTCGTCGGTCCTGCTGACGGGGGAGCGCTGGGGCATGGATGGCCGTCCGACGGCGCGAGGCTGGGCGCGACAGGACGTTCGCGCCGCCGGACGGAGCTTTGTCGGGCCTCGCCGGGGGCGAGGTCGGGGCAGGGACCGCGGCGGGTCGCGACGGAGCCGGGGCGGGCTTCCCTCAGGTCGAGAAGCGGGCCCCGTTCCTTCACCACCGCACTGGCTCGCTCGCCGCCGCGGTCCTCGCCCTGCCCGCGCCGGTGTCCGGCGACCACCCCTCATCCGGGTCGCACGGCACGGCCGCGGGCCGCGTGCACCTCACCATGACGTTGCGTCAGGTTCCGTGCACGAGTCTGGTGTTCGTCGTCGCCGGGACGGTGTGTGCCGGGCGTCGACAGGTTGCTCGGGAACGGTTTCCGGGCGGCGTCGCCGCCTGGGCGCGACAGGACAGATGTCAGCGACGGCGCCGCCCGGAAGTCTCAGACGCGGGCGCCCGAGAGGCGCTCCACGGCCCGCAGCAGGGCGGAGTGGTCCAGGCCGCCGTCCCCCTGTGCGCGCAGGCTCGCGACCAGCTGGGCGACCACCGCGCCGACGGGCAGGGCCGCGCCGACGTTGCGGGCGGCGTCCGTGACGATGCCCATGTCCTTGTGGTGCAGGTCGATCCGGAAGCCCGGCTTGAAGTCGCGGGTGAGGAAGTTGTCCTTCTTGCGGGCCAGCACGGTCGAGCCGGCGAGCCCGCCGCCCAGCACGTCCAGCGCCGCCTTCAGGTCCACGCCCGACTTCTCCAGGAAGACGACGGCCTCGGCGCACGCCTGGATGTTCACGGCCACGATCAGCTGGTTGGCGGCCTTCACGGTCTGGCCCGAGCCGTGCGGACCGCACAGCACGATGGTCCTGCCGAGCGCCTCGAAGAGGGGTTCCGCCTCGTCGAAGTCGCTCTGCTCGCCGCCCACCATGATGGACAGCACGGCCTCGACGGCGCCGGCCTCGCCGCCGGACACGGGGGCGTCGAGCACCCGGATGCCCTTGTCCCTCGCCGCGCGGGCCAGGTCGACCGAGGTCTGCGGGGTGATCGAGGACATGTCGATCAGCAGCGCCCCGGACCGGGCGTTCTCCAGGATGCCCTCGGGTCCGTAGGCGATGGCCTCGACCTGCGGGGAGGCGGGCACCATGGTGATCACGACGTCGGCGTCGCGGACCGCCTCGGCGACGGACCCGGCGGCCCTGCCGCCTGCGGCGGTCAGCCGGTCCAGCTTGTCCTGTTCCAGGGTGAAGCCGGTGACGTCATAACCCGCCTTGAGCAGGTTCTCGGACATGGGCGAGCCCATGATGCCGAGGCCGATCCAGGCGATCTTGGGAAGTGCGGAATCCGCGGGAAGTGCGTTGCTCATCAAGGGTGCCTCTCGGTACGGGGGGTCAGCGGGGCAGCCAGTCGAAGGCCTCGGCGCTCGGACGGTCGCCCGGCTTGTACTCGAGGCCGACCCAGCCGTCGTATCCGGCCTTCCGCAGCCGGTCGAGGAGGTCCTCGAGAGGCAGCGAGCCGGTGCCCGGCGCGCCACGGCCCGGGTTGTCGGCGATCTGTACGTGGCCGGTCCTCGACGCGTAGCGCTCGATCACCGACGGCAGGTCCTCGCCGTTCATCGACAGGTGGTACAGGTCCATCAGGAACTTCGCGTTGCCGAGTCCCGTGGCGTCGTTGACCTTGTCGACGACGCCGATCGCGGCCGGCGCGCTGACCAGCGGGTAGCGGGGGGACTCGGGCCGGTTGAGCGCCTCGACGAGGAGGATCGCGCCGATCCGGTGCGCGGCCCGGGCCGCGAGGACCAGGTTCTCCAGCGCGAGGGCGTCCTGCTCGGCCGGGTCCACGCCGTCGACGCGGTTGCCGTACAGAGCGTTGAGCGCGCCGCAGCCCAGGGACTGCGCGAAGCCGGCGGCCACGTCGATGTTGGCGCGGAACCGTTCCGACTCCTCGCCGGGCAGTGACAGGGCGCCGCGGTCGGGGCCCGGGAGCTGTCCGGCGTAGAAGTTGAGGCCCGTGAGCCGGACGCCCGCGTCCTCGATCGCCTTCTTCAGGGCATCCAGCTCGGACGGCTCGGGGGTGGGGGAGTCGATCCAGGGCCACCACAGCTCGACCGCGGTGAAGCCGGCCGCGGCGGCGGCCGCGGGGCGCTCCAGGAGCGGGAGTTCCGTGAAGAGGATCGACAGGTTGACGTTGAAGCGCTGGTCTTCGAATCCCATGGGGTTCCGCGCTCCCTTCCGTGTCGATTATTTCCGTATTGCGGAAGTTAGTTTCTGCTTATTGGAAGATTGCCGTTCGGTCGGGCGGCTTGTCAAGAGGAGGAGGGGTCGTGCCCGGGCCTGGCCGGAGTGGAACCCCGACTCCCGGGTGATCGTCGGCCCGGTCCGTTAAGGTCGGGGTCCGGGCGCCGACGTTCCGGTCCCGTTCAGAGAGGTGTGGGGCGCGATGCGACTGAAAGTGGAGTTCACCACCGAGCCCTTCGACCTCGACGAGGCACCCGCGCACGCGCTGGTCGCCCGAGAGGTGATCGAGGCCGCCGACCTCGACACGGTGGACGTCGGGCCCTTCGGCAACACCGTGGAGGGTGCCGCGGACGCGGTGCTCGCGGCCGTGGACGCCCTGCTGCGCGAGTCCCTCGGCGCGGGAGCCACCCGTATCTCGCTCCAGGTCAACGTCATCGGGGGCGCGGACCGGGACGCGGCCGGGGACGTCGTCGGGGAGGGCGCGTGAGCACCTCCGGCGACGAGGCCTTCATCGCGGCCGTGAAGCCGCTGGTCGACGCCATGGGCGGGGAGATGCTCCCGCCGGACGAGGCCGGGGTCGACGATGTCGTCCTGGCCTGGGAGGGGGTCGACACCGTGGCCGTACGCCTGCCCCAGCTCGCCGACTCCCTCGACCACATCCTCGCCGCCATGGAGCGCAGGAAGGGCAGACCGCTCGCCGACCTGGACCGCAAGGCCAAGCAGGAGGTCGTACGGATACTCGAGGCGCGTGGCGCCTTCTCCGTGCGGCACGGCGTGGAGACCGTGGCGAGCGCGCTCGGGGTGAGCCGCTTCACGGTCTACAACTATCTCAACCGGGAGAAAGAGGCCTGAGCGGCCCCTCGCGGGACGAACGGCGGCCCGCCGGTGGGCCGATGGGGGACGCCGGGTTTCGTTACCCGGAATTTTCAACAAAGTGTTGACGTGGTGTCGGGGTCAGGCGTTAGCTGGCCGCAGTCCGCTCAAGCACGAAGGCCGCTCGCGGCCCCGGAGGCTCCCGTGACTTCGACTTCCCCACCGCCGGGCCTGGCCCGGTTCAACGGCCTCGAGGAGTCCGCGGCCCGCGCCGCGCTCCACGAGGCGTGTGCCTCCACGGCATGGGCCGCCCGACTGCTCGCGGCCCGCCCCTACGCCACCGTCGCCGACCTGTACGGCGCCAGCGACGCCGCGACGGCCGGCCTCACCGCCACGGACCTGGCGGAGGCGATGGCCGGGCACCCGCCGATCGGCCGCCCGAAGCCCGGCGACCCGACCTCGGCCCGCGAACAGCGCGGCATGGCCGGGGCGTCGGAGGAGCTCAAGGCCGAGATGCTCGAACTGAACCTGGCCTACCAGGAGAGGTTCGGCCATGTCTTCCTGATCTGCGCCACCGGTCGCACCGGCGAGCAGATGCGCGACGCGGTCAAGGAGCGGATCGGCAACGCGCCGGAGCGGGAACGGGAGATCGTCCGCGTCGAACTGGGCAAGATCAACCGTATCCGCCTCGCCCGACTCGTCGAAGAGGACTGACACACCCCATGAGCACCAGCAGCACCGCCGCATCCGTCTCCACCGCCTCGGTGTCCACCCACATCCTCGACACCTCCGTCGGCCGGCCCGCCGCGGGAGTCGCCGTCCGTCTCTCCGCCCGCCGGGGCCGGGGCGCCCGGCACGGGCAGGAGGGGGAGTGGCAGGCGCTCGGCGGATCCGCGACCGACGCGGACGGCCGGTGCAAGGACCTGCCGGCGCTGCCGGAGGGGACCACCCATGTACGGCTCGACTTCGCCGTGGAGGCGTATTTCGAGCGATCCGAGAAGAAGAAAGCCGATGCGCAGCAGGACGCCCCCGCGAATCGGGACAGCGGTGCCCCCGGAGTGTTCTTCCCGGAGGTGACGATCACCTTCGCCGTCGTGCCCGGCGAGCACTACCACGTACCGCTGCTGCTCAACCCGTTCGGCTACTCCGTTTACCGAGGGAGCTAGCTAGATGACCGCACATTCCCACCCGGCCCGCCCCGTGTTCCTGGGACAGAACCAGTACGGCAAGGCCGAGAACCGAGTCGTCAAGATCACGCGGGACGGTGCCACCCACCACATCAAGGACCTCAACGTGTCCGTGGCGCTGAGCGGCGACATGGACGAGGTCCACTACTCCGGCTCCAACGCCAACGTCCTGCCGACGGACACCACCAAGAACACGGTGTACGCCTTCGCCAAGGAGCACGGCATAGAGTCCGCCGAGCAGTTCGGCATCCACCTGGCCCGCCACTTCGTCACCTCGCAGGAGCCGATCGGTACCGCGCGGATCCGGATCGAGGAGTACGCCTGGGAGCGGATCGAGACGCCCGGCGAGGACGAGCACTCCTTCGTCCGCAAGGGCCAGGAGACCCGCGTCTCCCAGATCACGTACGACGGCTCCTCCTGGGAGGTCGTCTCCGGGCTCAAGGACCTGGTCGTCATGAACTCGACGAACTCGGAGTTCTGGGGCTACGTCAAGGACAAGTACACGACGCTGCCCGAGGCGCACGACCGGATCCTGGCGACCGAGGTGTCCAGCCGCTGGCGCTTCAACTGGTCCGACGACGCCCAGCAGGCGCCCGACTGGGAGGAGTCGTACGCCAGGGTCAAGGAGCACATGCTGCTGGCCTTCGCGGAGACCTACTCCCTCTCCCTCCAGCAGACCCTGTACGCCATGGGCGCGCGGATCATCGACCACCGCGACGAGATCGACGAGGTCCGCTTCTCCCTCCCGAACAAGCACCACTTCCTGGTGGACCTGAAGCCGTTCGGACTGAAGAACGAACACGAGGTCTACTACGCCGCAGACCGCCCCTACGGGCTGATCGAGGCCACCGTCCTGCGGGACGGCTGCGAGCCGAAGATCCCGGTGGACCTCACCACCCTCTGAACCGCCCCACCCTTCTCGGCACCCGTGGCCGGCGAGCCCCGCGCCCCACCGGCCACGGCACTCAAACTCCCAGGGTCCTGCCGTGCCCTCCCCACCAGAGTCCAAGAGTGAAAAGGACGACATCATGGCAGCAGACCGGCGCACCGTCATCGAGAACTGTTCGATCGCGACCGTCGACGCCCGGGACACCGAGTACGCGAACGGTCACGTCGTCCTCGCCGGCAACCGGATCGAGTCGCTCGGCGCGGGCAGGGCCCCGGACGGCCTGGAGAACGTCGAGCGCCGCATCGACGCCACCGGGCACCTGGTCACCCCGGGCCTGGTCAACACCCACCACCACTTCTACCAGTGGATCACCCGCGGACTGGCCACCGACCACAACCTCTTCGACTGGCTCGTCGCCCTCTACCCCACCTGGGCGCGCATCGACGAACAGATGGTCCGCGCGGCCGCCCAGGGCTCCCTGGCGATGATGGCCCGCGGTGGTGTCACCACCGCGATGGACCACCACTACGTCTTCCCGAAGGGCTCCGGCGACCTGTCCGGCGCGATCATCGGCGCCGCCCGCGACATGGGCGTCCGGTTCACCCTCGCCCGGGGTTCCATGGACCGCAGCGAGAAGGACGGCGGCCTCCCCCCGGACTTCGCCGTCGAGACCCTGGAAGGCGCCCTCGCCGCCACCGAGGAGACCGTACGACAGCACCACGACCCCTCCTTCGACGCGATGACCCAGGTCGCCGTCGCCCCCTGCTCCCCCTTCTCCGTCTCCACCGAACTCATGCGCCAGGGCGCCGAGTCGGCCCGCCGGCTCGGGGTGCGCCTGCACACCCACGGCTCGGAGACGGTCGAGGAGGAGAAGTTCTGCCACGAGCTGTTCGGCATGGGCCCGACCGACTACTTCGAGTCCACCGGCTGGCTCGGCGAGGACGTGTGGATGGCGCACTGCGTCCACATGAACGACTCCGACATCGACGCCTTCGCCCGGACGGGGACGGGCGTCGCCCACTGCCCCTCCTCCAACGCCCGGCTGGCGGCCGGTATCGCCCGGGTCCCCGACATGCTCAAGGCCGGTGTCCCGGTCGGCCTCGGGGTCGACGGCACGGCCTCCAACGAGTCGGGCGAACTCCACACCGAGCTGCGCAACGCCCTGCTGATCAACCGCCTCGGCGCCCACCGCGAGGCCGCCCTCAACGCCCGTCAGGCGCTGCGCCTCGGCACCCACGGCGGAGCCCGGGTCCTCGGCCGCGGTGCGCAGATCGGCTCCCTGGAGCCGGGCAAGCTGGCCGACCTGGTGCTGTGGAAGCTGGACACCCTCGCCCACGCCTCCATCGCCGACCCCGTGACCGCCCTGGTCTTCGGCGCGGCGGCACCCGTCACCGCCTCCTTCGTGAACGGCCGTCAGATCGTCGAGAACGGACGCCTGTTGCACGCCGACGAGGACGCCATCGCCCGCTCGACGCGGGAAGAGGCGCAGCGGCTGGCGCGCATCGCCGCGCGGGGCTGAACACGTCCGTCCCGTAAGGGACCCGGTCCCCGCGGACACTGAACTCCGGTCGAGGGGGACGGCCCTCGACCGGCAGCCGTGGCCGGGGCGCGCGCGTCCGCGCGTGCCCCGGAACGGCACCAGGGCGACACCCTGTCTCCCGCTGTACCCGTCTTCCGCTGTACCTTCTCCCGCTGTGCCCTGTCTCCTGGTGCCGCCCGTTTCCGGGCATCTCCGGCTCCAGGCGCCTGCCTCACCGCCGCACCACCTCCCTGACACCCGCGTCAGAGCCGACGTGTACCCGACCGGAGGAGAGCCGCCGTGTCCTCGCATGCAGTCGACCACCCCGTCGACGAGAAACTCCCCGCCCTGAGAATGACGACGAGCGGCCTCCAGCACGTGGCCGCCATGTACGCGGGAGTCGTCGCCCCGCCCCTGATCGTCGGCGCCGCCGCGGGCCTCACCGGCACCGAACTCACCTTCCTCACCGGCGCGTGTCTGTTCACGGCCGGCCTCGCCACCCTCCTCCAGACACTGGGCGTCTGGAAGATCGGCGCCCGCCTTCCCTTCGTCAACGGGGTCACCTTCGCCGGGGTCGCCCCCATGACGGCGATCGTGGCCTCCACCGACGACAAGCGGGACGCGCTGCCCGTCATCTTCGGCGCGGTGATCGTCGCCGGTCTGCTGGGCTTCCTCGCGGCGCCCGTCTTCTGCAAGGCGGTCCGCTTCTTCCCGCCGGTCGTCACCGGGACGGTCATCACGCTGATAGGCGTCTCCCTGCTCCCCGTCGCCTTCGGCTGGGCGCAGGGACCCGACCCCGCTGCGCACGAGTACGGCTCGACGACGAACCTCGGCCTGGCCGCGGCGACCCTGCTGATCGTGCTGCTCCTGCGCCGCTTCACGCGCGGCTTCGTCAAGCAGATCGCCGTCCTGCTGGGGCTGCTCGTCGGCACGCTCGTCGCGATCCCCTTCGGCGTCACGGACTTCGGCCCGGTGGCCGACGCCGGTGTCGTCGGCTTCCCCACGCCCTTCCACTTCGGCGCCCCGCGGTTCCAGCTCGCGGCGATCCTGTCGATGTGCGTGGTGATGGTGGTCTCGATGACCGAATCCACCGCGGACATGCTGGCGTTGGGCGAGATCGTCGAACGCCCGGCGGACGAGCGGACCATCGCGGCCGGCCTGCGCGCCGACACCCTCGGCTCGGCACTCAGCCCCGTCTTCAACGGCTTCATGTGCAGCGCCTTCGCCCAGAACATCGGGCTGGTCGCGATGACCAGGATCCGCAGCCGCTATGTCGTCGCCACCGGCGGCGGCTTCCTCGTCCTGATGGGCCTGTGCCCGATGGCCGCCTCGCTCATCGCCGTCGTACCCCGCCCGGTCCTCGGCGGCGCCGGGGTGGTCCTGTTCGGGTCGGTCGCCGCCAGCGGCATCCAGACCCTGGTCCGGGCCGGTCTGGAGAAGGACAACAACGTCCTGATCGTCGCCGTCTCACTGGCGGTCGGCATCATCCCGATCACCGCGCCGGAGTTCTACCACGCCTTCCCGGAGACGGCGAAGATCGTCCTGGACTCGGGCATCTCCACCGGCTGCCTGGCCGCCGTCCTGCTCAACCTGGTCTTCAACCACGGCCGGGGGCGCGACGCGGCGGACGTGACCCACCCGATGGAGGCGGGGGAGGAACTCACCGGGGCGCGCCGGGCCCCGGCCACACCATGAGGTTGGCGAACAGCTCCACCTGCTCGACGGCGTCGTCCAGCGCATGGTGCGTGTGCGGGCGCTTCGACAGGAGGTGCGACGGCATCGTCCGCTTCCCCACCGCCCGCAGCGGCAACCCCGCCTTGGTGGCGTACAGCGTCTTCATGTCGAGGCAGCCGGAGTGCCCGAAGGGGCTCTCCCCGGTGAAGCGGATCAAGTACCAGTACAGGAACGTCCAGTCGTACGACGCCGGGTAGCCGCACATCACCGGCTGGGCGTCACCGCTCACCTCGCGCACCCAGCGGGTGAACTGGGCCAGTGCCAGGGAGGGTTCGAGTCCCTTCTCGGCCAGGAGCTTGCGGTCGAGCCCGCTCACGGCCAGCGCCTCGGGGACGAACTCCTCGCTGATCGGCCGCAGTTCGCGGTAGAAGGTCTGCCGGGCGGGGTCGGCCGCGGTGAACCCGTCGGCGTCCTGCCGCCCCGCGACCGCCGCGCCCAGGCTCAGCAACGAGTACGGTCCGGGGATCGGGCCGTCCGCCTCGATGTCGACGGAGATGTAGAGGCTGGGCTTCACGCGTCGTACGGACATGGAACCGGAGCATCGCAGGTCCGCGGGGGTCTTCGCATCCGGATTCAGTTCCCGGGCCCGTCGGCCCCGGCCCCTTCTGTCCCGGCCCTGTGCGCCTCGGGCCCGTCGACCCCGGCCGTGTCCGTCCCGACCCCGTCGGCCTCGGGCCTGGCGGCCTCGGTCTCGTCGGCCCCGGCCCCGGCCCCGTCGGCGCCCGGTCCTCCCGTCCGGAGGGTCGTCGCGGCAAGGGCCAGGGCCGTGGCGGCGATCACTGTGGCCACCCGGAACGCCAGCCGGTAGCCCTCCGCGGTGGCCGGCAGCGGTGGTGTGCCCCCGTCGAGCAGGTCGCCGGTGTGGCTCGCCGCCAGGGTCGACAGGACCGCCAGGCCGAGCGAACCACCCACCACCTGCGTGGTGTTGAAGAGCCCGGACGCGAGGCCGCCGTCCTCCTCCCGGGCCCCCGACATGGCCAGGCCGGTCAGCGCGGGCATCGCGGCGGCGAAACCGGCGGCCATCAGCAGCATCGGCGGCAGGAAGTCGGCCGCGTAGGAGCCGTCGGCCGGGGCGCGGCCGAGCAGCGCCGTCCCGGCGGTGATCAGCACCAGACCGGCCAGCAGGACACGGTACGGGCCGAAGCGGCCGATGGTCCGCGCGGACAGCAGCAGCATCAGCAGGCCGATCGCGACCGGCGCGGGCAGGAACGCCGTACCGGTCGCCAACTCGCTGTAGCCGAGGACGCGTTGTACGTACAGCGCGCCGATGAACTGGAAGCCGAACATCGTCGCGATCATCAGTACCTGGACGGCGTTCGCCCCGCTGAGCAGCCGGGAGCCGAACATGCGCAGTCGCAGCAGCGGGCGCGCGGCCCGCGCCTGGCGCAGGACGAACCCCGTGAACAGGGCCGCGGCCAGCAGGGCGAGCAGCGCCGTGGCGGTGCCGTCGCGGCCGTCGGCCCCGACGATGACGTACACGGTCAGCATGAGCGCGCTCGTGACCAGGGCCGCGCCCGGACAGTCGGCTCCCTTGCCGAACCCGGCACCGCGCTCGGGCGCGAGGACGCGGACGGCCGCGAGCCAGGCCACGACGCCGATCGGCAGGTTGATCAGGAAGATCCAGTGCCAGCCGACGAGTTGGGTGAGGGCCCCGCCCAGGAACGTGCCCAGCGCGCCGCCCGCCGCACCGACCGCGCTGAACACCGCGATGGCGCGCGCCTGTTCGCGCGGCCCGGGGAAGAGGGTCACGAGCATGCCCAGGACCACCGCCGAGGTCATCGCCCCGCCGACACCCTGGAGGGCGCGCGCCGCGACGAGCATCCCCCGGCTGCCGGCGACCCCGCACAGCACGGACGCCGCGGTGAACACCGCGAGGCCCGCCGTGAACATCCGCTTGCGTCCCACCAGGTCGCCGAGCCGGCCGATCAGCAGCAGCAGACCGCCGAAGGGGATGAGGTAGGCGTTGACGACCCAGGCCAGACCCGGGCCGCTGAACCCGAGGTCGCTCTGGATGGCGGGCATCGCCACGGTGACGATGTTGCCGTCCAGGATCGTCATCAGGGTCCCCGCGCACAGGACGACGAGGGACGCCCGGCGGGAGTACGTGCGTTTCGATGCCGACAGGGGGGTCGGTGTGCCCGACGGTGTCGGGGACTCTGCGATGGCCGTCATGGCGGCTTGACCTCCACATTCTCCGGGGGAACCCTTGGTGCACGACTTGTAACGGGGACCATCGTGGATAACCATGGAGGACGGCATAAGGAGGCACTTCGATGTCCCAGGGGAACACCGGTGTTACCGCGCAGGTCGTGAACGCGCACGCCTGCCCGGTGCGAGAGGTTCTTGACAGGGTCTCGGGGAAGTGGAGCGTGCAGATCCTGGTCGCGGCGGCGCACGGCCCGATCCGTTTCACGGAGCTGGAGCGCAGCATCGAGGGCATCAGCCGCCGGATGCTGACCCTCACCCTGCGCAACCTGGAGCGCGACGGGCTCGTCACCCGCACGGTGCATCCGACGGTGCCGCCCAAGGTCGAGTACGAACTGACGGCCGTGGCACAGGAGTTGCACGAGACGCTCCAGCGCCTGACGAACTGGGCCGAGCGCAACAGGGTCTATATCGCCGAGGCGCGGGCGGCCTACGACGCGGAGCGGGAGACCGAGCCGGTGTGACCCGGTGGTCAGCTCACTGGAAACCGAACAGGCCGGGGTCCGAAGCCAGTTCCTTGAAGTAGGCCGTCGGATCGGCGACCAGCCGACGGGCCTCGAGATCCAGCAGGCCGCCGACCGAGGTGAGCTCGGCGGACACCGTGCCGTCCGTCTTGCGGATGGTCTGCTGGATCCGGAAGGTCTTGCCGCCGCCCCACTCGAAGACGCAGGTCACGTCGACCTCGTCGCCCGCCAGCAGTTCGCGCCGGTAGCGGATGGTCGTCTCCAGGGCGACCGGTCCCACCCCCTTGGCGAGCAGCCCCGCCTGGGTGATGCCCGCGGCCCGCAGGAGGGACCAGCGAGCGTGCTCCGCGTAGTTGATGTACACGCTCTGGTTGAGGTGCCCCTGTACGTCGGTCTCGTATCCGCGCACGGTGATCCGGACGGAGAACGGCTCGCTCACGGTGTCCCCTTCTCGCTTTCTCGACGGCGGTGCCCTGTCCGTCGATCTTGGCATGCCCCCTCAGGCCCGGCGGGGGGAAGCCAGCAGATAGCGCGCTCTCGTGCGGGGCTCGGTGTGCTCGCCGGCCTGCCAGCCCGCCTTCTCCAGCGTCGCCGCGCAGGCTGCCAGCGCGGCGACGTCCGGCGCGTGCACGGCGACCGCCTCCGGCTGCGGGGTCGCCCGCACCCGGTAGCCGTCGGTGCCGCGCGGCCCGGCGGGACGGTGACCGGCGGCCTCCAGGGCGAGGGCGGCGGCCCGCACGAGGTGGGTGCGTTCCCAGCCGCACGGCCGGTCGGTGTTCCCGTCCCGGTTGGTCATCCGGCGCAGTTCGAGCAGGCCCTGCCAGGCGCTGTGCACCTCGCGGACCCGGTCGGGCGCGGGAGTGGGCCCGGGGTGCTCCTCGCCGCCGACCCGGGCGGCGAAGACACCGGTCTCCGCCGTGGCGGGTTCGGCAGCGGCCCGCGCAGCGGTTGCGGCTGCCGGAGCGGCCCCCCGAGGCACCGGTGACGCGGACGCGGACACGGGCTCGGGATCGGGCGGCGGGCCCTCCTCCCGGGTCCGATGCCCCGCCGGGGTCAGGAAGTGATCGTGCGGCGGGCGCGGGTGCCGGAAGGCGAGCCCCTGCCGGACCAGCGCGGCCAGCTGGGACTCCGTGCCCCGCAGTCGCCCGGTCACCGGTTCGGCGGCGTCGATCACACGCCGCTGGGCGGCGGTCGGCGGTCGTGCCACGGCGTGCTCCCCTCGTACGACGCCCCCGGTGGGGCCTCATCGAAGGCTACGACCCGGGTCTGACATTCCAGGCGGCGATCACCGGCCGTCCGTGTTCCGTGCCCAGTCGGCACAGTGTCCCCGTCGCGAGCTGGAACAGCGCTCCGGCCGACGCGGGCAGTCCGAGCCGGCGGGCGGTGAGGACCCGCAGGAAGTGCCCGTGCGCCACCAGCACCACCCCGTCCCCGGTGTCGGCCGCCTCCACCCGGGCCAGCACCCGGTCGGCCCGCTCGCCGACCTGCTCCGGCGTCTCCCCGGGACGGTCCGGCGGCCCGGGCGCGACCCCGTCCGTGAACAGGAACCATCCCGGTCGCGTGCGCTGGATCTCGGCCGTGGTGACGCCCTCGTAGCCGCCGTAGTCCCACTCGCGCAGATCGGCGTCCACCCGGACCTCGTGCAGCCCGATCAGCTCCGCCGTCTCCCGCGCCCGCTGGGCCGGGCTGACGAACGCCGCCCCGAGCCGGTGGGAGCGGATCAGCGGCGCCAGCCCCCGTGCCTCGTCCCGGCCGTGCTCGGTGAGCGGGACGTCCGTCGATCCGGTGTGCCGGCCCGAGCGCGACCACGCGGTCTCCCCGTGCCGGACGAGAAACAGGTCACCCACGCGCGCGTGCCCCTTCCTGCCGTGCCTGTGAGCACCGTGACACAGGACCTGGGCGTGCGCACGTCAGCGACCGGGCCGCCTACTGCCGGTACCCGCTGAGGAAGCGCCCGATCCGGCCGATCGCCGCCTCCAGGTCGTCCGCGTACGGCAGGGTCAGGATGCGGAAGTGGTCGGGGGTCGGCCAGTTGAAGCCGGTGCCCTGGACGACCTGGATCTTCTCCCGCAGCAGCAGGTCCAGGACGAACTTCTCGTCGTCGTGGATCTTGTGCACCTTGGGATCCAGGCGCGGGAACGCGTACAGCGAGCCCTTGGGCTTCACACACGACACGCCGGGGATCTCGTTGAGCTTCTCCCAGGCCACGGTGCGCTGCTCGTGCAGCCGTCCGCCCGGGGCGGTCAGCTCGTGGATGGACTGACGGCCGCCGAGCGCGGCCTGGATGGCGTACTGCGCGGGCGCGTTGGCGCACAGCCGCATGGAGGCCAGCATGGTCAGGCCCTCCAGGTAGTTCCTCGCGTGCTGCTTCGGGCCGGTGACCACCAGCCAGCCTGAGCGGAACCCGGCCACCCGGTACGTCTTGGACAGGCCGCAGAAGGTCAGGACCACCAGGTCGGGCGCGAGCGCGGCGACCGAGTGGTGGACGGCGTCGTCGTAGAGGATCTGGTCGTAGATCTCGTCGGCGAAGACCATCAGCCCGTGCCGGCGGGCCAGGTCGAGGATGCCCTCGAGGATCTCCTTCGGGTAGACGGCGCCGGTGGGGTTGTTCGGATTGATGATCACGACGGCCTTCGTGCGGTCGGTGATCTTCGAGGCCATGTCGTCCAGGTCCGGGTACCAGTCGGCCTGTTCGTCGCAGAGGTAGTGGACCGCCTTGCCGCCCGCCAGGGTGGTGACCGCCGTCCACAGCGGGAAGTCGGGGGCCGGGATCAGGATCTCGTCGCCGTCCTCGACCAGCGCCTGGACGGCCATCGAGATCAGCTCGGAGATGCCGTTGCCGAGGAAGACGTCGTCGACGCCGACCTCCAGTCCCAGGGTCTGGTAGCGCCCCGCGACGGCCCGGCGGGCGGAGAGGACGCCGCGCGAGTCCGTGTAGCCGTGCGCCTGGGGGAGCATCCGGATCATGTCCTGGAGGATCTCCTCCGGCGCCTCGAAGCCGAAGGCCGCGGGGTTGCCGGTGTTCAGGCGCAGGACGCTGTGGCCCGCCGCCTCCAGCGCGTCGGCGTGCTCGATCACCGGGCCGCGGATCTCGTAGCAGACCTCGCTCAGCTTGTTCGACTGCCGGAACTCCATGCGCGCTCGCCCTCCGGTTCGTTGTGTTGCTTGGTTTTACCAAGTTCCAGCTTGGAAAGTCCAACGACATGTCTAGACTGCGTGCCATGTCACCTCGCCGAAGCTACGACCAGTACTGTTCCGCCGCCCGTGCGCTCGACACCGTCGGCGACCGCTGGACCTTGCTGATCGTCCGGGAGTTGCTCGCCGGCCCGCGCCGTTACACGGACCTGCACGCCGATCTGCCGGGTGTGAGCACGGACGTGCTCGCCTCACGGCTGAAGGACATGGAACGCGACGGGCTGGCCACCCGCCGTCGGCTGCCTCCGCCCGGCGCGGCTTATGTGTATGAACTCACCGCACGAGGAAGGGAGTTGCTGCCCGTCCTCCAGGCGCTGGGGAAGTGGGGCGAGGGCGAACTCGGTGCCCGGCGGCCCACCGACGCCCTGCGCGCCCACTGGTTCGCGCTGCCGCTGTTGCGCGGGCTCGACGACGCGGCGGCCGGGGACGCGGGGCTCGTCGAAGTCCGGCTCGACGAAGGGGTCTTCCACCTGTACGTCGGCGCGGAGGACGGGCCGGTGTACGGCGACGGTCCCGCGCCGGGGGATCCCGACGCGCGACTGGTCCTGGACACGGACACCTGCACGGCGGTCGCCCAGGGCGAGTTGGGCGTGCGCGGCGCGGTGCGGGCCGGGCGGATCGAGGTCGGTGGTGACGGCACGCTGGCCAAGGCACTGCGGGAGGCGTGAGGGCGGACGCGGGGCGGCCGTCGGCGGTACGCCGCGGAGGTGGTGCGCCGGAGGGCGGTGGTGCGGCGTACGGCGGAAGGCCCGCCGCTGGTGTCGCGGCGGGCCTTCCGGCGGGCGGTTCGTGCGGGACGGTCAGGCGCCCGGCGGCACGTGCCGCGGACGTCCCGTCCCCCGTGTCAGCGTGTATCCGCCGATCCCGGCGAGGGCGGCCAGCACCGCGCCGATCCCGGTCCACACCCAGCGGTCGGACCACCAGCCGGACGCCCAGCCGTCGTCCGGCTCGATGCTCGACAGCACGGCCGTGGCCGACGAGTCGTCGTCCTCGTCCTCGTCCTTCGGGGACGTGACGGCTATGCCCGGGACCAGCGGCTTCGCCAGCGAGCCGTCGACGGCCGCGGCGCCCCCGATGTCCTTGGAGTCCACCCGCAGTTCGGTGCTGACCGGCAGGCCCAGGTCGGCGGCCTTCAGGTCGAGGACCGTCAGCCGGACGTAGTACGTGCCCGGCAGCGGGTCGTCTGCCCATGGTTCCGACCAGGCCCGGACCGTGCGCAGCACACAGGCCAGCTCCACCGAGGCGGTGCCCTGGCCGGCGGTGCGGGTCTGGGCGCCGTACTGGCAGGCCTGACGGCGCCGCAGGCCGTCGTACACGTCGATCTGCCAGGTCTGCGTGGTGTGGGTCTCCGGCAGCTTCACCGTCGCCTCGACGGTGGGGCGTTGGCCGGAGTCGGCCGGGAACGACCAGTAGAGGTAGTCGCCCGCGGACCCGCTCGCCGTCGCCGTCTGCCCCTGGTCGATCTCCGTGGCCGTACGGAACGACGTGCCCGCCTCGGTCGGCGTGGAGCTGTCGCCGGAGGGGCTCGCCGACGGGGTGGAGTCGGCGGCGGCCGGTACGGCCGCCGGCCCGAGCGCCAGCCCGAGGACCGGCCCCAGCGCCAGCAGGGCGCCGCTCAACACTCGTGTGATACGCATCAGTTGGTCCTCCAGACCGCGACCCGCCAGCGGGACACCCAGCCCCACAGCACACCCGCGAGGAAGCCGAACAGCACCAGGACGCCCAGCAGCCACCAGCCGCGCCCGAGGCCGAAGGAGGCCACGTCGCTCGCCGGCGACGGACCGTCGACCACGTCCACGGTCAGCTCGATCGGCATGCCCGGGGTGGTCTTCACGCCCGCGGCCGCCGAGTAGGAGTTCGTCACCTGTACGCACACCGTCTCGGCGGGCGCCTCGTCCTCGTCGCTCTCCGCCTTGGGGTAGCGCAGACCGGTCGAGATGACATCGGTACGGCCGTTGCCGGCCGCCTCGCCGCGCACGATCTCCCGGCCGTGCACCGTGACCGCCCGCAGCAGCACCCCGTAGTCGGGGTTCATCGCGCGGTCCGCCGACACGCTCACCGAGGCGCGCAGCTCCTGGCCCGGCTCGACGTCGACCTTGTACCAGCGCTCCTGGCCGAACTCCTCACGGTCGGTGTACAGACCGGACTTCAGGGCCGGGGCCGCGGCGCAGGAGGCCGCACCCTCGGTGGCGACCGGCGTCACCACGGGGTCGGCGGCCCGGTCGACCAACTGGTTGACCCGGTCGGTGAGCTCGTCGGTGTGCTCCACCGAGGTGTAGGTGCCGCCGGTCGCCTCGGCGATACAGCTGAGCTGCTGGCGCATCTTGACGTTGGGTACCAGGCCGAGGGTGTCGATCGTCAGGCCGATGCCCTTGGCCGCGATCTCGCGGGCCACCTCGCACGGGTCGAGCGGAGCGCAGGTGTCCTCGCCGTCGCTGATCAGCACGATGCGCTTGGAGCCGGTGCCGCCCTCGAGGTCGTCGGCCGCCTTCAGCAGGGCGGGACCGATCGGCGTCCAGCCGGTCGGCGACAGGGTCGCCACCGCGGTCTTGGCCTCGGTCCGGTCCAGCGGGCCGACCGGGTAGAGCTGCGCGGTGTCCTTGCAGCCCGTTTTCTGGTCGTCGCCCGGGTAGTTGGCGCCCAGGGTGCGGATGCCCAGGAGAACGTTCTCCGGGGTCGCGTCCAGCACCTCGTTGAACGCCTGCTTGGCCGCGGCCATCCGCGTCCCGCCGTCCATGTCCTTCGTCCGCATCGAACCGCTGACGTCGAGGACCAGGTCGACCTTGGGCGCGGTGGCGGTGGTCTCGTCGGCGACCGCCCCGGCCGGGAACGCGATCCCGGCCGTGAGCGCGGCGAGCAGGGCGCAGACGCCCGCCGCCAGCCGTTGTGTTCTGATCATCGGCGGATCCTATTGATCAGAGGTGTCCGGCCACAAAACGGCGGCGCAACCCGTTTCGACATCCGGGTCGGGCTCCGCCCCCGATCGGCGGACGTAACCGGTCAACACGCGTCCTGGGTCAGCGGGTTGGGCAACAGGGCCCATCGGTCCCCCGGTGCGGCCGCCGACAGCCGCATCAGGGTCAGCGCCTTGGCCGGGATCGGTTCCTCGCACAACGCCACGAGGTCCGGCGAACCGGGGAGATCCCGTACGGCACTCTCCAACGCCGCGCGCAGGGCCGGGCGGTCGCCCGCCGTCCCGGCCAGCGCGCCCGCGACCAGCGAGCCGAACAGCTTGCGCCGCAGCGCGGTCACGTCGTCCGTGCGGATCCGCTCGGGCAGTCGGTCCGGCAGCGCGATGCCGTGCCGCGCCAGCCGGGCCGGGCTCACCCGGATGTCGGCCAGGTCCCGGTAGACCAGCCGCAGCGGAGCGCCCGTCGCCGACAGCACCACCAGCAGGTTCTGGCCGTGCGCCTCCAGCGCCACGCCCAGCTCCAGCAGCCGCAGTCCGACGGTGAGCGCCAGCCGCGCGAAGTCCGCCAACCAGACGGGCGAGGAGGGAAGTCCGGTACCGGTGAGGGCGGCGACCGGGACGACATGCTCGCCCGGCGCCCCGAACACACGGGGCGACTCCCGGAACACGGCAGCAAGATCGGGGGAGTCGGCGGTGGCCGCACCCAGGGTGCGGGTCATGTGCAGCAGACCGTCCGTGTACGGGGTCAGGGTCTCCGCGAACGCCGAGAGGGCCGCGGAAGCGGCGATGGAGCCGACCGAGATGTCCCGTACCGAGGACGTCAACCGGGTGCTCAGCGCGGTCTTGACGTGCGGGCCGCCGGGGAGGGCCAGGGTGCGCAGCGACATCAGCGGATGCGCGGCGACCGCCTCCTCGCACGACACCCCCAGCACGTGCGCCGCCTGCCACGGATGCACCGGGATCACCAGCCGGTCACCGTCGCGCAGCTCGCGCGGCCACGCGCCGGACACCAGGCACTCCCCGGCCGGTACCGGCAGCAGCCCCAGCCGCACCGAGGGCCGGTGCTCCGGTCCGTACGCCAGCTGCTCGGCGACCGAGAAGCCGGGCCGGGAACGGCAGTTGGGATGGTACGGATGCCCGTCGACCACCCGCTGCTCCCACTCCCAGTCGTGCGCCGGCCACTCGCCCGGGTCCTTCAGCGTCGCGATGCCCCCGGGCTCCTGTCCCGCCCGGGACAGCGCCAACGACGTCGTGCTGTTCTCGAGTTCGTCGGCGAAGCCCGCCCCGTGCGGCACCGCGAGGTCGCGCATCAGCCGCGCCGGATCGTCGTACGCCACGCCGTCCAGCCGGACCTGCGTCACATAGGCGGCGGTCGCGTACGGATCCGCGCGCGGGCCGTGGAGACGGCGGCCGTCGCGCAGCCGCAGCAGGCTCTCCCCGGCGGACTCGGCGCGATGCGCGATCCACGGCAGGGGTTCGTGGACGAGCGCCCGCCACAGCCGGGTCAGCACGGCCGCCCTCGCCCCGGGCAGCTCGGCCGTGAACCGCGGGCCGAGAGATGGACGTACGGCGGCCAGTTCCGCGGCCGGCTCGGCCTCGGCGGTGGGGGGACGGTGCACGGGTGGGCTCCTGAGGGTGCGGGTACGACGTCACGGAGGGGCCGTGACGACAGCGATACTGATCGTCTCCGCCCGGAAGAACCGTAGGGAACCAGGGAACCAGTGGATCGCGTCGACCTCATCCCCCCGCCCGCAGGGGCAGCAGAGCCGCAGGCGGCGGCAGTGGCCGCCGAGGCGATGGCCTGCGCCGACGGCGTCGCCGAGCGTGCCGACGCCCTGGCGGCCGCGCCGCTGCTCAACTGTCTGCTGCGGGAGATCGCCGAACCGCTGCCCGGCCCGCCGGGCGGCGACGGCCGGTTCCTGTACCGGCTGCCCGGTGGGGCGCCCGGTGGCGGGCGGCTGCTGCGGGTGCGCGGCGCCCGGCGGCCCGCCGAGCCCGAGGTGTACACGGCGGGCGCCTGGCAGCGCCTCGATCACGCCGCACTCGTCGCACTGGTCGCCGAGGTGCTGCGCGGGCACACCGGGCTCGCCAACGACGAACTGCCCGCCGAGATGACCCACAGCCGGGACGTGGTCGCCGCGATGATCGTGGCACGCGCGCGTGCCACCCCGCCGCCCGGCCGCTACCTGCGCTCCGAGCAGTCGCTCCTCACCGGCCACCCCCACCATCCCGCTCCCAAGGCGCGCGGCGGCGGCCCACCGGCCGACTGGCTGCCGTACGCCCCCGAGGCCCACGCCCGCTTCCCGCTGGTCCTGCTGGGGCTGCGGGAGGACGCGGTCGTCGAGGAGGGCGACACCGCCGCGCTGGACGCGCTCGGTACGGCCCCGCCCGGCTACCGGCTGCTGCCCGCACACCCCTGGCAGCTCGAACTGGCCGGACGGCGGCTCGCCCCGTTCTTCGCCGACGGCCGCCTGGTCCGGATCGGCACGACCGCCTTCGAGACCTGGCCGACGGCCGCCGTGCGGACGGTCTACGCACCCGAGCGGGACCTGTGCCTGAAGTTCAGCCTCGACGTCCGCATCACCAACGACATCCGCCGGCTGTGGCGGCACGACCTGCTCAAACTGCGCCGCACCGACGAGGCGGCGGCCCGGGCCTTCGCGGCGATCGCCGACGCGGCGGGGGCGGCGGACGCGGCGGGCGCCACCGGCGCCACGGGAGCCCCCGCGGCGGGTGGCGGTCCGGGGGTCCGGCGCCCGGCCGTCTGGCTGAGCGACCGCGGCTACCGCACCGCCGACTTCGCCTTCGAGGAACTCGCCGTGCTGGTCCGCGACGGCCTGGACGGCGCGTCGGACCCCGGGGCGACCCCGCTGCTCGCGGCAGGCCTGGTGGAGGGCTTCGACGGCAGCCCCCTGGCCGCCGCGGCGGACCCGGCGGCCTGGTGGGAGGCCTATCTGGCCGTCGTCGTCCCGCCGGCGCTGTCGGCCTTCGCCGACCACGGTGTCGTCGTCGAGGCCCATCTCCAGAACACGCTCGTCGCCGTGGACGCCGACGGCACCCCCGTGCAGGCCCTGTTCCGGGACGCCGAGGGCGTGAAGCTGCTGTCGGACGTGGAGCGGGCGGCCGGCTGGGAGCGGCTGGTGTACTGCCTGGTCGTGAACCATCTGTGGGAGGTCGGGGCGGCGCTCGCCGAAGGGCACCCCGGCTTCGACCCCTGGCCCGCCGTACGGCTGGAGCTGGGCCGCCACGGCCTTCCCGAGGCCGCCGCCCTGCTGACCGCCCCCACCCTGCCCGGCAAGACGAACCTCCTGCTGCGCTGGACGGGCGCGGACGGTGCCGACGCACGCTATCTGCCGCTGCCCAACCCCCTGATCCGGTGCGGCCGATCGGGGGACGGAGGCGCGAGCACCAGATAAGGTAAGCCTAACTTTACTTGGCGGGCTCCGGTGTGTGGAGGAGGCCCGTCGCCGAGGGAGGCTCTCATGGCGGACCACGCGAGCGGCGCGCTGACGCTCGACCGGGTGCGGCTCGGCGCCGGCGGGCCGCTCGTCCGGCTGCGGATCGCGGACGGCAGGATCACCCGGGTCGTCGCGGCGACGGAGACCGGGGGACCGGCGGCGGAGACCGTCGGCGAGCGGGTCCTCGACCTCGACGGGCGCGTGCTGCTGCCGGGACTGTGGGACGCGCACGTCCACCTGGCGGAGTGGGCGAGCGCCCGGCACCGCCTGGACCTGGCCGGCACCGCCTCCGCGCGGGCGGTGGCCGACCTGGTGCGGGAACACGGGGGCGCGGCGCCCGACGGCACGGTGCTGTTCGGGTACGGATTCCGGGACGGGCTGTGGCCCGACGCCCCGCACAAGCGGCTCCTCGACGCGGTCCTGCCCGACCGGCCGGTCGCCCTGGTCAGCGCCGATCTGCACGCCGCGTGGCTGAACTCCGCCTGTCTCGCCCTCGTCGGCCGGGGCGACCATCCCACCGGCCTGGTCAGGGAGACCGAGTGCCACGAGGTCCTGTCCGCCCTGCCCGAGGCGCCGGCCGCGGTGGTCGACGGCTGGATCGCGGACGCCTGCGAGGCCGCCGCGGCCCGCGGGGTCACCGGCGTCATCGACTTCCAGTTCGGCGACACGGTCGCCGACTGGGAGCGGCGCTCGGCCGCCTTCCGGCCGGCCGTGCGGGTGGCGGCCGCGATCTACCCGAGCCGCCTGGACGCCGCCGTGGAGCGCGGACTGCGCACCGGCGACGAGGTCGGCGCGCCCGGCGGCCTGGTCCGGGTGGGACCGCTGAAGCTCTTCACCGACGGCTCGCTCAACACCCGTACCGCCCTGTGCCGCGAGCCGTATCCGGGGCTCGAGGGCACGGAGCACGCGCACGGCATCGAGGAGACGGCGCCGCACGAGCTGGTGCGGCTGATGCGGCATGCCGCCGCGCACGGTGTCGAACCCGCGGTGCACGCCATCGGCGACCACGCCAACACCCTGGCCCTGGACGCCTTCGAGGCGGTGCGCTGCCGGGGCCGGATCGAGCACGCGCAACTGCTGAGCCCCGAGGACCTCCCGAGGTTCGCGCGGCTGGGCGTCACGGCGGGAGTGCAGCCGCGGCACGCGACGGACGACCGTGACGTGGCCGACCGGCACTGGGCCGGTCGCACCGGGCGCGCCTTCGCCTACGCCGATCTGCTCGCCGCCGGGGCCCGTCTGGAGTTCGGCTCCGACGCCCCGGTCTCGGGCCTCGACCCGTGGCTCGCCATCGCGTCGGCCGTCAGCCGGACCGACGACGAACGCCCCGCCTGGCACCCGGAGCAGTGCCTGTCCGTCCAGGACGCGCTGGTCGCGGCGGCCCGCGGCCGCCGGCTGATCCGGGTCGGGGACCCGGCGGACCTGGTGGTCGTGGACGTGGACCCCTCGCAGGCCGGCCCGGACACCCTGCGCGCGATGCCCGTGCACGCCACGATGACGGCAGGCCGCTGGACCCACGGCCCGTACTGAGGCGGGCCGTGCCGAGCTGGCCGGTACGGAGGCGGGTCGTGGGAGCTGGCCCGCACGGGGGTGGCCTGTACGGAGGCGGACCATATCGAGCTGGCCGGTACCGAGGTGGCCCGTACGGAGGTGACCCGCACGGAGGCGGCTCGTGCCGAGGAGGCTTCTGCTGAGGCGGCGCCTACCGAGGCGGCGCCTACCGAGGTGGCCCCTGCCGAGGAGGGCGTCACCGAGGCGGGCCGCCTCGGGGTCGGTGGCCGGTGAGCGCGGTCTCTCCGTACCGGTGTTCGTTCTCGTGGGCGGCGGGCCCCGGGTCCGGAGGGGACCGTACCCTCCGGGCCCGGGGGGCTCGGGTGGGTCAGGCGGCCGGTCTTCCGGCCAGCACGGAGCGGTGGATCTCCTCCGCGCGGACGGCGACCGTGGACAGCAGGGTGCTGGTCAGCCCGTGGGTGTGCTCGGTCCCGCCCTGGAGATAGAGGCCGGCCGTCACCTCCGGCACGGTCTCCACCCGGTGGTCCCGGCCCACGCGGACCTCGTCCCCGTCGTCCCGGAGGCAGAGCTTGGCCGCCTCGCCGAGCAGCGACGCCAGCTCGCGGGGCCGGTAGCCGGTGGCGAGCACCAGCACGTCGGCGGCGAGCACCTGGCGCTCCCCGGTGGGCAGGAACTCCACGGCGACCTCGAGGCCGCCGTCCGGGCCGGGATCCACGGCGCGGATGCGCGAGACGTTGAGGAAGCGCAGCCGCTCCCTGCCCGCCACCTTCTCGCGGTACGAGGTGGCGTACAGGGCCTCGATCAACTCCATGTCGACCACGGAGTAGTTGGTCGACCGGTGGTAGTCGATCAGCGACTGCTTGACCTCGGAGGGTGCCGAGAAGTAGACGTCGACGGCCTCCGGGTCGAAGATGCGGTTCGCGAACGGGCTGTCGTCGGCCGGGGTGTAGCCGTACTTGGCGAAGACCGAGCACACCTCGGCCTCGGGGAAGGAGCGGTGCAGGTAGTCCACCGCCTCGGCGGCGCTCTGGCCGGCGCCGAGCACGACGGCCCGCCGTACCTGCTCGCCCGCCGCGCCCAGTCGTGTGACACGCGGGATCAACTCACTGTTGTGCCACACGCGTTCGGCGAGCTCGAGGCCCGGCGGCACGTGCGGCTCCAGCCCCATGGCGACGCTGACGTTGCGGGTGCGGCGGGTCACGGTGTCACCGGAACCCGCGAGGTCGCGGCAGGTGACGTCGAAGAAGGCCACCTCGCCGTCCTCGTCGCGCACCGGGTCGACGGAGACCACCTCGCTGCCGTAGGCGACCAGATGGGAGACCCGCGCGGCGGCCCACTCGAAGTACTCGTGGAACTCCACCCGCAGCGGGAAGAGCGTTTTCTGGTTCAGGAAGTCGATCAGTCTGCCCCGCTCGCGCAGGAAGCAGAGGAAGCTGAAGTCGCTGGTCGGGTTGCGCAGGGTGACGAGGTCCTTGAGGAAGGACACCTGCATCGTGGCGTCGTCGATGAGCATGCCCCGGTGCCAGCCGAAGCGCGGCTGCCGCTCCAGGAACAGGGCGTTGAGGCGGCGGTCTGCCGGAAGGCCTGTGTTGTGCTCCTCGACCGCTATGGACAGAGCGAGATTTGACGGACCGAATCCGATTCCGATCACGTCGTGGATGACGTCGGGACCCATGAGCGGTGACTTCACCTTGGCATCGCCTCCTCAGGCAGGCCCATGCTAGATAAGGTAAGGCTTACCTTGCAATGAGTCGTTGAAGGGAAGGACGCCATGCGGGTCGTCATGCTCGGCTACCAGACCTGGGGTCACCGCACGCTTCAGGCGCTGCTGGACTCCGACCACGAGGTCGTCCTCGTCGTCACCCATCCCAAGAGCGAGCACGCCTACGAGAAGATATGGGACGACAGCGTCGCCGAACTCGCGGAGAAGAACGACGTCCCCGTCCTGCTGCGCAACCGTCCCGACGACGCCGAACTCCTGGCCGCGGTGGCGGACGCCCGCCCGGACATCATCGTCGCCAACAACTGGCGTACCTGGCTGCCTCCGGAGCTGTTCGACCTGCCGCCGCACGGCACCCTCAACATCCACGACTCGCTGCTGCCGTCGTACGCGGGGTTCTCGCCGATCATCTGGGCGCTGCTCAACGGTGAGACGCGGGTCGGCGTGACCGCGCACCGCATGAACACCGAACTCGACGCCGGGGACGTCCTGGTGCAGCGTGCGGTGCCGGTGGGGCCGACCGACACGGCGACCGACCTCTTCCACCGGACCGTCGACCTCATCGCGCCCATCGTGCGGGAGTCGCTCGACCTGATCGCCTCCGGCCGGGACGCCGGGCAGTGGGTGCCGCAGGACCGCGCGCGGGCCAGCTTCTTCCACAAGCGGTCGGCGGAGGACAGCCGGATCGACTGGAGTTGGCCCGCGGAACGGCTGGAACGACTCGTGCGGGCCCAGTCGGACCCGTACCCGAACGCGTACGCCTTCCACCGGGGCGAGCGGCTGAGGATCGTCTCGGCGGCCGTGTCGCAGGGGTGCTACGGCGGCACTCCGGGCCGGATCTTCATCCGGGAGGGGGACGGTGTCGTCGTGGTGGCCGGAGCCGAGTCCTGGTCGGGCCGATGCCGGGGTCTCCTCGTGCGGCGGGTGCGCACCGACGACGGCACCGAGTACGCCGCCACCGACTGGTTCCGCACCATGGGCGGGTACCTGACGTCCCGTCCCTGAGGCCTTGAAACGGAGGCCTTGAACCTGAGGGCTTGCACCCGAGGGCTTGAAGCGGGCGGGCTCCCGGCCGCGCGCGCGGCCGGGAGCCCGCCCGCTTCAGTCGACGATCGCCGCGGGCCGCGCGTCCTGGGCCCGGGCGTCGCCGTCGTGGTGGTGCCGGCCCAGCGGGATGACCAGCGGAGTGCCGCTGACCGGGTCGGGGGTGATCCGGCAGCGCAGGTCGAAGACGTCCTCGACGGTGGCCTCGGTGACCACCTCGGCGGGCGCGCCCTCGGCGACGATCCGGCCCGCCTTCATGGCGATCACGTGATCGGCGTACCGGCACGCCTGGTTGAGGTCGTGCAGCACCATCACCACCGTGCGGCCCTCGCGCCGGTTGAGGTCCGTGATCAGGTCCAGCACGTCGATCTGGTGGGCGAGGTCGAGATAGGTCGTCGGCTCGTCCAGGAGCAGGACGGGGGTGCCCTGGGCGACGGCCATCGCGATCCACGCGCGCTGGCGCTGGCCGCCGGAGAGTTCGTCGACGGGGCGGTCGGCGAGGTCGGTGAGACCGGTCGCCGCCAGGGCCCCGTGCACGGCCTCCTCGTCCGCCTGGGACCACTGCCGCCACCAGGTCTGGTGCGGTGAACGGCCCCTGCCCACCAGGTCGAAGACCGTCAGTCCCTCCGGCGCCACCGGCGTCTGCGGCAGGATGCCGAGGGTGCGGGCCAGTTCGCGGGTCGGCACGGACCGCAGGGCGACACCGTCCAGCTCGACGACACCCTGCCGGGGCGTCAGCAGCCGGGCGAGCGCCCGCAACAGGGTGGACTTGCCGCAGGCGTTGGCCCCGACGATGGCGGTGATCCGGCCGGTCGGCACGCTGAGGTCCAGGTCCTCCACCACGGACCGTCCGTCGTAGGCGAGATGCAGGTCCCTGGCCCGCAACTCCGGTCCCGCGGACGGCGGACGGATCGCGCCCATAGCGACGGCGTCGGCGTCGGACGGACGCGGGACGCCGGCGCCGGGCTTCGGTCCGGACGGCCCGGACGGCCGGGAGGTGCGCGGGGCGCGCGGGTCGGTGGTCGACATGGGATCAGCCTCCAGAGCCCGCGCGGTTGGCGCGGATGAGCAGCCACAGCAGGACCGGCGCGCCGAGGGCGCCGGTGACGATCCCGACCGGCAGTTCCGTCCCGGGGATCGCCTCACGGGCGAGGAGATCCGAGCCGAGGACGACCAGCGCGCCGGTGAGACCGGAGACGATCGGCGGCGGTGACGCGGTGCCCGCCAGCCGCTGGGCGATCTGCGGACAGGCCAGGGCCACGAAGGCCACCGGACCGGCCGCCGCCGTGCCGAAGGCGACCAGTCCCACCCCGGCCAGCAGCAGCGCCAGCCGGACGGTCTGGACCGGGGTGCCGAGCCCCGCGGCCACGTCGTCACCGAGTTGGAGGGTACGCATCCAGCGGCCCATGCCGAGGGTGACCGGCAGGAGCACGGCCAGGGCGAGGGCCAGCGTGTCCACCTGGTCCCAGGTGCGGCCGTTGAGGTTGCCGACCAGCCAGCCGACGGCCTCCTCCGCCTGGAACCGGCTGCCGCGCGCCACGAGGAAGTCGGTGGCGCTCGTGCAGATCCAGGACACGCCGATGCCGACGAGGATGATGCGGTACCCGGTGGTCCCGCCCTTCCACGCCAGCGCGTAGACGAGCAGCGCGGTCCCCAGGGCGCCCAGCAGTCCCAGCGTCGACAGCCCGAGACCGCCGGTCCAGCCGAGAACCACCGCCGCCACCACGGCCGTTCCGGCACCCTCGGTCAGTCCGATCATGTCGGGGCTGGCCAGCGCGTTGCGGGTCATCGTCTGGAACACGGCCCCCGAGACGCCGAACGCGATGCCGACCAGCAGCCCGGTCAGGGCGCGCGGCAGCCGCAGATCCTGGACGACGACGACCGTGCCGGGCTCGCCCGCGCCGCCCAGCGCCCTGACGACGTCCATGAGGGCCACGGGGTAGTCCCCGAGGGTGAGACCCCAGCAGAACAGCAGGAACGCGCCGGCGGCGACGAGCACCCCGGTCAGCACCAGACGCGGGCGCAGCATGCCGGACACCGGGGGGAAGGCCAGCCGGAACGGCCGGCCGTGCAGCGCGCGGTGCGGGGGAGCGGCGGGGAACGCCTGGGCGTCCGGGGGCCGTTCACCGTCCGGGGACCGGGTCGTGTCGTGCGGGGACCGGGTTGTTCCGTCCGGGGACTGTGCTGTGTCCGAAGATCGTGCGGGCACGCTCACACCTCCGCGAGCTTACGGCGGCGGACCAGGGCGATGAAGAACGGGCCGCCGAGGAAGGCGACGAGGACGCCGGCCTGGATCTCGGTGGGCCGGGCCAGCGTCCGGCCCAGGATGTCGGCGGACAGCAGCAGCACGGGCGCGAGCGCGGCGGACAGCGGCAGCAGCCAGCGGTGGTCGGGGCCGATCCCGGCGTACTGGGCGAGCACCCGCGCGATGTGCGGCACGACCAGACCGAGGAAGACCACGGGACCGATGACGGCGACCGACGCGCCGGTCAGCAGCATCACCGCGGTCACTCCCTGGAGGCGGACCAGGCCGAGCCGCCGGCCGAGCGAGGCGGCCACGTCGTCGCCGAGGGCCATGCTGTTCAGGGCGGGTGCGCAGGACAGGGCGAGGGCGGCGCCGACGGCGAGGAAGGGCAGGATGCGCAGCAGTTCGCCGGAGCCCTGGTCGGCCAGTGAGCCGGCCGACCAGAAGCGGTAGCGGTCCAGGGCGTCCTGGTCGGTCAGCACCACGGCACTGGTCAGCGACGACAGCAGCGAGGTGACGGCGACCCCGGCGAGCGCCAGCTTCACGGGCGTGGCCCCGGAGCGGCCGAGCCGCCCCAGGTAGAAGACCAGGACGCTCGCGGCGAGCGCACCGCCGAACGCGAACCACACGTAACCGTAGAGGGATCCGACGCCGAACACCGCGACCGCCAGCACGATCGCGAAGGACGCCCCGGCGCTGACCCCGAGGATGCCCGGGTCCGCGAGCGGGTTGCGGGTGAGGGCCTGCATCAGCGCGCCGGACAGACCGAGCGCGGCGCCCGTCGTCAGGCCCAACAGGGTGCGGGGCACCCGCACCGACCAGACGACGTTGTCGACGAGGCGGCTGGGCGGATCGCCCAGGACCGCGCGGACGACCTGGCCGAGCGGGACGTTCAGCGCGCCCAGTGCCACGGAGAGCAGGGACAGGGTGATGAGGAGGGCGACGACGAGTGTCACCAGTACCGCGGTGCGAAGCCTTCTGCCTGAAGCCACTTGCCGGTCTCCCTGTCGCGGTCCGGGGTCTCACCGGGGTGCCGTCGGGTCATCGCCCCTCGCGCGGACCCCTGTTGGCGGACCACCGGACGATCCTGTCAGCAGGTTAGGTGAGCATAACCTCAGCCACTGTGGCGTGGACCCGTGGTTCCAGAAGGGGTCTATCAAGTAAGGCAATGCTTACCTTACTATTCGAGCGGTCGCGGCTCCGCTGAGCCGTTCACACCGCACTGGGAGGCACGGGCAGCTGTGTCGGGCAACACGCGTTCTTCTGCACAGGCGACGGCGGCGGACCACTGGCGGCGGCGGTTCGCCGCACCGGTCCCGCAGCCCGCACTGCCGCTGGACTTTCCGCACCCGCCCCGCCAGGACGGGCCGGCGCCGCGCGCGCGGCGCACCGCCCCGCTGGGGGCGACCGCGAGCCGGACGGCCGGACTCGCCGCCCTCGTTGCCCTGTTGCACCGCTACGGCGGCGCGGCGGCGACCGGGACGGCGGTGGCGCACGAAGGGCTGCCGCTGCGCGTGGCGGTCGACGCCGACACCTCCTTCGCCGAACTCTGCGAACGAGTCGCGCGGACGTACGCCGAGGCCGCGGCCCACCGCCTGCCGACCGCCGACCTGTTGACACTCCTCGCCCCCGAACCCTTCCGCGGCGGCGGGCTGTTGTGCGCCACGGGCTTCGGCGGCGCGTCCTGGGACGAGGGCGGCCCGCTGGACCTGGCGCTGACCGTGACCGACGGACAGGTGTCGGCGGACTACCGGACCGACCTCTTCGAACCCGCCACCGTCGACCGGATCCTCGGCCACTACCGCACCCTCCTCACCGACGCCCTCGCCCGCCCGGCGACCCCGATAGCCGATCTGGACCTCCTCGACGAGGCCGAACGGCACCGGATCCTGCACGACTGGAACGACACCGCCCACGACGTGCCCGCGCTCACCTGGCCGCGGATGTTCGCCGACCAGGTCGCCGCCCGCCCGCACGAGGTGGCCCTCGTCCACGAGGACGTCCGCCTCACCTACGCCGAACTCGACGCCCGCGCGGCGCGGCTGGCGCACGCCCTGGTGGCCCGGGGCGCCGGTCCGGAGAGCGTGGTCGCCCTCGCCGTACCCCGCTCGGCCGACATGATCGTCGCGGAGGTCGCCGTCCTGAAGGCGGGCGCGGCCTATCTGCCCGTCGACACCGACTACCCGGCCGACCGCATCGCCTACATGCTCGACGACGCCCGGCCGGTCTGCCTCGTCACGACCGCCGAGGTCCTGCCCGACCTGCCCCCGGGCCTCGACCCGCTGGTCCTCGACGCCCCCGACACGATCGCCGAACTCGCCGCCCTCCCCGAGCGGGGTCCGTCGGCCGCCGACGGGCTGACGGCCGCGCACGCGGCCTACGTGATCTACACCTCCGGCTCCACCGGACGCCCCAAGGGCACCGTGCTCTCCCACGCGGGCGTGGCCAAACTGGTCGCCACCCAGCGCGAACGCTTCGGCATCGGCCCGCACAGCCGGGTCCTCCAGTTCGCCTCGCCCAGCTTCGACGTGGCGTTCTGGGACCTGTGCCTCGGACTGCTGTCCGGCGGGCGGCTGGTCGTCGTGCCCGCCGACCGCCGGGTGCCCGGCGCGGCGCTCGCCGACTACGCGAACGAGCACGGCGTCACCTTCATGATCCTGCCGCCCGCCCTGCTCGCCGCCCTGCCGGACGACGTACGGCTCCCGCCCCGGGCCACGCTGCTGGCCGGTACGGAGCGGGTCTCGCCCGAACTGGTCGGCCGGTACGCGCGCGGCCGGATGATGTTCAACGCCTACGGCCCGACCGAGGCCACCACCAACTCCACGCTGGGCCTGTGCGATCCGGACACCCCGCCCGGCACCATCGTGCCGATCGGCGTGCCCGACCCCGGGACCCGCGCCTACGTCCTCGACGACCGGCTGCGGCCGGTCCCCGCCGGCGTCACGGGAGAGCTCTACCTCGCCGGCGCCGGACTGGCCCGCGGCTACCTCGGCCGCCCCGCGCTGACCGCCGAACGCTTCGTCGCCGCTCCCACCGGCCTCGCCGCCGCCCCCGGCGAACGGCTCTACCGCACCGGCGACCTGGTGCGCTGGAAGGCGGACGGACGCCTGGAGTTCCACGGCCGGGTGGACAGCCAGGTCAAGATCCGCGGTTTCCGCGTCGAGCCCGGCGAGATCGAGTCCGTCCTGCGCTCCCACCCGGCCGTCGACCAGGCCGCGGTCGTCGTCCGCGAGGACCGACCCGGCGAACGGCGGCTCGCCGCCTACGTGGTGCCCTCGCTGGACGCCGGCCCGGAGGCCGACGCCGACGCCGGCGTCGCCGACTGGAAGGACCTGCACGAACTGCTGTACTCCGCGGCGGGTTCGGAGGGCTTCGAGGAGAACTTCGCGGGCTGGAACAGCATGTACGACGGGCTGCCCATCCCCCTCGCCGACATGCGCGAGTGGCGGGAGGCGACCCTCGACCGCATCCGCGCCCTGCGGCCCCGGCGCGTCCTGGAGATCGGCGTCGGCTCCGGCCTGCTGCTGTCCCGGCTCGCCCCGGACTGCGAGGCGTACGTGGGCACCGACCTGTCCGAGGAAGCCGTACGGGCCCTGGAGGCCCAGGTGTCGGCCACCCCCGGCCTCGCCGACCGGGTGACCCTGCTGGCCCGGCCCGCGCACGACCTCGGCGGACTGCCCGAGGGCCACTTCGACACGATCGTCGTCAACTCCGTCGTCCAGTACTTCCCCGGCGGCGACTACCTCACCGGCGTGCTGCGCGCCGCCGCCGCGCTGCTCGCGCCCGGCGGCGCCCTCTTCGTCGGCGACGTGCGCAACCTGCGGCTGCTGCGCACCCTGAGCGCCGCCGTCGAGAGCGGGCGGGTCCGGGACGAGGGCGACGCCGGGGAGACGGACAAGGAGGCCCTGCGCGCCGCCGTGGACCGGGCGCTCGCCTGGGAGGGCGAACTCCTGGTCGACCCCGACTACTTCACCACCCTGGACGGCCTCACCGCGGACGTCCGGATCAAACGCGGCACCCACCACAACGAACTCACCCGGTACCGCTACGACGTGGTGCTGCGGCCGGGGACCGACGCGCCCGCGGAGGTGCCCGAGTCGCCCTGGACCGCGCTCGGTTCGCTGCACGCCCTCGACCTGCTGCTCGCCGGGCACCCGGACCGGCTGCGGATCACCGGCATCCCCAACGCCCGGCTCGCCGGCGACCTGGCCGCGCTCGACGCCCTCGGGGACAGCAGCAGACCGGCCGGCGCGACCTACGGAGTGGACCCCGAGTCGCTCCACGAGAGCGCCGCCCGGCACGGCTACGAGGCGGTGCTCACCTGGCACGGGGACGCCGAGGACGGCAGCCTGGACGCCGTGTTCGCGCCCGCCGGGCACAGCCCCGCCGTCCCGTACCGACCCGGTGGCCGGCACCCGCTCACCAACCGCCCGGCTCCCTTCCGCAACGTCACCGCGCTGATGACGGCCCTGCGCCGGCACGCCGCCGCGTCCCTGCCCGACTACATGGTCCCGGCCGCCTTCGTCCCGCTGGACCGGCTGCCCGTCACGCCCAGCGGCAAGCTCGACGCCGCCGCCCTGCCCGTGCCGGACCTCACCAGGACCGGCGCCGGACGGGCCCCCGGCACGGACCGCGAACGGCTGCTGTGCGAGCTGTACGCACGGGCGCTGAAGGTGCCCTCGGTGGGCGTCGACGACGACTTCTTCGCCCTCGGCGGCGACAGCATCGTCGCCGTCCAGTTGCTCATCCTGGCCCGCCGGGCCGGCCTGGAGCTGACCCCGCGCGACGTCTTCCGCCACCGTACGGTCGCGGAGCTGGCCGGTGCCGCGCGCACCGCGGCGGCCGGCCCCGCCGACGACACCTCGTGGCAGCTCGGCGAGGGCGAACTCGCCTTCCTCCAGGGGGAGTCGGCCCTCACGATCGAGGAGGCGCTGCCCCTCGGCCCGCTCCAGGAGGGCTTCTTCTTCCACGCCCTGATGGACGGCGCCGAACACGACACGTATGTCGTGCAGCAGGTCGTCGAGCTGTCCGGACCGGTGGACGGCGCCCTGCTGCGCCGTGCGGCGCAGCGGCTCCTCGACCGGCACGCCCCGCTGCGGGCCTGCTTCCGGCAGACGTCCGACGGCCGTCCCGTCCAGCTCGTCGCCGCCGGTCTCGAACTGCCCTGGCGCGAGGTCGACCTGGCCGCGCGGGACGACCTCGCGGTCCGGCGCGCCCTCGCCGATGCCGTCGCCGCCGACGAACGGGCCCACCGCTTCGACCTCGCCCGGCCGCCGCTGGTCCGCTGCGCGCTGATCCGCTTCGGGGACGAGCGCAGCCGACTCGTCCTGACGTTCCATCACATCGTGGCGGACGGCTGGTCCCTGCCGGTCCTGCACCGCGAACTGCTCGCCCTGTACGGCGACGACCCGGCGCCGCTGCCCGAGGTCGCCCCCTACCGCGGCTACCTCCGCCGGATCGCGGGCGCCGACCGCGACGCCGCCCGGGCCGCCTGGCGGGCCGCCCTCGCCGGGGTCGAGGAGCCCACCCGGCTCATCGAGACCCCGGCGCCCGCCGGACCGGTGGAACCCGCGCAGATCCGGGTGGAGCTGTCCGAGCGGGTCACCGCCCGGCTCGCCGCCCGGGCCCGGGAGCGCGGGGTGACCCTCGGCACCCTCGTCCAGGGCGCCTGGGGCCTGCTCGTCAGTCGTATGACGGGACGTCAGGACGTGCTGTTCGGCACCACCGTGGCCGGACGGGACGCCGCCGTCGAGGGCATCGAGTCGATGATCGGGCTGTTCATCAACACGCTGCCCACCCGGCTGCGCTGGACCCCGGGCGACACCCTCGGCGGGCTGCTGGAGCGGCTCCAGGAGGAGCAGAGCGCCCTGCTCGACCACCAGCACCTCGGCCTCGCCGACATCCAGCGGGCCGCGGGGCACACCGGCGGCGGCGAACTCTTCGACACGCTCGTCGTGTTCGAGAACTACCCGGGCGGTGAGGGCGCCCCGGACATCACCGACCCCACCGGCACCGTCACCGTCGCCGGGCACGCCTTCCACGACGCCGTCCACTACCCCCTGGCCCTCGTCGTCAAGCCCGGCCGCCGTCTCGACCTGCGGCTCAAGCACCACGTCCGGCGCCTGGACGCCGAGGCGGCGCAGGCCCTCGCCGACCGGCTCACCCTCGTCCTGAACGCCCTGGCCGACGACCTGGACGCCCGGGTCGCCGACCTCGACCTCCTCACCCCGCGCGAGCGGGCCGGCGCCCACCCGGCGGGGGAGTCCCGGCAGGTCCCGTCCACCACGCTGGCCGCCGCGTTCGCCGCGCAGGCCGCCCACACCCCGGACGCCACCGCCGTCGTCCTCGACGGCGCGGCCGGCCTCACCTACGCCGAACTGGACGCACGGGCCGAGCGGTTGGCCGCTCTCCTGCGGGCCCGGGGCGCGGGCCGCGAGCGGTTCGTCGCGGTCGCCGTACCGCGCTCGGCCGAGCTGATGGTGGCGCTGCTGGGCGTCCTGAAGTCGGGCGCCGCCTACCTGCCCCTGGACCTGGACTACCCGGCCGAGCGGCTCGCGTACATGCTGGCCGACTCCGGGGCCACCACGGTGGTCACGACGGCCCCGGACGCGGGACGGCTGCCGTCGGTCGAGGGCCTCGACGTGATCGACGTGAGCGACGCGGGCGAGGGGAGAGCCACGACCGGCACGGACCAGGCCGCGGACGGCGCCCGGCCGCCCGGCCCCGCGGACCCGGCCCGCCCCGACGACCCCGCCTACCTGATCTACACCTCCGGCTCCACCGGCCGCCCCAAGGGCGTCGTCGTCACCCACCGCGCCATCACCAACCGGCTTGCCTGGATGCAGGGCGCCCACGGCCTCACCGCCGACGACCGGGTGCTCCAGAAGACGCCGTCCGGCTTCGACGTGAGCGTCTGGGAGTTCTTCTGGGCGCTGCGCGAGGGCGCCGCCGTCGTCCTCGCCGCGCCGGACGGACACCGCGACCCCGCCTATCTGGCCCGCCTGATCCGGGCCGAGGGCGTGACGACGATGCACTTCGTGCCGTCCATGCTGGAGGCGTTCCTCGCCTCCGACGAGGTCACCGCGGACCCCTCGTGGGCGGGCGGCCTGCGCCGGGTGTTCAGCAGCGGCGAGGTTCTGTCCGGGGCCGCGGCCCGCCGCTGGCACGACCTGACCGGCGTACCCCTGCACAACCTGTACGGCCCCACCGAGGCCGCCGTCGACGTGACGTACCACGCCTACGACGGCGCCCGCGACACCACCGTGCCCATCGGCCGGCCCGTGTGGAACACCGGCCTGCGCGTGCTCGACGCCCTCCTGCGCCCGGTCCCCGACGGAGTGCCCGGCGAGCTGTACCTCACCGGCGTCCAGTTGGCGCGCGGCTACCACCGGCGCCCCGCGCTGACCGCCGACCGGTTCGTCGCCGACCCGTACGCCGACGAGCCCGGCGCCCGCATGTACCGCACCGGTGACCTGGTGCGCCGCCGGTCCGACGGCACCCTCGACTACCTCGGCCGCACCGACCGGCAGGTCAAGCTGCGCGGCAACCGGGTCGAACTCGGCGAGATCGAGGCCGCGCTGACCCGTCACCCGGCCGTCGCCCGGGGCGCGGTCGTCGTCCGCGACCAGCGCCTGGTCGCCTACGCGGTCCCGGCCGCCGGATCCGCCGTCGACACCGCCGAACTGCGCTCCGCCCTCGCCGAGGCGCTGCCCGCGCCCCTGGTCCCGGAGGCGTACGTCGTCCTCGCCGACCTCCCGCTCACCCCCAGCGGCAAGCTCGACCAGGCCGCGCTGCCCGCCCCCGAAGCCGAGCGCGCCGCCCGCCGGGAGCCCGCGGGACCCCTGGAGCGGCGGCTCACCGAGATCTTCGCGGCCGTCCTCGGCATCGAGGACGCGGGCCCCGACGACGACTTCTTCCGGCTCGGCGGCGACAGCATCAGCTCCATCGGCGTCGCCGGCCGGGCCCGCGCGGCCGGCCTGGACCTCAGCCCGCGCGACGTGTTCACCCACCGCACCCCCGCCGCCCTGGCGACGGCGGCCGCGGCGGCGACCGCGGCGGCGACCGCGGTCCCGGCCCCCGCACAGGCCCCCGCGGCCCCCTTCACCCTCGGCGACGCCGAACAGGCCCGCGTCCGTGCCCTGGCCGCCCCGGCGGCGGTCGCCGACGTGTGGCCGCTGGCCCCCCTCCAGGAAGGCCTGTTCTTCCACTCGGCGTACGACGAGGGCGCCCTGGACGTCTACACCGTCCACGAGACCTTCGACTTCGCGACCCGGCTCGACACCGGACGGCTGCGCGCCGCCGTCCGCACCCTCCTCGCCCGCAACCCGGGCCTGCGGGCCGGCTTCACCAGCGAGGGCCTCGACCAGCCGGTCCAGTTCATCGTCGAGGACCCGGAGATCCCTCTCGAAGAGGTCGACCTCTCCCATCTCCCCACCGCCGAACAGGACCTGCGGCTGCGGGAGGCGACCGACGCCGAACGCGACCGCCGGTTCGACCTCTCGGCGCCCCCGCTGTTCCGGCTGCTGCTGCTGCGCCTCGGCGCGGAGCGCGGCGACCGGCTGGTCATCGGCCGGCACCTGATCCTCTGGGACGGCTGGTCGGCCTGGCTGTTCCTCGACGAACTGTTCGCGCTCTACGAGACGGGCGGGGACGCCGCCGGCCTGCCGTCCCCCGGCAGCTACCGCGACTACCTGAGCTGGCTGGAGCGGCAGGACGACACGGCCGCCACCGCCGCCTGGCGCACCGCCCTGGCGGGTCTCGACGAACCCACACTGCTGGCCCCGGCCGCCGCCGACGGCCTCGAACCGGTCATCCCCGACCGGCTCGACCTCCGGCTGTCCGCCGAGCTCGGCGACCGGCTGCGAGCGGCGGGCCGCGACCACGGCCTGACCCTCAACACCCTCCTCAACGCGGCCTGGGGGCTCACCCTCGCCTCCGCCACCGGGCGCCCCGACGTGGTGTTCGGCACCACCGTGGCCGGCCGTCCCAGCGAGGTCCCGGACGTCGGCGACATCATCGGGCTGTTCCTCAACACGGTCCCCACCCGCATCGCCTTCGACCCCGCCGAGCCGGTCCTCGCCCTGCTCCGCCGCATCCAGGGCGAACGCCTCGACCTCATGCCGTACGAACACCTCAGCCTCGGCGTGCTCCAGGCCGAGACCGGACACCGCAAGCTCTTCGACACCCTGTTCGTGCTGCGCAACAACGACACCGAGGAACGGCTGGCGGACCTGCGCACCCGGCACGGCGCCACCGCCGTCGCCAACGTCGACGCCACCCACTACCCGGCCAACCTCGTCATCACCCCGGGCCGCCGGATCGCCGTCACCCTCACGCACCGCCCCGACCTCGTGCCCGCCGACCGGGCACAGGCCCTGCTCGACCGGTTCGCGCTGCTCCTCGACCGCCTGAGCGCCGACCTCACGGCGCCCGTCGGCTCCCTCGACCCGCTGCTGCCCGCCGAACACGAGGCGCTGCGGCGGGAGTCGGCGGTGAGCCGGGTACCCGACCCCGAGGACACCGTCGCCGACCTGCTGGCCGCCCAGGCCCGACGCACACCGGACGAACGGGCCCTCGTCTTCGGCGAACGCACCCTGACGTACGCCGAACTCGACGCGGCCGTCAACCGTATGGCCCGGCTGCTGACCGACCGGGGCGCCGGCCCCGAGCGCGTCGTCGCCCTCGGCCTGCCGCGCTCCCTGGACATGGTCGTCGCGCTCTTCGCGGTACTGCGCACCGGCGCCGCCTACCTGCCTCTGGAACTGGACCATCCGGCCGACCGGCTGTCCCTGATGCTGGCCGACGCCCGCCCGCTCCTGCTGCTCACCACCACCGCCGTCTCCGCCACGCTGGACGGCGAGATGACCCGGGTCCTGCTCGACGCCCCGGACACCAGGAGCGAGCTGTCCCGGCGGTCCGACGCCCCGGTCCGGCTGCGGTTCAGCCTCGAACACCCCGCCTACGTCATCTACACCTCCGGCTCCACCGGCCGCCCCAAGGGCGTCGTCACCCCCTACCGGGGCCTGACGAACATGCAGCTCAACCACCAGAAGGAGATCTTCGAACCGGCCATCGCCGCGGCCGGCGGGCGGCGGCTGCGCATCGCGCACACCGTGTCCTTCGCCTTCGACATGTCGTGGGAGGAACTGCTCTGGCTGGTCGAGGGCCACGAGGTGCACGTCTGCGACGAGGAGTTGCGCCGTGACGCCGAGGCGCTGGTCGCCTACTGCGAGCGGCACCGCGTCGACGTCGTCAACGTCACCCCCACCTACGCCCGGCTGCTGATCGAGCAGGGCCTGCTGACCGGCCACGTGCCGCCGCTGGTACTGCTGGGCGGTGAGGCCGTCCCGGAGACGGTGTGGACGGCGCTGCGCGACACCGAGGGGACGTACGGCTACAACCTGTACGGGCCGACCGAGTACACCATCAACACCCTCGGCGGCGGCACCCTCGACAGCGACACCCCCACCGTCGGCCGCCCCATCCGGGGCACCCGCGCCCACCTCCTCGACGCCTGGCTGCGCCCGGTGCCCGACGGTGTGCCCGGTGAGCTCTACATCGCCGGCATCGGCCTGGCCCGCGGCTACCTCGGCCGGCCCGGACTGACCGCGGAACGCTTCGTCGCCGACCCGTTCGGGCGGCCCGGCGAGCGCATGTACCGCACCGGCGACCTGGTGCGCCGCAACCCCGACGGCAACCTCGACTTCCTCGGCCGCACCGACGACCAGGTCAAGATCCGCGGCTACCGCGTCGAACCCGGCGAGATCGAGACCGCCCTCAGCCGTCACCCGCTGGTCGCCCAGGCCGCCGTCGTGGTCCGCGACGAACGCCTCGTCGGCTATGTCGTGCCCTCCGGCACCGGCTCCGAGGAGCGCTCGGCGGCCGAGGCCGCGCAGGTCGGGGAGTGGCAGGAGATCTACTCCGACGAGTACGAGGAGATCGGCACCGCCGTCTTCACCGAGCGCTACGACGGCTGGGACAGCTCCTACGACGGCCGGCCCATCCCCTTCGAGGAGATGCATGAGTGGCGGGAGGCCACCCTCGCCCGGATCGGCGCCCTGCGCCCCCGCCGCATCCTCGAGATCGGCGTCGGCTCGGGCCTGTTGCTGTCGAGGCTCGCCCCGGACGCGGAGGCCTACTGGGCGACCGACTTCGCCGCCCCCGTCATCCGCAAGATCGGTGAGGAGGTGCGGCGCGACCCGGCGCTCGCCGCCAAGGTCGAACTGCGCTGCCGGCCGGCCGAGGACCTCGGCGGCCTGCCGACCGGCTACTTCGACACGATCGTCATCAACTCCGTCGTCCAGTACTTCCCGAGCATCGACCACCTCACCGCCGTCCTGCGCGGCGCCATGGACCTGCTCGCGCCCGGCGGCGCCCTGTTCGTCGGCGACGTCCGCAACCTGCGGCTGGCCCGCGCCTTCCACACCGAGATCCAGCGCGCCCGCGGCACCGACGAGGCCGACCTGGCGGCGGCGGTGGAGCGCGGCCTGCGGCTGGAGAAGGAACTCCTCGTCGACCCCGACTTCTTCACCACCCTCGGCTACGGCGCCGACCTGCGCACCAAGCGCGGCCACCACCACAACGAACTGACCCGGCACCGCTACGACGTCGTCCTGTACGCAGACGAACCGGACGTACGGCTGGACGAGGTGCCGGTGGTCGACTGGGCCACGGCCGACACCATCGGCGAGCTCGTGCGCGGGGACTGGTCCGGCGCCGCGAGCATCGGCGCCCTGCTCGGCGGCAACTGGTCCTCGACCGGCGGCACCGGCCGGCACCCGCGCGGCGAACGGCCCGCGGGCCTGCGCCTGACCGGGGTGCCGGACGGCCGTACCGCCGAGGCGGGCGTCGACCCCGAGCAGCTGCACGAACTCGGCGCGGCCGCCGGATACCGGGTGCTGACCACCTGGTCGGCGACGCCCGGCACGTTCGACGCGGTGTTCCTCGCCGCCGACGCCCCCGAACCGCGCCTCACCGGCGGCCTGTTCCGTACAGGCGGCGGCACCCGTCCCTACGCCAACGACCCCACCGCCGCCCGCGAGGCGAGCGCACTGGTCCGCCGGCTGCGCGAGGACCTGGGCCGTGAGCTGCCCGACTACATGGTCCCGGCTGCCTTCGTCACCGTCGACGGCCTGCCGATGAACGCCAACGGCAAGCTCGATGTGCGGGCCCTGCCCGACGCCGAGCCCGCCGTCGCCCTCGGAGGCGGACGCGGCCCGCGCACCCCGCGCGAGGAGGTGCTGTGCCGGCTGTTCGCGGAGGTGCTGGGGCTGCCCGAGGTCGGCGCCGAGGACAACTTCTTCGACCTGGGCGGCCACTCGCTGCTCGCCACCCGGCTGGTCAGCCGCGCCCGCACCGAACTGGGCGCCGAACTCGCCATCCGCGACCTCTTCGAGGCGCCCACCCCGGCGCTGCTCGCGGGCCGCGCGGACCTCGGCAAGCCCGCCCGCCCGCCGCTCACGGCCATCGGGCAGCGGCCCGCGCGCATCCCGCTGTCGGCCGCCCAGCGACGGCTGTGGCTGGCGGAACGCCTCACCGGTTCCCCGGCCGGGGATCACGGCGGCGGAGCGGCCTACAACTTCCCGCTCGTCCTGCGGCTGCGCGGACGCCTCGACGTGCCCGCGCTGCGCGCCGCGCTGCGCGACGTGACCGCCCGGCACGAGTCGCTGCGCACCCTGGTCGCCGAGCACGACGGCGTGCCGTTCCAGCGCATCCTGCCCGCCCACGAGGCCGAGCCCCCGTGCACGGTGACCGACTGCGCCGAGGACGACCTGCCCGCGCTGATCACGTCCGCCCAGCGCCGCCCATTCGACCTGGCGCGGGAACTCCCGGTGCGCGCCGAGGTGTTCCGGCTCTCGGCCGAGGAGCACGTGGTCGCGATCGTGCTGCACCACATCACCACCGACGAGTGGTCCGACCGGCCGTTCCTGGCCGACCTGAACACCGCGTACGCGGCCCGCGCGGCGGGTACCGTTCCCGACCTGGCCCCGCCGCCCGTGCAGTACGCCGACTACACCCTGTGGCAGGAGAGCCTCCTCGACCAGCTCGGCGAGCGGCAACTCGCCTACTGGAAGGAGGCGTTGCGCGGACTGCCGCAGGAGCTGGCACTCCCCCTGGACCGCACGCGCCCCGCGGAGCCCACCGGACGCGGCGGCACCGTCCGCCGTACCGTCCCCGGGGAGACCGGCCGGGCCCTGCGCGAGCTGTCCGCCGCCACCAGCACCAGCATGTTCATGCTGCTCCAGGCCGCCACCGCGGCACTGCTGCACCGGCTGGGCGCGGGCGACGACATCCCGCTCGGCGCCCCCATCGCGGGCCGCACCGACAGCGGACTCGACGACCTGGTCGGCTTCTTCGTCAACACCCTGGTCCTGCGCACCGACCTGTCCGGCCCGGACGGCACCGAACTCACCTTCCGCCAGCTCCTCGCCCGTGTACGGGAGTCGTCGCTGGCCGCGTTCGAGCACCAGGACATCCCCTTCGACCGGGTGGTGGAGGCCGTCAATCCGCCCCGGGCGGCCGGCCGCAACCCCCTCTTCCAGGTCATGCTCGGCTACCACCACCGCCCCGACGGCGACCCGGACACCCTGCTCGGCCTGCCCGCCGACTGGTACGACATGGACACCGGCACGGCCAAGTTCGACCTCGACTTCACCTTCGTCGACGAGTCCGACGCCTCCGGGCGCATCACGCTCCTGCTGGAGTACGCCACCGACCTGGCCGACCCCGGCACCGCGGCCCTGCTCGCCGAACGCCTCGCCCTCCTCCTGGAGCGGGCCGTCGGCGCCCCGGACGCCCCGCTCGCGGGCCTCGACATCCTGACGCCGGCCGAGCGGGCGCACGTGCTCGGCGCCTGGAACGACACCGCCCACCCGATCGAGACCCGCTCCGTCCCCGAGATCCTCGCCGACACGGCCCGCCGTCACCCCGAACGCACCGCCCTGGTCACCGGCCCGGCCGCTGCCCCGCGCCGGACCACCTTCCGCGGACTTCGGGCCCGGGTGGACGAACTGGCCGCGCGGCTGCGCGCCCACGGCGTCACACCCGGCGCGGTCGTGGGGCTCGCGCTGCCCCGGGACGAGATGGTGCCCGCCCTGCTCGGCGTCCTCGCCTCCGGCGCCGCCTACCTGCCCCTGGACCCGGCACTCCCGGCCGAACGGCTGCGGTTCACGCTCACCGACGCGGCACCCGTCTGCCTGCTCACCACCACCGCGCTCGCCGACCGGATCCCCGACTCCCCGGCCGTGCCGAGGCTGCTGCTCGACGCCCCGTGGCCGGCGGCCGCGCGGACCGCGGACGGCCCGCCGCCGCACCCCCGGCAGGCGGCCTACGTCATCTACACCTCCGGTTCCACCGGCCGCCCCAAGGGCGTCATCGGCACCCACCGCGGCCTGAGCAACCTCTACGGCTCCCATCTGCGCGACCTGATCGAACCGGCCGTCCGCGACACCGGACGCGACGCGCTGCGCGCCCTGCACGCGGCCTCCTTCACCTTCGACGGCTCCTGGGAACCGCTGCTGTGGCTGCTGGCCGGCCACGAACTGCACGTCGTCGACGAGGCGACCGTGACCGACCCGGCCGCCCTGCTGAACCGGCTCACCGACTCGGCGATCGACTTCGTCGACCTGACCCCCACCTATCTGCGCGAACTGCTCCACCACGGCTTCCTGGCCGCCGACGGCCCGCACGCCGTCCCGGCCGTCATCGCCGTCGGCGGCGAGGCCACCCCGCCCGCCCTGTGGCAGCGCCTCACCACCCTGCCCGGCACGTCCGCGCACGACCTGTACGGCCCCACCGAGTGCGCCGTCGACGCCTACGGCTGGCACCACGGCGACACCGACCGGGCCGCCCCGCTGGACAACATCCGCGCCCACGTCCTCGACGAGCGTCTGCGGCCCACCCCGGTCGGCGTGCCCGGCGAGCTGTACCTCGCGGGCGAGGGCCTGGCCCGCGGCTATCTGGGCCGCCCGGCGCTGACCGCGGAGCGCTTCGTCGCCGACCCGTTCGGGGCGCCCGGCGAGCGCATGTACCGCACCGGGGACCTGGCGCGCCGCCGGGGCGACGGCACACTCGTCTTCCTCGGCCGCGTCGACGACCAGGTCAAACTGCGCGGTTTCCGTATCGAGCCCGGTGAGATCGAGGCCGCGCTGACCGGCCACCCCACCGTCTCCGCCGCCGCCGTCGTGGTCCGCGAGGACCGGCCCGGCGCACCGCGACTGGTCGCGTACGTCGTCGCGGACCGCGCGAGCGCCGCGGAGCCCGACCCGGCCGCGCTGCGCGCGCACGCCGCGGCCGCGCTCCCGGAGCACATGGTGCCCGCCGCCTTCGTCGCCCTCGAGGCGCTGCCCCGTACCGTGAACGGCAAGCTCGACACGGCCGCGCTGCCCGCCCCCGACCCCACGGCGGCCGCCCCGACCACCGGCCGGCCGCCCCGCACCCCGCGCGAGGAACTGGTGTGCGCGCAGTTCGCCGCCGTCCTCGGCGTCGAACGCGTCGGACCCGACGACGACTTCTTCGCCCTCGGCGGCCACTCGCTCGTCGCGATGCGGCTGGTCAGCCGGATCCGTAAGGTCCTCGGCGCCGCCGGGGGCGGGGTGTCCCTGCGCACGGTGTTCGACGCGCCGACGCCGGCCCGGCTCGCCGCCCGCCTCGACGCGGACCGCGCCGAGATCCGGCCCGCGCTCCACGCCGGGCGCCCGCACCCCGAGCGGCTGCCGCTGTCCTTCGCCCAGCGGCGGCTGTGGCTGCTGCACCAGGTGGAGGGCCCGAACCCGGCCTACACCATCCCGTCCGTCTGGCGGCTCACCGGCGCCCTGGACCGGGCCGCCCTGGAAGCCGCCCTGAACGACGTCGTCGCCCGGCACGCGCCCCTGCGCACCGTGTTCCCGGCGGTGGACGGAGTGCCGTACCAGCACGTCCTGGATCCGGCTCGGGCCCGCGTCCGGCTCGTCACCGCACCCCTCGGGGAGCTCGCCGCGCAGGCCGCCCATCCCTTCGACCTCGCCGCCGAACTCCCGCTGCGCGCGGTGCTGTTCGAGGCGCCGACACGGACGCCGGGTGACGCCGTCGGTGTGGCGGGATCCGAGGAGCACGTCCTGCTCCTCCTGCTGCATCACATCGCCACCGACGAGTGGTCCGACCGGCCGCTGCTCGCCGACCTGGGCACCGCCTACGCGGCCCGCACGGCCGGCCGGGCCCCCGACTGGGCACCGCTGCCCGCGAGTTACGCCGACTACACCCTCTGGCAGAGGGACCTGCTGGCGCGGACCGGCGACGGCCTGCTCGCCCACTGGACCGAAGCCCTCCGCGGTCTCCCGGCCGAACTGACCCTGCCCACCGACCGGCCGCGGCCCGCCGAGTCCAGCGGACGCGGCGGCACCGTCGGCTTCACCGTCCCGCCCCGCCTGGAACGCGCCCTGCGGACCCTCGCCCGCGACCACGGCGTCAGCATGTTCATGGTCGCCCAGGCGGCCGTGGCCGCGCTGCTGCACCGGCTCGGGGCGGGCGACGACCTCCCGCTCGGCGCCCCGGTGTCAGGACGCGACGACGCGGCCCTCGAGGACCTCGTCGGCTTCTTCGTCAACTCCCTGGTCCTGCGCACCGACCTGTCCGGCGACCCCACCTTCGCCGACCTGCTCGCCCGGGTCCGGGAGACCGACCTGGCCGCCTACGAACACCAGGACCTCCCCTTCGAACGGCTGGTGGAGGCGCTCAACCCCGAACGTTCCCTGGCCCGTCACCCGTTGTTCCAGGTGATGGTCGTCCACCTCGCGGGCCGGGGCGACGGCCCCGCCCTGCCCGGACTGACGGCCCGCCGGGAGGACGTGGGCCAGGACACCGCCAAGTTCGACCTCAGCTTCGACTTCGTCGAGCAGGGCGACGGCGCCGGTATCCAGGGCTGGATCGAGTACAGCGCCGACCTCTTCGACGAGTCCACCGCCGAACTCCTCGCCCGGCGGCTCGAATCGCTCCTGGAGCAGGTCGCCGCCGACCCCGGCCGCCGCGTCGGCACCCTCGACGTCCTGCACGCCGACGAACACGCGCTCGTCCTCGACACGTGGAACGACACCGCACGGCCCGTCCCCGCTCTCACCCTGCCCGAACTGTTCCGCGCCCAGGCCGCCCGCACCCCCGGGGCCACCGCCGTCGTCTTCGAGGACACCGCCCTCACGTACGCCGAACTCGACCTGCGGGTGGAGCGGCTCGCCCACACCCTCGCCGCGCACGGGGCACGCGCCGAGGCCACCGTGGCCGTCGCGCTGCCGCGGTCCCTCGCCCTCGTGACGGCGCTGCTCGCGGTCCACCGCGCGGGCGCCGCCTACCTGCCCCTCGACACCGGCTACCCCGCCGACCGGCTCGCGTACACGCTCACCGACGCCCGCCCGGTCTGCCTGCTCACCACCGACGGCGTCACCCTCCCGGACACCGGCGTGCCCACCCTCACAGTGGACGCCGACGGGGCCCCCGACCGCCCGGCGCACGCGCCGCTGCCCACCGCCCACGACCCCCGCCACCCCGCCTACGTCATCTACACCTCCGGCTCCACCGGCCGCCCCAAGGGCGTCACGGTACCCCACGAGGGCATCACCAACCGGCTCCTGTGGATGCAGGACACCTACCGGCTCGACGCCGCCGACCGGGTCCTCCAGAAGACCCCGGCCGGGTTCGACGTCTCGGTCTGGGAGTTCTTCTGGCCGCTCGTCGCCGGCGCCGCCCTGGTCCTCGCCCGACCCGAGGGCCACCAGGACCCCGCCTACCTCGCCGCACTGATCCAGCGGCAGCACATCACCACGGCCCACTTCGTGCCGTCGATGCTGCGTGCCTTCCTGGACGAACCCGCCGCCGCCGGATGCACCGGGCTGCGCCGGGTGATGTGCAGCGGCGAGGCCCTGCCCGCCCCGCTGGCCGCCCGCTTCCACCGGGTGCTGCCGGGCAGCCGTCTGCACAACCTGTACGGCCCGACGGAGGCGTCCGTCGACGTCACCGCGCACGAGGTGCCCGCCGACCCGGTCACCGTGCCCATCGGCCGCCCGGTGTGGAACACCCGCACCTACGTCCTGGACGCCGCGCTGCGCCCCGTCCCGCCCGGTGTGGCCGGCGAACTGTACCTGGCGGGCGTCCAGTTGGCCCGCGGCTACCTGGGCCGCCCCGGCCTGACCGCCGAGCGGTTCGTCGCCGACCCGTACGCCGGCGGACCCGGCGTCCGGATGTACCGCACCGGCGACCTGGCCCGCTGGACCCGGGACGGCACACTGGAGTACCTCGGCCGCGCCGACGACCAGATCAAGCTGCGCGGTTTCCGGATCGAGCTCGGCGAGATCGAGACCGTCCTCGCGGACCATCCGTCCGTCGGCCACGCCACCGTCGTCCTGCGCGACACCCACCTCGTCGCGTACGTCGTCCCCGCCGGGGACGGAGCTCCGGCGGACGCGGCCGTGCTGCGCGCCCACGCCGCGGAGGTGCTGCCGGACCACATGGTCCCGGCCGCCGTGGTCACCCTCGACGCCCTCCCGCTCACCCCCAACGGCAAGCTGGACCGCCGGGCGCTGCCCGCCCCCGACTTCGCCGCCGAGGTGACCGGCACCCGGCCGCGCACGCCGTTGGAGGAGACCCTCGGCGCCCTCGTCGCGGACGTTCTCGGCCTCCAACGGGTCGGAGTCGAGGACGACTTCTTCTCCCTGGGCGGCGACAGCATCGTCGCCATGCAGCTGGTCGCCCGGGCCCGCGCCGCCGGGCTGGCGTTCAGCCCGCGTGACGTGTTCCGGCACAAGTCCGTGGCGGGCCTGGCCCGCGTGGCCACCACCACCGGCCCGGCCGGGGCCGACGGGGACCACGACGGCGTCCCGCTGCCCGGGCTCACCGACGACGAGCGCGCCGAACTCGCCGCCCTGCCCGCCGGAACGGAGGTCCTGCCCGTCTCCCCGCTCCAGGCCGGGCTGCTCTTCCACGCGGCCCTCGACTCCGGCGAGGAGGGCCCCGACGTGTACACCGTCCAGGTCTCCTACGACCTGGAAGGCCCCCTGGACGCCGACCGGTTGCGGGCCGCCGGACAGGCGGTGCTCGACGCGCACGAGAACCTGCGCAGCGGCTTCCGGCACCTGTCCTCCGGCCGGCCCGTCGCCGTCGTACCGCGCACCGCCGTACTGCCCTGGCGGCAGCTCGACCTCACCGGCCCGGACGCAGGCCCGGACACCGGCCCGGACGCAGGCCCCGACACCGGCCACGGCACCGGCCGGGCCGACGAACCCGACACCTGGACGCGGCTGCTCGGTCAGGAGCGGCGCCGCTTCGATCCCGAACGCCCGCCGCTGCTGAGGCTGTTGCTGGCGCGAGTCGGCCCGGACCGGCACCGGCTCGTGCTCTCGCACCAGCACCTCCTGCTGGACGGCTGGTCGCTGCCGCTGCTCACCGCCGAACTGTGGGCTCGCTACGAGGGCCGCACCCCGGCCGCCCCGGCCCCGTACCGCGCGCATCTGCGGCTGCTGGCCGCCCAGGACCCGGCCGCCTCGGCCGCCGCGTGGGCCGAGGCCCTCGGCACGCTCGCCGAGCCCACCCGGCTCGCGCCCGCCGACGCCGACCGCGCCGCCGCCGTGCCGCACACCCACACCGTCGAACTGGACGCCGAGCGCACGGCGGAGCTGGAGGCGTTCGCCCGGAGCCGGGGCGTCACCCTCAACACCCTCGTCCAGGCCGCCTGGGGTGTCCTGCTGGGCCGGCTCACCGGACGCGAGGACGTGGTGTTCGGCGCGACCGTCGCCGGCCGCTCGCCCGAACTGCCGGGGGCCGAGTCGATGATCGGCCTGTTCATCAACACCGTGCCCGTCCGGGTGCGGGTCCGCCCGCAGGAGAGCACGGCAGGCCTGCTGGACCGGCTCCAGGACGAGCAGTCCCGGCTCATCGCCCACCAGCACCTCGGCCTCGCCGACATCCAACGGGCCACCGGACTCGGCGAACTCTTCGACACCCTGGTGGTGTTCGAGTCCTACCCGGTGGCCGGGACGGAGGGCGAGGGGGGCGGCGCCCGGCCGCGGGTCACGGTCCGCGACCACGAGGACTCCACCCACTATCCGTTCGCGTGGGCCGTCGAGCCGGCCGAACGGCTGCGGCTGACCGCCGAGTTCCGACCCGAGCTGTTCACGCGGGCCACCGTACGGCGGATCACGACCGCCCTCACCTCCCTGCTCGCCGGTATGGCCGCCGACCCCGACCGTCCGGTCGGGCGCCTCGACCTGCTCGGCCCCGCCGACCGGGACACCGTCCTGCGGACCTGGAACGACACCACGCTGCCCGCCCCGGCGGACGAGCGGCCGGGCACCGTACCCACGCTGTTCGCCGCCCAGGTCGCCGCGTCCCCGGACGAGGTCGCCGTCACCGACTCCTCCGTGACCTGGACGTTCGCCGAACTCGACGCCCGCACGGACCGGTTGGCCCGGATCCTCGCCGGGCACGGCGCCGGCCCCGAGCGGATCGTGGCGCTCGCCCTGCCCCGCACCGCCGTCCACATCGCCGCGATCCTGGCGGTGATGAAGGCGGGCGCCGCCTATCTGCCGCTCGACCCCGACCTGCCCGGATCCCGGCTCACCGGCATGCTCGACGACGCCCGCCCGGTCCTGCTCCTCGCCACCGCGGATGCCGCCGCCGCGCTGCCCGCGACCGACGTCCCGACGCTGCTCCTCGACGCCGCGACACTCGCCGCCACGCAGGCCGCCACGCACGCCGACGCGCACGTCCCCGCCGCTGCCGGTGGCTTGCCGGAGGCGGAACCCACCGCACCCGCCCCCGACCACCCCGCCTACGTCATCTACACCTCCGGCTCGACCGGCCGCCCCAAGGGCGTCGTCGTCACCCAGCGCGGCATCGCCAACCTCTTCCACAGCCACCGCCACGACCTGCACGAAGTGGCCCGGCGCCGCACCGGACGCCGTCACCTGCGCGTCGGACACGCCTGGTCCTTCTCCTTCGACGCCTCCTGGCAGCCGCAGCTGTGGCTGCTGGACGGACACGCCCTGCACATCGCGGACGACGAGACCCGCCGCGACCCCGAACTCCTCACCGCCTTCGTCCGGGACCGGCGCATCGACTTCATCGAGGTCACCCCGTCGCTGCTGGCCCGGATGGCGGACAGCGGGCTGATCACCCCCGAGGGCGACTGCCCGCTCGCCGTGGTCGGCTTCGGCGGCGAGGCCGTACCCCAGGCGCTGTGGGCGCGGCTGGCCGCGCTGCCGGACACCGAGGCCTTCAACCTGTACGGCCCGACCGAGGCGACCGTCGACGCCCTCGTCGGCCGGGTCCGGGACAGCGCGGACCCGGTCGTCGGCCGCCCCGTCCACCACTCCCGCGCCTATGTGCTCGACACCGCGCTGCGCCCGGTACCGCCCGGCGTCACCGGCGAGCTGTACCTGTCGGGACCGGGCCTGGCCCGCGGCTACCTCGGCCGCCCGGAGCTGACCGCCGAGCGCTTCGTGGCCGACCCGTTCGGCGCCCCCGGCGCGCGCATGTACCGCACCGGCGACCTGGCCCGCTGGACGGAGGACGGCCTGCTGGAGTTCGCCGGCCGTACCGACGACCAGGTCAAGATCCGCGGTTACCGGGTCGAACTCGCCGAGATCGAGGCCGCGCTGGACACCCACCCGGCCGTCGCGCAGACGGTCGTCGTGGCCCGCGAACACCGGCCGGGCGTACGGCAACTCATCGCGTACGCCGTCGTCGCGGACGGCACCGAGGACCCGGCCGCCCTGCGCGCCCACGCCGCCGCCGCGCTGCCCGACTACATGGTCCCGGCCGCCGTTGTCGTCCTGGAGCGGCTGCCGCTGCTCGCCAACGGCAAGCTCGACCGGGCCGCCCTGCCCGCCCCGGACTTCACCGCCGCGGGCGGCGGCCGGGCCCCGGAGAACGAGGCCGAACGCACCCTGCGCGACCTGTTCGCGGACGCCCTCGGGCTGCCCGCCGAGGCGGTCGGCACGGACGACGACTTCTTCGCCTTCGGCGGCGACAGCATCGTCGCCATGCAGCTCGTCGCGCGGGCCAGGGCAGGCGGCCTGCGGGTCACCCCCCGTCAGGTCTTCCGGCACCGCACCGTCGCCGCGCTGGCCGCCGTCGCGGTCCCGCTCGGCGCCGGGGAACGGCACGCCGTCCACGACGACGGCACCGGCACCGTTCCGCTCACCCCGATCATGCGCGCCCTGCTCGAACGCGGCGGCCCGATCGCCGCCTACCACCAGGCGGCCCTGGTCCGCACCCCGGCCGACCTGACCGAACCCGGACTGCTGACCGTGCTCACGGCGCTCGCCGCCCGGCACGACCTGCTCCGCGCCCGCCTGGTCCGCGACCCCGAGGGCGCCCTCCTGGTACCCCCGGCGGGGGACACCGACGTCAGCTCCTGGCTCACCCGGGCCGACGTGCGCGGCGCGGACGAGGCCGGACTGCGCGCCGCCGTCTCCGCGCACGCCGGTACGGCCCGGGCCGGGCTGGACCCGGACGGCGGGGCGATGGTGCGGGCGGTCTGGTTCGACGCCGGACCCGGACACCCCGGACGGCTGCTGATCCTCGTCCACCACCTGGTGATCGACGGCGTCTCCTGGCGGGTCCTGCTGCCCGACCTCGCGACCGCCTGGGCCGCCGTCCGCACCGGCCGCCCCGCCGAACCGGCGCCCGTGGAGCTGTCGTTCGCCCGCTGGTCGAGGCTGCTCGGGACCCGGGCCTGCGATCCGGCCACGGAGGACGAGCTGCCGTGGTGGACCTCCACCCTGGCCGAGGGCGCCGACCTCCCGCTGGCGCGCCCGCTGGACCCCGCCCGGGACACGGTCGCCACCACCCGCTATCTCTCCCTGACCCTGCCCGCCGACCTGACCGGCCCCCTGCTGAGCCGCGTCCCTGCCGCCCTCGGCGCCACCGTCAACGACGTCCTGCTCACCGCTTTCGCCCTCGCGGTCGGCGACTGGCGGTCCCGGATCCCGGGCGCGCGGGGGCCGGGCGGACCCGTCCTGGTCGACCTGGAGGGCCATGGCCGTGAGGAGGAACTCGCGGGCGACGCCGACCTGTCACGCACGGTCGGCTGGTTCACCAGCGTGGTCCCGGTACGGCTCGACCCGGGCGACGCGGACCCGGCGGACGCCTTCGCGGGCGGCCCCGCGCTGGACACGGCCCTGGCCCGGATCCGCGCCCACCTCGCCGCGCTGCCCGCCTCCGGCATCGGGCACGGCCTGCTGCGCCACCTCAACCCCACGACCGGCCCCCGGCTCGCCCGGCTCGGGGAGCCGCAGATCGAGTTCAACTACATGGGCCGCTTCGAGCACCCCGAGGCCGCCGACTGGTCCTACGCCCCCGAGGACGACGCCGCCGACCTGGACGCGGATCCGGGCATGCCGATGTCCCACGCCCTCACCCTCAACGCCCTCACCGAGGACCGTCCCGGGGGGCCGGAGCTGAGCGCCCACTGGGCGTACGCGGCCGAACTCCTCACCGAGGACGCCGTACAGGACCTGGCACGGACCTGGTTCCGGGCACTGGAGGCGCTGGTCCACCGCGCGGCCGCGTCCCGCCCCTGACCACGACCCGACCCCTGACCACGACGCGACCCCCGACCAAGCCGACACCGACCGCGACCACCACGACCGGACCACGACCGCGACCACCGCGACCACCGCGACGACCACGATCACGACCACTGATCAGACCGGAAAGACAGGGACCCCGACATGAGCAACCCGTTCGAGAACCCCGACGGCGTCTACTCCGCCCTCGTCAACGACGAGGGCCAGTACAGCCTGTGGCCCGACTTCGTGGACGTCCCGGCCGGCTGGACGGTCGCGCACGGCCCGGCCGCCCGCCAGGAGTGCCTGGACCACATCGAGGCCAACTGGACGGACCTGCGGCCCAGGAGCCTCGTCGACGGCGCCTGAGCCAGGCGGGACACGACGGAGGGGGTGGCCCGCGCGGGCCACCCCCTCCGTCGTGCCGCGGGACCGGTCAGGACGCCGGCTGCTCCACCTTCGTCGCGGTCTTGCCGTCCACCGCCGCCGCGAGCTGCGGCACCATGCGGTCGATGACGTAGGGCAGGCTCAGCACGGTCGACAGCGACACCGCGTTGCCGTAGTCGCCGCTCTCCTGGATGAACACCTCACGGCCCTCCTTCACCACGTTCAGGTCGGAGTAGATCTTGTCGCTGTGCAGCTTGGTGACCGCCGTGGTGAGGTCCGGCACGATCCAGACGTCGACGTCCTGGTCGAGCAGGTCGAAGCGCTCCTTGCTGATGTTGGCGCCGAAGGTGTCCCCGATCACCTTGTCGAGGTCCTTCGGCAGCGAGAAGCCGAGGTCGGACAGGATCCGGGAGCGGGTGTCCTGGGTGCCGTAGACGAACGTGCCCTCGTACGGGGTCGCCATGACGGCCGTGGCCCCGGCGAAGGCCGGGTTGGCCTTCTTGGCCGCCGCGAACTCGCCCTCGACGCCCGACACCAGCGTCCTGGCCTCGGCCTCCTTGCCGAGCGCCTTGCCGATCTCCTCGGTCTGCTGCTGCCACGGCACGCCGTAGTCGTTGTACGCCTTCGGCTGGGCGACCACCGGCGCGAACTTCGACAGGCTCTCGTACTGGGCCTTGGTCAGTCCCGAGTACACGGCGAGGATGAGATCGGGCTTCAGGGCGGCGATCTTCTCCACCTGGGGGCCGGTGCCGGTGTCGGTGAGCACGGTGGGCGCCGCCGCGCCGCCCAGCTCGTCCTCGGCCCAGGGGCCGATGGCGCCCTTGTAGCCGCCGAGCCACTCGGTCGTGCCGACCGGCACCTTGCCCAGCGCGAGCACGGCGTCCTGGTCGGTGAGACCGACGGTGACGATCCGCCGCGGCTCGGACTTGATCGTCGTACTGCCGAACTTGTGGTCGAGGGTCACGGGGAAGGCGCCGGCGGCGGACGACGAGTCCGCCCCCTTCGCGCCGGCGGACGAGGAACCGGAGTCGGAGCCGGAGTCGCCGCAGCCGACCGCCGCGACGGCGAGCAGGACTACGGAGGCGAGCAGGCCGGACAGCCGTGAGGCTCTGGAGGCGCGGGGCATCGGATGATCCTTCTGTTCGTCGCGGTGCGGTCGGCGGGGGGTGGCGGGGTCCGGAGCGGGAGGAGGGCGGGCAGGGTCTCGTCAGGGGCCGTCCGGGGCGGGGGAGCGGCTGCCCGACCAGGCCTGCCACAGGGTGGCGTACGCGCCGTCGACGGTGAGCAGTTCCTCGTGGGTGCCGCTCTCCACGACCCGGCCGTCGCTCAGGACGACCACCCGGTCGGCGGTGGCGGCCTGGCTGAGCCGGTGCGCGACGACCAGCGCCGTACGGCCCCGCAGGGCCCGTTCGGCGGCCTCGTCGAGCTGGCGGGCACCCGAACTGCCCGCCTCCGCGGTCGCCTCGTCGAGGACCACGACCGGCGGGTCCGCCAACAGGAGCCGGGCCAGCGCCAGTTGCTGGGCACGGTCGGCGGTGAGCCGGTGTCCGCCGTCGCCGACGACCGTCTCCAGGCCCTCCGGGAGCGCCTCCGCCCAGCCGAGGGCGCCCACGGTGGCCAGCGCCTCCCGCAGCTCCTCGTCGTCCGCCTGCGGACGGGCCAGCCGCAGGTCGTCGGCGAGCGGCCCGGCGAAGACGTGCACCTCCTGGGTGACGAGCCCCACCAGGCGGCTGGACTCGTCCGGTTCGAGGCCGCCGATGTCGATGCGGCCGCTCTCCGGCCGGTGCAGCCCCGCCACCAGCTTCGCGAGCGTCGTCTTGCCCGCCCCGGTCGTACCGACCAGCGCGACGCGTTCCTTGGGCCGGATCTCCAGGTCGACGCCGTGCAGCACCGGACGGCCGGGCACATAGGCGTGGGAGACGGCGGTCAGCGTCACGGACGGGGCACCGGTGGCGGTCGGACGGTCGTCCGCGTGCTCGGCGGACGCGGGCACCGGTTCGTCCACCACCCCGACCAGCCGGGCCAGTCCCGCGGTCGCCGACTGGGCGTCGTCGAGCAGCACGAGCGCGGTGTTCACCGGCCCGAACAGGCTGTGGAAGTACAGCGCGGCGGCCGTGGCGGTGCCGACCGAGGCCGAGCCGGAGCGCACCAGCAGGAACCCGGTGACCAGGACGGCGCTGAGGCCCGCGTACTCGGCGATGTGCAGCCGGCTGTAGAAGCGCAGCACCAGCTGCACCCCGCGCATCGTCAGTTCCACCGACGCCCGCGAGCGGTCGGTGACCCGCCGGGTGTGGCCGGCCTGGAGCCGGTACGCCCGCACGGTCCGCGCCCCGCCGATGGTGTCCAGCAACTGCTGCTGCTGGGCCCCGGTGGCGATGCGCTCCTTGGCGTACAGGGGAACGGCGTTGCGCACGTACCACCGCGCTGTGTGCGCCTGGACGGGCAGGGCGACGAGCGCGGCCAGCAGGAACCGCCAGTCCAGCACGGCGAGCGCGCCCAGGGTCAGCACGATGGACAGCGCGGAGCGCGCCAGCTCGGGCAGGGCCCCGCGCACCGCGTCGGCGACCCGGGACACGTCCCGGGTGACCCGGGCGTTGAGGTCGCCGGAGCCCGCCTTCTCCAGCCGCTCCAGGGGCAGGGCGAGCGCCCGTTCCACGAACAGCTCGCGCAGCCGGGCGAGCACGGTCTCGCCGAGCCGGGACACCAGCGACATGCCCAGGGCGGTCGTGACGCCCTGCACCACGGCGACCCCGGTCAGCGCGAGGACCGGCAGGGTGAGCGCGTCGGGGGAGCGCCGCTCGGTGACCACGTCGACGATGTGACCGAGCAGCGGCTGGGTGAGCAGGCCGACGGAGGTGGCGAGCACCATCAGCCCGAACCCGGCCCAGGCCAGCCCTCGGTGCGGCCGCAGCAGCTCACGCACCGCGGCCCGGGTACGAGCGGGACTCGCCGTCGGCAACAGGGCGCGACCGGCCTCCACCCGGTTCCCCTCCGCCTGCCCGGCCACCTGCTCGGCCTGCGCCTGCCCGGACTCGACCTGGGTGGCTTGCGTCTGCCCCGCCCCCGGCCGTTCGGGCAGAGGGTGGCCGGGTCGGGAGCGCTCGGGTTCCGGCCGCTCGGGTTCCGGCCGCTCGGGTTCAGTGGTCACGCCAGCACCGCCGTCCGGTAGTTCGCGTCGGCCTGTACGAGGTCGGCGTGTGTGCCCTCGGCGCCGACCCGGCCGCCGCCGTCGAGGAGGACGACCCGGTCGGCGACGGCGAGCAGCGCCGGGCTGTTGGTCACCACGACCGTGGTGCGGCCGCGCCGGATCTCCCGCAGCCCCTCGGCGATGCGTGCCTCGGTCACCGCGTCGACGGCGGTCGTCGGGTCGTGCACGACCAGGACGGGCGGCTCGGCGCGCAGGGCGCGCGCCAGCAGCACCCGCTGGCGCTGACCGCCCGACAGGGACCGGCCGCCCTCTCCGACGCCGGTGGCGGCGCCGCGCGGCAGGGAACCGGCCACCTGGTCGGCGTGGGCGGCGGCCATGGCGCGCTCGGTCCGCGGATCCGCCGCTGCCTCGGGCCCGTCGTCCGTCGCGCCGTCGCCCGACTCCGCCTGCGGAGCCACGTTCGCGGCCAGTGAGCCGTCGAAGAGCACGGCGTCGTGGGCGGCCACCAGCACCGCCGCCCGCAGCCCCGCCGGATCGAGCCGGGTCAGCGGCACCCCGTCCAGCTCGACCGAACCCGACTCCGGGTCGGTCTCCCGGCCCAGACAGCGCAACAGGGCCTCGGCGGAGGCCGGATCCGTCACGGCGATGCCGGTCAGCCGGCCGGCCGGAACGTCGAGGTCGACGCCGTCCGGCCCGCCCAGCCGTACGCCGCGCAGCCGCAGTTCGCCGCGCACCGGTTCCGGCACCGGGTCCTCCCCGCCCAGCACGGCGGGATCGGCGCCGAGGACCTCCGCGACGCGGGCGGCCGAGGCCCGCCCCTGCGCCAGTTCGGCGTTGACCCAGGCGAAGGTCTCCAACGGCCCCAGCAGGAACAGCGCGAGACCCACCGCGGACACCAACTGTCCGAGCGTGAGCGAGCCGTCGAGCGCCAGCCGCCCGCCGACCAGCGCTATCAGCGCGATGAACCCGCCGGTCAGGGCCAGGACGAGCCCGGTCTGCCAGGACTCGGCACGGGCCGCGCGCAGGGTGGCCGCGAGGGAGGCGCGGCTGGTCCGGCGGTACCGCTCGACGGCTGCCTGCTGGGCGCCGAGCCCCTTCAGCACCCGGAGCCCTGCCACCAGGTCGGCGGCCACTCCCGAGGCGTGCGCGGCCCGGTCCTGCTCGGCCTCGCTGCGGCGCTCCAGCGGCTTGCTCAGCAGGTGCCCCAGCCACAGCAGCACCGGTGTGCCCAGCAGCACGATCAGCCCGAGCGGCACGGACGTCAGCAGCAGCCACACGGCGCTGACGGTGATGCCCGCGACCGCCCATGTCCCGCTCATCAGAGCCATGTTGACCGCGCCGACGCGCTTGGCGTCCTCGGTGGCGACATTGGCCAGCTCGCCGGGCAGCCGGCCGTCCTCGGCGCCGCCGCGGGCGTCGAGCACCCGGCGCACGATCGCCAGCCGAAGGGTGTGCGCGGCCTCTTCGGCACCGCGCTCACCGGCCCGCGCGCCCAGCCGGAAACTCCACGACAGCGCCACGTACATCACGGCCAGGACGACCAGCCAGAGAGCGAGCCGCCCGGCGTCCTGCCCGGCCACGGCCTGGTCGATGACGACGCCGATGAGCACCGGCACCAGGGCTTCCCCCAGTTGGTGCACACAGCCGAGCGCCGCACCGAGACCGACGCGCCGCGCCTGCCCCCGGACCGAGCGCGTCAGGACGTCCCGCCCCGACTGCTTCCCTGATCTCACCAGCCACCCTCCGGAGCCCCGGCCAACTTAGGCAAGGCTACTCTAAGTGAACGCGGCCGAGTCAATGGCCTGTCGGGCCCACCGCACCACGCCGCACCGCACCACGCCGCACCGCACCACGCCGCATCCCACCGCATCCCATCGCGCCACGCCGCACCGCGCCACGCCAAGCCACGCCGCACCGCCCGGAGCGCGCCCGCGCGCGACGCCGACGCGGCCCGGCCGGCACCGGTGTGCTTCAGTGGGGCGCCGTGACCGTCCCCGGCCGCGCCGCTCGCTCTTCGCTCTCCGGAAGGGACCGGACCCCGTGCACGTACTGATCCTGGGCGGGACAGCCGAGGCCCGTCGCCTCGCCGAACTGCTGGCGGCCGACGCCCTGCCCGGCCTGCGGGTGACGACCTCGCTGGCCGGACGGGTGACCGCGCCCCGGCTGCCGCCCGGCGAGGTACGCCTCGGCGGCTTCGGCGGGGCCGAGGGACTGGCCGCGTGGCTGGTCGAGCACGCGGTCGACGCGCTCGTGGACGCCACCCACCCCTTCGCCGCGGACATCAGCCGCAACGCGGCGAAGGCCGCGGACGGCACCGGCGTGCCGCTGCTGGCGCTGCGCCGCCCTGGCTGGGTCCCGGTGGCGGGCGACAGCTGGCACGAGGCCGGTTCCCTGGCGGAGGCCGCCGCACTGCTGCCCGCACTCGGCCGGCGGGTGTTCCTCACCACCGGGCGGACGGGGCTCGCCGCCTTCGCCGACCTGGACCACCTCTGGTTCCTCGTACGGTCCGTCGAAGCGCCCGGGACGCCGGCCCCCTCCCGCATCGAGGTGCTGCTCGACCGCGGCCCCTTCACGCTCGCCGGGGAGCGCGAACTGCTGGACCGTCACCGGATCGACGTCCTCGTGACCAAGGACAGCGGAGGGGCGGCCACCGCCCCGAAGCTGACGGCGGCCCGCGCGGCGGGGCTGCCCGTGGTCGTGGTGCGCCGGCCGCCGGTCCCGGCGGGCGTCCGGATCGTGGCGGACCCGGAACAGGCCCTGGTGCGGCTGAGGGCCCTGGGAGGCCGACGAGCGTTCCCGGACGCGGGCCGGGCGTGACGTGGGCCGGCGTGACGCGGGCCCACGTCACGGGGCCCGCTCGCCACCGCTGCCCCGGGCCCTCCCGGGCGGCGGCTCCGGCACCCGCGACGCCCGTCCGGCCTGGTTACCATGCTTCTTCGGACCTGACCGGACCGGTGAGGTCCGGCGCGACCGGACGGGCAGAGGGGAGAGAGTCATGCTGACCGAGGTCACCGCGACCCGCTACCTCGCTCCGCTGCGCGCGGGCGGCTCCGTGCCCGCCGTCGTCGAGGCCGACGACCTGGGCACCTACGTCGTGAAGTTGTCCACCCCGGGGAGCTGACCTGCGGCGATGCGGCTATCCCCATGGCTGACCTGCGAAGATGAATCTTTCAGCTTCTTTCACGGGCTTACCGTGTTATGCGCTCGATTCTCCCCACGCGCTCCCCAGCAGCGCGGATACCCCCCAGATTCTCCCCAAGGAGGTCGTCGCCACGGGCGGCGGTGACAAGTGGAATCACCGCCGCCCTGGGCACGCTGAGTGACTCCTGTTGGGCAGGGCGGTGCACCGAGTCAGCTTCCTGCGGGTCAGTTGTCCCGGAAGAGACCAGCGAGTGCGGTACTTCACTGCGCCGACGAGATCGCTGAGGAACCGTTCCCAGGCGGCCGCTGCCGCAAGGACGGTGAACGGGTTCAGAGTGGCACGCGGCTGCCGCCCACTGACCTCCCGTTCCGAGTGGATGCAGATCAGGTCCAGAGGACGCCTCACGTGCCACCTGGTCTCGGCGCAACCAGCGGCGAAACGCTCAACGGTCAGCATGAGAGATCACCGTAGGCGTGATCACGGCGGGGTGCGGGCAATTGAAGGAGATCGCTTGCCCGGCCCTGGCAGGCCACCTACGCTGACCATCTCCTTCCTCTGCGGAACGGCCCCCAAGATCTGACTCGTACTCCGCCCGGGGCGATGCCACAGCTGGGAAAGGGTAGTGAAGGCAAGGCATCCGGGGGGTCGGTTGTGAACGTTGGTGGGACGCTCCTCGGCGAGAAGATCACCAAGCGATACCCCCGTCGGGGCGATCTGCAGCTGGTCCGGTTGGCAGCGGCTGCGTCCTTCACCTGTTCGCGGTGCAGCAGAGCGAAGACAGCAAGCCTCGTTGCCGTGCAGGCCAACGCCCTGCTGTGCAATGGCTGTTACGGGCGTCTGATGGCGGAGCCCCCCTCACATGACCACAACCCACTTGGGAGGGCTGACCAGCCATCGCTCAATTCCGGGCCATCGTCGGCAGGAAGGGAAGTTGAGCCGCCTGCTGCTGGAGCGGAAGACGTCACCCGGATCAGGGTTGAAGACCCCGACGGCTGGCTGCCTCACACGGTTGTGGACACCGGCCTGACTTTGCAATGGACGTTTCATGTGCGCGCAGAGCATCTACTGAACGGCACCTGCCCCGTTCCGGCCGAGATGGCCAGCAGAGCCTCGCAGGCATCACTCGATATCGCCTTCGTGCATGTTGCCCGTCACCACAGTAGGGCGCTTGGCGAGCAGCAGACAGTCAAACTTCAGCGTCACAGCAAGCAGCCACTCCTTACGGGCATCTCTTGGCAATCCGTCATCCTTCCCGGGACGCGGGTCTCGGCGCGCTGGGACCGGTGGAAGAAGCTCCGTCTCGCCTACACCTCGCTGGGTCGCCCTGTTGTCGTCGCCGGCACCATGGTGCGTTACGCATACGATCCGCGGATCATGACCCGCGACCTCGCTGCCTTCGGTGCGCACGTGGATGGGATCGAGGAGCTGGTCTTGATTACGCTCCGTGAGCTTGGATACCTCGACGAGCAGGGCTGCGCCCTCCTTCCGCACCAAGCGTTGATCCGGAACACCATCGAGCGTCGGGCGCCAGAACAACCGTCAAAGAAGGAGATCCTTCGGGCGATCGAGCGGCTCCTGTCACGCGGGATCCTCACCTGGCAGCAGGGCAGCCTTGGTCGAGGCGGAATGCTCCACTATCCAACGCGTCGCGGCGAGAAGCCGGTCCAACTGCTCTGCTACGCCCCCACGCTGCGTGTGGCGGAACGCGAGGATCTTCGGGCTGTGGACGGACACGGCACGTACAGCGCGAGCGCTCATCGCGTTGCAGGACATCTGATGCGCATCGGTCACCTCGGGAAGGATGCGAGCGCGGAAGCGCGGGCTGCCTACCGGCAAGACCACCAGAGAGCCGGCCTTGCCGGTCCTCATGAGCTCCCGCGCGGCTACACCTACGTACGGGAGCATGAACGGGGAATGTAGGCCGCCGTGTCCGGTCACCTTCGCTTGTCAGTGAGCGTCTGGTTCACAGCACGAGCCAGCCTTCCACCGAGGGCGCTCCGGCCGGACGCGCCCCGCAGCACCCGGACGCGGCCTGATCGTTTCGGGATGACAAAGCCATCGGCGCCGACTTGTTCAGGTAATGGCTCTGCCGTTGGTGCTGCGAACCAGCCGAGCCCGGCGGCGGTTCGGCTCCTGTGCGAGGGAGGGCCTTTGTCAGAGGTCGTCCGTAGCATATGGGTACCCGGAGGAGGTGTTGTGGCCGTACCTGTCGCGCAGCAACGCAAATTGACCCAGCGTTCCGGCAATATCTGCGCCTTTCCCGAATGCGGCTTGCTGCTGACGGCTCAGGGGACGCCGGAGGACCCCGTTGTGGTGCTCGGCGAGATGGCCCACATCGTGGCGGAGAGCCCGAACGGTCCGCGGGGCGATTCGCCGCTGACGCCGGAGGAGCGCAATCGGTACGAGAATCTGATCTTGCTGTGCAATCAGCATCACCAGCTGATCGACTCCGAGGGTGCGCTAGCGAAGTACACGGTGGAGCGTCTGCACGCCATGAAGGAGACTCACGAACAGCGGATCGAGCGCAGGCTCGGGGGGCGTTCCAACGTGCCGTCGGAGCTGCCTCCGATGGTCAACGACACCGTGTACAGCAACGTGCTGCCGGTCACGCAGATGCCGCGCTACATCTACGGAGCCCCTTGCTCTGCCAGCCGGGATAGCGAGGTCCGGCCGGCCGCGACGTCTGCCGGGACGATGACGCCGTTCATCCTGCGTGATGGGCGGTTGTGGGCATTCCAGGACTTGCGTGACACCAGCAACCCTTTCTCTGACGTCGTGGCGTGCACGGAGACCGAGCGCTTCTCCACCAAGGAATGGTGGACGGATCCCGACCGGCTGGGGTGGTACGTCGCGCTGCTGAACCGGTCGCTGAACAAACTCACCGGACGTCTCGGACTACGGCTCGACCACGACCATCACCGCTACTACTTCGAACCGGAGGCTGCCGGCGTTGAACGCTCCGTGCCGTACCGGCCGTTGAATGCCAGCAGGGCGACCCGGAGCGTCGTATGGCAGCCCAAGAAGCGAGCGACCGGAGAGGCTCGCAACTACTGGCTTCATCGTGCTGTTTCGCTGCGCTTCTTCCTCATCGGTGACAACCAGTGGTGCCTGAGCGTCAGACCCGAGCTGCGTGTCACCTCCGACGGCTTCGAATCCATACAGGCCAAGTACATCGGGCGGCAGGTGACCCGGAAGAAGTCCCGCCTGTTCAACCACGACCTCCTGGGCGAAGTCCAGTTCTGGCGTGACTTCCTCGGCAGGAGCACTCCGCGGATCTTCTTCCCCTTCGGCACGGACAGGCAGAACCTGATCGTCTCGACATCGCTGAGCAGCGGGCAGGTGCGATGGCCGGGCATTCCCGCCGAGCACGACATGCCCTTCAAGAACGTCGAGTACGTGGACGACCTCTTCACCTGGGCCGAGGCAGAGGGCCTGAGCGAGGACGACGATCCCGACGACGAGGACGCGGAGGAAACGCTGCGATGACGGCACGCCCTGCTCCACCGAGTGTCTCGCCCACTGGCTCCCCGTCCCTCATCGCGAGCACCTACTTTCCCGAGCCGCTGCTGCACTTCGCCGACGACGGCCTGCACATCGACCCCAAGGCCGGCATCGCACGCTACGGACCCCGTTCCTGGACAGCATCAGGCCGCCACCCCACCCGGCTGCGCGTGGGGATGATCGGTACCGCCGAACTCGTCGAGGCCGCCCGTACCTGGATGAGCAGTCGCGCCGAGGGCGTACGCGGAGACGTGAACAACCCGGAGTTCCCCGGGTGGATGCCCGACCGCGGATTCTTCTCGTCGCTGGAGTTCGACGATGCGTGGAATGAAGAACTCGGGCAGACCGAACTGCGGCAGGTACTGGAGATCAAGTCGCAGAAGGACCGCTTCCACGCTGCCCTTGCCCTGTTCGAGACCAAGTTCCGGCAGTTGGCAGAGCGTGACAGCGTCCCCGACTACGTCGTCATCGCGCTGTCCGACCAGATCGTGACGCGCTGCGGCACGGCCGACTACACCAGCAAAGACACCGGCGCGGTCCATCGCGACCTGCGCCGCGCCCTCAAGGCGAGCGCCATGAAGTTCCGCATACCGACGCAGATCGTCCGCGCGCCCACGCTCGACGGGCGCGACCGGACACCACCCTCGCGCATCGCGTGGAACTTCTTCACCGCGATGTACTGCAAGGCGGGAGGCTATCCGTGGAGTCCGTACGGCCTCACGCCCGGGACCTGCTACGTCGGCATCGGCTTCTACCGGCCGCTGGGCAGCGCGGCTGCGACGATGCAGACCAGCCTCGTGCAGGCGTTTGACGAGCGAGGGGAAGGACTGGTTCTCCGGGGACACGAATTCGAATGGGATCCGCACAAGACCGGGAGCCGTTCGCCTCACCTGACGGCTGACGGCGCGCACCAGCTGATGGCCCTGGTACTCGACCGGTACGAAGCAGTCATGAAGCAGACCCCGGCTCGCATCGTGGTCCACAAGACCTCGCGCTACTGGCCGGACGAACGCGACGGCTTCCGCGCGGCGATCGAGTCCCGTGTGCGGCGCTACGACCTGATGGCGCTCGAGGTGCAGAGCCGGGTTCGCCTCATCACCACCTCGAAGTATCCCCCGCTGCGCGGAACCCGTTTCAGCTTCGGCGACTTGGACTACCTGTACACGACGGGTTACATATCCGCCCTCAACGAGTTCCACGGGATGCACGTTCCGGCGCCGCTCCAGGTCGCCGATCACGTGGGGCAGGACTCTTCGCGAGACGCTCTGCTGAGGGAAGTCCTCGCGCTCACCAAGCTCAACTGGAACTCAGCCGCATTGGGCGGACTCCTGCCGATCACGATCAAGTTCTCCGGGCTCGTCGGCGAGATCATGAGGGAGATCCCCGCTGACCGGGAGCCACTGCCTCAATTCAAGTTCTACATCTGAATGCACAGCTGCGGGTCTCCGGCAACGCCACCACCCACTCTCGTCAGCACTCTGCTCGCGAAGCGGCCGTACGACCTGCGGCATTCGGTGCTGTTCACCTGGCTGTGCGCGGACGCGACCCGGCCGGGGCCCCTGAGGGCGTCGCGGGCTGCGCGTCGTCGCCGAGGGCATCGGCGTGCACGCGAACTCCGCGCAGATCGCCGCCGCCGAGGGGGGACAGCGGCGTGGTTCTCCTGTCCCTGGACGCATGTGTCCTGTGGCCGGCGTGGCTCAGCAGTCAGTATTGCTCGGTCTCCACGAAACCCGCGTCCGCGTCGTCGTCCGCACCGAAGGCGGCGGCGGGCGGGTTGAATCCGGGCGGGCTGTCCTTCAGGGCCACGCCCATGCCGGCCAGCTTCGCCTTGACCTCGTCGATGGACTTCGCGCCGAAGTTGCGGATGTCCAGGAGGTCGGCCTCGGAGCGCGAGAGCAGTTCGCCCACGGAGTGGATGCCCTCGCGCTTGAGGCAGTTGTAGGAGCGGACCGTGAGCTTCAGCTCCTCGATCGGCAGCGCGATGCCGGCGGCAAGGGCGGCGTCCGTGGGGGACGGGCCCATGTCGATGCCCTCGGCGTCGATGTTGAGATCGCGGGCGAGACCGAACAGCTCGACCAGGGTCTTGCCGACAGAGGCCATGGCGTCACGGGGACGCATGGCCTGCTTCGTCTCGACGTCGACGATGAGCTTGTCGAAGTCGGTGCGCTGCTCGACACGCGTGGCCTCGACCTTGTACGTGACCTTGAGCACGGGGCTGTAGATGGAGTCGACCGGGATACGGCTGATCTCCTGGCCGACCTGCTTGTTCTGCACGGCGGAGACGTAGCCGCGGCCACGCTCGACGGTCAGCTCCATCTCCAGCTTGCCCTTGCTGTTGAGCGTGGCGAGGACGAGGTCGGGGTTGTGCACCTCGACACCGGCCGGGGGCGCGATGTCGGCGGCGGTGACCAGACCCAGGCCCTGCTTGCGCAGGTACATCACGACCGGCTCGTTGTGCTCCGAGGAGACGACCAGCTGCTTGATGTTGAGGATCAGGTCGGTGACGTCCTCCTTGACGCCCGGCACGGTGGTGAACTCGTGCAGGATGCCGTCGATGCGGATGGACGTGACCGCCGCACCCGGGATCGAGGACAGGAGGGCTGGCGGAGGGAGTTGCCGAGGGTGTAGCCGAAGCCCGGCTCCAGCGGCTCGATCACGAACCGGGAGCGGAACTCGTCGACGACCTCTTCGGTCAGGGACGGCCGCTGAGCAATCAGCACGAGGGGTCGCCTCCAGCGGTTTGGCGCCCGCTATGTGACGCCGTAGACCCCACGAAGGGTACGGGCGATACGGCCTGTCGGCTCGGGAACCCGTCCTGCGGAATGTGCAGCCGCAGCACGTCACCATGGCCGGTGAACCCAGTTCACCTTGTGCGCTGAGGAAGACTCGAGGGTGACAGCCTTGAAGGGGATCCATTGTGAAATAGGATGTCCTTCAATGTGGCTGTCTGGTCGCACCCGACGCCGATTGCTGCCCGAGGGAGCTTGACCAGTGCCACGACGAGTGACCGAAGACGAAGCCGTCCAGGCAATGCTTGACCGGGGAACACGTCCGCTGGAACCCTTCCCCGGCACTCAACTTCCCTGGAAATGCCGCTGCCTGACCTGCGGTGAGGTCAGTTCACCGCGCTACAACGACGTCGTCAACAAGGGGACCGGCGTCTGCGGCAAAACGTGCCGGTCACGCAAGATCGCGGCCCAACTCACCCGTGATGGGGCGACGGCTGCTGCTGTCATGCTCGATTGGGGCTGGGATGCACTGGAGGACTACCCGGGTGCCGGGAAACAGTGGGCCGCCAGGTGCGTCCACTGCGGCGTCATCAAGCCGAAGAAGCTGGCGCACGTCCAACGAGGCCGCGGCGGCTGCACCAGTTGCGCCGGACGCGACATCACCGACGAAGCGGCGCGACAGTTGATGGCCAAAGCGGACCTGCAGCCACTCGTCGACTATCCCGGCTCATTGCAGCCCTGGTTGTGCCGTTGTCTGCGCTGCGGACACATCGGAACCCCCACCTACGCCAAGGTCCGCACCCGCGGCCACCAATGCTGGTCGTGCCGCTCGGAAAAGATCGCCGATGCCCTGCGGCTCGACGAGGAGCAAGCCATCGCCAGCATGCTCGAGAAGGCACTCGACCCGCTCGTGGCCTATCCCGGCAGCACGGAACTCCCCTGGAAAGCCCGTTGCATGACCTGCGAAACGGTCCTCGACCCCGGGCCGACGCTGCACAACATCCGTGGCACGCAGGGTGGCTGCCCCACGTGTGCCGAGCGCGGCATCAATCCCGCCAAACCCGGCTACCTCTACCTTGTCGTCCACCACACCTACCAAGCCCTGAAGTGGGGTATCGCCAACACCGAACAACGCCTGTCCCAGCACCTCTCCCAGGGCTGGGAGTTGCACGCACGTTGGGACTTCGACCTCACCGGAGACGCGTGGGCCTTCGAGCGCCAGGTGAAAGCCTGGGTCCGAGGTCAAGGGATCCCGAGAGCACTGAAAGCCGACGAGATGAAATACCGAGGGCATACAGAGACCGCCTTCCTCTCCGATATCAGCCTTCAACTCGTCCAGAAATACATCGAGTCCTTGATAGGCCGCAGCCCAGACGTGCCGCCAAAGGCATAGCTCACTCACCGGCGCCATCCGCTGCGCCAGTACGCCATGCCTTGTAAGCCCTCCCGGATAGCGTGCCGATGGGCAGCCGCCGACCACCTCCATCAGATATCGAGCCCGCTCAGACGAGCCCGCCGCATTCTGGCCCGTTGGTAACCCGCCCCTGCGGAAATCCTCGGACGAACCGGTGCGGCGGCCGACCATGCCGCACTCGCCACCGAGCGCGCGGCGGCCGGCGGGGCATACGGATGCCCGGCACATGGACTACGTCGCGCCAGGGGTCGGGAGCCTGCCCGTTGCCCATGGGTAGGACGCCCATCCCTGACCGAGGACCGGGTTGCGGGCGCCTTCGTGTCCGTTGAGGCATTCGTTGAGAGCCCAGGTGGAGCGCTGGGGGTCGGCCGCCCGTTTGAGGAGCAGAGAGCTGGGTGTGGTGTCGGTGAGGGTCACCAGGCGTTCGAGTTCGTGGGCCGCGACGACCGTGGTCGGGATGTCGGCGGTGGGCAGGTCGAGGTGGGGCAGGTTGGCGTTGGCGACGGGGAACGGTTCAAGGGTGACGATCAGTGCCTGGCGTGGGCGGTCGGTCGGAATGCCAGCGAATGCCGGATGGTGCTGGTCGATCTGGGACGAGGTGGCGTTGACCTGGCGGAAGGCGCGGGTGAGTTTGCTGTCGGTCTCGGCGACTCCGAGTTCCAGGCCGAGACGTGCGTTCTCGGTCGGCATCATGGACTTGACCTCCACGAGCAGCACCAGGTCGTCGAAGACGACGATCCAGTCGACGCTTTGCAGTTCGTTGCGCTTGACCCGGTACGTGATCTCCGGGAGAACATCGGCGTCCGGTATCAGGCGGAGCTGGCGGCCGACGTATTCCTCGAAGAGGTAGCCGGTCTCCTGCAGGAAGTCGGGTCCGAAGTGCTCGCGTCCTGTGTGGTAGATGCCGGGCGGCGTCGCTTTGCGCCAGACCAGCTGGGGTGAGGGGCACAGCAGGCCGGGTCCGAAGCCGGTGACCGCGGGTCGGCCGAGCAGCGGGTTGTAGGTGAAGCGCCGCAGCTGGGCAGCTTTGCCGCCGGCCACCCTCGCGAGGTTCTGCGTGGTCCGTTTCTCGGCCGCTTTGACGGAGGCCACGTCGGTGGCGAAGTGCCGTTCGACGACACGCAGCACCGTCTCCCGGCCGACGACACGGTTGAACGTCTCCCCTTCCGAGCTGTCGAAGATCGCGGGATCGAAACGCCCGGCGTTGAACAGTGCACATCCCCACAGCAGCTGAGCGGTGCCGACGTAGTCGGGCAGCGGGCAGCCGAAGACTTCGGTGTCCCAGCCGGGGACCATGCAGCGGGGTTGCCGGTGCGCGGGGAATGGTGTGTGCAGGTACAGCGCGGCGGCACGGGCGAGAGTGGCGAACTCCGGGGCCTGGAAGGGCATCTGCTCGCCGCCCAGGCGCATCATGAAGTCCCGCAAGCGGATCGGATCCTCGTCGGTGCCGTGCAGGGTGGGTTCCTTCAGGCTGGAGTACGCGGCCAGGATCTCCAGCAGATCGCGCTCGGTGGCTTCGGAGCGCAGGTGCTCGGTGCCGTAGGCCAGGCTGACGCGGGCCGCGTCAGCCAGCGCCCAGGGTGTGTACTTCAGAGAGGGACTTTCCAGCCAGGGCTGTGGCCGCTCGGGCGTGCTGTAGCGTGCCGCCGCCGCGGCGATCAGGGGCAGCAGCGAGCTGGGACGATGACGCCGGATGCGCTGACGGTATTCGTCCTCCGTCACCAGCCGGTCATACAGGTACGCAGCCATCCCGCCATGATCCTCGCCGCAGATAGATTGTTCGAGCGGTTTCTCCTGGTCGGTACTGAACGCACGTATGTTCCGGGCAGCATCCGACTGACGCGGATTGCCCGCTCTCGCGCCCGGCGCAAGTCAGGCTGCCGTCGGCCCTCAGAGTTTTCTCTCGGACTGGGCGCCAGCGGGTGATCCTGGCCGTTCCTCTTGCCAGTCCTTGTCTCTGTGGGCCGCTCAGCGAAGGTCGGCTACTTGTCCGGCCGGGGGCCAGCACTGGCGTGGTAGAAGGCTCGCGCTTGCTTGACGCGGTCCCGGAAGGTGCCATGCTGCGCTCCCTCGACGTTCAGCGGGGGGTGCAGTTGGGAGATCAGTTCCTTCTCCAGCGGGACGGGGTCCGGGTGCTCGGTCCAAGTGAGGGTGAGGTGGTTGTGCATCCAGTGGGAAAGGCGCTGTTCGTCCTTGGGAACCAGGACGACGCGATCGGTCCAGGTGGTGCGGTAGCTCTCAACGGCCATGAGGAGTCCGGCCAGGGTTCGACGCAGGGTGGACCGTCCGGAGTCCTTCAGGTGGTTGGAGACTACGCGGGACCGCAGCCGGCGGGCCTTGCCCAGGTAGAGCAGCCGCAGTCCGGCATCGCCGGTATTGACCGGTCCGGGGAAGAAGTCAAGGACCTCGGGCGGCGCCCACCAGGCGTACACCCCTGCGCTCCTGGGCAGGGCGACGGCCGCGCGACCGAGGGGCTGAGGTGCGGAGAGTAGTTCGGCTGTGGCCCGCTGAACGGTCGCGTCGTCAAGCATGGGCGCACCCTAGACGCGGCTAAGCGGATCTGTCACCGCCTGCGGCATCACCCCGCAGCTTGATCAGGCAGGCGGCTCAGAGGGCATGCGAGTTCATTTCTTCGGCGCGGATAGCCGGCGTGGGGCGCCACAGGATCGTCCGCCGCCAGGGCCTGCACGGCGCGTCCGGAACCGGCGGGGACACGTGGCACAGGCCGGCCATGTGCGCAGTCCGCGGCGGTGGGAGGCCACGCCTCGCCGCCGCCCTGTGCAGAAGAAGCCTTTCGGGGGCAGCGCCCGCGGTGAACAGGTCCAGCAGGGCGGGCCAGTGACCGTCGGCGGCCCCGGCACGGGCACCATGTTGGTGGTGCCGGAAACCTACGTGATCACCATCGCCGCTTCTCACAGGCGATCCAGCCCTTCGTCCGGGCCAGTTGCTGGCGCGTTATCGCTAGCGGCTCCCGCCACCTCGTTATAGCGTTGTGAGTCAGCAGTCCGTGGTTCCGAAGTTCCGTTCGCCCGTGATCGCCATCACGGGCGTTCTTGCTGTTCAGCGCCTCTCCGGACCAGGGCGATCACCTCCCGTGCGTGCAAGGTGCACGCACGGTTTCCCTCGAAGGAGATAGTCATGGCCAAGGGCACTGTGAAGTGGTTCAACAGCGAGAAGGGCTTCGGTTTCATCGAGCAGGAGGGCGGCGGCCCCGATGTCTTCGCCCACTACTCCAACATCGCCGCCCAGGGTTTCCGTGAGCTGCAGGAGGGCCAGAAAGTCGAGTTCGACGTCACGCAGGGCCAGAAGGGCCCGCAGGCGGAGAACATCCGCCCCGTCTGATCGCGCCTCGGTAAGGGCCCGGCATCCCGGCTTCGGGACGCCGGGCCTTACCGTCTGTCGGAGTGGTCAGCGGGCGGGAGCCGATCGGCGTCTCGGATGGGTCCCCATGGAAATAAATTCGACAGCCCCTGCTGTTGAGTGTCGGCCACACTGGCTGCACGGGAGGGGCGGTGCCGGACCTGAAGCTCTACAACACGAACGGCGGCGTGACGGAGGTCGCGCCGCGTCTTGCTGATGCCGAAGCCGATGTGCAGAGCATCGTCGAGGGCAACATGGAGAAGTTCCTCGGGGTCCGGTTCCTGGCAAGCGAGTACAGCACCGGCCCGGTCCACGGTGGCCGGATCGACTCGCTGGGCCTCGACGAGAACGGGGCTCCCGTGGTCGTCGAGTACAAGCGCGGTGTGGACTCCGGCGTGATCAACCAGGGGCTGTTCTATCTCGGCTGGCTGATGGATCACCGGGCCGAGTTCCAGCACCTGGTCCGCGACCGACTCGGGGCCACGACCGCGGCCCAGGTGCTGTGGAGTGCACCCAGGTTGATCTGCGTCGCCGGCGACTTCACCCGCTACGACGTGCACGCCGTACGCGAGCACCGCCGCAGCATCGACCTGGTCCGCTACCGATTCTTCGGCAAGGACCTGATTGGTCTTGAGACCGTGGCTTCCGTCACCGGGCGCACGCCGGCCCCCAAGCAGGTTCGCCAGCGCGCGGCTGGGCTGCCGCCGGTACGCGCGCACAGTGGGGTGCTGGCGGAGCTGGCGGAGGCGGTCGACGAGGTCTTGCTCGGCCTTGGGGACGGCGTCAGCCGGGTGCAGCGCAAGCAGTACCGCGCGTATCAGCGCCTGCGGAACTTCGCCTGTGTCTGCCCGCCGCAGAAGACCAAGCTCCTCGTCTAACTAAAGGCCGATCCGAGGGATGTGGGCCTCGTGTCCGGTTTCACCCGGGACGTGACGGGGCTCGGTCACCACGGTACGGGCGACCTGGAGGTGCAGTTGCGGTCCGAGCGGGACGTGGAGCGGGCTGTGGACCTCTTCCGCGCGAGCTACGCGGCGGCGTAGCCGCCTCGTGCAGCTGTGACGCGGATGCTCGCGGGACTGCGCGGCTGTGGATGTTGTGGTGGCGGTGCCTTCCGACGTAGGGCAGGTAGTGGCGGTGGACCATCAATGATGCGGAGGATCGCCGGTTTGGCCAACCGGCGATCCTCGGCTATGTTGCGCCCCTCGGCCGCCGCAATTGATGCCCGGGCGTGAGCGACATGGCTGCTGAGCTTGAACTCGTGGTGTCGCGTGAGCTCGACGGCTGTCTGGCAGAAGCCAGACTCGGCCTCCAGCTCAGATGGTCACCGGTCCCAGCAGCCCTGGGGCAGGCACAGCACAACTCCCGCTCACTGGCAGAGTTCGGCTACTGACGCTGAAGCCACCACGCGCAGCCGACCACCAGGGCGCTACCCACCGCAGTGGCGGCGCCACGAATCAGCGAGAACAGGGCTGCCTTTCCGAGCCGCTGTGCTGTCTTCCTTGTCCTCATGTCGTTCCCCCTCCTGCGTACCGCCGGGCCGTCCTGGCGGTACGTCGAGCATCACCGCCTGTTTCGGGGCGCTGGACGGGTAGACGTCACCCCTGAACATGTCCGGATGAGTCCTTCCAACTTCGGCCGCGATGCCATGCTGTTGGACGGTTCTGGACGGCTTTGGACGAGGAGCGGATGTGGGGCGACCGGGAGTTCTGCGTAAACCCACACTGAGTGGTCGGGAGCACCGGGAGCTCAACGACGCTCTACACCGACTGCACCTCCAAGCGGGTCGTCCGAGTCTTACGACTATGGCCCAGGAGTTACGCGATGCGGGGGTATCGCGAAGTTCGATACACGATGCCTTCTGTAGCCCTCGGCTTCCACAATGGCATGTCGTGGACGCTCTCCTGGAGATCCTGGCGTCGCGCGCGCCGAGTCTTACGGCTGAGCAGCAGCTGGAGGCAATACACGCCTTGTGGCTCCGCGCTGCCGAGGCGGAGCAGTCCGCGCTCACATCCAGCAATCCTGTGGAGGGACGACAGGCGAAAGGGTGGGCCCTACTGCTCGACGTTGAGAGATTCGCTTCTCACAGCGACGCCGTACAGATGCAAATTCGGCAAGCGGTCTACGACTTCAGCGATGCCGTGTTGGCATCTGCTGGTGTCGACAAGGCGCACCGGCATCGAACGGATCGCGGGGATTCGCTGCTCGAACTGATCGATGGCAACTTTCCCTTGGTGCCAGTCCTGCGATCGCTGCTGCTTCGGGGTCCCATCCAGTTGCACGAGACCAACCGCATAATGCCAACTTCCATGCTCGTCAGGCTGCGAATCGTAGTTGCCATGGTGCGCTTCGAGATCGACTCGGTGACGGCGCACGGCTGGCCGAGCCAAGAACTGAACGATGCGACACGACTGCTGGACTCGTACTCCTTCCGCCAGGCTAT
>NZ_BBYG01000020.1 GCF_001184025.1 Streptomyces maremycinicus
TCCTGGCCCCGTCGCAGCCCCAGTACCTCCGCCGCGGCGAACGTCTCGTCCCGGGGCCGGTCCGCGAAGTGCGCGCCGAGGACGGCGTCCAGCTCCTCGTGGTCGAACACGTCCTCCTTGCTGTCGAACTTCGCCCGTACCCGCGGCCGTTCGACGACGGCGACCATGCCGCCGTGCGCGACGAGCAGCTGTCCGTTGATCCGGGCGGCGGCGGGCGAGGCCAAATAGCCGACCAGCGGGGCCACATGCTCGGGCGCCAGCGGGTCGAGGCCCACGTCCGGTGGTGCGAAACCGGCGAAGACGTCCTCCGTCATCCTGGTGCGGGCGCGCGGACAGATGGCGTTGGCCGTCACCCCGTACTTGGCGAGCGCGAGCGCCGTGGACGTCGTCAGTCCGACGATTCCCCCTTTGGCGGCGGCGTAGTTGGGCTGCCCGGCCGAGCCCGCCAGGAACGCCTCCGAGGAGGTGTTCACGATCCGCCCGTACACCGCGGCGCCCGCCGCCTTGGAGCGGTCGCGCCAGTGGGCGGCGGCGAAGCGGGTCGTGTTGAAGTGCCCCTTCAGATGGACCCGGATCACCGAGTCCCACTCGTCCTCGGCCATCGAGAAGACCATGCGGTCGCGCAGGATGCCCGCGTTGTTGACCAGGATGTCCAGTTTGCCGAACTCGCCGATCGCCAACTCGACGAGCTGGCGGGCCTGTGCGAAGTCGGCGACGTCCCCGGTGTGGGCGAGCGCGGTGCCGCCGGCCGACCGGATCTCCCGCGCCACCTCCTCGGCGGGCCCGGCCGACGCCTCGCCCGACCCGTCCCGGCCGGACTGCCCGTAGTCGTTGACGACGACGGCCGCGCCCAGCCGCGCCAGCTCCAGCGCCTCGGCCCGGCCGAGCCCGCGCCCGGCGCCGGTGACGATCGCGGCCAGCCCCTCGAGTGGCAGTGCCATCGGACGGCCCCCTCAGATCTCTATGCAGGTACGGAGCGCCGCCCCGGTACGCATCTGGTCCAGTGCCTCGTTGATCTCGGTGAGCGCCACGCGGTGGGTGATCAGGCCCGACAGGTCGATCCGGCCGGCCCGCCACAGGCCGATCGTCCGCTCGTAGGAGCGCAGGACGTCGCCGCCGCCGTACATCGAGGGCAGGATCCGCTTCTCGTCGAAGAACAGCTCGAACATGTTGAGCTGGAGGTGGTCGTCCAGGGCGCCCGCGCCGACGACGACGAGGGTGCCGCCGCGCCGGGTGTTGTCGTACGCGGTGCGGGCGGTGGCGGAGCGTCCGACGACCTCGAAGACGTAGTCGAACCCTTCGCCCGCGGTGACCAGTTGCTTCGCGTCGGGCAGCTCGTCGGGTGAGACGGCCTTCGTGGCGCCGAAGGCGAGGGCGGCCTCCCGGCGCGAGGCGACCGGGTCGACGGCGACGATCTCGGCGGCGCCCTTGAGCCGCGCGCCCTGGATCGCGGAGATGCCGACGCCTCCGCAGCCGATGACGGCGACCGACGAACCGGCCTCCACGTCGGCCGTGTTGAGGGCGGCGCCCAGGCCGGTGGTCACTCCGCAGCCGATCAGCGCGGCGATGTCGAAGGGGACGTCGTCGGGGATCGGGACCGCGCAGCCCGCGTCGACCACGACCTCCTCGGCGAAGGTCCCGGTGCCGGCGAAGCCGAAGACATCGCCGCCGGGGCGACGGAAGTTGGGTGTGCCGGCGTTCATGAACCCGGCCAGGCACAGTTCGGTCTGGCCCCGCTTGCACGCGGGACACGCTCCGCAGGCCGGCAGCCAGCAGACGACGACCCGGTCACCGGGCTTCACCCGGGTGACGCCCTCGCCCACCTCCAGGACCTCACCCGCACCCTCGTGACCGGGCACGAACGGGGCGGGCTGCGGGAGCACGCCGCTCATCGCGGACAGGTCCGAGTGGCACAGGCCCGTGGCCCGTACCCGGATCCGGACCCGTCCGGGGCCGAAGCCCACCGCCTCGACGTCGTCGAGGACCTCCAGCTTTTCCTGGCCGATCTCGTGCAGTACGGCTGCGCGCATGGTGCGGCTCCCCTCGGGTCCCCTCGGATGCTGGGCGGTTCTGGAGGTGAATTCGGCTGCTGCCGACGGTGGTTCAGGTCGTCCGGATCATCCCGACGGTCCGGGTCCCTTCGAACGGTCCGGCCCTTCGGACGGTCCGGGTTCCTTCGGCTCGTTGCGGGCTCTTCCGGCGCCTCCCGGGTCCCTTCGGCTCGTTGCGGGTTCCTTCGGCGCGTTCAGGCGCGTTCAGGCGCGTTCAGGCTGGCTCAGGAGTGTTCGACGAGTGTGTCGGCGAGGACCGGGGCGTCGTCCCGCTGTACGGCGCTGACGGCCACCCGGACCGCACCGTCACCGCGCCACATGCGGATCCGCAGGGTCTCCCCCGGGAACACCACCCCGGCGAAGCGCGTGGCGTAGCCGCGCACCCGGCTCACATCGCCGTCGAGCAGCGTGTCGACGACCGCCTTGAGCGTGATGCCGTAGGTGCACAGGCCGTGCAGGATGGGCCGGTCGAACCCGGCGAGTTTCGCGAACTCCGGGTCGGCGTGCAGCGGGTTGTAGTCGCCGGAGAGGCGGTAGAGCAGGGCCTGGTCCTCGCGGACGGTCCGCTCGACCACCTTGCCGGGCTCACCGGCGGGCGGGTCGAGCCGGGCGGAGGGGCCCCGGTCGCCGCCCCAGCCGCCTTCTCCCCGGACGAAGATCTGGGCGTCGTTGGTCCACAGCGGCCCGTCCGCGTCGGCGACCTCGGTGCGCATGACGAGGACGGCGGCCTTGCCCTTGTCGTACACGGCGGCGATGCGTCCGGTGGCGGTCGCCCGGCCCGTCACCGGGATGGGTCGGTGGATCTCCAGGCGCTGGCCGCCGTGCAGGACGCGGGCGAGGTCGACCTCGACACCGGGCATGGACAGTCCGCTGATCACGCCGGGCGAGCCGGAGCCGGCGACGGTGGCGAAGCTCGGCAGGACGTGGAGCCGCGACTCCAGCGTGTAGCGCAGTTCGTCGGGGTCGGTGGCCGGACGGCCCGCGCCGATGCCGAGGTGGTACAGCTGGACGTCCCGGCGGTCCCAGGTGATCTCGCCGGTCCGCGGTTCGGCGGCGAGTGCCTTGGCTGCGTCGATGGGCATGGAGCTCCTGATCGCTCGGATCGATCGGATCGATCGCGTCGTTCCAAGACCTCGGCACGGCCGTCCGCACCGATCGGCCGCACCGAGGCCGTCACGGGGCCGCGGAACCCGCCCGAGCCAGAACCGATCTAGAACGCGTTCCAGTGCGGCGACCCCCTGTATAGCCCAGGCCCCGGAAGTTGTGAAGACACCTGACGGCATGTCAGAAACGGGTGCCGGTGACATTTGTCCTGCCCGACCGCGTACTTCCGGCACTGCCGCTCGCGGGCCCGGAACCGTAGCGTCGAGGACCGGCGGACCGCCCGTGGCACGCACGGCGGGGCCGCGGTGGACCGTCGAGCACGGGCAGTGGACACGCGGGAACGGGGGACGGACACATGACCAGGTCGTTCGAGGAACGGCGCCGCGCGGCGGCCCGCCGCCGGGACTCCTGGCGCTCGGCGCTGCGTACGGCACGGGAGCGCCGTCGGCAGTGGAGAGCGGACAAGGAGCGCTGCAAGGCCGAGTACCGGAGCGCCCGGCGGGCCGGGCGGATCACCGAGGACCCGGGTCCGCCGGCCAGCGGGTTCTCCCTGCTGCCGTGGCTGCTGATGGGGATGGGCGCGTTCTCCAACCTCTTCCAGGGCGACGCCGACCCGTGGATCGGCGGCCTGGGCCTGCTGACGTTCAACTCGCTCTACGTCTACGTCTCTTTCCGCGCCTTCGTGAAGGAGACCCGCGAGGCGGCCTCCACGCGGCTGGCGCTGGTGGCGCTGGGTGTCGTGACCTGCGGACTCGCCCTCGGCTACGGCGGGAGCTGGTTGCTCTTCCTCCCGCTGTTCGGCCTCGCGACGGGCGCGGTGCTGCGCGGCCCCCAGCTGCGGACCATCGGCACCGCCGTCGCCGTCCTGGCGGGCGCGGTCTCCTGCGCCCGCGACGGCTGGGACGGGCTCACGATCGCCTACGCCACCTGGATCTCGACGATGGTGACGGCCGCGATCCTCTCCCTCTCCGAGGCCGTACGGGAGCTGCGCGCCGCCCGTGAGGAACTCGCCCGCCGGGCGGTGGAGGAGGAGCGGCTGCGCTTCTCCCGCGATCTGCACGACCTGCTCGGCCACACCCTGTCGGTGATCGTGGTGAAGTCGGAGGCGGCCCGGCGGCTGGCGCCGCGCGACATGGACGCGGCCCTCTCCCAGGTCGTCGACATCGAGGCGGTGGGCCGCCAGGCGCTGACCGAGATCCGCGAGGCGGTCACCGGCTACCGCGAGGGCAGCCTGGGCGGCGAGCTGGACCGGGCCCGCTCGGCCCTGACGGCGGCGGGTGTCGAACCGTCGGTGAGCCGGTCGGGACCGCCGCCGGACCCCAAGACGGCGGCGCTGCTCGGCTGGGTGGTGCGCGAGGCGGTCACCAACGTGGTCCGGCACAGCGACGCGAGCCACTGCGGGATCACGGTGTCGGGCACGCCGGAGCGGGTCCGGCTGACGGTGACGGACGACGGCGGCACCGACACCAGCACCAGCACCTGCACCGGCGGAGGCCGAGGCGAAGTCGGCGGCGACACGGGCGGTGGCGGTGACGACCGCTGTGCGCCGGGCGGCGGCACCGGGCTCACCGGACTGCGCGAGCGCCTGGCGGCCGCGGGCGGCACCCTGACGGCGGGTCCGGGACCGCGCGGCGGCTTCACGGTCACCGCGGAACTGCCGGTGGAACTCCCGACACCGCCCCCGGACACCCCCGCCGTGGACGGCACCGGCACCGGCACCGGTGTCGGCGTCGACACCGTGCCGTCCGTGGCGGCCGGCCCTAACCTGGGCCCGTGACCGAGATGCCGGGTTGGCCCGTGAACGAGATGCCCTCCGACCACCGCCCCGCCAAGTCCATCAGGGTGCTGCTCGCGGAGGACCAGGGCATGATGCGCGGGGCGCTGGCCCTGCTGCTGGGGTTGGAGGCGGACATCGAGGTCGTCGCGCAGGTGGGCACCGGCGACGCGATCGTGGACGCGGTCCTGCTCCACCGGCCGGACGTCGCGCTCCTCGACATCGAACTCCCCGGCATCAGCGGCCTGGACGCGGCCGCCGAGCTGCGCGACCAGGCGCCCGGCTGCCGGGTGCTGATCCTGACGACGTTCGGCCGGCCCGGCTATCTGCGCCGGGCCATGGAGGCCGGGGCCTCGGGGTTCCTGGTCAAGGACGGCCCGGTGGAGGAGCTGGCGGCGGCCGTCCGCCGGGTGCTGGCCGGCGAGACGGTCGTGGACCCGGCGCTGGCCGCGGCCGCGCTGAGCGCCGGACCGAACCCGCTCACGGCCCGCGAGTGCGACGTCCTGAAGGCCTGCGTGGACGGCGCGACCGTCGCCGACATCGCCACCCGGCTGCACCTGTCGGAGTCCACGGTCCGCAACTACCTGTCCGCCGCGATCGGCAAGACGGGCACCCGCAACCGCATGGAGGCGATGCGGGAGGCACGGCAGCAGGGCTGGCTGTAGCCCTCGGACTGGCTGTAGCCGTCGGGCTGGTCGCGGCGGTCGGGACCGCCGCTGGCATAGTGCCCGCATGCCCTTACCGATACGGATCCTCAGGCGTCCGGCCGCGCTGGCGGCGAGTGTCGCGGCGCTGTTCGCCACGGCCGTGGCACCCGCCTCGGCCGACGGCCCGGACCAGGTCGTGCTGCGGTTCGAGACCGTGCGCACCTACGTCATGTACCACGCCGACGAGGGGTCCAGGGCCTCGAACGACGACTTCGCGATCCCGGTCCACGTCGAGCGGAGCGAGGGTGGCGAACCGGCCCGCAACGTCCGGGTGGTCGTGGACGCGTCCGGCCTGGAGGGCGTCGCCCGGCTCGGCGACAACGACATGTGCGCCGCCGAGGGCGCGGTCTACACGTGTGCGTACGGCTCCTTGCAGAACGGCGACGGCGAGAGCTACACGCCCCTCACCCTCCTCGGGGTGGACGGCGTCGAGCCCGGCGACAGCGGGACGGTGACGTACACCGCGACCGCCGACAACGCGCCCACCGTCACCGGCACCACCCGGATGACCGTCGGCGGCCCGACGCTCTCCGCTCCGGGACAGGAGAAGGGCGTGAGCGGACTGGCGCCGGGGAAGTCCGCGAACGTGACCGCGCGGCTGGCCAACAACACCCGCTTCCCCACGGAGGGGGGCGTCGCCCTCAGGGTCGACGTGTCGGAGGGGATGACACTGACCGCCCTGCACCGCAACTGCTTCTACACGGACCCCGCGCCCACCTCCGCCTGGTGTGCCTTCCCCACCCGGGCCGCGGCGGGCGCCGCCTACCGCACCGGCGCGCCACTGGTCTACACGCTCACCCCGCCCGGAACCCTGACCGGCGAGGTGACCTACACCTGGTCGTCGTCCGCGAGCCGCCCGGCCGGTCACACCGTGCGCGGCACCGGCCCGCCGCTCACCCTGGTCCGGACGGCGGCTCAGGCCTTCGGCGAGAGTCAGGGCCGGGTCGGGATCACCACCACCGTGCAGGCCGACTACCGTCCGGTCACCGCGACCGTGCGGGGCCGGGTCGGCGACACGGTGAAGGTGCGGCTCGGACTGGAGGACCTCGGCCCCGGCCGGACACAGGGCGACGAGGAGACGGGCCGCTTCGAGGTGGTCCCGCCGGAGGGCACCACGGTCACCTCGATCCCGTACACCTTCGAGGGGGACGGCGGGAAGTGGGCCTGCGACCGGCCGGACCGGACCGGCGGGGCGTTCGTCTGCGAGATCGGCTACGACCGGTTCTACGAGGTGCGGCACGAAGGGGGCACGACCGCCATCGACTTCCACATCCGTATCGACCGTCAGGTCCCGGGCGCCGAGGGCACGGTCCGCACGTACAACCCGTTCGACCGCACTCCGGCCAACGACCTCGCCGTCATCCCGCTCGACGCCTCGCCCGCTCCGGCCTGCCGCCGCGTCCCGGGCCACCCCTGGACGTGGGCCGCGGGCGCCCTGGCCGTCGTCCTCCTGGCAGCGGTGTACCGCCGTCGCCGCGGGCGGTCGGCGCTCTAGACGCCCGCGCCCGTGCGCCGCAGCACCCGCAGCGAGCCGGTGTCCGAGACCTCGGTGAAGGCCCCGGAGGCCAGGGCGCGCAGGTAGACGCGGTAGGGGGCCTGGCCGGTGAACTCGTCGACCGGGTCCGGGAACACGTCGTGGATGACGAGGAGCCCGCCCTCGGCGACATGGGGCGCCCAGCCCTCGTAGTCGGAGGTGGCGTGCTCGTCGGTGTGACCGCCGTCGACGAAGACGAGGCCGAGGGGCGAGTTCCAGAACGCGGCGATGCGCGGCGACCGTCCGACCAGGGCGACGACATGCTCCTCCAGGCCCGCGCGGTGCAGGGTCCGGCGGAAGGTGGGCAGCGTGTCCATCAGGCCGACCTCGGGGTCGACGGTCTCCGGGTCGTGATACTCCCAGCCCGGCTGCTGCTCCTCGCTGCCGCGGTGGTGGTCGAGGGTGAGCGCGCTGACCCCGGCCTGGCGGGCCGCGTCCGCGAGCAGGATCGTGGAGCGCCCGCAGTAGGTGCCGACCTCGAGCAGCGGCAGCCCGAGAGCGGCCGCCTCGACGGCGGCCGCGTACAGCGCGAGTCCCTCGTCGACCGGCATGAACCCCTTCGCCGCCTCGAACGCGGCCAGGATCTCGGGCTTGGGTGCCGCGGGCATGGGGGTCCTCCGGGTACGTGCGGGGTGGGACGGGCGGGGCGGTACGCGCGGGTGGATGCTCCGGGCTTACGGCCGCCCATGCTGCCGCACCCCCCGCCGCCGAGGCGACAGGGGGTGCGGAAACGACGGCGACGGGGCGGTCGGACCGTGGGGCCGGGCCCGGCGGGGGTCAGGCGTCGACCGTCTCCCCCGGCAGGGCCAGGTCCAGGTCGACCGGACGCTCGTCGCCCGCGTGGGTCGCGGAGCTCGCCAGCGGACCGTGGCCGGTGGCCTTGGCGGCGAGGACGTAGGCGCCCTGGGCGGGGACGGCGAGGGCGTAGCTCCCGTCCTCCTCCGACAGGGTCGCGCCGGCCTGGCGGCCGCGGCGGTCGATGAGCGTGACCTTGGCGCGGGCGACCGGGGCGCCGTCGGCGTCCAGGACCCGGCCGCGGAAGCCGTTCAGGACGTCCTCGGCGTGCTTCAGGTTGGCTTCCTCCTCGCTGCTGGCGCGCAGCTGCGGCACGGCCGACGGGCGCTGCTGCCGGGGCAGGAAGAGGGCGAGGAGCAGGCCGATGGCGACCGCGCCGGTGGCGATCAGGAAGGAGACGCGGAAGCCGTGCATGGTCGGTACGGCGACGCCGCCGACGTCGTTCGCGGTGTTGGCCAGCACCATGCCGATGACGGCGCTGGACACCGAGGTGCCGATGGACCGCATCAGGGTGTTGAGACCGTTGGCGGCGCCGGTCTCCGAGGCCGGGACCGCGCCGACGATCAGCGCGGGCAGGGAGGAGTAGGCCAGGCCGATACCGGCACCGAGGACGACGGCGATGACGAGGCTCTGCCAGGCGGCGCTCATCAGGCCGAGGCCGGCGCCGTAGCCGATCGCGATGATCAGCATGCCGAGGATCAGGGTGAACTTGGGGCCGTACTTGGCGGACAGCCTCGCGTAGACGGGCGCGGTGAACATCATCGTCAGGCCGAGCGGCGCGACGAGCAGACCGGCGACGACCATCGACTGGCCGAGACCGTAGCCGGTCGCCTTCGGCAGCTGGAGCAGCTGCGGCAGGACCAGGGAGACGACGTAGAACGAGACGCCGACCATGATCGAGGCGAGGTTGGTGAAGAGGACGGCGGGTCGGGCCGTGGTGCGCAGGTCGACGAGCGGGGCCTTCAGCCGCAGCTCCATCACACCCCACAGGACGAGGACGACGGCCGCGGCGGCGAAGAGGCCGAGGGTGGTGCCGGAGGCCCAGCCCCAGTCGCTGCCCTTGGTGATCGGCAGCAGGAAGAGGACCAGACCGGTGGAGAGGCCGATCGCGCCCACGACGTCGAAGCTGCCCTCGGCGCGCGCCGGGGACTCGGGGACGACGAGGAGGGTGAGGGCGATGGCGAGGGCGCCGAGGGCGGCCGCGCCGTAGAACAGGGCGTGCCAGTCGGCGTGCTGGGCGATCAGGGCCGCGAGCGGCAGGGCGAGGCCACCGCCGACGCCGATCGAGGAGCTCATGAGGGCCATCGCCGAGCCGAGCTTCTCGCGCGGCAGCATGTCCCGCATCAGGCCGATGCCGAGCGGGATGGCGCCCATCGCGAAGCCCTGGAGGGCGCGGCCGGTGATCATCGTGATCAGGTCGCTGGTGAGGGCGCTGACCAGCGCTCCGACGACCATCACCGCGAGGCTGGCTATCAGCATGCGGCGCTTGCCGTACAGGTCACCGAGGCGGCCCATGATCGGGGTGGCCACGGCGCCCGACAGCAGCGTCGACGTCAGGACCCAGGTGGCGTTGCTGGGCGCGGTGCCCAGCAGCTGGGGCAGGTCCTTGATGACCGGGACGAGCAGGGTCTGCATCACCGCGACCACGATGCCCGCGAAGGCGAGCACCGGGACGACGGCTCCGCTCGCTTCGCGGGATGGCCTGTCGGTCGTCGTGTGCGTCATGAGGTGGGGCCTCCGGGGCGGGTCGTTCGTGGGTTACATGGGAGCTGAACCTGTATGCATGGGCAACTATTCCGATGCTTTGGCGTACTAACGTTTTCTTTAGCTTCTCTTGAAGGAACGGCCGGAAGACGGCCGCGCACGGGCGGCCGCAAGGGGGCGGCGCCCGGGCACACGGGGGCCGGAAGGGGGCGGCGCCCGGACGGCCGGAGGACGGCGGCGATCGGACGGCCGGAAGGGGGCGGGCGATCGGTCGCGGTCGCGGCGGTCAGCGGGCGGGGGTCTGGAGGATGCCGCTGAGCAGCACGTCCAGGCCCCAGGTGTCGCGGTCACCGGCCGAGAAGAGGGCCGACCGCAGCGCGGTGATCATCGGATAGCGCTCCGCGGGCAGGGCGGCGTAATGGCGATCGGCGTCCGCCACGACGGTCTCCTCCTTGCCCCCCTTGGTGAGGTGGGCACTCTGCTCGGCGGCGGCCGCGGCGCTGTGGAGATGCAGCAGGTCGACGGCCCAGGCGGCGGTGATGTCGTCCAGTCCCGCCTGCTTGAGCAGCGCGAGCATGCGGTCGAGGACGAGCAGGGCGTTGGCGCCGGTGGGGATCGCGCCGAGGGCGACGGCGGCCAGCCCCTCATGGCGGCTCATGGCCTCGACACTCGCCGCGACCAGGGCGTGCAGCTGCTCCCGCCAGGAGCCCTCCGCGGTGAGCGGGACCCGGGCGAGCGCCTCGTCCAGCATCGCGGCCATCAGGTCGTCGCGGTTGGCGACGTAGACGTAGAGCGAGGCCGGACCCGTGTCGAGCTCCTTGGCGACCCGGCGCATGGTCAGCGCGTCCAGCCCGTCACGGTCGAGGATGGCCAGCCCGGCCCGCACGATCGCCTCACGGCTGAGGGGGGCCTTGGCGGGCCGCGCGCGGCGGCTGATCGGCTCGGGGGTCGCGGGGGGCGGGGTCACGGGGAGAGGGTATCCGGCACGAACGCCGGTCGCCACGAACGGCGACCGTGACGAACGTCGGCCGTGACGAACGTTGTTTGACACGAACGGCGTTCGCTCCCTAGTCTCGGCGCATCAACTGAACGAACATCGTTCGCCACGAACGTTGTTCGCAATCAGACACTCAACGATCCGCCGTGATCCGCCGATACCTCGCGACCCGTCGGCACCGCGCAACCGGTCGACATTTCGTGACGGGCCGGCGCCTCACGACCGGCCGGCCCCTCATGACCCCGGCGCCTGGTGGCCCGCCCGCACCTCGCGATCCATCAGCACCTCGCGATCCATCAGCACCTGGCGATCCGTCGGCACCTCGCACCCGCGGGCACCCCAGGATCGATCGACGGCTCACCCGTTCGCGCGTCCGCCCGTCCGCCAACCACCCCGTCCACCCCCCTCACCCACAGAAGGACCCGTCATGATCCTCATCACCGGAGGCCGCGGCGCGGTAGCCACCCGGCTGCTCGCCCTCCTGCACGCCGACGGCATCCCCGTGCGGGTCGGCTCCGCCGCCCCCGCCGACCTCACCCCGCCGCCCGGTGTCGAGGCGGTCGCCCTCGATCTCACCGACCCGGCGACCTTCCCCGCCGCCCTGAACGGCGTCACCTCCGTCTTCCTCTACGCGAGGCCCGACCGCATCACCGAGTTCGTCGAGCACGCCCACCGGGCCGGCGTCACCCATGTCGTGGTGCTGTCCAGCTCCAGCGTCCTCGGCGCACCCGGATCCGAGCCGAAGGACGACCTCCTGGCCGGCTCCCATCTGGCCGTGGAGCGGGCGCTGCTCGACTCCCCGATCACCACCACCCTGCTGCGACCCGGCTCCTTCGCCTCCAACGCCGCCTCCTGGGCCTGGTCCGTGCGGGCCGGGCTGCCGGTCGGCCTGCCCTTCCCCGGCGCCCACACCGACCCCCTGCACGAGAGGGACCTGGCCGAGGCCGCGCACGCCGTCCTCACCGACCCCCGGCACCGCGGTGGGCGGTTCACCCTCACCGGACCCGAGTCGCTGACGTTCGCCGAGCAGATCGACCGGCTCTCCGCCGTCACCGGCCGTGCCATCGCGGTCGAGCACGTCACGCCCGAGGCGTGGCGGAAGCAGACCGACGGACACATCCCCGCCGCCTACGCCGACGCGCTCCTCGCCTGGTGGGAGTCCACCGACGGCAGGCCCGTCGCCCTCACCCGCACCGTCGAGGAACTCACCGGCCACCCCGCCCGCCCCTTCACGGTCTGGGCCGCCGACCACATCGCCGACTTCACCGCCCCCTGAGCCGGCGGCGGCCGGCACCGTCCGTCGTCCGCCGCCGTCCCCAGTCCCCAGTCCGCCGTCCGCCGTCCGCCGTCCGTGGCACGTCATCCGGCATCTGTCATCCGTCCGGACGCCGTCGCACTGAGACCCCGCCGGGGTGGCCGTTAGGGTGGCAGGCGTGTCGTACGCAGGCTCGAACCCCGGTCCCTCCGACCCCTCCGACCCCTTCGGCCCCTCACGGCCGCGCCGCTCACCGCTGCGCCGCCCGCTGACCGTGGCGCTCGCCGCGCTCGTGCCCGGAGCGCTGCTGGGCTGGCTGGCGTACGGGGCATGGGGCGGGACAGGAAGCGGCGGGACGGACGGCCCCCGCGCGGGGGCCGTGCCGAGCGTCCTCGGCTCCGCCACGACCGGCGAGGGCGGCACGGGTGGTGACGGGAAGACGGGTGCGGGCACGGGTGCCGGCACGGGCACTGCGTCCGCCCCGGCCGCCGGTCCCGGCGGGGCCTCCCTCCGGGGCAAGGTCGTCGTCATCGACCCCGGGCACAACCCCACCAACTACCTGCACACCGCCGACATCAACAGCAAGGTGGACGTCGGCACCCACCGCAAGGAGTGCGACACGACGGGGACGTCCACGAACTCCGGGTACAGCGAAGCGCAGTTCACGCTGGACGTGGCCCACCGGCTGCGCGCGATCCTCCAGCGGCAGGGCGCGACGGTGAAGCTGACGCAGGACGCGGACCGGCCGTTCGGCCCGTGCGTCGACGAGCGCGCCCGGATCGGGAACGCGGCGCGGGCCGACGCGGTCGTCTCGATCCACGCCGACGGCGCCGGGGCCGGGCAGCGCGGCTTCCACGTGATCCTGCCGGGCGCGGTGCACGCGGGCGCCGCCGACACCCGTGCGATCGTCGGCCCGTCGAAGGACCTCGGGAAGCTGATCGCGGGCGACTTCACCCGGGCGACGGGTACTTCACCGTCCAACTACGTCGGCGACGGCACCGGTCTCGTCACGCGTGAGGACCTGGGCGGTCTCAATCTGTCAACGGTTCCCAAGGTGTTCATCGAGTGCGGCAACATGCGCGATACCAAGGACGCGGCGCTGCTGACCAGTGGCGCCTGGCGGCAGAAGGCGGCGCAGGGGATCTCTGAGGGAATCGTGAGTTTCCTGCGCGGGTAGTGATCAGGGCGCTCATCCCTGCGGACAGCGCGATCGTGGTGACGATAGTGTCATCCCTACGATGAGGGGCCACCCCCGCGCTTCACACAGGGGCCTGACGGCGACATGGTGACAGCGACGCCTCTACCGACATGTGTACGCGTGTACCGATGACGAGACGACTGACGAAGGACCTGAAGTGAATATCCGCTCCCTCACTCGAGGCGACGGCGTGGTGATCGGAGCAGCGGTATTGCTGTTCATCGCGTCGTTCCTGGACACGTTCGACGGCTCCGGCAGTGACGTCCCGAACGCCTGGGACAACCTCGGCCTCGTAATGAGCATGTATCTCGGCGGAATCATCGGTGCCGCCCTGATCGTCGTCGCCCGCGCGCTCCCGCAGCCGCGCAAGGTGGCCGGCATCGACCTGGGGCAGTTCGGTGTCGCTCTGACGGTCTTCGCCGCGTGGACGGCGTTCTGGACGATCATCGACCCGCTCGGCGCGTTCAGCGACACCTTCGGCAGCGCGGACGTGGACACCGGCTCCGGTCTCATCCTGGGCCTGATCGCCGCGCTGCTGCTGGCCGGCGGCGCGATCGCCACCCCGCTGGTGCCCGCCCTCCAGGCCGCCCTCGTTCCGGCTCCCCGGCCGGCGGCCCCGCAGCCCTACGGCGCCCAGCCGCCCGCGGGTTACGGCTACCCGGGCGCGCCGCAGCCGTCGGCCTTCGGCGGTGCGCCGCAGCAGGGTCAGCCGGGTCAGGCGCCGTTCGGCGGTGGCCAGCCGGGTCCGGCGCAGCCGTCGGGCGGGGACTTCTCCCCGTTCTGGTTCGCCGTGCCGGTGCCGCGTCCGCTGTACGCGGAGGACGGCGCGCCCACGCCGATCGCCGAACTGGCGCCGGGCACCTGGTACCTGGCGGTCGAGCAGGGCGCCCAGGGCCTGGTCGCCCAGACCCAGGACGGCCGCCGCGGTGTCCTGCGGGACTCCTCCGGCATCCAGCGCGGCTGAGCCTTCGCCCGCGCGGCTTTCCGCACGGCCCCTCGCCCTTCCGGGCGGGGGGCCGTTGTCGTACAGTCGCAGCCTTCCCTTGTCTGACACACCGTCAGGAGGCGGGCATGCGGCTCGGTCTGGCGCTCGGCTACTGGGGCCGCGGCCCCTCCCCCGACCACGTGGAGCTGGCGCGCGAGGCGGAACGGCTCGGCTACGACTCCGTGTGGACGGCGGAGTCCTGGGGCTCGGACGCCTTCACCCCTCTCACCTGGATCGCCGCCCACACGTCGACGATCGAACTGGGCACGGCGGTCGCGCAGATGGCGGCCCGCTCCCCCACCACCACCGCGATGCACGCGCTGACCCTGGACCATCTCTCGGGCGGCCGGATGAACCTCGGGCTCGGCCTGTCGGGCCCCCAGGTGGTGGAGGGCTGGTACGGGCGGCCGTTCCCCGGCTCCCCGCTGACCGCGACCCGGGAGTACGTGGACGTCGTGCGTCAGGTGCTGCGCCGCCGGGCGCCGGTGGAACTGGACGGCCGGTTCCACTCCCACCCCTACCGCGGCCCGGACGCGACCGGCCTCGGCCGGCCGCTCAGGTCCATCACCCACCCGCTGCGCGCCGAACTGCCGGTGCTGCTGGGCGCCGAGGGTCCGCGCAACGTCGCCCAGACGATCCGGATCGCCGACGGCTGGCTCCCGTTGTACTGGTCGCCGAACCGGCCGGACGCGTACGGCCCGGCGGTGGCGGAGCTGCCCGAGGGCTTCCGGGTCGCACCCCTCGCCCAGGTACGCGTCTGTGACGACGTCGGCGCGGGTCTGCTCCCCGTGAAGACCATGCTCGGCTTCTACATCGGCGGCATGGGCCACGCCACCCGCAACTTCCACGCCGACCTGATGGCCCGCATGGGATTCGAGCGAGAGGCCCGGCACGTCCAGGAGCTCTTCCTCGCCGGGCGGCGCGAGGAGGCGGTGCTGGCCGTCCCGGACGCCTTCGCCGACGAGATCTCCCTGGTCGGCCCGCGCGAACGTGTCGCCGAGCGGCTGGAGGTCTGGCGCAAGGGGCCGGTGACGGACCTGCTGGTCGTCGCCCCGGACCGGACGACCCTGCGGGTGCTGGCGGAGCTCAACTCATAGCCAGGGGCGCACGGAGAGCGAACACTCCACGTTTCAACCGGGATTCCGGGGCCAGACGCAAGTCATGTCTCGATATCGCAGTGGTTCCAACTCCGCCGGAACGGTCATAGCGGTGGTCGCGGACGTCATGGCCGTCATCCTCGGGCTGTGGATCCTCATGTACCTGCTGGACGCCAACCGGGGCAACGACCTGGTCCAGTTCGTGCATGACGCGGCCAACTGGCTGGCCGGCTGGTCACGTGACCTGTTCACGTTCGACGAGGCGTGGGCGCGGGTGGTGGCAGGGTACGGCCTCGCAGCGGTCGTCTACCTGTTCATCGGCCACGCGATCGCCAACCGCGTACACCGCCACTAGCACGGATCCCGGGCCGGGTGCCGAGTCGGGCACCGGGCCAGGCGCCGGGTCGAGCGTCGGGGCGGGTCCTGGGATCCGCCCCGGTCGCCGGTCAGGCGCAGCAGTCCGCCTCGAGCCCGGTCAGTCCGCTCGGCAGCTGCTCCCCGCCGAACACGGCGCAGGTGGCCTCGTGGCCGCCGAGAGCCGCCACGGCGAGCAGCAGCGACCCCGCGGTCCAGGTGGTCAGCTCCTGGGGCCAGATCGCCTCGTCCTCGAACACGAACCCCGTCCAGTACAGGCCCGACTCCGCGTCGCGCAGATGCTGGATCGACTGAAGGATCTCCAGCGCCCGGTCGGACTCGCCCACCACCCACAGGGCCAGGGCGAGTTCGGCCGATTCGCCGCCCGTCACCCACGGGTTGGGGACGACACAGCGCACGCCGAGACCCGGGACCACGAACCGCTCCCAGTCGGCCTCGATCCGGGACTTGGCCTCCGCGCCGGTCAGCGCGCCGCCCAGCACCGGGTAGTACCAGTCCATCGAGTAGCGGCCCTTGTCGAGGAACCGCTCGGGGTGCCGCCGGATCGCGTGCCGCAGCGCGCCCACCGCCAACTCCCAGTCGGGCTGCGGCTCTTCGCGCTGTTCCGCGATGGCCAGCGCGCAGCGCAGCGCGTGGTGGACGGAGGAGGAGCCGGTGAGCAGCGCGTCGGCGGTCGGGGTGCCGTCGTCCTCGCGGCGCCAGCCGATCTGGCCGCCGGGCTGCTGGAGCCGCAGCACGTACTCGACGGCCGCGTAGACGGCCGGCCACATGCGGTCCAGGAAGGTGTCGTCACCGGTGGACAGGTAGTGGTGCCAGACGCCCACGGCTATGTAGGCGACGAAGTTCGTCTCGCGCCCGCGGTCGGTGACGTCGTCGAAGGCGCCGTCCGCGTAGGCCGCGAACCAGGAACCGTCGTCGTTCTGGTGCCGGGCCAGCCAGGTGTACGCCCGCTCGGCGGCCTCGTGTTCACCCGCCGCGTCCAGCGCCATCGCCGCCTCGGTGTGGTCCCACGGGTCGAGGTGGTGGCCACGGAACCACGGGATCGCGCCGTCCTCACGCTGCACGGCGAGGATGCCGGCGACGGTCGCGGCGGCCTGCTCGGCGGTGAGGACCCCGGGCAGGACGAGGTGTTCTGTCCGGGGGGTCGTCACTTGGCGCCCGCCCCGGTCTTCTGGGTCTTCTGGTTCGTGTCGTTCTTCTGGGTCTTGTCGCTCTTCCGGGCCTGCCCGGCGGCCTGCGCGGTCCGCTCGGTCTGCTCGGCAAGTCGCGGCAGGTGCGGCTTGGTCGCGTACGCCACGAAGCTCTTGCCGATGAGCGGGTTCAGCGCCTGCTCGGCGACCCGGGTGGCCAGGGGCTTCTTCATGATGTCCCAGACCAGCAGCTTGTGGTACGCCCGCACCGGCAGCGCCTTGTCGTTGTCGACGCCGAAGGCGCACTTCAGCCACCAGTACGGCGAGTGCAGCGCGTGGGCGTGGTGGGTGCCGTACGGCCTCAGGCCCGCCTCGCGGATCTTCGTCAGCAGCTCGTCCGCCCGGTAGATGCGGATGTGGCCGCCCTCGACCTCGTGGTAGGCGTCGGAGAGGGTCCAGCAGACCTTCTCGGGGCCGTAGCGCGGGACGGTGATGGCGATGCGGCCGCCCGGCTTGAGCACCCGCACCATCTCAGCGAGGACGCCCTTGTCGTCCGGGATGTGCTCCATGACCTCGGAGATGATCACGACGTCGAAGGACTCGTCCGGGAAGGGCAGGGCGAGGGCGTCGCCCTCCATGGCCGTCGCGGTCGCGCCCTCGGGGGCCTCGCCGGCCTCCTTCATCGCCGCGAACCACTTGGCGACCTCGCGGATCTCCTCGGCGTTCTGGTCGAGGGCCACGACCTGCGCGCCGCGCCGGTAGCACTCGAAGGCGTGCCGCCCGGCACCGCAGCCCAGGTCCAGGACTCGGTCGCCCGGGGCGAGCGGGAACCGGGAGAAGTCGACGGTCAGCACGTGGCCCTGCTTTCGCGATCGGATGCGTCGGATACGGCGTCGATGTCGGCACCGGCACCGGCACCGACGACCTCGACGGCTGCGGGGGCGGCGGGAGCCGCGGAAGCCTCGGCGACCCGGGGGCGACCGCCGTCGGCTATCGCCTCGCGGTACCGGGCGACGGTCCCCTCGGCGGCCCGCGCCCAGGTGAACCGCTCCAGCACCCGTTGCCGTCCGGCCGCGCCGAGCCGGGCCCTCAGCTCCGGGTCGCCCAGCAGCCGGCCGAGACCCGTGGCCAGCGCGCCGGAGTCGCCCGGCGGCACGGCAAGGCAGGTCTCGCCGTCGCGCCCGGCGACCTCGGGGATCGCCCCGCCGGTCGTGGCGAGCAGCGGGGTGGCGGTGGCCATGGCCTCGGCGGCCGGCAGGGAGAAGCCCTCGTACAGCGACGGCACGCAGGCGACCTCCGCCGAGCGGACCAGGTCGACCAGTTCGGCGTCGGAGATGCCCTTGACGAACTCGACGGCGCCTTCGAGGCCGTAGCGCTCGATCGCCTGGGCGACCGGCCCCTCCTGCGGGCGCTTGCCGACGACGACGAGATGGGCGTGCGGGTGCTCGGTGCGCACCTTGGCCAGCGCCTCGACGAGGAAGACCAGGCCCTTGAGCGGGACGTCCGCGCTGGACGTCGTCACGATCCGGCCCGGCACGACGGCCACGGTGGGGTCCGGCGAGAACAGGTCGGTGTCGGCGCCGATGTGGACGACGTGGATGCGGTCGTCGCGGACGCCGAGATGGTCGACGATCTCCTGGCGGGAGGTGCCGGAGACGGTGAGCACGGACGGCAGCCGGCGCGCGACCCGCTTCTGCATCCGGGTGAACGCGTACCAGCGGCGCACGGACCAGCGGCGGCGCCGTCCCTCGGCGGCGTCCAGCTCCAACTGCCGGTCGACGGTGATGGGGTGGTGGATGGTGGTGACCAGCGGTGCGCCGATGTCCCCCAGCAGCCCGTATCCCAGGGTCTGGTTGTCGTGCACGATGTCGAACTCACCGCTGCGCGCGCGCAGATGGCGGCGGGCCCGCAGCGAGAACGTCAGCGGCTCGGGGAAGCCGCCGGTCCACATCGTGGCGACCTCGAGGGCGTCGACCCAGTCGCGGTACTCGCCGCGCTTCGGGGTCCGGAAGGGATCCGGCTGACGGTAGAGGTCGAGGCTGGGCAGCTCGGTGAGGGAGAGGCGGTCGTCGTGGCCCGGGTCCAGCACCGGATAGGGCTGGGAACCGATCACCTCGACGCGGTGTCCGAGTCGGACGAGCTCACGCGAGAGATGCCGTACGTAGACGCCCTGACCCCCGCAGAACGGGTTCCCCTTATAGGTGAGGAGCGCGATGGTGAGCGGTCGCCCTCCGTCGGCGGCGAGGTCGTGCCGGGGCCCTGCCTTACTGGCCTCAGCGGTCACTCCGGGCCCCCTTCTGCCTGCATTGTCCCGCGAGACTACGACGGGACGCTAATCTAGAACAAGTTTCAGACTTGATCGTTCGGGAGGCTCTGAATCTACCGGCAGGTAGGAGAGCTGTGAGCAGTGGATCAGGTGATTCACGCCACGGCCGACCACCCCGTCGAGCTGTGTGCCCACTGAGCCTCACCGACTGTCACGGAACGGGACCCATGTCTGCGGAAGCCAGCCCCCAGCGCCCTGCGCACTCCCCGCTCACCGAGCGGCAGGAGGCGCGCCGCCGCCGCATCCTGCACGCGAGCGCGCAGTTGGCCAGCCGGGGCGGTTTCGACGCGGTGCAGATGCGGGAGGTCGCGGAGTCCTCGCAGGTCGCGCTCGGCACGCTCTACCGCTACTTCCCCTCCAAGGTTCACCTGCTGGTCGCGACGATGCAGGACCAGCTGGAGCACATGCACGGCACGCTCAGGAAGAAGCCCCCGACGGGCGAGCGGGCGGCGGAGCGCGTCGCGGAGACCCTGATGCGCGCCTTCCGCGCCCTCCAGCGCGAGCCGCACCTGGCGGACGCGATGGTCCGCGCGCTGACCTTCGCCGACCGCAGCGTCTCGCCGGAGGTCGACCAGGTCTCCCGTCAGACGACGGCGATCATCCTCGACTCGATGGGTCTGACCGATCCGACCCCCGAGCAGCTCTCGGCGGTCCGCGTCATCGAGCACACCTGGCACTCGGCGCTCATCACCTGGCTGTCGGGGCGCGCCTCCATCGCCCAGGTACGGATCGACATCGAGACGGTGTGCCGCCTGATCGACGTGACGGACCCCCACGCCTCCGACGACTGAGCGCGGGACCGGGACACGTCAGGGGGCGCGGACCGGGGGCGAGGTCCCGGGGGGGCGCGGTCCCGGGGGGCGAGGTCCCGGGACACGACGGGACCTACGAGACGACGAGGGTTCTTTCAGGTCCTGTCCCGCGACCTTCGGATCCCTCGGTCCGTCCGTCGACGTCGGCCCCGGCGGATGCCTTCGCGTCTCGCAGAAGTCGGCTACTCCGGTCGAACCCCCTCATTCGCCTCGTAGGCCACTACCAGGATAAAACGTCATAAACCTGACGCAATACCCTCTGGAGATTTTTCCCTCACCCCTACTCCTCCGGCGGGAAGACCGCCTCCCCGCTGCCGGACAGCGTGATCATGATCGCCTCCACCGGGCAGCTCTCCGCCGCCGCCAGGACCGGCTCGTTGGCGTCCGGGTCCGGGTCGACCGGATGGGACTGACGCGCGGTGTCGAGCCGGAAGCCGTCCGGCGCGTGGTGGACGCACTGGGCGGAGCCGATGCACAGGGACCGGTCCACCTCGACGTGCCACCGGTCCCCCGCCCCCGCGCCCTCCCGCGCCTGCGCGAGCGGTACCTCCACCCGGCTCACCCCTCCCATCCCGCCGGCAGATGGATCATCTTGTGCTCGAGGTACTCGCCGAAGCCCTCGGGCCCGAACTCCCGCCCCAGCCCCGAGTTCTTGTAGCCGCCGAACGGGCCGAGCATGTCGAGGCTGAAGGTGTTCACCGAGTACGTCCCGGTACGGACCTGCCGGGCGACCTCGACGCCGTGCCCGACGTCGGCCGTCCACACGCTGCCGCTGAGCCCGTAGTCGGAGTCGTTCGCGATCCGCAGCGCCTCGGACTCGTCGCCGTAGGGCAGCAGGCAGATCACCGGCCCGAAGATCTCCTCGCGGGCGATCCGCATGGAGTTGTCCACGTCGCCGAACAGGGTCGGCTCCACGTACCAGCCGCGGTCCAGACCCGCCGGGCGCCCGCCGCCCGTGAGGATCTTCGCGCCCTCCTCCTGCCCGATCCGGATGTAGTCGAGGTTCCGGCGCTGCTGCCGCTGCGCCACCAGCGGGCCGACCTGGGTGGCCGGGTCCAGCGGGTCGCCGACGACCAGCGCGGCCGCCGCGGCGGCGAAGGCGTCCGCGAACTCGTCGTAGCGCGAGCGCGGCAGGAGGATGCGGGTCTGGGCCACACAGGCCTGCCCGTTGTTCATCCAGGCGGCCGAGACGATCCCGGGGACGGCCGTGGCGAGGTCCGCGTCCGGCAGGACGACCGCCGCCGACTTGCCGCCGAGCTCCAGGGTCACGCGCGTCAGGTTCCTGGACGCCACCTCCATGACCCGCTTGCCGGCCGCGACCGAGCCGGTGAACGACACCTTGTCGACGCCCGGATGCCCGACCAGGTACTCGCTCACCTCGCGGTCCGCCGGCAGGATCGACAGCACGCCCTCCGGCAGCCCTGCCTCCCGCGCGATCTCGGCGAGCAGATACGCGTCCAGCGGCGACTCGGGCGACGGCTTCAGCACCACCGTGCAGCCGGTGAGCAGCGCGGGCGCGAGCTTGGCGGCGGCGACGAACTGCGGGACGTTCCAGGGGACGACGGCCGCGACGACCCCCACGGGCTCCCGCCGCACGAGGATCTTCCCGAGCACGCCGTCGCGCCGCTCCTCGAAGGCGAAGCCGCGCGCGACGGTGATCGCCGCGTCCCACACCATCATCGCCCCGAGGGCCTGCGCGAGGACGCTCCAGGAGTACGGGGAGCCGTTCTCGGAGGAGATCACCCGGGCGATCTCCTCGTGGCGCAGCGCGATGCCGTCCTTGATACGGGTGACGACGGCGATCCGCTCGTCCAGCGACAACCGCGGCCAGGGCCCCTCGTCGAAGGCCCGCCGCGCCGCCGCGACCGCCCGGTCGACATCACCGGCCGACGCGTGCGGCACCCGCCCGATGACCTCCTCGCTGTGCGGCGAGACCACCTCGATGACGTCCTTACCCAGGGGGTCGGTCAGTTCCCCGCCGATGAACAGCTGTCCGTGTTCCACGAGCTCGGCCATGGCCACTGCCTTCGTCTACGTTTCTGACGGTGTTTCAGGAACTGATACCAGTTCTAGTTATAGTGGGCAATGGCCGTGTGACGGAGGGCAGATGAAGAGCAGTCAGGGCGAACCCACCACGTACGACCACGGCGGCGGTGTCCGGTCGCTCCGGGTGCCCATCCCGGACAATCCGTTGGGGCACACCCTGGTGTACGTCGTCGACACCGACCGGGGGCCGGTCCTGATCGACACCGGCTGGGACGACCCGGCGTCCTGGGAGGCGCTGACCGCGGGGCTGGCCGCGTGCGGCACCTCCGTCGCCGAGCTGCGCGGAGTCGTGATCACCCACCACCACCCCGACCACCACGGCCTGTCCGGCCGGGTGCGGGAGGCCTCCAGGGCGTGGGTGGCGATGCACGCGGCGGACACCTCGATCGTGCGGCGGACCCGCGAGACGCGCCCCGACCGCTGGTACACGTACATGGCGGCGAAGCTCACCGCCGCCGGCGCCCCGGAGGAGCACATCGCCCCGCTGCGGACGCCGCCCGCCCGGCGGCGGCCCTTCCCCGGGCCGGCGCCCGCCCTCCCAGACCGCGAGATCGTCCCCGGCGAGTTCCTCGACCTCCCCGGCCGCCGCCTGCGCGCGATCTGGACGCCGGGCCACACCCCCGGCCATGTCTGCCTCCACCTGGAGGAGGAGCATCCCTCGCAACTCCCCGGCCAAGGGCGGCTGTTCTCCGGCGACCACCTGCTGCCGGAGATCACCCCGCACATCGGCCTGTACGAGGACCCCGACGACGCCACCGTCACCGACCCCCTCGGCGACTACCTCGACTCGCTCGAACGCGTCGGCCGGCTCGCCCCCGCGGAGATCCTCCCGGCCCACCAGTACGCCTTCACCGACGCGCCCTTCCGGGTACGGGAGTTGCTCACCCACCACGAGGACCGTCTCACCGGCCTGCTCGCCCTCCTCGCCGCCCCCCTCACCCCCTGGCAGCTCGCGGAACGCATGGAGTGGAACCGCCCCTGGCCGCAGATCCCCTACGGCTCACGGAACATCGCGGTGTCGGAGGCCGAGGCGCATCTGCGGCGACTGGTGAAGCAGGGACGCGCGGAGGCGGTGACCGGGAGCGACCCGGTGACGTACGTGGCGGTGTGAATCGCTCGCGGCGGCCGACACCGTCGGTACCAATGCCCTTGGCACCATCACCCTCATGGTTCCCTCTCCCGCCGGATACCGGTGGTCCCGGTGATCTCGGTGGGTCCGGCGAATCCGCGTAGGCTGCTGATCCGATCCGATCGTCGGACCACGGGGTCGATCGATCGCGGGGTCGATGGATCACGGGGTCGATGGATCACGGGTCAGGGGATCAGGGGGATCCAGGGGGATTCAGGGGGATGAGAGCCGATGCAGCACGCCACTGAGGCGTTCCAGCCGCTCCAGGCGGACGATCCGTCCCTGGTGGGCGGTTACCGTCTCGCCGCCCGGCTCGGTGCGGGCGGCATGGGCCGGGTCTATCTGTCGCACACGCAGGGCGGACGGCCGCTGGCGCTCAAGGTCGTACGTCCGGAGCTGGCCGACGACCCGGCCTTCCGGCGGCGGTTCGGCCGGGAGATCAAGGCCGCCCGGCGGGTCCGCGGCGCGTACACCGCCGAACTGATCGACGCCGACGCCGACGGCGCTCCCCCCTGGCTGGCCACGCTGTACGTGCCCGGACCCTCGCTGGCGGAGGCCGTCGGCCGGCGTGGACCGCTGCCGGTGCCCGCGGTGCTGTGGCTGATGGCGGGGGTGGCGGAGGCACTCCAGGCCATCCACGACGCGGGAATCGTGCACCGGGACCTGAAGCCGTCGAACGTTCTGCTGGCCGCCGACGGGCCGCGCGTGATCGACTTCGGCATCTCGCTGGCCACCGACCTCACGTCGAACACCGCCACCGGCCTCGCCGTCGGCACGCCCCAGTTCATGGCCCCCGAGCAGGCGACCGCGGGAGAGGTCACCGCGGCGACCGACGTGTTCGCGCTCGGCCAGACGGCGGCGTTCGCGGCCCTGGGCGAGCCGCTGTACGGGGACGGCCCCTCGGTCAGTGTGCTGTACCGGATCGTGCACTCGGAACCCGACCTGTCGCCGCTGCCCGAGCCGCTCCGTCCGATGATCTCCCGCTGCCTCGCCGCCGATCCGGAGGAACGGCCCACCCCGACGGAGGTCGTCGAGTGGTGCAGGCGACGCCTGGACGCAGACACCGGCCCAGGCGCCGGACCGGCCGTCTGGCGGGACGTCACCGGGCCGGAGGTGGCCGTTCCGCCTCCGGTCCCCGATCCCACCCCGGTGCACACGCTGCCGTTGATCCCGCGGCCTTCGCGCAAGGTGCCCTCGCACGAGGCGCCCCCGCACACGGCTCCTCCGCCCGCGACGCCCTTGCTCGCGCCGGTGCGGTCGCAGCTGACGGGGCCGGACGGGCGGCCGGGCAGGCGCCGGCGCGCCGCGCTGGTCACGGCCGCCGCGGTGACCGCGGGTGCGGTGGTGCTGAGCGGCCTGGTGTGGACCGTGGTGGAGGCGGCGGACCGGCTGCGCCACCGGGACACCACCGCGTCGTCCGCCACGCCCGGTCCGACCGGGTCCGCCCAGTCCTCGGAGCCCTCGGAGTCCTCGGAGTCCTCGGAGTCGTCGTCATCGACGTCGTCCGGGGACCGGGGGGTGGAGGGGGCAGCCCCCTCCACGACCGTGCCCGCGACGCCGCGGGCCACCGCGTATCCCCTCCAGTGGCTGGACGCGAAGACCTCGCTGGACGTGAAGGAGCCGGTCCGGCGCGAGGACGCCAAGGGGGACATCCGCTTCTCCTGCGAGGAGACCGGCTGCGCGCTGGAGAGCGACACCAGCGTGTTCGGCCTGGTGTACGGCGATCCCGGCGGCTCCCTCGACTCCTGCCGGATCGTCCTCACCGGCGCCGAGAGCCACCGGCTCCCCCTCGCCGCGGCGGCGGCCGGCAGCGAGATCTGCGTCAGGCACCCGTCCGGGGACATCGCGCTGCTGGTGATCCAGGTGAAGTCGACCGCGCTGCCGGACATCGCCTTCCTGACCGCGGACATGACGGTCTGGCGGGCGGGCTAGCGGTCCGGCCGGCCCACCGTCGCTCTGATCAACTCAGCCGCCGGGCCGAGGAGTTCCGTCTCCGCGCGGCTCATCGTCGGGTTGGCCGCCCGTCGGCGCAGGGCCTCCGTCAGGCCCTCCTCGGTGACGTCGGAGGGGTCGGCGAGCAGCGCGGTCAGCATCGCCCGGGCCGGGTCGGCGAGCGGCAGGCCGGAGACGGCGACCTGGGCGAGGATCACCGCGGACATGCCCCAGTCGAGCCCCGGGTCACCCTCCCCCGCGTTGGCCCAGTCGATGACCCGGGGGCCGTCGGGCGTGAGGATCACGTTGTCCGGGTGGAGGTCCAGGTGCAGCACGCGGGCGTCGGCCGAGACCCGTCCGGGCAGGGCGTGCAGCTCGCGCAGCAGCCGGGCGAGGACGGCCCCCGCCTCCGCGGGGTCCAGCGTCCCGGCCGCGAACGCCTGGAGCATCGTCGGCCCTTCCAGCCGTTCCATCACCAGGTCGGCGCGGGAGCCGGTGGGCCGGACGGCGGGTGCGGGGTAGCCGTGCTCGCGCACGTGGGACATCACCGCCGCGAGGAGGGCCGAGTCCTCCCAGCCCTCCCGGTCCCGCCGCAGCACCCACGCCGCGTCGATCTCGTACACGTCGGCCGTCCGACCCGAGCCGAGCAGCCGACCCGGCAGCCCACCCGGCGACTCGGCCTGCGGCCCGCCCGGCACCTCACTCGGCGGCTCAGTCTGCGGACCGCCCGTCGGCTCAGTCCGCGGTCCGTACGGCGACTCAGTCTGCGGACCGCCCGTCGGCTCAGTCCGCGGTCCGTACGGCGGCTCAGACTGCGGACCGTACGGCGGCTCTGCCTGCGGTCCGTCCGGCAGCCCAGCCTGCGGGTCGTCCGACAGCTCACCCCGCAGCCCAGCTCGCGATCCGTCCGACAGCTCACCCGGCAACCCAGTCCGCGGCCCGCCCGGCAGCTCGCGTGACGCCCTCCCCGTATTGGTCATGGCCCGAACATATCGAGGGCCGGTACCGATACCGGGCCGGGATCGAGGCCGTGTCGGGGGAGGGTTCCGGTGTCTGCGGGGCGCTTTCACAGGCGCCCCTCAGGCGCTCCGCTACCTGCCGGTAGAGTGGCCGCGTCGTCATCACGCCCGTACGGGGGGAAGCCGGTGCAATTCCGGCGCTGACCCGCAACCGTGAGCCGTCCGAGCCGTCCAAGTCGGCGCGGCGGCAAGCCGGATCGCCCGGTACGGGACCGTGACCGGCTCACGTGCGTCGGCAGGCCCGCCGCCGCACGGCACCGTCGAGGTATACGGAGCCGAGCCGCCGGGATGTCCCGTGCCGCCCGGCCGCGTGACCTCACCGACCGGGAGAGGCACCCGCCGATCATGAACATCCGCCGCAGCGCCGCTGCTCTGGCAGCCGTCACCGTCGTGCTGGGTGCCGCTGTCCCCGCCGTCGCCGCCACCCCGTCCCCCACGCCGTCGGTGGCGATACCCGACGGGTTGTACGGCACCACCGATCCGACGTACGACGGCGTCTGGCGCCAGTCGCTGGCCCTGCTGGCGCAGCGGACCACCGGCGTCACCCCCGCCGACCGGGCCGTGGCCTGGCTGACCGGCCAGCAGTGCGCGAACGGCGCCTTCGCCGCGTACCGCGCGGACACCACCAAGGCGTGCGACGCCAAGCTGATGGTGGACACCAACAGCACGGCGGCGGCCGTCCAGGCGCTGACCGCGCTGGGCGGTCACCAGGCCGCGACCGACAAGGCCGTCAGCTGGCTCAAGTCGGTCCAGAACGCCGACGGCGGCTGGGGCTACACCCCCGGCGGAGCGAGCGACGCCAACTCGACCTCCGTGGTGGCGGGCGCGATGGCGGCGGCCGGGGAGAAGCCTTCGGAGGTGCGCAAGGGCGGCAAGTCGTCGTACGACGCTCTCCTCAAGCTCTCCATCAAGTGCGACGTCGAGCCCGACGGCGGCGCGTTCGCGTACCAGCCGGACAAGAAGGGCGCCCTCGCGGCCAACGCGGACGCGACGGCGGCAGGCGTGCTCGGCGTCCTCGGCAAGGGGTTCGTGACGACGGCCGGCAAGACGTCGGCGGCCCCCGCCTGCGACTCCACCACCGCGGGCACGCCGAGCGGGCTCGCCCGCAACGGCGCGTTCTTCCTCGAAAGCCAGGTCCGCGACACCGGCTACCTGAAGTCCGCGCTGCCCGGCGCCGAGGAGCAGCCCGACTACGGCAACACCGCCGACGCCGTCGTCGCCCTCGCCGCGCAGGGTGCGACCGGGCAGGCGAAGAAGCCCCTCGCCTGGCTCGAGCAGAACTCCGCGGCCTGGGCGAAGCAGAGCGGCCCCGCCGCCTACGCCCAGCTCATCTTCGCGGCCCACGCCATGGGCGCCGACCCCCGCGACTTCGGCGGCGCCGACCTCGTCGCGCAGCTCGACGCGACGGGTCCGGCCCCGCAGGCCACGGCGAAGGCCACCGATCAGGCCGCCGACGCCGACAAGAAGGACGACAAGAAGGACGACTCGGACGCCGGTTACGGCGTCTGGTGGACCGTCGGGGTCTTCCTCGTCGCCGGTATCGGCATCGGCTTCCTGATCAGCGGCCGCGGCAGGAAGCAGCAGCCGTGACGCGCCGGAGCGCCGCCCTCGTCCTCGCCGCGCTGCTGTTGTCGCTGACCGGCGCGGTTCAGCCGGCCCAGGCCGCCGGCTACCGCTACTGGTCCTTCTGGGACCGCTCGGGCGACGGCTGGACGTACGCCACCCAGGGCCCCTCCACCGCCCGCCCCGCCGACGGCGACGTCCAGGGCTTCCGGTTCGCCGTGAGCGCGGACTCCCGGGACGCCTCTCAGCCGCGCGGCGCGGCCTCCTTCGCGGCGATCTGCGCGAAGACCCCCGAGCGGGACGGCACGAAGCGGGTGGCCCTGGTCATCGACTTCGGCACGGCGGCCGACGCCCCGAGCGGCGAGACCCCGCCGTCGCCCCGCACCGCCTGCGCCCGGGTCCCGTCCGACGCGACGACGGCCGAGGCACTCGCCTCGGTCGCCAAGCCCCTGCGCTACGACACGAACGCCCTGCTCTGCGCGATCGCGGGGTATCCGGAGACGGGCTGCGGCGAGCAGGTGTCCGGGCAGGCGCCGGGAACGGACGGGCCGACGTCCACCGCGGAGCCGGACCCGGCGAACGAGTCGGAGCCGAAGGCGGAGGAGAAGAAGGACGAGAAGGGGGACGGCGGGCCGTCCGTGGGGCTGTACGCGGGCGCGGCCGTCGTGGCGGTCCTGGGCGCGGCGGCGGTGCGGCAGGCCCGGCGGCGAGGATCCCGCAGGGATGGCTGACGGCCGGATGGCCGACGGCCGCCCCCGCACACCACGCACCGCGCTCCACCCGGCCGCATGGTGGCTGTGGGCGCTCGGCCTCGGCACGGCCGCCACCCGCACCACCAACCCGCTCCTCCTCGGTCTGCTGCTCACCGTGTCCGCCTACGTCGTCACCACGTGCCGCCCCGACACCCCCTGGTCCCGCTCCTACTCCGCGTTCCTCAAGCTCGCCCTCGCCGTCCTCGTCATCCGGCTGGTCTTCGTCGTCGCCCTGGGCTCGCCGATCCCGGGTACGCAGGTGCTCGTCACGCTCCCCGAAGTCCCGCTCCCCGACTGGGCGCAGGGCATCCGGCTCGGCGGGGCGGTCACGGCCGAGGGTCTGCTCTTCGCGCTCTACGACGGCCTGAAACTGGCGACCCTGCTGGTCTGCGTCGGAGCGGCCAACGCCCTGGCCAGCCCTTCCCGCCTCCTCAAGACCCTCCCCGGCGCCCTGTACGAGACGGGCGTGGCGGTGGTCGTGGCCCTCACCTTCGCCCCGAACCTCATCGCGGACGTCCACCGCCTGCGCGCCGCCCGGCGTCTGCGGGGCCGCCCCGACACGGGTCTGCGCGGCCTGCTCCAGGTGGGCCTGCCGGTCCTGGAGGGCGCCCTGGAACGCTCCGTCGCCCTCGCCGCCGCGATGGACGCCCGCGGCTACGGCCGTACCGCCGACGTCCCGGCCCCCGTCCGCCGGACGACCGCCGCCCTCACGCTCGGCGGTCTGCTCGGCGTCTGCGCGGGAACGTACGGCCTGCTCACCGCGGCGGGCGGCAGCTACGGCCTGCCCGTGCTGTTCGCCGGGGTCCTCGCGGCCCTCGCCGGGCTGCGGCTGGGCGGCCGCCGCTCCCCCCGCACCCGTTACCGTCCGGACCGCTGGACCCCGCGGGCGTGTCTCACCGCCGCGTCCGGTGCCGCGGTCGCGGCCCTCCTCACCGTCGCCGCGTCGAGCGACCCGGCCGCCCTGCACCCCGGTGTGGTCCCCTTGACCGCCCCCGCCCTCCCGCTCTGGCCGGCGGCGGCCGTACTCCTCGGCCTGCTGCCCGCGTTCCTGCACAAGGAGCCGTCGTGATCCGCTTCGAGAACGTCTCCGTGACGTACGACGGCGCCGCCGGACCCACCGTCCGCGACGTCGACCTCACCGTCCCCGAGGGCGAACTCGTGCTCCTGGCGGGCCCGTCGGGCGTGGGGAAGTCCACGCTCCTCGGCACGGTGTCCGGCCTCGTCCCGCACTTCACCGGCGGCACCCTGCGCGGTCGCGTCACGGTGGCCGGCCGGGACACCCGCACCCACAAACCGCGCGAACTCGCCGACGTCGTGGGGACGGTGGGGCAGGATCCGCTCTCGCACTTCGTGACGGACACCGTCGAGGAGGAACTCGCCTACGGGATGGAGTCGTTGGGGCTGCCGCCGGCGGTGATGCGCCGCCGGGTCGAGGAGACCCTCGATCTGCTCGGCCTGGCCGCCCTGCGCGACCGCCCCATCGCCACCCTCTCCGGCGGCCAGCAGCAGCGGGTCGCGATCGGCTCGGTCCTCACCCCGCACCCGCGCGTCCTCGTCCTGGACGAGCCGACCTCCGCGCTCGACCCGGCGGCCGCCGAGGAGGTCCTCGCCGTCCTCCTGCGCCTCGTCCACGACCTCGGCACGACCGTGCTGCTGGCGGAACACCGTCTGGAACGCGTCCTCCAGTACGCCGACCAGGTCGCCCTGCTGCCCTCGCCCGGCGCGGCCCCGCTGCTCGGCGCCCCGGCGGACATCATGGCCGTGTCCCCGGTGTTCCCGCCGGTGGTGAGCCTGGGCCGGCTGGCGGGCTGGTCCCCGCTCCCCCTGACCGTCCGCGACGCCCGCCGCAGAGCGGCCGACCTGCGGGAACGCCTGACGGAAGCGGATCACGCGGACTCCGGGGACCGTGCCGATCACACGGGTCCCGGAGACCGTGCGGATCACGCGGATCACGCAGACCGCGCGGATCACACGGGCCCCACAGATCGCAGGGACCGCACGGATCACACGAATCCCGCAGACCGTGCGGACCCCGAGACCTCCGTAGACCCCGAAGACCCCGCGGACCCTGCGGATCACGCAAACCCCAAAGACCCCGCGGACCGTGCGGATGACGTGGACCGGTCTCTTCCACCGGCTCCCGCGCCGCCCCGCCCGCGCTTCTCCCCCTTCCGCAGGCGTCCGCGCCCGTCCGCCCCGTCCGCCCCGTCCGCTCTCACCACGGCCGTCGCGCCCGTCGCGACCGCCGCCCCCACCACGCCCGTCGCCGCCGTCGAGGCTCGGGCCCTCTCCGTGCGCCGGGCCCGGGTCCAGGCGCTGCGCGAGGTGGACCTCACCGTCCGGGCCGGCGAGACCGTCGCCCTCATGGGGCGCAACGGCGCCGGGAAGTCGACGCTGCTCAACACGTTCGTGGGCCTCGTCGAGCCGTCGGCGGGAACGGTCCGCGTGGGGGGTCTGGTGCCGCACCGCACCCCGCCCCGGGAACTCGTACGCCGCGCCGGTCTCGTCCCGCAGGAGCCGCGCGACCTGCTGTACGCCGACACGGTCGCCGCCGAGTGCGCGGCCGCCGACCGGGACGCGGGCGCCGCCCCCGGCACCTGCCGGGCCCTGGTCTCGGACCTCCTCCCCGGCATCACGGACGACACCCACCCCCGCGACCTCTCCGAGGGCCAGCGCCTCACCCTCGCGCTGGCGGTCGTCCTCACCGCCCGCCCGCCCCTTCTCCTCCTGGACGAGCCGACCCGCGGTCTGGACTACGCCGCGAAGGCGCGCCTGGTCGCCGTCCTGCGCGGGCTCGCCGCCGCGGGGCACGCCATCGTCCTGGCCACCCACGATGTGGAGCTGGCCGCGGAACTGGCCCACCGCGTGGTGCTGCTCGCGGAGGGAGAGGTGATCGCCGACGGCCCCACCGCGGAGGTGGTGGTCTCCTCCCCCTCCTTCGCCCCCCAGGTCACGAAGATCCTGGCCCCGCAGAAATGGCTCACGGTCGCGCAGGTGCGCGAGGCGCTGCGGCGGGAGGCCCTGCGATGACGATGCCCGCGAGGCGGCGTCCCGTACATCTCGGCCCCCGTTCGCTCGCCGCGTTGGCACTGGTCGGCGCGGTGGGCGTGATCGCGTTCGGCTGGCCCTTCCTGGCCCCGCCCGCTTCGGCGCTGAACGCCCATGCCCAGGACGCACCCTGGCTGTTCGCGGGCCTGCTGGTGCTGCTGGTCGCGGTCGTGGCGGCGACGATCTCGGAGTCGGGGCTCGGCGCGAAGGCCGTGGCGATGCTGGGTGTGCTGGCCGCGACGGGCGCGGCGCTGCGTCCGATCGGCGCGGGGACGGCGGGCATCGAGCCGATGTTCTTCCTCATGGTGCTGAGCGGCCGGGTCCTCGGCCCGGGCTTCGGCTTCGTCCTCGGCTCGGTCACGATGTTCGCGTCCGCGCTGCTGACGGGCGGGGTGGGCCCGTGGATGCCGTTCCAGATGCTGGCGATGGGCTGGTTCACGATGGGCGCGGGCCTGCTGCCGGGCTCCGAGCGGCTGCGTGGCCGTGCCGAATGGGCCCTGCTCGCGGCCTACGGCTTCGTGGCCGCCTTCGCGTACGGGACGGCGATGAACATGGCCGGGTGGCCCTTCATGGGGGCGCTGGCCTCCGGTGTCGCCTTCGACCCGGACGGGACGGTCCGGGGGAACCTGGCCCGCTTCGCCGCGTACTGCGTGGCGACCTCGCTGGGCTGGGACCTGGGGCGGGCGGTGGTCACGGTCCTGCTGACCCTCACCCTCGGTCCGGCGGTGCTCAGGGCGCTACGCAGAGCGACCCGCCGCGCGGCCTTCGAGACCGCGGTCACATTCGAGGCCCCTCGGAAGGGCCCAGAGGGCCGTTGACCGGTGAAGCACCCCACATGACCCACATCACCTACTATCCGACGTAGTCGGACAAACCGGACGCCATGCCCATGCCATAACGGGGTCTGACCTGGGCATTGAGAGCCAGCTCACACGGAGCACCGACCCCCCGAATACGACCACAACTAGCAAAAGGGGTCTTTGCGGACGGCGCCCGATCCTGTTTCTCTGGATGACGTCGCAGGGTGCCACCGGGTCCACGGACTCAGGCACCACGGCATGCAGCCACCCACCGCAACCACACGGTGCGGCCACGCACCGCGTGACTCCGGCATGCAAGCGACCGCCATCGTCCCCGAAGGAAAAGGTTCTCTGTGTCCGTCTCCGTCATCCGTCGCATCGCTTCCCCCAAGAAGGCCCTCACCGGCATCGCCGTGGCCGCCGCCACCGCGGGGATGGCGCTGTCCGCCGCCCCCGCCCACGCCGCGACGCCCTCCTCCGCCGCCCAGGCCCAGGCGATCGCGCACAAGATGATCCCGAACGCGGCTCAGTACAAGGCCTTCTCGAACATCGTGAAGCACGAGAGCGGCTGGAACGTCACCGCCACCAACGCCTCCTCCGGCGCCTACGGCCTCGTCCAGGCCCTGCCGGCCTCCAAGATGGCCTCGGCCGGTTCCGACTGGAAGAGCAACGCCAAGACCCAGATCAAGTGGGGTCTGGACTACATGAACTCGCGTTACGGCAGCCCGGTCGCCGCCTGGAACTTCTGGCAGGCCAACGGCTGGTACTGAGCCACGCCACCGCGCTGACCAGCGCCCCCGCACCCGTCGAAGGCGGCGGCCCCCGATCCCCGGGGCCGCCGCCTTCGGCGTTTCCTCACCTTGCCGTGCTCAACTGAGCGGATGACCGGCACCGAGCCCCCGACCGAGCCCTCAGAGCCTTCGCCGCCTTCGGCTTCTTCGGCTTCTTCCGCGGACCCGGACGCCCGCGGCGGCGTCCGGCTGGTCCCCGTCCTCCTCGCCCTGACCGCCATGAGCGGCCTGATCGACGCGGTCACCTTTCTCGGCCTGGGGCATGTCTTCACCGCCAACATGACCGGCAACGTCGTCGTCCTCGGCTTCGCCGCCGCCGGCGCCCCGGGCTTCTCGGTGCCGCACACGGCGACCTCACTCGCCTGCTTCCTCGCGGGCGCGGCGACCGGCGGGCGGATGGCGCGACGGACGGAGGGGAGCTCACGCCGCAGATCCGCCCGGGTGATGCTGGGCGTGGAGGCGCCCCTGCTGGCCGTCGCCGCGGCCGTGGCGTCCGTCACCTCGGACGACGCCCCGGCCACGGTCTACACGATCATCGCCCTGACCGCCTTCGCGATGGGACTGCGCAACGCGACCGTCCGCAGACTCGCGGTGCGCGACCTCGGCACGACCACCGTCGTGACGATGACCCTGACCGGCCTGGCCTCCGACTCCCGGGCGGGCGGCGGCACGGGCGGGCACTCGTCCCGCCGTACGGCATCCGTGGCCGCGATGTTCGCGGGCGCCGTACTGGGCGCGGCCCTGGTGCTCCACAACGACCTGGCGATCCCGCTGCTGGTGGCCGCCACGACCTCGGCGGTCCTGGCGCTGACGGCCTCCGGCAGGGAATGACCGAGGCCCCTCGCCCTCGCGGGGCCACCGGCCCCCCGCCCTCGCGGGGTCACCGATCCGCGCCCTCGTCGTGTCACCGGTCCGCGCGGTGTCCCTCGCTGTAGTTCTTCCCGATGGGCCGGCCCGGGATCGGCTTGGCGATGAGAGCGACCGGGACGAACAGCGAGAAGTGACCGATCGCCATGGTGAGCATCCAGAGCTCCTCGTCGTCGTAGAGCTCCGCCGCCCTGGCGAACAGCTCGTCGGAGACGCGTTCCCCGTAGGGATTGGGGGTGAGGACGGCCTCCACCAGCTCCAGCGCGATCCGTTCGGCGTCGGTGAAATAGGGGGCACCCTGCCAGGTCGCCACGGCGGTGATGCGCTTCTCGCTCTCCCCCGCCTTGCGCAGGCTGTCGGTCAACGCGACGGCGTGGTACGTGCTGCCGACGATCTGTGCGGCGCGGAACAGCATCAGGTTGATGGTGGTCTTCGCGACCGGCCCGTTCCAGACGGCGCCCCGGACGGCTCCGGAGAGCTTGGACAGCTCGGGGAAGAGGTGAGTGAGGTCGGGCAGACGCGACCGGACGGCGTCACCCTGCTCCGCCGACGTGCCGGCCGTCGGCGAACCGGGCGCCGTGCCGGGCGCCGCCTCGACCGTCACCTCGGTCCTCCCGCCGGGCGCCGCCTCGACCGTCACCTCGGCTGTCGTGTCGCTCGTCGTCGTGTCGCTCGTGGCAGACGTGGACATGGCGAGTTCGTCCTTCCTTCGTCCTGATGGATGTCTCACCGCTCCGACAACGCAGGTGCTCGGAATGTGAGGCGGGACGCCGACGTCACGTTCGCGGGCGCCGTCTCGTCGAAGTGATGAGCGATGACGCGACCGAGGGAGCCGGCGACACCATGACGACCCCATCCATCCCGCGGGACGGCCACCCCGACCCGGGTCTGAGCACGCTCATGAGCGAGCGGCGTCAACTGATCAACGTGGCCTACCGGCTCCTCGGCTCCCTCGCCGAGGCCGAGGACGCCGTGCAGGAGACCTACGCCCGCTGGTACACCCTGTCCCCGGAGCAGCGGCGCGCCATCGACTCTCCCGGCGCCTGGCTGACCAGGGTCGCCGGCCGCATCTGCCTCAACCTGCTCAACTCGGCACGGGCCCGGCGGGAGAACTACATCGGCGACTGGATCCCCGAGCCGCTGCCGGGATCCGGCGAGTGGTCGGGGGGCCGGACGGGCGGCGGCGCCGTCGACCCGGCCGACCGCGTCACCCTCGACGAGTCGATCACCATGGCCTTCCTCGTCGTCCTCGAGTCGACGACCCCCGCCGAACGCGTCGCGTTCGTCCTCCACGACGTCTTCCGCTATCCCTTCGCCGAAGTCGCCGACATCGTCGGCCGTACGCCGGCGGCCTGCCGTCAGCTGGCCTCGTCGGCCCGCCGACGCCTCCGCGCCGCACGCACGCCCGCGCCCCCGACCGCGCGGCAGGCCGCCGTCGTGAGGAACTTCAGGCGGGCCTGGGAGGCGAAGGACATCGACGCCCTGATCGGCCTCCTCGACCCGGACGTCACGGCGACCGGCGACGGCGGCGGCCTCGCCACCACCGTGCGCCGCCGGTTCGAGGACGCCGGACAGCTCGCGCGCGGCCTGGTCGAACTGGTCGACAGACTCGCCGACCTGACGATCGTGGAGCGCACCGTCAACGGCCGGCCCGGCCTGGTCGCGCGGCAGGACGGCGTCGTCGTGACCGTGTACTCCTTCGACATCGCGGACGACCGGATCACGCACAACTGGGCCGTCCGCAACCCCGAGAAGCTGCGGCCGTGGACGGGCCGACGGCACCGGCGACCCGACGGAGCGCTGGCCTGACCAGGACCGCCGGGGACCGGCACCCCCGGCCGGGTCCCTCACCCGGCGCTGACCCGAAGCTCCTTCACGCCGTTGATCCAGGCGGACCGCAGCCGCCGGGGATCGCCCACGAGCCTCAGGTCGGGCAGGGCGTCGGCGATGGCGTTGAAGATGAGGTTGATCTCGAGCACGGCGAGCGACTTGCCGAGACAGAAGTGGGGCCCGCCGCCGCCGAAGCCGAGGTGCGGGTTCGGGTCCCGGGTGACGTCGAACTCGTCGGGCCGCTCGAACACCTCGGGGTCGCGGTTGGCGGAGGCGTAGAAGAGACCGACCCGGTCCCCCTTCCTGATCTGCTTCCCGCCCAGCTCGGTGTCCTGGGTCGCGGTCCGCTGGAAGGCGATGACGGGTGTGGCCCACCGCACGATCTCCTCGGCGGCGGTGTCCGGCCGCTCGCGCTTGTACGACTCCCACTGCTCGGGATGGGTGAGGAAGGCGTGCATCCCGTGGGTGGTGGCGTTCCGGGTCGTCTCGTTCCCGGCGACGGCCAGCATCAGCACGAAGAAGCCGAACTCGTCGGAGTTGAGGTTGCCCTCGTTCTCGGCGGCCACGAGCGTCGAGACGATGTCGTGAGCGGGGCACTGCTTCCGCTCCGCGGCCATGTTCATGGAGTACGCGAGGATCTCGGCGGCGGACTGCTGCCCGACCTCGGCCGTGATCGCGAACTCGGGATCGTCGTACCCGATCATCTTGTTGGACCAGTCGAAGATCTTCGAGCGGTCGTCCTGGGGTACGCCGATCAGCTCGGCGATGGCCTGGAGGGGCAGCTCCGAGGCGATGGACGTGACGAAGTCGAAGGAACCGTCCTGCGCGCGGGCGCGGTCGACGATCGCCGTGGCGCGGTCGCGCAGCCGCTCCTCCAGCGCCCGGATGGCCCGGGGCGTGAACCCGCGCTGCACGATCTGCCGCACGCGCGTGTGCTCGGGCGGATCCATGTTCAGCAGGATGAGCCGCTGGGCGTCGATGGAATCCCGTTCGATGTGCTCGTTGAACCGGATGATCGCGGTGTTGAGGTAGGAGGAGAAGATCTCGGGGTGGGTGGAGACGTACCGGACGTCCGCGTGCCGGGTCACCGCCCAGTAGCCGTCGTCCTGGAAGCCGGCCACATTGCCCGACTGAGGGATCCAGCGGACCGGTTCGGCGAGCCGCAACTCCGCGAACTCCGGTAGCGGCACATGGTGCTGAAGCAGGTCGGGATCGGTGAAGTCGAATCCGTCGGGAAGCTCTGGACAGGGCATCGGCGGCTCCAGCCATCGGACGATGCGATCTGACGGTATCTGACGGTTCATCAGAAACAGATTGTCGTGAAGGTAGTTCAGGACCCTCGAGCCTGCAAGACCCTTGCGGTGACGCACATCACGTCAGCAGACTGCACACAGCAGAGAACTAGAACACGTACTAGTTCCGAAGGGATCCGCACCCATGGCCGCCGAACCCGTGATCGTGGAAGCAGTCCGCACCCCCATCGGCAAGCGCGGCGGCGCGCTCGCCAACCTGCACCCCGCCTACCTCCTGGGCGAGACCTACCGCGAACTACTCGGCCGCACCGCCATCCCCGCCGACGCGGTCGAGCAGATCGTCGGCGGCACGGTGACCCACGCCGGTGAACAGTCCATGAACCCCGCCCGCACGGCCTGGCTGACCGTGGGCCTGCCGTACGAGACGGCCGCGACGACGGTCGACTGCCAGTGCGGCTCCTCGCAGCAGGCGAGCCACATGACCGCGAACATGATCGCGGCGGGCGTCATCGACGTGGGCATCAGCTGCGGAGTCGAGGCGATGTCCCGCGTGCCCCTCGGCTCCGGCTCGAAGCACGGCCCCGGCAAACCCTTCCCGGACGAGTGGAACGTCGACCTCCCCAACCAGTTCGAGGCGGCCGAACGCATCGCGCGCAACCGGGGCTTGAGCCGGTCGGACGTGGACGCCCTGGGTCTCCTCTCCCAGAACCGGGCGGCGACGGCCTGGTCGGAGGAACGCTTCAAACGCGAGACGTTCGCCGTCCAGGTCCCGACGACGGAGGACGAGCAGGCGGCGGGCCAGGGCATGTGGCGCCTGGTCGACCGCGACGAGGGCCTGCGCGACACCTCGCTCGACGCCCTGTCCCGCCTGAAGCCGGTCATGCCGACGGCGATCCACACGGCCGGCAACTCGTCGCAGATATCGGACGGCGCGGCGGCGATCATGTGGGCGTCGAAGCGGATGGCCCGCGCCCTGAAACTGAAGCCGAGGGCGAGGATCGTCGCCCAGGCCCTGGTGGGCGCCAACCCGCACTTCCACCTGGACGGCCCGATCGACGCGACCCGCGCCGTTCTCGGCAAGGCGGGCATGTCCCTGAAGGACATCGACCTGGTCGAGATCAACGAGGCTTTCGCGTCGGTGGTGTTGAGCTGGGCGCAGATCTTCGACGCGGACCTGTCCAAGGTCAACGTCAACGGCGGAGCGATAGCCCTCGGCCACCCCGTCGGCGCGACGGGCGCCCGCCTCATCACGACGGCCCTGCACGAACTGGAACGCACGGACAAGGAGTTCGCCCTGATCACCATGTGCGCGGGCGGCGCCCTGGCGACGGGCACGATCATCCAGCGCCTGTAGCGCCACCACCGGTCCAGGCGAGGAAGGCGGAGAACGCGGCGGGCTCGATGGCGAGTATCGGGCCCGCCGGGGTCTTGGAGTCGCGGACGGCGATGGGGGCGGGGGCCTCGGCGATCCCGACACGGGTGACAAACCCCTACGGCCGACCACTCCCGACCCCGACGAGGCGGAATCGAGCGAGTGTTGTCACGGCTCGTTCGTTCGAGAACCCTTCCGCTTCAGCCAGGCAGCCACGCAGGACAGCGCGAGGGCCACGACCCCGAAACCGGGGGACCACAGCCATCCCCTGGGAAGGTCTTGATGAGGAGCGATCAGCCAGAACATCCCCGACAGAACGGCCCACGCTCCGAGCACCCGCAGAGTGACCGCTCGCCGCGAGAGCGGCTTCGCCCGAAGTGCCTTCTGCCGCACCTCCTCGTATCCACCGGTCCGCGTGTAATAGGCATGCAGCCATCGAGCATTGCGGCACGCGGCCCAGACGAGCAGCCCCAGCCCTGCCCCTGTCGAGGCAGCCTGTAGCAGAACAACGGGATCGTCGAAGCCGGACAGGACCGCAGCGATCGACACCGCCATCACAGTTCCGCTCGTCGCGCCGACGCGCACGGGATGGCGAGCCGCCGCCAGTTCCAGGCGGGAAGGCGGCGCGCCCGTTCCCAGGACCCGGTCGACCGCCAGCAACGCCTTCTCCCAGCGACGCATGTCCACCCCCATGGAATCCCGCGGCACCGATCAGAAGGACGGCCGCACCAAGGTGCCGGTCGGCCGTACCGGTGCGATGCCGTCGTACCGCGATGTTAGCCTCGCGGTTTTCGACGATGAAGGATCCCCCTTGTCCCCCACCCCCGCGGCCACCCGCGATCGGCTGCCCTCTCTCACCGGGCTTCGGTTCTGGGCCGCGTTGCTGGTGGTGATGTATCACCTGTCGCGGCAGGTGGGGAGCGTGCCGGGGGTCGGTGATGTCGTCCGGTACGGGCGTAGTGGGGTCACGTTCTTCTTCGTGTTGTCGGGGGTGGTGCTCGCCTGGACGTACGCGGGGGCGGGGGTCGCCGTCCGGGTTTTTCTGTGGCGGCGGTTCGCTCGGGTCTGGCCCTTGCTCGCCGTCAGTGTGGGGGCGTCCGTCGGGGTGTGGTGGGCGGTCATGGACCGGGGGGTGTCGGTCGGGGCGGTGGTGGCGACCCTGCTGCTCGTCCACGCGTGGTTCCCGCAGCCCGTGATCTTCACCGGCGGCAATCCCGCCGCCTGGTCGCTCAGTGACGAGGCCTGGTTCTATCTCGCCCTTCCCGTGCTGCTGGCCGTGCTGGGCACGCGGCGGGCCAGGGTGTGGGCGTGGACCGCGGGCGGGGTCGTCCTCGTCGCGCCGCTGCTGTGGGTCGGACTGTCCGGGCTGTCGGCCACCACGCGTACCTGGGCGCTCGACTATCTGCCGCTGACCCGGTCCCTTCAGTTCGTGCTGGGGGTGGTGGCCGGACTGGCGCTGAAGCGCGGGTGGCGGCCGCCCGTGTCGCTGCCGGTGGCCGTCGGGCTCGTCGTCGGCTGGCATCTGGTGCTGATCCCGTGGTCGGGCGCGGTGCCGGATGCCGTCTGGTACAGCCCCTACTCCGCCTCCCAGTTGCTCTCCGCGCCGCTCTTCGCGGCCCTGATCTGCGCCGCCGCCCGGGCCGACCTGGACGGGCGGCGGACCGGGCTGGGCGGGGGCTGGACGGTCAGGCTGGGGCACTGGTCGTTCGCCTGGTATCTCCTCCACGAGATCGTGATCCGGGTGGCCGTGTTCGCGTGGGGCAGGCCCGCGCCCGGTGGCGGGACGCTCCTGTTCTGGGCGGGGGTGCTGGTCGTCAGCCAGGCCCTCGCCGCCCTGGCGTATCACTGCGTCGAGCGGCCGGCCGAGCGTCGGCTGCGGGGGCTGGTGGCCGGGCCCGGTCGCGGCCCCGCGGACGGATCAGCCCGGCGGCGTCGGGCGGTCGCCCGGGCGGTCGTCGAGACGGACACGGTTTCGGGCGCGGTATCGGGCCCGGTATCGGGCCCGGTATCGGGCCCGGTATCGGGCCCGGTATCGGGCCCGGTATCGGGTGACTGCCCGCCGGGCGGCTGAGATCAGCAGGGCCACGCCGATGATCAGGGAGCCCGCGGTGAGGAGCGCCAGCACGACCAGCGTCGGGTTGACCCAGGGCGGAACGAGGTCGTACGACGCGTTGCACCTGTTGTGCAGCGGGAAGATCCGTGACGGCTCGCGCCAGTGCTCCGCGCGGTAGGCGTCGTCGTACTTCTGGCCCTTCAGGAGCGTGCAGGTCTCCGCCACGTCCAGGCCGCCGGACCAGGCGCCCCATATCCACGTGAGGAACGACCCCACGCACGACAGTGCCGAGAGCACCAGCCAGAGGAGCGGTGTTCGCCGCATGGACCGCGCCCTCGGGTTCGCTGTCATCCAGCGATTCTCCCCTCCGGTGATCGGAACGCCGGGCCGCCCCCAACTCCCGTCGGTAGCATGCGCTTTGTCCCGTCCGCGCAGCAGCTGGCCGGGGCGAACACGGGGAGGGGATCCGACGTGCTGAGCGAAGCGTTGACCGCGGCCGCGGCCGGTGGGGGGATGGCCGTCGTGCAGGCGGCCGGGACGGACGGCTGGGCCTGGTTCCGGGTGCGGTGTGCCCGGCTGGTCGGGCGGGGGGACTCCGACGCCGAACAGGAGGCGATCGAGCGGCTCGACCGGACCGCAGCCGTGCTGAACGCCGTCGACGAGGGTGAGCGCGAACGGGTGCGGGCGGTGCACGCGGTGTTGTGGCAGGGGGAGTTCGCCTCGCTGCTCGACACCCTCGCGGACGACGAACGAGCCCGGCTCGTCGAGCGACTCGTGCAGCTCAGCAAGGAGTTCGGTACCGAGGGCGGGCCGGCCCGTGGTGTCGTCAGCGGCAACACCTTCCACGGGCCCACCGCCGTGCAGACCGGCGATCACAACCGGCAGGAGAACCACTTCGGGTCCGGCGGATGACCGACTCCGGGGCTGAGAGCACTCCCGGCTCCGGCGAGGTCTCCGGGAACACCTTCCACGGGCCGACCGCCTTCCAGGCCGGGGATCACAACGTCCTCAACGTCCAGCACGTCCATCACCACGCGGCTCCGGCCGCCGAGGACCCCCTCGACAGCGTCGCCGACGAACTCGCCCGGGTCGTCGGTGCCCAGTGGCAGGAGGAGGCCGGGCTGCGGCGGCTGCTGGAGCCCGCGCCGCTGCCCGTGCGGTGGCGGGTGAGTGAGCGCCAGGTGGCGGGCAGGGTCGTCGCGGCCACCGCGGAGGGGGCGGGCCGGGCGCGGTTCGGGCCGCTGCCGGGGATCGCCCCGGCCACCCGGGCGCGGCTCCGCGACGGCGGCGGGGCGGCCGAACTGCACGGCGTCTACGGCGGGCTGGCCTCCGGGCGGCTGCTGCTCGTCGGGCCGCCGGCCGCCGGGAAGACCGCCGCCGCCGTGCTGCTGCTCCTCGACGCGCTCGCCCATCGGGCCGCGCGGGCCACACCGGCGGACCGGGCTCGGGTGCCCGTCCCCGTACTGCTCTCCCTCGACGGATGGGAACCCGCCGAGGACACCGCCGTCGACTGGGCCGCCGACCGGCTGACCCGTGAGTACACGCTCTTCCACGGGAGGGAAGGGCGGGTCCGGGCGCGGCAGTTGCTCGAACAGGGGCGGGTCTCCCTCTTCCTCGACGGCCTCGACGAGGTCACCGGCAAGCTGCGCGGGGCCATGGTCGGCGCGCTGGAGACGGCACCGTTCCGGCTCGTGCTGGTGTCGCGGTCCAGGGAGGCCGTGCTCACCGCGAAGAAGGCCCGGCTGGGCGGCGCGCTCGCGGTGGAGATCCAGCCGGTCAGGCCCGCCGACGCCGCCGGATATCTGCTGAACCGGTTGCCCGCCACGCCGTCCGCCGCCTGGCGGGAGCTCACCGGGCGGCTCCTCACGGAGACCGGGCCGCTCGCAGCCGGGCCGCTCGCCGCCGCGCTCGCCGGGCCTCTGGCCATCGCCCTGCTCCGCGACGTGTACGGCGACGACGGTCCCGTCGACGAACTGCTCGACACCGCCCGCTTCCCCACCCGCGCCGCCGTCGAGAACCATCTCCTCGATCACGCGGTCGTCGCCGCCTACACCCGGCGCCCGGGGCACCCCCGCCCGCGCTGCTCCGCCCGGACGGCCGAACGCACGCTCCGGTACCTCGCCACCCGGCTCACCCAGGAGGGCGGCCACGACCTGCGCTGGTGGCACCTTCCCGGCTGGACGGGTCACCGGCCGCGGCTGATCGCGGTGTGGATCGTGTCCACGCTCGTGTGCGGGCCGCCCGGCACGGTCATGGCCTGGAGTCTCCACCCGACTCCGGCGGTGGCCCTGCTCGGCGTCCTGGCTTCGATCGGGGGCGGCTTCGGCGTCGCCGTGCGGATCACGGAGTTCAGCGAGCCGCAGCCGCTGTCGAGTGCCGGCCGGCGCGACATCTTCACCCCGGACACGATCCGGTCCGGCATCGGGCAGTGGCTTTTCGTGGGGACCGGGCTCTGTCTCGCGCTGCCGCTGGTCTTCGACCCCGGCCCGCCGGTCTGGCTGCTGTATCTGGTGACGCTGCCCATCGGCTTCTCCGAGCTGCTGGTGACCGGCCGAGGCCACAAGATCCTCTCCGGTACCCCGCTCCTGTCCGCCGGCTCGGGGCGGCGCTACGACAAGGTGCGGGAGGGGTTCGCCCGGCCCCAGGTGGTGGACACCCGGTCGGTGGGCCCGATGGACGTGTGGCGGCACCACATAGGGCTGCGGCTCTTCCTGGGGCTGCTGACCGGGTTCGCCCTCGCGCTGTACATCGGCCCGATCATCGCCTGGACGCAGTACCCGCTCCTCGGCGCGATGTTCGCGCTGACGGCCGCCCTGTGGACCGGCGCCACCTCGGTCCTCGTCGGCAACCTCGCCGTCGCGACCGCCCTCACCGCCGTACAGCTCCACTTCGAGGAGGGCACCCCCGTACGGCTGATGCGCTTCCTGGAGGACGCCCGCCGCCGCAACCTGCTGCGGGCGACGGGCCCCGTCTACCAGTTCCGGCACGCGCGGCTACAGGAGCGGCTCGCGCGGACCGAGGAGTGATCGGATCGGACGGCTGTCACGGGGACGGACGGTTCCTAACGGCCGGGCTTCGGCATCGGCACCGTCTCGGTCCACCGGAACGTCATCGACAACGGCTTCTGGCCGCCGGGGAAGACCGAGCGGGCGGCGTTGGAGATGCCTGACGCCATCGGGTCCTTCGCTCCGTTCTCGTACCCCTCCTTCGACACGCCCCGGGTCAGTGACTCGACGGTCATCTTCTGGGTGATCTCGAACTGCACCGTCCCGCGCTGGTTCAGTCTGTTGTAGCCGGTGACGGTCGCCTTCATGTTGAAGGAGCCGAGTACGGCGCGGGTGGCACCGGCCGCCGTCTCCGGGTCGTTGTCACCGGCGAGCTGCATCAGGGCGTCGGACACCTCGCCCACCATCATTCCCTTGAGGGGGAGATCGTTCATGGCCGCGCCGTACTTGGTCTTGTAGTCGAGGCCCTTGATGGTCTGCCCGATCTTCGTGTTCTTGCGGTGCGACAGGAACGTGCGCACGACCTGCATCCAGATGTGGTCCTGGACGGCCTGGGTCATCTTGTCGTTCTCGTCGAAGTAGTAGGCGGACGGAGTGACGCCCATGAACCACATGGCCGTGAGCTGGGTGGCGTTCGGGTTGAGGATGACCTCCGGGTTGAGGACCAGCTGCTCGCGGTAGGCCGCCGCGGCCCGTCGGCCCAGCTCGTCCTGTCGCGACCAGGTGTCGCCGCCGGCCGTGCCGCAGTTGCTGTTGCACGGGTGGGGCGTCTGCGGCTTCGAATAGTCGACGGCTTCGTTGGGGCGGCCGTTGCCGGGGGTGCCGTCCGGGCGGGTCGGGCAGGCGGCGTCGTCGCCGTGGCCGCCGCAGGCGAGGCCCAGGCCGGTGGGGTCGCTGTGGGTGAGCGGGTTCTGTACCGCGTACGAGTAGCCGTTGAGGGTCTGGAGCTTGTCGGCCTCCAGGAGCGGGTCGACGCTGATGAACTGGCCGATGGACGCGTCGTACTCACGGGCCCCGATGTGCGTCAGGCCCGAGGTGGCGTCCCGTGTCTTGCCCAGGAAACCCTTGTCGTCCGGCCAGGGCCCGTTCAGCGTCGTACCGCGGTCGGCGCCGAACGGGGTGGTGTAGCGCTTGGTGAAGGTCTGACCGGCGTCCGGGTTGAGCGCCAGGGTCGAGGTCCGGTGCTGGTCGGCCGTGAGGTAGGTGAGCTTGTCGGCGCCCGACTGGTTGGAGCGGAGGGCGACCGTCAGGTCCTCGGCACCGTAGTAACGCTGCGCCCAGGTGGTGCCGTTGGCGCGGAGGTGGAGTTCGGTGGCGCCGGTGTACAGGACGCGCTCGCCGTTCTGGGTGCTGCGGATCAGCAGGGTGCCGTCCGTCGTGTAGAGGTAGTCGGTCGCCACTCCCCCTTCGGTGAGCCGGCTCAGCTTGCCGTCGGGTGACCACTCCAGGGTCTGGGTTCCGCTCGTGCCGGGGCGGTGCCAGGTGTTGCCGGACTTGTCGTAGTCGTAGACACGCTCCGGGGCGGCGCAGTCGGTCTTGGTCGTGGTGCCGGTCAGGACGTGTTTCTGCGTGGTGGCGGTGTAGCAGTACGTCGTCTTCGTGTCGCCGGTGCTCTTGTGGACCGTCTCGCCGGTCCGCTGGCCGGCGTCGTTGTAGGAGTAGGTCGACCAGTACGGGGCCGGGCCCGACAGGCTCGACGCGCTCTTCGTGTCGGCGCACTTCTGCGAGGCGGGCGTCCAGGCCTCGGTCAGGCGCTGGTGGCCGTCGTAGGCGAAGCACTGGGTCTCCGCGGAACCGTTGCCGCCCAGGAGGGTCGGGTCGCCGATCGCGGTGACGTTGCCGGTCTGGTCGTAGGTGTACTCGAGGTCGCGGAGCATGTAGCCGTGCGTCTGGTCCGTGACGTTGCTGCGGGTCAGCCGGCCGGTGCCCTCCTCGTAGGTGTTGTTCACGTAGAAGCTCTTGGCGCCGGTGCCGCCGGTGCCCAGGGTCAGCTGCTGGGGCTGGGCCTGCGCCGAGTAGTCCACGGCCAGGAGATAGCCGGTCGCGCCGCCGACGGAGGTCACGTCGCCCACGTCGTCGTACCCGTAGTCGACGATCTCGGACGACAGGCCGCCCACGGCGGGCTCGCGGCTGAACTTCTTGCTGCCGTCGGTGTTGAAACCGGTCTCGTACGCGAGTGTGGCGGGTGCCCCGGCCTTGACGAACGGGTCGGTGGCCGGCAGCTGGAGCTCGGTCCCGGTGGGGCGGTCGAGGCTGTCGTAGGCGGTGACGGCCTGTGTGTAGGCCGCGCCCGCCTTGCCGTCGACGTAGCGGGTGGAGGAGGTGAGCCGGCCCTTGAGGACGCTGTCGTAGGCGAAGCCGGTGAGCTGGTTGGCGTCCGTCTTGGAGGTCTTCCAGGTACCGGTGGTCCGGCCAAGGACGTCGTAGGCGGTCAGGACGGCCGTGCCGCGCGCGTCGGTGGTCCTGACCGGCCGGTCGAGGGCGTCGAACTCGGTGAGCGTCACGCCCTTGTCCGGGTCGGTGCTGATGCCCTCACGGCCGAACAGGTCGTACACGTACGACCACTTGGCGCCGTCGGGGCCGGTGATCGTCAGCTTCTTGCCGTCCGGGGCGAAGTCCGTCTTCATGGACGTGTACGAGGCGCCGGCGCTGCCGCCGTAGGCGGCGTCGGCCGGGCTGGTGCTCGCGTACTCGCGGGTCTCCGTCGTCTGGCCGCGGACGTCGGTGATCGTGCGCTGCGCCGAACCGCCCTCCAGGGCCGTGGTCGCGACCGAGTCGCCGGTGTAGCTGGTGCTGGTGGACCACTTCTTGACGCCGTAGGTGTACAGGGTGCTGGTCGTCGCGCGGCCCGCCCCGTCGAACACCGTCCCCGTCTGCTGGGGCGCCTCGCCGTACTCGGCCCGCGTGTACGTGCCGTTGGGCGTGCTGGTGGTGTCGAAGATGTCGGCGTACGCCTCGTAGGCCAGGCCTCGCGTGTCGTAGCGGGTGTCGGTCAGCAGCCGGCCGCCCTCGGGGGTGGGCGACTGGGTCTGGAGGGGGCGCAGGAGAGCGTCGTAGATCGTGTAGGTGGTCTTGTAGGTCTCGCCGTCCTTCTTCAGCGTCGAGGTCGACACCCAGGACGGCTTGGTGTTGTCCGAGTGGTAGGCGTACTTCTGGTTGGGGCTCTGGCTGCCGCTCGTCCGGTTCGGCAGCCACACGTCGGTGAGCCTGCCGAGGGCGTCGTAGGCCATCTCGGTCTTCTTGAGATTCACGTCGTAGGTGCGCAGCGGCACCGCGCGACGCGGGTCCAGGAAGGTGACCGTGGTGTACGTCTTGGCGTTCGTGCTGATCGTCTTGGTCAGCGGCCCGGCGTCGACGGGGGTGTAGGCGGTGCTGGTGGGGTTCCCCACCGCGTCGGTGACCTTGAGGGTGCGTCCCAGGGTGTCGTACGTCGTGGTGGTCGCCGTCTGCCAGCCGGACGGGAGCCGGTCGCCGGCCGCGTCGGCGGTGGCGGCGTAGCCGGTGGGGCGGCCGGTCCAGGTCGCCAGGCCCTTCGTGGGCTTCTGTGTCGCGGACCAGGTGGTGGCGTTGGCGGTGTCGTAGACGGTGCCGACGTCGGCGAGGACGCTGCCCCGCTCGGGCGCGGCCGGCTTCATCGTCGCGGGCAGGGCGAGCGAGGCGTCCGCGGTCGCGCAGCCGCGGGCGACGGTGCGGGTGCGGGAGGTCAGGCCGGTGAGGCCGAGGTCGGTGTTGCGGGCGTACCAGGTGCGGGTGCAGGTCTCGTCCGAGGCCTTGCCGACCTGCCCGGAGTCGTCGACCGTGACGGGCATGCCGTAGCTGTCGTAGGAGGTGTTCGTCAGGCGCTCGCGCCAGGTCTGCGAGGCGGTGAGGTAGGTGTAGCTGTGTGCCTTCTGCGGGCGGACGTAGCGGGCGACGTGGTCGCCTGCTCCGGGCACGCTCTGCCGGGCGGTCTCCTGCGACCAGGGGTCGTTGACCGTCGCCGAGACCGCCGTGGACCCGTCGTACGTGACCTGTTCGCGCAGCTGACCCGCGTACTGCTCGCTGTCGGTGAGGGCGGCGGCCCCGAGGGCGGGGGACGGCAGGGGGGCGACGGAGACGGACTTGGCGGTGCCGTCGCTCTTCTCGTCGCCGTCCATGCCCTGGAGGTAGAGGGAGACCGTCCGGGAGCGTGTCACGCCCGTCGCGCCGGTCCACGCGGTCACCTGGGCGTAGCCGCGCCACTGCGACCAGGTCCGCTCGGCCTTCGGGGCGAACGGGTCGTCGTCGTAGTGCCAGGCGGCACCGCCGTAGGAGTAGGCGTGCTCGACGGCCTCGTTGTTGCCGGTCGGGTCGGAGACGCCGACCGCCAGCACCCGGTACTTCTGGAACCAGTCGATCGAGGCGTCCTCACCGCCGTTGATGTGCCAGAACTGCGGGTAGCAGGAACGGGTGTTGGTGTCCGGGGCGGCGCCCAGCACCTGGCTGCGCACGCACTCCGCCGCCGACAGCGTCACGGAGGTGATGGCGCCGGTCTCGGAGACGACGGTGGAGATGCGCGGGCGGGTCAGGGGCAGGATGTCGTCGGTGCCGTCGACGCGGTTCGGCCGCATCTGGTAGGTGAAGGAGACCGGGTCCATCGCGATGGCGGTGCCCGCCTCAGCGGTCCGCCTGAGCGACTTCAGGGTGAGCACCTGGTCGGAGCTGTCACCGATGTCACCGCCGTCGAGGTACTGCTCGACCAGGTCCCAGGAGTCCACCGCGTCGTACTCGGTGGAGGTGGCGTCGTAGGAGAAGGTGTCGATCCCGGTGAGCCGCTTGCGGGAGAAGAAGGCGGGGCCGACCGCCTTGCAGTCGTCGTCGTCCTTGGCGCAGACCGCGTCGAACGGCACGTCCGGCCAGTTGTCGGCGGTGTCCTTGGTCAGCGAGGAGCAGTCCGAGGCGGTGCAGCGCTCGGCGTAGCCGAAGGTGACCTTGGCGTCCGCCTTGTCGGTGAACAGGGCGCCCTCGCGCAGCCCGTACTCGATCCGGTTCAGGTAACTCCCGCGCGTGTAGGCGGCGTCGGCCGTCTCGGCCTTGTTCTTCTTGTAGTAGTTCGATTCCTTCGTGTACCAGTAGGTGGCCGCGTTGTCCCGCAGGTCCTCGACGTAGTCGAGGTTCCACCGCCAGGCCTGGGTGAGGGAGCGGTCGGCGAAGGCGTCACCCGCCGAGTAGCCCGGCTCGCCGGAGTCGTCGCCGAACACGGGCACCGTGGCCACGGAGTTGGTGCGCTGGGTGTCCGCGCCGTCCAGTTTGTTCAGGCCGAACACGTACTTCGTGCCGTCACCGGTGACGACGGTCCAGTACTCGCCGTTGTCGTCGCCGTTGTCGGCGCCGGTGGACCGGGTCACCTTCGACGCGTCGTCGCCCTCCAGCCGCCACTGGCCGTCGTCGTCCTTGACCAGCCGGGTCGACCTGCCGTTCAGCACGAGACGCGCGTTGTCGTACTTCCAGCAGAGGTCCGAGATGTCCTCGTGGCCGTCCTCGTCGCAGGAACCGTAGGTGCGCTCGATGTAGGACTCGGTGAGCGAGAAGCCCTCACCGACCGACGTGCCCTGGTTGTTGGACGTGGCGGTGCGGCCGTCGACGCTGCCCGAGTCGTACGACAGGGACAGGGGCGGCAGCGGGCCCGCCGCCGCGGGCGGCAGCGTGAAGTCGTAGGACCAGGTGAACGACCCCGAACTGGCGCCCGCCTCCCAGGACGAGGACTCCGAGAGCGGGGTGGCCGAGTAGTCGCCGGTGCCCTTGGGCGACTGTCCGGACCCGGCCGCGGCTGCGGTGACGGCCAGCACGGTGGCGGCCGGGGCGGCGCCGCCCGCGGCCTTCGTGAGCCGGGTCGTCGTGCCGTCCGTGGCCTCGGCGATGCCCACCTTCGCCGAGACGGACTGCCGCGCGGGGTCGTTGTCGGAGGCGAGCGGACGCTGGGTGCGGCACTCGCTCTTCCGCGGGGTCGTCAGGGCGCACGCGGGAAGCTCCACCAGGCGCAGCCGCTGGGACCAGCCGCCGCCCAGGGCCGAGGAGAAACCGCTGTAGTCCACGCTCACTTCGGCCTTGCCCGCGGTGTCCGCCGCGGCGGTCAGCAGGACCCCCGTGACGCCGGCCGCGCGGGCGGCCTTCTGGTCCAGCACGGTGACGCGCGCCGTGCCGGCGGCCGCGGCCCTGTCCCCGGCCGGGGGCGCCACCGTGACCGGGACTCCGCCCGGTTCGGCCTTGCCGGTCTTGCCGCCCGCGAGGGCGAGTGTCGCCGCGCCCTGTCCGGGCCAGGCCGCCTGCCGCTCCGTACGGGCCCGTTCGGCCTGGGCCTTGTTGGCCTTGTTCTCCCGGGCGACCCGTTGCCGGGCTTCCTTCGCGCCGGGGCCGTCGACCGTCTCGACCTTGCTGACCCGGGACTTGGGCACGTCGGGCCGCCCCAGGCCGGAGGTCTCCGCGGCCTGGGCCAGCTGTGCCGCGCCCAGTGGTGCGACGAGCGCCAGGGCCAGCGACTGCACCAGCAGCCGGCCGGCTCGGTGCCGTCCGGCGGCACTCCCTCGCCAGATTGAGGTGCCCCTGCCAAAGATCATGGTTGTCTTCCCCCGGTCCTGTGCGGTGGTGTGGAGAGAGGCGCGAAGACGACGGGGCAGGGCAGCCCGCCGAGCGAACCGCCCTGCCCCGCCTCGTCAGTCGCCCACGGTTTCCTCGATCTGGTCGGATCCGGCCATCGCGCCCGCCCACAGGCGCACGTCCGCGACGCGTCCGGGCAGGTAGTGCCCCCACGCGGCGGCGGCGAAGTCCTTGCCGACCGCGAAGTCGCCCGAGCCGATCCGGGCCGTGAACACCTGGTCGTCGCCGTTCTGGACGGCTCCCAGGTAGAGGCCGATCGTGCCGTCCTGGGCGTTGAAGACGCCGGTCATCCTGACCGTGCCGTCCACCGTGGCGGCCTCCTCCGAGGCCACGGCGCTGAAGGTGCCGTCGGCGTTGAGCCGGCCGAAGCGCCAGAAGCCCACCGGAACGGTCTTCTCCTCCAGGGTCTCCTCGTCCAGCACGGTCTGCTTGTCCGTCAGCTCGTACCAGAAGCCCCAGGCCGATCCGTCGGCCGTCCGCTGCCCCACCACCTGACCGGTGTAGCCGACGCTCTTGGCGGCGAGCGCGGGGGCGTCCAGGGACGCCAGCGCGGTGACCGTGAACGACCCGGTGTCGTCCACCACCGGACCGGCCGTGGTGGCCGCGTCGTCCACCCCGTCCAGGACGATCGACTCGCCGTTCAGCGAGGCACCGCCGCCGAGGGTCAGCGACCGGCCGTAGCCCGAGGTGGTGTCCGCGATCGTGGTCCCGGATCCCCGGTCGGCCGACCAGTCGGCGACCAACTCCACACCGGCGTACCCCTGCGAGGTCAGCGCCCGGGCGTCGTCCTCGATCTCCTCGGAGGACAGGGCCCGCTGCCACGCCATGGGTTCGTCGACGCTGCCCTTGAAGTAGTCCACGTAGGTGTCCGCGTACAGCAGGCGGCCGATCTGGAACGCGCCGTCCGCGTGCCAGGCGGGCCCCGCGTCGACCGATGCCTGGAGCTTGCCGTTCACGTAGAGGTGGACCTTCTTGGCGACGGCGTCATGGACACCGGCCACATAGGTCCACACGCCCTTGGGCGAGGTGGTGGGCGCGGCCGCCTCGTGGAAGGAGCCGTCCGTGCCCAGCACGCGCATGCTCCACTTGGTGCCGTAGGAGATGATGAACGGGCTGTACTTCGCGGTGAACGGGCTCGTCGCCGTGGACTGGCTGAGGACCGTGACGGTCTTCGTGGAGGCCGGGTCCACCCGTACCCAGGCGGCGACCGTGTACGACCCGGCCGTGTCCAGCACCGTGCCGGACGTGGCCGCGTAGCCGGTGGTGCCGTCTAGGGCCAGCCCCTTGTCCGTCACCGGCGTCGCCAGCGGCACGCCGGCGGCGTCCCGCGTGATCAGCCCGCGCCGGCCGCGGTCGTCGCGGACCGCGCCACCGCCGAGGGTCGCGTTGTCCGCGCCGTCCCAGGTCGCGGAGTCCACCGCTGCCCCGTCGGTCTCGCCGAACTGCCACTGGCCGACCGGCTTCTCACCGTCGGCGACCAGGAAGTCGACGACCGACTGGGCGCCGTAGCGGCCGATGCCGTCCTTGGCCCGCACGTACAGGCGGTACGTGCCCGCCTTCGTGGGCGTGATGCCGACCGACACGGAAGCACCGGTCTGGTCCTTCGACCACGCGGCCGTCGAGGAGAGCTTGTACTGGTAGGCGACGTTGGTGTCGCCGGTGGCGGGCCCGAACTTGAACGTGCCCTTCACCGCGGGACCGCCGTGAGCGGTGCAGTCGTTGGTCGTGCAGGACGTGTAGGGGCTCCCGACCGTGATGGCGGGTGCCTTGGGCGCGCTGGAGTCCACCTTGAAGTAGCACCAGCCGGTGGTGGAGGCGTTGGACGCGCCGGACAGATAGCTGGCGCCCCCGTTGTAGTACGACCGCGCCCAGGCCCGGTACCGGTAGAGGGTGCCGTCCGTGAGGGTGGACCAGGTCAGCGTCACCTTGGCGTTGTCGCCGACGTAACCGGTGGAGGGCCGGGCGTCGCCGTTGCCCGGCGCGGTGTCCACCCAGGTGCTGCCGCTCTTGCTGTCGAGGTCGTAGGCGATCCGCAGCTGGGCGTCCTTCTCACCGCCGGCCTTGGTCTGCGCGGTCGCGGCCAGCGCCGGGGTGGGGTCGGAGACGACCGCGGGGTCGCTCTCGGTGGTCTCGCAGACCGTGCCGGAGCCGGTGACGAGGCCGATGCCGCTCGGCTTGTCGGGCAGGCCGACGAAGTTCACGGCGAGCACGGCGTCGTTCTTGAACCGCTTCCACGCCGACGGGTCCGACTCGTCGTGCGCCTTGATCTCCAGCGTCAGCCGGGAGAACTTGCCCGCCGCGAAGCTCGACACCGTGGAGGTGAGGTTCTCGTTCGTCTCCTCCGGGTTGTCGTTGAACTCGATCGGCGCGTCCGGCGCATCCGGGTCGCACAACGACCCACGCCCCGCGGACACGTTCCGGTCCACCATCAGGTCCAGCTCCGCCGGCCGCGAGGACCACGTCGTCGCCGAGGAGATGTTGTTCGTACGGACCAGATCCACCCAGCGCGGATCACACTGAAACGCCCAGGGCTCCGTCACCCGGAACGTGGCGTCCAGGACCTTCTTGCCCTTCAGACTCGCCGGGGAGAACTCGAAGTACAGCTTCTGCACATACCCCGGACCGCAGTAATAGCCGTTCCACGTACCGCACTTGCCCGCGCCCTTGCCCTGATCGTCATCACCGTTGCTCCACCCGTACGACTCGTAGCCGTCACTGCGCAGCAGCGTGCGCTCCGACTCGCCCCAGGTCACCGTCGGATCGATGAACAGCGGAAAGGCCGAGGCCTCGGACGTGGTGAGCATCGCCGTGTCCGGGACCACCGACAGCGAATCCTTCGTGACCGCCACGTCCATCCTCGCGACCTTGTCACCCTGACCCGGCTCCACCCCCGAACCCGACGGAGCCACCTCGGCAGGATCGGAGGTCGCGACCGGCTCCTCACCTCCCACCCCCGCCCGCAGCAACTGGGGCCGGGCCCCGGAAGTCCCGGCCCCGCCGGCCGCCTCCCCCGCCGAATCCCACATCCGCGCCGGCGGCGCCTTGAACACCGTACGGCCGCTGCCGTCCACGGCCGTGAGATTTCCTGCCGCACCCTCACGAACGTCCAGCCCCCGCGTCCTCAGACCGAAGGTGAGCTTGTTCAGCTCCTCGTTCGCCGCGGCCTCCGGCGTCTTGACGACGAACACCGGCTGGAAACTCTCCGGCGTCGCCGTCACCTGAAGGTCGACACCCGGAAGAACCTCGGCGTACACGGCATTCGTGCCGTCGAGTCGGGGAGCGGGCAGCTTCCCGGGCCAGTGAAGTTCCAGGGAATTCCCCTGCTCCTCGATCCGGGCCAGGGCCGCCTTTTCCCCTCCGCCCGAGAACGCGATCGACACGGCCGCCGCCCTGGGACCGACCGAACCGTCGGAACGCTTCTCCAGAGTCGCGTCCGGCGCCTGCCAGCCACCCCCCGGCTTCGCCACCCGCACCGGAACGACCGACTGCTCCAACGTGAACGTGAAACCGTCGGGATTGGCGAAGACCGTGGTCCGGTCCGTCCGCTCCCCCGCCACCTCCACCCGCTCGCCGGAGGCCTTCGCCTGCGCCAGCGCCCGCTGGCCCTCCGTCGAAGGCGCGGAATCCGCCTCCGGGAAAGCGGCCGCGGCCTGCTGCGCGGGCAGCGCCAGCATGCTCAGCAGCACGGCCACCGCGGCCGTCGTCGCTCCCGTTGCCCTGCGTCCGCCGCGTCTGCGACGTCCGGACGTGCCTGAACCACCCCGTGCCGACAGCACTGAACTCCGCCCCCCAGAGTCAGAGAATCCCGAAAAAGTAATCGCATTCAAACCCTCCCCTCACCCAGCGTCAAGGATCTATCGCTTTGCGCAATGGCCATTTGACACACCAAATCCGGTCAACTGCCGTGCGGGAAAAGTACTTTCTTCCAGACAACGTCCGCACAGAGCGCGCGACGAAAGCGGGACGAAAGAAAAGAGAATGACGAAAGAAAGCGGAAAGGAAGAGGGAAAGAGGGGCTGAGGGAGAGGTGAAAAGGAGGGCGAAAGGGGCGGCGCCCGCTAGTTGATGGTCATCACCACGTACAGGCCCGCGACGACCGCGAGCACGCACACGACCGCCAGAACCACCAGCACGAGGCCGATCAGACCCGTCGCGCCGGCGATCGCCGTCCACCCGGCCCGTTCCGCGCGCTCGGCCCGCCGGACCGCGTCGCGGTAGTCACTGTCGTCGTTCCAGTCGTGATCAGTCATGATTCCCCCTGACCGGAGCCTACCGGCCGCCTTGTCCCGCCCCCTGGCCCGACCGACTCGGTGCCGGGTTCTTCTCCGTGCCCGCGGGCCCGGCGGATTCGGTGGACCTGACGGCGTCCGCCGCCTCCGCCGTCGTCGTCCCGGCCCGTGCCGTCGCCCGCGCCGTCGCGAGCCGCGCCCGGGGGCCCATGAACAGGTACGACAGCCCGAAGCCGCCGCCGACCACGACGGCGCCGCCGACCGCGTCCAGCACCCAGTGGTTGCCCGTCGCGACGATCGCCGACACCGTGAAGAACGGGTGGAGCAGGCCCAGCGCCTTCATCCACCACTTCGGGGCGACGATCGCGATGACCAGCCCGCACCACAGGGACCAGCCGAAGTGCAGGGACGGCATCGCCGCGTACTGGTTCGTCAGCGCCGTCAGCGTCCCGTAGTCCGGCTTGGTGAAGTCCTGGACACCGTGGACCGTGTCGATGACACCCAGGTCCGGCATCAGGCGGGGCGGGGCCAGCGGGTAGAGCCAGAAACCGACCAGCGCCAGCAGCGTCGCGAAGCCGAGGGAGGCACGGGCCCAGCGGTAGTCGACCGGGCGGCGCCAGTACAGAAGTGCGAGGACTGACAGCGGCACCACGAAGTGGAAGGACTCGTAGTAGAAGTCGAAGAAGTCCCGCAGCCACCCGACCTTCACCACCGCGTGGTTGGCCCAGTGTTCGATGTCGATGTGCAGGAACCGCTCGATGTCGAGGATCTGCCGGCCGTGGGCCTCCGCGCGGGCCCGGCCGCCGGAGTTCGTGCCGCCGGTCGCCGCCAGCCGGACCTGCTGGTAGGCCGCGTACGTCACCCGGATGAGCAGCAGTTCGAGAAGGAGGTTGGGGCGGGTCAGGACCCGCTTCAGGAAGGGCAGCAGCGGTACCCGCTTCCAGCGGGTGGGGACCGGCCGCGCGTACTCCGTGGGGACGGGTGTCCGGTAGTACGGGGACGTGCGCGGCAGGAACGGCAGGACCGTGGCCGCCGCGATCGCCGCCAGCAGCACCGCGTTGTCGCGCAGCGGGTACAGGGCCGCCATGTTCGGCAGCATCATCTTCGCCGGGAGGGTCATCACCAGGATCACCGCCACCGGCCACACATAGCGGTCCGAGGCGCGCTTGCCGACCCGTCCCACCACCGCGGGCAGGACCCACAGCAGCTGGTGCTGCCAGGTCGTGGGCGACACGACGATCGCCGCGCAGCCCGTGAGGGCCACCGCCAGCAGCAGCTGGCCGTCGCGGGCGTAGCGGACCGCCCGGCGGACGCCCAGCACGGCGACGGCCGCGCCGAGCGACAGGAACAAGCCGATCTCCAGCGGTCCGGAGAGGCCCAGGCGCAGCAGTGCGCCGTGCAGGGACTGGTTGGCGAGCGCGTCCGCCTCGCCGCCGAGCCCGACCCCCGCCATGTGGTGCACCCAGTAGGTGTACGAGTCGTGCGGCATCGCCGCCCAGGCGAGCGCGGTGACCGCGGCGAACGAGGCGCCGGTGGCGGCCGCGGCGCGGCGGCGGCCGGTGCACCACAGCAGCGCGGCGAAGAGCAGGACCGTGGGCTGGAGGGCCGCCGCCAGGCCGATCAGGGCGCCGGCCACCCGCCAGTCCCGTGCGACGAAGCAGCCGAGCAGGACCAGCAGCACCGGGATGATGCTGGTCTGGCCGAGCCAGAGGGTGTTGCGCACCGGCAGCGACAGCATCAGCAGGCTGATCGCGACGGGCGCGGCGAGCAGGGCCGTCCGTCTGCTGACCGGCTGGGGCAGCGCACGCGCCATGATCAGGCCGAGGGCGGCGACCAGCAGCAGGGTGCCGAAGGTCCAGCCCCAGCCCAGGGCCTGTTCGGCCGCCCGGGTGAGGGGCTTGAGGACGAGCCCGCCGAAGGGGGTGCCCGTGAAGCGGGTGGAGTCGTAGAGCGAACCGTTGACGTGCAGCACGCCGTCCGGTCCGACCCAGGTCTCCAGGTCGGTCAGCCGTTCTCCGCGCGGGGTGCCGAGGACGACGGCCACCTGGCGCACGGCGAGGACCGCCGCGACCAGCCAGAGCCCGAGGCGGGCCGCGCGCAGCCGTGCCCTCGTCGTGTCGGCCGCCGTCGCCCCGAGGGCCTCCGCCGGCCGCCCGCTGTGCTCCGCATTCGCCACGCCTCGTCGGCCTCCCGCCGCGTCTGTCCCACGTCCCGTGCGCGAAGAGTTTCCTCTCGCACCCTATGAGGCTCGCACCGCCCCAGGACAGAGACGCAGGCCATCCCCACTTCACCTGACGTCCGCTCTCCTTTTGTCCGGAAGACGATAGTCCTCCCGGGACCCCGTCGTTCCCACGGACCGCCATGCGGGACGGTCAGGAGCCGGTCGGGGGGCGGGAATTGGATCAGGCCGCGAACGGATCGGGGGCTTCGGACGTACCGTCGTTGCCACCACAATGCGCGCTGGCGGGTACGGAGAGTGCGGGAGGGGTTACGAGGCATGGTGGGTTTCCTGCGGGGACGGCGGACGCGGCGGACGCGGTTACGCGGCCGGGTCACGGCCGTGCTGCTGGCGCTGCTGGCGATCCAGCTCGGTTCGCTCGTCGCGCCGGCCTACGCCTGCGGGTGCGGCGCGCTGATCCCCGGTGACCAGCGGCAGGTCGTGGTCGGCCGGGAGGTCTCCGCCGTGCGCTGGGACGGCGCGCGGGAACAGATCGTGATGCGGCTGACGGTGGACGGGGACGCCGAGCGGGCCGCCTGGATCATGCCGGTGCCGCACCGGGCGACGGTCGGCCTCGGCGATCCGGAGCTGTTCGACCAGCTCGCCGCGGCCACGGCCCCCGTGCACCGCACCCGGCACCACTTCTGGCCACAGGACGGCGACTGGCCGCTGACCACCGGTGGCGACACGGTGGGCCCGCCGCCGCCCGGGGCAGGACCCCGTGTCGGCGTGATCGGCCGCGAGCGTCTCGGCCCGTTCGACGTGGCCCGGCTCACCGCCACCGACCCGGCCGCGCTCGACGCCTGGCTGCGCTCCCACGACTTCGCCCTCCCCGGCCGCCTGGAGACCGCGCTCCAGCCGTACGTCGACCGGCGCTGGGAGTACGTGGCGGTCCGGCTGGCGCCGGAGACCGCCGGGTCCGCGCTGCGCGGCGAACTCGAGCCGCTGCATCTCACCTTCGCCACCACCGGCCTCGTCTATCCGATGCGGCTGTCCCGGTTGGCGGCCACCCCGCAGTCGCTCGGCCTGTACGTCCTCGCCGCACACCGCATGGAACCGGCCTCGCGGATCGGCGGCGAGCGGCCCCGGGTGACGTACGCCGGGCCGCTCGGCAGGGCGACCGGCCCGCTGGCCGCGCTGGCGAAGGGCACGCCGTACCTGACGGCCGTCGCCCAGGAGTTCCCGCGGCCCTCGGAGATCTCCGGGGACCACGAGCTGCGCCGGGCGGCCACGGACGCCGCGTACCGGCAGGTGGTCTACGAGGACCGGCTGCTCGCGCTCGCCGGGATCCCGGTGTGGCTGCTGACGGTCGTCGGCGGGCTGGCCGTGCTGAACACGGTCGCGGTCGTGCTGGGGGTCCGCTGGGGCCGGGCCCGCCGGGCGCCCCTCCCCAGCCCCCGCCATGCCTCGGGCCTCCAGCCGGCCACCCCTGCCGGGACGGCCCCCTCCGCACCGACCACGCCCATCTGGCCGGCCGCGCCGACCGCACCGACCGCACCGACCGCACCGGCCACGCTCTTCGGGCCGACCGCACCGCCCGCGTCCTTCAGGCCGACCGCACCGCCCGCGTCCTTCAGGCCGACCGCACCGCCCGCGTCCTTCAGGCCGACCGCACCGCCCGCGTCCTTCAGGCCGACCGCACCGCCCGCGTCCTTCGGGCCGACCGCACCGCCCGCACCGACCACACCGGCCGCGCCAGCCGCACCTGGTGCGCCACCGCCCGTGGCCCCGCGGCCGCCGTCCTCGCGCCCCGCGCCCCCTCGGCCGCCGCGGCCGCCCGAGCCGGCGGCGCCTCCCAGCACATCCCCCACTTCCGCCCCTGCCCCCACTTCCGCCCCCGCGCCCGCTCCCGTTCCGCCGAAGCCGACCGCGCCGCCCGCACAGCCCCCGTCCCCTTCCGTGCGCTCCACGCGCCCCACTCCGCCCGCGCCCCCTGCGGAGCCCTCCGCTTCGCTCCCTCCCGCCGGGCCCCCTGCGCCGAACGGCTGAAAGCCCCGGCCGGGGAACCGGGGGGCTCGACTTAGCATGCCTGACTAGACATACCGCCAGATATGTCAGGTACACGAGAGGCAGAGCGCATGAGCGAGTCGCAGGCCTGGGACGCCGTCGACGCCTACTTCACCGACCATCTCGCCCCGGACGACGAGGTGACGGCCGCGGCCCTGCGCGACAGCGAGGCCGCCGGGCTGCCGCACGTCAACGTCACGGCGAACCAGGGCAAGCTGCTCCAGCTGCTCGCGGAGATCCAGGGGGCCCGGACGGTCCTGGAGATCGGCACCCTCGGCGGTTACAGCACGATCTGGCTGGCCCGCGCGCTGCCGTCCGACGGCCGGCTGATCTCGCTGGAGTACGACCCCCGGCACGCGGAGGTCGCCACCCGCAACATCGCCCGCGCGGGCCTGGACAAGCTGGTCGAGGTGCGGGTCGGGCCCGCCCTGGAGTCGCTGCCGCTGCTGGCCGACGAGAACCCGCCGCCGTTCGACCTCGTCTTCATCGACGCCGACAAGGTGAACAACGCCCACTACCTGGAGTGGGCGCTGAAGCTCACGAGCGTGGGCAGTCTGATCGTCGTCGACAACGTCGTACGCGGCGGCCGGGTCGTGGACGCCGACAGCGACGAGGGGGACGTGGCCGGCACCCGCGCCGCGATCGAGCTCATCGGCTCGCACCCCAGGCTGAGCGGCACGGCCGTCCAGACGGTGGGGGCGAAGGGCTACGACGGCTTCGCGCTGGCGCGCGTGCTGGCCTAGGCCGTGTCCGCGGGGTCCCGCCCGGCGCTGCCCTGCGGACACGACCCGGCCGCACGGCCCTTCCCCGGAAGCCGTCACGCCTCGTGATAGAAGCCCACGTTGACGCTGCGCGGCCCGGTGCGGTCGAGGACGATGATCTCGCCGGAGCCGCCGCGCGCCAGCGGCACGGTCCCGCCGTAGGCGAGCGGCTGCGCGTACCCGCCGCTCACCAGCCGTACCTCGGAGGACGGCTCGTCCTGCGAGCCGCGCAGCCAGGAGACCTGCCAGGTGCCCTCGGGACCGCACAGGAACTCCAGGTGCACCCGGGAGACGAACAGCCAGTCGTCGGGGGTCGCGAGGCGGCACACGGACTTGTCCCGGCCCACCCGGAGCACGGCACCCGGGTCGCTGGGCGAGTCGGCCATCAGCATGCCGGCCGTGGCGCCCTCTTCCGTCCCGGAGACGGTGGCCATGGTGAGTTCGAGCACGTGCGCTCCCCTTGAGATGTCTTCGGCATGCCTGTCGGCCTGCCGCTCCTCAGTGTGCTTGTACAGCGGCCGCATGATAAATCGCCCGGCCCCACCGCGTCCGGCACAATGGACGCATGACCGAGCGAAAGCCACCGGGTGTCCCGTTCGAGTCCTGGGTCGACAAGCAGATCCGGGACGCGGAGCGGCGCGGTGAGTTCGCCGAACTCCCGGGCGTGGGCAAGCCGTTGCCGGCGGGTACGGACACCACCTACGACGAACTCTGGTGGATCAAGCGCAAGATGGCCCGTGAGGGCCTCTCCGTCCTGCCGCCGACGCTCGCTCTGCGCAAGGAGGCGGAGGACGCGCTCGCGGCGGCGTACGCGGCGCCGTCGGAACGCATCGTCCGGAAGATCATCACGGACGTCAACGTCAAACTGCGCGACATGATGTTCAAGCCGCCGCCCGGCCCCCCGCTGGGCATGAAGCCGTACGACGTCGAGACGGTCGTACGGGAGTGGCGGGAGCGCCGGGCGACGGCAGGTGGGCCGGCCGCGAGGGCCGAAGGGGCCGAGGGCTCAGAGGTGTAGCAGCCGCTCGGTCAGTTCGCGGTAGTCCCGCAGGGCCAGCCGGAGCTGTTCGGTGTCGGTGGCCGTGGCGGTCGCCGAAGAGCGGTCCTTGCCGCCCTCGGCCGGCTGCCAGGACCCGCGCAGGGTACGGCGTCGCTGGTCCACGGCGTCCGTGAAGCGCGCGGCGAGTTCCTCGAGCACCCGGTCGGCCTCCGCGACGGCGTCGCGCGGGCCGTCGACGAACCCGACGACCGCGTGCCGCATGCGGGAGGCGATCCGGTCGCACTCGTCGTCCGGCAGGAGGGACTCGCCGTGACCGCCGGGACCGGCGTGCGCTGCGGCCGTCGTCGGTGCGCGGCCGGTGACGGTGTCCGCCGCGCCCGCCTCGCGGTGGCGGGGCGGTGCCCCTTCCTCCGAGGCGCTGAGCGGGCCCGCGTCGCGGCCGGAACCGGCGGCCCGGCCGCGCGCCGCGCCGCCCGTCTCGAAGCCGGTACCCGGCGGCGTCTGCTCCTCGACGGCTGTCGTGCCGCGAGTCGTCCCGCGCGGGTCCGCCGACGTCGTCCGTCCCCTCTCCCCCGGCAGGACGGTCTCGCCCGGCAGAGCGGCTCCACCCGGCGCGGCGGCCTCGCCGCTCCGTCCGGCCTCACCGGGCAGTGCCGTCTCGGCGGGCCCCGCGGTCCGAGCGGAGCGTGCGGCCTCGGCGGACGGCGCGGTGTCCGCGGACCGTGCGGTGTGCGCGGACCGTGCCGCGTCGGCGGCCCGTACGGCCTCGGCGGTCCGTGCGGCGTCGCCTGCCTTCGTGGCGCGGGCCCGGTCGCCCGCCGGGCGGTGGTCGTCGACGGGGACGCCGGGGACCGCGTCCGGGCTCGTACCCGTGTCCCGTGACGTGTCCCGCGTCGGGTCCGGCGTCTTGTTCGGTGTCAGATCGGGCATGGCGGTCAGCTCTCCTTCGCCTGGTGGCGGTGGAAGCCCCGCGGCAGGTGGTGGCCGGACCGGGAGCCGTTCTGGCTCACGCGCTGCTGCGCGCGAGGGCGGTCGGCGCCGAGGGAGGTCCCGCCGAGCAGGTCCTCGAAGAGGGCGCGGGCATCGACCATGGCGGCCCGCAGGTCCTCCGTGCCGGGCGCGCCGGACGTGCCGGTCGCGTGGGTGTCGTGCGTGCCGACGCCGTTGGCGCGCACCCGTGCGACATGGTGGACGCGGCGGTAGCCGTGCACGTGGTGTGCGTGGTGGACGGAGAGGGCGGCGAGCTGCTCCTCGTACTGGGCGCCGTCCGGGAAGCCCCGGGCACCGGCCACTTCCGCGAGCAGCCGGTCGGCCTCGGTGACCGCCTCCTGGGGCGAGTCGACGAACCGCTCCTGCGCGGCCGTCCAGCGGGCCTCGAACCTCTCACGCTCCGCGGGCTCGAGCGGGCGCTCGCGCAGCCCGCCGTGCCGCTCCACGAGGGCGTCGAGCTCGCGCTCGGCGGCCTTGACGTCGCCGTCGTGCCGGGCCACGGCACGGTCGTACTCGGGCCCGAAGCGACGCTTCAGACCGTGTCCGCCGTGCGAGCCGCGGGCCCGCACGGCCAGGACGGCCGCGACGGCGACGATGGCCGCCACGATCACGATCAGAGCGATGATCACTCCTGTGGACATGCCTTGCCTTCCGGTGTGTCGGCCCCACGGGCCGGTTCTCAGGTCGGGTTGCCCGGACTTCCCCGCCCAAACGGCATCCGCGGCCACCGGGCCGTGGGTGCCGGCGCCGGTCGGACCGTGGGTGCCGGCGCCGGCCGGGGCGAGGGGCCGACGCATTTCCGGTTGCGGATCCGCCGGACCGCCCTCGGACAATGTCCGCATGACGACGCCTCAGGTCTGGACCCTCACCGCCGAGCCCTTCGACTCACCGGCCGCCCGCGCCCTCTGGCGGGCGTACTACACCGAGGTCAGCGACCGCTACTACCTGCTGCACGAAGGGCGCAGGACCGATCCGGCCGAGCTGGAGCGGGGGGTCGTCGACCACACCGGTGCCGAACTCGCCCCGCCCGGTGGGCGGTTGCTCGTCGGCCGGTACGGCGGTGAGCCGGCCGGCACCGCGGGCGTACGGCTGAGGGACGCCGGCACCGCCGAGCTCACCCGGGTCTTCGTGCTGCCGGAGCTGCGCGGCAGGGGCGGCGCCGCGCTGCTCGTCCGGGGCGCCGAGGACGCCGCCCGCGCGCTCGGCGCGACCCGGATGATCCTCGACACCCGCGACGACCTCGTCGAGGCCCGAGCCCTGTACGCGCGGCTGGGTTACACGGAGACCGAGCCGCACAACGCGGACCCGTACGCCGACCACTGGTTGGCCAGGTCGCTCGGGCAGGGGGCCAGCGGGGCGCCGGGGCAGGGGACCATCGGCGCGCAGGGGCAGCGGACCAGCGGGTCGCCGGGGCAGGGGGTCAGCTGAGCCGGTGGTCGGGCACCACCCGCCCGCCGTGCGGCTGTTCGCGGTCCGAGCCGCACAGCTCGCTGTTCAGCTCCTTGACGAGCTGGACGAGGTCGGTGGGCCGGTCCGGGCCCCACCAGTCGCCGAGCAGTTCGGCGAGCGACTCCTCGCGGACCTCGGCGAGCCGCTCGGCGACCTCGCGGCCCTCGTCGGTCAGCACCATGTCGAGACCCTCGCGCGCGGCGAGCCCACGGCCCTCGACCTGCCGGACGGCCTCGATGATCACCGGCAGCGGGACGGTGGTGCGTTCGGCCAGCACCGCCGGTTCGACACGGCCGCAGCGTTTGATCCGCAGCAGCAGCCAGCTCGACGCCGGAAGGAGGTCCTGGCCGGCCCGGGCGGCGATCTTCCGGTAGATCTCGCGGCGGCCCTCGCGGGTGCCGAGGACGGACAGCGCCCGGCACACCTCGTCGTAGGAGGACCGTTCCACCGGGTTGCTGGCGAGGGTCTCCGTCACGTCGGGCGCGGTGACCGAGGCGCGCAGCGGGTCCTCCTTGAGGAACCACGCCAGGACGAAGCCGACGAGGGCGACGGGGGCGGCGTACAGGAAGACGTCGGTGATGGCGGACGCGTACGCGTGCAGGGCCTGGGGACGCACGGTGGACGGCAGCTCGGCGATGCCCCGCGGGTCGGACTCGAGTCCGTCCACCGAGACCCCGGACGGGAGCCGCACGCCCCGGAAGGCGTCCGTGAGCTTGTCCCCGAGACGGCCCGAGAAGATCGTGCCGAAGATCGCGACGCCGAAGGAGGCGCCGATCGAGCGGAAGAAGGTCGCGCCGGAGGTGGCGACGCCGAGGTCCTCGTAGGCGACGGCGTTCTGCACGATCAGCACCAGCACCTGCATGACCAGGCCGAGACCGAGCCCGAACACGAAGAAGCAGGCGCTCATCGCGCCCGTGGAGCTGTGCTCGTCGAGCCGGTGCAGGAGGAGCAGGCCGAGCGTGGTGACGCCGGTGCCGAGGACCGGGAACACCTTCCAGCGGCCGGTGCGGCTGACGATCTGTCCGGAGGCGGTGGACGCGAGCAGCAGGCCGGCCACCATCGGCAGCATGTGCACGCCCGACAGGGTCGGTGAGACGCCCTGCACCACCTGGAGGAAGGTCGGCAGGTAGGTCATCGCGCCGAACATCGCGAAGCCGACGATGAAGCTGATCACCGCGGAGAGGGTGAAGGTGCGGACGCGGAACAGCTTCAGGGGGAGCACCGGTTCGGCCGCCCGCCGTTCGACGGCCACGAAGGCCACGGCCAGCAGGACGCCCACCACCGCCAGGGCGACGATCTGCGGCGAGGCCCAGTCCCAGGTGGTGCCGCCGAGCGAGGCCACCAGGACCAGGCAGGTGGCGACCGCGGCGATGAGGAAGGTGCCGAGGTAGTCGATGACGTGCCGGGCCGACCTGCGCGGGATGTGCAGCGCGGTCGCGATGACGGCGAGGGCGACGACACCGACGGGCAGGTTGACGTAGAACACCCAGCGCCAGCTCAGATGCTCGGTGAACAGGCCGCCCAGCAGCGGGCCGAGGACGCTCGTGGCGCCGAACACCGCGCCGAACAGGCCCTGGTAGCGACCGCGGTCGCGCGGCGGGACGAGGTCGCCGACGATGGCCATCGACAGCACCATCAGGCCGCCGCCGCCCAGTCCCTGGAGTGCGCGGAAGGCGATCAACTGCGGCATGTTTTGCGCCATTCCGCACAGCGCCGAGCCGATCAGGAAGATGACGATCGCGGTCTGGAACAGCCTTTTGCGCCCGTACTGGTCACCGAGTTTGCCCCACAGCGGGGTCGCGGCCGTCGACGCGAGCAGATACGCGGTGACCACCCACGACAGGTGCTCCATACCACCGAGCTCGCTGACGATCGTGGGCAGGGCGGTCGACACGATCGTCTGGTCCAGGGCCGCGAGCAGCATGCCGAGCAGGAGGGCGCCGATGGACACGAGGACGTTTCCGGACACGTGTTCCTCACGCGGATCCGCCGCCCTGCTGTGCGCGTCCAAGACCATGGATGCCTCCCGAGGCTGTGGTGACCCCCTCCATCGTGATCGGTGTGACCCGTTATGGCCTCTCGAGTCCTGTTGCGCCCTGACGGAATACGACATTCCGGGGGCCGCGGGCGGCGAGGCGTGTGAAGGATCTGCATAATCTCTGGAGTTTGAATGGGGAGGGACGAACACGTGATCGATCCGACGGGGCACCAGGGGCGCTCGGGGCAGCAGGGGCTGCCGTGCCCGGAGTGCGGAGCGCTCCGCGCGCTCGACAACACCCCGTCCTGCGCCTGCGCCCGGCGCGCCTCCGAGGCCCAGCGCGACACGCGCACGACGGAGGCGGCCGCCGCGGAGGACTTCGATCCGTTGCGTATACGGCCCTACGTCGAGCTGGGAACCGACGCCGGGGGCGAGCCCGGCGGCAGGATCGGCGACCAGACCGGCGACGGGACGACGGGCGTGGCGGGGAACGAGCCCCAGGGCCGCCCCGGGAGCCCCTCCGGCCCCACCGACGTGACCATGCCGCTCCCGGCCGTGCCGGGCGTTCCGGGTGTTCCGGGTGTTCCGGGTGTTCCGGGCGGGGCTGCCGTGCCAGGTGTTCCGGCCGACGCGACGATGCCCCTGCGCGCCGTGCACCCGGCCGGCCCGGCGCCCGACAGGACGGCGGCGCTGCCCACTCCCCTGATGTCGTCCGCCTCCGAGCCCAGCACGACCGATCTGAGCCTGTTCGAGGCGGCGGACGCCGACGTCCTACACCCCGACGACGAGGAGCCGGACCGCCCGCGCCGCCGCACGCTGCTGATCGCGACGACCGCGGCCGTCGTCGCCGTGGTGGCGGCGGCCGGTTTCGCCTCCGGGCTGTTCACCTACGAGAAGCCGACGCGGGACGGGGCGGCGCCCCAGGATGTGCGGGCGGCCGTGCCCGACGTCTCGACCAGCGCCGCCTCGGCATCGGCCTCGCCGAGTCGCTCGGCGTCCCCGTCGGCCTCCGAGGCCTCGCCGTCGCCCTCGGAGAGCGAGAGCCCGTCGCCCTCGGCTTCGGAGTCGACCGCCTCGCCCTCGGCGTCCCCGTCGGCGGACGCCGGACAGGCCACGCCGACCGCCCGCGTGACCGGCTCCCTGGCGCCCGGCGACGGGACGGACGACGAGGACGACCCCGGCGAGGCGGTCGTGCTGCGACGCGGCGACAAGGGCGCCGAGGTGACCGAACTCCAGCTGCGGCTGCACCAGCTGTTCCTCTACAACGGCGAGGCCGACGGCACGTTCAGCGGCCAGGTCGAGGACGCCCTGCGCAACTACCAGTGGTCGCGGGGCACGACGGGAGACGGCATGGGCGTCTACGGACCGCTGACCCGGGCCCGCCTGGAGTCGGAGACGGCGGAGCCGTAGCCCCGCGGCGCCTCACGCCACGTGGAGGCGCACCCCGGACCCGTCCGGCTCCACCCGGACCTGCCGCAGATCACGGACCACCGCGTCGGGTCCGTGCACGGCCGCCCGGGGCCCGACGCCCACGACCCGCATCCCGGCGGCCCGGCCGGCCGCTATGCCCGCTCCGGAGTCCTCGAACACCACACAGTCGGCCGGGGCGATCCCCAGCTCGGCCGCGCCCTTCAGGAAGCCCTCGGGGTCCGGCTTGCTCGCGCCGACCGCCTCCGCCGTGACGCGCACGTCCGGGAGCGGCAGTCCGGCCGCGGCCATCCGGGCCGTCGACAGCGGCCCGTCCGCCGAGGTGACCAGCGCGTGCGGCACACCCCGCAGGGAGGCGAGGAACTCCGGCGCGCCGGGCACCGGAACGACGCCGTCCATGTCGACGGTCTCCTCCGCGAGCATCCGCGCGTTGTCGGCGTGGTTCAGGTGCACAGGCCGGCTGGGCAGCAGCACGGCCATCGAGGCGTAGCCCTGACGGCCGTGGACGACCTTCATCACCTCGTCGCCGTCGAGCCCGTGCGCGTCGGCCCAGCGTCGCCAGACCCGCTCCACGACGGTGTCGGAGTTCACGAGGGTGCCGTCCATGTCGAGCAGGAGGGCGCGGGCGGTCAGGACCGGCATCAGCAGCTCCAGGTAGGAAGAGACAAGGCGGCCCCGCCCGCCGGTCAGGGAAAACGGACGGGAGCCACTTTGTTTCTCTACGGTACAAAACAATGCGGGTCCACCGCCACCCCGGGCCGCGAGGCTGGGTGAGCGTTCACCCGCCGTTCAGCTCGGCCCCGGCCTCAGCCGGCGATCGCCTCCCACAGGCTCCACACGCCGAGGGCCAGCATCAGCAGGGCCGCGATCTGCGTGATCAGCTTGAGCGGCACCCGCTTCATCAGCGCCTTTCCACCGACGATGCCGAGTCCGGCCACCGCCCACAGCGCCAGCACCGCACCCAGTCCGACCGAGAGCGGATCGTCGTAGCGGGCGGCGAGGTTCGCCGTCATGATCTGGGTGAGATCGCCGAACTCGGCGACGAGGATCAGCATGAAGCCCGCGCCGGCGACCTTCCAGAAGGACTGGTTCTCCGGCCGCCGGACCTCCTCCTCGCCCTCGTCCTTCTTCAGCAGCAGCACCGCCGCGCCACCCAGGAACAGGACACCGGTCAGCGCGTGCACGAGCTGCTGCGGGAGGAGGGTCAGCACGCTGCCCGCCGCGACGGCCAGCGCGACATGCAGCGCGAAGGCGGCGGCGACCCCGGCGAAGACGTACGAGGCGCGGTAGCGGGTGCCGAGGACGAGGCCGGCGAGCGCGGTCTTGTCCGGCAGCTCGGCCAGGAAGACGACGCCGAAGACGAGCGCCGTCACGGTGGTGCTGATCAAGGTTCCTCAATCGGTCGGGGCCGCCCCACCGAGAGTCCTGAGCCCTTCAGGAGAAAAGACACCTCGGCACGGCAGCACACATGTCATCCCTGCCGTGGGGCACGGATGTGCACTGCTTGCCGAAGGTCTCGCTGGCCGACCCTGTGACGGGCCTGCCTCCGGGCGCCGGCTCAGACGAGCTGAGCAGTATGTCGACGGTCCGGCGAAGAGCTACTCCCCTTCTGCGTTCCCCATTGTACGAGATCGTTCTGCCATAAACCTTGTCGTGTCATGCACACGTCACTAACTTCTCACCGGGCGCACATCTCCCCGCAACGTGCGGCCGCGAGCATTCCCACGCTCGCGCTCCAACACCCCGCCTCCCCCATGGAGTTCGCATGTCGAAGTTCTACGCGCGTGGACGGCTGAGCATACTCGCCGCCCTCACCGGCCTCATAGCCTCGGTCGGGCTGCTCAACTCCCCGACCGCCTCCGCCGCCCTCCCCACCCCGGTCAGCGCCGCGACCGCGCGGACCTACCTCGCCTCGCTCACCGTGGCGACCGAGGTCCGCACCGGCTACAGCCGTGACCTCTTCCCGCACTGGATCACCATCTCCGGCACCTGCAACACCCGGGAGACGGTCCTCAAGCGGGACGGTACGAACGTCGTCACCAGCTCCGCCTGCGCCGCCACCAGCGGCAGCTGGTTCTCCCCCTACGACGGCGCCACCTGGACCGCCGCCGCCGATGTCGACATCGACCACATGGTCCCGCTCGCCGAGGCCTGGGACTCCGGGGCCCGCAACTGGACCACCGCCCAGCGCCAGGCCTTCGCCAACGACCTCACCCGCCCGCAGCTCATCGCCGTCACGGACAACGTGAACCAGTCCAAGGGCGACCAGGACCCGGCCGAGTGGATGCCGTCGGTCACCTCGTACCGCTGCACCTACGTCCGCGCGTGGGTCCAGGTCAAGTACTACTACGGCCTGTCGGTGGACTCCGCCGAGAAGAGCGCGCTCACCGGCTACCTGGCGAGCTGCTGATCGACTCGTGACCGGGGCGATCTCGCGGGGATCTCCCCACTCCCCTCCGTCGTTCCGTACCGTACGGGGCGACGGAGGAGGGCGATCTCGTGACCGAACTGCGGCTGGGACCACTGCTGAGGTACGCCGACGGCTCGACGGCGACCGTATGGATCGAGGCGAGCCGACCGTGCGCCACCGAGGTGCGCTGCGCGGACGGGGCGGGCGGCACCGCCCACACCTTCCAGGTGGCGGGCCACCACTACGCCCTTGTCCAGGTGACGGGCCTGACGGCGGGCACCGCCACGGGGTACGAGGTGTTCCTCGACGGCGCCCGGGTGTGGCCGCTGCCCGACTCCCCCTTCCCGCCCTCGGAGATCCGCACCCCCGCCGCGGCCGACGCCGGCGCGGACGGTGACGGGGACGGTGGCGGTGAAGAGGTCCGGGTGGCGTTCGGCTCCTGCCGCTGGGCGGCACCCCCGGCCGGCGGGCACGACCCCGTGGGTCCCGACGCCCTGGACAGCCTGGCCGCCCGCCTGGCCGCCGATCCGGCGGCCGAGCGGCCCGACGTCCTGCTGCTGCTGGGCGACCAGGTCTACGCCGACGAGGTCTCCGACGCGACCAAGGAGCGGATCTCCGCCCGGCGCGGCCTCGCCGACGCGCCGGGGGCCGAGGTCGCGGACTACGAGGAGTACACCTGGCTCTACTACGAGTCCTGGCTCGACCCCGAGGTGCGCTGGCTGCTGTCCACCGTGCCCAGCTGCATGGTCTTCGACGACCACGACGTCATCGACGACTGGAACACCTCCGCCTCCTGGCTGGCCGACATGCGGGGCACGCCCTGGTGGCGCGAGCGGCTGCTGAGCGGCCTGATGTCGTACTGGGTGCACCAGCACCTCGGGAACCTCTCCCCGGCCGAGCTGGCCACCGACCCGCTCTACGCCGCCGTGCGCGAGGCCCCCGACGGCACCGACGCGCTGCGCGCCTTCGCCTGCCGCGCCGACGCGGACCCCGCGTCCGTGCGCTGGAGCTACCGGCGCGACTTCGGGCGGGTGCGGCTGCTGATGGTGGACAGCAGGGCGGCGCGGGTCCTCGCCGAGGGTGAGCGCGCGATGCTCCACCCTGGCGAGCTGTCCTGGCTGCGCGAACAGGCCCTCGACGATCCCGGCTCCTTCGACCACCTGCTCCTGGGCACCTCGCTGCCCTGGCTGCTGCCGCACCTGGTGCACGACGCCGAGGAGTGGGACGCGGCGCTGAGCCGGGGCGAGCGCGGGGAGCGCTGGGCCCGCGTCGGGGAGAAGGTGCGGCGGGGGGCGGACCTGGAGCACTGGGCGGCCTTCCCGGAGTCCTTCGCGCAGTTGGCGGCGCTGATCGCCGAGACCGGTACGGGAGCGGGGGCACCGGCGAGCGTGCTGGTGCTCTCCGGGGACGTGCACCACGCGTACGTGGCCGAGCCGTACTGGCACGACGGAAGCGGTCCCGACGCGCGGGTGCTCCAGCTCACCTGCTCCCCCGTGCACAACTCGGTCCCGCTGTCGATCCGGGTGGGCTTCCGCTTCGGCTGGAGCGCCGTGGCCCGGGCGCTCGGCCGCCGGCTCCGCCGGCACGGCCGCTGCCCCCGGCCGCCGGTCGGCTGGCGCAAGAAGGGCGGGCCGTGGTTCGGCAACCAGCTCATGTTCCTCACCCTGCGCGGGCGTTCGGCCCGGCTGCGGCTGGAGCAGGCGCAGGAGGACGGGTCGCTCACGACGGTACGGGAGTCCGACCTGACGTCCTGAGGCGGGACAACCGGGGCGTCCGGGGCCCGCGTTGGCTTCCGGGACGACCGACGGCATGATGAGGCGGACCGTCCGCTTCCACCGCGGGTTCCGCGGGCGGTCCGCTCCATCGCGCCCCACACGCCCGGGAGTCACCCTCTTGCCCTCAGTGAACGCCGACCGAGCCGACGCCGAAGCGCCCACGCCGGACGCGGACGCGGGACCACCGGTCACCGTGTCCGTCGCCCTCGTCGGCGCCGGGCCGCGCGGCACCAGCGTCCTGGAACGCCTCTGCGCCTCCGCGCCCGGCCTCCTTCCGCCCGGGACGCGACTGACGGTCCACGTCGTCGACCCCGCCCCGCCGGGACCGGGGAGCGTATGGCGCACCGGGCAGTCGCCGGAGCTGCTGATGAACACCGTGGCCTCGCAGGTCACTCTGTTCACCGACGACAGCGTGGACTGCGCGGGCCCGATCCGCCCGGGCCCGAGTCTGCACGCGTGGGCGGCCGGCACGCTGGGCCCGGACGAGTACCCGACCCGCGCGCACTACGGCCGCTACCTGGAGTGGGTGTTCGCCCGGACGGTGCGCCAGGCCCCGCCGTCGGTGCACGTCGAGACGCACGCGGCCCGCGCGGTCCGGCTCGACGAGGAAGCCGACGGCCGCCAGGTGCTCACCCTGGACGACGGCCGGATCCTGTCCGGCCTGTCCGCCGTCGTCCTCGCCCAGGGGCATCTGCCGGTGGTCGCCGACGCCGCCCAGCGACGCCATGGCGCGTACGCGCGGCGGCACGGCCTGCGGCACGTGCCGCCCGCCAACCCGGCCGACGTCGACCTCGGCACACTCGCCCCCGGCGAACCGGTGCTGCTGCGCGGCCTGGGCCTGAACTTCTTCGACCACCTGGCCCTGCTGACCACCGGCCGGGGCGGCCGCTTCGTCCCCACCGGCACGGGCACCGGCACCGACCCGCGCACGGGCCCCGGCAGCGGCAGCGGCACCGGCGCCGGCACCGGCAGCGACCGTGCGGCCCTGCGCTATCTGCCCTCCGGTCACGAGCCGCTGCTGTACGCCGGCTCCCGGCGCGGCATCCCGTACCAGGCGCGCGGCGACAACGCCAAGGGACCGTACGGCCGGCACCGGCCCCTCGTGCTGACCCCGGAGGTGATCGCGGGGTTCCGCAAGCGCGCGGACTCCGGCGAGGCGCCCGACTTCCTGGCCGAGATATGGCCGTTGGTGGCCAAGGAGGTGGAGACGGTCCACTACGCGGCCCTGCTGCGGCAGCCGGGGCGGCCCGGACCCGTCGAGGACTTCGTACGGGAGTTCACGGCCGTCCCGCACCGCGACGACCGGGAGGCCGTGATACTCGACGGGTTCGGGATACCGCGGGCCGACCGCTGGAGCTGGGAGCGGATCTCCCGGCCGTACGCGGGACGGCGGTTCGCGCATCCGGGGCAGTGGCGGGACTGGCTGCTCGGGTATCTGCGCAGGGACGCGGCGGACGCCGCCCGGGGCAACGTGGACGGGCCCGTGAAGGCGGCCCTGGACGTCCTGCGCGACCTGCGCAACGAACTGCGGCTGATCGTCGACCACGCCGGACTGACCGGCGCCTCCCGCCGGGACCACCTGGACCGCTGGTACACCCCGCTCAACGCGTTCCTGTCCATCGGCCCGCCGCGCCGCCGCGTCGAGGAACTGGCCGCCCTGGTGGAGGCGGGAGTGGTGGAGGTGCTCGGGCCCCGGCTGGAGGTGCGGGAGGAGGACGGGGCCTGGCGGGCGCACGCGCCGGACGTGCCCGGGTCGGCCGTCCGGGTGACGACGCTCATCGAGGCGCGGCTTCCGGAACCGGATGTGCGACGCACCGCCGACGGCCTCCTCGCGCGGCTGCTGACGACCGGACAGTGCCGCCCCCACACGGTGGACGGCTACGAGACCGGCGGGCTGGACGTCACCGCGCGCCCCTACCACCTGATCGACCGCCAAGGTCGGCCGCACCCACGGAGGCTGGCCTTCGGAGTGCCCACGGAGGGCGTGCACTGGGTCACCGCGGCGGGCGCCCGCCCAGGGGTGGACTCGGTCACCCTCTCGGATGCGGACGCGGTGGCGCGAGCCGCTCTGCGCACGGCGGCCGGGGAGGCCGCATGCCCGGCCGAGTCCCGGGCGGAACGGACGGGACCACCGGCGCAAGGCCCGGCCACCGAGCGGGAGCCCGCGGCGCGGAAGGCCACGGTCTCCGCCTGATCCCGTCCCCGGGACACGGTGGTCCGCGGTCACCCGGGCTCCCCCGGAGCCCGGGTGACCGCGGATCAGCAGGAGGTGCGTGCACCGGGTGAACATGCCGCACCGAACACATGAGCCCCCCGTGAATCCACTGTCACACCCCGGGCGTACGCTGTATGGCTGTCATTGGCCGCACCTGCCGCTCCCCCGCGACACAGCGGCACGGTCGGCCGTCACGGGGGAGACACGGGGAGTCAGTGGTGTTCGAAAGTGTGGGGGTTCTGCTCGGCAGCCCATGGATCTACGCGGTGGTGGGCCTGTCGGTCCTCCTCGACGTGTTCCTGCCGGTGCTGCCCAGCGGGGTGCTCGTCATCACGGCGGCGACGGCCGCCGCGGCCGGTTCGGGCGCGGCGACCGGGCAGGTGCCGCACGACGTGCCGGACATCATGGTCCTGATCCTCTCCGCGACCACCGCCTCGGTGCTGGGCGACCTGGTGGCCTACCGGCTGGCCTGGCGCGGCGGTGCGCGCCTGGACCGGGCGATCTCCCGCTCCCGTCGGCTGACCACCGCGCAGGAACGTCTCGGCGAGGCGCTGGCCCGGGGCGGCGGCGCCCTGGTCGTCCTGGCCCGCTTCGCCCCCGCCGGCCGCTCCGTCGTCTCCCTCATCGCGGGCGCCGCCCACCGCCGCCCCCGCGAGTTCCTCCCCTGGTCCGCCCTGGCCGGCCTCTCCTGGGCGGGCTACAGCGCCGCCCTCGGCTACTTCGGCGCGCACTGGCTGGGCACGACCTGGCTGGCGACGGGAGTCTCGGTGCTCGCGCTGTTCGGCGCGGGCGCCGCCGCGGCGTACGTCATGCGACGGCAGCCCACGGCCTAGAACACGGGCCTGGGCCGGACGTCGACGCGGGCCTGGGCCGGACGTCGACGCGGGCCTGGGCCGGCGACAGGGCTGCCGGGGACGCGACCGGGGCGGGCGCTACGAGGGCGTGGGCGCCGTCGCGGCACGGCCGGACCCGCGCACCTCCAGCCCGTCCAGCAACTCCGCCGTGGCCGCGGCGATGACCTCGACCGCTCGCTCGAACACCTCCCGGTTGTGCTCGGCCGGTGCCCGGAAGCCGGACACCTTGCGGACGTACTGAAGGGCTGCGGCGCGCATGTCGTCCTCCGTCGCCTTCTCGGGCAGGGCGGGGGGACGCAGCGTCTTGATGCTCCGGCACATGTCTCCCAGTCTCCCCCGTCACCCCGCCCTCGTGCCATGATCACCTCACAGGCGGCCACCGCACCCGCGGGGCCGACCGACGAGAGGGACAACCGCACATGACGAAGGACATACTCAGCGTCGCCGTCCTCGGCCCCGGCGGGGTGGGCGGGCTGCTCGCGGCCCTGCTGTCCCGGGCCGGCCACCGGGTGACCTGCCTGGCCGGCGAGGAGACCGCCGCGACCCTGCGCACCGAGGGCATCAGCGTCCGCAGCACCGTCTTCGGCGACTTCACGGCCGCGGTCGCGGCCGACACCGAGCTGCGCACCCCCGTGGACGCGGTGCTGGTCACCGTCAAGCACACCGCCCTGGAGGCGGCCCTGACCCGGGTCCCGGCCCCGTCCCTGGGCGAGGACACCCTCCTGGTGCCTTTCCTGAACGGCATCGAGCATCCGGCGGCCCTTCGGGCCCGGTACCGACCGGACCGGGTCGCGCCGGCCGTCGTCCGGGTCGAGTCGACCCGGGTCGCGCCGGGCGTGATCGAGCACGGCAGCGCCTTCGCGGAGATCGACCTGACCGGCGACGCCGTGCCGCGCCCGCGGCTCGACGCGTTCGCACGGGTCCTGGCGGAGGCCGGCCCGGCCGTACGCGTCGCGGCGGACGAGACGTCCGCCCTGTGGGCGAAGATGGCCTTCCTCGCACCGTTCGCCCTGCTCACCACGCGACACGGGCTGCCGCTGGGCGAGGTCCGCACCCGGTACCGCGAGGAACTGACCGCCCTGGTCGAGGAGACCGCCGCCGTCAGCCGCGCCTGCGGCGCCCCCGCCGACCCGGCCCGGGCACTCGCCCGTTACGACTCCTTCGCCCCGGCCACGAAGTCCTCCATGCAGCGCGACGCCGAGGCCGGGCGCCCTCTCGAACTCGACGCGATCGGCGGGGCGTTGCTGCGCGCGGCCGAGCGGCACGGGGTCGCGGTGCCGGTGACCGCGCGCCTGGTAAGGGAGTTGACGGACACTACGCGGTAGCGGCGGGCCCGGTGCGCAGGTCGACGTACCAGTCGTTGGACCTGATCGGGTTCCCCTTCGGGTACTCGAGATCGACCTGCCCGAGCAGGGTGAACCCGGCCTTGCGGCACACCCCGTTGGACGCCGTGTGGTCCACCTTGGGAAACGCGTGCAGGGCCGGGTGACCGCCGTCCGCGGCCCGCTGCCGTACGACGTCCACGAGCGCCCGGGCCGCCCGCGCGGCGAGCCCCCGGCCCTGGAACTCGGGCAGGATCGCCCAGCCCGTCTCCCACGCCGGCGCGCCACGCCACTCGCGCTCCCAGTACCCGATCGAGCCGACGGTCTCCCCGGTGTCCGCGAGCGTCACCCGGTACATGAGCCCGGCGAACGGCTCGACATAGCGCCGATGCCGGTCGGCCAGCTTCTCCTCGCTCTCCGGCCCACCCAGATGTTCGGTCATCGCGGGACTGTTGGCCCGCCGGAGCAGCCAGAAGTCCCCCTCCGACCACGGCACCAACACCACCTGTTCCCCTCCCGCCGCGTCTTCGTCCATGCGCGTCACCCTAGGCCGTGGGTACGACACCGGCGCCGGGCCGCCACCCGTGCGACGCTACGGTGAGGAACCGATCGGTGATCCGGACGGTGGACCGGTCGACGGACCGGTCGGTGAATGCAGGTCGGCGCCCCCACCACGGGTGGGGAGGTGGAGGGAAACCAGTGACCAGCCCCGCTCCGCACGGTCCTCGCTCCGTGCCCCCGGCACTCGCCCCCGCGGTCGTCCCGGTACTCGCCTACGACGGGGACTGCGGCTTCTGCCAGGCCTCCGTCGACCGTCTCCGCGGCCTCGCCGCACCGGCGCTGGAAGCGGTTCCGTGGCAGTTCCTGCCGGCGGAGTCGACCGCCGCGCATCTCGAACGGCTGGACCGGGAGGTGTTGTTGCTGCGCGGCGGCGCGGTCCTCGCGGGCGGGTCCGACGCGCTGGCCCGCTGGCTCGGCACCTCACCGTCCGCCGCGTACCGCACGCTCTCCGCCCTCCTCCGGCTGCCCGGCGTCCGGGGCTGCGCCCGCCTGGTCTACCGCCGGGTGTCGCGCAACCGGCACCGGCTGCCCGGCGCCACGGCGGCGTGCGCGGTCCCGCCGCGCGGCGCGTGAGGCCCGGCGCACGCCGTCACGTCCCACCGGCGCGGCCCCGCCCGCCCTCACCGACGCCCCCGCGGACACCCGAGAAACATTCGAACGTACGTTCACACGAACACCCCGAAGGAGCTCGCCACTCAAATTCGAACAGGCGTACCATTGCCGGGTGGCTACGACCTATGACTTTCCCAGCGACCTGCGCGCCGGTCAGGAGGAGCTGCATCAGGTCAGGGCCGAGCTGTCGGCCCTGCTGAAGCGGCTCCCCTGGTCGGTCGAGCCCCTGGACGGCTTCAGCGACGACGCGGGCTGGCGCAAGACCGAACGCCCCGCGTCCCCCGGCTGGACGGCCGACGAGCAGGCCGAGGTGGAGAAGCTCCGGCGGCGCGAGCACGAGCTCGCGGTGTTCGTGACCTGCCACCGCTTCTGGGCGGAGGTCGCGGCCCCGGACCGGGTGTCGGCCCGCATGAGCCTCAAGCACACCTACGGCACCCCACCGGAGGACCACGGTTAGACCGCGCTCCGGCCCGGTTCTCGGCCGACCCGCCAGGGCCGGAGTTTCTCGGGGTTGCGCACCGCCCAGATACGCCTGATCCGGTCGCCCGCGATCTCGAACGCGAACACGGTCGCGATGTCGCCGCCCTGCCGCGTCACCAGGCCGGGCAGCCCGTTGACCGTGCACTCCAGGAACGTCGTGCGGTCGCCCGAGACCCGCGCGATCTCGGCGTAGGCACGGGCGACCCGCTCGCCGCCCACGATCGGGTGCAGATGGGTGACGGCCAGCCCGCCGCCGTCGGCGGTGGCGATGGCCTCGGGGTCGAGCAGGCCGATCAGGGCGTCGATGTCCTTGGCCTGCCAGGCCGTCCTGAACCGCCTGACGATGGCGGCCTGCCCGGCGCTCGGGCCCGCCGTGGCCTGTGCGGTGCGCAGACGGCGCCGGGCGGACGAGGCCAGCTGACGGCACGCCGCCGGGGTGCGCCCGACGATCCCGGCGATCTCGCCGAAGGGGAAGCGGAAGACGTCGTGCAGGACGAACGCGACGCGCTCGGCCGGCGTCATCGCGTCGAGGACGACCAGGAAGGCCATCGTCACGGACTCGTCGAGGGTGACCCGGTCGGCCGGGTCGGTCCCGCCGGTGCCGGAGCGCCCGGTGATCCACTCCGTGGGCTCGGGCAGCGGTTCCGGGATCCAGTCGCCCACGTACCGCTCCCGCCTGACCCGCGCCGAGCCGAGCAGGTTCAGGCAGATCCGGCCGGCGACCGTCACCAGCCAGGCGCCGGGCGACTCGATGGCCCGTTGCTCCGGTACGGACAGGGCGCACCAGCGGGCGTAGGTCTCCTGCACGACGTCCTCGGCGTCGGAGAGCGACCCGAGCAGCCGGTAGGCGAGGTTGATCAGCCGGTGCCGCTCGCTCATGATCGCGCCGAGATCCGGATCGCTCCGCTCGTCGCCGGGCTCGGCTCTGGTGGTCATGGTCCGGAGTCTCCCTCGCTCGGCTGTGCCTGCACCCGTTACGACAGAACAGCGCACCGGACTGTGAGGCGAAGCCCCACCTCACATTCCGCAGGGCTGGGTTGTCCTGTCCGACAGGACGACGACCAGACCCTGAGGAGACTTCGATGAACGACTTCCAGGCCATCGCGGACCGTGTCGAGATCGAGGCGCTGCGCGGCGAGTTCACCGACGCGTTGATGATGCGCGACCGGCCCCGCCTGGCGGCGCTGTTCACACCCGACGGCGTCCTGCGCATGCCCGCCGTCCCCGCCGAGCAGGTCGGCCGGGAGGAGATCCGCGTCGGCGGTGAGCGGCTCCAGAGCCAGTGGGACTTCTTCGTGCAGACCACCCACCCCGGCACGATCCTGCTCGACGGAGACACCGCGACCGGCCGGGCCTACATCCAGGAACTCGTTCGCACCCTCGACGGACGCGAGGTGCTGAACTACGCCGTCTACCACGACCGTTACGAGCGCACCCCGCAGGGCTGGAAGTTCGCCGAGCGGGAGTACGAGATCAGGTACCTCGACACCTCCCCGCTGGCGGGCACCTCCCCGCACGCGGCGCGGGGCTCCGGGACCGCCCAGGAAGCCGTCACCGCCGCCCCGGCTCCGGCCCGCTCCTTCGCCGACCCGGCGTCGGCCGAGCAACTTGAGCGGACCGCCGCCGCACTGCGCGCCCACGGCTTCGCCGCCGAGATCCTGGACGACGCCGCGGCCGCGCGTGCCCGCCTCAGGGAACTGATCCCCGAGGGTGCCGCCGTGCTCACCGGGGCCAGCGAGACCCTCCGGCTGTCCGGCATCGACGAGGACATCAACACCGGCGACCGCTACGACGCCGTCAGGCCGCGCGTCCTGGCCATCGACCGCGCCACCGGCGCCGACGAGATCAGAAGGCTGCTCGCCGGCCCCGACTACGTGGTCAACAGCGTCGCCGCGGTCACCGAGACCGGCTCGCTCGTGCTCGCCTCGGGCAGCGGCAGCCAGCTCCCCGCCAACGCGGGCGGCGCCGCCCACGCGGTCTGGATCGTCGGCGCGCAGAAGGTGGTGCCCGACCTGGGCACGGCGCTGCGCCGCGTCGAGGAGCACGCCCTCCCGCTGGAGGACGCCCGCGCCCAGGCGGTGTACGGGACGCCCGGCGCCGTCAACCGCCTGCTCGTCCTCAAGGCGGAACCCCGCCCCGGCCGCGGCACCGTACTGCTCCTCCGCGAAACCATCGGCTACTGACCGCCCCCGCCCTCGACGCACACACGAAAGGGCCCCCGGATCTCTCCGGGGGCCCTTTCGCTCACCTGGTGGGCGCGGACGGTTTCGAACCGCCGACATCCTGCTTGTAAGGCAGGCGCTCTACCCCTGAGCTACGCACCCGGGACGAGTCGACAGCCTACATTGCCCGGGGCCGTGCCCCGCAAACCCGTATCCGGGGGTTAGCCCCACCCCGGATGCGGGAGCGGGCCGGATCGTCCGGCGGCCGGCCGCTCCCTAGTGTCGTCAGGGCAACGTCAGGCAGCCCAGGGGGAGATCACCATGGCACGTACGTCACTTCCGGTCCGCGCGGTCCTCGTCACCGGGGCCGTCGTGGCCCTGGCCGTGGGCACCACCGCCTGCGGCGCGTCCGCCGCCGACGACGAGCACCCCGATCACCGGTCCTTCGCCCTCCAGGGCCGCACGCTCACCGTCGACTCCGACGACTCGGCGCTCGAGATCGTCGCGTCGGACACGGCCGAGGCGGGCAGGGTCGACGTCACCCGCTGGTTCCAGGGGTCGGTCACCATCGGCAAGGAGCCGAAGGTCAGCTGGTCGATGAAGGACGACCGGCTGACGCTGCGGATGCACTGCTCCGGTGTGGTGGCCGACTGCTCGGCCAAGCACCGCGTCGAGGTGCCCCGGGGCATCGCGGTGAAGGTCGGCAGCGACGACGGCAGCGTCCGGGCCCGGGGCTTCCGGGACGCGCTGAGCGTGCGCACAGAGGACGGCTCCGTGCACGTCACCGACGCGAGCGGGCCGCTGGAGCTGCGCAGCGACGACGGCTCCGTACGCGCCGAGGTCGCCTCCCGCACGGTGGACGCGCGCACCGCGGACGGCTCGGTCCGCCTGACGCTGTCCGCCGTGCCGGACCGGGTGGAGTCGGTCAGCGACGACGGCTCGGTGACGATCTCGCTGCCCGAGGCGACCTACCGGGTGACCGCGAAGACCGACGACGGCGGGGTGGACGTGTCGGTACCGCGCGACGAGTCCAGCGAGCACGTCGTGAGCGCCCGCACCGCCGACGGCAAAGTCACCGTCCGGAACGCGAACTGACCGACCCGTGTGTTCGTCCTTACCGGGTGGGAGAATGACACCGGGCAGGGCGGATCACAGCACGGGAGAGGGATGTGACGGCGACACCAGCGCAGCCGTATTCGCCGTTGGTGCCGCGCGCACAGCGCCACCGTGCGCGCCGGGGACCCTACGCGCTCCGGGACGCCCTCTTCCTCGTCGCCCTCCCCCTGGTGGCCGCCCTCGCGCTGCCCGCCGCGTTCGCCGGTGGCGGCACCCGGCGCTGGTTCGGCGGACGGGCGGAGGGACAGCGGGCCGAGGCCCAGGCCGCCAAGGACGCGGCGGCGGCCGCCTTCTACGAGCTGGACAGCGCCCAGCGCGATCTGCGGATCTCCATCGAGACGATCAGGGCCGTGGACGACTCGCCGGCCGCCCGGCGCGCGGTCTCCGACTTCGAGGCCGTCGGCAGGCGGATCGACGAGGCCAGCCACCAGTACATCGACGCCGTGGACGCCCACGACCTGGACCGGGACGACCTGGAGGCCTCCGCGGCCGTCCAGGCGCGCACCGAGCTGACCCGGGCCAAGGACGAGCTGGGCCGGGTGAAGCAGGAGCTGGACCGGTTCGCCGAGGGGCTGGGCCCGCTGCTCGGCAAGGCCGAGACCCAGCTGGCCCGGCTCGCGCCCGCCGTGGAGCGGGCCCGGCAGGCGCTGCTGGCCGCGTCGAACGCGCTGGACGCCGTACGGGAGAGCGGGCTGCGGGCGGACGGTCTCGCGGCGCGGCTGGCGGCGCTGGCGCCCGAGCTGACGAAGCTGAACCAGGGCGCGGGGCAGCACGGCGTGCCGCAGACGCTGGAGCGCGCGGAGCGGGTGGCGCGGGAAGCCGAGGCGGTCCGGGCGGAGGCGGAGCGGCTGCCGGAGCGGGCCGCGGAGATCGACCACCGGCTCGTGTCGCTGCGTACCCGCGCCCAGGCGCTGACGACCCGCTCGGAGCAGGTGGAGCCGATCCTGAGCGAGCTGCGGCGGCGGTTCTCGGCCGCCTGCTGGCAGGACCTCCAGCACGTCCCCGACCAGGCCGGGGAGCACGTCCGGCAGGCCGAGGCCAAGCTGGACGAGGCGCGCGCGGCGCGGGACGCGCAGCGCTGGCCGGACGCCACCGCGCTGCTGTCGACCGCGCGCGCCCTGCTGAACGGCACGGACGAGGCGGTCTCGGCCGCCGGTGACCGGCTGGCCAGGCTGAACGCCGTGCAGAAGGATCCGCAGGCGGAGATCGACCGGACCAGGTTCGCGATCCGGGACGCCCAGCGGCTGGCGATGGCGGGGCGCAACACGCCCGATCCCCGGCACGCGCGCCCGTTGGACGACTCGGTGGCCCGGCTGGAGCGGGCGATCGGGACGCTGGAGGGCCGGCACCCCGACTACTGGCACTTCCTGACCGAGACGGAGGCCGTCCGGCGGGCCGTGGCGGACGTGGTGGCAGGGATCCGTGAGGAGCGCGGCACGGGGCACTGACATTGCCGCGGACGCCGGGCTGACGGATATTGAAGGGTACGTACGCCCTCCATCGGCGCATCCACCCTCAGGGAGGCGGAGATGGCCACACACGCGGTACACGGCCGGTCCAGGCGGCGCATCAGGTTCGACGAGCATCTGCCCGTCGACCACCGGCTGAACCTGGTCTACCGGATCGGCGCCGGCCTGATGGGCGTGGGTCTGATCGCCTTCGGGATCTTCGGCATCGTCCACCACATCGGCTTCTTCGACACCGGCGGGGACGAGGTCTGGAGCCTCAACACCAACGGGTCGCTCAGCTGGCTGTCGGTCGCCGTCGGGCTGCTGCTGCTCGTGGGCATGGTGATCGGCGGGAACTTCGCGTCCACGCTCAACATGACGCTGGGAGCGCTGTTCGTCGTCAGCGGCTTCGTGAACATGGCCCTGCTGGAGACGGACTACAACTTCCTGGCCTTCGAGATCCAGAACTGCATGCTCAGCTTCGTGATCGGGATCCTGCTGCTCGTCTTCGGGATGTACGGCAGGGTGGGGTCCGCCCTGCCGCACGACAACCCGTACTGGCGGGCCCGCCACTCCGAGAAGTGACGGGCCGGCCGGATCAGGTGCGGTAGGCGTAGAAGTACGCGGTCGGGTAGGACGAGACGAGGCTCGCCACCGACCTGCGCAGGGTGTTGTTGGAGTGGTAGGTGACGTACGGGACGCCGCCGCTCTTCGCGGTGACGATCATCGTGTGGTCCTTGGACCCGTCGCGGTCGAAGTCCATCTGGAGGACGTCGCCGACCTCGAGCTGGTAGACGTTGGCGAGCGCGGTGGTCCGCTTGGAGTTCTGGGCGAACCAGGACCACTCGTTGACGCCGACGAACGAGTCCGACTGGATGTCGGCGTTGCCGAACCACCTGGTGTAGTCGTACACGTAGCCGGGGACGTGCTTCCAGCCGCCCGCCTTCAGCGACTGGCTGACGAAGTTGGTGCAGTCGCCGCCGGCGCCGTGGCCGTTGTAGTCCGGATAGTCCTTGTTGTAGACGTTCCAGTACTTCTCGGCGTAGGCCGCCATCGCCTTGTAGTCATAGGCGGTGCCGGTCTTCGGGACGGCGACCGGATTGCGGGTGGTCGCCGCGCGCGCGGCGTTCGGCATCGTGTCGTCGGCCGTCGTGGCCGTCTTCACGGACACCGGCTTGGTGAGCGCGTTCACCGCGAGACCGCCCTGGTCGGTGTCGCGGATGTCCGTCAGCTGCCAGTTGCCCTGCCGGTCGGCCTTGAACGTCAGCTCGTGGTGGGCCTCGAAGCCGGTGCTCTTCGGCTCGTTGCCGCGGACCTTCTCGTAGGTCAGCGTCGTGCTCTCGGTGACCGCGGCCTTGGCGGTGCGGCCGGTCACCCGGGTGGCGTTCAGGGTGACGGTGGTGCTGGCCTTGCTGTACTTCTCGCCGGCCTTCGCCAGCTTGTCCTTGCGGTCGCCCAGCGTGGACAGGGCGGCGTCCTCGGTGCGGGCCGTGCCGGAGGACAGCTTGACGTCACCGGAGAAACCGTCGGTCAGCGGCTTCGACCGGTCGCCCTGCTCGCCGGCGACCAGGGCGTCGGTACGGTCGGTGAAGACCGCGTCCGCGAGCCGCTGGAAGGTGGCCTTGGTCCGGGCGTCGACCTTGGGGTCGTCGACGACGGCGGCACCGGCGGACCAGTTGGGCAGCAGAGCCACTCCGGCGACGACCGAAGTGGCGGCTGCCCCGAGTATCGCGACGCGGCGTCGGGTCGCCCTCAATTTCCTTGACTTCACTGATGTTTCCCCTCTTGCCCCGGCGGAGGGATGCCGGGAAGGGCATCTTTGCACGGCGTGTGTGGCTGTTGTGAAGAGGGGACCGGGTTGAGGTTTGGTTACTTCACGACGGTCGACCAGTCCGGGTTCTGAGCCGGATCCAGGGTGCGCAGCCGCTCGAGCGTGGCCGGTGTCTGCACGTCCATCCAGTCCGCCAACTCCTGGAAGGAGACGCACTTGACGTCCTTCTTGGTGCACACGTTCTCGATGACCTGGTCGACGGACTTCATGTAGATGCCGCCGTTCCACTCCTCGAAGTGGTTGCCGATGAACAGCGGGGCGCGGCTGCCGTAGTACACGCGGTTGAAGCCGGCCATGTAGGCGTCGACGGTCTGCTGTTCCCAGGTCGGGTACTGGGCCGCGTCGCCGTCGACCTCGCCGTCGGACTGGTTGTAGAGGAAGTTGAAGTCCATGGACAGGCCTTGGTACTTGCCGCCGTCGTAGGGGAGCAGCTGGAGCGGGAAGTCCCAGATGCCGTTCTTCTTCGTCGGCCAGATCTGGAAGTCACCGGTGGAGCTGGCGTCGTAGCGCCAGCCGTAGCTCTTGGCGGCCTTCAGCAGATTCGCCTGGCCCTCCAGGCAGGGTGCGCGGCCGCCGACGACCGCCTTCTTGAAGTCGAAGGGGAGCGGGTCGATGTCCGTGTAGCCGGTGTTGGTCTTCCAGTTCTCCACGAAGGAGTAGAACTGGTCGATCTCGCTCTTCCACTGCTCGACGCTCCAGTCACCGCCGCCCTTGGCGCCGCAGAAGTGGCCGTTGAAGTGGGTGCCGATCTCGTTCCCCTCCTTCCACGCCTCGCCGAGCTGCTCCAGCGTGGTGCGGATGTGTTCGTCGGTGGGGAAGCTGATCGCCGCCGTGCCCTTGGGGTGCAGCGGCGGGGAGTACAGGTCCTTCTTGCTCTTGGGCAGCAGGTAGATGCCGGTGAGGAAGAAGGTCATGTGGGCGTTGTACTCCTCGGCCATCTTCCGGTAGTGCTCGAAGAGGCCGTCGTCGCCCATGAGCGCGCCGTCCCAGGAGAAGACCACGAACTGCGGCGGCTTCTCCCCCGGCTTGAGCGGAACCGCTTTCAACTGTCCCGTCTGCGGGCCGGTGTACGAGGTGGAGCCGTCCCCCAGGACGTGCGTCTTGCCGTCCCACTTCGGCTCCTTGGTGGCCCCCGCCGACGCCTTCTTGTCGTCCCCCGAGGAAGCGGTCGGCGCGGTGTTCGTCGTGCGGTTGAGCACCAGGTATCCGGCCACCAGGGACGCGACGACGAGGAGCGCCGCCAGCGTCAGGAACCCCGGATGCGTGGTGGCGGGGTGGCGCGTTGCCGGAGCCTTGCGGCGGCGGCCCGACGGTGACTTCATGTGCGGATCATTCTCCGGATTTCGGGGACGCGGGTGCCCGTTTCGGTGGTCAGCCGAGCGGGCTCATGGCACCTGACCAGATGCCGTAGGGAACGCTGTCGTCGGTCGTGCCGGCGATGCCCTTCAGTGGAAGCGGCTGGAGACTCTTGCCGAGGTCGATGCGGTAGACGACGACGGCCGTGGACACGGCCTTGGCCGTGCCGACGTACCAGGCCGCGGTGTCGTCCTGGGTGGTGCCGGCCTTCCCGGCCACCCGGCCGAGCGAACCGGACCGGGCGGCGTTCTGCTGGGCGGCGGGCACGTCGTCCGGGTGGGCGGTGCGGAAGGAGTCCGCGAGCGCGGAGTTGACCTCCTCGGCCACGTCGGCGCCGAAGGCGCGTTCGGTGGCCGGGGTGTCCAGGACGACCTTGGTGCCGTTCTTGGTGATCAGGCGCACCGAGTACGGCTCGGTGTGCTTGCCGCCCGCGGCGAAGGTGGAGTAGCCGCTCGCCATCCGGATCGCGCTGGGCGTGGAGCTGCCCATGGACAGCGCGGGCACCTGCGCCCCGATGCTGGAGGAGAGCAGCCCGGACTTCTCGGCGGTGGCGCGCACCACGTCGAGTCCGGTGTCCATGCCGAGCTGCATGAACGGCGTGTTCACCGACAGCTCAAGCGCCCGGTGCAGGGAGATCTGCCCGTACGACTCGCCGTCGTCGTTCTTCGCGGCGACCACCTTGCCGCTGCGGTCCCAATAAGGCCCCTCGGGCGTGGTCACCGGCACCTTGTCGTCGCCGTCGTAGAGGGTCTCCCCGGTGACCGGGGTGGTGTCCCCGTCGCGGGTCTTGTGGGTCCCGTGCTCCAGGCCGGCGGCGTACACGAACGGCAGGAACGCGCTGCCGGCCGAGACGGTGGTGGCGTTGGACTCGTTGTAGCCCTGTGTCCGGTGGTCGGGGCCGCCGTAGACGGCGAGGATCCGTCCGTCGGAGGCCACCGAGGACGCGCCGTAGTGGGCGGTCTTCGCTTTCGCCGGGTCGTCCTTCAGGGCGTCCTTGCGGGCCTTGGTGACGGCGTCGGTGAGCTGGGTCTCGCGCTTCTTGTCGAAGGTCGTGTAGATCTGGTAGCCGCCCAGGTCGAAGTCCTTGTCGGAGATCTTCCCGGCTTTCTTGGCGTACTGGGAGGCGAGTTCCACCAGGTAGTCGCTCTGCTCACCGGTGTCGTACAGCGGGTTGGACTTGAGCGGCTCGGGGAACTTCGTGTACTTGGCGCGCTCCGCCTTGGACAGTTTGCCGATGTCGACCATCCGGTCCAGGGTCCACGACCAGCGTTCCACGGCCCGGGCGCGGTTGACCGAGCTCAGCGTCGGGTCGTACAGGCCCGCGCCCTTGAGCAGGGAGGCGAGGAACGCGGCCTCGCTGGCGTTGAGCTCGCCGACGTCCTTGCCGTAGTAGGCCTGGGCGGCGCGCTGGATGCCGTAGGTGCCGCGGCCGAACCAGCTGGTGTTGAGGTAGCCCTCGAGGATGTCGTCCTTGCTCATCTGGTTGTCGAGCTTGAGGGCGATCATGGCTTCGGTGAACTTGCGGCTGACCGTCTGGTTCTGGTTCAGGTAGACGTTCTTGACGTACTGCTGGGTGATCGTGGAGCCACCCTGGGTGTCGCCCTGGCCGAGGGTGCGGAACAGGGCGCGGCTGATGCCCTTGAAGGAGATGCCGGGGTCGCTGTAGAAGCTGGCGTTCTCGGCGGCCAGCACCGCCCAGCGGACGTCCTCGGGGATGTCCTTCAGCGGCATCGCCTGCCGCTGAACCCAGCCGGTGCGGGCCATCGGCGTCCCGTCGGCCCAGAAGTACACGTTGTCCTGCTGGGTGGCGTACGAGTTGATGTTGTCGGGGATGTCGGTGGCCGCGTAGGCGACGACCAGGAGCATGCTGCTCAGCCCTATGGACGCCAGGACGCCGCCGAGGCACTGCCGCCAGGAGGGTATCCAGCGCCGCCAGTCGGTACGGCCCGGGCGCGGGTACTGGGGGCGCAGCTTGCGGGCGTAGGGCGTGACACGAGCCACATAGGGAGCCAGGACGGCGAGCAGCGGAGCAAGTCGGGGACCCAGAAACGAAGATATCCGGGCAAAAAGCGAAGGGCGAGGGGCCTTTCGCCTGTTTTTCGACGAACGCGGCTTTTCGTCGTCACCCTCTTCGGGAATGTCCGGTATTGCCGGTATATCCGAGACCCGCAGCTGCATGGTCTCGTCCGGCCGAAAAGATGCAGGAAGCTTCAACTGCATGGTTTCATCCGGCTGTTGGGGCTTGTCCCCCTGCCCCGCCTCGCTCACGACGCGTCTCCCTCCGCACTCCGTATTGCTCGCAGGCAGACGTACAGACTGACGAGGGCCTGACATGGTTGCCGTTGACGCGGCCGCAAACCTTGAACCCTCCCGACCTTGGAGTTCAACGCGGCGCTCTCAAATTACCAGCGCCCTTCGCAAATTCTCCACAGAAGAAATCGACAGAAGCGAACAGAGGTGAAACTGCTGACACCAGGTCCGAGCATAGGGGCTTAGTCTGACGCCATGCCTCGTTACGAGTACCGCTGCCGGACCTGCGGCGACACCTTCGAACTGAGCCGACCGATGGCACAGTCCGCCGAACCCGCCGACTGCCCCGCGGGCCACGACGACACCGTCAAGCTGCTCTCCGCGGTGGCCGTGGGCGGGACGAAGTCCGCCGCCCCCGCGCCCGGGGCGGGCGGCGGAGGCGGCGGTGGATGCTGCGGCGGCGGTTGCTGCGGCTGACGCCGCCCGCCGGATTTCTCAGGAGTTCTTCAGGAACTCCCGCAGAATGCGCTCCCCGGCCAGCACGCCCCGCTCGGGCAGAGCGGTGATGGCCGGGGCCGTCCAGGCGGCGTCGGCCAGCTCGCCGTGCCCGGGACGCCAGCCCCGGTCCGCGACCAGCAGCAGGTCGGCGTCGAGCAGCGAGTCACCCGCCGCCAGCGTCAGTTCGGCGCCGGTGCGGCGGGCCACCTCGCGCACGGCCGCGCTCTTGGTCAGCGGCTTCGGCACGGCGTAGATCTTGCGGCCCTGGAGGGACACGGTCCAGCCGCGGTTCTCCGCCCAGGCCGCGAGCTCCTTCACCCACTCCTCGGGCAGCAGCTCGCGCTCCACGACCAGGTAGGCGAACAGGTCCTCGGCGACCCGCTGCTTGCGCAGCCAGAGCGGGTCCGCCGACTTCGCCAGGTACTCCTCCACCTCGGCGAGCGGCGCGCACTCGTCGGCCAGCCTGGCCAGCACGCTCGCGTGCCAGTCCTGGTCGGTCGCGCCGTCGACCAGCAGATGGCCGCCGTTCGCGCAGATCGCGTACTTCGGCGGCGGACCCGGCAGATTGATGCGCTGGTACTGCTTGCGGGTCCGGGTGGTCGTCGGCACGAACACCGCCCGGTCCCCGAGGTCGGTCAGCAGCTGAGCCGACGTCTCCGTCATGAACGACAGCGGCCTCGCCTCGTGCACCTCCACGCACAGCAGCCGCGGCGCCCGCGCGTCCGGCATGGTCAGCGCCAGGGCGGCCGCCGAGTAGATGAGCGTACGGTCGAGATCGCTCGCCACCAGAACTGGCATCAGACCGTCACCGCCTTGCCGTCGGCACCGGTCGCGCCCCGGGTGAACTGCGGGTGGATCAGCCCCACGCAGGTGTACGGCAGGTCGCCGACCTCCTCGACGGGCACCCCTCGCTGTCCGGCGAGCAGCCGCACGTGGTCCAGGTCGGCGCCCGCCCCGGCCCGCGCCAGGATCTTCCACGGCACCCGGCGCAGCAGCACCCGGGTGGTCTCGCCGACCCCGGGCTTGACCAGGTTCACATCGTGGATGCCGTACTCCTCGCTGATCCGCTCGACCGCGGCCCAGCCCTCCCAGCTCGGGGTGCGGTCGCTGGCGAGCAGCTCCTTCACCGCGCCGGCGACCGTGTCCGTGACCTCGGGGAAGCGGGCGGCGACGGCGTCCAGGAAGGCCACCGAGACGTCCGTGCCGGCGAGCTCGCGGTAGAACTTCGCACCGTGGAAGTCGTTCGGCCCGACCAGGTCGGCCCGCAGCACCGTGCGCGAGATGAGCCCCGAGACGGTCGAGTTGAGACAGGCCGACGGGATGAGGAAGTCGTCGCGGGTGCCGTACGTCCGCACGCACGAGCCCGGGTCGGCCAGCACCGCGATCTCCGCGTCGAAGCCGGCCGCACCGCCGCCCGCCTCGAACTCCTCGATCGCCGCGGCCAGTTCCCGGGTGATCGCGCCCTTGCCGGTCCAGCCGTCGACGAAGACCACGTCACGCGGGTCGTGATGGGCGGCCAGCCAGCGCAGCGCGTTGGCGTCGATGCCCCGGCCGCGCACGATCGACACGGCGTAGTGCGGCAGGTCGAGGCCGTGCCGGAACTGCGCCCAGCGGCGCATCAGCACACCGACGGGGGTGCCGGCCCGGGCGAGCGAGACGAGCACCGGCCGCGGGGACCGCTCGGCGATCACCGTCTCCGTGACCACACCCACGGCCTGCGCGATCCGCGCCGCCGACGTCTCCAGGGCCGCGTGGAACAGCTCCTGGTACTGCTCGCTGGGCTGGTACTCGACGGGCAGCGACTCGGCGTAGTGCGCGCCGCCGCTCTGGATGGCCTCCTCGCGCTCCTCGGTCGGCGCCTCCAGCGTCACGTCCGAGAGGTCCTGGAGCAGCCAGCCGACCTCCTCGGGCGGGTACGAGGAGAAGGCGGGGCCGCGAAGGGGCTCGGGCAGCATGGCGGGTCTCTCTTCCGGCAAGGCGGCCGCGTACAGCGGCTGGGGGACGTACGACGGCACGACCGCGAGGACGACGTGCGGGGTGTGCGCGGCGAGCTCGGACAGGAGGCCGCCGGGAGCGTGCAGCTCCCGGGTGTCGGCCACGGAGTCCACGACGACGACGACGGCGTCGAAGCCGCCGCCCGCGACGTTATAGGCAAAGCGCTCGCCGGGGCCGTCGGCCGGGTCGTCGTGCGCGGGGAAAACGATTCGGCTGCGGATCGCGTAGCCCGGGTCGTCCACGGCGAGGACGGGCGAGCGGGTGGTGGTCGAGGAGCGCACCTCGGCGGCCACCACCTGCTCCAGCTCACGGGCCAGCCGCAGCGGGGCGTACATCAGTTCCTCGAAACCGAGTACCAGGACGCGCGAGGCGTCCTCGGGTATCGCCTCGGCGAGGCGGGCGGTCATGGCGGGCAGGGCGGTCTCCAGCCGGGCCCGGTGCTGGGGCGTGAACCCGTGCCGGCCGCCGTCGGGGAGGCCGCGGGGCCAGCGCAGGTCGACGCGGAAGATCTGGCCAGGGGGCCGCGTCTGGCCGGTGCGGTCGCCTTCCGGGTGCGGGTGCGTCGTGGCTGCTCGCGCAGTTCCCCGCGCCCCTGGGGGGTTGCCCCGCGCGTCGGCATCGGTGCTCTGCGGGGGAGCGGCCGCCGCCTCCTCGGGCTCGGTGCGGGCAGCGCCCTGAAGGGGTGCGGGGAACTGCGCGACCAGCCCCCGCGCACCCGCGGACGACCGATCACCGCCCGCGGCACCCGCACCCTCGGCCTCGTGGCGGGCGACCAGCTCCTGGCCCTTCTCCAGCACGCCCGGGGGCAGCCGCACCGTCCCCGACGCCGCGGCGACCAGGTCCACCCGGGCGCCGATCTCGCGGGCGAAGTCCTCCAGGCGGCCCGCGTCCGCGGCCGACCGCATGTCGACCAGCGCCACCACGACGTACCGTCCCCGCGGATACCGCTCGTGCAGATCACGCACGGTGTTCAGCACCGTGTTGCCGGTCGAGAACTCGTCGTCGACCAGGACCAGCGGCCCGTCACCCACCAGCAGCGTCGGATCCTCCGGCAGCAGCAGGTGCGAGGTGGCGTGCGAGTGGGACTCCTCGAAGCCGCCCGCCTGCGCGACCCCCGCGACCGGGCGCCGGGTGGAGTGCAGGTACGGGGCGGTGCCGAGGCCGTCGGCGACCGAGTGGCCGAGGCCGGTGGCGGTCTCCGCGTAGCCCAGGACGACCGCCCGGGCGGACTCCTCGGCGCCGAGCAGCTCACGCACCCTGCGGCCGAGGGCGAACCCGTGACCGTGCACCACGGACGGCGACTGGGGCACGTGCTTGCCCAGGACGTTGGAGACCAGCAGATGCGCCCGCTTGGGATTGCGGCGCAGGGCCAGCCCCAGCAGGTCCGTCAGCGTGTCGTCGCCCACCAGCTCGACACCGAGCCGCTCGGCGACCCACGTCCCGGACCAGATCCCGTCGTCCCCGTTGTTCACTGCGTTGTTCATGCGTCCCTTGTGAGTGAGGTGGTTCTTCAGCCGGGTATACCGGCGGCGAGCAGGTCGACGAAGCTGACGTCCTCGTGCGCGACACCGAAGACCTCGGCGCGGAGCATGGTGCGCTCGGCCCAGGCGCGGTGCGGCTTCACCTCGTTCATCTTGTTCGTGTACTGCGACCGCAGCACACCCCCGCCGCCGCGTTCCGGCCGCAGGATGTCCGCCGCGTCGCTGTACTCCTCGTGACTGACGACGGACAGCGCGTGCACGGCCGGCACGTGCGAGGGGTGGATGCAGGTCTTGCCCAGCAGACCGTTGGCGTGATCCAGGGAGATCTCGCGCAGCAGCCCGTCCATCGCGTGCTCGATCAGTTTCTCGCGCAGTTCGACGGCCTGCCCCTCCAGGAAGGGACTGTGCCGCAGCATCGGCTTGAACATGCGCTCGGGAACCCGGAAGTACTCCCACACGGGACCGGTCACGGTGAACCCGGTGCCGTCGGCCCGGCCCAGCATGTTCACCACGTCGGCGATCACGGAGGCCACGATCTGGACGTCGTAGGCGGTCATGTCGGGCGCTCTGCGCAGCCCGTACGAGGAGCAGAAGTCGGTCACGCCGAGGCGCAGCGCGAGGACCCGGCTGCGGTACTTGTCGACGGCGCGGGCGATGCCCTCCAGGGAGTCCACCCGCGACTCGCGGTACATCAGCTCGGGCGTCTCCAGGACGGGCATGCCGAACAGCCGCCGCCCGCTCGCCGTCTCGGCGCCCGCCAGTGCCTCCAGGAAGGGGATGCCCCGCTCCTCGGTGAACTTCGGGAAGACGAACCCGCTCAGCAGCTCCACGCCGGCCCCGAGCCGCCGGACCAGGTCGGGGATCTGCTCGGGCGTGCGCACCCGGATGAAGAGCAGCGGCGGCTCCACGCCGTCGGTGTCCCGGCGCCCCAGCAGGTCGGCGAACTGCTGGACCAGGTTCTCCTCGCCGGCCTCGACGTCCTCGTCGCCGATGGAGTCCTCCAGGCACAGCACCATCGACACCACGCCGCGCCCGCTCTGCTTGACGATGTCGTCCGCCAGCCGGGGCCTGGTGGCCGGGCTGTACAGCGTGGCGCCCAGAGCCGCGGAGAGCAGCCTGGCCGGGGAATCCGTGTCGAAGACACACGGCTCCCGGTAGAAGAGACGCTCCCGCACCTCAGGGGCGAGGTGCCCGAAATGACGCATAAATCTCCCCCGTGGTGCAAGCAAGTCTGTGGATTCGGTATGAGGTGGCCGGTAATAGTACGTAGGGATCCATGTCAGAGGTTCCCACCCGGCATGAATTTCAGGTAACTCGCGGATGAGACTTGCCGTGTACCCCGCGTTGTCGTGAGCAGGCCCGAGAAGGCAGGATGACCGCATGACGCACGCGATGCTGAAGGGGTCGAACGTCCCGCTGAAAGCCACCACGGTACGCGCCGTGCTGCGCTGGACCCCCGGGCAGGGGGTCCCGGACGTCGACGCCTCGGCGCTGCTCCTCGGCCTCGACGGCCGGGTGCGCTCCGACGAGGACTTCGTCTTCTACAACCAGCCCAGGCACCCCTCCGGGAAGGTCTGGCGGCTCGGCAAGAAGCGCGTCGCCGAGGGCCTCACGGACACCATCCAGACGGATCTGTCCGGTGTCGAGTCCGGCGTCGGCCAGATTCTGCTGGTCGCCTCGGCGGACGGCGTGACGTTCGACCGCGTACGTTCCCTCACCATCGCGCTGTACGACGCGGCAGCCGACGCCGAACCGCTCGCCACGTTCGACATCCGCCCCGAGACGGGCGAGGAGACGGCGCTGATCTGCGGCGAACTGTACCGGCGCGGCGAGGGCTGGAAGTTCCGCGCGCTGGGCGAGGGCTACTCCAACGGCCTCAAGGGCCTGGCCACCGACTTCGGCATCTCGGTGGACGAGTCGGAGGAGGCGTCGGCCGCCGCCGAACCGGCCTCCGAGCCGGCCCCCCGCACGCCCAGCCTCTCCCAGCCCCTGCCGCCCGAGCAGCCGACCTCGGCGGTACCCCAGCAGCAGCCCGCGTACGGCTATCCGGCCAGTCTCCCGACGTACGGCTACGGCTATCCGGACGGCTCCTTCCGGCTGCCCCCGCAGGGCCCCCAGTTCGTCGGACGCTGAGCCGCCGGGAACCGGCGGCCCGGGTACCGCGAACCGGGGCGTCGTCGGCCCGGGTGCCGCCGGGGCGCTACTTCTCGGCCTTCGTCTTGTAGCCCCGGCCCCAGGACAGGCCCCAGCCGTACAGGCGGTCCAGCTCCGCCTGGAAGCCGTAGACGAACCGCACCTCGCGCCGCACCATCAGCTCGTTCTTCACGTTCTCGATCATCACCACGGCGCAGGACCGGGCCTGCGGATGCCGTTCGTCGAGGCCTATCTCGATCCGCGGCCCGTTGCTCGGGTAGAGCGTGACGATCGCGTGCGTGCGGTCGAACGCCGGCGTCTGGTCGTAGATGTAGACGAAGACCAGCAGCCGCTTGATCTGTTCCCGGTGGTCGAGGTTGACGTACATCGTCTCGCCGGACGCCGACCCGAACCGGTCGTCCCCGCTCAGCTTCACGTACGGCGCCGCGTTGACGTCCCCCAGCAGGCCGCCGAGCGGCTGCACGACCCCCTTCGTGCCGTCGGCCAGCTCGTACAGGCAGCCGAGGTCGAGGTCGACGTTCACCATGCTCTGGCTGTGTCCGATGACCTCCGGCGGCCGCAGCGCCTTGAAGGGGTGCCGCAGCAGGCTCTCCCGCTGCGGTCCGCCGATGTCGGACGTCCGCATCCGCCAGGTCAGGTTGACGCGCAGGTTGCCGGTCGCGGCGCCCTGCTTGGTCAGGGAGACCTGGGAATGCCGCTTGGTCAGTTCGATCGCGTTGGTGGCCGCGTTGCCCGAGTCGAAGTCCGCCGCCCGGCTGCCCAGGAGCCCGTCGAAGATGCCCATTCCCGCCCCCACGTCCGCTGATGAAAACCGGCGGGGCGGCCGGTGGAGGACTCGTCCTCACCGGCCGCCCCGCCCAGAGCGTTCCTCGCTCCCCAGGTGATCACACCCCGGACGAGACCTCAGTCTTCTCGTCCGAGCCCTGGGCTCCCTCGGCCGCCGCCAGCGCGCGGTTGCGGCGGACGGAGGACAGGAAGGACCAGCCGATCAGGACGACACCGACCAGGCCGGTGATGACCTCGTTGATCTGGTACTGGATGGTGATCATGAGGATCACGGCGAGGGCGCCGATCGCGTAGTGGGCGCCGTGCTCCAGGTAGACGTAGTCGTCGAGGGTGCCCTGGCGGACCAGGTACACGGTCAGCGATCGGACGTACATGGCGCCGATGCCCAGGCCCAGCGCCATCAGCACGATGTCGTTGGTGATGGCGAAGGCGCCGATGACGCCGTCGAAGGAGAAGGACGCGTCGAGGACCTCGAGGTAGAGGAACATGAAGAACGCGGCCTTGCCGGCCAGGACGACGGGCGAGCGCTGCTTGCCGGTGCGCGCGGCCTCTTCCTCCGCCTCGTGCTCGCGTTCCTCTTCCTCCTCGAGCTTGTCCTCGAAGTAGCCGGAGAGACCGCCGACGACCATGTACGTGATCAGACCGGCGATACCGGAGATCAGCACCGTCTGCGCCTTGTCGACGTGCGCGCCGCCGTGCTGGTGGGCGTGGGTCGCGAAGGTGAAGGCAGTGATCAGCAGGACGATCAGCGCGATGCAGACCGACAGCATGTCGACCTTGCCGAGCTTGGAGAGCGGGCGCTCGATCCAGCGCAGCCACTGGATGTCACGGTCCTCGAAGATGAAGTCCAGGAAGATCATCAGCAGGAACATGCCACCGAACGCGGCGATCGACGGGTGAGCGTCGGTGACCAGCTGCTGGTACTGGTCCTTGTCGTTGAGCGCGAGGTCGACGGCGTCGATCGGGCCGATCTTGGCACTGATGGCGACGATCACGACGGGGAAGACCAGGCGCATGCCGAAGACGGCGATCAGCACACCGATGGTGAGGAAGATCTTCTGCCAGAAGGCACTCATCTTCTTCAGGATCCCGGCGTTGACCACCGCGTTGTCGAAGGACAGCGAGATCTCCAGGACGGAGAGGATCGCCACGATGCCGAAGGCCTCCCACCCCCCGTAGAAGACCGCTGCGACCAGGCCGAGCGCGGTGACCGCGAACGACCAGCCGAAGGTTTTCAGAAGCACTGGCTACCCAATCGTGTCTGGGGGTCCCCCCAAGCGAAGCTTGGGGGTGGATCTCCCCCACGCCGTACTCGGTTTTACGAAACGTTGACTCCGAAGTCTAGAGCGATGCCCCGCAGCCCCGACGCGTACCCCTGCCCCACCGCACGGAACTTCCATTCGCCCTGGTATCGATAGAGCTCACCGAAGATCATCGCGGTCTCCGTGCTGGCGTCCTCGCTCAGGTCGTAGCGGGCGAGCTCCTGGCCGTCGGCCTGGTTCACCACCCGGATGAACGCGTTGGAGACCTGACCGAAGGTCTGTCCCCGCTCGTCCGCCATGTGGATCGAGACCGGGAAGACGATCTTGTCGCACTGGGGCGGCACCTTGGAGAGGTCCACGAGCAGCGACTCGTCGTCGCCGTCGCCCTCACCGGTGAGGTTGTCGCCGGTGTGCTCCACCGAGCCGTCCGGACTCTTGAGCTGGTTGTAGAAGACGAACCACTCGTCCCCCATCACCCGCCCGCTGGTGCACAGCAGCGCGCTGGCGTCGAGGTCGAAGGGGGCTCCGGTGGTGGAGCGCGCGTCCCAGCCGAGTCCGATCATCACCTGAGTGAGGTTCGGCGCGGCCTTGGACAGGGAGACATTGCCTCCCTTGGCGAGCGTGACGCCCATGATTGCTGGTCCTCCCCTAGGTGGTGCTCAGGTGCTTCCTCTTCGGTTGTCCTGCACGTCCGGCGCCGCCCGTAAACGGTGCGGCGCCGGACGGTCGGACCTTCCGGCCCCGCGGACGACTCAGACGTTGACGCCGAAGTCCTGCGCGATACCGCGCAGGCCCGACGCGTAGCCCTGGCCGATGGCACGGAACTTCCACTCCGCGCCGTGCCGGTACAGCTCGCCGAAGACCATCGCGGTCTCGGTGGACGCGTCCTCGCTGAGGTCGTAACGGGCGATCTCTGCGCCGCCGGCCTGGTTCACGACGCGGATGAACGCGTTGCGGACCTGACCGAAGGACTGCTGCCGGTTCTCCGCGTCGTAGATCGACACGGGGAAGACGATCTTGTCGACGTCGGCCGGGACCCCGGCGAGGTTGACCTTGATCGCCTCGTCGTCGCCCTCGCCCTCGCCGGTGGTGTTGTCACCGGTGTGCTCGACCGAGCCGTCGGGGCTCTTCAGGTTGTTGAAGAAGACGAAGTTCGCGTCACTGGCGACCTTGCCGGCGCTGTTCACCAGCAGCGCGCTGGCGTCCAGGTCGAAGTCGGTGCCGGTCGTGGTGCGGACGTCCCACCCCAGACCGACGATGACCGCGGTCAGGCCCGGGGCCTCCTTGGTCAGCGATACGTTGCCGCCCTTGCTGAGGCTGACTCCCACAAGTCCTCCATTGGTGTCCTGGGGCGGGGAGCCCCTGGTGCGTCGGATATCGGATCAACGAGTCGATCCTAGTGACGGGTTCCCGCCCCACGCAGGCCCTGGCGCCGAAGAATCACAGGGTGTCGAGGGCGGCGACGTACTCGCCGAGGTCACGGGCGTCCGGCAGCGCGTTGACGACGGTCCAGCGCACCAGGCCCTCCTTGTCGATGACGAAGGTGCCGCGCACCGCGCAGCCCTTGTCCTCGGCGAAGACGCCGTAGGCACGGCTGACCTCGCCGTGCGGCCAGAAGTCGCTGAGCAGCGGGTACTCCAGGTCCTCCTGCTCGGCGAAGACGCGCAGGGTGTGGATGGAGTCGTTGGAGACCGCGAGCACCTGGGTGTCACGGTCGGCGAACTTCGGCAGGTTGTCGCGCACCTCGCACAGCTCTCCGGTGCACACGCCGGTGAAGGCGAAGGGGTAGAAGAGCAGGACGACGTTCTTGCTCCCCCGGAAGTCGGAGAGCTTCACGGCACGGCCGTGGTTGTCCTTGAGCTCGAAGTCGGGGGCCTTGTCGCCGACCTGGATCGCCATCGCGTGGATGTCCCTTCGGGGTGGGGCTGTCTGGGTGGTTCCACCCTACGCAGCGACCGCCGAAAGGCCGCCGGACGGGCCGGGCACCAAGGCCCGTCCCGTCCGGCGTCACATCACTTCACGGCACTTCCGGACGTCACTCCCTGGACGTCACTTCTTGGACTTCGCGGCCTTGGGCGTCACCAGCCGGCTGCCACTCCAGTCCTTGCCGACGCTGACGCTCTTGCTGGCCGACAGACCCGCAGTCGTCGAGGCTTCGGAGATGTCGCTCGGCTCCACGTATCCCGTACGGCCGGTCTTCGGCGTCAGGAGGAGGATCGACCCGCCTTCTTCGATGTACGTGGTGGCGTCCACCAGCGCATCCGTCAGGTCTCCGTCATCGTCGCGGAACCAGAGCACCACGGCGTCGGCGACGTCGTCGTAGTCCTCGTCCACCAGATCGCTGCCGATGACTTCCTCAATGGACTCGCGGAGCTCCTGGTCGACGTCGTCGTCGTAGCCGATCTCCTGGACCACCTGCTCGGGCTGGAAACCCAGCCTGACGGCAGGGCTGGTCCGCTCCTCCGCGTGGTCCGCGGTCGCGCTCACGGGTTGCCTCCTGATCATGTTTTGGGGAATAACTCAGCCACGCGCGTGCGCGAAGCATTGGCCGTAGTCCACACGGGCGGGACGGATCGCGCAAGTACCCGGCGGTTCGGACCGCCGAAACGGTGACGATCCTGGCCGTGTCGACGCAACTCCAGGCACGCGATTCGGACGGATGGTGACGTACACCACACCTATCTGCCCTGTTTGCGTATTTGAGAACCATCCAAGGGTACGAGATTCGAACGAGTGCCGGTTACCTCGGGGTAGAGATGACGTTTGCGGCCCCTAGGTACACGATGGGGGCGGTGCAGGCACCGGATACGCAGCGAGACACCCCGCGAGGCACCCGCGAGGCATGTACGAGGCACGTACGAGAAACACCGTCCCACACAGCCCTCTGACAGGTAAGGAACAGCGTGGCTTCCGGATCCGATCGCAACCCGATCATCATTGGCGGCCTTCCGAGTCAGGTTCCTGACTTCGACCCCGAGGAAACGCAGGAGTGGCTCGACTCCCTCGACGCCGCGATCGACGAGCGCGGCCGGGAGCGGGCCCGCTATCTGATGCTCCGGCTGATCGAACGGGCCCGCGAGAAGCGCGTGGCCGTGCCCGAGATGCGCAGCACGGACTACGTCAACACGATCCCCACCAGGGCCGAGCCCTTCTTCCCGGGCAACGAGGAGATCGAGCGCCGGATCCTGAACGCGACCCGCTGGAACGCGGCCGTGATGGTGTCCAGGGCCCAGCGGCCGGGCATCGGGGTGGGCGGTCACATCGCCACCTTCGCCTCCTCCGCGTCGCTCTACGACGTCGGCTTCAACCACTTCTTCCGGGGCAAGGACGAGGGCGACGGCGGCGACCAGGTCTTCTTCCAGGGCCACGCCTCCCCGGGCATCTACGCGCGCGCGTTCCTGCTCGACCGGCTGAGCGAGCAGAACCTGGACGCGTTCCGCCAGGAGAAGTCGAAGGCCCCGGACGGGCTGTCCTCGTACCCGCACCCGCGGCTGATGCCGGACTTCTGGGAGTTCCCGACCGTGTCGATGGGTCTCGGCCCGATCGGCGCGATCTACCAGGCGCGGATGAACCGGTACATGCACGCGCGCGGGATCGCCGACACGTCGAAGTCGCACGTGTGGGCGTTCCTCGGCGACGGCGAGATGGACGAGCCGGAGTCGCTCGGCCAGCTGACCATCGCCGCCCGTGAGGGCCTCGACAACCTGACCTTCGTCGTCAACTGCAACCTCCAGCGCCTCGACGGCCCGGTGCGCGGCAACGGCAAGGTCATCCAGGAGCTGGAGTCGGTCTTCCGGGGCGCCGGCTGGAACGTGATCAAGCTGATCTGGGACCGCTCCTGGGACCCGCTGCTCGCCCAGGACCGCGACGGCACCCTCGTCAACCGGATGAACACGACGCCGGACGGCCAGTACCAGACCTACGCCACCGAGTCGGGCGCCTACATCCGCGACCACTTCTTCGGCGACGACCAGCGGCTGCGCGCGATGGTCGAGGGCATGACCGACGACCAGATCCTGCACCTGGGCCGCGGCGGTCACGACCACCGGAAGATCTACGCGGCGTTCAAGGCGGCCGTGGAGCACAGCGGCCAGCCGACGGTCATCCTCGCCAAGACGGTCAAGGGCTGGACGCTGGGGCCGAACTTCGAGGGCCGCAACGCCACGCACCAGATGAAGAAGCTGACGGTGGCCGACCTCAAGGGCTTCCGCGACCGGCTGCACCTGCCGATCTCCGACAAGGAGCTGGAGGGCGGCCTCCCGCCGTACTTCCACCCCGGGCGGAACTCGGAGGAGATCCAGTACATGCACGACCGCCGCAAGGGTCTCGGCGGGTATGTGCCGACCCGTGTGGTGCGCTCGAAGCCGCTCGCCCTGCCGGACGACAAGGCGTACGCGAGTGTGAAGAAGGGCTCGGGCCAGCAGTCCATCGCCACGACCATGGCCTTTGTGCGGCTCCTCAAGGACCTCATGCGGGACAAGGAGCTCGGCAAGCGCTTCGTACTGATCGCGCCGGACGAGTACCGCACCTTCGGCATGGACTCCTTCTTCCCGAGTGCGAAGATCTACAACCCGCTCGGTCAGCAGTACGAGGCGGTGGACCGTGATCTGCTGCTCGCCTACAAGGAGTCGCCGACCGGGCAGATGCTGCACGACGGCATCTCGGAGGCCGGCTGTACGGCGTCCCTGATCGCGGCGGGCTCGGCGTACGCCACGCACGGCGAGCCGCTGATCCCGGTCTACGTCTTCTACTCGATGTTCGGTTTCCAGCGCACCGGCGACCAGTTCTGGCAGATGTCGGACCAGCTGGCGCGCGGTTTCGTGCTGGGCGCGACCGCCGGCCGTACGACCCTGACCGGTGAGGGTCTCCAGCACGCGGACGGCCACTCCCAGCTGCTCGCCTCGACGAACCCGGGCTGTGTGGCCTATGACCCGGCGTTCGGCTTCGAGATCGCGCACATCGTGCGGGACGGTCTGCGCAGGATGTACGGCAGTTCCACCGAGCACCCGCACGGCGAGGACGTCTTCTTCTACCTGACCGTCTACAACGAGCCGATCCAGCACCCGGCCGAGCCGGACGGCGTGGACGTCGAGGGCATCCTCAAGGGCGTGTACCGCTTCAGCGAGGGCACCTCGGGTTCGATCCCGGCACAGATCCTCGCCTCCGGTGTGGCCGTCCCGTGGGCGGTCGAGGCGCAGAAGATCCTCGCCGAGGACTGGAACGTCAAGGCGGACGTCTGGTCGGCGACCTCCTGGAACGAACTGCGGCGCGAGGCCGTCGAGGTCGAGCGGCACAACCTGCTGCACCCGGAGGAGGAGCAGCGGGTGCCGTACGTGACGCGCAAGCTGGCCGGGGCCGAGGGGCCGTTCGTGGCCGTCTCGGACTGGATGCGGTCGGTGCCCGACCAGATCGCGCGCTGGGTGCCGGGCACGTACCAGTCGCTCGGCGCGGACGGCTTCGGCTTCGCGGACACCCGGGGAGCGGCTCGCCGGTTCTTCCACATCGACGCCCAGTCGATCGCCGTGGGGGTGCTGACCGAGCTGGCGAAGGAGGGCAAGGTCGACCGGTCGCTGCTGAAGCAGGCCATCGACCGCTACCAGCTGCTGGACGTGTCGGCGGCGGACCCGGGGGCGGCCGGAGGCGACGCGTAGCCGCTCCGCCGGCGGGCCGGTGGGCGTCCGCGGGTCGTCGGGGGCCGGCCGTCCGGTCCCCGCGCCCCTGACGGGACTCACCGGCCCCCCGTTTCCCTACGATGCGGGCATGCAAGAACAATCGGCGCAGAGCCGGTGGGAGCTCTGGACCCAACGGCCGCTGCTGGCCCTCGCGGTGGTGTTCGCCGTCGCCTACGCCGTACCGATCGTGGACACCTCGGCCGACCACACGCTGACCACGGCCTGCACCGCGGTCGAGTGGGTGGTGTGGGGGGCGTTCGCCGCGGACTACGTGGTCCGGCTGGCGCTGGCGTCCGACCGGCGGCGGTTCGTGCGGACGCACTGGCTGGACCTGTGCGCGGTGGTGCTGCCGCTGGCGCAGCAGCTCAAGCTGCTGCGGCTGGTCTCGACGCTGCTGCTGGTGGGGCGGCGGGCGCGGATGGCCTCGCAGATCCGGATGACGACGTACGTCGTGGGGGCGGTCGTCGGGCTGCTGATGTTCGGCTCGCTCGCCGTGCTGTCGGTGGAGCGGGGGTCGCCCGACGGGAACATCCGCACGCTGGGTGACGCCCTGTGGTGGTCGTTCACGACGATGACGACCGTGGGATACGGCGACCACGCGCCGACCACCGGACTGGGGCGGATCATCGCCGTCGGGCTGATGCTCTCCGGGATCGCCCTGCTCGGTGTCGTGACCGCGAACATCGCCGCGTGGTTCATCGCCCGGTTCGACAAGGACGACATCGAGGAACGCGCTCAGACGGAGGCGATCCTGGCCCTGACGCTGGAGGTGCGGGCGCTGCGGGCGGAGGTGGCGGCGCTGCGGGACAGTCCCGACGAAGCGCCGCCCTCCGGCCGCCCGCCCGTGTCGGCCGACCGTCCGGCCCGCTGGGCCGGGAGCCGGCTGCCGGTGCTAGAGAAGCCCGTTGCCCGTGCCGGCGGCGCCCGCCAGCCAGATGACCGCCAGCAGGGTGTCGATCGCGCCGAGGGCGACGGCGACCAGGGCCGGTACCGGACGGGAACCCGCCCAGCTGCGGCCCATGGCCAGCCAGCCGCAGACGATCGCCGCCGGGCCGAGGACGATCCCCAGCGCGAAGAATCCGGCGACCGCGCAGACGAGGCCGACGATGCCGAGCGTCGCGCGATCCGGCCCGGTCCGTGACCCCATGCGGCCACGTGAGCGGGGGTACCTGCGCGTGCCGTTTCCGAAGCCGGCCATCGAACAACTCCCTCGATTCCGGGGATGTGTTGTTGTTCGGGTACCCGCGACACGCGGAACATTCCCCGCAGTTGCCGGGCTGTCGGCGCGCTGTCCCCCTCCGGCAGCGCGCCGCGGCCCTGGCCGCCCTCCCATCCGGAGGGCTTGACTAACTGTGACCTGCGACGCGTGCCGGAGGCGAGGAACCTTTAGCGTTGTCACCCTGATAGGGGAAACTCGTTGAGATTCCGTCAGGGTTGAGGTCCTGTCAGATATGCCCCACGCCCGCGCCCGCCTCCGCGTTCTCGCCCCGCTTGGTGAGCAGCGCGACGAACACGGCGACGACCGCCACCCCGGCGGCGACCAGCGAGGCGAGGCTCATCCCGGAGATGAACGTGTCGTGGGCGACGTCCGTGATCTTCGCGGCGATCGCCTCCGGGGTGCCCTTCGCGACCGGGGCCACGCCGACCTGGACGGCCTCGGAGGCCTGGTCCAGCTGGGCGGGGGTGAGTTCGGGCAGACCCGCGCCCTTCCAGTTGGCGGGCAGGTCACCGTCGACCTTGGAGGCCATCACGGCACCCAGCACGGCCGTACCGAGGCTGCCGCCGATCTGCATGGCCGCCTGCTGGAGACCGCCCGCGACGCCGGACAGCTCCATGGGGGCGTTGCCGACGATGACCTCCGTCGCGCCGACCATGACCGGGGCGAGACCGAAGCCCAGCAGGGCGAACCAGACGGACATGAGACCGCTGCTCGTGTCCGTCTCCAGCGTGGACATGCCGTACATGGCGATCGCGGTGGCGGCCATACCGCCCGCCAGCGGGATGCGCGGGCCCAGCTTGGTGATCGCCGCGCCCGCGAGCGGGGAGCCGACGATCATCATGCCGGTCAGCGGGAGCAGGTGCAGGCCCGCGTCTATCGGGCTCATACCGTGCACGTTCTGGAGGTAGAACGTCACGAAGAACAGGCCGCCCATGAAGGCGATCGCCATCAGGACCATGAGGACCACGCCCGCCGACAGCGGGACGGAACGGAACAGCGCCAGCGGGATGAGCGGCTCCCTGACCTTCGTCTCCCAGAAGGCGAAGGCCACGAAGAGCACCGCGGAGCCGACCAGGAAGGCCCAGGTCGCGCCGTCGGCCCAGCCCCAGGTCGGCGCCTTGATCAGAGCCCAGACCAGACAGAACATCGCGCCCGAGAGCAGGGCGATGCCGAGGAGGTCGAAGGAGCGCGGGGCGTTCTCCGCGCGGTGGTCGAGCAGGATCACCACGCCCATGACGAGGGCGAGGGCGCCGACCGGCACGTTGATGAAGAACACCGACTGCCAGTTGACGTGCTCGACGAGGACACCGCCGAGGATCGGGCCGCCGGCGGTGGACGCGCCGATGACCATGCCCCACAGGCCGATGGCCATGTTGAGCTTCTCGGCCGGGAAGGTCGCGCGCAGCAGACCGAGCGCGGCCGGCATCAGCAGGGCGCCGAACAGGCCCTGGAGCGCCCGGAAGGCCACGACCGCGCCGATGCTGCCGGACAGGCCGATCGCGCCGGAGGCGGCCGCGAAGCCGACGACGCCTATCAGGAAGGTCTGGCGGTGGCCGAAGCGGTCACCGAGCTTGCCCGCGGTGATCAGGGAGACCGCGAGGGCGAGGAAGTAGGCGTTGGTGATCCACTGGACCTCGGCGAAGGTGGCACCCAGGTCGCTGGCGATCGCCGGGTTGGCGATGGCCACGATGGTGCCGTCGAGGGCCACCATCATGACGCCGACGGCGACGGTGATGAGGGTGAACCACGGGTGGCCGCGCAGCCCCTTGGCGGGCGGCCCGTCCGACGGGTCTGCCGGTGCCTTGCCGCCCGGTCCGGTCGCGTCGATGGTGGTCTGACTGGTCATGCGTTCGAGGTTAGTGACAGCCACTGACAATTGACAATCGAGTTCATAAGCCGGTAACTGACACTCCATGGAGACTCTGCGTGAGCGCAAGAAGCAGCGCACCCGGGACGCGCTGTTGCGCGCCGCGGTGGAGCTGTTCACCTCGCGGGGGTACGAGCGGACCACCGTCGACGAGATCGCCGCAGCCGTCGACGTCTCGCAGCGCACCTTCTTCCGCTACTTCGCCGGGAAGGACGAGGCCGCGCTCGCGCTGGTGGAGATGACGGTGGAACGGTTCGTCGAGGCGGTGCGCGCCCGTCCGCCGCACGAGCCGCCGATGGAGGCGCTGCGCCAGGCGGTGCTGGACGGCTGGGACTCCATCAACGAGGTCGTCGAGTCCGTCGTGCCCGTGGAGCGGTATCTGCGGATGTACCGGGTGATCGAGTCGACGCCGGTGCTGCTCGCCGCGCATCTGCGGCGCTCGGTGGAGGTGGAGGAGGACCTCGCCCGGGTGGTCGCCGAGCGCGAGGGGCTCGACCTGGACGCCGATCCGCGGCCGCGGCTGGCGGTGGCCGTGTTCAGCGGGGTGATGCGGGCCACGGAACGTCAGTGGTCCACGGACCCGGACTTCGGCCTGGACAGGATCCGCGCCCTCACGTCCCTGTATCTCGACGGGGTGGGCCCGGCCCTGCTGGGGGACTGGCGCGGGGCCTGACGACGCGGCAGCGGGGCGAGGGCGGCGTGCCGGACATAGAGACGTAAAGGGCTCTATGACCCGTCCCACGCCCGTCGAAACGTGATCCCCGTCACTTGGGTCACCCGAGACCCTCTCGTTCTCCTAGTGTGTCCTTTCAGTGACTTCCTTCGACACCTCCCCGCAACTCAACGTCTGGCGCGCATTGGCCGCCCTGGCCGTGGTGTTCGTGATGCTGGCGACCACCGGCTGGACGGCGCTGCGCCATCAGCGGGAGACCACCGCCCTCCAGACCTCGCGCTCGGAGTGGGAGCACGGCCGGCTGGCCGGACACCGGTTGCCGGACCCCGACTCCGCCCCCGCCCGGCTCGCCCGCTTCTTCGCCTCGCTGAGCGCCCCGCAGCGGGCCGCGCTCGCGCAGGACTACCCGCTCGCGGTGGGCAACATGAACGGCGCCCCCGCCGAGCTGCGCTACCGCGCCAACCGGGTGGCGCTGCTCCAGCAGATCCGGCTCGAGCGCGCCCGCATGCACGACGACCGGCTCACCCCCTCGGGACAGCAACTGGCCGGCCGGCGCATGCACCGCTACGAGTCGATGAGCACCGCCGACCGGCAGATCCTCGCCTTCGACCCGGACGGCTCCGGCCGGGTGGCCGAGGTGTTCGGCAGTCTGGACCGGGCCGAGCGGATCTCCGTCGTCGTCCCCGGCGTCGACACCGACCTGCTCACCTTCCAGCGCACGAACCGCAAGTACTCGGCGCCGGTCGGCATGGCCCAGGCCCTGTGGTCGGCCGAGCGGGAGGCGAGCCCCTCGACGCCCACGGCCGTGATCGCCTGGGCCGACTACACCTCGCCCGACGGTCTCGGCATCGACTCGGCCACCGCGATGCGCGCCGAGAGCGGCGCCGTCCGGCTGAACGCCCTGCTGAACGCCCTGCCGGGCAGCGCCCCGGTCTCGATGTTCTGCCACAGCTACGGCTCGGTGGTCTGCGGGGTCGCCGCGCACGCGATGCCGGACCGGGTGGCCGACATCGCGGTGGCGGGCAGCCCCGGGATGCGGGTGGAGAACGCCGCCCAGCTGGACACCGACGCCCGGGTGTGGGCGATGCGGGACGCCGACGACTGGGTGCAGGACGTACCGCACCTGGAGGTCGGCGGTCTCGGGCACGGCGAGGATCCGATGGCGCGGGAGTTCGGCGCACGGGTGCTGTCGGCACGCGAGGCCAAGGGTCACGGCGGCTACTTCGAACCGGGTACGGACAGCCTGCGCAACTTCGCCGAGATCGGCACTGGCGCGTACCACTCGGTGGAGTGCGCCCACGATGCTGCCGCCTGCACGGCGGGTTTGTCCGATACGACACAGGCCGGACGCGCGTAGAGACGCAGGAATTGCGGCGCGCGCGGGGAGGGGACGAAGAATGGGTGTCCCGCATACGATGAGCCGCATGGGTGACGTACTGGCCGGATTTCATGCCGCCTGGGAGTTCGATTCCGACTCCGTCCTCATCCGCTACGAACGGGGGCTGCGCACGCCCAAGCTGCTGTCGGCACTGGGTGAGCGCCGGATTCCGCTGGCAGCCATCGGTCGGGTGACCCTGACCGCGGGCAAGCGCGGGACGGTCGTGCTCCAGGCGGAGCCGAGGCCGGGGGCCGATCCGTTGATGGAGGCGGCCGCGGGACAGCTGAAGGAAGGGTGCGACCCGTACCGGCTGGTGCTGCCCGCCGAACGGGAGACGCTCGCCGAGTACTACGCCGACGAGCTGCGGGAGCGGCTGACCGACTCCGGGCCGACGGAACGGTTCCTCGTGGACGCGCCCGAGGCGCCGCTGTCGTTCAAGGCCTACGACGGCAAGGCCTCGTTCGACGGGCGCACGGTGCGGTTCCGGTGGTTCTGGACGGGCGCGTCGTCGGCGAAGTGGAAGGCGGGCGACCAGAGTTTCGCCGTCTCCGCGCTGAGCGGGGTCGAGTGGCGGTCGCCCGAGGTGTTCGAGGGGCATCTGCGGCTGCTGCGCGGCGAGGCCGCCCCGGCCCAGGCCGACCAGGACCCGGCGACCGTCGTCTTCGGGCTGGGCTACGGGCCGGTGCACGAGTCGCTGCCGTTCGCGGCGGCCGTGCTGGCGGCGGTCCGCGGACGCGGATCCTCGGCGGCGGTCCAGCCGGCGGCCGTCCCGGCGGTGGCCGCGCCGCGCCGGGACCCCGCCGACATCGCCGAGCGGATCCGGCACCTCGGGGAGCTGCACCTGGCCGGGCTGGTCACCGACGAGGAGTTCTCCGCCAAGAAGGCCGAGCTGCTCGCCGAGCTCTAGACCGGAGACGGCCGGGGCCCGGTCCGCACGGACCGGGCCCCGGGGCTCATTCGCGGCCGGCGGAGGTGAACGCCATGTCCGGGTAGCGGTCGCCCGCGACCCTGCCCGCGATCGGCTCCAACGACGCCAGTTCCTGCGGCGTCAGTTCGACGGCCGTGGCCGCCGCGTTCTCCTCGACCCGGCCGGGCTTGCGGGTGCCCGGGATCGGGACCACCGTCAGGCCGTGCGTCCGGGACCGCTGCTGGACCCAGGCCAGGGCGATCTGGCCGGGGGTCGCCCCGCGGGCCGCGGCGATCGCGCGGACGGGCTCCAGGAGCGCCCCGTTGGCGGCGGCGTTGTCGCCGGTGAACCGGGGCTGCTGACGGCGGAAGTCGTCGGCGGTGAGGTCCTGGTCGGCGTCGGCGAAGGAACCGGTGAGGAAGCCCCGGCCGAGCGGGGAGTACGCGACCAGGGTCACGCCCAGTTCACGGGCCGCCGGAACCACCTGGGCCTCGATGTCACGGCTGAACAGCGACCACTCCGACTGCACCGCGGCGATGGGGTGGACCTCGTGGGCCGCGCGCAGTTCGGCTGCCGTCACCTCGCTCAGGCCCAGCTGCCGGACCTTGCCCTCGCGCACCAGTTCGGCCATCACGGCGGCGGTGTCCTCGATCGGCACGTTCACATCGCGCCGGTGCATGTAGTAGAGGTCGATGACGTCGACGTCCAGCCGCCTCAGGCTCGCCTCGACGGACGCGCGGATGTACGGGGCGTCGTTGCGGATGATCCGCCGGGTCGGGTCGTCCGGCGGGACCGCCAGCGCGAACTTGGTCGCGATCACGACCTCGTCGCGGTGGGCCTTGAAGAACGGGGAGAGGAACCGCTCGTTCTCCCCCGCGCCGTACGCGTCCGCCGTGTCGAACATCGTGACGCCGAGCTCCAGGGCGCGCTCCAGGGTGGCCCGGGACTCCTTCGCGTCCGCGGGACCGTAGGCGAAGCTCATGCCCATGCAGCCGAGGCCCTGGACGCCGATCGCGGGGCCCTGCCCGCCGAGTCGCGCCGTCGGGATCCTGGGGTCGGTCATCGGGCGGTCCCTTCCGCTTCGTGGTGCCGGTCGCCGGTGGCGCCCGCGTAGAACGTGATCTTCCGGTCGAGCACCGCGAGGGTGTCCTGGAGTTCGGCGATCCGGGCCCGGACGTCCCGCCGGGTCGCCTCCAGCAGCTCGTACCGCTCGCGGAACGTGCTCTCGCCCTCCCGCACCAGCTCGGCGTACCGCACCATGTCGGCGACCGGCATGCCGGTCAGCCGCAGCTTCCCGACGAGGTCGAGCCAGTCCAGGTCACGGTTGCTGTAGCGACGCTGGCCGGTGTGCGAGCGGTCGATGTGGGACATCAGCCCGATCCGCTCGTACCAGCGCAGAGTGTGGGCGGTGAGGCCGGTGAAGGCGACGACCTCGCTGATCGTGTAACTGTCCTGTCCGTCCGGACGGGGGTGCCGCGGGGGTGGCGCGGCGCAGACGTCCGGAGGGTTCGGGGTTTGCTCGATGGTCACGGACGTGGTCTGGAGCACCGTCATGACCTCCACGCTATGGCCTTGGAGTGCGCTCCAAGCAAGCGGAATCGGTAAGAAACCCGGGAGCCGCGGCTCGATCACGCCGGTCGGCGTGCGGGCCCCGGGTCTCGTGGCGCCGCGCCCCGCCGCGGGAAGCGGCTGTCCGAGCCGGACCCCTCGGCGGAGCCGCCGCTCCGGGACGCTTAGGCTCGACGGCATGTCGCTGAAGAGCCTCGCGCTGATCGAGAACTGGCCGGTTCCCTCCGCCTCGGCGGGGGTGGTCCGGGCCGACGGTGCCGACGGTACGGTCCTGGGGACCCATGGCCCGGCCGGCCGGCGTTTCCCGCTGGCCTCGGTCACCAAGCCGCTCGCCGCGTACGCCGCCCTCGTCGCGTACGAGGAGGGGGCGATCGAGCTGGACGAACCGGCCGGGCCGCCCGGGTCCACGGTCCGTCATCTCCTCGCGCACACCTCCGGGCTGGCTTTCGACGAGCACCGGGTGACGGCGCCTCCCGGCGAGCGGCGGCTGTACTCCAACGCCGGGTTCGAGCAGCTCGGCGACCATCTGGCGAAGGCGACGGAGATCCCGTTCGCGGAGTATCTGCGGCAGGCGGTGCTGGAGCCGCTGGGGATGACCGGTACCTCCCTGGAGGGCTCCCCGGCGAAGGACGGCGTCTCGACGGTCGAGGACCTGCTGCGGTTCGCGGCGGAGGTCCAGGCGCCCCGGCTGCTGGACCCGCGGACGGTGGCGGCGGCGATGACCGTGCAGTACCCGGGGACGAAGGGCGTGCTGCCGGGGTACGGGCACCGCAACCCCAACGACTGGGGGCTCGGGTTCGAGATCCGCGACTCCAAGTCGCCGCACTGGACCGGGACTTCCTCCTCGCCACGGACCTTCGGGCACTTCGGGCAGTCCGGTACGTTCCTGTGGGTCGATCCCGAGGCGGGCCTCGCCGGGGTCGCCCTGACGGACCGGGCGTTCGGACCGTGGGCGATCGAGGCGTGGCCCGTGTTCACGGACGCGGTGCTGGCGGAGGCCCGGGGCTGACCTCCCGGCCCCGGACCGAGGACGCCGAAAACGCCGAGGACACCGGGAACCGGAGCAGCACAGAACCCGGAGCAGCACAGGACCCGGAACGAGACGGGATCCGGAACCACACGGGACCCGTATCAGCAGAAGACCCAGATCAGCAGTTCCGTGTCGGTCACGCCCACCGCCTCCACGTCCTCTGCGTCCGTGATGCGCGCCGCGTCCCCCGGCGCCAACTCCTCGCCGTGCACCCGGGCTTCGCCGCGCACGACGTGGACGTAGACGTGCGGCGCGTCCGGCACCGCCGTGCGCTCCCCCGCGCCCAGACGCCGTACGTGCAGCATCGCGCCCGCCTCGGGGACGGCGTACGGGGTGGAGTCGGCGATCCCGCGGACCGTCTCGTAGGACGGGTCGCCGCCGGGGTCGAGGGGGGCCAGCCACATCTGGACGAAGGCCAGGGGCACCCCGGCGTCGTTGCGTTCCACGTGCCGTACGCCGCCCGCGGAACTGAGCCGCTGCACGTCCCCCGGGCGGATCACGCTCTCGTGGCCGGCCGAGTCACGGTGGGTGAGCTCGCCCTCGATCACCCAGGTCACGATCTCGGTGTGGCTGTGGGGATGTTCGTCGAAGGCGGCGCCGGGCGCGAGCCGCTCCTCGTTGCAGGCGATCAGCGGGCCGAAGCGGAGGTTGCCGGGGTCGTAGTGGGAGCCGAAGGAGAAAGCGTGCCGGGTGTCGATCCCGGCGGCCGGGTCCCCGCCTCGGTAGCGCTCGTCGGCGCGCCGTACGTCCATCACGCGTCCACGGTAGACCCGCGTCCGCCCGGGCGATGACCGCGCGCCGCCCCCGCCCGCGACCCGGCGGCGCACGCCCCCGTCCCGATAAGGCAGTCTTGTCCCGTGCCCGAACCCGAAACCAGTCACCCCGATCCCGCGGCGCACGCCGTCCACCCCCACCCCGCGACCCTGAAGCGGCTGGAGAAGTCCTCCGGAAGTCTCGCCGCCCAGGCCATCGCGCGGATGGACGAGACACTGTCGTGGTACCGGGCGATGCCCCCGGAGAACCGTTCCTGGATCGGGCTGGTCGCCCAGGCGGGCATCGCCGCCTTCACCGAGTGGTTCCGGCACCCCGACGCCCCGCAGGCCATCTCCACGGATGTGTTCGGGACCGCGCCGCGTGAGCTGACCCGGGCCATCACGCTGCGTCAGACCGTCGAGATGGTGCGCACCACGATCGAGGTCATGGAGTCCGCGATCGACGAGGTGGCGGCCCCCGGCGACGAGAACGTGCTGCGGGAGGCGCTCCTGGTGTACGCCCGCGAGATCGCCTTCGCCACCGCCCAGGTCTACGCCCAGGCCGCCGAGGCACGCGGCGCCTGGGACGCCCGGCTGGAGTCGCTCGTCGTGAACGCCGTGCTGAGCGGTGAGGCCGACGAGGGGGCGGTGAGCCGCGCCGCCGCCCTGGGGTGGAACGCGCCCGAACATGTGTGCGTGGTCCTCGGGACGGCCCCCGAGGGGGACTCCGAGCTGACCGTCGAGGCGATCCGGCGGGCCGCGCGACACGCCAAGCTCCAGGTCCTCACCGGGGTGCTCGGTTCCCGACTGGTAGTGATCGCCGGTGGCAGCGACAACCCGCTCGCCGTCGCGAGGTCCCTGATCGGGCCGTTCGCCGCGGGACCCGTGGTGGCCGGACCCGTCGTACCCGACCTGCTCGCCGCCACCCGGTCCGCACAGGCCGCCGCGGCCGGGCTCAAGGCCGGTTCCGCCTGGCAGGACGCACCCCGGCCGGTGCTGGCGGACGATCTGCTGCCGGAGCGCGCTATCGCCGGTGATCCCGGTGCGCGTGAGCAGTTGGTGGAGGAGATCTACAGACCGCTCGAGGAGGCCGGATCGGCGCTCCTCGAGACGCTCGCCGTCTATCTCGAACAGGCGTCCAGCCTGGAAGGGGCCGCACGGATGCTCTTCGTTCATCCGAACACCGTGCGCTACCGGCTTCGACGTGTGACTGACGTCACCGGTTGGTCGCCTTCGGATGTACGCTCCGCGTTCACGCTCCGGATCGCGCTGATCCTGGGGCGCCTGGTCGACGGCGATCCCCAGACCTAGGCTTTTGTCGGGGCTCCACAAAACCCCCTGCCGTTCTTCGTCCCTGTCCCCACGGGCGGCTTCGGCCGTCCACAAGAGAGAGTGTGAGAGTGCTCGTACTCGTCGCTCCCGGCCAGGGCGCCCAGACGCCCGGCTTCCTGACCCCCTGGCTCGAACTCCCCGGTGCCGCCGCCCGCGTCGCCGCGTGGTCGGACGCCATCGGCCTGGACCTCGCCCACTACGGCACCCAGGCCGACGCGGACGAGATCCGTGACACCTCGGTGGCCCAGCCGCTGCTGGTGGCCGCCGGAATCCTGTCCGCGACCGCGCTCGGCGAGGTGACCCCCGGCGCCGTCGCCGGCCACAGCGTCGGTGAGATCACCGCCGCCACCTTCGCCGGAGTCCTCGACGACACCGCCGCGCTGACCCTCGTCCGCAAGCGCGGCCTGGCCATGGCCGACGCCGCCGCGATCACCGAGACCGGCATGTCCGCGCTGCTCGGCGGCGACCCCGAGGTCTCCGTCGCGCACCTGGAGAAGCTGGGGCTGACCCCGGCGAACATCAACGGCGCGGGCCAGATCGTCGCCGCGGGCACGCTCGAGCAGCTCGCCGCGCTGAACGAGGACAAGCCCGAGGGCGTCCGCAAGGTCGTCCCGCTGAAGGTCGCCGGTGCCTTCCACACGCGGCACATGGCCCCCGCCGTCGAGGCGCTCGCCAAGGCCGCCGTGGAACTCACGCCGGCCGACCCGAAGATCCGTTACGTCTCCAACCGCGACGGGCAGTCGGTCGCCACCGGCGCCGAGATCCTGGAGCGGCTGGTCGGCCAGGTCGCCAACCCGGTCCGCTGGGACCTGTGCATGGAGACCTTCAAGGAGCTCGGCGCGACCGCGCTGATCGAGGTCTCCCCCGGCGGCACGCTGGTCGGCCTCGCCAAGCGCGCCCTGCCCGGCGTGAAGACGCTGGCACTCAAGACCCCCGACGACCTCGACGCCGCTCGCGAGCTCATCGCCGAGCACGGCGTCGCCTGAGGAGCCCTGATGGCGAAGATCAAGCCCAGCAAGGGCTCCCCGTACGCACGGATCCTCGGCGTCGGCGGCTACCGGCCCGTCCGGGTCGTCCCCAACGAGGTGATCCTCGAGACGATCGACTCGTCCGACGAATGGATCCGCTCGCGCTCCGGCATCGAGACCCGGCACTGGGCGAACGCCGAGGAGACCGTCGCCGCCATGTCGGTCGAGGCGTCCGGCAAGGCGATCGCCGACGCCGGGATCACCGCCGGGCAGATCGGCGCGGTGGTCGTGTCGACCGTCTCGCACTTCAAGCAGACGCCGGCCGTCGCCACCGAGATCGCCGACAAGCTCGGCACGAACAAGGCCGCCGCCTTCGACATCTCGGCCGGCTGCGCGGGCTTCGGCTACGGCCTGACCCTCGCCAAGGGCATGGTGGTGGAAGGTTCCGCCGAGTACGTGCTCGTGATCGGCGTCGAGCGGCTGTCCGACCTGACCGACCTGGAGGACCGCGCGACGGCCTTCCTGTTCGGCGACGGCGCGGGCGCGGTCGTGGTCGGCCCGTCGAACGAGCCGGGGATCGGCCCGACGGTCTGGGGCTCCGAGGGCGACAAGTCGGAGACCATCAAGCAGACCGTGCCGTGGACGGACTACCGCGACGGCGAGGTCGCCAGGTTCCCCGCGATCACGCAGGAGGGCCAGGCGGTCTTCCGCTGGGCCGTCTTCGAGATGGCGAAGGTCGCCAAGGAGGCGCTGGACGCCGCCGGCATCACCGCCGACGAACTCGACGTCTTCATCCCGCACCAGGCCAACGAGCGGATCATCGACTCGATGGTGAAGACTCTCAAGCTGCCGGAGTCCGTCATGGTCGCCCGTGACGTGCGCACCACCGGCAACACCTCGGCCGCCTCGATCCCGCTCGCGATGGAGCGGCTCCTGGCGACCGGCGAGGCGAAGAGCGGCGACACCGCGCTCGTCATCGGATTCGGGGCGGGTCTCGTCTACGCCGCCACTGTCGTTACCCTCCCCTAGGCACTCCGTGCCGGATCAACCGGTCCGGTGCGGGACACACCCCATGCCACACCCTCTGGAATATCAAAGAAGGAGCGCCACATGGCCGCCACTCAGGAAGAGATCGTCGCCGGTCTCGCAGACATCGTGAACGAGATCGCCGGCATCCCGGTTGAGGACGTCCAGCTGGACAAGTCCTTCACCGACGACCTGGACGTCGACTCGCTGTCCATGGTCGAGGTCGTCGTCGCCGCCGAGGAGCGCTTCGAGGTCAAGATCCCGGACGAGGACGTCAAGAACCTCAAGACCGTCGGCGACGCGACGAACTACATCCTCAAGAACCAGGCCTGATCCATCGGCCCCCTGGGCTGAACTGCCCCGCCACCCGGCGGTGGCGCCGCTGAATCCTCGTAACGTTGGAGAAAGAATCCGTGAGCCCGACCAATCGCACCGTGGTCGTCACCGGTATCGGCGCAACCACACCGCTGGGTGGCGACGCAGCCTCTACCTGGGAGGGTCTGGTCGCCGGCAAGTCCGGTGTCAAGGTCCTGGAGCATGAGTGGGCGGCCGAGCAGGCCGTCCGCATCGCGGCCCGCGTCGCGGTGGAACCCCTCGAGGTCCTCCCGCGGCCGCAGGCCCGCAAGCTGGACCGCTCGGCGCAGTTCGCGCTGATCGCGGCCCAGGAAGCCTGGAAGGACGCCGGTTTCGCCGGCAAGGCCGGTGAGGACGGCAGCGAGGGCGACGTCGACCCGGACCGGCTCGGCGCGGTCATCGCCTCCGGCATCGGCGGCGTCACCACCCTGCTCGACCAGTACGACGTGCTGAAGGAGAAGGGCGTCCGCCGCGTCTCCCCGCACACCGTGCCCATGCTGATGCCGAACAGCCCGTCCGCCAACGTGGGCCTGCTCGTGGGCGCCCGCGCGGGCGTGCACACGCCGGTCTCGGCGTGCGCCTCGGGCGCGGAGGCCATCGGCTACGCCATCGAGATGATCCGGACGGGCCGCGCCGACATCGTGGTCGCCGGCGGTACGGAGGCGGCGATCCACCCGCTGCCCATCGCCGCGTTCGGCAACATGATGGCGATGTCCAAGAACAACGACGACCCGCAGGGCGCCTCGCGTCCCTACGACGTCGCCCGCGACGGTTTCGTCATGGGCGAGGGGGCCGGCGTGATCGTCCTGGAGTCCGCCGAGCACGCCGCGCAGCGCGGGGCCCGGGTGTACGCCGAGGCGGTCGGCCAGGGCATCTCCTCCGACGCCCACGACATCGTGCAGCCGGAGCCCGAGGGCCGCGGCATCGCCCACGCCCTCCAGAACCTGCTGGACAGCACCGACCTGAACCCGGCGGAGATCGTGCACGTCAACGCGCACGCCACCTCCACGCCGGCCGGTGACGTGGCCGAACTGAAGGCGCTGCGCAAGGTGTTCGGTGACGACACCGACCACATGGCGGTCTCCGCGACCAAGTCGATGACCGGTCATCTGCTGGGCGGCGCGGGCGGCGTGGAGTCCGTCGCGACGATCCTGGCGCTGTACCACCGGGTCGCTCCGCCGACGATCAACGTCGAGAACCTCGACCCCGAGGCCGAGGCCAACGCGGACATCGTGCGGGGCGAGGCGCGCAAGCTGCCCGTGGAGGGCCGTATCGCCGCCCTGAACGATTCGTTCGGGTTCGGTGGGCACAACGTGGTGCTGGCGTTCCGTACGGTCTGAGAAGCGCCGCTGCCGGTCTGAACGCCGATGGCCCGGCCCCCTCCGTGGGGGCCGGGCCATCGCCGTCAGGTGATCCGCTGTGTCCGCTGTCGGTCGGCCACGAGCCGGCGGGGGCCGGCCGGGCGGTCGCCCGCGCCCCCGGGCCGGCTCACACGACCTGGTGCAGCCAGCGCACCGGGGCGCCCTCGCCCGCGTATCTGAACGGTTCCAGTTCGTCGTCCCAGGGCTTGCCGAGGAGCTTGGAGAGTTCGGCCTCCAGGTCCGTCTCACCGCGCTGGCTGCGCAGCAGGGCGGCGCGCAACCGGTCCTCGGGGATGAGGATGTCGCCGTGGATGCCGGTGACGGCGTGGAAGATGCCCAGGTCGGGCGTGCAGCTGTAGCGCTCGCCCTCGGCGGTGGCGCAGGGCTCGGCGGTGACCTCGAAGCGCAGCAGGTGCCAGCCACGCAGCGCGGAGGCCAGTTTGGACGCCGTGCCGGCCTCGCCCTTCCAGGAGAACTCCGAGCGCCAGGTGCCGGGCGCGGCGGGCTGCCGGATCCAGTCGAGGTTGACGCGCGTGCCGAGCACCCCGGCGACGGCCCACTCGACGTGCGGGCACAGCGCGCGCGGCGCGGAGTGCACGTACAGAACTCCACGTGTCGTCACCGGGACCTCCGGGCAGAGCGGGACAGTCTTGCAGGCCGGCATGGCTGCGGTGGCAGGCAGCCGCGTTGATGGCGAGGCTACCGTGCGGCGGCGAAAGGAGTGTGACGTACCGTCGGTCCCAGTGCCGTGAAACCTCCGCCATTCACTCGGCAGGACGCCTGTACGGGCGTGAGGCGTTCCATCTTGTGGGTGTGATTCGCCGGGAACTCCCGTGCGTTGTCCTAGGGGGGCGTTGTTCGAGAAGCGAGGGGAACACCAGCGGATGCGGAAACGGAAGCGGCACGCGCGGGCCGTGCTCGCGGGCACGACGGCGGCCGTCCTGGGCCTGGCCGGCTGTGACGCGCTGGGGGGCGGCGACGGTGGGAGTTCCCCGGGCGCCCGGCCCCGGCAGGTGAAGCCGTCGCCGTCGCCGACCCCGTTGTGGGACTCCAGCCCGTCCTCGGTGGCGGCGGTGGGCGACTCCATCACGCGCGGCTTCGACGCGTGTACGGTGCTCGCGGACTGCCCCGAGGTTTCCTGGGCGACCGGCGCCAGCGCGGAGGTGAACAGCCTCGCCGTCCGGCTGCTGGGCGCCGCGAAGGCGGCCACGCACAGCTGGAACTACGCGGCGACCGGGGCCCGGATGGCGGACGTGCCGGCCCAGATGACCCAGGCGGCGGCCGAGAAACCCCAGTTGGTGACGGTGATGGCGGGGGCGAACGACGCGTGCCGGGAGTCGACGGCGGCGATGACGTCGGTGGCCGACTTCCGCGCGGAGTTCCAGGACGCGCTGAGCACGCTGCGCCGGGCGCTGCCGAAGACACAGGTGTACGTGGCGAGCGTGCCGAACCTGAAGCGGCTGTGGTCGCAGGGGCGGACGAACGTCCTGGGCAAGCAGGTGTGGAAGCTGGGCCTGTGCCCGTCGATGCTGGGTGACGCGGACGCGCTGGACCCGGCGGCGACGACGCGGCGGGACACCGTGCAGAAGCGGGTGGAGGACTACAACTCGGTGCTGGCGGAGGTGTGCGCGAAGGACCTGCGCTGCCGGTTCGACGGCGGGGCGGTGTACGACTTCAGGTTCGGCACCGACCAGTTGAGCCACTGGGACTGGTTCCATCCGAGCAAGGACGGCCAGGCGCGGCTCGCTGAGCTGGCCTATCGGGGGGTCACCGCGCAGGACTCGTGATTTAGGGTTTCGCTCATGAGCGAACACTTCGGAACACTTTCCGACGGCACTGAGGTGCACCGCTGGACTCTGGAGCGGGCGGGCACGCGGGTACGCGTCCTTTCGTACGGCGGGATCGTGCAGTCCGTGGAGGTCCCCGACCGGGACGGGCGCGCGGCGAACGTGGTGCTGGGGTTCGCGGACCTGGAGGGCTATCTCGCGCACCCGGAGCCCTTCCTCGGCGCGTTGATCGGCCGGTACGCCAACCGGATCGCGCACGCCCGCTTCCCGCTGGACGGCGTGACGTACGCGCTGGAGCCGAACAACGCGCCGAACTCCCTGCACGGCGGCCCGCGCGGCTTCGACAAGCGGGTGTGGGACGTCGTACCGGTCGAGCACGGGCTGCGGCTCAGCAGGGTCGCGCCGCACGGCGAGGAGGGCTTCCCGGGGCGTCTGGAGGTCACGGCGACCTACACGCTCGACGCGTCGGGGGCGCTGCGGTTCGCGTACGAGGCGGTCACGGACGCGCCGACGGTGGTGAACCTGACCAACCACAGCTACTTCAACCTGGGCGGTCCGGGGAGCGGCGGCGCGGGCGGCCACGAACTGCGGCTGGCGGCCTCCCGGTACACGCCGGTGGACGCGGACCTGATCCCGACGGGCGAGCTCGCCGAGGTCGCGGACGGCCGCTTCGATTTCCGTGCGGCCCGTAAGGTCGGCGCCGGCTACGACCACAACTTCGTGCTCGACAAGGGCGTCACGGACACCCCGGTCGAGGTGGCCGAGCTGCACGATCCGGCGTCCGGGCGGGTGCTGACGGTGGCGACCACCGAGCCGGGGCTCCAGCTGTACACCGCCGACCACCTGGGCGAGCCCTTCGAGCCGGGCGACGGCGTCGCGCTGGAGACCCAGCACTTCCCCGACTCGCCGAACCGGCCGGATTTCCCGAGCACCGAGCTGCGGCCGGGGGCCCGGTACCGGTCGGAGACGGTGTACGGCTTCGCGGTCCGGTAGGCGCCGTACGGGGCCGGCGGCGCGTGTGCCGGAGGAGGATGTTGCCCCGGTCCAGGGGTCAGGTCCCGGACCGGGGCTGTCGGTGGGGCGACGGGCGCCGGTTCACACGTTAATCGTCGCGGTGATCCTGCGGTCGGCGATCGAGCGGCCCACCTGGATTTCGTACGAACCTTTCACAAAGGACCACCGGTGGTCCGCCTCGTCCCACACCTCGAAGGCACGGTCCGGGATGTCGACGGTGACCTCGGCGCTCTCCCCCGGGCCCGCCTCGGCCCCGGCGAAGCCGGCCAGCCATCGGGCCGGACGCTCGGGGGCCGGGCCCGTCGCGGTGGGCGCCAGGTAGACCTGCACGACCTCGCGACCCGGCCGGGCGCCGCTGTTGCGGATCCGCACGGTGACCGTGGAGCCGGTGACGTCGACCGACTCGTACGTCCAGTCGGTGTAGCCGAGGCCGTGACCGAAGGGGTGGACGGGGGTGCGGCGGGCCCTCTCCCAGGCGCGGTAGCCGATGAAGACGCCCTCGGTGTAGTCGAGCGCGCCGTCGGTGGGGGTGACCTGGGTGACGGGGGCGTCGCCGAGGGAGCCCCAGGTGGTGGGGAGCCGGCCGCCGGGTTCGTGGGCGCCGGTCAGGACGTCCGCCAGGGCCGCTCCGCCCTCCTGGCCGGGGAACCAGGTGAGCAGGACCGCCGCGACGTCCTCGTGCCACGGCATGTCCACCGGGGAGCCCGCGTTGACCACCACGACGGTGTTCGGGTTGGCGGCGGCGACGGCACGGACCAGGTCGTCCTGCCGGCCGGGCAGACGGAGGTCCGTGCGGTCGAAGCCCTCGGACTCGACGCGTTCGGTGGTGGCGACCACGACGACGGCCGTGTCGGCGGCCCGCGCCGCCTCGACCGCCTCGGCGATCAGCTCGTCGGGGTCGCGCGTCGGCTCCTGGTGCGCCAGACAGAAGGCGACCGCCTTGAAGGGGACGCCCTCGGGGAGCGCGAAGACGTGGGTGAGGGAGACCTCGACCGGTACGCCGGCGGTCAGCCGGGCCTCGGCGCGGGGCACCGGGGAGCCGAGGAGCGCCTCGAAGAGGTCGCCGGCGGGCGGCTGGACGTCGTCGTAGTACGTCGTCCCGGCGACGGTGAGGACGAAGGCGCCGGTGCCCTTGATGCCGAAGGTGTGCGGACCGCTCTCGCGCGGGGTGAAGGTGCCGGTCAGCTCGATGGTGTGGAGGCGCTCGAGGGTGACGCCGTCGGGGAGGTCCGTGCCCGTCCACCGGATCTGGCCGTTGGGCTCGGAGCGGGTGCCGAGGACGGCTCCGGTCACGTCGCGGCAGACCGCCCGCAGCGCGAAGCCCCTGTCGGCGACGGCGAGTTCGGTGGCGGGGTCGGCGCCGACGGCATAGCGCAGGGCTCCCTCGGGGAGGGCGGCGGTGAGGCCGTCCAGCGGGGAGACCGTGCGGGCCGGGAAGACCGTGGCGGAGCCGCCGCCGAGGATGCGGGCGTCGCGGGCGGCGGCGCCGACGAGGGCGACGGTGCCGGGCCTGAGCGGCAGCGCTCCGGCCCGGTTGCGGACCAGGACGAAGGAGCGGCGGGCGACTTCGCGGGCCAGCGCCTCGCCGTCGACGGGGGCGGGCGGCCGGGTCACGGCGGGTTCGGTGTCGGCGAGGGCGCCGACGCGGGCGGCCAGCCGCAGGACGCGGCGCACGGCCTCGTCGACCTCGGACTCGTCGACCCGGCCGTCGCGCACCGCCCGGGCGAGGGCCTCGCCGTAGACGGTCCGCGGTCCGGGCATGGCGACGTCGAGTCCGCCCCGCAGCGCGCCCACGGTGTCGCGGGCCGCCGTCCAGTCGGAGACGTTGAAGCCGTCGAAGCCCCAGGCGCCGCGCAGGACCTCGTTGACCAGGTGGTGGTGTTCGGTCATCGTCGTGCCGTTGACCGAGTTGTAGGCGGTCATGACGCCCCAGGGCCGGGCCTTCTCGACGATGGCCTCGAAGGGGGCCAGGTACAGCTCGTGCAGGGCGCGTTCGCCGACCCGGTTGTCCACGGTGAAGCGGTCGGTCTCGGCGTCGTTGGCGACGAAGTGCTTGACGGTGGTGGCGACACCGCCGGACTGCACGCCGTTGACGTAGCCCGCGCCGATGACCCCCGTCAGGCAGGGGTCCTCGCTGTACGCCTCGAAGTGGCGGCCGCCGAGCGGGGAGCGGTGCAGGTTGACCGTGGGGGCGAGCAGGACGTGGACGCCCTTGCGGCGGGCCTCCTGGGCCAGCAGGACGCCCACCCGGTGGGCGAGCCCGGGGTCCCAGGTGGCCGCGAGGGCGGTCGGGGAGGGCAGCGCGACGGACGGGTCGTCGGCGGTCCAGCGCACCCCCCGGACGCCCACGGGCCCGTCGGACATGACGAGGGACCGCAGTCCGATCTCCGGCAGCGCGGGGAGCGACCACAGGTCCTGGCCGGCCAGCAGCCGGGTCTTGGCGTCCAGGCCGAGCTTGCCGAGAGCCGTCTCGACCGCCGTCTCGACCGCCGTCTCCAGTTCCGCCATCGCGGTGCCTCCTCGGTGCGGTTCACGGACGCTTCCATCCTGCCCACGGCGGCCCGCTCGCCCACCAGGAACAGCACGCCCGTGACCGCCGTCGAGGAACGAACCCGACCCGGTCGGCCTAGGCCGGGTCCGCGGGCACGGAAGCGGGCGCGGGCACCGCCGCCACCACCTCCACCTCGATCTGCGCCTCGGGGCGGAACAGCCGGGGCACCTCGAAGGTCATGCTGGTCGGCGGGGTGCCGGTGAGGAACTCCCGGCGTACTGCGCCGTATTCGGCGAGCCGGGTGATGTCGGTGAGGTAGGTGCGGATGTTGACGACGTCCGCCAGGCCCGCCCCGTGCGCCCGCAGCAGGGCGTCGATCGTCTCGAAGACACCCCGGCTCTGCTCGGCGAGCGTGGCGCCCTCGGCGATCTGCCCGGAGAGGAACAACAGGGCGCTGCCGTCCGCCTGCCGGACGCGGGCGACCTGGGAGTAGTACGGGCTCAGCGGCTGCGGAGCGCCGGCCGGGTTGTCGAGGGTGATCTCCATGTCCCGACGCTAGAACGGGACTTGCGATGCGACCAGCGAATGTCCAGCATGGCTGCCATGCCGGATCCGCATCGCTCGGCCCTGCCCGAAGTCTCCACCGTCTGGCTGCGGGCGTTTCTGGAGGTCGTCCGCCACGGCTCGTTCACCGTCGCCGCGCGGACCCTGGGGTGGACCCAGTCCGCCGTGTCCCGGCAGATCTCCTCGCTGGAGGCGGCCCTGGGCGGCGGCCCGCTCTTCGACCGGCTGCCCCGCGGGGTGCGGCCGACGGCGGCCGGACGGGCGCTGGTGCCGTACGCGGAGTCCGTCGCCGAGGCCCTGCACGGTGCGCGGCGCGAGCTGGCGGCGCTGCGGGAGGGCACGGACGGGCTGCTGCGGTTCGGGGCGTTCGCGACGGCGGACGCGGCGCTCGTGCCGCGCGCGCTGGCCGTGTTCCGGGAGCGCTGCCCGGGGGTGCGCGTCACGCGGGAGGAGGGGCTCACCCCTGCGCTGCTGGAGCGGCTCGCCGCCGGACACCTCGACCTGGCGGTGGTGTCCACGACGGGCCGCGCGGCGCTGGAACCGTACGCGCTGCGCCACCTGCTGGACGAGTCCCTGTACGTCGCCGTCCGGGCCGGGCATCCCCTCGCGGGCCGCGGTGGACCGGTGCGGCTGGGCGAACTCGCCGACGCCGACTGGGTGTCCGGCTCCGCCCGGCCCGAGGGCACCCTCCTCGACGCGGCGCTGCGGGAGGGCTTCCGGCCGCGGGTGGCGCATGTCGTCGCCGAGTGGACCGCCAAGCAGGGCTATGTCGCCGCGGGGCTCGGCGTCGCCCTGGTCCCGGCGCTCGCCGCCTCCTCCGTACGGCCGGACGTCGCGCTGCTGCCGGTGCTCGACGAGGACGCCCCGGCGCGGGCGGTGTACGCGGCGACGGAACGGGGGCGCTCGCTCACCCCGGCGGCCGAGGTGTTCGTCGCCGCGCTGCGGGAGGCGGCGACGGCGATCCCCGGCACCATGGCGTAGACCACTCCCGCCACGGGATACTTCCGCCGTCCCGCCCCACGCTCTCCCCCACAGCGACGGAAGGACCTCAACCCCCGTGCATCCGATCCGTTCCGCCTCTTCAACGCGTTCCCTCCGCGCCCGCGTCCGCGTCGGCGTTCTCGGTCTGGCCCTGTCGGCCGGGCTCGCCCTCCCCACCACCACTGCCACCGCCACCGCCGCCGCCACCGATGCGGCGCCCACCCTCACGGTCGAGGAACAGCGCCTGGCGCAGGCCGTTCCCCAGGAGATCCTGGCCCGCTCCGGGTTCGACGCGGTGGCTCCGCGCTTCGCCCGGCTGCTGGCGGCCTCGCACTCCTACGCCCAGGCCCGTCGGGTCGTCGCCCGCGAGGGCACGGCCCTGTGGCGGCGGGCGGTGGACCGGGTCCAGGGCCGCGGGCCCGCCGGCGGGGACCTCAGCCGGGACGACGACCGCCCGCTGTACTGGGCGCGGCTCGGCCTGACGAGCGAAGTGCGCACCTGGCAACCCGGTTTCGCGCTCACCGACGACCGGCGGAGCGCCCTGCTGGACGTGTTGGAGCGCACCTCGCGCGGGCAGGGCGACCTGCGCCTTCCGCGCCGCGCCGAGGGGCTCAAGCGCGTGCTGGTCACGGGCTTCGACCCGTTCACCCTGGACCGGGACATCCGGATATCCAACCCCTCGGGTGCCACCGCGCTCGCCCTCGACGGCACGGTGATCCGGACCGCCGACGGCCCGGCGCGGGTGGAGACCGCCGTGTTCCCGGTGCGCTGGCGGGACTTCGCGGACCTGACGGTGGAACGCGCCCTGCGGCCGTATCTGCCGGACGTCGATCTGTTCACCACCGTCAGCCAGGGCAGGGTCGGCCGCTTCGACGTGGAGCGCACCAACGGGGCCTGGCGCGGCGGCTTCCCCGACAACGAGAACATCGGCCGGACGGAGACCGTCCCGGTCGCCGACCCCGCCTCGCAGCCGCAGTGGACGGCCACGACCCTGCCGTACGCCGCGATCGTGGCGGCGGACACGGGCCGGTTCCCCGTCTACGACAACACGAGCGTCACCGAGATCCCGGCGGGTGGCGGCGAGCCCGTCGTACGGCCGGACGGGCCGACGCCGGGGTCGACCGCACGGGCCGGCGGCGGCGGGAACTACCTCTCCAACGAGATCGCCTACCGGGCCACCCTGCTGCGTGACCGGCTGGGGCTGCACGACAGTCTGCCGGGCGGCCACGTGCACACCCCGGTCCTCCAGTTCGCCGCGGGCAACACCCAGGACGTCACCGATGCGGAGTTCGTCCGCAACCGGCTGGACATCGTCGCCCAGGTGCGGGCGATCCTGGCCGTGGCCGTTTCGGCCGGGCGGTAGGCGGGCGCGGCGCGGCCGTCAGTGCGAGGGCGCCAGCGCCAGGCTGACGCCCAGGCCCGCCAGCACCGAGCCGATGACCTTGTTGAGGACCTTCTGGCCGCGCAGCATCAGCGTGCGCATGCGGTCGTGGGAGAAGAAGACGGCGACCACGCCGAACCACAGCAGATGCGCCACGGACATGAACAGGCCGTAGCCGGCCTGCTGCCCGACCGGTGTGCCGGGGCTGACGACCTGGGAGAACGTGGAGACGACGAAGAGGGTCGTCTTCGGGTTGAGGACGTTGGTCAGGAACCCGGCGCGCAGGGCGGCGAGCGGGGTCAGTTCGGTCTTGCCGGTGAGGTCGACCTCGACCTCGCCCCGGGTGCGGAAGGTGCGGACGCCGATGTAGACCAGGTACGCCGCGCCGATCAGCTTGATGACCGTGAAGAGGAACGTGGACGACGCGATGAGCAGGCCCACGCCGAGCATCGTGTACGTGACGTGGACGAGGACGCCCGCGGCGACCCCGGCCGCCGCGAGCAGTCCGGTACGGCGGCCGTAGAGGTAGCTGTTGCGGACGATCATCGCGAAGTCGGCGCCGGGGGCGATCACGGCCAGCACGGTGATGAGGGCGACGGCGAGCAGCTCGGTCATGACGTGGCGTTCTCCTCTTTCGGGGTGCCGGCCCCGTCGCCCTCGGCGATCTCCTCGCCGAGCAGCTCCCGGGCCAGCAGGGTGGCGCCCGCGACCGCGCCCGGCATCAGGAACACCGCGACGACCGGCACCAGGAAGGCCAGCCCCAGCGGGGTGCCGAAGCCCCAGATCAGGGTCTTGCGGGAGCGGAGCAGGGCGAGCCGGGCCCGCAGGTCGACGCCCCGGCGCTGGAGGGCGACGGAGGCGAGTTCCTGGGTGAGGAAGAACCCGGTGACGAAGAAGCCGATCACCGGGACCACCGTCTGTCCGACGACGGGGACGAATCCGAGGGCGAACAGCAGCACGGCCCACAGCAGCGCGCGACAGAGGATACGGAGGCTGTCGCGGGCGGAGATCCACAGTTCGCGCCAGAGCGGCAGCGCGGACTCGGGGGCCGTGCCGTCGGGCGAGACGTCCCGGTCGACCCGCTCGGAGAGGCTCTCGTAGAACGGCTGCCCGATGAGCAGGGTGACGGCGGTGAAGGTCAGGACGGCGAGCAGCAGGCCGAGGGCGAACAGCACGACGACCAGGAAGCCGCGGAACAGTCCGCGCCAGGGGCTCGTCCAGCCGTCGGCGAACGGGGTCGACCACCCGACGAAGTCCTCGCCCCACACCGCGAGCGCCACCAGGGCCGCCGCGTAGAGGACCAGTGTGATCAGGCCGGGAACGAGCCCGAACCCGTACTGCTTGCCGTGCCGGGCCACCCACCGCTGGCCCTTCAGGAGGTACGTGAACCCCACCCCTAGATCGCGCATGGCCGAACTCTATCGGTCGTGCACATTTCACGGCCGGGAGCCGTGGGCCGCCCCGCACGCCATGCGGGGCGCGCCCGCAGGGGGCCGCCGTAGGCCATCCGGGGCATCGGTGACACCAACACCGTGTCGTCGCAGTTGAGTCGAACGGGTACACCTCGCCGTACCGATCTCCGGAAGCAATGCGCAGAGGGAGTTCCCGCAGGTCGCACAAGCGGTGATCACCATGGCTCACGTGAGCAGTGGGCCGGTTGAGGAGAGCGGATGACTCGATTGACTGGGACGACGAGGGAGATCCACGGCACGGTCGCCGACGGATTCGAAGCGGTGCGGGAGGCGTTCGCCGCGTTCGTCGCGGAGGAACGGCCCGATTACGAGGGCCAGTTGTGCGCCCATGTGCACGGTCGGCGGGTGGTCGACCTGTGGGTGCCCGGCGACGGCGCCGGTCCCGACTCGCTCTACGGCGTCCATTCGTCGACCAAGGGCGCCGCCCACCTGGTGGTCGCCCTCCTCGTCCAGGAGGGCACGCTGGAGCTGGACCGTAAAGTCACCTACTACTGGCCCGAGTTCGCGGCCGAGGGCAAGGGCGCGCTGACCCTGCGCGAGCTGCTCGCGCACCGGGCCGGGGTGATCGGCACGGACGGCGGGTTCTCGCCGCAGGAGCTGGCCGACGACCGCCAGCTCGCCGAACGCCTCGCGGACCAGCGGCCGTTCTGGCGCCCGGGCACCGCGTTCGGCTACCACGGGCTGGTCATCGGGGCGCTCACCGGCGAGGTGGTACGGCGGGCCACCGGCCGTACGCTCCAGGAGGTGTACGAGGAGCGGGTGCGCGTCCCGTACGGGCTGGACTTCTTCCTTGGGCTGCCCGCGGCGCACGAGCCGCGGTTCCGCACCACGCGGCCGATGGCACCGACCGCGGAGCAGCGGGCGCTGCTGGACTCCGTGCCGGGCGGACCGCACACACTCGCCGCCGTCGCCTTCAACCGGCACGCCGCCCGGCCGACCGATCTGGAACTGCTACCGAACGATCCGCTGATCCGGGCCAAGGGACCGGCATCGGTGGGCGGGGTGGCCTCGGCGCGCGGTCTGGCCGGGCTGTACGCGGCGGCGATCAGCGAGGTCGGCGGGAAGGCGCCGCTGCTGAAGGAGGACACGGCGGCGGAGTTCGGGCAGCTGCACTCGGTGGGCTACGACGTGGTGGCGCGCTCGCACAGGTCGTACGGGCTGGGCTTCCAGGCGACCGCCGACACCTGGCACCCGTTCCTCGGCGCCGGCGCGTTCGGGCACAGCGGGGCGGGAGGCTGCCAGGCCTTCGCGGATCCGCGCAGCGGGCTGGCCTACGGCTACACCCGGCGCCGGTGCGCCTTCCCCGGCGGAGCCGCGCCGGAGAACGACCGGCTGGCGGCGGCGGTGCACGGGGCGGCCCTGGCGGCCGGCTAGCTCCGGCGCGGGAGCCGACGCGCGCGAAGGCCGCACCCCACGTCCGGGGATGCGGCCTTCGCCGTACCCGACTACCGGTGGACGACCGGTGTCGGGGCGGTGTCACGGACCGGGGATCAGAGCTTGACGATCATCTTTCCGGTGTTGTCGCCGCGCAGCACCCCGAGGAACGCCTCCAGGTTGTTCTCGATGCCCTCGACGACCGTCTCGCGGTACTTGAGCTCGCCGGAGCGGACCCAGCCGCCGACCTCGCGCACGAACTCCGGCTGGAGGTCGTAGTGGTCGCCGACCAGGAAGCCCTCGATACGGCCGCGGGTCGCGATGAGGCGGGCGAGGTTCTTCGGGCCGGGGGCCGGCTCGGTGTTGTTGTAGACGGAGATCATGCCGCAGACCACGATGCGGCCCTTCTCGTTGAGGGAGCCGATGGCCGCCTCGAGGTGGTCGCCGCCGACGTTGTCGAAGTAGACGTCGACGCCGTCGGGGGCGGCCTCGCGCAGCTGCGCGGCGACGGGGCCCTTCTTGTAGTTGAAGGCGGCGTCGAAGCCGTACTCCTCGACGAGCAGCTTGACCTTGTCGTCGGAGCCGGCCGAGCCGATGACCCGGGAGGCGCCCTTCAGCCTGGCGATCTGGCCGACCTGGCTGCCGACGGCACCGGCCGCGCCGGACACGAAGACGGAGTCGCCCTCCTTGAACGAGCCGGTGCGCAGCAGGCCCGCGTAGGCGGTGAGACCGGTCATCCCGAGGACGCCGAGGTAGGTGGAGAGCGGCGCGGCCGCGGGGTCGACCTTGACGGCCTGCCGGGCGTCGAACGTGGCGTACTCGCGCCAGCCGCCGAAGTGCAGGACGTGATCGCCGACGGAGACGCCCTCGGCGGCGGAGGCGACGACCTCACCGACCGCCCCGCCCTGCATGGCCTTGCCCAGTTCGAAGGGGGCGACGTACGACTTGGCCGCGCTCATCCGGCCGCGCATGTAGGGGTCGACGGAGACGTACGCGTTGCGGACCAGGACCTCGCCCGGGCCGGGCTGCCGGATCTCCGCCTCGGCCAGCTCGAAGTCCTCGGGCTTCGGCCAGCCGACGGGACGGCTGAGCAGACGCCACTCGCGGCTGGTGGTGGGGAGGGCCGACTCGGTCATGGGGGCTGCCTTTCCTGTGCGAGATACTCACCGACAAATGCTTCACTACCTGAAACAACCATGCTCCTGAATATTTCAGGATGTCAAGTAACGGGGTACCCTGGAACCATGCCCACCCCACATCCGGCCCCGCTCCCCGATGCCCTGACCATGGAGGTCGTCGGCCTGATCGGCGAGGTCGTGGCCCGGTACTACGAGGACTACGAGGAAGCCGCCGCAGGTCACGCCCTCACCGGCGCGCAGGCCCGGCTGCTGAGCCTGCTCTCGCTGGAGCCGCTGCCGATGCGGAAACTGGCGCAGAAGCTGAAGTGCGAGCCGTCCAACGTGACCGGCATCGTCGACCGGCTGGAGTCCCGCGGCCTGGTCGAACGGCGCCCCGATCCGGCCGACCGCCGGGTGAAGCTGGCGGCGGCCACGGCCGAGGGACGGCGGATCGCCAAGGGACTGCGCGAGTCGCTGCGCTTCGCGCGCGAGCCACTGGCGGGACTGGCGGAAGAGGAGCGGGTGGCACTGCGGGGGCTCCTGCGCCGCATGCTGTCCACAGAAGCCGACGGGACCTGAACCCACCGCCCCAGGGCCTGTTCGGCGGCTCAGTCCTCCCTGGCGGAGTCTCCGCCCGCGGGGCGGGCCGTGCGGGCCGGTTCCGCCGCCGCGAGGGCCCGGCGCGGGATGCCCCGGGTCGCCGGTGGTCCTGCGGGCCGCGAAGCGGGCGCTGCGGCGGGGGCAGCCCACCAGGCACAGGCACAGCCGTCGAGTACGGGCGCCGGAATTCCCGTCAGGGCGGTCACGCCCCCTCTTCTTCCGCCCCCTCGCCCGTGAATTCGTACTGCAATTCGTAGAGATGACCGGCTTTCACCATCACGGTGACCTCGACGGGACGGCCGTCGTCGCTGTGGACCACGCGCAGGGTGCGCAGGACCGGCATCCCGCCGGTGAGGCGGAGGGCCTGGTACTGGGCCTGGGTGGGGACCCGGGCGGAGACCCGGTCCGTACTGCGGCGCGGCGGATGCCCGAGTTCGGTCAGCAGGGCCGGGGTGCCGCCCCGGATCCTGCGACGCTCGGCCAGCGGCGTGCCCCGTGCGATGTCCAGCGGGTAGTAGGACTCGACGAGTTCGGCGGGCTCGTCGTCGACGAGGAGTATCTGGCCGCGGAGCAGCGCGACGCCGTCCGCCGGGAGGTCGAGGGCGGCGCGCACATCGGCGGGCGGGCGGCTCTCGGCCACGTCGAGAAGCTGTATCCGGGCGTGCGTACCGTGCCGGGCCGCCTCGGCGAGCCAGCGGTAGGGCGCCCCGGGGCTGCCCGGCCGCATCAGCGCGGCGGGCCGGACTGTGCGCTGGCGGTGCTCGCGGACGGTGACGGAGGCGCCCGCCCTGCCGACCACCAGGCGTTCCTCCTTGAGGAGCTGAAGGGCCTTCTGGACCGTGGCGCTCGACGCCTCGAAGCGTTCCTTGAGCTGCGCGGTGGTGGGCAGGCTGGCGCCGGGGGCGAGCTCTCCGCTCATGATGTCGTCGCGCAGATCGGCCGCGATGCGCTCGTGCAGGGAGCGGCGGTCGACGGCTTCCGGGTCTGCCTTGGGCACGGTCATCCGATCCTGATCTGGTAGCGCAGCCTCTGCCGTAGGGCAGGCATCACCATACGGTCGACCTGGATCGGCCGGTCGGCGTGGTCCAGCGTGAGCCGCAGGAGCCGCAGGACCGGTTCTCCGGGAGCGGTCCGCAGGATCCGGCGCTCCTCCTCGTGCGGCATGCCGGCCGTCACGTCCTCCCGTACCAGGACACCGACGTGACCGAGCTCGGCGAGCAGGGTGAGGGCCCCGCCGGGAATCTTGGCCGTCCCGGCGAGACGGGTGCCCGCCGCTATGGCCGCCGGGTAGTACGAGTCGGTCAGCTCGCTGGGCTCCTCGTCGAGGAGGATCAGCCGCCGGCGTACGACGACCGGCTCGCCCTCGTGAACGCCGAGCAGCGCCGCCACGTCGGCGGGGGCGGGCACCTCACCGGCGTGCAGGATGCGCTGGGTGCCGCGCCGGCCCTCGGCCGCGGCCTCGGCGGCCCAGGCGTCGCCCTGCCCGGTGCCCCGTGGCGTCAGATACGGCAACGATGTGCTGACCCATCCGCTCGCACCCACGACTCCTCCTGTACGGCCGACCGTTCTTTCGACCCTGCCGCCCTACACGGTAGGCGACTTGGCTCATCCGCCAACCGCCACCCTCAGCCACCCTCAGCCACCCTTCACCACCTTGTTACCTTTCGCGAATAACAGTAAGGTTTCGCCGCAGGACGCCCCAGAACCACCGGAGGTGCCCCCCGTGCCCCTGTCACGGCAACGTCGTTTCCCCCGCTCGCGCGCTTCCGTGCGGGCCGCCCGGATCTTCGTCCACCAGGTGCTGAGCGACTGGGACCGCGTGGACCGGCTGGACGACATAGAACTGTGCGTCTCGGAACTCGCCACGAACGCCCTGCTGCACGGGGTACCGCCCGGCAGGCAGTACTGCGTGACCCTCACCCTCGACGGCCCCCTGGTCCGGCTCTCGGTACGCGACACCGGCGACCACCCGCTGCCCGCGGACCCGCCGACCTCGGACGCCTGCTCGGGCCGGGGCCTGTACCTGGCCCGGGAACTCTCGGACGACCTGGGCATCACCGAGCACCCCGTCGGCAAGACGGTGTGGGTGACCTTCAAGACGGAGAGCCGGCCCGCGACGCCGTGACGACGGCTCCCGGCCCCGCGGGGCCGGGAGCACCGCGGGCCGGGAGCGCCGCAGCGGCTCAGGTCTTCTTACGGGTCGTCATGAACCGCTGGACCAGGATGAACGCGCACAGCAGCACACCGGTGGCGATCTTCGTCCACCAGGAGCTGAGCGTGCCCTCGAACTGGATGATGCTCTTGATCAGACCCAGCACCAGCACACCGAACAGGGTGCCCAGCACGTATCCGGAGCCACCCGTCAGCAGCGTGCCGCCGATGACCACCGCGGCGATCGCGTCGAGTTCCATGCCGGTCGCGTGCAACGGGTCGCCGGACTGGATGTACAGGGTGAAGAGCAGTCCGGCCAGGGCCGAGCAGAACCCGCTCACCGTGTACACGGCGATCTTCGTGCCGCCCTGCGGAAGACCCATCAGCATGGCCGACTGCTCGTTGCCGCCGATGGCGTACACCCGGCGCCCGAAGCGGGTGTAGTGCAGGACGTAGAACGCCACGGCGAGGACGACCAGCGACACGATCGCGCCGATCGACAGGAATCCCATGCCCAGCGACACCTGCGCCTGGGCCATGCTGCTCACCGAGGCGTCGCCGATGGAGATCGACTCCTTGCTGATGACCAGGCACAGGCCGCGGAAGAGGAAGAGGCCGGCGAGGGTCACGATGAAGGGCTGGATCTCGAAGTTGTGGATCACATAGCCCATCAGGAAGCCGCCGAAGGCGCCCACGGCCAGCGCCATCGGGATCACCACCACGATCGGCAGTCCCTGGCGCTCCACCAGCCAGGCCGTGAACATCGTGGTGAAGCCGATCATCGAACCGACGGACAGGTCGATGCCGCCGGACAGGATGACGAAGGTGACCCCGACGGCGGCGACCAGGAGATAGCCGTTGTCGATGAACAGGTTCAGGAAGACCTGCGGCTCGCCGAACCCGTAGTTCTGGTAGCGGCTCAGGCCGACGCCGTACATCACCAGGAAGAGCAGGGCGGTCACCGCGACGGGCAGCCGCCGGTCACCGAGCAGCCGCCCGGCCGTGGACGGGGTACGGCTGCCGGAGGCCGTGGGGCTCTGGGTGGTCGCGCTCATCACGACACCTCCATCTTGGGGGCGGCCTCGGACGCCGCGGCGGGGTCCGCCGGGGCCGCGGCCTGCTTGCCGCTTCCCCGCGCACCCGATCCGGCGCCGAACCGGGCACCGAACACCTTGGCGCGGAACTTCGGGGACTGGAGCAGACAGACGACGATGACGACGGCGGCCTTGAAGACCAGGTTGGTCTGGGTGGGCACGCCGATGGTGTAGATCGTGGTGGTCAGGGTCTGGATGACGAGGGCGCCGACCACCGTGCCGCCGACGGAGAACCGGCCGCCCAGGAGCGATGTGCCGCCGATCACCACGGCGAGGATCGCGTCGAGTTCGATCCACAGGCCGGCGTTGTTGCCGTCCGCGGCCGAGGTGTTGGAGCTGATCATCAGGCCGGCGATGCCCGCGCAGAGCGCGCAGAACGCGTACACCATGATCTTGATGCGCCGGGACCTGATGCCCACCAGCCGGCTCGCCTCGGCGTTGCCGCCGACCGCCTCGACCAGCAGGCCGAGGGCCGTACGGCGGGTCAGTGCCACGGTGACGGCCACGACCGCGGCCACCACGAAGATGGAGAACGGCAGGGTCAGCCAGTAGCCGCCGCCGATCAGCTTGTACGGCTCGCTGTTGACGGTGATGATCTGGCCGTCGGTGATCAGCTGGGCCACACCGCGTCCGGCGACCATGATGATCAGGGTCGCGATGATCGGCTGGATGCCCATCCTGGCGACCAGGAAGCCGTTCCACAGACCGCAGACGACCGCGGCCAGCAGGCCCAGGCCCATGGCGAGCAGCACCCCGGACAGGGCGCCCTGGTCGGACCGGTCGCTGATGTACGAGCAGGCCAGCGCCCCGGTGATGGCGACCACCGCGCCGACCGACAGGTCGATGCCGCCGGTGGCGATGACCAGGGTCATGCCGACCGCCACCAGGATGAGGGGCGATCCGAACAGCACGATCGAGACGAGGCTGCCGTAGAGGTGGCCGTCCGCCATCCTGACCGAGAAGAAGTCGGGGGTGAAGGGCACGTTGACGAGCAGCAGCAGGACCAGGACCGCCACCGGCCAGAACAGGTGGTGGTGGGTCAGCGCCCGCCACCGGGAAGAGGTGGTCGAAGGGGTGGTCACTGGTGTTCTCCGCTCGCGATGGTCTCCAGGATCCGGCTCGTGGTGATCTCGGGCCCGTTGGCGATCCGCGCCACCAGCCGGCGGTCGCGCAGCACTCCGATGGTGTGGCTGAGCCGGAGTACCTCCTCCAGCTCGGCCGCGATGTACAGCACCGACATACCGTCCTCGGAGAGCGAGACGACGAGCTTCTGGATCTCCGCCTTGGCCCCGATGTCGATGCCGCGCGTCGGCTCGTCCAGGATCAGCAGCTTCGGACTCGTGATCAGCCAGCGGGCCAGCAGCACCTTCTGCTGGTTGCCGCCGCTGAGCCGGCCCACCCTGGCCTCGGGGTCGGCGGGGCGGATGTCCAGCGCCTTGATGTACTTGGCGACGAGTTCGTCGCGCTGGGCGGCCGGGATCGGCCGGGTCCAGCCGCGGGAGGCCTGAAGGGCCAGGATGATGTTCTCCCGGACCGTCAGTTCGGGCACCAGGCCCTCGCTCTTGCGGTTCTCGGAGCAGAAGGCGACACCGGCGTCGATCGCGTCGTTCGGGGCGCTCATCGAGACCTGCTCGCCGCCGATGGTCACCTTCCCGGAGTCCGGCTGGTCGGCCCCGAAGAGCAGCCGGGCGAGTTCGGTGCGGCCCGATCCGAGCAGGCCGGCGAGCCCGATCACCTCGCCCTTCTTGATCTCCAGGTCGAACGGGGCGATGCCGCCGGTCCGGCCGAGGCCGTCCGCCTGGAGCAGGGTCTCGCCCGCGCCGGAGTGCAGCTGGTGTTCGTGGAGTTCGTCCAGCTGGCCCATGGCCTTGCCGAGCATGAGCTGGACGAGACCGACCTGGTCGAGGTCGCGCACCAGGTGCTCGCCGACGAGGGTGCCGTTGCGCAGTACGGTCATCCGGTCGCAGACCTCGTAGATCTGGTCGAGGAAGTGCGAGACGAACAGGATCGCGACGCCCTCGTCCCGCAGCCGCCGCATCAGCGCGAACAGCCGGAGAACCTCGTCCCGGTCGAGGCTGGAGGTCGGCTCGTCGAGGATCAGCACCTTGGTGCCCGGTCCCTCGCCGCCGCCCGCGCCCTCGCCGGTGCCCAACGACCTTACGATCGCGACCAGTTGCTGCACGGCCAGCGGGTACGAGGACAACGGGGCGCTGACGTCGATGTCGAGGCCGAGCCGGTCCACCAGCTCCGCCGCTCGTCGGCGCAGCCGCTTCCACTGGATGCGGCCCCCGCGGGTCGGTTCACGGCCGATGAAGATGTTCTCCGCCACCGACAGGTTGGGGCAGAGGTTGACCTCCTGGTACACGGTGCTGATACCGGCCTGCTGGGCCTCCAGCGGGCTGCCGATCCGCACCGCCGTGCCGTCCAGCGTGATCGTGCCGCCGTCCAGCGAGTAGACCCCCGTGAGCACCTTGATGAGGGTGGACTTGCCCGCGCCGTTCTCGCCCATCAGGGCGTGGATCTCACCGGGGAAGAGCCGGAAGTCGACGTCCGACAGAGCCCGTACCCCCGGAAACTCCTTGACTATGCCCGTCATTTCCAGGACGGGCCGTGGCTCTGCCATGGCAGCGCTCCTCATGAGATTCGTTCAGGCCCGCAGGGAGCCCCGGGGCCGACGGCTCGGCCGGCCGGCGGCTCCCTGCCGGTGGGTGCGGTCGGTCAGTACTTGCGGCTCGGGAGGGCGGCCGCGGCCTGGTCCTGCATGAAGTCGCCCTCCTCGGTCTTGATCCAGCGCTCGACCGTCTCGCCGTCCTTGACCTTCTTGACGACGTCCATCAGCTGCGGGCCGAGCAGCGGGTTGCACTCGACGATGGCGTTGATCTTGCCCTCGGACATGGCCACGAAGCCGTCCTTCACGCCGTCGATCGAGACGATCAGGATGTCCTTGCCGGGCTTCTTGCCGGCCGCCTCGATGGACTGGATGGCACCGATGGCCATGTCGTCGTTGTGCGCGAACAGGACGTTGATCTCCGGGTTGGACTGGAGGAAGGCGGCCATGACCTGCTTGCCCCCGGCGCGGGTGAAATCACCGGTCTGGCTGACGACGACCTTCCAGTCGCTCGCGTGGTCGGCGTCCATGACCTCCTTGAAGCCCTTGGCGCGCTCGATCGCGGGGGCGGCGCCGGTGGTGCCCTCCAACTGCGCGATCTTCACGGGGCCCTTGAGGCCGGCCTTCGCGATGACCTTCTCGAGGATCTTGGCGGCGCGGCGGCCCTCGTCGGTGAAGTCGGAGCCGACCAGGGTCACGTACAGGGACTCGTCGGAGGTCTCGACGGAGCGGTCGGTGAGGACCACCGGGATCTTCTTGGCCTTGGCCTCCTTCAGCACCGCGTCCCAGCCGGTGACGACCACCGGCGAGAAGGCGATGACGTCGACGCCCTGGGTGATGTAGCTGCGGATCGCGGAGATCTGGTTCTCCTGCTTCTGCTGGGCGTCGGAGAACTTGAGGGTGTAGCCCGCCTCCTTGGCCGCCGCCTTCACCGAGTCCGTGTTGGCGCTGCGCCAGCCGCTCTCCGAGCCGACCTGGGAGAAGCCGAGCGTGATCGCCTTGCCGCCGTCCCCGGAGGAGGAGCCGGACGCTCCGTCGTCCTCCTTGGCGCAGGCCGCCAGGCCACCCGCCGCCGCCACGCCGACCGCCGCGGTGAGGAAGTTCCTTCTGCTGAGCATGTTCTTCTCCTTTGAAGAGCCGGCCCGGGGGCGGACCTGCTGGTACTCGACGGACCGGCCGCACTGCGTCCAGCCTGTCGATCACTGTTCGGTATTTCGGTCACACTGCTGGTCAGAGGGTTCCGACGGGTTCGTCAGAGGGCTGCGCCCTCCGCTTGCGCGGCGCTCGGGAACGTACTGGCGCGGACGACGAGTTGGGGTTCGATCGCGATCCGGGGCGGGACGGCGGCGGGCCGGCCCTCGATCTGCTCCAGGAGCAGGGCGATGCCTCGCCGGCCCACCGTCGCGAATTCCTGCCGGACGGTGGTGAGCGGCGGAGCGAAGAACTCCGATTCCGGGATGTCGTCGAAGCCGACCACCGCGACGTCCTGCGGGGTCCGGACGCCCGCTTCCCGCAGGGCCCGCAACACCCCCAGCGCCATCTGGTCGTTGGCGACGAAGACGGCGGTCAGTCCCCGGCCCACCCAGCCGGCCAGTTCCTGGCCCGCTCGGTAGCCGGACAGCGGACTCCAGTCCCCCCGCAGCAGCATGGGCGGCTCGACGCCCGCCGCTTCGAGGGTCGCCCGCCAGCCGGCGGCCCGGTCTGCCGCCTCCTGCCAGTCCTCGGGTCCGGCGAGGTGCCAGACCGTGCGGTGGCCGGCGGCCAGCAGGTGCCCGGTCGCGAGCCGGGCCCCCAGGTGCTGGTCCACACCGACCCGGGGGATGTCCATGCCCGGCTCGCCGCCCACGACCACCACCGGGAAGGGACGGCGCAGTTCGGCCAGGGCGTCCACCGCCGACCGCTGCGGGGCGATGGCGACCACTCCCTCCACCCCGCCCTCACCGAGGTGGTCCAGCGCCTCGGACAGGGTCTCCATGGTCAGTTCGCGCAGGCTGACCGTCGAGACGAGATAGCCCTCGGCCCGCGCCGCCTCCTCCAGCGCGAACAGCGTGCTGGCCGGCCCGTACAGGGTGGTGTCCGAGGCGACCACACCCAGCGTCCGGGTGCGCCGGGTGGCCAGGGCCCGTGCGGAGAAGTTGCGGCGGTAGCCCATCTCCTCGATCGCCCGCAGCACCCTGGCCCGGGTCTCGTCCCGCACGTTGGGGTGCTCCCCCAGCACGCGGGACACCGTCTGGTGGGACACGCCGGCCAGGCGTGCCACGTCGGCCATGGTGGGCGGCCGGAGCCGGGTGTGTGTCACGGCCGCACCTCCTCGGCGCTCGTCCTCCGGCACGTCCGGGAAGACCGGTAAGTCCTGTGGCGTGGGCGGATCGTTCCGCGCCGCCGGCTTCACTCCGCGATCCCGGCGGGCCCGGTGGCCCCGGCGGGAAAGGCGGAGGGGGACGCTGCGGGCACGACCTTCGTACCTCCCCGTGCTGACGTCGTCGCCGACTGGTGAATGCGGACGTCATTGTGAGCGCTAACAATTCATGGCGGTCAAGGGTGTTGCACGGGATGGTCGTCACGGTTCCATAACGCGCCCCGGAGGTGTGGGACATCGGCCCTGGTCACAGGCCGGAAGGCGGGCCGAGGGCGCGCACCGGGAAATGGACCGGGGACGGGTCCGCCGACCGGAACAGGCCCAACCCGCTTCAGGGCACGACGATTTCGGCCGTACCGGGGCATCCGGGAGGCCGTCCTGGACGGCCCACATGACACCGGCTCAGCGGGACCGGACGTCCGGCCGCCCGCTCCGGCGCGGTGCTACGAGCACCACCACAGGAAGCGCGTGCACGTCTGCGAGGGCGACGGTTTCGGGGACTCGGCCGGCGCCGAGGGGTCGGCGGTCGCGGTGGAGCCGGAGCCGGGGTCGGTGTCGGGAGGCGTCGATCCGGAAGCCGACCCGGAGGAGCCGGGGAGGGGGGCCGACTGGGCCTCCTTCTCCGGGCTCGGGGAGGCCGACCCGTCCCGCGCGGACTCCGAGGCCGACGGGGAGACGGAGGGACTCGGGGAGGCCGAGGCCTTGCCGTCGCCCGTGTCGGTCCTGTCGTCCAGGGGCTGCGCGGTCGCGCTCGGTCCGGACGACGAACCGTCGACCTCGGACGCCTCGCCGCCGGCCGCCGCAGGGTTCCCCGGGGAGCTGAACCCCGGTGCGTCCACGCCGAGTTCGGCCAGGCTCAGACCGCCGGCGGCGAGCACGAAGCCGACGGTGATCAGCACGATGCGTTTGCGGCGTCTTCGGTGGGCCGACGCCTTGCGGTCGCGGCGGCTCGCGTCCGGTGCGGCGGCCGGACCCTGCGGGCCGCGCCTGCCACCCCGACCCTGCTCCCGGCGGCGCGCGGCCCGGCCCTGTGGCTCGTCGCCCCCGTCCTCCTGCCCTCCGCGGCCGTCCAGGTCCCCGCGATCGTCCAGGTCGCCGTGATCGTCCAGGTCGCCGCGATCGTCCAGGTCGCCGTGATCGTCCCGGTCGCCGGGGACCCCGTGGTCGTCCCGGTCGCCGGGAGCACCGTGGTCGTCCGGGGCGCCGTGACCCGCCGGGTCGCCCGGCGTCCGGTGCGCCGACGCGTCCGGGGCGTACGGCTCCGGCTCGGGCGGTCCGGGCGGATACGCGCGTAGCCGCTGGGCAGGTGCGCCGCACCCCGGGCAGGCGAGAGCGCCGTTGAGGTGCCGTCGGCACGGGTGGCAGTAGTCCATGACGCGGAGAGACTAAGTTCCCGGAAGGGCGCGTTCCCGGGTTCGCCTGTGAAAGTTGTGTGGGAAACCGGCCATACCGGAGCGACCGTCCGAGTGACCTGGACCACATCGCGGCAGCTCAAGTTTCGAAAGGGGTGGCGAAACTGCCGAAACCGTTACCTGTTCGACCCATTGACACTCGCCTCGCGCAATCCTTACTGTCTGCCCAGCATTTCGAACATGTGACGAAATCTCGAACAGCCGAAGGGTAACTTCCGTGCGCATCACCGGAATCAGCACGCACGTGGTCGGGACGCCGTGGCGCAACCTGACCTACGTCCTGGTGCACACCGACGAGGGCATCACGGGTGTCGGAGAGACCCGCATGCTGGGTCACACCGACGCGCTGCTCGGCTACCTGAAGGAGGCCGAGGCCAACCACATTCTCGGCTCGGACCCATTCGCTGTCGAGGACCTCGTGCGCCGGATGAAGTACGGCGACTACGGGCGGGCCGGCGAGATCGTGATGTCGGGCATCGCCGTCGTCGAGATGGCCTGCTGGGACATCAAGGGCAAGGCCCTCGGCGTGCCCGTCTGGCAGCTGCTCGGCGGCAAGGTCACCGACAAGGTGAAGGCCTACGCCAACGGCTGGTACACCACCGAGCGGACCCCGGAGGCGTACCACAAGGCGGCCCAGGGAGTCATGGAGCGCGGCTACAAGGCGCTCAAGATCGATCCCTTCGGCACCGGCCACTTCGAGCTGGACCACCAGCAGACCCTGTACGCGGTCTCCCTCATCGAGGCCGTGCGCGACGCCATCGGGCCGGACGCCGAGCTGATGCTGGAGATGCACGGCCGCTTCTCCCCCGCCACCGCGGTCCGGCTCGCGAACGAGCTCGCGCCCTTCAAGCCCGCGTGGCTGGAGGAGCCGTGCCCGCCCGAGAACCTGAAGGCCCTGGAGAAGGTCGCCGCGAAGGTCGACATCCCCGTCGCCACCGGTGAGCGCATCCACGACCGCGTCGAGTTCCGCGAGCTCTTCGAGAGCCAGGCCGTGGACATCATCCAGCCCGACGTCGGCCACATCGGCGGCATCTGGGAGACCAGGAAGCTGGCCGCCACCGCCGAGGCGCACTACGTCCTCGTCGCCCCGCACAACGTGGGCGGCCCGGTCCTCACCGCCGCCTCGCTCCAGGTCGGGTTCACCTCCCCGAACTTCAAGATCCTCGAGCACTTCAACGACTTCGCGGACGCGGAGATCAAGAAGGTCGTCAAGGGCGCGCCCGAGGTGATCGACGGCTACTTCCACCTCTCCGACAAGCCCGGCCTCGGTGTCGAGCTCGACGTGGACGCCGCCGCCGAGTTCCCGCAGCAGCAGGCCCGTTTCGACCTCTGGGCCGAGGGCTGGGAGCAGCGCAAGCCGAAGGGCAGCGCCAAGTGAGCACGGCCGTCGTCGTCGAGGCGCCGGGCGAGCACCGGCTCGTCCCGCACGAGCCGCGGCGGCCGGAACCCGGCGAGGCGCTCGTCCGTGTGCACGCCACCGGAATCTGCGGCAGCGACCGCGAGGTGTACCAGGGCAACCGGCCCGAGGGGTACGTCCGCTATCCGCTGACCCCCGGCCACGAGTGGTCCGGGACGGTCGAGGCGGTCGGCGCCGGGGTCCCCGCGTCGCTCGTCGGCCGCAAGGTCGTCGGTGAGGGCTTCCGCAACTGCCAGGTCTGCGACCGCTGCCACGCGGGCGAGACAACGTTGTGCACCGACGGCTACGAGGAGACCGGCTTCACCCAGCCGGGGGCCATGGCGGCCACCCTCACCCTGCCGGCCCGGCTGCTGCACGTCCTGCCGGACGACGCGGACCTGACCGCCGCCGCCCTGCTGGAGCCGGCCGCCTGTGTCGCGGCCGCCGCGATCAAGGCGCACGCCCTGCCGGGCGAGAAGGTGGCCGTCGTCGGCACCGGAACGCTGGGCATGTTCGCCGTGCAGTTCCTGAAGGCCGGCTCGCCCGCCGAGCTGCTGGTCGTCGGCACCCGGAACGACCGGGAGGGCCTCTCCCGGCAGTTCGGGGCGACCGACTTCCGGACCAGGGACCAGGAACTGCCGGACGACTTCGACGTCGTCATCGAGACCGCCGGGTCCGCGTCCGCCGCGCGGACCGCCGCCTCGCTGCTGCGGCGCGGCGGCCGGCTGGTCCTGACCGGGATCCCGGCACCGGGCGCCGACGGGCTCGACCCGACGGACCTGGTGGTACGGCAGCTGGAGGTGCACACCGTCTTCGGGGCACCGCCGGACGCCTGGTCGCACACCGTCCGGGTGTTCGGCGCCGGGCTGCTGGATCCGCTGCCGCTGGTCACGCACGAACTGCCGCTCGCCGAGTTCTCCGCGGCCATCGACCTGGTGGGATCAGGCGATCCGAAGGTGGGCAAGGTGCTGCTCAAGCCGTGAACTCCTGAACCGTACGCCGGTGCGGGGGCCACCTGACCGTCCCCGCCCCGGCGTACACCCGCACTCCGCACGACCTGAGCCGCGAACCTTGACCGAAATATCGAACACGAAGGACGGCATGTGACCACCGACGCTTCCGCCACGGCAGCCCGTCGACCCGGTGAGCAGGCGCTCACCGCGCTCGGCCTGGGCGCGCCCGCCCTCGACCCCGCCGACGCCTCCGCCCACACCTTTCCGGGCGGCGGCCGCTGGCGCACCGAGGTCCCTTCGTGCGAGGGTCCCGAAGCGCTGGCCGTCATCCTCAAGGAGGCCTCGCGCCTCGACGTGCCGATCCACCGGATCAGCCAGGGCAGCGGCGTGTGGATGCTGACCGACGCCGAGATCACCGAGATGGTCGACGCCACCGGTGAGCGCGACATCGAGCTGTGCCTGTTCACCGGGCCGCGCGGCACCTGGGACATCGGCGGCTCGACCCGTACCGACTCCCGCGGCGGCGGGCTGCGCGCCCGCGGCCACGACGCCGTCGCCGGGTGCGTCGAGGACGCCGTCCGGGCGACGGAACTGGGCGTCAAGTGCCTGCTCGTCGCCGACGAGGGCGTGCTGTGGACGCTGCACCGCGCCCGCACGGCCGGCATCATCCCGGCCGACACCACGCTGAAGGTGTCGGCGCTCATCGGTCCCGTCAACCCGGCGGCGTACGCGGTCTACGAGCAGCTCGGCGCCGACTCGGTCAACGTGCCCAGTGACCTCACCCTGGACCACCTGACCGAGATCCGCCGGGTGTCCGGCGCCCCCATGGACATGTACATCGAGGCCCCCGACGATCTCGGCGGGTACATCCGGATGTACGAGGTCGCCGAGCTGATCCGGCGCGGCGCACCGCTCTACCTGAAGTTCGGCCTGTCCAAGGCCCCGGGGATCTACCCGTACGGCCACCACATGCGGGACCTGACCCTTTCCACGGCCCGGGAGCGGGTGCGGCGTGGACGGCTCGCCCTCGACCTGCTCGCCCGCCACGGCGCGGACGGCGCCATGGCGCCGCTCGGCTCGCGCCTGCCGGGTGAGCTGAAGCGGTTTGACATCCAGTCATAACGTTCCGGAAACCCCGCTTCACAGAAGCCGACACAGGCGCGCAGAATCCCACACACCAAGTCTTCACTTCTCTTCTTCCCGGCGTCGCTCCGGGAACGGCCGTCGCACCGCGATACCGCCCCCTGCACACACATCAAGGATGATGATCATGCGCAACCGCAGAGCAGCCCTCGCCGCCATAGCCGGAGCCGCCTCCCTGGCCCTGACCCTGTCCGCCTGCGGCCAGAGCGGCGAAGGCGGCAGCAAGGACGACGGTTCGGACAGCGCCAAGGGCGGGACCATCGGTATCGCGATGCCGACGAAGTCCTCCGAGCGCTGGATCTCCGACGGCGCCAACGTCGTCAAGGACCTCGAGGCCAAGGGCTACAAGACCAAGCTGGTCTACGGTGAGGACGACCCCGACCAGCAGGTCTCGCAGATCGAGAACCTGATCACGCAGGGCGTCAAGGCGCTGATCGTCGCGGCCATCGACAACAAGTCGCTGAACAACGTCCTCCAGCAGGCCGCCGACGCCAAGATCCCGGTCATCTCCTACGACCGTCTGATCCTCGGCACGAAGAACGTCGACTACTACGCGTCCTTCGACAACACCAAGGTCGGCGAGCTCCAGGCCAACTACATCGTCGACAAGCTCGGCCTGAAGTCCGGCAAGGGCCCGTTCAACATCGAGCTGTTCGCCGGCTCCAACGACGACAACAACACGAAGTACTTCTTCAACGGCGCGATGAGCGTGCTCCAGCCGTACATCGACAGCAAGAAGCTCGTCGTGCAGTCCGGCCAGACCGGCCTCACCCAGGTCACCACCCTGCGCTGGGACGGCGCGACCGCGCAGAAGCGCATGGACGACATCCTCACCAAGTCGTACGGCAGCAAGAAGGTCGACGCGGTCCTCTCGCCCTACGACGGCATCTCCATCGGCATCCTGTCGGCGCTGAAGTCGGACGACTACGGCTCCGCGAGCAAGCCGCTGCCGGTCCTCACCGGCCAGGACGCCGAGCTGGCCTCGGTGAAGTCGATCATCGCCGGCGGTCAGACGCAGACCGTCTACAAGGACCTCCGTGAGCTGGCCAAGGTCGCCACGACCATGGTGGACGACGTCCTCAACGGCAAGAAGCCGGAGACGAACGACACCAAGACCTACGACAACGGCACCAAGGTCGTCCCGGCCTACCTGCTCCAGCCGGTGAGCGTGGACAAGACCAACTACGAGAAGGTCCTCGTCGAGGGCGGCTACTACACGGCCGACCAGCTCAAGTAAGCGTCGACCCTCAAGGATTGGAAGGCACGACCATGGCGGGACCCGTCCTGGAAATGCGCTCGATCGTCAAGACCTTTCCCGGTGTGAAAGCGCTGTCGGACGTCACCCTGACCGTCCGCCAGGGCGAGGTCCACGCCATCTGCGGTGAGAACGGCGCCGGAAAGTCCACCCTGATGAAGGTGCTCTCCGGCGTCCATCCGCACGGCACGTACGAGGGCGAGATCCTCTTCGAGGGAGAGACCGTCTCCTTCAAGGACATCCGGGCGAGCGAGCAGCACGGCATCGTGATCATCCACCAGGAGCTGGCGCTGGTGCCGTACCTCTCCCTCGCGGAGAACATCTTCCTCGGCAACGAGCACGCCTCGCGCGGGCTGATCAACTGGAACGAGACCCTGCGGCACGCCTCCGAGCTGCTGCGCCGGGTCGGTCTGAGCGATCACCCCGAGACCCGCGTCGCCGACATCGGCGTGGGCAAGCAGCAGCTCGTGGAGATCGCGAAGGCGCTGTCGAAGAAGGTGAAGCTGCTCATCCTCGATGAGCCGACCGCGGCCCTCAACGACGAGGACAGCGACAAACTCCTGGATCTCATCCTGGAGTTGAAGAAGCAGGGCATCACCTCGATCATCATCTCCCACAAGCTCAACGAGATCCGCAAGGTCGCGGACTCGGTGACGATCATCCGCGACGGGCAGTCCATCGAGACGCTCGACGTGAAGTCGGCGGAGACGACCGAGGACCGGATCATCAGCGGCATGGTCGGCCGCGACCTCGACAACCGGTTCCCCGAGCGCACCCCGCACGAGGCGGAGTCGGGCGCGGCTCCGGCCCTGGAGATCCGCAACTGGACCGTGCACCACCCGATCGACCAGCAGCGCAAGGTCGTCGACGACGTGTCGATCCAGGTGCGGCGCGGGGAGATCGTCGGCATCGCGGGCCTGATGGGCGCCGGCCGCACCGAGCTGGCCATGAGCGTCTTCGGACGCTCCTACGGCCGGCACGCGGGCGGCACCGTCCTCAAGGACGGCAAGGAGATCCGCACCAAGACCGTCGCGGAGGCGGTCGGCCACGGGATCGCCTATGTCACGGAGGACCGCAAGCACTACGGCCTCAACCTCATCGACACGATCAACCGCAACATCTCGCTCACCGCGCTGGGCAAGGTGGCCAAGCGGGGGATCGTCGACGAGCACGAGGAGCGGCAGGTCTCCGAGGGCTACCGCAAGTCGATGAACATCAAGGCGCCGACCGTCTTCGAGCCGGTGGGCAAGCTGTCCGGCGGCAACCAGCAGAAGGTCGTCCTCAGCAAGTGGATCTTCGCGGGTCCGGACGTGCTGATCCTGGACGAGCCGACACGCGGTATCGACGTCGGCGCCAAGTACGAGATCTACACGGTCATCGACCAACTGGCCGCCCAGGGCAAGGCGGTCGTCTTCATCTCCTCCGAGCTGCCCGAACTGCTCGGCATGTGCGACCGCATCTACACCATGGCCGCCGGGCGGCTCACGGGCGAGGTCCCGCGGGCCGAGGCCACGCAGGAAGTGCTGATGCGTCAGATGACGAAGGACAAAGAGGTAACGCGATGAGCACCGACGTGACCAAGAGCCCGGCGGCCGCTCCGCCCGGCAACAGCGGCGGACCGGCGGCCGGCGGCGGCCTGCTCCAGCTGGTGCTGGACGGCCTGCGCCGCAACATGCGCCAGTACGGCATGCTGATCGCGCTCGGCCTGATCGTCGCGCTCTTCGCCGTCTGGACCGACGGTGACCTGCTGCTGCCGCGCAACGTCTCCAACCTGGTCCTCCAGAACAGCTATGTGCTGATCCTCGCGATCGGCATGATGCTGGTGATCATCGCGGGTCACATCGACCTGTCGGTCGGTTCACTGACGGCGTTCATCGGCGCCTTCGCGGCCGTGCTGACGGTGCAGCACGACGTGGCGTGGCCCGTCGCGGTGGTGCTGTGCCTGATCGTGGGCGCGGTCGCGGGGTCGGTCCAGGGCTACTTCATCGCCTATCTCGGCATACCGTCGTTCATCGTCACCCTCGCCGGCATGCTGATCTTCCGCGGCATGACGGAGATCTTCCTCGAGGGCCAGACCCTCGGCCCGTTCCCGGACGGCCTTCAGAAGATGGGCAACGGCTTCCTCCCCGAGGCCGGTCCGAACACGAACTACCACAACATCACACTCCTGCTGGGTCTCGCCGTGATCGTCATGGTGGTGCTCCAGGAGGTCCGCGACCGCAAGCGCCAGCAGGAGTTCTCGCTGGACGTCGTGCCGCGCAACCTGTTCCTGCTCAAGATCGTCGCCATCGTCGCCGCGGTGCTCACCGTCACGATGCTGCTCGCCAGCTACAAGGGCGCGCCGATCATCCTGCTGGTCCTGGGCGCGCTGGTGGTCGGCTACGGCTACATCATGCGCAATGCCGTCTTCGGCCGTCACATCTACGCGATCGGCGGCAACCTGCCGGCCGCGAAGCTGTCCGGCGTCAAGGACAAGAAGGTCACCTTCCTCGTCTTCCTGAACATGGGCGCGCTCGCGGCCCTGGCGGGCCTGGTGGTCGCGGCGCGGCTGAACGCGGCCGGTCCCAAGGCGGGTCTGAACTTCGAACTCGAGGCGATCGCCTCGGCGTTCATCGGTGGCGCGTCCATGAGCGGCGGTGTCGGCACCGTCCTCGGCGCGATCATCGGTGGTCTCGTCCTCGGTGTGCTGAACAACGGCATGAACCTGCTGGGCGTCGGCAGCGACTGGCAGCAGGTCATCAAGGGCCTGGCGCTGCTCGCCGCGGTCGGTTTCGACGTCTGGAACAAGCGCAAGTCCGGTTCGTGACCCGCGCGTGGTCCGGGACCCGCGCATCCGTCCGAGCCGGCGCACGGTCCCGGACGGGTGCGCGGACAGAACGGGAAGGGCCCCTCGGCAACGGCGGGGCCCTTCCCCATGAACCCCGTAGATCACGCGTGTTTCACAGGTACCACACAAGTTCTCACCGATTCCTCAGAGATTGAACAGCGTCACCTCGACCTTCGTATGTAAGGGCGGCCCGCGCTCCCCCGCGCGGGCCACCCAATGACGACGGGCCCGGTCGTCCCCGCCGGGCCCGCCCCATACGGAGGTTCCATGGCCGACAACGTCTCCTCGTTGTTCCGCAACACCGCGGCGCACAGCCCGTCGATGGCGGCGCTGACGCGGGAGGGCGGCGAGGGTGTCGGCCCGGTGGACTTCTGTATCCCCTGCAACCCCTATTTCCCCACCCCGGCGATGATGGACACCATGGCCGCGCGGCTGCGGGACATCATCACGTACTACCCGAGCGGCGCCGACACGATCACGGCCGAGCTGTGCAACCTGCTCCAGCTGCCGCCGCAGGCCGTGGCGATGGGCAACGGTTCGACCGAGCTGATCACCTGGATCGACCACCTGCTGGTCCGTGAGTCCCTCGCCGTCCCCGTCCCCACCTTCGGCCGCTGGACCGACCAGCCCATGGAGACCGGCAAGCGGGTCGACATGTTCCCGCTCCAGGAGTCCAGCGGCTTCGCCCTGGACCTCGCCCAGTACGCCGAGTTCATCCGGACCCGCGGCACCAGGGTCGCCGTCATCTGCAACCCGAACAACCCCGACGGCGGCTTCCTGCACAAGCACGCGCTCGTGCAGTTCATGGACGCGATGGCCGACCTGGACCTGATCGTCATCGACGAGTCGTTCCTGGAGTTCGCGGACGCGGAGCAGGAGCCGAGCGTCGTGCAGGAGGCGATGGTCCGGCCGAACGTCATCGTGCTGCGCAGCCTCGGCAAGAACTTCGGTCTGCACGGCATCCGGTTCGGCTACATGGTCTCCAACCCGTCGCTGGCCGGCCGGGTCCGCTCCATGCTGCCGAAGTGGAACCTCAACGCCTTCGCCGAGTACGTGGTGTTCATGCTCAAGGAGCACGGTCCCGAGTACGCGCAGAGCCTGATGCAGGTGCGCCGGGACCGTCTCGACATGGCGAGTCAGCTCAGTGCGCTGCCCGGGCTGACCGTCTACCCCTCGCAGGGGAACTTCCTCTTCGTGCGCCTGCCCGTCGGCGCCGAGGGCACCGTGGTCCGCGACCGGCTGCTCGCCGAGCACCGCATCCTGGTCCGCGAGTGCGGCAACAAGATCGGGTCGTCCAGCCGCTTCCTGCGGCTCGTGGTGCGCCCCCAGGTGGACGTTCGTCGCCTGGTGTCCGGCCTGGAACAGGTGCTCTACGGGACCAGGAGGGGAGCCGCCGTGCCCGAGCTGAGCACCGGGACCAGCTACAGCTCGGGCACGCCGGCGGTGGACCGGCTGGTCACCAACGGGGCCGGCACGCCGGGTCTTGCCGCTCAGGCCATGGGCATGCCGGGACTGGTCTCGGCCGCCCCGATGGCGATGCCCGCCCCCGCGATGGCTCCGGCGACGGCGCACGGCGCGCCGTCCGACGGCGCCGGGGTGCCGATGCCGGCCGCGGCACAGGTCTTCCCCCAGCCGGTGCCCACGCCCGCCCCGGCCCCGGCGCCGGCTCCCACCCCCGTGCCGGCCGCGGCTCCGCCGATGGCCCCGGCCGCCGCCATGGCACCGGCGGCGATGGCTCCCCCGGCCATGTCCCCGGCCGCCATGTCCCCCGCCGCGATGTCACCCGCCATGGCGCAGGCCCCCGCCCCGCCGATGGGTCCGACGCCGCCCGGCGTCCCGGCCCGCGGCGGCCTCACGGCCGCCCAGGTCCGGGGCACCAACGGCCTCTCCCCCGCCGCGGCGACCGGCTGGCCGAACGCCCAGAGCTGGCCGAACGCGGCGGGGATGGGCCAGGCCGGATAGGGCTCGCGCACCGGCTACACCGGCTCGAGCCGCCACTGCTGGCAGGCGTTGTTCAGCCAGGACCACTGACGTACGTCGGCGGAGTCCGCGGTGGAGCAGTCGGCGACGTCGGCGACCTTGCCCGTGGCCTCGTTGACGATACGGACGTATCCGCTGTCGGTGGTGAGGAAGCGGAAGCGCTGGCAGGTGTTGTTCAGCCAGGACCACTGACGCAGGTCGGCGCCGTCCGCGGCGGAGCAGTCGGCGGTGTCGAGGACCTTGCCGGTGGCCACGCCGACCAGCCGGCTGGTGTCGTCGCCCTGGTCCTCGATCCGCCAGCGCTGGTTGGCGCCGCCGTTGCACGTGTACTGCTGGACGTCGGCGCCGTCCGCCGTCGAACCGCCCGCCACGTCGAGGCACTTGCCGCTGTTGCGGTTGGTGATCCGGTAGGTGGTGGCGGTGGCCGAGGGTTCACCGGAGGGGCCGGCGCCGGACGAGCCCAGTGCCACGGGCGTGCCCAGGTTCGGGGTGCCGTCGGCGTTCCAGGTGAACTTCTGCGCCCGGGTCGTGCGGCCGTTGTCGCAGCCGTCCGAGGCCGAGTCGTTGGCGTGGTAGACGATCCAGCTCTCGGTGCCGTCCGGCGAGCTGAAGAAGCCGTTGTGGCCGGGGCCGTAGACGCCCGCGGAGTCGTTCCGCTGGAAGACGGGCGTGGACTTCTTCGTCCAGGACGACGGCGCGAGCGGGTCGGAGCCGGTGAGGGTGAGCTGACCGAGTTTGTAGTCGGGGGTCCAGCAGCCGCTCGCCGAATAGACCAGGAACGTCTTGCCGCCGCGCTGGAGGATCTCCGGCCCCTCGTTGACCGAACCGCCCGACTTCTCCCAGGAGTTGGTCGGCGTGGAGATGGTCGTGAAGCCGGTGGCCAGGGTGTACGGGTTGGACATCCGGGCCGCCACGAGGTTCTGTGTCCCGCCGCTGACGCTGCCGAGCAGGTACAGCTGACCGTTGATGGTCGCGACCGTCGGGTCCAGCATCCAGGCGGAGTTGAGCCGGCTCTTGTAGGTGTACGGGCCTGTCGGGTCCGAGCCCGCGCTCTCCAGGACGTGGGTGCGCTGCGTCGGGTTGTAGTCGGAGACGTTCTGCCCGGCGACGTAGTACAGGTACCAGCGGCCGCCGATGAAATGCAGTTCGGGCGCCCAGATGTTGCAGCACCGTGAGGCGGCGTCCCCGGTCCACACCTGGATGTTCGGCGCGGTGGCGAGTCCCGCGAGGGTGGCGGACCTGCGCAGCGTGATGACGTTGGTCCAGCTCGTCGTCACGAGGTAGTAGTTGCCGTCGTGGTACGAGATCCAGGGGTCGGCGCCCTTCTGCGCCTTGACCGGGTTGGTGACGGTGGCCGCGCTCGCGGAGGGCTGTCCGATCGCCAGGGCGAGCAGCAGCGCGGCCAGCAGGGTCAGTAGGCGACGGGCCATCCGCTGCTCCAGTTCAAGAGGTTGATGCCGAGCTTGGGAGTGCCGTTGTCGTTGCCGTCGTAGTAGTGGTAGACGATCAGGTCGCCGTCGGTGTCGTGCAGGATCGACTGGCCACCGGGGCCGATGACGCTGCCGTGCGACTCCAGGACGGGCGTGCCGCCGTTGTTCGTCATCGCGACGCCGCTCTTGTCGTAGTACGGCCCGGTGACAGCGGTGGCGCGGCCGACCTTGACCTTGTAGGTGGAGCTGGTGCCGGCGCAGCAGGTGTCGTAGGAGGCGAAGAGGTAGTAGTAGCCGCCGCGCTTCACGATGTAGGGCGCCTCGACGGCCTTGGTCCCGGTGGGGCGGGACGCGATCGAGCGCCGGGCGGTGTCGGACGCGAGCTGCTTGCCGGTCGACGGGTCGATCCGGATCATCTTGATGCCCGTCCACCAACTGCCGAACGACAGCCACCACTTGCCGTCGTCGTCCACGAACAGGTTCGGGTCGATGGCGTTGTGGTCGCTGGACGTGGTGGAGGTGTAGACGGTGCCGTAGTCGGTCCAGGAGCCGGGGAGCCCGGTGCTCGAACCGGCCAGTCCGATGGCGGACTTGTTGGATCCGAAGGTGGAGACGGCGTAGTACATCAGGTACTTGCCGCCCTGGTACGAGATGTCGGGCGCCCAGGCCTCGGTGGTGCCGTAGGAGGACCACCAGCCCGGCCGGGTGGAGAAGGCGTCGGCTCCCGCGCCGAAGGCGATGCGGTCGGTGGAGGTGCGGTAGGACAGGCCGCCGCCGGTGGCGTAGAGGAGGTAGCGGCCGGCCGAGGTGCGGATCATCGTCGGGTCGTGCACGACCGTGGAGCCGGTGACCGTACCGGGGTTGGGGTACGCGGAGGCGCTGGAGGGGACGAGGGCGAGCAGGACGGCCGCCGGGAGGGCGAGCAGTGCGGCCCTGCGGGACCTGGACGGGTGGGACGGGTGGGATGTGCGGGGTGCGCGGGGTGTGCGGGAGATGCGGCTCATGCGGACGCTCCTTCGAGGGGGGATGTCGTTCGTGATACCGAACAACATTCGCGTCGTCGGACGGGACCGTAGAATCGAACCCCTTGCGCGTCAATGGCCCGCGCGCACACCCGAAAGTCTTCGAGAAACGGGGAGCCGCTCCGCCACCCCGCCGCCCGCGGGGCCCGCCGGCCCCGTCGGCCCCGTGAGCCGTCGACCGGCATGTGTCGACACTTGCCCTGCAAGTAGCTTGACGGCGCCCCACTTTGCCGAACTGACAGCCTGCCGACAGGAAACGTTCCTACGGTGTCGTGCTCATGACAGACACTTCAGATGCGCGCCCCTCCGTCGCGCGCCGCACCGTACTCGTCGCCTCGGGCGCGACCGCAGCGGCCCTGGCCGTAGGCGCCGCTGCCACGCCCGAGACCCCCGCCACCGACGCGGCCGACACCGCCCCCGTCGCCGCCGCGGCCGTCTGCACCCTCACCAAGGAGATGACCGAAGGCCCCTACTACCTCGACGGACAGTACGTCCGCGCCGACATCACCGAGGGCAAGGCGGGCATCCCGCTGAAGCTGACCCTCACGGTCGTCGACGACGACACCTGCGTGCCCCTCTCCAACGCCCTCGTGGAGATCTGGCACTGCGACGCCCTCGGCGAGTACTCCGGTTTCGTCGGCAACAACGGCCACAACGAGCCGGACGACGGCACCTTCCTGCGCGGCGGAGTCCTGACCGGCTCCAGCGGAGTCGCGGCGATCACCACGATCTACCCCGGCTGGTACCGCGGCCGCTGCATCCACATCCACATCAAGGTGCACACCGGCGTCACGGTCACCTCCGACGGCCACTTCACCGGCGGCCAGGAGGTCCACACCGGCCAGCTCTTCTTCAACGAGACGATCACGACGGCCGTCGCGAGGGTCTCCCCCTACTCGACCAACACGGTCACCCGCACCACCCTCGCCCAGGACTCCATCTACGACGAGGGGGGCGCCGCTTCGGGCCTGCTGACCCTGACCGCCCTGGGCAGCTCGACGTCCTCCGGGTACGCCGGAACGCTGACCCTCGGGGTCGAGAGCTGAGCCCCACCGTCTGAACCCGCCCTGATCCCTCCCGGGTCCGACCGGGCGTCACCGGATGCGCGGTGGCGCCCGGTCGGCATGCCGGAGCGCGGCCGACTGTCGACACCGTCGGCGAGATCGACACCGTCGGCGAGATCGGCGTCGCGGCGGGCAGCACCGCGTGGGCCGGGTTCACGGCCCACGCGGCGGGGTGACCGAGGAGGGGAGGCGAGCCGTCTACTTGGCCGGGCACTCCTGCCAGGCCATGTGGTAGATCGTGCTGAGGTCACCGTCGGTGGAGTCCATGGTCATGAAGCTGACCTTGCTCGGCGACGACGTGCCCGCGTTCACCCGGAGTTCGGTGTTGATGTTGAAGTTGCGCTGGACTCCACAGGGGGCCCAGACCAGTTGGGCCCAGTCTGTGCTGTCGGTCGCCTGCCAGTTGTCGTTGAAGGAGCCGCTGAAGTTGTGGTTCTTGAACACCGTCTGCGACGAGCCCTGGAAGTAGTACGAGGCCCGCTGGACGGCGGTCGCGCCGGACTGGAGCGAGGCGTAGCCGCGGTAGTCCGCCTTGGCGATCGCGTACGTGAAGCCCGAGGGGACGTGGACGACCAGATTGAGCTGGCAGTTCTTGCGGAACGCGGTGGGGTTGGAGCTTCCGCCGACCTGGGCGAGGTAGTCGCTGTAGGTGACGGTGAAGGCCGTGTTGTCCTCCGAGACGGCGACGGCGGCCGTACCCGCGGGACAGCCGGAGCCGTTCACCGTGGCGACATCGATGACGATCTTGTCCGGAGGCGGGTTGTCGAACACGGGGGACGAGTTGTGCGCGGGTATCGCCGCTGTGATGAGAGCGGCGACCGCACCGCCCAGGAGCAGCCCACTGGCCATGTCTCTGTCCTTCGTTCGGTTCGGTGGGGGGTGGCTGTGCGTCCGGTTCCGCACCTCAACTCTATGAAGAATCAATGAAGTTGCTGTGAAGAACCGGGGCGATCGCATCGTAGGGAGAGCGCTGGGGCGCGCCCAGGTAGAACTCCGGCCATTCACCACGGCCCGTTCACACCCGGTCGCTCCCGGTGATGGACGCGAAAGAGCACTCCTCGGATCCGGCCGCCCGCGGACGGCCCCCACGCCGCCCGCCGCCTTGATCGGCGGTACCGCGGGTCGCCGTTCCTCGGCGGAGGTGCGGCGGCCCGTCACCGTGCCGGGCGCTACGGGTTCTCCCAGGCCGCCGGTTCCGCGGCCAGCGCCTGGACCGGATCCGGCAGGGCGTCCGCGGCGATGTCGGCGATCGTGACGCCCTCCAGGATCCGGCGCACGTTCGCCCGCAGGGCGATCCAGAGCGGGAGCAGGGGCTGCGCCGAGCCCGTGTACGTCAGACCGGTCGGGCGTTCGCCGCGTACGGACACGATCGGGCCGTCCACCGCCCTGATCACGTCCGCGACGGTGATCGCCGCCGGGTCGCGGGCCAGCCGGTAGCCACCGCCCCCGCCGCGCCGGCTGTCGACGATCCCGCCGCGCCGCAGATCGCCGAGGATCCCCTCGAGGAACTTGTGCGGGATGTCCTGCACGGCCGCGATCGACTCGGCCTTCACCGGGTCGCCGCCCTGCCGTACGGCGAGCTCCAGTACCGCCCGCACCGCGTAGTCCGCCCGTGCCGAGATCCTCATGGGGCCATTGTGCCGTCAGCCGCCGGGCGTCACGGGCCGGGCGCGGTCCGGCCCCGGCGCCGGACCGTCTCCCCCGTGCCCGCAGGACCGCCCGCGGCAGCGCCCACGCGGTGCGCGGCCGGGGCGGCCGGTGCGTCACTCCCGTACGCCCGGCCGCGCCCGGCCGCCCGTGGTCAGGCCAGCCTGATCATGTTCCACGACAGCGGCTCCAGCGTCGCCGTCAGCACGCCGTCCGTCAGCGCCGTGCCCTCGGCCGGGTGCGGGGCGACCCGCTCGGGGTCGGCGAGGGTGTTGCGGGCGTCCGGGTCGGCGTCCGCGAGCACGCTGTGCTCGACGACGGACGTCAGGTGGAGCCCGGACAGCCCGATCCGCAGGGGCAGCGCCTCGGTGCGGCCGCGGTTGACGGCGAACACGGTGACCGTGCCGTCGTCGGCGCGGACGGCGGTGGCGTGCAGGAGGTCCGCCTCGCCGTACTTGGCCGTCGTGTACGTCGGTGAGTCCACCCGTACGTCGAGGACCGTCCCCCGGCCGTGCCTCGACGCCTGCGCGAACGGGAAGAACGTCGTCTGCCGCCAGGCCGGGCCGCCGGGCTCGGTGAGGATCGGCGCGATGACGTTGACGAGCTGGGCGAGACAGGCGACCGTCACCCGGTCGGCGTGCCGCAGCAGCGCGATGAGGAGCGAGCCGAAGACGACCGCGTCCATGACGCTGTAGTTGTCCTCCAGCAGGCGGGGGGCCTCGGCCCAGTCCCGCGTGGCGGAGTCCTCGATCGCGTGCCACCCCGAGATGTACCAGACGTTCCACTCGTCGAAGGAGAGGTTGATCTTCTTCTTCGACTTGAGCTTCGCGCCGACGTGGTCGCAGGTGGCGACGACGTTCTCGATGAACGACTCCATGTCCACGGCCGAGGCCAGGAAGGAGTCGACGTCGCCGTCCTGCGGCTCGTAGTAGGCGTGCAGGGAGATGTGGTCGACCAGCTCGTACGTCTCCGCGAGGACCGTCGCCTCCCACTCGGCGAAGGTCGGCATGGACTGGCTGGACGAGCCGCAGGCGACCAGTTCCACGGACGGGTCCATCTGGCGCATGGCGCGAGCGGTCTCGGCTGCGAGCCGGCCGTACTCCCCGGCGGTCTTGTGGCCGGTCTGCCAGGGGCCGTCCATCTCGTTGCCCAGGCACCAGACCTTGATGCCGAAGGGGTCCTTGTCGCCGTGCTCGGCCCGCAGGTCCGAAAGCGCCGTGCCGGACGGGTGGTTGGCGTACTCCTGGAGTTCCAGGGCCTCGGCGACGCCCCGGGTGCCGAGGTTGATCGCCATCATCGGCTCGGCCTGCGGGCCGATCTTGCGCAGGAAGGCGATGTACTCGGAGAGACCGAAGCGGTTGGTCTCGGTCGAGCGCCAGGCGAGGTCCAGGCGGCGCGGGCGGTCCTCGGCGGGGCCGACCGAGTCCTCCCACTTGTAGCCCGAGACGAAGTTGCCGCCCGGGTAGCGGACGGCGGTGACGCCGAGCTCGCGGACCAGGTCCAGGACGTCGGTCCGCAGCCCCGCCTCGTCGGCGGACGGGTGGCCGGGCTCGTAGAGACCTGTGTAGACACACCGGCCCAGATGCTCCACGAAGCTACCGAAGAGACGGGGGTTGACTTCGCCGATGGTGAAGGCGGGGTCGAGGGTGAGACGTGCGGTGCGCATGAACGCCTTTCGAGGAGGGGGTACCTGTCCGTCGGGGGTCGGGGGTCCGTCCGCTGGTCACTGGCCCGCCAGACCCGTGTGGGCGACGCCCCGCACGATCTGGCTCTGGAAGAAGACGAACACGACGATCAGGGGGAGACCGGCCAGCAGGCCGCCGGCCATCAGCTGGGGCCAGACGATGCCGAAGGCGTTCTGCACGGTGGCGATGCCGTTCGGCATGGTCATCAGGTCGGGGTTGTTGGTCACCATGTAGGGCCACAGGAAGTTGTTCCAGGAGGCGATGAAGGTGAAGATGCCGACCGCCGAGAGCGAGGGCTTCGACAGCGGCAGGACGATCGTGAAGAAGATCCGCCAGCGGCCCGCGCCGTCGATGAAGGCGGCCTCCTCCAGCTCCTTCGGCAGGGACTGGAAGAACTTGTAGAGGATGTAGACCATCGCCGCAGGCGCGCACTGCGGCAGGATCATGCCCCAGTAGGTGTCCACCATGCCGAGCGACTGGACCGTGGTGAAGAGCGGGACGCCGAGGATCGCCGGGGAGAACATCAGGCCCGCCATCGTCAGCGCCATGAGCGCCGACCTGCCCCGGAACTCGGTGCGCGCGAAGCCGTATGCCGCGAGGGAGGCGACCGCCAGCACGATGAAGGTGACGCAGACGGACACGACGACCGAGTTCACGAACCAGTTGGGGATGTTGCCGGCCTCGATCACCGCCTTCCAGGACTCCAGGGTGAGGTCCTGCGGGATCCAGTGCGGGGAGGTCACCGACTCGGTGGGGGTCTTGAGGGAGGTCGACAGCGCCCAGGCGAGCGGGGCCAGCCAGACCAGAGAGAGGGCCGCCGCCACCAGCGTGAGGGCGATCTGGGCCGGGGTCCAGGTGCCGCGCGGCCCGCGGAGCGAGGGAGCGGTGGGCGCCGGGGGAACGGACGGGGTCGGCGGCGTGGGCAGCGTCGGAGTCGTCATCGGGTCGCGACCTCCTCGCGGTTGCGCAGCAGCCACATCCGCCCGAGGGCGACGGCCGCGACGATGATGAAGAGGATGAAGGAGATCGCGGAGGCGTAGCCCACGCGGTAGCTGGTGAAGCCCTGTTCGAGGGTGTACTGCACGAAGGTGCGGGTCGATTCCTCGGGTCCCGGTCCGAACTGGTACATCACCACGGCCTGGTCGAAGACCTGGAGCGAGGCGAGGACCTGGAGGGCGAGGACCAGGCCGGTGATGTTGCGCAGGTTGGGCACGGTGATGTGCAGCATCCGCTGGAACGCGTTCGCCCCGTCCAGCTCGGCGGCCTCGTAGAGGTGGTGGGGGATGTTCTGGAGCGCGGCCAGGTAGAGGAGGAACGAGAAGCCGACCGTCCACCACAGGGTCGCGACGACGACCGCGAGCATCGCCGTCGACTTCTGGGTGAGCCACGGGGTGTCCAGGCCCAGGACGTGGTTGACCATGCCGTTGGTGGGCTGGAACAGCCACCACCACAGGTTGCCGATGACCGCGGAGGGAAGCAGGAAGGGCGCGAAGAAGCACAGCCGCCACAGCCACTTGAAGTGGACGGTGTGGTGCGCGATCAGCGCCATCAGCAGGGCCACGACGACGATCACCGGGACCACGTAGAGCGTGAACTGCACGCTGTGCCAGAGGGAGTCCCAGACCAGGTCGTCCTTCAGGGCCTCGCGGTAGTTGTCGAGGCCGACGAAGCCGGTGTGGTCGCCGGAGATGTTGGCGTCGGTGAAGCTGAGGTAGAGGCCGCGGACGACCGGCAGCACGACGAACAGCCCGTACAGGACGAAGAACGGGGCCACGAACCAGCCGCCGTGCTGGAAGCGGCGGCTCCATCGGGCGCGGGCTGAATCTGCGGCGACCGCGGTGCGCGGCGGCAGGGTCCGGGCGTGCGCGAGGGTGCTCATGCGCCGGCTCCCTTCAGCTCCTGGGCTGCGGTGCGGCCGTCCATCGGGTTCTTCATCGCCAGCAGCTGCGCCAGCGCGGACCTCATCCGGCGGGCCGCCGCGTCCGGGGCGGCGGAGCCCAGGTTGGAGGAGGCCACGATCGGGCCGACGCGCTGGGCGAGCACGCCGGTGGAGCCGGCGAACCAGATGTGGGGTTCGTTGGCCTGGTGGTCCATGGCGGGGCGGGAGTACTCGCTCTGGGGGGCGAGCTTCAGGTAGGCGGGGTCCTCGAAGGTGGGCAGGTAGGCCGGGACATGGCCGCCGTTGGCCCAGGTGGTGGCGTGGGTGACCATGTAGGCGGCGAGCCGGTAGGCGCCCTCGTTGCCGTCCCCGCCGCGGTCGGCCTGGTGGGGCAGGACGAAGGAGTGCGACTCGGCGTGGGTGGCCGGGGTGCCGAAGACCGGGGGCAGCGGCTGGGCGCCGTACTCGACCTTCTCACCGTTGAAGTAGGGCACCGACCAATTGCCCTCCCAGGTGAACGGCGAACCGGCGAGGAACGCCTCGCCGTCCGCCTCGCCCACGGTGACGTAGCCGTCGGTGACGTGCTTGCGGAGGAACTCCAGGACCCGGGTGGCCTTGTCGGTGTCGAAGGTGACGGTCGTGTGGGCGTCGTCGAAGTAGGTGCCGCCGAGCTGCCCGTAGAAGGCGACGAAGAACCACCAGCAGAAGTTCTGGTCGTTGGCGTGCAGGCCGAGCGTCTGCTGCCCCTTCTTCAGCTGCCCCTTGGCCTCCTTCAGGATGTCGAACCACTCGTCGGCCGAGCCGGCGGCGGGGAGGCGGCCGTCGGTGCCGAGGAGGCCCGCCTTCTCGCAGACGTCCTTGCGGTAGAAGTTCAGCTGGACATGGATGTCCAGCGGCAGCGCGTACAACTTGCCGTCCACGATGCCCCGTTGCCACAGCACCGGGTTGAAGTCGGCCTCGCGCACGCCGTACTTCGCGAGGAGGTCCACGTCCCAGGGGTCCAGGAGGCGGCCGGGCGCGAAGCCGGGGATGCGGCCCTGGTGCATGACCCCGAGGTCGGGGGCGCGGTTGCCGGCCGCGGCCATGGCGAGCTTGGTGTAGTAAGGGCCGCCCCAGGCGAGGGTGGAGTCCTTCACGGCGATGTCCGGGTGGCCGTCGCGGAAGGCGTCCACCATGGCGACCTGGTTGGCGCCGTCGCCGCCCTGGAAGAGGTTCCAGTAGCGGACCCGGGTGTGCGCCCCGGCGGCGAGCGCGTCGGCACCCGTGCCGAGGGCGGCGAAGCCGAAACTGCCGGCCACCGCCAACCCGCCCGCGGCGGCGAGAAGTTGCCTGCGATTCAGGCCAGGTTGTCCCATACCTTGCCCCTGCCGTTCAATCGGTTCGACATTTCGAATTCCGCTCGTAACTTCGAACGGGACCGTAAAATCGATGCGGCTGCACGTCAATGGTTTCGACGGGATCGATGACAGCGCTTTCTATCGGTGGTCCCCGACCGCCCCGTGAAAACTTCCCGTGACGTGGGCACAACCGGCCGCGTAGGCTCGAACGGGCCGCCGCACGGCGGTGGAGAAGGGGGAGCGGATGGACATCGCGGGCGCGCGCGGGAGGGCGGCCCGGATCGGCTCGGCGCTGCGGCGCGCGAGGACCGGACCGGCCATGCGCGAGCTGACCGGCGATCTCTCCGCCGCGCTCCGGGCGCGCCCCTCCCGGCCGGCCGGGGTGCGGGACGTGTGCCGGGCGCTGTGCGAGGAGATGTCCGCGCGGCGCGGCGGGCGTCCCGTCGAGGTCCGCTTCGAGCGGTTCCCCGACGAGATCGAGGTGACCGGGCTGTGGGTGGAGTTCCAGGACTTCGACCTGGTCATCGTCGAGGAACGGGCCGAGGACGTGCAGCAACTGGTCATTCTCGGCCATGAGTTGTGGCATCTGCACGCCGGTCACCGGCATCACCACGGCATCGGCACGGTGGCCGCGGGTGTGCTGGCCGGACAGGCCGGCTGGGACTCCCTCGCGCTGACCGTCGCCGCCCGCAACGGCTCCCGGGAGGACGAGGAGGCCGAGGCCGACGACTTCGGCCACCGCCTCGCGGCCCGTTTCCGGCGCTATCTGGCCGAACCGGGACCGGCCGTCGGCGGGCCGGACGGCGACACGGCCGCGGTCCAGCGGACCCTCGGCTATCGCGGACGCCGGGGCACGGCACGGTGAGCCACGGGCTGTACGTCTCCTTCTGGCTGCCCACCGTGGTGCTGGGCGCCGCCCTCGCCATCAAGCTGCCCAGCATCCTCAAGCTCTGGCGGGACCCGCTGCTGCGCGCCGTCGGCGGTCTGCTGGTCTTCGCCTGCGCCGTGTTCGTCTTCGCGGCGCCCAAGACCATCGCCTGGACGAACCGGGTCACCGGCGTGCCCAACATCGCGGCGCCCTGGGTGTACTCGCTGCTGACCGCGCTCTCCGCCTCCTGGCTGCTGCTGATCATCGCCTGGCGCAACGGCCGGACCGAGCGCTCGGCCCAGACCCGGCGGGCGACCCGCTGGGTGGTCTCCGTCTACGCGGGGGTGGTCGTCGCACTGTGGGTGCTCTTCGCGCTCGCCGACGTCCCCGTGGAACAGATCCGGGACCTGGACACGTACTACGCCAACACGCCCTTCATGCGCGAGGAGATCCTGCTCTACCTGCTCGCGCACACGGTGGCCTGCTCGGTCACCGCCCGGCTGGTCTGGAACTGGAGCCGCACCGAGGGCCTCGACGCCTGGCTGCGCTGGGGGCTCCGCTTCCTGGGAGCCGGCTATGTGACGAACCTGCTGTTCAGCGCGGCCAAGCTGACGGCGGTCGGGGCCCGCTGGACCGGGCACGACCTGGACTGGCTGAACACCGGCATCGCCCCGTCGGCCGCGTGCATCGCCGCCACCCTGGTCGCGATCGGCTTCATCGTCCCGCACGCCGGCCAGTACCTCCAGGAGCGGTGGCGGATCCGCCGCCGTCACCGGAGCCTGCGGCCCCTGTCCCGGCTGATGCGGAGCGTCACCGGCGCCCGCGAGCCCTTCGACCTGCGCGCCACGCCGGAACTGCGGCTGATCCGGCGCGAGACGTTCATCCGCGACGCGTTGCTCCAGCTCGCCCGGCACCTCGACGACGACCTGCGCGCACGGTCCTACGACGCCGCCGTCGCCCTCGGGTTCGAGCGCGGCCGGGCGCAGGCCCTGGCCGCCGCCGTGACCCTCCTGGACGCGGTCGAGGCCCGCGAGCGGGCCCTGCGGCACCCGGAGTCCCCGGCCACCGCCTCCCGCGTTCCCGCCGCCTCCCCCACTCCCGCCGTATCCCCCGCCGGCCCGGCCGACCCGTCCGGGTCCTCCCGTCCGGACACCACCTACCTCCTGCGGGAGATCCAGGCCGTGTCCCGGGTCCTTCGCCACCCCGTCGACATCCAGGCGGTCCGCGCTCACGCGGCCGCCCCGGCAGAGAGCATGTCCACGCATGAGTGAACCCTCCCGCCCCGCCAGAACCGCCGTAGTCCTGGGGGGATCCCATGCGGGCATGCTCGCGGCACGGGCCCTGGCCGGCCTCGCCGACCGGGTCGTCGTCGTCGAGCGGGACGTCCTGCCCGACGGCCCCGCCCCGCGCAAGGGCCTGCCCCAGGCCCGCCACGCCCACATGCTGTGGTCGGGCGGTGTGCGGGCGGTCGAGGAACTGCTTCCGGGCGCGACCGAGGCCCTGCTGGCCGCCGGGGCACGCCGGGCGCCGGTCACCACCGACATGGTCGTCATGGGCGCGCGGGGCTGGTTCCGACGCTGGCCCGAGTCCCACCACGTGATCCTGGCGGGCCGTGACCTCCTGGACGCGACGATCCGCGACCTGGTCCTCGCGGACGACCGGATCGAGCTGCTCCGCGGTGTCGAGGTCCTGGGCCTCGCGGGCGACGCGGGGGCGGTCACAGGGGTACGGGTGCGAGCCGGGGAGGGCGCGGGGTCGGCACCCGGCGCGGACTCGGACGCGGGCGGGGAGGCCGGGCCCGGCGCGGAGTGGGTGGTCCCGGCCGGGCTGGTGGTCGACGCGACCGGGCGCGGTTCACGGGCCGGGCGGTGGCTGACCGAGCTCGGGCTGCCCGCGGTGGAGCGGCGGGAGGTGGACTCCGGGCTGGCGTACGCCAGTCGTCTCTTCCGCGCGCCCGAGCAGGCCAGGTCCGGCTACCCGGTCGTCAACGTGCAGCCCGACCCGCGGGCCGGTGGGCCGGGGCGGGCGGGGTTCCTGCTGCCCATCGAGGACGGACACTGGATCGTCACCCTCAACGGCACCCGGGGCGGCGAACCCTCCACCGACGACGCCGACTTCGTCCGCTTCGCCCGCGAGGAACTGCGCCATCCCGTCATCGGCGAACTCCTCGAACGCGCCGAGCCGGTGTCCGGCGTGGCGTACACCCGGGCCACCGTCAACCGGCGCCACTTCTACGAGCGGATGCCGGCCTGGCCGGAGAACCTCACCGTCCTCGGTGACGCGCTCGCCGCGTACAACCCGCTGTACGGCCACGGGCTGGCCGTCGCCGCCCAGAGCGCGGTGATCCTGCGGGACACGGTGCGGCGGCGGGGGTGGGGCTCCGCCGGGCTGTCCCGGCGGGTGCAGAAGGCGGTGGCCCGGCCGGTGAGCACCGCGTGGGACCTCGCGGTCGGCCAGGACGTGTTCTGTCCCGGCGCGACCGAGAACGGGCCCACGGTCCGCGACCGGCTCGTGGCCGCGTACGTCGGCCGGCTGATGCTCACGGCCACCGGCAACGGGCGGATCGCCCGCCGGGTGACGGACGTGACGTCGCTGGAGCGGGGGCCCGAGGTGCTGCTGACCCCGTCGGTGCTGCTGGCGGCCGCGCTGGGGCCGTGGAAACCGGCGCTGACCGGCCCGCCGCTGACCGCGGACGAGCTGAAGCGGGCGGGACTGGAGTAGCCCCGGACACCGAGCGGGCGGGGCGGCGTGCGCCGGCCCCGCCCGGCGGCGGCCCGGGAGTCCGGGGTGCGGTCGCCCGGGTGCCCGCGTGCCCGCGTGCCCGCGTGCCCGCGTGGGCGTCCGGCGGGGCCGTGTTCGGCCCGCGAGACCCAGCCCGCGAGGTTCAGCCCGCGAGGCCCGGCCCGCGAGGTTCAGCCCGCGAGGTTCAGCCCGCGAGGCTCGGCCCGCGAGGCTCAGCCCGCGAAGGCGGGCTGGGGCAGGCCCTTCCCGATGCCCGGCACGACCAGCAGCGATCCCGCCACCGGGTGGGGTGACGCAAGGCCCACCCGGGCGGTGGTGATGTACAGGTCGGTCAGGTCGGCGCCGCCGAACGCGCAGGCGGTGATCCTCGGGGTCGGGAGGTCGATCACCCGGTCCAGTACGCCCTCCGGGGTGTAGCGGCGTACCGCTCCCCCGTCCCACAGCGCCACCCACACGCAGCCGTCGGCGTCGACGGTGAGGCCGTCGGGGAAACCGGCGCCGTCCTCGATCTCGACGAGGGTGCGGCGGTCGCTCACCCGTCCGTCCGGCGCGTGGGCGAAGACGTCGACCCGGCGGGTCGGCGAGTCGACGTAGTACATCAGCGTCCCGTCCGGGCTCCAGCCCGTGCCGTTGCTGACCGCCACGTCGTCGAGGACCGTCCCGGCCGAGCCGTCTCCGGTGATCCGGGACAGGGTGCCGCCGCCCGGGGCCTCGTCGTAGCGCATGGTGCCGGCCCACAGCGAGCCGTCGGGCGCGACGGCGGCGTCGTTGGCGCGGCGGCCGGGGACCGGCTCGTGGCGCAGCCAGCGAAAGCCGCCGTCCGGGTCGAGCAGGCCCACCCCGTCCCGCAGGTTGAGGACCAGGCCGCCCCCGGCGCGCGGCTTGGCCGCGCCCACGTGCTGGTCGGTCACCCGGACCGTGCGGCGGCCGGTCGAGGGTTCGTAGCCGTGCAGGCGGGAGCCGAGTATGTCGAGCCAGAGCAGCCGGCCGGTGGCCGGGTCCCAGGTCGGGCCCTCGCCGAGGACCGCCTCGGCCCGTACGGCCACCTCGTACGACGTCGTCATGCCACGCTCCGGTAGCCCAGCAGCTCGGACAGCTCGGCGGCGCCCTTCGCGGCGAGCTGCTCCAGTTCCACGCGGCGGTCGTCGCTCCAGCGGATCATCGGCACGGAGATGGACAGCGCGGCGACGACCTGGCCCGTGCGGTCGCGCACCGGCGCCGCCACACAGCTGACGTCCGGATTGGACTCACGGCTCTCGACCGCGACACCCCGCTCCCGGATCTCCGCCAGCGCCTCGCGCAGGGCACCGGGCTCGGTGATGCTGTTCGGGGTCATCCGGATGAGGTCGGCGTCGTCGGGGATGCGCGCGCTGAGTTCCGGCTCGGGGAGCGAGGCCAGCAGCATCTTGCCGACGGAGGTGCAGTGGGCCGGCAGCCTGCGGCCGGCGGCCGAGACCATCCGGACCGCGTGCGTGGAGTCGACCTTGGCGATGTAGATGACGTCCGTGCCCTCCAGGATCGCCACGTGGACCGTCTCGTCACACGTCTCAGCGACGGAGCGCGCGACCTGCTGACCCTCGGCGGCGAGGTCGAGCTGCTCGGCGTAGCGGCTGCCGAGCTGGTACGGACGTACCCCGAGGCGGTACCGTCCGGGCTGTCCGGGTACGGCCACGATGTACGACCGCGCCGAGAGGGTGGTCACCAGTTCGTGCACGGTGGTGCGCGGAAGCTGGAGCTTGCGCACGATATCGGGGGCGGAGAGCGAACCGTCCCCGTCCAGGAACAGCTCGAGAATGTCGAGAGCTCGGGTCACGGCAGGTACGAGGCGTCCCACAACCGGCCCCCTCCCTTAGGTAGTCGTCTCAGTGCCTGTGTTCGAGATTTCAACAGGCGATCGGCATGACGAACACAGGCTGTCATAACGCGTTGCGCCGGGCAATGGTCGGGAAACGCACAGTGGCCCTGGACGGTACGCGCGGTGGGCCAGGATGGAGGGCATGCCGACCCAGAAACGCCTCGCCGGCTCGTTCACGGCGTTCGATTTCCAGCAGGTCCTGCTGCGCCGCATGGCCGATCACAACCCTGACCTGGTCGAGGACGCCCGCCATGCGCTGGGCGTCTCCCTCGCACAGATGCGGGAGGCCAACAAGCGCTGGCAGGCCATGCTCCACTCCCCGCACGCCCGGGGCGCGCTGGCCCGCTACCGCTCGGTCCTCGGTGAACCGGAGTCCCGGGCGCCCCGCCGCGTCGGGGACCTCGACTGCGAGGCCTGGCTGTGGCCCCTGCCCCTCTGGCCCGATCTGCGCTTCGAGGTGCTCCTCGCCCCGAACGGCGGCGTCTGGAACGAGTGGCTGGTCCGCGCCCCGGGAGCCACGCCACCGCGCCTGACGACCCTCGACGACCTCACCCCCTGGTCCTGCACGGTCGACGAGGCCGCGCAGGCCTTCGCCCCGGCCCGCCCGCTGGAGGGCACCGCGCCCACCCGCTGGGGACTGGCCTTCACGGCCCCGGACGGCTGGGGGATGCGACGGGAGGTCGTCGCCGAGTTCACCTGGGGGCTGCTCCAGCGGACGGCGGTCCGGGAGTAGCGGCCGACCGGCGGTGACGCGGGAGCGGCGGCGGTCGTCAGGGAGTGCCGGCCGCCGCCAGGATCGCCGCCACGACGGCCGGCACCGACTCCGGGTGCAGGAAGAGGAACAGGTTCGGCTCGACCAGTTCCAGCTCCATCACGCGCGGCTCCCCGTCGTCCCCGTCCACGAGGTCGACCCGGGCGTAGAGCAGCTCCGGCGCGTCCGGTACGGCGGCCAGGGCGCTTTCGGCGACGGCGAGTTCGGCCCGGGTCGGGGTCCACGGCTCCAGACCGGGGTGGGCGACCTTGTCCGCGTCGAAGGCGGTGCCGGGGTCCAGTACGGCCCGCTTGCGGCTGGCGTGCAGCAGACGCCCGCCGAAGAACTGGAGGGCCCGCTCGCCGCCGGTGTCGATGGCGCGCATGTACGGCTGCACCATCGCCGTCAGCCCTTCGGCGTGCATCCGCGCAAGGTGCCGTTCGGCCGCCTCGCGCCGGTCGGGCGTGTAGCGGGCCGCGTACCGGGCGCCGGCGCCGGAGGTGGGCTTGACGACGTACTCGTGGTCGCCCGGCAGCCCCGCGAGGGCTTCGGTGTCGCCCGGGGCGAGATAGCGGGTGGGGACCGTGGGCACCCCGGCCGCCGCGAGCTCCCCGAGATACCGCTTGTCGGTGTTCCAGCGCACCACGGAGACCGGGTTGGCCAGCCGCGTCAGCTTGCCGCACCGCTCCGCCCAGGCCGTGAACTCGGCGGCACGCCAGCTGTAGTCCCAGGTCGAGCGGAGGACGGCGAGGTCGTAGGAGGCCCAGTCGGCCGTGTCGTCGTCCCAGCACACGACGTCCGCCTCGGCCCCGGCCGCCTCCAGTGCCGCCCGCAGCCCGGGGAGATCCCGGTCCTTGCTCGGCTCCGGCCGGGGGTCATAGGTGACAAGGGCGACTCGGGGCACCGCGGACTCCGTTCTCGTACCTCCGCACGTCCGCACATCCGTCCGTCCGTGTCGTACCTCCGCAGGTTAACGGCCGCCCCCGCGACCGGGACAACCGGTTCGGCCTTCCCCTTCGGGGAGGCCGACCGCGCTGCCGTGGACGGGATCGCGTCCGGGCCACGTCACATCGGGGACTCCCGCGCCCGCCTGCCGCGCGACGGCGGCCTGACAGGTGACGGCCGGGTCGGTGGGGTAGGAACGGGTTTGTTGTGTCCCGCAGCCACGCAAGGAGCCCGTTCCGTGTCCTCTCTCTTCCCGGCCCTGACGGACGCCCCGTCCGGACACCCCGCCCTGCGGTTCGGCGAGCGTCGCCTGACGTACGCGGAGCTCGCCTCGGCGGCCGGTGCCGTCGGCGCACGGGTACGGGGGGAGGCGAGGGTCGCCGTGTGGGCGACTCCCTCGCTGGAGACCGCCGTCGCGGTGGTGGGCGCGCTGCTCGCCGGGGTGGCCGCCGTGCCGCTGAACCCGAAGTCGGGCGACAAGGAGCTCGGGCACATCCTGGGCGACAGCGCGCCGGGGGTGGTGCTGGCGGCTCCGGGCGACGAACTGCCCGCCGCGCTGCGGGAGCTGACACGGATCGACGTCGAGATCGACGGCGGGACCAATGGCGGGACCGACGGCGACGGGCGCGGCGCCGGGGCACCGGTCGGTGCGGTCGTGGGCGCGGCGGCGGGGGCGGCCGTCGGGGACGAGGATCCCGCGCTCGTCGTGTACACCTCCGGGACCACCGGCCCGCCCAAGGGCGCGGTCATCCCGCGGCGCGCGATCGCCACGACCCTGGACGCGCTCGCCGACGCCTGGCAGTGGACCGGTGCGGACGTGCTCGTGCACGGGCTGCCGCTGTTCCATGTGCACGGTCTGGTGCTGGGGATCCTCGGGCCGCTGCGGCGCGGCGGATCCGTGCGGCACCTCGGGCGGTTCGGCACGGAGGGTGTGACGCGCGAGCTGAGCACCGGGGCGAGCATGCTCTTCGGGGTGCCGACGATGTACCACCGCATCGCCGAGGCACTGCCCGACGACCCCGCCCTGGCGAAGGCGCTCGCCGGGGCGCGGCTGCTGGTGTCCGGCTCGGCGGCGCTGCCCGTGCACGACCACGAGCGGATCGCGGCCGCGACCGGGCGGCGGGTGATCGAGCGGTACGGGATGACGGAGACGCTGATGAACACCAGCGTCCGCGCGGACGGGGAGGCGCGGGCGGGGACCGTCGGGGTGCCGCTGCCCGGCGTGGAGCTGCGCCTCGTGGACGAGGACGGGTCGGCCGTCGCGGCGTACGACGGGGAGAGCGTCGGGGAGATCCAGGTGCGCGGGCCGAACCTGTTCACCGAGTACCTCAACCGACCGGACGCGACGGCAGCCGCCTTCACCCCCGACGGCTGGTTCCGGACCGGCGACGTGGCCGTGCGCGACCCCGACGGCTATGTCCGGATCGTCGGGCGCAAGGCGACCGACCTCATCAAGAGCGGCGGGTACAAGATCGGGGCCGGTGAGATCGAGAACGCGCTGCTGGAGCATCCGGGGGTGCGCGAGGCCGCCGTCACCGGGGAACCGGACGCGGACCTCGGGGAGCGGATCGTCGCGTGGGTCGTGCCGGCGGACCCCGGCTCCCCGCCGGCCGAGGACGAGCTGGCCGGCCATGTGGCCCGTCGGCTGGCGCCGCACAAGCGGCCCCGCGTGGTGCGCTATCTCGACGCGCTGCCCCGCAACGACATGGGGAAGATCATGAAGCGGGCGCTGCCGTCATGACGGCGCGGCGGGCGAGCGCGCGGGAGGTCATCGCCCTCGTCGCCGACGACTTCGAGCAGTTCCCCGACCCGCCCGTCGGACAGCGGGCGGCCGCTCCCGACGGGCCGCTCGGCTGGCCCGGTTACGACGCCTCGCGCGAACGCGCCGCCCGGCGCACCGGCGAGTCGGAGTCCGTCGTCTGCGGCACGGCGAGCGTCGGGGGCACGGCGGGCGTCGGGGGCACCCGGGCCGTGCTGATCGCCTTCGAGTTCGGCTTCCTGGGCGGTTCGCTGGGCGAGCGCACCGGTGACCGGCTGGAGGCGGCGTACGTCCACGCCCGTGAACACCGGCTGCCGGTCGTGCCGTTGGTCGCCACGGGCGGCAGCCGGATGCAGGAGGGCATGCTCGCCCTCACCCAACTCCAGCGGGTGGCCCGCCAGTCGGCGCTCACCCGGGAGGCCGGGCTGGCGCAGATCGCGGTGCTGCGGGACCCGACGACCGGCGGCGGCTGGGCCACCCTGGGCGCGGGTGCCGACGTGGTCCTCGCGCTGCCGGACGCCCAGGTCGGCTTCGCGGGCTCGCGGGTACGCCCGCCGGACGCCGACCCGGCCGCCTACACGGCCGAGGCCCAGTTCGCGGCGGGAGCGGCGGACGCGGTGGTGCCCCCGGCGGAGCTTCGGGAGGTACTGGGCCGGTGGCTACGCCTCCTGACCGACGGCACCCCGCGAGCACGCCGCCCGGCGCAGACCCACGCCACCCCCGGCGCACCGGCCACCACCGCGGCCGATACGGGTCCCGGCCCGGACGACCCCGGTACGGGTCCCGGCCCCGAAGACCCCGGAACCGGCGCCCGGCCGCAGCCGACCGCCGCACACGACACCGCCCCTGCGGCGGCCGCCACCGGGGCCGGTGCGGGGGCCGGAGCGCGAGGGGTCGGGGGTGGGGGCGGTGGGCGGCCGGAGGGGGCGCGTGGGCCCGCGCCTGTGCCTGCCGCGCTCGGTGCGGTGGATCTGCCGCGTACCGGGTGGGAGGCGGTGCGGCGGGCCCGGGCGCCGGAGCGGCCCCGGGCGCGGGCCTACCTGGACGCCTACTTCGACCACCGGCTCGCGATCTCCGGGGACCGGTGCGGCGGCGTCGACCCGGAGGGGATGCTGTGCGGCTTCGGTGTCCATCGGGGCCGTACGGTCGCCTACGCCGCCCAGACCGGGGCCGCGACCCGGCCCGCCGGATACCGCACGGCCGCCCGGCTGATCCGGCTCGCGGACCGGCTCGGCATCCCGGTGCTGACCCTGGTGGACACACCGGGCGCGGCCAACGACGCCGAGGCGGAACGGCAGGGGGCGGGCGCGGCGATCGCGGAGCTGTTCGGCGTGGTCGCCACCGCCCGCACCCCGATCACCACCCTGGTCATCGGCGAGGGCGGTTCCGGCGGCGCGCTGGCCCTGGCCGCGCCCGGCCGCACCTGGGCCACCCCGGACAGCTACTTCTCCGTCATCGCGCCGGAGTCGGCCGCGGCGATCCTCAAGCGAACCTCGGCGGAGGCGGAGGCGACGGCCGGTCAACTCCGTATCAGGCCACAGGACTTGGCCGAGCTCGGAGTGATCCGGATCACGCGGGCGCGCTGAACGCAGGACAATCACCAGTACCGTCCGTGACAATGGATGCGCGCAGAGCCGCAGGACGACGAGTCAGGGGTTACGGGGACACGGTGGACGGACTGGTGGAGTTCAGGACCGACGACGGCGCCGTGGTCGCCGTCGAGGCGGTCGGGGAGGGACGGCCGGGTTCCCGGCTGGTGGCCCGTGACGGGACGGTCCAGGCGGCCCGCACCTTCGAGGGCGCGCTGGAGGGCGTGCGGGCGGCGGCCGCGTCCGCGCTGCGGGTGTTCCGGGACGGGGAGTTGCGGCCCGACGGGGTGGAGATCGAGTTCGGGGTGAAGATGTCGGCGGAGACCGGCGCGATCATCGCCAAGGGCACGGCGGAGGGGCACCTCGTCGTGCGGCTGACCTGGTCGCCCTCCTCCCCCACCGCATGAACAGCGCCGAATGGCACGCCCGGATCGAGAGCGCCGGCCAGGTCGCGGGCGCGGGCTTCCTCGTCACCCCGCGCCGGGTGCTGACCTGCGCCCATGTCGTGCGGCAGGCCGGCCCGGACGCCCTGACGGTGACCTTCACCGAGCTCCCCGGAGCCCCCGCCGTACCGGCCCGGGTGGTCGCGGACGGCGGCTGGGGCGGCGGCACCACCGACCTCGGCGACCTGGCGGTGCTGGAGCTGGCGCACGAGGTCCCGATCGCCCCGGCCGCGCTGGCCCCCGTGGGCGCCGCCCACGACCGGCGGCCCGACCGGCCCCGCAAGCTCGTCGTCTACGGCTTCCCGGTCGGTTTCGACGAGGGCACCCTGGCCGAATACCGCATCACCGCCACGCAGTTGCTCAACCGCGAGTGGATCCAGCTGGAGGCCTGGCAGCCCGGTGGCCAGCCGCTCGCCCCGGGGTTCAGCGGCGCCGCCGTCACCCTCGCCGACACCGGTGAGGTCGTCGGCATGGTGACCGCGGCGGCCGGTGACCGGGGGGTGCACAACGGGCGGATGATGCCCACCGAGGTGATGGCCCGCTACTGGCCCGATCTGGAGGGCCTGGTCCCCACCTCCGACCACCGCGGCGCCGACCGTGCCCGGCTGCGCGAACTCGTCGAGCGCGCCGTCCGCGCGGGCCTGGACGGCGATCCGGGCCGGCGGGTGAGGCTCTACGAGTCCGCCCGGGGCCCGCTGGACCCGGACGCGCCCGAGGAGGGCTTCGACTCACTGTGGTCGGCGGCCCTGTTCGTGCTGTGCGAGGTCGACGGCGCCGACGCGGCGGCCACCGTCGCCCGCTTCACCGCCCATGTGGAGAGCCTGTTCCGGGCTCCGGCCGGGACGCCCGCCGGGCCGGCCGCCGCACCCGACTGGTCGCCCATCCTCGTCGACCTCCAGCACAGCGGCGCGGGCGACGGACACGTGCGCGTCGAGGTGTCCGCGTACAGCGGGGGACGCCGGCACCCGGTCGGTTCCGGCACCGTCCCGCAGGCCGGGCTGCGGGCCTTCGTGCAGGACCGGATCGAGGCCGCGTTCCGCTATCTGACGCCCGGCTGCGACGAGTTGCTCGCCTTCGCGCTGCCCCGCGACTGGATCGACCTGCCCGTCGACCGCTGGGCCAGCACACCCGACGACGACACCCCGCTCGGCTGTGTGTACCCGCTCGTCGTCACCGACCAGGCGCGCCGCAGAGCGGGGGTCCGGCACCAGCTGACCCGGGTGTGGAACCGGCTCGACGCGGCGCCCGGCGCCCGGGTGCACCGGGTCGAGTGCGGCAGCCCCGAGGAACCCCGTCGGCTCCGGGTGCGGCTGCGCCAGGACGACGCCTGTCTCGCCGGATTCGCCACCGCCCCGACCGCGTCCCACACCCGCCCGCACTTCGACACCTCGCTCAACGCGCCCGCGCCGATGGTCGTCTGGTCCCGTGAGGGCTGTGCCGGCGGTCCCGACGCGTCCTGCGCCGGCGGGGACGGCTGTGCGGGCAAGACGTTCCTGGACGAGCTCGACACCTGTGTGTCCGCGGTGTCGCCCGCCGAACTCCCGCGCCGGGTACTGGCGTTGCGCGAGGAGGCCGACGCGGAGGACGGCCACTGGGCGCACGACATCCAGCTGCTGTGGGACGACCCGCGCCTCTTCGCCGACCCGCACGGCGACGCGGCCGCCCGGCCCCTCCACTCCCCCGTGACCTGATCCGCGCCCGCCGCCCGCCGCCCCTCCCCCACCCCGTCACCGAGCCACGAGCCGCACGAGCCCCACGAGTCACACCAGAGTTTCGGAGAACCATGCCGCACTGGTCCGTCTACACCGGGAACAGCGAGCCGCACGACGGCATCGACCGGCTGCCCGCGCCGCCGCCCTGGCGGGCGTTCGACGGCGAACCCGTCGTACCACCGCCCCGGGACGCCGACGACGAGGCGGCCGTCTCCCCCGACCGCGTGCACCGCGCCCGCTCGTACGTCGCCACCCCGGAGAGCGTCGAACTCGTCAACGCGGCCCTGGTGCTGCGCCGCCCGCTGCTGGTCACCGGCCCGCCCGGCACCGGGAAGTCCTCGCTGGCGTACGCGGTGGCGCGCGAGCTGGGTCTCGGCCCGGTGCTGCGCTGGAACATCACCAGCCGCTCCACGCTGGCCGACGGCCTCTACCAGTACGACCCGCTGTCCCGGCTGTACGCGGCCCGGCAGGCGGCACTGCGCGAACGGGACGCGCGAGACGGACGGGACGGGCGGGACGGGGACGCCGGGGGCGGGGTCGAGGACCATCTGCGCCTCGGCCCTCTCGGCACCGCCCTGCTGCCCTACGAGCGGCCGCGCGCGCTCCTCGTCGACGAGATCGACAAGAGCGACCTCGACCTGCCCAACGACCTGCTGAACGTCCTGGAGGAAGGCCAGTACGACATCCCCGAACTCATGCGCGCGGCCCGGCACTCCGCCGAGGACGTCACCGCCGGGGTGCTGGCCGACGGCTCGGACGATCCGGTCGCCGTCACCCGGGGCCGGGTGCGCTGCCGTGCCTTCCCGTTCGTCGTGCTCACCAGCAACGGCGAGCGTGAGTTCCCGCCCGCCTTCCTGCGCCGCTGTGTCCGGCTGAAGCTGCGCCGCCCCGGCCGCGAGCAGCTCACCGAGATCGTCCGGGCCCACCTCGACACCCCGGCGCGCGAGGCGGAACACCTCATCGACCGCTTCCTGGCCCGCGCCGCCGACGGCGAACTCGCCACCGACCAGCTGCTGAACGCGCTCTACCTCACCGGAGTCGCCGGACTGGACGCCGACTCCCGCGACGCACTGGCGGAGCGACTGATGCCGTATCTCGGCGCCACGGCGGACGGCGATGGCTTCTGAGGAGTCACCGGGGGGTGACCTGTCCGCCCTGGACCGGCTGACCGCGCTGCTGACGGCCGCGACGGACACCACGCCCACCCCTCGCGAGCTGGCCGAACTGCTGTGGCTCGCGGAGCTGTCGAGCGATCCGGCGGAGCCGTCACCACCGGACGCGACGGGCGCGCGGGCCGGTCGGGGCACCGGCTACGCGTCCGACGGCCCGCCCGGCGACACGGCGGGCGGCACGCCCGGGGACGCGACCGACCGCCCGGAGGGCGGTGACCCGCCGGGATCCGCGGCCCCCGCACCGCCTCCCGCACCCGCCGACCGTGTCCCCCTCCACCTGCCCACACCCGCGTCCACGGCCGGTTCCGGTCCGGGTTCCGGGAGCGGGGACGCCGGGGACGCCGGGGACCGTCCCGTCCTCGCGCCCGCGCCTCCGATGCTCCCGCACCCCCTCGCCCTCCAGCGGGCCCTGCGCCCGCTGAAGCGCACGGTGCCCTCGACGCGCGCCCGCCTCCTCGACGAGCGGGCGACGGCCGACCGCATCGCGCGGCTGGGCGCCCACCCGGACGTCTGGCTGCCCGTCCTGCGTCCCGCGCGCGAGCGCTGGCTGCGCCTTCTCCTCGTCCACGACACCGGGCCGACGATGCCGGTCTGGCGGCCCCTCGTCCGTGAACTGCACACCGTCCTGGCCCAGTCGGGCGTCTTCCGGACGGTCACCCCGTACCCGGCCACGCCCGACGGCGCGGCCCGGCAGGTGCCCGACCCGGCGGACGGGCGGACGGTCGCCCTGATCGTGAGCGACTGCACGGGCCCGCAGTGGCGCCCCGGCCCGGCGGGCGAGCGCTGGTACCGGACCCTGCGGCACTGGGCGACCCGGATGCCGCTGGCCGTCGTACAGCCGCTCCCGGAGCACCTGTGGCCCACGACGGCCCTGCCGGCCGAGCCGGGTCTGCTCTCCTGCGCGAACCGGGCGGCACCGCTCTCCGGGCTCACGTTCACCCCGTACGACCCGGAGGCCGCGCCCCGGCCCGGCGCGGCCCTCCCGCTCCCCGTCCTGGAACCGGGCGCGCCCTGGCTTGCCAACTGGGCGGCGCTCGTCGCGAGTCCGGGCGGCGCACGCACGCCGGGGGCGGTGGCCTGGCTGCCACCGGTCCCCGCCCCGCCCGGATCCGCCGGGCAGGAGTCCGCCGACCCGGCCGACCTGCCCGCCCAGGACCTGGTGCTCCGGTTCCGCGCCACCGCCTCCCGGGAGGCCTTCCGGCTGGCCGGCCACCTGGCCCTGGCCGTTCCCTCGGTTCCCGTGATGCGCCTCGTCCAACGTGCCGTGAACCGCGACCCGCGCCCCCAGCACCTGGCCGAGGTGATCCTCAGCGGCATGCTGACCACCGTCCCGGGCCCGCCCGGTTCGTACGACTTCCGCCCCGGCGTACGCGACCTGCTGCTGCGCACCCTGCCGCGCACGACCCGCGGCCGCACCCGCGAACTCCTCGATCGCATCGGCGGGTTGATCGACGAGCAAGCGGGCCGCGTGACGGGCGAGTTCCGCGCACGGACCGGCCCGCCCGACGCCACCACCGGCGCCTTCGCGACGGTGAGCGCGGAAACGGTGCACAGACTCGGCGGCTCCCCCCGCCTCCCGGAGACCGACACCCCGACGCCCGACACCCCGGCGCCCGAGACACCGGCGCCCGAGACACCGGAAGCGAGCGGGCCCGAAGCCGGTGCGCCGCAGGCCGGGCCGTCGGCGGTGGACGGGGCCGAGGCCGGTGCGGCGGAGGGTGTGTCGTCGGGGGGCGGGGTCGAGGCGGGGGCTGTGCTGCTCTTCGAGGTCGACGCCGATCTCGGGGCCCGTCCCGAGACCCGGATCACGCTCGAGTACGCCGTGCACGAGGTGCTCGCGCGGGGCGATCTCACGCCCCAGCAGTACGAGGTCCACGTCCGCGGGAACGGGTATGCCGTCCGGATCCGGCCCGAGGCGTATCTGCTGCCGGTGCTCGCCGCCGCCCTGCGCGGGCTCCCCGGTCCGCTCGCCGGGCCGGCCGGACAACCGCCTCTGCGGGTGACGTTCCTGGACGGGCCGGAGTCTCCCGCGCCGCCCGCGCCCCCGCGGAGCGCCGCCCCGGTCCTGCTCACCGTCCCCCCGGCCCTCTACGCGGCGTTCGCCGAGAGCTCCGCCGCCTCGGGACCGCACCGTTTCCGGCCCCTGTTCGGCGACGCCCCGGACGCCCCGCCACCCGCCTGGTACTGCCCGCTGCCACCGGAGGAGGGCGCGACGGGAGCGGGAGGCGGCCCGCACGACGCCGGGGCCCCGGTGCGCGGCCCCTTCCTCACCCGCGACCTGCGCCAGCTGGGCATCCCCGCGCCGGGTCGCACCGCGATCGTGCACACCGGCCCCGACAGCCCGCTCACCCTCCTCGACCCCGTCCTGCCCTACGAGGGCCGCCCGCCGCGCCCGGCGGCGTACTACGAGGTCGACCTGACCCCGCAGCACGCCGTCGACCGGATCTCCCTGCCCAGCTCGGGGAAGGGCGCCTTCACCGCCGCCGTCGAGCTGACCTGGCGGGTCGAGGACCCGGTGGCGTTCGTGCGGGCGGAGCCCACGGGCGTGAGCCGGCGGCTGCTGGCGCATCTGCTGGCGACGGGCTCGCAGATCACCCGCCGCCACTCCGTCCGCCGGGCGGCCGGCGCGCAGCGGGCCGTCAACTCCCAGCTCGGCAGGTGGCCGGTGCCGGGTCTGGCGGTGACCTGCTCGGTGACCCTCGCGCCGGACTACGCGCCGCCCCCCGAGGTGCGCCGGCCGGCCGGTACCGCCACGCGCCCGCTCCGGGAGCTGCTCGCCGACGCCGAGACCGTGCTGTTCGGCTTCGACGGTCCGCTGACCCGGCTGTTCACGGCGACGACCGCCCGTGCGGCCGCCCTCGACCTGCTGGCACTCGTCGCCGAACACCGCGACCCCGAGGACGCTCTGGCGGGCCGTCCGGTGGGCGACCCGGGCGCCGCGCGCCGGGAGCTGTTCGTCCACCCGCTGGACGTACTGCGGGCCTTCGCCCAGGACCGGCTAGGCCCGCTGCTGCGGGACCGTCTCGACCGGCTGGAGCTGAGCGCCGTCCCGGACGCGCCCACCACCCACCACTCCGTCGTCCTCGTGCGCACCCTGCACGACTCCGGGCGCCGGGTCGGGGTGGCCACGGACGTCTGCGCGGCGGCCGTCCACCGCCATCTGGAGAACCACCGGCTTCCGCTGCCGGCCGGCGTCCACGGCCGGGACGACGACCTCACCCTGCTCACCCCGAACCCGCACCGTCTGCTGCACGCCCTGCGGCCGCTCGGCGCGCCCGCCGCCACCGGCGTCCTCATCGGCTCCACGCTCGCCGAACTCGCCGCCGCCCGGGCCGCGGGTCTGCGTTTCCTCGGCCTCGCGCGCAATCCCACCGCCGAGCAGGCGCTGCTCGGGGCGGGGTGCGACGCGGTGGTCCCCTCGCTCACCCCGGTGCTGGAGGCGGCCCGCACGCTCTGAGCCGTCCCCGGATCGGGCGGTCCCCGGGCCGGGGCGGGGCATCTTCGGCTGATCCGGCCGCGCGCCTCCCCGGCCCGACTGTATTTCATACTTACTTTGGACATGTGAGACAAAACCTCTATAGGGGAAACCCCCGTTCGGGCGCACCCCGCCCGGCCCACCTGAAAGGGCGGCCGCCTTCCCGCCCCCGCACCATGCGAAGGAGGCCGACCGCCCGGCGGCCCCCGCACGAGAGGCCCGCCGGCCCGGCGAGCCCCCACGGTCTGTGCTCTCGGGAGGACCTGCCATGACCGCCAGTCTGGAGCAGCTGCGCCGCTGCCACTTCGCCGTCGACCTGGGAGCGGCGCGGACGCGGGTGTACGTGAAGGGGGCCGGACTCGTCGTCGACCAGCCGTCCGCCGCCGCCGTGAACACCCGCACCGGCGCGCTGATCGCGGTCGGCGAGTTCGCCGAGAAGATGACCGGGCGCACGCCGCACTACATCCGTGTCGTGCGCCCGGTCTCCGGCGGCACGGTCGTCGACATCGAGATGGCCCAGCGCATGCTGCGCCACCTGCTCGGCGACAAGATCCGCCGGCAGCTGCGCCGCAAGCCGTTCCTGCGCGCCGCCGCCTGCACCCCGCACGACGCCGACCCGCTCGCCCAGCGCGCCGCGATCGAGACGCTGGTGGGTCTCGGCGCCCGCCGCGTGGAACTCGTCGACACCCTGATCGCCGCCGCCGTCGGCTGCGGGCTGCCCGTCGAACGTCCCGAGGCCACCATGATCATGGTGTGCGGGGCGGCCGCCACCCAGGTCGCCGTCCTCTCCCTCGGCTCGATCGTGACCGCCGAGCGGATCCCGGTGGGCGGTGAGGCCGTGGACCACGCGATCGTCCAGCATCTGCGCCACGAGCACGAGTTGATGCTGCCCAGCCAGTCCGTCCGGCCCTTGCAGGTCGCCCTCTCCGGCAACGGGCTCACCTCGCAGGGCCCCGCGTCCACCGAGATCCACGGGCGGGACGTCGCCACCGGCCTGGCCCGTTCCGTGCGGGTCGACACCGCGGCCGTGCGGGACGCCATCGAGACCCCGCTGACCGCCGTGCTCGACGGCATCGGCAGGGTGCTGCGCGAGTGCCCGCCCGACCTGGTCGCCGACCTCGCGGACCGCGGGATCATGATGGTCGGCGGTTCCGCGCTGCTGCCGGGCTTCGACCAGATGCTGCGTCAGGCCACCGGCATGCCGGTGCACATCGCGGAACGGCCCGACATCTGCGCCGCACAGGGCCTGGGCGCCATGCTGGAGGGCAAGATCGAGCCGCTGACGCTGGACCCGCTGGGCGCCTGAGCCAGGCCGCCGGCCACCGTGAGCGGTCTGCCGCCCCTCCCGCACTCCGTCCTGGGCGTCGGCTCCGAGCCCGAACTGCGCGCGGCCCTCCAGCACCTCGTGGACGCCGCCGTCGAGCTGACCGGCGCCCGGTACGCGATCCTCACCACGGCCGGCCCCGGCCGGGAGGACCGCACCGGCACCCACTCCGGCATCCGCACCGGCATCCACTCGGGCATCCACCCCGGCGGGCCGTCCCCCGGGCCGTCTCCCGGGCCGTCCCTCGGGCCGGGCACGCGGGAGCTGCCGGTCGACGTGGACGGCGAGCCGTTCGGCCGGCTCCTGGTGGCCGGGAAGGAGGGCGGCGGGCGGGAGTTCACCGCCGAGGACGTCCGGCTCCTGCGCCTCCTCGCCGCCCGGGCCGGTCTCGCCATCGGCAACGCCCGCCGGTACGAGGCGGCCCGCCGGCGCGAGCGCTGGATCGAGGGTGCCGCCGCCGTCACCACCGCGCTGCTCACCGGCGAGAGCGACGACGCGCTGCTCACGGTCGCCGAACGGGCCCGCCACCTCGCCGACGCCGCCGCGGGCATCGTCCTCCAGCGCACCGAGGACGGCGGCATGGAGATCGTCATCGCCACCACCGGCGCTCCCGACCCGGGCCCGCCCGACACCGTCGCCGCCGCTTTCGGCGATCCCGACCCCGGCGCCCCCGGCGATCCCGGCACCGGTCCTCCCGGCACCGGCGGCACCGGTGCCGCCGGTGATCCCGGTGACATCGTCGGTGCCACCATCCGGCCGGGCAGTCCCGTTCTCGTCCAACTACTGGGCGGTGAACCGGTGTTCATCGACGACTCGGCGACCGACCCCCGGATGACGACCCACGTCCGGCACCGCTTCGGCCCCAGCATGATGCTGCCGCTCCAGGCCGGCGGACAGCTCATCGGCACCCTCGCCCTCCCCCGCCGGCGCGGCGACCTCCCGTACACCGAGGTCGAGAAGCTGCTGGCCGTCCAGTTCGCCTCGCAGGCCGCGGTCGCCCTGGTCCTCGCCGACGCCCGGCACCGCCGCGAGCGCCTCGCCGTCTTCGAGGACCGCGACCGGATCGCCCGCGACCTGCACGACCTCGTCGTCCAACGGCTGTTCGCCACCGGGATGATGCTCCAGGCGGCCCGGCGCAGGACCACGCGTGAGACCGACCGCCGGGTCGACGAGACGCTCGGCAGAGCGGTGGACGAACTCGAGTCGACCGTCCAGGAGATCCGGACGACGATCTTCGCGCTCCAGCAGCCGCCCGCCGAGGCGCCGACGACCTTCCGCGGCCGGGTGCTGCGCGAGACGGCGGGCGCGGCCGCCCTGCTCGGCTTCCAACCGTCCACCCGGTTCAGCGGCCCGGTCGAGAGCCGCATCCCGGAGCGGACCGCCGGACACCTCCTCACCGCCCTGCGCCGTGCGCTGACCGCCGCGTCCGGCCGCCCGGGCGTCTCCCGGATCGAGGTGGTGATCGACGCGACGGCCACCCTGTCCGACGGCCGGGCGGGCGTACGGCTCACGGTCTCCGACGACGGGCGCACGGGGAGCGACGGGGGCGACGGGGGCGACGGGGGCGACGGGGGCGACGGGGGCGACGGGGGCGACGGGGGCGACGGGGGCGACGGGGGCGACGGGGGCGACGGGACGACAGTGACCTGGCAGGCGCCGGTGTGAGCGCGAAGCCTGCGTCCCTTGCCACTCCAGAACTCCTTCGTTAAAATACGATTGCTGTATGCAAATAGAATTTCGATCGGCAAATCGGGGTCACGCGGGCCGCACAGAGCTTCGCTCAGAGCGTTTATCGGAACACCGGGGGGATTTAATTGGGGGGTTTCAGCAGGGCCGACCGTGATCGGGCCGTGTGCATCACCGGAATGGGCTGGACCACAGCACTGGGTGACGGCCTCGACGAGGTGTGGCAGCAGCTGACGGACGGCCGCGTCGGCATCCGGGAGTCGACGGGTGACGGCCGTCCGCCCGCCGCCCTGCTGACGGACGACGGCCCGGCCCGGCCTCCGTCCGAGCGCCAGATCGCGCTCGCCGTCACCACCGCGACCGCCGCCCTGCGCGACGCCGGCTGCCCGGCCGGGGACGTGGACACCCTGGTGCTCGGCAGCAGCCTCGGCCCGCATCTGGACGACGCCGCCGAGATCTCGCCGCACGCCCTGACGTCCGCCGTCGCCACGCGGCTGGGCGTGCCCGGTTCCGCCTCGGTGAGCACCGCCTGCTCCTCCGGCGCCGACGCCCTCGCGGCCGGCGCGGCCCTGCTCACCGGCGGCGGGGCGGAACGCTGTCTGTGCGGCGGCATCGACCTGCTCACCGAGGGCAAGCTCCTCGGACACCGGGCGCTCGGCACCCTCGCGGCGTCCGGCACCGTCCGCCCCTTCGACACCGACCGCGACGGCACCCTCTTCGGCGAGGGCGCCGGCTTCCTGCTGCTGGAGACCAGGGCGGCGGCCACGGCGCGCGGCGCCCGGATCCTGGGCGAGCTGCGCGGCTGGGGCGCGTCCAACGACGGCACCGGCCCCACCGCCCCCGACGAGACCGGGGCCGGCGCGGTCCTCGCCGTCCGGCGGGCTCTGGCCAGGGGCGGGGCCGACACCCGGGACATCGCGGTGATCAACGCCCACGGAACCGGCACCCGCGCCAACGACACCGCGGAGGCGGCCTGCTACGGCACCGTCTTCGGCCCGGAGTCGGAGGCGCTCGTGTTCGCCACCAAACCGGCCCTCGGCCACACCCTCGGCGCCACCGGCGCCCTGGAGGCCATCGCCCTGCTCCTCGCGCTGCGGCACGGCACCGTGCCCCCGCTCCCGCACACCCGCACCGTCATGCCGGAACTGTCCCTGGCACTGGCCACGGACGGCCCCCGGGAGTTCACCGGCTCCCTCGGCATCAGCCTCACCCTGGGCTTCGGCGGCTTCAACACCTGTCTGCTGCTGGCGGCCGGCGAACCGCGGACCGTGACCGGGAGTGCCGCGTGAACCCGGCCCGGTGGTGCCCCCCGGGAGCCGTGATCACCGGCTCCGCCCTGGTCGAGGCCGACGACCCGGGCACGGTCGGGCGCCGGGTCCCCGGGGTCTACGCCGATCCGGTGGCCTGGCTGATGGCCGAGGCCGTGGCGGAGGCCCTGGAGAACTGCGGCGACGCCGCGCCGAGCCGCCCCGGGGAGGTCGGGGTCGTCGGGGTGAGCGAGCGGGCCACCCGCCACACCCTGCGCGCGGTCGCCGAGTCCGTCCCGCGCGGCCGGGTCTCCCCCATGCGGTTCGCGGGCGCAGGTGCGGGCTCGCTCGTCGGCGTCGTCTGCTCGGCGTTCGGCTTCCACGGGCCGGTGTCGATGCTGCCCATGCCCCTCGCCCCGGCCGTACCGCTCACCAGAGCCCTGTGCGGGGACTGGCTGCTCGGCGACCCGCCGAGCGCCGCACACGTCCTGGTCGTCACCCACGAAGTCGACGACGAAGGCAAGCACCGGGCGCACTGCCTGGTCGTCAGTGGGCCGACGCCCACGCGGAGGCCCCGGAGAACATGACCTCGCAGAACACCACCCCGCAGAGCACCGCCTCGCAGAACACCGGCCCGCGGAACGCGCCTGTACCGAGCACGACGTCAGCGCGCTCGGCGTCCGCGGACCTGGAGTGGACGGCCGATCCGCTTCTCGACCCCGGTGTCGTCGCCGACTTCCTGGGCCGCGTCGAGGATCTGTCCCCCACCGAGGACGCGGGAGGCCCGGCCGGGCTGCCCGCCCTGGTCGACCGGTTCGCGGCCCTGCCGGCCCCGCCCGGCGCCGTCGTCGTCATCGCGCTGCCGAACGGCATCCGGGCACTGCGGTTCTTCTTCGCCGTCGCGCTGGCCGGGCACACCCCGGTGCTGCTCTCCCCGTCCACCCCGGTGTCCCGGGTCCGCGAGGTGGCCCGCGAGCTGGGCGCCTGCGCTCTGGTCCGGGCGGCGATCCGGCCCGACGCGTACGGCGTCACCGACGTCACCCGCACCGGCGGCGCCGACCTCGGCCTCTTCACCGGCCGGCCGTATCGGCACCACGGGCCCGGCCACGTCATCCTGATGAGCTCGGGCACCTCCGGCATGGCCACCGGCTGTCTGCACGGCCTCGACGCCCTGCTGCGCAACGCCCGCCGCCACGGCCGGTCGCTCGGCCAGCGCGCCGCCGACACCACCCTGGTCAGCCTGCCCGTCTACTACTCCTACGCGCTGGTCGCCCAGGTGCTCGGCGGCCTCGTGCACGGCTCGCGGCTGGTCATGGCCGGCCCGCCGTTCTCGGTCGCCGACTACCTGGCCACGGTCGCCGGCCGGGGCGTCACCCTCTCCTCGCTCACCCCGAGCCTGGTCAAGTCCGTCGTCACCGCGGGCGGCGAACTGCCCGCGCCGCTGCGCACACTGACCGTGGGCGGACAGGCGCTCGACCCGTCGTACGTCTCCCGCCTGCTGAAACTCAACCCCGAGCTCGGTCTGTACATCACCTACGGGCTGACCGAGGCCGGCCCGCGGGTGTCCACCCTCGCCGCCCACCGGGAGCCCCCGCACCGGCACGGTTCGGTGGGGGTGCCGTTGGACGGCGTCGAGGTGCTCACCCGGCCCACCGACACCGGCGAGCGCGAACTGCTCGTGCGCTCCGACACCGTCTACCGCAGGCGGGTCGGCGAACCCGCGCCGTCCAAGCGCGGCGACCTGATCGAGCCCGGCCTGCTGGCCACCGGCGACATCGGGCACGTCGACGACGACGGGTACGTCTACGTGCACGGCCGATCGTCGGACTTCGCGATGGTGCGCGGCGAGAAGGTGTCGACGGCGACGGTGCGCCGGGCCGCCGAGTCACTGCCCGGGGTGGTCCGTGCCGCGACCAGGATCGCCGTCGTGGACGACGACTCCGCCGTCCTCGAACTCGATGTCTTCGTCGACGACGCCGTACCGCCCTCCGAGGCGCAGATGCGCCGGCACCTGCGGTCGCTGCTGACCCGTAACGAGCTGCCGGTGACGGTCCGGATCCAGCCGCTGCGCGCGGGCGAGCACCACAAGTGACGGGCCCCGAACCGCTCACCCTGTTCTGCGTCCCGCACGCCGGCGGCTCCGCGCGCAGCTTCGTGCGCTGGCGGCGCGAGCTGCCGGCCGGGCTGTGCGCCGAGCCGCTGGAGATCGCGGGCAAGGGCCTGCGCTCCCGGGAGCCGCGGGCGGCCAGCCTGCGGGCGGCCGCCACGGACCTCGCCGTCCGGCTGGACCCGCCCGGCCGGTACGCGCTCCTCGGGCACAGCATGGGCGCCCTGCTCGCCTACGAGACGGCGCTCGCCCTGCACGACCTGGGCCGCCCCGCGCCCGAGTTCGTGGTGGTCGCCGCCGCCCGGCCGCCCCATCTGCTCGGCACCTCCTCGTACGGCCCCCTGCTCGGCCTGGGCGACGACGCCCTGCTCGACGCGCTCGCGGACAACGGCCGGATCCCGGCGCAGGTACGCCGGTCACCGATGCGGCACCAGTTCGTGCCGGTCGTCCGCGGCGACCTCGCGCTGCTCGCGGGGCACCGCCCGGACCCCGAGCCGCGGCCCCTGCCGAGCGATCTCGTCACCTGGTACGGCGACGGTGACGCGGACACCCCGCCCGGGGTGATGGCCGGCTGGCGGCACTACACCCGGCGCGGCCACGTCCGCGAGGCCTTCGCCGGCGGCCACTTCTTCCTTCACGAACGCTTCGAGGCGGTGACGGGCCGGCTGCTGGAGCTGGCCGCGCAGCGGCGAGCGGGCCGCTGACCGGGACCGGTCGGCGGCCCGCTCGCCGGAGGGCGGTGCCTGATGGGGTGATGCCGGAGCGACGGCGGTGGCGGTGGCGGTGTCAGTGCTGCACCGGGCAGCCGTTCCCGCCGCCGCGGACCGGGGCATCGGTGTCGTGCCGGGTGCCGAGCAGCCAGTACGCGTCCTCCGCCGCCCGCCACAGCTCCGGGAAGAGCGCCAGCTGCGAGCGTGCCTCCAGCGTCGCCAGGGACCGGCCGCCCAGGCTCTGCGGCAGCTCGAGCCCGTCGTCCCCCTCCTCGTTGCCCTTGCGCAGCCCGGGCTGGCCGCCCAGCTGCGACCAGACCATGATCAGGTGGTGCTGCTTCCAGCCGAGGACACTGCCGTCCAGCCGCAGCATCGCCTCGCGCACCAGGGCCAGCGACTGGGACCCGGCCGAGCGCGGACCGTCGTAGCCGTCGTCCTGCTGGGCGATCACGTCCTGGAGGGACAGCCCGGCGCGTTCCACCGCCTGCTCGTAGGCCTTCCAGACCGGACGGGCCACCCGCCGCAGATTGCGGTAGCCGGGCGAGTCCAGGCCGGTGGCGTCCTCGGGCAGCGCGTTGCGCATCATCAGCAGGCTGTGCTGCGGCAGGTGGTCGGTGAGCAGCCGCACCGCCTGGACGGTCACCTCGCTGAGCCCGGTGGCCCGGTCGAACATGCGGACCGCCTGGTGGTACCGGTCCTCGTCGAGGTGGCCGATCGCGCGGCGCAGCTCGTAGTGGACCTGCACCCAGGCGTACTCGGTGATGAGGTGGGTGACCTGGAAGAAGCGCTGGTCGGGGTGTTCCGTCTCGCTCTCCGGGACCAGCGCGCCGAGGGCGTCGGTGAGATGCAGGACGTTCTCGTAGTTGCTGCCCCGGTCGAAGTCGTAGGAGAGCAGGGCGTTGGGTTCGTCCGGGTTCAGCGAGCGCTTCACCGGGTCTCCTCTTTGGTGTACTCGACCAGCCAGTGGCCGGGCAGCTCGAACTTCCTGGCGTCCGTGAGGGTGAGCCCGGCACCGGCGCCGAGGTCGCGCAGGTCGTCCATGCTGCGCTCGCGGCCGCCGAGCAGGACCAGCATCAGCAGGTCGGCATAGCTCGCCATCACGGGGTCCTTGCCGCTGTCCAGCAGCCGCTCGACGACCACCACGCGCCCGCCGGGGGCGAGCGCCGCCGAGCAGCGGCCGAGGATGCGGGCCGCGTCCCGGTCGCTCCAGTTGTGCAGGGTGTTCGCGATCAGGTAGACGTCGCCGCCGGTCGGCACCGGCTCGAAGAAGCTGCCCGCGACCAGGGCGCAGCGGTCGGCGACCGGGGCGGTGACCCCGGCGGCCTCGTCGATGACGCTGGGCAGCTCCAGCAGGGTGCCGCGCAGCGCGGGGTGCTCGGTGAGCAGCCTCAGCAGCAGGGAGCCGTTGCCGCCGCCGACGTCCACGACATGCCCCACCGAGGCCCAGTCGTAGATCCGGGCCAGTTCCGGCACCAGCCGGTCCGCGATCCGGGCGATGCCCGTGTTGAAGGACTTCTCGATGTCGGGGTGGGCCTCCAGGTCCTTCCAGAAGGGCCGCCCGTGCGCCTGCTCGTACACCGGCAGACCGGTGCGTACGGCGTCCATGAGCCGGCCGACGGCCGGTTCGAAGCGGGCCTCCATGGGCCGGCTGGGGTCCTCGTAGTCCAGCCAGCGGCGCAGATTGCTCGGATGGTCGCCGAGCAGGACCCGGCCCACGTCGGTGAGCTCGTACGTCCGCTGCCGCGTCGCGGTGTCGGTGGTCTCCTCGAAGAGGCCGAGGAGGCTGACGTAGTGCAGGACGCGGCCGAGGGACTGCTCGTCGGTGCCGGTCTCGGCGGCCAGGGCGGCCGCGGTCCGGTGCCCCTGCTCGACCAGGTCGGGCAGGCGCAGGGTCGCGGTCACCCGCACGGCGGTGGGGGTGAACCCGGAGCCCAGGGCGAGGATCGTGTTCAACGGGTCTTGGCGGAACACCAAAAGCCTCCAGTCGTTCTCGTTCGGTCGGTCGTTCGCCGGGCGTTCCGGTGCGAATTCAGGGGTTCTGCTCGATCTCGTCGAGGGCGTCGAGGAACCGTTCGAGGTCCTTTTTCTCGCCGAGCGACGTGCGGAGGTATCCGGGAAATCCGAACAGCCCCGCATTGCGAACGAGAATGCCGAAATCGGCGGCGAGACGATCCTGCGCACGGGTGCAGTCCCGGGCCGCGACGGCGACGAAGTTGGTCACGGAGGGCAGATGGGCGCGGCCCCGGCGGTCCAGCTCGCCGACGAACCAGCGCCGCCGCTCGGCGGTGGAGCGGCGCACCCCGTCGACGAAGTCCGGGTCGCCGAGGGCGGCGATCGCGGCCGCCTGCGCGAGCCGGTTCACGCTGAAGGGCAGGGCGCGCAGGGTCCCCCGCAGCCCGGCGATCAGGTCGGGCCGGCCGACGGCGTAGCCGACGCGCAGCGCGGCCAGGCCGTAGGCCTTGGAGAAGGTGCGCAGCGCGACGACCGGCGCGTCCCCGGCGGCCGTCAGGTCGCGGGTCTGCGGGACGTCCGGGCCGGCGAACTCCATGTACGCCTCGTCGAACACCAGCGGGACCCCGCTGCGCCCGGAGACCTCGACCAGCGCGGCCAGCTCCTGCCGGGTGAGGGCCGCCCCGCTGGGGTTGTGCGGGTTGCACAGATAGCCGATCCCGTGTCCGGGCAGCCGCGCGGCGAACCCGGCGACGTCGACGGCGGTGCCGTCCGGTGGTACGGCGGTGCAGCCGCGTCCGAGCAGCTCCAGACAGGCCCGGTAGCCGGGGAACGTCCCGTCGGTGACGAGGCCGGGAAGGTTCCGGTCGCCGAGGGTCAGGGCGGTGGCCAGGACGAGTTCGTCACTGCCGTTGGCGACGGCGATGTGCTCGGGCCCGACACCCCAGTGCGCGGCGAGCGCCCGCACCAGCTCCTGCCGCTCGGGGTCCGGGTAGACGTTGACCCGGGCCAGTTCCCGCTCGGCCGCCTGGAGCGCCGCCTTGCTGGCGCCGTGCGGACTCTCGCTCAGATGCAGCCGGATCAGGTCGTCGGCCCCGGCGATACTCGTGTTGAACGTCTTGCCCGCGGCCGGGGTCACAGCCGGTCCCCCAGGAGGATGCCGAAGCAGTAGCTGCCGACCTCCGCCTCGAGCGTCAGGAAGCAGTGTTCGCTGCCGGCCGGGATCCGCATGACGGCCGGTGAGAGCAGTTCATGGCGTCTGCCGTCGAGTTGGACCTCGATGCGGGCGCCGCCCTTGTTCGGGGAGACCAGCAGGTACAGCTCGTCGACGGGGTGGGTGTGCGGCGCGGCGACCGGTTTGCCGACCAGGGTGCTGAGTTCACCGCCGGCGAGCTGCACGGGCAGGCCGCCGAACATGTCCGCGGTGAGGTAGAAGGGCGCGGGCTGATGGTGCCCGGCCACGGCGAGGGGGATGGGCAGACCCTCCACGATCTCGGGGTCGGCGGGACGCCGTTCGCTCGTCACTGGGCCTCCAGGACGAACAGGTAGGTGTGCGGGGCGCCGAAGGGGACCGTACGGCGCAGGTGGAGCCCGCCCTCGTGGAAGAGGTTCTCGTACTCCTCGCGCGTGTAGATCGGGACGCCCATCAGCGCGTGGGCGAGCTCGAAGCCGCTGGAGAAGACGGGCAGCGTGTCCTTCTCGTCGCGCGGCCGGACGGTGGTGTCGGCGAGCAGGAAGGTGTGGGCGCGCGGGAACGCCTTGCGCAGCGCCGGGATGACGTCCGTGCGGGTGGTGGGGTCGACGAGCAGGTCGTGCAGGAACATGAAGCTCATCGCGACGTCCACCTGGTCGGCGCCCTGGATGCGGCGGCCGTGGAAGAGGACGTCGAGGACGTCGGCGCAGATCGGCTGGACCCGGTCGGCCAGCTCGTGGCGCTCGACGGTCCCGGCCGCCAGCGCGGTGGCCGAGGCGCTGATGTCCACGCCCAGACCGCGGGCGCCGGGACGGGACTTGACGAGGCGGCACACTCGCTCGCTGATCCCGCTGCCGAGGTCGGCGATGACGGAGAAGTCGAGCGCGGCGATCTGCTCGTCGAGCAGGTTGCGCATCAGCGCCATGTCGGCCTGGGCCGAACCGAGCGCCACCATGGCCTCGTCCCGCAACACGTCCTTGCCGAAAGCGCGTTCCCCGCGCGCGATGGACGCGGCGTTGGCGAAAACCTCGTGGTATCCGCCCACGCCCCAGGTGAAGAACCCTATTTTCCGGCGGAGTTCACTCCAGGCCGGCGTGGGTGTCACCAGATCGTCGTGGACGTCGAGGTACCCGAAGGCCTCCGCCGCCGACACCAACTGGCGGAAAACCCTTTCATCCAGCTTCCGGCGCCAACAGTACTGGGGTACGTCGAGCCGGTCGGCCTCGTCGAACCAGGCGAACAGCCCCAATTGCTCCAGGGCGAAAACGACATGTGTGGAGATGAATCCGTTGAAGGCGGTGTCGGCATCGAGCGGGGTGTGCGCGGCGCCCTGCCATTCGGCGGGACGGAAAACGCTTTCACCCATCGCTCGGAGGCCGTCACGGGAAAGGGGAGCTGTCACGGGAAGTGCCTTCCTTGTTTCGGTCGAATGCCGAGATCCGGTCCGGGCCGACGCCGGGCCGACATCGCGCCCGCATTGCCGCGCCGCCCCGAGAGGACATCGAGCCGGCCTATGGCCGACCCGGACTCCGCGTAGACTCGGCTCCGCGTGGACTCGGCATGGATCCGGGCATGGTGAAGGGCAGGGACGCGGTACGGAGGCGGCGTGGAGTCGACGTCAGGTCGACGTCGGTCCGGAACCGGTCCGATGCCGGCGCCCGACGCGGCGGGGACCGGTTACAGGCGGGGCGAGGTGGCGGCGATACGCTCCACCGCCACCGCCAGTTCGCGCACCGTGGGGTGGTCGAAGAACAACCGGTTGGGCAACCGGACGCCGAACCGCCGGCGCAGCCGCATCAGCACCTGCGTGGCTTTCAGGGAGTGACCGCCCGCCTCGAGAAAGGGGGTGTCGTCATCGAAGTCGTCGTGCCCGAGCACCTCGACCCACGCGGCTCTGACCTGGTCCTCCATGGCGGGCCCAGACGCCGTCACGGGTGGCCCGGAAGCCGGTCCGGAAAGCGGTCCGGAGGCCCGTCTCGCAGCCGGCCCGGAAGCCGGTCCGGAAGACAGCCCGGATGACGGTCCGGAATACGGATCCGGACGTGTTTTCACGCCGTCGTCGCTCAAAAGAATTCCCCCGTGTCATGACGGATCACGGCCGATCGCCCCGGATGCGGGGCAGCAGTGGAACGGCCACGCCCATGGGCGTGGCTGGGTGAAGCTTCAATTGTTTTTCCCCCGTAAAACGGACGCTCCACCGGTATGTCAAACCGGTTCGGTCCCTGAGGTGATTGCTCACCCTGGCGGCAGATTGCCGATATCGGAGAGTAGGCAGCGGCCATCGAGCCAGTCAAGGGGCGAATGTCGGCCACCCTCCGCCGGATAACCCCTGGCCAACGCTTCGGCTCCGCCCGCGATTCCGCCCCGAGATTCGCGTGCATCGGCCATCCGGTTGGCCGAAAAGCGGGTTGACGGCCGAAACTCGGCACCTCTACCGTCGACGAGTCGATTGTGAACGCAGTATTTCAAGGGTTGCGTTCGAGTCCGACATCAACCGGCGTGACAGGGGGAATGATGTACGCCGCAACGGGGGAGGAAGAACCGGTCGACCAACCGGTTCCTTATTCCGTCAGAGTCCTTTTCGAACTCCGATGAACCTTGGATCGGTGACCGCCTGACGCGCGGTCGCCTGATCCCTCAAAAGGCCCAGGCCGGCCTTTCCATCATTCACACGGTGTTGTCTTCCGCTGCCCGCCGCACGGCGCACACCTGTGCCCTCACCGGAGCACGGGCAGCGGTATTCGTCACGAGATGCATCAGGGAAGCGCGTTGAGGCATGCGATTCTGGGCGCCGGGGGAGTCGGGCTCGCCCTCGGAGCGGCGCTGGCCCGTGCGGGCCACGAGGTCGTGCTGGTGATGCGGGAGTCCTCACGGGCCCGCTACCCCGGCGTGATCGACGTCCACAGCAAACTGCACGGCGACCTCACCGTCGAGGCACGCGCGGTGGAGCGGCTCGACGAGCCGGTCGACGTCCTGTGGGTGACGGTCAAGGCGCCCGCGCTGCACGCCGCGCTGGCCAGGGTCGCCCCACGGCTGACCCCGGGCTCGGTCGTCCCCCTGCTCAACGGACTCGACCATCCGCGAGCGCTGCGGGCCAGGTTCGGGCCCCGCCAGCTCGTCGGTGCGATCCTCATCGAGGCGGAACGCACCGCGCCCGGCCGGGTCACCTGGAACTCCCTGTACGCCGAGATCAGCCTCGCGGCCACCACGGCGGGCACGGGCGCGGGCGCGGAATCCGAGACCGAGGCGGGTCCCGAGGCCGGAGGCGGGGCCGGAGAGGGAGCCGGGGCCGAGGCAGCAGCCGGGCAACGGCGGCTCGCGCGGCTTGCCGAGCTTCTCGCCGACGCCGGCCTCGGCTGCACCCCGGAACGGGATCCGGCGAGCGTCCTGTGGCGCAAGCTGGTCCTCCTGCTGCCCTTGGCGCTGGCCACCACCGCGGCCGACGGCCCCCTCGGCATCGTCCGCCGACGGCCCGAGCTGGCCGGCCTGCTGCGCGACGCCGCCCGGGAGGCCTGCGCCGTCGCCGCGGCGGACACCGTCGCGGTCGACGACCGGAATCTTCTGCACACCCTGGACACCCTGCCCGGCCGGACCGACACCTCCCTGCACCGGGACGTCACCGCCGGGGTCAGGCCGACCGAACTCGCCGCGCTCACCGAACCGGTGCTGCGCCGCGCCCGCGACCACCACGTGGCCGTACCCGCGCTGGCCGAACTGGCACGCAGGGCCGCCGAACAGGAGCGGCGGGCGGAGCTTCCCGCACCGCACCGATCCACCTATCGCAAGGGAGAAACGTCATGACAGCCGGTTCGGGCGAGACACGGGACGACACCCTGGAAGCGACCCTCAAGGAGATCCTCGTCGAGGACCTCTTCCTGGACGTGCCGACCGAACGCATCGGGGACGACGACGGCCTCCAGGACGTGCTGGGACTGGACTCCCTCGGCTTCGTGGAGCTGCGCGCCCAGTGCGAGCAGCGCTTCGGCGTCGCCATCACGGACGCCGAGTTCACCCCGCTGCACTTCCACTCGGTGCGCACGGTGGCCGATCTCGTGCGCGCCCTGCGCACGGGCGCCGCAGGCGAGCACCTGGCGGTCCCGCAGTGAGGGAACAGGCCTCCTCCGAGCAGTTGGACGTCTGGCTCGCCTGCCAGCGCGAACCGGAGTCCGACCGCTACAACGTCACCGTCGACCTGGAGTTCACCCCGACCGTCGACATACCGGCGCTGCGTGCCGCGCTGGCCGACGTGCTGGCCGCCCATCCGGCGCTGCGCTGTGCCTTCGTCACCGAGGGCGGCGAGCTGTGGCGCACCCCCGAGACCGACCCGCCGATGGCGTTCGTCACCGACCGGCTCCCCGGCCGCTACGACCGTGCGCAGGCCCTCGCCCGCGCGGTCGTGGCCGGCCGCGCGCCCTTCGACCTGGCCACGGCGCCGCTGCTGCGGGCGACGCTGCTGGTCGGGGAGGGCGGCGCGCTGCTCGCCCTCACGATGCATCACATCGTCTCCGACGGCTGGTCCAGCCGGATCCTCGCCGAGGACCTGGTGGCGGCGTACCGCTCCCGGACGTCGAACGACCCGGCCCCGGCCACATCGTCCGACGCCGATACCGATACCGACCTCGGCACCGGCACCGGCGCCCGTGCCGGCCTCCCCGACATCGATGCCACCGGGGGATCCGCTGCCGCCACGGACGTAGACGCCGACACGGAAGCAGACGCGGAAGCGGAAGCGGAAGCGGAAGCGGAAGCGGAAGCGGACGCCGAGGCCGAGGCGTACTGGAGCTCCGTCCTGCGCGACGCTCCCGCCTCGCTCGCACCCCCGCACGACCTGGTGCCGGAGGACGGTTTCCCCGGTCCCTCCGGCCGGGTCGAGGTGCTGCTGCCCGCCGAGCTGCACGCGGGGGTCCAGGCGCTGGCCGCCGCCGAGCGCGGCTCCCCCGCCGTCGTGCTGCTCGCCGCCTGGTCCGTGCTGCTGCACGCCTGGGCCGGGGAGTCGGAGGGCACCTTCGGCATGGTCTTCGCCGGCCGCCGGTACGCCGACGCCGAGCGGGTCGACCTGTTCAGCCGTGCGCTGCCGATGCGCGACCGGACCTCCCCCGACGACCGTTTCCTGGAGGTGGCGGCCCGGCTGCGCGAGCAGATGCTCGACGCGATGGAACACGCCCACCTGCCCGTGCGGCGGCTGCGGGCGATCCGCAGCGAGCGGGCGAACGGGCCGGGCGTCGAGCGGACGGTGTTCATGTACACCCCCGCCTACGAGGACGAGTGGCGGGCCGGTGAGGTGACCGTCCGCCGCTTCGACCACCCGGACGAGACGACGAAGTACGAGTTCTCGGTCAACGTGCTGGAGGGCTCGTCCGGTACCCGGCTGTGCGTCTACTACGACACCGCCCGCTATCTCCCCGCCACCGCGCGGCTGTTCGCCGAGGAGCTGCGCGAGCTGCTGGTCCGTGCCGTGGCCGCCCCGGACAGCACCTGCGGGGATCTCCTCGCGGCCTGCGACCCGGGCCTGTCCGAGGTCGCCGCGCACGGCGCGCCCGTCGCGTCGCCGGCCCCGAGCATCCCCGAGCTGGTCCTGCGGCACGCCGCCGCCCGCCCGGACGCCGTCGCCGTACGCCACGGCGAGCGCACCCTCGGCTACGGCGAACTGGCCGCCCGCGCGGGCGAGGTGGCCGGCTGGCTGCGCGACCGGGGCGTCGGGCCCGGTGACACCGTGGCGCTGCTGCTCGCCCCCGGCGTCGAGACCCCGGTGTTCTGGCTGGCGTCCGCCCTGGCCGGCGCCGCCTATCTCCCGCTGGACCCCGCGTATCCGCAGGCCCAGCTCCAGCTGATCGTGGACGACGCCCGTCCCGCGGTGCTCGTCGTCGACCCGGACTGCGCACAGGCCCTCGACGTGCCGGAGGGCACCTCCGTACCGGCCGGCGAGGCGCTCGCGCGGGCCCGCGGCCGGTCCGCCCCCGAGATCGCGTACGACGACACCGCGACCCTCTGCGTCCTCTACACCTCCGGCACCACCGGCCGGCCCAAGGGGGTCGTCCTGCCGCACCGCGGACTGGCCCGGCTCTTCGTCCGGCCCGACTTCCTCCCGCTGGACGAGACGGACGTCGTCGCGCAGCTGTGCCCGCTCAACTTCGACGGCGCCAGCTACGAGATCTGGGGCGCCCTCACGCACGGCGCGCAACTGGTCGTCCTCGACAAGCATCTGGTGCTCAGCCCCCGGGAGATGCGCACGGTGGTCCGCGAGCGCGGGGTGACCACACTGCTGGTGACGACACCGCTGCTCAACCGGATCATCGAGGACGCCCCGGACCTGCTCCAGTCGCTGCGGCGGGTGTACTTCGGCGGCGAGCTGATCTCCGTACGGCACATGCGCCGTGCGCTGCGCTGGTCCCGGCCGGGCGTTCTGCTGCACAGCTACGGCCCCACCGAGAACTCCTTCACCTCGACCTGGTTCCCGATCACCGACCTCGCGCCGAACGCCAGGACGGTCCCGATCGGCCGGCCCGTGCCCGGCACCGAGGTCCGGGTGGTGCAGGAGGGCGGCACCCGCCCGGTGCCGCGCGGGGTTCCGGGTGAACTCCTCCTCGGTGGCGCGGGGTTGGCCGACGGCTATCTGAACGCGCCGGGGATGACGGCGGACCGCTTCGTCACCGACGGCACGACCCGCCTCTATCGGACCGGCGACCGGGTGCGCTGGCGCCCGGACGGACTGCTCGAGTTCATCGGCCGCAACGACAACCAGGTGAAGATCCGCAGCCAGCGCGTCGAACTCGGCGAGGTGGAGGCGGTGCTGGACGCGCATCCGGCCGTCGGGTCGGTCTTCGTCACGACCCGTGTCAACCGGCGCGACGAGAAGGAGATCGTCGCCTACGCGGTGGCCGCGCCCGGCACGGACGCCGACGAGCTCGTCCGGCACGCCCGGCTGCGGCTGCCCGCGTTCGCCGTGCCCAGCCATCTGCTGCTGGTCGGGGAGCTGCCGCTCACCCCGACCGGCAAGATCGACCGGCGTCGGCTGCCGGACCCGGAGGGGGCGACCCCGGCCGCTCGGCCCGCTGCCGCCCCGGCCCCGGCCCGCGCACCGGAACCGCCTTCCGGGGCCTCCGCGCCCTCCATGGAGTCCATGCCCCCCATGGGGTACGTGCCCTCCGTCGCGTCCCTGCCCTCCGTGACGGAAGGGGTGCGGGCGGCCTGGCGGGCGGTGCTGGAGCACGACGGATTCGGGCCCGACCGCAACTTCTTCGACGCCGGCGGCCATTCGCTGCTGCTGGTCAGGCTGCGGGAGCACCTGCGGCTGACGACCGGCGCCGACGTGCCGGTCATCGACCTGCTGCGCCATGTCACCGTCCGCGACCAGGCCCGTCTGATCGCCGCGGCCCACCGGCCCGCGGACGAGGCGGCGGCCCCGGCCGGCGTCGTGCCCCGAAAGCCCCTCGACCGCGCGCCGTCGAGGGCGTCGGTCACAGAACCGGTACCGGCTCCCGGGCCCCGGATCGTCGCCCTGTCCGCCGCCACCGCCGAGGCGCTGGCCGTCGCCCGCGAACGGCTGGCCGCCCATCTGGAGGAGAACCCGCACCTGGCCCTGGCGGACGTGGCCCACACGCTGGCGACGGGCCGCCGGCACTTCGGTCACCGATGTGCCGTCGTGGCGTCCGACCCGGCCGAGGCGGTACGCGCCCTGCGGGCCCCGCACACCACGACGCCCGCCGCCCCCGGTTCTCCCCCGGCCGTGGTGTTCGCCTTCGCGGACGCCCCGCCGGACGGCACCGACCGGGACGCCGGACCGCTCACCCGGCAACTGCGCCTGGCCGCCCGGTTCGCCGACCGGGGCGTGACCCCGGCGGCGGTGTACGGCGTGGGGACGGGACGGTTCGCGGCCGCGGTGGTGAGCGGCGCGCTCACGGCCGAGGAGGGCGAGCGGCTGGCGGCCGAGGGAGCCGCCGCGCGCGTCCCCGTACCCCGTCGTCCCACCCTGCTGTGGTCCACCGCGCTGGGTCCGCTGCTCCCCGACGGGCCCGCCCCGCAGGAACAGCATCTGTCGGCCGAGGCCGAGCCGGCCAAGCTGCTCCGGGCGGCCGGTGACCGGCTCGGCGAGGTGGCCGTCCTCGGCATCGCGGCCGTGGAGCCCGACGATCGGGCCCTGCTGGCGGCCGTCGCCGGCCTGTGGTGCCAAGGCGCCGAGGTGCGGCTGACACCGGCGGGCCCGGCCCGCCGGCTGCGGCTGCCCGGCCACCCCCTGTCCTGGGCGCTCTCCGCGTACCCGCTCCCCGCACACTCCTGAAGGAAGGTCCGCATGCCGCACGTACGTGGCGAAGCCGCCGTTCTCGTCGAACCCGGGCGCCTGGAGGTGGCGGAGGTCGCCTTCCGCGAGCCGGCCGAGGGCGAGGTCCTCGTCCGCAACACCGTGGCCGCCATCTGCGGAAGCGATGTGCACCGGGTGCGCGCCGAGTCCCCCTTCTTCCGGGACATGCGCGACCACCCCTACCCCTGCCCGGCCGGCTACCCGGGGCACGAGGGCGTCGGGGAGGTCGTGGAGAGCCGGTCGGCCCGTTTCTCGCCCGGCGACCTGGTGCTCACCGTGCCCAACCACGCCTACATGGCGTCGTTCGCCCGCTACCAGACGATCGCCGACCGGTTCCTGCTGCCGGTGAAGGCCACCGGGTCGCCGACCGTCCAGCTGATGGCGCAGCAGCTCGGGACCGTCGTCTTCGCGCTGAACCGGTTCTGGCCGGAGCGGGTGCCACAGGGGTCGACGGCCGCCGTGGTCGGCGTCGGGTCGGCGGGACTGCTGTTCCAGCAGCTGCTCAAGCACCGCGGGTTCGAGAAGGTCGTCGCGGTCGACCTGGAGCCGGGGCGGCTGGCGGTGGCCCGTTCGCTGGGCGCGGACGCCACCGTGCACGTGCCCGGGCAGAGCGCCGAGGAGGTCGTCATGGAGGCGACCGGCGGCAAGGGCGCCGACCTGGTCGTCGAGGCGGCCGGTACCGACGGGGCGCGCGAGCACGCGATGCGGATGGTCGGCCAGCACGGCCGGCTGGGCCTCTTCGGCATGCCCGAGGACTACGACATGCGCATCCCGTACGCCCATCTCTTCGTCCGCCAGGCGCAGTTGATCACCGCGGTCGGCGGCGCCCAGCTGGAACCCGGGCTCCCGTCCTTCCGGACCGCCCTGGAACTGATCGGGGACGGCTCGATCAAGGTCGACGACCACATCACCCACACCTTCGACATCAAGAACATCGCGGACGCCTTCGACCTCGCGCACCACCGGCAGGACGACGTCGTCAAGATCGCGCTCACTTTCGGCTGACGGAGGACAGGCATGTCGGAACTCGCCGAGCACTCGGCCCCGGTCGCCGTCATCGGCGTCGGCGGCCGCTTCGCCGAGGCGCCCGATGTCGGGGCGTTCTGGAACAACCTCGTGGCGGGCCGGGACTGCTTCCGGCGCGAGCCGGTCCCGGTCGTGGAGGACCTGGGCGAGGACCGGCTGCGGGTCCACTCGTGGGGGATCGCCCCGCACCGGGACACCTACGACCACACGCTCGTCGGCGTCGAGGGCCTGGACCCGCAGCACGGCATCCTCCAGGAGTCGCTGTGGCAGGCGGCGGAGGACGCGGGGGTCAGGCTGTCGGCGATCGCCGACCGGACCGCCGTCTACGCCGGCTGCGCCCGCACCAAGCACGTGCCGCGGGCCGCCTTCGACGACGTCGTGCAGATCGACCCGACGTTCGCCGGGCCGTACTTCTCCTATCTCCAGGACCTGTGGGGCGAGTCGCTGATGCTGGACTCGGCGTGCGCCACCTCCACGGTGGCCGTGCAGCTCGCCTGCCGGAGCCTGCGGGCGCACGCCTGCGACTACGCGCTGGCCGGGGCGGTGGCCGTCCAGGAGGACGCGGACGGCTCCTATCTGCGGACCCCGCGCAGCATCTACTCCACCGAGGGCCTCGTTCGCCCCTTCGACCGCCGTCACAACGGGGTGGTGCCCGGCGACGGCTCCGGGGCCGTCCTGCTGCGCAGACTGGACGACGCCCTGCGCGACGGCGATCCGGTCTACGCCGTCATCCGGGGCGGCGCCGTCACCAACGACGGGCGGGCCAAGCCCGGTTTCGTGATCCCCGGCGTCGACGGCAAGGTCCGCGCGGTGCGCCGGGCGCTGGAGGCGGCCGGGCTGACCGGGGCCGACGTCGACTACGTCGAGACGCACGGCGTCGGCATCCCGCTGAACGACCAGATCGAGGCGACCGCGCTGATCGAGGCCCTCGGCACCGACGGGCCTCCGGTGGCGGTCGGCTCGGTGAAGGCCTCCGTCGGCCACTGCGACACCGCCGCCGGCATGGCGGCCCTGATCAAGACGTGCCTCGCGATCGACCGCGGCTTCCTGCCCGCGACCCCGAACACCGAGGACCCCATCGAGGAGTTCACCGGGCGCGGCGAACGCTTCGGCATCCTCCCCGAGGGCCGTCCCTGGCCCACGAACGGCCGCCCCCGCACGGCCGGCCTGATGTCGGCCGGCGTGGGCGGCACCAACGCCTTCCTCGTCCTCGAGGAAGCCCCCGCCCACTGAGCATCCGTCAGTTCTTATCGTCCGCACCGTTCTTACGACGCCCTACCGAGGAGCACGCATGTCCGTCACCGCCGACCTCTACATCGAGGTCAAGAACTTCTACGCCCGCCAGATGCGCGTCCTGGACGACCTGGACATCGAGCGTTTCACCGCCACCTTCACCGAGGACGGCTCGGTCGCCCACCCCCACCGCGGCGAGAAGGTGGAGGGCCGCGAGGCGATGCGTACCAAGATGAAGAGCATGCTCCCGATGTACGAGGGGCTCGTCACCCGGCACTGGTTCGACCACTTCCTGATCGAGCCGACCGAGGGCGACGGCCTGCGGGTCACCTACTACTCGCTGGTGACCCAGACGAACACGCAGGACGAGGTCCACTTCTTCTCCTCCTCCAGCGTCGAGGACCAGATGGTCCGCGAGGAGGGTGAACTGCGCATCCGGGAGCGGGTCATCCACCGCGACAACCCCAAGTACGGCCGGGTGATCTGACCCCTGCCCACGCATCCGTGAACCGCTGAAGGAGGGGCAGAGCAGATGACGCGACAGCCGGCAGAGCGACCGACGCGGCAACCGGCACAGGATCCGGCACGGCGACCGGCGCGGCGGCTCACGGAGTCCTGGGAGCCGCCGCCGGCCGAGTGGAACGACACGGCACGGCCGTTCGAGGACCAGGTGAGCATGATCGACCTGATCGAGCGGCGCGTGCGGGAGTCCCCCGACGCTCCCGCCGTCCGCCTCGGCGAGGGGGAGATCAGGACGTACGGCGAGCTGTGGGCGGACTCGGGTCTGCTCGCCCGTTTCCTCGCCGGTCACGGGGTGGGCCGGGGCGCGTTCGTCGGTGTCCTGCACGAGAACTCGTGGGACAGCGTGCTGGCGGTCGTCGGTGTGCTGCGCACCGGCGCCGCCTATGTGCCGCTGGACGCGCGCTGGCCGGCCACCCGGATCGCGGCGCCCGTCCGCCAGTCGGGGATCGGCTGGATCATCACCGGGCACGCGCTGGCGCGCCGCGCGGAGGAGGCCGGGCAGCTCGCGGGCACCGGTGTACGGCTGGTCTGCACGGATCTGCGGGCCGCGGCCCCGGACCCGCTGGACGCGGAGGCGGTGGGCCTGCTCTGGGACTCCGTCGCCGAGGACGAGGACCTGGCCCGGGCGTCGGGCTTCAACCAGAACCCCGGCGACGAGATCTCCGCCGCGCAGATCGACACCTATGTCTCGCACGTGCGCGACCTGGTGCTGTCGGCGGCTCCGGCGGTACCGCGGCCGCGGGTCGTCGAGGTGGGCTGCGGCGCCGGTCTGATCGCGGGGGCGCTGCGCGGCCGGGTGGCCGGCTACACGGGCGTCGACGTGTCGGCCGTCGCGCTGGAGCGGGCGGAGCGGGAGGCCGGTGAGGGGGCACGGTTCGTGCGAGCCGCGGCCGCCGACCTCGGCCGGGTGGTGGCCCCGGCGGGCGCGGACGTCGTCCTCCTCGCGAGCGTCGCCCAGTTCTTCCCCGGGTTCGAGTACCTGCGGTCCGTGCTGCGGGACGCCGTGGGCGCCCTGGCGCCGGGCGGGGCGGTGGTCCTCGCGGATCTCGCGGAGCCGGACGGGGGCCCGGACTCCGGTCATCTGCGGGTGCCCGCCGAGTGGTTCGGGCGTCTGGCCGCCCAACTCGGCCTGCCGGTACGGGCGGAGATCCACCGGCGCGGCGGGGACGGCTGGCCGCCGGTCCTGCGGGACCGGTACGACGTCGTCCTGCGCCCGGCGCCGCGCGACACGGCCGTCGCGCACACGCCGGTGATCAGCACCTGGAGCGAGGTCGAGGCGGCCCGCGCCCTGCCGCTGCCGGCCGGCCCCGGCGCCGACGACACCGCGTACGTCATCTTCACCTCGGGCTCCACCGGTGTGCCCAAGGGCGTGTCGGTGCGCCACCGCAGTGCGGTCAACGTCATCCAGTGGGTGAACGAGACGTACGCGGTGGGTCCGGACGACTGTCTGCTGTGGGTCACCGCGCTCACCTTCGACCTGTCCGTGTACGACCTGCTCGGCGTGCTCGCGGCGGGCGCGAGTCTGCGCGTCGTCCCGGCCGCCGAACTGTCCGACGGCGAGCGGCTGCTGGACATCATGCTGCGCGAGCCGATCACCTTCTGGGACTCGGCTCCGGCCGCGCTCAGCATCGTGATGTCCTTCGCCGACGCCCCGGACGGGACGGACGGCAGGGACCACAGGGACGACAGGGACGCGACAGACGCGACAGGCGCGACAGGCGCGACCAGCGGGATCGGCAGGACGGACAGGGCAGGCGAGACAGGCGGTACAGGTGGGACGGGCGATACGGGCGGGGCCGACGGGTGGGCCGGGGCCGACGGGCCGGTGCCGAGCCTGCGTCTGGTCTTCCTCAGCGGCGACTGGGTGCCGCTGACCCTGCCCGGCCGGGTCCGGGCCCGCTTCCCGCGGGCCCACGTCGTGGCGCTGGGCGGCGCGACCGAGGCGACGATCTGGTCCAACCACTTCGACGTCGGTGAGATCGACCCGGCCTGGACGAGCGTGCCGTACGGCAAGCCGATCCAGAACGCCCGCTACTACGTCCTGGACGGCGACCGCAAACCGTGCCCGATCGGCGTCGAGGGCGATCTGCACATCGCCGGCGTGGTGGTGGCCGACGGGTATGTCGGCGACCCGGAGCTGACGGCCGCGAAGTTCACGGCCGACACGGTGGGCGGCCCGGCGGACGAGTCGATGTACGCGACGGGCGACCGGGCCCGCTGGATGGCCGACGGCAACCTGGAGTTCCGGGGCCGCCGCGACGACCAGGTCAAGGTCCGCGGCTACCGGATCGAGCTGGGCGAGGTGCTGGCCGCCCTGCGCCGGGTGCCGGGGGTGGTGGACTGCGCGGTCACCACGCTGCGCGGCGACGACGGCCCGCAGATCGTGGCGGCCGTGGCCGTGGGCGGTTCGGAGCCGACGCGGGGCGGCGGGTTCGTCCGCCGCCACCTGGCGGGGAGCCTGCCCAGTTACATGCTCCCGGAGCATGTGCTGGTGCTGCCGGCCCTGCCGGTCGGCCCCACGGGCAAGGTCGACCGGGACCGGCTGGCCCGGCTGGCCGCCCGCGCCCGGGACCGCCGACGGGGGTGAACGCCGAGGGGGGCGGGCCACCCGGCGACCGCCGGGTGACCCGCCCCCCCTCGGGGCCGCACGGCTCCTAGCCGCGCACGCCCAGCTTCCACACCATCGCGGCGACGGCGTCGCTGTTGACGTCCAGGGCCCGCCGGTCGATGTTGGCGGGGGTGTCACAGGCCTGGTGGTAGCACTTGTCCATGGCCTCACCGGCGGTCCCGCCCCACTTCGCGGCCTGCTCCGGGGTCTTGATCTCGGCGGATCCGGTGAAGATCCCGCCCACCGCGACCCCCTTGGCCAGGAACGGCTCGTGGTCGCTGCGGCCGTTCAGGGCGGTCGCGGGCTCGGTGGGGATGCCCTTGGCGCTGAAGTACCGGTCGAAGTGCCGGGCGACCTCGGGGCTCTGGTCGTAGACGAAGTACCCGGGGTTCGGTGAACCGATCATGTCGAAGTTCAGATAGGCGGTGATCTTAGACAGTTCGGCCGCCGGCAGGGTGTTCACGTAGTGGGTGGACCCGATGTACGTCTCCTCCTCCGTTCCCCAGAAGCCGAAACGGAGGTGCTGGGAAGGGTTGACGTTCCTCGCGGAGACCGTCAGCGCGGTCTCCAGGATCGCGGCGACGCTGGAGCCGTTGTCATTGATTCCGGGGCTCGTGTCGACCGAGTCGAGGTGCGCCCCGACCATGAGGACTTTTCCGCTCTGCCCGCCCCGGGGCCAGTCGGCGATCAGATTCCAGCTCTTCTTCCCACCGAACTCGAATTCCTGGAGCGAGGTGGTGAATCCAGCGGCGTCCAGCTTTTTCTTCACATAATCCACGGAGGCCTGATAACCGGCCGTACCATGGGCCCGGTTTCCGTTGTTCGCGTCGGAGATCCGCTGGAGCGCGTCCAGGTGCCGCATCACTCCGGTGACGGAGATGTCGGGCGCCGCACCTGCCTGAGCTGGCTCTTCGGCATGCACACCGACCGTCGTCAGCAGCAGGACGGACAGCGTGGACGCCGCGACGACGGCCGGACGGGACGGCTTGAAAGGCACAGCCGATTCCTTTCTCGATGCGAGCAATTGATCTTCCAGAATGCTTGCATGAAGCGTGCACCGAAGCCAACAGAATTCAACGGACTTCACAAACGGAACCGCCCGGGCGCCCTTTTTCCGCCACGTCGGCCACAACGGCTTTCTTTCCTGAGGGCCCACCGGAAATCACCTGTTCGCGACCGTCGCCACGCCGTAACGACGCGGGAATTCATGGCGCGTTTCGCGCGGTCCCGGGAAGCGGCCCGGCGAAACCCGGGGCCGCACCGCGTGCGCGGTTTTCCGGGGTGAGCCGCGGGACCGGACGGCCGGGCCTCTCACCCCACCGGCGGCCTGACGGCCGGCCCCCGGCGGCCTAACCTCCGGCCCCCGCAGGCCCCACCCCGCCTCACCCGCCCCCGGGGCAACGGACGTTACTCGCCCGAAACCTTGACGATCACATCGCCGGGTGCCACGATTCCGGCGCCGCCATGTTTACGTAAACATCAGCCAGCCCGGGACGTTGATGTTTACGCAAACATCGCGTGGCGGCCGCCGCCCAGCCCGCGCGTCCCCCAGCGCCGAGCCGCCTCTCCTGAAAGGGCACGTCATGCGCAACACCCCCACCAGCGACTCCCGCACCCCCCGCCTGCGCGCCGCTCTCGTCGCGGTCGCCGTCGCCGCCGTCACCGGCACGACCCTGGCCGGCAGCCCGGCCGCCGCCTCCTCCTCCCACACCGCACCGGCCACCGACACGACCCAGTTCAAGGGCGTGAACTGGGCCGACCCGCGCGACAACTTCGCCGACGACCTCCTCCAGCTGTCCGGTCTGTCGACCACGGACACCTACCGGCAGACCTACGCGAAGGCGACCCGGATCATCGCGGCGTTCCGGGCGAACCTCGGCGCCAACACCGTGCGGCTGCCCATCAACCCGTACACGGTCGACGGCGCCTACTGGAAGTCCTACCGCGGGGTCATCGACGCGGCCTCGGACCAGGGCTTCAAGGTCATCGTCTCCTACTGGGAGGGCACGGGCGCGCGGAAGGACGGCTTCATCGACGACACGGCCGCGTACTGGCCGATGTGGGACACCGTCGTCAAGGCGTACAAGAACGACCGGCATGTCTACTTCGAGCCGATGAACGAGCCGCACGGCTACACCGACACCGAATGGGCCGACATCGCGGCCAAGTGGCTGTCGACGTACGCGAAGGTTCCGCGCGACCGGGTGTTCGTCAGCGGCGCCGGCTACAACGACCACGTCACCACGGTCTGCGCCGACCCGCGGCTGAAGGGCACGTATCTCTCCCTGCACCACTACGGGTTCTGGAAGGACTACGCCACCTACGACCAGTGGGTGGCCGACCTGAAGGTGCGCATCGGCGACTGCGCGAACCGGACCGTCGCGGACGAGTTCGGCGCTCCCATGACGACCGGCCTGAACTACGACGTGAAGACGCCGGACAACAACTTCGTCAACTACGTCCAGGCCGTCACCGACACCTTCCGCGAGCTGAAGATGGGCTCCGTGTACTGGCCGGGTCTGCGCACCGACGACACCTACTCGGTGCAGACCCTGACCGGGACCACGGCCCGCCCCTGGCTGGCCACCACCAATCAGTCCGGCGCCGACCGCCTCGCCTGGGCGTGGGGCCGCGGCAAGCCCGTCGCGGGCTGAGTGCGGCGCCGAGTGCCGGGCGGGATCTCCGGCTGAACACGGCTGATTCTCCGACCGGATCGAGCTGGTTCTCCGGCTACGGCCTCCGGACGCCTGACGCGTGCGGGTACCTGAGAGCCCCGGGCGCGCGGGCGTCCCCCACCGCGCCCGGTCCGTACCCCCCGAGGGTGAGCGCGCCGGGCGCCACCGAACGCCGTCACCGGGGCGGCCGACCTGACGGCCGCCCCGGTGACGGCTCGCCCGGTCAGGAGGCCGACGGCACTCCGCCGGGACCGGCGTCGACGTAGTCGGCGACGAGGGCGGCGAACTCGTCGGGCGCGGCGAGCCGGACGCCTAGGGTCTCCGCCTTGGTCCGCTTGGATCCGGCGCCCTCACCGGCGACGACCAGGCTGGTCTTCTTGGACACGCTGGAGGAGGAGCGGCCCCCGGCACGCTCGATGAGTTCGTTCATCTGGTTGCGGCTGAGCTTCTCCAGCGCTCCGGTCATCGCGCCGGTGACGACCACGGTCATCCCGGCGAGCGGCCCGGCGTCGGCGATGGCCGGCGCGCCCTCGCCCTCGCCGACGATCCCGTCGGTCCCGTCGGTCCCGTCGGTCCCGTCGGCGGTCGCCGGTGCGGGCGGGGTGGCGCCGGGCTCGGTCATGTTCACCCCGGCGGCGACGAGTCTGTCGATGAGCGGGGCGAGTGCGGCGAGTTCGGCGACGATGGACGGGGCCTTCTCGGTGCCGATGCCCTCGACCTGCTGGATCGCCTCGGCGTCGGCGGCGCGCAGCAGGCCCATGGTGGCGAAGTGGCGTGCGATACGGCGGGACATGGAGCGGCCGGTGCCGCGGACGCCGAGAGCGCACAGGACCCGGGACAGCGGCTGCTTCTTGGCCGCGGCGAGCGCGGCGAGGAGGTTGTCGGTGCTGGTCTCCCCCATCCGCTCCAGACCGAGGAGCTGCTCGCGGGTGAGGGCGAACAGCCCCGCGAGATCGGTGACCAGTCCGGCCTCGACGAGTTGGACGACCCGGGTGTGGCCGAGGCCCTCGATGTCGAGCTGGTCGCGTCCGGCGGCGTAGGAGAGGGAGGCGACGAGGTGGCAGTCGCGGCCGTTGACGCAGCGCCAGCGCTGCTCGCCGGTGTCGATGCCCGATCCGCAGCGCGGGCACGCCTCGGGGAAGACGATGGGCTGTTCGTCGCCGGTGCGCAGGTGGGCGACGGGCGCCTCGATGCGGGGGATGACGTCTCCGGCCCGGTGGACCATGACGTGGTCGCCGAGGCGCAGGTCGCGGCGGGTGATGTCGGCCGCGTTGTGGAGGGTGGCGTAGGTGATGGTGGAGCCGTCGATCCGCACCGGTTCGAGGACCGCGCGCGGGGCGATGATGCCGGTGCGGCCCACGTTCCACTCCACCGCCAGCAGCCGGGTGATCTTCTCCACGGCGGGGAGTTTGTAGGCGGTGGCCCAGCGCGGGGCGCGGGAACCCGAACCGGCGGCCCGCTGGTCGGCTGCGAGGTCGGCCTTGACGACGATCCCGTCGATCCCGAACGGCAGCGAGGCGCGCAGCCCGGCGATCTCGGCCACCCGGGCCAGGACCTCCTCGGCGGTGCTCGCGGTGACGCCGGGCACGGCCGTCGTCGCGGTGGTGTTCACGCCGTAGCCGCCGGTCCGGGTCATGAGGTCGCTGTGCGCGCTCTCCTCCAGCAGCTCGGCCAGCGCCGGTTCGGTGTCGTCCACGGGCAGCAGGCCGTAGCCGAAGAAGGTCATCGGCACGGTGTACGCGCGTTCCCTGGCGCGCAGGGTGCCCGCCGCCGCGTTGCGCGGGTTGGCGAACGGCGCGCCGCCGTGCGCGGTGCGCACCTCGTTGGCGTGCTCGAACTGGGCCGTCGTCATGAGGACTTCGCCGCGCACCTCGACGGTGACCGGCTCCGACAGTTCCTCCGGCAGGCCCTCCACGGTGCCGATCGCGTGCGAGACGTCCTCCCCGGCCGTCCCGTCGCCCCGGGTGATCAGCCGGGTCAGGCGGCCGCGGGTGTAGCGGGCCGCGATCGCCAGACCGTCCAGTTTCGGCTCGACGCTGTACGCGGTGACGTCGTGGCCGACGCGCCGGGTGAGCGAGGCCGTCCACGCGGTGAACTCCTCGGCGGAGAACACGTTGTCCAGGCTGAGCATCGGTCTCGTGTGCGGGACATCGCCCTCGACCGCGCCGCCGGCCACCTTGCCGGTCGGCGAGTCGGGCAGCACCTGCTCGGGGTGCTCGTCCTCCCACGCCGCGATGGCGCGCACCAGCCGGTCGTAGGCGTCGTCGTCGAGCACCGAGGTGCCACCCGCGTAGTAGGCGGCCGACGCCTTCACCGCGTCCTCGATCGCCTGCGCGTAGGCGACGGCGTCCACAATCACTGCACCGGGTGTTGTCATGCCTCACATCCTGCCTGCCACCACTGACAATGCCCCGGACGGGAGCGCCGGGCCGATCTCCCCGGGGCGGCCGTCCGGCCCGGACACACCGTTGATCCACAGCCGTCGACACCCTAGGTTCCGGAGCATGACGAACGTGACGAACGTACGGGTCGGTGTCATGTACGACCGTGACTGGGCGCCCGAGGAACTGCCCGGGTTCGCGCGGCGGGCCGAGGCGCTCGGCGTGGACGACCTGTGGGTGGTCGAGGATCTCGGCTGGAACGGCGGGGTGACGGCGGCGGCCGTCGCGCTGGGGGCGACCGAACGGCTGCGGGTGGGCATCGGGATCGCCCCGGCGCCGTTGCGCAGTCCGGCGTTGCTGGCGATGGAACTGGCCACGCTGGCCCGGGTGTTCCCCGGGCGGCTGGTGGCCGGGATCGGGCACGGCGTGCGCGAGTGGATGGAGTCGGTCGGCGTCGCTCCCCGGTCGCCGCTGGCCCTGCTGGAGGAGACGATCACCTCCGTGCGCGCGCTGCTGCGCGGCGAGCGGGTCGAACTGGCGGGCCGCGAAGTGCGCCTGGACGGAGTGAAGCTGGTGCATCCGCCGGACCAGGTACCGCCCGTGGTGGCGGGCGTGGTGCGTCCGCGCTCCCTCGAACTGTCCGGCCGGGTCGCCGACGGCACCCTGATCGCCGAGGGACACGGCCCGCGGGACCTGGAGACCACCCGGGCGCTCACCGCCAAGGGCGGAGCCGGGCCCGACCACACCCTGACCGTGTTGTCCTTCGCCTGCGTGGGGGACGACCCCGAGCGGGTCGCCCGGCTCCTGCACCCGCACATCGAGGGCCAAGGCGCCTGGCTGGGCCGCCCGCAGGAGGAGGTGTTCACCGTCTCCGGCACCCCCGCTCAGGCCGTCGGCGCCCTGCACGCCCTGAAGGACGCCGGCGCCGACACCGTCGTCCTGCGCATCGTCGGCCCCGAGCCGCTGCGCCAGCTCGAGGCCGTACTGACGGCGGTGCGCCGCTGAACGGGCGCCCGGGCGGCCCCGCCCTGCGCTGACCGGGCCGGGTGTCGCCGAGCTCCCGGAGCCGCACGGCGACCTGCCGCGGGGCCCGGTCGGGCGCGGGCCGCTCAGCCGTCGCGGAGGCGGCTCGCCAGCTCGGCCAGGGTCTGCGCGGTGTCGGTCAGGGACCGCACGGCCGCCTCCAGGTCCGCGGCCAGCCGGGGCGCCGGGACGGCGAGCGACTCGGTCGCGGGTGCGGGCGCCGGGACCGGCGTACCGCGGTAGCCGATCGGGCCCTCGTCGTAGCGCTGGTAGTAACCGGTGAACGCCCGGCCGGCGGAGCCCTCGACGAAGCGGACCCGGGCGAGCTGGGTCTCCTGCGCGCCGGAGTTGCGGGTGATCTCGAGCCGGTAGTGGCGGTACGCCGTGGTGGGTGCGCGCAGGGCGAACTCCCTGGCCTCGAAGCGGCTGTCGAAGGACTCCCCGGTCCGGGAGTCCAGCGGCGTCCAGGTGCGGCCGTCGGCGGAGCCGTGCAGGGTCCAGTCGCGCGGGTCGCGGTCGGGGGCGTCGTTCGCCGACGTCAGGACGTACGAGGTGACGACGGCGGAGCGGGCGAGGGTGAAGCGGAGGACGGCGGTGTCGTCCCATCCCAGCCACTTGGTCCGGGAGCCGTTCAGCAGGTTGTCCGCCGTCTCGCCGGCCTCCTCGAACTCGTCGCTGGCCTCGACGTCGATCACCTCGGCGTCGGCCGCCCCGCCTTCTCCCGGCACGCCGTGGAGCGCGGCCACGCCGGAGTTGCCCCGCTGGTCCCGCCAGGTCACCCGCTCCACGGCGGCCCCGCCGTCGTCCACCAGCAACCGCAGTTCAGGGGAGCTGTGCCAGCCGCCGCCGTAACCCTCCTCCGTACGGAAGCGGTGCAGCCCGGCCGCCGAGGTCTCCTCGATGCCCTCGGGAAAGACCCAGCCGCCGGTGAGGCGGCCGCGGTACTCGTGGGCCGTGGCGTCGGCGGCGCGGTGGCAGCCGTGGAAGTCGGACATGTTCGACTGGAAGCTGATGGCCGATTCGGCCCCGTCCGCGCCGCGCCAGCCGAGCTGCGCGGGCAGCGAGTGCTCGTCCCGGTCGAGGTGGAACACCAGCCGCGGGGCCTCCTGCCAGGGCGTCGACGAGGAGGCGTGGGCGTCGCGGATCTCCGTCCGGTAGGCGAAGACCGAGTTGCGGGCGGCAAGCGCCGCGAGCGCGCGCTCCGAGGCGCCCCGCGCGTCGACCGAGTCCAGGGTGATCCGGTAGAGCCAGAGCATGCTGCGCGCCTCGGCCGAGACGCGTATCTCCAGGGTGTTGGTCCCCGGCTTCAGCATGTGGGCGGGCACCGAGAACACGCAGTCCTGCGGAAGGTCTCCGCCGCCGGGCACGGTGAGGTCCTCGGCCAGCGGATCGCCCTGGAGCAGTACGTCGATCGGGGCGTGGCCCCGGGCGGAGCCGAGCCTGGAGACGAGGGCCGTGACGGTGAGGGTCGCCTCGGGGATGTCCTCCGGGTCCGCCACCTCGAAGTCCAGCAGCACCGTCCCGCCCGCGTGCAACGCCAGGTGGGATCCGCCGAATCCGGCCCGGTCGTGCTCGACGACGGCGTTGGACAACCGCACCGGGTCTGCCGAGAAGTCGGCGAAGGTGGCCTTGATGCTCATGACGTTCAGCTCCTGACGGACAGTCAACACTGCTGCCACCAAAGGGCGGTGACGCGATCAAGGGGACCCTAGCGCCTCGCACCGACAGCGCCCTCCGGCTCCGCCGGGCCCCGCCGACCGCCGCGGACCGTCGGCGCCCGACCGCACCCGCGGCGCCCGAAACCCCCAGGCGCGGTTGAGTATCCGTACTCAACCCCGAACGCCCGCCCTGATCCATCGTGGAGACCACCGACCCGGACCTACCGGGACCGGCCCTGAACGATCCGGACCGACCGGACCGACCCGAAGGATCCACGATGACCGACGCCCCGCGCTCGCACGGCCTCCCCCGCCCGCGCCGCCTCCTCGCGCTCGCCACGGACAGCCGGGCGGCCCGGGGCTACCTGGCCGTGGTCACCGCCTCCGTCGCGGTCATGTTCCTGTTCCCGGAGAGCGGCTTCGCGGCGGCACCCCTGCTGCTCACCGCACCCCTCTCCTTCCTCGGGGTGGTCCTCCCCTTCGGTCTCGGCACCGAGGGCGGCGCGGCGGTCGAAACGGCGGCCGTCGGCTTCTGGGCCGGCTGGCTCCTGCTCTGCGCCCTCGTCAACGCGGCCGTGGTCGGCGCCCTCGTCGCGAGGTCCGCGGCCGGCGCGCCCTCCGGCCGCCCCGCCGCCCTCCCCCGTGTCGCGGACGCCGCCGGCCCCCGGCCGGGGCGGGTCCGGGCGCTGCTGGCGCCCGCGGTGGACAACTGGCTCGCTCGCGGGTACCTCCTCGTGGTGGCGGCCGCCGTCGGGTTCTTCCTCGTCGCCTCGTACGTGCTGCCGGACCCGGGGTTCGCCGGGATCTGGCCGCTCATGGCCACGGCGCCGGTCAGCATGCTCGCCGTCCTGCTGTCGGCGCCCGCGGAGTACTCCTCGCTCACCTGGCTGAGCCCGCTGGTCTTCGCCGCCGGTACGTCCCTGGCCGGGCTGTTCAACGCCGTACTGCTCGGCCGCCTCGCGCACCGGATGCGGGAACCGCGCCCGGCCGTCTGAGCCGCGGTGCCGACCGGGCCTGGACGGCGGCCCGCAGGTGGCCGTGGTGTCCAGGCCGGTCCGGTGGTCCTCGGGCCATTGGTGCGGCTGGACGGTCGGATCGAGGGCGCGGGACATCCGGGCCGCCCGGCGGCTGCCGTACGGCGATGGCGTCGGCCGTGGCGAGTCGCGCACAGGCCAGGCTCCACGACACGTGGTGGCGAAGACCGCTCACCCGACGGCCCGGCGTGCAGTCTTCTGCCATGGATCCGATCGATCTGGCCATCATCGCCGAGCTGGAGCGGGACGGCCGGCTGACCGAAGTCGAGCTGGCGCAGCGGGTGGGACTCACCGCCGGGCCGTGTCTGCGGCGCGTGCGGCGTCTGGAGTCCGAGGGTGTCATCCGCGGCTACCGGGCCGTCGTCGACCCCGCGGCCGTGGGCCGCTCCTTCGAGGTGCTCGTCGACCTCAGCCTCGGGGCCCACGACGCGTCCACGGTGGAGCAGGTCGAGGAGACACTGGCCCGGGCGGAGGAGGTGATCGAGCTGAGAAGGCTCTTCGGCAGCCCGGACTACTTCGTACGCGTCGCCGTCGCCGACCTGCCCGCCTACGAGACCTTCCTCAGCCTGCACGTCATGACCCTCCCCCGGCTCAAGAACGTCACCTCGCGCTTCACGATGAAGACGGTGAAACCGGCCTGACGGGGAGCGACCCCGCCGTCCCGTTCACCAGTCGCGGGCGGCGGTCCGGAGGCGGTCGCGGACGCGGAGTACGTCGGGGTTGGTCTCGGTGCCGGGGCGCTGGACGAGGAAGAGGGTGTTCAGCGGGGGTTCCTCCGGGTCGTGGAGGAGGGTGAGGCGGCCGGAGTCGAGGTACTCCTGGCAGAGCGAGCGGGGCAGGACGCTCCAGCCGGCTCCGGCGTTGACCGCCGACAGCACGGCGTACAGGTTGGGCACGGTGACCGCGGCCCGGTGGGCGAGCTGTCTGCCGAAGATGTTCCGCCAGTAGCGGCGCACGATGGGCAGGTCCTCGGCATAGGTGACCAGGGGGACCTCGCGCAGGGCGGCGCACAGCCCGTCCTCGCCACGGGACGGGGCGGCGAGGCGCTCGGCCCAGGCGGGTGCGGCGACCAGCAGGTACTCCTCGTCGGCGAGCGGTAGGGATTCCAGACCGCGGCCGCGGGGGCGGCGCGTGGCGATGACCAGGTCGTGTCGGCCCGCCCGCATCTCCTCCAGCAGCGGCTCCGGGAGCCCCTGTGTGACACGCAGTTCGACGCCCTCGGCGACGAGGGGGACCAGCGCGGGGAGGACCCGGACGCACAGCAGCTCGGAGGGTCCGGCCAGGTGGACGGGTGCGGCCGACGCGCCGCTGTCCTCCAGGGTGGCGAGGGCGTCGAGCGGCGCGGCGATCCGGCCGGCGAGCTCCCGGGCGTACGGGGTGGGTTCCACGCCGCGCGGCAGCCGCGTGAACAGCTCGCGGCCGGTCTGCTGCTCCAGGGTGCGGATCTGCGCGGTCACGGTGGGCTGGGACAGGCCGAGCGTGGGAGCGGCGGCGGTGAAGGTGCCGGCCCGGTAGACGGCCAGGAAGGTCCGCAGCAGGTTCAGGTCGGCGTGCGCCGGGAACCGGCTGCCGGTGCCTGCCGCGGCGTCGGGAAGGTCGGGCGTCCGGGTCTTCATGACCTCCATCGTATCCACCCCTCACATCGGAGTTCCGATATCAAGGATCGGCTCCTCTATTGGTAGTCCGATGTCCGACGGGTCTAGCGTCGTGACGGTCGGCGGGCCCGCCGAACGGCGCCGCACATCGAGGTCGGCCGGGCCGCCACCGGCCGGAACCCGGCCTCCGCCGGCGGTTCGAACGACCCGCCGCCGATCCCGTACCCGAGCACTACGAAAAGGCACCCCCATGACCACGCAGAACGCGATCGACTGGCCCGAGAAGTACCTGCCCGGCACCGGCGACAACTTCGTCTCCAACGAGGTGATCGTCCAGGGCCTCACGGCCGCCCGGGTGTGGCACTACCTGACCGACACGTCCGAGTGGGAGGGCTACTACGACAACGTGGCCGACATCTCCTTCCCGCGGGGCGGCGGCCCGCGCCTCGAGGACGACCTCGCCTTCAGCTTCGGCACCTTCGGCTTCCCGCCCCTGGCCGCCCACGTGGTCGAGTTCCGGGCCCCGGCCGAGGGCACGCCCGGCCGCCTGTCCTGGACCGCGAGGCAGGACGGCACGCCCGAGGAGCGGCTCGACGTGCTGCACGCCTGGCTGGTGGAGGACCTGCCCGGCGGCCGGGTCCGCATCCTTACTCAGGAGACCCAGCTCGGTCGGCCGGCCGCGGCCCTGGCGAAGGAGCGTCCGAACCCGATGCTCAACGGCCACCAGGCCTGGCTCGACGGCCTCGTCCGCGCCGCCTCCGAGTGACCGCGCTCCGGGTGCGCCTGTCTTGGTGGCGCACCGTGCGCGTTGTCGGCACCGTGCGCGTCGTCCGCCGCACCACACGGCACGGGCCGGAGTCAGGAAATCCGCGCCGCTCCCGCTGAGACGTTTCCGCAGGTCATCGCGTGTGAAAGGTGGGGCGGGTGGGACTCGAACCCACGGCCGACGGATTATGAGTCCGCTGCTCTAACCGGCTGAGCTACCGCCCCATAGCGGCGTGTCGCGTACATGTGTGCGCGCCGTCTGCCGCAGCATAGCCGCTCATACGATCTCACGCTTCGGCTGGTCGACCTTGCACGACCACGAGGGCAACGCCCCTGGCCTGCACGGTTCCCGCCGACATGAAAAAGGACCCCCATGGGGTCCTCGATCACGTTGCTCCCCCGACTGGACTCGAACCAGTAACCTGCCGGTTAACAGCCGGCTGCTCTGCCAATTGAGCTACAGGGGACCGAGCTCCCCCGACTGGACTCGAACCAGTAACCTGCCGGTTAACAGCCGGCTGCTCTGCCAATTGAGCTACAGGGGAATGCCTCGTTTTGCATCGAACGTACTCACCTGGGTATTCGCCAGGGGGCGCTCGCTCGCTGCGACACATACATTAGCGCAAGCAGGGGGGTGCTCCGCCAATCGGTTCCCCCCGGCGCCCATGTCGTGTGCCAGGGACTACGCAAGGAGAGGATGCCGCCATGCGCTACAAGCTCACGTTCGTCGTCGGGCTGGCTCTGGGTTACGTACTGGGCACGCGTGCCGGGCGCGAGCGTTACGAGCAGTTGAAGAAGTCCGCGCGGCAGGTCGCCCAGAACCCCGCCGTGCGCAACACCGCCGAGACCGCCGCCCAGCAGGGCCGTCAGTACGCGGGCAAGGCGTACCACGCCGTCAGCGACAAGGTCGGCGACCGGATGCCGGAGTCGGTGGCGGGCCGGGTGCGGTCCCTGCGCGACCGCAACAGCAACGGCACCACCGGTGGGGATGACTGGGGCACCAGTAACACCTAGCGACGTCACCGCGGCGCCGGGAAGGTCCCGTCCCGGCGCCGCGGCGATGTGACATATGCGGCTCGTCCTCGGGGGTCCGACCAGCGAGAACGTCCCGTACTCGACAGGAGCGGGGCGTCGTCACGCTCTCCGCGGCCCAACCCGAGCGGCGCGTGCGGCAGAATTTTCGCCATGGGGATAGTCGCCGGGTTGGACAGTTCACCCGATTTCACTCGTATCGTCGTCTGCGACGCGGACACCGGAGCCGTGCTCCGGCAGGGGTATGCGCCGCATCCGATGGAAGGCGCCGAGAGTGCGGGAGGGCGGCCCTCCGATGTCGATCCGCAGGCCTGGCTGCTGTCCCTGGGCGAGGCCGCGGGCGGCGGGCTGCTCGAGGGCGTGCAGGCCATCGGCGTCTCCTCGCAGCAGAACGCCGTCGTGCCGCTGGACGCGCAGGGCAACACCGTGCGGCCGGCGATGGTCGGCGGGGACAAGCGGGCGCAGGTCGCGGCGGCCGATCTGATCGACGCGGTCGGCGGGCGCGAGGCCTGGGCGCAGGCGGTGGGCTGTGTCCCGCAGGCCGCCCAGCCGGTGACCAAGCTGCGCTGGCTGGCGAAGAACGAACCGGACGCCGCCGCCCGGACCGCCGTACTGCTCCAGGCGCACGACTGGCTGGTGTGGCAGCTCCTCGGACGGCCCGTGCGCAGGACCACCGACCGCGGCGGGGCCTCCGGGACCGGGTACTGGTCCGCCGCCACCGGCGGTTACCGGCCGGATCTCGTCGAGCTGGCGCTGGGGCACCAGGCCATGCTCCCCGAGGTGATCGGACCGTCCGAAGCGGCCGGTACGACGCCCGAGGGGCTGCTGATCTCCGCCGGGACCGGCGAGACCATGGCCGCCGCGCTGGGGCTCGGAATCGGACACGGGGACGCGGTCGTCTCGCTCGGCGCCTCCGGGTCCGTGATGGCCGTGCACCACGAGGCACTCGTCGACCAGAGCGGGATGATCACCTCGCTGGCCGACGCGACGGGCATGCATCTGCCGGTCGTCACCACCCTGAACGCCGTACGGACCCTGCGCGGGGCCGCCGAGCTGATCGGGGCGCCCGATCTGGAGGCGCTGTCGGACCTGGCGATGAAGTCGACGCCGGGGTCGCACGGGCTGGTCATGCTGCCCTATCTGGAGGGCGAGCGGACGCCGAACCTGCCGCACACGGCCGGGACCCTGGCGGGTCTGCGCCGTGAGTCGATGAAGCCCGAGCACTTCGCGCGGGCCGCCTTCGAGGGCATGCTGTGCGGCCTCGCGGACGCGCTCGACGTGCTGCGCGGCCGGGGCGTGGAGGTGCGGCGCATCTTCCTGCTCGGGGCGGCCGCCGAACTGCCCGCCGTACAGGCCGCGGCGCCCGCGCTGTTCGGCGCGCAGGTCGTCGTACCGCAGCCGGCGGACTACGCGGCGATCGGGGCGGCCCGGCAGGCGGCCTGGGCGCTCGGAGCGTCCCAGGGCACCCTGGACCCGCGTACCCCGCCGGCCTGGCAGGGGGCGGCCGCGCAGGTCCTGGACCCGGGTGAGGAACTCGCCGTGGGTCAGGCGGTGCGGCAGCAGTACGTGTCGGTGCGGGAGCAGACGCACCCGGGGGCCTTCCGCGGATGACGCCGGCACCGCGGTCGACGCGGGCGACGCGGGCGGAGGCGCGCGGGGTGCGAGGGGCGTATCGGGTGCGGGGGGCGCGTCAGGTGTGCGGCCGTGCATCCGGCTTACCCGGACGGCCGTAAGAGCACTGCTCTCAGCTTAATCAGTTGAGGTAACGCGGGTGGAGTGTTCAACGATAGGGGCCAGGGGCAACCGATGCCCCTCCTCTGCTCCTCCCCGCCGACTCCGAGAGACGTAGCGTGCTCATACGACTACTGCGGACCTATCTCAGGCCCTACAAGAAACCCATCGCCGTGCTGGTGGCGCTCCAGTTCCTCCAGACCTGCGCCACCCTCTACCTGCCCACCCTGAACGCGCACATCATCGACAACGGCGTCGTCGAGGGAGACACCGGATACATCCTGTCCTTCGGCGGCGTGATGATCGCCATCTCGCTGGCGCAGGTGGTGTGCAACATCGGCGCCGTGTACTACGGCGCCCGCACCGCCTCCGCGCTCGGGCGCGATGTGCGGGGGGCCGTCTTCGACCGGGTGCAGTCCTTCTCCGCCCGCGAGCTCGGCCAGTTCGGCGCCCCCTCGCTGATCACCCGGACCACCAACGACGTCCAGCAGATCCAGATGCTGGCCCTGATGACGTTCACGCTGATGGTGTCGGCCCCCATCATGTGCGTGGGCGGCGTCGTGCTGGCGCTCGGCCTGGACGTGCCGCTGTCCGCGGTGCTCGTCGCCGTGGTGCCGGTGCTCGGCATCTGCGTGACGCTGATCGTGCGCCGGCTGCGGCCGCTGTTCCGGTCCATGCAGGTGCGGCTGGACACCGTGAACCGGGTGCTGCGTGAGCAGATCACCGGCAACCGGGTGATCCGCGCCTTCGTCCGCGACGGGTACGAGGAGCAGCGGTTCCGCAAGGCCAACACCGATCTCACCGACATCTCGCTGAAGACGGGCAACCTGCTCGCGCTGATGTTCCCGGTGGTCATGACCACGGTGAACCTGTCGTCGATCGCGGTGGTGTGGTTCGGCGCCCACCGGATCGACAGCGGCGGGATGCAGATCGGCGATCTGACCGCGTTCCTCGCCTACCTCATGCAGATCGTCATGTCCGTGATGATGGCCACCTTCATGTTCATGATGGTGCCGCGCGCCGAGGTGTGCGCCGAGCGCATCCAGGAGGTGCTGGACACCTCGTCGTCCGTGGTTCCGCCGGTGGCTCCGGTCACCGAGCTGCGCCGGCACGGGCATCTGGAGATCCGGGGAGCCGGATTCCGCTATCCCGGCGCCGAGGAGCCGGTCCTGAAGGCCGTCGAGCTCGTGGCGCGGCCGGGCGAGACGACGGCCGTGATCGGCTCGACCGGCAGCGGCAAGTCCACCCTGCTCGGGCTGGTGCCCCGGCTGTTCGACGCCACCGAGGGCGAGGTGCTCGTCGACGGGGTGTCCGTCGCCGAGATCGACCCGGTGCTGCTGGCGAAGACCGTCGGACTCGTACCGCAGAAGCCGTACCTGTTCGCGGGCACGGTCGCCACCAACCTGCGCTACGGCAATCCGGACGCCACCGACGAGGAGCTGTGGCACGCGCTGGAGGTGGCGCAGGCCAAGGACTTCGTGAGCAAGCTGGAGATCGGCCTCGACTCCCCCATCGCGCAGGGCGGGACGAACGTATCCGGTGGCCAGCGCCAGCGGCTCGCGATCGCCCGGACGCTCGTGCAGCGGCCGGAGATCTACCTCTTCGACGACTCGTTCTCCGCGCTCGACTACGCCACCGACGCGGCGCTGCGGGCGGCGCTCGGGCGGGAGACCGCCGAGGCGACCGTGGTGATCGTCGCCCAGCGGGTGGCCACCATCCGCGACGCCGACCGGATCATCGTCCTCGACGAGGGCCTGGTCGTCGGCACGGGCACGCACCGCGAGCTCATGGCGGACAACGAGACCTACCGGGAGATCGTGCTCTCCCAGCTCACGGAAGCGGAGGCTGCCTGATGGCCGGGCCCATGGGACGCATGATGGCCGGCACCGGTCCCGACAGCCACTCGCTGGACTTCAAGGTGTCCGGCAGGCGGCTGCTCGCCCAGTTCAAGCCGGAACGGTTCACCCTCTACACGATGCTGGCCTGTGTGACGCTGAGCGTCGGCCTCAGCGTCGTCGGGCCGAAGATCCTCGGCAAGGCCACCGACCTGGTCTTCGCGGGCATCGTCGGACGGCAGATGCCGGCCGGGGCGAGCAAGGAGCAGGTCCTCGACTCGATGCGGGAGCGCGGCGAGAGCAGCGTCGCCGACATGCTCAGGAGCACCGACTTCACCCCCGGCAAGGGCATCGACTTCGGCGCGGTCGGCGAGGTCCTGCTCTTCGCGCTCGGGGTGTTCCTGGTCGCCGGTCTGCTGATGGCGGTGGCGACACGGCTGGTCAACAAGTCCGTCAACCGCACCATGTTCCGGATGCGCGAGGACGTGCAGACGAAGCTGTCCCGGCTGCCGCTGTCCTACTTCGACAAGCGTCAGCGCGGCGAGGTGCTGTCCCGCGCCACCAACGACATCGACAACATCGGGCAGACGCTCCAGCAGTCGATGGGCCAGCTGATCAACTCGCTGCTGACCGTCATCGGCGTGCTGGCGATGATGTTCTGGGTGTCGTGGATCCTGGCGCTGGTCGCGCTGGTGACCGTGCCGCTGTCGTTCGTCGTCGCCACCCGCGTGGGCAAGCGGTCGCAGCCGCACTTCGTGCAGCAGTGGCGCACCACCGGCAAGCTCAACGCCCACATCGAGGAGATGTACACCGGCCACACGCTGGTGAAGGTGTTCGGCCGCCAGGAGGAGTCGGCACGGCAGTTCGCCGAGCAGAACGACGCGCTGTACGAGGCGGGGTTCAGGGCGCAGTTCAACAGCGGGATCATGCAGCCGCTGATGATGTTCATCTCGAACCTCAACTACGTGCTGGTCGCGGTGGTCGGCGGGTTGCGCGTCGCGTCGGGTTCGCTGTCCATCGGCGATGTGCAGGCGTTCATCCAGTACTCGCGCCAGTTCTCGATGCCGCTGACGCAGCTCGCGTCGATGGCGAACCTGGTGCAGTCCGGCGTCGCCTCGGCCGAGCGGGTCTTCGAACTCCTGGACGCGGAGGAGCAGGAGGCGGACCCGGTGGCGGCGGAGCGGCCGGCCGAACTGCGCGGGCTGGTGGCGCTGGAGGGCGTGTCCTTCCGCTACGACCCGGAGAAGCCGCTGATCGAGGACCTGTCCCTGACGGTGGAGCCCGGCCACACGGTCGCCATCGTGGGCCCGACGGGCGCCGGCAAGACGACGCTGGTGAACCTGCTCATGCGGTTCTACGACGTCTCCGGCGGACGCATCACCCTCGACGGCGTCGACATCGCGCGGATGTCCCGCGACGAACTGCGCGCCGGCATCGGCATGGTGCTCCAGGACACCTGGCTGTTCGGCGGCACCATCGCGGAGAACATCGCGTACGGGGCGTCGGGCGAGGTCACCCGCGGCGAGATCGAGGAGGCGGCGCGGGCCGCGCACGCCGACCGGTTCGTCCGTACCCTTCCCGACGGCTACGACACGGTCATCGACGACGAGGGCAGCGGGGTCAGCGCCGGTGAGAAGCAGCTGATCACGATCGCGCGGGCGTTCCTGTCCGACCCGACGATCCTGGTGCTCGACGAGGCCACCAGCTCCGTCGACACCCGCACCGAGGTGCTGATCCAGAAGGCGATGGCGAAGCTGGCGCACGGGCGTACGTCGTTCGTCATCGCGCACCGGCTGTCGACCATCCGGGACGCCGACACGATCCTGGTGATGGAGAACGGCTCGATCGTCGAGCAGGGCACGCACACCGACCTGCTGGCGGCGGACGGGGCCTACGCGCGGCTGTACCAGGCGCAGTTCGCGCAGGCGCTGGCCGAGGTCGACTGACGGTCTCCTCCCCGGCGACATCCCTGGGGCGTCCACGTGGCGTCCCAGGGGCGTCTGCGGGGCTGTGCGGGGCCGCTCGCACCCGGGGGACGGCGAGCGGCTCCGCTCAGTCCAGGTAGCCCCTGAGCTGGTCCGCGAAGGCGTGGTCGCGGAGCTTGTTGAGGGTCTTCGACTCGATCTGCCGGATCCGCTCGCGCGTCACGCCGAAGATGCGGCCGATCTCCTCCAGCGTGCGCGGCCGGCCGTCCGCCAGTCCGTAGCGCAACTGGACGACCTTCCGCTCGCGTTCACCGAGGGTGGAGAGCACGGCCTCCAGGTGCTCGCGCAGCAGCAGGAAGGCCGCCGACTCGACGGGGCTGGCCGCGTCGCCGTCCTCGATGAGGTCGCCGAGGGCCACGTCGTCCTCCTCGCCCACCGGCGCGTGCAGCGAGACCGGCTCCTGGGCCAGCCGCAGGACCTCTCCGACGCGCTCCGGCAGGAGGTCGAGCTGGGCGGCGACCTCTTCCGCGGTCGGCTCGTAGCCGCGCTCCTGGAGCATCCGGCGCTGGACGCGGACGACCCGGTTGATCAGCTCGACGACATGGACCGGGACGCGGATGGTGCGGGCCTGGTCGGCCAGCGCGCGGGACATGGCCTGGCGGATCCACCAGGTGGCGTACGTGGAGAACTTGTAGCCGCGGGCGTAGTCGAACTTCTCGACCGCCCGGATCAGTCCGAGGTTGCCCTCCTGGACGAGGTCGAGCATGGTGAGCCCGCGGCCGACGTACCGCTTGGCGACGGAGACCACGAGCCGCAGGTTGGCCTCGATCAGCCGGCGCTTGGCCATACGGCCCAGGACGACCAGCCGGTCGAGGTCGAGGGCCAGTTGGCTGTCCAGGTCACTCGCGCCGCTCAGCTTCTCCTCGGCGAACAGGCCGGCCTCCACCCGCCGGGCCAGGTCGACCTCCTCGGCCGCGGTGAGCAGCGGGATGCGGCCGATCTCGCGCAGGTACTGCCGGAACAGGTCCGAGGAGGGGCTGCCGCTGTCGGTGGCCCGGGGCGGCCGGACCGGCTCGGGGGCGTCCTCGGGAGCCTCCTCCAGGACCTCGGCGGGCGGCTCGGTCTCGGGATCGGTCTCCGGCTCGGCCGGCAGCCGCGGGTGCGCCTGCCCGCGCGGCTCGGGACGGGACTCGGGACGGGACTCGGGACGGGGCTCGGGGTGGCTCTCGGGGTGGTGCGCGGCACGGTGCTGCGGGGGGACGGCGGCCAGGACGTCGGTCTCGGCGTCCGGCTCCGTGCCGTCGGCCGAACCGGTGCCGGGGGTACCGGCCGTACTCTCGGCAGTGCTGACGGTCTGGGTCAGGGTCTGGGTCTGCACGGGGGCGACCTCCAGGATGATCGCTGCTGAGGTGAGCAGCAGCGGTACTTCGGGGGCGGAGTCGGCGGCCACGCCGCGTCCGTCCGGGATCGGCCGCGCTCCGAGGACTCAGGCACCGCCCCCAGTGTGGAGTACGACACACAGCCGCCACGAGGGTCGTGCGGCGACTTTTTGAGTCCGGTCCGTGACCGCGTGATTACCCTGCCGCGCGGCGACGGCTCAGAGAGCGGACGGGCCTTCGTGCTGAAGCGCCCTGTCGTACCTGGTCAGGATCATCATCTCGTTCTGGACGGCGGCCGACTGGGCCGGGTCCGTGTGCCCGAGACGGGTCAGCGTGCCCTGGAGATCGGTGAGCCTGCGGGCCACGGCCCTGCGCCGGACCGTCACCAACTGCTCCCCCGCGTAGTTCTCGTCGACCGTGCGGCGCATGATCGCCTCCACCGCGAGTTCCGTCACCATCGCGCGGACCGCGTCGTCGGGCGCCGCCTCCCGGACCCGGACGAGGTACTCCTGGCCGTCCTTGACGCCGTACTCGGCGCCGCCCGCGTCCTGGATCGCCTGGCGTACGGCGGCGTAGGGGGCGGCCGTGAACTCGTCGATCCCGTACGCGTCGAAGGCCGGGGAGACCAGTTCGGGGCGCTGGAGCGCCAGCTTGAGCAGCTCGCGTTCGGTGGCGTAGACGGCGTTGCGGAGGTTGAGGGCGGGGCCGCCCGCGGCGGGCCGGGAGGCCGACTCGTACGGCTGCGGGCCCCGGGCCGGCGCCGGGCCCTTGCCGCCCCGGTCGCGGGCCCAACGGGCCAGCTGCGCGACCCTCTTGACGACGAACTGGGTGTCGAGGATGCCGAGCATGCCGGCCAGCTGGACGGCGACCTCGTGCTGGGCTCCGCTGTTCTTGATGCGGGCGACGATGGGCGCGGCCTCGTCGAGCGCGGCGGCGCGGCCCGCCGGGGTGTCCAGGTCGTAGCGGACGACGATCTGGCGGAGCGCGAACTCGAAGAGCGGTGTACGGGGTTCGACCAGGTCGGCGACCGCCTCGTCGCCCTTCGCCAGGCGCAGGTCGCAGGGGTCCATGTTGTCCGGCGCGATGGCGATGTACGTCTCGGCGGCGAACTTCTGGTCGTCCTCGAAGGCGCGCAGGGCCGCCTTCTGGCCGGCCGCGTCGCCGTCGAAGGTGAAGATGACGCGGGCGCTGCCGTTGTCCATGAGGAGCCGGCGGAGGATCTTGATGTGGTCGCCGCCGAAGGCCGTGCCGCAGGTGGCGATGGCGGTGGTGACGCCGGCCAGGTGGCAGGCCATGACGTCGGTGTAGCCCTCGACGACGACGGCGCGGCTGGACTTGGCGATGTCCTTCTTCGCGAGGTCGATGCCGTACAGGACCTGGGACTTCTTGTAGATCGCGGTGTCGGGCGTGTTGAGGTACTTGGGCCCGTTGTCGGCGTCGTAGAGCTTGCGCGCGCCGAAGCCGACGACCTCGCCGCCGATGTCGCGGATGGGCCACATCAGCCGGCCCCGGAAGCGGTCGATGGGCCCGCGGCGCCCCTCCTGGGACAGCCCGGAGAGGAACAGCTCCTTGTCGGTGAAGCCCTTGCCGCGCAGGAAGCGGGTGAGGTGGTCCCAGCCCTGGGGGCTGTAGCCGACGCCGAAGTGGAGGGCCGCGGCCTGGTCGAAGCCGCGCTCGGCGAGGAAGATCCGGCCGGTGTCGGCCTCGGGGCTGGTGGCGAGCTGTTCCGCGTACCACTCGGCGGCGACCTTGTGCGCCTCGACCAGCCGGATGCGTTCGCCACGCTGGTGGGCGGGGTTGTAGCCGCCCTCCTCGTAGCGCAGGGTGATGCCGGCCTGGGCGGCGAGCCGCTCGACCACCTCGGAGAAGGTGAGGTGGTCGACCTTCATCACGAACGTGATGGTGTCGCCGCCCTCCTGGCAGCCGAAGCAGTGGAACAGTCCCTTGCTCGGGCTGACCTGGAACGACGGCGACTTCTCGTCGTGGAACGGGCAGAGGCCCTTGAGGTTGCCGCCGCCCGCGTTGCGCAGCTGGAGGTACTCGGACACCACGGCGTCGATCGGGACCGCGTCCCGTACCGCCTTCACGTCCTCGTCGTTGATCCGTCCTGCCACGAGGTGATTCTACGGGGGCGCGCCGACATCCCCGGCGGGCCGTGCGGCCCACGAGCCGCCCGGGGCCGTCCGGGGGGCAGTGCCGTGCGCGGCCGACCGCGGGGGCGCGTCCGGCCGCACACGACCCGCGGCGGCCGGACGCCGACCCGGCGGGCGGGCGGAACCCGGCCTACGCCCCGAGGCCGTCCAGCGGCACCCGTGGGTCCGCCAGGGCCTCCGTGTCGATCCGCTCGCGTGAGCGGATCAGTTTCTGGATCGGCTCTGTGACGTCCCACACGTTCACGTTCATCCCGGCGAGGACGCGGCCCTCCTTCAGCCAGAACGCGATGAACTCCCGTTTGCCCGCGTCGCCGCGGATCACCACCTCGTCGTACGTCCCCGGCGGGGCCCAGCCGCTGTACTCCATGCCCAGGTCGTACTGGTCGGAGAAGAAGTAGGGCACGCGGTCGTAGGTGACGTCCTTGCCGAGCATCGCGCGGGCGGCCGCCGGTCCGCCGTTCAGGGCGTTCGCCCAGTGCTCGACGCGCAGCCGGGTGTCGAAGAGACCGTGCGGGAAGGACGCGACGTCACCGGCCGCGTAGATGTCGGGGTCGGAGGTGCGCAGCCGGGCGTCGACCGCGATCCCGCCGCCGTGCGCGCGGTCGGCGAGGGTGAGGCCGGCCGTCTCGGCGAGGCCCGTGCGGGGTGCCGCGCCGATCGCCGCGAGGACGTCGTGCGCCGGGTGCTCCTCGCCGTCGTCGGTGCGGACGGCGAGGACCATGCCGTCCTGGCCGACGATCTCGGTGAGGTGGACGCCGAAGTGGAAGCGGACGCCGTGCTCGCGGTGCAGGTCGGCGAAGACGCTGCCGAGCTCCGGTCCGAGCACGCCGTGCAGCGGGGTGGCCTCCGGTTCGACGACGGTGACCTCGGCGCCGTACTCGCGGGCCGCGGCCGCGATCTCCAGGCCGATCCAGCCGCCGCCGGCGATCACGATGTGGCCGTTGTCACGGCCGAGGGCGGCCAGGACGCCCTTGAGCCGCTCGGCGTGCGCGAGCCTGCGCAGATGGTGGACGCCGGCGAGGTCGGTGCCGGGGACGTCCAGCCGGCGGGGTTCCGCGCCGGTGGCGAGCAGCAGCTTGTCGTAGTGGACGAGCGTGCCGTCGTCACCGAAGCGGACCGTCTTCGCGGTGCGGTCGATCGCGTCGACGGTCTGGCCGAGGTGCAGCTCGATGTCGTTCTGCGCGTACCAGGCGGGCTCGTGCACGAAGACGCTCTCCCGCGTCTCCTTGCCGAGCAGGAAGCCCTTGGAGAGCGGCGGCCGCTCGTAGGGGTGGTCACGTTCGTCGCAGATCAGTATCACGCGGCCGGTGAAGCCCTCCGCCCTCAGCGTCTCGGCCGCCTTGGCGCCGGCCAGGCCTCCTCCGACGATGACAAATGTCTGATCCGCGTCGACCACGTGATGCCTCCTACCGGGGGGTCTGGGGGTCGTCCCCCAGATGACACTGTGCGTTCCGCCTCATGCGAGCGTCCCGCACGCAGCGTGATGGGGGAAGGGGGACGTGCCCGATCAGGGCACGCTGGGTCACGTTCCGGGCCCGTTCGGGCGCACCCGGTCCGCACTTGTCAGGATCTCGTCCGCTCCGTCAGACGGCCGTGCAGCGAGCGGGCCGAGGCGTCGGTGAGGGACGCGATCTGGTCGACCACGACCCGCTTGCGGGCGCGGTCGTCACCCGCCTGGTCGAACAGGGCGTGGAACTGGGGGTCCAGGCCGTCGGGGGCGCGGGCGGTGAGCGCCTCGGCCAGCTCGGTGATGACGACGCGCTGGTCGGCGCGCAGGATCTCCTGTTCGGCGCGCTGCATGACATACCGGTCGGCGACCGCCTTGAGGACCGCGCACTCCAGGCGCGCCTCGTGCGGAACGACCAGTTCGGCGCCGTAGCGGGTGAGGCTCCCGGTGCCGTACCGCGCGCGCGTGGCGGCCTCGGCGGCCAGGCAGAAGCGGCCGATGAGCTGGCTGGTGGCGTCCTTCAGCCGGGCCTGGGCGGCCGCCGTGCCGTCGTAGCCGTGCGGCCACCAGTCCTGGTCCTGGAGGCGGTCCAGGGCGGCGGCGAGCTCGGCGGGATCGGTGCCGGCCGGGACGTAACGGCCGACGGCGACCCGGAAGATCTCCTGGCGTTCCGGCTCCGCGTGCAGGCAGTCGGGGTCGATGTGCCCGGCGTGCAGGCCGTCCTCCACGTCGTGCACCGAGTACGCCACGTCGTCGGCCCAGTCCATGACCTGTGCCTCGAAGCAGGTGCGGGTGCCGGGGGCCGTCTCGCGGACCCAGTCGAAGACGGGCCTGTCGTCCTCGTAGACGCCGAACTTGGCGGAGGCCGGGTCGGTGGGGTGGGCGCCCCGGGGCCAGGGGTACTTGGTGGCGGCGTCGAGGGTGGCCCGGGTGAGGTTGAGGCCCACGGAGCCCTCGGCGGTGAAGCGTTTGGGTTCGATGCGGGTGAGGAGCCTCAGCGACTGGGCGTTGCCCTCGAAGCCGCCGCAGTCCCGCGCGAAGTCGTTCAGCGCCTGTTCGCCGTTGTGCCCGAACGGGGGGTGCCCGAGGTCGTGGGAGAGACAGGCCGCCTCGACGAGGTCCGCGTCGCAGCCGAGGGCGGCGCCGAGTTCGCGGCCCACCTGGGCGCACTCCAGGGAGTGGGTGAGGCGGGTGCGGGGGCTGGCGTCCCAGGCGTCGGTGCGGGTGCCCGGCGTGACCACCTGGGTCTTGCCGGAGAGCCTTCTCAGCGCGGAGGAGTGCAGGACGCGGGCGCGGTCTCGTTGGAAGGCGGTCCGGCCGGGGCGTTTGTCCGGCTCGGGGGCCCAGCGGGCGACTGACGTCGGGTCATAGGCGGTGTCGAGGTGTGCGGTGCCTTCCATGTCTCGACAGTAAGCGGCGCCGGTGACAATCGGGCGGCACCGGCCACCGGCCCGGCTGTCGGGTCCGACACGTCGGTGATCGCGGCGCGTCGGTGAGCTCGGTACGTCGGTGAGCTCGGCGGTTCGGTGAGCTCGGCGGTTCGGTGAGCTCGGCGGTTCGGTGAGCTCGGCGGTTCGGTGAGCTCGGCGCGTCGGCGGACCCGGCCGGGTGGCGGGGCCCGCCGGGTGGCGGGCGCGGCCGGGTGCGGGTCCTGCTGGAGCCGGGGTCAGGCCGGGTTCAGGCCGAGGCCAGTTCGGGGGTGGTGTTCGCCGGGGTCGCGCGGGTCTGGTCGTAGCGGTGCAGGAGGAGGCTCGCCATCGCCGGGTGGGTGCCCAGGGGGGCGGACGCGATCCAGGGGGCCGCCTGCGCGGACTCGGTGGCGAAGCGGCCGGGGGCCGTGAAGCAGGAGGCGACCGCCACCCGGTCGCGGCCCCGCGCGGCCAGCGCCCGCAGTGCCGCCGGGACGGTCGGGGTCGCCGTTGAGGCGTACGCCGGAACCACCGGGACGCCCAGACGGCGTGCCAGGAGACGGGCCGTGATGCGGGTGTCGACGGCCGAGTCGGGGTCACGGGAGCCCGCCGCCGCGAGGACGACCGCGCTCGTGCGGCGCTCCTGCGGGGTGAGGTCCGTCCGCCAGCCCGCCTCGACCAGGCGGGTGTACAGCGCCTCCACGAGGAACGGATGCGGCCCGAGCGGAACGGACACGCGCGCGTGCACCCGTGCCCGCGCGGCCATCTCGGGGATGTCCCGCTTGACGTGGTAGCCGCGGGCCAGCAGGAGCGGCACGAGGACGGCGTCCGTCGTGCCGTGCGCGTCGAGGTCGGCGAGCGTGTCCGTCAGCAGCGGCTCGTTGAGCTCGATGTGACCGAGGTGCACCGGCAGGCCCGGGCGCTGCTCGCGGACGCGGTCCAGCAGCGCGCGGACCGTGCTCAGCGCGCGCGGGTCGCGGCTGCCGTGGGCGACGACCACCAGCGCGGGCGGGCCGGGACGCCGGCGGCCGTCGAGCTGGACGAGGGTGAGCTGACTGGCGAGCTGGGAGCTGATCCGGTTCATGATGTGCGCCGTACTGTCGAGGTGGACTTCGGACTCGTCGTACTGAGCGGGCGACGCCTTCATGAACAGATCCTGACGGAACGAGGTTGCACCCCCGTTGCCTGACCGTCACGAGTGTTTTCCGGTCGTTCACGGCGTGCCCGGGCCCGGTGTGAGATGTGGCTCGCGGCACGGGGCGAACCGGATCACCGTCGGCTGCGTCTTCCCGGGCCGAAGGGGCTTTCGACCTGTTCGACCTGTGGGACGTGGGGGGAACACCGTATGGACATCCGTCGACCGCGGCTGCCGCGCACTCGTGCCGGCCGGCGGCGGCTGGTGCAGGCCGTGATGGCTGGGTGCGTGCTCGCGCTGCTGCCGGCCACCTGGCTGTACGTGTCCACGGCCGACCGGCTCGGTACGACCGCCGACGCGCCGCGCACCGAGGTCGCCGTCGTGTTCGGCGCCGGCCTGTGGGACGGCGAGCCCTCGCCGTACCTCGCGCACCGGCTGGACGCGGCGGCGAAGCTGTACCGGGAGGGCCGTATCGAGGTCGTGCTCGTGACGGGGGACAACAGCCGCGAGGACTACGACGAGCCCGACGCCATGCGTACCTATCTGACCGGCCACGGGGTGCCCGACGCGCGGATCGTCAGCGACTACGCCGGTTTCGACACCTGGGACTCCTGCGTCCGCGCCAAGAAGATCTTCGGCGTCGACCGGGCCGTACTGATCAGCCAGGACTTCCACATCCGGCGGGCCGTCGCCCTGTGCGAGGCGGCGGGGGTGGACTCCTACGGCGTCGGGGTCGCCGCCAAACACGACGTGACCTGGTACTACGGGGGCGCCCGGGAGGTGCTCGCGGCCGGCAAGGCGGCCCTGGACGCGGTGTTCGAGCCGGACCCCAGGTTCCTCGGGCCGAAGGAAGCGGGAGTGACGAAGGCGCTCGCCGGCGCCCGGTGAGTGACGGGCGCCTCACGGCGGGCCCGGTGCGGTGAGGAGGGCACCACCACACCGCCGTAACAGGAGACCGCACGGCGCGTAACACGGCCGAAGCACGCTGGGGCGCATGCCGACCACTTCGACGCCCACCCACTGCCCGTACTGCGCCTTGCAGTGCGGGATGGCCCTGTCGCCCCTGCCCACGGGGGGCGTCGAGGTGGTCGAGCGCCCGGACTTCCCGGTGAACCGGGGCGCGCTGTGCGGCAAGGGCCGTACGGCGCCCGCCGTGCTCTCCTCCCGGGTGCGGCTGACCACCCCGCTGGTGCGGTCCGGCGGCTCGCTCGTGCCGGCCACCTGGGAGGAGGCGCTGGACCGGATCGCCGCGGAGTTCGGCAGGCTGCGCGCCGAGCACGGGGCCGACACGCTCGGCGTGTTCGGCGGGGGCGGGCTGACGAACGAGAAGGCGTACGCGCTCGGCAAGTTCGCGCGGGTCGTGCTCGGCACCTCGCAGATCGACTACAACGGCCGCTTCTGCATGTCGTCCGCGGCGGCGGCCGGCATCAAGGCGTTCGGGCTCGACCGGGGGCTGCCGTTCCCGCTGGAGGACATCCCGAGGACGGGGTGCGTGATCCTGGTCGGATCCAACCTCGCGGAGACCATGCCGCCCGCCCTGCGGTTCTTCAACGAGCTGCGGGAGAACGGCGGCACGCTCGTCGTGATCGACCCGCGCCGCACGAAGACCGCCGAGCAGGCCGACCTGCACCTCGCGCCCCGGCCGGGGACGGATCTCGCGCTGGCGCTGGGTCTGCTGCACCTGATCGTCGCCGAGGGGCGGGTCGACGAGGAGTACGTGCGGGAGCGGACCACCGGCTGGGAGGACGCGCGGGCGGCCGCCATGGCGCACTGGCCGGAGTACGTGGAGCGGATCACGGGGGTGTCCGTTCCCGAACTCCGGGAGACCGTAAGGCTGTTCTGCGAGCCGGAGGCCGCGATGGTGCTCACCGCGCGCGGGCCCGAGCAGCAGTCCAAGGGCACCGACACGGTCGGCGCGTGGATCAACCTCTGCCTGGCGACCGGCCGGGCCGGGCGGCCGCTCAGCGGCTACGGCTGTCTGACCGGGCAGGGCAACGGGCAGGGCGGGCGTGAGCACGGCCAGAAGGCCGACCAGCTGCCCGGCTACCGCAAGCTGGACGACCCGGCGGCCCGGCGGCACGTCGCCGAGGTGTGGGGCGTGGACCCGGACTCGCTGCCCGGGCCCGGGCGCAGCGCGTACGAGCTGCTGGACGCGCTGGGGTCCGACGTCCGGTCGCTGCTGCTGATGGGGTCGAACCCGGTGGTGTCGGCGCCGCGCGCCGCGCACATCGAGGAGCGCATCAGGTCCCTCGAGTTCCTCGCCGTCTGCGATGTCGTCCTGTCGGAGACGGCGGCCCTCGCGGACGTCGTCCTGCCGGTCACCCAGTGGGCGGAGGAGACGGGGACGACGACCAGCCTGGAGGGACGGGTCCTGCTGCGCCGCCGGGCGCTCACCGCGCCGGAGGGGGTGCGCAGCGACCTGGAGGTCCTGCACGAGCTGGCGGCACGGCTGGGCGTCGAGAAGGGGTTCCCGACCGAGCCCGAGGAGGTCTTCGAGGAACTCCGGCGGGCCAGCGCGGGCGGCGTCGCGGACTACTCCGGCATCTCCTACGACCGGCTGGCGGAGGGGAACGGGGCCGGACTGTTCTGGCCCTGCCCGGCGGAGACGGAAGCGGCCCCGGAGCCTGGGGCGGAGGCACGGGCACAGGGCGGAGAGGGCGACGGGCCGCAGGGCCTGGAGGGTGATGGACGGCCGGGCCTGGAGGGTGATGGACGGCCGGGCCTGGAGGGCGACGGGCCGCAGGGCCTGGAGGGCGATGGACGGCCGGGCCTGGAGGGCGACGGGCGGCCGGCCGGTACGCCCCGGCTCTTCCTCGACCGGTTCGCCACGGAGGACGGCCGGGCACGCTTCGTGCCGGTCTCGCACCGGCCGGCCGCGGAGGAACCTGACGACGACTACCCCGTCCTGCTCACCACCGGGCGGGTCGTGGCGCAGTACCAGTCCGGCGCGCAGACCCGCCGGGTGGACGAGCTGAACGCCGCCGCGCCCGGCCCGTTCGTGGAACTGCACCCCCGCCTGGCGGCGCGGCTCGGCGCGGCCGAGGGCGACCCGCTGGCCGTGGTGTCCCGGCGCGGACGGGCGGTGGCCCCGGCGCGGATCACCACCGGGATCCGCCCCGACACCGTCTTCATGCCCTTCCACTGGCCGGGCGAGGGCCGCGTCAACACCCTGACCAACCCGGCACTGGACCCGACCTCACGCATGCCGGAGTTCAAGGTGTGCGCGGTCCGGGTGGAGATCGCCGACTAGCCGATCACCGCGACCGACCGACCGGCGATCGGCCGCGACCAGCCTGCCGCCGCCGTACGTCCGCCGCCGCCGTCGGCCGGTCGCCGCCGTCAGCCCGCGGCCGTCCAGCCGGGGATCGCGGGCAGGACCTTCTGTGCGATGTTCAGCAGGGCCGAGTCGTCCGGTCGCACGGCGTCCTGTCGCCAGATGGCGAGTTCATAGGAGCCGCCGCCGTCCTTGGTGTCCGGGGCGACGACGAGAGTGCGGGCGATGCCACCGGCGCCGGTCTCGGCCTTGCCGCCGCCGAGGTCGAAGCTGAAGGCGATCGTGCGGCTCGAGCAGAGCACCGCGGGGTGGCCCAGGACCGTCTTCGGCTCCGCTTCCTCCAGCAGGTCCGCCATCCCCGCGACGGGGAGTTCGTCATACGACCGCGAGAGCTTCACGGTGTAGGTGTCCAGTTGGACGGTCCCCTCCGGGCTGGGGATCTCGGTGCCGCCCGCCATCTTGACCGCGCCGTCGCTGCCGTAGGCCGTCAGCGCGTGCTCCTGCGGAGTGCCGAGAAGCGTCGGCAGGTCCGCGCGGTTCAGCGCCGTGCACAGCTCCGTCCCGGAGACGCGGTGCGCCGCGTGCGCCTTCTCGGTGGCCTTCTCGTCCTCCTCGTCGACGCGGCAGACCGCCGGCTTGTCGACGGCCGAGGCGTCGTTCCTCTGGATCACGTACAGCCCGCCCCCGAGCGCCCCGACCACCACCAACGCCGCGACTGCCTGAGCCCACGCGTTCGGGCCCTTCTCGGGCGCTGCCACTGTTTCGGCCATGTCCCCCGTACCCCCCATTACCCCCGGTACCCCCTGCTCGCGCCGGATGCGCGCGCAGGGATGCTAACGGGTGATCCAGCCACGGGGAAGGGAGTTCCTGACCAGTAGGTCACATCCAGCGGCCGCGCACCGTGCGAACCCCCGCCGCCCGTCGCCGTCCGCTCCGCCTCACGTCGTCGCCCCGGTTCCGGAAGGGGCGATTCAAAGCCGGTACAGAGCGGGGAAGCCTTCGAGCCGCAGGGTCTCCAGGTCCGCCTGGAGGCCGTCCTTCACATAGGCGGGAAACTCGGCGAAGGGCCGGAAAGCGGCCGTCTTGAAATAGGCGGCCTTCCTCGTCTCACGCGGACGGCTCCGCACCGCTTCCAGGTGCGGGAGCATGTCCCACGGCCGGGCGAACCACAGGCCCACGCCTTCGAACCGCTCGGTCGGCGCATGCGCCCGCCCGATGATCTGGGCATGGACCAAGAACACGGGAACGTTCAGCGCCGCCGCGGCCGCGTCGATGTCGTCGCAGTCGGTGGTGTCGAGCTGGAAAAGGGCCATGGCATTTCCCAGGCCACCACCCCCGGGGAGCGCGCTGCGGCCGCTTTTGAGCTCGACGCCCAGGACCGTGCCACCCGATGCGTCCTCGGCCACGAAGTCCGCCTTCGCCTCCCGGTCCGCGTCCGACCGCTTGCCCCGCGGGCGCAACTGGACGGGATCGGTCTCCCGCAGTACCAGTTCCGGTGCCGACCCCGGCGCGCCCCGGAACATGCTCGCCCACGTCCGCTCGACGTACCTGACGGATGCGAGACCCCGCCCGAGAGACCGGACGACACGGTCACAGGTGCCGCAGAGGAACCACTGGGAGAGACGGACCTCTCCGAATCCGTTGCAGTGGCCGCAGAACCCCTCGATCCGCTCGCCCGAGACCCATTGCGGGCTCCGGTCCCCGAAAGACTGGTGAGCGAAGGCGTCCCTGCACGCGTCGCACAGGAAGTAGGACCGCAGTTCCGCGTCCCGGGCCGTTTCGGAATGGCGGGCGCATTCGTAGGCGCCGTAGGGATCGGCGGCCAGCGACAGCCCGGCTTTCGCCAGCGCTCCCATGATTCTGTCGAAAGTGGCCGCCCCGATTCCGGGCAGCGACCGGAGTTCCCGCGCGTTCAGCTTGAGCAACTGCTCGATATCGGCGATCTCGGCTCCCAGCAGCCGCTGCTCCACCGAGCGCTCGAACGACACCTCCGTACCGCTGAACTGCACGACTCCCCCTGCCTGTTGACCCGACCGGGCGGACAACCTAACAAGGAAAGGGCCGCGGGATCGAATGGGATCAGACAGGAGTCCGGGGCCATTTCGTGAGGTATCGCCGCAAATATGGGACATGGGGACGGAAGTGCGTACGTCGGTCCGCCGGCTGCTTAGGCTATGGGCATGGCAACGGAAGCACCCGCACTGACGACCGACCTCGTTCTCCGCACGGAGAGCAGGCGGAAGGAGTCGTCGGCCGCCCTCGATGCCGGACGACGCGGCGAGCTCGGCCAGTTCTTCACTCCGGCGCCCGCCGCCGATTTCATCGCTTCCCTCATCAAGCTGCCCCGCGGCGGCAGCGTACGCATCCTGGATCCGGGGGCCGGAGCCGGTTCGCTGACGGCATCGCTGGTCGCGCGGCTCATCGAGGAGAGCCCCGAGCTGAAGATCAGCGTCACGGCCTGCGAGGTCGATCCACAGCTGCACACCGCGCTGCAAGCCACACTCGACGACTGTGTCGACACCGCGGCCCGTCTCGGCGCCCACGTGGACGTGCGTCTCGTACGGGGTGACTTCATCGCGTGGGCCACCGGGACGGACAGAATGTCCGGTCAGCCGCCCGAGCCCTTCGATTTCGTCATCATGAACCCGCCGTACAAGAAGCTCGCGGCGAATTCGCGCGAGCGGAAGAGTGTCGCCGCGGTCAGTACCGAGACGAGCAATCTGTACTCGGCTTTCATGGCTCTGGGGGTCCACCTCCTGAGCGACGGCGGCCAGCTCATGGCCATCACTCCCCGCAGTTTCACCAACGGCCCGTACTTCCGCCCCTTCCGTAAGTACTTCCTGGAGCGCATGCACCTCGACCGGGTGCATGTGTTCGAGGCACGCAACCGGGTGTTCGCCGACACCGACGTCCTGCAGGAGAACGTCATCTTCGCGGCCACCCGGACGGACGGTGCCGAGCGAGGACCGGTCGTGGTGTCGACCAGCCGAAGCTACTCCGAAGCAGTCCGCCAGCGCTCCGCGCCGTACGCGGAGGTGGTGCACCCCGAGGACCGTGAGCACTTCATCCACATCAGTGCCGACGAAGAGGACACGGCGCTCGCCGCTTCCCACGCGAGCCTGCCCTGCGCACTCCCCGATCTGGACCTTCAGGTGTCGACAGGGCGCGTGGTCGACTTCCGCAGCCGGGAACATCTCCGGCCCGACGACATGCCCGGAGCCGTCCCGCTGATCTATCCCCTCCACATGGGGCAGGGCGTCATCAGATGGCCGGTCCGGGGAGCGAGGAAGAACAACGCCATCATGCTCAACCCGCAGACGGAGAAGCTCACTTTTCCGTTGGGCCACTACGTGGTGGTCAAGCGTCTGTCCTCGAAGGAGGAGAAGCGTCGCGTCGTCGCCGTGGTGTTCGACCCCGAGCAGATTCCCTGCGAACGTATCGGCTTCGAGAATCACGTCAACGTCTTCCACTCGAACGGCTCCGGGCTCCCCGGTGAGGTGGCCCGAGGACTGTGCCTCTGGCTCAATTCCACGATCCTCGACCGCTATGTCCGCCGCTTCAGCGGACATACCCAGGTGAACGCCACCGACCTGCGGAACCTGCGGTACCCGAACATGGCGCAGCTCTCGGCCATGGGACGTTCCTGGCGCAGCGGGAGCTGGCCGGCGCAGGAGGAGATCGACGAGGTCGTCCGGCGGAACGTCGACTGAACCGTTCGGGGAAAGGGCGAAAGGGCCCGCCCCGTGACGTGCAGGGCGGGCCCTCTTCACGGTTGGTCAGTTGACGTTGACCGCGGTCCAGGCCGCTGCCACCGCGTTGTATTCCGTGGTGCCCGTGCCGTAGAGGTCGCGGGCCGCGTTCAGGGTGGCTGTTCTCGCCGCCGCGTAGTTCGTCGAGGACGTCATGTAGACGGTCAGGGCGCGGTACCAGATCGCGCCGAGCTTCTCGCGGCCGATGCCGGTGAGCGTCGAGCCGTTGTACGTCGGGGAGTTGTAGGTGACGCCGTTGACGGTCTTCGTGCCGCTGCCCTCCGCGAGGAGGTAGGCGAAGTGGTTGGCGACCCCGGAGGAGTAGTGGACGTCGAGGTTGCCGACCGAACTGCTCCAGTAGTCGGCGGAGTTGCCGTCCTTGCTCGGCTTGTCCATGTAGCGCAGGGCGTCCCGGCCGAAGCCGGAGCGGACGATCTTCTCGCCGATGAGGTAGTCGCCGGTGTCCGAGGAGTTCCCGGCGTAGAACTCGACCAGGCTGCCGAAGATGTCGGACGTCGCCTCGTTCAGGCCACCGGACTCGCCCGAGTAGGTCAGCTTGGCCGTCTTCGAGGTCACGCCGTGGGACATCTCGTGACCGGCCACGTCCAGCGCGACCAGCGGGCCCAGTTGGGTGCCGTCACCGTCGCCGTAGGTCATGCAGAAGCAACTGTCGTCCCAGAAGGCGTTGTTGTAGCTGTTGCCGTAGTGGACGCGGTTGTAGGAGCCCTTGCCGTCGTTGCCGATGCCGTTCCGGCCATGCACGTTCTTGTAGTAGTCCCAGGTCACGTCGGTGCCGTACTGGGCGTCGACCGCGGCCGTGGAGCGGTCCGCCGTGGCGCCGGTGCCCCAGTGGTTGTCGGCGTCCGTGAAGAGGGTCGCCGGGGCGCGGCTGATGCAGATCCCGAAGATGCACAGGTCGGTCTTGTTGGCCGCGTCGCCGGTGTAGGTGTTGCCGCGTGTCGGGTCCTTGAGCTGGTACGTCGATCCCGAGAGGGTCGTCTCCAGCGGGACCGTGCCGCCGTACAGGGACCTGCCGTCTCCCGAGGCGGTCTCGATGGTGTCCCAGGCGTCGATCTGGGCGCCGGTGCGCGCGTCGGTCAGCACCGCGCGGGCGACCGGGTTGCCGAGGGTGTCCAGGGCGACGACGTCGGTGCGCCAGGCCAGTCTCGGGGCGCCGTGCAGCGCGTCGACGACCAGCTGCGGCTTGGCCTTCGGCTGCTTCAGCGTCTCCCCGAGGTGGGCGGCGCGCAGGGCGTTCACGGCGACGTCGGCGGCCTCCGGGGCGGACACCTCCGGGGTGATGCCGGACAGCGAGATCACCCTCCCCGTCGCCCGGTCGGCGCTGCGGTACGCGCCGTCGGGGGCCAGGTGGACGACGAAGTCGCCGCCCAGGACCGGCAGTCGGCGGTAGGTGCGGTCGTAGCGGACGTGCTGGGTGCCGTCCTTGTCGATGACCACGTCACGGACGGTGGTGTCCTGCACGGAGGTGAGGCCGAGAGCGGCCGCGCGGTCGGCGAGGACCGCCGCGGCGTTGTCGAGCGCCGTCGCCCGGGTCGGTCTGTCGGCCGCGTCGGCGACCGGGGAGAGCACGGCGGCCAGGAGCGTGGCCGTGGTCGCGGCGATACCGGCGGTGGCGAGACGGGAACCTCGGACGTGCTGCCGTATCCGACTCATCAGTGTCTTCGGTCTCCTCGGAAAGGCGCCGTGGGGGGCGCGTGTGGGGGTGGCCTGGGGAGGTCGGTCTGTGGGTGGCCTGTGAGGTGGCGCTGATGTCGTCCTGGCATTTAAGAGGGCATGACATGTCATGTCCATAGCGCATGCGCGGTGGACCGGTGAGGGGGCGGTGAGGGGAGAGAATCGTTTCCGTGAGCGCCCCGGAACTCCCCTTCTTCGTCTACGGCACCCTCCGCCCCGGCGAGGTCAACCACGACCTCCTCCTGCGCGGTCGCACCCTCCGCGAGGAACCGGCCCGGCTGGCCGGGGCGGTGCTGTACCGGGGGCCCGGCTACCCCTACGCGGTGGAGGAGCCGGGCGGGACGGTGGCCGGCGAACTCGTCACACCCCGCCCGGAGGCGTACGCGCGGCTGCTCGCCGAGCTCGACCGGCTGGAGGAGTACGTGCCGGGCGACCCGCGCAACCTGTACGAGCGGGTCGAGCGCGAGGTGCGGGTCCGAGGGGCCGACCGCCTCACCGTGTCCACCGTGCGCGCCTGGGTGTACGTCGCCGCACCCGGCGTCGCCGACCGGCTGCGGGCCCGGGGCGAGCTGATCGAGAGCGGTGACTGGCTCGTGCGGCCGTGACCCGCACGGCGGGGACGGTCACCCGTTCACCCGCCCTGCGGGCGGTTTTCCGCGCGGCGCCGTCCACACGGCGGTGACCTGGTGAAACGCGGGCAGCCGCCACCCTCCCGGCCGGGAATCTGACACCCATTCATCCCATTACTGACACTCCCTCAGGAAGCGCGCTCGGCCCGCTGCGACTTACCTCGGAAGGGCAGGCAGACTCGAAGAGCTCGAAGGAGCACCGATGCGACGCACCGCCCGTCGTACCGCACGCCGCACCGCCCGTCGTGGCGCCCGTCGTACCGCGCACCTGCTGGCCGGTGCCGCGCTCGCCGTCGTCGCCACGGCCGGGTCCGCGGCGCCCGCCCAGGGCGCCGGTACCGGTACCCGTGCCGGGAGCCTGGAGGTGTATCCCTCCACCGCGGTGCCGGGCGGACAGGTCTCGGTGAACACGGCGGCGTGCGGGGACGGCGGAGCGGCGACGGGCGACGCCGGGGCGGTGGGCGCAGGTCGCTTCCCGCTCGCGCCCAGCGCGCACGAGGGCGAGGCGATCGGGCAGTTCCGGGTACCGCCGAGCGCGCAGCCGGGGACGTACGAGATCGTCGCGGAGTGCGCCACGGGCGGGCGGCGCGTCACCGGGGACCTGGTGGTCGTGCTGGCGTCCGACCGGCAGCCGTTGCATCCGCGAGGAAGTGTGAAGACGGGGGTCGGCGGCGCACTGGGCCCCGACCCCGTACAGACCGCGGCCGGTGTGGCGGCTCTCGCCGTCGCCGCCGCGGGCGGTACCTGGCTCCTGCATCGCCGGGCGAGAGGCGACGGGATCTGACGGACACCCTCCGCTGTCCGTCCGCCGGTACCGCATGTCCCCTCCCCCTCCGGGTCCGACGCCCCTCGCGGCCCGGAGGGGGAACGGGGTTCCCCCTGGTCAGTACGGGGTGCCCCTGATACAGGGAGGGGTTCCCCCCTGGTGCGGGTGGGGGTTCCCCTGATGCAGGAAGGGTCCGGTATGCGCAGGGTCGGCAACACCGCCATAGCGGCCGTCACCGTGATCGCTCTGGGCAGCGGTGCCTGGCTGCTGCACAGCGGCGCCGAGACACACGCCCCGCCGCAGCCCTCCGCGGCACAGCGTCACTCGGCCGGCCCCGACGCGGAGGCCCGTTCCGCCCCACCGCTGCCGGCCTCCCCGCCCGACCGGGTCCGCATCCCCGCGATCCATGTGGACGCCCCGTTGACGGGCCTCGCCCTCACCCCGTCCGGCAGCCTCGACGTCCCGCCCGCCGAGAAGAAGAACCTGGCCGGCTGGTACGAGGCCGGCACCACCCCCGGCGAGACGGGCACGGCGATCGTCGCCGGCCATGTGGACAACGCCGACGGCCCCGCCGTCTTCTACGACCTGGGCGCCCTGCGCAAGGGCAGCGCGATCGAGGTGGACCGGCGGGACGGAAGCGTGGCGGTGTTCACCGTGGACGCCGTCGAGGTCTACCAGGCACGCGACTTCCCCGACGAGAAGGTGTACGGGGCGGCGAGCAGACCGGAGCTGCGGGTGATCACCTGCGGCGGGGGCTACACGAAGTCGACCGGCTATCAGGGGAACATCGTCGTCTTCGCCCACCTCACGTCCTCACACGCCTAGCCGAGTCGCGTCGCCTCTCCCGACGCCGACACCCCCGCACCCCCGCACCCCCGCACCCCCGCACCCCCGCACCCCCGCACCCCGACTATCCGTGTCCTCGGACATCTGTGTCCTCGCGGCTTCCCAGGTCGGCTGGAGCCGGGCGCCCAGGTCGCCGTCCGCGCCACCCGGCGATTGCTTCGGACGTGTCGCGAATCTGTTAACTCCCCGCGTTTCAGGGGGAGATGGCCGATGATCGGAGCATGCGTTCACAGGACCAGCAGGACACCGCCGCTCGTCCCGCCCGCACCACACCGGCCGCGGCGCGCTCGACCGACGCCGCCGGTGCGGGCCGTTCCGCCGGTCCGGCCGGACCGGCGGGACCGGTCGGTCCGGCCGGACCCGTCGGCCTGAGCGGGCCGGCCGGACCCGCCGGCCTCGCCGGGCCGATCGGACTCGCCGGACAGATCGGCCTCGCCGGACCGGACGTACCGGCGGGACCGCTCGGAACGTCCGGACCGGCCGGGGCCGGAGTCGCGCCGTCCGCCGGGCAGTTGCTGGCGCTACAGCGCACGGCCGGCAACGCCGCCGTCGTCCAGGCACTGGAGCGGCAGCGGCAGGCCGGGCGCCACACCCACGGTCCCTCCTGCGGTCACCTCGACCCCGCACCCGTACAACGCCGGGCGCCGGAGAACTCCCCCGGCCAGGACGCCACCACCGCCGTACAGCGCCATGTGCACGGCCCCTCCTGCGGTCACCGCGACTCCCTCCCCGTGCAGCGTCACGCGCACGGCCCTTCCTGCGGGCATGACGGCTCAGCGCCCGTGCAGCGTTCGTCCGTGCCGGATGTGCTGCGCACCGCCGGACAGCCGCTGGACGGGGCGGTCCGCACGGAGATGGAGGCGCGGCTGGGCGCCGACTTCTCCGACGTGCGGCTGCACACCGGGCCGACCGCCCAGCGCTCGGCGGACGAGGTGGGCGCCCGGGCCTACACCTCCGGCAGCCATGTCGTCATCGGCGCCGGGGGTGCCGACCGGCACACCCTGGCCCATGAGCTGACGCACGTCATCCAGCAGCGTCAGGGGCCGGTCGCCGGTACCGACAACGGCTCGGGGCTCAGCGTCTCGGACCCCTCCGACCGCTTCGAACGCGCGGCGGAGGACAACGCCCGCCGTGTGCTGGCCGGTCCCGCGCCCACCGCGGCCCCCGTACAGCGGGCGGAAGCCGCCCCCACCGACAAGGCTCCCGTACAGCGCACGGAGGCCGCGCCCACCGAGGAGCCGCCCGTGCGGCACGCGGAGGCCACGCCCACCGAGGAGGCAGCGCCCGTGCAGCGGACGGCGGCCGCTCCCGTGCGCACCGCGGGCGGCGAGATCGCCGTCCAGCGCATGCACGGCGGCGAAGCGCCCTTCGATCACGCCCAGTACTACGCGAAGACCGGCTGGCAGGAGGCGGCCGAGGAGTTCGAGAAGCGGCTCGGCGCGTACTCGTTCGGGCATCCGAGGGCGCTCGCCGCGGCCCGCAAGACCGTGTCCCGGCTCAAGCAGCTGCTCATCGCCTACGCCCGCACCGAGCACAAGGACGTCGCCCTCGCCAACAAGTCGTTCTTCAAGGACGACAAGACGAGCGCCGGACAGGTGGGCGAGGGCATGACCACCGCCCAGATCAACGAGTTCTTCGCCCGCGACGGCAACGTCCGCGAGCTGATCACGGCCGTCTACAACGCCGCCTACTACAACAAGGGCGCGGAGCTCTCCCTCAAGGACATCCTCAACGGGATCATCGGGCCCAAGCCGCAGCTCGCCTCCACCCTCGGGATGAACCAGGAGGAGCTGAAGAAACACTCCGCGTTCCTCAACAGCTACTCCCGTACGGCCCTGTACGCGACGGCGAGCCTGAAGGGCAAGGGCTACAACTACGAGAAGGACCCGTACGCGCTCGGCAACCTGCTGTGGCAGTCGGAACCGGAGACCTTCGCCGGCGACACCCTGGAAATGATCAACAGCCAGGGCCCGCGGACGGAGCGCAGCGAGGCCGACAAGGAGGCCCACCGCAAGACCCCCCGCGACTACGCGGACCGAGGCGCCCCGCTCAGCAGCCGCGAGCTGGACTTCGTGGGCAAGCCCGGCATGGACGACAAGCTCCCGTGGAACGAGGGCACCGCCTACTGGGAGATCCAGCAGAACGAGTCCTGGCCCAAGACGAACGCCGCGCGCGGCATCCCGGTCGTCGCCGGAATGTCAGGCACCACCACCCGGATGCTCAAGACCTTCCAGTGGATCAAGGTGTCCGGGGTGGACGTCTTCGACTACCGGATGGCCGTGATGGGCTGGATGCTGCCGTCCTGGGACCACTCCCTCTACGAGATCCTGCGCGGTTCCTGGGCGGCCGGGGTCAAGGGGCCGGGCGAGTCCGCGGCCAAGGCGGGCAAGGGCGCCGCGCTGATGTACCAGCACATCGCGCCCTTCACGGAAGAGGAGCTGCGGCAGAACGTCTGCCGCGACGGCCAGTTCCCGCACGAGCTGATGTACCTCGCCGAGGCCAACAAGCCCCGGGCGGTCGACCCCGCGGCCAGCGGTTTCACGGAACCCGGCCAGGCCGCGGCGGGCCGGGCGACGGCCAAGTACAACGCCTTCGAGCAGGGCGACACCGCGCCGACCGCGCGGATCGCCCAGTGGAAGGCGGACAACGGCGGGGCCTCCACCACGGCCGTCACCCAGAAGTTCAAGCCCGCCCACGCGACGGCCCTGATGACGTACACCGGCGGGGCCCACCAGATGATCAACTCGGTGGTGCGCAGCCGGCTGCTGCCCGAGGGGTACGCGCCCTACGGCACCGGCGCCCTGGCCACCGCGGGCGCCGAGGCCCTGTCGCTGCGGCAGATCAAGGGTCAGCTCCGCTGGGCCGCCCAGGACCCGGCCCACGAGAAGATACCCACGCTCGACGAGGACCCGGTGATCGCGCCGCAGCTGCCGGCCGCCCGGGGCGCGGACCCGGTGGCCAAGGAGGCGGCGATGGCCGTCATCGACGCGCGGATCGAGATCCTCGCCCCCGGTCTCTTCGAGGAGCTCAAGGCGCACGCCGACATGACGATGGAGGCGCTGAACCGGCTGCCTCCGGTCACCGGCACGGTCTACCGCGGCGACTGGAACGCCGGTGGCGACGAGTCGGTGTACCGGCTCGGCAAGCAGGCCGCGCTGAACTACCGGCCGGGCTCGATCTTCACGTCCTCCTTCGACAGCACCAGCAGGGTGGAGTCCGTGGGGCTGGGCTTCATGCGCGACCAGCGGGTCAGCGGCACGAAGACGCACCGGATCCTGCTGGAGCTGACCCTCGTCGGGAAGTACGGCCGTGACATCGACCCCTTCCACCAGTACCAGGGCCACGAGGCGGAGGTGCTGCTCATGCCGGGCGCGAACTTCAAGGTGGACCGGAGCGAGTGGGTGCAGGACCCGGGTCACAAACCGGCGAACGGCGGCAGCGACTGGTACGAGCACGTCTACGCGACGGAGGTGTAGGGCCCGGCGCGAGGGGCCGCCGGGCGCGGGAGGGCCGCCGGGAGCGAGCGAGGGCACGCGGGCCGGCCCGGCGGGCGGCCCCGGCAGAAGCGAGCGAGAGCACACGGGAGGGCACGCCAGGCGGGCCCGCCCGGAGCGAGCGAGAGCACGCGGGCCGGCCCGGCGGGCGGCCCCGGCGGCAGCGTGCGAGAGCCCGGCGGGCGGCCTCGGCGGGAGCGTGCGAGAGCCCGGCGGGCGGCCTCGGCGGGAGCGTGCGAGGCATCGGCGGGAGCGCGGGGCGCAACCCTCACACCCCCGCCCCCGCCCCGCTGAGGGCAGCGTTCCTCGCGGGAAACAACGGTGATGCGGTCGGGTAACGTCGGCAACGCACGCTCCTGGACATGACCTCGAATTCGCGTGTGGTGGTGATCGGCGCCGGCCTCGCGGGCGTCCGACTCGCCCGCCGGCTCGGCGAGCTGGGCACGCCCGCGCTGCTCATCGGCGAGGAGGAGCACCGGCCCTACAACCGGGTCCTGCTCGCCGAGGTGCTGGCCGGCCGGTACGCCCCCGAGGTGATCGCGCTGCCCACGCCCGCCGGACTGCTCCGGGGCCGGGTCACCGGCATCGACCGCGACCGGCGGACCGTGGCCTGCGCGGACGGCTCGGAGATCGCATACGGCACGCTGGTCCTGGCCACCGGCTCCAACCCGGTGCTGCCGCCGCTGCGCGGTCTGTTCACGCCCGACCACGTCCTGCCGGAGGGCGTCCACGCCTTCCGCACCATGGACGACTGCCTCGGACTGTCGAAGGCGGTACGGCCGGGTGTGCGGGCGGTCGTCATCGGCGGCGGGCTCCTCGGCGTCTCCGCGGCCCGCGCACTCGCGGTACGCGGCGCCCAGGTCGTCCTCGCGCAGCAGGCCGAGCGGCTCATGGAGCGTCAGCTCGACCCGAACGCGTCCAAGCTGGTGCTGCGGCACCTCAGGGACCTCGGCGTCGAGGTCCACACCGAGTGCCGGGTCCGCGACGTGCGCTGCGTCGGCGGCGCCGTCCGCTCGGTCGAGATGGCCGACGGGTACGCCCTCGACGCCGACCTGGTGGTGCTGGCCTGCGGGGTCTCCCCGCGCGCCGGACTCGCCAAGGCGGCCGGGATCGCCGTGCACAAGGGAATCCTGGTCGACGACGAACTCCGCACGTCCGACCCGCACATCCGGGCGATCGGCGACTGCGCCCAGCACGACGGGAACGTGTACGGGCTGGCCGCACCGGCGCTGGAACAGGCGGACGTGCTGGCCGAGTCGCTCGCCGGGGACGCGGGCTCCCGCTACGGCGGCACCCGCGCCCTGACCCGGCTCACCCTCGCCGGGCACACCGCCTTCGACCTCGCCGCGTTCGGCGAGACGGAACCGCGCCCCGGCGACGACGTCGTGCAGCTCGCCGACGCCACCCGGGGCACCTACCGCAAGGTCGTCGTCCGCGACGACCGCCTGGTCGGCGGGGTCCTCGTCGGCGAACTCGGCACCGTCGGCGCGCTGGCGCGCGCCTGGGAGGGAGCAGAGCCGCTCCCCTCCGACGGCGGCCCCCTGCTCCACCTGCTCACCAACGACGGAGGCTCCTGATGACCGCCACCCCCGGGGGCACCCCCACGATCGTGCTCGTCGGCCACGGCATGGTCGGCCAGCGCTTCCTCGAGGCGCTCGCCGAGCGCGGCCTGACCGCCACGCACCGCGTGGTCGTGCTCTGTGAGGAGCCGCGTCCCGCCTACGACCGCGTGCAGCTCACCTCGTACTTCTCGGGCAGGACGCCCGAGGACCTGTCGATGACCGACATGCGGTTCATCGCCGACCACGGCATCGAGCTGTACGTCGGCGACCCCGCGGAGACGGTCGACCGCGAGGCCCGCAAGGTGACGGCCCGCTCGGGACTGGTGGTCGACTACGACATCCTGGTCCTGGCCACCGGCTCCTACCCCTTCGTACCGCCCGTCCCGAACAAGGACGCCGAGGGCTGCTTCGTCTACCGCACGATCGAGGACCTCCTCGCGATCGAGGAGTACGCCAGGACGCGGACGACGGGTGCGGTGGTCGGCGGCGGTCTGCTCGGGCTCGAGGCGGCCGGTGCGCTGAAGGGCCTCGGACTCACCTCGCACATCGTGGAGTTCGCGCCCCGGCTGATGCCGGTCCAGGTCGACGACGGCGGCGGCGCCGCGCTGCTGCGCACCATCGAGGACATGGGGCTGTCCGTCCACACGGGTGTGGGCACCCAGGAGATCGTCGTCGACGAGTCCGGCGCCGTCACCGGGATGAAGCTCTCGGACGGCTCCGAACTCGCCACCGACCTGGTGGTGTTCAGCGCCGGGGTCCGTCCCCGTGACCAGCTGGCCCGTGAGTGCGGTCTGGCGGTCGGCGAGCGCGGCGGCATCGCCGTCGACGAGCAGTGCCGCACGGTGAACGACCCGCACGTGTTCGCGATCGGTGAGTGCGCGCTGGCCGCCGACGGCCGGGTCTACGGCCTGGTGGCCCCCGGTTACGAGCAGGCCGTCACGGTCGCCGCGACCATCGCCGACGACGAGTCCGAGCAGCTGTCCTTCACCGGCGCCGACCTCTCCACCAAGCTGAAGCTGCTCGGCGTGGACGTGGCGTCCTTCGGCGACGCGCACGGCACCGCCGAGGACTGTCTCGACGTCGTCTACTCCGACTCCCGCTCGGGCCTGTACAAGAAGCTGGTCATCGGCCGGGACGGCACCCTGCTCGGCGGCATCCTGGTCGGTGACGCGGAGGCGTACGGCACCCTGCGCGCGTTCACCGGGTCCGTGCCGCCCGTCTCCCCCGAGTCGCTGGTCCTGCCGGCCGGCGCCGGGGAGTCCGTCCAGCTCGGCCCGTCCGCGCTGCCGGACGAGGCGATCGTCTGCTCCTGTCACAACGTGTCGAAGGGCACGATCCGCGGCGCGGTGACGGAGCACTCCTGCACGACCGTGCCCGAGGTGAAGAAGTGCACCAAGGCCGGTACGGGTTGCGGCAGTTGCGTCAAGGTGCTCGGCCAGCTGGTCACCGCCGAGCTGGAGGCGAGCGGCGTCGAGGTCGACAAGGGCCTGTGCGGCTGCTTCGCCCAGACCCGCGAGGAGCTGTACGAGATCGTCCTCGCGCTGCGCATCAACACCTACCAGGACCTCCTCGACCGCTACGGCCGGGACGGCGCCCGGGGCGGTGAGGGCTGCGAGGTCTGCAAGCCGACCGTCGGCTCGATCATCGCCTCCCTCGCCCCGACGATCGGCGCGAGCGGCTATGTCCTGGACGGTGAGCAGGCGGCCCTCCAGGACAGCAACGACCACTTCCTCGCCAACCTCCAGAAGAACGGCTCCTACTCGGTCGTCCCGCGCATCCCCGGCGGTGAGATCACCCCCGAGGGGCTGATCGTGATCGGTCAGATCGCCCGCGACTTCGGCCTCTACACGAAGATCACCGGCGGCCAGCGGATCGACATGTTCGGCGCCCGCGTCGAACAACTCCCTTTGATCTGGACGCGGTTGGTGGACGCCGGCTTCGAGTCCGGCCACGCCTACGGCAAGTCGCTGCGCACGGTGAAGTCCTGCGTCGGCCAGACCTGGTGCCGCTACGGCGTCCAGGACTCCGTCCGCATGGCGATCGACCTGGAGCTGCGCTACCGGGGGCTGCGCTCCCCGCACAAGCTCAAGTCGGCGGTGTCGGGCTGCGCCCGCGAGTGCGCCGAGGCCCAGTCGAAGGACTTCGGCATCATCGCCACCTCCAACGGCTGGAACCTGTACGTCGGCGGCAACGGCGGCGCCACCCCGCGCCACGCCGACCTGCTCGCCCAGGACCTCAGCGACACCGAACTGGTGCGTCTCATCGACCGGTTCCTGATGTTCTACATCCGCACCGCCGACCGTCTGGAGCGCACCTCGACCTGGCTGGACCGGATCCCGGGCGGCCTGGACCACGTACGGGACGTGGTGGTGGAGGACTCGCTCGGCATCTGCGAGGAGCTGGAGTCCCTGATGACCGACCACGTCGCGCACTACGCCGACGAGTGGGCGACCACGATCAACGACCCGGAGAAGCTGGCCCGGTTCGTGTCCTTCGTCAACGCGCCCGACACCCCCGACCCGGTCGTCGGCTTCGTCCCGGAGCGCGACCAGATCAAGCCCGACCTGCCGTTGCTGTCCATCGGCCACCGTCCCCTGGAAGGGAGCGCCCAGCGATGACCCTGGCACTCGAGACGACCGACCTCAAGGTCCAACTGCGTTTGGACGACCAGTGGTTCACGGTCTGTGACCTGAGCCGGCTGATCCCCGGCCGGGGGGTGGCCGCGCTGCTGCCCGACGGCCGCCAGGTCGCCCTGTTCCGGGACCGGGCGGGTGAGCTGTACGCCGTCGACAACCGCGACCCGTTCGGCGGCGCCGCCGTCCTCTCCCGCGGACTGACCGGGACCCATGAGGGCCGCACGTTCGTCGCCTCCCCGCTGCTCAAGCAGCGTTTCGACCTGCTGAGCGGCGAGTGCCTGGACGACGACACGGTACGCATCACGACCTACGAGGTGCGCACGGCCTGACGACCGCCCGCCGCCCACCCCGACCCCAGGGGTCCGCGATCGAGTTCACCCAGGGGTTCGCGCCCGGCGGGCACAGTGCGCGGCGGGCACAACCGGGAGGCCCAGTGCGCGGCGGGCACAACCGGGAGGCCCAGTGCGCGGCGGGCACAACCGGGAGGCCCAATGCGCGGCGGGCACAACCGGGAGGCCCAGTGCGCGGCGGGCACAACCGGGAAGCCCAGTGCGCGGCGGGGCCAGTCAGGTAGGGACGGTGGCCGCGGTGGGCGGCGGAGGAGTTGCCGGGGCTCAGCCCTTGAGCGCCTCGTAGGAGACCCCGGTCAGCTGCTCGGAGGCGGTCCACAGCCGCTCCCCCGCCCGGTCGTCCAGGGTCCAGGGCGCTCGCCGTGACGGCGCGGGCGCCCCGCGCCACATCGCGAGGGACGGCCCGGTGAACGAGTCCGGGCGGACCCCGGGTGCGGTCGCCGCGTACAGGGCGGGCAGCGCACCGGCCTCGGCGGACTGGGCGAAGACCCGGTTGCCGAGCGCCATCAGCCGCTCGGCGACCGGGCGGCCCTCCGCGCGCGGTCCCGCCGTCTGGAGGTTGGTCGCCGCGTACCCCGGATGCGCGGCCGCAGCGACGACCTCGGCCCCGGCCGCCGCGAGTCGGCGCGCCAGCTCGTGCGTGAAGAGCAGGTTGGCGGTCTTCGTACGTCCATAGGCGATCCAACGGCGGTACCCGCGCTCGGAGTTGAGATCGTCCGGGTCGATGTTGCCGAGCAGGTGGGCCATGCTCGACACGGTCACGATCCGCGCCTCGGGAGAGCGGCCCCGCGCGGCGAGCAGCGCGGGCAGCAGCAGTCCGGTGAGGGCGAAGTGCCCGAGGTGATTCACCCCGAACTGCGTCTCGAACCCGTCGGCGGTGGTGCCGTACGGCATCGCCATCACGCCCGCGTTGTTGACGAGCAGGTCGAGCCGGTCGTACGGCAGCGCGTCCGCGAACTCCCGTACGGAGGCGAGGTCCCCGAGGTCGAGCAGTCGCAGCTCGGCCTCCGCGGCCGGCACTTCGTCGCGCAGCCGTCGCACGGCCGCCCGCCCGCGCGGCTCGCTCCGGCAGGCGAGCACCACCCGGGCCCCCTTGCGGGCCAGCTCGCGCGCGGTGACGAGTCCGAGCCCGCTGTTGGCGCCGGTGACGACAGCGGTGCGACCACGCTGGTCGGGGATGTCGTGCGCGCTCCAGCCGGACATGGCCGTCCTCTCCTCGCGGTGTGCCTGGGCAGCCTACGACGCTCCCGGTCACCCACCCCGCATCTCCCCGTTACGACATGTCCACGGCATGGCTACCCTGCGCTTCTAGCGTTCGGCAGCGCACGACCCTCGAACGACCCGTGAACGAGCACTGCGCGACCACTGAACGACCACGGAACGACCCTGTCGCCGGGACCGGCGTACGGGCAGGTTCACCACACCACCCCCAGGAGTGAGCGTGGAACGTCGTACCTTCCTGCGTGCGGCCGCGATCGGCGGCTCCACCGCCGTACTCGGCGGAACCCTCTGGCGCGGCGCCGCCCACGCCGCCCCGGCCCAGCCCGGCACCGGCCCGTACGGGGCACTGGGCACGGCCGACGCCAACGGCATCCGGCTCCCGAGCGGCTTCACCAGCCGGGTGATCGCCCGCTCCGGCCAGACGGTGTCCGGGACGTCGTACACCTGGCACAGCGCCCCCGACGGCGGCGCCTGCTACGCGGACGGCACGGGCTGGATCTACGTCTCCAACTCGGAGATCAACCCGTCGGGCGGCGCGAGCGCGGTGAAGTTCTCGGCGACGGGGACGATCACGGCCGCGTACCGCATCCTGTCCTCCACCCGGCAGAACTGCGCGGGCGGCAAGACCCCGTGGAACACCTGGCTGTCCTGCGAGGAGGTCGACCGGGGGTACGTCTACGAGACCGACCCCTGGGGCACGAAGGCGGCGGTCCGCCGGGACGCGATGGGCCGCTTCAAGCACGAGGCGGCGGCCACCGACCCGGTCCGCAAGGTGATCTATCTGACCGAGGACGTGACCGACGGCTGCTTCTACCGGTTCCGGCCCACGAGCTGGGGCGACCTGTCCTCGGGGACGCTGGAGGTCCTCGTGGCCGGCACGGCCACGAGCGGCCCCGTCACCTGGTCGCCGGTGCCCGACCCGACCGGTGCCACCGCCACCCGCAACCAGGTCTCCGGCGCCAAGCGCTTCAACGGCGGCGAGGGCTGTCACTACGCGAACGACACCTGCTGGTTCACCACGAAGGGCGACAACCGCGTCTGGCAGTACAACGCGGCCGCCCAGACGCTCGAACTCGCCTACGACGACTCGCTGGTGACGTCCGGGACGGCTCCCCTCACCGGGGTGGACAACGTCACGGGCTCCGCCTCCGGCGACCTGTTCGTGGCGGAGGACGGCGGCAACCTGGAGATCTGCCTCATCGCCCCCGACGACGTGGTCGCACCCTTCCTGCGCGTCGAGGGCCAGTCGGCCTCCGAGATCACGGGCCCGGCCTTCTCGCCCGACGGCACCCACCTGTACTTCTCCAGCCAGCGCGGCACCAGCGGCAGCTCGTCGGGCGGGATCACCTACGAGGTGAAGGGCCCCTTCCGGAGCTAGGGGCACCCTCGAACAGGCCCTTCGGGATTGACAGGAACTCGACAGCGGAACGGAGGAACGCGGTCGGGCGGCGGCTCGTTACCCGCCAAGGAAGTCCCCGGCGGATCCGGCGCCACGCCCGGCGCCGGCACCACCGGCAGTGTTACGCCGTTCGCCGCCCGCACCCCACTCACGGAGGCACGTAACCATGACCCCCGCTCCCCCGCCGGCCCCCACCCCGTCCCGCCGCACCGTACTCGGCGGCGCGGCCCTGGCCGCCCTCACCCTGACGGCCACCCCGACCCCCGCCACCGCGGCCGACAACTCCTCTTCCTCCAAAGCAAGTTGGCCGACCGAATACGCCCTCCCCGACGGCTGGCTCCCCGAGGGCATCGCCATCGGCGGCAAGCCGTACGCCTACCAGGGCTCCCGCGCCGACGGCGGCATCCTCCGCACCGACCTGCGCACCGGCGAGGGCACGGTCCTCCACCCGGGCGGCACCGGCCAGGTGGCGGTCGGCCTGAAGCTCGACCACGACGGCCTGCTGTACGTGGCGGGCAGCACGGGGGTCGCGCGGGTGATCGACTCCCGTACCGGCGAACTGCTGACCACCCACCAACTCACGTCTGCCACTGGCCACTTCATCAACGACGTGACGCTGCTCGGCGACCGCGCATGGTTCACCGACTCCCGGGACGCCGTGCTGTACGGCGTCCCGCGCGGCCGTACCGCCGGCGGGATCCGCGCCCTTCCGCTCACCGGCGACTGGGTCCAGCTGCCCGGCGTGAACAACGCCAACGGGATCGTCGGCACACCGGACGGCCGGGGGCTGATCGTCGTCAAGAGCACCCCGGGCGAGCTGTACCGGGTGAACCTCAGGACCGGCCACGCCACGAGGATCACGCTGGTCGGCGCGTCGGACGTGGTGAACGGCGACGGCCTGTACCGCATCGGCCGCACGCTGTACGTGGTCCAGAACCGCCTGAACCTGATCAGCGTCTGGGCCCTGGACCGCACGGCGACCACCGCCACCCTCACCCGCACGATCACCGACCCCCGCTTCGACGTCCCCACCACGGCCGCCCGCTACGGCAACCGCCTGTACCTGGTCAACGCGCGCTTCACCAGCCCACAGGTCCCGGAGACGACGTTCACCGCGGTAGCGGTATCGATCTGACACACCGTCCACCCCTTGCGGAGGGCGGCTCTCGTTCGCCGACGAGTGCCGCCCGCTCCCCCTCCCTCCCTCCCTCCCTCCCTCCCGGGCACAGAAAGTAACAGAACGGCCACACCTCTCACACCGCACGGAAAACGTCCATACCGTCGTCCCCTCACACCACAGCTCGGGGGGACGCACATGAGCAACCCGTACACCACCGCACCCACCCGGAACCCCGGTCCCCGGTGGGCCAGGAAGCGGTACGTACTGCCCGCCCTCGCCCTGGCCCTGTTCATCGGCGTGGGCATCGGCGGAGCCGACGGCGACAAGACGGACGACGCCGAGCCGGCCTCCGCCGCCCCGCGCCCCACGGTCACCGTGACCGCCACGACGACGGAGACCGCCGTCCCCGAACCCGCGGGCACGGTGACCGCCACGGCGACGGAGACGGTGAAGGTGAAGGTGACGGTCACGGCGAAGCCGGCGGCGGACCAGAACGACTCCGGCACCACGGACGACTCGGCCGACTCGGCCGACTCCGCGGGCGTCTACTACGACAACTGCACGGCCGCCCGCGCCGCCGGCGCCGCCCCGGTCCGCGTGGGCGACCCGGGCTACGGCCGCCACCTGGACCGCGACGGCGACGGTGTCGCCTGCGAATAGGACGCGGATGAGCTGAGAAACGGAGAACGCGGCACACCCCCGTCGATTTGCCGAAGCGGCAACAGAACTCGCGACGTGAGCGCCCGGCCCGCATGCTCGACCTCGTCCTCGGAACGATCCCGAGTCATGGAGGGGCGATGCACCGGCAGACCGCGAACGAGGCGAAGCACCGCTCGGTCCCCGCGCCCGCGGGCCGGATCCACGTGGTGGAACAGGGCGAGGGCCCGCTGGTCCTGCTCGTGCACGGATTCCCCGAATCCTGGTACTCCTGGCGGCACCAGTTGCCTGCACTGGCCGCGGCCGGGTACCGCGCGGCCGCCATCGACGTCCGCGGCTACGGCCGCTCCTCCAAGCCCAGCGCCCCGGACGCGTACCGCATGCGGGAACTGGTGGCGGACAACGCGGCGGTCGTGCATGCCCTGGGCGAGGAGTCGGCGACGGTCGTCGGCCACGACTGGGGCGCGACGATCGCGGCCCACTCCGCCCTGCTGCGCCCGGACGTCTTCCACGCGGTGGGTCTGCTGAGCGTCCCCTACACCCCACCCGGCGGCCCGCTGCCGAGCGAGGTCTTCGCACAGCTGGGCGGGGCGGACGCGACGGGCGGGGAGGAGGAGTTCTACGTCTCCTACTTCCAGGAACCCGGCCGCGCCGAGGCGGAGATCGAACCCGACGTACGGGGCTGGCTCGCGGGCTTCTACGCCGCCCTGTCCGCGGACACCATGCCGGCGGCGGGGTCCCCGGACCCCCACTTCGTCACCCGGGGCGGAGAGCTGCGTGACCGCTTCCCCTCCGGGAAACTCCCCTCCTGGCTCACCGAGGCCGATCTCGACTTCTACGCCGCGGAGTTCGAGCGGACCGGCCTGACCGGCGCCCTGAACCGCTACCGCAACCTGGACCGCGACTGGGCGGACCTCACGCCCTTCAACGGCGCCCCGATCACCCAGCCGTCCCTGTTCGTCGGCGGTGCACTCGACGCCTCCACCACCTGGCTGGCCGCCGCGATCGAGGCGTTCCCCAGCACCCTCCCCGGCCTCTCCGCCGCCCACATCCTCGAAGACTGCGGCCACTGGCTCCAACAGGAACGCCCCGAGGAGACCACCCACCTCCTGACCACCTGGCTCTCCACCCTCCCGCCCCCCTGACCCCGCCAAGGGGCGCCGCCCTCCCCCAGGACGCCGCCCCTCCACCCACCCCCTCCGAAAATCAATCGCGCCGAATCAACTCAGGATCAATACGACGCCCCACCAGCGGCAGCGCACCGAGCGCGGCGACCACCACGACGCCGAGCGCGGAAGCAACGAGCAAGGGCAGCCCCGCACCGTCCCAGAAGACGGCCCCGCCGCCGGTCACCAGGTAACTGGACTCCGCCATCTTCCCGGTCACCACCGCGAGCACGAGCCCGACCACCAGCGGCAGCACGACCTGCGCGACCTGAACCGCCCGCAGCGTCCGAGGCCTCGCACCGAGCAACGACAGGGCGGTGACCTGCGGTCTGCGCTCCACGGCCCGGTCGGTGGCGGCGACCAGATAGGCCGCCACGCCGATGATCAGCCCCAGGACCATGCCTACGCCGAGAAGCGTCTTGATGACGGTGATCTGCTGGAGAGCGGCGGCATCCACGCCGTCCGTCTCCACCTCGATGGTCGGGTCGACCCCCGCGATGCCTTCGAGTACAGAGCGCACGGTCTGCGGTGCGGAGCTGCTGAGAAGCCTGAGAGTCGCCCGCTCCTCGGGACGGAAACCGGCGGGGAAGTACGAGGGCGGGATCAGAACGGCGCCGTTGCCGACCATCTGCGCCGCGGTGTCGTCGTGGTACTTGATCGTCTGAAGCGGCACCCGCACCTTGACGACCCGACGCTTGCCCTCGGCGTCGCGCAGACGGAAGGGGAAGCTGCTTCCCGGCTCGCTGGCCTCGTCGTAGACGTGCCCCGAGACCAGCAGCCGTGCCGGACGTCCCTCGACGCAGTTCTCGACCCCGGACGCCATCCCGCGCAACTGACCGCAGGTGGCGATCACGGCACTGATGCTCGTCTGGTCCTCGCTGTCGGCGTCCGTCCACGACGGCGCCTCGATCATGTGACTGCGGACGCCCGGAACCTCGGTGAGAGCCCGCTCCTTGTGCCGGGGAACGTCATCGAGCGCCATGCTGTAGGGCTGGACGGGCGAGGTGTTCTTGGACACCTGATCCAGCTCGATGAGCACTCCCTGCGTGAGAGACGCCGCGTAGACCAGCAGCACCAGGCCGGTCGCCACGCGGAGAGCACCGCCCGGTTCCACTTCGTTGCGCCGCATGGCGAGCCCCAGGGACAGCGAACTCGTGGCACGGGCAACCGTCCGGGCCAGGGCGCGCGAGAGGATCGGCAACGACAGCACGAGGCCGGTACCGACCAGCACGACGGCGAGCGGCATCAGGATCGCGGAGAACGACGTGTCCGTGGGCACGTTCCCCGTCGCGCCGGCCACGCAGTATCCGATGACGATGCCCAGTCCGGGAACGAGCGGAAGCAGGCCCCACAGGCGCGGCGGCTTCTCCACGGCGCTGCGCCGCACGGCCAGCGGGTCGGCCGCGGCCTTCTTCGCCCCGACCCGGCCCACGAACCAGGCAAGCGCCGGACAACCCACCAGACAGACGAGCAGTGCCGTCCCGGACAACGCGCCATCGGCCGGGTACCACTTGAACCCGGGCAGTCCCGTCCGCGCGACCAGTTGGTTGACGACCCAGTAGGCACCCAGGCCGAGGACGGCACCCAGCAATGCGGCAGCGACGGTCTCGGCCGCGTTGACGCGCTGCGTTCCCTTTCTGCTCAAGCCGAGCAGCCGCAGCGCGGCCAACCGCCTCATACGGGAGGCGGCGGACAGCCGGGCGCACACGGAAAGGAACACCGCCAGCGGCAGCAGTACGACACCGGCCAGGGTGAAGCGCAGAATGTCGAGCGTGGAGGGTTCCACGGTGGGAAAGCGCGCCCACTTCCCACCGAACTCCGACAGGTGACCGCCCCCCTTGAGCTGGTCGGGTCTGGCGCCGACGTACGCGTAGAGCTCATCGGGTTGGGCCAGCCCCTGTGCCGAGATGAGGCCGACCTCTTTGCCCGGCACCAGTTGAGCAAGCCCGGGATCTCTGCCCATCATCTCGTGCAACCGAGGAGATACGAACACCTGACCCGGCCCGGGAAGTTGAGGCAGGCCCGGTGGCGGAGCGATCGGCCCGCCTGTCTGAGCGACAAAGATCCGCGTCAGGGGTTCGGAACCGTAGGGGTCCAGTCGGGTGAGGGCCAGACCAGGTGTCTTCCTCGCTGATGACGGACAGCCGCCCCGCCCATTCGAGCAGTCCGGCTCGCGAGCCGCCTTGCGGGCATCTTGTGCAGACAGAATGCCTGGAATAGCCAATACGACGGCCAGACAACAAACACCAATCGCGCTTCCGACCGTCATGAGCAGAAAGCGCACACGGTTGCCGCGACCGCTACCCAACAGCAACCGCAAGCCCAGCAGAAGTTCCTTCACGATGCTTCCCGAACCTGAGCCGTGAGCACACCATCGCACATGATGTAGCGGTGGTCGGCTCGAGCCGCTACTTGCGTGTCATGCGTCACGAGAACCACAGCTGTGCCCTGAGACCGCGCCAGGCTGAGGAATTCGTCCAGTACAGCCGCGGCATTGCCGCTGTCGAGCGAACCCGTGGGTTCATCGGCGAACACAATGGCAGGCCGGTGCACCAGCGCCCGTGCGACGGCCACTCTTTGGCTCTGCCCGCCGGACACTTGCGAAGGCCGTCGTTGCCGAAGTTCGGCAAGCCCTAGCCGTCCCAGCACCTCGCCAGCAGCGGTCAAGGCCTCCGACTTGCGCTGCCCAGCCAGGCGCAGCGGCAGGGCGGCGTTCTCCTCGACAGTTAGCTCCGGGAGGAGTTCACCATACTGGAATACGAATCCGAAGCGCTCCCTGCGAATGGCACTGAGTTCCTCGTCATTTAGGGAGCTGAACGAGCGCCCTTCGAAGCAGATTTCACCACGGGCCGCCGGCAACACTCCGGCCAGGCAGTACAGTAGTGACGATTTACCTGAACCGCTTTGACCGGTGATTGCCACGATGTCTCCCCGACCCAAGGAGATATCTGCGTTTAGGACAGCCGGTGTCTCACCGTAAAAGAGGTCGACTGCCTTGGCGGATAGAACTTCTGACGTATTGATCTCATTCCCCAATCAGAAGCCCGAGCCCAGGTGGATACACCTGGGCTCGGGGAGCCGGACAAGCTCAGCCACGGTCCCAGTCGTGTGTATAAATACGCGTCGGTGCACAGTTGTTCGGGCGGAGGGCGCCGCGGTCTCGACAAACTCGGAAACCCGCCTTTGCCGTGTACCGCTGCGCCCCATCCCAATTGGACTCGTGCAGTCGAACAGCGCGCCCCTGTTTGCCGTAATAGCGGACCCAGTCGTGGCCTTGGACCTTGACCTCGGCGTAGACGTTGTGACCGTCAACGGAAGACGTGTCCTTGAGCTGTCCCCGCCACTCAAAGGCGCCATGATTGACCCCGGGCCGGTTGAACTTGTACTTCCCCCCGCTGAACTCGACCCCTGTTGACGCAAAGGCTGGGAGTGTTCCTTCCACCGGCGAATGCGATGCCGCCACCGCCCCGCCCAACATGAGACCAACCGCAGCCAAGCCGAGCGCTACCCGCTTCATCCACGCCTCCGTAACCATCGGCGATGCCCTCATCGCCCTGAGTAACGGACTGTAGCGGCGCGTAAGTTGACAGAAACGATCAATCGCCCCACAACCATCACATCAGGCGGTCGACTTCCGGCCACGTCGCCGTAAAGGGGCCACTCCTCCCACCACGGAGGCGGGGAACGCAAGAGGACGGCACCCCCGCACAGGGTGCCGTCCTCCTTGGTGCGCCGGGGCCGTCGCCGATCGGTGAGGGTCGGGGACCGGCGGCGGCTCCGGGGCTTCCGGGGCGTCAGCGGTGGTCGCTGCCCGCCGACTGCGAAGCCGCCCGGCCCGCCTCCAGCCGCGCCACCGGGATCCGGAACGGCGAGCAGGAGACGTAGTCGAGTCCGACCTCGTGGAAGAAGTGGACGGACTCCGGGTCGCCGCCGTGCTCGCCGCAGACGCCGAGCTTCAGGTCGGGGCGGGTGGCGCGGCCGGCCTCGACGGCCAGCTTCACCAGGGAGCCCACGCCGTCCCGGTCGATCGTCTCGAAGGGGCTGACGCCGAAGATGCCCTTCTCCAGGTAGGCCGTGAAGAACGAGGCCTCGACGTCGTCGCGGCTGAAGCCCCACACGGTCTGGGTCAGGTCGTTCGTGCCGAAGGAGAAGAACTGCGCCGCCTCGGCGATCTGGCCGGCGGTCAGCGCGGCGCGCGGCAGCTCGATCATCGTGCCGATGGAGAGCTTCAGCTGGACGCCGGTCGCCGCCTCGACCTCCGCGATGACGGCGTCGGCCTCCTCGCGGACGATCTCCAGCTCCTGGACCGTGCCGACGAGCGGGATCATGATCTCCGCGCGCGGGTCGCCCTTCGCCGCCTTGCGCTCGGCCGCGGCCTCGGCGATCGCCCGTACCTGCATCGTGAACAGGCCGGGGATGACCAGCCCGAGGCGTACGCCGCGCAGGCCCAGCATCGGGTTCTGCTCGTGCAGGCGGTGGACGGCCTGGAGGAGCCGGAGTTCGTTCTCGTGGGGCTCCTGGCGGGACTCCGCGAGGGCCACGCGGACCGACAGCTCGGTGATGTCGGGCAGGAACTCGTGCAGCGGCGGGTCCAGGAGGCGGACCGTGACCGGGAGGCCGTCCATCGCCGAGAACAGCTCCACGAAGTCCTGCTTCTGGAGCGGCAGAAGGGCCTTGAGCGACTCGTCGCGCTCGGCCTCCGTGTCCGCGAGGATCAGGCGCTCGACCAGCTCACGGCGGTCGCCGAGGAACATGTGCTCCGTGCGGCACAGGCCGATGCCCTGGGCTCCGAAGCGGCGGGCGCGCAGCGCGTCCTCGGCGTTGTCCGCGTTGGCGCGTACCCACAGCCGGCGCTTGCGGTCGGCGAACGCCATGATCCGGTGCACGGCCTCGACCAGTTCGTCGGCGTCGTTGGCGCCCGCGTGCATGCGGCCCTCGAAGTACTCCACGACGGGGGACGGGACCACCGGGACCTCGCCCAGGTAGACCTTGCCGCTCGAACCGTCGATGGAGATCAGGTCGCCTTCCTCGACGACGTGACCGCCCGGCACCGTCATCCGGCGGCGCTTGGTGTCGACCTCGAGCTCCTCGGCGCCGCAGACACAGGTCTTGCCCATGCCGCGGGCCACCACGGCCGCGTGGGAGGTCTTGCCGCCGCGCGAGGTCAGGATGCCCTCGGCCGCGATCATGCCGTCCAGGTCGTCGGGGTTAGTCTCCCGGCGGACGAGGATGACCTTCTCGCCCGAGCGGGACCACTTGACGGCCGTGTACGAGTCGAAGACCGCCTTGCCGACCGCCGCGCCGGGCGAGGCCGCGATGCCCCGGCCGACCTTCTCCACCTTCGCGTCCTCGTCGAAGCGCGGGAACATCAGCTGGGCCAGCTGGGCGCCGGTCACCCGCTGGAGCGCCTCGGCCTCGTCGATCAGGCCCTGGTCGACGAGCTGGGTGGCGATGCGGAAGGCCGCGCCCGCCGTGCGCTTGCCGACGCGGGTCTGGAGCATCCACAGCTGACCGCGCTCGATGGTGAACTCGATGTCGCAGAGGTCCTTGTAGTGGTTCTCCAGCGTCTCCATGATCTGCATCAGCTGGTCGTACGACTTCTTGTCGATCGACTCCAGCTCGGCGAGCGGGACGGTGTTGCGGATGCCCGCCACCACGTCCTCGCCCTGGGCGTTCTGGAGGTAGTCGCCGTAGACGCCCTGGTGGCCGGAGGCGGGGTCGCGGGTGAACGCCACGCCCGTGCCCGAGTCGGGGCCGAGGTTGCCGAAGACCATCGAACAGACGTTGACGGCCGTGCCCAGGTCGCCGGGGATGCGCTCCTGGCGGCGGTAGAGCTTCGCGCGGTCCGTGTTCCAGGAGTCGAAGACCGCGTGGATGGCGAGGTCCATCTGCTCGCGCGGGTCCTGCGGGAAGTCGCGGCCGGCCTCGGTCCTGACGATCTTCTTGAAGCGGGTGACCAGCTTCTTGAGGTCCGCGGCCTCCAGCTCGGTGTCGACCGTGACCTTCTTGGCGGTCTTCGCGGCCTCCAGCGCGTCCTCGAAGAGGTCGCCCTCGACGCCGAGGACCGTCTTGCCGAACATCTGGATCAGCCGGCGGTAGGAGTCCCAGGCGAAGCGGTCGTCGCCGGCCTGCTTGGCGAGGCCCTGCACGGACTTGTCGGAGAGACCGATGTTGAGGACGGTGTCCATCATGCCGGGCATGGAGAACTTGGCGCCGGAGCGGACCGAGACCAGCAGCGGGTCGTCGGCCTGGCCGAGCTTCTTGCCCATGCGCTGCTCCAGCGCGTCGAGGTGCGCACTCACCTCGTCACGCAGTGCCGCCGGCTCCTCGCCGCTGTCGAGGTAGACCTTGCACGCATCGGTGGTGATGGTGAATCCCGGAGGGACGGGAAGGCCCAGGTTGGTCATCTCGGCGAGGTTCGCGCCCTTGCCGCCGAGGAGGTCCTTGAGGTCCTTGTTGCCCTCGGTGAAGTCGTAGACGAACTTCACGCCCTCAACGGTCGCGGCCTGCTCGGCTACCTGGAGATCTTTGTTTTCCGACACGGGTCTCGACTCCTCGAGGACGCGGTGGCTGCCCTGACGGCCAGGAACATACCCAGATCGAAGGCTCCTGGGTACGTCCACTCGCGCGTCATGTGCCCGTAACCAACCGTCCGCCAGCGGATCGAAAGTCAAGGCTTGGCAAGCGCACGCTCACGAATGTTTTCACTTCTTGAACGCAAGCACCTCCCGAACGCCTCTCACATGCCCCACATTACGCTCAGATGAGCACTGTGCGGCACGATTGATTTCGATCGATGAACGATCAAGGGGTGGCACTGAGTGCCACCCCTTGGAGAAGTGCAGTCGCTCTTGAAACGCTCATCTGAGCACTGAGCCCCTCAGGGGTGGCGAGAATCACGCTGGAATCAGCCTTGTGCGAGCGCCCCGATTTCACCATGCGGACGCTCTCGATGACCTGTCCCGGAGTGGAAACCTGCTCGTCACACGACCATGAGCGGGGATTCCGGGCATCCGGCGGGTCCCGGGGTCCCGTCACAACGAGCGTGCCTCACACCCCGAGCGCCAGCAACCGCTCCTCGGCCCGCTCCGGCGCGTACAGGTGCTCCACGACCAGCGCACCCGCCCCCACCAGGCCCGCCCGCTCCCCGAGCCGCGAGGTGACCACGTCCAGATGAGCGGTGGAGCGGGGCAGCGCGCGCTGGTAGAGCAGTTCGCGCACGCCCGTGAGGAAGGCGGTTCCGGCCAGATCTCCGGCGATCATGAGAACCCCGGGGTTCAGCAGGGTCACGACGGTCGCCAGGACGTCCCCGACCCGACGGCCCGCCTCACGGGCGAATGCGGCCGCCTCAGGGTGACCGGCCGCGAGCAGATCGCGCACATCTGAGCCGGACGACGCCGCGACACCCGCCTCCGCCAGTCTGCGCGCCACGGCGCCGCCGCTGGCGACCGCCGCGAGACAGCCGTAGGAACCGCAGCGGCACAGCGCCTCCGCGCCCACCCGGATGTGCCCGATGTCGCCGGCGCCGCCGTCGATGCCGCGGAAGATCGAGCCGTCGACCACGACCCCCGCGCCTATCCCGGTCGACACCTTGACCAGCACGAACGCCGAGCAGTCGGCGTATCCGGTGCGCTGTTCGCCGTACGCCATGAGGTTCGCGTCGTTGTCGACGAGGACGGGGACCGACACCGTGCCCCCGAATCCGCCCGCGGTCCCGCCCGCCGTCCGTTCGGTGAAGGCGCGGGACAGCCGGCCCCTTATGTCGTAGCCGTCCCAGCCGGGCATGATCGGCGGCTGGACGACCCGGCCGGTCTCGCTGTCGACCGGGCCGGGCACGGCGAGCCCGATGCCGCACACCTCGTCCGGCCGGTGACCCGCCTTCTCCAGCAGCTCGGCGAACCAGCCGCCCAGCTCGCCGAGCACCGCGTCCGGCCCGTCCTCGATGACCAGCGTGCCGCCGTGCTCGGCCAGGATCTCCCCGGTCAGCGTCAGCACGGCCGCCCGCGCGTGGCGGGTGTCCAGGTCCGCCGCGAGGACGACGGCGTGGGCGTCGTCGAACTCCAGGGTGATCGAGGGCCGGCCGCCCAGCGGGGAGTCGACCGGGCCGCCGGCCCCCTCGCGCAGCCAGCCCGCGCGGAACAGGCGGTCCAGCCGCTGGCCGACGGTGGCGCGGGAGAGGCCGGTGGCCTGCTGGAGGGCACCACGTGTCGTCGCCCGTCCCTTGCGCACCAGTTCGAGCAGATCTCCGGCGCTGGCCTGACCTCGTCCCGTCATGCGCACCCCCTTGTGTTTCTCAAGCCTGCATTACATATTGAGTTTTGCGTGTTAAATAGACGTAACCCTACGGTAGCCGTTGCCGAACCGGTCGGCCTTGTCGTCTTCGGGGAGCCCCGAGTGGATCGCACCGCCCAGCTCATCGCCCGCCCGGCGGAGTACGCCGTTGCATACGATCCGGCGGCTCCGCCGGGTACGCCGCAGCTCGGAGCCCCGGCACCGGGGGCCCCGCACCTCGCGGCTCTGCGCCGCAGGGCGGCGGACGTACTGGCGGGCAACTGGACGGGGACGTCGACGGTTCCCTCCCCCGGTCTGTACCCGCACCAGTGGTCCTGGGACTCGGCCTTCGTCGCCATCGGCCTGCGGCACGTCTCGCCGCGCCGGGCGCAGACGGAGCTGGAGACGCTGCTGGACGCCCAGTGGGGCGACGGGCGCGTCCCGCACATCGTGTTCAACCCCTCCGTACCGCTCGACGCGTACTTCCCGAGCCCGGACTTCTGGCGCTCCTCGACCGCGGGGCGCGCTGCGGGCGCCCCGCGCACCGTACAGACCTCCGGCATCGTGCAGCCACCGGTGCACGCGCTCGCGGCCTGGCTGGTGCACTGCGCCGACCCGGGACTCTCGCGCGCCCGCGGCTTCCTCACCCGGGTGTACCCGAGGCTCGCCGCCTGGCACCGCTATCTGCTGCACCGCCGCGACCTGGGCGGGGGCGGGCTGGTGTCCGTCGTCCATCCGTGGGAGCAGGGCATGGACAACGCGCCGAGCTGGGACGCGCCGCTCGCCCGGGTCACCCCGGCCCCGGCCCGCTCCTTCCGGCGCGCCGACCTGGACCACGGGGCGCCGGAGGACCGTCCGACGGACCTGGACTACGGCCGGTACGTGCGGCTGGCCACGGAGTACCGGGACGGCGGATACCGCGACGGCGCCGTGCGGGACGGCGACGAGACGCCGGAATCCGTGGATATGACATGGCGGGACGGCAGCGGGCAGGACGCCGGAGCGCGGGACGCGGGAGTACGGGACGCGGGAGTACGGGACGCGAGAGTACGGGACGCGGGAGTACGGGGAGGCGGAGCGCGGGACGGAAGCGGGCGGGGCGGAGGAGTACGGGGAGGCGGGGCCGGGTCGGGGGGACAGGGCGTCGGGGGCGTGGAGTTCGCCGTAGAGGATCCCGCCTTCAACGCGCTGCTCATCGCCTCCGAGCACGCCCTCGCGCGCATCGCGGTCGAGCTGGGCGCGACCGGCACGGCCCGGCACGCGCGCGCGGAGCGGCTCACGGCGGCGCTCGTCGAGCGGCTGTGGGACCCGGCGGAGGGCATGTTCTTCTGCCGTGACCTGCGCGGCGGGGACCCGGACCCGGGCCGGCGCCCGCTCACCGGCGCCCTGATCCCCGAGCGGGGGGTCTCCGGGCTCGTCCCCCTCCTCCTGCCCGGCCTGCCGCGCGAGGTGGCCGCCGCGCTCGTCCGCACGCTGCGCGGCCCGCACTTCGGCCTGGGCGCCACCACCGGCCTCGTGCCCAGTTACGACCTGCTGGGCGAGGCCTTCGACCCGCACCGCTACTGGCGCGGCCCGGCCTGGTTCAACACGAGCTGGCTGCTCGAACGGGGCCTCAGGCTGCACGGCGACCAGGCCGACGCGGACGCGCTGCGCCGGGCCGTGCTGGACACCGCGGACACCTCCGACTTCGCGGAGTACGTCGACCCGTACACCGGCGAGGCCTGCGGCGCGACCGGCTTCAGCTGGACCGCCGCGCTCACGCTCGACCTGCTGCACGACGACACCACGTCAGGCACTGGTGTCATGGCCGGCCCGGGAACCCCGGCAGCCGGCACGGCTATCACGGCTCTCAAGGGAGGGGACCGGGGATGACGGACCGGCATCATCTGCTCGTGTACGGCGGGACGTTCGCCGCCGTGGGCGACCGCGGGGACATCAGTGGCGTACGGGGCTCCGGGGTGGCCGACGGATCCCCCGAGGGGTTGTTCGTACGGGACGCCCGGCACCTCAGCCGCTGGCAGCTGACGGTCGACGGCGCCGTACCGGAGGTGCTCTCGCCGGTCGCGGACGGGGACACCACACGGTGTGTGCTCGTCCCGCGCGGCGGCCGCAACGAGCCGCCGTCCTGCACGCTGTTCCGTGAACAGGCCGTCGGCGACAGCTCGTTCGTGGAATCGCTGCGGGTCGTCAGCAACCGGCCGGTGCCGACGACGGTCCGCCTCGCGGTCACCGCCGACGCCGACTTCACCGACCAGTTCGAACTGCGCTCGGACCACCGGACGTACGCGAAGACCGGCGTCGTCCGCCGCCGCCAGGTCCTCGACGACGGCGTGGAGTTCACCTACCGGCGCGGCGAGTGGAAGTCCTGTACGACGGTGACGGCCGAGCCCGTGCCGGACGGCGTCGAGGAGACCGGCACCGGCGCCCGTCGGCTGGTGTGGAAGCTGGAACTGGAACCGCACGGCTCCGCCGAGCTGACCCTGCGGGTGATGGCCCGGCCGCACGGTGAGAAACGGACCTTGCGGGTGCCCCGCTCCCCGGCCTCCGTCACCGGGCAACTTCTCGCGCGCGAGGGCGAGTTCGTGGAGGGCGTGGCCTTCCCGACCGGCTGGCCCGAGCTGGCCGCGGCCTGTGCGCGCGGTCTCGCGGACCTGGCCTCGCTCCAGGTCCAGGCGACCGGCCCGGACGGCGAGGAACTGCGCGTCCCGGCGGCGGGCGCCCCCTGGTTCCTCACCCTGCTGGGCCGTGACGCCCTGCTCACCTCGCTGTTCGCCCTCCCCTACCGGACCCGCCCGGCCGCCGCCACGCTGCTCGCGCTCGCCGCGGCCCAGGCCACCGAGACCGGCGCGCGGACGGTGTCCCAGCCCGGCAAGATCGTGCACGAGGTGCGGCACGGCGAGCTCGCCCACTTCGGGCAGGTCCCGTACGGCCGCTACTACGGCTCGGTGGACGCGACCCCGCTGTTCCTCGTACTGCTCGGCGCGTATGTCGAGCGGACCCGGGACGTGACGCTGGCCCGCCGGCTGGAGTCGCACGCCCGCGCGGCGGTCGGCTGGATGCTGGACCACGGCGGGCTCACCTCCCGCGGCTACCTGGTGTACCGGGCCGACCAGGGCGGTCTGGCCAACCAGAACTGGAAGGACTCCCCCGGCGCCATCTGCTCCGCGGACGGCACCCGCGCGACCGGGGCGGTGATGGCGGCGGGGGCCCAGGGCTACGCGTACGACGCGCTGCGCCGCACGGCGTGGGTGGCGCGCACGGTGTGGGAGGACGAGAAGTACGCGGCCCTGCTGGAACAGGCGGCCGCCGACCTGCGGGACCGGTTCCAGCGGGACTTCTGGATGCGCGAGCGTTCCTTCCCGGCGCTCGCCCTGGACGGCGAGGGCCGGCAGGTCGACGCGCTCGCCTCGGACGCCGGACATCTGCTCTGGTCGGGTCTGCTGGACAAGGAGTACGGGGAGCTCGTCGGCCGGCGGCTGCTCGAACCGGACTTCTTCTCCGGCTGGGGCGTCCGCACGCTGGCGTCCGGACAGCCGGCGTACCACCCGCTCTCCTATCACCGCGGCTCGGTCTGGCCGCACGACAACGCGCTGATCACGCTGGGTCTGGCCCGCTACGGTCTGCACGACGAGGCCCGTACGGTCGCGCACGCGCTGGTCGACGCGGCGACGGCGACCGGGCACCGTCTTCCCGAGGTGCTCGCGGGCTACGGCCGTGACACGCACGCGGAGCCGGTACCGTACCCGCACGCGTGTGTACGGGAGTCCCGTTCGGCGGCGGCCCCGTTGGCGCTGCTCACGGCGGTCGGGGGCGCGTAACCTCCCCTGGTCCGGCCCCGGTCCGGTCGCTTGGCGTGACGTTTGCGTGGTGTTTGCCGAGCGCTGGCCGAGGGGGACTGAACGCGAGCCGACGGCAGGCCGTACGAAACTGTGGCGGATCCGGCCCCATGCCGGATCCCCCGAACCGCCGGGCTTCGTACGGAAGGACCCTCGGGTGCCTGTCACCACTCGCTCATCCCAGCTGCCCACCCCGCAGGACCCCGAGGACGACACCCCGACGCCCGCGGAACCGCCGACCCGGCCGACGTCTCCTTCGCAGAACTCCCCCACGCCGGAGTCCTCTTCGTCGGAGACCGGCTCGGCGGAAGCCCGGCCGGCGGACGATCCGTCGGCGGAGATCCGCTCGGCGGAAGCCCCGTCGGCGGACGATGCGTCGGCGGAGACCGTCCCGCCCGAGGGCCGGTCGCAGCATCCGGACGCCGAGGGCAAGCCCGGCGAACCCGTCCAGGCCGACGACCCCTCGCCCGCCGACGCCACCGAACTCACCGAGGCGGGCAAACCCGAACCCACCGGCCCCGCCGGACCGGCCGAGCCCACCGAACTCACCGAGGTCGGCAAACCCGACCCCACCGAACCCACCGAGGCGGGCGAGCCCGAGGCCAGCGAACCCACCGACCCCGCCGGACCGGCCGGGGCCAACGCGCCCACCGACCCCGCCGGACCGGCCGAGGACGCCGGCCTCACCGATCCCGCCGCCCCAGGTGTGTCCGACGACGCCGGTCGGGCCGACGGCGTCGCGCGTCCCGCTCCCCGGGGATTCCGGGCGCGGGTCGCCCACTGGCGTGCGTGGCGGGAGCGGTATCCGCGGGTCGCCCGGGTGGTGTGGTGGACCGTGACCGTCGTCTCGCTGGTGCTCGTCTTCGGGGCGTTGTCGCTGCCGAATCGTCTCTTCGCGGTGCAGCCGAGCCGGTTCGTGCGGCTGCCGGGTGAGGCGATCATCGGCGCGGCCGCGCTGCTGGCACTGCCGCGCAGGCCCCGGGTGGCGCTGGCGGCGCTGGCCGGCGCGGCTCTCGGCGCGCTGACCGTGCTGAACGTGCTCGACATGCAGTTCGTGGAGTACCTGGGCCGTGACTTCGACCTGGTCCTGGACTGGACGCTGCTGGACGACGCGCGGTCGTACGTGGCGGACTCGATGGGCGGGACCGTCGCGCTGGCCGCGTCGATCGGGCTCGTCCTGCTCATCGTGCTGATCCTGGCCGTCATGGCGCTGGCGACGGTCCGGCTGAGCGACATCCTGACGCGCGACACCCGGCGGGCGACCCGGGGCACGCTGATCGCGGGCACCGTCTGGATCACCTGCTCCGTCCTCGGTGTCCAGTTCGCCGGTCTGCCGGTCGCCTCCGACCAGGTCGTGAACACGCTCACCTCCGAGGCCAGGCGGGTGCGGGCGACCCTCCAGGACGAGGCGACGTTCGGGAAGGTGGCCCGCAGCGACACGTTCGGCGCCACCCCGGCCGCCCAGCTCGTGCCGGATCTGCGCGGCAAGGACGTGATCTTCGCCTTCATCGAGAGCTACGGCCGCAGCGCCGTCGAGGATGCCGGCATCGCGCCGGGCGTCGACGCGACCCTCGACACCAGCACGGCGGCGCTGGCCAAGGCCGGTTTCAGCGCGAAGAGCGGCTGGCTGACCTCGGCGACGTACGGCGGCAGCAGCTGGCTCGGCCACTCGACGACTCTGTCCGGCCTGTGGGTCGACACCCAGCAGCGGTACCGGACGGCGATGAACAGCGACCACCTGTCCCTGACGAAGGCGTTCCAGAAGACCGGCGCCTGGGACACGGTCGGCATCATGCCGGGCGTGCAGAAGGGCTGGCCCGAGCAGAGGTTCTACGGCCTGGACAAGGTCTACAACGCCTTCCAGATGGGCTACCAGGGGCCGAAGTTCAGCTGGTCGACCATGCCCGACCAGTACGCCCTGGAGGCGTTCCAGCGGCTGGAGCACGGCCGCGCCGACCGCGACAAGCCGCTGATGTCGGAGATCATCCTGACCTCCAGCCACCAGCCCTGGGCGCCGATCCCGAAGATGGTCAGCTGGGACGAGCTCGGCGACGGCTCGGTGTTCGAGGGCATCGAGGCGGACGGCGAGAAGGCGTCCGACGTCATCGCGGACTCCGACCGGTCCAAGAAGGAGTACGGCAGGTCGATCCAGTACTCGGTGACCGCGCTGACCCAGTGGATGGAGCGCTACGGCACCGACGACACCGTCCTGGTGTTCCTCGGCGACCACCAGCCGATAAGCCGGGTCAGCGGCAACCACGCCAGCCGGGACGTGCCGGTCTCGATCGTCGCCAAGGACCCGAAGGTCCTCGACAAGATCGCCGCCTGGAACTGGACGGACGGACTGAAGCCGGCCCACGACGCCCCGGTGTGGAAGATGAGTTCCTTCCGCGACAAGTTCCTGACGGCGTACGGCTCGACCCCGCACCCGACGACGGGCTGAGACGCCGCCGGGCCGCGGGCCGGGCGTCCTCCGACAGCCCGGCGTCCCGCGGCCGCCCGGCGTCCCGCGGCCGCCCGGCGTCCTCCGGTGGCTCGCCGCCCTCGGGGGCGTCAGCCGCCGGAGGTGTCCAGTTCGGCGTCCTCGCTGATGCCCGCGCAGTCGTAGGGGTCCTTCAACCAGCCGTCCGGCAGCACGACCCTGTTGTTGCCGGAGGTGCGGCCCCGGGGGCCGTCGGCGCCGGTGGGCCAGGGCTGGTCGAGGTCCAGTTCGTCGAGACCGGCCCGGAGTTCGGCGAGGGTCGAGGTGATGGCCAGCCGCTTGCGCATCTCGGAGCCGACCGCGAAGCCCTTGAGGTACCAGGCGACGTGCTTGCGGAAGTCGATGACGCCGCGCGGCTCGTCGCCGATCCACTCGCCGAGGAGGGTGGCGTGCCGGACCATCACGTCGGCCACCTCGCGCAGGGACGGGCGGGCGATGGCCTCGGTGCGGCCCTCGAATGCGGCCACGAGGTCGGCGAACAGCCACGGCCGGCCGAGGCAGCCGCGGCCGACGACCACGCCGTCGCAGCCGGTCTCGCGCACCATGCGCAGCGCGTCCTCGGCCGACCAGATGTCGCCGTTGCCGAGGACGGGGATCTCCGGGACGTGTTCCTTCAGGCGGGCGATGGCTTCCCAGTCGGCGGTGCCGCCGTAGTGCTGGGCGGCGGTGCGGCCGTGCAGCGCGATCGCGGTGACGCCCTCCTCGACGGCGATCCGGCCGGCGTCGAGATAGGTGATGTGGTCGTCGTCGATGCCCTTGCGCATCTTCATCGTCACCGGGAGGTCGCCGGCCCCGCTCACCGCCTCCCGCAGGATCGCCCGCAGCAGGGGGCGCTTGAAGGGGAGTGCGGAGCCGCCGCCCTTGCGGGTCACCTTGGGGACCGGGCAGCCGAAGTTCAGGTCGATGTGGTCGGCGAGGCCCTCTTCGGCGATCATGCGGACGGCCTTGCCGACGGTGGCCGGGTCGACGCCGTACAGCTGGATCGAGCGCGGCTTCTCGGTCGCGTCGAAGTGGATCAGCTGCATGGTCTTCTCGTTGCGCTCGACCAGCGCCCGGGTCGTGATCATCTCGCTCACGAACAGGCCCTTGCCGCCGCTGAACTCCCGGCACAGGGTCCGGAAGGGAGCGTTGGTGATCCCGGCCATGGGGGCCAGGACGACCGGCGGGGTGACGGTGTGCGGGCCGATCCGGAGGGTCGCGTTCTGCGCGGGCGCGGTCGTGGGCATCCACCCATTGTCACGCATGGGACGGCGTGCCCCGCCTCCCGCTCCTCTTTACTTCATGTAGAGACCATTAGTTAGGCGCACTATCAATATCGGCGTACGATGGTCCGCATGCCCGAGCTCAGCCCTCGCCGTCGTCTTCTCGTCCTCGCCATCTGCTGCATGAGCCTGCTGATCGTGAGCCTCGACGTCACCGTCCTCAACGTCGCCCTGCCCGCGATGCAGAGCGACCTGCACGCCTCCACCGCCGGCCTCCAGTGGACGATCGACGCGTACACGCTGGTCCTGGCCGTGCTGCTGATGCTCGCGGGATCGACGGCCGACCGGATCGGCCGCAAGAAGGTGTTCATGGCCGGGCTGGTCGTGTTCACGCTCGGCTCGCTGCTGTGCTCGCTCGCCCCGAACCTGGAGCTGCTGATCGCGGCCCGGATGGTGCAGGCGGTCGGCGGTTCGATGCTGAACCCGGTGGCCATGTCGATCATCACCAACACGTTCACCGATCCGCGCGAGCGGGCCCGGGCGATCGGGGTGTGGGGCGCGGTCGTGGGCATCTCGATGGCCGCCGGCCCGCTGCTGGGCGGACTCCTGGTGGAGTCCGTCGGCTGGCGGTCGATCTTCTGGCTGAACCTGCCGATCGGCCTGGTCGCCCTGCTGGCCACCCTGCGGTACGTCCCCGAGTCCCGCGCGCCGAAGGCCCGCCGCCCCGACCCGGTCGGCCAGCTGCTGGTCATCGCCCTCTTCGGCCCCCTCACCTACGCGATCATCGAGGCGCCGGAGGCGGGCGTCTCGACCAGCCTGCCGTTCGCCGCGGTGGCGCTCGCCGCACTGATCGGCCTGCTCCGGTACGAGCCGCGCCGCGACGAACCCCTCGTCGACCTGCGCTTCTTCCGTTCGGTGCCGTTCAGCGGGGCGACCGTGGTCGCGGTCGGCGCGTTCGCCGCGCTGGGCGGCTTCCTCTTCCTGTCCACGCTGTACCTCCAGAACGTCCGGGGCCTGGACGCCCTGCACGCCGGGCTGTGGATGCTGCCCATGGCGGTGCCGATGTTCCTGTGCGCCCCGCTGTCCGGACGGCTGGTCGGCAGCCGGGGGCCGCGGCTGCCGCTGCTGATCTCGGGCGCCGCGATCACGACGAGCGGACTGCTGTTCGCCGTCTTCGAGGCCGAGACCTCCGACGTCACGCTGTTCCTCGGGTACGTGCTGTTCGGGGTGGGCTTCGGGTTCGTGAACGCGCCGATCACGAACACCGCGGTGTCGGGCATGCCGCGCGGTCAGGCGGGGGTCGCCGCGGCGGTCGCCTCCACCAGCCGCCAGCTGGGCCAGACGCTGGGCGTCGCGGTGATCGGCGCGGTCCTGGCGGCGGGCGTGAACACCGCGCGGTACCGCGACACCTTCGTCTCGGCCGCCCTGCCCGGCTGGTGGATCCTCGCCGGCTGCGGTGCCGTCGTCCTCGTCCTGGGCGCCGTGACCACCGGACCGTGGGCGCGGCGGACGGCGGAGCGGACCGCGCGACGGCTGGAGTCGCCGGAGGTCCGCGAGACGGCGAGCCTCGGCGTCTGACCCCGCTCCGGACAGTGACGGCGGTACCGGCGGCTCGGGCGGCTCAGGTGGTCCGCGTCGCCCGAGTGGTCCGCGCGAACGTGTACAGCTTCTCCAGCCGCTCGCGGGTCGCCTCGTCCACCGGCGCGTACGTCACCAGCCGCGCCCCGAGTTCCGGGCTCAGCCAGAGGTCGGTGTGGGTGAGGTCGAGGAGGCCGACGTGCGGGTTGCGGAACTGTTTGGTCTTGCCGCGGGTCGCGATGACCTCGTAGCGCTCCCAGTTCTCGCGGAACTCCGGTGACTCCGACTGGAGACGCCTGACCAGCATCTTCCAGGCGGGCTCGGTGAGATGGCCGGCCATGGAGGCGCGGAGCCTCGCCGCCATCAGGCGCATGGTCTCGTCGAGGTGGACGATCGACTCGCGCCACTGCGGGTGGGTGTGCACGAGGACCATGCAGTTGCGGTCCTCGGGCGGGATCGCGTCGAGGTCGCAGAGCAGATGGGCGTAGGTGCGGTTGTAGGCCAGGATGTCGTAGCGGCTGTTCTGGACGCAGGCGGGCAGCGGGTCGAGCTGGTCGAGCACCTCGCGCACGGCGTCGGTGACCCCGGCGCAGGACGAGGCGGGCGTCGGGTCGGTCGCGGCGGCCAGCTGGAAGAGGTGGGCCCGTTCGCTCGGGTCGAGCAGCAGCGTGCGGGCGAGGGCGTCCAGGACCTGGACCGAGACCTGGATGTCCCGGGACTGTTCGAGCCAGGTGTACCAGGTGACGCCGACCGCCGAGAGATGGGCGACCTCCTCGCGGCGCAGCCCCGGGGTCCGGCGGCGTGCTCCGCGCGGGAGGCCCACCTGCTCGGGTGTGATCCGCTCGCGGCGGCTGCGCAGGAAGGCGGCCAGCTCGTGGCGCCGGATCTCCGAGCCGCCGGCCCCGCGCGCCTCGCGGGCCTTCTGCACCTCGCGGGCCGCATCCGCCGCACGGGCTTCCTCCGCCGCACGGGCCGCCTGCGCCGCACGACCCGCCTGCGCCGCCTGCGCCGCACGGGCTTCCCGGGGCTCCTGAGCCTCCCGGGGCTCCGAAGCCTCCCGGGGCTCCTGAGCCTCCTGGGCTTCCTGGGGCTCCTGGGGCTCGCGGGTCCCCGTCCGGCGGCGGCTCGCCCGGGCCTCGCGCGCGTGTGCCTCCTGGGCCATCGTCGTCATGCCTCCAGCGTGCGGCCGCCCGGACCCTGTTGCCAGGTACTCCTTCTACCAGGATAAGAAGCATCTGGTACCCGGCTGGGCGGCGGCGCAGGCTCGGGAGCGTGACTGAAACCCTCACCACCCCGGCCGCCGTACGGACGAGCGCGGCACCCCGTGCGCTCGGTTCGCTCGGGTTGTTCACCGTGCTGCTCGGAGCGGCACTTCCGCTGATCGACTTCTTCATCGTCAACGTCGCCCTGCCCACGATGGGCCGGGATCTCGCGGCGAGCGAGTCCGTCCTCGAACTCGTCGTGGCCGGGTACGGGCTCGCGTACGCCGTCCTGCTCGTGCTGGGCGGCCGGCTCGGAGACCTGTTCGGCCGTCGCCGGCTCTTCCTGGGCGGTATGGCCGCCTTCGGCCTGACCTCGCTGGCCTGCGGGCTCGCGCCCGACGCGTGGTCACTGGTCGCGGCACGGGTCGCCCAGGGAGCGTCGGCCGCCGCGATGGTCCCGCAGGTGCTCGCCACCATCCAGTCGTCGACCGAGGGGCCGCGGCGCGCCAAGGCGATGAGCCTGTACGGCGCGACCGCCGGGCTCGCCATGGTCGCGGGCCAGATCCTGGGCGGCGTACTGGTCGCGGCGGACCTCGCCGGCAGCGGCTGGCGCTCGGTGTTCCTGGTGAACGTGCCCGTGGTGGTCGTCGGGCTCGTCCTCGCCGTCCGTGCCGTCCCGGAGACGCGTTCACCGCGTCCGGAGCCGGTGGACGGACCCGGCACCGTGCTCCTCGCCGCCGCCCTGCTGACACTGCTCGCCCCGCTCACCGAGGGCAGGGCTGCGGGCTGGCCGCTGTGGACGTGGCTGTCGCTGGCCGCGTTCCCGCTGGTGACGGGCGCGTTCCTGGCGGTGGAGCGGCGTGCCGACCGGCAGGGCCGTACCCCGCTGGTGCCGCCGAGCCTGTTCGCGCTCACTCCGCTGCGCCGGGGCCTGACGATCATGGTGCCGTTCGCGATCGGCTTCAGCGGGTTCATGTTCGTCATCGCCGTCGCGCTCCAGAGCGGGGCGGGACTGGGTCCGGTGCGGGCCGGTCTGGCGCTCGCGCCGATGGCGCTGGCGTTCTTCCTCGTCTCGCTGGCCGGGCCACGGCTGGTGACGCGGTTCGGGGCCCGGGTGGTGACGGCGGGTGCGGTGGTCCAGGCCGTGGGGGTCGTCCTCATCCTGCTGGCGGTGCGTGCCGACTGGCCGGACGTGGGTTTCGTCGCGCTGCTGCCGGGCGCGGCGGTCGCCGGTGCGGGACAGGCGCTCCAACTGCCCGTCGTCATGCGGATCGTGATGTCCGAGGTGCCGCCGGCCCGCGCGGGCGTCGGCAGCGGGGTGATGGTGACCACCCAACAGGCCTCGCTGGCGCTGGGGGTGGCCACCCTGGGCACCCTGTTCCTCTCCCTGGTCCCGGGGATGGGCATGCGCAACGCCCTGGTCACCACGCTGGTCGTGCAGTTGGGCGGGATCGTGGTGACGGGTCTGCTGAGCCTGCGGCTGCCGCGCCGGGTGGGGTGACCCGGGCCTCCCGGTCCGGGCCGGGGCACGACTCGGCTAACTCGACCGGGTGAAACCCCTGTTGATGTTGTTCTTGCTGCACACTCCTTGCTGGCCGAGATTTCGGGAGGCGTGGTGCTGGAGATCAACACGAGCAAGGTGAGCCGCTGGGACCAGCACGGTCGGGAGCATGTCGTCAGAGTGCGGCGCACCGGAGTGCAGCGCACGATCAGATGTGACACCTGCGGCTGGCGCAAGGGGGCGCAGTTCCTGCCCTGGCTGAAGGCCGAGGAGCACCTCGCCGAGGCGCATCAGGCGACGGTGGATCCCGCGGAGGGCCGCGAGCAGCGATGACTTCCGGCCGCCCCGGGGGTCATCAGGGGCGAAGAGAGTCGATCGCGCACCGGAAGGCCGGCCCATGAGCGCTCTGCACGAGACACTGCGACGGTACGTCGACGACGGCACCGTACCCGGAGCGGTGGGTCTGGTGGCCCGCGGCGACTCGGTGCAGGTGGTGACCGCCGGTGCGCGGGACGCCGAGGGCACCGCCCCGATGGACCGCGGGTCCCTGTTCCGGATCGCCTCGATCACCAAGCCGGTCACGGCGGCGGCGCTGCTGATGCTGGTGGAGGAGGGGCGGCTGGCCCTGGACTCGCCGGTGACCGAGTGGCTGCCCGAGCTGGCGGACCCGGTCGTGGTCCGCACGCCGTCCGCTCCCGTCGACGACGTGGTCCCGGCGGCCCGCCCGATCACGGTCGAGGACCTGCTGAGCTCCCGCCCCGGCTGGGGCTTCCCGGCCGACTTCTCCCTTCCCGCCGTCCAGGCCCTGTTCGGTGTGCAGAAGGACGGCCGGGCGCCGCAGGCCTACCCGGACCCGGACACCTGGCTGACGGACCTGGCCCGCGTCCCCCTGCTGCACCAGCCGGGCGAGGCCTGGCTGTACGGCACGGCCTCCGACCTCCAGGGCATCCTGATCGCGCGGGCGTCCGGCCGCCCGCTGCCCGAGTTCCTCGCGGAAAGGATCTTCGCGCCGCTGGGCATGAAGGACACGGCGTTCGAGGTCCCGAAGGAGCGGAGGGACCGCTTCACCACCGCCTACCGGCCCGACGGCGCGGGCGGGCTGGAGGTGGCGGACACCCCGGACGGCGAATGGAGCAGCGTTGCGGCCTTCCCGTCGGGCGGCGGCGGGCTGGTGTCCACGGCCGACGACTGGCTGGCGTTCGCGCGTCTCCTCCTGAACGGCGGCGCGGCGGGCGGCCGCACCCTCCTCTCCCCCACGTCGGTCGGCCGCATGACGACCGATCACCTGACGGCGGCGCAGCGGGAGACGGGGGCACTCTTCCTGGAGGGCCAGGGCTGGGGCTACGGCGGCTCGGTCGACGTCTCCCCCGTCGATCCCTGGAACGTCCCCGGCCGCTACGGCTGGGTCGGCGGCACCGGCACGGCGGCCCACATCGTCCCGAGTACGGGCACGGTGACGATCCTCCTCACCCAGGTGGCGATGGAGAACCCGACACCCACTCCCCTGATGCGGGACTTCTGGCGGTGTACGGCGCAGTGACCCGGCAGGCGGTCGTCCTGCCGTCCGGGAAGGCATCCGGGTGCGGCTCGTCGCTCAGGCGGACGCCGACTGGGCCCGCAGCCCCCGCAGCAGCAGGTCCACCAGGGCCGTGAAGTCCTGCTGGGCGCCCGGGCGCTCCCACACCCGGCTGTAGCCGGGGTCGTGGAAGCGGCCGGTGGCGTGGAAGACGGCGACGGCGGAGGTCCTAGGGTCGGGGGCCGTGAAGGCGCCGGAGGCGACTCCCGCCTCGATGATCCGGGTCAGCTGACCGGTCAGGTCGGCGAGGTGTTCCTCGACGACCTCGCCGGTCTCCCCGGTCAGCACCATGTAGGTGGCGAACAGCTCGGGGTCGTCGCCCGCCTTGCGCCGCTTGGCCTCGAAGAGCGCCGCGAGCCAGTCCCGCAGCCGGGTCTCCGGCGTGCGGGTCTCGTCGGCGGTGATGCCGGCGAGGGTCTCGGACGTACGGTCCAGCCACCGCTTCGTGACCGCCGCGCGCAGCGCCGCCTTCGTCCGGAAGTGCCGGTAGACACTGCCGTGACTGACCCCGAGCGCGCGCGCCACGTCGACCACGGTGGCCTTGGCGGGCCCGTGGCGGCGCAGCACTTCCTCGGTCGCCTCGAGGATGCGCTCGGCGGTCAGGGTCTCGGTGGTCGGTGACATGCTCAGACCGTACCCGGAGGTCGGGTCAGCGCTCGCTGTCGAGGTGGGCCATCGCGGCGGCCGAGTAGCGGTCACCGGCGGCGGCGTCGGCCGGGACGGCGTCCTCGATCGCGGCGAGGTCGGCGGCCTCCAGGACGACGTCCAGCGCGCCCAGCGACTCCGCCAGCCGCTCCCTGGTCCGGGCGCCGACCAGCGGCACGATGTCCTCGCCCTGGGCCAGCACCCAGGCGATCGCGATCTGCGCGACGGAGACGCCCTTCTGCTCGGCGATCTTCCGCAGGGCCTCGACCAGGTTCAGGTTGTGCTGGAGGTTGTCGCCCTGGAAGCGGGGCGAGTAGGCCCGGAAGTCGTTCGCGGCGAGCTTGCGGTCCGCGGTGAAGTGCCCGGAGATCAGCCCGCGCGACAGCACGCCGTACGCGGTGATGGAGATCCCCAGCTCACGGGTGACCGGCAGGATCGACCTCTCGATGCCGCGCGAGATCAGCGCGTACTCGATCTGGAGGTCGGCGATCGGCGCGGTGGCGGCGGCCCTGCGGATGGTCTCGGCGCCGACCTCGCTGAGGCCGATGTGCCGGACGTGCCCCTTCTCGACCAGCTCGGCGATCGCGCCGACCGTCTCCTCGATCGGGACGTCCGGGTCGAGCCGGGCGATGCGGTAGACGTCGATGTGATCGACCCCCAGGCGCTGGAGGGAGTAGGCGGCGAAGTTCCGCACGGCCGCCGGACGGCCGTCGTAGCCGCTCCAGCCGCCGTCCGGGTCCCTCAGGGCGCCGAACTTCACGCTGACCTGAGCCTGTTCACGGCGGGCGGCGGGAGCGGTGCGCAGCGCTTCGCCGATCAGCAGTTCGTTGTGGCCCATGCCGTAGAAGTCGCCGGTGTCCAGCAGGGTCACGCCGGCCTCGAGGGCGGCGTGGATCGTCGCGATCCCCTCGGCCCGGTCCGCGTCGCCGTACAGCGCGGACATGCCCATGCAGCCGAGGCCGAGGGCGGAGACCTGGGGACCGGTGGTGCCGAGGGAACGGGTTCGCATCGTCATGGGTACCAGCCTCGCATGACGACTGACAGATTTCAATATCTGTCAGTCGTCATCCGTCAGCTGTCACTTGTTGCCCGTTATGCGACACCCGTTACCTGTCATTCCATATCTGCCATCCGGCTGCCGTCCGGTCGACGGGCCGGGCACACCGAGGACAATGAGAGATGTCGGTGCGCAGTCACCCCGGCGGCGCCTGCCGCCGACCGAGCGGCCCTCCGCGCCGCCATGGAGGCTGCCATGAGCATCCGCATCGCCACCTTCAACATGGAGAACCTCTTCCGCCGGCCCACGGCCTTCCGCATCGAGGACCCGGCGAAGCGCAAGGAGATCCTGGACGACTTCGCGACGCTGGCCGAGCTGCTCGACCTGCCCGTGTACACGGCCGACGACCGGACGAAGATCGCCGGGCTCATCGAGAAGCACCGGGCGTACGAGATCGACCCGAAGAACCCGCCGCCGATCTACGTGAACCAGTCACGTCCGGGCAAGGACTCCGGGCTGTTCAAGACCACGGGGTCGGGAAAGAGCACCCACGTCGAGGTCACTGCCAAGGGCCGTTCCGCGTGGGCCGGTTGGGCCGAGCTGGGGCAGGACGACTTCGAGCTGACCGTGGTGCGCAACACCGGCCGGGTGGTCTCGGAGGTCGACGCCGACATCCTGCTCACCGTGGAGGTCGAGGACCGTCTCACCCTGGAGCGCTTCAACACGCAGGTGCTCGCGGGAGCACTCGGCAGGCGGCCGTATCCCTACGCCCTGCTGGTCGACGGCAACGATCCCCGGGGCATCGACATCGGGATCCTCAGCCGGCACCCGATCACGTCCCTGCGAACCCATATCTTCGACACCGGCCCCGAACGTCCCGACCTGCGACTCTTCAGCCGCGACTGCCCCGAGTTCGAGATCCAGCTCAACGGGACGCCCCTGGTGGTCCTCGGCAACCACCTGAAGAGCAAGTTCCAGGACAACCCCGACCTGCGCCTGGCCCAGGCGAAGCGGGTCGCGGAGATCTACCGGGCCGCTCTGGAGCGCACCCCGCACGTCGTCGTCGCCGGGGACATGAACGACGATCCGGACAGCGCCCCGGTCACCGTCCTGCGCGACACCGGGATGCGGGACGTGATGAGCCACCGCTCCTATCACGGGCTGCCCGGCACCCACGGGACCTGCAAGAGCGAGGCGAACAAGCTCGACTATCTCCTGCTCTCCCCCGAGCTGTGGCCGGAGGTCCAGCACGTCGGGCTGGAGACCCGTGGCATCTTCGCGAAGGACATCAAGTCCTTCGACACGGTGACCTCGAAGGGCACCGCGGCCTCCGACCACGCGGCGCTCTACGTGGACGTCGACCTGTAGACACGGACGAAGTGGCCCCAGGCCTCCGACCCGAACGCCAGCACACCCCGTCCGGGATCCTTGCTGTCCCGGACGGGGACGAGGGAGGTCACACCGTCGGCGACTTCGAGGCAGGCGCCGCCTTCCGAGTTGCTGTAGCTGCTCTTGCGCCATGTCACGTTGCTCAGGTCGACGGCTCGCACGGCACTTCCTCCAAGATGCGCAAGATGAACGTCCGCGACTCAGCAGGACTCAATGCCAGGTCACGAATCCCATCGTATCTGCGCTGCAATCCCTCAACCTTGCCGATTTCCTCGACCAGTTCACCCCTGACAACGTTCTCGGTGTGGGCCACGGTCCGGCCGTCCGGCAGCCGCAGGAACGTCACCGGGGTGTCCATCAGACCGTGCAGTCCGGTGCCGTGCGGCAGCACATACAGAGTGATGTTCGGCTGCTCCGACGCCTCCAACAGATACTCCAGCTGCCCCCGCCACTCCTGACGGTCGCGCAGTGAATTGCGCAGCACCGCCTCGGACAGGATGATGCGGAACGGCGGCGCTTCATCCCCCTCAAGCACCTTTCGCCGCCCGATGCGCGCTTCGATCTGCTGATCCAGCTCTTCACCCTTGAGGCCGCCCTCGGCGAGCAACTCGCTTGCGTACGCAGGCGTTTGCAGCAACCCGTGAATCGTGCCGCCCCCGTAGTGCCAGAGACTGATCGCCTCGGCCTCCAGCAACATGTACCGCCGATACTGCTCCTTGAACTGCGACGGGTCCGCCACCGCCAGCTCCCACAGCGTGAGCAGCATCGGGGTCGTCCCGTAGTGCTGGTCCAGCGCTTCGACGATCTCCGGGCTGCCCAGGCTCTGACCGCCCTCCATCTTCCCGAACGTCGAGGCGTTCCAGCCGAGCACGACCTCCAACTGCCGCAGGCTGTCACCCTTCTCGGTCCGCAGGAGGCGCAGTTCCTCCGCGAAGCGTCGCCGGGGTTCCTGGCTACGGCCCGTGATCACCCGCCTGGACGGCATCCGTTCCTCCGGAATTTGTGGAATATGCGCTGTCCGACGACGCCCCGCCCCACGTCAGCGGCGTGCCGATGCCGATCGAAGGCCATCCTGACAACGACCCCCACTACCCAGAGTAGCCCAACTGTCGCATTTAGTATGTAAGTTGGGTGAAAGGAGCGAAAGACATGCGCGACACGCAGCACGAGCCGGGTGCCCTGCTCTACGACCCGGCGACGGACAAGGTCGGGGAGTACCAGGACCGGTCCGGCCCTTACGCGATGCTCCGGCCGGTCGGCGGCGGCCGGGAGTGGCAGGCAGACCCGGCGGCGCTGCGGCCGGCGACCACCGAGGAGCGGCTGAGCGCGGGTGTGCGGGCGGCGAACCGGCGCGCCCGGACCGACGCGCCGTTCATGGTCGGCATCGGCACACCCCGGCCGCCCGTACCGGCACCGGACTGCGACGAGTGCGACGACCTGGCGTCACGACGGGAGCACGCCCGCGCCACGCACGACCGCAGCGCGGAGACGGACGCCAATGTGCTGCTGCGCGGCCACCAGCGGCGGGACCACCGCGCTTGAGAGGTGTGCGAGGCGTGAGCGGACGACCCGACGACTCCCGGTCGGCGCCGCCGGGGGTCAGATCTGGTTCGGCCGGGTACGACGAACGCCGGTGCCGGGCCCCCGGAAGGGGCCCGGCACCGGCGTTCAGGAAGAAACCCGAAGGAACCCGGGATCAGCAGCCGATCAGGCGGCCGGCGAGGTAGCTCTCGATCTGGTCGAGGGACACCCGCTCCTGCTTCATCGAGTCACGCTCGCGGACGGTGACCGCGTTGTCGTCGAGGGTGTCGAAGTCGACGGTGACGCAGTACGGCGTGCCGATCTCGTCCTGGCGGCGGTAGCGGCGGCCGATGGCACCGGCGTCGTCGAACTCGATGTTCCAGTTCTGGCGCAGCGCGGCGGCGAGGCCCTTGGCCTTGGGCGACAGCTCCGGGTTGCGGGACAGCGGCAGGACCGCGACCTTCACCGGGGCCAGGCGGTGGTCCAGGCGCAGGACGGTCCGCTTCTCCAGCTTGCCCTTGGCGTTGGGCGCCTCGTCCTCGATGTAGGCGTCGAGGAGGAAGGCGAGCATCGCGCGGCCGACACCGGCGGCGGGCTCGATGACGTAGGGGGTCCAGCGCTCCTGGGCCTCCTGGTCGAAGTAGGAGAGGTCCTGGCCGGAGGCCTTGGCGTGGGCGGAGAGGTCGAAGTCGGTGCGGTTGGCGACACCCTCCAGCTCGCCCCACTCGTTGCCGCCGAACTGGAAGCGGTACTCGATGTCAGCGGTGCGCTTGGAGTAGTGGGAGAGCTTCTCCTTCGGGTGGTCGTACCACCGCATGTTCTCCTCGCGCAGGCCCAGGCCGGTGTACCAGTTCCAGCGCTGCTCCATCCAGTACTCCTGCCACTTCTCGTCCTCGCCCGGCTTGACGAAGAACTCCATCTCCATCTGCTCGAACTCGCGGGTGCGGAAGATGAAGTTGCCGGGCGTGATCTCGTTGCGGAAGGACTTGCCCATCTGCGCGATGCCGAACGGCGGCTTGCGGCGCGAAGTGGTCTGCACCTGGGCGAAGTTGGTGAAGATGCCCTGGGCGGTCTCGGGGCGCAGGTAGGCGATGGAGCCGGTGTCCTGCGTGGGGCCGAGGTGGGTGGAGAGCAGACCCGAGAACTGCTTGGGCTCGGTGAACTGGCCCTTGTTGCCGCAGTTGGGGCAGTTCACGTCCGCCAGGCCGTTCTCCGGCAGGCGGTTGTGCTTGGCCTCGTACGCCTCTTCCAGGTGGTCCGCGCGGAACCGCTTGTGGCAGGAGGTGCACTCGGTCAGCGGGTCGGAGAAAGTGGCGACGTGGCCGGAGGCCACCCAGACCTCGGGGGCCAGGATGACGGACGAGTCGATACCGACCACGTCCTCGCGCGACGTCACCATGTAGCGCCACCACTGGCGCTTCAGGTTCTCCTTGAGCTCGACACCCAGCGGTCCGTAGTCCCAGGCGGCCTTCTGGCCACCGTAGATCTCACTGCACGGGAATACGAAGCCACGGCGCTTGCTCAGGCTGACGATGGTGTCGATCTTGTCGGCGGCCACGGTGCTCTCTTCATAACGACGACGGGCGACGAAGCGAGATGCTTCCAGAGAAGACTTCAGGGTACCGGCGGGGACTCCCCCTCGACCAAATCGGATCCCTACCCAGACCCTTACCCAGCCGTTACCAGGCCTTGTTGACAACGGTTTCCATATTTGTTGAAAATGACTGTCATGAACGTACGACGACGCCTCATATCCGGCACCGCGGTCGCGGCGGCCACCGCCCTCGGCCTCTGCACCCTCTCCGCCTGCTCCTCCGACAGCGCGGCCGCGGCCAACACGGACAAGTTCGACGTCGTCGCGTCGTTCTACCCGATGGCCTTCCTCGCCGAGGAGATAGGCGGCGACCACGTGAACGTCACCAGCCTCACCACGCCCGGCCAGGAACCGCACGACCTGGAGATCAGCGCCCAGCAGACCGCCGCGCTCCAGGAGTCCGACGCGGTGCTCTACCTCAAGGACCTCCAGCCCTCCGTCGACCAGGCGGTGGCGCAGTCCGAGATCAAGACCAAGATCGACGCCGCCTCCCTGACCACGCTGGAGAAACACGGCAACGAGGTCGGCGGCCACGCGGCCGAGCACGACGACCACGAGGACGAGGAGTCGTCCGGCCTCGACCCGCACATCTGGCTCGACCCGGTGCGCTACGCCCAGGTCGCCGAGGGCGTGGGCAAGGCCTTCGAGAAGGCCGACCCGGACCACGCGGCCGACTACCGGACCAGCACCGCGGCCCTCGTGAAGAAGCTCGACGCCCTGAACACGAAGTTCGAGAACGGGCTCGCGAACACCAAGACCAAGGTCTTCGTCACCACCCACGCCGCCTTCGGCTACCTCGCCGAGCGCTACGGCCTGACCGAGGAGGCCATCAACGGCCTCGACCCCGAATCGGAGCCCAGCGCCGCCCGCGTGAGGGAGCTTGAGAAGATGGCGAAGGCCGACGGCGTCACGACCGTGTTCTACGAGACGCTCGTCAGCGACAAGACCGCGAAGACCATCGCCTCCGACGCGAACCTCAAGACCGACGTCCTCGACCCGATCGAGGGCATCACGAAGAAGTCCCGGGGCACGGACTACTTCTCGGTCCAGGAAGCGAACCTCGAGGCGCTGAAGACAGCCCTGGGAACGAAGTGAATCTCCAGTGATCTCTACGGAGGGCGTCATGGACGCGAGCGTCACCGACGCGAAGGCCGAGTCCGTCATCTCCCTGCGCGGGGTCCGCGCGGAGCTGGGCGCCCGCCCCGTCCTGCGGGGCGTCGACCTCACCGTGCGGCGCGGTGAGGTCGTCGCCCTGCTCGGCGCGAACGGCTCGGGCAAGTCGACCGCCGTACGCACCGTGATCGGGCAGGTCCAGGTCAGCGCGGGCGAGGTCGAGCTGTTCGGCACACCCCGGCGCAGGTTCCGGGACTGGGCGCGGATCGGCTACGTGCCCCAGCGCACGACGGCCGCCGGCGGGGTCCCCGCCACGGTGACGGAGGTCGTCTCCTCGGGCCGCCTCTCCCGCACCCGCTTCGGCGTCTTCCGCAAGGCCGACCGGGAGGCCGTCCGGCGCGCACTGGACCTCGTCGGCATGGCCGACCGGGCCCGGGACAACGTCGACGCCCTCTCCGGCGGCCAGCACCAGCGCGTGCTCATCGCCCGCGCGCTGGCCGCCGAACCCGAACTGCTGATCATGGACGAGCCCATGGCCGGCGTCGACCTGGCCAGCCAGGAGGTGCTGGCGCGGACCCTGAAGGACCAGGTCGCGGCCGGTACGACGGTCCTGCTCGTGCTGCACGAGCTGGGCCCGCTGGAGCCCCTGATCGACCGGGCGGTCGTCCTGCGCGACGGCTGCGTCCTGCACGACGGACCGCCCACACCGGCCGTCGGCCAGCACGCCCTGCCCGGTCACGACCACGTACACCCGCACGCACCCGCGGGCGCCGAACCGATCCGCACGGGACTGCTGAGCTGATGGACTTCCTGAACTACGCCTTCATGCAGCGGGCGCTGCTGGCCGCCGTCCTGGTCGGCATCACGGCCCCCGCCGTAGGCATCTACCTCGTCCAGCGCCGCCAGGCCCTCATGGGCGACGGCATCGGCCATGTCGCGATGACCGGCGTCGGCCTGGGCTTCCTGCTCTCCTGGTCCCCGGTGTGGATGGCCACCGCCATCTCCGTCCTGGGCGCGGTGACCATGGAACTGATCCGCTGGTACGGAAAGACCCGCGGCGACATCGCCCTCGCCATGCTCTTCTACGGCGGTATGGCGGGCGGCGTGATGTTCATCAACCTCGCGCCCGGCGGCTCGAACGCCAACCTGACGTCGTACCTGTTCGGATCGCTGTCGACCGTCTCCGAGTCGGACGTCACGGCGATCTGTCTGCTCGCGGCCTTCGTGGTCGTCGTCACGCTCGGCCTGCGCCGCCAGCTCTTCGCGGTCAGCCAGGACGAGGAGTTCGCCCGGGTGACCGGTCTGCCGGTCCGCGCGCTGAACCTGCTGACGGCGATCACGGCGGCGGTCACCGTGACGGTGGCGATGCGGGTGGTGGGGCTGCTCCTGGTGTCGGCCCTGATGGTGGTGCCGGTGGCCGCGGCCCAGCAGCTCAGCCGCAGCTTCGCCGCCACCTTCGCGATCGCGGTGGCGATCGGCGTGACGGTGGCCATCGGCGGCACGGTCACCTCGTACTACCAGGACGTGCCGCCCGGCGCGACGATCGTCCTGCTGACCATCGCCGCGTTCATCGCACTGAGCGTCCTGGCCGCTCCGCTGGCCCGGCGCCGCGCCCGCGCGCTGGCGGCGGCGCACCCCGGCGGCGACCCGGCGGAGTGCGCGATTCCGGCCACCCGGGCTGCCGGGGACGAGGTCGGCGTCTGACCGCGCACAGCCGGTGCTGGCACAATGGCCCGGCAAGCCGCAGACGTGAGGAGGCAACGGTGACAACCGCTGGACCGCCCGTGAAGGGCCGTTCCACCCGGCAGCGTGCCGCCGTGGCGGCGGCGCTCGACGAGGTCGACGAGTTCCGCAGTGCCCAGGATCTGCACGACATGCTCAAGCACAAGGGCGACTCGGTGGGCCTGACCACGGTCTACCGCACCCTCCAGTCGCTCGCCGACGCGGGCGAGGTCGACGTCCTGCGCACCTCGGACGGCGAGTCGGTGTACCGCCGCTGCTCCACCGGCGAGCACCACCACCACCTCGTCTGCCGGGTCTGCGGCAAGGCCGTGGAGGTGGAGGGCCCGGCGGTGGAGAAGTGGGCCGAGGCCATCGCCGCGGAGCACGGCTACGTCAATGTGGCCCACACGGTGGAGATCTTCGGCACGTGTTCCGACTGCGCGGGTGCCTCCGGCGGTTGAGCGGTTGTGGGTGCGGGTCGGGTTACCGGACCCTGGGGGCTGCCCCCCCAGACCCCCCTTCGGCCCTGAACGGGCCTCGTCCTCGAACGCCGGACGGGCTGAATGCTCAGCTGCGGCCGAAGCAGCGTTCCAGTTCGTCGAGGTCGTAGAACTTGCTGCCCTTGGCCATCGGGGCGCAGGCGGGCTTGAAGGACGTCTCCTGCTCGTTGTAGAGCATGCGGACCAGGAAGCGGCCGTTGTTCTCGTAGACGTCCCACTGGATGTTCGAGGCGAGGGGGGCCACCTCGGCGCCGCGCCACGGGTTCGAGGCGTAGGTGTACGGGCGGGCCGCGGTGACCGGCTCCGTGCTGCCGGGCAGGCCCATCAGGGCGGCCAGCGGGATGATCTCCTCGGCGTGGGTGAACCGGAGTTCGGCGCCCAGGGTGCCGGTGCCGGACCGCTCGGCCTCCGCCCGCTCGAAGAAGTCGTCGAGCAGGACGTCCGCCATCTTGTACGTGATGTCGCTGTCGGCGAAGCCGGGACCCTTCTCGTAGAAGTCCTCGGCGTCGCCGAGGTACCCGAACCAGGCGGCGTCGGAGGCGGAGATGTACCGCTGCATCCCCCAGCCCTTCCCGCCCGGGCTCTCCTGGCTCATCGCGGGGGCGATGGCGTACAGGGCGTGGACGGCCCGGGCGGCGTCGACCCGGGCGGCGCCGCCGAGCTGCTCGACGAAGGGGGCCGTGAACAGGCGCCGCAGGACGTCCGCCGCGGCCCGGTGGGTCTTCGGCTGGTCGGTGATCTTCGCCAGGGTGTCCGCGAGGCGCTGGTCGTTCGCGATGTAGTCGCGGTAGGCCGCGCCGCCGTCGGCCTTGTGGAAGTAGAGCAGGTCCTTGTCGGTGCGGGTCGTGCCGATCAGCGGCTTCAGGGCCGGGTAGGTGTCGGCGAGGGCGCCCGCGTACAGGTCGGCGCTGTCGGTGGCCCGGGTCTGCCCGGAGCTGACGACGTCGATCTTCTCGCCGTCGCGGGCGATCCCGGCGAAGAGGGACGGCAGACGCTCGGCCGTGCGGACGGCCGTGTCCTGGATCTCCTTCTTGCCGAGGCCGCTCAGGTCGCCGTAGCCGACCTTCGCCATGGCGGCCTGGAGGGCGCGCACCTTCGGGCCGAACTCCTTGCCTTTGCCGGTGAGTTGGCCCGCCGCCTCGGCCTTGTCCCAGAGCGCGAGGATCAGGTCGGCGTCTTCGCCGTCGGAGGCGGAACGCGAACCGTGCCGGGAGACGTTCTCCGTGAAGACGGGCGTGAAGCCGGCCGGCGGCCGCTGGTAGGAGCGGGCGCTCTGCCCGGGCGCGTAGGTGGCTTTCGTGCCGTAGCTGTCGCGGTGCGCCAGGTGCGCGCCGGAACCGCCGGTGTCGGCGGCGTGGGCGGGCAGTGCGGTGAGCACCAGCGCGCCGAGAGCGGTGGCGAGGGCGGGGGTGACGCGGTTCATGTGCGGGCCGTTTCAGCGAGCGGGAGACCGGGACGGACTGGTCTCCCGCAGCGTCGACGGGCCGGGTGAACGCACGGAGGCTACGAGGTGACCTCCGGGTCGGAAGTCTTCCCCTCCATGGCCAGGAGTTCCTCGTTCGTGACCGCGCCGCCGAAACGGCGGTCCCGGGACGCGAACTCGACGCAGGCGCGCCACAGGTCACGGCGGTCGAAGTCGGGCCACAGCACGTCCTGGAAGACCAGCTCCGCGTACGCGCTCTGCCAGAGCAGGTAGTTGGAGGTGCGCTGCTCGCCGCTCGGCCGCAGGAACAGGTCGACGTCCGGCATGTCCGGGTAGTACAGGTACTTGGCGAGGGTCTTCTCGGTGATCTTCGACGGGTCGAGCCGGCCCGCCTTCACGTCCTCGGCGAGCGCCTGCGCCGCGTCCGCGATCTCCGCCCGGCCGCCGTAGTTCATGCAGAAGTACAGGGTGAGACGGTCGTTGTCCTTGGTCTGCTCCTGGGCGACCTGGAGCTCCTTGGCGACCGACTTCCACAGCTTGGGCATGCGGCCCACCCAGCGCACCCGGATACCGAGCTCGTCGAGCTGGTCGCGGGTCTTGCGGATGAAGTCGCGGTTGAAGTTCATCAGGAAGCGGACCTCGTCGGGCGAGCGCTTCCAGTTCTCGGTGGAGAAGGCGTACAGCGAGATGTTGCGCACGCCCATCTCGACCGCGCCCTGGAGCACGTCGAGGACCTGCTCGGCGCCGACCTTGTGCCCCTCGGTGCGCGGCAGCCCGCGCTCCTTGGCCCAGCGGCCGTTGCCGTCCATGACGATCGCCACATGCTCGGGCACCAGCTCGCCCGGGAGCTTCGGCGGGCGCGCGCCGGACGGGTGCGGCTCCGGCGTCCTGTACTCGCGACGCTGCCGCCCCAGGAACCCGCGTACGACCATGTGCCTCTCGTCTCCTCTGACTTTCGCTTGCTTACTTCTCTACGTACCTGAGTGAGCGCAGCCCGCGCTCCAGGTGCCAGTGCAGGTAGGCGGACACCAGCCCGCTGCCCTCCCGGACGTGGCGTGCCTCGCACGCGTCCGCCGTCTCCCAGTCTCCCGTGAGCAGCGCACCCAGCAGAACCAGGGTCTGGGGCGAGGGTACGACGCTGCCGGCCACCCGGCAGTCGACGCAGACGGAGCCGCCGGCCGCCACGGAGAAGAAGCGGTTGGGGCCCGGCATTCCGCACTTGGCGCAGTCGCCGAAGCTCGGGGCGTATCCGTTGACGGCGAGCGACCGCAGCAGGAACGCGTCGAGGACGAGGTGCGGGGCGTGCTCGCCGCGGGCCAGGGTGCGCAGCGCCCCGACGAGCAGCAGGTACTGCTGGACGGCCGGCTCGCCCTCGTGGTCGGTGAACCGCTCGGCGGTCTCCAGCATGGCCGTGCCGGCGGTGTAGCGGGCGTAGTCGGTCACGATCCCGCCACCGTAGGGAGCGATGATCTCGCTCTGCGTGCACAGCGGCAGCCCGCGTCCGACCAGCTCGCTGCTGCCCCGCGCGAAGAACTGCACGTCGACGTGGGAGAAGGGTTCGAGGCGGGCCCCGAACTTGGACTTCGTCCGCCGTACGCCCCGCGCGACGGCGCGCACCCGTCCGTGGCCGCGGGTGAGCAGCGTGATGATGCGGTCGGCCTCGCCGAGTTTCTGGGTCCGCAGGACGATCCCGTCGTCCCGGAAGAGGCTCATCGGGCACCGCCCGGGGCGGCCTGCCGGGGGTGCGGCACCGGGCGGTCCGCCGCGCCCGGCTGCCGGGTGCGGGGTGCGATGCCGTCGTCGCGGAGCAGGCTCATGCGCCCATTCTCGCCTACGCCCGAGGAGCGGTGTGCCCGCCCGCCCCGATCCCCCGGACGGCGGGTGCGACCTGGGGCGGCGCAACCGGCGGGGGCGAAGTGACGTCCGTGACGGAGGAGACCATGATCCTCGACGGACGGAGAGAACGATCTCAGACTCGCGCCTTTCCCCTCTTCCCCCCGCTCCGGGGACCTCCCGCCGCACCCTGCTGACGGCCGGCGCGGCCACCACGGCCGTCCTGCTCACCGCGGGCCCCGCCACAGCCGCCACCGACCCGGTCACCGCCCGGCTGCGCGACCTGGAGGCCGCACACGGCGCCCGTCTCGGCGTGTTCGCGCACAACGTCCGCACCCGGCGGACGGTCCGCTACCGGGCCGACGAACGCTTCCCGGTGTGTTCCCTGTTCAAGACCCTGGCGGTGGCGGCCGTCCTGCGGGACCTGCCCGAGGGGACGCTGGACCGCCGCGTGTACTGGACGGCGGCGGACGTGGTGGAGAACTCCCCCGTCACCCAGGAGCACGTGGCCGACGGCCTGACGGTCGCCGAGCTGTGTGCGGCGGCCGTCCAGCGCAGCGACAACACGGCCGGCAACCTGCTCCTGCGCGAGATCGGCGGCCCCGCCGGACTCACCCGCTTCGCCCGCTCCGTCGGCGACCGTGTCACCCGCCTCGACCGCTGGGAGCCGGACCTCAACTCGGCCGAACCGGACCGGGTCACGGACACCACGAGCCCGGCCGCGATCGGCCGTACCTACGGCCGTCTCGTCCTCGGCGACGCCCTGGCCGCCCGTGACCGCCGGCGCCTGACCGACTGGATGCTCGGCACGGTCACCAGCGCCAACCGCTTCCGCGCCGGACTCCCCCCGACCTGGACGGTCGCCGACAAGACCGGCGGCGGCTGGTACGGCGCGAACAACGACGCCGGTGTCGCGTGGACCCCGGACGGCGCCCCCGTCGTCCTGGTCGTCCAGCTCACCAAGCCGGACCGGGAGGCGGCCTACGACCACGACCTGATCGTGGAGACGGCGAAGGTCCTGGCGGAGACGCTCGGCCCGCCCACGGCCTAGGATCCGTCGGGCCTCAGGCGGACGCTGTCGGGGACGCCGTTCGGGGACGTGCCCGGGGCGGCGGCCTCCCACAGCTGGTCGAACCGGCGGATCAGGGGCTGGACCTCGTCGGCCCGGGCGTTCACCGTCGTCGAGGTGTTCACGCTCAGCTGGTCGGCGTGGATCTCGTAGGACAGCACCCCGTCGAAGACGATGCAGTCGATCATCTTGCCGCGGCGCAGGTACAGCGGGAGTTCCTCCAGGGCCACCACCTGGACCTGGATGCCCATCTCCCGCTGCTCCGCGCAGATCGGTTCGAGGGCGGCCAGTTCCTCGGGCCGCTTCACGATGAACAGGCGCCGGACCGAGATGCGCCGCTCCAGGATCGCCTCGCGCTGGGCGGTCAGATAGCGTCCGGCCGGCTCGGTGTTCCAGAACCCGTCGTCGACGACGGTGGTGCTGATGGCGTCGATGCTCGTCCGCGCGCACTTGGTGAGGGTCAGCAGCCAGTCGTGGTTCTCGCCCGCGCACTCGGCGCTGAGGTTGGTGAAGTCCTCCATCTGCGCGGCGAGCCGGTCGATCTCCGCGTGCGCGAACTCGTGCAGGATGTCGGGCCCCATGGAGACGACCTTCGTGGCGTGCTCGGCGAGCCGGGGCACCCCGTCGCCGCGCAGCTTCTCCACCTCGGTGAAGAGCTTCGTCGCCTCGCCTATGTCGGCGAACCGCTTGTCCACGGACTCCCTGAGATCGCCCAGCTGGCCGACGAAGGACGCCAGGAACTGCACGATCAGCACGATGCCGCCGCACAGCACGGACAGCACGAGCTGCCACGGGCCGTCCTCCTCGGACGGTCCGACGACATTGGTGAGCAGGTAGACGACGCCGCCCGCCACCACGGTGATCAGGATCTTCTGCGTCACATGCCGGGCGCCCTCGCCGTCCCGGATGCGATCTCCCCTGAAGTACGAGTTCGTCGGTGCAGACACTCTCTTTCTCCCCCCGTCGGGATCGTGCGCGAGCAGTTGTGTGGTGCTGTCAGGACAGGGCGGGCACCTCGCCCCGGACGACGTTGCGCAGTGCCAGCTGGTCCCGGATGCGCTGTGCCATGGTGTTCCACTGTCTGCTGAAACCCGGGTGGCGCTCCAGTTCCTCCCAAGGCGGGCTCAAGGCCCGGTCCAGCCGCGCCTGAGGCATCCACAGATGCAGCAGATGGTCGACGAGCGGGCGCAGCACCTTCATCGCGGCCGCCTGGTTCTCGGAGCCGGGCGGCAGGCCGTCGAGCTTGTCGCCGACGGTCGTCAGCAGCCAGTCGTGCAGGGCGAGGTCCTCGCACAGGGTGGCCGCCGCCACCGGCGTGGTTCCCCGCGGCAGCCGCAGTTCGACGATCCGCAGCCCCGGGCCCAGCTCGGTGAACCGCGCCGAGGCGGGTTCGGCGTCGTCGGCCGGTGAGGCGGTCCAGCGCAGGCTGGTGTCGGTCGTGGTGAGCGGCGCGTCGTGGTCCAGCAGGTCGTGCCGCCGGGAGATCCTCGCCAGCAGGCTCTCGGCGATGGAGCCGACGTCCAGCTGGTCCTGCTGGTGTCCGGTCAGGAAGCCCTCGGTGACGGACTTACCGGGCAGCCGGCCGACCGGGACCAGCACACCGGGCCGGACCAGGTAGTACCCCCAGGGCCGGCGCCGGTCGGGCCCGGTGGCCGGGGTGGAGAAGTACGCCGTCGACTGGAGGACGCGGCCCTCGACGAGTGCCGCGTGCGCCGCCACCGTGCCGACCGCGCGGACCTTGGCGCCGGTGGCGGTGGGCAGCCGGCAGTCGACGCCGGTGAGGACGTCCGGGGAGAGGGCGTGCCGGTTGGGACGCCGGGAGGTCCGGACGGGTTCGTCGGCGCGCAGCCGCAGCAGCCGCACGGCGGTCGGCTCGTCCACCGCCCTGCGGTGGGGCAGCAGACAGGTCCGCACCTCACCGCAGACGAGGACGGGACCGGAGACCGTGCCCAGGCCGCTCATGTCACAGCCCCGGCGGGAACACGTAGGACGTGCGGTCCACGACGGCCGCGGGCACCGGGAAGCCCTCACCGGCGGACCGCTCGGCGACCTGTTCGAGCGCCTCGGCCGCGACGTGGACCTGGTCGAGGATGACGCGTACGGCGTGCTCGACGGGCAGGAACCGGGTCGGCAGGACGCTGCACGTGCGGTAGGCGGCGAAGGGCGTCGCGGAGGCGTTGAGCTGGAGGACGGGCGGCAGCGCGTCCCACTCGGCCGGGAACTTCTCGCCCTGCCACCGCGTGGGGGTGAGCACGGCCGCGCCGTTGTCCCGCAGCAGCCCGAGCCGGACCAGTTGCCAGACGGCGGCCAGGAAGGCACAGGACCAGGTGCGCGCGTCCTCGGACCCGTTCCACAGTTCGACGTCGAGGAACACGGAGTGGCCGCGCGCCTCGGTCTCGCTCGGCGGCTGCCAGACACCGGTGGTGTCCAGGGCGGCCGAGGTCCGCTGGGACGGGGCGCGGCGGCCGTTGGTGAGCCAGCCGGTGCGGCCGACGGGCGGACGGAAGCCGTTGCTGCCGGGCGGCGGTGACTCCACCAGCCGGTGCAGGACGGACTCGGCGAGGGCGGCCCGGTCGCGGTGGGCGGAGCCGCCCGCGGTCTGGGCGGGCCCGGCGCAGCCCGACTCGCGGGCCAGGTAGTCGATGGTCAGCCCGGCCTCGGCCGCCGCCTCCAGCAGGGGCGGGATCAGCTCGGCGGGGGTGGCCAGCCGGGAGAAGTAGTCGTCGATCAGGAAGCAGGTGCTGATCCGGGGCCGGCGGCCGGGCGGCAGCGGGCCGAGACCGGCCCGGGCGGCGTCCACCCAGGGCCGTACGCCGGCGAAGTGCCGGCGCAGCCGGGCGGTCCCCTCGGCGAAGTCCTCCATGTACAAGTGGCCCAATTCCAGGGAGAGATGGGAGTAGGGCACGGATTCGGTGCGCGGGTCGGCGCTGCTCTCCCGGAAAACGGTTCCCGGCCCGTTCACAACTGCCCCCAGAACTTGTCGTCGGTCAGTCGCCGCGCGAGATCCCCCATGGCCTGCCAGGTCTCGTTGTTGGCGATCCGCCGGTCGTGCACGTCCTCGTCGGTGATGAGGCGTTCCTGCCACTGGAGGACGGGTTCCAGCGGAATGGACGCCAGCACCCTGGTTCTGCCGATGCCCCGGCCGGCCGCGAGTTCCTCGAGTTCCTTGTCGCACTGCCGCATCCACGCGTACTGCGCGGGCGACACCTGGGACCACAACGGCGACTCGAGATCGGGCACGGCGGCGCGGACGAACCTGATGGCGCCGCCCAGCGCGTCCGGGTCGTGCCCGATGGCCGTACCGGCTTGCACTATCCCCTGTTTTCCGAATACGAGTTCGGCTGCCGCCATGACGTGCTGACGGGTCCACCGGTGATAGACGAGCCAGCGGTTCTTCAGACGGCCGAGCCCGCCCCGGGGCGAAGTCGCGGCGAGCGCCAGGTCCATCGCATAACTGCGCCCGGCGCTCAGGTCGATGATGATGACGTCGAATTCGCGTTTCAGCCGCAGGACGAGATCCACACAGCGGTGCAGGTTCTCCTCGTCGGTGACGAATTCACCGGCCGTGCGGTCGCCGGGCAGCAGCACCAGCCGCCCGGACCCGCCGGGCCTGCCGCGCAGGACGGGGTGTTCGGTGCGCGCCCAGACGTCGACCCGCAGCGGCTCCCCCGTCTTGCCCTTCAGATAGGAGTGCAGGCCGCGCCCCTCCGCCTCGGAGAGGACGTCGGGCAGGTCGAACACGGCGGCCGCGGTGGGCGAGCCGAAGTCGAAGTCCAGGTAGCAGACGTCGTCCCCGTCCAGCGCGCGGTGATACGCGAGGTTGGCGCTGGTGACGGAGCGGCCGGTGCCTCCCTTGTCGGAGGCGGCGAAGACGAGCACCTTCACACCCCCCGCGCGTCGGCGCCGCGGGCGCGGGCCAGGGCGTAGAGCCGGGCCAGGACGCCGAGGGCCAGCGCGTGGGCGGTGCCGGGCTGTCTGTCGACGAGCTGACGGGCGCGGCGCAGGTCGGCCTCGATGCCCTTGATCTCTTCTCCCTGGGGGCTCTTGGGGGCGGGAGCGGGCTGTTCCAGCTGCTCCTTGCCGAACAGGTGGGCGGCCTCGCTGAGCGCCGCCTGGGCGAGGGCCGTCATCTCGGAGCTGCGGATGGGGTCCTGTGCGTACAGGGCGTGCGCGGCGACCATGCACTCGGTGACGCGCTCGGTGATGCTCCACGACAACGGTCCGGCGCGGACGGGTGATTCGGGGTACACGGCGTGCACGTTGTCCCACAGGCCGACCCCCTCGCCGTCGCTGACGCGGCGCGCCCAGAGGTGGTCGAGGATGTTCTCGGCGAGGGTGAGCAAACGGTCCTGCGAGCTGATGTTCCTTGACAGCGCGCACAGTTGGACGGTCCGCTTGAGCAATTGGGCGGAGAAGTCGCTCATCGTCCACTTCATGGCCGGGCCGATCTCCTCGCTGCCCAGCAGCGGGAGGGTGACTCCGGGGTTGTGCAGACCGATCGCCGGGTCCTCGCGGGCCGTCCGGCTGGTGATGCGGCCGCGTTCGGCGAGGCGTTCCATGACGGCGACGGTGCGGGTGAGGTCGTCGTCGGTGGCACGGCGGCGCACCAGGTCGTGGACGAGGATGGAGGCCACGGACAGGGAGAAGTACTCGGACTCCAGTTGCTGGAGCGTGGTGCGCCAGGGGATCTCCTCCAGCGGCCAGGTGGCGCCGTCGAAGCGGGCGATGCCCGACCAGTACTGCTGGGTGATCTCCCAGCGCAGCCGCAGCGCGTCGGCCAGCTTCTGCTGTTCGGCGGTGAGCAGGCCGAGGACCAGGGTGCGCTCGGAGGACAGGTCGGGGATGCCGTCCAGGGCGACGACGGTGAAGTACAGGTAGGGCACGGCGTGGGCCACGCCCTGGGGCTGCTTGCCGATGTCCTGGGCGGTCTGCGCCTCCACCTCGACCTCGGGGGCGCCCTTCACCAGGCTCCAGGCCCAGCCGCACTCGAACAGCCGGTTCTCGTTGCGGAGCTGGTCGGCGACGTCGGTGTCCAGGCCCAGGGTGACGCTCTCGCTGATGAGGGCGCGCAGCGACTTGAACCGGTCCTGGAAGCGGTGCAGGACCTGGCGGTCGGACAGCCGGCCCCGGCCGAGCAGCCGGGCGAGCGCCTGCCCCTGGTCGGAGGCGATGTCGACGACGTTCACGGTGAAGGAGCGCAGCAGGCTCACCATGGCCGCGGTCAGCCGGGCGCTGGTCGCGTCCCGCAGCTTGTCGATCCGGGCCAGGGTGCTCGCCCGCTGGGTCTTGCCCCGGTACACCTTGAGGAAGCCGAGGGTGGCCAGGCAGAGGGTGATCGACATGGAGTAGGAGTCGACGACCCCCACTTCCTCCTGCTCCTTGGAGAGCTCCTGCTCCGGGTTCTCCGGGGCGAAGTAGTAGCCGCCGGCGAAGGTGGGACTCTCCTCGCCTCGGTGGTTCTCCATGAAGTCGCCGAGGATCTCGACGAGGTTCATGGGAATCTCGCTGGAGTCGCCCGCGTTCCTGAGGGCCCTTTCCACGTCCAGCTGTGTGGTGTCGGGGTCGTCCAGACGGAACGGCTCGATCTCGGTGGCGGGGTACAGAAGGCAGAGCAGACGCTCCGCGTCGGCGACGCTGCTACGGCCGCCCCATTCGCCCCACTGCCATTCTCCGTTGTCGAAAGAATGGCGAGCGATGGCCTGCCACACCTCGAGCAGGTTCTGTCTCGGCTTGATCTGCATGCCCATTCCCCTCGCACAGGCCCGTCACCATGGAAAAGAACTCCGACATATCATTCGTCGCGTCGCTCTTTCCGTTGCCCGCAGGCCAGGATCATACCCGTGTAGCCATCCCTCACAAGCTGCTGAGGATTGGCCGTACGGTGAATCTCCACATGGTCCGCGTAACCACCGAGAACCGTCCGGACTTCGGCTTCGTCGATATCACGGGCGGGGAACACGTGGTCGCCGACACGATATCCTTCGGAATGTTCCATGAAGGCGGCGGCGAAAGGCGCCCCGGAATTCAGGGCGTTCATGAAACAGCCCACCCCTCGGCGGAATTCGGCGAGCGAGGTGGTGATGGATTCGGCGACGAAGAACATCGTACCGACGTCCCAGCGGCGCTTGTCGGCGCAGAGGTCGAAGAGACTGCCCGCCTCCGGCTGCTGGACGGCCTCCTTGAACCGGACCCTGGGCGTCATGCTGAGCGTGGCATATGCCTCGTCCTTGCACAGGACGTTCCAGAACTGATCCCAGTGGGAGGCATAGCCGGGGGCCTGCCCCCGGAGGTACTCCAGATTCCGGGCGGACCGCTCCAGAAGCGTGATCCGGTCGCACCAGGGAAGCATGGCCAGGGCCGGATAGAGATTCGGCCCGGCACCCACGTCGATACCGGAAGCGACCCGCCCACGACCTCGGAAGTGATCACTGAAGTGATCGCGCACATGGGAGAGGATCTCCTCGTCCACGGCCTGCATCTCGAGGTAATTGTGGCTGATGTAGACGCCGGGATCGAAGTCGTCCCAGAGAACATCACCATTCAGCTTTTGGTCAGCGGTGGGCGGTACCGAGGTCATGATTCAGCGTAGCAGGACGCATGGGTCTTGAAGGAGTGGGTGCACAGAGCAATGATGGAGATCAGGTACGCAAATCGCACTGGCTGCAATTCGATTTGTCGACATTCACAAGGGGACGGTATGACTCCTCTTCCCGGAGATCACTTTCCGTCGGGCACTGGTTCGATAATGAGCCAGATGTCCGGAGAAAGACCCTTACGGATCAGAGCGGTCACCGAGGAGGACCTGGAAGCCGACCTGCCCCGTCTCGTGCGCCTCGACGCCGACGCCTTCCCCCACGGTCCCTACCCCTTCTTCGTCCTGCGCCAACTCGTCACCACCTGCGCCGGCCTCGTGTACGTCGTGGACGACGGCACGGACCTCCACGGATACGTGCTCGGCACCCCGCCGAACGACGCGCAGAGCTGGGTGTGCAGCCTCGCGATCACCCCGGGGCTGCGCGGAAAGGGCTTCGGCCGGCTGCTGATGACGAAACTCCTCGGTCAGCTGCGGGTGAAGGGCGCCCACGCGGTCCGGCTCTCCGTGGAGCCGCGCAACGACTCGGCCATCGCGCTGTACCGCTCCCTGGGCTTCGTCCCGGACCCCGGCGGGCCCCGCGCGGACTACTTCGGCCCCGGCGAGGACCGTCTGCTCATGACGCTCACCCCCTGAGGCCCTCGCGCCCCGTGAGCCCCCCGAACCCCCGCACGTACCGGCGCTGCCAGGGCGTCTCCACCGCGCGCCGGTCGTAGTGGCGGCGGACGAAGGCCACCGCCTCGTCCGCCGGCACGCCGTCCAGGACCGCCAGGCACGCCAGGGCCGTGCCGGTGCGGCCGCGGCCGCCGAGGCAGGCCAGCTCCACGCGTTCGCCGGCCGCCCGGTGCCACACCTCGGTGAGGACCGCACGGGCCTCCTCGCGGTCGCCGGGGAGGCGGAAGTCGGGCCAGCGGAGCCAGCGGGACTCCCAGGGCGGCAGCGGGGGCCGCGCGCCGAGGAGGTAGACGCCGTACGCGGGCGCGGGGGCCCCGGGGTCGAGAGGGCGGCGCAGGCCACGGCCGCGCACCAGGCGGCCGGACGGCAACGCGAGCACTCCGGGGTCACCCTCACACCAGGCCCACGCGTCGCCGCTCATCACCCCATTTCAACGCGGTCACGGGAAACGGGCAACCGATTCGGCGCGACCGGTGGTCTGGAGGGCGAGGAGGGTGCTTGATGCAGGCCGAACAAGAAGACCTGTTCCAGGAGTTCGTCAGAGCGCGCTGGTCCCGGCTCGTCAGGACCGCGTATCTGCTGACGGGGGACGTCCACCACGCGGAGGACCTGACACAGACCGCGCTCGCCAAGGCGTACCGGTCGTGGCGGCGGATATCGCGCACCGACAATCCCGAGGCGTATGTGCGGCGGATGCTGGTCAGTTGCAACAGCGACCGGTTCCGCAAGCGGCGGGTCACCGAGGCGCTGACCTCGGCCCCGCCGGAGCGGGCGGGACGCGACGAGGGCGCCGGGCGGATCGAGGAGCGTGGCTCGCTGCTGGCCGGACTGGCCCAACTGCCGCCGAAGCAGCGGGCGGTGGTGGTCCTGAGGTACTGGGAGGACCTGTCCGAGGCGGAGGTGGCCGACGTCCTCGGCTGCTCGCCGGGCACGGTCAAGAGCCAGGCCTCGAAGGGGCTCGCGAAGTTGCGTACGCATCCGGGGCTGACCGCCGGCCGCACGGCACCCGGCGGTCAGCGTCACGGACACGGTCACGTGCGGGGGCCAGGACACGGACAGAGGCAGGGACCAGGGCAGGGACAGGAGCAGGAGCAGGAGCAGGAGCAGGAGCAGGAGCAGGAGCAGGGTCGGGTCCGGATTCAGGGTCGGATCGAGGGTCAGGTTCAGGGAGGCGGCAGGTGAACGGCTCGGGGAAGCAGGCGGACCGGGGGGATTCCGGGTTCGAGGAGCGGATGCGTGAGCTGCTCGCCGAGGACGCGTACACCGTCCAGCCCTCGTCGGTGCCGTATCCGGCGATCAGGCGGCGTGGACTGGCCGAGCGGCGGCGGCGCGTGGCCCTGACCGGGGCGGCGCTGATGACGCTGGCCGCGGTGCCGGTGGGGGCGTACGCCGTGGCCGGCGGGAACGGGGGGCGGGGCGCCGACACGGCGGCGCCGAAGCCGTCGGCCAGCGCCCCGCACAGCCCGGCCGGCAGCCCGCGGGCGACCCCGGGCGGCACGGCGGCGGGGCCCGCGCGGCCCGCGACCGAAGGGCAACTGCTCGACGGGATCACCTTCGCGCAGGCGGCGGACGGGCTGAAGAAGTGCCTGGCGACCGAGAGCGGGCCGGCCGGGAGCGCGGCGGATCTGGGCAAGGCCGAGGACTACCGGATCATCCTGGCGGCGAAGCGCACGGGCGACTCCAACGCCCCCGGCGAGGGCTTCCACGTCGTCGGGGTGAAGGAGCGGCCGGCGGGCTTCCGGGTGGTGTGCGACGTCGTCCCCCTCGAAGGCGGCGGGGGTTACGGCATCAGCGTCAGTTCGAACGAGGCGAACGGGCCGGACGTGGGTCCGGTCGTGCCCGACGTCAACGGCGGCGACCTGTACCAGCAGTCGTTCATGGACAAGGGCCACTGGAAGCTGCCGTTCCGGTGGGGGGTCATCGGTACCGTCGAGGCGTCGGTGGCCAAGGTGACCGTCTCCTACGGCGACGGCGGCCCGGTGACCGCGGCCCTGGACCACGGCTGGTTCGCCGCCGCCGGCATCCTGGACCAGCAGGTCACCCTCGCCCCGCACATCAAGGGCTACGACGGCTCCGGCAAGCTGGTCTACGACTCCGACGAGGACGGGACGTACGCGCGCACGCTGCCGTAGCCCGAGCCGGTCAGAGAGTCCCGGTCCCCGGGGTCACCAGCCCCGACTCGTAGGCCACGATGACCAGTTGGGCCCGGTCCCGGGCGCCCAGCTTGCCCATGATCCGGCTGACGTGGGTCTTCGCGGTGAGCGGGCTGAGGCCCAGCTCCTCGGCGACCCCGGTGTTGGTCAGGCCCCGTGCGACCAGGGCCAGCACCTCGCACTCCCGTTCGGAGAGGCACTCCGGGCCGCCCGTCGTGGGCGGCCCGGAGGGGCCGCGCAGGAACTGGGCGATCAGCCGGGCGGTGGGCCCCGGCGACAGCAGCGCCTCGCCGGCGGCGACCGTGCGGATGCCGTCGAGGAGGTCGGCGGGCCGGGTGTCCTTCACCAGGAAGCCGGCCGCTCCCGCGCGCAGCGCCTCGACGATGTTCTCGTCGGTGTCGTACGTGGTCAGGACGAGGACGCGGACCCCGGACAGGCCCTCTTCGGCGGCGATCCGCCGGGTCGCCTCGACGCCGTCGAGGTCGGGCATGCGGATGTCCATCAGCACCAGGTCGGGGCGTTCACGGCGGGCCAGCGCCACCGCCTCCCGGCCGGTACCGGCCTGACCGACCACCCGCATGTCCGGCGCCGACTCGACGAGCATCGCGAACGCCTCCCGTACGAGGGTCTGGTCGTCGGCGAGCAGCACTCCGATCGGTTTCACCGGTCCCTCCCGTGCGGCAGTACGGCGCTCACCTCGAAGCCCTTCCCGTCGTCGCGGGGTCCGGCCTCCAGCGAGCCGCCGACGCTGCGCGCCCGCTCCCGCATGCCGACGATCCCGAAGCCGGGCGCACCGGCGCCGCCCGCCGCGCCACCGTCTCCCCGCGGGTCCGGGCCCGTTCCCTCGTCCGTGATCCTGAGCCGCAGGGCGTCCTGCTCCTCGTACACCCGGACCCGGACCCCGACCCCCGTCGTCGGGGCGTCGGGCCCGCCGCCCCCGCCGCCGTGCCGCACCGCGTTCGTGAGCGCCTCCTGGACGATCCGGTAGGCGGCCGCCCCGACCGCGGGCGGCACCTCCCCGGACCGCACCGTCAGTTCGACCCGCGCACCGGCCGCACGGGCCGTCTCCGCGAGGTCGGGCAGCCCGTGCAGGCCGGGGAGCGACCCCCGGGCGTCCGGTGTGCCGAGGTCGCGCAGCACCTCCAGCGTCGTACGGAGTTCGCCGCGCGCGCTGCGGCAGGTCCCGGCGATGTCGTCGAGGGCCCTGGCGACGGCCGCGCGGTCCAGGCGGTCGGGGTCGGCGGCCAGGACGTGCGCGGCGACGGAGGTCTGCACGCCGATCAGGGTGATGGTGTGCGCGAGAAGGTCGTGCAGGTCACGGGCGATACGCAGGCGTTCCTCGGCGACCCGGCGGCGGGCCTCCTCCTCCCGGGTGCGCTCCGCGCGCTCGGCGCGTTCCAGGGCGGCGGCGACGTTCTCGCGGTGGATACGGAGGTAGCCGCCGAACAGCAGGACGGCGACGATCCAGCCGGTGGTGCGCAGGATGTCCGCGAGCTCGTCCGGGTTGGTCAGGGCGTTGAGCGTGAGGGTGGAGCCGACGACGGTGACACCGACGATCAGGGTGCGGCGGGCGCTGCCGGTCACCGCGGCGCTGAAGAGGGCGAGCATGCTGGCCGGTACCGGGGCGCTGTGCATGAAGTCGAGCGCGTGGTACGGGACGACGCACAGCACCACCGCGAACAGCACGGCCAGCGGGTACCGGCGCCACCACAGCAGCGGGACCTGCGCGGCCAGCAGCAGCGTCCAGCCGACGGCGTCCAGCGGCCGTCCGTCCTCGAGGAACAGCCCGAGCGCGACGGCCGCGGCGGCACAGCCGACGGCCGGACCCACGTCGGCCCGCAGATCCGCCCTGAAGCACGGCATGCTTCCCCCTCCCCCTTGGTCCCATCCTCTCCCGCCGGGCGCCCCGCCGACAGGGCGGGGCGCCCGGTCGCTCACACCAGCTGCCGCTCGGGATCGGCGGCTTCGGGTTCCGGGGCCCGTGACAGCCGCCCCGGCCACCACACCTTGCGTCCCAGCGCCACGCTCGCGCTGGTCACCAGGTAGGTGCGGACGAGGAAGGTGTCCAGCAGCACCCCCACCGCGATCACGAAGCCCAGCTCGACGAGTTGGACGAGCCCCATGTTCGTCAGCACGGCGAAGGTCGCGGCGAGGACGAGGCCGGCGGAGGCGATGACCCCGCCGGTCGTGCGCAGCGCGGTCAGCGCGGCGGTGACGGGATCGGTGCCGCGCATCGACTCCTCCCGCATCCGGTGCATGAGGAAGATGCCGTAGTCGACACCGAGGGCGACCAGGAACACGAAGGAGAGCAGCCCCAGCCCCGGATCCGTGCCCTCGAAGCCGAACACCGGCCCGAAGACCAGCCCGCCCAGGCCGAGCGCCGCGCCCCACACCGCGACCACGGCGGCGACGAGCATCAGCGGCGCCACCAGCGACCGCAGCAGCGCGATCAGGATGAGCAGGACGGAGACGAGGACGAGCGGCACGACGATCAGCCGGTCGCGGGCGTTGGTGTCCACCAGGTCGATCTGCTGGGCGCTCGGCCCGCCGACGTAGGAGCCGGGCAGCCGGTCCCGCAGCGCCTCGATGGTCGCCGTCTCGGCGGCGGACTGCGGTGGCGCGGCGGCGGTCACCGCGATCTCCGTCCAGCCCCCTCCGGTCCGGCCCCGGCGGGCGTCGGCGACGCCGTCCGTGTCGCGGATCGCGGCGAGGGTGGCGTCGGCCCGGCCGGCCGGGGTGAGCACGTCGACGGGCTGGGCGGACTGCTCGGGGAAGGCCTCGGCCAGGGTCGCCATGGCGACGACCGACTCGGGCCGGTCGACGAAGGAGTCCTGCTGCTTGACCGCGCCGGGCAGGTTCAGCGCGCCCAGCGCCAGGGCGCCGAGCAGGACGGCGCCGGCGGCCAGGACGGTCCGCGGGCGCCGCCCGGCCGAGGTGCCCATCGCGGCGAACAGCGAGCGGCGGGCCTTGGGCGTGCTGCCGTAGGCGGGCACCAGCGGCCAGAACACCCGGCGGCCCAGCAGGACGAGGAGCGCGGGCAGCAGCGTCAGCATCGTGACCAGCGCGCACAGCACACCCACCGTGCCCAGCGGTCCCATCCCCCGGTTGGAGTTGAGGTCGGCGGCGAGCAGGCACAGCAGCCCGGCGGCGACGGTCCCGGAGGAGGCCAGCACGGCGGGACCGCAGCCGCGCAGCGCGGCCAGCATCGCGTCGTACGGCCGCTCCACGCGCCGCAGTTCCTCCCGGTAGCGGGAGACGAGCAGCAGTGCGTAGTCCGTCCCCGCGCCGAAGACGAGGATGGTCATGATGCCCGAGCTCTGTCCCGACACCGTGGTGCCGAAGCCCTGGTTGAGGCCGTAGGCGACCCCCATGGACAGGTAGTCGGCGATCCCGGCCACGGCGAGCGGCACCAGCCACAGCACCGGGCTGCGGTAGATGAGGATCAGCAGGACGGCGACGACACCGACGGTCGTGTACAGCAGCGGTCCGCCGAGCGAGTCGTAGACCTTGGCCGCGTCGGTGGCCAGCGCCCCCGTACCGCCCACCTCGACGGTCAGCCCGCCCTGGCTGTGGGCGACGGCCCGTACGTCCTCGACGAAGGCGTCGCGCTTCTCCTCGTCGGTGCCGGGCTCGTTGGTGGCGACCGGGTACATGAGCGTGGTGCCGTCGGCGGACGGGACGCCTCGCGGGGTACCGGTCAGCGCGTGGTCCCCGGCGACCCGGGCGACCTGCTGCCGTGCCGTCGTCCGGTCGGCGGCGGTCAGGCCGCCGTCGCGGTGGTAGACCAGCACCAGTTCGGTGCTCTCACCGCCGGGCAGTTGCTCCTGGAGCCTGGCGACCTTGGTCGAGTCGGCGCTCGCCGGCAGGTAGTCGGTGATCCGGTCGTGCTGTACGTCGGCGAGCTTGGCGGCGAACGGCGAGGCGAGCGCGAGCACGCCCACCCACAGCGCGAGCACCACCCAGGGGATGGCGCTGCGCCTGCCCTTCGCCTTCCCGGCTCCCATGAAATCTCCGGCCCCCATGAAACGGGCCCTCCCTCCGGATCGGCTGTCTGGTTGCGCTCTCCAGACTTCCGGCGGGCGAGGGGCGGAGCGTCGCGCGTGAGGGCGAGTTCGGGCGTACTGCCGGGGGTGACCGGACGGGGGGACTACTCCCCCGGGAGTACCCGGGGAGCGCCCGGGGCGGGTCGGGTGAGGGTCAGGACGGGGTCCGGGCCGCCACCAGCAGGCGGGTCACGTCGTCCGCGCAGATCGTCAGGGCGGCGCCCACCGTGGTGAGGACCTCCCGCTCGGCCGGGGTGTACGGGCCGTCCGCGAGGGCGATGCGGGCGCCCTGGAGCAGGATCGATTCGCGGCCGATCGCGGCGAGGTGCGGGGCGAGCGGGTCGAGGGCCTCGTGGAGCTCTATGGCGAGGCCCGGGCCGTACGGTTCGCCGTGGTTCTGGGTGGTGTCGGAGGCCAGCGCGGCGACGAGCGCGGCGAGCTGTTCCTCCGTGCAGTCGGTGAAGCCGGCCGCGCGCACGGCGCCCGCCGCCGTCTCCAGGGACGTACGGGCGCAGGTGCCGCCCGCGGACAGGACCGCGAGGGCGACCGTGTGGACGGCGTCGCGGAGCATCGCCGAGAAGCGGATGGTGGTGGGGTGGTCGAGGACGTCGGTGCCGAAGTGGCGGCGGCAGGCCGCGCACTCGACGACCGGGCCGGTCTCGCCGCGCGGCACGACCGGCATGCCGAGGAGGGTGAAGCGGCGCCGGCCGGTCAGCCGCTGGTAGTTGCGGTCGCCTCCGCAGCCCGGGCAGAAGAACTCGCCGTCGCCCGCGGGCGTCCACGCGGTGCGGGTGCCCAGGATGCGGGCAAGCCCGGTGACACGGCCGTCTCGTCCCCGTCCTGGCAGCACGTCGCACCTCCGTAACCCCGCGGCAACATCGCCGCACGCCTCCGTGATGTTAGCCACATCCATGAGGTGTAGTCAGCACCCAGGACGAGACCTTCCCGTGACCTCCACAGCGCGATGGCCGATATACGACGGGGCCCTGACCGCCGTATACAGCGGTCAGGGCCCCGAAAGTCCCGGTCAGGCCGGTCAGCGGGTCGCGCGGTTGACGGCGGAGACGACCGCCTTCAGCGACGCACGCGTCGTGTTCGCGTCGATGCCGATCCCCCACAGGACCTTGTCGTCGATCGCGCATTCGATGTAGGAGGCGGCCTGCGCGGAGGCGCCCTCGCTCATCGTGTGCTCCTGGTAGTCGAGCAGGCGTACGTCGATGCCGACGGACTCCAGGGCGTTGAAGAAGGCCGAGATCGGGCCGTTGCCGGAGCCGGTCAGGACGGTGTCCTCGCCGTCGACCGTGGCCTCGACGGTCAGCGTGTCGACGCCGTCGGTGTCGGTCGTCGACTGGCCGTTGCGGACCTGGATGCGGCCCCAGGGGTTCTCCGGGTTCGGCAGGTACTCGTCCTGGAAGACCGACCAGATGTCGCCGCCGGTGACCTCGCCGCCCTCGGCGTCCGTCTTCGCCTGGATGAGCTTGGAGAACTCGATCTGCATCCGGCGGGGCAGGTCCAGCTTGTGGTCGTTCTTCAGGACGTACGCGATACCGCCCTTGCCGGACTGCGAGTTGACCCGGATGACGGCCTCGTAGGAGCGGCCGACGTCCTTCGGGTCGATCGGCAGGTACGGCACCGCCCACTCGATGTCGTCGACGGTGACGCCCTTGGCGGCCGCGTCGGCCTCCATCGCGTCGAAGCCCTTCTTGATGGCGTCCTGGTGGGAGCCGGAGAAGGACGTGTAGACCAGGTCGCCCACGTACGGGTGGCGCGGGTGGACCTCCATCTGGTTGCAGTACTCCCACGTACGACGGATCTCGTCGATGTCGGAGAAGTCGATCTGCGGGTCGACGCCCTGGGAGAACAGGTTCATGCCCAGGGTGACCAGGTCGACGTTGCCGGTGCGCTCGCCCTGCCCGAACAGGCAGCCCTCCACGCGGTCGGCGCCGGCCATCAGCGCCAGCTCGGCGGCGGCGACGGCGGTGCCGCGGTCGTTGTGCGGGTGGACGGAGACGCAGACGTACTCGCGGCGGGAGAGGTTGCGGCTCATCCACTCGAAGCGGTCGGCGTGGGTGGACGGCGTGGAGCGCTCGACGGTGGCCGGCAGGTTCAGGATGATCTCGCGGCCCGGGCCGGGCTGCCAGACGTCCATGACCGCCTCGCAGACCTCCAGGGCGAAGTCCAGCTCGGTGTCGGTGAAGATCTCGGGGCTGTACTGGTAGCCGAACTCCGTCTCGGGGCCCAGCAGCTTCTCCGCGTACTCGACGACCAGGCGGGTGCCGTCGACGGCGATCTGCTTGATGTCGTCCTTGGAGCCGCGGAAGACGACGCGACGGAACACCGGGGCCGTGGCGTTGTACAGGTGGACGGTCGCCCGCTTGGCGCCCTTCAGGGACTCCACGGTCCGCTCGATCAGGTCCTCGCGGGCCTGGGTCAGTACGGAGATCGTGACGTCGTCCGGGATCGCGCCCTCTTCCTCGATGATCGAGCGCACGAAGTCGAAGTCGGTCTGGCCGGAGGCCGGGAAGCCGACCTCGATCTCCTTGTAGCCCATCTTGACCAGCTGGTCGAACATCCGGCGCTTGCGCTCGGGCGACATGGGGTCGATCAGGGCCTGGTTGCCGTCACGCAGGTCGGTGGAGAGCCAGCGGGGGGCGACGGTGATCCGGTTGCCGGGCCAGGTGCGGTCGGGGATGTCGACCTGGTCGTACTGTCCGTACTTGTGGATCGGCATGTGGCTGGGCTGCTGGCGGTTCGCCATGATGCGGTGGCTCCTCAGGAGGACCGGAGTGTGTCCGGACGGAAGGACGGCCGACGCGCAACACCAAGCACCGCGGGGAGGGAGTCGGCCTCGACTACAGGCCCTCGCCGCGGCAGCTAAGGAGAAGCAGCCCGAAACGCATAGTGCTCCGCAGCCTAGCGGAGCCGCTTCCGTCGCGCGGGTTCGTTCCAGTATGCGGGACCGTCGGGAGGAACCGTAGTAAAAGGGACGGAACGTGTGCCACGCCACTTCCCGCCCCCACGCCATACCACCCGCCGCCGCAGATCAGGCCCCTATGTCACCGTATTTCACCAATCATGGTTGCCGGTGGTGACAGCGTCATGACGCAGTGCAAAGGTGCCGGGCATGACGACTCACGGGGGCTTCGAGCCCGTCTTCTGCACCGTCGTACCGCCGCACGTCCTCGACCGGCTGGCGCGCAACGACGACCCCGCTCTCTCCGGTCCCGCGCGGCGCACCATCCTGCGCGACAGCGAGCTGCGCGCACTGCGCCAGGTGAACACCGAGTACGGCCTGCTCGCCGCCCCGGCGGCGAAGGCACCGTCGGACCAGCCGCTGCGCACGATCTACGACGCCGAGCACGGCACCTCGCTGCCCGGCACCGAGGTCCGCGCCGAGGGCCAGGACCCCGGCCGGGACGCCACGGTCAACCGCGCCTACTCCGGGCTCGGCGCCACCTTCGACCTGTATCTGAAGGGCTACCGGCGCCACTCGATCGACGGCGACGGCCTCGCCCTCGACGCCACCGTCCACTACGACGAGGGCTACAACAACGCCTTCTGGAACGGCGAGCAGATGGTGTTCGGCGACGGCGACGGCGAGATCTTCGTCGACTTCACCAACTCCATCGACGTCATCGGGCACGAACTCACCCACGGCGTCACGCAGTACACGGCGAACCTGACCTACAACGGCCAGCCGGGCGCCCTCAACGAGTCGATGTCCGACGTGTTCGGCTCGCTCATCAAGCAGTACTCGCTCGGCCAGACCGCCGCCGAGGCCGACTGGCTGATCGGCGCCGGCCTGCTCGCCCCGGCCGTCACCGGCACCGCCCTGCGCTCCATGAAGGCACCCGGCACCGCCTACGACGACGACGTCCTCGGCAAGGACCCGCAGCCCGCGACGATGGACGAATACGTCCGCACCGGCCGCGACAACGGCGGCGTGCACATCAACTCCGGCATTCCCAACCACGCGTTCTACCTGGCCGCCACCGCCCTCGGCGGCTACGCCTGGGAGAAGGCGGGCCAGATCTGGTACGACGTCCTGACCGGCGGCGAGCTCGGCGAGCGGGCCTTCTTCACCGACTTCGCCAAGCTGACGGTGAAGGCGGCGCGGGAGCGCTTCGGCAGCGGCGGGGAGGAGCTCCAGGCCGTGGAGAAGGCCTGGGAGCAGGTGGGGGTGCGGATTCTCTGAGTCCGTAATAGACAGGGACCCATGCGTATTCAGGTGAGTCGCACGGGCGGGTTCGCGGGCATCGAGCGCCGTGCCGAGGTGGACACCACGGGACGGCCCGACGCCCCCGAGTGGCACGCCCTGGCCGAGCAGGCGGTCACCGCCGGCCGGGGCGCGCCGTCGGCCGGCGTGCCGGACGGCTTCAGCTACGAGATCACCGTGGACGGCCGGACGGTGTACGCGGCCGATCCCCGGCTCACCCCGGAGCAGCGGGAGCTGATCTCCCGGGTGCTGAAGGAAGGGGCCTGAGGGGGCTCGCGGGGGGCGCGCGGGGCGGGGACAACTGCCGTTTCACGCCGGGACGTTGACTTCCTTACCCAGCGGTAAGGATGATCCCGCCCATGGTGAACGATCCGCGCGACGCGGCGAACCCGATGCCCCGCTTCCCGGCAGACTTCCTGTGGGGCGTGTCCACCTCCGCGCATCAGATCGAGGGCGCGGCGGACCAGCGCGAACCTTCGGTCTGGGACACCTTCACCGCGCTGCCGGGGCGGGTGAAGGACGGCTCCACGGCGGCGGTGGCCTGCGACCACTACCACCGCTACCCCGAGGACGTGGCGCTGCTGTCGGGCCTGGGCGTGGACGCCTACCGCTTCTCGATCTCGTGGCCGAGGGTGAACTCGCCCGGCGGTCTCGGCTTCTACGACCGGCTCGTCGACGAGCTGTGCGCGGCCGGGGTCCGCCCGGTCCCCACCCTCTTCCACTGGGACCTGCCCGCCCGGCTCGACTGGCTGGAACGGGACACCGCCGCCCGGTTCGCCGAGTACGTGTCGGTGGTGGCCGAGCGCCTCGGTGACCGGGTGAAGAAGTGGATCACCGTCAACGAGCCCGCCGAGCACACCCTGCTGGGGCACGCCCTCGGCACCCACGCGCCCGGCAAGCAGCTCCTGTTCGACGCGCTCCCGGCCGCCCACCACCAGCTGCTGGGCCACGGCCTCGCCGTCCGGGCGCTGCGCGCGGCCGGCGCCACGGACATCGGCATCGCCAACTCGCACGGCCCGACCTGGCCGGCCTCCCGCGAAACCGCCGACGTGGAGGCCGCCGCCTTCTACGACGTCCTGCTGAACCGGCTGTTCGCGGAACCCGTATTGCTGGGCGAATACCCTGAAGGCCTGGGCGAGTTGATGCCGGGCGGCGACGTGCGGGGCGACCTCGAGGTGATCTCGGAGCCGCTCGACTGGTACGGGATCAACTACTACGCCCCGACCAGGGTGGGTGCCCCGCAGGGCTCGGAGATCGAGTTCGGCGGTATCCGCATGCCGGCCGAACTCCCCTTCTCGGTACAGCAGATAGAGGACGTCCCGGTGACCGACTTCGGCTGGCCGGTCGTCCCGGAGGGGCTGACGGAACTCCTGACCGCCTTCCGCGACCGCTACGGCGACCGGCTCCCCCCGGTCGTCATCACGGAGAACGGATGCAGTTACGAGGGCGTGGACGACCAGGAGCGCATCGCCTACCTGGACGGTCACCTCCGCGCCCTGCACCGGGCGGTGGAGGCCGGCGTCGACGTGCGCGGCTACTTCGTGTGGTCGCTGCTGGACAACTTCGAGTGGGCGGAAGGGTACGCGCGCCGCTTCGGCCTGGTCCACGTGGACTTCGAGACCCGGGCCCGGACGCCGAAGGCGTCGTACGGCTGGCTGCGGGACGTGCTGCGGGCGCAGGGATGACGACCGCGGGCAGGGCCCCCTCGGCCGCCCTGGCCGAGCCCGTGGAGAGGGTGGGCCGGGGCTGGACGTCGGCCCTGTCCCTCGCCAACGGCGCGATCTGGGTGGGCTGGTACGGCCCCCTCCAGATCCTGCTGGCCTCGCAGGCCGAGGACTTCGCACCCGGCTCCGGCCTGTCGAAGGAGACGATGCTGGCCTGGGTGACGGGCGTGGGCGCGGTGGTGTCCCTGGCCGCGAACCCCCTCTTCGGCGCGCTGTCGGACCGCACGACCTCCCGCCGCGGCCGCCGTACGCCGTGGATCGTGGCGGGAACGGCGGGCGGCGCCCTCTCCCTGCTGCTGCTCGCCGGGGCGGACGGCGTGTGGACCATGGCGGCGGGCTGGTGCCTGGTCCAGCTGACCTTGAACGCGGCCTTCGCCGCGGTGACGGCCGCCGTCCCCGACCGGGTCCCCCGGCTCCAGCGGGGCGCGGTGGGCGGCTGGCTGGGCGCCGCGCAGATCCTGGGCGTGGTCGGCGGCACGGGACTCGCGACGGCCGCCGGGGGCGTCGGCGCGGGGTACGTGGCGTGCGCGGTGTTCACGACGCTGGGCGTGCTGCCGTACGTCCTCCGGTACGAGGATCCGCGGCTTGCGGTGGCGGACCGGCCCGCGTGGTCCTGGCGGGGCTTCGCGGCCGGGTTCTGGCTGAGCCCGCGCGAGTACCCCGATCTGGGCTGGGCGTGGCTGACCCGCTTCCTGATGAACCTGAGCAACGCGCTGGTCCTGCTGTACCTCCTCTACTACCTGCGCGACCGTCTGCACCACTCCGACCCCGAGCAGGGCGTGCTGATCCTGACGGCGGTGAACGGGCTGACGCTGCTCGCCACGGTGGTCGTCGGGGGCGTCTGGTCGGACCGGCTCGGCCGGCGCAAGCCGTTCGTCATCGGGGCGGGCCTGCTGATGGCGGTGGCGACGGCGGGCCTCGCGGTCCGGCAGACCTGGCCGGGGGCGATCGTCGCGGCGGCGGTGCTCGGCATCGGCTTCGGGGTGTTCACGTCGGTCGACTTCGCGCTGATGACGGACGTGCTGCCGAAGGCCGGGGACCGGGGCAAGGACCTGGGCGTCATCAACGTGGCCAACGCCCTGCCCCAGGTCGCGGCCCCCGCCCTCGCCGCGCCGATCGTCGCCCACCTGGGCGGCTACCGGGTGCTGTACCTGGTGGCGGCGGCGGTCGGGCTGGCGGGGGCGGTGCTGGTGGGCCGGATCAGAGGGGTGGACTGAGCGCCGGGGCCGGGCCGGCCGTCAGAGGGCTCCGGCGTCGCGGGCCGCGTAGACGCTGGGGTACAGCGGGCGGAAGCCGAGTTCGCGGCGGATGCGTTCGGTGGAGGTCAGCTGGAAGAACGGGTCCGGGTCGGTGCGCCCGTAGAGCTCGGCGGGCACCTCGACCCCGTTGAGCTGGTGCAGTTCGACCGCCGTCACGGGGGCGTCGTCGGCGATGTTGTAGGCCCGGCCGGCGATGCCCGGCGCGTGCAGGAGACGCAGCAGGCCCTGGGCGACGTCCGCGTGATGGACCATGTGCAGCCGCTGGGTCGCCGCCCAGTCACCGGCCCACCGCAGCGACTGCGCCAGGTGCGGATCGCCCTCGCCGTAGACGAAGGCGAGGCGGCCGACGCGCACGTCCAGGCCGTCGAGCGCGAACAGCTCCCGCTCGGCCACCCCCTTCGCCTCCGGGTAGGCGCCCCACATCGGGCCGTCGGCGGGCCGGACCTCGTCGTCCTCGGTCAGCGGGCGGCCCCGCCCGAGGCCGTACACCAGTCCCGTGCTGACCTGTACGAAACGCCGCACCCCCGAGGCCAGCGCGGCACGGCCCAGTTCCACCGCCGCGTCCCGGTTGACGGCCCACGCCTCCTCGTCCGGCACCCCGCGGAAGGAGGCCGCGACGTTCACGACGGCGTCCGCGCCGGCCACCGCCTTGCCGAGCGCCTCCGCGTCCCGCAGATCCCCGAGCACGACCTCGGCGCCCAGTTCCGCGTACCGCTCCCCCCGGGCCGCGTCCCGCACCAGGACCCGCACCTTCTCCCCTGCCGTGGACTGCGCCAGCAGCCTCGGCACGAAGCGCCGGCCGACCTGTCCCGTCGTCCCCGTCACCAGTGTCAACATCGTTCTCGCTCCTCTTGGTCTGGTGGCACCAGCCTCGGGCGGAGCGGACGGGAGCGGGAGAGACCCGTCGATCAGGGGACCGGCAGTCCCTGGATAAGGCGGTCGCGATGGCGCAGCCTGGAGGGGTGAACCGAACCGAACTCGCCGACTTCCTGCGCCGCGGGCGGGCCCGTCTGTCCCCGTCGGACGTGGGTCTGACGCCCGGGGCCCGCCGCCGTACGCCCGGCCTGCGCCGCGAGGAGGTGGCCCAGCTGGCGGGGATGTCGGTCGACTACTACACGCGCCTGGAACAGCGCCGCGGCCCGCGCCCGTCCCGCCAGATGCTGACGGCGCTGGCCCGCGCGCTGCGGCTGACCGCCGACGAGCGCGACCATCTGTTCCACCTGTCCGGCGAGGAGCCGCCGCGCCGGGAGACGGCGTCGGCGCACGTCCCGCCCGGCCTGATGCTGATCCTGGACCGCCTGCACGACACCCCGGCGCAGGTGGTGACCGACTGCGGCGAGGTCCTGGCACAGAACGCGATGGCCAGGGCGCTGACCCGCGACGTGATGTCACGCCCCCGGCGCGAGCGCAACCTGCTCCGGCTCTACTTCCTGGACCCGCGGGCCCGCAGCCTGTTCCCGGAGGAGGACCGGCCGGACCACGCCCGTGCCCAGGTGGCCAACCTGCGCGCGGTGACCGCCGCCCGCCCGGACGACCCCGAACCGGCCGCACTGGTGGCCGAACTCCGGGCGTCGAGCGAGGAGTTCGCCCGCCTGTGGGACGAACACGAGGTGTCCCTGCGCCACAGGGCGACGAAACGCTTCCTGCACCCGCTGGTCGGTCTGCTGGAACTGGACTGCGAGGTGCTCCTCAGCCACGAGCACCACCAGCTCCTGGTCATCCACACGGCCCGCCCGGGCACGGAGGCCTACGAACGGCTCCGGTTGCTCCGGGTGGTGGGGCTCCAGGACATGTCCCCGCAGGCCGTCTGAGAGCCCCCTGACGGCCTCAGAACCCCAGCTTGCGCAGCTGCTTCGGGTCGCGCTGCCAGTCCTTCGCGACCTTCACGTGCAGGTCCAGGAAGACCGGCGTGCCCAGCAGGGCCTCGATCTGCTTGCGGGACTTGATGCCGACGTCCTTCAGGCGCTTGCCCTTGGGGCCGATGATGATGCCCTTCTGGCTGGGGCGCTCGATGTAGATGTTGGCGTGGATGTCGAGCAGCGGCTTCTCCGCCGGACGGTCCTCGCGCGGGAGCATCTCCTCGACGACCACCGCGATGGAGTGCGGGAGTTCGTCGCGGACGCCTTCCAGCGCCGCCTCGCGGATCAGCTCGGCGACCATCACCTGCTCGGGCTCGTCCGTCAGGTCGCCCTCGGGGTAGAGCGGCGGGCTCTCCGGGAGCATCGGGGCGAGCAGGTCCGCCAGCAGCCCGACCTGCTGGTCGCCGACCGCCGAGACGGGCACGATCTCGGCCCACTCGAACCCGAGCTCCTTGCCGAGCTGGTCGATCGCGATGAGCTGCTCGGCGAGCGTCTTGGAGTCCACGAGGTCGGTCTTCGTGACGACGGCGACCTTCGGGGTCCGCTTGATCCCGGCCAGCTCCTTGGCGATGAAGCGGTCGCCCGGGCCCAGCTTCTCGTCGGCCGGCAGGCAGAAGCCGATGACGTCGACCTCGGCCCAGGTGGCGCGCACGACGTCGTTGAGCCGCTCGCCGAGCAGGGTGCGCGGCTTGTGCAGGCCCGGCGTGTCGACCAGGATCAGCTGGGCGTCCGGCCGGTGCACGATGCCCCGCACCGTGTGCCGGGTGGTCTGCGGACGGTTCGAGGTGATCGCCACCTTCTTCCCGACGAGAGCGTTCGTGAGGGTGGACTTGCCCGCGTTGGGACGGCCCACGAAGCAGGCGAAGCCGGCGCGGTGGGGGGCCTCGGCCGACTGCTCGGATGACTGGTTACGGACGCTCATGGCCCCCATTCTCCCTGATCCACGAAGCCCCGCCGCACACACGAGCGGCAGCGCCCTCTCCGGTGAGCTCCCGGAAACCTCCACGCAACGAAACGTCACGGAAACACACCTGTACGCGACCGGAAACCGGAAGCGGTGAACCTCTGACGAGCCCCCGCCTCGTTGGAGACCTCCGTGACTCTGGCCGCCGCCCACGCGAACACCGGCGACACCGCCTGGCTGCTCGCCGCCACCGCCCTCGTCCTGCTCATGACCCCGGGTCTGGCCCTCTTCTACGGCGGCATGGTCCGCACGAAGAGCGTCCTCAACATGCTCATGATGAGCTTCGTATCGATCGCGCTGGTCACGGTGGTGTGGCTGACGGCCGGCTACTCGCTCGCGTTCGGCGACGACGCCGGGGGCGGGCTGATCGGCGGGCTGGAGCACGCCGGGATGGCGGGCCTCGGCCCGGACAGCGTGCAGGGGACCGTCCCCACCCTGCTCTTCGCCACCTTCCAGCTCACCTTCGCGATCATCACCGCGGCTCTGATCAGCGGCGCGATCGCGGACCGGGCGAAGTTCGGCGCGTGGCTGGTCTTCGTACCGGTCTGGGCACTCCTCGTATACGTTCCCGTCGCGCACTGGGTGTGGGGCCCCGGTGGCTGGATCCTCGACCGGCTCGGCGCCCTCGACTTCGCCGGCGGTCTGCCCGTCGAGATCACCTCGGGTGCCTCGGGCCTGGCGTTGTGCCTGGTCCTGGGCCCGCGCCTGGGCTTCAAGAAGGACGCCATGCGTCCGCACAACCTGCCCATGGTGATGCTGGGCGCGGGTCTGCTCTGGTTCGGCTGGTTCGGCTTCAACGCGGGCTCCGCCCTCGGCGCGAACGGTCTGGCGGCCGCCGCCTTCCTCAACACCCTCGCCGCCGGCTGCACCGGGCTGCTCGGCTGGCTCTTCGTCGAGCAGAGGCGCGACGGCCACCCGACGACGCTGGGCGCGGCGTCCGGCGCCGTCGCGGGCCTGGTGGCCATCACGCCCTCCTGCGGCTCGGTCTCCCTGCTCGGCGCCCTGGTCGTCGGCCTGGCGGCCGGTGTCGTCTGCTCCTACGCCGTGGGCTGGAAGTTCCGGCTGAACTACGACGACTCCCTCGACGTCGTCGGCGTCCACCTGGTCGGCGGGATCATCGGCACGCTCCTCATCGGCGTCTTCGCGGTGGACACCATGACCGGCGGCACCGAGGGCCTCCTCTACGGCGGCGGGCTCGCCCAGCTCGGCAAGCAGCTGGTCGCGGTGCTCGTCGTGGGGGCGTACGCCTTCACGGTCACGTACGGCATCGGCAAGGTGCTCGACAGGACGATCGGTCTGCGCGCCGACGAGGACCACGAGCACACCGGCCTGGACCTTACGGTGCACGCCGAGACCGCATACGATCACGGCGTCCTGGGCCACGGCGCCCCGGTCGGCTCGCACTCCGTCCTCTCCGCCCAGAAGGTCAAGCCACAGGAATGAAGCTCATCACCGCGATCGTCAAGCCCTACCGCCTCGACGAGGTCAAGACGGCACTCCAGGAGCTCGGCGTGCACGGCCTGACCGTGACCGAGGCCAGCGGCTACGGCCGGCAGCGCGGCCACACCGAGGTGTACCGGGGCGCCGAGTACCAGGTCGACCTCGTGCCCAAGGTGCGCATCGAGGTCGTCGTCGAGGACGCGGAGTCCGAGGCCGTGATCGACGCGGTGGTGCTGGCCGCACGGACCGGGAAGATCGGTGACGGCAAGGTGTGGGCGGTACCGGTCGAGTCGGTCGTGCGGGTGCGGACGGGCGAGCGGGGGCCCGACGCGCTCTAGCGTCGGCCTCCGGCGGTTCGGCCGAGTTTCGGCCTCGGGTCCGTGGGGGCTTGTCGCGCGGTTCCCCGCGCCCCTGGGCGGCCGGGCCCCGCGGGCCTTCGCCGCCGTCCGACCACGAGCCGTACCCCTGCCGCGATCGCCGCCACCACGACCGCGACCACCAGCCACGGCACCGCCACGAAGGACGCTTTCGCCGACTCCTCGGTGCCCTTGGCGGTGGCCGTCAGCGTGACGACGCTCCGGTCGAGCTGGGGGGCGTCGGTCCAGTGTTCGGTGAGGCGGACCCGTTGGCCCGGGAGGAGCTGGGAGGGGAGCTTCGTCAGGTCCCGGGTGAGCAGGGTGCGGCCGAACAGGCCGGTTGCCTTCAGCTCCACCTTCGGCGCGAGGGTGACGTTGCCGGTGTTGTGCAGGGTGTAGGAGATCGTCGCCGTGCTGTCGCCGAGGCCGGGGATCAGCGGCTGGTCGTGGCCGATCCGCACGTTCTCGACGGAGAGCGCGGGCAGCGTGGGCCCGCCGACCTGGAGGTAGACGCGGGCGCCGACGGCCCTCTGGACGCCCAGCGCGACCCCGCCGTCGCCCTGCTCGACCCGTTCGTCGAGGGCGACGATCGCCCCAGGGTGGTCGCCGGGTTCGGCGCCCTCGGGCACCCGGACGGTGAACGGCACGGTGACCGTGGCCCGGCCGGGCACGGTGACCCGGTCCTTCGGCAGCTCGGCCCACGCGCCCACGCCGCGCATCCTCTCGCCGAGCGACTTCACGGCGAACCCGCCGTCGCGCGCGGTGTTGTAGGCGTCGGCCGCGTACAGCCGGAAGGTGAGCGGCTCGTCCGTCTTGTTGGCGACGACGACCTCGTCCTCGATCGTCTGGCCGGGATCGGCGGAGACATAGAAGTAGGGCCGCGCGGCGACGGCCGAGGAGACGGGGTAGACCGACCAGCTGCCGTTGTCGGCGGCGCGGGCGGGAGTCGCGAGCGTCGCGAGGAACAGCAGCAGCGGAAGGAGGAGGACGTACGGCTTGCGCATGGGTGCGGACCCCCCGGCGGACGGGCCCGGGCTGCGGGCCCCGGCGAACGGGCTTCGGCGGACGGACTTCGAGGAGCGGACTTCGGCGCACGGGCTTCGGCGGGCGGGTCTCGGCGGCCGGCTGGACGGGCGGGTGCGGACCTGTGGGGCGGGCGCCCGGCCACCGGTGGACGTGGTGCGTACGCTCAGGTGAGCGTGAGGGTCAGGACGCCGGCGTAGCTGCCCGGAGGCGTGAACGACGGTACGTCGAGGGACAGTTGGGCTCCGGTGGTGAACTCACCGCCGGTGGCCGTGCCGTCGGGCGTGGACGCCAGGGTCGCCCCCGCGGCGCCGACGGTGCCCGCCGAACCGGCCTGACAGGTGCTCGGGCTGCCCGCCTTGGTGGCGCACGCGGGCGTCCAGCTCAGCTTGCCGGCGTCGATCTTGGCACCGGGGCCGCTGAAGTCGGTGACCTTGCCGGTCAGGGACCAGCCCGCGGGTCCGCCGCGGAAGTCCTTGACGGTCACGGTCCGGAGCGCGCCGGTCGAGGCCCCGCCCTGTCCGAAGTCGACCGCGGACAGCTGGACGGCGTCCCCGGCCTGGGACATCGACAGCGTGCCCGCCCGGACCGTGGTGGTCACCTTCTGGCTGCCCTCGGGTACCGGCTGGTCGTCGATGACGACGTACGCGACCGGCCCGGCGCCGAGCTCCGCGCTCCACGCGCCGCCCTCGTACGCCACCACACCGGTCGTGGTGAGGTCGCTGACGACGAGCGAGCCCGAGACACCGCCCTGCGCGTTCGCGGTCACGGTCGCCGTGTCCGCGGTCTGGGCCGACGCGGAGCGCCCGGCCAGGGTGACGGTCGCGCCCGGCGTGAAGCCGCTGCCGGTGACGGCCACGGAGGCGCCCGGGCTGCCGGAGGCCGAACCCAGCGAGATCGCACGGGTGTTGGCCGGCGGGTTGTCGGCGGCGGTGACCGTCTCCGACACCGGGGCGGGCGGGTCGGTCACCGTGCAGGGAGTGTCCAGCTCCAGGATGTAGCTGGTGTGGATGTTGTAGTCACCGGGCGAGAGGGTGATCGCGCCGGGCGCGGTGACGGTGAAGGTGCCGGTCATCGAGAACGACGGGAAGGCCCCCCTGCCGGGCACCGGGTCGTTCTTCCTCGGCCCCGTGACGGTGACGCTGCCGGTCTGCGCGCCGCCGAGGGTGACCTTGCCCGTCGGCGTCATGATGTCGGCCGGCAGAGCCAGGTCGGTCGGGTTGCTCGCGGCGGGGGTGACCACCGTGTAGGTGACGGTGACGGTGTCGCCGACGGCGGGGCTGGTGTCGTCCACCGTGATCTTCGCGGTGGTGGTGCCGTCGATCGGCGGGAGGCCCGCGATGGCCGGCGGAATGCAGTGCGTAGGGTAGTCCACGTCGACCGCGGCGCCGGCCGGGGCCGCCAGCGCCCCGCCGGCGGCGACCGCCAGCGCGGTCGCCCCGAGCAGTGACGCCCAGCGCCGTCTTCGGGAACCTCGGGTGCTTCCGGAACTTCGGGGTGAACCCATGTTGCCCCCTCCTCCAGGGTGCGGGCGCAGCGGCTCTTCTGCGCCGACAGGGGGCATTGAGGTGCGGATCGCGTGAGAAGTCAATGGACATCACGCGGTGAACTGATGGGCCGTCAGCTTCCTGGCGTCGCCGGGAAACCGACGGCCTGTCGGCTCGGTTTCCGACCGCTATCAGCTGAACACGAAGGGGCCCGGCGTCTGCGCCGCGCTCGTCGTACAGGTGACGGTGATCCCGAAGACGACCATCTTCAGGGAGCCGCCGTAGAAGTCCAGCTTGTCACCGGAGGCCACGGTCCCGTTGAGCGGACCGACCGTGATCGTGGAGCCGGCCGGCATGGCGGGGTTCACCGTGCCGGAGAAGACCCTCGCCGAACCGGTCGAGTTCGCCATCGTGAGCGTGGAACTGATGCTGTTCGCGCCGATCGCGATCGGCGTGGTGATCGCGGTGGACGTCAGCTTGAGGGTGGCGGCCGTGCCCGTCTGGGTGGCCGTGAGGGTGGCCGCGCCGCCTCCGAAGAGACCGCAGCTGGCGGTGACGTTCGCCGTCAGCGGGGTGACGGCGGCGGCCGAGGGCGCGAGGGCCAGTCCGGTGACCGCCAGGGCCCCGGCCAGCATTGCCGCACCTGATCCGATTCGCTTGCCTCTCATGGGATCCGCTCCCTTCCCGAGTACGGGAATCCATGTGGGGGGTGGATGGACGGGAGATACCGACGGACCACCACGGGAGGGATGGGTGCGGACAGCCTGCCCGGGCGGGATCCGGCGTGCAGATCTGACGGTCCGTCGGAACTTGCGGTCCCATTGACGCGCGCGCGGCAGGAGGACGGCAAGGTGGAAAACCGGCCTACCTCGGGCCCTGCCACAGGCCCACCTCAGGCCTGGCCTGCCTCAGGTTCCGCCACAGGCCTGCCACAGGGCCGCCACAGACGACCCGCCGGGGCCGCCCCGGGCCGGGGGCGTCAGCCCGCGGAGACGGTGTGCCGGACGGTCCCGTCCGGCGCGGCGATCAGCACCGGGGTCCCCGCCCCGCCGAGATCGCGCACGGCGGCCAGATCGGCCTCGTCGGCCGCCTCCGCGGAGGTCACCACGGCCGCCGCCTCGAGCGACTCCGCCCCCGAGGCCACCGCCATCGCCACCGCCGTCCGGAGCGCGCTCAGCCGCAGCGACGGCAGCTCCACCGTCCCCGCGACATACGTACGTCCCGTCTCGTCCCGTACGGCGGCCCCCTCGGGCACCCCGTTGCGGGCCCGCGCGGAACGGGCCAGGGTGACGATCTTGCGGTCCTCGGGGTCGAGCGCGTTGCTGTCGGTCATGCCCCGAGCATACGAAGACCCGATCCGCTCACCGCGTCAGGGCCGGTCCAGCCGTAGCCGCTCGGCCCTCGGCAGCCCGGCGACCACGAGGTCGTAGGAGTCCTCGACGAGCTCCCGCACCAGCCGGTCCGGGAGCTCTCCGTCGACCGTCACCGTGTTCCAGTGCCGCTTGTTCATGTGCCACCCGGGGACGATCAGCCCCTTGTGCTCCCCGCGCAGCCGCACCGCGTCGTCCGGGTCGCACTTGAGGTTCACCGTCAGGGGCCGGGCGTCCAGGGACGTCAGCGCGAACAGCTTGCCGCCGACCTTGAAGACCGAGATCTCCGGCCGGAAGGGGAACTCCTCCACCACCGCGTTGAAGGAGAGGCACAAGGCGCGCAGTTCCTGGGGGGTCACTCGGTCACTCCCTCACTCCGTCGTTCCGCGTTCCGGCGTTCGGGTACTCCGCCGGCCCCCGGATTCCCGCAGACCGGGACTCGGGGGTTCCGGCATTCCGGCATTCCGTCATTCCGGTTGCGGCTCGGTCTCCGGCCGGTCCGCCGGTTCCACCGGCTCCACCAGTACCGTGACGATCTTGTTCCGGCGGCCGGCCGCGGCCTCCGCCGTCAGCCGCAGCGCGCGCCCGTCCGGCAGATCGACCACGCTGGACGCCCCGGCGATGGGCACCCGGCCCAGGGCCTTGGCGAGCAGCCCGCCGACGGTCTCCACGTCCTCGTCGTCGTACTCCTCGAGCCCGTACAGCTCGCCGAGGTCGGTGATGTCGAGGCGGGCGGTGACCCGGTGGCGGTCGTCGCCGAGCTCCTCGACGGGCGGGAGTTCACGGTCGTACTCGTCGGTGATCTCGCCGACGATCTCCTCGAGGATGTCCTCGATGGTGACGATCCCTGCCGTGCCGCCGTACTCGTCGATGACGACGGCGACGTGGTTGCGGTCCTGCTGCATCTCGCGCAGCAGATCACCGGCGTTCTTGGTGTCGGGCACGAAGGCGGCGGGCCGCATCGCCGTCGACACCAGCTCGCCCTCGGCGTCCCGGTTGATGTGCGTCTTGCGGACCAGGTCCTTGAGATACACGATGCCGACGATGTCGTCCTCGTTCTCCCCGGTCACCGGTATGCGGGAGAAACCCGAACGCAGCGCGAGGGTCAGCGCCTGCCGGATCGTCTTGTACCGCTCGATGACGACGAGGTCCGTCCTCGGGACCATGACCTCGCGCACGAGGGTGTCACCGAGTTCGAAGACGGAGTGCACCATGCGGCGCTCGTCGTCCTCGATCAGGGACTCCTTCTCGGCGAGGTCGACCAGCGCGCGCAGCTCCGCCTCGGAGGCGAAGGGGCCCCGGCGGAAGCCCTTGCCGGGCGTCAGCGCGTTGCCGATGAGGATGAGGAGCGACGGGATCGGTCCCATGATCCGCGCCAGCGGCAGCAGCACGTACGCGGCCGCCGTCGCGGTGTTCAGCGGGTGCTGGCGGCCGATGGTGCGCGGGGACACGCCCACGGCGACGTACGAGACGAGGACCATCACGCCGATCGCCGCGAACAGGGCCCCGGTCGTGCCGTCGATCTCCTGGAGGCAGGCGTAGGTGACCAGCGCGGCGGCCGCCATCTCGCAGGCGACGCGGACCAGCAGCGCCACGTTCAGATAGCGGGTGGGGTCGGCGGCGATCTGCGCCAGCTTGGCGCTGCCCCGCCGGCCGGACCGTACGGCCTCCTCGGCGCGGAAGCTGGAGACGCGCGCGAGGCCCGCCTCCGCGCAGGCGGCGAGCCAGGCGACGACGACCAGGGCGATCGCGCCGGCGACGAGGGTGAGGCTCATGAGACGGTCGGGGCCGGGGACGGACCGGTCAGGCCCTTCTCCGCACGCCAGCCGTCGACGATGGCGGCCTGGAGACCGAACATCTCGGCCTTCTCGTCGGGCTCCTCGTGGTCGTACCCCAGCAGGTGCAGCACCCCGTGGACGGTGAGCAGTTGGAGCTCCTCGTCCATGGAGTGCTGCGTCGGCGCCTCCGTGCCCTGCCGGGCGGCGACCTCGGGGCACAGCACGATGTCGCCGAGGAGGCCCTGCGGGGGCTCGTCGTCGTCCTTCGACGGCGGACGCAGCTCGTCCATCGGGAAGGACATGACGTCCGTCGGCCCCGGCAGGTCCATCCACTGGATGTGCAACTGCTCCATGGCATCGGTGTCCACGACGATCACCGAGAGTTCGGAGAGCGGGTGGATGCGCATCCGCGCGAGCGCGTAGCGGGCGATGTCGAGGATCGCCTGCTCGTCGACCTCGGTTCCGGACTCGTTGTTGACGTCGATCGACATGGTGCTGACTTGTCTACTTCCGCTTGTTGCGGCCGCCCTTGTGGGTGCCGTTCTCCGTACCGTTCTGGCTGTCGTACTGCTCGTACGCGTCGACGATACGGCCGACGAGCTTGTGCCGGACGACGTCCTGGGACGACAGGCGGGAGAAGTGCACGTCGTCGAGCCCCTCCAGGATGTCCTGGACCTGTCGCAGACCCGACTTCGTGCCGTTCGGCAGGTCGACCTGGGTCACGTCACCCGTGATCACGATCTTCGAGTCGAAGCCGAGGCGGGTGAGGAACATCTTCATCTGCTCGGGGCTCGTGTTCTGGGCCTCGTCCAGGATGATGAAGGCGTCGTTGAGCGTGTTGTGCGTCAGCAGGTGATCCGTGGTGACGTAGAGGGAGTCCTCGGCGGCCACCTGGATGCAGACGGTTTCCTCCCTGCCGGCGGGCTCGATGCTGTCGATGAAGCGCATCGGGCCTCCGCCGCCTCCGGCCGCGAGGTACTTGTCGCGCTTGCGGGCGAGACGGAAGGGCTCGATGCCTTCGGGCAGCCGGATGTCGACGATATGAGCGTCGTACCGGTACCCGACCTCCCTGCCGTTCGCGAGACCCGGTGTGCGTCCTTCGGCGGCCCTACGACGGGTGTACGCGACACCGCCCAATGACTGCACGAGCGAAATCACGTCGTCGCGGAGCAGAATCGACGTCGTCGTGTACTGGACGCGGCAGGTGCGGTCCTTCTGCGTGACGGGACCGCCGTCGGAATCGAGAAGCCCTTGCAGCACAGCCAGACGTACCTCGGCCGTGTTGTACAGGTAGTCGTCAGGGACGAACTTGGTGTGCGACCGGGTAGGCAGCAGGTCCAGTTCGCGCAGGACCCGCGTGACCGGGTTCTCCACAGTGACGACGTCACCGGGGCTCTTGATCCGGTTGAGGACGTAGTCGGGTCCTCCCTTGTGCCGCACCGCGACACCGGGCAGCGCGCCTTCCAGCGCGTGCGCCAATTCCGGGTCCTCCGTCGCGAAGGACGGGGTCGTAGACCCGGTGAGGCAACCGTCGCCCAGCAGCAGGCCCAGCGCGTAGGGGTCCACGGGGACCTCACGCTCCGGGAAGCAGACCGGAGCGGTGAGCATCGGCAGCTCGTACCGGCGGGCGTGGGCCGCGCGCAGGTTGCCGATCATGTCCTGGGTCTCCAGGACCCGCCACGGCTTGTCGCGGCGCTTGTCGTCACGCGTCCTGACGGTCCACAGGTGCTCGGCGCAGGCCAGGGTCGAGGCGCCGTCCTGGGCCGTCACGCGGTAGACGTCCTTCTCGCCTTGCGGGTAGACGCCCAGCACGGGGGTCGGCTCACCGTTCGAGCCGATGACCAGGTCGCCGACCTGGAGGTCGCCGATCGGCCGCCAACCATCCGGGGTCAGAACGTTCGTGAACCGCGGTTGCGCTCTACCCCGCATGTACGCCAGCGGCGCGACCTCGATCGTGCCCGCCGCCATCAGCTTCGGGATCGAGTCCGGGTCCAGCATGTCGTGCAGCGCGTCGTACAGCGGGCGCAGGTACGGGTCGATCTTCTCGTACAGCGTGCCCGGGAGGAAGCCGAGCCGCTCCCCCGCCTCGACCGCCGGACGAGTCAGGATGATGCGGTTGACCTGCTTGGACTGGAGGGCCTGGACCGCCTTGGCCATGGCCAGATAGGTCTTGCCGGTACCGGCCGGGCCGATGCCGAAGACGATCGTGTGCTTGTCGATCGCGTCGACGTACCGCTTCTGGTTGAGGGTCTTGGGTCTGATGGTGCGACCGCGCGAGGACAGGATGTTCTGTGTCAGAACCTCGGCCGGGGTCTCCTGGCCGTCACTCGTCCCGTTCTCACTCGCCCGCAGCATGGCGATCGAGCGTTCCACTGCGTCCTCCGTCATCGGCTGCCCGGTGCGGAGCACCAGCATCATCTCGTCGAACAGGCGCTGGACGAGAGCGACTTCCCGTGGGTCGCCGACCGCGCTGATCTCATTGCCCCGGACGTGGATGTCGGCCGCCGGGAAGGCCGTCTCTATCACGCGCAGGAGGGAGTCTCCGGATCCCAGCACGGCCACCATGGGGTGCTGGGCGGGAACGGTGAACTGTGCTCTCGCCTTGCCCTGCGCGGGCGTGTGAGCTGTGGGTGTCTGAGTCATAGGCCGGCCCGAGGGCCTCTACGTCCTCCCGGATGCGTCTCGCCTGCCACGAGGGCGGCCTGGCGTGTTCCAGGGTACGCCAGGGCACTGACAACGCCGTAGGGCTTTTCCGGGTCCGGTGAGCGGGCCGGGACCGGGGCCGGGCGGCTACGCCGAGCGGCCGAACCCGATCGTCGGCACCGCCCGGCGCAGCGGCCACGGGGCGGCCCCGTCCGTCTCCGGGAGCAGGGCCGGCAGCAGGGCGTCCAGGAACGCGTACCGCCGCAGTGCCTCCGGGTCCTGGCCCTCGACCGACTGGACCCTGCGCCACCAGGCCGCGATCTCGGACCAGCCGGGGGCGGAGAGCGAGCCGCCGAACTCCTGCACGGAGAGGGCCGCGGTGAGGCCGGCGAAGGCGAGGCGGTCGGCGAGCGGCCAGTCGGCCAGTGTGCCGGTGACGAAGCCGGCCACGAAGACGTCCCCGGCGCCGGTGGGGTCGAGGGCCTCGACGGCGATGGCCGGGACCTCGGCGGACTCGCCCGTGCGGCGGTCCACGGCGTAGGCGCCCTCGGCACCGAGCGTCACGACCGCGAGCGGGACGTGCTCGGTGAGGGCGTGCGCGGCGGCGCGGGGGCAGGCGGCGCCGGTGTAGCGCATGGCCTCCTCCGCGTTCGGCAGGAAGGCCTCGCAGTGCGCCAGGTCGCCGAGGCCGGCCAGGTCCCAGGCCCCGGTGTCGTCCCAGCCGACGTCGGCGAAGATGCGGGTGCCGCGGGCGGCGGCCTGCTGGATCCAGGGGGCGCGTCTGCCGGGGGTGAGGGAGGCGACGGCCGCGCGGGCGTGCGGCGGGCAGGCGGGTTCGGGTGCCTGCGGGGGCGGCTCGTGGCCGTGCGAGACCATCGTGCGTTCCCCCTCGTACGCCATGGAGACGGTGACGGAGGAATGCCAGCCGGGGACCGTGCGGGAGGTGCTGAGGTCGATGCCCTCGCCCCGCTCCAGGGCGTCCCAGCAGTACTCGCCGTAGTGGTCGTCGCCGAACGCGGCGGCGAGGGAGGTGCGCAGGCCGAGCCGGGCCAGGGCGGTGGCCATGTTGGCGACACCGCCGGGGCTCGAGCCCATGCCGCGGGCCCAGGACTCGGTCCCGCGCACCGGGGCGGAGTCCAGCCCGGTGAAGATGATGTCGAGGAAGACGGGACCGGTGAGGTAGACGTCCCACGGCGGGTCGTCGGGGGCGCGCCGGGCGGCCAGGGGGTCCGCCCCGGTGGCCGGGCCGCCGGACGGGCCGGCCGGGCCGGTGTGTCCGTTCTGGCCGGTGCGGCCGCTGTTCTGGCCGGTGCGGCCGCTCGGGTGGTGGTGTCCCTCTCCGGTGGACGCGTTGGACGCGGTCACGGTGCGCTCCCTGACGTGGTGCCGATCTGGCCAGTGTGCACCACGCCACCGGCGACACGCCGTCCGTCACCCGCGCCGCGAGGACACTCGCCCACACCGGCCGCACCCCGCGCCCCGGCGTCGTGCGCGCTCGGTCACCAGCGAGGCACGGCCGGGGTGACCCAGTCGGGGTCGGCCACCCGCATCGCGGCGGCGTCGTCGCGCTCGCGCAGGGCGCCGTCGTCGTCGAGCCAGCGCCGGTGCAGGACCCGGAGCCTGTCCCGGTCGAGCGCGACGCCGAGGCCGGGCGCGTCCGACACGGTGACCTTGCCCTCGTGGAAGGTGAGGCGTTCGGTGAGGACGTCCTCGGACTGCCAGGGGTAGTGCGAGTCGCAGGCGTGGTGGAGGCCGGGGACGGTGGACGCCACATGGGTCATGGCGGCCAGCGAGATGCCCAGGTGGGTGTTGGAGTGCATGGAGATCCCGACGCCGAACGTGCGGCAGATCTCGGCCAGTTGCCGGGTGTTGCGCAGTCCGCCCCAGTAGTGGTGGTCGGACAGGACGACCTGGACGGCGTCGCGGGTGAACGCCTCCTTGATCTCGGCGAACGTCGTCACGCACATGTTGGTGGCGAGCGGCACGTCGGTCCGCGCCGCCACCTCGGCCATCGCCGGGGTGCCGAGGGCCGGGTCCTCCAGGTACTCGAGGAGGCCGCCGATCTCGTCGGCCACCTTCAGCGAGGTCGGCACGGACCAGGCGCCGTTGGGGTCGAGCCGCAGTGGGTGGCCGGGGAACGCCTCGGCCAGTGCCCGTACGGCGGCGATCTCCTGGTCCGGCGGGAAGACACCGCCCTTGAGCTTGAAGGAGGTGAAGCCGTAGCGCTCCTTGAAGCGCCGGGCCTGCTCGACGACACCGGCCGGGTCGAGGGCAGCGCCCCAGCCGTCCTTCTCGGCGGGGACGCCCTCGGGGTGGTCGGCCCACTTGTAGAAGAGGTAGGCGCTGTACTCGACCGTGTCGCGGACCTTCCCGCCGAGCAGGGTGTGCACGGGCAGGCCGAGCGCCTTGCCGAGGGCGTCGAGACAGGCGACCTCGAAGGCGGAGACGACGGAGAGCCGCAGCTTGTCGGCGGTCTGGACGCCGCGCAGTCCGCCGACGTCGACCTTGCCGGAGACCCGCGAGGCGTCCACGGCCACCTCGTCGGCGACGGTGAACAGGGCGTTCAGGTCGCTCACCGGGCGGCCGCGCAGCTTCCCGGCGAACGGGCGGGCCAGTTCCAGGTACTTGGTGTCGCCGTAGGTCTCGCCGACGCCGGTGACCCCGTCCGCCGTCTCGACCTCCACGATCAGCCGGGGGGTGTACGGCTGGTGCACACCCCGTGTGTTGAGCAGGGGCGGGTCGGCGACCAGGATCGGGGTCAGGCGGACGTCGGCGATCGTGAGGTTCACAGCGCGGCTCCTACGAGGTCGAGGCCGGTGCCCAGCAGGGTCCTGAGGTCGGCGAGGTCGGCGGGCGAGGGGTCGGTGAGCGGGGCGCGGACCGGTCCGACGGGACGGCCGCGCAGCCGGGCCGCCGCCTTCACCAGGGACACGGCGTACCCCGGCACCCGGTCGCAGAGTTCGACGAACGGGACGTAGAAGTCGCGCAGCAGCCGCTGCACCGTCTTGTCGTCCGTCCCGGCCGCGTCGCCCCTACCGCCGTCGCCCCTGTCGCCGTCGCGCAGGGCGGTGAAGAAGGCGTTCGCGATCTCCGGGGCGAAGGCGTGGACGGCGGAGGAGTAGGCGGGCACGCCCACGGTGGCGTAGGCGCGGGCCTGGATCTCGGCGGTGGCGGCGCCGTTGAAGAAGAGGAAGCCGTCGGGGGCGGCGAGGGTGAGCCGCTGGAGGCGGTCGAGGTCGCTGTGGCCGTCCTTGAGGCCGATGACGCCCGGGACGGCAGCGATGCGCCGCAGCGAGGCGGCGGTGAAGGCGACCTGGCCGCGCTGGTAGGCGATGAGGGGCAGCCGGGTGCGGGCGGCGAGCCGCTCCAACTGGGCGACGAGGCCGTCCTGCGGGGCGGTGACGAGGTAGTGCGGCAGGACGAGCAGGGCGTCGGCTCCGGCCTCCTCAGCGATGCGCGCGAACCGGGCGGCCTGGGCCCAGCCGTAGCCGACACCGGCGACGACGGGCAGCCGGCCGCCCGCCTCCTCGACGGCGATGGTCACCACCTGCCGGTACTCGTCCTCGTCGAGGGAGAAGAACTCCCCGGTGCCGCAGGCGGGGAAGACGGCACCGGGCCCGGTCGCGACGCTGTCCGCGACCTGCGCGCGGAAGCCGTCGGGGTCGAGGGAGCCGTCGTCGTGGAAGCTCGTGAGCGGGAACGACAGCACCCCCCGCGCCATGCCGTCCCGCAGGCGTCGGACCGTGTCCCTGTCGAGATCCCTGTCGAGGCTCACCCTCGGTCATCTCCCCATGTAAACGTCGTCTACGTATGAAGATGGAGGTTAGATACGCGAACGGCAGCCGTCAATGGGCGCAGGGCGCGCACTCCGCCGCCCGCGCACTCCGCCACCCGCACACCCTTACGATCGGGACATGTCGGAGACAGGCGGCGTCCGCGAGGTGAAGTCCGCGGCGCGCACGGTCGAGCTGCTGGAACTGCTCGCGGCGCGCGGCGACCGGCCGGCGCGGCTCCAGGAGCTGGCGGACGAGCTGGGCGTGCCGCGCAGCTCGATGTACGCGCTGCTCCAGACCCTGATCGGCCGCGGCTGGGTGCGCACCGACGTCACCGGGTCCCTCTACGGCATCGGCATCCACGCCCTGCTGACCGGCACGAGCTATCTCGACTCCGACCCGCGCGTGCGGCTGGTCCGGCCCTACCTCGACGAGGCGTCCGAGGCGCTGGGCGAGACGATCCACCTGGGCCGCCTGGACGGCCGCGGGGTGGCCTATCTGGCGACGCGCGAGTCGCACGCGTACCTGCGCACGATCAGCAGGGTCGGACGGCGGCTCCCGGCGCACGTCGGCGCGCTCGGCAAGGCGCTGCTGGCCCAGCGGCCGGACGGCGAGCTGCCCGAGGGGCCGTACGAGGCGTTCACCCCGCACTCCCTCACGAGCCGTCAGGCGCTGCTCGCCGACCTCGCCGCGGTGCGGGAGCGGGGCTACTCCGTGGACCGCCAGGAGGGCGTCCTCGGCATCGTCGGGTTCGGGTTCGCGCTGCGGTACGACAGCCCCGCGCAGGACGCGATCAGCTGCTCGGTGCCGGTGGCCCGGCTGACGCCGGGGCACGAGGAGCGGATCGTCGTGGTCATGCGGGAGATCAGGGCGAAGATCGAGGCGACGGCACCGGGCTCGGCCGGCGCGCCCGACTGGCGTTAGAACTCCTAACAAA
>NZ_BBYG01000021.1 GCF_001184025.1 Streptomyces maremycinicus
AGCCGGAGCCGTAGGGGCCGATGCCCGAGCCGGGGGAGTCGCGGGGAGTGCCGGAGCCGGGAGTGCCGCCGGGAAAGCCGGGTTCTGTCCTGCGCCGGGGGAGGCCGGTTCTGGCGCGGGGGAGTGCCGTCACCGCCGGTGCATCCCCCGGAGGGCCCTCACCCGCGTGGCCCCCGAGAACAGGCCCCCGCGGGTTCCGGGCCGCCAGGATGCCGCCATGGGTATACGCATGCTTCACCGCCGGAAGGCCCACGCACGCGTTCTCGCCACGGCGGCCATGGCCCCTTGGTCCGCGCCCGGCGAGACCTCCCGGAGGAGACCACGCCCGGCCCTGGAGCCCGGCGCGGCCACGCCCCGCATCCCGTGGACCCCCGGCACGGCCCTGCGGACAGCCGCCGCACGGCTCCGCGTCCCGGCTCCCGCCCGGCTCCTGCCCCCGGCCGTGACCCGGCTCCTCGCCGGGTTCGTGCCCCGGTACGACAGCCGGCGGCGCCTGTGGGCCGAGGCGGTCCGCGGTCACCTCGCCCTGGCCCTCGCTCTCCTCGGCCGGCTCCGCGGCCCCCGTACCGTCCGCCGCATCCCCCTCTTCGTCGTGACGGCGGCCCCGCTCACCGAACGCCGGGGCGACTCCGCCGCACACTGACCGCGTCCGCGCCCACGTCTGCGCCCGTGGTGGCGTCCGTATCCCCGCCCGGCCGCCCGGCGCGGGTCTCGGCGTCGGCCTCGGTGACGGCCGGACCGGGCGGAGGTGCCGGGCGCCACAGCCGGACGCCGACCGCGTACACCAAGACCCCCAGCACCAGCCCCGCGCCCGCCCCGAAGCACAGCGTCGGGACGAGCTCCCACGGCTTCGCCTCGCGCGCGCCCCAGTACTCCCACCACCGCGTCGCCCGCCGGACCGCCGCGATCAGCGCGCACCCCCCGATCACGGCACCCGCCCACCACCGGTCCCGCGCCGACAGCACCGCGACCCCCACCGGCTCGCCGGCCGGCGCCCGCCGCAGCGCGTACGTCACGAACGCGGCGAGCACGACCGCGGCCACGGCCGAACCCCCGTACTGGAGGTACCAGTAGAGCGGCGAGCCGGCGACGTCCTCGCCGAGGACGGGGAAGAGCCGCATGCCCCAGCGGTCGAGGTGGGTGAAGGCGTCCCACACCACATGGGTCAGCGCGCCGAGCGCCGCGGAGACGTACCACCACAGGGCGGTGGACGGCCGGACAGGCGCGCGCGGTGCTCCGCAGCGGGTCAGCGCTGCCGTACGGCCCTGCCGGGACCGCGGCAGCAGCGCGACCAGCGGCTCGCGCACCAGCAGCCAGAGCCCCACCAGCGCCCAGGCGATGAGCACGTCCACCGTGAACACCCCGGGGAAGGAGTGTGTGACGTCACCGAACTCCATGGCCCCGGACAGCACGCTCGCCGCGTAGTAGGTCAGGTCGGGGGCGAAGGACCCCGCCACGAGGACACCCGGGACGAGGGGCCCGCGGCCGGTGCCGTCGGCGCGCACGGCGGGCAGCACGGCCGCCGCGTGACTCAGCGTGAACGGCAACGAGACTCCCCGGTGCGGACGTCGGCGGGCCGGCCGGCCCGGTGATCTACGACGTCCAGTATGCAAGGCACGGTTCCCGGCCGACGGCACGTGACCGGCTGGTGAAAACGGCACCCGAACGGGTGCCGGTGCAAAAGAAGTTGTCGTAGGGTCGCCTGGGTCGGTGTGCCCGAGGGCGCGTCGAACACAAGGTCGGAGCAGGGCAAACCGCCCATGAGTGCAACCCTCGGGGCGGGTTGATCGTCACACCGGTGACGGCGGCACCGGCGGCGACGGCCACAACAGTGGCAACAGCCGTCAGTGCGGGGTGCAGGCGAAGAGATGGGCGTACCGCGTCCACGGGAGGGTTTCACTTCATGTCGGCGCATTTCGGCACGAGGCTGCGCAAGGGAGCGGTCAACACGACCGTGGCCGCACTGGCGGTGGCGGCTCTGGCCGCGTCCCAGGCACCGGACGTCACGGCCGACGGTCACGGCAGACAGACCGCCGCCGACACCCCGTCGCCCGCCGAGACCGGCAGCGGCATCGGGGACAGCGCCACCGGCAACTCGCCGTACTACACGGACCTGCCGCCGCTGAAGAGCCCGAACCCCGCGCCGAGCGAGAGCTCCTCCACCACCCCGGCCGCCACCGGCACCGCGGAGGCGGGCATCCCGGCGACCGTCCTGGACGCCTACAAGAAGGCCGAGGCGGAGCTGGCGCGGTCCAAGCCCGGCTGCAACCTGCCCTGGCAACTCCTCGCCGCCATCGGCAAGGTCGAGTCGGGACAGGCCCGCGGCGGCGACGTGACCGCCGACGGCACCACCATCTCGCCGATCCTCGGCCCGGTCCTCAACGGCGTCGGTTTCGCGAACATCAGCGACACCGACAACGGCGCGTACGACGGCGACAGCACCTACGACCGTGCCGTGGGCCCCATGCAGTTCATCCCGTCCACCTGGGCGTGGGCGGGCCGCGACGGCAACGCCGACGGCAAGAAGGACCCCAACAACATCTACGACGCCGCGCTCGCCGCCGGTCACTACCTGTGCCGTTACGACTGGGACATGTCGGCCACGTCCGGGATGCGCAGCGCGATCCTCAGCTACAACAACTCGACGGACTACCTGAACACCGTCCTGTCGTGGCTGGAGTACTACCGCAAGGGCACGCACGAGATCCCCGACGGCACCGGCACCGTGCCGGACAACCGCAGCGACGACGGCACGAGCTACACGCCCACCTCGCCGTCCACCCCCTCTTCGCCGAGCACGCCCGTGACGCCGTCGACCCCCGGCAAGCCCAACACCCCCACGACGCCCACCCCGACGCCCACCCCGACCCCGACGCCCACCCCGACGCCGACGCCGACCGAGACGGTCGGCCACCTCGAGGACGCGGGCACGGCGAGCCTCACCGCGATGGCGGGCGACGCGTTCACGGAGCGTGTCAGCACCCGCGCGGAGACGGCGGCCGGCAAGGCCGTCGCCAAGGTCAGGATCCGGTTCACCGTCGTCGGCGACACCGACGCCACCTTCGCGGGCGGCGAGAGCGTCGCCACGATCGTCACCGACGCCAAGGGCGTGGCCCTGGCGCCCGCCCTCCAGGCGGGGGAGAAGACCGGCGTCTTCATCGTCCGGGCCACGGTCCTCGGCCGCACGCTCTCCGCAGTCGACTACAAGGCCACCGTCACCGCCCGCGCCGCCGACACCCTCGCCCGCACCGGCAGCACCGAGCTGACCTGCGCCGCCGGAGGCGAGTTCGCCGACCAGGTCGAGGTGAAGGCCACCTACAAGGGCGCCGTGGCGGACAAGGTCGCGGCCACCGCCACCCTGATCAAGTCGTCCGACGACCCGACCGCGAACGACAAGGGCCCCTACTTCAAGGACGCCGCCGGCAACCCCGTCCGCACCCTGGACCTCCGGACGGACGCGAACGGTCTGCTCCAGCTGCCCAAGCTGTACGCGGACGACACCGCGGGCACCTATCTGCTCCGCATCACCACCACCGGTGGAGCGACCCTGACGGTCGAACTCACCGTCACGGCCGCCGCGACCGACACACCGAGCCCGACGCCCAGCGAGTCGGAGTCGACGGCCGCCGGGTCGTAACCCCTCAGCGGACCCTGCTCCGCAGACCGCTGCGCGGACTCCTTCCCGGAGCGCTCCGCGACGGTTCTCCGGACGACGACGGCGGCGCCCCTCTCCACGGGGGGCGCCGCCGTCGTGTGCGACGTGTTCTCATCTCGGCCGCCCGTTGCTACCGTGCCCGAACTGACGTCCCGTCAGCTCCGGGAGGACCGTATGCGCGCCCTGATCGCCGCCGCGACCGGTCTCGCCGTCGCGCTCGCCCTGGTCCTCACGCTGACCGCGATCGGCGCACCGGCCGGGAAGACCTCGCCGAAGCCCCTGCTGACGACGGTGCCCGCACACCCGTGACGACCCGGAGGGAGGCCGAGATGCGCCGCAGGGCAAGCCTGATCCTGCTCGCCCTCGCCGTGTTCTGCGCCGCGCTGTCCCCGCTGCTGCGCTGGTACGCCTTCCCCCGGCTGGCCAAGATCCCGGCGAACGAGTACCAGACCATGGTCCTGGAGGCGAAGAACGCCACCCTCCTCGACTACGGCAGCATGACCGCCCGCACGGTCCCCAAGGTGACCATCGTCCAGACCCTGAAGGGCGATGTGGAGGCCTCCGAGAAGATCGAGAGGACCGCCGGCCGCGACGTCGTCGTCTGGGACGGCCTGTCCTACGTCCAAGGGCCCGACGGCAAGATGGTCTCCAAGGTCCCCGAGCGCTACATCTTCGACGCGCACACCCAGGAACCCGTGCACGCCACCGGCGAGATGGTCGACGGCGATCAAGTGCGCCGGGAGGGCATCGAGTTCAAGTGGCCCTTCCTCACGGAGAAGCGGGACTACGAGTACTTCGACGCGCAGACCCGCACCACGGCCCCCATCCACTACCAGGGGACCCGGGACTTCCGAGGCCTGGAGGTCTACTACTTCGAGCAGACCGTCCCCTGGACCAAGGTCGCCATGCCCAGGACGATGCCGGTGGCGGGCATCACCCCGGAGACCGTCGCCAGGACCGGCACCACCCGCTGGTACACCACGGTCCGTAAATTCTGGGTCGAACCCGTCACCGGCGCGCCCGTCTACGGCGAGGAGGTCCACCGCGAGGAACTCCGCGGCGGGACCCTGCTCGGCGGCCGCGCGAAGGTCACCGCCTTCGCCGGACACGTGAAGATGCGCGAGGACTACATCGAGCACACGGTGTCCGTGGTCAAGTCCAACCGCACCCTGGTCCTGCTGCTGACCGCCTACCTGCCCTGGGGCCTCCTCCTGCTCGGCGCCCTGCTGATGTGCCTCTCCCTCCACCTGGAGGCCCGCGCCCGCCGCCCGGACGGACCAGCCGCCGCCGAGCCCGCCCCGCAGCCCGTCACCGCCTGAGCCGCGCGTTGGTGAACCGCGTCGGCTCGGCCCCGGCCGGATCCTCGGGCCAGGGATGCTTCGGATAACGGCCGCGCAGCTCCGCCCGCACCCCCTTGTAGCCGTCGCGCCAGAAGGAGGCGAGGTCGGCGGTGACGGCGGCGGGCCGCCCGGCGGGCGACAGCAGGTGCACCAGCAGCGGCACCCCGGCGACGCGCGGTGACTCGTGGAGCCCGAACATCTCCTGGAGTTTCACCGCGAGGACCGGCCGCTCCGGGTCGGCGTAGTCGATCCGGATCCTGGACCCGCTCGGTACCGTGATCCGCTCCGGCGCGAGTTCCTCCAGCCGGGCCGCCTCACCGGAGGCCCAGGGCAGCAGCCGGCCCAGCGCGTTCCCGGCGTCGATCCGCCCGAGATCGCTCCGCCGCCGCGCCCGGCTCAGCTCGGGCTCCAGCCATTCGTCCACGCGCGCGTGCAGCGACGCCTCGGAGACGTCGGGCCACGGCTCGCCGCGATGCCACCGCAGGAACGCCAGCCGCTGCCGCAGGACGTCCGCGTCGGGCGACCACCGCAGCAGGCGCAGCCCTTCCTTCTCCAGCCCTTCGATCAGCGCACCGCGGACGAGTCCCGCGTCGGCGTTCCGGAGCGGACGCGCCGCCAGTTCGACGGCCCCCAGCCGCTCCACCCGCCGCGCCACGACATCCCCGTCGGCCCAGTGGACCTCGTCCCGTTCGTCGTGCAGCGCCCCGGCCGCGATCCGGGCGATCTCCTCGTCCACGACCGCCGCGAGCTGCACGCGCGCGTGCCCCTTCCCCACCGGACGGTCGGCGACGGCGACGGCGAGCCAGGGCGCCCCCCGCAGATCGGTGCCCTCGCGGACCTCGGCCCGGGTGCCGGAGACCATGAGGTACGAGCCCCCGTCGGCCCGGGCGAGCCGCTCCGGGAAGGCGAGCGCGACGACGAGCCCGGCCAGGGCGTCCGCACCGGCACAGCCCCCACCCCCGACACCGCTCCCGGCCCCGGCCCCGGCTCCACCTCCGACGCCGCTCCCACCTCCGGTGCCGCTCCCACCTCCGGTGCCGCTCCCACCTCCGGTGCCGCTCCCGGCTCGACCTCCGACGCCGCTTTCTGCCCCGGCTCCACGTCCGGCTCCGCTCCCGGCTCCACCGCTCCCGGCACCGGCTCCGACCGCACCTCTCCCGGCCCCGGCTCCGCTCCCGGCCTCACCTCCGGCCGGGCCTCCGTCTTCGCGGCCGTCGTGGCCCGCGGCGGCCTGCCCGGTCGGCGTCGAGCCTTCGACGACGGTCCGCAGTCGGCGTACCTCCGTCCGCCACCGCGCCCCGTAGGCGTCACCGCCGCGCCGGGCGGACCGCAGAGCGGCGGCCAGATCGTCGCCGTACTCCCGCGGAGCCTCCTCGCTCAGCAGCGCGACCACCTCGACGGCCCGGTCCACCCCCACCGCCGCGGCCCCGTCCAGCAGCGCCCGGCCCAACCGCGGGTGCAACCCCAGCCGGGCCAGCCGCAACCCCCGCTCGGTGGCCCGGCCGGCGGAGTCCACCGCCCCGATCGCCGTCAGCAGTGAGCGCGCCGCCGCCATCGCCCCGCCCGGCGGCGGATCCAGCAGCGCCAGCCCGGAGGCGTCAGGATCTCCCCAGCACGCCGCCTGAAGGGCGAACGCCGTCAGGTCGGCCACCCGGATCTCCGGTGCCGGGAACGACGGCAGGCGGGCGTCCTCCGCCTCCTCCCAGCACCGGTACACCACACCCGGTGCCTCCCGCCCGGCCCGCCCCGCCCGCTGCCGGCCCGCCGCCTGCGAGGCACGCACGGTCGCCAGCGCGCTCAGCCCGCGCGCGTGGTCCACCCGCGGCTCCCGCGCCAGCCCCGAGTCGACGACCACCCGCACCCCGGGCACCGTCAGCGAGGACTCCGCCACGGAGGTCGCCAGCACCACCCGGCGCCGCTCCCCGGGAGCCAGCACCGCGTCCTGCACGGCCGCCGGGGCCCGCCCGTGCACCTGGAGCACGTCCACCCCGGCCGGCGCGCCGAGCAGCCCCGCGACCCGCCCGATCTCCCCGACACCCGGCAGGAAGCACAGCACGTCCCCCGGCCGCTCGGCCAGCGCCCGCCGCACGACCGAGGCGACATGCGCGAGCAGCGCGGGATCCACCCGCATGCCGTGCGGCGGCCGCACCGGGCGGGCCGGCGGCGCCCAGACCACCTCGACGCCGAAGGCGGAACCATGGGCCTCCACCACCGGTGCCCCGCCCAGCAGCCGCGCCCAGCCGGCCGTGTCCGTCGTCGCCGAGGCCGCCACCAGCCGCAGCTCGGGCCGCAGCGTCTCGCGCACGTCCCACAGGAAGGCGGCCGAGGTGTCCGCGTCGAGGTGCCGCTCGTGACACTCGTCCAGCACCACCACGTCGACGCCCGTCAGCTCCTGGTCGCGCTGAAGACGCTGGAGCAGCACACCGGTCGTGACGACCTCCACGCGCGTGTGCCGCCCGACGACCCGCTCCCCGCGCACGGTGTGGCCCACGCTCTGCCCGGGCCGCTCACCCAGCAGCCACGCCATCCGCCGGGCCGCAGCCCGCGCGGCGATCCGCCGCGGCTCTGCCACCAGTACCCGGCGGGCCGGCCCCTCGCCCAGCAGCCCGGCCAGCGCGAGCGGCACCAGCGTCGTCTTGCCCGTACCGGGCGGCGCGGCGAGGACGGCGGTGCCGTGCCCTTCCAGGGCGTCGTTCAGGGCGGGCAGGGCGGCCCGTACGGGCAGCGCGTCCAGGGCTTCGTCACGGGGGATCACGCCCCCAGTGTCGTACGGCCCCGCGAACGTCCCGCACGCGCGCGGGCGGGTGCGGGTGAGCGGGGAGAGCGCCCCGGGAAGAGGGGCCGGCTCAGTCCCGCTCGCAGACGAAGACGGCCGTCCCCGGGATCAGGTTCCCGCGCAGCGGGGACCAGCCGCCCCACTCCGAGGAGTTCCAGGCGGGCCACTGCGGCTCGACCAGGTCCACCAGCCGGAAGCCGCCCGCCACGATGTCGCGGACCCGGTCGCCCAGCGTCCGGTGGTGCTCCACGTACACCGCGCGGCCCCGGTCGTCCTGCTCGACGTAGGGAGTGCGGTCGAAGTAGGACGAGGACACCGTGAGCCCCTCCGGACCCGGCTCGTCCGGGAACGCCCAGCGGATCGGGTGGGTCACGGAGAACACGAAACGGCCCCCGGGTCGCAGCACCCGCCGCACCTCCTTCAGGACCTGCACCGGGTCGGCCACGAAGGGCATCGCCCCGTACGCCGAGCAGGCCAGGTCGAAGGAGGCGTCCGCGAAGGGCAGGACGCCCGCGTCGGCGCACACCAGCGGGAACGAGCCGCCGATGCGCAGCGCGTGCTGGAGCTGGCGGTGCGAGAGGTCCAGGGCGACCGGACGCGCGCCCTGGGCGGCCAGCCAGCGCGCGCACTGCGCCGCGCCGGCGCCGATCTCCAGCACCGCCTTGCCCTTGAGGTCCTCCGGCGGGCCGAGCAGCTCCGCCTCCACCTCGTCCAGTCCCTCGGGACCCCACACGAAGCGGTCGTCGCCGAGGAAGGTGCCGTGCTCGATCTGGTACTCGTCCGCGTTGCGGTCCCACCAGCCCCGGTTGGCCCGGGAACTCTCGGTGACGTCGGCGTCACGTCGGGTGGCTTCCGGCTCGAAGGCCGTCTCGGACGATTCAGGCTCTTGGATGATCGGCTCCCTCGTCGTACTCTTCCGTGCAACCCGCCCGTCGGTGTCACCGGAGGTGTCACCGAAGAGGCTTCCTGCGGCCTGCGTGACCTCAGGGGAAAGGTTGTGTGCCGGGAATGCGGCGATCCGCCCCGGGTGTGCGCCTTCGCGCATTGACCCCGCCCGGCTGCCCCCGTATGCTACAAGTTGCGCTGCGGGCCTGCGCACCTCAGACGTAGCAGGCTGCGCTCGCATCTGTTGTATGTCCCCTCGGTTCTCGAGGTGCCATCACCAGTTCCCTGGTGAGGTGCTTCCTAAGCTGTCCGGCTTCTTCAGAGCGATCACGGGCTCCCGGCGTAGCAGTACCTACGACTCACTGTCCGTACCGGAGCCCTTTCCCACATGACGAGCAGCACCGAGACCACCTCTACCACGCCGCAGGTAGCGGTCAACGACATCGGTAACGAGGAAGCCTTCCTCGCCGCGATCGACGAGACGATCAAGTACTTCAACGACGGCGACATCGTCGACGGCGTCATCGTGAAGGTCGACCGGGACGAGGTCCTGCTCGACATCGGTTACAAGACCGAAGGCGTTATCCCGAGCCGCGAACTCTCGATCAAGCACGACGTCGACCCCAACGAGGTCGTCGCCGTCGGTGACGAGATCGAGGCCCTTGTTCTCCAGAAGGAGGACAAGGAAGGCCGCCTGATCCTCTCGAAGAAGCGCGCCCAGTACGAGCGTGCCTGGGGCACCATCGAGAAGATCAAGGAAGAAGACGGGATCGTCACCGGCACCGTCATCGAGGTCGTCAAGGGTGGTCTCATCCTCGACATCGGCCTCCGTGGCTTCCTGCCGGCCTCCCTCGTCGAGATGCGTCGCGTCCGCGACCTCCAGCCTTACGTGGGCAAGGAGCTCGAGGCCAAGATCATCGAGCTGGACAAGAACCGCAACAACGTGGTCCTGTCCCGCCGTGCCTGGCTCGAGCAGACCCAGTCCGAGGTCCGCCAGACGTTCCTCACGACCCTCCAGAAGGGTCAGGTCCGTTCCGGCGTCGTCTCCTCGATCGTCAACTTCGGTGCGTTCGTGGACCTCGGTGGCGTCGACGGCCTCGTCCACGTCTCCGAGCTCTCCTGGAAGCACATCGACCACCCCTCCGAGGTTGTCGAGGTCGGCCAGGAAGTCACCGTCGAGGTCCTCGACGTCGACATGGACCGCGAGCGTGTCTCCCTGTCGCTGAAGGCGACCCAGGAAGACCCGTGGCAGCAGTTCGCCCGCACGCACCAGATCGGGCAGGTTGTTCCCGGTAAGGTCACCAAGCTCGTTCCGTTCGGTGCGTTCGTGCGCGTCGACGAGGGTATCGAGGGCCTGGTCCACATCTCCGAGCTGGCCGAGCGCCACGTGGAGATCCCGGAGCAGGTCGTCCAGGTCAACGACGAGATCTTCGTCAAGGTCATCGACATCGACCTCGAGCGCCGCCGCATCAGCCTCTCGCTGAAGCAGGCCAACGAGTCCTTCGGTGCCGACCCGGCCTCGGTCGAGTTCGACCCGACCCTGTACGGCATGGCCGCGTCCTACGACGACCAGGGCAACTACATCTACCCCGAGGGCTTCGACCCCGAGACCAACGACTGGCTCGAGGGCTTCGAGTCGCAGCGTGAGGTCTGGGAGAACCAGTACGCCGAGGCGCAGACGCGCTTCGAGCAGCACCAGGCTCAGGTCATCAAGTCCCGCGAGGCGGACGAGAAGGCCGCTGCCGAGGGTGGCGACGCCGCGGGTGCGGCTCCGGCCGCGTCCGGTGGCAGCGGCGGTGGCTCCTACTCCTCCGAGGGTGCCGACACGTCCGGCGCGCTGGCCTCGGACGAGGCGCTCGCCGCTCTGCGCGAGAAGCTGGCCGGAGGCCAGAGCTGAAGCTAGCCGCTGAGGCTTAGCAGCTTGCCGAGGGCCCGCACCTTTCGAGGTGCGGGCCCTCGGTGCTGCCCGGGAGCGGAATCGCCGTCCCCTCTGCGACCGCCCTCGCGCGCCCCGACCCGGCCTGCCCTCACCCGGTGGCCGTGCGGAGCCGGTGACGAGTCACCTGATCAAGGGACGCGGACCGGGAATGCCCACGGTCCGGCGCGCGTTGGACAGGAGGAACACGAGGGGAGCGGTCCAAGTGCTTGATCCGCAGGGTTTGTACGCATGGGAGCCGAAGGGCCTGGCAGTCGTCGACGTGGCGCTGGCCCAGGAGTCGGCCGGACTTGTCATGCTCTACCACTTCGACGGATACATCGACGCGGGCGAGACCGGTGACCAGATCGTCGACCGACTTCTCGACTCGCTGCCCCACCAGCTCGTGGCCCGCTTCGACCACGACCGGCTGGTGGACTACCGCGCCCGCCGCCCGCTGCTGACCTTCAAGCGCGACCGATGGACCGAGTACGAGGAACCGGCCATCGAGGTACGGCTCGTACAGGACACCACGGGTGCCCCCTTCCTCCTGCTGTCCGGCCCCGAACCGGACGTGGAATGGGAACGCTTCGCCGTCGCCGTCCGGCAGATCGTGGAGCGCCTCGGCGTCCGCCTCTCGGTGAACTTCCACGGCATCCCCATGGGCGTCCCGCACACCCGCCCCGTGGGTCTCACCCCGCACGGCAACCGCACGGACCTCATGCCGGGCCACCGCAGCCCGTTCGACGAGGCCCAGGTCCCCGGCAGCGCCGAGGCGCTCGTCGAGTACCGCCTCATGGAAGCCGGCCACGACATCCTGGGCGTCGCCGCACACGTCCCGCACTACATCGCCCGCTCGGCGTACCCGGACGCGGCCCTGACCGTCCTGGAGGCCATCACGGCGGCCACCGGCCTGGTCCTGCCGGGCATCGCGCACGCCCTGCGCACGGACGCCCACCGGACGCAGACCGAGATCGACCGCCAGATCCAGGAGGGCGACGAGGAACTCACCTCCCTCGTCCAGGGCCTGGAGCACCAGTACGACGCCGCCGCCGGCGCCGAGACCCGCGGCAACATGCTCGCCGAACCGGTCGACATCCCGTCGGCCGACGAGATCGGGCAGGAGTTCGAGCGCTTCCTCGCCGAACGCGAGGGCGAAGGCTGAGCAGCGCGCGGGGGCCTGTCGGGTGCGTCGTCACCGGCAGGCCCTAAGCTTCCGCTCATGCTGAAAGTGGGCCTGACCGGCGGGATCGGCGCCGGCAAGAGCGAGGTGTCCCGGCTGCTCGTCGAGTGCGGCGCCGTACTGATCGACGCGGACCGCATCGCACGCGAGGTCGTCGCGCCGGGCACCCCGGGACTCGCCGCGATCGTGGAGGCCTTCGGCGAGGAGGTCCTCGCCCCCGACGGCAGCCTCGACCGCCCCCGGCTGGGTTCGGTCGTCTTCGCCGACCCCGCGAAACTGGCGCTCCTCAACTCCATCGTGCATCCCCTGGTCGGCGCCCGCTCCGGCGAACTCGAGGCGGCCGCCCCCGAGGGCGCCGTCGTCGTGCACGACGTCCCCCTGCTCACCGAGAACGCCCTCGGCCCCCTGTACGACGTCGTGGTCGTCGTCGACGCGGCCCCCGAGACCCAGCTCGACCGGCTCGTCCGGCTCCGCGGGATGTCCGAGGAGGACGCACGCGCCCGCATGGCCGCCCAGGCGACCCGCGACCAGCGCCGGGAGATCGCGGACATCCTCATCGACAACGACGTACCCCTCCCGGAGCTCCACCGGCGCGTGAGGGAGGTATGGGCCGACCTCGCGCGGCGCGCGCACGCGTCGCACGGGAGCTCGCCGGAATAGCGGCCCTCGCCCCGCGCGTTGAACGCGTTGAGCAAGGGAAGGATTTTTCCGTGCCCGATACCAGTGGTTCGACCGGAGGACGCACTCCGGAGACAGACGTCATCGACTTCCGTGCCGCGGAGCACCTGCTCGCCGCCCGGGACCCGCGGGGCGCGGTGAAGTTGCTCGACGGCGTCATCGCCGCACACCCCGAGAACACCGCCGCCCGGCTGCTGCGCGCGCGTGCCTTCTTCGCCGCCGCCCAACTACGGCCCGCGGAGCTGGAGTTCACCATCGTCCTGGAGCGCGAGCCGGACAACGCCTTCGCGCACTTCGCGCTCGGCCGCACCTATGAGCGGCAGGGCCGGGTCGACCAGGCCAAACGCCACTTCCGACTGGCCGCGGCACTGGACCCGAACCCGCAGTACGTCAAAGCGGCACGCTTCGAGAACTGAGAACGGCGGCGCGCTGAGCCGCGCCGGATCCCCGGGGCGCCGGACCTCCGAGCAGGCCGGACCTCCGGGCCGCCGGATCTCCGAGCCCACGGATCTCCGAGCCCACGGATCTCCCAGCCCACGGATCCCCAGCCGCACGGATCTCCGGGCGGGCCTCAAGGGTGGCGGTGCTCGGGTGGCCGGTAGGGCGGGATGTCGCGGCCCGGCTGATAGTGCGGGCCCTGCCGCCGATGCCTGAGGATCATCGTCAGATCGACCGTGATCACCAGCCACAGCACTCCGCACGCGGCCGCCCACCCCGGGCGCCCCACGAGGGCGAACGCGGCCGTCCCGAAGATCGCCCAGGCCAGACCCCACACGGTCAGCCACAGACGCATCCGCAGCGCACTGCGCGCTGTCATCGGCTCACTGCCCGTACGCATCCGACCACCACTCCTTCCTGCAACGTACTCTTCGGTCCGCACGTTCTCCAGGGGACGGCCGTGCTCGCCTCCGGCGCGCTCGAACAGAGCGGCCATCCCTCGAACGGGTGAACCGTCGGGCAGGAGGAACTGCCGTACCGGGACGGGCCGTTGGACGGGCATGAAGCTGAAGACGCGAGACGGATATCAGGGAACCGGTCCCGGTGCGATCACCCCGGACGGCTGCGCGGTCGAGCTCTACTCGCGCCTGCCGGTGGGGGAGGAGCCGGACATCATCGCCGCGGCGGTGCCCCCGGGCGCACACATCCTGGAGCTGGGCAGCGGGGTCGGCCGCGTCACCCACGCCCTGCTGGAGCGCGGGTTCGAGGTCACGGCGGTGGACGAGTCCGCCGAGATGCTGGAGCGCGTCCGCGGGGCCCGCACGATATGCGGCCTCATCGAGGATCTCGCCCTGGACGAGACGTTCGACGTGGTCATGCTCGCGTCGTTCCTCGTGCACAACGGAGACGTCGAGGTACGGCGCGGGATGCTGCGGGCCTGCGCACGGCACGTCACGAAGGGCGGCTGCGTGCTGATCCAGCGGGAAGGGGAGGACTACCACTCGAACGTACCGCGCGAGCGCGTCGACCCGAGCGGCTTCACGATCAGGATCGTCTCGGACGAGCCCGTGGGGGACGGCGTCCACTCCGTACGCGCGGAGTACGACTTCCCGGACGCGGTGTGGACCCAGACCTTCCGGTCCCGGCCCCTGACCCAGAAGCAGTTCGAGGAGGCCCTGGCGGAAGCGGGACTGAGGGTGGAGCGCTGTCTCACCGAGGACCGGATGTGGGTGAAGGCGGTGCCGGTCACGGAGTAGCGGAAGAGGGGAGGGACCGGAGAGGACGGGGACGGGCGGGCGGTGAGGGTGACGGCGTGAGAAGGCCCGGCGGGCGGCGATGAGTTCGTCGACGGAGGTCGGTCTACCCCCTCGACAGCACGCCGGACCGCTCACCGCAGGAGACTCCCATGTCCGAGACCACGGCTTCGCTCGCCGCCACCACCTCCACCACGTCCACTGCCGCCACCACGTCCACCGCCGCGCAGGCGTCCGCCTCCCCGAGCCCCCGAGGACGCCGTGCCCGGATCGCCCTGCGAGGCGTGCAGGTGCTGCTCGCGCTCTTCTACGGCTTCGCCAGCGCGCTGCCGAAGCTGATCGCGCACCCCTCGGCCGCCGACGCCTTCGACGAGATGGGCTGGGGCAGCGGGGGCATGTACGCCATCGGCGCCCTGGAACTCGCCGGTGCGGTCGCCCTGCTCGTTCCGGTGCTCCAGTCCGTGGCGGCGATGGCGCTGGGAGCGCTGATGGTGGGCGCCTTCGTCGTCCAGGTCGTGGTCTTCGACGGGCAGAACGCGGCGACGCCGCTCATCCTGCTCGTACCGCTGGCGCTCATCGCCTGGAAGCGTCGGGAGTCCAACGTGGAGCTGCTGAAGTGGGCGCGACGAGGTGCCTGAGGAGGAGCGTGCGGAGTGTGTGATCAGGGGCGGGGGCGTGTTCTACCGTGGAGTCATGGACGCCACCGAGGCCCCCTCCGACCCCGCGACCTCTTCCTCTCGCTCCACGGCCTCCCCCGCACCGGCCGCCCCCTCGGCCCTGGCCCTGCTGGATCGGCGGGTCGGGGAGTGCCGGGCGTGTCCCCGGCTGGTGGCCTGGCGTGAGGAGGTCGCCCGGACCAAGCGGGCGGCGTTCGCGGACTGGACGTACTGGGGTCGGCCGGTACCCGGCTTCGGGCCGTCGGACGCCCGGCTGCTGATCGTCGGACTGGCCCCCGCCGCGCACGGCGGGAACCGTACGGGGCGGATGTTCACCGGGGACCGCTCCGGTGACGTGCTGTACCGGGCGTTGTACGACGTCGGGCTGGCGTCGCAGCCCACGGCCGTGTCCGTGGACGACGGGCTGGAGCTGTACGGCGTGCGGATCACCTCGCCCGTGCACTGCGCACCGCCCGCCAACAGACCGACGCCGGGGGAGCGGGACACCTGCCGGCCCTGGCTCGTGCGGGAGCTGCGTTTGCTGCGGCCCACCTTGCGCGCGGTCGTCGTGCTCGGTGCCTTCGGTTGGCAGGCCGCGCTGCCCGCGTTCGCTGAGGCGGGCTGGACCGTGCCCCGGCCGCGGCCGCCCTTCGGGCACGGCGCCCGGGTACGGCTCGGCGGCCCGGGCGGCCGGGAAGGGCCGGACGGCAGGGCCGTTCCGGACGGCAGGGCCGTTCCGAACGGCAAGGGGACCCCGGAGGGACGGGACGAGCCTGACGGCGTCCACGGCCTCGACGTCTTCGGCTGCTTCCACGTCAGTCAGCGCAACACCTTCACCGGCCGGCTCACTCCCGAGATGCTGCGCGAGGTGCTGCGCACGGCCTCGGGGGCGGCGGGGCTGTCGTGAGCTCCGGTCAGGCGACGCGTGCCGCGGTGACCGGCCGGGAGGCGACCGGGTATGCCTTGTCCTTGGCGGTGTTGACGCTCCAGCGGTAGCGGGAGAACTCCCCGGTGGCGGTGGAGGCGTAGAACATCATGTGGCCGATGCCGACGCCCTCGAACTGCTCCTCCGCGAGGAGGCCGACCATGCGGGTGTCGGGATACCTGGGGTAGTTGGTCAGGGCGTACACGCCGTGCGGTTCGGCCGTGCAGTCGACGACCTCGACGGCGTACTGGGTCTCGCCGGTGAAGTCGGCGACCCCGCTGAAGACGCCCTTGACCTCGCGGACCATGACGATGTGGCCGGTGTTGCCCTCGACCTGGCCGTTGTAGTCCACCGCGATCAGATCGCCCGGCCGGAGGTCGGCGACCTTGCGGATCCGCCGGAAGCGCGGGCCGGCGGTGCCGTCGGCGAACGCCTTGCGGTAGTCGGCGGCCTCGGGGATGCGGTCCTGGAAGTACTGGGTGAAGTAGGCGTCGGTGGCCCAGCCGTAGGTGTGCCTGAGCACCCGGGTGATGAAGGACGAGCAGCGGGCGCGGGCGATCCAGCTCGACGGGTCGTCGGGTGCGCCCCAGGTGACGGTCGACGCGGAGCCGACCAGGTAGACGTTGTTGAGGCCGGCCGTGCGGCCGCTGATCAGGGAGACCTCGTCGGCGCTCAGGGCGCGGCCGTAGGCGCGCACATCGTCGACGGAGCCCTTGAAGTGGTTCACGTAGGCGCCGTTCCAGCGGGCCCGGCCGATGTTGAAACCCTCGGTGGCGGCCCAGGACAGCACGGCGTCGGCGGTGCCTTCCGGCACGCCGTTCACATACAGGTGGAGCGTGCCGCCGTCCCACACTCCGGTCAGGTGGGTCCATTTGCCGGGCGTGACGGTGGTGGTGGCGAGGGCGGAGATCTTGACGCTCTGGTCCTCGGCGCGCACCTTGAACGCCCAGGCGCCGGCGGTGTCGTCGTACTGGAGCAGGAAGCGGCTGCACCCGGTGCCGTCCTGGCTGACCGCCGTGTACATGTTCGTCAGGACGGCGTCGTCCGCGAGGCGTACCCAGGCGGAGACCGTGAACGGCGCCGTGGTGTCGAGCACGGAGGCCGTGGCGGCGTAGGACGCGTCGAGGGTCAGTTCGCCGCCGGCCCGCAGGGTGGTCCAGCCGGCGCCGGGGCCGGGAGTGACGGGGTGGTCGCGGCCGGAGCGGTCGGCGCCGGAGCCGTCCAGTGGCCAGTGTCCGGCGAGGCCGGTGGGCAGGTAGCCGGCCGCCAGGAGTCGCTGGTACTGGACCATCTGCTCGGCCTGGGCGAGATGAGGTGTGGTGAGAGGGGTGAACGGGGTGTCCAGCGGGGCGTCGGCGGTCGCGCTGCCGGCCGCGCCCAGCACGCCGGTCACCGCGCCGGCCCCCACGAGTGCGGCTCCGCTCAGCAGTCCGCGTCTGCTCACCATGGTCGTCTCCCCGTTCCGTCGGCCGCGTGTGCGCGCCTTCGGACACCTGCCCGAAGGGTCAGGGGATTCTAGGCGGAGCGTGATCGGGGGAGGGCGGGACCTCCGGGAGGCCGGCCTCCCCGAACAGGTGCCGGACCGTGGAGCGGTAGTTGGCCTGTACGTGGTCCAGGGCGTGGGCGCGGGCGCGGTCCGGGTCGCCGGAGGCGATGGCGTCGTAGAGGTCCTGGTGTTCGGTGAGGAGTTGGGGCCATTCCTCGTTGCGCCGGGTGAGCCACTGCAAGCGGCCGGCGACCGGTTCCATGACCGAGATCAGCAGGGTGTTGCCGGCCATGGCGAGGAGCCGGTCGTGGAAGCGGGTGTTGATGTCGGTGATCGTCTCGGCGTCCCCCGCGGCGGTGGCGCTCGCCGCGCTCGCCAGGAGGGCGCGCAGTTCGGTGAGGTCCTCCGGGGTGGCCCGGGCGGCGGCCAGTCCGGCCGCGTACACCTCCAACGCCTCGCGCAGCTCGAAGAGTTCCTTGACGTCGGTAGGGCTCAGTGGCCTCACGACCGTGCGGCGCGGGGTCTCGAACAGGACGAAGCCCTCGGCGACGAGTGCCCGGATGGCCTCCCGGACCGGGACCCTGGACACGCCGAAGCGGTCGGCCAGTTCGCGTTCGACGAGCCGGTCGCCGGGACGCAGGCTGCCGGCGATGATCTCCTGCCGCAGGGACCCCAGGACGCGCTCGCGCACCGCTCCGAGGGGTTCGATCTTCGTCATGGGCCCATCTTCGCCGATGCGGGAGGGCTTTTACGGAGCCGTAACGGGACGGACATCGGTCAGAACGCTTGACGGCGGGACCATGGCGGCAGTTTGGTATACCAAACGGTCCGGCCCGTAGTCCTCCTCCGTCCCTTCGCTCAGGGAGGCCCCGTGTCCCTCGCCGACAGCGCCGAAGTCACCGGCGCGCCAGCGTTCGTCCCCGACCCCAGGCTCACCAACGAAGACCTCGCGCCCGCCGGGAAGCGGAACTGGAAGGTCTTCGACCTCTTCGCCATGTGGATGTCGGACGTCCACAACCTCGGCAACTACACCTTCGCCGCCGGACTGCTGGTCCTCGGTATGAACGTGTGGCAGATCTTCACGTCCCTCCTCGTCGGCTTCGTGCTCATCTACATCGGCATGAACTGGATGGGCCGGATCGGCCAGCGCCACGGGGTGCCCTTCCCGGTGGTCAGCCGGATCAGCTTCGGCGTCTGGGGCGCCAACATCCCGGCCCTCATCCGCGCCGTGATCGCCATCATGTGGTACGGCATCCAGACCTACCTCGCCTCGGTCGCCGTCAACGTGATGCTGCTGGCTGCCTGGCCCGGCCTGGAGTCCTGGACGCACCACTCCTTCCTGGGCCTCGACGCGCTGGGCTGGCTCTCCTTCGTGTCCCTCTGGCTGGTCCAGGCGATGATCATCAGCCGGGGCATGGAGTCCGTGCGCAGGTTCCAGGACTTCTGCGGTCCGGCGATCTGGCTGGTGATGATCGCGCTGGCGGTGTGGGTGCTGTCCAAGGCGGGCTGGACCCTCTCGCTCACCTCCACCCCGCACCCGGTCTCCGTGGGGGAGCAGTGGCGGCAGTGGTTCGGCGCCATCGGCCTGATCCTCGCCACCTACGGCACGCTGATGCTGAACTTCTGCGACTTCTCCCGCTTCGCACCCGATTACAAGACGGTCCGCCGCGGCAACTTCTGGGGGCTGCCGCTCAACTCGACGGCTTTCGTGGTGGTCTCCGTGATCGTCACCGCCGGCTCGCTCGAGGTCTTCGGCGAGGCCATCACCGACCCGGCGGAGCTGGTCGCGAAGGTCGGCAACACCTGGGTGCTCGTCCTGGGCGCCCTCACCTTCGCCGTCGCCACCATGGGCGTCAACATCGTCGCCAACTTCGTGTCGCCGGCGTACGACCTCGCCAACGTCTGGCCGCAGAAGATCACCTTCAAGGTCGGCGGCATGATCAGCACGGTCGCGGCGCTCGTGGTCACCCCGTGGAACCTGTTCTCCAACCCCACGGTCGTCAACTACTTCCTCGGCGGGCTCGGCGCCTTCCTCGGCCCGCTGTTCGGCGTGATCATGGTCGACTACTACTGGGTAAAGCGCGGCCGTGTCGACGTGAACGAGCTGTTCGACGCCACTCCCGGCTCCCGTTTCTACTACCGCGGGGGCGTCAACCCCAAGGCGCTGTGGGCGTTCCTGCCCTCCGCGGCGGTCGCGGCGGTGCTCGCGCTGGTCAAGACCTTCAGCGATGTGGCGCCGTACTCCTGGTTCATCGGGACGGCCCTGGGGGCCGGACTGTACGTGCTGCTGTGCCGAGAGGAGCGGGCCGCCGGATCCGCGGTCGCCGTCGAGCGGCCCGTGGAGGTCTGAGCAGCGTGCGGAACGTGCGGATCGTCGTCACCAACTGCAACACCACGCGGGAGATGACCGAGGAGATCGTGCGAGGTGCCCGGGCCGCGGCAGGCCCGGGCACCACCGTGACCGGACTGACCCCGGCCTGGGGCCCCGAGTCCGCGGAGGGCTGGCTCGACAGCTTCCTCTCCGCCGCGGCCGTCATGGACGCGCTGCGGACCTACCGGGGGGCGCCCTACGACGCCGTCGTCATGGCCGGTTTCGGTGAGCACGGGCGCGAGGGCGTACGGGAGTTGGTGGACGTGCCCGTGGTCGACATCACCGAGGCCGCGGCGCATCTGGCGTGTCTGCTGGGGCGCCGGTACGGGGTCGTGACCACCCTGGAGCGGTCCTGCGGCCAGATCGAGGACAGCCTGGAGCTGGCCGGCGTGGGCCGCAACTGTGCCGCCGTCGTCGGCACCGGGCTCGGCGTCCTCGACCTGGGCGACCGCGACCGCACCGAGGCGGCCTTCCTGGCGGCCGCCGAGCGCGCCCGGGCGGCGGGGGCCGAGGTGCTGGTCCTGGGATGTGCCGGGATGACGGGACTGGAGCGACTGGTGGGCGACAAGCTGGGCCTCCCGGTCGTCGACGGGGTCGGCGCGGCCGTCAAACTGGCCGAGTCCCTGGTCACCCTGGGCCTGACGACCAGCCGGACGGGGACACTGGCGAAGCCGGTACCGAAGCGCAGGACCTGGGGGGCCGGATAGCCGGGCGGCGGGACCCCACGGGATAAGCGGTGGACATCGCCGGGCTGTGTTCGCCACGCTGCTGGCTGTGCGGAGCAGGCGGCTGGGTCGATTCACGGCGGCGGACTTCTTACGGGCCTCGCCGGAGAGTCCGGCGGGCCCGCGGAGGTCTGCCATGTCCCGTACCGTCCACCACGTCCGCCCGCGGCACCGGGTCCGGCCCGATGACCGGCCGTCCCGACGGCAGGGCTGGAGCACCGGCCACCGTCTCGGCGAACTGCGCTACAGCGCCGGAGAATCGGCCCGCGCGCTGCGCGAGCGGCGTCGGCCGGTGCCCCTTCCGCTGGTGCGCGTATTCCGCTCCCACACCTTTCCCCGGTCCCTGAACGCGGAGATCGACGGCCCCTACGAGTCCCGTGCGCGGGCCGCGCTGTCCGTCTTCCGCTCGACCGCCCGCAACCGTCTTCGCGCCGCCCCGCCGGGCGCGCTGCTCGCCGTCGCCGAGGACCTGGACCATCCGCCGACCCGCCACCGTCACCGGAACGTGTGGGACTGCTGATCGGAAGCCGCCCATGACCCCCGCATCCGCCTCTCCCGCCGACCGGGACTTCCTCGGTGAGATCACTCGTCGTCTCGCTTCCCTCCCCCATGTCCGGGCCGTCGCTCTCGGGGGTTCTCGGGCTCAGGGGACTCATCGGGCCGACAGTGACTGGGATCTGGCGGTCTACTACCGGGGTTCCTTCGAGCCGGCCGGGCTGCGGGCGATCGGCTGGGAGGGGGAGGTGTCGGAGGTCGGCGGCTGGGGTGGCGGGGTGTTCAACGGGGGTGCCTGGCTGACGATCGACGGGCGGCGGGTCGACGTGCACTACCGGGATCTCGACGTCGTCGAACACGAGTGGGCGGAGGCGGCCGAGGGGCGCTTCCGGGTGGAGCCGCTGCTGTTCCACCTCGCGGGGATCCCGAGCTATCTCGTGGTCGCCGAGCTGGCGATCAACCAGGTGCTCAGCGGTGAACTCCCGCGTCCGGACGGCTATCCGGACGCGCTGCGCCGGACGGCGGGCGAGCGCTGGCACGGGACGGCCCGCGCCACCCTCGCCTACGCCCTGGCCCACCACGCCCCGGCGGGCCGTCTCGCGGAGGTCGCCGGCGCCGTCGTCACCGCCGCCGTACAGGCGGGCCACGGGATCCTCGCGGCCCGGGGGGAGTGGGTGACGAACGAGAAGCGGCTGCTGGAGAGGGCCGGGCTGCGGGGCGTCGACGCCGTCGTCGCGGACCTGCGCGGGTCCGGTCCCGGCGTCCTGGCGGAGGCGCTGGAAAAGGCCGGCCGTCTCTTCGGCCCGCACCCCGTGCAATAACCCGTTGGGATGACGGTGCCGGAGCAACTACCGTCGTCGTCGTGGCGAAACTCAATCAGATCATCGCAGTCGAGAAGGGCATCAAGTCCAAGGCCCACCAGGACCTGAGCACGGCTCAGCACGGACTCCAGAAGCCCGCGCTGCTGGCCGGCATCTCGCGGACCTACCAGCCCAAGGACGAGGAGGGCGAGCAGCTGCCGCCCGAGTCGACGCGGGTGCAGGTGAAGGCCGAGGACGTGCTGCGGGAGACCGCGGCCACCCTGACCCGGCTGTTCGACGTGACCGCCACGAAGGACTGGGCCAACTGCACCGCCCGCGCCGACGTGAAGGTCGACGGCCGTGTACTCGTCGCCGAAGTACCCGTGTCCTACCTGCTCTTCCTCGAGAAGCAGCTCGTCGACCTGACCGCCTTCGTGCGCAGGCTGCCGGTGCTCGACGCCTCCGAGTCCTGGGCGCAGGACCCGTCCACCGACGCGTGGAAGACCGAGCCGGTGCGGACGCTGCGCACCAAGAAGGTGCCGCGCAACCATGTGAAGGCGGAGGCGACCGACAAGCACCCGGCGCAGGTCGAGGTGTACTACGAGGACGTGCCGGTCGGTTACTGGACGACCGTGAAGTTCTCCGGGGCCCTCCCCGCCCGCCGGGTCAACGAGCTGCTGGCCCGCCTGGAGAAGGTGCAGCAGGCGGTGAAGTTCGCCCGCGAGGAGGCGAACGGCGCCGAAGTCGTCGACCAGCGGGTCGGTGACGCCGTGTTCGGCTATCTGTTCGGGTAGCCTTCGAGACTCCCCGGTCCTTCGTGACCGGGGTGCGCGAGGAGCGCAAGCTGAAGCTGAAGCTTGTCGTGACGAGCGAACCGTACCCGCCGAGACATCCAGGGACGGATCGCGTTGAATCTCAGACTCTCGCTCCAGACTCAGCATTCGCCGCCGATCGCCGGAGCGACCGGGCCCAGGCCCCCGGACGTCGAAGTGCCGGTTCAAGTCCGGCCCGCGCAGCTCGATGCGCGGTGGTCCAAAGGCAGGACGCGACGACATCACGACTGACCTGGGTCCTCAAGTGCGCCGGTGTGCGACATGGGCGGCTCCACAGGGGCCGGGGGCAGGCTACGCCCCCGGCCCCGCTCCCGTTTCCGGCCTCGCGTTCATGAAGAACCCGGGATCCGGGCCAGGTGTCACCTCGCCGAAACGCAGCCGTCCCCGCCTTCGCGAGAACACCCCGTACCGTTGACACCACAGCTCACAGCTCACAGCTGACAAGCCCCGGCCACCGTCGCCCGAAGGCACACCCCGCCCTCGTCCCGACAGGAGCTCCGTGTCCCCGCGCCCGCACATTCCCGCACGCGCACGCACCCCCCTCACCGCCCTTCCACCCTGGCTCGCCCACGCCCTGCGCACCCAGCGCGGGCCCGTGCCCTGGAGCGCGGTCACCCGGGGAGCACTGGCCGCCGGGCCGCTGCTCCTCGTGTCCGTCCTCGCCGGCCGGATCTCCCTCGGGGTGATCGCCGCCATCGCGGCGATGCTCGCCGGGATCAACGACCGGCCCGGCAGCAGGCGGACCGCCGTGAAACGGCTCGGCGCCCCCGCGCTCGTCGGTGCGGGAGGGCTGCTCGTCGGGACCTATGTCGGGGATCACGTCGGGGCCGTCGCGCTGACCGCCGTCCTCACCGGACTCGGGCTCCTCGCCGGCGGGATGAGTGCCATCGGGCCCGTCGCGTCCGGCGCCGGCACGCAGTTGCTCGTCGCCTCCGCGATCGGGGCCGGGATGCCCGTCCCGGAGACCGGGTGGCTCCGCGCCCTCGCCTTTCTCGCCGGGGCCGGGTGGCTGCTCGCGCTGCGGCTCGTGCTGCCCACCCCCGGCGCGATGACCGGCGACTTCCGCTTCGACGGCGAACGGGACGCGGTCGCCCGCGTGTACGACGCCGTCGCGGAGTTGCTCGACGCCGCGGGCACCGGGCAGGCCACCGCCCGGCGCGCCGCGCTCACCGCCGCCCTCGACCACGCCCAGGACGCGCTCGCCGGCCCCCGGCTCCGGCGCGGGGCCGGCTCCGCCGCCGAACGCAGGCTGCGCGCCCAGTACGCCGCCGCGCTGCCCCTGGCCGAGGCCGCGACCGCCCTCGCCTGGGCCGCGGAACCCCTCTCCGAGCGGGCCTCGGCCGGGCCCCGGCGGCTCGCCGCCGCCGTCCGCGGGAACACGCACACCGGGCCGCTGCCCGCGCCCTCCCGGTCCGCCCCCGCACTGCGCGCCCTCGACGACGCCCTGCTGCACGCCGCCGACGCCTTCGACCAGGGCGGCGGCGGGGACCTGCACGCCCGCCGACGGGGCGTCCGCGACCTGCTGCGCACCGCGTTCGGGGCGGGCGGCCGCGAGTACGGGCTGCGGGTCGCCCTGTCCTTCGGGGCCGGCGCCGCCGTCGCGCAGGCCCTCTACCACTCCCAGTGGTACGGCCGGCACACGCACTGGTACTGGCTGCCCGCCACGGCCGTCTTCCTGGTCAAGCCCGACCTCGGACCGCTGGTCTCCCGGGTGCTCTGCCGGGCCGCGGGGACCGTGCTCGGGGCGCTGCTCTTCGCCGGTCTCGCCGCCGTGCTGCCCCGGCCGGAGGGGCTGGTGGCGCTGGTCGCGCTGTGCGGAGCGCTCATCCCGGTGTCCACCCGGCACTTCGCCGCCCAGACGGCCGTCGTCACCGTCCTCGTGCTGTCCCTGGTGATGGTCGGCGGGGAGCCCCAGGCCTCCACAGCCCGGATCGCGGAAACCCTGCTGGCCTGCGCGATCGTGCTGATCGTCGGACATCTGCCGATGCCGGGGGAGCGCGGCGGCCAGGTACGCGCCCGGCTCGCCGCGGCCGCGGGCGCCGCGCACGCCTACCTCACCCATGTGCTCGACGGCCCCGACGACCGTGCCGCCCGCTGGACCCTGCGCCGCGAGGCCTACCGCGCCCTCGCCGAGGCCCGGACCGCCATCGCCCTCGCCGCCCACGAACTGCCGGCCGTCGCCCGGCACACGGAGGGCACGGACGAGGTCGCCGCCGTCCTCGAACGGCTCGTCGACACCACCACCGCCTGCGCCGTCCACCTCGACGACGCCGGACGGCTCACCGCACGGCACCGGGAGCGGCTCGCCGAACTCCTCGACGAACTCGCCGCGGGGCGGGACCGGGTGGGCCTGCGGGCCCCCGTGCCGGACCTGCCGGTGGCCGGATAGCCGGGCAGGGCGCAGCCCGGCCCTGCCCGCACTCGCTCCGGCCCGCTGCGCCCTGCCCTGCTGGCACTCGCTCCCGCCCGCTGTGCCCTGCCCTGCCCTGCTCTGGCCGTCGGTGGACTGTGCTGTCCGTCAGTCGATCCGCACCCACACCGGGGCGTGGTCCGACCCCGGTTCGTTCCTGCGCGTCGCCGGATCGGGACCCACCGACGGCAGCCGCGATCCCTTCGGCGCCCCCGGCCCCGCATCCGTCCCCGTACCCGCCGACGTCAGCCGGTGGACCAGGCGGTGGCTCGTCAGGATGTGGTCGATCAGCTCGCGGCGACCGGAGTTGATCCGCGAGCAGCGGCGGTCGGCGGGGATCAGCGGCGCCACGTCCCACAGGCGGTCGGCGTCGCCCCGGTCGGGCGCCTCGAACCCGCGGGTGCCGATCTCCGAGCCGGGCGGACCGAGCAGGATCTGCGTGGTCGCCGCCTGGACCTCGTCGTTCAGATCGCCCAGCACCGCCACGTCACGCGCGCGGCCGTCGCCGTCCAGGAGATCGTCGGCCAGCGCGCGCAGTGCCGTCGCCTCCGCGGCCCGGCGGTAGAGGGCGTACGCGCCGTAGCGGGCCCGTTCGCCCTCGTCGCGCGGGAAGAAACGATCACCCGGGTACGACAGCAGCTTCGACTTCAGATGGGCCACCGCCACCCGCAGCGGCCCGGCCGGTGTGACCGTCTCCACCGCGAGGAAGCCACGGCCCGAGCCGTCCGCGGTGGCCCTCGAGTCGTCCGCCTGCACGGGCCGCAGCCGCGCCGGGTACGCGCGCGTGTCGGCCAGCACCTCCAGGGGCGTACGGCTGATCACGCCGACCCGGATGCCCCGGCCGTCGGGATGCGCGGACAGCGCCGCGTGCCAGGTGCCGCCCACCGTCTCCAGCAGGTCGGCCAGCGCCTGAGGTTCCCCGATCTCCTGGACGCCGAGCACGGCCGGATCGAGCGCGGTGACGACGGCGGCGAGGGCGGCGAGCTTCGCCTCGTAGGCGGCCTTGTCCCGCGGGCCGTACGGACCTCCGGGCCGATAGAGGTTCTCCAGGTTCCAGGTGCCGAGGAGCATGCCGGGCTCCGATCAGAAGGTGTCGTGGCGCCAGGGTGCCCGCCCGCCGGGCCCGGCGACAGGTCCGGGACAGGATGCGCGCCACGGCTCACCCGGGGGCACGACACCGTCGTACGTCGAGACGATGACGCCTTCTCCACCGCCCTCCCCGGGGCACCCGGAGCATCCGGAGCGCCCGGCTCCCCCGGGGCACCCGGAGTATTCGGAGCCGGACGGCGATGAGTTTCGTGCCGCGCGCGAGTCACCCCTTCGACGGACCGTCGCACAGGAGGGGCAGCCATGGCGCATCCGGAGCTTCCGGAGATCGTCTCGCGCGAGGAGTGGCGCGCGGCGCGCGAAGAACTGCTGGCCAAGGAGGAGGCGGTGGCACGCGCGCGGGACGCGCTGAGCGCCGCGCGACGCTCACTGCCCATGGTCGAGGTCGACAAGGAGTACGTGTTCGAGGGCGGCGACGGCAAGGCCCGGCTCCTCGACCTGTTCGGCGGCCGCGGACAACTCGTCGTCCACCACTTCATGTTCGCCCCCGAGTGGCGGTCCGGCTGCCGCTGCTGCGCCGCCTTCCTCGACCAGGTCGGCCATCTCGCGCACCTCGACGCGTGCGGCACCTCGTTCGCGGTGGTGTCCCGGGCGCCGTTCCCGCGGATCCTGCCGTTCAAGGCGCGCATGGGCTGGACGGTGCCCTGGTACTCGTCGTACGACGGTGATTTCAACGGCGACTTCGAGGCGACGGTGGGGCAGCCCGGCGGCCTCGCCGAGCGGCCGGGGGTCAGCTGCTTCCTCCGGGAGGGCGACCGGGTCTTCCACACGTACTCGGTCTTCGACCGCGAGCTCGACCGGCTCGGCCCCGCGACGACGTTGCTGGACCTGACGGCACTGGGGCGGCCGGACGGCGTACGCCTCCGCTACCACGACGAGTACGAGTACTGACACGGAGTGTGCCCGACATGTTCGTAAGGTGACCGGATTCTCACACTCTGCGGTGAGCGCGTGTCAACTACGTCTCAGTACCGCAACCTGCCGAGGCCATCACCCTCCCAAGAGCGTTAACTCCTACAAGCAGACGCTGATCGGAGGTGCGAGATGGTGAACGGGCGGACCGTGCTCGAGCGCTTTCCCGCGGGTGGGCCGCGAGGCTCGTGGCCGGCGGAGGAGTTCGCGCGGGCGCGACGGATGGAAGGGCTGGCCGCCGAGGTCGTCATGGACCTCGACTCGGACACCTTCCTGGTGGTCGTCCGGGGCGGCGACACCGCGCGGTGAGGCGTCAGCCCGCCTGTGAGGGGGCGGGCACCTGCGCCGTGAACTGCTCGGCCTGGAGCGTGTACAGCTCGGCGTAGACACCACCGCCCGCCAGCAGCTCGTCCGGGGTGCCGGACTCCACGAGCCGGCCCTGGTCCAGGACGTGCACCAGGTCCGCGTGCCGGACCGACGCCAGCCGATGGGTGATCAGCACGACCGTCTGGCCGCTGTCGGCCAGCGCGCGGATCTTCTCGAAGACCTCCAGTTCGGCCCGGGCGTCCAGGGCCGCCGTCGGCTCGTCCACGATCAGGATGCGTCCGCGCCGATAGGCCGCGCGGGCGATGCCCAGGCGCTGCCACTGGCCGCCGGACAGCTCGTGACCGCCGCTGAAATGCCGGGCCAGCAGGGTGTCCAGGCCGCGCGGCAGGTCGTCGACCACCTCCTGGGCGCCCGCCTCCGCGACCGAAGCGGCCAGCCGTTCCTCGGTGAGCGGCGCGGCGGACCGGCCGATGGCGACGTTGACCCGGGCCGTGAACGGCCACCGCTTGAAGTCCTGCGCCACCATCGCGATGCGCTCGGCCAGCTGGTGCCGGTCCGCGTCCGCCGCGTCCACGCCGTCCCACAGGATCCGTCCCCGGTCCGGCCGGTACAGCCCTGCCAGCAGCTTCACCAGGGTCGTCTTGCCGGAGCCGTTCTCACCGACGAGCGCGATGATCCGGCCGAGGGGCAGCGCGAGGCTGACGTCGTCGAGGGCGGGACGCGCGGACTCCCCCGGATAGCCGAACGTGACGTTCTCGAACCGGATCTCGCGCGGGTCCTCCGGCAGGGCCGCGCCGCCCACCGGGATCGCCCGGTCGGCCGCCTCCACGTAGAGACGCTGGAGGTCGCCCACGAACAGGGCCTCCTCGTGCAGCTGGTTGACCTCCAGGACGAGGGTGTTCAGGCTCGCCGAGCCGCTGCGGATCGCGATCACGGCCGTGCCCGCCACCGCCAGCGCCATCGTCCCGGTGAGCAGCAGTCCGCCCAGCGTGGCGTAGGTCGCCAGGGTCGCCAGGCCCGTCCAGGTCGCCGCGAACAGCCCGGTACGGGCCGCGAGCCGGGCCAGCCGGGCCTGCTCCGCCTCCGCCGTCTCGGACATCGCGCGGAAGTGCCGCAGCAGGAAGGGGCCTACGCCGTGGACGCGGATCTCGGGCGCGGCCGCCGGCTCGGTGAGGAGTTCGGCGATCAGATGCCCCGCGCGGGCGTGCTGCACCCAGGTGTGGAAGGACTCGTAGCGGCGCCGGGCGTTGGTGAGGGCGCTCCAGGCGCTCGGCAGGGTCATCGTGACCAGCAGCGGCAGCAGGAGCGGGTGGAGCACGGTGAGCACCCCGGCCGACGCGGCCAGCGAGATCATCGCGTTCACCACCCGCGTGCCGTGACTGATCATGTAGCGGCTGGACCGGGCGCCGTACTGCGCGGTGTCCAGCAGCTTGTGGAAGGCGTGGTCCTCGATCGCGGAGAGCTCGACGGCGGCCGCCCGCTCCAGATACAGCTCGGTCGCCACCCGCTCCACCTTGGGCTCCAGCCGCCCGGTGGCATACGTCGACGCGGCCCGCAGCAGTGCACCGACGAGCAGGACGACGGCCATGGCGGCCAGCGCGGGGGCGGCGCCGCGCAGCCGGTCCTCGATCGGGCCGCCGGTGATGAGCCGGCCCAGCACGGCGTTCATCGCGAGCAGGCCGATCGCCTGCGCCACGCCCCGGGCGATCTCGGCGGACAGCACGATCCGGGCGGCCTTGGGGTCGGCCTGCCGGGCCAGCCGGAAGCTGGTGCGCAGGAGGGAGGGCAGCCGGGTGAGCATGGCGCGGAAGTTCAGCTCCAGAAAGGCGTCCCGGTGCTGGTTCCATCCCATGTCGTAGCGGAGCGGGCCGCCGAAGAGGAGCCGCTCCGACTCGGACACGTCACGCTCGTCGGGCCCCTGGGGCGGGAGGTTCTTCCCGGCCGCCGACGTCTTTCCGGTCGCCCGTGGCGTCCCGGCCTCGCGTGTCTTCCCCGCCTCCTGTGCCGTGCCCGCCTCTCGTGCCTCTCCCACCGTCGGCCCTCCCCGGTCGCGATAGTCGACGAACGGCCACTATCGCGGGACGGAGCGGGGCAGGGCAGGGCGCGGGAGGGGAGAGCCGGGACGCGCGGGCGTGCGCCGGGACGGCCCCGGGACGGGCTAGCGGTGGTGCGGAGGGGACTTCTCGGAGGGGCTCAGGCGCTGATCGCCCGTGACCAGGTGGGCGTCGTGCCCGTGAGGCGGCACAGCGCCAGGTAGAGGGGGATCGGCGGGGTGTACGGAAGCGTGCCGTCCGGTCGGTGGATGAGGCCGGGGACGTGCGGCGAGTCCGGCAGGAGGGCGCCCGTGGCGTAGTGCGCGGGGGCGGGCCATTCCAGGGCGTAGTCGGAGTCCGAGGGCACCAGCCACCACCAGCGTGCCTCGTCGGCGTAGACGCACCCCACCCGCGGCAGGCGCGGCATCAGCAGCGGGCCGAGCCGGGCGGGGACGGAGACGGCGTCGCAGCCCAGCGGGGCCGTCATGCCGTCGGGCACGGCCAGCCGGCGCGGCGGCTCGGGGGTGTGCTTACCGCCCGGCCCGCGCTTGAGGCGGACGAGCGTGTCGAGGGTCAGCAGCGGAGCCCTGCCGGAGACCGCGCTCATGCCCTTCCCCGCTCGCGGCCGTGCTCGAGCGGGAGGGGTCCGGCGGAGTGGCCGGCCGGCCGGCCGTCGCGGCCGCCCTCGTATCCGCCGTGGCCACCGGGAGCGCGATGCCACTGGGGCGCGATGCGAGGGGCCGGACTGTCGGGCGCGGATGCGGGCGCGGGTGCGGGTGCGGGGACGGGCTTGGCGGAGGAGGCGGCGGGCAGGACCGGCGGCACGGGGTGGGGCCGGCGGGCGGCCCGGCCGGCCATGGCGCGGTACCACTGCTCGGCCTGTTCGTCCTCGTCGGCCGGGCTGTCGGACGATCCCGGCTTCGGGCGGGCGCCCCAGCCGAGGTCGTTGCGCGGCACGGCCGGGCCGGTGCGGGGCTCGGCCGGGCCGTCGTGGAACTCGTCCAGCGTGTCCAGCAGCTCGTGCAGGTCGGCGTGGTGCGGCTCGGCCGGGTCCAGGCTGTTGCAGGGCTCGGCGGGATCGCGGGGAGCGTCGGCCTTGCGGGTCAGGTCGGCCCAGACCAGCAGGCCGGGCCCGTGCTCCTGGGCACCCCAGGCGTGACAGAGGGCTTCGACGAGGAGCAGTCCCCTCCCGTGCTCCTCCTCGGGGCGCTGCGGGGAGGGATGGGGCTCACCCGGCGCGCACCCCTCGTCGCGCACGGCTATGCGCACCAGGTCCTCGCCGTCGTGCAGCTCGCAGACGACGATGTCGCTCGCGGTGTGCACGATCGCGTTGGTGACCAGCTCGGATATGACCAGGGCGGCGGTGTCGCAGGTGTCCTCGCACACCGACCAGCCGGTCAGCCGGGCCCTCGTCAGGCGTCTGGCCTGGGCGGGGGAACCCGGATGGGCGGCCAGTTCGAATCGGAACCGGCGCTCGGCAGCGGCCTGGTCGGGGCCTGCTCCCGCGCTGGCACCGAGACCCTGGGGGCGGCCTGCGGCGGCGTCTGTTCCTAAGGGCGCGGACGGAATCACGCTTGCCACTATCTCCCCGCCGTGAACACTTGGCAAGTGTCACTCTGAAAAATGCAGAGTGCTGTGTGACGCGGTGGAGGGCCGTGGCACACTGCTCGCAACAGCACGTTGAACGGCGCCGGTTGGGACCGTCGAAGATCCGTACTCATTCGTACAGATCTTCGAATGGATCTTCGAGCGGCGCCGTAGGGCTGTCGGGATTCTTTTCGTGACCGGCCGGGTCGGGGCTCGTGCGGCCCCCGCGTGACCGGCCTGGCTCTTCGTGGAGGTGGAGCGTGAGCGAACCGCGGTCCGCGCCGACGGTCGGACAGGTCGTCCTCGGTCGGCGCCTGCTGGACCTGCGGGAACGCGCCGGGCTCAAGCGCGAGGAAGCCGCCCGCATCCTGCGCGTCGCACCCGCCACGGTCCGCCGTATGGAGATGGCCGAGGTCAGCCTCAAGATCCCGTACCTCCAGCTGCTGCTGAAGGCCTACGGCGTCACCGAGGAGGAAGCCGACGGCTTCGTCCAGCTCGCCGAGGACGCGAACAAGCCGGGCTGGTGGCAGCGGTTCCACGACGTCCTGCCCGGCTGGTTCTCGATGCACGTCAGCCTCGAGGGCGCCGCCGCCCTGATCCGTCAGTACGAGCCCCACTTCGTGCCCGGCCTGCTCCAGACCGAGGACTACGCCCGCGGCGTCCTGAAGTCCGGAGCCATCGGCCAGACCCGCCCGGAGGACATCGAGCGCCTCGTCGACCTGCGCATGCAACGCCAGGATCTGCTCACCCGTCAGGACGCGCCCCGGCTGTGGGTCGTGATGGACGAGACGGTGCTGCGTCGCCCGGTCGGCGGCCCGGAGGTGATGCGCGCGCAGATCGACACCCTGCTCGAGGCCACGAAGCTGCCCAATGTGACGCTCCAGATCGCCCCGTTCGAGAACGGGCCGCATCCGGGCACGTACGGGCCCTTCGTGCTGTTCCGATTCGCCATGCCGGAGCTTCCGGACATGGTCTACAGCGAGTACCTGACCGGCGCCGTCTATCTCGACGCCCGCAGCGAGGTGGCGACCCACCTCGAGGTCATGGACCGCATGGCGGCGCAGGCCGCTACAGCACATCGCACGAAGGAGATCCTCCGGGATCTCCGCAAGGAGTTGTGAATGAATCACATCAGGACCCAGTCCAGGCCGAGGGTCCGCGCACAGCGGATCTACAACGGCATGCCCGCCCGTGAGCTGGGCAGTGAGGGCTGGCACAAGCCGTGGAGCGGCGGCAACGGAGGCAACTGCCTGGAAGCGATGAAGCTCGCCGACGGCCGGATCGCCGTCCGGCAGTCCACCGACCCCGACGGACCGGCGCTGATCTACACCTCCGACGAGATGACGGCCTTCATCGAGGGAGCCAAGGCGGGGGAGGCGGACTTCCTGCTGTCCTGAACCGACCTGCCTGGCACCTTTTGCTCAGCCCACCCCCCACCCGCCCTACCTCACCCCCCACCCGTCCTTCCCCTTCCGTCTTCCCCATCCCCGCTCACTCCCTTTTCTTCTGCTCGACTCCCTTGATTTGGTAATGACTTGAACACCATCCGCGTCACATGCTTACGGAGTGCCTCATGACCGGGCAGGACCCCACCGGAGCCCCAGAGATCGACACCAGCAAGCCCCACCCCGCACGGATGTACGACTGGTACCTCGGCGGGAAGGACAACTACCCCGTCGACGAGGCGATGGGCCGGCAGATGCTCGCCCTCGACCCGCGCGTGCCGGTGATGGCACGAGTCAACCGGGCCTTCATGCACCGCTCCACCCGCTGGCTGGCCCACCACGGGGTACGGCAGTTCCTGGACATCGGCACGGGCATCCCCACCGAGCCCAACCTGCACCAGGTCGCCCAGCGGATCGCGCCCGACGCCCGCGTCGTCTACTGCGACAACGACCCGATCGTGCTGGCCCACGCGGCCGCCCTGCTGCGCAGCACGCCGGACGGCGTCACCGAGTACCTCCAGGCGGACGTCCGTGATCCGGACGCCATCATCGAGGGGGCCGGGAAGATCCTGGACCTCGGCCGGCCGGTGGCGCTCTCACTGGTCGCGCTGCTGCACTTCGTCCCCGACGAGGACGGCGCGCACGAGCTGGTCGGCCGGCTGCTCGCCGCGCTGCCCTCCGGCAGCTACCTGATGATGACCCACGCCACCGCCGACTTCTCCCCGGAGGAGTCCGCGGCCGCGACGGAGAAGCTGAAGGCGGCGGGCGTCACCCTCGCCCTGCGGTCCCGCGCCGAGTTCACCCGCTTCTTCGACGGGCTCGACCTGGTCGAACCCGGCGTCGCGGTGGTGCCCGACTGGCACCCCGAACTCGGCGAACCGGTACCGGGCCAGGACGACGGGGTGATCCCCGGATACGGGGCGGTGGGCCGCAAGCGCTGAGCCCGCCGCGACCGGTGCCGCGCGCGCCGTGGGACGTCCCCGGGACGGCTCACGGCGCGTCGTCACGTCCGGCGGCGCCGCGCCGTCCCGCGTCCGCCGGCGGCAGGATCCGGCACAGCGCCTCCAGCGCCGCCCCGTAGGCGTGCTCCGGCGGCGTCGCGTACCCGACGACGAGACCGTCCCGCGGTGCCATGTCGGTCGTCGGATGCCGGAAGGCGGCCAGACCGTCCAGGGCGACGCCCTGCCAGACGGCCGCCTTCAGCGCCGACGGCTCGGTGCCGGGCGGCAGCCGCAGCACCGCGTGGAGACCGGCCGCGACCCCGGTGACCTCGACGTGCGGCGCCTGCGCGGCGAGCGCGTCGACCAGCCGGTCCCGGCGACCGCGGTACCGCTGCCGCATCCGCCGTACGTGACGGTCGTACGCTCCGGAGGTGATGAGGTCGGCCAGACTCAGCTGGTCCAGCACGCTCGCCCAGGCCTCCCGCTCGCCCTTGGCCGCCAGGACCCCGTCGACATAGCGCTCGGGCAGCACCATCCAGCCCAGGCGCAGCGCGGGCGACAGGCTCTTGCTGACCGAGCCGACGTAGATCACCCGTTCGGGATCGAGTCCCTGCACGGCGCCGACGGGCTTGCGGTCGTAGCGGAACTCCCCGTCGTAGTCGTCCTCGAGGAGCACCCCGCCCCGCGCGCGTGCCCAGTCGATCACGGCGGCCCGGCGGCTCGCGTGCAGGGGACCACCGGTCGGGAACTGGTGCGCGGGGGTGAGCAGTACCGCCCGCTCGCGATCCAGCCGCTCCACCCGCGCCCCGTCCGCGTCCAGGGGCAGCACGGTCGTCCGCACGCCGGCCGCCGCCAGCAGACCCCGGTGGAACTCCAGGCCGTACGCCTCCACGGCCAGCGGACCGCGCGGGAGCCCGCCGCCCGGACCGAACAGCAGCCGCAGCGCATGGGCGAAGCCCGAACAGATCACGATGCGCTCGGGCTCGGCGCGCACCCCGCGCGCGCGTGCCAGATAGACGGTGAGGGCCTCCCGCAGCTCCCGGCGGCCCGCCGGGTCACCGGGGCCGAACACCTCGTGGGGCGCCTGCTGGAGGGCCCGCCGGTAGGAGGTCAGCCAGGCCGCGCGCGGGAACGACGACGCGTCCGGTGTGCCCTGCCGCAGGTCGTGCAGGGGTCCACGCGTGCGTGCGGGTGCCCTGACGGGTGTGCGGTGCGCGGGCCGCAGCGGTTCGGTCCGGTCGGCGACCCGGGTACCGGACCCCTGCCGGGCGGTCAGCCAGCCCTCCGCGACGAGTTCCGCGTACGCGTCGGCCACCGTGTTGCGGGCCACGCCGAGATCGGCGGCGAGCGAGCGGTACGGCGGCAGCCGGGTGCCGGGAGGCAGGCGCCCGCCGCGCACCGCCTCACGCAGGGCCCGGATCAGGGCGGCCCGCCGACCGCCCGGACCGGCCAGCTCCACATGCAGGTCGGCACCGATCCGCTCCGCGGAATCGACCCACGAATCCACCATGGAAATGCACCCTACAGGGGGTCTTTGCGGCCCGTAGGTTGAGAGACATGACGACGCATTGCATGACGACGACGAACGCCACGGGTACCGACGTGACGACTGCGACTGCGACTGCGACTGCGGCTGCGGCGGGGGCGGAGGCGGAGGCGGGGGCATCGGCTTCGGCGGGGGCCGTGGCTTCGGACGCGGGGGTGGCCGCACGGTCCCGGCTCGACTTCGGGAAGACCGCCCCGAAGGCGTTCCGCGCCCTCATCGGCTTCGACGCCGCCGCCCGCCAGGGCCTCGACCCGGCGCTCGTCGAGCTGATCCAGATCCGCGCCTCGCACCTCAACCGCTGCGCGTACTGCCTCCACTTGCACACCGGCGACGCCCGCAAGGCCGGCGAGAGCGAGGAACGGCTGCACATGGTCGCCGTCTGGCGCGAGGCCCGGCACTTCTTCACCGAGCGGGAACAGGCGGCCCTGGCCCTGACGGAGGCCGTCACGCTGGTGGCCGACGACGGCGTCCCGGACGGCGTCTACGCCGAGGCCGCCGCCCGCTTCGACGAGCAGGAGCTGGCCCAGGTGCTGGCCCTGATCTGCGCGATCAACACCTGGAACCGGGTGGCCCTGGCGACGGGCAAGGTGGCCGGCACGGACGAGCGCCGCTGACACGATCGGCGGGCCACGGCCCGCCGGCCCCGGGCGCGGCGGGCGTCGGCTTCGGGTGCGGCGGTCGGGGCTAGCGGCTCATCGGGCGGTCGTACGGGCCGATCGGCATCGGCAGCCGTGAACTCCCCGTCAGATGACGGTCGACGGCCGATGCCACCGCCCGCCCCTCCGCGATGGCCCACACGATCAGCGACTGCCCGCGCGCCGCGTCCCCCGCGGCGAACACCCCGGGGACGTTCGTCGCGAAGTCGCCGTCCCGGGCGATGGTGCCGCGCGGCTCCAGCGTCAGCCCCAGCTGCTCGACGAGCCCGTCCTCCCGGTCGGGCCCGGAGAAGCCGAGGGCCAGCAGCACGAGATCGGCGGGGAGGGCCCGCGCGGTGCCCTCCACCGGCCTGCGCCGTGCGTCGACCTCGACGAGGTGCAGCGACCGTACGTGGCCGGTCTCGTCACCGGTGAAACGGAGCGTGGACGCCGCGAACAGCCGTGCGTCCGCGTCCGCCGCCGGCGCGGACCCCAGATCACGCGCCTCCTCGTGCGCTGCCGAGAGCCGGTAGATCTTCGGATAGGTCGGCCAGGGGTCGGTGTCCTCGTCGCGCTCCGGACCGGGCTGCGCGTAGATGTCCAGCTGGGTCACGGACGCGGCCCCCTCGCGCACCGCCGTGCCCAGACAGTCGGCCCCCGTGTCACCCCCGCCGACGATGACGACGTGCTTTCCGGCGGCGGACATCGGGGACGACTCCAGGTCCCCCTCGCCCACCCGGTTGGCCAGCGGCAGATACTCCATCGCCTGCTGTATACCGGTCAACTCCCGCCCGGGAACGTGCAGTTCCCGCCACTCGGTCGCGCCGGTGGCGATCACCACGGCGTCGTGGCGGACCCGCAGATCCGCGGCCATGACGTCCCGCCCGACGGTGGTCGAGGTGCGGAACTTCGTGCCCTCGGCCCGCATCTGCTCGATCCGCCGCTCCAGGTGGTGCTTCTCCATCTTGAAGGAGGGGATCCCGTACCGCATGAGTCCGCCGATCCGGTCGTCCTTCTCGTAGACGGCGACCGTGTGCCCGGCCCGCGTCAGCTGCTGTGCCGCGGCCAGCCCGGTGGGCCCGGAACCGATCACCGCGACCGTCTTGCCGGAGAGCCGGTCCGGCGGCCGCGGCGGTGTCAACCCGTCCGCCCAGGCCCGGTCGGCGATGGCGGCCTCGACGTTCTTGATGGTGACGGCCGGCTGATTGATGGCGAGGACGCACCCGGCCTCGCACGGCGCGGGACACAACCGGCCGGTGAACTCGGGGAAGTTGTTCGTCGCGTGCAACCGGTCGCTCGCCGCCCGCCAGTCCTCCCGGGACACCAGGTCGTTCCACTCGGGGATCAGGTTGCCGAGCGGACAGGCCTCGTGGCAGAACGGGACACCGCAGTCCATGCAGCGGTCCGCCTGCCTGCTGACGATGGGCAGCAGTGCCCCGGGGACGTACACCTCGTCCCAGTCCCGCACCCGCTCCTCGACCGGCCGCCGGGGCCAGTCCTCGCGGGGCGTGGTCATGAATCCCTTGGGATCGGCCATGGGCGTCTTCCTCGCGTACGCGTGCGACAGGCCGAGCGTCATCGGGCGGCACTCTTCCGGCCACGATACGTCCCGTCGGCCGCCCACGCAGAGCGGCGGACAGCGCTTTCCGTTCGTCCACCCCGGCGGGACCGCTCCCCGGCGGGACCGCTCCCCGGCGGGACCGCGTCCCGGCCGGACCGGTCGGTCCGCTCCGACCGGTCGGACTGCTCTCACCGATAGGTCCGCTCGGTTCGGTCAGAGGGTCAGACCAGGGCCAGGACGTACACGATCGCCGAGGCCGCGGAGGCGAGCGCGCGCACGTGGTTCCACCGCGTCCACTGGCGCAGATAGACCGGCCAGTACGTGACGGCCTCCGCTGTGCCCGGTTCCAGTTTCGCCAGCGCCTCGTTGCGCGGCACATTGGCCGTCACCGTCACCCCGAACGCGCCGCACAGATACAGCGCGCTGCCCAGCAGCAGCTGGAGCGTGCCGTCGTCCGGCCACAGGACGAAGGTCACCACCGCGATCACCGCGCACACCGCCGCCGCACCGAGGAACAGCACCATGAACGCCGGCGTCATCGCCGAGGAGTTGATCGCGTTCATCGCCGCGACGCCCTGCGCGGGCGGCAGCGCGGCGAGTCCCCGCATCACCAGGACCGAGAAGGCACAGAAGACGCCGGCCATCACCCCCGCGGTCACCGTGCCCACCATCGCGAGCACCTCGTACGGTCCATCGATCATGACAACGTCAACTCCCACCCGTAGAGCGGAGATCCTGCCCGGGTCCGTCCCTCACCTCAAGTGAAATCCCGTGCATGATCCGCGGCCATGGGTGAAACGCGCGCGGACATGCGCGGACGTCCACCGGAGAGCCGTCAGCGCCCCGGAACCGTCCCGCCGCCGTTTCCCTCGCCGCCGTTCCCCTCGCTGCCGGTCGCCTCGTCGGCGGTGCCGTCGCCACCGGTGCCCTGGCCGCCCTCCCGCCACGTCCGCATCCGGGCCTCCACGTCCGCCGCGATCCGCCGCCGTGCCTCGTGCCGGGGCACCCCGCTCATCAGCAGCCGGTCGTACGGCGTGTCCAGATGCCGTACGGACGCGACGACCGCGGAGACGACGGCCCCCTCGGACAACGCCCGCCCGGCGGCGCTGCGTCCCACCCGGCCACTGCCCCGCAGGGAGGCGTGCGCGGCGATCGCGCGCGCCCGGTCTCCCGGGCACCCGGGGAGCAGCCGCAGGATTTCCGCCGCGAACTCCCGCGCGAAGCGCGCGTCCTGCGCCGCCCGGCGCCGCGCGTCCCGGGTGCGGCGCCGTCGCCGTGCCTCGGCGTCCGCCAGGCACCGCTCCTCGGCGCGGGCGAGCGCCGTCTCCTCCACCAGGACGCCCTGACGCTCGTAGCGCCCTTTGCGCCGGTTGAACCGGACCACCACCGCCGACAGCCCGCTCTCCTCCCGCGACCGGCGGGTCAGAGCCGTGTCACCACGCGGCAGGAACACCAGGTGCCCCAGATCGGCGCAGTCCAGGCAGCGCGGCGCGGCGTCCTCCAGGACCAGCATCGGCAGCGGCCCGCGACGGCACCCTGCACAGTGCTTCCGCCGGAGCGGCTGGACGACGACGAGACCGGCACGGGCCGCGGGCGTCACCGGGCTGGGAGCGGGAGCGGGGGCGGGGGTGGAGGTGGAAGTGGGAGCGAGGGTGGGAGCGGGCCCGCGGACGGGGGCGGGGGCGGGGCCGGGGACGGTGGGGGCTGGGGCTGCCATAGAGCCTTCATGCCCCCTGGTGGAGGCGCCGGCACCTGGCCACCGGGTCCCGGGCAGTCCGAGGGGATGCAGTGCGGCCCGGGTGCTCCCGTACCGTTCGGGACAGTCGTGGGGCGTATCGGTCGGGGTCGGTCCTGGGCGGTCGTGGGGCGTATCGGTCGGGGTCGGTCCTGGGCGGTCGTGGGGCGTACCGGCCGGGGCCGGTCCTTGGCGGTCGTGGGCCGTGCCGGACGCGGTCGACCCTGGTCGGCGACGGACCCGGATCGCACCGGGGCCAGGCAGCCGGACCGGCGTCTGACGCATCATGGGCCGTGTGCGACTCGAAGCGATCACCTGGGAACGGCTCGGCGACCTCCTGGCCGAGCGGCTGCTCGACCTGAAGCCCGACGACGGGATCCGTCGTCCGCGCATCGCCTTCGACGGCGCCCCGGCGGCCCGCCCCGGAGACCTCGCCGAGCGCGTCGCCGAGGCCCTGCGCGCCCGCGGGCGCCCCTCCCGGGTCGTGGACACGCACGGCTTCCTGCGCCCCGCCTCCCTCCGCCTCGAGTACGGCCACCACGATGTCGACGCCTACTACGACGGCTGGTTCGACACCGGCGCTCTGTGGCGCGAGGTGTTCGATCCCCTCGAACCCGGTGGCGACGGCCGGATCCTGCCCGATCTCCGGGACCCCGTCACCGACCGTGCCACCCGCAGCCCCTACGTCCCCCTCCCGCCCGGCGGTTTCCTGCTGCTGCACGGCCCCTTTCTGCTGCGCCACTGGTTCCCCTTCGACCTGACCGTGCACGTCCTTCTCTCACCGCCGGCCCTGCGCCGCCGCACCCCCGAGGCAGACCACTGGACGCTGCCCGCCTTCGAGCGCTACGTCCAGGAGACCGATCCGGCCGCGGCCGCCGACGTCCTGGTCCGCGCGGACGACCCTCGCCATCCGGCCTGGGGCGGCTGACGCCGCGCCCGGTGAGCGCCGGGTCCGGTGTGCCGTGTCGCGGAGCCGTCCTCCGGGTGCGGGCGCCATGCGGCGCTACAAGAATGTAGGGCGCCGGGACCAGCGGTGCCTTCCCGCGCCGCGCCGGCCGTCGGGCACCGGGAGGTACTTCATGACCACCGCCGGAGACATCATGCACCGGGGCGCCCAGTGGATCCCCGCCCATGAGACCCTCGACCGCGCCGCCCAGTTGATGCGTGAACTGAACGTCGGCGCGCTGCCCATCAGCGACGAGAACGAGCGGCTCTGCGGGATCCTCACCGACCGGGACATCGTCGTCGGCTGCGTGGCCGTGGGGCACGACCCCGCCAAGGTCACCGCGGGCGAGATGGCCCAGGGCACACCGCGCTGGATCGACGCGGGAGCCGACGTCGGCGAGGTGCTCCACGAGATGCAGGAACACCGGATCCGCCGGCTGCCCGTCATCGAGAACAAGCGCCTGGTGGGCATGATCAGCGAGGCCGACCTCGCCCGGCACCTGCCCGAGGAACAGATCGCCACCTGGGCCGAGACCGTCTACGCCCGGTCCTGATCCGGCCCGGACCTGATCCATCCCTCCCGGTCCTGTCCTCAGGATCCGCCGCTTCCTGATCCGCCGGGCACCGGCCGCGGTGCGGTGGCCGGCCGGGCAGAGCCGTCGTTCACAGCCAGCCGTTGCGCCGGAACCCCCGGTACAGGACCCAGCAGGCGACGGATATCACGCCGATGACCAGGGGATAGCCGAACTTCCAGTGCAGCTCGGGCATGTGTTCGAAGTTCATGCCGTACATCCCGCAGACCATGGTCGGCACGGCGATCACCGCGGCCCAGGCCGTGATCTTCCGCATGTCCTCGTTCTGCGCGACCGTGACCTGAGCCAGGTGCGCCTGAAGGATCGAGTTGAGCAGTTCGTCGAAGGCGGCGATCTGTTCCGTGGCGCGCAGCAGGTGGTCGGAGACGTCGCGGAAGTACGCCTGTATCTCCGGGTCGATCACCCGGACGGGCCGGTCCGCGAGATCCAGGAGCGGACGGCCGAGCGGCACCACCGCCCGCTTCAGCTCGAGGAGTTCACGCTTGAGCTGGTAGATGCGGCCCGGATCCGCCCGAGCGCCGTTCGCCGCGAAGACGTCCGTCTCGACCCTGTCGATGTCCTCCTGCACGGAGTCGATGACATTGAGGTAGTCGTCCACCACATGGTCCGCGACCGCGTGCAGCACCGCGGACGGCCCCTTGCCCAGCTGAGTGGTGTCGGACTCCAGCTCCTCGCGCAGCGGGCCCAGTGACCCGTGCCGGCCGTGCCGCACCGTGATCACGAAGTCCCGGCCGACGAACACCATGATCTCGCCGGTGTCGACCACCTCGCTGGTCTCCGTGAGCTCCTCGTGCTCGACGTAGCAGACCTTCTTGAACACCGCGAACAAGGTCTCCCCGTACCGCTCGACCTTCGGCCGCTGATGGGCCTCGACGGCGTCCTCGACGGCCAGCGGATGCAGGTCGAACAGCTCGGCGATGCCCGCGAACTCGTCGTTCGTCGGCTCGTGCAGGCCGAGCCAGACGAAGCCGTGCCCCTGCTTGCGCACCCGTTCCACCGTGTCGACCAGGTCACCGCCGCGCGGGGCCCGCACGCCGTCCCGGTACGCCACACAGTTCACCACCGAGGAACCCAGCGGGGACCGCGCGGGGTGACTCAGGTCGACCCGCGGCCGTCGCCGGGCCAGCCGTGCCACCCTGCGCAGGCCGCCGACCCTTCCGAGGCCGGTGACCTTCCGCAGATTCCCTGCCATGGTCATCTGGGTCTCCTTGTGTGTCTGTCCGCGGACCGCGCCGCTGCGTCCTGGCGGGCCAGTCTGCCAGGCCCGCACAGACCGGGGCCAAGCCTGTGGAAAGGGCAGGTTCCGCTTTGTTCCCGCCTGTGGACGACGACACCCGGCATGGTTCGCGGGTCCGGTGGCCGACCGTTCCCGGTCCGGGTTCCCGGTGTCGCCGACCGCATCCCGGCGGGCTGTCCCGCACCCCGCCCCGGCCGCGTCGACGACCTCCGACGAGCCGGACAACTGGGATGATCGCGGCATGACGCGACCCGACGGGTACCTCCTCGACAACCGGCAGCCCGAGGCGGAGGAACGCTTCGACGCCTTCGCCGCCCTCTTCGACGCCACGACGTTCCGCCACCTCGAGGCGTTCGGGGTCGGGCCCGGCTGGCGCTGCTGGGAGGCCGGTGCGGGCGGCACCTCCGTGGTCTCCTGGCTGGCGAAGAGGGTCGGTCCGACGGGCAAGGTCCTCGCGACCGACATCGACACCTCCCTGCTGACGCCGGCCGGCCGTCCCCCGGTCGAGGTACGCGTCCACGACCTCGGCACCGAGGAACCGCCGATGGAGGGCTTCGACCTGGTGCACGCCCGGCTCGTGCTGGTCCATGTGCCGGACCGGGAGCGGGCGTTGCGCTCCATGGTCAGGGCACTGCGGCCGGGCGGGCGGCTCCTGATCGAGGACGGTGACCCCGCCCTCCAGCCCCTGATCTGCCCCGACGAGTACGGCCCCGAACAGCAGCTGGCGAACCGCTTGCGGCACGGCTTCCGCAAGCTCCTGGAAGCCCGGGGCGCCGACCTCGCCTACGGCCGTAAGCTCCCGCGCCTGCTCCGCGAGGCAGGGCTGCACCGTGTCGAGGCCGACGCCTACTTCCCCGTCACCTCACCCGGCTGTGCGGCCCTGGAGTCCGCGACGGTCCGTCAGATCCGCGGCCGCCTCGTCGAAGCGGGCCTCGCGACCGACGAGGACATCGACCGGCATCTGGCGAACGTCGCCGCGGGCGGCATGGACCTGGCCACGGCCCCGCTGATCTCGGCCTGGGGACGCAAGGGGTAGCGGCCCGAGCGGGTGGTGGGCACGGGCGGGCGGAGAACCCGGGCGGGTGCAACGTGTGAGCGGGCGTCGGCCGACGGGGGAGGCGGCCCGCTCGAGGTGAGCGCCCACCCGGCGTGGTGCCCTCGCGGCGTGGTGCCCTCGGCGGTGGCGCGGTGGCGCGGTGGCGTGGTGCGCCTAGCCCGCGTGCGTCCGGTGCGTCGTCGGCACCGCGCCCTCGCCGCGCGCGGGTGGTCTGCCGCCCACACGCTCCACCGCGCGGGCCCCCGCCCTGCACCCCTCGGCCGCCGCGGCCATCTCGTCGGCGCACGCGAGCAGCGCGGCGAGGAAGGCTCCCGTGAAGGCGTCGCCGGCGCCCGTGGTGTCCAGGGGCGTCGCCGGAGCGGCGGGGACGCGGACGAGCACGGCGCCGTCGCGGGCCACCAGCGCGCCGTCGACGCCCTCCTTGGACACCACCAGCGGGACCACCCGGCTCAGCGCGGCCGCGGCGGCCGCCCCGTCGAGCAGCCCGGTCAGCAGACAGGCCTCGGCACGGCTGGGCAGCAGCACGTCCATCCCCTCGACGAGGGTCAGGAAACGGTCGACGCCCAGGTCCGCCAGGAAGCCCGCCGACGCGGGATCGAGGCTCACCGGCACCCCCCGCGCGCGGGCCGCGGCCGACGCCGTGCCCACCAGCGCGCGCCCGGACTCCGAGAACAGCAGGTAGCCCGACAGATGCAGCCGGCCGACCCCGTCCAGCAGGGCGTCCGACCAGTCCTCCGGGCCGAGCCGCAGGGACGCGCCGCTGTCGGTGAGGAACGTCCGCTCGGCGGCGGCACCGGTGTCGACCAGGCAGATCACCGTCCCGGTGGCCGCCTGCGGGTCGACCACGAGCCGGGGCCGTACCCCGCAGGCGGTCAGCTCCCGTTCGTGCCAGGCCGCCGACTCCGTGCCCACCCGGCCGAGGAGCCGGACGTCCGGGCACCCCCGGTGCGCCGCCCAGCACGCCACGTTGGCGCCCGCCCCGCCCGGCAGGGTCCGGATCACGGAAACAGTGTCCGTGCCCGAGGCGAGCGGGCCCCGATGGCGGGCGACGACGTCCGTCACGACGTCCCCGACGACGAGCAGCGCCCCGCCCCCCGAGCCGCCGACCCCGCTGCCCCCATTTCCCCCTGATCCGCCGGTTGCCCCGGAACCCCTTCCGCCCGCTGCGGAGCCCGATCCCGCCCCCGGGCCGGGGCTCGTCGCCGCATCCGTCTCCCGGATCGGCTCGGCGGGGTCGCCCCGGCCGCCGTCCGCTCCGCGTGGCCGCGCGGTCATGCCTCGGTCCACGCCGTCGCGATCCGCGACGCCAGCCGCACATTGCCGCGCACCGCCGCCAGATTGGCGCTCAGCGACGCCCCGTCGGTGTGCCGGACCAGGTGGTCGAGCAGGAACGGCGTGACGCCCTGGCCGGTGACACCGGCCTCCTCGCACGCGTGCAGCGCGTCGGCGAGCACCCGCGCGTGCACCTCGGGATCCAGTTGCTCCTCCCGCGGAACCGGGTTGGCGACGATCAGCGCGGACTCCGGCGCGCCGAGCGCGTCCTGAGCCCGCATCACCTCGGCCACCTGCCCAGGGGTCCGCAGGGTCCAGTCAACGGGATGACCCGAGTCGGACAGGTAGAACCCGGGGAAGCGATCGGTTCCGTACCCGGCGACGGCGACGCCCAGTGTCTCCAGTCGCTGAAGGGTCGCCGGCACGTCCAGGATCGACTTCACCCCCGCGCACACCACCGTGATCCGGGTGCTCGCCAGCAGCCCCAGGTCGGCCGACTCGTCCTGGGTGACCGTCCACTGCCGGTGCACCCCGCCGAGCCCGCCCGTCGCGAACACCCGCACCCCCGCGAGCTTCGCCAGCAGCGCCGTGGCCGAGACCGTGGTCGCCCCGCTCGCCCCCGAGGCCACGGCGAGGGGCAGATCGCGATGGCCCAGCTTGCGGAAACCGTCCTCGTTCGCGACCCGCTCCAACTGCCCCTTGTCCAGGCCCACATGGGGGTGCCCGTCGAGCACGGCGATCGTCGCCGGTACGGCGCCCTCCGCGCGGACGACCGCCTCCAGCTCCAGCGCCACCTGGAGGTTGCGCGGGCGGGGCAGCCCGTGCGAGATGATCGTGGACTCCAGGGCCACCACGGGTCGACGCGCGTCGACCGCGTCCCGCACCTCTTCCGACACCACCAGCACCACGCGCCCGCCTCCTGTCCGTCGGTCTCCTCTCATCTCTGGCAGGCGGCGCGCCCGGCCAAACCCTTGCGGCCTGTGGGGCGGGACACCAGCCTGGGAGGTATGACGGACGACATGGGACGTGCGACGGACAACCTGGGACGTGCGACGGACAGAACGAGACGCGACACGACACGTCTCGACCACGTGGTCCTGTGGGTACGTGACCCGATCGCCGCCGCCGACTTCTACGAGAAGGCCGTCGGCCTGGAGCCCGTCCGCCTTTCCGAGTTCGCCGCCGGCGAGGAACCGTTTCCCTCCGTACGCGTCGACGAGGATGCCCTCCTCGACCTCATGCCGCTGTCGATGGCCGAGCGGATGACGATGCTCCCCGGCGCCGCCGAGAGCGCGGGGCACCCGGTGAACCATGTCTGCCTCGCCCTGACGCGCGGCGACTTCGACACGCTGCTCGCCCGCCTGGAGGAGCGCGCCGTCCCGGTGTCGGACGTCTCGCGGGGCTCCTTCGGCGCCCGTGGCGAGGCCACGCGCAGCTTCTACTTCCGCGACCCGGACGGCAACGTCATCGAGGCACGGCACTACGACTGACGTTCCCGCACCGCCGCGTTCCCGTTCCTGTTCTCCTCCTCGGCGTTCCTGTTCTCCTCCCCGTTCCTGTTCCCGTTCCTGTTCCCGGTCCGGGTGAACAGCACCAGCGCGGCCAGCGGGACGAGCAGACTCGCCGCGGCGAGGTTGAGCCAGGCGTAGCTCGCCCGCGCGACGATCAGCCCGGCGATCGCCCCGCCGATCCCCGCCGAGGCGTTCATGGTGAGGTCGGAGAGCCCCTGGGCGGCGGCCCGCGCGGCCTGCGGCACCGCGTCCGTCAGCAGCGCGGAACCCGACACGATCCCGGCCGACCAGCCCAGCCCGAGCACGAAGAGCCCGGCGGCGGTCTGCCCGTGGCCAGCGCCCGCCGTGCCCGCCAGGAACAGCGCGACGGCCAGCAGCCCGGCCGCGAGTCCGGCCACCGAGAGCCGTCCGACCCGGTCCGCCAGCCGTCCCATCAACGGCGCGAACGCGTACATGCCCGCGATGTGCCCGCTGATGACCAGCCCGATCAGGTCGACGCCCGCGCCGTGGTGGGTGAGGTCCAGCGGCGTCATCGACATGACCGAGACCATCGCCGTGTGCGACACGGCCACGGTCACGAGCGCCAGCCGCGCCCGGGGCGAGGCGGCCACGGCCGCCAGGCCGGCCCGCAGGGAACGGGCCTGTGGTGAGCGCTCCTCCCGTGGCCCGAGCGCGCGGGCCGTCAGCAGCGGGTCGGGGCGCAGCAGCACGCCCACCAGGACCGCGGCCATGACGAAGATCCCGGCCGCCCACAGGAAGGGGCCCGCCGCCGCGGGTATCCCGAGTCCCGCCACGCTCCGGCCGGCGGGCGCGGCGATGTTCGGGCCCAGGACCGCGCCGATGGTGGTCGCCCACACCACGTTCGAGATGGCCCGGGCACGGTGCCGCGGCTCGGCCAGGTCGGCGGCGGCGAACCGCGCCTGGAGGTTCGCCGAGGACGCCGCGCCGAAGGCGGCCATGCCGCCCAGCAGCAGCGGGTAGTTCCCGGCGCGCGCCGCCAGCACGACGACGCAGGCGCCCAGGGCGCCCACCAGATAGGCCAGTACCAGCCCCGGCCGGCGCCCGCGCGCCGTCATCAGGGCGGCCATGGGTATCGACAGCACGGCCGTACCGGCGACGGTGGCGGTGGGTGCCAGCCCGGACAGCGCCTCGGTGCCGCTGACCTGCCGGGCCAGTACGGCGGACAGCGCGATACCGGTGGCGACGCCGAGTCCGCCGAGGATCTGGCTCGCGACCAGCACCGCGGTCGTACGGCGCCGCAGCGCGGGCAGGAGTACGGCGTCGACGGGCGCGGCGGCGCGCTCGACGGCGGTCACGGTCCGCGCCGGACCGTCGCACGGCCGTGGCGGACCGTCGCACGGTCGTGGCAGCGTCCGGGAGATGTGGTCACCGGCGCAGTGTCCCCTCAGAACAGCGGCTCGGGTAGTACCCCTTCCAGCGCGAGCAGCTTCCGCTTGGTCTCCAGACCGCCACCGAACCCGCCGATGCCGCCGCCGCTCTCCACCACCCGGTGACAGGGCACGACGACCGGCAGCGGGTTGGCGCCCATCGCCACCCCCACGGCCTGCGCCGCCCGGGGCTGGCCCACCCGCCGGGCGAGATCGCCGTAGCCGACGACCGCGCCGTACGGGACACCCGACGCGAGTTCGCGGAGCACCTGCCGGTTGAAGCCCGCGATCAGCGACCAGTCCAGCGGCAGCTCGAAGGTCCGCCGCTCACCGGCGAAGTAGGCCTCCACCTGGCGTATCGCCTCGGCCAGCAGCGGGGAGCCGGGTGCCTCGACGGGCTCCGTGCCCAGCCGGGCCGCGAGTCTGCCGAGTGCCTGGTCGCGTACCGCGTCGCCGGCGTGGAACACGACGTTGAGCAGGCCCGCGTCGGTCGCGGCCAGCAGCAACGGACCGATGTCGGTGTCCACGACGGCCCACACGACCCGCTGTCCGTCCTGCCCATGGCTGTCCATGCGCCCACGGTACGGCCTGCCACCGACAACGCCTCGGGGCGGCGGCCCGGCCCCCGCCCGGGGCGCCGCCCCCGGGCCCGGGGGCGTCAGTACCCGTACAGGGCCCGCCGCACCACATCCGGTTTGTTGGTGATCACGCCGTCGACGTCGTACCCCGCGACGGCCTGCGCGGTCGCGGGGTCGTCGACGGTCCAGGCGAAGACCTTCATCGGCTTGCCGTGCGGTCCGGTGAGGGCGTGCACGGCGGAGACGTAGGCGGGGGAGAGGGCGGCGTACGACGGGTTGATCAGGTCCGCGAAGCCCGCGCACCGGGGCAGGTCCGCGAGGGCCGGCCTGCCGAGCAGACCGGTCCGCACCCGCGGCGACAGCTCGTGCACGGCCCGCAGGCTGTCGGCGCTGAAGCTCTGCACGATCAGCCGGTTCGTGAGGTGCCGCCGGTCCAGCCAGCCCTCGTCGCCCAGCAGCTTGAGGGTCTGCTGTTCGATCCCCGGATACAGTTCGGGGTTCTTGACCTCCAGGAGCAGCTTCTGGCGGTGGTGCTCGACCCGGTCGACGTACTCCTCCAGCGTCGGCACCCGCGCGCCCGCGTAGGCTGCGCCGAACCAGGTCCCCGCGTCGAGGCGGGCTATCTCGGCCGCCGTGAAGTCCCGCACCTTCCAGGGCGCGCGGCCGGGAAAGACCTCCTCGGCGTCGGTCGTGCGGCGGAGACTGTCGTCGTGGATCACCACGAGCTCGCCGTCCTTGGTGCGCTGGACGTCGTTCTCCACCCAGGCGATCCCGAGTGCGGCCGCCTCGTCGACGGCGGCCAGGGTGTTCTCGGGGGCGTGGGCGGAGGCTCCCCGGTGGGCGATCACCGACGGCCGGAAGACGCTGCCCGCCCGGGCGTCGTGAACGGGGAGCAGGAGGGCGACGATGCCCAGGACCGCGGCGGTCGTGGCGGCAACTACGCGCGCGTGCATGCGTACTCCTCGCGTCGGTCCATCACGTACAGCTCAACAGTGACAGCAGAGAGTGGACGGCGGGGGGAGCGCGGGACGACCACAGAACGAAAGGAGGACGCGGAGGCCGCTCACGGGTGCCGCACATGTGCGACAAGGGCGTGTTTCTTTGCCGGAAAATCGTTCGACCATTCCGGTGGGAGTCATACTCTCTCTCAGCCTTGACCGCGCTCAGCGGTCCTGGGGAGGGGCGAATTTCAGGAAAACCAGGCAACAGGCGAAGGGCAACCGCGCATGCACGGCACGGTCGACGGTTTCAGCTACGGACTCGTCACACCGCTGGTGGCCTACCTCATGGCCTGCCTCGGCGGCGCGCTCGGTCTGCGCTGCACCACCAGAGCCCTGCTCGTCGCCCAGTCCTGGCGCCCGGGCTGGCTCGCCCTCGGCTCGGCGGCCATCGGCTCGGGCATCTGGACCATGCACTTCATCGCGATGATCGGTTTCACGGTCGACGGCGCCCCGATCCACTACGACAAACCGATGACCTACGCGAGCCTGGGCATCGCCATCGTCATGGTGGGCGTGGGGATCTTCATAGTCGGTTATCGGGGCGCGACCGGAACGGCGCTCTTCACCGGGGGCACCATCACCGGCCTGGGCATCGCGTCGATGCACTACCTGGGCATGGCCGGAATGCGCTTCAACGGCACGTTCGAGTACAACACCCTCACCGTCGCCACCTCCGTCGCCATCGCCATGGCGGCCGCCACCGCCGCCCTGTGGGCCGCGGGACAGGTCAGGGGCTTCCTGTGGAGCGTGGGCGCCAGCCTGGTCATGGGGCTGGCCGTCACCGGCATGCACTACACCGGGATGGCCGCCCTGAGCGTGCACCTGCACACCGGCACCCCGACCGCGGGCGACTCTCCCGCCGCCCTCCTCGCGCCGATGCTCATCGGTCCCCTCGCCTTCCTCTGCCTCGCGGGCGTGGTCGTGATGTTCGATCCGCTGATGGTCATGGGCAAGCCCGACTGGACCCCCGCCGAGCACAAGCCCGGCGTCCCGGCGCACCCGCCCGTGCGGCATCCGTCGCGCGCCGCCCGGCCCCGCAGCCGCCGCAAGGTGACGCACCGCGAGTCCCCGGCCCCGCAGAACCGCTGACGCCCGCACCCGCGCGGCCCGGCCGCCGGTCCTCGCGCAACCGCTGATCGGACCCCGTTGTCAGTGGGGGGTCGTACGGTTGATGACATGCGGCCCGTTTCCCACATCGAACGCACGGTGGCGCCTTTCGAGGTCGTCAGCCCCTACCAGCCCAGCGGTGACCAGCCGGCGGCCATCGCCGAGCTCGCCAAGCGCGTCGAGGCAGGTGAGAAGGACGTCGTCCTGCTCGGCGCGACAGGCACCGGAAAGTCCGCGACCACCGCGTGGATGATCGAGAAGCTCCAGCGCCCCACCCTGGTGATGGCGCCGAACAAGACCCTGGCCGCCCAGCTGGCGAACGAATTCCGCGAACTGCTGCCGAACAACGCGGTCGAATACTTCGTCTCGTACTACGACTACTACCAGCCCGAGGCGTACGTCCCTCAGTCGGACACCTACATCGAGAAGGACTCCTCGATCAACGAGGAGGTCGAGCGCCTGCGCCACTCCGCGACCAACTCGCTGCTCACCCGGCGGGACGTCGTGGTGGTCGCCTCGGTCTCCTGCATCTACGGCCTCGGCACCCCGCAGGAGTACGTGGACCGCATGGTCCCGCTCCGTGTCGGCGACGAGGTCGACCGGGACCAGTTGCTGCGCCGCTTCGTCGACATCCAGTACACGCGCAACGACCTGGCGTTCAGCCGCGGCACCTTCCGGGTCCGCGGGGACACCATCGAGATCTTCCCGGTCTACGAGGAGCTCGCCGTCCGCATCGAGATGTTCGGCGACGAGATCGAGGCCCTGTCCACGCTGCACCCGCTCACCGGCGAGATCATCAGCGACGACCAGCAGCTGTACATCTTCCCGGCCACGCACTACGTCGCGGGACCGGAGCGCCTGGAGCGGGCCGCCAACGACATCGAGAAGGAGCTGGGCGAGCGCCTGGCCGACCTGGAGAAGCAGGGCAAGCTCCTGGAGGCCCAGCGGCTGCGCATGCGCACCACGTACGACCTGGAGATGCTCCGCCAGATCGGCTCCTGCTCCGGCGTCGAGAACTACTCGATGCACTTCGACGGCCGTAAGCCCGGCTCCCCGCCGAACACCCTGCTCGACTACTTCCCGGACGACTTCCTGCTCGTCATCGACGAGTCGCATGTCACCGTCCCGCAGATCGGCGCCATGTACGAGGGGGACGCCTCCCGCAAGCGCACGCTCGTCGACCACGGCTTCCGGCTGCCCTCGGCCCTCGACAACCGCCCGCTGAAGTGGGAGGAGTTCCAGGAGCGCATCGGGCAGACCGTCTACCTGTCGGCGACCCCCGGCAAGTACGAGCTCTCCCGGGGGGACGGCACCGTCGAGCAGATCATCCGCCCCACCGGCCTGATCGACCCGGAGGTCGTGGTCAAGCCCACCGAGGGCCAGATCGACGACCTGGTGCACGAGATCCGCACGCGCGTGGAGAAGGACGAGCGCGTCCTGGTGACCACGCTCACCAAGAAGATGGCCGAGGACCTCACGGACTACTTCCTGGAACTCGGCATCCAGGTGCGCTATCTGCACAGTGACGTCGACACGCTGCGCCGGATCGAGCTGCTGCGCGAGCTGCGCGCCGGTGAGTTCGACGTCCTGGTCGGCATCAACCTCCTGCGCGAGGGCCTCGACCTGCCCGAGGTGTCCCTGGTCGCGATCCTCGACGCCGACAAGGAGGGCTTCCTGCGCTCCGGCACCTCGCTGATCCAGACCATCGGCCGCGCGGCGCGCAATGTCTCCGGTCAGGTCCACATGTACGCCGACAAGATCACCCCGGGCATGGAGCGGGCCATCGAGGAGACCAACCGCCGCCGGGAGAAGCAGGTCGCCTACAACACGGCGAACGGCATCGACCCGCAGCCGCTCCGCAAGAAGATCAACGACATCGTCGCCCAGATCTCCCGCGAGGAGGTCGACACGGAGCAGCTGCTGGGCTCGGGCTACCGCGCGAAGAAGGACGGGCGGGGCACCAAGGCCCCGGTGCCCTCCCTCGGCGGCAAGGCGGCGGCCAAGGGCGCCGCGTCCGGGTCGGCCAAGGGCAGGACCAAGGCCGCGGAGACGGTGCCGACGGACCGTCCCGCCGCCGAACTCGCCGGGCAGATCGAGGAGATGACGGAGCGCATGCGGGCCGCCGCCGCCGACCTCCAGTTCGAGGTGGCCGCCCGGATCCGTGACGAGGTCTCCGAAATGAAGAAGGAACTGCGCCAGATGAGGGAGGCGGGGCTGGCCTGACGGACCCCCGAGGTCGCCGTGCCTCCGGCCCGCGCGCGCTGTGTTGCAAGACCGACACAAAGTGCGGGCCTGGGTACGGCACTGTCAGTGCCTTTGCGTAGGGTTTCCGTCAACCGCGGCTCGCGGCAACAGGGGACAGCTCGAGAGGGGAATCAGCGCGTGACCGTCAACATGACCAAGGGTCAGGCCATCAGTCTTCAGAAGAACGACGGGGGCAGCCTGACCGCGGTACGCATGGGTCTCGGCTGGCAGGCGGCCCCGCGGCGCGGCCTGTTCGGTTCCCGGACCCGGGAGATCGACCTCGACGCCTCCGCCGTGCTGTTCGCCGACAAGCAGCCGGTCGACGTCGTCTTCTTCCGTCACCTGGTGAGTGACGACGGCTCGGTCCGGCACACCGGTGACAACCTCGTCGGCGGTGTCGGCCAGGGCGGCGACGACGAGGCGATCCTCGTCGACCTCGCGCGCGTGCCGGTCCACATCGACCAGATCATCTTCACGGTGAACTCCTTCACCGGCCAGACCTTCCAGGAAGTGCAGAACGCCTTCTGCCGCCTGGTCGACGAGACCAACGGCCAGGAGCTGGCGCGCTACACGCTGGCGGGCGGCGGCGCCTACACGGCCCAGATCATGGCGAAGGTGCACCGGGTGGGCGGGGGCTGGAACATGACGGCTCTCGGCGCGCCGGCCAACGGCCGCACCTTCCAGGACCTGATGCCCGCGATCCTGCCCGCGCTGTAAGGCGCGGAGCGGCCGACCGGGACACCACCACACGCGACGCAGGGGGAGACAGGCGATGACGGCCGAGCTGGTGCGGGGGCAGAACCACCCGCTCTCCCAGGTCCGCCTCGAGATCCGGGTCTCGGCCGGCAGGCCGGTCACGGCGGTCGCCACACTCGGCGACGAGAGCGGCAAGGTCCCCGGCGTCGAGTGGGTGGCCCACCCCGGTGTACCCACCCTGCCCGGTGTGGAGGTCTCCCGGCAGGCGGCCGCGGACCACCGCCTCGCGGTGGACCTGGACGCCGTGTCGGCGGCCGTGCACCGGGTCAGCGTGCTGCTCGCCCTGCCCGCGGGCGTCGGCGGGCCGGTCAGCTTCGGGGCGGTGGCGGCCCCGTTCGTCGCGGTGACCGGCCTCGACGGCACCGAGGTCGCCACCTACACCATTACCGGTCTGGACGCGGAGTCGGCGGTCGTCGCGCTGGAGCTGTACCGGCGGCAGGGCGCCTGGAAGGTGCGTGCCGTCGGCCAGGGATACGCGGGCGGCCTGACCGAACTCCTCACCGACCAGGGCCTGCCGCAGGCGCAGCGGCTGGCGTCCGGTATCAACGACGCCGTGGTCCAGAGCCTGGCCCGCTCGGTACCGGCGCCGCCGCCGCGCACGGCCGACGGCGACCGCTCCCGGCAGGCGGCCGCGTCCGCCCTCGGCCCGGACCAGAGCGGCTCGCCGTACGGCGCGCAGGGCACCCAGGGCGGTGCCGGCCCGTACGGGACGGGCCAGAACCCGCAGGGCCCCTCGGGTCCGGGCCACCCGGCGGGCGCCGCACCGGCGGATCCCGACGCCACCCAGCCGACGCCGCAGACACCCGCCACCGGTGGCCCGATCGACTACAGCCACCCGCGCCGGCAGAGCGCCGCTCCGCCCCCGCCGCCGCCCACCGCGCCCCCGGCCCGGCCCGGACAGCCCGCCCGGCCCGTCGCGGGCGACGCGACCGGCTGGTCCATGGAGGAGCGGCTCTACAACCAGGTCTGGGGCATGTTCGAGGACCTGGCCCGCAGCACGGCCGCGTACCGCAGCGCCGTCGACTTCGCCGACACGCGCATGGAGAAGGAACTGGACCAGGTCCTGTCCGATCCGCGCAGCAGGATGGGCGGTCAGGGCGACGCCGCCCGCGAGGCGGCCCAGGCCAAGCACGTCCAGCTCGTCGACCAGGCCAGGGAGGCCCTGGACCGGGATCTCGTCCAGCTCGGCGCCGAGGCCGACGTGGTCGAACCGGCGCTGCCCGCGGCGTACGCGCGCTGGGACAACCCCGTCTGGCACGCCTATCGCGTCCCCATGGAAATGCCCATGGCCGTGCGGCTGGGCGACCTCCACCTTCCCGAGAGCGACCCGCTGCGCATCCCGATGCTGGTCAGGCTCCCGCTGGAACGCGGCCTGTGGATCGACAGCGGGCGATCGGGTTCGTCCGACGGGTCGTTCGCCGACTCCCACGAACTGCGCCGGCTCGCCATGGAGTCGGCCGTGGCGCACACGGCCCGGCTGCTGGCGGTGCATCCGGCGGACGAGTTCACGGTGCATGTCGTCGATCCGGCCGGCTCGGGCGCCAGGGAACTCGCGCCGCTGGTGCGCAGCGGCGTGCTCGCGGCCCCGCCCGCGGTCGGCGCGGCCGGTGTCGCGGCGGTTCTGAGCCAACTCACCGAGCGGGTAGACCTGGTGCAGATGGCGGTGCGGGGCGGCATGGCCGACTCGCTGCCGCCCGGGTTCGACACGGCCCAGCAGCTCCTGGTCGTCAACGACTTCCCGCACGGCTTCGACGACCGTGCCGTGACCCAGCTGCGCTACCTCGCGGACGAGGGGCCCGGCGTCGGCGTCCACCTGATGATGGTCGCCGACAGGGAGGACGCCGACAGTTACGGTCCGTTGCTGGATCCGCTGTGGCGGGCACTGCTGCGGCTGACGCCGGTACCCGAGGATCACCTCGCCGACCCCTGGGTGGGGCATGCCTGGACGTTCGAACCGAGCCTCGTACCGCCCGGCAGCCAGGTGCTCCAGCAGGTGCTCGCCCAAGTGGCTGCGGCTCGCGCCAAGTACTAGTAAAGGCCTATGACCAGCGGACTTGGTCTTTCTTTTGCCAATCGCTTTACCTTTTCTTGGTGGTTGGGGTACTGTTTTCCTCACGGAGGGGAGTACTCCTGCTGCGGCGTACCCGTCAATACGGATCAGAGCTGATCCCGGGGCGCCGGCCCGTTCAGGGTGGAAGAGACCTCCGGCAGCGCGACGACGCTGATTACCTGCCGTTACGACTGTCGGAGGCGCAGTGGATGTTTCCTTGGCCCTATGGGTCTTCACCATCGTGGGCCTTGCCGCCCTCATCGCGGTCGACTTCTTCATCGGCCGCAAGCCGCATGACGTGTCGATCAAGGAAGCCGGGATCTGGACGGTCGTCTGGATCGCCCTGGCCGGGCTCTTCGGAGTCGGGCTGCTCCTGTTCAGCGGCGGTGAGCCTGCCGGAGAGTTCTTCGCGGGCTTCATCACCGAGAAGTCGCTGAGCGTCGACAACCTCTTCGTCTTCGTCCTGATCATGGCGAAGTTCTCGGTCCCCTCGCAGTACCAGCAGCGGGTCCTGCTCGTCGGTGTCCTCATAGCCCTGGTCCTGCGGGCGATCTTCATCGCCGCGGGCGCCGCGATCCTCGCCAGCTTCGCGTGGGTGTTCTACCTCTTCGGCGCCTTCCTGATCTGGACCGCCTGGAAGCTCATCCAGGAGGCCCGAGCCGACGAGGAGGACGAGGAGTTCGAGGAGAACAAGCTCCTCAAGGCCGCGGAGAAGCGATTCGGTGTCGCCGACCGCTACCACGGGACGAAGCTGTGGATCGAGCAGAACGGCAAGCGGGTCATGACCCCGATGCTGGTCGTGATGCTCGCGATCGGCACCACCGACGTGCTCTTCGCCCTCGACTCGATCCCCGCGATCTTCGGCCTGACGCAGGACCCGTACATCGTCTTCACCGCCAACGCGTTCGCGCTGATGGGTCTGCGACAGCTCTACTTCCTCATCGGCGGTCTGCTGAGGAAGCTGGTCCACCTCAGCTACGGTCTGTCGGTCATCCTTGGCTTCATCGGCGTCAAGCTGGTGCTGCACGCCCTGCACGAGTCCGGGGTCCACGTCCCCGAGATCAGCATTCCGGTCTCGCTCGGCGTCATCTGCTCCGTCCTGATCATCACCACGATCACCAGCCTGCGGGCTTCGCGGAAGCAGGCGGCGGCCGAGGCGGAGCGCACGGAGAGCGAAGGCGCTCCGAAGGACAGCATCCAGGCCTGACCACGCCGGACGGAGGAACGACCACCCCCCCCGGGAGCGGTGCGCGGCTGATGGCCGCGCACCGCTCCCGGCGCTTCCTCCGGTCCGTCCCGCGCGGACGGGCAGCAGGCCCGGACGGGCCCGGACGGGTGGGAGGGGCCGGAATGCGGAGCCCTGGAGGCTCTGCGACGATCGCTGCATGATCGCTCGGCTCAGGTCGGTCACGACCCGGTGGACAGCCCTCGTGCCGGTGCTGGCGGTCGTCCTGCTGGCCCTGACCTGGGGACGCGACCTGCCGGGTGCCGTCGTCGCCGTGGTGACACTGGTCCTCGCCGGTGCCGTCCTGGCCGCCGTGCACCACGCGGAGGTCGTGGCCCACCGGGTGGGCGAACCCTTCGGTTCCCTCGTCCTCGCGGTGGCCGTGACGATCATCGAGGTCGCCCTGATCGTCACACTGATGGCGGACGGCGGCGACAAGAGCTCGACCCTGGCCAGGGACACGGTCTTCGCGGCCGTGATGATCACCTGCAACGGCATCGTCGGCCTGTGCCTCCTGGTCGGCTCGCTCCGCCACGGCACGGCGATCTTCAACCCGGAGGGCACCGGCGCGGCCCTGGCGACCGTCGCCACGCTGGCCACGCTCAGCCTGGTCCTGCCGACCTTCACCACCAGCAAACCGGGCCCGGAGTTCTCCACCGTCCAGCTCACCTTCGCGGCACTGTCCTCGCTGGTGCTGTACGGCCTGTTCGTGACGACGCAGACCGTCCGCCACCGCGACTACTTCCTGCCGATCACCCGGCAGGGAGACGTGATCACCGCCGACGACCACGCCGGCGCGCCCACGGCCCGGACCGCCTGGATCAGCCTCGGGCTGCTCGGCCTGGCCCTGATCGGTGTGGTGGGCCTCGCCAAGGGCGTCTCGCCCACCATCGAGTCCGGGGTGGACGCCGCCGGACTGCCCCAGGCGGTGGTCGGTGTGATCATCGCGCTGCTCGTGCTGCTCCCCGAGACGATCGCCGCGCTCCGCTCGGCCCGCCGCGACCGGGTGCAGACCAGCCTCAACCTCGCGCTCGGCTCCGCCATGGCCAGCATCGGCCTCACCATCCCCGCGGTGGCCCTGGCCTCCGTCTGGCTGTCGGGACCGCTCGTCCTCGGTCTCGGCCCCACCTACATGGTGCTGCTCGCGCTGACCGTAGTGGTCAGCTCCCTCACGGTGGTCCCGGGACGGGCCACGCCACTGCAAGGCGGCGTCCACCTCGTCCTGTTCGCGGCCTACCTGGAACTGGCGGTCAATCCGTGACCGGCCGAACGGCGGCCGCCCGCACCGGCCGGGTCTCCGGCAGCAGCGCGAAGCAGCCCAGGCTGAGCAGCGCGATCCCCGTCAGATAGGCGCCCACACCCCACGGCACCCGCCCCGAGTGCTCGGCGAGGGCGGTCGCCGCGATCGGCGTGAGCGCGCCCCCGAGAACCCCCCCGAGGTTGTAGCCGACCGCCGCCCCGGTGCAGCGCACGCGCGGCGCGTAGAGCTCCGGCAGATACGCCGAGATCACCGCGAACATCGTGACGAAGGCGAGCAGGGCCCCCAGGAAGCCGAGGAACATCGGCAGCGGCTCGCCCGTCGAGAGCAGCGCGACCAGCGGGAACATCCACAGCGCGGCCGCCGAGCAGCCCACCAGGCACAGCGGCCGCCGGCCGAAGCGGTCGCCGAGCATCGCCATGACGGGAGTCAGCGAACCCTTCACCACCACGGCGGCCATGACGCACACCAGCATGACCGTGCGGCTGACCCCGAGCCGCTCCGTCGCGTACGCCAGGGACCAGGTCGTCACGGCGTAGAAGATCGCGTACCCGGCGGCCAGCGCGCCGGCGGTCAGCAGAACGAGCCTCCAGTGGTCGCGCACGACCTCGGCGAGCGGCACGCGCGCGTGGTCGTCGATCTCCAGGAACCGGGGGCTCTCGGGCAGCGACGACCGCAGCCACAGCCCGAGCACGGCCAGCGCCCCGGCAGCCCAGAAGGGCACCCGCCACCCCCACCGCGCGAACTGCGCCTCCGTCAGCGTCACCGACAGGACCAGCACCACGCCGTTGGCGAGCACGAACCCCACCGCCGGCCCGACCTGCGGGAAGCTCGACCACAGCCCACGCCGCTCGGCGGGCGCGTGTTCCGCCGTCAGCAGCACCGCGCCGCCCCACTCCCCGCCGAGCCCCAGCCCCTGGAGGAAACGCAGGACGAGCAGCAGCAGGGGAGCGGCCACCCCGATCGTGCCGTACGTCGGCACGCAGCCGACCGCGACCGTCGAGGCGCCGGTCAGCAGCAGGGACGCGACCAGGACCGGCCGGCGCCCCCGCCGGTCCCCGATGTGCCCGAACAGCACCGACCCCAGCGGCCGCGCCACGAAGCCCACGCCGAACGTCGCGAACGCGGCCAGGGTCCCCGCCAGCGGTGAGAACGTCGGGAAGAAGAGTGGCCCCAGGACCAGAGCGGCCGCGGTTCCGTAGACGAAGAAGTCGTAGAACTCGATGGCCGTCCCCGCGAGCGAGGCGGCCGCGAGCCGCGGCATGGAGGGCGCCTTCACGGTGTGTACGTCACGCATGCCGCGTCAACCACCCACAGTGATCGCGGGTTACGGGGGCGTGCGGGGGCGCGGACCGTCGCGAGGGGGCTCAGTAGGTCACGGTGATGCGCCGCGCGGGGCCGTCGACGCGGATCGTGCCGCCGTAGGGGAGGACGAGCTGCGGGTCGGTGTGGCCGAAGTCCACGTCGAAGACGGCCAGGGTGTCGGGCGCGTACGCCCGCAGCGCGCGCTCCACCGCCGCGCGCTGCCCGGCCGCGTAACGGGCGGCCTCCTGCGGACCGTGGGGGCGCTCGAAGGACCAGCTCTTGGCCCGGGCCATCAGCAGTGCCGGGAAGCGCCGCAGCAGACCGCGCTCGCCCATGCTGCGCAGGATCCGGAAGACCTCCGTGGCGCTCGGCAGTTCCTCCGACGTCTCCAGGATCAGCACCCCGCCGTCGTACACCGAGGCGTCGCGGGCGATCTCGCGGTCCGCCATCAGCAGCCAGGAGAGGATCTCCAGGTTGCCGCCCCAACTGCGGCCCTCCACCACGCGGTCGGCGTTGACCCAGCCCCAGCCGGCGCCGGGCCGGCTGCCGGGCTCCGAGGCGAAGGTCGCCGGATCGCCCCAGTCGCCGTTGATGTCGTTCCACCGCTCGGCGGGCCGCAGCTCGTAGGGACCCGAGGTGAACAGCGCGGCGCGCAGCGAGTCGGCGGTGAGCGGGTGCATGGCTCCGGGGCGTCCCAGCTCGCACATCACGCTCGCGCCGTGGTAGGCGACGACACCGCAGTTGTACAGGAACGCCAACAGGTTGGTGTTGTCGCTCCACCCGAAGAACGGCTTCGGGTCGGCGCGAAGCAACTCCCGGTCCAGCAGCGGCAGTACGGTGATCTGGTCCTCGCCGCCGATCGACGCGATGACGGCGCGCACGCTCGGGTCGGCGAACGCGGCGTGGATGTCGTCGGCGCGTTCCCGCGGCGTCGCCCCCGTCCTGCGCGTCGTCGGGTACTCGACGGGCACCAGAGCGAACTCCTCGCGCAGCCGCTCCAGGCCCAGTTCGAAGGGGCGCGGGAAGAGCCCGGGCAGACCCGCGGAGGGCGAGATGACGGCCACGCGGTCACCGGGCACCGGCTTCGGGGGATACGAGGGTGTCGTCATGCCGGGAGGGTACGGCCTGCTGCCCTGCGGTTTCACCGTGATAAACCGGTGTGAGCGGTGGCCCCGGACGGGCCGCCCACGAACGGACCGGAGGAACCGTGCCCCGCAGCCTGGCCAACGCCCCGATCATGATCCTGAACGGCCCCAACCTGAACCTCCTGGGCCAGCGGCAGCCGGAGATCTACGGTTCCGACACGCTCGCCGACGTCGAGGCGCTGTGCGTCAAGGCGGCGGCCGCGCACGGCGGCACCGTGGACTTCCGCCAGTCCAACCACGAGGGACAGCTGGTCGACTGGATCCACGAGGCACGGCTGGACCACTGCGGCATCGTGATCAACCCGGGCGCCTACTCGCACACGTCCGTCGCGATCCTTGACGCCCTCAACACCTGTGACGGCCTGCCGGTGCTGGAGGTGCACATCTCCAACATCCACCAGCGCGAGTCCTTCCGGCACCACAGTTACGTCTCGCTGCGCGCCGACGGCGTCATCGCGGGCTGCGGGGTGCAGGGTTACGTGTTCGGCGTGGAGCGCGTCGCCGCGCTGGCGGGGGCGGCCAGGGCGGACACGTAAGCATCGCCTTCCGGGAGAGCGCCCCTTACCGAGTCCAACCGCGCCTCTCGGAGAGACCGTGACTCTCCCAGGGGGCGGATTCGCCCCCTCAGAGACGGCCCGCCTCCACGATCCGCCGCAGGAAGCGCCGGGTGCGCTCCTGCCGCGGGTCGCCGAAGAGCTGCTCCGGGGTGCCCCGTTCCAGCACGACGCCTCCGTCCAGAAAACAGACCTGGTCGGCGACCTCGCGCGCGAAGCCCATCTCATGGGTGGCGAGCACCATGGTCATGCCGTCGGCCTTCAGATCGCGGACGACGTTCAGGACCTCGCCCACCAGCTCCGGGTCCAGCGCGGCCGTGATCTCGTCGAGCAGCAGCAGCCGGGGCCGTACGGCCAGCGCGCGCACGATCGCGACCCGCTGCTGCTGGCCGCCGCTGAGCCGGTCGGGATACTCGCCCGCCTTGTCCGCCAGCCCGAGCCGCTCCAGGAGCTCCCTGGCGTGCTTCTCGGCCTGCGCGCGGGAGACGCCGTGCACGCGGCGCGGGGCGAGCGTGATGTTCTCCAGCACCGTCATGTGCGGGAACAGGTTGTACGCCTGGAAGACGACGCCGATCCGGCGCCGTACCGCGTCCTGGTCGGCGCGCGGGTCGGTGATCTCCTCGCCGTCCAGCCAGATCGCGCCGTCGTCGATGTCCTCCAGCAGGTTGGCGCAGCGCAGCAGCGTGGACTTGCCGGAGCCGGAGGCGCCGATCAGCGCCGTCACGGTGTGCGGGGCGACCTCCAGGTCGACGTCGCGCAGGACCACGGACCCGCCGAAGGTCTTGCGGACGGACTCCATCCGCAGCACCGGGGCCGGCGGTTCCGGGGTCCGCGGCACGGGAGCCTGCGGTGCGGGTGTCCGCGGTGCGGGGGCCTGCGGTACGGGTGTCCGCGGTGCGGGGGCGTCGCTCATGTCGTTCCTCCCTGGGCCCGCTGACGGTCCATCCGGGCCGTCACCCAGTCCGTGAAACGGGTCATCGGAATCGTCAGGGCCACGAAGACCAGGCCCGCGACGATGTACGGCGTGTAGTTCAGGCTGCGGCCCACGATGATGTCCGCCGCGCGGACGGCGTCGATGGCGCCGCCGATCGAGACGAGACCGGTGTCCTTCTGGAGCGACACCAGGTCGTTCAGCAGCGGTGGCACCTGGCGGCGCACGGCCTGGGGGAGCACCACGAAACGCAGCGCCTGCCGGTTGCTGAGGCCCAGTGAGCGGGCCGCCGCGCGCTGCGAGGGGTGCACGGACTCGATGCCCGCGCGGAACACCTCGGCGACGTACGCCGAGTACGTCAGCGTCAGCGCCGTACCGCCCAGCAGCACGGGGTCGACGGTCACCCCCTGGAGCCGCAGGGCCGGGACGCCCAGCACCACGATCATCAGGTTGATGATCAGCGGCAGACCGCGGAAGAAGTCCGTGTACGCCGCCGCCAGCACCCGCAGCGGGAAGAACACCGGACCGCGCAGAGTGCGGGCCACGGCGATGAGCATGCCGAGGACGAGCACGGCGGCCCCGCAGACCAGCAGCAGTCTGACGTTCAGCCAGAGTCCCTCGAGGACCTTGGGCAACGCCTCGCGCGCGTACTGCCCGTCGAAGAAGGTCTCCTTGGTACGCGGCCAGCCGGGCGCGCCGACGACGACCAGGTAGAGGGCGGCCCCCGTGACCAGGGTCGACAGCGCGCCGATCGCGGCGGCGCGGCGGGCACGCGCCCGCTTGTGGCGTTCACGCTCCAGCCGCCGCCGCGAGGGGACATAGCCGTCGTCGGGGACGGCCTTGTCACCCTCGGACCCGCCGCCCTCGCTCGCGGCGCCGCCCGCGCTCGCCGCGGCGCCCTCGCCTTCCCGGCCGGACCCGTCCTCGGTGACCGTCACTTGAGCACCGGTGCGTCGACCGCGTCGGAGAGCCACTGCTGCTCGATCTTCGCCAGGGTGCCGTTCGCGCGGAGCGCGTCCACGGCGCCCGTCACGCAGGAGGTGAGGGCGCTGCCCTTGTCGAGCACGAGCCCGAACTGCTCGGGCGAGCCGCCCTGGTTCTCGAACTGACCGACGATCTCGGCGTCCGTGACCTCCGCGGCCGTGATGTAGAACGCGGTCGGCAGATCGGTGACGATGGCGTCGACCTGCCCGTTCTTCAGCGCGGACTTGGCCTGGTCGTTCTTGGCGTAGACGGCCGCGTCCCGGGTCGGCTTCACCACGTCGTCGATGTAGTCGAGGCTGGTCGTGCCGACCTGGGCGCCCAGCTTGAGGCCCTTGAGGTCCGCGACGCTCGTCGCCGCGGCGGCCTTCGTGCCCTTCAGGGCGATGACGGCCTGGCGCACGTCGTAGTAGCCGGACGAGAAGTCGACGGCCTTCTTGCGCTCGTCGCTGATCGACACCTGGTTGATGTCGAAGTCGAAGGTCTTCTCGCCCGGCGCGAAGGCCTTGTTGAACGGCACGCTCTGCCAGACCACGGCGCTCTTGTCGTAGCCGAGCCGCTCCGCCACGGCGTACGCCACCGCCGACTCGAAACCTTGGCCGTTGGCCGGCTTGTCGTCCTTGAACCACGGCTCGTACGCGGGCTCGTCGGTAGCGATCGTGAGCTTGCCGGAGGTCTCGGTGGCCAGTTCGCCCTTGGCGCAGGTGTCCGCGCTCGAACCGGAGGGTGCCGAAGCGGCCTTCTCCTCCGGCTGCGGGGCGCAACCGAGGGCGGTCGCGAGGAGGGCCACGGTGGCGCCGGCGACGGCACGGCGCAGTACACGAGGGGCGGGATGCATGGCGGGAGAGTGGCAGCGAAACCCCTGTTTGTCGAGGTCACACCCCCACATGTCCGCATACTGGGAACGGGTGTTGCGTTCTCGTGAACAGGGTCGGCCCGGTGGCCCGGGCCGCCGGCCGAGGGCGGGGAACGTAGACCGGCGGCCCGATCCGCGCCGGAGCCGTCATCCCGCGCGGAACTGCTGCCAGTTGACCGCGTCACCCCGCGCGCGGGGAGCGCGTGCGGGGGTCCGGCGCGTGCGCGGGATTCACACGGGGCGCGCGTTCGGCGACGCCCGCCCTGTCCGGTGAGAACTCACCACCCGCGCGCGTGCCACTCCGGAAGGTGCGGCCGCTCCGCGCCCAGCGTGGTGTCGTTGCCGTGGCCCGGGTAGACCCAGGTCTCGTCCGGCAGCACGTCGAAGATCTTCGTCTCGACATCGCGGATCAGGCTCGCGAACGCCTCCGGGTCCTTGCGGGTGTTGCCCACGCCACCGGGGAACAGACAGTCGCCGGTGAACACGTGGGGGTGGCCGTGCGGGTCGTCGTAGACCAGGGCGATCGAGCCGGGTGTGTGCCCCACCAGATGGCGCGCGGTGAGCTCCACGTTGCCCACCCGGATGACATCACCGTCGTCCACCGGGACGTCGGTCGCCACCGGGATGCCCTCGGCGTCCTCCCGGCCCGCGTAGGTCCGCGCGCCCGTGGCGGCCACGACCTCGGCGAGCGCCTGCCAGTGGTCGCCGTGCTGATGGGTGGTGACGACGGACGCGATGCCGTCGTCCCCGATCGTGCCGAGCAGGGCGTGCGCGTCGGCGGCCGCGTCGATCAGCAGCTGCTCGTCCGTGGCCCGGCAGCGCAGCAGATAGGCGTTGTTGTTCATCGGGCCGACCGCGATCTTGGTGATCATCAGGTCCTTGAGCTCGTGCACGTCCGCCGGTCCGCCGACCGTCACCTCACCGCTGTACGTCATGGCGGCAGCCTATAGCGGCGGAAGGGCCGGCAGCGGCCCGCCGTCCGTCGTCAGCCCGGAGCCGTCCCTGCGTCCGGCGAGCCAGCCCAGGAGGTCCGGGGCGGGGCCCCGGACGCCGACGGGGCCGCCGGGAGCGCCGCCGCCCGTGGTCCAGACGGCGCCGTCGTCGCTCCGCAGGGCCGTCGACGGCACGGCCTCGTGCCCGGCGAAGCGGTCGGCCAGGAAGTCGATCTCCCGGCCGACGAACTCCTTCGGCAGATCCTCCAGCTCGTAGCCGATGCCGAGGTCCACGGCGTGCAGCTCCACCTCGACCCACCGCCGGAACGGCACGCGGGCCGCCGTGTCGACCACCCCGTTGCGCAGCTGCACCGTGCGCGACCAGTCCGCGGGCGCGGCTCCCGCCGCCTGGAAGCGGGCCGCGCTCTGCCGTACGTCCGCGAGCTGGACGTCCAGGGGGCGCGGGGCGTCCCGCTCGATGTCGGCGTCGCGGACCTGCGCGTCGGCGTACATGGGACGGCCCTCGAGGACGTTCACGAGGGCGTCCGCGTTACGGGCGATGTGAGCGAGGACATGTCCCCGGCTCCAGCCGGGCAGGCGTGACGGCTCGGCCATCGACGCGTTGTCCAGTGCGGCGACTGCGGTGAGGAGCCGCTCGGTCGCGTCACGTACAGACTCCAGGTCATGAGCGTGATCAATCATGGTGCTGACCCTAGCCTCGCCACCCCTTCGGGTGAAGGTGGCCGACCGAGCCCGCAAATCGAATGCGCGTGCTATAAGGTCGGTGGCGGCGTCGGGCATGCTGGAAGGCCGGGGATTGTTGTGAACCGGTGAATCCCGACCGGCGTTGTCAGTGGCTCGCCCTAGTCTGAAGAAGACGGGGGCCCCGCCCCTGTCACTTCTCTCTAGAAAGGTGCGGACCGGCGTGGCCGACCGTCTCATCGTCCGTGGCGCGCGCGAGCACAACCTCAAGAATGTCTCGCTCGACCTGCCACGCGACTCGCTCATCGTCTTCACGGGCCTGTCGGGGTCGGGCAAGTCCTCGCTGGCCTTCGACACCATCTTCGCCGAGGGTCAGCGGCGCTACGTGGAGTCCCTCTCCTCGTACGCCCGGCAGTTCCTCGGCCAGATGGACAAGCCGGACGTCGACTTCATCGAGGGCCTCTCCCCGGCCGTCTCCATCGACCAGAAGTCGACCTCGCGCAACCCGCGCTCCACGGTCGGCACCATCACCGAGGTCTACGACTACCTGCGTCTGCTCTTCGCGCGCATCGGCAAGCCGCACTGTCCCGAGTGCTCCCGGCCGATCACGCGCCAGTCGCCGCAGGCCATCGTCGACAAGGTCCTGGAGCTGCCCGAGGGGAGCCGCTTCCAGGTGCTGTCGCCGCTGGTGCGCGAACGCAAGGGAGAGTTCGTCGACCTGTTCGCCGACCTCCAGACCAAGGGCTACTCCCGCGCGCGGGTCGACGGCGAGACGATCCAGCTGTCCACCCCGCCCACGCTGAAGAAGCAGGAGAAGCACACCATCGAGGTGGTCATCGACCGCCTCACGGTGAAGGAGTCCGCCAAGCGCAGGCTCACCGACTCGGTGGAGACCGCCCTCGGTCTCGCCGGCGGCATGGTCGTGCTCGACTTCGTCGACCTCCCCGAGGACGACCCCGAGCGCGAGCGCATGTACTCGGAGCACCTGTACTGCCCGTACGACGACCTGTCCTTCGAGGAGCTGGAGCCCCGCTCCTTCTCCTTCAACTCGCCCTTCGGCGCCTGCCCCGAGTGCTCCGGCATCGGCACGCGCATGGAGGTCGACCCCGAGCTGATCGTCCCGGACGAGGACAAGTCCCTCGACGAGGGCGCCATCCACCCCTGGTCGCACGGCCACACCAAGGACTACTTCGGCCGGCTGATCGGCGCCCTCGCGGACGCCCTCGGGTTCCGCACCGACATCCCCTTCGCGGGACTGCCGCTGCGCGCCAGGAAGGCCCTGCTGCACGGCCACAAGACGCAGATCGAGGTCCGCTACCGCAACAGGTACGGGCGCGAGCGTGTCTACACGACCCCCTTCGAGGGCGCCCTTCCGTTCGTGAAGCGCCGGCACGGCGAGGCCGAGAGCGACGCCAGCCGGGAGCGCTTCGAGGGCTACATGCGCGAGGTGCCCTGCCCCACCTGTGAGGGCACGCGCCTGAAGCCGCTCGTCCTCGCGGTCACGGTCATGGGGAAGTCCATCGCCGAGGTCTCCGGGATGTCCATCAGCGACTGCGCGGACTTCCTGGGCGAGCTGAAGCTCGACGCCCGCGACAAGAAGATCGCCGAGCGGGTCCTGAAGGAGGTCAACGAGCGGCTGCGGTTCCTCGTCGACGTCGGTCTGGACTACCTCTCGCTGAACCGCGCGGCCGGCACGCTCTCCGGCGGCGAGGCCCAGCGCATCCGCCTGGCCACCCAGATCGGCTCCGGCCTCGTCGGCGTCCTCTACGTCCTCGACGAGCCGTCCATCGGCCTGCACCAGCGTGACAACCACCGGCTGATCGAGACCCTGGTCCGGCTGCGGGACATGGGCAACACGCTGATCGTCGTCGAGCACGACGAGGACACCATCAAGGTCGCCGACTGGATCGTCGACATCGGTCCCGGCGCCGGCGAGCACGGCGGCAAGGTCGTGCACAGCGGCGGCCTGAAGGAACTGCTGGCCAACACCGAGTCGCAGACCGGCCAGTACCTGTCCGGCAAGAAGGCCATCCCGGTGCCCGACATCCGGCGCCCGCAGGACCCGACCCGCAGGCTCACCGTCCACGGCGCCCGCGAGAACAACCTCCAGGACATCGACGTCTCCTTCCCGCTGGGCGTGTTCACCGCGGTCACCGGTGTGTCCGGCTCCGGCAAGTCGACGCTGGTCAACGACATCCTGTACACGCACCTGGCCCGCGAACTGAACGGCGCGAGGAACGTCCCGGGCCGGCACACGCGCGTGAACGGCGACGACCTCGTCGACAAGGTCGTGCACGTCGACCAGTCGCCCATCGGCCGCACCCCGCGGTCCAACCCGGCCACCTACACCGGTGTCTTCGACCACGTCCGCAAGCTGTTCGCGGAGACCACCGAGGCGAAGGTCCGGGGCTATCTGCCCGGCCGCTTCTCCTTCAACGTCAAGGGCGGCCGCTGCGAGAACTGCGCGGGCGACGGCACGATCAAGATCGAGATGAACTTCCTCCCGGACGTCTACGTCCCGTGCGAGGTCTGCCACGGCGCCCGCTACAACCGGGAGACCCTGGAGGTCCACTACAAGGGCAAGTCCATCGCCGACGTCCTGAACATGCCGATCGAGGAGGCGACGGAGTTCTTCGAGGCGGTCCCCGCGATCGCCCGTCACCTCAACACCCTGAAGGACGTCGGCCTCGGGTACGTCCGGCTCGGTCAGTCCGCGACCACCCTGTCCGGCGGTGAGGCCCAGCGGGTGAAGCTCGCCAGCGAGCTCCAGCGCCGCTCCACCGGCCGTACGGTATACGTCCTGGACGAGCCGACGACGGGCCTGCACTTCGAGGACATCAGCAAGCTGCTGAAGGTGCTCGCCGGCCTGGTCGACAAGGGCAACACGGTCATCGTCATCGAGCACAACCTCGACGTGATCAAGACCGCCGACTGGGTCGTCGACATGGGTCCCGAGGGCGGCGCCGGCGGTGGTCTCGTCATCGCCGAGGGCACGCCGGAGGAGATCGCCGGAGTGTCGACCAGCCACACCGGCAAGTTCCTGCGGGAGGTCCTCGGCGCCGACCGGATCAGCGACGCGGCCCCGGTGAAGGCCCCGCGCAAGGCGGCGGTCAAGAAGACGGCCGCGAAGAAGACGGTCACGGCGAAGACCGTCGCGGCGAAGTCGACGACGCGCAGGACGGCGACCGCCGGCACCACGACCGCCGCGAACAACACGGCGGCCAAGAAGGCCGCCGCGGCGACGACGAAGGCGGCCGCCGCGAAGAAGACCACGCGGGCCCGTAAGGCCTGACGGGACCCGGGCCACGAGGCCCGGCGAACCACGTGAGCCGTTCGGCGCCCCGCGGGAACCCCCGCGAGGCGCCGTCCGGCATTCCGAGGGAACTCCCGCGAGGCGCCGTCCGGCGTTCTGCGGGAACCTCCGCGGGGACCGTGGCATCGCGGCGAGTCCGGCAGCGGGAAGGCCCCGCGCCGCCGTCCGCCGTTCCTCGGCCGACCGACGCCTAGGGCAGGGCCGGGAAGCCGCTCAGTTCGGCGGCGTACGGCGGCTCCGCGCCGGCCCGGGAGCAGGTGATCGCCGCCGCGCGGGCGGCGAACCGCAGCAGCCGTTCCCAGCCCTCGGCGCCCAGGTCGGCGAGCCCCGCGGGGGAGAGCGCGTCCCGCGCCGAGAGGCCGTGCAGCAGGGCCGCGTTCACGGTGTCCCCGGCGCCGATGGTGTCCACGACGTCCACCTGCTCGCCGGGCACCGCGTACACGGCCCCGTCCCGGGTGAAGGCGGTGAGTCCGTCCCCGCCCTGGGTGATCACGACGGCGGAGGGGCCGGCGGACAGCCACTCGCGCGGGGTGCCGCCGAGCCACTCGGCGTCCTCCGCGGAGAGCTTGAGCAGGGACACCGAGGGCAGCCAGCCGCGGAAGCGGGCCCGGTAGGCGTCGGCGTCCGGGATCAGTCCGGCCCGGATGTTCGGGTCGAGCGCCGTGAACAGTCCCCGCGCCGAGGCGGTCCGCATCAGCTCCTCGTACGCGCCGGCCCCCGGTTCGAGGACGAGGGAACAGGTACCGAAGGAGACCGCGCGCGTGCCCGCGGGCAGTGCGTCCGGGGCCGTGAACAGGCGGTCGGCGGTGCCGTCGACGTAGAAGGAGTAGGCGGCCGAACCGTTCCCGTCGAGGGTGGCGACCGCCAGCGTGGTCGGCTCCGTACCGCGCTGCACCGCGGACACGTCCACGCCCGATTCCCGCAGCCCGGCCAGCAGCGCCTCGCCGAAGGCGTCCCGGGAGACGCGGGAGCAGAAGGCCGTGGGGGAGCCCAGGCGGCCGAGGGCGACGGCCGTGTTGTAGGGGCCGCCGCCGAGCGCGGGCCGGAGCCCGGCGAGGGCGCCCGCGCCCTGCGGTACCAGGTCGATCAGGGCCTCACCGGCGACGACGATCACGGCGGTTCCTTTCTGCGGCTGTCTGCGACTGCTCTGCTCTGCTCGGACCGTGCCCGCGGGGCCGCCGCACGAGGTGCGACCGACGCGGTGGCGGGTGAGCCGTCGGCCGGGAAGCTACCCCATCCCGCAGCCGCGCGTAAAAGGCCGCGTCACGGGCCGCCGAAGGCAGCCGTCACTCCCAGTCCCAGCCGATGCCGACCATGCCGGACCGGACCCGCGGCTCGACCAGGTGCACGGCACGGTGGCGGCCGCTGAGCGGCAGCTCCTGACGGCCGCCGCGCGGGGCCGCCGCCGAGTGCTGGGTGAACCGGTGGCAGCGCACGGGCACGGCGTTCTCCGCGAAGCGGACCTGGAGGGCGTACTGGCCGCCCGCCGCGCCGAAGCCGCGCACGTACTCGCGGGACACGTCCGCGGTGCCGTCCTCGACGCCGTACCGGAAGAGGAAGGTGTCGCCGGCCCGCAGCCGGGTGTCGAAGAGGAGCTCGGCCACGAGCACACCGGTGTCGTGGTGGCGGCGGACCCGGCCGGCCCGGCAGTTCTCCAGGGCGTGCACCGTCATCCGCTCCGGTGCGCAGCCGGGGTCGCCGTGATGGACGGCCACGAAGCGGTCGACGCCGTCGCGGTGGGCGCGCACGATGTGCTGCGACTCGCGTCCCAGGAGCTCGCGGCGCGACCCGATGCGGACCCGCTCGTGGTGCCCCAGGGTGTGCAGCCCCCCGTCGACGGGGCACTCCAGTTCGCCGAGCAGTTGTTCGAGAATGCCCGAGGCCTCCAGGAGCGAGCGGTAGGAGCGCCCCGCGGACTGCCCGGGCGCCGTGCCGCCGTCCCCGCCCTCGGGCTCCGCGAGCAGCCGGATCAGGGACTCGTCCGGCAGGTGCAGGATCTCCTCCAGCGCCCGCACGGCGCGCAGCGACTCGGGACGCTGCGGCCGCCGGGCACCCTGCTGCCAGTAGCTCAGGCTGGTCACGCCCACCTTCACCCCGTAGCGCGACAGATGGTGTTGGACGCGCTGGAGCGGCAGGCCACGGGCGGCGATCGCGGCACGCAGCGCCACATGGAAAGGACCGCCGCGCAGGGCCGTGTCCAGTTCCGCGGAGGCGGCGTCGACGGCGGCGTCCGCGTGCTGTGTGGCGTGCGGCATGCAGGGGCCTTTCTGTGAATGCTCACGACGGCTGGTCGGACCGTTCGTGTGGGTGGTCGGGGCCTTTCCGGCGTCGCCGGAGCTCCTTCACATCCGTAGGGCGGCCCTCAGGGCCCGAGTCCCCCCGCATTGAAGCGTGTTGACCTAGTCCCGACAACACCTGATGCCCGAGTGGCACGTGCGTGTGGCCGAGTCGATGCCTCCGGGTCCGGGCCCCTGCGCCCCGCTCGTCCACAGCCCGCTCGGACACCCGGCCGTCGTCCACAGCCCGCCGGAGTGTCACCCCGCGCCAGTAGGGTGTGAGACATGGCCGACCCCTCCAGCTACCGCCCCAAGCCGGGACAGATCCCGGACTCCCCCGGGGTGTACCGCTTCCGCGACGAGCACCGCCGGGTGATCTACGTCGGAAAGGCGAAGAGCCTGCGTCAGCGCCTGGCGAACTACTTCCAGGACCTGTCCGGGCTCCACCCGCGCACCCGCACCATGGTGACCACGGCCGCCTCGGTGGAGTGGACCGTGGTGTCCACGGAGGTGGAGGCGCTCCAGCTGGAGTACTCCTGGATCAAGGAGTACGACCCCCGGTTCAACGTCAAGTACCGCGACGACAAGAGCTATCCCTACCTCGCGGTGACGATGAACGAGGAGTTCCCGCGCGTCCAGGTGATGCGCGGCCACAAGAAGAAGGGCGTCAGGTATTTCGGGCCGTACGCGCACGCGTGGGCGATCCGGGACACCGTCGACCTGCTGCTGCGGGTCTTCCCCGTGCGCACCTGCTCGGCCGGCGTCTTCAAGAACGCCGCCCGCACCGGCCGGCCCTGTCTGCTCGGCTACATCGGCAAGTGCTCCGCGCCGTGCGTCGGCCGGATCTCCGCCGAGGAGCACGGCGAACTCGCCGAGGAGTTCTGCGACTTCATGGGGGGCCGCACCGGCACCTACCTCCGCCGGCTGGAGAAGCAGATGACGGAGGCGGCCGAGGAGATGGAGTACGAGCGGGCCGCCCGCCTGCGGGACGACATCGAGGCCCTGAAGAAGGCCATGGAGAAGAACGCGGTCGTGCTCGCGGACGCGACCGACGCCGACCTGATCGCGGTCGCCGAGGACGAGCTGGAGGCGGCCGTCCAGATCTTCCACGTCCGCGGCGGACGGGTGCGCGGCCAGCGCGGCTGGGTGACCGACAAGGTCGAGGACGTCACGACCGGCGCCCTCGTCGAGCACGCCCTCCAGCAGCTGTACGGCGAGGAGCGGGGCGACTCCGTCCCCAAGGAGGTCCTGGTCCCCGCCCTGCCCGAGCCCGTCGAACCCGTCCAGCTGTGGCTGACCGAGCGCCGGGGGTCCAACGTGTCGCTGCGCATCCCGCAGCGGGGCGACAAGAAGGCGCTGATGGAGACGGTCGAGCGCAACGCGCAGCAGGCGCTCGTGCTGCACAAGACCAGGCGCGCCTCCGACCTGACCACGCGCTCGCGCGCCCTGGAGGAGATCGCCGAGGCGCTCGACCTGGACAGTGCGCCGCTGCGGATCGAGTGCTACGACATCTCGCACCTCCAGGGCGACGACGTGGTGGCCTCCATGGTCGTCTTCGAGGACGGCCTCCAGCGCAAGAGCGAGTACCGCCGCTTCCAGATCAAGGGCTTCGAGGGCCAGGACGACGTCCGCTCCATGCACGAGGTGATCACCCGGCGCTTCCGGCGCTACATCGCCGAGAAGGAGCGGACGGGGGAGTGGAGCGACGGCGAGAACCCGCTCGACGGCACCGACGGGACGGCCCTCACCGACGCCACCGAAGCACCCCTGACCAGCAGCCTCAAGGACGACGACGGCCGCCCCAAGCGGTTCGCCTACCCGCCTCAGCTCGTCGTCGTCGACGGCGGACAGCCACAGGTCGCGGCGGCCAAGCGGGCGCTGGACGAGCTGGGTATCGACGACATCGCCGTCTGCGGCCTCGCCAAGCGCCTGGAAGAGGTCTGGGTGCCGGACGACGACGACCCGGTCGTCCTGCCCCGCAGCAGCGAAGGTCTCTATCTGCTCCAGCGCGTCCGCGACGAGGCCCACCGCTTCGCCATCACCTACCAGCGCACCAAGCGGGCCAAGCGCTTCCGGGCCGGCCCCCTGGACGAGGTGCCCGGCCTCGGCGAGACCCGCAAGCAGGCGCTGATCAAGCATTTCGGCTCGGTGAAGCGGCTGCGGGCCGCGACGATCGAGCAGATCTGCGAGGTTCCCGGCATAGGCCGCAAGACGGCCGAGACCATCGCCGCGGCCCTCGCCCGGGCGGCATCGCCCGCCCCCGCCGTGAACACGGCGACCGGAGAGATCATTGATGACGAGGAACCCGGTACGACGGCGGGTTCCCCCGGAGATCCCGTGACGGCGGGCGCCCCGGAAGAACGACGGGGGCAGGAGACATGACCGAGCACGACGCACACCCCACGGCGGAGCCGGAACAGGCGCCCACTACTGTGCCCACAGCCGCGCCCCAGCGGGGACCCAGGGAACCGGGCGAGGATTCCACCGCGCACCCCGCGGTCCCCGACAGCCCTCAGCAAGCAGCACGCCAGGAAGACGGAGCACAGGTGAGTACGGACGTCACGCCGCCAGGGATCCCCGACGCGGCCATCCCCGAGCTGGTGATCATCTCCGGCATGTCCGGGGCCGGCCGCTCGACGGCAGCCAAGTGTCTGGAGGACCTCGGCTGGTTCGTCGTCGACAACCTCCCGCCCGCCCTGATCCCCACCATGGTGGAGCTGGGCGCCCGTTCCCAGGGCAACGTGGCGCGGATCGCGGTCGTCGTCGACGTCCGCGGCCGGCGCTTCTTCGACAACCTCCGCGAGTCCCTCGCCGACCTCGAGGCGAAGGGCGTCACCCGGCGGATCGTCTTCCTGGAGTCCTCCGACGACGCCCTGGTACGTCGCTTCGAGTCCGTGCGCCGTCCGCACCCCCTCCAGGGCGACGGCCGCATCGTCGACGGCATCGACGCCGAGCGCGAACTGCTGCGCGAGCTGCGCGGGGACGCCGACCTGGTGATCGACACCTCCAGCCTCAACGTCCACGAGCTGCGCGCCAAGATGGACGCCCAGTTCGCCGGTGACGAGGAGCCCGAGCTGCGGGCCACCGTGATGTCCTTCGGCTTCAAGTACGGCCTGCCGGTCGACGCCGACCTGGTCGTGGACATGCGCTTCCTGCCCAACCCGCACTGGGTTCCGGAGCTGCGCCCCTACACCGGTCTCAACGAGGAGGTGTCGGCGTACGTCCTCAACCAGCCCGGCGCCAAGGAGTTCCTCGACCGGTACGCCGAGCTCCTCCAGCTGGTCGCCGCGGGCTACCGCCGGGAGGGCAAGCGCTATGTGACCATCGCGGTCGGCTGTACGGGCGGCAAGCACCGCTCGGTGGCCATGTCGGAGAAGCTCGCCGCGCGTCTCGCGGCCGAGGGCGTGGAGACGGTGGTCGTGCACCGGGACATGGGACGGGAATGACAGGACGCTCTCCACGGCTCGGCCGGCTGCGCAGGAGCCCGTCCGACGGGCGTGTGGTCCGGCCGGTCGAGGCACGCGGCGGCAAACCGCGCCGCCGCGGCACCCAGCCCAAGGTCGTCGCCCTCGGCGGCGGCATGGGACTGTCCGCCTCGCTCACCGCGCTGCGCCGCATCACCGGCGACCTCACGGGCGTCGTCACGGTGGCCGACGACGGCGGGTCCAGCGGACGGCTGCGTGAGGAGCTGGGCGTCCTGCCGCCCGGTGACCTGCGCAAGGCGCTGGCCGCGCTGTGCGGTGACGACGACTGGGGCCAGACCTGGTCCCGGGTCATCCAGCACCGGTTCCAGTCGCAGGGCGAGATCAACGGCCACGCCGTGGGCAATCTGCTGATCGTCGCCCTGTGGGAACAGCTCGGCGATCACGTCATGGCCCTGGACCTGGTCGGCAAGCTGCTGGGCGCGCACGGGCGGGTGCTGCCCATGTCCGCCGTACCGCTGGAGCTCCAGGCGCTGGTCAAGGGCCACGACCCGGAGCGGCCGGACGACGTGGACACCGTGCGGGGACAGGCCACGGTGGCGCTGACGCCCGGCGAGGTGCAGTCCGTGCACCTGGTGCCGAACGACCCGCCGGCCGTCCCGGAGGCGGTCGACGCCGTCCTGGACGCCGACTGGGTGGTGCTCGGGCCCGGCTCCTGGTTCTCCTCGGTCATGCCGCACCTGCTGGTGCCGGATCTGCTGGACGCCCTCATGGAGACGAAGGCGCGCCGGGTGCTCTCCCTGAACCTCGCACCGCAGCCCGGAGAAACCGACGGCTTCTCCCCGCAGCGTCATTTGGAGGTTTTGGGACGACACGCCCCTAAACTCGCCCTGGACGTGGTGCTGGCCGATGTGGCCGCCGTGCCCGACCGCGACTCGCTGACCGACGCCGCCACACGGTTCGGGGCCGCGGTCGAGCTGGCGCCGGTGGCCCGGCCCGACGGAACCCCGAGGCACGACCCGGAGCTGTTGGCCGCCGCGTACGACCGTATTTTTCGGATGCATGGAAGGATCGGCCCATGGCGATGACGGCAGCGGTGAAGGACGAGATCTCCCGGCTCCCCGTCACCCGGACCTGTTGCAGAAAGGCGGAGGTCTCCGCCATCCTGCGGTTCGCCGGCGGCCTCCACCTGGTGAGCGGGCGGATTGTGATCGAGGCGGAGCTGGACACGGCGATGGCGGCCCGCCGGCTCAAGCGGGACATCCTGGAGATCTTCGGCCACAGCTCGGAGCTGATCGTGATGGCCCCGGGCGGTCTGCGCCGCGGCTCGCGCTATGTGGTGCGGGTGGTCGCGGGCGGTGACCAGCTGGCCCGGCAGACGGGTCTGGTCGACGGCCGTGGCCGCCCGATCCGGGGTCTGCCCCCGCAGGTGGTCTCCGGCGCGACCTGTGACGCGGAGGCGGCCTGGCGCGGGGCCTTCCTGGCGCACGGCTCACTGACCGAGCCCGGCCGCTCGTCCTCCCTGGAGGTGACCTGCCCGGGCCCGGAGGCCGCGCTCGCGCTGGTCGGCGCCGCCCGCCGGCTGTCCATCGCCGCGAAGGCCCGCGAGGTGCGCGGGGTCGACCGGGTCGTGGTCCGCGACGGCGACGCGATCGGCGCGCTGCTCACCCGGCTGGGCGCGCACGAGTCGGTGCTGGCCTGGGAGGAGCGCCGGATGCGCCGCGAGGTGCGGGCCACGGCGAACCGGCTCGCGAACTTCGACGACGCCAACCTGCGCCGCTCGGCGCGTGCGGCCGTCGCCGCCGGGGCCCGTGTCCAGCGCGCCCTGGAGATCCTGGGCGACGAGGTGCCCGAGCACCTCGCGGCGGCCGGCCGGCTGCGGATGGACCACAAGCAGGCCTCCCTGGAGGAGCTGGGCGCGCTCGCCGACCCGCCGCTGACGAAGGACGCGGTCGCCGGACGGATCCGCCGGCTGCTGGCGATGGCCGACAAGCGGGCCTCCGACCTCGGCATCGCGGGCACGGACGCCAACCTCAGCGACGAGCTGGCCGACAACCTGGTCGGCTGATCACCCCTCAGAACGCCGGTGGGGTCGCCCGATCGGGCGACCCCACCGGCGTTTGCGTGGCTTTGAGGCGCTCTTGACTGGATCATGAACTGTCATGAGCCTGGCAGAGTTCGCTGCTGGGGCGGACTCACGCTAGGGGGGTTCATGAGACGAAGAGCGAGATCGATCCTCGCTGTCGGCGCGCTGCTGCTCGGTGGAGCGGCACTCGCACCCATCGCCCAGGCACAGCCCGGCACCACACCGAAACCCGACGCGGACGAGGTCAAGGTCTTCCGCGCGGAGGTCACCAAGCAGCAGGTACCCCTGCTGCTGGCGGCCGGCCAGGACGGTCACGAACTCAGCGAGCAGGCGCCCGAGAAGGGCACCGCGACGGTCGAGGTCTACCTCACCGACAAGCAGGCGAAGAAGCTGGGGAAGCAGGGCGTCGCCCTCACCGAGCACACACTTTCGGCCAAGGCGGAGAGCAGGGTCGAGGCCGCCGCCGACGGGGTGTTCCGGCCGTACAGCGGCAGCGGCGGGCTCAAGGAGGAGATCCTCCGCACCGCTCAGCAGAACCCCGGCCTCACCAAGGTCGTCTCCATCGGCAAGACGGTGAAGGGCCAGGACATCCTCGCGCTCAAACTGAGCAAGGACGCGAAGAAGTCCAAGGACGGCTCCAAGCCCTCGGTCCTGTACATGTCCAACCAGCACGCGCGGGAGTGGATCACCCCGGAGATGACCCGGCGGCTGATGCACCACTACCTGGACAACTACAAGAGCGACCGGCGCGTCAAGAAGATCGTCGACTCCAGCGAGCTGTGGTTCGTCCTGTCGGCCAACCCCGACGGCTACGACTACACCTTCGAGAACACCGACAACCGCCTCTGGCGCAAGAACCTGCGGGACGTCAACGGTGACGGCGCGATCTCCACCGGCGACGGCGTCGACCTCAACCGCAACTTCCCCTACAAGTGGGGCTACGACGACGAGGGTTCGTCCCCGAACCCCACCAGCCAGACCTACCGCGGCGCGAGCCCCGGCTCCGAGCCCGAGACCAAGGCGCTCGACGCCTTCGAGAAGCGGATCGGGTTCACGTTCGGCATCAACTACCACTCCGCCGCCGAGCTGCTGCTCTACGGCGTCGGCTGGCAGGTCGCCACCGACACCCCGGACGACGTCGTCTACAAGGCGCTCGCAGGCACCCCCGAAAACTCCGCGGTCCCGGGCTACCACCCGCAGGTCTCCTCGGAGTTGTACACGACCAACGGCGAGGCCGACGGGCACGCGGCGAACGTCAACGGCACGGCGATGTTCACCCCCGAGATGTCGACGTGCCAGACCGCGTCGGCCATCGACCCGGACGACCAGTGGAACGCCTCCGACTGCCAGTCGGTCTTCAACTTCCCCGACGACGAGAAGCTGATCCAGGACGAGTTCGCCAAGAACGTCCCGTTCGCGCTGTCCGTCGCCGAGTCCGCCGCGCAGCCCGACCAGCCGAAGTCCTCGGTCGGCCTGTCCGCCGCCGACTTCACCCCGGCGCCGTTCACCACCTCGTACGCGCGCGGCGCCGGCCAGGAGGTCTCCGTCGTCGCACGCAAGGCGATCCGCGACAAGGAGCTCAAGTACCGCGTCAACGGCGGCCGTACCCGGGACCGGGCCCTCAAGGCATGGAAGGGCGGCGAGACGTACGGCGGTGACGACAACCTCTACTACGACGAGTACCGGGCCGAGGTGCGCGACGGCCGGCCTGGCGACAAGGTCGAGGTGTGGTTCACGGGCGGGACGAGGAACGGCAAGAAGGTCTCCAGCGCGCACTTCACCTACACGATCGCCGCGCGTCCCCAGGCCGACACCCTGGTCGTGGCCGAGGAAGGCGCGGCCGCCACACAGGCGCAGACCTACGTCGACGCGCTGAAGGCCAACGGCCGCAGGGCGATCGTCTGGGACGTCGCCACCCAGGGCGCGCCCGACGCGCTCGGCGTGCTGAGCCACTTCGGCACGGTCGTCCACTACACGGGCGCGAGCGTCCCGGGCAATCCGACCCAGCTCGCGCTGCGCGCCTTCCTCAACGAGGGCGGCAAGCTGATCGAGGCCGGCGAGCTGGCCGGCGGCAGCGTCGATCTCGGTGACGGCACCCCGTCGAACGACTTCAGCCAGTACTACCTGGGCGCCTACTCCCGCACCTCGACCCCCGGCGCCACCGGCTTCACCGGCTCCGGCGAGCTCGCCGGAACCGGCGCGGCCCTCGGCCCGGCGGCCGGCAACCCGCTCGACCGCGCGGGCACCTACGGCGTCACCTCGGACGAGCTGCCGTCCTCCGCGTTCCCGCAGTTCGCCAGCGCGGGCGCCGGCCAGTTCGCCGGGACGGTCAACCCGTACGGGCCGTTCACCGGCTCGTACATGGCCGCCGCCGTGCACACCGACGACGCCTACAAGCGCCTCACCCGCACCATCGACCTCGGCGGTGTCGGCGCGGCGAGCAAGCCGACCCTGCGCACCCAGCTGCTCTGGGACACCGAGCCCGGCTACGACAACGCGATCGTCGAGATCCACACCGTCGGCGCCGACGACTGGACGACGCTCCCCGAGGCGGGCGGCGCGAGCAGCACCGCCGTCCCCGCGGAGTGCGGCGGCGGCTTCTACATCGGCGAGCACCCGTGGCTGCGGCACTACCTCACCCTCGGTGCGGGCGACTGCACCGCGACCGGCTCCACCGGCTCCTGGAACGCCCTCACCGGCGCCTCCAGCGGCTGGCAGCAGGTGAACTTCGACCTGAGCGCCTACGCGGGCAAGCAGGTCGAGGTCTCGATCGCCTATGTCACCGACCCCGGCAGCGGCGGCCACGGCGTCCTCGTGGACGACGCCTCGCTGGTCGTCGGCGGCACCGCCACCGAGACCGAGGGCTTCGAGACCTCGCTCGGCGCCTGGCGGGCCGCGGGTCCGCCGGCGGGCAGCCCGGCCGTCCTGAAGGACTGGGCGCGCACCGGCACCCTGTTCCGGACGTACGGCGCGGTCACCACCGACGACACGGTGCTGCTGGGCTTCGGCCTGGAGCACGTCATCGCGGCGGCCGACCGGGTCGCGCTCATCGGAAAGGCGCTCGCCTCACTCGAGGGCTGAGGAACGGCTTCGACTCCGGGTGACAGTTCGTGACCGGATGGAGCGATCGGGCCTTCCGGTCCGGGCGGTCCGTACCCCTACTGGCGGGTACGGACCGCCCTGCCGTGTATGGGCGGAGTCGATGTCACTCCGACGGCCTCGGAGAGGTAGGGTCGTGGGTGGTCGGGGACATCCCAAATACAGCTCGCCGGCACCGCATAGCCGGCGTACCAACGAGGAGATCGGTTCGTGACGATCCGCGTAGGCATCAACGGCTTTGGCCGCATCGGTCGTAACTACTTCCGCGCGCTGCTGGAGCAGGGTGCTGACATCGAGATCGTGGCTGTCAACGACCTGGGTGACACCGCGACCACCGCGCATCTGCTCAAGTACGACACCATCCTCGGCCGTCTCAAGGCCGAGGTGTCGCACACCGCCGACACGATCACTGTCGACGGTCACACCATCAAGGTGCTGTCCGAGCGCAACCCGGCGGACATCCCGTGGGGCGACCTGGGCGTCGACATCGTGATCGAGTCGACCGGCATCTTCACCAAGAAGGCCGACGCCGAGAAGCACATCGCCGGCGGCGCCAAGAAGGTCCTGATCTCGGCTCCGGCCAAGGACGAGGACATCACCATCGTGATGGGCGTCAACCAGGACAAGTACGACGCGGCCAATCACCACGTCATCTCCAACGCCTCCTGCACCACCAACTGTGTGGCGCCGATGGCCAAGGTCCTCGACGAGAACTTCGGCATCGTCAAGGGTCTGATGACGACGGTCCACGCGTACACCAACGACCAGCGCATCCTGGACTTCCCGCACTCGGACCTGCGTCGCGCCCGCGCCGCCGCCGAGAACATCATCCCGACCACGACGGGTGCCGCCAAGGCCACCGCCCTGGTCCTCCCGCAGCTCAAGGGCAAGCTGGACGGCATCGCCATGCGCGTCCCGGTCCCGACCGGCTCCGCCACCGACCTGGTCGTGACGCTCCAGCGCGAGGTCACCAAGGACGAGGTCAACGCCGCGTTCAAGAAGGCCTCCGAGGACGGCGACCTCAAGGGCTACCTGGCCTACACCGAGGACCCGATCGTCTCCTCGGACATCGTCAGCGACCCGGCCTCCTGCACCTTCGACTCCTCCCTGACCATGGTCCAGGAGGGCAACTCGGTGAAGATCCTCGGCTGGTACGACAACGAGTGGGGCTACTCCAACCGCCTCGTCGACCTGACCGTCTTCGTCGGCAACCAGCTCTGATCGTAGGATCAGGCACCTCGATGTGAGTGCAGGGCTCGGGCGGCGCGGGGACGCGCCGCCCGAGCCCTGACGCACGTACGGATCAGCCTTCTTCACGGTCGCCGGCGATCACGAGCGATCACGAGCACCACGAGCCCTTCTCAGGAGCCCCCGTAATGAAGACGATCGACGAACTTCTCGCCGAAGGCGTCGCAGGCAAGCGGGTCTTCGTCCGCGCCGACCTCAATGTGCCGCTCGCCGGCGGCACCATCACCGACGACGGCCGTATCCGCGCCGTCCTGCCCACCGTGAAGGCCCTCGCGGACGCGGGCGCCAAGGTGGTCGTCGCCTCGCACCTGGGCCGCCCCAAGGGCGCGCCGGACCCGGACTTCTCCCTCGCCCCCGCCGCCGCCCGGCTCGGCGAACTCCTCGGCACGACCGTGGCCTTCGCGACCGACACGGTCGGCGAGTCCGCGCGGTCCACCGTCGCGGACCTCGCCGACGGCCGGGTCGCCGTGATCGAGAACCTGCGCTTCAACGCGGGCGAGACCAGCAAGGACGACGCCGAGCGCGGCGCCTTCGCCGACCGGCTCGCCGAACTCGCCGACCTCTACGTCGGTGACGGCTTCGGGGCGGTGCACCGCAAGCACGCCTCCGTCTACGACCTCCCGGCCCGGCTGCCGCACGCGGCCGGCTTCCTGATCGCCACCGAGGTCGGCGTCCTCAAGCAGCTCACCGAGGACGTCAAGCGGCCCTACGTCGTCGCCCTCGGCGGCTCCAAGGTCTCCGACAAGCTCGCCGTCATCGACCAGCTGCTCGGCAAGGCCGACCGCATCCTCATCGGCGGCGGCATGGCCTTCACCTTCCTCAAGGCGAAGGGGTACGAGATCGGTGCCTCCCTCGTCCAGGACGATCAGCTGCCCGTCGTCACCGAGTACGTCGAGCGCGCCGAGAAGAACGGCGTCGAGCTGGTCGTGCCCGTCGACGTCGTGGCCGCGGCCCGGTTCCCGGACCTGAAGACCAAGGCCCCGTCCGACCCCGTCACCGTCGCCGCGGACGCGATCCCCGCCGACCTGATGGGTCTCGACATCGGTCCCGAGACCGGTGCCCTGTACGCCTCGAAGCTCGCCGACGCCGGAACCGTCTTCTGGAACGGCCCCATGGGCGTCTTCGAGCACCCCGACTACGCCGAGGGCACCAAGGCGGTCGCCCAGGCCCTCATCGACTCCCCGGCCTTCACGGTCGTCGGCGGTGGCGACTCCGCCGCGGCCGTCCGCCTGCTGGGTTTCGACGAGAACGCATTCGGCCACATCTCGACCGGTGGTGGCGCCTCCCTCGAATACCTCGAGGGCAAGACGCTCCCCGGCCTCGCCGCACTGGAGGGCTGACCCCGTATGACCACTCGCACGCCGCTGATGGCGGGCAACTGGAAGATGAACCTCAACCACCTCGAGGCCATCGCCCACACCCAGAAGCTCGCCTTCGCCCTGGCCGACAAGGACTACGAGGCCGTCGAGGTCGCCGTCCTTCCGCCCTTCACCGACCTGCGCTCCGTGCAGACCCTGGTCGACGGCGACAAGCTGAAGATCAAGTACGGCGCCCAGGACATCTCGGCGCACGACTCCGGCGCCTACACCGGCGAGATCTCCGGTTCGATGCTGGCCAAGCTGAAGTGCACGTTCGTGGCGATCGGCCACTCCGAGCGCCGCCAGTACCACAACGAGACCGACGAACTGGTGAACGCCAAGGTCAAGGCCGCCTACAAGCACGGCCTGACCCCGATCCTGTGTGTCGGTGAGGAACTGGACGTCCGCGAGGCGGGCAACCACGTCTCCCACACCCTCACCCAGGTCGAGGGCGGTCTGAAGGACCTCCCGGCCGAGCAGGCCGAGACCATCGTGATCGCCTACGAGCCGGTCTGGGCCATCGGCACCGGCAAGGTCTGCGGTGCCGAGGACGCGCAGGAGGTCTGCGCCGCCATCCGCGGCAAGATCGCCGAGCTCTACACCCAGGAGCTGGCCGACAAGGTCCGCATCCAGTACGGCGGCTCCGTGAAGTCCGGCAACGTCGCCGAGATCATGGCGCAGGCCGACATCGACGGCGCGCTGGTCGGCGGTGCCTCGCTGGACGCCGACGAGTTCGTCAAGATCGTGCGCTTCCGCGACCAGTGATCCGAGCTGTGAGTATGCGGTAGCGGCGATCCGTCGTACCCTTGCGGGGGCATAGCGGTACTCGCTATGCCCCCGTCGTTCGTCCGAGTCGTTATCCGAATCCGAGGAAGTTGGTCCAGCCGTGGTTTTGGGGTTCTCGATCGCCCTGATCGTCTTCAGCCTGCTGCTGATGCTGCTGGTGCTGATGCACAAGGGGAAGGGCGGCGGCCTCTCCGACATGTTCGGTGGCGGCATGCAGTCCTCCGTCGGCGGCTCCTCGGTCGCCGAGCGCAACCTCGACCGCATCACCGTCGTCATCGGTCTGCTGTGGTTCGCCTGCATCATCGTTCTCGGCATCGTGATGAAGACGAACAGCTGATCAGCTTCGCACAGTCACGCACATTCCGGTACGTAAGGCCCCATGTTCGGTACGCGCAGCTGAGCGCGGCCTATCATGGGGCTTGCGTCTAGGTGTGGGAGCTGTAACTCCAATCACTGGACGCGCGTTGGGCCTTACGTAGACTGAGGCGCTCGCAGCGAAGCGAAACGCCGACTCGCTTTGCGGCACCATCACGCAGGGAGTTACGACCGTGGCAAGTGGCAACGCGATCCGAGGAAGCCGGGTCGGGGCGGGGCCGATGGGCGAGGCCGAGCGGGGCGAGTCCGCGCCGCGTCTGCGCATCTCCTTCTGGTGCTCCAACGGACACGAGACGGTGCCCAGCTTCGCCAGCGACGCGCAGGTTCCCGACACCTGGGACTGCCCGCGCTGCGGCTTTCCCGCGGGACAGGACCGGGACAACCCCCCGGACCCGCCGCGCACCGAGCCCTACAAGACCCACCTCGCCTATGTGCGGGAGCGCCGCAGTGACGCGGACGGCGAGGCGATCCTCGCCGAGGCGCTCGCCAAACTGCGGGGCGAGATCTGACGAACGAGAACCGGCCGGGTACCCGAGGGTGCCTGGCCGGAGATGTGTCGCGCACGGGCGGCCGTCCGCCCGCGGGTTGTCCCTCCATGGCGCCCTCGCGCGCGCCCGCGCGCCCGTGCGGCGCGCCGCAGCGGACCTCGAGGCCCTCGGCGGGGCCTGCGTCCGTCTGACGGCCGGTCACCGGCCGCCCCTCCTCGCCGTCCGTACGCGCGGTGCGCCCTCGTCGTCGCCGCGTTGATACCCGCGGGCCAGGTGGACGTACCTGTTGTTGCCCCCCACGACCGTGGCACGTCGGCTCACCCGACGCGCTGATCAACTAGGTTGGGACCGGCGGGGCAAGGCGTGCGCAGCACGGACAGATGAGGAAAGAGGGCTGAAGTCCGACATGAACGCAGACGGCCGTACGAGGCTCAACCAGACGCCCGAGTGGACCGCTCTGGCCAAACATCGCGAGGAACTCGGCGAGGTGCGGCTGCGGGAGCTGTTCGCCGCCGACCCCGAGCGCGGCACGGGGTACACGTTGCGGGTCGGTGACCTGCACATCGACTACTCCAAGCACCTCGTCACCGACGAGACGCTGCGGCACCTGCGCGAACTGGCCGTCGCCACCGATGTCTTCGGCCTCAGGGACGCCATGTTCCGCGGCGAGAAGATCAACACCACCGAGGGCCGGGCGGTCCTGCACACCGCGCTGCGCGCCCCGCGCGACGCGGTGATCGAGGTCGACGGGGAGAACGTCGTCCCGGCGGTGCACGCCGTCCTCGACAAGATGGCCCACTTCGCGGAGCGCGTCCGCTCCGGCGCCTGGACCGGCCACACCGGCCGGCGGATCCGCAACGTGGTGAACATCGGCATCGGCGGCTCCGACCTGGGCCCGGCGATGGCCTACGAGGTGCTGCGCGGCTACACCGACCGCGACCTCACGGTCCGTTTCGTGTCCAACGTGGACGGCGCCGACCTGCACGAGGCCACTCGCGACCTGGATCCGGCGGAGACGCTGTTCATCATCGCGTCGAAGACCTTCACCACCATCGAGACGATCACCAACGCGACCTCGGCCCGCAGTTGGCTGCTGGACGCGCTCGGGGGCGACGACAGGGCCGTCGCCGAGCACTTCGTCGCACTGTCGACGAACGCCGAGAAGGTCGCGGACTTCGGCATCGACACGGCCAACATGTTCGAGTTCTGGGACTGGGTCGGCGGCCGCTACTCCTTCGACTCGGCGATCGGCCTGTCGCTGATGATCGCCATCGGGCCGGACCGCTTCCGCGAGATGCTCGACGGCTTCCACCTCGTCGACGAGCACTTCAGGACCGCGCCCGCCGAGTCCAACGTGCCGCTGCTGCTGGGCCTGTTGGGCATCTGGTACGGCAACTTCCACGACGCCCAGTCGCATGCCGTGCTGCCCTACAGCCACTACCTGTCCAAGTTCGCCGCCTACCTCCAGCAGCTGGACATGGAGTCCAACGGCAAGTCCGTAGGCCGGGACGGCAGGCGGGTCGACTGGCAGACCGGCCCGGTCGTCTGGGGCACGCCGGGCACCAACGGGCAGCACGCCTACTACCAGCTCATCCACCAGGGCACGAAGCTCATCCCGGCCGACTTCATCGGCTTCGCCGAGCCGGCCGCCGAGCTGAGCGACGAACTCAAGGCCCAGCACGACCTGCTCATGGCCAACTTCTTCGCCCAGACCCAGGCCCTGGCCTTCGGCAAGACCCCCGAGGAGGTGCGGGCCGAGGGCGTGCCGGAGGAACTGGTGGCCCACAAGACGTTCCGGGGCGATCACCCGACGACCACGATCCTCGCCCGTGAGCTGACCCCCTCGGTCCTCGGCCAGCTCGTCGCGCTCTACGAGCACAAGGTGTTCGTGCAGGGCGCGGTCTGGAACATCGACTCCTTCGACCAGTGGGGCGTGGAGCTCGGCAAGGTCCTCGCCAAGCGCGTCGAACCCGCCCTCACCGAGGGCGCCGAGGTCCCCGGCCTGGACCCGTCCACCAAGGCCCTGGTCGCCAAGTACCGCGAGCTGCGCGGCCGGTAGCGGAGGATCTTCAGGGGCCGGCGCTCGCTGGATGCGGCCGGGGGACGCATCCAGCGAGGCCCGACCCGGCGACAAGGACGGTGCCACGGCAAACGCTTCGGCGGTCACGGCGTACGGCGGTCCGCCGTGCTTCATGGTCTTCACGCGGGGTCGAAGGCCGGTCCACGCCCACGGCGGTGATCAACGAGGTACGTTCCGGAGGAGCTCTACGGTCTGCTCTTCGACCCGGCGACGTCCGAGGAACTCCTGGAGCAGATCCGCATGACGCCGGAGGCCTGGGACGAGAGCGTTCTGCCCTGACGGGGCGCTGGGCCGACAAGTCGACGCCGGGCCCCGTCCAGGGGCCCGGCGTCGGCCGTGTTCTCGTGTGCGGGTGGTTACGACAACGCCGGCGGGTACAGCGACCTCGGGAGCTGGGAGGCCGCCGCCGTGTCCAGCAGCCACAGGGTGCGGGAGCGGCCCCGGGCGCCCGCCGCGGGGGCCTGGATCTCGCCCGCGCCGGACAGGGCGATCGCCGCGGCCCGTGCCTTGTCCTCGCCGGCCGCGAGCAGCCACACCTCACGGGCCGCCCGGATCGCCGGGAGGGTGAGGGTGACCCGATGGGGCGGGGGCTTGGGCGCGCCGCGCACACCCACCACCGTGCGCTCGGTCTCCCGCACGGCCGGCAGCTCCGGGAAGAGCGAGGCCACATGGGTGTCCGGGCCGACGCCCAGCATCAGGACGTCGAAGGCGGGCACGGCGCCGTGGTTCTCGGGGCCGGCCGCGCGGGCCAGCTCCTCGGCGTAGGCGGCCGCGGCCGCCTCCACGTCGGCGCCGTACGGACCGTCGGACGCGGGCATGGCGTGCACGCGCTTCGGGTCCACCGGGACGGAGTCCAGCAGGGCCTCACGGGCCTGCGTGACATTGCGCTCCGGGTCGCCCTCGGGCAGGAAACGCTCGTCGCCCCACCACAGGTCCAGCCGGGCCCAGTCGACGGCGTCACGGGCGGGCGCGGCGGCCAGCGCGGCCAGCAGGCCGTTTCCGTTGCGGCCGCCCGTGAGGACCACGGACGCCTGGCCCCGGGAGGCCTGGGCGTCCACGATCTTCGTGATGAGACGCGCGGCGGCGGCCTGCGCCATCAGTTCCTTGTCGTGGTGCACGACCAGCTGGGGAGTGCTCACTGCGGATCCGCTTTCCTGACCGGGGGCATCTGCGCCGGAGAGGGCCGCTCGGCGTCGCCGGGAGCCGCCGGGGCGGCGGCCGGCGGGGCCGGCGCGGCGGCGCGGGCCGCGGGCGCCGGGTCCGGCACCGAGCGCACCGGCAGGGACGGCGGGGGCTGAGCGGCGGCCTCGGCCCGCTCCGCCTCCCGTTCCGCGGCCGACTGGATCCCGCCCAGCCGGTCCACGCCGAAGCGCAGGGCGGAGGCGTACGTGTCGTCCGGATCGAGCCGGCGCAGCTCCTCCGCGAGCAGCTCGGACGTCTCGCGGCGCTTGAGCGCCACCGCGCGGTCCGGCTGGCCGGGCAGCGCCAGCGTGGCCATCGCGCCGTCCGAGCGGTGCAGCGTGATCGGACCGCCGGTGGTCTCCATCCGGACCTGGGTCAGACCCGGGCCGGCCGAGATGGCGCGGCGGACGTGCACATGGAGCCGGTCGGCGAGCCACATGGCGAGCAGCTCGACGCTCGGGTTGGACTCCTCGCCCGCCACTTCGGCGGACACGATCTCGCAGCTGACCTGGTCGAGCGCGGCGGCCAGCATCGAGCGCCACGGGGTGATCCGGGCCCACGCCAGGTCGGTGTCGCCCGGCTCGTAGCTCTCGGCACGGGCCCGCAGCTCGTTGACGGGCTTCTCGGCCGCGTAGCTGTCGGTGACCCGGCGCTGGCCCAGGGCGCCCAGCGGGTCGCCCGCCGGGTCGCGCGGGGCGTCCACCGACCACCAGACCACGACCGGCGCGTCCGGCAGCAGCAGCGGCAGGACGACGGACTGCGCGTGGTCGGAGACCTCGCCGTACAGCCGGAGGATGACCGTCTCGCCGCTGCCCGCGTCCGCGCCCAGCCGTACCTCGGCGTCGAGCCGGGACTGGGTGCGGCCCCGGGGGGACCGCGAGACGCGCTTGATGACCACGAGCGTGCGCGAGGGGTGCTCGTGCGACGCGTCGTTGGCGGCCTTCAGGGCGTCGTAGGCGTTCTCCTCGTCCGTGACGACGACGAGGGTGAGCACCATGCCGACGGCGGGTGTGCCTATCGCACGCCTGCCTTGCACCAACGCCTTGTTGATCTTGCTGGCAGTGGTGTCCGTGAGGTCTGTCTTCATGGCCGGCGCCAGCTCCGTCCGTCTCGCTCGAGCATCTCGTCGGCCTCGACCGGCCCCCAGGTGCCCGACGGGTACTGCGCGGGCTTGCCGTTCTTGTCCCAGTACTGCTCGATCGGGTCCAGGATCTTCCAGGACAGCTCCACCTCTTCCGTGCGGGGGAAGAGGTTCGAGTCGCCCAGCAGCACGTCGAGGATGAGGCGCTCGTAGGCCTCCGGGCTGGACTCGGTGAAGGACTCGCCGTAGGCGAAGTCCATCGACACGTCCCGGATCTCCATCGAGGTGCCGGGCACCTTGGAGCCGAAGCGGACCGTGATGCCCTCGTCCGGCTGGACGCGGATGACGATCGCGTTCGCGCCGAGTTCCTCGGTGGCGGTGGAGTCGAAGGGGGAGTGCGGGGCGCGCTGGAAGACGACCGCGATCTCGGTGACGCGGCGGCCGAGGCGCTTGCCGGTGCGCAGATAGAAGGGGACGCCCGCCCAGCGGCGGTTGTCGACCTCCAGCTTGACGGCCGCGTAGGTGTCGGTCTTCGACTGGGGGTCGATGCCGTCCTCTTCGAGGTAGCCGACGGCCTTCTCGCCGCCCTGCCATCCGGCCGCGTACTGGGCGCGCACGGTGGCGCGGCCCAGGTCCTTCGGCAGCCGTACCGCGCCGAGCACCTTGGTCTTCTCGGCGGCCAGCGCGTCGGCGTCGAAGGAGGCCGGCTCCTCCATGGCCGTGAGGGCCATGAGCTGGAGCAGGTGGTTCTGGATGACGTCACGGGCGGCGCCGATGCCGTCGTAGTAGCCGGCCCGGCCGCCGATGCCGATGTCCTCGGCCATCGTGATCTGCACGTGGTCCACGAAGGACCGGTTCCAGATCGGTTCGAACATGGTGTTGGCGAAGCGCAGGGCCAGGATGTTCTGGACGGTCTCCTTGCCCAGGTAGTGGTCGATGCGGAAGACCTGGTCCGAGCCGAAGACCTCGTGGACGACCTTGTTGAGCTCCTCGGCCGAGGCGAGGTCGTGACCGAACGGCTTCTCGATGACCGCGCGGCGCCAGGAGCCCGCCTTCTGGTCGGCCAGCCCGTGCTTCTTCAGCTGCTGGATGACCACGGGGAAGGAGCGCGGCGGCACGGACAGGTAGAAGGCGAAGTTGCCGCCCGTGCCCTGTGCCTTGTCGAGTTCCTCGATGGTGCCGCGCAGCCGCTCGAAGGCCTCGTCGTCGTCGAAGGTGCCCTGCACGAAGCGCATGCCCTGGACGAGCTGCTGCCAGACCTCCTCGCGGAAGGGCGTGCGGGCGTGCTCCTTGACCGCGTCGTGGACCTCCTGCGCGAAGTCCTCGTGCTCCCACTCGCGGCGGGCGAAGCCGACCAGCGAGAAGCCCGGCGGCAGCAGACCCCGGTTGGCGAGGTCGTACACGGCGGGCATGAGCTTCTTCCGGGACAAATCGCCCGTGACGCCGAAGATGACCAGGCCCGACGGCCCCGCGATACGCGGGAGCCGTCGGTCTGCGGGGTCACGCAGCGGGTTGCTGCTCGACAAGATTTCAGCCCTCCGAGGGGGCGAGGCGCTGGAGCTCCGCCTCGGTCGACTTGAGCAGGTCGTTCCAGGAGGCCTCGAACTTCTCCACGCCCTCGTCCTCGAGGAGCTGGACGACCTCGTCGTAGGAGATGCCGAGCTTCTCGACGGCGTCGATCTCGGCACGGGCCTGCTCGTAGGTGCCGGTGACGGTGTCGCCGGTGATCTGCCCGTGGTCCTCGGTGGCGAACAGGGTCGCCTCCGGCATGGTGTTCACCGTGTTCGGGGCGACCAGGTCGTCCACGTACAGGGTGTCCTTGTAGGCGGGGTCCTTCACACCGGTGGAGGCCCACAGCGGACGCTGCTTGTTGGCGCCCGCCTTCTCCAGCGCGTCCCAGCGCTCGCCGGCGAAGACCTCCTCGTACGCCTGGTAGGCGAGCCGGGCGTTGGCGAGGCCCACCTTGCCGCGGGCGGCCTTGGCCTCGTCGGTGCCGAGCGCGTCGAGGCGCTTGTCGATCTCGGTGTCCACGCGGGACACGAAGAAGGACGCCACGGAGTGGATCTTCGACAGGTCCAGGCCGCGCTCCTTGGCCTGCTCCAGGCCGGACAGGTAGGCGTCCATGACCTGGCGGTAGCGCTCCAGGGAGAAGATCAGCGTGACGTTGACGCTGATGCCGAGGCCGATGACCTCGCTGATGGCCGGCAGGCCGCCCATCGTGGCCGGGATCTTGATGAGCGTGTTGGGGCGGTCGACCAGCCAGGCGAGCTGCTTGGCCTCGGCGACCGTCGGCTTGGTGTGGTGCGCCAGGCGCGGGTCGACCTCGATCGAGACCCGGCCGTCCTGGCCGCCGGTGGCGTCGAAGACCGGGCGCAGGATGTCGGCGGCGTCACGGACGTCCGCCGTCGTGATCATGCGGATGGCCTCTTCGACGGTGACCTTGCGGGCGGCGAGGTCCGACAGCTGCTGGTCGTAGCCGTCGCCCTGCGAGATCGCCTTCTGGAAGATCGACGGGTTGGTGGTGACGCCCACGACGTGCTGCTGGTCGATCAGTTCGGCCAGGTTGCCGGACGTGATCCGCTTGCGCGACAGGTCGTCCAGCCAGATCGCGACGCCTTCTTCGGAGAGGCGCTTGAGTGCGTCTGTCATGGAATTACATCTCCTACGTGTCGTATGTGGGCGTCAGCGCTGGGCGGCGGCGAGGGATTCCCGTGCCTTGGCGGCCACGTTCTCGGCGGTGAAGCCGTACTCCTGGAAGAGGACCTTGCCGTCGGCGGAAGCACCGAAGTGCTCCAGGGAGACGATGCGGCCGGCGTCACCGACGTACTTGTGCCAGGTGAGACCGATACCCGCCTCGACCGAGACACGGGCCTTGACGGACGGGGGCAGGACGCTGTCCCGGTACCCCTGGTCCTGCTCCTCGAACCACTCGACGGACGGCATCGACACCACGCGCGTCGGCACACCGTCGGCTTCCAGCCGCTCGCGCGCCTCGACGGCGACGTGCACCTCGGAGCCGGTCGCGATGAGGAGCACCTCCGGCGTCCCCGTGGAGGCCTCGAACAGGACGTAACCGCCCTTGGCCGCGTTCTCGTCGGGCTCGTACGTCGGCACACCCTGGCGGGTGAGGACCAGACCGTGCGGGGCGCCCTTGCCGAAGACCTTCGTCCAGCGCTTGAGGATCTCGCGCCAGGCGATCGCCGTCTCGTTGGCGTCGGCCGGGCGGACCACGTTCAGGCCCGGGATCGCGCGCAGCGAGGCCAGGTGCTCGACCGGCTGGTGCGTGGGGCCGTCCTCGCCGAGGCCGATGGAGTCGTGCGTCCACACGTACGTCACCGGCACGTGCATCAGCGCCGACAGGCGTACGGCGTTGCGCATGTAGTCGGAGAACACGAGGAACGTGCCGCCGTAGATACGCGTGTTGCCGTGCAGCGCGATGCCGTTCATCTCCGCGGCCATGGAGTGCTCGCGGATGCCGAAGTGGACGGTGCGGCCGTACGGGTCCGCCTCCGGCAGCGGGTTGCCCGCCGGGAGGAACGACGACGTCTTGTCGATCGTCGTGTTGTTGGAACCCGCGAGGTCGGCGGAGCCGCCCCACAGCTCGGGGATGACGGCGCCGAGCGCCTGGAGCACCTTGCCGGACGCGGCACGGGTGGCGACACCCTTGCCGGGCTCGAAGACCGGGAGCTTCTCCTCCCAGCCGGTGGGCAGCTCGCCCGCGGCGACGCGCTCGAACTCGGCGGCGCGGTCGGGGTTGTTGTCCCGCCACTGCTGGAAGGACTTCTCCCACACGGCACGGGCGGCCTGGCCGCGCTCGAGGGCGCCCCGGGTGTGGGCGATGACCTCGTCGGCGACGTCGAAGGACTTCTCCGGGTCGAAGCCGAGGACACGCTTGGTGGCCGCGACCTCGTCGTCGCCGAGCGCCGAGCCGTGGGCGGCCTCGGTGTTCTGCGCGTTCGGCGCGGGCCAGGCGATGATCGAGCGCATCGCGATGAAGGACGGCTTGTCCGTCACCTGCTTCGCGGCCTCGATGGCGTCGTAGAGGGCGTGCGGGTCCAGGTCGCCGTCCGGCTTGGGGGCGACCCGCTGCACGTGCCAGCCGTACGCCTCGTAGCGCTTGACGGTGTCCTCGGACACGGCCGTCTCGGTGTCGCCCTCGATCGAGATGTGGTTGTCGTCCCACAGCAGGATCAGGTTGCCGAGCTTCTGGTGACCGGCCATCGAGGACGCCTCGGCGGAGATGCCCTCCTGGAGGCAGCCGTCACCGGCGATCGCGTAGACGAAGTGGTCGAACGGCGACTCGCCGACCGGGGTCTCCGGGTCGAACAGACCGCGCTCGTAGCGGGCGGCCATCGCCATGCCCACGGCGTTCGCGACGCCCTGGCCCAGCGGGCCGGTCGTCGTCTCGACGCCCGTGGTGTGGCCGTACTCCGGGTGACCCGGGGTCTTCGAACCCCAGGTGCGGAACGCCTTCAGGTCGTCCAGCTCCAGGCCGAAGCCGGCCAGGTACAGCTGGGTGTAGAGCGTCAGGGACGAGTGGCCCGCGGACAGCACGAAGCGGTCGCGGCCGACCCAGTCGGCGTCCGCCGGGTCGTGCCGCATCACCTTCTGGAAGAGGGTGTACGCGGCAGGCGCCAGGCTCATCGCCGTACCGGGATGGCCGTTGCCGACCTTCTGTACGGCGTCGGCGGCCAGGACGCGAGCGGTGTCCACCGCCCGCTGGTCCAACTCGGTCCACTCGAGGTCTGTGGTGGTCGGCTTGGTGCTCACCCTGGGTCAGGGCTCCTCTCCACATGTCACGCATGTCGAATGCCGGTGCACGCGGCGCCCACCGGCCGTTGTCGAGCCTACCCCCGTGAGAACGCGCATTTTTTCGAGTCATTCCAGACTGCCGGGAGACGTGGGGATCCGCCTCCCGACCGGTGTGTTCCCTGTTCGGCAAGTGAATACGGAGCCGCTCGTACGAGTGCTCAACCGAGTGGCCTCCGGCTCTTCCGCAGGTGCTGTCCAACACGACCCCACCCCCGCGAATGTCGGGGTCTGGGCAACGTCTACAGTGGCGTGGTACGCGCGAGCCTTTACCCCGCATTCACATGGGGAGGCTTGCTGGGAGTCTCTGTCAGGGGTGTGCGTGACGGCCGTTGAATCCCGTCCAGCGGGGCTTATCGGGACGAGCCAGAGCCCGAGCCGGCGGCCGTTCGGGGCCCGGGTCAAGGCGTTCGTGGCGCTGACCAAGCCGCGGATCATCGAACTGCTGCTGATCACCACCGTCCCGGTGATGTTCCTGGCGCAGCAGGGCGTTCCGGACCTCGGTCTGGTGGTCCTGACCTGCCTCGGCGGTTATCTCTCCGCGGGCGGCGCCAACGCGCTGAACATGTACATCGACCGCGACATCGACGCGCTGATGGACCGCACCTCGCAGCGCCCGCTGGTCACCGGAATGGTCAGCCCGCGTGAATGTCTCGCCTTCGGCATCACTCTCGCGGTGGTCTCCACACTTCTGTTCGGTCTGACGGTCAACTGGCTGTCGGCCTGGCTCGCCCTCGGCGCGCTCCTGTTCTACGTCGTCGTCTATACGATGATCCTCAAGCGCCGTACCTCGCAGAACATCGTGTGGGGCGGCATCGCCGGCTGCATGCCGGTGCTGATCGGCTGGTCGGCCGTGACGAACTCGGTGTCCTGGGCGCCGGTCGTCCTCTTCCTCGTCATGTTCTTCTGGACGCCCCCGCACTACTGGCCGCTGTCCATGAAGGTCAAGGACGACTACGCGCGCGTGGGCGTGCCGATGCTGCCGGTCGTCGCCTCCAACAAGACCGTGGCCAAGCAGATCGTCCTCTACAGCTGGGTGATGGTCGCCGTCTCGCTGCTGCTGACCCCGCTGGGCTACACCGGGTGGTTCTACACCTCGGTCGCGCTGGTGGCCGGCGGCTGGTGGCTGTGGGAGGCGCACGCCCTCCAGAACCGTGCGAAGGCGGAGGCGACGGGCGGGAAGCTGAAGGAGATGCGGCTGTTCCACTGGTCCATCACCTATGTGTCGCTGCTGTTCGTGGCGGTCGCGGTGGACCCCTTCCTGCGCTGAGCCCCTGCTCCTCACCCGGCTCCCGGGTCCCGGACGGCCGGGGTGCGTGGTCAACACCACGCACCCCGGCCGTCGCCGTTCGATCTACCCGTCGGTAGCATCCTGGCCATGGCAGACACCAAGCAGGCTGACGAGACCGCCGACGCCAAGCAGGCCGCCAAGGCCGAGCGCAAGGCGGGCCGGCTCGCCAAGCGGATCAGCGCCTTCGCCAAGGAGCACGGCGGGGCAGAGGGCCAGATCGCCTACATCGGCGAGCGCGGCGCCCGTATCGTCCTGGTCGGCGAGGACGGCGGCTGGGGCGACCTGGTGGCCCCCACGGTCGCCGTCGCCGAGCTGGCCGTGGGCAAGGCCGGCATCACCGTCCACGAGACCTTCGACGGAGAGTTCGCGGCGAAGGTGAAGACGGGGCCGTACGAGTGGACGCGGATGGCCGGGATCCAGATCGGCGGACCGAAGAACGGCTGAGCAGCAACAACCTGACACCCCGGTCACCCGTTAGGACCCGTAGGAACTACGTGGTCCGTCCCCCGGGGAGTCCGGATGATCGAAACGCCGTCCTTGGTGGACCAGTACTGCCACGGCGTCCTGAGAACGGAGCTGGGTCTCGGCACCTTCGAGGCCCAGTTGGCCCGCACCGAGGGGCCGCCGGCCCCCGGCACGACCCTGTTCGACACCCAGACCGGGTTCGCGGTGCGCCGCTGGTGCCCCCCGCTCCTCGGTCTGGAACCGCACGCGCCGCCCGCCCGCTATCTCGCCCGCCGTCGTGAACTCGGCGTACTGGAAGCGGGCCGCCGGCTGCTGCGCGGCAGCGGCATCACGACCTACCTGGTCGACACGGGCCTGCCCGGCGACCTCACGGGACCGGGCGAGCTCGCCTCCGCCGGCGCCGCCGAGGCACGGGAGATCGTGCGCCTCGAACCTCTCGCCGAACAGGTCGCCGACACCTCCGGCACCGTGGAGTCCTTCCTCGCCAACCTCGCCGAGTCGGTGCACGGGGCCGCCGCGAACGCCGTGGCCTTCGCCTCCGTAGCGGGCGTCCGGCACGGTCTCGCCCTCGCGCCCGAGCCGCCCGGGCCGGGGGAGGTACGGGGCGCGGCGGGCCGCTGGCTGGCGGGCCGCAGGGTCGGCGGCGAGCTGAGCGACCCGGTGCTGCTGCGGCACCTGCTGTGGATCGCGGTCGCCTCGGGACTGCCGCTCCAGCTCCACGCGGGGCTCGGTGAGCCGGGCGCGCGCGTCGACCGCACCGATCCGGTGCTCCTGACCGACTTCGTACGGGCCACGGCGGGCCTCGGCACCGATCTCGTCCTGCTGCACGGCTACCCCTACCACCGGCACGCCGCCCACCTCGCGGGGGTCTTCCCTCATGTGTACGCCGACTCCGGCGCCGCGCTGGTGCGGACCGGTGCGCGCGCCGCGACGATCCTCGCGGAGATCCTGGAGCTGGCCCCCTTCGGCAAGATCCTCTTCTCCAGCGGCGCCGGCGGACTGCCCGAGCTGCACGTGGTCGGGGCACGGCTGTTCCGCGAGGCCCTGGCGCGGGTGCTCGGCAGCTGGGTCGTGGAGGGCGCGTGGTCGCCGGGGGACGCGCAGCGGGTGGCGGGACTGATCGCGGCGGGCAACGCGCGCCGGGTGTACGGGCTCGGCTGAGGTGGACAGACTGGGCGCATGACCAGCCGTACGGATGCCTTGGTGGACCGGTTCCTCGACGGACTCCGGGACCTGGACCCGGTCGCCGTGTGGGCCCACGGCTCGCTCGCCGGGGGCGACTACCAGGAGGGCCGCAGCGACCTCGACCTCATCGCGGTCCTGGCGGGGCCCGTCACAGCGCGCACGGTCTGGGACCTGGCCCGGCTGCACGCCCGGCTGCGGAACGAGCCGCTCGCCCCGCTGCTGCACTGCACCTACCTGACCCCCGACCGGACGGCCGACCCGGAACGGCGCCACCTCACCTGGGCGCACAGCCAGCTGTTCCGGCGTACGGTCACCCCGGTCACCCGGCGGGAACTGCACGACTTCGGCCGGGTGCTGTACGGCGAGCCGCCCGGCGCGCTCCTGCCGCCCGTGCCGGACCGCGCGCTCGGCGACTTCGTCGTCCGCGACCAGCGGGACTTCTGGCGGCCCGCCGTCGACGAGGCCCACCTGTGGCGGCGGACCGTCTGGGTCGACCTGGGGCTGCTGACCTTCGCGCGGGCGACCGTGACCGTGCGGGACGGCCGGCTGATCTCCAAGCGCCGGGCCCTCGACGAACTGTCCGCGCTGGGGGCGCCGCCGGAGGTCGTGGCGGACATCGCGCGCCGCCGCTACGACCAGGGGGAGGGGCCGGCCGACGAGGGGTGGCCGGACCGCCGGGCCGAGCTGACCCGGGACTACCTCGGGCCCGCGATCGACGGCCTGGTCAGTTCGTACACCTGAGCCACGGGTCACCCACGCGCGCCGAGCCACGGGCCACCCACGCGCGCCGAGCCGCGGGTCACCCACGCGCGCCGAGCCGCGGGTCACTCACGCGCGCCGAGCCGCGGGTGACTCACCCGCGCGTGCCGACCGTCGCCTCGGCGGCCGGGGCCGGCAGGTCGATCGCCGTCCCGGGGCGCTCGCGCAGCGCCAGCAGCACGCGCAGCACCGCGATCCACACCAGGCAGGAGCCGAGCATGTGCAGCCCGACCAGGGCCTCGGGGAGGTCGGTGAAGTACTGGACGTAGCCGATGACACCCTGTCCGAGCAGCACCAGGAACAGGTCCCGGGTACGGTCCAGCGGGTCCTTCGGCGCGTCCACCGCCTTGAGGATGAACCACAGGGCGAAGGTCAGCGTGACCACGATCCAGGCGAGCACGGCGTGCAGCTTGGCGACCGTCTCCCAGTCCAGCGGCATCCGCTCGACCTCGCTGGAGTCACCGGCGTGCGGGCCCGCGCCGGTCACCACCGTGCCGACGGCGATCAGCAGCGTCGCGGCGACCACCAGGAACCACACCAGCTGCTGCACCGGCCTGCCGACCAGCGGCCGGGGCTCCCCGTCGCCCTCCCGGCCGCGCTGCCACATCACCGCGGCGACCGCGATCAGCGCCGAGGCGGCCAGGAAGTGCGCCGCGACCGTGTAGGGGTTGAGACCGACGAGCACCACGATCCCGCCGAGCACGGCGTTGCTCATCACCAGCCAGAACTGCGCCCAGCCCAGCCGGGTCAGGCTCCGCCGGTAGGGCTTCTCGGAGCGCGCGGCGATGATCGCCCAGCCGACGGCCGCGCACAGCACGTACGTCAGCATGCGGTTGCCGAACTCGATGGCGCCGTGGAAGCCCATCGCGCCGGTCGTGGTGAGCGAGTCGTCGGTGCACTTGGGCCAGGTCGGGCAGCCCAGACCGGAGCCGGTGAGCCGCACGGCACCGCCGGTGACCACGATGACCACCGACATCACGAGCGAATACAGCGCCGCCCGCCGAACGGTCCGGTGGGTGGGGGTCCAGCGTTCGGCGATGAAGGCGAGCGGGTTGCGCACGGCGGCTACGGCGTCGGCACGGGTCACGTTTGGCACGTGTCCCATCGTAGGCGCCCGCTTGTGCACGCTTTCACGAGGGTCCCCCGGGGTCCCGCGTCCGGCTACTCCCAGCGGAAGAACCGGCCGGCCGCCGTGAGTCCCACGACCGCCCACACGGCCAGGATCCCCAGGTCGCCCCAGGGCATGCCGGCGCCGTCCTGGAGCACGTCCCGCAGGCCGTCCGAGAGCGCCGAGACGGGCAGCAGGGCGAGCACGTCCTGGGCCCCGGCCGGGAACTTGTCGAGCGGGACGATCACCCCGCCGCCCACCAGCAGCAGCAGGAAGACCAGGTTGGCCGCGGCCAGCGTCGCCTCCGCCTTCAGGGTGCCCGCCATCAGCAGGCCGAGGCCCGAGAAGGCGGCCGTGCCCAGGACCAGCAGCAACACGACGGCCGCCGGACCGCCGTGCGGATTCCAGCCGAGCGCGAAGGCGATCGCCGTCAGCAGGATCACCTGGAGGATCTCCGTGACCAGGACCGACAGCGTCTTCGCGGTCATCAGACCCCAGCGGGGCAGCGGCGAGGAGGCGAGCCGCTTCAGCACCCCGTAACGGCGCTCGAAGCCGGTCGCGATGGCCTGGCCGGTGAAGGCCGTCGACACCACGGCGAGCGCGAGGATGCCGGGTGTGAGGAAGTCCACCGCCTCGCCCGCGCCGGTGTCGACGATGTCCACGGTGCTGAACAGCACCAGCAGCAGGGTGGGGATCACGACGGTGAGCAGCAGCTGCTCACCGTTGCGCAGGAGCATCTTCGTCTCCAGCGCGGCCTGCGACCCGATCATGCGGGGCAGCGGCGCCGCGCCGGGCCGGGGCGTGTAGGTACCCGTGGCGGTCATCAGCGCAGCTCCTTGCCGGTCAGTTCCAGGAAGACGTCCTCCAGGGTGTGCCGTTCGACCGAGATCCGGTCCGGCATCACCCCGTGCTGCGCGCACCAGGAGGTGACCGTCGCCAGCAGCTGGGGGTCGACCTTGCCCGTCACGCGGTAGGAGCCGGCCGCCAGCTCGGCGGCCGAGCTGTCCGCGGGCAGGGCCTTGAGCAGGGAGGTCACGTCGAGGCCGGGGCGGCCGGTGAACCGCAGGGTGTTCTCGGCGCCGCCGCGGCACAGCTCCTCGGGTGAGCCCTGGGCGACGACCCGGCCCGCGTCGATGATCGCGACGTCGTCGGCGAGCTGCTCGGCCTCGTCCATGTAGTGGGTGGTCAGGATGACGGAGACACCGTCCGCGCGCAGGTCCCGGACGAGGTCCCAGGTGGCGCGGCGGGCCTGCGGGTCCAGGCCCGCCGTCGGCTCGTCCAGGAACACCAGCTCCGGGCGGCCGACGACGGCCATCGCCAGGGCGAGCCGCTGCTGCTGGCCGCCGGAGAGGCGGCGGTACGTCGTCCGCCCGCAGGACCCGAGGCCGAGGCGTTCGACGAGGGCGTCGACGTCCAGCGGGTGGGCGTGCAGCCCGGCCACGTGCCGGAGCATCTCGTCGGCCCGGGCCCCGGAGTACACGCCCCCCGACTGGAGCATCACACCGATCCGGGGGCGGAGGTCGGCGGCCTGTCTCTGCGGGTCGAGGCCGAGGACCCGCACGAGGCCGGCGTCCGGCCTGCGGTATCCCTCGCAGGTCTCGACGGTGGTCGTCTTGCCGGCGCCGTTGGGTCCGAGGACGGCGGTGACGCCCGCCCGGGCCGTCAGGTCGAGGCCGTTCACCGCGGTCCTGGTCCCGTACCGCTTCACCAGGGCCTCGACCCGGACGACAGGCTCACTTCGCATGGCTCAAGAGTCTAGGTTCGCGGGCGGGTGCTCCGACCGGGGGGTACGGGAACCGGCCGGACGCGACGGCGGCGGGGGCCGGCGCGGGGCGGGCGGATTCAGCATTCGTCCTCGCGGGACCGGTGCAGGGGCAGCCACCGCTGTGCGTAGGCCACGGCGTCCGCGACCGGAAACAGCCGTACGTCCGCCGCCCCGACCGTGCCCCGTACGACGTCCCGGTCGCGTTCGAAGTCATGGCCCAGCTCGTCGAAGCGGTCGGAGTCGATCGACACCTCGGTCATGACCTCCCATGTCCCGCCGGGTCCCGGCCGGCCCACCTCGACGAGCGGGGCCGGGATCCGGTACTCGGCCAGGTGGAAGCTGGTGCAGGTGAGGTATCCGGTGCCCAGGAGCAGGACCCGCGCGCCCGCCCGCTCCAGCCGCGCCAGCGGGCTGCGCTCGCCGAGCCGGCAGTCGGGGGCGTGGCCGTCGACCAGCTCAGCCGCCCGCGCCCCGAGCGCCGCGAACGAGGTGTGCGGATGGGCGCTGCGCAGGGCGCCGGGCCAGGTGCGGACCGTCTCCGGGATCACGCCGACGCCGCGGGAGGGGGTGACGAGCGGGTCGTAGGCGGGCATGTTCGCCCGGATCCGCTCCCACCACTGCGCGGGGACCGGCGGTCTGCTCCACAGGGCCGGGTCGGACAGGTCGCCCGACTGGGTGGGGACCACGAGGGTGCCGTCCGGGCCGATCGCGTCGAGCAGTCCCCGCACGACCGCCACGGCGCCTCCGCACACCCAGCCGAGAGAACTGAGCGAGGAGTGCACGAGGAGGATTTCTCCGGGTTCGACACCCAGGGCGCGAAGCTCCCCCGCGAGGGTGTCGCGGGTGACAAGTGGGCCGGTGGGAGGGGGTGTGGACATGGTCCGGCAGTGTCCTGGAAGGGGGCTCGGCAGGCCAGTGGTTTTATCGCACCGCTGACGTCGGCCGATCGATCAAAGATCGTTTCCGCAGGTCAGATTAGGTATGCCTAAGTGACGCAGGGCACCGCCCGGTGATCCGGACGCGGCTTGCCTGCCCCTGAGGAATTACGCAACAATGGCGTTGTGAAAAACGTCGGCGAGGTTCGGGAGACCCCCACGGGGACCCCCCAGGAGGAGATCGCGACCGGTGAGCGCTCGACGCGCAACCGGGTCGCGCGGTCCATCCTGGACCACGGACCGTCGACCGTCGCCGAGCTGGCCGGCCGGCTGGGCCTCACCCAGGCCGCCGTACGCCGCCATCTGGACGCCCTGGTCGCCGACGACATCGTGGCGGCCCGCGAGCAGCGGGTGTACGGAGCGCGGACCCGTGGGCGCCCGGCCAAGGCCTTCGCCCTCACCGACTGCGGCCGTGACGCCTTCGACCAGTCCTACGACAAGCTCGCCGCCGACGCCCTGCGCTGGATCCAGGAGCGCTTCGGCGGGGACGAGGCCGTCGTCGCCTTCGCCCGCGCGCGCATCGCCGAACAGGCCGCCGGGTACCGCCAGGCCATCGAGGCCGCCGCCCCGGAAGAGCGCACCGAAGCCCTGGCCAAGGCCCTGAGTGCGGACGGGTACGCTGCTACGGCGCGCAGCGCACCGGTCGGCGAGCAGCTGTGCCAGCACCACTGCCCCGTCGCCCATGTCGCCGAGAAGTTCCCGCAGCTCTGCGAGGCGGAGACGGAGATCTTCTCCCAGCTGCTCGGGACCCATGTCCAGCGACTGGCGACCATCGCGCACGGCGACGGCGTCTGCACGACGTTCATCCCCAGAGTTTCCACAGCCACCCAGAACGCATCCGCAAGCACCGCCGGGAGGAACCCCGCATGACGCTCCCCATCGAGGAGACTGCCCACCCCGAACTCGAGGGTCTGGGCAACTACGAATATGGCTGGGCCGACTCGGACGTGGCCGGTGCCTCCGCCAAGCGCGGCATCAACGAGGATGTCGTCAAGGACATCTCCGCGAAGAAGTCCGAGCCGGAGTGGATGACGAAGCTCCGTCTGAAGGGCCTGCGGCTCTTCGACAAGAAGCCCATGCCCAACTGGGGCTCGGACCTCTCGGGCATCGACTTCGACAACATCAAGTACTTCGTGCGCTCCACGGAGAAGCAGGCGGAGTCCTGGGAGGACCTGCCCGAGGACATCAAGAACACGTACGACAAGCTCGGCATCCCCGAGGCGGAGAAGCAGCGCCTCGTCGCCGGTGTCGCGGCCCAGTACGAGTCCGAGGTCGTCTACCACCAGATCCGTGAGGACCTGGAGGAGCAGGGCGTCATCTTCCTCGACACCGACACCGCGCTGAAGGAGCACCCGGAGCTCTTCAAGGAGTACTTCGGCACGGTCATCCCGGTCGGTGACAACAAGTTCGCGTCGCTGAACACCGCGGTGTGGTCCGGCGGCTCCTTCATCTACGTGCCGAAGGGCGTGCACGTGGAGATCCCGCTCCAGGCCTACTTCCGTATCAACACGGAGAACATGGGCCAGTTCGAGCGGACCCTGATCATCGTCGACGAGGGCGCCTACGTGCACTACGTCGAGGGCTGCACGGCGCCGATCTACAAGTCGGACTCGCTGCACAGCGCCGTGGTCGAGATCATCGTCAAGAAGAACGCCCGCTGCCGTTACACGACCATCCAGAACTGGTCGAACAACGTCTACAACCTGGTCACCAAGCGCGCCGTGGCGTACGAGGGCGCGACCATGGAGTGGATCGACGGCAACATCGGCTCCAAGGTGACGATGAAGTACCCGGCCGTCTACCTCATGGGCGAGCACGCCAAGGGCGAGACCCTCTCCATCGCCTTCGCGGGCGAGGGCCAGCACCAGGACGCCGGCTCCAAGATGGTCCACATGGCGCCGAACACCTCGTCCAACATCGTGTCGAAGTCCGTCGCGCGCGGTGGCGGCCGGACGTCCTACCGCGGTCTCGTCGAGATCGGCGAGGGCGCCCACGGCTCCAAGTCCAACGTGCTGTGCGACGCGCTGCTCGTCGACACCATCTCCCGCTCCGACACGTACCCCTACGTGGACGTCCGCGAGGACGACGTGTCCATGGGCCACGAGGCGACCGTCTCCAAGGTCTCCGAGGACCAGCTCTTCTACCTGATGAGCCGTGGTCTGAGCGAGTTCGAGGCGATGGCGATGATCGTGCGCGGCTTCGTCGAGCCCATCGCGAAGGAGCTGCCCATGGAGTACGCCCTCGAACTCAACCGGCTGATCGAGCTCCAGATGGAGGGCGCGGTCGGTTAAGCGACCGCCGTTCCCCGTCAAGCCACTCACGTAAGAAAGCGAGCAGACCGACAGCCATGGCTGAGGCTCAGAACATCCCCGTGGGCTCCACCACCGCGGGCCAGATCGCGGTGGCCGCCGAGTCGACCGTCGCCACGCGCATGAGCGCGCCCCCCTCCTTCGACGTGGCGGACTTCCCCGTCCCGCACGGTCGCGAGGAGGAGTGGCGGTTCACGCCGCTGGAGCGGCTGCGCGGGCTGCACGACGGCACCGCCGTCGCCGACGGCGCGGGCGTGAAGGTCGCCGTCGAGGCGCCCGAGGGCGTCACCGTCGAACTCGTGGACCGCGACGACCCGCGCCTCGGCAGGGCGGGCACCCCGGTGGACCGGGTCGCCGCCCAGGCGTACTCCGCGTTCGACAAGGCCGGCGTGATCACCGTCCCCAAGGACGCGGTGCTCACCGAGCCGATCCGCATCGCGGTGCACGGCGAGGGCGGGGTCTCCTACGGCCACCAGGTCATCGAGCTGGGAGCCTTCGCCGAGGCCGTCGTCGTCATCGACCACACCGGTGACGCCGTGCTCGCCGCCAACGTCGACTACGTCCTCGGGGACGGCGCGAAGCTGACCGTCGTCTCCGTCCAGGACTGGGACGACAAGGCCGTGCACGTCGCCCAGCACAACGCGCTGATCGGCCGCGACGCCACCCTCAAGTCGTTCGTCGTCACCTTCGGCGGCGACCTCGTGCGCCTGCACCCGCGCGTCGCCTACGCCGGCCCCGGCGGCGAGGCCGAGCTGTTCGGCCTGTACTTCACCGACGCCGGTCAGCACCAGGAGCACCGCCTCCTCGTCGACCACAACACGCCGCACTGCAAGTCGAACGTCGCCTACAAGGGCGCGCTCCAGGGTGAGGGCGCCCACGCGGTGTGGATCGGTGACGTGCTCATCGAGGCCAAGGCCGAGGGCACGGACACCTACGAGATGAACCGCAACCTCGTCCTCACGGACGGCGCGCGGGTCGACTCGGTGCCGAACCTGGAGATCGAGACCGGCGAGATCGTCGGCGCCGGACACGCCTCCGCCACCGGTCGCTTCGACGACGAGCAGCTCTTCTACCTGATGGCCCGCGGCATCCCCGCCGACGAGGCCCGTCGCCTGGTGGTCCGCGGCTTCTTCGCCGAACTGGTCCAGCAGATCGGTGTCGACGACATCGAGGAGCGGCTGCTCGCCAAGATCGAGACCGAGCTGGAGGCCACGGTCTGATGACGGCCTTCGTACGCGCCTGCGGACTGAGCGAGCTGGAGGAGGACACCCCCAAACGGGTGGAACTCGACGGCACGCCGGTCTCGGTCGTACAGACCGAGGGGGAGGTGTTCGCGATCCACGACATCTGCTCCCACGCGAACGTCTCGCTCTCCGAGGGCGAGGTGGAGGACTGTCAGATCGAGTGCTGGCTGCACGGCTCCAGCTTCGACCTCCGTACCGGCAAGCCGTCCGGCCTTCCCGCGACGCGCCCCGTCCCCGTATACCCCGTAAAGATCGAAGGGGACGACGTGCTCGTCTCCCTCACCCAGGAGTCCTGAGGCACCCATGGCAACGCTTGAAATCCGAGACCTGCACGTCACCGTCGAGGCCGACAACGCCACGAAGGAGATCCTCAAGGGCGTCGACCTCACCGTGAAGCAGGGCGAGACGCACGCCATCATGGGCCCGAACGGCTCCGGCAAGTCGACCCTCGCCTACTCGCTCGCGGGCCACCCCAAGTACACGATCACCGGCGGCACCGTGCTGCTCGACGGCGAGGACGTCCTGGAGATGTCCGTCGACGAGCGTGCTCGCGCGGGCCTCTTCCTCGCCATGCAGTACCCGGTCGAGGTCCCCGGCGTCTCCGTGTCGAACTTCCTGCGCACCTCCGCCACCGCCATCCGCGGCGAGGCCCCCAAGCTGCGCACCTGGGTGAAGGAGGTCAAGGAGGCCATGGAGCGCCTCAACATGGACACCTCCTTCGCCGAGCGCAACGTCAACGAGGGCTTCTCCGGCGGTGAGAAGAAGCGCCACGAGATCCTCCAGCTGGAGCTGCTCCGGCCGAAGGTCGCGATCCTCGACGAGACGGACTCCGGTCTGGACGTCGACGCCCTGCGCATCGTCTCCGAGGGCGTCAACCGCGTCCGCGAGACCGGCGAGGTCGGCACCCTGCTGATCACGCACTACACGCGCATCCTGCGCTACATCAAGCCCGACTTCGTCCACGTCTTCTCGGCCGGCCGCATCGTCGAGTCCGGCGGCGCCGAGCTCGCCGACAAGCTGGAGAACGAGGGCTACGAGGCATACACGAAGGGTGGCGTATCCGCGTGACGCAGCTGCCGGGCCTCCTCGACACCGAGGCGATCCGCAAGGACTTCCCGATCCTGGACCGACAGGTCCACGACGGCCGGAAGCTCGTGTACCTGGACAACGCGGCGACCTCGCAGAAGCCGCGCCAGGTACTGGACGCCCTCAGTGAGTACTACGAGCGCTACAACGCCAACGTCCACCGCGGTGTGCATGTGCTCGCCGAGGAGGCCACGGCGCTGTACGAGGGCGCGCGTGACAAGGTCGCCGCGTTCATCAACGCGCCGAGCCGCGACGAGGTGATCTTCACCAAGAACGCCTCCGAATCGCTCAACCTCGTCGCCAACATGCTCGGCTGGGCCGACGAGCCCTACCGGGTGGACGCCGAGACCGAGATCGTCATCACCGAGATGGAGCACCACTCCAACATCGTGCCGTGGCAGCTGCTCTCGCAGCGCACCGGCGCGAAGCTGAAGTGGTTCGGCCTGACCGACGACGGCCGGCTCGACCTCTCCAACATCGAAGAGATCATCACGGAGAAGACGAAGATCGTCTCCTTCGTGCTGGTGTCGAACATCCTCGGCACCGTGAACCCGGTCGAGGCGATAGTGCGGCGTGCGCAGGAGGTCGGGGCCCTGGTCCTGATCGACGCCTCGCAGGCCGCGCCGCACATGCCGCTGGACGTGCAGGCCCTCCAGGCCGACTTCGTGGCCTTCACCGGCCACAAGATGTGCGGCCCGACCGGCATCGGCGTCCTCTGGGGCCGCCAGGAGCTGCTCGAGGACCTGCCCCCGTTCCTCGGCGGCGGCGAGATGATCGAGACGGTGTCGATGCACTCGTCGACCTACGCTCCTGCGCCGCACAAGTTCGAGGCGGGCACCCCGCCGATCGCGCAGGCGGTCGGTCTGGGCGCGGCCATCGACTACCTGTCGGCGATCGGCATGGACAAGATCCTCGCCCATGAGCACGCGATCACCGAGTACGCGGTGCGGCGGCTGACCGAGGTCCCCGACCTGCGGATCATCGGCCCGGCGACGGCCGAGGACCGGGGCGCGGCGATCTCCTTCACGCTCGGCGACATCCACCCGCACGACGTGGGCCAGGTGCTGGACGAGCAGGGCATCGCGGTCCGGGTGGGTCACCACTGCGCGAGGCCCGTCTGCCTGCGCTACGGAATTCCCGCGACCACGCGAGCGTCGTTCTACCTGTACTCCACCCCGGCCGAGATCGACGCTCTGGTCGACGGTCTGGAGCACGTACGGAACTTCTTCGGCTGAGGGGCGTGAGCTGAGACCGTGAAGCTGGACTCCATGTACCAGGAAGTCATCCTGGATCACTACAAGCACCCGCACGGGCGTGGTCTGCGCGACGGCGACGCCGAGGTGCACCATGTGAACCCGACCTGCGGTGACGAGATCACCCTTCGTGTGAAGTACGACGGCACGAAGATCGAGGACGTCAGCTACGAGGGCCAGGGCTGCTCCATCAGCCAGGCGAGCGCGTCCGTCCTGAACGACCTCCTGGTCGGCAAGGACCTGGCCGAGGCGCAGAAGATCCAGGAGACCTTCCTGGAGCTGATGCAGTCCAAGGGCCGGATCGAGCCCGACGACGCGATGGAGGAGGTGCTGGAGGACGCGATCGCGTTCGCCGGTGTCTCCAAGTACCCGGCCCGGGTCAAGTGCGCCCTCCTCAGCTGGATGGCGTGGAAGGACGCGACGGCCCAGGCCCTGGGCGGAGCCGACGCCGAAAGGAAGACGGCATGACCGAGACCGTTGAGATGAAGCCGGCCTCCGAGGAGGAGGTCCGCGAGGCGCTGTACGACGTCGTCGACCCCGAACTGGGCATCGACGTCGTGAACCTCGGGCTGATCTACGGCATCCACATCGACGACGCGAACATCGCGACGATCGACATGACCCTGACCTCGGCGGCCTGTCCGCTGACGGACGTGATCGAGGACCAGGCGAAGTCCGCCACGGACGGCCTGGTCAACGAACTGCGCATCAACTGGGTCTGGATGCCGCCGTGGGGCCCGGACAAGATCACGGACGACGGCCGCGAGCAGCTGCGCGCGCTCGGGTTCAACGTCTGAGAAGCACGCACACGAAAGCGGCGGCACCCACCGGGTGCCGCCGCTTTCGTACGGGCTGGTACGAGCCCGTAAGGGCTCGTGCAGGCCGGGGCGGGCTCAGGCCAGAGCGTCCACCAGGTGGAACGAGAAGTCCTCGCGGTGGCCGGAGCCGTAGCCGTACGTGTCCAGGCGCAGTACGAAGTTCTTGTGGCGCAGGAACCGGCCGGGGTAGTTCACCGACTCCAGCATGACCGCGCCGGAGGAGGAAGAGGGGACGGCACAGAAGGTGGCGTCCTGCTCGAACAGGGCCGAGCCGTCGTCGCGCTCGGCGCGCAGGACGAAGTCGCGGTGGCGCAGATACGTGCCGTCCGCCGTGACGAAGCTGGTGCAGGAGCTGTCGGCCAGGCCCTTCACCACGGTGAAGGTGGAGTCCGCGCGGGACTCCGAGCCGCCGACCGCGTCGAGTTTCACCAGACCGCCGCTCACATGCCAGTAGCGGTCGGGGTAGTTGACCGAGCGGACCGAGCGCCGGGTGGCGGCCGGCGCGGGGACGGACGGCTGCTTCGTCGGCGACGCGGAGGCTGTGGCGGCCGGTGCGCGCGGTGTCGAACTGCCCTGCGGCTCGGGGGAGGAGGAGGGCTTCGGGGAGGCGGAAGCGGACGGGCCCTTCTTCCCCGCCGGGGTGGCCGACCCGCTCGCGGACGGGGTGGCGAAGGAGATCAGGCCGCCCTCCGTCTCCCCGCCCGACAGCGGCCGGCCCTGGCGGGACTGTGACGTGTCGTCAACGGGCCTGTCGTTCAGGGCGATCGCGGTCACGCACGCCACGATGGTGGCCATGGCGAGACCACCGGCCAGCCAGAGGCGCCGTGTTCCGGGTGCCCGGGAGGTGTCCGGGGCCCAGCCGTTCTCCCAGGGCTGTTCCTGAGAGGGCCGGGACTTGTTGTCTGGCATGCGCTGTTCCTCCAGCGGCGTCCCTGACGGCGGCCGCGGCTGCGATGACCCGGTGTGTGAACGGTGAAACAGTAGTGGAACCTGTGGCTCGCGTTCATCCGTTTGGGCGAGCGCTTTCCGTAACGCTTTCGACTCCACGGAGCCAACGCTTCCTGCTTCGCGGCGACTTGGTGCGACTTGCGACTTGCGACTTGCGACTCGCGACTTGCGCTTGCGGCGCAGGGTGGCGGGCGGGTGAGCGGGGGAGGGGCAGGGGGGTGGCCGAGGGGTGGTGGGTGAGGGCCGGGCGGGCCGGCAGTGGGCGGGACGGTCCGTCGGGCAGTGATATGTACGGGTGTACGCATCGCTGTGTACGCTTGTACGCTTGTACGCATGGGATACCTGACGCTCGCCGGCGCCATCGCCGCCGAGGTGGCCGCGACGACGGCCATGAAGTACAGCGAGGGCTTCAGCAGGCTCTGGCCCTCGCTGTTGACCGCCTCCGGCTACGTCGTCTCCTTCCTGCTCCTCGCGCAGACCCTCAAGTCCGTCGGCATCGGGACGGCGTACGCGATCTGGGCCGGGGTCGGCACCGCGGCCATCGCCGTCATAGGGTCGGCCTTCTTCGACGAGTCCCTGACGCCCGTCAAGGCCGTCGGCATCCTGCTGATCGTCGGGGGAGTGGTCGTACTGAACCTGGGAGGTGCGCACTGATGCCCCGGCGCCACGACCCCGAGCGGCGGCAGCGGATCATCGACGCGGCGATCCGGGTCGTCGGGGAGAAGGGGCTGGCGGGGCTGAGCCACCGCTCCGCGGCCGCCGAGGCGGACGTGCCGCTCGGCTCCACGACCTACCACTTCGCGACCCTCGACGAACTGATGATCGCCGCCCTGCGTCAGGCCGACGAGGGCTTCGCCAAGGCGGTCGCGACACGTGGTGGGCTGACCGACACCCGCCCGGACCTGCCCGCCGAACTGGCGGGACTGCTCGGCGAATGGCTGGCCGGCGAGCGGACCGGCGTCGAGCTGGAGTACGAGCTGTATCTGGCCGCGCTGCGACGGCCGGCGCTGCGCCCCGTCGCCGCCGAGTGGGCCGAGGACCTGGCCACCCTCCTCGCCCGGCGCGTCGACCCCCTCACCGCACGCGCGCTGGTCGCCCTGATGGACGGGATCTGTCTCCAGGTGCTGCTGACGGACACGCCCTACGACGAGGAGTACGCGCGAGAAGCGCTGACCCGGCTCATTCCCGCGGCTCCGGCTCCGGGCGGGCGTCCCCGCCCAGGCGCCGGACGACGCTGAGCGCCTCCTCGACGCTGCCCGCCACGTCCGTCACCGGATACTGCACATGCCGTACGACCCGCTCCCGGTCCACGATCAGGGTCAGCCGTTTCAGCCGGCTCGTCCCCGCCGCCCGGAACGTCGGCAGCCGCAGCGCGGTGATCAACGTCAGCTCGGCGTCGGACAGGAGCGGAAAGCCCAGCCGCTCCTCCCGCGCGAACGCGCGCTGCTCGTCCGGGCGCTGGGTGGACACCCCGTGCACCGCCGCGCCCGCCGCCCGGAACCCGGCGAGCCGGTCGCGGTAGGTGCGGGACTCCAGCGTGCAGCCCGGGGCGCCCGGGATGTCCGCCCAGCCGGGCGGGTAGGCGTCCGGCCGGACGTAGGCGCCGGGGAAGCAGTAGAGAACGGTGTACGGCACGTCGTCGGCGACCGGATCTCGCGGCGCGTCCTTCTCGTCGGCCAGCCGGAGCCCGGGCAGCCGGGTGCCCGCCAGCGCGTGCACCCGACGCGCCTCCGCGGACGCCTGCCCGGCCGTGGCCGTGGTGCCGCCGTCGCCCAGGACCCAGGCGTCACCCCAGTCCTGGAGGGCGACCAGGACGGGCAGCAGGGCCAGGCCGCGCGGGGTGAGGCGGTACTCGTGACGCACCGGGCGCTCCTGGTACGGCACCCGCGCGAGCACCTCCGCGTCGACGAGGAGCCGCAGCCGCTCGGTCAACACCTTCCGGGAGAGGCCGAGTTCGCGCTGGAGCTCGTCGAAGCGGTGCACTCCGCGCGCGGTGTCCCGGACGATCAGCAGGGTCCACCGGTCCCCGACGACGTCCAGCGCCTGCGCGATGGCGCAGCCGGGATCCTCCAGGCTCGTCCTGCGGGCCATGGGCCTCCTCCCGTCGTCGACGGCCATGCTGGCACAGTTGGTTCCCCACAGAAACTCACCTGTTCGGTGCGGGTGCGCGGCCCGCCCGCTGAGACACCGCTGTGCGGGTTGGCCTCTGCGGGCCCCCGCCGGTTAGGTTGCCCTCATGACCGACACGACTGTTCCCCGCACCACCGGCGCCGCGGCCGCCGGCCTCGCCACGATCGCCGCCGACGGCACTGTTCTCGACACCTGGTTCCCCGCGCCCGCGCTCGTCGCCGAGCCCGGTCCGTCCGGCACCGAGCGACTGTCCGCCGGGAAGGCCGTGGAACTGCTCGGCGAGGGTGCGGCGAAGGCGGTCGGTCCGGACGCCCGCCGGGGCGTCGAGGTGGTCGCGGTCCGCACGGTCATCGCCTCGCTCGACGACAAGCCGCTCGACGCGCACGACGTCTACCTGCGTCTGCACCTGCTCTCCCACCGGCTCGTGAAGCCGCACGGGCAGAGCCTGGACGGCATGTTCGGCCACCTCGCCAACGTCGCCTGGACCTCGCTCGGCCCGGTCGCCGTGGACGACGTCGAGAAGGTCCGGCTGAACGCCCGCGCGGAGGGTCTGCACCTCCAGGTCACGTCCATCGACAAGTTCCCGCGCATGACGGACTACGTCGCTCCGAAGGGTGTCCGGATCGCCGACGCCGACCGTGTCCGCCTCGGCGCCCACCTCGCCGAGGGCACCACGGTCATGCACGAGGGCTTCGTCAACTTCAACGCGGGCACGCTGGGCACCTCGATGGTCGAGGGCCGTATCTCCGCGGGCGTCATCGTCGGCGACGGCTCGGACATCGGTGGCGGCGCCTCCACGATGGGCACGCTGTCCGGCGGCGGCAATGTGATCATCTCCATCGGTGAGCGCTGCCTCATCGGTGCCGAGGCGGGCGTCGGTATCGCCCTCGGCGACGAGTGCGTGGTCGAGGCCGGCCTGTACGTCACCGCCGGCACCCGGGTCACCATGCCGGACGGCCAGATCGTCAAGGCCCGTGACCTCTCCGGCGCCTCGAACATCCTCTTCCGCCGCAACTCGGTCACCGGCGCGGTCGAGGCCCGCCCGAACAACGCGGTGTGGGGCGGCCTGAACGAGATCCTGCACAGCCACAACTGATCACCGCCGGCGCCGTATCACCCTCGAGCGCCCTCCCGGCCCGCCCTGGCGCGGCCCGGGAGGGCGCTCGCTTGTGCGGGGGCCTGTCGGCCTACCGGTCAGGGGGGGGCGGCCCGGTACCGTCTCCGGGCCGCCGACCGCGCGTCACCTCACGCGGACAGGTCCGCCGCCCATCGCGCGAGCGCCGTGAAGTCCTGCTCGCGCAGGCCGATCCGGGGGTCCACGTGGTGCAGGAGCGCCGGGGCCCGGTGGTGGGCGGTGACGTAGGCCGTGTCGGCGGGGGACTGTTCGTCGTCCACCCAGGCGAAGGGGCGGCCCGCCGCGTGGGCGACGATCGTCTCCGTCTTCCAGGGGACCCCGTCGGCCCGGTGGGCGAAGAGCGTCTCGCCGAAGTCGACGTACGCAAGCTCGGGCAGACCCACCACGGGGGCGATCCAACGGTTGGCCTCGGTCATCCAGGTCGTCGCCCAGCACAGTTCGTAGGGCAGGCGGAGCAGGGCGGCGCCGTGCCCGGGGTGCAGCCAGACCCGCAGCGGCCGCTCGCGGCCCACGGATGCCCTGATGGTCGTGTAACCCGCCGGTCGCTTCGAGGGCTTGGCGGCGTACGGGTTGAGGGGACCGTCGACATCGAGGTAGAGCAGCGGTCGGCTCATGTACGTACCGTACGTGAGCACGTTCGGGCGGCCGAGGGAATTTCGGACGCCTTCCCGGGTCGCCCCGCCCACCCGGTCCCGTCGGGTGCCCCGGCGCTTCCGCCCGGTCCGTCGGGTGCCTCGGGGTTTCCGCCCGGCTCCGTCCGTTGCCTCTGGGCTTCGGGCCGGCCCCGTCCGGTGCCTCAGGGCGTCGGGCCGGTCACGAGGCGTTCGTAGATCGCGCGGAGCCTGTGGACCGTCCCGCGGTCGGCGGGGCGCAGGGGGGCCCGGACCGGACCGCCCGGCAGCCCCAGGTCGCCGAGGAGCGCCTTGGCGGTGACCGTTCCGGGCAGGCCCGCGGCCATCATCGCCTCCACCAGTTCCGTCGCCTGCCGCTGGAGCCGTGCGGCCCCGGCGGTGTCGCCCGCGTCGAACGCGTCCAGGACGCGGCGGAGCCGGTCCGGCACGACGTTCGCGACCGTGCTGACGTAGCCGGTACCGCCCACCGCGTACAGCGCGAGGTTGTGCTCCTCGCAGCCCGCGTAGTAAGCCAACCCGGTGTGGGAGAGCACCTTCTGGGCGGCGAGGAAGTCGTAGGAGCAGTCCTTGACCGCGACGATCCGGGGGTGCTCGGCGAGCCGGAGCATGGTGTCCGGCTCGATCCGGGTGCCCGTGCGGCCCGGGATGTCGTACAGCATGACCGGCAGCCCCGACGCGTCCGCGACCTCCCGGAAGTGCGCCTCCAGGGCATCCTGCGGAGGCCTGCTGTAGTACGGGCTGACGACGAGGACCCCGTCCGCGCCCGCCCTCTCGGCGGCCCGGGCCAGCGCGAGCGTGTGACGGGTGTCGGAGGTGCCCACCCCGGCCACGATCGACGCCCGGTCGCCCACCGCCTCCCGCACCGCGGCCACCAGCTCCGCCTTCTCGGCGTCCGAGGTGGTCGGCGACTCGCCCGTGGTGCCGGAGAGGACCAGCCCGTCGCAGCCCGCCGACACCAGATGGTCGGCGAGCAGCCGCGCACCGTCGAGGTCCAGCGCGCCGGTGCCGGTGAACGGCGTGACCATCGCGCAGAGCGCACGGCCGAAGGCCGGGGCGGGGGCGGGGGACGGGACGGTGGAGGCAGGCGGGGGCGTGGTGCGAGCTGTCGTCATACGGGCAGTCTCGGGCGCCCGACGGTGAAGCTCTACTTAATTTTTCTACGGTATACAGATAAGCGATACTGCGATGACGTCGCCGTGGGGTGGCGGGGGCCGACGCGGGTACCCGGGTGTTCCGGAACCGAGAGGAGGCGGAACACCGTGACCGGGACCACGGACTTCCGGCCCGTCAGCCAGGGGCAGTACAGCGACGGGCGGCACAGCGGCACGATCCACCGCGACGGACGGCCCGGCAACGGGCAGCACGGCGACGGACGCCATGGCGACGGACATCACGGCGACGGACACCACAGTGTCGGCGAACTCGTCACCCAGGCCACCGAACAGCTCTCCCGGCTCGTACGGCAGGAACTGGCCCTGGCCAAGCACGAGTTCACCGAGAAGGGGCGGCGCGCCGGACGCGGAGGCGGGCTGCTCGGCGCTTCGGGCGCGTTCGCCTACGCCGGACTGCTCGCCCTCGCCGGTACGGGCGTCGCCGCCCTCGCGCTGGTGCTGCCCCTGTGGGCGGCGGCGCTCATCGTGACGGCGGTGCTCTTCGTGATCGCCGGCGTGCTGGCCGCGGTCGGGCGTGGCCAACTGCGCCGGGCCGCGCCGCCCACCCCCGAGGAGACCCTCGGCAGCGTACGGGCCGATGTCGCGGAGATCAGGGAAAGGGCACACCGATGACGGACAGGACAACGGCCGACCTGCGTCGGCAGATCGAGCGGACCCGGCACCGTCTGGGGGCCACGGTCGGGGAGCTGGCGGCCAGGGCGGACGTCCGCGGCCGCACCCGCACCCGCGCCGCCGACCTCATGGACCGCGCCGGCGCGATGAGCGTGCAACTGCGCAGCACGGCCTCCCAGGCCGGTTATCACCTGCACGAACGGGCCGGGCGGGCCGGGCACGGGATGCAGGAGCGGGCCGGTCGCGCGGCGCACGCCGCTCAGGCCAGGGCGGGCCGCACGGCTCAGGGGCACGGGAGCGGTACGCGGCACACCGTGCGGGACGTCGCCGCCCGCGTCGGTCGCACCGCCCAGGGGCACGCGCACACCGTCCAGGAGCACGCGCTGCGCGCCGGTCACGACCTGCGGGACAGCGCGGTCCGCACGGGCCGCACCGCGGAGCGGTCGGCGCCCGCGCCGGTGCGCGTACCCGTGCGGTTCGCCCTCCGGCACCCGCGGCCGGTGGTGATCGCGGGGGCGGCGGCCGTGGCACTGGTGGCGGCCGGGGTGATCGGCCGCCGCAAGGCGAAGCAGTAGGACCGGTCGGTCGGAGCGGCAGGCAGGACCGGTCGGTCGGAGCGGCAGGCAGGACCGGTCGGTCGGAGCGGCAGGGAGCAACAGGTAGGGCAGGCAGGCGGGAGCGCCGGTCACGGGTGTCGAGGAACCTCGTGGCCGGCGCGCTCGTTTTCGGGGCTTCGGGGCCTTGGGGCCTTGGGGCCTTGGGCCCGTCGAGCCGTGGGGCCGTCGAGCCGTGTGGTCGCCGGAGTCGTTGAGCGGGGTCTGATCCGGGTCGCCCCCGCCGCGCCGCGCCGTTTCACCGAACACTTGACTCGCCTCGACAAAAAAAGTTTTCGGTGAGACGGTGGACGCATGCTGGACGTGACCGTGATCGAGGACCCCGAGGCAGCCGCCGTCTCCCTGGACCCCGTGCGGGCCGGACTGCTCGCCGAGCTGGCCGCCGGGCCCGCGTCGGCGGCGATGCTGGCCGGCCGGGTCGGACTGCCCCGGCAGAAGGTGAACTACCACCTCAAGGCGCTGGAGCGGCACGGCCTGGTCGAACTGGCCGGTGAGCGCCGCAAGGGCAACGTGACCGAGCGGCTGATGCGGGCGACCGCGGCCTCGTACGTGATCTCGCCGCTCGCGCTCGCCCCGGTGCAGCCGGACCCGGACCGCTTCCGCGACCAGTTGTCCGCGCGCTGGCTGCTCGCCCTCGGCGCCCGGCTGGTGCGCGATGTCGGCTCGCTGATCACCGGTGCCGCGAAGGCCCGCAAGGGACTGGCCACCTACGCGCTGGACGGCGAGGTCCGCTTCGCCTCGGCCGCGGACCGGGCCGCGTTCATCCAGGAGCTGACGGCGGGCGTCGGCGCGCTCATCCGCAAGTACGACGCGCCCGACGCCGAGAGCGGCCGCGACCACCGGATCGTCGTGGCGGTCCATCCCACGGTCAAGCCGCAGCCCCAGGTGCCTCCACCGCCCCACTCGGAGACACGGCCGCAGCCCCGCACCCCGGAACCAGACAGTGAGTGACCAGGAGCCAACCATGTCCAAGGAATTCGAGATCGCCCGCGAGTTCGAGGTCGACGCCACGCCGCAGCAGGTGTGGGACGCCTTCACCGCCGGGACCGGCGGCTGGCTGTGGCCGATGGAGGAGCCCGAGCCGCGCGAGGGCGGCAAGGGCCCCTTCGGCTCCACGGTCACCGTCTGGGATCCGCCCCACCGCTACACCAACCGGGTGGAGAACGTCGACGGTATCGCCGAGCAGACCCTCAACCAGCTCGACTACACCGTCGAGCCGCGCGACGAGGGCCGGCGCGCGTGGGTGCGCTATGTGCACAGCGGCATCTTCGTCGACGACTGGGACAACCAGTACGACGCGGCGGGCCGGCACACCGACTTCTACCTGCACACGCTGCGGGAGTACCTGACGCACTTCGACGGCCGCCCGGTCGCCTTCGTCACCTTCGACGGGCCCGACGCCTCCAAGGCGCCCGACGCCCTCACCACCGTGGCGCGGGCGCTGGGCCTCGCGGACGACACGACCGCGGGCGCGCGCGTCCGGGTCGGCGGCCCCGGGGGACGGTTCCCCGAGGCCGTGGTGGACTTCCGCGACCCCTGCTTCGTCGGACTGCGCGGCGACAGCGCGCTCGTCCGTGTCTTCGGCCGCAACCACTGGGGCTACCCGGTCGGCGTCAGCGTCCACGACTTCGCGCCGGACGCCGACGCCGGGGCGAACGAGGCCGACTGGCGGGGCTGGCTGGACACGGTGTTCGGCCTGCCCCGCTGACCGCGGCCGCAGACCTTACGGCTCGAAGCGCAGCACCTGCGGGTCGTGGTCGCTGATCTGGTCGTGGAACTCCGAGTTGATGTGCACGCTGTCGTACGCGAGGTCGCAGCCGCGCCGGATCGACGGGCTCACCAGGATCTGGTCCAGGACCTGCTGGTTGCCCTGGTAGTCGTAGGTGTAACGCTCGTTCTTCGGCAGCGACTTGATCGCCGACCACAGCTCGCCGTCGCCCTCGAGGATCTGCGCGGTGCCGGAGAACTCGAAGTCGTTGATGTCGCCCAGCGCGACGACGTCCGCGTTCTTCTGCGTGTCGAGGATGTCCTTGACGAACGCGTTGACCAGCGTCGCCTGCTGGTGGCGCTGGGTCTCCGAGCTGCGCACCACCGGCTGGTACTGCGCGGTCAGGCCCTGGTCGCCGCCCTTGGAGTTGAAGTGGTTGGCGATCACGAACACCGTGCGGCCGCGGAAGACGAACTCGCCGACCAGCGGCTTGCGGCTGGCGTTCCAGGCCGCGTTCGCCGGGTCGATGCGGCCGGGGGAGGCGGTGAGCCGGGCCTTTCCGTGCACCTTGGTGACGCCGACGGCGGTGGTCGCGTCGCCGCCCGCGCGGTCGGTGAAGGAAACCCGCTCCGGGTTGAACAGGAACACCTGGCGGATGTTTCCGCCCGGCTCGCCGCCGTCGGTGTTGTTCGCCGGGTCGATCGAGCGCCAGTCGTACCGCGGGCCGCCCGCGGCCACGATCGCGTCGATCAGCTTGACGACCGTCGCGTCCGCGGCGACCGTACCGTCGTTGGTCGCGCCGTTGTTGTCCTGGATCTCCTCCAGGGACACGATGTCGGGCGACTTCAGGTTGTTCACGATCGCGGAGGCGTGCTCCTCGAACGTGGCGTCGGACGGGTCGAGGTTCTCGACGTTGTACGTCGCGACCGCCAGCTCGCCCTTCTTCTGCTTCTGCGTCGTCTCCCGCTCCAGGCCGCCGCTCTTCAGCGTGCCGAGCCGGCTCGCGACGAGGGTGTAGCCGCCGAACTGGTTGTAGTCGAGCGGGCCCGCGGTGACGCCGGAGAGGGTGTCGCCGACGTTCGCGACGGGGAAGTCCGCCGTCGCGCCGAGCGACTGGATCTGGAGCCGGCCGGTGTTCTGCGAGGTGTAGGAGCCGTACAGCGTGCCACCGCGGCGGCTGGTGTTCTCGCGCGGCTTCACCGTGACCCACAGCTCGCTGTACGGGTCGGTGGCGGTGACCACGCGGGCGTCGGCGACCTGGACGTTCATGCCTTCGAGGGACTCGTAGTAGTCCAGGGCGTACGCGGCGGGCCGCAGGGTGAGGCCGTTGATCGAGTTGCTCGCGGCGGTGTCGCCGGCCGGGGTGTACGCGGCCGGTACCGACTTCGCGTCCACGACGGTCGCGGCCGGGACCGCGTTGCCGCCAGAGACGACGGTCACCGTCGGCTTGGTGATCTCCGTGACCGTCTGGTTGCCGGTCGAGGCGCCGCCGGGGACGAACTCCGAGACCGTGCCGGAGACCGTGACGGAGTCACCGACGGCGACCTTCGGGGTGGAGCTGGTGAAGACGAAGACGCCCTCACTGGTGGCCGGGTCGGCGTCCGGGTTCGGATCCTGGATCCAGAAACCTCTGGACGAACCGTAGGTGCGCACACCGGTGACGATTCCGGCCACACCCGTGACCGCCTGGCCGGCGTACGGCGACAGCCGGGTCGTGCCCTGGATGTCGTGGACGGCCACCGTGTCCGCGTGCGCGGGCGCGGACAGGGCGACGGTGGAGGCCGCGGAACAGACGGCGGCGACGGTGAGCGCGGCGAGACGCGCGGACTTCTTGCTCGGCAACGGAATCCCTCCGGGGACGTACATGAGCGCCGGGACGAGGGTGGTGCGTGGAACCTGGGTGAAGCGTGGAACGAGGGTGGTGCGTGGAGCCGGGGCCGCGGTCCGCGGGGCGGACGCGACGCGCGTAGAAAATACAGTGAACATATGTCCATCGGATTTCTACGCGCGTCAATCTCCTGCGTGGTCACGCCACTTGTCAAGGTTTCGGCCATGTACGCCGCCCGGCGGGGAGATGAACCGGGCGGCATGGGTCCATACCCGTCTAGGCTGAGTGGCCCAGTGCCCCGAGCGGGCCGGTGGCACCACGCGCCCTAGGAGAACCAGCCGATGTCAGACAGCTCCCCCCTGCCGCCGGTGCGGCTGCACCACGAAGCGGAGCTGGCGCGAGAAGCGCTGTCCACGCCGTTGCTCTCCCGGGCCGCCCTGCTCGCCCGCTGGGCCGGTCCCGACACCCGGGTCGACGCCGGGGGCGGGCTCGTCGAGGACCAGCTGGCGCCCGCCGCCGAGGTGCTGGGGCTGACCGGGGACGACGCGGTCGCCTACGCGAGCGAGGCCTGGCGGGTCGCCGTGGACGCCGGGCTCGTCGAGGTCGTGGACGAGGAGGCCGGGACCGTCACGGCCGGTGAGGACCTGGCCCTGCTGACCGGCGGCTCCCCGCACGACATCCTCGCCGTCTGGCTCGGCGCCCTGGAGACCGTGCTCGCCGACGCGTCCGTCCCGGACCTGGACGAGCTGATGGAGGCCATGGACGAGGGCGGCGAGGTCGACCTCTCCCGGCTCGACTGGAACCCCGAGGCCGAGGCCGAGTTCCTCGACGGGGTGCTCGGCAACCTCTACCTGCTCACCGCCAGTGAGGAGGGCCCCGGCGACGCCCCGGTCCCGCTGCCCGCCCTCGCCGCGTCGATGATCATCCCCGGTGACATGGACGAGCCCACCAACGACGTCCTGGAACAGGTCTCCGACGCGATGATGCGGCTCGACGACCAGTTCCGGCTCCTGGAGCCGATCGGGATCGTCGCCTACCGGCCCGTCGACGAGGACCTGATGGTGGACCCCGAGGAGGAGCCCACCGCCCCCCTCGACGAGACCGACGTCTCCCGCTACGGCATGGTCCGGCTCACCCCTCTCGGCGTGTACGGGCTGCGCGCCCGGCTGCTGGAGGCCGGCTTCCACGCCCCGGCCGTCGGCGACCTCGCCGACAAGGGCGCCGACGTGCTGCTCGACGGCAGCGCCGGCTACGGCTCGCGCGCCGCTCTCGCCGAGACCGAGCAGTGGCTCGTGCGCCGCGAACCCCTCGACGCCGCACGGGAGTTGCTGGCCGCTGCCCGGGGCACGGACCCCGGCGCCCCACTGCGCCGGCTGCGCTGTCAGCAGGCCCTGTCGCTGGTGGGCGGCCAGGCCGAACCCGCCGTCCGCGAGGTCCTCGACGACCCCGAACTCGGCGGCCTCGCCCGCGTCTGGCTCAGCGAGCTCGGCGCCGGGGACGTGCCGGCGCCCTCCGAGGACCTGGTCTTCTGGCTGACCATCGACACGGTGGCGGCGCAGCTCGCCGCCGAGGGCAACTCCGAGGAGCTCCAGGCCCTCGTCGAGGGGCTGGCCCAGCAGCACAGCGGATTCTTCTCGGCGGCCTGGCGCGTCGACCACCCGGCCACCCCGGACGTCCTGGAGGCGATGGGCCGTCTGCACCCGGACAAGCGGATCGCCAAGGAAGCCCGCAAGGCGGCCTTCAAGGCACGCTCGCAGCAGGGCGGATGAGCCGGGCCCGATGACGCGGTGACGCGGGGCGGGCGCCAGTCGCGCGGCGCGGGCGGGACTGGGGCGGCGCGGGCGGGAGTCGGGCGGTGCGGGCGGGAGTCGGGCGGTGCGCGGCTCGGGGTTCTTCGGGCTTGCGCGGCCCGACGCGTACGGATTCACGGAAGCGGGTCCCCTGAAGTCGCCTTCCGTTCAACTCCCGTTCAGGCATGGACGGGACGGTGACGCCGAACCGAGGTCCGCCACCCTCCACGGCACTTCCACCGCGTCTCAGGAGACACCATGTCGCTCACCCGCAGGGACTTCGCCCGACAATCCGCGATCACCGGTGCCGGGGTCGCGCTGGCGGGCAGCGTCGGCGCCCTCGCCACCGCGCCGAACGCCCTCGCGTCCACCGAGACCGAGACCGCGGCGGACACCGCGGAGGCGAAGCAGACGTCGGCCTCCGGACACCACGGGGTCGGCTACGGTCCGCTGCTGCCCGACCCCGACGGCATCCTCGCGCTGCCCGCTGGATTCGAGTACCGCGTCATCACCTACAGCGGCAGGACGAAGCTGGAGTCCGGCGAGATCACGCCGTCCAACCACGACGGCACCGCCGCCTTCAGCGGCCCGCGCGGCGCGACCCTGCTCGTCAACAACCACGAGCTGAAGGGCCCGCGCGCGAGCTGGGCGTACCCGGTCCCGCTCACCGAGGGCCTCGTCTACGACCCGGCGGCGGCCGGCGGCTGCACGGTCGTCGAGGTGCGCCCCGGCGGCCATGTCGCGGAATGGGTCGGCATCGCCGGCACCTCCACCAACTGCGCGGGCGGCACCACCCCCTGGGACACCTGGCTGACCGGTGAGGAGACCGAGGACAAGGCCGGCCAGAACGGCATGACCAAGGACCACGGCTACATCTTCGAGGTCGACCCCGCGGACCGCCGCGCCAACCGTGCCCCCAAGCCCATCAAGGCGTTCGGCCGGTACGCCCACGAGGCCGTCGTCATCGACCCCAAGCGCGGCCACGCCTACCTCACCGAGGACGCCTCGGGCCCCAACGGACTGCTCTTCCGCTGGACCCCGCCGGCCGGGTTCCGTCACGGCCGCGGCAAGCTGCGCACCCTCGCCGACGACGCCGGCGTCCTCCAGGCCTTCAAGTGCTTCGACTCCGGCGGCAAGTTCGTCGACGACCTCTCCCGGGCCACGAAGATCGGCACGGTCTACGGCGTCGACTGGATCGACGTCCCCGACCGCGACGCCAGGTCGGTGCCCGTCCGCAAGCAGTTCACCGACGGTCAGGTCACCCGCGCCCGCAAGCTGGAGGGCATGTGGTGGGGCGACGGAGGCACCTACATCGTCTCCTCCTACGCCCGTGACGAGAGCCCCGTCCAGCACGACGGCGCCGTCTGGTTCTACGACCCCAAGCGCCGCACCCTGACCCTGAAGGTGCTGCTCGGCGTCAACCCCGACCCGTCCGTCGACGGCGCCTTCGACGGCCCCGACAACATCACCGTCTCCCCGTACGGCGGCCTCGTCATCGCCGAGGACGGCGAGGGCGTCCAGCACCTGTTCGGCGCCACCGACAGCGGCCGCACCTATCCCATCGCCCGCAACGAACTGAACATCGGCACCGCGGACGAACCGGAATACAGCGAGTTCACCGGCGTCACCTTCTCGCCCGACGGCCACACCCTGTACGCCAACATCCAGACCCCGGGCATCATGCTGGCGATCACCGGACCCTGGAAGCGCCAGAAGCGGTAATTCACCGGCGCCGTTTAATTCGTTCGCGACTTCCGTGCTGCGTCTCCTAGATTGAGATCACGACAACGCACCTCCCGGTGCGCAGGCTGCGGCTACTTCTTTGCAACAGAAATCGACGCCGCCGACGACTCGATCTCGGGAGGCGCAGCATTGCGGTGGGTGCCCGGTGCGCAGGCAACGGTTACTTCATTGGATCGGACGGTCGCGGGTTCGAGTCCCGTCATCGACTCTGGGTCGATGTAGCTCAGTCGGGTAGAGCATCTGGCTAAGTCCGTCGCCGACTCCTGATCTCGGGCACCTTCCCCATGCTGCGCCACTCCCCGATACACGATGTATTGAGTATTGAATTCGGGGGAATTCATCATGGCGCGCTTCAATGTCCGTGCCCGTGAGCCGCGGCCCACCTCGCCCGTGACCACCACGGGCCGTACGCTCCGCACGCACGAGGGCGGCCGAGGGTACGAGCGGGACGCCCGCTCCGAGCTCTTCCTGCTCGCGGTGGCCAACTTCGTCTCCCAGCGGACCTTCTACGAGACCGGCGCCGCCCGCGACGACCGCTACACGACGCTGGTGCGCGAACTCGCCGTCAGCGACCCGTCCTGGACGGCCGGACTGCTCGGCTGGCTGCGCGGCGAGGGCAACCTGCGTACCGCCGCGGTCGTCGGCGCCGCCGAGTACGTCAAGGCGCGTCTGGCGGCGGGCGTCACCGCGGGCCCGTCGAACCGGCAGGTCGTGGACTCCGTGCTGCGGCGGCCCGACGAGCCCGGCGAACTGCTCGCGTACTGGACGGCCACGTACGGCCGCAGCGTTCCCAAGCCCGTCAAGCGCGGGATCGCCGACGCCGTGCGGCGGCTGTACACCAGCAGGTCGCTGCTGAAGTACGACACCGCGTCCAAGGGCTACCGCTTCGGTGACGTCCTCAACCTGGTGCACGCGGCGCCGGACCCGGACAAGCCCTGGCAGGGCGAGCTGTTCCGGTACGCGCTGGACCGCCGGCACCACCCGGACACGGCTGTGCCGCCCGCCTCGGACCGCGTCCTGAACACGCACCGCGAGCTGATGGCGCTGCCCGTCGAGGACCGGCGGGCGGTGGTCACCTCGCAGGCCGGGGCCGAACGGCTCGCGACGGCCGGCATGACCTGGGAGGCGCTGGCGGGCTGGCTCCAGGGGCCGATGGACAGGGCGGCCTGGGAGGCGGTCATCCCCTCGATGGGGGCCATGGCCGCGACCCGCAACCTGCGCAACTTCGACGAGGCGGGTGTCTCCGACGAGGTCGCCGCGCGGGTGGCGGCGAAGATCAGCGACCCGGCCGAGGTGGCGCGCTCGCGGCAGTACCCCTTCCGGTACCTCGCCGCGTACCAGCACGCGCCGTCGCTGCGCTGGGCGTACCCGCTGGAGCGGGCGCTCGGCCACTCGCTGGCCAACGTGCCCGCCCTGCCCGGCCGGACGCTGGTGCTCGTCGACCGGTCCGGTTCGATGTTCTACGCACGGTTGTCGGACCGTTCCGAGCTCAGCCGGGCCGACGCGGCGGCGATCTTCGGCACGGCGCTCGCACTGCGGGCGGCCGACGCCGATCTCGTCGAGTTCGGCACCAGCAGCAACACGATCACGTTCCGTCAGGAGGATTCGATGCTGAAGATTCTGGAGCGCTTCGGAGACCTCGGTGGTACGGACACCACCGAGGCCGTGCGCCGGCACTACCGCGGCCACGACCGGGTGCTGATCGTCACCGACGAGCAGTACGCGGCCGGCCGCCACGGCGCCCCGACCGACCAGGTTCCGGCGCACGTTCCGGTCTACACCTGGAACCTGGCCGGCCACCGCGCGGGCCACGGCCCGTCGGGCAAGGGGAACCGGCACACCTTCGGCGGCCTGTCGGACGCCGCCTTCCGGATGGTGCCGCTGCTCGAGGCCGCCGACGACACCCGCTGGCCGTGGGTGGCCGCGGCCTGAGCGCCGGGACCCGGTTCGGCCGAGTCGTGAGACCTGGTAATGGCCGATGAGCAACCGGTGGTCGGCCGTCATGCCGAGGGGCCGGGAGTCGTAGTAGTCCGCGACTCCCGGCCTTCCCGTGCTGTACGGGCGCAGGCCCCGGAAGACCGCGTCCCCGGTGAAGCGGGCGGCGACCCGCCCGGGTGCGTGCGCGTCGACCGCGGCCTTCCACCGGTCCAGTACGCCGCGCGGGATCGCCTCGTCGTCCGTCGTACCGCTGCTCGCCCGGCGTGAGTCCTGCGTCAGCCCTGCCGTGAGCCCTGCGTCGGCCCGGCGTGAGCCTTGCGGGGGCGGTCGACTGATATCTAACATTTCAGTTCATGGAGACTGTGCCGCGCACTCTGCTCAGGGACCGCGCCTACGCGGCGATCCGGGACGCCATCGTGGCCGGGGAGATCGCCCCCGGCGCGGCGGTGCGCGACGCCGATCTCGCCGAGCGGCTCGGGCTGTCCCGGGCGCCGGTGCGGGAGGCGTTCGCCCGGCTCGTGGACGAGGGGCTGCTGGAGAGCAAGCCGCAGAGCTACACACGGGTGACCCCGGTCGTCGCCGCCGAGGTAAGGGACGCGGCCGCCGTGGTCGGCGCGATGCACGAGCTGGTCACCCGGGTGGCCGTGCCCCGGCTGTTCGCGGCGGACGTCGAGGTCATGCGCGAGGCCAACGAGCGGTTCACCGGCGCGGTACGGGCCGGGGACGTGGACGCGGCCCTGAGCGCCGACGACGCCCTGCACGACGTTCTCGTCCGGGCCGCCGGCAACCGCGCGGCGGCCGCGACCATCGCCCGCTACACCCCTCTCATCCGGCGGCTGGAGCGACGGCGCTTCGGCGAGGGCGGCACCTGCCGTTCGGCCGGACTGCACGGCCGGCTGATCGAGGCCTGCGCGGGCGGTGACGTGGACGGCGCGGTCCGTGTCACGGCGGAGATCTGGCACACCCTCGCGGACCTCGCCGACCCCGAAGACCTCGCGGACCTCGCCGAATCCGAAGACCTCGCGGACCTCGTCGGCCCCGAAAACCCTGCGGCCGGCCGGCCGAGCGATCGACCGGCGTGACCGGCCGACGACGGGACTGTCCGACCGTATGCCCGAATGGCCGCGTGGCCACGTGACCGACGCGGCCGAGTGACCCGGCGGTCCACCGCTCCAGCCGGACGACCGCTCCAGGCGACCCACTGCTCCAGGAGGCCCCATGTCCCTGTCCTCGTACGCGCGTTACCCGCTCCTCTTCGGTCCCTCCCCGGTCCATCCGATGGAACGGCTCACCGCCCACCTCGGCGGGGCGGCGCTCTGGGCGAAGCGGGAGGACTGCAACTCCGGTATCGCGTACGGCGGGAACAAGACCCGCAAGCTGGAGTACCTGGTCGCCGACGCGCTCGCGCAGGGCTGCGACACGCTCGTCTCGATCGGCGGTGTGCAGTCCAACCACACCCGTCAGGTCGCCGCCGTCGCGGCCCGCGCCGGGCTGAAGTGCGTGCTGGTGCAGGAGAGCTGGGTGGACTGGCCCGACTCCGTGTACGACAAGGTCGGCAACATCCTCATCAGCCGGCTGGCCGGGGCCGATGTGCGCCTGGTCCGGGCCGGGTTCGGGATCGGCTTCAAGGAGAGCTGGGAACTGGCGCTCAGGGAGGTCGAGGAGTCGGGCGGGAAGCCGTACGCCATCCCGGCCGGAGCCTCCGACCATCCGCTCGGCGGCCTGGGCTTCGCCGGCTGGGCGTACGAAGTCGCCGAGCAGGAGCGGGAGGCGGGCGTCTTCTTCGACACGGTGATCGTCTGTTCGGTGACCGGGTCGACGCAGGCCGGCATGGTCGCCGGGTTCGCCGCGCTGGAGGAGGCGGGCGGTCGGACCCGGCGCGTCATCGGGATCGACGCCTCGGCGGAGCCCACCGGGACCCGTGCGCAGATCGCCCGCATCGCACACCGCACCGGGCGACTCATCGGTCTCCGGCGCGAGGTGGGCGTCGAGGACATCGAGCTGGACGAGCGGTACCACGCCGGTGTCTACGGCGTCCCGGACGAGACGACGCTGGAGGCGATGCGGCTCGCCGCGCGGACCGAGGGCATGGTCACCGACCCCGTCTACGAGGGGAAGTCGATGGCCGGGCTCATCGACCTGGTCGCGCGCGGCGAGATCGGCCGCGACTCCACCGTGCTGTACGCGCACCTGGGCGGGCAGCCCGCGCTGAACGCGTACAGCGCGCTGTTCTAGGTTGCGTCCGCCGGGCGGGGCCTAGCCGTCCAGGGCCGGGCTCCTCCGCCCGCCCCCGATCGCGACGGCGGCCGTCAGCAGGGCCGCCAGCGCGATCAGCGCGGCCGCGCCGAAGGCCCGGGCCGCGCCGTGGGTGAGGATCTCGGCCGGGCTGCCGGTCGCGTGCCGGGTGGCCGTCCCGTACACGGTGACCAGCACGGACAGACCGAGCGTGCCGCCGAGCCACTGCAAGCTCTGGAGCAGGCCGGAGGCGGCGCCGGCCTGCTCGGGACCGACCTTCGCGAGGATCGTGGCGTTCAGCGGCATCAGGGCCAGGCCGATGCCGACGCCCAACAGCAGCAGCGGGCCGAGCAGCCCCGTCGCATAGCCGTCGTCGGGGCCGATCCGCCACAGCCAGACCCCGGAGCCGGCGAGCAGCGTCATCCCGGTCAGGATCAGCGGCCTGGCGCCGAGGCGGGCGAGCAGCCGGGGGACGAACCGAACGGTCGTGAACATCACCGCCGTCATCGGCAGAAAGGCGAATCCGGCGCGCAACGGGCTGTAGCGCAGCACCTCCTGGGTGATGAGGGTGAGGAAGTAGAAGGCACCGAACATGCCGGCCGGGAGCAGCAGGACGCCGAGGTACGCGCCCGCCCGGTCGCGGTCGGCGAAGAGCCCCAGCGGCATGATCGGCTGCTCCGCGCGGGCTTCGAGCAGGGCGAAGCCGACGAGCAGCGCGGCCGCGCCGGTGAAGCCGAGCAGCGCCAGGGTGTCGCTCCACCCCTCCTGCGAGACCCGGATGAACGCGTACACCAGCGAGCTCGTCCCGGCGGTGCCGGTCAGGGCGCCCGCCGCGTCGAACCGGCCCGCGCGACGAGGGGTCTCGGTGACGAAGCGGGGCAGGGCGAGGGCGACCGCGATCCCGATGGGCACGTTGATCAGCAGGGCCCAGCGCCAGGACGCCCAGGCGGTGAGCATGCCGCCGAGGACCAGGCCGATGGAGGCGCCGATCCCGGCCGTGGAGGAGTAGACGCCGAGGGCGTGGTGGCGGCGGGGGCCCTCGGGGAAGTTGGTGGTGATCAGGGCGAGGGTGCTGGGCGCGGTGAGGGCGGCGCCGGCTCCCTGGAGGGCACGGGCGGCGAGCAGCCAGCCCCCGTCGCCCGCCAGGCCGCCGAGCAGCGAGGAGCCGGCGAACAGCAGCACACCGAGGGCGAGCGTGCGACGGCGGCCGAGGAGGTCGCCGACGCGTCCGCCGAGCAGCAGCAGTCCGCCGAAGGCGAGGGTGTACGCGTTCAGCACCCAGGACAGCCCGGTGGGGGAGAAGCCCAGGTCGTTCCGTATGTCGGGGAGGGCGACATTGACGACCGTGGAGTCGACTCCGACCATGAGATAGGCGGTGACGATCACCAGGAGGACGGCGCCGGGCCGGGCGGCCGTCCCGGGTGGCGCGGCGGGAGGGGGAGGCGCGGCCGAGGCGGCTGCGGTGGTGGTGCCGGTGACCGAGGCGCCGGTGATCGAGGCGTCGGCGGCCGAGGCGGAAGGGGACGGCGTGGACATGGGGTGGCTCCCTGTCTGGTGTCCCCGCTGGAAGTGGTGGAACATGCGGGCAGCACGAAAAGACCCTGGTCGTGGACCCGCAGAGACGAGCGCACTAAGCGGGGACTGTCTCCGTTTAGTGTCTGCCAAAATACGGAGAGAGTCCCCGGTTCGCAAGGAGTAACTGGATGACGCAGGTCAGGCCCATGCGTGCGGACGCTCGCCGCAATTACGAGCGCTTGCTGAAGGTGGCGGCGGAGGCCTTCGCCGAGCATGGGGAGGGAGCCTCCCTCGACGACATCGCCAAACGGGCGGGCGTCGGATCCGGCACGCTGTACCGGCACTTCCCGACCCGTCAGGCACTGCTGGAGGCGGCCTACGTCGACCGGATCGAGGCGCTCGCCGTGCGGGCCGACGAACTCGGCGCGGAACTCCCGCCGGGCGAGGCGCTGGTGGAGTGGCTCAACGAACTGTGCGTCGGCACGATCCAGGTCCGCGGGATGAAGGCCCTGCTGGGCTCCGCCGTCACGGACGGCAGCGCGGCCGCGGTCACCGCCTGCGGTACGAACATGAAGGAGGCGGCGGCCCGGCTGGTGGAGGCGGCGCAGCGGGAGGGCACCCTGCGGGCGGACATCGAGCCCATCGACGTCCTGCGCCTCGCGCACGGGGTGGCGACGGCGTCGGAGCTGGCGAAGGGCGACCGCAGCGCCATCCGGCGGTATGTGTCGCTGCTGACCGAGGGACTGCGTCCCGCGCGGTGACCACGCCGGGCGACTTCGGCGGGGGACAGCGGAGAGGCCGAGGGTGGCGGGGGCAGCGGAGGCCGACGGCGGCGGGGGACGGCAGAGGCCGGCGGTGGAGGCCTCCTGCCTCGGAAGACCGTGGCGGGTGACGGCAGTGGGCGCCCCCGTGGTGGCGGGCGCCCGTGGCTGAGCGGACTGCGGGCCGAGGCCGGCCCAGGTGCGGCTAGAGGGCCTGGGCGCCCGGCTTCACCATGTTCCGTACGGTGCGGGCCTTGACGAAGTCGCCCATGGCCGTCATCTCCCACTCGCCGGAGTACTGCCGGATCAGCTTGGCCATCAGCACGCCCGTCTGCGGTTCGGCGCCGGTGAGGTCGAAGCGGACGAGTTCCTCGCCGCTCGCCGCGTCCACGAGACGGCAGTAGGCCTTGGCGACCTCCGTGAACTTCTGGCCGGAGAAGGAGTTCACCGTGAAGACCAGACCGGAGACCTCCTGCGGGAGCCGGCCGAGATCGACGACGATCACCTCGTCGTCACCGCCGCCCTCGCCGGTGAGGTTGTCCCCGGAGTGCTTGATCGCGCCGTTCACGATGGAGAGCTTGCCGAAATAGCAGCTGTCGATGTGGTTGCGCTGGGGGCCGTAGGCGATGACCGAGGCGTCCAGGTCGATGTCCTTGCCGCGGAACGCCGGCTCCCAGCCCAGCCCCATCTTGACCTGCGAGAGCAGCGGGCGGCCGCCCTTGACGAGGGAGACGGTCTGGTTCTTCTGGAGGCTGACCCGGCCCTTGTCCAGGTTGATCTTCCCCGGGGCGGCGGGCGGCGCGGCGGGCGGCGCCGGGGGCATCGGAGGGGCCGCGGGGGCCACCGGGGACTGCGGCACGGGCGGCGCGGCGACCTGCCGGGGCGGGGCGGCGGGCGCCGGTTCCTCGACCGTCACCCCGAAGTCGGTGGCGATGCCGGCCAGGCCGTTCGCGTACCCCTGGCCGACCGCGCGGGCCTTCCAGGCGCCGTTGCGGAGGTAGATCTCCACGACGACCAGGGCTGTCTCCGAGCCGAGCTGCGGGGGCGTGAAGGTGGCCAGCACGCTGTTGTCGTCCGCGCCGCGGATCGTCGCCGTCGGTTCGACGCCCTGGAACGTCTGCCCCGCGGCGTCCGGGCTGGCGGTGACGACGATCTTCTCGATGCCCGGCGGCAGCGCGGCCGTGTCGACCACGATCGCGTCGGGGGCCGCGCCGCCACCGGAGCGGTAGGTCACGCCGGGGCCGCTCGGCTGGTTGTAGAAGATGAAGTCGTCGTCGGAGCGCACCTTGCCGTCGGCGGTGAGCAGCAGGCCCGAAACGTCGAGCCGCACCGGGGCGGCGACGTCCACCGTGACGCGCGCGGTGGAGAGAGGGATGTTCGAGCCGGGGGTCATAGCTGTCATGCCCGGTGAACGAGCGAGACCACTTTGCCGTTCCCTTACCCGGACCCGAACGGGCCCGGGCACGCAAACGGCGGGGCCGTCGCGGGGGTGCGGGTCTACGGCACCACGACGATCTTGCGGCCGACCCCGGCCGCGAACTGCTCCAGCGCCCGCGGGTACTCCGCCAGCGGCACCCGGTCGCTGATGAAGACCTCCGGGTCCAGCACCCCGTTCGCGAACAGCTCGGCGGCCCGCTCGAAGCTGTGCAGGACGGCCATCGAGCCGGTGATGGTGATCTCCTGGTTGTAGATCCGGTAAGGGTCGATGGTGACCCGGGTCGCGTAGTCGGTGACGCCGAACTGGAGGAACGTCCCCGCCTTCGCCACCCGGCCCAGACCGTCCTGGATCGCCGCCGCGTTCCCGGTCGCGTCCACGACCAGGTCCCAGCCGCTGGGCCGCTCCAGTTCGTCCGCGTTCGCCGCCGTCCCGGAGACGCCCAGCAGGCGCGCGGTCTCCAGCCGCGCCGGGTTCAGGTCCACCACGTCCACGCTCGCCGCGCCGGTGCGCTTCGCCAGCTCCAGCATCATCAGCCCCATCGTCCCGGAGCCGTAGATCAGCACATGCGCGCCCAGCCGCGAGCGCAGCACGTCGTAGCCGCGTACCGCGCACGACAGCGGTTCGATCAGCGCCGCGTCCTGGGTGCGGACGTGCTCGGGCAGCCGTACGCAGTTGGCCACCGGCGCTACCGCGTACTGTGCCGCGCCCCCCGCCGTGGTGACGCCGATCGCGGCCCACCGTTCGCAGAGGTTGTTGTGGCCGGTGCGGCAGTAGCGGCACTCGTGGCAGTACAGGGAGGGGTCCACCGCCACCCGGTCGCCCACCGACACCTCCGTGACCTGGGTGCCCACGCCCACGACCGCGCCGGCGAACTCGTGTCCCGGCACGATGGGCAGCTTCGGCGCGAACTCGCCCTGGAGGATGTGCAGATCGGTGCCGCACAGGCCGCAGGCGGCGACCTCCACGACCACCTCGCGCGGCCCTGGCGTCGGGTCGGGGACCTCGGTGACGACGGCGCGGCCCACGGACTCGATGACGGCGGCCTTCATTTCACGGCTCCCAAGGACAGGCCCTGGACCAGTTTGTCCTGGGCGGCGAACCCCGCGGCGAGCACCGGCAGGGAGATGACGAGCGACGCGGCGCACACCTTCGCCAGGAACAGGCCCTGGCTGGTGATGAAGCCGGTCAGGAAGACGGGGGCGGTCTCAGCGACCACACCGGTGAGCACCCGCGCGAACAGCAGCTCGTTCCAGCTGAAGATGAAGCAGATCAGGGCCGTCGCCGCGATGCCGGGCAGGGCGATCGGGGCGACCACGCGCGCCAGGATCGTGGGCAGCCGCGCGCCGTCCACCCGCGCGGCCTCGATGATCGCCACCGGCACCTCGGCCAGGAACGACTGCATCATCCACACCGCGATCGGCAGGTTCATGGAGGTGTAGAGGATGACCAGCAGCCAGATGTTGTCCAGCATCCCCGCGTTCTTCGCGAACAGGTAGATCGGCAGCAGGCCCGCCACGACCGGCAGCATCTTGGTCGACAGGAAGAAGAACAGGACGTCCGTCCACTTCTTCACCGGCCGGATCGACAGCGCGTAGGCCGCCGGGAGGGCGAGGAGCAGGACGAACAGGGTGGACGCGACCGACGCCACCACCGAGTTGACCAGCGCGGGCCAGGGGCTCGCGCCGCCGCCGGTGCCGAAGAACTCGCGATAGCCGTCGAGGGTGAGGGCGGCGGTGAAGGACGGCGGGTTGGTGGCCGCGTCCTGCTCCGAGTGGAAGGAGGTCAGGGCCATCCAGGCGACCGGCAGGAAGAACACGATCCCGGTCACCCAGGCCAGCAGCCCGAGGCCGCCTCTGCGTACGACGTTCATGCGCGGGACACCTCCTCGCGGAAGAGGGACGAGACGACCCGCAGGGCGAAGGTCGCGATGACGATCGAGCCGATGACCACCAGGACGCCCGCGGCCGAGGCGAGGCCGTTCTCATGGGCCTGGTAGAAGCTCTGGTAGACGGTGTAGGGGAGGTTGGCGGTGCCCAGTCCGCCCGAGGTGATGGTGAAGACGGCGTCGAAGTTCTGGACGATGTAGATCGAGCCGAGCAGGGCGCCCAGTTCCAGGTAGCGGCGCAGGTGCGGGAGGGTCAGATGGCGGAAGATCTGCCAGTCGCTCGCGCCGTCCACCCGGGCCGCCTCGATCTGCTGCTGGTCCCGGCTCTGGAGGCCGGCCAGCAGGATCAGCATCATGAACGGCGTCCACTGCCAGACCAGGGAGGCCTCCACGGCGAGCAGCGGGGTGTCCGAGATCCAGTCCGGCTGAGGACCGCCCACATAGTGCAACAGGCCGTTGAACAGGCCGTATTCGGGGTTGTAGAGCACGTGCTTCCAGAGCAGGGCCGCCGCCACCGGCACCACCAGGAAGGGCGCGATCAGCAGCGTGCGGACCACGCCCCGGCCCCGGAAGCGGCGGTCCAGGAGCAGTGCCAGGCCCAGTCCCAGCACCAGGCTGACCAGCACCACGGTCGCCGTCAGCAGGGCGGTCGTCCACACCGAGTGGCGCAGGTCGGCGTCGGTCAGGACCTGGTGGTAGTTGTCGAAGCCGGTGAAGCGACGGGCGTTCGGGTAGAGCGCGTTCCAGTCGAAGAACGAGATCACCACCGTGGCCACGAACGGGAGCTGGGTGACCACGATCATGAAGGCCAGGGCGGGGAGCAGCGGGGCCCGGGTCGCCCAGGCGCGCAGCCTGGCGTTCGGGCCGCGCCGGGTGGGTGCGGGAGGTGCGGCCACGGGGGCCGTCGTGGTCGCGGTCATCGTCCCTCGTACTCCTCGGAGATCCGCTCGGCGAGCGCTTGCGACTTGTTCAGGGCCGACTCGACGGACTGGCGTCCGGCGATGGCCGCGCTGATCTCCTGGGAGACCTTGGTGCCGAGGTCGGTGAACTCGGGGATGCCGACGAACTGGATGCCGGGCGCGGGCCGCGGCTGCGTTCCCGGGTCGTTGGGCTTCGCCGCCTCGATGGCCTGCTTCGTCATGTCCTGGAAGGCGGACGCCTCCGCGCGGTAGTCCGCGTTCTCGTAGGTCGACGCCCGCTTGCCGGCCGGCACGTTCGACCAGCCGATCTCCTCGCCGACCAGCTGCTCGTACTCCTTGCTCGACGCCCAGGAGACGAACTTCCAGGCCTTGTCGGCGTTGCGGGAGGCCTTCTGGATGCCCCAGGCCCAGGTGTAGAGCCAGCCGGAGGACCGCGTCTGCTCCACGGGTGCGGGCGCGTAGCCCATCTTGCCCTTGACCGGGGACTTTTCCGCCTCCAGGGAGCCGGCCGCGGAGGTGGCGTCGTACCACATGGCGACCTTGCCCTGGGTCATGTTGTTGAGGCACTCGGCGAAGCCGGACTGGGCGGCTCCGGACTCGCCGTGGTCGCGGACCAGGTCGACGTAGAACTTCGTCGCCTTCTCGAAGGCGGGTGAGTCGAGCCGCGCCTTCCAGTCCTGGTCGAACCAGGTGCCGCCGAAGGTGTTCACCACGGTCGTCAGGGGTGCCATCACCTCGCCCCAGCCGGGCAGCCCGCGCAGGCAGATGCCCTTCATGCCGGGCTCGGCGCCGTCCGTCGCGGCGGCGAGATCGGCCACCTGCTGCCAGGTGGGGTGGGCGGGCATCGTCAGGCCCTTCGCCGCGAACACGTCCTTGCGGTACATCAGGAAGGACGACTCGCCGTAGAAGGGCTGGCCGTAGAGTTTCCCGTCGTCCCCGGTGAGGGACTCGCGCATCGGCTTCAGGACGTCCTGCTCGTCGTAGGCGGGGTCCGCCGCCACGTACGAGTCCATCGCGTGCAGCCAGCCGTTGCGGGCGTAGATGGGTATCTCGTAGTTCGACAGGGTCGCCACGTCGTACTGGCCCGCCTGGTTGGCGAAGTCCTGGCTGATCTTGTCGCGGACGTCGTTCTCCGGCAGCAGGGTGAAGCTGACCTTGATGCCGGTCTCCTTGGTGAAGTGGTCGGCGGTCAGCTTCTGGAGCTCGGTCATCTGGGGGTTGTTGACCATGAGGACGTTGATGGAGTCGCCGCCGGAACCCGCCCCGCCGGCCCCGGCCCAGCAGCCGGAGAGCAGCGGGGCGAGCAGCGTCCCTGCGGCGACCGCGGCGAGCGTGGCTCGCGGCCTCCGTCGGCTCTGGGTGCGCATGGATCGCTCCTGGACATAGTGGGATGTATCGGGCGCCCCGAGGCGTGGTGGTGCCCTCGGAGTGGGTGGTTCGGGGGTTCAGACCCGGATGACCTGAGGCCCCAGCAGTGAGTACCGGTGGGCTTCGGCCGCCGGCAGCAAGGTGCTCGTCACGATCGCCTCCAGGGCGCCCACCTCGGCGAACCGGCAGAAGCTGACCGCCCCGAACTTGGAGTGCACGCCGGTGAAGACCACCCGCCGGGCCGCCCGCACCGCCTGTGCCTTGACCTCGCCGACCGCCGGGTCCGGGGTGGTGAGGCCGTGTTCGCGGGAGATGCCGTTGGCGCCGATGTAGGCGAGGTCGACGACGAAGCCGGCCAGCATCTTCGTCGTCCAGTGGTCGACGGTGGCGAGAGTCCCGGAGCGGACCCGGCCGCCGAGCAGCAGCACGGACATGTTCTCGGTCCCGGCGAGCGCGCCCGCGACCGGCAGCGAGGCGGTGACCACGGTCAGCGGGCGGTCCCCGGGCAGCGCCTCGGCGATGAGCTGCGGGGTGAAGCCCTCGTCGACGAAGACCGTCTCGGCGTCCCCGAGCAGGGCGGCCGCCGCGGCGGCGATCCGGCGCTTCTCGGGCACATGGCTGGTGGCGCGGAAGGCCAGCGTCGTCTCGAAGCCGGCGCTCTCCACGGGATAGGCGCCGCCGTGCGTGCGGCGCACCAGGCCGTGGTCCTCCAGGGCGCGCAGATCGCGTCGTACGGTCTCCCTGGCCACGCCCAGTTCGGTGGCGAGCGTGGTGACGTCGACCGCGCCGGTGGCGCGCGCGGCACGCACGATCTCGCGCTGACGCTCCTCCGCCGTCCTCGGGGTCACGTCGTCACCTCGCTCTCCCGCCGTCGTGCCCGTTCGGGCCCGGTGGGACCCATGGGGGAAGTTCTACAGCGGGTGCGCGGCACTGACCAGGTCTGTTGCGGGCCCGATACTGCCCGGGTGGGCCCGTTTGCCCGTCGGGCCGCCCGGCGCGGACCTGCGGGGCAGCCGGGGGGCGGGTGGGAACGGGCAGGGTGCGTGCCCGGATACGCCGGCGGGCGGGCCCGTTCGGTGCCCGCCCGTCGTCGGTGAGGTCCGCTTTCCGGTCAGTACGGCCAGATCGGGGGGTCGCTGACGAAGTGGCCGCCCAGGTAGGCGTGGGCGATGTTCTCCGGGTCCAGCTCGCCCTGCTCGGCGATCAGCTTCTCGGCGTACGGCTCCGAGTCGTCCTGCGGCTCGTAGCCGAGCGCCCGCGCGGTGCCGAGGTCCCACCACAGCCGGGTGTTGGCGGAGGAGCCGTAGACGACGGTGTGGCCCACGTTCTCGGCGGTCAGGGCCGCGTGGAAGAGGCGGGCGCCGTCGGCCGGGCTCATCCACACCGACAGCATCCGCACGCTGGTGGGTTCGGCGAAGCAGGAGCCGATGCGTACCGACACGCTCTCCAGGCCGTGCTTGTCCCAGTAGAGCTGGGCGAGGTCCTCGCCGAAGGACTTGGACAGGCCGTAGAAGGTGTCCGGGCGGCGCGGGGTGTCGATCGGGATCAAGTCGGCCTCGTCGGGCGACGGGCCGCCGCCGGGACGGGGGGTGAAGCCGACCGCGTGGTTGGAGGAGGCGAAGACGACGCGCTGCACGCCCTCCTCGCGGGCCGCCTCGTACAGGTGGTACGTGCCCGCGATGTTCGCGCCGAGGATCTTCTCGAAGGGGGCTTCCAGCGAGATGCCGGCGAGGTGGATGATCGCGTCGACACCCCGCACGGCCTCCCGGACCGCCTCCTTGTCGGCCAGGTCCGCGACGATCGCGTGCGGCGCGTCGTCGATCGGGCGCAGGTCGAGCAGGCGCAGCTCGTAGCCGTAGGCGGGCAGCAGCTCCCGCATCAGGGTGCCGAGGCCGCCGGCGGCGCCGGTGAGCAGGACGGTGCGCGGAGCGGGCATCCTCGGGTCTCCTTGGATCATGGGGCGGGTGATCATGGGATGGGTGGACGCATGTGTGGCCAAGGTTCACATGCATGGACACGCTAAGGAGCCGTGGCGGCGCCCGTCAAGTGTCCTACAGGCGAGGCAAAAGTGCTGGTGTCTCGCGAGTTGGCACGCTTGACCCGGCTCGATCGGTCGTTTTAGCGTGAGGTCGTTCAGGAATATGGACGCTGCTCAAGAATATGGACCCGTTATGGACCCGGGAGAGCCTGTGACGTCAGCCCCGCTCGCCGACCGCCTCCGCGTCCCCAGCGGACCGCTGTTCTTCCCCGTCACCGCCTACGGCCCCGACGGCTCCCTCGACCTCGACACCTACCGCGCGCATCTCCGGGCCGGCGTCGAGGCGGGTGCCGCCGCCGTCTTCGCCGCCTGCGGGACCGGGGAGTTCCACGCGCTCGCCCCGGAGGAGTTCGAGGCCTGCGTGCGGGCGGCCGTGGCCGAGACCGCCGGACGCGTGCCGGTCGTCGCGGGCGCCGGCTACGGGACCGCGCTCGCCGTGCGCTACGCGCGGCTGGCCGAGTCGGCCGGGGCGGACGGCCTGCTCGCGATGCCGCCCTACCTCGTCGTCGCCGCCCAGGAGGGCCTGCTGCGGCACTACCGCGAGGTGGCGGCCGCGACCGCCCTGCCCGTGATCGTCTACCAGCGCGACAACGCCGTCTTCACCCCCGGGACCGTCGTCGAACTCGCCCGCACCGAGGGGATCATCGGCCTCAAGGACGGCCTCGGCGACCTCGACCTGATGCAGCGGACCGTCAGCGCCGTGCGCACCGAGGTCCCCGGCGACTTCCTCTACTTCAACGGCCTGCCGACCGCCGAGCAGACCCAGCTCGCCTACCGGGCCCTCGGCGTCACCCTCTACTCCTCGGCCGTGTTCTGCTTCGCCCCCGAGATCGCCCTCGCCTTCCACCGGGCCCTCACCACCGGCGACGACGCCACCGCCCACCGCCTCCTCGACGGCTTCTACCGGCCGTTCGTCGAACTGCGGGCCCAGGGACGCGGTTACGCCGTCTCCCTCGTCAAGGCCGGGGTCCGGCTGCGCGGCCTCGACGTGGGCGAAGTGCGCCCGCCGCTGCACGAACCGAGCGAGGATCACGTCAAACAGCTCGCCCAGGTGATCGAGCGCGGCCACGCGCTGCTGGAGGAGGACAGCTGAGTGAAGGCGTCGACATTCGTCTATCCCTGGGACGTCACCGGCGACCCCGGGGCACCGGGCCGGATCGCCGCGCTCGGCGTGGAACAGGTGACCCTCGCCGCCGCCTACCACTCCACCCGCGCCCTGACCCCCCGCCACCCGCGCCACCGCATCGTCACCGCCGAGCACGCGGCCGTGCTGTACCCGACGGATCCGGCCGGCGACCGCTGGAAGGGCCGCGCCCTGCGCCCGTACCCGGCCGGCGACTGGGCGCCCGGCGACGCCTACGGAGAGGCCGCCGAGGCACTCGCGGCCGCCGGGCTCGACGTGCACAGCTGGGTGGTCCTCGCCCACAACTCCCGGCTGGGCGCCGAGCATCCGGACACCTCGGTGGTCAACGCCTACGGCGACCGCTACCCGTGGGCCCCCTGCATCGCCCAGCCCGCCACGCGCGCGTACCTCGTCGACCTCGCCGCCGAGGCCGCCGTACGCCCCGGCGCGGGCGGCACCGAACTGGAGTCCCTCGGCTGGTACGGGCTCCAGCACCTGCACGCCCACGACAAGACAGGCGGCGTCGGCCTCGGGGACGCCGGCCAGTACCTCATGGCGCTCTGCTTCTGCCCCGCCTGCCGGGCCGGTTACGGCGGGCAGGGCCTGGACGCCGACGCGCTCGCCGCCGCCGTACGGGAGGCGCTCGAGCCGCTGTGGCGGGGGGCGCCGGACGGCGGGGAGGGCTGGGCGGAGATCGAGAAGCTGCTCGGGCAGGAGACGGCTGCGGCCACGCGCGCGTGGCGCGACGACACCGCGCGCACACTCCAGGAGACGGCGGTGCGGGCGGTACGGGACGCCGCGCCCGAAGGCTTCCAGGTCCTGCTGCACGCCGACCCCGTGACGTACCACGTCGGCGCGAACCCGGGGGTCGACCCCGAGCACGTCCTGGCCGTCGCGGACGGGGTGGTCGTGCCCTGCGCGGGCGGGCCGGGACCGCTGGCACCGTTCGCCGCGCAGCGCCGCGCGGGCGCGGTCGTCGCCGCCAACTTCGGTGTCGTCTCCGGCATGGGCGGCAGTCCGGGGACCCTGTCCGCCGACCTGGCCCGGGCGCGCGAACTCGGGGCGACCGAACTCCGGCTGTATCACGCGGGACTGGCGTCGGACGGAGACCTGTCGGCGGTACGCGAGGCGCTGGCCGGCCGCTGACCGCCGCGCAGCAGCGGCAGGACCGCCAGCCGGGCCAGGGCCAGCAGCACGAGCAGCGGCCGGTACGGCACGAGAGCGACCAGGCCCGCGCCCGCAGCGAGCCCGACGGCGGTCGGCGCGTACATCAGGGTGCCGGCCGTCGCGGTGACCCGGCCGAGCAGCGCGTCCGGAGTCTCCCGCTGCACGGTCGTCAGCGCGGCGATCAGCACACAGGGCAGCCCCATCCCGATCGCGGCGCCGCACACCAGGGCCACGGCTTCCGAGGAGGCCGCGGCCTGCGCGGCGACCGCGAGAGCCGTGAGGACGATCCCGTACGCGGCGAACCGGCGTTCCCCGAGCCGCCGCAGCGCGGGCCCCGAGAGCAGCCCCACCACGACCGAACCGGCGCCCTGGGCGGCGTAGAGCGTGCCCGCGAAGGCGGGGGAGCGGCCGAGGCCCTCGACGACGGCGTAGACCAGCGGGCCGCCGAGCCCCGAGAGCAGCAGCGCCGCGCCGCCCGCCAGGACCAGTGGGCGCAGCCCGGGATGGTCCCACAGGAAGCGGGCGCCCTCGGCGGTCTGCGCACGCCAGGAGACGGTGGCCCGCCGCGGGCGCTCCTCACGGACCTTCACGCACGCGTACAGCGCCGCCGCGCACCCGAAGGTGGCCGCGTCCAGGAGCGCCACCGCCGGGCCGCCGTAGGCCGCGTAGACGCCCGCGCCGGCCAGCGGGGCGGTCAGCTTCATGCCCTCGGTGGCCGTCATGCGCAGCCCGTTGAAGTCGCCCAGCAGCTCCGGCGCGACGACGGCGGCGACCAGCGCGGACTCCGCCGCGTCGGCGACCACGGCGGCCGCGCCGTACAGGAACAGCACCGCCCACAGCAGCCACAGCAGGCCGGGGGAGTCGACGGCGAGGACGGTGGGCAGCAGCGCCGCCGGGCCCAGGTTGAGCGCGACGAGCAGGGGCTTGCGACGGCCGAGGTCGGCGAGGGTGCCCAGCGGCGGCCCGAGCAGGGTCGGCACCCACAGGGCGAGCGCGGACAGGGCCGCGAGGCCGTTCGAGCCGGTGAGGTCCTTGACCCACACACCGGACGCCAGCCAGAGCGCCGAGGTGCCGAAACCGGAGACCGTCGACGCGGTCAGAAAGAGCGCCGCGTCGCGGTCCCGCAGGACACGCACCACGGACCAGTTCTTCGTCATGCCTGGTCATCGTGGAGCTGAGGCGGCCGCCCGGGCATCGGGCAGATGCCCCGTTCACGCCGCCCGTCCCGCGCGGATCCGTGCGCCCCCGTAGGTAGGCTCCCCGGAGCACCTGAGGCACCGGGCCCGACGCCGGGCCCGGCGGCCCACGTCACCGGCGCGCCCGGACTGCGGTGCCCGGCGCGGACACCACGCGATCGCCGGGCGGGACACCGATGAGTTCACGCGTCGGCACCGGTCCACCCCGTATGACCGACACGACAGCCGCACCCACGTTCGACCTCGGCCCGCAGACCGCCATCGTGGCGCGCCTCGCGGGCGGCGTCCGCGACGAGCAGCTCGCGCACGGGACGCCCTGCCCGGGCTGTGCCGTCCGCAACATGCTCGGGCACCTCACCGGCCTCTCCGTCGCCTTCCGGGACGCGGCCCGCAAGGACCTGGGCCCCATGACCGACACCGCTCCGGACGCCGCCGCGCCGGAGATCGGCCCCGGCTGGCGCGAGGAGTTCGCCAAGGCGCTCGACGAGCTCGCCGACGCCTGGCGCGACCCGGCCGCCTGGACCGGCATGACCCGCGCGGGCGGGGTGGACCTGCCGGGCGCGGTCGCGGCCGCCGTCGTCGCCGACGAGTTGGTGATCCACGGCTGGGACCTGGCCCGGGCCACCGGCCAGGAGTACACGCCCGACCCGGCCGCGCTGTCTGCGGCGCACGGGTTCCTCGCCGCCGCCGCGGCCCAGGGCGAGCCCGGCAGCGGTGTGTTCGGCCCCGTGGTCCCCGTCCCGGACGACGCCCCGCTGCTCGACCGCGCGGTCGGCCTGAGCGGACGCGACCCGGGGTGGAAGCCGTAGCGGCCCCGGCAGACCCGGAAGCTCCGGCAGACCTGGAAGGCTCGACAGACCTGGAAGCCGTAGCGGCCCTGGCAGCCCCGGCAGCAGCTCCGCCGGCCTCGGTAGACCCGGCGGGCCCGGCAGACCCGGCGGGCCTGGCGTGGCCGGTGCCCGGCGGCTGCCGCGGGCGAAGGCAATCACGGCGCGTCCCGCGGGCCCGAAACGTACGCTCCCCAGCATGCCCCTGAGCCTCACCGTCCTCGGTACCGCCTCTCCGCACCCGGGGCCGGGCCGCCCCTGCTCCGGCTATCTGCTGCGCGGCGCGGGGGCGGAGGTGTGGGTGGACGCGGGCCCCGGTACGTTCGCCGAGTTGCAGCGGCACACGGATCCCGAACGGCTCACGGCGATCTGGATCTCGCACCTCCACGCCGACCACAGCGCCGACCTCCTCGCCGCCGCCTACGCCCTCGCCCACGGCGGGATGACCCCGCCGGCCCCGATCCCGGTCTACGCGCCGCTCGACTGCGCCCGGCGTCTCGCGGGCTTCTTCGGCCGGCCCGACGTGCGGTTCCTGAGCGGGGTCTTCGACTTCCGGGCCCTGTTCGACGGGCACACCGTGCGGCACTGGAACCTGCGCCTCAGCTCGCGCGCGATGGCGCACGACACCGAGGCGTACGGGCTGCGGGCCGAGTGCCAGGGGAGCGTCCTCGCGTACTCGGGCGACACCGGGCCGTGCGAGGCCCTCACCGAACTCGCCTCCGGCGCCGACCTGTTCCTGTGCGAGGCGGACATCGACCGTCATCGCGAAGGCGAACATGAGCCGCGGTTCCATCTCACGCCCGAGGAGGCCGGTGAGGCGGCCCGCAGGGCAGGGGTGCGCGAGCTGTACATCACCCACGTCGGGCCCACGCTGACCCGGGAGGCCGCGACCGCCCGCGCCGCCGTCGCCTTCCAGGGGCCCACCCGCACCGCCCGCGAGGGCGAGACCCTTCCCTTCTGACCCACCCGGCCCGCCCGCCCCGCCGTCCTCGTTCCGGGCAACCTCAACTTCCTTTGTCGGAAGCATTGACGAAACACAGGGGCCCTCCTACCTTCAACCGCGTCGTACTTCGTACGTCATATATGAGACGCGATACGTGAGATCCGAGATCAGACACGTGACATCCGAGAGGCGCGCATGACCTCTGTGCCCACGCCGATCCCCTCCCGCACGCAGTACGTGCTGGAGGAGATCAAACGCCGCATCCTCACCGGCCGGCTGACCCCCGGTCAGCCCCTGGTCGAGACCGAGCTCGCCGCGCAGTTCGGGGTCTCCAAGACCCCGGTCCGCGAGGCGCTCAAGACGCTGGCCGGCACCGGACTGGTCGTCATGAGCCAGTACAAGGGCGTCACGGTGCGCATGGTGGACGCGGACATGGCGCGCGAGGTCTACGACGTACGCCTGCTCCTCGAACCCGAGGCGCTCCGGCGGGCCGTGCGCCGGGGCGCCTCCCTGGACGCCGCCCGCGAGGCGCTCACCAGGGCCGACCAGGCGACCGACACCGCCGAACGGTCGCTGGCCAACCGCGAGTTCCACCGCGCCCTGTACCTGCCGTGCGGCAACCCGCTGCTCGGCCGGATGCTCGACGAGGTCCGCGACCAGGCCGCCCTGGTCTCCGCCGTCGCCTGGGCCGCATCGCCCTCCTGGGAACGGGAGGCGGGGGAGCACCGCGAGATCCTGCGGCTCGCCCTGGCCGGGGACTCCGACGGAGCGGCCCGCGCCCTGCACGGCCACATCGCGTCCTTCGTGCACCGGGCGTTCCCCGAGACCGCCCAGGAAGCCCCCGAGGGGTACCGGTCCGAGAAAGGTCAGGAATGAGCAGCGTGGCGTTCGAGACCCAGCGTGCGGCCCTGGCCGACGTGGTGGCCATCCCGGTGACCCCGTTCGCCGAGGACGGATCCGTCGACGGCGACGCCCACCGGGCCCTGCTGCGGCGCCTGCTCGACGGCGGGATCACCACCCTCACCCCGAACGGCAACACCGGCGAGTTCTACGCCCTGACCCCCGAAGAGCGCCGCCTGGTCACGGAGGTGACCGTCGAGGTGGCCGGCGGGCGGGCGGCGATCCTGGTCGGCGTCGGACACGACGTCCCGACCGCCGTCGCCTCCGCCCGGCACGCCCGGGAACTGGGCGCGCAGATGGTGATGGTCCACCAGCCCGTCCACCCCTACGTCTCGCAGCGCGGCTGGGTCGACTACCACCGGGAGATCGCGGCGGCGGTGCCCGAGCTGGGCGTCGTGCCGTACATCCGCAACGCGCAGCTGCGCGGCGAACGGCTCGCCGAACTCGCCGACGCCTGCCCGAACGTCATCGGCGTCAAGTACGCCGTCCCGGACGCCTCCCGGTTCGCCGCCTTCGCGCGGGACGCGGGCCTGGAGCGCTTCGTCTGGGTGGCGGGACTCGCCGAGCCCTACGCGCCCTCCTACTTCTCCGCGGGCGCCACCGGCTTCACCTCCGGGCTGGTGAACGTCGCCCCCGCCGTTTCGCTGAACATGATCGAAGCGCTTCGATCGGGGGACTACCCGGCCGCGATGAAGGTGTGGGAACAGATCAGACGCTTCGAGGAGCTCCGGGCCGCCAACGGCTCCGCCAACAACGTCACCATCGTGAAGGAGGCGCTTGCCTCCCTCGGGCTGTGCCGTCGCGAGGTCCGCCCGCCGAGTCGGCCGTTGCCCGAGGACGAGCGCGCCGAGGTCGCCGCCATTGCCGCCGGATGGTCCATATGAAGCGCTTCGACGATCAAGCCCGCAAACGCCCGGAGGACCTCAGAAGCCACCAGTGGTACGGCGCCGAGGGCCTGCGCTCCTTCAGCCACCGCGCTCGCACCCGCCAGCTCGGCTACCTGCCCGAGGAGCACCTCGGCAAGCCGGTCGTCGCGATCCTCAACACCTGGTCGGACATCAACCCCTGCCACGTCCACCTGCGCGACCGCGCGCAGGCCGTGAAGCGGGGCGTGTGGCAGGCGGGCGGATTCCCGCTGGAGTTCCCGGTCTCCACGCTCAGCGAGACCTTCCAGAAGCCGACCCCGATGCTCTACCGCAATCTGCTCGCGATGGAGACCGAGGAGCTGCTGCGCTCCTATCCCGTCGACGGGGCCGTGCTGATGGGCGGCTGCGACAAGACCACCCCCGCGCTGCTCATGGGCGCGGCCAGCGTCGACCTGCCGACGGTCTTCGTCCCGGCCGGGCCCATGCTCCCGGGCCACTGGCGCAACGAGGTCCTCGGCTCGGGCACCGACATGTGGAAGTACTGGGACGACAAACGGGCCGGCCTCATCGGCGACTGCGAACTGGCCGAGCTGGAGAGCGGCCTCGCGCGCTCGCCGGGCCACTGCATGACGATGGGCACGGCGTCCACGCTGACGGCCGCCGCGGAGGCGCTGGGTGTGACGGTCCCGGGCGCGTCGAGCATCCCGGCCGTGGACTCCGGGCACGACCGGATGGCCGCCGCCGCGGGTCTGCGCATCGTCGAACTGGTCCACCGGGACCGCAGACTGAGCGAGATCCTCACCGCGGACGCGTTCGAGGACGCGGTGACGACCGTCCTCGGCCTCGGCGGTTCGACCAACGCCGTGATCCACCTCATCGCCATGGCGGGCCGCGCGGGCGTCAAGCTCACCCTCGACGACTTCGACCGGATCGCCCGGACGGTCCCCGTGCTCGCCGACGTACGGCCGGGCGGCCAGAAGTACCTCATGGAGGACTTCCACTTCGCGGGCGGACTCCCCGGCTTCCTCTCCCGGATCCCGGACCTGCTCCACCTGGACCGCCCGACGGTCTCGCACGACACCCTGCGCGAGCAGCTCGCCGGCGCCCGGGTGCACGACGAGGACGTCATCCGTCCCCGGCACAACCCGGTCGCGAGCGAGGGCGGGGTCGCCGTCCTGCGCGGCAACCTCTGCCCGGACGGCGCCGTCATCAAGCACATCTCCGCCGAGCCGCACCTGCTCCGGCACACCGGCCCCGCGGTCGTCTTCGACGACTACCGGACCATGCAGCGCACCATCAACGATCCGGAGCTGGGGATCACCGCCGACACCGTCCTGGTGCTGCGCGGCTCCGGTCCCAAGGGCGGCCCGGGGATGCCCGAGTACGGCATGCTGCCCATCCCCGACCATCTGCTCAAGCAGGGGGTGCGGGACATGGTGCGGATCTCCGACGCCCGGATGAGCGGGACGAGTTACGGCGCGTGCGTCCTGCACGTGGCGCCCGAGTCGTACGTCGGCGGGCCGCTCGCCCTGGTGCGCACGGGGGACCCGATCACGCTCGACGTCGAGGCCCGTTCCCTCCGGCTCGAGGTGGACGACGAGGAGCTGGAACGGCGCCGGGCGCAGTGGACGCCGCCCCCCGCCCGGTACGAGCGCGGATACGGCGCGCTCTACAACGATCAGATCACCCAGGCCGACACCGGCTGCGACTTCGAGTTCCTGGCCCGCCCGGGAAAGGTCGCGGACCCGTACGCGGGCTGACGCCGGCGCACCACCACAGTCCCGGCCAAGAACGCACCACGCATCACGAGAAAGCGCTTCCTGCGTGACGCGCCCCGCCCGCGCACGGCACCGAGAGACGTACCGACAGCCGCACCGAGACGCACCGAGACGTACCGACAGCCGCACCGAGACGCACCGAGACGTACCGACAGCCGCACCGAGACGTACCGAGAGACGTACTGAGAACGGAGAACAGTCATGGCCCAAGCCGCAGCCGTGGCGAAGCCGCCCGCGCCACCCCGGCGGCGCCGTGCCTCCGCCACGCCCCGCAGACTGCCGTACCTGCTGATCGCGCCGGCGGCCCTGCTGATGCTGGGCTTCATCGCCTACCCGGTCATCAGCGTGTTCTACTACAGCCTCCAGAACTACAACCCCACCAAACCGTGGCGCAACGGCTACGCGGGCTTCGACAACTTCGTCCACGCCTTCACCGACGACCCCCAGTTCTGGGACACGCTGACCTTCAGCGCCCAGTGGGTCTTCGTCGAGGTCGGACTCCAGCTGCTGTTCGGTCTGGCGCTCGCGCTGATCGTCAACCAGACCTTCGTGGGGCGCTCGCTCGGGCGGGCGCTGGTCTTCTCCCCGTGGGCCGTCTCCGGGGTGCTGACCTCCGCGATCTGGGTACTGCTCTACAACTCCCAGACCGGCATCACCCGTTACCTCGCGGACATGGGGGTCGGTGAGTACGGCACCAGCTGGCTGTCGGACACCTCCACCGTCTTCCCGGCGGCGATCGTCGCCGACCTGTGGCGTGGTGTCCCCTTCTTCGCGATCCTCATCCTCGCCGACCTCCAGTCCGTCTCCAAGGACCTGTACGAGGCCGCCGAGGTCGACGGCGCCAGCAGGATCAAGCAGTTCTGGCACATCACCCTGCCCCACCTGAAGGACGCCATCGTCCTGTCCACCCTGCTGCGCGCGGTGTGGGAGTTCAACAACGTCGACCTGCTCTACACGCTCACCGGCGGCGGTCCGGCGGGGGAGACCACCACGCTCCCGCTCTACATCGCCAACACCAGCGTCGACGCACACAACTTCGGCTACGCGTCCGCCCTCACCACGGTCGCGTTCGTGATCCTGCTCTTCTGCTCGATGGTCTATCTGCGGCTGAGCAAGTTCGGAGGAGGCGAAAAGTGATCACCAAGGAGGCCACCGAAATCACACCCGTCCCCGTGCGCGTGACCGGCGCGCCCGACCGGCGCCCGTCCCGGCACCGGCGTGCCTGGGACGAGGCCCCGCGCTGGCAGATCTACCTCCCCCTGTCGATCTACCTGGTCTTCACCCTCGTCCCCTTCTACTGGATCCTCCTGTTCGCGCTGCGCCCGGCCGGCTCGACCTCGCTCGTCCCGTGGCCGATGACCTTCGAGCACTTCGAGAAGGTCTGGAACGAACGGGACTTCGCCGTCTACTTCCAGAACAGCGTGCTCACCGGTGTGGCCACCCTGCTGCTCACCACCGGCGTCGCCCTGGCCGGCGGCTACGCCCTCGCCCGCTTCGACTTCAGGATCAAGCGCGGCTTCATGCTCGCCCTGCTGTGCACCCAGTTCGTGCCGGGCGCGCTGCTGCTGGTGCCGCTCTTCCAGATCTTCGCCGAACTGAAGATGATCAACTCGCTCGGCAGCGTCATCATCGCCGAGACGGTCTTCCAGCTGCCCCTGTCGATGATCCTGATCAGCGGCTTCATCCGGAACGTGCCGTACTCCCTGGAGGAGGCCGCCTGGGTCGACGGGTGCAACCGGCTCACCGCCTTCCGGATCGTCGTCCTTCCCCTGCTGCGGCCCGGGCTGATCGCCGTCGGCTCCTTCGCCTTCGTGCACGCCTGGAACCACTTCCTGTTCGCCCTGATGTTCCTGTCCGACCAGACCAAGCAGACGATCCCCGTCGGCCTCAACACCCTCATGAGCGCGGACAGCGTCGACCTGGGCGCGCTGGCCGCGGGTGGCATCATCGCCGCCGTCCCCGTGGTGCTGGTCTTCGCCTTCATCCAGAAGTGGCTCATCACCGGCTTCAGCGCGGGGGCGGTGAAGGGGTGAGGACCCGTCAGGCCGCGCTGCCGATTGCCGCGTCGGGGCCGCTCCGCGGGTTCGCTCGGAGCCAGGCCCGGGAAGTCGCCCGTGACGTCCGCGCCGCCGACGGCGGCCGGGCGGCCCCCGGCTCGGGCACCACCCGAGGCGCGGCCGCCGCCGACGCCCACCTCACGACCGTCGACGACCGCGCCGCCCACCTCACGACCGCCACCGACCGCACCGGACTCGTCCGCGCCCGGGACGGCGGCCGCGAGCGCGACCTCACGGCGGTCGTCGGCCCGACGCCTACCCTGCACGGAAAGATCGACAGCGCCGCGGTGGCCGACCGCGAGGCGGCACGCGGCGCGGGCGCAGGGAGGATCCCATGAGCACCGCCGGACCGATGAACACCGCCGAACCGATGAACACCGCCGAACCGTTGAGCAGCCCGGTCCCGATCGTCCTCGCGGGTGCGCGCGGCCACGGCCGCTGGCACCTGGACAACATCCGCCGGCTCCAGGACAAGGGCATCGTCCGCCTGGCGGGCGTCTGCGAGCTGACCCCGCTGACCCCGGCGGAGATCCCCGAAGGGCTGGGCGCACCCGAGCAGTCCGCCGACTTCGGCGCGCTGCTGGACACCACCGGCGCCCGGATCGCCGTCGTCTGCACCCCGATCCCCACCCACACGGACCTGGCCCTGATCGCGGCGCGCAAGGGGGTGCACCTGCTCCTGGAGAAGCCGCCCGCGCCGTCCTACGCCGAGTTCCGGCGGATGGCGGACGGGGTCGCCGAGGCGGGCGTGGTCTGCCAGATCGGCTTCCAGTCGCTGGGCTCGCACGCCGTGCCCGCGATCCGCCGGATGATCGACGACGGGGTGATCGGCGAGGTCGCCGGCGTCGGCGGCGCCGGGGCCTGGGCCCGGCCCGAGGCGTACTACCGGCGGGCGCCCTGGGCGGGCAGGCGACGGCTGAACGGCGTCGACGTGATCGACGGGGCGCTCACCAACCCGCTCGCGCACGCCGTCGCCACCGCCCTCGCGCTGGCCGGCGCCACCCGCGCCGCCGACGTCACCGGCATCGAGACCGAGCTGGCGCACGCCAACGACATCGAGTCCGACGACACCTCCTGCGTCCGCGTCACCACGGCCGACGGCCGCGAGATCGTCGTCGCGGCCACGCTGTGCGCCGAGGACCCCGACGACCCGTACGTCGTCGTGCACGGCGGACGCGGCCGGATCACGTACTGGTACAAGCAGGACCGGGTGCTGCTCCAGCGGGCAGGCCACGGTCCCGAGGAGTTCGAGTACGGCCGCACCGACCTGCTGGAGAACCTCGTCGACCACCTCACCGACGGCACGGAACTGCTGGTCCCGCCCGCCGCGACCGAGTCGTTCATGCGGGTCGTCGAGGCGATCCGGGTCGCCCCCGACCCGGTGCGGATGCCCGACGACGCCTGGCGCCCGCTGCCCGACGAGGAGCGGCGGGTCGTCCCCGGCATCGACGGCCTCGTCGCGGCCGCCGCCGACACCCTCGCCCTCTACTCCGAACTGGGCGCCCCCTGGGCGTTCACGACCGCGCACCCGAAAGAGGTGAGCCCCTGATGACCGCAACCGCCCAGGACGCACCGGTCGTCCTGCGTGTCGCCGGCCGCCCGGTCGCCCGCTACGTGCCCCGGCCCGAGCTGCCCGCCCGGCTCTCCCCGCGCCCCTATCTGCACCCCGTCACCACCCTGGCCGGCACGGCGGTCACCGAGCTGAGCCCGGCCGACCACACCCACCACCTCGGCGTCGGTGTAGCCGTACCCGACGTCGAGGGGCACAACTTCTGGGGCGGACGCACCTACGTCCGTGACCGGGGCCCCACCGAGCTCGACAACCACGGCGCCCAGCGGCACGGCTCCTTCCAGCTTCGTGACCCCGACGGCTTCGTGGAGGAGCTGCGCTGGGTCGCCTCGGGAACGGAGCTGCTGCGCGAGCGCCGGACGGTCGCGGCCACCGAACTCACCGACACCGCCTGGGCGCTGGACTTCACGTTCTCCCTGACCAACGTCACCTCCCGCCCGCTGTCCATCGGCAGCCCGGCGACGAACGGGCGCCCCGGAGCGGCCTACGGCGGTTTCTTCTGGCGGGCCCGCAAGGAGGACACGGCACCCGAGGTCTTCACCGCGGACACGGAGGGCGAGGCATCCGCCCACGGCGCCCGCGCCGACTGGCTCGCGCTGGCCGGCGACCACTGGACCCTGGTCTTCGCCGGCGCCACCGGTGCCACCCGCCGCGATCCCTGGTTCGTCCGCACCGCCGAGTACCCGGGCGTCGGTTCCTCGCTGGCCTCCCGGGAGAGGCTGCCGGTCCCGCCCGGCGAGACGGCCGTACGCCGGATCGTCACCGTCGTCGCCGACGGCCGCCTGGACCGGGGCGAGGCGGCGGCCCTGGTACGGAAGGCGGTCGGCCGGTGACGCACGCGACGTACACCAACCCCGTCCTGAACGCCGACTGGTCCGACCCGGACGTCGTGCGGGTCGGCGACGACTTCTACCTCACCGCCTCCAGCTTCGGCCGCGCCCCCGGTCTGCCCCTGCTGCACTCGCGCGACCTGGTCCACTGGACGCTGATCGGCCACGCCCTCGAACGCCTCGAACCGGCCGACGAGTTCAGCTCCCCGCGGCACGACCGCGGGGTGTGGGCGCCGTCCCTGAGGCACCACGACGACCGCTTCTGGATCTTCTGGGGCGACCCCGACCGGGGCATCTTCCAGGTCAACGCCCGGGAGATCAGGGGGCCTTGGTCGCTTCCGCAGCTGGTGAAGGAGGGCCGCGGGCTCATCGACCCGTGTCCCCTGTGGGACGACGAGACGGGCGAGGCCTATCTGGTCCACGCCTGGGCCAAGTCCCGCGCGGGAGTGAAGAACCGGCTCACCGGTCACCGGATGCACCCGGAGGGGACGGCCGTCCTCGACGAGGGAAAGGTGATCGTGGACGGGGACCGGATACCCGGCTGGTTCACCCTCGAAGGCCCCAAGCTCTACCGGCACGACGGCTGGTACTGGATCCTCGCGCCCGCCGGGGGAGTGGAGACCGGCTGGCAGGGCGCCTTCCGGTCCCGGGACTTCTTCGGGCCGTACGAGGAACGGATCGTCCTGGAGCAGAAGGACACCGAGGTCAACGGCCCCCACCAGGGCGGCTGGGTGCGCACCCGGTCCGGCGAGGACTGGTTCCTGCACTTCCAGCAGCGCGGCGCGTACGGCCGGGTCGTCCACCTCCAGCCGATGCGCTGGGGCACGGACGGCTGGCCGGTGATCGGCGACGAGGGCGCCCCCGTGCTCGAACACCGGCGGCCCGCCCTGCCCGCGGGCCCGCCGGCCAAGCCCGCCGCCGACGACGACTTCCCCGGCGGACGCTTCGGCCGCCAGTGGTCGTGGACGGCCAACCCGCAGGACGGCTTCGCCACCCAGCACTCCGCCGACGGACTGCGCCTGACCTGCGTGCGGACGGCCGGAGCGCACGACCTGCGCACCCTGCCGAACGTCCTCACCCAACGGCTGCCCGGGCTCCCCTCCGCCGTCGAGGTGGAGCTGGAGCTGCACAGCGACGAGCCCGGGGCCCGCGCCGGACTCGCGGTCCTCGGGGACGCCTTCGGCTGGATCGGGCTCCAGCGCGGGACCGACGGGGCGGTCCACCTCGTGCACCGGTTCGCGGAACCGGTCGCCGAGAGGGAACGGGACGCCGCCCACCCGCGGCTCGCCCCCCGGGGACGGGCGCGCCTGCGGATCGAGATCGGCGCCGGAGCACGTTGCCGCTTCGCCTACGACACCGGTGACGGGCTGCGTCTCTCGGGTCCCGTCTTCGCCGCCACGCCCTGGTGCTGGGTCGGTGCGCTGCTCGGCCTCTTCGCCCTCGCGCCGACCGGAACCGGGCACGCGGGATCGGCCTCGTTCGGCGGGTTCCGGATCGTTCCGCTCGGACCGCTCTGACCCGTCAGCACCGCCCGCCTGTCGGGAGCCGCGCACCACCCCGGGCGCCCGCACCGCCCACGGCACCACCACGGCCCCACCCACGGCACCACCCACTGACCCCCCCACAACTTCATATCTCCGTTGGGATCCAGAAGAAGAGAGCCGACCACATGAAGAGCAGCATCCGCAGAAGCAGGCGCGCCGCCCTGGCCGTCGCCCTGGGTTCCGTGCTCGCGCTGACCGCCACCGCCTGCGGCGACGACGGCAGCGGCGGCGCGGGGGACAAGGGAGGCGAGGGCTCCGGCAAAGGGGAGATCACCTTCTGGGACAACAACGGCGGTGTGCGTACCGACGTCTGGAAGGAGATCATCGCCGACTTCGAGAAGGCGAACCCCGACATCAAGGTCAACTACGTCGGCGTCCCGGCCGACAGTGTCCAGTCCAAGTACGACACCGCCATCCAGGGCGGCGGTCTGCCCGACGTCGGCGGCGTGGGCACCGCGATGCTCGCCGAGGTCGCCGCGCAGGGCGCCCTCGAACCGCTGGACAGCCGGATCTCCGGCAGCCCGCTGAACGGCAAGCTCAACCAGAAGTTCCTGGACGGCGTCAAGGCGGCGGGCATCGACGGCAAGACCTACACGGTGCCGACCTCCGCCAACAACGGCACGCTCTGGTACCGGACCGATCTGTTCCAGAAGGCCGGCCTCGACGCGCCGACGACCTGGACGAAGTTCTACGCGGCCGCCGACAAGCTGACCGACAAGGACAAGAACGCGTTCGGGTACACGATCCGCGGTGGCGCGGGTTCCATCGCCCAGGCGCTGGACGCCACGTACGGCCAGAGCGGCATCACCGAGTTCTGGAGCGGCGACAGGACCACGGTCAACGACCCGAAGAACGTGGCCGCGCTGGAGAAGTACGTCGGCCTGTTCAAGAAGAACACCCCGTCCGCCGACGTCAACAACGACTTCACCAAGATGGTCGCCCAGTGGGACTCCGGCACCATCGGCATGCTGAGCCACAACCTGGGCTCGTACGGCGACCACCAGAAGGCGCTGGCCGGCAAGTTCAAGGGCATTCCGGCGCCCACGCAGGACGACGGCACGCGGGTGCAGGTGTCCAACCCCGTCGACGGGCTGGGGCTGTTCAAGGCGAGCAAGAACAAGACCGCCGCCTGGAAGTTCATCGAGTTCGCCGCCTCGCACGCGTCCAACAGCAAGTGGAACGAGACGGCGGGTCAGGTGCCGGCGAACAACGAGGCGGCGCATGACGGCTGGGTGCAGTCCTCCGAGCCGACGAAGCTGGCCGCCGAGGCGCTGGCGGGCACCAGCACCAAGATCGTGCAGCTGCCCTACTACCTGCCCGACTGGAACACCATCTCCAAGGCGGACAACGAGCCGAACTTCCAGAAGGTGCTGCTGGGGAAGCTCAGCCCGAAGGACTTCCTGGACACCTTGGCCGAGCAGCTGAACGCCGCGCAGGCCGACTGGAAGAAGAACCACGCGTAGGGCGCGGTTCCGGTGGTGGGGGACCGCGGGCCGGCCGGGACCGGTCGCGCGGTTCCCCGCGCCCCTCGAAGACATTCACTCGCCCCTGTTGAGAGGTGCACCTCGTGTCCCTTACCCGCAGACAGGTCACTTCGGCGGCGCTCGCCGCCGTTCCGCTGGGCGCGGTGGCCGCCGGGCCCGCCCGCGCCGGGGCCCGCCGACCCCGCACGCTGTTCATCGCCGGTGATTCCACCGCCGCGCAGAAGTACTCCGACGCAGCCCCCGAGACCGGGTGGGGCATGGCGCTCCCCTTCTTCCTGCACAAGGACCGGCCGGTCGCCAACCACGCGGTGAACGGGCGCAGTTCGAAGAGCTTCGTCGACGAGGGCCGACTCGACGCCGTCCTCGCCGCGATCCGGCCCGGGGACCTGCTCCTCGTCCAGTTCGCGCACAACGACGAGAAGACCACCGATCCGACCCGGTACACCGAGCCCTGGACCACCTACCAGGACCACCTGCGGATGTACGTGGACGGCGCCCGCGCGAAGGGTGCGCGGCCGGTGTTCGCCACGCCCGTCGAGCGCCGCAGGTTCGACGCCGAGGGGAACGCCGTGCCGACGCACGGCGAGTACCCGGCCGCCATGCGCGCGCTCGCCGAGGCAGAGCGGGTGGCGCTGCTCGACGTCCAGGCGCTGTCGCTCGCGCTGTGGCAGCGGCTCGGCGTCGAGGAGACCAAGACGTACTTCAACTGGACCGCGACCGAGCAGGACAACACGCACTTCAACCCGCCCGGAGCGATCGCCGTGGCACGGCTCGTCGTGCGCGAGCTGCTGCGCACGCGGGTGCTCGGGCCGCGTGACGTCGTCCGGCTGCACGACGAGATACCCACGTCCTGGATCACCTGGCCCGCACCACTCGCGTGACGCCCGCACCACTCGCGTGACGCCCGCGCCGTCGGCGCGGCACCCGCACGCTCGCGCCGTACCCGTAGCACCCGCAGTACCGCAGCACCCGCAGTACCCGTACACCTTTCGTCACCGGAGGAGATCCGTACAGTGGCCACACAGGTATGTCATGCACGCGTCATAGCCGCCCTGGCGGGGTGCACCGCGCTGGTGCTCTCCGTCACCGGTACGGCGTCCGCCCGGGCCGACGCCCACGCCCGCTCCTCGTCCCGCGACCTCGGCCGTCAGGTCCTGGCCGCGAACGACGGCTGGGCCTCCTACGGGACGGGCACCACGGGCGGCTCGGCCGCCGACGCCGCCCATGTGTACACCGTCACCGACTGGGCCGGATTCAAGGCCGCCCTCGCCGCGGGCGGCACCGCGCCGAAGATCATCAAGGTGAAGGGCGTCATCGACGCCGTCGCCGAGGGCTGCGACGCCTTCGCCGCGCCCGGGTACGACTTCGACGCCTACCTCGCCGCGTACGCGCCCGAGACCTGGGGTCTCGACACGGACCTGAGCGCCGAGCCCGACGACAGCCCGGAGGGACTGCGCCGCGCCTCCGCCGCCGCCCAGGACACGGCCATCAAGGCGAACATCCCCGCCAACACCACCATCGTCGGCATCGGGAAGAACGCCGGCTTCAAGGGCGTCAGCCTCCAGATCAAGGCCGTCGACAACGTGATCATCCGGAACCTGGCCTTCGAGTCGCCCATCGACTGCTTCCCGCAGTGGGACCCGACCGACGGCACGAACGGCAACTGGAACTCCGAGTACGACACCGCCGTCGTCTACGGCTCGACCCACGTGTGGCTGGACCACAACACGTTCACCGACGGGTCCCACCCGGACAGCGCCGCGCCGACCTACTTCGGCATGCTGTACCAGCAGCACGACGGCGAGCTGGACATCGTCCGGGGCGCCGACTACGTCACCGCCTCCTGGAACGTCTTCACCGAGCACGACAAGACGATCCTCATCGGCAACAGCGACAGCGAGTCCACGGCCGTCGGCGACCGGGGGCACCTGAAGGTGACCTTCCACCACAACGAGTTCTCGAACCTGGTCGAGCGCGCCCCCCGGGTCCGCTTCGGACAGGTCGACTCCTACAACAACCACTTCGTCGCCGACGACGCCTTCTCCTACAGCTTCGGCATCGGCAAGGAGTCGCAACTCGTCGCCCAGCACAACGCGTTCACGCTGCCGACGGGCGTCAGCGCGGCCAAGGTGCTGAAGCGCTGGAGCGTCGCGCCGCTCACCGCCGACCACAACTACGTCAACGGCAGGCTCACCGACCTGATCGCGGTGCACAACGCGGAGATCCCGGCCGAGACCCTGGAGTCCGGCGCCGGCTGGACGCCGACCCTGCGCACCAAGGTCGACCCCGCGAAGGCGGTCCCCCGGATCGTCGACTGCGGCGCGGGCGCCGGACGCCTGGGCTGACCCCTCCTCCGAGGCCGGGGCGGGCGGCGCCCGTCGTCGCCCCGGCCCTCCAGCAGAGCCGCACCGCCAAGGAGCACCGCATGTCCTCGCACCCCCGAGACCCCCGAGACCCCCGACAGTCCCGATCCCCGCTCTCCAGAAGAGGATTCCTGACGGCGACCGCCGGCACGGCCGCCGCCCTCGGCCTCGCCGCCGCGCCCGCGCGGGCCGCCACCGGGCGACGCGGCCCGTTCGGCCGCCACGGCTCACCGGCCGATCGGCTCACCCCGCGGACCTTGTACGTCGACCCGCTGGGCCGGGGCGACTTCACCGGCGTCCGGGACGCCGTCGCCGCCACCACCGGCAGCGGCTGGACCCTGGTCCTCGCCCCCGGCACCTACCGGGAGACCGTCGCCCTCGACACCACCCGCACCGAGGCCACCTGGATCGGCGCCTCCGAGGACCCGCGTGACGTCGTGATCGTCTACGACAACGCGGCCGGCACCGCCAAGCCCGGTGGCGGCACCTACGGCACCACCGGGTCGGCCACCACCACCGTGCAGGCCGACGGGTTCACCGCCCGCTGGATCACCTTCGCCAACGACTGGCTGCGCGCCGACCACCCCGAGATCACCGGCACCCAGGCCGTCGCCATCAAGGTCCAGGGCGACCGCTCCGCCTTCCACCACTGCCGCTTCCTCGGCCATCAGGACACCCTGTACGCCGACTCCCGCGCGCTCGCCACCTTCGCCCGGCAGTACTACGCGCACTGCTACGTCGAGGGAGACGTCGACTTCGTCTTCGGCCGGGCGACGGCCGTCTACGAGCACTGCCACTTCCGCACCCTGAACCGCACCGACCTGGCCGCCGCCCCCTACGGCTTCGTCTTCGCCCCCTCGACGGCGGGCGCCAACCCGCTCGGCTACCTGGTCGTCCGGGGCCGGATCAGCAGCGAGGCGCCCGACGCCTTCTACAAGCTGGCCCGCCCCTGGGTGCCCAGCTCCGACACCACCGCCCGCCCGATGCTCACCGTGCGCGACACCCGGCTGGACGCCGGGATCGACGCGGTCGCGCCCTACACCGACATGTCCGCCTCCTTCCCCTGGCAGGACCAGCGCTTCGCCGAGTACCGCAACACCGGGCCGGGCGCGCGGATCACCGTCCCCGAGAACCGCCCCCAACTCACCCCGGAACAGGCGCGATCGGCGACCCGCGGGTCCTACCTGGGCGACTGGGAGCCCTGGCGGGGGGAGTGCTGAGATGCTGCGCCGACGCACCCTCCTCGCGGGCATCACGGGCGCTGCCCTGATCACCGCGACCCCGGCCCATGCCCGGTCCCGCCGCGTCCTGCACGTGCGCCCCGGCGACTCCCTCCAGGCCGCCGTGGACGCCGTCGACGGCCCCGGCGCGACGATCGTCGTGCACCCGGGTACGTACCGGGAAGTCGTGAACGTGTCCGCGGAGAAGGCCGAGTTGACGATCCGCGGCGCCTCCCTCGACCCGCGCGCCGCCGTCCTCGTCCACGACAACGCCAACGGGACCGCCAAGCCCGACGGGTCCGGTACCCACGGAACCGCGGGGTCCGCCACCTTCGCCTCCGCCGCGCCCGGCCTCACCGTCCGCGACCTCACCCTCGCCAACGACTGGCTGCGCGCCGACCACCCGGAGATCACCGGCACCCAGGCGGTGGCCGCCTACGTCACCGGCGACCGTACGCACTTCGACCGGGTGCGCCTGCTGGCCCACCAGGACACCCTGTTCGCCGACACCACCGCGCTGGACGCCTTCGACCGGCAGTACTTCCACCGCTGCTACATCGAGGGCGACGTCGACTTCGTCTTCGGGCGCGGCCGGGCCGTCTTCGACGCCTGCCACTTCCACACCCTCCAGCGGGACGTGACCTTCACCCCCAAGGGCATGGTCTTCGCCCCCGCCACCGCCCGGGCCAACCCCTACGGCTTCCTCGCCGTGCGCGGCCGGATCACCTCCGGTGCCGAGGACGCCGCGTACAAGATCGCCCGCCCCTGGGTGCCGTCGTACGAGACGACCGCCTGGCCCTCGCTGGTCGTCCGGGACACGTGGATCGGTCCCGGTATCGACCCGGTGACCCCGTACACCGACATGCGCGAGGCCTACCCCTGGCAGACCATGCGCTTTCGCGAACACGCCAACTCCGGCCCCGGCGCGGTGATCCCGGTGCCGGAGAACCGGCCGCAGCTGACCGGCGAGGAGGCGGCCACCCACACCCGGCGGACGTACCTGGGGGACTGGAGGCCGTATGGGCGCCCATGACCCGGGGCGACGTGCCTTCGTGGTCGGCACCGGTGCCGCGCTCCTGACCGGGGCCGTCACCCCCGCCGACGCGCAGGGGGCCGTCGTGGCGGGACCGGCGGCCGCGGTGGACGGGCCGGTGGCCGCGCCGGACGGGCCGGCGGCGGTGGTGGACGGGCGGGCGGCCGTCGTCGAGGGGCCGCTGCCGGGCTTCCACCCCGCGCTCAGAGCCGGATTGACCTTCCCCCTGGCCTGGGGGAGGTCCCCGATCCGTGACTTCCGCGTCTGGCGGCGGGCAGCCCGCGCCAAGGTCGAGGAACTGCTGGTCGTCGGGGCGCAGGACCGGATCCCGTACGCCCCCGAGTTCACCGACCGACGCCGTCAGGACGGCTACACGAGCGAGCTGGTGACACTCGCCCTCACCCGCCACGAACGCGTCCGCGCCGCGCTCCTCACCCCGGACGGACCCGGCCCCTTCCCGGCCGTACTGCTCCTGCACGACCACGGGGCGAAGTTCGACATCGGGAAGGAGAAACTGGTCCGGCCCTGGTACGACGACACCCGGCTCGCCTCCGCGCAGGGCTGGTCGGAGCGGTACTTCAGCGGACGGTTCGTCGGCGACGAGCTGGCCCGGCGGGGTTACGTCGTGCTGTGCACGGACGCCCTCGGCTGGGGCGACCGCGGGCCCCTGGCCTACGAGCAGCAGCAGGCCCTCGCCTCCAACTTCTTCAACCTGGGCTCCTCGCTCGCCGGACTCATGGCCCGCGAGGACGCCCGGGCCGCCGGATTCCTGGCCGGCCTCGACCGGGTCGACCGGAGCCGGGTCGCGGCCGTCGGCTTCTCCATGGGTGCCTTCCGCGCCTGGCAGGCGGCCGCGCTCAGCGACGACCTCGCCGCCGCGGCGGCCGTCTGCTGGATGACCGGGCTCAGGGAAATGATGGTGCCCGGCAACAACACCCTGCGCGGGCAGTCCTCGTACTACATGCTCCATCCCGGGCTGCCCCGGTTCCTCGACTTCCCCGACGTGGCGAGCATCGCCGCGCCCAGGCCGATGCTGTTCTTCGACGGCGGGCTCGACCCGCTGTTCCCCGCCGACGGCGTCCGAGCGGCCCACGGCCGGCTGCGCGCCGTCTGGCGCTCCCGTCACGCCGAGGAGCGGTTGCGCCTGAAGAGCTGGCCCGACCTCGGCCATGTCTTCGTCGACCGCATGCAGGACGAGGTCTTCGACTGGCTCGACGGAGTCCTGTGAACGGCTCCCCCTCCCCCCCCCGCACCACGTCCCCTGCACCATCCCCCCGCATCATTCCCGTGAACGACGGAAAGGACCCGCACTCCATGTCTCGTCGTACCGCTCTCACGGCCGTCGCCGCCCTCACCCTGGGCGCCGGACTCGCCGTCCTGCCGACCCAGGCGCAGGCCGCCACCGTGGTGGTCGGCAACTCCACCGACCTGTCCAACGCCATCAAGAACGCCACCGCCGGCACCGTCATCCAGGTCCGCGCCGGCACCTACTACCCGACGGCCACCCTCCAGTCCACGGCCAACGGCACCTCCTCGTCGCCCGTCACCCTCACCGCGTACGGTTCGGAGACCGTGAAGATCGACGGCTCGTCGCTGCCGGACGGGGACTGGATCCTCAAGCTGACGGCCGACTACTGGAACGTCTCCAACATCACGTTCCAGAACTCTCCGGACAGCGCGGTCGTCTGCCAGTCCTGCACCGGCACCAACTGGAACAACATCAAGACCATCAACGGCGGCGACTCCGGCTTCACCCTCACCGGTGACGGCACGGTCAACAACACCGTCAGGAACATCGACTCCTACGGCCACTACGACGCCGCGAACCACGGGGAGAACGCCGACGGCATCGCCGTGAAGTACGGCTCCGGCACCGGCAACCTCATCACCGGCGCCCGCCTCTACAACAACGCGGACGACGGGCTCGACTTCTGGTCCTTCTCCTCGCCCGTCACCATCGAGCACACCTGGTCCTTCGGCAACGGCGTCAACCGCTGGTCCGACTCGGCCTTCGCGGGCGACGGCAACGGCTACAAGCTGGGCGGCGACGGCGAGGTGGTCGCCCACGTCGTCAACAACTCGGCCGCCTGGGGCAACGCCGGAAACGGCTTCACCGAGAACTCCAACACCGGCGCCATCGTCATCAACCGCACCACCGCCTACGCCAACAGCAAGTGGGGCTACTACTTCGCCACCGGCTCCGCCAGGCTCGGCAAGAACCTGGCGGTGAGCAACGGCGGTGGCGCGGTCAGCAAGAGCTCCTCGGTCACCTCGGCCGGCAACAACTGGGACTCCGGCATCTCCACCCCCGCCTTCAGGTCGACGGACGCGAGCTCCACGTACAACGCGCGCGGTTCGAGCGGCACCCTGCCCACGACCACGTTCCTGACGACGGGTTCGACGACCATCGGAGCCACCATGGACTGACCGGCGAGGACGCGCGAGGCCCGGCCGCTTGACCCGATTTTTGCCCGTGATCGGGTATCGATCGGGCAACGGGTCTCGCGCCCGGCAGCGTGACGCGCGTAGAAAACGTGTCATGCAAAAGCCACTTCGCCTCGCGGCCGTCGCCGCGGCCTGTGCCGTCGCCGGTGCCGCCCTGTACGGCGCCGGCGCCGCCACGGCCGGCCAGTCCACGGCCAACTCCACCCACGAGCCCTACAACATCGGGCTCCTGGTGAAGGACATCGACACCTACTACGGCACGGCGGCGGACGCGGCCGGCGTGTACCAGGCGTCGCCGACCAGCCCGTACGCCAAGGACCTCGCGAGCATCGACAAGGCCGCGCGGAAGTACATCGACCAGGCCGCCCGCAAGGCGGTCCACAAGGGCGAGAAGCCCGCGGTCGTCTTCGACATCGACGACACCCTGCTGCTCAGCCTCGACTACGAGAAGCGCTACAACTACACGTACAACAGCGCCACCTGGGCGGCGTACGTCAACAAGGCCGACCGCCCGGCGGTGTTCGGCAGCCCCGAACTCGTGCGGTACGCCGAGGAGAAGGGCGTCGAGGTCTTCTACAACTCGGGCCTCGCCGAGGCACAGCGCTCCGCCGCCGTGGAGAACCTGAAGAAGGTCGGCGCCGACATCAACCTCGACGCGGACCACATGTTCCTCAAGAACGCGGCCGCCCCGCCGTCGTACCTGAGCGGCTGCGCCACCCCGGGCACCTGGACCTGCACGACCGTCCAGTACAAGTCCGGGACCCGCAAGCACATCGAGCGCGACCTCGGCTACGAGATCATCGCGAACTTCGGCGACCAGTACTCCGACCTCGACGGCGGCTACGCCGACCGCACGTACAAGCTGCCGAACCCGACGTACTACGTCGGCTGACGCGACGTTCCCGCCGCCCGCGACGGCCTTCCCGGCCACGGGCCCGACCGCCGTCGGCACGTCGGTGCGGCGGGCGGTGTGCCGGTGGTCAGGAGTCGCCTCCGTCGTCGTCCGCGACGGAGGCGAAGTCGCCGCCCACGGAGCCCTGCCGCTGCTCCGACCGGCCCGTGACCGCGTAGGTGTCGTCCTTGGCGTCGCGGCCGCCGCGGTCGTGGTCGTACTGCCCGGCGAACACCCATTCACCCTCGGCGACCGTACGGCCCTCCTTGAGCACCCAGGTGTAGACCAGGAAGCCGTCGCGCTCGGCCACCGAGAACGTGAAGTCGTCCTCGGGCAGGGAGCGCCAGGCGCCGGCCGACGAGACCCCGCCGGTCTGGGCGACCTTCAGCTGCACGGTCAGCGCGGTCAGTGCCTCGGACGTCTTGATCGTGACGTTGCTCTGCGCCCAGAAGTCGTTGCTGTGCGGGTCGACCGAACCGTCCGACCACAGCGGGCCGTCCTCGTCGTCCTTCGTCGCCGGCAGCAGGGTGGCCCCGGGCGCCGAGGGCGTCACCGCGGGGCTCTTCGACGGGGAGGTGCTCGGCTTCGCACGGTCCTCGGCGCCGCCGGAACCCGGCGTGGCCCTCGGCGATCGCGGCGGCCTGCTCGTCGCCGCCGGGGACTCGACCGGCGGTGAGGAGACGGAGACCGTCTGCTGCGCGGGGGTGTCGTCCTTCACGGCGGACGCCACCGCGTAACCGCCGACCGCGAGCATGCCCGCGACCGCCGCCGTGGCGCCCACGATCCGTGTCCAGCCCCACAGGAGCGGACGGCTCGCCCGGTGCGCCGAGCGCTGCGGTCCCTGTCCCTGTCCCGCCATGCCGCGCTCGACGCGGGCCAGGATGTGCGCCCGGTCGGGTTCGTGTGCCTCGGCCGCCTCGTGCAGCCGGGCGCGCAGATCGTCGTGCACGTCCCGCCGCATCGTCATCGGTCCCTTCCTGAGGCCGAGGCCTCGCCGGTGCGCACCATGGCAGGCATCGTCAGCGGAACTCCCTTGGCGCCGAGCAGCTTCTGGAGCTCGGCCATTCCCTTCGAGGTCTGGCTCTTCACCGTACCGACCGAGACCCCCAGGGCGAGCGCCGTGTCCTTCTCCGAGAGGTCGAAGGCATGCCGCAGCACCACACAGGCCCGTTTGCGGAACGGAAGTCTACGCAGCGCCGACCGGACGTCCACCGCGCCCGCGATGTCCGGGTTCTCCGTCTTCTCCTCGCGCTGCGACCAGAACAGCGCGATCCTGCGGCGCTCCCGGACGGCGCTGCGGATGCGGGTACGGGCGAGGTTGGCGACCACGCCGCGGGCGTACGCCACCGGATGGTCGGCCGCGCGGACCCGGTCCCAGCGGTTCCACAGCGCGAGCAGCGCGTCCGCGGCGAGATCGTCGGCGGCGTCCGCCTCGCCGGTCAGCAGGTGGGCGAGACGGGACAGTTCGGCGTAGTGGCGGTCGAAGAAGGCATGGAATTCCACGGAGGCGGCGTCGTCGACGACTGTGCCCACGGGTGACCTCTTCTCGGAACGACTGCTGTGCCTGTGTGTGTCATGTGAATGACATGGGGATGCCCCGAGGAGGTGGCCGGGGCGAGATCGGGAAGCGTAGCAGTGACCGACTGCTCGGTCCGGTACGGGGGTTCGAACATCAGGTGGCCGGCCGAACGTCCTCGGAGTCCGATTCCGTAACACGGCGAAAACCTGAGGACGGTTCAACGCGGCAACAATCCAGCCAGCATCCGCGCACAGATCATTCAGGCACCTAGGAGCACCCGCCATGTCCGAGACGAAGACCACGGCCGACCGGCCGGGTACCGCGCCACCCGCGGCGAACAGCGTCGACCGGTACTTCAGGATCTCCGAGCGAGGGTCCACCTTCGGCCGGGAGATACGCGGCGGCTTCGCCACGTTCTTCACCATGGCCTACATCCTTGTCCTGAATCCCATCATCCTGGGCAGCGCCAAGGACAAGTTCGGGCACCAGCTCGACACCGTCCAACTCACCACCGCCACCGCCCTGGTGGCCGCCGTGATGACGATCGTCATGGGCGTCGGCGGCAACCTGCCCCTCGCCCTCGCCGCGGGCCTCGGCCTGAACGCGGTCGTCGCCTTCCAGATCGCCCCGCTGATGAGCTGGGACGACGCGATGGGCCTCATCGTGCTCGAGGGCCTGCTGATCTGTGTGCTGGTGGTGACCGGTCTGCGCGAGGCGGTCATGCACGCCGTCCCGCAACCGCTGAAGCAGGCGATCAGCGTCGGCATCGGCCTGTTCATCGCCTTCATCGGCTTCGTCGACGCCGGCTTCGTCAGCCGCATCCCCGACGCCGCGAACACGACCGTCCCCGTGCAGCTCGGCGGCACCGGCACCCTCTCCGGCTGGCCGGTGCTCGTCTTCTGTCTCGGGGTGCTGCTGACGATCGGTCTGCTGGCCCGCAAGGTCAAGGGCGCGATCCTGATCAGCATCGTGGCGATGACGGTCCTCGCGATCGTCATCAACTCGGTCGCGGACATCAAGTCCTGGGGCCTGACCACGCCCTCGTGGCCCGACAAGATCGTCGACACCCCCGACTTCGGACTCATCGGTCACTTCAGCCTGTTCGGCGCCTTCGGCGAGACCGGCGTCATCACGGTCGTCCTGCTGATCTTCACCCTGATCCTGTCCGACTTCTTCGACACCATGGGCACGGTGGTCGGCATCAGCGCGGAGGCCGGGCTGCTCGACGAGAACGGCGATGTGCCCCGACTCGGCCGGGTGCTGCTCATCGACGGCGCGGCGGCGGTCGCGGGCGGCGCGGCCTCGTCGTCCTCCGCGACCTCCTACATCGAGTCGGCCGCCGGCGTCGGCGAGGGATCGCGCACCGGCTTCTCCAACCTGGTCACCGGATCGCTGTTCGCGCTCGCGCTGTTCCTGACGCCGCTGCTCACCATCGTCCCGCTCCAGGCGGCCGCCCCCGCCCTGGTCGCCGTCGGCTTCCTGATGATGACCCAGGTCAAGAGCATCGACTGGGACAAGTACGAGATCGCGATCCCGGCGTTCCTGACCATCGCCGTGATGCCGTTCACCTACTCGATCACCAACGGCATCGGCGCGGGCTTCGTCGCCTACGTCGTCATCAAGACGGTGCTCGGCAAGGCGAAGGAGGTCCACTGGCTGCTGTGGGGGGCCTCGGCGCTGTTCGCGGTGTACTTCGCGATCGACCCCGTCGAGCAGATCCTCGGCGTGAACTAGAACGCCCCGGAAGCGGCGCGGGAGACCGCGCGACCGGCCCGCGGTTCCTCTGTGGCCGGTCGCGCGGTCCGCCCTCAGCTCTTCAGCGCCGCCTGCATCATCGCCTTGGCCACCGGGGCGGCCAGGCCGTTCCCGCTGACCTCGGACCGCGCGGCGTCGGACTGCTCGACGACGACCGCCACGGCGACCTCCTTGCCGGAGGAATCGGACTTGCCGTACGAGGTGAACCAGGCGTAGGGCGCCTTGCTGTTGTTCTCGCCGTTCTGGGCCGTGCCCGTCTTGCCGCCGACGGTGACGCCGTCGATGAGCGCGTTCGTGCCGGTGCCCTTCTCGACGACCGTCCGCATCGCCGAGCGGAGCTGCTCGGCGGTGGACGAGCTGACGATCCGCGTGCTCGACGCCTGGTCGTCGTAGTCCGCCAGGACGTCGCCGCCGCCGTCGGTGATCTGCGAGACCATGTGCGGCGAGACCAGCTCGCCGCCGTTGGACAGGGCGGCCGACACCATGGCCATCTGGAGCGGCGTCGCGGTCACGTCGAACTGGCCGATGCCGGTCAGGGCGGTGGACGACTCGTCCATGCCGGACGGGTACACGCTCGGGTACGCCCGCACCGGCACGTCCTGGCTGTCGTCGTTGAAGCCGAACTTCTCGGCCATCGCCCTCAGCTTGTCCTGCCCGAGCTCGACGGCCATGTGCGCGAAGACGTTGTTGCAGGAGTACTGGAGCGCGACCCGGATCGTGGCGTTCTCACAGGGCGCGGACGTGTTCTCGTTCTTCAGGACCGTCCGTGTGCCCGGCAGGGTGTACGGGTCCTCGCTGTCGGTCTTCTCGTCCACCGACGAGTACAGCCCGTCCTCCAGCGCGGCCGCCGCCACGACCAGCTTGAAGGTCGAGCCCGGTGCCAGCGGCTGCCGCAGCGCCCGGTTGGTGAGCGGCTTGTCGGAGTCCGCGTTGAGCTTCTTCCAGGCCGTCCCGGCGGTGTTGGCGTCGGTCAGCGTCGACGGGTCGTAGGACGGGGTCGACACCACCGCGAGGATCTGCCCGGTCGTCGGGTCGAGCGCGACCGCCGCGCCCTTCTTGTCGCCGAGCGCGTCGTACGCCGCCTTCTGCACGTCCGGGTCGATCGTGGTGATCACGTTGCCCGGGTCCGCCCGCTTGTCGGTGACCGTGTCCAGCGCGGTCTTCAGGCGGGTGTCCGTGCCGTTCAGCAGGTCGGCGTAGATGCCCTCCAGCTGCGTGGGGGCGTAGCTCTGCGAGGCGTAGCCCGTCACCGCCGCGTACAGCTCGCCGTCCGTGTACGTGCGCTTGTATCTGAGGTCGCCGTCCGTGGTCACGGCCGAGCCGGTGATCGCCTTTCCGCCCACGATGATGTTCCCGAGCGGCTCCGCGTACGTCTCGATCGCGTTGCGCCGGTTGTCCGTGTCGTCCGCCAGCGCCTGGCCCTCGTAGAACTGCACCCAGGTCGCCCGGAGCAACAGGGCGAACACCAGCAGCAGGGCGAAGACCGAGGCGCGTCTGATCGTCTTGTTCATTGCGAACAGAAGGACGAACGAGACGGAGGCGGTCGTTCCCTTCCGCCCGTTTTCTCATCGACCGTTCATCTGACGCGTTCGGGTCAGGCCTCCAGCCGCAGCACGATCTCCTCGATCTCCGCGCCCCGCGCGTTCGCGAAGCCGGTGGCCCGGGCGGTGGGACGGAAGCCGCACTTCTCCAGGACGCGCAGCGAACCGGCGTTGTCGGCCGCCGCCCGCGCGAACAGCGGACGCTCGACCACCTCGGACACCAGCGCCCGCAGTGCCTCGGTGGCGATGCCCCGGCCCCAGTAGGCGCGGTCCACCCAGTACGTCACCTCGCGCTCGCCCGGCTCCCCGTACACCGCCGCGCTGCCCACGACGTCCCCGTCGGCCAGGATCGTGCGCGGCACGGCGGACGAGGCGCGGATCCGCTCCCACTGCGCGTCGAAGGCGTCCCGGTCCGTGGGGTCCTTCGCGGTGAACGCGGCCATCCGCAGCGACTCGGGGTCGTTCATCTGCCGGAAGAACACCGGCAGATCACTGTCGTGGACCTGGCGCAGGCTGATCAGCATGCCTCAGAGCCTACGGGTGGCCAGGGTGAGCCGGTCGCGTGCGTCGAACAGCGCGTCCTTCACCAGTTGCTCGTGCGCGGGGGTGAGCCTCGCCACCGGCACCGAGCAGCTGATCGCGTCCCGGGCCGGCGTGCGGTACGGGATCGCCACGCCGAAGCAGCGCAGGCCCAGCGTGTTCTCCTCGCGGTCCACGGAGAAGCCCTGCTCGCGGATCTGGTGGAGCTCCTCGATGAGCTTCTCGCGGTCCGTGATCGTGTGCTCGGTCAGCGCCGGCAACGTCTCCGGCAGCAGCTTGCGCACCTGCTCGTCGGTGTAGGTGCTGAGCAGCGCCTTGCCCAGGGAGGTGGAGTGGGCGGGGAGGCGGCGGCCGACCCGGGTGAAGGGGCGCAGGTAGTGCTGGGACTGGCGGGTGGCGAGGTACACGACGTTCGTGCCGTCGAGCCGCGCCAGGTGGATGGTCTCGGTGGTGTCGTCCGAGAGCCGGTCCAGGGTGGGACGGGCGGCCGCGACCACCTCGTCGCCGTCGATGTACGACGTGCCGACGAGCAGCGCCCGTACCCCGATGCCGTACCGCGTGCCCGTCGCGTCCGTCTCCACCCAGCCCAGTTCCACGAGCGTGCGCAGCAGCATGTAGAGACTGGACTTGGGGTATCCGACGGCCTCCTGGACCGACGCCAGAGAGTGCATCCCGGGGCGGCCGGCGAAGTATTCCAGCAGCTCAACCGTCCGCACCGCGGACTTGACCTGCGCCCCGCCCCCCGTCTCGCCAGCCGACATCGCCCTTGACCCCTTCGTTCGACGGGAAATACGCTCCGACAGCATATTCATCATCAGAGACAGCGTTCAGTATATCGAACGACCCTGGTGGATGAGCCAGTACCAAACGTGGTCAGAACCAAGCGTGGAGGGACCCGCGGTGGCAGCAGCACCAGTCTGGAGTGTCGACCCCCGAACCGGGAAGCAGCGTGAACAGGTTGCGGTGGAGGCCACGGCCCAGGAGGTCGACGCCGTCGTCCGCGCCGCCCATGAGGCACGCGGCTTCCTCGCCGACCGCGGCGTCCGCTCCGCCTTCCTGCGTTCGGCCGCCGACCGGCTCCAGGCGGCCAAGGACACCCTCGTGGAGGTGGCCGACGCGGAGACCGCGCTCGGCCCGGTCCGGTTGACCGGCGAACTCGCCCGCACCTGCTACCAGCTGCGCGCGTTCGCCGACATCGTCGACGAGGGCGCCTTCCTCGACGTCGTCATCAGCCACCCCGACGACACCGCCACCCCGCCCATCCCCGACCTGCGCCGCTACAAGGTGCCGCTCGGGGTGGTGGCCGTGTACTCGGCGTCCAACTTCCCCTTCGCGTTCTCCGTCGCCGGCGGTGACACCGCCAGCGCGCTCGCGGCGGGCAACCCGGTCGTCGTCAAGTCGCACCCCGACCACCCGGGCCTGTCGGAGCTGGTCGCCAAGGTGCTGCGCACCGCCGCCGCCGACCACGGCATCCCCGCGGGTGTCCTCGGTCTGGTGCACGGTTTCGAGGCCGGCGTCGAGCTGATCCGGCATCCGCTGATCGCCGCGGCGGGTTTCACCGGGTCGATCCGGGGCGGGCGCGCGCTGTTCGACGCGGCGGCCGCCCGACCGGTGCCGATCCCGTTCCACGGCGAGCTGGGGTCGCTGAACCCGGTCGTGGTGACCGAGGCCGCCGCCGCCGAGCGGGCCGAGGCCATCGGCACCGGCCTCGCCGGGTCCATGACGCTGGGCGTCGGCCAGTTCTGCGTGAAGCCGGGTCTGGTGCTGGTGCCGTCCGGCGCGGCCGGCGACGGACTGGTCAAGTCCCTCACGGACGCGGTGAGCGACACCGACGCGGGCGTGCTGCTCGACCACCGGATGCGCGACAACTTCATCGCCGGGGTCGCCGAGCGGGCCGAGCTGCCCGACGTGGAGTCGCCGGTGACGCCCGGCGCGGGCGGCGAGCACACCGTCAGCGCGGGCTTCCTCACCGTGCCGGCCTCCCGGCTGACCGCCGAGGGCGCGCACGACCTGCTGCTCGAGGAGTGCTTCGGGCCGGTCACCGTCGTGGTCCGCTACGACGACGAGGGCGAGGTCAAGGCGGTGCTGTCGCGTCTGCCCGGCAACCTCACGGCGACCGTCCAGCTGTCCGAGCGGGAGGCCGCGGGCGAGGGCCGGGGCGGGGAGATCCTCGCCGAGCTGACCCCGCTGGCCGGCCGTGTGCTGGTGAACGGCTGGCCCACCGGTGTCGCCGTCGCCCCCGCCCAGCATCACGGCGGGCCCTACCCGGCCACCACCTCGACGTCCACGTCGGTCGGCGGGACCGCCATCGAGCGCTGGCTGCGGCCGGTCGCCTACCAGAACGCTCCCGCGGCGCTGCTGCCCGTGGAGCTGCGGGACGACAACGAACTGGGGCTGCCGCGCCGGTTCAACGGGCGTCTGGAGCGGTGACGCCCGGCTCGGGCGCGGCTCGGGACGCGTCCGGGCCGCTGTTCGTCCCGGTGCCCCCCGCACGGGTGCCCCACGCACGGATGCCCCGCGCACGGATGCTCCGCGCACGGGTTCGCCGGGGTCTCGGGGACTCGGCCCACCCGAGATGATGTGATGAGGTCATGGACGTCTCGCTTCCCGAACTGCCCTTCCCCCTCCGTACGTACGGGCCCGACGGGCACTGGTCCCATGAGCACGGGGTGCTCACCGGGTGGGCCGGGGCCCGGCAGGACCGGTTCGTGCCGCCCACCGGGGACGGGGTGGAGCCCGCGGCCGACGCACCCCGGCTGCTGGGAGCGCCGGAGGGGGACTTCCAGCTCATCGCACGCGTCACCGTCGGGTTCAACTGGGCCTTCGACGCGGGGGCGTTGTACGTCCAGGTCGGCGAGCGGGCCTGGGCCAAACTGTGTCTGGAGTACTCCCCGGACGTGGCCACCGTCTGCACGGTGGTCACCCGGGGACACTCCGACGACGCCAACTCCTTCACCGTGGAGGGGAGTTCGGTCTGGCTCCGGGTGAGCAGGACCGGCCGCGCCTTCGCCTTCCACGCCTCCCGGGACGGCAGACGGTGGACCTTCGTCCGCCTGTTCACCCTGGGCGAGGAGAAGGAGACCGGCGCCGCCCTGGTCGGCTTCATGACGCAGTCGCCGATGGGCGAGGGGTGCGTCGTGACGTACGACCACCTCGAGTTCAGGACCGACTGGCCGGACGACCTGCGGGACGGAAGCTAGACCCGGCCCGGTCGGAACCGGGGGGAGGGCCGGTTCGTCCTCTCCTGCATGATCGGAGATCGAGTCATGGGACACCGGGTGATCCGGACCGCCGTACCCGCCGAGGCGGAGAGCGTCGTCGCCCTGCACGCGCGGGCCCGGGCGACCTACTACCCGGACGGGGCCCCGCAGGACGGCACCGACTGGCTCGCCGCCTGGCGCACGGCCATCGGGCGGCCCGACGGCCATGTGCTGTGCGTCGTCGAGCGGGGACGGCTCGTCGGCCTCGCCTCCTTCCGCACCCCGGAGGGCGCGCCCGCGCACACGGTCAAGCTGTTCCAGTTCCACGTCGACCCCGACCACTGGCGGGCCGGGATCGGTACGGCCCTGCACACGGCCTGCGTCGAGCAGTGGCGGGCGGACGGACGGCGCACGGCCGTGCTCGACGTGCATGCCGACAACCGGCGGGCCCAGGCCTTCTACGCCCGGCAGGGCTGGAGCCCGGACCCGGAGAACCCGCCCGGCGAGGGCGATCACCACCTCTGGCTGCGGTACGCGGTGACCGGGGAATGAAACGCCCTGCTTGAACGTTCATGCACTCGGCGGAGGGAACCTCCGTGCCGAGCTCCCGCCGGGGAGCGCCGGACCAGCGCACGAACGGGAGAGAGCCGAGACCATGCGCGTCGAGATCTGGAGCGACATCGCCTGCCCCTGGTGCTACGTGGGCAAGGCCCGCTTCGAGAAGGCGCTCGCGGCCTTCCCGCACCGTGACCAGGTCGAGGTGGTGCACCGTTCCTTCGAACTCGACCCGGGCCGCGCCAAGGGCGACGTCCAGCCCGTGCTGGCCATGCTCACCAAGAAGTACGGGATGAGCGAGGCGCAGGCACGGTCCGGCGAGGAGAACCTGGGCGCCCAGGCGGCCGCCGAGGGTCTCGACTACCGCACCACGGACCGCGACCACGGCAACACCTTCGACATGCACCGCCTGCTGCACTTCGCCAAGGAGCACGGCCGGCAGGACGAGCTGATCCAGATCCTCTACCGGGCGAACTTCGCCGAGGAGCGGTCCGTCTTCTCCGAGGGCGACGAGCGGCTCGTGGAACTGGCCGCCGAGGCGGGTCTCGACGCCGGGGCCGCCCGCGAGGTCCTCGCCGACCCCGCCCGCTACGCCGAGGAGGTCCGGGCCGACGAGCGCGAGGCCGCCCAGCTCGGTGCGAACGGCGTCCCCTTCTTCGTCCTGGACCGCGCCTACGGCGTCTCCGGGGCCCAGCCCGCCGAGGTCTTCACGCAGGCGCTCACCCAGGCCTGGGGCGACCGGTCCCCGCTGAAGCTGATCGACGACGGCGGCGCGCAGGCCTGCGGTCCGGACGGGTGCGCGGTGCCGCAGCACTGAGAAACCGCAGGTGAGGACCGATCCATAAGCGGTACTTAGCGGAATCACGTAAAAACCGGCAATGGACGAGGGGTTCCCGGGGTCCCACAGTGGACCCATGGAGACCTTCGAGAGCCTCGTCCGCGCCGAGTTCACCCCGAAGACCACATACCTGAACACGGCGAGCAACGGCCTGCTGCCCGCCCGTACCGTCACCGCCCTGCACGAAGCGGCGGTGCTGCGCGCCGAGGGCCGGCCGCTGACACCGCTGCACGAGGACGTGGAGGCCTGCCGGGCCGCGTACGCCCGGCTGGCCGGCGTCCCGGTCACCCGGGTGGCGCTGGGCGCCTCGGTCGCCGCGCACACCGGCGTGATCGCCGCCTCGCTGCCCGCGGGTGCGGAGGTGCTCACCGCCGAGGACGACTTCACCTCCGTGCTCAACCCGTTCCACGTCCGCGGGGACCTCAAGGTCCGCGCCGTCCCGCTGGAGCGGATCGCCGAGTCCGTCCGCCCCGGCACGGCGCTCGTCGCGGTCAGCGCCGCCCAGTCCGCCGACGGCCGGATCGCCGACCTGACCGCCCTGCGCGAGGCGGCCCGGACGCACGGCGCCCGCACCTACGTCGACTTCTCGCAGTCCGCCGGCTGGCTCGCGACGGACGCCGACGCCCACGACTTCTCCGCCGCCGTCTCCTTCAAGTGGCTGCTCGGCCCGCACGGCGCGGCCTTCCTGGTGGTCCCGGAGGACTTCGGCGGACTGTCACCGGTCCTCGCGGGCTGGGTGGCCGGCGAGCGGCCCTGGGACAGCTGTTACGGCCCGGTGGCCGAACTCTCCCGCTCCGCCCGGCGGTTCGACCTGACGCACGCCCTGTTCACCTACGCCGGACTGCGCCGCTCCCTCGAACTCGTGGAGGAACTCGGCGTGGCGGCGATCGGCGCCCACGACCTCGCCCTCGCGGACCGCTTCCGCGCCGGACTCGCCGGGCTCGGTCACCGTCCGGTCGCCGCGCCCGGTTCCGCGATCGTCTCGGTGCCCGGACTCGGCTTCCGGCAGCCCGAGTTGGACGCCGCCGGCATTCAGGTATCCGACCGTTCGGGCAACCTGCGCGCCTCCTTCCACCTGTTCAACACGGCCGCCGACGTCGACCGTCTGCTCGACGCCCTGTCCGCCTGAGGATGTCCGCCTGAGGATCCCGGCGCCCGACAGGCCAGGACGCCCTCACCCGGAGCGGGTGAGGGCGTCCTGGACCGGTGCCCACGAGCAGCGTGCGGCGGGAGGGAAGGCGGTTCAGCGCACCGGCGTGAAGTCCCGCGCGCCGATGTACTCCGGCCGGCGGACCGGCGCCGCGAACGGCTCCACGGCCGTGTTCTCCACGCTGTTGAACACGATGAACACGTTGCTGCGCGGGAACGGCGTGATGTTGTCGCCGGAGCCGTGCATGCAGTTGCAGTCGAACCAGGTCGCCGAACCGGCCTTGCCCGTGAACAGCTTGATGCCGTAGTCGCCGGCCATCGCGGTCAGCGCCTCGTCCGACGGCGTGCCCGCGTCCTGCATCTGGAGCGACTTCTTGTAGTTGTCCTCGGGCGTCGCCCCGGCGCAGCCGAGGAACGTCCGGTGCGAGCCGGGCATGATCATGAGCCCGCCGTTGGTGTCGAGGTTCTCGGTCAGCGCGATCGACACGGACACCGTCCGCATGTTCGGCAGACCGTCCTCGGCGTGCCAGGTCTCGAAGTCGGAGTGCCAGTAGAAGCCCCCGGCCCCGAAGCCCGGCTTGACGTTGATCCGCGACTGGTGGACGTAGACGTCCGAGCCCAGGATCTGCCGGGCCCGCCCCACGACCCGCTCGTCGCGGACGAGCGCGGCGAACACCTGACTGAGCTTGTGCACCTCGAAGACGGAGCGGATCTCCTTGGACTTCGGCTCCACGATCGACCGTCCGTCCGCCCGGATCTCCGGGTCGGCGACCAGCCGCTCCAGCTCCCGCCGGTAGACGGCCACCTCGTCGTCACCGATCAGCCGGTCGACGGCGAGGAAGCCGTCGCGCTCGTACGCCTGGAGGTCGGCCGCGGGGATCGGGCCCGGCGCGTCGGGGGAGCCCCAGACGACGGGGTCCTTGCGGGGGACGGACACCTCGGTGGTGCCACGGGTGGGGTAGAGATCGGTGAGGGTGGTCACGATGCTTACACCTCCTCGGGCTCGGTCAGCAGGGGGTAGACGCCGTTCTCGTCGTGGTCCTCCCGTCCCGTGACGGGCGGGTTGAACACGCAGATGCAGCGGAAGTCCTCCTTGACGCGCAGCGTGTGCCGCTCGTGCCCGTCGAGGAGGTACATGGTGCCGGGCGTGATGCTGTGCGTCCGCCCGGTCTCGTGGTCGGTCAGTTCGGCCGCGCCCTCGACGCAGACGACGGCCTCGATGTGGTTCGCGTACCACATCGACGTCTCGGTACCCGCGTACAGAATCGTTTCGTGCAGCGAGAACCCGACCCGTTCCTGAGCGAGCACGATGCGCTTGCTCTCCCAGGTGCCGGACGCCGCCCGCACATGCCGGTCGGTGCCTTCGATGTCCTTGAACGAACGGACGATCACGGTGGTGCGATGCCTCCTAGGTAGGGGATACGGGGTCCGAGGGCGTCAGACGGTCTCCCGTACGGCGCGGGCGACGACACTGAGGCCCTCGTCCAGTTCCTCGGGGGTGATGGTCAGGGCCGGCAGCAGTTTGACGACCTCGCTCTCCGGGCCGGACGTCTCGATCAGCAGCCCGAGTTCGAAGGCCCGCTTGGCGACCCGCCCGGCGCGCGCCTTCTCGTGGAACTCCAGGCCCCACACCAGGCCGCGGCCCCGGTACTCCTTGACGTCGGCGAGGTTCTCCTCGGTGATCGAGATGAGCCCCTGCTCGATCTGCTCGCCACGCGCCAGGGTCTGCTTCTCCATCGCGGACCCGTCCGCCCAGTACGTCTCCAGGGCGGCGGTGGCGGTGACGAAGGCCGGGTTGTTGCCGCGGAAGGTGCCGTTGTGCTCACCCGGCTCCCACACGTCGAGCTCCGGCTTGAACAGGCAGAGCGACATGGGCAGTCCGTAGCCGCTGATCGACTTGGAGACGGTCACGATGTCGGGGACGATCCCGGCCTCCTCGAAGGAGAAGAAGGCCCCGGTGCGTCCGCATCCCATCTGGATGTCGTCGACGATCAGCAGCATGTCCTGGCGCTCGCACAGCGCCTTGAGCGCCCGCAGCCACTCCGGACGCGCGACGTTGATGCCGCCCTCGCCCTGCACGGTCTCCACGATCACGGCCGCGGGCTTGTTGAGGCCGGACCCCTGGTCCTCGAGCAGCCGCTCGAACCACAGGAAGTCGGGGACCTGGCCCTCGAAGTAGTTGTCGAACGGCATCGGTGTGCCGTGTACCAGCGGGACCCCGGCCCCGGCCCGCTTGAAGGCGTTGCCGGTCACGGCGAGCGACCCGAGGGACATCCCGTGGAAGGCGTTGGTGAACGACACGATGGCCTCGCGGCCCTTCACCTTGCGCGCCAGCTTCAGGGCCGACTCCACGGCGTTGGTACCGGTCGGGCCCGGGAACATCACCTTGTAGGGCAGGTCGCGCGGCCGCAGCACCAGATCCTGGAAGGTCTGGAGGAAGCTCCGCTTGGCCACGGTCGACATGTCCAGGCCGTGCGTGACGCCGTCCCGCATCAGGTAGTCGACCAGCGCCCGTTTCAGCACGGGGTTGTTGTGGCCGTAGTTGAGGGACCCGGCGCCGGCGAAGAAGTCCAGGTAGCGGTGCCCGTCCTCGTCGTACATTCGGCTGCCCTGCGCGCGGTCGAAGACGGCGGGCCAGCCGCGGCAGTAGCTGCGTACCTCGGACTCGAGGGTCTCGAACACGCTGAGGTCGGGCTGGGTGATGGTCACGACGAAACGCTCCTCGGGGTGGGGTCGGAAGGAGGACGGGCAAAGGCGGGGCGGGGAGGGCGGATCAGAAAGCGAGCGGGCCGATCCGGTACAGGACCTCGGGGTCGTGCGGGCCGTCGGGGAACAGTCCGGTGTCGAACAGCACCTCGCGGGTGACGGTCGCCCCGTGCCGTTCGGCGTACGAGGTGAACAGCCGCTCGGAGGCGGTGTTGCCCGGCGCGATCGTGGTCTCCACGGCGGTCAGCGGGCGTTCGGCCGCGACCCGCGCGGTCAGCCCGTCCAGCAGTGCGGCGGCGAGGCCGCGACCACGCTGCGCGGCGTCGACGGCCACCTGCCAGACCAGCAGGGTGTGCGGGTCCTCCGGCCGTACGTACCCGGTGACGAACCCGACCGGTTCGCCGCCCTCCGCGCGGGCCACCGCCGAGGTGGCGGCGAAGTCGCGGCACCACAGCAGATAGGCGTAGGACGAGTTGAGGTCGAGCGTTCCGGAATCCTTCGCGATACGCCAGAGCGCTGCGCCGTCTTCCACCGACGGGCGTTCGATACGTAGGTCTGCTTGTACGGCAGTCATGCGGATTGAACTTACCCAGGGAAATTCAAAAACGCATGGAGAGGCCGTGGTGATTCCGTGATGCCGATGGGACAGGTTGCCGTTTCGTCCCTTTTTGTACCGTGCGAATAGGGCATATCGCCTAGCTTGTGCAATGCGTCACGCACTTGAAACCTGCCCGAAACCCACCTTGTTTAGGTAGGGGGAATCCGGGCAGAAGAACTCAGGAAAGCTATCGCGGAGAAGAAAGCGGGAAAGGTCGAGGATAAGAGGCGGATAAGAGGCTCGACATTGCTTCGCCAATTACCTTGAATTCAGGTTCCGGTAACCCCGTCGATACGCTCCCGGAGAATGTCCGCGTGGCCGTTGTGCCGGGCGTACTCCTCGATCAGGTGGATCAGCACCCAGCGCAGGCTGACCTCGAGCCCGGCCATCGGCCCGGCGGGGATCCGTCCCGTGGCGTCCAGGGGGCGCCCGGCGATCAGCTCACGCCCGCGCGCGATCTCCCGCCGCCAGGCGCCCAGCGCCTCGTCGAGGCCGCGACCGGCGGTGAGGGCGTACCCGGTCCCCTCCTCGAACACGGGCGGCACGTCGAGCCCCGCGAACGCCCGCTGGAACCAGTTGCGTTCGACCTCGGCGAGATGCTGGACGAGGCCGAGCAGGGTCAACTCGGACGGCTCGGCGGCCGGTTGCCGCAGCTGCTCGTCGTCCAGTTCCGCGCACTTCAGCTCGAGCGTGGCCCGGTGGAACTCCAGCCAGCTCTCCAGCATGGGGAGTTCGTCACCGGTCAGCAGCGGGACGGCGCGGCCGTCGGGGAGTCGCAGGGGAGTGTCGGTAGCCATGCCTGACAGCTTGTCAGGCGGCACCGGCGGCCGGTGTCGTTCCCTCGGGTCCGCCCGGCGGCGACCCGACGACAGCCGTCGGGACGGCGCCCACGGGACGGCGCCCGACCGGGCGGGTGCGGTTCCTCGGGTCCGGCCGGCGGCGACCTGATGGCACCCGTCGGGACGGCGCCCGCCCCGGAGACACGTCGCGGGACGGCATCCGACGCCGGACCGGTGCCGCTTACCGCCAGGCGGCCCACGGGCGGCATCCGACGCTGGCCCGGTGCCGCCTACCGCCAGGCGTCCTCCACGGCCCGCCGGGCCGCTTCGAGGTCCACGTGCAGCCCGTTCTCCGCCAGTGCCGCGCCCAGCGCCGCCAGGCACCCCTGCACCACGCCGACGGTCGCGTCGCCCCCGTAGTGGTTGACCCGGATCATCTCCTTGGCCAGCGCGCCCCCGCCCGCGGCCAGCGGCAGCGTGGAATCGCTCGCCAGAGCCCGGGCCACCAGCTCCGACGCCACCACACCCGACGGCGTCCGCAGCGTCGTGGCGACGGGCGCCGCCTCCGCCGCGTCCCGCACGTACGGCTCCAGCCCGCCGCCCAGCGCGAGCGCACCCGCGCGCGTCGCCGCCGCGGCCGACGCGTGCCGGGCCATCACCGTCTCCGGCCGCTCCGCCTCGATCCGCTCGACGCACGCCTCCAGCGCCAGCATCTCCAGCTGCGCCGGCGCGTGCAGCAGCGCCTTGCGGCCGCCGTCCACCCACCGCTCCTTCCAGTCGAGCAGGGACAGGTACGACCGGCGCGGCGCCTTCGGGTTCGCGGCCATCCGGGCCCAGGCCCGCTCGCTCACCGACACCGCCGAGACGCCCGCCGGACCGCCCATCGCCTTCTGGGCGCCGATCACGCACAGGTCCACGCCCCACGCGTCCGGCAGCACCGGCTCGGCGCCGATCGAGGCGACCGCGTCCAGGTAGAACAGCGCGCCGTGCTCCCGCACCACCTCGCCGATCTCCGCGACCGGGTTGGTGTTGCCGGTCGCCGCCTCGGCGTGCACCAGCGACACGAAGTCGATCCCGGGGTGCTCCGCGAACGCCTCGCGGATCTGCGCGGCCGTCACCGCCGTGTGGAAGGGCACCGCCAGATCGATCACCGTCGCGCCGCAGTCCCGCAGCCAGTCCCCGAAGGTCTGCCCGTAGGGGCCGGTGATCACGTTCAGCGCGGTCGTGCCCGGACCCGCCGTACCGCGGATCGCGCCCTCCAGCGGCAGCAGCGCCTCGCCCTGCATGATCACGACGTCCTGCCGGGTGTCCAGCAGCCGCGCCACGCGGTCCTCGATCGAGGCGAAATGTGCGGCGGTCAGCGGGGCGAGGTCCAGGAACGGGTGTGTCACGGCGGTGCTCTCTTCACTCACGGGGTAGAGGTGACGAGACTAACCGTCACGTACCCCACCCTTCCCGCCCTCCCCACCGGTGACTTCGCAGGCCGCACGCCCAGGAGACCATCGGTTTGATTTGAGAGCCTCAAACTTCTCCTTATAATCGGAACCCACAGTTCCCTTACAGGAAGGCCCGCCGTGAACACCCTCCCCGGCCGCCGCACCCGCGTCCTGGCCGCCACCACCGTGACGGCCGGGCTGATGCTCGTCGCCGCCTGCACCTCCACCGATGACGGCGGCAGCGGCTCCAAGACCGCCGCCGGCGGGGTCGAGCTCGTCAAGGCGGGCCAGCTCACCACCTGCACCCACCTGCCCTACCCGCCCTTCCAGTCGGAGATCGACGGCAAGGTGCAGGGCTTCGACGTGGCCCTGATCGACCTGGCCGCCAAGAACCTGGGCGTGAAGCAGGAGATCCTCGACACGCCGTTCGAGAACTTCAAGACCGGCGCCTTCCTGAACTCCGGCGAGTGCGACCTGGCCGCGGCCGGCATGACCATCACCGACGAGCGCAAGAAGAACGTCGACTTCTCCGACCCCTACTTCGAGGCCACCCAGGCCGTCCTGGTCGACAAGGGCGCGGGCGTCACCTCGCTCGCCGACGTGAAGGCCAAGGGCGTCAAGCTCGGCGCCCAGGCGCAGACCACCGGCGAGGACTACGCCAAGAAGCAGGGCTTCGACCCGGTCTCCTTCGAGTCCTCCGACGCCGTCCTGAACGGTCTGCGCACCGGCCAGGTCAAGGCCGTCATCATCGACTTCCCGGTCGTCCAGGGCTGGCTGAAGGACAAGGCCAACGCCGACGCCTTCAAGGTCGTCGACAACCTCAACACCGGTGAGCAGTACGGCTTCACGGTGAAGAAGGGCAACACGAAGCTGGTCGCCGCGATCAACAAGGCACTGGCGGACGCCAAGGCCGACGGCACCTACAAGAAGCTGTACGAGAAGTGGATCGGCCCGTACGACGAGTCGGCCGCCTCCCCGTCCGCCGTCGCCTCGGCCTCCTGACCCATGGCCGATACCGACGTACGACTCCAACCGAAGAAGAAGGGCCTGACCCGCCGGCAGAAGCGCAGCCTCTCGCGCGGCGCGCAGTACGTCGTCTTCGTCGCCGCCGTGATCGTCTTCGCGGTCACCGCGGACTGGGGCCGGCTGAAGAACCAGTTCGCCCAGTGGGACATCGCGCGACAGATGTTCCCGGACGTCATCACGCTCGCGCTGAAGAACACCGTGCTGTACACGGTGTCCGGGTTCGTCCTCGGCCTGGTGCTCGGTCTGGTCATCGCGCTGATGCGGCTGTCCTCGGTGGGCCCGTACCGGTGGCTGGCCGGTGTCTACATCGAGATCTTCCGCGGTCTGCCCGCCCTGCTGATCTTCGTCTTCATCGGTGTCGCCGTGCCGCTGGCGTTCCCCGGCACGGAGATCGTCGGCGGCACCTACGGCAAGGCGGCCCTCGGGCTCGGCCTGATCGGGGCCGCGTACATGGCGGAGACCTTCCGCGCGGGCATCCAGGCCGTGCCCAAGGGACAGCTGGAGGCGGCCCGGTCGCTCGGCTTCTCGCCGGCCCGCGCGATGGTCTCGGTCGTCATCCCGCAGGCGTTCCGGATCATCCTCCCGCCGCTCACCAACGAGCTGATCATGCTCTTCAAGGACTCCTCCCTGGTCCTGCTCCTCGGGGTGACGCTGGAGGAGCGCGAACTGTCCAAGTACGGCCGTGACCTGGCCAGCACCACCGCCAACTCCACGCCGATCCTGGTCGCCGGCCTGTGCTACCTGCTGGTGACCATCCCGCTCGGCTTCGTCGTGCGGCGTATGGAGGCGAAGGCCCAGGAGGCCGTGAAATGAGCCGACCGGAGATCGAAGTCCGAGACCTGCACAAGTCGTTCGGCACCAACGAGGTGCTGCGCGGCATCGACCTGGAGATCGGCCGGGGTGAGGTCGTCTGTGTGATCGGCCCGTCCGGCTCCGGCAAGTCGACGCTGCTGCGCTGTGTGAACCTGCTGGAGGAGCCCACCAAGGGTCAGGTCTTCGTCGGCGGCACCGAACTCACCGACCCCGACGTCGACATCGACGCCGTGCGCCGCCGTATCGGGATGGTCTTCCAGCAGTTCAACCTCTTCCCGCACCTGTCGGTGACGGAGAACCTCACGCTGCCGCAGCGCCGGGTGCTGCGGCGCGGCAAGGCGGAGGCGGCGAAGGTGGCCGCCGAGAACCTGGAGCGGGTGGGCCTGTCGGAGAAGGCGGACGCCTACCCCGCCTCCCTCTCCGGCGGCCAGCAGCAGCGCGTCGCGATCGCCCGCGCGCTGGCCATGGGCCCCGAGGTGATGCTGTTCGACGAGCCGACCTCCGCGCTCGACCCGGAGCTGGTCGGGGACGTCCTCGCGGTCATGCGGATGCTCGCCGACGAGGGCATGACGATGATGGTCGTCACCCATGAGATGACCTTCGCCCGCGAGGTCGCCGACCGGGTCGTCTTCATGGACGGCGGGGTGGTCGTGGAGGACGGCACCCCGGCCGAGGTCATCGCGAACCCCAGCCACGAGCGCACCCGTCACTTCCTCTCCCGCCTCCTCGACCCGGCGATGGCCGACGTCGAGGAAGAGACCTCCGACCAGCTGGGCAAGGGAGACTAGCCGGTCACTAAGGTGCGGTGCATGAGCGATCACTCGGTGCTGCACGTGAAGGGCCGGGTCCTTGCCGGGCCCGACGATGTCCGCGACGGGCTGTGGGTCGTCGGCGGCCGGATCTCCTACGACCGTCCCGTCGGCGCCCGCGACGTGCGGACCGTCGAGGGCTGGGCGCTGCCCGGCCTGGTCGACGCGCACTGCCATGTGGGCCTGGGCGCCCACGGCCCCGTCGACGCGGACGTCGCCGAGAAGCAGGCGCTGACCGACCGCGAGGCGGGCGCCCTGCTGATCCGTGACGCCGGCTCGCCCTCGGACACCCGCTGGGTCGACGACCGCGAGGACCTCCCGAAGATCATCAGGGCGGGCCGGCACATCGCCCGCACCCGCCGCTACATCCGCGGCTACGCGCACGAGATCGAGCCGGCCGACCTGGTCGCCTACGTCGGGCGGGAGGCCCGGCGCGGCGACGGCTGGGTCAAGCTGGTCGGCGACTGGATCGACCGCGAGGTGGGCGACCTGGCCCCCAGCTGGCCGCGGGAGGCCGCCGAGGCCGCCATCGCGGAGGCCCACCGCCTGGGCGCGCGGGTCACCGCGCACTGCTTCGCCGAGAGCTCGCTGCGCGATCTGGTCGAGTCGGGCATCGACTGCGTCGAGCACGCGACGGGCCTGACCGACGAGCTGATCCCGCTGTTCGCGTCACGCGGCGTGGCGATCGTGCCGACCCTGGTCAACATCGCCACCTTCCCGGACCTGGCCGCCGGCGGCGAGTCCAAGTTCCCGCGCTGGTCGGCCCATATGCGCCGGCTCCACGCCCGCCGCTACGACACGGTGCGCTCCGCTCACGACGCCGGTATCCCGGTCTTCGTCGGCACGGACGCGGGCGGCACCCTGCCGCACGGTCTGGTGGCCGCGGAGGTCGCGGAACTGGTGACGGCGGGCATCCCGCCGCTGGCGGCGCTCTCCGCGACGACCTGGGGCGCGCGTGAATGGCTCGGGCGCCCCGGTCTGGTCGAGGGCGCTCCGGCCGACCTGGTGGTCTACGAGAGCGACCCGCGCGCCGACGTACGGGTGCTGGCGGCTCCGCGCCGGGTGGTACTGAACGGCGCGGTGGTGAGCTGAGAGCGGGGGTCCGCGGGCGGTTGTGGAGAACGTGCGTGCCGATGGATTCGAAGACCTGCTCGGAAAACTCACGTTGGAGTGAACTCACGTCACCCTGCTGACCGTTCACCCCTCGTACGTAATTCTTGCGGGGTCCCGAAGCATTTCTCTTCTGGGGGTCCCACCCTTGAACGGCAACAACTTCCCGCTGCCCGCACGCGCCCGGCGCGCCGCCACCGTCGTCGCGGTCACGGCCCTGGCCGCGGGCCCCACGGCCCTGGCCGGCGCGGGCACCGCCCACGCGACGTCCGGCCACGGCCGGGCGAGCGCGTCCGTCCTGCGCACCGAACTCGACGTGGCCCTGCTCGACAAGGCCGTCGACGTCCCGCTCGCCGTCTCCCTCAACGAGGTGCAGGCTCCGCACAGCGCCGGGAAGACCGCGCTGACGGCCGAGCTGAACGGCGTCGCCGGCGGAAAGCCCTTCAGCGTCCTGCGCGCGGACGTCGCCGAGGCCAAGGCGACCGTCGACGGAACCAGGGCCGAGGCATCCACCCGCCTCGCCCACGCGAAGGTGCATGTCCCGGGCCTTCCGCTGCTCTCCCTCATCGAGGTCGGCACGGTCACCTCCAAGGCGACCTGCGAGGCCGGGAAGACCCCGGTCGCCGTCTCCAACCTGCTCGGCTCGGTGACGGTCCTGGGCAAGAAGGTGTCGGTCAGCACCGGCGGCACGACGGACGTGCGGGTGCCGGGTGTGGGCGAGGTCCGGCTGGACCTGTCGAAGCGCGCGACCACCTCCCGCACGGCAGCCGCCACCGCCCTCGAACTCACCGTCTCCGTCAACCCGGCGAGTCTCGACGTCGCCGAGGTGACCGGCACCCTGACCCTGGCCAAGGCCACCTGCGAAGCCCCCGCCGGGCGGGAGCGGGAAGAGGGAGAGGGCGAGGAGCAGGGCACCGGCGAGGAGCAGGGGCCGGGCGAGGCGCGGGACCAGGGGCAGGAGGAGGCCGCCGAGCCGAGCGCCGCCCCGGCCGGTGATGTCGAGGCCGGTGACGTCAAGGCCCAGGGCGCGCCCGCCCGGGCCGACCTGGCACGGACCGGCGGCGGCTCGACGACCCCGTACCTCATGGGCGGCGCGGTGGCGCTGCTGGCGGCGGGCGGGGGAGCGGTGGTGCTGGCCCGCCGCCGGGGCTGAGCACGGCCGAAGGGGTACGGATCCGGGACGTCCCGCCCGGGTCCGTACCCCGTCGTCATCCCGGCGTCATCCCCGCGTCAGGGCCAACGCCTGGTCCAGTGCCTGGAGGAAACGGTTCACCGTCGCCCGGTCCCGGACCGCCAGCCGCAGCCACTCCTCGTCCAGCCCCGGGAAGGTGTCCCCGCGCCGGACCGCGAAGCCCAGGGTGCGCAGCCGGCGGCGGACGGCGTCGGCCCCGGGCAGCCGCACCAGGACGAACGGCCCCTCCGCGGGCCCCGCGACCCGTACCCCGTCGACGGCGAACTCCTCGAGCCCGGCCACGAGATGGGCCCGGTCCGCGGCGACGCGGTGGGCGGCGTGGGCGGCCTCCGCCAGTGCCTGGGCACCCATGCACGCCTCCGCCGCCACCAGCGCCGGCGTGGACACCGGCCACAGGGGCTGTGCCCGCTCCAGGTCGGCGACCGTCTCCGGCGCGGCGAGCACGTAGCCGATCCGCAGTCCCGCCAGCCCCCAGGTCTTGGTGAGGCTGCGCAGCACCACCAGACCGGGCACGTCGACCTCACCGGCCAGGGTCTCCCGCTCGCCCGGCACCGCGTCCATGAACGCCTCGTCGACCACCAGCGTCCGGCCGGGCCTGGCCAGCCGCCGGAGCGTCCGCGCGGGGTGGAGCACCGACGTGGGGTTCGTCGGATTGCCGACGACCACCAGGTCGGCCGTCTCGGGAACGGCCGCCGGGTCCAGCCGGAAGCCGTCCTCGGCGCGCAGCACCACCCGGTCCACGCTGTGCCCCGCGTCCCGCAGCGCCGCCTCCGGCTCCGTGAACTGCGGGTGCACGACGACCGGCCGCCGGACCTTCAGGGCGCGCGCCAGCAGCACGAACGCCTCCGCCGCACCCGCCGTCAGCAGCACCCGTTCGACGGGCAGCCCGTGCCGCGCCGCCACCGCCGCCCGAGCGGCCCGCCCGTCCGGATAGGACGCCAGGCCGCTCAGCGACGCGGCGACCCGCTCCCGCAGCCAGCGCGGAGGGGTGTCCGCGCGGACGTTCACCGCGAGGTCGACGAGCGCCGAACCGTCGTCACGCACCTCGGCGTCCCCGTGGTGGCGCAGGTCGTGGCCGCCGGGGTGCCCCGCGGCGGCGGTCCCCTCAGTGGGCATGGGAGTGGGCGTGCCCGTGGTGGCCGTGGTGCCCGTGGTGGTGGCCCTCGTCGTCGTCCGGGTGGAAGTGCGGCTGCTGCGGCGCCCCCACCTTGTCCTCGAAGCCCGGCAGCGCGATCCGGTACACGCACGAGTCGCAGTTCATCCGCAGGTCGCCCTTGACGGCCTCCTCGTACCGCTCCATCACCAGGTCGAGCAGCTCCGGCTCGGGACCGATGACGTCCGCCGACCGCACGTCCACCTCCGGGTGCGCGGCCGCCCAGCCCTCGGTCTGCTGCCGTACCCGCTCCGGCAGGATGCCGGTGAACAGGAAGTAGGGGAGCACGACGATCCGCTTCGCCCCCAGCCGTACGCACCGGTCGAGGCCGCTCGGCACGTCCGGCGCGGCCAGCGACACGAACGCGGTCTCCACGCCCGCGTACCCGCGGCCCTCCCACAGCAGCCGCGCCGCCTTGTACACCTCGGCGTTGGCGTCCGGGTCCGTCGACCCGCGCCCGACCAGCAGGACGGTCACGTCGGCCAGGTCCTCGGGGGTGCGCCCCACGGTGCCCAGCGCCTCGTCGAGGCGCCGCTCCAGCACGTTCAGCAGCGCCGGGTGCGGACCCAGCGGCCGCCCGTACGTGTAGGAGATCCCCGGGTGGCGCTCCTTCTCGCGGGAGAGCGCCGCGGGGATGTCGCCCTTGGCGTGCCCGGCGGACACCAGCATCAGCGGAACGGCGGCGAACCGCCGTACGCCTCGCTCCACCAGCTCCGTCACCGCGTCGCCCAGCGGCGGCGGGGACAGCTCGATGAAGCCGCCCGCTACGGGCAGTTCGGGGTGGCGGCGGCCCAACTCCCGTACGAAGTCGCGGAACGCCTCGGCTCCGGCCTCGTCCCGGGTGCCATGGCCGGCGATGAGCAGGGCGGGCGGCGGGGTGGTCACTGTTTCTCCTCGAAGGGCGATGCGGGGGTCGAAAGGGGGGTGTACAGCAGGGCGTTGAGCGCGGCGGAGGCGACCGCCGACCCGCCCTTCTCGGACACGTTGCTCACGGCGGGCAGCCCGCTCTCGCGGAGCGCGGCCTTGGACTCGACCGCGCCGACGAAACCGACGGGCAGACCGATGACGAGCACCGGGGCGGCGTCCAGGGTGAGCAGTTCCTCCAGCGCGGTCGGCGCGTTGCCGATCACCCAGAGGGCTCCCGGGCCGACCTGCTCGTACGCGAGTCGTATCGCGTGCGCCGAACGGGTCAGCCCCGGCCCGGGCTCGGCGTCCCTGAGCCGGCAGACGGTGTCGCGGCGGGTGATCCCGGCCGCCACCATCTCCACGTCCACGACGACGGGCGCTCCGGCGTGCAGCGCGGCGTGCGCCTTCGCCAACTCGTCCTCGTCCATGACGAGATCGCTCGCGTACTCCAGGTCGGCGGCGGAGTGGACGACCCGCTCCACCACCGCCCGGGTCAGCGGCGGGAAGTGCGAGGTGTCCAGGCGGGCACGCAACCGCCGGTAGGACTCCTCCTCGATCGGATGGACCACACGGTTCACAGGGCGCCCTCCCGGGAGTCTTCCCGCGAGCCTTCCGGGGAGTTCTCCTGCCAGCGGTAGCCGCGGGGCGTCACCATGCGCCCCGCGATGTTCCGGGTCGCCGTGTTGCCCACGGTCACGACCGTCATCATGTCGACCCAGGCCGGGTCGAGTTCCGTGAGCGTCGTCAGCCGCGCGGTGCCGTCCGGGCGCGAGGCGTTGCGCACGACACCCACCGGCGTCGTCGGCTCCCGGTGTTCGGCGAGGATCGAGAGCGCCTTGGGGAGCTGCCAGTCGCGGCCCCGGGAACGGGGGTTGTAGAAGGTGACGACGATGTCCGCCTCGGCGGCCGCCCGCACCCGCCGCTCGATGACCTCCCACGGCGTGTGCAGATCGGACAGGCTGATCGACACATGGTCGTGGCCCAGCGGGGCGCCGAGGATCGCACCGGCCGCGAGCGCGGCGGTCACCCCCGGCACCCCGACCACGTCGATGTCGTCGGACGCCTCGGCGAGCGCAGGGGAGGCCATCGCGTACACGCCCGCGTCCCCGCTGCCGATCAGCGCGACGCTCCGCCCGCGCCGGGCCTGCGCCACGGCGGTCCGGGCCCGCTCCTCCTCGGCGCCGAGCCCCGACTGAAGGATCCGGGTGCCGGGCCGCAGCAGGTCGCGGATCTGGTCGACGTACTGGTCGAGGCCGACGAGCACCGAGGCCCGCTCCAGCTCCGCCTTCGCGCGCGGCGTCAGCAGGTCCCGCGCGCCGGGCCCGAGCCCGACGACCGCCAGCCGTCCGCGCCCGGGCCGCCGTACGACGGCACAGGTGGCCATCGCGGGCCGCCCGTCCGCGCGCTCCGACTTCCGCTTGGGGACGAGGAGTCCGCCCCCGCCGATCAGCGCCGCGGCCTCCGCCACGGACGGCGTGCCGACGGCGGCGAGCGGGGCGTCGGACGGGTTCGGCACCTCGACGCCCGCCAGCTCCTCGGCGGAGTACGTCACCACGGGCACGCCGAGCCGCCGGGCGGCCTCCACGATGCCCGGCTCGGCCGCCTTGGCGTCCACGGTGGCGAGCTCGGCGAGACTGCGGACGGACAGCCCCGCCTCCCGCAGCACACCCTCGACCAGGTCGAACACCTCGTCGGCCGGGGCGCCCCTGGACGCGCCGACCCCGACGACCAGGGACGGCGGCCGCAGCAGCACCTCCCCGGAGGCGGGCTCGACCGCGCGGTCCGTCAGCCGCACGGTGTACGCCCCCCGCTCCGCGAACGGCACCGGCGGCAGCGGCCACGCCACCTCGGCGGCCAGCGCGACCGGCTCGCCGTCCAGCAGGGCCCGCGTCACGCCGGCCACATCGCCCTCCACGGGGAGGCCGAGCGTGTCGAGGCCGGGGATGCCGACGGCGTCCGTGGCCGTGGTCACCACGGGCTGCGCACCCAGCAACTCACCGACGGCCAGGGCGAGTTCGTTGGCGCCGCCGGCGTGCCCGCCGACCACCGGGACGGCGAACCGCCCGGCCTCGTCCACGCACACCACACCCGGGTCGGACGTCTTGTCGGACAGCAGGGGCGCGACCAGCCGGACGACCGCCCCGGTCGCCAGGAAGCACACCAGCTGCTCGCACTCGGCGAACGCCCGCCGGACGGCGTCCCCGACCGGGCCGTCGTACACGCGGGTGCGGTCCGGCCAGGCCGCGGCCAGCCGGTCGCGCGCCGCCGCCCCGGCCGCGGTGGCGGAAATGAGGCCGATCACAGGGCTACTCCTTCTCGATGGACAGGGTGCGCGCCGACGGCGTCCGTGACACCCCACAGCAGGAAAACGGGATTGGTCGCGGCCAGCCGGGACACGTCACCCGGCAGCGGCGCGAGCCGGGAGGAGTGCAGCAGCACACCGTCGCAGGCGAACCCGGCCCCGCCGAGTGCGGCGCGCACCGCCGGGACCCGGTCCAGCGCGGCCATCGCCACCACCACGCTCCGCCGGGCCCGTCGCGCGCACGCGGCGACGATGCCGGGCAGCTCACGCCCGCCGCCGCCGACGAACACCGCGTCGGGATCGTCGAGGCCGGCCAGCGCGTCGGGCGCGCCGCCGTGCACCACGTGCACGTCGACGCCGTGCGCCTCGGCGTTGGCGCGGATCCGGGCGACCCCGTCCGCCGCCTTCTCCACGGCGCTGACGGCGGCGCCGAGCCGGGCGCACTCCACGGCCACGGACCCCGATCCGGAGCCCACGTCCCAGACCAGGTCGCCGGGGCGCGGCCCGAGCCGGGCCAGTGCCAGCGCCCGTACCTCGAACTTGGTGATCATCGAGTCGCGGTGGGCGAAGGCGCCCTCCTCCAGCGCCCACCCGGCGGGCCGGACCCCGGACCCGGCGAGCGTGCGTACCGGGCCGAGCGTCCGCGCCTCGTCCAGGCAGAGCACGACGCTCACCGCCGTGCCCCAGTCGCGTCCGGCGGCCTCGGCGGGGGAGACGCGCTCCACCCGCTCGCCCGCCGGGTCGCCCAGCGCGCGGGCCACGACGAGCACCCGGTCGGGCGCGCCGCGCGCGAGCGCGGCGCCCAGCTCGGCGGGCCCGGCACCCGGCCCGGTCAGGACGGCGACCTTCGGGTGCGCCCGGCAGACGTTGACGGCCGTGCGCGGATCGCGCCCGTGCGCGCTCACGACGACGGCGTCGTCCCAGGTCAGGCCGAGCCGTGCGAAGGCGGTGGCCACGGAGGAGACACCGGGCCGTACGTCCAGCCGCTCCGGCCCGAACCGCTCGGCCAGCGCCCGCACGATCCCGAAGAACCCGGGGTCGCCGGAGGCCAGCACCACCACGCGCCGGCCCTTCCCGACGTACTCCGCCACGGCGTCCAGGGCCGGCGCGAGCGGGCCGAGCACGATCCGCTCGGCCGACGCGGGCAGTTCCGCGGCCTCCAGGTGCCGTCGTCCGCCCACGACGAGCCCGGCGCCGGCGAGGACCTCCCCGCCGGACGCCGTCCCGGTACCCGTACCGACGACGGTGATCAGCCCTCTCACGTACTGGCACCCCGTGTCCGCAGCGCCCGGCGGGCCTCCGGGTCGGCCTTGCGATAGCCGTGGAAGTGACCGGGGTGGTAGAGGTGCGAGCGGGTGCCGTGCGCGTCGAGGGCGGGGCCGACCAGGAAGAGGGTGTGCTTCCAGAGCTTGTGCTCCTTGACGGTCTCCTCCAGCGTCTCGATCGTGCACTTCACGACCAGCTCCTCCGGCCAGGTCGCCTGGTAGGCGACGACCACCGGGGTGGCGGTCGGGTAGCCGCCCTCCAGCAGCTCCCGCACCAGCTGACCGCTGCGCGCCGCCGACAGGAAGATCGCCATGGTCGTGCCGTGCTTGGCGAACTCCCGCACCTCCTCGCCGGGCGGCATCGGCGTCTTGCCACCGCCGAGCCGGGTGAGGACGACCGACTGCGCGACCTCGGGGATCGTCAGCTCGCGCCGGGCGAGCGCGGCGACGGCCGAGAAGGAGGACACCCCGGGCACGATCTCCGTCCCGACGCCGATCTCCTCGCACCGGTCGAGCTGCTCCTGGGTACCGCCCCAGAGCGCGGGGTCGCCGGAGTGGATGCGGGCGACCCTCAGCCCCTCCCGGCGGGCCCGCTCGTAGACCGCGACGACGTCCTCCAGGGACATGGTCGCCGAGTCGAGGATCTCCGCGCCCTCGCGCGCGTGTTCGAGGACCTCCGCCTGGACCAGGCTCGCGGCCCAGATCACCACGTCGGCGTCGGCGATGGCACGCGCGGCACGGAACGTCAGCAGGTCGGCGGCGCCGGGGCCGGCACCGACGAAGGTCACCTTGCCGGTGGGGGCATCGGCCATGGGTTCGGGTCCTCTCATAGCGGTTCTTGTCCGTGTTTTCCGGTGTCAGCGGGCGGCGTGGATGTGCGCGACCGGGGGTTGATCGGATAGCAAGGGCCTATGGCGGTCTTCGTCGCGCTCGGCGCGTTCCTGATGACGCTGGCCGGCGGTTGGACGGCGCAGCGCGTGACCGACCGCCGCCATCTGGTGCTGGGCCTGGCCGGCGGCCTGATGCTGGGCGTCGTCGGCCTGGATCTGCTGCCGGAGGCCCTGGAGGCGGCGGGCACGGAGGTGTTCGGCGTCCCGGCCGCGCTGCTGCTCTTCGTGGCGGGCTTCCTGCTGGCCCATCTGGTCGAACGACTGCTGGCGGTGCGGCAGGCCGCGCACGGCGCGGAGGAGCACGACGGCCGGGCCCCCGAGGTCGGCCTGACGGCGGCCGCGGCGATGGTCGGCCACAGCGCCATGGACGGCGTGGCGATCGGCGCGGCCTTCCAGGTGGGCGGCGGCATGGGCATCGCCGTCGCCCTGGCGGTCATCGCCCACGACTTCGCGGACGGCTTCAACACGTACACGATCACGAGCCTGTACGGGAACGACCGCCGCAAGGCCCTGGCCATGCTGTTCGCGGACGCGGCGGCACCGGTCGTCGGCGCGGCCTCGACGTCCTTCGTCACCATCCCCGAGCAGCTCCTCGGCGCCTACCTGGGCTTCTTCGGCGGTGCGCTGCTCTATCTGGCGGCCGCCGAGATCCTTCCCGAGGCGCACCACGAACACCCCGCCCGCTCGACCGTGCTGTGCACGATCGCGGGCGCGGCCTTCATCTGGCTGGTGGTGGGCCTGGCCTCGTGACCCGGCGGCGGACGCACTCACAGCTTGCCGCCCCGGCCGCCCTCGCGCCGAGCGGGCGCGATGAGCGTGGAGAGATAGGGCAGCGGCTCGCCGTCCAGCTCCCCGGCGGGCCGGACGGACTCCTCCGGGAGACCGAGCGCCGACCCCCACACGGCGTCCCCGATCCGCCCGGTCTCCCGCAGCGCCTCGGCGACCTCGGCGGCCTGCCGTCCGAACTTGTAGGCCACGACGGTCCCCGGACCCGCGAGCGCGTCCTTCAGTACGGCCGAGCCCGCGGTCACCGGCACCAGCGTCAACGGTTCGGTGCCCTCGGTCAGCACGGCGCCCGACCGCGCCGCGAGATCCTGCATGGCGGTGATCCCCGGAACGGTCTCGATCACCACGCCCGGCACCGACTCCACGATGGTCTGCGCGAGATAGGTGAAGGTGGAGTACACGTTGGGGTCGCCGATGGTCGCGAAGGCGACGCCGCCGTGCCGCCGCAGCAGCTCGGCGACCCGCTCCCCGGCGGCGTCCCAGGCGGCCTCCCGGCGCGCCCGGTCGGTCCGCTCGTTGAGCGCGAAGACGACCCGGACGATCTTCTCCGCCGGCACGTAGTGCAGCACGGTGGCCTCGGCCCGCCCGCGCTCCCCGCTGTCCAGCACGGGCACCACGACGACCTCGGCGGCCCGCAGCGCGTTGACGCCCTTGACGGTCACCAGCTCCGGATCCCCGGGACCCACCCCGACCCCGACCAGCCTGCTGCTCATGACGTACGGCACCTCTCCACGAACCGACGGGCCACACCGGGCTCGGACGCCCAGTGCGTGTGCAGATAACTCGCGTGCACACCGCGCTCCACAAATCCCTCGACCCGCCGCGGTGCCAGGACCCCCCAGGCGGGAGCCGCCCCCGAGCCGGGCTCGACGACCGTCCGGTGGAACTCGTGACCCCGCATCCGGGTCCCGGCCACGGCCAGCACGCTGTCGCTCACGGCCACCGCGTCCCGGTAGCCGAGCGTGAGCCGCTCGTTCATCCGGGCGGTGGCGTCGAGCACCCCGCACATGGGCTGCCCGTCCAGCTCCCGGCACAGGTACAGCAGCCCCGCACACTCGGCGGCGACCGGCGCACCCGATCCGGCGAGCTCGGCGACCTCCTTGCGCAGCGCCTCGTTCGAGGACAGCTCGGCGGCGTACACCTCGGGGAACCCACCCCCGATGACCAGTCCCCGGGTCCCTTCCGGCAGCCCCTCGTCCCGCAGCGGATCGAACACGACGACCTCGGCCCCGGCGGCGGCGAGCAACTCCGCGTGCTCGGCGTAGGAGAAGGTGAACGCGGCCCCGCCCGCGACGGCGACCCGCACCCTGCCGCCCGGGCCGCTCTCACCCGGCCCGTCCGGCGCTTGAGGACGAGGCCGTTCAGGCCGAGAGCGGGGGTCCGGGGGCGCGGCCCCCGGGGTCGGGACGGCAAGGGGCGGCGGGGGCGAGGAATCGAGCGCCCCGGCCGCGTCCCAGGCCGCACAGGACAACGCCCCCGCACTACGCGCCAGCGCGACCAGCGCCTCCAGATCGCACCCTCGGGAAACCTGCGCCCCCATGGCCGCGACGGAGTCCACCGCGGAAGCCCGCCGTTCGGCGACCGGCACCAGCCCCAGATGCCGCGAAGGCGTCTCCACCTGAGCCACCCGCCGCAGCACCCCCAGCACCGGCACCCCGGCCGCGTCGAGCGCCTCCCGCAGCAACTCCTCGTGCCGGTCGGAAGCGACCTTGTTGAGGATCACGCCCCCGATCCGCACCTGCGGATCCCAGGAGGCGAACCCGTGCACGAGCGCGGCCACGGACCGCGACTGCGACGACGCGTCGACGACGAGCACGACCGGCGCCCGCAGCAGCTTCGCCACCTGGGCGGTGGACGCCAGCTCACCCTCCCCGGCGGCCCCGTCGTACATCCCCATGACCCCCTCGACCACGGCGATGTCGCAGCCGCGCGCACCGTGCGCGAACAACGGCCCCACCAGGTCGGGCCCGCACAGATACGCGTCGAGGTTGCGTCCGGTCCGCCCGGTCGCGAGCGAGTGGTACCCGGGGTCGATGTAGTCCGGCCCGACCTTGTGCGGGGACACGGCGAGGCCCCGCGCGGTGAGCGCGGCCATGAGCCCGGTGGCGACGGTGGTCTTGCCCGAGCCCGAGGAGGGTGCGGCGACGACCAGCCGGGGGACGGAGGACGGGGAGGTCAGCACGGCGTCACCACTCGATACCCCGCTGCCCCTTCTGGCCCGCGTCCATCGGATGCTTGACCTTGGACATGTCGGTGACGAGGTCGGCGTACCCGACGAGCTTCTCCGGCGCGTTCCGCCCGGTGATCACGACATGCTGGGTACCGGGCCGGTCCCGCAGCACGGAGACGACCTCGTCGGTGTCGACCCATCCCCAGTGCATCGGATACGCGAACTCGTCGAGCACGTACAGCTTGTACGTCTCGGCGGCGAGATCCCGCTTGACCTGCTCCCAGCCCTCCCGGGCCTTCTCCTCGTTGTCCATCTGTGAGTCCCGCTGCACCCAGGACCACCCCTCGCCCATCTTGTGCCAGTCGACGGAACCGCCCTGCCCGGACGCCCCCAGCACGCGCAGCGCGTTCTCCTCGCCGACCTTCCACTTCGCCGACTTGACGAACTGGAACACCCCGATGGGCCACCCCTGGTTCCAGGCCCGCAGCGCCAGCCCGAAGGCGGCCGTGGACTTGCCCTTGCCGATCCCCGTGTGCACGACGACCAGCGGCCGGTTGCGTCGCTGACGTGTGGTCAGCCCGTCGTCCGGCACCACACTCGGCTGTCCCTGAGGCATTACGCGGCCCTCCTCGAAGTCCCCTGCACATCCCTGACCAGCCCGGCGATGGAGTCCGCCCGCAGTTCGTCCAGCGTCACGGCGGTACCTCCCAGCTCACCCGCGAGCTGTCCCGCGAGCCCGAGCCGCACCGGCCCCGCCTCGCAGTCGACGACCACGGACGCGATCCCCTCGGCGGCGAACAGCCGGGCCGCCCGCCCGGCGAGCGCGACCGGTTCGGGGCCCCCGGTGGCCCGGCCGTCCGTCACCACGACGACCAGCGCCCGCCGTGCCGGATCCCGCAGCCGCTCGACGCGCAGCACGTCGTGCGCCTTGAGCAGCCCGGCGGCGAGCGGCGTGCGCCCGCCGGTGGGCAGCGACTCCAGCCGTACGGCGGCGGCGTCCACCGACGAGGTGGGCGGCAGCGCGACGTCCGCGGCCGCCCCCCGGAAGCTGACGAGCCCCACCTTGTCGCGCCGCTGATAGGCGTCCAGCAGCAGCGACAGCACGGCACCCTTCACCGCGCTCATCCGCTGCCGGGCCGCCATCGATCCGGACGCGTCCACGACGAACAGCACGAGGTTGCCCTCACGCCCCTCCCGGGTCGCCTGCCGCAGATCGTCCCGGCGCACCACGAGCCCGCGGCCGGTCCTGCCGCGCTCCCGCTGGTGCGGGGCGGCGGCCATCACCGTGGCGGCCAGGTGCAGCTTGGTGAGCGCCCCACGCGGCCGGCGCGCACCGGTCGTCCGCCCGTGCTCGGTCCGGGCCCGTGAGCGCCGTCCGGCGGCCCCCTCGCCGATCCCGGGCACGCTCAGCACCTTCGTGCGGAACGGTTCGGCCGCCCGCACGGCGGACTGCTCCCCGGCGCCGGAACCGGCGGGCTGCGGCTCTCCGTCCTTGCCGCTCTCCGGGCTCGCCGGGCTCTCGGCCGCCCCCTCGGCGTCGGACCCGGCGGTCGTGTCGTCGCCCCGCGGACCGTCGCCGTCGGAGCGCGGCGGCTCACCGCCGTCCCCGCCGCCGTCCCCGCCGTCGGGCCCGTCGGGGTCCGGGTCGGGGTCCTCGTCGTCCTGGCCGCCGAACTCCTCCAGCGTCTCGTCGAGCTTGTCCTCGTCGATTCCCGGCGCGTCGAAGGGGTTGCGGCGACGGCGGTGCGGCAGCGCCAGCAGCGCGGCCTGCCGTACGTCCTCCGCGAGCACGTCCGTGCGCCCGGCCCAGGCGGCCAGCGCGGTGGCCGTCCGCGCCATCACGATGTCGGCCCGCATGCCGTCCACCTCGAAGGCCGCACAGGTCGCCGCGATCTGCCGCAGCGCCCCGTCGCCCAGCCGCACCGACGGCAGCAGCTTCCGCGCGGCCACGATCCGGCCGCGAACGGCGCTCTCCTCGTCCGCCCACCGCTCGGCGAAGCCGGCCGGATCGTCGTCGTACGCGAGCCTGCGCCGGACGACCTCCACCCGCCGGTCGGGCTCGCGCGAGGCGGCCACCTCCACCGTCAGCCCGAACCGGTCGAGCAACTGCGGCCGCAGTTCGCCCTCCTCGGGGTTCATCGTGCCGACGAGCAGGAACCGGGCGGCGTGGCGTACGGAGACACCCTCGCGCTCCACGTACGAGGCGCCCATCGCGGCCGCGTCGAGCAGCAGGTCGACCAGGTGGTCGTGCAGGAGGTTGACCTCGTCGACGTACAGGATCCCGCGGTGCGCGTCCGCGAGGAGCCCCGGCTCGAAGGCCTTGACGCCCTCCGCGAGCGCCCGCTCGATGTCGAGGGCGCCGACCAGCCGGTCCTCGGAGGCGCCGACGGGCAGTTCGACCATCCGGGCCGGCCGGGTCTCGAACGCCCCCGGCTCGTGCGGTCCGTCCGGGCAGGCGGGGTCGGGGGAGTCGGGGTCGCAGGAGAACCGGCAGCCCGAGACCACGTCCAGGGCGGGCATGAGCGCCGCGAGGGCACGCACCGCCGTGGACTTGGCGGTGCCCTTCTCCCCACGGACCAGCACCCCGCCCACGGCCGGTGAGACGGCGTTCAGCAGCAGCGCGAGCCGCAGGTCGTCCTGGCCGACGACGGCCGTGAACGGGAAAGGAGTACTCACTTGTCGTCGCCCTCCAGGTCGCCTTCGAGCTCGAGGTAGGTGGCGCGCAGCCGCTCGATCGTGTCGGCGTCCGGCTCTGCCCACAGCCCGCGGTCGGCGGCTTCCAGCAGCCGCTCGGTGATGCCCCGCAGGGCCCACGGGTTGGACTTCTTCATGAAGTCCCGGTTCTCCGCGTCGAAGACGTACTCGGCGCTGAGTTTCTCGTACATCCAGTCGTCGACGACTCCGGCGGTGGCGTCGTAGCCGAAGAGGTAGTCGACGGTCGCGGCCATCTCGAAGGCGCCCTTGTAGCCGTGCCGGCGCATGGCCGCCATCCAGCGCGGGTTGACCACCCGGGCCCGGAACACGCGGTGCGTCTCCTCGCCGAGCGTGCGCGTGCGCACCTGGTCCGGCGTCGCGGAATCGCCCACGTACGCCTCGGGGTTGGCACCCGTCAGATGCCGGACCATGGCGACCATGCCGCCGTGGTACTGGAAGTAGTCGTCCGCGTCGACGAGGTCGTGCTCGCGGGTGTCCACGTTCTTGGCGGCGACGGCGATCCGCTTGAACGCCGTCTCCATGTCCCCGCGCGCCGCCCGCCCGTCGAGCCCGCGCCCGTAGGCGTAACCGCCCCAGACGGCGTACACCTCGGCGAGGTCGGCGTCCGAGCGCCAGTTGCGGGCGTCGATCAGCGGCAGCAGCCCCGCCCCGTAGGCCCCCGGCTTGGAGCCGAAGACTCGGGCCGTCGCACGCCGCCGGTCGCCGTGCGCGGCCGTGTCCTCCTCCACGTGGGCGCGGACGAAGTTCGACCCGGCCGGCTCGGCCAGCTCGGCCACCGCCCGCACCGCGTCGTCGATCAGCGCCACCACGTGCGGGAACGCGTCCCGGAAGAACCCGGAGATGCGAACCGTCACGTCGATGCGCGGCCGTCCCAGCTCCTCCAGCGGCACGACCTCGAAGCCCGTCACCCGGCGCGAGGCGTCGTCCCACACCGGACGGCAGCCGAGCAGCGCCAGGATCTCGGCGATGTCGTCGCCCTGGGTGCGCATCGCGGAGGTGCCCCAGACCGTGAGGCCGACGGACTTCGGGTACGCGCCGGTGTCCTGGAGGTACCGCTGCACCAGGGAGTCCGCGAGGGCCTGTCCGACCTCCCAGCTCAGCCTGGAGGGAATGGCCTTGGGGTCGACCGAGTAGAAGTTGCGCCCGGTCGGCAGGACGTTGACCAGGCCGCGCGTCGGGGAGCCCGACGGGCCGGCCGGGACGTAACCGCCGTCCAGCGCCTTGAGGATGTGCCCGATCTCGTCGGTCGTCCTCGCCAGCCGCGGCACGACCTCCGTGCACGCGAACTCCAGCACCGCGACGGCGTCCGGGAGTTCGGTGCCCAGCACCTCACGGACGAGGTCCCGGCTCCCGGCGACCGCCCACCCGCGCTCCTCGGCGCCCTCCGCGATCCGCCGGCACAGCTGCTCCAGCAGGTCGACGGCGTCGGCGGCGCTGCGGGCGGGGCCCGCGACGAGATCCGTCAGCTCGACCGGCACCTTCACCGGCGCACCCGGCTCGGCGAGCAACTCTTTCTCCACCAGCCCGAAATGAGCGGCCAGCGCGGCCCGCAACCCCGGCAGCGCGTTCGCCTGCCCGCCCCACACCTGCGAGGCGCGCAGCACGGCAAGCACCAGGTTCACCCGCGCCTCGCCGACCGGACCGCCGCCGAGGATGTGCAGGCCGTCCCTGATCTGCACGTCCTTGATCTCGCACAGATAGCCGTCGATGTGCATCACGAACGAGTCGAAGTCGTCGTCGCCCGGCTGGTCGTCGACGTGCAGGTCGTGGTGCAGCTCCGCCGCCTTGACCAGGGTCCAGATCTGCGCGCGCACGGCCGGTGCCTTCGTCGGATCCAGGTCGGAGACGAGCGCGTACTCGTCGAGCAGCTGCTCCAGCTTGGCCAGGTCGCCGTAGGTGTCGGCACGCGCCATCGGCGGCACCAGGTGGTCGACGACGGTGGCGTGCCCGCGCCGCTTGGCCTGGGTCCCCTCGCCCGGGTCGTTGACGATGAAGGGGTAGACGAGCGGCAGGTCCCCGAGGACGGCGTCCGGGGCGCAGCCCCCGCTCAGCCCGAGCCCCTTGCCCGGCAGCCACTCCATGGTGCCGTGCTTGCCCATGTGCACGATCGCGTCGGCACCGAAACTGTTCTCCAGCCACCGGTAGGCCGCCATGTAGTGGTGCGACGGCGGCATGTCGGGGTCGTGGTAGATCGCGATCGGGTTCTCGCCGAAGCCGCGCGGCGGCTGGATCATCACCACGACGTTCCCGAACCGGAGCGAGGCCAGCACGATGTCGTCCCCGTCGACGTACAGCGAACCCGGCGGCTCGCCCCACGCCTCCAGCATGCCGTCGCGCAGCCCGGGGTCGAGCCGGTCGAACCACGCCCGGTAGTCGGCCAGCGGCACCCGGGCGGGCGCGGCGGCCAGCTGCTCCTCGGTGAGCCATTCCACGTCGTGGCCACCGGCGTTGATGAGCCGGTGGATCAGCTCGTCACCGTTGTCCGGATGCCCCTGGACGCCGTACCCGGCGTCCCGCAGCGCGTCGAGGACGCGGATGGCGGAGGCGGGGGTGTCGAGGCCGACCGCGTTGCCGACCCGCGAGTGCTTGGTCGGGTACGCGGTGAAGACGAGCGCCAGCTTCTTCTCGGCGTTCGGCTTGTGCCTCAGCAGCGCGTGCCGTACGGCGATCCCGGCGACGCGTCCGGCCCGCTCGGGGTCGGCGATGTACACCGGCACGTCGTCCGGGCCCTGCTCCTTGAAGGAGAAGGGGACGGTGACGATCCGGCCGTCGAACTCCGGGATGGCGACCTGCATCGCCGCGTCCATCGGGGAGAGGGCGGCATCGGACTCCTCCCACGCGCTCTTCGACGAGGTGAGGCAGAGCCCTTGCAGCACGGGGATGTCGAGCTCGGCGAGCGCGCCGACGTCCCAGGCCTCCTCGTCCCCGCCCGCCGAGGCCTGCGAGGCGTGCGTGCCGCCGGCGGCCAGGACGGTCGCGACGAGGGTGTCGGCCCGCCCGAGGATCTCGTACAGCCCCGGATCCGCCCCGCGCAGCGAACCGCAGTACACCGGAAGGGCGTTGGCGCCGCGTGCCTCGACGGCGTCGCACAGCGTGTCCACGAAGGCGGTGTTCCCGCTCAGTTCGTGCGCCCGGTAGAAGAGCACCCCGACGGTCGGCCGCCCCTCGACGAGGGCCCGCTCGCCGTGGACGCCGAACTCGGGCATCTTCCGCGGCTCGAGGAACCCCTCACCGGTCAGCAGCACGGTGTCGGAGAGGAACCGGGCCAGCTCGGTCAGGTTGGCGGGCCCGCCCTCGACGAGATAGCGCAGCGCCTCCGCCACCACACCGGCGGGCACCGACGACTCGGCCATCAGCTCCGCGTCGGGCACGGCCTCGCCGCCCAGCAGCACCGTCGGCACCCCGGACGCCCTGAGCGCGGCGAGCCCGTCCTCCCAGGCCCGCTTGCCGCCGAGCAGCCGGACGACGGCGATGTCCGCGCCGTCGAGGAGCGCGGGGAGTTCCCCGGCGACGTCCACCCGGGTCGGGTTGCCGATCCGGTACGAGGCGCCGGTGGCGGCCCGGGCCGCCAGCAGATCGGTGTCGGCGGTCGACAACAACAACACTGTGCTCATGCGGGCGCTCCCGGTGGAATGAAAGGCAGTCCTTGCGGCGCGCCCGACTCGATGAGCCGCCGGAGCGCGTCGGTGTCCGCGTGCTGTTCGATGAGGTCGCCGAGCCGGTCGAGCTGCTCCTCGCGCAGCGCGGCGAACGAGGTGTCGGCGGCCGGTACGAAACGACGGCCCGCGGCGGCCGCCACCTCGCGCAGGAAGGCCCGCCGGAATCCGTCCGACTCCAGTGAGCCGTGCCAGTGCGTGCCCCAGGCGCCGCCGACCCGGCAGCCGTCCAGGAAGGCCTCGCCGCCCAGGACTTCGGCGACCCCGTGATGGATCTCGTACCCCTCGACCCGCTCGCCGAGGGCTTCGCCGACGGGCCGGGTGAGGGTCTTCTCGCGGGCGAACCGCACCCGTACGGGCAGGATCCCGAGGCCCGCCACCCGCCCGCGGCGGCTCTCGACGTCGTCCTCGATGTGCTCGCCCAGGATCTGGAATCCGCCGCAGATGCCGAGGACGGGCCGCTGCTCGGCGGCCCTGCGCAGGATCGCGTCGGCCAGCCCCCGCTCGCGCAGCCACTCCAGGGCGCGCACGGTCCCCCGGGTCCCCGGGATCACCACCAGGTCGGCGTCGGCCAGCTCCTCCGGCCGGTCCACGAACCGCACGACGACGCCGGGTTCGGCGGCCAGCGCGTCCACGTCCGTGAAGTTGGACATGAGGGGGATCGCGCAGACGGCGACCCGCAGCACGTCCTCGCCGACGGGCGGGGCGGTGGTCGACTCCCGCACGGTGCCGCGCAGCGAGACCCTCAGGCCGTCCTCCTCGTCGATGCCGAGTCCGTGCCGGAACGGCAGCACGCCGTAGCTGCGCCGCCCGGTGAGCCCGTGCAGCATGTCCAGACCCGGCTCCAGCAGGGAGACGTCCCCCCGGAACTTGTTGACCAGGAACCCGGCGACCAGCTCCTGGTCCTCGGGCGAGAGCAGGGCGACGGTGCCGAAGAAGGAGGCGAAGACGCCGCCGCGGTCGATGTCGCCGACCACGAGCACGGGCAGCCGCGCGCCCCGCGCGATCCCCATGTTCACGATGTCGGTCCGCCGGAGATTGATCTCGGCCGGACTGCCCGCCCCCTCACAGATCACCGCGTCATACGTGCCCCGCAACTCGGCGAGGCAGTCTAGAACGGTGCCGAGGAGTTTCCGCTGACGGCCCCCGTGATACCCGCGGGCACTCATCTCCCCCACCGGCTTGCCGAGGAGCACGACCTGACTGCTCTGCTCACCCCCCGGCTTGAGCAGCACGGGGTTCATCAGCGCGGTCGGCTCCACCCGGCAGGCCTGGGCCTGCATGGCCTGGGCCCGCCCGATCTCGGCGCCCTCCGTCGTCACGAACGAGTTGAGGGACATGTTCTGCGCCTTGAACGGCGCGACCTTCACCCCCTGCCGCACCAGCCACCGGCAGATGCCGGCCGTGACGACGCTCTTGCCCGCGTCGGAGGTGGTGCCGGCGACGAGGAGCCCCCCGCCCAGACCACCGCTCATGTCGTACGCTCCTTCGGCTGGTTCCTCGCGGCGCCGCGGCCGGCGACGGCGCGGCCGGCGGCGATGCGCGCGGCGACGGTGACGCCGAGCGCGAGCAGGCCGACACGGCGGGAGAGCCGCGCGGCACGTTCGATGTCCCGGACGACGACGGGCCGTCCGGCCGCGCCGTTCAGCACGGGCCGGTGCTCGATCCGGCCGCCGTACGACAGGGTCCCGCCCAGCCGCACCCCGAGGGCGCCCGCGAAGGACGCCTCCACCGGGCCGGCGTTGGGACTGGGATGCTTGCGCGCGTCGGCCCGCCAGGCCCGCACGGCGCCCCGGGGATCGTCCCCGGCGACGGCGGCGAGCACGGCGGTGAGCCGGGCTCCCGGCCAGCCGGCGACGTCGTCGAGGCGGGCGGCGGCCCAGCCGTAGCGCAGATACCTCGGCGACCGGTGACCGACCATGGCGTCCAGGGTGTTGACGGCCCGGAACCCGAGCAGGCCCGGCACCCCGCCCACGGCCCCCCACACCAGCGCCCCCACGACGGCGTCGGAGGTGTTCTCGGCGACGGACTCCACGACGGCCCGGGCGATCCCGTCGGCGTCCAGCGCCTGCGGGTCCCGCCCGCACAGGTGCGGCAGCCGTTCCCGGGCGCCCTCGACGTCGCCCGCCTCGAGCGCCCGCCCGACGGTCCGGGCCTCCCGGACCAGGGAACTGCCCCCGACGACGGCCCAGGTGGCGGCGCAGACCAGTGCGACGGTGGCGACGGGGGAGCGGCGCACGGCCCGCTCGGCGGCCGCTCCCAGGGCCACGGCCCCGCCGGCGCACACCAGGGCGTGGACGGCGCCGCGTCCCCGGTGGTCCCGCCACAGCAGCCGCTCGACGGCACCGGCGGCCCGTCCGAACGCGGCGACCGGATGCCCCCGGCGCGGATCGCCGAGCAGCAGGTCGCCCAGAAGGCCGGTGACGGCGCCGTACGCGTAGAGGCGATCGGCACGCATCGGCTCAGCCGGCCGTGGGGCCGGGCAGTGAACTGGTGCGGTACCTCAACGGCCGAGCGAGCATGGCGATATGTCCTCACTCAGGGTGTCCACGCCCTGGTTCGACGAGACCGGCGGCGAGAGTTCCTGGCTCCCGGGGGTTTCTACCCCGGTGACAGTGGCGGGACCGCGCCGGATTCGCACCGGCTTCCTCTTCTGCCGCCGTACATGGCTCGGGCAGTCCACCACGGCCCGCAAGAGCCGTCAACTTGCTGTTGACCTGCGAGGCTGGAGTGTGCAGAACCCCACACAGGAGTGGTCGGCACGGCCACGAACGCCGAAGGGTGCGGGACGGTGAATCCGTCCCGCACCCCAGGGGTGTTCGGGTGCCGCGTGCCGCGTGTGCGGACGGGGCGTCAGGCGACGATCAGTGAGATCCCGTACGCCACCGCCGCCGCGCAGGCCGCGAAGCAGGCGTACGCGCCGGTCACCGCGAGGGTGGCCGAGCCGCCCTGCGCCGACGCGCGTTCCTGCCGCGACAGGCCCATGACGCCGAGGGTGAACAGGGCGACGAGGCCCACGGTGACCACGAGGCTGACGCCGAAGACGGAGCCCAGGGCTGCCCAGTCGATCTTCATGCTGCTTCTCTTCCTTCGTACCGGGAGCGCGGGCTCAGACAGCCGCGGCCGGGGGAGCGGCGGGGGTCGCCGGCTCCGCGGCCGGGGCGGGGATCGTGGCCGTCAGGTCCGTCGTGCGGACGGCGGTGAGGTCCTCGGCCAGGGTGCCCGCGGGGGGCGGGGTGACGGCGGCGATCGCCGTCGTGACGACACCCGCGGGCTCCTCGGGCGCGTTGACGTTGGAGGCGTCGACGACCTCGCGCCGGGAGACCTTCCAGATGGCCGCGCTGGAGGCGATCAGGAAGACCGCGACGAGGGCCGTGCCCCAGTCGCCGAGGCCGGTGACGGACTCGGCGAGCGCGCCCACCAGGGCCGCGGCCGGGAGCGTCAGGCCCCAGGCGACGAACATCCGGGTCGCGGTCGACCAGCGGACCACACCGCCCTTGCGGCCCAGTCCCGCGCCCATCACCGCACCGGAGACCGAGTGGGTGGTGGAGAGGGAGAAGCCGAGGTGCGAGGAGGCCAGGATGACCGTGGCCGCGCTGGTCTGGGCGGCGAAGCCCTGCTGCGGCTGGAGGTCGGTCAGGCCCTTGCCCATGGTGCGGATGATGCGCCAGCCGCCGAGGTAGGTGCCGAGCGCGATGGCCAGGCCGGCGGAGAGGATGACCCAGGTGGGCGGGTCGGAGTCGGGGGCCACGGCGCCGCCGGCCACCAGGGCCAGGGTGATGATGCCCATCGTCTTCTGCGCGTCGTTGGTGCCGTGGGCGAGGGAGACCAGGCCGGCCGAGGCGATCTGGCCCGCGCGGTAGCCCTTGGCCGCCGCCTTGCCGTCGGCCTTCTTGCCGAGGGTGTAGGAGAGCCGGGTCGCGAGCATCGCCGCGACACCCGCGACGATCGGTGCCGCGATCGCCGGGATCAGCACCTTGGTGACCAGGGCATCACCGTGCACCGCGCCCAGGCCGGCCGAGGCGATGGTGGCGCCGATCAGACCGCCCATCAGGGCGTGCGAGGAACTGGACGGCAGGCCGACCAGCCAGGTCAGCAGATTCCAGAGGATCGCGCCGACCAGGGCGGCGAAGATGACCTCGGGACGGATGCCGGTCTCGTCGACGAGACCCTTGGAGATCGTGTTGGCGACCTCCACCGAGAGAAATGCGCCCACAAGGTTGAGCGCGGCGGACATGGCCACCGCGACCTTGGGCTTGAGTGCACCGGTCGAGATGGTGGTGGCCATCGCGTTGGCGGTGTCGTGGAAACCGTTCGTGAAATCGAACGCGAGTGCGGTTACCACCACAATCGCGAGGATCAGCGAGAAGCTTTCCATTTACCCAGGCAATCGTTCGAAGTCATTGGCGCGTTGACCGTAGGCAATCTGGGTGAACGGAAGATGAACTGGGAACGGCATCAGGGTGTCTGTATACGGGGGTCGGGGCGGGCTCCCACGACCGCCCCGGCGCCGAGGTCGGGCGCCGTACGGTCACCCGTCCCCGGCGGGCCCGCGCGGCGGCGTCCCGGAGCCGCGAAAGAGATTCCGGTCACGCCGCGCCGGTCCGCTGCCGCAGTGCCCGTGGCGGACGCTCCACAGGGCGTGACCGGCGGCGGTCGCGGGTGCCTGCTGGCAGGATCACGGCATGGCTGAGCAGTGGCGCGAGCAGGGGGACGCCCGGGGCGACCGGGACGGCGTACGGGACGTGACGCAGGAGCGGGGGAGGCACGCGGTACTCGAGGAGGCACGCGCCTGGGAGGCGCTGGTGACGGCGGCCCGCCGCACCGTGACCGACGGGCTGGTCGTCGGCACCTCCGGCAACGTCTCCGTACGCGTGGGCGACACCGTGCTCGTCACCCCGTCGGGCGTACCCTACGAGCGGCTCACCCCGGACGACGTCACGGGCGTCGACCTCACCGGCCGGCAGGTGCTCGGCACGCTGCGCCCGACGAGCGAGCTGCCCATGCACCTCGCCGTCTACCGCGGCACGGACGCCGGGGCGATCGTCCACACCCACGCCGTGCACGCGACCGCCGTCTCGACCCTCGTCACCGAGCTCCCCCTCGTCCACTACATGGCCGGCGCGCTCGGCGGACCCGTCCGGGTCGCCCCCTACGCGACCTACGGCACCGAGGAGTTGGCCGAGAACACCCTGCGCGCCCTCGCCGACCGCAGCGGCTGCCTCCTGCGCAACCACGGCACCCTCACCCACGGCGCCACCCTCGACCAGGCCTACGACCGCACCGCCCAACTGGAGTGGATGTGCCGCCTGTGGCTGACGGCGTCGTCCGTACCCGGCCTGAACCCGACGCTTCTGACGGAGGGGCAGGTCGCGGAGGCGGGCGAGCGGCTGCGCGGCTACGGGCAGCGGGACTGACCTCACCCGTGCCTGCCGCTCCCCTCCCGTCCGTGCTGTTCCCCACCCCCGTCCGTGCTGTTCCCCACCCCCCGTTCGGGCTGCACCGCACCGCTGGTGAGCGCCCCTCACCTCACCGCGTCGGGACCCGCCTTCCTCCCCCGGCCGGCCTCCACCACTGGCCGGGAGGAAGGCGGGCCAGGACACTGGACGGGTGCGCACTGTCAAAGCGACGGCCGCTGCCGTCACCGCAGCCCTGGCCGCCGGCGCCGCCGGTGTCGCCGTCGGCCGGCTGGCCAGCGACGCCGCGCTGAAGGCGCCCGCCGGCCGGCCCCTGCCCACCGAACCCCGGCTCACCGTCCACGGCACGGCCGCCGGCCAGATCACCCTCACCCGTGACCTGGCCGCCCTGCGCCCCGGCACCTACGGCCTCTCCGGCAACGGCTCCCACGCGGTCGTGGGCCCCGTCCTGCCCGCCGCCCCGCACTCCGCCGACACCGTCGTGCGCCGCCTGGAGCGGGTCACCCACGGCGCCCTGAACCCCGGCGACGCGGTCTGGCTCACCCCGAACCTCCATGTCGGCAACCCCGGCAGCGCCCTCGGTCTCGACCACGCCGACATCGACGTCCCCGGCGAGCTGGGCAACCTGCCCGCCTGGTTCGTGCCCGGCCCGCGCCGCACCTGGGTGATCGCCGTCCACGGCCTGGGCACCACCCGGGAACACACCCTGAACCTCATGGGCTTCCTGCACCGCCGCCGCTTCCCCGTCCTCGCCCTCTCCCATCGCGGCGACCTCGGCGCGCCCCGCTCCCCGGACGGCCTGAACCACCTCGGCGAGACCGAGTGGCGCGACCTGGACGCGGCGATGCGGTACGCCGTGCGGTACGGCGCCGAACGCGTCGTGCTGTTCGGCTGGTCCACCGGCGCGACCATGGCCCTGCGCGCCGCCGCCGACTCCGGCCTGCGCGACCTCGTGTCCGGACTGGTGCTGGACTCCCCGGTCCTGGACTGGCGGACGACCGTGCGCGCCCTCGCGGCCGCCCGGCACACCCCGGGGGTGCTGCTGCCGCTCGCCGTACGGGCCGCCGAGGGCCGCACCGGGCTGCACACCGGTCCCGGCGGCCACGGGGACGCGATCGCCGATCCCGCCCGGCTGCGGGTGCCCACCCTCGTGCTGCACGGCCCCGACGACGCGGTCGCCCCCTGGGGCGCCTCCCGCCGCCTCGCCGCCCTCCGGCCCGAGCTGGTCACCCTGCACACGGTCCCGCACGCTCCGCACGGCGCCATGTGGAACCCCGACCCCGCGGCCTACGAGGAGGCCCTGCGCCGCTTCCTGACCCCGCTGATGTGACCCGCCCGGCCGCGCCCCCGGACCGGTGCCGCTGGTTCCGTTTAACCCCGTACCACTGGCCTGAAGACGTCTGCTCACCCCTCACGGAACTGTGTGCCTTGGCCAGTCCCGTAGCCCGCCGTGACATTCCGTTTGGGTTTTCGGACCGTCAACCGGAAGACTGCACCCGTGACGTCCCGTATCCCGCGCGACTCCAGGCTTCGACTCGTCCGCCCGCGACCCCTGGCCGCCGCCCCCTCAGCTGTGAACGAGCGGCGCCCGCGCCGCCCCGCACCCCGCCCGCCGGAGGGCACCCCGGCCCCCGCGGAGCTGGCCAGAATGGCGCGCTCCGGACTGGCCGCCGCGGCCCGGGTCGCCCGCTGGGCCGACAACGCCCTCGGCCCCGGCCGAGACGCGGCCACGACCGACGGCAAGGCCACCCTCTCCGACGCGACCGCCGCACGGGCCGCGAGTGACCTGGGTCTGTCCACGGACCGGATCCGGGCCGACTGGGACACCGCCCGCCTCGCCGGTCTCGTCGAGGTGCACGGCGACAGCGCCCGTCCCGGCTGGCGGCTGCGCGCCTGGAACCGCGACGACAGCGCCGTCCTGCGCGGCTGGGTCGCCCTGTTCGACGCCTGGTCGCTCGCCTCCCCGGAACCCGCGGACCAGGAGCCCGGCGCCGTCGCCGAGGTCGTCTCGGCCATGCCGCAGGTGCTCTCCTTCCTCCAGCTCTCCGCCGGGCCCGTCCCCGTGGAACAGCTCCTGGACCTGCTGCGCCAGCGGGTCACCGAACTGCGCACCGAGCGCTGCGAGGTGCCCTACGGCGCCGGTTCGGAACCCGCGACCCCCGTCGCCCCGGTCCTCTCCGCCGACGCCGACCCGGCGGAGCCCGCCCGGGACGCCGAACTCGTCCCCCTCCTCGACTGGGCCCTGCACGCCCTCGCCGCCGTCGGCGCCCTCACCTACGGCGACGGACAGGCCACGCTCACCCCGCTGGGCAGCTGGGCGGTCTGGGTCAAACTGGAGCAGATCTGCGTCGCCGCGCAGAGCCCCGCGGGCAACATCGAGCAGTCGGCCGAGGCCATGCTCCGCGGCTGCGCCCAGCTGCGCCCGAACGCGGCCCGCGCCGAGTACCGCGCCTGGCTCGCCGCCCGGACCGTCGGCAGCGCCGTCGCCGAGCTGCTGTTCGCCGCCCGCGGCGACGACGCCCTGCTGCGCGGCCTGGCCTTCGAGGCGCTGCGCGTCGTCGGCGCCCCCGCCGAGCCCGATGTCCGCGCGGTCGTCGACGAACCCGCCCTGCGGCCGTACGCGCTGCTGTGGCTCGCCGAGCACGACGGCGTCGACCCCGAGGACGCCCACGAGGTGCTCACCCGGCAGGAGGCCACCTGGCTGTGGGTGGACACCGCCGCGGCCGTCGCCGACCACGGGGAGGCGCCGATGCTCGTACGCCACCTGGAGTCCGCGCTCCAGCCGACCGTCCCCGCCCTGCTGACCGAGGTGCGGGCCGTCGGACATCCGCGCACCGTGCAGGTGCTGGTGGCGCTCGCCGCCGCGCACCCCGACCCGGCGCTGGCCAAGGCCGTCCGCCGGGCCGCCTTCCAGGTGCACACCGGAGGCAGCTGAACGGGCCGCGCACGGGACGCGCACGGGCTCCGCACAGGCCCGCGTCCCCTCTCCGGGGGAGGCGCTCAGCCCTGTATCTCGGGCGCGTACGTGCCGAAGCTCCAGATGTTGCCCTCGAGGTCGCGGGCCATGTAGTCCCGGGAGCCGTAGTCCTGGTCCGTCGGGGGCATCAGGATCTCCGCGCCGTGCTCCACGGCCCGCCGGTGGTGTGCGTCGACATCGTCCACCACGACGTACACCCCGGTCGGGCCCGCGCCCTTCATCGCCGTGTCGAAGATCCCGCCGCGGCCCTTCGAGCCGCACATCACGGCGCCGTTGCCCTGCGCCAGCTCGGCGTGCACGACCGAGCCGTCCTCGCCCTCGTAGACGGACAGCTCCGTGAACCCCAGGGCCTGCGTGAGCTGCCGGATCGCCGCCTTCGCGTCGGTGTACAGCACCGTCGGAAAGACGCTGGGACGCCCGCTGTTCGTGCCTGCCATGCCGATCACTCCCTTGTGATCCCTGCCGGATCCGTCACCGCTGCCCAGTCTGGCACCGGCCACTGACAACGTCCCCGGGACGGGGATCCGGCGCGAGCGGGGAAAGATCGAACACCTGAACCCAGAAAAAGTGCTTGCACGGTCCCGTTAGACTGGCGTCATGGCCATTCTCCTCGCGCATTAGACGGCGGGAACGTCCTCGGCCGTCCATCCTGCCAACGACCCCCGCACTGGAGTCTGTCCGTGATCTCCGCCTCCGGCATCGAGCTGCGCGCCGGTGCCCGCATCCTCATCGAGAACGCCTCCTTCCGGGTGGCCAAGGGCGACCGCATCGGTCTGGTCGGGCGCAACGGCGCCGGCAAGACCACGCTCACCAAGGTCCTGGCCGGTGAGGGCATCCCGGCCGCCGGTCAGGTCACCCGCTCCGGCGAGGTCGGCTACCTCCCGCAGGACCCCCGTACCGGCGACCTCGACGTCCTGGCCCGCGACCGCATCCTCTCCGCGCGCGGCCTGGACGTCCTGATCCGCAAGATGCGCGAGAACGAACAGCGGATCGCGAACGGCTCGGGCGCCACCCGCGACAAGGCGATGCGCCAGTACGAGCGCCAGGAGACGGAGTTCCTGACCAAGGGCGGCTACTCCGCCGAGGCCGAGGCCGCCACCATCGCCGCCGCGCTCAACCTGCCCGACCGGGTGCTCGGCCAGCCACTGCACACGCTCTCCGGCGGCCAGCGGCGCCGGGTCGAACTGGCCCGCATCCTGTTCTCCGACGCGGACACGCTCCTCCTGGACGAGCCGACGAACCACCTCGACGCCGACTCGATCGTCTGGCTGCGCGACTACCTCAAGACCTACCGCGGCGGCTTCATCGTCATCAGTCACGACGTCGACCTGGTCGAGACGGTCGTCAACAAGGTGTTCTACCTGGACGCCAACCGCTCCCAGATCGACGTCTACAACATGGGCTGGCGGCTCTACCAGCAGCAGCGCGAGTCCGACGAGAAGCGCCGCAAGCGGGAGCGGCAGAACGCCGAGAAGAAGGCCGCCGCGCTGCACTCGCAGGCCGACAAGATGCGCGCCAAGGCGACCAAGACGGTCGCGGCGCAGAACATGGCCCGCCGCGCCGACAAGCTGCTCTCCGGCCTGGAGGCGGTCCGCCAGTCCGACAAGGTGGCCAAGCTCCGTTTCCCCGAGCCCGCGCCCTGCGGCAAGACGCCCCTGATGGCCGAGGGCCTGTCGAAGTCCTACGGCTCGCTGGAGATCTTCACCGACGTCGACCTGGCCATCGACAAGGGCTCCCGGGTCGTCATCCTCGGCCTGAACGGCGCGGGCAAGACGACCCTGCTGCGACTGCTCGGCGGGGCGGAGCAGCCAGACACCGGCGAGGTCGTCGCGGGCCACGGCCTCAAGCTCGGCTACTACGCCCAGGAGCACGAGACCCTGGACCCGGAGCGCACGGTCCTGGAGAACATGCGCTCCGCCGCCCCCGACCTGGATCTGGTCGAGGTCCGCAAGACGCTCGGCTCGTTCCTGTTCTCGGGCGACGACGTCGACAAGCCCGCCGGTGTGCTCTCCGGCGGTGAGAAGACCCGGCTGGCCCTCGCCACCCTCGTGGTCTCCTCGGCCAACGTGCTGCTGCTCGACGAGCCCACCAACAACCTGGACCCGGCCAGCCGCGAGGAGATCCTCGGCGCGCTGCGTACGTACAAGGGCGCGGTCGTACTCGTCACCCACGACGAGGGCGCCGTGGAGGCGCTCCAGCCCGAGCGGATCATCCTGCTGCCCGACGGCGTCGAGGACCTGTGGGGTGCCGACTACGCCGACCTGGTGGCCCTGGCCTGATCGAAGGCGCACGCCGAAGCATGATCCACGGCGTGCTCCCGGGCCCGTGCCGAGGCGTGATCCATGACGTGATCCACGGGATGATCCACGGCGTGATCCACTGCGGTGGATCATTCGTCTGGATCATTCGGCCTACCGGTGATCCATCATCTGTGTGAGATCTCCTCGTATCGAGGTGTGTCCTACATCGATTTCACGGCCGATCCCTTTGTCGACAAGGGGTCGGCCGTCGCGCGTCTCTGACCTGCCACTTCACCCGACAACCCGTTCGGCCCCACGAACGCCATCGCGTGGAATCACATATTCCACTTGTGGGGACGCACTCCTGTCGTCAAAACCCTGTCGCACGGACCTTGCCGAATGGGTGGCCATCGCGCGCCGTAGGGGTGATCATGAGGATGACCAGAGCGCACTTCCCATGAGGAGGCACGGGTGGCCGAGACTCTGAAGAAGGGCAGCCGGGTGACCGGCGCCGCGCGCGACAAGCTCGCGGCAGACCTGAAGAAGAAGTACGACTCCGGTGCGAGCATCCGGGCGCTGGCCGAGGAAACCGGTCGCTCGTATGGCTTTGTCCACCGGATGCTCAGCGAGTCGGGCGTCACGCTGCGTGGGCGTGGCGGGGCGACCCGGGGCAAGAAGGCCGCCTCGTCCTGACCCCGGGCGGCTCACCGCTTTCGATGGTGGCCACCCGGCCGGTCTTTCCCGCGGGTCCTTCAGGGGCCCGGGGGATTCCCCAGACCGACCGGGTGGTTACTGTGCAGTCACTTAGCTGACCGCTGGCTGACCGCACTCATCGGAGGCACCTCATGGCCACACCCGACCAGGTACTCGTCCCCCTGCTCGACAAGGACGGCGTACGGCTCACCGTCGACGACGCGCTCGCCACGGTGACGCTGGCCAACCCTGCCAAGCGCAATGCGCAGAGCCCCGCGATGTGGCGGGCGCTCGCCGAGGCCGGGCGGCTGGTGCCGGGTTCCGTCCGCGTGGTCGTGCTGCGCGGCGAGGGCAAGTCCTTCTCCGCCGGGCTCGACCGGCAGATGTTCACGCCCGAGGGGATCGAGGGCGAACCCTCCTTCATCGATCTCGCGCGCAGTGGTGACGCCGAACTCGACGCCGCCATCGCCGGGTTCCAGGAGGGCTTCACCTGGTGGCGGCGCAACGACCTCGTGTCCATCGCCGCCGTCCAGGGCCACGCCATCGGCGCGGGCTTCCAGCTGGCTCTCGCCTGTGACCTGCGCGTCGTCGCCGACGACGTGCAGTTCGCCATGCGGGAGACCGCCCTCGGCCTCGTGCCGGACCTGACCGGCACGCACCCCCTGGTCTCCCTGGTCGGCTACGGCCGCGCCGCCGAGATCTGCCTGACCGGCCGGTTCGTGCACGCCGACGAGGCCGTGAGCTCCGGGCTCGCCAACCTCGCCGTACCCGCGCAGGACCTCGACACCGCGGCCCGCGAGCTGGCGGAGGCGATCCTGGCCGCGCCCCGGGAGGCCGTCATCGAGACCAAGGCGCTGCTGCGGGGCGCCGGCGACCGCACCTACGACGAGCAGCGCGCCGCCGAGCGCGCCGCCCAGGGTCGCCGTCTGCGGGACCTGGCCGGCCTGGGCGAGTGAACCCGCTCCTCCCGGGTCCCGTTCACTCCACCGCCGTGACCAGGACGGACACCGTCGGGTGATCCTGCAGCGCTGCCGACACCGCCCCACGCACCCGCCCGGCCACCTCCACGGCCCGGTGGTTCGCGCTCACCGCGATCTCCACGCGTGCGTGGCGGTCCGGCAGGGCGGCCGGATGCTCCCGCTCCTCGATGCGCACCGCCCTGTCGACGACGTCGGTCAGGCGGGTCACCCCCGGCACGGACAGCGCGGCGACGGTCGCGCGCGCCTCGTCGCCGTGCTGTGCCGTCGCGACGTGCCGGGGCTCGGGACCCGGGCGTACCGCCTCCGGTTCCGGGTCCTCGTCCAGCAGGTCGGTCACCCGCAGGTCCACCTCCGCCACCACCAGGCCGAGGCGATCCGTCGCGGCCGCCGCCAGCGCCGTGCGCAGGCGGGCCGTGGCCGCCGGCAGCGGTTCGGACGAGGACGCGGCGATGTCCGCCGTCACGCGCAGCGGCCCGGGGGGCAGGGCGCTCGGCGGAGGGGGCACGGCGGGTTCGTACACCTTTGCCGGGTCGGCCGTCGCGATCCGCAGGGCGCCCACGCGCACACCCGTCACCCCCCGCACCGCCCGCCGCAGCGCCTCCTCGGCCGCCGCCTCCGTGATCCATGCGCCGTCCCGGGGGCCGCCCAGCGGGAGCAGCCTGCCGAGGCCCACCTGATGCCGTACCGCGTTGGTCCATCCGTCCGCCGTCATTGCTCCAGCCTGCCGTATCCCCGGCGCGCGGTCGGGCAACCGCGCTTACCGTGGTGGAAGAGGACGAGGAACGAACCGGACGTAAGGACGTACGGCGATGACCGAGGCAGCAGCGGAGCAGCACCGGACGCAGGGTCCCGACGGCGGCACCGAGCCCCTGGGGACCCGCAGGACGACCAAACGGGGCGGCGGTGATCCGGCGACCCGCGGGCGGACCACCATCGCCGACGGCGTCGTCGAGAAGATCGCGGGCCTCGCGGCACGGGACGTCCTGGGCGTCCACGCGATGGGCAGCGGGCTCAGCCGCACCTTCGGCGCCGTACGGGACCGGGTGCCCGGTGGCTCGAAGTCGGTGACCCGAGGCGTGAAGGCCGAGGTCGGCGAGGTGCAGACCGCGCTCGACCTGGAGATCGTCGTCGACTACGGGGTGGCCATCGCCGATGTGGCGCAGGACGTGCGGGAGAACGTGATCGCGGCCGTGGAGCGGATGACCGGACTGGAGGTCGTCGAGGTCAACATCGCGGTGAGCGACGTCAAGCTGCCCGACGAAGAGGACGAGGAACCGGAGCCCCGGATCCAGTGACACACAGACGGCGGAACGACCGGACCCCCGAGGGGAGAGCACGTTGAGCATGGCCGTGGTCGGCATGATCGCCGGCATGGCGCTGGGCTTCGCCGGATACTTCGGCGGGTTCGGGGCCTTCCTTCTGGTGGCGGCCCTGGGCGCCGTCGGGTTCGTCGTGGGCCGGTTCCTCGAGGGGGACCTGGAACTCGGCGACTTCTTCCGCACCCGCGACGACCGGCGCCGGTGAACCCCGTGGACGAGGAGGGCACCGCCGGCGGCGGACGCCCGTCCGGCGTCGCGCCGGGGGCACGCGGCGCGACCCGCATCGCCGACCGGGTCGTTGCGAAGATCGCCGCCCAGGCCGCGCGCGAGGCGGTCGGCGCCCTGCCGCCCGACGCCGGGCGTCCGCACGCCACCGTCGTCGTCCACCACGAGGCCGCGCACGTCCGGGTCCATCTGGAACTCGACTACCCGACCGATATCGGCGGCCGCTGTCACCGGGTGCGTCGACATGTCGCCGAGCGGGTAGGCGCGTTGGTGGGAATGGAGGTCCCGGAGGTCGCCGTCCAGGTGGAACGGCTGCACCTGACAACGGCCCCCGGGGTGGCGCACGGGAGGACGCGATGAGCGAGCCCGGAGGCTTGCAGGGCGGCACGCTGCCCGTTCTGGACAAACCCACCGGGGACGACGGCCCCGGTGAGGAGGGCCGCCCCGGCGCGGCCGGACCCGCCGAACACCGCTTCTGGTCGGCGCGCCGTGTCCCGGCCGCCGTCGTCGCGGCGCTGCTGCTGGTCGTCGCGGCCGCCTTCCTCTACGACGTGGTCGCCGTCCGGGCCCACCGGTCCGCCATGGCCTGGCGCGGCGAACTGGCCCGACAGCTCGCCGAGCGCCCCCTCGACGACATCTGGGTGCTGATCGGCGCCGGTATCGCGGCGGCCCTCGGCCTGTGGCTGGTCGTCCTGGCCGTGACCCCGGGGCTCAGGGCCGTCCTGCCGATGCGCCGCATCCACCCGGACGTCCGGGCGGGGCTCCACCGGGACGCGGCCGGACTGGTGCTGCGCGACCGGGCCATGGAGGTCGCCGGTGTGCAGTCGGTACGGGTGCGCACCGGCCGCCGGAAGGCCGACGTCCGCGCGCTGTCCCACTTCCGCGACCTGGACGACGTCCACGCCGACCTGGACGCCGTCCTCACCGACGCGATCCGCGGCCTCGGCCTGGTCCGGCCGCTCGCCCTGTCGGTCCGTGTACGGCGACCCGGGAAGAAGGGCTGAGGCGATGCTCACCACCGTCAACCGCGTGCTCGTCGGCGTCGTCGGACTGGTGCTGCTCGCCGTCGGCGGCGCGGTGCTGGCCGTGGGGCTGGGCGCCTCCGCACCCTCCTGGTGGCTCCACGACGGTCCGCACGACGTCCTCCTCACCACCGCCGAACGCACCCGCTGGCGCGCCGAAGGCTGGTGGTGGCCGACGGTGATCGCGGTCCTCGCGCTCCTCGTCCTGCTGACCCTGTGGTGGCTGACGGCGGTACTGCGCCGCCGCCGGCTCGGCGAACTCCTCGTCGACACGGGCGACGGTGCGGGAGCCCTGCTGCGCGGCCGCGCCCTGGAGGGCGTACTCGCCGGTGAGGCGGAACGGCTGGACGGCGTCGCGCACGCCCATGTGGCGCTGAAGGGCAGGCGGGAGGCGCCCGCGGCACGGGTCCGCCTCGTGCTGGAGCCCCACGTGGACCCGGCTACGGCGCTGGACCACCTGACGACGCGCGCCCTGACCCACGCGCGGGACTCGGCCGCCCTCGCGGCGCTGCCCGCCGAGGTACGGATGCGGGGCGTCAGACACAAGGCCGAAAGGGTCAGTTGAGCCGCGGGAGTGCGCGGCGGTGCGTGCGGCGCGGGCGCGGTGACGGTCCACGGCGGTACGGCGATTTGCCTGGCCGTGACCGGCCGCCCCGCCCGGCGCCGGACCGGTCAGAAGCCGTGCCGCATCCCGCCGTCCACCGGCACCATCAGGCCCGTCAGATAGGAGGCCGCCGGCGACAGCAGGAACGCGGCCGTCCGGCCGAACTCCGCCGGGGTCCCGTACCGCCGCAACGGGATCCGCGACTCGTTCGCGGCGCGGGTGGCCTCGGGGTCGGCCGACAGCCCGTCCAGCTCCCGCACCCGGTCGGTGTCGATACGGGCCGGCAGCAGGCCCACGACCCGGATCCCCCGGGGGCCCAGCTCGTCGGAGAGCGACTTCGCGAACCCGGCCAGCCCCGGCCGCAGGCCGTTGGAGATGGTCAGCCCGGGGATCGGCTCGTGTACCGACCCCGACAGCACGAACCCGATGACCCCGCCCGCCTCCAGTTCGGCCGCGGCCGCGCGCGCCAGCCGGACCGCGCCGAGGAACACCGACTCGAACGCCTCCTGCCACTGCTCGTCCGTGTTGTCCGCGACGAACCCGGGCGGCGGGCCGCCCACGCTCACCAGCACCCCGTCGAACCCGCCGAAGGCGTCGCGCGCCGCCGCGATCAGCCGCTCCGCCGCCGCGGGGTCGGCGTTGTCCACGGCGAGACCGCGGGCGTTCGGCCCCAGCTCGGCCGCGGCCTCGGCGACCCGCGTCTCGTCCCGCCCGGTGAGCACCACCTTCGCGCCGTCCGCGACGAGCTCACGCGCGGCGGCGTTGCCGAGGCCGCGCGTCGCCCCGGTGACCACGTACACCCGGTCCTTCAGTCCAAGATCCATGACCCCTATCCTGCCTCCTCCGCGCCGAACAGGGCGAGGGCGGTGTTCACCAGGCCGATGTGACTGAAGGCCTGCGGGAAGTTGCCGAGGTGCCGGCCGGTCGCAGGGTCGTACTCCTCCGCCAGCAGCCCCACGTCGTTGGCCAGACCCACGAGCCGTTCGAACAGCTCCCGCGCCTCCCGGGTGCGGCCCGTCAGATGCAGCGCGTCCGCGAGCCAGAACGAGCAGGCGAGGAACGTGCCCTCGCCGCCCGGCAGGCCGTCGACGGCCGCGCCGTCCGTGCTGTAGCGGCGCAGCAGACCGCCGTGCCCGAGCTCCTCGCGGACGGCGTCGACGGTCCCGACCACCCGCGGGTCGTCCGGCGGCAGGAAGCCGACCCGGGGGATGAGCAGCAGCGAGGCGTCCAGGTCGCGCGAGCCGTAGTACTGGGTGAACGTGCCCCGCTCCGGGTCGTAGCCCTTCTCGCACACCTCGCGGTGCACCTCGTCGCGCAGCGCCCGCCAGCCCGCCAGGTCACCGCTCAGGTCGGGGTGCTCCTCCAGCGCGCGGACGGCCCGGTCGGCGGCCACCCACACCATCACCTTGGAGTGCACGAACTGGCGCCGCCCACCGCGCACCTCCCACAGCCCCTCGTCCGGCTGACGCCAGTTCTCGCCGAGCCACTTCATCAGCGCGCACTGGAGCGACCACATGTGCGGCCGGGGGGGCATGCCCGAGGTCCTGGCCAGCGACAGCGAGTCCATGACCTCGCCGTAGACGTCCAGTTGGAGCTGGTCCACGGCGCCGTTGCCGATGCGTACCGGTCTGGAGTCCCCGTAGCCGGACAGCCAGGGCAGCTCGCACTCGGGAAGCCGGCGCTCGCCCGCCAGTCCGTACATGATCTGGAGGTCGGCCGGATCGCCCGCGACGGCGCGCAGCAGCCAGTTGCGCCAGGCTTCGGCCTCCTCCTGGTAGCCGGCCGCCAGCAGCGCGCCGAGGGCGAGGGTGGAGTCGCGCAGCCAGCAGTAGCGGTAGTCCCAGTTGCGGACCCCGCCCATCTCCTCGGGCAGCGAGGTGGTGAGCGCGGCCACGATGCCGCCGGTGGGGACGTAGGTGAGCGCCTTGAGGGTGATCAGGGAGCGGACGACGGCGTCCCGGTGGGGCCCGTCGTAGCGGCAGCGGGCGGCCCACGCCCGCCAGTCGTCGACGCTGACCCGCAGCGCCTCCCACGGGTCGACGAGCGGCGGACGGGCCTCGTGCGAGGGGTGCCAGGTCAGGACGAAGGCCACCGACTCGCCCTCGGCGACGGTGAACTCCGAGTAGGTGGTGAAGTCCTCGCCCCAGGTGCGCACCTCCGGCTCGCTGCGGAACCAGACGGCGTCCGGACCGCCGACCGCCACCCGATGTCCGTCGGCCCGGCGCATCCACGGGATGATCCAGCCGTAGTCGAAGCGCAGCCGCAGCGCGCTGCGGACGGTGACCCGGCCGCGCAGTCCCTCGACGATGCGTACGACGTCGGGGGCCCTGTCGCGCTGGGGCATCAGGTCGGTGACCCGGATCGCTCCCTCGTCGGTCTCCCACTCGGTGTCCAGGACGAGGGTGTCGGGCCGGTAGGCGCGCCGTGTGCAGGGGCCCCGCGCGCCTCGGGGCGCGATGCGCCAGTGGCCGTTCTCCTCCTCGCCGAGGAGACGCGCGAAGCAGGCCCCGGAGTCGAAGCGGGGCAGACAGAGCCAGTCGACGGAACCGTCCGTGCCGACCAGCGCGGCGGTCTGTTCGTCGCCGATGAGCGCGTAGTCCTCGATGCGGGGGTGCACGCAGTTGCGGGTTCCCGGCGGGCCCCGGGGGCAATCAGGGCTGCGGCCGGGCGAGTGACGACGTGACCGCCCCGCAGGACGTGCGGGCGTCGCCCGGCGCCGCCCCGGCCTCGGTCAGACGGCCGCCGGCTCCGCCTGTTCCGACTCCCGTGCGGCGGCCTGGGCCCGGTCGCGGTTCTCGCGGCGGACCAGGATCACCCAGCCGACGGGGACGCCCGCGGAGAACAGCCACCACTGGATGGCGTACGCGTAGTTCAGGGCCGCGTCCTCGCTGCCGGGCCGCCCGACCAGCTCCGGGCTGTCGCCCTTCGGCTCGGGCGCGGTCTGCGCGATGTAGCCGCCGAGCACCTGGGCGCCGAGCCGCCGGGCCTCCTGCTCACTGTTGATCAGCATGACCTGCCGGTCCGGCAGTCCCTCGAGGTCCTTGATGCCGCTCGCGGCGGTCGTCTCGTCGGGCATGAGCCGCCCGGTGACGGTGATCCGGCCGGCGGGCGGCGCGGGGACCTCGGGGAACGAGGTCTGGCTCGGGGCGTCCGCGGGGATCCAGCCCCGGTCGACCAGCAGCACCTTGCCGTCCGTCAGGACGAACGGGGTGAGGACGTGGAAGCCGACCGTCTCGTCGGCGTTGACCCGGCGCCTGACGACGACCTCGTGCGCGGTGTCGAAGGAGCCCGTGGCGGTGACGCTGCGGTACCGCTCGTCGCGGGTGACGGTGTGTCCCGGGGTGGTCAGCCGCTCCACGGGCACCGCCTCGGCGGTCAGCGCGTCGGAGACCAGCTGGTTGCGCGCGGTGCGCTCGTCGTAGCGATGCATCTGCCAGAAGCCCAGCCTGATCATCGTGGGGATGAGGAGGAGGGAGACCAGCGTGAGGATCACCCACTGCCGGGACAACAGGAAGCGGTACACCCCACGACCGTACAACTCGGTCGTGGGGTGCATTCGGCCGGGTACCCGGCAGGTCCGCTCACACCTTGTCGACGATGCCCGCCCTGCCCTCCGCGCGGGCGCAGTGCGCCCCGCAGTACCAGTGGCCCTCCACCTCGACGCCCTGCCCGATGATCTGCACCCGGCAGTGCTCGCAGATGGGGGCCATGCGGTGGATCGCACAGGAGAAGCAGTCGAAGACATGGATCGCGCCCTGCGCGTGCACTTCGAAGGTCATTCCGTAGTCATTGCCGCAAACTTCGCATCTCGCCATGCGCCACAGGGTGAGCCGTCGTCCCCGCGCGGGCGAGCGGACGGCGGGCGAGTCGCGTGGCAATCACCCGTACGCACGGGTCACTCGTCCGCGGGCTCCACGTCCCGCAGGAGTTGCCCGAAGGCGGCCTCGTCGACGACGGGCGTCCCGAACTGCCGCGCCTTCACCACCTTCGAGGTGCCCGAGTCGGGGTCATTGGTGACCAGCAGGCTGGTCAGCCGGGACAGGCTCGTGGCGACGTGCAGCCCCGCCTCGGCGGCGCGGTCCTCCAGCAGCTCCCGCTCGACCGAGGTGTCGCCCGAGAAGGCGACCCGCATGCCCTGCTTGAGCCTTTTGCCGTCCTCGTACCGTCCCGGATTGGGATGCGGGCATACGGGCCTTTTGCGGGACGGTCGCCAACTGCCGGGCCGATAGCTGCCGTAGCCGCTGGCCGGGCCGCTCGCCTGGCGGCCGATCAGGGGCGCGGGCCGGTCGGCCCACTCGGTCAGCGGCCGGCATTCGAGCAGCGGCAGCCGGACACCGCCCGCGGCCGCGGCCCGCAGACTCGGCCGGAACGCCTCCGCGAGCACGCGGGCGTCGTCCAGCGCGTGGTGCGCCCGCTGCTGCACCACGCCGAAGTGGGCCGCCAGCGACTCCAGCTTGTGGTTGGGCAGCGGCAGACCCAGCTCCTTGGAGAGCGCGATGGTGCACAGCCGCTGCCGTACGGGCGCCTCGCGCTCCGCGCGCGCGTACTCCCGCGCGATCATCTGCCAGTCGAAGACCGCGTTGTGCGCGACGAGCACCCGCCCGTCGAGCCGGGCGGCGAACTCCGCGGCCACCTCGTGGAAGAGGGGCGCGCCCTCCAGTACGTCGCTCGTCAGACCGTGGATCCACACCGGTCCCGGGTCGCGCTCCGGGTTGACCAGCGTGTACCAGTGATCCTCCACCTCACCGCGCGCGTCCAGCCGGTAGACGGCGGCGGAGATGATCCGGTCGTCCCGGGCCAGGCCGGTGGTCTCCACGTCAACGACCGCGTACCCCTGGGGATACGCGGTCGGCCACTCCGTGGGGGAGGACGCTGTCGTCGTGTGGTCTTCGAGCATGGTCACTGAGGATACGGGCCCCCACCGACACCTCGCCGCACCCGCCCCGGTGAGAGGGCGGGCGAAGCCCTCCGGACCGTACGGGAGTTCGCGGGGCGCACGCGCGCGTGCCCGCCGCCGACGGCTGATACCGGGCCAACTCCGACCTGCCGGACGACGGTTCACGCGCCCGCCCGCCCGGCCTGGCACGCCGGCGCCGGCCCGCCGGCCCGGCTCACCTCCCGGCCCGCCCGTCCGCCCGGTGTGCCCGGCTCGCCCGTCCGGTCTGCCCGTCCGTCCGGTGTGCCCGTCCGCGCACCCGCCCGCCCGTCGGCCCCCGCGGGCCCGTGCCGCGCCCGCGCCGTGACGAGGAGCGTCGGTACGGGGCGCGCGCCGTGCGGGGTGCCATCCTCCGTGCTGTGACGGAACCCACTCACGTCGAGGCCCACGGCGGCTCGCTCGGATCCCGGCTGAACTGGCTGCGCGCCGCGGTCCTCGGCGCCAACGACGGCATCGTCTCCACCGCCGGCCTCGTCGTCGGCGTGGCCGGCGCCACGGACGACCGGTCGGCCCTGCTGACGGCCGGCCTGGCAGGGCTGCTCGCCGGGTCGATGTCCATGGCGGCGGGGGAGTACGTCTCCGTGTCGACCCAACGGGACTCGGAGAAGGCGGCCCTGGCGCTGGAGCGGCGGGAGCTGCGCGAGCAGCCGGAGGCCGAGTTGGCGGAGCTGACCGAACTGCTGGCGGAACGCGGCCTGTCCCGGGAGGTGGCCCGGGAGGCCGCCGTCCAGCTCACCGAACGGGACGCCCTGAGGGCGCACGCGCGCGTGGAGCTCGGCATCGACCCCGACGACCTCACCGATCCCTGGCACGCGGCGTGGGCGAGCTTCCTCGCCTTCACGGCCGGTGCCCTGCTCCCGCTGCTCGCCATCGTGCTGCCCCCGGCGGGCGGGCGCCTCTGGGTGACCGTCGCCTCGGTCCTCGCGGCCCTGGTGGGCACCGGCTGGAGCAGCGCCCGGCTGGGGGCGGCCCCGCCGGGACGCGCGGTGCTGCGCAATGTGGCGGGCGGCGCGCTGGCGATGGGGGTGACGTATCTCGTCGGCTCGCTGCTGGGCGCGGCGGGGGTGTGAGGGCCGGGCCGGCGCCCTCGTCCGGTGAACGGAGGACGCCGATTGGCGGAGATCGCCAACAAGCAAGCGCGTACCGTCGGTAATACTTGTGGGTAACAACGTCTAGCCGCGGCTCATCAGCCGTTCTACGGTGCCCACATGCCGAACCTGCCCGATGTCGTGCTGTGGTCGATACCCGCCTTCGTGCTGCTCACCGTGATCGAGGTGATCAGCGTCCGGATCCATCCCGACGAGGACGCGGCCGGGTACGAGACGAAGGACGCCGCGACGAGCGTCGGCATGGGGCTCGGCAGTCTCGTGTTCGACTTCGTCTGGAAGATCCCGATCGTCGCGGTCTACACGGCGATCTACGAGCTGACCCCGCTCCGGGTCCCGGTGCTGTGGTGGACGCTTCCCCTGATGCTGCTCGCGCAGGACTTCTTCTACTACTGGTCCCATCGCGGCCACCACGTCATCCGCGTGCTGTGGGCCTGTCACGTCGTCCACCACTCCAGCGAGAAGTTCAACCTCACCACCGCGCTGCGCCAGCCCTGGACCACGCTGACCGTCTGGCCGTTCTACGTCCCGCTCATCGCCCTCGGCGTCCACCCGGCCGCGCTCGCGTTCTGCTCCTCGGCCAACCTCGTCTACCAGTTCTGGATCCACACCGAGCGGATCGACAAGCTGCCCCGGTGGTTCGAGTTCGTGTTCAACACGCCGTCCCACCACCGCGTCCACCACGCCTCCCAGGGCGGCTACCTGGACCGCAACTTCGGCGGCATCCTCATCGTCTGGGACCGGCTCTTCGGGTCGTTCGTGCCCGAGGTCGACCGGCCCGTCTACGGGTTGACCAAGAACATCAACACGTTCAATCCGATCAAGGTGGCCACCCACGAGTACGTCGCGATCGTCAAGGACGTGAGGGCGGCCGCCAGTTGGCGCGAGCGCACGGGACGCGTGTTCCGCGGGCCGGGCTGGCAGCCCGCGTCCACCGCGGCGCCCTCCACCACAGTCTCGGCCGCCGCGGTCGAGGAGAGCACGGCCGCGTGACCCGCTCCCGCGTCCTCCTCTGCCTGTTCGCGCTCACCGCCGTCGTCGACCTGCTCAGCCTCGCGGTCGGCCTCGACGCCGGGCACCTGGTGGCCAAGCCCCTTCTGATGCCCCTCCTCGCCGCCTGGGCGGCCCTGCGCGGCGCGCCCCGGCTCCTGGTCGCCGCCCTCCTGTGCGGCTGGGGCGGCGACACCCTGCTGCTGCTCGACGCCGACCCCGCCTTCCTCGCCGGCATGGCGTCCTTCGCCGCCGGCCACGTCTGCTATCTGCTGCTGTTCGCGCGCGTGGGAGGGCCCCACGCGCGCGGCGCCCTCCTCGCCCCCTGCTACGTCACCGCCCTGGTCGCCACCGTCGCCCTGCTGTGGCCGGACCTTCCCGCGGACCTGCGGATCCCGGTCGCCGTCTACAGCACCCTGCTCACGGCCATGGCGTACTCCGCGGCCACCCGGCTCGGCCCGGTCGCCGGTGCCGGCGGCGCGCTGTTCCTGCTCTCCGACACCCTCATCGCCACCGGAGTCGCCGACTGGCCCCAGCCGCCCCGTCCCGATCTGTGGATCATGCTCACCTACATCGCCGCACAGGTCCTGCTGGTCCTCGGCGCGACGAGCCATCGCCGACCGGCGGACCACCCCCGGCCCCTGACCGTCACCACTTGATCCCCCTGATCCCCCTGATCGTCTTGATCCACCTTGTTCTGGGGCTCGCGGGTGAATCAACGTTGATCGCCGGCCGTGATCGGCAGTGATCCTCAACCCTTGACGGGCAGCGGCAACGCCGTCAGCAGCCCCGACACCGCGACCACCACACCCAGCGTGACGATCTCCACGCGCGCGGGGGAGCAGGCGGTCAGCGGGTCGGGGGCCCGGCGCAGCCGAGTGCGCGCCCACAGGGCGAGCAGGGCGACCGCGCCCACGACAAGCACCTTGGCGAGCAGCACGCGCCCGTACGCCGTCGTCGTCAGCTGGTCGAGCACCGTGTCCGACGGCATCCGGCGCAGCGAGCTGCACAGCCCGGTCACGGTGACCCCGGCGAACAGGACGGCCGCCACGCGCGCGTAGAGCCCGAGCAGGGCGGCGCCCGCCTCGGAGCCCTCCCACCCCCGCAGCGTCCTCAGCACGCTCAGCAGCCCGCCCGCCCACAGCGCGGAGCATGTCAGATGCACCACCGTCAGCCCGGAGCCGACCAGCGGCGCCGACTCGGTCGGCGGATGCGCGCGCAGCGCCTCGGCCAGGATCACCGCCGCGAGCGGCCACGCCTGCCGGTTCGGGCGGCGCGTGAGCGCGCACAGCCCCGCCACCGCGAACGCGACCGCCTCCAGCAGCGCGAGTACGCCGCCGCGCGAGCCGTGGCCGTGCGGCGCCAGTTCACCGGCGGTCGCCGCGGCCGCGAACCCCACGACCGCCGCGTACGGCGCCCAGCCGACCGGCCGGCCGGGCGGGGCGCCGGGCACCGCCCGGGCGAGACCGGCCGCGAACAGCTCACCCACCTGCACGCACAGCGCCGCGAACAGCAGCGCCCGCAACAGCGCGACCACGCCGGAGTCCGCGGTCGCGGCCTCCCCGGTGCCGTGCGCGGCGACGGAGGGTCCGAGCAGCGGGATCAGCGCCGCGAGCCCCACCAGGACGAGCAGAGCCACCGCCCGGCCCGGTCCGGTCCGGCGGCGGACGGATGTGGTCGCTTCGGTCGGTCGTATGAGGGCCATGCCAGGATCTTCACCATCACCGGCAAATCTGGGCAACTCATCATGAATTGGTCGATGCGGGTGGAGCTGGCGCGGGGACGGCTCGTCCGGGGGCTCACAGCCAGCGCGCCGGATCGGCCCCCCAGGGCCCGGGCGGCCGGGACCAGTCGGCAGGCCCGCCGTCGAACGACACCGGTGGAAGGGCGTGGCGGAGCCGCCCCAGAGGGCTGTCGGTCTGCGTGACCCAGACGTCGGCGACGACGTCGGAGCCCCCGCTCACCTGCCGCTCCGGCGCCTTGGTCATCCCTTTGCCCTCCCCTTCGCCCATCCGGACGTCAGCGCCCTCCCGGACGTCCGCGCCCTCCCGGACGTCCGCGCCCTCCCGGACGTCCGCGCCCTCCCGGGTTCCTTCGGTGAGCCATGCCGCGGTGCGGGCCAGTGCCAGCCGTACGAACCGGCTGCCGCCGTCGTACGACTGCTCGGTCAGCGCCCGTAGTACGGCCGCCGCCAGCAGATAGCCGGTGCCGTGGTCGAGGGCCTGCGCGGGCAGTGCGCCCGGCCGCCCGGCGCGGCCCTCGACGTCCGCGATGCCGGTGGCTGCCTGGACCAGGCTGTCGAAGCCCCGCCGCCCTCCCCACGGGCCGTACGTGCCCCACGCCGACACCTGGGCCACGACCAGCCCGGGCCGGCGCTCGGCCAGCGCCTCGGGGGAGAGTCCGAACCGGTCCAGGGCACCGGGCCGGTAGCCGGTGACCACGACGTCGGCCGTCGCGAGCAGTTCCTCGAAGGTGCGCCGGTCCGAGGCCAGGTCCAGCAGCGCCGAGCGCTTGCCGAAGCCCGTGTCGGCGTGCTGGTCGGGCAGTTCGGGCAGGTGGGGCGCGTCGATCCGCAGGACGTCCGCGCCCAGCAGGGCGAGGGTGCGGGTGGCGACGGGACCGGCCAGGACCCGGGTCAGGTCCAGGACGCGCAGTCCGGCGGCGGGCAGCAGCGGGCCGGCCTCCAGTGGCGCGAACGTACGCGCGCGTGCCTCGTCCGACCGGCCCCGCTCCACCAGGGGGCGAGCGGCGATCATGGCCGCCTGCTCGTGCGCCACCCACTCCTCGGGTGTGCGCGACGCGACGGCGAGGCCCCCGGCCGCGTACACCGCGTCCTCGACGTCCAGGGCGGCGCGCTCGGCGAGCGATGCCTCGACGGCGGCCGGGTCGGCGCTCCGGGGGAGCGCCAGCGCCCTGAGCAACCGTTCGCGGTGGTGCGGGTAGTTGGCGTGGGTGCGCACCCATCCGTCGGCCGTCCGCCAGAACCGTGACAGCGGGGCGAAGGAGACCGGTGCCCGCCCGTCGACCAGCAGCAGCCGCTCGCCGGTGAACGCGGTGGCCACCGCCGCGTCGTCCACCCGCACCCCGGGCAGCTCGCGCAGGCCGGTCCGCCGCGCCGCCAGCTCGGCGCCGGCCAGCGCGCACGCGCCCACGCAGGCGCGGGCCAGCTCCCGCACGGGAAGGCGCGCCGGCAGGACGCCCTCCCGGACGACGGTCGACACACGCGCGAGGAGAGCGGGATCGCCGCCCAGCCCGGACCAAACAGCCTTGATTCCTGTCATGACTGCACTATGCATCATTGATCGAATCAATATATGTGCGCTGTGCGCCTCCCGGTACGCGTCCTGCCGGGCGCCAGGGGATGCCCGCCCGGTACGCGGCCGACCCCGCGGCCCTGCCGGGGCCCGTGCCTCAGGACGCGCGAAGGGCCGGGCGGATGTCCGCCCGGCCCACGCACCGCCCGTCAGTCGGCTACTTCACGGCACGCAGCGCGTTCACGACGCCGAAGCCGAAGAAGCCGTTGAGGCGCTTGCCGCCCACGCAGGTCGCGTCCACGACGCCGTTGCCGTCGCCGTCGTACGGCTCGGTCGGGCACGCCGTGCTGTCGGCCTGGAGCTTGAGCAGCGCCTGGAGCTGGGCCGGGGTCGCGTGCGGGTGGGTCGACTTCAGCAGCGCGGCCACACCGGAGACGTGCGGGGACGCCATCGAGGTGCCCTGGAGGAAGCCGTACGTGTTGTTCGGCAGGGTGGACAGGATGCGGCCGTTGGCCGACGGGGTGTCCGGGATCTGGTACTTGTCGCCACCCGGAGCCGCGACGTCGATGGCGCCCAGTCCGTAGGTGGAGTAGTAGGACTTGGTGCCCTTGACGCCGGTCGCGCTCACCGTGACGACACCCGGCAGCTGGGTCGGGACGTCGAAGCACTCGTGCGGGTCCACGGTCCGCTCGACGGGCGTGGAGTCGTCCGGGCTGGAGGCGTCGACCAGGGAGTCCGAGTCCAGGTCGTGGTTGGAGTTGCCCGCCGAGGCGACGTTGAGCGTGCCCTTCTTCTGGGCGTACAGCTGGGCCCTGTTGACCGCGTCGACGATCGCCCTCTGGTCGGGGTCGTCCATGCAGTTGTACAGCCACGGGTCGACGTAGTAGCTGTTGTTCGTGACCTCGACGCCGTGGTCGGCGGCGAACACGAAGGCGCAGACGACGTTCTCCGGGTAGAAGAGGCCGTCCTTGGGGTCGCTCACCTTGATGCCGGCGACCTTCACGCCGGGCGCGACGCCCGCCACACCGATGCCGTTGCGGGCCGCGGCGATCTCTCCCGCGACATGGGTGCCGTGGTAGTCGTCCGCGGTGTACGGGCGCCAGGCGCCCTCGCTGGTGTCCGCGACACCGCCGACGCAGTTCGCCGACTGGGACGCGGAGAAGTTCGGCGCGAGGTCCGGGTGGGTGTCGTCGACGCCGGTGTCGATCACGGCGACCGTGACCTTCTTGCTGCCCGGGTTGATCCCGGCGGCCTTGTCGGCGCCGATCGCGCGCAGGTCCCACTGGTCGGCCTCGAGCGGCTCGCTCTGGCCCGCCGCGTCGGACGCCTTCTCGATCTTCGCGGCCTCCGCCCGGGAGAGGACCTGGGCGGCCCCCTCGTCGGTGGTGCCCGCGGCGCTGAGCGGCGCGGTACGGGTCGCACCCGCCGACTGCACGCCGCGCACCTTGCGTATCTGAGAGCCGAAGTCGGGGTTCGCCGAGTGGACGACGAGCACGCCGATCTTGTCGTACGCCGCGACGACGGTGCCGCCGGCCGCGGCGATCGCCTTCTTCACCGACCCGATCGTGCGGTGGTCCACCTTCGTGTTGACGACGTATGCCAGGGTTCCGGCATCGGCCGTCCGGGTGGCGGAAGTCGTGACGGGTGCCGCGGAGGCCGCCGTCGGCAGGAAGCCGAGGGAAGCGGTCAGCGACAGCACGACGGGCACCGCGAGCGCGAGGCGGCGTCTGGAAGGCAGATGAGCCATGGGGTCTCCACATCATCCGGAAACGGGACCTGACCCGGGCACAGATGCCGCACCTGGGCAGGTACATGACGGGTGGTGCTCGCCCGAAACTATCTCCCTGACTCACCGGCCAGCAATGATTTCCCGGTGGCGAGTTTGCCGACCCATGACCTGACGCCGCTCCCGTTCGTTGGTCATCACCTGCCGAAGGTCACTTCGACAAACCCGCCCGGCGCGTTGAACCCGTCCTTGCGCGGCGCCGTGACCTTGGGCAGGGAGCGAGAGGACACTCGCCTTCCTTTCGCCGTCCGACCCGCACCCGCAACGAGGAGACTCCGTGGCCATCGAGACACCGCCCCCCTCGAAATCCCCAGCCCAACTCCCCTCCACCGAGGAGTTCGTCGCGGTGCAGGAGAGTCCGGAGTTCGGTGAACTGCGCAGCTCGTACCGCAACTTCGCCTTCCCGCTGACCCTCGCCTTCATCGTCTGGTACCTGCTGTACGTCCTGCTGTCCAACTACGCGGGCGACTTCATGGGGACCAAGCTCTTCGGCAACTTCAACGTGGCCATGACCCTCGGGCTCGGCCAGTTCCTCACCACGTTCCTCATCGCCTGGTGGTACGCGCGGACCGCCGCCGCGCGGTTCGACCCCAAGGCCGAGGCGATCAAGTCCCGGATGGAGGGCGGCGCATGAGCCCCGCACAGCACACCACCCTGCTCGCCGCAGGCGAGGCGAGCGAGCACCGCACACTGATCATCATCCTCTTCTCGGTGTTCGTCGCCGCGACCCTCGTCATCACCGTCTGGGCCGGCCGCCAGACCAAGGACGCCGCCGACTTCTACGCCGGCGGCCGCCAGTTCACCGGTTTCCAGAACGGCCTCGCCGTCTCCGGCGACTACATGTCCGCCGCGTCCTTCCTCGGCATCGCGGGCGCCATCGCCCTCTTCGGCTACGACGGCTTCCTGTACTCCATCGGGTTCCTGGTCGCCTGGCTGGTCGCCCTGCTCCTGGTCGCCGAGCCGCTGCGCAACTCCGGCCGCTACACGATGGGCGACGTCCTGGCGTACCGCATGCGCCAGCGGCCGGTCCGCACCGCGGCCGGTACCTCCACCATCGTGGTGTCGATCTTCTACCTGCTGGCCCAGATGGCGGGCGCGGGCGTCCTGGTCTCCCTGCTGCTGGGCATCACCAGCGACAGCGGCAAGATCGGCATCGTGGCGCTGGTCGGCGTCCTGATGATCGTCTACGTGACGATCGGCGGCATGAAGGGCACCACCTGGGTCCAGATGGTCAAGGCGGTCCTGCTCATCGCCGGCGCCCTCCTGCTCACCTTCCTGGTCCTGCTGAAGTTCGACTTCAACGTCTCCGACCTGCTGGGCTCTGCCGCCGACAACAGCGGCAAGGGCGCGGCCTTCCTGGAGCCCGGCCTGAAGTACGGCGCCACGGGCACCACCAAACTGGACTTCATCTCGCTCGGCATCGCCCTCGTCCTGGGCACCGCGGGCCTGCCGCACATCCTGATCCGCTTCTACACCGTGCCCACCGCGAAGGCCGCCCGTAAGTCCGTCCTCTGGGCCATCGGCCTCATCGGCGCCTTCTACCTCATGACCCTCGCCCTCGGCTTCGGCGCCGCCGCGCTGATCAAGCCGGACGAGATCACCGCCTCCAACAAGGCGGGCAACACCGCGGCGCCCCTGCTCGCCCTCCATCTCGGCGGCGTCGACTCCAACTGGGGCGCGATCCTGCTGGCCACCATCTCGGCGGTCGCCTTCGCCACCATCCTGGCGGTCGTCGCGGGACTCACCCTGGCGTCCTCCTCGTCGTTCGCCCACGACATCTACGCCAACGTCATCAAGAAGGGCACCGCCACCGAGAAGCAGGAGATCAACGCGGCCCGCTACGCCACCGTGGGCATCGGCGCCGTCTCCATCCTGCTGGGCGCGCTCGCCCGTGACCTCAACGTCGCCGGCCTGGTCGCCCTGGCCTTCGCGGTCGCCGCCTCCGCCAACCTCCCGACGATCCTCTACAGCCTCTTCTGGAAGCGGTTCACCACCTCCGGAGCCCTGTGGTCGATCTACGGCGGTCTGGTCACGGCGGTCGGCCTGGTGCTGTTCTCGCCGGTCGTGTCGGGCAAGCCCACCTCGATGTTCCCGGACGTGGACTTCCACTGGTTCCCGCTGGAGAACCCCGGCATCATCTCGATCCCGGTCGGCTTCCTGCTGGGTGTCGTGGGCACCCTGCTGTCGAAGGAGGAGCCGGACAAGGGCAAGTACGCCGAGCTGGAGGTCCGCTCCCTGACCGGCACCGGAGCGCACTGAGCCACCGCCGACCACGCCCCCTCCCGCGGCCGCGTCGTAGATCCCTACGACGCGGCCGCGTCCCGCTCCGTGGGATCTCGTGGGATCGGGCCCTGTCGTTGTCACCGGTGTCACGTAGGCTCGCAAGTGACGAGAAGAACACGCGATCGCTACGAGGGAGGGGGCCCACGTGCTCATCGACACCTACGGCCGCGTGGCCACCGACCTGAGGGTCTCGCTGACCGACCGGTGCAACCTGCGCTGTACGTACTGCATGCCCGAGGAGGGCTTGCAGTGGCTGGCCAAGCCCGACCTGCTCGACGACGACGAGATCGTCCGTCTGATCGGTATAGCGGTCACCGCGCTCGGCATCGAGGAGGTCCGCTTCACCGGCGGCGAGCCCCTGTTGCGCCCCGGCCTGGTGGGCATCGTCGAGCGGGTCGCCGCCCTCGAGCCCCGCCCCCGGATGTCCCTCACGACCAACGGCATCGGCCTGCGCCGCACCGCCACCGCCCTCGAGGCGGCGGGCATGGACCGGGTCAATGTCTCCCTCGACACCCTGCGCCCCGACGTCTTCAAGACCCTCACCCGCCGCGACCGTCACAAGGACGTCCTCGAAGGCCTCGAAGCCGCCCGCGAGGCAGGCCTGACGCCGGTGAAGGTCAACTCCGTCCTGATGCCCGGCCTGAACGCGGACGAAGCCCCGGACCTCCTCGCCTGGGCCGTCGAGCACGACTACGAGCTGCGCTTCATCGAGCAGATGCCCCTGGACGCCCAGCACGGCTGGAAGCGCGACGGCATGGTCACGGCCGGCGACATCCTGGCCTCCCTGCGCACCCGCTTCGAGCTCACCGCCGAGGGCGAGGACGAGCGCGGCTCCGCCCCGGCCGAACGCTGGCTGGTGGACGGCGGCCCGCACCGGGTGGGCGTCATCGCCTCCGTCACCCGCCCCTTCTGCGCCGCCTGCGACCGCACCCGCCTCACGGCCGACGGCCAGGTCCGCACCTGCCTCTTCGCCCGCGAGGAGACGGACCTGCGGGCGGCCCTGCGCTCCGGCGCCCCCGACGAGGAGATAGCCCGCATCTGGCGGCTGGCGATGTGGGGCAAGAAGGCGGGCTCGGGCCTGGACGACCCGACGTTCCTCCAGCCGGACCGGCCGATGTCGGCGATCGGCGGCTAGGACCTGTCCCGGGCGGTCTCCGGGGACTCCCAGTCGGTCAGCGGGACGACGTCCTTGAGGAAGCCCCGGACTCCGAGGAACTGCGACAGATGCTCCCGGTGCTTTTCGCACGCGAGCCACGTCTTGCGCCGCTCCGGCGTGTGCAGCTTCGGGTTGTTCCATGCCAGGACCCACACCGCGTCCACACGGCAGCCCTTGGCAGAACAGATCGGGGTTTCGTCACTCACAGACTTGTCTCACCACACGCACACAAAGGCGACGCCGAGCAGCCACGGGGGGAGCTGCCCGGCGTCGGTCCGTCGCTCCGACGGGGGATGCGGAGCGCGTACGAAGTATGTCATGGCTCACGCTCGCCACGGCACTGGAACAACATGATTGATCTGAGCTTTTCCTGAGCTTGAGGCACAGCCTGTTCATGGCCTGTTCACTGCTGACGCTCAGCCGGATCGGGCGCCGGCTCCTTCCGCGGGGATTCCGCGAAGCCCTCCTCTTTCCGGGCGTGACCCACGGATTCACCCTCGGGGCGCGGCGGAGCGATCATGGTGCGCACCGGCGCCGTCAGGAAGGTCGAGGGGAGCGAAGGCACGTTCTCCCGCCCCGCGTTGGCGATCACCACCGAGATATAGGGGAGTACCACCCCCAGGACCAACGCCACGACAGCCACATGCCGTTCCACGTTCCACAGCGTCGCCGCGAGGATCACCGAGAGCGTGCGGATCGACATCGAGATGATGTAGCGCCGTTGCCGGCCCCGCACGTCGTCCTGGAGTCCCTGGCGCGCGCCGGTGATCCGGAACACCTGGACGTTGCCGCCGCCACCCTGCTTCCGCATCACATTCCACCGTCCGCCCGCATCGGCCTCGCCCCGGCCGCTTTCCGGCCGCTCTCCGGCCCGCACCCGATCGGGGAGCCGGGCCCGGACACCGTCCACGTTACGCCGCGGCTGCGCCGCCTTCGAGACCGGGTCACCCGCCGCCCGGGCGAAGGTTCTGCGCCGTGCCGCGTATGGCCGCACCCGACATGCGCCGTACGGCGGCCGGACCGAGACTTGGGGGCAATGCTCACGTAGAGCCGTACAAGGAGGCAGCCATGGGCTGGTTGTGGGCCATCATCGTGGGATTCGTGCTGGGCCTGATCGCGAAGGCCATCCTCCCGGGGAAGCAGCACAGCCCCCTCTGGCTGACCACCATTTTCGGCATGCTGGGCGCGATCGTGGGCAACGCGATCGCCCGCGCGGCAGGGGTCGAGGAGACCTCCGGCATCGACTGGAGCCGCCACCTGTTCCAGCTGATCGCCGCGATCATCATCGTCGCCCTCGGCGACATGCTCTACATGGCGACGCTGGGCAAGCGCAAGCAGAGGACCTGACCGAGGCGCCCCCCGGGGGGGCGGGGAACGGCGCGGCACGCCACGACGAGAGCCGCGGCCGGCAGAACCCCACATCCCTGCGGCGCCATCCGCGGCGCCGCCCCTGCGCGCACCCCGTCGGGCGGGAGCGCGGGCGCGGCACTCAGCCCTCGGTGACCTCGACAGCGGCCAGGTTCTTCTTCCCGCGCCGCAGCACCAGCCACCGCCCGTGGATGAGCTCCTCCTTCGCCGGGACGGCGTCCTCCGCGGTGACCTTGACGTTGTTCACGTAGGCACCGCCCTCCTTCACCGTCCGACGCGCGGCGGACTTGCTGGCCACCAGACCGACCTCCGCGAACAGGTCCACGACCGGTCCGAGCTCGGCGACCCTGATGTGCGGCAGCTCGGAGAGGGCCGCGGCCAGCGTCCGGTCGTCGAGCTCACCGAGCTCGCCCTGGCCGAAGAGGGCCTTGGACGCGGCGACCACGGCGGCCGTCTGGTCGGCTCCGTGCACCAGCGTCGTCAGCTCCTCGGCCAGCGCGCGCTGAGCGGCCCGGGCCTGCGGACGCTCCTCGGTCTGCCGCTCCAGCTCCTCGATCTCGGCGTGGGACCTGAAGCTGAAGATGCGCAGGAACTTCGACACGTCCCGGTCGTCCGCGTTCAGCCAGAACTGGTAGAAGGCGTACGGCGTGGTCATCTCGGGATCGAGCCAGACCGTGCCGGACTCCGTCTTGCCGAACTTGGTGCCGTCCGCCTTGGTGATCAGCGGGGTGGCCAGCGCGTGCACCACGGCGTCGGGCTCGACCCGGTGGATCAGGTCGGTCCCCGAGGTCAGGTTGCCCCACTGGTCGCTGCCACCGGTCTGGAGCGTGCAGCCGTGCCGCCGGAACAGCTCCAGGAAGTCCATCCCCTGGAGGATCTGGTAGCTGAACTCCGTGTAGCCGATGCCCGCGTCGGAGTTGAGCCGCCGGGAGACGGCCTCCTTGGCGATCATCTTGTTGACGCGGAAGTGCTTGCCGACGTCCCGCAGGAACTCGATGGCCGACATGCCCTGCGTCCAGTCCAGGTTGTTCACCATGACCGCCGCATTGGGGCCCTCGAAGTCCAGCAGCGGCGCGATCTGCGCGCGCAGCCGCTCCACCCACTGGGCGACGACCTCGGGCGCGTTCAGCGTCCGCTCCGCGGTGGGCTTCGGGTCGCCGATCAGCCCGGTGGCCCCTCCGACCAGACCCAGCGGACGGTTGCCCGCCTGCTGGATCCTGCGCATCGTCAGGATCTGCACCAGGTTGCCGAGGTGCAGGCTGGGCGCGGTCGGGTCGAAGCCGCAATAGAACGTGACGGGACCGTCCGCGAACGCCTTGCGCAATGCGTCCTCGTCAGTGGAGAGGGCGATCAGCCCGCGCCACTTCAGTTCGTCGACGATGTCCGTCACGGTTCTCATATCTCCTTGATGATCTTCAGCCGGTCCGCCGGCGGTCCGCGGGCGGTCGTGCGACCACCGGCTACGAGGTTATACGCCCTGGCTGACAGAGCTCATATTGAAGTCCGGCACCCGCAGCGCCGGCATCGCAGCCCTAGTGAACCAGTCGCTCCACTCCCGGGGCAGCGTCTTTTCCGTGCGGCCCGCCTCCGTCGCCCGCCCCAGCAGGCCGACCGGCGACTCGTTGAACCGGAAGTTGTTCACCTCGCCGACGACCTCGCCGTTCTCCACCAGATAGACCCCGTCCCGGGTCAGTCCGGTGAGGAGCAGGGTCGCCGGGTCGACCTCGCGGATGTACCACAGGCAGGTCAGCAGCAGCCCGCGCCCGGTGGCCGCGACCATCTCCTCCAGGGAGCGGTCCTCGCCGCCGTCCAGGATCAGGTTGTCGGCCCCGGGCGCCACCGGCAGGCCGGTCAGGGCGGCGCTGTGCCGGGTGGTCGTCAGGTGCTTCAGCTCGCCGGCCCCGATCCACTCGGTGGGCCGGACGGGCAGGCCGTTGTCGAAGACCGACTGGTCACCGCCGGAGGAGTGCGCGATGACGAACGGCGCCGACTCCAGGCCCGGCTCGTTCGGGTCGCTGCGCAGGGTCAGCGGCAGCTCGGACAGCTTCTCCCCGAGCCGGGTGCCGCCACCGGGCTGGGAGAACACCGTGCGGCCCTCGGCCGCGTCCCGGCCGGACGCCGACCACAGCTGGTAGATCATCAGGTCGGCCACCGCGGTCGGCGGCAGCAGCGTCTCGTAGCGTCCGGCGGGCAGCTCGATCCGCCGCTCCGCCCAGCCCAGCCGTACGGCCAGCTCGGCGTCGAGCGCCGCCGGGTCGACGTCCTTGAAGTCCCGGGTCGAACGCCCGGCCCACGCCGAGCGCGTCCGGTCCGGGGACTTGGCGTTGAGCTCCAGCGTGCCGTTCGGCTGGTCGTGCCGCAGCCGCAGCCCGGTCGAGGTGCCCAGGTACGTGGAGACGAGCTCGTGGTTGGCGAACCCGTACAGCTCGCGGCCGCCCGCACGCGCGCGGGCGAACGCCTCGCCCAGGGCGGGCGCGAAGTCGGCGAAGACCGCCGACGAGGTCTCCGCGGGCGCCTCGGTGAACTCGGGGGACCGGGCCACACCGCCGACCAGTGGCTGCGCGTCCTCGGCGGGGCCCGAACCGCGCGCGGCGGCCTCGGCGGCCCGTACGAGGGACTCCAGCTCGTCCGCGGTGACGGCGGCCCGCGAGACGACCCCGGAGGCGGTGCCCTCCTTGCCGTCGACCGTGGCGATCACGGTGAGCGTGCGCCCGCGCGTGACGCCGTTGGTCGTCAGGGCGTTGCCCGCCCAGCGCAGGTTCGCCGTCGACTGTTCGTCGGCGATCACGACACAGCCGTCGGCCCGCGACAGTTCGAGGGCCCGCTCGACGATCTCGTGCGGCTGCTGCGCCTTCTTGGTGCCCGCGCTCATCGACCGGCCTCCTGCGTGGTGTTCAGAATGTTGACGCCCTTGAAGAGGGCCGACGGGCAGCCGTGCGACACCGCCGCGACCTGGCCCGGCTGGGCCTTTCCGCAGTTGAAGGCGCCGCCGAGGACGTACGTCTGCGGGCCGCCGACCGCCGCCATGGACCCCCAGAAGTCGGTGGTCGTCGCCTGGTAGGCCACGTCCCGCAGCTGGCCGGTGATCCGTCCGTTCTCGATCCGGAAGAACCGCTGCCCGGTGAACTGGAAGTTGTAGCGCTGCATGTCGATGGACCAGGAGCGGTCGCCGACGACGTAGATGCCCCGGTCGACGCTGCCGATGAGACCCTCGGTCGACATCCCGGCCGGGTCCGGCCGCAGCGACACGTTGGCCATGCGCTGCACCGGGACGTGGTCGGGGGAGTCGGCGAAGGCGCATCCGTTGGACCGCTCGAACCCGGTCAGCTTCGCGATCCGCCGGTCCAGCTGGTAACCGACGAGCGTGCCGTCCTTCACCAGGTCCCAGGACTGGGCCTCGACGCCCTCGTCGTCGTAACCGACGGTCGCCAGGCCGTGCTCGGCGGTGCGGTCACCCGTGACGTTCATCAGGTCCGAGCCGTAGCGCAGCTTGCCGAGCTGGTCGAAGGTGGCGAAGGAGGTGCCGGCGTAGGCGGCCTCGTAGCCGAGGGCCCGGTCCAGCTCGGTGGCGTGCCCGATGGACTCGTGGATGGTCAGCCACAGGTTGGACGGGTCGACCACCAGGTCGTACAGCCCCGGCTCGACGCTCGGCGCCCGCATCTTCTCGGCGAGCAGCTCGGGGATCCGGGCGAGCTCGTCGTCCCAGTCCCACCCGGTGCCGGTGAGGTACTCCCAGCCGCGTCCGGCGGGCGGCGCGATGGTGCGCATCGACTCGAACTCGCCGCTCGACTCGTCGACCGACACCGCGGTCAGCGCCGGGTGCAGCCGCACCCGCTGCTGGGTGGTCACCGTGCCGGCCGTGTCGGCGTAGAACTTGTTCTCGTGGACGGTGAGCAGCGAGGCGTCCACATGGTTGATCCCGTTGGCCGCGAGCAGCCGCGCGCTCCAGTCGGCCAACAGCGCGGCCTTCTCCTCGTCGGGAACGGAGAACGGGTCGATCTCGTAGGACGAGATCCACGTCCTGTCGGCGTGCACCGGCTCGTCGGCCAGTTCCACCCGCTCGTCCGAACCGGCCGCCCTGATCACCTGCGCGGAGAGCTTGGCCATCGCCACGGCCTGCGAGGCGACCCTGGCCGCGGCGTCCATCGTGAGGTCCACGCCGGACGCGAACCCCCACGTACCGCCGTGCACCACCCGCACCGCGTACCCGAGGTCGGTCGTGTCGGACGACCCGGAGGGCTTGGCGTCCCGCAGCCGCCAGGACGCGCTGCGCACCCGCTCGAACCGGAAGTCCGCGTGCTCCGCCCCCAGCGCACGCGCGCGTGCGAGGGCGGCGTCGGCGAGGGCGCGTAGGGGTAGGGCCGTGAAACTTTCATCGATGCTGTGGGGCACCTACGTGTCTCCCTGGTGTCGTCACGTGTGAGGGCTCGATCATGTCGCGCCCGGCAGCCCCGGACCACACGTTTCCGCCCCGCTTCCGCAAACTTTCTGTAGAGACCCGACAGCCAGTCCGGTGAGCCACTGTCGGTGCCCGAATGTCCGTCGCGAGACGCTGACCGATAGGTTTCGAGGGAAGCCGCCCGCCCTGAAGCGTTGGGGCAGGTGCGTCAGACCCCTATCGAAAGGGTGATCCGTTGAGCCGCTCGGTTCTCGTCACCGGAGGAAACCGGGGCATCGGCCTCGCCATCGCCCGCGCGTTCGCCGATGCCGGCGACAAGGTCGCGATCACGTACCGCTCGGGCGAGCCACCGGCCGCCCTGACGGATCTGGGCTGCCTGGCGGTCAAGTGCGACATCACCGACGCCGAGCAGGTGGAGCAGGCCTACAAGGAGATCGAGGCCGAGCACGGCCCCGTGGAGATCCTGATCGCCAACGCCGGCGTCACCAAGGACCAGCTCCTGATGCGCATGTCCGAGGAGGACTTCACCTCGGTCGTCGACACCAACCTCACCGGCACCTTCCGCGTGGTCAAGCGCGCCAACCGCGCCATGCTGCGGGCCAAGAAGGGCCGGGTCGTCCTGATCTCGTCGGTCGTGGGACTCCTCGGCTCCGCCGGACAGTCGAACTACGCCGCCTCCAAGGCCGCCCTCGTCGGCTTCGCGCGGTCCCTCGCCCGTGAGCTGGGGTCGCGCAACATCACCTTCAACGTCGTCGCGCCCGGCTTCGTCGACACCGACATGACCAAGGTGCTCACCGACGAGCAGCGTGCGGGCATCGTCTCGCAGGTCCCGCTCGGCCGGTACGCGCAGCCGGAGGAGATCGCCGCGACGGTGCGGTTCCTCGCCTCGGACGACGCCTCGTACATCACTGGAGCCGTCATTCCCGTTGACGGCGGACTGGGAATGGGTCACTGATCACCATGAGCGGAATTCTCGAGGGCAAGCGCGTCCTGATCACCGGCGTGCTGCTGGAGTCCTCCATCGCGTTCCACACCGCGAAGCTGGCCCAGGAGCAGGGTGCCGAGATCATCCTGACCGCGTTCCCGCGGCCCACGCTGACCGAGCGCATCGCCAAGAAGCTGCCGAAGCCCACCAAGGTCATCGAGCTCGACGTGACGAACGACGAGCACCTCGGCCGGCTGGCCGACATCGTCGGCGAGGAGCTCGGCGGCCTCGACGGCGTCGTGCACTCCATCGGCTTCGCGCCGCAGGACGCCATGGGCGGCAACTTCCTCAACACGCCGTTCGAGTCGGTCGCCACGGCCATGCACGTCTCGGCGTTCTCCCTGAAGTCGCTCACCATGGCCTGTCTGCCGCTGATGCAGAACGGCGGCTCGGTCGTCGGCCTCACCTTCGACGCCTCCTTCGCCTGGCCGCAGTACGACTGGATGGGCCCCGCCAAGGCGGCCCTGGAGGCCACCAACCGCTACATGGCGCGTGACCTGGGCAAGCAGAACATCCGGTGCAACCTGGTCTCCGCCGGTCCCATCGGTTCCATGGCGGCGAAGTCCATCCCGGGCTTCTCCGAGCTGGCCTCCGTCTGGGACAACCGCTCCCCGCTGGAGTGGGACCTCAACGACCCGGGCCCGGCCGGCCGCGGTGTGGTCGCGCTGCTGAGCGACTGGTTCCCGAAGACCACCGGCGAGATCGTGCACGTCGACGGTGGCCTGCACGCCATCGGAGCCTGATCACCGGCACGCTCCCGACGCCCCGTTACCCCCGCCCGCGCGGGGGAACGGGGCGTCACCCGTTCGGCTCACCCGGCCGGGCGGGGCGGTGCCCCGGCAAGGCACTCTGAAGTGCGGGTTCCTTACCGCGCTTTCCTCCCCAGCACGGCCGAGGAGGTCCCCTTGTGCGCCTGTCTCGCAGCCTGGCCCCAGTGACCGTCGCCGTCTGTCTCGTCCTGTCGCTGCCGTACGACGCGCTGCCGCACGCGCGCGTGGCGGCCGGGCAGGCCACCGCCGAGCGTGAGGATCCCTTCGGCGCGGAGTGCCGCACCGAGGTGCTCGGCTCCCGCGTCGTCGCCTACTGCCACAACCCCTACGCCGACACCGACCGCGTCCGCCTGCACATCGAGTGCGAGCGCTGGTGGGATCTCGACACCGACGGCACCCCCGTCGATGTGGGCCCCGCCCTGACCGTACGGCTCACCGGCCGGTGCTGGAAGGAGGTCCGCTCGGCCTGGGTCAGCCACCAGAAGCGGTGAACCGTCCGGGCCGGCACAGCAGCGGATAGCCGGCCGCCTCGACGGCGGCGGCCTCCGCGTCACCCGCGCGGATCGCGTCCACCAGCCGGGTGTGGTCCATGTACGTCTCCGGCGTGAGCTCGTCGCCGACGTCGTCGCGCAGCCAGTCCCGCAGCACCTCGCCGAGGTCCGCGTACATCGCCGTCATGACGTCGTTGTGGGAGGCCGCCACCACCGCCAGGTGGAAGGTCGCGTCCGCCGCCACGAACGCCTCCTTGTCGCCCGAGTCCCAGGCCTCCTCGCGCCGCAGGAGGAGCGCGTCCAGGTGTCTGAGGTCCCTCTCCGTGCGCCGTCCGGCCGCCAGCTTCGCCGCGCTCGACTCCAGCGTGGCGCGCAGCTCGGCGATGTGCCCGGGGTCGGCGTCGGCGAAGCGGCGGTGCATCACGCCCGCGAGTTCGCTGGTCGCCACGACGTACGTGCCCGAGCCCTGCCGGATGTCCAGCAGGCCGTTGTGCGCGAGCGCCCGGACGGCCTCGCGGACCGTGTTGCGGGCGACGCCCAGCTGTTCGACCAGCTCGGGCTCGGTGGGGATCCGTGCGCCGACCGGCCACTCGCCCGAGGTGATCTGGGTGCGCAGCGCGGCGATGACCTGTTCGGACAGCGCCGAGCGGCGGGGATGGCTCAGGGGCATGGCACACCTTCGCACGGCTGGGGCGGCCGAGGGGAACCCGGGCATGGACAACCAATCATCCCATGATTCTATGATGGGCGGCATGGCTAGCGAGCAGACCCGGACGACGACACCCCCGCCCCTTCGCGCGTCGGCGGAGGGCGCGCCCGGACGCACGGCCGCCCGCGCGGGGGACCGGAGGACCCGGCTGCTCGTCGTCGGCATCGTGCTGGCCGCCCTCAACCTGCGGCCCGCCATCACGAGCCTCGGCGCCCTCCTCGAAGAGGTGCGCGACGGGCTCGGCATGAGCGGCAGCGTGGCCGGGCTGCTCACCTCGGTGCCCCCGCTCTGCTTCGCCGTCTTCGGCGTCATGGCGCCGCGACTCGCCCGCCGCTTCGGGCCCGGCGCGGTGGTGTGCGCCGGCATGGCGGCCATCACGGCGGGACTGCTCCTGCGTCCCTACGCGGGCGGCACGGCGGGCTTCCTCGCCGCCAGCGCCCTCGCCCTCATGGGCATCGCCGTCAGCAACGTCCTGATGCCGGTCATCGTCAAGCGGCACTTCCCCGACCGGGTCGGCTCCATGACCGGCCTGTACTCGATGGCCCTCGCCCTGGGCACCTCCGCGGCCGCCGCCGTCACCGTGCCCATGACCGAGGCGCTGGGCGGCAGTTGGCGGACCGGCCTCGTGCTGTGGGCGGGCCTGGCGGCGGCCGCCCTCCTGCCCTGGCTGCCGCTCGCCCGCAATCGCGGGACGGCTCCGGGCGGCGGGCGTCCGGCGGGGGAGCGGTCCGAGGGGGCGCGGCCCACGGGGGAGCCGCCGGAGACGGGCCCGCGGCCCGCCCCGGGGGCCCACGCGCGCGTGCCGCAGCCGTCGGCCGCCCCGCTGCGCATCACCCGCAGCCGTACCGCCTGGGCGCTCGCCGTCTTCTTCGGCCTCCAGGCCACCGCCGCGTACATCACCATGGGCTGGATGCCGCAGATCTTCCGGGACGCGGGAGTGCCCGCGAGCACGGCCGGACTGCTGCTCGCCGTGACGATGGCCATGGGCGTGCCGCTGGCCTTCGTCATCCCGCGCGTCGCCACCCGGCTGCCGCACCAGGGCCCGATCGTGCTCGCGCTCGGCGGCTGCGGCCTCGTCGGGTACGCCGGCCTGTATCTCGCGCCGGCCGGCGGCGCCTGGGCCTGGGCCCTGCTGCTCGGCATCGCCAACTGTGCCTTCCCACTGGCCCTCACCATGGTCGGGATGCGCGCCAGGACCGGCACGGGCGTCACTCAGCTGTCGGCGTTCGCGCAGAGCACCGGCTATCTGATCTCCATCCCCGGCCCGCTCCTGGTGGGGGTGCTCTACCAGCACAGCGGCGGCTGGGGGCTGCCCCTCGCGCTCATGGCGGGCCTGATGATCCCGCAGACGGTCGTGGGTTTCCTGGCCGGCCGGGACCGCACGGTGGAGGAGGAGGCCGCCCGCTGACGGCCGACCCCGGGGCGGCGCCGGGGGAGCGGGGTGCGAGACTTGCCGTATGCCCATGCTCGACCCGAACCCGCAGAACGGTCAGAAGAAGATGCTGATCGTCTTCGGCTCGTTCCTCGCCATCTTCGTCGTCATCGCCGTCATCGCGACCATCGCCTCACCCTGACGGTCCGGCCGTGCCGGTCTCCCGCCGTGACGGGCCCTCCCTGCCAGTAGGCCGTGACGACCTCGCCAGTAGGCCGTGACGACCTCGCACTGCCTGTCCGGCCGCGACGACCCGCCCTGACGGTCCGGCCGTGCCGACCGGACCGGGCCGCCCGCGCGCGATGCCGTCCGGGCAGCCGAGGACGACCGGGGTGGGGTTAACCCCCCTGTCCCCTAGGGGGTGAGGGTCAGGGTCAAGTGGGTGGATCACCGGATGGGTTGAGGGCCGCCGATTCCGTAACTTCGAGATGTGACCGCGCGACGCGGATCACCTGCCGAGGTCCACGGACCACTCGAAGACAGCGGAGGCACCCATGTCGGCCCCTACGCACACCCGGCCCCACCCGGCCGCCCCGGGCGGCGTCGACACCTGGCTGCCCTGGTGGGCCCTCGCCCTCCCGACCCTCGCCTTCATCACCCTGCTCGTGCTGATACTGAACCCCGCCGACGCCCGGGCGGCCACCGGAGACCCGGCGATCACGCACCTCGTCGAGCGCGTGCAACTGCTGGTCACCCGCTAGGGCGGAGCTCAGGACCGCTGGTGAAGCCGCATGTCAACTCCCTGCGCCCCATGGCCTGTTTCATGCGAAGCTGGGACTCATGAGCGTCGCAGAACCCCGCAGGATCGTCCTCTTCCGCCATGCGAAAGCCGACTGGCCGCAGGTGACCGACCATGAGCGTCCGCTCGCTGAGCGGGGCCGCAAGGACGCCGCCGTCGCCGGACGCAGACTGGTGGACAGCGGTATCCCGGTCGACCTGGCCATCTGCTCCACCGCGGTCCGCACCCGGGAGACGTGGAAACTCGCGGTCCACGAGTTCCCGCAGCGGCCGAAAACCGTCTACGAGGAGCGGATCTACGAGGCCTCCCCGGGCGAGCTGATCGCCTTGCTCAACGAGACCCCCGACGACGTGCGCGACGTCGTCCTGATCGGCCACAACCCGGGCATCCAGGGCCTCGCCGACATCCTCTCCGGCCGGAGCGACGGCGACGCCGGCGAGCGGATGCGCCGCCGGGGATTCCCGGCCGCCGCCTTCGCCGTCGTCTCCTTCGACGGCTCCTGGAAGTCCCTGGAACCGGGCGTGGCCACGCTGCTCGACTACTGGGCGCCCTCCGAGTGACCCACCCGGCACGCGCGAGGGCCCGGCACCGTGCGGTGCCGGGCCCTCTGCGTCCGGCGGGGAAGCCGAGCGCGCCGGTACCCCGTCTCCTCGCCACGCTCCGCGTGGCCGCGACTACTGCTCGTCGTGCGTCTCCGCGGCCTCGACCTCTTCACGGGTGATGCCGAGCAGATACAGGACGGTGTCCAGGAACGGCACGTTCACCGCCGTGTGCGCCGCCTCGCGCACCACCGGCTTGGCGTTGAAGGCCACCCCGAGTCCGGCCGCGTTCAGCATGTCGAGGTCGTTGGCGCCGTCACCGATCGCCACGGTCTGGGAGAGCGGCACGCCCGCCTCGGCGGCGAACCGGCGCAGCAGCCGCGCCTTGCCCGCCCGGTCCACGATCTCGCCGGTGACCCGGCCCGTCAGCCTGCCGTCGACGATCTCGAGCGTGTTGGCCTGCGCGAAGTCCAGCCCCAGCCGCTCCTGGAGATCGTCCGTGACCTGGGTGAAGCCGCCGGAGACGACGCCGACCTGGTAGCCGAGCCGCTTCAGCGTCCGGATCAGGGTGCGCGCGCCCGGCGTCAGCCTGACCTCGGCGCGCACCTTGTCCACGACCGAGGCGTCCAGTCCCGCCAGCAGCGCCACGCGGGCGTGCAGGGACTGCTCGAAGTCGAGCTCACCACGCATCGCGGCCGCCGTCACCTCGGCGACCTCGGCCTCGCAGCCGGCGTGCGCGGCGAAGAGCTCGATCACCTCGTCCTGGATCAGGGTCGAGTCGACATCCATGACGACGAGCCGCTGGGCCCGCCGGTACAGGCCCGCGTCCACCACCGCGACGTCCACGCCCAGCGCCGCCGCGTCCGTGACCAGGGCGGTGCGCAGGAGCGCGGTCTCCACACCGGAGACGGCGAACTCGACGGCGGTGACGGGGTACTTGGCGAGCCGGAAGATACGGTCGATGTTCCCGCCGGCCTTGGTGATCTTCGCGGCCACCGCCGCCGTGGCCTGCGCGGTGAGGGGATGCCCGAGCACCGTGACCAGCGACCGGCCCAGGCCGCGCGGCCGGTTGTCACCGATGCCGGAGATGATCTCGGCCTGCATCTTCATCGACTCGGCCCAGCTGTGGACCGTCGACCGCAGTTCCCCCTCATGGCCGGTCGGCGGCTCGGTCACGAGCGCGCACAGCACCATCCGGCCTCGGGTGACGACCTGCTCGATGTCGACCACGTCGACGGAGAAGGCGGCGAGGGTGTCGAAGAGGCCGGCCGTGATGCCCGGCCTGTCCTTGCCGAAGATCTTGACAAGGAGGGTGGGAACGTCAGAGGACGAAGTCTGCAAAGCGCTCATGGTGTACCCACCGTATCCGGCACCCCGTGCCGCGCGCCGCCGAGGTCCGCCTGACGGACGGGGAACAGTGGATGGCGGCGAGACGGCGAGTTCCTCAACGGTCGGCTGCGGGCGTGCCCAGCGCGTTGAGGGCCCGCGCGGACCCGCGGGCCCTCAACGCGGGCCGCCGGGCGTCCTGGGGCCCCTCGGAGGCGCGGGAGGGGGTGGTGGCGGAGGCGGCGGGCCCTCCTCGGGGCCGGGTCGTGGCCGCTCACCGGGCCTTGGGCCGGCGGGCCGGCGCGGTGAGCGCGGAGAGGGCCCCATCGGCCGGATGACCGTCGGGGCACCGTAGACGTCGTCCGCCCCCGGCGGCCCGGCGGGCGGCCCGGCGTCGCCCGAGGGGGGCTCGGTCGGCCGCGAACTCTCGTACGGCCTCGACCGCCCGCCCTTGTCACCCCTGTCGCGTCCGTCCCTCATGCTCGGCCCGTCCCGCCCGACCCGCCCGTCCCGCCCGTCCCGCCCGTCAGGTCCGGGCCGAGCCCGCTCCGGGCCAGCGTCCCGCAACTCCTCCGGAACCCGCAGGTAGGGATTGGTCGCCGGATTCGGCGGCCGGTACGACGGCGCACCCGGCGCGTAGGGCCCCGAGCGGTCGCCCGGATACCCCGAGCGCCCATGGCCCGCGCCGGGGCCCGCGCCGCCGCCCGGGTCACTGCGTGCCAGGGGCGCGGCCCACCGCCCCGCCGCGCCCGTCGCCCACGCCAGCAGCGCGCCGGCGGCCCCCGCCCCCGCGCCCCACACGGCACCCAGCAGCAGCGCCGCCCCGAGACGCCCGTGCAGGTCGATCCCGGCCCCGAAGGCGTCGAACCCCAGCACGGACAGCGAGGCGTCCACGGACACGTCCGTCAGCCAGGCGAGCAACGGCAGCGCCACGGCGGTCGCCACTCCCAGCCGCACGGCACAACGCCCGGCGAACCCGACCGCACCGGCCCAGCCCCCGGCCCCGCGGCCGTCCGGGCTCCCGGCCCCGCTCCTGGTCCCGAGTCCGGCCCCGCGGCCGTCCGGGATCCCGGCCCCGCTCCCGTCAAGGCTCCCGTCTCCGCGCCCGTCCCGGCTCCAGGACCCCGCCTCCGCCGCCGCGCCCGACCCGGCCTTCGCCGCAGGCGGGAAGCCCGTCGACCGCACCCGCGTCCGCACCGCCGGCGGCACCGGCGTCCGCACCGCCGCCAGCACCCCCGCCAGCAGCATCATCAGCGCCGCCGCCACACCCAGCAGCCACACCCGTCCGTCCAGCTCCGCGAGGCGGCCCAGCGTCACCGGCCGTTCGGTGCCGGCGCCCAGCAGATCGTCCAGCGGGTCCGGCAGGACGCCGGTCAGCGCGCCCGTCGCCCGCCCGTCCCAGGGGACGAACAGACCGATCGGGATCCCCAGCCAGACCCCGTTCGGCGCCCCGAGCAGCGCCGCGCCCGCGATCCGCCGGGGATGGTCGTCGCCGATCGCCGCGTAGGCCGCCGCGGCGAACCCGGCCGCCACGGCCACCAGCAGCACGGTCACCACGGCGGACACCGCCGGCCGCACCACCCGGTGCACCGCCTCCCAGCCGGCCGGCAGCGGCGTACGGCGCGAGGCCAGCAGCGCGATCAGCAGGATGCCGAGGGACCAGCCGAGGCCGCCGAGCAGTGTCGGCGCCGTGTCGACGGTGAACCCGACCGCGGCCTTCGCGTCGACGAGGTCGCCGAGCCGGTCGGGCAGCAGCCCGCCGATGTCCCCGAGCCCCGGGATCTCCGGACCGCCCCCGCCTCCGCCCCCGCCGCCTCCGCCGGGCAGGTCGTCCAGTCCCAGCGCGCCCCCGTCGAGCGTGATGACATCGTGCCCCGCCCAGACCAGTCCGCCGAGCATCGCCACGTACAGCGCGACCACCGTCCCGACGCGGGCGAGGAGTTCGGCCGGGGCGACCACAACTCCGGCCGCCCGCAGGGACCTCAGGAAGAACCACGACAGCAGCAGCGCGCCCACCAGGCTCACCCCCAGTGGCGTGATCTCGATGGCGGTGGCCGCCTCCGCGCCCGTGAGCCCGAAAGCGGACACATCGCCCGACGGAGTCACCGAACCGCCGGCGGCCAGGGCCACCACCGCGGCGGTCATCGGGCCCAACGAGCCGGCGGAGTCCGCCTCCAGGAGATGCAGCCCCAGCGCCGCCGTCCCCGCCATCCCGATCAAGGCCCAGCTCACCGCCGCGACGGCGGCCAGCAGTACGTCGATCCACGGCACGCCCCTGTCGCGCGCCTCGCTCCCACTGCCTCCGACACCCGTACCGGCACTCATGTGCAGACCCCCCGATCCGCGGCGCGCAGCGGCGAAGATCGCCCTCTTCCGTCCCCCTCGCGTGCCTTTACCACTCTCCGGGCCGGTTTCAACCCCGTCAACGGGAACGGCCGATACGCTCGCGCACGCTCTTCACAAGGCCCGACTTTCGGTCAGGGGGCCGCTACTGAAATAGTTCCCCCCGATGTTCGACATCCCTAGACTCCCCGTTGATGGGGCTAACTCGGGGGACAACTCAGTGGGGCTGGAGTGCCGGAACTCGTACTGGAATTGAACGGACGCACCTGGACGCTCGATCCGTCCAGGCCATACACCCTCGGACGTGATCCGCAGGGCGACATCGTCCTCGACGACGCCAGGGTCTCCTGGCGTCACGCCACGGTCAGCTTCAACGGGCGCAGTTGGGTCGTCGAGGACCACGGGAGCACCAACGGCACCTTCGCGCAGGGACAGCGGATCCATCAGCTGGAGATCGGCCCGGGCTCGGTGCTGCACCTGGGCAACGCGACCGACGGGCCGCGCCTGAACCTCTCGGGAGCGCAGGCGCCCGTCGCGCAGCCCCAGCAGCCGTACGCCGCGCAGGCCGCGAACCCGGGCTGGGCCCAGCAGGCCCCGCCGCAGCAGGCGCCGCAGGCCGGATGGCAGCCGCCGCAGGGGCCGCCGCACGTCCCGCAGCAGCAGGGGCCGAGCGAGCCGTACGTACAGCAGGTGCCCGGCGGAGGCGCGGGGGCGCCGCCGGTCTACGGCGACCGCAGCCCGACCACGTTCCACCAGTTCTCGCTCGGCCGCGTGATGCGCATCGGCCGTGCCCTGGAGAACGAACTGGTCGTCTCCGACCTCCAGGTGTCGCGGAACCACGCCGAGTTCCACTCGACGCCCGACGGCCGGATGGAGATCCGCGACCTCGGCTCGCACAACGGCACCTACGTCAACGGCCAGCCGATCCCCAAGGGCGGCTCGGTCCAGCTGGGGCCCACCGACATCGTCGGCGTCGGCCACTCCACGTTCCGGATCGTCGGCGACCGGCTCGAGGAGTTCGTCGACACCGGTGAGGTCTCCTTCTCGGCCCGCCACCTGACGGTCACCGTCGACGGCGGCAAGCAGATCCTCAAGGACGTCTCCTTCGGTGTCCCGGAGAAGTCCCTGATCGCGGTCATCGGACCGTCCGGTTCCGGCAAGTCGACCCTGCTCAAGGCACTGACGGGTTACCGCCCGGCCAACCAGGGCGACGTCCTCTACGACAACCGCAACCTGTACAAGCAGTTCGCCGAACTGCGTCAGCGCATCGGTCTGGTCCCGCAGGACGACATCCTGCACAAGGAACTGACCGTCAAGCGCGCCCTGAAGTACGCGGCCAAGCTCCGCTTCCCCGCCGACACCACGGGCGCCGAGCGCGACGCCCGTATCGACGAGGTGCTGCGCGAGCTGAAGCTCGACATCCACAAGGAGAAGAAGATCACCTCTCTCTCCGGCGGCCAGCGCAAGCGCGTCTCGGTGGCCCTGGAGCTCCTCACCAAGCCGTCGCTGATCTTCCTGGACGAGCCGACCTCCGGACTCGACCCGGGCATGGACCGCGATGTCATGCAGCTGCTGCGCGGCCTCGCCGACGACGGCCGCACCGTCCTGGTCGTGACCCACTCGGTGGCCGAACTCGCCATCTGCGACAAGCTGCTCGTGATGGCGCCGGGCGGTGCCGTCGCCTACTTCGGCCCGCCCGAGGAGGCGCTGAACTTCTTCGGCTACGACAGCTGGGCCGACGTCTTCTCCGCCTTCGAGAACTACCGCGACTACGACTGGGCGGGCCGCTGGAAGGGCTCGCAGCACTACCAGATGTACGCCGCGGACATCGACGCCATCGCGCCGCAGTCCGTACAGATGCCGCCGATGCAGGCGATGAAGCCGCCGAAGCCGCAGGGCTGGATGTCCCAGTTCGTCACGCTGGTGCGCCGCTATGTCTCGGTGATCGCCTCCGACAAGGGCTTCCTGGCCCTGACGGTGATCCTGCCGGCCGTGCTCGGCGCGGTGAGCCTGCTGATCGACTCCGGGAACAGTCTGCTGCCCAACCCGGTCAACCCGAAGACCGGCCGGATCATCCCGAACGGCACGGCCACCACCGTCCTGCTGATCCTCGCGGTCGGCGCCTGCTTCGCGGGCGCGGCCAACTCGGTCCGTGAGCTGATCAAGGAACGGGTCATCTACGAGCGGGAACGCGCCACCGGCCTGTCCCGCTCCGCGTACCTGATGTCCAAGGTGTTCGTACTGGGCGTGGTCACCGTGCTCCAGGGCCTGCTGGTCGGCGTGATCGGCTTCGCGAGCCGGGAGATCCCGGCGGAGGGCCTGGTCCTCGGCAGCGCCACCATGTTCGAGCTGTCCATCCCGATCATGGCGCTGGGCTTCACCTCGATGATGTTCGGCCTGGTCATCTCGTCGCTGGTGAAGACGGCCGAGAAGACCATGCCGCTGCTGGTGATGTTCGCGATCATCCAGGTCGTGTTCACGGGCTGCCTGTTTACCCTGAACGGAGCGGTCGGCGTCAACGAGTTCTCGTACCTGATGCCCTCGCGCTGGGCGGTCGCCGCCGCGGGCGCCACGCTGGACTTCAACAAGATCAGCCCGCCCAAGGACGGCGGCGAGACCGACCCGCTGTGGGAGCACACCGTCGGCGCCTGGGGCCTGGACATGGTCGCGCTGATCGTCCTCGGTGTGATCTGCGGCTTCTTCGTGGCCCGCTTCCTGCGCCGCCACGAGCCCGAGGTCATGCGCAAGTAGGCACCGCCGCGGTACGCCGATGGGCGGCTCCCCCGGTACCGGGGGAGCCGCCCATCGGGCGTGCGGGGGTCGCTCAGTACGCGCTGTCGACGTTGTCGATCGTGCCGTACTTGTCGGCCGCGTAGTTCGCCGCGGCGGTGATGTTGGCGACCGGGTCGTAGATGTTCCAGGACGTTCCGGCCACGTGGTAGGCGGCGAAGGTCGGCGGGATCACCTGGAGCAGGCCCTTGGACGGGATGCCGTTGATGGCGTTGATGTCCCAGTCGTTGATCGCCTTCGGGTTGCCGGAGGACTCCCGCATGATGTTGCGGTGCAGACCGCTGTAGGAGCCCGGGATGCCCTTGGCCTTCATGATGTCCAGGGAGTGCTTGATCCAGCCGTCGAGGTTGTTGGCGTAGCTCTTGGTGGCGGCCTTCTTCACCGCGACGCGCTGGGCGGAACGGCTCGCGGCCTCCTTGGCCGCGCGCGCGGCGGCGGCCTTCTTCTTGGCGGCGGCCGCGGCCGCCGCCTTCTTCTTCGCCGCGGCCTTCGCGGCTGCCTCGGCGGCTGCCTTCTTCTTCGCCGCGGCGGCCGCGGCGGCCTTCTTCTTGGCCTCGATGGCGTCGACCTTCACACTCGTCGCGGCCAGCTGGTCGGTCACGCTGGCCTTGACGTCCTGCACCTGCGCCGAGCTGTAGGCGACCCGGGCCGAGGAGACGGCGTCCGTCGTGGTCGTCTGCGCGTCGGCCGGCACCACGGAGAAGGCGAGGGCGGCGGCACCGATCGTGGCGGCACCGGCGATCGCGATCTTGCGAGTGTTCTTGGGCATGCGGAAGGACCTCTTCGAATAGCGCGGAGGTCGCTCTTCGTCCGACGGCGGACAGCGGGTGCTCTCGGCACGAGCGTTCGCCGGGGGAGAACCCGCGGCGCTGAGCGACGTGAGCCATTGTTAGCGGCCGCAAAACGGGCAGGCAAAGGTGTGACGTACGATCCCCGATAGTGGATCAGGGAAGGGCAAATCGGGACAGATAGAACCATCTGCCCCGATCACCGCGTCCCCTTTGACTCCTATTGACCGTAGTACGTGATCCGCGCCCTATGTGCGGGCTCACACGGGCCCCACATCTTTCTCACTGCCGGTTGCCCGAGCAATGCTCTGCGTCAGCGTCCTCCTCCGGCAGGACGAGGTGCACGTCCCCGAACTCGTGCCACAGGTAGCCCCCGGCCAGCGCCTCGTCGTACCCGCGGCTGATCGCGGCCCGCCCCGCCACCGCCTCCAGCATCAGCAGATGCGAGGCCTCCGGCTCGTGCAGCCCGGTCAGCAGCCCGTCCACCACCCGCACCCCGCGCGCGGGGGTGACCACGAGATCCGTCCATCCCCCGCGCGCGCGTACGACCCCGTCCGCCCCCGCGGCCGACTCCACGGCCCGCACGGCCGTCGTCCCGACCGCGATCACCCGTCCGTTCCCGGCCCGCGCCGCGTTGATCAGCCGCGCCGACGCCTCTGGCACCGCGAACCGCTCCGGGTACGGCGGCTCGTGCGCCTCCGCCGAGGCGACCCCGGTGTGCAGGGTGACCGGCGCGAACTGCACCCCCCGGCTCACCAGCTCCGCCACCACCCCCGCGGTGAAGGGCCGCGCCGCGCTCGGCATCTCCGCGCTGCCCGCCCCGTCCGCCGACGGCAGCGCGAACACCGTCTGGTAGACGGACAGCGGCTGATCCCGCTCCGTGTACGCGTAACGGATGGGCCGCCCGTGCTCCCGCAGCAGACCGGGGACCGCCCCGGCGGGGGACACCCGGGCCCACCACAGCCGCCCGCTCGCCGGGCTCAGCGGCTCCTCCAGCGCCAGCCGCACACCCCCGGCCAGCCGCACCTGCGTCCCCGCGGGGCCGCCCGCACGCGCGCGGGTGGTGCCCTTCCCGTCCGGGTCCCGCAGCTCGACGCCCCACCGTCCGTCGTCACCGCGCGTGGAGAAGTGCACCACCACGCGCGCGTGCCCCACCCGCCCGTCCACGGCCGCCGCCAGCGTCGGCGAGGTGTTCACCACCAGCAGGTCCCCGGCCCGCAGCAGACCCGGCAGCTCCCGGAACACGTGATGCGTCACCTCCGTCCCCCGTGACACCAGCAGCCGGACGTCGTCCCGGGCCCCGCCCGGCCGGCGCTGCTCGGCCGGCACCCGCGCCGACAGCTCCTCCGGAACCCGCTGCACGGCCAGCGTCATCGCCGTCCCTCCAGCAGGTCCGGGGCCGCGTACCGCCCGCTCGCCGGGCGCTCGTCCAGCAGCCGCAGGAAGGCCGGCGCCACATCCGCCGGATCCGGCCGCGGACCGTCGTCGTCCGGCACGGCCGCCGCGTACAGGTCCGTCGCCATGTCCCCGGGGTCCACCGCCCACACCCGCAGCCCCGGCTCCTCCGCGCCGAGCACCGCCGCGAGATGGTCCAGAGCCGCCTTGGACGCCCCGTAACCGCCCCACGTCTCGTACGCCTCGGCCGCCGCGTCCGAGCTGACGGTGATCACCGCGCCCGCTGCCGCCGCGTGCAGCAGCGGCAGCGCCTCCTGGACCAGCCCCAGCGCCGCCACGGCGTTCACCTCCAGCGCCCGCCGCAGTCCGTCCAGCGGCAGCTCTGCCAGCCGTACCAGCGGCTCGGCGCCCAGCGCGCTCGCGTTGCTCACCAGCAGGTCGCAGCCCCCGAGCCGCCACGCGGCCGCCACCAGCGCGGCCCGGTGCGCCCCCTCCGTGACGTCCCCCGCGAGGGCCTCGACCCGGCTCCCGCGCGCCGCCACGGCCGCCGCCGTCTCCTTCAGCACCTCCGCGTTCCTGGCGTCGAGCACCAGATCCCAGCCGCGCGCGGCCAGCGCCTCGGCCAGCGCCCGCCCCAGCCCCTTCGACGCACCCGTGATGATCGCAACCGGCATGACAACCGTCCCCTCGTCCGACCGCCTCCGTCGGGCGGTGATCCCAACGTAGGAACCGGCCCCCCGCCGCCGCCTCGGACGCGGGACGCAAGCCGAAGGGTCCCTTCGACGTACGCCCGCGCACCCCGTCCGCTCGCCCTAGGCCGCCCTGCCCGGGACCTCCGGCCTAGGTCCTTGGCACCACCCCGTGGCCGTCACAGGTCCGATCCGCGCTGTCACACCCCGCCGGTACCGTGAGGACATGAGTCAAGGCCCCCGGTCCGGCCTCGCCGCGGTGAGTTCCGCGCTGCTGGCCATGAGCAGGCACCTCGAGGTCCGTGACGTCCTCAAGACGATCGTCGCCTCCGCCCGCGAACTGCTGGACGCGCAGTACGCCGCCCTCGGCGTCCCCGACGACCACGGCGGCTTCGCCCAGTTCGTCGTCGACGGCGTCAGCGAGGAGCAGTGGAAGGCCATCGGCCCGCTGCCCCGCCAGCACGGCATCCTGGCCGCGATGCTCCAGGAGGCCCGGCCCGAGCGCCTCGCCGACGTCCGCGAGGACCCCCGCTTCGAGGGCTGGCCGTCCGCCCACCCCGAGATGTCCGACTTCCTGGGCCTGCCCGTCCGCGACGGCGACGAGGTGCTCGGCGCCCTCTTCCTGGCCAACAAGAACTGCGCCAGGCCCCACGGCGGCTGCGGCTTCACCGAGGACGACGAGGAACTGCTCTCGATCCTCGCCCAGCACGCCGCGATCGCCCTCACCAACGCCCGCCTGTACGAGCGCAGCCGGGAACTGACGATCGCCGAGGAGCGCTCCCGGCTGGCCCACGAACTGCACGACGCGGTCAGCCAGAAGCTGTTCTCCCTGCGCCTGACGGCCCAGGCCGCCACCGCCCTCGTCGACCGCGACCCCGCCCGCGCCAAGGGCGAACTCCAGCAGGTCGCCGCGCTCGCCGCCGAAGCCGCGGACGAACTGCGCGCCGCCGTGGTGGAGCTGCGCCCCGCAGCCCTCGACGAGGACGGCCTCGTCGCCACCCTCCGCACCCACATCCAGGTCCTCGACCGTGCCCACACCGCCCGCGTGACCTTCACCGGCCAGGGCGTCCGCGCGCTGCCCGCCGCGCAGGAGGAGGCCCTGCTGCGGGTCGCCCAGGAGGCGCTGCACAACGCGCTGCGCCACTCCGGAGCGCGGCACGTCGAGGTGACCCTCGGCAGGCGCGGCCCCGGCACGGTCCTGCGCGTCTCGGACAACGGCTGCGGCTTCGACCCGACGACGGTCCGCCGGGCCGGCCGTCACCTCGGACTGGTGTCGATGCGGGACCGCGCGAGCGGCGTCGGTGGCACGCTCACGGTGGAATCGGCGCCCGGCAAGGGCACCACGATCGAGATGGAGACTCCCGGTGGCTGACGCAATCAAGGTGCTGCTCGTCGACGACCACCAGGTCGTCCGCCGGGGCCTGCGCACCTTCCTGGAGGTGCAGGACGACATCCAGGTCGTCGGCGAGGCCGCCGACGGCGCCGAAGGCGTCGCCCTCGCCGAGGAGCTGAAGCCCGACGTCGTCCTGATGGACGTCAAGATGCCCGGCATGGACGGCGTCGAGGCCCTCCGCAGGCTCCGCGACCTGGCCAACCCCGCGCGCGTGCTGATCGTCACCAGCTTCACCGAGCAGCGCACGGTGGTCCCGGCCCTGCGCGCGGGCGCCGCCGGGTACGTCTACAAGGACGTGGACCCCGACGCCCTGGCCGGCGCCATCCGCTCGGTCCACGCCGGCCACATCCTGCTCCAGCCGGAGGTGGCCGGCGCGCTCCTCTCCCAGGACGAGGGCAGCTCGGGCCAGGGCAGGGGCGGGGCGCTCACCGAACGGGAGCGGGAGGTGCTCGGCCTGATAGCGGACGGCCGCTCCAACCGTGAGATCGCCCGCGCCCTGGTCCTCTCCGAGAAGACCGTCAAGACACACGTCTCGAACATCCTGATGAAGCTCGACCTCGCGGACCGCACGCAGGCCGCGCTGTGGGCCGTACGCCACGGCGTGACCCGCTGAGACCCGGCCCGTCCGCTGCGGAGAGATGAAGCAGAAGGTCGGCTTCCGGTCCGTGAATCAAGTCCGAGATTCATACCGTCGTGGGAATGTCCCCCGGATGGCGCATCCTTCCGGGCGCTCCGCCGTTCTCCAGTGCGTGCCGCGGCGATTGCCGCGGCAATCGCTAGGAGGGGTCAGAAGTGAAGAACCTGAAGAAGGCAGCGGCCGTGACGATGGTGGCCGGCGGGCTGATGGCCGCGGGTGCCGGCATGGCCTCCGCCGCCGACGGCGCCACCGCTCTCGGCGAGGCCAAGGGCTCGCCGGGCGTCGTCTCGGGCAACCTCGTCCAGGCCCCGGTGCACGTCCCGGTCAACGTGGTCGGCAACAGCGTCAACGTCATCGGTGTGCTGAACCCGGCCTTCGGCAACCTGGGCCTCAACCACTGAGGTCGTCTCGACCACCGAGGTCCCGCCCGCATCCGCGGTGACCTCCGGCCTCCCCCGGCCCCCACCGGGGGAGGCCGGTCTGTTTGTCGCTTCAATGATCTTGTCGCTCCAATGATCCGAACGAGCTGTCTTCCCCGTGGGCCCCGCATCGTCGCCGGACGGTCCCGCGTTGGGCAGCGCACGACCCGCGGCCGGGTCGACACGCAAACGCAGGAGGAACACTTCTCATGAACATTGCCAAGAAGGCTGCCGTGGCCCTCACCGTCGCGGGGATCGCCGCGGGCGCCTCGGCCGGTGCCGCCGTCGCCGACGCCGGTGCCGAGGGCGCGGCCGTGAAGTCGCCGGGCGTCATCTCGGGCAACGTCGTCCAGGTGCCGGTCCACGTCCCGATCAACCTCTGCGGCAACACGATCAACGTGGTCGGCGTGCTGAACCCGGCGTTCGGCAACACCTGCATCAACGACTGATCTCGTAGCCGCAGCACAGAGGGGCCCACGCGTCACGGACGACATGTGGGCCCCTCCGCGTGCAGAGACCAGCCCGTCCCGCGCTTGAGGGCAAGGCCCCCTCAGGGCCGTAGGGGGGCCTGGGGACACACCCCCCAGAGGCTCACACCGGCCGGGCCAACCGGACCACAACACGGGCCACCCGGCACACACGGGCGGCGACGCTCACCGCACCCCCCGCTCCCGCTCCTCCACAACGGAGTTGTACGCGGCGACCTGAGCCCGCCGTGCCGTCCGCTCGACCGGCCGCAAGGCCTCCGCCCGCACCGCCATCTCCGCGGAACTGACCGCGCCCCCGGGCCCGTTCTCATGGGCGAGGTACACCAGCAGCCCCACCCGCTGCGCCAGCTCCAGCACCCGCACCGCCCGGGGCGGATACCCCGGCGCCAGGACCTCCCGCCCCCGCTCGGCCCGGGCCCGGTACGCGTCGATCGCCGCCTCCGCCACCGGCCCCGAACCCGCCAGGTCCAGCCGCGCCAGCACCGCAGTGGCGTCCCGCAGGGCCTCCGCCAGCTCCCGCTCCGCCTCGCCCAGCGACGGCACATCGGCCGGCGGGGCCTCCCGCACCGGCAGACAGTGCCACACGACCTCGACATGCAGATCACCGTCGGGCCCGGCCTCGTACACCTCCGGCACCAGCCCGTACCCGGCGCCGTGACAGACCACGGCCTCCTCCGCCTCCAGCGCCCGCGTGTTGAACTCCGGCGGTCCGCTCAGCCCCAGCGGATGCCCCGGCGCGGGCAGCGCCACCCGCAGCCCGCTCACCCCGAGCGCCCGCAGCCGTCCCAGCGCGAGCGTGAGCCCGACGGGCGCCGGCTCCCCGGGCAGCCCCTCCACCCGGTGCACGGCGTCCTCGCCGACGATGGCGACGACGGCGTCGTCCGGCGAGACAATTCCGGCCAACAGGGCATTTCCCCAAGCGGCGAGGCGACCAGAGCGCGGTTCCGAGAGCATGCCCCCACCCTAAGGACCGGACCGATGGAACGGGCCGCCCGGCCGGTGGCGTAGATTTTCCCGGAGAGGCCGCGCCCACCCATGTGCGGCCGTCCGAGCCACCGGCGCCCGCGACAACCGACCGGCCACACTGCAAGGGGAGACAACGCGCTCATGAGCGATGTTCTGGAGCTTCAGGACGTATCCGTGGTCCGTGAGGGCCGGGCTCTGGTGGACCAGGTCTCCTGGTCGGTCAAGGAGGGCGAGCGCTGGGTCATCCTCGGTCCCAACGGGGCCGGCAAGACGACCCTCCTCAACATCGCCTCCACCTACCTCTTCCCCAGCTCCGGCACCGTCTCCATCCTCGGCGAGACCCTGGGCAGCCCCGGGACCGACGTCTTCGAGCTGCGCCCCCGCGTCGGCATGGCCGGCATCGCCCTCGCCGACAAGCTGCCCAAGCGCCAGACCGTCCTCCAGACCGTGCTGACCGCCGCCTACGGCATGACCGCCGGCTGGCAGGAGGAGTACGAGGACATCGACGAGCAGCGCGCCCGCGCCTTCCTCGACCGCCTCGGCATGAGCGAGTACCTGGACCGCAGGTTCGGCACGCTCTCCGAGGGCGAGCGCAAGCGCACCCTCATCGCCCGCGCCCTGATGACCGACCCCGAGCTGCTGCTCCTCGACGAGCCCGCCGCCGGCCTCGACCTCGGCGGCCGCGAGGACCTCGTACGCCGCCTCGGCCGCCTCGCACGCGACCCCATCGCGCCCTCGATGATCATGGTGACCCACCACGTCGAGGAGATCGCCCCCGGCTTCACCCACGTCCTCATGATCCGCCAGGGCAAGGTGCTCGCCGCGGGCCCGGTCGAGCTGGAGCTCACCTCCCGCAACCTCTCCCTCTGCTTCGGCCTCCCGCTCGTCGTGGAACAGGTCGGCGACCGCTGGACGGCACAGGGCCTTCCGATGTCCTGACCGCTCCCTGTGCGCCCTGTCCCCGGCAGGACGCCCGGCCCTACCATGACGGTGTGAACGACATCGACGCTTGGGTGTGGTGGCTCGTCGGCGCGGCGGCGCTCGGTATCCCGCTCGTGGTGACCGCCATGCCGGAGTTCGGCATGCTCGCGGTCGGCGCGGTGGCCGCCGCCGTGGTGTCGGGCCTCGGCTTCGGAGCCGTCGCCCAGGTACTCGTCTTCATCGTCGTCTCCGTCGCGCTGATCGCCGTCGTACGCCCGATCGCGACCCGGCACGCCAGACAGCGTCCCCAACTCGCCACCGGCATCGACGCCTTGAAGGGCAAGCAGGCCGTCGTGCTGGAGCGCGTCGACGGCTCGGGCGGCCGCATCAAACTCGCCGGAGAGATCTGGTCGGCACGCGCCCTCGACACCGACCGCGCCTACGACGTGGGGCAGGAGGTCGACGTCGTGGACATCGAGGGGGCCACGGCGATCGTCATCTGATCCCGCGCAACTCCCGCACGACGTAAGTGAACAGAACACCTCACGAGCCGTACGACGGTCTGTCACACTCGTCCAGCAAGATCTTCAACAGGCATAAGATCTTCCGAAAGCGCCGAGGCGGAGAAAGGTACGGGGAGCCGCGATGGAACCGGTCATCATCGTCCTGGTCATTCTGGTGGTGTTGGTCTTCATCGCCCTGATCAAGACGATCCAGGTCATCCCGCAGGCGAGTGCCGCCATCGTGGAGCGGTTCGGCCGCTACACGAGGACACTCAACGCGGGCCTCAACATCGTCGTCCCGTTCATAGACACCATCCGCAACCGCATCGACCTGCGCGAACAGGTCGTGCCGTTCCCTCCGCAGCCGGTGATCACCCAGGACAACCTGGTCGTGAACATCGACACCGTCATCTACTACCAGGTGACCGACGCCCGCGCCGCGACCTACGAAGTCGCCAGCTACATCCAGGCGATCGAGCAGCTCACCGTCACCACGCTCCGCAACATCATCGGCGGCATGGACCTCGAGCGGACCCTGACCTCCCGCGAGGAGATCAACGCGGCGCTGCGCGGAGTCCTCGACGAGGCGACCGGCAAGTGGGGCATCCGCGTCAACCGCGTGGAACTGAAGGCCATCGAGCCGCCGACCTCCATCCAGGACTCGATGGAGAAGCAGATGCGCGCCGACCGTGACAAGCGCGCCGCGATCCTCACCGCCGAGGGCACGCGCCAGGCCGCCATCCTCACGGCCGAGGGCGAGAAGCAGTCCCAGATCCTGCGCGCCGAGGGTGAGGCCAAGGCGGCCGCCCTGCGCGCCGAGGGCGAGGCCCAGGCCGTGCGGACGGTCTTCGAGGCCATCCACGCCGGTGACCCGGACCAGAAGCTCCTCTCCTACCAGTACCTCCAGATGCTCCCGAAGATCGCCGAAGGCGACGCGAACAAGCTCTGGATCGTCCCCAGCGAAATCGGCGACGCCCTCAAGGGGTTGTCCGGCGCCATGGGCAACTTCGGTAACTTCGGCGGCAATTCGGGCGGCGGAAACTCCGGCAACGGCAATGGCGGCGGCACGGAACGCCGCGAGAAGCCGTCGATCGACTGACCCGCGGACACACGACCGGGGCCCACCTTCCGAGCGAAGGTGGGCCCCGGTCACATCCCGGACACGGGCTATGCCGCGTCCATGGTCAGCCACTCCGGCAGCGCGGCCAGGTCATCCTGCCCCAGGGCCAGGAGCATCGCGTCCGCAGGCGTCGGCTCGAACGGCTGCCGCAGCAACGGCATCTCCGCCTGCTCGGGAGTCCGGTCGGCCTTGCGGTGATTGTCCTCCGCGCACGAGGCGACGGTGTTCAGCCACCCGTCCTGACCCCCCTGCGCCCGCGGCACCACGTGGTCCACGGTCGTCGCCCGGCGACCGCAGTACGCGCACCGGTGCCGGTCCCTTATCAGCACACCCCGCCGCGACCACGGAGCTTGTCTTCGGAACGGCACCCGTACGTATCTGCACAGCCTGATCACCCGCGGCGCCGGTATGTCGACCTCGGCTCCGCGCATCCGCAGTTCGGGGTGGGCCTGCTCGACGACGGCCTTGTCCTGAAGCACCAGAACGACGGCTCGGTTCAACGTCACCGTCGACAGCGGCTCGAAGCTCGCGTTCAGTACCAGCGTGTCCCGCATACCAGCCCACCTCCTGTGTGCACCGGCCCACCCCCTGGCGGGCTGGGATCAACTCTGGCCGGGCACGCCGAGATGGACAACGCAATATCTGCTGCTCCACGGGAGGTGACCCCCGCGACCCCCGGCAACAAAAATGCCCGCCTCTGATCACTTCCAAGACCAGAGGCGGGCAAACGTTCAATGAACGATGAGCCGACTCATCACTCCGCGGGGACCTCGTACTCACCGACCAGCTGAGCGCGGCCGATCGTGTGGAACCGCAGATTGAATCCCACGACGGCGGGCGAGGCGTCGGCGTCCGGACCGAGCTTCTCCTGGTCCACCGCGTACACGGTGAAGACGTACCGGTGCGGCCCGTCCCCCGGCGGCGGCGCGGCCCCGCCGAACTCCTTGCCGCCGTAGTCGTTGCGCGCGTGGACGGCGCCCTCGGGCAGCCCCTCGAACTTGCCGCCGCCCGCACCCGCCGGCAGCTCGGTCACCGAGGCCGGGATGTCGAACAGGACCCAGTGCCAGAATCCGCTGCCCGTCGGAGCATCCGGGTCGTAGCAGGTCACGGCGAAACTCTTGGTCCCGGCCGGGAAGCCCTCCCACCGCAGCTGGGGCGAGGTGTTCCCCGCGGCGTGGACCTGGGCGTCCTCGAGGGTCGCCCCCTCCTCGACATCCTCGCTCGTGACCGTGAACGACGGAACCGGCGGATGGAAATCGTGGGGCAGCGGCCGCCTCTTCGGTTCGGTCACTTCGACACCTCCTGATAGATCGGCAGGGCACTCCCTTCGGAGCCTACGACCTCCGCCCGCCGCACGGACGCGCGGACGCACGGAGGGCCCGGAACGCCGTACGGCACTCCGGGCCCTCCTCGTGCGTCAGAACCAGTTGCGCTTGCTGCCGACCTCGGACAGCCACTGGTTGAGGTACGCCGCCCAGTCGGTCCCCTGGTAGTCGTGCAGACCCACCTGGAACGAGCGGAAGGTGTCGCTGCCCTCGCTGAACAGCCCCGGCTTCTTGTCCATCTCCAGCACGACGTCCATGGTGTGCTCGTCGGCCACGAAGCTCAGCTCGACCTGGTTCAGACCCCGGTACTGCGACGGCGGGAAGAACTCGATCTCCTGGTAGAACGGCAGCTTCTGCCGCGTACCGCGGATGTGCCCGCGCTCCAGGTCCGCGTTCTTGAAGCGGAAGCCCAGCTGGAGGAACGCGTCCAGGATCGCCTTCTGCGCCGGCAGCGGGTGCACGTTGATCGGGTCCAGGTCACCGGAGTCCACCGCGCGGGCGATCTCCAGCTCGGTGGTCACACCGATGTTCATGCCACGCAGCGTCTGACCGTCGATCGTCGTGACCGGCGTCTCCCACGGGATCTCGAGCCCGAACGGCACCGCGTGCACGGCACCGGCCTGGAGCTCGAAGGCACCCCCGAGCCGCAGCTTCGTGAACTCGATGTCCTGCTTGTACTCCTGGTCGCCGTTCTCGACCTCGACCTTGGCCTGAAGCCCGACCGAGAGCCCCTCGATCTGCTGGTTGACGGACCCGCCCTGGATCCGCACCTCACCCTGCACGACACCGCCCGGAACGACGTTGACCTCGGTCAGCACCGTCTCGACCGAAGCCCCACCGGCCCCCAGACTCGCGAGCAGCTTCTTGAACGCCATGTCTCTCCCTCTACGACCATCTTGTTACGGGATCCCTCGACCCCTACATACGCGATCCCGGCGCGGCCGGTTCCGTGCCCCACACCCTGGCAAGACGGACGCCCGCTGACCACCCCGACGCACCCGGACGTCTGCACTACGCTCGGAGGGCATGATCGCGACCCCCGACCGTACGCCCCTGCCCAGGACCTTCTTCGACCGCCCTGTCCTGGAGGTGGCCCAGGATCTGCTCGGCCGTCTCCTCGTCCGCACGACCCCCGACGGTCCGATCACCCTGCGCATCACGGAGGTCGAGGCCTACGACGGTCCGAACGATCCCGGGTCCCACGCCTATCGCGGCCCGACGGCCCGCAACGGCGTGATGTTCGGTCCGCCCGGACATGTGTACGTCTACTTCACCTACGGCATGTGGCACTGCATGAACCTGGTCTGCGGTCCGGACGGCGTGGCCAGTGCCGTACTGCTCCGCGCCGGGGAGATCGTCGAGGGCGCCGAGTGGGCCCGCAAACGTCGACTCTCGGCCCGAAACGACATGGAACTGGCCAAAGGCCCCGCCCGCCTGGCCACCGCCCTGGACGTGGACCGAGCCCTCGACGGCACGGACGCCTGCGCCACGGGGGACACCCCCCTGCGGATGCTGACCGGCACCCCGGTCGGCTCCGACCAGGTACGCAGCGGCCCGCGCACCGGAGTGTCCGGCGACGGAGCGGTCCATCCCTGGCGGTACTGGGTCGCCGACGACCCGACGGTCAGCCCGTACCGGGCCCATGTCCCGAGGCGCCGCCGAAGTTGACTCGCTGTCGGCCGACGCGTAATGTAGCCCGAGCCGCTTGACCGGGTCTGGCATTCGCCGGCAGTCGGAAGCGGCCAACCCACTACCTACGACGCCCCTCAGCGGGAGCGAATTCGGCATGTCCGCATGCCCGAATTCCCACCGCGCGGAACTCGATTATGAGTTGCGGAGGGAATCGGCTAACGTAGTGAATGTCGAAAGGCCGACAGGTGAAAGCCCAAAGCCCAAGACAATCCCCCCGACAGGGAATCGGATCAA
>NZ_BBYG01000022.1 GCF_001184025.1 Streptomyces maremycinicus
AGAGGTCGTTTTCGTCCTTGAAGTGAATATTCCACCGTATTCCTCGGCGTGTGGGTGTCGTCGTGGCGGGGCTGACGAGTCGGATGCAGGGCGTGGGTCGTGTGGGGTGACCCGAGAGGCGGAACGCGCCTTACGCCTGTCTCATCCCAGGACGTCCGCCGCATGGTCGGTTCAGTGACGAGGGATCACCGCCGCCGCCAGCACCGGCGGACCGGAGCCGATGTATTTCCACCGCCTTCGCGCTGGGACTCGTGCCAGCGACGACGTTCTCGGCGAAGACGGCGCCGTAATCGGTATCTGCTGATGCGCATGCCGCACTCGGTTCCTGCACCCAGGATCAGCAGCACTGCCAAGACCGCCTGAGACACGCAGGCCACCGGCAGATCAGCCCAGGAGAAGCCGTAGCTGATCAGCGCCGAGCAAGTCGACCCCACGCCCAGGACCAGGAAGAGCCGACTCGTCTCACCGGGAACCGGCCCTCCCTTGGCAGCCCACTTCTTCATGCCTTCGACGAACAAGAAGGCAACCAGCGCCGCCACTTCGAGCCCTGCCAACAGGACCGCCAGGCCAATGTCCAGGACCCACTTCAACATGCTCACCATACTGAAGCGGACGGACGGCCACACGCCTGAGTACGGCTACTCAAGTGGAGTGGCCATCAAGCGGGACTTCACAATGCGGCCGTCGCAAAGGTTGCGGCAGGAGCACTTTTTGACGAGGCCACCTGGTCCGTGCTTCCAACGCCGGGACAGACGCCTGGGCGCACGCCCTCTGTCCGGCGGTATCACCTGGTCATGACCAAACGCCGTGCGTATCCAAGTGACCTGTCCGATGCCCGCTGGGCGTTGATCGAGCCGGTGCTGTCGGAATGGCGGGCCGAGCGGCGCCGGTATGCGCTGAACATCGGCCGCCCGCCCGAGCATGACCTGCGCGAGATCACGAACGCGATCCTGTACGTGGACCGCACCGGGGTGCAGTGGCGCTACCTGCCGCACGACTTCCCGCCCTGGGAGACCGTGTACGGCTACTTCGCCAGGTGGCAGAAGGACGGTGTGTTCGCCGAGCTCACCGGCGTGCTCCGGCGACTGTTACGGCAGAAGGAGGGCAGGGATGCGGAGCCGTCCGCATGCGTGATCGACGCCCAAAGCGTGAAGACCTCCACCAGCGTCCCGGCCGCAGGCCAGGGCACGGATGCGGCTAAGAAGATCGTGGGTCGCAAGCGGAGCATCGTCACCGACACCCTCGGCCTACTGCTGGCGGTGCTGGTCACGGGCGCCGGCGTGCAGGACTCCGTCGCAGGCACCGACCTGATCGACCAGGTGGCCGCCGCGCACCCCACCATTCGCAAGGTCTGGGTGGACGGCGGCTACCGCCAACACCTCGTCGAGCACGCAGCAGGGATCGGCATCGACATGGAAATCGTCCAGCGCACGCCCGGAACCAGGGGATTCACCCCACTACCGAAGCGCTGGACCGTGGAGCGGACCTACGGCTGGCTGATGCTCCACCGCCGCCTCGCACGCGACTACGAGACCTTGCCCACCCGCTCCGAAGCCATGATCCACCTCGCCATGACCGACCTAATGGCCCGCCGCCTCACCGGCGAAGCCACCATCTCTTGGCGCGACCCGATATCACAGGAACAAACTCGCATTCCAGGATGAAACACCGGGACAAAACGACCTCTTAGCTAACCCCCCATCCGCTGCCGCCCCGCAACCGTCCTCACTGCATGGGCGACACTGAGGTCGGCGCATCGTGGCGCGCCCTGTCAATCAAGAGGCCACTGCGTGACGGAGCCTGCCCAGAGCGGCCTGGTGCGGGGTGTTTGATGTCTGCATTAGCCCTCTTGGGTCACGTTTGTGATCTGCACGGATACCTTCGTGCCCGACGACGCCGTACTGATCGTGGACGGCCTGTAATTCAGTGTCGTCTCGTTCGACAGCTTGGCCGTCTGGATGACCGGTCCGGACTCGTCACCCTGGATCTCGTAAGTGATCTCGTACACCACGTCCGGATCGATTCCGTTGAAGACGCCCACGTAGGTCAACTCCGGCTCGACCGTCACGTTGCAGCCCGCCGATCCGAAGCACTGCCGTGAGGTGGTGCGCAACTCCATGGTGAAGTCGTCGGCGTCCAGGTCGGAATATGTCGGCTCCATCTCCGTCCCCGGCGATGATTCCGGCACAGCGGCGGCGGTGCCCTCCATGCCGTAGAGGCTGGGCCCGACAGTGGCGGTCGGGTCACTGCCGCCATGGCCGAACTGCGTGACCACGATGCCGGTCGCGACGATCGCGGCGATGACGGCGGCAGCAGAACTGATGATGATGACGTGGGTCCGCGACTTCCTCACCATCGGATCGGGCGGCGGTGGTGGCACAGCGGGCATGTGCGGCGTCGTGTCCTGGCTCATGGATCCCCCCTGGATCATTTATGGGTGGAGGCATGATGCGCAGCTGTGGAGACGGCGTGTAGGCGGAGCCACCGGGGTGTGACCCGAACGGGTGAAGCCCCGGCTGGACGTCGCTGGTCCAGTTGGCGGTCCGGCGGCCGCCGTGGCGGTGAGCAGCTCGCGAGCGGCGTTCGAGACGCGAGACGGTGGCCGCTGAGCAGCCGATCCGCTCCCCGAACGCAGCCAGCGTCCATGCCCGATCGAGGCGGACTTTCAGGGGCGCATCGACTGGAGCATGGTGAGCGTGGATTCCACCTCCTGTCGAGCCCAACAGCATGCTGCCGGTGCACCGCGCAGAACACCCCGGATCCCGAAGCGGAGATCGACGCCTCGGCAGCACCGCCCCGACGAAGGCCTCGGCCGGTCCCGCGGCGGCCTGACCTCCAAGATTCACCTTGCCGGGGAGGGCGGCCGCCGTCCCCTGGCCATGCTGATCACGCCTGGTCAGTGGGGCGACAGTCCACAGCTGATCCCGGTCCTGGAACGCATCAGGGTCAAGCGCCCAGGTGGCGGGCATCCGCGCACTCGTCCCGACCATCTCGGCGGCGATAAGGCGTACAGCTCCCGCCGCAATCGCCGCTACCTGCGTAGACGCCAGATCAAGCACACCATCCCGGAGCCGAAGGATCAGCGGGCCAACCGCCGGCGCCGCAGTAGCCGAGGAGGCCGGCCTACGGGCTTCGACAAGGAGATGTACAAACGCCGGAACGAGGTCGAGCGGACGATCAACCGACTCAAGCACTCCAGGGCCGTCGCGACGCGGTATGACAAGCGTGCCTACGTCTTCCACGGCACCGTCACCGTCGCGTCGATACGCCTCTGGCTCCGAGACCGTGATCAGCCCGCGTCCGGAGTATCGGCCCGCTTCGCCAGCTCGGCAGTCACCTGCCTCAGCAGCACCGTTGGCGATGGCGTGACGGCATACCAGGTGTTCGCACTCTCGTCGTTGGCCGGGGCCCAGGCTGCGACTACGGGGAGTTCACAATGATTGCCGGCCTCCAGTGGGGGCAGCGTCCAGGACATGCCGCGGTAGTGGCCGTAGTCCACGCCCCACGTGGTGAACGACTGGTTGTGGACCTCGTCGATCAGCGCAGCCCACTGCCGGGGTACCTCTCCTGCGTCGGCAACCCCGCACATCGCTTCCTCGTCACTGCCTCCAACAGTGAGCCGGGTGGTCTCGTCCTCCACCGTGACCGCAGCCAGTCCCTGCCCCCCGTCGTACCCTCCGTCGGCACCTTCCGGAAGCCCTGCCGAGAACTGCACTCGCCTGAGCGGTGTGAGGGCGTCGATTCGCCAGACCGCTGCGCGGCAGTCGATCAGTCGCCCCCAGTTCTCGGGGTCGAGCTCGGGATCGTATGGGGTCAGCAGCAGTTCGACGCGGGCTCCGGGAGTTACCCAGCGTGCGAGCGTGCGGTCACCCGGCAGTTGGAACAGCTCATCGGGCTGCAGCGGAAGGCTGGTATTCCCGATCGTCGTGGTGAAGGTCAGCGGGCCGAATGGCGTGTCGATAGCCGGCTGATCGGAGGAACGCAGGCGGGTGCGCGGGACGGTGGGGAGCAGCACCGCCCCAGCCTACTGCGGTGTCCCGGTCATGATCCGCCGGACAGAACCTAGTAGTGCTTCGTTAGGTTCTTCTTCTGGTGAGGGGTCTGCCGCAGGTGGTGCAGGTGCCGTCCCAGCAGCGCAGCAAGTCCTGTAGCGCGTCGAGGACTTGGTAGAGGGTCAGGCTTTCGTGCGGGCTTTTGGGTCGTAGCGCCGCAGGGTGAGGAAGGCCTGTGCGGCGGTGACGAGGGTGACGTGGTGGTGCCAGCCGCGCCAGGTGCGGCCTTCGAAGTGGTCCAGGCCCAGGCCGTGTTTGAGTTCGCAGTAGTCGTGCTCGATGCGCCAGCGCATCTTGGCGAAGCGCACCAGGTCGGCCGTGGGGGTGGTGGCGGGCAGGTTGCTCATCCAGTAGCCGGTGGGCTCGTCGGCTTCTGCGGGCTGTTCGACCAGCAGGGTCCGCAGCGGCAGCACGCCGTCCCACCAGCTGCGGCCGCCGGCGTGTTCCTGCGCGGCGCGGGTGGCTTCCTTGCCCGAGGGCCGCACCTCCAGCACCGCAAAGCGTGAGGTCATTGAGCCCTTGCTGCCCTGGCGCCAGGTGACGGTTTCGAAGACGGTGCCCGAGTCGACCAGGTGTCGCAGGGGACGGGCCGGTTCGCGGTAGCGGGGCAGCGTGGGCGGGCCCAGGCCCCGGTAGGGCGGCAGATACGGCTCGACACCGACCGGGCGGGCGATCTCCTTCGGGTCGACGGCCATGACGTAGGACCAGCCGTGTTCCTCCAGGGCCAGACGGAAGGAGACACTGCGGCCATATCCGCAGTCGGCCACGATCACCGGCACCGCCCCCAGCCAGCCGGCCAGCCTCTCCAGCAGCCCCAGCGCCAGACGCGACTTGGTCACATGCCCGACCTCGGCGGGCACGCCCGCGGCCTGCCGCCGCCGGGCGTCGTGGGCCCATTCCTCGGGCAGGAACAGTTCCCACTCCAGCGGGCAGGACGCACGATCGGTGGCCGCGTGCACGCTGACGGCGACCTGGCAGTTGGCCCGCTTGCCCAGCGCCCCGCAGTACTGCCGGGCCACCCCCACCGAGGCCCGCCCGCACTTGGGAAACGACACATCGTCGATGACCCACACCTCGGGCCTGACCACCTCGACCAGCCGCTCGGCGATCCGCCGCCGCACCGGTGTCCACTGCCACGGCGACTGGTTGACGAACTGCTGCAGGGCCTGCATGTTCCCGTCCGGCAGTCGCTGGGCCATCGGCTGGATCGACTTGCGCCGGCCATCCAGCATCAGCCCGCGCAGATAGCACTCGCCCCTGGCCCGCTGGTCCCTGCGCGGCACCGAAGCGAACACATCGGCCACGAACAGCCCCAACGCGGCCCGTAATCGGTTCACTTCATGCGTGTCCACGTACCCAACATGCTCTTGATCAGCGACAACGCCTAGACCTAACGAAGCACTACTAGGACCTGTCCGGCCGATCATGAGACTACTTCGCAGTCGTGTCGCTGACGTGCGCATGGGGTTGGGTGCTCTGACGGATGCCGAGTGTGGCAGGTAGCAGAATCACCGGCAGGTGATCGACGGGATTCTGCACCTGGTGCGGCCCGGCGTCCAGTGGCGTGATCTGCCCGAGCGGTTCAGCCAGTGGAAGACGGTCTATTGCGAGACACCGATGACAGCCGTCGGTATGTGGCCGGGAGTGACGCGGAGGGCTCGCCCTCAGAATTCCTCAGACCCGAAACCATGGAAGAAGCTTCGTGCCTGCTTGTGGATGTCGAGCTGTGCCGGGTCGCGCCCGCTCATGATCCAGAAGAAGGTGGGTCCGATCAGCAGGTCGATTGCATAATCACCGGCCGTCCGGTGCGGGTCGATGCGATGCAGGACAGCCCTCGCGCTGTCCCTGAGAACGTCCTTGGTCGCGATCAACCGTTTCACCGCCGGATCGTGCTGCGCGGCCGCGAGCAGGGCGCGGTAGCCGGCTCCAGCCGGTGAGTAGGCGAGGAAGCGCATCAGCGCGTCGAGGTAGGACGTGACCTCGTCGAGCCGGGTGCCCGCCGGCTCGACGGCGAGTTCCTCCTCGGCGTCGTCCACACACGCCTCGAAGAGGATCTCCGCCTTCGTCGACCACCAGCGGTAGACCGTCTGCCGCCCGACGCCCGCCCGCACAGCGATGCCCTTCATGGTCATCGCCGCGTAGCCGACCTCCAGCAGCAGATCGTCGACGGCGTGCAGGACGGCCTCGCGCGCCTGCTCGCTGCGGGGTCGGCCACCGCGGCGTTTCGTCTCGATCATCCCGCCATGGTACCGAGGCCGCCCGACGGGATCAGCGCCTCACCGAATAACTGGACACCGTGCACCGATACCTCTTAGAGTTTCGGTACACAGTGAACCGAAACCGGTGGGCGAGGGTCACGCCCGCCCTCGTCGCAGAGGTCACGGGCACCCGCAAGCTTCCCGGCTGGAATCCGACCTTCCCGGCCCGGTCGAGGTTCATCGTGACCACCATCCAGCATCCCGCGAGGAGATTCCCCATGTCCGACTTCGAGCCCGCCGTAACGGCGTTCATCCTCCTCAAGACCAATCGAGCTTGGTTGGAGCTGTCCGTGCCGGAGCGCGTCGCCGCCTTCCAGGAGAGCGTCCTGCCCGCCGTCAAGGACAAAGCCAAGGACGTACGTTGGCGCTACTTCGACACCGAGTTCTACACCGCCCGCGTCACCGACATCTGGGTCTGGGAGGCACGCGATCACCAGTCCTTCCAGTTGGTCGTCGAGGCGTTGCGCGAGACGCCGTTCTGGGACCACTACTTCGAGGTCGTCGAAATTCTTGTGGGTGTCGAGAACGGGTATGCCAAGAACTACGACCCCGGCATTCTGGCGACCGTCGACGCCTGAGCGTGCGTCAGCCAGTGCGGCGCGCAGGCAACCGTCCGTCGAACCGCGATTCGGCACCGGGCCAACCTCGCACCGGAAGCACGCGCCCCGGCTCCCAGCCGTCTCGGCCGACACCCATCCGGCAGCGCCAGCACTCGCCCGCAGTGCAGCGGCCTTGCTCTCGCCGCACCAGGCGGGCCTGGACTCCGGTCTCTGGGCATCACAGCCCTGGATGCCCGCACCAGCCTGGGCGCCGCGGCCCGCCGACATCCCCCTGTCCGCCCGCTCCGGTCACTCTGCCGGTGGCGCCGCTGGCCGTGTTCGCCGGCTACGAGAACATCACCCAGACGCGCACGATCGCGAAATCGTGCAAACACACGATATCGCGCTTTGCCTCCGGCCGAGTACAACACCCCGCCCCGTTGAGGAGCCTCAATGCCCGCCGTCCTGAACCCCGTCCTCGATCTTCTGGCCATGCGCGGCACCGTCACCGAGGCCGAGCAGCTCACCGCCCGGATACGTCGGCTGCGCATCGAGAGCGGACAACTGGCCGGCTTGGAGGTCCAACCGGGCCAGCAAGTACGTGTCCTGGTGGGCGGACTCACCCTCCGTACGTACTCGATCTGGCACTACGACCCGTCCGGCGGCGTCGAGCTGTGCGTACTGGACCACGCCGAAGGTGGACCGGGCGCCCGGTGGGGCCACACTGTCGCACCGGGCGAACAGGTGCGGCTGCGGCGGCCCGAGGGCACCTTCACGCTGCGCCCCGACGCCACCCACCATCTCTTCGTCGGCGACGAGACGGCCTCGGTCGCGTTCGGTGCGATGCTTGCGGCGCTGCCCAGGGACGCCGCGGTCTCCGGGTGCATCGAGACAGCAACAGCCACGGACCGGCTACCCCTGCCATGCGGCGACCGACTGGACTGGGTACTCCGGGGCGAGACGTCCCTGCCGGACGCGGTACGACGACTCGCCCCCGCACCCGGCGGGATCGCCTATGTCGCCGGAGAGGCACGGGACGTGCAAGCAGTGCGGCAGGTGCTCCGGCAAGCTGGCTGGGACCGGCGCGCGGTCCTGACCAAGCCCTTCTGGACGCCGGGCAAGAAGGGCATGGAATGACAGCCAAGGCGTACTCCTCCGCCCGCCACTCAACTGGCACTTGCCCGGCCAACCATGCTGCTCGGGGCTGATGCTTAGACGTCATTTCAGTTGGTGTGATCTTGCGGCAGTCTGGGGTGATGACTGCTGCGCTTGTCGAACGGTTGGCGCCTGAAGATCTGTGGGAGTTCCAGCGGGTCGTCCCGCCGGCGCCCGAACGCCCGCAAGGCGGAGGACACCGTCGGCGAGGGGACCGCGAGGTGCTGGCCGCGATCATCTTCGTGGCCTCGGGCTGCACCTGGAACCAACTGCCACCTGGCTTCGGACTGTCAGGCGTGACCGCCTTCCGCCGGTTCACCGAATGGACCGAGGCCAGGGTGTGGGCCAAGCTCCACCGCCTGGTCCTGGACGAACTCGGATCCCAGGGCGGTCTGGACTGGTCGCGCTGCGCGATCGACTCCGTGAGCGTCCGGGCCCTCAAAGGGGGCAGCTGACAGGACCGAATCCGACCGACCGAGGCAAGAAGGGATCGAAAATCCACCTCATCGTCGACCGCAGCGGCCTGCCGCTGTCGATCGGCATCTCCGCCGCGAACCTCCACGACAGCCAGGCCCTGATCCCGCTCGTCCGCGGCATCCCACCCATCCGCTCACGCCGTGGCCCGCGCCGCCGACGGCCCGGGAAACTGCACGCAGACAAGGGCTACGACTACCAGCACCTGCGGCGATGGCTGACCTCCCGCGGCATCCGGCACCGCATCGCCCGCAAAGGCATCGAGTCATCCCAACGGCTTGGGAGACACCGCTGGGTGGTGGAACGAACCGTCTCCTGGCTGTCCGGCTGCCGACGCCTCCACCGCCGCTACGAGCGAAAGCCAGAACACTTCCTGGCCTTCACGGCTATCGCTGCGACCCTCATATGCCACCGCAGGCTCACCAACTGAAATGACGTCTAAAGCGTCCTGCAGAGCGTCAGCCGCGCCCTGCGCCTCGATCAAACCGAACACGCCCACCTGCTGGACCTCATCCGCACCGGCAGCGGGATACGGCCGTGCCGCCCGGCCACCGCAGCACCCGTACTGCGCCCCTCCATACAGCGCATTCTCGACTCCATGACCACCACACCCGCCCTGGTCCTCAACGGCCGCCTGGACGTCGTCGGCGCGAACGCCCTGGGACAGGCCTTGTACCAGCCCATGTACGGCGCTTGCGGGAACGCCAACACAGCACACTTCGCCTTCACCGACCCCGGCGCACGAACGTTCTGGCAAGACTGGAGCATGATCGCGGACGACATCGCGAACGCCCTGCGGGCAGAGTCCGCCGGCAACCCGTGCGACCGCCTCCTGACCGAACTGACCGATGAGCTGGCCGCTCGCAGCCCACAGTTCGCATCACGCTGGGCTCGCCACGACGTCCATGTCGCGCACACCGGAACCCACCGGATCGAACATCCCCTGGTCGGTGGTCTCACCCTGCCCTTCGAGTCCACACCCCTGGCCGCCGACCCTGGCCAGACCCTGCTCATGTACAGCGTCACTCCTGGTTCAACCGCGCAAGACGCGCTCCACATCATGGCCAGCTGGACGACATCCCACCCGTAGGGAACCTTCAGGCTGCTCGCCTCACGACTGGTACGGATCACCCAACATGGCTTTGCGGACCGCTCCGGTTTCGGTAGAGATATTGAATGTCGATGGCCGCCGGGGCTTGATCAACTCGGTCTTGAACAGGCCGATCAGGCTCTTCGTCAAGGGGTTGTCGTAGGCGTCGCAGACCGATCCGATGGAGGCCGTGATGCCTGCGGTGTCCGGATGGTAGGCAAGCCGGGAACTCGTGTACTGCGACCCGGCGTCCGAGTGATGGATCAACCTGCCTGGCCGAACCGGGTGTTCATCACGGTCGCGTTGCCGGAGCGCCATCTCCAGGGTGTCCGGCACGAAGACCGTTTCCTTCACGGTGGCCGCGGACCGGCCGACGATCCGGCGGGAGAAGGTGTTCACGACGAAGGCGACGTGGACGACGCCTGCCCAGGCCTTCACATGGGTGAAGTCCGCCACCCATCACCGGTTCGGGACGCCGGCCACGAAGTCACGGTCGGCCAGGTCCGGAGCCCGCTCGACCTGCCCACCGGGCAGCGTGGTGATCACCCCGTCCCGCCCCGTTCTGGCGGACGGCGCGGCCTGGCGTCTGCGGCGCGCGTAGTAGGTAGCGGGGGCGACCTTTGCCCGGATTCATGGGATCGTGTGTGACCTGCTGCCCGAGGTCGGCAGCGACGAAACCTTTGCGGGCCCGTTCAGCCGGTCTCTGCCGCCGCCCGCGCGAACTGCGCCCGGTACAAGCGGGTGTAGGCGCCGTCGGCGGCCAGCAGCTCCTCGTGCGTTCCCTGTTCCACGATCGAGCCGTTCCCCATCACGAGGATGGTGTCGGCGTCCCGGACGGTGGAGAGCCGGTGAGCGATGACGAACGAGGTGCGTCCACGCGCGAGTTCGGCCATCGCCTTCTGGATCAGGATCTCCGTTCGGGTGTCCACCGAACTCGTGGCCTCGTCGAGGACGAGCAGCACGGGGTCGGACAGGAACGCCCGCGCGATGGCGATGAGCTGCTTCTCACCGGCGCTCACCCCGGAACCCTCGTCACCGATCACGGTGTCGTAGCCGTCCGGCAGCGTGCGGATGAACCGGTCGGCCTGGGCAGCCCGGGCCGCCTCCTCGATCTCGCCGCGGGTGACCTCGCCCGAGGCGCCGTAGGCGATGTTCTCCGCGACGGTGCCGCGGAAGAGCCAGGTGTCCTGCAGCACCATGCCGACCGCGCCGCGCACGTGATCCCGGTGCATCGTCGCGATGTCCACCCCGTCGAGGGTGATGCGTCCGCCGGAGATCTCGTGGAACCGCATCAGGAGACCGGCGAGCGTGGTCTTCCCTGCGCCCGTCGGGCCGACGACCGCCACGGTGCGGCCCGGGTCGACCGTCAGTGACAGGTCTTCTATCAACGGCTTGCCGGGTTCGTACCGGAACGAGACGTGCTCCAGCGCCACCCGCCCGCGCACGGCGACCGGCGGTGCGGCCTCGACGGGGTCGGCCCGCTGCTCCTCGGCGTCCAGGAGCTCGAAGACCCGCTCGGCCGAGGCGACACCCGACTGGATCAAGGTCGCCATCGACGCCATCTGTGTGATCGGCACGGAGAACTGCCGCGAGTAGTGTATGAACGCCTGCACGTCACCGATGGACAGCGACCCGGAGGCGACCCGCAGCCCGCCGGCCATGGCCACCAGCACATAGTTCAGGTTGCAGACACAGATCATCAAGGACTGCATGATGCCGCTGTGGAGCTGGGCACGGAGCCCGGCCTCGTGGAGCTCCTCGTTGCATTCGGCCAGCCGTCGCGTGGCGTCCTGCCGGCGTCCGAGCGCTTTCACCAGCGCGTGCCCGGTGTACATCTCCTCGACGTACGCGTTGAGCCTGCCGACGGCCCGGCCCTGCCGCGCGAAGTGCGGCTGCGACCGCGCCCCGACGTACGCGGCGACGAAGAACGACAAGGGCACCGTGACGAGGGCCATCAGCGCCAGGGTCCACGACAGCCAGCACATCATCGCCAGGACACCGACGACGGTCAGCATCGAGTTGATGAGCTGGCTCGCGGACTGCTGGAGCGTCTGCCCGACGTTGTCGATGTCGTTGGCGGCACGACTGAGCACTTCGCCCCGTTGCCCGTTGTCGAAGTAGGACAGCGGCAGTCGTGACAGCTTGGCCTGGACGTCCTCGCGCATCCGGTACATCGTCCGGTTGGCGGCCCGGTTCACCAGCCGGGTCGCCACCGTCATCAGCAGACCGGCGACCGCGAACACGGCCAGCGCGAGCAGGAGCACCCGGGCCACGGCGGCGAAGTCGACACCGCCCTCGCCCTCGGCCGGCACCGGCCGGCCGGAGGCGCCGTCGACCACCAGGTCGGTCGCCGCGGCGAGGATCCTCGGCCCGGTCACGTTCAGGACCACACTGGCGACCAGACAGGCCAACAGGGCGCACGCGGTGCTGCGTTCGGCGGCGAACCGTACGATGAGGCGTCTGCCCGACGCGGTGAAGTCCGCCGGGCGCTGACCGGCCCCGCCCTCGATCGTTCCCCGCCGCGTCATCAGGCAGCCTCGGCTTCCGTCAACTGGGAGAGCACGATCTCCCGGTAGGTCTCGTTCCGCGCCATCAGTTCGCGGTGCCGTCCGGTGCCCACGACCCGTCCTTCGTCCAGCACGACGATCCGGTCGGCGTCCCGTACGGTCGACACCCGTTGCGCGACGATCACGACGGTCGCCTCGTCGGTCTCCCGCGCGAGTGCCTCCCGGAGGGCCGCGTCGGTGGCCGGGTCCAGTGCGGAGAAGGAGTCGTCGAAGAGGTAGATCTCGGGCCGCTGCACGATCGCGCGGGCGACGGCCAGCCGCTGGCGCTGACCGCCCGACATCTTCGCGCCGCTCTGTGAGACCGGCGCGTCGAGTCCGCCCTCCAGGCCTTCGACGAAGCTCCTGGCCTGTGCCACCTCCAGCGCGTGCCACAGTTCCTCGTCGGTGGCCTCCGGGCGCCCGTACCGGAGATTGCCGGCGACCGTGCCGGTGAACAGGTACGGCTTCTGCGGGACCAGACCGACCGTCCGGGCGAGCAGGTGCGGGTCGATGTCCGCGACGGGGACACCGTCCACGAGGACCTCACCGTCGGTCGGGTCGTAGAGCCGGGGCACCAGGCCGAGCAGGGTCGTCTTGCCGCTGCCCGTGGAACCGATGACGGCGATCACCTCGCCGCGCCGCGCCACCAGGTCGACCGCCTGCAGCACCGGCTTCTCGGCACCCGGGTGACGCAGGCCGGCGCCGCGGATCTCCAGATGCCCGTGGCGGGGCAGCTCGGTGACGGGCTCGGCGGCCGGTGCGACGCCGGCAGGGGTGTCCAACACCTCACGGATGCGTTCGGCGCACACCTCGGCACGGGGTACCAGCATGAACAGGACCGCGGCCGTCATCACGGAGTTGACGATCAGCGTGAGATAGGTGAGGAACGCGGTCAGTTCGCCGATCCGCAGGTCTCCACCGTCGACACGGTGCGCGCCGAACCACAGCACCGCGACCGACGACAGGTTCACCACCGTCATGACCGTCGGGGTCAGCAGCGCGAGCATGCTGCCGGAGTCCGTCGACACCCGGGTCAGGGCGCCGTTGACCTGCGCGAACCGCCGCGTCTCGTACGCATCCCGGACGAAGGCCCGGATCACCCGGTTGCCGGTGATCTGCTCGCGGAGCACCCGGTTCACCTGGTCGAGGTGTTCCTGTACCGCGCGGGAGAGCGGTCGGACCCGTCGTACGATCAGGGCCACGCAGACACCCAGTACCGGTACGGCCACGACCAGCACCCCGGACAGCGGCACGTCCAGGCCGAGCGCCATCACGATGCCGCCCACCGCCGTGACGGGCGCCGACATCAGGAGGGTGAGGGTCATCAGGACCAGCGTCTGGACCTGCTGCACATCGTTCGTGGTGCGGGTGACCAGCGAGGGTACTCCGAAGTGGGCGACCTCACGCAGGGAGAACGACTGGACGTGGTCGAAGACGGCGGCACGCACGTCCCGGCCGAGTGCCGACGCTATGCGCACCCCGTGGTACACGGCGCCGATGTTGCATACCACCTGGACCAGTGAGACACCGGTCATCAGGCGTCCGTCGTGGAGGATGGATCCGGTGTCGCCCTCGGCGATGCCGTTGTCGATGATCGCCGCGTTCAGGGTGGGCAGGCAGAGCGTGGCACAGGTCTGCAGGAGCTGGAGCAGCGTCAGCAGGACGACAGGGCCGCGGTAGGGCCTGAGATAGGTCCGTAGAAGTCGTATGAGCAACGCTGCCTCTGGGCGTTGGCTTGGGCGTGGGCCGACGAGTGGGGGTCGCGCACCCCGGCGCCGAGGTGCGCGACCCATTGCACTACCGGTGTGGTCAGGCGTCGATGGCAGCGGTGCAGTGGTTGCTGATGCTGCTGCTCAGCGCCAGGGCGATCTCCGGCTCGGCGGAGTCGTCGGTGGTCAGGATCTGCAAGTCGAGAACGGCGTTCATGCTTCCTCCAGGGTGAGAGCACTCCGGGAATGTCCCGGAGTCTTCGATCGCAGCGGGCTCCGGCTGAGCGGTAGCCCGGTCGACTGCGACCAAATCGAGGGGGATGTGTCCACTGCCGGCCGGTCCTCCGCACCGATGCACCGGCGCGCGGCGCACAGGGCGAGAAGGATTCCCGCGCCACCGGTGGCCAGGTCCATGGAGAGACGGAGCAGCCAGCGGCCGGGGAAGGCGATACCGGACTTCAGGGACACGGCGTGCAAGGCGAGACCTCGGACGTGACGGGTCAGTGCCTCGCGGCGGCCGGGGAACTCGGGTTGTGCGGCCAGCATCGCCATCAGGCCGGCCCGGCCCGCGAGGAGGCCGGGCTCGACGGTGAACCGCGCCTGTGCGGCCAGCAGGATTCCCCGGTAGGTCTCTCGCAGGCGTTCGTCCTCGCGGAACCGCAGGTAGGCCGCCATGGGCTCCGCGAGTCCCGCGCTGCCCGTTCCGAGGTACGGAAGGAGACGCCTTCCGTCTCTGACGGACACCTCGCCGTCGCCGTTCGCCTCACAGAAGTCCAGGTCGCGGTCGAGCGCCTTCTTCGCGAGGTCGAGACAGCCGGTGTCCTGGGTGTCCTCGTAGGTGCGGAGCAGGAGAGAAGCCGCTCCGGTCCAGCCGTCCATGAGGCCTGCCGCACGGGACGTGCCGGGGACGGAGAGCTGCGAGGCCAGGCGGTCGATCACCTCGTCCGTGCGAGCCCGCCAGACCGAGTCGCCGGTCACCGACGCGAAGTAGCGCGTCGTGAACCCGATGCCGGCGAGCCCGCCACGCAGGTGCGGCGCCGCCACCGACGACGCGGCGGCATCGGCCCGTTCCAGCACGCGCAGCGCCTCGTCCTCGCGGCCCAGGCCGTGCAGCACGAGTGCCGCTCCGTGCAGTCCGTCGTGGAGGCCGGCCCGCGCCGGCACCCGAAGTGCCGTCCTCGCCAGCCAGTCGACATGACCCGGATCCACCGGGTGACCGGCATCGTGCAGGGCGAACAGCACTCCCGCCGCGCCGTGGGCCAGATCGTACCCACCGTCCGTCAGCGCACGCGGGTCACCGGGAAACAACCGGTCGGTGCGCTCAGGGGTGGCGGACTCGGCGACGGCCTCCCGTATCTTGTCCAGGAGAGCGTCCATGGCCGGACCGCTGGGGTCCCCGGCCGCGGCCGTGAACCCGCTGCCGGGCCGGGCCGGGATGTACTGGAGGCCGAGCGCACGACGCATCGACACCTGGGTGGCCGTCATGGCCGGGGCGGCTGACGGGAAGTGCTCGCCGATTATCTCGGCGTAGTCGTCGATCTTGCTCTTGTCGAGGTCGAGCAGCGTGGTCAGCGGCAGGAACATGGCCAGCCGAATGCAGTCGAGGGCGTACCAGTCCCGCGCCGGGCCGTCCAGCACCTCGGGATGGATGAAACCGGGACACCCGAGACGGGGTGCGGGCCCACGGTCCGGGCGGTACGCGATCTCGAAGTCCACCAGGGCTATCCGCCCGTCGGGCCGTACCAGGATGTTGCGTGGATGCAGATCCGCGAACACGTATCCCGTGTCGTGCAGTTCCTGCAGGGCCCGCTCCAGTTGGTCGCACAGGCCCAGCGCCTCCGCCGCGTAGGCGGTGGCCCGCTCCGGCTCCTGCGTGCCGCTGGTGAGCGGGTTGTGCGCGGCGAGGTAGCTCCACAAGGTGTCGCCCTCGATGTACTCCTCGGCGAGGAAGTGGTGCTCCCATACCGTGAACGTCCGCAGCAAAGAGGGTACGAACTCCAAGTCGCTCAGGGCTTGCAGGGTTTCGGCCTCGGCGTACAGCCGTGACACCGCGTCACGTCCGCTCCCGTCGAGTCCCGCGTGGGGCCGTGCCTCGCGCAGGACGACCCGCCGGCCGGTCGAGGGGTCGCGAGCCAGGTAGATACCGCCGGCGTTGGAGAAGTGCAGGGCGCTCTCCACGGCATAGGGCATACCGTCGACGGCTGCCGTGGCGTGCGTCTCCATCATCCGCGCGACGGAGTCCGGGACCGACACCCAGTCCGGAACGTGGAACCGGGGTTCCCGTCTGTCCGGTACGAGTGTCCCGTCGGGACGCCGGACGGCCAGCTGCTCGTGGCCGTTCTCGTCCGTGCAGTACATCTTGCGGAAGCCGCCGTAGCGGACGTACAACGGTCCGTCGCCCCAGCGGAGATCGCTCAGTATGTAAGGGCCGGAGCGCCCCGAGAGTTTCCCGGCGAGGACGTCCAGCGCGTTCGTGAGCGCCGTTTCGTCATCCGGGTACATGGTGATCAGCTTGCCGCTGCTGCCTCGGTTCGCGCCTTTGTCGTTGAGCGACCTGTGTGTGGTCGGCTTGGTGAGGAACTTGAAGTCGACATCCTGCGCGAGACAGTATGCGGCGACGATTTCCATCGTGTCTTCGGCGTCCTCGGGGCGGACCGACACGTGAATCTTCCAGCCCTGCTCCGGGATGTCCTTGCCTTTGCGCCCGAAGTAGGTCCAGTAGCCGTCGGAGGCCTTGTTCCAGGTTTCGGGAAGGGAGCGGTCGGCCATCGCGAAATTCGGGCCACCGGCCGCGGACGGGTGCTCATAGAAGAACTTGTCGGCGTGACAGTAAGGCAGGTAGTCTTCCACTTCGCATTCCTCCGCGCAATGGTGCTGATACCGCATCCCCATCGGGTGCCGGAGTGGGCTCCGTGTTCACCAGTGTGCGTCCGGGGGGTCGGCGGGAAAAGTCACGAACACTCGGTACCCGCTCATGGTCGGACGGCTGATCCGGCACGGAATCCGGTGGCCGCGCCGCCTCGAACCGGTACGGTCACGGGTACTTGTCCGGAGTAGGGCCTTGAGATGCGGACAAGAATCAGGGACGGTGATTCGGCGGAGAGCGGCCGAATTGTTCGCGCTCCGGATCCAGGGACGTGAGCACACGCGTACACGAGGTGGGATACATGCGAATTCTGGTCTTGGGCGGCACTTCGTTCGTCGGACGTGCGATAGTCGAATGCGCGCTCGCCGAGGGTGCGGATGTCACTCTTTTCTCCCGGGGACGTACGAATCCCGGCCTTTTCCCCCAGGCGACGCGCCGGCTGGGCGACCGTGAATCCGGACAGTACGATTCACTGAAGACCGACAGTCATGGCGACGGCGACGGCTGGGACGCGGTGGTCGACGTCACCGGATTCGTGCCCCGTCACATCACGCAGGCGGCCGACGTGCTCGGCGATCGGGTGGGGCGCTATCTGTTCATATCGTCGATCATGGTCTACGACACGTCGGAGACGGACGACCACGACGGCGTATGGGACGAGGACGCGCCACGCCTCACCCCCTTGCGTGACACCGAGGACATCACGCTGGAAACGTACGGACCGCTCAAAGCCGCTTGTGAGGACGAGGTGCTCGCACGCTACGGGACACGGGCGACTCTGGTGCGGCCGGGCATCATCGCCGGGCCGTACGACCCGACCGACCGGTTCACCTGGTGGGTGCGCCGCGCTGCGCGGGGCAGTCGGATCGCCTTGCCGGGACAGCCGGAGCAGCCCGTCCAGGTCGTCGACGTGCACGACCTCGCCGCCCTCGTGTGGCAGTTGCTGGTGGACGACCGGCCGGGCGTCTTCAATGCCGTCGGACCGGCGCTGCCGACGACGATGACCGGCATGGTCGAGGCGTGCGCGCAGGCGGCGGGCACCAGTGTGGGCATCGTTCCGGTGCCGGTGCCGGCGGCGAGTGAGCCTGTACTGCCGCTGCTTGAGTTGTCGGCCGGGGGAAAGCGGCTCTTTCGGCTGAGCGGTTCCCGGGCGAGGCGGCACGGACTCCCCGCCACACCGCTGGCGACGACTGCCGCCAAGGTCCTGGCCTGGGACCGGGAACGAGGTGAACCGCCGCTGAGGCAGGGGCTGACCGAGGAGCAGGAGGCGGCGCTTCTGAGCCTTCCCTAGAGCCTGTTCGACCTTCCCGTTCCCACTCCATGGGAGCGCTGCGAGCGCAGGGCGCGTTCGACATCCGCACGCGACTCCGAGATCAGTCGGCGCAGGGCCGGGCTCGGCTCGGCCGAGGCCAGCCACGCGTCCGTCCGGTCCAGTGTGTCCCGGGAGACCTGGACCGATGGGTAGAGGCCGACCACGATCCGCTGGGCCATCGCAGGTGAACGCGCGTCCCAGACGCCCTTGACCGCTGCGAAGTACCGCTCGGCGTACGGCGCGAGCAACGCTCGCTGGTCCACCTGGACGAAGCCTTCGACGATCGCGGAGCTGATGGTGTTCGGCAGTTTGTCGGAGACGACGACCGAGGCCCAGGCCTCCGCCTTGGCCTCTTCGGTGGGCCGGGCGGCCCGGGCGGTCGCTGCGTGGCGCTCGCCGGCGGCCGTCCTGTCGCGCTCGTACTCGCCCGCGATCTCGGCCTCGTCGAAGCGCCCCACCGCGGCGAGGCGCTGCACGAAGGCCCAGCGCAGTTCGGTGTCCACGGCCAGGCCCTCGATGGTCTCCCGGCCGTCCAGCAGGCCCTCCAGGAGGTCCAGCTGTTCGGGGGTGCGGGCGGTCGCCGCGAAGGCGCGCGCCCAGGCCAGCTGGTGGTCGCCGCCCGCCTCGGAGGAGCGCAGGTGGGCCAGCGTGGCGTCCGTCCAGCGGGTCAGCAGCGCCTCGCGGGCATTCGGGTCGGCGTACAGCTCGACGGCCGTTTTCACCTGCCGCTGCAGCGACTGCACGACGCCGATGTCCGACTCCTTGCCGATGCCCGACAGCACCAGCGAGAGGTAGTCGCGGGTGGCCAGCTCGGCGTCACGGGTCATGTCCCAGGCCGAGGCCCAGCACAGGGCGCGCGGCAGCGAGGCCTCGAAGTCGCCGAGGTGCTCGGTGACGAAGGCCAGGGACTGCTCGTCGAGACGCACCTTCGCGTACGACAGGTCGTCGTCGTTGAGCAGGATCACGGCCGGGCGCCGTTTGCCCACCAGCTCGGCGACCTTGGTCAGTTCGCCGTCCACGTCCAGCTCGACGCGGTCCCCGCGCACCAGCTTGCCGCTGCCGCCCGCGGCGTCGTCCAGGTCGTAGAGGCCGACCGCGATGCGGTGCGGGCGCAGCGTCGGCTCGCCCTTCGCGCCCGCGGGCAGGGCCGGGGCCTCCTGGCGGATCGCGAAGGAGGTGATGACGCCGTGCGCGTCCGTCTCGATCTCCGGGCGCAGGACGTTGATGCCCGCGGTCTGCAGCCACTTCTGCGACCAGGTGCCCAGGTCGCGCCCGCTGGTCTCCTCCAGCGCGCCGAGCAGGTCCGACAGGCGCGTGTTGCCGAACGCGTGCGCCTTGAAATACGCCTGCACGCCCCGGAAGAACTCGTCCTCGCCGACGTACGCCACGAGCTGCTTGAGGACGCTGGCGCCCTTGGCGTACGTGATGCCGTCGAAGTTGACGAGCACGTCGTCGAGGTCGTTGATCTCCGCCATGATCGGGTGCGTGGACGGCAGCTGGTCCTGCCGGTACGCCCACGTCTTCATGGAGTTGGCGAAGGTGGTCCAGGAGTGCGGCCAGCGCGAGCCAGGGGCGTAGGCCTGGCAGGCGATGGAGGTGTAGGTCGCGAAGGACTCGTTGAGCCACAGGTCGTTCCACCACTCCATCGTCACGAGGTCGCCGAACCACATGTGGGCCAGCTCGTGCAGGATGGTCTCCGCCCGCACCTCGTACGCGGCGTCCGTCACCTTCGAGCGGAAGACGTACTGGTCGCGGATGGTCACCGCGCCCGCGTTCTCCATCGCGCCCGCGTTGAACTCCGGTACGAACAGCTGGTCGTACTTCTCGAACGGGTACGCGTAGTCGAACTTCTCCTGGAACCAGGCGAAGCCCTGCCGCGTGACCTCGAAGATGGCGTCCGAGTCGAGGAACTCGGCGAGCGAGGGCCGGCAGTAGATGCCCAGCGGCACGCTCTGCCCGTCCTTCTCGTAGACGCTGTGCACCGAGTGGTACGGGCCGACGATCAGCGCCGTGATGTACGAGGAGATGCGGGGCGTCGGCTCGAACTCCCAGACGTCGTCCTTGGGCTCCGGCGTCGGCGAGTTGGAGACGACGGTCCAGCCGTGGGGCGCCTTCACGGTGAACTGGAAGGTCGCCTTCAGGTCGGGCTGCTCGAAGCTCGCGAAGACCCGGCGGGCGTCCGGCACCTCGAACTGCGTGTAGAGGTACGCCTGCTGGTCGACCGGGTCGACGAAGCGGTGCAGACCCTCACCGGTGTTGGTGTACGCGCAGTCGGCCACGACCCGCAGGACGTTGCGGCCCTCCAGGACGTCCGCGAGCGCGATCCGGGAGTCCTGGAAGACCTCCGCGGGATCGAGGGCGTCGCCGTTGAGGACGACGTCGTGGACGGCCGGGGCCACCAGGTCGATGAAGGACCCGACACCGCCCTCGGCCGCGTCGAAGCGCACCGTGGTCACGGACCGGTAGGTGCCGCCCTCCTGCGCGCCGGAGAGATCGAGATCGATCTCGTACGAGTCAACGGTGAGCAGCTTCGCCCGCTGCTGCGCCTCTTCGCGGGTGAGGTTTGTGCCAGGCACGCGGTCATCTCCTCGCTGTGGATGGAGCGACGGACCCGCGTCCGGAACGGGCCGGGGCTGGGGGAACAGTCGAAGCCGTGCAGCCGTGCAGCCGTGCAGCCGTGCAGCCGTGCAGCCGTGGAGGACAGGACGCGTCGTCCGATCCTCCGTCCGGCAGCGAGTCCTTCCGTCCGACTCCCCGGCAGAGGGGGCCGTAGGAGGCTCAGCCTCCCCAGGAGGTGTCACTGGTGTGGATGTTCCGGTTGCCGATCGCCGTGTTCCTGGACTGCTCGTGATCGCTGGGCTGCACGTATCCGAGGAGGGCAACGGCGAGGAGAGCGGCAACCGTTGCGTAGGACCACATCGGCCGTGAGCGGAAAAGGCGTTTCATGGCAAATTCTCCTTGTGCGTGCGGGTGGACAAAAGCTTTCCACCGGTCGTGGTACAGCCTGGATCCCGCAGGCGGTGCATGGGGCCGTCGGAACTCTTCAACAAGGTGCCTGGCAGTAAAGCGACATGCGACAATCCTGGCAAAACACCCTGAAGGGCTGTTCGGAGGAGTCGCGTTCGGTCGGCGAGACGTCGTCCTACGCGCCCGGGGTGGCCGGCCCGGGGGAGGACGAACGGGGACGGTCGAGACCTTCGCCGCGCGACACCAGCTCGACCCGTTCCGCCGCGGAATCGGCCGAGCGCAGCCGGGCCTCCAGAACCCAGTGGGTGGCGGGGTTGCCCCGGCTCCAGAGAAGGCGTCCCCCCAAGAAGATGTCACCACGGGCGGCCAGCCCCTCGAACCACTGCTGGAACTCCGCCGACAGCCAGAGAATCAGGGGAATGTGGCGCTCGGCGCCCTCACGTCGTGCGGCCGGTCCGGCCAGCCTGAGTGCCTCCGCCACGGCGTCGGGCAGATTGTCCGTCACGGGAACCGACAGCGCGCTCGCGAAATGCAGCAGGTATTCGTTGCGCTGAGCCTCGGGCGGAGAATCGAGGACGGCGCGGCCACTGTCGTGCCAGGTCCCCCATTTCACGTTGGTGACCAGACCGGGCAGCTTGGCGAGGTCACGCGGCACATGGAACAGAATGGCGTCGGCCGCGTGCATGGCTGCCTCCTCCCATGCGATCTGCTGCGCGTAGGGCGGTTCGGGCTCGCCCTCGGGTGCTTCGGGCAGGAAGACGGCAAGGCGGCCGTCCCCGTCCCACTGCTCGCGCAGCAGGAGTTCGGTGGGCGGACGCCAGGAGGGAGTCAGGGGATCGCGGGGGGTGGGGCCGCACAGGTAGACGGAGACCGACCAGTGCGCGGGCCAGGGCTGACCCGCGCGGATCACAGCGACATCGCGTGGCATGAGATCTCCTCGGCAGGAATCAGGAATCAGGAATCAGGAATCAGGAACAGAGGGATCGGCGGGGCCGGCGGGATCGGCGAATTGGCCGGGACGCACGGAGCCGTGTGTCCCGACCGGGGACCCGTTCAGCCGAGGTTGTCCGATGTGGGCACGGCGCCTACCGCGAGGGCTCGCATGTCGGGGAGGTCGAACACGTCCTCCACCTCGAAGTGGAAGCCCTCACCTCGAACCAGAGCGATCAGCCGGAGTGCCGCGAGAGAGTTTCCCCCCAGGTCGAAGAAGTTCTCCTCGGGCCCGATCGGCCGGTTGAAGATCTTCTCCGCCGACGTCAGGACGGCTGAGAGCGCCGCGTTGCGTTCTTCGTTCATCGGGTCTCCTCGTCGGCTGCGTCGCTGAGTACGGAGCCGATCAGTTGGTGGGCGAAGCCCAGGCGCTCGTTCCGGGGCAGCGAGACGGCCATGGACAGCAACAGGTTCAGGTCGATGTTCTCGGTGCCGGTCGCGGGGTGCGGCGTTGCGCCCCGTGGAGTACCGGCGCGACCGGACGGGCCTGTGGTGTGCGGCCGGTCGCGCTCGGCGAGGTCGGTGAGCAGCCGCTGGTCGACCTTTCCGCCGGCGTCGTAGGGCAGCGCGTCGAGGTGATGGATCGTCAGTTCGTCAGCCACTACCGGAAGTTCGCCGCGTACCGCTCGGGCCACCCGGTCCGGATCGGTGCCGGGGGCGAGGGTCAGGAAGAGGTGCAACCGTAGGCCTGTCCTCGACTCCGAGGCCAGTGCCGCGGCCTGGACGACACCGGGCTGCCGCAAGGCGACTCCTTCGACCTCACCCGGTTCGCATCGCACACCGGCCGGCCCGGACCGCCGATCCCGGCGGCCGGAGTAGTGCAGTCGGCCACCGCTGTCGACATGGACGATGTCACCGGTGCGGTGGACGGGCGCACCGTCTTCGGTGTGCGGGTCGGCGACGAAGACGGCGGCGGTCTGCCGGGGAGCGCCCGTGTAGCCGGCGGCCACACCGTCGCCGCCGACCCACAGCTCGCCTCGCTCGCCGGGAGCCGCCGGAGCGCCGGAGGCCGTCACAACCCGGACGTAGTCGTACGGCAGGGGCCGGCCGATCGGGGGGAGCGCGGTGCCGCCCGGTTCGACCCAGCCCGCCGTGGCCACCACGGTCGTCTCGGTCGGGCCGTACATGTTCAGCACCTTGAACGGCACGTCGTCGGGCAGGGCGTGCAGCCGGTCCCCGCCGGTGGAGATACGGTCCAGCCGACTGCCGAGCGGCTTCGGTACCCGCGCGAGGAGTTCGGCGATCGGCGTGGGCGCGAAGGTGTACTCGACGCCGGCCGCGGCGAGCCAGGCCGCCAGGCCCCGCGGATCGGCCCGGATCCCGGTGGGGGCGAAGCGGAGCCGGGCGCCGGCGTACAGGGCGGACCACACCTCGAAGGCGGAGGCACCGGACGCGGCGTTCGCGAGCTGGCCGACGACAGTGGCCGGACCCAGGCGCAGTTCGCGTACGGCCCAGTCGGCGAGCCGGTCCAGAGCGGACCGCGGAACCATGACGCCCTTGGGTTCGCCGGTGCTTCCGGAGGTGAACATCACGTAGGCGGGCGCGACGCTCTCCGGGGTGTGGCCGGTGCCGTCCCGGACGGGCCCGGGATGCCGTTCGGCCGACAGTTCCGCCCAGTCCACCTGCCGCCGTGACGGGCTGTCCGGTCCGCTGAGGGCGTCGGCGAGCGTGTCCGGCACACCAGGGATCCGGACGATCGTGTCGCAGTGCGCCCGGTCCGCCATCGAGGCGAGCCGCGCGGCGGGCTGTCCGGCCTCCAGCGGAAGGTAGGTCCCGCCGGCGTGCAGGACGGCGTAGGCACAGGCGAAGAAGTCCGGGGACGTCGGACCCAGGACACCCACCACCTGTCCCGGCCGGCCCACGACGGTCCGGACCGATTCCCCGAGAGCTGCCAGTCGCCCGTACGTCACCTGCCGTGTGCCGTCGTCGAGAGCCACCGCGTCCGGGTCGGCCGCGGCCCGGGCCCTCACCCGCCGGACCAGCCCGGTCACCGGTGGGGTTCGCTTCTCGGGCAGGAGCTGGACCCAGGTGCGCAGCCATTCCAGGGTGTGGGTCCACAGGGCCCACAGGTCGTCCCGGCCGGCCGCACCGCTCTGGGCCTCCATCAGCAGTTCGATCCGGGTGTCGTCGCCCGTCCCCGAGGCGACGGCCACCACGTTGACCGGGAACTCGGCGGCCCCGTTGAACACGCCGAGCTGGATCCGGGCGGTGGCACCGCCCAGCCGGACCTCGCGCTCGACCTGCTGGTGCATGCTGAAGGCGGCCCGCACCACGGCCCCGTCACCGCGTCCGGCGACGCCCCCGACGGCCTCGACGATGTCCGGCAGGGGGACCGCCGAGCGGTCCATCGCCTCGCGCAGGGCCCTGCTGGTGCGGCGCAGGGTGGCTTCGGGCAGTTCGCCCGGGCGGCGCTCGACCACGACCGGGACGGTGGAGACGAACCTTCCGACGGTGTCCTCGTGGCCCGGCGGGCGATTCTCCACGGCGCTGCCCAGGACGATGCCGTTCACGCCCTCGTACCGTGTCAGTGCCTGCGAGAAAGCCGTGAACAGAGCCGTGAACAGGGACACCGACGCGTACCGTGAGGCGTCCCTGACCGCTCGCAGGAGAGCGGCAGGCACAGGCAGGCGCAGGAAGGTGTCCTGGACGGTCCCGGGGGTTCGCGTGTCCAGGATCGGACGGGTGATCCGTGCGGCCCGCTCGGCGGCCTTGCGGACCTCGGCCGGGTCCGTGGGCGACTGGGACGCGGCGTAGGAGAAGTAGCGCAGGTCCGGGTCGGTGCCGCCGTCGGACAGGCCGTCCAGCAAGGCGACGAAGGACGTGCCGTCGTGGACCAGACGGTGCTCGGTGTGCACGAGCACGGCCCGGCCGCCCGGCAGCCGTACCAGTACCCAGCGCAGGAACGGACCCGTGGCGAGGTCGAAAGGACGGTCGGCGCCACTGAGCCGGACCAGTTCCTCCGGGGAGACGGTTTCGCCCGGCAGGTCCACCACGGTCAGGTCGGCCTCGGAGTCGGCGACGTCGGCGGCCGGCACCAGCTGCCGGGGGGCGCCGTCGTCGAAGACGATCCGGGTGCGCAGTACGGGGTGACGGCGCAGCAGCCGGAGCAGTTCCGCGCGCAGGGCGGACGGGCGGGGCACCTCGGCGAAATGGAACAAGGCGTGGAAGACGTGCCGGGAGGAGCCGGGTTCCAGGACGGACCGGTACCAGACCGTCCGCTGCTGCCAGGTGAGCGGTGCCCGACCGGTCCTCGCGGCGTCGGCCGGGTGCTGCGCGGGCTCGGCGCGGGGGCGGACGGCGAGCTCGTCCAGCAGCCGCCGTACGTCGGGGGCGTTGAGCAGTTCGTGGGCGCCGATGGTCAGTCCCCGGGCGCGGCGCAGGCGGACGGTGAGCCGCGCGGCGTCCATGGAACTGCCGCCCAGGGTCGTGAACGAGACGTCCAGTGGTTCCTGCGGACCGAGACCGAGGGCCTGCCGTACGTCATGGGCCAGACTCTCCACGACGGCGGTGACCGTCTTGCCTGTCATGCGTCGCTCTCCTTCACGGGTGCCGATCGGTTCTCACGGGGGTCGGCCTGGAGCGCGGGTCCGGAAACGGGCGGGACGCCGTCCGGGCTCTCCGTCGCGCTCGGTGCGACGTGCGGGGGACGGCCGTACCGGGGCAGGAGGAGCAGCATCGCGGTCAGGAAGACCGGGACGGCCGTGGCGGCGACCAGCACGGAGGCGGAGGCCCACCGGGCGCCGAGGGCGGAACCGAGGAAGATCATGAGCGACACCGTCTGCGCGCCCAGTCCGGCGACCGAGCTGACCGTGGCCCGGGCCGGGCCGGTGATGGCGTGCTGCAGCCGAGCGCCCATGACGACCTGGAGCATGCGCAGTATCCAGTAGAAGGCGGCGATGCCGAGGAACCCGCCGGGATGGTGGCTGAGCGCGCCGAGGGCCAGGGCCGAGCCGCCGGCGAGAAGCAGTCCCGCCAGGACGCCGTTCCCCGCCTTCGCCAGCCGCCACCCCATGAGGCCGCCAACGGCCATCGCGGCCCAGGGAAGCAGCAGGAGCAGCGGGATGGTGGCCGGCGGAGCGCCCCCTTCCAGAGCGAGCACCGGAAGGTACTCGTCCACGACACCGATTCCGGCCAGGACCGAGACCAGCAGCAGGGACGAACGCACCTGGGGTGTGTGGCGCGCCTCGGCCAGCCCGGCGCGCAGCAGGGACAGCCAGCCTTGTGCCGCGAGACCGTCGGTGCCGGTGCCGGTGTCATCCGTGGCGGGGGCGCGGCGCCGCCCGCGGCCCATGCCCAGCGCGGTGGGGACCGCGAGCAGGGTGAGCAGCACCGAAACCCAGCCGGCGGCACTGTAGCCGCCCCACAGCACCACGGGTGAGGCGACCAGCGAACCGACGGCGATCGAGCAGGCCTGGACGGCGGCCAAACGGCTGCTGACCTGCGCGTACTGCTCGGATCTGCCGTCGTCGGCCAACCCGTCGTACAGCAGGGACTGCAGGGTCCCGGAGGTGAGAGCGGTGGCGAGGCCCCACAGGACGAACCCCGCGGCGAACGAACCCAGTGAGGGCAGTGCGGTCCACAGGATGAATCCCGTGCCCTGTGCGAGCGCCGCCGCAGCCAGGACCAGATGGCGGGGGAAGCGGTCGGCCACCGCTCCGGAGGGGATCTCGCAGAGGAGGGTGGTCACCGTCCACAGGGCGAACAGAACGGAGAGTTCCGAGGTCGAGACCCCGTGCGAGGCGATCAGCAGGGCGTAGACGGCGTTGAGGGGGAGGAGTTCGGTCAGGCCGGTGTACAGGTACACGAGGCCCACGCGAAAGGAACCGGATGGCGGCAGATGCGGCATGTCGACCTAAGGGGGCATGAGAGGAAGTTAACAGGTGGATGCTCAACTCGCTGGTGAGTCGGCCCGGTTGAGAAGGAACGGCCCCAGGGCCAGGGCGTCGAGAGGAGTACGGGCGAAGGTGGCCAGCGCGTCACCAGGGGTCCACACCACCGGTTCGTCGCGGCCGTTGAACGAGGTGTTGAGGACCACCCCGTGCCCGGTGTGCTCGCCCACGCGGCCCAGCAGCCGGTGATACAGCGGGTCGTCCTCGGCGCGCACCGTCTGCGGACGGGTGGTGCCGTCGACATGGATCACCGCGGGCATCGCCGCCCGCCCTGCCTCCGGTACCGGTGTGGTGACGATCATGTAGGGCAGCGGTTCCGCGTCACCGAGCAGGGTGCCGGCCTCTTCCAGCCGCATGCTCGGAGCGAACGGCCGCCACCACTCGCGGTCCTTGACCGTGAGGTTGATGCGATCCCGTTTGGCCCCGGGGAAGGGAGCCGTGACGATGCTGCGGTGTCCCAACGCCCGCGGCCCTCCCTCTCCGCGGCCCTGGTGCCAGCCCACCACCGCACCCTCGGCCAGTAACCCGGCCACCGTGTCCGCGATGTCGTCGGGCTCGGTGTACCGGACGCCCTGCTTGTGCAGCACCCGGCGCAGGGCGTCAGGATCCCAGCCTTTCCCCCAGGCGATGGAGCCGGTCATCGGCCGGACACTCTCCCCGTGCCGGGCCGCCACCCACCCGGCCGCGCCGAGGCTCACCCCCTGGTCCCCGGCGAGAGGCTGCACGAACAGGTCGCGCACCTCCGGCAACCGGGCCAGCTTTCCGTTCAGGGTCGCGTTGAACCCGACCCCGCCGGCGACCAGCAGGGTGTCCTGCCCGGTCTCGCGCAGCAGCCTGCGCGCCATCGCGATCACCGACCGCTCCAGCGCCTCCTGCGCGGTGGCGGCGAGATCCCGGTACTCGTAGGGGTCGCGCTCGGTGCGCCGTACGAACCGGCCGCTCTCGCGGTCGTACACCTTCACCGTCCGGTTCGGCCCCAGCTCGCCGGTCTTCTCCAGGTGCGCCAGCCAGAGCCGCAGGGTGTCGGTCTCCTCGTCGGTCCGCCCGGTGGACAGCAGGTCACGTGGCACCGTACCGACGGCGTAGCCGTCGTCGAGGAAGCTGAGGCCGCCGCCGAACGTGACGTCCCCGGGGGTGCCGTAGGGGGCCAGCCCCATCGCCTTGCCCGCGGCGTCGGCGCCGAGTCCGGCGTACTCGCACACCGCCGAGTAGAAGTAGCCCAGCGACCAGCCCGGCGGGACCGACTCCAGGACCTCGAGCTCGCCGCCGACCGCCTTGGCGAGTGTCGCGCTCTCGCATTCCCCCTGGCCGTCCAGCACCAGTACGGCCCCCTCCCGGCGGCCGGAGAAGTAGTACGCACTCGCCGCGTGGGCCGTGTGGTGGGGCACGAAGACGAGTTCCGGGTCGCGCCGGCGCGGGAACAGGCTTCGCGGGAACAGGAAGTCCAGGGCCTGCGCGGAGTCGGCGAACCAGTCCAGGCCCCGCCGGGTCAGCAGCGACGGCATGTCCCATCCGTGGGCGACGACGTCGATGTCCTCCAGGGCCAGACCGCCCTCCCGGAGGCAGAACGAGGCGGCGTGCAGAGGCGCCTCGCCGTAGCCGTGCTTGTGGCGGGTGAAGCGTTCCTCCTCGGCGAACGCCACCACCTCCCCGTCGACGAGCAGACAGGCGGACCCGTCGTGACTGGCGCCCGGCCAGCCGTTGACACCGAGAATTCGCATGATGAGTGGTTCCCTCCGAATGGCCCGAGGGCCGGTAATTGACGGACGGCGAACAGTGCGCTAGAAATTATCAGCGATGCCACGCCTCGGCATAGGCGTGCAGCCGAATTCTCTTCTCCGGCGATGTCCTTGAGGTCATTCCTCCATCGGTCGGTCCTCTCTTTTCCGAACGCAGCTCGTTTTTTCTGCATGTCTCGATACTTGCTGAACGGTCCGAATTCCGTGCAGGAGACCAGAAGAAAGGGCACATCGTGCTTCGTCTGATCACGCACCCGGAAGACACTGTCGAACTCCCCGACGACGAAGAATTCCCGGCGGACGACTTCCACCAGAGCGCAGGCCGTTTCCGGCTGCTCCTGCGCCGCGGGGACCCGGTCCGGCTGCTCCGGGTGAGCCGGGACGGCGGACCGTGGGCCACGGCCCTCCTGGAGGATGCGGGGGAGGCGGGATGGTTCCTGTGGAAGGGCCCGGCCGGCACCCCGGCCCCCGAACTGCTCGCCGCCCTGCTCGCCGCGACGGAGCCGCTCGGCCCGACCACCCTGGTCCTGCTGCCTGAGTGGGACTTCCCCGAGGTGCTCGCCGCTTACGGCTACCGGCCCGCCCCCGACTACGTCACCGGTCTGGTGGCCACCGGGGGGAGCGACGAGGAGATCCTCGCCAGGATGCGGGCGAGCACCCGCAGCCGGGTCCGGCGTGCGTCGCGCAGCGGTCTGGGTTTCGCCTCCGACGCTCTCCTCCTCGACGAGTTCTACGACTTCTACCGGCCGGCGATGATCCGGGCCGGCTCACCCGACCTCGCACCGCTGGAGTTGCTGCGCGATCTTCTCGAGCATCCTTCCGTGCATCTTTTCGTCGCTCTTTCCGAAGGACGGGTGGCGGCCGGTTCCATCTGTTTCGAGAACCGGACATCGCTTGAAGCGCGCTTCGTTGCCACGCATCCGGAACACCGTGTCGATGGCGCGATGAACTATGTGCACTTCGAGACGATCAAGTGGGCGGCACGGCACGGGCTGCCACATTTCGATGTGAGTGGAATATCCGTCGGGGAAGCCGAGGCGGGTGCGGCGGGAATCAATCGGTTCAAGCTCGGATTCGGTTGCGACATCCTGCGCTATCCCACCTATGCCCGGTCCGCCGACTGAGAGGCGAATACCGTGAGAGTCGTCATCGACCGGGACGTCCGCGTCCCCATGCGGGACGGAGTCGTCCTGCGGGCGGACCTGTACCGTCCGGACACCCCCCGGGCGCTGCCGGCCCTTCTGCAGCGCACCCCCTACGACAAGAGCACCTCGGCCGGCGGCAGGTCCCTCGACTGGTCGCGGCTGGTCGCCGCCGGGTACGCCCTGGTGGTGCAGGACGTCCGGGGCCGTCACGCCTCCGAAGGCACCTTCCGGCCCTTCGCCGACGAGGGGAGGGACGGCCGGGACACCGTCGACTGGCTCGCGCGACAACCCTGGTGCGACGGCGCGGTGGGGATGCTCGGACGGTCCTACGAAGGAGCCGCCCAGTGGCACGCCGCCGCTGCCGGGCCGCCTGCCCTGCGCGCCATCGCGCCGCACGTCGCCGCGGCCGACCCCTACGACGGCTGGACCTACCTGGGCGGAGCGTTCCAGCTCGGCTTCTGCCTGCACTGGGTGCTGGCGGACCTGCTGCACGGTCAGGTCGAACGCCTCGGGGGCTCGCACGCAGACGCCCGGGCGGTGACGCGGGCCCTCGACGGCATCGACGGGCTGTACCGCCGGCCCTGGCGCGTACTGCCCTTGCTGGACCGCCTCGCCCCCTACTACCGCGCATGGCTGGAACACCCGGACCCCGGCGCCTACTGGCAGCGCATCACCGCCGTTCCGGACGCAGGGCGACCTCCTGCTCTGGTCATCGGCGGCTGGTACGACATCTTCCTGCCGGGAACCCTGCGGCCCCCCGCGCCACGGAGCGAGGACCGGCTCGTGATCGGGCCGTGGTCCCACTGCGTGACCGGCGGGATCTTTCCCCAACGCCGTTACGGAACGGCCGCCGACGAGGCGCAGGTGGATCTGACCGCGGTCCACCTGCGCCACTTCGACCGGCACCTCAAGGGACTGCACCCGCGCGAGGATCCAGCCGTGCGGGTGTTCGCCGGCGGCACGGACCACTGGCTCGGCACCGCAGACCTCCCCGGTGGAGCGAGTGAGCCCGTCTCCCTGTACCTCGGCAGCACGGGCGACGCCCGGACCAGGCACGGTACGGGCGTGCTGGACCCCGAGCCGGCCCGGCGGCCGGACGCCGACGTCTACCGGTACGACCCCCGCGACCCCGTCCCGACCGGCGGCGGGGCCACCCTCATGACGGGCATGTTCGTCGGGGCCGACTGCGGTCCCCTCGACCAGCGCCCCGTCGAGGAGCGTCCGGACGTGCTCTGCTACACCGGACCACACCTGCGCGAACTCGTCACCGTGACCGGACCGGTCGAAGCGGACCTGTACGTCTCCTCCTCGGCGCCCGACACCGACTTCACCGCCAAGCTCGTGGACGTGTTCCCGGACGGCCGTGCGGAACTGCTGTGCGACGGCATCGTGCGGGTCGGACACCGGGCCCGCCTCAATGGCGCCGGCCCGCCGGCCCCGGGCACCGTCCACCGGTTGAGGATCGAGGTGGGAACCCTCGTGCACGTCTTCCGTCCGGGACACCGGATGAGGCTGGAGGTGTCGAGCAGCAACTTCCCGCGCTTCGATCCCAATCCGAACACGGGCGGCACCCCCTTGACCCTGGCCGACGCGCCCGTGGTCACCGCGGTCAACCGGGTCCACCACGGGCCGGACCACCCGTCCCGACTGGTGCTCCCGGTCTCCGGGGACCTGTCGCGCGCTCACGGTGCCGCCTGACGGGGAGCTCCGGGCTCCGGTTCGGTCTCCGGGCGGCGCGCGAACGTGTCGTCCAGCGGGACGATCACCCGGCCCGCCTCCCGGTGCGCCCGGCGGAGCCGTTCACGCTGGGCGGGGGTCAGCTCGGTGCAGTGCTGGGGGATCGCGCCCAGCATGCGGGCGCGCGCGGCGGTGGCCGGATACCGGGAGCGCACCCGGTAGGGGTCACGCAGCAGATGCCAGAGCGTGCCGGTGTGGAAGGCGGCTTTGAGCAACGCGTAGTAGGCGGCGGCGCCGGCCCCCTTGTGCCGCGCACAGCCCACCAGGGTGCGTGACGCCTCGAAGAAGCGCCACAGCACGGGCACGGCCGGGGTGGTGAAGACACCGGTCTCCTGGGCTATGCCCTCCCCGACGCCGTAACGGAAATAACTGCGCATGTTCTGCAGGCCGTGCTGGGCGTCATGGAAGATGCGGGCCTCCGGCACATGGCGGACCGGGATGCCCGCGAGCTGCAGCCGGAAGTCGAACTCGCGGTCCTCGCACCAGTGGATCAGCGGATCGAAGTGGTAGCCGCCGATGTGCTCGACGATCGCCCGGTCGTAGATGAGGGGCGGGGACAGGGCACTGACGTACTCGCCCTCGTCGTACTCCCGGACCCGGGCCGTCAGCCGGCTCAGCAGGCTTCCGGTCTCGCCGTACACGACCTGCCCCTTGACGACGGGATCGGTGACGACCGCTTCCGCCATCATGCGCAGGACCCCGGGGGCGAAGGTGCAGTCCGAGTCCATCAGCAGCAGATAGCGGCCCCGGGCCGCCTCGGCGCCCGCGTTGTAGGCCGCCCCCAGATTGCCCGCGTCCGGGATCTCGGTGACGGTCAGCGGCCCGGGGTGCTCGTCGAGCAGACGGCGGATCTCGTCGGTGGCGCCGTTGAGGGCCAGTACGATCTCCACGTCCTCGTCCACCGACTCGATGCACTGCAGGATCCGTACGTCGTCGCGCAGGGCGATGACGATGCTGGTCTGCCGCAACGCCCGGTCGGTCGCCTCCGTGCTCATGCCCGCCCCCCGGCGTTTGGACGGCTGTGCGGCCCTTCTTTGCGCAGGACGTAGACATGGGTGGTGTGGCCCGGCGTGAAGCCCTCGCCGTCGATGTCCCGCACCCGCACCGTGCTCAGCCCCGCGGCCCGGCCGATCTCTTCCATCGTGAACGGATCCACCACGTACTGGAGATGCGTCTCCCGCCACAACATCCGCTCGGCGTCGAACAGGGTCAGCACCGACCGGCTGCGCCGCAGCGCCGGATCCCAGCGGTGCCGGCGGTGCAGCCGTACGCCGTTGCGGCTCTCCTCGTGCTCCAGGTCCCGCCAGTCCTCCTGGAGGACCTTGCGGGAGGAGTAGTCGAACACCAAGTGGCCGCCCTGACGCAGCGCCGCGGCGGCGCCGGCCAGGCACCCGGCCAGGTCCGCCAGGGGCAGGTAGTTCAGGGCGTCGAACCCCGAGACCACGAAGTCGAAGGAGTCCGGGTCGGTGGTGAAGTCCGCCATGTCACCGACGATGCGCCGCTCCGGCGGAATGCCGCCGTGCTCCAGCATGGCCGCCGACCGGTCCAGCGACACCACCTCGCCCCGCGGGACGAGTTCGGCCAGTACCCGTGTCCCCATCCCCGTCCCGGCGCCGAGGTCGAGGATACGGACGGGGCCGTGGGCCAGCTTGATCAGTTCGGCCCCGATGCCCTGGCGCCAGGTGTCCTCGGACATGGTGCCTTCGAACAACTCGTAGGTGTCGGCCCAGTTCTCATAGGCTGTCGTCATCAGCGTCCTCCGTCGGTCGATGGGTCGCGGCGCCGGGGTGCGCCACTCGGGTCAGTGCGTGAGCCGCAGCGGCAGCGCGGACAGCACCCGGTCGGCCAGGAGCTCCGCCGCCGCCACGTCGTCGCCGCGTGCGATCACCCCGGCCAGTACGTCGTTTCCGCCGCGGTAGCGCGGCAGCACCGTGCCGGGGCCGAGGTCCGTGCCCCAGAAGAGGTCGTAGACGCCGGGTGTCGCGGCCAGGTCGTCCAGTCCGCCGATCCACGCGACCTTGCCGCCGTCGGCCGGCAGGAACCGCTGGACCACGGCGTCGTCACGGGTCGGCCGCAGCTCCTCCGGTGCGAACGGCCGGCCGAGCGCGAGGCGCACCGCGTTGGGCAGCGGGTCCACGCCGGTGGCCAGCGGCATGACCTCGGTGGCGATCCTCGCCCCGGTCAGCCGGCAGGTGATCTCCAGCAGGAACACACGTCCCTCCGCGGTACGCAGGATGTCCGTGTTGACGACGGCCGTCGTCAGCTCCAGGGCTTCCACGCCCCGCTGTACCGTCCGTACGACCTCGGCCTGCTGGTCGGCGTCCAGCAGGGTGGGAAGGGTGTCTCCGCCTTCGAAGAAGTGGGGGAAGAACCGCTCCTTCTCGCCGTACTCGCGATCGGCGAACCCCGTGACCCGCAACGCGCCGTCCACGGCGAAACCGGCCACCGTGTGCTCGGTCCCGGACAGGTACTCCTCCACCACCACATGTCCTGTCGGGCTGAGGGCGAGAGCCCGTTCGAGGACGGGCCGCGCGGTGTCCCACGTGTCCAGCTTGGCCACCCCGACGGAGCCGGTGCGATCGCTCGGCTTGACCACCGCGGGCAGCCCGACGGACTCCAGTCCGGCCAGCGCGCCGGACACGTCGGAGGCGACGGCGAAGCGCGGCACCTCGAGACCGGCATCGCGCAGGGCCGCGATCCTGCGGTGTTTGAGCGTGCACATGTCGGCCACGTCGACGGGCACCCCCGGGCACCCCAGCGCGGCGGTCAGGCGTGCCACGACGGGGGGATTGTCATATCCGAGGGACATGACTCCGGAGATATCGCCCGGCCGGTCCCGCGTAATTGCGGAAATCACGTCCTCATAGCGATCCGGATCGGCTCGCACAAACATATCCACCGCCTTTTCGGCGGACTCGCCCAACCGTTCCGCCACGACTACCGTGCGTACCCCCATGTCCTTTATCCGGGCGAGTGACCTGTCCATTCCGGAACCGATTCCGCAGATGACGAGGGTCTCGGTCACCGGGCCACGTACCAGACGCGTGGGGTGTTTTCCTCCACGGGGCTCCGGTCGAGCCCCGCGTAGGTGTCCACGGTCGTGAAACCGGCCTCGACCAGGGCGTCGGTCACTTCCTCCGGATCGTGTCCACGCTGCGGATGCACCTCGTGCACCCGCTCGAAGCGGCCGTCCGCGGTACGGCTCACGACGGTGACCGTGGTGTCCACCCTGCCCGATCCGGCGTCGTAGGGGTTCTCCCAGACCTCCAGGCGGTCAGGGGTGTTCTGTTCCACGAACACCCTTCCCGCCCAGGCGCGTTCGACGAACCGGGTGGGGTGGGCGTCCAGCACCACCAGGCCGTCGGCCTCGGTGGCGGCCCGCAGCGTCTCGGCGGCCCGGCGCAGATCACCCGGATCGGTCAGGTAGTTGAGGGTGTTGTAGGTACAGGTCACCAGTGAGTGGGACTGCTCGGAGCGGAACTCGCGCAGGTCGGACCGGGTGAAGTCGATGCGGGTACCGGCCCGCAGCGCGGCGGCCTCGGCGTGCCGCAGCATGTCCGCCGACTGGTCCACCCCCGCCAGTCGGCCGAACCGGCCGGTCAGGGCGATCAGCAGGGTGCCGGTGCCGCAGCCGAGGTCCAGGAACGACCGGGTGTCCGCGCCGTAGAAGGAAAGCAGTTCGGGAAGGCTTTTCGCCACCTCCTCGGTGAAATCATTGTAAGGCGCCTTGGCGTATATGTCGGCGTAATCGCCGAAGAAATCAGTGCGAGTGCCGTATTGCATGGACGGTATTCCATTCAGTAGTCTCGGTTCTCGTCCCGGATGCCTTCGCATTCGCCGTTCCATTCTTTTCCCCGGAGGGAGAATTCACATGCGCGCCGTGAACGAGGAGGGTCCTTTCGAAGGGCTTCCGCTGCTTTCCGACCAGGTGGACCGCCTGACGATCCAGGAATGGGTCGAGGAGCGTGGTCTGGGTGTCGAGGTCCGCATGATCGGCAGGGGGTTCCGGCTCACCGGACCGCTGCGGACCGACGCGCTGCGCTCGGCGCTGACCGCGCTCGTCGCCCGCCACGAGGCACTGCGCGTGGCCGTCCCGCAGCGCGGCAAAGCCGGTCGGCAGGAGATCCGGCCCGCCCGCCCCTTCGTACCGGACGAGGAGGACCTGCGGGACCTGCCCGGGACGGAGCGGCTGGACGAGGCCCTGCGCCGGGCCGGTGTCTACCTCGGCCGCAACCGCGACCTCGACGGCGGGCTGCTGTTCAGCGCCGTCGTGTACCGGCTCGGGGACGAGGACCACCTGCTCGGCGTCGCCGCCGACCATCTCGTGCTGGACGGCCAGTCGTTCGAGATCCTCGTGAACGAGCTGTGGGAGCTGTACGCCGCGGAGGTCGAGGGCCGGGAGGCGAAGCTGCCCGAACAGCCCTTCACCTACTCCGACTTCGTACGCTGGGAGGCCGAGTGGCTCGGCCGCGACCCCGAGCCCAGGCAGCTGATCGCACGCTTCGCCGAACTGCTCGACGGGATCGGGACCAACGCCCCCGTCTCCCTGCCGAAGATGCGGCGCGAGACCAACGACCGCTACGAGGTCGGCACCTTCGACCTCTCGCTGCCGGCGGAGACGTTCCAGCTGCTCACGGAGTACTGCCGGTCGGCCCGGACCACTCCGTTCATCGTGCTGTTCTCCTCGTACCTGTGCGCGCTGCACGCCCGCAACGGCCGCGCCGACCTCACGGCGCTCATCCCGGTGACCCGCCGCACCCAGGAGCACCTGCTGGACCTCGTGTGCCTGCTCTCCACCTACGCCACCGTGCGGGTGCAGCTGGACACCTCGGTGTCGTTCCGTCAGCTGACGCGCCAGGTCCGTTCGGCCGTCCTGGAGACCCAGCGGCTGGGGCAGGTCCCGGCGCCCGAGGTGACCTCCGCTCTCGCCCCGCACATGCTCGGCAGGCTGCTGGAGAGCCCCTGCACGTTCTTCGACGCGGCGCCCGGCGGCTGGAGCGGAGGCAGCCGCCGGGCCGCGGGCCTGGCGGTGGAGCCGACCGAGGTCCCCGGCCGGCTCCAGCAGATAGAGAGCCTGGAGCTGTTCGCCTCGGTCGACGACAAGAGCGTGGACTGCAGCGTGCTGTTCCCCGCGGACGTCTTCGGCGAGGAAGAGGTACGGGAACTGGCTCATGTCTTCACCTCCTTGGTGCACAGGCTCCTGAGCTCTCCGGACACCGCGGTCGCGGAGCTGCTGCCGTCGGCGGACTGAGCGGACTGAGCGGACCGGGTGTCCGGCCCCCGGCTCAGACCGGGGAGCCGGACACCCGGATCACCTCGAAAGCCTCGCTGTGCCCCCGGCCGGTGCTCGTGACGGCCCGGTAGGAGGCCAGCCCGCGCACCGCCTCGTCCCAGGCCGCGTGCCGCAGCTGGGAGCGGTAGCACTGCATGGCCTCCACCTTCAGATCGATCTGCGCGGTGACGTCCTCGGTGTACTGGGCCTGCGCCAGCGGGGCCCAGATCTCGTAGCCGAGCACCAGGGACGGCGGCGGAGCGGGCGGCCCTGCCTCCTCGAAGAAGTCGGACTGCGCCATCCAGAGCGCTTCGAGGGCCAGCCGGTGGACCGCCTGGTGCTCCGCGTCGCCGTCGTCACGGTGCGGCACGTACACACGGTCCGGGCGCACCTCGCGCAGCAGCCGCACCACGGCAAGGTGCAGACGGCGGTCCACGGCGAAGTCACGGGACGGCTCCTCCAGGGTGATGTACCGCTTCACCCCCAGCACCCGGCACGCGTCGGCCGTCTCGGTCGCGAACTCCTCGTCGGTGACGGCGTGGTCCCGGGAACCCCGTTCCCGGCGGATCACGATGACCACGGTGACCTCCGCGCCGGACTGCGCCAGCTTGGCAATGGAGCCACCGCACCCGATGACCTCGTCGTCCGGATGGGGGGCGATCACCAGGACCCGGTTCACCGGCCGGCCCCGTCCGCTCCGGCGGCGTACCCGGCCCAGCGGGCCCAGCGGGCCGTCAGGTCCATGCCGTCCTGGAAGGTGACGCGAGGTGCCCCCAGCGCCGTGGCGGCGCGCGCCGCGTCGGCATGTGCCCGACCGGAGTACAGCGCCAGCTCCCAGTCCGGAACGACGCCGGCGGACGGCGCGCCCGCGGGGGCGGGCAGTCCGCGCAGGTCGCGTACACGGTCGAAGAAGTCGCCCCAGCCCACCGTGCCGGGCCCGTTGAGAAGGAAACGTTCCCCCGCCACACGGGGGGCCGTGAGCGCGGCGACGGCGGCGTCGGCCACGTCGTCCACGTACACCGCGTTGCAGACGCCCGGAGCGCCGGCGGCCGGAAGGGCCTCGAACTCGGCCGCGGGACGCGTGAGCTGGGCCGTCGTCCACTGTCCGCCCCAGGGGCCGTAGACCACGCCGGGCTGCAGGACGGTCATCGCGGGACCGTCGCCGTGCGCCGCCAGCACCAGCCGCTCGGCAGCGGCCTTCTGCTGCTCGTACTCGCGGTCGGCCGGGTCCGCGGCGAGCCCGGGGGAGTCCTCGTCGAACCGGGTCAGGCCGGTCGTGTCGTAGACGTCCACGGTGCTGATGTGCACCAGCCGTCGCACTCCCGCCCTCTTGGCGGCGGCGAGCAGATGGGCGGTGCCGTCCACGGTCGTACGCCAGCGCGGCTCCTCCCCGCCGCGGTTCCCGAAGGCGCAGTGGACCACGAGGTCGCAGTCCCGCAGTGCCTCCTCCAGACTCTCCGGCCTGTCCAGGTCGGCGATCCGGAAGCCGAGCCGCTCCTGCGGGAGCACCGACAGCCGGGCGACCCGGCCGAAACCGCGCACCAGCGCGCGGACCTTCCCCCCGGTCTCCAGCACGAGCCGTTCCACGACTCGCGCGCCGATGAAGCCACTGGCGCCGGTGACCGCGACGCGCTGTCCCGTGAGGTCGTTCATGCCGCACTCCCCGCCGTCGTCCCGGTCAGCCAGGGCTGCGACAGCATGCGCCGTGCGGGCCCCGTGTAGCACTCCTCGATGAGCCGGGCGACGCGCAGGCCGTCCGCGGCGGTGGCGTGCGGTTCCACGTCCGCGTCCGCGCACACGGCGGCGAAGTTGCGCAGCTGCTCCACGAACAGGTCGTCCCACTCGTCCTGGGCGGGCGGCAGGGCTTGTACGTCCCCGCGGTGCCGCACTTCGCCGGAGGCCGTGATCAGGGTGCACTCACCCGCCGGGAAGTCCGTGCCGATGCTCACCTCGGCCTCGGTGCCGGTGATCACACAGCTGGTGCCGAGGGCGCGCACGCGGCTCAGCTCCACCTCGGTCCGCACGCCCCCGATGCGCAGGGTGGCGAACGCGTCGGCCTCCACTCCGCCGAGGCTGTCGTCGACGTAGTCGACGACCTCGGTCTGCGTGCCGAGCCACCACAGCAGGATGTCGAACACATGGGACGCGGTGTCGGTCAGTACGCCACCGCCGGCGAGACGCCGGTCGAACATCGACCAGGAGACCGGTTCCCAGCTGTAGGGGTGGCCCTCGGTCCACCGCACCCGTGTGACCGTGCCCAGTACGCCCTCCTGGATCAGTGCGCGCACCCAGGCATTGGCGGGGAAGAGGCGGCGAGGATGGGCCATGAGGAGGCGTACGCCCGGAGCCCGGGCCGCGGCGGCGGCGAGGGCTTCGGTGTCCGGGGCGCTCGTGGCCATCGGCTTCTCCAGCAGCACGTGCTTGCCGCGGGCCAGCAGATCCCCGGTGACGGTGGCGTGCGCGGTGTGCGGCACGGCCACCACGGCCGCGTCGAAGGCGTCGGACACATCGTCCACGGACCGGGCCGTACGTACGTCCCCGGAGGTGCCGCCCTGTTCCCGGTACCAGTCGAGGGCCGCTCCGGCCTGCTCGGGGTCCGGGTCGATCAGGGCGGTCAGCCGGATGTCCGGGACCTTCGGCAGGGCGGTGAGGTGGCAGGAACGCGCGGCGGCTCCGCAGCCGACCACGGCCAGACGTAGAGGTGGCATGGATGATTCCTCGGGTGTGATGGTGCGGGCGGTGTCCGGCTGTCCGCCGGACCGGAGGGGAGGAACGACGCGCCTTACGTTCGGGTGCGGGAGAGCGGCTCATCGGGCCGGGCGGGGTGGAACACCCAGAAATTGGGCTCCGCGTAGACACCCTCGCCGTCGCCCGGCACCTCCAGGGGTGCCAGTGCTCCGGGTACGAGGTGAGGTCCGGGTCCGGGCAGGGGGTGCCCGGTGAAGGCTTCCCACCGGGCGATCGGCTGACGGATGACCAGGGACCGGTCGCAAGGGGCGAGCAGTTCGGCGCCCAGTGCGGCGTGGGTGGCGAGCCAGGGGTCGAACGGCGTGCCGTCCGCCCGCTGCCACGTCGCGTACGCGGCCATCGGGACGAGCGGGTAGCGCGCCTTGCGGGTGGGGCGGACGGGAATCAGCAGGCCGAGCCAGTCCGCCCCGGTGGCGGCGGACCGGGCGAGGGTGAGGAGCCGTTCCGCCGTGCCGGTGCCGCGCAGGTGCGGCGCCACGCTGACCGACAGCATGCACAGGGTGTTGGGGGAGCCGTGGCCGGTGCCGGAGAAGGCGGAGACGAGGACGTCGTCCGACCCCTCGGGGAGTCCGTCCACCGTGCCGTCCCAGTGGACCGGAAGCCCGTTGGCCACGGCGACCAGCCGGCCCTCCTCGTCCAGGACGCAGAACTGATGGGCGGCGCAGGTGTCGTAGAGCCGGTGCCAGCGCCAGTTCCCCGGCGACTCCCAGCTCATGAACTCGGGCAGGTTGCCCGTGACCAGCCGGTCGATGGCCGGTTCGAGGTCCGGCCGCCGGTCCAGGGTGGTCACCGTGAACGGACCGAGGTCGTCCATGGCCGTCGTCAGCCGATGAGCCGGGTGGACGAGGTGGCCCGCATGGCCCGGGACTTGCGTAGGTCGTGGGTGACGTTGATGCGCTTCAGCCACCGGTCCGTTCCGTCGTAGCGGGCGGTGAAGGGCACTCGGCCGTGCACGACACGGTGATTGTTGATCACCAGGCAGTCACCCTGCTCCAGCGCCACCTCGCGCAGACCCGCGTCGATGACGGCGATCAGTCTGTCCAGCGCCCGCCGTGCCTCGGGGTCGGTCTCGGGAACCTCCATGAAGTACGGGTCCAGCCGCAGGTACGGTTCCTGCCGGGGACCGAAGAGGACGGCGACCGGCCTGCGCTCGTGTATGAGCTTCTCGAGCGTGGCGAAGCGTTCGGTGTCCCCGTCGGACGGGCGGGAGTTGTTCTTGGGCAGATGCGATTCGTCGGGCGCGATGTGGAAGCGCTCCTCGAACAGCACCTCCAGATCCGTCGGTGGAAGCGCGTGGGCGACGTACTCGCCCACCGTGGTGGCGACACGGTCAGGGTTGCGCAGGGACGCCAGCACCAGATAGTCCCCGCGGTAGGGATGGAAGGCGTCCTCGGTGTGCCAGGTGAGGGTCTCCTTGCTGCCCAGACCCAGCTGGTCGTTCTCGTGCTTGCGCACGGGGAAGATGTCGTGCACCAGCCGACCGTCCTGCTGGGTCGTCCAGCCGAAGGGTTCTCCGAGCAGTCCGGCGTACAGCAGTACGAGGATCTCCTCGGGGAACTCCGTGTTGGGGCGCGGCCGTTCGCGCCAGTCCTCGGGAGTGGGGCCGATACGTTCCTGATCGAAGAGGTGCCCGCTGACGACGCCGAAACCGGTGGGCTCCGCGGTCGCGAAAGCACGCAGGAAGCGCTGGGTGCGTACCGGGAGCCCGGTGGCGAGCCGAGGCAGGTCGAGAAGCAGATCCGGGTCGTCGTCAGCGATGTACCGCTCCGCGAGGCGGAGCGTCAGCTCGGCCGTCTGCTCCGCTTCGTCAGGAGTGAGGGTCAGGACGTGGCTCTTGTCAGTGTCCATTGCAGGTAGGTCCTTCGCTGCCGTCGGTGAGAGCGGACGTACCACCGTCCGGGGCGCTCCCGCTCCGGCCGGTCCCCGCGGCCAGCCAGAGAGCGAGCCGACGAGGGGTGGGATGGTCGAAAACGGTGCTCGCCCGCAGCCCGGGGGTGCTGGGGAGAACCGTGCGCAGTTCGGTGACCAGGCGCATGGCGAGGATCGACTGCCCGCCACCGGCGAAGAAGTCGGAGTCGGGCCCGACGCCGGGATCGTCCAGCAGTACCCGGAAGAGCCGCAGAACGGCGGCCAGCGGTGCCGGTTCGTCCCCGGCCGCCAGGTGCCTCCCGACGGACGCGCCGATGCCGGTTTCCGGGACGGTGGACCTGGCGGTGGGGCGGGACGCGGTGGCGAGCAGGGCGTCGAGGGAACGGCGGTCGACCTTGCCGTGTGCGTTCTTCGGCAGTTCGGCCGTCCAGAACAGCCGGTGGGGAACGGCCCAGTCGGGCAGCTCTGCGGCGAGACCGGCCAGCAGTTCCTCGCGCCGCTCCCCGGTGACGGGCAGCGCACCGCCCCGGGTCACCTCCGCGACGGGGCCGGCCGGAACGAGGCAGGCCGACAACGTGGTCCGGGTGCTCGCGTCGAGGAGGACCACGGCCTGGGCCACCCCGGGATCGGCCGTGAGCAGCCGTTCCACCGACGCGGGCTCCAGCCGGTGACCCCGTATCTTGATCTGGTCGTCCAGGCGGCCCCTGAACTCCAGGTTGCCGTCCGGCAGGATCCTGCCGAGGTCCCCGGTCGCGTACAGGCGCCGCCCCGGCGAACGGGGATCCGTGACGAAGCGCCGGGCGGTCTGTTCCGGATCGCCGAGGTAGCCCGACGCCAGTGAAGGGCCGCCGACATGGATCTCACCGATTTCACCGGCCGCGACCGGCAGCCTGTCGGGGCCACGCACGGTGACCTCGGCGTTGGCGAGCGGCGTGCCGATGGGGACCTCCTGGGCGTCCGCGGGCAGCCGGCCGTCGTACATGGTCGATGTGACCGTGCACTCGGTCAGTCCGTAGACGTGCACCAGAGGGGCGTGGTCGCGGCGTTCCCAGCGGCGCCAGTCGTCGGGATCCATCCGCTCGCCCCCGACGAGCACCCGGCGCAGTCCCGGTGGCGTCGTCTCGTTCCGGACGTCGAGCCAGTGGGCGTACTCGCGCCAGTACTGGGTGGACAGCTCCACGACCGTGACATCCAGGTCGCTCAGCATGCCGTGCAGTTCCTGCGGGTCCGGCGCCGTGCTGCGGGGGCGGCAGATCACCGTGCCCCCGGTCGTCAGGATCGGGAAGACCTCCTCGACGAGCACGTCGAAGCCCAAGGAGGCCAGTTGCAGCCACCGGTCCCCGGGGCGGAGGGCGAGCCGGTCCGCGGCGGCGAGTGAGAAGCCGTGCAGTGCGTCGCGTTCGATCTCGACGGCCTTGGGCCGGCCGGTGGATCCGGAGGTGAACATCACATACGCCGCCGTGCCCGGGGGTGCGGCGCTGTCGGGCGCAGGACCGTCCGGTTCGGCGCCGTCCAGGTCCGGGGACAGGTCGACCCAGGGGAGGGGCCCCGCGCCCGCGGACCGTCCGCGCCCGGCCTGCAGCACCGCGCTGACGCGGTCGATCCGTGCCGCCCGTGCCGCCTGCGGCAGTCCGTCCTCCAACAGGACGAAGGACGCCCCCGCCTCCAGTACGCCCAACATGCACATGATGGCGTCGACGGGAGCGTCCATCCGGAGAACCACCTGCCGCCCCGGGGCGGCGCCGGCGGCGGCCAGCCGGCCGGCGATCCGCTTCGCGACCGCGGCCAGCCGGCGGTAGGTCAGGGTGCGCCGCCCGTCGCTGAGGGCGACACGTCCACCGTGGCGGGCCACGACGGCACGCCACAGCACACGCAGCGCGTCGGACTCGACGACGGGATCAGGTGCGGTCATCGACGGGCTCCCCCTCCGGTCCGCAGTACCGAGGAGAGGGACGCGAGTCCGTCGGTGAGGTCCTTCTCGCCGCCGCCGAAGCCCAGCCGGACGGTGCCTTCGCGGCCGAACGCGGTACCGGGAACCAGCAGCGTCCCGTCCAGGTCCAGGAGTTCGAGGCAGAACCGCTCCGAATCCGTGACGCCGGGCAGTTCCAGCAGGCAGCAGACGCCGCCCTGCGGCGGCTTCCAGGCCACCAGCCCTTCGTGTTCCGCGACCCATCGCTCCAGTACGGCGAGGTTGGTACGAGCCTGTTCGCGCCGCGGCTCGATGAGGGCGTCCGCCGACCGCATGGCCGCTGTGGCGATCGCCTCCACGATCGGAGACAGGAAGAGGGTGCTGCGGTCACGCAGGGCGAAACTGCGCTCGATCAGCTCGGGTGGGGCGGTGCACCACCCCACCCGCAGGCCGGGCAGCCCGAAGGCCTTGGAGAAGGTGCCGTAGCTGATGGTGTCGGGATGCTCCAGACCCGGGTCCGGCAGGACCGGGCCGCTCCAGGACATCTCCGCGGTCGCGGCGTCCCAGACCAGAACCGCCCCCACCTCCCGCACCCGGTCGAGGAGCCGCCGGTACGCGGTCGCGGTCAGCGTCGTGCCGGTGGGGTTGTGCGGGAAGTTGACGATGACGGCCCGGGTGTCCGGTGGGATCGCCCGGTCCATGGCCTCGGGATCGGTGCCGGCGGCGGTGAAGTGGTCCAGGGGCAGGGGGCGCAGCCGGCAGCCGGCCAGTTGGGGATAGTGGACGAGCGCGTGGTAGAGCATATCCGGCATCACCACGAGATCGCCCTGCCGCAACAGCGTCGCCAGGGTGAGGGCGATCGCCTCACTGGAGCCGTGGGTGACCATGACCCGTTCGGCCCGGCCCGGCAGGTAGCGGTCGGCGATGGCCTGGCGCAGTGCGGGCGAGCCCTGCGAGGTGCTGTCGTCCACCGGTATCCCGTCCAGGTCCGTTGCGCCGAGACCGGTCAGCCGACGCGTTTCGGCGTACGTGTAGGGAAGCACTCCGCTGGAGCTGATGTCCCGTTCCGCTCGGTCGAGATGGCGCCGGTACCACTGTTCGAGCACCGGTGGTTCCTCGGACAATGCCGAATTGGAATACATTCGAGTCTGCGACACAACGAAAACCTCGGGGTATAAGGCTTTGGAGGAATGCAGGAATGGGTGAATCGCAAGTCCGGTGTGCGTGCACGTGATAAGTTCGCCGGAGGGAATCGGCGTGGACCGGGGCAAGTCGACCGGATTGATTAGATCCGTAACCGCACGACCGGCGCAAGTAACGTGAGTACGTGACATGACGGGCGCCGCCCCGCGTTGTCGCTGGTCGAGCCGCTGGAGCTGCCCTGATGGCGGCGCCGGCCTCGGATCCGGCGACGGGAAAGTCCGTTCGGACGGAGCGCCGCTCACTTCCTTTGCGCGTGATGACCGATCGCCTTCCGCATGGCACTATTGCCGTCGCGTGCCCGAGGATTCCGCCCGGCGGCGTTCTTCGGCCGGGAAATTCCGGCAGTTCTCTCCGCGGTGGTTTCCTGCTCGTACCGGTGTCAGCCACTGCCGCACGCCTGTCACCGAGAACGGACGGAAGGAGCTCGTATGGGACTCGCCGAGAGTGAGGTCCGGGGCCGCGCGCTGGAGTTGGCCGCGTCCCGCGGCCTGGGACTGAAGCCGGGAACCGCGGTCGTGAACGACGAGGGCTGGGACTTCTGGGTCGTGGAGGTCCAGGACCCGGACGGGTCCGACTGGATACTCCGGCTGCCTCGCCGGGACCGGAGCGCCGACGGGATCGCCGCCGAGGCGGCTGTGCTCTCCGTGGTCCGTCCTGTCCTGCCGGTGGCCGTCCCGGTCTGGGAACACAGCGATCGCTCACTGGTGGTGTACCGCAGGCTGCCCGGGGCGCCGGCCGGAGCGGAGGACCCGAACAGCCTCCGGTACCACTGGCACACCGGGGCAGGCGACAGCCCGCCCGGTGCGCGGTACGCGGTATCGCTCGCCGGGGCTCTCGCCCGCCTGCACGGGGTGGCCGCCCGTACGGCCGTCGAGGCGGGGGTGCCCTTCCGTCACCTGGCGGACGTCCGCCAGGAGATGGAGCGCACTCTCGCCGACGCCCGTACGGCCGTCCCGCTTCCGGCGACGTGGTACGCGCACTGGTGCGGCTGGCTGGACGACGACCGGCACTGGGCGCACTCCGCGCGACTGACACACGGAGACATGCATCCCGCCCACACGCTGGTCGGGCCCGGCACCGACGCGGTGACGGGGATCCTCGACTGGACGAACGCCTCCTTCGACGATCCTGCCGCGGACTTCGTCGACCCGTATCTCGCCGGGGGCAGGCCGCTGGTCGATCCGCTGCTCCGGGCGTATCGACGGGCCGGCGGGGGAGTGCCGGAAGGGATGCGGGACCGCATCGCCCTCCGCGCGTCGTTCCGCTGGGCGCATGTCGGACTGCTGGGAGTGCGCACCGGCCGTCCGCGGCTGACGGCGACAGCCCGGAACCGCTTGTCCGCCGGACCGCCGCCGCTGTGACGCCGGCCGTGGCGGGGGGCGGGCGGGCCACGACCAGGGTCGTGGCCCGCCGACGGTACGGGGCCGGGCCTCAACCCGGCGGCCCGGCAGGTGCCCGCGTCCCGGCGGGTGCCCGCGTCCCGGCCGGCTCGGTCACAGGTCGTCGGCCGGGAGAGGCTCCAACGGTGTACCGACCGCGGCGAGCACCGCGCGCACCGTCTCGTGGTCCAGCAGCGAGCGGCGGTAGACCGCGGAGCAGGCCAGTTCCGAGCCGGTGTCGGTGACCCAGACACTGAGATCGAACATGGCGGAGGTGAGGTCGGGCACCCGCGGGGTTGCGGAGGCGCCGTCGAGCGTGAAGTGGTTCGGCTCGTTGCCCGCGATGAAGAGGGAGCGGCGCTTCTTCGGATACTGCTCGCCCGTCGGGTCGACCTCGCGCACCTCGTCGAGCACCGTGGCGAAGGGCAGCCCCTGATGCTGGAGGGTCCAGAGCATCGCGTTACGGACCGCCTTGAGCGTGCTCGGCGTGTCCGCGCCGCGCGGTGAGTCGACCAGCACCGGCAGCAGGTTAACGAAGTTGCCGACGGTGCCCGCGGCCTCCGGCACGAAACGTCCGGGGAAGGGGCAGAAGAAGGCGAGCTCGTCATTGAGCAGGGCGGGCCGCAGGGCGCGCAGGATCTTCGTGGTGGCGACCATGAATCCGGTCACCCGGTGCTGCCGTACCTCCGCCAGATGTTGCCGGTACTCCTCGCCGCGCAGCGTGACCTGGACGGTGCCCCCGTGGGGCGGGCACTGCGACCACGGTGTCGCGTCGTTGACGAACATCTCCGGCACACCTCGCGGGAGGCGGGCGCGCCAGGCCGCGCGCAGCGCCTGGGCACCCGCGCCTTCGAGCACGTGGCGTTCCGCGACGGCGATCTCCGCGAGGTCGGGACGAGTGTGCCCGGTCCGGAAACCCTGTTCGTCGTCCGTCGCGTAGGCGTCGCTCACGTCGTTGAGGAAGCGGTTGAAGGACAGGCCGTCGCACACCGAGTGGTCGACCCTGATCACGAGCGCGAAGCCGGCTGCGGGCCCGTGCACACAGGCCACGTGGAGCGCTCGGCCCTCACGCACGTCCAGGTCGCGCACGATCTCCTCACCGGCGATCTTGTCCGCGGTGCGGCGTACCGCCTCCCAGTCGTCCGACGCCGACCGCACCAGTTCCACCAGCCCGGGACGGGGCGGACGGGTCCGGTACAGCGGGCCGTGCGACGCGTCGATGCGGTACTCGGCCGTCAGCGCGGGATTCACCGCCGCGGCCCAGCGCACCGCGCGGTCCAGCCGGGCCCGATCGACACGGAGGCCGGGGAACTCGAAGACCTTGCAGATGATGCTCTCCGCGGGGATGACGCCGTCCGGCCGCTGCTCCCGGCTCAGTCCCAGGGCCATCCGGTGCGGCAAGGGCCGCCACTGCGCATCGGCGTCCTCCGCAGGGGCCGGCCCCGCCTCGGGCCCACTGCCGGCGGACTCGCCCCGGGGGGCACTGAGCACCTGCTCGGCGAAATCCGACAGCCGCGGGTGGTCGAACAGCGTGCGAAGGGACACCTCGACGCCGAAACGGGCGCCCACGGCCTCGACCAGTGCCTCCGCCAGCAGCGAATGCCCGCCGAGTTCGAAGAACGAGTCCTGCCAGTCGATGTCGGGCACGCCCAGCACCTTCTGCCAGACCTCGATCATCCCCGTCCGCTCAACGGCGGCACCGGGCTCGGCTTCCGGCCGCCGTTCCGGCCGCAGCTCAGCCGCCGGGGCGGCGGACGGGGCGATCGGGGCGCCGACGGTCGCGCCAGGACGGTCCGCGATGGCGGCGAGCACGTCCAGGTAGTCCGAGGCCATGGCCTGCACCTGGGCGGGCCCGAAGACGCCCCCCGGATCCTTCCACAGCACGTGGGTGCCGGAGTTGTCCTCCCGCACCATGACGGCGAGCTGGAACCCGGCGTTGCTCTCCACGTCGAGCAGCCGCAGCACGGCACCGTCGAACTCCAGATGCTGCAGATCCGTGCCAGGGCGCAGTCCCGCATGCCAGTACTGGAACAACGCCTGGTGGGTCCGCGCATGGGCCTGCGGGCCGGAGAGCCCGGCAGCGCGCATGATGCTGGTCAACGGCAGCTCGCCGAACCGCAGGGCGTCCTTGACCTCCAGGCGCACCCGGGTCAGCAGGTCGCGGTACCGGTCGGAAGCGCGGATCCGGTGCCGGACAGGAAGCGGATTGACGAAATAGCCCACCTGATCGGCGAGTTCCGGGGTCGCCCTGCCGTGGAAGGGCACGAAGGCCAGGAGATCGTCGGAGCCGGAGCACCGGCGCAGCAGCGCGAAGTAGCCGGCGAGCAGGACCGTGACGTAGGAGACGCCGTGCTCCTCGGCGCACGCCCGCAACCGGGCCTCGAGGTCACGGGGCATGTCGTCGCCGAGCATCGTGTAGTGGCCCGGCCCGGTGTTCCGCCGCAGCTCGAAGTCGGGGCCGCCGTCGCCGAGGATCGCGCGCCAGTAGGCGCGGTGCGGCTGTCCCGTGTCCCCGTCGGCGAGTTCCCTGGAGCGTTCGGCGTGGTGGCGCGCCGCCGAGAGATCGGCCGCCGTCCCGTTAGCGGCCGGTCCCTCGCCGTACGCGGCGCGCAGCGCGTCCATCATGATCAGCACGGCCGCGCCGTCGTTGACGAGGTGGTGCGCCGCCACCAGCAGGGTCTGCGAGTCACCGCGGCGCAGGACGTCGATCCGCAGCAGCGGGCCGTTGCGCAGGTCGAAGGGCTGCTGCCACAGCCTCCGCAGCGCCTCGTCCCGGCTGCCGGCCTGTTCGGTCTCGCGCACCGGTATCGCGGGAGCGTCCGACCAGTCCAGCGCGGGGCCGTCCGGGGTGGTGACGACCCGTCCGCACAGCTGCGGATACCTGGAGGCGAGGGCCTCCACGGCTCGGCGCAGCCGGGGCAGGTCGAGGTGCCCATCCACCTCGAACGGGAGCGGGATGATGTTCGACCGCTGCTCGGGGTCGCGCTGCCACGCGACCCACATCGCCTCCTGGTTGACGGAAAGCGGAAGGCGCTCGGTCTCGTCGGTCATGCGAACCTGCTTTCGGTGAGGTCCTCACTCAGCGCCCTGCGATCGCTCTTGCCCGACGCGGTACGGGGAAGGTCGGTCATGCGGACGAACGCGCCGGGCACGAGATGGGCGGGCATCTCGGCCGCGACGAGTTCGCGCAGCCGCTCGGGGGTGAGTCCGGACTCGGTGGTGTAGTGCGTGGTGAGCATCGGTTCGCCGCGGCGGCTGCTGCCCGCCGTGACGACGGCGTCGAGCACTCCGGGTATGCCCCGCACCACCACCTCGATCTCCCCCGGTTCGATGCGGAAGCCGTTGATCTTGACCTGATGGTCGGCCCGGCCGACGAAGTGGTACGTCTCCTCCGCGGCGCGCAGGGCGAGGTCACCGCTGCGGTAGAACAGGCGGGGCGGCCCGTCCCCGACCTCCAGCATCCGGAAGCGTTCCGCAGTGAGGTCGGGCCGGTTGACATAGCCCACCGCGACCCCGACGCCCGCGACCCAGATCTCGCCGGTCTCCCCGAGCGCGACGGGTACGCCCTCGTCGTCGAGCACCGCGATCTCCCATCCGGGGATCGGGCGGCCCAGTTCGGCGGCGAACGCCCGGTCGTCCCCGGATGCGTCGAGCTCGGCGTCGCTGAAGGTCCGGGTGCTGGCGTAGACGGTGATCTCGGTGATGCCGTACGTGTTCATGAACTCGCAGTGGCTTCCGGCGGTCTCGCGCCAGATCCTGACATCGGCCACGTCGACCGCCTCGCCACCGAAGACGACGCGCCGCAGCGTGCTCGGCCAGCGCCCGGACGCGCGCACCTGGGCGGCCAGGTAGCGGAACACCGTGGGCACCACGCTCATGACCGTCACGCGGTGACGCGTCAGCAGGTCGATCGTGGCCCGCGGCGAGCGCACCACCTCGGTGGGCACCACCACCAGTGTGGCGCCGCTGGCCAGCGCGCCCCACATCTCCCAGACGGAGACGTCGAAGCAGTAGGAGTGCAGGAGCGTCCAGACGTCCTCGGTGCCGAAGTCGTACCCGTCCAGCACGCCGCCGACCAGCGCCGCGACCGACCGGCGGCGTACCGCCACACCCTTGGGCCTGCCGGTCGAGCCCGAGGTGTAGATGATGTACGCGGTGGAGTCCGGGGACGGCTCCGGAAGCCCCTCCCGCGGCCGCGCCGCGGCCTCCCGGTCGTACGCGTCGATGCGCAGCACGTCGGTCCCGGCCAACACCGCAGGCAGGGCACGGTCCGAGACGACGGCGGCGAGACCGCTGTCCCGGGCCATGAAGTCCAGCCGGGACTCCGGGTAGACCGGGTCGAGCGGCACATAGGTGTATCCGGCCGCGGCGACCCCGAGCACCGCGGTCACCAGGTCGACCGTGCGCCCGCAGTAGAGCCCGATCCGCACGTCGTCGTCGCCGAAGCGCTCGCGCAGTGAAGCGGCGAGCGCTTCGGCACGGTCGGCCAGCTCGGCGTAGCTCAAGGTTCGTTGCTCGTCGCGGACGGCGGGGTGCGTACCGCGCTTGGTCGCTTGGTCACGAAAGAGGGAGTACATCGCGCATCCATTCGTCTCGTCGCGGTTCACAGGCGCAGGTGCACACGGAGGCGGCGCAGCCACGCGTCGAGGTTCAGGGCGAATTCGACGTCCGCGCGGCCGAACCAGCCGCCGCGGTCGAGCAGGTCGGGATCGGCGGCGATCCGGCGCGCCGCGGCGATGTCGAGCAAGGGCCGCACGGGAGCGTCCGAGTCGTCGAGCAGGCCGCGCAGCCGTGCCGCCAGCGCGGCCTTGTACCGCGACGCGTAGGTAATCGGATAGGGCACCTTGGGCCGGGAGAGCACCGATTCCGGTACGAGGTCCCGCGCGAGGGTACGCAGCAGGCTCTTGCCCCGCCCGTCGTACCACTTCATCTCGACGGGCACGTTGTAGAGGTAGGAGAAGAGCCGGTGGTCGCTGAACGGGTAGCGCAGTTGCAGCCCGGCGGCGGCGGCGAGGCGCTCGGAGTGGTTGATGGCCTGGTCGAGCATGCGGGTGACGGTGAGGTAGTCGTACTGCCGTCCCAGGCGGTTGAGCTGGGGGTCGCTGGGCAGACAGGGCACCTCGTCGAGTGCCTCGCGGAATCTGAGGGCGAGATAGGCCTCCGAGCCGATCTCGGCCAGCAGCTTCGGATCGAACAGCCCGGTGCCGAGTCCACTGCGCGCGCCCCATTTCCACGCCTTCTCGACCCACGGGAAGGTGCTCAGCTCGTATCCGTCCTTGATCCGGCCACCGAGACTGCCGAAGACGGTGTCGGCCGCCTCACCGCTGAGCGCCACCGCGGTGTGCTCGGCGACGCGCCTGCTGAACAGGTAGGGGGTGATGTTCTTGTCACCGAACGGGCACGGGTAGTCCTTCGCCGCCAGCACCGCGGCCAGCACGACCGGGTCCGAGAGCTCCTGGGGACGGACGAGGACCTCACGGTGCTCGGTGTCCCACATCCGGGCCACGGCCTGGGAGTAGGGACGGTCGGGTACCGCCGCCGCCCCGTCGCCGAAGGCCACGGTGAACGTGCGTGGCGACCGGGCGGTCAGCCTCGTGGCCCAGCCCGTCAGCGCGCTTGAATCGAGGCCGCCGGAGAGGAGTATCGCCGGGTGGATGCCGCGCAGATCACGGGTGACGGCGTCCTCCACCAGTTCCCGTACGCGCGCCAGGGTGGCGTCGAGATCGTCTTCGTGGGGGCGGGCCTCCAGCGTCCAGTAGCGGCGCACCTCCTCGTGCGCTCCGGAGAGCACGACGACGCAGCCGGCCGGGACCTCCCGCACTCCGCGCAGGGCCGATCGTCCGGGGGGACGGATCTGCGTGATCGCAGCGCACAGGCCCTCGGCGTCCATCTCGGCCCGGAGCAGCGGATGGGCGACCATCGCGGCGAGGTCCGAGGAGAACAAAGTGCCGTCGTCGGCGCGCGCGTAGTGCAGCGGCGTGATGCCGATGCGGTCGCGGCCGAGGACGAGCCGCCGGGCGCGCGCGTCCCAGACGGCGAACGCGAAGTTGCCCTCGAGACGCTCCGCCACGGCAGTGCCCCAGGCCAGGTATCCGCGCAGCAGCACGTCGGCCGGTCCCGCACCGCGCTCCGCACCGAGGGCGCCGGCCAGGTCCTCGGTGTTCTGGAGGTAGCCGTCGAGGACCGCGACCGCGATGGTGCGGTCGTCCTCCCGGAACTCGGCGAGTCCGGTGCCTTCGGAAGACGTCGGGTCGGCGCGATGGGCGAGCATCGCCTCCCGGTCCGACCACAGCGAGGCGGCGCCCCGCGCGCGGGGGGTGAGGTATGCGATCAGCTGAGCGACGGTGGCGTCGGCCTCGCGCACATCGCGCGCCGGGTCCGTCCAGCCGGTGATGGCGCCCATGGTCAGCCCTTGTCCGACGGCTCGGTGGTCCAGGTCAGACGATCTCCCACGCGGATCCCGTGGCTTCCGGCGAAGCTTCCGCGCACCGTGCCGATGTCGGTCATATCCGGGAAGGAGGTGGAGCGATAGGCCACGACCTTACCGGGATCGGGCTGAAGATAGATCTGGTTCGTGATGTGAACCGCCTCGCACAGCGCGGTCCCGTTCAAGGCGAGCGCGAGCGTTCGGCCGTGCGGCAGTTCGCCGATCTCCGTCATGACCTTGACGTTGCCGAAGTTGTCGACGTGCGTGACGGTGCCCTCGACGATAGGCGTGTCGTCGATCTTCGACTCCTCGTACGGGTATGCGGTGAGCCCCGAGGTGTCGTCGGCCGCGATCCGCGCCACGATCGGCGCGATGAAGGTCTTCCCGGAAAAATTCTTCTGCGGCACGTCCCGGATCTCGTACACGTGCTTGATGCCGAGGTCACGCGCAAGCCAGCCGAAATAACCGAAGTTGGAACCGACGAAGATGTGGCCCGTGCGTGTCTCGCCCCAGATGGCGTCGTGCGACGGTCTCACGTTCGAGCCCTTCGAGACCAGTGTGTAGATCACCGTCCCCGCCGGATATCCTTCCGCCACCAGGCGGGTCAGGAAGGCCGCATTGACTTCCGAGAATTCTTCCACGGCTACGATCGGCTCGATCGCAATCGAGCTTCCCATCTCATCCGCCTCTTTGTAGACAGCGGCACGCAGCTCGTTGAAGGCGACATCTTTACAATCGGTGACCATGACAATTCGAGCCATTACAGAACCCTTCCTGTCGGGCTCAAGTATGTCGTCGGACCGGATTATCGCGCCAGGCTTCGCAGGCTTCACCAAGCTGTTTGGCATCATAAGGACAGGGGCTCATTGTTCCGCATACCGGTCATATGTGACCGTAGGTGCGGGTGGGACGACCGCAGGCTGTCCGGGTGCCGGCCGGAGCGGAGGATCCGTGCAGCCTCCGGTTCACCGGCATGCGGCGGCAGGTGGCGGCCCGCCTGGTGCGCGCTAAGCGCACGGGCGCGGGCACGGCGGACGTACCGAGGCACCTTGCTCCGGCCGACGCTGAAGTGCGCTCTCGCCGAGGCGCATTGGCGACGGCGGGTATTCTCAGGTCTCAGGTCTCAGGTCTCAGGTCTCAGGTCTCAGGTGCAGGAGCGGAAGAACGTCAGCATGGTCTGGTTCACCCTGACCGGCTGCTCCAGATACCCGTAGTGGCCGCAGTCCGGTATCTGCGCGTACTGCCCGCGCGGGAGTGCCGCACCGACCTCCGCGCACAGGTGCGGCCGCACGATCAGGTCGTGTTCGAAGCCCATGACCAGGGTCGGCACCCTCACCTGCCCCAGAGCCTGCAGCCGGTCTCCCGGCTCCTCGTCGGACGCCGTCGGCATGGACGACGCGCCGGCGCGTTCGGAGGCTTCGAACAGGTCGAGCCAGTCGAGCACTTCCTCCTCGCGCTGCCAGGTGCTGGGGGAGAGGTTCAGGGCGGCGCGCAGCCACGCCGCGTACCGCGGAGGCAGACGGGTGCCGTGGGCCAGCAGGTCCCGCTCCGCATCGGCCATCTTTTCGGAGAACAGGTCGTCCCGGCCGCGCGTGGCCATCAGAACGGCATGGCTCAACAGCTCGGGCCGGGTCAGCAGAAGCTCCTGGATCATCTCCGCGCCGTGCGAGACGCCGACGACCCGGCACGGAGCGAGTTCCAACTGCTGGATCAGGTCCGAAAGTTCAGCGGCGCCGCGTCGCGGCCCCGGCCCCGGAGCCGACTCCGGTGTCGGCGGCGCATCGCGGTCGAAGGTGATGACACGGAAGCCGGCGCGAAGCAGGGCGGGCACCTGGTGAAGATGCCAGACCCGGCCCGGTACACCGCCGTCCGAGACGAGAAGGACCGGATCACCCTCCCCTTCGTCCTGAAGGACGAACTGTGCGCTCTTCACTCGCAGTGTGCGCATGCGCCTCCTTAACCGTTGACACTTGTACAGCATGTGCATCGGAGCGACGCACCACTTCGTCGGCAGCGGCATCTCTTCGTCCGCTTTTTCCACTATGCGCCCGGTCCTCTTGCTGTTCGGCAGTTTGATGAGGGGGCGGCCGAGACCCGGCAAGCCGTTTCTCTGTAAGGATTTCAGTTGCGGAGAGCGTGGAACACGCGAGTCGCTTCTGGTGGCCCACTCGGGTCTCGGCCTCTGCGCGCGACCTGTGCGATGTGCGTGACCTTCTGCCGAGCGACAGCCGCAATCGCTTCACGCCCAGGAAGGCAGTATGCGAATGGACGAAACCGCCGACGCCGTGGCGGCGTCGCTCAGCCGGCAGGAACGACAGGTGCTGGTGCATCTGGCCGACGGATTGACGTACTATGCGATCGCGCAGCGCATGCAGATCAGCCGGCATACCGTTGACACCTACATCCGGCGCATCCGCGCCAAAACCGGTGCGCGCAACCGTATGCAATTACTCATGCATGCCCTGCTCCTGGACGGCGACGTCGACCGGGCGGCAGAAGAACCCGATCTCCGCCCCGTACAGGCGATCGCGGGCAACTCCGGGAACGCATCGGTCGGGGCGGTGTCGAACCTGCCGCCGAACTCGGCATTTCTTCCGGTGCTCCGCCACCGAGGGCCGACGGCTTCCGCTCCCCGTCACAAGCACATCTCCTGATGCCGTGGTGGTGTGTCCGAGGTGATGCCGGGGAGCGGTGAGCCGGCCCGGAAGTCTGTGGCCGGTCAGTTCTCGACCGTCAGTTCCACCAGGAGCGCAACAGCGTGCTGTGTGGAGAGGGCGCAGTCGAATCCCCGCGGAACGTAAAGAACCTCGCCCACCAGCAACCGGTAGCGGAGTTGTCCCACGGTGACCGGCCAACCGGGCCCGACCGGCGAAAGGTGCACCTCCACTGTGCCTCGCAGGATCAAGGAGATGATGTCCGACTCGATGAGCGTGTTCTTCTCGGTGCGCCCGGCATGGATGGTGCGGTACCTGGCGCAGGTCCGCCGTCCGATCAGGTCGCCCAGCCTGCGCGCGACGGTGCGCGTCACACCCTCTTGATCCCACTCGCCCTGCCCGTGGGCGGCCACCAGAGCCCGCACGACCGAGGCTTCACCCTGGGGCCAGACCACCGCGGCGCTGCGACCGCCATGAGTTTCGAAACACATGATGACGTCGCCGAGGAAGTCCTCCAGATCGGATGGAAGACCTGGTGCTCCGGCCATGCTCGTCTCCTCATGCGGTCCTCTTTTCGTGCAGTGGACTCGGTAGGCTACCCGAAAGTAGTCAGGGTGAACGAGATTTTGGAAAATGCCTCAACGGTTCGACGTGCTGAAACCGAACAGAATCCACGGTATTCACGGACAGCGAGTTCCGAACGGCGGAGTATGGGTGGAGGCGGGTTCCCGAGCCTGCTGTCACGCGTTGTTCGATGTGCTCTCGCCCTCCTGGCCGTGACTCTCCAACACGGCGTCGTCGAGCGCAAGTGACGATTGCTCGGTACCGAGTGGCGGCGTCCGTTGAGTCAGCTGGGCCTTCACGGCGAAAACTCCCGCCTGGAAACGACTGTCGGCGCCCAGGTTATCCATTATGTCGGCGATATGTCGACGGGCTGTGCGGAGCGACATTCCCAGACGTCGTGCAATTGCCTCGTCCTTAAGGCCGGCGGCGAGGAGATCTATGATAGTTTGATGCATCTCCTTCGCCACGCGCTCCAAGCCGTCCTGGGCGGCGTCCGAGAAAGGGGTGGCGCAGATCCAGTACTGCTCGAATATCTCGTAAAGATATTCCACGACGGACGGCTCTCGGATCGAGATCGCTCCCCAGCTGCCTGAACGTTCGGGTATGAAGGCGAGGCTCCGGTCGAATATGATCAGGCGGCCGAATAATTCGTGCGAAGTCCGGTACTGCGCGCCCAGGGCCGTCGCCGCCGCGACGTAGGCCTGGCTCGGGCCGTTGAAGCGGGCCGTGTGGTGATAGAGCGTCCTCATCCGCACATTGCGGGCGAGGAGCGCGTGATCGCGCTCCAGCGCTTCCTCCATGGCCTCCGGGACCCGGCCGCCGCCTCCGGGCTGGCTGCTGACCACTTCCTCCCGGCACTCTGCCGACGCGCGGTTCAGGGCTGCCCGTACCTCCTCCAGCGTGGGCACCACCTCCAGGGTGAGGTCCTGGTGGTTCGGACGGTCGAAGAAGCGGTCACGCAGCCGTTCGATGTGGTTGTTGATCTGCTTCAGCTGCTCCTCCTGGTGGCGGATCGAGTCACGCAGGGGTGCGGTCAGTTTCGTGGCGACGACATCGGGATCCACGGCCCGGACTTCGTGGGGATCGGACCGCAGGGTTCTGACCAGTCCGGCCCCCCGGAGTCTCTCCAGCGCCGCGACAACCTGGTCCGGGGAGAGGCCGAGTTCGGAGGCCGCCTGATTGACGCGGCCGCCTCCCCTTCTAGTGAGCCATCCGTACACGGGGATGTCGCCCTCCTCGATCGGAAGAGGGGCCGACAGGTTTTTCGGGTCGTTCATCCGTTCAGTATCCGCATGATTGTTCAACTTCCGGAAGGGTTTGCGATTGTCGGCGATTCGGGTGCCTTTTGTCAATCTACCTCGGTATGCTCCTGCCCAAAGGAATGCTTGCGCGAATCGCAAAACTCTTTCCCGGGATTAATGTGACGTGCGGGCGCTCATGTATGTCCAGATCTACTCCCCCGGCCGTCGTCAACGCACTTGACCATACGATTACGCAACAGAGACGGTCGCTTTTCCAAGTGAAGTCACAGCTCGATAAGATTTGACTTTGCGTCAGAAAGTGCGGGCCTTGCAGTGGCGGGAATTTTCCTGCCTTCCCGCGTCTTCGGCCGGTGGCCGGCAGAAGGCGGTCGGTGGGGCATCGGTGATCGGCAACGCCGCTCGTCGCGTAGCCGATGACAAGGACCGCACCAGGACATTGCCTGGTAACTTCTGCCGCTGAAGCTGAAGCTGAAGCTGAAGCTGGGGTTGGGGTTGGGGTTCGGCCGGGACGGAACTTGCTGGTGCCGCCCGGACCGCTGATGTCAAGGGCCTGGGCAGACCCGGCTACGTCGTGGAGCGGACCTTCACCCTGCTCCACCAGTTCGCAGACGCCCGACGCGGGTTCTGGATCGTTCTTTGAGACGTAGCCGACGAAGGAGTGCGTGGTCGCAAGGCAGGGCTTCCTCCATAGCTGTGGGGATACGGCCGCCGCCGGGCTGGCTGCTGCCCACCTCTTCGCGGCACTCTGCCGACGCACGGTTGAGGCTGCCCGCACCTCTTCCGGGGTGGGTACGACAGTCACGCCGACGTCCTGGTCGTTCGGCGGACGGTTGCGAAAGCGGTCGCGTAACCGGTCGATGCCGCTCCTCATCTGTTCCAGGTGTTCTTCCTGACGGCGGATCGAATCGCGCAGCGGTGCGGTCGACTTCGTGGCGACGGCGTCTGGATCCACTGCTGTGATCTCGTGGGTGTCGGACCGGGTGGTCCTGGTGAGGCCGATGTCACTGAGCTGTTGTAGGGCCGCGGCGGCCCGCCGGGGAGAGAGGCCAAGTGCGAAGGCGGCCTGATCGGCGCGGCCATTTCCTCCGTCGGCGATCCACCCGTAAGGGGAGGTCGCCGGCTCCCTTGGGGCATCCATTTGTTCGATGGCCATCGTCTTCCCGCTCTCGTCGTAGGCAAGATCCAGCCTAGGAACGGCGCCGCTTTCCCAAGTCACCCTGCGGTGGACACCCCGTGTAGCTCGCGCGAGGGAGGGGTGGCACTGTCGACTCCCTCGCCGGCGACCGGCTCCGCGAAGCGCGCGTGCCTCAGCGGCTCTCCCGTCCGAGCGTCAGGCTTCGGGGACAGCGCGACAGCTGACCTCCAGGAGGAAGTGTCCAAGAGGCACTGAGCTTCTTCAGCGGCCACACCATGAGGTGAGTGATTTTCACCGGTTGACCCGGTTTCTGAGCTGCGGCAGCAGCTGACTCCGGCAGAGGGTCTGTCGAACGAGCGGTGTAACTGGGGTGGTTGGGACTACCGGCGGGCTGCCGAGGGGCGGCCGTCGAAGGTGATGTCGAAGGCGTTCGGCGCGGTCTTCCAGCGGGCCTGGCCCTTGCTCGTGGGGTCGAGGGACATGATCGCCATGTAGAGGCCATCTCATTTGGACAGCCTGCGGTAGCAGATGAGGGTGCAAGCGATGCTGGTGAAGGCGAGGAAGTGATCGGCTTTGCGTTTGTAGCGCCGGTGCAGTCGACGGCATCCGGTGAGCCAGGACATCGTGCGTTCTATGGTCCAGCGACGGCGGCCGAGATGGGTCGAGGCCGAGACCGACCGCCTGCTCGAAGTGTTCCGCCGGACCTGGCTTCGCCAGCTGGCTCTGGTGGAAACGGCGATGGGACACCAGACGCTTGCCTTGCTCGCCCAGCTCGAAGCGGCCTGCAAGGCCTGCGACGAGCTGGCAAGCGCCACCGAGGAGCTCTTCCTCCAGCACCCCGACGCGGAGATCATCACAAGCTTTCCGGGCCTCGCGGTGCTGACCGGCGCCCGGCTCCTCGCCGAAATCGGCGACGACCACACCCGGTTCGACACAGCCCGCGATCTGAAGGCTTACGCCGGAAGCGCCCCCGTGACGCGCGAGTCCGGCAAAAGCCGCCGCGTCAGCCACCGCCGGATCAAGAACAGCCGCCTGGCCGCAACCGGCCGGCACTGGGCTTTCGCCGCACTCACCGCCTCAACCGGCGCACACGACCACTACAACCGCCGGAGAGAGACCGGCGATCGCTACTACGCGGCTCTCCGAAACCTCTTCAACCGCATGCTCGGCCAGCTCCACCGCTGCCTGACCACCCACCAGAAGTTCGACGAAGCGATCGCATTCGCCCCGCAGAAACCAGCACCACTCGCCGCAGCTGCTTGACCCGATAGCTGCATGGGGTGTCTTGTCCGCATGGAGTTTGCGGGGTCTGCGCCGCCGGGGGCCGCGGCGTGAGCGGATCGGCGGGATGCCCTTCACGAGCGGGATCAGTGCCTGGCTGTCATGCGTGTTGGCGCCCGAGACACCGACGGACAGGGGCAGGCCGGTCCGCTCCGTGATCAAGTGGATCTTTGACCCGTACTTGCCCCGGTCCACAGGATTCGGGCCTGTCAGCTCCCCCTTTTCAAGGCCCGCATGTTGACCGAGTCGATCGCGCACCGGGACCAGTCCAGTTCGCCACGGGATCCGAGTTCATCGAGGACCAGCCGGTGGAGTCCGGCCCACACCCGAGCCTTGGTCCACTCGGTGAACCGCCGGTGGGCCGTCGCACCGGAGGGGCCGAACGAGGCGGTCGGCACCTGCTGCCACGTGCAGCCCGAGGTCGCCACGAAGATGATCGCTGCCAGGACCTCACGGTCGCCGTGTCGACGCCGGCCGCCACCCTGCGGCCGCGGCGGCGCCTCTGGAACCACCCGCTGGAACAGCTCCCAGTACGGCATCACATGGGGACGTGCGCGTGAGGCCGCACTGACTTTCGATGAACACGCCCTTGAGCTTGCGAAACGCCCCTACGACCTGCGCCACGCAGGGATCTCGTTCTGGCTTGCCTCCGGTGTCGACCCGGCAGAGTGTGCGCCCCGTGCCGGACAAAGCATCCAGGTTCTCTTCCGCTACTACGCCGAATTTCTGGCCGAGGCGCGGAACCATGCCAACAGTCTGATCGAGGAGTCGATGCGAAGGCGGGAGGGGCAGGACGGCAGAGCAGAGGAGGCGTGAGCTGAGCCCTGGCCCGGACATGCCCCGGGACAGCTGCTCGGAGGTGGGATGGCAGTGAGACATATCGGGAGTCGCTCTGCACTTCGCCTCGCGGCTTACTGTCCCTAACAAAGCCGTTGGACGTGGCGGTGGGTGATCAGGCAGACGGCGAGTCCGAGGAAGGCTTCGTGGATGTTGTCGCGTCGTTCCCAGCGGATGCGCAGGCGGCGGAAGCCGTGGAGCCAGGCGATCGTGCGCTCGACGACGTAGCGGAAGATGCCCAGGCCAGTGCCGTGTGGTTGGCCTCGCTTGGCGATCACGGGGCGGATCCCACGCTGCCAGAGCAGGCGGCGGTACTTGTCGTGGTCGTAGCCGCGGTCGGCCAGCAGCGCGTCGGGCCGTCGGCGCGGTCTGCCGGCCCGGCCCGCGACGGCCGGGATCTTGTCCAGCAGTGGCAGGAGCTGGGTGACGTCATTGCGGTTCCCGCCGGTCAGCGACACCGCGAGCGGGATGCCCTGTCCGTCGACGATGAGGTGGTGCTTGCTGCCCGGACGTGCGCGGTCGACCGGGCTGGGTCCGCTTTTGGGCCCCGCCGGGCTGCGCGAACATGCGAGGAGTCGATCACCGCCCTCGACCAGTCCAGCTGGTCCTTCGACGGCAGCTTCTCCAGCAACAGCACATGCAGCCGGTCCCAGACGCCGGCCTCGTTCCAGGCCGCCAGGCGCCGCCAGCACGTCATCCCCGAGCCGAAGCCCAGCTCCTGGGGCAGGTACTCCCACTGGATCCCGGTATGCAGGACGAAGAGGATCCCGCACAGAGCCTGGCGGTCCGGCACCCGAGGTCTGCCCTCAACCAGCTTCGGACCCGGCACGGGCAGCAACGGCTCGACGAGTGACCAGAGTTCATCCGACACGATCCACGGTCGCGACTGACGTTTCCCCACGACCAGACCAACGAGCGGACAAGCCCACAGTCACATGATCAACAGCTTTTGTTAGAGCCAGTTAGCCGCACGCAGGAAAGGGCGCCTGGCAGGTGAAATACCTGGTCAGGCGCCTTTCTTTAGTCGCTAGAAGAAGCCGAGCTTCTTCGGCGAGTACGACACCAGCAGATTCTTCGTCTGCTGGTGGTACACGACCTCACCCGCCTTTGACCTGCGACTACGGGTGGCGTTGCCCGACGCCAATCCGAATTGGTCCGCACCTGGTCCGGATCTTGGTAGGTGGTGCCAGCGGGGAGCCGCGGTACGGCATGGCACAGGCCGTGGAGAGGGTCCACGGGCGTCCAGTTGATCCAGGGTGAGCGCGTAAGCCCAGCTCAGGACCTTGTAACGTGAGTGCGTCCGCGGGTTGGTCATCGAGCCGCTGCTGCCGAAGGTCGAGTGCCGGGCCCGGTTCACCGGCTCGCGACGTCCGGTACGGCACCTCGCTGCGTTGTCGCATCACCCGAGTACCTCCCGTACGCGGACGGCGCTCCGCCTTGCGATGCATTCCTGCCGCTCGGACCTCGGACGCCGGCGATCTGGCCGGTCGCCCTGTGCCGGAGATCCTGCCACCGCCGCGGACATCGCACCCCAACGGATATGCAGGCCGTGAGGCCGGGGCCGGGGAGTCGCTCAGCGATGGACGGTGAGGGCGGCTAGGCCCGCTGGTCCGCCGAAGGCGATTGCCGGGTCGGTGGTGTCCGGCATGCTGCCGTCGGGCAGGACACAGAGGGACGTGAGGGACGTGCCGGTGACCACCCGCATGAGTTCTTCCCCGGTCCACGGGTTCCAGAGGCGCACGGTGGTGTCACTGGAGCCCGCGGTGGCGAGGAGCGGCTGTGGCGAGGCGGGTGTGGGCGGCAGAACGCCGATGGCGGAGACCGGGCCATTGTGCCCCTCGAGTACGGGGTACGCCTCCCTCCGAGGAGCTCCTGGGGACCAGAGCCGGACGCAGCCGTCGCTTCCGCCGGTGGTCAGCAGAGAACTGCCGTCCTCCGCGGGGCAGACGGCCAGCGACCGGACGGGGCCTATGCGGCCTGGCAGGCGCAGATGAGACGGCGCACCAACGCGGCTGAATCTCACGGTTCGGCCGCTGGAGAAGGCCAAGAGCGGGCCCGTCTCGGTTGGCAAAGTCGCGAGAGCACGCACAGCCCCGTCTTGGCGGAGGGGCTCCCAGCGCTGTTCGCCGCTGGCGAGGTCATGGAAGCAGATACTTCCCTGGCTCGTGCCGCTGACCAGGACGACGTCGCTTGCACCGGATGGGGAGAGCGTGGCGAGAGAGCGCACGCTCGCCGCTTGCCTGCTCTGATTCACCAAGGGGGACCAGCAGCCGGGCTGCTCGTCCCAACGGCCGATGAGGCCGTTCTTCAGGCCGATTACGACGGACGCGGATCCGTCCGGCCAGACGTGGGTGGCCAGGGCGGTCAGGGCATCGCAGTCCCATTCGGCGGGCCACGTCAGTTTCTGCGGATGCCGCCGTCCACGTCGCGGCTGCCCTCTCGCTGCGGACCGAATGCTGACGGCACCTGAGCGGGCGGGCGTTAGCAGGCTGGGGCCGTCGTTCGATCCGGGGAGTACAGCTAGGAGGGAGCCGTTTACCAACGCGTTCTGGTCGTGTTCCAGCTCCGACGCGCGCCCGGCGGGGTTCCAGATCCGGACCGTACGGTCCAACGATGCGGACAACACGAAGGGCATCCGCTGTCCCGTATCGACCGCGACCACGGCCTTGATCCTTCCCGTGTGGTCGGGCGGGGAGGTGAATAGCCTCGTTCCCGTGTCTGGATCCCAGAGGCTCACAGGCTCCCCGTCAGCGCCGCCGAGCGCCAGCAGCGTTCCGAAACCCGGAAAGGGGTAGGGCCCGAGAGAGGCCGCCGACCGCTGGATGCGTGCTGCCTTGTCCTCCTCGCCAGTGAGCGCGTTGTAGATGCGCACGCTGCGTGTCGTGCTCGAAGCTGCGGCGAGCCGGGGCTGGCCTTGCCGGTCGAGGTATAGGACGAGCGCGACCACGCCCCTGCCCTGCCCGTGCACCACGGCGACGACGTCGAGTGATTCGGCGTCGAAGACCTCCAACGTGCTGTTGTTGCCGCCCGCTGCGAGCAGTGTCCTGCCCGATGGGAGCCGCAACGTCGCCAACGCCTTGACTGAGGGGCCCATCCCCCCGTCGAGAGATCTGAGGGGAAGGACCGGTGTCTCCTCGTCGAACGGATCACAGGTGGTCAGTCCCGCGTCGGTTCCGACAGCCAGCCGGACCTGTCCGGTCCTGGTTTCGAAGGCTGCGAGGGCGAACACGGCTCCTGTCACGGGGAGCCGGACCGCATCGCCGCTCTGCGGGTCGTAGATCCAGACGCCGTGGGCGGTGCCCACCGCGAGCAAGGGGCTCTCCGTGGGGGCGGTCAGTACGGTCAGGGCGCGTACGTACGGGGCCGGCCGGAAGGGCAGGCCGAACTCCGTTCCCGTGCGAGCGTCCCATATGCGCACCTCACCACCCTGGTCGCCCGCTGCGACGAGAGTGCTGCCGTCCGAAAGGGTGAAGGACACCAGGGAGGCGAGGGGGGTCGACATATGTGCCAAGAGGTTTTCGGGCACCCGTAGTTGATTCCACCGCGGTGGGACGCTGGAGCGGTAGCCAGCTAGGGGACGTGTCCCGACCATGTTCCCAGCGGCACCATGCCTGACCTCTGTGCCCAGAAGGGACAGGCGGAGGCTGTCGGCTCGGGCCGCCGCTCCTGCATCGCCCAGAAACGTTTCGATGCGAGCCCACGCGGCGAGGCGCGCGGTACCGGTGTTGAAGTTGGCGGTGAGGCCGAGGGCTGCCCGGACCGTGCCGCTCGTCTCCCATGGCAGGAAGCGCCAGGGTACGTGCAGGTCGTCAACCAGTTCGGCGGCGGCGACGTGCGCGATGAGATGCCGTCGTAGGTACGGGTGTGGGGGCTGGTCAGGCATCGAGGGGAGCAGCTCTCCGAAAGCCCTCACGAGTTGCGCGTGCGCAGTGGTGATCGAGATCTCGGGGAAGCGCTCCTGCGGGTCCCTGTCCGGGAGACCGAGCAGCAACTGCGGTGCGTAGCGCAGGGTTTCGCTGATCCGCTCGTGGATCGGCCGATACACGGTCCGCTCGTCCTCGACCGCGGTGGTCAGGTAGCCGTGAAGACGGCTGGCCATCACTTGGCGGATGACCGCGTCCGGGTCGGCCACAGGGGTCAGGCACAGGGCCCGCACCGCGGCCGGCCAGATGTCGGCCCAGGGCAACCCCGCCCCCTGCCCGAAGGCGGACGTGCGCAACACGACCATCAGATGTTCGGCCGGTGTGTCGTGCCAGCGGGCGACCTCGCCGAGGTCCTCGCGGAGGAGCGCCTCGGTCCCCTCGCGCAGGGTCTGGCGCCATTGGGGGTCGTCGGAGCTTGGCAGGACACGCATCGAGCGAAGTCGCTCGGTGGCGATCCGGGCGTCCAGAAAGGATGGGGACACCTCTTCGGCGATCGCTGCAGCCAGCGAACGGTGCTGGTACCGGAACTGGGGCTGGGTGGGATCCAGTCCTGAGAGCTCCGGCCGCCCTTCCCCGGCGCTGTCCTGGCTCCAGTTTGGGGCCTGGAGCAGCGCGCGGACGTACGCCGCGATGTCGCCCCTGGTCGCCTCTACGTCGTCCGTGCGGATCGGGTTCCCGGAGTGAGTGGCCCGGATGAGGAGCCCGAGCAGGTCTGTGGAAGGGGCCGTGGGCATTGGGGGGGAGGGGCGCCGCGCTTCGTCGGCAGCTGTGGTGTACTGCCTGGCGCTGCGGACGCCCAGAAGCAGCCGGACCGCGGGACGCCCGCTCGCATCCATGCGTACTTGGGTGAGGGGGCGGATCAGGTCGGTGATGACGCGTGTCGGGTTTCTTGCCTCGTCGATGCCGTCCACCACGAGGGTCAGGGGCCGTCCCCGCAGCAATGCGAGCTCCCCGGCGAGCTTGCGCAGGGCCACCACTGGACCCTCGTCCAGGGGCCTTGTCGGACCTCTGGATGAGGTACGGGTACGTGCCGCCCGTGCCGCATCGAAGACGTTCGGGGAGCCGCCGAGCGCCTCGTACAGGGTCTGGGCGAGTTCGTCAGGATCGAAATTGCGGGCGAGGACGGCCGCGTCCACCGACCCCACCGGGACGTCGAGTTCCTCGGGGATGTCGGCGATGAGCGGACCGTAGTGCGGGTCCGCGCGGAATCGAGCGTCGCTGAGGGTCACCATGCGGGCAAGGAGGGCGGACTTCCCCGAGCCTGCCTCGCCGGTGACGATGAGTACGTTCTCGGTGCCGCCCAGGAACGCGAGCACTCGCTTGACCAGCTCGGCGCGTCCGGTGAAGTACCAGCCGGGGCCGCTGGCTCCCGGCTGACCGGCGGCGCGCGAGATCCAGTAGGTGTCCAGCTCTGTCCGAGTCCATCCGACCTGGCGGAGGGAGGCACCGAGTGCCGGTTCGACGGCCGCGTAGCCGGGGTTCGGAAGGCAGGGGCTCGGCTGTTGGTGCGCCCTCTGGACCGTGGGTGAGGGAGTCGGCCAGATCTCGTGGACGTCGGCCATGGTGTTCGCATCGAACACCGCGTCGACGACGCCCTTCCAGTCCTGCCAGCTGAGGTGGGACCCAGCGTAACCGTTGGCCTGGTCGGCGCAGTGTTCGTGCGCAGCCCGGAGTAGATTGGTGAACTGACCGAGGCGGGGCCTGCTCTCGTCGTTCCCGGCCGCGAGTACGACGAGCGAGCCGAGCGAGCGGCGCCTTTCCCGGAGCGCCTTCAGATTGGCCTTGAGCTCGGTTTCGAGCCTGCCGGAGAAGCAGGAGTCGACCATCACTAGGACGTGCGTGGCCCGGGAGTCGAGCACGGTCGCGATCAGTTCGGCGGTTGGGAAAGCGGTGCTGAGCGGCCGGTCCTCGTAGGAGTCGGGCAAGCGCAGGAAGTGCTGTGGGGAGTTGGTGGGCGCCAAACCGTGGCCGGTGATGTAGACGACGAGGGCTTCGTCGTCGTCTACATCGGCGAGTTCCTCGTCCAGGAGGAACTCGCGGAGGTCCCTCAGGTTATGGAGCTGTTTGGGCCGGGCGGGGGCGAAGCGGCGCCCGTCGTCGAGGTTGGGATCGGCCCACCAACTCTCCACGACGGTCACCTGCGCCGAGATGCCTGTGCTGAACTCCTGTTGCTGCGCCGGCGTCCCGTCGTCGTACTCGGTGACGGCCACGACGAGGAGGCGACGGGCGTACGTGCCGGGAACCGGATTGCTCGTCATGGCCGGCCGCCCGCCACTGCGCGGGCCACCGGTTCGCTGCGGAGGTAGCGCACGGCACTGTGGGGGTCGCCCGCGCCGTTGCGGACCGCGGCATCGACCAGTCCCGGCGCCACTCGGCGCAGCCCCGCGCCTCCGGTGACCACGTCGTCTGGGTCGTAGACGTTGATCCACCGGACGTGCTCGGGAAGGAGCAGGTGGCTGCCGTCCTCAATGTTCATTAGCCGTCGTACCGAGGGAATACCCAGGGGGGAACCACAGGTGATGAGGGTGTGGATGGCGGGCCCGGGAACATCTCCAGGCGTCTGACCTGCGACATCGTCTTCGTTGCGGAACAGGTCGTAAGCGATGACGCTGCCGAGGGAATGGCCGATGACCATGGAGGTGGTCGGGGTGATGTGGTCCCGGACGAGTCCGCGGACCTTGACGGCCAGGTCCGGCTCCGTCAGATAGGAGCGGACCTCCCGCATCCGCTGGACGAAGAACCGCCCGCCGCCGCCGGGGAAGCGGTGGTCATAGGCCATCATCAGTCGCGTGATCCGGGGCGGCCAGAGCTTCGGCGGGCCCAGTACGGCCAGCGGCTGTTCCTCGGCATAGGCCAGGTCCTGCGGCCCGACGACGTCACCGAGGGCCTCCGCTATGAACTGTTCCTCCGCTGGTGTCATCGACGCGCTGTAGGGGTCGTCCTGTGGCCCCAACCGGTCCGTGCCCCTGGCCAGCAGGGAAGTCCAGTGCGGCATGCGGAGAGTCGGTGGGTGCTCGAGCTGGTCCGTGACCTCTTTAATGCCGCGTTCGAGGGCCTTCCCCCAGTCCCGGGTCAACTGCTGCTCAGAGGTCCTAGACTGCCCGATGCCGTGAACCCCGACGATCTCCGCTGCCCACATTCGTTCCTCATTCCCCCCAGCCGTTCCGTGCTGAGCATCCGTCGGCCACTACCGTCGACCATCGGCACACGGCCCGGCTTTCCCGGGGCGTCGGCCGGATCATGATTCTGCTGTATCCGGACAGGGCATGTTGCTTGACTGGCGGACTCCGGAAGGTCCTCACTGAGAGTGTGGACGAGCCAGCAGGGTGCTCGGCGGCGTTGAACACCCTGCGCTGCTCTGGTTGCGGTCGACGCGTAGGGCGTGGCGTTCGGGATGCCGTTTGGTCCGTGATGGCCCCGGGGGATCTACTCCGGAACGGCGATGCTACACAAGGTGCCTGAGGGCTTCGCAGCGTAATTGCAGTGTGGGGTTGCCTGGAGCTCAACTAAGCCGCCAGCCAACCGACTTGAGTCCTAGAAGAACCGAGCTTCTTAGGGCTGTATGAACAAAGAACGTTCTTGGTCTGCTGGTGGTACAGCCGCTGCACCCACGTTGAACAGGCCAAATGGTAGTTGGTGCAGCCTTTGGTCGGGGGCTGGTCCAGAATGGTCCGGATCTTGGTCTGGTGGCGCTGGCTCGGGTGATGCTGCGGTTGCAGTGCGAGCGATTGGGAGCGAGCGGGACTGGACAGGGCAGATAGTTCGCTGCCCGGACGCTGGCTATCTGGGATCGAGGGTGTGGTGGACCCGCGGGCTGGACCCGCGGGCTGGACCCGTGGGACGACGTCCGCGCCATCGCGGTGTCCCGTCTGCTCTTCTTCAGTCCGCTTCCAGCCGCATGACGACATCTCGGGTGACGATCGGTGCGGATGCCCGCTCGGACAGGATGCCCAGCAGGTCGGGGCGGATCACGACGGCGCAGCCGGTCGTCCGCGGCCACGGCAGGCGGTAGGCACTCCGCTCGTACTCGGTGCGCCAGCAGATGAACCGCAGGGCAGGACCGCGGTCGTCCTCCAGCGTCAGCGGGGCGCCGGGCTTCAGGCGGAGTGCGGTGCGGAGCCACGGGGTGGGTGTCAGTGTGAAGCCGGGTAGTCCCAGGCCGTGGGCGGCGTCTGCGGCGGCGGTCGTGGCGCGGTCGAGGCCGAGGAGCGGGATCCCCGGCGGGACGTCAGCGGCGGGGTGCTGCCCCGGCGGTCGGATCCACTCCTCGATGTCTCCGTCCGAGAAAGGGATAGCGTCACTGTCCTGGTTCCCGTAATCGGTCACTTCCGGGCCTGAGAAGCTCACGACGGTCAGGCCGGTCTTCCGGGTGTGCGGTGACAGGAACTTGCGTTCCTCCACGGAAGCGAGGATGCGCCAGCCCGGGAGAGTCTGTCCGGTGAGGGCGGCGGCTTGCGTTAGTGGCCGTGTGAAGATGGTCTCGGCGGTTGTTCCGGTCAGCGGAGTGTCCTGGCTGGCCGGGTCGTCCGGGCCGGGTGGCAGAGGAAGGTCGGGGCGTGGCCAGCGTGCCTCTTCGAAGGCCAGTGGAATGCGGGGGTCGTCTGTCAGTTCGGTGGCCAGCTGATCCTCCCAAGCTGCCGGATCGCTCATGCCTAGGCCCTGCGAGAGCCTGTGCGCGCGGCTACCCGCTGCCACCGTTTGGATCGCCTCTTCGATGGTCTCCTCTATGGCGAGATAGGCGTCCGGCAGCTCGCCCTCGTCGGCGCTGAGGTTGGCGCGGGACTGGGCCTTGTTCCTCTCGATGGTGCGCTCCGTGTCAATCTCGCGGCGAACCCTGGCGAGGACCGCTCGGATCAGCCCGGGCTGCAGTTGCTCGGCTTCGTTCAGCCGCGCGCCAGCCACCTCTGCCACCATCCCCGTCACGACGCGGTCTCTCGGGCTGTCCCCCTGTGCGGCGGAGGTCCACAGGCGGCTCGGCAGGTTCAGCCCGGCCGGGTCTGACGCTCCCATGGGAACGCTGGCCGCGTCGGTGAGCAGCCGGCGGGCGAGGGCGCGGACGGTGAGCAGCGGACCCCGGGCCAGTGCCTCGAGCGCGTCTTGGCAGTGGTCCACGACAGGTTGGGCTTGCGGCCCCTGTTCTTGGAGGAGGCACAGCAGCCACATCAGGGTCGCCGGATCGGAGAGTTGCTCCAGTGCGAGGGCCATGGCGGGTGCCGTGACTTCGGGGCGCAGTGTGACCAGAGATCGCGTCGCAACCATCGCTCGGCGTTTGCCTTCCCGGTCCGCGTGTGCGACTGCGGCCAGTGCCGCGGTCGCGAAAGCGTGGTCGAGATCGCCGGGTGCGGGGGTTCCGTTGTCCTTGTCGGGGGCGCGGTAGGGGTGCTGGGGGTCGTCGCTGTCGTGGACGCGTGGTGCTCTGCTCTCGATGACCGTTGCGGCTTCGTCCCAGAGGGCGAAGGCCAGGTCGAGGGAGTCGTTCGGGGGCAGGCCGAAGGCTTGCTGGGCGAAGGCGAAGATCAGTGCCTGGGTGATGCCGTGGGTCCCGTACCGACCGGCGCTCACCACTGCTTCGGCCTCTTCGGTGATGACGCGGTGGGTGAGGGTGCGATCGAGTTGCGCGGCCGTACGAAGGGCGTCGAGGGCTGTCTCGCCTCCGAAGTTCAGCCATCCGCCTTGTCCGCGGGTGCGTACCCATGTCAGTGCGTAGGCTTCGGCGGCGAGCGCGTCATGGCCGTTCTGGCGGAGCTTGTCCGCGAGTTGGCGCAGCAGGAGGGGACCGTCCCGGAAGTCGAAGGGGCCGGCGATGGCACGCAGGACTTGTGCGGCCTCGTCGGTCTGTCCTCGGGTGGCGAGGTTGAGCAGGCCGTCGCCGACGAGGTCTCTCATCTGTTCGAGGGTGTGTTGTGGTGCGCCAGCCTCGTACGGGCTCAGGTGCCATGCGCGCAGTACCCGGATCAGGCCGACCGGTTCGGAGGGCGCGAGCGACGGGGAGGCAGGTGAGGTCGGGGCCGTGGCCGGCTGCGCGGGGATGGGTGCGCTGCGGCGGGGCTGGGACTCGTTGGTGACCTGTGGTTCGGGCAGGCGGGTGAGCTGCGGGGCGCCGACGCGTTCGGCGACGGCGTTGAGTTCTGCGACCAGCTGTGCGTCGGTCAGTCTGGTCTGGTCGCTGGAGGAGTCGCGGTTGGCTTGCCGCTCGTCGGCCCTGCTCAGTGCGATGCGCAGCAGTTGTGGAACGCCGTCGGGCGTGGAGGGGCCGACTGTCCGGGCGAGCCGGTCCAGAAGTGCGGCGTCGGCTTGGAGGAGCGGGGTGTCCAAGGTGATGCGGAGCGCGGTTGCCACAACCGGATCGGCGGTGTCGTTCCACGCGCGCCAGAGGTCTTCTCGGGCGCCGTGGAGGATGGTGTTCGGGCCGTTACAGTCGCTGAGCAGGCCGGTGGCTGCGAGATCGGCAAGGGCCACGGGGTCTGCCCCGGCCAGGACGTTCCACCACCGCGGGCGGGCAGCGTTGGTCTCCTTGCCGTCGGTGTGAAGGACAAGACGTTCGCACAGTGGCTGGATTCGCGCCACTCGCGCCCGCCCCCGGGCCGGGGCCGCGGTGACCAGGGCGGGCAGCGGATCCAGGAGCTCATAGACGGTGATGTCCTTGCGCCAGCCGTAGGCCACTAGGAAGTGGCAGGCCGCCAGCCAGTGTTCCTCGGCCTCGGCGAGGTCGTCGGCGGTGAGGGCGAGGCGCGCGTGGATGAGGAGGTAACGGGCGAGGTCGCTGTAGAAACGTCCGCCAGCCTGCTGGAGGAACTCGTTGCGGACGGCTTCGGCGATGCCGGCCCGCCGTGCGGGCGTGGTGTGCTCGACGGCGATCGTAAGGAGCGTGTCGGCTGGCAGTGGTCCGCCCATCTCGCCGCGCAGGCTGACGCTGATTTCCCGGCTGACGTGGATGAGGGTCTTCCACGCCTGCGGCCAGTCCTGGTCGGACACGAGGGCGGCCGCCCGGCGTACCGACTCTTCGATGAGCGGATGGATCGAGTAGAGGTCGCACGCGCGCGGGCTGCCGGTGAAGCGGCTGAGGTCTGCGGTCAGGAGCCCGAGGGCTTCGATCACCAGGCCAGACTGGGTGTGTGTTGCGGCGACTTCGGCGCGCGCGAGGGCGATCGCGAACCGCAGCCAACAGGGGTACCAGCCGGGCCCCTGAACGAGAGCCGGTACCGCGTCCAGGACGCTAAGGTCGGTCTGCGCCGTGATCGCCAGGGCATCGAGCCACCTGGCTACGGCCACGGGGCTCCACTGGACACGTTCGTGCTGTACGTCGTGGGTGAGGGCGAACAGGGTGTCGCGGGCAGTCGAAGTCTCGTCTGTCGCAATGCCTTCAGCGAGATCGGCGGCAGCGACCCCCAGCGCGAGCAACCGGTGCCCCGTTCCCAGCACGTATCCCAGGTCGGCCGCCTCCTGAGCCCACTCCGCGGCGCTGCCCGCCTCACCGGGCACCGCGTCTGCGGCGATCTGCTCGGCGAGTGCGAGGCATACTGGGCCGCCCGTTGCAAGGCGCGGCACCAGGTCGGTGACGGCCTCGATTCCGACGGTGTCGAGGAGCGTCTTCACGACTGCGTCGGCCGTTGCCTGGTCACCCCGTTCCTCAAGCCACTCGGCGATGCGGTCCAGCGACACCGGCCGGTCAGGCCCGTCCTCGCGGGGCTCCTTACCTCTCCCCTGATCGGTAGCCGACAGGCGCAACCGACCCCGCAGGCGTGCCAGTTCGACGGCTCGGTCGGACTCCGCCCCGTAGGAGGTGTTGTCCGACTCGGCCTCGTGGTCGTGTGCTGTCATGTACGCGTGCCAAGGTGCCACGGCGCCTGCCGCGTCGAGGACGGCGCACATCTGTAGACCTGCCCGGGCAGGCATGACGGTCCGGCCGTCGTGCAGGAGCAGGTCCGCCAGCGTCTGAGCCCCCATCAAGGCGATCGGCACGTCCGCGAATTCCACCAGGTCCGAGTCGAAGCGCTCGAACTCGTACGTCTGCGCGGCCCTGGCGAGTTCGACGCACCGCGCGACGACCGGCCAGTTCGCCGTCCTGGCGGCGCAGCGCACGCCGGTGGCCAGGTTGTCCCTGATCGCCGAGGCCGGGTGGGCGGTGGCGACGGCCCGAGTGACGAAGTCACGCCCGATGTGGTCCACCACCTCCGTGTCGCGTCCAGCTTCGGCGAGGATCTGCAGGAGGCGGCGGAAGGCCCGCGGGTCGTCGAACAGTCCCTTTGCAGTCAGCCAGGTGGCGATCAGAGCCAGCGCCGATTCCAGGGCCCCAGGGTCGTTGTCGTAGCCCAGGCGCAGGTAGCGGGCGAACGACTCGTGGTAGACGCGGATTTCGCCGGGTCCGGCCGTCCCGGAGAGCACCGGGGCCAGTACCTTCAGTGCGCCGTCGATCCTGTGCGCCCGGTCCGGGATGATCTGCCCGAGCTCCTCGCGGGTGACGGACATTCCGAGCAGGGCGATGATGTCCGCGACGACATCGGCTTCCGCGCCGAGCGTGTCGTAGAGGTGGGCGTAGTAGCCCTGCAACGATCCCTGGTAGTCCGGAAGCGCCCGCACCACTGCCGCGGCTTTGGTGATCGTCTCCGGCCGGAGGGCGACCTCGCGACAGAGGTATGTCGCGTACAGGGCGTTGCCGCCCGAGCGTTCCTGCAGCGCGTCCAGGAAGTCAGTCACGTCGCGGTTGTCGGTCAGGAGGGCTTCGGTGCGCTCGTCGTCCGCCGCCGGGACGAGTCCGAGCCGCTCCGCGACGGCGCGGCACTCGTGCGCGGTCAGTGGCGGCACGGCGACGGAAGCCGCCTCGGCGTCCTGGAGGGGGACGAGGTGGTTCCCGGGCTGGCTGAGGACGATGAGGACGCTGCCGGGCGGGAGGGGCAGCGAGCCGAGGACCGCGGCGAGGGCCAGGGACGGATCGGCTCTCCTGGTTCTTCCTCCTTGTACGCGGGTGACGTGGTCCAGTCCGTCCACGATGAGCGCCACGCGCTGGGTGGGGTCCTTGCGCAGAGCGGTGTCCACAGCCGTCGTCAGTGCTTGCGCATCGGCAGCAAAACGCGGGCGCTGCTCCTGGACGAGGTCGGGGTCCGACTCGGCCAGCCGGCCCAGCAGGCTACCGAAGACCGTTTCGGTGACCACCCGGGTCAGCTGGTCACCGTCAGCGTCGCCGAGGTAGCAGTAGTGCTCGGCGACCAGCCATCCGTCACCGGTGAGTTGGTCGACCAGCTGCTGGCACGCCCAGGACTTGCCCTGTCCCGGAGGGCCCGTGACCAGCAGGACTCCCCCGCCGGCTGCCGCTGTCCCGGCCGCTTCCGCCAAGACGCCGATCGTGGCGGGCCGGGCCACTTCCAGGGCGCGGTCGACAGGGTTCGCGCGCACGACGGCGCCGAGGTCGCTGCGCAGTTGGGCCTGGCGCAGTAGCTCGCGGGGTATCACGTCGGTGCCGCGCTGCCGAGCGGAGCGGACTGTGCGGATCAGCGCCTCGGCGACGTCCTCCGGTGAGCGTCCCTCGTTGGGGTAGATCCCCGCGCCGAGCTCACCACGCACCCGTTGGAGGAGAAGCTGTTCGGCTGGCCCTGGCTGCAGGAGGTCCGTCGTCATGGCCGGTGCGTCGACTTCCACCACCAGGTGCTCGCACAGCCATTCCAGGTCCCGCTTGGACACGGCCTTTTCACCGCTGGTCAGGAACCCAAAGATGTTACCCGCCCTGCGTCGGCCCCGCGCGGGCAGGTCGAACCCTCGCCAGAGGGCTTCCGCGTCGAACCGCAGGAGTGTGGTGTTCATCCCAGGCAGGAACGGCGCGTCGGAGGAGCGGGCGGGCACCATCACCGCGTTCAGTGCGTCGTCGTCCGGAGGTGCATTGCGCATGACAATGCGCAGTCGGTGGGCGATGGCGCCCGCACCCGGTCCGTCCCGGTCGGCGACGGCAGCCGCCACAAGGCGGTCCAGTCTCAGTCCGCGATCGTCGGTCGTGAACGTGGTGTAGCCGAGGGGGTCTTCCTCGTCCGAGTGCTTGAACTGGATCCGTTCACGGGATCCGTCCGCGTTGATCACCGTGAGGTCGTCGAAGCGGTCGTCCGTCACCAGCTTCTCGTCTACATGGACCCTGACGATCCCGCCGAGCAGCAGGTCGACGACGCGGCCTGCCTCCATCAAGTCCTGGTACTCGTACCCGCGGTGCGCGGCAGTTAGATCACTCATGTCGGCAGCATTCTCCGCCGTCAAACACCCTGCTGGCGCAAAAATAACCGAACCGCGACGAAGGCTCCTGATCAGGTCCTGACCGCGCCTGTCACCCGACGTCGTCCACACTTCTTCGCATGCTTCGTCTCGCCGAGAGCGACGCGACGTAGCGCCCCAGTTGGTCCGTGGCTGGTCCGGGAGGGGCGCAGATTCGTGGTGAACAGGACCGGAAAATTGCTGAGCGGTCACGGATAGTGGCTGCGCTCTGTGGGTGCCTGGATGAGTAACGCCCTTCCTCCAGGCACCGAACTTGAGGCTCTAGAAGAACCCAAGTTTCGTAGGGCTGTATGAACAAAGAACGTTCTTCGTCTGCTGGTGGTACATCTGCTTGCGCGGGTCTGACCAGCGCGAATGAGGGCTCGCGAGTCCAGCGTCGAGTTATCGGCCCGTGCGTGGTCCGGATCTTGGCGTGGGTCGGTCAGGGTTGGTGTGTGGGCACTCGTACGGATGCCGGCGCGGAGGCGACGAAGAGCGTGGGAGCGGAGTCGATGCCCTCGCTCTCGGCCGGTGCAAGGAGCACAGTCCGCGGGCACATGGGGTGCGACGACGCGGCACGATGCCCGTCGGCAGTGACCACGAGCGAGTCGGATCGGGGAGATCGCCGTCTTCGCTGCCGCGAAGGCGAGCCGGTGACGTTCGTCGTGAAGTTGTCCATGTGGTGGCGCTGACCTGCGGTATCGCAGCGATCTGCATTGCTGACCTGCACGGATGCTTCCGTCAGAGCATTTCAGGCTCGTGCTGCTTTATGTAGCCGATCCTCCCCACGCGCTTTCCCAGCGGCGCTAATTTTCCCCGCATCTCCAGGGAAAGTCGATCACTCTCCGGGGCAACCGAGAATCGCAACGTCCAGATGACACCAATGGAGTCCGAGTCGTGTGGTGTTGCGGCTGGCCTCCAAGGCGGCCAAGGATCGCAGGGCCGGCAGTCTGGCCACGGCGGTGACGACCGCCGCGAGTGGCGGTCGCCCTCCGGGGCGGACGAGGATCGCAACACCGACAAGCTCGAACGCAAGCTACTACATAGTGAAGTGACGGCCGCTCCCTGCCACGGCCGGGGATCGCAACTATGCAACCGACGCCACCTCCGTCGCCTCATACTTGTGGCGGCGCCGTCCAGGGTGACCGCGGATCGCAACTTCAGCTCTGAGGTGTTCTGACCGCCGAATCCGCCGTGACGGCTGCTCTCCGGGGCGGCCGAGGACTCTGGGGCTTCCGGCTGCGTCAACGAGCACGAACGTGAACCGGTCGGAAAGGCCAACCTGTGCTTAACCCCCAGCACACACTGCGCTCCGACATGCTGCATGGAGCCGAAAGAGTGGCCTTCGGCCCAGGACAACCGAGCATGTCAGAGCCGGTCACTTCAGAGCGCCCCACCCCCACAGTCGCGCAGCGTGCCTGCGACAGGGAGAGCCCTTCACTGCGTCGCCCCTGGCGACCGCCACCTATGTCCTGCCGTCACGACGCCCAAGGGCTATGCGTTGCGATCCTCGGCCGTCTAAGGACTACCCCACCTTCTTGGTATCCGGTCAAAACCTCTCGCCCATCTCATTGCGATCCTGCGGTCACACCGATAAGTGGCCGCCACTGGAGCGCGACGGGGCCGGCCGCGTTGGCCGGGGCGTTGCGATCCTTGGCCACCCAGGAGGGCGACCCCCACTTGTAGCCAGCAAGCCGACCGAAGTAGGAAATGCCGTTGCGACCCTCGGCCGCACGGGAGGGGCGACCGCCACGGCGCGGAAATCCTCCGCAGGCTTAGCCAGGGGAAGTTGCGATCCTCGCCGTCTCAATGGGGCGAACGTCAGGTCCTGCTTGTCGTTGCCCTTGTGGTCCCACATACCATTGCGATTCTTGGGTTACCCCGGAGGACAATCGCCATTGTAGAGGCCGTTCGCCTTGGCGTCGGCGTTGTAGACGTTGCGATCCTCGGTCACCCCGAAAAGGCGACCGCCAGTTTGGGGTGGCGATCTCGATGATGTTCTCACCCTGTGCGTTGCGATCCTCGGCCGCCCCGGAGGGCGACCGCAACTTGCCGATGGAGCCGCGCCACGACTTGCCGTCGAGGTTGCGATCCTCGGTCACCCCGAAGGACAACCGCCACGCGTTCGCGCCGCTGATCACGCCGTACCCGTTGACGTTGAGATCCTAGTCAGTCCCGGAAGGCGACCGCCACGTCCAAGATGCAGGCTCGGGCGTGGGATCTAGAGACATTGCGATCCTTCGCCGTCATGGAGGACGACCGTCACGCCGATGTTTCGCGCCGTCGCGGACAAGCGCCCGGCGTTGTGATCCTCGGCCGCCCCGGAGGGCGACCGCCTGTGTAGCGCCCTGCCTGAGCTGCTGCCCGGTCGGCAGTTGTAATCCTCGGCCGCTCGGGAGGGCGACCGCCAGCGACGCGGTCAGAGTCTCGCCCGCTCGTCCTAGCGGTGTTGCTATCCTCGGCTACCTCGGAGGGCGACCGCCCGCACTCCGCCAGGGTGTGACAGTGGCCGAACTCAGCGTTACGATCCGCGGTCACCCCAAAGAGCGACCGCGAGGCTAGAGATCATCTCGTCAAAGACACAACCCTTCCGGTTGCGATCCTCGGTCCCCCTGGAGGGCGACCAGTAGCCCGGTGTCCGGAGTACGTGATCCCGACTGATCCGTTGCGATCCTCGGTCGCCCCGAAGGGCGACCGCCGACCCTGCGCGCTCGTGCCGCCAACGATGTGTCCGGCGTTGTGATCCTCGGCCGCCTCGGAGGGCGACCGCCACTGGCCCCGGTGTTGGCCGAGGGTTTCGATGTCGGAGACGTTGCAATTCTCAGCCACTGCGATGGATCGGTCCAGTGTGAAACAGAGCTGAACCCAGGTCTTCGGCTTGGGTGCCGTTGCGATCCTCGGCCGCCCGCGTGGGCGACCGCCACCCAAGGCCGTGTGCTGTTCGTTGGTTCAGTAGTGTTGATTGCGATCCTCGGTCACCCTGAAAAGGCGACCGCCAGTTCGGGGTGGCGATCTCGATGATGTTTTCACCCTGTGCGTTGCGATCCTGGCAGTCACCCTGGAGGGTGGCTGCCAGCCTGGACTGCAACCAAGACCGAGTTGGATGTTCCTGGTTGCAACGCTCGGCTGCCCCGGAGGGCAACCGCCTGATACGTGCGGCTGGTGGGCCATCCGACCCACTCGGCGTTGAGATTCTCGGCCGCCCTTGGGACGGCCGAGTTTTCCCCAAGTTGCCCGGCGCCGCGTACTTCGTGACGTCGATATTGCGATCCTCGGCCACCCCAGGGGGGCGACCGCCATCCCACGGTGACGATGCCGGCGACTGTGCGGGTATCGTCATTGCGATCCTCGGCTCGCCAGGCTACGACGAACCGGATTGACCCAGGCATCGGCTGTTCCGATCCTCGGTCGTCCCGGAGGGCGATCACCACCGGTTGCATGCTGAGCCAGCGTGGTGAGTTGAACGGGGTTGCGATCCTCGGCCGCCCCGAAGGGCGACCGCTAGAGGTATTGAGCACTCTCCCAGGTCTCATGTGGACGTGCTTGCGATCTGCAGCCGTCCTGGGGCGACCGTCAGACCGGGCCTAACGCCGAGTTCGGTCTTCTTGACGGCGTTGCGATCCTCGGTCGCCTTCAAGAGGGCGACCGCCACACGCAGATTCTGCCGCATCACCTGCGTGGACAGATGGCGTTGCGATCCTGGGCCGCCCAGAGAGCAAGTTCAGTCGATGAGCCGGGTCAGGGTCACCCCGGCGGGCATGTTGTCTTCGTCGATGGTGATGCGGTCGGTGTAGTCGTCCCAGGAGCGTGCCTCGCTGTGGCCGAGCGGCTTGATGCGGATCAGGTCGAAGAGCTTGTGTGCGGGAGCTCGTCCGTAGGCGTCGTCGTGGGAGAAGACGTACAGGCCGCGGATGGCCATTTCGCCGCGGGAGGATGCCCGGTCGTGGTCGAACATCATGGTCAGGGCCTGCCAGTAGGCGGCGAGGTCTTCCGGGGTGACTCCGGCCTTGGCGCCGAGGGCTCCGGAGTAGAAGCCGTGGCCGCGGTAGAGTCCGTAGGGGACGTAGTGCTTGTTGCCCATCTCGGTGACCTTGCCCTTGGCCAGGTCCTCGGGCTTGTTTGGGGCGACACGGGTGATGCCAGCCTCGAGCGGCGTGACGGGGTCGATGGAACGGGAGAAGGTGAGCTGCATGGGCCCGCGGGCCCTTCCCGCGTGCTTCTTCTGGTCGCCCACGGACATGACGGCTCCGAACATGCGCACGTCGTAGAAGTTGTGGATCATCCACTCTTGCGCGGTGGCGGTCTCGCCTTCCTTGGCGCCCCCTTCGATGTAAGCGCGCTGGATCTGCGGGTTGAGGGCGACGCCCTGTTCGACGTACATCTCGAAGCCGGGCTTGCCCTGGTGGACGAGAGTGATGGTGTTGCGGATCTTGCGCTTGAGGGCGACGTCGGTGATGAGGCCCTGGCCGGTGATGGGGTCGGTCCGGGGCATGCCGCCGGCGTCGGGGTCACCGTTGGGGTTGCCGTCCTTGACATCAATGAGGAAGACGTAGTCGTGCTTGCGGGCGGGGTCCAGGTGCGCGTCGGTCATGATTGTGGTCGGTGTCCTTCCGTGTCTGTGGCGTCGAGGTGAGCTGGCGGTGGGGCGTTACCAGAGGGTGTTGTCCGATGCGTCGGCGTCCTCGGCGGAGGCTTCGGGGAGGGCGTCCGCTTGCTCTTCTGCGGCGAGTTCCTTGCCGGCCTCTCGTGCCTTGATGGCTTCTGCTGCAGCGCGTGCGGAGTGGGCTCGCTGGTGGTCGTAGCCGAGGATGAACAGGGCCTGCTGTTCGGTGTTCAGGTGGGCGGGGATGGTGTCGAGCAGGTCGAAGGCGTCCCGCAGTCTGCTGTCCATGGCCTTGGCCGCGGGTCCACTGGTGCGGGCGATGGTGCGCAGGTGCGGTCGTGCTCCGATACGGAGGCGGGTGAGGACGGCTCGGGGGGAGACGACCGCGGTGCTCAGGTACTTGTCGGTGATGGTGGTGTTGACCTTGGGCATGGCCTTGCGCTGGATCGCTTCGAGCATGGCCATGATCCGTCCGCACACGTAGCCGGGCTCGGTCGACTGGGGGTTCAGCTGGGGCACACAGAGCTCCTTGTGGCGAGTCGTCGTACGGATCAGGGCGAGGCGCAGCAGGGCGATGCGGGGCCGGTCGAGGTTGTGGTCGGCGCGGATGCGCTGCAGGAGGACCGGCAGGAGATGGGCCGGTGGGGCGGCGCCGTGGAGTGCGGCTTTGGTGAGGTCGGCCTGGAGGTGCTTGGGGACGGTGGTGTCGACGTACTTCTTCTTGCGCTTGTCCCAGCGGGCGCAGGCGAGGGCGAGTCGCCAGACCGACCAGTAGGTGTAGGTGTTGTTCCAGCCGTCCCAGGTCTGCTGGTCGGCGAACCAGGTCCCGAGTCTCCGTTTCAGTTCGGGGACGGGGATGGTGATCCAGTCGGCGACGATGACCCTGTTGGTGTTCACCCGCAGGGTGAGGGCGTGGAAGGCGTTCTCGTCGAGTACTGCCAGTGCGTCTCGTCCCCGCCGGGGGTGGCGGATTCCGGCGACGAGCTGGGCCACCTCCTCGGGCTGGGGGTCGCGCAGGGTCCACATGGCTGTGTCGGTGTCGGGGTCACGGGTCCACCAGACGATGGCGGAGTCGTCGGCGAAGGCGCGGTGTTCGGGGTCGGCGAGCAGTGTGTTCAGGGCGGTGGCGGACTTGGTGCCGCAGTCGACGCAGATGGGGGTGGCACCAAGCTGCTTGGTGCCGGCCCGGAAGTGGGCGGGTTGGTTGAGGCAGACCAGCTGGGTGTTCATCCCGGAGTTGGGGATGCCCTTGATGGGAACCGGGAGCGTGGACAGCAAGGGCATGACGCGGCCGCACACAAGGCAGAGTCCCTGGTTCGCCTTGCCCGTCTTCCCGCTCTTCGCCTTCTTGACCTCGTGGGACCACCAGCTCTTGGCTTCCGGTAGGTCGTGGGCCCACTCGCCGTCCAGGCTGATGGCGACGAGGTGGTCCTTGTCCATCTCCAGCGGCCAGGCGGTCGGAGCGTGGCTGCTCAGCCATGCGGCCACCGCCTGCGCCTGGGGAAGGTGGGGGTGGTCGTTGCACCAGGACGTGACCAGTGCACGGTAGGCGGCGTGCCGGGTCCTCGCCTTGGTGACGTCGGCAGAGTTGGCCGAGAGGACCTTCTCCCCGTCCGGCCTTTTGACCAGGCCGGGATGGGCAAGCGCGAACTGCGCGGTGTCAGCAAACAGGATCGGTGCCGGCTTGGACCCGGAGCGTCCCGTGTACGGGGCGGTGATCTTCCGTTGTTCCTGACGGAGGTCGATGACCAGCGGTTCCGCGTTCTCTGTGCTGGATAGATCGATCTGCCACATGACCCGGCGCGTGAGGTAGTACTCAGGAGTGTCGCCCTGTCGGATGTCAGCTTGCCGGACGAGGCTCTGCATCAACACGTCAGGCCACCTCCTCCGCGGAGGCTCGTCCCTCGGCTCCGGGCATGCCACTGACCTCGGCGGGGGCGAGCGGGCGGTCGGGCACGTGGAGAACGCCGTGCTCGAGGTTGGCCCGGAACCAGTGGTAGCGCTCTTTGCCCTTCGGGAGGTACTCGATGTGGTGGAGCATCAGCCCGAGCTCGTCGATGGGCGGAATGCCTGCCTGGTCGGCGGCGGTGACCACGCCGGCCTCCTCCGCTGATCCGCGAGGCCCGAAGAAGGCTGCGAACTCGCGGCAGCCAAGATGGGGCTGCTCGTAGCAGGCACCGCGTGCGAGCCGGCGGTCGAACTGGTCGCGGTACTTCGGCAGGGGCGCGGTGCACCGGTCGGTGGCGCGGATCGTCGCGTGGATGCGGTAGGCGACGTCGCTCAGGGCGACGGTGACCCGCTGGCCGCGGTCCTCGGCGACGTCGTAGCGGTAGCCGTTGTTGGCCCGCAGGCTCTCGTAGGCGTTCTTGGTGATGATCGAGTTGTTGACCTCATTGCGCCGGAAGCGGGTCCACCTCACCGGCTTGAGCTGCTCGATCCGCTCGACCCGGTAGGTCATCTCCGGCTTCCAGAAGATGGCCTCCAGCAGTCCCCTCGCCGCGGAGGGGGTCATGGTCGGATACGAGACCCGCTCGACCTTGAGCTCCGGACGCGTGAAGCAGGCCAACGGCCCCCACGCCTCCACCTCAACGTGTAGCGGCCGGTCCGCGCGCTCATCGCGCCGCCGGGTCTGCTCTCTGGTCATACAAACTTCCCCCTCATGTGCGGCTCGGCCGGTTGTCAGTGGTGCCCGTTACCGTCGCGACACTGGCGATCGACCCGAATTTCCTGCAGCCACCCAAACGTCGCTATGGCCCCGGGGCTGCAGATGACCGATCCGCGACTCACGTGTCCCAGGGTGGACCGATAACGAAATGTGGTGGTCTGGTGGATTCTCAGCGCATAAATGATGGAATGTCAAACGGGCTTGCGAACAAGGCAGTTGATCCGGTAGATGAGTCGATGCCAGTCCCGGAAGGCAGACTCGTGGCCCACTCGCCGGGCCACCAAGGGACCTGGCACTGGTACGAAGACCACGCCCGCGGTACGGGCGAGCTGGCCCGTCGGTTCGCAGAGCCATGGGGAGGCGGTGACCTCGCCTACCGGCTCGGACGCGACCACGACACGGGCAAAGGAGCCTGCGCGTGGCAGGAGGGGCTGATCGAGGAGGCCACCACCGGCCGCAAGACCAGACGGCCCTCGCACAACGACGCCGGAGCCCTCCTGTTCGCCCGGGCGGCCGAACCTTCCCCCGCTCTGCTGCCCTGCGCCGGTGTGATCGATGGACACCACACCGGCCTGTCCGCGTGGTCGGAAGTCCGGCTCCGGCTGAAGGCCCTGATGGCCGACTCCAGCGAGGTGGACGAAGCCATCCACCGAGTCGCCGCGGTCATGCCGGAGATCCTGGACGGCTCATGCCCGGCCGCCCCGGACTGGCTCGACCCACGTGACAAGATCGCTGTGGAGATGCTGGTCCGCATGACCTACTCGGCCGTGGTCGACGCCGACCGTCTCGACACCGCCGCCCACTTCAGACCCGGCACGCACATCCGGCCGCACGTCGGGATGCCAGAACTATGGGAGAGGTACGAGGCCCGCCGCCAGGAGGCCCTCGCCGGACGTCAGCGCTCCAAGAGCGCCTCCTGGCTGGACAAGCTCCGCGAGAAGGTCTACCAGGAGGCACTCGAAGCCGCCGCCGGCAAGCCGGGCGTGTACCGGCTGCACCTTCCGACCGGCGCCGGAAAGACGTTCACCGGCGGAGGCTTCGCCCTCCGCCACGCCTCCCTGCACGGATTGCGGCGCGTCATCGTCGCGGTCCCGTTCATCTCGATCACCGAGCAGAACGCAGCGGAGTACCGAAGCCTCCTGGACGCCGAGCAAGGACCGCCGGTGGTGCTGGAGCACCACTCAGCCGTGAACGTCGAAGCTCCGCAGCAACGCGCGCCGCAGTCCGCCGGCCCCTCGACGAACGTGCGCCACGGCCTGAAAGGGGGCCGGCCCAACCGGTGGACGAAACTGGCCACCGAGAACTGGGACGCACCCTTCATCGTCACTACCACCGTCCGCCTGATCGAAACGATCTTCGGAAGCACCCCCTGGGCGACCCGCCGACTCCACCGGCTCGCCAACTCCGTGATCGTCCTCGACGAGGTCCAGGCTCTCCCTGACAGGCTCCTGACCCCGATCCTCTCGGGCCTGCGGGAACTCGTGGAGCACTACGGCGTGACCCTCGTACTCTCATCGGCGACCCAGCCAGAACTCGCCGCACTGAACTCCTGGCGCGCCGGTCTCCCTCAACGTGACGTCGTCGCCGACCCCGCACCCCTCTTCAAGCAGCTGCGCCGCGTCAGATATGAGTGGCGGACCGGCCCGGAAGTGACCCTCGCAAGCATCGCCGCCGAGGCGGCCGAGCACGACCAAGCCCTCGTCGTGGTCAACGGGACCAAGGACGCCAGTCAGGTGCATCGCATCTGGCTCGGCACGAACTGCGACGAGGACCCAGGCGTCCTGCACCTGTCGACCCGCATGACCGGCGGCCATCGCCGAGAATCCATCCAAGTGACAAAGCAACGCCTGGAGCAGGGCCTGGACATCCTCCTCGTGTCCACCTCGCTCATCGAAGCCGGCGTCAACCTTGACTTCCCCCGCGGATACCGCGCCAGATCAACACCGGAGTCCGAGCAGCAGGCCGCCGGACGGGTCAATCGGGAGGGCAAGCGCCCCGCGAAGGACAGCATCATGACCATCTTCGATCCCCGGGATGGCCTCAACCCGGAGATGGTCTACAACACGTGTGCCATCGCAGCGGCGTCCCGCCGCTTCGGCGACGGGCTGGCCGATCCCGACGATCTGGACGTCCTCCGCTCGTACTACCAGCACCGCTACCGCCTCCAGACAGGACAACACTCCAAGGACCCCAACGGAGCCACCGGAGAAGTCATCGAAGCGCTGCGAGAAAAATTGCACTACCCGGAGGTCGCGCGCAGAATGCGGATCATCGACAACGAACACTCCGTGGCCGTGGTCGTCATCCGCCCTCAGCTTGAAGAAGAAACCCGACAGGCCGCCCAGAAGGCAGTCGACCAGCTCCGCCGCGGCCTGCCAACGCCGGTGACCTACCGCACCCTGCAGGAGCACATGGCATCCATCCCAGAGCGGGAACTGGAGCTGGCGATCAACGCCGGCTACGCCATCGAAGTCGCCGGTGACCTGCACCAGTGGGTCGGCCCCTACCACCCGCAACGAGGCATCGAACCCCCTGCATGACCATTCAGACCACCGAGCGCGCACCAGTACGCTGGCGGAACTGGAACCGCCAGCCGGCTGCCGAAGTGTGGCGATCAGCTTGCAGCAGTGAAAATTCGAGTGCTTGGAAAACCGATCCGTCGCGGTGGTCGCCCTCCGTGCGACCGAGGATCTCAACACGCTGGGCGAAGCTGCGGCAGCGGCGGCTCGTGGGCCGGCGGTCGCCCTCCAGGGCGACCGAAGAATCGCAACATGAACGACGAACTGCGTGTCCTGACCCAGTTCCCCCTGGCGGTTGCCCTTCGGGGCACCGAGGATCGCAACGGGTTCTTGCACGGCCCGTCAACCCGGATGTACGGGTATGGCGGTCGCCTTCCGGGGCGACCGAGGATCGCAACACCGCCAACGGCGCGGCTAACCTCATCAAGGTGAGCTGGCGGTTGCCCTCCGGGGCGACCGAGGATCGCAACCACGAAGTCAACCTGCTGTTCGGGGACCTAATGTGAGTCTGCCGGTCACCCCCAAGGGGTGACCGGCTATCGCAAGCGCTACCAGCCGATCACCCCGTCCACGGCCGCGCAGTTAGCGGTCGCCCTCCGGGGCGATGGAGGATCGCAACCACGGCAGGCCCTGGCGTACTGCACAGAGGCCAGCAGTGGCGATCCGTCTCAGGGCAACCGAGGATCACAACGTCTCAAAGTCCCACGCTCACGTCTGCATCTCGGACCTGGCGGTCGCCTCCCGGGACGACGGAGAACCGCAACATGGTGATCAGCGGGTGACCCTCCTCCACGGCGGGCGCTGGCGGTCGCCGTCCGGGGCAACCGAGGATCGCAACTGGGCCACGTCAAACGCCCCGCAGGACCTGCGGGCCCTGGCGGTCGTTTTTCGGAGGACCGAGGATCGCAACATCGCATAGTAGATGTCGATCATGTCGCCGGACGCGGCTGGCGGTCGCCCTTCGGGGCGACCGCGGATCGCAACGATACGATGGACGGTGACAAGCGCGTCCGGCTGTACCTGGCGGTCGCCCTCTGAGGCGACCGAGGATCGCAACCAAATTCAACGCTGGATCGTAATTCCGCAAGGTCAGACTGGCGGTCGCCCCTTGGGGCGGCCGAGGATCGCAATCCCAAGGGTGGCGACGGCAAGGTCATCCCAGTCACGTCTGGCGGCCGCCTTCTGCGGCGACCGAGAATCGAAACAACCAGCACAAGGACTACGCGCAACGGAACGGCCGGCGGTCGCCCTCCGGGGCGACCCGGATTCGCAACGGCGGCATAGTTGCCTCCTGGGGCAACGAAGGCACGCGGCGGCCATCCCTACGATGGCCGAGGATCGCAACCCCGCAGTGCTCATGCCAGCGAAGGTCGTGCACGGCTGTGGCGGTCGTCCTCTGGGACAACTCGCAAGAGCATCGAGTCCACTGGGGTCGATGCGGCCCGCGGGGTGATGTTCTCCGGCGCAATTGGTCCGTTACTGGTCCGTGTGGAGCTCCACCGATGTCAGAGAGTGACGAGAAGAACCCAACGCGTTACATTGGGTAGCTATCGCGTCGGGTTGCCTGGAGCGCAACGATGCCTCCAAGCAACCCGACTTCAGGCTCTAGAAGAAGCCAAGTTTCTGAGGGCTGTAAGAACAAAGAATGTTCTTCGTCTGCTGGTGGTACACAGCCCCATCCGCCGCTGACCTGCGGCAGATGGTGGAATCCTCTGCTGAGCAACCGAGTTGGTCCGCACCTGGTCCGGATCTTGGCACACCCGCCTTCCTCCCTCGGGCGCTTTGCAGCGTGGGCGACCCAACAAGCCCGCCAGCATGCTGCGGCGCGAGCCAATAGCGGATCAACTCCCCGGCCCCGAGATCCAGCGAGCGCGGGGCCTCGGCGCTGGCCGAGCACTCTTCATGTGAAGGCCACGTGGCCGAGGCGCGCGCGTGAGTGCCAAGCCGGAACGACCGAGCCACAGGTCTCGCACTCCCCGTCCCTCTGATTGGAGCGCATCGCGGACGTGTCCGACGTGGTGCCTTCCGGGTCGGGCGTCGGGGCGTGAGACGGATGGTAGGTCACCCAGCCACCCCACACACTGCGGAGCAGCACGCCGGCCTCTGTCGCGACGTCTGCGCCGCACCGGGCACAGCGGCCCGCGCATTGGTTCGTCCGTACCGGACTGTTCACTGCCTCGCCTCAATGAAGATCAGACCCTGCAGCAGAGCAGAGTGTGTGTTCGCGCCGCTCGACACAGGTGCTTCAATCATCGGCTGCGGCAAGGAGTTGTGCCGCGCGTTCGGGGGAGATGTCCCATTGCAGGGCGACCGTGATCAGGAATTGCAACTCCTGGTAGTCATCGGCTGGTTGGCCGGTGACGCCTTCAGCAAGGGCGACCGCAAGATTGGGGACTCCCGGGTCTCGGATCGCCACATCTTCGTCGATTTCGCTCTGCACCCGGCGAGCCAGGGAGCCGAGGAAGTCCACGATCGCACTGATGACGGGGTCGCCGGGACGGAATTCCGCGATGATGCGGTGTGCCTCTTGGAATCGCCTCGCAGCCTCGTCGGCGACGCTCTGGTGCAGAGGAGTGGTATCCCGCAAAGTTGCCAGGTACACCAGGCCAGAGAGGCATTGAAGAGCCTGGTGGGCGTCGATGACCGCGTTAGTAAGCGGGGTCGGGTGTGCCTCGGGAAAGGCCGTAATCCAAGTGTCGAAGAGGTCGACTCCCGGCCACAACGTGGTGGTCTGGAGCTGCCGAGCCAGGAGGCGGACGGGTCTGCTTTCGACGAGTGGCACGAGGAGGACGGGTCCTCGGTAGCCCTGCGATACATGATCGTGGTGCATCAAGGCGCTCAGTTCTTCCACCGCCGCCGACCATCCGATGACGTCGTCGAGGTACACGCCCACCGCCGACTCAACGGCCGGCCATTCCGTCGCGTCGGGGTCGGCGAGAGGGCGGGCGTAGAGCTCAACGGAGAGTCCTGCGGTCTCGGCGTCGACCTGGAGTTGCTGCTGTACGACGGACGCTCGGGCGCTGGCGGCGGCGCGGGCTAGGTCCGCCGCCCGGGCGAGAGCGAAAGCAGATGGTCCCGATCGTGCCGCGGTTCTGATGGTCTTTAGACCGACGGTGCCCCAGGCAAGCTCCGCGAGAACGGCGTGAAGGTCGGTGAGAGCCTTCGTCATCTGGTCTAGGACAGCTGGTGGTTCCTGGTCGATGAGGTGCCATTGTTCCGCGTCCCGCACGCCCAACGCGCTTTTCCTCAGCGAGTCTCGGGCGTACCCGGCGAGTGATCGGTACTGCTCGGGATCCGCGATCCTTCGTGTCAGATTGTCTGCGACCCCGTGTGCGAGCAGTTGCAAGTGGTCCGCTCCGCCACCCGGGACCGCATCGTCGGCAGGCAGTGAGGACAGGTGGGTACCGTCCATGGGCAGTGTCAGCGAGGTGGCCTGCTTGTACAGGTCAGCCTGCATCGTCTGAAGCATGGCGATGTCCCGGGGCTGACTGCGGCCGGTGAGCCAGACTCGGGTCAAATCAGCCAAGTATTTGTACAGCTTAGGGAGCAGGGCGTTTGCGGCAGCGGCTCTGCTGGTCCGGTCGGTGGTGCCGGCCAGGGTGGTGGCGATCAGGCTCTGCGCGCGAATCCACGCCACCTGGGTCGGCGAGCGATCGTACTGACGCTCCAGACGGCTGATCCCAGCTGTGAAGTCACCGAAGGCCCGGGGAATGCCACCAGGCAGCAGGCTCTGAACGTCCACGCTTTCGCAGTGCGGGAGGCAGCGCAGCAGGATCCGCCCGAAGGTCCGGACCGCTTGTTCCGCCTCCGGCTGAGCCCGATCGGACACGTGCAGGAGACGGGCGTACGCGATCTGTCGTCCTTCCCGCTCTACGACGGCTACCTTGTACAACCACGGAAAGTGGGCTCTCAGTCTCGTCAGGACAGTCTCTTCTCCGCCCACGAGTTCCAGCAGGCCGTTCGCCAGATCCAACGACACAGCTCGCGCCGCTGTGAGAAGGTCCCCCAGCGACTCGATCGATGAACCGGTGAGAAGTCGGCCGAACGCTGAGTCCGCGAGTGTCGGAGGCCAGTTCGTGAGATCCAGATCTGATCCGGTCAGGACGGCCAGGACCCTCTGCGCCTCGGCCGGTTCCGCGCACCGTGCAAGACGGTGGGCTAACTGGGCAGTTCCGAGCCGTTCCACCAGGGTGTCGCGCAGCGGTGAGCGCAGCGGACGGTACGCCCGGATCTCGGCCGTAGCCGCGGCGATCTCGGGTTGCAGGTCGGGCAGTGAATCCCCGTCGAGCAGCGCGAACTGCAGAAGGGTTCGACGGTGTGCGAGCGATACTTGATGCCGGTCGAGGATCCGCTTCCAGTCAGTGGCGCAACGGGTGAAATCGACCAGCCGGAGGGCCTGGAGGACGCCGGTGACCGCGGCTGTTCCGTGCCTTTGCCCGAGTTCGACGACTATCTGGTCCAGTACGACGGAATCGAGGTCGGGGCGCTCCGTGAGGACGCCGGCCACGAACGGCTGGAGCTGTTCGTCTGCCAGCATCCGCATGACCGCGATCACGGTCTCGTCCAGTACAGGCGGCGGCACTGCGTGTACGGCATCCGCCAATCTGCCTGAGCGCAGCTGGTGGAGCCCGGACAGATGACCCAACCGCTCCTGGACGAGGTGCTCGTGGATCAGTCGCGAGAGCGCGGCGCGGAGTTCCGCGTCCCGGACTCCGAGTTGCTGCTGGAGCACCCGGACCGGCAGATCAGTGCCCCATCGATGGGCCACCGAAATCCTGGCCAGAATGTCGAGCTCTGTCTGTCGTCCTTCGACCACTCGCCGGTCGACCTGCTCCGAGAGAACGTCCGAGAGCCGCCGTCCTTTGGTGAGAAGGTGGGTGAACTCCAGAGTCAGACCGTCGGCTGCCTCGTATGCCTCCCGCCAGTGCGGTGTTGTTGTGGCACCGGACGCGGTCAGCCCGGTGTGGATCTCCTTCGCGACGTCCTCGTCGAGTGTCACTGTGATCTGCGTACACCTGGTCCGGCTCCGCAGCGGCAACAAGTCCTCACTGCGTACAGAACCCAACAGCAGGACGCCGGGAATCGGGGCGAGTTCATGCTGAAGCGCGTCCCAAGCCTCGGCCGAGCCGATCCCGATGCCGTCCACCACGAATCCGACCGGCGAGCGCGTCGAGGGCTTCAACGCTCTTGCCAGCCGTACCAACGAGGCGATGTCCCCGTCTCGGAGGCGCCTGATCCGATACCAGAGCACATGCCTGGTCACGTAGGCGGCCATCCACATGACCGTCGACTTGCCCACTCCTGACGGGCCGACGATGAGGATGCTCTCCTCGCGGTCGATCGCCGTTACCACCTGGCCGGTCAGAGCCTGCCTGGGTGCGGGCAGGCCGGCCGCGATATGGCCGGGCTGCACGTCGACGCCTTCGTAGAAGCCGGTCGGCAGAAGCGGTCGGTCGAAGTCCACCGGCTCGCAGGCACCTGACGACAGGGCTTCTTCCAGCGACTCGCGATCGATGGTTTCCACGACCTCCTGGGCCATGCGCTCGATGCTTGTTCGGGTGAGCTCGGCCGCCTCACGCAGACTTGCCTCTGCGTTGACATCGGCTTGGCCTGCCACCTCATCGCGTAGGGCCAGCACAATAGGATCGGCAGCCGCAGGAAGCAGCCCGAAGCGCTGTACCACCGCGGTCCGGGTTTCCTCTGCAGCGGCACCCCATGGCAGCACGTAGAGGCTGACAACCTTGCGCCAGGCGTCGATCTCATCCCTGTTCAGACCGGCTTTTGCAGCCTTCGAGTCGAATTCCCGTAGTACAGAATGGTCTGTTGGGAGAGCACTCAACGGACGATCCCAGTCGGTGAACAGTTCTCCTGCCACTGGCCGTTCGAGAATGAGGATCGCGCGGTCGGTCACTCCCGCTGCTTCCCGCTTGGCATGCGCCTTGGCCATGGAGACGAGATGCCCGGCTACGTCGGCAGCAGTGAAATCGCCGACCCGTTCCTGACGGGATTTTACCTGGATATGCCAGGATGTAGGGCCCGCGCAAGAGAGGTCCTCAAAACCTTCGGGGATGATGCGATCAACGACGAGTCGGCCGGATAGGACCCGGCCGCACAGCCATGCTCCGACGGCATCCTGGTAGTGAAATCCGCGACCGGCCCGCGCCCCAGAGCGTGTCTTCGTCCACAGGGATTCTGCGGGTTCACTGTTCGGATCGCCTTGTCGCACTGGTGCGACGGGTCGCTCTCGGCGCCCCCTATTCTTACTGGCCATCCTGGAAGCATGGCAGTTTGGTCGGACAGTCGAGGCGACTTGTCCAGGCATGCCCATGGTCACCCGCAAGGGCGCCGCCACTGCCAATGCCGCCGGACCGTCAATGACATGCGAGGCAGTCTGCTGGTCACGCCTCGTATGGCGGCTGGGGCTGCGCTCGGTTCGGAGTGATGAACACCGCGAGGCAGCGGAACTCGCTACTTGGGCCCTCCAGTTGGGTGTATGGACGCCAGGTGAGCATGTAGGCGCCCCGCAGCACTCGGGTGTTGTCCGGGAAGGAACCGCCGGCCCACAGCAAGGTGCCGCTCAGTTCGCGGCCCTGGTGGATCCGGAACTCCTCGTCCCTGGTGGGCATCCTGCGTTGCCTGGGGCGCCACAGGGCGGCCTCGTTTGTGATGAGCAGGGCCAGCCCGTTCTGGTCCTCGCGGTCGCAGAAGCGTTCCAGCCTTCCTACGTCCCGCAGGAAGTCCTTACGCGCGACGTCCGGTGCGTTGTGTCCGCGCAAGGCGTACTCCTCGGGAGGAGTCCCGGCGGTACCCGACCACTGCCGGGTCACGTATTTGAATTCGATTGCCGTACGGCCCGCAGGCCCCAGGCACAGTAGGTCCAGGTACTCCGAGGCGTCGCTCCCGCGCACAGGGACCTCGAGACGGCACCTGACCTCCGGCGCGACCTCGCCCAGGGCGAGGGCGAAACTGTGCTGGAGATCGGCCTCGGAATGGAACACCGGCCGCCGTGCGCGTAGACACGCCAGGACTTCGTCCAGCGCAGCGCTACCCGAGATCATCTCCAGGGTGGCGGGCGGGGGCGGGGGTATGGGTATCGGCGTGGCCACGACGCCATTGAAGACCGTGCGGCCTGTCCTTGTCAGCTGAGAGCTGATCACAGTCGACAGGAAGTCGGCCACATCGTTGGACGCCGAAGCGCTCGTGGTCCGCCGAACGCATCTTGAAAGGGGGCCGATACCGAGGATGCCGTCCCCCTTCCCCTGCTCGGTGCCCGGTTGTCCGGAGGGTCATCACCGGGACGTGAGTCAATTGGCAAGACCGCTTCCTGCGACGCTGGCGAGGGCTGCCACCCGCCAAACCCTTGACGGGCTGCCCCTGCAACCGTCACAGGCGAGCGGGGGCTGGGCGGGGTGGAGACGACGGCGGGCTGTTCCAGCGTGGCCAGAAGCGCGCAGGCCTTGGCCAGGTGCGTGGGGTTGGCGCTGAGCAGGGCCAGGTCCTCGGCGATGGCGACGGCCCGGTGCTTGCGGTCGTCGTTACGGGCGGGGGTGAGCAGGCGGCCGCGGCGGACGCATTCATCGGCGGCCGCCCGCAGCTCGGTGGCCGCGAGGTCGGTGAGGCGGGGGTTGTGGCGCACACGGTTGGCAATGTGGTGGAGCCGGTGGCGGACGGTCACGCTCGGCTTGGGCAGGCCGGCCATCTCCGGCAGGCACAGGGCGGGCAGGCAGGCCCGCAGCAGGGCGGTGTCGAGCGCCAGCTCCGGCTCGAGCTGTTCGGCCGGGCCGTCGTCCGTGTTCCCGGTGAGGGAGGAGCTGTTGGCCGCCATCATGCGGCTGCGGCGCGCCTCCACCTCGGCCTGGTCCAGGAGAAGGTGTTGGACGGCGGTGCCGATGGCGGGATGTTCGACCAGATCGTTCCAGCGGTCGGGGCAGGTTGCGAGGATGCGCCAGGGGGCGCCTTCGCCGAACTCGTGGGGCAGGCCCAGGTCGGCACGTTGCGCGAACTGCCATTCCTCGTGCTGCGGGTCCTTCAGCAGCCGGGCGAGCGGGGTGAGGGCGTGCTCCAGGACGGCGTCGAAGAGCGCCGGAGGTATGGGAGGGGCCGGTTCGGCGTCCGGCCGGTACAGGTGGCGGTTGGGGTCCCAGTAGGTGACGACGTCCTCGAGGTCGGTGTCGTGCATGCCGGGCAGCAGGCCGATCGCGGCGTCGACCTGATCGGTGTGGCGGGCCAGACCGATGACCAGGCCCGGTGTCGGGCGGTGGGTGCGCAGGATCGTAGGCAGGTCGGCGGCCACCACGACGCCCTGGCCGGCGAGTTCGGCGAGCTGCTTGTCGTCGGCCTGCTGAAGGAGGCGGCGGCGCAGTCCGGGGCGGGTGACGCGGCTGAGCAGGACGGGCAGTGCGTCCGCGAGGGCCTTGGTACGGCGTTCCTCTCCGCGGCCGGCGACGTCGTGGGGGGCGACGGAGGTCGAGCACAGTGCCTCGACCATCCTGGGTAGCGCCTCGTCCGGCAGCGCGTCGCTCACAGCGAGCTGCTGCCACAGCCCAGCACGTCCCGGCGTTGACCATGTTCGACTCTCCCAGGCTGCGACCCCGTGTGACCGTCTGGTCACTGCATAGCTGGGGGTGACGCTACGCGGCGACGGCCGCCCACCGGCCCCGAACGTTGAATTGCGCCGTCAGATCGCTCAGGGGCGTAGGCGCAGGGACCCGGCTGGTCCTCTTCCGCGAGACCAACGCTTGTGCGGTCATGGGATCCGCCGCCGACGGCAAATCCGGTCCAGGCATGAGCTGTCTTCCCTGCCGCTATCGCAGTTGTTGCGCTTGATGGCGCTGGTCGTGGTGCTGGACAGCGCGGCGTGGAAAAGCTTGGGCCATCCAGTCCTGTGATGCTCCCACCTGGTGCAGCGTCTCGATCTGCCGGTCGTAGTCGCGTCCTTCGGGGCTGGCGTGGACGCGGAGATAGAGAAGGTCGTCTTCGTCGTGGCTGTCGAAGTAGAAGGCGCAGGTGTGGCCCCACTGGTAGGGGGCGTCCGGTTCGGCGCAGTGGCAGAACCGGTGGGCCACCTGCACGGGCAGGCCCCATCGCGGGTGGCACAGCCGCTGAAGGAGCCGGTCGTGCCACAGGGCCCGAGGGTGGGCGGTGCGGGCGTCGATCTTCCAGCTGTCGGCGTCGTCCCAGCACTGGACACGGTAGAAGGCGGTGCCGGTGGGGAAGAGCGCGATACGCCGGAGCAGAGCGCTGCCCACCGCGGCCCGCCTGGCTCGCAAGCTCTCGAGATTGGGAGAGGCGTTGAGGTAGCCGGATTCAACGGGATCGAGGTGCGGGGTCGTCCATAGCGGTCGCAGTCCGTTGTCTTCGCACCAGTGCCGGTGCCGGCCTTCGATGTCGGCCCAGCCCTCCGGCAGCCCGCGGGGCAGAACGAGCAGGAGGGTTGCCGCTTGCCCCGGGCTCACCGTGTGCAGGTGCAGGTGCAGCTGTCGGCCGCCGGCCTTGATGCCGGTCACCCGCAGGCCGGGGATGCCGGGCACATCGTCCCCGGTGCCCGGTGCGGGAGTCGAGGGCAGCAGACGACTCAGACAGTGTTCGGGGAAGGAGTACCGCTCCTGGCCCATGTAGGGGTCGAGGTGCAGGGTGAGGGACGTGGTGGCACTGGTCAGTGAGGCGATGCCGAAGGGGTGCGCGCACAGACTCGGGGAGGTGCCCAGTTGCTCGAGGACGCGGCTCTCCAACTGCGCCTGCGCTGGCGAGGCCGCGGGTGCCGGGTGGCTGGTTCGAAGGCCGGCGCGGCGGGACTGCCCACTGCACTCGGCCCAGTAGCGGAGCTTGCGGGATTCCCACGAGGAGCGGTCGCTCACGACAGTGCCTTCCTGACGCGCCTCGGCCCGATCCCGGCACGTCAACGAACACTGACGAGCTGCTGTGTGTGATCACGGTGGTGCAGGCCGGTGCAATGCCACGCTCCTTGCGTTCCGGTACGCCGGATCGGGCGGCGGTCGGAACGTGGCCCGCCTCGGGCCAGTTCCGACCAGCATCCAGCACGACCACGGCCGGGGACGGACGACACCTTCACCGGTTCACTCGGACGGGTCCTGTGCGTCAAGCCTGGAGGGGACAGGTGAGCGGGAGCACGCGTTCGGTCAACTGCCCGGTGAGCTGGGCGTTGGTGAGGGTGGCGTCGGTGAGCCAGTCCGCTGCGGTCAGCTGGTCGACCAGCTGCTGCAGCTCGCTGGGATCGACCGCGACCCAGGCGGTGAGAGTGTTCAGGGCGATCCCCTGACCGCCGGGACCGAGGATCCCCGAGGCGTCGGTCTGGGTGGCCAGCGTCAGGGCAAGCAGCCGGGTGCCGGCGGCGGCCTTGGCCTTGCGGAGCTTCTTATCCGACACGATTTTTTGCGCCCAGCCGGAGAGCTTGGGCCGCATCTTCTTGCCGAACGTGAACGGACCCGCCTCGTCCTCGCGGGGCACCAGAGAGGGGACGGTGATCGGGCTGGGGTTCTCCGGCCGGGAGGCGAGCAGGTCGCTGGCGTGCCGGGCAGGGTGAGCCAGCCGCAGCCGGTCAGCTTCTCGACCAGGGCCTCCGGGTCGGTCAGGCCCAGCGCGGTGAGGTCCTGGCCGACGAGGTTGCCGGTGCCGGTGTGCGCGGTGCGCAGGGTCAGCATCAGCGTGAGCAGCCGTGCCTCCGGGCCGGGCAGCGGGCTGTGGTCGGCCACGTGGGCAAGGACGGAGCGCGAGTGGTCCCACTGCGTCCGCACGGTCAGCAGTCGGCTCACGGTCGGCCCACTGCCAGGGGCCTCAGTGCTGCTGGTGGGCTCACTGCCGGCTGGTCCAGTACCGGTTTGCCCGGGGCCGCTGGAGGTCCGGCCCGTGCGCTGTTTGTGCTGGAAGCGGGCGGCAGCGGCGGCCTGTTCGGCACGCACGGCCTCTACCCGCAGGCTGAGGATGCCGCTGGCGTCGGCCCAGGCGATAAACGCGCGGGCTTTTCGCTCGTGGAGGTCGGCGAGCAGCGCCAGGTCGGGTTCGGTTCGCTGCTGGTAGGTGCGGAAGAGGTCACCGAGTTCGATGAGTTCGTCCCGCAGCGCGGTCGGTCGCAGATTATGGGGGATAACCCGCTGGGCGATCTTCGCCTGCTGCGGGGGGCGCCGTGCAACTGCGGAGCGGGGAGCCGGGACTGCCGTCCCGGTGGCGGCCTGGTGGTCGGAGATCTGCGGCCCGCTCGTGCCGGTTCCCGTGGCTGCGGGGGCCGAGCGGCTGGTGGTCTGCGGGCTGGGCGGCTGGCAGGTGGCTGCGGTCTTGGCGCCGGGGGTTGCGGCCGCGCACCTCGAGCAGCACTCCATGGCTTGCCACCAGCGTCCTTCCCGGTCCGTGATCACGGCCAGGACGACCGGGCCGCCGCACCGCCAGGGTTCGGCACGCGTGTGCCGGCCGGTGCCGGGGATGTGAGTGTGGCAGCCGTCCAGCTTGCATGCGCAGAACGCCCCGGCCCTGGGGGCGGGGGCGGCGCGCAGGTGGGCCTTGAGGTGGGCGATGGCGGCCGCGCGGCCGGCGGCCGCGGACGGCAGGCGCTGCTCGGCACAGGCGGGACGGCTGCACGAGATGCGCACGGCCGCACTGCCCCGGCCGGCGGCGTCCAGACGCACCGTCCAGCGGCGTCCCGGCACCCGCTCCTCCAGCTCGCTCACCGCGGCCTGCGTCATCTAGGTCTTCCTCCCGTGCCGTGTCTGCGATGCGTGCCGCCGCTTTCCGCCGTGCGGGGCGTGTGCGCGGGCGGCGAGGCCACCGTATGCGGCGCCAGGGGGAGAAGGCTGGTGAACTCGCCCGGCCTTTTCGGCATGCACGACCGTCGCATGCGTTGCCCGGCCAGCACCTGGCCCCCGGGCTGCCGGTCGATGTCCGAGGCGAGTTCCCGGCACCTCGGACCGCAGAGCGTCGGCCCATTGCCGGGTGAGTGCCCGTCCGTTGACGTACAGCTCCCCGTTCCGGCCTCCGACGGCGAACAGCACCCCGCCCCTCTGGGCGGGGATCACCATCGCGCCTGTCGGCTCGGCGACCTTGCCCTGGTGTACCAGCACCGCGGTGGCGGCCTGAGCCTCGGCCAAGGCTTCCTCGTCCACCGTCGGTATCGGGTCGGGGCCAGTAGGCGGCAGCAGAGGCATCACGCCGTCCTGGGGCGCACCGTCCAGGCCGCGGCCGGCGAGCTGGTTGTTCTCGTAGAAGGTGACCATCCCCGCCAGCAGCGGCATTTCCTGCCGCAGCTGTTCGGCCACCGACGGCGTGAGCCGTTCGCCGTTGGCCAGCACCTGCCCGCTCCTGCCGACCGCGACGGAGAGCACCTTGCCGTCCGGAGTGAAGTGGTACTTCACATCCGTGCCGCCGGCCATCAGGCCGGTGTCGATCGCCCGGTCCCACAGTCGCATGACCCGCTCGACTTCCGCCTGCGGGAATGGCGGCTCCGCCCCTCCGGGCGCGTGATCGTCACGTAGGTGACGCCGACCGGCTGCGGCACCCGCAACGAAGAGCTGACGACCGACGGCGACGTCCAGGTTGGCGGGGTTGTACACCGCATCTGACGGGGGACCTCAGAGGTCGCGCCGATATCCCTCAGGGTGCCGTTGCTGCCGGTACCAGAACGCATCATCGAGGGCGAGCTGCCACCACGACAGCCATGTCTGGGGGAGCGGATGCCGGTGCGGCTGCGGAAAGGGGTAGTCCTCGAGCTGGGCGCCGTCCGCGGACAAGCGGCCGTCGGTGTAGGCGGTGACTACGTGGTGCACACCGTCGGCGGCCACAGCAAAGTACGGGTACCCGGCCCGGACGTCGTGCACGATCTGAGGTGCGGCCTCGGTGAACACCGAGCGCAAGCCGAAGGGCTCAACGGTGTGCCCGCAGTACACGGCCGTGCCATCGCTGGCGAGGCGATACAAGATCTCCCGCCCGCTGCCCGAGGGTGGGGCATCCTCGGTGAGCTGGCGGACTGCCGCACCGACGTCGGCTCGATTGGGCTGGGCAGGGTGGCGGCGCTCGTAGTCGTGAACCGTGTACGAGGGCAGCGGAAAAAGCGCCAGGTCGTCTGTTCCCGGGGTACGACGGGCCAGGGTGGGGTCACAGCGCAGAAAGAAGGCGAACGCGTCGAGGAGGGTTTCAATGACAAGGCAGCCGCCGACCGCATCTCGATAGGCGGTGTGGGAGTGCTCGTTCGTGCCCTACTTATTGCTCGAAGTCCTCTTGCTGGCGCGAACGACGGCGGGCAAGTCCTCGTACAGCTGCCAGGAAGGCATCACCCGGTAGCCGGCGCCTTCGCCGACGACGCGGTTGACGTCCACGTCGAGGGCGGCCGGAAGGTGAATGTCTGCGTTACGCACCAGCACCAGGCCGAGAACGACCTGTCCCTGCGGGTCGGTCCTCTGCAGGTCCTGATAGCGCTGGGCATCGGCTCCGGGCAGGCCGTTCCGGATCACCTCGAGGTCGAGAGTGCGGATGGCCGCGAGGGCCGGAGCAATTTCCGGGGCAATGTCGGCAGAGTCGAATACCAGACCATGGCCGCGGCAGAGCCTGGTACCGGTGGAGGTCGTGGCCTCCCATGGAAATTCCATTACACATCCGCAGGACGAGGGGGCTCAGGACGGGGCGGACACCGGCGCGGCGCGGCAGAAGCAGAAGTCGACCTCGGTGTCGGGGTCCGTCGCGAGACGGGCCCTGGGCGCCAGGCTGCTGGTGGCGCAGCGCGGGCAGACGAACGGGCGCGACGGGTAGACCGTCTCACCGACGGCGTTCCGGTACTCGTAGACGGTGTGGTTCACCAGATACTGGAAGGCCGCAGTCTCCGAATCGACATGCTGAATCTCGCAGAAGTAGCAGGTCGTCACGTAGTAGACACGGTCCGGCCTGCGGGTGTCGGGGACGGGAGTTGGGGAGGGAACGTAGGCCCACTGGGAGCACTGGGGGCATTCGAGTGTCCTGCTGCGGAGTGGGCCCAACTGGGGGCCGAGCGCGCGCAGGCGCTCCACAGCGTATGCCTGGATGTCGCGCAGCCCGGAACGGATGCGTACGAGTTCGTGCTCCACCTCATCCTGCTCGTCTTCGGTCAAGCGGCCAAGGACGTGGTTGTCGAGGAAGGGCATGAGAAACCCAAGCACCTTGGCGGTAAGCATCTCGATCGCCTGGGCGTTCGCAGCCTGACCCACCAGACCGTAGTGCTGCAGGGCATTGCGCATCTTGGCAAGCTTGTCGAGCGCCTCGGCGTCCGGCTTCGCCACCGGGATTCCGACGATGTTCTCCAGCCGTTCGCGCGCCTCCTTGGGGGTGCAGCTGGTCAGCGTGCCGTTCTCCACCTCGTCACGGACGGCCCGTCCGGGGTGGGAGAACACAAGCGTCCAGTGCTCCATCTGCAGGCGGGCCTTGAGAAGGACCTCCGCCCCGGCGGCCAGGTGCAGGACCACGTACTTGAGATCCCGCGGGCTGGGAGCGTCCGCCTCCAGACACTCCACGACGCTCACGAGGTAGTCCAGGCCGTTAGACACCGGGGGGAAATGCGGCGTGCCGCCCGGACGCTCCGACTGGCGGACCACGCGGGAGTCGGAACCGTAGTCCGTGCCGATTCCGCTGATCTGCCCCTCGAAATTGATAGGCACGCCGTAGTGCATGTTGTGTCTCCGGGTGCGGAACAGACCCCTCATGCTGGGCAGTTGGGCTGCGGCAGGTCAAAGAAGAGCACGGCCGGGTTCTCGTGGGGCTGGCCGGGGCGCTCCTGCGTCGCGCTGCAAAAGTCGGACACCAGTTTCCCTTTCCACCAGCTCTCCGACAACTGAACAGTCTCCTGCAGCTCGGGCGTCACGGAGACCGGGCCGTCCTCGACGAACGTCGAAAGCTCGGCCCGGAAACGGAGACCCTCCTCTGCCCAGTCCCGGACCCCCAGCAGTCCCGGCCGGGATGCCCCCGCGATGACCTGCGCGGACTCGTTACCCGTCCAGAGCTTCTCGCTGACTCTGTCCGCCGACGTGACGACGACCCGAAGCCATCTGGCGGATCCGTTCACCGTCACCTTGCCGCCCAGGGTCCGTCCTCTCCAGCCCTCAGCCCGAGCCCCATCGACGGTCCGGCAGCCGAACTCCTCCGCGGCCCGCACGAACACCTCCTGGAGGAGTTGGAGATCAGCCTCAGCGGGCTCCCACATCGGCACTGTCCGTCCCTTCAGATCGATCGCCCGAGTTGACCCTCCGGGAAGGGGGCACACAGGGCGAGGTGCCTGTTCGGCTGGCCACCAAAGAAAAGCCTGGATGCTCGGCTGGCGCTCGGAGAATGACGGTTTTCAGGCGTCGCCGTGATCAAGTCATCGCATGACGCGGCTGGTGTCAAACGGATAGTCGGGCAGGTCCACGGTGCTGCTGATTTTCTCCCCCAGCTTGAGCATTCGGTTCAGGAACAAGGGGCGGGACAGCAGGGTGTTGCGGAGACGTATGCCGGTGGCGGTGCCCGGGGCGAGGAACCTGCCGGTGCGGTCGCCGCCTGCCTGGCAGCCCTGGGCGTACTTCCGAAGCCTGCCCTCGTACTGGGTGAAAGCCGCCCGGTAGTCGCCCTGGGCTCGCGCGAGTTCGCCAGCCAGCACGTAGGCGGCGACCACCGCGGTTCCTGTCCCCATGCCGCCGATGGTGGCCCCGCAGGCGGCGTCACCGACGAGGCACACTCGCCCTGTGGACCAGGTATCCACGTCTGCGCGGCTGATCGAGTCGAAGTACAGGTCGGGCGCCTGCCGCAGTGAGGCGAGCAGGCGGGGCACCTCCCAGCCGAGACCGGCGAACGCCTTGTCGATCAGGCGTTTCTGCTGTTCGGGATCATTGCGGTCGTACGACAGTTCAGGCGCGGCGAAGACGACGAACGCCCCTGCTTGCGCCGGGTCCCGGTGGTCGGCGCCGACCGAGGCGAGACGCCCCGGCGCGTTGTATCCAACCGACCCCTTTCCCAGGCCCAGGTCGTTGGGCAGCGGCCAGGTGGCGGCGTAGTAGCCGAGGTGGCTCACATAGTCCGCCTCTGGGCCGAAGGCGAGGCGACGGACGTTGGAGTGCAATCCGTCCGCGCCGATGACCAGGTCGAAATCGCGTGAGACTCCCTGCTGGAAGTCGACCCGCACGCCGGAGAGGGTCTCGGTGAGGCGGGTGATCGAGTCGCCGAAGATGTACTCGGCGTGTGGGCGGCTGTGCTCGTACAGCACCCGGGCCAGGTCCCCGCGGAGCACCTCTATCTCGCCGCCGGCGAACTCGGCCGGCAGGTGCAGCAGTGTTCGGCCGCGTTCGTCGACGAAGCGCATCGGGCTGCCGCCTGTCTCGATGCGGCGCAGATCGGGAGTCAGGCCCATGCGTTCCAGCACGGTCAGGTGTGTTTCGCCGCGGAAGTCGACGGCCTGACCGCCGCCGCGCAGGGCTGGGGCCAGTTCGACGACGGTGGGCTTGAAGCCGTGCCGTCCCAGCCAGTAAGCCAGCGCGGGGCCGGCGATGCTCGCGCCGGAGATGAGGACGCTCCCGTTCACGGATTCCTCCACTCTAGAAACTGTGTCCTATGGACACTGTTATTTACTGTGTACCGTAGACACAGTTGATTCGGCAAGGTCGGTCAGGAGGGGCGGCAGGCATGGGTGACGAGCACGCCGAGGCGGTGCGGCTGCTGTGGGGTCCGCACCCCAAGCCCGCGCGGGGGCCCAGGCCGACACTCGATCTGGACCGCATCGCGCGGGCCGGGATCGAGATCGCCGACTCGGAGGGGTTGGCCGATGTGTCCATGCAGCGGGTCGCCGCGCAACTGGGCGTGACCAAGATGGCGCTGTACCGGTATGTGCCGGGCAAGGCTGAGCTGGTCGCTCTGATGGTGGACGCCGCGATCGGTCCGTACCCGCAGGTGAGGGCGGGACGCAGTGGCTGGCGGGAGCAGCTGGAGGAATGGGCCCGCGAGCTGATTCACGTCTTTCGCCAGCACCCCTGGGCGTTGGACGCCACCGTCGGGCCGCGGATCATGGGACCCGGGGAGCTGTCCTGGCTGGAGCGTGCCGTCTCCGCCCTGGACGGCACGAAGCTGAGCGGCGCCGAACGGATGGACGCGGCTGTCCTACTGGTCGGTCACGTTCGCGGTATCAGCCAGCAGGCCCGTGCAACAGGCCCGGCGGGCAACCCCGAGGCCCAACTGGGCGCCATCCTCGGCGACCTGATGCAGGCACACGGCGAGCATTTTCCCGCCCTCACCGCAGCCCTCACTTCGGCAGCCCAATCCCACGGCCAGGACCAGGCATGGGAGTTCGGCCTACAGCGCATCCTGGACGGCTTGGCCGTCCTCATCGACGAGCGCGCACGCTGACCCCAATTACATCGGCGATACCCCCCCACCTGAAGGCAAGCCACTCCCTGATGTCAGCCCGCGTGGACGATACTGACCTCACGTCCCTCAGTCAGCCACATCCGTCTGACCTGCGCGGATAAACACGAGGTCTAGATAAGGCGAGCTCCGGAAGGGTTCGACGCCGCCACGCTCTACGCCTACTCGCTGCTCCAGGAGGACGTCGCCGCCCGCGTCCGCGCCGCCTTCCCCGTCCTGGGCAGCCCGGCCGGCCTCGCCGCCGAAGCGACCGTGTGCGCCCGGCTGCTGCAGACCGTGAGCCGCGGCGACAACCTCAGACTCGAAGACCAGCTCCGGCACTGGTCCGAGGAACTCCGCCGTCGCTGAGTCCGCCACCCCGCCGTGCCCTGGGAGGCGTTACAGGGCGTTGATGCGGGATGGACAATCCGTTCCGGCCTGATGAAGGATGCGCTGTTATGGCGGATCACGTACTTCTGGAAGCCGGGAACGACCTGGTGCGTCAGCTCTCGCACGAGCGAGAAGCCGTCAAGGCTGTCTTGGAGCTGGTGTGGAACTCCCTCGACGCCGACGCCACGAAAGTCGACGTGACCATCGAGCGATCTGGCACCACGGGCCTAGACAAGGTCGTCGTTGCCGACAACGGCGACGGCATCACCCCGGAGAAGGCGCGTACTGCCTTCAAGCAGGTCGGCAATTCCGACAAGCGGGTGGGTGGCACAACCGACCGGCTGCGGCGTCCGCTCCATGGAAAGGCCGGCCGCGGACGCTTGCGGGCATTCGCGCTGGGTGATGCGACGCGCTGGACGAGCACAGCTCGCGCAGTGGACGGCCAGCTGATGCGCACGACGATCGAGTCGGAGATCAGCCGTCGGACGACGTGGCGGATCGACACGCAGTCGGCGCCTGGGACGGACAGCCCAGGCACGAAGGTGGAGCTCTGGGGAAAACAGGCACACCACCTCAACAAGCCCCTGGAACCCAAAGCCGCCACCCAGATCACAGCGGCCCTCGCGCCCTATCTGCTGACCTGGACCGACATCCGGGTCATCTACGACGGCCAGCGCATCGACCCACAGACCCAGATCCAGGCCGAAGAATTCGAGGACCTCACCTTCGACTACGAGGGCCAGACGCATCCCTTCCACATCAGGCTGATCCCTGGCGCACGGGCGCAGAGCGCACCATCGCTCTGTGTGACGCCGCCAGCGCCCCGGTGGAGAGCCTCGATGTATCCACCGAACACGCCGACTTCGCCTACACCGCCTACGTGCTGTGGGAACCGACGCCCCGGCACCGCAACGAAATCCCTTTGATCACGTTAGGTGGCGACACCCCCCCTGGCGCCCCTGTTGCGGACCGCCCGCGAATGGATCGGCACACGGCTCGAAGAACGGCGCCGACGGCAGCGCCGCCAGCTTGTCGAGCGGTGGATAGAGGAAGGCGTCTACCCTTACCCGCGCCGGGCGGAGGGTGACCAGGCCCGTGCCGAACAGGCGACGTTCGACTTGGTCGCCACCTCCATCAACCGCCACATCACAGGCGACAGGACGAAGAAGCGGCTCACGCTGTCCCTGCTGCAGAACTCCCTCCGGCACAACCCTGACGAGATGGTGGAGATCCTGGAGAAGGTGCTGAGCCTGGGAGGTGACGACGTCAGCCACCTGCACGGCCTCCTCCAGCAGACCAGCCTGTCCAACATCATCCGCGCATCGTCCATCGTCACCTCACGGCTGCAGTTCCTGACCGCCCTCGAGCATCTGGTCTTCGACGTGGACACCTACGGAGTGGTCAAGGAACGCGATCACCTCCACAAGATCCTCGAACGCGAACTGTGGTTCTTCGGCGAAGAGTTCAACATGATGCGCAGCAGCGAAATCGGCCTGACCCGCATGCTGGAACACCACCGGCGCGCTGTCGGCTGGGACCCGACCCCAGAAGGACCCGTCCGCGCGGTCGACGGCGACACCCGGCGAGTCGACCTCATGCTTTCCGCCGAAAGCCACGAGCACGATCGCGTACGGCACCTTGTGATCGAGCTCAAGGCACCCGCCGTCGACGCCGACCGTGAGCAGGCTCTCCAGGTCGATGACTACATGCAGGCCGTCCTCAACGAGCCGCGCTTCGCCAACGTCGAAACGACCTGGGACTTCTACCTTGTCGTCCGTTCGGTGAAGGACAGATTGAAACCGGCTCTTCGCCAGGCCAACAAGCCCGAGGGTCTGTACCTCGAACCCACCCAATACGAGCACGCCGGTGTCCGGGTCTGGGTGCGCACGTGGTCCGAATTCCTGCGCGAAGCCAAGCAGCGGCTGGAGTTCGTCAAGAAGGGCATCGACCACAACCCCTCCCTCGAACAGGCCCTCGCTTACCTCCGGCACCGCCACGGCGATCTTCTTCCCGACCAACTGCGCCAGCCGGCCTCAGTTCCTACGCCGCGTTCCGGGGCAGCCCATAATCCCGCTGTCTGATCCAGCCCGGGTAGAGATCTGGGTCCGCCCCAGACCTCTCCACGCCAGACCATCGAACCGACCACGGGTCCGACCGTGCACGCGAACTGCGGCTCGCCCTGGACGATGTCCTGGACCTGGTCGTGCGCGCGACCGGCGACCAGCTCCAGATCGTGGTCACCGATCGCAGGGCGACGACACGGTGACCATTCCGCCCGGCAGCCGCTTCACCTCATAAGGCCCCGTGTTGCGGTAGAGGTTGCGCCAAGGGTTGCGCTGAGTGTTGCGGTAGGTGTTGCGCCGGCCTCCACAGCGCCCTGGAGTCCGCCCAGGTCACCACGAACATTCGGCGTGGTCGGGCCGCTGACATCCCCGTTGCGACCCCCTTCGACCATGCCCTGGCTGGAGTTGAGGATGAGGGAGGGCGAGATAGGCGGCGCGGACGCAGCCGGGGATCGGGGCGCGCTCAGCCGGTTGCGCGTCGGCGGGGCCTCCGCGCCAGGCCGCCGTCAGCGCGGCGGTGACATCAGGCGGGGACGTCGGCGGGGGAGAGGTCAGGGCGGGCACGGTGCCAGCGTGCGGGATGCCGCCACCGGCCGGAGGCGTCGCGGGCGACGTCGACGCCGACTTCCACCACCAGCTCGGGTTCCACCAGCGTGACGTTCAGCTTCTCCTGGCTGCCCCACCCGGCGCTGAACGACCAGCCTGTCCACGGATGACCGCGACGCCCCGCAGCGAGCAGACCGGCGACCGCCACACCTGCCGCCTGAGCGAGCGTGGTGGTGCGGCCGACGTACTGAAAGCGCCCTTCGGTGTCGTACCTGCCGAGCAGCAGCGTACGGGGAACGGCCAGAGAGCCGGTGATCGCTCCGACGATTGCCGCGCCCGTCTCGCGGACCTACTGGTGAAGAGGCAGTGTTCCGACCTTGCACTATTCAGTGCGGCGGGCCCGCCTGGCTCTAGGCTGCGACGATGGAACGCGCAACCGACATACCCGAGAGCTTCCCTGATGCTGCGGAACCGGCCCGGGTGAACGACTACGACAGTTTCGCCGAGGCGTATGCGGCGGAGAACGAGAACAACCTCGTGAACGCGTACTACGAACGGCCCGCGATGTTAGCCCTCGCCGGAGACGTGGCTGGCCACCGAGTTCTGGACGCCGGCTGCGGCTCGGGCCCACTGACCGCCGCACTGCGCGACCGCGGCGCGGTCGCCACCGGGATCGACGCCAGCGCCGGGATGCTCGCACTGGCCAGGCGGAGGCTCGGTGATGAGGTAGCCCTGCACGTAGCCGACCTGTGCGAACGCCTGCCGTTCAAGGACGGAGCGTTCGACGACGTGGTTGCGTCGCTGGTCCTGCACTACCTGGAGAACTGGGGGCCGACGCTGGCCGAGTTTCGGCGAATACTCAGGCCCGGCGGCCGACTGATCGTGTCCGTGGATCACCCGGTCACGGCGTACACGTTCCGAGACCCTCGGCCCGACTACTTCGCGACCACGAGCTACACCTTCGACTGGATGCTCGGCGGGCAGTCCACCCCAATGCGACTCTGGCGAAAGCCGTTGCACGCAATGATCGACGCTTTCACGACTGCGGGCTTTGGTCTGTCCGTCATCAGCGAGCCGCAGCCTGACCCAGCCGCCCGGGCGCTGTTCCCCGACGGCTTCGACGACCTCTCGACCAAGCCCTGCTTCCTGTTCTTCGTCGTCGAGGCGCTGCCGGTCACTGGCCCGGAGTAGCGAGTCGAGGCCGCTGAAGACGTCGAGGTCGCCCAGGTGAGATGACGTCAGGTGCCTGAGCAACCATGCCACCTCACGTGGGCCCCTCCCTCGGCGGCAGGAGGGCAGGTCTATTGCGGCAGGTGGTGCGCAAAGCCCTCCGTATCGCCGATGCGGGAGCTACTGGCGAGCCTTCCTAGGCCGTTGTCTAGGGGCGCCCGTCATCCGGCCTCTGGTGCGTCATAGGAGAACCTGTATCCGGCGAAGTCGGCGAGATGGACGTAGCCGATGCGCTGGTAGAGGGCGTTGCTCGTGGGGTTGTCCGGGTCTGTGAACAGGACGACGTCCGTCGCCCCTGCGCCCTGTGCGGCCCTGCTCGCCTCGACCGTCACAGCTCCGGCGTAGCCGCGGCCGCGGAGGTGGGCCGGGGTATAGACGGGATCCACCCGGACCATGCCGCCGACGAGCGAGGTCGAGGCCGCCATCGAGACGGGGACGCCCTCCGTGGTCTCCCAGAACGTGAAGTGCCTGTCGCCGAAGCGCGAGTCTTCCCAGGAGCCGGCGTCGATCAAGTCGATGGAACGCTGCTCCCCGACGTCGACGCAGAACTCCCGGCACCAGCGAACGATTTGGTCACGGTCCTTACGGCCCGTGAGGCGGTCCTGGCCCTCCGGGCGCGGCTGCGGCGGGGTGAGCGTGCCGAGACGGTAGAGATGCGTCTTCCAAAAAGGTGCCGACGCCGCGCCCGTGTACTTCTGCCATGACTTGGAGAAGGCGCTAGCGGTGTCGTGCTCCGCGATGACGTGGGCGGGTGAGTGGCCCAGGCCGGCCAGGTGTGCAGCGAGGGTGTCGGTCTGCTCGGAAGAGAGCGGCGTGAGGCCCAGGCGTCCGAGGGGGGTGAGATAGAAGATCGCGTGAACCTCACCCTGTGACTCTAATCGGCCGAAAGTGGCGGCCTCTTCGTCGGACTCGGCCGCCCTGTGTGTCCGCAGCTTCTCGATGTCCGTCAGCGGCGTGTTGTGCAGGGCAGCGCGCGAGCGCAGGAAGTGCCCAGCTCGGGCGAGGAAGGTGTCGACGTCCTGGGCGAGGTGCCAGTCATCCGGATGCATGCTTCATGTTCCCGGACCACCTTGACTCGGGGCCGCTCCTTCAACTCCTTTCAGCCACGTCCCGTCCTATCGTTTGGCGCGGGCGAGTCGCGGCCAGGTAGTCGGACCAGTTCTCGCCGGCCATGGCTGCGAAGCGTTCCGCGGTTCTCGGCTGGATGCCGATCAAGTCGGAGAGCACGACGGGTGGCAGGTCGGCGAGCGCTTGCATCATGGCCGTGTTCCGGGCTGCGCGGGCGGGCAGCCCGTAGCGCTTGAGTTTGTCGGACAGTCCCGCAGGGTTTCGGGGGCGCCCGAGAGCTCGGCCCGGCAGCAGGTACCTGGTGGCTTCGTTGCCGTGCCGGGATCCGTCTTCGAGGTGGTCGTCGATGAGGCGGGCGAGCTTCGGTGGCAGGACGACGGGGTGGCGGATGATCGTCAGGTAGGTGTGATCCGCGTCGTGGTGGAGGTGGTCGGTGGTGAGTTCGACGATGCGGGTCAGAGGGAGGGCGTAGAGGCGGATGAGGGCTGCGGCGATGCGAACGTCCGACGGAAGCGTGGGGGGCGCCGGCCCAGCGGATGAAAGGGATGGAGCGGGCTCGCAGGGTGGGCCTGGAGATTGCCCAAATGTCCAGGTCTTCCTGTGTGAGGCTTTGGAGGGTGTGTTGTTGGGGGGGGGGGCAGCCAGGTGAGGAAGTCGATGGCGGCGCGGATGTTGGCGCAGTCGCCCTTGTGGGCGGTGTAGGTGTAGCGGCCGCGCGCCGAGCGCCGGCGGGCGTCGCGGATGATGTGCCACTCGGCGAACGGGCGGATCAGGGTTGGCTGATGTCCTGGCAGCTCGGCCAGCGTGCGGGCCGTCCAGTTGATGAGCAGGGCGAGGTTCTCATCGCGTGGCGGAAGTATGCCTGCGGTGGTGAGCAGGCTGCGGACGTAGGTGGTGGCGTGTCCCTGGGGCAGCGCGTCCAGGGCCGCGTGGTCGAGTTCGTCGGGCGCGGTTACCAGTTGCCCCAGGAGGCGTGCGGCGGGGCTTCGGCGCAGCCAGGCCAGGACGGGGTAGGGGTTGGGAGCGTCGCTGAGTACATCGGCGAGCGGCCGCAGGGAGGCGTCGAGGGTGTTTCCGTCGCGTGAGAGCAGGCTGGTCACCTTGGCGAGCAGGGTGCAGCGTGGACAGCGGCGTCCCGGCAGGACGTCAGCCGGCTGCTGGCAGGACGAGCAGTAATCGGGCCGCTCGTCGGGGAAGGAGCACGCCTTACAGATCCGGCCGCCGTTCGGGGTGCGGCCCACGAGAATGCGCTGCCGGCCGCACATCGTGCACGATTCCGGCTGCGTCAGAGCAGTCCGGTAGCACAAGGGGCAGACGGGCCCTACCGGCCAGAACACGCCCACATTCCGCTCCTGGCCGCACAGTGCGCACTTGTGCAGCTGCCGCTTGCGGGCCTCGCGTGGGACGTACCCATCGCAGTGGAACGGTCCATTGCCGTGGTCGATGTGGTGGCCGCGACGGATCCGCCCGCATACGGTGCAGAGCTTCTCCGGCCGCACGTAGCAGCGGTAGCAGATGTCGGGAGCCTCGCTATTTGCCCGCACCCTGATGGGCGCCACCTGCTCGCAGATGCCGCACCGGCGCGCAGGGCTCGCGTAGCAGGTCCCGCAGACGGGCCCGTCGGCGGTCAGCGCGTTCGCCCGCCGCCGGCGGCCACAGCGGCAGCACGTCTGGAGCTTCTTGGGGGCGTAGGTCCGGCACAGGTAGCTGCCGTCGGGCAGGTGCCGTGTGGGAATCATCATTCGGCGGCAGCTGCCGCACTCGTTGCGCGAGCCCGGCTCCTTCTCCTTGCACACTTGGCAGATCCGTCCGTCGGGACGCCGCGCGGCTGCCTTCGCGAGCTTGCCGCACCGCGCGCACGGGACCGCCAGGCGCCGGCTGGAGCAGCCGTGGCACAGCCGTCCTTCAGGTCCGGCGTACGTCGGCAACGGGTTCGTCCGTCCGCAGTCGGCGTAGGGCACCAGCCCTACCTTCGCACCGTGACCGGCCTCGATCAGCAGGGCGATCAACCGCACCCCGCAGGGCGGGCAGTCCGGCGTCGGCGCACTCAGCGCGTCAGGTCTGGACGCCAGGTAGCGCAGCAGACGGAAGGCGTTCGCACCGCTCCAGGCCCGCACCCTCTCGACGAACCCCTGAGCCTGCTCCGTCCCGAGGGACTCCCCGACGGCCAGGTTCAGCAGGACGACGATCCGGTCACGGGCCCCGGCCAGGTCCTCGCGCAACCGCACCTGGTCCGGGGTCAGGTACTTCCTCACGACGCCGTCCCCGGGCGCCGGATCGTGGTCCGGCGCTCCGTCAGCGGCAGCGGTACCTCCTCGCCACTCGCGGTCTTCTTCACCTGCGCGTTGACGACCGTCGGCTTGATGAGGTCGTTCGGGGTACAGCCGAAGATGTCACACAGGGCGACCAGGGTGTCCATGCTCATCCGCTGCGGGGGCTGCGTCACCAGCCGGTAGACCTGCTCACGCGACAGGCTCACCCCGCGCTCCGCGAGCAGCGGCACCAGGTCCGAGGTGTGGAACATCTCCCGCTCGGCCATGATCGGCCGCAGCCGCCACTCGTAGCCCATTTTCTTGATCACTTCAGGTCCCAGTCGTCGCCGAGCCGGCGCTTCAGCGAAGCCTCCAGCAGGTGGTTGCGGTACTCGTCGGAGACACCCATGTAGATGGCTGTCGTCGAGCCGTGGGAGTGGCCGACCTGCTCCTGCACGAACCGCGCGGGGTAGCCGAACTCCGTCAGGTGCGTGATGTAGCTGTGGCGCAGACAGTGCAGATCGAGGGCTCCATCCAGGCCGGCCGCGTCCCGAGCTGTGGTGAAGGCCTCGTTGATCGAGCGCGGCGACATCCGCCCGGCCCGCTCGGTCACCCACAATGCCGGATGCCGGCCCGGCGCCAGCCGGGGACGCACCGCATGCACCCACTCGCCCAGGACGTCGACCACCCAGTCCGTCTCCGGCACCAGCAGCACGGTCCGCCGCTTCGGTGGCGCCCCCTTGGACGACTTCCCGTACCGCACCGCCAGCGAGCCGAACTGCCCGAACTGCGGGCTCTTCCGATGCCGTCGTAAGTCCACCAGGTCGACCATGGAGGACTCGGTTCGCCGGGTTCCGTAGGCGTAGATCGTCTTCAGCACCGCGGCGTCACGCAGCGCGGTCAGCTTCCCCTTCCGCCCGTGTCCGCGGATCTGGGCCGGCCGGGCATCGGCCGCGTCGAACAGGGCCTGGACCTCGTCGTAGGTCAGCGGCCGGCGACGAGGGTTGGCTGCCCAGGCAGACGAACGCGGACGGGTCAGGGTCTGCGATGGGAGGCGGGGGCGGTGAAGTGCTCATCGTGCTGGTGTCCTTGCGGCGGGGGACGGTGGGGGAGGGCCGGGGTGGTGCCGCGGGGTAAGCAGGGGATGTCGAGCTGGGTGTCGGGGCGGCAGTGGGTGCAGGGCCGCATGCCGTCGGCGAGGAGGCGGCGGGCTTCGTCCCGCCCGACGGGACGGCGTCGCTTGCCTGCCATGTGACAGTCGCCGGCGTGGACCTGGACCGGTGGGCGTCCGGTGCCGATGCCGAGCTCGACTGTCCAGTCCGGGGTTTCGGGGCGGCGGCGCCGGCCGTGCTCGGTTTCTGTCTGCTGTTGCTGCACGGCGGTGATCTTCGCATCGATGCGGGCCAGCCAGAGGGTGTGCCACACCCGCAGTGTCTCCAGGCGGGGCAGGTCCTCCGGCAGGTCATCGAACACATATTTGATTCCAGGTGTACGTGCCTGCCGTTTCCATCAGGGAGGACGTCACGGGGGAGGGGCTGGTGGTTCGGCCGGCTGCTGTGGGGGTGCCGCGGGGTCCGGGGGCGGAGGGAGGGCGATGGTCTGGCGCATGCGGGCGATGTGGTCCAGGCCTGCCCGGTGGCGGTCGGGGTCCTCGAGGAAGCGGTCTTCGTGTCGCCGCCGCATGGCGGCGACACGGTTGTCGGAGTAGGTGGTGGCGAGGGTGGCGATGCCTGAGGCCAGGGCAGGGAAGGCGGGGAGCAGGAGCGGGATCATGACCCACCACGGGGCATCGGTGAGGGCCGAGCTTCCGGCGGCGAGGCCGGAGAGAAGGCTGGGCAGTGTCGGGGCGTTCATGGTCGGCTCCTGGGCGGGGTTGCGGTGAGCAGGGCATGGGTGTGTCACCGCTTGTGGTGGTGGAGGGGGCGGGGGACGGCACCGGATGCGGCGGCGGGTGTGGCAGGCATGGTGGCGAGGGCGGTGGTTAGCCGCGCAACCCCGCTCGGTGGGCAGCACTTTCGCCTGCTGGGCAGGCGTATTCGATAGCTGCGAGCTGCAGCTTCCTGGCCGCGCGAGATCTTGAATCGTGTTACGTGAGGAGATAAGGGAGTCGGTGACCTGCGTGGGCTGGCGCCGGGAGCCGGTGCGGCCGGAACGGCGAGGTGTTACGACCCTCATCCCGCGGTTAGGGAGTCGAGTGCCTGCCGGTTCCTGGCGGCGGTGCGCATCCTGCACCGGGGTGGCCCTAGCCCCGCAACCTGTCGTCCGGCTGCGGCGGGCGGTGTCGAGGGTGTCACTTGGCAAGGAAATCGAACAAGCGATCTAATGCCGGTATGGACGGCACCGACTTCCCCGACGACCTGATGCAGACGCAGCACGCCTGGAACACCACCTACCGCGCGCTCGCCGCGCCCCGGCCCGGCAACGTCACGGCGCTGCGCCGCCGTCTGCTCCGGCTGTCCGTACGTCTGTGGTGGCACCCGTACTGGACGCACGGGCCGGCCGGCCGGGAAGAGCTGCGCCGCCAGGGCCGCGCCCTGGAGCGGCAGCGGTGAACCGGCGGCCGCAGCATCTGACGGCGCGGGAGGAGGAGACCCTCTGCGCGATCCGCCACTCCATCTGGGACCGGGGTGAGGCGCTGTCGGTGCGGGAGCTGGCGCGGGAGCTCGGGCTGCGCAGCCCCGCGTCGGTGGCCTATCACCTGGCCAACCTGGAGGAGCGTGGGGCGCTGGTCCGCGACGGACGCAGCTGGCAGAGCTGCCGCCTAACCGGCTGACGGGACGGCGCCCTGGACGCGAGAAGGTGGGTACCGCAATACCCACCTTGGTTTGTGCTGCAGGTGGAGCCTCCAATGCCCTGACGGCAGATGTTCGGCCGAGCCGGATTCCTGCTCCTCCGAAAGCGAGTACTGCTCTACAGATGACCGACGCGTCAGGACGGCTGTCCCGCTGGCTCGTACCCCTCATCGATTCGGTGAGGAGTCACGCCGAGAACCAAGTCATGGAATCAGAAACAGCCGCGCAGAGCCCGGTGCGCGTAACGCCCATGGGGTAGGGCACGACGGCAGCCGTGCTCATCCGGCCCTCACAGGCAGTTGGTGGGGCGGTGGCGGGGCACCTGGGACCGGGCGTCTGCGCAACGTGGTGACCTGCGCTGGTTGGGCCATTGGTCGAGGTTTCGGCCCACCGTGGTCGGGGGTGTTGCGCCACCAAGTGAGGCTTTCGGCAGGCTTCACCTGTCCTCCTCGACCAAGCGGAAGCCGCACGATGCGGAGACCGTATGCCCGTCGGGTGCCGTCCGCTTGCATTGCGGGCAATGAAACGACGGCGGTCCGGCAGGGGGAACAGTGGGAGAAGGGCTGGTCGGCCAAGCCCAACGACCCCGCTGAAGCACCTCGAGAATCCGCATCCCTCCATGATGCTTCGCGGTGGTCGCTAGAACGAGCACCATTCCACTACCGACGACAAGCAGGTGCCAAGCCGCAGCGATCGTGGTCCCTGGGTTCTGGTGGTATTGAGGTGCGGTCAGGCCGGTGCTGGTGCACACTTCTCCACCGTGGGAATCATGATGGGCGAGCTGCAGCGTCTTCGATCCGAGTCGGGAGCCGAGGAGGATCAGCTGCGTCCGTTCCTCGTACGTGTCCGGTTCACCGCCGAGGATCCGGCTCAGGTCATCTCCCATGCGCGTGCGGTGTTGACGGGCGTGGTCGAGCAGGTGGCTGACTGGCCTGCTTTTGAGCGCTGGCCCAAGCTGCTGCCGACGTGGTTCATCCAGCGGTGCGCCCCCGAACACCCGGAGCATGGTGAGGCCTTCGAGCCGAGGCACGGCTGCGGCAGTGGCGGGCGATGACGCCGGAGCAGAGGGCGGCTGTAGATCAGGGGCCGTGGACGCTTTCGGGATGGCTGTACTACTTCGACCCGACCGAGGAAGGGATGGGTGACGATCGCAGCTGGTGGTGGTGGCACGCGGGAACTGATCAGTCGGATGGCTGGGTGCAGGTGGCTACCACGGGCTGGCCGTTCGGCAGCGGTTCGCTGTCCTGGCTGATTGAGGCCAGTGGCGGTACGGATCTCGTCTACGGGCCCTGAGGATCGAACACTGCGCGCGGCGGCACGATCGCGGCGGTGGCTGACACCGCGAGATCACCATCTACGCCTGGAGTACCGGGCCCTCCGTGGTCACAGTGCGACAACCCGCTGAACCAACAAGCAGATCAGGGCCTGAGGCATTCTCCCTGCGGATCGAAGCAGACGAGTCCGTGCTCGCGAGCCAGCGTAGCGGCGTGCTCGGACACTTCCTCTGCCTTGTCATAGGACATGCGCAGGTACACGATCGGGCCCGATGCCTCCTCGATGACCGGCGGGGACGCCCATACGACACTGCGATCGACGTCGTCCGGATATCGCGCGACGAGCGCTTCCACATACGCCACGATGCGCGGCTCCGGAGGCAGCACGACGTCGTCCGACTCCAGGTAGTGCTCGTAGAGCGCGTCATAGGTCAAGCCCGCTTGGCGGTCGTCGAGTGGACGGTCGCCGTCCCACACCGCAAGGTCATAACTCACAAGCGCATCGTCGCAGGCAGCGGTCCCCGCCGACGCCAACGGGTCCGGAGATCGAACCCCCGCCAAGTGATCCGTAAGAGAACTCCTAGCACGGGCCGCCGCGCGGTAGCCCGCGAACGATGCGTGCGGAGCAGGCGCCACGAACGGCGAGGGGACGGGTGTGATCCCCTCGCCCGCCGCCCGAAGCCTGCCGCCCGAAGCCTGTCGGGCCCGGCGACCGGACCGGCAGTCGGACGGAACGGCCGCGCACAGGTGGACCGATCAGGTCTGCGAGCTCGCCTGCCTGGCCGTACTCGTGGCCACGATGTCGATCGCGACCCGAAGCGGCGTCTCCGCCCTCCCGAGCAGCGCCCGCGTGATGGCGATCGTCGGGATCGTGTTCACCTCGCGCTCGACCAGGAAGGCCTGGACCGCCTCCATCCCGTCGTTCGCGAGGAGCGGCCGGCACTCCTCGACCAGCGCGACCCAGCGTGCGGCCACGTCCGGGTGCAGCCCGGTGAACTCCTCGAACACGGCCAGTTCCTCCCCCTGCTGAGCCGACGGGACAGCTTACGTACCGTCAGGAACGGTCGATCTGCTCAGGCCCTGCACGGCGTCATCGTAGGGAAGGCCGTCCGGAGCCGGCCGACCGGACTGCCCTCGGTCACGGAACCGGCGCAGCACGCGAGCGGGACGTCGTCGGGGGCGCGCGCGTCCTTCGTTCCGCCGCTTTCCGCGTACGTCCTCCTACAAAAAACGTACGGGGAACCGAAACACGAGTGGAGATCGAATCGCGGGGCACACGATGGTCCGGAGGTTGATAATCATGGTTCCCGTTCTTCTCGTTCTTCTGCTCGCTCTGATCCTCTTCGGCGCCGGTTTCGCGCTCAAGGCCCTGTGGTGGATCGCCGTCATCGTGCTCATCGTGTGGGTCCTCGGATTCGTGATCCGCCCTGCGGCGAGTGGTGGCAAGCGAGGTCGCTGGTACCGCTGGTGAGCGGGTGTCAATGACGGCTCGACCGGGTGGGCACCGGCGCGATGGCGTCGGTGCCCACCCATGTCCGGCCCCGGTCACGGCGGGTTCGACGTGGTGATTCCGTTGATTCCGGGTACTCAGAGGTCGTGGCCGGAGGACGTTCGTGCCGCCAGGGACCATGGCCTCCAACACGGCGCCTCCGGCCACTCGCATTCCCTTTCCGGGGAAAAGGTGTGGGGACCGGAGAACAGGGCACCCGAATTTTCGAGCAGACATCGCTGAATTCGATGGATCCGTTGGATCCGTTGGATTCGACGCCCACCGCAGCTCGCCTGCGGAGGGCGGATGAACGCAAATCTCGATGAGGGAGTCGTTATATGAGTGACAGCATCTGGGGCTATCAGCCGACCACCGGCCACACGGCGGGCACCGACCTGATCGGATACTCGGTCGAGGCCACCGACGGCAGCATCGGGAAGGTCGACAAGCACTCGGACGACGTCACCTCCTCGTACCTCGTCGTCGACACCGGCGTATGGATCTTCGGCAAGCACGTGCTGCTGCCGGCGGGCACCGTCAAGACGGTCGACCAGGCCGAGCGCAAGATCTATGTCGACCTCACGAAGGAGCAGATCAAGAACTCTCCCGAGTTCGACAAGGACAAGCACGTCGGTGACGCCGGCTACCACGAGCAGGTCGGCGGCTACTACCAGAACCACCGGTCCATCTGACCGACGACGTCACCCCCGAAGTGGGGCCGACCGGAACATCTCCGGTCGGCCCCACTTCTCGTGCGCCGTCGGCGGCCGGGCGTTCTCGGTCCGTGAGGAGGCCGGGATCAGGCCGGGATCGGGCCGAGCCCGGGCCGGGTTCCGGCCGTGTTCAGGCCGCGCGAGAAAATAGAACAGCATGCCGGACATGCATGGGGCCGGGGCGGGCAGGAGACGCTCATCTTGTTCTCCAACGAAGGCGGCATCGTGACGTCCCCCGTGAACGCCCCCGAAGCATCCGCCTGCACCACCACGGAAACGCCGGAGGTCATGGTCGACCTGCCGTGGATCGAGGACGGTGGAAAGGTCGCCCCCAGAGACGCGCGCGAACTGTCCAAGCTGTTCCTCGACCGGCTGCACGTCCTGGAAGAGGGCACCCGCGAGTACCAGTACGCCCGCAACACCCTGATCGAGATGAACCTGTCCCTCGTGAACTTCGCGGCCCGCCGGTTCCGCAACCGGGGCAGCGGGGCGATGGAGGACGTCATACAGGTCGGCACGATCGGCCTCATCAAGGCCATCGACCGGTTCGACCTGTCGCGCGAGGTCGAGTTCACCTCCTTCGCGATCCCCTACATAGTCGGCGAGATCAAACGCTTCTTCCGCGACACCACCTGGGCCGTGCACGTCCCGCGCCGCCTCCAGGAACTGCGAGTCGACCTGGCCAAGAGCAAGGAGGCCCTCGTCGTCCTGCTCGGCCGGGCTCCGACGGTGAAGGAACTCGCCGCCCACCTGGACCTGACCGAGGACCAGGTCATCGAAGGCCTCGTCGCCGCCAACGGCTATGTCGCCGGTTCCATCGACTTCCCGGCCGGTGACGACGAATCCGGCGACGGGCCGAAGTACGCGGACACCATCGGCGACGTCGATCCGGCCCTGGAGCTCTTCGAGGACCTGCACGCGCTCGGCCCCCTGCTCCAGAATCTCGACGACCGGGAGCGCACCATCATCGAGATGCGCTTCGGCCAGGAGATGACCCAGTCGGACATCGGGCGCGAACTGAACCTCTCGCAGATGCACATCTCCCGTCTCCTCAACCGCACCCTCGCCAAACTCCGCACAAGCCTGCTGTCCACGTGACCGTTCCGCCACGTTCGGGCCGCGGTGCGCCGAAGGACTCACCCTCATGGTCCGGTGAAGCGCTCCGTGTCGCGATATCCGCGCAGCCGGGGTCCGCGTACAGCGGGCAACCCGACCAGGGTGTCCTGGAAGGCCTCGTGGTGGGGAACCAGCGCGCACCGGGGGTGTGGCGGCAGCGGGTAGTCGTCGCGCAGGACGACCTCCGGGAGCACTCCGGTCGCCGGCATCGGCGAGGTCTCGCCCGGGTGGGCGAGATACGCCCACACTCCGCTGTCCACCGGCACCACAGCCCCGTCGTCCCCTGACGGGCGCCAGGGCGTGCCCGTCAGGGGGTGGCGGGGGACCAGGAGGACGTCGGGTCGGGGCCGGGACGTGCGGATCCCCGGACCGGCCGGCTCCACGGACCGGGAGCCGGGCCCAGTGGGGAGATACCGGCCGACCGCGTGGCCGAGCAACTCGGCGACAGGGCCGGCGGGGAGGGTCACCGGGCGGTTGTCGGTGGCTGCCACCAGGTGCGCCATCGCGACTCCGACCGCCGCCTCCCAGCGACGGCTCCACGACCCGTCGGGTTCGACGGGCGGTACGCGGTGCCCGGCCTGCTTCAGGTCCCCCCAGTCGGGCGGTGAAGCGGTCGGCAGCGCCGAGGGGCGCCGCACGACCGCGTCCGGTTCCAGCCACACCGTCTGCCACAGTCCGCAGTCGTCCATGCGGATCGCCACGGCCCGCCCGCACCCCTCGCACGCGAGGTTGGGTCCCGCCCGGCCGTCCACGCCTCTGCAGTAGCCTTCGCACTTCTCGGGGATCAGTGCCATGGACCGGGAGTCGCCGGGGGCGATGACGATCCTGTTCCGCGCGCCGAAGGAGACGGAGTACACGGGCGCGTAGACACCCTGCCGGGCAGCCGCGTCCTCTCCGACGTCCTCCCACCGCCGCCAGGGCGGTCCGGTGGGCCGGGGGTCGACGGCGTAGGTCGCGGGCTCCATCAACGGAGGATGGAGTTCCTCCCAACCTCCGTGGTGGGTGTGGACGGGGAGGGCGACCCGGGACACCGGCGCGGTCAGCTCCGTACCGCACCCGGCACACGCGAACACCTCCACACAATCTCCCCTCGCCCAGGTTCTCGGGGATTGTGTCCCGCCCGCTGTGAAGGATCCACCGGATTTCGGATCGCCCGGGCGCTGCCGCGAGGGTCGCGTCCCCGCGCTCACCAGCCCCGCAACCCTCGCCGGCCCGGCCGGTCTCGTCATCCGGTCGGCAAGGTGTTCCGAGGGTTCCCGAAAAGTCAGTTCACCAGTAGGTCGATCACTCCCGTCAGATCCTCCTCGCTGCCGTCCTCGGCCAGGCGGCGGCGCATCAGTTCGAAGTACGGGCTGAGCAGTCGCGGGCTGACACCTTGCTGTTCGGCGGTGCTCAGTAAGGTCGGCGTGCCTGCCACCTGCATGGCGAGGCCGGAGACGACGCCGTCGGTGTAGTCACCGCTGACCAACTGATCGGCGGTCCGGTGAACCGCCGGGGCCATCGCGACCAGCCAGTCGGCGAGCAGCGGGGCGAGCGCAGCGGGATCGATGTTCTCCCGGCGGATCAGGGCGAACGCGTGCGCGGTCCCGGCGAACATCCCGTACATGGCGCTGAGAAGGGCCACGTCGTGCAGGGCCGCGAAGCCCGCGTCCTCGCCCACGTAGGTGGTGCCGGCCGGGACGCCCAGGGTGTCCTGGTGCCTACCGAACAGCTCCCGTGAGCCGCTGTAGAAGACGTAACCTCCGGTCTCCGGGACACCGATCATCGGCGGCACGGCCATGATCCCGCCGTCCAGGTAGCGGGCGCCTCGCTCACGGGCCCACGCGGCACGGGCGCGGGCCTGGGCGGGGGTGCCGGTGGTCAGATTGACCAGGTCCCGGCCGGTCAGGTCGGTGCCGGTCAGCACCTCATCGACCGAGGTGTCGTCCAACAGGCAGAGAACGACCAGGGAGTTCGCCGCGACCGCCTCGGCGGCGGTGTCCGCGACCCGTGCGCCCTCGGCGGCGAGTGCCGCGGCGCGGGCGGGGGTGCGGTTCCAGACGGTGAGCGGGTGGCCGGCGGCGAGCCAGGTGCGGGCCAGCGCGGTGCCCATCGCGCCGAGGCCCAGCAGCGTGACGGGAGTCTTCTCAACAGGGTTCTGTGTCATGGCGATCAGGCTGGTCGCAGGTCCGGAGACGATCAAGTACGCACTAATTGGTGGGTGGTTATCCCGGGGTGAGTGAGCACGTCGGAAGGGTAGGAGACGGGCGGCGTCGCGCACCGCGTCTTCTCCTCGCAAAGTGCTGAGGGTTGAGGGCTGTGGGCTACCGGCTGTGTGCGCGGCGCCCTCAGGAGGGCCGGCCTCTCACCGCTCCTCGCGCAGTCGGAGAAGGTACGCGGCCGTCAGGGCAACGGCGCGGTCCCCGTCATGGGACAGCTCCACGAGGGCGTGGGACGCCGTGGTCCCCGGGATGTCCGCCAGCGCTTGGGTCAGCCGTCCACGTGCGGGTGCCTCGGTGGTGTCGAGGGCGAGGCGCTCGACGAGCACGGTCGCGATCTGGTCCGCCGTCGTGGAGTCGCCCGCCAGCTCGCTCAGTGCGTCGGCCGCGTCGGTGTCGTTCCTTCCCTCCACGATCATGTCGATGAGCGTCGGCACGGCGTCGGCCACTCCACGTGTTCCGAGCGCCAGAGCCGCCTGGCCGCGGACCACGCCGTCGGGGTTCGCGAGGGCGTCCCGCAACCGCAGGGTGGCCTTGTCGCCGGGCATCTCGGCGAGCGACCGAACGGCGCGTTCGCGCACCGCGGCCACCGGCGAGCCGAGACCCTCCGCGAGCAGTGCCGTGCCGCCGTCGCCCGATCGAGCCAGCGCCCATCGAAGGGCGCCGGCGACGTTCGGCTCCGACTCGCTCAGTGCCGCCTCGACCAGGGCATCCACGGGCACGGGTACCTCGTCGGCCGAGGAGAGGGCCGCGCGCTGGCGCGTGTCGGCGCTCTTCGATCCGAGTGCCTGGAGGAGCGCGACGACCTGGAGGACGTCCTCCCAGTCGGCGGGTTCCGCGGCGTCGATGCGGCGAAGCCGCGTGAGCAGTTCGGTCTCGGCCGCGAGGCGTTCGAGCGTCTGGCCGATGAGGTCGTCGACGAGCGCCGAGGGCGTGAAGCCGGGGTCGTCGAGCGCGCGCCCGATCTCGCGGAGCGACAGCCCCAGCGAACGCAGGCTCTCGATGTGGAAGATCCGCCGGACGTCGTCGCCGCAGTACTCCCGATAACCGGAGCCGGTACGCCCGGAAGGGCGCACCAGGCCGAGCGACTCGTAATGCCTGAGCATGCGGGCACTGACCCCGGACCGCCGCGCCACCTCACCGATCAACACGTTCTATCGTCCCTCCTGGCCGGGGCCTCCGAGGACCAGGACGCGCTTCGCCTCCGCGATCGCGAACTCGAACCCGGTGTCCGGATCGCGCAGGAGACGTTCCGTGGCGAGCGCGTGCGCGCGTACACGCGGGTCGGCGGCCGTCATCGCGGGACGCAGAGCCGCCAGAACGACTTCACCCAGCGCGACCAGCGCCCGGCTCAGACTCAGCTGAGTCTCCCGCTCACCGCGCCCGAGCTGTGTCGCCAGGACCGCGGCCAAGTCGGACTCCTCGCCCGGCGGCACGAGCACCACCGCGGCCCGCCACGCGCTCCGCGCCACCTCGTCGTCGGCGTCGGCCAGAAGCGCCGGTGTGATCGCCGGCCACGCCTGACGGTCCCCGATCTTGGAGAGCGAGTGCAGCGCCTGGCTCCGGGCCTGGGCACGCTCCGAGCGGGTTTCGCGCAGCAGTGCGGGGAGCGTCACGGAGACCGGATGGCGGCCGAGCGCCCAGGTCAGCATGTCGCGGACGAAGAACTCGGGCTCGATCGCGCAGCGCTCGACGAGCTTGTCGACAAAGCGAGAATCCGGCGTCGTGCCGATCATGAGGGCCGCCCGCAGCCGCACGGACGAACGGCCGTCCTCCAGTGCCTGGAGCACTCGTTGCGCATCCGCACCCGCAGCCCCAGCCGCAGCCGCAGCCGTGCCCTGTCTCGTCATGGTCATCGGGACCACCTCCTCGGCCAGCAGTGAAGGCCTTGTCACCGTGTCAAGGTCAAGCGGGGCATCTCGTCGCGCGGTGGACGCCGCGGGCGGCCTTTGGCCCCCGTCCGGATTTCCGGGACCCGGGCCGATCGCGTGGAGGAGGCGGAATACCGGCGCTCCCCGCGTGGTTCCCCGCCGTTGTCGATCAACCAGGAGGCCCCATGCCCACGATCCTTCGTCCCCGTGCGCTGCGTTCCGGCGATCTCGTGGTCGTCACCGCGCCCTCGGGCCCGCTCGAGCCCGGTGAGGAGCCGCTGCTCGCCCGCGGTGTGGCGATATTGGAGCGGATGGGGTTCCGCGTGCGGGTCAGCCCGATGGTCGACCCCGCGCGAAGGCGCTGGTGGGCGGCGGGCGCTCCGGCGGAGCAGGCCGCCGAACTCAACACGCTGCTCCGGGATCCGGAGGTACGGGCCGTCGTCGCGCATACCGGTGGTCAGGCGACCATCGGCTATCTCGATCTGATCGACCTCGACGCGATCCGGGCCGACCCGAAGCCGATCATCGGCTACAGCGACATCTCGCTGCTGAACATGGCGCTGCACGCCAAGACCGGTCTCGTCGGCTTCCATGCCGACCTCGTCACCCATGGTTTCGGCAGCGATTGGTACACGTTGGGCGATGAGCGCCGTCGGTCCGAACTCGTCGATCTCTACGCGCGTGTGCTGACCGAGGCCGAGGCGCCGGGCGTGCTGCCGGCCGGGGGGACGTGGGAGACCTGGCGGCCGGGCCGTGTGCAGGGACCGCTGGTCGGCGGCTTGCTGAACCGCCTGGTCCAGTTGCAGGGGACACCCTTCGCGCTGGCCGCCGAGCGCTTCGACGGCGCCGTCCTGTTCTGGGAGGAGCTCCAGCGACCGGTTACGCGGATCTGGTGCGATCTGCACACCTTGCGGCTGTCCGGTGTGCTGGACCGGATCGCGGGCATGGTGGTCGGCATCCCGAGCGAGGTCGCGCCCTATGAAGGCGGCGGGGACACGGTCGGTCTGCGCGAGGTCGTGCTCGACGTGCTGGGGCAGCGCGAGATCCCCGTCCTCGCCCAGGTCGACTTCGGTCACACCTCGCCGAACCTGCCGCTGCCCCTCGGCGTCCGTGCGGACGTGGACGCCGACAACCGGACCCTGTCCCTGCTCGACCCGGCGGTCGCGGAACGCTGAGTTCTGTCGGCTCCCGGCCGGGTGCCGCACCCTGCGCAGGACGCCCTGGCTCCCCACTCGCATGCGGTCTCGGCCGGTGGGGCTCAGGCGAGGGCGGTGACCAACAGGGTGAAGGCGGCGATGATGACCGCGACGCGGACGTAGTGGAAACGGTCCCAGCGGTTCATCTGCTGCCTCCAGTCGGCCGGGAGTCCATCGGCGGTCGCGGTCCACGTCTTGACCCGGTTGTTGATCGGGACGAGCAGCAGGATCGACATGACCACGCTGACGATGAGCAGCGCGGCGGCGGTGACGACGAGGCCGGTGCCGTGGTCGTGCCGTCCGACGACGGCCCAGGCCGCGGCGAGGACGAGCGAGCCGACGTACCAGAACGGCATCACTGCGCCGAGCAGTCGGGCTCCGTGGGTGCGGCCCCGCAGTCCGTTGTCGCCGGGGAGGCCGCTGAGGATCGGGTTGACGAAGAAGGCGACGGAGAACTCCACCCCGACCATCACGCCCACGGCGACGGTGGTGAGGACCTCCAGTGCGTTGAGCATGGTGACCGACTCCCTTTGAGATCTAGCGGTGCTAGGTGATGGGTCAACGCTAGCGCTGCTGCCGCTCGATTGTCTAGCGGTGCTAGGATCGGGTCATGTCGGTACAGGAACGCAAGGAGCGCGAGCGGGCGGACCGCGAGCGCCTCATCGTGGCCACGGCCCGCGAACTCGCGGAGCAGCAGGGCTGGGACGCGGTCACCACGCGCCGGCTCGCCGAGCGCATCGAATACAGCCAGCCCGTGCTCTACAGCCATTTCCGCGGCAAGCGCGAGATCATCGGCGCCGTCGCGCTCGAGGGCGCCGCCGAGATGGCCGCGGCGCTGCGAGGCGCGGCCGGCGCCGCGGACGGACCGCGCGCCCGGGTCACCGCCCTGGCCCGCGCGTACCTCGACTTCGCCGAGCGCAACCCGGCGGTCTACGACGCCTTGTTCCAGCTCGACGGCGGCCTGGCGTTCGCCGAGGAGGACACCCCGGAGCCGTTGAAGGACGCCTTCGACGCCCTGCTGGAGAGCCTCGGCGAGGTGGCCGGGGACGATGTGGGGCCGGCGCTGTTCACCGAGGTGTTCTGGGCGGCCCTGCACGGACTGGCGACCCTGACCCGGGCCGGGCGACTGCCACCGGGGGACACCGGGCGCAGGGTGCGACTGCTGGTGGACCGGCTGGCCGTGGCCTGATCACCGGCCGCGTGTCGTCGCTCGAACGGCTGATGCGAACCCGCGCTTCACCGCGCGGGCGCCGTCGGACCGCTCTCGGTGGAGCCTTTGCCCGCCGTCCGGGGCGCATCCGTACCGCAACCGGCGGTGATGATCGTCCCCGGACGCCACCGGGCCACCCGGCCGCCTTCGGCGCGAGAGCCCCGGGACGGCGGTCTCGTCCGCCGTGTCCGGGATGCGGGGGTCGCGGGGAGCACCGAAAGTGGCCCCATGGCGATCGTCGTGCTGCGCGAGCTGCGCAAGGAACTCTCCACCGACTTCGGCGCGGGCGATGCGGAATCGCGCATCGCGGCGGTACACGCGGCAACGGCCGAACCGGACGCCCTCGGCGATGTGGGCGACCGGACGTTCTGCGGCAAGCCGACCCTGGACATGGAGCGGGTGGACTACCAGCCCCCGGAGTCCGGTGAGTCCTGGCTGCCGCCTGCCATGGCGCCCTGGGAGTGCTCCAGTTGCACGGACGCGCTGAGGTCACCCCGGCCCCCCGGAGCCGACGCCTGAGGGAGCGCGCTCGCACGATCACCGTCAGGCGGCGAGACGAGTGGCGGCCTGAGCAGCGCAGTCACCGAGGGAGGCCGGCTCGGGGCGACGGCCACGAGGTCGGCCGGGGCCGCACCTTCGGCCCTTTCTTCGTCGTCGCCACGGCGACGTGCCACCCGGCCTCAGCCCTTGCCGAAGATCCCCGCGGGGAACGCGCCCGCCGCTCTCAAGGTTCGGGAGAAACCGCCGGCCAGTTCGGTCAGACGGGTGGTGGCGGCCGGGCCGAGATGGTCGTAGGGGGCGGCGTCGAGGCGGTCGGTGAGTGCCTCGGCCTCGCCGCGCAGGCTCGCGCCCGCCTGCGTGAGGTCCCCCGCCTCGTCCAGCAGACCGCGCTCGCGCAACCGGGTCCGGGCGTCCTCCCACTGCTGTGCGGACCACCCGCGGGTCCGCATGAACAGCGCCGAAGTCGGCGCCGTGCCGGTGGCGTTGTGCAGGACCAGCGCCTCGATGCCGGACAGACCGGCGATCGCGAGGGCGGCGAGGTGACCGTCGCCCCGGTGCTCGCGCAGCAGCGTCGCGGCGTGCCACAGGGCCAGGTGCGGCTCCTCGGGCACCGGGAGGCCGGCGTGCGCTGCGTACAGGGGGCGCGCCTCGCGGTGGCAGGCCTCGGTGGCGCGCAGTGCCAGCCCGGCGGCCTCGGCCATCTCCTTCGACGCGAGGACTTCCTGTCCGAGCAGTCGCCGCAGCATCCCGTGCACGCCGCGCAGGAGCGCCGCGAGCACCGCCTCCGGCGTGGTGACCGCCCACGCGGCGGGGATGTACCGCCGCACATGCTCGTGGTTGAAGTTGTAGAAGGTCGCCGTGACCGTGCCCGCGCCGACCGCGCCGAGCGGGGCGGCGCGGCCCGCGTAGTAGGACATGGGCCCTCGTTCGAGTCCGAGCGCCGCGAGTTCGTCCTGCCGCTCCGGTGCGAAGTACATGGCTGAGTGCAGGGGGCTGACGGAGTGGTGGCAGTGGCGGCCCGGGCTCGCCTCGAAGGAAGTGGTCATGCGGTGGCTCCGATGTGGCTGATCAGGTGTGGTCGTGCGCACGGCGGACGGCGCGCATCAGGCACTGTCCGGTTGGGGGGCCGGTGCCGGTGCCGGTGAGGGTGCGGCTGCGGGTTCGGGGTGGGGGTCGCCGGTCAATCCGGCCGCGGTCTGGGTGAGGTGCTGGGTCAGGACCTCGGCCGCGGTGTCCGCGTCGCGGGCGAGCGCGGCCTCTTCCAGCCGGCGGTGTTCCAGGACGCCGTCCCGGCCGGGGTTGCGGTGTGCGGACCAGCGGCGGGCCAGCTCGCTCGCCGTCCACATCCGGTCGAAGGTCTCCAGCAGGACGAGGTTGCCGCATCCCTCCAGCAGGGTGCGGTGGAAGACCCGGTGGGCTTCCGCCCACGCGCCGCTGTAGTGCTCGCCCTCCTCGGGTACGTACGCCGGGGTACGGCTCAGTCGGTGGTGCGCGGCTCGTACGCGGGCCTCCCAGTCGACGTCGCCGCGCTCGACGGACATGCGCAGCATGGCCGGTTCGAGGGTTCGGCGCGCCTCCGCGATCTCCTGCCAGCGCCGGTCGGAGTAGGCCGGGACGGCGAAGCCGCGGTTGGGCAGCCGGTCGGCGAGGCCCTCGCCGACCACCCGCACGAGCGCCTCGCGCACGACGGCCAGGCTCACGCCCTGCTCTCGGGCGAGGTCCTGGGGCTTGAGGGCGTCGCCGGGGGCGTGATCCCCGCGCATGATCGCGTCCCGCAGGTGTGCGTAGACCTGCTCGGACAGCATCCGCTTACCCGGAGAGGCCGAGGCATGGTTCGTCTGGTCGTCCATGCCTACACAATAGACGATCGGATGAATAATCGATTATTAGTGTTATCGTCGATCTGGGCCGCATGCCGCCACCTGGTGCCACGACCCACACGCCGCAATCCGAAAGGACGCCATGAGCGCCAACGACCCGTTCGCCCGCCTGCCCGAGGCGGCCTCCTTCACCGTCGTCAGCACGACCGTCACCGACGGCGCCGCCTGGCCCATCGAGCAGCACTCCGGCCTGTCCGGCGTTCCCGGCGGGAAGGACGTCTCCCCGCAGCTCTCCTGGAGCGGTGCCCCGGAAGACACCAAGAGCTACGCCGTCACCGTCTACGACCCCGACGCCCCCACCGGGTCCGGGTTCTGGCACTGGGCGGTCGCCGACATCCCCGCCACCGTCACCCGGTTGCCCGAAGGCGCCGGTGACGACACCGGCTCGGGCCTCCCGGAGAACGCCTTCCAACTGCCCAACGACGCCCGCGCGGCCCGCTTCGTCGGCGCCGCCCCGCCGGCCGGACACGGCCCGCACCGCTACTTCACCGTGGTGCACGCCCTCGACGTCGAGACCATCGGAGTCCCCGCCGACGCCACCCCGGCCGTCCTCGGCTTCACCATGGCCGGCCACATCCTCGGCCGCGCGGTACTGACCACCACCGCCGAAACCCCCGCCTGAGGAACGGCCGCGAGGCCCGACGAGGTCAGAGGCCGCCCGTGTTGAGCAGTCGGTTGGGGGTGTCGGAGCGGACACCGCGCACCACACCGCGGGTGGCGGTCCGGTCGAGCCATACATGGACCGCGTCGGCCGTGGCGTGGGGGTGGGCCGACAGGTAGAGCGCGATCACGCCGGTCGCGTGCGGCGCGGCCCAGGACGTCGCGCCGGTGTCCTCCGTGACCGTGCCGCCGCCGGCGAGGGCGGCGGTCACCTTCTGGCCGGGGGCGTACAGGTCCACGCACCGTCCGTACCCCGAGCCGTAGGAGCCGCTGTCGTTCCACACGCGGTCGTTCGAGGTGGAGGCCGCCACGACGATCGTGCCGGGGACACCGGCCGGGGAGTGCTTGCAGGCGTCGTCGTGGAAGTTGCCTGCCGACACCACCGTCGGGATCCCCGCGGCGACCATCTTCTTCACGGCGGACTCCAGGGCCGACGACCGGTGGTCGAGGTTGAGCGACATGTTCACCACCGCGGGCTTCTGCGCGTGCGCGGTGACCCACCTGACCGACTTCACCAGGGCCGCCTCGGCCGCCGCGGGGGAGCCGCCGCCCCCGCTCTCGCACAGGACGCCCTGGACCCGTACGAGCTCAGCCTTGGGCGCCACCCCGTACTTCGCCCCGCCGATGACGCCCGCGACGAACGTGCCGTGACCGGTGCCTTCCTCGCTGAAGCAGTCACCGGAGTCCTTCGGGCCCACGAAGTCGGCGCCGAGGCGGGCGCGTCCACCGAACTCCTTGTGGCCGATGTCCATGCCGGTGTCGATCACATAGACGTGCACGCCCTTGCCGGTGGCGGTCGTGGTGAACTTCCCGTTGAGGGGCCGCGACCGCTGGTCCAGGATGTCCAGGTTCCACGGCACGTTCCGGGTGACGGGTGCCGCGGCGGCCGGGGCGGCGCCGGACAGCTTGGCCACGGCGCCGGGTGACGCCGTCGCCGACCCGGAAGGGCCCCCGCCCTCGGACGGTGCTGACGACCCCCCGTTCCCGTGCGCGGAACGGGTCCCGCCCCTCTGCCCTCCCGCAGCGCCGGCTTCGCCGCCGCAGGCTGAAGCCCCGAGCACCGTCAGCATGGCCAGTGCCATGAGACCGGCCTTCGTCATGTTCCGCGTCACTATGTCCCCCGGTAGCCCGCACATCCCGCTTTCGCACACGGTCAGCGCACAAGACGACCACGGCGGGCCGACGGTTCCGGCGGCTTCTGCGGATACCGGGAAGCCGGGGGTTCGGGGGTGGGGTCGGGGGATCGGCGGTCTCAGCTCACGCGGCCGTCGCCCCCCTCGGAGTCCTCCGCTTCCTCCTCGCCGGGCAGGTGGACGTCGTCGACGCTGATGTTGACCTCGACCACCTCCAAGCCCGTCATCCGCTCCACGGCGCCGATGACGTTGTCGCGCACGTCACCGGTCACGTCGACGATCGAGACGCCGTACTCGACGAGGACGACCAGGTCGACGGCGGCCTGGCTCTCACCGACCTCGACCTTCACCCCGCGCGTGACGCCGCCTCCGCCTCCGCCTGCGCCGGGGACCCGGGTCCGCACGGCTCCGAAGGCGCGTGCCGTGCCCGCCCCGAGGTCGTGGATGCCCGGTACCTCACGTGCGGCAATGCCCGCGATCTTGGCGACCACGCCGTCCACGACGGTGGTCTTGCCCCGGGTCCGGGCGGGAGCCTCGGCTCCGGCACGGCCTTTCAGGGTGCTCACGCCCGCATCGGGGCGGCTGCCCGAGCCGGTGCCAGTGCTGCTGGTGGTGGTGGTGCTGGTGGTGTCTGTCATGGAGATCGCCTCGGCCTCTGTCCGATGGGCTCTGTGCGGGCCCCGGGTACCCGCTCCTGTCGCACCGCGAACGGACCGGCGATCACCGAAGGCCGGGCCGCCCGAGCCGCCATGAAGCGACGAAGCGACGAAGCGACGAAGTGGCGAGGTGGCGAAGCGTTGAAGTGGCGAGGTGACTAACCGACGAAGCGCTGAAGTGGTGATGTGGCGAAGCAAGGAGACGGCGGAGCGCGGAAGGAGCGAGGAGACGAAGACACGGGGATTCGTGAGCCGCTGTCGGGCTCCGGCCTCCGGCCGGGCGGCGGGAGAGTAGGTTGGAGGAGCGAGGATCCTTCGTACACCGGCGCTCAGGCCGGTCTCGTCCTCCTGGTTCGACCACACCGGGTGCTTCGCGCTCGAGGCAGGTTCCGCCTTATGGCCGCAGAAGCCGCTCACTTCCCCGACCGTGCCTCGGCCGTCCCGCGGGTGTCGTCGTACCCGGCGGTCGCCCGTCAGGTCGCCGACGCGCTCCGCTGGTTCTTCGCCTGCGAAGAAGCCGGCGGCTCATCCTCGGGTCGCGAAGCAGGCGGCGGACCGCGCAAGCAGCCGCCCGTCTCCGGCGGGAGCGGCTGACCGCGGCTCCCGCGGCACGCCCGACGCCCACGCCGAGGGGCGGCGCGTAGGTCCGCCACGCCCCTTCCGCCGGCACGACCTCGACCTTCACCACGCCGATACCCCGGCCGTCCGTCGACCGCGCAGCCACCAGGAGCAGACATGACCACCGCCCTGCAACCCCCGCTTCCCTCCCAGCCCCTCCTCCGCCTGAACCTGGCGCCGCGCAGTACCATGCCGCGGCCCCTCGACGGCGCCTGGTGGCCCCGCTCATACGACCTGCTCGCCGAGCTGCCCCGTCTCCTGGGCGGGCTGCCGCCGGAGTGGGGCCATATCACCAGCGTGACCGTCAACGGGTCGACGTGGTCCGAGACGCCCGGCCGGACACTCGTCTGCAACCAGGTCGTACGACTGCGCAGAACGACGTCGGCCTCTGCTCCCCACACGGTCGTCCTGCTCGCGCCCGGTCAGGGGCGGTGGGACCTCCTGGTCGTCCCGCCGGAGAGCACCGAGCAGGCCGCGCGGCCGTTCATGACCGCCGCGGAGAGGACGTGAGGACTCGTACGCACGTTTGTTCGTGAATGGCCTGGCTACTCGCACCTGCAAGCCCGTGCCGTAGCGGGAAACAGCGCCGACGGGACCGCGCAGAACAGATGGCAAGGGGTTGGTCGTGATGACCGTGGCGACACAGCAGGGTGGCGGAGGAGGAGGTTCCAGTGGCCTCTACGACGTCCTGGAACTCATTCTCGACCGAGGACTGGTGATCGACGCGTTCATACGGGTCTCCCTTGTCGGTATCGAGATACTCAAGATCGACATACGGATAGTGGTCGCCAGCGTCGACACCTATCTGCGCTTCGCCGAGGCGTGCAACCGTCTTGACCTGGAGGCGGGGCCGCGCAAGCCGGCCGGGCTCACGGAGCTGACGGGCCAGCTCACCGAGTCCGGTGCTCGCGGCAAGACGAAGGGCGCGCTGTCCGGCGCCGCGGACACGATCTCCGACGCCTTCCATGATTCCCGTGACGAGGGCAGGGAACGTCAGGCTGCCCGGCCCGCCGCCCGCAGGAGGCAGACGGAGCGCTGAGCGTCCACGCCTGTCCGACGAGCCTGAAGACGCGCCCGTCGGATGTGCTGAGGACAGGCCGGGGACGCGCCGCTGGGAGGTGCCGCCCGTCCGAGGGGATCCGCCCGACGGGCCGGATGCCCGGCTACTGGACGCTCCACCGGTGCGGATGTCCGGGCGCGGTGGGGCAGGCGAATATGTTGAGCAGCCCGTCCCGGCCGATCGTGAGCTTCGTCGGGGTGAGGTCCCGCAGGTGCTCTGCGATGTCCCGCTCCTCGACGGGCATCCAGCTGCCGTCGGCACCGTCCCACTCGCGGCTGGCGACGGTGAGCAGCAGCTCCATCGGTGCGGCGCAGGCTTCGCAGGTCATCGGGTGGGGGTCGGTCGTGTGCCACGAGGGGAACCCGCCCACACGGCAGCCTTGAGGGATCGCCAGGTCGTGGTGATAGGTGACCAGTTCGTCCTCCCGGCCGTTCCTCTCCGCCTTCCGTTCCTCGGCCTCTTCCCAGGCGTCGATCCGGGCGCCCAGCCGGGTCGGCAGCGACCCGGCGTACGGGTAGGTGACGACCTGTTCGGGGCACAGCACGCACGGCTCCGGGACCGCCCCCTCGAAGCCGACGAGCACTGGCTGCGGGGGAGCGTCCAGCGCCGCGGTGACCTGGTCGGCACGGCGCCAGCGGATGTGCAGGGCCAGGCCCTGGCGGCTCGGGCCGTGTGCCTCGTACGGGCACCACAGCACCTGGAGGAGATCGCAGCCGTCCGGGCCCGGCATGAGGCCGGGTATGTCCCGCCGGTACAGCTGGACCAGGCCGATCAGTGGGATCGGGTCGGTGTCGGTGAGGTCCGGGACGCGATGCCTGCGGCCGAGTTCGGTGAGCAGGGCCCCTTCGGCGGCGGTGGGCCGGTCACGCGCCCAGGCGTCCGCGAGCAGTCGTCGCGCTTGACGGATGTCCGCGACGCGGTACCCACGGCTGCGTCTGTGCGGCTCCGTGCACATCGGCCACGGTTCGTCGGCCGGCCACAGCAGAGGGTCGCCCACCGAGCTGACCGACGCGTCCGGCCGCCCCGGCCTCGGGTGCAGTCGGGTCGTCACACCCCGCAGCGCGGCCAGCTTCGGGAAGAGCTCCTCGACGGGCACCGGGCGCGGTGGCGTAGTCCTGGTCATGGGAGCGACCCTCATGCGCCCTGTCGGCCCGGTGCGGAACCGCCCGCGCCCTCCGACCTCGGGAGGAGTCGAGCGCCTCAGGTGTGGAACGGTGGGCCGCGCGGCGTGTTGCGTCCGTTCCGCCCCTCGGATCCGGGGGAGCGTGGGCCGAGTACAGTCGCCTCGCTCGCCGCTGCCACCATGGACCTCACCGCGGGACCGATCGCCCGCGTCACCCCGTCCCGCTGAAAGCCGCCCCCCCCCGGCATCCCCCCACATCACCAGGAGCAACTCGTGCGCGTCATCGTCTTCGGAGCGTCCGGAATGGTCGGGCACGGCGCACTGCACGCCTGTCTGCGGGACGACGCCGTCACCGAGGTCCTCGCGGTCGTGCGCGCGCCTCTCGCCGTGGAGCACCCCAAGTTGCGGCAGATCGTGCACACCGACTTCACCGACTACACCGCGATCCGGGACCATCTCACGGATCTGGACGCCTGCTTCTACTGCCTCGGAGTCTCCGCCGTCGGCCGCAGCGAGGCGGAGTACACCCGCGTCACCTACGACTACGCCCTGGCCGCCGCGCGCGCCCTGCTCGCCCCCAGCCCGGCGCTGACCTTCGTCTATGTCTCCGGTGAGGGCACCGACCCCACGGGCAGGAGCCGTCAGATGTGGGCCCGCGTCAAGGGCCGCACCGAGAAGGACCTCCAGACCCTGCCCATGCCCTCCTACATGTTCCGCCCCGGCTTCATCCAGCCGGTCGACGGAGCCGTCTCCCGTACCCCGCTGTACCGCACGCTGTACCGTGCGACCGCGGTGCTGTATCCGCTGCTGAAGAGGCTCTTCCCCCGGCACGTCACCACCACGGACGCCGTCGGCCGCGCCATGCTCGCCGTCGCCGGGCCGGGCGGTGACGCTCCCGTCGTCGTGCGCAACGCCGACATCAACCGACTTGCCGCGGGCGCGGAGCGCTAGACCGGCGTCGCCCGAGGGGTGCGGCCGGGAGGGCGGCGGTCAGGCGGTGAGGAGGGAGTCGTCCTCGACGCGGGTTGCGGGCAGCCGGTGGCGGGCGGCGACCAGCGCGGCGTCGATGTCACGCGTGCCGGTCGACACGCACAGCGTGTAGGCGACGTCGTCCATCTGCCGACGCACGTCCTCGCTGCCGCTCTCGGCGTGCAGGACGCTCAGGTTCTCGTACCGCTCGACGAGGTTCTTCAGTACGGCCGGGTGTGCCATGAGCATCATCGGGAGCCTCCCAGGTCGCCACTCTTCGCGTGGGTCATACACGCACCCGTCTGCCCCAGCCGTCGGCTGCCATTCCACCCGACTCGGTCGGGCGCCCAGGGGCAGGCCGGGAGCGGGGACCGGGGTGCGGAGCGGGCGCGCAGGCGACGGTGAGGGCGAGCCGGTGGGGGAGGGGCGTTACCGAAGGCCGGTCCCCGCCATCAAGATCGAGAACCGGACAACCGTCGCGAGCCCGCGAAGCGGGCCGGGGCCCGCGAGTCGATCAACGGTTTCCCTGCATCGTGCACGTACCGTCTCGGGTCGGACAGGGAGCAGACGTGACTGATCGACACGCCGAAGCGGCCCGCCCGTCAAGTGCGCTCCGGACAGTCATGTGTGACTGTCCGCATTGGATCTAGTGCGCAAAGTAACCGACTCTCTATGGTCAAAGCGACGCCAACTTCGCATCCCTGGAGGATTCGTGGCACGCTTCCGTACTCGTCCGGCCCTGCTGGCCCCAGCCGCGGCTCTCGTCGCGGCCACCCTCGCGCCCGTTCAGCTCGCCGGGGCGCACCCCGCCGCCGCGGCGGCCGCGCACGAGTGGGTCGCCCTGGGGGACTCCTACACCGCGGGGGTCATCCCGGCCGCGGGCGACGTTTTCGAAGTGCCCCGGGACGGGTGCGAGCGCACCGACCAGTCGTATCCGCAGGTCGTCGACCGTGACCTCGGCTCTCTCCTGGAGCTGACGAACGTCAGCTGCGGCGCCGCCACCATCGAGAACATCACCTTCCGGGCCCAGGAACCGATCGGCCGCCATCTGCCGCCCTTCTCGGAGGACCCGGACTACCCCTTCCCCGCGGTGCCTCCCCAGTCCCAGGCGGTGGGTCCCGGTACCGACGTGATCACCGTCGGCGCGGGCGGCAACACCCTCGGCTTCGCCGACATCCTCATGCGGTGCCTGCAGCTGGGCGGCGGCAGCGGCGGCGTGGACACCCCGTGCAAGGACGACCTGGCCGACGACATCCCCGGGCGGCTGGCCAAGGTGAGCAGGGACTACGACGAGATGCTCACCGTGCTCCGCGAACGGGCCCCGCACGCGAAGGTCCTGGCCGTCGGCTACCCCACGGTCATCCCCGAGGACACCGCCAAGTGCCGCTACAACGACCTGGAACAGTTCGGCCCCGTCACCCAGGGCGACCTGAACTGGCTGCGCACCGACGTCCTGGAACCGCTCAACAAGGTCATCGAGAAGTCAGCCGGCACCCACGACTCCGTCGGCTTCGTCAACCTCTACGACTCCTCCCGGAACCACAGTGTCTGCGACGCCGGCAAGTGGGTCGAGGGCATCTTCACCCGAGTCCCGGACCAGGTGGCCTTCGTCCATCCCAACGCCCTCGGCCACCGCAACGCCGCCGACCACGTGACGGCAGCACTGCTGGACGCCATCGGCGTGAACTGACCCCGGCACAGCTCCCCTTGAGTGCATGAGCCCCTGGCTTCCTGCCGGGCCTCGGGCTCCCTCGATCCGATTGAAAGGGTTCAACTCCCTCTCGCGGCAGCTGATTTGAGCCGTATCCCCGCATCACCGCAGGTCGCCTGATCAAACTCGGGAAAACCTGTGCGCAGTCATTGACGCGCGTCCCGGCCATCCCTACGTTCACGGCCGTGAATCGATTCACCTTCTGCCTCTGGGGGTCGCAATGATCAGTAGAAGGAACATCCTCGTGGGCGCCGCCGCCACGGTGGGCGCCGTGGCCGCGGGAACCGCGCCGGCCGTGGCCGCGCCCGGGACCGCCGTACCGCGTGCGGGCGAGGGCGCCCTGAGTCCGATCGCTCCGACCGTCGAGTACGTCCGGCAGCCCCTGGGCCTGGACGTGGTGCGACCGCGGCTGAGCTGGCCGCTGACCGCGACCGGTTCGGGGCAGCGGCAGAGCGCCTATCAGGTGCGGGTGGCGTCGAGCGCGGCCGGTCTGTCCCGGCCGGACGTGTGGGACAGCGGCAAGGTCGACTCGGCCGAGTCCGTCCTCGTCCCGTACGCCGGGCCGCGACTCGAGCCGCGCACCCGCTACTTCTGGACCGTACGGGTCTGGGACGCGGCGGGCGGCGTCTCCGCGTGGAGCCCGGCGTCGTGGTGGGAGACCGGGCTGATGGACGCGTCCCAGTGGTCCGCGCAGTGGATATCCGCTCCCGCTTCCCTCACGGACGCCCCCTCCCTGGACGGCAGTTCGTGGATCTGGTTCGCCCAGGGGGACCCGGCGACCGGTGTCCCGGCCGGGACCCGGTGGTTCCGCCGCGCCCTCGACCTCCCCGAAGGCGTCACCGCCGCCACGCTGGTGATCAGCGCGGACAACGTCTACGCCGTGTCCCTCAACGGCGCCGAGGTGGCCCGCACCGACCTGGCCACGGACTTCGAGGGCTGGCGTCACCCGGCCGTCATCGACGTCCTCTCCCATGTCCGCTCCGGGACGAACACGCTGGCCGTCTCGGCGACCAACGGCACGGACGGCCCCGCCGGGCTGATCGGCGTCCTGGCCGTCACCACGGCCTCCGGGGAACGGAAGTTCCTCACCGACGGCTCCTGGAAGTCGACCGACCAGGAGCCGGCCCACGGCTGGCGCGAGCGGGACTTCGACGACAGCGGGTGGCCGGCCGCCAAGGTGGCCGCCGCCTGGGGAGCCGGCCCGTGGGGCCGGGTCGTGCCGGTGGTGTCCGCCGCCACCCAGCTCCGCCACGAGTTCCGGCTGCCGCACAAGAAGGTCGGCCGTGCCCGGCTGTACGCCACGGCCCTCGGCCTGTACGAGGCCCACCTCAACGGCACGCGCGTGGGACGCGATCAACTGGCCCCGGGCTGGACCGACTACCGCAAGCGTGTGCAGTACCAGACCTTCGACGTCACCGGCTCCGTCCGCCCCGGGGCCAACGCGATCGGCGCCTACCTCGCTCCGGGCTGGTACGCGGGCAACGTCGGGATGTTCGGACCGCACCAGTACGGCGAACATCCGGCGCTGCTGGCGCAGTTGGAGATCGAGTACGCCGACGGAACGAGCGAGCGCATCACGTCCGGGCCCGACTGGCGTGCCACCTCGGGGCCGATCGTCTCCGCGGACCTGCTCTCGGGCGAGACCTACGACGCCCGCAGGGAGACGGCCGGATGGACCTCGCCGGGCTTCGACGACCGGTCATGGCTCGCGACCCGACGGACCGACAACGATGTCCCCGCTCGGATCGTCGCTCAGGTGGACGGTCCCGTACGCGTCGCCGGGGAACTGCGCACCCGGACGGTCACCGAGCCGAAGCCGGGTGTCTTCGTCTTCGATCTGGGCCAGAACATGGTCGGCTCGGTCCGGCTGCGGGTGTCGGGCGAGGCGGGCACGACGGTGCGGCTGCGGCACGCGGAGGTCCTGAACCCCGACGGCACGATCTACACCGCCAACCTGCGCACGGCCGCGGCGACCGACACGTACACCCTGAAGGGGACCGGGACGGAGGTCTACGAGCCTCGCTTCACGTTCCACGGCTTCCGCTACGTCGAGGTGACCGGATATCCCGGCACACCGTCGCCGGCAGCCCTGACCGGGCGCGTCATGCACACATCCGCTCCGTTCACCTTCACGTTCGAGACCGACGTGCCGATGCTCGACAAGCTGCACAGCAACATCACCTGGGGGCAGCGCGGCAACTTCCTCTCGGTCCCGACGGACACACCGGCCCGTGACGAACGGCTCGGCTGGACCGGGGACATCAACGTCTTCGCGCCCACCGCCGCCTACACGATGGAGTCCGCCCGCTTCCTCACCAAGTGGCTGGTCGATCTCCGTGACGGGCAGACCTCCGACGGCGCGTTCACGGACGTGGCACCGATGGTAGGCACGGTCGGCAACGGCGTCGCGGGCTGGGGCGACGCGGGGGTCACGGTCCCCTGGGCCCTCTACCGGGCATACGGGGACCGGCAGGTCCTCGCCGACGCCTGGCCGTCCGTCCAGGCGTGGCTGCGCTATCTGGAGCGCAACAGCGACGCCCTGCTGCGGCCGGCCGCGGGATACGGCGACTGGCTGAACGTGTCCGACGAGACGCCCAAGGATGTCGTCGCGACCGCCTGTTTCGCGCACAGCGCCGACCTCGCGGCCAGGATCGCGGCGGAACTGGGCGTGGACGCCGCGCCCTACACCGACCTCTTCACTCGCGTGCGCCAGGCGTTCGCGTCGGCGTACGTGGCGGCCGACGGCAGGGTGAAGGGAGACACCCAGACCGCGTACGTCCTCGCGCTGTCCATGAACCTGGTGCCGGACAGCCTGCGGGAGGCGGCGGCGGACCGTCTGGTCGCCCTCGTCGAGGCCAAGGACTGGCATCTGTCGACCGGTTTCCTCGGCACCCCGCGGCTGCTGCCCGTCCTGACCGACACCGGGCACACCGATGTCGCCTACCGGCTGCTGCGGCAACGCACCTTCCCGAGCTGGGGCTACCAGATCGACAGGGGGGCGACCACCATGTGGGAGCGCTGGGACTCCGTCCGGCCGGACGGCGGCTTCCAGGACGCGGGCATGAACTCCTTCAACCACTACGCCTACGGCTCGGTGGGGGAGTGGATGTACGCCAACATCGCCGGTATCGCCCCGGGCCGGGCGGGCTACCGGCACATCGTCATCCGCCCGCGTCCAGGTGGTGAGGTCACCTCGGCCAAGGCCACGTTCACGTCCCTCTACGGCCCGGTGTCCACCTCGTGGAAGCAGCGGTCCGGCGGCTTCGAGCTGTCGTGCGGGGTGCCGGCGAACACGACCGCCGAGGTGTGGATCCCCGCGGACGACCCCGCCGCGGTCACCCGCACGCACGGGACCTTCGTGCGGGCGGAGGACGGCTGCGCCGTGTTCGAGGTCGGTTCGGGAAGTCACCGGTTCACCGTGTGACAGCCGCGCGGTCCGCCCGTGCGCTCCAGAACCTCCTGGGCGCGCGGGCGGACCGCGTGCTGTCCGGGACATGACGCGCGGACCCTGGCCGACATTGTCCACGAGCCCTCCGTCACGACCATTGCCGACGGCAACACACCTCGCTATGTTAATCGAAAATCACATCTGTGCGACGAGTTGCATCATGCTCGGGTCGCGCATTTGGCAAGTCTGCGAAGGCACCTAGAAGGATCTGACCCATCAGGGAAGCAGGTAAGTCAATGGAGAACCTCAGCAGGCGAAAGGCTCTGTCGCTCGGCGTCGCACTGGGCCTCGTGGGCGTGGCGAACCCCGCCCGGGCGTCGACGGGCTCGGCGAGCGAAGCCGCGGCCGCAGCCGCCGCCGGAACCGACCCGGCCTGGATCTGGGACGACGCGGCGGACCCGTTGATGGTCTCGATGCTCGACAACGGACATGTCCCGGCGATCAACACCGCCTGGGCGTCGTGGGTGAACAACAACGACCCGCTGCCCGGCGGCCTGCCGGCCGATTTCGCCGCGTACCTGCGGCAGGTCAACCGGCTGCCCTCCTGGGCCGACCCCGTGAAGCTGGCCCGCGCCGCCGACTTCAACCGGCGCAGGGACACCTACCTCTTCATGCTGTACGGCCTCGGCAGCGGCATCATGAGCACCGTGATCCCGCGCGAGGCCAAGAGCGTCTACTGGTCCGCGGGCGGCGCCGACATGCAGGACCGCGCGGCCAAGACGTTCACGTTCGGCTACGACCTCTCCCAGCTCGGAGCCTTCGAGCCGACGGGACAGTTCGTCGTGACCGCCAACAAGACCCGCGTGGTGCACGCAGCGGTGCGTCACCTGCTGCCGCAGTCGCCGCACTGGAAGGCGGTCGCCGACGAGACCGTCCCGATCAGCGCCGCCGACATCCTGGTCACCTTCCACAGCCTCGGCACCTACGTGTACCGCAAGCTCCTCGACTGGAAGATCCCGTTCCCGGCCGCCGACCAGGAAGCGTTCCTCCACTCGTGGCAGGTCGCCGTCCACCTGCTCGGTGTGCCGTACGAGCACATCCCCAAGACCTGGGCGGCCGCCGAGAAGCAGTCGGCGCAGGTCCTCGCCCCGATCCTCACCCCGTCGACCGAGGGCATCGCCCTGGCCGAGGACCTGCTCGGCCTGACCGCGCAGATAGACCTCGGCGTCACGCGCGGGTTCCTGAACGAGTTCGTGCGCTATGTGCTCAGCGACGAGGTCGGCGACTGGCTGGGACTGAAACGCGACTACGCCTCGGCCGCACTGGTCCGCACCGCATGGCCGGCGTTCATCCTGTTCCGCGAAGGTCTGTCGCCCGTGATGCCCGGCACCTTCTACATGTTCGACCAGTTCGTGCGCGCCCTGGCGATGCTGTTCCTGAACAAGGGCTCCTCCGGGACCACCACCCCCATCACGATCCCCACCGGAAACAGGGCGGCCTGAGCCGGCGGACCGACCCTCCGGCGTCCGCCCGGAGGCATGGGCGAGGGGCGGACACCGGAGGCTCTCGCACGAGGCGCCGCACGACGTGACCCCCGCGTGGCCGCCGGGTCCCTAGGGGGTGTCGGACACCCCCTGGGCCGTTCGGAGTCCCAGAGCGCCCAGGACCAGAGCGGTCACGGCCGCACGGTGCCCGGCGCTGTCCTGCCACCGCAGTCTGCGTCCCGCCTCGACCACCACGCCGAAGCCCGCGTGCACCAGCACCCGGGCCTGGCGCGGGTCCAGTTCCGGCCGGGCCAGCCGCAACTGCTGCTCCCAGACGGCGATGTGCTCCCGCTGCGCGAGGACCACGGGCCGCCGAAGGCCCACCGGCAGACCGGGGAGCTCGGCCTCGGCGACGCTGTTCAACTCGGTGTACTCGAAGCTGTAGGCCACGTACGTCGCCGCCAGCGCGACGACGGCGTCGTCCGGGCCGGACACCTCGTGCAGACTGCGCTCCACACCCTGGGCCAGCAGTCCCGCCGCCTGGAGGCAGGCCGCGGCCAGGATGTCGATCTTGCCGGGGTAGTGGCGGTAGAGCGCGGACGGCGTCAGCCCCACCGCCTCCGCGATCTGGCCGTTCGTGACGCTGGCGAAGCCGTCCCGGGCGAACAGCGGGATGGCGGCCGCGAGGATCTCCGCCCGTCGCGTGCGCGGCACCGGCCGGGCGGGCAGCTCGACGGGGGGCGCGCCCGGCCGGCCCGCCGCGGGATCGCTCGCGACCACGCCCAGCGCGGACGCCAGCAGCAGCTCCTCGGCCCGGCGTTGGGCGATGGAGGTGTGATGCATCGTGATGGACCCGATCGCGCCGAGAGCCGCCATGGCCCGCAGGCGCTCGTCGGACAGGGGGTGCTCGCGCTGTACCGCTTCGTCGACCCGCCCGACCAGGTGAGCGAACTTCGTCGCGAGACGCCGCCGGTCCTCGTGGTTGAGGTACCGGGCCTCCCATCGGTACACGCCGCCCGACGAGCGGTGAGCGATGGTGATCCGGGTGACGGCGGTGAGCACGTCCGTCAGGCTCGCGCCGGACGGCACCTCGTCGAGCGCGGCGACCAGTCCGTCCACCATGAGGTCGGCGCACTCGGCGAACAGCGCGTACTTGTTCGGGAAGTGCCGGTACAGAGCCGCCGCGGTGATGCCCACGCCGGCGGCGACCTCCTCCATGGACGCCGCGTGGTAACCGCGCTCACTGAAGACCTTCCCGGCCGCCTCGACGATGAGCTGTCGGCGGTTGCGCGGACGGGCGGCCGCGGGTGGCCGGCCGGTCGCGGCCGAACGGGCGGGTGGGGAGGCGGAGGCCATGCGGATCAGTCAATCACACGCCCTCAGGCGGCCGGCCTCCCTCGGCGCGGACGGCACACGAGGTGACTCCTGGATCACTTGGCGGTGCACGGCGCCGGCGCGTCCGGGCGGGCGAAGGTGAGGACGGGTTTGACCACGCTGCCGTCCCGCATGGCGGCCACGGCCTCGCCGATGTCCTCGAACGGGAACGTGGTGACCAACCGGTCGAGCGGGAAGAGGCCCCGCCGGTGCAGCCCGATCAGCTCGGGGATGAAGCGGTCGGGCGCGGAGTCTCCCTCGATCACCCCGTGGACGCGGACGCCCTTGGCGAGCAGGCCCATCACGTCGAACGTCACCTCATCGCCGATGCCGAGCAGGGCGAGCTCGCCGCGCGGGCGGAGCGCGCCCACGGCCCGGCGGGCCGTCTCCGGCCGGCCGGTGGTGTCGATGACGTGGTGGGCGCCACCGCCGGTGAGGTCGCGCAGCGCCGCCACGAGACCGTCCCCGGGGGCCAGGGCGGCCTTGGCGCCCAGTTCGGCGGCCAGGGCCCGGCGGGAGGGGACCGGGTCGACGGCCACCACCGGGTCGCAGCCCACGGCCACCGCGGCCATCAGCGCGCTGAGACCGACCCCGCCCGCGCCCAGCACGACCAGCGAGGAACCGCGCTCGGGGCGCAGCCGGTTGAGCACGGTGCCCGCGCCCGTCTGGCCGCAGCAGCCCAGTGGCGCCGCGACCGTGGCCGGCAGGTCGCCGGGCACCTTGACCACGCCGCGTTCGTGGACGACGGCGTGCGTGGCGAAGCTCGACTGGCCGAAGAAGCCGGCGTGCAGCGGTGTGCCGTCGACGGAGAGCGCGGTGGTGCCGTCCGCGCGTCCGCCGGAGAGGTTCAGGGTCTGCGCCGCGTGGCAGTAGGCCGGGTGGCCCGCCGCGCACTGCTCGCAGGTGCCGCAGCTGGCGAAGGTGAGGCAGACCTGGTCCCCGGGCACCAGGCCGGTCACCTCGGTGCCCACGGCCTCGACCCGGCCGGCGCCCTCGTGGCCGAAGACCATCGGGGTGAGCCGACGGGGCCAGGTGTCCCGCATCCTCAGATCGGTGTGGCAGATGCCGGCCGCGGTCATCCTCACCAGCACCTCGCGCGGCCGTGGGTCCTCCAGGTCCGCGTCCCGCAGGGTGAACCGGGCGCCCGGTGTCTCGGCGACCGCGGCGCGGACCTGCCTCACGAGGCTTCCCCGGCGCCCGGGCTCTCGTTCGGCTGCCCGGAGGCACGCTCGAGGAAGAAGTAGTAGAAGGGGCCCTCGGCGGGGATGCCCTTCCCGTTCATGACGCCCATCAGCGTGGTGTCGTCCACCCACTTGAAGTGGTCGAGGACCGGGCGGCCGTCGTAGACCATGGTGGCCGTGGGCTCGCCGCGGAACTCGACGGTCCACAGGCTGGCCTCGCCCTGGCCGAGTTCGCGGTTGGAATACAGCTCGCCCGCCGCGTCGCGGCACATCAGGGGCTTGGCGTCGTCCAGGGAAACGAACGTCTTTCCGTACCAACGGGCCTCCGCCAGCATGCCTTCGAGGGGGTGGCCGGTGCGGAACTCGCCGCCCTTCCACGCACCGAGTATGTCCTCGGGGCGGGCGGTGGCCAACGCCGCCCAGATCGTGTCCAGTTCAGCGGAGGAGACCGGGCCGTCCTGCTTCCGGAGTTCCTGGAACCGGGCGCGGGCCTCGAACACGTCCATGCTGGGAGTCCTCTCGTCGGTGCGGAACAACAAGGTCGGAGCGTCGGGATGCCGCCGTCACCGCGCGGTGCGCGGCGCGGAACCCCGGGTGGCTGAGGCCCGCGCGAGGGACGCCGGCCGCGGGGAAGTGCGCCGGGTGGCGGGGAGTTCGGGTCCGCCGGGGACCGCGACGGGGTGGCTCACGGTGCCGAGGCTCAGCAGCACATGGCGTTCGGCGACCTCTTCCGCGGTGAGCGGGCCGTCCTCGCGGAACCAGTTGGCGACCCCCTGGCACATGATGAGCACCGAACGCACCGCGTCGACCGGGATCGGCGTGGTGAACACGCCCTGGGCGCGGCCCGCCTCGACCGTGTCCAGCAGCATGTGCTCGAGGTAGTCGCGCAGGGCCACGTAGCGTGCCCGGTTCTGGGGTTCCAGGCTGCGGATCTCGGTGTCCAGGAAGGCCAGCTGCTGACGGTGGGCCATGTAGAGCACGATCGACTCGACCATGCCGCAGAACCGTGCCAGTGGATCGTCCCCGGCCTCCTGGGCGGCGGCCCGGCAGCGGTCCAGGACGTCCCTGATGGACGTCTCCAGCAGGGTCGCCAGCAGGGCCTGCTTGTTCTCGTAGTGGTAGTACAGCGCGGGCACGGTGACACCGACCCGGCCGGCGATGTCCCGGACCGAAGTGCCGTGGTAGCCCTGTTCGTTGAAGGCCTCCATGGCGTGCGTCAGGATCGGGTGCAGGTCCAGCGGTCCGTAGGAGCGCCAGTGCTCCGCCGGGGGCGTGGTGTCCTGGCCGGGTGCGGCGTTCAACGGCTCTCCTCGAGGCGGGCGGCGATCGGCGACATCGTACGGCCGTGAGTCCGGAGCGCCTCCCCCCGCCCGCTTAGCGATCGTTCAGGAACGTTCGGCAACCGATGCCCTCGGGTTGCCGCGGCCCCAGTGTGGATCCATAAATACTCGTCTTGCAAGAGGAGTTGACCGACTGACGCACCCCTCTTACGTTTTTAGCGAACGCTCAGTAAGTTTCCGGTCGGCGGCGCTGAGACGACCGCCCACCGAGAGCCTCGCCCCGAGAAGGGAACCCATGAGCAGGCACCCCACGGACCGTCCCGGCCATGACGTGGCGGGCCCACTGGACGGTGTGCGCGTGGTGGAACTCGCGGGGATCGGCCCCGGCCCGTTCGCCGCGATGCTGCTCGCCGACCTGGGCGCCGACGTGGTGCGCGTGGACCGTCCCGGCCCCTCGCCGCTCGGCGGCGATCCCGCCCACGACCTGGCCAACCGCAACAAGCGATCCGTCCTGGTCGACCTGAAGACACCCGAAGGGCCGGAAACCGTAAGGGCGTTGACGGCTCGCGCAGAGATCCTGCTGGAGGGGTACCGGCCCGGTGTCGCGGAGCGGCTCGGGGTCGGCCCCGAGGAGTGCATGGCCGACAACCCCGCTCTGGTGTACGGCCGGATGACCGGCTGGGGCCAGCAGGGCCCCCTCGCCCTCCGGGCCGGACACGACATCGGCTACCTCGCCACCGCCGGCGTCCTGTCCATGATCGGCGCACCGGACGGACCGCCCGCGCTCCCCGCCAACCTGCTCGGTGACTACGCGGGCGGCTCCCTCTACCTGACCACCGGCGTCCTCGCCGCACTGCTCACCGCCCGCGCCACCGGTCGCGGCCAGGTGGTGGACGCCGCGATCGTGGACGGCGCCGCACACCTCACCACCATGATCTGGGGCATGCTCGCCGAGGGCACCTGGCGCGACGCCCGCGGCCGCAACCTGCTCGACGGCGGCTGCCCCCACTACGGCGTCTACGAGACCGCCGACGGCGGCTGGATGGCGGTGGGCGCCCTGGAGCCGCAGTTCTACGCGGTGTTCGTCGCCCTGCTGGGCCTGGACGGCGAGGACCTGCCGGACCGCACCGACCCGCGCAACTGGCCGCTGCTGCGGGCCGCGTTCACCACCCGGTTCAAGACCGCCACCCGCGCGGAGTGGACGGCCGTCTTCGAAGACACCGACGCCTGTGTCGCACCCGTGCTCTCGCTGCGCGAGGCGGCCGGCCACCGGCACCTGACCGGCCGCGCCACCCACACCGAGGCGCACGGGATCACCCAGCCCGCCCCCGCCCCCCGTTTCTCCGGCACCCCCGGCACCCTCAGGCGTCCCCCGGCCGTCCCCGGCGCGGACACCCCCGACGTGGCCCGCGACTGGGGCGTGCCCGAACTGCTGAAGGACCACCGCTGATGGAACTGTCCTCACCCCTGACCTACGCCGCCGACCCGCGCGCCGCCGCGGATCGGGCCGCCGCTCTGGAGTCCGCCGGTCTCGACGCCGTCTGGGTGGCCGAGGCGTACGGCTTCGACTCCCCGACGGTCATGGGATACCTCGCGGCGAAGACCGAGCGGATGCGGATCGGCTCGGCCGTCGTCAACGTCTACTCGCGCACCCCCGCGCTGATCGCCCAGACCGCGGCCGGACTCGACGCGGTCAGCGGCGGCCGCGCCCTCCTCGGGATCGGCGCCTCGGGACCCCAGGTCGTCGAGGGCTGGCACGGCCGCCGCTACGACCGCCCGCTGGGCCGCACCCGGGAGGTGATCGAACTGTCCCGGCGGATCTGGCGGCGCGAGGTGATCGAGCACCGGGGAATCACCGACCTGCCCCTGCCGCCGGAGAAGGGCGGCACCCTCGGCAAGCCGCTGAAGCTGCTGAACCACCCGGTCCGCGAGTCCGTGCCGGTCTACGTCGCGGCGCTGGGCCCGGCCAACGTCCGGATGACCGCCGAGATCGCCGACGGCTGGCTGCCCTTCCTCTACGTCCCCGAGCACGCCGCCAAGGTCTGGGGCCGGTCCCTGGCCGAGGGCGGCGCCAGGCGCGACCCCGCGCTCGGCCCGCTCTCGGTCGTGGCGGGCGGCCTGCTGGCCATCGGCGACGACGCCGAAGCGGTACGCGACCTGATGCGCCCCACCGTCGCCCTCTACGTCGGCGGCATGGGCGCGCCCGGCCGCAACTTCTACCACGACCTGATCTGTTCCTACGGCTACGAGGCCGCCGCGGCAGCCGTCCAGGAGCACTATCTCGCGGGCCGCAAGAGGGACGCCGAGGCCGCCGTCCCCGCCGAGCTGCTGGAGCAGCTCTGCCTGGCGGGTTCCGAGGGCTATGTCCGCGACCGGGTCGAGGTCTTCCGCGAGGCGGGCGTGACGATGCTCGACGTCACCCCAGTCGGTCCCGACCCCGCCCGGCTGATCGAGCACGTGAGGAGCTGGCTGTGACCTTCGCACGAGACCTGTACGGCCCCGACCACGAGGCCTTCCGCGAGACGGTGCGGACCTTCCTCGCCAAGGAGGTCACCCCGCACCACGAACGCTGGGAGAAGAACGGCGTCGTCGACCGCGAGGTGTGGCGTTCGGCGGGCCGCCGGGGCCTGCTCGGCATGGCCGTCGGCGAGGAGTACGGCGGCGGCGGGACCGACGACTTCCGCTACAGCGCCGTCCTCATCGAGGAGTTCGCCCGCGCCGGCGCCTCCGGGCTCGCCCTGAGTCTGCACAACGACATCGTCGGCCCGTACCTGACCCGGCTCGCCGACGAGGAGCAGAAGCGCCGCTGGCTGCCCGGGTTCGTCTCCGGCGACATCGTCACCGCTCTCGCCATGACGGAACCCGGCGCCGGGTCCGACCTCCAGGGCATCCGCACCACCGCCACCGACCAGGGTGACCACTACCTGCTCAACGGCGCGAAGACCTTCATCTCCAACGGCATCCTCGCCGATCTCGTCGTCGTGGTCGCCCGCACCACCCCCGAGGGCGGAAGCGGCGGGCAGAGCCTGCTGGTCGTCGAGCGCGGCACGGCGGGCTTCGCCCGCGGCCGCAACCTCGACAAGATCGGCCAGAAGGCCCAGGACACCGCCGAGTTGTTCTTCGACGACGTGCGCGTGCCCAAGGCGAACCTGCTGGGCGAGGAGAACCGGGCCTTCGCCTACCTCATGGGCAACCTCGCCCAGGAGCGGCTGGCCATCGCGGTCGGCGCCGCGGCGGCGGCCGAGGAGATCCTGGACGTCACCATGCGGTACGTGCGGGAGCGCGAGGCGTTCGGGCGGCCGCTGGCCAAGCTCCAGCACATCCGCTTCGAGATCGCCGAGATGGCCACCGAGACCGCGGTCACCCGGTCCTTCCTGGACCGTTGCGTCACCGAGCACAACCAGGGCCGGCTCGACGCCGTGCACGCCTCGATGGCCAAGTGGTGGGCCACCGAACAGCAGAAGCGGATCGTCGACCGCTGTGTGCAACTCCACGGCGGATACGGCTACATGAGCGAGTTCCGGGTGGCCCGCGCGTTCCTCGACAGCCGGATCCAGACGATCTACGGCGGCACCACCGAGATCATGAAGGAGATCATCGGCCGCTCGCTGCTCGGCTGAGCCCCGGCCGGCTCCCCTCGGCAACGGAACCCGTGTGCCGCGACGCGGCCTCCTCCAGACCCGACGACATGGAAGGCACCCAAGGTGAGCACCGAAGCGTACGTGTACGACGCGATCCGCACCCCGCGCGGTCGCGGCAAGGCGGACGGAGCCCTGCACGGCACCAAGCCGATCGACCTGGTCGTCGGTCTGATCCACGAGACCCTCCGCCGCTTCCCGGGCCTCGACCCCGCGGCGATCGACGACATCGTGCTCGGCGTGGTCAGCCCGTTGGGCGACCAGGGCGCGGACATCGCCCGCACCGCCGCCCTCCTCGCGGGTCTGCCGGACACGGTGGCCGGCGTGCAGGAGAACCGCTTCTGCGCGTCCGGCCTGGAAGCCGTCAACCTGGCGGCGGCGAAGGTCCGTTCGGGATGGGAGGATCTGGTCCTGGCGGGCGGGGTGGAGTCCATGTCCCGGGTGCCGATGGGCAGCGACGGCGGCGCCTGGGCGCTGGACCCGGCCACCAGTCACGCCACCGGATTCGTCCCGCAGGGCATCGGCGCCGATCTGATCGCCACGTTGGAGGGATTCTCCCGGCACGACGTGGACTCCTACGCGGCGCTCTCCCAGGAGCGGGCCGCCGCCGCGTGGAAGGACGGGCGCTTCGACCGTTCCGTCGTCCCCGTGCGGGACCGCACCGGGCGGCCGGTCCTGGACCGGGACGAGCACATGCGGCCCGGCACGACGCCCGAGAGCCTGGCCGGACTCGAGCCCTCCTTCGCCCGGACCGGCGAACTGGGCGGCTTCGACGCGGTGGCGCTCCAGAAGTACCACTGGGTGGAGAGGATCGACCACGTCCACCACGCGGGCAACTCCTCCGGCATCGTCGACGGTGCCGCCCTGGTCGCCATCGGCAGCGGGGCGGCGGGCGAGCGTCACGGTCTCGCACCGCGGGCGCGGATCGTCTCCGCGGCGGTCTCCGGAGCCGACCCCACCATCATGCTGACCGGGCCCGCGCCCGCCTCCCGCAAGGCACTCGCCAAGGCCGGTCTGACCGTGCGCGACATCGACCTGGTCGAGATCAACGAGGCGTTCGCCGCCGTCGTCCTGCGCTACGTCAAGGAGATGGGACTGAGCATGGACAAGGTCAACGTCAACGGCGGCGCCATCGCCATGGGACACCCGCTCGGCGCCACCGGCGCGATGATCCTCGGCACCCTCGTGGACGAGCTGGAGCGCCGCGACCTGCGGTACGGGCTGGCGACCCTGTGCGTCGGCGGCGGCATGGGCATCGCCACCGTCGTCGAACGCCTCTGAGCGTCCCGCCCTCCTCCGCAGCCGTTCGCCTTCACGGGAGACATCAGCCATGGACATCACCCCACGACCCTCCACCATCCGCTGGGAGGAGTCCGACGACCAGGTCGTCACCCTCGTCCTCGACGACCCGGACCAGTCCGTCAACACCATGAACGCCGCGTTCGTCGACTCGCTGGACGCCGTCGCGGCGCGGCTGGCGGAACGCCGTGACGACATCCGGGGTGTCATCGTCACCTCCGCCAAGAAGAGCTTCTTCGCCGGGGGCGATCTGCACGACCTGATCTCCGTCACCCCCGAGACCGCCGGCGCCTCCTTCGAGGCGGGCATGCGCGTCAAGCGCTCGCTGCGCCTCCTGGAGACCTTGGGCAAGCCGGTCGTCGCCGCGATCAACGGCGCGGCGCTGGGCGGCGGTTACGAGATCGCCCTGGCCTGCCACCATCGTGTGGTGCTGGACGGTCCGGCCACCCGCGTGGGGCTTCCCGAGGTCACCCTGGGCCTGCTGCCCGGCGGCGGCGGAGTGACCCGCACGGTCCGGATGTTCGGTGTGGTGGACGCCCTGCGGAAGGTACTCCTGGGGGGTGACCGGTACGGGCCGGCACGCGCCCTGGAAGCCGGCCTGGTCGACGAGATCGCCGCCGGTCAGGACGAACTCCTGGCGAGGGCACGGGCATTCGTGGACGCCCGGCCCCGGTGCGCGCAGCCCTGGGACGCCCCCGGGTACCGCATCCCCGGCGGCACCCCCTCGGAGCCCGAGTTGGCCACGCGGCTGCCCGCCCTCACCGCGACACTGAAGCGGCGGACGGGTGGTGCCCCGCACCCGGCCCCGCGCGGCATCCTCGCGGCGGCGGTGGAGAGTTCCCAGGTCGACGTGGACACGGCCTTCGTGGTGGAAGCCCGGTACCTGACCGAGCTGGTCACCGGGCAGATCACCAAGAACATGATCCAGGCGTTCTTCTTCGACCTCCAGGCGGTCAACTCCGGCACGGGCCGCCCGAAGGGAATCGAGCCGCGCGGGGCGAGCAGGGTGGCGGTGCTCGGGGCGGGCATGATGGGCGCCGGTATCGCCCACTCCTGCGCCGAGGCGGGCATCGACGTCGTGCTGAAGGACGTCTCCGCCGAGGCGGCGACGCGCGGCAGGGCCTGGTCGGAGAGGCTCTGCGACGCGGCCGTGGCGCGCGGCGACGCGACGCGGGAGAAGGCGGACGCCCTGCTGGGCCGCATCACCGCGACCGCCGACGTCCGGGACCTGGCCGGTTGTGACGTCGTGATCGAGGCCGTCTTCGAGGACACGGACGTCAAGCACGCGGTGTTCCGCGAGATTCAGGATGTGGTCGCCCCGGACGCGCTGCTGTGCTCGAACACCTCGACCCTGCCCATCAGCGTCCTCGCCAAGGGGGTGGAGCGGCCGCGGGACTTCGTCGGCCTGCACTTCTTCTCGCCGGTCGACAGGATGCCGCTGGTGGAGATCGTCAAGGGCGGGAAGACGTCGGACGAGGCGCTGGCCCGGGCCTTCGACCTGGTGCGGCAGCTCGGCAAGACGCCGATCGTGGTCAACGACTCGCGCGGCTTCTTCACCTCCCGGGTCATCGGCCGCTTCCTCGACGAGGGCGTCGCCATGGTCGGCGAGGGCATCGAACCGGCCTCCGTCGAGCAGGCCGCGGCCCAGGCCGGCTACCCCGCCAAGGTCCTCGGCCTGATGGACGAGCTCACCCTCACCCTCCCGCGCAAGATCCGCGAGGAGACCCGCCGCGCGGTCGAGGCGTCGGGCCGGCGGTGGCGGCCGCACCCGGCGGACGCGGTGGTCGACCGCATGATCGACGAGTTCGGCCGCCCCGGACGCTCCGGCGGCGCGGGCTTCTACGACTACGTCGACGGCAGACGGGCCGGGCTCTGGCCGGGACTGCGCGAGCACTTCACGGATCCCGCGCTCCCGCCCGCCGACCTGACCGAGGCGGCGGAGCGGATGCTCTTCGTCGAGGCGCTGGACGCGGTGCGCTGCCTGGAGGAGGGTGTGCTGGTCTCGGTGGCGGACGCCAATGTCGGCTCGCTGCTCGGTATCGGCTTCCCGGCCTGGACGGGCGGCGTGCTTCAGTACATCAACGGCTACGAGGGCGGCCCGCCCGGCTTCGTGGCCCGCGCGGTCGAGCTGGCCGGGAAGCATGGCGAGCGCTTCGCCCCGCCCCTGCTGCTCCTGCGCAAGGCCGAGCAGGGCGAGACCTTCACCGACTCCTGATCCGCGCCGGGGCTTCACGCAACCCCGTTCGCCCGCTTCTGCGCCCGACGAGCCCCGACGGGTCCCGACGGTTCCCGTGGACAGGGCCGTTCCTCCGCCGGGGCCCGGCCCCACCGAAGGACCACCGCACCACTCATCCCGGCTCCACCGGGCACGTCCGCAGGGGCGTCCCCACCGCCCGGTCGCCCCGGACGCTCCCGTCTCACCCGCAAGGAGGCCCGATGACATCAGCACCCCGCACCACCGGCGATCTGCCCGACGACCCGGCCGACCGGACGCTGCCGCAGCTGCTGGCCCGGAACGCCCGCGAGTACCCCGAACTCCCGGGCCTCTCCTGGCAGTCGGGGGACACGGCCGACGACTGGACGACGTTCACCTGGGCGGAGATCCACGAACACACCCGGAGTCTCGCCGCGGGTTACCGGGCCCTCGGGGTCCGCCCCGGCGACCATGTGCTGCTGATGATGGCCAACCGGCCCGAACACTGGCTGTCGGACCTGGCGTTGGTCCGCCTCGGCGCGATCCCGGTCAGCGTCTACGGCACCGCGGCTCCGGAGCAGATCACCCACGTGGCCCGCAACTGCCGGGCCCGCCTCGCCGTGGTGGAGGGGGCGGCCCGGGTGGCGGTGTGGGAGGTGCTGCTGGCCGACCCCGGCACCCCGCTGGAGCGACTGGTGGTGGTCGACGCGGCGGCTGCGGAGCGACCGGTGGGGGTCGACGCGGCGACGGACGGCCACGTCCCGTACGCGTCCCTGCTCCGGGAGCCGGTGCCGGAGGGCTTCGCGGCGGAACTCGACGCCGCCCGCCCCGAGGATCCGCTGACCGTCGTCTACACCTCCGGCACCACGGGCGAACCCAAGGGCGTTGTGCTCACTCACCGCGAGGTGATGGCCAACGCGCTGGCGCTGGACGCCGTGGTGGAGCTGCCCCCGCACGTCGAGCACATCTGCTACCTGCCCTTCGCCCACATCGCCGAGCGGATGCTGGGCATCTACCTGCCCTGTCACCGGGCCTCGCACGTCCATCTGTGCGCCGACCCGACGCGCGTCGGCGAGGTGGTGCGCAAGGTGCGCCCCGCGCAGTTCTTCGGCGTGCCGAGGATCTGGGAGAAACTGGCCGCCGCCGTGCGGGCCGTCCTCTCGCTGATGCCGGCCGACCAGCGAGAGATCCTCGACCGGGCCTTCGAGGTCGCTCGCGAGCACGTCGGCCATCGCGAGCGGGGGGAGAAGCCGCCCGCCGCCCTCGAGGAGCGCTACGCCCGAGCCCGTGAGGACGTGCTGCTGCCCATGCTGGCCGCGGGCGGCCTGGACCGGGTGACCTGGTCGGCCAGCGCGTCGGCGCCGATGTCGGTCGACGTGGTGCGGTTCTGGGCCGGTTTCGGCATCGTCATCATGGACGCCTGGGGGCTGACCGAGACCACCGGCGTGGCCACCAGCAACAGTCCGAAGACCGGTTTCCGGCTCGGTTCGGTGGGACGCCCGGTGGGGTCCGTGCGGATCCGTGTCGCCGAGGACGGCGAGATCCTGGTGCGGGGCTCGTCCGTGTTCTCCGGCTACCTCCAGCCGGACGGCTCGGTGCGGTCCGCCCTGGACGCCGACGGCTGGCTGGCCACCGGCGACATCGGCCGCATCGACGAGGACGGCTACCTCTGGCTGACGGACCGGAAGAAGGAGATGATCATCACCTCCACCGGCAAGAACGTCTCGCCCGCCCTGGTGGAGAACGCGCTCAAGGAACATTCGCTGATCGGCCAGGCGATGGTGCACGGCGACAACCGCTCCTACCTGGTCGCCCTGCTGGTGCTCGACGCGGAGGCCGCTCCCGCCTGGGCCGCGGCGCACGGCGTCGAGACGGACGGGGGACTGGCCGGGCTGGCGCGACACCCCGCCGTCCTGGAGGAGGCGGACCGTGCGGTGGCCGCCGCCAACTCCCGGCTCAACCGCACCGAGCAGGTGAAGCGGTACGCGCTGCTGGCCGAGGAGTGGGGGCCGGCGACGGGTGAGCTGACACCGTCGCTGAAGATGCGGCGCCGGGTCATCGGCGACAAGTACGCGGACGCGCTGTCCGCGCTCTACGGGGACTGACCCGGACGGCTTGCGGCCCGCCCCCCCCCGGGGCCCGGGCCGCACGGCCCGCGCTTCCCGCGCACGAGAGACGGCCGCCCGCTCCCCGTCAGGGGGCGGGCGGCCGCCGCGTCGGCCGTCTCAGAGCCCGTAGGTCTTGCCGATCACGTCGCGCTGGATCTCGCTGGTCCCGCCGTAGACCGTGGAGACGATCGCGGCCCGCAGGTGGCGTTCCATGTCGAACTCCGTGGTGTACCCGTAGCCGCCCATCATCTGCATGCCCTCGAGAGTGGCCCGCTTGGCGATCTCGGTGGCCTTGAGCTTGGCCATGGACGCCTCGCGCGGGAACAGCCGGTCCGGGTGCGCGTCGCAGTCCAGGGCCACCTCGCGCACCAGCAGCCGAGTGCACTCGATCTCGGTGGCGAGATCGGCAATCCGGTGCCGCAGCGCCTGGAAGGAGCCGACGGGCCGGCCGAACTGCTCGCGCCGGCGGACATAGGCGACGGTGTCGTCGAAGGCGCGGCGCGCCAGGCCCAGCATGTTCGCGGCCAGGAAGAGCCGCTCATGGTTGAGGCCGGCCATCAACTGCCGCCAGCCGTCGTCCACCTGGCCCACGACGGCGTCCGCTGGCAGCCGGACTCCGGTGAGGAAGACGTCGTTGACCTCCCGGCTGCCGCGCAGGGTCTCGATGCCGCGCACCTCGACGCCCGGGGTGTCGGCGGGCAGATGGAACATGGTCAGACCGCCGTGCTTGTCCTCGCCGGTGCGGGCCACCAGCAGAATGCTCTTCGCGCAGTGCGCGTTGGAGATCCAGGTCTTCTGGCCGTCGATCACCCAGGTGCCGTCCCCCTGCTGCCGGGCACGGCAGCGCAGCGCTCCGACGTCCGACCCGGCTCCCGGCTCCGACATGGCGATGGACAGGACGTCGCCGCGCACCGCGCCGGGCAGCACCTCCTGTCGCTGCCGCTCGGTGCCGAACCGTTCGTACGCCTTCGCGGTGATGACGGTGGTGACGAAGCCTCCGCACGGGACCATGCCGTACGAGGTCTCCTCCAGGAAGAGACACGCGTCGGCCAGGCCGCCACCGGAGCCCGCGTACTCCTCGGGCAGGCACACCCCGAGCCAGCCCAGGTCGGCGAGCCTCGCGTACACCTCGGGATGGTGGGCTTCGCGGCCCCCCTCGGACAGCGCGTCGCGCTGCTCCCTGGTGCCGCACTCGCGCTTGGCGAAATCGCGCACGGCCGCGGCGAAAGCGGCCTGTTCCTCGGTGAGTCGACTGCCCATCAGGTCCTCCGGGATCCGGGTGCGGTGGCGGCTCGGTCAGCGTCGGGCACGCAGGGGTTACAAAGACACGCTATATGTTTCACGGTCTCTCGGGGGGATGTTCGCCGGTATCGTGAGGGACACCATGAGAACTGACACGAACGACCCGTGGCTCGACCGAGCCCTTGCCCGGCCCGAGCCGGAGGACGACATGGCGCGGCGGATCCTCGACGCCGCGCTGGAGCAGTTCACCCTCCTGGGCCTGCGCCGCTCCTCCGTGGACGACGTGGCCAAGCGGGCCGGTGTCTCCCGGGTCACCGTCTACCGGCGCTTCCAGACCAAGGACAAGCTGGTCGAGGAGACCCTGCTGCGTGAACTCAGCCGGTTCTTCCAGCGGCTGGACTCGGCGGTGGCGGCGCTGCCTACCATGAAGGAGCGGGTCGTCGAGGGCTTCGTCGTCGCCCTGCGCCACACCCGCGCCCATCCGTTGTACGGCGGTCTGCTGCGCCTCGAACCCGAGGTGGTGCTGCCCTACCTGACCGTGCAGGGCGGCTCCTCGCTCTCCGCCACCGTCGCGTATCTGACGGCCCATCTGCGCCGCGCGCAACAGGTCGAGGGCCGCCCCGACGACGACCCGCGTCCGGTCGCCGAACTGATGGTGCGGGTCGCCGTGTCCTTCCTGCTGAACCCCGCCAGCTGCATCGAGATGGAGGACGAGGACCAGGCCCGGGCCTTCGCCCGCCGTTACCTGGCCCCGCTGCTGGACGCCTGACCGGCCGGACGGGACCGGTGACCGGCCGGACGGGACCGCTGACCGGCCGGACCCGACCGCCCGGACCCTCCGCCGGTCGGGCACCGTCGGAGACGCTCAGCGGCGGCGATGCAGGGAGCGCGCCAGCCGTACCGCGCGCTCCCGTGTGGCGGCCGGAACCCCGAACGAGGTCAACGCGATCGGCGGGGTGAACCGCTGCACCGTCGTCGACTGCACGCCGGTGAAGGCACGCAGCCCTTCCGCGCCGTGGATCCGCCCGAAGCCGGAGTCCCGCGAACCGCCGAACGGCAGTGCCGGCACCGCCGCGAAGCCCAGCACCGAGTTCACCGACACCGCCCCGGCACGCAGCCGCGCCGCGATCGCCCGGCCGGTGCGCCCGCCGCCGCAGAACACCGCTGCCCCGAGCGCGTAACGCGAGGCGTTGGCCCGCTCCACCGCCTCGTCCACGTCGGCCACCGCATTGATGGCGACGACCGGCCCGAAGGTCTCCTCCGTCATCGCCGCCGCGTCCTCCGGAACGCCTGCCAGCACGACCGGCGCGACAAACGGGGCGCGAACCGACTCGGCCCCGCCCAGCAGGGCGCGCGCACCCGCCGAGACCGCACCGGACACATGCCGCTCGACGACGGCGACCTGGCCCGGAAGTGTCATCGGGCCGTAGACGGCGTCCGTCTCGTCACCCGTGCGCAGCGCCCCGGCCCGCTCGACCACCCGCTCGCACAGCGCCGCGTGGATCTCGCGCACCGCGTAGACGCGCTCCACGCCCGCGCAGGTCTGGCCCGCGTTGCTCAGCGCGCCCCACACGATCGCGTCGGCGGCGGCCTCCAGGTCCGCGTCGGCGGTGACGATCACCGCGTCCTTCCCGCCGCACTCGGCGAGGAACGGAGTCAGCGTCTCGGCGCACACCGCCATCACCTTGCGGGCCGTCCCCGGCGAACCGGTGAACGCCAGTTTGTCGACCCCGGACCGGGCCAGGGCGTCCCCGGTGGACGCCGCACCCGTGATCGTGGTGAGCAGCCCGGCATGCCCGGGCACGGCGGAGTCGAAGAGCTCGGCCAGCAGGACCCCGGTGCCCGGGGTCAGCTCGGACGGCTTGAAGACCACGGCGTTCCCCGCGGCCAGGGCGTAGCCGATGGAGCCCATCGGCGTGTACAGGGGGTAGTTCCAGGGGCCGATCACGCCGACCACGCCCAGCGGCCGGTGGACGAGCGAGGCCCGCTGGTGGACGGTGAACAGTCCGGTGCGCACCGTCCGCCGGCGCAGTACGCGGTCGGCGTTGCGGGCGGCCCAGCCCAGGTGCTCCAGGGTGAGCACGACTTCCAGTGAGGCGTCACCGAACGGCTTGCCCGTCTCCTCGGAGATGACGCGGGCCACGGCGTCCAGGTCGGTGGCGAGGGCCTTCTTCCAGCTCAGCAGGTGGTCTCGGCGTCGTCCGGCCGACAGCGCCGTCCAGCCTGCCTGGGCGGTCCGGGCGCGGGCGACGGCGCGGGAGACCTCCTCGGGGCCTTTCACCGGGTACTCGGCGATCAGCTTGCCGGTCGCGGGGGAGTACGTGCTGAAGGTCGTCGCGCTGGGTGCGGCGGACGGGGCGGCGTCGGTCATCAGGCCTCCTGACGGGGAGCACGGGGAGCACGGGGAGCACGGGGAGCATGGGGGGCGGACTGCTGCGCCGGAACGGAGGTCTCTTCCGGTGGTGTCCCGTCCTGGACCGGGGTCCGCGGACGGGAGTGCGCCCAGTGCGGGCCCAGGTCGTCCAGGGTCCAGCCGAAGGGGTAGGTGCGCGCCTTGGGTCTGCGGGGGAACCGTTCGGGCCGCCCGGGCAGCAGGCGGAGCAGCCGGGCCCGGGTGCGGAACGCGCGGTGGACCGCGGTCCGCAGCCAGCGGGGCTCCGGGCGGAAGCCGAGCGCGTCGAGCAGCGGTTCGTCCAGGACGGCGAGGACCACCCGGGACGCCAGCCGCCGTGCCGGGGCCGGATACCAGGAGGCCAGGATCCGCAAGGTGGCCGCGGCGACCCGGCGGTTGGCGGGGTCGTAGGCGAACATCTCCCGCTCGTAGCCGTCGTGGAGCCGCTCGAACGCGTCGTAGGTGTCGGGCACGCCGGAGATCCCCATCATCTCGCCCATCCGCCGGCCCACCAGCGCCAGACTCTCGGTCTCCTGCTCGGTCAGGCGCCGCCGGCCGAACCGGTCGATCCACCGTTTCGGGCCCACCACCGTGGTGGCCAGGACGTAGAGGAAGTCCTCGTTGGGGATCTGGTAGCGCCCGTGGATGCGGTTCAGATGGTCGGCGGCCGCCCGGCCGTGGTCCGAGTCCGTCCCCTCGCGGACCATTTCGTACGTCAGCAGCACGGTGTCGTCGTACCGCTTCTGCCCGGCACGTTCGAACTCCTGCGTGCGGTCCAGGAGTCGGGAGATGCGCGGGACGCCGTAGTCCCGAAGGAACGCGATCGACGTCCCGTGGAGATAGTCGCGGGGGAACTCGTAGTGGACGATCCACCGGTAGATCTGCTCGAAGTCCTGCTGCGGATCCATCTGCCGGATGCGCCGGATCCGGCTGCGGCGACCCATGGGTGATCCCTTCCGTCGGAATCGCGGCCACCAGCTCGCGGTGCGAGCGTTCAGGTCGGCGGAGGGGGCGGTTTCCCTCCTGTGAGTCGATGATACTGAAACTATTGAGTTGTATCATCGGCCGTCAATACTCCGGACGTAACCGAGACGCGGAGTGCCTGCGGGCGTGAGGCGCCTTCGGCCTCACACCGTCAACTTCTCGATGGAGTACGGAAGATGACGGGCGTGTGGAACTCGGCCACGCCCTTGGCCGAGCTGCGTCGGGCCACCGGACCGCGGTGAGCGGCCGCGCCGCGGTCCGCCGATCGCGACGACTCCTCAGCGGACTTCGCGGGGGACGGCCCGGGCCGTGGGGCGTCGTGGGACGAGAGGGGGTGAGGTGTCCGGCCGGGTCAGGGCGACCAGGGCGGCGTGGTCGGGGGAGAGGGAGCAGGCGGGGTCGGTGCGGGTGGCGTCCCCCGTGAGCGCGTGCGCCTGGCAGCGGCAGCCGCCGAAGTCCTCGGTGCGGCGCTCGCAGGTGCGGCAGGGAGCGGGCATCCAGTCGGTGCCGCGATAGGCGTTGAAGGCGGGTGACTCCTCCCAGATCCAGCGCAGCGGCCGGTCGGTGACCTTGGGTGGGTCCAGGCCGGGAAGGGTGGCCGCGGCCGGGCAGGGGAGGACCGTTCCGTCGGGTGTGACGGTGAGCGACACGGCACCCCAGCCGCCCATGCAGGGCTTGGGCCTGCCGGAGAAGTAGTCGGGCACCACCCAGGTGATGTCCAGGGTGCCGTCCAGGCGGCTTCGCCGGCGGTCCACCGCCTCGACCGCGCCGGCGAGCTGCGTCCTGGTCGGCATGAGCGCGGCGCGGTTGAGCAGGCCCCAGCCGTAGAACTGCGTGTTGGCCAGCTCGATGCGGTCGGCCCGCCAGTCGACCGCCAGTTGCACGAGGTCGTCCACGGCGTCGAGGTTGTGCCGGTGCAGGACGACGTTGATGCCGAGCGGCAGCCCTCGTTCCTTGACGAGCCGGGCCGCCGCCCGCTTGGCGTCGAAGGACCGGCGGCCCGCTATCGCGTCGGACCGGCCGGGATCGGCGTGCTGGACGGACAACTGCACGCTGTTCAGGCCGGCGGCGACCAGGGTGTCCAGCCGTTCCGCCGTCAGACCGTCGCCGCTGGTCACCAGCTGGGTGTACAGCCCGGCGTCGGTGGCGGCCCGGGTGATATCGGGCAGGTCCCGGCGCAACAGGGGCTCGCCGCCGGAAAGATGGGTGTGCAGCACACCGAGCCCGGCCGCCTGCCGGAAGACGTCCGCCCACTGTGCCGAGCTCAGTTCCTGCGAACGCCGCGTCAGCTCCAGGGGATTGGAGCAGTAGCCGCAGTGCAGGGGGCAGGCGTGGGTGAGTTCGGAGAGCAGGGCCCAGGGCGGAGCGGGTGTGGTCATCGCAGGCAGCCTTCCGTGCGCAGCCGGTCGAGGAACGCGGCGACCTCATGGCGGACGCGGGTTTCGTCGGCGCCGGCCGAGAGCAGGCCGGCGATCTCGTCGACGGTGCGGTGGCCGTCGCACAGGTCGAGCACGGCCCGCCCCGAGCCGTGCAGGACGACGACGCGTTCGGGCAGCAGCAGGACGTCGGTCCCCCGCGCCCCGTCGCGGCGCAGGACCGCGGCCGGGGGGACCCGGGGCCGCCACGGCCGGTCGCCGCTCACCTCGGCGTGTCCCGGTGTGCCGCGCCCTGCACGCTGTCCAGCAGGCTCCACAGGACGTCGCACTTGAAGGACAGGGCGGCGAGCGCCCGGTCCTGCTGTTCACGGGTGACCGCCCACTCCCGCACCCAGGCCAGTGCCTCGCTGCCGTCGCGGCGTCCTTGGGGGACGCGGTCGCGGAAGTAGGACAGGCCGTCGGCGTCGATCCAGGGGTAGTGGACGGGGAACGTCTCCAGACGGGTAAGCATGATCGACGGTGCGCACAGTTCGGTGAGCGAGGAGGCCACGGCTTCCAGTGCGGTGTGGTCGCGGCAGAAGGTCACGTAACCGTCGACGGCCAGCCGGACTCCGGGGAGCAAGTGACGGTGTGTCAGGAGTTCGCGCCGGTCGAGGCCCACCGCCTCGCCGAGGCGGAGCCACCTCTCGAGTCCGCCGTCCCGGTCGGAGCGGCCGTCGTGGTCCTGGATCCGCCGGAGCCAGGAGCGGCGCTGCGCGGGCAGCCGGAGCTTGGCCAGGATGTGGGCGTCCTTGACGGGGATGCCGCACTGGTAGTAGAAGCGGTTCGCCACCCAGGTCCGCAGTTCGCCGGGTGTCAGCTCACCGCGGTGCATGCGCTGGTTGAAGGGGTGCCGGTCGTGATAGCGGGCCGTGGCCAGCTCGCGCAGCCGCGTCTCCAGCTGCTCCGCGGTCCACGCGCCGGAGTCCGCTCGCCCGTCGTGGTGTGCCGGGGGCGGGTTCGTGATCTCGAAGGCGGTCGTGGTCACAGGGACACCACCATCCTGTCCTCGGCCACGCGCAGGCCGAGGCCGGCGAGCCGTTCGTGTGCGGGGTCGCAGGGGTCGACCAGCGGGTTGGTGTTGTTGAGGTGGGTGTAGTGGATCCGCGCGCCGTCCGGCTGGAGGCGCGCGGCGGTGCCTTCGGGTCCCTGGATGGGCAGGTGTCCCATCTCCGTGGCCGTCCGTCGTGACATGCCGGTGCGGTGGGGCTCGTCCTCGTCGAGGAAGGTGCCGTCGAGGAGGACGCAGTCGGCGCCGGAGATCGCGTCGCCGAGCGGGTCGCTCCAGCTGGCGAGTGCCGGTGCGTACAGCGCGCGCGTGCCGGTGGCGGGGTCGCGCACCTTGAGGGCCGTGCTCCAGGCGGGGTGGGCCGGTTCGTCCGCCGCATAGCGCGGGCGCTTGTCCGACAGGGGCAGGGCGCTCACCTCCAGCCCGGCGATCTCGGCCGGCGGCCCGGAACCGTCGAGCGGGAGGTCGTGCCAGGTCAGCGTGGTGTAGGGGGAGAGGATGTCGGTGAGGGGCAGCCGGGCGGTCAGGGCCTTGTGCACGGGTTCCGTGCACCACACGTCGATCCGGGCGGCCTCGCGCAGGCGCGGCAGACCGAGGGTGTGGTCCAGTTCCGCGTCGGTGAGGACGACCCGCACCACGGGGGTGCGTTCCTGTGCGTTCCCCGGCCGCAGACCGGGGTGGCTCTCGAGCTGTTCGGCGACGTCCGGTGTGGCGTTGGCGAGGAACCAGGCGCCCGGGTCGGCGCCGTGGAAGGCGAGACCGTCGTGGAGGCGGCGGCGGGACGGGTGCCGGCGTGCCCCGGCGCAGCCGGGGCACGCACAGTTCCACTGGGGAAGCCCGCCACCGGCTGCTGTCCCGAGGATGCGCAGCAGCACGGCGGACGCCTACTTCTCGCGCAGCGAGTAGGCGGTGACCTCCAGCGCGGTGTCGACCACCGTGAAGTCGGGGGTCTGCCAACTGCCCTGGGGCTGCTCGGTCTGTTCCTGGCGCCGCGGTTCGTTGTGCATGGTGACCTTGCCTTTCGTGGTGGATGAGGCGTTGTGCGCGGGAGTCGGGCCCCGCGCGGCCCGGTGGCCGCCGCCCGGTCGGCGGCGGCCACACGTCACTTGCAGAACGGCTCCTTGCCCATGGCCGACTCGATACCGCCGAGGATCAGCCGCTGGAACTCGGCGGCTCCCGGGAAGGAACCGTCGGTGCTGAAGTCCTTGGCGTCGTGGCCCAGGGTGGTGAGCCAGGCGCGGCCGCCGTCGTAGTACTGGCACCAGGCGACCGGGTGGTCCTCTCCGTGGCCGGGGTGGTGGTAGTTGCCCGTGACACCCTTGGCGAGGGTGCTCTCGTCGACCTCGGCGAGCACGCGGACCCGGGTCGGCGCGGGGACGAGGTTGTACCACTCGTCGGAGAAGTTCCACCGGGACGGCAGGGACTTGGTGGAGACGTCCTTGCGGTTCACGGTCCGGACCGTGCCGGGCTGGGCGGCCCCGTGGTCGTAGAAGTTGGCGTTGCCCAACAGCCCTTCGTACCAGGGCCAGTTGTACTCGGTGCCGAAGGCGTTGTGGATGCCGACGAAGCCGCCGCCGCCGCGGACGTACTGGCGCAGCGAGGTCTGTGCCGCGTCGTCGAGGGCGTCCCGGCTGGTGGAGTAGAAGATCACGGCGTTGTACTTGAACAGGTTGGCGGGCGAGGCCAGTTGACCGACGTCCTCGGTGTAGTCGACCTGGAAGCCGTTGGCGGCGCCCATCGCGACGACGGCCTTCTGGACGGTGTTGGCGTCGCTGAGCGGGGGGTTCGTCCCCGCGCCGAGGGCGGGGCCGAGGTTGGCGTGCCGGGGCCCGGCGGTCCGGGTGTACAGCAGGACCTTGTAGCCCTTGGCGGTGTCGAAGTTGCCCCAGTCGTGGTAGCAGCGGGCGTCGACGCCGCGGCATACCCCGTAGTCGGGGTCACCGAGCTGCTGGGCTCCCTGGCCGACGCGTCCCTGGGCCACGCTGAGCGTGCCGGTGGCTATCAGCGCGACCGTGATGCCGAAGGTACCGGCGACGCTGGTGAGGGCGGCGGTGAGAGGTCGGATGCGGCGTCGTGCGGTGGTCGAGGTCGTCATACGGCAGTCCTCGCGGTGTCTGGTGCGGCGGGGTGGGTGGAGAGGAGCCGGCGGCGGACAGGTCACGCCGGGGCCGGGAGCGCGCGGGGGTGCCGGCCCGCTACTTCACGACGACCTTGCCGGTGTTCTGCGGGGCGACCGGGTCGTTGTAGAAGTACTCGCCGGGGGTGTCGAAGGTGTAGGTGAAGGACTGACCCGGCATCAGCAGTCCGGTGTCGAACTCGGCCTCGAAGAAGGAGACCGCGCCGTGCGCGGACCTGTTGTCGGCCGGGTTGACGAAGGTGACGGTGGTGCCCTTGGCGATGCTCAGGTGCTGCGGGGACATGGCGTTCTGGGCCACGAGGTTCTCGGTGGTGCCGGGGGCGTTCCTGGCGCCGTCCCAGATCCGGCCCAGGGTGATCGTGTTCCTCGCGGTGTCGCCGGTGACGGCGGCGGCCCGGATCTGGTTGCGCCGGGACGGCGGCACCGGGGCCACCGCCTCGCCGACCCGGCCGCCGAGCTTGAAGGCCCACAGGTGGTCGCCCTTGGGGATGTCGGGGTAGGGCAGCCCGTTCCCGCCGGCGAGGACGGCGACGTACTGCTCGCCGTCGATCTCGTACGTCAGGGGGCTGGTGTTGACGCCCGCCCCGCACTGCCAGGTCCACAGCTCGGTGCCGTCGCGGTCGTCCAGGGCGGTGAGCACGCCGTCGGGGCGGCCCTGGAAGAGCAGCCCGCCGGCGGTGCTGAGGATGCCGTTGCCGTGGGCGAGGGACCAGTCGCCCTCCTGCCGCCAGGCGACGGTGTTGGTGCGCGGGTCGACGGCGGCGAGTCCGCCGGCGAAGTACTCGCCCAGCGGTCGTGCGGTGTTGACCCGGCCGCCGTGGGTGTTGGAGTAGGCGGAGTTGATCAGCCCGTAGCCGACGTAGACCAGGCCGGTGCGGTGGCTGAAGGAGGGAAAGGACCAGTCGGCTCCGCCGCCCGCGCCGGGGAAGATGATGGTGGCGCGGTCCTAGTGGGCCTCGAAGAGGCCGCCGGTGGGGTAGAAGGGCACCGGTCGGGTGGCCTTGTCGAGACGGGGTTCGGTCTCGACGAAGGGTTCGCCGCCGGGGAAGGGCTGGGTGGGTGAGGTCTTCTGCGCGGCGTGCTGCGGTACGGGCCGTTCCTCCATGCCGTGGACGGGCTTGCCGTTCGCGCGGTCGAGGATGTAGTACATGCCGGTCTTGCTGCCGTAGACGACGACCCGCCGCTTCTTGCCCTCGATCAGGAGGTCGGCGAGGACCGGGGACATGACACCGTCGTAGTCCCAGATGTCGTGGTGGACGGACTGGAAGTGCCAGCGCCGCTCGCCGGTCTTGGCGTCGATGGCGACCAGGCAGTTGGCGAAGAGGTTGTCGCCGCCCCGGGTCGATCCGTCCGTGCGGGGATACGGGTTGCCGAACGTCCAGTAGACGATGCCGAGTTCGGGGTCGACGGCGGGGTGGATCCAGCACACGGCGCCGCCTGTCTTCCAGGAGTCGCCCTCCCAGGTGTCGTGCCCGTACTGACCCGGTCCGGGTGTTCCCCAGAAGGTCCAGGCGACCTCGCCGGTGGAGGCGTTCAGCGCGTAGGCGCGTCCGCGGGCGCCGGCGGTGCTGCCCTGGGTGCCGATGTAGACCAGTCCGTCCCAGTAGACGGCGGCCCCGGCCAGGCCGCCCTTGCTGCCGCCGCACTGGCCCGAGGCGGGATCGCAGTCGGGGTTTCCCTGATCCTCGACGAGGAGTTCACGACTCCAGACGACGGCGCCGGTCCGCCGGTCCAGGGCGTGGACCTTGTTGTCACCGGAGATGGTGAAGGCCATGCCCTGGCCGAGGGCGAGACCGCGCATGTTCGTGGTCTCGGTACCGATGTTCGTCTTCCACTTCACCGCGCCGGTGCGGCCGTCGACGGCGAACACGTTCTGCTGCGTGGTGGCGAGGTAGAGGATGCCGTCCTGGGCGATGACCGCGCACTGCTGGTGGGTGGAGGTGGAACCGTTCTCCAGGTTGATGTGCCAGGCGCCGCCGAGCTTGCGGACGTTGGCGGTGTCGATTCTCTTGAGCGAGGAGTGGTTCTGGTTGCCGAGGTTGCCGCCGGCCTTGGGGAAGTCCTTGCCGGTGGCGGCGTGGGCCTGCGCGGGGACCGGCCGCGCCAGGGAGTCCGACGGAGCCGCTTCGGCGGCGGTGCCGTTGAGGAACGCGACCGTGGTCGCTGTTCCGGCGGCGGTCGAGGTGAGGAAGCTGCGTCTGTCCATGGTCCCTCTTTCGTGACAGGTGCCTGACGCACTCGTCAGTGACGGGGCTGAGGAGTCTCAGGTGGGGGGAGGGAGAGGCGAGGCGGATCGTGGTCCGCTGTACGGTTCGTATGGTCCGTACCGTGGTTGCCGTTGGGCGGAAAGCTACGTTAGGGATGCGGTCGGGGTGTGACAAGAGGGGTGACGCGGTTTGTTCACGCGTCTTCGGCCTGGGGCAGCCGGGCCGGCAGCACACTGCGGGGAACGGGGCCCTTGTTGCGCCGGCCCTGGCCGCTCTCCTCCCAGGCGTGGGCGAGGATGCCCACGGAGCGGCTGAGCACGAACAGGCCGCGTGCGAGCGGTGCGGCGAATCCCAGCTCGGCGTAGATGACGGCGGTCGCGCCGTCGATGTTCATCGGGACCGGCCGGGCACCGGCCCGGCGGCGCCGGAGAACCGCCTCGACGGCCAGGGCGGCGTGCAGGAAGTCGCCGCCGACGACACCGTCTGCCACCGCCTGGTGGACCAGGTCCAGCAAGGGGTCGCGCCGGGGGTCGACGGGGTGGAAGCGGTGCCCGAACCCGGGCAGGTAGCGGGAACGGCTCTGCCAGTCGGCCATGACCTCACGGGCCGCGTCGTCCCAGCCGAGGCCGGAGTCGCGGGCGGCACGGACGTCGGTGAGCATCTCCACGCACTGCTGGCCCGCCCCGCCGTGGGCGTCGCCGAGCATGTTGACCCCGGTGGCGATCGCGTTGTTGAGGCCGACTCCGCAGGTGGCCGCCATGCGGGCGGCGGCGATGGACGGAGCCTGCGGGCCGTGGTCGACACCCGCGACCAACGCGGCTTCGAGCAGGGCCGTCTGGGGTGGCGAGGGCATGGTGCCGCGCAGCATCAGCCAGATGACGTCGACCAGGCCGGCCCGGCCGATGAGTTCCTGGACCGGACGGTCCCGCAGTTCGATGCTGCCGGGTTCGATATGACTGACCGCCGTGGCCCACCACAGGGCGGCCTCGTCCGCGGAGCCGGTCATGAGGCGGCGGCCTCCCCGGCGGCCGCGGTGGCCTCGGCGGCCGCGGCGGACCAGCGCCGTGCGAGCTCCCGGCGCTCGGCGTTGTGCTCGCCCAGCAGTGGTGGGGGAGCGGGGGGACCGAAGGCCTCTCCGTCGACCAGCACCCCACTGCCCACCACGCGCAGCGGCTGCCCGGCACGCCCGGGGTGGCTCAGCTCGGTGACGAAACGCCGGTGGGCCAGTTGGGGCTGCTCCAGAGCCTGGGGCACGGTCAGGACGCGGGCCGCGGGCACACCGGCCGCGTTCAGCTCACGTTCCCAGTCGGCGGCCGGGCGCGCGGCCAGGGCCCGGTTCAGCTCGGTGCCGAGCTCGGCCCGGTGGAGTCTGCGCTGCTCGCGCTCACCGAAGCGCGGGTCCTGGATCAGTTCGGGGACGCCGGCCAGCCGGCACAGGGTCTCGAACTGGCGTTGCTGGTTGGCGGCGATGTTCAGCGGGCCGTCCAGGGCATGGAAGGTGCCGGAGGGGGCGGCGGTCGGGTTCTGGTCACCGAGCGGCTGCGGCGGGATGCCGCTGACCAGGTAGTTCGAGACGGCCCAGCCCATGGTGGACAACGACGCCTCCAGCATCGAGACGTCGAGTCGGCTCCCGGCGCCGGTACGTTCCCGGCGCAGCAGCGCGGCGCTGATGGCGAACGCCGCCATCAGTCCTCCCGTGGTGTCGCAGACCGGGAAGCCGATGCGCTGCGGCGCGGTGTCCCGGGTGCCGGTGACGCTCATCATCCCGGACAGACCCTGGACGATCTGGTCGTAGGCGGGGGCGTCACTCATCGGTCCGCTGTGCCCGAAGCCGGAGATGGAGCAGTAGACGAGGCGTTCGTTGAGCTGGGTGAGGCGTTCGTCCCCGTAGCCCATCCGTTCCAGGACACCCGCCCGGAAGTTCTCCAGCAGCACGTCGGCGCCGCTGAGGAGTTCTTCGAAGAGCGCCCGGTCCGCCGTGTCCTTCAGGTCGAGTTCCAGCGATTTCTTGCCGGCGTTCTGGGCGAGGAACGACGCCCCGACGCCCTCCCGGTTGAGCGCGGGATCGGGGCCGAGACTGCGGGCCAGATCTCCCTGCCCGGGGCGTTCGATCTTGACCACCTCTGCACCCATGAGCATCAGCTGATAGCTGCAATAGGGCCCGGCGAGCACGTTCGTGAGATCCAGAACGCGTATTCCGTCGAGTGGGCGAACGTGCATGCGGCGTCTCCTTCCAGCGGCGCCGCGCGCGGCGCCGCTGTCGGCGTACTGGTTAGGTGCGCGGCCCCAGGGGGTGCTGGAACCCTTGCGACGCGATGTGGGCGGCCGTCTCCAGCAGATCGCCCGCGAAGTCCTCGATGGCCCGCTCGGGGATACGGGCGCTCGGCCCGCTGAGCGAGAGCGAGGCGACGACCACGCCTGACTGGGTGCGGATCGGGACGGCGACGGCCGTGAGGCCGACATCGCGCTCACCGTGGCTGACCGCGTAGCCGCGGTCGGCGGCCTCCTCCGCCCACAGGCGCAGCTGCTCGACGTGGGCCACGCCGTGCGGCGAGCCCGCGGCGACCCGCTGGAGCAGGCCGTCGGTGGCGCCGATGAGCAGCACCTTGGAGGAGGCGCCGGCCCACAGCGGCAGCTCGTCGCCCACCCGCACCACATGCCGTAGCGGCTGCGGACTCTCCTGCTGGGCGACGCAGACGCGATGGATGTCGCGGCGGATCATGAGATTCGCCGTCTCGCCCCGGCGGTCGACCAGCTCGCGCAGCAACTTCTGTGTGTCGGGCGGCAGTTCCCAGCTGGTGTGCGCCAGATGGGCCCATCGCCACAGGCCGGGGCCGGCCGTGTAGCCGCCCGGTGTCGCCCACAGCAGCCCGTACTGCTCCAGGGTCTGCACCAGGCGGACCACCGTGGTCTTGGGCAGGCCGGTGGCGTCGACCATGTCCTTCAGGGGGACAGTGGGCTGATCTTCGGTCAGCAGCGACAGGATGTCCAGAGCGCGGCGCACACTGCGCACCCCGCCGCCCGGTCCTTGCTCCGCGTCCACGTTCTCTCCTTCGTGAGGGGGCGGCCGCCGCAGCCCGGTGATCGGGCGCGACGCCTGGAGCGACAGCTTTCCCCAGTTGAGCCGTGTTGGAAATCGCTGATTTCAACTTCCCTGCGCCGCCCTATTGCCACGGCCTTCCGGCGCCCGTACGTTACACGCCAGTCCACAGAGCAGTCCACGGAAACCACTAGATGGTTTTTTCTGGAGACGTGATGCTGCAAGACCTTCTCAAGGCCGCCGACGCGAACGACGTCGTCGAGGCCCTTCCCTATCTGGCCGGATCGTGGGGTGGTGAGGGCCCGCCCCTGGAACGCACCGGCCCCTACCTCAGACGCACGGTGAGCCGCGCGCCCACCGCGACGGCGGACGAGATCGACACCGCCGTCACCCGGGCCGGCCGCTACGCCCGGCAGATGGCCGACCTCGCGCCCGCCGCCCGGGCCGACATCCTCGAGACAGCCGCCCGCAACGCCACCGCCCACCGCGACCGGCTCGCCCGGCTCCTGGCCCTCGAGCTGGGCAAACCGCTCAGGGACAGCCGTACCGAGATCGACCGGGTGGCCTCCACCTTCGCCGTCTGCGCTGCCGAGGCCCGCCGTATCGACGGCGAGAACCTGCCGGTGGCCGGCTGGGACACGGGCATCGGCAACACCGCCCTCACCTACCGGGCGCCGGCCGGCGTCGCCCTGGCCATCACCCCGTTCAACGCGCCCGCCAACCTGCTCGCGCACAAACTGGGCGCCTCCTTCGCCGCGGGCAACACCACCCTGGTCAAGGCACCACCCCAGGCCCCGGGCATCTCCGCCGCCGTCGTCGCGCTGCTCCTCGACAGCGGCATGCCCCACCAGGCGGTCCAGCTGCTGCACGGCGGGGGAGAGGTGGGCGCCGCTCTGTGCGGGGCCGACGCGGTGAGCGTCATCAGCTTCACCGGCAGCGCCGAAACCGGGGCGGCGGTGGCCCGCGCGGCAGGAGCCAAACGGCTCGCACTCGAACTCGGCGGCAACGCCGCCACCGTCGTCTGCCAGGACGCCGACGCGGTCGCGGCGGCCCGGGTCTGCGCACGCACCGGCTACAGCAACTCCGGACAGAGCTGCATCTCCGTCCAGCGCGTGTACGTCCACCGCAGCCGTTACGACGAGTTCCTCGACGCCTTCACGGCCGCGGTCGACGCCCTCGTCGTGGGCGATCCCCTGCTGGAGACCACCGACATCGGCGCCATGGTCGACGAGAACGCGGCCGAACGCGTGGTCGCCTGGTCGAAGGAAGCCCGGGACCTGGGCGCGAGCGTGATCCGGGGCGGCACCCGGGACGGCGCCACCGCCGCACCCACGATCATCGCCGACCCACCCCCGAACGCCTCGGTGGTCGTGCGGGAGGTGTTCGGCGCGCTGGTGGCCGTGCTGCCCTACGACGACTTCGACACCGTGATCGAACAGTGTAACACCAGCCGCTACGGCCTCCAGGCCGGTCTGTTCACCCACGACATCACCCGCATCCTCACCGCCTGGCGGCGACTCGAGGTCGGCGGGCTGATCGTCAACGGCTCCTCCAACTTCCGCCTCGACCACGTGCCCTTCGGCGGGGTGAAGGACTCCGGCTTCGGCCGCGAGGCCCCCCGCTGGCTCATCGACGACTACACCGTCGTCAAGACCCTCATGCTGCGCGGTCTGTCCGTCTGGGGCGACAGCCGCGAGCTGCCCAAGGAGAACCCGTGACCACCGTGACCGCCGCCGAAGCCCTCGTCGCCCAGCTCGAGTCCTACGGCGTCACCCACGTCTTCGGCACCTGTGGACACACCAACATCGCCCTCCTCGACGCGCTGGGTCCGAGCCCGATCGAGTTCGTCATCGCCCGCCACGAACAGGCCGCCGCCCACGCCGCCGACGGCTACGCACGCGCCACCGGCCGCCCCGGCGTCCTGCTCACCCATGTCGGCCCCGGCATGATGAACGCCGTCACCGGCGTCGCCACCGCCGCCCTGGACTCCATCCCGCTGATCGTCATCACCGGCGACATCCCCTCCTACTACTACGGCCGTCACCCGCACCAGGAGGTCAACCTCCACGCCGACGCCGACCAGACGGCCATCTACCGGCCCTTCTGCAAGCGCACCTGGGCAGTGCAGCGCGTGCAGGACCTGCCGCGCGTCACCGAGCGGGCCTTCTTCACCGCCACCGGCGGACGCCCCGGGGCGGTCCTGATCAACATCCCCATGGACCTGTTCAACCGGCAGGTCGCCCCCTACACCGGTGACCACCCGCTCCCCGGCCACCTCGGCCGGCCCGGACTGGACGAGGCGACCGCCGACAGGATCGCCGAAGCCCTGCTGGAGGCGGAGCGCCCGCTGATCTACTTCGGCGGCGGACTGCGCAGCCCCGGCGCCCGGACCCGGCTGCTCTCCCTGGCCGAGCACCTCGACATCCCCCTGGCCCACTCCCTCATGGGCAAGGGCGTCATCCCCGACCGGCACCCCCTGCTCCTCGGCATGCCCGGCTTCTGGGGGCTCGAGACCACCCACGAACACACCAAGGGCGCCGACGTCGTCCTCGCCCTCGCCACCCGCTTCGCCGAGACCGACGCCAGCTCCTGGGACGCCGCCCACACCTGGAACTTCCCGCCGAGCCGACTCCTCCAGATCGACATCGACCCGGCCGAGATCGGCCGCAACTACCCGGTGCACATCGGTGCCGTCGCCGACGTGGAACTCGCCCTGGAGAGGATCGACGCGGCGGTGCGCGCCCGGCAGAGCACCGCTCTGACCCGCCCGGGGCTGCGCGAAGGAATCGCCGCCGCCCGGAGCGCCGTCTTCGACGCGGCCCGCGAGGCCGGCCGCAGCGACGCGTTCCCGCTGCGCCCCCAGCGCATCCTGGCGGACCTGCGGGACGCCCTGCCCGACGACGCCGTCCTCGTCACCGACGTCGGCTGGAACAAGAACGGCGTCGCGCAGTGCTACGAACTGCCCGAGTCGGGACGCTTCATCACGCCGGGCGGCGCCTCCACGATGGGCTTCGGCCCCGCCGCCGCGGTGGGCGTGCAGATCGCCCGGCCCGACGGTGTCGTGGTCGCCCTGATCGGCGACGGCGGCATGAGCGCCCAGCTGCCCGCGGTGCCGATGGCCGTCGAACAGGGCGCGCCCGTCATCTTCGTGGTGATGAACAACCGGGCCCACGGCACCATCGCCGATCTCCAGGCCTCGTCCTTCGGGCGGTCCTACGGCTGCGAGTTCACCGACGCCGAGGGGCGGCCCTACAGCCCCGACTTCGCCCGGTACGGCGAGTCCTGCGGCGCCGACGGCTACACCATCACCGCACCTGGTGACCTGCGTAAGGCCCTGGAGGACGCCATCGCCCGTCGCCGTCCCGCCGTGCTGGACGTGCCCATGGTCAACGAGCCGGTCCCCACCCCGGGCCACTGGAACATCAAGGACATCTACGCCGGCCACTTCCCGGCCGACACCCTCTGACCGAAACCCCTGACCTCCTCCCTCCGACCGGCGCCCCTGCCCGACCTCTTCCGACCAGGGCCCCCTGACCGACCCCTTCCGACCAGGGCCATCTGACCGACACCTTCCGATCGGCGCCACCTGACCGACTCCTTCGATCGGCGCCACCTGCCCGACTCCCGCCGACCGGCGCCACGGCGCCCGGCGGTACACACCGTCCCCCGGCCGGACCACGGCAGGCCGGCGGGGACGTGCCCCGCCTCCCTCTACGCCCCCACGCCTCACCGCCCCGACGCCTCACCGCCCCCACGCCTCAAGCCCACCCACGTCTTCCACGAGGTGAACCTCATGCCCCGCCGATTCCGCCCATCACGCCCCTCCTCCCCGCGCACCGCACTGGTCGCGGCGATCGCCCTGGCCGCGGCCCTGTCCGCGTGCAGCGCCCCGGGCGAGTCCGACAGCGACACCCGGTCCGGCTCGGGCCCCATCAAGATCGCCGTCGTCAACGCCCGCAGCGGCCAGCTCTCCTCGCTGGGCGAGTGGGAGTACAAGGGCGCCAAGCTCGCCGTCGACGAGTGGAACAAGAAGGGCGGCATCAACGGCCGCAAGATCCAGCTGAAGTCGTTCGACGACCAGGGCGACCCGACCACCGGCACCAACCTGGCGCGCAAGATCGACAGCGAGAACTACATCGCGATGATCGGCACCGCGGAGAGCGCGGTCACCATCGCCATGGCACCCGTGCTGAAGCAGGCCGGGATACCGAACATCACCTCCGGTCAGTCCGACGGACTCGTCGCCCAGAAGAGCCCGTTCCTGTTCCTCAACGGCCCCACCAGCACCACCTACGACAGCACCCTGGCCAAGTACCTGATCCAGGACAAGGGCTACAAGAAGATCGCGATGATCACCAACAACGGCTCCTTCGGCAAGGGCGAGCACGACGCCTTCAGCAAGGCCGCCAAGGATCTCGGCGTCACCCCGGTCACCGACCAGGTCGTCACCACCGACCAGAAGGAGTTCAGCGCCGCCCTCACCACGATCCGCTCGAAGAAGCCCGAGGTCGTCTTCATCGGCTCGGAGGAGGTCGAGGCGGGCCTCATCGTCAAGCAGGCCCGTGACCTCGGCATCACCGCGCCCTTCGCCGGCGCCGCCCCCCAGGGCACCCCCGTGTTCATCGACACCGCGGGCAAGGAGGCAGCCGAGGGCACCATCGTCAGCTCCCCCTACCTGGGCAACGACATCAGCCCCGCGGCACAGAAGTTCGCCGCCGCGTACAAGTCGGCCTACGGGGAGGATGCCGAACTGCACGGCGCCAAGGCGTACGACGGCGCCAACATCCTGCTCACCGCCCTGAAGTCCAGCGACGTCGCCACCGGCAAGAAGCTCGCCGACGCCATCCGCGCGACCTCCTACGAAGGGCTGCTCGGGACGTTCGCGTACGGCCCCGAAGGCGTCGGCATCACCCGCACGACCATCGGCGTCATCCAGGACGGCAAGCTCGTCGAGCAGAAGTGAGAACGACGTGCAGGACACCCTCCAAACCCTCGTCGGCGGCCTGAGCCTCGGCGCCGTCTACGCCCTGGTCGCCATGGGCTTCTCCCTCGTCTACCGCACCATGGGCCTGGTCAACTTCGCGCACGCCGACATCGCCATGATCGGCGCCTACACCGCCTCCACGTTCTACCTCACCTCCGAACTCCCCTTCGCCGTCGCCATGGTGGTGGCCATCGTCATCACCGGGGCCATCGGCCTGGTCATCGAGCGTGTCCTGCGCCCCCTGGAGAACAAGGACTTCGACCTGATGCTGATCGGCACGATCGGCTTCGGCATCGTCCTCCAGGCGCTGGCCGTCATCATCTGGGGCACCACCGGCCGCGCCGTGCCCTCACCGCTGCACTCCGCGCCCCTGGACGTCCTCGGCATCCGCGTACGCACCTACGACCTGCTGGTCATGGCCGTCGCCGCGCTCGCCGTGGTCGGCCTCGCCTTCTTCCTGTCCCGCACCAAACGCGGCGCGGCCATGCAGGCCGTGGCCATGGACCACGAGGCGGCCACCGCGGTCGGCATCGACGTCGGGCGCAGCAACGCCCTGGCCTTCGCCATCGGAGCTGGCCTCGCCGCCCTCGCCGGCGGACTGGTCGGGCCCATGCTCTACGTCGACGCCTCCCTCGGCGGTGCCCTCGGCATCAAGGGCTTCGCCGCGGCGATGCTCGGCGGCTTCGGCTCCATCCACGGCGCCGTGGTCGGCGGGATCGCCATCGGCGTCCTCGACTCCTACGCGGCCGGCCACTTCCAGGGCTACTCGGTGCTGGTCACCTTCCTGGTCTTCACGGCCGCGATCATGATCCGGCCCACCGGCATCTTCGGTGAAAGGACGGTCAGTCGCGCATGAAGTCCCGCCTCGCAGCCACCGGCGTCCTCGTCCTCGCCGCCTGGGCACTGCCGTACGGCCTGGGCAGCTACACCGTCCACGTCGTCAACATCGCCCTCATCTACGCCCTGCTCGCCCTCGGCATGGGCCTGGCCATGGGCGTCTCCGGACAGATCAACCTCGCCCAGGTCGCGTTCTTCGGCGTGGGCGCCTACGCCGTCGCCATCCTCACCACCCACTACGGCCACGGCTTCTGGCTCTCCGCCCTGCTCGCCGTCCTCGCCACCGTCGTCACCGGCCTCTTCGTCGGTGTGCCCGCGCTGCGCATGCAGTCCCACTACCTGGGCATCGTCACCCTCGGCCTCGCCCTGGGCTTCATCAACTGGATCACCAACGCCCACCTCACCGGCGGCGCCGACGGCATCTCGGGGATCCCCGTCCCCACCCTGCCCGGCGTGGACCTCTCCAGCGAGTACCTCTACTACTACCTGGAAGTCGTCGTCTTCGCCCTGGCACTCCTCTTCGGCCTCTTCGTCGTCCACACCTCGCTCGGCCGCCGCCTGCGCGCCATGCGGGACGACGCCCTCGCGGCAGGGGCCATGGGCGCGGAGATCCCGTTCCTGCGCATGACGGCCTTCCTGCTCGCCAGCCTCTACGGCGGCCTGGCCGGTGTGCTCTACTCCGGCCTCATCCGCTACGTCGCCCCCGAGACCTTCTCCATCGGCAACATGTTCATCCTGCTGGCCATGGTCATCATCGGCGGCCGCCGCTCCCTGGTCGGCTGCGTGGTGGGCGCCGTCGGCCTGACGATGGTCCGCGAGTGGCTCTCCGACTTCTCCACCTACGCCCAGCTCGGCTACGGCGTCGTCGTGGTCGCGATGGTCGTCTTCGCACCGACGGGACTGGCCGGCGTCCCCGCACGGCTGCGCACCCTGTACGCACGGCGCCGCGCCCAGCAGCCCTCCCGCGCCGAGCTGCGCCCCTTCACCCCTTACACGGTCGAGGAACGCTCCGGCCCCGACGGCGTGCTCCTGTCCGTCGAGGGCGTCACCCAGCAGTTCCGCGGTCTGCGAGCCCTGGACGAGGTGACGCTCGCCGTGCACCGAGGGGAGATCCGCGGCGTCGTGGGCCCCAACGGCTCGGGCAAGACCACCCTGTTCAACGTCATCAGCGGCTTCTACCGCGCGACGGCCGGCACCGTGCGCTTCGCCGACGCCGACACCACCGCCGCCCGGCCCTACACGCTCTCCCTGACCGGCCTGGCCCGCACCTTCCAGAACCTGCGCCTGTTCGGGCAGCTCACCGTGCGCGAGAACATCCTCGTCGCGCTCGACCGCACCCGCGCGCACACCATCTGGCAGTACGCGCTCTGGCAGCCGGGCGTCCTCGCACGCGAACGCCGGCTGCGCGCCCGGGCCGACGACATCCTCGAACGCTACGGGCTGGTCGACTTCGCGGAAGCCGACCCCTCCTCCCTTCCCTACGGTATCCAGCGCCGTATCGAGATCGCCCGCGCCATGGCGGCCCGCCCGCGGCTGCTCCTGCTCGACGAACCGGCGGCCGGTCTGAACGGCGAGGAGGTCCAGCAGCTCATCCGCATCGTCCGCTCCATCCGCGACAGCGGAACCACCGTGATCCTCATCGAACACAACATGGGACTGGTCATGTCCCTGTGCGAGAAGGTCACCGTCCTGTCCAGCGGGAAGGTCATCGCGGAAGGCACCCCCCAGGAGGTCGTCTCCACGCCGGAGGTCATCGAGGCCTACCTCGGCGATTCCGACCCGGCCGAACTCGGCCTCGACACACCCCGGTCCGCCGCACGGCCGGAACACGCGCAGGAGGCCACCCCATGAAGGTCACCGGAGCCGACACCGTCCAGCCCCTGGCCGTGGAGGGGCTGAGCGTGCACTACGGCGGCGTCTGCGCGGTCAGCTCCATCGGGTTCACCGTCGAACCGGGCCAGTCCGTGGGCATCATCGGCGCCAACGGAGCCGGCAAGACCTCCACCCTCAAGGCGCTGATGGGCCTCGTCCCCCGCAGCGGCGGCCGCATCCGCCTCGGTGACCACGACCTGACCCGGGTCAAGGCCCGCGACATGGTGCGCCACGGCATCGGCTACGTCCCGGAAGGACGGCATGTCTTCCCCGGCCTGTCCGTGGAGAAGAACCTGCTCCTCGGCGCGTACTCGCGTGCCTGGGACAAGGAGACCCATCGGCAACTCGACGAGGTCTACGCCCTGTTCCCGGTCCTGAAGGAGATGCGCGAACGGCTCGCCGGCGCCCTCTCCGGCGGACAGCAGCAGATGCTCGCCATCGGCCGGGCCCTGATGACCCGACCGCGCCTGCTCGTCCTGGACGAGCCCTCCATGGGCCTGTCTCCCAAGCTCGTCGGCAACATCCTCGACGTGCTGCTGAAGCTGCGTGAGGAAGGTCTGAGCCTGCTGCTGGTGGAGCAGAACGCCAAGCTCACCTTCGGCGTGACCAGCCACTGCATCGTCATGGAGAACGGCGAGGTCGCCATGAGCGGCACCTCCGCGGCACTCAGCCACGATCCCCGGGTCCGGGAGGTGTATCTGGGGCTGTGAGCAGGGGGCGACGCAGGACGCGCCGCCCCCTGCCCGCGCGAGGTCCGCGGCACCGCGGAGCGCCCTGTCCCTTCCCGCCGTGAAGTTCTCCTGATATTGATAACGAACCAGTTCGTACATTACTTGGGGTGGAGCCGCCGTGGCCCAGTTCTCGTATCTCGTCGGGTTCGTCGGCGCGGACGCCGACCGCTCGCTCGGCCTCGAACTCCACGAGCGGGAGGCGCACCGACACGGACTGCGCTACCTCTGCCGCCGCGTGGACGCCGACGCACGGGCATTCCGCGCCCAGGGCCTGGGCGGATTCCTGCGGGCCTGCCGGGACTTCGGCTTCTCCGGACTCGACGTCGCCCGGCCCTACCGCCACCGCGTCGTCCCCTACGTGGACGAACTGTCCGAGACGGCGGCGCGCGTGGGATCGGTCGACGTCATCGTCTTCACGCGGGACGGCCGGACGGTCGGGCACAACACGGACGTCGCCGGCTGCGTCGCGGCCCTCCTCAGGGGGCTGCCCGGAGTTCCGCTCGATCGCGTGGTGCAGGTCGGGGCGGGCGATGCCGGGATCGCCGCCGCGTACGCCCTCCGTGAGCGGGGAGTGAGGCACCTCTCCGTGACGGACCCCGTGCCGGAGCGCGCCCGCGCCCTGGTCGAGTGCCTCAACCAGGGTGACGGCGCCGCCCCCGGCCGGGCGGAGGCGTTCCCGGCCGAAGGGCTCGCCGAACGGCTGAAGCAGGCCGACGGCCTCGTCAACAGCCTGCCCACGGACGACACGGACGGCACGGGCGGCGCGGGCGGTGGGGACGGCGCGGACGGCCGGGAGGTGGTGCGGCCGGAATTCCTGCGCGGTGACCTGTGGATCTTCGACACGCGGTACCACCCGGACCGCACCCCGCTCGTGCGGGCCGGCAGTGCGCTGGGCTGCCGCGTCCTCCAAGGCGGCGGCGCGCTGGTGCACGAGGCGGCCACCGCCTTCCGCCTCGTCACCGGTCGCACGCCCCACACCTCCTCCATGTTCGGCGACTTCGCCGATCTGACGGCCGGTCCCCAGGCCCACACCTGAGGCTCCAGGAGGTTGGCGGGTTTCCGGTACTCGCTGTCCCGTCACCGGTGGTCCGCGCACCCGGAGGGGTTCCACAGTGGTGGCTGTACGCCGCACCACCCGGTCGGCGGCGTCGTTCGCGCCACCGGCGCGACCGGCCAACCCCTTTGAGCACGGAGGCTCGCACACCCATGTCCGAGACACGCGAAGACACGACCGTCGTCATCGTCGGGGCCGGTGTCGCCGGCCTGACGCTCGGCACCTTGCTGCTGCGCAACGGCATCGACTGCACCGTGCTGGAGAAGCACCCCCGCGCCTACGTCGAGGCACGTCAGCGCGCCGGGACCATCGACACCTTCGGGGTGCGCATGTTCCGCGAGTGGGGTCTCGAGGAAGTACTGGCGGGTGACGCCGTCCCGGACAGCGGATTCGGCTTCTACATCGACGGAGAGGCGATGCCGGTCGATGTGGACGACGACAACGACGAGAGCCTCTACTGCCCCCAGCAGGTCCTCGTCCGCAACCTCACGGACGTCTTCCTGCGGGAGGGCGGAGACCTTCGCCATGAGGCCGCCGACGTGTCCTTGGAGAACGTGACCGGCGAACGCCCCGTCGCCCGCTACCGGGACGCCGACGGCACCGCCAGGGTCATCGACTGCGACTTCATCGCCGGCTGCGACGGCTTCCACGGCGTGAGCCGGCGCAGCATCCCCGCCTCCGCGCTGACCGAGTACTCCCACGTGTACGGGTTTAACTGGCTCAGCGTCCTGGCCGCCGTCCCGGCGAACCCGTCCGGCATGGCGATCCACTCGCGCGGTCTCGCCGGCCTCATCCCACGCGGCCCGCGAGCCAGTCGCGTCTACCTTCAGTGCGCGGTCGACGACACCCCCGAGCAGTGGCCGGACGAGCGCGTCTGGAGCGAACTGGAGGCCCGCTTCGGGACCCCTGTGACGAGCGGCGAGATCGTCGACAGGCGGATCGTGCCGCTGCGCGGTGTGGTCTTCGCCCCGATGAGCCACGGGAAGCTCTATCTCCTCGGCGACGCCGCGCACATCGTCCCGCCGATGAGCGCCAAGGGCATCCACCTCGCCCTCCACGACACCGAGGTCTTCGCCCGGGCCGTCATCCGCCAGGTCAAGGAAGGCGACCCCGGTCTTCTCGACCGTTACTCCGAGACCTGCCTGCCCCACATCTGGAACTACCAGGCGTTCGCCACCTGGATCACCGACACCATGCACAACGCCGGCTTCAGCGGCCACGAGGGAGAGTTCCGCAAGGAGGTCGCCCGGGCCGAACTCCGGCGCCAGTTCACCTCGGACGCCGCGAACAAGCTCTTCAGTGAGCTCACCGCCGGCACCAACTAGCCCAACGTCGGGCGCCGTTCGTCTCGTGGCTGCGGGCTGAACCGGTCCGTGGCCACGCCCGTGGGCGGGGCGCGGAGAGAAGCCGCTCGGTTCACGGGGGAGGGGGGCGAGTCGCAGGGGTCTGACCGTGGGGGAGTGGCGTCGGCCGGTCCCGGTGCGGCGGATCCGTCACGTGGGCCGCGCGTCCTGGCGGAGGGCCTTGTCGACGCCGGTGACGACCACGGTGACCAGACAGAGGGCGATGACGGTCTCCGCCCACAGGAAGGCGAACCAGTCCAGCACGCAGCCGATCGGGGGTGTGCCGGGGGCGGTGTTGCGGAACGCGGCGAGCGCGAACAGGGTGGCGGCCATCCAGGCGAGGCCGGGCCAGACCAGTCCCTCGCCGCGGGTCGTCAGGTACCAGGCCCCGATGAGCACGGACGCGGCCAGTGCCCACATCACCACCATCATGAAGACCGCGAAGACGAGCAGGCTGCCCGAGCGCGTCAACTCCACCGCCGTCACGGCTTCCTGCCGGGAGGGCCCGGGATGTGCGGAGACCGAGAAGAGCGTGTCGGCGTTGGAGAACAGCATCCGTACCGGCACCGGGTCGCCGCCGAGCTCCGCCCGGAAGGCGATGACGGTCCCGTAGGTGTCGAACGGGTAGTCACTGATCGATCCGCCGGTCAGCGCGACCTGAACATCCCTTGTCGTGAGCCGCTCGTGCGCCGTGAACTCCAGGTCGCCCAGGGTCGCCCCCGAGGTCCGGAGGCTGAGATCGGCCGCCGGTGCCGCCCCGTCCGCCTCACCGAGGGTTCCGCGTGGGGTCACCGAGACCCGCAGTACCAGCTCCCGGCCCGTGGCGTCGACGCTTTGGACGGCGGCTTCCACGTCCACCCGGTCGGCGGCCGAGGATCCGACGACGTGCACCGTGTCGGCCGCCTGCCGTTCGGTGAAGTGGAGCCACGAGCCCACGGCCACCGCCACCACGATCAGGAGCGCGATGGGGACGAGCACGGGCAGGACGGATCCGCCGGAGCGGCGCGGGCGAGGCGGATCGGAGGGTGCCGGTGCCGGAGGGCCCTGACGCATCACTCGGTCCGGATGCCCGGCAGCCGGCCCGCCGCCCGCAAGCCGTCGGGTGACTCCGCGTGGTCAGGGTCGCTGGTGGTACACCACGACGTCGTCCGACTCACGGACACCACCTGCTTTCGCCACCTGGAACGAGATCGGCTCAGTGTCGTCCGGCACTTCGGGGGAGCCGAGGTCATCAAGTCCGCTGCGGGTGCGCCGCTGCCGGTGTGCCGGGACGCGGCGTCGGCGAGGCGATGTCGGCGGAACGCGCGTCGTCCACGCTACGGGCTGGTCCGAGGACCTGCACGCGGACCACGCGCCGGGCACGCAGGGGCGCCGCCCGGCTGGGCCCACCACCTGACTTGGGGCCTTGGGACCTTGTGGCCCTGTGGCGTTCGGCGCAGCGTCCGCCACCGGAGCGGAGGGCGGCTCCGTCCCCGGCCGCCGAGGGGGTGACGGGTCGACGGCCGACCGGGTGACCAGGGGATCGAAGGCCGGGAGCCGGGGCCGGGGAACCGGGGGAGCCCCGGTCCCGGGCGGGGCTGCTCCAAGTGGAGGCGACGAGTGGTGGCGGCCCCTGCCCGAACGCAGGCTGGCGTACGCGCCCCGCCCTGCCGTGCGGCGGGGCGCAGCCATGCCAACCGCCCCCGGACCGCAGTGGCCAGGGACGTCAGAGAGACGAGATCACATGGCGGAACACGACATCGGTTCCGGGCCCCCGCCCTCCTTCTCCGGGACCGGGACCGGGACCGGAACCGGGGCGCCCGTACGGAGCCCGGCTCGACACACCCCTCCACGACTCGGCCGGGGGACGCGGACGAAGGCGGCGCTCCTCGCCGTGTGTCTGGGTGTCCTCGGTACGGTCGGGGCCGCGCCGGGCAGCGCCCAGTCGCCGCCTGCCGGCGGGCCGCCGCCGGGGCATCCGGCGCGGTTCGTGCCGGGCCCCTGTCCGCGGACGCCCGAGCCGGTTCCCGGCCGGTGCGGCTTCCTCGAGGTCCCGGAGAACCGCGAGCGCCCCAGGGGACGCACCATCCGGCTGGCCGTCGCCATCATCCCGGCAGCGTCGAAGAAGCCGGCCCCGGACCCCGTGGTGTTCATGGAAGGGGGTCCCGGCGGTGACGCGTTCGGAGCCATCCCCTTCCTGATCGACTCCGGCGTGAACCGCGACCGCGAGCTGATCGTCGTGGCCCAGCGCGGCACCCTGCACTCACAGCCGAGCCTCGCGTGCCCGGAGATGGACCGGTTCAACGCGACCGCCGTGGGCCTGCCCTACGACGCGCCGTCGACCGGACGAGGCCTGGTACGCGCGGCGAAGGAGTGCCGGGACCGTCTGACGGCCGAGGGAATCGACCTGGCGGCCTACAACACCACCGAGAACGCCGCGGACTTCGCCGCCCTCCGCAAGGCTCTGGGTATCGGCAAGTGGAACGTCTACGGCTACTCCTACGGCACCGACCTGGGCCTCACCTACCTGCGCCGGCACTCCCGGGGCATCCGCTCCCTGGCGATCGACTCGGTCGTGCCGCCACAGGTCGTGAGCCTGCCGTGGGCCTGGGACAGCGCCCAGGAGGGGATCAACGCGATCTTCGCGGCGTGCGAGGCCCAGCCCGCGTGCAGGTCCCGCTACCCGGACCTGTCCCGCACGCTCACGCGACAGGTCCGGCGGCTGGAGGCGAAACCCCTGAGGCTGACCGTCCCGCCGCCCGGTGGCGGCACCCCCGTGAAGGTCGTCCTCGACGGGGGCACGCTGGTGAACCTGCTGGTCGCCGACGGCCGGCTGGTGCCGTCCGCCGACGTCCCCGCGGCCCTCTACGAACTCGCCGCCGGCAACCCGGAGCGCCTCGCGCGGGCCCAGGCCGCCGGCGCCACGCCCGCCGTCGGCGAGTTCGCCCACGGGCTGACGCACTCGGTGGCCTGTGCCGAATGGGTCCCGGGCTTCTCGAAGCGCGACGTGCTGAAAGCCGGTCGCCGCGCCTTCCCGGGATGGCCGGACTCGGTGCTGGCCCACGCGCCGCAGCTGCCGTTCGAGCACGACCTGTGCCGCGTCTGGAACGTCCCGGACCGCACCGCGGTGCAGCGGGTGGCCACCCACAGCAAGGTGCCCGCGCTCATCATCACCGGGACCTTCGACGCGAAGACCGGGGCGAGCTGGGGGCCGTTCGCCGGCCGCACGCTGCCCCGCTCGACCGCCGTGGTGATTCCTGGGATCACCCACTGGGTGGTGCCGCAGAACCCCTGCGCCGCGTCGGTCCTGCGCTCCTTCCTGGCGCGGCCGACCGCGCCCGACACCGGCTGTGTGCCGGGAGTCGAACCCAAGCCGTTCACCATCATCCCCTGACCGGAGTACGCACGATGTCCCCTGGTACCACCCCCGGCCGACGCCCAGCGCGACGGCTCCCGGCGCCCCTGGCCGGAGCCACGGCCAGCGCCCTCGTCATCGGCCTCGCCGCCCTGCCCGCACACGCCGAGTCCGGCGCCGACGCCCCGATCGGCACCGTCGCCCGTACGGTGGGCGACGCCCGCTTCGCACCGGGCCCCTGTCCCAGGACGGCGGACCCGATCCCCGATCTCGCACGCGCCCGCTGCGGCACCCTCACCGTGCCCGAGAAGCGCTCCGGCGCCAAGGGGCCCAAGGAGCCCGAAGGGTACGGGGGCGACGACCGGCGCGAGATCACCCTCGCCGTCGCGATCATGCCCGCCAGGAGCAGCCGCCCCGCGCCCGACCCGATCGTGTGGTTCGCCGGCGGGCCCGGCGACGACGCGGTCTCCGAGATCCCGATGGCGCTCGCCGGCAACCTCGACCGCGACCGCGACGTGATCTTCATGTCCCAGCGCGGCACCTACTCGGCAGACCCGGAACTCACCTGTCCGAACATCGACCGGTTCAACGCCCGCGCCCTCGGCCTGGTCTCCAACGCGCCGTCCACCGGACGCCTGCACGTCGAGGCGACCCGGACCTGCCGTGCCCGCGTGGACGCCGAGGGCGCCGACCGCAGCGCCTACAACGACATCGAGAGCTCGGCCGACTACGACGCCCTGCGCAAGACGCTGCGCGTCAAGAAGTGGAACGTCTTCGGCATCTCCTACGGCACCCACCTGGCGCTCAACTACATGCGCCTGCACCCGAAGGGCATCCGCTCGGTCGGCATCGACGGCATCCTGCCGCCGTCCATCGCCGGCGGGGCCGTGACCTGGAAGGCCGCACGCGAAGGCTTCGACGGCCTGTTCAAGGCCTGCGCACAGCAGCCCGCGTGCAACACGCGCTACCCGAACCTCAAGGCCACCTTCCTGCGCCTCGTCAGTGAGCTGGAGGCCAGACCGATCACCACCACCGTCACGGTCCCCGTCCACCCGGAGCCGGTGAAGGTCGTGCTGGACGGGAGCAACCTGGTCACCTGGCTGACCTCCGCCACCCATGTGGCGGCCGGCGTGCCCCGCTCGATCGACGAACTCGCCCACGGCGACCCGCAACGCATCGCCGAGCAGCTCGCGGGCGGCAAGTACAGCCCCCAGGCCATCGGAAGGGTCGCCCACGGGCTGGTCTACGGCGTCTTCTGCCGCCAGTGGACCCCGTACGAGAGCCAGGCCGACATCATCCGAGGCGGACGCCGCGCCTTCCCGACGTTCCCCCGGTCGATGCTGGCCAACGCCCCGCAACTCGCCTGGCTCCACGACGACTGCCGGGCCTGGGACGTTCCCCCGGCGCCCCGGTCGGTACGGGACGTGACCCGCAGCGACATCCCGACCCTCGCCCTGTCCGGCGGGTTCGACGCCCAGACGGCGCCGAGCAACGGGGCGTACGTCGCCCGTACGCTGAGCCGCTCCACCACCGTCACGGTCCCCTACGTCGCCCATGTGGTGTTCGCCGACTCGCGCTGCGCGCAGACGATCACCACATCCTTCTTCGCCCGCCCGACCGCGCCGGACACCAGGTGCCTCGCGGGCCTCCAGCCGCCGCAGTTCGAGATCGCACCGTAAACCGGTCCCCGGCGGCCGCACTCCCGGTGCCGGAACCGGCGGGGCCGCATCCACCATCGGCGGTGGATGCGGCCCCGCCGGTGGAAGCCCACCGCACCAGGCCTACGGGGAAAGGGAGTTCAGGGAGCAGTGGCGGCGCGGCGGATGGCGTCGAGGGTGCGGGTCACGTCGGTCTCGGTCGTCGACCAGTTGCTCACCGAGATGCGCATGACCCGGCGGCCGTGCCAGGTGGAGCCGCTGATCCATGCCGTGCCGTCGTCGAGCAGCCGCGCGAGGACGCGATCGGTGCGCTCGTCGTCGCCGAACGCGGCGCAGACCTGGGTGAAGACGACGTCGTTGAGGACGGTGGCGCCGTCGATCCGGGCGATGCCCTCGGCGAAGGAAGAGGCGTGGCGGCACAGCCGGTCGATCAGGTCGGCGACGCCTGATCGGCCGAGGGAGCGCAGGGCGGCCCACACGGTGAAGGCGCGGCCGCGGCGCGAGAGTTCGGGCACCTTGTCGGTGGGGTCGCCCTGCTGGTCGTGGATGAGGTAGTCGCTGTGCAGGGCCATCGCGGCCCGGAGCGCGGACGGATCGCGTACGACGGCTAGGCCGCAGTCGTAGGGGACGTTGAGGGTCTTGTGGGCGTCCGTCGCCCAGGAGTCCGCCGCCGCGCAGCCCGCCGTCAGGTGGGTGTGGCCGGTGGAGGCGGCGGCCCACAGCCCGAAGGCGCCGTCGATGTGGACCCACGCGTCCGCTTCGCGGGCGGCGCGAATCGCCTCGACGAAGGGGTCGAAGGCACCGGAGTGGATGTCGCCGGCCTGGAGGATCACGATCGTCGGGGAGCCCGGCCCACGGGCTGTGAGGGTGCGCCGCAGGGCCTCGGGTTCTATGCGTCCTTGCTCGTCCGCCGTGACGAGGTCGGGTCGCCCGAGCCCCAGGTAGCGCAGCGCCAGGTCGATGGCCATGTGGCGGTCCTGGCCTGCGACGACGTGCACAGCCGGTCCTTCGGTGAGTCCGTCGCGGGCGACATTCCAACCGGCGCGCCGCATCACGGCGTCGCGTGCGGCGGCGAGGCAGGTGAAGTTGGCCATCGTGGCGCCCGTGGTGAAGCCGACCGCGCTGTCGCCCGGCAGGCCGAGCAGGTGGAGCAGCCACGCGCCGGCGATCTCTTCCGCCGCCGCGTACGCGGGTGAGGCGGCGCGCATGACGCAGTTCTGGTCCCAGGCACTGGTCAGCCAGTCCGAGGCGAGGGCGGCTGGTTCGGCGCCGCCGACCACGAATCCGTAGAAGCGGCCGCTGGGGAACGCGGTGAGTCCCGGTTCACAGGCCGTCGCCAGCAGGTCGACGACGTCGGCGGGCGCGCTGGGGCCGTCGGGCAGGTCGGGTCCGAGCGCGCGCATGATCTCCTCGACCGATGCGCGAGCCGGAATCCGGCGTTCGGAGAGGCTCGCCAGCCAGCGGACGGCATGGCCGTACGCCTGTCGGAGCGCCGTCTCGCGCGCGTCCATACCCGGACTATGAAACAGCGCCCGCCGCTGTGCAAGCCGTACCCGTGCGATGCGCGGGCGGCGTGCCCGACGGGGCGCCGTCACCCTGCGGACCACCGGTGTGCGCGAGGTGACTGGGCCTGCCGGGAGCGGGAGCGCCGAGGCCATCTTCCGCGCAGGTGAGGCCCCCGGAGGCCGGACGCGGCCGACGCAGCTCCGGTCACAGGCCCAGGCGCCGCAGCGCGAGCGCGACATGGCCCCGAAGGGAGCGATCCCATCCCGGTAGGGCACCGGCGACCTCGTCGTCGTCGGCGTGGACCAGGACGGCCAGTGCCTCGTCCGGCAGGGCCGTCGCCCGCCGACGCGCCAGTGCGACCGCGGCGGTCACCCGCACCGCCTCGTCCGCGGAGGCCAGACATGCTGTGAGCGCCGCGAGTTGGCCGGAGCCGAGCGGGCCGGGGAGGAACGCCAGGGCGAGGTTCGCCGACGCACGGGCGGCCGCCGTGTCGGACCCCACGCCGACCAGCGCGTCCGCGAGTCCGGGGACCTCGGGGAACCAGACCAGCAGCGCCGCCGCACGGGACGCCACGGCAGGCTCGGCATCCTCCAGCCAGGTCAGGAACGAAGGCGCGTGGCGCTCGGGGGTCCGGGTCCTCGTCCTCGAACAGCACGCGGAGCACCGCGGCCTCGTCCGACGGGCCGACCCGTTCGGCCCCGGCGAAGGCACGTACGGGGTCGAAGGGCAGGACGTCGTCGTGCAGGTCGCCGAGGGCGACAGCATGCAGCAGGTGCACGACTGTCGCCCGGTCGGGCGTCGAGGGTGTGTCCGCGAGCGCGACCAGGGGTGCCACCACATGAGCGCTCGCCGGCCATCGAGTGCCCTGGTGGTAGACGTTTCCGCTCAGGGCCGACACGGCCGCCCCGCGCACCGCGGGATCGGCGCTGGACAGCGCGGTCAGCCGGCCGGGGACGTCATCCGCCCGACCGTAGGCATGGTGCAGACAGGCCCAGTCGGGCTCGGAGGAACCGCTCACAGGCCCGGACCCTACGCCTCTCGGCCACCGGCCACGGCGCCCCGCCTGCATGCGCGCCGCACCGGAGGCTGCATGCGTGCTGCGCCACAGGCCGGGCCCGGGCGGCAGCGGGGCTCGGTGGGCGCGTCAGGTGTTCTCGGTGAGGAGCTGGAGCGTCTGAAGCAGTGCCAGGCGCTGTGCCTCGTCGAGTGGTGCGAAGAGCTCCTGTAGCGCACCGGCCATCAGTTGCCGGCCCGCCTCGAGCGCGGCCTGCCCCGATTCGGTGAGGGTGTGTTCGAGGCGGCGCCCGCGACCTGCCGACCGAGCGATGAGTCCACCGGTGACGAGCCGGTTCGCCAGGGTGCCGAAGGCCTGGTCGCTCTGGAACGTCGCGACGGCGAGTTCATGGCCGGAGGCGCCAGGCATGCGGTCGATGGCGCGCAGGGCGTCCCACTGCACGAGGGTCACCCCGATCTCACGGAGGGCCGTATCGGCGGCGCGGTGATTCCGGTACTGCGCGCGCTTGATCGCGTGCCCGAGGGCTTCCAGGTCGGTCTTCATGGTGTTACGTTATCAACGTTCTTATATAAACATGTTGAGTCAGGAGCTCCCGTGAACCTCTCCCTCCCCGATGACCTTCCCGTCATCCAGGCCGGCGACCCCGCGGCGCGCACGGCGCTGGTGCTGCACGGCGGCGGCGGCCCGCAGACCGTCGCGCCCATCGTGGGACACCTCGCGGCCTCCCTGCACACGTTCGCCCCGACCCATCCCGGCTGGAACGGCACGACGCGCCCCGACTTCATCACCTCCGTCGCGGACCTCGCGGCCGCCTACCTCGCACGACTGCTCGACCACGGAGAGCGTGACGTCGTGCTGGTCGGATCCTCGATCGGCGGTTGGATCGCCCTCGAGATGGCGGTGCGGGCCGCACACGACGAGCGGTACAAGGGACTGATCGGGGCCTTGATCGACATCGACGGCGTCGGTGTGGTCGTCGAGGGGGAGCCGGTCGCGGACTTCTTCGCCCTCGACGCCCGGGGACTCGCGGAGGCCGCCTGGCACGACCCCGAGCGCGGGTACATGGACCCGGCCCGGCTCACCGAGGAGCAGCGCGCGATCCAGCAGGCCAACGGTCGCACCATGGCCGTCATCGCCGGCCGGGGCATGAGTGACCCGACGCTGCTCGCACGGCTCGGCGCGGTGAACGTGCCGACGCTGGTGGTGTGGGGTGAGAGCGACCGGATCGTCACCCCCGCGTACGGGCGGGCCGTCGCCTGCGCGGTGCCGGGCGCCCGGTTCGTCGGGATCCAGGCGGCCGGACACCTTCCGCATCTCGAGGCGCCGGACGCGACCTGGGCAGCGATCGACCAGTTCCTGAGCCGGTCGTAGCCCGTTCCCGGAACCCGGCCGACACTTTGCCGCTTTCACTTCCGCCGTCGTCGTCGCCGTCACGAGCGGACAGATCCGCCCGCGCGCATCGGTCAGTTGGAGGTGGGCATGGGCGTGGGCTGGCCGGCGACGGCGGTGAGCCGGAGTTTGGTCTCGTCCTCGCCGCCGGGCGCGGCGGTCATGATCACGATCTTGAGGTCGAAGTCGCCGTCGGTCAGGATGTCGCAGTCCACCGAGACAGGTCCCACCGTGGGATGGTCGATCGTCTTGTGGTCCTCACGGTGTGCGGCGACGCCTCCGGTCGCCCACAGCCCCGCGAACCTCGCGTTGGCGCTCAGTTCACGGATCAGCTCGGCAAGACGCTTGTCCCGTGGGTAACGGCCGGTGGCTCGGCGCAGATCGGAGACGACGGCGGCGTCGGTGGCCTCCCGGTCCGATTCGGTCACCGGCCACAAGGCGAGGCGCGCGGGCCCGTCGTCCACCGGGAACCTGTCGCGGGCGAAGTTGCGCAGCCGCACCGGCGCGGTCGAGGGCGCGCCCAGGAGTCCGGCCCAGCCGCGGTTCCACCACACCAACTGCCAGTCCGCGGCGAATACGGCGACCGCGACGTCCCCGAGCCGGGCGAGCACCCGTTGCACGCCGGGCGTCAGGTGGTCGGAGATCGTGCCGTCCGCCGGCGGGGCGAGATGCGCCAGCCGGTACAGGTGGTCGCGTTCGGCTGTGGACAGTTGGAGGGCGCGTGCCAGGGACGCCACCACCGGCGCCGAAGGAGTGGTGGCCCTTCCCTGCTCCAGGCGCACCACGTAGTCGACCGACATACCGGCGAGGTCCGCCAGTTCCTCGCGCCGCAGCCCGGTGGCGCGGCGCCCCGAGGCGGCCGGCAGCCCGGCGGCCGACGGAGGCAGCCGGTCGCGCCATGTGCGGATCATCGCGCCGAGGCCGATATCGGGTGCGGTCGTCATGACGGCCATTCTCCCGCATTCCCGTTCGTCGGTGCGATGTGAGGGTGGTACTGCTCTTCCTACCGTCGAAGCGTCTCTGGTTCGGGTGTCCCGGCCACGCCACCATGGGGAACATGACGTTTTCCGAATCCGGGATTCCATCGGAATTCCCGGCCGGGAATTCCATTCGCCGTGCAGGGAGAATTACATGACCAGCGCTGAGAGCGCACTGTCCCGTCTGCTGGACGAGGCATCGATCCGTGACACCGTCGCTCGTTTCGCCGACGCCGCGACCCGAGGTGACGACGATCGTTTCCGCGCGACCTGGGCCGCGGACGCGGAGTGGACGATCGGCGAGAGGGTGCATGCCGTCGGCGTGGACGACATCGTCTCCACGTTTCGCCGGTTGCGGGACGAGCGGGAGTTCTTCGTGCAGTTCGCGGTGCAGGGCCCGATCGAGATCACCGGGGACGAGGCGACCACCAGCATCATCTGCCACGAGGCCGCGCGCGGTCCGGGCGAGACGTACTACCGGAACCACTGCGTCACCGCCGACCGACTGAGGCGCTCGGAGAACGGCTGGGTCTTCACCAGCCGTTCGTTCCAGTACCTCTGGCTCGACACCTCCCCTTTCACCGGCAACGCCGTCAAGCTCCCCGACAGTTTCTGACTCCGACAGACGCCCACCGCCCGAAGCCCGGCCCTCGCGGTGCCTGGGGGAGTGCCCCAGACATCGCGAGGCGGAGGAAAAGGAAGAAAAGGCCGCTTCCCTTCTTTCCTCGACGGACGAATATCTCGAAGAAGGAAAAGCACTGCGATGAGCGTTGGAACGCTCTGACCGTACGACGTGGCGGCCCCCCGAAGCCGCGAGCCCTCAGGTCGCCCACCTCCGGGCCTTCTCGAGAGGTGAGAGCTCGCCGCGCGGCTGGCCGGTGACGCTGAAGCGGTGGTGGCCGGGGCCCAGGCCGGACACCGTGATCCGGTCACCGTCCCTCGTCACCCGTGCGCTCTTCGCGCGGCGGCCGTCCCAGACCACGCGCCCTTCCTGGCGTAGGACGGCGCGTGAAGCGCCGACGGGCAGGGAGACCACGCCCCGGGTGCCGTGGGGAGCGTCGAGCGTGAGAGTGAACGACGTCGCCGTGCTGGTCCAGTCGACCGTCAACGGACCTCCGGGCGTCGGGAGTTGGCCCTGCGCCCAGGCCACGTCGCCGGGGTGGGGGCGTACCTCCCAGGAGGCGTAGCCGGGTGCCGTGGGTCTGGCGCCCAGGAGGTGGTGTGTCAGCGCGGGCAGTACGCCCGTGGACCAACCGTGCGCCATGCTCGTATAGGCGCCCTCGTAGAGGGAGCCGCCGGGGCCGATGCCCTCCCAGTTGGTGATACCGGGGTCGTGGCTGTGCATCCAGCCGTAGGTGCGCCGGATCTGGTCCAGCGCCGATGCGGCCCGACCGGTCTCGAACCTGGCGACGATCTCGGGGTAGGACGTGAAGGCGTACACCCGCTGGGAAGCGCCGCCGAAGATGGTGTCGTTGTCCATGAAGGCGTTGCCGTACGGCAGTTGCGTGGTGGCGTCGAGGTGATCGAGAGCCGAGGCCGCGCGCGGGGCCCCGGCGACGCCGGAGGTGATGGCGAGCGAGTTGCCGTCCTGGGCGTGCCGGACGGCTCCGGTCGACGAGTCGAGATAGGCCCCGGCGGAGTCGTCCCACAGGTGGGCGTTGACCGCACCGGCGACCGCCTGGGCGCGATCGCTCCACCGCCGTGCGTCCGCCTCGTGCCCGAGCCAACGAGCCAGCGCCGCGCTGTCGTTGAGCGCCTGGACGTACAGCACGTTGTAGTAGGTGATCTGGCCGGTGCGGTCGAGGAAGGCGTAATCGCCGTAGCGTCCGGTGCCGTTGAGTCCCTTGCTCAGGAGTCCGGCGGTGTCGGTGACGCTCGGATACCAGGTGTCCAGCACCTTGACGAGGTGGGGGTAGTACCGGGTCGCGTAGGAGCGGTCGCCGGTGTAGAGGACGTAGTCCCAGCTGCACGTCACCCACCACAGGGGGTAGTCGAACAGCGGCAGTTCATATGTGGAGATGGAGGCGGGTGGGATCCATCCGTCGGCCCGCTGGTGGTCGGCGAGGTCGGCCAGGACATGACGAGCGGCGGCCGCGGTGTCGTCATGGGTGAGATAGAGGGTGCGCGCGGAGACGGCGAGGTCGCCGACGTAGGGGTCGCGGTCGCGCTTGGCGCCGTCGTGCAGCACCAGCCGGCCTTCCAGGGAAGCGCTCCAGGCGTTGCGGGGATCCACGTCGTCCTGGCGGAAGGTGTCGGTGACCAGCTCGTTGGTGTACGAGGCGCCGTACCAGTACTGGTTGAGATCGTCGTCGGAGCACAGGAACCAGCCGCGGTAGGTGCTGGGCGTGCCGACGTAGCCGGTGAAGTCCAGGTCGACGAAGTCGATGGCGACGGTGCCCCAGGGCTGGGCGACGGGGGCGTCGGTCGCCAGCGCATCGAGTGTGATCTTGAGATATCGGAAGCCGTGCAGCCCGTCGGCGAACACTTTGCCGTCCCGGAGGAAGCCCTTGCGGTCCGTCCAGGTGGTTCCGCGCGCGGGGACGGCGAACTGGTCGGTGCCCTGGCCCGTGCCGCCGGCCTGGTCGGAGCGGGTGAAGTCGGAGCGGTCGGTGAGGAACTGCTCGGTCTCGGAGAACGCGATGCGCACGCCGGGGGAGTTGTCCGAGGCGGAGGCGAAGCGGATGCGGGGATACCCCACGACGACCTTGCCGAAGTCGATCGTGACGCTGGGGACGGCGATCGGCTCCACGGCGGCGGGCCAGACTTCGTTGATCCGGGTGAACGCGCCGCGCGGTGTGTCCTGCACGTTCGTCACCGTGATGCGGACCCGCGTGGTGGTGACGGGCTGGGAGAAGGTGACGGCCCGTTGGATGACATCGTTGTCGGAGACCGTGGCGGCGGTGCGCCAGGCATCGTCCTGCCAGGTGTCGACCGTGAAATCGGTGGGCACGCCGTCGCTGTTGGAGATCACGGTGATGCCCGACAGTTGCTGCGCGGTGGGAGTGGTGAGGGTGAGGGTGTCCGGGAAGGCGCCTGCCGTGTCGTCGTTCCAGAAGGTGTCGAGGCTGCCGTCGATGGCGTTGCCCGCTTCGTAGGTGCGAGGCTTCCCGTCGTTCCCCTCGTTGCCGGCGTGCGAGGAGGAGGCGGCGGCCGTGGTTCCGTCGGGCCAGCGAGGCGGCGCGACGGGCTCGGGACGCTCCAGGACCGTAACGCGTCCGCCGGGCTTGAGCAGGGCATCAGGAAGGCGCACATCTCCGGTGGACGCGGTGATGCGGACCGGCCGGACCGTGCGGCTGGAGGGTCCTTGCACGTAGCGGTGCCAGGAGGTCGCGCCTCGGGGCACCGGGTGCGACGTCCCGGAGGAGGGGGCGGCCACGGCTTCCCCGGCCGTGGCGAGAGGGAGTCCCGCGGCGGAGAGCGCCGCCAGTCCCGCTCCCGCCGCGATGACGGTTCGGCGGGTGGCTTCGTTCTGCGGCTGAGGAGTGTTGCGGCTCGACGACATGACACCTCGTTCTTCCGGATCTGAATGAAACGATTCAAACCGAGTGTGCGGGGAGACCGTATCCCAGTGCTGATTTCCGCGTACATACCGTGGAGCAATGTTCCGTCACCCGGCGCCGGGATGGATCGTGTCGAGAGGCGAACGGTCCGCTCCGTGGGATGCGGACTGTCTGCTGCCGGGCCGTGAGGCCCGGTTCGGCCCGGCCGGCGTCGCGGGATCCTGCCCCGTCGACAGACGGGTGCCGTGCGCGGTCCACCTCGACAAGGACATCGGCCCGCCCGGGCGCCACGTGCCTGCGGGCTCGATCCTCCTCCGGGTCAAGGGTGTTGGATCACTTGCGTGACCAGGGTGTCGGATTCCCGCCCGTCGAGGCGGGGGCTCGCCAGGTGTGCGTCACGTTGCGGCGTCCGTCCGAGTGTGAGTGCAGCCGACGTCCCTAGACGACTGGTCTACTCGTCCACTAGTATCGCTGGCATGGCAACTCCAGAGGTCACGGCTCCCTGTCCGCACACCGCATCTCGTCTGCCGAGGCCGGGCGGCGGCGGGCGGAACCACGGTGCGAGGCTTTCCGGCAGGCACGCGCCGCTCACGGCGCAGTTCTCGACCGTGGCCACCCCGTCGGCATGGACGCGGCCCGCCGCCGCTGTGTTCACCGTGGGATGGGGGGCGAACATGTTCGCCTCCGTCCTTCAGGTCTACCGCGGCAACCTGAGCGGGTTTCAGGTGAACGCGCTGTTCGGGGCCTACGCGCTGGGGCTCATTCCGGCCCTGTTGGTCATGGCCAAGGTCTCCGACCGGCTCGGTCGGCGGCGCGTCCTCCTGGCCGCCCTGCTGCTGTCCGCGCTCGGCTCGGCGGTGATCCTCTTCTCCGGCGGGGCGTTCGGGACCATCCTGGCCGGGCGGATTCTGGTCGGAGTCGGCGCCGGCTCGGCGTTCGGGCCGGGAACGGCGTGGATCAAGGAACTCTCCGACACCGTGAAGCCCTCGGGGCGGGGAGCGCAGCGTGCGGCGATCTCGCTGACCGCCGGGTTCGCGATCGGACCGCTGCTGTCCGGCGGGATCGTCCAGTGGCTGCCCTCGCCCCAGACCACTGCCTACCTGGTGCACATCGCCCTGGTGGCACTGACGCTGCCGGTGGTTTGGCGTGCTCCGGAGACGGCCTCGCCCCCCACCGAGCGGCGCGGTCACTCGTCGAACCCCGGCGGGGGACTGATGCGGGTGCTGACCAGCAGGCTGTTCCTGACCGCGGTCCTTCCGACGGCACCGTGGGTCTTCGGGACCGCGACGGTATCGCTCGCCGCGCTGCCTGTTCTCGTGCCCCTGGGCGGCTACGGAGCAGTCGGGGGCGGAGTGGTCGCCGCCATCACCCTGGGCAGCGGTATCGCGGTGCAGCCGTGGGCACGGCGTCTCGCCCGACGTTCCGCGGCGGTGCCGTTCCGCGTAGGCATGGCGTCGGCGATCGCCGGGCTGCTCACCGCGGCCCTCACCGTCGCCACCGGTTCACTGCTCCTCCTGGCGGCGACGGCCGTCGTCCTCGGCGCGGCCTACGGCCTTCTGCTGGTGAGCGGTCTCCAGCTCGTGCAGACGCTGGCCGGACCGGAGAACATCTCCACCGTGATCGCCGTGTTCTACAGCCTCACCTACGTCGGGTTCGCCTTCCCTGTCCTCGTCCAGGTGCTGGGCAGGCTCTGGGACCCGGTACCCGTACTGGCAGCCGGTTCGGTCCTCGCGGCGACCGCCCTGGCCACGACCTTGATCGCCTGGCCCGCGCGACCGGCATCCCGCCCCAGGCCCTGAACTCCACCCCACCCGGGCACGACCGGCCGCTGCGGTGCCGAACCCCCGGCCAGCCCCTCGCCGAACGTTGCCCGGCAACCCTCACCTGGGCGGGATGCGGAACGACTCGACGACCCAGCCGAATGGCCCCCCTCACGACTGGGCCCTGTCTCCCATGGAAACACTGACTGTCTGTCAGCCGAACATGCCTGCGTAGGGATCTGGTTCGCCGGTCATCGGGTCGAGGCCCGCGTGGAAGCGACGCTCCCGCTCCTCATGATGGACGAAGGTGCCCACTCGTCCCCGAAGAGAGAGGTCGCTCAGCGGGCACGCGTCGAATTCAGCGGTCATGAGGCGCCGCAGGAACTCGGCCATACCGCAGTGCCCATTGCGGATTGCCGTGCCGTCTCCAGACGATGACAGGCCGCTGATCGGGGTTCGCTCCGCTCATCAGCCAACCGAGTTCGTTTGCGTTGCAGCCGCTGCCCCAGGGCAGCACTCGATCAGCACCCAGTTCGATCCCGGGGACTCCGCCCTCCATGGCCCCCAGTTCGCGGAAGCCGGCCGTGTGACCGGTGATCGACGCCTGCCAGCCGTTCCCGGTCGGCTGAGGCGGAAGGACGATCAGGTCATGGATGCGGCCGCCACCGTAGACAGCCATGAAGTCGCGATAGTCGGCAGGGAGGAGTGCCCAGGCCGGCTTCGGCTGCCGTCCAGTCCACCCGCTCGTCCGCACCCCATTCGTCATGGGCAGGACCTGCCGCAGCGCTTCTATGTCGGTTCGGCTGTCCACCTGCCCTCCTGGCCACTCGTGCTGGTGCACGCTGTCCGGCCCGACGTCGGCAAACGCGGCCGGTAGTCGTCAGGGTTCTGCCCATACGACGATGGCTGCGAGGTGGAGTGCGACCTGGGGGTCTGTCCAATCAACGGCTGATCTTGGTTGTTGAAGGTCAGTGGTTGTTCGGGGTGAGGCGGCCTTCGAAGGCGATCTGGAAGGCGTTGAGTGGTGCCTTCCAGCGCATCGTCCAGCGGCGTCGGCCCTTGCCGGTCGGGTCCAGGCTCATCAGCGCCATGTAGACGCACTTCAACGCGGCCGCCTCGTTGGGGAAATGCCCACGGGCCCGGACGGCCTTGCGAATGCGGGCGTTCACGCTCTCGATCGCGTTCGTCGAACAGATCACCTTGCGGATCTCGACATCGAAGGACAGGAAGGGCACCATCTCGGCCCAGGCGTCGGACCACAGCTTGATCACGGCCGGATACTTGCTGCCCCACTTCTCGGAGAACTCCAGGAACCGCTCGGTCGCCGCGGCCTCGCTCGGCGCCGTGTAGACGGGCTTGAGATCCTTGGCGACCTTGTCCCAGTCCTGGCGAGAGCAGTAGCGGATGCTGTTGCGAATCAGGTGAACGATGCAGGTCTGAACGACCGTGCGGGGCCAGACGGTCTCGACCGCGTCCGGCAGACCCTTCAGCCCGTCGCAGACGAGCATCAGGACATCTTCAACTCCGCGATTCTTGAGCTCGGTGAAGACCTGGAGCCAGTGCTTTGCGCCCTCGCCTCCGTCGCCGGCCCAGATCCCGAGGATGTCGCGAGTGCCCTCGACGGTCACAGCCATCGCAACGTAGATGGGCCGATTAGCGACCTTGCCATCGCGAATCTTCACATTGATGGCGTCTACGAAGACGACGGGGTAGACGCGATCCAGCGGGCGGGCCTGCCATTCCGCCATGCCCTCCATCACCTTGTCCGTGATCGTGGAGATGGTCTGCTTGGACACCTCTGCCCCGTACACCTCGGCCAGATGAGCCGATATCTCCCCGTGCGTCAGGCCCTTCGCGGACAGTGAGAGCACCATCTCGTCCACGCCGGTCAGACGGCGCTGCCGCTTGCGGACGATCTGCGGCTCGAAGGTGCCGGCCGTGTCGCGGGGCACCTTCACCTCGACCGGACCGACGTCGGTCAGCACGGTCTTCGACCGGGTGCCGTTACGGGAGTTGCCGCTGTTCCTGCCGGTCGCGTCGTGCTTGTCATAGCCGACGTGATCGGTGATCTCGCCCTCCAGGGCGGACTCCAGCACCCGCTTCGTCAGCTGCTGCAACAGCCCGCCCTCGCCGGTCAACTGCAGCCCGTCCGACCGGGCGCGGTCGACCAGCATCCCGATCAGCTGCTCGTCCGACACCGCCTCCCCAGCCGACTCGACGACCGGCTCCTCCACGGCCTCGTGCTCGGTGATGGTCTCGCTCATCAGGCGTCTCCTTGATCATCGGATCCGCCGTCTATTGGACACTCCCCGACCTGGTAAGCGAAGGCGAGTGTGTGGTGATCGCTGTCAGGTAGCCGATGGATGTCGATGTCAATGGCGCAGTAATCGCGTTCGCTTACCAGCGATGGCAAGGGAATCCTAGGGGATGAGGTCTCGGGATTTCCGACTTCCTTGAACCGTCGGTGACAGCCGGAGCAGGAGTGGTGCAGCCTTGTAGGGTGGCCGGGGGATGCGGCTGCTGCCCCGAATACCGGGTGGAGGTCCAACGTGAGCGTGGTGTGGGGGATGACCTCACCTCGAACTGGGCGTTTTTGCTCAAGTGAGAGAACCTCGGATCTAAGCTACCTGTCCGACAATTTTCGTCAACTGCTCGCCCTGGGGCGCGGATACCTTGAAGTTCGATGGCCGGACAGGGAGCTCCCCCAGCTGACACTGAGCTTTCGGGGCCGTCATGCCGTCGTTCATCTGTTCAATGACGCTGAAACGGTTTCCCTCCTCGCGGGGGATGGCACTGTTCCGTCTGAGGTGACGATCGACGTTCCGATCATGGACGACCTTGCGGAGTTCACCGGTGACTTCGTCCTAGGTGTCGATCGCGCGTGGAATCTTGTACGCGAGTTCATTCGAAATGGGAAGCTCGGAGATGCGGGGCAGCGGTGTGAGTTGTAGTCCCGTTGCTCTATCGAGTCTCAGAATCGGGCGCGAGGTCGACGCGGCCGTGCCGAATCGGTGACGCCGAAGATCGACTGCGCTTGCGGATAGTCAATGACTATGTGCCGTTGGGTATCAGCGTCTTCCGGAGTTCGGCAGAACGGGCCGACCGGAGGCTGTCAGGACGGTACCGCTACGCCTACTTCCCACCCCACCGGTCAGCGCGTCGCGAGGACCCGAATGGTCGGTGACGTTTCCGGGCCACAGATGGCACAGTGGCTGCATGTGCGGCCGATACGTCTCCACCCGCAGCCCCCAGGAACTCGCCCCTCTCTTCCATGTCTCCGACCCGCTCCCGAAAGAGAGGCTCGCACCGAGTTGGAACGTCGCCCCCACCGACACGGTGTGGGCCGTCCTCGAGCGAGCGCCCCGTGGCAGCGGCGGCGACGACAGCGACAGCGACGCCGAAGTCCGGCGGGAGCTCCGGTCGTTGCGCTGGGGGCTGGTGCCGTCCTGGGCCAAGGACGTGAAGATCGGTTCCCGGATGATCAACGCACGGGTGGAGACCGTCCACGAGAAGCCCGCCTACCGCCGCGCGTTCGCCCGCCGCCGCTGCATCCTGCCCGCCGACGGCTTCTACGAGTGGGAACAGATCAAGGACCCCGGCACCGGCAAGACCCGTAAGCAGCCCTACTTCATCCACCCCGAGGACGACCAGGTGATGGCCCTCGCCGGACTGTACGAACACTGGCGCGACCCGTCCGTCAAGCATGACGACGACCCGGACGCCTGGCTGATGACCTGCACCATCATCACCACCGAGGCCACCGACGCAGCCGGCCGTGTCCACCCCCGCATGCCGCTTGCTCTCACACCCGACCACTACGACGCCTGGCTCGACCCCACCCACCAGGACCCCCACGACCTGCGCGCGCTCCTCGGCCAGCCCGCGGGCGGCCACCTCGACGCCCGCCCTGTCTCCGCCATGGTCAACAACGTCCGCAACGACAACCCCCACCTCGTCGACGAGGCCACCAGCTAGGCCGTTTCTCTCGGACTGCTCGGCGATGCCGTGATCGCGGGTAGGCACCAGCGTACGGTGGGACTAGCTGCCCGATGTCGGGTTGGTTCGCCAGTACGCGGCGACCAAGAGCACCCGATCTTCCAGCGGCAGTTACCAGGGACGCCCTCGGCGAGTCCGATCGCCGCCTTCTCGGCGCAGCAGCGTGACCAGCTTTCGAAAGTCGCGCGATCGCGGCCCAGTGAACGCGGGTATCCAGGACGGTTCCGCTGCCGTGACCACTCCTGCCACAGCGGGATTTTCTCAGGGCCAACCACACCCTGACCGCTCACATGGCCGGTGCGGCATGCCACGTCGACGCGACGCTCAGGTCGTGTCGCGCTTCGCGGCAGACGGTGCGGGTGGTTGCTCGTCACGGCTCTCCGAGGTGAACGCGTCGCGGCGAGCGAGGGTCACCGACAGAGGCAGGTCCAGCCGCTCGGCTGCGCGGCGCCGGACACGTACCTGAGCTCGGGTACGGGGCCGGAACGAGGGGAGCTGTGAGCAGCCGCAGCCGGGGCGGTGATCGTAGGTCAGCCCCTCCGCGAGCACGGTCGCGACGACGGACCATGCCTTCGTGTCGCGTCGCCGGGGCGCGGCGAAGTCGTAGCCCGCGAAGACGAGCTGTTCACGACAGCCAGGACAGATGCGCTTCCGGATCGGCCACGTGCTGCCTTTGAAGGAGAGCCGGCACGCGATGCACACGTAGTGCCGGGAGGCGCCGTTGAACGCGTGGTAGCACATGGTCCGACAGGGTACGCATCGTCCGCGTGCGGGCCCACCCGGATTCCTGGTACCCCGATCCGGCCAGTCTGCCGCTCGGTCGGTCAGCACCGTCATCGGACCGTCACCGTGGTCGGTTGCGCGACCGGCGCGCCCGGCGGTGGGCAAATCCTGTTCAGGGGCACTCCACACCACCGGCAGCGTCGGTGCCACCGTGGCGATGTGCACCAGTTGGGCCGTGGTCTGCGGTGGGGGCAGCCGGCTCCTTGCCCCGTTCGCCGTGGACTCGGCGGTGCCACGGTTGCCGAGCTGCGCAGGCCGACGAAGGCGAACCGCTGGAACGGTCGGGCTGCTGGGCCGGATCGGTCAGACCGGGAGCGGGCCGGGTTCGGCGAGGCGGCCTCTCACGGTCCCGGTCAGGGGAGATCAGGGATACGGCCACCGACGGATGGCAGCCGAGGTGTGCATCCGGCAATCTCCCGTCGGGGATTCTCAGTCACGGGGATGCGGGGCGGGTGTGGGGGTCTGGGGTGTGGCTGCCCAGGAGGCGAGGAGGCGCAGGCCCTGTTCGGAGGGGGAGGAGGGTTCCGCCGCGTAGATGGTGAGGGTGAGGCCGGGTTCGGCGGCCATTTCCAGGCCCTCGTAGGCGAGGGTGAGTTCGCCGACGGCGGGGTGGTGGTAGCGCTTGAAGCCGGTGCCGTGGTGGCGGACGTCGTGGGCGCCCCAGCGGGTGCGGAAGGCGTCGCTGCGGGTGGAGAGTTCGCCGACGAGGTCGTGGAGGTCCTTGTCGTGGGGGTTGCGGCCGGCTTCGGTGCGCAGGATGGCGACGGTGATGTCGGCGGCCTGGTCCCAGTCGGGGTAGAAGCGGCGGGCGTCCGGGCTGAGGAAGGTGAAGCGGGCGAGGTTCTCCTGGTTGTGGGGGTCGGCGTAGACGTCGGCGTAGAAGGCACGGGCGAGCTGGTTGGCGGCGAGGAGGTCCATGCGGCCGTTGCGGACGAAGGCCGGGCCCTCGGTGACCGCGTCCAGGGTCCACTGCAGGCTCGGGTGCGGCTTCCATCGACGGGTGGCGCGGCGGCGGGGTCGGGTGAGGGCGTCGGAGCCGTCGGCCGTCTGGGCCAGGTGGAGCAGATGGGCGCGTTCGGCGTCGTCGAGCTGGAGGGCTCGGGCGACGGCTTCGAGGACGGCGGGGGAGACGCCGGCGAGGTTCCCGCGTTCCAGCTTGGCGTAGTACTCGACGCTCACGTCGGCCAGGGCGGCGACCTCACTGCGCCGCAGGCCGGGCACGCGTCGACGGCTGCCGGCGGGCAGGCCCGCCTGCTCGGGGGTGATCTTCGCGCGTCGCGAGGTGAGGAACTCGCTGACCTCTGCCTGGTTGTCCACGCCTTCGACGGTACGTCCCCCGCACGGCCATAGGGATGTACTGGCAGTACACCTCTTGATGGTGTCTCGCTACGGGCGCCGCGAGCCGGTTACCTGGATGACGTGGTGCTTTCCGCCCGGTCTCGTCACGACGGGCACGCACCCGGCCCTGCACTCGGCGGCGGCCCCGGATTCCTCGGTGGCTGTTCGCCTCGGCACGTAAAGGAATCCCTCTCATGCGCGGCGCAGTGATCCATGCTCCCGGTGACGTCCGTTTCGAGACCGTGGACGACCCGAAGATCCTTCATCCGACCGACGCGGTGATCCGCACGGCCGTGACCTGCGTGTGCGGCTCGGACCTGTGGCCGTACCGCGGCGCCGAGCCGATCGGGGATCCGCATCCGATGGGGCACGAGTACGTCGGTTTCGTGGAGGAGGTCGGCAGCGAGGTCACCTCGGTCCGGCCCGGCCAGTTCGTCGTCGGTTCCTTCGCCACCTCGGACAACACCTGCGCGAACTGCCGGAACGGCTTCCCGTCGAACTGTCTGCACCGCGAGTTCATGTCGACCTGCCAGGCGGAGTACGTGCGCATCCCGAACGCCCAGGGCACCCTGGTCGCCACCGACGAGGTGCCGGACGAGGAGTTGTGGCCCGGTCTGCTGGCGGTCTCCGACGTCATGGGCACCGGCTGGTGGGCCGCGGATGCCGCCGAGGTGCGGCCCGGATCCACCGCCGTGGTCGTCGGCGACGGCGCGGTCGGACTGTGCGGCGTGATCGCGGCGAAGGAACTGGGCGCGGAGCGCATCATCGCCATGTCCCGGCACGAGTCCCGACAGAAGCTGGCCCGTGAGTTCGGCGCCACCGACATCGTCACCGAACGCGGTGAGGAGGGCATCGCCCGCATCAAGGAGATGACGGACGGGATCGGCGCGGACTCCGTCCTGGAGTGCGTCGGCACCGCCGAGGCCATGCGGCAGGCCCTCCACACGGCCCGGCCCGGTGGGAACGTCGGCTTCGTCGGGGTCCCGCACGAGGTCGCGATCGACGGGCAGGAGCTGTTCTTCTCCCACGTCGGCCTGCGCGGCGGCCCCGCCCCCGTCCGCCGCTACCTGCCCGACCTGATCGACCGCGTCCTCACCCGCCGGATCGACCCGGGCAAGGTCTTCGACCTCACCCTTCCCCTCGCCCAGGTCGCCGAGGGCTACAAGGCCATGGACGAGCGCCGCGCCATCAAGACCCTTCTCACACCCTGATCCCCCCACCTGTCCAGCGTCCTCCTCTGCACCCCTGCCCGCCCCTCACGCCTCCATCGATCCACCCCCTCACGCCTCCATCCCTCCACCTGACAAGGAGTGACCGTGCAGATCACCCGCAGCTCGATCGACACCGCCAAGGGGCCGGCCGACTGGTTCACCGGCGACGTCTACATCGACGCCGTCGCCGCCGCGCCCACCCCGTCCCGAGTCACCGCCAACCTGGTGCACTTCATGCCCGGCGCCCGCACCCACTGGCACCGCCACCCGCTCGGCCAGACCGTCTTCGTCACCGAAGGCGTCGGCCTGTGTCAGCGCCGCGGAGGACCGGTCGAGGTCATTCGGCCCGGGGACCGTGTCCTGTTCGAAGCCGACGAGGAGCACTGGCACGGCGCCGCCCCGAACCGGCTGATGGTCCACCTGGCCATCAACGAAGGCGACGCCGAACACGACGTCGTGCACTGGCTGACGCCCGTCACCGACACCGAGTACGCCGCCGCTCCGGCCGTCTGACCGTGTCGGCCGGCCCCGCGTTCACGCGTGCATGCAAGACCGAAGACCTCTCCATGCACTGCACGGTCCAACAGTCCTTCGCGGACCGGCCCGAGTCGCCTCCGCGGCCGCGCTGCTGCCGGCCGTGACCGCCTGCGCGGGCAATCCGGAAGCCGGGCCGGCCGCCCCTACGGACTCCGCCTCGGAGCCTGCGGGGCGGAGTCCGTAAGGGCGGCAGAGGACCGCAGCGCACACCGCGCCTTCCCGCACACCGCGCCTTCCCGCACACCGCGTCTTCCCGTGCACCGGCCTCCCTGCCACCTCGACGTCGGCGCCTACCAGCTCGGGAGGGCCGAAAGCATCACCGTCGAAGCCGCCCCCTGACCCCTCCGTCCCTGCCCGCCCCCACGTTCCGACGGGACAACAACGGCATGAATCCCACCTACGACTTCACCGGCCAGGTCGCCTTCGTCACCGGCGCCTCCTCCGGGATGGGCCTGGCCACCGCCCGCGCCTTCGCCGAAGCGGGCGCAGCCGTCGCCCTCACCGACATCAACGAGGTGGCCGTCAGCGCCGCCGTGCGGGAGCTCACCGACGCCGGCCATCGGGCCCTCGCGCTGGTCTGCGACGTGTCCGACGAGGGCCAGGTCGCCGCCGCTGTCGACCGCACGGTGGAGTCCTTCGGCCGGCTCGACATGGCGTACAACAACGCCGGCATCATGCCCCCGCCCACCGACGCGGCCGACGAGAGCGCCGAGCAGTTCGACCGCGTCCAGGCCGTCAACCTGCGCGGCATCTGGGCGAGCATGAAGCACGAACTGCGTCACCTGCGTGACCAGGGCAGCGGCGCCATCGTCAACTGCTCCTCGCTCGGCGGCCTCGTGGGGAACCCGGGCCGAGCCGCCTACCACGCCACCAAGCACGGCGTGATCGGCCTGACCAAGAGCGCAGCCCTCGAATACGGATCCCGGGGTGTGCGCGTCAACGCCGTGTGCCCCGGCACCATTGCCACTCCCATGGTTGATGCGATGGTCGAAGGCGGAGAACTCGACCGCGACCAGGCGGAAGCCGGCCAGGCCATCGAGCGCCTCGGCACCGCCGAAGAGGTCGCGCAGGCCGTGCTGTGGCTGTGCAGCGACGGCGCGAGCTACGTCACCGGCATCGCCCTGCCCGTCGACGGCGGCTACACCGCCCAGTAGCTCACGACTCCACCCGCCACCGACCAGCACCTGGCCGGTCCGTCCGGGATGGGCGGGCCCGGAGGCTGCCCGGCCCGAACGGACGGCGGGAGAACTGGTGCGGGGCGGGAAGCCGGTTCAGGCGTGCGTGGTGGCCAGCTTGATGAGGGTGTCGGCGGCGGGGCCGGAGGAGGCGGGGTTCTGGCCGGTGATGAGGAGGCCGTCCTGGACGACGTAGGGCTGCCAGTCGTCGGTCTTGGTGTAGTGGCCGCCGAGCTTGACGAGTTCGTCCTCGACGAGGAAGGGGACGATGTCGGTGAGCTGGACGCCTTCCTCCTCCGAGTTGGTGAAGCCGGTGACCTTCCTGTTCCGGACGAGGGGGGTGCCGTCTTCGTTGAGGGTGTGGCGCAGGACGCCGGGTGCGTGGCAGACCAGGGCGATCGGCTTGCCGGTGCGCAGGGTGGTCTCGATGAGGCGGGCGGAGTGGGTGTCTTCGGCGAGGTCCCACAGGGGGCCGTGGCCGCCGGGGTAGAAGACGGTGTCGTAGTCGTCGGCGGAGACGGTGTCCAGGCGGACGGTGTCGGCCAGGGCGGCGGTGGCCTCGGGGTCGGCTTCGAAGCGGCGGGTCTGCTCGGTCTGGAACGCGGTCTCGTTGCTCTTGGGGTCCAGCGGCGGCCGGCCGCCCCTGGGCGAGGCGAGCGTGATCTCCCAGCCCGCTTCCTTGAACCGGTAGTAGGGAGCGGCGAGTTCCTCCAGCCAGAACCCGGTCGGGCGGCCGGTGTCACCGAGCCGGTCGTGCGAGGTGAGAACGATCAGAACCTTCATGGTGATACTCCTTTTATCAGTAGACCGGTCGTATATAAGTCGGCGAGAAAAATGCCTCCGATCCGACGATGCGCCGGGTCGGGAGGCGCGAACGGTTCTTACAGGTGCAGGAGCCGGCGAGTCATCGCCGTAGTGGCTTCGAGAGGTTCGAGGCTTCGATGGATCTTCGCCATGACGCTGGCACCCAACCACATGTCGTAGAGGATCTGTGCCGTTTCGCGCGGCGCGCCGTCGACCGTGATCGATCCGTCCGTCAGGCCACTGGTGATGGTCCGCTCGAGACGGTCGATGATCGCGCTGGTCCCCTCCTTGAGGGCCAGCCGCATCGGCTCGGACAGGTCGGACACCTCGGCTCCGAGCTTCACGGCGAGGCACTTGCCCTGGCACTCGTCGAAGCTCTGCGTCTCGCGCCACAGCTGCCAGTAGGCCGTCAGGCGCTCGGCGGCGGACCGGCCGGGCTGACCGAGTACCCGGTCCATGTCGGCGAGGTACTCGTCGAAGTAGCTCTTCAGCAGGGCTTCGCCGAAGGCGTCCTTGGAGGAGAAATAGTGGTAGAAGGACCCCTTCGGTACGCTGGCCTCCGCGAGCACCTCGTTGAGGCCGACCGCGGAATAGCCCTTGTGGGCCATGATCCGCTGGGCGGCGTCGAGGATGTTCCGACGGGTGTCGGCGCTGCGTGCTGTGGTGGCTGGCATGAGTCTTATTGTACTCCATGAATAGACCAGTCGTCTAGGTCTCGGGGGTGTGGCTCGCGGGGCGAGTTCGACATCATCTTCGCCGGCACGGAGTGCATTGCCTGCGGGCACAACTCACCTACAAAACGTGGGTCGGCTCGCCGGGCGTCCGGCCGTGGCAAGCGAACGCGGTACTCGGTCGCGGACGAGGAGTGGGAGCCGGCGGCGTCCGCCATGGCTGTTCCCGTCCGGGACTTCACCGGTGAGGTGGGCTGAGCGTTGCACACCGCGGAGCCGTCACGAACGCCGGCACCGCCGGTCGCGCAGCAGGCTGTTCGCCGAACTGGCCGGGCTGCTGTCCGTTCTGCTCGGCTACGCCGCCACTCGTGCCTGGCCGGCGCGGCTCACGCCACCGGCCTCACCGTGTCCGCTGTCCATCGCCCGGGCCGCCTCGCCGACCGAGAGCGCGACCCGGTCCGGGTCGTGAGCGAGCCGGAACTTCGGAACCGTCACGCTCGGCGCGGCGACGATCGTCCCGGCCGTGTCGGGTGAGGGAGCAGAGAGGTCGACCACGTCGTGATCGACCTCCCGGTCGGTGATGCCGACTCCGGCACGGCGCGCTTCGCCTCCGCATTGCGCTCGGCCGGCATCCCCACCTCGCGCGGCGCCCCGGTCTGGTCCAGGCGAACTCCACCTGCCCGAGTAACTCCACCAAGTGCTGCCCGCTGTGACCGAGCAGCAGCGCCCGGCCCGGACCGGTGCGCCAGGCCGACGTCATGACTCCGGGAGTCGCCGCCACACCGACCCCAGGGGCTGGATTCCGCCACAACGGTGAGCGTGACCACGCCCGCCCGCACCGCAAGCCGGCGGGCTCGCGCCGGCGCGCCACCCGTGTGCGCTCCGACGGCGGCTTCAGGAACGGATCGCGAGCTCGCTGGAGAGCTCTTGTGACCTGACGGGATCGTACGGAGCGGTGTGCCTTGGGCGGTTGCCGGGCGACGACCTTCTTCGCCCGGCAACCGGAAGGGTCAGCACACCCCCGGTCCGTTCCGCGGGTGTTGATGCGCAGACACACGTTGACGTTCGGAGTAGACCAGTCGTATAGTCATGGATGTCGGAACGGAAACGCGCCACACAGGCTTCGGAGGGGTTGAGGGTCATGGGACGTATCAAGGTCGGTACGGAGAACAGTGCGGACATCGAGGTGCACTACGAGGACAAGGGGACGGGCCGGCCCGTGGTGCTGATCCACGGCTATCCGCTGGACGGCAACTCGTGGGACGGGCAGACGGCGGCGCTGCTGGATGCGGGCTACCGGGTGGTGACGTACGACCGGCGGGGATTCGGAAAGTCGAGCCAGCCTTCGACCGGGTACGACTACGACACGTTCGCCGCGGATCTGAACGCCGTGCTGGAGACGCTGGATCTGCGGGATGCGGTGCTCGTCGGCTTCTCGATGGGCACGGGTGAGGTGGCCCGCTACCTGTCGACGTATGGATCGGGACGGGTGGCGAAGGCGGTGTTCCTGGCCTCGCTGGAGCCGTTCCTGCTCATCACGGACGACAATCCCGACGGTGCGGCGCCGCTGTCGTTCTTCCAGGGTGTCTCCGACGCCGTGAAGAAGGACCGGTACGCGTTCTTCACCGGTTTCTACAACGACTTCTTCAACCTCGACGAGAACCTGGGCACCCGGGTCAGCGAGGAGGCCGTCCGCAACGCGTGGAACGTCGCCGCGGGTTCGGGCGCCATCGCCTCGGCCGCCGCTCCGCTCTCCTGGCCCACCGACTTCCGGGCCGACATTCCCAAGATCGATGTCCCTGCGCTGATCGTGCACGGCACCGCCGACCGCACGCTGCCCATCGACGCCACCGGACGGCGTTTCGCCAAGGCCCTGCCCGCGGCCCGGTACGTCGAGATCGAGGGCGCTCCGCACGGACTGCTGACCACCCACGCCGCCGAAGTCAACGAGATCCTCCTGGACTTCCTCGCCGGCTGACCGAGAGGCCGACCACTCCGCCCCGTCCCGCCCTGCTCCGGTGCCATGTCACCGGAACCCTTTTCGACTCGGCAGAGACGACCGGTCTACTGATGCCGGTCCGTCGACAGAAGGAGTATCACCATGAAGGTTCTGATCGTTCTCACCTCGCACGACCGGCTCGGTGACACCGGCCGCCCGACCGGGTTCTGGCTGGAGGAACTCGCCGCTCCCTACTACCGGTTCAAGGAAGCGGGCTGGGAGATCACGCTCGCCTCGCCCAGGGGCGGCCGGCCGCCGCTGGACCCCAAGAGCAACGAGACCGCGTTCCAGACCGAGCAGACCCGCCGCTTCGAAGCCGACCCCGAGGCCACCGCCGCCCTGGCCGACACCGTCCGCCTGGACACCGTCTCCGCCGACGACTACGACACCGTCTTCTACCCCGGCGGCCACGGCCCCCTGTGGGACCTCGCCGAAGACACCCACTCCGCCCGCCTCATCGAGACCACCCTGCGCACCGGCAAGCCGATCGCCCTGGTCTGCCACGCACCCGGCGTCCTGCGCCACACCCTCAACGAAGACGGCACCCCCCTCGTCCGGAACAGGAAGGTCACCGGCTTCACCAACTCGGAGGAGGAAGGCGTCCAGCTCACCGACATCGTCCCCTTCCTCGTCGAGGACGAACTCGTCAAGCTCGGCGGCCACTACACCAAGACCGACGACTGGCAGCCCTACGTCGTCCAGGACGGCCTCCTCATCACCGGCCAGAACCCCGCCTCCTCCGGCCCCGCCGCCGACACCCTCATCAAGCTGGCCAACGAGGTGCACAGCGTCAGCGCCTGAACCCAGCGCCGCGTCAACGGCCCCCACCGCCGGGCCGGATGCCTCCACGGCAACCGGCCCGGCGAACCCGCGCCACCATCAGTCGATCGCCATCCCGTCCGGACGCCCCGTGCGGCCGCGCTCCCGCACTGCTCAGTTCCTGATACTCCGTTCGCGGCGCAGTAGGCCTGGTAGGACGCGGGGGCGAAGCCCTGGACCCGGTCGGCGACGGCGGCGAGTAGGCCTCGGGCACGCCGGGTAGCGGATCCGTGCCCGAGGCCCGCGTCGAGCGCCGAGTGCCACCGCTGAAAGCCTCGTGCTCAGCGGCGCCGGACGCTCATGAACCCAGGCGGGTGCGCAGTCCCGGCTGGAGGAGATCGCTGTGGGCGGTGACCATGTCGTCGCACAGGCGCCAGATGTCCTCGACGGGCAGGGCCGCGGCCGTGGCGGGGTCGGTCATCGCCGCATGCCTGATGTGCCGCGGTTCGTCCTCCACGGCGGCCCGCACCACCAGGTCGTTCGCGCTCAGGTAGGTGCGGTTGAGCGCCGCCAGTTGGGGTGGCAGGGAGCCGACGCGGGTGGGCTGGACGCCGAGCGGGTCCACCAGGCACGGCACCTCGACGACGCCGTGCGCGGGCAGGTTGTCGATCAGCCCCTGGTTGGGGACGTTGCCGTAGACCGTGCGCGGCGTGCCGGTGACCATACTGTGGATGATCTGGGGTGCGTACTCCATGGTGCCCTCGACGGTGATCGGGGCCCCGGCGGTGAGCGCGTCGCGGGTCTTCTCGTAGGCGCTGACGTTGTCGTCGACGATCTTGAGGTACTCGCCGATCGGCAGCCGCAGCCGCTCGACCTCGCTGTCGTGGTGCAGGTACCAGGGCACGTACTCGGAGGAGTGCTCGCTGGTCTCGGTCGGGTAGTAGCCGAGCCTTCGGTACATGTCGACGCGGACCCTGCGGCGCAACTGTCCGTCGGATGCGATCAGTTCGTCCAGCTTGGGGTAGAGGCTGTGTCCCTGGTGTTCGAAGCGCAGTACCCAGGCCTGGTGGTTGACGCCTGCCGCTTGGTAACTGATCTCTTCGTAGGGGACCTTGACCAGTGCGGCGAGGTCGCGCAGGGTCCAGTACACGGAGTGGCACAGGCCCACCACCCGGGTCAGGCCGGTCGCCTGGGTCAGGTACTGGACGTTCATGGCCATGGGGTTGGTGTAGTTCAGCAGCCAGGCCTGCGGGCAGACCTCGGTGATGTCCCGTCCCAGCTCCCTCAGGAACGGGAAGGTGCGCAGGGCGCGGAAGATGCCGCCGATGCCGAGGGTGTCGCCGATGGTCTGGCGTACGCCGTGACGGGCCGGCACCTCGAAGTCGGTCCGGGTGGCCGAGCCCATGCCGATCTGCACGATGTTGATGACGAAGTCCGCGTCCGTGAGGGCTTCGCGGCGGTCAGGGTGCGCGGTGACCGTGGGACCGGCGCCGAGGACGTCGGCGATACGGACGGCGGCCGCGTACGCCGTGGCCAGCCGCTCGGTGTCGATGTCGTGCAACGCGATGTGCGCGGACTTCAGTTCGCCGAACGCGAGGAGGTCGGCCAGCAGGCCCTGAGTGAAGACGACACTGCCGGCGCCGATGAAAACGATCTTGGGTGTGGTCATTCCGGGGATTCCTCGGTCTCGGGAAGGCGGGTGAGGTCTTCGTCCCGCGTCGGGCTGTGCGAGGGTGCGGCGGGGAGCGCACGGGGACAGGGAAGCCCCGCGGACCGTGGCGACGCGCGGAGTGTCCGTCAGGGTGCAGGCACCCCGTCGCGCAGGGCGGCGTCGGATCCCGCGTCGTTTCCTCCGGCGCCCACCGGGCCGACCGAGTCCCGGCTGTCACCGCCGGGCCTGCGTTCGGGGTTCCTGCCTGGGTGGGGTATCGAGGTGGTGACCGCGGTCAGCCCTTGACACCGGTGGAGGTGATGGACTGGATGAACGCCTTCTGCGCACCGAGGAAGGCGAGCAGGACCGGCAGCACGGTGATGACGTTCCCGGCCATCACGGCGGCCCACTGCGTGTGATGCTGCCCCTGGAAGGTCGTCAGGCCGAGCTGGAGCGTGTACTGGGTGTCGTGGTTGATCGCGATCAGGGGCCAGGTCAGGTCGTTCCAGGTGCTCAGGAAGGTCAGGACGGCGACCGTGCTGAGGGCCGGACGGGACAGTGGCAGAACGATCCGCCACAGCACGCGCAGCCGTGAGCAGCCGTCGATCCAGGCCGCCTCCTCCAGCTCGCGGGGCAGCGAGAGGAAGAACTGCCGCAGGAGGAACACCGAGAAGGGCGTGACCAGCGACGGCACGATCAGCGCGCCGAGACCGTCGATGAGGCCGAGCCGCTTCATCACCAGGAACGTGGGGATCATCGTCAGCTGGAACGGGATCGCCATCGTCGCCAGCATCAGGCCCAGCAGCGGCCGGGAACCGGCGAACCGCATCCGGGCGAACGCGTAGCCGCCGAGGGTGCCGAGCACGAGGTTCGCGCTCACCGTGACCAGGCTGACGAGGAGCGAGTTGGCGAACCACCGGGGGAACATCGCGTTGCCCAGGACGTAGCGGTAGCCGCCCAGGTTCGGGCGGGAGGGCCACAGCGACGGCGGGAATCGGTTGATCTCCGCGTTGCTCATCACCGAGCTGACCGCCAGCCAGATCAGGGGTACCGCGAAGAGCAGGGCCATCGGTGCCAGCAGCAGGTGCCAGGGGCTGAACGGCAGCCGTGGGCGCCGTCGTCGGGTGCCGGTTCCGAAGGACGTGGCCGCCTGTACGGCGTCGGGTGGGGCGGAGACGGCGGTCATACGGCGGCTCCCTTGAGTCGGCGGCGGACGAGCTGGAGGATCAGGCCGATCAGGCCCAGGGCCACGGCCAGCACATAGGCCGAGGCGGCCCCGTATCCGGCGGTGGCGTTCTTGAAGGCCTGCTCCCAGATGAAGTAGACGATCACCGTGGTGGAGCCCAGGGGTCCGCCCTTCGTGGTGACGTATACGAGGTCGAATGCCTGGAGGGACTGGATGGTCTGCCAGAGCAGCAGGAAGACGGTGACGGGCCTGAGCGCGGGCAGGGTGATGTGGCGCAGGATCCGGAGGCGGTCGGCGCCGTCCAGGCGGGCCGCCTCGATCAGCGAGGCCGGCACGTCCTGCACCGCCGCGAGATAGATGACCAGGCAGAAGCCCGTACCGCTCCACAGGCTGACAGCGACCAGCACGGGCAGCGCTTGCGACGGATCGGTGAGGAAGCCTTGCGACGGGATGCCGAGGTGGTGCAGTACGGCGTTGGCCGCGCCGAACTCCGGGTCCAGGATGAACGAGAACAGCACGCCCTGCGCGGTCGCGGAGACCACGAACGGGACGAAGAACAGGGTGCGGTAGAGCCCGACGAAGCGGATGCGCCGGTGCAGGGCGAGGGCCAGCAGCAGTCCGACCACCATGCTCGCCGGCACGTACAGCGCGGTGTAGAGCACGGTGTTGCGCAGCGCCTGGCTGAAGTGGGGGTCCTCGGCGAGGGCGCGGTAGTTGTCCAGGCCCACCCAACGGCTCGGTGTGACGAGGTCGTCGGCCTGGAAGGACAGCAGCAGCGACCAGACGATGGGCACCACGCCGAGTCCGAGGATGATCAGGACGGCGGGGAAGACGAACGTCCAGGCTGTGGCCGCCTCACCGGCTCGTCTGCGGCGCAGGGCACGCCGGTTGTCCGGGGGCCGGGACACGGTGATCGGGGTGGGCACTCGAGACACGACGGAATCTCCTCAACGCGGTATGAGCAGTGCGGCGTTGGCGTCGGCGGCGCAGGCGCGCAGTGCCCGGGCGGGACCGCTCCGCCCCAGCAGCACGGCCACAACGGCTTGTCCGAGGGCCTGCGAGATCTGCGGATAGGCGGCGTGCACCGGGCGTACGCGCGCCGAGTCGAGGGTCTTGGTGAACACGCCCAGGCCCTCGGTGCCGCTCTCCTCGTGCCGCCAGGCGGGCAGGTCGCGGGTCCGGCGGCTGAGCGGCAGGCTGCCCGCGTCGATGTCCCAGCGCACGTCCTGCGCGGGCTGCATGAGCCAGCTCACGAAGGTCTTGGCGGCCTTCTTGCGGGCGTCGCCGTTGTCGAACACCGTCCAGGTGTCGGGTCCGCTGATGGTCATCGGCCGACCGGAGAAGCTGGGCAGGGGGACGACGTGGTAGTCGATCTTCGCCTGCCGGATGTCGGGCAGCTGCCAGGGGCCGGTGACGGCCATGCCCATCCGGCCGGACATGAAGACCTGGTACATCTGCTCGCTGCCCGGCTTCGGGTCGACGTAGACGCTCTTGTCCCGGGCCAGCGCGGCCACCACCTCCAGGGCGCGGGTCCCGCTGTCGCCGAATCCGATGTGCTTGCCGTCCTCGTCGATGACGTCCCCGCCGAGGTCCCAGATCATCGGCCACACGCGCCAGACGGTGTCCTCGTCACCGACACCGGGCCAGCCGGTGCCGAAGCGGCCGCCGTCCGCGTCGGTGAGCGCTTTGGCCGTGGCGACGAAGTCGTCCCAGCGCCAGCCCGTCTCGGGCAGCGGCAGGCCGGCCTGCCGGAAGAGCTTCTTGTTGCAGACCACCGCGAGGGAGTCCAGCAGCGCGGGTGCCGCGCGCACCTGGCCGTTGACGGTGACGGCTTGGCGGGCCGGCGCCCAGTAGTTGGTCCAGGGAGTGACGGACTGTCCGACCATGTCGGTCAGGTCGACGACCTGAGGACTGCGGGCGACGCTCGCCAGGTCGGAGCCGAAGATGTACGCGATGTCCGGGTAGGAGCCGGCGGCGAGGGCGGCCGTCACCTTCTGGAGCATCGCGTCGGCGAGCACTCCGCCGCCCAGCCGGACCCGGATGCGGGGATGGCTGCGCATGAAGGAGGCGACCAGGGACTCGAGGGCCTTCTTGCCGGTGTCGGTCTGGCCGTGCCACATCTCGATGGTCACGGTGCCGTCGGCGCTGACGCCGTCGCCGCCGCCTGCCGCGCAGCCCGAGGCTGTCAGGCCCGCGGCCGCGGCGGTCGCCAGACCCGCGCCGACGCGCAGCGCGTCTCGGCGTGCGGGCCGCGCGCCGCGGGGGAGCGCATGCATGGATACCTCCGGTGGAAGCTGGGGGACACACGTTGTGTTCGTGTCGCCGCGAGGACGCGAACGGTGTATGTGGCACGGCGTGTCGGCCGCGGCGAAGCCGGGGCGGGTCCGGTGGCCGGTGAGCCGCTCGGCGCCGGGCGCCGCTCAGCGCCGGGCGGGCCGTCCCGCACGGGAAGGACGTTCAGGAGGGGGTGTGATGGCGGTCCGTCCGCCGGGAGTCACGCGGATACGGATCATGTCCGAACTCCACAACGTGGTGGGCACGTCCCCGCCTCGGACGCCGACGCGATCCTGGCGACTCAGTCCGGACTCCTGATGGGTGGTCAGCTACCGGCTGGGCGTACCTCTGCCGCCGAGTACTGCGACTGCGGCGATGACCAGGAGTCAAACGACGGCACCGGGCCGCCGTCAAGAGGCCGGACCGTTCGGATCCGCGCGAAACACCCGTGAAACCCGCACGATCGAGCAAGGGGAACCGGCCCGCGACGGCTCGCGGGCCGCTACGGGCCGCCTCCACCTCGGGCCCGGTGCGCTAACAGGTCTTGCGCACGTAGCCGCCGCTGCCGGCCGGTGAGACGTCGACGTCGCGCTGGACGATGCTGAGCGTGCCGCCCCACCCTGAGCACGCCTTCGTCCGGCCGGTGTTGGTGTACTCGATCACGATCACGTTGTTGCCGAAGGCGCTGGTGTAGTCACCGCACTCGTCGTACTGGCCGCATTCCTCGGCCACGGCGAAGTCCAGGCCGTTTGCGGTGCGGTTGCCGGCCAGTTCCGAGGTGTTCTTCTGGGCGATGGCCAGCCCGTCCGCGTGGGCACGGGTGGAGAGCAGCTTGATGAACGCCTGCGCGTTGTTCGCCGTCAGGCGGTTCCCGGAGCGGGTGTAGCTGTCGTAGTTGTCGGGTTCGACGGCTTGGAAGCCCTTGTCCCGGCAGCCGTCGATCCGGACTCCGATCCGGTCGGCGATCCGCTGGCGTTTGGCGCTGGTGCTGATGTCGAGGAGGGCCTCGCCCCAGTCCTCGTCGTAGACGACGTTGCCCGCGGAGTCACGCAGGAGCAGGTCCGAGGCCCACTCGCTCTCGGCCCCCGGCTGTGCCTGAAAGGCGTTGACGTAGCAGATGTTGTACAGGCCCGCCGCGGGGGAGGCGGTGTGGTCGCGGGTGACGACCTTCACGCCGGCCGGCGGGGTGTAGGCCCCGCCGATCTGGTAGTCGAAGCCGGCGTGCGTGGGCGGGAGGGCCACGGCCGCGGCCTGCGTCGAGGTCGCCTGAGCGAGCACGGCGCCGGTGAGGGCCGCGGCGGCGACGGCCACGCCGGTGATTTTCCGCGAGGTGGTGCTGACATGGCTCATGGAGTGAACTCCAGAGGGAGGGGGTACGTCCCCGCCTCGGACGCGTGGACGCGGTCCTGGCGACTCGGTCCGGATTCGCGGCGCGGGGGCCTGCATACCGGCTGGGCGTACCTCTGGGCACGGAGCCTGGCTCCGGCGTTGTCCGGGAGTAAAGCGAGCGCCCGGCTGAATGTCAACGCGACGACGAGCGGCCGTCGGCGCGACGCGGGTCGGCGATCTCGTGGGAGGGGGACGGATTCCGGCAGACGTTCACCGCGTCGAGCGGATCGCCGCGCACGGCTGGAGGGGGTGCCGGGGAACGACTTGGCGAGCCGCTCAGGGGCCATGGCCGGGCGGTGCCGTCGCGGTGTGTCGCTCCCCGAGTTCTCGGTCGGATGTACACCGCCGATCGATGCCCGACCGCAGTGAACAATGCTCGAAGCTGCTTTGATCAAGCGCTCATTGAAATGCTCACGGAGCGTGTTCGACCTAGCCGGCCGTCGGTCGCGGAGCGGACGTACCCGGACAGCGCCGCTGGACGAAGCGAGTCCGTCTGCGGGAGGGCGGGTTCACCCGGTGATCGAGGCGCGGAAGTGGTACCTGTCGCCGCGGTACACCGCGGCGGTGAGTTCCAGGGGCCGGCCGTTCTGGTTGAAGGCGAGCTGGGTGGCGACCAGGACGGGCGTCGTGTCAGTGATCTCCAGGAGGTCGCTCTCCTCTTGGGTCGGATGCCGGGCTTCCACGGAGTAGTCGGCGACCTTGGGCAGTTGCGGCGGGTCCGCGCGGCGCAGGGTGGCGAAGAGGGTGTCCGTCGTGAAGTCGGTCTCCGCCAACTGCGGACACAGCCCGAGGGGCAGTCGGTTGTGTTCCAGGACGACGACTATGCCGTCCAGGAAACGCAGTCGGCGCATCTCGAAGAGCGCCGCCCCGGGGCCGATGCGCAGTTGCTCGGACTCCTGGACCGTGGCCTCCCGCACCCTGGATTCCAGGACCTTGTCCTGGAGTCGGAAACCGTGCTGTGCGGCGTAGTCGGCGAAGCCCTGCACGGACTGGCCGCCCGTGGGAGGCGATGACTGCCGGGAATCGGGGACGACGCGCTCGTATCCCTGGGCGAGGAACCATCCCCGGGCCGGTGAGGACTCGATGACGTCGCGTTCGGCCAGTTCGTTGAGCGCGCTGCGCAGCGTGACGCGTGAGACGCCGTACCGGACGGCCAGTGAGCGTTCGGACGGCAGGCGGTCCCCGGGTCGTGCGCCGTCGGCGGCGATGTCGTTCAGCAGGCGCGCGGCGACCTGGGAGTACAGGGGCAGTGAGTCGGCGCCGAGCAGGCCCTGGGGGAGCGCGTTGTCCGATGGCATACCAGATGTATACCAGTTCGTATAAGACCAGTTCCATACCAGAGCAAGACCATTGACGGCCGAAAGGCGTACCAATAGCATTCCGGAAGCGGGCCCGGAAGCGTTGAGTGCCGGATTGCCCGCGCTCTTCGGCGGCCCGGGGCGCGAACGGTCCGGACCGGCGGCCGGACCGGCGTCCGGACCGGCGTCCTGCCGCGACGCCCCGGGACTTGCCCGTCGACCGGACCTGAGATGTCCCGCGCGGTCACGACCGTGCCTGCCGTGTCCAAGACAAGGAGTACGTGTGACCATCTCCACCCACTTCGCGGTATCCGAGGGCGGCGGGGCCGACCACACGATCGCGGAGATCGTCCAGCAGCCCGCCGTGTGGCGTGAGGTCGGTGCGATCGTCGCCGCCGCACGCGACGGCCTGGACGCGTTTCTCGCACCTGCGCTCGACCGGCAGGGTGTGCGGATCGTCCTGACCGGAGCGGGTACATCGGCGTTCGCGGGGGAGGTCGTCCGGGCGGCGGTTGCACGGGCCACCGGACTGCGCGTGGACGCGGTCTCCACCACCGACATCGTCGCGGACCCCCACGCGTCCTTCCTCGGTGACGCTCCCACACTGCTCGTGTCGTTCGCGCGTTCCGGCGACAGTCCGGAGAGCGTCGCGGCCACCCGCCTCGCGGACCAGATCCTGACCCGTGTGCACCACCTCGTCATCACGTGCAACAGCGCCGGACACCTGGCCCGGGCACACGAGGAGAACGCCGCTTCCTATGTCCTGCTCATGCCGGCCGCGGCCGACGACCAGGGCTTCGCCATGACGTCGAGCTTCACCGGCATGCTGCTGGCGTCCCTGCTCGCCTTCGGCTCGCTCCACACCGGCGGCGGCATCGAGGCACCGGCCGCGGCGGCCGAGCACATCACGGCAGGGGGCCTGGACCGAGCCATCGACACGCTGCTGGCCCGCCGACCCGAACGGCTGGTCTACCTCGGCAGCAGCAGCGCCTTGAAGGGGCTGGCCCAGGAGTCCGCGCTGAAGATGCTGGAACTCACCGGGGGAGCGCTCGTCGCGTCCTCGGAGACCTCGCTCGGCTTCCGCCACGGCCCCAAATCGGTGCTGAACGACCGCACGGCGGTGGTCGTCTACGTCTCCAACGACCCCTACACACGCCGCTACGACCTCGACATCATCGCCGAACTGCGCGCCGGCCTCGCGCCCGCCGACGTCGTGGCCGTCAGTGCGTCCTCCGACGGACTGCCCGGGGACGGCACCTGGCTGCTGCCCGGCCTCGCCGAAGCCGACGACGCCGTCCTCGCCCTGCCCGCCGTGGTCGTCGCGCAACTCCTCGCACTGCGTTCCTCCCTGGCCCGGGGCATCCGGCCCGACAACCCGTTCCCCGCGGGAGAGGTGAACCGCGTGGTGCGGGGCGTGACCGTGCACCCGCTGCCCGTACGACCCCATGACGTCCCGTAGCAGCGTCCGGAAAATGCCGAGCGGAGGAACAACGATGTTTCTGGGTGTGGACGGCGGAGGCACGAAGACAGCCTTCTGTCTGATCGACAGCTCGGGCACCGTCCGGGCCCGGGCCCTCGAAGAAGGCGCCTACTACTTCGCGGACAACGCCACCGGTGGCGTCGACCATGTGACGCGGATCCTGGCACAGGGGATCGAAGCCGTGACCAGGAGCGCGGGCATCACGCCCGCGGACATCGACCACGCGTTCCTGGGCCTGCCCGGCTACGGAGAGGTTCCCGGTGACATCGCCGCCCTGGACGCCGCTCCCGCGCGGGTACTGGGGCACCGACGCTACGCGAGCGACAACGACATGATCTGCGGCTGGGCCGGTTCGCTGGGAGCGGTCGACGGCATCAACGTCATCAGCGGCACCGGCTCGATGGCCTACGGCGAACGCCAGGGCCGCGGCGTCCGCACCGGCGGGTGGAGCGAACTCTTCAGCGACGAGGGCTCGGCGTACTGGATAGCCGCCCGGGCGCTCAACGCCTTCTCCCGGATGAGCGACGGCCGCCTGTCCGAAGGCCCGCTCGCCCAACTGCTGCGCCGCCACCTGAGACTGACCTCGGACCTCGAGGTGATCGACGTCGTCCTCAACCGCTGGCAGGGGCACCGCAGCGAGATCGCCGCCCTGACGCCGGTGGTGGTCGAGGCGGCCCGGGCGGGCGACACGGAGGCCGACGCCGTCCTCGCCGAGGCCGGCCGGGAACTGGCCCTGCTCGTGGACAGCGCGCGACGCCGGCTGGGCTTCACCCCCGAAGAAACGGTCCCGGTCTCCTACTCCGGCGGTGTCTTCCGCTCGGCCCGCGTGCTCGACGCGTTCACCGCAGCGCTCAGAGCAGGCGCGGCCGGGTACGACCTGCGACGACCCCTGTTCGAACCGGTCGTGGGCGCCGCCATCTACGCGGCCAAACTCGCCGGCACTCCGCTCGGCACCGAGGCACTGACCGCCCTGCGCTCCAGCGTGGACATCACCGGCATGGAGAGCGGTGACGGCGATGCGTGAAAAGCGGACCTGGATCCTCTACGCGGGGTTGCTGGTGCTGTTCTGGGGGGTCTGGGGTGCGTTCTCCAGTCAGCCGACCGAAAGATACGGCTATCCGGACGAGATGATCTACGTCATCTGGGCCTTCACCATGCTCGTCCCGGCCGTGGTCGCGCTGCGCCGGGAGAGCTTCGACCGCCGCCCCGTCGCAGCGGTGTACGGGCTCGCGGCCGGACTCACCGGAGCGGGCGGCCAACTCCTGCTGTTCCAGGCGCTGTCCGACGGACCCGCGTACCTGATCTTTCCCGTGGTCTCGCTCTCCCCGGTGGTCACCGTCCTGATGGCCGTGGCCCTGCTCCGGGAGCGGATCGGGAAGCTCGCCGTCATCGGAGTGATCGCCGCGCTGATCGCCATCGTGCTGATCAGCATCCCCGCGGGCGCCGGTGGCTCGGTCAGTACCGGGTCCTGGCTGGTGCTGGCCGTCCTCATCTGCGTGGCCTGGGGAGCGCAGGCGTTCCTGATGCGCAAGGCGGCCCTCGCCGGGGTCAACGACGCGACGACCTTCGGCTGGATGACGATCAGCGGCCTGCTCCTCGTACCCGTCGCGGTCCTCATGATGGGCGGACTGCCCGACGCCCCGTGGCAGGCCCCCGCGCTCACCGGCGGCACACAGATCCTCAACTCCGTGGGCGCGTTGTTCCTCGTCATGGCGCTCAGTCGCGGCAAGGCCAGTGTCGTCGCACCGGTCACCAACGCCCTGGCGCCCGTCCTCACGATCGTGCTGTCGCTGATGGTCTATCGGACAGTGCCGACCGTCTGGGCGACGATCGGCATCGTCCTCGCCCTCGGCGGATCGACGTTGATGGTCTACGCGGACGAGAAACGCGAAGCGTTCCCGGAGCGTCCGGAGCCGTCGACCGTCGGTACGTGAGCCACCGCCCGCCGACGGTTCGCACCTGCCCCGCTCCGCCTCCGTCGGCGGGCCAACTCGCCACCCACACCTCCCCGTTCGAGGAGTACGTCCATGCCCATGGTCCCCACCCGAGACCTTGTCACCCGGGCCGCCACCCGGCGTGGTTGTGTCACCGCCTTCAACGTCATCACCCTGGAGCACGCGGTGGGCATCGTGATGGGTGCCGAGTCCGTCGGCCGGCCGGTGATCCTGCAAATCAGCGAGAACGCGGTGCGGTACCACGGCGGACGGCTCGCCCCCCTCGCGCTGGCGGCGTCATCGATAGCGCGGACGGCGGCCGTCGACGTCGCTCTGCATCTGGACCACGTCACCGACATCGAGTTGCTGTACCAGGCGGCCGACGCGGGCTTCTCCTCGGTGATGTTCGACGCCGGGGCACTGACCTACGCCGACAACCTCGCCGCGACCGCGGCGGCGGCGAACTGGGCACATGAAGCGGGCCTCTGGATCGAGGCCGAGCTGGGATACGTCGGCGGCAAGCCCGATGCTCCCGCGAGTGCGCACGCCGACGGCGTACGCACGGACCCGGCGGAAGCCGTCGACTACGTGGCGCGTACGCGGGTGGACGCCCTGGCGGTCGCGGTGGGCAGCAGCCATGCCATGACCGAACGGACCGCGGCCCTGGACCACGCGCTCATCGCACGTCTCCGGGAAGCCGTTCCCGTGCCCCTGGTGCTGCACGGGTCGTCCGGGGTTCCCGGCGATGAACTCCACGCCGCGGTCGTGGCGGGCATGATCAAGATCAATATCGGCACGGCGCTCAACGTCTCGCTGACCCGCACGGTGCGCGACGTGCTGTCCCGGGACCCGGCGCTGACGGACCCGCGCAAGTATCTCGGCCCGGCCCGCGACGCCGTCGCGACGACCGTGCGAGATTTCCTCACCGTGCTGGCGGCCTGACCTCGCGTCAGGACGGGTGCAGTGCCGGTCTCCGGCGACGGCGGGTGGCAGCGGAGACGGAATGCCCCCTGGTCGAGCCGGACATCGGCAGGGGCATTTCCGAAGACCTCCTAAGGTCCTGTCGCGACGGACACCTTCAGCGGGGCGCCGGTCTTCGCCCGCACCTCTGCCTCGGTGACGCCCGGGGCGAGGGCCGTCAGACGCAGGCCGTCCGGGGTCACATCGATGACGGCGAGGTCGGTGATGATCCGGTCGACCACGCCGGCGCCGGTCAGCGGAAGGACGCAGTCGTCGACGATCTTCAGACTGCCGTCCTTGGCGACATGATCGGTGAGCACCACGATCCGGCGGGCCCCGACCACGAGGTCCATCGCGCCGCCCATCCCTTTGACGAGTGCTCCGGGGATGGTCCAGTTCGCCAGGTCGCCCTTCGCGGTCACCTGTAGCGCACCGAGGATGGCGATGTCGATGTGTCCGCCGCGGATCATGCCGAAGGACGCCGCGGAGTCGAAATAGCTGGCGCCCGGGTTGACGGTGACCGTCTGCTTGCCCGCGTTGATGACATCAGCGTCCTCCTCACCCTCCCAAGGGAACGGGCCGAGACCGAGGATGCCGTTCTCGCTCTGAAGGGTGACCTGCACGCCTTCGGGGATGTGGTTGGCCACGAGGGTCGGAATCCCGATCCCCAGGTTCACATAGTCTCCGTCGTTGAGTTCGGCGGCTGCCAGCGCCGCCATCTCGTCACGTGTCCAGGCCACGGGGCGCTCCTAGGCTCCGACGGTCACGCGGGGGCGGACCGTGCGCTTTTCGATGTCCTTGATCCGCTCGCGTGCGACCACCAGGTGGTCCACGTGGATGCCGGGTGTCGCGACCGATTCCGGATCGATGAACTGCTCGGTGAGGTGTTCGGTCTCGGCGACGGTCACCCGGCCGCACGTGGCGACGAGGGGGTTGAAGTTGCGTGCGGTGGCGCGGTACGTGAGGTTGCCCGCCCGGTCGGCGGTGTGCGCGTGCACGAGCGCGAGGTCGGCGATGATGGCCCGCTCCTGTACGTGCACGTGACCGTCGAACTCGGCGTGGGGCTTGCCTTCGGCGACGGGCGTTCCCACGCCGGTTCTCGTGTAGAAGGCCGCTATCCCCGCCCCGCCGGCCCGCATGCGCTCGGCGAGGGTGCCCTGCGGAGAGAACTCCACGTCGAGAACCTTGTCCAGGTACTGCCCGGCGAACAGCTTGTTCTCGCCTACGTAGGATGCGATCACCTTCGTGACCTGGCGGTTTTCCAGCAGGAGGCCGAGACCCTTGCCGTCGACGCCCATGTTGTTGGACACGATCGTCAAGCCGGTGACGCCGCTGTCGCGTACTGCCTCGATGAGATCGTTCGGGATGCCGCAGAGACCGAATCCACCGACGGCGATCGTGATTCCGTCAGCCAGCACACCTGCCAGGGCGGCTTCCGCCGTCGCGCGAATCTTTGACAACTCATCCACCTCACGTGCGGTCCGTTCATTGTGCGAGCGCCCAGAGTCAAGCCGCGGGTCGCGTGACAACGCAAGGAGCGGTCCGTTCAGAGGGAGAAAGTGATCGGGTGGTGAGCTCGGTACGGCAACTGCGTCCACTCAGTGAACGTATGCTGACGCCATGAACGCACCCACGGCGGCTCACCTCGTCGGCAGAGTCGGCGCGGTGCTGCGCTCTCTGTCGATGGTCAACGAGACCGGAGCCGGCACCGCGGAGGTGGCCAGGGCGGCAGGACTGCCGAGACCGACCGTGCATCGGCTGCTTGTCTCACTGGCCGACGAGGGGTTCGTCGACCGCGATCAGCGCAGCGGCCGTTGGTTCCTCGGACCCGAGCTGTATCTGCTCGGCGAGGCGGCCGGTCGGCGTTACGACGTCACCCATCACGCACGGGACAGCGTGCACAGGCTCGCGGCCGCGACGGGGGAGAGCGCGTTCTTCTCCGCGCGCAGGGGTGACGAGACAGTGTGCCTGCTGCGAGAGGACGGGGACTTCCCGATCCGTTCCTTCGTGCTGTACGAGGGCGCCCGGTTCCCGCTCGGAGTCGTTTCGGCGGGCCTGGCGGTGCTGTCGTTCCTCGACGACGCCGAGATCGACGCCTACCTGGAACGTCGGGACCTGGTCAGCCAGTGGGGCCGTGCGCACGTGCCGGAAGCGGTACGCGAGCGGATCGCGCGGACGCGGACCGACGGCTACGCCGTGAACCCCGGACTCGTCGTGGAAGGAAGCTGGGGGATGGCGGCGACGGTGTTCGACCGCGCCGGGCAGCCGGCCTGGGCCCTGACGCTGACCGGGGTGGAGACCAGGTTCCGCCCCGAGCGCAGAACCGAACTCGGCGCGCTGTTGCTGCGCGAAGCGCACGCCCTCAGCCGCACCCTCACCTCTGGGACGTCCGCCCGCCAGTGACCGCTGCCCGCCTACGAGCCCACGCCCACCATGGGAACGCGCGACCCACACCTCACTCGCCGCACTGGAGCACGGCGGCCGAAGCCGACCTGATCACTCGCGCGAAGCGAGGTGCTTCTGGAGGCGGGCGTGGCGGAACTGATAGACGGGCCCGCTCGTCCGGAGGAGATTGCGGCGGCGTGCGTCCTCGAGAAAGCTCATCAAATGGACGGGGGTCCCTTCCTCCGCCGAGAGCTGCACGGCGGTGAGGGCGGTGGCGACGGCGAGGTTGCTGACCGGGCCGGTCATGGCGCCGACCACCAGTGCCGCCGAGACACCACTCGCCAGGCCCGTCCCGAGCCCGACCCACCAGGCCAGCAGAGGCGCCGTGAGCAGTGCCGCCGCGAGTCCGGTGAGCAGGCCGAGTACCAGCCGCGTCCCGAGGTGGTGCCGCCATGCCTCGCGCGGACCGATCGAGCGGGTCTCCGCCACGGCCGGGCGGTTGTGGAACTCCCGCACGTCGTCGTACCAGGCGCCTGCCCCCGCGGACAGGAACGGCGTCCCGGCCACGATCCGGTACCCGCGGCCCGTCACGAGCACTCCGGTGAACCCCAGCGGCAGTGTGGTGAGGTAGCAGAGCCAGACCGGTGGCGTGTGATCGCCCGGGAGCAGCGGGCTGGCCAGGGTGGCGAACGTGCCTGTGGTCAGCCATTCCACCACCCCCGAAAGCACCGCTCCGCGAGTGAAGATGTCCCGCCAGCCGGCGCTCTCCAGTGTCTGCCGCCATTGCGTGCTTCTCAGCCGCTGCGGATGGCTGAGCTCGGTGAACCGGTCGGCGGCTGCCCATCCGCCGACGAGTGCGGAGGGGATGCCGATCAGCCAGGCGTACACGGAGTGCGTCAGCATCCAGGCCAGGACGATGCTCGGCACCCCGCACAGCACCGTGACCGCCGCCCATACGGCGAGCGCCCGCGGGCGGGGGTGTGCCCAGCCGGGGATGTGCCACCACGGCAGGTCGTAGCTGTCGTCCTGGCCGAGGCGCCGGGCGATGTACCGCAGGGTCCGCTCGGCGGTCTCGGCGGACCACCGTGGGGAGTCCTCCGGCCGTGGGGTGTACGCGGCGGCGACGACGCGGTCGAGCAGGTGGTCCTCGACCGCTTCGCGAGTGGCGAACCGGCGCTTGTCCAGCAGCTCGTCGACGTGGAGGTCGTGGGCGTAGACGTCGCGCACCAAGGTGACCGCCAGCGGACTGGTCAGTGCCTCGGCCACCGCGCCCCCGGGTTCGTGCAGGAGGTGTTCGGTGAAGGCCCGCCACGCGGGGGGTGGCTGCTCGCGAAACCTGTCGAGCAGATACTCGGCCGCGTCGGGCGGGGTGAGGGGCAGGATCTCCAGCGCCACCGCACCGCCCAAGCCGCCCCGCTTCGCCGTCAGCACGGCCTCCTTGGCGCGGGAGATCAGGATCAGCCGGAACGGTGCCTGTTCCAGTGCGCTCACCATGGCGTTGCGCAGCTTGCCGCCGATCTCGTCCAGGCCGTCCAGAAACAGCGCGACGCGGCCCGACTCGAGCAGTCGCCGGGCCTGCTCGCGCCCGCCCCGGTCCTGGAACAGGGTGTAGCGGCGGGCGAGTTGGTCCGCCGCCCACTTCGTAGGGCTTTCCCGGGACGGATCCCAGCCGTCCAAGGTCAGCAGCACCGGAACCGGAATGCACGCCCTGTCCTGCGGGGCCGCGGCGGCGCGGTGTCGCAGCGCGTCGAGGAGCAGCAGGGCCGCGGCAGCCGACTTGCCCGCCGCGGGAGGCCCCACGAGGAGTATCCGGCCCGAGGCCAGCCCGCCGTACGCCGCGTGCAGCTCGGTGAGTCCGCCGCCCCGGCGCAGCTGTTCGCGGGTCACCGCGGACAGACCCGGCAGCGGGGTGAATCGGGCCCTTCTCCCTTCCGCGGTGGCACCGGCGACCCGGTCCGTGACCTTCCGGTGGGTCACCCGCCAGCGGACCGGCAGCGGAGCGGGCACCAACAGCCGCCGCCACTGGGCTTCTTTGTCCCATTCGACGCCCACCACGCGTGCCAGTTCGTCCGCCGGGGCGTCGAGCGGTGAGGGGTGCAGGTCATAGTGGTTCACGTTCAGGGTGCTGTGCGCACCGGTCTGGAAGGCGACGGGACCGTGGAAGGAGTTGCCCGTCACGCCTCCCGGTCCGTGACTGCTCACCGGGCCGCCCCGAAGTGGTCGTCCTGCCGGCTGCGGCTGCCGGTCTCGAGGGCCACCGGGCCGTGGGCGGTGGTGCCCGGGACGACCCCTCCGGCATCACGGTCGCCGAAGTCCACCTGTCGCGCGCGCCGCGTCCGGAACCGCACCCGGAGATGCGAGTCGGCCGCTTCCGCCGCTGCTGTGCCGCCTGCTGCGGCCGCCGCCACCAACGTCTCGGCGAGCATCGCCTGCCCCCCCAATCCATGCGAAATCAGGATCGGGACCTTAATGCCACGCGCACGCGAACCAGGCCGTTTTGTCGATTTCGGTCGCCGTGACCATGCAGCGAGCGGGTGAGGCGGCGCACGCGGACGAGGTCGAGCGCTCCCTCGCGTCGGCGCGGACGAACGGCTACGCCCTCTCCCGGAGAGCCGATCACCCCGGCCTGCTGGGGATCTCCGTGCCCCTTCTGACCACCCCAGGGCACGCGACCGCCTCGGTCGCCATCTCCGGCCCCTCCGACCGTTGGACCGCCCGCCGCGCCATGGCCATGGCCGACGTGCTCACCGAGCGAAGCGCCCGCCTGGCGGCCCTTCTCGCGACATCTCCGTCCGCAGGCAGGCCGGCCTGAGCGTCTGCGGCTCGCGGTCACGGTCCGCCCCCGGCAGCCGCGGCCACCAGCAGAAGGCAAGTCCCAGCCGCTGGGAGACGGCCAGGGCCTCGGTGCTCAGGAGCAGCCGATCGCTCAGTAGCCGGGCGAGGTCGGGAGTGGCCAGTGCCGCCATCGTCGCCCACCCGGGCGGCGGGCGAACCGCACCGCCGACCGGGCGGCCGTGGCCCGGATCGCCCTCGCGCGGTCCGGGATCGCCCTTACGCGCTCCCGGCGGCTGGACGTGCGAGGAGCCCCCTGCGAGCCCAGCGCCTATGGTCGCCGGCTCGCGCCGCTCGATACCGCAGGCTCAGGCGGGCGCAGTCTGCCGAGCCGGGAGATCTGTCCGGCCGTGCTCTGCGCGATGGCTGCGGCCAGCTCCTTCGCTTCGGCGGCCTGGCCCTGGGTGCGCTCTCCCGCGCAGAGCATGCGGGACTGCGTGAGGTGGGCGCGGAGGGCTTCGGTGAGGATCCGGTCGAAGGCCGGGCCGGTCGTGCTGCCCGCCTTCGCGAGGGTGTCGAGGCTGACCATGCCGGGCATGTCGTGCCCCTCGTGGGGGCGGGTGTCGGGGACTTCGGAGCGCTTCAGCAGAGCGCGCAGACGGACCAGGTCCTCACGCAGCCGCCGTGCGGTCTCGGCTGCCAGCGCCGCCACGGCCGGGTCTCCCCGGCGTGAGGGGGCCAGATCGGTCAGCAGCTGCGCACGCTCGTCCATGGGGATCATCAACTGGATCCAGGCGGTGTCGGTGGCGTTGAAGGCCGTCGGCGGCGGCGTGCCGGCTGTCGGCTGCACGGTGCAGCCGACAGCCAGCAGCGCCAGGGCCAAGGCGCATACCGACCGCAGGATCAGAAGGTACCGGCGGAGTTGCACTTGGCCTTCTGGGTGATGCAGTCCTTCACACGCTGCCCTTGAGCAGCGTTGTCCCAGGCGTTGAAGAAGTCGCCGTGGATGGACGACGCCATGCCCGAAGCCAGCCGGAATCCTGCGGCAGTGCCGCTGGTCGGGTAGCTGAAGACGAAGGAGACGTTGGGGATGGCGACCGGGTAGGCGCCGCTGCACTTGCCGTCGTACGTGTACGCGACGTGCGACTTGTGGTCGGGGCTGTCAAGGTTCTTGCCGTCCCAGCAGTCGGGGAAGACGAGTTGGTGGGTGAGGTGGGCCTTCGGGGCACAGACCGGCCAGTTGCCGTCGGCGCTGCGGCCGATCTCGCCGCCCTCACCGGAGCACCAGAACTGGCCGGTCGACCCCGCCGGGGTGGGCGTCTGCGCTTTCGCGTTACCCGCGATCATGCGGAACCCCTGCGGGAAGGGGACGGTCGCGGACGGCTGGTCGATCCGGGATCCGTAGTAGACGATCATGCCCTCGGGTTCGATGGCCCTGTCGCCCTCGTACAGGGTGGGAATCCAGTAGGCCGAGAGATCCTTGGCGGGAGTGCAGCTGGTCGGTGTGCTGGCCAGCAGGGACTCGGTGGTGGAGAACGCGTCGGTGCTCTTGTTGCCGAAGAAGCTGTGCATGTGGGACGCGCCGGGAAGTCCCGGCAGGACGATGGGGTCGTCGGGCTTGGAGTGACTGTAGGTGCAGGTGGCGTTGAACTCCGGGACCCGGACCACGCCGGCGGGCACCGCGGCCGGCGTCATCGCACGGAACTGTGCCAGCTGGGCGTTCCACTTGTTCTGGTCGACGGGTATCCAGCCGGGCGCCGGGCCGTCTCCTTCACCGACGAAGGAGAACCAGTTGATATTGACGAAGTCCTCAGGTGCGGAGCTGCGCAACACGGCGAACACCGTCTGCGAGCCGGTGGGATGGGCGGTGACATCGGTGGCCCGGGTCGCCCAGGTCTGCCAGCCGCCGGTCGGCGAGGTCTGCACGACCGCGAGCAGCGGACCGGTCAGGCTCGCGGTGCGCAACTCCACCGTGCCCGAGCCGACGGCGGAAGCGATCCGGGCCGAGACCGTCAGGCGGCCGGCGGCGCCGAGGTCGACGTTGTCGAAGCGCATCCAGTCGCCGTTGGCGAGGTACGCCGCGTTCTGTCCGCCGCCGGCGTCCGCGGTGGCCTCCAGCACGACGCCGGACTGGGCCGCGTAGGACTCGGCCTGGACGGTGCCGGTGGCGGCCCGCGCCGACGGGGCCGACACGGTCAGGCTCAGGGCGGCGGCCAGTACGACCGCGAGAGTGCCTATTAACAGGGTGTAGAGAGGGACGGGATATCTGCGCATCTCACTTCCTCACGTGCGTCGGGTCCGGGAAAGGCTGCTCCCGGAGAGCAGGAACTTCGCTGGGGAACGCGCCTCGGGCGTGCGAGGCACGTTCCCCGGGCGCTCCGAGGGGGCGGGACGGAGCGCCCGGGGGAGGGTGGATGCCGGTGGACGCCTACCGGAAGATCCGCACGTAGTCGACGAGCATCCTTGAGGGGAACGGTGTGCCGGCGTCCGGCGGAGCCGGCCAGTCCCCGCCGACCGCCAGGTTGAGGATCATGTAGTGCGGATGGTCGAAGATCCACGGGCCGCGGGTCCGCTCCACCTGGTCCTTGTCGAGGGAGAACACGGTCCGGCCGTCCAGGCTGTACGTGATGCCCTTGCTGTTCCAGTCGGCGGCCCAGGTGTGGAAGTCGTCGGAGAAGTCGGCGTTCCCGGGCAGCGTGTAGGGAGCGCCGATTCCGCCACCGCCGTTGTACGCGGGGGCGTGGACGGTCGAGTAGGAGGTCTTCACGTCCTTGCCGAGGACTTCCATGATGTCGACCTCGCCGTTGTACGGCCACGGACGGCCCGTCAGGAAGTCGGCGCCCATCATCCAGAACGCGGGCCACAGCCCGTTGCCCTTGGGTACCTTGATACGCGCCTCGACCCGCCCGTAGGTGAACTGGAACGTCGCCCCGGTGTTCATCCGCGCCGAGGTGTACTGGCAAGTGGTGCTGCCGCTCAGCGGATCGCGCGGACACGACGAACCGGCAGTGACCTCCTTGCGTGCTTCCATCACCAGGTGCCCGGAGCCGTCCAGCGCGGCGTTGCGGTGATCGGTGTAGTACTCCAGCTCGTTGTTCGGCCCCGTGCCCGGATCGGCCCGCCACTTCGAGGGGTCGGGCTTGCCGCCGGCGGCGCCGTCGAACTCGTCGCTCCACACCAGCCGCGGCGGGTTCGCCGGATCACTCGGCAGCGGCGGTGCCGGCAGGGGATCGCCTCCGGTGCCGTACACCTGGAACTCCCACAGCGAGTAGCCGTAAGGGGTGGCGCGCTCGGTGCCGTACATCCGCACGTAGCGGCCCGTGCCGGAGACGTTCAGCGTCTGCTTGAAGCCCGTGCCGGACGTCGTCGAGTAGATCGGCGTCCAGTCGGCTCCGTTCGGCGAGACCTGGATCTGGAAGGACTTGGCGTAGGCGGGATCCCACTGGAGGACGACCTTGTCGATCTGTGCCGTCGCGCCGAGATCGACGGAGATCCAGCCCGGATCGGTCCATCCCGTGGTGGAACTCGTCGCCCAGCGGGAAGCCGGATCGCGGTCGAAAGCCCTGGCCGGAGTGCACTCCCAGCAGTTCTGGTCGGTCTGCGACGAGGACGCCGCGCCCGTCCTGCCGTAGGACAGCAGCCTGCTGGTGTCCCCGCCGGAACCGCCGGTGCCGTACACCTGGAATTCCCACAGCGAGTAGCCGTAGCCGGTGGCGCGCTGGGTGCCGTACATCCGCACGTAGCGGCCCGCGCCGGAGACGGGCAGGCTCTGAGCGCCGCCGACGCCCGTGGCCGTCTGGTGGAGGACCGTCCACGCCTGGGCGTCGTCCGACACCTCGATCCTGAACGATGTGGCGTAGGCGGCTTCCCAGGTGAGCGCGATCCGGCTGATGTCGGCCCTGGCCCCGAGGTCGATCTGGATCCATTGCGGATCGGCGAAGGCACTGGACCACCGGGTGCCGGGGTCGCCGTCGACGGCGTTCCGGGCACCGAAGACTCCCTCGGTGCTCGAAGCGGTGGCGGTCCTGCCCTGGGAGAGCAGGACTTCCGCTGCCTGAGCGGACGGAGCGGGCAGAGCGATGAAGGCGAGCAGTGAGGCCGCCACGGCGAAAAGGAGGCCGAAGCGGCGCAGCAGCGTTGGCACGGGCGACTCCTCAAGTGGGGGTGAGGGTGAGGGAGCGCTCCCTCGAAGGAGAATGGGGGGACCGCCGAAGAGTGTCAATAGGCTTGTTCACCTTGAAAAAACAGCGCCGAAGCGTGGACGTAACGGTGAGGGAGCGTTTTCTCATGATCGACGGTTCAGGCCGGACGGTTCTGCCCGGCGGCGGGAGAGCGAGCGCGCGTCGGGAGCGCGACCACGCCGCCCGGCCTGCGGATACGCTGCATGCATCGCCCTGACGCGCAGCCGGAGGTCGCCCTGATGAGAAAACGCTCCCTGAGGCCCGTCCCGAGCGGCGGCAAGAGGGAGGGACGGGGATGAAACGGCCTACCCTCGAAGTGGTCGCGGCCCGGGCAGGTGTCTCCAAATCGAGCGTGTCCCGTGTCATCAACGGCGAGACGACGGTTGCCCCGCAGATCCGCGATGTCGTCATGCGTGCGGTGCACGAACTGGGCTACGTGCCCAACGGAGCCGCCCGTAACCTCGTCACCCGCCGCACGGACACCCTGGCGGTCGTCGTCTGCGACCCGCCCCAGGGGGTCGTCTCCGACGACCCTCTCTTCTCCTCCGTGGTCCGCGCCGTCAGCAGGGAACTCGAGGCGGCGGGAAAGCGGTTGGTGCTGATGCTCGCCGAATCGGACGAGAGCCGGACCAGGGTGGAACAGTACGTCGCCGGCGGGCAGGTGGACGGGGTGATGCTCGTAGCCCTGCACGGCACGGATCCGCTGCCGGCCGCGCTGGCCAGGCAGGGTCTGCCGGTGGTCTCCTTCAACCGCACGTCGGCGCAGGACGTGCCGTACGTGGCTCTGGACAACGCCGGCGGAGCGACCCTCGCCGTGAGTCATCTTCTGGAGCGGGGCCGACGCCGGATCGCCACCATCACCGGACCGCTCGACCTCCACGAGGCGCGCGAGCGTCTCGACGGCTACCGTCGGACACTGCGCGACACCGGCCGACGCTCCATCGTGGCGCTGGGCGACTTCACCAGAGCCTCCGGCGCCGAAGCGATGCGCCAGCTCCTGGAGGACGATCCTGACCTCGACGCCGTGTTCGCCTCCAACGACCTGATGGCGATCGGAGCTCTGCGCACCCTTCACCAAGCGGGGCGACGCGTCCCGGACGACGTGGCCGTCGTCGGTTTCGACGACATCGAGGCCGCGTCCTACACCAGTCCCGCACTCACCTCGGTGCGCAGCCCGATGGCCGACCAGGCAACCGCCGCGGTCCACCTGCTCCTTCGCCTCATCGAAGGGGGTTCCACGGACCCGGTGATCATGCCGAACGAACTCGTGGTCCGCGAGTCGACCTGATCCGATCCGCTGTTGAGCGGCATGGCTGGTCGGACGTGGCGGGGGCCGGTACGGCGGTGCAACGGAAGGTATCTGAGCGCTGGTCGGACGGACGGGGGTGGGTCGGGCCAGGCGCCGCGCGTCACTGGCTCCGACCACGCTCTTGAGCTCGGACCGACCACGCCGGCGGTTCCGCTCCGCAGGACACCATGCAGCCGGGCCGGACAGACGCTGCGAGGAGGACGCTGTTGACGCTTGGCCTGGTGGCTGGTGGCTGGTGGGCCTAGAGCGTGTCTCTTTGGATGGTTGGTCAGTTGATCGGATGTGTCCGTCCGGTTAGTGATCACTGATGCGATGTGGGACCGGATCGAGCCGCTGATGCCGGCCGATCCGGTCCGCGGTCGGCGATGGGCCGATCACCGCCGCACCTTGGAAGCCATCGCGTGGAAGTACCGAACCGGCTCACCCTGGCGGGACCTGCCCGACGAGCTCCGCTCGTTCCAGACCGCCCATAAACGGCTGATCAGGTGGGCCGTCGATGGAACCTGGGAACGCATCCTTGGCGCGGTGCTGGCAGGAGCTGAGGGAGCGGACGACATCGGCTGGACTGTGTCCGTGGACTCCACCGTGTGCAGGGCTCACCAGCATTCCGCCGGAGCCAGGAAAAGGGGGCTCCAGGCTCGGCCGAACCCGACGACCACGCGCTCGGACGCTCCCGTGGCGGCCTGAGCACCAAGGTCCACCTCGCCAGCGACAGCCGTGCACGGCCCCTGGCCCTCCGCGTCACCGCAGGCCAGGCAGGCGACGCCCCAGCTTTCGAGACCGTTATGGCCGCCATCCGTGTTCCGCGCAGCGGACCCGGAAGACCCAGGACCCGACCTGATGCCGTCCTCGCGGATCGCGCGTACTCGTCCCGCGCGATCCGTAGTCACCTCCGTCAACGCGGTATCCACGCTGTCATCGTCCAGCCGTCCGACCAGATCGGCCACCGTCTGCGGCGAGGCAGTGCCGGCGGCCGACCGCCGTCCTTCGATGCGGAGGCGTACAAGCAGCGCAACGCGGTCGAGCGATGCATCAGCCGGCTCAAGCAGTGGCGCGGCCTGGCGATGCGAACGGACAAGCTCGCCATCGCCTATCAGGCCGCACTCCACCTCGCCGCGATCCTCATCTGGGCCAGGCGATAGCGGCTGTCAGCGATCGAAACCCAACGTGCGTCCGCAGGCGTAGAGTCAGTACCGGCGTGCTTCACGACGCTGAACGCCATGCGCATGGGGACGGTGTCCTCACCCGGATGTCACGCCGCTAATCCGCCTTGACGGGCAGGAACACCCAGGCACCGGCAAGGTCGAAGTTGATAGGCGCCAGCTCGAGCTCAGGCGGGGAGATCTTCTTCGGCGGCACCACCACATGCAGCTCCTTGTCGGAACGCGGATGAAGTAGGGCGCCGGGTACGGCTGCTGCGGAGCTGGCTCGATCCTCCACTCACGAGTGGGGAAGTCACCCATGGGCCCCAGGATCACCCTCTCGCCCTTCTCCGCCTCCTTGTAGCTCAGGGAACGCAAGGGGAAGAGGTGGGCGGGCTGACGGTGGTGAAGGACGACGGCGTACACCGTCATCTCCTTCCGCTTGTCAAAGGCTTGGTGGGAGTGGCGCGAGGTCATCACGTGGCCGGGATGCTGATCCTGCGGGGCGGGTTGGGCTGCTGGTTGCTCGCCCACGTCGACGACATGCTCGGCTTCTTCCACCCGGGCCCGAACAACGGGCGGATCGACCGACTCGACCCTGCTGAACAGCTACTCTCCAAGTTGCCAGGGCCGCCACCTCGTAGTGCACTGGAATAAGGGGCTGGGCATGCCATGCAAAGACCACTTGAAATGGGAGATGGTCAAGATGGCGGTAGGCGCGATGTTTTACGGCGCTACTCAAAACGCTGGGAGCAGTCAGACTGGGCTCGACTCGAGTTCGACCAACGCGACCTTTGGGGTCAACAACTTCACTAACGCAACCACGTCCCCAGGGAGCGGATCCCCCGCGTACGGCCTGGTAGGGTCCGGACAGATAGCGATAGCCGGATTCACCAGCGGTCACTACGGCGTCCTAGGTACGACTTACCGATCCAGCACCATCCCGTGCGGAGTGGTTGGACAAGGTTACGGAGCCAACAACACCGGGGTGTACGGTGCAGCCGACACTGGGCCGGCGGCCTTTGGCGTCTGGGGGCGAAGCACTGAAGGTAGCGCTGGAGTGTTCAGCGGCAAGGTGTCGGTGACTGGGCAGTTGACGAAAGGTAGCGGGGGATTCAAGATTGATCACCCGCTGGACCCGGAGAACAAGTATTTGCTGCACTCTTTCGTCGAGTCGCCTGACATGCTCAACATTTACGCCGGCAGCGTTGAGACGGACCAAAACTGCGAAGCGGTAGCGGTGCTTCCCGAGTATTTTGAAGCTCTTAATCAAGACTTCAATTACCACCTGACGGTCCTTGGGCAGTTCGCACAGGCTATCGTCTCCGAAGAGGTTCATCATAACCGATTCACTGTAAAGACTGACAAGCCTAACGTCAAAGTCTCCTGGCAAGTCACGGGAATTCGCCGGGATCCGCACGCCACCAGGAACAGAATCGCGCCAGAAGAAGAGAAGCCTGAGGAGGAAAAGGGGACTTACCTGCACCCCGAAGCATACGATCAGCCGCACAGCAGGCATCTTCATTACGAACGCGAAAAAGCTCACGACGAACCGCTTGAGGCGATCAAAAAGCAGGTAGCGGAGATTCTTAAAACGTCAGAACGAGAGCCGTGACACGGCCCCGACGGGCGCCTGCGCTACGTCGGGCGCAGCATGATCCTCCCGCAGACCGCGGGCCGGACGGTCGCCGGGCTCCTCACCCTCGCCGGGAACGACCACCCGTGGGCCGGCCGGACGTTCTCCGCCGGATGGGGCGTCCGTGAGCCTCTGCACGTCACCCTCGTACGCCCCGAGCTGGTCGTGGAAGTCGGTGTCGACGTCGCCCGTGACAGCCTCGGACGCTGGCGGCACCCTGCCCGCTGGCACCGCCCTCGCCCTGACCTGACACCCGCTGACACTCCGCCCTTTGAGCCCAAGCTGGGTGGCTGAGCGGCCGGGCGTGGGGTACTTCGTCGCCATCCGATGGCGGCGCGCTCCAGCTGGCATGCCGCGGCACCACCCCATACAACCGATGCCCCAGCGCGCCTGGCGAAGCGCAGGACCCGCCCTTGTGTCAAACGACTCCTGCGTCGTCAGGAAGCGGAAGCCCGGAGCCCAACGTCCACCTGTCTACTCGGACACCACCGTCTCGCCTGGCACAAGAGCCGCGGTCGAGGTCATGACGCTGCTGCCGACGACCGGGCCCGGCAGGAGGGCGCTCCCGCGGGGGACCGAATACCAACATCCATCTGGCGGACGGCCATGCACGACCCCTGGCCATCATCGTTATCCGTGTTCGACGACCACCGCGGACCGCTGCACGTCGGCGGCGGACGGAGCCTGGGACGGTCGGGTACGGAAGTGCCGTCGATACCGGCCGACGCGCAAACGGCCGCCACATCGATGCGAGTCAAGGTGCAGTGCTGCCTGCGGGTTGGGCGAGGCGAGTGTGCCGGTGATCGGCACGTTGAGGCAGCGGCTGAGGCTCTCTGACAGGGCAAACCTCATATGGACCCGACGCCGACCAAAGAGACAGAACCTAGCTGTGTGACGTCTCGGCTGCTTCGACCACTTCGAAGCCTTCGCGACGCATCCGGTCGCTGCCCCAGGCGCCGAGCGGCGCGAGCGCTTGATTGAGCGTGTGCCCGTGTTCGGTCAGGGAGTACTCCACGCGTGGCGGCACCTCGGCGAAGACCTCTCGGTGTACGAGATTGTCCTCCTCCATCTCACGCAGGTGCTGCGTGAGCATCTTCTCGCTGACTCCCGGCAGACCGCGACGAAGTTCGGCGAAGCGGCGCACGCCATGTGCGTCCAGTTCCCATAAGATCAGCCCCTTCCACTTGCCGCTCACCACGTCGAGCGCAGCGTCGATGCCGCAGATGTAGGGCCCGTGTCTCGGTGCCTTGGCCATGGTCAACCCCCCTTACTGAAAGGTAAGTACCGCAGAAAATAGTGGGTACTTCCGAGAATAGTGGTGCTCTCCGAGCATGGAGGGGTGAACGAACGACAGAACCACACCACCACGCAGGACAGCTCCGTCACCGTGATCGGGCTCGGTCCGATGGGCCAGGCGATGACCCGCACCCTCCTCGCCGCCGACCACCCGGTCACCGTCTGGAACCGCACTGCGGCCCGGGCCGAAAGCGTCGTCGCCGACGGAGCAAGGCTCGCCGCCACCCCCGGCGAAGCCGTCGAAGCGAGTGATCTCGTGATCCTCAGCCTCACCGACTATCAGGCGATGTACGACATCCTCGACAGCGCCACCGCATCACTCGCCGGCCGAACGCTGGTCAACCTGAGCTCGGACACGCCGGACCGCACCCGCCAGGCGGCGACGTGGGCGGCGGGACACGGCGCGGCCTTCCTCGCGGGCGGTGTCATGGTCCCGGCGCCGATGGTCGGCACGGAAGCGGCCCACGTCTACTACAGCGGCCCCGACAAGGTGTGGGAGAAGCATCGGGCGGTGCTGGCGCCGCTCGGCACACCGAGGTATCTGGGTGAGGATCCGGGCCTCGCCCAGATGATGTACCAAGCCCAACTCGCCGTGTTCCTCACCACCTTGTCCGCCCTGATGCACGCCACCGCGATGCTGGGCACCGCAGGAATGAAGGCCCGGGAAACACTGCCGGAGCTGCTCTCCTCCGCCGACGCGATCGGCGCCATTCTCAGGGCCGGCGAGGCGACCCCCGGAGCCGCGCTGGACGCCGGAGAGCACCCCGGCGACCTCAGCACGGTGACCATGATGGGGGCGACGGCCGACCACATCGTCGAGACCAGCACATCACTCGGCCTCGACCTGGCGCTGCCCTTGGCCGTGCAGGCCCACTACCGGCGCGCGATCGAGAAGGGACACGGCGGCGACAACTGGACCCGCATCATCGACAGCATCCGGGGGCCACGCTGACCAAGCCTGAGACCGACGGACCGGCTCCGGCGGCGACTTCGCCCAGTCCTCAACGCCCGCTCGGGCCTTCCCGGGACGGCAAACCGGTACCTTACCCGGCAGCCGGAGCGTTGCTCCGCCGGCGAGCCGGATCTCGGCCCGCCTGCACACACGCCGGCACCAAGCCGACGCTCATGTCCGTGGGGCAGGCGAGGGGTGCGGGGCGAGAACGGCGGCGACGGCCTCGTCGAGGGTGGTGGCCGGGCGGCCGAGGACCTGCGGCAGATCGCCGGTCTGCTGCTCCAGAGCGCCGCTCCGGACCTGTTCCTCCAGCCAGCCCTGGGCGCCGGGCGCGCGGTCGGCCCGGTCCCGGCGTATGACGGGCCTGCCGCCGAGACGGCTGAGCGCGTCGGCGAGATCCTCGTAGGTCCACAGGGCGCCGGTGAAGTCGTAGGCACGGCCGAGGTGGTCGTCCTCGGTCAGCACCCGGACAGCGGCCTCGGCGAGGTCGCGGCGCAGGGCGGTGTTGATGCCGCGTCCGCCGGTGCCGTCGGCCAGCTCGCCCGAGGCGACGGCGTCGCGCAGACCTGGGTTGAGGAACGCCTCGCTGTAGAAGGGGTGGCGCAGCACCGTGTGGGGCAGCCCGCTGGCCGCCAGGTGGCGCTCGGTGGCGTGGTGAGCGGCGGTGACCCCGTCAGCCTGGGTGCCGGCCCCCAGGAAGCTGGTGTAGACGATCGCGCCGACCCCGGCATCGCGGGCCGCGTCGATGGCCGCTCGGTGCTGGGCGGCACGCCGACCGGGGTCCAACTCCGGGGAGGAGATCAGCAGCAGCCGGTCGGCCCCCTCGAACGCGGTGCGCAGCGTCTTCGGCGCGTCGTAGTCACCCGGACGGACCGTCACCCCGCGGGCGGCGAGATCCGCGGCCTTGCCGGGATCGCGCACCGCGGCTGTGACACGGCCGGCGGGGCGCCGGTCCAGCAGCCGGTCGACGACCAGCCGGCCGAGAGCCCCCGAAGCGGCCGACACGACAATCATGCGCAACTCCCTCACCGCGAGGCGGCCGCCGTCGGCACGGCGGTTCGAACCCACCCGCTTCGAACGTCCGGCTCACCTTCGGCGAACAGCGGACCAGACGTCAAAACCTTTTCCAGCAGGGCGAGCCTCCGGGCCGACCGGTCCCTCTCCCTCCGTGACCCCGAGGACACGTCCGCCGGACAGCCGAACACCCTGATGTCCGGTTATCGCCGGTCCGCGTTAATTGCCTGGACTGAGGGACTCCTAGAACGGGACACTTCCGACTTCCGAACCACTGGGAGTGTGATGGGGACCACAGATACGCGAGGGCCGACGCCGGGCAGGAGTGCCATCGTTCTGGCACTGCGCCGCTACGGCCGGGAACTGTTGCGACTACGACGGCTGGCCCTGCCCGCCCTGCTGTTGCCCGCCGTCGGCAACATCGGCACCCGCTACGTAGCCCCCCTGCTGATCGCCAAACTGGCAGGACAGGCCGCCGACGACAACGGTCTCACCCTCGGCTCGGCGCTGCCGTACGTGCTGGGTTTCGGCCTGACGCTGCTGCTCGCCGAAGCCGTGTGGCGGGTCGGACAGCACTGCCTGAACCGCGTGGACGCCCTCGGAATGGAACACCTGTACGTGAGCGGCATGGACGAACTGCTCGCCAAGGACGCGGCGTTCTTCCACGACAACTTCGCCGGCTCGCTGACCAAACGGGTGCTGAGCTTCGGCAAGCGCTTCGAGGACTTCGTGGACACGGTGACGTACCGGATCGTGGGCAGCCTCGTCCCCCTGGTGTTCGGTGCCGTGGTGCTGTGGAGCTACGAACCGATGCTCGTCGTCGGCCTGCTGGTGATGATCGCGCTGACGGTGCTGGCCGCGACACCGCTCATCCGTCGTCGGCAACGGCTCGTCAACGACCGTGAGGCGGCGTACGCCCGGGTCTCCGGTCACGTCGCCGACAGCCTCATGAACATGGAGACCATCCGGGCGTTCGCGGCCGAGGAACGGGAGGCGGACGAACACCGCAGCCGTGTCGCCGATTCCCGGCGCCTGACGCTGCGGTCGTGGGACTACGGCAACCTGCGCGTCGACACCCTGATCGCCCCCATGTCCGTACTGACCAACGTGCTGGGCCTGTTGGTCGCCATCGCCTTCGGTGGCCCGGGCCGGGGAGTCGAGGAGGTCGTCGTCGCTTTCACCTACTACTCCAACGCTACCCAGATCATGTTCGAGTTCAACCAGATCTATCGACGTCTCGAGAGCTCGATGACCGAGGCCGCACAGTTCACGGAGCTGCTGCTGGATCCGCCCACCGTGCTCGACCCGACGCACCCGGAGCCGCTCGCACCGCGGGACACAGGCATCCGCTTCGAGACGGTGACCTTCGCCCATGCGGGGGCGAAGCCGATTTTCCAGGCGCTCGACCTCGAAGTGCCCGCAGGCGCACGGATCGGTCTGGTCGGCAGGTCCGGCGGAGGCAAGACCACGCTCACCCGGCTCCTGTTGCGCATGTCGGACATCGAGGGCGGACGGATCCTGATCGGTGGTCAGGACATCAGCGGGTTGCGCCAGACCGACCTGCGTTCACTCATCGCCTACGTCCCGCAGGAACCCGCCATGTTCCACCGCAGCCTCCGGGACAACATCGCGTTCGCCCGGCCCGGCGCAACCGACAAGGAGATCCACGCCGCGGCCGCGGCCGCGCACGTCACGGAGTTCGTCGACCAACTGCCCGACGGGTTCGCCACTCTGGTGGGGGAGCGGGGAGTGAAACTGTCCGGCGGTCAGCGTCAGCGCGTCGCCCTTGCCAGGGCCATCCTGCGCGACGCCCCGATCCTGCTGCTCGACGAGGCCACCAGCGCGCTGGACTCGGAGAGCGAAATCCTCGTCCAGGACGCCCTGTGGCGCCTGATGGAGGGACGTACGGCCCTCGTGGTCGCCCACCGTCTGAGCACCGTCGCCGGTATGGACCGTCTCGTCGTCCTCGACCGCGGCAGCGTCGTCGAGCAGGGCACGCACGAGGAGCTGCTCACGACGAACGGCGCCTACGCCAAGCTGTGGCAGCACCAGTCGGGCGGCTTCCTCGGTGAGAGCACCGAGTCGGCCCCCGAATACCCGTTGCCGGGAGCCGGAGCCGGAGCCGGAGCCGGAGCCGGAGCCGGTTCCGCCGGGTTGCCCGAGCCGGCCGACCCGGCACCGGACGTGGACCGAAGAACCTCGTCACACGCTCGTACGAGCACCGGTTCCGGCTGACCGATCCACTTTCGGACATACTCGCCCACCCACGCTGTCCCGCCGATACGTCTGCCGCTCCCGCACCGTGGATCGCGGGGGGG
>NZ_BBYG01000023.1 GCF_001184025.1 Streptomyces maremycinicus
TTAAGGCTGCGGAGGGCTGCCGCCGATGTTGGCAAGCCCCACCCGTTGGCTGCCTACGTCATCGCTGCTAACTGACTAGATGATCGGGTGACACACGATCGTGTCAGGCTCCCCCTCTGCAAGCTGGCGTCCTCTCGCGCGCTATGAGCTATGCCGCAACCTCGCTGCCGCTGCTCTATGCCTCGGTGGCAGGGCCGGCTCGTCCGTCAGCCAGCGAACGGCTGCCAAACGACTCTGCCGAGGCACTGGCTACTACTCCAGCCAGTTGCAGCACTAATGGATGCGTGGAAACCTAACAAGTAGGGGATGGAAGTACCAATTACTCAGCTGCGAAGGCATGAATCGCCTCGCCTGTCACAAGGTCGCGAGTTTCTCAAGACGCCGCTTCGAGGGATTTTTGCAACTCACCGCGAAAGCTAGGTGATTGCTTTGCCGCGTAAATCGATGAGCACTTTGGACAGGCTGAAAGCAGAGGCAGCAATTGTCCACGCCTACCGCTCCCAATTGGCGACCCCTACTGAGGCTGGCACGAGAGGGCGCTCTCTCCTTTCTGGAGAACTTAGAGAGGTGGAGCGGAATACTTCTCATCCGGAAAGCAGGATTCCTTCTCTCCTGAAGCCTGCGATCAATTACCTACTCAAGACATTGCCAACTCTCAGCGATAGGCGATCTCGGCTACTCAATTTGATGCTACAGGCCAGTCACGATACGGCGCGGGTCACCTTCGGAGTGGATATCGATCGTTCCGCACATCTCACCTACCACCTGAGCGGCGGTCCGCACGCCGGAGTAACTTCAATGGCGGACGGCAGCATTTCGGTAAAGTATTCTGAGCGCCTCCTCCTTTTCGTAGAGTTCTTCTCGTGGATGCTGACTGAGGATTTTTTCGAAGAGTATCATCACATTGCCCAACTCCGACTCACCGGAAACTATGCCTCGACGGATGAAATAATAGGCGCCTTGGTCCGCTTCGCGATGGCCCAGGAAAACTTTACAAACGGCGGAGCTTATTTGATGTCGAGGAGTGCCAATAAAAAGGGTTTGTTTGGATTGCCCCATGGATTCCCTGCCCACTCTTTTATTGTGGCTCATGAACTCTCACATAAGCTGCTCGATGAGGTTGATACAGCACCAGAGCTCGCCGCGTGGGTAGCCCAACATGGACTGACCACCGCTAACCGTGAGATCGCCGCAGATGCACTGGCCGTAGAGCTAATCAAGACTATCCACGAGCCGTACGAGGCGTATGACTGGGTCGATTCTGCGGGCGCCGTGTGGGCTCTCACCACTCTTCAGGCCGTCGACGTCGGATCGCATGCGCGCCTCTCGGCTGCAAATCCCAATTTCGATGAGAGACTTGAGGCTCTGGCTGGAAAGTTCCGGCGGTCAGCAAAGATTCCTAATCCAGACCGGCGAAATTTCTTGATTACCCTCTCTTCCCACAAACACTTCATACCTGACAGCGCTTGGGACGCTCTCCGCTTTCTCGCGAAAAGCCGATTTATTGCCGTCAAGGGCAGGGCATTGAAAGCCATCGATTTGGCCCAGTTCGGAGATGCCTTTCTGGTGATGGGGAAAGTGGATGCGGGTCTGAATTTTTTGCGCTCCCGAACCTCTCCGGGATACCACTTCGCGGATTACGCCGAGGCGATCTCTTTTAATCAAGGGGATGATATTTGCGAGTACACTTCGCGATATGTCGAAAGGCTGAATATTCAGGGTAGCGGAAAGGAAGCCCTAGAGGATCCTCAACACTCAGTGCGATATTACGACCTCATTGATTGGATCTGGAAATCTCCTCGAATTTCTGAGCTAGCGGCTGAAGATCGCGAGGTAGCGTACGGATTAGCCATCTATCTGGCGAGCGTGTATGCAGAGGCATGCCGACGAGCGCAGGAGGAACAGGAATGACGACCGACTTGCAGAATCTCACGGAAGATCAGCTTTTCGCGAAGCTCGATGAGCTCGTATATGGTTCCGACGAATACATATCCGGTAGGGAGTTGCAAGCTGCAATCGAGCGAGGTCGAACCTGGGCTTCCACTTGGCTAGATCGAAATCGTCGCACAGTATGTCGGGAGCTGAGAAGTCGCGGCTTTACCGACTCGACGAAGCAAGAAAAGTTTCTAGATTTCGCGACGATAGTTGAAATCGTAGGCCATACGGGACTCGATCCTCATTATTCTCCAGTGCTGGCAGCAATTCTATTGAAACGTGGCATCGATGCCCTATGTCCTTAAGTCGCCGGGACTGATGCCTACCTGGTTCGATGGGCAGGACCGAGTCGTTCAGAGCTGAAAATCTGACGGTTGCCGCCTCTGAACACGGACCGCGAGTGTCTCTGGGGCCGTAGTGCCCCGAAGCGCAAAACTACAGTCCGCGGCATAGTTGGTCCGCAGTCTGTAAATCTGCCGATGCCTCGAGCTGGCCGTGACTGCGAAGGGACTTGGGAGAAATCTAGGAGAAGATCTTCTCCCAATGTCTCTCAAGCACCCACGGAGGCCGCTCGATACCGACGCCCTGACCTGTGCAATCGTCAAAAAGTTCAGGCACGGACCACACTCCGACCTTATTCAGGACGAAGAGGTCGTGCCAGACGCGTGCCAGATCGCACGGGGAGCCGCGGGGGACAACGGGGAACCGAGGAACACGCCACCAGGCGTCAACGCCCTTCCGTCCCAGGTCAGTCCCCCGGCAAGTCCCGGATCACCTCAGCTTCCCAAGCTGATAGCTCCGGCGTCGTTGTATCGGCCCGGCCGTCGTGGCCCGCTCTGGTCGACGGCATTGGCAGCGTGGCTAAGGCCGGTGGGGGTGCATCGAGGCATACGCGTACGTGGTCGGTCGGCGCACCCGCCGTCGTGGCTGACTGTCGTCGGCTGAGGTTCAGACGGGGTGTATCGGGGGTGCCGGCCGTCAGTCGAGTGGGGGCGAAGCTGGGCCGTCCCTGGGCCGTCCGAGGTTGCTCGACAGTGGCCAATGACGACCAGTGACGACCACCAGACGCCCGACCCCACCGCCCCTGACCAGCAAAAACCCAGCTCACCAAGATCCCCGGCAAGACCCAGGGCAAGAAGACATGTCTTGCCTCGCCCATTGAGACTCCACCGACCTATGCGCAGTCCGGTGCCATTCGCATGGGCCGGTGTCGAGGAAACTTCCAGGCCGTAATGAGCGCGGGCGATGTCGCGGATTGAGGTGTCGGCGGCCTGCCTGCACTTCAGTAGGCCCCGGATCCACGCAAGACTGCCGAGACCGTGCGAAACAAGATCACCACATCCAGGCTGATGGACCAGTTGTCGACGTACGCGAGGTCCAGGCGCACCGATTCCTCCCAGCTGAGATCGGATCGTCCGCTGATTTGCCACAGCCCGGTGAGTCCGGGCTTGACCAGGAGGCGCCGACGTTCATCCGGGCCGTAATGAGCGGCTTCCTCCGGCAAGGGCGGGCGGGGCCCGACTAGGGACATGTCACCGATCAGCACATTGATCATTTGAGGGAGTTCGTCTAGCGAGTAGCGTCGCAACACTCTTCCCACCGACGTGATGCGCGGGTCGCGGCGCATTTTGAACAGGGGACCGTCGCCGCTGTAGTTCAGCTGGGACAACTCCGCTTCGAACTTTGCCGCCTCAACGTTCATGGTGCGGAATTTATACATGGTGAACGGCTTCCCGTCACGACCCACCCTGTTTTGGCGGAACAGCACGGGGCCACGACTCGTAATCCGGATAAGCAGGCTGATGAACAAAAGCATCGGCAGGAAGAGGAACAGCAGCGCAGCGGCGAACACGCGATCAGTGATCGCCCGCAAACTGTGCTGAAGGCCCTGCCTCTTGTGACGGCCTACTTTGATCAATGCCAGTCCGGCAACCGATGCCGACGACTGTCGGCCCGTGCCCAGATCCACGATGCTTTGGGAGAGAAACAGATCAGCATCGATGCCCTCTAGCGACCAGACCAGCTGATGCAGAGCGGACCTGGACAGACCGCTGTCGGGGATGACGATCACCGTGTCGGCACCGCTGGCCGTCATGACTTGGCGGATGTCGGCGACGGTGCCCAGCACACTAATTCTCAAATCTTCCCACGTGCCGGCTTCGGAGATAGGCGTAGCAGGCACACACGCACCGACCACCGAGATCCCGGCCCCGGTCGAGGCTGGCTCCCACAGTTTCAAGAACTCCGCAGCGTGCTCGCCTGCTCCGACCAGGACGACGAGCCGCCCGCGATCCGATCCCAGGGCGTCTTTCGGCCAGGACCGGGCGCGAATCAGTTCGTTGAGGCACAGCACAGCGATCAGGCTAACGATCCAGATCCAGGATCCGAAGCTCGATGTGGCCAGCACCGCGATAATCACGAAGGCAGCAACCAGCAGCCCACGCACGACCGCATGAATCATACGCTTGACGGTGCGGCGGCGCTTCCGCCTACGGTAGCTCGCCGCCGACGGCTTCGGCGACAGCAAATGGCTGTATTCGCCAAAGCGAGAACGCAACAGGGCAGAGTCCGAGGACGCTCCGATCAGGTCCAGACGCCGGGCCATCTCCCGCTCCACGCGGCCCGCGTAGTCCTCATGTTCCATAGCCGTGTCGTTCACTACACCCCCGTGGTTCGAGATACCTCGGGAAAGGAAAAGCCCGTCAGGGCCAATTGGTCGCGAATGGGGGTCACCACACGCTGCTCCAGGATGGCGCGGATTCCAGGTCTGCGAAGATCGGAAGTCAGCGGCGGCCTGCGATCTTCGAGTAAGAGCACCGCACGCACCGCACCGACCGCGTCGATGAGAGGGAAAGCCGTCGCGGTCATGGATTTTCCTGCGATAGCCCGCCGTTGATCGTCGGTGAGCTGCCAAAGGGCAGGATCCCCAAGGAGGTCGGTGGGCAACCCCATGTCCTCCGGCGCCGACACCACGGTCTTCTCCTGCCATGCCTTCCCGGCCAAGCCCTGACCCTCCTGCCAGCGCAGCTCCTGCTCCAGGCGTGAGTAGGGGCCGAAGGCGTAGGCGATCCGCAGCGTCCCTTCATCCGTAAAGGTCAGCACGCAGGCGCGCAAATTGCTGGTGCCCGGCACTTCTTCCTCGAAGTTCTCGATCACCGGAAAGACCGTCTGGAGAACCCCGATGACGCTCAATTCGGCCTGGGCCGCTTGCAATCGCAGGGCGTCGTCCCGTGAAAGGCGCGTCGCACTGAATGATGCAGCCCCGGCCACGAGGAATCCGAGGACCAGCATGGGGGCGCTGATCGACGGTGGCAGGACCGCGATCGAGCCGACCGCGGTGAGACCTGGTGCGGCCCAGTGGCGCCATACCATGCCCAGCAAACGACGGCGGCCCGACTGGCCAGCACGCGGACCTGCCACAAGGCCCCCAATGGATCCACGGACGGTAGGAATTTGGGACGAGTGTAGGACCCTCTCCGGCCGGGCGGGGAAGAATCTCTCATCCTTCACAGACAGGGCAAGACGCCATACAAGACCACCCCGTCCGTTTACGAGAGACGGGCCTGCGGAATGTGCCGTTCCGGTGAATGGACGGAGGAACCGCCCGGCTAACCCCGGCTGCCCAGACGTATCCGCAGCTCAAGGGCACCAACAAACACAAGGGGATCGACCACTTCTAAGCGCTAGGACGCAGCTTTGGCGATCCAGTGCTAGTCGTCGGCGTGGGTCCATTCCGCAATGACCCAAGCATCGGAGCCGGTTGATCGCCACGCGACGTATCCAGGTGGCATGGTGGCCAACTGGGCAAGCGATGGGTCCAGGTCCACGACGTGCTGGAGGTGAAGGACCGACGAGGCACCAGTACCGTTGGGATCGTGGGCGCCGTCGCTCACGAGCTAGTCGTCCTCGTCATCGTGGATCACGGTCAGGGCCGGGAACTCCCCAGCTGAGTCAGTCCTTTGGATGATCGCGAGCAAGTCATGAGGGAAGACCTCCCCTACAAACGGCCAGCTCTGCTGAGGCTGCATAGATCCCAAGCGGGTGATTCTGCGTACAGCAGCGAAGTACAGCAATCACAGCAACCGCCGCCGTTCGGCAGTGGTCGTCACGACCTCAACTTCGGCCGGTATGACCGTGACCGAACGTTCTCTCTAGAGCTACGGATCAGATGCTGCTCCTCCGCAAGCCCCAGGACGCATCAGCGGTGAGTGTCTAACTACGTGACAACGCCGACGAACAGCGGCGGACAACCGCGGACGTCTGCGGACCATCGCGGCAGGTGAGAGGTACATCGGCTGGAGGTCAGGCACTCGCCGCAGTTGCTTCGGGACGAAGCGGTCGCTTCGTTAGGCTGCCCCGCATGACCGACGACGCCCCGGCCTGTCCCGAGTGCAGCCAGCCCATGAAGTCCGGTGGCCTTGTCCTCGTCAAACGGGAGGACGATGGTCGGCGGACCTGCCGGGCACTGTGGCGGTGTGCCGGTCGGCATCTCTGGTGGAGCTGGGCAGACCGGCCGGACGAACCACTGGAGGTCTGTCCCTTCCCGGGGCTGTTCCGCTGACATCCAACGAGCACGGACGGCGGCGACAACCGGCGGCCCTGTACAGCGCCGGTGCGCGAGGCGAGTCCCCACCACGCTGGGCCCGGATCGAACTCCTAAAGCGGAAGTCGCTTCCCCACCCGGCCCGGCTCGAACGGGCTGGTCCCCTCCACGACGGGCCGGTACTGGGGGAAGCAGCCACCGGCCGACGCAGGTCGTGTCAATCGTAGGCCCGATGCTGATTGCCTATGGGGATGATGGAGTTGCTGTACAGCAGCGGAGTACAGCAACCACCGAAACCGCCGGTGACCGACAAGGTCCGTCAGCGGCCAGCTGACCAGCCCAGCAGACCCTGATGACCCCCCTGCCGAGAGTTCGGGACGAAGGGGCCGTGCCAGATCCATGCCATTCGTGCGGGGAACTACGGGGAGTGGCGGGGAACAGCGAGTCAGCCCATCACGGCTGACAGCAGCTTCACCGCAAGGCAGCGCAACCACCGCCGCGAAGAAGCCCAAGCTTCCAAGCCGAGGGCTCTCGATCAGCGATGGATGGTCAGCCCTCGCAACAGTTCTGGTCGATGACGAGACGCCAGCAGGGGGCAGCTGTTCACGCTCTCAAGGAGGGAAACCAGGGTGCTGACTCGTGCTGACTGGGCACCATCTCCTACGAGCACCTGGTGGGGGGAGCGGGTATGGGCAGGGAGCCAAGCACGCTGAAATTGATGCCGACGGAAGGAAAGCGCGTAGCGCCCCTCGTGCTGAGGACACTGATCACCGTCGTCGTGTGCATGGTGGCCTATGGGATCGCCGATCTAATAGACCTGTCCCAGGACGCACTGGAGAAGGTCGGGGTGTCCATCGGCATCGGCGGTCTGACACTGATTGTCCAGTATATGGTCGACTTCGAGCGGCGGCTGGCCTCGATGGAGACCGACCAACGAACGCGAACCCGAGAGCTCCACGACCACTTCCACCAGCTCAGTGAGGCTGCCGGGCTCCTGAGCGAGCTCGATCAGGCGGGCATGAGCACCAGTGACGCGAAGCGTCTGATCAACAGCGCGAGCCTGGTGGGACAGCAGGGCCCGGAGATCGTGAAAGCCTTCGCCCGTGCCGAGATAGAGAGCCTTGCCTCGGTCGTCACGGACCTGACCGGCATGACCGCACACTGGCAGCGGGACAACAACGAGTGGCTCATCAGGCTCACCGAATGTGCCCGGCGCACCATCGATGCCACGAGCAGTTCCATCGACCGGGCCTTCTGGGACACCGACCCGGCGAGGCCCTACCTAGACGCCCAGATCGAAGCGATGCGGGCCCCAGGTGTGAGCATCCGACGTCTCTTCATAATCAACCCCGCCGAAGAGAGTGATCCCGAATTCATGGCCAGGTTCGTGGAGCTCTGCCGGGGACAGCGCGACCTCGGCATCATGGTGCGCTTCATGGTCCTCTCTCCGCAGCGACACACTCGGGCGGCGGCACGGGACATCGTGATATTCGACGACGCGTTGTACTTGGAGTTCGAACCGGACCGGCAGCAGGGCAACCTCCAAACCAGACTCGACGCGGACGCCCGTCGTGTCGACGGGCAGGTCAGGCGCTTCAACGGTCTGTGGCAGGTAGCCACTGAGCCGGGGCAGCGGTGAGTGTCTAACTCCGTGACAACGCCCACGAACAACGACGGACGAGCGCGGACGTCTACGGACCTTCAGCGCAGGTGAGGACCACACCAGTCCAAGGCCATGCCCCGCCCAAGTTGCTTCGGGGCGAAGAGGTCCTCACCGCAAGGTCTCACCGCCACGCTTCCGCCAGCGCAGCCTGCTCTCGTCGACGGCATGGCAACGTGGCTGACGCCGGCGGGGGTGCGGCGAGGCATACGCGTGTGGTCGGTCGGCGCGCCCGCCGTCGTGGCTGGCTGTCGTCGGCCGAGGTTCAGACGGCCCGTATCGAGGTGGCTGCCGTAGGCGGACCTGCCGGACCGTAATGATCAACTCTGGGCCGTCTCTGGGCCGTCCGAGGTTCCCCGAGGCCACTCGACGATGACCGGCAGTGACAGATCAGTACCAGCCGTCAACACCGAAACCCCAGGTCAGCCCTCCCCGGCCGAATGGGTTAACACCCAGGGCTGGACCTCAGGCAAGATGGGGTGTATCTGCCCACCTGCCCACTGCCAGATCTCAAGCTGCCGGACGGTTTCTCTTGGCTGAGTACATCTACACCATGCGCAAGACGCGCAAGGCACACGGCGACAAGGTCATCCTTGACGACGTAACCCTGAGCTTCCTGCCCGGCGCGAAGATCGGTGTGGTCGGGCCGAACGGTGCCGGTAAGTCCACCGTTCTGAAGATCATGGCGGGGCTCGAGCAGCCCTCCAACGGTGACGCGTTCCTGTCGCCCGGCTACAGCGTCGGCATGCTGCTCCAGGAGCCGCCGCTCGACGAGTCCAAGACCGTTCTGGAGAACGTGCAGGACGGCGCGGCCGAGATCATGGGCAAGCTCAAGCGCTTCAACGAGGTCGCCGAGCTGATGGCGACCGACTACTCCGACGCGCTCCTCGACGAGATGGGCAAGCTCCAGGAGGACCTGGACCACGCCAACGCGTGGGACCTGGACACCCAGCTGGAGCAGGCCATGGACGCCCTGGGCTGCCCGCCCGGCGACTGGCCCGTCACCAACCTCTCCGGTGGTGAGCGCCGCCGCGTCGCGCTGTGCAAGCTGCTGCTCGAGGCGCCCGACCTGCTGCTGCTCGACGAGCCCACCAACCACCTGGACGCCGAGTCCGTGCAGTGGCTGGAGCAGCACCTCGCGAAGTACCCCGGCACCGTCGTCGCCGTCACCCACGACCGGTACTTCCTCGACAACGTGGCCGAGTGGATCCTGGAGCTCGACCGCGGTCGCGCCCACCCCTACGAGGGCAACTACTCCACCTACCTCGACACCAAGGCGAGCCGTCTCAAGGTCGAGGGCCAGAAGGACGCCAAGCGTGCGAAGCGTCTGAAGGAAGAACTCGAGTGGGTGCGGTCCAACGCCAAGGGGCGTCAGGCCAAGTCCAAGGCGCGTCTGGCCCGCTACGAGGAGATGGCGGCCGAGGCCGACAAGATGCGGAAGCTGGACTTCGAGGAGATCCAGATCCCGCCGGGCCCGCGTCTGGGCTCCATCGTCGTCGAGGTCAACAACCTCTCCAAGGCCTTCGGCGAGAAGGTGCTGATCGACGACCTCAGCTTCACGCTGCCGCGCAACGGCATCGTCGGGATCATCGGCCCGAACGGCGCCGGCAAGACCACGCTGTTCAAGATGATCCAGGGCCTCGAGGAGCCGGACTCCGGTTCCATCAAGGTCGGCGAGACCGTCAAGATCTCGTACGTCGACCAGAGCCGTGAGAACATCGACCCGAAGAAGTCGCTGTGGGCCGTGGTCTCCGACGAGCTCGACTACATCAACGTCGGGCAGGTGGAGATGCCGTCCCGCGCGTACGTCTCCGCGTTCGGCTTCAAGGGTCCCGACCAGCAGAAGCCGGCCGGCGTGCTCTCCGGTGGTGAGCGCAACCGCCTCAACCTGGCGCTCACCCTCAAGCAGGGCGGCAACCTGCTCCTCCTCGACGAGCCGACGAACGACCTCGACGTCGAGACGCTGTCCTCTCTCGAGAACGCGCTGCTGGAGTTCCCGGGTGCGGCCGTGGTCGTCTCCCACGACCGGTGGTTCCTGGACCGGGTCGCCACCCACATCCTCGCCTACGAGGGTGACTCCAAGTGGTTCTGGTTCGAGGGCAACTTCGAGTCGTACGAGAAGAACAAGATCGAGCGGCTGGGCGCGGACGCCGCGCGCCCGCACCGCGCCACCTACAAGAAGCTGACCCGGGGCTGATCGATCTTGCGGCACATCTACCGCTGCCCGCTGCGCTGGGCGGACATGGACGCGTACGGCCACGTCAACAACGTCGTCTTCCTCCGCTACCTGGAGGAAGCCCGTATCGACTTCCTGTTCCGCCCGGAGAAGAACTTCAAGCAGGGGTCCGTGGTGGCGCGCCACGAGATCGACTACAAGCGGCAGCTCGTCCACCGGCACTCCCCGGTCGACATCGAACTGTGGATCACACAGATCAGGGCGGCGTCCTTCACCATCACCTACGAGGTGAAGGACGGCGACCAGGTGTACGTCACCGCCTCCACGGTGATCGTGCCGTTCGACTTCGAGGCGCAGCGGCCGCGACGGCTCACCGCCGAGGAGCGTGAGTTCCTCGCCGAGTACCGGGACGACGACGAGGAGGCCGTCGCCGCATGACGGTGCTGCACCTCGCCGACGAGGGGGAGGCGGCGGACTTCGCGGCCTTCCTCTCCCGGCTGCTCCGCTACGACCGCGGAGCGGCGGTGCGGCTCCAGGCGGCCGGCACCGCGCTCGCCGTCTTCGGCCGGCCGCCCTCCTTCGAGGTGCTCGCGATCCGCGCGGTCCGGCTGGCCAAGCCGTACGAGAACGGCCTCGACGTCACGCTCGACGTGACCGTTTCGGCGGGTGAGCTGCTGGAGTCCGTCGACGAGAGCGCCGCGACGGCCGCCGTTCCCGGGGCCGTCACCGGGCCGCCGTGGGCCGGTGTGCTGCCGCCGCGCGGGGGCTGGCGGCCCGAGGCGGGTCTGCCCGCACCGGACGCGCTGCGTGCGCTGGTCGGGGCGGCCGTCGCTGAATTCCGTTCCCGTACCGAGGAGTTGGCGGACGAGCTGCGGACGCGGGCCGAACTCGACCGGATCGGCCGGGAGATCTGGTCCCGGACGGTCGGGGACACCGGACTTCCCGTGCGCGCCGTGCACGCGGCCCAGTCGCTCGGATTCCTCCGGCCCTCGGTGGGACCGGGCGAGCTGAAACTGCTCTCCTTCGGCGCGTGGCTGCGGCTGCGCACGCCGTACGGGTCGATCGCCGTCCGGCGGGCGGGGCGGCTGGGGACGCTCGACGTCAGCGTCCGCTGAAGCACGCCCTCCGGGGCCCCGCGTGACGGATTTCGTCCGCGTTGACGCTTGCCGCCCGGGCCCCCGCATGCCGGATTTCGCCTGCGCTGACGCGTGCCCGCCCGGGCCCCCCGCGCGTCGACCTTGTCCACGCTGACGCGCGCCTTCCACGGCCCTACGCGACGGACTGCGCCTGCGCTGGCGCGCGCCGTCCGCGGCCCCGCGTGCCGGACATCGTCCGCGCTGACGCGTGCCGCTCGGGCCTTCGTCCGCGCTGACGCGCGCCGTCCGCGACCGCACATGCCGGACTTCGTCCGCGCTGGCGCGCGCCGTCCGCGGCCGCACGTGACGGACTTCGTCCGCGCTGACGCGTGCCGCCCGGGCCCCCGCGTGACGGACTTCGTCCACGCTGGCGCGAGCCTTCCGCGGCCCCCGCGCGACGGGCTTCGCCCTCACTGACGCGGCGCGCCCTCCGCGGCCCCCAAGCCCCGCACTTCGCCCGCGCGTCGAAGTGCGCCCGCCCGTCTAAGTCGGCCACCCCCGGATCGCCCTGCGGAGGTTCGCCGTACGGAGGATTCGCCGTCCGGTGTGCCTAGTCCGGGGTGTTCACCATCGACGCCGCCGCGTACGTCAGGTAGTTCCACAGGGTGTGCTCGTGTTCCTCGGACAGTCCGAGCTCGTCGACCGCGACCCGCATGTGCTTCAGCCAGGCGTCGTGGGCGGCCCGGTCCACGACGAACGGGGCGTGCCGCATCCGCAGACGCGGGTGGCCGCGGTGCTCGCTGTAGGTCGTCGGACCGCCCCAGTACTGCATGAGGAACAGCGCGAAACGCTCCTCGGCCGGGCCCAGGTCCTCCTCCGGGTACATGGGCCGCAGGACCGGGTCCCCGGCGACTCCCTCGTAGAAACGGTGGACCAGTCGGCGGAAGGTCTCCTCCCCACCGACCTGCTCGTAGAAGGTCTGCTCCTGAAGCGTGCCGCGCCGAATCTCTTTCACGCCTCCCATGGTCTCAGACCGGCAGGCGGAGGACTTGAGGCTTAGGACCACCCCCGCGGTCACCGCCGGCGGCTCGCTTCCCGGGGTCGCGCGCCGCACAGTGGAGTCATGAGCGCGGACGCACTCGACAGGGAGCTGGCAGACCTCGCCGCATCGGCCCGGACGGGGCTGCTGCGGCAGATCGTGGCGAGCGGGGCCTTCGACGCCGATCCGCGCTGGGAGGACGCCTTCGCCGCGGTCCCGCGCCATCTCTTCGTGCCGTACTACTACGTCGGCGGGGTCGGCGGCTACGAACGGCGCTGGGCCGGGAGCCCCGACCCGCGCACCCGGGCCCGCTGGGTGCGGGGCGCCTACGAGGACGTCCCGCTGGCCACCAGGCTGCGCGACGGCGTGCTGGTCTCCTCCAGCAGCCAGCCCTCGCTGATGGCGCTGATGCTGGCCGAGCTGCGGGTCGAGGACGGTGACCGGGTCCTGGAGATCGGCGCGGGCACCGGGTACAACGCGGCGCTGCTGTCCTACCGGCTGGGCGAGGAGAACGTCACCACCGTCGACCTGGATCCGGAGATCACCGAGTCGGCCCGCCGGCATCTCGAGCACGCGGGATACCGACCGACCGTCGTCACCGGGGACGGGGCGCGCGGCGTGCCCGAACGCGCGCCCTTCGACCGGATCATCGCGACCTGCACGATGGCCTCGATCCCGCGCGCCTGGCTCGCCCAGTGCACCCCCGGAGCGCTGATCCTGGCCCCGCTGGCCACCGGGCTGATCGCGCTGACCGTACGGGACGCAGGCCACGCCGAGGGTCACTTCCTGGAGACCCCGGCCTACTTCGTGCCGTTGCGCGGGTCGGACCGGCCCGAGCCGGAGCCGGTGGCGCTCGCCGGGGTGCCGCACCGGGCCCGGGAGAGCGATCTGTTCCGGTTCCTGCTGGCCCTGACCCGGGGCGCCCTCGACCCCCAGGAGGCGTCCGCCCTGTGGGAGCGCGAGGGGATGCCGGGACGGCAGCGGTACGGCATCACGGTCGGCGCCGAGCACGCCTGGGCGTGGCTCGACGAACCGGAGGGGCCGTACGCGTGGCCCCTGCCGGGTTCGTCGGGTCCTGGACTCGTCGAGGCGTAGGGCCCGTCCGTCCTAGCCGCGGCGGATCGTGAGGGTCGTCCAGGCGCCGACGTGCACCTGGTCGCCGTCCTGGAGCGGTACCGGGACGAACGGCTGGATCGGTTCTTCCGAGCCGTTCACCGTGGTGCCGTTCGTCGAGTTCTGGTCGACGACCGCCCAGGTGCCGTCCGGCTGCTGCACGAGCACCGCGTGCTGGTGCGAGACGCCCGGGTCCTCCGGCGGCACCGACAGGTCCAGGTCGGGGGTCTCCCCGGTGGAGTGGCGGCGGCGGCCGATGGTGAACTGGTTGCCGGTGAGCGTGCGCTGCTGCTCGGGAGAGTAGGCGGGCAGGTTGAGCCCCGCGGCCTCGGGGCCCGAGCGGTGCATCATCGCCATGAAGTACGCGCGGTCCGGGCCGATGGTCACCGTCCAGGTGGCCGGCTGCTGCTGGTAGCCGGAGCCGGGCGGGGGCGGTGCCTGGTCGGCGCCGGGCTGCGGGTAGCCGTAGCCACCGCCGCCCTGGGCCGGGCCGGGGCCGCCGGGCGCGCCCTGGCCGGTGCCGGTGTTCGACGGCGGGGAGATCACCCAGTCGTCGTCGGCGCCGCCGAAGGGACGGCCGCCGGGTTGCTGCGGACGGCCGGTCTCCTGCGGGTAGCCGGGCGGGGCCGTCGGGCCGGACGGCTGGAAGGCCTGCGGGGCACCGGGGCCGCCCGGATTCCTGGGGTCGTTCTGGCCGCCGCCGAAGCCGCCCTGGCCCGGTATGCCGGGACCGGTGGGCGTGGGACCGGGCGGTGGCGGAACCGGCCGCGAGGGGTCGGCGCCGAAGCCGGAGGGTCCGCCGGGACCGGCCGGACCCGGGGGACGGCCGCCGGGTCCGGAGGGCTCGCGCCCGAAGGGGTCGCCGACGGGACCGCCGGGCTCGCGCCCGAAGGGGTCGGAGGCCTGTCCGGTCTGCTCACGCCGGTAGGGGTCCGAGGACGGGCCCGACGGCTCACGGCCGAAGGGGTCGCCGCCCTGGCCCGGGGGACGGCCGCCGGGTCGGAAGGGGTCGCCGCCCTGGTGGGAGGGGTCCCGTCCGAAGGCACCCGGAGGCGGACCGCCGGCAGGACCGCCCTGGCCCCCCGGACCGCCCTGTCCACCGGGACGGCCCTGACCGCCCTGACCGCCCGGACCCGACGGCTCGCCGCCGAACGGCGGGATCGGTTCGGCGGGACGGTTCACCTGGGACGGGCGGGAGCTCTGGTAGTCGAACGAGTCACTGCCCCCGTAGGAGGGAGGCGGCGGCTGGAAACGCCCGCCCTGCCCACCGGGACCGCCCTGACCACCTGGACCGCCGGGACCGCCGGGACCGCCCTGACCACCTGGACCGCCCGGACCCGGGCCCTGCGCCGGGGGGCGCGGGGCGGCCGGGGTGTACGAGGTGGCCGTGTTGGTCAGGAAGTTCCACCGGCACTCCTCGCAGAACGGCGCACCGCCCTCACGGGGCGTGCGGCACTGCGGGCAGAGCTCGGGCTCGTGGTCCGGCACCGGGGACAGGTGGCGTCCGCCGGGCTGACCGCCCTGACCGGGCGGGGGCGGCGGGAAGCCGTAGCCGGCGGTCGGGGGCGGCGGGGGAGGGGGCGGAGGTACGGCACCGGCCATGCGGTGACCGCAGACCTCGCACCAGTCGTCGGAACCCGACTGGTGTCCGTTCGGGCAGGTCGGCATGTCGGCGCGTCCCCCTCTCTCCTTCGGTGTCGCCAAAGCGCGTTCGGTGAGGCGTTCAGGTCACTTCTTTACACGAACAGTCTTTGTGGACCGGGTCTCGAGCGTCATTTCGTCGGCGTCCGTGACCTTCGCCTTCAGTCGCACAGTACCTGTCGTCGCGTCGACCACGTCCACCACCTTCGCAAGCAGTTTCGCAGTATCACCGTTCCCCGAGGCGCTCGCGAGCTGAACGGCCCTGCCCAGTTTGGCCGTTGCTCCATCCATATCGCCCGCTTTGCGAAGGTCCAGTCCTTGTTGGATGACCTGCGCCAGTTCGGCCTGGCCCGTGTAGTGAGCGACCTGGGGGTTGATCGACGTGGAGGCGGACATGTCGTCGGTCCACACGGCCCGCACGAGACCCTGTGCGCCGAGGTTGCGGACCGTGCCGTCCGGTTGCGGGATCACCAGGGAGACCCGCGCGGCGAGCATCTCCTGACCGATGTTCGCGGCCGGGACCTCGACACACACGTGGTAGTCGCGGGACTCGTCGCCCCAGGAACCGATGGGGTAGTCGCCCGCGCGCGGGCCCGCCTCCGTACGGCGTCCGGTCAGTTCCTCGACCGTGGGCGCGACCTGCTTGACGAACTTGATGGCGGTGCCGACCGGGGTCCACAGGCGCAGCGCGACGTCCGCGACCTCCTTGCCCATCGCCGTCTCCATCATCTGCGTGAAGTCGGCGGCGAGGCCGGCCGGGTCGGCGACGATGTCGGCGGTGCCGAGCAGGGCGGAGGCGATCCCTGTGACTTCTTTCACTTCCCAGTCGGTGCCCACACCGCGGGCGTCACAGGTGAAACGTCCGGCGCAGTCGTCGAGCGCGGCCTTGAGGTCCTGCGGCGACTCGTGCTCGTTACGGCCGTCGGTGAGCAGGATGCCGTGCCGGATCGCGACGTCCGCGGTCGAGAGCAGCCGGTCGGCCAGCCGCAGCCAGGTGCCGATCGCCGTGCCGCCGCCCGCGCTCAGCCGGCGCAGCGCCTGCTTGGCCTGGTCTCGGGTGGTCGCGTCGGCGACCGCGAGCCGGCCCCCGCCCGGGTAGACCTCCTTGGCGACGTGGGTGCCGCCGATCACCGAGAAGTGCACGCCGTCGCGCAGGGTGTCGATGGCGGCGGCGGTGGCGTCGCGGGCGTTGCGCATCTTGGTCGGCGGGTAGTCCATCGAGCCGGAACAGTCCACCATGATCGCCACGGCGGCGGACGGGCCCTGGCTCGGTGAGTACAGGTGCGGCGCGGCCGCCGCGCTGCCCACGGTGCCGCCGCCGGTGGCGGTGACCGTGACGATGGCGTTGACCTCGCGGCCGCCCTCCGGCAGGTACTCGTTCTGGTAGACGTCCACCGAGAACTGCGGCACGTTCGACTTCGAGAAAATGGCCATGCCTACTCAAATCCCCCTCGGAAACCCCACGTTCGCGGGGCGATGTCTGAATACGGACCGGTCCCCACCGGTCCGTACGCGTGCTTCCCCGTGCTTCCCGTACCTGCCGTGCTTCCCCGTGTTCTTCCGGCGTGTTCCGGCGTGTTCCGGTGTTTCCCTGTTCGCGGCCTCAGGCCGATCCTGCCCCTTGGGCGGGGGCGGGGAACGGTACGACGGCCACTGTTACGTTGTCGTGGCCCCCGCCGTCCAGGGCGTGGCCGACCAGGACCCGTGCGCTGTGCAGCGGTCGGGCGGAGGCGTCCCGCGGGACGACCTCGGCCATGTCCTCGGCCGCCTCCGCGTAGTTCCACAGGCCGTCCGTGCACACCACCACCACGCCGGGCCGGTCCGGCTTGAAGGAAGCGGTGTGCGGCTCCAGTTCGTAGGCGTCGGCGCCGAGCCAGCCGGTGATCGCGTGGGCGCGCTCGTCGGCGTAGGCCTCCGCCTCGTTCATCAGGCCCGCGGCGACCATCTGCGCGGCCCACGAGTCGTCCTCGGTGAGCCGGGCGGGGGGCGAACTGCGGTCGGACGGGACCCAGTAGGCGCGGCTGTCGCCGACCCAGCCGACGACGAGCAGCCCGGCGGTGACGATCGACCCGACGAGGGTGCAGGCCGGGGCGTTCTGGTGCGGGGCGTGCTCACGGACCGTGGCCGGCTCGTCGGCCAGCGCGTTGACCGCGTACGAGGCGGCGACGATCGCCTCGTGCATGGCCTGCTGCGGGTGCGTGCCCCGCGGCAGGGATGCCAGCAGGGCCTCCCTGGCCGCCTTCGACGCGGCGAGGGAGGCGTCGTCGGGGCGGGTCGCGGAGGACACGCCGTCGCAGACGATCGCCACGAGCGCGGGCGAGCCGTCGGGCAGGGCGGAGCAGGCGAGACCGAAGGCGTCCTCGTTGCGGTGGTGGCGCAGACCGCGGTCGCTGACGGCGGCCAACGGCCCCGACTCCAGCTCCATGTGGTCGCGTTCGCGCGGCTGGGCGTGTCCGCAGTTCTCGCAGTACCCGTCGTCGTCGACCCGGCCCGCCCGGCAGGCCACGCACACCTGGGCGGTCTCGGCCACCGCGGCGGCCTCGGCGGCGACCCGGGGGTCCGGCGCCTGGAGGGCGTACTCGTCGGGCTCCGAGGGCCGGTCGAACCGGACACCGGAGACACCGGCGGCGCCGGTGACACCGGAACCGCCCGGAACGGGGGACGCCGGGGTCTGCGGCGGGAGCGGGGAACCGGGGGCCGGCGGGGGTACCGGCACACCGGGGCCCGCGGGCGGTGGCACACCGGGACCCGACCGTGGCGGCGGCGCGCCGTCCGGAGGCGGCGCCGCCATGGCGACACCACTTGCACCCGGGCCACTCGGACCCGGGCCACTCACACCGAAGCCACTCGCAGCGGCGCCACTCACGCCGAAGCCACTCCCACCGGAGCCGCTCTCGCCACTCGCAGCGGCACCACTCGCAGCGGCGCCACTCGAACCGGCACCGCTCACACCGGCGCCGTTCGCGGCGAGCCCGCTCAGGCCGGCGCCCGGCGCGGCCGTGCCGCTCGCCGTCGGCCCCGCGGGAGCCTGCTGGGCCGAGCCGTTCATCGTGAGGGTCGGGTGGTCGTCCGGGCGCGCCGGTACGGCGGACAGGTCGTATCCGCACGCACCGCAGAAACGGTCACCCGCGTCGAGCGGCTCCGCGCAGCTCGGACACGTCGGCAGGGCGGCCTGCCGGGGCATCTGGGACATCAACTACACCCACGTCCGGGGGCGGTAACGATTGGCACGTTCCACCAGGTCGATCCTTTCCTCGCCGCCCGTCGCCAGCCGGGCCAGCGTGCGGTACGAACGCTCCAGGCCGAAGCGCAGCCCCCGCTCGTCCAGTTGGCTGCCGAGCAGCACCCGGGCGGCCGGGCCCGCGCCCTGGCCACCGGAGAGTATCCAGTCGAGGGCACAGCCGAGGACCTCCGCGGACAACTGCTCGCGCCGCTTCGGATCCAGACCGTACGCGTCCAGCGCCTCGACCTGGGCCGCGGCGGCGGTGAGGTCCTCCAGGAAGGGTACGTCGGAGGCGAGGGCGGTCCGCTCCCGCAGCCGGGCCCGCACGGCGGCCACCCGGGCCGCCGTGTAGTGGATGGAGGACTCCGGCACCGACTCCAGGGTCCGTACGGCGCTCCGCCGGTCACCGGCCGCGAGCTGCACGCGGGCCAGGCCGAACGCGGCGCTCACGAAGCTCGGGTCGGTCGACCACACCAGGCGGTAGTACTCGGCGGCGTTGTCCAGCTGCCCCAGCACCTCCGCGCACAGGCCGAGCGCCAGCTTGGGCGTGGGCTCGCCCGGGAAGGCGTCGTAGATCGCGTCGAAGGCGAGCGCGGCGCCCTCGTGGTCGCCGGTCACCAGCGAGGTCACGCCCCGGTACCAGACCACCCGCCAGTCGTCGGGCCGTTCGCCCTCCAGTTTCTGGAGGGACATGAGGGCCGCCTGGTGGTCGCCGTTCTCCAGCCAGGCGCGGATCTGCCGCAGCCGGGTCTCGACCGACGGCGCCGGCGCGGCCGCGAGCGCCGTGATCAGCTCGGCCGGCGCGGAGGCCAGCAGGCCGGCGAGGAAACCCGCGTTGGGGTCGGTGGCGTCGACGTGCGGAACGGGCAGCGCGAGCGCGGCGGCGGGCGCGGCGACGGTCTTCACGAGGCCGGGGGCGACAGCGCCCGGCGCGACGGTGCTGCCGGCGCCGGACAAGGCGCCACCGCCACCGCCCGCGCCCGGCAGCCCGGAGGTGCCGACGAAGGCGGGCGCGGCGGTTCCGGAGAGTGCCGGAGCGGCGCCCGCGAAGGCGGGAGCACCGCCGGGCAGGGCCGGTGCGGCACCCGAACGGCGGAGCGGACGCGGCGATCTGACGGCGACCCGCGCCCCCAGCCGGGACACCTCGCCGGTCGGCTTCGGGAACAGCTCGGTGTCCGTGACCTTGACCTCCGGCCCGAACAGGGTGGACAGGGCGGGCCGGGCCCGGCCGCTCTGGAGCGAGACGACCTCGCGCAGCACACCGGTCAGCTGCTCCGCCATCTCCTGCGCGGAGGCGAACCTGCGGGCCGGGTCGGGGTCGGTGGCGCGGACCAGCAGCCGGTAGAACGACTCGTACTGGCGGAAGACCTCGATGTTGTCGGGGTCGGGCAGCGAGTCCACGAAGACGGTCGTGTAGCCCTGGAAGTCGAAGGTCAGGACGGCGAGCGTACGGCCCACCGTGTACAGGTCGGACGCGACCGAGGGGCCGACCTCCGCGACCTCCGGACCCTGGTAGCCGACCGTGCCGTAGATGGCCGACTCGTCGTCGTCCATTCTCCGTACCGCGCCCATGTCGATCAGCTTGAGCTGGTCCTCGGTCTGGATCGCGTTGTCGACCTTGAAGTCGCAGTACAGCAGGTTGCGGCTGTGCAGATGGCCGAGCGCCTCGAGTGCCTCGATGCCGTACGCGCAGGCCTGCTCCACGGGGAGCGGATCCCGCTTGCCCTGCGGGGTGCGGCGGTCGTTGGCGATCTCCTTGAGGGACTTGCCGCCGACGTACTCCATGACGATGTAGCCGTCGAGCGAGCCGGTGCGCTGGTCGAGATGCTCGACGAAGTTGTAGATCCGCACGATGTTGGCGTGCTCGATCTCGGCGAGGAAGCGCCGCTCGGAGATGGCCGCGGCCATCGCGTCCTGGTCACCGGTGTCCAGGAGGCCCTTGAGCACCACCCACCGGTCGGAGACCGCGCGGTCGACCGCCAGGTAGACCCAGCCCAGCCCGCCGTGCGCCAGCGCTCCCACGACCTCGTACTGGCCGTGCACGACGTCGCCGGCCTTCAGCTTCGGCACGAAGGAGTACGGGTGGCCGCACTTGGTGCAGAAGCCCTCGGTGCGTCCTTCCCGCTCGCCGCGCGAACGGCCCACCGGGGCACCGCAGTCGGAGCGCGAGCAGAACCGCTTGCGCTCCGGTACCTCGGGGTTCTCCTGCACCATCACGCGCGGGTCGGGCCGCGGCACCTGCGGCACCGTGACCAGGCCGACGCCGAGCCGGGCCCGCGCGGAGGAGCCGGCGGTCGAACCGGAGCTGCGTACCGACACCGAACGGCCCGTCGACCTGCCCGACAGCGACCGGGACAGCCGCCCCGACACCGAGCGCCGCGACTTCGACGACTGCGACGACGTACGGCTGCTGCGCGCGCTGCGCCCGCTGGAGCGTGAACCGGCGCTGCCCGCCGTGCCCTTGCCGCCCCCGGTCACCCCGGTCGGCGGTGAACCGACCAGACCGTCCCCGGAGGAGGAGCCCCCGGACGCGACGACCGGGGCCAGACCGCAGGTGTCGCAGTACAGCTCGCCGCCGCCCACGTCCTCGTACGACCCCTCGCAGCCCGGCCGCTGACACGTCTGCCCCGCCTGACTCATGGTTACTGCTCCCCCCTACGGTCCTGAGGTCCGCCCTGCTCGGGCACGCGCGGCGCCGTGAGCAGTTCGGCGGCCGCCTGCTGGTAGCGCAGGACGGCCTGTCCGGCGACGCGCAGATCACAGGGCGCGCTCCAGAGCATGCGGCGCGCCGCGTCGTAGCGCTCGATGAGGAACGGGTCCTCGGCGAGCCCGTGCCGGGCGACCTTCGCCTTGTACGCGTCGAGACGGCCGCGCAGCTCCGCGCGGACCGCCAGTGGCTGGGTGACGGCGGTCAACGACTCCCGGGCCCGCAGCAGTTCGTCCTCCGCCTTCTGTTCCAGGGACTCCAGCAGCGGGGACAGCCGGTGCCACTGGGCGTGCCTGCGGTACTCGGCGGCCGTCGCGAGCTGCTCCTGGAGCACGGTCGGCGGCCCGCTGACCACCGGCACCTCCGTCGCGGCGATCTTCGCGAGCACCTCGCCGCGCGCGGTGCGCGCCTCGGCGAGCGTCCGGTCGGCCCGGCTGAGGATGTCCCGCAGCTTCACCAGTCGCTGCTCGGCGTCCTGGCGGACCGTCAGGACGGCGTCGATCTCCCGACGTACGTCCTCCAGGGCGCGCGCCTCACGGTCGTACACCGTGGTGTCGGGTCGGCCGCCGCCCGGCGCCGAACTGCCCTGTGCGCGGACCCAGAAGGCCAGCGGGTCCGACACCACCTGCTCGCGCAGGGAGGTCAGGGTGCGGGTGATGCGCTCCAGGTCGTCGCCCGCCGGGTGCTCGCCCGGGCGGACGCCGACGGAGTGCGCGAGCCGGCGGGTGCGCTGAAGTTCCGCGGCCAGTAAATCTATCCGGGCGGGCAGCGCCGACCACACCGCGTCGGCGGTGACGACCATGTCGAGCGAGGACGCGTAGAGCTCGTTCATCCGGTCGACGAGGGTGGTCAGGGAGAAGCTGTGGCTGAGCCGGCCGGCGCCGTGCAGCGTGGGCGCCTCGGCGGTGGCGGCCGTACCGGCGGCGGAGCCCGCCACCGTGACCGACTCGCCGCGCAGCAGTTCCGTCAGCTCCACCAGGTCCTCGCGGCTGGACCAGCGGCGGCGCGAGCGGATGTCGCGGGCGGTGCGCAGCGCGTCCGTGTACGCGTCGAAGTACGTCCACAGCAGTGTGATCGACGCCTCCGCGGACGCCCAGCGCTCCTTGGTGACACCGGTGAGTTCGGCGCCTTCGAGGAGCCTGCGGCCCGCGTGGTCCTGGAGGGCGAGGAGCGAGGTCTCGATCGCCTCGTGCTCCGCGCCGAGCCGCGCCAGCGCACGGTCGACCTCGTCCCGGTCCATCACCGGCCCGGGGGGTCCCGTGACGCCCATCGATCACCTCTCGCTGCTGTGTCGGTCTCTCGGCTGTGTCCGCCGCCTGCCCTGCCGTCCTGCGCCTGCCCCGCCCGTCCTGCCGCCGGTCCGTCAGCTCGTGCTCAGGTACTGCGGCACGGGCGGCCTCGACTTCGCCGCGTCACCGCCCAGTGTCGCCGACAGCCACTTGTCGTACGAGGCCTGCCAGCCGTTCGCGCGGTACTCCACCAGGATCTGGTTGACCCGGCGTACCAGATCCGTCGCGTCCTTCTTCATGGCCACGCCGTAGTACTCGGTCGTGAAGGGGGCGCCCTTCAGTTCGACGGTCGGGTCCTGGGCGGCCTGACTGGCCGCGAGCGCGCCGTCGGTGACCACCGCGTCGACCTCGCCGAGCTGAAGCCGCACCAGGCAGTCGAGCTGGTTGGGCACGGGAGCGGCGATCACGACGCTGGAGGCGATCCTCCCGGCCTTCTTGTCGTCGACCAGCTTGGTGTTGGCCGTCGAACCGGTCGCCGTGCAGACCTTCTTCTTCGCCAGCGTGTCGTCGTACCCCTTCACCGTCGAGGACTTGGGCGCGAGGACCTGCTGTCCCGTCTTGAAGTAGGGCGCGGAGAACGCGACGTCCTCGAGGCGGGTGCAGGAGATCGTCATGGTGCGGACGACCATGTCGACCCGCCCCTCCTGGATGGCCGGGATGCGCTGGTTGGTCGGGATGGCCTTGAACTGGACCGCGTTCGGGTCGCCGAGGATGTCCTGGGCGATCCGGTGGACCAGGTCGATGTCGAAGCCCTCCAGCTCGGCGCCCGTGTTGTTGGGGTCGCGGTAACCCCAGCGGTAGCTGTTCTGGTCGACGCCGACGATCAGCTTGCGCTTCTCGCCCTGCCGGGCCTTGATGGCGGCGATCGTCGGACCGTCCGCGCCGGACGGCGTCGGCGTCCGCTTCTCCGGGTCCGTGCAGTCGGCGTCGGCCGCCTGGGTGCCCGCGGCGACGCCCCGCCCGGCCTGGCCGGTGCTTCCGTCGCCGGGCGACCGGGTCGTCCACGGCAGCAGCAGGACGAAGGCCAGCGCGAGGGCGCACAGACCCGCCATCGCGCCCACTCCGCCCCAGCCCTTCAGGCCGGCCCGTACCCGTCGCACCCGCATCGTCATGCCCCCTTCCACCGGTACGCCTCCTTCAGCCGGTCCGCCCCCGCCCCCGGACAGGCTCCTGCCCACCGGCAGACGCCTGTCCACCGATCCGCGCCCGTTCACCCGCCCGCGCCTGTTCACCGGTACTCCGACAGTCTGCGGCCGATGCCGACGACCGCGCCCGCGGCGCCCAGCACGGCCAGCACGGCGGCGCCGATCGACAGGCCGGTCATCGCGTCCAGGCCGTCCCCGGCCGCCTGCCGGAACTCGGTCTGCTCGTGCTCCAGCGCGTCCGCGAGGTTCTGGTCGACGTTGTCGAAGCAGGCGCCGGTCGCGTCCTTGCCGCCGATCACGAGGGCCAGCGCCTGCTCGTAGTTGCCGTTGTCGTCCTGCGCGCGGGCCGAGGTGTGGCGCTTCTTCCACTCCGCCATGTTGCTCTCGGCCGACGCGACCGGCTTCTCGCCCGCCTGGTCGTCGGCGAGCTTCGCCGCGAGGGTGAGGCCCTTGCCGAGGGTGGTGATCTCGGTGTTGAACTCGTGGTCGTACTTGTCGAGCGTCACCTCCTCGCCGTCGGCCGTCACCTTCACCGTCTCGGCGCCGCGCGCCACCAGGGTCAGGTTCTCGTTGCCGCGTGCCTTGAGGGAGGCGATCCGGGCGTCGTGCAGGACGTTCAGCGAGCGGACGCCGTGGTCGTAGGAGTCGTTCAGACCCGCGCGGGCCACGCTGTGGCCGACGACCAGCCAGAGCAGGACGACCGTGGTGGCCGCCGTCGCCGCGACCAGGCCGTGGTTCATGACCCGGTTCGTACGGCGGTAGTTGCGGTGCTGTGCCCAGGCGAGGGCGGCGAGCGCGAGGACGCCCAGCGAGATGGCCGCCCACGGGTAGGGGGTGGCGTCGCCGTAGTCGTCCTGGAGGCGCTGGTTCTCCTTCGTGTAGAGATCCTGGGCCGCCGGGAGCATCTCCCCCTGCATCTTCTGGTTGGCGTACCGCAGATAGGCGCCGCCGACCGGGAAACCCTGCCGGTTGTACGTCCGCGCGCGCTCCACCAGGCCCTTGTACTCGGGCAGCAGCTTGTTCAGCTCGGTGATGAACGCCGTGGAGGGCGAGTCCGGATCGGCGTTGTTGGCCGCGGTGACGAGCTTGGAGGCGGCCTCGTCGATGTCCTCCTCGTAGCGCTGCCGGGACTCCGCCGTCTCCTGGCCCCCCGCCAGGAAGCCGCTGGAGGCCGCCGTGTTGGCGTCGGCCAGCGCGCGGTAGATGTCGGCCGCGGCCGTGCTGAGCGGCTGGCTCTTGTGCAGCACGTCGTCGGCCGCGGCCGCGCGGTCGGTCGTCTGCCAGGCCGTCACGGCACCGAAGGCGAGGACGAGCAGGGCGAGGAGGGCGCCGATGATGCGGAGCCGGCCCGGCTCCGTGGTCGCCGCGGCGCGCGCCTTGTCGACGCCCTCGGCGAAGGCCGTGCGGCGCGTCGGAGGCGGCGCCGACGCCGGCGCGAGTGGCGCTACGGTGTTGCCTGGTGCCGGGTTTGCCACGTTGTTGACCTCCCCCATGGTCATCTGCCGCCGCCAGTATCGCTGGCGGGACCGGTCCTGCGCACCGGCCTTCACGCGATCTTGATCAGATCGCAGTCACCCCTGTCCATGAATACGCGTCGGGTGGGTGTTCGGTTCCTTCGTGGCGACCCGTGTTGTGATCGGAGGCACCCGTGGTCACTCATCCCGCGTCGAAATGCCCGCGCACCCTGCGCTGCACGTCCGCGTCCGCCCCCAGCCGGTCCAGGCCCAGCAGCGCGGCGCCCAGCACCGGGCGTTCCCGCACGACGCTCGCCACCGCCTTCGGCGCCCGAGCGGCCAGGAGTTCGCGGACCCCGTCGTCCAACTGCCCGTGGCCCGCCGTGAGAACGCCTCCCCCCAGTAGCACCGGTGTCTCCTCCTCCAGAAGGTCCAGACGGGTCAGGGCCACCGTCGCCATCGACACCACCTCCTGAGCGAGCCGGTCGACGACCGCGCGCGCCACCGCGTCCCCGTCCCGCGCCGTCCCGAAGAGGACCGGGGTCAGTTCGTGGCGGCGGGACGGGGCGATGCGCTCCAGATGGAGGGCCTCGATCAGGGCGTACATGGACGGCAGCCCGAAGTGGGACGGGAGCGCGTCGGTGAGGGCCGTCGGGGCGCCCCTGCCGTCCTCCGCCCGCGCCGCGTGCCACATCGCCTCCTCGGCCAGGCCCCAGCCGCCGCCCCAGTCGCCGGAGAGGCGGCCGAGGGCCGGGAAGCGGGCGGTGCGGCCGTCGGGGCGCATGCCGACGCAGTTGATGCCGGCGCCGCAGACGACGGCCACCCCCCGGGGTTCGGCGACGCCCGCCCGCAGGATGGCGAACGTGTCGTTGCGGACGTCCACCGAGGCGCCCCACGCGCGCGCGTGCAGGGCCGCCGCCAGCTGTTCCTCCTCCACCGGAAGGTCGGCGTTGGCCAGACAGGCCGACACATGGACCACCGAGTCGACGCCCGCCGCCGCGTACGCGCGCGTGACGGTGTCGGCCAGGGCGTCCACCGCCGCCGTCACCCCCACGGCGGGCGGCCGGAAGCCGTCACCGCGGGCCGTGGCGAGGACCGCTCCGTCGGCCGCCACGACCGCGACGTCCGTCTTGCTGTTGCCCGCGTCGATGGCGAGCACGCTTGCCGTCAGGCCCACGCGAGATGCTCCCGGTTGTGTGCGATCAGCTGGTCGGTCAGCCGCTCTGCGTACTCGTACTGGCCGACCAGAGGGTGGGACAGCAGGGCCTTGAAGACCCGGTCGCGGCCGCCGTGCAGGGCCGCCCGGAGGGCCAGGTCCTCGTACGCCGTCACGCTCGCGGTCAGCCCCGCGTGGAGCGGGTCGAGGGAGGGCACCGGGAGCGGGGACGGACCCTTGGGGCCCACCGCCGCCTGGACCTCGATCACCGCGTCGTCCGGCAGGAAGGGCAGCGTGCCGTTGTTGAGGGTGTTCACCACCTGGTAGGGGCTGCCGGAGCCGGCCAGCAGCGCCGCCGCCAGGTCGACCGCCGCCTCCGAGTAGTAGGCGCCGCCGCGCTTCGCCAGCAGCTCCGGCTTCTCGTCCAGGGCCGGGTCCGCGTACAACGACAGCAACCGGCGTTCCATCGCGGCCACTTCCGCCGCCCTCGACGGCTTCGTACGCAGCTCCCTCACGACCTCGTCGTGCGCGTAGTAGTAGCGCAGGTAGTAGGAGGGGATCGTGCCCAGCCGGTCCAGGAGTACGCGGGGCAGCCGCAGGTCGGCCGCGATCGTGTCGGCGTGGGCGGCCAGCAGGCCCGGCAGCACGTCCTCGCCCTCGGGGCCGCCCAGGCGCACCCCGGTCTCCCAGGTGAGGTGGTTGAGGCCCACGTGGTCCAGGTGGACCTCGGCCGGGGTGACGTCGAGCAGGGCGGCGAACTTGCGCTGGAGGCCGATCGCCACGTTGCACAGGCCGACCGCCTTGTGGCCGGCCCGGAGCAGGGCGCGGGTGACGATGCCGACCGGGTTGGTGAAGTCGATGATCCAGGCGTTCGGGTTGGCCCTCCGCACCCGTTCGGCGATGTCCAGCACCACCGGGACGGTCCGCAGCGCCTTGGCGAGACCGCCCGCCCCCGTCGTCTCCTGCCCGACGCAGCCGCACTCCAGCGGCCAGGTCTCGTCCTGCTCGCGGGCCGCCTGGCCGCCGACGCGGAGCTGGAGCAGCACGGCGTCGGCGCCCTCGACGGCCGCGTCCAGGTCGGACGTCGTCACGATGCGGCCCGGGTGCCCCTGCCGGGCGAAGATACGGCGAGCCAGGCCGCCGACCAGTTCCAGACGGTCGGCCGCCGGGTCGACGAGGACGAGTTCCTCCACGGGGAGGGTCTCCCGCAGCCGGGCGAAGCCGTCGACGAGTTCGGGTGTGTAGGTCGAGCCGCCGCCGACCACGGTGAGTTTCATGGCGAGTTAACCCTTTACTCCGGTGAGGGTGACACCTTCGACGAACGCCTTCTGGGCGAAGAAGAACACGAGGATCACGGGGGCCATGACCAGCACGGTGGCCGCCATGGTGAGGTTCCAGTCGGTGTGGTGCGCGCCCTTGAAGGACTCCAGGGCGTAGGAGAGGGTCCACGCGTCCGGATTTTCGGAGGCGTAGATCTGCGGACCGAAGTAGTCGTTCCAGGCGGCGAAGAACTGGAAGAGGGCGACGGCGGCGATGCCGGGCTTCGCCATCGGCAGCACCACCCTCAGCAGGGTGCGCAGCTCGCCGCAGCCGTCCACCCGTGCCGCGTCCAGGTACTCGTTCGGGATGGTCAGCAGGAACTGGCGCAGCAGGAAGATCGAGAACGCGTCGCCGAACGCCAGCGGGATGATCATCGGCCACAGCGTGCCCGACAGGTCCAGCTGCTTCGCCCAGAACAGGTACATCGGGATGACGACCACCTGCGGGGGCAGCATCATCATCGAGATCACCAGCATGAGCGTCAGATTCCGGCCCCGGAAGCGGAACTTGGCGAGCGCGTACGCGACGGGCACGGACGACACGACGGTGAGGACCGTGCCCAGTCCGGCGTAGATCAGCGTGTTCCGCCACCAGGTGAGGAAGCCCGGGGTGTCGAAGACCTTCCGGTAGTTGGCCCACTCCCAGGTGTGCGGGATCAGGTCGCGGCTGAGCGCCTGGGTGTCGCTCATCAGGGAGGTCAGGAACACGAACACGAAGGGGAGGGTGAAGAAGAGGGCGGCGGCCACGCCGAGGGAGTGCACCGCGATCCACTCCAGCAGCGCCCGGCGGCGGGCGGTGCGCTCGGCGGGCGAGGACGGTTCCCTCAACTCCACCGGACGGTCCAGTACTTGGGTCATACGGGTCAGTCACCTGCCTGGATGAGACCGCCCCGGCGCCGCATCAACAGCGCGGTGAACGCCATCGACAGGGCGAACAGCACCAGGGCCACGACACAGGCCGAGCCGTAGTCGAAGCGCTGGAAGCCGAGGTTGTAGACGAGTTGGGGAAGGGTGAGCGTGGAGTGCTCGGGGTAGCCGGGCTCGAACATGGTGCCCGCGCCCTGGATCACGCCCGAGGCGACCTTTCCGGCGACCAGCGGCTGCGTGTAGCACTGCATCGCCGCGATCACGCCGGTGACCACCGCGAACATGATGATCGGCGAGATGTTGGGGAGGGTGACGAACCGGAACCGCTGCCACGCCGAGGCGCCGTCCAGTTCCGCGGCCTCGTACTGCTCCTTCGGGACGTCGAGCAGCGCGGCCATGAAGATGACCATCAGGTCGCCGACCCCCCACAGGAACATCAGGGTGAGGGCGGGCTTGGACCAGCTCGGGTCGTTGAACCAGCCGGGCGCCGGGACGCCGATCTTCTCCAGGATCGAGTTGACCGGGCCGGTGCCGGGGTTGAGGAGGAAGGCGAAGGCCATGGTGGCCGCCACCGGCGGGGCGAGGTAGGGCAGGTAGAAGAGGGTGCGGAAGATCCCCGTACCGGTCTTGATCTTCGTGATGAGCATGCCGATGCCGAGTCCGAACAGCACCCGCGATGTCACCATGATCACGACGAGCCAGAGCGTGTTGCGCAGGGCCGGCCAGAAGAACGGGTAGTGCTCGAAGACGTACGTCCAGTTCTTGGCGCCGCTCCACGTCGGCGGCTTGAAGCCGTCGTAGTGCATGAACGAGAAGTAGACCGTGGAGATCATCGGGTACGCGAAGAACACCGCGAATCCGATCAGCCAGGGGGAGAGGAAGGCGAGGGTGCGCAGTGCCGAGCGACGGTGCTTCGCCCGCAGCGTGTGGGTGGCCGCCATCGCTACTTCGCCTGCGCGATGTCCGTGTCGATCTGCGCCGCCGCCTTCTCCAGGCCGGCCTTCAGGTCGGTGACCTTGCCGCTCTCGTAGTCGTAGCCGAGCTGCTGCACGGTGGTGAGGTAGACGCCGCCGTTGATCGACGCGGGGGAGGTGGTCGAGTTCGGGTCGGCGGCGATGTCCAGGAACGTCTTGAACCGCGCGTCGTACTTCAGGTCCGGTGACTTCAGCGCGGCCAGCGTGGACGGCACGTTGTGGATGGCGTTGGAGAAGGCGACGACCGCGTCCGTGTCGGTGGTCATGTACTTCACCAGTTCCCAGGCCGCGTTCTGCTTCTTGCTGGTGGCGGCGATGCCGGCGATGGTGCCGGTGATGTAGCCCTTGCCGTACTGGGCCGCCTGGTCGTCCGGGACGGGCAGCGGGGCGACGCCGATCTCGAAGTCGGGCTTGGCCTCCAGGGCCATGCCGAGCCGCCACTCGCCGTCGAGCTGCATGGCGACCTGACCGGTCTGGAAGGGGTGCTTGGGGCCCCACTCGTCGCCGAGCGTGGAGCGGAAGGTCTCCAGCTTCTTGAAGCCGCCGAGTTCGTCGACGAGCTTCTTCTGGAGGGTGAAGGCGGACGCGACGGCCGGGTCGGTGGCGATCGTCGACTTGCCGGCCGTGTCGAAGTACGTCGGCGAGAACTGGCCTAGGTAGTGCTCGGTGGTGGTCTCCCAGCCGTGGTAGTTCGGCATGAAGCCGAGCTGCTCGAAGGTGCCGCCCCGGGGGATCGTCAGCTTCTTGGCGTCGGCCTCGAACTCGGACCAGGTCTTCGGGGGAGCGGTGATGCCCGCCTTCTCGAACGCCGTCTTGTTGTAGTAGAGGCCGTACGCGTCGCCCAGCAGCGGGACGGCGCAGCGGTTGCCGTCGAACTGGGTGTACTCGTTCATGGCCTTCGGGAAGGTCGTGGACGGGTCGATGTCCGCCTTCTCGAAGAAGGGGTTGAGGTCGACCAGGGCGCCCGACGAGCAGAACTTGCCGACGTTGTTGGTGGTGAACGACGAGATCACGTCCGGCGCCTTGGTGCCGCCCGCGCGCAGCGCCTGGTCGATCTTGTCGTCGGTCATGTTGCCGACGACGTTCACATGGATGTTGGGGTGTGCCTTCTCGAAGCCCGCGATCAGCGACTTCACGGCCTTCACCTCGTTCGGCGCGCTCCAGGCGTGCCAGAAGGTGAGGGTCGTCTCCTTCGACGCGTCGTCGTCGGAGCCGGCCGCGGACTGGCCGGTACAGGCGGTGGTGCTCAGGAGGAGGGCCGTGGCGGCGGTGAGGGCGAAAGCCGCCTTTCGGACGGCTGTGGGTATGGGTGTGGGCATGACGGAGCCTTCCAGGAACAGGGCAGGGTGAAGGAGAGGCGGTGCGGTGGAGCAGGGTGGAGCGAGGTGGGGAGGGATGGAGCGGGGTGAGGTGCGGGCCGGGGAGGGGGTGGTGGTGAGGGTCCGGGGGAGAGGGTCGGTGGTGCGGCTAGCGGGAGGTGTCGAAGACCTCGTCGCGGGTGGCCGCCAGCGCGCTCTCCAGCGCGCCGCGCAGCACGGGCCGTTCGGTGACGTCGCCCATGACCAGCTTCGGCCGGGACGCGGCCAGTTCCGCCAGCTCGTCCTGGACGAGGGCGCGCAGCACCTCGCCGCCGGCGGTCAGGGAGGCGCCGCTGAGGACGACGAGTTCGGGGTCGAGCACGGAGACGAGCGAGGCGAGACCGGTCGCGAGCCGGGTCGCGTACGTCTGGAGCAGTTGCCGGTGCGGGGCGGTGTCCTCGGCGGCGGCCCGCTCGACGAGCGCGGCGGCGACCTCGGCGTACGGCCCGGACGGGATGCCGGTGATGCCGAGCTCCCGGGCCAGCCGGGGCACGGCCTGCGAGCCCGCCAGCTCCTGGAAGCCACCGCTGTTGGCCTTGGTCACCTGCCGGACCAGGGGCGCGCCCGGGACCGGCAGGAAGCCGACCTCGCCGGCGCCGCCGGTCCAGCCGCGGTGCAGCCGGCCGCCGAGGACGAGGGCGGCGCCGAGACCGGCCTCGTTCCACAGCAGGACGAAGTCCTCGTGGCCGCGCGCCGCGCCCAGGCGCTGCTCGGCGACGGCGGCGAGGTTGACGTCGTTCTCGTACTCGACCGGCATCGGCAGCGCCGCGGCGAGATCGTCGAGCAGCGCGGGGGAGTGCCAACCGGGCAGGTGGGAGGCGTAGCGCAGGCGACCGGTGGTGGGGTCGAAGGCGCCGGGGGTGGCGACGACCAGCCGCCGCACGTCGTCCCGGGTGAGGTGCGCGGCCTTCACCGCGCCGTCGAGGGCCTCGGTGACCTGCCGTACGACGGCGTCGGGGGTCTTCCGGCCGGGTGTGGGCACCTCGAACGTGCCCACGGTCCGGCCGGTGGCGTCGGCGACGGCGGCCAGGACGCGCTCGGGGGTGACATCGAGCCCCGCGGCGTACGCGGCGGCCGGGTTGACCTCGTACAGCTGGGCGTTGGGCCCGGGGCGGCCCTCGGTGGTGCCGGTCGCGAGCACCAGTCCCGCCGCTTCCAGCCGGGCCAGCAGCTGTGAGGCGGTGGGCTTCGACAGGCCGGTGAGCTTGCCGATCCGGGTGCGGGACAGGGGTCCGTGCGCCAGCAGGAGGTCGAGGGCGGCGCGGTCGTTCATGGCGCGCAGGACGCGCGGGGTGCCCGGCGTACCGGCGGTTCCTGCCATGGGGTCGACACCTGCCTTTCTGAACTGCCCAGCTTCTCAAGCGCGCCGGACGCAAGTCCACATCCGGTCACTGTTAGGAAAGTTTCCTATCGGCTGGCAGGAACGTAGACCCGTCACGAAGGGGACGTCAAGGAGTGAAACGGCGAACGCCCCCGAGGCAACAGAGTCGTTACTTCGCGGGCGGGACGCGTCACGTCGGCGCGGGAACAGCCGGCCGGACCGATGCGGCCGGACGGGGCCGCGCAAGCTCGACGGGGCCGGGGAGGGCCGAGGGGGGCCCGGGGAGGGCCGAGGGGGACCCGGGAAGGCCGGGCGGGCCGGGAAGGCCGGTCGCGGCAGGGAGGGAAGGCCGGTCGGGGCAGGGAGGGAAGGCCGGTCGCGGCGGGGAGGGAAGGCCGGTCGGGGCCGGGAAAGCCGGAAGGCCGTACCCGGAGCCTTCCGGCGTGCGGGCTACTTCGCCGGCGCGGTCGGGGCCGCCGACCGGGGCTGGTTGAGCGGGGTCGTCGCCGCCACCTGCGGCGAGTCCGCGTTGGAGAACACCGACGGCGCCGCGACCGCGGCCGTCGGGTCGGCCGGGTCCTCGGTGGCCGTGGCGGTCGCGCCGCCCACGATGCGGATGTCGGCCGCGTCGAAGGCCCGCTTGATGCGCCAGCGCAGCTCCCGCTCGACGACCAGGGCCTTGCCGGGCATCGTCTTCGCGGAGACGCGGACCACCATCGAGTCGAGCAGGACGCTGTCCAGGCCGAGCACCTCGATCGGGCTCCACAGGAGCTCGTTCCAGGGCTCCTCCTTGCTCATCTTCTCGGCGACCTCGTCCAGGGTGGCCTTGACCAGATCGAGGTCCTCGGACGCCTTGACGGTCACGTCGACGCCGGCCGTGGCCCAGCCCTGCGAGAGGTTGCCGATCCGCTTGACCTCACCGTTGCGGACGTACCAGATCTCACCGTTGGCGCCGCGGAGCTTCGTCACGCGCAGCCCCACCTCGATGACCTCACCGGTGGCCACGCCCGCGTCGATCTGGTCGCCGACGCCGTACTGGTCCTCAAGGATCATGAACACGCCGGAGAGGAAGTCCGTGACCAGGTTGCGCGCGCCGAAACCGATCGCCACGCCCGCGACACCGGCGGAGGCCAGCAGCGGGGCCAGATTGATCTCGAAGGTGCCCAGCACCATCAGGGCGGCCGTGCCGAGGATCAGGAAACTCGCCACCGAACGCAGCACCGAGCCGATCGCCTGCGAGCGCTGACGCCGCCGCTCGTTGTTGACCAGCAGCCCGCCCAGCGCCGTGCCGTCGACCGAGGAGACGGTGCGGTTCATCCGGTCGATCAGCTTGGTGATCGCCCGCTGCACCACCACTCTCAGCACCACCGCGATCACCAGGATCAGCAGCACGCGCAGACCGATCGCCAGCCAGGTCGACCAGTTCTGCTCGACCCAGCTGGCCGCGTTCGTCGCGCTCTCCTGGGCGTCCTGGAGGGACGGGACGATCACCGCGGTCGGCGACTCCGAGGGAGTCGGCGACGGTGACGCGTCGGCGGCCAGTAGGACGGCGGGCAAGGACACGGCAGGTACCTCCAGGTGCTGCACTGCTCCATTCGGTGCGGCGGTCAAGGGCGACACGCGCTGCGAGGTCACGGAAAGGTCACCGGACGGGCAGAACCACCACACTAACGGGGCATTGTGTGTGGTTCGGCGAGTTCCGTGAAGGAGAGACGGTCCTCACCTGGGCTTGAACAGGCCATGATCCTGGGGAGACAACAGGGTGTGGTCGAAAACACTCCCAGCCCGTTACCGGGACATGGTGGCGCGTCCACCAGGCAAGAGGGGACACTGACCACAGATCGTCCCGGCGCGAGCCACGCGCCGCCGACGCCCAAGGAGGCATCCGTGCCGCATGTCCTGGTCCTCAACGCGTCGTACGAGCCGCTCGGCGTCGTACCGCTCCGCCGCGCGCTCGTCCTCGTCCTGGAGAACAAGGCGATCTCCCTCGAGGAATCCGGCGCCTTCCTGCACAGCGCGACCGTCACAGTCCCCGCACCCAGCGTGGTCCGGCTCAAGCGATTCGTCCGGGTTCCCTATCGGGGGCCCGTTCCTCTGACCCGTCGGGCGCTCTTCGCCCGTGACGGGGGCCGGTGCATGTACTGCGGTGGCGTCGCAACCAGCGTCGACCACGTCGTCCCGCGCAGTCGCGGGGGCAAACACGTGTGGGACAACGTCGTGGCGTCCTGCCGTCGCTGCAACCACACCAAGGCCGATCGGCACCTCGTCGAGATCGGCTGGCGGCTGCGCCACAAACCCGCTCCCCCGTCCGGACTCGCCTGGCGCATCATCGGCACCGGGCATAGGGACCCGCGCTGGCTGCCGTACTTGCAGCCGTACGGCGCGGACGACGCACTGGCCCGGATCGACGGCATCTCCGCCTGACGATCCGGGTCTTCGTATTGCGTCGCCCGCGCCTTCGCACCGCGCCACGACGTCACGACGGCCCGGCCGGATGTGACGGGCTCCGGGGACCGCCCTGCGCCCCCGGAGCCCCATCGGCATGCCCGCCCCGTCCCTTTGCCCAGCCTGCCGTCATGCCCGCCCCGTCCCTTCCTCCGGCCTGCCGTCATGCCCGCTGGCACCCCTGGTGGGGGTCCGGCCCCGCGGCGGCCGCCGGGCCGGTGCGGGCCTGGCCGGGCGGGTCCCGGCGGCGGCAGGATGGGGCCGTGCCCACCGAGTCGGACAAGATCGAGCTGAGCGAACACGAACTGCGGGAGATCGCGGGCTACGCGGCCCACTGCGCGCGCAGGGCGCTGCCGCTCTTCGAGCGGAGCCTTCCCTCCGACCCGCGCCCCCGCGACGCCGTCGAAGCGGCGGAGGCCTTCGCCGGGGGCGGCCGGCGCACGGGCGCCCTGCGGCAGAGCGCGTGGGCGGCCTACCGGGCCGCGCGGGAGGCCGCCGCGGCCGCCGCGCCCGCCCCCTGCGCCGCGGCGGACGCGGCACGCGCGGCGAGCCACGCGGCGGCCGCGGCGTATCTGCATCCGCTGGCCGACGCGCACCAGGTGAAGCACATCCTCGGTGCGGCGGCGCACGCGGCGCGGGCGGAGGAGCTGGCAGCGGAGGAGGAGCCGGCCGCGGGTGAGGAGCCGGCCGCGGGTGAGGAGCCGGCCGCGGGTGAGGACGGGACCGGCGTCTTCGTCCCTTCCGCCGGGGCGGGGAGCCCGACGGGCGGCGGGACCCCGGCGGGGACTGCGGAATGGGCGCGCCGTCACGCGCCGGCGGCGGTCGCCGCGGTGCTCGGCCGGTTGCCCGCAGCGCCTCCCGGAGGCGGACGGGTGGGAGAGCTGATGCGCGGTCTCGACGCAGCCCTGCGCGCCTGAGCGCGCGCGGGGGCGGGCGGGCTGTCCGGAGGTGTGCGGGGGATCGGGGGCGGGCGGGCTGCCCGAAGGTGCGCGGGTGATCGGGGGCGGGCGGGCTGCCCCAGGGTGTGCCGGCGACGGGGGCGGGCGGGCTGTCCGGAGGTGTGCGGGGGACCGGGGGCGGATCCCTCGTGTCGGCGCGGGTTCCGGGAGGGGGTCGCGGCGTGTAATGACGTGAGGACGTCTGTCCCCGCGTCCGCTGGGTAGGGCTGGGGTATCCGATGCCGTACTGAAGAGGAGGCCACCGTGATCGCACCGGCCCGCTCCAAACGCCCGGCGGAGCACTCCGCCGTCACCCCCGCCGAGCTCGAGGACCCCTCCCTCCGTGCCTTCAGCGCCGAGGGAACCCGCGCCGAACCCCCGCTGACCAGTGAACCGCCGCTGCCCGACGCCGAGCCCCTGACCAGCGAGCCGCCGCTCGCCGTCACGGACCCCGACTCCACGAGGCCCTGAATGACCGCACCCCCGGGAGAGGAGCTCGCCCGGCTCGCCACGCTGCACGGGGTCGCCACCTCCTACCAGCCCTCCCCGGACCGCACGGTCACCGCCTCGGCCGGGGCCGTCACCCGCGCCCTGGCCGCCCTCGGGGTCGACGCGGACACCCCGGAGGCCGTACGTGCCGCGCTCGCCGCCCGGGAACGGGAACTGGCCGAGCGGCTGCTGCCGCCGACGGTGGTGTGCTGGCGCGGAAGCCCCTGCGAGGCGCTAGCCGCCCTCCCCGCGGGTACCGCCCTGCGGGTGGAGACCGAACAGGGCGAGCGCCGCGACTTCGGCGACCGGCTCCCGCTCGGGGTGCACCAGCTGACGGCCACCGCACCGGACGGGCGGACCGGCCGCGCCCATCTCGTCGTCGCCCCGCCCCGGCTGCCCACGCCCACGGGACGCTCGTACGGGCTCCTAGTCCAGCTGTACTCGCTGCTCTCCCGGCGTTCCTGGGGCATGGGTGACCTCGGGGATCTCGGTGAGCTGACCGCCTGGGCGGGCCGGGCGCTCGGTGCCGGGTTCGTGCAGGTCAACCCCTTGCACGCGGCCGTGCCCGGGGCGCCGACCGACCCGTCCCCGTACCGCCCCTCCTCGCGCCGCTTCCCCGACCCGGTGCATCTGCGGGTCGAGGACGTCCCCGAGTTCGCGTACGTGCCGGACGCCGGGGAAGCGTGCTCCGCGTTGCTCGAACGGGCCGGACGGCTGCGCGAAGCCGTCCTGGAGAAGGGTGAGTTGATCGACCGGGACGCCGTGTGGGAGCTGAAGCGGGAGGCGCTGGAGCAGGTCGCCCGGGTGCCGCTCGGGCCCGGCCGACGCGCCGCCTACTGCGACTTCCTCGCCGAACAGGGCCAGGCCCTGGAGGACCACGCGACCTGGTGCGCGCTCGCCGAGGTGCACGGCCCCCAGTGGCGGCGGTGGCCGGCCGGGCTCCGGGATCCGCGTTCCGCCGAGACCACCCGCGCCCGGGGCGAGTTGATGGACCGCGTCGACTTCCACTCCCGCCTCGCCTGGCTCACCGACGCCCAGCTCACCGCCGCCCAGCGCGCTGCGCGGGAGGCGGGCATGCCGGTCGGGATCGTGCACGACCTGGCGGTCGGCGTGCACCCGGAGGGCGCCGACGCGTGGGCGCAGCAGGAGTACTTCGCCGCCGGCATGTCGGTGGGCGCGCCGCCGGACGCCTTCAACGCGCGCGGCCAGGACTGGGGCCTGCCGCCCTGGCGCCCCGACCGGCTGGCCGCCTCCGGCTACGCCCCCTACCGTCGGCTCCTCAAGGGCCTCTTCCGGTACGCAGGCGCCCTGCGCATCGACCACGTCATGGGCCTGTTCCGTCTCTGGTGGGTCCCGCAGGGCGAGCCACCGACCGAGGGTGCCTACGTCCGCTACGACGCGGAGGCCATGCTCGCCGTCCTGGTGCTGGAGGCGTCCCTGGCCGGTTCGGTGGTGATCGGTGAGGACCTGGGCACCGTCGAGCCGGGGGTGCGCGAGACGCTGCGCGAACGGGGCGTGCTCGGTACGTCGGTGCTGTGGTTCGAACGGGACTGGGAAGGCGACGGGCGCCCCCTGTCCCCCGAACGCTGGCGCGACGACTGCCTGGCCACCGCCACGACGCACGACCTGCCGTCCACCGCCGCCCGGCTGACCGGCGAACACGTCGAACTCCGGGACCGGCTGGGCCTGTCGACCCGCCCGGTGGAGGAGGAACGCGCGGAGGCGGCCAACGACACGGCGGAGTGGCTGGCCCTGCTCACCCGGCTCGGACTGCTGGCCGGCAGCGGCGGCGGCAGCGATCTCTCCTCGGAGGAGGCCGAGGTCCAGGCCGTCCACCGCTTCCTGCTGCGCACTCCCGCCCGCATGATCGGCGTCTGGCTCCCGGACGGCGTCGGCGACCGCCGCCCGCAGAACCTCCCCGGCACCTGGGACCAGTATCCGAACTGGCGCCTGCCGATCGCGGACGCCGCGGGCCGCCCGGTGACCCTGGAGGAACTGGCGGCCTCACCGAGGCTGCGGGCGCTGATCGACGTCCTGCGCGAGGAGCACGGCCCGTCCGGGGGCGACGCCTCCGCGGGAACCTGAGCGGGAGCTTGAGCGGGAGCTTGAGCGGGAGCCAAAGCGGGAGCTCGTGCGGGCGTGGGGTCGGCCGGCCGTTGGGGCCGGTCGGCCGTGGGCGGGTCGGCCGTGGGCGGGTCGTGGGCAGGCTGCGGGCAGGACTTTCGACGCCGTGACGGGGGTGTGCCGGTGGCCGCCCCCGGGGCGGCGGTACGAGCGCCCGCGCGCCGCCGTGTGCCTCATACGGCACCCCGGGCGCGCGCTCCCCGACACGGTTCGCTAACTTGGGCACCGTGGACAAGAAGAACGCCCTGCGCGCCGGCGCCCTGGCTGCCGGTACGACGCTGATGATGCTGCTCATGTCGTCCCCCGCGCTCGCGCTCACCCGCGACGACGGTGACGACCCCGGCCCGGGTCTGAGTGTCGGCGAGACGCTGGGCCTCTACGTCGTGGCCCCGATCGCGATCTTCGCGCTGATCGCCGGCCTCGTGTGGGTCCTGGACAAGTCGAAGGACCGGCACGACCCCACCAGCTCGAACATCACCGTCAAGGGCGGGGCGAACGCCAAGGCCTAGCCCGCAGACCCCCTGACTCCAGGCCCGCACGCGGGCCCGAGGGCGCCGGTCTCTTTCCCGTACGCGTATGGCGTGGGGGAAGGGGCCCGGCGCCCTCGACGCGTTCAGGGGCGCCGCTGAGACGCCGCCCGGTCCCGGTACGGGACGGAGGTGACCGTGTCGGGGCGCCCGGCCGACCGCCTCGCCGACCGCCCGGCCGTGCGCCCGGTCGACTGTCCCGGCTCAGCTCCTCGGTGTCTCCGTCGTCAGCAGCAGATCCCGCAGCAGGTCGGCCAGTTGACCGACCCTTTCGGTGTCCAGGGCGGCGGTGAGGGCCTCGGTCTGGGCGGCGAGGCCCGCGCCGACCGCCCGGTCGACCAGATCGAGGCCCTTCTCGGTCAGCGTCACCTGGAGGCCCCGGCGGTCGTGCGGGTCGGGGGAGCGGCGCAGCAGCGCGGCGCGCTCCAGTTTGTCGAGGCGGCCGGTCATGCCGCCGGTGGTGAGCATGAGCGTCGCCGACAGCTGGCGGGGCGAGAGGGTGTAGGGCTCGCCGGCCCGGCGCAGGGTGGCGAGCACGTCGAACTCACCGCGGCCGATGCCGAGTCCCGCGTACGCCTTCTCCAGCCGGTCGCCCATCGCGCGCGCGAGCCGGGAGATCCGGCCGAAGACCTCCATGGCGCCGGTGTCGAGGTCGGGCCGGACGGCAGCCCACTGCTCGATGATCGCGTCGACGGGGTCCTTGCGCGGGGGCTGGGGGCTGCTCATGGGACGAGTATCCCCCTGTTCCCGGTCAGCCACGAGAAAGTAGCTCGCCGTTAAGCCGGTAGGTGCCAAGTCGATCACCAGTAAGCCGCTTTGCGCTAAGCCGCTTGACGGTAAGTCGCTTAGCGCTAAGCTAAATACATGAAGAGGTCCACGACCGTTCTGCTCACCGCTCTCGCCCCGGTCTCCTGGGGCACCACCTACGCCGTCACCACCGAGTTCCTCCCCGCGGACCGGCCCCTGTTCACCGGCCTGATGCGGGCCCTGCCCGCCGGGCTGCTGCTGCTCGCCCTGGGCCGGGTCCTGCCGCGCGGTGTCTGGTGGGGGAAGGCCGCGGTACTCGGCGCGCTGAACATCGGCGCCTTCTTCCCGCTGCTCTTCCTCTCCGCCTACCGCCTGCCCGGTGGCCTGGCGGCGGTCGTCGGTTCGGCCGGGCCGCTGTTCGTGGTGGGACTCTCGGCGCTGCTGCTGGGGCAGCGGCCGACCGCCCGGACCGTACTGGCCGGGGTCGTGGCCGCGTTCGGCGTCAGCCTGGTGGTGCTGAAGGCGGCCGGGGCGCTGGACCCGATCGGCGTGCTCGCGGCGGTCGCCTCCACCGCCTCGATGTCGGCGGGCACGGTGCTCACCAAACGGTGGGGCCGCCCGGACGGCGTCGGCCCGCTGGCCCTGGCCGGCTGGCAGCTCACGGCGGGCGGCCTGCTCATCGCGCCGCTCGCCTTCCTCGTCGAGGGCGCCCCGCCCGCCCTGGACGGCCGCGCGGTCGGCGGCTACCTGTACCTCGCCCTGGCGAACACGGCGGTGTCGTACTGGCTCTGGTTCCGTGGCATCGGCCGGCTCACCGCCACCCAGGTCACCTTCCTGGGCCCGCTCTCCCCGCTGACCGCGGCCGTCGTCGGCTGGGCCGCCCTCGGCCAGGCGCTGACGCCGCTCCAGCTGACCGGCATGGCGCTGGCGTTCGGCGCGACGGTGGCCGGTCAACTGAGGCCCGGCGGCCCGGCCCCACGCACGTTCGTGCCCACGAGGCGAGTGACCCACGAGGACCGACTCACGAGAACCGGCCGGAGGTGACGGTGCCGCGACTCGGGCGGTTGGGCGGTTCGGCCGTGGCGGCGTGACCCGGCCCAGCGCGGTCCGTCGCGGCCCCGCCCGGCGTGGTCGGGCCCGGCGTGGTCCGGCACGGCGCCGACTGGCACGGCACGGACCGGCACGGCACGGCTGAGGGCGCCCGATGCGACATCAGGCGCCCTCAGCTACGTGAGGCAGACGCGACGCGGGCCGCCCGGCGAGGCCCCGGCCCGTCGCGGACCGGCACGGCACGGCTGAGGGCGCCCGATGCGATATCGGGCGCCCTCCGCTGCGTCATGCGGCTGCGACGCGGCCGTGGCCGTGGCCCAAGGATTGCCACCGCCGCCACCGCCGTGACTGCCGGGCCACCACCGTGACCGCGGCGACCGCCATGAGCGCCGTGACCGCCGCGCGGGGACCGCGAGGACGGACGACCGGTCGACCGGACGGCCGTACGGCAGGACGGCTACCGTGCGTCGGCCTCCTGGGCCTTCAGGGCGCGCTCCACGCCCGCGCGGGACTCGGAGACGAGGCGGCGCAGGGCCGCGTTCGGCTCGGCCGAGGCCAGCCAGGCGTCCGTCTTGTCCAGGGTCTCCCGGGAGACCTGGACCCCCGGGTACAGGCCGATCGCGATCTGCTGGGCGATCTCGTGCGAACGGGAGTCCCAGATGCCCTTGACGACCTCGAAGTACCGGTCCGTGTAAGGCGCGAGCAGCTCACGCTGGTCGGTCTGGACGAAGCCGCCGATCACCGCCTCCTGCACCGCGTTCGGCAGCTCGTCGGACTCCACGACCGACGCCCACGCCTCCGCCTTCGCCTCCGGGGTCGGCCGGGCGGCCCGCGCGGTCGCCGCGTGCCGCTCACCGGCGGCCGTCTTGTCCCGCTCGTACTCGGCGGCGATGTCCGCCTCGTCGAAGGTGCCCACGGCCACCAGCCGCTGCACGAACGCCCAGCGCAGCTCGGTGTCGACGGCCAGGCCCTCGATGGTCTGGCCGCCGTCGAGCAGCGACTCCAGGAGGTCGATCTGCTCCGGGGTGCGGGCGGTGGCCGCGAACGCGCGGGCCCACGCCAGCTGGTGGTCGCTGCCCGCCGCCGAGGACCGCAGATGCGCCAGCGTGGCGTCCGTCCACCGGGTCAGCAGGGCCTCGCGGCTGGCCGGGGCGGCGTACAGGTCGATGGCGAGCTTGACCTGGCGGTGCAGCGACTGGACGACACCGATGTCGGACTCCTTGCCGATGCCGGAGAGCACCAGGGACAGGTAGTCGCGGGTGGGCAGTTCGCCGTCTCGGGTCATGTCCCAGGCGGACGCCCAGCACAGGGCGCGCGGCAGGGACGACTCGAAGTCGCCCAGGTGCTCGGTGACGAAGGCGAGCGACTGCTCGTCGAGGCGGACCTTGGCGTACGACAGGTCGTCGTCGTTGAGCAGGACGACGTCCGGACGGCGCTTGCCGACCAGCTGCGGTACGGCCGTCAGCTCGCCGTCGATGTCCAGTTCCACCCGCTCGTCCCGCACCAGCTTGCCGCTGCCGTCGTCGAGTCCGTACAGGCCGACGGCGATGCGGTGCGGGCGCAGGACCGGCTCGCCCTTGGCGCCGGCCGGGAGCGCCGGGGCTTCCTGGCGGACCGCGAAGGAGGTGATGACACCCTCGGCGTCCGTCTCGATCTCGGGACGCAGGATGTTGATGCCGGCGGTCTGGAGCCACTTCTGCGACCAGGTGCCGAGGTCACGGCCGGAGGTCTCCTCCAGCGCGCCGAGCAGGTCCGACAGGCGGGTGTTGCCGAACGCGTGCCGCTTGAAGTAGGCCTGCACGCCCGCGAAGAACTCGTCCATGCCGACGTACGCCACGAGCTGCTTCAGGACGGACGCGCCCTTGGCGTAGGTGATGCCGTCGAAGTTGACGAGGACGTCGTCCAGGTCGCGGATCTCGGCCATGATCGGGTGGGTGGACGGCAGCTGGTCCTGCCGGTACGCCCAGGTCTTCATGGAGTTGGCGAACGTGGTCCACGAGTGCGGCCAGCGCGACTGCGGGTGGTACGCCTGGCAGGCGATGGAGGTGTACGTGGCGAACGACTCGTTCAGCCAGAGGTCGTTCCACCACTCCATGGTGACCAGGTCGCCGAACCACATGTGGGCCAGCTCGTGCAGGATCGTCTCCGCGCGCAGCTCGTAGGCCGCGTCGGTCACCTTCGACCGGAACACGTACTGGTCCCGGATGGTGACCGCGCCCGCGTTCTCCATCGCGCCGGCGTTGAACTCCGGTACGAACAGCTGGTCGTACTTCTTGAACGGGTACGCGTAGTCGAACTTCTCCTGGAACCAGTCGAAGCCCTGCCGCGTGACCTCGAAGATCGCGTCCGAGTCGAGGAACTCGGCGAGCGAGGGCCGGCAGTAGATGCCGAGGGGCACCGACCGGCCGTCCTTCTCGTACACGCTGTGGACGCTGTGGTACGGCCCGACGATCAGCGCGGTGATGTAGCTGGAGATCCGCGGGGTCGGCTCGAAGGCCCAGACGTCGTCCTTGGGCTCGGGCGTCGGGGAGTTGGAGATGACGGTCCAGCCGCTCGGCGCCTTCACGGTGAAGCGGAAGGTGGCCTTGAGGTCGGGCTGCTCGAACGACGCGAAGACGCGGCGGGCGTCCGGCACCTCGAACTGGGTGTACAGGTAGGCCTGCTCGTCGACCGGGTCGACGAACCGGTGCAGGCCCTCACCGGTGTTGGTGTACGCGCAGTCCGCCACGACCCGCAGGACGTTGCGTCCCTCCAGCAGGCCCGGCAGCGCGATCCGGGAGTCCTTGAAGAGCCCCGCCGCGTCGAGCGTGTCCCCGTTCAGCGTGATCTCGTGGACGGTCGGCGCCACCAGGTCGATGAACGACTCCGCGCCCCCCTCCGTGACGTCGAAGCGCACCGTCGTGACGGACCGGTAGGTCCCTCCCTCCTGCGCGCCGGAGAGGTCGAGATCGATCTCGTAAGAGTCAACGCTGAGCAGCTTCGCCCGCTGCTGTGCCTCTTCGCGAGTCAGGTTTGTGCCAGGCACGCGGTCATCTCCTCGGATATGTGTCGGTTGCGCCATCCTTCCACGGCACCCCTGTCCCGGGCGACGACCTTATGGGCGGCCCCGGGGCCACGTCCGAGGGGATCGGGGTCCGCGTCGGCCGTCCCCCTGGACACCTGGGGCAGGGTGCGCCCGGCGCCGGACGGCGGTCGCGGGGGCGCCGGACCGACCCCTCGCCGTCCCCGCCCTCGCCACCCGCGCCCGCGGCCGAGCGCGACGTCCGGATTCCGCCGGTGCGGCCGGGGGGCGAGCGGGAGGCTCGGGACATGACGATCCAGGCAGACGCGACGCCCCGGGAAGCAACGACGACCCGGGGAGGCACCCGCACCGGCACGCGCCCGGTATCCGGCCCGGCGGGTCACACCGCGCGGCCCGTCCCGCCCGACGTCCTCGACGAGCTGCGCGCCGTCGACGACGCGGGGCGGCCGGCCGTTCCCCTGACCGACGAGGAGGGCGGCGCGCCGCTGCGTTGCTGTCTGCGGCGCAGCGAGGCCGGGGAGTCGATCGCGCTGGTCTCCTATGCGCCGCTGCGCCGCTGGGCGGCCGCGGCCGGTGTCGATCCCGGCGCGTACGACGAACAGGGGCCGGTGTTCATCCACGCGCGGGCGTGCGGGGGTCCGGCCGGGGGAGGGCTGCCGTTCACCGGGGCCCGGCGCACCCTGCGCCGCTACTCCGCCGCCGGACGCATTCTGGGCGGCCGGCTCGTCGAGGACCCCGACGGGTTCGACGCGGCCTTCGCCGAGGCGTTCGCCGACCCCGAGGTCGCCCTCGTGCACGTCCGGGCCGTCGAGTACGGCTGTTTCCTGTACGAGGTGCGCCGCGGCTGACCGCGCGGCGGGCCCGGGCACGGGGGAGGGGCGGGTGCCTGTCGCACCCGCCCCTCCACGCAGCTTCCCGCGGCTCGGGAAACCCGCCGTCAGCTCTTCAGCTCGGCCGCCACCAGCTCCGCGATCTGTACCGCGTTCAGGGCCGCGCCCTTGCGGAGGTTGTCGTTGGAGATGAACAGGGCGAGGCCGTGCTCCACGGTCTCGTCCTCGCGGATGCGGCCCACGAACGACGGGTCCTTGCCGGCCGCCTGGAGCGGGGTGGGGATGTCGCTGAGGGCCACGCCCGGGGCGCCGCCCAGCAGCTCCGTCGCGCGCTCGGCGCTGATCGGACGCGCGAACCGGGCGTTGACCTGGAGGGAGTGGCCGGAGAAGACCGGGACGCGCACACAGGTGCCGGAGACCTTCAGCCCGGGGATCTCCAGGATCTTGCGGGACTCGTTGCGGAGCTTCTGCTCCTCGTCGGTCTCGTTCAGGCCGTCCTCGACGATCGAGCCCGCGAGCGGGATCACGTTGAAGGCGATGGGGCGCTTGTAGACCTGCGGCTCCGGGTAGTCGACCGACTCCCCGTCGTGGGTCAGCCGGTCCGCGTCGGGCACGACCTTCTGCGCCTGCCCGTGCAGCTCCGCCACGCCCGCGAGGCCCGAGCCGGACACCGCCTGGTACGTCGCGACGACCAGCGCCTCCAGACCGGCCTCCGCGTGCAGCGGCTTCAGGACCGGCATCGCGGCCATCGTCGTGCAGTTCGGGTTGGCGATGATGCCCTTGGGGCGGTCCACGATCGCGTGCGGGTTGACCTCGGAGACGACCAGCGGCACCTCGGGGTCCTTGCGCCACGCCGACGAGTTGTCGATCACGACCGGGCCCTGCGCGGCGACCTTCTCGGCCAGCGCCCGCGAGGTCGCGCCACCCGCGGAGAACAGGACGATGTCGAGGCCCGCGTAGTCGGCCGTCGCCGCGTCCTCCACCGTCACGCCGTCCAGGACCGTCCCCGCCGAACGGGCCGAGGCGAACAGACGCAGCTCCGTGACGGGGAAGTCACGCTCCTTGAGGATCCTGCGCATGACCGTGCCGACCTGACCGGTGGCTCCGACGATTCCGACCCTCACGGCGACTCCTTGCTCTTTTGCACTGTTCACGGCTCTTCACGGACTTTTCCATCATGCGGCCGACCCCGGCCCCCCTGTCCAATTCTTTGCCCACCATGCCCGAGGACTGGGACGCCCGCCGGTGTGACGTACGCCTCCCGAGGATTCCCCGGCGCCACGCCGAACGTTTTCGCGCCCCACGGCGTCGTAGAGGAAACGCGGTAGAGAGGGGTGGCTGTGCTGCGCGGAAAAGCCCGGCGCGCCCGGGGGGACGGGGCAGGACCGGGCGACGATCCGCTCGACGCGGCGCAGGAGCGCCGGGTGCGGGCGGTGCTCGCGCTCGGCGGGGTCCCGCAGGCGGACCTGCCGGACGGGGTACAGCAGGTCCGGCTGCGGCTCCTGGAGCGTGCGGCGAAGGGGTACGAGACGCCGCGCGACGTCTCCGCGTGGGCGGCCGTCGTCGCCTCCAACCTCGCCATGGACTGGCACCGGGCCAAGCGCCGCCAGGAGCGGCTGGGGGAGCGGCTGGCCTCGCTGCGCCAGCACGAGCACCCCTCCGGCGAGGACACCAGCGTGCTCTCGCTCGCCGTGGCGCAGGGCCTGGACGACCTGCCCGACGCCCAGCGCCAGGTGCTCGTCCTGCGTTTCTACGCCGACCTGCCGGTGCGTTCGATCGCCGCGGAACTGGGCGTTCCGGAGGGCACGGTCAAGAGCCGCCTGCACACGGCGGTCCGGGCCCTGCGCGCCCGTCTGCACGAAGACGAGGTGGTGTGACGTGACCGCCCGACCCGGACAGGGATCCGGACACGGACCCGATCCGCACGACGACAGCCGCGAGGACCGCGCGAGCCACGGCCGCCGACACCGGAACGACGACCACGGCGCGTACGAGAACGTCGACCGCGGTGAGTACGAGAACCACGACCGCGGTGAGCACGAGGGCCGGGACGGACGGGAGGGGTACGACGGGATGGACGCGTTGATGGCCGCCGTGCTCGACGTGCCGCTCTCCGGACTCTCCGAGGAGGCCCGCGCCGATCCCGCCTACCTGGCCGCCCACCGCTCGGCGACCGCCGACGTGGCGCTTCTGCGCGAGCAGCTCGGCGTCCTCGCGGAGGCGCTGACCGAGGCGGTGCCGGCGGAGCCGGTGCGCGAGCGGGCCGTGGCCCCCGCGGCCGCCCCCGTGCGGCGGCCGCGCCCGGCGCGCCGCTTCCGTCAGCCGGCCCTGCGGCTGGCCGGTGCGGCCGCCGCCGGTGCGCTGGTCCTCGGTGGCGGATGGATGGTCGTCCAGGTCGGCCAGGGGGTGGGCGACAGCGCGGCGAGCAAGAGCGCCGACAGCGCGGCCGGGTCGGACGAGAAGGCCGACGCCTCGGCGGGCGACGGCGCGGGTCTCCTCGGCGACCCCGGCTACCTGGCCTGCGCCCGGCTCGTCGTCGAGGGGGACGTCACCGCCGTCGGCCCGGTGGCGGGCGCCACCCGGGAACGGGTCACCCTGCACGTCACCCGCGCCTACCGGCCGGCCGGCGCCGGGCCCGAGGTCGCCTTCGAGATGGCGGCGGACATGGACCCGCTGCTGCGGGCGGGCGACCACGTCCTGGTCGCCCTGTCGAAGGGGTCCGCCACCCCCGACGTCTGGGCGGTCGGCGAGGCCGACATCGCCCCCGAGCGGGAGGCGATCGCCCGGGCCCTGCCCGGGACGGAGGGCGTCACCTGCGAATAGCCGAGCCGGGACACGCCGGGACGGCGGGACACGGCCGGACACGGCCGGACACGGCGAAGGGCGGGCGCCCGGTGGACGCCCGCCCCTGTCGCTCGTGGGTCACTACCGGTTACGGAGTGACCTTCTCGATGGCCACGTTGCCGATGCCCGCGACGGTGCCCCGCGCGTTCACCAGCTGGACCTGGCCGAAGAAGGCCCGGCCCTCGGGCGCGGCGGCCGCGGCGGTGACGGTCGCGGAGACCGACGCCGAGGCACCCGTGCCGAGCTTCACCGGCGTCGACTCGTCGACGGTGACGGTGCCGAGCGAGGACGAGAAGAACACGTCCAGGTAGTCGTACGCCGTCGTACCGGCCGGGACCGAGTAGCCCGCGACCTCGATGGTGTACGTGCCGGCGGCGGGCGACGGGATGGAGACCGCCTCCTCCGAGTCACCGTCGGCCTGCTGGGCGACCTGGTTGCCGGCCGCGTCGAAGACCGTCAGGTCCAGGTCGGCGGAGGCGTCGGAGACGTTGCCGATGGAGACGTCCAGCGACTTGGCGCCGGCCGGGACCTCGACCGTGGTGGTCTCGGTCGCGCCGTTCGCGATGGTCGGGCGGGTCGCCTTGGACGAGCCGAGCGGACCGCCGGCCAGCTTGCCGTCGATGGCGGCGAAGTTGTTCGTGACCTTCCAGGAGACGGGGGCCGGGGTGCCGACCTTCGCCTCGGGCACGGTCACGGTCTCCGGGTCGAAGGACGCGCCGTAGACGGTGGCGTCCAGCTTGTACGGGTTGTCGAGCAGCGGCGAGGTGCGGCGCGACTCGACCTCGATCTCCCAGACCCCGGGCTGCGGGTTCTGGTACGAACGGGCGTCGGGCTTGCAGCCGTTGCCGTCGAGGTAGTTGTTGTAGCAGTAGATCGTGGAGCTGTCCTCGACCGCGACACCGTACGGGTGGATCGAGATGAACCGGGTCTGGCTCTTGTCCTTCAGCCCGCCGATCGCGACCTCGAACGCCTTGGCGCCCTCGGGCACGGTCAGGAAGTAGGACTGCGAGCTGTTGCGCTGCACGGTGTTCGACGCGTGGAACGCGTACTTCACCGGGGTCGAGACGACGACCGTGTTGAGGATCTGCTTGTCGAGGCCCTCGGTCTTCGGGTCGTCGACCTCGAGGATCGCGCTGGCGATGCCCGCGGCCTTCGGCTGGGCCTGGATCTTGACGGTGACCGGCTTGTTCAGCGGCAGCTTCACCTCGTCGGAGCCGAGGATCCTGAAGGTGCCGCCCGCGTTGTTCTCGATGTGCAGCTCGTGCCGGATCGCCTTGTCGGCGCCGGACGTACGGGTGATGGTGACGTCGTACGTCTTCTTCTGGCCGGCCTTGAGGCCGCCCTCGCGGTCGTAGATGCCGGTGCCGAAGCCCGGCGTCTTCAGCGCGAAGTCGAGCGCGGTGTCGACCGGCGCCTTGACGGCGTAGTCGTGGGCGGTGGCGCCCTTCCTGATGGACTTCCAGGCGTCCACGATGTTGATGGCGCCCGCGCCCTCCTCGTACGCCTGGAGACCCTTGATGTGGTCGGCGGTCGAGGTCAGCGCCGTGCGCAGGATCGCCGGGGTGAGCGCGACCTTCTGCTGCTTGGCGGCCGAGATCAGCAGCGCCGAGGCGCCCGCGGCCTGCGGGGAGGCCATCGAGGTGCCCTGGAGCATGGAGTAGCCGGCCGGCAGCGGGTAGCCCGCCTCGGCGACCGGGGAGCCCTCGAGCCAGGTCTGCGTGGTGTTGATCGCGGCACCCGGGGCGACGAGCGTCGGCGTGAAGCCGCCGTCCTCACGCGGGCCGCGCGAGGAGAAGGGCAGCAGCGCGTACTTCTTCGTCACCTGCGAGCCGTAGTTGGCGGCCCAGGTCTCCTTGGAGATGGCCGCGCCGACCGAGATCACCTTGTCGGCCAGACCGGGGTCGCCGATGGTGTTGGCGCCGGGGCCCTCGTTGCCGGCCGAGATGACCAGCTGCACGCCGTAGGTGTCGATGAGGCGCGTGTACAGCTCGGCGCGCGCGTTGTTGCCGTCGTTCAGGCCCGGCAGACCGCCGATCGACATGTTGACGATGTCGACACCGCGGTTGGCGACCAGGTCGATCATGCCCTCGGTGAGGGCGACGTTGGTGCAGCCCGGGCCGAAGACGCAGGCGCGGGAGGAGACGATCTTCGCGCCGGGCGCGGCGCCGTTCATCTTGCCGCCGAACAGGCCGTTCGCGGCGGTGATGCCGGCGACGTGCGTGCCGTGCTCGCTGGCGATGAGACCGATGTTGGCGAAGTCGGCCTTCTTGCCGACCCAGTCACCGCCGTACGGGTCCATCGGCACGTCCTTGCGGATCTGCACGACGAACGGCTGCCGCTCGGCGACGTCGGTCGCCGGGTTGTCGGTGCCGAAGTACCCGATCTGGTAGCCGTCCTTGTACGGCTTCATCGCGGTGTCGTCGGTGAAGTCGCCGTTGTTGTTCACGTCGACGGTGACGGTGCCGGCGGCCGCGTCGTACAGGACGCCCCACACGTCGGTGGTGTCGCCGTCGCGGTTGACGTCGCCCTTGGCGTCGCCGCCCGCGGTCGCGGACTCCCGGAAGAGGTTGACCTGGTAGGAGCCGGCCTTCGCCGTCCAGGTCCGGCCGCCGAAGGTGAAGCTGGGCCCGGACACCGAGGTCGTCATCGCGCGCCAGGAGGCGTCGCCGTCGAGGATCGGGTCGGTCGCCGTCACCCAGTCGACGATCTTGCGCTCGCCGGTGGTGGTCTTCTGGAGCGCGGGGTGCGCCAGGTCCACGCCGGAGTCGAGGACGCCGATGGTGACACCGCGGCCGTCCGCCTTCGGGTTCTTCTTCACGAAGTCGACGGCGCCCGTCTCGAAGGACGGGTTGTACGGGTTCTCGGCGGGGGTGTTCTTGTTCGGCGCGGCGTAGGTCTTCGCCTTCGCGGCGGACGCGGCGCCCTTCGCGGTGTCCGCTCTCGGCGTCGGGTCGTCGAGGACGATGTCCTGCCGCAGGTCGATGGCGTGCACCGAGGACAGCTTGGCCGCGGCGGCGATCGCGGAGTCGGCCTTGCCGGTCGGGACGGTGGCGCGGACGTAACCGACCTTGTCGTAGGACTGGCCCACGGAGCCGCCCTTGACCGCGTCCAGCTCCTCGGCGACCTGCTCGGTCTGTCCGGGGGCGGTCGCGACCATCAGCGTGACGTTCTTGTCGCCGGCGGCCTTGGCCTCGGCGAGGAGGTCGGCGTCGTCGGAGCCGAGCTTGTCGTGGGCGGACTTCGCGCCCGGGTCGGCCGCGGCCGGGGTCTGGCCGGCGTCGGCGGAGAAGGCCATGGGTATCGGCCCGGCCGCGGACAGCGCGGCCACCAGGCCGGCGGCCACGGCTATGCGGGCCACACGTCTTGCGCCCGATATCGGTTCACGCTGGGGGGTGAGGGTCATCGGCATCCCTTGTAGGTAAAGGAACGAGCACCGCGTGACCAGGCCGTTCCTGCCTGATCACGGTCGTCCGGAATGCGGTCCCGGATGACCGCAAAGCTTTACCTAAGGGACAGCTGTTTGGGGAGAGTTGACCGAATCGATATGCATGTATGGGGAAAACCCTCTACGAGCCCACTGTGAGAGGGCTGTTCGCCGGTTGTGCGGGTTTCGGCCGGGAGGGCCGGGTGCCCCGGGCGGGCGTGCGTGTCCGACCGTCGGCTGTGCCCGGCCGGTGTGCCGGGCCGGTGTGCCGTGTGCGTCGCGCGGGTCAGGCGTCCTTGGCGCGGGCGTAGTGCCGGGACGCCTTCGCGCGGTTGCCGCAGGCCGCCATGGAGCACCAGCGGCGGGTGCCATTGCGTGAGCTGTCGAAGAAGTGCAGTACGCAGGCCTCGTGCGCGCAGCGGCGGATCCGGTCCGGGGCGGCGGAGAGCAGCTCCAGGTAGTTGCGGGCGGCCAGCCAGCCCGGCCCCCAGGCCTCGTCCCTGAACTCGGCCCGCTCGCCGGGTCCTTCGGCGGTGAGGGTCGGCCGGATCCGCCCGTGTCCGAGCACGGTGTCGACGCCGGCGATGTCCGCCGTGCCGCCCGCCGTGCCGTCCGCCGTGCCGCCCGCCGTGCCGTCCGCCGGGCCGTCCACCGCGGCCCCGAGCGCGTCGCGCGCCCGCAGGGTGTGCCGCAGGGTCGCCGCGTCGGCCGGGAACCGCCCGTCCAGCCCGTTCGCGGCGAGCCACACGGCGAGCCCGTCCGTGTCCCGCAGCAGATCCTGTACGGCGCCCTCCCGCAGCCATCGCGTGTTGAGCAGGTCGAGCGCGAGGGGCTCGCCGGTGAGCGGGCGGGGGTCGGGGGCGGTGGCGGACATCGGGGCTCCTTCCGTACTAACCGTTCAAGAGTACGTGACCGGTTGACTTGCCGGAGTGTAACCCTTAACTTGGATGTGAAGGGTTACATGCGGGACTTGTCTGGGTCGAGGAGGTCGGGCAGCTCATGAGCGTCTACCACGCGGGCTCGCGCGCGGTTCAGGACCGGGTGGGGGTCCGTGACCTCGCCGATCACCTCGGCCGGGCGGTCGGCGAGGGCATCCGACCGGTCGTCGCCGCCTTCCTGGAGCTCCAGCCGCTGCTGGTCCTCGGTGCCGCCGACCCGGAGGACGGCCGGGTGTGGGCGTCGGCGCTCGCGGGCACCCCCGGCTTCGTCCGGGCCACCGGACCCCGCCGGATCTCGGTCGCGACCGGCGTCGGCGACGCGGCGGGCGACGCGGGTGGGACCCGACCCGTGGACCCCCTCGCCCGGGCACTGGCCACCCCCGGGACCCCCGTGGGCACCCTCGCCCTCGATCCGCGCACGCGTCGCCGTATGCGGCTGAACGGCCGGCTGCGGCTCACTCCGCGCGGCTTCGCCGTCGACACCGACCGGGTGTTCGCCAACTGCCCCAAGTACGTGCAGCGCAGAAGGACCTTCGAGGTGGTCGACCGCACCCCCGGCAGCCCGCGCCGCGGCACCGGACTGACCGACGGGCAGCGGGACTTCCTCGCCGGCTGCGACACGTTCTTCCTCGCCACCGTCCGGCCCGGCGGCAGCGGGGCCGAGGTCAGTCACCGCGGCGGCGACCCGGGCTTCGTGCACGTCACCTCACCGCGCACCGTCACCTGGCGTGACCGCCCCGGCAACTCGATGTTCCTCACCCTGGGCAACCTCGCCACGGACCCCCGTGCCGGACTGCTCTTCCTCGACTGGACGACGGGCCGCACCCTCCAGCTCACGGGCGAGGCCCGTACCCGGTTCGCCCCCGACGGCACCCGCACGGTCCACTTCACCGTCACCGAGGCGCTCGACACCCCCGCCGCGCTCCCGCTGCGCTGGTCCGCGCCGGAATACTCCCCCGCGAACGCGGAGCCCACCGGTTGACGTCCCCTCACGCGCCGGAGGCCGAGGGTGTCGCCGGGGACGCGGCACCGACCGCAGCCACGGCAGCAACTGCGCCACACCCCAGGCCGCCTCCACGCCGAGGAACGGCCACAGCACCCCTGGGGCGCCCTGGGCCAGCGCGTACGCCATCCACGCCGTGAACAGGGCGCGAGCGACGCCGTCGAGCAGTCCGTGCACCGCCAGAGGCCTGACCAGGCGCAGCACGGCCCAGACGATCACCACCGACCCCATCAGGTTCGCGAACAGGGTCTGGATCGGGTCGGCCTGCGGGAACGTACCCGTTCCCCAGGCCCGGCTCCACGACGACAGCAGGTCGTGGACGAGCGCGTACGTCCACGGTGTCGCGAAGCCGGCCGTGACGACGAGGTCGTACCAGGCGCTCGCGCGGACGAGCCGGAGACCGGACGGGCCGTAGGAGGCGCCGGGGCCGCCGGGACCGAGGGGAGACGCGGGAGTGGAAGTGGTCATGCGGCCGACGCTAAACACTGGACTACGCTCCAAGGTCAAGCGTCGACCGCGATCCGACGGAGACTCCCGCATGCGCATCGGAGAGCTGGCTGCCCGCACGGGCACCACCCGGGACACCATCCGCTTCTACGAGAGGGTCGGCCTCGTCGAGGGCCGCCGACTGCCCAACGGCTACCGCGACTTCGCGCCGGAGACCGTGGAGTGGCTGGCCTACGTGCGCACCGCGCAGACCCTGGGGTTCACCCTCGCGGAGATCGCCCGGCACGGCGAGGAGCTGCGCGAGGCGCCCGACTCCGCGGACGCCCTCTCCGCCCTCTTCGAGCAGAAGATCCAGGTCGTCGATGCCCGCATGGCCGAACTCGCCGCCCTCCGCGCCGAACTCACCGACCGCGTCGGCACCGGCTGCCCCCTGCGCACGGCGTGACGGCGGGGCGGCGTGCCCCCGGGACTGTGTGACCGTGCGCCGGCATGAGGAGGGGCCGTCGGGTGTCACCCGACGGCCCCTCCTCTCCCCTCCTGGTCCCGCCCGGTCCGTCACTACCGGGGCAGCACCACGACATACGCGGCCGGGTCCCGGTCGCCCGCCGCCATCAGCGCCGTGCGGACCACCGCCGCCTGCTGTTCCATCGCGTCCCGCAGCTTCTTCGGCGTGACGTACACGACCGTGATGCCGAGCCGCTCCAGATGCTCGCGCTTACGGGCGTACTCCGACCAGAGCGCGTCCTCGTCCTGCCGCGGCGCCCGGGTGTCCAGCTCGACCGCCACCGCCTGCTCCGGCCAGTACGCGTCCAGGCCCCCCAGGTGGGGACCGCCCGGCAGTCGCAGGTCCACGTTCCACACCGGGTCGGGCAGGCCGTACTCGCACACCATTGTGTACAGCCGGTCCTCCGCGATCGCGCGCCCCTCCGCGAGCAGCGAGTCCACCGCGTCCACCACGTGCGGGCGGCTCAGCAACTTGGCGTTGTTCAACTCCCGTACCACCGCGGCCGGTTCGCAGTGGCCGCCGCGCACCGCATCCGAAAGCAGCCGTTGTACCGTCCCCGCGTCCGTCAGCTGGGCCACGGCGTCGGCGAGCGCGCGGGGCACCGGCGCCACCGGAACTCCCGTGGCCTGCTCGGGAGTCGGCAGGGTGCCCGCGCGGACGACGTGGGCGCAGCCCGTCGAGCGCAGTCGGCGCAGCCGGGGGACCAGGACGTCGATGTGCTCAAGGGACGGCAGCGGGGGAGCGGACGAGATCCCGTGCAGGTTCAGGGCCGCCAGCCCGGTGATCATCGCCTCCTTGTACACCGGCCGGTGCGGGTCCCCGGCGTCCGGCTGGGCCGGGACCGCGGGCGGTGGCGTCGCCGTGTCGCGACCCGCGTACATCAGCACCGCGTGCAGCCGCTCCTCGCTGGTCGGCGGGCCGGGGTGGAGCAGGTACACGCCGGGGAGGAGCTGCTGCCAGGGGCCGCCGGGACGGCACTGCTCGTTCGCCTCGGCCGGGGCGACGCCCTGGGTGCGGAGCCGGCCCGTGGTGGTGACGCGGCGCTGGACGTCCGACAGGTGGCGGACGGGGCGGGGGGACGCCGAGGGAACCTGGGGGAGCGGGGTGTTGTGGTGGTTCATGCAACGGGGATTCCGCGCCCGGCCCCTGTCGTAACCGCTGTTACACGCCCGTCGACAAATCCGGACAAGCTCGCCCTAAAGGAAGGGCGTTCGGATGCCGATGGGGCGCCGAAAACCCCTGGTCCCGTACGGGGGAGCCAGGGGTTACGGGTCGGATTGCCTGAATTCCGTAACGGTGACCGTCAGCGGAATTCATGGCCAAAGCTCAGGGCTTGAGCGCTCCGTCGGTTCCGGCCTCCGCGCCGGCCGCCTGGGCCCGCAGCGACCGCGCCAGGTCGTCCCGCGCCTCCAGCACCAGCCGGCGCAGCGCCGGGGCCGCCGACTCGTGCGCCGTGAGCCACGCGTCGGTCGCCTCCAGCGTCCCGGGGGAGTCCTGGAGCGCGGGGAACAGGCCCTTGACGACGTTCATCGCGATCTGGATCGACCGCTCGGCCCAGATCCGCTCGATCGACGCGAAGTACTTCTCCGTGTACGGCACGAGCAGCTCCCGCTGCGAGGGCTGGGCGAATCCCGCGATCGTCGCCTCCACCAGCGCGTTGGACAGCGAGTCCGACTCCGTCAGCTGGGCCCACGCCTGCGCCTTGACCGCCTCCGACGGGCGGGCCGCGAGACAGCGGACCTGGTGCCGCTTGCCGGACGCCGTGTCGTCCCGGGCGAGTTCGGCCGCCAGCGCCTTCTCGTCCGCGTGTCCGTGCGCGACCAGCGGCTCCACGAACACCCAGCGCAGTTCCTGGTCCACCGTCAGTCCGTCGATCGACGCCGTGCCGTCCAGCAGGCCCTGGAGCAGCTCGAAGTCGGCGGCGGAGGACGCCACGGCCGCGAAGAAGCGCGCCCAGGCCAGCTGGTGCTCGCTGCCCGGTCCGGCCGCCCGCAGATTCCGCAGCGCGGTGTCGGCCAGCAGCGCCTCACCCGTCCGCCGCCAGGACGGCGGCGCGTAGTGGACCAGCGCCGAGTCCGCCCAGGCGTGCAGCATCTGGAGGACGCCGATGTCGGACTCGCGGTGCCCGAACCGCACCACCAGGTCCACGAAGTCGGGCGCGGGCAGCAGCGCGTCCCGGGTCAGGTTCCACAGCGCCGACCAGCACAGGGCCCGTGCCAGCGGGTCGGTCATCGAACCCAGGTGCTCGCGCAGGGTGGCCAGCGAGTTCTCGTCGAAGCGCACCTTGCAGTACGTCAGGTCGTCGTCGTTGACCAGCACGAGCTCCGGGGCCTCGGCTCCCGCCAGCTCCGTCACGACCGTACGCGGACCGTCGACGTCCGTCTCGGCGCGCGCGTACCGCACGAGACGGTCGTCCTCGCGGCGGTAGAGGCCGATCGCCACCCGGTGCGGCCGCAGCTCGGGGTACGCCTCGGCGGCCTCCTGGACCACCGCCAGCTCGTCGATCCGGCCCCGCGGGTCCAGCAGCACCTGCGGGGTCAGCGCGTTCACCCCCGCCGTCTGGAGCCAGGACCGCGCCCAGCCGCCCATGTCCCGGCCGCTGGTCTCGGCGAGCACCGACAGCAGATCACCGAGGCGCGTGTTGCCGTACGCGTGCCGCTTGAAGTAGCGCCGCGCGCCCTCGAGGAACGCGTCCTGGCCGACGTACGCCACCAGCTGCTTCAGGACGGAGGCGCCCTTGGCGTACGTGATGCCGTCGAAGTTCAGCTTCGCGTCCTGGAGGTCGCGGATGTCGGCGGTGATCGGGTGGGTGGAGGGCAGCTGGTCCGCGCGGTAGGCCCACGCCTTGCGGCGGTTGGCGAAGGTGATCCAGGCGTCGGTGAAGCGGGTCGCGCCGACGTTCGCGAACGTGCCCATGAAGTCGGCGAAGGACTCCTTCAGCCACAGGTCGTCCCACCACACCATGGTCACCAGGTCGCCGAACCACATGTGCGCCATCTCGTGCAGGATGACGTTCGCCCGCGCCTCGTACGACGCCTGCGTCACCTTGCCCCGGAAGATGTACTCCTCGCGGAAGGTCACCAGCCCCGGGTTCTCCATCGCGCCGAGGTTGTACTCGGGCACGAACGCCTGGTCGTACTTGCCGAAGGGGTACGGGTAGTCGAAGTGGTCGTGGAAGAAGTCCAGGCCCTGCTTGGTGACGAGGAAGACGTCCGCGGAGTCGAAGTGGGGCGCCAGACCCTTGCGGCACATCGCGCCGAGGGGGATCTCCAGCGTCGTCCCGTCGCCCAGGTCGCGCGTGTAGGTGTCCGTCACGTAGTGGTACGGGCCGGCCACGACACAGGTGATGTACGTCGAGATCGGCTTGGTCTCCGCGAAGCGCCACACCCCGTCGGCCTGCTCGCCGGCGCCGTTGCTCCACACCACCCACTCCTCGGGCGCCCGCACCTCGAAGCGGAACGGCGCCTTGAGGTCGGGCTGCTCGAAGCCCGCGAAGACCCGGCGGGCGTCGGCCGGCTCGTACTGGGTGTACAGGTACACCTCGCCGTCCTCCGGGTCGACGAAGCGGTGCAGGCCCTCGCCGGTGCGCGAGTAGGCGCACTGCGCGTCGACGATCAGCTCGTTCTCCGCGGCCAGGTCCTCCAGCAGGATCCGGACGCCGTCGAAGACCTCACCGGGGTCCAGGTCGCGGCCGTTGAGCGAGACGGACGTCACGCTCGGCGCGATCAGGTCCACGAAGCTCGACGCGCCGGGTTCACTGCACCGGAAGCGGATCGTGGTGACCGAACGGAAGGTGCGGGGCTCGTCCCCGGGCAGGTCGCCGACCGCCGACCGGATGTCGAGGGACACGTCGTACCCGTCGACGGACAGCAGGGCGGCCCGCTCCCGGGCCTCCTCACGGGACAGGTTCTCACCGGGCACGGCGGTACTCCCTCAGTGCATGGGCACGGGCTTTCGGACAGGAGTGATCCTGCCACGCGCCCCTGACGCCGGGCAGCAGGGAATGAGCGGCACGGACGGCGGTGTTCAGCGGGGAAAGGCTTATCTCATGAGGAATGCTCGAGGAGAGACATGTCGGAGAAGACCCCCGTCGACTTCTGGTTCGACCCGCTCTGCCCGTGGGCCTGGATGACCTCCCGGTGGGTGCTGGAAGTGGAGAAGGTCCGTGACATCGAGGTCCGCTGGCACATCATGAGCCTCGCCGTCCTCAACGAGAACAAGCTGGACGAGCTGCCCGAGGAGTACCGCGAGATGCTCGCGGTCAAGGCCTGGCAGCCGGTGCGCGTGGTCACCGCCGCCTGGCAGCTGCACGGCGCCGACGTCCTCGGCCCCCTCTACACCGCCCTCGGCACCCGCATCCACAACAACGGCGAGGGCGCGACCGTGGAGGCCATCGCCGGCGCGCTCGAGGACGTCGGTCTGCCCGCCTCCCTGATCGAGTACGCCGAGCAGTCGGACTTCGAGTTCGACGCGCAGCTGCGCGCCTCCCACAAGGAGGGCATCGAGAAGGTCGGCCAGGACGTCGGCACCCCCGTCATCGCCGTCCCCGGCCCCGACGGTGAGCAGATCGCCTTCTTCGGTCCCGTGGTCACCCCCGCCCCGAAGGGCGAGGAGGCCGCCCGCCTCTGGGACGGCACCCTCGCCGTCGCCTCGGTGCCCGGCTTCTACGAGATCAAGCGCACCCGCACCAAGGGCCCGGACTTCAGCAACCTGTGACGGCGATGGTGCCCCGCGCGCACGGCTCGCGGGGCACCACGGATCTCATGACGGAGATCGACACCTCGGTCCTGGAAGCGGCCGGCCGGACCCTCGACCTGACCCGCCCGACCGCCCCGATCCTCAGCGGCATCCTCGGCCACGTCGACGACCACGACGGCGCCCGCGAGCCCGTCCGTGCCCTGCTGTCCGGACCGCCCTCCGGCAGCCACCTCTGCGTCAACGACGGCTCCCGCGGCACCGACCCGGCCTACGAGCGGGCCCAGGACGCCTACAACGAGACCGGTGCCGTCCCGTACTCCCTGCGCCCGGTCGAGCAGATCGAGGGCTGCTTCGAGGGGCTCGAACTGGTGCCGCCGGGCGCGGTGTCCGTCCCGATGCGGCGCCCGGACGAGACGCCTCCGCTGCCGATCGGCCGGCACGGCGGCATCGGCCGCAAGCCCTGACGCCCGTCCCGGACGGGCCCTAGCCGGCCGGCTGCGGGGACGTCCGGAACTCCTCCGGGAGATCGAAGCCGGACCGCCAGTTGAAGTAGGACTGCACCCGCACGCAGCCTTCGCTGGTGCAGCGCCGGTACTTGTCGAGATCCGCCCGGTGCGCGAGCACCTGTGTCTGCGTCAGGGCGAAGGCCCGCTCGGCGCCCTGAAGGTGACGGAAGTGCTGTTCGGTGTCCCCGCAGTTGGGGCAACGCCTCTTCGGAAGACCCATGCGGGCCACTGTCACCCCGCGACGCGGTCCTTGGGAAGCCCCCGGCCAGGGCATACGGGAGCGGCCCCGCGAGTCAGGTCCTCGCGGGGCCGCTCCTTCACTCCGCCCGCCGCCGTGAAGGGTGAGAAGACGATCACGAGGCAGGACGCTTCAGGGCTGCCTCAGGGGGCGAGCAGCAGCACGTCCGCACGGGACGTGGCGGCGGCGTGGCGCCGGGCCACGTCCTGCCAGTCGACGACGGCCCACATCGCCTCGATGAAGTCGACCTTCTGGTTCTTGTACTGGAGGTAGAAGGCGTGCTCCCAGGCGTCGAAGACGAGGAGCGGCACGGAGCCCTGGCCGACGTTGCCCTGGTGGTCGTAGACCTGCTCGACGATCAGACGGCCGCTGAGCGGCTCGAGGGCGAGGACGCCCCAGCCGGAACCCTGGGTCGTCGCGGCCGCCTTGGTCAGCTGGGCCTTGAAGCCGGCGAACGAGCCGAAGGAATCGGTGATCGCGTCCGCGAGGTCGCCGACGCCGTCCGCCGCGAGGGGCTCACCGCCGCCGTCGCCGCTCATGTTGGACCAGTAGATGCTGTGCAGGATGTGGCCGGAGAGGTGGAAGGCGAGGTTCTTCTCCAGGCCGTTCAGCGCCGCCCACCGCTCCTTGTCCCGCGCCTCCGCCAGCTGCTCCAGCGTGTCGTTGGCGCCCTTCACATAGGCCGCGTGGTGCTTGTCGTGGTGCAGCTCGATGATCTCCGGGCTGATCACGGGGGCGAGCGCGGAGTAGTCGTAGGGCAGCTCGGGCAGCGTGTAGACGGGCATGGCGGGGTCCCCTCGACCTCTTATTGCAACTTACTTGCAAGTGCAGGCTAGCAACAAGAAGGGGGTTCCGCGCAAGGACGCGCCCGGGCGTGGCGGCAACGAGAAGGCCCCCACGCGTCGTTCGCGTGAGGGCCACGAGGGGACGGGGAGCACCGGGGACCGGGAGGACGGGGAGCACCGGGGACCGGGAGGACGGGGAGCACCGGGGACGGGGAGGACGGGGAGGACCGGGGGTGGTGGACCGGCGGCCGGTGGACCGGCGGACCGGTGGGCCGGTGGGCCGGGGAGGCGCGGACGGGTCAGGCCGTGGCCCGCCCCCGCCGCCGCTGCCCCGCGTACCCGACGGCCGCCAGGAACACCGTCATCCCGCCCGACCAGTACAACTGCGCCCGGGTGCCCGGCTCCCGCGCCATCAGGACGAAGATCGCCGCCATGCCCGCCAGCGCGACCCAGGTGAGCACCGGGAACGCCCACATCCGGACGGCCAGACGCTCGGGCGCCTCCCGCTCCAGCCGCCCGCGCAGCCGCAGCTGGGAGAGCGCGATGAAGATCCAGACGACCAGGATCACCGCGCCGATCATGTTCAGCAGCCAGGGGAACACGTCGTCCGGACGCCAGTAGCTGAGCAGCACGCAGCCGAAGCCGAAGACACTGGAGGCGAGCACCGCGACGCGGGGCGCGCCGCCGTCCGAGACCCGGCCCAGCGCCTTAGGGCCGTGGCCCCGCTCCACCAGCGAGTACGCGATGCGCGAGGAGCCGTAGACGTTGGCGTTCATGGCGCTGAGCAGCGCCGCCAGCACCACCACGTTCATCACCTGGCCGGCCCCCGGGATGCCGAGGCCGTCGAGAGCGGCGACGTAGGGGCCCTTCTCGACGACGGCCTCGGAGTCCCACGGCACCAGGGTGACGATGACCGCCATGGAACCGACGTAGAACAGCGCGATGCGCCACATCGCCGTCCGGACCGCGCTCGCCACGCCCCGGACCGGGTTCTCGGACTCGGCGGCGGCGATGGTGACCGTCTCCAGGCCGCCGTACGCGAAGACGGACGCGAGCAGGCCGACGACCAGGCCCTCGCCGCCGTGCGGGAAGAACTCACCCAGGTGGGAGGTGCCGGGGGAGTCCGTGCCCGGCAGCACGCCGGCCACCGCCAGCACGCCCAGCACCAGGAACAGGGAGATCGCGCCGACCTTCAGGGCCGCGAACCAGAACTCGAACTCGCCGAAGTTCTTCACCGCGGCCAGGTTCGCCCCGCAGAACAGGAGCATGAACAGCGCCACCCAGGCCCACTCCGGCGTGCCCGGCAGCCAGCCCGTGACGATCTTCGCGGCGCCGATGCCCTCCAGGCCGACGGCCGTGCACAGCAGGACCCAGAAGGCCCATCCCACGGTGAAGCCCGCCCAGGGGCCGAAGGCCCGCTCGGCGTGCGCGGAGAACGAGCCCGAGGAGGGATACGCGGCGGACATCTCGCCCAGCATCCGCATCACCAGCATCACGAGCAGGCCGGAGAGGGCGTAGGCGAGGACGATCGACGGGCCGGCGGCGGCGATCCCCGCGCCCGAGCCGACGAAGAGACCGGCGCCGATGACGCCACCGAGGGCGATCATCGACAGATGGCGCTGCTTGAGGCCGTGGGACAGGGTGACGTCCGGCTCTTGTGGAGCTTCGACGGTGGTGCTGGGCATGGGCGCGGTTCGTCCAATGCGTGAGACGGGCAAAAACGCCCACAGTCTGGGCAGCCCCTCCGCCTGCGCGGAGGGGCCGCCCATCATCCGGACGGACCGGACACGCGGTGTGGCTAGGCGGCTACGGAGGTGTAGTGCGCGGCGTCGCCCTCGATCGAGTAGCTCTCCTTGCCCTCGATGCCGACCGGGATGTCACCCGCGACGGTCACCCGGTGCAGCCGGCGCGGCCGGCCGTCGTAGTTGTCGACCGCGTAGTGCTGGGTGATGCGGTTGTCGAACAGGACCAGCTGGTTCTCCGACCAGCGGTGGCGCAGGATGTTCTCCGGCCGGGTGACGTACGCCTGGAGCAGGTCGAGGATCTTGCGCGACTCGGCCGGCGAGAGTCCCACGATGCGCTGGGCGAACCCGCCGATGAACAGGCCGCGTTCCCCGGTCAGCGGATGCACGCGGACCACCGGGTGGACCGTGCGGTACTTGATCGAGGTGAACTGGGCGCGCGCGGCGGCCTGCGCCTCGTCGACCGTCTCCTCCGGCACCGCGTAGTCGTAGTCGTTGGTGTGCTCGGCCCACAGGGTGTCGGCGAGCTGCCGCAGCGGCTCCGGCAGCTGCCGGTAGGCCGCCGCGGAGCTGGCGATCAGGGTCTCGCCGCCGTACGGCGGCAGGACCAGGCTGCGCAGGGTGCTGGCCTGCGGCGGGTTGAGCACGAAGGTGACGTCCGTGTGCCAGTGGTTGGCGGCGCGGCCGCGCTCGCTGTCCACGGGCAGCACGTTCGGGGCGCCGTCCACGGCCGGCACGGTCGGGTGGGCGGTGGTGAGGTCGCCGAAGTGGCGGACGAACGCCTGCTGGCCCGCGTCGTCCAGGTTCACGTCGTCGAAGACCAGGGCCTTGTGGACGTTGAGCGCCTCGCGCAGGGCCGCGTAGGTCTCCTCGTCGAGGGGCTCGGCGAGGTCGACGCCGGAGACCTGGGCGCCGATGTTCGCGGTGACCTTGCGGATCTCGATGCTCATGGGAGGTTCCTTTCGGACGAGGTCAGACGAGGACGGGTGCGGGGGCGGTCACGTACTGGTTGGCGGGGCGCGGCAGGCCGTACCTCTCGCGCAGGGTCGTGCGGGGGCCGTACTCGGTGCGCAGCAGGCCGCGGGCGCGCAGGATCGGCACGACGTGGTCGACGAAGGCGTCCAGTCCGGAGGGCAGCACCGCGGGCATGATGTTGAACCCGTCGGCGGCGCCCTGTGTGAACCAGCTCTCGATCGCGTCGGCGACCTGCTCGGGCGTGCCCGCGAAGGTGAGGTGGCCGCGCCCGCCGCCGAGCCGCCCGATCAGCTGCCGCACGGTGAGGCGCTCGCGCCGGGCCAGCTCCACCACGAGGGTGTAGCGGCTCTTGGCGCCCTCGATCGCGCTCTCCGGCGGCAGATCGGCGGGCAGCTCCGCGTCCAGCTCCAGGGCTCCCGGCTCCAGTTGGAGCAGCTGCTCCAGCCGCTGGACCCCGTGCGTGTGCACGATGTGGTCCTCCAGGACCTGCTCGTTCGCCCGGGCCTCGGCCTCCGTCGAGCCGATCACCGGGACGATCCCGGGCAGCACCTTGAGGTGCTCGGGGTCCCGGCCGGCCTGCCGGGTGAGGGACTTGAGGTCGGCGTAGAAGGCCTGCGCGTCGGCGAGGGTCTGCTGTGCGGTGAACACCGCCTCCGCGTACCGGGCCGCGAACGCCTTGCCGTCCGCGCTCGACCCGGCCTGCACCAGCAGCGGGTAACCCTGGGGCGAACGCGGGACGTTGAGGGCCCCCTCGACACTGAAGTACGTCCCCCGGTGCCGGGGCGGGTGGACCTTGGTGTCGTCGCCCCAGACACCGGTCGCCTTGTCGGCGACGATCGCGTCGTCCTCCCAGCTGTCCCAGAGCTTCAGGGCCACGTCGAGGAACTCACCGGCGCGGGCATAGCGCTCGGCGTGCGCGGGCTCGGCGTCCAGACCGAAGTTGCGGGCGGCCTCGGCGCCGGCGGTGGTGACGATGTTCCAGCCCGCCCGGCCCCCGCTGATGATGTCGAGCGAGGCGAACTTGCGGGCCAGGTTGTAGGGGGAGTTGTAGGAGGTGGACGCGGTGGCGATGAGCCCGATGTGGCGGGTGGCCGTCGCCAGCGCGGTGAGCAGGGTGAGCGGCTCCAGGGCACCGGCCGGGCGCTGGGCGATGGTGCCCCACAGCTGCGGGCCGTCGGCGAGGAACAGGGAGTCGAAGGTGCCGCGTTCGGCGATCCGGGCCAGGTGGACGTAGTGGTCCAGCTCCACATGGGCGTGCGGGTCGCTCTCCGGGAGCCGCCAGGACGCCTCGTGGTGGCCGGTGTTCATCAGGAACGCGTTCAGGTGGAGCTGTCGTCCGTGGTGCGGCGTGGTCACTTGTGGTCCTCCGTGACGCCCAGGGCGGCGAGCAGCCGTTCGCGGTACTCGCCGAGCAGCGGGTCCCGGTACGAGCGCGGGTGCGGGCGGTCGATGGTCAGGTCGAGGCCGATCCGGCCGTGGTCGAGGACGAGGACGCGGTCGGCGAGCACGATCGCCTCGTCCACGTCGTGGGTGACGAGCAGTACGGAAGGCCGGTGGCGTTCCCACAGCTCGCGCAGCAGGGTGTGCATCTTGATCCGGGTGAGGGCGTCCAGCGCCCCGAACGGCTCGTCGGCGAGGAGGAGTTCGGGTTCGCGGACCAGTGAGCGGGCCAGCGCGGCACGCTGTGCCTCACCGCCGGACAGCTCGTTGGGCCAGGCCCGCTCGCGTCCCTTCAGCCCGACCTCGGCGAGGGCCTCGCGGCCCTTGTGCTCCGCCTCCTTGCCGTCGAGACCCAGCAGCACGTTGTCCAGCACCCGCCGCCAGGGCAGCAGCCGGGAGTCCTGGAAGACCACCGACACCCGCTCCGGGGCCGTGAGCTGCCCGCTGCCGACGACCTCGTGGTCGAGGTGGGCGACCGCCCGCAGCAGGGTGCTCTTGCCGGACCCGCTGTGCCCGAGGAGAGCCACGAACTGGCCGGCCGGGATGTCCAGGTCGATGCCGTCGAGCACCGTGCGGTCCTCGAACGACCTTGTCAGGCCGCGCAGTTGTACTGCGGACGAGCGGATCAGCTGCTCAGTGTGCGGCGCCACGACAGCACCCTCCGTTCGATGAGACGGACCGCGGTGTCGGAGAGGAGACCGAAGACGCCGTAGATGAGCAGGCCGACGAGGATGACGTCCGACTGGCCGTAGTTCTGGGCCTGGAACATCATGTAACCGAGGCCGCTGGTGGCGTTGATCTGCTCCAGGACCACCAGTCCCAGCCAGGAGCCGGTCACCCCGAGCCGGAGTCCCACGAAGAATCCGGGCAGGGCGCCGGGGATCACGACCTGCCGGATGAACTGGACCTTCGACAGGCCCTGCACCTCGGCGAGTTCGACGAACCGGTGGTCGATGCCGGACAGCGCGGCATGCGTGTTGAGGTAGATCGGGATGTAGACGACGATGGCGATGATCGCGATCTTGAAGGTCTCGCCGATGCCCAGCCAGAGGATGAACAGCGGGATCAGACCGAGGGTCGGGATCGCCCGGTTGAGCTGCACGGTCCCGTCGATCAGGGCCTCACCGGTCCGGGTCAGCCCCGAGGCCAGCGCGAGTGTCACCCCGGCGGTCAGGCCGATCGCGAAGCCGTAGGCGGCCCGCTCCAGCGAGGTGAGGACGTCGGTGGTCAGCGTCCCGTCGGTCCACAGGTTCGCGCCCGTCTCCAGCACCGTCCAGGGTGCGGGGATGGCCCCGGTGTCCAGCCGCCCGGCGGCCGAGGCGGCGGCCCACAGGACGATGAGCAGCAGGGGCCCGACGAGCCGCGAGGCGGGCCATGGTTTGCCGGGAGAGAGCCCACGACGCCGTCGTCGGCGGCGGCCTCGAGCCGCGTCCTCGGCGGTGACGGCGACGGAGGCGGCGGGGGCCGTGGCCGCCTCGGCGCCGGTGTCCGCGGACGCGTCGGTGACCGTGCCCGCGCGGGTGTCCGCGGTCGCGTCGGTGCTCGTGCCGGTGTTCGTGCTGGCGCTGGTGGTCATGGCGGTCAACTCCGGTACTCGGCTGCCACCGACTTGGCGGCGATGCCCTCGAAGCGGTGGTCGAAGAGCGAGGCGACGTCGAACTTCTTCACGAAGCCGCCGTCCGCGAGAAGGTCCGCGGTCTCCTGCTCCCACTTGATGGCCTCGTCCCAACTCGGCGGGAACAGCGGCTTGTTGGCGAGTGCGGTGATCGACTCGGCCTGGTCGAGCGTCAGGTTCTGCGTCTTGACGTAGAACTCCTCGTTCCAGACGTCCGGGTTCTCGTAGCTCCACACCAGGCCCTGCGCCCACTGCGGGATGTACGCGGCGACGGCGGCGGCCTTCGCCTTGTCGTTCAGCACGGACGTCGGCGCCCACAGCAGGCTGAGCAGGTCGACCACGTCGGTGGTGATGACCCTGGCGCCCTTGGACCCGTACTGCTTGAGGTAGGCGGGGGACTGGGTGTTGCCGAGCGGGGCGATGTCCACCTGGCCCGACTGGAGGGCGGTGAGGAACTGGTTGCTGGTCAGCGGGACCAGCCGCACGTCGTCGTACTTCAGTCCGGCCTTCTTCAGCGCCCGAAGCAGGACGACGCCCTGCGCCTGCCCCTGGGAGAACGCCAGCTTCTTTCCACGGAAGTCGTCGACGGTCTCGATGTCGCTGCCCGGCTTGGTGGCGAAGACGTAGTTCGGCTTGCGGGTGATGTTGATCGCGACGATTTTCGCGTCGAAGCCCTGGTAGTGCGCCTGGATCGGCGGAATGCCGGCGTTGTTGGCAACGTCCAGGGACTTCGCGCGGAAGGCGTTGATGACATCGGGACCGGCCCCGATGTTCAGCCAGCTCGACACCGTGAAGGGGAGTTCGGGCAGCTTCGCCAGCTTCAGCTGAAGTTCCTGCGCGCCCTGGAAGGAGGCGATCCTCAGGCTGGTGCCGGCGGGCACCTCGTCGGCGAGCGGGGCCGTGGAGGCGCCCTCGCCGCCGGTGGCGGCACTGCTCTCGGCGCAGCCGCTCAGCCCGGCCACACCGGCGGCGGCGCCCAGCAGCGAGGCGAGGAAGAGACGCCGGTCGACACCGGACGTACGGGAAACAGGCACGGGAGAACCCCCAGGGGAAAACGGAGACAAGGCAGGCGGAAGCCGGCGAAGGAAAGCGGGAGTGGCAGAGGCCGCAAGGGACTGCGGGAATCGCGAGAAACCAGCAGGAGATCCGCGGGAGATCCGCAGGAGATCCGCGGGAAGTCCGCAAGGAATCTGCAACAAGACCGAAACGAATCCTGCGGCTAATGGCAGGAGAAGGACGCGCTCCCGGCGCGCCGGGGCGTCAGCAACAGAAAGTGCGACAGCTCATGAGAAAGATGTTCCTGTCCACGTGCGGGGCCTGTCAACATTCGGAGTTTCTGAATTAACTCGCCCGAGGTGGGGCGTCCGGAGTGCGCAGCCCGGACGGGGCCAGCGGATCCCGGTAGAGCACGTCCAGGGCCACCGCGCCGCCCGCCACGGCCAGCACGGAGTCGGGGAAACTGCTCGGCGACACGGTGGCGGAGCGCCCCGGCCCGACCTCGTCCCGCAGCGCGGCCAGGCAGTCCTCCCGGAACAGCACACCCACCTCGGTGACGACGACCCGTTCCGGGTTGAGCACGTCCAGCAGCAGTCCGGCCGCCCGGCCCACCATCCGCGCCCGCTCCCGCAACAGCCGCGCGGCCACCGGGTTCCCGGCGTCGGCCGCGGCGACCACGTGCATCGGGTTCACCCCGTCGATCACCCCGGCCCGCCGGGCCCGCCGGCACAACGTCCGCTCGCTCAGCTCCACTTGAAGGCAGCCGACCCGGCCGCAGTCGCACGGCTCGGTACCGCCGGCCAACGGCAGATGCGCGATGGAGCCCGCCTGCGAACGCGGCCCGTGATGCACCTCGTCGTGGGTGGCGAACGCCGCGTCGACCACGTTCCCGACGAACAGGTGCAGCACGCTGAGGCTGCCGCGCGCCCGCCCGAACAGCCGTTCCGCGTTGACCAACGCCCGCGCGTGCCCGTCCACCTGGACCGGCAGTCCGGTGTGCGCGCCGACCGTCTCCCGCACCGGCACGTCCCGCCAGCCGAGCAGCGGATGCTCGACGACGGTCCCCGAATCCCGGTCCACCCAGCCGCCCACGGCGACCCCCACCCCGAGGGACCGGCAGCCGGGAGCCTGCCCCAGCAGCGCGCCGAGCCCGTCGGCGGCCCGCGCCAGCACCTCGGACGGTTCGAGGCGGCCCCGGTGCTTCAACTCCCGCCGCGCCACCACCCGCCCGCGCAGATCCAGCAGCGACACCGTCGTATAGGGCACCGCCACGTGCATCCCGCCCACCACGAACCGTGAGTCGTCCAGATCCACCGGAACGTGCGGCCGGCCCACCCCGTTGCTGCGCCGGGGCGCCGCCGCCTCCCTGATCAGCCCGAGCCCGGTGAGCCGGGCGCAGTGGTCGGTGACGGAGGCGGGGGACAGCCCGGTGAGCCGGGCGATGGTGGAGCGCGCGACGGGGCCGTGCTCCAGCACGGACCGCAGGATCACACTGGCGCTGGTGCGCCGCCGGTCGCTGTCGGCGACCCGGGTGACAGGAGAGACGCCGGGAGCGTCGAGGGCGGGGGGAACCGCGGTACGGGGCATGGGGAACTTCCTCGGAAGTCGGGAGCCGGTCCGACACTGCGCCGTCTGTGGAGCGCGGCGCGCCGGATGATCGGCTCCGCCCGCCTCACACCGGAGGGCGACAGGCGGCCGCGCTCACGCGTCGCAGGTCGACATGGCGACGCGACGAGAAGTTCAGGGCCTGGGCCTGGGCAACCATGGCTCGAAGCTAGCAAAGGGGGCCCGGCCCTGCCCAGATGGTGACCGACGGGCGAGACGGCCGCCGTTCGATTGGCGAAACCCTACAGAGACCGCCCGGGGCGCCCGCGTATCCCGAGCCACTCCACCTCAGTGACCAGCGTCACCTCGGACCGTGTGTAAGCCGCCCTCTTTGTCAGGAGCCCACCAACCTCCCGTTCGACCGTTTGTCGACCGCGGACGGTGATCGCCTCGACCCCCCTGGGATAGCGTCGCCGTGTCCCGTCCGTCCCGATCTCGCGGAGTCCCCATGAGCACCGCCGCCGTCACCCCCGCCAGTCCCGGAAAGGTCCTCGCCGACCTTCTCCCCGCTTCCCGTGTCCGGGACATCGCGCTCGTGCTCGGCGGTGCCGCGCTCACCGGCCTCGCGGCCCAGATCGCCGTCCCGGTGCCCGGCTCCCCCGTCCCGGTGACCGGCCAGACCTTCGCCGCGCTGCTCGTCGGCACCACCCTCGGCGCCCGCCGCGGGGTCTCCTCCCTCGCCGTCTACGCGGTGGCCGGTCTCGCCGGCGTGCCGTGGTTCGCGAACGGCGGCTCCGGTGTCTCCGTCTCCTTCGGCTACATCCTCGGCATGATCCTCGCGACCGCCGCCGTGGGCGCCCTGGCCCGCCGCGGCGCCGACCGCTCCGTGGCGCGCATGGCGGGCACGATGCTGCTGGGCGAGGCGATCATCTACCTCGTCGGCGTCCCGTACCTGGCCTACGCCGCCGACATGTCCGCCTCCGCGGCGATCGCGGCCGGGCTCACCCCGTTCCTGATCGGCGACGCCGCCAAGGCGGCCCTGGCGATGGGCCTCCTGCCGACGGCCTGGAAGCTCGTCAAGGAGTAACCGCCCTCAGGCGCCGACGAAGGGGTTCGCCGGGCCGGGTCGCGTGCTGCGATCCGGCCCGGCGAACCCCTTTCGTGTGCGCCCGGTCAGCTCTCCGCCCGCTCCGGCCGCCGCCGGGACGACCACCACAGTCCGGCCGCGCCCGCCGTGAGCAGCGCGGCACCGGCCGCGCCGAGCGGCAACACCTCCCGTTCGACGCCGGTCCTGGGCAGTTCCTCGCCGCCGGGACCCACCGGCGTGTTGTCGGTACCGAGGAGCAGCGGCGTGGCGGGCGCGTTCGGCGACGGGTTCGTCGTACCGAACGGCACCGGGCCCTGCTGCCAGAACGTCTTCTTCCCGTCCGCGGTCTGGACGGGCAGACAGATCTTCCCGGTCTTGCTCAGATCGAAGGTCGCGTCGACGGCGTACGCCTTCGACGCCCCGGCCGCGAGATTGTCGATGGGGCAGGCGAAGCCGCTGTTGGAGCCTTCCGGAAGATCCTTCTCCGCGATGGCGTCACACCCCTGAACGCTTTTGACCGTGAGGCCGTCGAAACCGACGACCAAAAGCCTTATCTCTCCGCTGTCCTTGGTTCCCTCGTTCTTCACCGTGGCGGTGATCGCCGTTTTCCTGGAACTGTTGTCGACCGAGATCCGCTCCGGCAGTGTCGTCGTCGTCTTCACGCCCGCGGGCGCCTCGTCGACGGGCTTTCCCCCCTTGCTGCTTCCCGGTCCCTGATCGTCCGCCCCGGCGGGGAAGGAAAAGATCAACACCGCCGAGAAAGATGCCACGACCAGCGATCCGGCGACGGTCGTCGCACGACGAGAACTCATGTTCGCCCCCCTTGGCTGCGCCTGAATTCGCAGTACTGGAAGAGGTACCACAAGATTTCTCCACACTATGCTGGTAAGGCAGTAAGTGTGACTATTGTGTTCCGGGGGTCGGGCAGCGGAGGGGGTGCAGCGGATTGCCGGGAAATGCGGGAAACGCAGAGAATCCGGGGAACCCAGGTATTTCGGGGAACACAGGGAATTCGGGGAGTGGCGGTTTTCCCGGGTTGCTGGTGACGGGGCGCTACCGACTGGTCGAGAGTATCGGCCAGGGGGGAATGGGGCGCGTGTGGCGAGCCACCGACGAGGTGCTCGACCGGCAGGTCGCGGTGAAGGAGATGCGCATCGACGGCCTCGACGCGGAGGACGCCCGCACCCGCCGCGAACGCACCCTGCGCGAGGCCCGCGCCACCGCCCGCATCGACCATCCCAACGTGGTGCGCGTCTACGACGTCGTCGACGAGGGCGAACGCCTCTGGATCGTCATGGAGTTGGTGGTGGGCCGCTCCCTCGAACGGATCATGGCCGAGGAAGGCCGGCTGGGACCTACCGAGACCGCCCGGATCGGCCTGGGCCTGGTCACGGCACTGCGCCAGGTGCACGCGCGGGGGGTGCTGCACCGCGACATCAAACCGGGCAACGTCCTGGTGGAAGGCATGAGCGGCACGGGAGGCACGGCAGGCACGGGAGGCACGGCAGGCACGGGAAGCGCGGGAAACACGGGAAACGTGGGAAGAGGGGGGAGTGCGGGGAGCGCGGGCGGCGGGGAGACCGGGGGTGTCCGGCGGATCGTCCTCACCGACTTCGGCATCGCCGCCATCCAGGACACCAAGGCGCTGACCATGGTCGGCATGCTGGTCGGCTCCCCCGACTACATGGCCCCCGAGCGCATCTCGGGCCGCCCGCAGGGACCGCCCTCCGACGTGTGGTCGCTGGGCGCGACACTCTGTGCCGCCCTGGCCGGCCATTCGCCCTTCTCCCGGGACACCACCCTGGCGACCCTGCACGCGGTGCTCTACGAGGAGCCCCGACTCCCCGCCGACGCGGGCCCGTTGCACGACATCCTCGTCGCGCTCCTGGCCAAGGAGCCGACGGCCCGCCCCACCCTCGCCGGTCTGGAATCCGCCCTCGACCGCATCGCCTTCCCGCCGCCGCCCGGCGACCGGGGGCCGGAACCGAACCCGGACGCGGGGGAGTCGCCGCTACGGGAGTCGCCACAGGGGGAGTCACCACAACGGGAGTCGCCGCTCGGGGAGTTGCCGCAGCCGGAGTCGCCACAAGGGGAGTCGCCGCTCGGGGAGTTGCCGCAGCCGGAGTCGCCGCTGCGGGAGTCGCCGACCCGCACACTCCTGAACGCCGCCAGGAAGCCCGTCCCGCCGGTCCAGCCCGACTCGCCCGACGCACCGGAGGGGACCGGTACCGGCCTCGACGCCTCCGCCGATGCCGGCACCGGCGCCGCCGGCGGAGCGTCTTCGGAGCTGCGTTCGGAGTCGGGCACGGAACCCCCGTCCCCCGGCCCGCCGGCAACCTCACCTCCACGTTCCGGCATCTCGCTCGCCCGTTCCCGCGCGGTGACGGAACGCACCCCCGCCCCGCCGCACCCGTCCCCGCAGCCTGACCCGCACTCATCGCCGACCCGACGAGCGGGCCTGCTCCCCGATGGTGAGCGGACCGGTCCCGGGAGGGGGCGGTGGAGTCGCCGTACCGGTGCGGTCGCCGCCGTCGGTGCGGCCGTCGTGGCAGCGGTCCTCGCGATCGTCCTGGCCTGGGCCCCCGGCTCGCACGACGGCGACAAGCAGGCGAGCGGCTCCTCGCCCGAGCCGTCCCCGGTCGCCGGTTCGAGTGCAGACGCCGCAACCGGCGCAGCCACCGGCTCCGGAGACTCCGGTACCGGTCCGAGTCCCTCGCCGTCGTCCACCGTGGAGGGGACGTTCAGGCCGCAGAGCCTGCCGCCCGGCACGCACCAGGAGGCCGGAGGCTTCGCGTGGGCGACGCCCGAGGGCTGGCGACGCGATGTGAAGACGGGCGCGGAGGTGCACTACACGTCACCCGACGGCAGCCAGGAACTGGTCGCCAAGTCCTCCCTGGCCCGGGGCGACCTGATGGACACCTGGCGGACCTCGGAACGCAACGCCCACCAGGGCCGGGACTACAGCAAGATCCGCCTGGAGGAGACGACGTTCCGGGGCCGGCCGGCGGTCGTCTGGGAGTACACGTTCACTCTCCAGGGCACCGCCTGGCACGCCCGCCTCCTGGGCTTCAACGAGAGCGGGAAGTCGTACCAGATCAACACCTGGTACCGGCCCGCGGCCGAGACGGCGGCCCTGAAGACGTACGAGAAGGTCAAGGACAGCTTCACCGTGATGTGACGAGAGGGGCCCGCCGCGGCGGACCCCTCTCATCGGCTCTCGTCGGCCCTCATCGGCCGTCGAGCGGAGCTACTCGACCTCGCGCCCGGCAGGCGCGGTGCCGGTGCCTGTGCCGAGGCCGGTGACGGTGTCGGTGGGAGCGGTGGCGGCAGTGCCGGGGGGAGCGGCGGCGGTCGCGACCTTGGCCCTGGAGGCCTTGACCCGGCCCTCCTTGACGAAGGCGACGGCGACCACGAGAGCGGCGACGAGCAGCGACAGCAGTACGGTCGTCCGCCCGCTGCTCTCCCCTTCGGTGTCGGTGAGCATGTACCCGAGCACGAAGACGATCAGCGCGGCCGTCGCCCAGGTGAGATACGGGTACAGCCACATCTTCACGACGAGCTTCTCCGGCGCCTCGGCCTGGATGATCTTCCGCATCCGCAGCTGGGAGAAGCAGATCACCAGCCAGACGAACAGGGCCACGGCGCCGCTGGAGTTCACGAGGAACAGGAAGACGGAGTCCGGGAACTTGTAGTTGAAGAAGACGGCGACGAACCCGAACAGCACCGAGGCCACGATCGCCGCGAGAGGCACACCACGACTCGTCGTCCGGGCGAACATCTTCGGCGCGTCACCGCGCTCACCGAGCGAGAAGGCCATGCGGGAGGCCGTGTAGAGCCCGGAGTTGAGACAGGACAGCACCGAGGTCAGCACGATGAAGTTCATGATCTGACCGGCGTGCGCGATCCCGAGGGAGTCGAGGGCGGCCACGTAGGAGCCCTGCTCCTTGATGGAGGCGTCGTCCCAGGGCAGCAGCGTCACGACGACGAAGATCGAACCGAGGTAGAAGACGCCGATACGCCAGATGATGCTGTTCGTGGACTTCGTCACGGCGCGCTGCGGGTTCTCGGACTCGCCGGCCGCGAGGGTCGCGATCTCGCTGCCCATGAAGGAGAAGACGACGAGCAGCACACCGGTGAGGATGGCGCCCGGTCCGTTGGGCAGGAAGCCGCCGTGGCCGGTGAGGTTGCCGAGGCCCGCCTTGTCGCTGTCGGAACCGGGCAGCACGCCGAAGACGGCGAGCCCGCCGATGACGATGAAGGCGCCGATCGCGACGACCTTGATCCCGGCGAACCAGAACTCGAACTCACCGTAGGACCCGACGGAGACGAGGTTGGTGGCGGTCAGCACCACCATCACGATGAGCGCCCACCCCCACTGCGGTACGCCGGGCATCCAGCCTTCGAGGATCTTGGCCCCGGCGGTGGCCTCCACCGCGAGCACGACGACCCAGAAGAACCAGTACAGCCAGCCGATGGAGAACCCGGCCCAGCGGCCGAGCGCCCGGTCGGCGTGCGCGGAGAACGAACCGGAGGTCGGATTGGCCGCGGACATCTCGCCGAGCATGCGCATCACCAGCACCACGAGCGTGCCGACGAGAGCGTAGGACAGCAGAATGCCCGGCCCGGCGGTGGCGATACCGGAGCTGGAACCGACGAACAGTCCGGCTCCGATCACTCCGCCGATGGCGATCATCGACAGATGCCGGTTCTTGAGCCCTGCCTGAAGTCCGGATCCCGATCCCGATCCGGATCCGCTTCCGGGTTCTCCGGAACCTCCTGGGCCGTGTGCGGCCTCGGTGAGGGTCGGCTGCGAAGTCATGAGGGTGTTTTCCTTTGCGCCGCGTGAGGGGAATCAAGTGCGTCGTGCGTGGGGGCGTACGAGCCGGTCCAGTGAATCCGAGGTGAATGGATTCGGGAACCTTTGATTCCGGATCGTTACTTGAGGTTTTCCTGAGCTTCTATAGGATTGCTCACAGTTTTCAGACCCGGCACCCGGCGCTGCTACCCCGCAACACTCGTGTCACACTCATCCCATGCGCGTGTATCTCGGCTCGGACCATGCCGGCTTCGAACTCAAGAACCACCTCGTCGAGTGGCTCAGGGCGGCGGGTCACGACCCGGTCGACTGCGGGCCCCACATCTACGACGCCCAGGACGACTACCCGCCCTTCTGCCTCCGCGCCGCGGAGCGGACGGCGGCGGACCCCGAGTCCCTCGGCATCGTGATCGGTGGCTCCGGCAACGGCGAGCAGATCGCGGCGAACAAGGTCAAGGGCGTCCGTGCCGCGCTGGCCTGGAGCGAGGAGACGGCGGCCCTCGGCCGCCAGCACAACAACGCCAACGTCGTGGCGGTCGGCTCCCGCATGCACACCCAGGACGAGGCGACGAAGTTCGTCGAGACCTTCCTCGGCACCCCGTTCTCCGAGGACGAGCGCCACATCCGCCGCATCGACATGCTCTCGTCCTACGAGACCACAGGCGACCTCCCGGCAATCCCGCCCCACCACCCCCAGCAGTAGCAGCGCGAAGACCCCGGAGCTCGACTTCTCGACCCACCGAGTCGGGTGGGTGGTGGGTGGGCGACGGGGTCCGGGGCGGAGCCCCGCGCGGGGGCCGTCGACCGACCGGGTCGGGCAGGTGGGTGGGTGGGAAAAGATCGCTCGCAGGGAGGCACCGGTGCCGGAAGGCCACACGATTCACCGACTGGCCCAGGACTACGCCCGTTTCGCCCACCGCCCCCTCCGGACGACCAGCCCCCAGGGCAAGTTCGCCGACGCCGCCGCCCTCCTCGCCGACATCCCCCTCACCCGCACCGAGGCCCACGGCAAACACCTCTTCCTCGGCTTCACCGGCGACCGGTGGATCCACATCCACCTGGGCCTCTTCGGCAAGGTCACCTTCGGCCCGGCCCCCGCGCCCCCGCCCACGGACACCGTCCGGCTCCGCCTCGCCGACCCCACCTCCTACGTGGACCTCCGGGGCCCCACCACCTGCGCCCTGATCACCGGCGACGAGAAGCGGGCGATACACGCGCGCCTCGGCGCCGACCCCCTCCGCGCCGACGCCGACCCCCGGGCCGCGTACGCCCGCGTCTCCCGCAGCCGTACGACGATCGCCGCCCTCCTCATGGACCAGAAGATCATCGCCGGCGTCGGCAACGTCTACCGCGCCGAGGTCCTCTTCCGGCACGGCATCGACCCGTACCGCGCGGGCCGGGACATCACCCCCGCCGAGTGGGACGCGATCTGGGCCGACCTGGTCGCCCTGATGCGCGAGGGCGTCCGCAACAACCGCATCGACACGGTCCGCCCCCAGCACACCCCGGAGGCGATGGGCCGCCCGCCCCGCGTCGACGACCACGGCGGCGAGGTGTACGTCTACCGGCGCACCCACCAGCCCTGCCACCTCTGCGGCGACGCCGTCCGTACCGCCGACCTCGCCGCCCGCAACCTCTTCTGGTGCCCCACCTGCCAGAAGAACTGACGGCGCGGATCCCGTCAGAACCCGTGCGGCAACCAGGGGGCGGTGGCAGCCCCGAACCCCACGGCGGCCTCCGCCAGCGCGCCCTGCCGCAGCTCCCGCACCCGCCCGGCCCCCGCCAGCGAGGCCAGGCTCACACCCCCGAGATACGCCGCTCCCAACTCCCGTACGGTCAAAGCGAGATCGGCCGTGTCCGAGGTGCGCCCGCACACCGCGCCCTTGGCGTCCCCCGACAGCCGCCAACGCCCTGAGTTCCAGGGGCAGAAGGCGTCCTCGACCTCCAACACCACGTCCACCGGCGTCTGGTAGGTCCGCGCCTCGAGCGCCGCACCCACGTCCACCGGCCGCACGTACAACGAGTCCCGCACCCGCAGCTCGCACCGCCGGACGTCGGAGACGAGATGCCGCCACGCCTCGTCCATCGGCCGCCCCCGGACCTTCAGCGAGGTCGTGAGGTCGATCCCGAACAGGAACCGCCACAGTGCCGCCTCCGACACCGGATCGACCCCCGCCAGATCCTGGAGCTGCACCTGCCCGTTGTGCCCGCTGTCCCGCCACTCGGGCCGCACCCGGAAGCGGACGTACCCGGTGACCTCACCGTCCCGTTCGGCGAGCACGCACTGGAGCGGCGACGCCCCGCCCCGCTCGCTCGCCGGATCGAGCAGCCCCAGCCGCTCCCAGCCGGGCCGCCGCGCGAGCATCCCGGCCCGGGCGGGCACGGTCCGCGCGTACACCGCCTCGCACACCTCGAGCTCCGCGCCGGGGTCGGCGTACCGCAGCCGCACCTCGTCCGTACCGGCCGGGACGGACAGCCGTACCCGAGTGGTGTCGATCTCCGCGTGCAGCCCGAAGGTCGCGGCGGCGTATCCGAACCGTCCGTAGATGTCCGGTTCCGAGGCGGTGAGGATCGCGAGCGGCTCACCCCACGCCCGCACATCGTCCAGCTGCCGTCGCATCATCGACGTCAGCACCCCGCGCCGCCGGTGGGTCGCGCTCACGCCGACCATCGTCACGCCCGCCGCCGGCACCGAGGCCCCGCCCGGCACCGTCAGCCGGAAGTCGTACGCCCCCGCCGTGGCCACGCACTGCTCGCCGTCCCACACGCCCAGGGAGCGCTCGTACGAGGTGAGCGCCCTGAACAGCTCCCGTTCCTCCGTGGATTCCCCGACCCCGCCGAAGGCGCGGAGCAGGGTGTCGTACCACTCGTCCCATTCGTCCCGGCGCAGCACTCGTGGTTCCCGCGACTCCCGCATTTCCCGCACCTTCCGCTGTTCCCGAAGCCCGGCCGCGGAAGAGGTCGCACGGCCGTCGCCTCACGGGGCATGCACTCATGCCTAGCAGTCCAATGCGGGACGAGCCAGCCAATTTCTCCCTCCTCGGGGCGCGAGCGCTTTCCGTGAAGTTCACTGTGAAGTTGAGCCTCGGAGGGGGGACAAGTGGGACCTCCCGTGCCAAGCGGCGGGTTCGATGGATAGGGTCCCGAACTAATGGCAGTAGGACGACAGCGGCGCGCGGAAGCCGAGACGTTGACGGCCCGGTTGAAGCACTTGTGGCACCGGGTCCGCACCGGCGTGCGCAGAAGCGCCGTGGACTACTTCCGCGGTGACGGTTCGGACTGGATCGCGCTGGCCTTCCTGCTGCTCACCGTCCCGCTGATCGCCGCCACCACCCTCGCCGACTCGGTGTGGTGCTCACCGGCCGCCCTGGTGCTGCCGATCGTCGCCGGCGGACTGCTGCTGCGCCCGTCGAGCCTGCTCGGCCTGTACGCGGCGGCGGCCACCGCGCTCATCGTGGAGTCGGTGCAACTGGGCCCGTACACCGAGGGTCCGTCCCGGGTGACCCCGGGCGTGGTGCTGGTCGTCGCAGCATGCGGTTTCTTCGGACTGCTCATCGCCCAGTTCCGCAGCCGCGTCGGCGTGCCCTGGCGGCGCGGCGGCACCATGCTCTTCGACCTGCGCGAACGCATCCGGGTGCAGAGCAAGCTGCCGAGCCTGCCGCACGGCTGGCACCGCGAGATGGCGCTGCGCCCCGCGGGGGGCCAGTCGTTCTCCGGTGACTTCGTCGTCGCGGCCCGGACGAACGGCGGCCGCACCATGGAGGTCGTCCTCACCGACGTCTCCGGCAAGGGCATGGACGCCGGTTCCCGGGCCCTGCTGCTGTCGGGCGCCTTCGGCGGCCTGCTCGGCTCGCTGCCGCCGCACGCCTTCCTCCCGGCCGCCAACGGCTACCTGCTCCGGCAGGACTGGGACGAGGGTTTCGCGACCTCCATCCACCTGGTCCTCGACCTCGACTCCGGCGACTACGAGCTCTACTCCGCCGGCCACCCGCCGGGCCTCCAGCTCAGCGCGGGCAGCGGCCGCTGGGAGGAGAAGGCCGCCGAGGGTCCCCTGCTCGGGGTGTACGACGGCGCCCAGTTCGACCCCGTGAAGGGCTCGCTGCGCCCCGGTGACGTGCTGATGCTCTTCACGGACGGCCTGGTGGAGACCTCCGACCGGGACATCGTAGAGGGCATCGACCGCCTCACCGGCGAGGCCGACCGGTATGTGGCGGGCGGCTTCCAGGGCGCCGCCTGGCATCTGATCGAGGCGGTGGCGAAGGACGTCAACGACGACCGGGCCCTGCTGCTGGTCTGCCGCGAGGGCCCGACGTCCCAGTCGGCCCCCCTGTCCTGACCACCCCTGATCGCCCCCGATCACCTCTGTCCGGCTTTCCGACCCTCTTGAGGGGGACCGCCCGCCATGCTCACCCTGTCCGAGGTCGAGAGCCTCGCCCGCGCCGCCCACCAGGGACAGACCGACAAGGCGGGCCGCCCCTACGCCGAACACCTCCGGGCGGTCGCCGAGGGCGTGCGGGCGCGGGGCGGCGACGCCGATCAGATCGCGGCGGCCTGGCTGCACGACGCCGTCGAGGACGACGCCCTGTCCGAGACCTGGCTGCGCGAGGCGGCGCTGAGCGACCGTACGAAGGCGGTCGTCCTGGCGGTCACCAAACGGGCGGGGGAGACGCCGGAGGCGTACGCGGAGCGCATCCTGGCCACACCGGGCGCGTTGCTGGTGAAGGAGGCGGACCTGGCGCACAACGCCGACGCGGCACGGCTCGCCGTCCTGGACGCGGTCACCCGGGCGCGACTGACCGAGAAGTACGCGCGGATGCGCGCCCTTCTCGGCCTCACCGCCCGCCCGGAGAACGGCGAGAGCGTCTAGCCCGCGACGTCCGCGCGCCGTTCCCGCGGCTCCGGCTGCCCCTGCTGTCCCGGATGTCCCTGCTGGACCCCTGGGTCGGCCTGCTGCCGCTGTTCACCCTTCGCGCGCTCGCGGGCCGACTCGGTGGCGTCCTGCTTGAAGGCCCAGTCCATCCTCGGTTCCACCACGAACCGCAGCACCTGCCGGACGGGCCCGGTGCACAACAGGGTGACGGTCACCGCCACGGCGACGGTGGCGGCGATCTCCCCGAGCGGGCGGTGCAGCGCGGGGTGCTCGAACCAGCCGCGGTACTCGGCGGTCTTGAGCAGCAGGCCGTGCGTCAGATAGCCGTAGAGCGTGCCCGCGCCGAGCGCCGTGAACCACATCGTGCGCCCCGGCACCCAGGACAGGAAGCAGGCGGTCAGCAGCAGGGAGCAGCCGAACAGGGCGAGCTGCATCACGGGGCCGACCCACCACGGGACGCCCAGTTCCTGCGCGGAGTTGCGGTGGTAGAGCCATCCGCTGTTCATCCGCGGCACCGCCCACCAGGCGAAGGCCAGCGAGAACGCGAACACCGGCACCGCCGCGATCCGCACGGAGCGCCGGCGCACCAGCGCGAAGTGCTCCGGCCTCAGGTTCAGTCCCAGCACGAAGAACGGCAGGAACTGAAGGACGCGGGGGAGGTCCAGATCGCCGCCGATGTTCGGCGTGGCGGACGCCAGCATGGCGACGCCCAGCGCGACGGGCAGCGGATGACGGATCACCTTCCACAGCGGCGTGGTCAGCCGCCAGACGAACAGCGCGCACAGGAACCAGGTCAGGTAGTACGGGTCGAGCAGGCTGATGTCCTGGGGGGCCCCGTCGACGTAGGTCTTCAGCAGCGGGTACGCGGTCTCGAAGACGACGTACGGCACGACGATCCCCGTCACCAGCCGCTTGAGCTTGCCGGGACTTCCGTCGAAACCGCGGGAGAAGTAGCCGGAGATGACGATGAAGGCCGGCATGTGGAACGTGTACACCAGCACGTACGCCGCCGTGAGTACCCGGCTGTCGCCCTTCAGCGGCTCCCAGACGTGCCCCATGGCCACCAGCACGATCGCCAGGTACTTCGCGTTGTCGAAGAACGCGTCGCGCTTCGCGGCGGGCCGCGGTGAGGGCCCCGCGGAGGATCTGTCCCGGGACTCGCCCGGCCGGTCGGACCGGCCGTGCTGGTCGTGTCGGCCGTTCCGGTTCTGGGGCGAGCCGGGGCTCGGGGCGAGAGACGAGGCGGCGTGGAACATTTGAGGCACCCTAGCGTCGCGCGCGCGTATTCGTAAAACGCCCCAGGTCATTCCTTGTTATTACCCACAGGTTCGCCCGGCGTATTGCTCCCGGGAAGGGGGGCCGTCGTTCGCATCCGACCTTGATGTCACGATTCATCCCGACTAAAAGGTGCATAACGTCGGTTGTGCACTCGCAGTTGACGTGACTGCGGCCGCAATTGGAATTACCTGCGCAGGCGTTGTGTGGACACGGCAACGAACTGCCCCAATTCCCGTGCCGGTACGTGCTCGAATTGCCCGGCGCCGCACTCCCGGCCGGACGGGCCCGCGCGATGATGTGTCACGGGCCGCATAGGGAGGCCCTGTTGGTGGCACGATGGTCTCGGGAGTGCGGACCGACAGAGGGTGTGTGATCAGTTGTGGCCATTTCACTGTCAGTGGTGCTGCTGTTGGCGATCATCCTGGTGGTCCTGATCCGGGGAGGGTCGATCAAGGCGGGGCCGGCGATAGTCGCGATCCTGTTCGGCTTCTTCCTCGCCTCTACCGGCATGGCCCCGTCGATCAACCGCTTCCTCGACTCCCTCGCGGACACGATCAACTCGATCAGCTTCTGAGGCCGGGCCTCGCGTTCCGGGCCTCGCGTTCCGGGCCTCATGTGTCCGGGCCTCGCGTGTCCAGGGCGCCGTGCGGGACCGGTGCCCGGACACGGCGAGGGCCGGGTCGGAGAGAGATCTCCGACCCGGCCCGGGCCGTACAGAGCGGGCGACGGGAATCGAACCCGCGTAGCTAGTTTGGAAGACTAGTGCTCTACCATTGAGCTACGCCCGCACACAAGGCGCCGCAGGTCAGCGACCGCGGCACTTCAGGCATCGTAGCGGGTCGGCGCCCCGCCGCGCACACCCCGTTTCCCGGGCCCGCCGCGGCGCGCCCCGGAGCTCGGCAAAAGCGGCGGTCAGGTGGCCTGCGGGCATGTACCCTACGTGACGCACCAGACGGGGTGTGGCGCAGCTTGGTAGCGCGTCCGCTTTGGGAGCGGAAGGCCGTGGGTTCAAATCCCGCCACCCCGACCACCACCGGCCACGCCCGGCCGTCTACGGCCACCGAACGGCCATCACCGGCCGCCACCGGCCATCTGCGCGGTCACCTCGCTTGATCGCCTTTGGGGCGTGTCGTCGCTGCCGTTACTATGCAAGCTGCACGCCCGTATGCCTCATCCTCTGGTAAGTCCTCCGGGCGGCGAATCCGCGGGAGCCGGTCTGGCTCTTGCAGAAACCAAGAAGTCAGCCCCCAAGGAGACCGAACCGTGAAGAGCGCCGTGGAGACCCTGAACCCGACTCGGGTTCGGCTCAGCATCGAGGTGCCCTTCGAGGAGCTCAAGGACAGCCTCGACGCGGCGTACAAGAAGATCAACCAGCAGGTCACGGTGAAGGGCTTCCGCAAGGGCAAGATCCCCGCCCGGGTCATCGACCAGCGCTTCGGCCGTGGCGCCGTGCTGGAGGAGGCCGTCAACGACGCGCTGCCGAAGTTCTACACGGAGGCGGTCAACGAGGCCGAGATCGACGTCCTCGGCCAGCCCGAGGTCGACATCACGGAGCTGAAGGACGGCGAGACGCTGAACTTCACCGCCGAGGTCGACGTCCGTCCCTCCATCGAGCTCCCCGAGGACTTCTCCTCCATCGAGGTCGAGGTCGACGCCGTCGAGGTGTCCGAGGAGGACATCGACAAGGCGGTCGAGCAGCTCCGTGAGCGCTTCGCCTCGACCTCCCCGGTCGAGCGCGCCGCCGAGGACGGCGATGTCGTGACCGTCGACCTCGAGGCCAAGGTCGACGGCGAGGTCCTCGAGGACGGCGTCGCCAGCGGCGTCTCCTACACCATCGGCTCGGGCGAGCTGCTGGAAGGCATCGACGAGGCCGTGAAGGGCCTGGAGGCCGGTGGCGAGGCCACCTTCACCTCCGAGCTCAAGGGCGGCTCGGCGGCCGGCAAGGAGGCCGAGGTCACCGTCAAGGTCACCCAGGTCGCCGCCCGCGAGCTCCCCGAGCTGGACGACGAGTTCGCGCAGCTCGCCTCCGAGTTCGACACCCTCGAGGAGCTCAAGGCGGACAGCCGCAAGCGCCTCGAGAACACCAAGCAGTACGACCAGGCCACGCAGGCCCAGGAGCGCGTCCTCGACAAGCTGCTGGAGCTCGTCGAGGTGCCCGTCCCCGAGAAGCTGCTCGAGGACGAGGTCAACACCCGCAAGCACAACCTGGAGCACCACCAGCTCGGCCAGATGGGCCTCGACCTCGACAAGTACCTGGAGATCCAGGGCAAGACCGCCGAGGAGTTCGAGACCGAGACCCGTGAGGCCGCGGTCAAGGGCATCAAGACCCAGTTCGTGCTCGACGAGCTCGTCAAGCGCGAGAAGCTGAACGTCAACCAGGAGGAGCTCACCGAGCACCTCATGCGCCGTGCCGCTTCCTCCGGCATGTCCCCCGACCAGTTCGCCCAGGCGGTCGTCGAGGGCGGCCAGGTTCCGCTCCTGGTCGGCGAGGTCGCCCGCGGCAAGGCCCTGGCCACGGTCGTCGAGACCGCCACGGTGAAGGACACCAACGGCGAGATCGTCGACCTGGACGACGAGGAGGACGAGACCGAGGAGAACACCTCCGAGGCGGCCTCCGAGGAGAACACCGAGGCCTGAGCGGCCTCGCGTCACCTCTGACGCAGACACGAGGGCCCCGGGGCGGTACGCGCCCCGGGGCCCTTCTGTCACAGGACGGACGGTCCGCGCCCGCCCACGGACGAGGCCCCCCACGTCTACGCCCCCGGCGAACACTCTCCTCTCCGGGATTCCCCGAAGGGACCCGCGCGTTAGGGTCCATGAGTACGAGGGCAGGGGACTCTCCGTTGCCCCCGGCAGTACACGTGAGACGGCCCGGCGCCGTCGTAAGACGAGCAGGTGGATACGTGACGAATCTGATGCCCACAGCCGCCGGCGACCCCATCGGTGGTGGCCTCGGCGACCAGGTCTACAACCGGCTGCTCGGCGAGCGGATCATCTTCCTCGGCCAGGCGGTCGACGACGACATCGCCAACAAGATCACCGCACAGCTGCTGCTCCTTGCCGCCGATCCGGACAAGGACATCTACCTGTACATCAACAGCCCCGGCGGCTCGATCACGGCCGGCATGGCGATCTACGACACGATGCAGTTCATCAAGAACGACGTGGTGACCATCGCCATGGGTCTCGCGGCCTCCATGGGCCAGTTCCTGCTCAGCGCGGGCACGCCCGGCAAGCGCTTCGCGCTGCCGAACGCCGAGATCCTGATCCACCAGCCCTCCGCGGGCCTGGCGGGCTCGGCCTCCGATATCAAGATCCACGCCGAGCGGCTGCTGCACACCAAGAAGCGCATGGCCGAGCTGACCTCCCAGCACACCGGCCAGACGGTCGAGCAGGTCACCCGCGACTCGGACCGCGACCGCTGGTTCGACGCGTTCGAGGCCAAGGAGTACGGCCTCATCGACGACGTCATCCCGACGGCTGCCGGCATGCCGGGCGGCGGCGGTACCGGGGCGGCCTGAGGACCACTGACGGCAGCAGGCCCCGGCAGGGCGCCCCGCGGGGAGGTCCTCCGGGACCCCTCGGCTCCCGGCTCCCGGGCTCCCGGACCGCCGGGAACTCCCGGAGCCTCCGAAGCCCCGGGAATCCCCGGGAGCCCCTGAGAGCCTCCAGGAGGCCTTCAGGGTCCTGCGGGCCCCCCGGGCCACCCCCGGGGGTCACCGAGGCCCTCGGAAGCCGTCAGCACCCCATCCAGCCCCTCCAGCCCACCGCCCCAGTCCTCTTTCCAGGAGACACCGTGAACGACTTCCCCGGCAGCGGCATCTACGCCCGCACCGAGGCCGAATACACCGGCCCCCGGGCCGAATCCCGCTACGTCATCCCGCGCTTCGTCGAGCGCACCTCCCAGGGCGTCCGCGAGTACGACCCGTACGCGAAGCTCTTCGAGGAGCGGGTGATCTTCCTCGGCGTGCAGATCGACGACGCCTCCGCCAACGACGTCATGGCGCAGCTGCTGTGCCTGGAGTCGATGGACCCGGACCGGGACATCTCGGTCTACATCAACAGCCCCGGCGGCTCCTTCACCGCGCTGACCGCGATCTACGACACGATGCAGTTCGTGAAGCCCGACATCCAGACGGTCTGCATGGGTCAGGCGGCCTCCGCCGCCGCGATCCTGCTGGCCGCCGGTACGCCGGGCAAGCGCATGGCGCTGCCCAACGCCCGCGTGCTGATCCACCAGCCCTACAGCGAGACGGGTCGCGGTCAGGTCTCCGACCTGGAGATCGCCGCCAACGAGATCCTCCGGATGCGTGCGCAGCTGGAGGACATGCTGGCCAAGCACTCGACCACGCCGATCGAGAAGATCCGCGAGGACATCGAGCGCGACAAGATCCTCACGGCCGAGGACGCCCTGGCCTACGGCCTGGTCGACCAGATCATCTCCACCCGCAAGCTGAACAACAACTCTCTGCGTTGACGCGCGAGGTCGTCCCTCTCGGGCCCCTCCCGGCACGGTGTGACACGGTCCACGTCGCAGTGAACCGTGCCAAGGGGGGCCCGAACGGGGGGCCAGGCAAGGTACCGTCGGAATAAGGCAGCACCAGGAGCCGCTGGATTCGAAAGCGTCCAGTCGTCTCCCAGGCGAAGGGGAAGCACACCGTGGCACGCATCGGTGACGGCGGCGATCTGCTCAAGTGCTCGTTCTGCGGCAAGAGCCAGAAGCAGGTCAAGAAGCTCATCGCAGGGCCCGGTGTGTACATCTGCGACGAGTGCATCGACCTCTGCAACGAGATCATCGAGGAAGAACTCGCGGAGACGAGCGAGGTCCGCTGGGAGGAACTCCCGAAGCCGCGCGAGATCTACGAGTTCCTCGAGGGCTACGTGGTGGGCCAGGAGCCCGCCAAGAAGGCCCTGTCGGTAGCGGTGTACAACCACTACAAGCGCGTCCAGGCCGGTGAGAACGGCGGCGGTCAAAGCCGCGAGGACGCCATCGAGTTGGCGAAGTCCAACATCCTCCTGCTCGGTCCCACGGGCTCCGGCAAGACGCTCCTGGCGCAGACCCTGGCGCGCATGCTGAACGTCCCGTTCGCGATCGCCGACGCCACCGCGCTGACCGAGGCGGGCTATGTCGGCGAGGACGTCGAGAACATCCTGCTGAAGCTGATCCAGGCCGCGGACTACGACGTCAAGAAGGCCGAGACCGGGATCATCTACATCGATGAGATCGACAAGGTCGCGCGCAAGAGCGAGAACCCCTCCATCACCCGTGACGTCTCGGGCGAGGGCGTGCAGCAGGCCCTGCTGAAGATCCTGGAGGGCACCACCGCCTCGGTCCCGCCGCAGGGCGGCCGCAAGCACCCGCACCAGGAGTTCATCCAGATCGACACGACGAACGTGCTGTTCATCGTGGGCGGTGCGTTCTCGGGCCTGGAGAAGATCATCGAGACCCGGGCCGGCGCCAAGGGCATCGGGTTCGGCGCGACGATCCGGTCCAAGCGCGAGCTGGAGTCCAAGGACCAGTTCGAGGCCGTCATGCCGGAGGACCTGGTCAAGTTCGGCATGATCCCGGAGTTCATCGGCCGTCTCCCGGTCATCACCTCGGTCCACAACCTGGACCGCGAGGCGCTCCTCCAGATCCTGATCGAGCCGCGCAACGCGCTGGTGAAGCAGTACCAGCGCCTCTTCGAACTCGACGGTGTGGAGCTGGACTTCGAGCGGGAGGCCCTGGAGGCCATCGCAGACCAGGCCATCCTCCGCCAGACCGGCGCCCGCGGCCTGCGCGCCATCATGGAGGAAGTCCTCCAGGCGGTCATGTACGAGGTCCCGTCCCGCAAGGACGTGGCCCGCGTGGTCATCACGGCGGACGTGGTCCTCTCCAACGTCAACCCGACCCTGATCCCCCGCGACGCACGCGGCGGCCGCGGCCCGGGCGAGCAGAAGACGGCGTAGGCGCGGCACAGACCGAAGCGGGCGCCCGGTGGACCTCCACCGGGCGCCCGCTCGTCTTTGCCTTGCCGCAGCCCTGGCGCGTCGATTACCAGTACTGGTTGGTTCCCACGGGCGTCCCGCAGAGCTGGAGCATGGCATCGCCTTCGAACACGGCCACCTGCGTCCAGGCCTGCCTGACACCGGCCGAGTCTGTGAGGTTTGTTCCCCAGCTCTGGGAGTTGCCGACACCGGCGTAAAGACGGTGCCACGCCCAGTAGGCGTTCGAGCCGTCGCTCCGCCGAGTGACGAGCCGGACTCCCACACTGTGCCCGTCTGACTTCCTGTCAGTGACGAACAGCGTCATCGGGTCCAACTTTGTCCGGCTCGCGTAGTTCCACTGGCCGCCACCAGTCGCCCCTGCCACGGCGACGCCGGCGCTGAAGCAGGAGTTCTCGTAGGTGGCGGCCGCCGCCGGAGTGGCCGCCACGGGTATCGCCAGCGACGCCACGGCTGCCGCGACCAGCAAGGAGTAACGATTACGCACAGCGCCCTCTTTTCACCCGTTGAATGACATGGTCACGTTAGTAACCGACCGTGATGCTCGGGTGATCCTGCGTGAACTGTGGTGCGCGTCACCTCGGTGCGGGTTGATCCGACACCTTGAACGCGGCGGGCGCGTTGCCCCCGAGGAAGATCTCCCCCAGGGGCGTGTCGTCCTCAGACCTTGACGCGGGCTTCCTTGCGGACGCCTGCCGCGATCGTCGCCGATTCGTCCAGGGAGTACGTCTTGGCGCCGGCGGTCGGCTCGACCACGCCCATGGTGCTGTAGTCCGCCCAGATGCACAGGTAGGTCTTCTGGGTCTTCTTGGTGACCTCGTTCGTGCTTTCGGCCTGCTGGCACTTCATCACGGCGCCGTCGAGTCCGTCGGGAGTCACCGACTCGGCGTCACCGATCAGCTTCACGTCGTCGTCCGACCCCGACTTCATCTGGGCGAGGGTGATGTCGAGGGCCTGCTCGGGGTCCTTGACCGTGCCGTAGACGCCGAAGAACGTGACGTTCTCGGCGGTCTCCGTCTTCGCGAGCTCGCTCGGGTCGGTGGTGTCGATGGACGTCAGGTCGATGGTGGAGTAGATAGCGCCGATGGAGGTGGCGTTGCTGACTCCCGCCTTGGCGAGGTCCTTCTCGTCGCTCGCGCTCGCCTTCTCCTCCTTGGAGTCGCCCATCCGCTTGTACTTGCTCGACAGCAGCGAGGTCGGAGCCGTGAGCTTGTGCGCGCCGTCGTCCTCCAGGCCGCCCGCGCCGCCGCTTCCGCCGATCACGAAGTACGCGCCCACGCCGATCGCGGCGACGACCGCGATCGCGCCGATGACGATGCCCGCCTTCTTGCCGCCGCCGCTCGGGGCCGGGGGCTGCGGGACGCCGTAGGGGGCCTGGCCGTACGGCGGCTGCTGGCCGTAGGGGGGCTGGGGCTGGCCGGAGGGCGGCTGCTGGCCGTAGGGCGGGGTCTGCGGGGGGACGCCCTGCGGGGGCTGCTGCGGGTAGCCGTAGCCGGGCTGCGGGGCGGGAGGCTGCTGGGGGTGGCCGTAGCCGGGCTGCGGGGCCTGCGGCGGCTGGCCGTACGGACCTGGCTGGCCGTACGGTCCGGGCTGCTGGGGCGGCCCGCCGTACGGGCCCGGCTGGTTGTGACTCATTTCTGGGTTCCCCTCCAGTGCTTATGTGATTTTCACATCCTGGCTCAAAGCTCACACCGGTACGGCGGCGGGGCCCCCACCGTTACAGAGGAAACACGTTTCGGGACGACGCCGTGACACCCCTAAACTGGGCGCGTGACCGAGAACGCTCAGCAGCAGCCATCAGCGCCCCACACCGAACTGCCGACCCAGTACGCGCCGGCCGACGTAGAGGGGCCGCTGTACGAGCGCTGGGTGGAGCGGGGCTACTTCGAGGCGGACGCGAAGAGCGAGAAGCCCCCGTACACGATCGTCATCCCGCCGCCGAACGTCACGGGCAGCCTGCACCTGGGGCACGCCTTCCAGCACACGCTCATGGACGCCCTGACCCGCCGCAAGCGCATGCAGGGCTACGAGGCCCTGTGGCTGCCGGGCATGGACCACGCCGGCATCGCCACCCAGAACAAGGTCGAGCAGCAGCTCGCCGAGGAGGGCAAGTCCCGCCACGACCTGGGCCGCGAGGAGTTCGTCGAGCGCGTCTGGCAGTGGAAGGAAGAGTACGGCGGCAAGATCCTCGGCCAGATGCGCCGGCTCGGCGACGGAGTCGCCTGGGACCGCGAGCGCTTCACCATGGACGAGGGTCTGTCCAAGGCCGTCCAGACCATCTTCAAGAAGCTCTACGACGACGAGCTGATCTACCGCGCCGAGCGCATCATCAACTGGTGTCCGCGCTGTCTTACGGCCATCTCGGACATCGAGGTCGAGTACCAGGAGGACGACGGCGAGCTCGTCTCCATCACGTACGGCGAGGGCGAGGAGACGCTGGTCGTCGCCACCACCCGCGCCGAGACGATGCTCGGTGACACCGCCGTCGCCGTCCACCCCGACGACGAGCGCTACCGGCACCTCGTCGGCAAGCACATCAAGCTGCCGCTGACCGACCGCACCATCCCCGTCGTCGCCGACACCCACGTCGACCCGGAGTTCGGTACGGGTGCGGTCAAGGTCACCCCGGCCCACGACCCCAACGACTTCGCGATCGGCCGGCGCCACGGCCTGGAGTCGATCACGGTCATGGACGAGCGCGCGGTCATCACCGTGCACGGCCCGTTCGAGGGGCTCGACCGCTTCGAGGCGCGCTCCGCCATCGTCGCGGCGCTGCGTTCCCAGGGCCGGATCGTCGCCGAGAAGCGGCCGTACTCCCACAGCGTCGGCCACTGCTCACGCTGCAAGACCACCGTCGAGCCGCGCCTGTCCCTCCAGTGGTGGGTCAAGGTCGGCCCGCTGGCCAAGGCGGCCGGCGACGCGGTCCGCGACGGGCGGGTCGAGATCCACCCCGCGGACATGTCGAAGCGGTACTTCGACTGGGTCGACAACATGCACGACTGGTGCATCTCGCGCCAGTTGTGGTGGGGTCACCGCGTCCCGGTCTGGTACGGCCCCGAGGGCGAGGTCGTCTGCGTCGGCCCCGACGAGGAGCCGCCGGCGGGCGAGGGCTGGCGTCAGGACACCGACGTCCTCGACACCTGGTTCTCCTCCGGCCTGTGGCCGTTCTCCACGCTCGGCTGGCCCGAACAGACCGCCGACCTGCGGAAGTTCTATCCGACCGACGTCCTGCTCACCGGCCACGACATCATCTTCTTCTGGGTCGCCCGGATGATGATGTTCGGCCTGTACGCCATGGACGGCGAGGTCCCCTTCAAGACCATCGCCCTGACCGGCCTGGTCCGCGACGAGCGCGGCAAGAAGATGTCGAAGTCCTTCGGCAACGTCGTCGACCCGCTCGACTGGATGGACAAGTACGGTTCCGACGCCGTCCGCTTCACGCTCGCCAAGGGCGCCAACCCCGGTACGGACGTCCCGATCGGCGAGGACTGGGTCCAGGCCTCCCGCAACTTCGCCAACAAGATCTGGAACGCCACCCGCTTCGCGCTGATGAACGGCGCGACGGTCGAGGGCCCGCTGCCGGACCCGTCCGAGATGACGGCGACGGACCGCTGGATCCTCTCCCGCCTGAACAAGACGGTCGCCGAAGTCGACGCGTTCTACGACGACTTCCAGTTCGCCAAGCTCGCCGACGCCCTCTACCACTTCGCCTGGGACGAGGTCTTCGACTGGTACGTCGAGCTGTCCAAGACGACGTTCATGGCGGGCGGCGAGCCCGCGAAGGTCTCGGGCCGGGTCCTCGGCGAGGTGCTCGACGTCACCCTCAAGCTGCTGCACCCGATCGTCCCGTTCGTCACGGAGACGCTCTGGACCACGCTCACCGGCGGCGAGTCCGTCGTCGTCGCCGAGTGGCCCACGGACAGCGGCTTCCGGGACACGGCGGCCGAGCGGGAGATCGAGAGCCTCCGGTCGGTGATCACCGAGGTCCGCCGCTTCCGTGCCGACCAGGGCCTCCAGCCCGGCCAGCGGGTCCCCGCGCGGCTGTCGCTCGACGGCACGGCGCTGGCGCCCCACGAGGCGGCCATCCGTCAGCTCCTGCGCCTCCAGCCGGAGGGTGACGCCTTCTCGGCGACGGCGACCCTGCCCGTCGCGGGCGCCACGGTCGCGCTGGACCTGTCCGGCACGATCGACCTGGTCGCGGAGCGCAAGCGCCTGGCCAAGGATCTGGCGGCCGCCGAGAAGGAGAAGGCCCAGGCCGACGCCAAGCTCGGCAACGAGGCGTTCCTGGCGAAGGCCCCGGACAACGTGGTCGACAAGATCCGCGGCCGCCTCGCCAAGGCGGACGAGGACATCGCCCGCATCCGGACCCAGCTGGAGCGCCTGCCGCAGGCGTAGGCCCACGCCGCTCGTGCAGGCGTCATGAAGGTGTCATGACGGCGAAGGCCCCCGGGACCCTCACGGTTCCGGGGGCCTTCGCCCACGTCTGTCACCGGCCGTCCGTAGACTGGCTCCGTGAGCGAGCTCCCCCCGAACGGCAACCCAGACGACCTGCCCGACCCTCTCGATCCCTTCGACGAGATCATCGCGGAGGAGACCGACCGCGACCCGGATCTCGCGGTCATCGAAGCAGGCAGCCGCACCCTGCGCACCCAGGGCGGCGCACCGCAGGCCGAGGTGCCCACGCGCCCCGAGGACCCCGAGGTCGACAAGGCCCTGCGCGAGGTCGAGGCCGAGCTGGCCACCCGCTGGGGCGAGACCAAGCTGGAGCCCTCGGTCGACCGCATCGCCGCGCTGATGGACGTGCTGGGGGACCCGCAGCGGTCGTACCCCTCGATCCACATCACCGGGACCAACGGCAAGACCTCCACCGCCCGCATGGTCGAGGCCCTGCTGAACGCCTTCGACCTGCGCACCGGCCGGTACACCTCCCCGCACGTCCAGTCGATCACCGAGCGGATCAGCCTGGACGGCGCGCCGATCTCCGCCGAGCGGTTCATCGAGACGTACGACGACATCAAGGCGTACGTCGAGATGGTCGACGGCATGCAGCCGTACCGGCTGTCCTTCTTCGAGGTGCTCACCGGCATGGCGTACGCCGCCTTCTCGGACGCACCGGTCGACGTCGCCGTCGTGGAGGTGGGGATGGGCGGCTCGTGGGACGCGACCAACGTGATCGACGGTGACGTCGCTGTGGTCACGCCCATCGACCTGGACCACACCGACCGGCTCGGGGAGACGACCGCCGAGATCGCCGCCGAGAAGGCCGGGATCATCAAGCAGGACGCCACGGTCATCCTGGCCCAGCAGCCCGTGGACGCGGCCCAGGTGCTGCTCAAGAAGGCCGTCGAGGTCGACGCCACCGTGGCCCGCGAGGGGCTGGAGTTCGGCGTCGTCGCCCGTCAGGTCGCCGTCGGCGGACAGATGGTCACCCTGCGCGGCCTGGGCGGCGAGTACCCCGAGGTGTACCTGCCCCTGCACGGCCCATACCAGGCGCACAACGCGGCCGTCGCGCTCGCCGCCGTCGAGGCGTTCTTCGGCGTCGGCTCGCAGCGCCCCGAGCCGCTCGACATCGACACCGTCCGCAAGGCCTTCGCGGCCGTCTCCTCGCCGGGCCGCCTGGAAGTCGTACGGCGCTCCCCGACCGTCGTCCTCGACGCCGCCCACAACCCGGCCGGCGCTCGGGCCACCGCCGAGGCCGTCGGCGAGGCCTTCGACTTCAGCCGGCTGATCGGCGTGGTCGGGGCCAGCGGCGACAAGAACGTGCGGGGGGTCCTGGAGGCCTTCGAGCCGATCTTCGCGGAGGTCGTCGTCACCCAGAACTCCAGCCACCGCGCGATGGACGCCGACGAACTGGCCGCGATCGCCGTCGAGGTGTTCGGCGACGACCGGGTCCAGGTCGAGCCGAGGCTGCCCGACGCTCTGGAGGCGGCGGTCACGCTCGCCGAGGAGGAGGGCGAGTTCGCGGGCGGCGCGGTACTGGTCACCGGTTCCGTCATCACGGTCGGCGAGGCCCGGCTGCTCCTCGGAAAGGGCTGAGGTCCCCACCATGCGTACGCTCTGTTCCTCGACGCTGATCGGCGAGTTCTTCGTCATCGGCTTCGCCGGTCTGGTCGCCATGAAGGACGCCGACCTGTCCACCGCCACGGTGTGGACGGTCTGTGGCATCGCCATGTTCTTCAGCGTGCTGCTGTGCGGCATGGTCACCCGGCCCGGGGGCGTCGCCCTCGGCTGGGCGCTTCAGATCGCCCTGGTCGCGTCCGGCTTCTTCGTCCCGATCATGTTCTTCCTCGGGGTGCTCTTCGGGGCCCTGTGGTGGGCGTCCGTGCACTTCGGGCGCAAGGTCGACGAGGCGAAGGCCCGCTTCGCCGCGCAGGCGGCCGCAGGCTCTCCGGATACCGCTGACGCTGCGTGACAGGTGCCCGGAAAGGCCCTGTAACCTCATCCCACCGCACACACCGGCCGTAGCAACACACCGGCAGTAGAAGGAGTCACCTCGTGAGCCAGCGCACCCTCGTCCTGCTCAAGCCCGACGCCGTCCGTCGTGGCCTGACCGGCGAGATCCTCAGCCGTATCGAGCGCAAGGCCGGCTGGCAGATCACCGCGCTGGAACTGCGGACCCTGGACCAGGACACGCTGGAGCAGCACTACGGCGAGCACAAGGGCAAGCCCTTCTACGAGCCGCTGGTGGAGTTCATGGCCTCCGGTCCGGTCGTCGCGCTGATCGTCGAGGGCGACCGTGTCATCGAGGGTGTGCGCGGCCTCGCGGGTCCGACCGACCCGATCGCCGCGGCCCCCGGCTCCATCCGCGGCGACTACGGTGTGATCGTCCGCGAGAACCTGATCCACGCCTCCGACTCCGAGGAGTCCGCCGAGCGTGAGGTGAAGATCTTCTTCCCCGGTCGCGCCTGAGACCGGCGCCGGACACACCGGCCGGCAGGGCCTGAAGCGGGCGATCGAGGGAACGTGAGCCCCCGAACGCCCGTCTCCAGAAGCGAACCCACACAGCATCTGCAAACAATGGCGGAGACCGCTCCGCAGTGTTCGTGCAGGCGCGTTTACGATGGAAGCCTTCACGTCACAGCACCCACCTCGCCGACCTGATAAGCCCTCAAAGCTCATGGAAGGCCAGTCGAATCCTGATGGGGAACTCAATGTCGTTCATCGGCCGTGACATGGCTGTCGACCTCGGGACCGCCAACACGCTGGTGTACGTCAGGGGTCGCGGGATCGTACTCAACGAGCCGTCCGTCGTCGCGATCAACACCAACACCGGTGGCATCCTCGCGGTCGGCGCCGAAGCGAAGAAGATGATCGGGCGCACGCCCGGCAACATCGTTGCCGTGCGTCCGCTGAAGGACGGCGTGATCGCCGACTTCGAGATCACCGAGCGGATGCTCCGCTACTTCATCCTGAAGATCCACAAGCGGCGGTATCTGGCTCGTCCGCGGGTCGTCGTCTGTGTGCCCTCGGGCATCACGGGCGTCGAGCGCCGCGCCGTCATCGAGGCGTCGACCCAGGCCGGCGCCCGTCAGGTGCACATCATCGAGGAGCCCATGGCCGCGGCCATCGGCTCCGGCCTGCCGGTCCACGAGGCGACCGGCAACATGGTGGTGGACATCGGCGGCGGCACCACGGAGGTCGCGGTCATCTCGCTCGGCGGCATCGTCACGGCCCAGTCCATCCGCGTCGCGGGCGACGAACTGGACAACGCGATCATCCAGCACATCAAGAAGGAGTACAGCCTCCTCCTCGGTGAGCGGACGGCCGAACAGATCAAGATCACGATCGGTTCGGCCTACGACCTCGACGACGACCAGCACACCGAAATCCGCGGCCGGGACCTCGTGTCCGGGCTGCCCAAGACCGTCGTCATCTCGGCCGCCGAGGTGCGCAAGGCGATCGAGGAACCGGTCAACGCGATCGTCGACGCCGTGAAGACCACCCTCGACAAGTGCCCGCCGGAGCTGTCCGGCGACATCATGGACCGCGGAATCGTTCTGACCGGCGGCGGAGCACTGCTGCGCGGTCTGGACGAGCGGCTGCGCCGGGAGACCGGCATGCCCATCCACATCGCCGAGGACCCGCTGGACAGCGTGGCGCTCGGCTCCGGGAAGTGCGTGGAGGAGTTCGAGGCGCTCCAGCAGGTCCTGGACGCCGCGCCCCGCAGATGACGTAACGCTTCGATTCCGCCGTACGAGATGATCTCCTCTCGTGCGGCGGATCGTTGATATTCAGGCATAAGCTCCCACAAAGCGCCCTTGGTCATCTTGGCCCGGGGCTACCCCAATTCCTGATCCTGCTTCCTGATTCCTGTTCTTGGTTTTTTCTCGAGGAAGGGCACGGCCGCCGCACGTGAGGGACACACGAGAGAGCCGGCTGCTCCTGGTGCTGCTGATCGCCGTAGCGTTCGCGCTGATCACGGTGGACATCCGGGGCGGTGAGGATTCCCCGGTCGACGGTGCCCGGCAGGCCGCCGCCGCGGCCTTCGGTCCGATCGAGAACGGCGTGTCGTCGGCGGTGGATCCCGTCGGCAACGCCGTCTCCGCCGTCCGGGACTCCGGTGAACGCCATGACCGGCTCACCGGTCTGGAGAAGGAGAACGCGGCTCTCAAGGCGAAGCTCGGCAGCGACGACCGCAACCGCAGCCGGCTGGCGCAGCTCGACAAGATGCTGAAGATCGCCGGCACGGGCCAGTACGGCATCAAGGGCGCGGAGGTCATCGCGATAGGAGCGGCCCAGGGCTTCTCCTGGACCATCACCATCGACATCGGCGCGAACGACGGCGTCAAGCGCGACATGACGGTCCTCAACGGGGACGGCCTGGTCGGACGGGTCACCACCGTCGGGCCCGGCACCGCGACCGTCCTGCTGGCCAGCGACCCCGACTTCACCGTCGGCACCCGGATGGAGGCGTCCGACGAGCTCGGCTTCGCCTCCGGACAGGGCGACCGGCCGCTGCGCGTCGAACTCCTCAACGGCAAGGCCGAGGTGCGCAAGGGCGATCGGCTGGTGACCTTCGGCTCGCAGGCCGACAAGCCCTTCGTGCCCGGCGTCCCCGTCGGCGTCGTCTCCCGCGTCGACCCCTCCGGCGGCGACCTCACCCGCACCCTCTACGTCACGCCGTACGTCAGCTTCACCAAGCTCGACATCGTGGGCGTGGTCGTCGAGGCCCCGAAGAAGGACCCGCGCGACACCGTGCTCCCCTCGAAGCCCAAGCCGGTCCCCACGCCGACGGTGACCGTCACGGTCACTCCGAACGCGAACGCACCCGAAGACGGCCAGCAGCAGTAGGAGCTGACAACCCCCATGCGCGTCAACCGGATCCTGCTCTCCGTCCCGCTGATCGTCGTCGCCCTGGTGATCCAGGTCAGCGTCCTCGCCCGGCTCCACCTCCCGGGCGCCGTCCCGGACCTCCTCCTGCTCACCGTGCTGGGCCTCGCCATGGTCTACGGCCATGTCGGCGGCGCCCTCATCGGCTTCGGCGCCGGCCTGCTGGCCGACCTCGCGCCGCCCGCCGACCACGCCGCCGGGCGCTACGCCCTCGTGCTGTGCGTGATCGGCTACCTCGCCGGGCTGGTCAAGCCCGAGAGCGGGCAGATCAAGTCAGCCACCGGCCCGATGGTCGTGGTCGTCGGCGCCGCGATCGGCTCCACCCTGCTGTACGCCGGGGTGGGCGCCCTCGTCGGCGACACCGCCGCCCGCCATGTCGGCCTCACCGGGCTGCTGTTCACGGCCGGTCTGTACGACCTGCTGCTGGCCCCGTTCGTCGTCCCCGCGGTCATGTTCCTGGCGCGGCGCGCCGACAACGACCCCCTCGCGGAGACCAACTCCGCGGCCAAGAGCCCGGACATCTCGTCCGGCTGGCTGTCCTCCGGGACGGGTCTCAGGATCGGCGGGCAGCGCAACGGGCTGAAGCTGAAGGCTGCCCGCTCACGCGGGGCGCGCGCCGGCCGCATCAAGGGGGTCAAGCGGCTGTGAGTCCGGGCGCCGGCGCGTGGGGCGCGCCAGGTAGTGGTTCACCCGAACGGGGAAGTTCCGGCGGAACGCGGCCTCACAGGCCGATCGTTCATCATTCGTCCGCGCACACACGTCCGCGTACCGACTCCGCGTACGGAGAGGGGGAGGCACCGCAGTGACCAACATTCCCGAGACCGGTCGGACCCCACGGGTCCAGATCCGGCTCGTCGTGATCCAGATCCTCGTCCTCTCCCTGCTCGGCACCCTCGGCGGCCGGCTGTGGTACCTCCAGATCCGCGAGGGCGCGGAGTACGCCAAGGAGGCTTCCGGCAACCACGTCCAGCAGGTCGTCGAGCCCGCCGTGCGCGGCTCGATCCTGGACGCGCGCGGAGTGCCCCTCGCGGACAACGAGACACGGCTCGTGGTCTCCGCCTCCCGCACCGACCTGCTGAAGCAGAAGGACGACGGCAAGGCGGTCCTGGCCAAGCTCGCGTCGGTCCTCGGCCTGAGCGCCGAGGAGGTCGAACAGAAGGTCCGGCTGTGCGACGCGAAGACCCCCCAGCCCTGCTGGAACGGCTCGCCCTACCAGCCGATCCCGATCACCGACGAGGCCACCGCCAAGCAGGCCCTCCAGATCCGCGAGCGCGCCGAGGACTTCCCCGGCATCACCGCCGAGCCCGAGGCCGTGCGCCGCTACCCCGCTCCCGGCAAGTCCAACACCGCCCAGGTGCTCGGCTACCTCTCCCCGGTCACCGACGAGGAGCTCACCAAGGCCCAGGACACCGACTCGCCGTTCCTGCGCTCCGACCAGGTGGGCCGCTCCGGCCTGGAGCGCCAGTACGACAAGGTGCTGCGCGGCAAGGCGGGCGTCACCCGCTACGAGGTCGACAACCTCGGCCGCGTCATCGGTGAGGCCGAGGCGGACGCGGCCCAGCCCGGCTCCAACCTCGTCACCAGCATCGACGCCCGCGTCCAGCGGGTCGCCGAGTACGAGCTGAACGAGGCGATGAAGGAAGCCCGCAAGCAGCACGACCGCAACACCAACGAGAACTACAAGGCCGACTCGGGCGCCGTCGTGGTGATGGAGGCCAAGACCGGCCGCATCGTCGCCATGGCCTCCAACCCGACGTACGACCCGAACGCCTGGGTGGGCGGGATCTCCGCCAAGGACTACAAGACGCTGACGGGCAAGGCGTCCAACTACCCGCTGCTCAACCGGGCCATACAGGGTCAGTCCGCGCCCGGCTCCACCTTCAAGGTGATCTCCACGGCCGGCGCCGTCGAGGCCGGCTACGACTTCAACGGCCGCTACCCCTGCACCAGTTCCTACTCGGTCGGCGGCCAGGTCTTCAAGAACTTCGAGTCGGAGAACTTCGGCCCCATCTCGCTCGGCCGGGCCCTGGAGGTCTCCTGCGACACCGTGTTCTACGGGCTCGCGCACAAGGAGTGGCAGAAGGACGGCGGCATCAAGCCGAAGAACCCCAACGACTACTTCTTCAAGGCGGCCCACCAGTTCGGCCTCGGCAAGGAGACCGGCATCGACCTGCCGAACGAGGTCACCGGCCGCGTCCCGGACCGTCAGTGGAAGCAGTCGTACTGGGACGCCAACAAGGACGCCTGGTGCAAGTCCGGCAAGAAGGACGGCAGCTACGTCGAGAAGATCGCGTACGAGAACTGCCTCGAGGGCAACCGGATGCGTGCCGGTGACGAGATCAACTACTCCATCGGCCAGGGCGACACCCTGGTCACCCCGATCCAGATGGCCACGATCTACGCGGCGATCTCCAACGGCGGCACGCTGTACGACCCGACGGTCGGCAAGGCCATCGTGAGCGCCGACGGCAAGACGGTCGACGAGATCGAGCCCACGTCCCACGGCAAGCTGCCGATAAGCAAGACCACGCTGAGCCAGATGGACGAGGCCCTCGCGGGCGTCGCCACCCGCGGTACGGCGGCCTGGCGCTTCGCCCAGGTCGGCTGGCCGCAGGACAAGATCCCGATGCACGCCAAGACGGGTACCGCGGAGGTCTACGGCAAGCAGACGACGTCCTGGTTCACCACGTACACCAAGGACTACGCGGTCGTGATGACGATCTCGCAGGGCGGCACCGGTTCGGGTGCGTCCGGCCCGGCCGTGCGCAACATCTACGACGCGCTGTACGGCGTCTCCGACGACGGCACGATCGACAAGTCGAAGGCCCTGCTGCCCGCCCCGCAGGCGAGCCTGCCGAAGATCCAGACGGACGGCACCATCAAGTCCCCGAAGGTCTCCAAGGACCCGGCGAAGGAGCAGCGCGTCAGCCAGGAGGGCGCGCCGGAGCCGGACGAGACGCAGGCGGCGGGCACCGTGCAGCAGAACACGAGCACCAACCGCGACACGCGCAGGCGGCGGCGCAGGAGGGGAAGCCGGAGGATGTGCACATGAGCGGCGCGAACGGTTTCTCCGTCTCCGGATACGGGCCCGAGCGGGCCGGCTGGACCCGGGTCTTCGCCCGTGACTCGCTGGCCCGGCGGCTGGACTGGCCGATACTGATGTCGGCGATCGCCCTGTCGCTGATCGGCTCGCTCCTGGTCTACTCGGCGACCCGCAACCGCACCGAGATCAACCAGGGCGACCCGTACTACTTCTTCGTCCGGCACCTGATGAACACCGGCATCGGCATGTGCCTGATGATCGGCACGATCTGGCTGGGCCACCGCACCCTGCGCAACGCGGTTCCGGTCCTCTACGGCCTCTCGCTCATGGGCATCCTGGCGGTGCTGACGCCGCTGGGCTCGACGGTCAACGGCGCGCACTCCTGGATCGTGATCGGCGGCGGCTTCTCGCTCCAGCCCTCGGAGTTCGTGAAGATCACGATCATCCTGGGCATGGCGATGCTGCTCGCGGCCCGGGTCGACGCCGGCGACAAGCTCTATCCCGACCAGCGCACGGTGCTCCAGGCACTCGGGCTCGCGGCCATCCCCATGCTGATCGTGATGCTGATGCCCGACCTCGGGTCGGTCATGGTCATGGTCATCATCGTGCTGGGGGTGCTGCTGGCCTCCGGCGCCTCCAACCGCTGGGTCTTCGGACTCCTCGGCGCGGGCGCGGCCGGCGCGGTCGCCGTCTGGCAGCTGCACATCCTGGACGACTACCAGATCGCCCGCTTCGCCGCCTTCGCCAACCCCAGCCTCGACCCCGCGGGCGTCGGCTACAACACCAACCAGGCGCGGATCGCGATCGGCTCCGGCGGCCTCACCGGCGCCGGGCTGTTCCATGGCTCACAGACGACGGGCCAGTTCGTGCCTGAGCAGCAGACGGACTTCGTCTTCACCGTCGCGGGCGAGGAACTGGGCTTCATGGGCGCGGGCCTGATCATCGTCCTGCTCGGGGTGATCCTGTGGCGGGCCAGCCGCATAGCGCGTGAGACCACGGAGCTGTACGGCACGATCGTCGCCGCGGGCATCGTGGCCTGGTTCGCCTTCCAGTCCTTCGAGAACATCGGCATGACCCTGGGGATCATGCCGGTGACGGGTCTGCCCCTGCCGTTCGTGTCCTACGGCGGCACGTCCATGTTCGCGGTCTGGGTGGCCTTGGGGCTGCTCCAGTCCATCCGGGTGCAGCGGCCCATGTCGGCGTGAGCGGGCGCGAGATGGCCCGGACCTTCTGCTTTTGCCTGGTTTCCGCTGGTCGGGTCTTGATTCGGGTCCGGTGCGCACTGCCGCTCGGGCCCGACTCCGACTAGGTTCGATTCATGACGGAGACGAAACGCGAGATCGAGCGCAAGTACGAATCCGACGAGAGCGGGCTGCCCGACCTGACCGGTGTCGCCGGAGTCGCGTCCGTCCTCGACAAGGGCGTCACCGAACTGGACGCGACCTACTACGACACCTCCGACCTGCGTCTGGCCTCGGCCTCGATCACGCTGCGCCGCCGCACGGGAGGGTCCGACGCGGGCTGGCACCTGAAACTGCCGGTGGGACCCGGCATCCGGGACGAGATCAGGGCCCCGCTCTCCGACGCCGTACCCGACGAGCTCGCCGGGCTGGTCCGCTCCCGCGTCCGCGAGGGACAGCTCGTGCCCGTGGTGCGGCTGCGCTCCAGCCGGGACATCCGCGAACTCGTCGACGCCCAGGGCCGGCTGCTCGCCGAGGCGAGTGTCGACGCCGTACGCGCGGACCGGAAGTTCGGCGGCGAGGGCCGGGCCGAGTGGACCGAGATCGAGGTGGAGCTCGCCGACGGCGGTGATCCGGTCCTGCTCGACAAGGTGGAGAAGCGGCTGCGCAAGGCGGGCGTCCGGCCGTCGAAGTCGGCGTCGAAGCTGGCCCGGGCGCTGGCCGAGACGAAGGGCGCGCATCCACGGCCGAAGGACGAGGGCCCCGGCAAGCCCGTCACCGCCGGTGACCACGTCCTGGCGTACGTGCGCGCCCAGCGGGACGCGATCGTCGAGCTGGACCCGGCCGTGCGCCGGGACGCCGAGGACTCGATCCACGACATGCGGGTCGCCACCCGCCGGCTGCGCAGTACGTTCCGTACCTTCCGCAAGGTCCTCGACCGGGACGTCACCGACCCGATCGCCGACGAACTGAAATGGCTGGCCGGCGAGCTGGGCGTGGGCCGTGACCACGAGGTGCTGGCCGAGCGGCTGGACACGGCCCTCGACGCACTGCCCTCCACCCTGGTCTCCGGCCCGATCCACGCCCGGCTGAGCGCCTGGGCCAAAGCCGGGGAGCACGGCTCCCGCCGCCGGCTGCTCGGCGTGCTCGACTCGCCGCGCTATCTGGCGCTCCTCGACAGCCTGGACGCCGCGGTCAGCGACCCGCCGACGCTGCGGGCGGCCGACAAGAAGCCGGACAAGGTGCTCGCCAAGGCCGTGCGCAAGGACTTCGGGAAGGTGTCCGAGCTGGTCGAGCGGGCCATGGAGCAGCCGCCGGGCACCGACCGCGACCTCGGGCTGCACGAGGCCCGCAAGAAGGCCAAGCGGACACGGTACGCGGCCGAGACGGCCCGCCCGGCCCTCGGTGGCCCGGCCAAGGCCCTGGTCAAGTCCATGAAGTCGCTCCAGAGCCTGCTCGGCGACCACCAGGACAGCGTGATGGCCCGCACCACGCTGCGGGAGCTGTCCGCCGTGGCGCACGCGGCGGGGGAGAGCGCCTTCACCTACGGGGTGCTCCACGCCCGCGAGGAGCGGAGTGCCGAGCGGGTGGAGGAGGCCCTGCCGACAAAGTGGCGGAAGACCGGTAGATCGATGGAGGTCTAGTGGCGGACGGGTCCCGGTGGCCGGTTCCCCGCCGCCGGGATCCCCGCGGCGGGGATCTCCGCGGACGGGGGAGTCCTCCGAGCGGGTTACGCTTGATGGTCACCCCTGTCCCCGCCAGCTCACGAAGGTAACGCCGCGATGTCTGTCGAGTCGGTCTTCCCGCAGCTCGAAGCCTTGCTCCCGCATGTGCAGAAGCCGATCCAGTACGTGGGCGGCGAGCTCAACTCCACCGTCAAGCCCTGGGAGTCCTGCGACGTCCACTGGGCGCTCATGTACCCGGACGCCTATGAGGTCGGTCTGCCCAACCAGGGCGTCATGATCCTCTACGAGGTGCTGAACGAGCAGGAGGGGGTCCTGGCCGAGCGCACGTACAGCGTCTGGCCGGACCTCGAGGCGCTGATGCGGGAGCACGCGGTCCCGCAGTTCACCGTGGACAGCCACCGTCCGGTGAAGGCCTTCGACGTGTTCGGGCTGTCCTTCTCCACGGAGCTGGGCTACACGAACATGCTCACGGCGCTGGACCTCGCGGGTATCCCGCTGGAGTCCAAGGACCGCGGTCTCGACGACCCGATCGTGCTGGCGGGCGGCCACGCGGCCTTCAACCCCGAGCCGATCGCCGACTTCATCGACGCGGCGGTCATCGGCGACGGCGAGCAGGCCGTGCTGGACATGACGAAGATCATCCGCGAGTGGAAGGCGGAGGGCCGGCCGGGCGGCCGCGAGGAGGTCCTCTTCCGTCTCGCGAAGACCGGCGCGGTCTACATCCCGCGGTTCTACGACGTGGAGTACCTGCCGGACGCCCGGATCGCCCGTGTGGTGCCGAACAAGTCGGGCGTCCCGTGGCGCGTGTCGAAGCACACGGTGATGGACCTCGACGAGTGGCCCTACCCCAAGCAGCCGCTGGTCCCGCTGGCCGAGACGGTGCACGAGCGGATGTCGGTGGAGATCTTCCGCGGCTGCACCCGCGGCTGCCGTTTCTGCCAGGCCGGCATGATCACGCGCCCGGTGCGCGAGCGGTCGATCACCGGGATCGGCGACATGGTCGAGAAGGGCCTGAAGGCGACCGGCTTCGAGGAGGTCGGCCTGCTCTCGCTGTCGAGCGCCGACCACAGCGAGATCGCCGAGGTCGCGAAGGGCCTCGCGGACCGCTACGAGGAGGACAAGATCGGCTTGTCCCTCCCCTCCACCCGCGTGGACGCCTTCAACGTGGACCTGGCGAACGAGCTGACCCGCAACGGCCGCCGGTCCGGCCTGACCTTCGCCCCCGAGGGCGGCTCGGAGCGCATGCGCAAGGTCATCAACAAGATGGTCTCCGAAGAGGACCTGATCCGGACGGTCTCCACCGCGTACGGCAACGGCTGGCGCCAGGTGAAGCTGTACTTCATGTGCGGTCTGCCGACGGAGACCGACGAGGACGTCCTCCAGATCGCCGACATGGCGATGAAGGTGATCGCCGAGGGCCGCAAGGTCTCCGGTCAGAACGACATCCGCTGCACGGTGTCGATCGGCGGGTTCGTGCCGAAGCCGCACACGCCGTTCCAGTGGGCGCCGCAGCTCTCCGCCGAGGAGACCGACGCGCGTCTCACCAAGCTCCGCGACAAGATCCGCGGCGACAAGAAGTACGGCCGTTCGATCGGCTTCCGCTACCACGACGGCAAGCCGGGCATCGTCGAGGGTCTCCTCTCGCGCGGTGACCGCCGTATCGGCGCCGTCATCCGGGCCGTCTACGAGGACGGCGGTCGCTTCGACGGCTGGCGCGAGCACTTCTCCTACGACCGCTGGATGGCCTGCGCCGACAAGACGCTGCCCGCCTTCGGTGTGGACGTCGACTGGTACACGACGCGGGAGAAGTCCTACGAGGAGGTCCTGCCCTGGGACCACCTGGACTCGGGCCTCGACAAGGACTGGCTCTGGGAGGACTGGCAGGACGCCCTCGACGAGACGGAGGTCGAGGACTGCCGCTGGACGCCCTGCTTCGACTGCGGGGTGTGCCCGGCGATGGACACCCACATCCAGATCGGTCCGACCGGCCAGAAGCTGCTGCCGTTGACGGTGAAGCAGCCGGCGGGGAGTGCCGCGCACAGTCACTGAGGATTCACGGCGGCCCTGCGGGGTATCGCGAACCATGCCCGGAGGTCTGTCGGCGGACCTCCGGGCATCGCTTTCAGCGGGGTGCGGGGCCGGTCACGAGCCGCCGTTGATGACCGTCGCCAGCGGCTGCAAGGTCACCTTGGTCCAGGGGTTGGGCAGACCGTTGGCGTCGTTGCAGTTCAGCGTCGCCGGATTGGTGCCGGTGACGGCGACGCAGGTGGTCTCCCAGACCTGGCCGGTGGTGGTCATCACGTCGAACTTGATCGGGTTGCCGTTGTTGGCGCTGTGCCCGTTGACGGCGGCTCCGCAGACGAAGCCCACGTTGCGGCCGTCGGCGTCCTCCCCGCCCGCGGGGTAGTCGGGGTGGGTGCTCAGATCGGTCCACAGGAACGGACGGGGCGCGACGCCTCGCAGGTCGTGGATACCGGCGAAGGTCGAGCCGCCGGTCAGCGCGACCCTCAGCTCGAAGTTGTTGGAGTCCTGCGCGGCGTCGATGTCGGAGCAGGGGCCCGTCGCCCCGGTGGCTCCGGTCGCCCCTGTCGGACCGGTGGCGCCGTCGACACCGTTCGTCCCCGTGGCGCCCGTGGCGCCCGTGGCTCCGGTGGGGCCGTCCGCGCCGGTCGCACCTGTCGCCCCGGTGGCGCCGTCGACGCCGTCCGCACCTGGCGCTCCGGTGGCTCCCGTGGCTCCGGTCACGCCGTCGACGCCGTCGACGCCGTCGATCCCGTCGGCACCGGTCGCGCCGGTGGCTCCCGTCGGTCCGGTGGGGCCGGTGGCGCCGGTGACCCCGTGGTCACCCTTCGGGCCTTTCGGACCCTTGGGGCCGGTGGGACCCGTCGGGCCCTTGCACTTGTCCTTGCCGCCGGCCTCGATCGCCCTCGGCTTGTGGTGCTCGTGCTTGTGGTGCCCCGGCTTGCACTTGCCGCCGGGGGAGGGAAGTTCCGCCTGTACTCGGTCGGTGACACTGCGGGCCGCCGCGGCTGCCGGGCTGATCACGCCGGCCGCCAGGACCACGGCGAGCGAGGCCACCATGCCGGCCCGCTTGCATCTGTGCCGGGCCACCGGCCCGAGGAGGGAGTACGGTCCGAACTCAGGACGCATTTCAAGTGCTCCTTGCATCGAGCGGTCCGGGCGCTCCCCGAACCTGAGGGTGAGCTTGACCTGAGCGCGCCCGTTCCGGCGCGATGCGACGACCAAAAGATAGTTTTTATCGACGTATCGGACTAATCGGTGCGTGCTGATGGGGTATTCGCCGCGTGGAACGGGCCGTCGGAGCCGCCGGGCTGTGTCACCTTGACGCCCGTGACCCACCAGACCCTGTGCCTGTGCATGATCGTCAAGGACGAGTCGCGCGTGATCGAACGCTGCCTGAAGTCCGTACGGCCCCTCATCGACTACTGGGTGATCTCCGACACCGGTTCGACGGACGGCACTCAGGATCTGATCCGCAAGGTGCTCGACGGCATCCCGGGCGAACTCCACGAGGAGCCCTGGGTCGACTTCGGACACAACCGGACGCTGAACATCCGGCGCGCCCTCGGCAAGGCCGACTACCTGCTCACCCTCGACGCCGACCACGTCATGCGCCAGGACGCCCCGCTGCCCCGGCTGACGGCGGGCTCGTACATGCTGCGGTACGACACGCCGGGCACCCAGCACCGCTTCAAGCACCTCATGCGGGGCGACCGGACCTGGCGCTACGAGGGCGTCACCCACGAGTACCCGTGCACCGACGGCCCGGACCGGCAGGAGAACCTGGACGCGCTCGTCATCGAGGACCACGCGGACGGCGGCTGCCGCAGCGACAAGTTCGAGCGCGACGCGCGCCTGCTGCGGGGCGAGTTGGAGCGCGACCCCACCAACCCGCGCACGGTCTTCTACCTCGCCAACACCGAACGCGACCTGGGCCACGTGGACGAGGCGATCGCCCTGTACGAGCGGCGTGCCGGACTGGGCGGCTGGGGCGAGGAGGTCTACTGCTCGCTCCTGGAGGCCGGGATCCTGCGGGCGGAGAAGACCGACGACTGGCCCGGAGCCATGGACGCGTTCTCCCGCGCCTGGGAGTCCCGCCCGACCCGCCTGGAAGCCGTCTACGAACTGGCCTCACGGCTGCGCCTGAAGAGCCGTTACCGCACCGCGTACGCCCTGCTCGGCGCGGTCGTCGGCCAGGGTGAACCCGACGACCTGCTCTTCACCCGGTCGTGGGTCTACCGGTGGGGTCTGCTCTTCGAGTTCTCCATCTGCGCCTACTGGGTCGGCGACCACCGGGCGGCCGTCCGGGCCTGCGACACCCTGCTCGCGATGCCCGACCTGCCCGGAGCCGTCCGCCGCCAGACGGAGACCAACCGCGAGTTCTCCGCACCCCACGTCAAGGCCGTCCCCCGGCCGGCCGGACCGGAGCGCCGGCCGAAGGCCTCGCGGGCGGGGAAGGCGGCGCGGTCCCGGCGGAAGTGACCTGCCCCTGACGCACCCTCAACAGCGCATCCACCGGCGTGGTTGTAGCGTCTACGTCGTTATGGACCTGGAGAAACCGCCCGCCGGACGGCCTGCCGGACAGCGCACCGGCCACCGCCCCGGACCGCCCGCGCGGGAGCCCGTACGGGAGCCCGAGGGATGCCTCGTCGTGGCGATCCGGCTGCCCGTGCGGATCGTCGTGCTCGTGCTCGTCGTGCCCGTGCGGATGGTGTGGGACGCGCTCGTCGTCGTGGGGCGGCTGCTGCGCGACGCGGTGCTCCGGCCGCTGGGGCGGGCCCTGCTCCGGCTCGGGAAGGCGCTGTTCGTCCTGCCGTTGGCCGCGCTGTGGCGGTACGTCGTCGTCCCGGCGGGCAAGGCGCTCGCATGGCTCGGCCGGGTGCTGCTCGTGGTGCCGGTGGTGTGGACCTACCGGCATGTCCTGACCCCGGTCGGGCACGGCGTCGCACGGCTCGCGCGCGGGATCGGGGCCGGGCTGGTGTGGGTCCACACGCGCGTGCTCACCCCGGTCGGACATGCCTGCCGGTGGCTGCTGAAGGGGATCGGGGCGTTCCTCGCCGCCGTCGGCGTCGGCGCGTACACCGGCGTGGCGTGGCTGCTGCGGTACCTCGTCGTCGTCCCCGCCCGCTGGGTCCACCGGTGGGTCCTCGCGCCGACCGGGCGGGCGATCGCCTGGTGCGCGCGCGGCGTGTGGCGGCTCCTGGCACTGCTCGTCACCGGGATCGGCCTGGTCCTGTACTGGACGGCCCGGATCCTGGTGGTGCTGCCCGCGCTCGCCCTGTGGCGCTGGGTGCTCGCCCCCGTCGGCCGTCTCCTGGCCGTCGTCGCGCGCGAGGTGGGCGACGCCCTCGGGCATGCCTGGCGGATCGCCGGCCGGATCTCGCGGGCCGTCGGACGGTTCCTCGGGACCCTCCTGCGGTGGATCTTCGTGGAGCCCGTCCGCTGGGTGTACCGGAGCGTCCTCACCCCGGTCGGACATGTCGTCCGGGACGCCGTGCTGCGTCCCGCCGCCAGTGCCGCGCGCAGCGTCGGCCGGGCCACCCGGCAGACCCTGGCCGCCGCCCGGGAGACGGCCCGGCAGGCCCGCGCGGACGTGCGCCGGATGCTCTTCGGGCAGTCGCGGGAGCGAGAGCCGGTCGGCGGGCGGGAACCATCGGGTGCCGAGGCACGTACTCTTGGTAGGAGTACGACCGCTCTCACGAAGGACTGAACGACACTGGGCAAGCGACAGCCCGAAGGCCCGCCGCCCGCACCCGCGGTGCAGCGCATCCGACTGCGCTACACCAAGCGCGGCCGCCTCCGGTTCACCAGCCACCGTGACTTCCAGCGCGCCTTCGAGCGTGCGTTGCGCCGTGCCGAGGTGCCGATGGCGTACTCGGCGGGGTTCACGCCGCATCCGAAGGTGTCGTACGCCAATGCCGCACCCACCGGCACGGGCAGTGAGGCGGAGTACCTGGAGATCGCGCTCACCGCGGCGCGGGACCCGGAGAAACTGAGAATCCTCCTCGACGAGTCGCTGCCCACCGGCCTCGACGTCGTCGACGCGGTCGAGGCCCGGACCTCGGGACTCGCCGACCGGCTGACGGCCTCCGTATGGGAGCTGCGGCTGGACGGAGTGGACCCGGCCGACGCCGACCGCGCGGTGGAGGCCTTCAACAAGGCCGACGCCGTCGAGGTCCAGCGCATGGCCAAGAACGGCGTCCGGACCTTCGACGCCCGTGCCGCTGTCGTCCGACTCGAGACGCACAGTGAAACTGCTGATAGGCCGACGGACCAGCCCTGTGCGATACTGCGGCTGGTTGTTCGGCACGTGACGCCTGCCGTACGACCCGACGACGTCCTGTCCGGTCTTCGCGCCGTGGCCGACCTGGCGCCGCCGGTCCCCGCAGCGGTGACCAGGCTGGCGCAGGGGCTGTTCGATGAAGAGACCGGCACGGTGACCGACCCGCTCGCGCCCGACCGCGAGGCAGCTCCGGCCCCCACAACGGCCGATCCCGCTGCCGCCGCGAAGGCGCCCGCGTAGGGAAGTTCCGCGAAGGGACGGACGTCGTAGCGCCGCCCTCGTACTCGGGAGCCACCTGGGTCGGGCGGCGAACCGACCAGAAGACTTTCGCCAGGCCGTACGCATTCGGTGTACGGAACCGGCGAGACAGGACACAGAGAGCCCCCGTGCGGCGCCCGCGCCCCGGACGGCGGCACCGCGCATCGCGCGAGCCGCGGACGTCAACGGCGATCGATCCCTCGTGATCGACGCCGGACCAGGCGCGGCGCCCGGGGGCCTGACGGGAGAAACGCCCGCATGCTCGAGCCAACCGAATCGACAGAGTCCACCACGGACTCCGAAGCGAACAGCCCCAGCGACACCCTGCCGCCGCGTCGTCGGCGCCGTGCCGCTTCCCGACCGGCGGGTCCGCCGGTCGCCGCCGCCGACACCTCGGCCGAGACCACCACGCCGGCCATACCGGCCGTGGAATCCGCCGAGCAGTTGGCGGAAGAGGTCCCCGAAGAGGAGACCGCCGAGGCCGCCCGGGCCGACGGCACCGCCGACAGCCCGGCGGCCGAAGAAGCCGCCGAGGCCGCGCCGCGTCCCCGGCGCCGGGCCACCCGCCGCGCCTCCGCGCCCGCCGGGGCTCCGGCCGCCGCCGAGGCCGCCGAGACCGTGCTGCCCGTGGCCGCCGAGGTGAGCGCGCCCGCCGAGGTGAGCGCGCCCGCGGCGGCGGAAGCGCTCGCCGAGGAGGCCGCCGCCGAGGACGCCGCTCCCCGCCGCGGCCGTCGCCGTGCCACGCGTCGCGTGACCACGCCCACCGAGTCCCCGGCGGAGGCCGTCGAGGCCGCGGCCGTGGAGCAGCCCGCCGCGGAGTCCGAGCCCGTCGCCCAGGTCGCCGACGAGGCGCCCGCCGAGGCCGCGCCCCGTACGCGGCGCCGGGCCACCCGCCGGGCGACCGCGCCCGCCGGTGCGCCGGAGGCCGAGACGCCCGCCGTCGCCGCCGGGACCGAGGCTCCGGCCGTGGCCGACGAGACGCCGGCCGAGCCCGCCCCCCGCACCCGCCGTCGCGCCACGCGTCGGGTGACCGCGCCCGCCGAGGCCGAGACCGCCGAGCAGGCCGTCACCGCGGCCGCCGCCCCCGTCGACGAGGTGAAGGCGCCCGAGGCGCCCGCCGCTGCGGCCGAGGCCGCGCCCGCCGCCGAGGCCCCGCAGCCCACGCAGGCAGCTCAGCCCACGCAGTCCGCTCAGACCGACGAGGACGCCGGTTCCCGACGCGGTCGCCGTCGTGTGGTCCGCCGGGCCGCCGGCGGTTTCACCGCGCCCGCGCAGGAGAGCGCGGAGGGCGACACGCCGCGTCGTCCGGCGCGGCCCGCGGTCGCCGTGTTCCAGGCACCCGTGTTCGCCGAGCCGCAGTTCCAGACCCCGCAGCGGGCCGCGGCCGAGGCCGCCGCCGCCGGGGCCGAGGTGACGGAGGCCGAGGAGCCCGAGGAGACCGAGGTGACCCAGGAGGCTCCGGAGGAGCCGACCGGGTCGCGTCGTCGCCGTCGCCGCCGGGCCGCCGGTTTCGGTGACGAGGCCGAGACCGGCCGCACCGCCGCTGCCGCCGCCCCCGCTCCCGTGGCGCCCGCCGCCGCGGACGAGTCCGAGGCCGAGCCGGAGGACACCGACGAGGTCGAGGACGTTGTCGACGGGGACGACGAGACCGAGGAGACCGGGTCGCGTCGTCGCCGCCGTCGCGGTGGCCGTCGCCGTCGTCGTGGCGATGCCGCCGACGGCGAGGGGGACGCCGAGTCCGACGACTTCGCCGCCGACCAGGCCGCTCAGGACGCCGAGGACACCGCCGAGCAGGAGGACGAGGACGCGGAGGACGCCGAGGACGAGTCCGGCGGCTCCTCCGCCGGCAGCCGTCGCCGCCGTCGCAGGCGTCGTCGTGCCGGTGACTCCTCTCCCGAGGCCGAGCCGGTCGACGGGGACCCGGAGCGCACGGTCGTCAAGGTCCGTGAGCCGCGCAAGCCCTCCGAGCCGTCGGACGAGGTGCAGTCCATCAAGGGCTCGACCCGTCTCGAGGCCAAGAAGCAGCGTCGCCGGGAAGGCCGCGAGCAGGGCCGCCGCCGCGTGCCGATCATCACCGAGGCCGAGTTCCTGGCCCGCCGCGAGGCCGTCGAGCGGGTGATGGTCGTCCGCCAGAGCGGCGAGCGCACCCAGATCGGCGTCCTGGAAGACAACGTGCTCGTCGAGCACTACGTCAACAAGGAGCAGGCCACCTCCTACGTCGGCAACGTGTACCTGGGCAAGGTCCAGAACGTGCTGCCGTCGATGGAGGCCGCCTTCATCGACATCGGCAAGGGGCGCAACGCCGTCCTGTACGCCGGTGAGGTCAACTTCGAGGCGCTCGGCATGGCCAACGGGCCGCGTCGCATCGAGGCCGCCCTCAAGTCGGGCCAGTCGGTCCTCGTCCAGGTGACGAAGGACCCGATCGGCCACAAGGGCGCCCGGCTGACCAGCCAGGTCTCGCTCCCGGGCCGCTACCTCGTGTACGTGCCCGAGGGTTCGATGACCGGCATCAGCCGCAAGCTGCCCGACACCGAGCGGGCCCGGCTGAAGACGATCCTCAAGAAGATCGTCCCCGAGGACGCGGGCGTCATCGTGCGCACCGCCGCCGAGGGCGCGAGCGAGGACGAGCTGCGCCGCGACGTCGAGCGGCTCCAGGGGCAGTGGGAGGAGATCCAGAAGAAGGCGAAGAACGGCGGCAACGCGCCGACGCTGCTGTACGGCGAGCCGGACATGACCGTCCGCGTCGTGCGCGACATCTTCAACGAGGACTTCACCAAGGTCATCGTCAGCGGTGACGAGGCCTGGTCGACCATCCACGGGTACGTCTCGCACGTCGCGCCCGACCTGGCCGACCGCCTGTCCCGGTGGACCTCCGAGGTCGACGTCTTCGCCACCTACCGGATCGACGAGCAGCTCGCCAAGGCGCTGGACCGCAAGGTCTGGCTGCCCAGCGGCGGTTCGCTGGTGATCGACCGGACCGAGGCGATGGTCGTCGTCGACGTCAACACCGGCAAGTTCACCGGTCAGGGCGGCAACCTCGAGGAGACGGTCACCAGGAACAACCTGGAGGCGGCCGAGGAGATCGTGCGTCAGCTGCGGCTGCGCGACCTCGGCGGCATCATCGTGATCGACTTCATCGACATGGTGCTGGAGTCCAACCGGGACCTGGTGCTGCGGCGTCTGCTGGAGTGCCTGGGCCGCGACCGTACGAAGCACCAGGTCGCCGAGGTGACCTCGCTGGGGCTCGTGCAGATGACCCGTAAGCGGGTGGGCCAGGGACTGCTTGAGTCGTTCTCCGAGACCTGCGTGCACTGCAACGGGCGCGGGGTCATCGTCCACATGGAGCAGCCGACCGCGGTCGGTGGCGGCGGCAAGCGCAAGAAGCGCGGCCGCGGCGGGGACGGACCGGGCCACGACCACGAGCACGAGACGGTGTCGGCCGACGTCGTCGAGCCGCTCGTGGGCGCCGGACAGGAGACGGAGAGCGAGGCCGAGGTCGCCGCCGAGGTGGCCGAGCCGATCGCGCTCGAAGCCCCCGAGTTCGCGCCGGACGAGGAGCTGTACAGCAGCATCGCCGAGGCGGAGGCCGCCGCCACGCGTGGCCGTGGCCGTCGTCGGGCCGGCCGTCGGGCGTCCGCTCCGGCGGGTGCGCCGAGGGGCGGCACGACGCGCAGGGCCGGCGGCTTCGAGGCCGATGCCCCGCAGGAGGCCGTCGAGGCCGCCGCGGAGACGGTCGTCGAGGCGCCCACCGCGCAGGACGTCACCGTCGAGGCGGAGGCCGAGCGTCCGGTGCAGCCGGCCGAGGCGGTCACCGCGCAGACCGAGCCGGTCGCCGTCGAGGACCCGGTCGTCGAGGCCGCGGTGGCCGAGACCCCGGCCGTCGAGGCCCCGGCCGCCGACGAGGCCGCGCCCAAGGGCCGCACCCGTCGTCGCGCCACCCGCAAGGTGTCCGCGCCGGCCGGTTCGCCCGCCGGGGCGGAGGCCGCCGTGCTGACGGTCGCCGAGCCGTCGGTCGCACCGGCACCGGCCGCCGAGGCCGCCGCGGTGGAGCAGCCCGAGGCGGAGCAGGTCGCCGAGCCCGTCGTCGAGAGCGCGGCTCCGGCCCGCCCGCGGCGCCGTGCCGTGCGCAAGGCCACCGCGCCGACCGCGTCCGAGGAGACGGCCGTCATGGTCGTGCCGTCGGCCCCGGCGGAGACCCCCGCCGAGGAGGTCGAGGCGCCCGCCGAGGAGGCCGAGGCCGCTCCGGCGAAGAAGGCGGCCGCGCGCAAGACGGCGAAGAAGGCCACGGCGAAGAAGGCCGCCACCAAGAAGACGGCGGTCGCGAAGAAGACGGCCGCCAAGAAGACGGTCGCCAAGAAGACGACGGCGAAGAAGGCCGCGAAGACGGTGTCGAAGACGACGGCGGCGGCCCACGAGGGCCAGCCGACCGTGTCGGCCTCGACGGAGGAGTGACTCCGCTTCGCTCCGGCCCGGCCTGACACAGGCCGAGCCGGACCGGTTCGGACCGACCGTCACGCGGGCACCCGGTATCCTCCGGGTGCCCGCGTCGCATTGCGTTCAGCAGCGAGTTACTCTGTGTCTCGCTTGTGATGGACCGCACGCTCTCCGTGAGTTTCACTGTGGTAACCCTAGGGAAAATCGCTGTCCGCGTGCTGGTAACGTGCACTGTGGTCCCGGTGGCCAAAGGCATGCACACCGTGACCCCGGCCGATGAGCACATCCGGTCTCACCACCGGACACGGCTGACTTCCCGCAAGGCGCCCTCGGGGGGCGGGGTCCTGTGTACAACCCGTCCGGTCCGTTCACCGGCGCCGGCGGACAACCAGGGATGCGGCCGTGCTGAGCATCGACACGGTCTCTTCCCGACCATGCATGACGTGGTGCGGCTTAGAGGTCGCCGTAGAGGAGGGGATGTCGATGACCGACGCCCATGAGTTCGTACCGGCCGCCAAGCCCGTGATCGGCGAGGAGGAGATCGAGGCCGCGGTGCGCGTGCTGCGCAGCGGCATGGTCGTCCAGGGGCCCGAGGTGGCCGCCTTCGAGGAGGAGTTCTCGGAGCTCGTCGACGGGCGTCACTGCGTCGCGGTCAACTCCGGAACCTCCGCGCTGCACCTGTCGCTCCTCGCCCTCGGCCTCGGCCCGGGCGACGAGGTCATCGTGCCGTCGTTCTCCTTCGCCGCCTCCGCCAACGCGGTGCGGCTGGTCGGCGCCGACGTGGTCTTCGCCGACATCGACCCGCAGACGTACTGCCTGGACCCGGCCGCGGTCGAGGCCGCCCTGTCGCCGCGCACCGCCGCGATCATGCCGGTCCACCTGTACGGTCACCCGGCCGCCATGGACAAGATCATGGCGATCGCCGAGCAGCACGGGCTCGCCGTGGTCGAGGACGCCTGCCAGGCCCACGCGGCCGCGCTGCACGGCACCCCGGTCGGCGCCTTCGGCGCCGCGGGCACCTTCAGCTTCTACCCGACGAAGAACATGCACAGCCTCGAGGGCGGCATGATCTCCACCGGGGACGCGGAGACCGCCCGCACCCTGCGCCTGCTGCGCAACCAGGGCATGGAGAAGCGCTACGCCAACGAGATCGTCGGCGCCAACGTGCGCATGACGGACGTGTCCGCCGCGATCGGCCGTGTGCAGCGCCGCAAGCTGGACGGCTGGACCGAGCAGCGCATCGCCAACGCCGCGTACCTCACCGAGCACATCACCGCGCCCGACGTGGTGACGCCGAAGGTCGCCGAGGGCGCCCGGCACATCTACCACCAGTACACGGTGCGCGTCCTGGGTGACCGCGACGCCGCCATGGCCAAGCTGACCGAGGCCGGCATCGGCAACGCCGTGTACTACCCGACTCCCATCCACCGGCTGAAGCCGTACTGGGAGCCGGACCAGAAGGCGGGCCGGAACTGGGACCTGCCCGAGACGGACCGCGCGGCCGCCCAGGTCGTCTCGCTGCCCGTGCACCCCGCTCTGTCCGCCCAGGACCTCGAGCGCATCGTCACCGCCGTCAATGCTCTGGGGGAGCAGCTGTGAGTACCGGGAAGTCGCTGCGAGCGGGACTCGTCGGCCTCGGTTCCATGGGGCGTCACCACGCCCGTGTCCTGTCGGGTCTGGAGGGCGTCGAACTCGTCGGCGTCGTCGACCCGATGGGTGACAAGTTCGGCGCCGCCCAGGGCGCGCCGATCCTGAACACCGTCGAGGAGCTCATCGCCCTCGGTGTGGACTACGCCGTCGTGGCCTGCCCCACCGCCCTGCACGAGCCGGTCGGCCTGGCGCTCGCCGAGGCCGGTGTGTGCGCCCTGGTCGAGAAGCCGGTCGCCGACACCGTCGAGGGCGCCCGTCGTCTCGTCGAAGCGTTCGAGTCGCGCGGTCTGGTGGCCGGTGTCGGTCACATCGAGCGCTGCAACCCGGCGCTGATGTCGCTGCGCGCCCGCCTGGAGGCCGGCGAGCTCGGTGACGTCTACCAGGTCGTGACGCGCCGTCAGGGTCCCTTCCCGCACCGCATCGCGGACGTCGGCGTCGTCAAGGACCTCGCCACCCACGACATCGACCTCACCGGCTGGGTGACCGGACGCCAGTACGTGTCCATCGCCGCGCACACCGTCTCCAAGAGCGGCCGTGAGCACGAGGACATGGTCTCCGCGGTGGGCCGTCTCGACGACGGCACCATGGTCAACCACCTGGTGAACTGGCTGAGCCCGCTCAAGGAGCGGTTCACCTCGGTCACCGGTGAGCGCGGCTGCTTCATCGCCGACACCCTCACCGCCGACCTGACGTTCCACTCCAACGCCGCCGTCACCACCGAGTGGGAGGCCCTGCGGGCGTTCCGCGGGGTGTCCGAGGGCGACATGATCCGGTACGCCATCCCCAAGCGTGAGCCGCTGCTCGTCGAGCACGAGCTGTTCCGGGACGCGGTGCTCGGCAAGCAGGCCGACATCTGCACCCTGCGCCAGGGCATGCGTACCGTGGAGGTGGCGGCCGCCGTCCTCGAGTCGGCGACCAGCAACCGCAGCGTGTCCCTTCAGCCGGAGGATCTGGCCGCACATGGCAGCTGAGCATCACACATCGGGGGAACGGTGCGTGCTCGGCAGGACTCCTATGTTCTGTGAGACTTTCCCCGCAGGACCCAGCCGGCCGTCGGCTGTCGGAGACCAGGAGCCGGAGCATGAGTGCTGCGCCTGACGTCAGCGTCGTCGTTGCCGTCTACAACACGATGCCGTACCTGACCGAGTGCCTGAACTCCCTGGTCGGGCAGAGCATCGGCCGTGAGCGCCTGGAGATCGTGGCCGTCGACGACGGGTCCACGGACGACAGCGGGCCCGAACTGGACCGGTTCGCGGCGCTGTACCCGGACACCGTCAAGGTGCTCCACCAGCCGAACTCCGGTGGCCCGGCGGCGCCCAGCAACCGGGCGCTGGACGTGGCCACCGGCCGTTACGTGTACTTCATCGGCTCCGACGACTACCTCGGCGAGGAAGCGCTGGAGCGCATGGTGGCCTGCGCCGACCTGCACGGCTCCGACGTCGTGGTCGGCAAGATGGTCGGCACCAACGGCCGTTACGTGCACCAGGCGCTGTACAAGGAGAGCGACCCGGACGTCAGCCTGTACGACTCCGCGCTGCCCTTCACGCTGGCCAACACCAAGCTGTTCCGCCGGGAACTGGTCGAGAAGTACAAGCTGCGCTTCCCCGAGCACCTGCCCGTGGGCAGCGACCAGCCGTTCACCATCGAGGCGTGCGTGCGCGCGAAGAAGATCTCGGTGGTGGCCGACTACACCTGCTACTACGCGGTCAAGCGCGGCGACGCCAGCAACATCACCTACCGCGCCGACCATCTGGCGCGGCTGCGGGCCGCCGCCGAGATCATGGACTTCACGGCCGGTCTCGTCGAGGCGGGCCCCGACCGGGACGCGCTGCTGCGCCGGCACTTCACCTGGGAGCTCGCCAAGCTCGTCCAGGACGACTTCCCCGGCCTGGACCGCGAGCTCCAGCGGCAGATCTGCGCGGGCATCGCGCGACTCGCCGACGTCTACTTCACCGACGGCATCCGCGACGCGATGGACGTCAAGCGCCGGGTGCGCATCGCCCTGGCGCGGGCCGGCGCGATCGACGAGCTGGCCGAGGCGATCAGCTCGGAGAAGGAGCACGGGGCGCCGCCGTTCGTCCTCGAGGGCGAGCGTGCCTACGCCCGGTACGCCGGATTCCGCGACCCGCGCATCGGCCTGCCCGACCGGGTCTACGAGCTGGTCGGGGAGTCGGTGCCGGGCCGTCTCGCCCAGGGCACCGAACTGCTGGCCTCCGCCTGGGAGCAGCAGGGCGAGGCGCTCACGTACACGCTGTCCGTGCGGGTGCCGGTGCTCGGCGACGTCGACGGCGCCGTGCTGCGGCTCGCCGACAAGGCCATGCCCAAGTCGGCCGACAAGCCCGGCGCGCGCCGGCTGAAGGCCGACCACGTCCTGCCGGCCGCGGTGGGCGAATTCACGCGGGAGCCCGCCGAGGACGGCGCGGCCACCGTGCTGCACGCCCGGGTCCCGCTGGCCCACCTCACCGCGAAGCGGGGCGTGCGGGTATACCTGGACGTGGCCGGTTCGACGTACGAGATTCCCGTACGGGGCAAGGACCTGCCCATGCCGCTGGCGCGCCAGTGGGGCCGGGAGGGGGACCCCTACCGGGCGTCGGCCGTGGTGAACGACAAGGGCCGGGTCGTGATCGACACGGCCCAGATGTACCCGCCGAAGATCGCGGTGCTCCGCCAGGGGCTGGGGAGATTCGGGCGGAAACTGAAGTCCGGGGCCGGCCGTCTGAAGCGGGCCGTCGGCGCCAAGAAGTCCAAGCCGGGCGGTTCCAAGAAGCCGACCGGTTCCAAAAGGAAGTAGCGCCTCTCCATGAACATCTGTGTAGTAGCACTCGGCAAGATCGGCCTGCCGCTGGCCGTGCAGTTCGCCTCCAAGGGCCACCGGGTCATCGGCGCGGACGTCAACGAGAAGGTCGTCGAGCTGGTCAACGCCGGCGTCGAGCCGTTCCCGGGCGAGCACGACCTCGACGTCAAGCTGAAGCAGGCCGTCGACGCCGGGCTGCTGAGCGCGACCACGGACACCGCGTCCGCCGTCGCCGAGTCCGAGGCCGTGGTCGTCGTCGTCCCGCTGTTCGTGGACGCCGAGGGCACCCCGGACTTCGGCTGGATGGACTCCGCGACGAAGGCGATCGCCCAGGGCCTCAAGCCCGGCACGCTGGTCAGCTACGAGACCACGCTGCCGGTCGGCACCACCCGCACCCGCTGGGCGCCGATGCTGGCCGAGGGCTCGGGGCTGACCGCGGGCGATGACTTCCACCTGGTGTTCTCCCCGGAGCGCGTGCTGACCGGCCGGGTCTTCGCCGACCTGCGCCGCTACCCCAAGCTGGTCGGTGGCATCGACGAGGCGTCGAGCGCCCGCGGTGTGGAGTTCTACGAGCAGGTCCTGGACTTCGACGAGCGCGCCGACCTGCCGCGGCCGAACGGCGTGTGGGACCTGGGCACCGCCGAGGCCTCCGAGCTGGCCAAGCTCGCCGAGACGACCTACCGGGACGTCAACATCGGCCTGGCGAACCAGTTCGCGCGCTTCGCCGACAGCAACGGCATCGACGTCAAGAAGGTCATCGAGGCCTGCAACTCGCAGCCCTACAGCCACATCCACCAGCCGGGCATCGCCGTCGGCGGTCACTGCATCCCGATCTACCCGCGGATGTACCTGTGGAACGACCCGGCGGCGACCGTCGTGCGCTCCGCCCGTGAGGCGAACGCCGCGATGCCCGAGTACGCCGTCGACCTGCTGGCCGCCGCCTACGGCGATCTGACCGGCGTGGGTGTGCTGGTGCTGGGTGCCGCCTATCGCGGTGGCGTGAAGGAGACCGCCTTCTCCGGCGTCTTCCCGACCGTCGAGGCCCTCAAGGCGCGCGGCGCGGTGCCGTTCGTCTCGGACCCGATGTACACGGACGAGGAGCTTCTCGCCCACGGTCTCACCCCGCACACGGGCGAGAAGGTCACCGCGGCGATCCTCCAGGCCGACCACGCGGAGTACCGCACGCTGACCCCGGCCGACCTGCCGGACGTCACCGTCCTGGTCGACGGTCGCCGTACGACGGACCCGGAGGCCTGGAAGGGCGTCCGCCGCGTCGTCATCGGCGGCTGACGCCCGTACGCGAACAACCTCGTGGCCCCGTCCCGTGTCCGGGACGGGGCCCTGGTGCAGGAAGGTTTTCTCATGTCCTGGCTGATCACGGGCGGCGCCGGTTTCATCGGCTCGCACGTCGTGAAGGCGATGACCGACGCCGGTGAGCGGGTCGTCGTCCTCGACGACCTGAGCACGGGCCGGCCCGAGCGGCTCCCGGACGGTGTGGTGCTGGAGGTCGGCACGGTCCTCGACGGCGTCGTCGTCGAGCGGGTGCTGCGCGAGCACGGCGTCACCGGCATCGTGCACATCGCGGGCAAGAAGCAGGTGGGCGAGTCCGTGGACCGGCCGCTGTACTACTACCGCGAGAACGTCGAGGGCATGCGGGTCCTGCTGGACGCGGCCGTCGCCGCGGGCGTCGGCCGGTTCCTGTTCTCCTCGTCCGCCGCCGTGTACGGCATGCCCGACGTCGACCTCGTCACCGAGAAGACGCCGTGCGTGCCGATCAACCCCTACGGCGAGACCAAGCTCGCCGGCGAGTGGCTGGTCGGGGCGGTCGGCGCCCGGCACGGGATGGCCACCGCCTCGCTGCGCTACTTCAACGTGGCGGGCGCGGCCACGCCCGAGCTGGGTGACGACGGCGTCTACAACCTCGTCCCGATGGTCTTCGAGCGGCTCGAGGCGGGCGAGGCGCCGCGGATCTTCGGTGACGACTACCCGACGCCCGACGGGACCTGCGTCCGTGACTACATCCACGTCGAGGACATCGCCGCCGCGCATGTCGCGGCCGCCCGCCGGCTGGCCGCCGACCCCGAGGCCCGGCTGGTGCTCAACATCGGCCGAGGCGAGGGCGTCTCGGTCGCCGAGATGATCGACGTCATCCAGGAGGTCACCGGCCGCGCGGAGATCGCACCCGACGTGTCCGGCCGCCGTGCTGGCGACCCGGCCCGGGTCGTGGCCTCCGCCGACCTGATCCACCAGGAGCTCGGCTGGACCGCGCGGCGCGGCGTGCGGGAGATGGTGGAGTCGGCGTGGGCCGGATGGCGGCTGCGGCACCCGTAGCGCGCGGGGCCGTACGCACGGCCGCACGAACGCCCCGGTGTGTGTCCGGCGGATGACCCGCTGGATGTCGGGCCGACTGCCGGGCCGACTGTCGGGCTGGCTGTCCGGCCGGCTGCCGGGCTGGCTGACCGGCCGACCGACCGGCCGGATGTGAGTGCCGGATGTGATGAGTGAGGGCCCCCGGGATGATCCCGGGGGCCCTCACTCATGTCCGTGTCGCTCGCGCGCCGGCTGGTGCGCCGGCCTTCGCGTCGGCTCGCGGGTCAGCTCTCGTCGAGCAGCAGCTTCTCGAAGTGCTTCTGCACCACGGGCCAGTCCCACACGGCCAGGGCGTGCTCGGTGGCGAGCTTGCCCGCCGCGCGCCAGGACTCCTCGGTGGCCGTGATCTTCAGGATCCGCTCGGCCGCCTCGGCGGGGGAGGCCACCACCCAGCCCTCCGGGTAGAGGGTGCGGGCACTGTTGGGCTTGCCCGCGTAGAACGGCCAGTCGCGGGCGACGGGAACGGCGCCGCTGGCCGCGCCCTCCATCAGACCGACGTGGCAGCCCTCGCGCACGGAGGAGCTGATGATCGTACCGATCTCGACCAGCTTCGACGGGACGTCGTCCGTCGGGCCGAGCCGGACCACCGCGCCGGACTCCTCCAGCGGGGCCAGCAGCTCCTCGAACTCGGCCAGGTAGTCCTTGGTGGCCTGGCTGGTCTTCGGGTCCATGTCGCCGCCGACCAGGAGCAGCCGGTAGCGCTCGTCGTGCCTGCGGACCCGCTCCAGGACGTCCAGGGCCCACTTCGGGTCCTTGGCGACCTGGCTGATGCCGATCAGACCGAGGTTGAAGCGGGCCTCGGCCGGCTTCGCGCGGTTGAAGCCCGAGAGGTCCATGGCGTTGTCGATGAGGTGGAAGCGCGGGGCCTGCTCACCGCGCAGCGTCGGCACGAGCGAGGCCGTCAGGTCCTTCACGTGCGGGGCGACGAAGACCATGTCGTCGATCCGGGAGAAGTCCGTCATGTGCGGCCAGCGGGTGAACGCCTCGTAGCTGTGCAGGCGCACGATGATCCGGGTGTCGCCCGGGTCGATCGTGGTGAGCATGCCGGCCGGACCGGCCGCCCACTCCAGGAACACGGTGTCGGCCCAGTCGAGGTGCGGGCGCATCAGGCGCTCCACCTCTTCCTGGTAGTCGCTCGTGTCCCCGGCCAGCCGGTCCTTGAGCATGCGCGGGGCCGCCCAGGAGATCCGCTTCAGGTGCTTGTTCGCCGCCAGGTCGAGGAAGCGCAGTTCGACACCGGGGTGACCGGCGAAGTGCTCCTTGATCAGGTGCAGGAAGTTGTCGTTGGCGCTCGTCGTCACCAGCAGCCGCAGCGGGCGGTCGGTGGGGGCGGGCGCGGCGGGCACCTTGCGGCCGCGGGGGCGGCTCACCGCCTGGAACGCCTTGGAGCGGTGCAGCGGGGCGACGAATCCCTCGGCGTCCTTCGCCAGCGGCGACGACAGCTGGTCGATGTGCAGCACCCGGTGGAAGTGCAGGAACAGGGCGCGGTTGAGCGCCTCGGCCGCATCGTCGGTCCTGCCCTTGGCGAAGAGCGCGTCGGCGTTCGCGAGCTGGGCCGCGACCGCCTTGCCCAGGAAGCGGGGGCTGATGCCCTTCTTCAGCTCCTGCATGACGCCCTCGTTGTAGAGGTCCGCCCGCAGTTGGAGGTCGGGGATCTTCGAGGCGGCGTCCGCGAGGGTGAGGGCGGCACCGCTGGTACGACCCGCCCACTGCATGCCCTCGGCGACGTACCGCGAGGTCGCGGCGCGCACTCTTATGGGCATGCCGGGCGCGGTCACGGCCGAGCGCCACAGCCGGGCGCCGACACCGGAACGCATCACGGGACGCGGGGTCGCGGTGCGCACCAGCTGCGCGGGCAGCCGGTCCACCGAGCGCTTCACATCACGGGCGACGGAGCTCAGCGGCGGCAGGACGGTGGAGTGCCGGGCCGTGGTGCCGCCCTGCGCCTTCAGTTCCTCCACGGCCTTCAGCGCGGGCGCCAGCCCGAACCTGGCCGCGGCGGTGCGGTTGTACTCGGCGAGCCGCCACACCGTGTACACGGCGGCGACGTCCAGGGCGACGAGCACGTCGGCCTTGCGGCCGTGCGAGCGCAGCCAGGAGTCGCTGCGCACCTGCGTCCAGTTGCGCAGGCCGCGCGGGGCCTTGCCGAGCCGGCGGCGCACCGCCTGGCTGCGGTGCTTCAGGGTGCGCGGCAGCTGGTGCACACCGGCCAGTTCGACCTGGGCGAGCTCCTCCGGGACGCCCTCGGCCTCCAGGTGGAACATGCCCGCCAGGTGCACGCGCGCGCCCTGGGCGTTGAACTTGCGCACCGTGTCGGCCAGTACGCCGAGATTCGGCCGGACGGACGCCACGAGCAGGACTTCGGTCACTTGGCGAGCTCCTCGACAAGGTTCTTGACGGCGACGGACATCAGCGCCTCACGAGTGAACTGGTCGGCGTGGGCCATCGCGTCGGCATGCTCCTCGTCGGTGGTCTCCACCGCCATGTGGGCAGCCTTGATGAAGGACTCGGTCAGGCCCGCCTCGTCGAGGCCGGGGGCGCCGGTCCACAGCGGGTGGCCCCTGAGCACGTTCGAGGCGTCGTGCTCGACGGCGTGCGCCGACACGATCGGCAGGCCGGTCGCCATGTACTCGTACACCTTGCCGGAGGTGACGAAGCGGCCGCCGATGAGGATCAGCACCATGGCGTCCCAGCCGGCGTAGATCGAGGAGACCTCGGCCTTGGCGGCGGGACCGCCGAAGACGACGTTGTCGGCCTCGGCCTCCTTGAACACCTCGGCGTGCCGGTTCGCACCGCGCGTGGCGCCGTTGCCGAGGTGACCGCGCAGCTCGAAGCGCGCGTTCGCCAGCAGCGGCTCCTTGGCGCGGGCCGCGCGCCAGGCGTTCAGCACCGTCTCCAGGTGCGGGACGGTGAAGTTGACCGTGCCGAGGTAGCCGAAGACGAGACCCGCCTCGGCGTCCGGGTTGTGCGCCCGGCCCGGCGAGCTGTCCGCGTCGTAGCCGTTGCGGACGACGTGCACCCGGTCGGCGAAGTCGGGGTAGCGCCGGCGGTAGTGCTCGGCGATGGGGTCGTTGACGACCCACAGCGACACCGCGTGGTCCAGGATCTTCTGCTCCCAGCGGCCCTCGGCGGAGTCGCGGGCGAAGGCCTCGACGCCGTCGATGACGTCGATGGACCAGCCGTCGCGGAAGTCCACCGCGTACGGCACCTTCGCGTCCTCCCACAGCTTCCAGGCCGCGGCGAGGTTGACGTACGGCACGCAGCTGGCCAGCAGCAGGTCCGCCGGGTGCTCCCGGTGGATGCGCAGCACGGCCTGCTCGAGGTCCTCGCGCCACTCGCCGAAGTTCGGCTCCGGGAAGTTCTCGGTCTGGCGCTTGCGGAGCTTGGCGACCCAGCCGTTGGGGTCGAGGGCACGCGCCTCGTCGAAGAGGCGGATGTCCGTCTCGAGATCCTCGCGCGCCAGCGGCAGCTCGACGATCTTCACCCTGGGGTCGACCTGGTCCAGCAGGGAGAGGTCGATGCCCGAGTCGAGTTCCCAGGACTCGCGGGCGATGTTCACGACCGTGACGTCCCAGCCGACCTTCACGAACTGGTTGGCGGTCTCGCGCATCCGGTACGTGGAGCTCTTGGCGGCCGGGGGGAACCCGATGGCGAGATAGATGACGTGCGGTCGCTTGCCTTCCGCAGGCGGCCCGGACGGGGGAGACGATGACATAGCGGTTGACGCTAGCACGCTGACATGCACGGACTGTGGGTCACATGTGGCCGTCCGCGTGCGGACGGCCACGTTCCCCCGTTCCGATCCACATGTCAGGCGGGCCGGCTGCCCCCCTTCCATTCCTCCATGAGACGGACGACGTTGTGCGCCGCGCGGCCGTCGCCGTACGGGAAGCCGGGGTCGTCGGTCGGCACGGCACGGGTCACGGTCTCGGCCCATTCCTGGGGCGACAGCGTGTGCGGGTCGGGTACAAGGACGTTCCAGCCGGTGTCGACGGTTTCCACCCACTCGGTCTCCGGGCGGATCGTCGTGCAGATGCGCTCCAGGAGGAACGCCTCCTTCTGGAGACCGCCGGAGTCCGTCACCACCCCCACGGAGGCCAGCACGGCGGCGACCAGGCTCGCGTACGGCAGCGGGCGGCCGACGTGCAGGTTGCCCTGGGACAGCTCGATGCCGTGCTCGTGGGCGCGGGCGACGAGCCGCGGGTGGGCGGCGAGCGCCACCGGCACCGGCAGCTTGGCGAGCGAGTCGACGATCGCGGCGAGCCGCTCGGGGTCGTCGGTGTTGTCCGGGCGGTGCAGGGTCGCCAGCAGGAAGGGCTGCGCCGGGTCGATGCCCTCGGGCAGCTCCGGCGCCGGGAACTCACCGGCGCGGACCTGGTCGCGGATGCGCAGGCAGATGTCGACCATCACGTCGCCGGCCAGCCGGGCGCGGTCGGCGAGGCCCTCGTTCGCGAGGTGGCGCATGGCCTCCTCGGTCGGCGCGAGGAGCAGGTCGGCGCTGTGGTCGGTGAGGACACGGTTGTGCTCCTCCGGCATCCGCCGGTTGAAGGAGCGCAGGCCCGCCTCCAGGTGCGCCACGGGCAGGTGCATCTTCACGGCCGACAGCGCGCCGGCGATGGTGGAGTTGGTGTCGCCGTAGACGAGCACCCAGTCGGGCTGCTCACGGTCGAGGACCGGGTCGAGCGCGGAGAGGACGGCGCCGGTCTGCACGCCGTGGCTGCCGGAGCCGACCCCGAGGTGGACATCGGGGTCCGGGATGCCGAGTCCGGAGAAGAAGACGTCCGAGAGGTCGGCGTCGTAGTGCTGCCCGGTGTGCACGATGACGTGCTCGTGCTCGGTTTCCGCGAAGGCGGCCGCGATGGGGGCGAGCTTCACCAACTGGGGACGGGCGCCGACGATGCTGATGACTTTCACAAAGCACTCTTCTTCTGGGGGCGGGCATGTGGGGAGGGCGAGCAGAGGAAATGGTAGGCAAAGGGTTGGACGCGCCGGATCCGCTGTGGGTTGCCCTGTCGGGGCAGCGTGTCCGGCCGCGTCCGGTCCCTGTCCGTCCAAGCCGTGGTCAGAACACGGCTTTCGGGTTTCGGTCCGCTCGCATAACGATTTCGTGAACCTTGGGTTTACGGGTACGTAAATCGGGTCAACGCGGACGGGTCGTCGCGGGTCGCTAGGCGGTGCGCTCGACCAGCGTTCCGTCCTTCTCGTCGTAGCGGGAGCCGGTCTCCGGGCACTCCCACACCCCCGGCTCCCCGTCCCGCTCGACCAGCCGGACGCCGGCCCGTCCGACCCAGCCGACCCGGCGGGCCGGGACGCCGACGACCAGCGCGAAGTCCGGCACGTCCTTGGTGACGACGGCGCCGGCGGCGACCATCGCCCAGCGGCCGATGGTCAGCGGCGCGACACACACCGCGCGCGCCCCGATGGAGGCCCCGTCGGCGATGCGCACGCCGACGGCCTCCCAGTCACCGCCGCGCTTCTGCTTGCCCTCCGGGTCCACGGAACGCGGGTTGTGGTCGTTGGTGAGGACGACGGCGGGGCCGATGAAGACGCCGTCGCCGAGCTCGGCCGGCTCGTAGACGAGCGCGTAGTTCTGGAGCTTGCAGTTGTCGCCCATGCGGACACCGGAACCGACGTACGCCCCGCGGCCGACCACGCAGCCCTCGCCGAGCCGCGCGCCCTCCCGGATCTGGGCGAGGTCCCACACACTGCTCCCGGCGCCGATCTCGGCATCCGCGTCGACCTGGGCGCTGGGCTGGACCCTGTAGTTCACTTCTCCGCCTTCCGGTGTCTGGCTACGCCTGGCGAGCATACGGGCAGGGGCCGCGCCTCCGACGAGGACGGCCCCTGCCCGCGCGAGCGCGTTCGCTCAGTGTCCGTCGGTGGTGACCTGGTTGGCCGGGATCCAGTACCCGGCGAGCTCCTCCGAGGTGATCCGCACCATCGACCGCCCGTTCACGATCGCCCTGCGGTCGAACTGGAGGGTCTTCGGCGCGGAGTACTTCAGGGTCCTGAGCGTGCCGGCCACGCCGTTGGTGCCGAAGTCGACGGCCTCGGCGGTGGCGTTCGCGGCGATCGTGAGCGTGCGGGGCACCTTGTAGGTGACGGTGACGTGCTCACCGCGCAGGAACGCCTTCGGGTAGGCCTCCCCGATCCAGTAGCCCTTGTACGCTCCGGCGCTGATCCGGTACCAGACGCCCGCGCCCTGGATGCGTCGGCGCATGTCGATCGGCGCCTGGGTGGCGCGGGCGAAGACGACCTTCTTCGAGCTGAGGATCTTGTCGGCCTTGGCCTTGACCCAGCTGCCGTCGGCCTTGGTGTCCAGCTTGTACAGGGTGTGGGTGCCGGCGGCGATGGCGATCACCGAGCCGGTCTTCACGCCCGGCGGGACGTCCTCGATCAGCATGTCCAGCTGGTGGGCGAAGACCGAGCTGTCGGTCTGCCAGTTGAGCTGCTGCCAGAGCGTGATGTGGTGGTGGTGGTAGGTGTTCGCCGGGATCCGGTGCGTCTGGCAGTAGTAGGAGAACCAGCGCGGGTTGCGCAGCAGCGTGAAGTACCGGGCGATCGTGGTGCAGGCGCCGTCGTACAGCTGGGCGGCGAGCTCGTTCCCGGTCAGCCGGTGGTAGTCCCAGAGGCCGAACATCGCGAAGATCATGCCGTTGTACGTGTAGTCGCCCGTGCCGGCCGCCTTGAACGGGTACTCCTGGATCCAGAGGTAGCCCGCCCTGTCCTTGTTCACCACCCACGGGTTGGCGTTGTCGGCGCGCAGCAGCGAGGCGAAGGCGCCGTCGGCGGCCGTGCGGTACAGGGCCCGCTCGTCCGCGCTGAGCCCGTCCTCCAGGCCGGCGAGCTGGGCGAAGAGGCTGATCGCCTCGCCCTGGGCCATGCCGGAGTACCAGGGTGCCTTGTAGACGACACCGCTGTGCTCGGCGTGGGTGAAGTCGAAGGGGTACGGGAAGTACCAGGCGCCGCGGGTCTCGACGCGCTTGGCGATCAGCCGGTCGGCCTGGGCCTTGGCGCGCTGGAGGAACACCGCCTTGCGGGTCGGGTCGGTCTCGACGCGGTAGCTGGTGATGCAGCCGAGGCCGAACTGGATCTGCCCCACGGGGTGGTCGTACGACTTCCCGTCGGCCGTGTACTTCATGTACACACCGTCGGCGTTCAGGTGGTAGTCGCCCGAGGAGAGGTTGACGTTGGCCCAGGTGGTGGCGCGGTTGCGCCACGGCTTCATGGCCTCCGGCAGATCGGGGACGATCTGGTAGCCGGCCTTCTGGAACTCGAACGGCAGGGTGGTCGGGACGTCCGTCTCGGTCGGCGTGCCACCGGTGTACGGGATGCGCGTGCCGGCGCTCGGCTCGCTGACGCTGCCGCCTTCCAGCGGGTCCGGCAGCGGCGGCACGGGTATGGACTCCGTGCCCGTGCCGGGAGGCAGGCTCAGCGCGATCGACCGCGGCATGTTGGCGAACGGGTCGGTCGGCGTGGGCGACTCGAAGACCCCGGTCGCCATCGCCGTGACGGCTCCGCCACCTACGACCGCCACCCCCGCGGCGCCGCCCCCGGCCAGCCGGATGAACCGTCTCCGGCCGATTTCGGCACGCCTCTTTCCAGCCATAACTCTGGTCCCCCCCAAGGGTGTTGATCGGCCATGATCAACAGATGATCTTGTTTGGCAGTGAATGTGGATCGTATGTGAAACCCGGAGGTTTTCGTGATGGTCGTGAGAAGTTCAGCCGAAGGGGAGTCGAGGTGCGCCGGAGAGGGATCGGGGCATAGCGGTGTGTTGTGGGACCTTCGGCAAAGGGGTGCGAGGGTTCTGTGATGCAACCGTGATCCCTGAGGGGTGTCGATGGCGGGCGCCCGGCCCGGTTTGACCCCTCAAGCCGGGCCCCGTAGCCTTGACCCTCGGCGTGTCGGCTGACACGCCACATCCCCGTAAACCCTCTTCCTCCCGGGTGCCGGTTACCTCGGTGGTCGGGAGAGGCCGTCCGTGTTCGTTCCCGGACGGCTGGACTGCGGGGATGCCGTCCCAGAGCGAGAGAGTGAGATCCGCGTGTACGCCATCGTGCGCAGCGGTGGCCGCCAGCACAAGGTTGCTGTCGGTGACATCGTTGAGGTTGACAAGATTTCCACTGCCAAGGTTGGCGACACGGTCGAGCTCTCGACCCTGCTCGTTGTCGACGGCGACGCTGTGACCAGCGACCCGTGGGTGCTGGCCGGCATCAAGGTCCAGGCCGAGGTCGTGGACCACCACAAGGGTGTGAAGATCGACATCCTTCGCTACAAGAACAAGACCGGCTACCGCCGTCGTCAGGGCCACCGCCAGCAGTACACGGCGATCAAGGTCACTGAGATCCCCGCGGCTGCGAAGTAAGGGACTGAGGAGACATGGCACACAAGAAGGGCGCATCGTCCACCCGGAACGGTCGCGACTCCAATGCCCAGCGGCTCGGCGTGAAGCGCTTCGGCGGTCAGGTCGTCAACGCGGGTGAGATCCTGGTCCGCCAGCGCGGCACCCACTTCCACCCCGGTGCGGGCGTCGGCCGTGGCGGCGACGACACGCTGTTCGCGCTGAACGCCGGTGCGGTGGAGTTCGGTACCCACCGTGGCCGCAAGGTCGTGAACATCGTTCCGGTCGCCTGACCCGTCAGGTAACCGATCGGAAGCTTTCGCGAGGCGGACCTCACTTCCCGTGCGGGAAGGCGGGTCCGCCTTTCGCGTGTTAGGCAGTAAGAAACCCGTACGTTTTTCGCAGTGCTGGAGGCACCCACATGACCACCTTCGTGGACCGCGTCGAACTCCATGTCGCCGCGGGTAACGGAGGCCACGGCTGTGCCTCCGTCCACCGTGAGAAGTTCAAGCCGCTCGGTGGCCCCGACGGGGGCAACGGCGGCCGTGGCGGCGACGTGATCCTGGTCGTCGACCAGTCGGTCACCACGCTCCTCGACTACCACCACAAGCCCCACCGCAACGCCACCAACGGCAAGCCCGGCGAGGGCGGCAACCGCTCGGGCAAGGACGGCCAGGACCTGATCCTGCCGGTCCCGGACGGCACCGTCGTCCAGGACAAGGCCGGCAACGTGCTGGCGGACCTGGTCGGCAACGGCACCTCGTACATCGCCGCCCAGGGCGGCCGCGGCGGCCTCGGCAACGCGGCGCTGTCCTCGGCCCGCCGCAAGGCGCCCGGCTTCGCGCTGCTCGGCGTGCCCGGTGACCTCCAGGACATCGTCCTGGAGCTGAAGACGGTCGCCGACGTGGCTCTCGTCGGCTACCCGAGCGCGGGCAAGTCCTCGCTGATCTCCGTGCTGTCCGCCGCCAAGCCGAAGATCGCGGACTACCCCTTCACGACCCTGGTCCCGAACCTGGGCGTGGTGACGGCCGGCTCCACGGTCTACACGATCGCCGACGTGCCGGGCCTCATCCCGGGCGCCAGCCAGGGCAAGGGCCTGGGGCTGGAGTTCCTGCGCCACGTCGAGCGGTGCAGCGTCCTGGTGCACGTGCTGGACACGGCGACCCTGGAGTCCGAGCGCGACCCGCTCTCCGACCTCGACATCATCGAGGAGGAGCTCAAGCAGTACGGCGGCCTCGGCAACCGGCCGCGGCTCGTGGTCCTGAACAAGATCGACGTACCGGACGGCAAGGACCTCGCCGAGATGGTCCGCCCGGACCTGGAGGCGCGCGGCTACCGCGTCTTCGAGGTGTCCGCGGTCGCCCACCTCGGTCTGAAGGAGCTGTCCTTCGCCCTCGCCGAGATGGTGGGCGCGGCGCGCGCGGCCAAGCCGAAGGAGGAGGCGACCCGGATCGTCATCCGCCCGAAGGCGGTCGACGACACCGGCTTCACCGTCACGCTGGAGGAGGACGGTCTCTTCCGCGTCCGGGGCGAGAAGCCCGAGCGCTGGGTGCGCCAGACCGACTTCAACAACGACGAGGCCGTCGGCTACCTCGCCGACCGGCTCAACCGCCTCGGTGTGGAGGACGCGTTGATGAAGGCGGGCGCCCGCGGCGGCGACGGCGTCGCCATCGGCCCCGAGGACAACGCGGTCGTCTTCGACTGGGAGCCGTCGGTGACGGCCGGCGCCGAGATGCTCGGCCGACGCGGCGAGGACCACCGCTTCGAGGAGCCGCGTCCCGCGACCCAGCGCCGCCGGGACAAGCAGGCCGAACGCGACGAGGCGACCCAGGAGTTCGAGGGCTTCGAGCCCTTCTAGCCCCTCCGGGCCCCGTTCCTCGAGACCCGTGGTGGCCGGCCTTCCGCAGGCCGGCCACCACGGGTCTCTCGTTGTCTCCCCGGCGGAGACCGAACTGCCGGCCGGTCCCGGCAAGCAGGGGTACCACGACGCCCGGGACGGTCACCAGGCCGAACGCAACGCCCTCCTGGAGGAGTTCGCCTCGGTCCGCAACCCGGTGGTGCTCGGCGGCGACCGGCACATGACCACGATCAGCGACCTGAGGAAGGACTTTGCCGACCCCGGCTCCGCCGTCGTCGGCGCCGAGTTCGTCGGCACCTCGATCTCCGGCAACGGCGACCGGGACCAGGCCGCCTTCCACGCCCGGTGGGACCCGATGAGGGCCGGCAACCCGCACGTGAGGCTGATCGTGGGTGTGAGGACCCTGCCGGGAAAGGCGCTGACCGCAGCCCGGGACTCATCCGCGCCTCAGGGTCCTCTCAGCGTCCCCCAAGGAACCTCTCTTACCGTCCCTTGACCATGGAGACGGACTGTACGCATCCCACGGACTGTACGAGTGACGGCGCCTCGACCCCCGCGGGACCCATCCCGCTGCCCACCGGCACCCGGCTGCTGCACATAGGGCCGCACAAGACCGGGACCACCTCGATCCAGGGCGCCCTCTTCGCGGCGAAGGAGAAGCTGCCGGCGTACGGCGTCGCGTACCCGGCGCAGAGCAGACACCCCATGCAGGCCGTGCTCGCGGCCTGCTCCCGCCCCGGGATGATCGGCGACACCACCCCCACCGAACGGCACTGGACGCGGCTCGTGGACCAGGTGCGCGCCGCCGGCCGCCACACCGCCGTGGTCAGCAGCGAGTTCTTCGCCGACGCCCCGGACGACGCGACCGCCGAGCGGATCGTCGGGCAGCTCGGCGGGGAGCCGGTGCACGTGCTGGTCACGCTGCGCCCGCTGGTGAGGGTCCTGCCCTCGCAGTGGCAGCAGTACGTGCAGAACGGCCTGCGCATGGGCTACGAGGACTGGCTGGAGCACATGCTCCGCAAGGCCCCCTACGAGAAGCCCACCCCCAGCTTCTGGCGCCGGCACCGGCACGACCGTCTGGTGGAGCGGTGGGTGCGGGTGGTCGGGTCCGACCGGGTCACCGTCGTCGTGGTGGACGACCGGGACCGGGGTGGGCTGATGCGTACCTTCGAGAGACTGCTCGGGCTCCCTGCGAATCTCCTTCAACCCGTTCCGGACACCGCGAATCGCTCTCTCACCCTCGCCGAGACCGAAATGCTGCGCACCCTCAACAAGGAATTCCGCGGTAATGGCCTCCCCGACGAGCTCTATTCCCAGCTGGTTCGTAACGGCGCGGTCATGCATATGAAGAACACGTGCAGTCCCACGTCACACGACGTGAGGATCCGCACACCCGAGTGGGCGGTCCGGGCGGCCACCGCCATCGGCGCCGGGACGGCCGTGCGGATCGGCGCGGCGGGGGTGCGGGTGATCGGTGACCCGGCCCTGCTGTCCGCCGAGCCGGAGCCCGCCGGCCGGCCGGAGCCGGAGCGGGCCCTGATCGCGCCCGAGGTGGCCGCTCAGGCCCTGTACGGGGCGCTCGCCGCGGTGGCCGCGGGGCCCGGCGGGGCCTTGGCACGCCCGGTGCACCGGACCTCGTCGAAGGAACTCGTACGGGTTCTCGGGCATCGCTGTCTCGAGCGGCTGCGACGGCACTGACGTTCTCCGGCACGTCCTTGTACGTGTCACTCGGTCACTCTCGGCAATGAGATACTCGTTGTGCAGTAACTCACAGGATTTCCAGGGACCATCCATGGGAAGCCGCGAGCGTGTCCGGCCAATCGTCGGCGACGCAAGGTGAATGCCGGGTTGCGTACACATTTGCAGCGAACGGCGCTCACCTTGCATCGCGGTAACCGCAAGTGGGACCATTTCCCCGTTCCCTGTCGCCCCAAGGTAGGTCTTCTGTGTCCCAGCACATAGCCAAGCCCCGAACCACCGCAGTGATCCTGGCCGGTGGCACCGGCCAGCGGGTGGGTCTGTCGATCCCCAAGCAGCTGCTGAAGATCGCCGGCAAGGCAGTCATCGAGCACACCCTGACCACCTTCGAGAAGGCCGACTCGATCGACGAGATCATCGTGCTGATGGCGCCGGGCTATGTGCCGGACATCGAGAAGATCGTGTCCAAGGCCGGTTTCAAGAAGGTCCGGAAGATCATCGAGGGCGGCTCCACCCGGAACGAGACCACCGAGCGCGCCATCGCGGCCCTGGGCGAGGGGCTGGCCGACGGCGAGGACCTCAACGTCCTCTTCCACGACGCCGTGCGTCCCCTGCTCTCGCAGCGGGTCATCGACGACTGCGTCACGGCGCTCGAGCGCTACCAGGCGGTCGACGTCGCCATCCCGTCCGCGGACACCATCATCGTCACGCGCACCCACGGCGACGACGGCGAGTTCATCACCGAGATCCCGGACCGCTCCCGGCTGCGCCGGGGTCAGACCCCGCAGGCGTTCAAGCTGTCCACCATCCGCCGGGCCTACGAGGTGGCGGCGGGCGACCCGAACTTCCAGGCCACCGACGACTGCACCGTCGTGCTGCGCTACCTGCCCGACGTGCCGATCCACGTCGTGGCGGGCGACGAGTACAACATGAAGGTGACCCAGCCGGTCGACGTCTTCATCGCCGACAAGCTCTTCCAGCTGGCCTCCTCGGCCGCCCCCGAGCAGATGGGCGAGGAGGTCTACCGCGAGCTCCTCACCGGCAAGACCGTGGTCGTCTTCGGCGGTTCGTACGGCATCGGCAAGGACATCGCCGAACTCGCCGAGTCCTACGGGGCCACGGTCTACGCGCTGGGCCGCTCCACCACCGGCACGCACGTGGAGAACCCGGAGGAGGTCGACGACGCCCTGTCCAAGGCGTACAGCGAGACCGGGCGCATCGACCACGTCGTCAACACCGCGGGAGTCCTGCGCATCGGCAAGCTGGCCGAGACGGACAACGCGACCATCGAGGAAGCGCTGAAAGTCAACTACCTGGCGCCGGTGCAGATCGCCCGTTCGGCGTACAAGTACCTGGCGGAGACCAAGGGTCAGCTGCTGCTGTACACCTCCAGCAGTTACACCCGGGGACGCGCCGAGTACAGCCTGTACTCCTCGACCAAGGCGGCCATGGTGAATCTCACCCAGGCCCTCTCCGACGAGTGGGCCGGTGACGGTATCCGGGTGAATTGCGTCAACCCGGAGCGCACGGCCACGCCCATGCGCACCAAGGCCTTCGGGCAGGAGCCGTCGGGCAGTCTGCTCTCCTCCGAGGCCGTCGCCCGCACCTCGCTCGACGTGCTGCTCTCCGAGCTCACCGGGCATGTCATCGACGTCCGCCAGCAGGACCCGACGGCGGCCGCGGGCCGGGCGTCGGGCTTCGAGCAGGCCCTGGCCGGAGTGCTCGACCGACAGGATGGCATGGCATAATCCGTCGTAAATAGCCATCGAATTTTCAGGCCTCTGTGGCTCCCTGTTTACGGAGAATTCACAGGGGCCTGAATCCGTAAAACTCCCGAAACCTTCACAAAGGATTTTCCGGACTTTTAGTACCTATGACCGGCCCCCTCCCAGAGCAGGTTTCTCCGTGATATCCACCGCTATTCGCGTAGCCCGGGTGGGCAGCGCGGCCGAATTGGCCGCGGCGGTCCTCATGACGCTGGGCTACCCCGGCCTCATGGCGGCCGCGCTCGTCCCGAGCGCCCCCGCCTTCGCCGCCGCGGCCGCCGTGACCTACCTGGCGGACCTCTACCTCCACCGCAAAGGCAGTCGTCTCATCGCCCTCCTGGGCAAGGTGCGGGCCGGTCTGTCCACCCGGTTCCTGGTCCGCGAGCTGCTGCTGATCCTGCTGCTGGCGAGACTCGACCTCTCGCAGGAGCCGGTCTTCTACGCGGCGATCGCGTGCTTCACGGTGTTCTTCGGTCTCCAGGCCCCGCACGGCGCGCTGGTCACCCTGATCGGCAAGCGCCGTCAGATGCCGGTCGTGACCAGGAACGTCGACCTGGCCTCCAGGCTGCGCATACCGGACGCCCCGCCGCGCCGGCTGCTGAGCCGCGCCACCGTGAAGATGCTCCACCTCGACCTCGCGGCCGTCGTGGGACTCCTCGTCTGCGCGATCACCGACTCCGAGACCGCGGGCTTCGTCGGTATCGGCGTCACCCTGGTCCTGAGCGCGCTGTACGTGCTGGCGCTGGTGCCGTACCTGCGGGCGAAGCGGCTGCCGCCGAAGGCCGACAAGGTCCTCGGCACGGTCAGCGCCTGGCTGCGCGAGTACCGGCCGCAGACGGTGCTGTACTTCTCGGGCTCCGACGACTCCGCCTACCAGGTCAACATGTGGCTGGAGACCATGGAGCAGATGGAGTCGCGGCCCCTGGTCATCCTGCGTGAGCGCACCGTCCTGGAGAAGATGGCGCCCACGTCGGTCCCTGTCGTCTGCGTGCCCGGGGGGGTGCACCTGATGAACATGGACCTGTCCATGGTGCGGGTCGCGTTGTACTGCGCGAACGTCGGCAAGAACATCCACCTGCTGCGGGTGCCGACCATGAAGCACGTCTTCATCGGCCACGGCGACAGCGACAAGCTCGCCAGCGTCAACCCGTTCAGCAAGGTCTACGACGAGGTGTGGACCGCCGGCCGCGCGGGCCGCGACCGCTACGCCATCGCCGACGTCGGTATCCGCGACGAGGACATCGTGGAGGTCGGCCGCCCGCAGCTGGCGCCGATCAGGACGTGGCAGGGCGCGCCCGAGGGGCGCATCCCCACCGTGCTGTACGCGCCCACCTGGGAGGGCTGGGACGACAACCCGGGCAACACCTCGCTCCTGCTGGCCGGCGAGAACATCGTCAAGAAGCTGGTCGCGGCCGAACCCCCGGTCCGCGTCCTGTACAAGCCGCACCCCTTCACCGGCACCCGCAGCGCCAAGGCGGGCGCCGCGCACCGGCGGATCACGGCCCTGATCAAGAAGGCCGCCGCCCAGCGCGCGGGCGACCCCCGCTTCACCGCCGACCCGGCGGCCGAGGCCGAGGCCAAGGCGCAACTGACCCGTCTGAAGGCCCGGCTGGACGGTCTCTCCCTCGCGTTCGACGAGCGCGCCGACGAAGCCGTGACGAGCCGTGACGGCATCGTCGACCTCCGCAAGCACGAGGAGGCCGCCCGGCTGCGCGCCGAGTGGAACGAGGCCTACTGGCGCTCCTTCCCCTCCTTCGAGCACCGGGTGATCACCGGCGCCGAACCCCGTCTGTACGACTGCTTCAACGCCTCCGAGGCGATGGTCTCGGACATCTCCAGCGTGGTCTCCGACTTCATCGCGAGCGGCAAACCGTATGCGGTCGCGGACTCCGCGGAGCTGGGCGCCGAGGAGTTCAGGCGGCAGAACACCGCCGTGCGCGCGGCGGTCATCCTCGGCAACGACGCCGCCGAGCTGGACCAGCTGCTGGACGCCGTCCGCGACCCGGCCGCCGATCCGCTGGCCAAGGACCGCAAGGAACTCAAGGAGTACCTGCTCGGACCGGACGAGCCCACCTCGCTCGAACAGTTCGACTCCGCGATCACCGATCTCGCGCTGAAGGCCGAGGCCCGCAACGTCGGCCAGGAGTCCCACGCGGTCACGATGGACGACGCGGTCGGTGCCGCGCCGGACGACGCGACGGAACTGCCCAAGGATTCCAGGGGTGTCACGGCCGGCTGACGCCCGTGTTTCCTGAGGCCGGGTCCCCGGAGAGTTCTCTCCGGGGACCCGGCCTTTCGTGTGTTCTGTGATGTGGGACACGTGCCGAAACCCAGGCAACCCGCCCCGTTCATCCATCGTCTACCGGGTATCCAAAGTGTTCATGTGAGGTACCGGTGCGTGATGAGAGGGACAAGTGACCGCGCAGCCTGACGTCACGGTGGTCATCGGGGCGTACGAAGCGATGCCGTACCTGGTCGATTGCCTGGCATCGGTCGAGGCGCAGACCCTGGACGCGGCACGCTTCGAGGTCGTCGCCGTGGACGACGGCTCCCGGGACGGCACCGGGGAGTACCTGGAGGAGTTCGCCGCCCGCGTGCCCATGGCCGTCACCGTGGTCCGCCAGGAGAACTCCGGAGGCCCCAGCGGCCCGCGCAACGTCGGCCTCTCCAAGGCCGCCGGGCGCTATGTCTTCTTCCTCGACGCCGACGACCGGCTCGGCGCCGAGGCTCTGGAGCGCATGGTCGCCATGGCCGACCGCAACGGCACGGACGTCGTCCTCGGCCGGGTCGAGGGCATCAACCGCAAGCCGCCGAGGTCGATGTGGGGCGAGACCCTCGACCGCACGGACGTCTACTCCTCCAACATCAAGTTCACCCTCAGCGCCCAGAAGCTGTTCCGCCGGGAGTTCTTGGAGCGCCACGGCATGCGCTTCGACGAGTCACTGTGGACCGGCGAGGACGCCCTGTTCACGATGGAGGCCTATCTGCGGGCCGACGGCGTCTCCGTCCTCGCCGACTACACCTGCTACTACCTGGTGGGCCGTACCGACGGCAAGCACGTGACGAAGAGCGGGAGTTACACCCTGCGCTTCGACTCCGCGCGCGCCCTGATGGGCCTGCTGGAGCGGCTCGTGCCGCCCGGTGCCAAGCGGGACGTGCTCATGGTCCGTCCGTTCCTCGTCACCGTGCTGCCGCAGTTCGGGCCGGTCTTCCTCAGGAACGACGAGGAGATCCGCCGCACCAAGCTGGAGCTGGCCGAGCCGCTGATGGACGCCTACTGGAACGAGGGAGTCGCCCAGCGGCTCCTGGTCCACGAGCGGCTGCGCCTGGAGCTGGTGGCCCGCCGGCGGCCCGAACTCCTCGTGGACGTGCTGGAGTTCATCCAGGCCAAGAGCGAGCCGACGCCGGTCCTGAAGAAGCGCAACACCCAGCTCTACCTGGCCTATCCGCACTACGGCTCGCGCACGGCCGGCCTGCCCGACCGGATCTACCTGGCCGAGCCCCGCGAGGCGAAGAGCTATCCCGGCTGGCGCAAGGACCCGACCGAGACCTTCCTGCGCGGCTTCACCCGCAAGGTCCGCCGCAGGCTCCGCCGGCTGCGGCGCACGATGCGACCGGGCGGCACGGCAGCCGCGTGAACCGGCGTGCGATGCCGCCCGACGACCTGGCGCCGCCCGACCTGGCGCCGCCCGACCCGGTGGCGCCCGACCGTGGTGCCGTTCGGCCGAAGCGCCCTTCGGTCGTGCTCGGCGGGCCTACTTGCCCGGCTTCAGCGCGCGGCGCAGCGGGCCGCCCACCGCACGCTTCGCGCGACGGTAGATCGACGGGGCGGGGATGACCGCGGCGGCCTTGGCCGCGGCCTTCGCGCCGGGCCGGCTCTTCAGCAGGTCCCGCTTCAACTGGGTGTTCTGGGCGTCCAGTTCGGTGATCCGCCGCTGGAGCCAGCCGAACCGGTCGGCCAGCGAGGCGAGATCCGCGTCGTTCCAGGGGCGCACGCCCGCCGGGAAGGACAGCGAGCGCAGCTTCTTCTCGAAGGCCACGCCGCCGTCCCCGTGGGTGAAGGTGTTCGGCAGCCCGTTCTTGTCCAGGAACGCGGTGAACCGGTCGAAGCGCTCCTTGTGGTTGCCGCTGAGCGCCGTGAAGTCGGCCTCCTCGTACAGTGCGGCCGGGTCGAGGTCCGCGGGCACCTCGCTGAGCAGCCGGTGCGGTATCTCGAAGTAGCGGCACAGCTCCAGCGTGCGCGAGTCGAAGGCCAGCACGGTCGCCGGCGTGCCCGCCAGCAGCGCCGCGATATTGCCGTGGATGCGTGAGCCGAACGAGTAGTCGAAGTCCCGCAGGTCGTCGATCCAGGTGATCGGGTCGATGTAGACCCGGGCCTTGTCCTCCCGGTACATCGGGTGGTCGGGGTGGGTCGGCATCTCGGTGATCCGGCCGGCCGGGGAGTCCACGTCCCGCCAGTGCAGCTGCTTGGCGTCGGTGAGGTTCTGGCCTATGTAGCGCAGGTGCGGGTAGCGCTCGTGGGTGCGGGTGATGACCTTGTGCAGACCGCCGCCGCGCACCGCGGTGTGCGAGCCGTTGACGGCGATCCGCGACTCCGGGGTCAGCGCCGCCGACTTCTTCTCGACGGGCAGCCGGTCGCCGTGCATGAACATCGACGGACAGCCGATGACCTCGACGTCCCGGAAGCCCATGTCGTTCAGGTACTGCTCGGTGAACTCGCCCCGCACGCCGATGGACGCGCTGTGCTCCAGCACCGCCGCGCAGAAGGCGCGCACGCTGGGCTCCATGGGCTTCAGCCGAGCCGGGTCGTAGGTCACGCCGGTCTGCGCCCCGACGCCCATCACCACGACGGGGATCTTCAGCTTCGATATGAGCCGGGTCAGCCGCTGGAGCGGCTGCTCGAAGGTCGGCCGGAAGGCGTTGGCCAGCGGGACGACGAAGGCGTCGTACTCCTCGTTGATGCGGGCCGCCGCGCTCACATCCGTGCGCATGCCGTTGGAGAAGACCTCGGAGTCCGGCGTGGTGAGGATCTTGTGCGCGGCATCACTGAAGATCAGGTTGCCGGAGTTGGTGGCGATGACGTCGCGGTGGAGGGCTTCCTCGACGGGGACGACGTCGAAGGGGCTCTTCCCCGATCTCAGGAGTATGCGCTTCACAGGGCGAACTGTAGGTGACACAAACTTCAAAATAAATTTGTGTTCTCTTCAAATCGTATGGGGAACGCGTACAACCTTTTTGCCGTACACGAAGAGTGAGCGAACGGTTACAGCTGCGGGATGTCCGCGCAGTGGAACTCCCGCGCGGCCCTCGCCCCTGTTCGCGTAGATTGCCAGGCGGGCAGCCGTCGACCTACGCAAGGGGCGAAGTACAAGGTGGCAGGGGCAAGGCAGGCCGTGAGCGAGGCCCGCAGGATCGTCGTCAAGGTCGGCTCCTCGTCGCTGACCACCGCCTCCGGCGGGCTCGACGCCGACCGGGTGGACGCGCTCGTCGACGTCCTCGCCAAGAGCCGCAGCGGGGGCGAGAAGGAGATCGTGCTCGTCTCCTCGGGCGCCATCGCCGCCGGCCTCGCCCCGCTGGGCCTGCGCCGCCGCCCCCGCGACCTCGCCCGCCAGCAGGCCGCCGCCAGCGTCGGCCAGGGCCTGCTCGTCGCCCGCTACACCGCCTCCTTCGCCCGCTACGGCGTCCGCGTCGGGCAGGTGCTGCTGACCAGCGACGACATGAGCCGTCGGGCCCACCACCGCAACGCCTCCCGCACCCTCGACCAGCTGCTCTCGATGGGCGCGTTCCCGATCGTCAACGAGAACGACACCGTCGCCACCGACGAGATCCGCTTCGGCGACAACGACCGGCTCGCCGCGCTCGTCGCCCACCTCGTCCACGCCGACCTGCTGATCCTGCTGTCCGACGTCGACGGCGTGTACGACGGCGACCCCGGCAGGCCGGACACCTCACGGATCGCCGAGGTGCACGGCCCCGAGGACCTCGCGCACGTCGAGATCGGCAGCACCGGCAAGGCGGGCGTCGGCACCGGCGGCATGGTCACCAAGGTCGAGGCCGCCCGGATCGCGGCCGCCGCGGGCATCCCCGTGGTGCTCACCAGCGCCGTCCACGCGGCCGACGCCTTCACCGGCGGCGACACCGGCACCTTCTTCCACTCCACCGGCAGGCGCTCCGCCGACCGGCTGCTGTGGCTCCAGCACGCCTCCACCCCGCAGGGCTCGCTCACCCTGGACGACGGCGCCGTGCGCGCGGTCGTCGAGCGGCGCACCTCGCTGCTGCCGGCCGGGATCGCGGCCGTCGAGGGCGAGTTCAGCGCGGGCGACCCCGTCGAACTGCGCGACACCCGCGGGCGAGCGGTGGCCCGCGGTCTCGTCAACTTCGACGCCAAGGAGATCCCCCAGCTGATCGGGCGGTCGACCAGGGAACTGGCGCGGGAACTGGGCGCGGAGTACGAGCGCGAGGTCGTCCACCGGGACGACCTGGTGATCCTGCACCCGTAAACCCGCTCGAACGGTCCGTACCGGTGGGGGACGTTCCGTGAAACCGCCCCGCGGAGCCGTGCGGCCTGCTCAACTTTGTCCCAGGGACAAATTCGTTCCGGGGACAGAGAACGCGGGACACGTTCCGCACGAGCGCTGCGTGAAGGAGGCCGTCGTGAGACGAGTGCGCCCTGGGGTGGCAGCGGCCCGTGGGAGTACCGGCGAAACCGGTTCGACGGTGTCGCGTACGGCCGGTCCGGCTCCGTCCCGCACGGCGGGTCCGGCGCCCGCGCCGGCGCGCGCGCCGGGCGAGGAGCGCGCGCTGACCAGTGTGGCGGCCGGCGAGCGGTACCTGGCCCAGGAGGGCGCCGAGTCGAAGGGTGAGCAGCCCGTGGACCTGCCCCGGCTGTGGCACGTCACCCTCAGCGTCTCCGGCGAGCAGGCCCCGCTGAAAGAGGTCCGGCGGGCCCTCGAGCAGCTCGCGCACGACCATCCCTTCCTCCTGACCAGCAGATACGCGGGCGACCACGCCGAGATCCGGTACTGGGAGGAGGCCCGCGACCTGCACGACGCGGCCGCCGTCGCCCTGCGCCTGTGGGGCGAGCACCGCCAGACCGCCGGACTGCCGCCCTGGGAGATCGTCGGCCTGGAGGTCATCGACCGCCAGACCTACCACCAGCGCATCGCGGAGGGCTACGGACCGGCCCCGGCGACCCCGGTCGGCGTCCACCCGTACTGACGCCCTCGCCGGGCGGCCCCGAGGTGCTCCGGCGGCACATCTCGGGGTGTGGAACGAGCGGTGGACCGGCCCGCGCGGCGCACTACCCTTCCCTTATGACCACGCTCTCGCCGTACGACTCCATGTCCCCGGTCACCCGCGCCGCCTACCGCGCCAAGGCGGCCGCCGCCGACCTCGCGCCGCTGCCCAGGGCCGCCAAGGACGACGCGCTGCTCGCCATCGCGGACGCGCTGGAGGTCCGTACGAGCGACGTCGTCGAGGCCAATGCCAAGGACATCGCCAAGGCCCGGGAGGCGGGCACCAGCGAGGCGATCGTGGACCGGCTGACCCTCACCCCGGAGCGGGTGCGGGCCATCGCCTCGGACGTCCGGGACGTCGTCGCGCTGCCCGACCCGGTCGGCGAGGTGGTCCGCGGCTCCACCCTTCCCAACGGCATCGACCTGCGCCAGGTCCGCGTCCCGCTCGGCGTCGTCGGCATCATCTACGAGGCCCGCCCGAACGTCACCGTGGACGCCGCCGCGCTCTGCCTGAAGGCCGGCAACGCGGTCCTGCTGCGCGGCTCGTCCTCCGCCTACGAGTCGAACAGCGCCCTCGTCCGGGTGATCCGCGACGCCGTCGGCGGCGCCGGGCTGCCCGCCGACGCCGTGCAGCTGGTGCCCGGCGAGGGCCGCGACAGCGTGCGCGAGCTGATGCGGGCCCGCGGCCTGGTCGACGTCCTCATCCCGCGCGGCGGCGCCTCGCTCATCCGGACCGTGGTCACGGAGTCCACCGTCCCGGTCATCGAGACCGGCACCGGCAACTGTCACGTCTATGTCGACGCCCACGCCGACCTCGACATGGCGATCGACATCCTGATCAACTCCAAGGCGCACCGGGTCAGCGTCTGCAACGCCGCCGAGACCCTCCTGGTCCACCAGGACATCGCCCCCGCGTTCCTGCCGCGTGCACTGGACGCCCTCGCGGAGGCGGGCGTGACCGTGCACGCCGACGAGCGGGTGCTCGCCTACGCCGAGGACTCCAAGGCGACCGTGGTCGAGGCCACGCCCGAGGACTGGGAGACGGAGTACCTCTCCTACGACATCGCCGCCGCCGTCGTCGACTCCCTGGACCGGGCCGTCGAGCACATCCGGCTGTGGACCTCCGGCCACACCGAGGCCATCGTCACCACCTCGCAGCAGGCCGCCCGCCGTTTCACCCAGTTGGTCGACTCCACCACCGTGGCGGTGAACGCCTCCACCCGCTTCACCGACGGCGGCCAGTTCGGCTTCGGCGCGGAGATCGGCATCTCCACGCAGAAGCTGCACGCCCGGGGCCCGATGGGCCTCCCGGAGCTGACCAGCACCAAGTACATCGTCACGGGCGACGGACACGTACGGCGCTGAGAACCCCCTCAGGGGCGTCGTGAGAGGTGTCTCATCCGGCGGACGAATCTGACTACCGGCTGCCCAAATCGACCCCCCAGGTCTACTCTGGATCCGTGCCGGAGGACGTGGGGGGCAGGCCGTTTCCTGACGGCTGGGAGCCCGACGACGACCACGACCGCGGGGTGTCGGACGAAGAGTTCGCCTCCGTGGTCTTCGATGACGAGTTCGTCAAGGCGGCCGTGGTGCACGAGCCGACCGCCGTCGAACGCCTCCTGGCCGCCGCCGAGGCGAGAGCCGAGGCCTCGGAGGCCGAGGCCCGCCGCGCCCGCGCCAGCGGCGACCGCTACGACGACGCCTACGGCTCGGACGGACCCGGCGATTTCGGCCATGATCCCGATCTGGACGACGCCGACCTCCCCGAGGCCTGGGAACGCCGCTACGGCGACCCGGGTGCCTACGGCAGGCAGGTCCGCTGGCATCGCCCCGTCGCCTGGATGCTCGCCCTGGTCATGGGCGTCGGCATGGTCGCGCTGGCCTTCGCCGCGGTCTACCGGGGTGCCTCGTCGAGCAGCCGGGACCAGCTGCCCTCGCCCGCCACGACCGGCCTCGAACAGGGCAGCGTGCCACCCCCCTCGGCGTCCGCCGACCACTCCCGGCCACCTGTCTCGGCGGTTCCGCGTACGCCCTGAGCGTCTGTCAGAAGTTGTCGTGCGGCGGGGCGTTTACCTGAGGTCCGCGCGACCTACTCTGAAAGTATGGCCGGGCCTGGAGACCCACCGGAGGGGACACCCGAGGGCACTCCCGGGGGTGGAGAGGACGAGTACCGATCCGTCGTCTTCGACGAATCGTTCGTCCGTGCTGCCCGCATCCAGGAGTACTCCGCGCAGGAGCGCATGGCCGACCACGCGCCCGCCGTCCGCCGTCGCCCGCCCCTGCGCCGGGGTCTGTCGCGGCAGGTGCTGTTCCTGGTCATGCTGATCGCCGTCGCCTTCGGGACCGCCGTCTACATGGGCGTACGCAACCCCTACCAGAGCCCCCTGGCGCGCCGGTCCGTGGAGCCGCTGCGGATGACCGTCATCCCGCTGGCCCCGCAGGGCGTGGTGCCGGGGGCGGCCGACCCGGACACGCTGTACGCGCACAGTCCCGCCGCGCACTTCCGGATCGGCGCCGAGGGCATCCCGCTGCCCGCCTCCCGGCGCACCGCGCACTTCTCCGACAGCCAGGTCGTCACCGCCCTGACCGCGGCCAAGGAGTACATCGTGCACTCCTCCCTCTACCCGGAGGTGCTCACCCGGCAGCAGGTGCGGCCCGTGCGGGCGCTGATCGCCGCCGAGCAGCTCGACCAGTTCGACGAGAGCTTCAGCCACCCCGCCGCCGACGGCAGACACGCCCCGACCGGCTGGCTGGTCCGCTTCGACCCCGCCGAGGCCCAGCTGGCCGACGACAACATCCGCGTCCAGGGCACGCTCCAGGCCGCCGAGACCGACTCCGCCACCCTCGAGGTCACCGCGGACCACACCTTCGTGTACGCGCTGCGACCGGCCGGAGCGGGCGCCGACACCTCGGCCTCCCTCTTCACCGTCCGCCGCGAGCTGCACTTCCGCTTCGACCGCAACGACCTGCGCACCCACCAGGTCCAGCTGATCGTCTCCTACGTCCAGGCCGGCCCGCTGTCCTGTGCCGAGGACTCCACGAACCACCTGCGCCCCCTGCTGGCCGGCCAGTCCGCGAAGACGGGCGGCCCGGCCGGTACGGACCCCTACGCCACGGGCGGCGCGACGGCCCTGTGCGGATCGCTCGCGACGAGCGCGCAGCCGAAGGTGTGAGTCCGCTCCGATCCGCTCGGCACCCCCCGGCGCTCCGGTCCGCTCCGGGCCGTGCCCCGGGTCAGCCGCCGGCGCGCGGCGGCGTGTCCGCGGGCCCGTCCGAGTCGCTGGAGCCGTTGGCGCTGTCCGAGCCGTTCGCGCTGTCCGAGCCGTTCCGCGGCGGCCGGTCGTCCGCCGGAGCCGAGCTCGCGAACCCGCCGAAGCCGCGCCGCACCCGGCCGCCCAGGTCGCCGGCCCCGCCCGCGATGTCGCTGACCAGCTTCATCAGGGGGTCCTTCGAGCTCTTGACGCTCGTCGCGTAGTGGCTCGCCGACTCACGGAAGGAGTCCGTGACCGAGGTGTCCTTGTCCTCGCCGCGCCGCGGGTAGTGACCGTCCATGATCCGCTGGTGGTCGCGGGACTCGGCCCACTTCTTCAGCTCGGCCGCGCGCACGGTGGTGAAGGGGTGCGTGCGCGGCAGCATGTTGAGGATCTTCAGCACGGAGTCGCGCAGGTCGCCACCGGCCTCGTACTCCTCGGCCTGCTTCAGGAACGCGTCCACGTTCATCTCGTGCAGGTGGTTGCCGCCGGCGATCTTCATCAGGCCCCGCATCGAGGCCTTCACGTCCTGGCCGACGAGCAGGCCCGCCCGGTCGGCGGACAGCTCCGACTTGCGGAACCACTCGCGCAGCGCCGTGACGATCGCCATGATCGCGAGGTTGCCCAGCGGGATCCAGGCGACCCGGATCGCCAGGGTCGTCAGGAACAGCAGGATCGTGCGGTACACCGCGTGCCCGGACAGGGCGTGGCCCACCTCGTGGCCGACGACCGCGCGCATCTCCTCCTCGTCGAGCAGCTCGACCAGGCCGGTGGTGACCACGATGATCGGCTCGTCCAGCCCGATGCACATGGCGTTGGGCTGCGGGTCCTGGGTGACGTACATCGGCGGGACCTTCTCCAGGTCCAGGATGTGACAGGCGTCCCGCAGCATGTCGTTGAGGTGCGCGAACTGCTGGTCGGAGACCCGCACCGAGTCGGACAGGAACAGCAGCCTCAGGCTCCGCTCGGGCAGCAGCGCGCTGAGCGCCTTGAACACGGTGTCGAAGCCGCTCAGCTTGCGCAGCGCCACCAGGGCGGAGCGGTCGGCCGGGTGCTCGTACGCACGGGAGGAGATTCCCGGGAAGCGCCTGCGCTGCCTGCTCGGCACGTGCTCGTGCCCGCTGCCGTTCTGCTCGTGGCCGTCGTCGGACATGTCTTCCCCCATGTGCGTCTGTGTGGCCGCTACCTGCTGTGTGGCCTCTGCCTGACCCTTTACGGACCCTTGTGCGGCCCTTTGCGCCCCCGAAGCGGAGCCCAGCCTAGGCGGAGTTACCGTGGACGGGCACTACACCGAAGGAGTCCCGCCCCATGGAGCACCACCCCGCAGCCGCCTGGCTCACCGAGGCCGCCGCCCAGCAGCAGGGGGCGGGGAATCTGCTCCGCGTCGTACTGGTCGTGATGATCCTGGGCTGTGTGCTCACCGCGTGGTTCCTGCTGCGGGGCTACAAGCGGAAAGACGACTGAGCCACCGGGAAGGTTCCCGATGGCGGAGTCGGCGTGATCGCCGCCCGGACGCCCGCTTACGATGGGCCGACATCTTTGTCCCGCCCACCGGATAGGTCTTGCTGAAGATGAGCCTTCACAGCACCGCTGCCCAGCTGGTCACCCTCGCCGCCGAGGGCGAGGAGCACGGTGGCAACCACGAGAGCCTCAGCCCGTACATCACCGGCGGCGCGGCTTTCCTCATCCTGATGCTCCTGCTGTGGATCACCACCCGCTTCAACCGCGACCGCTGAGACACGACGTGTTCACCGACGGGCAGTCCGGCATAGCGGGGCGCTCCGGGCATCCGCGGGCCGGGGCCCCGGGACCGGGCCGGTAGGGTCTGCACGCATGGGAGAGCAGGACATGCCTACCGGCCCGTCTAACCCGGGAAGGCGCCGTCTCGGCGTCATGGGCGGAACGTTCGATCCGATCCACCACGGACACCTCGTGGCGGCCAGTGAGGTCGCCGCGCAGTTCCGCCTGGACGAGGTCGTGTTCGTCCCGACCGGCCAGCCGTGGCAGAAGAGCCACCGCAGTGTCTCCCCGGCCGAGGACCGCTACCTGATGACGGTCATCGCGACCGCCGAGAACCCGCAGTTCTCGGTGAGCCGTATCGACATCGACCGCGGCGGCCCGACCTACACCGTGGACACCCTGCGCGATCTCCGGAGCCTCAACCCCGAGAGCGACCTGTTCTTCATCACCGGCGCCGACGCCCTGGGCCAGATCCTGACCTGGCGGGACAGCGAGGAGCTGTTCTCTCTCTCGCACTTCATCGGCGTCACCCGGCCGGGACACAACCTGACGGACCCCGGCCTGCCCGAAGGCGGTGTCTCGCTCGTCGAGGTGCCCGCGCTCGCCATCTCCTCCACAGACTGCCGTGCGAGAGTCGCCAAGGGCGACCCCGTCTGGTATCTGGTGCCGGACGGAGTCGTGCGCTACATCGACAAGCGCGAGCTGTACCGCGGCGAGTGAGCCGAGAGGGGTACCGGTGAACGACCGATACGACGCGGGGTACGGGGGCGACCAGTACGAGCTCGTCGGCTACGACGAGTTCGGCCAGCCCGTCTACCGGCAGGTCCCGTCGCAGCAGGTGCCGCAGCAGTCCTACGACCCGTACGGGCGGCACCAGGAGCAACAGGGGCAGCAGCAGACGCACCAGCCCCAGGGGCAGCAGGGGTACGGCTACGACCCCTACGCCACGGGCGGGCAGCCGCAGACCCCTGCCTACGACCCGTACGACACCGGGCGGCAGCCGCCCACGCCTGCCTACGACCCGTACGACACCGGCCGGCAGACTCCCGTCGGGTACGACCCCTACGGCACCGCGACGCAGGCCCCGTACGACCCCTACGGGCAGACCGCCACCAGCGGACAGCAGCCCCGGGCCGAACAGCCCCGCGCCGCCGAGCAGACCGCCTATATCCCGCAGCAGGGCCGCCCGGCCGAGACCGGGCCCCGGACGTCCGCCGAAGCCGGCACCGACACCGACGGCCGGTCCGGCGCGGCCCCGGAAGGACGCGACGCGACCGCGGCCGCCGGACGGCCGCAAGGCGACTACGCGACCGAACAGTTCGCGTTCGTGGAGGAGCCCGACGGCGACTCCGAGGACGTCATCGACTGGCTGAACTTCACGGAGAACCGCACCGAGCGCCGTGAGGAGGCCAAGCGCCGCGCCCGCGGCCGTCTCGTCGCCCTCGTCGTGGTCCTGGCGCTGGTCGCCGTCGGCGGAGTGGGCTACCTCTGGTACGCCGGGAAGCTGCCCGGCCTGTCCTCCTCCTCGGACTCCGGCACCGGCACGACGACCGCCACGGCCGCGCAGAAGCGGGACGTGGTCGTCGTCCACCTGCACAACACCACCGGCGGCGGCACCACCACGGTGCTGCTCGTCGACAACACCACCACCAAGCAGGCCGCCACGGTGCTGCTGCCCAACTCCCTCGTCGTCACCGACGAGGACGGCACCACGACGACGCTCGCCAAGTCCGTCGACGACGACGGCTCGGCCGGCACGCGCGACGCCCTGGACACCGTCCTCGGCACCGACATCCAGGGAACCTGGCGGCTGGACACGCCCTACCTCCAGAACCTCGTCGACCTCGTCGGCAACATCGAGGTCGACACCGACGTCACCGTGCCCGACCCGGCCGCCAAGAAGGGCGGGGCGCCCCTCGTCGACAAGGGCGAGGACCGGACGCTCAGCGGCAAGGCGGCGGTCGCCTACGCCACCTACCGCGCCCCCGGCGAGGCGCAGAACGCCCAGCTGGAGCGGTTCGGCCAGGTCATGCAGGGAGTGCTGCGCAAGGTGTCGTCCGACGCGCAGGGCGCCACCGTCACCGTCCAGACCCTGGCGCAGATCCTCGACCCCTCGCTGACCGACAAGGACCTCGGCACCTTCCTGGCCAAGCTCGCGGACCTCGCCAAGGGCGGCGACTACAAGACCGCGCTGCTGCCGGTGCAGACCGACGGCACCCTCAACGCGGAGGCCAGCGCGAGCGTGGTCAAGGACGTCCTCGGCGGTGCCGCGAAGAGCCCCGACAAGGACGCGGCCGTCAGCGTCTCCGTCCAGAACGCCAGCGGCACCAAGGCCGACACCGAGGACGCGCGCGTGGTGCTGCTCAACGGCGGCTTCACCTTCCTGGAGGCCGGCACCCCGTCGAGCACCGAGGCGACCTCCCGGGTGCTCTACGCGGACGCCGCCGGCAAGGAGAACGCCACCGAGGTCGCCAAGACCCTGGGGCTGGACACCGACGCGGTGAAGAAGGGCACGGTCCCCGGGAACGCCGACGTCGCGGTCGTCCTCGGCGAGGACTACCGGCCCTCCTCGACCGGGTCGGCCGGCTGAGACCGGGCGCGGGGGCCGGACGCCGACGGCCTCCGCGCGGGTGATTCCTCCATCACGTGGGGTGCCGTCGGCGGACCGTGAGACCCTTGGGGACAAGTGTCCGCCGACGGAAAGCCACGTAGTGACCGCCACCGACCGCTCCATCGAGCTCATCCAGACCGCCGCCCAGGCGGCTGCCGACAAGCTCGCGCACGACATCATCGCGTACGACGTCAGCGACGTGCTGTCGATCACGGACGCCTTCCTGCTGGCCTCCGCGCCCAACGACCGCCAGGTCAAGTCGATCGTCGACGAGATCGAGGAGCGCCTCCAGAAGGAGCTCGGCACCAAGCCCGTGCGCCGCGAGGGCGACCGTGACGCCCGCTGGATCCTGCTCGACTACGTCGACATCGTCGTCCACGTCCAGCACAGCGAGGAGCGCGTCTTCTACGCCCTCGAGCGCCTGTGGAAGGACTGCCCCGAGCTGGAGCTGCCCGCGGACGCCAAGGCGACCCGCGGCAAGGCCCAGGAGCACGCCAAGCTTCAGGCAGAGGCCGAGGAGGACGACGCCACCGGTTTCGGAGACCTGCGGTGACCGCCTCCGCCGGGTCGGCCGCCGAGCGCCGGCCGACCCGCGGCCGCCGGATCATCCTGTGGCGGCACGGCCAGACCGCCTGGAACGTGGAGCGCCGCTTCCAGGGCACGACGGACGTGGAGCTGACCGAGACCGGCGTGGCCCAGGCCCGTCGGGCCGCCCGGCTGCTCGCTTCCCTCCAGCCCGACGCGATCGTCTCCTCGGACCTGTCGCGGGCCGCGAACACGGCCGCCCAACTCGTCGCCCTCACCGGCCTCGAGGTCACCCACGACGAGGGCCTGCGCGAGACGTACGCGGGCCTGTGGCAGGGGCTGACGCACGACGAGATCATCGCCGCGCACGGCGACGAGTACGCGGCCTGGAAGCGCGGTGAGCCGGTCCGCCGGGGCGGCGGCGAACTGGAGTCGGAGGTCGCCGACCGCGCCGCTCCCGTGGTGCTGCGGCACGCCGAGAAACTGCCCGAGGACGGCACGCTCGTCGTCGTCAGTCACGGCGGCACCATCCGCACCACGATCGGCCGTCTCCTCGGCCTGGACGCCCACCACTGGGAGGCCCTCGGAGGTCTCTCCAACTGCTGCTGGTCCGTCCTCGGCGAGGGCGCGCGGGGCTGGCGGCTGCTCGAGCACAACGCCGGCACCCTGCCCGAGCCGGTGCTCGGCGACGACGACTGACGGCCGCGCGACCGCCGGGAGCCGGATTTCACTTTCCGGCAGGTCGCAGGCTAAAGTTCTTCTTGTTCGCCCGCCGAGCGGGAAGAACGCAAGGGGCTATAGCTCAGTTGGTAGAGCGCCTGCATGGCATGCAGGAGGTCAGGAGTTCAATTCTCCTTAGCTCCACAGATCACCTGGTTTATCGGTCGACACTCTGTTGAGTTGTCAAAGATCGGTAGTGACCGGTCGAGATCTGTTCGCGAAGATCCCGTCCCCTCAGGGGGCGGGATTTTTCGTTGCCCCGTCCCGCAGCAGGGCCGCGCGGCGCTCCGTCTCCTCGTCCTCCGGCGTGTAGACGACGATCCGGCACTCCGGCATCCCGTTGATCGACAGTGACATCGACGTCATCCGCAGCTCGCCCACCGTCTTGTGCCGGAAGACCTTCACGCGGCGGCCGGGCTCCGCCACGTCCCCGGACGCCCACAGCCGCGTGAACAGCGGGCTCGCCCGCGACAGCCGGCGTATGAAGTCCTCCCAGCCGGGCTCACCGGCATGCAGCCCGTACGCCGCCCGCAGGGTCGCCACCATCACCGGCAGCTCCTTGTCCCGGAACAGCAGCGGGCAGTCCTGCTCCCGGACCGTGAACAGCCGCCACAGCGCGTTGTCCGGCCCTGGCGCGCAGGCGTCCACCGGTGTGATGAACAGGTCGCGATAGACGGGGTTGGCGGCCAGGATGTCGTAGCGCGAGTTGTAGACCACCGCCGGTCGGGGCGCCAGGGCGTCGATGATGCCCTGGATCTCCGGGCCCACGCTCTGCACCAGCGCTTCCGGCACGGGCGCCAGGGGCACCTCCGCCAGGTGGTAGAGATGCTCCCGCTCCGGCGGATCGAGCCGCAGGGTGCGCGCCACGGCGTCCAGGACCTGCGCGGAGGCGTTGATCGGCCGGCCCTGCTCCAGCCAGGTGTACCAGGTCACCCCCACGCCGGAGAGCTGCGCGACCTCCTCGCGGCGCAGCCCCGGCGTGCGGCGCCGCAGCCCGGGCGGCATCCCGACGTCACCCGGTGTCACCCGGGCGCGCCTGCTGCGCAGGAACGCGGCCAGCTCGGGTCGGCGCCGATGCGACGCGTCCGGCGCGGGCCCGGGCGGATGCCCCGGCACCGGCCCCGGTCCAGGACCGGATCCCGGCCCCGCCGCCGGCCCCCGCGCCGGGTCCGGCCTTGTCCCTGTGCCTGTTCGCGTCACGGTCTTCACGTCCCCCATGGTCGATCCCCCGCCCGTCCCCTGCCAGGTGCCGTCAGTACCAGCATCAGCGGGCTCTCGGCACCCGTACCGGATCCTCGTCACGCTCGACTGCATGACGACGACACCCCGGACGAGCCCGGTCCCCGCGGCCGTTCCGCCCACTTCAAGTCCTGCCGCCAGTAAAGACCCTGGCACTGACAATCGGCCCCGGCGGCTGCTGGCGGTCGTGCTCGCGGCCCAGTTCATGGCACTGCTCGACGTCTTCATCGTGAACGTCGCGGCCCCCACGATCGGTTCCGACCTGAACGCCTCCGGCGCGGATCTCCAACTGGTCGTCGCCGGATACGCCATCACGTACTCGGTGCTGCTGATCACCGGTGCCCGCCTCGGCGACCGGTTCGGGCACGGCCGCGTCCACCTCGTCGGGCTCGCGCTCTTCACCACCGCCTCGCTGGCCTGCGGGCTGGCTCGGGGCAGTACCGAACTGATCGTGTTCCGGCTGGTGCAGGGTGCCGGCTCGGCGGTGATGATCCCGCAGGTGCTCAGCCTGATCCAGCGCACGTTCACCGGTGAGGCCCGGGTGCGGGCGCTGGGCGCCTACTCGGCGGTCCTCGCCGTCGGCGCGGCGGCCGGGCAGGTGGTGGGCGGTGTCCTGGTCGCCGCCGACCTGCTGGGCACCGGATGGCGCCCGGTCTTCCTCGTGAACGTGCCGGTGGGCCTGGTCCTGCTGGTCGTCGGCCGGCGCGTCCTGCCCCGTGGTGGGGGAGTGGGACGGGCAGCGGCGGGAGCGCGGGCGCGGGAAGGGGCGCGCGCGATGGACTGGCCGGGTCTCGTGCTTCTGGGCGCCGCCGTCTCGCTGATCACGGTGCCGCTCGTGCTCGGACAGGAGAAGGACTGGCCGCTGTGGTCCTGGGTGTCGCTGGCCGTGGGCGTGCTCGTGCTGGCGCTGTTCCGCGGCTACGAGGCCCGGCTGGCCCGGCGGGGCGGGGCTCCGCTGATCGCGCCCCGTGTGTTGCGTCACCCCGGGATGGGTCTCGCCGTCCTGCGCGTCCTGGCCGTCATGGCGGTCAACGGGGGCTTCCTGTTCGTGCTGACCCTGCACGTCCAGGGGGGCCTCGGCTACAGCGCGCTGCGCGCCGGTCTCACCTTCGCGCCGACCGCGGTGGTCTTCGGGGCGGTCGGGCTGACCTGGCGCAGGTGGCCCGCGGCCTGTCAACGGTGGCTGGCCCCGGTCGGGTTCACGCTCACCGCGCTGTCCGTGCTGGGTGTGGGGCTGGCCTTCCGGGGCGGCGGCCACGGCGGCGTCTGGCTGTACGCGGCGTACGCCGGCGTGGGCGTCGGGCTCGCGCTCGCCTTCAGTCCGACGCTCACCGGGGCGCTCGCGGCGGTGCGGCCCGAGGACGCGGCGGACGCCAGCGGGCTGCTCGCCACGGTCACCCAGCTCGGGCAGCTGATCGGTGTCGCGGCCTTCGGCACACTGTTCTTGGACCGGCTTGAGTCACTTGGGGCCCCGGAGGCGTATACCTCTTCGGAAGCGCTTCTCACATGCATGTTCGCGCTCGCTACGACAGCTGTCCTGGGTGCCGTGTCCGGACTGGTACTGAGGCGTCGCTGACCGTATCGGCCAGGCCGTGGCAGAATCAAACGGCCGGAAGGGAGCGCGGCCCGACGGGAGGGAGTAGCGATGCCTGCGAGCATCCTCGGAGAGGTCGGTCACCTCTCCGAAGCGGCGGTGACACCGGACAAGGCCACCCGGCTCAGCTGCCCCTCCTGTGGTTCCGGTCATGTGGCCCAGGTTCTCGGTGACAACGGCGGGATTTCCTACGTGTGCACGGCCTGCGGCCACAGCTGGAGCTGATCGATGGGTGCACACAGGCGGAAGTGCGACTGGTGCGGCAGCGGCACCCCGATCGTCCGTGACATGGAGCCGGTCAACCCCGACTACCAGTACTGGTGCGAGGAATGCGCGCGGGCGCTGATCATAAAAGGCGACCCGATCGAGACGTACCGTGAGCTGGAGGGCGAGCCGATCTACGGGCGGCTCCTCGAGGAGCACTGCACGCTCAAGCGGTTCTATTCGTTCGTCACCGCTTGACCCGCATAACGGTCGAAACCGGACAGGGCGGAAAGGATTTGGTGGTCCACCCCCCGGGCCGGTAATGTTGGCGTCGCCGCCGGGGAAACCGGGCGACACGGTCAGTACGCGGCTTCGCCGCTTGGCCACGAGGGGCTATAGCTCAGTTGGTAGAGCGCCTGCATGGCATGCAGGAGGTCAGGAGTTCAATTCTCCTTAGCTCCACAGCAGATCCCGCCGGATCGAATGCGATCCGGCGGGATCTTTTGCGTCGGATTCCTCTTCGGACATCAGGTCAGGGCGGACGACTCGGGGCCGACGGCTCGGGCCGGCGATCCAGGACCGACGATCAGGGGCCGCCTGTTCTCAGGCGGCCCCTCGTCATCTGCGGCGTCCGGCGTCCGCGTGGTGCTCAGCGGCCGAGGGCGCGGCGACCGCGGCCCTGGGAGAGGACCGGGAGGTTGCGGGCGGGTGCCTGCGCGCGTGTGTCCTCCTCGATGCGCAGGGCCAGTGCCGGGCAGCGGCGCACCGCGCGTAGAGCCTTGGCCTCCGCGTCCTGCGGCACCTTTGCCTGCGCGACCGTCGGGAAGCCGTCGGCGCCGAGCTGGAAGACCTCCGGGAGGATGTCGGCGCACAGGCCGTGGCCGCGGCACAGCGTCCAGTCGACGAAGATCTTCTGGCGGCTGGAGCCGCTCTCCTGGGCCGGGGCGCCGCTCGTGATGGCCAGCGGGGCCATGCCGGCCTCGAAGAGCGGCAGAACGCCCTCCACGGGCCGTCCGCAGCCATTGCCGAGGACGTGCGCGGCCAGGTCGTCGGTGAACGCCTTGATGGTCGACTCCAGGAACATCGCGGAGCCGTCCGGGTGCGAACACGCGCCGCGCCGCTTGACGTTCTTGGCGACCTGCTTGAGCGCCTCCAGGGCGGCCGGGCCGCCGCCGTTGATGATGTCCTCCATGCCGCGCGCGGCGGCCGGCAGTCCGAGGTAGCAGGGACCGCACTGTCCCGCGCTCTCGTCGGCCAGCCACTGGGCCACGCGCAGCGACTCGCCCAGCGGGCAGGTCTCCTGGCTGATCGGCAGGATCGCGCCGGCGCCGAGCGCCCCGCCCACCGCGTCGAGGGAGTTGCGCGAGACGATCGCCTCGTTGACCGTCGCCGCGTCGATCCACTTGCCGTGGTAGCCGCCGGTCAGCACGCCCTGGGGCACCGGCGGGGCGCCGGCGAGCTGAAGGACGTAGCGCAGCGGCACGCCCGTGGGGACCTCGATCACCATCGGGCGGGCGACCGCGCCGGAGACCGTCAGCATGACGGTGCCCGGCTCGTCGTACAGGCCGGTGTTGCCGTAGCGCTCCGGGCCGATGCGGGCGGCGATGGCCAGCTGGGCGAAGGTCTCGGCGTTGGAGAGCAGGGTCGGGGCGCCGCCGACGCCGTTCTGCGAGGCGCTGACCTTGCGGCCGGGCGGGATCGGCGGGCCGCCGTCGATGGAGCGGATCAGTGACGCGGCGGCTCCGGTGACCATGCGGATCGGGTTGCGCTGGACGAAAGCCTTCAGCGCCGATCTGCGGCCGTTGCTGAGGCCGCGCTCGGCGAGCGCGGCCTCCATGGAGCGCTGGGTGGATTCGCGGGTGACCCCCACCACGAGCGTGCGGGCACCCAGCGCCTCCGCGACCAGCAGCGCGCCGTCCAGGATGAGGTGCGGGGCACGGTTGATGAGCACCGTGTCCTTGCGGCAGGCCGGTTCGTCCTCACTGCCGTTGACGACGACGACCGGCCGTACACCGCGCTTGATCGCCGCTTCGGCGACCGAACGCAGCTTTCTGTGGAAGGGGAAGCCCGCGCCGCCGCGGCCCTTCAGGTTGATGTTCTCGGAGAGCTTCGCGAGTGCTTCTCCGCCCAGGGGTTCGAGCGGCCCGTGCACCTTCAGGTGCATGGGCAGATCGAGTCTCTCGACAAGGTCGAAGCCCGACGTGAGCTGCGGAAGCCCGACCACGCGGACTTCTGGGACGTCGGGCAGGGCCTCGTTCACCTATAGCCTCCGGAAGGCGTGTTCCAAGGTTCGCCCGAACCCGGTGCGTCGAACGACGAGCCAGGGGATGGTTCATTGGCGGGACCGCTGTTGTACGTGTCGTTCTGGTTGTACGTCCCGTAAGCGGGATTCGTCTCACCGGTGTCGTACACGTCACGTCCGCCATACCCGGCGGTGCCCGCATTGTCATAGACCGGGATGTTGAATCCCGTGTCCTGGAGCGGGTCGTAGGCCGACGGGGGCGCCTCGCCGACCGGCGGCGGGGACGGGACCGGCCAGCTGCCCGAGGTGCTGCCGCCGGTGTCGACCCGGGGGACGGCCTCGGTGGCCTGGATGTCGAACGGCAGGTTCATCCGGGCCGTCTGGTCGGCCGCGTAGGGCTGCTGGCCGCGCTGCGGTGTGTTGACGGCGCGATAGGCGGCGGCGAAGCCGTTCGCCGGCTCCGGGGTGCCGGGTGCGGGCGTGTCGTACAGCGACGACGACTGCGGGGACATCCGGGTGGAGTTCATCGCGTCGGTCCGCGGCGAGCGCCCGGAGCGGCCCTCGTAGCCCGGCAGCGCGGACGACCCGGTCTCGGACCTGCGCGCGCGTGAGGCGTCCAGGCCGTCCATCGCGGAGCGTTCCTGGGTGCCGAGGAACGCGGCGATCCGGTCGGCGACCTTGCGCTTGAACGGGCGCGGGGCGGAGCGCAGCGCGAGGGCCGCCATGACCCCGGCCAGGCACAGCTCGTACGAGACCATGAAGAACGGCTTGGCGGCGCGCCCCGCGAACAGGCCGTGGATCAGGGCCGCGCACAGTGCCGGGTAGGCCAGCATGTGCATCGCGCGCCAGCGGGCGGCCACCTCGGCGGGCGCGGCGAAGCGGTTGCGCAGCGCGCCGGTGATGCCGACGAAGATCATGAGCAGGGCGGCCAGGGAACCGAGCCCGATGAGCCCCGCGCTGCCCTTGATGCCCAGGCTGAACGGGATCAGTGCCGCGATCAGGACCGTGTGCTGGAGCACCAGCTTGATGGAGATGTGCACGACGAGGAACGCGATGGAGCCCACGGCGGTCACCCGGTGGATGGCCTGCGCGACGATCCGCTGACGCGTGTTGAGGATGAGCCGGTCCTGGGCGACGAGGCCCCAGATGACCGAGCAGGTGAGGCATACCAGTGACAGCACGCCCGCACCGAAGTTGAGGAATGCCTGGAACTGGTCGCCGCCGACCAGCACGACCACGGGTATGAGGACCAGGACGACAGCTGTCGCCACCCCGTAGGCCGACCGGCCGGGCTTGGGAAGCGAGCTGTTACTAGAACGAGGGTTCATGGGGGCAACTCCGAGCAGTTTCGGGAAAGCGGTCCCGCTGCCGAACTCTAAGTGGCTCCATACCGATGGGTACGAGGTTTGAGTTATTGCGCTGTTATCAAACGACAATGTGACTGTTGTGATGTCCCTTAGCTGCTGTTACGCGAAGTAACCATTGACCTTGGTTCAGTTCCGGCCTCGCCATCCTGGTCGCACCAACGTTGTCGCGACCATGCATACGTACGATCGGCGCGGCTTGCTCAAGGCCTGCGGTACCCTAACGCCATGTGTGCTGTACGCCTTCTGCTTAGTGGGCCGCGCTGATCAGTCCCGACCGCCGGTGAACGGACGGTTCGGAATCGGCGCGGCGTCCCCTCCTGTGCGAGGGGATTTTTCGTTTCCTGGACGACAACCCGCTGGCAGAGACGATCGATGGAGCTTTGAGGACCATGAGCGAGACGAACCCCGCTGCCGCCGCCGCACCGGCGGAGGCCGCGCCGCACCGCTACACGGCAGCCATGGCCGCCGAGATCGAGGCGCGCTGGCAGGACTTCTGGGACGCCGAGGGTACGTACGCAGCACCGAACCCGAAGGGTGACCTGGCCGGTGACCCCGAGCTGGTGGCCCGCCCCAAGAAGTTCATCATGGACATGTTCCCGTACCCCTCCGGTGCGGGCCTGCACGTCGGCCACCCCCTCGGCTACATCGCGACCGACGTCTTCGCGCGCTTCCAGCGCATGACGGGTCACAACGTCCTGCACACGCTGGGCTTCGACGCCTTCGGCCTGCCCGCCGAGCAGCACGCCGTGCAGACCGGCGAGCACCCTCGGATCACCACCGAGGCCGCCATCAACAACATGAAGTCCCAGCTGCGCCGACTGGGTCTGGGCCACGACAAGCGCCGGTCGTTCGCCACGATCGACCCGGACTACTACAAGTGGACCCAGTGGATCTTCCTCCAGATCTTCAACTCCTGGTACGACACCGAGGCCGACCGGGCCCGTCCGATCGCCGAACTGGTCGCCCAGTTCGAGTCCGGTGAGCGCGGTGTGCCCGGCGACCGGTCCTGGGGCGAGCTGACCGCCGCCGAGCGCGCCGACGTCCTGAGCGAGTACCGCCTGGCCTACGCCTCCGACGCCCCGGTCAACTGGTGCCCCGGTCTGGGCACCGTGCTGGCCAACGAGGAGGTCACCGCCGACGGCCGTTCCGAGCGCGGCAACTTCCCCGTCTTCAAGGCCAAGCTGCGCCAGTGGAACATGCGCATCACGGCCTACGCGGACCGCCTGCTGGACGACCTGGACGCGCTGGACTGGCCCGAGGCCATCAAGCTCCAGCAGCGCAACTGGATCGGCCGCTCCGAGGGCGCCCGCGTCGACTTCCCCGTGGACGGCGAGCGGATCACGGTCTTCACCACGCGCCCGGACACCCTGTTCGGCGCGACCTACATGGTCCTGGCGCCCGAGCACCCGCTGGTCGACCGGTTCACCCCGGACGCCTGGCCGGAGGGCACCCACGACGTCTGGACCGGTGGTCACGCCACCCCGGCCGCGGCCGTCGCCGCCTACCGGGCGCAGGCCGCGTCGAAGTCCGACGTCGAGCGCCAGGCCGAGGCCAAGGACAAGACCGGCGTCTTCACCGGTGTGTACGCGACGAACCCGGTCAACGGCGAGCGCGTCCCCGTCTTCATCGCCGACTACGTGCTGATGGGCTACGGCACCGGCGCGATCATGGCCGTCCCGGCGGGCGACCAGCGCGACTTCGAGTTCGCGCGCGCCTTCGAGCTGCCGATCCACTGCATCGTCGAGCCGACCGACGGCCGGGGCACCGACACGTCGACCTGGGAGAACGCCTTCGGGTCGTACGACGCGAAGATCATCAACTCGTCCAACGACGACATCTCGCTGGACGGCCTGGGCGTCGTCGACGCCAAGGCGCGCATCACCGAGTGGCTGGCGCGCAAGGGCATCGGCCAGGGCACCGTCAACTTCCGGCTGCGCGACTGGCTGTTCAGCCGGCAGCGCTACTGGGGCGAGCCCTTCCCGATCGTCTACGACGAGGACGGCGTCGCGCACGCGCTGCCCGAGTCGATGCTGCCGCTGGAGCTGCCGGAGGTCGAGGACTACTCGCCGCGCACCTTCGACCCGGACGACGCGAACACGTCCCCGGAGACGCCGCTGTCGCGCAACGAGGACTGGGTGAACGTCACCCTGGACCTGGGCGACGGCAACGGTCCGCGCAAGTACCGCCGCGAGACCAACACCATGCCCAACTGGGCCGGTTCCTGCTGGTACGAGCTGCGCTACCTGGACCCGCACAACAGCGAGAAGCTGGTCGACCCCGAGATCGAGCAGTACTGGATGGGCCCGCGCGAGGGGCAGCCGCACGGCGGTGTCGACCTGTACGTCGGCGGCGCCGAACACGCCGTGCTGCACCTGCTGTACGCGCGCTTCTGGTCCAAGGTCCTGTTCGACCTGGGGCACGTCTCCTCCGCGGAGCCGTTCCACAAGCTGTTCAACCAGGGCATGATCCAGGCCTACGTCTACCGCGACAGCCGCGGCTTCCCGGTGCCGGCCGCCGAGGTGGAGGAGCGCGGCGACGCGTACTTCTACCAGGGCGAGAAGGTCAGCCGCCTGCTGGGCAAGATGGGCAAGTCCCTGAAGAACGCGGTCACTCCGGACGAGATCTGCGCCGAGTACGGCGCCGACACGCTGCGCCTGTACGAGATGGCGATGGGCCCGCTGGACGTGTCCCGGCCGTGGGACACGCGCGCGGTGGTGGGCCAGTACCGGCTGCTCCAGCGGCTGTGGCGCAACGTCGTCGACGAGAGCACCGGCGAACTGAGCGTCGTCGACGCCGAGCCCGACGAGGACACCCTGCGGGCCCTGCACAAGGCGATCGACGGGATCCGCCAGGACCTGGAGGGCCTGCGCTTCAACACGGCCATCGCCAAGATCACCGAGCTGAACAACCACCTGACCAAGGCGGGCGGCGCGGTGTCGCGCTCCGTCGCCGAGGCTCTGGTGCTGCTGGTCGCGCCGCTGGCCCCGCACATCGCCGAGGAGCTGTGGCGCCGGCTGGGCCACACCGACTCGGTCGTCCACCGGGACCTGCCGGTCGCCGACCCCGCGTACGTGGTGGACGAGAGCGTGACCTGCGTCGTGCAGATCAAGGGCAAGGTCAAGGCCCGCCTGGAAGTCTCCCCGGCGATCTCCGACGAGGAGCTGGAGAAGGTGGCGCTGGCCGACGAGGCCGTCGTGAAGGCGCTGGGCGGGGCCGGTATCCGCAAGGTCGTCGTGCGGGCGCCGAAGCTGGTGAACATCGTTCCGGCGTGAGTGTGAGCGCCGGCGTGCGGGAGCTGCGCGGGAGCGGGAGCTGCGCGTAGGTGTGAGCTGCGCGTGGGTGTGAGCTGCGCGTGGGTGTGAGCTGCGCGTGGGTGTGACGGGGCGGGGCCTGGTCCCTTGGGCCGGTGGGTGCGGCTCCGGGTAGTCCCCTACGGGCAGGTTCGGGGTTCTTGTGGAACTCCGAGCCTGCCCGTCTCGTTTACCGTTTGAAGTGCGGCGTGCCCGATGTGGCGCCGGATGTGTCGTGGCAGTCCGGAGGAGGAGCTCGTGGAAGCAGTGATCGCAGTCGTCGCCCTGCTCTTCGTGCTCTTTCTGGCACTGGGCGCCTACGCCACGGTGAAGGTGATCGGCGCCGCCAAGCGGGGCGTCGACCGCACCATCGACCACGCCCGCCGCACGGTCGAGGACCACACCCTGCGCGCCAAGTCCTTCACCCAGTTCGGACCGGCCGGCGAGATCGCGCAGCTCAGGCTCAAGCTGCGCACGTCGATGCGGGCCACCCAGGACGCGCTGCACGCGGGCGCCACCGAAGACGAGTCCCTCAAGGAGTCCCTCGCCCTGTTCCACAGGCTCAGCGCGCACGGACACGAGCTGGACAGCGAACTCAAGCGTCTGGAGTCCGAACCGGACCGGGCCGCACTCGCCGCCCGGCTGCCCTCCCTGCGGGAGCGCACCGAGCGGGTCGCGGGATCGGCCGACTCGCTGCGCTGGGCGGCCCGTGACCGTGCCCGCCGATTCGCGGACGACGACCTCGACTCCCTCAGCGCCCAGATCGACGTCGAGGCCGGTGCGCTGCGGCACTGGACCACATCGGACTCCACCCCGCAGACACCGCCGCCCCCGTGGCCCGAGGCGCCGGTCGCCGACGGCGCGACGGCGGGACAGACCTGGCCGGAGACCCCCGGCGCGAGCACCGGGCAGGATCCGACCCGGCCCGCCATCACCCCGCCGGGACCGCGCCCCGCCTACCCGTGGCAGAAGAAGCCGCGCCCCGAGAGCACCACCTGAGCCACCGAGAGCACTACCCGGAGCGGAACCTGAGCACGGGGTGGAATCCCGCCCTCCGGGGCGGCGGTCCGAGCCTGGTGACGCGGCCTTGGATCACCGGCGGTCGGACGGGTACTTGATTCGGTCAAGGGCGGTCCAGCTGTGAGGGGCCGGGCTGCCGCGCGGGGGCTACGCCAGGTAACCTCCAGGTCATGTCCCGCCATGTCGCGATCGTCACGGATTCAACGGCCTACCTGCCGCAGCGGACGATGGAGCGTCACGGCATCACCTCGGTGCCCCTGACCGTCGTCCTCGGCGACCAGGCTCTTGAAGAGGGCAACGAGATCTCGACCCGTTCGCTCGCCCAGGCCCTGCAGAAGCGACGGTCCGTCACCACCTCGCGTCCCAGCCCCCGGCTCTTCGCCGAGACGTATCGCAGGATCGCCGACTCCGGTGCCACCGGCATCGTCTCCCTCCACCTCTCCGCGGAACTGTCCGGTACCTACGACGCGGCGGTCGTCGCCGCGCGTGAGGCGCCGGTGCCGGTCCGGGTGGTGGACACCGGGATGGTCGCGATGGCGCTCGGCTTCTGCGCGCTCGCGGCGGCGGAGGTCGCGGAGGCCGGCGGCACGGTCGACGAGGCGGTCACCGCGGCGGAGAAACGGGCCGCCGGCACCGCCGCCTACTTCTACGTCGACACCCTGGAGTATCTGCGCCGCGGCGGCCGTATCGGCGCCGCCCAGGCCCTGTTGGGGTCCGCGCTCGCGGTGAAGCCGCTGCTCCAGCTGAACGACGGGTGCATCGACCTTCTGGAGAAGGTGCGGACGGCGTCGAAGGCGATCGCGCGTCTGGAGGAACTCGGGGCCGACCGGGCTGGCAGCGCGCCGGTCGACATCGCCGTGCACCATCTCGCCGCCCCCGACCGGGCGTCCGCCCTCGCCGACCGTCTGCGGGCCCGCGTGCCCGGACTCGCCGACCTGCATGTGAGCGAGGTCGGCGCGGTCATCGGGGCGCACACCGGGCCGGGGCTGCTGGGGGTCGTGGTCTCCCCCCGCTGAGGACTCGGCTCACTCGTGTGAGTGGCGGAGTTGTCCACAACCGGGCCTTCTTCCACGGAAACTGAGCAAGATCATCGCGGTGTGGCGAAGTGTCCGATCCTCGTCGCATGGCACTTCGATCACGTCCACGCAGCCCGAACGCGACCAGCGGCCCCGGCCGGGGCCCCGGCTCCGACGGCCGATCCCATCGTCCTCGTCCTCGTCCGCCTGGCGGCGGCCGGACCGGACATCGGCAGGCCTCGGCGGAGGAGATCCGCCGCCGGGCGAAGGCACTGTTCACGGAACGGCCCCAGGAACAGGGCGAGATGGGGATCGGGCCGCCGGGTGTCCGGAGGAGGTCCGGTACGGGGCAGGCGGGTACGGGGGGCGGCGAGGTTGTGCAGTACGCCGTCGCCGTTGATGGCGAGGCCGATGTCGTCGGCGGCGTCAAGGGCGATGCCGCGGGCGGCGAGAGGCGCGAGGGGAGTGCTGCTCGTGTCGTCGGGCCCTGGCAGGAGCGGGTGGGGCTCGCGCTGCGGGAGCGGATGCCGGTGTGGCTGCTGGCACGCTGTGGGCTGGAACGCAGGAGCGTCCTCGCGCTCTCGGTGCTGCTCGTCGTCGCCGCTGCCTTCGCCGTGCAGCACTTCTGGGTGGGCAGGGCCCAGCCGGTGCGGGCTCCGGAAGTGGTGCGCGCCGCCGCCCCCTACGAGGCCGGGGAGCTGAACTCGGCTGCCGGGCCCGCCCCTTCCGCAGACCCGGCGGGCGCCGGGAGCACGGCCGGGGCCGAGATCGTGGTGGACGTCAGCGGCAAGGTGCGGAACCCCGGCATCCACCGGCTTCCGGCCGGTTCACGGGTCGTGGACGCACTGGGCGCGGCCGGCGGTGTGCGGCCGGGCACCGACACCGACGGTCTCAATCGAGCGCGCTTCCTCATGGACGGGGAGCAGATCGTCGTCGGTGGCCCCGCCCCGCCGGCCGGGGCCGGGGGAACGACGGGTGCGGGGCCGTCCTCGGCGGGTTCCACCGGTGCCGTCATGGGAGCCGGGCCCCCGGTCCCCGTCTCCCTCAACACGGCCACCGTGGAGCAGTTCGACACGCTTCCCGGCGTGGGGCCCGTGCTGGCGCAGCACATCATCGACTACCGGGCCCAGCACGGCGGTTTCCGGTCGGTGGACGAACTGCGCGAGGTCAACGGAATCGGCGAGCGACGCTTCGCCGACCTGCGGAATCTCGTGCGGCCATGAAGCGCGGAGAGGCCGAGGCCGGAGGTGGTCGAGCCGCAGCGGGAGCGGGTCGCGAAGCGGAAGTGGGAGCCGGGGAGGGAGGGGGTCCCGGTGAGGGAGCGGGGCGGGGAGCCGGGGCCGCCGGCCGCCGGGCCGTGCACGTGGCCTCCGGGAAGCGGCTGGGTGACGCCCATCCGCGTCAGGAAGGGCCGGCGGATCTACGGCTCGTCCCACCCGCGCTGGCGGCCTGGGCGACGGCGGCGCTGACGCTGGACGCGTCTTCGGCGGTGGTGGGTGGCGTCGTGGCCGTCTGCCTGCTGACCGCCGGTGTCCTGCTGATCGTGCGGCGGCGGCGTGCGGCGGGAGGCGGTCCGGGAGCCGGGGCTGTCGCCGGTCGAGGTGTGTGGACCCGGGTCACCGTCGCCGCTTCGTTGCTCTGCGTGGGCGCGGCCGCGGCGTCGGCCGGGCTGCACGGGGCCGATCTGCGCCGGGGGCCGGTGCCGGAGCTGGCGCGGGAGTACGCGACCGTCACCGCCGAGATCGAGATCACCTCCGACCCACGACCGGCCCGGCCCCGGATCAGAGGGGACCATGTGACCCCGGACTCCGTCCTGATCAACGCCGAGGTACGCGGCGTCGAGGCGGGCGGTGCCGAGGTACGCGGCGTCGAGGGAACGCCCCGGACGGCCCGGACGGCCGTGACGACGCGGGCGCCGGTGCTGCTGGTGGTGGACGCCAGGTGGCGCCGGGGCGTGGAGCGTACACGGGTGATTCCCGAGGGCGGTCAGGGGCCGGTCCGCGACGCGGCGGGCCACCGAGCGCCGGGTCATCAGATCTCCAGCCGTCAGATCTCCAGCCGTCAGGTGCCCGGCCGTGAGGTGCCCGGCCGTGAGGTGCCAGGCCGTCAGGTGTCGGGTCAGCGGGTGTTCGGGGATGTGCCCGCGGAAGCCGGCGGCCGGGTCGGGGCCGGGGGCGTGCCGGGACACGGGGTGCGGTCCGGGGGTTCGTGGCTGGGGCTGTTGCCGTCCACGCGGGTGCGGGTGACCGGGCGGCTGGTGCCCGCGCTCGCCGGAGCGGACCGGTTCGCGGCCGTGCTGCGGGTGCGGGGCGGCGCGGTGCCGTCGGTGGTGCGGGAGCCCTCGGGCGCGCAGCGACTGGCGGGGCGGTTGCGGGCCGGGCTGCGGGCGGCCACCGACGGACTCCCGGCGGACGCGAGGGCGCTGCTGCCGGGGCTGGTCGTCGGGGACACCTCGCGGATCACGCCCGAACTGGACGAGGCGTTCAAGGCGACGGACCTGGCGCACACGCTCGCCGTCTCCGGGAGCAACCTCACGATCATCCTCGCCCTGCTCCTCGGCCCGCCGGGGTTGGCCCAGCATGTCGAGCGGCGCGGCCTGGCACCTCGCCTCGGCGTCCCGCTCCGGGCGACCGCGCTGCTCGGCGGCGCGCTCACGCTCGGCTTCGTGGTGGTGTGCAGGCCCGACCCGAGCGTGCTGCGCGCGGCGGCCTGCGGAGCGATCGTGCTCCTCGCGCTGGCGACCGGCCGACGGCGGTCCCTGATCCCGGCGCTGGCGACGGCGGTGCTGCTGCTGGTGCTGTACGACCCCTGGCTGGCCCGGAGTTACGGGTTCCTGCTGTCCGTCCTGGCCACCGGCGCCCTGCTGACGCTGGCGCCACGCTGGAGTGCCGCGCTGCGACGGCGCCGGGTGCCCCCGCGGCTGGCGGAGGCGCTGGCGGCGGCGGGAGCCGCGCAGGCGCTGTGCGCGCCGGTCGTGGCGGTGCTGTCGGCCCGGGTGAGTCTGGTGGCGGTGCCCTGCAACCTGCTGGTGGAGTTCGCGGTCGCGCCGGCGACGGTGCTGGGTTTCGCGGTGCTGGTGACCGCTCCCGTGGCGATGCCGGTGGCCGAGGCTCTGGCGTGGTGCGCGCGTTGGCCGGCCGAGTGGATCGCGGGTGTGGCGCGGACGGGGGCGGCGCTGCCCGGCGGCGGAGTGGACTGGCCGGGGAGCTGGGGCGGTGCGCTCCTGCTCGTCGTGGCCACGGGCGGGGTGGTGCTGCTGGGGCGGCGGCTGTCGCGGCATCCGTGGCTGTGCGCGGTCTGCGGGGTGCTGCTTCTGCTCGTGGTGGCGCAACCGCCGCCCCTGACCCGGGTGCTCACGGGCTGGCCGCCCCCGGGCTGGCGGCTCGCGATGTGCGACGTGGGGCAGGGCGACGCGACCGTCCTTGCGGCGGGCGGGGGCGCGGGCGTGGTGGTGGACGCCGGGCCGGATCCGGTGCTGGTCGACCGGTGTCTGCGCAAGCTCGGGATCACCCGGGTGCCGCTCGTCGTGCTGACCCACTTCCACGCCGATCATGTGGCAGGGCTGCCGGGGGTGCTGCGGGGCCGGGAGGTGGGCGCGATCCAGACGACGGGGTTCGAGGAGCCGGTGGACCAGGTGGACTTCGTCCGGCGGGAGGCGGCGGCGAGACATGTGCCGGTGGTGCGGGCCGCGGCGGGGGAGCGGCGGCGGATCGGCGCTCTCGACTGGGAGGTGCTGTGGCCGCCACCGCATCCGGTGCCGCGCCCGGAGGGGCCGAACGACGCTAGCGTGGCGCTGCTCGTGCGGGCGGCCGGGCTGAAGATGCTGCTGCTCGGGGACCTCGAACCACCGGCCCAGCAGGCGTTGTTGCGATCGCCGGCGGCTTCGCTGGTGCGCGGGGTGGACGTGCTCAAGGTGGCCCATCACGGCTCGGCCTACCAGGACCCCGAGCTCATACGCGCCGTGGCGCCACGGCTGGCGTTGATCTCGTGCGGCACGGACAACCCGTACGGGCATCCCGCGCCCAGCACGGTCGCGGCGCTGCGCGCGGGCGGGGCGGCGGTGCTGCGCACGGACCGGGACGGAGCGCTGGCGGTCGCCGACGGGCCGGGCGGGGAGCTGCGGGTGGCCCGGGACTGAGAGCGGGACTGAGAGAGGGCCCTGCCTGACGGCCGGGGATCACCGTCTCCTGGACGTGTCGGAAAATGGTGCGGTGAGTGATGTGAGACATGTGCTGGTGCTGCCCGATCGCGATGCCGCGGAGGAGGTGGCCCAGGCGCTCGGGGAGCGGTTCGGGGTGCGCGAGGAGCCGAGGGTCGTCCGGGACGCGCTGGCGGGAGAGGACGACGCGGAGGACGCGCAGTGGCTCGTGCTGCTGCGGGACGAGGAGGAACGCCTCGACGCGACGGTGCTGGACGAGTTCGCGGGGGAGTGGGAGGGCTGGCGGGAGGAGCCTTGACCGTGACCCGGCAGCCGTGACGGTGCTCCGCCGGTGATCCCGCGGTGATCCGCCGGAGGTTCGTACGGAGGCCGCCGGTGGTCCGGCTGGGATCCGGCGGCGTCCGGTCCGTGGGGCACCGGTGACCTGGCCGTCGTCCGTACGCGGGTCGCCCGCGATCGGTGACCCTCGGCGGTCCGTTCGTGGCCGGCCGGCGGTTGTCCGTGGGTCGCCGTTGGACCGCTGTGACCCGTCGGCGGTCCGTTCGTGGGCGGCCGGTAGTCCGGTGGGGGTTCGCTTCCGGGGCGTCGGCGGCTCGTCGGCGGCTGGTCGGACGGGGATGGGTTGTCGGTGGCTCGTGGGATGCTTTCGGGGATGGCCAGGAAGACTGCGAATGACGATCCTCTCGCCCCGGTGACGCTTGCCGTGGGCCAGGAGGACCTCCTGCTCGACCGTGCCGTACAGGAGGTGGTGGCCGCCGCGAGGGCCGCCGACGCCGACACGGACGTGCGTGACCTGACCCCGGACCAGGTGCAGCCCGGCACGCTCGCCGAGCTGACCAGCCCCTCGCTCTTCGCGGAACGCAAGGTCGTGGTCGTCCGCAACGCGCATGATCTGTCCGCCGACACCGTCAAGGACGTCAAGGCGTATCTGGGGTCGCCCGCCGAGGAGATCACGCTGGTGCTGCTGCACGCCGGCGGAGCCAAGGGCAAGGGGCTGCTGGACGCCGCGCGCAAGGCGGGGGCGCGGGAGGTGGCCTGTCCGAAGATGACCAAGCCGGCGGACCGGCTGGCCTTCGTGCGGCAGGAGTTCCGGGCGACCGGGCGGTCGGCCACGCCCGAGGCGTGCCAGGCGCTGGTCGACGCCATCGGCAGCGATCTGCGGGAGCTGGCCTCGGCCGTGTCCCAGCTGGTCGCCGACGTCGAGGGGACCATCGACGAGGCCGTCGTCGGGCGGTACTACACCGGGAGGGCCGAGGCCTCGAGCTTCACCGTCGCGGACCGGGCGGTGGAGGGGCGGGCGGCAGAGGCGCTGGAGGCGTTGCGCTGGTCGCTCGCGACCGGGGTCGCGCCGGTGCTGATCACCAGCGCGCTGGCCCAGGGGGTCCGGGCCATCGGCAAGCTGTCCTCGGCGCGTGGTGGCCGGCCGGCCGATCTCGCGCGGGAACTGGGCATGCCGCCGTGGAAGATCGACCGGGTGCGCCAGCAGATGCGGGGCTGGACGCCGGACGGTGTGGCCGCCGCGCTGCGGGCCGTCGCCGAGGCGGACGCGGGAGTGAAGGGCGGCGGTGACGACCCGGAGTACGCCCTCGAGAAGGCCGTCGTGGCGATCGTGCGGGCGGCGCGGTCCGGGGGCCGCGGGTAGTCGTTCGGCCCTGGTGTCACCGGCGCCGTTCGGCCCCGGTGGCACCGGCGTGATCCAGTGGCCTTTCCTCGGCCGGGGAGGAGAATCGGGGGTACCGGCCGCACATCGCCAAGGGATGCGAAAGGTGGCGATCGAGATGGCTGAACACCCGCACGCTGCGCTCGTCCGCAAGGGATACGAGGCGTTCACCCGCGGGGACATGGACACCCTGCGCGGGATGATGACGGGGGACTGTACGCACCACGTGCCCGGTTCCCACATGCTGGCCGGGGACTTCAAGGGCCTCGACGCGGTCATGGACATGTACGGCAGGCTGTTCTCGGAGACGGGCGGGTCGTTGCGCGTCGATCTGCACACCGTCCTGGTCGACGGCCGTGGACACGCCGTCTCCCTCCACCGGATCAGCGCCGACCGCAACGGCAAGCACATGGACGAGAGCGGGGGCATTGTCTTCCGCATCGTCGGCGAGAAGATCAGCGATCTCGACGAGTGCGTCGAGGACATCGACGCGAGCAACGACTTCTGGTCGTGACGCCCAGGCCTCCGGGCCTCCGGGCCTCCGGGCTTCCGGGCTTCCGGGCCTCCCGGCAGCCCCGGCCCCGGGAGGCCCCCGGCCTCCCGGCGACTTCCCCCGACCTCCGGCCGACCACCCCCCGTTCTCCCGCCGACCTCCGGCCGACCACCCCCCGTTCTCCCGCCGACCTCCGGCCGACCACCCCCCGTTCTCCCGCCGACCATCGACCCCAACGACCCCAACGACCCCATCGACCCCCACGCCCCGACCCATCGACCGTCGGGACATGCCGAAGGCCCCGGGCCGTGCCCTGGGGAGGGCGAGGCTCGGGGCCTTCGGGTGGAGCTGTTCAAGCTGGTGAGCCCGTACCCGCGTGGCGAACGCAGGCCGCGTACAGGCTCGGGGTGCCGGACGGGAGCGGATGAGAGGGCCCGCTCTGGGTCCCTCCGGCGATCAGATCAGATAAGGGGTTCAGCCCTTGAGGGTCTCGACCTTGGAAGCAAGCGCCGACTTCTTGTTGGCGGCCTGGTTCTTGTGGATGACGCCCTTCGAGACGGCCTTGTCGAGCTGACGCGCGGCAGCGCGCTGGTACTCGGTGGCCTTCTCGACGTCACCCGCGGCAGCAGCCTCACGGGCCTTGCGGATCGCGGTCTTCAGGGAGGACTTGACGGCCTTGTTGCGCAGCCGAGCCTTCTCGTTGGTCTTGATCCGCTTGATCTGGGACTTGATGTTCGCCACGAATGAGCCTTTTCAGGTTCAGGCACGGCGCCGCTCGGGCTCCGTGCCAGTGATTGTGTCTTTCCGAGGTGCCTCGTGCTGAGAGGGCAAGAGACACAGCTGCCCAGACTACCAGTGGCTCCCCGAGTGGCCCAAACCGGCTCCCGGTCGCCACCCGTGGGACCATGGAGCCTACGTATCGATCCGACCCGAGGCACAAGGCGCCTCAAGAGACAGGACCCTGCGTGCCCGCGACCCCTAACAATGTGCCTGAGCCGAGCCGTACCGACCCGGCTCTGATCCGCAATTTCTGCATCATCGCGCACATCGACCACGGCAAGTCCACGCTCGCCGACCGCATGCTCCAGCTGACCGGAGTGGTCGATCAGCGGCAGATGCGTGCCCAGTACCTCGACCGCATGGACATCGAGCGTGAGCGCGGCATCACGATCAAGTCCCAGGCGGTCCGGCTGCCCTGGGCCCCGACCGAGGATCCGGGCAGGACCCACATCCTCAACATGATCGACACCCCCGGGCACGTGGACTTCACGTACGAGGTGTCCCGGTCGCTGGCCGCCTGTGAGGGGACCGTCCTCCTGGTCGACGCCGCCCAGGGCATCGAGGCCCAGACTCTCGCCAACCTCTACCTGGCGATGGAGAACGACCTCAAGATCATCCCCGTACTGAACAAGATCGACCTGCCGGCCGCCCAGCCCGAGAAGTTCTCCGAGGAGCTCGCGAACCTCATCGGCTGCGACCCGGAGGACGTGCTCAAGGTCTCCGCCAAGACCGGTCTGGGCGTCGAGGCGCTGCTGGACCGCGTCGTGGCCGACGTGCCCGCGCCGGTCGGCGTCCAGGACGCCCCCGCGCGCGCCATGATCTTCGACTCGGTGTACGACTCCTACCGCGGTGTCGTGACGTACGTGCGTGTCATCGACGGTCAGCTCAACAAGCGTGAGCGGATCCGCATGATGTCCACCGGTGCGACGCACGAGCTGCTGGAGATCGGCGTCTCGGCCCCGGAGATGAAGTCGGCCGACGGCCTCGGCGTCGGTGAGGTCGGTTATCTGATCACCGGTGTGAAGGACGTCCGCCAGTCCAAGGTCGGTGACACGATCACCACCCTGCACAAGGGGGCCACGGAGGCTCTCGGCGGTTACAAGGACCCGAGGCCGATGGTCTTCTCGGGTCTGTATCCGCTGGACGGCTCCGACTACCCCGAGCTGCGCGACGCCCTCGACAAGCTCCAGCTCAACGATGCCGCGCTCGTCTACGAGCCGGAGACCTCCGCCGCCCTCGGCTTCGGTTTCCGCGTCGGCTTCCTGGGCCTGCTGCACCTCGACGTGATCCGTGAGCGGCTGGAGCGGGAGTTCGGGCTCGACCTCATCGCCACCGCACCGAACGTGGTCTACCGCGTGGTCATGGAGGACCGCTCCGAGCACACGGTCACCAACCCGAGCGAGTTCCCCGAGGGGAAGATCGACGAGGTGTACGAGCCCGTCGTACGCGCCACGATCCTCGCGCCCTCCGAGTTCATCGGCTCGATCATGGAGCTGTGCCAGACCCGGCGCGGCACCCTGCTGGGCATGGACTACCTCTCCGAGGACCGGGTCGAGATCCGCTACACGCTGCCGCTCGCGGAGATCGTCTTCGACTTCTTCGACCAGCTGAAGTCCAAGACCCGCGGCTACGCCTCGCTGGACTACGAGCCCACCGGCGAGCAGGCCTCCAGCCTGGTCAAGGTCGACATCCTGCTGCACGGGGACAAGGTGGACGCGTTCTCGGCCGTCACCCACAAGGACGCGGCCTACGCGTACGGCGTACGGCTGGTCGCCAAGCTGCGCGAGCTCATCCCGCGGCAGGCCTTCGAGGTGCCCATCCAGGCGGCCATCGGCTCCCGGGTCATCGCCCGCGAGACCATCCGCGCCATCCGCAAGGACGTCCTCGCCAAGTGCTACGGCGGTGACATCTCCCGTAAGCGGAAGCTGCTGGAGAAGCAGAAGGAAGGCAAGAAGCGGATGAAGATGGTGGGTTCCGTGGAGGTTCCGCAGGAAGCCTTCATCGCCGTCCTGAGCAGTGACGAGAACGCGGGATCGGGCAAGGGCAAGAAATAGTCACGATCCACGCCGGTTTTCAGGGCCCGTCGCGCGACAGCGCGGCGGGCCCTGTGGCTCTATTCAGGAGAAAGTGACTGCCCGGGGCCCCTTACGTGCTGGCCAGTCGCCCTCTACTCTGATCCCTGCTCGGTAGTTACTCGTGAGTTAAACAACAGCCGCCGTCAACAGCCGCCGCTGTCAACAACCGCCGCGTCGTCGTACGACGCCGCAATGAGCCAGCCGCATCGTCGCGGGCCCGGAGGATGTCGTGAGCGACACACAGACACTGATCGAGAACCGTCCGCCGTCCGTCGCGGGCCTCTTCCTGGAGCGCGTGTCGGCCACGCCCGACGCCGAGGCCTACCGGTACCCGGTGCCGGCCGCGGCCGGGGAGGGCCCCGACGACTGGAAGTCGCTGACCTGGGCGCAGGCCGCCGAACGCGTCTACGCGATCGCGGCCGGCCTGATCGAGCTGGGCGTGCGGGCCGAGGAGCGCGTCGCGCTCGCCGCCTCCACCCGGCTCGAGTGGATCCTCGCCGACCTCGGCATCATGTGCGCCGGGGCCGCCACGACCACGGTGTACCCGCAGACCAACGCCGACGAGTCGGCGTTCATCCTGGCCGACTCCGAGTCCAAGGTGCTGATCGCCGAGGACGCGGCCCAGCTCGCCAAGGCCGTCGAGAAGCGCGCCGAACTGCCCGCCCTCACCCATGTGGTCGTGATCGACCCGGCCGGCGTGGAGACCGCCGACTGGATCCTCACCCTCGACGAGCTGGAGAGGCGCGGCGCGGCCCGGCTGGAGAAGGAAGCCCAGCTGATCAAGGAGCGGGTCGGCGCCATCACGAAGGACCAGCTCGCCACCCTCATCTACACCTCCGGCACCACCGGCCGGCCCAAGGGTGTCCGGCTGCCGCACGACAACTGGTCGTACATGGCGAAGGCGATCGCCGCGACCGGCCTGGTCGGCCCGGACGACGTGCAGTACCTGTGGCTGCCGCTGGCGCACGTCTTCGGCAAGGTCCTCACCTCGGGCCAGATCGAGGTCGGGCACGTCACCGCGGTCGACGGCCGCGTCGACAAGATCATCGAGAACCTGCCGGTCGTCCAGCCGACGTACATGGCCGCCGTGCCGCGCATCTTCGAGAAGGTCTACAACGGGGTCGCCGCCAAGGCCCGCGCGGGCGGCGGGGCCAAGTTCAAGATCTTCCAGTGGGCCGCCGGGGTCTCCCGCGAGTACGCCAAGGCCGCCCAGGACAACTTCCGGCGCACCGGCACCGCCGCCGTCCCCTTCGGACTCGGCGCCAAGCACAAGGTCGCCGACGCGCTCGTCTACGCCAAGATCCGCGAGGCCTTCGGCGGCAACCTGCGCGCGTGTGTCTCCGGGTCGGCGGCGCTCGCCCCGGAGATCGGCTACTTCTTCGCCGGTGCCGGCATCCACATCCTGGAGGGCTACGGCCTGACGGAGTCCTCCGCGGCCTCCTTCGTGAACCCCGGTGAGGCCTACCGCACCGGCACGGTCGGCAAGCCGCTGCCCGGTACGGAGGTGCGGATCGCCGACGACGGCGAGATCCTGCTGCGCGGCCCCGGCATCATGGAGGGCTACCACGGGCTCCCGGAGAAGACCGCCGAGGTCCTGGAGGCCGACGGCTGGTTCCACACGGGTGACATCGGCGAGCTGTCGCCCGACGGGTACCTGCGCATCACGGACCGCAAGAAGGACCTCATCAAAACGTCCGGCGGCAAGTACATCGCGCCCGCCGAGGTCGAGGGACAGTTCAAGGCGGTGTGCCCGTACGTCTCCAACATCCTCGTGCACGGCGCCGACCGTAACTTCTGCACGGCGCTCATCGCCCTCGACGAGGTGTCGCTCCTCGACTGGGCGAAGGACAACGGGCTGGCCGGAAAGTCGTACGCGGAGGTCGTCGCCGCGCCCGTCACCGTGGAGCTGATCGACGGCTACGTCAAGCAGCTCAACGAGGGTCTCCAGCGCTGGCAGACCATCAAGAAGTTCCGCCTGCTGCCCCGGGACCTGGACGTCGAGCACGGCGAGATCACGCCGAGCCTGAAGCTGAAGCGGCCGGTCGTGGAGCGGGAGTACAAGCACCTCATCGAGGAGATGTACGCCGGATCGCGCGAGGCGTAGCACGGGAGCGCGGGGGCGCGACGGCGCGGGACACGGCGCGTCGGCGCGCGAACGGGGCGGAGTCCGAATGCTCGGATTCCGCCCCTCAACCGCGCTTCATCGAGCACACACGGACAACCGCGTAGCACGGTTCTCGCTCAGGACGGCGCACTTCGGTAACCCAGCGCTCATGGCCGGGATCGGTCTGTCACCCTGGGGGCATCCGAACCGCCCGGGGAGCTGCGCATGGGGGCCATTCCGACGCAACGGGAGACCGCGTCCCGTGCCCCGGGCGCGCCCGCGCACCCGAGTACGCACTCGGTCGCGCTCCCGCAGCTGCGCGCGACCCTGAACGGCGGCCCCCTCGCGCCCGGGGCCGCCCGCGAGCTGGTGCGGGCCGCGCTGAAGGAGTGGTCCGGTCTGGGCCTGCTCGGCGCCGAGGAGGCCGACGGCCCCGGCGAGCGCCTCGCCCACGACACCACGCTCGTCGTCAGCGAACTCGTCACGAACGCCGTCGTCCACGCCGGCACGGACGTCGAGCTGTCCTGCCGTCTGGAAGAGGATCCCGAACGCGGCGGACGGCCCGAGCGTGTCGGACGGCCCGACCACATCGGACGGCCCGAGTTCGATGAGCGGGCCGAGCGAGTCGAGCGAGCCGAACGACCTCACCCGTCCGGCCGACCTGACCGACTCGACCGACCCGAACGGACCGACCGCGCCGGGTGTCCGGAGTATCCCGGCGGCTGTCGCGCGGTCGTCGTCGAGGTATCCGACCACCACCCCTCCCGGGCCCCGCGCGACGGCACCGCCGAACCGCCGCCGTACGGGACGGCGGAGTACGGCCGGGGTCTGCGCCTGGTCGCCGCGCTGGCCGACGCCTGGGGGGTGACGTACCGCAGGGGGACGAAGACGGTCTGGGCCCGGCTGCTGCCGACCGCCGCCGAGCCCCAGGACGCGGGCCTCCCCGGCCAGGGCGACCCCCCGCACCCAGGCCACGGGCACGAGGCGTCCGGCCGCTCGGCACACCTCGGCTGCTTCAGCCCCGCCGGGCTCACCGCCCACCCCGAGCACCCGCTCGACGCCGGCCCGGGTCTGCTGGAGGCGCTGGCCCCGGTCCCGCAGCCGGTCGGGTCGCGGGACCGGGACTGGCTCAACCGCGGGGCCCTGTCCTTTCTCGCCGAGGCGTCCGACCTGCTCGCCGGGCAGCTCGACGAGGACCTGGTGGCCGCGCTGACCGGACAGCTGCTCGTGCCGCGGCTCGCCGACTGGTGCGCGGTGTGGCTCGAGGACGAGGTGAGCGCACGGGGGGAGTGGGCGGGCGGGCCCGGGCCGCGGCTGGCCCGGGTCTGGCACGGCTGCGAGAACCGGGTGGAGGAGCTGCGCCGGGCCCTGGAGAAGGATCCGCCGTGTCCGCCCGACGGCGGCCCCAGCTCGGGGCCCGAGCCCTTTCCCTGGCCCGGCGCGGCGCTCGGCCCGCACGGCACGGCCCTCGCCTACCGGCTGATCGCCGGCGGGCGGCCGCTCGGCACCCTGGTCATCGGGCAGGCGGGGCTGCCGGCCTTCGCCGACGAGGTCACCGGGCTCGTCGAGGACCTCGGCCGCCGGGTGGCGCTCGCCATCGGAGCGGCCCGTCAGTACGCGCGTCAGGCCACCATCAGCGCCGTCCTCCAGCGGGGGCTGCTGCCCGGCGCGGTCGCTGAGATCCCCGGGGTGCGCAGCGCCCTCGTCTACGAGCCGCGCGAGCAGGGCGGCCCGAGCGGCGACTTCTACGACCTGTTCCCGGCGGGCGACGGCCGCTGGTGCTTCGCGGTGGGCGATGTGCAGGGCAAGGGGCCGGAGGCGGCCGTCGTCATCGGCCTCGCCCGGCCCTGGCTGCGGCTGCTGGCCCGGGAGGGCTATGGCGTCGCCGACGTTCTGGACCGGCTCAACCAGCTCCTCCTCGACGACGCGACGGAGGCCGCGGACGCCGCCGCCCGTGCGTACGTGGGTCCCGCCGGGCCGGGCGACGGCCCGCAGACCCGCTTCCTGTCGCTCCTCTACGGCGAGCTGGCCCCCTTCGAGGGAGGGGTCCGCTGCACCCTCGCCTCCGCCGGGCACCCGCTGCCGCTGGTGCTCGCGCCGGACGGCTCGGTCGCCACGGGCGGGCGTCCGCAGACCCTGCTCGGGGTCATCGAGGACGTCACGTACACCTGCGACAGTCTGGAGCTGCGGCCCGGCGACAGCCTGCTGTGCGTCACCGACGGCGTCACGGAACGCCGGTCGGGCCTTCGGCAGTTCGACGACGAGGACGGCCTCGCCGTCGCGCTGGCGGGCTGCGTCGGACTCGACGCGGAGCTGATCGCGGAGCGGATCCGGCGCCTCGTGCACGAGTTCGGCGACCGGCCGCCGGAGGACGACCTCGCCCTGCTGGTCCTTCAGGCGGAGTAGCGGCGCCGGCCCGACGGTGTGTGGGTCGGCCTGCCTCCCGGGACCCGGCCGGGGCCAGCCGGGTCTGGAAGGTCTGCCGGGTCTGCCGGGACCAGTCGGGGCCAGACAGGCCTGCCCGGGAGTGGTCGGGGCCAGACAGGCCTGCCCGGGAGTGGTCGGGGCCAGGCGGGGCCTGGCTGGGACCAGCCGGGTCTGCTGAACCAGTCGGGGCCTGCCCGGGGCCGGCCGGGGCCAGGCGGGGCCTGCCGGGCCCAGGCGAGGCCTGCCCGGGGCCGGCCGGGGCCTGTCGACAGGGAGCGGTGGGGCCTGCCGACAGGGGGCCGGGGGTGTCGGGTGGGGCGGGGGAGACCGGAAGGACAGGTTTGCGGATGTATCGTCCGGGTCGTGTCGAAGGCGATGAATGTCGTATCCGAAGCGCCCACCCGCCGACGCGTCCTGATCGCCGGAGCGGGGCTCGGGCTGAGCGTGACCGCCTGTGCCCGTGACGTCGATCCGTCCGAGGACGCCCGGGGGCCCGGCTTCCACGGCCTGCGCCAGGCCGGGGTGACGACACCGCGGCAGGCCACCGTGCTGCTCCTGGCGTACGACCTCGACCCCGGTCTGCGGGGCGCGGCGGGTGCGCGTGCGCTGAAGGCGGTGCTCGGGTCGTGGACCGACGCACTCGCCGAGACGCTGGAGTCGGACGGCTCGCGCGCCGCGCGGCTCACCGCCACCGTCGGTATCGGCCCCGCCCTTCCCGCGGCTCTCGGCCTGCGGGCCCCGGCGGCCCTGCGTGAGCTGCCCGTCTTCACCGGTGACCGTCTCGACCCCGAGCGCTGCGGCGGCGATGTGCTGGTGCAGCTCTGCGCGGACACGGCGGACGCCACGGAGGCGGTCGCCGAGACCCTGACCCGGCTGGCCGGGGAGACCCTGGTCCCGCGCGGGCGGCAGGACGGCTTCCTGCCGCCGTCCCCCGACGGCGACAGCACCCCGCGCGATCTGCTCGGCTTCGAGGACGGGGCCGCCAACCCCACCCCCGAGGAGTGCGAACGCTGGGTGTGGTCGGGCAACGCCACCTACCTCGTCGTGCGACGGATCCATCTGCGGCTGGAGGACTTCGCGCGGCTCGCCGTGCGCCGCCAGGAGGAGATCATCGGCCGCAGCCGCTCGACCGGCGGCCCGTCGGCCGGGGGCCCCGAGGACGCCGACGCCGCCCCGCCGCGCTCCCACCTCCGGGCCGTGGACCCCCGCCTCGATTCGGGGGCCCGGATGCTCCGCCGCGGGTACTCCTACGCCGACGGCCCCGCCGACCAGGGCCAGCTGTTCCTCGCGTTCATGCGGGACCCCGCGCTGTTCGTACGGGTGCAGCGCCGGATGGCGGCTCAGGACGAGCTGAGCGGATTCGCCGAGGCGCGGGGCTCGGCGGTGGCGTACGTCCTGCCGGGCGCGCGGCCTGGCCGCCCCCTGGGAGCGGACCTGCTGACCTGACCCCCGCCCCGGCCCCGGCCTGGTCCTCGGCCCGGCCCAGTCCTCGGTCCCGGTCCCTGCCCCTGCCCCTGCGCGACGGGTATCAGGGTCGGGGCGGCTGTACGAGACAATGGGCGGTATGCCTTCCGCACTTCCCGACGGTGAGCCGGTCCCCGACGACGGTGCGCTCCCCGCGCACGCGCTCGCCGGGGCCGCCGATCGCCCCCTCGGGTTCTACCTGCACGTCCCGTACTGCGCGACCCGCTGCGGGTACTGCGACTTCAACACCTACACCGCCACCGAGCTGCGCGGCACCGGCGGGGTGCTCGCCTCCCGCGAGAACTACGCCGACACCCTGATCGACGAGATCCGGCTGGCCCGCAAGGTCCTCGGCGACGATCCGCGTGAGGTCCGCACGGTCTTCGTCGGCGGCGGCACGCCGACCCTGCTGCCCGCCTCCGACCTGGTACGGATGCTGGCCGCGATCCGCGACGAGTTCGGGCTGGCGGCGGACGCGGAGGTGACGACCGAGGCGAACCCGGAGTCCGTCGACCCCGCCTACCTGGCCACGCTGCGCCGGGGCGGCTTTAACCGGATCTCCTTCGGTATGCAGAGCGCCCGGCAGCACGTGCTGAAGGTGCTCGACCGCACGCACACCCCCGGCCGACCCGAGCGCTGTGTGGCGGAGGCGCGCGCGGCGGGCTTCGACCACGTCAACCTGGACCTGATCTACGGCACCCCGGGCGAGTCGGACGACGACTGGCGGGCCTCGCTGGACGCGGCCCTGGGCGCCGGCCCCGACCACGTCTCGGCGTACGCCCTGATCGTCGAGGAGGGCACCCAGCTCGCCCGCCGGATCCGCCGGGGCGAGGTCCCGATGACCGACGACGACGTCCACGCCGACCGCTACCTGATCGCCGAGGAGACGCTCGCGGCCGCGGGCTACGAGTGGTACGAGGTGTCCAACTGGGCCACCTCGGAGGCGGCCCGCTGCCTGCACAACGAGCTGTACTGGCGCGGCGCCGACTGGTGGGGCGCGGGTCCGGGAGCGCACTCGCACGTGGGCGGCGTCCGCTGGTGGAACGTGAAGCACCCCGGCGCGTACGCGGCGGCGCTCGGGGCGGGACGGTCGCCGGGGGCGGGCCGTGAGCTGCTGCCGGCCGAGGACCGCCGGGTGGAGCGGATCCTGCTGGAGCTGCGACTGCGCGAGGGCGTACCGCTGGACCTGCTGCGCCCGGACGGCCTGGCGGCGTCCCGGCGCGCCCTGGCGGAGGGGCTGCTCGACAGCGGCCCTTACGACGAGGGCCGCGCCGTGCTCACCCTCCGCGGACGGCTACTGGCGGACGCGGTGGTACGCGACCTGGTGGACTGAGCAGAGGCCGGGGCCGGAGGCCCCGGCAGCCGGAACCCGGTCCCTCGGGACCCGCGAGGCGTGGGCCGCGGACCGCGAGGCGCTGGCGGTAGGCCGCCATGCGTGAGCGTGAGCCGGAAGCCGCGCTCCACGAGACGTGGGCCGAACCCGCGAGCCGTGCCGTGGGCCGCAGACCGCGAGGCGCTTGGCGGTAGGCCGCCATGCGTGAGCGTGAGCCGGAAGCCGCGCTCCACGAGACGTGGGCCGAACCCGCGAGCCGTGCCGTGGGCCGCAGACCGCGAGGCGCTTGGCGGTAGGCCGCGATGCGTGAGCGTGAGCCGGAAGCCGCGCTCCACGAGACGTGGGCCGAACCCGCGAGCCGTGCCGTGGGCCGCAGACCGCGGGGGCGCCAGCGGGAGGCCGCAACCCGCGACCTGCGACCTGCGACCTGCGACCTGCGACCCGCGAGCCGGAAGCCGCGACCTGCGCTCCGCGAGACGTGGGCCGAACCCGCGAGCCGCAAGGCGCTGGGCGTGGGCCGCGAGGCGCGACCCGTGACGCTTGATCGCGAGGCCGTGAGCCGGGAGCCGCGACCGCGTCCCGTGGCCGCGTCCCGCGACCGCGTCCCGTGGCCGCGTCCCGCGACCGCGTCCCGTGGCCGCGTCCCGCGACCGCGTCCCGCGACACCGTCCCGTGGCCGCACGCCGCTGTCGGAACACGCCGGCGGTCAGGCCGGGCGGCGCGCCGCTCAGGGGGTGGTGACGAAGTCGATCAGTTCTTCGACCCGGCCCAGCAGTTCCGGTTCGAGGTCCTTGTAGGAGCCCACCCGCTTCAGGATGGCCTGCCAGACCGCGCCGGTGTTCTCCGGCCAGCCCAGGGCCCGGCACACGCCCGTCTTCCAGTCCTGGCCGCGCGGTACCCGGGGCCAGGCCTCGATGCCGACGGCGGACGGCTTCACGGCCTCCCAGATGTCGATGTACGGGTGGCCGACGACCAGGGCGTGCTCGCTCGTGACCTCCTGCGCGATGCGCCACTCCTTCGTGCCGGGCACGAGGTGGTCCACCAGGACGCCCAGCCTCGCGTCCGGGCCCGGCGCGAAATCGGCGACGATCGACGGCAGGTCGTCCACGCCCTCCAGGTACTCCACGACGACGCCCTCGACGCGCAGGTCGTCGCCCCACACCTTCTCGACCAGCTCGGCGTCGTGCCGACCCTCGACGTAGATACGGCCGGCGCGGGCGACCCGCGCGCGTGCGCCGGGGACGGCGACCGAACCGGAGGCGGTACGGGTGGGTCGTACGGGACCGCCGGAGGGGGGCCGTACGAGGGTCACGACCCTGCCCTCCAGCAGGAAGCCGCGCGGCTCCAGCGGGAACACCCGGTGCTTGCCGAAGCGGTCCTCCAGGGTCACCGTGCCCGCCTCGCAGCGGATCACCGCGCCGCAGAACCCGGTGCCGGGCTCCTCCACCACCAGCCCGGCCTCCGCCGGGACCTCGGGGACCGGCTTCGGCCGCTTCCAGGGAGGGGTCAGGTCGGCGGAGTACTGGCGCATTCGGAAGACGATAGGAGAAGCCCCGGGCCGAGGGGGACACGATCAGCGCGACACGCCGAAACGGGCCGCCAGCGCGTCCCGCTGCGCCCGGACGAACGCCGCGCCCACCACCGCCCCGTGACCGGGCACGTACCGCGCGTCCTCGCCGCCGAGTTCGAGGAGGCGGTCGAGGGCGGCCGGCCAGTGGGAGGGCATGGCGTCGGGTCCGGCCTGCGGCTCGCCGGACTCCTCGACGAGGTCGCCGCAGAACACCGTCTCGGGCGAGGCGGGCACGCCGGGGCCGCCGGGTGTTCCGGGGACGAGAACCGCCAGGTCGTGGGCGGTGTGGCCGGGGCCGACGTTCGCCAGCAGGACCTGCCGGCCGCCGCCCAGGTCGAGGGTCCACTCGCCGGAGACGAGGTGCCGGGGCCGGACGAGCGTGTCCGCGGCCTCCGTCGCCGCCGACTCGTCGAGACCGTTGCGCACCGCGTCCGCCCGCAGCTCCTCGGCCGGCACGGTGTCCGCTCCCACCGCCCCGAAGACCTCCGCGCCCGCGAACGCCGCCGCCCCGAACACATGGTCGAAGTGGGGGTGGGTGAGCGCGAGATGGGTCACACGGGAGCCGCCGAGCTCCTCGGCCCAGGCCCGCAGCCGCGCCCCCTCCGCCAGGCTCGAACCCGCGTCGATCACCAGTACCGCGCCCGCCCCGACCACCAGCCCCGCCGTGCAGTCCCAGCCCGGCAGCCGCACCCGCCCCACCCCGGCCGCGACCCGCTCCCACCCCAGCTCTTCCCAAGTCACCGTCATACCGCGACGCTAGCCCTACGACGTCGCACCATGGGCCGACCTTGCCCCGGGTGTACCCCACAGCCGTACACTGGGCCGGGGAACGCTGGCACTCGAATGTGAAGAGTGCCAGACGAGGCGCCCAGGGGACTGGGGACTACTGCTGGAGGTGTGCGCGCGATGCTGAGTGAACGCAGGCTCCAGGTGCTGCGCGCCATCGTCCAGGACTACGTCGGCACCGAGGAACCGGTGGGGTCGAAGGCGCTCACCGAGCGGCACAGCCTCGGCGTGTCCCCGGCGACGGTCCGCAACGACATGGCCGCCCTGGAGGACGAGGGATACATCGCCCAGCCGCACACCAGTGCCGGGCGGATCCCCACCGACAAGGGCTACCGGCTGTTCGTCGACAAGCTGGCCGGCGTCAAGCCGATGACCGGTCCCGAGCGGCGGGCCATCCAGAACTTCCTCGACGGCGCCGTCGACCTCGACGACGTGGTGGCCCGGACGGTACGGCTGCTCGCGCAGCTCACCCGGCAGGTCGCCGTGGTGCAGTACCCGTCGCTGACCCGCTCGACCGTGCGGCACGTGGAGCTTCTCTCGCTCGCGCCCGCCCGTCTGATGCTCGTGCTGATCACGGACACCGGCCGGGTCGAGCAGCGGATGGTGGACTGCCCGGCGCCCTTCGGGGAGGCCTCGCTGGCGGATCTACGCGCGCGGCTCAACAGCCGGGTCGCGGGGCGCCGGTTCGCGGATGTGCCGCATCTGGTGGAGGATCTGCCGGACGCCTTCGAGACCGAGGACCGCGGCACGGTCACGACGGTGCTCTCCACCCTGCTGGAGACACTCGTCGAGGAGAACGAGGAGCGGCTGATGATCGGCGGTACCGCCAATCTCACCCGCTTCGGACATGACTTTCCCCTCACCATCCGTCCCGTCCTGGAGGCTCTGGAGGAGCAGGTCGTGCTCCTCAAGCTCCTTGGCGAGGCGGGGGATTCGGGCATGACCGTACGCATCGGTCACGAGAACGCCTATGAGGGACTCAACTCCACTTCGGTGGTGTCGGTCGGCTACGGTTCGGGCGGCGAGGCAGTCGCCAAGCTGGGCGTGGTCGGACCGACCCGCATGGATTACCCGGGAACGATGGGAGCGGTACGAGCGGTGGCACGGTACGTCGGACAGATCCTGGCGGAGTCGTAGGTGGCCACGGACTACTACGCCGTTCTCGGCGTGCGCCGCGATGCGTCGCAGGAAGAGATCAAGAAGGCCTTCCGGCGGCTCGCGCGCGAGCTGCACCCGGACGTCAACCCGGACCCGAAGACCCAGGAGCGGTTCAAGGAGATCAACGCCGCCTACGAGGTGTTGTCGGACCCGCAGAAGAAGCAGGTCTACGACCTCGGCGGCGACCCGCTGTCGCAGTCGGGCGGCGGTGGCGCGGGCGGCTTCGGCGCCGGCGGCTTCGGGAACTTCTCCGACATCATGGACGCGTTCTTCGGCACGGCGTCGCAGCGCGGTCCGCGCTCGCGTACCCGGCGCGGCCAGGACGCGATGATCCGGCTGGAGATCGACCTCGAGGAGGCGGCCTTCGGCACCACCAAGGACCTCCAGGTCGACACGGCGATCGTCTGCACGACGTGCAGTGGCGAGGGCGCGGCCCCCGGCACCAGTGCGCAGACGTGTGACATGTGCCGCGGCCGCGGCGAGGTGTCGCAGGTGACGCGGTCCTTCCTCGGACAGGTCATGACCTCGCGGCCGTGTCCGCAGTGCCAGGGCTTCGGCACCGTGGTGCCGACCCCGTGCCCGGAGTGCGCGGGCGACGGGCGGGTGCGCTCGCGCCGGACCCTGACGGTGAAGATCCCGGCCGGTGTCGACAACGGCACCCGGATCCAGCTGGCGGGCGAGGGTGAGGTCGGCCCCGGCGGCGGCCCCGCCGGCGACCTGTACGTGGAGATCCACGAACTGCCGCACGCGCAGTTCCAGCGGCGCGGGGACGACCTGCACTGCACGGTGACCCTGCCGATGACGGCGGCGGCGCTCGGCACCAAGGTGCCGCTGGAGACGCTGGACGGGCTGGAGGAGGTCGACATCCGGCCCGGCACCCAGTCCGGGCAGTCGATCCCGCTGCACGGCCGGGGCGTCACGCATCTGCGCGGTGGCGGCCGGGGCGACCTGATCGTGCACGTCGAGGTGCAGACGCCGAGCAAGCTCGACCCCGAGCAGGAGCGGGTGCTGCGGGAGCTGGCCAAGATGCGCGGCGAGGAGCGGCCCACGGGGCAGTTCCAGCCCGGGCAGCAGGGGCTGTTCTCCCGGCTGAAGGACGCCTTCAACGGGCGGTGACGGCGGTGTGGCCGGGGGCGCTTTCCCGCCCCCGCCGCCCTTTCCCGCCCCCTCCCGGTGCTCGGAAGAACCGGCACGTGCCAATGGGAAGGGTCGATTCGGACTTGTTCGGAGGACGTGACAACATGCCGTCATGTCCTCCGCACTGACCGATCTCTTCCCGTATCCGATCGTGCAGGCCCCCATGGCGGGCGGTGTTTCCGTCCCGCGGCTCGCCGCCGCCGTGTGCGAGGCCGGTGGGCTCGGGTTCCTCGCCGCCGGGTACAAGACGGCCGACGGCGTCTACCAGGAGATCAAGCAGCTGCGGAGCCTCACGGCCCGTCCCTTCGGCGTGAACCTGTTCATGCCGCAGCCCGAGTACGCGGAGCGGGGCGCCGTCGAGGTCTACGCCCACCAGCTGGCCGGTGAGGCCGCCTGGTACGAGGCCGAGCTGGGCGACCCGGACAGCGGTCGTGACGACGGCTACGACGCCAAGCTCGCGGTGCTGCTGGACAACCCGGTGCCGGTGGTCTCGTTCCACTTCGGCGTCCCGAGCGCCGAGGTGCTGGAGTCCCTGCGCCGGGCGGGAACGTTCACCCTGGTCACGGCGACCACCGCCGAGGAGGCCCGCGCGGTGGAGCGGGCCGGCGCGGACGCGGTGATCGTGCAGGGCGTGGAGGCCGGCGGCCACCAGGGCACCCACCGGGACAACCCGGAGAACGACCGTTCCGGCATCGGGCTGCTCGCGCTGATCGCCCAGGTCCGTGAGGCCGTGAACCTGCCGGTCGTCGCCGCGGGCGGGCTCATGCGGGGCAGCCAGATCGCCGCGGTCCTCGCGGCCGGCGCGAGCGCCGCCCAGCTGGGGACCGCGTTCCTGGTCACGCCCGAGTCCGGCGCGCACGCCGTGCACAAGCAGGCGCTGACCAACCCCCTCTTCGTGCGCACCGAGCTGACCCGCGCCTTCTCCGGTCGCCCGGCCCGCGGCCTGGTCAACCGCTTCCTGCGCGAGCACGGCCCGTACGCGCCCGCCGCCTACCCGGAGGTCCACCACCTCACCTCGCCGCTGCGCAAGGCGGCCGCCAAGGCGGGCGACGCGCAGGGCATGGCGCTCTGGGCCGGCCAGGGCCACCGGCTGGCCCGCGAACTGCCCGCCGGACAGCTGGTGGAGGTCCTGGTGTCCGAACTCGCCGCCGCGCGGACAGCGTTGTCGGAGTTCCCGGCCGGTGCGGGCGGTGCCGCGTGACGGCGCCCGTCTTCGTCGTCGACGAACTGCCCTCCTCGGCAGCCGAGTTCGTGCTGGACGGTCCCGAGGGCCGGCACGCCGTGTCCGTGAAGCGGTTGCGGACCGGCGAGGAGGTCGTCCTCACCGACGGCGGCGGACGCTGGGCGCGCGGCGAGGTCGTCGCCGCCGAGGGCAAGGACCGGCTCGTGGTGCACCTGGGAGAGGTCGTCGAGGAGCCCGCCGAGGCGCCCCGGATCACCGTCGTCCAGGCGCTGCCGAAGGGCGACCGGGGCGAACTGGCCGTCGAGACGATGACCGAGACCGGCGTCGACGCGATTGTGCCGTGGGCGGCGGCGCGCTGCATCACCCAGTGGAAGGGCGAGCGCGGCGCGAAGGCGCTCGCCAAGTGGCGGGCCACCGCCCGCGAGGCCGGCAAGCAGTCCCGCCGGGTCCGCTTCCCCGAGGTCGCCGAAGCGTCGACGTCCCGGCAGGTGGCGCAACTCCTCGCCCGCGCCGACTTCGCCGCCGTCCTGCACGAGGACCGGGACTACGGCAGTGAGCCGCTGGCCACCGCCGCCCTGCCCGCCGCGGGCGAGATCGTGCTCGTCGTGGGCCCCGAAGGGGGCGTCTCACCGGACGAGTTGGCGCTCTTCGCGGAGGCGGGCGCGAAGGCGTACCGGCTCGGGCGGAGCGTGCTGCGCACCTCGACCGCCGGAACGGCGGCCGCGTCCCTCATCCTGGGCAGGACCGGCCGCTGGTCCTGACCCGCCCGCCCTCCGGGAGGACATCGTGGAATTCGTCCAGGTAAGGCTGCTGGTCACCGACTTCGCGGCCTGCTACCGCTTCTACGCCGACGTCCTCGGCCTCAAGCCGCAGTCGGGGGCGGAGCGGGGACCGTACGAGAAGTTCTCGCCCGTCACCGGTTCGACGGGGATAGCCATCCAGGACCGGGCGATGATGGCGGAGGTGCTCGGCGAACTGGGCGGCACGGCGAACGGCCACCGCTCCCTGGTGGCCCTGCGCGTCGACGACCTGGACGCGATGTGCGAGCGGATCACCGCCCGCGGCGGCACCCTGATCCACGGCCCCGCCCCGATGGCCGACCGGATGCGGGTGGCCCACCTCAAGGACCCGGAGGGCAATCTCGTGGAACTCCAGGAATGGCTGCTGCTGCGCGGCTGAGCGCGACGGCGGTGAACAGCTCCCAGCCGTCCAACTCGCCGTCCAGGGGGAGCAGTTCCCTTTTGACGGCCTCGTCGACGAAGGCGCGCACCACACCGGGTCGGTTGAGGTTGAGGTGATGGTGGCGGTCGCCCACCCCGCCGCTGTGTCCGTAGGCGACGCTGCCCACGTAACGCCCTTCACCGTCCTGGAAGACGAGGTGGGTGCGCACCCCGTCCCGGTGGAGGGTGAGCACCTCCTGGCAGGGCCCTCCGTCCCCGTGCCGGTGGCGGACCGTCCACACATAGGTGGTCGTCCCGTCCACGACGAGGGTTCTCCGGCGGCGCTGATCGCTCATGCGTCCAGCGTAGGAGCCGGCGCGGAATGTGACCGCATGCGGGCTACCGCGCCGCCCGCCCGGGTGGCACGCTGCCGTCCATGGGGGCATCGAGGCGTATTTGGCTTCTCCCGTTGGTGGCCGCGGCGTCGGTGGGGGCCGTGGCGTGCGAGCCAGGCGGGCTGAGCAGCATGTCCGTGGCATACACCACCGACGAGGCCGCGACGGCCGAGATCCAGCGGCGGGACGTGGACGTGCGCTGGCTGACCTGCACGGCCCAGTACGAGGACCAGGAGGGGAAGGCCGGGACCGTCGCGTCCGTGGACTGCCGCGGGGAGACCGCCGACGGGCGGGACATCACCGTCAAGGGCAAGGTCGCCCGGGCGGTCGACGGAGCCTGTGTGCGCGGGGATCTCGCCGCCGACGTCGGTGCGAAGCAGCTGTTCCGGGTGAGCGGGCTCGGCGACTGCGAGTCCGCGACGCCGTCGCCGGTGGCCCCGTCCGGTTCCGACCGGCCCGGCGGCCGGCCGACGGTCACCGTGACCGTCACCGTCACGAAGACCGTCGACGGGGGCGGGGACGGAGGTGGCGGGGGTGGTGGAAAGAAGTGATCGAAACCCCTGACCTGCGCTCCCGGCGTTGCATACATTGATGCGGTGACACAGCCCGCGACGCCTGCCGCATACCTCCGATACCCCCATCCGCACGGCGACTCGGTGACCTTCACCGCCGAGGACGACGTGTGGCTGGCCCCCCTCGACGGCGGCCGCGCCTGGCGGGTCAGCGCCGACAACGTGCCGGTCACCCTGCCGCGGATCTCGCCCGACGGCACCACCGTGGCCTGGACCTCCTCCCGCGACGGCGCCCCCGAGGTGCACATCGCCCCCGTCGACGGCGGCCCGTCGACCCGGCTGACGTACTGGGGGAGCCGGCAGACCCGGGTGCGGGGCTGGACCCCGGACGGCCGGGTCCTCGCCGTCAGCACCTACGACCAGGCGACCCTGCGCCGCAGCTGGGCCCGCGCCGTCCCGGTGGACGGCGGCCCCTCGACGACCCTGCCGTACGGGCCGGTCGGCACGGTCGCGCACGGCCCGCACACCGTCCTGCTGTCCGCGTCGATGGGGCGTGAGGCCGCCCACTGGAAGCGCTACCGGGGCGGCACGGCCGGCAAGTTGTGGATCGACCGGGACGGCGACGGGGAGTTCGTCCGGCTGCACGCGGGACTCGACGGCAACATCGAGGACCCGGTCTGGGCCGGGGAGCGGCTGGCGTTCCTTTCGGACCACGAGGGCACGGGGGCCCTGTACTCGTCCCTCGCCGACGGGTCCGACCTGCGGCGGCACACCCCCCTCGACGGCTTCTACGCCCGGCACGCCGCCGGCGACGGTACTCGGGTCGTGTACATGTCCGCGGGCGAGCTGTGGCTCCTCGACGACCTGGACGGCGCCGAACCGCGCCGCCTCGACATCCGCCTCGGCGGGCAGCGCACCGACCGCCGCCCGTACCCCGTGGCCGCCGCCCGGTGGCTGGGCGGGGCCGCGCCCGACCACACCGCGCGGGGCAGCGCCGTGGAGGTGCGCGGTGCCGTCCACTGGGTGACCCACCGCGCCGGACCGTCCCGCGCGCTCGCCGCCGAACCCGGCGTCCGGGCCCGGCTGCCGCGCACCTTCCGCACGGAGGGCGAGGAGTGGGTCGTGTGGGTGACGGACGCCGAGGGGGAGGACGCGCTGGAGTTCGCCCCGGCCACCGGGACCGCGCCCGGCGCCACCGCGCGCCGGCTCGCCGCCGGACGGCTCGGGCGGGTCCTGGAACTCGCCATGGCGCCCGACGGCAGCCGGGCCGCCGTGGCCGCGCACGACGGGCGGCTGCTCCTCGTCGAACGGGAGACCGGTGAGGTCCGCGAGGTCGACAGCAGCCCCGACGGCGACGTGTCCGACCTGGTCTTCTCACCCGACTCCGCCTGGCTGGCCTGGTCGCACCCCGGGCCGCGCCCGCTGAGCCAGCTCAAGCTCGCCAACGTCACCGACCTGTCGGTCACCGAGGCGACCCCACTGCGCTTCCGGGACTACGCGCCCGCCTTCACCCTCGACGGCAAGCACCTCGCGTTCCTCTCCACGCGCGCCTTCGACCCCGTCTACGACGAGCACGTCTTCGACCTCTCCTTCGTGGCCGGGGCCCGCCCGCACCTCATCACCCTCGCGGCGACGACCCCGTCCCCCTTCGGACCGCAGCGGCACGGCAGGCCCTTCGACGCCCCCGACAAGGACGAGACGCCCGACAGCGAGGGCACCCCGGCCACCCGCATCGACCTCGAAGGCCTCGCCGACCGGATAGTCCCCTTCCCGGTGGAGGCCGGCCGGTACTCCGGGCTCACCGCGGCGAAGGACGGCGTGCTCTGGCTGCGCCACCCCGTGCGCGGTGTCCTCGGCGCCTCCCGGGCCACCCCGGACGACCCCGACCCGCACACCGAGCTGGAGCGCTACGACCTCGCCCAGCAGCGCATCGAACACCTCGCGGCCGACGCCGACGGCTTCGAGGTCAGCGGCGACGGCAAGCGGCTGCTGCTGTGGACCGACGGCAAGCTCAAGGTCGTCCCGAGCGACCGGCGCGCCTCCGGCGACGAGGACAGCGACAGCAACATCACCGTCGACCTCGGCCGGGTCCGCCGTACCGTCGACCCGGCCGCCGAGTGGCGGCAGATGTACGACGAGACCGGCCGCGTCATGCGGGACAACTTCTGGCGGCCCGACCTGGGCGGTGTCGACTGGGACGGCGTCCTCGACCGCTACCGCCCGGTGCTGGACCGGCTCGCCACCCACGACGACCTCGTCGACCTGCTGTGGGAGGTGCACGGCGAACTCGGCACCTCGCACGCCTACGTCACCCCGCGCGGCGGGCGCGGCGGCCGGCAGGGCCTGCTGGGCGCCGACATCTCCCTTCACCCGGACGGCAGTTGGCGCATCGACCGGGTCCTGCCCTCGGAGACCTCCGACCCCGACGCGCGCTCCCCGCTGGCCGCGCCCGGCGTCGCGGTGCGGCCCGGTGACGCCGTCGTCGCCGTCGGCGGGCAGCCCGTCGACCCGGTCACCGGACCCGGACCGCTGCTCGTCGGGACCGCGGGCAAGGTCGTCGAGCTGACGATCTCCCCGTCGGGCGGGGGCGAGCCGCGGCACGCCGTCGTCGTCCCCGTCGCGGACGAGGAGGCGCTGCGCTACCACGCGTGGGTCTCGGACCGGCGGGCGTACGTGCACGAGGCCTCCGGCGGCCGTCTCGGATATCTCCACGTGCCCGACATGCAGGCGCCCGGATGGGCCCAGATCCACCGGGACCTGCGGGTCGAGGTCGCCCGCGAGGGGCTGATCGTGGACGTCCGGGAGAACCGGGGCGGGCACACCTCCCAGCTGGTCGTCGAGAAGCTCGCCCGGCGCATCGTCGGCTGGGACCTGCCCCGCGGGATGCGGGCGTCCAGCTATCCGGAGGACGCGCCCCGGGGGCCCGTCGTCGCCGTCGCCAACGAGTTCTCCGGGTCCGACGGGGACATCGTCAACGCGGCGATCAAGGCGCTCGGGATCGGGCCGGTGGTGGGCACGCGCACCTGGGGCGGGACGATCGGGATCGACAGCCGGTACCGGCTGGTGGACGGGACGCTCGTCACGCAGCCGAAGTACGCGTTCTGGCTGGAGGGGTACGGGTGGGGAGTGGAGAACCACGGGGTCGACCCCGACGTCGAGGTCGTCTGCGCCCCCCAGGACCACGCGGCGGGGCGGGATGTCCAACTGGACGAGGCGATCTCGCTGGCGCTGGCCGCACTGGAGGAGACCCCGGCGAAGACGCCTCCGCCGCTGCCCGGGTCATAGCCCGCCCGGCGTCGCGGCGACCGTCCGGGGGCTGCCGCCCCCGGACCCCCGCTCCGGCCCGGAGGGCCTCGTCCTCAGGCGCCGGACGGGCTGGATCCACCCACCCCCCGCTACCATGCCCCGTACTGATCAACCGTCTGAGGAGGAGCCCGCATGGCAGGGGAACCGCAGGACGACTGTCTGTTCTGCAAGATCGTCGCGGGGAACATCCCGGCGACCATCGTGCGGGAGACCGGGACGACCATCGCCTTCCGGGACATCAACCCGCAGGCGCCCACGCACGTCCTGGTGATCCCGAAGGCGCACTACCGGGACGCCGCCGCCCTGGCCGCCGGTGCGCCGGAGCTCGCCGCCGACGTGCTGCGCGAGACGCAGGCGGTCGCGGACGAGGACAAGCTGGAGAGCTACCGGGTCGTCTTCAACACCGGCGCAGGCGCCGGTCAGACCGTCTGGCACGCGCACGCGCACGTCCTCGGTGGCCGCGGCCTGCACTGGCCCCCCGGGTAGGCCCGCCGTGTCCGTACGTGAACTGGTGGTCCTCGGAACCGCCAGCCAGGTTCCGACCCGCCATCGCAACCACAACGGCTATCTGCTGCGCTGGGACGGCGAGGGCATCCTCTTCGATCCGGGAGAGGGCACCCAGCGCCAGATGCTGCGGGCCGGGGTCGCCGCGCACGACCTCAACCGGATCTGCGTGACGCACTTCCACGGCGACCACTCCCTCGGCCTCGCCGGTGTCATCCAGCGCATCAACCTGGACAAGGTCCCGCACCCGGTCACCGCGCACTATCCGCGTTCCGGGCAGCGCTTCTTCGACCGGCTGCGCTACTCCACGGCCTATCGCGAGACCGTCGGCATCACCGAGGCCCCGGTCGACGCGGACGGCGTCCTCGCGACCACCGCGTCCTACCGGCTGGAGACCGCCGCTCTCTCGCACCCCGTCGAGTCCTACGGCTACCGGATCGTCGAGCCCGACGGCCGGCGCATGCTGCCCGAGCGGCTGGCGGCGCACGGCATCAAGGGGCCGGACGTGGGCCGGATCCAGCGGGAGGGCTCGGTCGACGGGGTGTCACTGGACGAGGTCAGCGAGGTGCGGCGCGGACAGCGGTTCGCGTTCGTCATGGACACCCGGCTGTGCGAGGGCGTGCACGCGCTCGCCGACGGCGCCGACCTGCTCGTCATCGAGTCGACCTTCCTCGACGAGGACGAGCGACTCGCCACCGACCACGGCCATCTGACCGCCGGTCAGGCCGCGCGGGTGGCCCGGGACGCCGGGGTGCGGCATCTGGTCCTCACCCACTTCAGCCAGCGCTACTCCGAGCCGGACGAGTTCGAGCGGCAGGCGCGGGCGGCGGGCTTCGAGGGCGAGCTGACCGTGGCGCACGACCTGCTACGGGTACCGGTTCCGAAACGTCGGTAAAACGCCCGTACGATACTTTGATGCCCCTCCCCAAAGCTGAACTGCACCTGCACATCGAAGGAACTCTGGAGCCGGAGCTGGCTTTCGAGCTGGCCGCCCGCAACGGGGTCGTACTGCCGTACGGCGACACGGACGAGCTCCGCGAGGCGTACCGGTTCGAGGACCTCCAGTCCTTCCTGAACCTGTACTACGAGCTCATGGCGGTCCTGCGCACCGAGCGCGACTTCGAGGACCTCGCGAACGCCTACCTCGCGCGGGCCGCCGCGCAGGGCGTGCGGCACGCGGAGATCTTCTTCGACCCGCAGGCCCACCTCGCCCGGGGGGTCGGCATGGGCACCGTCGTGGACGGGCTGTGGCGCGCGCTGGGCGACAGCGAGGCCCGGCACGGCGTCTCGACGCGTCTGATCATGTGTTTCCTGCGCGACGAGTCCGCCGAGTCGGCGCTGGAGACCCTGGAGGCGGCCCGGCCCCACCTCGACCGGATCACCGGGGTCGGCCTGGACTCCGCCGAGGTCGGGCATCCGCCGGTGAAGTTCCGCGAGGTCTACGAGGCGGCGGCCGCTCTCGGACTGCGACGCGTCGCGCACGCCGGTGAGGAGGGGCCGCCGGAGTACATCACGCAGGCCCTGGACGTGCTCGGGGTGGAGCGCGTCGACCACGGCCTGCGGTGCATGGAGGACCCGGCCCTCGTCGAGCGGCTGGTGCGGGAGCGGATCCCGCTGACGCTGTGCCCGCTGTCCAATGTGCGGCTGCGGACCGTCGACGTGCTCGCCGACCATCCGCTGCCCGCCATGCTGGACGCCGGGCTGCTGTGCACGGTCAACTCCGACGACCCCGCCTACTTCGGCGGGTACGCCGGCGACAACTTCGACGCCGTGGGCGCCGCCCTTGGCCTGGGCGAGGAGCGGCTGCGCGAGCTGGCCCGCAACTCCTTCACCGCCTCCTTCCTGGAGGACGACGAGGAGCGGCGGGCGCGGTATCTCGCCGAGGTCGACGCCTACACGTTCTAGGCGCGGCCCGTCCTGGCCGGGCCCGGTCGGTGCGCCCATCGGCGGGCCAGGGCGGCGCGAGCCGGGCAGCGGGCGGGGACGGGCGGGCGGACGGCCTCAGTCGGCGGGCCCCGGCGCGGCACCCGCCGGCCGGGGGCCGGCCGTGCCGTACGCGTCGCGGACCGGGACCGCCGAGCCCTCCACCCGGAACTCCACCACCCGCGGCTCCGGAGCGCCGCCCCGCCGCAGGACCGCGCCCGCGACCCGCGGGCCGCCCGCGCGCAGGGCGACGGCGGTCATCGGCACCGCGACGACGAGCAGCCCCGCCCCCAGCACCAGCCCCATCACCGGGAACCCGGCCCACGCCGACAGCACGCTCCCGGTCAGCGGCCCCGCCGCCGTCCCCAGCGAGCCCGCCGACCCGACGAGCACCGCCCAGCGGCCGCGCGGGTCGAGCGATGCCGCCAGCCCGATCAGGTACGACAGCACGATCGGGTAGAGCGTGTTCCAGGCGATCTCCCCGGCCGCGAAGCTCACCGGGCCGGTCGCGCGGGCGCTGGCGACGACACAGCCGGCGATCAGCACGGTCCCGGCGCCGATGGGCACCGCCCGCCCGAGCCGGGCCCCGAGCGCCCCCGCGCCCAGCACTCCGGTGAGCCCGGCTCCCAGCGCCACCGCGAAGACCACGCCGACACCGGTCTCGGTCAGGTGCGCCTGGGTCAGACCGATGCGTCCGCTGACGCCCCAGAGCGCGTTCTGGACCAGCGACCAGCAGGGCATGGCGGCGGCCAGGACCAGCCCGGCGCGCAGCCGAGGCAGCCGCGGCCGGTCTTCCGGCCGGGTGCGGACCGGTGCCGTCCGGCCGGGCAGACGCCCCGTCAGCGGCCATACGGCGAGCGCGGTGAGGGCGATCGCGGCCAGCGGCTGACCGCGGCCCGCGCCCAGGTGCGGCACCGTCAGATAGACCGCGCCCGCCAGCGCGGAGACCCCGAGCAGGCCTGCCGTGGAGACGCGGTGCGGGTCGGGATGGGCGGCGATCCGGGTGGCGGCGACCGCCGTGACCGTGCCGGAGCCGAAGCCGCCGAGGACCGCGCCCGCGATCACGGCGGTCACCTCACCGGCGAGGGCGGCACCGCCGTAGCCCAGCACGGCGAGGGTCAGTCCGATCCGGGCGAGGGTCCGCGCCCCGATCCGCTCCACGCGGGAGGCGAGCAGGAACCCGGCGGAGGCCGAACCGAGCAGCAGGGCGCTGCCGACGGCGCCGGCCTCGGTGGCGGACAGCGGCAGCCCGGCGTCCAGTCGGCCGACCACGGTCGGCAGCAGGTAGGGGGCGAGGTACCCGGCCGTGAACAGGGCGACGACGGGCCAGGGCAGGGTGGTGCGAGGGGCGGGCACGGGCGTTCCAGGGCATGCGGAAGGGACGGCTCGGAAGGGGCCGGAGGAGGGGTGGGGCGCCGACCGTCGACGGACAGGAACGCGCGGGCAATTTGTATCAAGCACGCGGTTCGAGAAGAAGCGCAGGGTGGGTGATCTGAATCACTTTGAGTTTGGGGTCAGGAGGGAGGGGTAGCGGCATGGCCCCTCCGTGTCGGTCCGGGACGCGAAAGGCCGGGTCGACGGGGGTGGGGAAGGTGCGCT
>NZ_BBYG01000024.1 GCF_001184025.1 Streptomyces maremycinicus
GTGCGGCCTGCGTGTCCATGACCAGCGCAGCCTACTGGAGCATCCTGTGTCGACGGCCCGGCGCCCGGAAGGACGGCGGGCCGTCGAATGGGGTGGAGGGACGGGCGGGATCCTCAGCCGGCCAGGCGATCCACCAGCAGGACGGCACAGATGACGATCATCATGACACTGCTGAGGCGAGTGACAGCCTGGGCGGCCATAGGCCGGATACTCAGGACCGTGCAAGGTCGCTGCCCGTGATCGCCTAGGCGAACTCGGCGTCAAAGCGTTCCTTCCCGACCTTCTGCGTGAGCGTGGTCAGGTACTTCACCTGCCAGGGTTGGCCGGTTCCGTTTGGTCATGGAGCGGGGGACGCGGCGCCGGCCCCTGCGACGGCAAGGCAGGTGCGCAGGCGCTCGATGTAGGTGTCGAAGTCCTCGTCGGTCTTCCAGCTCTGGTAGGCGGTGCCGGCGGCGGCGAGAGCCACGTTGAGCTGGAGGATCCCGATCATCGCGTCCTCGCCGGAGATCTGAGCCAGGATCCCGTTCGTCTGCCTGGGCAGCCAGGTCGGCCCCTGCGCCGCATGCCAGCGCAAGACCTGGAAGTACGGCCACAGCGGCAGCCCCCCCTCCCGCACGTGTCCGTTTTGCGGCGGGGTGGCTGAGAGAGCGCACACCTGTGCTGTCCGCGTTCACTGCTGGCTGCACTTCTCCAGGTAGATGGACGTGAACACGACGACTTTGGCGCGCAGGGCCCAGGGATCAAAAGGCTTGCTGATGTAATCCACGGCGCCGGCCGCGTATCCGCGGGCGGCGTGCTCCGAGTCCACGCCCATAGCGGTCAGGAAGATGATGGGGACATCTCTGGTGCGGGGGCGGCGTTTGATGTGGGCGCAGGTCTCGTAACCGTCCATCACCGGCATCTGGACGTCCATGATGATGACCGCGAAGTCGTCGTGATCGAGAAGTGCTTTGAGTGCTTCGCGGCCAGAGGTGACGGTGACGAGCTCCTGATCGAGGGTCGCCAGGACCGCGGTCATCGCAAGCAGGTTGTCCGGTTGGTCATCGACGATCAAGATCTTGGGCATGCCATGCGGTACGGCAGGCAGCGGGGGAGCTGGCTTTTCCACGGCTTCCAGCTGGCGCTCGAGGAGGTTGCAGCGATCTTCTGCTGCATCGCGCTGGGCTCGCGCTTCCCTGAGGTCTTCCCCGAGCCGATCCACTTCCAGCTGTAGCGTGTTGCGCTCCTGAAGGAGGCCGGAGATATCGGGGCTGGCTGCGGCAAGCGCATCTGCTCGTCTCTGCTCGGCGCTCCGGTCGACTTCCAGCTGGTTCAGTCGCGTCTCCAGGTCAGCGATGCGTTGCGTCCGGTCCAAGAGCGCGTCTCCCAGGACGTCACCGCGGACGCTTGATCGCCGAGAGACACGATCGGCGTCGGCCAGCTGCTGTTCCAGAAGTTCCATAGCGTGTTTCGGGGAGGACGCGGCGTCTACGGCCGATCCGTACAGCTCACGGACGAACTCGATGGCCTCGGTGGTGACTGCGGTTCCGCGGTGTTCAGCGAGATCCGCGAAGAGGTCGGTGATCACCTGCCATGGGGGTAAGCGGGTGCCATTGAGGTAGCGCGAGAACGTGCCCGGGTCGCGCTGGCGCCGCGCCGCGTAGCGGCGGATGGATACGTGCATCCCTTCGAAGAGTTCTCGAAGGGCCATGGCCAGGGCGCGGGAGGCATCGTTGAGGTCGTCCCCCAGGGGCCGCAGCTCACCCATGGTTCTCTCCCTCTGCAGCGCTGACGGAGCCGTGGGGCCGGGCGGCGTTGCCGTCGGTATCGATGAGACGGTTGAAGAACGGCACCGTCAGCCCGAGGGCAGCAAGGCCCGTAAGGACGCTGCGCGGTGTCCCCTCCCCTGCAAGCGCCGTCAGCGCACCCGTGACCGTGCCTGCGAGCAGTGCCAGCAGAATCACGAGAGTCGATCTCGTCGAAAGTAACGGCTGGTCCACCAAGGTCTCCATTCGTCTGCCTCGCCCGAAAGGCGGGAGGTATCGCCCATCCGGCGGATTGCGGACGGCGGATTACAGAATGACCGACCCCAAAGACGTTGCGGTCCAAGTAGGGGCAATAGGAGCAGCACCGGCCTGCGTTGCAGCTGCCTTCCGGACAGATTGAGGAGCGTCATGCCTGGTCAGCGTTCCATGCTCTCGAACGTTGCCAGGGCGTTGCTCTGCAACACTGCCGTCCTGTGCCAACGCTGCACCGGGTTTCCACTGCCTCCTACGAGGCTCCGGGACCATCCCCGCGAGCGCGAGGAGCTTCGGAGGCTTCTGGGTAGCAACGACAAGAACGTGTACGCATTGGACGCGGCCACCGGTCAGGGCTGTGCCTCATGTCCTGAGCAACCGGCTGATTGCGACACCGAAACGAGAGCGGGTCGCGTCATGAGGCGCGCTGGAGGACCGTTGCTGGGCCGATGACGCGCAGGCCGAACTCAGGGTCAACCACCGTTACCTGCGACGACGCGGCATTCCCCTGCGCAAGATGCTCGGCCGCGATGTGCGCGGCGCATGAGAGAGAGCCCGGGCCACGGCTTTCTTTCGCCACAATCCGAGGCCATGGTCGACTTGCATCGGACCCGCGAGCTGGGCTCCGCCGTCCGGAGCGGCGGGAGGCGGGACACGTCCGCCGATACAGCGGGACCCGGTGTGGCGCTGTGCGAGGCTGGCGGGGCCGGTCATGCAGGCTTGCCTCGCCGGGCTCTACGTCGCGAACTCATTGGAACGGTTCGCCCGGCGACGGCAGGCTGTTGCTGAGAATGTGCGTGGTCTTCCAGGTCCTCACCGACGACGAACAGGCCCTGCTCATGGAGCTCAGCCGCAGGCATCGCGTCCCGGAGAACACCGACACCGATCCGCTTTCGCTGATCGGCCTGGTCCGGTGCCGACCACACGAGTACTAGGCTGACTGTCGCATGGTTTTCTCCTGGCCGTTCGGTTTGAGTGCAGAAGGGTCCATGGGCATGAGCGAAGGGGCGTTGAGCGGTGCTGCGACGTCTCGCTGGGCTCCGGCGGCAGACGAGCTGCCCGACAGCCTCGGTGATCTTTTCGGCCCTGTAGAGGGCGTAGTCACGCTGCCGCTGCATCTGGCGTGGTCGGGGCTGCGTACGTTCGATCTCGGCGATGAGAAACTGCTGCTGGGGATGTACCGGATCGTTCTACTCAATGGCAGGCATGAGGATTACACCCACTACCTCGACGCCTCGCTTCTGGTGGCCTCGTGGCCTGTGCTGCGCAAGATGCTCGGCCGTGGGGTGCGCACCGCGTGGGAGAGCCGGTTCGCCCAGTTGCAGCCGGCAGCTGCCGCGTGACGCTGTCGGGCTTGCCTGAGCATCACAGACGTCTGCTGTCCGACGCGCTTACAGCCGGCCACCGTTACGGACTTGCCCTGATGGGCGGCTATGCGGTGCAGGCTCACGGCATCGTGCACCGGCCCAGCCAGGATCTCGACTTCGCCACACAAGACCCGGCGTCGATGCAGGAGATCGTCGGGCAGCTGGAGGAGGCTCTCAGCGACAAAGGATGGAACATCACCATCATCGACATCGCCCCGCTCAAGGCCCGCTTCCTTGCCACCGACACCATCACAGGGGCCGCCTGCGAGGTGGACCTCCTCAAAGAGGTGCTCTGGCGCCCTCCCGTCGTGATGGACATCGGTCCGGTCCTCGATCTGGACGATCTCATCGGGACGAAGGTGCGGGCTTTGGGAGATCGGGGTCTCGCGCGTGACGCCATGGACGTTCACGCTGCCCGCCACCTCTACAGCATCGGTGAACTGGAGAACCTCGCAGCCAGACGCCCGGAAGAGTTCGACCTCCATGAGCTGCACGACCGGCTGGAGAGCCTGGAGTGGGTCAGCGACGCGGAATTCGAGGCTTATGGCATGGACACCGCTGGCATCACGGAACTACGCCGCTGGGCCCAGAGCTGGCTCGAGGATCTCGCACAACGGCTCGCCGAGATCTATGAAGGCCCCTACGACTACGACCAGTGAACCGTTCCGGGTTCGGTGGAGACTCGATTCCATGAAAGGATCGAGTCATGGCACGTCCCTCCTCCTACCCCGCTGAGCTGCGCAAACGAGCGGTTCGTATGGTAGCCGAAGTCCGTGGGGACTATCCGAACGAGTCGGCCGCGTTGCGGGCGGTGGCTCAAACGCTCGGTATCGGTTCCGCCGAGACGCTGCGCAACTGGGTCAAGCGGGACAAGATCGACTCCGGTCAGCGTCCGGGGACGACCACGGAGGAGTCCGCGGCGATGAAGGCGCTGAAGAAGGAGAACGCCGAGCTGAAGCGGGCCAACGAGATCCTGAAGGCTGCGGCGTCTTTCTTCGCGGCCGAGCTCGACCGGCCACACACACGCTCGTAGCGTTCATCGACGAGCACAAGGACCGCTTCGGCGGCGTCGAGCCGATCTGCCGGGTCCTGACCGACCACGACTGCAAGATCGCACCGTCCACCTACTACGCCCACCACAAACGCCAGGCCGCACCCGCGGCCCGCACCGTCCGCGACGCCGAGCTGAAGACCCTGATCACTCAGGCGTACGAGGCCAACTACCGCGTCTACGGCGCCCGGAAGATCTGGCGGCACCTGAACCGGCAGAACGTTGTGGTGGCCCGCTGCACCGTCGAACGCCTCATGCGTGACCTCGGTATCACCGGAGCGGTCCGCGGCAAGAAGGTGATCACCACGATCCCCGATGCGAGTGCCCAGCGGGCCCCGGACCTGGTGGACCGTGACTTCGTCGCCCCGGCCCCGAACCGCTGCTGGGTCGCCGATTTCACCCACGTCGCCACCTTCGCCGGCGTCGTCTGCGTGGCCTTCGTCGTGGACACCTTCTCCCGCCGCATCGTCGGCTGGTCGGCAGCCACCTCGAAGGAGACACGCCTCGTCCTGGACGCCCTGGAGATGGCTCTGTGGCAACGCGACCGCGACCAAAACCCGCACCAGAAAGGCGAGTTGATACATCACAGCGATGCCGGGTCGCAATACACGTCGTTCGCGCTCGCCGAACACCTCGACCGGGCCGGCATCGCCGCGTCGATCGGATCGGTCGGCGACGCCTACGACAATGCCCTGATGGAGTCCACGATCGGACTCTTCAAGACCGAGCTGATCAAGCCCCGCCGGCCTTGGAGAACACTGTCCGAGGTCGAGCTGGCCACCGCCGAGTGGGTCGACTGGTACTGCCACCGCCGACTCCACGGTGAAATAGGGCACATCCCACCCGCCGAATACGGCCAACCACTACCGAGCAATCACGAAACCCCAGGTCACAACCACAAGCTGAGGTCTCTACCGAACCCGGAACGGTTCACCACGACCGGCAACTCCAGGAACGTGAGGCGGTGGGGACGGGCTGGCAGGACAGCGGCTACGTCTTCACCCGACCCGACGGAGCCCCGGTCGAAGGGTCCACCCTCACCCAGCACTTCAACACCCTGCTCCGCCAGGCCAGACTCCGCCGCATCCGGTTCCACGACCTCCGCCACTCGACCGCCACCCTCCTCCTGGGACAGGGAGTGGAACTCGTCGTGATCAAGGAGCTGTTGGGCCACGCCCCCATCGGCTTCACCGCCACCGTCTACGCCCACGTCCAGCTCCGCCTCCAACGCGACGCCATCGACCTCCTCGGCCACGCGCTCCGCAACCCCACCGAGACCACCGGGAAACCCGAAGACAGCGACGAACCACCACTCGCCGGAGCCACCGTCCGCTGACGTTGCCGTCAACTACTGCCGTCACCCCACCCAGACGCCCCACCAGATGCCATCTGGCGGGGCGTCCTATTTACTCGCGCACACGCCCCCAAAGTCAGCAAGTGGCGAGATCTACGCGGAATTCGCGCATTAGTCCCACAATCGAATCCAGGAAGGCGCGATCAAGAGATTCTTGAGACGCCTGAAAGTTCCGCCAAATAATCCTCGCCGGAGGTCCCTCGCCGAAACCCGAAGAAATACAGTCCGCGAGAGCGTCAAGATTCGATCCAAAGTACCCGCCTGGGCCATTAACCGCCTCACCCAATGCGCAGTAGAACCCCGACTTCGTCGAAATTTGTCCACCATCCAAGTGGACAACCTCTTCCACTCCATAGCGAGCAGCCCTACGGTTCGTAGCAAACCAGGAATTCTGAACGACGTGCAGCAATGCACCCTGATAGTTCGTCGGCCACCGAAGCCAACCGGCGGCGACACCCCGCCCCCGGCCTGGGCAACCGCCGAACTGCTCACCGACGCCATCCGCACGGCCGCAGCCAAGGTCCGGGTCGACGCCCCACCCTCGACGGTCGAGCGCACACCTTCACCTTTGGCCGCCAACTCGACGTCCGCACCATCCGCTCCGCCGACTTCAACGACGGCCAGGAGCTGACCGAGCCCGCCGTAGCGGCGTACATCGCCAAGTACGCCACCAAGGGCGCCGAGACGGCCACGGGAGCTCTCGACCGCCCCCTGAAGTTCGCCGCCGAACTCGCCCAGCTCGACATCAGCGACCACGCCCGCCGTCTCATCCGCACCGCCTGGACCCTCGGCGCCCGCAAAGACCTGGAACACCTCCGCCTGCGCGCCTGGGCCCACATGCTCGGCTTCCGCGGCCACTTCTCCACCAAGTCCCGCCGCTACTCCACCACCCTCGGCGCCCTCCGCGACGCCCGCGCCGAATGGCGCCGCGCACAAGGAGCAGCCACCACACCCGACAGCGGACCCGAGACGACGTACGTCCTCGCCCACTGGGTCTTCGCCGGCACCGGCCTCTCCGACGCCGAAGCCTGGCTGGCCGCATCCATCGAACCCGCCCCCGGAACGGAAGGAGAACCCACCCATGCCTGACAAAGAGCTGCTGACCGTCCCGGACGTCATGGCCCGGCTCAAGCTCGGCCGCTCCACGGTCTACAACCTGATCCGCTCCCGGCGGCTTCCTTCAATCACCATCGGCCGCGCTCGCCGTATCCCCTCCATCGCACTCGACGACTACATACAGCGTCACCTGGAAGAGGCCGCCTGATGACCGCACCCAAGCGCAAGAGCCGCGCCAACGGCGAAGGCACCATCTACCAGCGCAAGGACGGCCGCTGGGAAGCCGCCGGCTACGTCCTCGCCGCCGACGGCACCCGCAAACGCGTCCGCGTCTACGGCACCACCCGCAGAGAGGCGGCCGACAAACTCACCGAAAAGATCGCCAACAGCAACCGCGGCCTCCCCGTCGCCACCGCCGACAGCACCCTCGGCGACTACCTGACCTACTGGCTGAATGGCGTCGCTGTCCACCGGCTTCGGGAGAACACTCACGTCCGATACGCCGCCTGTGTCCGCCTCCACCTCATGCCCGGCCTCGGCACCAAGAAGGTCGCACGGCTGACCGCCAAAGACGTGCGCACCTTCCTCGACCGCCTGCGCGCCACTTGCCAGTGCTGCACCCAAGGGCTGGACGCCGAACGGAAGGCCTGCTGCGCGGTCGGCGAGTGCTGCCAGAAGCAGTTGTCCGCTCTGACCGTGACCTACGTGCACTCGGTGCTCAAGTCGGCACTGGAACACGCCGTCCGCGAAGACGAGCTGCCCCGCAACGTCGCCCGGAACGTGAGGGCCACCGCACCTCGTCCTCGGCGATTCCGACCGTTCACCGCAACCGAAGCCCGCCAGTTCCTCGACGCAGCCCGCGCCGACCGACTGCACGCGCTGTACGCACTCGCCCTGCGCACCGGACTCCGCAAAGGCGAACTCCTCGGCCTCCACTGGGAAGACCTCGACCTCAGCAACGGAACTGCCAGCATCCGCCGTTCGCTCCAGCGCACCCGAACCGGCGGCCTCACGCATCTGCCCACCAAGACCCTGGCGTCCGAGCGCCGGATCGCGCTCCCGACCGAGTGCATCCGCTCTCTCAAGGAGCACAGGCAGCAGCAGGACAAGGAGCGTGAGATCGCAGGCTCAGCTTGGAGAGACAGCGGTCTCGTCTTCACCACGCCGACTGGACGGCCTCTCGACCCGGCCAACCTCACACGCCGCTTCCGCAGCTTCCTCGACCGGGCCGGGCTCCGCCGCATCCGCTTCCACGACCTCCGCCACTCGACCGCCACGCTGCTCCTGGAACAAGGCGTCGACCTCGTCGTGATCAAGGAACTCCTCGGCCACGCCCACATCGGCGTCACCGCCGGCGTCTACGCCCACGTACGCCTCCGACTCCAGCGTGACGCCATCGATGCCCTGGGCCACGCCCTTGGCGGCCAGGACGACGACCTTGACGACCCACCTGCCACGGCCGTCGTCCGCTGATGTTGCCGTCAGCGTTGCCGTCAGAGCGGGCTCGCGTGTCACAGAAACAGTTTTCGTGACACGCGAGTCCACTCTTATTCGCCTATTAGCGAATTAGAACTCCCACATCAGGCAGATGACTCACACCTGAAATAGGGTTTCGCTTGCATCAGCTACTGCATTTCCTCACCCATCGCGATGAGAGCCCCACGGGCAGCGTTAACTACATCATCCCATGCCCGCGTTTGGATGATTTCCGCATCACACGATGACGATACAGAAATTGCGCGATCCATCACCGAATTCAGTGCCTGCATAGCTGCAACTTCCTCTTCATCGACGAGGACGAAACCCAGCCTCCCGCGTGGTTCCGTGAGAACTCCAGAGTCATCGAAGAAATCTAGCGCCTCATCGAGGCCGGATTTACCTGGATCCCTCGACATCCAGTTCTCCTCCTGCCAACCCTTGTCACTCAGCCTGACCAGCCAGTCGATCAACTGAGCGCGGATCCAAGGAGTCTCCAGTTCAGCGACCTTAGGGGGCATTCCAGCTCCTCCACGTCTGCCACTCACTAAGGGGAACATGGGCTTCCACTGGGTAATCCTGAATTCTTGCCCCAGCCGGAAGCAACTGGCCCCCTCTGCCAACGATCCTGCCACCCGAGTTGATTATGACGTGATCAACCTGCTGACTACCCCACTGCGAATTGGGGTCCCCCCTATCGATACGAACACCGTCCTGGCCCTTGGGAGCCCGCCACACAAAACCTTGCTTACTATCGTTCTTCTTGAACTTCTTGGTCATGTTGGGGCCAGACCAGCCACTGGGGACTTTCCCGGTTCCATACGGGAACCACCCCGGCCCGATCTCCGGGCAACCTCCAGAATTATGGACGAGTACCGGTGTGGCCCCAGCCAGCACATAGTACGTGTGGAGGTCTTCGACGGTGAGATTCCAGCGGTTGCCGTCACCGGGTGTGGGGTCTATGGAGACGACGTACGCATGTTGGTCGGTGGAGGTATTGAGGATGTCGCCGCGGTAGAGCTTGCCGGCGGGGACCCAGGTGTGGGTGGTGTCGTCCCAGAAGGGATGGTTGGTGGTGGTGTGGAGGGTGGCGGTCTGGCCGTCCTCGCTGCGGATGGTGAGGTCGAGCAAGTCGTAGTCGTGGTTGATCAACACGTGCTGGACCGTGCGGGCACCCACGTGCTTGCCAGTCGCTTGATCGGCTGCTTCGACCTTGTCGCCAAGCTCGATCTTTCCGATGGGCTTTGTTTTTCCACCCTCCATTAGTACTGGCGTGTCTGGCGAGAAGCTGCAGGCCGACGCCCGGGATCCAACGGGCTCTCCGATTCTGACCCCTTCGCCGGCAGCCAAAGCCGTGACGAATTCGTCGCCCAGCTCGACTGTTCGTTCCCATATGCGAGCGTCCTTGTCGCATTCCGGGTTCGCGATGCAGTAGGTGGCGGCGATTTCCTTTGCCCCCGCTACGTCGTCCGGGTGCTCGAGATAGTAGGCATATGCGTGATTGCAGGCGAGGCGGCCATAGCAAACCGTTTCGGGTTGACCGAAGACATTTGTCTGGGGAGTCCAGTAACCGCCCGCAGTAGATGAGAGTTTGTTACTTCCGAACGCATAGTATTGACTGCCTACGAGACTTGCGTCGTTCGACGACGGGGTTGTGGAGGCAACATACATCTGCTGAATAACGGTCGTGCTGTTACTCGGGGTGCTGCCTGAACCGACGTAGTCGCGCATCGCAGCGTCGGTGCTGGCCTTGTTGCCTGGCGTGGAGTTGAGGCAGGACGGGCAGTTGCGTGTGGGGCAGTCGGGACCCGCGCAGAGTCCGGAGGGATCGCTCTTGGTGACGGGGTTGCCGGCGGCGTAAGAGTAGCCGGCGAGTTGTTGGTCGTCGGTGGCTTCGAAAAGGGGGTCGAGGCTGATGAAGCGGCCGAGGGTGGGGTCGTATTGGCGGGCGCCGAGTTGGGTGAGGCCGGTGTTGGTGTTGTCGGGAGCGTCCAGGAAACCGCGGTTGTCGATCCAGCTGACGGTGGTGCCGCGGGGGGCGCCGTAGGGGGTGAATTGGCGCCAGGTGGGGGTCTGGGCGGTGTTGTCGAGGTACAGGCCGCTGGTGCCGTGGGGGTCGCTGATCTGGAATTTGTAGTTGGTGCCGGTGCCGGTGCGGACGACGGTGCCGCCGCCGGGCAGGGGGAGGTAGCGGACGCCGGTGGTGGTGGTTCCGGTGAGGGTGAGTTGTTCGCCGGGCAGGTAGAGGGTGGTGCTGGTGGGGTCGGTCTGGAGCAGGACGTTGCCGTCGGCGTCGTAGATGTAGCCGCTGGTTCCGGTCTTGCCGCCGCTGACCTGGGTGAGCTGCCCGGCGTCGTTCCAGGTCAGTGTCTGGCTGCCTGAGGCGAGGGTGTTGCGGGTGGTGGTGTTGCCGCTCTTGTCGTAGGTGTAGCTGGTGGTGGCGGTGCTGGCCCCGCTGGCCTGGGTGGAGGCCAGGGCGTGAGCCTGGACGGTGGCGTTGCCGTTGTAGTCGTAGGTGTAGCTGGTGGTGGTGTCGCTGCCGCCGGTGGTGGAGTGTTCGATCTGGTGCTGGCGTTGTCCGAGGACGTCGAAGTCCCAGCTGGTCCAGTACGCCGTGCCGCCGGTGAGCGGGTCGCCGACTTGGGCGTGGGCGCTCGTGGTGGGAACTGCGCCGCAGTCGTCGGTGGCGGTCCATGCCTGGGTGAGCCGGTCGAGTTCGTCGTACTGGTAGCACTGGGTTTCAGGGGCTGCGGTGGCGCCCAGGCGGGTGGTGACCTGCTTTGTCGTGTTGCCTGCGAGGTCGTGGGTGTAGTTCTGCTCGTCGACCTTCGCCGGTGTGGTGGAGCGCGTCACCAGCTGGTCGGTGAGCGCTCCTGTGTGCGGGTCGTAAGCGTTGGTGATGTAGGCCAGGTTCGTGCCCATGCCCAGGGTTTCCTGGAGGACCTGACCGTAGGCGGTGTAGGTGGTGTTCTGGGCGTAGCCGTAGGAGGTGGTGGACAGGCCGGCAGGCAGGTCCAGGCCGGCGCGGTAGGTGTGGGTGGTGATTTCGTTGGGCAGGCCGCCGCCGAGGGGGTAGTTGTCGGTGTAGAGCAGGCCTGTGTCGGGGCTGTAGGTGTGGCGGAAGGTGTAGGTTTTGCCGCCCAGTGCGCCGTGGACGGCTGGGATGGTGATGGATTCGCCGAGTGATTCGCCGAAGGTGTTGAAGGCCAGTTGCTGGGTGGTGTAGGTGTTGCCGGCGTTGTAGGAGGTGGCGGTGGTTCTTTGGCCGATCGGGTTGGTGACGCCGGAGACGGCGTTGTCGTTGTCGTAGGTCCAGGCGGCCGTCTGGTTGCCGCTGGCGCCGGGAGCTTGAGCAGCGACCGTAGAGGCGTACTGGCCCGTCTGGCGGTTGAGGACGTCGTAGGTGTAGGAGACGCTCTTGCCGCGGGCGTCCGTTGTCTGGGTGAGGTGGCCGGCTGCGTCGTAGACCATGCTGGTGGTACCGGCGTCCGGGTCGGTCTTGGTTGTGGCGCGGCCGAGCAGGTCGTAGACGGTGGTCCAGGTGCTGCCCTTGGCGGTCACGGTGTTCTGTTTTCCGTGCCCGTCGTAGCCGTAGGTGATGGCGTTAAAGGTGCCGCCGCTGATGGAGTACAGGCCGGTGAAGGTGTTGAGCGGGGTGCTCAGCGTCGGCCGGGCGCTGTAGGAGTCGACCTCGGACGTGCGGCCCAAAGGATCGGTCCGGGTGGTCTTGACCGTGCCGCCGGCCGGCGGGATGACCGTCGTGGCGTCCCCGCTGTAGACGGTGGTGGTCTGTTCCTTGAGCACCGAGTACTGCTCGGAGCTACCGACGACCACGCGGCCCAGACCGTCGAAGGTGAAGCGGTCCTGGCTGGGGATCTGGGAGTCCTGCGCGGAGGCCGGTGAAAGCGCCGGGAGGGTGTCAGGGTCCCAGTAGGCGTTGTTCTGTTTCCACACCCAGCCGTGCGAGTCGTAGAACGACTCGGCGATCATTCGGCCGCCCTGCGGGGTCGGCGCCTGCGTCTGCCGCGGCCGGCCGAGCGAGTCGATGAGGGAGTAGGAGGTGATGTAGCCCAGGGAGTCGTTCAGCGTGTCGGTGGTGGTGCCCGACTGGCTGGTCTGGGAGACCGTGTAGGTGTACTTGGTGTCGGCCGCAGCGGTGGTGGGCCGGCTGTGCTGCCACACCTCGGTGGTGCGTCCGAGCGCGTCGTAGTGGACGGCGGTGGCGATCCCGTTGGGGTCGGTGGTGGTGAGGATGAGGCCGCGGGTGGGGTCCGAGGTGGTCTTTGCGGTCTGGTTCTTGGCGTTGGTGATCGTCGTGCCGGTGGTCAGGCCGGCACTGTCCACGATGTAACCCGCGGTGGTTTTGTTGCCGCCTGCGTCGTAGCTGTCGGCGGGCCGGCCGTAGGCGTCATAGGTGGCGCGGGTCTGGGTCTGCCAGGTGAACGTGCCTGCGCTGTAGCCCGAGGCCTGCCGGGTCATGGTGATTTCGCCCTTGGTGGGCGCGGTGGCTTGTGGGAAGGCGGTGGCGAAGGCGGTGTCGTCGTAGTGCGTCCTCGTTGCGGAGACCACCTGGTCCGGGCGGGTGACGCTGGTGGGTGCGGTGAGGGTGTTGAGGGTTTTCGGCACGGTGGCCGGGGTGTTCTGGCTGAATCCCGCGCAGGCGACCGAGTCGGTCTCCTGCGCGGCTGTCAGTCCGACCAGGTTGGCGGTCGTGTTGGCCTTGGCGTAGGTGATCGCGGTGCACTGGTCGTAGGCGGCGACGGCGGGCACGGTGTGGGTGTAGCTGTAGGTCAGCAGTCCGAAGTTGTCGTCTGTGACGGTGGCGTCGTAGGTGTTGTCGGTTTCCGTGACACGCCAGGTAGTGGTGCCGCTGTTGGTGATCGCCTGGCGGCTCCAGTTTTCCGCGGTGTTGGTGGCGTGGGCGGTCAGGGCGGGCATGCCGGTGCGGGCGCGGGTGGCTGTGGGGGCGGAGATCCAGTAGGAGGTGACGGTGGAGTTGTCCACGCTGCCGCCGACGCCGGTGTACGCGGTGGTCTCCAGTGCGTTGCCCGCCAGTTGGTTGCTGTCGGTGTGCGCGCCGCCCTGGGAGTCGGTCACGTTCACCGTGCGGCGGCTGGACGAGGTCAGCCAGTCGTCGTCCATGCCGCGGTAGTAGGAGGTGACCGATTTGGTCTGGGGGTCGTTGGAGCCGTTGCCGCTGCGGGTTTCCACGCTTGCGTAGCCGCGGAACTGGCCCCAGGTGCGGTACTTGGCTTTGACGACCTCGTTGTCGTCGTGGTGCCAGGCGGCGCCGCCGTTGTAGAGGTAGTTCGTCTGTTTGGCGAGCGCGCCGCCGGTGCTGTCGGTTTCCAGGACCTGGGTGACGGCGTACTTGTGGAACCAGTCGGTGACCGGGTTGAGGTAGTCCTTGGGGGTCCAGGACACCGGGTAGCAGGACTTGGTGTTGGTCTTGGGGTCCGCGCTGGCCACGTAGGTGGTGGTGCAGGCGTCCGGCAGGTCGTAGCTGACGGTGGTCAGGCCGCCCAGTTCGTTGGTGATGCCGGAGATGCGGTAGCGGTACAGGCCGGGGAAGTTGGAGGTGTCGACCCGGTTTTTCAGGTCCACGCCGGCGAATTTGATATCCGGCAGTGTGATCGGGGAGGTGGAGCCGCCGGCGGTGGTGTCGTTGCCTTCGCGGGTGATCGAGGACAGCCAGAGGGTGGGTGAGGTGCCGTCGCCGGTGGCGGGCTCGCTCTGGTGCAGGGTGTAGGTGTCGATCGCCTGGTACTTGGCGGCCGCGACGCTGTACTGCTGGACCTTGATCGAGGCCAGTCGGACGGTGGAGAAGAACGAGGGTGATTGCGCGGCGCAGGTGGCCCCCGAGGCGCACACGAAGTCGAAGGGCACGTCCGGGTACTGGCTGGCGGCGGTGCTCGCCGACAGCGGGTCGCACGTGGCCAGAGTGCAGCGCGCGGCGGTGGTGAAGACGACCTGGTCGGGGACCGTGCCGTAGGCGCCGCCGTCGCGGAAGCCGTAGTCGATCCGGGACAGGTGGGAGTCGCGGACGTAGGAGACGTTATGGGCGCCGTTTTCCTCGCCGTAGTAGTTGGTGTCCTGGGCGTAGTAGTACGCCATGGCGTTGGCGTGTGTGTCGACGACGTAGTCCAGGTGCCACTTGTACGCCATGGTGCACACCGAGGCACTGAACCCGGACGAGCTGTAGCAGGGGTCGCCGGAGTGCGCGGAGTACACCGGGGCAGTGTCCACGGACTTGGTCGTGGCCTTGCCGGAGGCCCAGCCGGGCAGCTGATTGCGGCCGAAGTAGTACTGGGTGCCGGACCGGTCGGTGACGATCCAGTAATCGGTGTTGTAGGTACCGGACCCGTTGTTCGCATTGGTGACGTGCTTGACGGTCGAGCCGTTGTCCTGGGCCAGCTTCCAGGTTCCGTCGCTGTCATTCTTCACCAGGGCGGTGGACGATCCGCCCAGTGCCAGGCTCAGGATCGATCCGTCATAGCACTTGTCCCCGCTGGAAACCGGCGAGGCAGTGCCCTCCGGCGAGTCGGAACAGGAGGTGAAGCTCTGCTCGATGGAGGAGTCGGGTGTAGACCAGCCGTCGCCCACCCAGGAGGACTGGGCCTGGGTGGAGGATGTCTGCCCGTCGACCGAGCCCGAGTCGTAGGCCAGGCCCACTGAGGGCTTCAGCAGTCCCGAAGAGGGCGCCAGGCTGATGGGGTAGTTGTAGGTGAACGAGCCCGACGAGTTGCCACCCGTCCACGACCCGGACGGTGCGAGGGTGGTCGCGTCGTAGCTGCCGGCCGCACCGCCTTCCGTGGTGCTGGATGCGGTCGCGGCCAGCACCATCAGCTCGCCGCTGCTGGCGGTGCCCAACGTCGGGGAGGCGCTGTACGAGGCCGGGACGGCAGCCGTGTCAGGGGATGCTGAGGCCTTTGAGGGGGATGTCTGTGGCGGGGATCCCTGCAAGGTCAGGGTGGTGGTCAGTTCGTCGGCCGCGGGGTCCCGGTCTGTAGGGAGGGGGCTCTGGGTGCGGCAGGCGGCTCGCTGTGGGGTGGTCAGGGCGCAGGCGGGGAGTTTGACCAGGTGCATGCGGTCGGCGTAGTTGCCGCCGTAAGCCTGTGCGAAGGCGTTGTAGTCCAGGCCCAGTTGTACTTTCCCGCTGCCGCCGGCGGTCGGCTGGGCAACGAGGACGAGCCCGCTCACACCGAGCTTGGTGGCGTCCTGGTGGGGCAGGACGCGCACCGAGACGCCGTTGGGTCCCTGGTAGGAGCCCTTGGCCGGGCTCACCGCACGGACCCACACGGGCGTGCCGGCGGCCGGTGACTTTGTCCCTTGCTTCGCGCCGGTAGGCGGCGCGGCCAGCGTGGCGGTGCCGGTCACCGCGGCCGGCCAGGTGGCCTTGGCCGGGCGGAAGGTCTGTTTGGTCTGGTCTTTGACCTTCAGCTTGCGCGGGGTGAGTGTCCTGACGTCCTTCACCGACGGAGCCTGCTGCACCGCGGGTGCGCCAGCTCGGGTCGGGGTGTCCGCGGCTGCGGGGACTGCGGTCGGCGCGGCCAGGGCCAGCGCCACCACCATGGCGCCGACGATCCGTTGCCGAGCGCCGATACGGCGCACGTTGTGTCTCAGCCGAGCTGTCCTGGACATGATCGATCCCCCCCACTTGCCCCATAAGCAGGCACGACGGCCCTCCACACCTTGATCAAGATGTGGCTGCGCGGGCGACTATCGCAGAGCAGGAGAGCCGCCGGACAGTAATCAATTCCGACAAATCTTCACAATCAGAAGCCAAGGATTTGTAAAGCTTGCCGTCCGTCTCGGACATGCCAGGCATCTCGCCATCAATCAGCTCTGCCACAGACGCTCAAAAGCTTGTCCACTGGAGCGCCGATCGACATAACTGATCACGTTCGAACAGACCTGGGGGGTACCTGAAGGTGAGATCCACCCTGCACAGAAGGATGCTGAGCACGGCGCTTGTTGCCGCGCTCAGCACGCTGTCGCTGTCCGGCGTGGTGACATCCGCCCACGCCGATGCAACATCTGAGGCAACTTCACCAAAGTTGCCGCTCGACGAGGCACGGGCCTCGAGAAAAGCGCAGTCCACCGGCAAGGCCGTGACCGTGGCAGCCGCGACCACGCCGACCGAGTCGAAAGTAGCCAATCCGGACGGCACCTTCACTCTGACCCAGTCGGTCGCACCGGTGCGCAAGTACGTTTCCGGCTCCTGGAAGAAGCTGGATGCCACGCTAGTGCGGCGCTCCGACGGCACCATCGCCCCAGCGCTCACTACCACGGGCCTGATCCTGTCCGGGGGCGGAGACGGGCCGCTTGCAGTGATGAAGGACCACAGCCGGTCTCTCTCGCTGACGACGCCGGCCTCCCTCGGTCCGCTGCCCGCCCCGACTCTGGACGGTTCCAGTGCCACCTACCCCGATGTGCTGGACGGGGTGGACCTGAAGGTCACTGCCGATGCCCAGGGCGGCTTCTCCGAGGTCCTCGTCGTCAAGAACGCCGAAGCGGCCGCCGACCCTGCTCTGGAAACGCTGGTCTTTCCCACTCAAACCAAGAACGTGACACTCGCCGTGGACAAGGCGGGCAACATCGCCGCCCGCGACACCACCCATGGCACAGTGTTCTCCGCCCCGGCCCCGACGATGTGGGACTCCGCCACCGCCAAGGCGGCCAGTCCGAGCTCGCCGTCCGCCAGCAGGTCGGCGGCCTCGGACACCGATGAGCCGGGCGTGGGTGCGCACATCGCGCCGGTCGCCACCTCGTACTCCTCGGGGAAGATCCGGCTGACACCCGATACGGGCATGCTGTCGGCCTCCTCCACGGTGTATCCCGTCTACATCGACCCCACCTACAGTGCCGCGGGCGGCACGGTGAGCAGCTGGACCTGGGTCAACTCCGCTGCCCCCAACACCAGTTTCTGGAAGGACACCAGCTCCACCGGGCTACATGTCGGCTACCAGGGCTGGGAGGACCCTGTACACAAGTCGCGGGCGTACGCAAAGTTCTCGGTGGACAGCCGGCTCTTCGGAGCGACGGTCATCGACTCCCACTTCTATGCCACCGAGACATACGCGCCGTCGTGCACCGCAACCCCGGTGGAACTGTGGCAGACCGGCCCGATCACCTCCGGCACCACTTGGGCCAACCAGCCCACCTGGACGGCCCAGTGGGGCACAAAGACCGTGGCCTACGGCTACAGTCCTTCCTGCCCGGCGCAGTCACTCGGCTTCGACGTCACCTCCCGGATGCAGGACGTGGCCGACAATGCGAACCTGAGCAGCCTCACCCTCGGTCTGCAAGCCAGCGACGAGCTGGACAAGTACGGGTGGAAGAAGTTCGACCACGCCACCCTCTCGATGTCCACCACCTACGATCACAGGCCCAACAAGCCCTCGACACTGGTTACTTCGCCGGCCACGACCTGTTCGAGCACCGTCAAGACCATCGGTGACGGGGACGTGACCCTGTACGCGAAGGTCTCCGACCCCGACGGCGGCACGCTGTCCAACACCTTCAACATCACCAAGACGAGCGGTGGCGCACAGATCGCCAAGCCCACCGTGTCCGCAGCGTCGGGGAAGAACGCCGTCTACATTCTGAAGAAGTCTGTGCTGGAGACCGCGGCCGGCGGCGCACCGCTGGGCGTGACGTGGAACGTCACCTCCTCGGACGGCACCTACGCCTCACCCGTATCGGCGACCTGCAAGTTCCAGTTCGATGCCAGCCGACCGGGCTCCCCGGCCATCGCTGATGCCTCTGCGTACGAATGCGGTGACGACGCCAGCCCGGCCACCTACCAAGTCGGTAAAACAGCTGATTTCGCCGTGGCGCCCAGCACCACCGGCGGGACCACCGCCAGCTACCTCTACCAGCTCAACGGCACTACCCCGGTCTCCCTTGCCAGCACGGGGGCAAGCACACCAATCAGCGTCACCCCCACCAGGGGCACCAACGTGCTGACGGTCACCGCGGTCTCGTCCGGAGGCAACATCGGCGACACCGCGAACTGCATTCTCATCGCCTCCCCCGCAGCCACCGCCGTCGACGGTGACCTCACCGGCGACGGCACCCCCGACCTCACCGCAGTGGGCGCGCAGGCAGGTCTGTCCAGCGGGCTGTGGTTGGCCCACGGCACATCCGACGGACAACTCACCACCAGCGCCACCAACCTCGGCGTGCAGGGCACCGGAGTCAATACCGCAGGCTCACCGGCGGACTGGAACGGCACCCAGACGATCACCGGCCACTTCAACACCGGAGCCGGCTTCAACGACGTCCTGGACTACAACCCCACGACCAGCCGCGGCGTCGTCGTGTCCGGTAGTGGTGACGGCTCAACACTGCACGCCACCAGCGGCGACAGCATCGCGGTCAGCCTCACTGTCTTCACCGACGGCAGTGGTATCACCGGTGCCATCGGCAACAAGGCCACCAGCATCGCCAGTGGTGGCAATCTCTACCACACCCTCAACGGCGAACCGGCCACCGGCTACCCGGACCTGCTGATGATCGTTGGAGGCCAACTGTGGGACGAGCCCGGCAACCCCGCTCCCGGAGCCTTCAGCGGCATCGACAACGCACTCCCGCTGGGCGGTATCAACGCGACGGGAAGCGGTGACTGGACCGGCTGGAGCATCACCAGCAGCCTTATTGACGGGCTGCCCGCGCTCTTCGCCCGTCACAACAGCACCGGCGCCCTGTACTACTACACCCCGCAGCAACTGCAAGACCTCGCGTTCGGTAACCCGGTCACCCCTGTGCAGGTTGCAAGCAGCGGCTACAGCTCAGCCACCCTGCCGATCCTGCAAGCCGCCGACCTGAACGGTGACGGCACCCCGGATCTGCGGACCGTCTCCTCCAACGGCGCGAGCACCGCACGGATCTTCAACGCCGCCGCCGGAACCCTCACCGCGCAGACGGCGCAGACACTGATAGCCCCCGGCCATGCCTGGCCGCTCGGGGACGGTACCGAGGGCAGCGCGGCCAGTGCCGCGGACACCGCCGCCGGATTGACCCTCACGGGCAGCGGCACGGGTGCCACCTGGGACACCGATGACGACGTCTTCTCTCCTACCCTGGCGCTGGACGGCACCGCCACCGGCGCGATGACGTCGAACGCGGCACTGTCGCTGTCGAGTCCCTTCACCATTTCGGCGTGGGTCAAGCCCTCGGCCGTCGGCGGGGTCATCGCCTCCCAGGACGGCGTACACAACGCCGGTTTCCTGCTCTACCCCCAGTCCGACAAGCAGTGGGCGTTCTGCCTGGCCACGGGGGACACTACCCGCGGCTACGACTGCATTTCCGGCGGCAGCGCCATCATCGGCCAGTGGACCCACCTGACCGCCACCTATGACCCGACCTCCAAAGCCACGACGCTATACATGGACGACCGGCCGGTGGCTCGCGGCTCCCACACCGCGATCTCCGGCTTCACCGGCAAGTTCACCCTGGGCAACAGCCTCAGCAACGACGCGCGCTTCTCGTTCTTCAAGGGCAGCATCTCCGACGTCCAGGTCTGGAACGGGGCCGTACTCACCGCCACACAGGTCGGCACCATGGGAAACATCACCCTGCCAAAGGCCCCGTACAGTTTCGCCGACGTTGCCGATTACAACCGCGACGGCAACGCCGACCTGGTCGCCACCGATGCCACCGGCAGCCTGTGGCTTTACCGTGGCAACGGCAACGGCAGCTGGTCCAGCGCCGCCCTGTACATCGGCTCCGGCCTTTCGACCTACGCCTTCGCCGGGATCGGCGACTTCAACGGCGACAGCTACCCCGACACCGTGGCCATGGCCCCCGGCGGAACGTTGCGCCTGTTCCCTGGCAACGTCGGGCACGACCTGCTCACCCCGGTCAGCAACTTTCCAAGCGGCTGGAACGGTTACACCTTCGCCGGCGTTGCCGACTTCAACCGTGACAGCAAAGCCGACCTGATCGGCCGCCACCCTGACGGCTCTTTGGTGTTGTTCCCCGGCACCGGCGCTGGCACGAGTCTGGGTACGTCCGTACAGATCGGCACCGGCTGGAACCCGTACACCTTCGCCGGCGTCGCCGACCTCAACGCCGACACCTACCCCGACGTCATCGTCCGCGACGACGCAACCGGCATCCTGTGGCTCTACCCCGGCAACGGCAGCACCGGCCTCGGCACCCGCTCCCAGCTCGGTACGGGCTGGAACGGCTACACCTTCGCCGGTATCGGCGACTTCAACGGTGACGGCAACCCCGACGTCATCGTCCGCGACGACGCCACCCGCATCCTGTGGCTCTACCCCCGCACCGCGACCGCCTTCAGCACCCGCCAGCAGATCGGCAGCGGCTGGTAGGCGAGTCCGCGTTTGTCTCCGGGGCCGCCCGGCGCTGCACTCCAGCGCTCTCACGGCGGCCCCGGGGCTCCCCGCGCCTTCGGTAATCCCCCTTCTCTCATGGGAGTTGTACGTGTCAGATCAACGACGCACCGACGTCGGCCGCCGCCAGTTCATACGCCTCACCGGCGGCAGCGCGCTCGGCGCGCTCGCCGTAGGAGGCAGCGCTACAGCAGCCTCTGCCGGCATCCTCGCCGCACCCACGCCGAGTCCGTCTCCTGGGATTCCCATGTCCCAGGTGCTCAGCCTGCCGCGTACCCCCGCACCGACGACCACGCTGGGCCCCGCGCCGGAGCAGATCACCAGCGGCACCATCACGCCCCCGAACAGACGCATCCCCTACACCGGTGGCACCGTCGACCCACAGACGGCCGCGGACGACGTGCCCACCACGCTGCCGTTCGAGTTCGCCACCGCCGGCTACACCATCGTCGACGTCCCCGAGGAACTGCGCCCGTGGCGCAACCGGCCGGTCGCCAAGGGCGACACCGGCGCCTACGTGGACGCCCAGGGCGTGCGCATGTTCTACAACGACCCCGACGTCTTCATCAACGGCGACGGCAAGCTCTACGACCAACCCGTCACGCAGATCCAGTACGGCCTGGGCTGCCTCGCCTCCTACCGCACCAGCGGTGACACCTGGTTCCTCACCCGTGCCAAGGCCCACGCCCAGCGGCAGATCGACCGGCGGGTCGAGACCCGCGGCGCCTGGTACTTCCCCTACCCCTTCAACTACACCCACAACACGCACGGTGGACTCGTCTACACCGCCCCCTGGTACTCCGGCATGGCCCAGGGCGAGGCGATATCCCTGTTCATCCAGCTCGCCCAACTCCCCGACACCGACGTCACCGCGGAAGAGCGCACCCAGTACCTGGCCGCGGCCGACGGCGCGTTCGCCTCGCTGCTGCGCGCCGACGACGCGAAACCGTGGGTGGTCAACAAGGACAGCGCGGGCTACTTCTGGATCCAGGAATACCCCATCGACGCGCCCGGCACGTCGGACTACACCTTCAACGGCATGATCTTCGCCCTGTTCGGTGTGTGGGACTACTACCAGCACACCCGCAACGAACTCGCGCTGAAGCTGTGGGACGGCGGCCTCACCACGATCGCCAACTACTACCCGCGCCTGCGCAACACGCGCTGGCTCTCCTTCTACTGCAACACCCACCGCATCGCCCCGCTGACATACCACCACCATCACCTCGACCTGTTCATGCAGCTCCAGTGGTTCTCCGGCCACTACACCTTCGCCCGCGACATGGACCAGCTGCTGGACGACTACCCCTACCCGGACTTGGTCTCCACCGACCTGCCCAGTGGCGGCACCGTCGCCTTCGCCGCCGGCACCTACACCCTCTACCAGTACGCCACCACCGCCACCGGCGCCTACGACCCCGCCAAGGACGACGCCCAGACCGCCACCCAGCAGGTCACCTTCACCCGCGACACCTCAGCCCCCGCCACCATGCGACGCCGCATCCACGGCCGCGGCGTCTACTACCGCATCAGCGCCGGCGCCTATGCCGGCTGGTGGGTCGGCGAGAACTACACCACCGCGTTCCTGCGCGGCCAGTGGTGGACCAAGACCTACCTCCCCGCCCGCACCCTCACCTTCCCCGCCAACACCCCCGTCGACGTCTACAAGTACGGCACCGACGGCGCCGTCGGCACCACCAAGACAGTCCAGTGGGACCACGCCTCCAACGCCCCCTTCGACCAGCGCGCCGTCATCAACGGCCGCAACATGCTCCGCATCAGCGCCGGCACCCTCACCGGCTACTGGGTCTGGCACAACAACGTCACCACCGACGGCCTGTGACCGCGCCCGCTTCCCAGCACAGCCATTGACCGACGCACCGCCGGCACCCGGCATCCAGCCGAGGGCCGGCGGTCTGCCGTACCCAGCGCATGCACGGGTTGGGGGTCGGTCTTTCGGCACCTCACGTGCGGTGGCCCGCGGCTGCTTAGGGCTCCTGGCTGCCCGACGGCGCCGCGACCGGCGGCTGCGGGCGCTTTGCGTCCAGACGATGGCGTCCTCTGCGAGCAGCCGCCTCATACTCCTGCGGCGTCTGGGGTACGACCGGTCCGCTCTCCGCCGGCGGACCGGACCGGCGGGCCAGCAGCCGACGGGCCAGCCGCTGCCCGGGCAGCTCCACCAGGTGATAGGTCAGTGCGCTCAGCAAGAGCAGAGTCGACAGGAAGGCCGCCACCCAGATCAGCTGGTGGGCCGTGCTGTGGGGATGGCCCGTCTTTCCATGAGCCAGGACATCGCGGCGATCAGCGGCCGGTGCAGCAGGTAGACGGAGAAGCTGACCAGACCGAGCCAAGTCAGCGCAGCGGGCATGCGGCGGTGGCGCAGGAGCATTGCCACGCCGAACAGCGCCCAGCCCGCCAGGAAGGCGCTGGCCCAGGCGGTCGGTGAGGCGGTCCAGGTGTGGATCTGGGCTTGTCTGTCGTCGTAGAGCAGTCCGGCCGCCGTCCCGGCCACGATGACGAACCCGCAGTAAGCCCAGGCCGCGCTCCGGGATATCTGTCCTCGTTCGGCGCGGTAGATCACCGTTCCGCTGAACATCGTGGCCAGGATCAGCATGCTCTCCCAGGGGGTCGACCGCCCGTCCGCGATCATGAGGACCAGGCCGAGCCCGGCCAGGAGCGCCGCTCCCGTCATCTGCGCCGCGCGACGCCCGGTGAGCAGGAACAGCAGCCCCACCACGACGACCAGCGCGGTTCCCGCGACCAGTTGCCGAACAGTGAACTCAGGCCGCAGGCTCCAGGCGGCTGCCCACGGGCCCAGCAGCAGCGCCGCCCCGGCGACCACCACAGCCACCGGCCCGCTACGACGCTGGGCGCCGGCCATGAACAACAGCGTGACCAGGTAATAGAAGACCATCTCGTAGGTCAGCGTCCACATCACCGGCAGCCCGCTGCGCAGACCCAGCAGGTCCTGCAACATCGTGGCGTTGGCGACGGAGGCCAGAGCCGGAACAGCCGCCCGATCCAAAACGCCCGCACATCTCCCCGGCGCTCCAGCGAGGCAGGCACGATGTAGCCGCTGACCAGGAAGAACGCCATCACCCCGAAGATGCCCGGGTCGAACCACTCCCGCACGGCCGCGCTCGTGCCCACAAACAGTTCGGCGCTCAAGTGATGCAGGGCCACAGTCAGGGCCGCAATCCCTCGGACGGCGTCGAGCCACCCGAACCGGGCCGGCGAAGGCACAGATTTCCGTGATCTCACCCGCGGACATCAGCAAGGCCCTGTGCCCCCGCCGAGACCACCCCTACCAGCGGAAATGACCAGATCGACACAACTGAGACAGGGGGCCGGAAATGCCCCTCACCAGGACCGCCCGCACCCGCTGATCATGCTTCGTCCTTCTCGGCGTACACGAACCGATATCTGGCCGAGGCCGTCGTTCTCGAAGGGTGGGGCGTGCGCGTCCCACGCCCACTCGGCCGGCATTCTCCGGGCTCGGGTGCTCCCCCGCACCCGCGGTGATATCACCGGCTGCCTTTACCCATTCGCTTAACCCTTGCGGACCGGGCACCCATCAAACGCGGCATGGCACGGCTGAAGTCCTGGCAGATCTTCCGCAGATCCCGCATCAGCCCCAACCGCATGACCGTCCGCCCTCACCGGGGCCGCGGTGCCCAGGCGTGGTGCCGTCACCCTCGTGGCTCGCGGTGGCGGGCGGGCCGGGTGGGGGCGTGGTCGACTGGCCGGGTGCGTGGTGCGGCGCGGGTCGTAAGGGCGGGCCTGGAGGCGGTCATGGCGGAGGGTGGACCGGACGCGCGGATCGCGGTGGTCACCGGGGCGGCGCGCGGCGTGGGAGCGGCGGTGGCACGCCGGCTGGCCCTGCGGGGCATGCGGGTGGCGCTGCTGGGGCGGGAACTTGACTCGTTGCGCCAGGTCGCGGCCGGGCTGGCGACCGAGGCGCACTGCTTCGAGGTCGACGTCACCGACGAGGCGGCGCTCCAGGGCGCGGCCCGCAGCGTCGACGCGCGGCTGGGGCCCGCCTCGGTGGTGATCGCCAACGCGGGGATCGCCGCCGCGGGCCCGTTCGCCACGTGCGAGGCATCGCTGTTCGACCGGGTGGTCGAGGTCAACCTGATCGGGAGCGCGAACACGGCCCGCGTCTTCCTGCCCCAACTCGCCCGTACCGGGGGGTACTTCCTCCAGGTGGCGTCCACCGCGGCGTTCGGTTCGGCGCCGCTGATGAGCGCCTACTGCGCTTCGAAGGCGGGCGTGGAGTCGTTCGCCCAGGCGCTGCGTACCGAGGTGCGTCCGGCGGGCGTGGGGGTGGGCATCGCGTACCTGCACTGGACCGGCACCGACATGATCGCGGCCCTCGACGACCATCCGGTGCTGCGGGCCCTGCGTTCCCATCAGCCCGCGCCCGCACGCCGCGTGCACAGTCCCGAGCAGGTCGCCGGATGGCTGGTGCGCGGGGTGGAGCGGCGCGCGGTCAGCGTCTACGCGCCACCGTGGCTGCGTCTGGTGCAGCCGCTGCGTCCGGTGCTGCCGCTGGTGGTGTCGGCGGTGGCACGGCGGTCGTTGTCGGCCCTGCCGGTCGAAGAGTTGGAGCGGACCACCGGGGTGCTCGGCGCGGGCGGCGCCGCCGACCTGCGGGCGCGCGGCGCGGTAGCGCCGGTGCCGCCCGTGACCCCGCCCCAGACCTGACCGGGGCAGGGCGGGGCGGGCGCGTTGCGCGCATGGGGCACGGGCCGCAGGCGGGGAGGGGCGGGCGGTTCGCAGGGCTCCGCTGCGGAAGGCGTGACTTCGTCCTCCTGGACGGCGGCACAGAGGGCGTCGCGTCGGCGGGCAGGCGGGCGCGCCGACGCGAAGCACGGTCCGTGGCCGGGTGCGGTGCCGGCCTCCGGGGGTCGGCTGCTCGCCGGTCAGGCGGCCGCGGGGGTGCCGAGCAGCGCGGAAGCCTCTTGGAACGGGTCGAGAACGCGGGTGGATGCAGCGGCGCGGGGAACGTCGCGGCAGGTGAAGCCGAGCTGGGCCATGGCCCGCAGGACTTCGGCGGCAGTGAAATCGCGGCGGTCCTGGCGTGTGACCACCTGCCCGACCTGCTTGGCGGGGTAGGTGCGGCGGCCGATGATCACGGACGCACCGAGGGCTTCCTCGGGCTTGACGCCTTTCATCGATGCCAGGACGCCGCTCCTGGTGAGGTCGAACGGGAAGCGGGCGATGACACAGCGCATGATGACTCACAGGGAGAGGAACGGCGAGGGGGTTGTGCTGCGGCCGCAGGGGGTTGTGCTGCGGCCTGGGCGGTCGGTGAGGCCCTGTTGGTGGCCGACGAAGTGCCTAGGCAGCCGTGTCGAGGGAGGACTGCCGCAGGCTCACGCGGCGGGCGGCCGAAGCGGAGCTGCGCCGGCCGCGTGAGGCGACGCTGCGCTTGCGCCGCTCGGCCACCGGGGCGGTGATCGTCACCGGGATGCCGGAGGGCGTCCGGGCACCGGTGATCCGGCTGAGTTCCTCTTCGCCGGTGCGGACCTGCGTGGTCCGGGGCACGATGCCGGCGGCGGTCATGAGGCGGGTCATGTCACGGCGCTGGTGGGGGGTGACCAGGGTGACGACGCTGCCGGACTCACCGGCACGGGCGGTGCGGCCGCCGCGGTGGAGGTAGTCCTTGTGGTCGGTGGGCGGGTCGACGTTGACGACCAGGTCGAGGTGGTCGACGTGGATGCCGCGCGCCGCGACGTTCGTGGCCACGAGCACGGTGACGTGCCCCGTCTTGAACTGGGCCAGGGTCCGGGTGCGCTGCGGCTGCGACTTGCCGCCGTGCAGCGCGGCGGCCCGTACCCCGCTGTTGAGCAGGTCCTGGGTCAGCCGGTCGACGGCGTGCTTGGTGTCCAGGAACATGATCACGCGGCCGTCGCGTGCCGCGATCTGCGTCGTCGCCCACTGCTTGTCGGCGCCGTGGACGTGCAGGACGTGATGCTCCATCGTGGTGACCGCGCCTGCGGAGGGGTCGACGGAGTGGACGACCGGGTCGGTGAGGTAGCGGCGGACCAGGCGGTCGACGTTGCGGTCGAGGGTGGCGGAGAACAGCATCCGCTGGCCCTCGGGGCGCACTTGGTCCAAAAGGGCGGTGACCTGGGGCATGAAGCCCATGTCGGCCATCTGATCGGCCTCGTCCAGGACGGTGATCGCGACCTGGTTCAACCGGCATTCACCGCGGTCGATGAGGTCCTTGAGGCGGCCCGGCGTCGCGACGACGACCTCGGCTCCGCCGCGCAGCGCACTGGCCTGCCTGCCGATCGACATTCCGCCGACGACGGTGGCCATGCGCAGCTTCACCGAGCGGGCGTAGGGGGTGAGCGCGTCGGTCACCTGCTGGGCCAGCTCACGGGTCGGCACGAGGATCAGGGCGAGCGGCTGGCCGGGTTCGGCGCGCTGTCCGGCGGTGCGGGCCAGCAGGGCGAGGCCGAAGGCGAGGGTCTTGCCGGAGCCGGTGCGCCCGCGGCCCAGGACGTCGCGGCCCGCGAGGGTATTGGGCAGGGTCGCGCCCTGGATCGGGAACGGGACGCTCACGCCCTGTGCGGTCAGCGCGGCCAGCAGCGGCCCCGGCATGTCGAGGTCGGCGAACGCCTCGACCGCGGGCAGCGCGGGGGTGATCGTCTCCGGCAGGGCGAACTCGCCCTGGACCGCTGCGGGCCGCCGGCCGTGGCCGCCTGAGCGGCTGGGGTTGCCCGAACGGCTCGGTGCGGGCGAGCCGAAGCGGGCGTTCTGCCTCGAACCGGCGCCGGGGCCGAAAGCGGGGCCGCCGGTCCGGCGGGGGCGGGAGGAGCGGCCGTTCGTACGTGTGGGGTTCATGGAGAACCTTCCCTTGATACGGCACGCATCAAGGGATTCCCGCAGCAGAAGAACAGCGCGGGGAATCACAAGAACGGGCCGGAATGGAAATGGAATGCGAAAGTGGATCCGGTTTTGCAGTGGACCCGGTACGGGTGCAGGCGGTGAAACGGGGGGGCGTCAGGCGGTCACGAAATCGGCGGACGCCGGCCGGGCCGGTTCAGCTCCGAAGAGGCACGCACCCGTGGGGGCGCTGCGGGCGGCGGCGGGCCGCCACTGGGGAGTGTCCGCAGCTGGGGCCCGCACCCCGAGGGATGCGGGTCCCAGCTGCACGTACGCGCCGGCGTCAGGCCGGAACGATGTTCTCCGCCGTCGGGCCTTTCTGGCCCGGTGCGATGTCGAAGGTGACCTTTTGGCCTTCGAGCAGTTCGCGACAGCCCTGGGCGGCGATGTTCGAGAAGTGGGCGAAGACGTCGGGGCCGCCGCCGTCCTGCTCGATGAAGCCGAAACCCTTGGCCGCGTTGAACCACTTCACCATGCCTGATGCCACGTCATATCTCCTCTGGGGGCAGTACGCCGGGACCCGTGATGCACGGATACCAGGTCGCCGCGATGACCCCGTCCGGGAAAATGACCGGCAATACATAAAAGCTTCCGGTGGCCGGGAAATACCGGCGGTGGAGCTTGAAGTTTTTGGGAACCACAACTGCAACTGAGATCAACAGTAGCATGAGGTAGCGGCCCGTATGCGGAGGATATTTCCGCGCTCCCGGTAGCGGTAAAAACGCTCCCCGCGCTGCGCGGTAAATCCTCATCTCGGGGTCACAGATATTTTCCCCGCCGGGATGCTTTAAAAAGGGCTGCCACTGTTGCCGGGCCGGGAGGGGCGCGGTCCCGGCGCAGATCAGGGCCGCGCAGCAGCTGCGCGGCCCTGATGACGTGCGCCCGGGATCCGATCCGCCACCGTCCGCCCGGGGCGGGCGCCCGTTGCCGGGCCGGCAACAGGTACTGGACTGTTCCAGACGATGGCCGACCGGGTGTGGTGTCAGCCGCCGATGCCGGACTCCTGGGCGGTGGTGACGATGGTGGTGGCGTCCTGCGGCAGGAGGTGTCCGGCGCTCACGGAGGCCTGCGCGGCCGCCCGTACCTTGCCCACGTACTCCTCGTGCGTCGGGTACAGCCGGCTGAGCACCGGTTCCGCGCGGGGCGGGAAGGCCGGGTCGGAGGGGTCGGCCGCGTCGTGCCGGTCCCACGGGTCGGTGTCGGCGTTCCACGGGTCCCGGGCGCCGTACAGGCCGCAGAAGACGCCGCTGCCGCTGGTGTCTCGGGCGCCGGTGAGCGTGCGCGTGGGCACCGCCACGTCGGGGAGCCGGATGCCGCCGGCGGCCAGGCCGGTGGCGGGGTCGCGCAGGTCGGCGTTGAGCAGCGCACCGCTCGCGGGCCGCGGGCCGCCCCGCGCCCAGCCGGCCAGGTGGTGCAGGGCGGCGTTCATGGCGTAGTGGCCGGGACCGTCGTTGTAGGGGGCCGATCCGGCGGCGCAGTCGGGCTGCGGTGCGGCCGTGCCTGCGGATTTGATGACCGTCGGCTGGCCGAGGTCGTAGGCCCACTGGTCGCCGTGGGCGGTGCCGGCCACCTCCCAGCGCACCACGCGGTCGGTGTCGGGCTGCCGGGCCGCGGACGCTCCCGGGACATCGGTCTCGGTGAGCACGACGAGCGTCGGTACGGGCAGGTCGGTACGGATCCGCGACGGGTAGGGCATCAGCAGGATGTCGCCCAGGTCGCCGCTGATGGGTGCGGCCAGGGCGCTGTTGCTGTGCACCATGAAGCCGTCGTAGACGCCGGAGACGGGCTGGACGGCGTTGGCGTACGTCGTCATGAGACCGGCCGACTGCGATTCGCCGTCCGCGAGCAGCGTTTCGACGGTGAGGCCGCCGAGCGGGTCGGGCCCGTCGGGGGTGCGCAGCGCCTGCCCGGCCTGGCTGAAGATGTCGTAGGCGAAGGCGTCGCCGGGGTGGACCAGGCTGCCGTACCGGGCCGGGTCCCAGCCCTTGAGCCCCTTGATCTCGCCGAGGCCGCCGTTGACGCCGACCGCCTGGGCCGAGACACCGACCCAGGCGTATCCCTTACGCAGCAGTTCGTCGCGCGCGAACCAGTAGTCCGGGGAGAGTTCGAGCTGCCCGCTGACGTTGAGCCACTCCACGACGACGGTGCCGTTGAACCTTGCCGCGTCGGCGGGCCGGCGCACGAGCAGGCGGCTCTTGTAGGCGGCGCGGCCGGACGTGCGGACGTTCCAGCGGCCGTCGGAGCCCCACAGTCCCGACTTGGCGTACGACGTGGCGGTGCCTGCGATGAAGTACTCGCTCTCGGTGTAGCCGAACGAGCCGAGGTCCTCCGCCGCGGCGAGGAAGGGGAAGCCGTGGCTGCCGGTCGGCGGGATGCTGACGGTGGGGTTGGCGGCCTTGGCGGCGAGGGAGCCGGGATCGGCCTGGGCGGGTGGCGTGCCGAGGAGCGTGGTCAGGAGTACCGCTCCCAGGGCGGTGGCGGTGGCCCACCGCCGGGGTAACCGGACGGATATGCGCACGGGTTGCCTCCGTGAGTCGTGAAGAGCGTGTCGAACGGTCGGAGCGACGCAGTCTCGTCCTGCTGTGCCGGGCGGCCCACCGGCGAATTCACCGGTGTCGCGCGCCAGCGGCTCCTACCGGCGCGCCGCGCGCGGCACGCACGGACGGGACCCTGCGTGTCCGTGCGGGGCCAACCGCAATCACTCTCCCCGCCGGGGCGCTGGTGCCGGTGGATGCCGGCCCTGCGCCGGTCGTGCTGCCGGTCGAATGCTCGTGCCGGCCGAGCGGCATGTGGGTCTTGAGCGCGGGGCAGGCAGGTTCCGTGGGGGTTCGGGCGCGGTCACCTCATCGACGTCGGCGGGGAGTTCGGGTCGGGTCCGCTCGGTACGGCTATCGGGTCCGCTCGGTACGGCTGCCAGGTGCTGGCGCTGATCCAGGCGAGAGCGACGGTGGCGTACTGCTCTCGGGCGGCGGGATGAGGGGATCGGTAACGGATGGTGGGTCCGTCGTAGGTGATGTGGATCGGGCCGGGCCCTTCATACAGAACGGCCTCGAGGCGGCGATGCCGCCAGACCGGCGGAGACGAAGACGGAGACGGACGAGGCACCACGCCACCACCCTGTGCGCGGTCGGTTTGGAGCGGCCCCGCTCAGGCCGTTCTCCACTCGTGCGGGCGGCCTCCGCGCCATTCCACCCAGCGCGCATCGTCCAACACTCCCCCGGGATCGTCGACACCCGCCGCTTGAAGGAACACCACCAGGTCGTGGTCGCTGTAGGCGGTGCCGAGGATCTCGTCCCGGCCGTGCGAGTGCACGGTGACACTCCGGCCACCGGTACGGGAGGGCTGGTGTACGACGATCGGCGCGCTGGTCACGCCTCCCAGCGTGCTCCCGGCAGGGCCGTGGGGCGAGTCGGCTGCCCGGTGAGGAGGAGGCCGGACCAGTCGAAACGGCGCGGGACTCCGGGACGCGGGTCCTACACAGCCGGGCCCGCTGGCGTTCGAACTGCGCCACGCTCTGAGGCCAACGCGGGTGTCGATCCCGTGGCCCGGGGTAACGCAGGCAGCCTGACCCGCACCTCACCGCTCTCGCGGTCCACCTGCACGGCATGACCGGCCTGCGTGAGGATCGCCCGCAGCGCCGACCGCAGAGCAGCACGAGTGCCCTCGAACTCGGCATCCTCCCGGCCCTCAGGATCTAACTCGCTGCCGGACGCCCATCCCACCAGCACCGAGTCCGTAGCCCTCCGCGCCCGCAGACCAGGGCTGCCCTCATCACCGGCCGACGCCACATCGAAGCCGTCCGCGGGCCAATGTCCCGCACGCATCAGCAAGCCAGCTTCTCCACGGCATCAGCGGTCACCGCCAAAGCCTATCCACACACACCCTGACCGTTTCGGGCACAGGTTCTTCACGTACAGAAGGAGAGCCGGTCGCTGGTCTTGTGCGCTGCCTCTGCCTCCCCCGCTTTTGGCGCACACGAAAAGACGCGTCGGCGCCGGTTATCCGGGTGCTGCCGGAGTGGTGGTCGCCCCGGGCTCGAAGGTGGCCAGCATCTGCTCCAGAGCGCGCTGGTCCGGCCCGACGAACGGGTCCGCGTCGGGCGCGCCCATGATGGTGTCGATCATGCGGTTGGTGAGCCGGACGGCCGGCGGGAGATGGGTGGAGAGCACGATCTCCGGGTCCATGCGCCGCAGCTGCTCGACCGTCGCGCGGTACCTCCCGGGATCCACGATGTGTACCCAGGGGCTGTCCACGGTGGCCCACATCAACTGCGCCGCCCGGAGATCGTCGGGCGCCAGGTCGGAGGCGTGCCCGTTCTCGGCGATGTCCTCGCTGGGCATCGGCCCGCCGAAGCAGTCGGAGCTGTAGCAGACCCGGGTGCGGTCGTCATAGAAGCCGACGGTGGCGGGGTTGTCGAAGAGCGGCGGCCGGAAGGCATGCAGCGTGCGGTCACCGGCGTCGAGACTCTGGCCGGGGTTGACCAGGCACACCCGGTCCATGGGGAGCGGCCGTTCGGTCGACATGATTCCGGCGCCGACGAAGGTGGTCACCACCTTGCATCGCGGGGCGGCTTCCAGCAGGGCGAAGATTCCGCCGGTGTGGTCGCGGTCGGGATGGGTCAGCCAGATCCACCGAACGTCGGCGAGGTCCATGACCGAGCCCAGCGTGGCGACGAAGTCCCGGTCGGCCAGGGAGAGCCCGGTGTCGACGACAACCGGTTCCTTGGCGAACAGGACGAAGGCGTTGACAGGGAGGAATCCAATGCCCGGTACGTCGAGACTGTCCGCGAGAACGGTGGTGTCACTGCCCACCTTGTGTACATGCATGACGAACTCCGTGGTCCCCCCGGCGCGCCCGTACGGTTCCAGTCTCCTCCCGGCCGCGCCACGACGCCCGTCAGTCACGGCCTCTGCCAGCCGCAGATCGAATACCGCTTCTACTGCGACATCACCGCCGCCCGACCCTGCCCACGATGCGCGACGCTGGCGCCGAGACTCTACTGTTCACCACCGCGGCGGCTGGGACACCTCACGCAGCACCTCGAACCCGCCGAAGCTGCGCGTTCTCTTCTTTCAGTTGGGCGATCGTGGCCTCGTCACGTGTGCCGCTGGGCGACGGACGCGGCACGCGGGAAGTCGTCATGTTGGTCTCCGTGCAAAGGCAAGGCATCCCCGTCGGCTGACCAGGCTGCGCCGTAGCGGATCTCCGAACCGGCAGCCGCCCACCGGCTCGGCGGCTGGGGAAACGCCGTAAAGAACTGGGTTCAGTTCCCGCAAGATCAGTGGAGAAACCAGGGAAATCGACCGTATGTTCTTGCATTCGCCGGGCACGAGGAGCGACGGAGGTTGATAACTATGGTTCCCCTGCTTCTCGTTCTTCTGCTGGCCCTGATCCTCTTCGGCGCGGGCTTCGCACTCAAGGCACTGTGGTGGATCGCCGTCATCGTGCTGGTCGTCTGGCTGCTGGGCTTCGTCATGCGCAGCGCAGGCACCGGCGGCCGCAAGGGCCGCTGGTATCGCTGGTAACCCAGCCAACAGCAGCCGGCCGGTGGGCCCCCGGAAACAGTCGGGGGCCCACCGGCATGTCCCCCGCACGACACCCCTTCCGACAAACCGTGTAACGACCATCTTCCCGGGCACCAGACCCCATAGCTGGGGCCCGGTGACGCAGCGGAATCTGCACCTCCAACCACCGGACCCCAGCCACACCCGCACTTCACACCGGCCGGCTGCACTCGAGCACGGGGTGCTATCGGCCGCGGGCGCAGTCGGCCACCGTGCTGCCGGCCCGGCCACCCAGCAGGCGCTGCACCGTCAGCGACGTGGGCAATTGGACACGACCCGTTCGACCAGCAGGCGCCTACCAATGGCGGTCAGTCGGGCATTGCGGTGGGACTGGAAGACCTCCGTGCGGTGAGTCCCCAGACAGCTCCCACCACACCGGAGGTCTTCACCGCGTTCAAGACTGCTGCGGTCCACAGCGTTGTGCCGTTGCTGCATGGAGTGGTCCGGGCGGGGTAGGCGCACGGATTCGTGTCGTGACGAAGGAGAGACATGGACGACGCCGCCGATCCCGGCAGGGAAAGCATTCCCGCGCCCGGGTATCAGGCCCCGTCCGGCGCCCTGCTCGACCAAGCGCTGGAAAGCCTGCAGGCGTCCGCCATCGCGGTCGATGACGATGGCCTCATCGTCGCAGCCAACAGCGCGGCCCGGAGCTTGGTGGGCAGGAAGGCCTCGGAGCTCATCGGCCAGGATCTTCACGACCTGATGCACCGGGACAAGCACGGCCACTCGATGCCCCGTATGCGCTGCCCGATAAGGAAGGCGCTTCTTGCGAGGGAGACGACGCATGGCGACGCCGAGTGGTTCGTCCGCGGGGACGGCACTCTCGTCCTGCTGTCCTGGCTGGTCATGCCATACGCGCTCGGGCCGGGGATGACGGGTGCGCTGACGACGCTGTACGAGCCGAAGCGGGAGGACGTCGGTCCCAGCGATGACCGGCATTCCGCACCGCTGACGGAACTGGACCGCCTGGCCCTGCTCGCGGAGACCACCACGCAGCTCACCTCCACTTTGGACGTGGACGAGGCACTGCACAGATTGGCGGCCCTGACCGTGCCACGACTGGCGGACTGGGCGGTGTTCGATGTCCTGACCGAACGGGACGAGGTACGGCGCGTTCTGGTGGCCACCCATAAGGACGGCATTTTGGTCGAGCGGGACGACCTGCAAGGCCCGATGCCTCCCGTACCGGAGGAATCGCCGATGCCCCTGTCACGGGCCCTACGCGGTGCCGCCTCCTCCCTCGCCGGCCCCGCCACCTATCAGGGCCCGCCCGATTCAGGCATCGCGGTCGAGCAGCAGCGCTTGTTCACCGAGACGGGCATGCACTCTGCCGTCATCGCTCCCATTCGCGGTCTGCGCGACGTACTGGGCGCTCTGACCCTGGGCCGCGCACAACGCCACGACGCCTTCACCCCTGCCGACCTGCCGCTGCTGGAGGATCTCACCCGCCGGGCAGGACTGGCACTGGACAACGCGCGCCTGTACCAGCGCCAGCGCAAGGTCGCCGAAACCATGCAACGCCACCTTCTGCCCCAGCTCCCGGTCCTTCCCGGACTGGAGATGACCGCACGGTACGTGCCCGCTCCGGACGCCTCCTCCGTGGGCGGCGACTGGTACGACGCCTTCGCTCTGGCCGACCACGCGCACGCATTGGTTATCGGTGATGTCGTCGGGCACGATCTTGACGCCGCAGCCGGCATGGCGCAGGTCCGCAACATGCTCCGCGCCTTCGCGTGGTCCCAGCCCGAGGCCGCCCCCAGCACGGTCGTCACCCGGCTCGACGAAGCCGTGATGCACGTAGCCGAGGTCCCCATGGCGACCATGATCCTTGCCAGGCTCACCCTGGGCGAGGACACCCTGTGGCGACTGCACTGGACCAACGCCGGCCACCCGCCACCCCTGCTCGTCACCCACGACGGCCAGGCCCGCTACCTCGACGAAGCCCACGGCATGCTGCTGGGGACCGGGGTCACCAGAGCCCGCCCCGATGCCCTCACCGTCGTGCCGCCACGGGCCACACTCCTGCTCTACACCGACGGGCTGGTCGAATCCCCGCAGCGCTCCATCGACCACGGGCTGGTCCGGCTGCGCCGACACGCAGCCGCCCTCGCCCACCGGCCCCTGGACTCCTTCTGTGACTCCCTGCTGGATCAGGTCCGCCCCAGCGACAACGACGACGACGTCGCCATGATCGCGCTGCGTACTCCCCCTCCCGCCGAGGAGCAGTGACAGCGACACGTCTTCAGAAACGGCAGTCAAGCCTCGAGGCCCCGTCGTCGCGGGGAGTGGGGTGGGGGCGGTAGCCGCGTGTGGGGCGCCTGGCGTACATACGGGGGCAGGACGCTCCGGGCGCCGGCAGACTCTGCCCGCCGGAAGCAGAACAGCCTGGCCTCGAGCAGACACACACGCCCTATACCGAACCGGGAGTTCACCCCTTCCGCGGGTTCATGCGGCTACGTACCGCTGCCCGTCCCTGAATCGATCGGCGCACCAGCCATATTCGTCGTGGTGGCTGTGCACTGCTCAGGTGGTGGAGCCGGGGACGATCGCATCGACTGGCAGACCGCGTGTGGTGACGAGACGGGCGCTGCCGTCGGCCAGCCGGTAGGACAGGCCCACAACGGCGGTCCGCCCACTGCTGATCTGGTCGGCGAGGATTCGGGAGCGGTCCAGAAGAAGGTCGACGGTGTTCCGTACGTGCTCGGCGATGATGTCGTCATCCGAGGTGAGTCCGGCGGCCTGGGCGGCCAGGACGCTGGGTGTGACGCGTTCGATCACGTCACGTACGTATCCGATGCCGGTGCCCAGGCCGTCGGTCAGGGCGGTGCGCGTGGCGGCGACGGCGCCGCACGAATCGTGGCCCAGCACGACAACGAGCGCGCAGTCCAACACGCTCACGCCGTACTCGATGCTGCCCAGCACCTCGGGTCCTGCCACGTGGCCTGCGGTGCGGACCACGAACAGGTCACCCAGGCCCCGATCGAAGATGATCTCTGCGGCAAGGCGTGAGTCGGAGCAGCCGAAGAGCACCGCGAACGGCCGCTGGCCGGGTGCGGTCTCGGCGCGGCGCACGGCGTCCTGGTTCGGATGCTGCGGGGTGCCCGCAACAAAGCGCTCGTTGCCGGCCAGCAGCAGTTCGACGGCTTCGGACGGGGTCAGGGGCGGTGCCTCAGTCATGACCGCAGGCTACGGCGGGGCCCGATCGACCACAGCATGGGGTCGCCACACCAGGCGCGGGTCCGGGTGCTGGCACTGATACCCAGACGGGCTGCCAGCTGCTGATTCAACCGCAGTCGCAGCGCCTGACGAGGCTGATCCCCTTCGTAGAGACCGCCGCCCCCGGGTAGCGGGCCAGCGTGCAGAGCCTCGCCTCCACTATGTCCGCTTTGCGTCATCACGCTGTCCCCGACGACGGGATCGTGCTCACGGGCGTCCGCTGAACAGGTGGCGCAAAAAAATGGCCGTCACAAGCCCGCGAACCCGGCCGAGCGACGCTCCGACCCACCTCGCGGAGTTCTGCCACCACCTCGCCTACGAGCAGGTACCGCGGTCAGCGCCAGGAGGCGTGCCGGGCGCCTTTCGGGAGCAGGACGGACGGTACACATTGCGACCGTAATGCCCTGGCGTTGCCGGTCGGTGTGACGCGGCGCCATCGGGATGCGGCGCCGTCGATGGGCCGCATGTCCGACGTCCGGCGTCCGGTCGTGCTGCCGCCGCCTTCCGGCGCGCAGCTGGACGTGTCGGCGGGGTGACGGCAGCCGCGCGGTCCCGCCTTCCCCGGTGATGGCCGGGCCGGCGCGCCCGACAGCGCCCGGAGTCCGTCTCTTTTCAGCCACGCCCCTGTGACGTCCCTGCGCGGAAAGGTACTTCCCCACAAGAGCATGAACCTGACATCTTGCATCCACCATTCGTTTCGTACGGCCCGTCGGTGCCCTCGGCACGGCCGGGCCGTCTCCGGAGGACGCATTGATACCCCCCATATCCGGTCGCTCCAGACGCACGCTGGTGCTGGCGGCCACGCTCGGCGCCGTCCTCGCGTTCGGCGCCCCGGGCGCCCTCGCGGGCACGCTCCCCGTCACCCCCTCCACCGCGACGGCCGCCAAGGCCCACGCCCCGGCCGCCGTGCCGGCTTCCCGGAGTGCGGCCTGGGTGGCCGGCACGCGTGCCTACCTCGTGATCACCGCCCCCGGTGACAGCTCGGCGGTCCGTTCCGCCATCGCGGCCAACGGCGGCACCGTCTTCTCGAACTTCGACGCCATCGGCGTGATCGTCGCCCACTCGGCGTCCAGCGGGTTCGCCGCCACGATGCGCGGCGTCGCCGGCGTGCAGCAGGTCGGCGCCACGCGCACCTCGGACGTCCCGGCCGACGCCTACAACCCAGCGCTCCCGGCCGATCCGGCCCAGGCCTCGACCCCGGCCGGAGAACCGGTCCGGGCCGACATGAGCCAGATCAAGGCCGACCAGGCCTGGGCCGTGAACCCGGGCTCCGCCTCCGTCAAGGTCGGCATCCTGGACACCGGTGTGGACGACAAGCACCAGGACCTGGCGCCCAACTTCGACGCGGCCGACTCGGTCTCCTGCGCCTACGGCAAGCCCGACACCCGTGCCGGCGCCTGGCGGGACGTCGACACGCACGGCACCCACGTGGCGGGCACCGTCGCCGCGGCCAAGAACGGCAAGGGCGTCGTCGGCGTGGCCCCCGGGGTGAAAATCGCCGCGGTCCGGGTCGCCGAGCCGGGCCACTCCTTCTTCTTCGCCGAGAACACCATCTGCGGCTTCGTCTGGGCCGGTGACCACGGCTTCAAGGTCACCAACAACAGCTATTACACGGACCCGTGGCAGTTCAACTGCCCGGACAACATCGACCAGGCCGCCATCATCGAGGGCGTCAAGCGCGCCCAGGAGTACGCCGAGAGCAAGGGCTCCCTCCAGATCGCCGCGGCGGGCAACGAGAACTACGACCTCGCCCACAAGACGACCGACTCCGCGAGCCCGAACGACTCGACGCCGGTCACCCGCACCATCACCAACGCCTGCCTCGACATCCCGACCGAGCTGCCGGGCGTGGTCACGGTCGCGGCCAACGGCACGGGCGTCACCAAGGCCTCGTTCTCCAACTACGGGCAGGGCGTCATCGACGTCGCGGCGCCGGGCAGCAACGTGTACTCCACCGTCCCCGGCGGCGGCTACGGCAGCAAGAGCGGCACCTCGATGGCCACTCCGCACGTGGTCGGCGTGGCGGCACTCATCGCCAGCGCCGACCCGGGCATCACCCCGGCGCAGATCCGCGCCAAGCTGGCCGCCCAGGCCAACGACATCGCCTGCCCCTCGGACAGCCGCTGCACGGGCACGACGGCCAGCAACTCGTTCTTCGGCGAAGGCCAGGTCGACGCCCTCAAGGCCGTCGGGACCACCCCGCCGCCCGGCAAGTACTTCGAGAACCTCGCGGACTTCGCCGTCAACGACAACGCGACCGCGGAGAGCCCGATCGCCGTGACCGGCGTGAGCGGCAACGCCCCGGCCACCCTCAAGGTGGGGGTGGACATCAAGCACACCTACATCGGTGACCTGAAGGTCGACCTGGTGGCGCCGGACGGCACCGTCTACACGCTGCACAACCGCGCCGGCGGCAGCGCCGACAACATCGCCCAGACCTACACCGTGAACGCCTCCGCGGAGGTCGCGAACGGCACCTGGAAACTGCGCGTCAACGACAACGCCGCCTCCGACACGGGCAAGATCGACGCCTGGAACCTGACCTTCTGAGGCAGGGCCCGCCCAACCCCCCGCGTCGGCACGCTGTGCGCCGACCGCAGCTCCCTGTCCGCGGCCGCGGACGAGGCGGGCTGCGGCCGGCCAGGGCTGCAACCGCCGCGCGGCAGAGGGCGCAGGGGCCTCGGCGGTGGTGAACGTGCCGCGGCCGGGGCCGCCATGCGGGAGGCCGTCCGGGAAGGGCCACGACGACGGCCTGGGGCCGGTGCCCGGCTCACGGTGCGCCTCCATGAGGAACTGGCGGGGCGTGTCCGCGCTGCGGCCCTGAGGGGGTACCGGCCGGTTCGAGCGGCCGGCGCCGTACCGGCCCGGAGGCGGACGCGGAGGCGCGGCGGCGGAGGCGGAGGCGGAGGCGCGGAGGCGGCGCGGCGGCGCGGCGGCGGAGGCGGACGCTCCGGCCGAGCGGGGTGCCACACAGGGATGTGCCTGGTGTTCGCTGCCGTTCAAAGACTCACATCCGGGCTGACAAGCGGCCTGACATCGTCATCGGGAAGTTCTTTCACCTCGCGACGCGTCGGACGGTCGCGCGGTGGGGCAATTCGGGTGCGTGTCGGGGGCAGACTGGTCAGACTCTCGGCATGACAGCGAAGATCAGCCGGATCAACCCCGATCAGTTGCATGAGACGCCGGGGTACCACCACATCACCGTGGTGGAGACCGGCCGAACGGCTTATCTGGCGGGGCAGTGCCCCCTCGACCAGGGCGGCTCTCTCGTCGGCCCGGGCTCCCTCGATGCGCAAGTCGATCAGGTGGTCGTGAACGCACTTGCTGCCCTTGCGGCGGTGAATGCCCATCCCCAGCACGTGGTGCGGTCGGTGATCTACGTGCGCAGTGACGACAGGGAGGACCTGGGCCTGGCCTGGCACCGGCTCATCGCTTCCGCCCTCGGTCCGGCCTTCACGTCCGCCAGCACGCTTCTGGGGGTTGCGCAGCTGGGCTTCGCGGGGCAACTGGTCGAGGTGGACCTCACCGTCGCACTGCCCGACTGAGCGCAGGGACAGCTCGTCCTCGTCGCGGAGCCGACGAGCGCCGCCGCCGCGGACGGCCTGCCCCATCTCCTCCTCGGTCGGTCAGCTTCTCAAGGCGCCCATCATGTGGCGCAATGGCGGTACGCATGGGGTCCCCGAGGTCGCCGGGCGCGATCTCGCCCCGGTCGGCCATGAGGCACGGCCGCCGTGCTTGCCCGGTGTCGCAAAGCGTCCGCATTCCGATGAGATCGGCTGCGCCCGGCCGCACGGCCGTCGTGCAGGACGGCCGTGCGGCTTCGTTCAGGGCGAGGTCATCCGGCGATTCCCGTGGCGCGTACGACGGTCTGCGTCACGGTGTTGCCGCGGCTGTCACCGGCCTGGACGCGCAGTGTGAGGTACTGCGCCGAGGCGGGTGCGTGCAGCCGCAGGCTCACCTTGCCGTCGCCTCGGCCGCTGAGGCGTGCCGTCGTCCAGGTGGCGCCGTCGTCGTAGGACAGTTCCACGCGGCTGGTGTGCAGGGCGGCACGGGCTGCGCCTTCCAGGTGGAGCGGAGTGACGAGCAGGACGGCGTCGGTGGCTGCCTTGCCGTCGTCGGACGTCGGCAGGGTGTAGTCCACCTGGACGAGCGGGAGTTGTTCGCTGTCGTCGGCGTCCTCGGGCGCCGAGGAGGTGAACGTCCACTCGGTGCGCGTGGCGGTCGAGTAGGGGAAGGCGGCCGTGGCGGTACAGGTCGCACGGTGCACCAGACGGTAGGTTCCCTTCTTCGCCGGGACGCTCGCGCTCACCCCGGCGCCGCCCTCGGCGACCAGCGTGTCACCCCGGTACAGCGAGGTCTCCTGGGTGGTGTCGGTACTGCCGAAGGGGGCGTGGTTGACGTGGCCGCCGCCGGAGTCGCTCCAGGACGGGATGACGACGTCCAGTCGGTCGCCGGTGCGCACCGGCGGCTGGACGCCGCCGTTGATGCGGGGGCGCACCACTGGTCCGAACCACTCCACGTCCGTGGCGCTGCCCGCCCGGTAGGTGACGGGTCCGGACGCGCTGTAGGACAGGCCCTGGAGTTCGCCCTCCTCTCTCCACGAGAAGGTGCGGTCGGTGCTGACCCAGTCGGTGCGGTGTGCGCCGGCCGTGCTCAGCCGGTTGGTGCCGACCTGGTACGTGGTCCAGGGGTGGACGTCGTAGCGGTTGTCGTACACCTCACGGCCGGTGGGGTTGTGGAAGGACGTCTCCACCCGGGCCAGTTGCCCGGTCGTGGGCGCGTAGACGGGGTTGGCGGGGATGCGGTTCTTCCAGGTGTGGACCAGGTCGTAGAGGTAGTCCGTGTCGGGGCGGGAGACGGCCCGCACGGGCACGCTGCCCGACGCGCTCGCGTCCACGCTCGCCATGAGCTTCTCGCCCGTCGTGCGGGACAGGCCCACCACTTCGATGGAGGACCTGATGATGGCCTCGCGCAGTCGCCCGTCGAGGTCGTTGACGAACAGCAGCAGTTTCACGCCCGCTTTCTGCGCGGCCCGGATCTGGTCGTCCGCGGTGTCCTCGTCGTCGGAGTCCCAGCGCACCACCGCGGCCTTGCCTGCGGCATCGACGCCTTCGTAGTCCTCGGCGAGACCGTCGCCGGGGTGGATCACGTCGAGGTCGTAAGCGTCCTCGGGCAGCTTCGCCGATCCCGGCATGATCCACAGGTCGTCGAACTCCTGCCGGCCGGCGGTCACCGTCAGCAGCGGTTCCTGGTTGCGCCAGCGGGCGGTGAGGTACTGATCGCCGTCGCGGGGCGCGGCCGTGGGCGCCGTCCAGATGCTGTCGTAGCCGTCGCCGATCAGCGAGCTGTCGGTGACCGAGGAGCCGTCTTCGAACTCGCGGTAGTAGTCCAGGCGCCGGGTGAAGTTCTCGGTCTTGCGCGGTGTGAACTCCTTGATCTCTTTCAGGTCTGTGCCGTCCAGGACGAGGTCGGTGGTGCCGGTCACCTTCACCTCAGGAATGATCATGCGGGCGTATCCGGCCGAGGCGGCGCCGTGCGTGCCCTTCACCCGGAAGTCGGCGTAGACGGTGTAGAGGCCCGGCGGCAGCAGTTCGTCGGACCGGCCTCCGCCGTAGAGATAGGTGCCCGCGTATTCGTCGCCCTTGCGGTAGAAGGTGAGAACGCCGTCCGTGGCCTCCCCGGAGCGGCCGGTGACCTCGGTGCGGACGTGGAACAGCTGCTGACGGGTGCTGACGCCGAGCAGGGTGCGGGTGACCTCGGCGCCGCCCGCGGATGCCGTCAGCCGTCCGGTCCGGCGCTGGAGGTCGCCCGCCCGGTCGAGGTCGGTGGTGACCGTGGCGGTCGCGGTGCCGTGCGCGGGGACCTGCACGCGGGCGGGTGACACGGTGAAGACGCCGTCCGCGACGCCCGGCGCGTCGACGGCGAGGTCCACGATGACGGCCTGGTCCGCGGTGTTGGTCCAGGTCGCGGTGGAGCGGACGGTGCCCTTGGCGGTGCCGGGCGAGTGGATGCCGGCGTCGAGCTTGCCGGTGGCGGTGAGCGTGGCCGTGGCCGCCGCGGCGGCGTCCACCCGGCCGTTGCCGCCGTCGTCCGCGCTGATGCCGGGAGTGGGCTCGGCGGTGCTGATCAGGGCGTCCTTGATGCGGCTGCCGGTCCAGTCGGGATGCGCGGCGGCGACCAGCGCGGCCGCACCGGCCACGTGCGGGGTGGCCATGGAGGTGCCGCTGGCGCTCGTGTAGTAGCCGCTGCCGGTGGTGATGAACTGGGAGCGGGCGGCCAGGATGCCGACGCCGGGCGCGGTGATCTCGGGCTTGAGGGCGTCGTCGCCGTAGCGGGGGCCGCGGCTGGAGAAGTCGGCGATGGCGTCGGAGGAGTCGACCGCGCCGACGGTGAGGGCCGCGTCGGCGGTGCCGGGCGAGCGGACCGTCTGAGCCCCGGGCCCGTCGTTGCCCGCGGCGATGGTGAACAGAGCGCCGGTCTCGGCGCTCAGCTCGTTCACGGCGCGGGCGAGCACGGTGTCGCCGTCGGCGTTCTCACTGGAGCCCAGGCTCATGCTGATGACCCGGGCATGGACGTCGCGGGCTGCCCACTCCATGCCGGCCAGGATCCAGGAGTCGTAGCCGTAGCCCTCGTTGGCGAGGACCTTGCCGACATGCAGGTCGACGCCGGGTGCGACGCCCTTCTCCTTGCCGTCGGAGGCGGCGCCGCTGCCGGCGATGGTGGAGGCGACGTGCGTGCCGTGGCCGTTGCGGTCGGTGACGTCCTGGCCGGGGACGAAGCTGTCGCTGTCCTCGACCGCGTCCTTCAGGTCGGGGTGGCCCGGGTCGTAACCGGTGTCGAGGACGGCCACGTCGACGCCGTCGCCGGTGTTGCCGCCGGACCAGACCTCGGGCGCGCCGATCTGCGCGACCGAGTCGCTGAGGGTGGCCTCGGCCCGGCCGTCGAGCCAGACCTTGGCGACGCCGCCGTGGAAGACCGCGTCGGTGTCCGGTGTGTTCACGGTGGCGGAACGTGCGCCGGCGCCGGCGCCGGTGAGCGCGCTCCACAGGGCGCCGGTGTCTTCTCGGTCCGCGGCGAGGGCCACCCCGTTGACGCTGGTGAGGGGACGTATGGCCGTGGCGTCGCCGGGCATCGCGACAGCGCGTCTGCGCAAGGTGGCGGCGGACTGCTCCTCGCCGCTGTACGTGAGGATGAGCGGCAGGTGGCCGAGCGCGGCGTCGTCGTAGCCGTCGGCCACGAGGCGGGAGACGTTGAAGAGCCGGTCGTCCAGGGCGCCGGACGCCAGGTAGGGGCGGGCGGAGTCGGGATAGACGTAGGTGTCGCCGCCCACGGTCAGCACGCGGGCGCCGGTGGGCTCCCCGTCGGGTCCCTGGACGGTGATCGTGCCGGGGGCGTCGCCCGCGCCGGGCGTGACGGTGACCTTGTCGCCGGTGACCAGGGTGACGGCAGAGGCGGCAACGTTGTCAGAAGGGCGGGCGGCGCCGGTCGCGTCGGCCGGCGGGGTGTCTGCGGAGGAGGCCACGTGCGGGGTCGCCGCGGTGACCAGGAGGGCGGCCGCGACCACGAGCAGGCGGCGCCGTCTTCCGAAGGGGGGCTGCGTCAAAGGATTCCCTCGACTTGAACGGGTGTACAGGGCGACGGGAATCTATGCCACCGGCAACGATCTTCGGAAGGGTCGGACGCACTGTCATCCGTTTGGCAACAGCCGCGAAACATAGGGCAGTTGAGACACCCGGCGGGAAGGCGGCGCGGGGTCCGCATTCGATCCGCCGGACAGGACCTTGCATGCAATCGGGAGGGATTTCCCGGAGACAGGTCGGCGGACGGCGAGGCGGTAAGCGGCGGACGGCGAGGCGGCGAGCGGCGGACGGCGGGCGGCGGACGGCGGGCGGCGGACGGCGGGCGGCGGACGGCGGGCGGCGGACGGCGGGCGGCGGGCGGCGGGAACAGCGCAGCTTCCGACACCCGGCGCCTGGCCACCGGCACCTGGTCCCGGCCGCTCGGATACGGCCAACCTTGCTGGTTAGCGGCGTATTGCCGCTCCGTAAAGCCACACGTGGCAGCGCCCTTCCCGATCACCGTCCAGAGGCGACCTGTTGACCGGTTTTCGGACATCGATCTCCGCAGTGGTGACAGTCCCCGGACACCCTGAAACGATCTGTCGGCGCCCGAGCAGCGTCCGCCTCGTCCCGCGCCGCCTTCCGCCTTGTCTTCCACCTCGCCTCCCGCCGCAGGCCGACAGCCCGCGGTCTCCCCCGTTCTCGCACCCCCTGCTGTTTCCCCGCGGCTGTCCGCAGACAGCCGGCGAAAGGAGCTGCCCGCATGTCCAACTCGCCCCTGAGAGCGCGTCGTTCGTCCGCTCTTGCGCGCACCGCGCGACGGCGCGGCCGGCCGGCGGCCGCGCTGGCCGCCGCGGTAGCGGTGCTCGCGATCACCGCTCCGACCGCCCAGCCCGCCTCGGCCCTGGACGACGGCTCAGGAACACCGGCCACCCGGCGCATCGACGCCGAGCCCAGACCCGGGGCGCGCGGCGTGACCCTGTCCCGCGCGCAGCGTGACCGACTGCTCGACCACGCCACCGAGTCCGCTCACGACACGGCCCGCGACCTGCGTATGGGCGCCGAGGAGGCGCTGGTCGCCGAGGACGTCGCGAAGGACGCCGACGGCACCGTGCACACGCGCTACTCCCGCACCTACGCCGGACTCCCGGTGATCGGCGCCGACCTGATCGTGCACGAGCGCGCGGGCGAACAGAGCGTCACGCGCACCACGCCGGAAAGGCTTTCGGTGCCCGCGGCCAAGGCGGTGGTCTCCTCGGCCGCGGCCGAGAAGGCCGCGCTCGCGGCGGCCGACGAGGAGGGCTCCCCCACCTCCGGGCGGTCGGCCTCGAAGCGGTCGGCCTCGGCGCGGCAGGTCGTCTGGGCGGCGGAAGGCTCCTCCCGACTCGCGTGGGACATCGTTGTCACCGGTGTGCGCGAGGATCGCACACCGAGCCGCGTCCATGTGATCACCGATGCCGTGACCGGCACCCGCCTCGCCTCCTACGACGATATCCACGCAGGTGAGGGCCACAGCCAGTACAGCGGCACGGTCCCCCTGGCGTCGGTGCGCAGCGCGGACGTCTTCCAGCTCGCCGACCCCCAGCGCGGCAACCACCGCACCTACGACGTCACCGGCGGCGTGCGCACACTGGTGACGGACACCGACGACGTATGGGGCGACGGCAGTGCGGCCACGGCGCAGACGGCGGCGGTCGACGCCGCCTACGGAGCCCAGCGGACCTGGGACTTCTACCACGACCGCTTCGGCCGCAACGGCATAGCCGACGACGGTGTCGGAGCCGTCACCAACGTGCACTACGGCACCAGCTACGCCAACGCGTTCTGGGACGACCTGTGCTTCTGCATGACGTACGGCGACGGCCTGGACGGCCGGCACCCGCTGACCGAACTGGACATCGCCGCACACGAGATGACCCACGGCGTCACCTCCGCCACGGCCGGTCTGATCTATACCGGCGAATCCGGCGGGCTCAACGAGGCCACCAGCGACATCATGGGCACCGCGGTGGAGTTCTTCGCGGACAACGCCCAGGACACACCCGACTTCCTCATCGGGGAGCTCGCGGACGTCCGCGGCACCGGCAGGCCCCTGCGCTACATGGACCAGCCCTCCAAGGACGCCTCCGCAAAGGGAACGTCACAGGACTACTGGACCGCCGGGACGAAGAAGCTGGACCCGCACTTCAGCTCCGGTCCGGCCAACCACTTCTTCTACCTGCTGGCCGAGGGCAGCGGCCGCACGACCGTCAAGGGAGTGACCTACGACAGCCCCACCTACGACGGCAGGCCGGTCGCCGCCCTGGGCCTGGCGAACGCCACCAACGTCTGGTACCGGGCGCTGACCCGCTACATGACGAGCACCACCGACTACGCCGGCGCTCGCACCGCCACCCTGCAAGCGGCCGCCGACCTGTTCGGCACCACCAGTGATGCCTACGAGACGGTCGCCGACGCGTGGGCGGCGGTCAACGTCGGTCCCCGCTACGTCAACCACATCGCTGCCGAGGCCCCCTCCACCCGCGACGCGGCCGTCGGCCAGCCGGTCAGCCGGCAGATCACCGCCACGTCCACCCGGCCCGGCGCGCTCACCTACGCGGCCACCGGACTGCCCGACGGCCTGGCCCTCGGGGCGGCCGACGGCCGCATCACCGGCACGCCCACCCGCGCCGGCACCTTCACGGTCACCGTCACCCTCACCAACTCGGCGGCGGAGCGGCTCGACCTGTCCTACACGTGGACCGTCCTGGCCTCCGGCGGCGACCACTTCGTCAACCCCGACCGCTATGACATCCCCAACTGGAGGACGATCGAGTCACCGCTGCGCGTCACCGGCCGCGCCGGTGAGGCGCCCTCGGACCTCAAGATCACCGTCGACCTGGTCCACGACTTCATCGGCGGCCAGATCGTCGAGCTCGTCGCCGAGGACGGCACCGTGATCCTCGTCAAGGACTTCGTCTGGGACACCGGCACCGAGCTGCACGCCACGTTCACGGTCGACGCCTCCGCACTGCCCGCAGACGGCGTGTGGAAGCTGCGCGTCACCGACAACACCCCGGGGATCTTCACCGTCGACCCTGGCTACCTGGACCGCTGGTCCATGACCTTCTGACGCCGCGTCCTTTGTCCGGACCCTGTGCGCGGCCGAAAGCCGCAGGCCGTACGCCCTGGCCCCGCGGACGACGAGGCGGGGATGGGGTGCTCCGCTTCACGCACAGCAGTGCAGCGCCTCAGCCGGGGACCCGGAGGGGCTGGGGCCGGTGATCACCCGCCGTCCCCAGTCCCCTCCCTTCAGCGCGCGGCCTGGAAGGCCCGGCCCGCCGCTGTGGCCGTCGAACCGTTCGTGAAGAGCCCGCTGTTCGGCTTCGCCGGGTCCGCGCCCAGCCCGAACCACGCGTACCGCTGCACGTACGGCAGCGCGTCCAGCGCCTTGGTGGACGCGGTGACGAAGTCGGCCTGCTGCTGCGCGGACGGGAAGCGGGTCCCCTGGGAGAAGTCGATCAGCGCGTACTCGGTGAGCCAGATCGGCTTGTGGTAGCGCTCGTAGACCGATGAGAGGTACGACGTCAGCTGCTGCACGGCCTGCGGGGTGCGGAAGTCGCCGCCGTACCAGTGCAGCGTGATGAAGTCGACCCGGTACCCCTTCTCCTTCGCCCCGGACATGAACCGGTCCAGCCAGCCGCCGGCCGTGTCCGCGCCGTACGCCACCGCCGGGCTGCCCAGCACCTTGCCCGCCGCCATCAGCCGGGGCCACAGCTCCAGCGCCTGATCGGCAGTCATGTTCGACTGCTGCGCCATGTCGGGCTCGTTGAACCCGAGGAGGTACGGCCCCTGCGCGCGTGCCTGCGCCAGCGAAGCGTCGGTCACCGACGAGGCCCCCCAGATCATCGGCACGAAGGAGGCCGACCCCGGGGTCGTCACGCCCTGGTGCTGCGTGTTCCAGGTGTAGTACCAGCTCGCCCCGCTCGCGGCGAGCGCCTGGCTGACCCCGCCGAACGTCCACACGCCGACGCCCTTCTTGGCGCCGGAGACGACCTGCACGGGTGCCACCGTGCGCTGCGGGACGCTCGGCTTCACCGTCCGCTCCGGGGACGCCGAAGGGGAAGGGGACCGCGTACGGCTGGGACTGGAACCGGGACTCGGGCCGGCGGACGTGATCGCCACCGGCGTCGGTGGCGCGGCCGTCTCCGCCACCGGGGCGGCCGGGCCCGCCGTCAGCCGGCCGGCGACCAGCGTGGCCGCCGCGACGGCCGCTACCACCGCCGAGCCACCCACGACCACGCGCTTGCTCACCACCCGCCTGCCGGGACGCCCGTGCCGCCGGCGACGAGCACCGCCCGAAGCGGACTCCCCGGTTACGGTGCCGGAACCCCCGGCGGCCATGGCGAGCACCCGCGCCGGATCGAAACCGGGCGGCACGGCCACCAGCGGAAGGCCGCTCAGCAGCCGGTCCATCGGCAGCAGCCCCTGCTCCAGGCCCTCGCACACCCCACAGCCACGTATGTGACGGCCGAACCGCTTACGCCACAGGGGACCCGGTGTGCCGTCCCAGGGCAAGGCGATCTCGTCCAGCTCCGCACAGCGCGGGTCGGCCGCCAGTGCCCGCACCACACACCGCGAGATCTCCATCTGCTTCTTCATGCGCTGCACCCGCACCGCGGCATGCCGGTCGGACAGCCCCAGCGCACCGGCGAGTTCGGCGCGCTCCAGTTCGCCGGTCTCCTCCAGCCACCACAGGGACAGCAGCTCCTGGTCGTCCGGGTCGAGCCAGCGTGTGGCCTCGGCGACCTCACGGCGCTGCTCGGTCAGCCCCAGCCGCAGGATGGTCAGCCCGGCGAAGTCCAGGGCGGGATCGGTGATCGCCTCCGCGTCGTCCAGGTGCGCCCTGCGGTCCCGGTCCGCGGCCCGCGACTGCTCCCGGTTTCGTACCTGCCGGATCGTGATCGCGACCAGCCACGACCGGAACGCCGACGGATCCCGCAGCTTCGGCAGCCCCCGCACCATGCGCAACAGCGTCTCCTGTACGACGTCGTCGACATCGGCGTGACCTTTCAGGGCCCGGCCGACGATGTTGTAGACCAGCGGCAGGCACTGGGTCACCAGGTGCTCCAGTGCCGCTCGGTCACCCGCGCGGGCGGCCGTCACCGCGCCGGGGCCGGGTCCACTCCGGTGGATCTTGGGCATATGGGTCTGTTCCTCCGTGCGGGGTCGGGCTGTCGGAACGGAGACCCTGCGACGCACACGAGGACAACAGAAAAACAGGCGAGCCGACATCGACATCTGTTCGGCTCCGCGATTCATGTTGTACAGCCCTCGTCGACCAGGTCACCGAAAGGCAGGGACACGTCTGGTACCGCCCGAGAAAGGCACAAGGATGGCACGAGGACGCAGGAGACACGGCGCGAGACCACCGCGCCGCCGCCGGTGGTACGCCGGCGCGGCCGCCGTCGCGATGGCCGTCACCGCGCTGATCACCTACGGCACATGGACACCGTCGTCCGGAACCGGCGCCGTGGGCACGGCGGACCGTCAAACGGCGGACCGTCAGACGGCCGCGGCCCGCCCGGCCGGCACACCGACACCGTCCACCCCGGCGACCTCCCCGGGCCGCAGCGCCTCGCCCAGCGCTCTTGCCGAGCCCGAGGCGTCACCGAAGAGCATCCCGAAGCCGACGGCCACCGCGACGGACACGCCGGCCGAGGCCCGGCAGCCGGCCACCGCACCCGCGGGCGAACGCCTGATCACCGTCGTCAACAAGACCCACGAGACGGTCTGGGCCATCGTCACCGACACCCCCGTCTACCCGGCGGGCCGCAAGCTCGCCCCCGGCCAGAGCCTCTCGCTGACCGTGGCGAACGACTGGGGCGGCCGTATCTGGGGCCGTACCGGCTGCACCGGCACGGCCGCGGGCCACTGCGCGACCGGCGACTGCACCAGCGTATGCGGTGGCGGCAAACCGCCCACCACCCTCGGCGAGTTCTCCTTCGACGCGTACGCCGGCATGGACTTCTACGACGTCAGCATGGTCGACGGCTTCAACCTGCCCATGTGGATCAATATCTCCCACACCACGACCACCGACCCGGTCAGCTCCGCGGGCTGCTACAAGGGCGTCTGCACCTCGCAGGTCGACTGCCCCAAGGCGATGCAGGCCCTCGAGGGCGGCCGGGAGATCGGCTGCGAACCGCCGTGCGCGGCGTTCGGCGGCGATACGTACTGCTGCCGTGGCGCCTGGGCGGGCCGCGACAACTGCGTGCCGTCCAAGTGGCCGGTCGACTACACCCAGGTCTTCAAGCGAGCCGCGTCCTACGCCTACTCCTACGCCTTCGACGACGGGGCGACCATGCCCTGCCAGGGAGCCTGCTACTACCGGGTGACCTTCGGCACGACGAACGGAACCTAACAGTCCGGCACACGAAGCCCACAACACCGACAGGCAGCAGGAGCTGCGGCGCACGCGGGCGTTGAAAGGCCTGCCGGTCACTCCTTGGTGGCGCGGCTGCCAAGCGTCCACGGACGAGGAAGGGGGCTACTTCTGCCGGTGGTTCTGCATGGTCCGCCCCCGGATACCCATGATCGACTTGCCGGGGGCGTCGGGGTGAACGGTTTTCCCCTGACCCGAAACGATCACACCACTCGGTACAGGAGCATGGACATGCGCAGATTCAAAGGTGCCCTCGCGGCGGTCGCGGCTCTGGCCGCCTTCGCGGGGGTGGGTGTCGCGGCGGCGCCGGCGCAAGCCGCGACCTACTGCTCCACCAAGGGCCAGAAGTACTTCTGCGAGTACGGCGTCTCGACCACGAAGCTGGCCAACGGGACGAAGGAGGAGTTCGTCGTCGGTGCCGATCACGCGGTGTGGACGAACTGGACCTACCCCGACGGCTCCTGGAACGGATGGGTGTCCATGGGCGGGTGGGTCAAGAGCCGCATCACCGTCGACGCCCAGCAGGAGACCAGCGACGCGATCATCATCATGTCGGCTGTCGGCAAGGACGACAACTACTGGTTCCGGATCCGTAGTTCCAGCGGCTCCTGGACGAAGTGGCAGGTGAGCTGCGTCGTCGAACCCGATGGCGCGGGCTGCCCGTGACCGCCGCAGGCGCGCGGTACCGGACCCACACCGCGTAGCCGAGAAGGCATCTCGGCAGAGACCGGCCAGGACGCCACAATGGCAACGGCCCACCGCCGCAGCACGGCCTTCGCCTCCTGGCACCCTGAGCGCTGACCGCCTCCGCCGTCCGCTCGCACGCTGCTCGATCACCACCGGCGCAGTGGACTGTGCACCGTGCCGGTACCGCCGCTGCTCCCACCGGGACGGCGGCCTCCGGAAGTGGACGGTGTGGTGTGGTCAGGCTCGGTGCGAGTCGGGCCGCGTCGGTGCGGGTGTCCGACGCAGGTACTCCTGTACGGCACTTTCGGGTATCCGCAAGGACCTGCGGACACGGATCACCGGCAAGTGACCTCTGCGCACCAGGCGGTGGACGGCAATTCTCGACATCCGCATGACCGCGGCTGCCTCAGCCACGGTCAGGACGGTGATCTCTTCGCCGAGGAAAGGGAGTAAGGGCGCCTCCGGCTGGCTCTGCTCCCCGGGGGTCGACGGCTGTGAGGGCCTGTCGGTGACTTGCTCGTGAGCGGCCTTCACTGATGCCAGACGTATGACGGCGAGCCTGAGAGCCGCCCGAAGCTCTTGGGAGGTGGCGTCGTCGAGTTCGTCCCAGTGCAGGAGGTGGATTGCTTCAGCAGCGTTCGAGAGGGTCTCGGCCGCTTGGGCTTCGTCCTGAACGCGCATGCTGTGCAGTGCGGTTCGCAAAGGTTCGAGGCCCGCGTCGTCACCGGTCAGAGCATCGAGCGCGGTAAGGATCTCCGTGGCCAGCTTTCCTGCTGCGGCGGAGCCGCCTCCGTGCGCGATGACGTTGCGCAGATGCGCCATGGCGCGAAGGGCGCTTGCCGGGCGCACCGGAGTCCCGTCCCGCAGGCGTCGGACTGCGTCAGTGCCTGGTGGTGAGGAGTTCGGCGGTGCGTCGCATTCGTCGTCCCGGCTGGTCATCGCGCTCACCCTTCTGCTCTTCTTGGCGCACGCTCCCGTGAAGTATGTGGTGATGCTTGCCCCGCCTTCGGGGGTCCATCCTTCGGGGGGGGGGCCGTCCTTCAGGGGGGCCGTCCTTCGGGGGTCCGTTCTCCGGGGGTCCGCCCTTTGTCGACCAGGACTTGCGCGAAAGTGCGACGAAGCCCGGGCGAGCCCGTACAAGCCTCTGTGACCCGCTGGGTGGCGGAGGGCAGATCTGGGTACGGCTACTCAGGCTCCAAGCCGTCCGGTCCCGCAGACTCCCCGCGTGGGGTGGACGCAGACCGCCCAGCTTGGCCCGCACCTCGGGCTCGGTTGCTGGAGGCAGCGTCACCACAGGCGCAGGAAGCTCCGTACGTCGTCATAGCCGTCCTGGGCCCGACCGTCCACGTCTGACGGGTCCGCCTCGGCCCTCGCCGCCAGCGACACCGCCAGCGCGAGGGCCTCATCGCTGAGTCGACCGAAGCGTCGAGCGGTATGGCCCAGGCACAGGCCGGCCAGCCCGAGCAGCGGACTACCCGACACAGCCCGCGTCCCGACCTCCATGCACCAGTGCTCGACGAACTCCCGGTCGTCGTCGTTCAACGCACTCCCCACCAGGACGCTCGCTGCCTCGGTCTCGTGCGAGCGGTCGCCCAGGGCCCGCTCCAGCGTCTCGACCACAACCTCGTGAGGCAGCGCGGGAGGGTTCCGGAAGCTCCGATGCGTATGCACTCCGTGAGACTACGCGGATCCACAACACGGGGCGGACGTTGACTGATGCGGCATTAAGGCCTGTTGCGAAAGTGGATCTTGGTCCTTCGTGATCATGTCTTGTGGGACTGCCGGATCTCGGCACAGCTGGTGGCAGCTGAGCCGCCATCCCGAGTAGTCACGGCTCCCCCTCCCCTCTCGCCGACGAAGCCTTCCACGGCCCTCACCGTTTCAGTCGAATGAGGAATCGCCCACTGACCTGCTCGGATGCCAACCGAACTCCTCAATCACAGCAGCCGCCAACAGCACTCCCGCAACAGGCCCTATGCCTCAGAATTGGCTGGCCTGCTGTGTGCCGTGTCGGTGGGGCCGGTCTGTGAGAGTGCGGCGAGCAGTCGCAGTTTCTCGTCGCTGTCGCTGTCCTTGTCGGGGTAGTAGACGACGAGGATGACGTCGTCGATGGGGAGCTTGTCGCGGTGGAGTCGCAGGTCACCGACTGCGGGGTGGTGGACGGTGGCGGTGCCTCCGTCGAGGTTGCGGACGTCGTGCCGGGCCCACAGGGTGCGGAACCGCTGGCTGGACAGTGCGAGTTCGCCGACGAGTTCCACGAATCGGGGATTGTCGATGTCGTCCCCGATGCTGGTGCGCAGGGCGGCGACAAAGCCGGCCGCGGCTTTCGTCCAGTCCTGTTGGAAGGCCTGTTCCTCGGGATCGAGGAACAGGGAGCGAAGCCGGTTCTGGCCCGGCCGTAGGCGCGGGGAGAGCGCGACGGCCATGGGGTTGGAAGCCAGGACGTCGAACGCGCGTCCCTCGACGAACGCGGGGATCTGAAGGTGGGCGAGGAGCTGGTGCACTCGTGCCGGTACCTGCTCCGGCCGTTTGCGGCGCGAGGGCTTGGGGCGTGCTGCCGCGAGGCCGAGCAGATACGCCTGCTCGATGTCGTCGAGGTGCAGGACCCGTGCGAGGGATGCGAGGACCTGAGGCGAAGGGTTCTTGTCGCGGCCACGTTCCAGGCGCAGGTAGTAGTCGGGGCTGATGCCGGCGAGAAGCGCCACTTCCTCACGGCGCAGCCCGGGCACGCGACGGTTGCCGCCCGGCGGAATCCCCGCCTGCGCCGGGGAGACCAGTTCCCGCCGGGCCCGCAGGTAGCTGCCGAGCCGGTTGCCGGATTCCTCGTCCTTCATATCGCCACGGTAATGCGGTGTGCGTGTCTGACAGGGGGTCCTGGCAGGACCAGGGAGAACCGGGGCCTCTCCTCGCCCGGCGGGTGCTGGCGAGACTGCCGAGGAAGCGTCCGCAAGGACGCAAGGACGCAGCACATCACCGAAGGCCGCCGGTGGCCCGTAGCCGTCGGCGCCCTGGACCGAAGGGAAGATCTCGTGGATCTGTCCAACCGCACCGTTCTCGTCGTCGGCGGGACCTCGGGTATCGGGCGGGAGCTGGCCCGCCGGTTCGCCGCGGCGGGAAGCCAGGTGGCCGTCGCCGGCCGTAGCCGGGAGGCACTCTCGGATCTCGCCGCAGAGGGCTTCGGCACCTTCAGCATCGATGTCACCGACAGCGCCTCTGTCGCATCGGCTCGTGACGCCGTGCTCGCCCGGTATCCCGAGCTGGACACCGTAGTGACGATGCAGGGCGTCATGCTCCTCGAGGACCTGCGCGACCCCGCGCACTTCGAGGCGGCGCGGGTGACGATCGACACCAACCTGGTGGGCAGCATCCGGGTCATCGACGCCTTCACCCCGCACCTGATCCGGCGGGGCGCAGGCACGATCATCACCGTCACCTCCGGCATCGCCTTCCTGCCCTTCCCGCCCATGCCCACCTACGCCGCCTCGAAGGCCGCGGTGCACGCCTACTCCGAGGCACTGCGCGCGCAGCTGGACGGCACCGGCGTAGGAGTCGTCGAACTCGTCCCCCCGGCCGTCGCCACAGCGGGCCAGGAAAAGGTGAATCCGCACGCGCTGCCGCTCGGCGATTTCGCCACCGAGGTCATGCAACTTCTCTCAGCGGATCCCACACCCCGCGAAATCGTCGTGAAGGCGGCTCTCCTGCACCGCTGGGCGGAGCGCGACGGCACCTACGGCGACCTCGTCGCCCAGCGCTCCGAAGCGCTGGCCATGCTCCCCGGCCGCGCGGGCTGAGCCTCTTGCCCAGTCGGCGGGCAGACGCTCCGGGCAGCAGCCGCGACCGTGATCGCCTGGCGCTGCCACGGCGAGCGGTGCCTCAGCGGGCGGAAGGGGTTCTGGGGAAGGGTTCTGACCAGTCACTGGCGTACGGCGGGTGGCCCGACCCTGCGAGCCTGGCCTGCCGGCATGAGGAGGCCTGCGCCACCCGCCGCGCTGCGCCGGCCTTCGCCGGCCTCGCGGGCTAGGAAACCGGCACGTCGGCGTCGGCCGAGTGAGGTACGACGAGGAAGTCGGTGAGGAAGCAGGCGACGCCGCCGTCCGCCGCGCGGCCGATCCAGGTCGGATACGCGCCGTCGCCCCACCCGGACGTGAACCCGGCGAGGTTGTGGCCGCCCTCGCCCTGGGCCATGAAGACGTCGGGTCCGTGCCCGACGGACTCCATGGCCGCCCACACCGCCCCTTCCTCGTCCTGCGTCCCCGGAAAGGCGTTCTCGGCCGAGGCGTCGTAGAAGCAACCGGTACCCGCGTCCACGCCGTAACCGAAGTACTGCTCGTCCCCCAGTTCCGCCGGATCCTGCCCGGGCAGCAGCGCAAGCTCCCACCCGGCCACCTCCACGTCACGTATCACCAGCCGGACGGCCGCGACGCGCGTGTGCGGGTGGGGCCCCGACTCGGCGCCGGGACGAACCAGCGTGGCGACGGCGGCGTCCACGGCGTAACGGCCGGGCTCCACCGCGACCGTGAAGGGTTCTACGTCACCGCTGCCCAGGTAGACGAACGGGTCGCACGCCACCACCTGGCCCGTGGCCAGAGCGAGTTCGCCCACGCGCACCACGGACAGCGTCCCGGTCAGGTCGCGTCCGCACGCGAAGGAGGTCCCGTCGGTGAAGTACCGGGAGTAGTCGGGCGCGGTGATGGGCATGCGAGGAACCTTCCGTGAACCGGTGCGTATTGGGTGGATCGTAGAAGCAGGCACTGACATCTCCGGCGCCCTTGCGCCCGCGTCCCGTTGCGCTGCATCCCGGGAGCGCTCCGATGACGGGGAGAGGCGAGTCACGGCTGCGAGGTCGCCATTTCCGCAGGCCGGGTGCGGCCGCGGACACCGCAGATCGGTTCACGGCCTGGGTTTTGCTGCCTCACCGCCTGTCGCCCCGGGCAGGAAGATCCTCCGGGGCGACAGGGTTTCGCTGTGCCGGAAGGTCAGCCGAAGTCGTACACGGTGACGGTCACGGAGCCGCCTTCGGCGCTGATGGTGTACTCACCGGGGCCCGTGTAGGGCACGCATCCGTCGGCGAGGATGTCGTCGTCGTTGATGCCGGTGTCGTCCTCGCCCACGAAGGCGCACACCTCGGTGACGGGGTGGGGGACATACCGGTGCTCGGCGCCGCCGAACAGCGGATAGCGGGGCAGGGTGGGGGTGTTGATGTCCCGGTCCGGGTGCTCCCACAGGGCGGTCTGCTGACCCCACGGCGCCCTCACCACGACGTGGCCGTATGGTTCGGGCAGGTCGTTGTCGTCGCTCTCCCGCGGGTTGGAGAAGCTGATCGAGTACGTGATGGGCCCGATGTCCGCCTGGGCCTGAGCTTGGACCGTGCTGACGCTCATCCCGCCGGCCAGCATCAGGACGGCTGAAGCAAGGACCGCCAGTCGGCCCGCAGATGTGGGACGCATCCCCATCCCCTTCCACTCAAAGTAGTCGAGTGACTACAGCAAGTAGCTTATGGAGGGGGGTGGCCGCCCTGGCCGGTCCTCCCGGGTAAACCCCCCGCAGGGATGGGACCGAAGCCTCACGCGGTCATTGCGCGGGCGCACACGCAGCTTCCTGGACGTGGCCCTGCGATGACCTCCGCGCCCGCGCATCCAACGGCTCACCGGACCTCTCACGCAGGCAGGGGCGGCACCGACCCCTCACCAGCAGCGCCTCACTCGACCGGCACCCCGTCCTGTTGCGCGCAGGTGCGGGACCGGGGCCGTCCCGGGAAGGGGGTGCCCGCTCGCGGCTCAGCCCGCTCCCACCGCCACGGGGCCGACCCGGTCCTCCAGCCATGCCGGCAGGTCCAGCAGCCGGACCCCCTCCTGCTCGTTCGGGTCGGTCCGCGCCACCAGGCACACCATCTCCTGCGTGCCGCTGTTCACCGGCATGTGCGGGACGTCCGCCGGGATGTGGATGTAGTCGCCCGCGCGCAGCACCACATGCTCGGCCAGGCCCTCCCCGTGCCACACCTCGACCTGTCCGGACTGGATGAAAATGGCCGATTCGTGGCCCTCGTGCAGGTGAGGCCGACCCCGGCTGCCCGCGGCCATCACCAGCCGGTGCAGACACAACCGCTCCGCCCCCGCCGACTGCGCGCTGATGCCCGCCCCGAAGACACCGCCCTGAACTCCCTGGTAGTGGCCGGTCCGAACCACCGAGCACCGCTTCTGATCTGCCATAAACGCAGTACAACAGCGCGAACAAGACCGTTCGAGCGGTTCGCGCCAGCCCCCGTCCCACTGCATGCGGCGCAGAGGAGTGCCTGCTCAGGCGGCGTCGCTGAGAGGGAAGAGAAGACGCTGACGTAGGTCGTCCCACAACACCCCGGGCCGACCACCACCCCCGACAAGCCCCCTCCGAGCGTCAACTGACGTGCACACCCTGCACACGCACTCATGACAAAAGGCAAGATTTCGCGTGTTTTGCGGCATTTTATGGTTAGCCGGACAGGAAGACGCATGGAAAGAGAAGCGCGATGCCCAACGAGAGCAGACGAACTGTTCGGGACTCGGAAAGCAGCCGGTAATCACACGGGGAAGCGGGAGAAGAGATGATCACGCGAGAGCAGATCCCGACAGTGCTGGATCATCCGGTCTACGACACCGAGGGCAACAAGATCGGCGACGCCAAGCACGTCTTCCTCGACGATGCCACCGGTCGTCCCGAGTGGGTGAGCGTCAGAACGGGCCTGTTCGGCACCAGCGAATCCTTCGTGCCCATCCAGGACGCCGCAGTGATCGAGGACCACCTGCAAGTGCCCTACTCCAAGGACAAGGTCAAAGACGCGCCCCACATCGACGTCGACGCAGGCGGCCACCTGTCCGTACAGGAGGAGCACCACCTGTACGAGTATTACGGCCTTGCCTGGGACACCGCCTGGCAGCAGGCCAACCAGCCAGGTGAAGGCGGCTGGGCTCACGCCGACGCCACGACTTCTGCCGACACCACTGCTTCCGGCGCGCCGGAGAGCCGCTACGAGGACACCACCGCGTCGGGCATCGCCCGCAGCGGCGAAGAGCACTCCGGCCCCGCCGCCCCGCAGAGCGGCTACGACGACACCACCGCGTCGGGCATCGCCCGCAGCGGCAAGGAGCAGGAGGAAGACACCGTCTCCGCCGGCTCCGGCAGCCCCGGGGGCCGCGAGGCGCCGACGAGCGCCGGCGAGCCGAGGCGCGACACCGCGCGCGGAGAGGCCGAACGGGCCAAGTTGCGCCAGTACTACATCGCCGAAGAACGGCAACGCCGCTCCGACATGCCGTGAAGAGCCGATCCAGACGAGATCGGCCTGCTCCGGACCGCCCGCTCGCCGGTACTGATCGAGGCACGCTGGCCACGCAGGCCCGCACGTTGCAAGTCACCTACCTCGTGGGCCTGTTCAGATGCAGATCACGATCTTTCCTCGGGTGCGTCCGCGCTCGGCGTGTGCGTGGGCGTCGGCGATCCGCTCCAGGGGGTAGGCCTGTTCGATACGGGGTGTGTAGCGGCCTTGCCCGCCCAGTTACGCCGCCGCGGACAGGAGAGTGGAGTCGTTCACCGCGTGGGCCACATGCGTGCCCAGGCGCTGTGCGAGGCCGGGGCCGTAGGTGGTGGGAACGGCGCCGAGAGAGGTGAGGAACTCGTGGTTGCGTTCGCTGGCTGTCCCGATCACGGTGCTGGCACCTTGCGCCACGGCGATCTCGACCGCCGCGCTGCCCACGCCTCCGGCGGCGCCCTCGATGAGGAGGGTGCGCCCCGCGAGGGGGCCGAGCGCGTCGAGCCCACGCATCGCGGTCACGGACGCGAGAGCGGCGCCTGCGGCCTGCTCGTCGTTCCACGTGGCGGGGGTGTGCGCCCAGGCCGAAAGGATGAGCAGCTCCGCGCTCGCGCCGGTGACACCGCCCAGCCCGAAGACCCGATCGCCGATGCTCACCCCTCGCACCCCGTCGCCGATCTCGTCGACCACACCGGCGCCGTCGCGCCCGGGAATGTCAGGCAGATCCAGAGGGAAGATCTGGTGCAGGGCGCCGGAACGCAGCTTCCAGTCGATGGGATTGACGCTGGCCGCCGCGACGCGGACACGAATCTCACCGGGTCCGGGGTGGGGGTCGGGGGCCTGCTCGATCACCAGGGTCTCCGCTCCGCCGTATTCGTGGAACCGGGCTGCACGCATAAGGGTCTGCCTTACTTTGACGGGCCGGAACGACGTGTTCATCCGGCGCTCCGTCACTCTAAAACCTGACGTTGACGTGAGGTGCAAGCCTCAAATGCCGCCGCCCGGCCGGAGGAGGGCAGGCGCACAGGGGTGAGGTTGCCGAGCGGGCAGGGGTGAGCGTGAGGGCCTGCCCCACCAGGAGAGATCACGCCGCCCGTCACGGCCGACACCCATGTGTCCTCGGGCGGGCCCCGGCGCTCCCGGCACGACGCGAGGACTGACGTGCGTACGTGAACCGCGTGAACGCCCTCGGGCCCGCCGCCGGGTCATGCTCGATCCCGGCGCCGGCAACGGTTCGGATCGGCCCCCAGGGCTGCCTCCGGAGCCGGTATTGCTAGCCTGAACCTGACGTCAACGTGAGGTATGAGCGGGAAAGGAACGACCTGCGTCATGCGCATCGGACAGCTCGCCAGGCGGTCAGGGGTCAGCGTGCGGGCCCTGCGCTACTACGAGGAACAGCGGCTCCTGGAATCGGCGCGGACGCCCGGTGGGCAGCGTGACTATCCCGACGAAGCTCTGGAGCGGGTCCAGCTCATCCAGGACCTCTTCGCAGCCGGGCTCTCCAGCCGTACCGTCGTCGAACTCCTGCCGTGCGTGAGCACCGGCGTCGCGACCCCCGCCATGCTCGACCAGCTCATCATCGAACGCGACCGTATCGCCGCACGCATCCAGGACCTGACCCGGGCCAAGACCAAACTCGGCCACGTGATCGAGAATGTGACCGCGGCGAACGTGGCGCCGGACTGATCAGCCCGTCGCGAGGGGTGGGGCCCCGGCCTGTCCGGCATCTACCGGGCGGTCTCCCCACCCGGTCTGGTCCGAAGAGCGCCACCGCACCCCTCCCCCGTACCCGCCATGAACGATCAACGCCTCCACGGTATCGGCCTGGCGAAGCCATCAGCCGCAGTAGTCGGCGACAGCGAGAGAGCGGCCACCCAGAGGGAAACGGCGGGAGGCCTCCGGCGACAACGCAGCAGGACAGCGGCCGCCCAGAGGGAAGCGACCCACGGTGCGGATCCCGCGGTGAAGCGGGCGGCGGGCCAGCCCTGCACCCTTTGGCGGCGGTGATCCCAGACGCGGCCGGCGAAGAGGCGGGCCACGACGTAGGCGAGGGCGAACATCCGGTCCCGGTCCCCTTCCCGCACGCCGTGGACGGCCGCGGCCATGACGGTCAGGCAGGCCATGCCCAGCAGCAGGGCGCGGGTTCTCGTGTGTCCGGCGGCCACGTTGCCGTAGAGGGTGTAGGAGATCCACACGGTCCAGAACGCGGCGAACAGCACGGCGTACAGAGCTACGTCGGAAGCATCGGGACCGCCGTACAGGGAGGTGGGCCAGCTGCGCGACACCGGCGACCGCCACCAGGTCGAACAGCTCCAGCCAGGAGGCGTGCCGGGCGCCTTCCGGGAGCGGGACGGACGGTACAGAGGTCGGATCGTGCGCATTGCGCACCGTAATGCCCTGGCATTGCCGGTCGGTGTGACGCGGCGTCATCGAGATGCGGCGCCGTCGAAGATCCGCCTGTCCGGCGTCCGGCGTCCGGCGTCCGGCCGTGCTGCCGCCGCCCGCCTGTGCACGGCTGGGGGTGCCGGCAGGGTGACGACAGCTGGTCCGGTGAGCTCTCGCGGAGGTACTCCGCGCCGACGCGTATGCCGTGATCGACCGCCGCCGATGCTCACTTCACCGTCCTCGGTGAGGAACTCGGGCCTGTCTCCTCTCGCACGTACGGCGGCCTACTCGGAGCGGGACGGCTTCTCCGCGGTTGCCTTGGGCGCCTTGGGTGCTTCCGGTGCCTTGGGGGCGTCCGGGGTCCTGGGGGGCTTGCTGAAGTCGTCCTTCTTGGGCCTGTTCTCCAGATCCTGGTCCTTTTGGAGGTCGCCGTGTTCCCTCACCGTCGCGCTCGCGTCCTGCATGCCGACGGAGGCTGCCTTGGTGACCGAGCCGGGGTCCTGGGCGTACTGGGCCTGGGTGCCGGCGGATGCCTGGGTGGTCTGGATGAAGGAGCCGAGGAAGCCCAGGACGGCCCGCGCCTCGGGCGAGGTCTCCTGCACGATCTTCGCGCGGGAGGAGGCACCGTGGATCGCGTTGTTGAACAGGCTGGTGCTCGTGTCGTCGTAGGTGCCGTCGTCGCAGTCCTCGAAGTCGACGTCCTCGCCCGGCTGCGGCTTCGTGCTGTCGGTGGTCACGGAGAAGAGCCCCGCGCCCTTGCCGGCGGCGTTGAAGATGTGGTCGAACACCACGGTCGTCACCTCTGGTCGTCGTCGTGGCGGCGGTGCCGCGTGGTCAGGGCTGCTTGTAGAGGGTCTGCTGGCTGACGGTCAGGGCTTCCACGTCGAGCATGGTGTGGTGGACGTCCAGGGCGGAGACGACCTCGGCCAGTCCCTTCATGCGGAAGCCGCCGGGAGTCAGGTCGATGTCGTTGATGTCGCGGGCGACCATGCGGCTGAGGCCGGGGTAGGTGCCGGGCTGCGGAGGAGACAGGACCGCCACCGGCACGGCGTACTGCACCGCGATCAGCCCGGAGAAGGTCACCGGGATCTCGTAGGTGTACTGCTTGCGGGTCCGCCGCTGGGTGACGATGGTCTGCACGCGGGAGTTCGCCGGCACCTTGCCCGAGATCTGCGACTTGGAAGCCCAGCTGGTGTTCAGGGAGCCGCCGACCGTGGCGGCGATGCCCAGGGCCAACTGGGCGTTGAGAGACGCGTTGCCGGTGGCACTGCCCGAGGTCGTGAACCCCACCGAGCTGGTCGTCCCGGCCGATGCGGAGTTCGTCGCGGAGCTGCTCGCGGACGTCTCGGTGGCGTTGGCGTTGTCGACCCCGACGCTGTCCTTGCTGTTCTTGTTGGTCACCGTGTTCGCGTTCTTGTTCGCCATCCCGTTCTGGCACGAGGCCGCGAGCTGCGATTGCAGGTCCAGGCGGAGCTGGTTCTGGAGCTGCAACTGGAGCGAGGCACCGACGCTGCCGCCGAAGGTGAGTTTGGCGTCCCCGTGGAGCGACCAGGTGACCCCGTTGGAGACGGTGAAGTCGACCGAGTCGGTGAAGGTCATCTCGCCTTGGCTGCGGTTGACATAGGTGCGGGAGGAGAAGGTGTCGGGCGGCGGCTGGGCGATGTCGCCCCGCACCTCGATCAGCGGCTCCCCGAGGTTCATGTAGGAGAGCCAGCCCCGCTCGAACGCGGTCCCCGAGAAGGTGCCGAAGCTCGACTTGTTCACAGAGAACCCGACGGGCTTGTGCTTCACACCGGAGGGGTCGGCGTAGACCAGGTTGGGGTGGTTCAGAATGGCCTGCCAGATCTGCTCGATGTCGAGTTCCCGCAGGTTCTTTTTCGTCAGCGGCTGACGCCTGGCCTCTACCAGGCTGTACGCGGTGGAAGGCATCTACCCGTCCTCTAACTAATTCAGCCGAACCGTGCTCGGTGAGATTTAAAGAGACAACTGCGCACGTTCCGCAGAACGAAATTACCGCGCCCCCTCACACCCTGGAAGGGCGCATTCGGATGTCACACTCAATCGAGTGATCGATTTTCGGTAATCACTTCCGAAACGCCGATGAAGTGACCTTTCTTCAGGGGCATTCACTCGATCGATGACTTTTTTGCCAGCCTTGCTCGTGGGTACCGTGACTCTGGGCGCTACCGCCGGGAGAGTTTCGCTTTCGGCTGTTCATTCGGCCGGTCATTTCGGCTGGCCATTTCGGCTGTTCATTCGGCTCCATTCCGCTTCGGTTCGAAAGTCAGGTCCGCTTCGATGCGGCTCCATCGGGCGCCGCGGCGAGCATCCGAATTTTTCGTCTTTCGCATTCAGGACAGGTGAGGTTTCCGCGATGTACACCCAAGAGCGCACAGCGATGTCCAATTTGGTGGTCGGCGGCCCGGTGGCGGTAAACAGCTACGACAACGCGATCGTCGCGGCGCTGGTCGAGAACCGTCCGGTGATGCTCGTCCATGCCTTCAACGGCGGCTACCTGCGGCCCGCGGAGCTGGGCGAGGCGAGCCACGACAAGGGCGTCCAACTGGCCACCGCCCTCGACGAGACCGTCAAGGAGGCCAAGGGCCACCTCTGGCACATCACCCCCGCCGGCTTCTTCGGGCAGCGGCCGCTCTACTTCATCGAGAGCGCCGCCGGCCAGGCGACGCCCCAGCCCGCCGGCGCGGGCGGAACCGACACCGGACGTGGCGACGACGGCGTGCCGAAGCCGCAGCGCAGGCGCATCACCGTCCACCAGGACGCGCCCCAGAGCACGGCCGACACCGTCCAGGTCGGCCTGCCCGACAAGGTCGGCGACAAGTGGCGGGGGAAGAACGGCGCACCCGAGGACACCCAGCTCTGGGTCGTCACGGTCACTCCGTGGGGCGGCATCACCTTCGTGCCCATCACCCACCCCGACACCATCCTCGGCTTCAGGGACCACGCGGTGACCACCAACAACGAGGTGAACCTCACCCACAACTGGGGCGGGGACTTCACCGGGACGGTCATCAACACGTTCTACCCGCGCCTGCCCAGCGAGTGGAACGTCCCGTACCACCACGTCTTCACCTGATCCGCGGCCACCGCCGTACGACACACCCGTCCCGAGCCACCGTCCGCACCGCCTGGAAGAGGCACCACGATGCCCGTGCCCACGGAAGAACTGAAACTGGAGATCGTCAACGCCGCCACGGGGGAGATCCTCGACGGCAGGGCCGCACCGGGGCAGGGCGGAGCCGTCGTCGTCCGCGAGCTCCCCGAGGACGGTCCGGCCCCGCAGCAGTGGCAGATCCTTCCCGTGCAGTCCGCGCAGTCCGCACAGGACGAGCAGGTCTACGTGATCCGCAACGTGACCGGCGGTAAGGCCCTTGAACAGCCCGCTGCCGCGGGCGGCGGCGTTCGTCAGGAACAGGCGGCCGACGGCAAGAAGACCCAGCAGTGGCGCCTTGTCCCCGTCGAGGGCGAAGCCGCCCTCTACTTCATCGAGAGCGCGGCCGACGACAGCGTCCTCGACCTCGACCGCGACGCTGTCGGTGAGAGCGGCACCCCGGTCGTCGTGCGCGCGTACGACGAGGACGCGGAAAGTCAGCGATGGCGCCTCGTGCCGGCCGAGCCCGAGCGCGTCAGCGACCCGGTGCTGCGCTGGGCACGGCTGGGGCACTGGAACGGACGGCAGTCCTGGCGGCTGGCCCCCTCGGCGGCGCTGCGGCCCGCACCCGACGCGACCCCCTCGTTCAGTGATCTGCTGCTGGTCCTCGACCGGTTCGGTACCGACCAGGACGCCGGCGGCTGGAAGAGCGAAGGTGCCGCACCCCGCCCCGGCGCACAGCCGGGTTCGTGGGCCGGGCTCGGCGCGCGGTTCCTCGCCGAAACCTCCGGTAAGGCGCCGGCGGACATCGTCGCGCTCAAGCCGGCCAAGGGGGTCGTCACCGCGGATGCGCGAGGTGACGGCACGTTCGAGGACGAGGAGCGTGTCGTGCAGCCGCCCGCACCCGCTGCGAGTCCCGCGGACCTGTGGACCCTGGCCGACGTCACGGGTGAAGGCAGGCCCGGCATCGTGGTGCTGGCCACCGACGGTGTCCGGGTGACCCTCCAGGACGAGGGCGGGATGTTCGCGCCCGCGGGCGGCGGGCCGGCCCTCCAGGCGTTCGGCCACGGCGATCAGGCCGGCGGGTGGCTGACGGACAAACATCCCCGCTTCCTGGCCGACACCACCGGCGACGGCCGGCTCGACATCGTCGGCTGCCACGACGACGGCGTCTGGATCTCCCTCCAGGACGAGGACGGACAGTTCGCGCCCTTGCCCGGCGAGCCCGCCCTCCGTGCGTTCGGCCACGACGAGAAGGCCGGCGGGTGGCTGACGGACAAACATCCCCGCTTCCTGGCCGACACCACCGGCGACGGCCGGCTCGACATCGTCGGCTGCCACGACGACGGCGTCTGGATCTCCCTCCAGGACGAGGACGGACAGTTCGCCGAGCCCCTGTACGTCCTGAACGACTTCGGGACCGACCAGGGGTGGATCTCGGCGCAGGAGCACCCCCGGTTCCTGCTGAAGACCACCGGCGACGGGGAGACGGACATCGTCGGCTTCGGCCCCCACGGCGTCGTCGTCGCGCGCGGCCACGGCGACGGCACCTTCGAGCCCTCCAAGCTCGTCCTGAACGACTTCGGGACCGCCCAGGGATGGACGGCCGAGAAGCACCTGCGCTTCCTTGCCGATGTCACCGGTGACGGCAGCCCCGACATCGTCGGCTTCGGCGACGAAGGGGTCTGGGTCTCCCACAACCGCGGCGACGGCACGTTCGAGCAGGCCCGACTCGCCTGTCGCGGCTTCGGGTACGCCGACGACGCCGGCGCCTGGCGGGTCGGCCACCACCCCCGCTTCCTCGCGGACATCACCGGCGACGGACGCGTCGACATCGTCGGCTTCGGAGGACCGGGCGTGTACGTGGCCCGCAACCTCTACCGACGCTTCCGAACCCGATGAGCCCTGACCGCACCACATCCCGTGTACTCGATCAACTGCTCTGCCTAGTCCAAGTCTTGGGGAGAATTCATGCGTAGGTCCACGACGGCATGCACGGTGCTCGCGCTGGGAGCGAGCCTGTTGCTCGGAGGGCCGGCGCCCGGAGCCACTGCTGCGGCCGCTCCCGGTGCGGTCACGGCGCTCCGTGCGCCGACGCCTCCGTCGTCCGTCCCCGATCTCGATGCCCCGGGGCCGGCCAGGACGGTCGAGTTCCCGCCGGACGGGCGGATCCGCTCGAGCCCGGGGCAGGTGAAGATCCAGGCTCCGCAGTACACGCGAATCGTCCGGGTGGACCCCTGGTGCAGCGGCATGAACTGCCCTGTGTCCATTGCCCCCGACGGCTCGTCCGCCGGCTTTTCTCTCCAGAGCAACAACTGGGTGTGGAGCCGGCCCTTCAAGATCGACGTCGTCGCCACGGACGACGCGCCCATGGCAGGTGGCCGGTTCACCGGCACCCTCACCTTCGAAGGTGTGGTGGTGGACTGGACCGTCAACATCACCCAGGGCACTCCCGGGGCCTTCGGTGGGTACGTCAGCAGCGTCCCCGGGGGAGGCGGCGCCCGGGTTCGTTTCGTCGATCCCGATCTGCATGCCGCCGCTGCCGGGTTCAAGGACCGGGACATCATCACCTCCGTCGACGGTCAGCCCGTCACGTCGGCGGCATCCCTCAGCGCCGTCCTCGCCGGTAAGCGAGCCGGAACCGCGGTGCCCGTGGGCATCGTGCGCAACGGCATCCAGACGACCTTGCAGTACACGGTCGACGAGTGATCGCCACGACGTACACGCGCGGGCGCGCTTGCCGCCTACCGCTCCCGCGGTCTTCGGACACGATCGGCGAGGCCTTCGTCCTGGCCGGCCGGCCCACGGTGAGGTGACGATGATGAGCAAAGCCAAGACAGCAGCAACAGAGGGTGAAGACCTCACCCCCGAGATCACTACGGTCGCCGGTACCGGGGAGGCCGGGCCCGCAGGAGACGACGGGCCCGCTCTCGCGGCCCGGCTCGACCGTCCCTACGGCCTCGCGATGGACACCACGGGCACCCTCTACTTCTCCGACCACAACAATCACCAAGTCCGGAAGGTCACCACGGACGGCAGGATCCGCACGGTGGCAGGGACCGGCACCGCCGGGTTCGGGGGCGATCAGGGTCCTGCCCTCTCAGCCCGGCTGGACGGCCCGCGGGAGGTGGCGGTGGACCGTGCCGGGAACCTCTACATCGCCGATTCCGAGAACCACCGGATCCGCAGGGTCACGGCCGACGGGCAGATCGGCACAGTCGTCGGCACGGGCACTGCCGGGTTCAGCGGTGACGACGGCCCCGCTGTCGCCGCCGAGTTGAACTGTCCGTACGGGGTCGCGGTGGACAGCACCGGCAGCCTCTACATCGCCGATACCGACAACCACCGGGTCAGGCAGGTCACACCGGACGGGCAGATCCGCACAGTCGCCGGGACCGGGACCCCGGGATTCTCCGGCGACGGCGGGCCTGCCGTCACGGCCCAGCTGAACAGCCCGTATGGCGTCGCGGTGGACGGCGCGGGCCACCTCTACATCACCGATGCCGAGAACCACCGGGTCCGCAGGGTCGCCGGGGACGGCACGATCAGCACGGTCGCGGGCACGGGCGCCGACGGCTTCAGCGGTGACGGCGGCCCCGCCGCCTCCGCCCGGCTGGACTTCCCCCTGGGCGTGGTGGCCGACACCACCGGCAGCCTCTACATCTCAGACCACAACAACCACCGGGTCCGCAGGGTCGCCGGGGACGGCATGATCAGCACGGTCGCGGGCACGGGCACCGACGGCTTCAGCGGTGACGGCGGCCCCGCCGCCTCCGCCCGGCTGAACTACCCGTTCGGGCTCGCGGTCGACTGCGTCGGCGCCCTCTACATCGCCGACTACGTCAACAACCGCGTCCGGAAGGTCACGGCGGCCGCCATGACAGGACTGCCCGCATCAGGCACGGTGATCTCCTGGGCGAGCGTGCGTAGCCGGCTGCGGATCGGGGTCACGCGCGAGTCGCTCAAGGACGGGGCCAAAATCCAGCAGTCGCTCGCCGTTCCCCGCCAATCGCAGCACTGGCGGCTGGTCGTAGCCGGGGAGAGCGACAGCGGCTACGTGGTGTACACGATGGAGAACGTGCGCAGCGGGAAGGTTCTGGAGGTCGAGGAGGCCCGGGGGACGGCCGGGGCGGTGGTCGCGCAGCGCGCCTACGAAGGCGACGAGGCACACCATCAGCAGTGGCGGCTGATCCCGGTGGGCACCGTGGGCGACGACCCCCGGGTCTACGAGATCGCAAACCGGAGCAGCGGTCTGCTTCTGGCCGTCGAAACCAACGCGCCTGTGGTGATCACGCAGCGCTGGGCGGAGGGCGACCACCGGGGCAGGCAGTGGCAGTTGCTGCCGGTGTGACGCACGGGCAGGGGGCAGGAGCGGCCTCGCCGATCCTGCCCCCTGCCCCTTTTGCCGGGCACTACCGGCCACAGCTCCGGGGCCTTCCGGGCGGGTGGCTCGGGCAGTTTCGGCGTCTCCTGGTTCTTGGGGCCTTGACGCAGTCGCTCCTCGTTCGGCCGGTCCTCAAAACGGCGACCCGGCAAGTCGAGGAAGCACCGGTGGGCGGGCCACTGCTCGGTGTGCAACGCAGAGCCCGGCAACGCCCGCGTCGGCATGCTGCGCGCCGGAAGGCGGCCTGTTTCGCGCCACCGAGGTGGGCACGGCCAGTCAGCAGGAGCGCCTCAACGTCCGGACACCGGCAAGCCCTGCTGATCAGCGCATGAGACTGGTCAAGTCGATGTCGATGACGAACGGAACGCCGGTCTTCAAGCGTGCGCGGTAAATGCCGGTGGCGACGTAGGCGCGGGGAGCGCTGCTGGTCGGAGGCGAGCGTCGGACCGCGGAAGCCGTTCGTCTCCTTCGCGACCAGAGGAAGCGCCGGTGGGCGGGCCGCTGCCCGGCGCCGGACGGACGAGCGGGCGGCTCGCCGTCCGGCGCCGGGCGGGCGTGAGGGGGGCTCACGGGGACAGGCGGTCCCAGAACGAGCATGCGTGTGCGGAATACGCGTCGACCGGGTGGATCCCGTCCGCTTCCGCAGCCAGCGACAGCACCGACGGCGTGTGGGGTGACGACGGGCGCAGGGCGGGCCATGGCGGGGCGTCGGGGGTGTTCGGGTCGCCGGTGCGCGCGAAGGTGGTCCAGTAGCCGACCATGCGGTCCGACAGGGCGCGCTGGCCGTCGGTCAGCGGCCGCTCGGTGGGCACGGAGGGGAACAGGAACGGCATCTCGAAGCCGTGCGCCGCACCATAGGGGAAGCCCGGGTCCGCCGGCAGACCGGCGAGGACGGGAGCGTGTGGATCGTTGAACTCGTAGCCGTACAGGGGCAGGCCGGGGGCATGCGCCGCGATGGCCTGGCCGGCCGCCAGCGTGGTGCACGTGAAGGACCGGTCGGTCAGCACCGCGGCCCAGGCCAGCGCGGGAGAGGCATGGTGTGCCGCCGGGTACCGCGCCTCGACGGCCGGGGCCGTGGGACCGAAGGCGTCCGCCAGCCGGGCACGATAGTCGGCCTCGGTACGGATCGGGAACGCGGCGAGCGACAGGCCGACGAACATCCGCATCTCGTCGTGGTTGGTGCCCAGCATGACCGGCATCCGGTGGAAGCGTCCCGACGCCAGCGCCCGGCCGGGTGCGACGGGCAGCAGCCTGTTGTCGAAGGCGGGCCGGTTGAAGGACTGCATCAGCTGCGCGGTGGCCAGACGGTCCGTGCTCAGTCGGCGCAGGCACGCCAGCACCTCGTCCCCGCCGCCCGTCGTGCAGCCCAGTTGCCGGGCGGCCTGAGCACCGGCCGTCTGGACGTCGGCCTGTGCGGCGAACGGCTCGTACGCCGGTGTTGCGGGCCCGAGGGCGCCGCGCGGGAAGGACGTGAGGCAGGAGCCGCTCTGAAGCACAGCCCGCTGGAAGAGTCCGGCGGCGGTCGGCGAGGTGAGGTGTGCGCAGATACTGAGGGCGCCCGCGGATTCCCCGAACAGCGTGACCCTGCTCGGATCACCGCCGAAACGGGCGGCGTTCGCCCGCACCCAGCGCAGGGCGGCCTGCTGGTCCGCCAGTCCGAAGGGCGGGGCGGCGCCCAGGGCGGAGTGGCCGAAGTAGCCGAAGATCCCCAACCGGTAGTTGACCGTGACGACGACCGCGTCCCCCCGGACCGCCAGTCGTTCAGCGCTGTAGTCGCTGCCGGAACCGCCCAGGAACGCACCGCCGTGCACCCACACCAGCACCGGCCGCTTCTTCCCGGCCGGCGCCGGCGCGGGCACCGTGACATCGAGGTACAGGCAGTCCTCCGAGCCGACGATCGCGCCCGCACCTGGTGCGGGCATCTGCACACAGCGTTCGGCCGGCCTCGTCGCATCCCGGACGCCCCGCCACGCGGCGGGGGGCGCAGGGGCACGCCAGCGCAGCGGTCCGGTCGGCGGCGCGGCGTAGGGGATGCCGTCGAAGGTGGTGTACGAGCCGTGGGAGAGACCGCGTACCCGGCCCTGGTCGGTCCGTACGACGACGCTCCCCTGTTCCGCGGAGTCAGGGGAACGAGGGCTCGAGCCGACCGCGGGCACGGTGACGGCCCAGAGCAGTGCCAGCGCGCACAGCAAGGCGAAGAGCACCGCGCGGAGTCCGGCTCTTCGGCATGGACGCGGTGCTGTCATGGTCGGGGACATACGCACCCACCGTTCTTGGGTCGGGGACGGCACGGGACGACGCCGCGGCAGGCCGTGCGCGGCCGCACCGGTCCGGTCGGGCGGCAGCGGGCTCCGGTCCACGGCAACGGTGCGGCCCGGCGTCGTCAGTGATCCATACGCTAGGAGCTCCCGCGCACTGGAGGTTCAAGGGGCTGTGACGCAAGACACGTGGAGTATCGGTGAGTTGGCGGCCGGCACAGGTGTGCCCGTCAAGACGCTCCGTTACTACTCCGACAGTGGTCTGCTGCCGGTGGCCGTCCGCAGCTCCGGCGGCCACCGGCGCTACGGCCCCGAGGCGTGGGAGCGGGTCCGGCTCATCAGACGCCTGCGGGCGCTGGGTACTCCGATCGCGACCATCACGCAGGTGGTGACGGGTGAGTGCACGCTCGGCGAACTGGTGGCCACCGAGCTCGAGGAGGTGCAGGAGCGCCTGACCGAACTGCGGTGGCGCGAGGCCACGCTCAAGTCCCTGGACGACTGCCCGGGCGAGGAACGGCTGCGGCGTCTGGACATACTGTCCCGGGTGCAGCGGCTGCCGGAGGCGCATCGCACGCTCACCGATCACTGGTACCGCGAGCTGTCCGGGGCGATGCCCGAGCGCCGGCTCGACATCATGATCGCGATGCTGGCCCCCGCGCCACCGCAGGACCCCTCCCCCGCCACGGCCCTGGCCTACGCCGAGCTGCACCTGCTCATCTCCACGCCCGGTTTCACCCGTTGGACCCAGGACCACGACCAAGAGATGAGGGACGGCCCGGCCTTCTACGCGGAGATCGACGAAGCCGCCGCCCTGACGGCCGCCGCCTTGGCCCAGGGGCTGGCGCCCGGCGCCGGGGACGCGGTGGACGCGTTCGTGTCCGCCCACGCACGAGCCCGGCAGGAGTCGGACACCCCCGCCTTCCGCGCCCACCTGCACACGCTGGTGTCGCGCTCATCCGGCTTCGACCCCCGGCTGGAGCGGTACTGGGCCCTGGTCGGCACCGCTACGGGCGGGCGTGTGCTGAACATGACGGTGGCGCATCGCTGGCTGACCGACGGACTGTCGATCTCGATCGCAGAGAGCGCGCGCGGGACACCGAGAGGCTCAGAGTCGGGCTCGGACTCGGACTCGGACTCGGACTCGGACTCGGGGGAACCTACGGCCGGTTAAGAAGGCGCCTCACCAGGGAGGCCGCCGTCGCACCCCCTTCAGTTCCGCGACAGCGAGCAAGCCGTCATGGTCCGTCGATCGTGTCTGGGATGATCGCGCGGTGAGCGATACAAGGGTGGCGGCCATGGAGGCTGTGGAGTCACATGTCCGGGCGTTCTTCGAGGGTCATTCGGTGGAGGGCGTCGACTACGACCTCGGGCCGCAACGGCGAACGGCGGTGCCCTGTCTGCGCGTTCTCGTCGTGGGCCCCGGCCCCCGCGGTGACGGCTGGGCCTATGTGACCGCCGGGTGCTGGGCCGCGATGGATACGGACGGTCACGGACTTGAGTTCGTCATGACCGCCCACGTCCGCGACCAGCGGTTCATCGAGCTCATGGCGATGATCGCCTCCTACCACTGCGGCGGACATCAGCTCGACCTGGAGCACAGTATGCCGATCGGTGAACCGTGGGTGCCCGGGTCGACCTGCGATCACCTGTTGATCAGCCTCCCCTATCTCCACGGCCCCGACCTGGAACACTGCCCCGTTCCCGGAGGTCATGCCCGCGTCCTGTGGGCCCTGCCGGTGACGACGGCCGAGATCGAGTTCCGCAGGCGTCACGGGCACGAGGCGTTGGAGCAGCTCTTCGACGAGGCGGCGATCAACCCCGTGGATCCGTTCAGGGCATCAGTCGCTTGAGACGGTGAGGTCCGGTGCCGGGGCCGGGAGTCGAGGGTGGCTGCCAGCCCAGGATCGTGTCCAGGGCTCTCAGGGACAGTGCCCGGGGTGTGGCGCGGACGGCGAGGTTGCGGGCGGACACGGCAAGTGGGTGGGAGAGCCGGGCGAGTTCGCCGATGCGGCGGGAGCGGCGGCTGATCCGGGTGGTCCGGCGGTGTCTGGCTCTCGTGTAGGCGGCGAGCGCGGTCGGCACGTCGGCGGCGGGCGTGAGGAGGTGCGCCGCGACCACGGCGTCCTCGATGGCCTGGCAGCCGCCCTGGCCCAGGTTGGGGGTCATCGCGTGGGCGGCGTCGCCGAGCAGGGCGACCCGGCCGGCGTGCATCCGGGGCACGGGCTCGGCCAGTTCGTGGAAGTCGTGGTGGAGTATGCCGACCGGGTCGGGGGCGGACCGGTCCAGCCGGTCCAGCAGTGCGGGTATCGGATCGTGCCAGGCGCCGAAGCGCCGGGTCAGTTCCGCGTGATGGTCGGTCCGCGGCGTCGCGCCGGGGCCGGACACGGCGGTGGCGTAGACGTAGATGCGGCCATCGGCGAGCGGGACGACGCCGAACCGCTCGCCTCTCCCCCAGGTTTCGGCAGCCTGCGGGTCCGGCAGGCCGGCCCCGGGCAGCACCGCTCGCCATCCGGCCTCACCGGCATGACGCAGCCCGCGGTGTTCGGGGAAGAGGTAGGTGCGCAGCGCGCTGCGCAGGCCGTCCGCCGCCAGGACGACGTCGGCACGCAGGTCTCCTGCCGAGGTGCGCACGGTCACGGTGTCCCCCGTGTCGTCCAGGCCGGTCACCGATACGCCGAGGTGTACGACGCCGGGCGGCAGGGCGGCCGCGAGGGTGCCGATCAGGAAGCCGCGGTGCACGGCGATCGCGGAGAGCCCGTGGCGGGCGGACACGGCGCCGCCGTCGGACCGGCTCAGCCAGGTGCCGTCGGGCGTCCGCAGCCCGACCTGGATCGGCAGGGCGTCACCCGCCGCCCGCAGGGCGGGATCCCGGCCGGGACCCAGGCCGGGACCCAGGCCGATCGCCTCCAGGGCGCGCAGCGCGTTCGGCGCGAGCACGATGCCGGCGCCGATGCCCGTGAGGACGGGCGCCCGTTCACAGACGGTGACGCGCCATCCCCGGCGGCTCAGGCCCACCGCCGCGGTCAGGCCCCCGATCCCGCCTCCGGCCACCACGGCATGACGAACCCTCACGACGACTCCCCCTCCGCCTCTCCACCCCCACCCCCTCTACATCTGTAGAGGCGACATGCCCGCACTCTACATCTGTAGAGTGCGGGCATGTCCATCCCTGACCGCCGGGACCTGATCGCCGACGCGGCCATCAGGACCGTGGCCACCGCCGGGCTGCGCGGCCTGACGCACCGCGCGGTCGATGCCGCCGCGGGTCTGCCGGCCGGCAGCACGTCGTACTACTTCCGCACCCGCAGCGCTCTGATCAGCGCCTGCTACCTCCGCCTGGCCGCGCTCTCGGTCGCGGACGCGGACCAGGCGGATCAGGCGGCTCAAGCGGCTCAACGGAAAGCCGGCCACGGGCCGCCGGACCTGGACTCCGCAGCAGGCGCACTGGCCGCGCTGCTGCACCACTGGCTGACGGCGGCACGCGACAGGCAGCTCGCCCGCTTCGAACTCAGCCTGGAGGCGACCCGCCGTCCGGAGCTGCGCGCCGACCTGCACACCGCCGGCCTGACCGCACGGGCCAGGGCCACCGCCCTGCTGGCGGCGCTCGGTGCTCCCCGTCCGGGCCCGGCGGCGGAGCTGCTCGTCGCCTGGACCGACGGCCTGCTGTACGACCGGCTCGTCGGCGCCCTGGCCGCGACCCGCCCGGTGCCCGACGTGGCAGAGCTGACCCCGGTGGTCCGCCGGATGATCGAAGCCGCGCTCTCCGCCTGACCGAAGCCGGCGGCACCGCCGGGCTCTTGTCCGGTGAGCCGGCAGGGCTCACCTGCATGGACGTCAGATCGTGCACGCCATCCCCGAGCCGTGAGAGCAGCGGGCCAACCGCCGGCGCCGCGGCAGCCAGGGCGGCCGACCCGCAGAGCCGGCCGCGATCCGCCCATGGCTCAGCCCGGAGGGAGACGCCCCGCTCAGAGGTCCCTTGCCGCCGGACAGTGGCGGCGGAGTTCACCCAGTACGCGCTCGTCGACGGCCCTGACGTCCCACCACGAACTGTCCACTTCGGTCAGGACGACCATCACCCTGCCCTCGGCGAACCCACGCGCTTCGGCGTCGATCAGCTGGAGGAAGGGGGTCGTCAGCGACAACAGCGTCAACGTGTCCATGCCGCCATCGGCGGACCGCCTCTCCATCTCGGCGCAGCGAGGATCGACGATCTCGTCGCATTCGACGCGCCACGTCAGGTCCAGGCCGAAGCCGCCGAGGCGGACCAGGAGTTCAGCCAGGGTCACGTAGTGCTTTTCGCGCCGGGCAGGAAACGTGATCCCCTTCATCCCCGCCACTGCTTCGGCCGTATCGCGCGGCACGCGCCCCCTCCATTCGTTCAGCCGGAAACAGCAGGCCACGGCTGCGAGCGGCCCACACCACCCGTCGGGCAGGCCCTAGGGGCGGAGCATGTCCGTCATGGGCGACTGCGGCGGGATCAGGCCCGGCAGCAGCCAGGGCTGGAAGAGGCTCAGTACCGCGAGTACGAGGAAGGCGGCCCCGACGACCTGCGAGAAGACGGGGCCCAGCCGCCAGAGCTTCTCCACGAAGATCACCACGGCCACCGCGGCCATCGCCAGGACGTTCATCACGCCCAGCGGGACAAGCACCACCATCAGCCCCCAGCAGCAGCCCACGCAGTACGCCCCGTGGTGCGCCCCGACCCGCAGATCGCGGGCCCGGGGCCGGAAGCCCGCGTAGCGCACGAGCTGGCCCATCGGGCTGCGGCAGTGGCGCAGGCAGAGGTCCTTCCACGGGCCGAACTGGTACAGCCCGGCGATCAGGAAGGCCCCTGCGCCGATCCAGCGCCCGGCGCCCGGGTGGTCGTCCACCAGGGCCCCGGTCCCGGCGAGGAGCCCGTAGGCGATCAGGCCGAAGGCCGTCCAGACCAGCAGGTACCCGGCGGCGAACTGGGCGCCGCGGACCACCCGCACGTACCCCGTGGGCGACCGGCGTCCGATGGCCCGCGCCCAGGTGAGGGCCACCGGGGCCACCGACGGGAACATCATGGCGATCATCATGACCAGCCACAGCAGCAGGAACAGCGGGAGGCCCATACCCATGGTTCCCGGCTCGACCCCCATGTCACGGGCCTGGTCGGCCACCAGCAGCCAGGCGAGGAGGGCGATCGACGCCATCACCGACCAGGCGAACGCGAGCCGCCGGGCCGGCAGCAGATTCGCCGGACGCAGAGGCGGTGACAGGGCCTTCCGGTCGAGGCGCACACCTCCAGCACATCACGGCGGACCTGCACGTGCGCGCAGGAACGCAGGACGCGGAAAGCATGTCCGGTGACCCCCGCGGTGGGACAATCGAGGTGGACACCCGTACGACCCGGGCGTGGGCAGGCGATGGCTCCCGGGGGCTCTGCCGTCCTCCCGAGACCGACGCCCCGGCACGGTCACGAGGAGGCAGGGAGATGTCCGAGACGACGGCGACCGTCCCCCGCTGGCACGCGGCGGGCGACTGGTTCGACACCTGCAAGTGCGACGTGCCCTGCCCCTGCTCGTTCGCGCAGCCGCCCACCCACGGCGACTGCGACGGCGTCCTGGCCTGGCACATCCGCGAAGGCCGGTACGGTGACGTACGGCTGGACGGCCTGAACGTGCTGATGCTGGCCTCGTTCGTCGGCAACATCTGGGCCGAGCACACGGACACGTACGCCGCGGTCTTCGTCGACGAGCGCGCCGACGGCCCCCAGCGCGAGGCGCTTCAGATGATCTTCGGCGGGCAGGCGGGCAGCTGGCCCGCCGAGATGGTGAGCATGATGGGCGGCGAAATGCGCGGCATGGAGTTCGCCCCCATCGAGATCGAGGTCGCCGACGACCTCGCGAGCTGGCGGGCCGTGGTCCCGGACCGGGTCGAGGCGAGCGCGGTCGCGCTCACGGGACCCACGACCCCGCAAGGTGCGCGCGTCCAGTCGACCAACCTGCCGGGTGCGGAGACCGGACCGGGCCAGGTCGCGACCTGGGGCCGCTCGACGATGGACCGCGCCGACGCGCACGGCTTCCTCTGGAGGCGCGAAGGCCTGTCCAGCAAGCACATCACCTTCGACTGGACCGGCCCCGACTAGCCGGGCCGTCTCGCTCGGACACGCGGTTGCCGGCGCTCCCGCGCATCCTGGATCCGGTCGGCCGGGCATGTCCGCCGCCTCTTGGGCATGGCGGGGCCCCTCGAAACAATTACTTGGCTAGCCACATATTCGGTGCTACTTTTATGTGGCTGGCCACAGAAAGTGGTCGGTGCGGCATCCCACCCGAGGAGAGCACCGTAATGAAGGCCATCGTTTTCGACACGTTCGGCGGCACCGAGGTCCTGCACGAGGCGGAGATCGACATCCCGCAGCCCGGCTCCGGCCAGGTCCGCGTGCGAATACAGGCCGTCGGCATCAACCCGGTGGACGGCAAGATCCGCTCCGGTGGCATGGAGGCCATCTTCCCCACCACGCTGCCCGCCGTCCCCGGCGGGGAGATCGCCGGTGTGGTCGACGCCGTCGGCGAGGGCGTCGACCACCTGAAGGTGGGCGACGAGGTCCTGGGCTGGTCCGACACCGGCTCCTACGCCCAGTACGCCCTGGCACCCGCGGCCGTCCTCGCGCCCAAGCCGGCCGGCCTGGACTGGACGCACGCCGCCGCCCTGCCCGTGGCGAGCGACGGTGCCGAACGCGTGCTGGACCTGCTCGGCGTCACCTCGGGCGAGACGCTGCTGATCCACGGAGCGTCCGGCGCGCTCGGCACCATCGCCGTCCAGCTCGCCGTCGCACGCGGCGCCCGCGTCATCGGCACGGCCGGAGCCGCCAACCAGGAGTACGTCACCTCACTCGGCGCGACCGCTCTGCTCTACGGCGACGACCTGGTCCAGCGGGTCCGCGCGCTCGCCCCCGAAGGGGTCGACGCCGTCTTCGACGCCGCGGGCAAGGGCGCGCTGGAGGACTCCATCACCCTGCGCGGCGGCACCGACCGGATCGTCACCACCGCCGACTTCCGCGCCCGCGAACTCGGCGTCGTCTTCGCGGAGGGCCCGCAACGCCGCTCCGCCGCGCGGCTGGCCGAACTGGCCCAGCAGGCCGCCGACGGCACACTGGTGACCACGCTCAGCGCCACCTACCCGCTGGCGGAAGCCGCGAAGGCGCAGCAGGCCAGCGACGCCGGCCACAACCGCGGCAAGATCGTCCTCACCGTCAACTGACCGATCACCCCCACCTGGTGGGCAGGGAGCACAAAAATGTCCGACATCACGGCAGCGGAGCCGCCGAGCACGGCGCGCGACGGACGACTGAGCTACGCCGTCTTCCAGCTCGCCCGCGCCCACCGCGGCCACGCCGCCGCCATGCTGCGCGCCCTGAACCTGCACCCGGGACAGGAACTGCTGCTGATGCAGCTCTTCGACCACGACGGCCAGACACAGGCAGAACTGCTGGAACGCGTCGGCCTCGACCACTCCACCGTCTCCAAGTCACTGCGCCGCATGCAGGAGGCCGGACTGCTCACCCGGGAGCCCGCTCCCCACGACCGGCGGGTCATGGTGGTCAGCCTCACCGACGCCGGCCGTGCCCTCCAGGAGCCCATCGCCGGCATGTGGCGCGACCTGGAGCAGATCTCCGTGCGCGATCTGACCCCCGACCAGGTCGACTCGTTCACCGCGTGTGCGCACACCATCGAGAAGTCGGTCAGGGACCACGGCCGGCAGACACCACCCGCCACGTAGACAGGCACGGCCGGCCAGGCACGGCCGGGCGCTCCCCCCTCCCCCGCCAGGCCCAGTCGGGGCGGTCCGCTTCCGGCGACCATGTACGGGGCTACCCTTGGCCGCCTGTGCGTCTGAGCCGGGGAGGTCTTGTGAGTCCGAGTCCGCGCGAGGTGTTTCTCCGGCTCGTTCACGGGGTCGCCGACGGGAACTTCGACGCCTTGCCCGACCTGTACGGCGAGGTCACCGACGTCCGGCATCCGATGGCGACGCCCGAGTCCGAGCCGTTGACGAGTCGGCGGGCGCTCCAGGAGCACTTCACCGTGCCGCCGGAGGTCCGGCAGTCCCTGCCGAAGCGGCGGGTCGTCGACGTCGTGGTGCACGAGACCGCCGATCCCGAGGTGATCGTCGCCGAGTTCGCCTACGAGTTCACCTTGCCGGACGGCGCCCCGGCCAAGGTGCCCTGCGTCTTCGTCATGCGTGTCCGCGACGGCCGGATCATCGAGTCACGCGACTACATCGATCCCATCCGTACGTACACGGCACGCGCGGACCTCGACCTCCTCATCGCGTCCTTGCGGAAGGACGTCCCCTGAAGTCCCGGCTACGGGCGTCCCGTCACCGATGACCGCCTGTGCGCCCGGCTTCGGCTGCCGGTGCGCACGGAGTAGGTGTCGGCGGCGCGACTACCGCTTCTTGTGCTTCGCCGCCTTTTCCGCGCTCTTTGCTTTGCCCTGGCCCGTGTTCGCCTCGTTCTTCGCCTGACCGGGCGGTTCGCTCGCGGTCTTGGCCGCGGGGCGTGCCGCGGCGTCGGTCGTGTCCTGCCGGGGGGCAGCGGTGCCTGATGCCGGGGTCGGGTTTTCCGATGCCGGGCGGACGCTGTGTGCGGGGGTGGAGCCGGTGTGGCCGGTGGACGGCTGAGGCGCCGGTGTGCCGGAGGCGCCGTCGCGCTCTTGTGAGGTGCCGGGGGAAGGGGAGGTCACGGCCGGGCCGTCGGCGGGGCGGGAGGCCTTGCTGTCGGCGCCCTGCTGCGAGGAGCTGTCGGCGACGGCGAGGGTGGCTGCCATGGCGGCGGCGAGTGCGGCCCCGGCCATCAGGAAGCGGCTCCGGGTGCGAGCGGGTGCCGCAGCGGCTCGGGGGGCCGCGGCGGCGAGGGGCCGCTCCGGGGCGGGCAGCGGCCTCCTGTGGGTAGCGGTGGTGCCCTCGGCAGGCCGCCGGCCGGCGGCGATGCTCGTGACGCGGGCTGCGGGCAGGCGGGGCGTGAGGCCCGTAACGCCTGTGCGGTCCGTGCGGTCCGTGCCCGGTGGACTGGGCGGACAGGGCGGTCAGGGTCCGGGCGCAGTCGGCTGCCGTGGGGCGGGTCTGCTCGTCCAGTGCGGTCATGTCCCGCAGCAGGGCGGCGAGTTGTGCGGGGAGGAAGTCCGGGAGGCGGGGCTCGCGGTGAAGTCGCGCGATCGCCGCCTCCAGGGGGCCGCCGTCGTATTCGAGCCTGCCGGTGAGGCATTCGAGCAGGACCAGCCCCAGGGCGTAGACGTCGGCCGGCCGTCCGACGGGCCGGCCCAGGACCTGTTCGGGCGAGAGATAGGCCGCCGTGCCGATGAGGGTGCCGGTGGCGGTGGCGGTGCAGGTGGCGGCGTCGAGCAGCCGGGATATACCGAAGTCGGTGAGGTGGGCCTGCCCGGAGGCGTCCAGGATGACATTGGACGGCTTGACGTCACGGTGGACGATTCCCGCCTCGTGCGCGTGGGCCAGGGCATCGGCGAGACCGGCACCGACCGTGGCGGCGGCCCCGGGAGACAGGGGGCCCTCGGCGATACGCGCCTTGAGGGTGTGGCCTTCGATCAGCTGCATGACCAGATAGGCGTCACCGTCGTGCCGTCCCGCGTCATAGGCGGTCACCAGTCCGGGATGGTGCAGCCGGGCCAGGATCATCGCCTCGCTCAGGAAGGCTTCCTCCGTGTCGAACCCGGTGCCGGGCCGGAAGAGTTTCACGGCCACCGGCCGGCGCAGCCTCAGGTCGAAGCCACGATGGACGTCCGCGGCACCACCCGACCCGATGAGCGCGTCCAGGCGGTACCGGCCGGCCAGTATCCGGGCGGAGCACCGGGAAGCCAGTGCGAAACCCGACTCGCGGAACCCCAATGCTCTTCTCCCACTTTTCTGACGGACGCTTACGGCGTGCGCCCGCCGGGCGGCGGGCTTCCGGCCGCGGGTACCCGCACGGCACCGGACTACCCGTGCCACCTACCTCACCTGCGGCATCCGCCCCGGGCCGGCCGGGCGGATCACCCGGGCTGTGCCCGTCAGAGCGAGGGTCCCGGGCTCGCTGCCGACGGGTCGAGCAGGGGGATGCGGGCGGTGATGCGTTTGCCGACCGGCTGCTGCTCGACGACGAGGTCCTCCGCGACAGCCATGACGATCTCCAGACCGTGCTGGCCGATCCGGCCGGGGTCCGCGGCCCGGGCCGCGGGGACGGTGGGGTCGCTGTCCCATACGACGACGTCCACGGCGCGGGCGCTGATCCGCAGCTCCACCAGGACCGGGCCGGGGGCGTATTTGCAGGCGTTGGTGACCAGCTCGCTGACCACCAGCTGGGTCAGGTCCCTCGTGCGCGCGGACACCGACACGGGATAGTCGGCTTCGGCCTGGTCGAGGAAGGCGAGGGCGTGCCGGCGGGCGTCGGCGATGCAGCCGTCACCACCACCGAGGGCGTAGCCGGCACGGATCAGGTGCTCATCCGGCACAGGACGGCCCTCGCCGTCGTCATGGGATGCCTCTGGCGTCGCCCTCATTCACCCTTCACGAGCGCGCCACTACCCCCGATTCCGTCTTACATGTCAGTGGCATCTTATTCGGCATGGTCATCAGGGTGCATGGGGCCCGGGCGGTGGGGCAGAATCGTCGGTGCACGCCCTGTCCCGGGGCAGGGCCCAGCGCAGTCGAGGAGACGGTGAGCGACATCGAGCAAGCGGACCGGCCCGACCGGTTCTCCGTCGCCCACCGCACGGTCGACGGGGTGCGCGTCGTCACCGTGCAGGGCGAGATCGACCATGACGTCAAAGACGTGTTCAGCGACGCCCTGCTGTCCGGGGACCGCGGGGCACCGGGGTCGCGGATCGTGGTCGATCTCAGCGGCGTGACCTTCATGGACTCCAGCGGCATCAACGTCTTCGTCACCGCCCACCAAGCCGTCAGCGCCGCCGACGGCTGGCTGCGCATCGCCGCCGCCCAGGAACCCGTCCTCCATGTCCTCCGGCTGGTCGGCATCGACGCCCTCATCACCTGCCACCCCACCCTCGAGCAGGCCCTCAACCCCTGAAGGTGTCCTGTCCTAGGGGTGCTGCCGGTCCGGGGTGTCGTCCTGCCGCGCGTCGTCCCGCGGTGAGCGGCGCCGCACGGCCTGGTCCAGCTCACGCTCCACCGTCTGTGACAGGGGTCGGCGTCCCAGCGCCCAGTCGATCACCATCTCGGCGACCGTGTGCAGCTTGATGTTGGTGTGCTGGGAGACCTCGCGCAGCACCTCGAACCCGGTGTCCGGCGCGATCCGGTGGGCCGCGACGAGGACACCGAGGGCCTGGTCGACCTTCGCGTGGGAGACGACCGCGTGCCGCAGCTGCGCGTTCTCCCGCTTCAGGCAGGCGGCCTCCGCGGCGTTGCGCGGACCCTCGTCGGGCAGGTGCCGCGGTACACGGGACGACGTGGTCATGGCCGGGTCTCCATACAGGGGCGGACGTTTTCCGTACGCCTGCCCCCGACCGCGCCGCCAAGACACGCCCGGCGCGGTGCGAAGATCACATGGGCCGTGGGCACGCTTCCAGGCTGTACCGCAGTGATCCGACCGTGCCGGCGAGCTCGCCTCATCGGCCGATGAGGCGCGTCCATCGATCACCGCCAGCACCTCGGCTGCGTCCGAGCAATCGGGCCTGGTCCCTCTTGAGCTGGGTGAACCGGTCGCGGATGTACTCCCTGAGCGCCCGGCCGGGGAAGGAGCCGGATGCCCCTGCGGCGTAGGTACTGGCGGCATGGGCCATTGCAGGCCATTGCTGTATGCCTAATAGGCGTTGAGGGCTGGGAGTTGGATCAGCTCTGGGCAGGGGTCGAGCGAGATGTCTGGCTGTATGCCGCGCTTTGAGTGCTTCGACAAGAGCGACGCGTGCGCGGCCCCTGCCGCTTGGGACGCGACAGCCGTAGCGTGCCGTGGTTCGAGCCGTTCCCAGGGCCACCTCTTGATCAGCCGGAGTCGTGGAGCTCTTCACGAGAGCGAGGACCCTGAGAACAGCTGGGGCCACGGACGGCTGATGGGGTGGTGCGCCGGCGAGCGCTTCTATTAGGTCGCCGAGTGGTCCTGCCGCGGCTCGACGCCGGCGGACAGCGACGTATGGAAACGAGGCGTTCATGCGGGTGACCTGCGGAATCGACTGGGCCGAAGACCATCATGACGTGGCGGTGGTTGACTCCGACGCTCGCCTGCTCGGCAAGCTCAGGGTCAGCGACGACGCGGCGGGCTTCCAGGACCTGCTGCGTCTGCTCGCCGAGCACGGCGACACTCCCGACAATCCGGTCCCGATTGCGATCGAGACCTCGCGCGGACTCATGGTGGCCTGTCTGCGGGCTTCCGGGCGCCAAGTGTTCTCGATCAACCCCATGGCCGTGGCACGCTACCGGGACCGGCACTCCGTCTCCCGCAAAAAGTCCGACCACCAGGACGCCGTCGTCCTGGCGAACATCCTACGGACCGATGCAGAGCTTCACCGGCCCCTGCCGGGCGACTCTGAACTGGTCAGGGCGATCGCCGTCCTCGCCAGAGCCCAGCAGGACGCGGTCTGGGACCGCACCCGAGCCCACAACCGTCTGCGCTCCCACCTGCGCGAGTACTACCCGGCAGTCCTTGAAGCGTTTGCCGACAAGCGCGAGAAGCTACTGGCACGAGAAGCTCGAGCGATCCTGGCGATCGCGCCCACACAGGCCAAAGCCGCCAAGCTCGCCCGCAGCAAGCTCAAAGCCGCCGTCAAACAGGCCGGCCGCCAGCGCCGGATCGAGGCCGAGACCGACCGCCTGCTCGAAGTGTTCCGCCGGACCTGGCTTCGCCAGCCGGCTCTGGTGGAAACGGCGATGGGACACCAGACACTTGCCTTGCTCGCCCAGCTCGAAGTGGCCTGCAAGGCCTGCGACGAGCTGGCAAGCGCCACCGAGGAGCTCTTCCTCCAGCACCCCGACGCGGAGATCATCACAAGCTTTCCGGGCCTGGCGGTGCTGACCGGCGCCCGGCTCCTCGCCGAAATCGGCGACGACCACACCCGGTTCGACACAGCCCGCGATCTGAAGGCTTACGCCGGAAGCGCCCCCGTGACGCGCGAGTCCGGCAAAAGCCGCCGCGTCAGCCACCGCCGGATCAAGAACAGCCGCCTGGCCGCAACCGGCCGGCACTGGGCTTTCGCCGCACTCACCGCCTCAACCGGCGCACACGACCACTACAACCGCCGGAGAGAGACCGGCGATCGCTACTACGCGGCTCTCCGAAACCTCTTCAACCGCATGCTCGGCCAGCTCCACCACTGCCTGACCACCCACCAGAAGTTCGACGAAGCGATCGCATTCGCCCCGCAGAAACCAGCACCACTCGCCGCAGCTGCTTGACCCGATAGCTGCATGGGGTGTCTTGTCCGCGGCGAGACTGTCGGGCTTCTTGCGCGGCCTGCCCGCCCCGATGCGCGGGATGCGGATCTTCTCCAGGACGGACTCGAACTGGGTGCAGTCTGCCCACTGGCCCGGAGTGGCGAGCGGAGAAAGCGGGCGGCAGCGGCCGTTGGCGCTCAGGTGGAGTTTGCTGGTGAACCCGCCGTGCGAGCGGCCCAGGCCCTCACCTCCCGCACCACCTCCACCAGGCGGGCGAGCAGGCTCTGTCATGATCCCGCCACCGGCCACAACGCCCATTGCTGACCGGCAGGAACGGCTCACGCCGCTCCCACTCGGCATCTGTCAGATCACCTCGCCCCACGTGTCGAACAACGATCCGACAGGACGCCAGTCACATGATCAGCTGACCCCGGACAAGATCGCCCGGACAGGCTTCCAGTGCCGTGACCGTCGGCGGCCACGCCGTGGGCCTGCCGGTGTGGCGGTGGGAGTTCAGCCGACCTCATTGCGGACGGCGGTGTCGAGGTCGGTGGCGGTCAGGCCGAAGGTCTCGGTGGTCTCCGTCGCGTCCATGTGGAACGGCGCGTACCACTGGTAGTCCATCTCGGCCATCTCGCGGGCGATCGGCACGATCAGCCCGGCCGTACGCGTCACGGAGCGCGGTATCTGGATGAGTCTGATCGGTGGCCGCCCTGCCGCGACGGCGTAGCGCCGCGCCAGCTCGCGAATGGTGACGGCCGGCGGGGACGGTACGTGCCAGGGTCGGCCCCACGCGCGTTCTTCCGAGGCCAGCGTGATGAGGGCCTGTGCCATGTCGCCGTTGAAGGTGAAGGTGTGCGGCATGTCCAGATGGCCGGTGATCCAGGCCGCTTTCCCCTTCAGCAGGGCCGACTTGATGAGCAGGGAGTAGACGCCGTTGGCGTTCTTGCCGATGTAGTCGGAGCCGCGGACCTCGACGGTGCGGATCCCCCCGGCGAGGGCCTGTTCCCACATGCGTCTGCGCAGGCGGCCCTTGTGCCCGGTGGCGGCCATGGGGGTGTGTTCGTTCATCCGGCCGCCGGGCTGCGGACCGTAGGCATAAAGGCTGCCGGTCAGCGCGAGGACGGCGTCGTTCGCCCTGGCGGCGGTGATGGCCGCCGTCTGCAGGGGCGGCAACAGGCGCTCCCACACCGTGTAGGAGGGTGGATTGGCGCAGTGGTAGATCACTTCCGCGCCGCGGGACAGTTCGGTCAGGCGGGAGGGGTCGGACGCGTCCGCGGCGACCCGGTCGACCAGCGGGTGCTCGGGGCCGGAGCCGCTGCGGGTGACGATGCGGACGCTCTCGCCGCGCTCGGCGAGCAGACGAGCGACGTTGGTACCGATGGAACCGGCACCGATGATGACGTGCTTGGCCATGACGGCTTCTCCATCTCCGGGTATCGGTCAGTCGTCCACGCCGGAGCCGGTGTAGGTGGGCACGTCTGCGAGCAGGCCGGCGATCTGCGGGTTGAGCTCGTTGCGGCGCCGGTGCAGTTCCTGGATCTTGGCGTTCAGGTCAGGGTCGTCGTCGTCACTGACGTCGAAGATCTCCAGCCGTTCGACCAGGTGCAGCCCGCGGTGGTCGGTCTGGTAGGTGGTCGGGTGCGTCAGGTAGGCGAAGAGCCCGTCGAGATGTTCGACGACGAACACCGCGCCGTACGTGTAGTCGCCGCCGTGGTCGCGGCCCACGACGAAGGACTTGATGGCGGGGTTCGACCGGCCCTGATTGCGCCAGCTCTCCAGCACCCCTTCGATCTGCTCAGGCGTCGCCGTGGCCTTCATCGTGACTCTGTTGATGTGGTAAATCATGACTTACTACCCGTTCCTAACGTCGTTAGATTTCCTAACGGCGTTAACTATGGCGCGCGCCGCCGACGCGGTCAAGGCGGTGACTAGTGTTCGAGGACACCATCGAAGCGAAGTGACGGACCATGCCGACCAGCACGAGACGGGCCCGCGAACGGGCGAACACCCGGGATCAGATCATCGAAGCCGCGCTGCACGTCCTCGAGACCGAGGGCATCGCGGCCCTGACGATCCGGCGCATCGCCACCGATGTCGAATATTCCGCGCCCGTCGTCTACCAGCACTTCGCCAACAAGGACGCGCTCGTACTGGAGCTGGTCGCGCACGGCCACCGCCTGATGCTCAGCGAGTTCCGCCAAGCCGCGCAGGAGCCCGATACGGACCGGCGCATGACCGGCATTGCGTCGCAGTACGTCCGGTTCGCAGGCGAGCACCCCCACCTCTTCCAGGTCATGAACGACCCGGTGGTCGACGCGGACGAACGCCGGCGCGTCGCAGAACCGGTCATCGACGTCCTCAAGGAGCTGCTCACCTCGTGGTCGGCTGCACACGACGTGGTCCTGGCCGATTTCGACCAGGCTTGTGAGATCCTCTGGGGCACGCTGTACGGCATCGCGTCGCTCAGTTACCTCGGCAGCGTCGGCAACGATCGCGCCCGCTACCTCGCCGAACAGGCGCTTCGCACGCTCCTCCTCGGCTGGCGAACCGAGACGCCGGCGAACGGTCGACCGGCGAGCAGCTAGGGCCGCGCGAACGACCCAGGCCCCCGCCTCGCGCACCACGAGCGGCCCGAATCGACCTGAGTGAGGCCAGGGTGTTCGCGGCACTCCGTGAGTGCGGTGGTACGTCGCGGGATGGCGCTCGGGGTGACCAGCAGCAGCCCAGCACGCGCCAGCGGCGGGCCGGATACCAAGCGGGCCGAACTCGTCGAACGCGAACACCCGGTCAGGGAAGCGTTCCAGCACGTGCTCGATGCAGTCGAGCCTGGCGTCGCGCTCGGGGTCCGGTGACTTCCTCCAAGGAGGGGCCGCAACTACAGCAGATCGTGCGCCGGGGTCAGCACCGAAGGCGAGCTCGACTCGGTGTCCGGTCCGGCAGCAATGGCTCGGTGCCTGCCCACAGGGCGTGAGTCAACGACACAGATCAACCAACGATCCGACGCATGAACGAAGCGGCCTAGAAGGAGGGCCAGTCGGAGCCGGGAGGCGGGGCGGGAGAGACCCGGTTGCCGTTCCGCATCTCCAGTGGCCAGCGCTCGTCGACGACGGCCGCGATCTCCTTGCACGCGCCGCAGGCACTCGGCCACTCGTGCATCCACAGGTACGGCGAGGCCGTGAGCCCCGATCCGCGTGCCGCGGCAGCCGGTAGCCCGCGGTGGATCAGCTCAAAGAGGCGAGCGTGAAGTGCCGTACCTGAAGGGGTGCGGCAAGGTACTCGTCCTCGCCCGGCAGGACGACGGGTTGGTCGCGCCAGTGTTCACCGGCGTAACCGACCAGATCCTGCTCGCTGCGCCAGCGGCTGACATACAGCAGCGCATCCGGCGGCGCGAGCAGTACCTCGTGGTCGATCAGCCCCGGGTAGCGGGCGGGGAACTCGCGCACCGCAGAGACGATCATGTCTCGGAACGCCTCGAACCGTTCCGGACGTACGCGTGCTTCACTCACCCTGATGATCACGGCCTTCAGGGTGTCACCCGCGCAGATACGGCGCCACCCTCGTGCCGGGCAATGACGTCAGGCTCGGGAGCAACAGAGCCGGGCTGTTCATCCGCTCTGTTCAGCGGCGGAGCATCCGGGAGCCGGAGACGGCGACGAGGAGCGCGGCGAGGGTGACGAGGCCGACGAGCACGGCGACCGTGGGCCAGACCCTGAGCGCGGCGGCGGTGAGCAGCGGTGGGACGGTCATGCCGGCGTAGGCGATGAGGAAGATGCCGGCGAGCGCCTCCCCCCGGCGTTCCGCATCCGCGACCGCGGCGACGGTGCCGAGGGCGGCTCGGAACAGGATGCCGATCCCCGCGCCCGCGACCCCTCCGCCGATGAGGAAGAGCGCAAGCGAGGCGACGACGGCGCCGGCACCGATGCTGGCGAGCCCGAGCGCGGCGAGCGCGATGGCGTAGCCGATCTGAGGGCGTGTCCCCAGCCGCACGGTGACGCTCTGGGCGAGGGCTGCGGCCATGAAGACGACGAAGGGTGCCAGGCCGGCGAGCAGGTGCGAGTGCAGCCCGAGGAGACCGACGAGGAAGGTCGAGGACAGTCCCATGAAGGTGCCGAACACCGCGAACACCCCGAACGCCGCCGCTGCGGCCGCCCAGAACGCGCCCCTGCCCGCCGCCGGCACCGCGACGCGCTGCGGCCGGTAGGCGGGGCGCCGCTCACGGCGCTCGACCGTCTCGGGAACGAAGGCGACCAGGATCCCTTCGACGACCAGGAGGATCGCGAAGGCGACGTAGGGCGTGACGAGCGGCCGTGTGGACCACGTCGCGATGAGCCCGCCGATCAGAGGGCCGAGGCCGATGCCGCCGAGGTTCGCGAACGTCGACACGAGGGCGACGCGGCTTGTGGCGTGGCGGGCCGCCGCGCCGAGCTCGGAGAGGTGTGCGGTCGCCGTGGCGGTGAGGATGCCGATGCCGAGTCCGCTGATGAAGCGGGCGACGATGAGGCCGACGACGTCGTTCCGGGCGACGAAGAGGAGCGCGGCCAGCAGGTTGACGAGGAGCGAGCCGAGGATCACGCGTCGGCGTCCGAGCCGGTCGGAGACATGGCCCGCGAGGTACAGGCTCAGCATGACCCCGACCGCGTACGCGGCGAAGACGACGGTGAGGACGATCGTCGGGAAGCCGACACGGACTTCGACGTCCGGCTTCAGGACGTCCCGCTCACCAATCGCCGCCCGGACGTCGTCGTGTACCGCGCGGACACGATCGATGTCACCCCCACCCGCCCGGAGCACGTGCTCCTGGTCGCGGAAGTGGTGTCGCCGGGTTCGGAGACCACCGGCCGGATCGTGAAGGTTGACCAGTACGCCAAGGCAGGCATCGGCTTCTACTGGCGGATCGAGCAGGCCGCGACAGGCGTCCCTCTCGTGTACACCTACATTCTCGACCCTGCAACGAGGACCTACCGGGACGGAGACGTGTTCACCGGCGTCCTCAAGGTGACGGCCCCCTTTCCGCTGGAGATCGATCTCGGCCAGATCTGACCCCACTCCGCTCAGCAGCCGGCGGCGCGTGAGCGGGCGGCCTGGTACAGGGCTGGATGAGCCGGATCACATGGTTGCCGTGCTGTTCGGACCAGCAGCACCGTACCGGTAGCGGCTTCGCGTACGGTCACACGGCGAACGGCCTCGTGATGCAGAGCGATCGCGTAGCGCGCCAACTGCCAGAACTACGGCATCCCCACCGCGTGGCGCACCGGCTCAGCTCACGCCGCCGATTATCGCCTTGCCTTCGGCCGCCGCCTTGGCGAAGAAGGGGACGATGTCGTCGAAGTCGTTGTCCTCGGCCTCGGTGTTCCAGTGGGCCGCCGCGGTCCGGCTGGTCCAGTTCTCGCCGGCCAGCCCCTGCGCGACCTGTCCCACCTCGTCCGGGGTGAGGAAGTGCGCCGGGCCGTAGCCGAAGTCGGACTCCTCGATGGTGGAGCAGTTCTCGCCGGTGGCGCGTGCCAGCCAGGGGTAGGCCGTCTGCCACTCCTGGGTGTCCTGTTCGGCCTGCGATCGGCCGGCGGCCAGGTCGGACAGCTGGCGGTAGTCGCAGCCGAAGGAGTCCGCGGTCGGGTGGACGCCGGAAACGAGGGGCTCCGGCGTGTCGTCCTCGAAGAACAGGGCGCCGATCGACTCCGGGTGCTGCTGAAGGGCGGACAGCAGCGAGGGGTCGATCTTCACGAGGCCGAGCCACATGGACATGCCGGTACATCCTTTCCGGGGCGCTCGGTGGGGCGCGGGGGTGAGGTGGTCGGACTCTTCGGACTCTAACGGGGGGTGCTGACAGTGCTGCCGGAGGCGGGTGGGCAGGGGCGGGAGTGCACATAGGGGTGGGGGTGGAGGTGGGGTGGGGGCTGGGCCTGACCCGAGGGGGCGGTGTGCAAGATCCGGCCGGGATGCAACTGTCCGCGGCTGGAATTCGTCCCCCTCTCGTGAGTCGATGAGGCTCGCAAAGATCTCGAACGAGCACGATGGGGGACGCACCATGAACCTGGCGCCGAGGAAGAGCCGTCGCAGACCGGGCACTGTCCGAGCGGTCGTGCTCGGCGTGTGCGCCGTAGCCGCGCTGGGCCTCACAGGCTGCTCCGGTGACGGCGACAGCGGCAGTGGCGGTGCCGGTGGCACGGCGGGCGCCGGTGGCGGCGCGAAGGCGAGCGCGACGGCGGGCAGCGCTGCCGGCGACAAGACGGGGGCGGGCGCCGGCACGACGGGCCCGAAGCCCGGCGCGAAGGCCTCCGCGGGCGCGGGCGGCGGCGCCGAGTCCCCCGGCGCCGTTCCGGTCGCCTCCAAGTCCGCGGCCCCCGCGGCGACGGGCTCGGTGAGCGCCGACGGCGGTGGTGCGGACGACTGTGACCACAAGATGCCCATCTCCCCCGACGAGATCGCGGTCTACCGCTACACGCCGGAAGGGGGCTCGCTGAGCCTGATCGTCAAGTACGGCAACTGGGGCTGCGGCACGCCCGATTCGGACGGCGCCCCGTTCGAGACGGTCGGCGAGGAGACCTACCTCCCGATGGACCAGGCCGCGGACATCACCGTGACCAACCCCATCGTGGAGAGCACCGAGAACCAGCCCATCGGCGTCCAGGAGTTCCTCGACTGGCTCGAGGCGCACCCGAATTCCGGACTGGTCTTCACCTACCACCTCGGCGCCGACGGGGCCATCGACCGCCTCGACGAGGTCTTCACCCCCTGACAGGGCTGTCGCCGACGACGACGGACACGGGTGGGCCCGCCTCCCCGGCGGTCCCCCTTCGGCGGGCCCGGGCAGGTGCCGGCAGGGGCTCCGCAGCTCGGTCAGGTGCCGGTGCCCCGGCCCGCCGGTCGGACGAGAGGATGAGCCGCCGATGACGCCGACGGCGTGACATCGCGCCGCGGCCGCAACCGGCGCGGGGTCCGCGGGACTCCTGTCGGACACAAGCGCAAGCAGTTCGTGAGGAGATCCCCGTGACCGCTTCTGTCTTCGGCCCCGCCGCACCCCACACGTTCGTCGACCCGTACGCCGTCACTTCCGCCGACCGCTTCTGTCTCGCTCCGGCCGGCGGCCGGAGCGAGGACGCGGACTTCCTGCTGGCTCCGCCGAACCCCGCGGAGCGTCTCAGCTACAGCATCGACCCCCGCGACCGGCGGCGCCTCGACCTGCACGCGGCGCTGACCACGGCCGGCATCCCGCCGCGCCCTGAGGACCGCGACGCCATCGACGAACTCAGCGCCCTGCCGGCCGGCATCAACGCCACGCTTCAGCGCTGGCTCCTGCACACCTTGTGAACCTGCTGCGCGGCTTGCCCGCCCGGGGATCACCGTGATCCTCCCGGCTGCGGCGCCGGTCGCCACGGCGTTCCCGGAGCGGCCGGGCCGGTGCCGTCGGGAGGCGAGCGGAAGAAGCCGAGAGGGCGTGCATACGTCTCGCGATCGGGGGCAGCAGGCGATTACGAGCTCGACGCAGCGCTGTCCCCCCGGCCGTTCGAGCCCGTGCCGGCCCCACCCCCCTCCCCCCGGGGCAGTGGGGCCGGCATATTCCTCTCCCCCGGTTCGGCCCGCTCGACCGGGCCTTCCGTTGCGCGCGGTGCCCGCAAGCGGGTGCGCGCTTGGTGTGCGTTCACACGTTGGCCTCTCGCGGGTGTCGAGCCGCCGCCTCGGAGCGGTCTGCGGTGCCGGTCCGGCGGGCCCGCCGGACCGCCACGACCGCGAGCAGGAGGGCGAGTGCGAGGAGGCCCAGCGGGCCGGCGTCTCTCAGGAGCCACAGCAGTCGCGCGGTGTCGGCTGCGGTGTCCGCCTGGTCCTGGACCGTGGAGGTGGTTGCCCGGAGGTTCACCTCGGTCACGGGGAAGAGGGCGAGCGGGCCGTCGGGCCCCGTGGTCCGGGCGGTCACGCTCTGGTGCAGGGTGCCGTCCAGGGTCAGCCCGGTGGCGGTGTCGATCCAGGCGCGCTGGGTGGTGGTCGAGCCGTAGGTGAGGGGGACGGTCTCGGGCAGCGCCGCCAGGGCGGCTTTCGAGGGCCGCCGGCCGGCGGGCAGTGCGTTGGCCACCTCGGTGACGACGGCTCGCGGCAGGGCCGCGGGGAGGCTCTTCGCGACGGCCGGGTCGGCGAGTTTCCCGGTGGCCGACACGTCGTAGACGTAGGACTTCCGATCCTTCACGTTCTTGTCTCCCGTGTACCGGGCGGTCACCGAGGTGCGGGTACCGGTGTCCCAGAACGGGTAGTCGCGCCGGTGCGGTTCCAGCGGCCAGCCGACGGTCAGGCCCGTGTGGGGCTGTGCTCCGGAGCCCGCGGGCGCGGGGCGTTCGGTGAGGTCGCGCCGGTCCAGGGCCCAGACGTAGGCGGAAGCCGCGAGTTGCCTGCCGTCCGGTCCTCGCAGCGACGCGGTGTCGTGTACGACCGCGGTCCGGCCGTCGGCGTCGGTCACTTCGACGTGGCGGCTCATTTTCACCGGCACGTCGCGCAGGAACAGCTCGCCGCTCCCGCCGCTCAGCGCCGGGGAGTTGAGCAGGGTGGCGGTGCCCTGGAGCCGGAACGTGGTCTCGCTGCCCGCCGGTACCTGGTGCAAGGCGGGATAGACCGTGAACCGGGTCACGGCCGATGCGGCCACCAGGGCCACCGCTGTGGCGCCCGGGATCCAACCTCGTCTGCGCATGCTCTCTCCTCCGTACGGGCGTCAGCGACCGGGGTTTCGTGGGGCAGCCGCGCACGGCGCGGATGTCGGCCGGTGCCGGGGCAGTGGGGGCCGGCTGCCCCCGGCACCCTCGTGATCGGGGGGGCGCCGCTGTCCGGCGGCCATTCGGGGAGTTGCTCTCAGGACGGACGGTTGGTGTCCGGGATGCTGATGGCGATCGGCTCGGCCTCGCCGAGGAAGAGCAGGACGAACTGGCGGATCGCCTCTTCCAGCGTCCAGGCGATGGACGGGATGACGGGCAAGGAGATCAGTCCCTCGCGGAAGGCGACCAGCACCGGCCAGGCGGCCGCGATCAGCGGCTCCAGGACGGGCTCCTCGGACAGCCCGATCATGTCCCCGACCCGGTCGCCGAGCGTGTACCTGGCGAACGCGCTGATCAGGGGACGCGTGAGGCCGGCGTCCAGTTCGGCCACGATGTCGAGGAGGACCTCGGTCAGTGCCACCCCCTCGTCGCTTGCGGCCAGGATCGGGTCGAGGACCTGCGCGGACTGGGCTTCGGCCGCGTCCCACGTGGCGGGGATGTACTCCTGCCGCACGCCGAGCATCGCGGCGCTGACCTGCCACACGTGCAGGTAGGCGTCCGAGTCGGCGGTGCTGATCCTCACGCGCCAGTCCCTGAGCCTCCGCATGACGAATGTGGCCAGGCTGTGCCAGGTGACGAGGATGTCGGCCTGGCTGATCGGTATGGTCTGGCCTCCGCTGGTGTGCGTCCACCCCGGGGACTGCGGCAGCAGATGCCGTACGGCGGCGTGCACCATCCGCGTCTTCACGCATGTCACGATCATCGAGCCGGTCGGCCGATAGGCGTCCAGGTCCCCGATGTCGTACCCGAGCCTCGCGGTCTTGGCGATGCGGTCCTTCATGTCGGCGCCGCCCTTGGAGTAGTACACCGCGCGCGCCTCGCGGGGTATGGCGGTACTCATCAGGCCGCTGCCGAGCCCGTACAGTGCCCCGACGTAGATCCCCTTCGTCTTGCTGAACCGGGAGCCGCGGTCGAGTTTCGTGCGGTCCGCCCAGGTCGGAAGCCGGCGGGCCTGCTCCATGAAATCCCTTACGTCGGACGGGAGTTCGCCGGGCAGGGGTTGGTCGTTGCGGGTCCACTTCGCCAGGGCGGTGTTGACGTCGGCGACGTCACCCCGGTCGATGACGGACGCCAGCACCGGGTCGGCCTCGTCGTCCCACACCCAGCCGGGGTCCAGGCCGGTGCCCGTGCCCGCCACGGAGCCGGCCGCCGGCCAGGTCCACAGGGGCCGTGCGCCGGCCGGTGAGGCCATGCTCAGCGCTCCGACGGCGCCGAGGGCACCGCCCGTCAGTAACATCTTCCGTCTGCTCAACCCGTCCATTGTTCGAACTCCTGTGGTGGATGCTGGCCGTTCCGAGGAGTGGACCGCGAGGGGCATGCACAGCGGCGTCACCGCGCGCCTATGGCCCCGCCCCGGACGAGTCGCACGCCGCGCAGTGCGCGTCCGCAGATTCGAAGCCTCTGAGATTTCTCATTGACTTGTGGATCTCAGGCGGGGTGGATCCAGCCGGGCGTAACTGCACACCCGAGCTTCGGAATTGTGCATTCCGATCGTGGTCAAGCTCACCGGGCGATGTGATTTCTCATTAACATAGCGAGCACTGGCACGGTCGGCAATGGTGACGACGGCCTTGCGTCAGCGGACGACGGCCTCGCGTCCGCGGACGCCGGGGACGAGGTCGCGTGCCGCGGGGAACTGTCCGCCCTCGGACAGGACTTCGGCGACCTTCCGGCTGACGGTGTTGCCGGGGGCCGCTCTCCCGGCACGCGCTCTCACCACTGGGGGTGCCCGTCCACACGAGTGGGGGCATGCGGTCCGGTCCGGCCGTCCATGCCTACGGGCCCCGGCCGGCCGGCCTGCCTCCCGGATGAGCCTGCACCGGACCGTACCGGCCGAGGGATCACCGCCCCGCCCCTGGACGGGGTTTTCAGCGCCGCACGCCGGACCGGCACCGCTCACCCGGTCCGGTCCGGTTACGGCAACTGCCTGTGGCGGCGCGCGGCCTGTCGTGGTGGCAGGGTCAGAGTGATCTGCCGGACGAGTTGCTGAAAGCATGCGAGAGACGCGAGGGCGGGCAGGGCGGCTCCGGCGATTCCGGTGAAGGTCTTGTCCGCCTGCGCCACGCACAGCATGACCGCGACGGAGGAGAAGAGCAGGACGATGAACCACGAGTGCACCGCCCGGCGTTGATGCAGGGCAGTGCGCAGGATGGACAAAGACGCCACCATCCAGGGGCCGTACACGAGGAGAGGCCAGGACGGGGCGATGCCGGCACCTGTTCCGGACGTGATGTTCTGCAATGGCCTGTAGGCCACCATGCCGCCGAAAACGCTGACCATCGCCACGATGACGGCGACGAGAGCGACGAGGGCGAAGCTGCCGGTCCGCAGCCACTTGAGCCGGGCTTTTCGGACCTGCGTCTTGCGATGTCCGGCGGGAGAGCGCCGGGGAGACGGCAGCTGAGCAGCCAAGCTCTCCATCGGATCGCTGAAGTCGACACCGGATGGGCGCTCCCTGCGAAGTGGCGGCACCCTTGCCGGCTGCTCCGCCGGAACAGCTTCCTGGAGCAGATGGGCAAGTTCCTCGACACGGTCCCAGCCTCCGGTATCGGGTGCAGGGTGAGGAACACCCGCATGGACGCTGTCGTCAGGCCCGTCGTGCCATTCATTTCCTGTCCCGTAGGAATACGCATCGGAGTACCATTCACGCTGCGCCGACAGGGGATTCACATAGTCGTGATTCATGGCATTATTCCGTCATGCACTGTTCGCGTTACGGTCAGATTCCTCCTGACCGTTCCACCGGGAATTGAGCTCCTCCTGGATCGCCTCCAGCAGCCGGAGGAATTCGCACAGCAGGGGCTCGGTGATCCGGTGTTCGACCCATGCGCCGTCCCGGATCACAGCACCTTGCGCCGCAAGTTCCGAGTACACCGTGCCGGACGTCCGAGCGTATTTCCTCCCTGCCGGTTCAGGGGCCGCAGGTGCATCACCCGGCCTCGCGTTGCGTTGCGGAAGACCGGGAGGAGTTGCCTTCGTCATATCCCGCTAACGCAGCTCTTTCTCCTCCAGATGCGCGGGCGGATGAGTGACCGCGACCCCTGAACGGGTGAGCCCCCCTTGATCAAATCCTACATATCCCACTTCGCACTTCATGAGCCGAAAGGCTTTTCCTCGGATTCACCAGAGAGGTAAATAGGATTCGCCGCCGATAAAAGGGATGAGTGATCCGGACAGCGGGTGGGACCGGGCGCCGCAGCGTCCAGCGGCGTCTTCGGCCAGGCCCTCGCGCAGCACCGTGCGATACAGGACCGTGCGCAGGCGTGGCTCGTCCAGGCCGCGCAGCCGGTCGTGCCGGACCACGCCACATGCAGCGGCGGTGCCGCGTCCCCCTGCCGGGGACAGCGCAATTCCCCGGACGAGGCCGGCAACCGCCGCCGGGACTGCTCCCCGGTACGGCGCGCGGGCCTCGGTGCGCACACCGGTCGGCGCTGTCGGCATCATGCGCTCATGCGCCCCCGCCGATGCTGTCCCTCCCGCCCCGTTCCGCTCAGGCAACCGGCTCGGGAACCTCGCCAGGCCTGACCGGCACGATCTCGACGCGGGTACAGCCCACCGCCTTCAGTTCGGTGCGGCGGTGCTTGGCGGACCGCTTGTCGTACCGGCCGGCGGACGCCTGCGGAGTGCCGTCAGGATCGGTCCACAGGAGGCCGTAGTGCTGCATCGCGCTCTTCATAGCGCTCATCATTTCCCCGCTCCAGGTAGCCGTAAGCACGCGCGAGTCGCCCGTGGACGATAGAGCGGCCGCCGATTCCTCGGCAAGGGCCTCTGGGCGCTGCCGCTGCTCGTGCCTGGGCTGCGAAGAGCCCCGGCCTCACGAACGGGACCCTCTGTAGACACCGGTGGCCCTCTCGTGAGAGGGCGTGGCGGCACACCGGGGGGAGGAGGCAGGGCGACGGCGAGACGTTCGGGGCGGCCGTGTTCTGCCCGGCTGAGCGGGCTCGGCTGCCGGGGACCGGGCGCGCGGGGCGGGGGGCCGGGCGCGGGGCGGGGGCCGTCCAGGCCGGGTGAGGGCGGAGCGCCGGGTCGCCGGCGGGCTCCGCCGGGCTCGATGAGCGGGGCGGGTCGGCGGCCCGGGGGTCTCACCGGCACGCTGGGGTCTCACCGGCACGGACGAGACGGTCGCCGCCAGCAGGAGCACACGGTGTGCGCGGCCGTTCGTGGGCATGGCGGCGTGGGCGGGAACGTCTGCGGCTCCGGGCCGGCGATGACGCCGGCCCGGAGCCGCAGACGTAGGAGTGTGGTCGTGGAGGGCGGTCGCCTACGCGGCGAAAGGCTCTGCGGGGCTTCAGCCGGACGATCGTCCCCGCAGGCTATAGGTGAGGCCCGGGGACACTGTCCCCTCCACGGCCACGCTCTCCACAACACCGCCCGCCGTTGCGGCATTCCCTGCCTTGCCGAGACGCCGTCCACCGAAGGCGGTGACGCGGCAAAGCCAGGGTGCCCCGGCCGAGTAAGTGCGCGGGTCGCCTCGCATGCGGTGCGGGGAGGTCGCGTCGTTCGGCCGACTGCCCTGGCTGGCTTCGGTGTTCGCCGAGCGATCGGAACGACGCCGACGCGCGCCTCAGTGCTGGCACCGGCACGGGGATGGGCGTCAGTGTGTGCCAAGGGGTGTCTGTGGAAAGGGGATACGACGACATGGCGCGTCTGTGGTCGACGTACGACGAGAGGCACGAAGGCGTGGACGTACACGCACCGGGGCTGGACGCGGCGCACCGTCCTGAACCGGCGTCGGCCCCCACTCTGTCCCGCAGTACCCGACCCCGAGGCAGGGCATGACAACGACCACCGGCCCCCGGCGGCACCCGGCATATCCGCTCTCCACGCGCCAGGAGTTGTGCTGGGAGTGGGAACGCTGCCACGGCGAGCCCTACTCCGCGGTGGTCTCGATCGACTGCTCGACCGCCCTGCGGCTCCTGGGGCCGCTGGATACCGGTGCGCTGCGGGAGGCCTTCGCCGAGGTCACCCTCCACCACGACGCCCTGCGCCTGCGGCTGGACGAACCGCCGGAGGGGGTCGCCGACGTCGTCCACCCCCGCCAGTCGCTTCGCGCAACACCTCTGCCGCTGGAGGAGGACGTACTGCCCGAGCGGCCGTACGCGCTCCTGGTGGACCTCAGCACCCGCCCCTTCGACGTCACCGACCGCCTGGGACGCGCCTATCTGCTGCGCGCGGCCCCCGACCACCACATCCTGCTGACCTGCTTCCACCACCTGGTGTTCGACGAGGCCAGCCACCGCCTCCTCCTCGGCGACCTGGCCCGCGCGTACAACCGGCGGGTGGCCGGCGGACCACCGCTGCGGCCCGCCTTCTCCTACCTGGACCTCATCCGCGCCGAGTCCACCCGCGCGGCCCGGGAGGACCGCGCCGCCCGCCTCGCCGCCCGGGCCGCACTGTTACGGGCGTACGGCGCCGGGGACCTGCTGCCCGGCCGTACCACCGGGCCCATGCCGCTGCGCCACCACTACGACGAGGAACCCCTCGACTTCTCCCCCGGGCAGACCCGGCAACTCCTGCACGCCGCCCGGGCCGCCCGGGTCTCCCTGTACTCCCTGCTGATCGCGGCGTTAGCCGGTGCCCTCGGCCGTCACTTCGGCCGGGAAAGGCTGCTCTTCTCCACGCCGTCCCACGGCCGGCTGCGGCCCGAACACCGCACCGCCGTCGGGGAATTCGCCAACATGGTGCAGATCCCGGTGGACGTGTCACAGGACGGCGGACACCGGCTGCTGCGGCAGACGCACGAGGCCGTCCGCGAGGCCTCGGCCACCGTCGACCTGCCGTTCGGGCCGCTCGCCGAGGCCGTGCTGGGCCGCGTCGACGGCGGCGGCTTCTTCCGGTACGCCCTCGGGCACGCCGCGCTGCGCCTGCACGGGGTGACCGGCTGGGCCCTGAACCAGCAGCGCATCGACCCCGTCCCGATGCACGGGATGCGCACCGACCTCGTGCCGATAAGCCAGGACTCCTCGCGTTTGACCTACGCCACCCGCCAGGCGTCCGACACGTCTGCGGCCACGCTCGCGCTCAGTCTCACCATGACGCAGGACGCCCGCCTGTCGGGGGTACTGCGCCACGAGAGGGCCTATCACGGCCCGGACACCGCACGCTCGGTCCTGCACCACCTCCGTGAACGCCTGGGCGCGCTGTCCGGCCCGGCCGGGACGTGAGGCGCAGGCGGCCGGGTGCCGATACGGAAAGCCGGAGGCGCGCGCCGCAGACAGGGCGTACACGGACGGGAGCCGGCCCGTGCACATATGCCGTGACCGGGCCCGTGCTCCCGTCGCCGGCCGGCGCCGAAGGCGTCGACGAGGGGGCGGACGACGGGCAGGTCCGGGTTGTGCCGCAGGTCAGCGGCGGAAAGTTGTGCCGCAGGCCAGCGGCGGAAAAATGTCCGCGGCCTCGGACCGGCGAGGTGCCGGTCCGAGGCCGCGGGCGAGAAAAGCGTGGTCGTGAAGGGCGGTCGCCTACGCGGCGAAAGGCTCTGCGGGGCTTCAGCCGGACGATCGTCCCCGCAGGCTATAGGTGAGGCCCGGGGACACTGTCCCCTCCACAACCACACCCCCTGCAACACAGCCCGCCCCACCGGCATTCCCGGCCCCCGTTCACCGGCCGGGCGGGCGGGCTCGCGTCCCAGACGGGTCCTGCTCTGCCCGGCTCTGCCCGGGGACACGCGGGACGCGGATCCTGGCGCGGCCGGGCCGGCCGCGTGACGTGCGGACCGGCCGGCCGCCGGGTCGGCGAGCGGGTGGTGTCAGCCCTGGCGGGCCTTGAAGCGGGGGTTCTTCTTGTTGACGACGAAGACCACGCCCCGGCGGCGCACCACCTGGGCTCCCGGTCTGGACTTCAGTGAACGCAGGGACTTGCGTACCTTCACGGTCTGACTCCTCCTGTTCTCCTGTCCGGACGACGGCCGGCGGTCAGGTCCTGGCCGGGGCGGTGCGGCCGTAGCGGCGTTCGAACCGCTCCACCCGCCCGGCGGTGTCCACGACCCTCGAGGTGCCGGTGTAGAACGGGTGGCTCGCCGAGGAGATGTCGACATCGATCAGCGGGTAGGTGTTGCCGTCCTGCCACTCGATCGTCTGTGCCGAGGTCGCGGTGGAGCGGATGAGGAACAGGGTGTCCGCGGCGCGGTCACGGAAGGCGACCTGCCGGGATTCGGGATGGATGCGGGGCCTCATGGGGTTTCCTTCCTTGTGCCTGTGTGCCCGGGGCGCAAGCGTGGTTCAGCGTTCCTCGCGGAAGGCGGTGTGCTTGCCCGCGAGCGGGTCGTACTTGCGCAGGACGAGCCGGTCGGGGTCGTTGCTGCGGTTCTTGCGGGTCACGTAGGTGACGCCGGTCCCGGCCGTCGACTTCAGCGTGACGACGGGACGCATGCGGTTGCGTGCCATGAGGTCCTCCTTTCACCCACACCCCCGGACTGACCGGAGCATGTCAGGTACGTGTGGTGGAACAACCGCTCCTGCCATCCCATTCCCGACCGGCACGAGGCCTCACGGCCGCAGCCGCCCGGCCGTGCACGCGCTCGCCGTAGCGGTCCTGTTCCGTCCGGTTCCTCAAAGCTGTCTGGTGCCGCGCCGGCCCCGGGCCGGGGTGGGTGAGGACATGTGTGCGAGGGGCAGGACTGGGGACTTGAATGCGCAAGCCGGTTCGTGGTGTTCCCTGGGGCGCCGACCTGGCCAGGCCTCACTGGTTCGGCCCAAGAGCCAGAGAGGCCGCCCTCACTCCGCGGTCACGAAGGCTGCTTCCCTTCGCACACCTGGCGGGCGACCTCTCGGAGTTTGATGTTGTTCTCCTGCGAGTAGCGGCGCAGCACGTCGAAGGCCTGCTCTTCGGTGAGGTGGTGGCGGCCCATGAGGATGCCCATGGCCTCGCCGATGGTGTGGCGGGTGTCGACGGCCTGTGTCATCTGGGCGTGGGTGCGGGCGCTGGAGAAGGCGACCGCGGCATGCGAGGCCAGCAGCCAGCCGGCCGTCTCACTGTCCTGGCTGAACGCGCCGGGCTTGCGTGAGTAGAGGTTCAGGGCGCCGAAATCCTGGTCCGCCGGTGTAGAGCAGGAAGCCCATCATGCTGCCCACCCCGAGTGCCTGAGCCTGTGGGGCGTAGGCGAGCCAGCGCTGGCGCTCGCTGGTGAGATCGGCGATCCGGAAAACCCGCTCGTCCCGCGCGCTGGAGGCGGCATCGAAGCACGGCCCTTCCCCGAGCCGCTCCTGGAGCCTGTCACTTTCGGTGACCAGCTCGTCGGTGGGAGCAAGGCTCTCCACCCTGGTGTCATGCAGAACGAGAATGCCGGCGGCGTCACAGCCCTCGACCAGTTCGGTGGCGGAGGCCGTGATCCGCTCCAGCGTGGCGTCGACCGACTCCTGCGCCAGAAGGTCACGTGCCATGGATGCCATCTGCTGCCCGAATCGGCCCCAGTCCACTTCCGACTCCCGTCCATCCCGCGCCTGGACAACCCTCATACCCAGACTTGCACGCACCCTGCACACCGGTGCCGATGAGTCGCGCCGGACAGGGCAACGCGCCGACACAGCCCCGAGCGACGACGATGCGAGCACGCGACGTGACCGCCGGGCACGCCGCCACAGCGGGCCGCCGTCAGCCTCAGAGCAGCAACGTGACCTTCATGGACTCGGAGGCGGCACGCTCTGCGCACCGCCTCGCCTTGTGCGCCGGCGCGCCGTGCGCCTTGCGCCTTGCGGTCGACGGCCGGAAGTACGGGTACCCGTACCCGAGCCGGACCGACCGACGAGCTGGGGTGACGCCATGCCTGACCAAGGGCGGGACGCGGACGTGCACCGCATGCTCGGGGACCTGATCGCGGCCAGCCATCTGATGTCGATGGAAGAGCTGCCCGGTGCGGTGTCCGAGCGTGCTGCCGCTGCGGGGTTCCCGGAGGTTCTGATCTATCTTCTGGATCTTCAGGGGCGCACGCTGCTCCTGATGACGAGCGAGACCTTGTCCGGCGGGGGCCACGACCTGGAACTCCGGGTCGAGGGCACCGTGCCCGGACGCTGCTACCAGTACGGGCAGATTCTCGCCGCCGCCCCGGACAAGACGCAATGGTGGATGCCGCTGATGGACGGCACCGAGCGCCTGGGCGTGCTGCGGGTCACCTCGGTACACGCCGATGAGCGGGCGCGCCGGGACGCGGCGTCGCTGTCCGGTCTGGTGGCCCTGCTGGTGTCGACCAAGCGGAACTTCAGCGACGCAGTCGCGCGCCTCACGCGCGTCGAGCCGCTGAACATCGCGGCGGAGATGCAGTGGCATCTGATGCCGCCGAACACCTACACCGACCGGCGTGTGATGATCGCCGCGTCCATGGAACCCGCCTACCAGATCAGCGGGGACGCCTACGACTACGCCACGGACGGACACGACGTCCACCTGTCGATCTTCGACGCCATGGGACACGACCTCGCCGCAGGTCTGACCGCGCACCTGGCCATGGGAGCCTGCCGCAACGCCCGCCGCCAAGGCACCGACCTGGCGGGAAAGGGCGAGGCAGTGGAAGCCGCCCTGATCGAACAGTACGACCGCACCCGGTACGCCACCGGCATCCTCGCCACCCTCGACACCCGAACCGGGGTGATGAGCTGGATCAACCGCGGACATGTGCCACCTGTGATCATCCGCGGTGGCCGCTGGCGCTCTCATCTGCGGTGTCCTCCGGCCCATCCCATGGGCACCGGGCTGGGTCTGAAGACCACCGTGTGCAGCGAAGACCTGGAGCCGGGAGACCGGGTGGTGTTCTACACCGACGGCATCACCGAGGCCCGGGGCGCGGACGGCTCCGAGTTCGGTCTGGAGCGTTTCACCGACTTCATCATCCGCCACCACGCCGACGGGCTGCCCGTCCCCGAGACCCTGCGCCGTCTGGTCAACGCCGTCCTGGAGTATCACGGAGGCCGGCTCCAGGACGATGCGACCGTGCTGCTGTGCGAATGGCTCGGCCCGCCTGCCGCCCCCGGCCGCTATGAGCGGGCCCTCAGGCTGGCCGGTCTGCCCGAGCCTGCCGCATCCGACCCCGGCCACCCGCAGCCGCGCATGAACCGGAGAACCCCCTCATGAGCGCCGACTCCCAGCTGACCGTCCTGGACACCCGTGGCCGCTTCGCCGTCGCGGCCCTGGCCGGGAGCCTGGACCACCGCACCACCACCGGCCTCTACCCGCCGGCGGCAGAGCTGGCCACAGCGCACCCCCGGCTCGTACTGGACCTGTCGAAGGTCACCTTCTGCGACTCCTCCGGCCTGAACATGCTGCTGCGGCTCCAGCGCCGCGTGAGCGAGGACGACGGCTGGCTGGCCGTGGCCGCACCGCCCGCACAGGCCCTGCGGCTGCTGACCACCACCGGCGCCGACCAGGTCATCTCCGTGCACGGCAGTCTCGCCGAAGCCCTCGCCGCCCACCCCGGCGAAGCCACGCAGTAGAGCACCGGCACCGCCACGCGGGTCGTCTCGGCCGGTGCGGACCGTGCGGGGACCGGCGGTGCCGACAGAGGCCGGTGCGGGTGCACGGGGCCGCTTCACGGTCCCGCATCCGACACCGGTAGGGCGGGCCAGGTCTGCTCAGGCCCGGTGGGCACGGATGACCACAAGCTCCTCACGGCTGTCGTCTTCGTGCACGAGTCCCGCTTCGGCAAGCCAGCGCTGCCGTGCGCGCAGCACCGGGCCGTACGGCACGCTGGCCCGGTCGGTCACCGCGGGACGCAGTCCCGCCTGCGCCAGACGGCGCAGCGTCTCCTGGGTGCCGCAGAGGCTGGAGTGCACCAGCAGCAGGGCGCCACCGGGGCCCAGCGCGGCGGGTGCCGCCGCGCAGATGCGGTCGATGAAGGCCCTGCCGTCCCGGCCCGCGTCCCAGGCCCGGGCCGGGCCGCGGCGCGGCAGCCGGGCATCGGGTGAGGGCACGTACGGCGGGTTGCTGACGATGAGGTCGTAGGTGCGGCCCGGGACGGCAGCGTCAAGATCACCACGGTGGAAACGGATCCGCCGGCCGGCCAGGAGGGCGTTGACCTGTGCGGTCAGGACAGCCCGCCGGGAGATGTCGACGGCCGTCACGCGAGCGCCCAGCCGGGCTGCCTGGATGGCGAGGGCCCCGCTGCCGGTCCCCAGGTCCAGCACCGTGGTGGCCGAGCTGATGGCCTCCCGGCGCAGGGCGCGCGTCAGCAGTGCGGTGTCCCACTGCGGGGCGTAGACGCCTGACGGTGTGAAGGACACCACCGGCAGTTCGGGCACCCAGGATTCGACTGCCATCGCGCCGCTCCATTTCCGCAGCACCCCCTGCGGGGGCGGCCGTTGCACTGCCCGGACAGACCATCCGGGGTGTCACTCTGGGTTCCCAGGCAGCAGGGGTCCACACACGCCTCGCTCTGCTCGCCAGAGACGGCGCTGCGGACGCTTCCAGAAGGTGGCCGCACTGCCGCCCCTCCCGGCAGCCGACCGTGATGGTCGGGTCTGCTTCTGCTCACGGGCACGTGCCGGCGGGCGCCTGGCATCGTGGCTTCTCCTGCTGGAGCGGACCCGGGCCATGTCTGAGGGCCGTCCCTGCGCCACAGCCGCGTATCGGCCTCTTGACCGAGTGCCCGGCGCCGGCATCTCGCCCCGCCGCATCGCTCACGGAAAGTCAGCTGTCGGTGGTCTTCTCGACCAGCGCGCTGTACGTCAGCTGCAAGGCGTCCGCGCCGGCCAGAGCGGCGAGGGCGCCCATGGCGGTGCGTGTCGCACGGGGCCACAGCAACTGCCCGGCGGTCAGGGTCGAGGCCACCCACACGCTGACGCAGAAGGGGCAGGTGACCAGCTCGCCCATGGTGTTGCGGCCCGCCTCCTCCTGCGCTTCCTCATGAAGCTCGGCCGGGCCCTGCGCACCCACGTAGTGGGTGAAGGGGGCCCGCAGAGGGCTGGTCACCGACGCCTTGCTCAGCAGCCGGCTGAGCCGGAAGGTAGCCACCGAGGTCAAGACCACGTCCGCCAGCTCTGGCCGGTCGGGCAGGGGGCGCCCGCGCAGCCTGACGGCCGAGGCCCAGGCAGCCGTGTACACGCCGAACCCCGCGATGGCGGCGAGATACCCGCCCAGCGGCCGCGTCTGTCCTGCCGAGTACTCCCGCGCGGTGCGCCGGAAAAACCCGTTCATGCCTGGTGCGAGGCGGCTGTCAGCTGATGTGCTCATGAGTCCGGTCCGTTTCGTTCCCGCTCGGGTCCCTGCTGGTGTCCAGGCCGCTGCGGCGCAGGCGCACCTCGACATGCCCATCGACAATGCGGGTGCCGAAGGCGGGCTCCATCCGCCTCTGGGTCCCCCACTGAACACCGGGCAAACGGGACCGCGGCCCCGTCGGTGTCGCGGGGCCATCCGCGCGGGCGGATCACGGCGTGCCCACCGCCGTTGTGGCAAGCACACCGCACGGGTACGTCCGCTCGCAGGGCCGCCGCAGACGGCTCGGACGCGGGCTCAAGCAGCGCGCGGCCCTGCCAAGGCTTCCCGGTTCAGCCGGGGCCAGGCTGTTGCCGCGCCTCATCGGCGACCTGCCTGCCCGATTCACGCGCCTGGTCCGTCACCTGCGCGGCCTGGTCGCGGGCCTCGTCCTGAGTGGTGCGGGCCGCCTGCGCGGCGGTGTCCTTCATCTCCTGCGCCGCGTTCTGGGTGGCCTCCTTGGCGCCTTCCTTCAGGGTCTGCGCGGAGTCGAGGGCGGCTTCCTTCACCGGCTCCAGGGCCCCGCCGGGTGCCATCAGGTCGGCGGCCTTTTCCTGCTCCGCCGCAGAGGTGGGCAGCAACGACGACGCCAGCATGCCGGCGCCGAAAGCGATCAGGCCGGCGGCCAGCGGATTGCCCTGCGTCTGGCGCATCGCCTCGTCGGGCGCCTGCCGTACCGCTTCGCCTGCCTGGTCGGCGGCGTCGCGTACCGTGCCGGCCGCTTGCTGGGTGCCCTCGTGCAGGGAACCGGCCGCGCTCTGGGCGCCGCTGGTGACCCCGTGGGCGGTGTCCGAGGCCGTGCCCATGACCCGCTCGCGCATCCCGGAGACAGCGCCGCGCATCCTTCGGGCGCGGCGGCGGACCACCCTTCGGGGGCTGGCCCGGTCCGCGAGGCGGTCCACGTCCGCAGACAGCCGGCCCCGAGTGGCGTCGATCTCGGCCCTCATCCGGTCGGGTGACGTGCCCATTGCGCATTCTCCTTCATCGTCTCGACTGTGTGCTCCGGCTTGGGTGCCACCGTGCGCATGCGGGTCTTGCCCCGCTGATACAGGACGGCTGCTGCCGCGGCCCACACGGCGGCGACGATCAGGGCGGCCCAGCCTGTGTCGATCACGTTGGCCAGGGCGAACACGGCGGCCAGCGACAGGAAGAAGATCGCCATGTAGCCGGCGAACCCGGCGCCGCCGTACATGCCGGCAGCCTTGCCCGCCTTGGTCGCCTCCTGCTTGACCTCGACTTTCGCCAGTTCGACCTCCTGGCGGAACAGCGTCTGGACGTCCGACGTCACCACGGACAGCAGCTCGCCCACCGAGCGGTCATCGGGCTGCGACGTCGCCGAGCGGGACGGAACGAAGGCCATCGCTCACACCCCCGGACCCGGTCGGCCCGGCGCGTCGCCCGCGGGCGTGGCGAGGGGCTGTGGCACGGCGGGCGACATGGCCGGCACCGGCGGCTCCTGCGGGGCGCCCGGCGAAGGAGCGGAAGTGCCGAGGGCTGCGTGCTGCGTCCCGGAAGAGGTGTCGGCCTTGGCCGCCACCTTCACCATCCGGCCGACGGCGAACCCTGCCAGCAGGGCACCGCCCAGGAAGGCCCCGGGACGGCGGCGGGCGAAGCTCTGCACATCGGACAGGACGCCGTCGACTCCCTGCTTCTCCAGATAGTCGGCCGTGCGGTGCCCGCCGTCGGCGGCCTGCGCCGCGAGGCTGCGGGCAGGCGAGTCGCTCGGCGCGTTGTCGGCCAGTCCCGCCAGGTCGTCCGCCCACTGGTGCAGTACCCCGGCAGCCCGCCGGGTCTGTCCCTCGACCTCGTCCATCGCGCGGCGGCGCAAATCGTCGGCGACCACGCCGGCCTGCTGCCGCGCCTCCCCGGCCACGGCTTTGGCCTGTTCCGCGGCTGTACCCGCCACCTGCCCCGCGGCCTGCTGGGCCTGATCGGCGGTGGCCGACGCCTCCGCTCTGGCCGTCTGACCGGCCTGCTGCACTCGTGTGGTGTCCTGCGCTGCCTCACTCATCAGCTCACTCCTCCGCGCAACGCCATACGGCTATTCGTCAGATATGTACACGAGTGACTGATTTGACAGCCTTTACACCCTTTATGCGTAGGAATCGTGGCGGGCGACGCTCCCCCTGTCACCCTCCCCCGCACGCGAGGACAGAACAGCGTGCGGACCTCCGGCACAGCACAGGGGATGTACCGCCCGCCCGTCCACGGCGGCCCCGTCCGCACACCGGCAGCGCTTCCACCCGTTGCGACAGCCGACGGAAGCCCGGGAGAGGCCGACGGTCACCGGGAACGCCTCGCGCAAAACGCTTCGCCCTCAGGGGAGTTTCGCGTCCGCGATGTCAACGTGGGGCTCCGGCAAGGAGCGGACAGTTGCTCCGTCCGGGTGCATCAGTCACGCGATCGGCCGCTCGTCGGCCGCTGGGTGGGCGCGGGTGCCGCCCTCGCGCCGCAAGGATGGCGGATAGCTGACGTCATGGCGTGAGCTAACCGCGAGCATCGAGAGACGGACGACCTGTGAGCATCCTCGACGAACCCCAGCCCCACGGTGCCAAAGCAGCCGAGGACTCGTACCAGAACGAACTGCCGGTCCGGGGCAGGCAGCCCGGCAATGTGGTGGTGAAGTGGCTGACGACCACCGACCACAAGACGATCGGCACGCTCTACCTGACCACGTCGTTCGGGTTCTTCCTGATCGGTGGTGTGATGGCGCTGCTCATGCGCGCCGAGCTCGCCCGTCCGGGCATCCAGATCGTCTCGAACGAGCAGTACAACCAGGCGTTCACGATGCACGGCACGGTCATGCTGCTGATGTTCGCGACGCCGCTGTTCGCCGGCTTCACGAACTGGATCATGCCGCTCCAGATCGGCGCGCCGGACGTCGCCTTCCCGCGGCTGAACATGTTCGCCTACTGGCTCTACCTGTTCGGCTCGTCGATCGCGGTCGGCGGGTTCCTCACCCCGCAGGGCGCGGCCGACTTCGGCTGGTTCGCCTACACCCCGCTGTCGGACGCGGTCCGCACCCCGGGTCTCGGCGCCGACCTGTGGATCATGGGTCTGGCCTTCTCCGGCTTCGGCACCATCCTCGGCTCGGTCAACTTCATCACCACGATCATCTGCATGCGCGCGCCCGGCATGACGATGTTCCGGCTGCCGATCTTCACCTGGAACGTCCTGCTGACCGGTGTCCTGGTCCTGCTGGCCTTCCCGGTCCTGGCGGCCGCGCTGTTCGCCCTGGAGGCGGACCGCAAGTTCGGCGCCCACATCTTCGACGCCGCCAACGGCGGCCCCCTGCTGTGGCAGCACCTCTTCTGGTTCTTCGGCCATCCCGAGGTGTACATCATCGCGCTGCCGTTCTTCGGGATCATCACCGAGATCATCCCGGTGTTCTCCCGCAAGCCGATCTTCGGCTACATGGGTCTGGTCGCCGCGACCATCTCGATCGCCGGTCTGTCCGTGACGGTGTGGGCGCACCACATGTTCGTCACCGGCGGGGTGCTGCTGCCGTTCTTCTCCTTCATGACGTTCCTCATCGCCGTACCGACCGGCGTGAAGTTCTTCAACTGGATCGGAACGATGTGGAAGGGCTCGCTGTCCTTCGAGACACCGATGCTCTGGGCGGCCGGCTTCCTCGTCACGTTTCTCTTCGGCGGTCTGACCGGAATCATCCTGGCCTCGCCGCCGATGGACTTCCACGTGTCCGACTCGTACTTCGTGGTGGCGCACTTCCACTACGTCGTCTTCGGCACCGTCGTCTTCGCGATGTTCGCCGGCTTCCACTTCTGGTGGCCGAAGTTCACCGGCAGGATGCTCGACGAGCGCCTCGGCAAGATCACTTTCTGGACGCTGTTCGTCGGCTTCCACGGCACCTTCCTGGTCCAGCACTGGCTGGGTGCCGAGGGCATGCCGCGCCGCTACGCCGACTACCTGGCCGTCGACGGCTTCACCGCCCTGAACACGATCTCGACGATCAGCTCCTTCGTCCTGGGCCTGTCGATGCTGCCGTTCATGTACAACGTGTGGAAGACGAGCCGCTACGGCAAGCCGGTCGGCGTCGACGACCCGTGGGGCTACGGCCGCTCCCTGGAGTGGGTGACCTCCTGCCCGCCGCCGCGCCACAACTTCCTCACCCTGCCGCGGATCCGCAGCGAGTCCCCGGCGTTCGACCTGCACCACCCCGACATCGCGATCGCCGAGGCTGAGGCCCACGGCGTCCGCGTATGAGCGGGCGGGGCATGCGGTGAGCGGTCTGCCGGAGCGGGGAGCCGCCGGCGAACTCGGCAACATGGTGGAGGGGTACCTGCTGTGGCAGGCCAGGGTCGCCGAAGCGGAGCAGCGGGCACAGGAGTTCGTCCGGCCGATGGAGTGGCTGACGACGTCACAGCGCGCGGAGATCGAATGCCACTACGTTGCCGACAGTCTGCGGCGCACCCGACGTGACCTCGAGCGCATCGCGGCCCGGAGCCGGTCCCTGCGTACCGAGTACGAACACCGCTACCAGCAGTTGCGGCGCCGCTGCCTGGGTCTGGCACTGACTGCCAACGCGGTCCTCCTCACGGCGATGGCCACTTTGCTGTCGGTGCTTTGACGGGAGCGGCCATGAGCGGGGCGCCGCGGGCAGGGCACCGGAGCGCCTGTCGGCCGCACCGTCCGCCTGCCGCGCTCTGTACCGGCGCCGGCGCCCGGTGGCAGCTGCGAGGTCATCGGCGTCCCGCCGGCTTCTGACACGACGCCAGAGCGTGCGGGACAGATGCGGGTGCTTGTGGCTCCGAGCGGAGCGGTGGTGGCCGTCATGCGCACCGGGCAGTGGCTCCTCGGCGGATGGGCTGGGGCTTGGAGAGGGCAGAGACCGCGGCGCTGTGGCCGGCCGGGCTCACCGGCGGCTCACCGTCCCGCTGGCCGGGGGGGGCCGGACACCGGTGACGAGCGCCACGGTCTGTGGACAGCAGGGCGATCACCTCTGCACAGAGCGGTCGCCGGACGACTGATCCACGGGGCGGGCGGCTGCCGCGGCCATGAGGGCCATCATGAGCGCGATCACGCCGACGATGATGTTGTTGACGATGGTCCTGGTGGTGCTGACGTCACCCGCTACCACCCAGGGTGCGAAGATCGTCCACACGCTGAGCGCGCAGGCGGCCCACGCCATGCTGTGCGACCGCTCGTACGCCCGGCCGAAGCCGCCGCTCATGATCAGGGCGTAGGCGATGCCGACGATCAGGTTGTTGACCGCCAGGGTGGAGAACTCGTTGAAGCCCGCGATCCACGGTGAGGCCGCCAGGTAGAGGCCTGTGATCAGGGCCATGGCCTCGACGGCCTGTGCCCTCGGAGTAGTCGCGACACGCTCGGCCATCTCGTGCCGATTGCGCATGGCGAGGATGTCGGGATGCGTTGCCATGTCCGACTGGGGCCGTGTCGTCATGCCGATACCTCCACTTTGCCCGTTATGTGCCTTACGTGAAGGTCGGGTACCCCCCGGGGACGGGATAACCGTCGCCGGACCGCCCGAGTCCGAAGGCACTGCGGGGCGAGCGGCCCGCGGCGCACTTCCGGCGCTGGAGCCGGCCCCTGCGCCACGATCCCTGGAGCGCCGCCCGACGGCGTGGCCGGCCCTCACCGCCAGACGGCGCGCACCACATCACCGGCGGCACCTGCCGCACGGGACCGAAGGCCGGGAACCGGGAAAAGAGAGCCGCTGCCCGAGCGGACGGCCGCGCGGCAGGAGTACGCCGACAGCAGGGGCCCGGCCCGGCGCGGGCCGCCCGCGCCGCAGGGCCGCCGTGTGTGGGCCGCGGAGTGTGGGTCGCGGGGTGTGGTGCCGGGCCGGGGCGAGGGTTTTGTCCGTGCGCAGGCGGCTGGGCGTCTTCGGCGATCACGCGCCCTGATTCTGCGTTCGGCGGGAGAGTGCGGCGGCATCGCGAGGTCGCGGGAGGCGGGCAGCAGGGCGGCGCCCGCTGCGCGCGTCGCCGCCGGAGGCCGCGGGTCAGATGCCGGCCGTGTGCCGGGGTGCGGCGCGGCGGCGGTATTCGGCGTTGATGCGCTGGGCTTCTTCCAGCTGGTCCTCGAGGACGATGATGCGGCAGGCGGCCTCGATCGGGGTCCCGTGGTCGACGAGCTCCCGGGCGCGGGCGGCGATCCGCAACTGGTAGCGGGAGTAGCGGCGATGGCCGCCCGCGGAGCGCAGCGGGGTGATGAGGCGGGCCTCGCCGAGGGCGCGCAGGAAGCCCTGCGTGGTGCCGAGCATCTCGGCGGCCCGGCCCATGGTGTAGGCGGGGTAGTCATCGTCGTCGAGGCGGTTGAATGAATCGTCTGCTGTCACTTGCACCTCTCTGCGGAACACGCGGAGAAAACATACGGAGGGCCCTGGCGCCGTACGGCGCCAGGGCCCGAAGGAACTGCTACACCATCTGCCGGCCCTGTTGCTGCGCCGGCCTTCTGTCTGCGCAGACCCGGCCGAAATGCTGCCGGGAATGCCGGGATCGCGGTTGCGTGACCGGAGACCACCTCACTATCGATGTCCTGCGGTACCCGGACTCAGAGTTTCCGCCCGGGCGATCCTGATGGCGTTCGGCTCCTCCGTTCTTCCCTCGGTGATCAATCACTTATCGAGCGCGGTACTGCGTACTGCTGGTGATGCGAACTGCTGGTGGCCTCACCGAGCGCCACCTCCGGCAGCCGGCTCCGTCGCCTGTCCTGCATCTGCTCCGGCTTGGAACCCCACGGCCGAACCTCTCGGTGCGCGCGCCCGCAGCCGACGCCTTCACCGAGGTACTGCACACTTCGCTGCTGGGTACTGCCACTGCGGTACTGCTCACGGCGGCCCCTGATCACCGCGGGCCACCCGGTCCGGTCGTCAGTCCCGTCGCCGTCCTGCACACGCTCTGGCTTCGAAACTCCACCACCGCACCGTCCTGCGACTGCAACTGCGGTACTGCTGCCCGGCAGTTCGTGTCTGCCGGGCCCTTCGGTCTCTCTGGCTACGAGAGAAACCATAACCAGATCACCGACCAATGTCTACTCTCGTCATCATAGATTTTCGATGCTGGACGGTGAGATATGGTCCCGGACGGCAGAGGGAGGGCAGAGCTCTCCAGAGGGCCGAGGGAGGCGGAGGGGGCGATGAGGACCGGTCGGCGCACGCGTGACGCAAGGTGCCCGGATCAGCACGGGGCCGTGAGCGTCCGCGCGAGTGTTGGCCGCCGGATCGCCGCCCGCCAACCGGGTGAGGTCCCCCGCGCGAGCGGGTACCGGCAGGCGATGGCCGGCGAGGGTCCGGCCGAGGAAGGCGGCGGCGTGGTGGCGTGCGTGGACGATGCGGGCGCCGGCTGCGCCCAGGACGCAGGCGGGCAGACATGAGCGATCTCCGGAAAGAGGAGCGGCCGGGACGGCTCTCCCTCCAGTCCGAAGTGACCGACGGGATCCTCGTGGTGACCGTGCACGGCGAGATCGACCACGACGGCAAGGCCGTCCTCGGCCAGGCGCTGGAGGCCGAGGACGGCGCGCCGCCGCCCCGGATCGTGGTGGACCTCAGTGATGTGACCTTCATGGACTCCAGCGGCATCAACGTCTTCGTCAACGCCCGTCGTCGTGTGAACGACGCTCAGGGGTGGCTGCGCATCGCCGGCGCCCCGCAGTCCATCGTGCGTCTGCTGCACCTGGTCGGTGTCGACGAGATCATTGCCTGCCATCCCAGCGTCGAGGAGGCCCTGAAGTCCTGACCCCGTCCCGTGATCGCTGTGCGGATGATGCCACTCCCCCGCCGGAGCCGTCATCAAGGACGGAGGAGTTCCCGGGCACCCCGTAAAAGAGCATGAGATCCGCTTCCCGCCCGGCGAGCGTTCTTCGCACCGGCGGGTCTGGAACCGGGCCGAACACCTCCCGTGCGGTGAGGCCGTCCAGGAACGCACCGCACGCACAGCGCTGCGTGCCGCCGTGCTCCCGGCCGGCTGCCGGGCGGGCTCCGCGCTGTGCGCCGTACCGACCCTGCTCGGCCGTCGTCGGCCGTGCAGGACACGGGGCCGGCCGCTATCCGTCCTGCTCGGAGCGTGCGCGCCGGACGCGCATCACGTCGTAGGCGGCGGTGACATCACCGGCATCCGCGGCCTGCTGGAAGTACGCCAGGGCGCCCTCGAGGTCGCCCGCCCGCTCCTGGAGGCGGGCCAGCCCGCTCAGCGCGGACACGTCGCCGGCGTCGGCGGCCTGCCGGTAGAGGTCCTCGGCCACGGCCCAGTGGCCGTCCTTCTCCCGGCGCCGCGCGGCGGCGGCCAGGGTGGCCGCCCCCTCGGCGGCGGCCGCCTGGCCGTACAGGCGGCGCGCGCCGGACATGTCGCCGCCGACTTCCCGCATACGGGCCAGGTCGTAGAAGGTGTCGATGCTTCCCGCAGAGGTCGCCTGCCGGGCCGCGGTTTCCGCGTGCTCACTCTGGCCGGCTCGTTCCAGCATCAGTGCCAGGTCGTGCAGGGCGTCGCTGTCACCGAACGCGCCGGCCTGCCGGTAGAGGGTCTCCGCTCCGGACAGATCGCCTGCTCTCTCCCGTGCCAGGGCAAGGACGTACAGGGAGTTGACGTCGCCCAGGTCGGCCGCCCGGAAGCGCAGATGGGACGCCCACTCGTCCAGACCGCGGCGCTGCGCGGCCCGGGCGAGTTCGATCAGGTCGTCGGCGCGGGTGAGGTGGGTGTGGGCGGCGTGCCAGAAGGCATCGGGCGGGGTGAGGTCGCGGCGGTCGCGGCGGCCACGCTGTTCGAGGTAGTCGGCGAGCCGGTAGCGGGGGTCGTGGCCGACAAGGTCCTCCTCCGACGCGGGTGGGGTGCCGGGCGCCGTGCCGCGTCGGCGGCGGGTGCGGTGCAGCGGGGCGTGTTTGCCGTGCACGGGCCGGGTGAGCTCGTGGAAAGCCTGGGCTTCCCAGTCACCGGCAAGCTGGTCGAAATCGTGGTCGTCCAGGTAGCCTGCCGCGGCTTCGGCGAGAAAGGCGCCCGACAGGGGGGTGCCGATGCCGCACCGGCAGGCGTCCATGGCCGCCTCGATGACGGCACGGGCCGCCGGAGTCGCCTGGGCGTAACGGCGCAGGAGTTCGGGAGCACCGGCCAGGTCCTGGGTGACACGGCCGTCGCTGCCGGTACGGGTGAGGGTGTCGGCCAGGAGCTGGTCGCCGCTCTCGGCGAGGGCGGCTGCCCGGCTGCGCTCCTGTTCGGTGAAGACGGCCGGGATGGTGAGCAAGGACGCGGCGAGCAGTTCGCGTGTCCTGGAGTGCGGATCGCCTTCGCGGGCCAGCGGGGAGGGCAGAGCCGTGTACTGCACGGCGTATTCGGGCCACAGGGTGCCCAGGACGAGGACGGGGGTGCTCGCGTCACGGGTGAGCAGATCATGGACGAGAGCGGAGATCCTTTCGCCGTGGCGCAGATCGCCGACGTAGTGCTGGGTGTCGTTGAGCCAGACCACCGTGTGGGGCCGCACGCGCCGCAGTCCGGTGACGGCGGCCTCGCTGCGGGTGGGGGCGAAGGGGTGCCACAGCCGCCATCCGTGTTCGGCCAGTGGCTGGACCGCTTCCCAGCAGGCACGGGTCTTCCCCGTCGAGGACGCTCCCACGACCACCACGATCCTGCTGTTCCCCGCCAGCGCGTCCTGCACGGCCCGTCCGAGCGTCAGGTCGTGATCGCGGGTGATGTAGCCGGACAGCGGAATGCGGTCACCGGGGGCAGCGGGGTCGGCCAGCCCGGCGGGATGGACTTCCAGGGTGTGGGCGTCCCACTGCGCGATCGGCTTGCCCAGTTCCTCCTGCTGCTCCTGCGCCGGCGCCTCACCGGCCGCGATCCTGTGCAGGGCCAGCAGACGCTCCACCGGTAACCTCAACTGCCGGGCCAGTGCCACCAGCGTGGGCGCCGAGACCGGCGGACCGTCCACGCGGAACGCCGCGTGCACGGTCGTGCGGCCCAGCCCGGACCGTGCGGCGAGCTGCGCCTTGCCCAGCCCCGAGTGCGCGAGGGCGTCCGCGAGAAGGGTGTTCATCTCGGCGCGTGCCACACGCTGCCGGTCCTGCTCCCGCACCAACTCACCCCTCGTTCCACCGTGTTCGCCGGTGTTCGTCTTGCACCGGCAGAACAACGGCGCACACATTCTCCGCGATGGTCGGCCCTGCCCGTCAACACCGCCTCCAGGCAAGGAGAATGCCGTGCCCACACCCGCCGTTGTCGTCCTGGCAAGCACGATCGTCGTCGTGATCGCAGCGCTGGCCGGCGCAGCCACCGCGAAGCTCGCCCGCCTGGACGGCGCTTCCTACCCCACAGCCCTGACTCGTGCGGCCGGCGCCTTCACCACCGTCCTCGCCCTGGCCGCTGCCCTCACCACCGCCCTCGCCGCGCTGCGCCCCTAGGCAGTTTCGTGCCGCGGCGCACTGACCACGAAGATCCGCCTCGCGGCCGACGGCAACCGCCGGCCTCCCGCATCCGTTCTCACCGCAGGACAGGCCGGCGGTGCGCCGGCCTTCACCGACGTGCCGGACCGCACGTCGCGGGCATCTTCGTCCGGTCCGCCCGGTGATCCAACGAAACTTCCCGGCGGCCGGCGGCCACCGCGGGACGCTGACGGTACTTCCCCGGCGGGATGCCGTACTCGCGCTTGAACGCCTTGGCGAAGGCGAACTCCGAGGTGTAGCCGGCGTGTTCCGCCACGGCGCGCAGCGGTGTGTCGCCCGAGCGCAGCAGTCGGCCTGCCGCCGTCATGCGCACCCAGGTCAGGTAGGCGAGGGGTGGTCTGCCCACCAGGGCGGTGAAGCGGCGTGCGAATGCCGCCCTGGACAGGCCGGCACGGGAGGCGAGCCCGCCCACCGTCCAGGGCAGGGCCGGGTCGGAGTGCATCGCTTGCAGTGCGGCGGTCACCGCGGGGTCCCGCAGGGCTGCCGCCCAGCCCTTCGCCTCCCGCCCCTGCGCCGATGTGCCCAGCCACCAGGTGCGCAGCAGGTACACCAACAGCGTGTCCAGGAGGCCGGAGACGATCGCGTCGGAGCCGGGGTGCGGGTGCGCCAGTTCTGCGCCCAGCAGGTCCAGGGCGGACCGGAGGCCGTGGTGTGTCCCGACCCCGGACCGGATGTGGACGACCGGAGGCAGCTCCGAGAGCAGCGGGTGCGCCCGTGACCGGTTCAACTGGTAGGCGCCGCAGAGCAGCACGGTGTGCGCGTCGTACAGACCGGGGCCGGGATCCGGCGACACCGGCCACGATCCGTCCGGCTCCAGCGCGAAGTCCTCCAGGGGAGTGTGGGGATGGTCGGCCAGGGCGTGCCCGTAGCCGTGCGGCAGGAAGACCACGTCGCCGGACCCGAGGGCTACGGGAGCGGCTTGCCCGGGGCGCAGGAGCCAGGCCGTGCCCTGGAGTACGACGTGGAATCCGGCGCCCTGCGAGGCGGGGAACCGTACGCCCCATGGAGCGGTCTGCGCCGTGCGGGAGGAGTGCGGTCGTCCCGTGCGCATGGCGGCGACCGCGTCGCTGAGCACATCCATGCTCGAACCGTACGGCAGGCGCTCTGCGAGACGATCGGACAGTAAGGGAAGACATTGCGACATGGACCGTCTCACGGCTGATACGTAGCGTCGTCTCCATGACGGCTTCCCTTCACACCAAGGCGGTTCTCTTCCACGAACTCGGCGGTCCCGAGGTGCTTCGCGTCGAGGACGTGCCGCTCGGCCCGCCCGGCCCCGGGGAGGTGCTGTTCCGCGTGGACGCGATCGGCCTCAACCGCGCCGACGCCCTCTTCCGCTCGGGCACCTACTACTACCGCCCCACCCTGCCCGGCTCACGACTGGGCTACGAGGCCGCCGGGGTCGTCGAGTCGGTCGGCGAGGGCGTGACCGGCTTCGTGCCTGGCGACCCGGTGATGGCCGCGGCCAACTTCGACTTCGGGGTCCACGGCGTGCACGCCGAGCGGGTCGTGTTGCCGCAGGAGTCGGTGGTGCGTCGCCCCGCCGGCGCCGACGCCGTGACCTCGGCGGCGGCCTGGCTGACGTACACCACCGCATACGGCGGGCTGGTGGAGACCGCCGGGATGGTCCCCGGCGACCATGTGGTGATCACCGGCGCGTCGAGCGGGGTCGGCACGGCCGCGATACAGACGGCCCTGCGGCACGGCGCGATCCCCATCGCCACCACGCGCGGCCCGCGGAAGCGGCAGCGGCTTTCGGAGCTCGGCGCGGCCCATGTGATCGCGACGGATTCCGAGGACCTGGTCGCAGAGGTCCGTCGGATCACCGGGGGCAAGGGAGCGGAGATCGTCTTCGACGCGATCGGCGGTCCTGGCTTCGCCGCCCTCGGCGATGCCCTCGCACCCCGCGGCACGGCGGTGCTGTACGGCTGGCTCGACCCCTGTCCGGCGCAGTTGGGTCTGAACTGGCCCCAGACGGTGCACATGTACGACAACGGCACTCTCGTGGAGCGTTCCGACCTCCGGCGGCGCGCCGCCGCATACATCGGCTCGGGACTGACCGACGGCACGTTGACGCCCGTGATCGCCGAGACCTTCGACGGGCTGGACCGCGTCGCCGACGCGCACCGGCTGATGGAGTCCAACGCGCACACCGGCAAGATCCTCGTAACCCTGTAGGGCGACAGGCGGCGGCTGGACGGTGATCCGGACGAAGCCGCCCAGCCCGTGCCGCCCGGCCTCGGTCCTGCCCTGCCCTGCCGGGCCGGGTGCGCACTGAAGCACTCCGTTCCCCCGTCCCGGACACCGGCCGGGAACGCCGCCGCATTGTCCGGCCCCCGTCTGCGCCCGGCCGGCTCGCGTGCGCCCCGCCGCCCGAGACCACCAGCGGCCACCCGGCGCTGTCCGCCGATTCCGGCTCCGGCCCAGATCCCGTGATCTGGTCACTGAGCATTCGGATCCCCACGGAGACGGACTCGCAGGGAGCGGGATATCCGGTCTGCCTGCTCAGCCGTCACCCGCTCCTGCTCCGGTCGCCTCAGCAGTTCGAAAACGCCCGGCCCGCGGTGTTCCGGTCACAGATCCGCCATACGCGGCACGATGTGGAAGTGCACGTGCGCGAAGCCCTCGGCTTCGGCGAACTGGACGACGTACGTCTTGGCGCAGCCCGTCACACCCCGCAGCGCGCGGGAGAGTCTGACCTGCCACCCGCCCAGGGCGGACGCCTCGGCGGGGGTGAGGTCGTGGACCGCGGCCACGTGACGTCGCGGCAGCAGCACCAGCCAGCCGGGCACGGCGGTGTCAAGGGCGTGGGCCACCCGCCAGTGCCGGTCATGGGCCACGCGCTCGCGTGGCGGGAGGTCGTCGAACTCCGCTTCCTTGCCGCATGTGTAGCAGTCGGGAGTCGTCATGGACGGGGATCGTAGAGCGCGTGGCGCCCGCTCGCGATGGCGGCGCAGGTGCTGCCGACAGGGGTGACGGTGGCCTGGTCGCGGGTGCGGCTCGACCGCCGCACCCGGACGCACACGTGGCCGCCGGGCGGCGTTCGGTCTGTCGCCGGGCGGGGCGGTGGCCGGCGCCTTTCGCCGGGCCGGGCCGTCGGCACCCCAACGCGGGCGGGAGCGCGGGCTGTTGTCAGTGGTCGCGTGCCACGGTCCAGGCCGGCAGGTGTTCGAGGAACGCCACGGCGTCCGGCCGCCAGCGTCCCCGCCAGGCGGCGGCCCGGCCCGCGGCGTCCCGGGCGAAGCGGTCGGCGTCGGCCCGCAGCGTCCGGTCGATGCCGTGGGTGCGCCCGATACGGCGGATGCCCTCGAGGGTGTCGTCGTCGCAGCCGGGATCGCCCAAGGCGTCCTCCAGCAGCTTGCGTTCGGTCTCGTCGGCGGCGGCCAGCAGGGCCCGTACCGCGTAGCTGCGGCGTCCGGCACGGATGTCGGAACCGGCGGACTTGCCGAGCAGCGCGGGGTCGCCGAACAGGTCGAGCCAGTCGTCGTGGATCTGGTTGGCGATGCCCACCGCGGTGGCGTAACCGCGCAGTTCGTCCTCGTAGGGGGTGGGGTCGGCGCTGGCGGCGAGCAGGCCCAGACGCAGCGGGGCGAGCACGGAATAACGGGTGGACTTGAACTCGGTGACCGCGTGCAGGAGTTCGGTGTCGGGGGCGGGAGGGAAGTCGCGTTCCAGATCGAGCATCTGCCCGGCCGTCGCGGCGGCTGCGGCGTCGGCGTGGACGGCGGCCATGGCCAGGGCGCGGGCGGGTGGCAGGCCGCTGGTGAGCAGGACGCGTACGGACAGGAACGCCGCCAGGTCACCGGCGAGGACGGCGAGGGCGAGGGCGGTGTCGGGCCGGTCGGGGAACTCGCGGCGGTAGGCGTAGTAGGTGGAGGGGCCGCCACGGCGTACGGGTGCGTCGTCGATGATGTCGTCGTGGATCAGGCCGTGGGTGTGCAGCAACTCGATGCTGATGGCGGCCTCGTCGAGCCCGGGCACGCTCTCGTCGGTGACCAGGGCGGCGGCCTCGTGGATCAGGGCCACGCGCAGGCGTTTGCCGCCGCGCAGCGACATCTCGCGCACCAGGTCCAGCGCACGGGCGGGGAACGCGCCGTACGGCGGGACCTCCAGAGCGCCGCTCTGGGAGCCGGTCAGGGAGTCGAAGTACGCCGCGAAGCGGGCGTCGAACCGGCGCTGGTGGCCGGCCGCGCGCTGCAAGGCGGCGGTAAGGGCATCGTTCACCGTCCCAGAGTTCCACCCGCCCGGGCACCGCACGCGCCGCCCCCGGCGCCCGTGAAGGAGCGCCACGGGTGTGCAGGCAACAGGAGTGCCTGCCGCAGCCGCACCGGCCGGCCGAGAGGCACCCGTTCGACGAGAACATCTCGGGGCTGCGGATACCCGCCCCCCACCGCAGAAGGCCGCCGGGCAGGCGCGCGCTGGGACTTCTTCCATCTGGTTCGCGCGTTGATCGCCATACGGCGCGAGCAGCATGCCGCAGACTTCCAGGGTGATCCTCATACAGCCGGTCCTGGAGATCTGCTCCCATGACGGCTTTGCCCTCTGGCCCGTCGCCGAGTCCGGGTCCGGGTCCGGGTCCGGGTCCGGGTCGTACGATTTCCTGCCGCTCAGCGGCGCACTCGCTCCGGCCGAGGTCGGCACAGCGTTGATGTGCATCGCGGACTGCAACACCATCGGCTCCGAGGACGGCGGGCTCCCGCAGCGGCCCACCGAACCGCTCAGGGGCTTCCTGCACGGGCTGCTCACCATGGATGACCTCTTCGCATCGGGAGGTCTGCGGGTCACTGACACCGCAACCGGCACCACGCTGCTACCGGGCTGCTGCAACGGGCTGCACGAGAGGCGCGACTGGCTTGAGGTCGTCGACGGCGACGGCTGGGCTTCCTTCGGACACGATCCCTCACCGCTTGCTGAACGTCACGGCGAAGTCGTCCGATTGACCGTCGACGCCGAGCAGGCCGACAGCCCGGTGATCGAGCTGCCCGTCACCGACCTTCGCCGACTGCTCACCCACACGGAACGCGACCTGACCGACTTTCTTCGACTGGCCGCCGCCTGGGCTCTTCGCCACTTGCCTGATGACGCCGCCTCGGTCACCTCAGCCCTCGGCCGTGCTCTGGACCTGCCCGCGCCGGTGATACTGCCGAACCCTTGACATCCTCTCGGATCCAAAGGTCCGGGATTCCCACCTGCTCCCACACAAGCATCTGTGGTCCGGGGCCGCGGGCTCCGGGGTATCCGCGGTCAGCTCGGTGTGGGGTCGTTGTCGGTGAGAGGGCTCGACAGCTGGCGTGCCAGGGCGCGTTCCGTCGCGGTGAGCGGCATGTCGGGGCGCAGCCGCTCGGGGTGGCCCTGGGGTGGTCCGGCGCAAGCGGGCAGCGGGCCGTGCCCGGCCGCGGGCCGCTGCGCTCCCCCGCGGGCGCGCGAGGCGTCCTCGGGGGTGCGGCCGGGCCCGGGTACCTCGTCGTATCCCACCAGTCCCAGGCACATCAGGCCGTAGGCCTTCAGGGACCGCCACACGGGCAGCACACAGCGCCGGACGACGGCTGCTCTCGCCCGTGCCGCGGCCGTGGGGTGGTGCGGCAGGCCGTGCGGTGTGTCGCGCGCGGACGGTTCCATGTCCTTGGCCTCCGCTCCCGGGGTTTTCGGTCGGCTCTGCACAGTGCCCGAGGGGACTCGGGTTCCGGTCGAGAGACGAGCAGTGCCCGCACTGGTGGCGTGCAGTGGCGGCGTCATTGGTCAAGTGCTGCGGGGTGCCTGGCGAGCCGCGGGGTGAGGGTCCCTGCGGCGCTAGCGGGAGCGGGCTGCCCCGCGTTCCCGCCCGCGCGACTCTGGGGTAAGACCGGCCTTCGTCCTGTACGGCAGCGTGAAATCATCAAGCGATGACCGAAGCGAGTAGCGACGACGCTTCACGTTCCGGCGTGCGGCCCGAGCGGGTCGTCAACGAAACCGCTCAAGGGCTTCGCACGTTGGACGCGAGTGTGGGCTGGTTCTCTGGCCTCGCCCCGACACGTCGGCAGGAGGTTCTGCGCGAAGTCGCTGGCTATGCGATGCAGGCGCACGTTACATCTGCCGACGGTCGTGCGGGGGTGGCGCGGTCCGGGGTGAAGCCCACGGCCAACCCCGCTGTAATGATCTGCATGGACTCGCCTCGCTTCGGGTTCGCGGACCTGCCCGCCGCCGAGCACGTCAAGGCGTTCCGTGTCCTTGCCTCCGCGTTCGGCATTGCCGACACTGGCCGCCGCGAGACGTACTGCAAAGGCACCTGCGGGCATGCATGGCACAACCTGCCGGCTGCACCCGGGGCGCCATAGAATCGGCCATTCCGGCTCGTGTGTGGGCTGGTTATCGGGCGGCCCCTGTTGCGGGACGCATTTCTCCACTGCGCAGGAGCTCGGGAAGGGTCAGCACACCGTCGGCGAGCAGGCGGCGGCCGGTCTCGTCGATCGGGCCGATCGTGCTGCGGTGGCCGTCGCTGCGCACGACCAGCAGGTGGTCCGGGTCTGCCGCGGGGCTGTCCAGCAGATCGGCACTCTGCGTCGTCACCAGCACCTGCGTGTAGTGCGCGGCACCCACCAGTGCGTCGTAGAGAGCCCCCATGACTGGTGGGTGCAGGGAGATCTCGGGTCTTTCTATCCCGATGAAGGGGATCGCCCCGTCCAGGGCGGCAGACTGGAAGAGCGCGGCAAGGACACCGGCCAGGCGCAGGGTGCCGCCGGACAGTGACCGGCGGTCGATGTCGTTCTGACTGCCGTCCTTTTGGAAGCGTCCGACAACGTAGGCCAGATCGGCTTCCTCAAGCTCCTTGCCGTCCAGTCCCGCCGCGTTCTCGATCATGGTGGAGACGTAGCCGTCGATAGTGTCCTTGGCCCAGGGCCGGTGCCGGGCCAGGAGGCTCAGGACCCGTGCCAGGTGCTCCCCCCGTTCCCCGAGCACGACGTCACCGCGCCGGCTCCGTGTCTGGTCGATGTCCCGCAGTACCGGCGTGTGCAGTTCGTAAAAACGCATGGAGCGCAGGCTCCGGGCGACCGAGTAGGCATCACGCTGCCGGTGAGGGACCTTGGACAGGAACAGGTCATCCGGCCAGTCGTCGGAGCGCGCCTGCTGGTCGCACTCCGGCAGGGCAGACAGAGCAGGCCTACCGGGGAAGGACAGTTCTTCCCGCCTGATAGCCGGCATGCCGTCCGCCTCCGGATCGGCCCCCACCTCCAGCAGATAGGAAGCGTTCAGCGCTTCCGGTGCTCTGTCCGGCCCTGGGGCGGGCACGGTGAGGTCCAGGCGGATGCGGAAGGAGTCGGCCTGCGTGCCCGCTGGAGACCTGTGGAGGGCGTCTTCCAGGCCGCCTCGCCGCTCCAAAGCCTGGCCCGCCGACGTGTGCAAGGCGTCCCTGACGAAGCGCAGCGTGTCCAGGAAATTCGACTTCCCGGCCGCGTTCGGGCCTGCGAGGATCGTCAGCGGCCCAAGCCGGACATCACAGACAGCGAACGACCGGAAATTCTCGATCCGCACACGCGTCAGAAGCATAAACGCCTACTGCACCAGCAGAAGTCACCGCGCTCGGTGCCAAGGCCAGTCACGTGTGTCCCTGCTCCCTCGTCCGTATCGGCTACGCCGGGCACCATCCTTCCCCAGCAGGGACCGTCGCCATTGACGAAGCGCGATCACACCACGGCCAGCGCCTGCGCCGCCACGTCCCGGACGCATTGTGACCTCAGTCCGTCGCGTTACCGTCCACATACCAGCCGACCTTTCTTCACCCGAGGCCAATCCATCTCGCCAGCTGCTGCGGATTACCCAGGGCGCGGATTCGTCATGAGCCGCGCGCGAGCACCCGCTGGGACGAGGGATACGGGCACCGGCGGTGTGCTCCCGGGCTCTCGTGCACGGCGGTGCGCGAGAGCCCGGTCCTCCGTTGCTTCCACAGCCCTTGAGCCTGCCCTGGCCACCGCAGGCTGCGCCTCCATGCATGGTGAGCCCGGCAGACGCCCGGACGGCAAACGCCTCCGCCTGGCCGCCCCGCAATAAGCCCGGGGCCGCATGTCTGTGACGATTTCCGGCGACCACGCACCGGTAGCGGGCTGCTGTTCGGGAGCCGGAGGGCCCCGTACGCCTTTCGGCACGGAGGACGACGGCCACGATAGGAGCTGCCTTCGACGGCAGCCCCTCACCCCGCACTGCGGCGCAGCTCAGCGCTGCAAAACGGCGACCGAGCGTCGCTGTCCGCGGTGGGGAGCGTGAGACGCTAAGGGAGGTCAGTGCCCTACGCGGGAGTGCTCGCGCCGGGTGATACGGCGGTCGGAGAGGAAGACGGGGCGCGGGTGTACGTCACGAGGGTCCAGCTCACGAACATCAAGGGTTTCAGCGGCAAGCGTGTTGTCGACCTCACCCTGCCCGGGCGTAGCGGCTGGACGGTACTTGCGGGACGCAACAGCTCCGGCAAATCCACCGTGCTGCAAGCCATCGCGCTGGCGCTGGGGGGGCCGACTGTCGCGCGCACGCTGGTGCCGGACTTCACCGGTTGGATCACCACCGGCGCCAAGAAGGGTGAAGTGGAGGTCCACGTCACCGGCCAGTCCGGTCTTGACGCCTTCGTGGAGCCGGGAAACACCCCCCAGGACGACATCTCCCTGGGGTTGCAGTGGACGCGCCCGGCCGAGCAGGACCATGTCCAACGGCGGGTGATGGACACGCTGACCGGCAAGGGCAAGAGCGGCGCTCGTGGCCCCTGGGCAGACAACCCGATCGGCTGGTTCTGTGCTGGCTATGGACCCTTCAGACGCCTGACCGGCGGATCGAGCGAGGCACAGCGCCTCATGGCCAACCAGGGGCCCAGCGGCCGTCTGGCCACGCTCTTCCACGAGGATGCGTCGCTGGCCGAGGGAGTGGCATGGCTGGTCGATCTGCGGCTGCGCTCATACGAGGAGAACACCGAACGCGGCGTGGCCGGACCGCTGCTGGCCACGGTTTTGGAACTGTTGCGCGACGGGCTGCTGCCTGACCGGTACCAGATCAAGCGGGTGACGGCAGATGGTCTGTGGGTGGTGGAGGACGGACGCGAGGGGCCGCAATTTCCGCTGAAGGAGATGAGCGACGGCTACCGTACGGTCGCGGCTTTGGTACTGGACATCGTCCGGCAAATCCACGGGGTCTACGGGTACTTGGACATTGCTTCGGCTGCCGGCGGCGGGACGGCCATCACCCAGCCCGGTGTGGTGCTGATCGACGAGGTGGACGCGCACCTGCACGTGACGTGGCAGCGCAAGATCGGCGCCTGGCTACAGGAACACTTCCCCAACATTCAGTTCATCGTCACCAGCCACAGTCCGTACATCTGCCAGGCTGCTGATGAGGGCGGGCTGATCCGGCTTCCCGGAATCGACGAGCAGCAGGCCCCGCAGGTGGTCGCTGAGGACCTCTACCGGCGCGTGGTCTATGGCAGCGGAGACGATGCCGTGCTGTCGGAGCTCTTCGGTCTGGAAACGCCCTACTCCGGGCGGGCCGAGCAACAGCGCCGCCGTCTGGTGGAGCTCGAGGGCAAGGTGTACGACGAAACGGCCACCGACGAGGAAGTCCTGGAGTACCAAGAACTCGGAAGTCTGCTGACGAGTTCACTGCGAAGCAGGGTGGCCGAGGTGTCGGCCCGGCTGGAGCAGGGCCGGTGATCCCGCTTCAACGAGTTCCCGTCTCCTCGCACGCACAGCGCCTGCTGACACGGCGAACGGAGATTATCGAGGCCGCCGGCGGAACCGCCGAGACTGCGCGCGAGCAGTGGCGCACAGCGCAGGCTCCAAAAAGGCATGTGCGCGTGGCGTTGGAGTCGATGGCCCGCGGTGTTGTCCGGTGCATGTACTGCGACGAAAGCCGCGCCACGGATATTGACCACTTCGAGCCGATAGAGAGAGCGCCCCTGCGGGCGTTCGTGTGGGCCAACCATCTGCTGGCCTGCTCCTTCTGCAACAGCAACGCCAAGCGGTCGCAGTACCCGGTGGACGCAGGCGGTACCTGCCTGCTGGTAGACCCCACTGCGGAGGATCCTGCCGACCACCTGGTGCTCTACCTCAAGAGCGCCGTGTACTCGCCCGTTTCTGGTTCCCGCAAAGGTGCAGAGACGATCAGAGTATTCGGCCTCAATCGCCCTGACCTGATCGCAGGGCGGTTGGATGCTTTCGACCGGGCCTGCTCCAACCTGCGTGACTGGCACAGCCTGCGCCAGGAGGGTGATCCGGATGCGGACCGGGAAGCCGACCGCGTGGCGCAGGCGTTGCTGAACTCCCCCTTCATCGACGTCGTGCACGCCATGACGCGCCTCAAGCCGAGCATTGCGCCGGCCATCGTCGGCCAGAGGACCGTCCCTGCTCTTGGTGCCTGGCGTGCTCTACACAGTCTCTGAGAGATCCAGGCCCACATGCCGAGGTCTCCCCTGCCGATGGAGTCCTGACCGGGCCCAGTGATGCGCCTGATCGCGCAGCCCGCAACGAAGGAAGCGGCATTGCCTGCGGCCGCAGGCCGCTCTGTGGCTCGATGCTGAGCCTCACAGGCCGATTGGGCACGCGCTTCCTTCGCCAGCGGCTCGCGGCGGGCCGGTGGCCTGTCAGGCAGGCGACGCCGGTGCTCAACCGCCGACTGTCCGGCCATCGCGCCGTCTCCAACCCCCGCGCGCCTGAACCGGATCCCGGCTGTGCATGCCGGTCCGTGACGGTGAATCTTTGTATGTCAGGGACGTGCCTCGCTGACTCCTGTGGCGAGTTGGGTCACCACGTCCAGTACGCCCTGGCCGAACGCGGTCGGGGCGACCACCACGCCGAACGCCAGGACGATGAGCACCGTCAGCTTTTCGTCGTTGCGACTGCGGGCCTCGGTGCGGCGACCGAGCCGCACCACGATGATGACCGCCAGCAGCACCGCCACATTGATCGTCAGCACGAACAGTCCCTCCCGCACGAGTGCCTGGCTTTTCAGGTGTAGTCGCCACCGCCGTCCCTCGGGTCCCGCTCCCCCGCGGATGGCACAAAGGAGCAGGCTGGTCGGCCGGATCGGCGGTGTTGCGGGCGGGCCGGCTCCAGCGCGGTGCAGTGGTCCTCGCCCGCGGCCGGGCCAGGTGGCCCGAACGCAGAAAAAGGGCCTGCCGTCCCGGGGAACAGCCGGGGCAGGCAGGCCTGTTGCGGGTCGGTCGGCGGGTGGGGCGGGCGTCGGGACCGGCGGGCGGGCGGGGTCGGCGAGGGAGACGTGCGTCACATTCGGCGGGGTCACAATCGCGCGGGCCGGCCCGTCGTAGAGGTGTAACTGTCAACAACGCAAGGGACGCCTCATGGAAGCCCGTTTGAACCTGTTCGGCAGCGAGCTCGCAGGCAAGACCGTGAAGTACATCAACATGGCGAGCATGGTGATCATCAAGGAGTCGGCCCTGCCCAAGGCCACCCAGAACCTGGTGATGCTCCGCGCCAGTCAGATCAACGGCTGCGGCTACTGCACCGACGTGCACAGCAAAGACCTCGCGCACGACGGGGAGAGCGCTCTGCGCGTCAACCTGGTCGCGGCCTGGCGCGAGACCAACGTCTTCACCGAGGCCGAGCGCGCCGCCCTGGAGCTGACCGAGCAGGGCACGCGGATCGCCGACGGAGCCGGCGGCGTCACGGACGAGGCCTGGGCGAACGCCGCCAAGCACTACGACGAGGAGCAGCTCACCGCGCTGACGCTGCTGATCGCGCTCATCAACGCCACCAACCGTTTCCTGGTCATCAACCGCCAGCCCGGCGGCGACTACCAGCCCGGGCAGCTCGGCTAGACCGAGGCACACCGCACGTCGCACATCGCACACCTATACGGACGCGACACCTATACGGGCGCGCAGCAGGGCGATGTCCCGGAGAGCCGGCCGCGGTTCTCCGGGACATCGCCCTGCCGTGCTCCGGGGGTCAGCGGCCGTTGTAGGCCAGTCGGGTGGCGAGGCGGGTGAACTCCTCGCGCCAGGGCCGGCCGAGCGCCGGAGTGGCCAGCGCGGCGCAGGCCCTGTCGACCAGACCGGCGATCCCGCGTTCGGCGGTGGCCTGCGCGCCGGCCTCGTCCAGCAGACGGCGCAGCAGCGCGGCGTCCGTATGCCCGTTGCGGGCCCGGGCCGGCAGGACGCCGGTGCGTGCGGAGCGCTGCGCGGCCAGGGCCAGGAGCAGGGCCGGGCTGTGACGGGGCGCGGCCGGGCCGCCGGTGCCCTCGGGGGCGGGGCCGTGCACGGCGATGAGTTCGTCGCGGAGCCGGAGGGCCTCGTCGAGGGCCAGGCCGTAGCGGTCGAAGGCGGCGCTCAGGTCGGGGCGGCCACCGAGCAGGGCTCCCAGGAGCAGGGGGCGGTGGATCGTGCGGCGGGCGCTCCCGGCGGCGGCGGGCGGATCGTGCGGCCCGCTGCCGGTGACCGGTGCGGTGTGCGGTTCGGTGTGCGGTTCGGTGTGCGGTGCGGTGCGCAGGTCGTTCCACAGCGTCCGGGCAGCGGCGGGCAGCCGTGCGGCCAGCCGGTCGGCATGGGTGCTCGCCGGGTCGCCGGGGAAGCGGCCGGGCAGGTGCAGGAGTTCGAGGGCGGCGCAGGTGTCGACGGCGACCGGGTCGCCGGGGTTGCCGCCCGCGGCCAGGAATCCGCTCACGCAGAACAGCGGTCCCAGCCGACCTGCGCCCTCGGCGGCACGGGCGGGGCGGGGGCCGGTGCCGTGGCGGGCGGTCTCCTGCTGCTGCGTGAGGAGGGGGCGCAGGCGCTGTTCGGCGAGGGCGAGCATGCCGGCACGGGTCTGCTCGATCGGGCCGGCCTCAGCAAAGGGCACGGAAACGCTCGTCATGGTGGCCTTCTTCGCTGGGTGTGCGCGGACGGGACGGGGCGGGGCGGGGCCCTGGCGGGATGCGGGCGGCTGCGGTGCGGTGCGTGGCCCGGGGTGGCGGGCCCAGTCGTACAAGGACCGGGGAGTGGCCGGGGGCCGGGAGCGTTCGCCGCTGCCTGCCGATCGCTGCGGTGCGCTGCGCTGCGTGGGCTGCGTGCGCTGCGCCGCGCTTGCAGCGGGCCAACGGTGCGTTTGCGGCGGGCCGAGCGGGCGAGCGGTGCGCTTGTACCCGGCCGGGACTGGAGGGCGCGGCGGGTGGACAGGAGCACGGGGCAGCGCCCGGCCGGAAGCGCAGAGGTGCCGCGGTGGCCAGGCGCGCGCTGGCGCCGCATGTGGCCAGGCGCGCGCTGGCGCGGCGGGTGGACAGGAGCACGGGGCAGCGCGCGGCCGGAGGCGCAGAGGTACCGCGGTGGCCAGGAGCACGGGGGCGCCGCGGCCTGCCGGGAGCGCGGGAGCGCAGGGGTGCAGAGGTGGGGCGGGAGCGCAGGGGTGGGGCGGGAGCGCAGGGCTGCCGCAGGTGCGCAGGGGTGGGGCGGGAGCGCAGGGCTGCCGCAGGTGCGCAGGGGTGGGGCGGGAGCGCAGGGCTGCCGCAGGTGCGCAGGGGTGGGGCGGGAGCGCAGGGCTGCCGCAGGTGCGCGGTGCGCAGGGGTGGGGCGGGGGCCGGTCAGGCTGCGGTGTGGTGTTCCGGCGGCAGGATCAGGGTGGGTTCCAGGGGGACGCGCGCGGTGGCGGGTTCTTCGTGGACCGGGGTCAGGGCGGGGCGGGCGCCGCGTTGCTGGCGCCAGCCCGCCTGGGCGGCGACCACGGCGACGTAGGGGATGAGGAAGGCGCCGGCCAGGGCGCACAGTGCGAGGGCGGGCCAGCGGCTCCAGGTGGCGGCCATGACGACGACGCAGGCGCTGCGTACGAGCATGGCGGCGAGGTAGCGGCGCTGGCGGGCGCGGACGTCCTGGGTCAGGCCGGTGCGGGCCTGGGTGATGGACGCGGGGCGGGGGCCGTGCCGGTGCCAGGGGGTGCGGCTCACTGGGCCTCCGTGGACGCTCCGGCTCTCGTGCCGGATGGCCGGAAAAAGCAGGGGCGTGCTGTCGCTGTCCGGGGTGGCACGGCGGTGGCGCGGGTGACGTGTCGCCTGGTCACCCGCGCCGCCGGTTTCAGTGCCGTTCCTGGTCCGGTCCGCGTCCTGCCGGGAGGGCGCCGGTGCGGGCGGTGTCCAGGTGTCCGTTCGGTGAGGCGTGATCGTCCGCGCCGTGGTCGAGGTGGGCGTGGGCCTCGCGCAGTTCCTGCGGGGTCGGGTGCGGGACCTGGCCTCCGTACAGCCAGCGGCTGAGGCGGTGGCGCAGCATCTCCTTGCGGGCCCGGGGGTTGGGTACGCCGTCGTGTTCGGCGGCGGGCAGGGGGGCTGTCTCGCGGATCTCGCGGGAGAGCAGCGCGTACTGCTGTCCGGCGTCGAGGGGTTCGTGGACCTCGATGAACTCGCCGTGCGGCAGCCTGCGGATCTTTCCGGTCTCGCGGCCGTGCAGGAGCTTGTCGCGGTCGCGCAGCTGGAGGCCGAGGCAGATCCGTTTGGTGATGACGTAGGTCAGGGCCGGGACGAGGAAGAACCCGATGCGTACCGCGTAGGTGATCTGGTTGAGGGACAGGTGGAAGCGTTCGGCGAGGATGTCGTTGGCGCCGCCGAACAGCAGCACCAGGTACAGCGCGACGAAGGCGCTGCCGAAGGCGGTGCGGGTGGGGTGGTCGCGGGGCCGGTCCAGGAGGTGGTGTTCGTCCTTGTCGCCGGTGACCCAGGCTTCGAGGAAGGGCCACAGGGCCAGGACGAGCATCATCAGCGTGGGCAGCACGACGGCCGGTATCAGGACGCCGAAGTTGATGGTGTAGCCGCCGGGGGTGTTCCATTCCCAGGCGGGGAAGGCCCGCAGGGCGCCTTCGAGGAAGCCCATGTACCAGTCGGGTTGGGAGCCCTGGGAGATCTGGTCGGCGCGGTAGGGGCCGAAGGACCAGATGGGGTTGATCTGGGCGATGCCCGCCATCAGGGCGAGGACGCCGGAGACCAGGAAGAAGAAGCCGCCGGCCTTGGCCGTGTAGTGCGGCATCAGGGGCTGGCCGACGACGTTGTTCTCGGTGCGGCCGGGGCCCCGGAACTGGGTGTGCTTGTGGTAGAAGACCAGGATCAGGTGGATGACGGCCAGGGCGAGCATGACGCCGGGGATCAGCAGGATGTGCAGGCTGTAGAACCTCGGGATGACGTCCTGGCCGGGGTATTCGCCGCCGAAGAGGAACATGGTCACGTAGGTGCCGACCACGGGGATGGCGAGGGTGACGCCTTCGGCGATGCGCAGGCCGGTCCCGGAGAGCAGGTCGTCGGGCAGTGAGTAGCCCAGGAAGCCTTCCAGGATGACCAGGACCAGGATCGCGAAGCCGATCAGCCAGTTGACCTCGCGCGGCTTGCGGAACGAGCCGGTGAGGAAGTGGCGCAGGGTGTGCAGGCACAGGGCGCCGATCATGACCAGGGCGGACCAGTGGTGCAGCTGGCGGATGAACAGGCCGCCGCGTATCTCGAAGCTGATGTCGACCGTGGAGGCGTAGGCCCTCGACATCGGGATGCCCTGGAGCGGGACGTGGGAGCCGTGGTAGACGGTCTCGGCCATGCTCGGCTCGAAGAACAGGGTGAGCCAGGTGCCGGTGAGGATGAGGATGACGAAGCTGTAGAGCGCGATCTCGCCGAACATGAACGACCAGTGTTCGGGGAAGACCTTGCGCGCCAGGAATCCGAAGTTGTAGATCCCCAGCCGTCCGTCGGCCCAGTCGGCGATGCGCTCGCCCTTGGGCGCTTCAGCGCGCCCGCTCGGCGGAGCCTCCTCGATCGTGCTCATACCCGCGCGCCCTCCCGTCGCCGCTCGGCCGTCACAGGCACACCCCGCCCGGCCGGTGAGCGGTCGGGGGTGGGGGCGGCCTGCCGCGGCGCAAGCGGGCCCGTGCCCTGGAGCGGATCGAACGCTATCGACGCCTGAGGTGGGCGAACAACCGCGCTCAAGCGAGACTCAAGTCTGTACTGGGCTGTTTCCCGGGCGAGTTGAGACCACGGCGGGCGTGCGCCGGGCCGTCCCGGGGGCAACAGGGCTGTTTTCGGAGGCCTGTTGGCGGGGTGCGGGTGGCGGGTGGTGTTCAAGTGGACTTGCACGGGGGCTGGTTGCTCCGCTCTCGTCATCCTCGCAGCGTATGACCGGGCCGTTTGTGCACGCGACGGCGCGAGGTGGCCATGCGGCCAGAACCCGCCGGTCGGTCGCCAGGACCCGCCGGTCGGTCGCCAGGACCCGCCGGTCGGTGCTCGGCGCCCACCGCCCGCCGCCCGAAGCGCCCTTCCGCCTTCCGCTCGCCGCCCGGAACGCCTGCCGTCTGCGGCTCGGCGCTCGGCACTTGGCGCTTGGCGCTCGGCGGGGGTGGTCAGGGGCGGTGCCGGTCCGTGGCCGGTGCCGGTGCGGTGGCGGGCGGCTGGGCGGGTGTTCCGGCGGGCCGTACCGTGCGCCGGGCGGTGCCCGCGGGGGCCGGGGCGGCCGTGGTGAGGGGGGTGTCCGGTGCGGCGGGGCGGCGCCTGCGGGCCTGCGGGCCGTGGGTGAGACTCGGCACCGCGGCCAGGTCCGCGGCGGGTGCGGCGCGCAGTGCGGCGCGCAGGACGCGGAGATGCGGCGCGGCGGGCGGGGCGGCGCCCTGGTGCTGCTGGAGCAGCAGGGTCGCGGCGTGCGGGTCGGTGGTCGCGGCGGCCGCGATCCGGGCCGTGTAGCGGCGGGTGAGCCGGGTGCGCGCGCCGGTGGGCCTGCCGTGGTCCGCGGGGGCTGTGTGCGCGCTGCGCAGGCTCGCCTGCCAGGCGGGGCCGATGCGGTGGGCGAGGGCCTGGCGCAGCCGGTAGCCGAGGCCTACGGCGCTCTGGTGGGCGGCCAGCATGTGGTCCAGGACGAGGGCCTGCTGCACGGCGAGTGTCATGCCGTGGCCGTGGGCGGGGGCGAGGCGGACGAGGGCGTCGCCGACGACGAGGAACTGGTCGGGCCAGCGGCGCAGTTTCTCGTAGTGGTGGCGGCTGCTGCCGGTGCTGGTGCAGCTGTAGACCGGGCCGAGGGGGGTGGCGGCCTCGATCAGGTCGTGCAGCAGGGGGTGGGGCAGGGCGGCCGCGGCGCGCAGCAGGCCCTCGTGGTCGGTGGGCGGTGCGGTGCCGTCGCCGCTGCTGAGCGAGACCGACCAGCGGCCGCCCTCGACGGGGTTGAGGATGCCCTGGCGGGGGTTGCCGGGTGAGGCCATGAGCAGCAGGCTCTTCCAGTCGGCGACATGGCCGACGGGGGGCGTGAATTCGGCGGTGGCGTAGGTGGTGGGGGTGCCGGCGAGGGTCTGCGGGGGTGGCGCGTAGCCGAGTTCGGCCAGCCACCGGGGGGCGCGCGAGGCGCGTCCGGAGGCGTCCACCACGAAGGCGGCGGGGATCAGTCGGCGCGGTGTCCAGCCGTCGGGTGCCTGCCGGTCCCGGCCGCGTGCCCAGACCCCGGTGACGGTGTCATGGGGGCCGCCCTCCAGGGCGACGACCTCGTGGCCGGTCAGGAAGGTCACCTTGGGGTCGGCGCGCAGGCGGTCGCGTATCACCGAGTCGGTCAGGTCACGGCCGGCGCTGAGCATCGACAGGCCCGTGTCGAAGCGGGGCAGCCAGCCGCCGGGGCCGAGCGCCAGCATGTCCTCGGGCATGCGGACGCGGACCGCTCCGGCGCGGGTGAGGTCCTGGCCGATGCCGGGGAAGAGCTGTTCCAGGCCCTGCTGGGCGGCGGTGGTGAGGGGGTGGGTGTGGCGTGCCTGGGGCAGGCCGCGGCGCCGGGCGGGTCCGCGTGGCAGCCGGTCGCGTTCGATGACGGTGACCCGGTCCATGAAGTTGGCCAGGGCCCGTGCCGCGGTGAGCCCGGCGAGGCTGGAGCCGATCACCACGGCGTGGCCGTGGCCGCCTGTGTCTGCGCGTGTGTGCGGACTCAACTGGGCGGCCCTCCCTGTGCGTTGTGGTTGCATCATGCGGTGCGGGCGGCCGGTGGGGCAGGGCGCGTTCCGGCCGGTCGGCGGCGCCGGCGCGGTGCCGCGGGCGCCGTGTCCGCGGCCGGGCGGCCCGACGTGCGGGGCCGGCCGAGGGCGATGTGCCTGGTGGAATGCGTGACGCCGGGGCCGGCGGGCGGCGCTCGAGGACCGGCATCGGCGGGGGCGGGCGCCGGGCGGGGGTTCGAGCGAAGGTCGAGGGATTCACGAGGGGGGCTCCGGCGGGCGTCGAGGACCCGGCGGCCGCAGACCGCTGGCGTGCGGCAGCCGGATCCCTGCCCGGCGGTGGACGAGGAGCGCGGGACTCAGGCGTTGCGGTAGGCGACCCGGTGGGCCATGGCGGTCAGTTCGTCGCGCCATGCCTGCGGGACGGGGGCGTCGGCAATGGCCTTGCAGCCGCGTTCGACGAGGCCCGCGATGTGCTGTTCGACGTCGTCGGGGACGCCGGTGTCCACGAGGCGGCGGCGCACCTCGTCGGGGGTGTGGCCGGCCTCGGTGATCAGGCGGTGGATGTGTTCGTCGCGCTGCATCGCCCAGCCCAGCAGCAGCGTCATCTTGTGCTGGGTGAAGTCCAGGCCGGCGGGCTTGCCGGTGTCGGCGGAGTCGCCGAAGGCGTCCAGGAGGTCGTCGCGCAGCTGGAAGGCCTCGCCCACCGCCTCGCCGTACTCGGTGAAGGCGGCGGCCAGTTCACGGTGCCCGGCCGCGCTCGCGCCCACCACCAGGGGGCGGTGGATGGTGTAGCGGCCGGACTTGATCAGGGCGATCCAGCGCGAGAGCTCGGGATCGACGGAGAACTCGGCGGCCGCGGCGACGTCCATGTACTGGCCGATCATCACTTCCGAGCGCAGCTTGTGCCATTCGGCGACGGCCGTGCGCGGGGCCCCGGACATCAGCTCGTCCGAGTAGACCAGCGCCAGGTCGCCGACGAGGAGGGCGACGCCCTCGCCGAAGCGGCGTGACTCCCCCTGCCATCCGCGGCCGGCGTGCAGCGCGGTGTGCTTGGCGTGGACGGTGGGCAGGCCGCGGCGTGTGTCGGAGTCGTCCAGGACGTCGTCGTGGATGAGGGCGGAGATGTGCAGCATCTCCAGGGCCGCGGCGGCCTCGACGATCCCGGGGTCGTCCGGGTCGCCGCCCGCGGCGAGGTAGCCGGCGATGCAGAAGGCCGGACGGATGCGTTTGCCGCCCGACGCGGTCAGTTCCGACAGCGCGTCGATGGCGACGACCGCCCGTTCGTTCACTTCGGCCCACTCCTCGCGCTCGGCCGCGAGGAAGGAGCGCAGCCGGTCCTCGACGCGCTCCAGCAGGTCGCTGCTGGTGCGGCGGGCGGCGGCCTCGGGGCCGGACCGGGTGGTCAGGTCCGTAGTCACACGGGTCTCCTCAGGTAGGTGTACGGGCGCCGGTGGCGGGCACCGGGGTGACGTCGCGGGAGCTCCCCCGCCCGGGGTCAGGCCGCGGGCCGCGCAGGGCGGCGGCCCGCGGCCGGGAGCCGGAAGCGGGGGCGGGAGGTCGGGCTCGGGCCCGGTGCGAGGCGGGTACGGGAACGGCTGCGGAACGCCCGACGAGGCGGGTACGGAACGGCTGCGAAGCGCCCGCGGGACGCCCGGCGGGGCGACTGCGGGACAGTCGGCAGGCAGCCCGCGGGGCGGGCAAGAGGACGCCCGGCGGGGCAGGTGCGGGACGCCCGGCAAGGCGGCTGCGGGGTGGGTGTGGGGCGCCCGGCGGGGTGGGTGCGGGGCGAGCCTGGAGTTCCCCTTTAGGGGCGATCGATTGCGAATGGTGCGCGTTGACACCCTCATTTGCGCCATGGAAGTCTCCCCAGTGCACCCATAGTTACCTCTGGGCAGCAATCGGGGGGTCGGAACGCACATGACGTGCTCAGTCCGCTGAACACTGAATACATCGAAGCCGGTACCCGCCGGGCCGGATCCGCACTCTCTGCCGGAATTCACCGGCGCAGACCATCCGGTCATCACCGCGGTTTTCCCTTTCCGCGGGTCCCGGCGCGGGATCCGGCAGCGGCACCCCCCTTTTTTTGTTGAGGGTCACCGATCCGACATCGAATACAGCGATCAGCACGGTGAAGTGACGGATCCGTGCCGGTCGCAGGGCGAGCCACCTCATGAAGGAGATTCATGGAGTTTCACGCATGCCCCCAGGACCACACCCCAGCACTCCGCGCGGCCGCCGGGTCCGTCCTCTGCGTCCCGTGTATCAGGCAGGTGGAGGGCAGCCTGCGCACGCTTCCCGGGCTGTACCAGGAGAGTCTGCACAACGTATCCCCCATATCCAGGCGGCTGAGCCAGACGAAGGTGTCCGGGAGCCGCAGCAGGGATCATCTGAACCTGACGGCACTCGACGCCCGGCACAACATCCTCGCCATTCTCGAGTCGTGGTCGGGATTCGTTGCGGAAAAACTCGGAAAAGCCGCCCCGCAGCGCGGTGTCGCCCAGATGGCGCGGTTTCTGCTGACCCATCTGGAGTGGCTCACGGCCCAGCCGGCGGCCGCCGACTTCGCGGACGAGATGGAGGCGCTGCGGGCTGAACTGCTGTGCACCGTCGATCCGGGTCCCGGGGATTTCCGCGCCCTCATCACGGATTGCTTCGTGGACAACTGCCCGGGAACGATCAGCACGTCGTCGCAGAGCGTCCCGGCCGCGGGAAGGGGCAGCATCGGCTGCTCGTCCGGGCACACCTGGGACATGCACGAGTGGATCACTCTGCGGCCGCTGATGGAGCGGCGGCGCAAGGCGGTCAGCGCATGACCAGACCGCCGCGTCACCGTCTCGTTCCCACCAATGTGGCCGCCCTGGCGGCGGGGGTGTCCGAGGCGACCATCCGCAAGTGGGTGAGCCGCGGGAAGATCACCCGCTACGGCACGCCGGGGCGCTCGGAGTTCGACATCGACGAGCTCACGCAGATCGCGCTGCGCCGCCGCCCCTGACCCTGACCCTGACGCCGTTGCCGACGACGCCGACGACGCCGTCGCCGCACAGGCAGGCACCCGGGTCCGTGATGTGCACGCAGGTCGGCGGGGTATCTGCGGGCACGGCCACGCGGGCTGCGGGCTGCGGGCGTCCCGGGACGGCGTCGTCGTACGACCGATGCCCGGTGAGCCGTGGCCGGTGGCCGGTCGGCCGGCGGCCCGGCCGGGGACGGCGGGCCGTTAGGCGCTGTCCACGGACGGCGGGCCGTCAAACGCTGTCCGCGGGCGGCAGCCGCCGGGTCAGGGCGCGGTCGGTCAGTGCGCCGGCGGCTCCGGTGTAGGCCCGCGGGTCGAACAGGTCGCCGAGCGCGCTCGCGCCGAGGGCGGCGGCTGCCCGGCCGTCGCGGGCGAGGAGGTCGGCGAGGGCCTCGCCGGTGCGCGCCGAGCGGGCCGAGGCCTCGTTGAGCAGCCGGCGTGCCTCGGTCTTGCCCAGCAGCGGGGCCAGGACGGCGGCGACCCGTTCGGAGACGATCTGCCCTGCCGTGAGCGCGGTGTTGGCGTGCATGCGGCGCGGGTCCACCGACAGCTGTCCGGTCAGTTCGACCGCCTGGTGGGCCGCTCCCCCGGCCAGCCGCAGCAGGGCGCGCAGGGGTTCCCATTCGGCGTGCCAGGCGCCGGCGGAGCGTTCGTCCTCGCTGGGCATGCAGGCCAGGACGGTCGCGGCGAGCTGGGGTGCCTGGAGGGCGGCGGAGCGGACGGCGGTCGCGAGCACGGGGTTGCGTTTGTGGGGCATGGCCGAGGACGCGCCGCGGCCGCCGGGCGCCGGCTCGTGCACCTCGGCGGTCTCGGTGCGGGTCAGGCTGAGCACGTCGACGGCGATCTTGCCGAGGGCGCCGCACACGAACGCGGCCGTGGTGGCCACGTCCACCACCGGGGTGCGCAGCACGTGCCAGGGCATCAGGGGGGCGCTCAGGCCGAGTTCGGCCGCGAACGCCTCGGTCAGCTCGGTGACGTAGGCGGCGGGGTCGGCGCCGGGCGCGTGCTGGAGGTAGCCGGCCAGGGTGCCGGCGGCGCCGCCGAGCTGGACGGGCAGTCCGCGGGCGCCGAGGTCGTCGAGTTTGCCGATCGCGTCCAGGACGAGGTGGCGCCAGCCGGCCGCCTTGAGGCCGAAGGTCGTCGGGACCGCGTGCAGGGCCAGGGTGCGGCCCGCCATCAGTGTGTCGCGGTGCTCCGCGGCGAGGGCGGCCAGTGCCTGTTCGACCCGGGCCAGGTCGGCGCGGATCAGGCGCAGGGTGCGGTGGGCCACCAGGATGCTCGCCGTGTCGAGGATGTCCTGGCTGGTGGAGCCGCGGTGCACGAAGGCGGCGGCCTGCGGGTCGCGGGCCGCGACCAGTGCGGTGAACTCCCGTACCAGCGCCACCACCGGGTTGGCGGACTCGCGGGCCTGGCGGGCCAGGGAGAGCAGGTCCAGGTCCTCGGCGCGCGCCGAGGCGGTGATCACCCGGGCGGCGCCCGCGGGCACGGTGCCGAGCCGGGCCTGCGCCCGGCTCAGTGCCGCCTCGGCGTCCAGCATGGCCTGGAGCCACGCCCCGTCGGACACCGCGGCCGCGGCGGGGGTGCCCGCCCAGACCGGCGCGAGCAGACCGGAGTCCAGCAGACCGGAGTCCGGCTGCGTCACGGCGGCGGACGCATCTGCGCCTGCGTCTGCGGCGGTGTCCGCGGTGCGGGTGGTGTCAGTGGACATGGGTGAGTCCTTGGTGTGGATGCGCGGGGGCCGGGCCGCCGTCGGTGGCGGTGTGCTCCCCCGTGCCGGGCAGGACGGCGCCGGCGCAGACGAGGGCGGCGCGGGCGATGGCGTCGGAGTCGGTGAGGGTGACGGAGTTGACGCCGGGGCGGATGCCCGCGGCGGTCACCCAGTGCACCGATTCGGTGGGCACGCCGAAGGCGAACCGGCGCGGGTGGGGCCGTCCGGCGGCGTCGATGAGGCGGAACGGGCGCGGGGTGACGGCCAGTCCGTCGGTCTGGTGGCTGCCGGCCGGGCGGGTGCGGATGCGGTAGGCGGTGCACTGGCCGGTGGCCAGCAGGTGCTGGAGGAGGGGGTCGGCGGTGCGGCTGAGGGTGATCTCGGGCAGGCGGGCCTCGACGAGGGCGTCCACCCGCACGGTGGAGCCGGGCACCAGGGGTGAGTGGACGGTGTATCCGGTGGGGCCGGGGTGGACCTGGACGGCCGGGCCGACGACGTGCAGGACGCCGGCCTCGATCAGCGCGATCATCTCCTCGACGCGCCGGGCGGGCGGGCCGATGGAGAGGTAGGCGTTGAGCGGGGTGTACCAGTTGTCCAGGTCGCTGCGGTAGGAGTCGCCGTGCAGGCCGCCGTGGTCGACGGCGAGGCGGATCTCGTTGCGCAGGTCGCGCAGGACGTCGAGGGCGGCCTTGAGGGGGCCGCTGACGTTGCCGCAGTGGGCTTCGGCGACGTCTTCGCGCAGGTGGTCCAGGAGCCAGCCGGTGAAGTCGTCGGGGCCGGTGAACTCGCGGTCGCGCCAGGGGCGGGCGATGAGTTCCCAGTCCCAGCGGTCCTTCTCGCCGATGCCGTAGGCGGCGATGACGGCGTCGGTGTGCTGCTGGTGGAATCCGGCGGCCAGGTAGTCGTCCTGGAACTGCTGGGCCTCGCGGGTGTAGCCGCGGGAGATGAGCAGGGTGCGGTAGTAGACGGCCTCGACCTCGCGGGAGATCAGCGGCCACAGCTGGGTCCTGAAGTCCAGGCCGGTGCCGGCGTGGGTGCGGCGCAGGCGGGCGATGGTCTCGGCGGTGAGCAGGAGCGGTTCGTGGCGGCCGTGGGGGCCTTTCTCGTTCTCGCCGCGGGCCTGGTAGGGCACGCCGCGCCGGGAGGCGGCGTAGATCTGCGGTTCGGCTCCGGCGGGGTGGTAGACGAGGCGGCCGCTGACGCGGGAGAAGGTGCCGCCGCGGCCGGCGGTGAGTTCGGTGAGGTGGTCGAAGAAGTTCAGGCCGAGGCCGCGCAGCAGGACGGGGGCGGCGGGGGGCAGGACGTCCAGGTCGACGTCGGCGGGGTTGGCGGGCGCGATGTAGAGCAGTCCGGCCTGGCGGGCCCGGGCGGCGAAGTCGCGTTCGGCGCTGTCCGCGCGGACCGGGAGGTGTCCCTGGCACAGGATGACCGCGTCCAGGCCGTCCAGGACGGTGCCGTCGTCGAGGGTCACCCGCTGGAGTGCCAGGTCCCCGGTGTCGGGGTCGTCGTCGAGGGCGACGGCGAGGCGGGGGTGGGTGCTGACGGTCAGTGCGGCGGGGGCGGCGTCGATGACGCGCTGGTAGGCCCAGCGCAGGTAGCGGCCGTAGAAGGCGCGGGTGGGGTAGGTGTCGGAGTCGAGGCGGCGGGCCTCGGCGAGGGCTTCGGCGGGGTGGTCGTCGCCGAACGCGCCGGCGACGAGGGCGAGGGCCCATTCGTGCAGGCTGGGGCCGGGCTCCAGGGGGCCGCGCAGGTCCACGCTGGCGTCGGTGAACACCGATATCTGTCCGGCCACGGTGTTCATGAGCAGGTGGCGGGACTGGTCGGTGCGCCACACCTTGCCGGGGCCGGGCGGGTAGGGGTCGACGATGTGAAGGTGGAGGGTGCTGTTCTCGGGCTGTGAGCGGAGGTTGGCGCACAGCCGCTCGAGAACCGAGAGTCCGCGCGGTCCGGCGCCGATCACGCACACGGAGCGATGTCTCGTTGTCATGTTTCCTGTTTCTGCCGATGTCGAGCAACAGAGCGAGGGCCGCTGGGTGCGGGGCCGGCGGGGTTGTGGGGGACGCCTGTGGCCCCCTTCACCACTCGAGCAGCGCGAACCCGGCCGCCATGCCTCCGCCGAAGCCGGCGAGGAGGATCAGCTCGCCCGGGCGGAAGGCGCCCTGGCGGGCGGCTTCGTCCAGGGTGATCGGGATGGAGGCGGCGCCGGTGTTGCCGTAGCGGGTCAGCGTCAGGTGCATGGTGGCGCGGGACAGGGCCAGTTCGGCGAAGACGGTGTCGAGCATGACGCCGTTGGCCTGGTGCGGGACGAAGTGGCTGATGTCGTCGGGGGCGACGCCGGCTTCGTGCAGGAACTGCTTGGTCAGCGGCGGCAGGCGGTCCTCGACGAAGCTGCGTACGGCGCGGCCGTCCATCGTGAAGTACTGCCGGCCGGCGTCGAGGGTGTGCTGGTCCAGGGGCAGTCTGCTACCGCCGCCGGGTACCTGGATCAGGTGCGCCAGTTCACCGAAGGTGTGGTGGGCGGCGTGCCGGATGCGGGCGCCGTGGCCGGTGCGGCCCAGTACCATCGCGCCCGCGCCGTCGCCGAACAGGACGACGGTCCTGCGGTCGTGGGGGTCCAGGATGCGGGAGTAGACGTCCGCGCCGATGACCAGGGCGTGGCCGCCGCGGCGGGCGAGGACGCCCTCGACGGCGGTGAGCGCGAAGACCTCGCCGGAGCAGACGGCGTTGAGGTCGAAGGCGGCGGCGTCGGTGGCGCCGAGGTGGTGCTGGACGTAGGCGGCGGTGGGCGGCTGGGGCCGGTCGGGGGTGGAGGTGGCGACCACGATCACGGTGAGCTGGTCGGCGGTGATGCCGGCCGACTCCAGCGCGGCCCGTCCGGCGGCCGTGGCCAGGTCGGAGGTGGCCTGGTCGGCGGCGGCCCAGCGGCGTTCGCGGATCGCGGTCTTGCGGATGACCCAGGCGTCGTCGACCGCGGCCGCCGCGCCGACCTCGTCGTTGGAGACAACCCGGTCCGGCACAAAGGCACCGGTGCCGAGGATCGCTGTGTCGGTCATGCGCCTGCCCTCCCCTCACTGTGGTGGTGGTGCGTTGTGGGTGTGCCGGCTGTGCGGCCGGCCGGCGGGTGCGCGGCCGTGACCGTCCGGTCGGCGGGGCAGCCCGCGCGGGCTGCCGCTTAGTCGTTCACGGGTGCGTGCGGTGCGGTGGCCGCCGCACCCTCCGGGCGGCGGTCCCCCAAGGCGGCGGGCCGGCCCCGGGGGCGCTGCGGGGCGCCTTCCAGGGCGGCGGGCCGGACCCCCGGCGGGTGTGGCGGCCTCCGGGTACGGCGATTCGGGCTCCCCCCGGGGGGGCGTGGCGGCCGTCCTGGCGGTGATGCGGTCGGCCCGCCCTCGCGCGGGTGCGTGGGGGCGGGGCCGGGGCGGCCGTGGTCGGGCCGGTGCCGTGTCGGTGTCAGCGCCGGCACCGACACCGGCACCGGCACTGGCACTGGCACCGGCACGGGTACTGGCACCGGTGGCCGGTATCCGTGCCGGGACGGTGTGGCTGTCCCGGTACGGGTACCGGGAGCCGGTGCCGGTGTGGCGGTTGCCGGTTTCCGGTACCGGTAGGGCTGTGCCGGTGTGGCTGTCCCGGTACGGGTACCGGCTGCCGGTGCCGACTGCCCGCTGCCCGCTGCCCGCTGCCGGTGAGGCTGCGCCCGCTGCCGGTGAGGCTGCGCCCGCTGCCGGTGAGGCTGCGCCGGGGCAGCGGCACCGCGGTGGTGGGGTCAGCGGGTTTCGTAGATGCGCTTGTGGGCGCGCAGGGCTGCCAGCCGGTAGGGGCCGGTGGTCTGGGCGGGGGTGGGGTGGTCGCCGCCGTCGGCGGGGAAGGAGCGCTGGTGCAGTGCGCGGTAGCGGGCGTAGTCGAGGCTCTCGCGGCGCTCGACGGCTTCGCGGTGTTCCTGGGTGCGCAGGTGGGCGCGGTAGCCGGGGACGACGGTCCCGGCGAAGAACTCCGCGACGCTGCCGGAACCGTAGCTGAGGAAGGCCACCGCCTGTCCGCTGAGGTCGTCGGCGTGGTCCAGGAGGGAGGCCAGGGCCAGGTAGACCGAGGCGGTGTAGCTGTTGCCGATGACGGTGTTGTAGGCGGTGGTCTGCGCGATGTCGCGGGCGACCCTGGCCTCGTCGGTGTCGTGGCCGTTGCTGTTCAGCAGGTGGCGGTGGGCCTTGTAGGCCATCTTCGTGAACGGCTGGTGGTAGCAGAAGGCGGCGAACTCGTCGAGTTTGCGGCCGCCTTGCTCGACGTAGTCCTTCCAGGTGCCTTCCACCGCCTGGAGGTAGGCGGTGATGGACTCCTGGCCGTCGACGAGGGCGGCCTCGCGGTAGTTGGGCCGCCAGAAGTCCATGACGTCGGCGGTGAACACGCCCGACGGTTCCTCGATGCGTACCAGGGCGGGGTCGGCGCCGACCAGCAGGGCGACGGCGGCCGCGCCCTGGGTGGCTTCGCCGGGGCTGTCCAGGTCGTACTTGGAGACGTCGCCGGCGATGACCAGGACGCGCTGGGCGGGGTCGCGGTGGACCAGGCCGATGGCGAACTGGAGGGCGGCGGTGGCCCCGTAGCAGGCCTGCTTGAGTTCGACGACGCGGGTGGCCGAGGGCAGGCCGAGCAGGGAGTGCACGTACACGCCGGCCGCTTTGGCCTGGTCGATCGAGGACTCGGTGGCGAAGATGACCGTCCGGATGCCGTCGCTGCCGTGCCGGGCGATCAGGGGCGCGGCGGCCGCGGCGCCCAGGGTGACGATGTCCTCGTCGGCGGCGGGCACGCTCATCGACCGCTGGCCGATGCCCAGGTGGTACTTGCCGATGTCGGTGCCGTTGTGGGCGGCGAGTTCGGTGTGCGGCAGGACGAACTCGGTGGTGGCGAACGACAGATCGTGGATTCCTACGGCGGAAGCGCTGGCCATTTCCTATACACCGACCTTTGCTGTCTTGTTGTCGCGTTCCAGCTGGACGTGCGCGCGCATGAGTTCGCCCGGGTTGGTCTGGGCGGCGAGGAGGGAGAGTTCGCCGCACAGCACGGTGGCGGCGGCGATGACGGCGAGGCGGCGGGCGTTCTCCCCGGGGGCGCGGTCGGCCCGGCAGCCCAGGCGGGCGAGGTTGGTGTCGACGAAGGCGAGTCCCTTGCCGTTGCCGACGGTGCCCACGATCAGGTTGGGCAGGGTGCAGGCGAAGTAGAGGTCGCCGTCGCGGTCCTCGGTCATGACGACGCCCTGGGATCCCTCGACGATGTTGGCGGCGTCCTGGCCGGTGGCCAGGTAGAAGCCCAGGAGCATGTTGGCGAAGTGGGCGTTGGCCGAGCGGATGCCGCCGGCCAGGAGGGTGCCCAGGAGGTTCTTGCGCAGGTTGAGCTCGGCTATCTTGGCGGCCGTGGTGTGCAGGACGTCCTCGACGACGGTGCGCGGGACGAGGAGTTCGGTGACGACGTTCTTGCCGCGGCCCAGGATGCCGTTGATGGCGGTGGCCTTCTTGTCCGTGCAGTAGTTCCCGGAGATCGATCCGTAGGAGATGCCGGGGATCGTCTCGAGCAGGTGGCCGAGCAGGAGGTCGGAGGCGAGGGTGGCCATGTTGTGGCCGGAGGCGTCGCCGGTGGAGAACTCGAAGCGGATGAAGAGCAGGTTGGCGTTGATCTCGTGGCGGATGCCGATGAGTTCGGCGAACCTGCTGGAGGTGCGCACGAGTTCGCGCAGTTCGCCGATGCGGGCGTCGATGGTGCGCGCGGCGGTGAGGGCGGTCTGTGCGTCGGTGGCCTCGACGAGGACCGAGCGGGTCATCCGCTCGTCGACGAGGGTGGCGACGATGCCCTGCTCGGCCAGCATGGAGACTTTCGCGCCGCGGCCGACGGAGGGCCACAGCGGCGACTCGTAGGTGGCCAGCGGGACGTGGGTCTCGGTGGTGGTGACGTTGCCCGAGATGCGCAGGGGTCCCACCCAGCGCATCGGGACCCCGGCGATCGCGTGCGCCTCGGTCATCGTGTGGTTCCCGTCATCTCGTGGAGGGCGTCGTGGCTGCCGGAGCGCCGGGCCAGCGGCCGGGTGTCGATGCCGCGGTCGGCGCAGAAGGCGCGCAGCTCGCCGTGGATGAGCACGTCGCAGTGCGTCAGGTCGGCCGGGGTGCGTGCGCCGAGCATCGTCTGGAGTGCGGCCAGCTGGTCCAGCCAGGTGGAGATCTGTGCGACGAGCGCGGAGACGCCGCCGTCGAGGAGGGTGCGCAGGAATCCTCCGGAGGCGCCGACCGCGCGGGCGCCCAGGGCCAGGGCGCGGGCGACGTCGAGGGGGTTGCGGACCCCGCCGGAGGCCAGGACGGGCAGGCCGGTGTCGGCCGCGTCCAGGAGGCAGGCGGCGGTGGACTGGCCCCAGCCGTAGAGGTAGGCGTAGTCGCCGAGGCGGCGGCGGCCGTTCTCGATCGCGGCGAAGTCGGTGCCGCCGCGGCCGCCGAGGTCGGCGACCGCGACGCCCAGTTCCTTCAGGGTCAGCACGCTCTCGCGGCTGAGTCCGAAGCCGACCTCCTTGACGATCACGGGGACGTCGACGGCCGCGGCGATCTTCTCGATCTGTCCGGGCCAGGCGGAGAACGAGCGGTCCCCTTCCGGCATCACCGTTTCCTGCACGGTGTTGACGTGGATCTGGAGGGCGTCGGCGCGCAGCAGGTCGACGGCGCGCCGGGCGTGTTCGGCGGAGACGGTGGCGTTGATGTTGGCGATGACGAACCCGTCGGGGTTGTGCTCGCGCAGCACGCTGAAGGTGCCGGCGCAGGAGGGGTCCTTGAAGTAGGCGCTCATGGATCCCGAGGCGATGGGCACGCCGGTCTCGCGGGCGGCGGTGGCCAGGTCGCGGTTGATGAGGCCGGTGTTCTCGCTGCCGCCGGTCATCGCGTTGATGTAGAGGGGTACCGGCCAGGAGATGCCGGCGAAGGCCGTGGCCAGGGACACGTCCGGGCGGTCGATGCCGGCCAGGGCGTGGTGGACGAACGACACCTCGTCGAACTGGTTGTGTCCGCTGTGCTCGCGCTGCTGGTCGACGGCGAGCCGGACGTGGTCGTCCTTGCGTTGTCCGATCATTGTTTTTCGTTCCCTTCCGCGGCGGGACGGAGAGGCAGGGGCAGCACCCCGGCCGCGGCCCACCGTTCCCGCACGTGTTCGATGTCCCGCGGGGCGTCGGCGTCCAGCAGGGCGATGCCGCAGTCGCCGCCGCCGGCCCCGGAGGGCTTGGCCGCGCCGCCGGCGGCTTCCGCTGCGTCGCACAGCGCTGTGAGGCGGGGCGTGAAGATTCCCAGGCCGATCTCGTCGTCCAGGCGGGCCAGTTCGCGGCGGGCCCGCCGGATCTGTTTGAGCAGGCCGTGGGGGTCTTGGTGGTCGAGTGCGGTGACGCAGGCGCGTACGCAGTCGGTGGTGGCCGCGACGAACGCGCGGTGGGAGTCGCTGCCGTGCCAGGCCCGCCGGTCCAGGCCGGAGACGAGGGCGGTGGTGGAGGCGGGGCTGCCGCTCCAGCCGACCTCCAGTGACAGGCCCGCGGGGGCCGGCAGGCGGCGTACCGCGAACTGGGGCCAGGGTGCGCGCAGTGCCTCGTGGACGCCGTGGCGGGCGGCGAGGTCGCGTACGGCGGCGCGGTCGGGTGCCCGGTAGGCGATCCAGCCGCCCCAGGTGCTGGCGGCGAGGTCGCCGCAGGAGGCGCGGGGGTCGATGCGGGCGGTGGCCAGGACGGCGAGGCGGTAGCGGGTCTCGGGCGGCAGCCGCAGTCCGCAGAAGGCGCTGACGGCGTCGACGGCGGCGACGGTGACCGCGCCGCTGGAGCCCAGGCCGTACTTGGTGCCGTTGTCGTGCAGCCGGCTGTCGACGCTGAGGCGGAACCCCGGCAGGGGCAGGCCGCGTTCGGCCAGCAGCCGGGCCACGGTCTGGGCCGCCGACACCACGTACGCCAGCCCGGCCGGCACCCCGCCCCCGCCGGAGCCGCCGGAACCGTCGGCGCCGTCGGCGTTGTCGGGGCCGTCGGGGTCGTCGTGGGGGGTGAGCCGGGTGTCCTGCCAGTGCAGGCGGGCGCGGGGGCCGAGGTCGGAGGTGATCTCCACCGTGGTGCCGGGCAGGTGGGAGACGGTGACGGTGACGTAGCGGTCGACGGCGACCAGGACCGCCGGGTTGCCGGGGTCGACGACCGCGTACTCGCCGGCGATGAACAGCTTGCCCGGGGCGCGCCGCACGACGGTGGGGCGTCCGGTCATCACCGCTCCCCCGGCAGCAGGCGGGCGGCCGGGCCGGGCCGGGCGACGAGGACCGAGCCGTCGGGGACGGCGGCGCGGAGCGTGCGGGCCACCCGTTCGGCGTCCGCGCGCGGGCAGAGCACCTTCACGTTGGGCCCGGCGTCCATGGTGGCGTAGGCGCGGACGCCGTCCTTGCGCAGCTGGAGCACGCCGTCCAGGACGGTGAGCGTGGCCGGCGCGAGGTAGCGCACGGCGGGGCGGGCGGCCAGCATCGTGGCGTGCATGCCGAGCGCGTTGCGTTCGGCGATCTCCCCCACCGCCTCGAGGTCGGCGCGGCGCAGCGCGGCGCGCATCTCGCGCAGGTCGTCCGCGCTGGAGCGGGCCCACGGCTCGTACAGCGGGGAGGTGTCCAGGGTGCGGCGCATGGCCTCCCGGCTGGAGACGGCCTTGGGGCCGGCGTTGACGACGGCGATGACCAGGGCGGGGTCCAGGCCCGCGGCGGGTACCGGTTCGGCGTAGGAGGCGAGGTCGGCCTCGTCTTCGTCGGCGGTGGGCGGGCCGGCGTGCCACTGGGCGAAGCCGGCGAAGATCGACCGGGAGGCGGAGCCGGAGCCGCGGCGGGCCAGGCGGGAGTGGGCGGTGGCGTCCAGGCGCAGGCCGTAGGCGGCCGCGGCGGCGACGGCGAGGGCGGCGAAGCCGCTCGCGGAGGAGGCGAGTCCCGCGCCGGTGGGGACGGTGTTGTGGCTGTCCACGGCGGCGTGTTCGGGGCGGCCGGCCTGTTGCCGTACCAGGTCAAGGAAGGCGCTGACGCGGCGCAGGGTCTCGCCCTGGGCGGGCCGGCCGCCCAGGGTGAGGGTGTCGTGGCCGGCTTCGGGAGTGAGACGGACGCGGGTGGTGGTGGGGAAGATGTCCAGGGTCATCGACAGGCTGTCGACGCGGGGCAGGACGAGCCGTTCGTCGCGCTTGCCCCAGTACTTGATCAGGGCGATGTTCGGGTGGGCGACGGCGGTGGCGTGTTCCTGGCCGCCGGGGTGCGGTCGCGGTGCGGCGGCCGGCGGGGCGAGGTGGTGGTCAGCGCGCATGGTCGGCAAGTCCCCTCAGCGGTACAACCCAGGTCTGCACGGCGCCGGCCTCGTGGAGGCGGGCGGTGACCTCGCGTGCCTGCACCGGCTCGGTCAGGGCGATCACGCAGCCGCCCAGGCCGCCGCCGGTGATCTTGGCTCCGAGGCTGCCGGCCGTCAGCGCGGCCTCGACGAGGGTGTCGATCCGGTTGGTGCTCAGGCCGGCCGCGCGCAGCAGGTCGTGGTAGTCCGTCAGGCGGGCGCCGAGTTCTCGCGGCCGGCCGCCGGCGAGGGCGGTGCGGGCCTCGTCGGTGAGGCGGGTGGCGCGCTGCACGAAGCGGTCCTGTGCTCCGAGGTGGCGCTGGAAGCCCTCCCGCAGCAGTTCGACGGCGTCCTTGGTGCGGCCCACGACGCCGCTGTCGGCGATGATGAACAGGCCGTCGCAGCCGATGCCCAGTTCGCTGGCGCGGCCGGCCTGGAACAGCAGCGGGGCGCTCGCGCCGACGGTGCGGGCGTCGACGCCGCTGGAGCGGCCGTGGGCGACGTTCTCGGCCGTCTGCACCAGGTCGAAGGCGGTGCTCTCGCTCAGGTCGCGGCCGAAGAGGTCGGCCAGGGCGAGGACGACCGCGCGGGCGCAGGCCGCGCTGGAGCCCAGGCCGCGGCCGTGCGGGATGGCGCCGTCGATGATCACGTCGAGGTGCGGGCTGTCGGTGACGTCCATGGCCGTCTTGAACTCGGCGGTCAGCCGGCTCAGGCTGTCGGAGGCCTGCGTCATCATCGGCCGTGACGGCGAGCCGGTCATGGTGAAGGACACTCCGCCCGGTTCGCCGGGAGCGCGGGAGGACCATCCGGCGCTCGCCGTGACGGTCAGCTGCGGAACGGGCAGGGCGAGCGCGGGGGCTCCGTACACGACCGCGTGTTCGCCCAGCAGAATGGCCTTGGCGTGGGCGCGGCCGATCCCGACCGAGCGTGCCCGGTGGTTTTCTGACACCCCCTCCGCTGAGGTCGGTAGGGTCAACGCACTCAGCTCCCCTTGTCGGTTCTGCATGGAGATCGCACGGTCCAGTTCTGGAAGGCGGTGGAGCGGGACATCGGATCCGGGCAGCCCTGACGGGCCGAAGGCCCCGCGGCCCGCACCGAGGGGGTGCGGGCGCCGGGGCGCACGGGCGGGCGGGTCAGACGGCTTCGCCGGCCGGTACCGGCGCGGTGCCGGCGGGTGCGGGCTGCGGGGGCCGGGGCTTCCTGCTGCGGCTCCAGCGCTTCATCACCGGGTTCTCCACCAGGGTGTAGAGCAGCCAGGCGGCCAGCAGGTTCACCGCGAGCAGTGCCAGGAGCAGGCCGAGGCCCGGGAGGAGGTCGAAGGTGCGGCTGCCCAGGACCTCGGGCCGGCCGTAGAAGATCACCAGGGCCTGGAGGAGGTAGAAGGCGAAGGAGACGCTGCCCAGCCACACCATGGTCCGGCCGGCCAGCCAGCCGCGTTCGCCGCGCAGGTCCGCGGTGGCGGCGGCGCAGATGATCATGCCGATCGGGATGATCGTGGTGAGGCTGAAGTCGTAGGGGTCGGGGGCGGCCAGGGCGGCCCAGTAGCCGGCGGCGAAGGCGGCGGCCGACGGCAGCAGGCCGATGCGCGGCCAGCGGCCGGCGGCGACGATGCGGGCCAGGATCATGCCGAGCACGAACTCGAACAGGCGCGGCGGCGGGAACGCGTAGCTGAACCACTGCTGGTTCAGCGGCAGGTCGTATCCGGGGATGTCCATGCCGCGGGGGATGAACCGTGTCGCCAGGGCCACGCCCGCCACGCCGGCGACCGCCGCGGCGGCGTACAGCCACAGCCTGCGTTCGGCGATGCGCCGCACCCCGAGGATGAACAGGGGGAACAGGGCGTAGAAGAGGACCTCGGAACACAGCGACCAGGAGGGGAAGTTGACGCTCTGCACGGTGTCGGGCCGGTTGCTGAAGGCGTGGACCAGGGAGAGGTTGGCCAGCCAGGCGTGCAGCGGGGTGGAGGAGGCGAACAGCCACATGCACAGGGCCCAGGTGACGATGTGGTTGGGGTAGATCTTCAGTGCGCGGCGCCGCCAGAACGCCGTGGCCGGGTCGGTGGGGCTGGTGGACCAGGTCAGGACGAAGCCGCTGAGGACGAAGAAGAAGGACACGCCGATGGGTCCGGCGGGCAGGAAGAAGTCGGACAGTGATTTCGCCAGGTCCATGTCGGCGAAGAGGCTGGGCGGCGCGGTCGGCCGCACCGGGTTGCCGAGCATCAGGCTGTGGGTGAGGAACACCAGCAGGGCCGCCAGGAACCTCAGTCCGGTCAGCGAGGGAAGCGGGGGCCGGCGCTGCGGCTCACCGCTGGGGGTCGGTGCGGCGATCTGGTCAGCCATGCGCACGCCTGCCTTTCGGACGGACGAAACGGAGCGGGACGGAGCGGGACGGAGCAGAACGGGTCGGGAAGAGCGGGGACGCGTTCCGCGGTACGGCCGGGCATGCCGACGGACCGGCGGCCCGTACGGCCGCGGGGCGGCCGGGCACACCGGCGAGCTGTGCTGGTGCGGTGCGGCGGGCCCGCGCAGGCGGGCTGCGTCACTGCGGTGCGGTGAGTCCGCGCAGGCGGGCTGCGCCGCTGCGGTGCGGGTGGGCCTGCGCAGGCGGGCTGCGCCACTGCGGTGCGGCGTCGGCCAGGCCGGCCGGGGACGGCGGTTCGCGCGAGCGCGGTGGGAGCAGGTCCGGGGTGCGGGCGGGCTCGGGGGCGGGACGCGGGGCGGGCTGTCCGGCCGGGCGGGCGCGGCGCGGTGCGGTGCGGTGCGGGTGTGGGTCCCCCGCGGGGCGCCCGGGCATGCGGGCGGGCCGAGGGGGAAGACAGGAGGCTGCGCCGTTCGGGCGTTCAGTGGTTCTCGCCGGCGAAGGCGGCGGATGCGGCACCGTCCGCTGCCCCGGAGCGACTTCCGGGCAGGGGTGACGCCCGGGAATAGTGACACGGGCGGCGTCCCCCCGCCAAGAGCCCCTCACAGTGACGCAGGTCACCCCGGAAAGGGATCATGCGTTACGGGGACGGCGGCGCGGGCGACGGCTCGCACAGGTGCGCGTTCCGCCTCAAGTCAGTCTTGAGGCAATAAGAATGACGTTACGTCAGCCAAAGGTGCGGGGGGGCGGGCCGCCCGGGCGGGTGCCGTACCGGAGCGGGACGCGAGGGGGGCGAGGCTGCGTTTTCCCTCGGGTCGGCGGCCGTCCCGCCGGACGTGCTCGGGCCAAGTCCGGCCGTGTGCGGGGCGGATGAGGCCGAAGTCCGCCGCGGCCTGCGGCGCGATGGCGGCCCGGCCGGGGGTGGCGTTGGCCCATGTCCGTTGCCGTGCGGGGCTGCTGAGGCCGCGTCCGCTGCCGGCGGTGGCCTCGAGCCGGGGTGCGCGGGCGGCTCCGGGGACGGGCGGACCGCCCCCGGAGCCGGCCGGGGGCGGTACAGGTGTGCCCGTTCAGGTGCCGTTCAGGAGCCGGTGCGGGTCGGGGTGGCTTCGGCTTCGGCCGCCGCCCCGCTGGTGGCTTCGGCGACCGCGTCGCGCGGCTTGGAGTCCACCTTGTCCATCAGCACCAGGACCAGGACGGCCGCGACGACCAGGACGCCGGCCGCGGCGCGCAGGGCCAGGGCGTAGCCGTCGGTCTGCGCGATCTGCGGGAGGGTTCCGTCGGCGACGTGGTCGTTGACGTAGCGCAGGGCGAGCGGGACCAGGGTGGCCAGGCCGAGCGAGGCGCCGACCTGCTGCATCGCGGTCTGCACGCCGGAGCCCAGGCCCGCGTCCTGGCCGGTGACCTGGTGCAGCGCGCCGTTGGTGAGGGCCGGGTAGCCGACGGCGTTGAAGAAGCCGTACAGGAGCAGTCCGGGCATGATCCCGCCGACGAAGGAGGCGTCGGTGGCCAGGCCCGCGGCGGCGACGACGAATCCGCCGGCGCTGCCGAGGAACGAGATGATCAGGGTCGCCTTGACGCCGATGCGGGGCATCAGCGCGGTGGACACGCCCATGCCGACGCCGATGGCGAGGGTGAAGGGGATGTAGGACAGCCCTGTCTTCAGCGGGGAGTAGCCGAGGACCTGCTGGAGGTAGAGGGTCAGCAGGAAGGCGTAGGTGTAGAAGGCGGCGAGCGAGAGGACGCTGACGCCGTTGGACGTCACACGGGTGCGGTTGGTGAAGAACCGCAGGGGGATCATCGGGTCGGGGACGCGGGACTCCCACACGGCCATGAAGACCAGCAGGGCGAGGCCGCCCAGCAGCGGTGCCAGGACGTCGGCGGAGCCCCACGGGTCGTCGGCGGCCTGGAGCAGGCCGTACACGACCGCGACGAGACCGCCGGTGGCGCTGATCGCGCCGACGACGTCGACACGCTGGTCGGGGCGGCGGGCCATCCGGCTCTCCGGGATCACCCGCGGGACCATGATCAGCGCGAAGATCGCGATGGGGATGTTGATGTAGAAGATCCACCGCCAGTCGACCAGGTCGGTCAGCGAGCCGCCGACGACCGAGCCGATGGCGCTGCCCAGGGCCGCCATGCCGCCCCACAGGCCCAGGGCCTTGGTGCGTTCCTTGGCGTCGCGGAACAGGACGGGGATCAGGCCGAGCGCCGCCGGGCCGGCGAGCGCCTCGCCCAGGCCCTGGACGAACCGGCCGGCGACCAGCATGCCGGAGTTGGCGGCGGCGCCGCACACGGCCGAGGCCACGCCGAAGACCAGGACGCCGGCGATGAAGGTCAGCCGGCGGCCGTACATGTCGGCCAGGCGTCCGCCCAGCAGCAGGAATCCGCCGGCGGTCAGGACGTAGGCGTTGACCACCCACGCGAGGCCGCCGACGGAGAAGTCGAGGTCTTCCTCGATGTTGGGCAGGGCGATGTTCACGACGGTGACGTCCATCATGAGCATGAACTGCATCGCTGTCAGGACGGCCAGCGCCGTCCAGCGCCGCGGGTCGGCATCGACGAGGACGCCCGTCCCGCCTCGTGCTTCCTTGTCTGCGCTACTCATACCTAACCAGTTCCTCCGAGTGATCTTGCGGCTGGAGAAATCCGTCCGCGCGGCCGGCCGGCCGGCCCCTTGCCGCAGGTCGGGGCCGGCGAGCCGGCCGGCCGCCCGCCCGTTCGCGGGACGGTGTCGTCCGTCTCAGCACTACGACGTAGCGGATCCCCCGGATGTGACAGAGCGGGACTGCTTTGTTCGCCGGGTTCTCCGCGGCGTTGTCCGCGGCCGCGGACGCGGTGCCCCCGGGACGGGACCGGGCCCCGGGCCTGGACGGCCCGGGACCGGGAAAACCGGGGGGATCATCGGGCGGGATCACCAGTGGGATCCGCCCCGCGCGGCGCGGATCACCGGCGGGACCCGTTCCGCGCGGCGCCGGTCCGCGCACCGCCGCGCCGTCCCGCACGCGCACTGCCGTGCGGGCAGGCGCGCAACCTGCCGTGCGGGCACGGCAGGCCGGCCGCCGTGCAGGCGCGCATGCTGCCGTGCCGGCGTGCGCGGCAGCGCGGTGGCGGCATGCTCACCGCTCTGGCGCGCGTTGCGCACCTGCCGCGCCGGCGCCGGGGCGGGCCGGCGGGTGCCGGGTCAGCCCAGGTAGCGCTGGATGGTCGGGGTGAGCAGCTCGATCAGCTCCTCGCTGGAGGCCGAGGCGACCGGCTCCAGCTCCACGACGTAGCGCAGCAGGACCACGCCCCAGACCTGTCCCGCCGCCGCGTTGATGTTGATCGCCGGCACCTTGAGGGTCTCGGCCGCCTGGTAGATGTCCATGCCGGCGATGCCGATCGCCTTGCCCGCCTCGGCGAAGAGCTGGTTGGCGAGGAAGCCGCGCATCTGCTCCGCGCCCTCCTTGCCGTTGACCGCGGCCTTCAGGATCCCGAGGAGCTTCGGCCTGACCTGGGGGTCCTCCCACAGTACGAAGGCCGCGCGCAGAAGGCTCCCGGCCAGCTGCTCGCGCGGCCCGTCGAGCGCCGCCGCGCCGGCCTCCCCCAGGACGCCGCCCAGCGAGTCCAGGGCTGCGGCGCGTTCTTGGGCCTCAAGAGCTTCGGACATTTCTCCTCCAGATATCACTGATATCACTGCTGTCACTGATGTCGCCGGTACTGCTCCGCTGCCGTTGCCGGCATCCGGAATGCCGTTCGTCGTCCGGTGCCGGCCGGCGCGGTTTTCGGCTAGGCGCCGCGCTGGGCGGCCACGAGCTTTTCGAACGTGTCGGCCAGCGGCAGGTTGTCCCAGAAGGCGGGAGGCCTGCGGTAGTAGACCCCGAGCTTGTGGTATTCCTCGGTGCGCGAGAGCGTGGCGCCGTAGACGAGGACCCGCTCGCCTTCGTACTCGTGCGGGGCGTTCTGCGCGAACAGCTCGATCTCGGGGTGGAGCGTGGTGGGATATGCCGCCTGGTCCGGGCTCACCACGGAGAAGCAGATCCGCGAGATGTCCGCGGAGTCCCAGCTGAAGGTGGGGTAGATCGAGAACGACTTCTGGATGAACTCCAGCAGCGGTGCGCTCGGCTCGGGCAGTCCGGTGTCGCTGAGCAGCGACAGGGCGGTCTTCTCCTCGACGGGCGCGGCCATGAAGTAGATGTTCATGGTCTTGCTGATGTAGTCGACCCCGATGATGGATATGCGGTTGTCCAGGCCGATGGAGGCGAAGGTGCGGGCGTGTTCGGCCACGCTGCGCGGCATGGACGGGATCTCGGCGAGGGTGGAGAGCTTCCCCAGGTTGTCCAGGGGGAAGAAGACGTAGGTCTTCTTGAAGCCGCCGACGACTCCGGCCTCGACACCGAAGAAGCTGACATCGCACCGCTCCGCGATGTCCGAGGCCAGGGTGGAGACCGGGTGGTCCGTCTCCTCGATGAAGCCGTTCGCGACGGCGATCTTGTAGGGGTCGCCCACCTCGGTGGGCACCGTGAAGTTGTAGTCGATCTCTCCTCGGTACTTCTCGCCGCCGGCCATGGCGAGCACGACCACGGACTCGTCCGAGATGTCGTCACCGAACGCGGTCAGGACCGACAGGACCTTGTCCCGCGTGTAGGGGACGTCCAGCAGACCCGACGCCTCCTCGATGGCGGCGTAGACGGCTTCCGCTTTCGTTGCTCCGGACATTACTCCTCCAGGGTTCGACCTTTGTTTTTCCGAACAGGAAGTGCAGCGACGAAATGCGCCGGGTTTTACCAGGGCTCGCACCGTGAAGGGGCCGATTCCGGGCGACCGTACCATTCGTCCGTGACTTCCGTCAGACGGACCGCTTCATATCCGCTCGATATCCGCTCGATATCGGCTGGAAACCGGCTCGAGGTGTTCCGTGCTTTCAGGCGATCTTCGTCGCGGACAGGAGCGCCTCTACGGTGAGTGCGTGCGGCGGCAGATTGGCGGGGTCGTCGGTGATCGCCTTGGTGACCTGGAATCCGCATTCTTCCAGCCAGCTCTGCCACGTCGACAGTTTCTGCGGCCCGCCCTGCCCCATGGTGCAGCCGATGAAGAAACTGGGATAGAAATCGACGGTGTAGTTTTCGGTGTCCTTGATGTCCTCGGGGAACACCGGGACCAGGACGTGGACCTGTCCGCCTGCTTCCAGTGACTGGTTGACGCCTTCGAGGATGCGGAACACGTCGCTCTTGTCGAACATGGGCAGGAAGTGCTTGATCAGCACCACGTCGAATCCCTTGGGGACTTCTTCGAAGACGTCACCGCCGATGAATGAGCAGTGTTCTTCCACGCCGTGGGCCCGGAAGTTCTCCAGGCATTCCTTTTCCTTTTCGGGCAGGTCGAAGGTGGTCACCGTGAGGCCGGGCGACTTCTTCAGCCGCAAGGTGTTGACGGCGCCCAGACCGGTGTTCCCGGCGAGGTCGAGCACCCTGGACCCGGCCGGGACGTCGACGTTGTCGAAGAACCAGGGGTCGACGTGGGCGGTGACGGTGTTCATCAGCTTCGCCCACGGCTCGCGCAGTTCGGGCAGCTCGGCGAGCGCGCCGTAGAGGTCTCCGTCGTAGCCGTAGAGCTCCTTGAGGCCGACGGTGGTGCCGGTGCGCACGCTCTCGGTGAGGTAGAACAGCTGGCGCAGCGTGACCGCCTTGATCATGTCCAGGTCGGCGAGGACCTGGCCGAGCTCCTTGTCGGCGACGCCTTCGAGTCCGTCCAGGGCGTAGGTGCCGGACGTGTCGTCGTAGGCGACGAAGCCTTCCTTGACCAGCAGGAGCAGCAGCTGCTGCACGGCGTCCGGCTTGGCGCCGGCGACCTCGCCCAGCTCGGCGGCCGTGCGGCCGGGGCGCTCGCGGAGCGCGTCGATGATGCCCAGCTCGAAGCAGGACAGCAGGGTCATGAACCGGGAGGGTCCCACCAGGTATTCACGAAACCGCGCGAGCGTGGCTTCTGGCGTCATGTCACTGACCTCATTCTCTTCGGCCGCCGGGCGCGGCCTCGCGGCGGCACATACGGTGCGGGGCAGGGGCGGGTCGGGGGTCGTCTCGTCGGGGTGCCCGGGCGGCACGAGCGGGGCCTCGGCTCAGCGGGCGCGCAGGATCGCCGGGCTGACCGAACCCAGGACGCGGCGGTGGATGTCCAGGGCCGCCGTGGACTTGTTGAGGGTGATGTAGTGCAGGCCGGGGGCGCCCTCGGCGAGCAGGCGTTCGGCCATGGCGGTGGCGTGCTCGACGCCGATGCGGTGGCCGTCCGCGGGGTTGTCGCGGGCCGCGTGCAGGCGGGCGGCGAGGGCCTCGGGGAAGGCGGCGTCGGACAGTTCGGCGAAGCGGGCGATCTGCCGGTGGTCGGTGGCCGGCATGATCTCCGGGATGATCGGGATGTCGCAGCCGGCGGCCGCGACCCGGTCGCGCAGCCGCAGGTAGTCCTCCACGTGGAAGAACATCTGGGTGATCGCGTAGTCGGCGCCCGCCCTGCACTTGGCGACGAAGTGCCCGATGTCGGACTCCCAGTCGCGTGAGCGGGGGTGGCGCTCGGGGAACGCGGCCACCCCGATCCTGAAGTCGCCCAGCGAGCGGACCAGTTCGACCAGCTCGCTGGCGTAGGTGAAGCCCTGCGGGTGGGGTGTCCAGGCGCCCTTGGGGTCGCCCGGCGGGTCGCCGCGCAGGACCAGGACGTCGCGGATGCCGGCGTCCGCGTACCGGCCGATGATGTGGCGCAGTTCGGCGACCGGGTGGCCGACGGCGGTCAGGTGGGCGACCGGGCGCAGGGTCGTCTCGGCGGCGATGCGCCGGGTGACGGCGACGGTGCGGTCGCGGGAGGAGCCGCCGGCGCCGTAGGTCACGGACACGAAGTCCGGGCGCAGCGGCTCGATCCGGCGGATCGCCTTCCACAGGGTCTGCTCCCCCGCGGCCGTCTTGGGCGGGAAGAACTCGAAGGAGAACGTCACCGCGGGCCGCCTTGCGCCACCGGCACCGCCCGCATCCGGCACCGCCGGCCACGGCCCTGCCGGATGCGGGGCCGCCTGCTGGGAGGCGGCCGGATGCGGCACGTGCCGTGAGGCGGGGGCCGGTTCCCGCACGCCCGTACCCGCCGCGCCCGTCGCGAACGCCGTATCCGTGGCGGCCGCCGCGGGCGCCGTGCCTGGCGCGGCCGTCGTAGTCGTCGCGGGCGCCGTGCCTGGCGCGGCCGTCGTAGTCGTCGCGGTCGCCGTGCCTGGCGCGGCCGTCGTAGTCGTCGCGGCTGTCGCGGCTGGGGTACCCGTCGCGGCTGTCGCGGTCGTCGGGGCTGGGGTGGCTGCGGTGGTGGGGTGGGGCCGGGCGGGGGTCATGACACGCCTGCCAGGCGGGGTTCGGCGGCGCGGGCCGCGTCGTCGCCGTAGGTGCGGGCGATGCGGTCGCTCAGGTCGGCGGCGAGGAGTTTGTACTCCTGGGTGCCGACCGACTCCAGCACGGTGGTGGCCAGGGCGCAGCCGAGCCGGGCGGCCTGTTCGTGCGGCCACTGCCAGGCCAGTGCGGCGAGGAAGCCGGCCCGGAAGGCGTCGCCCGCGCCGGTGGGGTCGGCGATCCTCTGCGCGGGCACGGCCGGTATGTGCAGGCGGGGGGCGTCACGGCGGTCCAGGTTCACCCCGTCGGCGCCCAGCGTGGTGATCCAGGTGCCGGTCCGCCGGAGGATGTCCTGCTCGCTCCAGCCGGTGCGTTCCTTCAGCAGGGCGGCCTCGTAGGCGTTGGTGAACAGCCAGGTCGCGCCCTCGACCAGGCGGCGGGCCTGTTCGCGGTCCAGGCGGGCCAGTTGCTGGGAGGGGTCGGCGGCGACGGGGATGCCGAGGCGGTGGGCGGTGGCGGTGTGCCGCAGCATGGCCGCGGGGTCGTCGGCGCCGACGAGGACGAGTTCCACACCGGTGCGGCCGGCGGTGGCGGCCAGGTCGATGTCGCCGGCCTCGGCCATGGCGCCGGCGTAGAAGGTGGCGATCTGGTTCTGGTCGGCGTCGGTGGTGCACACGAAGCGCGCGGTGTGCAGGGTGTCGCTGACGCGCACCGCGGAGGTGTCGACGCCGGCGGCCCGCAGCCAGGCGCCGTACTCGGCGAAGTCCGTGCCCGCCGCGCCGACCAGGAGCGGGTCGCAGCCCAGCAGGCCGAGGCCGAAGGCGATGTTGGCGGCGACACCGCCGCGGCGCACCTCCAGCCGGTCGGCGAGGAAGGACAGGGAGACCCGCTCGAGCTGTCCTTCTATCAGCTGTTCGGTGAAGCGTCCGGGGAACACCATCAGGTGGTCGGTCGCGATCGATCCGGTCACGGCGATACGCACGGCAGGTGCTCCTCGTGGCGGTCGGGAGAACGGCAAGCGGAATGCGGCATGCGGGTGCGGCATGCGGGTGCGGGTGCGGGGTGTGGTGGTGCGGGAGGGGACCGGAAGCGGGGAGCGGTGGGACGGGGGGTGCCACCGCTCCCCGCCGGTCCGGGCGCCGCCGGGTGTGCGCGGCGCTGGTTTCGCGGTCAGCCCGCGGCGACGGCCGCGCGCAGGGCGTCGGCGCGGTCGGTGCGCTCCCAGGTGAAGTCCGCCAGTTCGCGGCCGAAGTGGCCGTAGGCGGCGCTCTGGGCGTAGATGGGGCGCAGCAGGTCGAGGTCGCGGATGATCGCGGCGGGGCGCAGGTCGAAGACGGCGGTGATGGCGTCCTCGATCTTCTCGGCGGGGACCGTGCTGGTGCCGAAGGTCTCCACGAACAGGCCGACCGGTTCGGCCTTGCCGATGGCGTAGGCGACCTGGACCTCGCAGCGCGCGGCGAGTCCGGCGGCGACGACGTTCTTGGCGACCCAGCGCATCGCGTAGGCGGCGCTGCGGTCGACCTTGGAGGGGTCCTTGCCGGAGAAGGCGCCGCCGCCGTGGCGGGCCATGCCGCCGTAGGTGTCGATGATGATCTTGCGGCCGGTGAGTCCGGCGTCGCCCATCGGGCCGCCGATCTCGAAGCGGCCGGTGGGGTTGACCAGGAGGCGGTGGCCGTCGGTGTCGAGTTTGATGCCGTCCTCGGCGAGCGCGGCCAGGACGGGCTCGACGACGTGGGTGCGGATGTCGGGGGTGAGCAGGGCGTCGAGGTCGATGTCGCTGGCGTGCTGGGAGGAGACCACGACGGTGTCCAGGCGGACCGGGCGGCTGCCGTCGTACTCGATGGTGACCTGGGTCTTGCCGTCCGGGCGCAGGTAGGGGACGGTGCCGTCCTTGCGGACCTCGGTCAGGCGGCGGGCCAGGCGGTGGGCCAGCTCGATCGGCAGCGGCATCAGGGCGGGGGTCTCGTCGCTGGCGTAGCCGAACATCAGGCCCTGGTCGCCGGCGCCCTGCCGGTCCAGTTCGTCCTCGTCGCGCTCGCTGCCGACGCGGACCTCGTAGGCGGTGTCGACGCCCTGGGCGATGTCGGCCGACTGGGCGCCGATGGACACCGACACGCCGCAGGAGGCGCCGTCGAATCCCTTGGCGGAGGAGTCGTAGCCGATGTCGAGGATCTTCTGGCGGACCAGGGTGGCGATGTCGGCGTAGGCGGAGGTCGTCACCTCGCCGGCGATGTGCACCTGGCCGGTGGTGATCAGGGTCTCGACCGCGACGCGGGAGGCGGGGTCCTGGCGCAGCAGCGCGTCCAGGACGGTGTCGCTGATCTGGTCGGCGATCTTGTCGGGATGTCCCTCGGTCACGGATTCCGAGGTGAACAGGCGGCGGGACATGACACTCCAGAACGGTGGTGGGCGGGCACGGGCGAGCACGGTGCGCGAGGGGCGAGAGCCGGGGGGTGAGGGGCGGGGCTGTCTGCCCCGGCCGGGACGGCCGCCGGCCCGGCTTGCGTGCCGGGGCGGCGGCCGGGAGGGGTCCGGCCGGGGCAGGCGGGGCGGCCGGTGGCGGGTCAGGCCCGGTTCTTCAGCTGGTCGCTGATCCGGGCGGCCAGGGCGAGCCGCTGCACCTTGAGGGTGGCGGTGCGCGGCAGTTCGGCCTGCGGGATCTGGACGGGGTCGGCGAGCTGGGGGAAGGCGGCGACGGCCTTGCGCCAGCGCTCGAGGTCCAGGGGCTGGTCGTCGCGGGTGCAGATCACCGGGATCGCCTCGGCGGCGGGGCCCTGGATGACGACGAGTTCGCTCAGCTCGGGCAGCTTGCCCAGGACGAGGTCCTCGACCTCCAGGGAGCTGCGGACCCCGGGGATCATGTCGACCTCGCGGTCGAGCATGTGCAGGCAGCCGAACCGGGTGAAGTAGCCGACGTCCCCGGTGCGCCACCAGTCGCCGAAGCGGTTGGTGTCGTAGCGGTCCTGCTCGGCGAAGTACGTCTTGGCCAGACCCGGCCAGGCGACCTCGATGAAACCGGGGTTCTTCTCCGAGGGCCGCTTGCCGTCCCGGCTCACCACCCGGACCTTCGCCGCTCCCGCGGGCATCTGCCAGCCCACGCAGCGGCCGTTGGCCTTGTGGGCGGAGCCGCGGAAGTAGGCGCGGCCGACGGCGGGTCCGACCTCGCTCTGCCCGTAGATCTGGAAGAAGAACGCGCCGCGCCGCTCGGAGGACTTCAGCAGCCGGCTCATCGTGCCGGGGTGGATCGCGTCGAAGGTGCTGCTGAAGTACTTGACCGAGGCGAACGGCTTGCGCGGGTCCTCGGCCAGGCCCTCCCACTCCATCAGCGAGTTGGGCAGCGCCTCGATGAACCCGGGCCGGTTGGCGCGGAACAGGTCGGCGACCGTGTCGGGGTCCGACTCGTTCATCAGCAGGACCGGCATCTCCCGCAGCAGGGCCAGGGCCATCGCCGCGACCATGCGCGAGTGCACGAAGGAGATGTGCACCGCGACGGTCTCCGGCTCACGCATCAAGGAGAGCAGCCGCCACTGCGGCTTGAGCCGGATGCCCTGGGTGCGGGGGGTGTGCACGACCAGCTTGGGCAGCCCGGTGGTGCCCGAGGTGTGGGTGATGACGGCGGCCTCGTCGATCGGCCGCACCACCGGCCGCACCCGCGGCGCGCCGGCGAACTTGCCGAGCGACTGCGCCCCCGGCCGCTCACCGGACACGATGATCACCCGCCGGGTCAGCTCCGCGACCGGCACCTCGGCCAGCACGTCGAGTTTGTGCTCGTCGGTCAGCAGGTTGGGCCGGCCGACCCGTTCCAGCAGGGCGCCGACCGTCTTGGCGTCCAGGCCGGGCGAGAGCATCACCGGGATCGCGCCGATCCGGGACGCGGCGCAGGCCAGCACCCACACGTCGGCGTTGGCCTTCTTGTGGACCACGATGTGCTCGTCGGGCCGCACGCCCGCCGCCCACAGCCGGGCCGCGAGGTCGTCCACGAGGTCGGCGAGGCGGGAGACCGTCAGGTTGCGGCCGGTCTCGGGCGCGACGTCGAGATCGTGGTCGAGGGTGATCGGTGTCGCGCCGTTGACGGCCGCGGCCATGGCCGGCAGCAGGCCGATGTGAAGACCGCGCTTCTGTATCGATTGGTAGGCCACAGAGCCCTTCATCGGGGCTGCTCCTTTGCGTGGGCGAGGGACGTTCGGGCTGTCACCGGCGGGTGCGGGAGGCCGCCGCGCACGCGGCGGCACTCCGTACGGCAGATACGGCGGATACGGCGGGCACGGTGAGGCCGGCAGGCACGGCGAGGCCGGTGAGGCCGGCGGCCGCGAGGCCGACAGGCACGGCGAGGCCGGCGAGGCCGACAGGCACGGCGAGGCCGACAGGCACGGCGAGGCCGACAGGCACGACAGATACGGCGGGACCGGCGGGTTCACCGCGCGGGGTGTGATCTACCTGCTGGTCGGACTGCTGGCGCTCCAGCGGGCACGACAGGTACGGCGGGCACGGTGAGACCGGCAGGTACGGCGGGGCCGGGAGCCGGCGGCGGCAGGACCGCTCCGGTCGCCGTCACGGCAGGGCCGGCGGCCGGGAAGGGCCCCTCCCCCGGGAGCAGTTGTGCATGCTCCCGGGGAACGGGGGGCGGGTGTGCCGTCCCCGTTCCGGGGGGAGACGCAGGCCCCCCCCGGGGGGGGGTGGGGGCGTCCCGGGGGGGGTGGGGGGCGCCCGGGGCGGGGCGCCCTGTCCTTCGGGGGCGTCAGGAGGTGGCGCGGCCGGCCTTGAGGGCTGCGGCGGTCTCCGCGACGCGCCGGGCCTGGTGGGCGGCGGCGGCCAGCACCGCTTCGCCGGGCGCGGCGCCGGAGCCGCCGACGCCGGCGACGTGCGAGGTGCCGTAGGGGTTGCCCGTCTGGAACTGGATGGGGTCGGTGTAGCCGGGCGGCACGATGATGCCGCCCCAGTGGTAGAAGGTGTTGCTCAGCGCCAGGATGGTGGACTCCTGGCCGCCGTGGGCGGTGCCGGAGGCGGTGAACGCGGAGACGACCTTGTCGGCCAGTCCGCCCTGCTGCCACAGGCCGCCCGCGGTGTCGATGAACGCCTTGAGCTGGCTGGCCACGTTGCCGAAGCGGGTGGGGGTGCCGAACAGCACCGCGTCCGCCCAGCTGAGGTCGTCCAGGGTGGCCTCGGCGACGTCGGCGGTGTCCTGGAGGTGCTGGGCCCAGGCCGGGTTGGCCTGGACCGCCTGCGGCGGGGCCAGTTCGCGGACCTTGCGCAGGCGCACGGTCGCGCCCGCCTTCTCCGCGCCCTCGGCGGCGGCCTTCGCCAGGGCGTGCACGGTGCCGGTGGAGCTGTAGTAGATGACGGAGACGTTCACGGGTGCCATATCCGGTTTCCTTGTCTTGGTTGCGGTGGATCGGGTGGTCCACGGGGCCGGGCCGCCCCGCGCCACGGGGCGGGCTGCCGGACTGCCGGGCTGCCGGACTGCCGTGCTGCCGGGCGGGTGCCGCTAGCGGGCGAGGACCAGCGTGGCGGGGGGCGCGGAGTGGAAGGTGACGTCCGTGAAGCCGGCCTTGAGCAGCCAGTCGCGGTAGTCGCTCTGCCGCCAGGTGCTGCCCTGTTTGCTCTTGAGGAGCATTTCCGAGGCGAAGATCAGCGGGAAGGCCGGGCCGCTGCGGTCGTCGTCGACGACGTAGTCGTTGACGACGAGGGTGCCGCCGGGTTTGAGGGCCTGGCGCAGCCGGGTGAAGACCTCCACGTTGGACTCCGGGCCCTCCTGGTGGGCGATGTGGGAGTACAGCGCGATGTCGTAGCGGGCGGTGCCGAAGTCGGTGGTGTGGAAGTCGCCGTCGACGGTGGTGAAGCGGTCGCCGACGCCGCGTTCGTCGACGAGGCGGCGGGCGATGGCGTTGATCGGTGCCCAGTCGAGCTGGGTGGCGCGGGCGTCCGGGTTGGTCTCGAGCCAGATGCCGGAGTAGATGCCCGAGCCGCCGCCGACGTCGAGGATGGAGATCTCGCCGGCGCCGGCCAGGCCGAGGACGTCGGCGGCGAGGGTGGCGGCGGGTACCGACTGTGCGGCGATGGCGGTGACGATCTCCTGCCAGTGCGGGTTGTTGGCGACTTCCACCACGACCTCGCTGACCGGTCCCCCGGCGCGGACCACGTCGGGCAGGCCGGTGAGGGCGCCCATGTGGGACAGCTTGAGCCTGGCGAAGTTGCTCAGGCTGGCGGGCTTGCCGTCGACCAGGTAGGCGGAGGCCTCGGGGGTGTTGCGGTAGCGGCCCTGCTCGAGGGTGACCAGGGCGATGCTGACGAGGCCGTCGAGGAGGGTCTGGGCGCCGCGTTCGGAGATGTCGGCGCGGGCGGCCAGTTCGGTGGCGTTGCCCGCGCCGTCCTCGAGGTGGGTGAACAGGTGGTGGGCGGCCGCGGCGCCCAGGACGCCGGTGGCCCAGTAGCCGTTGATCAGCCGCAGGACGTTGTCCGGTGACGGCGGGCTGTCGCTCATGCTGCCCCTCCTAGGGCCGGGGAGGACGACGCGTGGGTGCGGACCGCGCTGCGCAGCGCGGTGGCGACCCGTTCGGCCTGGTGGGCGGAGAGTTCCGCGTGCATGGGGATGGCGAGGTTGCGGCGGAAGAGGTCCGCCGAGACGGGGCAGGTCTGCTTGGACTCGAACACGGGCTGCACGTGGGTGGCCCAGGTGCCGTGTCCGCAGCCGATGCCCTGGGCGCGCAGTTCGGCGGCGACCGCCGAACGGTCCACGCGCGGGTCCAGGGTGACCATGTAGGACTGCCAGGCGTGGGTGCGGTCCTCGGGCACGTGGGGCAGCGTCAGGAGTTCTTCGCCGGCCAGGAGTTCGCCGTAGTGGGCGGCGACGGCGGCGCGCCGGTCGAGGAGTTCGCCGATCCGGCCCAGCTGGACCTGGAGGATCGCGGCGGCGATGTCGGAGAGTTTGAAGTTGTAGCCGATCTCGGTGAATTCGGGGATGGGCAGGCCGACGACCTCGGCGATGTCGAAGATGCTGCCGATGCCGAAGGAGGAGCGCAGCCGGGCGTCGGCGGCGATCTTCGCGTCGGCGGCGAGCAGGGCGCCGCCCTCGCCGCTGGTGGCGCCCTTGCGGCCGTGGAAGGACAGGCAGCCGACCTCGGCGAGGGCGCCGGCCTGGCGGCCCTGGTAGGTGGCGCCGACGGCGCAGGCGGCGTCCTCGACGAGGAACAGGCCGTGGCGGTCGGCGATCTCCTGGAGCGGCGCGTAGTCGGCGGGGACGCCGACGGTGTCGACGGCGATGATGCCGACGGTGCGGGCGGTGACCAGGTCGGCGACGGCCTGCGGGTCGACGGTGCCGGTGTCGGGGCGGACGTCGGCGAAGACGGGGACCGCGTCGAGGTAGCGCACGGCGTGGGCGGGTGCGGGGAAGGTGTAGTCGGCGACGATCACCTCGTCGCCGGGTGTGACGCCGAGGGCGAGCAGGGCCAGGTGCAGTGCGGCGCCGCAGTTGCTGACCGCGACGGCGTCGCCGACGCCGTACTTCTGGGCGAGCTGGGCTTCCAGGGCCTTGCCCCGGGGGCCCTGGCCGGCCGGCCAGCCGGAGGCGAACACCTCGGCGACCGCGGCCAGTTCCTGTTCTCCCAGACTGGCGTGGACCAGGGGGATCGGTTCCATCGTGTGTCGTCTCCCGTCAGGCGCCGGGCCGGGCGGCCGGGTCTGCGGCCGGTGGCGTGGAAGGGGCGGGTGGTGTGTAGCGCAGCGGGGTGATCTGGCTGACGTCGTAGCGTTTGCGCATCTGCTCGACGGCGGCGGGGTCCACCGAGGTGCCGCGGGACCAGATCTCGGCGATCTCCTCGAAGTAGAGCTCGTGGTCGGGTGAGGGGTAGCTCTGGAAGAGCATCCGGGCGGGTCTGTCGGTGGCGTTGCGGAAGGCGTGCGGGGTGCCGGGGGGCACGAACATGCAGGCGCCCTCGCCCGCGCGCACGACGCGGTCGCCGCCGGGGGACTCCCAGTCGTGCCAGGTGTCCTCGGTGCGGTGGGCCGGCTCGAAGGCCAGCAGGTCCAGTTCGCCTTCCAGGACGTAGAAGAACTCCTGGGAATGGCTGTGCACGTGCGCCCCGACGTCGAATCCGGGCGGCACGACCACCTCGAAGATCGAGATGGAGGAGCCCTGGGCCTCGGTGGCCTTGAAGGTGACTTCCTGCGCCGGGGTGATCAGCTTGCGTCCCGCACCCGGGGGGACGATGAGGTCGGTCATACGCTTCGCTTCCTTGACGGTTGCGGGCCGGGGAGGTCAGCCGATGCTGCGCGGGCTGTCGTCGGCCCAGGTGCCGAGCGCCATCTCGGCGGTGATGCCGGGGCCGAATCCCGCGATCAGACCGGTGGCGCCGGGAGCGGGGGTGTCCTCCTCGAACAGCCGGCGGGCGGCTTCCAGGACGACGGCGCTGGCGATGTTGCCGTACTCGCTCAGGGTCGACCAGCTGTGCCGGAACACGTCGCGGTCGACTTCGAGGAACTTGGCGAGGTCGTCGAGGATGCGCGGTCCGCCGGCGTGGATGATGTAGAAGTCGAGCTTGCCGGCGTCCCAGCTGTGGTCCTTGGCCAGTTCGCGCAGGACGGGGGCGAGGGGTTCCATCGTGCCGGGCACGCGGCGGTCCAGCTGGAAGTGGAAGCCGGTGTCGCGTACCGCGTAGGAGATCCAGTCCTCGGTGTTGGGGATGAGGTAGGAGGCGTTGCGTTCCAGTTCGATGCCGGTGCCGCCCAGGCCGCGTACGACGGCGGCGGCGACCGCGTCGCCGAACAGGCCGTCGGACAGCAGGGATCCGATGTCGTCGGCGGTGGGCTGGTAGCACAGCGAGCACAGTTCGCAGGCGACGATGAGGACGTTGCTGCCGGGGTGGGCCAGGCAGAAGTCGTGGGCGCGGTTGATGGCCGCGCCGCCGGCCGCGCAGCCGAGCTGGGCGATGGGGATCTGCCGGGTGTCGGAGCGCAGGCCCATCTTGTTGATCAGCCATGCCGTCAGGGACGGCATCAGGAAGCCGGTGCACGACACGTAGATGATGGCGTCGATGTCACGGGCGGTCAGTTCGGCGTTGGCCAGGGCCTCTTCGATGACCGCGGGGCAGCGCTTCTTCGACTCGAGCTCGTAGATGCGGTTGCGCTCTTCGAATCCGGGGTGGTGCAGCGTCTTCTCGATGGGCTGGACGATGTGCCGCTTCTTCACGCCCGTGTTGCGGATCAGGCGCAGGGCCAAGGGAAGCTGCGGCTTGCCGGCATGCGCCTCTTCGGCAAATTCCAGAGTCTCTTCGACTGTGATGACATGTTCCGGCGCGTGCATCGCCGGTTTGCATAGCCTTGGCATATATCTGGAATCCACTTCTTCTGGAGTCTCGACAGCAAGGGCAGTGGGACGTGGAGCCGGCGGCAGGCCGCCTGCGCCTGCCTCCCTCGGTGTGGTGGTCTTTCGCGATGGCCCGCACCCCCGCCGTGCGGCGGCGCCCGCGTCAGCCCCGGTGGCCCAGGTGGCCCAGGTGGCCCAGGTCGCCTCGATGACCTCGGCGGCCTCGGTGGCGGGTGCCGGCGGGCGGGGTGCGGTTCCGGGTGCGGGTGCGGTCGGACGCCGCAGGGCCCCCTGCCGGGCAGCCCCTCCCCCGCCACCGCCACCGCCCCCACTCACGGCCCGTGTCCCGCCGTCCGCAGGTGACATGACGTGCCGTCACCCGCGGGCATGCCGGACGGGCCGGGCGGGCGGCGGGGTGTGGGGGTGAGGCGGCGGCGGGCGGCAGGGGCCTGTGCGTGCCGGGGGCGCGCCGTGTGCCGGCCTTGCCGGGAAAAGGAGTTCGGCCGCCCGGAGCGGGCGGCCGGCTGCCGTGGATCACAGGGGGCTCGGTCCCGCTGTGGCGCGGACCGGCGGTACCCGCACTCAATCCGCTGCCTCGTAAATGTTTTCGGGCAGGGAAGGCGTGCAGAAATCGTGACACGGGCCGGGCCCTGACGCCAGAACACCACCAGGTGACGCGGGTCACACCCGGTCCGCGGCCCCCACCGGCGCCGACACGGCCCGGCACCTGCGCCCGCGGCCGCCCCAACTCCTCGCTCGTGCATGCGAGTTACGGACGCGGCGGGCGGGAGGGGCCTGGACGGGGGCGGCGGGTGGCTGGGGACGGCAGCCGGCCGAAGGGGGGCGGCGGCGCGGCTGAGGCACAGGCAGCCGGGCCGGGAGGTACAGCGGAAACGTGGCGGGTACGGGTACGTACCCGTATCCTTGCGGGGTGGGAAGGAGTACGACGATGCCCGATGCCAATGTCCGCATCCCCGAGGAAGCCAAGGACCGCCTGGCCGCGATCGCCGCCGCCGAGGGGTTGTCACTGCGCGCGTATCTGGCCCGTCTCGCCGAGACGATGCTGACCCCGGCCGAGCGTGCCGAGCGGGCGGCAAAGGCGCTGGCCGCGCTCAAGGAATGGAACGGCTACGCGCCGAGTGCCGCCGAGGAGCGGGACCTGGACAGCGAGCTGGACCGGCGCCTGGCCCAGGCGGCCGGCCGGTGAGCGACGCCCTGCACATCGTCTTGGACGACACCGCGATGACAGCGGCCGGCCAGGGCAACATCCTGGCTTCCCGGCTGATCCACCGTGCGCACGCAGAATCGGGCTGGTTCCTGTATGCACCGGCCTGTGCGCTGGTGGAAGCCGACCGCACCCGGCCCGGCACGGCCGAGCACCTGGCCTCGCTGCCCGGCATCACCGTCCTGGATCTGGACCTGGCCGCCGCTCTGGCCGTCGCACGGGAGGCCACATGGGCCGCAGCGCACAGCCGGCAGGCGGCGCAGCCCACCCCTGAGCGTCCCGACGGCGCGGTCATCGCCACCACCGCGCCGCAGCGGTGGGCGGGAGAACCGGTCCGGGTGCTGGACCTCACCTCCTGAGCACCGCACCCCGGCCGGGCGGGCTGTCACAGCGGTGGGGCGATGCGGGGTGAGGGGGCGCTGCCGAGGAGGGCGAGTACCTCGGCGACGGTCTCGGTGCCGTCGAGGTCGGGCATCCGGCGCAGCAGCCGGGCGCACTGGCCGGCCAGCAGGGCGGCGTCGGTGTCGCCGAGGCGGGCCCGGTCGTGGACGACGGTGAGCAGCCGTGAGCCGTCGGTGTCCTCGCGGGCGAGCAGGGCGACGGGCAGCAGGGGGTGCGCGCCGCTGGCGTGGCGGTGCCCGAAGCGGATGCCGGCGTCGGCGAGCCGGGCCTGGAGGTCGGGCAGCGGGCGCGGGGCGGGTTCCAGGGAGACCAGGCTCTGGAGGCGGCGGGCCGGGCGGCCGGCCCACTCCTGGATCTGGCGGGGGCAGACCCATTCGTAGCCCGACATGTCCAGGGCCCGCTCGCGCAGGTCCGCCAGCAGCCGGCCGATCGGGCGGCCGGCCTCGACCAGGGCGCTCATCGGCAGACAGCTGCGCAGCGGGCCGACCAGCCGCTCGGCGCATTCCAGGGGGATGCCGCGCCCGGAGACGGTGACGCCGAAGCCCACCGGGACGGCCCCGCCGGTGTCCGCCGCGCGGTACAGCAGCAGCGCCCACACCGTGTGCAGCACGCTGGAGTCCGGCAGGCCCTGGCCGGCCGCCCACCGGTGCAGGCGTTCGGTGTCGGCGGCGGCCAGCCGCGCCTCGGCGCGGCCGGAGCCGTTCTGCCCGGTGGGCGGGCCGGGCCGCGCGGGCAGCACGGCGGAGTTCTCCTCCGGCAGGACCGAGCGGAAGTACTCCCGTGCGGCGGTGATGTCCTGGCACTCCAGCCAGTGCAGCCAGTCCCGCACGTCGGGCCGGCGTTCACCGCCGGGCAGCACGCCGCCGCCGAGGTAGGCGCGGCTGAACTCGTTGTGGAGCACGGCGACGCTGAGGACGTCCAGCAGCCCGTGGTGGAAGGTGAGCAGGACCCGGGTGACGCCGGGGTCGCCGGTGTCGACGAGGGTGATGCGCAGCGGGCCGGGGCTGCCCAGGTCGAAGCCGTGCAGCCGGTCCTGCTCCAGCAGTTCGTCGAAGTCGACGGTGCCCGCGCGGTGGCGTACGACCTCGGGGCGGGCGCTGAGGTGGAAGACCAGGCGGGGTGTGGGCGCCCATTCCAGCGCGCCTCGGAGAATCGTTTCTCTGTCGATGACGGACTGCCAGGCGGCGGTGAACCGCTCGGTGTCCAGCGGCCCGTACCAGTGCCACCAGACCTGTTCCACATGCCGGCCGGTGGTCCGGTTCACGGCGGAGGCCAGCAGCGCGCCGCAGCGCAGCCAGGGGGCCTGCACGGGCGGCCGTGCGGCGCGCGCGGGTGCGGTGGGGCGGCGGTCGGTACGGATCCACGCGCGGCGCCGGCGGCTCGACCTCGCCATGTCTCGTCCTCCTCGCAGTCGCCGGCGCGCCCCGCCAGGACCGCGGGTCACCGTGATCCCGCCGGAGCGGCTTACCCGGGTGTGGCACTCCCCGGCGCATCATGCAGCACCGTCCCGTCAGCGCCCTGACAGCGTGCCGACGCGGCTCGAGCACCGCTCGTGAACGCCTGGGCGACGGCTGGGGCCGCACGGTCCCGCCGCCCGGACGGCCGCCGCGCGACGGCCGACTGCCGCCCAGCGATGCCCCGGTGACGGCACACCGGGCCCCGCCGCTCCCGGCCCCGCACCCACGGCGCGCCGCCTTGCCCGCCACGCCTGGACGCGCGTGCCACCGCCGGTACGGGACAGCGGCACCGGCCGTGCGGTGCGGTGCGTCGCGCCGCGGTGTTCGCGGCGCGGTGTTCGCGGCGCGGTGTTCGCGGCGCGGTGTTCGCGGCGCGGGCGTCGCGGTGTTCGCGGCGCGGGCGTCGCGGTGCGGTGCGGTGCGGGCGTCGCGGTGCGGTGCGGTGCGGGCGTCGCGGTGCGGTGCGGGCGTCGCGGTGCGGTGCGGTGCCGCAGGTGGGCGGGGCGTGCGGAGCAGGTAACGATCGGGCTGGCGGGCGCCCGGGCAGGCGCAGCAGGCGCGTGCGAGCCGACCGGCGGGGGGGCGGTCGGGCTGGCGGGTGCCCGAGTAAGCGCAGCAGACGCGGGCGGGCGAGTGGGTAGGGGTTCATGGGCGGGCGGACGGTTCCCGGAGCATGAGGTGGTCGAGGCGGCTGAGCAGGTCGTTCTGTTCCCGGGCGAGCCGTTCGACGCGACGGCGCAGCCAGGCGATCTCCTCACGCAGCAGCCGTACGTCGCTGTCGGGGCCGGGGGCGGCGCCTGGGCCGGGGCAACGGGCGGGACCGGGGCCAGTGGCGGGGTAAAGGCCGGGGTTAGTGCGGGGGTAAGGGCCGGGGGTGGGGTCGTGGGGGTGGACGATGGCCTGCATCCGGGCGCGCAGCGCGGGTCCGGGTTCGATGCCCAGGTCGTCGACGAGTGTGCGGCGGGCCCGTTCGTAGACCAGGAGGGCCTCCGCCTGCCGGCCGCAGCGTTCGAGGGCGTTCATCAGCAGGTCGTAGAAGCGTTCCCGCAGCGGGTGGGCGACCGTCAGTTCCTCGAGCTCGCCGGTGATCTCGTGTCCGTGGCCGGCGCGCAGGCACGCGTCGTAGAGGGCTTCCAGGGCGAGGAGTCGGCCTTCTTCCAGCAGGGCGGCCTCCGCCGAGCAGATGGCGCCGCGGCCGCTGCCCTCCAGGGCCGCGCCCCGCCACAGGGCGAGGGCCTCGCGCAGGAGTCCGGCCGCGCGCACGGGATCGGCGCCGAGCAGGGCCCGGCCCTCGGCGGCCAGGCGGGTGAAGCGGCGTGCGTCGGTGTCGGCGCCGCCCAGGCGCAGGACGTATCCGGTGGGGCGGGTCGCCAGTGCGTCATGGCGGGTGCCCGGGCCGGGAGCGGGGGCGGGCAGCAGCCGGCGCAGCCGGGCGATGTGGGCCTGAAGGGCGTTGGCCGCGTTCGACGGCGGGTGTTCGCCCCACAGTTCGTCGACGAGGCGGTCGCTGGGCACGACCTGGCCGGCCCTGACCACCAGGGCGCCGAGCAGGGCGCGCTGTTTGGCGCCCACGGGCACGATCCGCAGACCGGTGCGCGGGTCGCGGATCTGCACCGACCCCAGAATCCCAAACTCCATGCCGTCCTCGCACCGGGATGTCCAACGGGTTCCGGGCACCGTAGTCGGCGCGCCGGTCACTACGCAGGGCCGGCCGGCGTCCTGCGGGCCCAAGTGGACTGTTTCTCCAGGGGGGTTCAAGTCCGTGCGGCGCAGGGGCGGGCCCGTGCGCCGCGGCTTCGCGGGCGCGGTGCGCCGGCATCGGCCCGGTTCCGTTTCCCGGCCCGTTCCGGACGAGCACTGGAGAACGACTCGACTGCGCCTCGCGCACCTCTGCACAAAACCTTCAGACCCCCTCGCGGCCACGGCCCGAAAACCCCGCGACAACCCCCACCGAAGACACTATCGAAAGCCACACCACCCCCTCGAACCGACCGTCACGCCCCACGCAAACGGTACGGAGGAACAATGGACATAAAAGTTCTGGGCGCACTCACCGCGGAAATCAACGGAAAGAACATCGTCCCCACCGCAGGCAAACCCCGCCAGATCCTCGCCCTCCTCGCCCTGCGCCCCGGCCAGGTCGTCCCCGTCCCCACCCTCATGGAAGAAATCTGGGACACCGACCTCCCCCACAGCTCCCTGACCACCCTCCAGACCTACATCCTCCAACTACGCCGCATGCTCACCCACGCCCTCCCCACCACCCACCGCCCCACCGGACACAGCCGCGGCGACAGCGACGCCGGTGACGACGGCAGCGGCGGCGCGCGCACCGCCAAGGACATCCTCGCCACCCGCTACGGCGGCTACCTCCTCCAGATCCCCCCTGACACCGTCGACGCCCACCGCTACGAACAACTCGCCGCCCAGGGCCACAAAGCCTTCGACCACGGCCACGACGCCGACGCCGCCCGCCTCCTCGACCAGGCCCTCAGCCTCTGGAACGAACAAGCACTCGTCGACGTCCCCCACGGCCCCGTCCTGCACATCGAGACCATGCGCCTGCACCAGAGCCGCCTCGTCACCCAGGAACGCCGCATCGACGCCGAACTACGCCTGGGACACCACAGCGAACTCACCGCCGAACTCACCCACCTCACCGCCCGCCACCCCCAGCACGAAGGCCTCCACTCCCAGGCCATGCTCGCCCTCTACCGCTCCGGCAGACAGGCCGCCGCCCTCGACACCTACCGCCGCCTGCGCCAACGCCTCATCGACGAACTCGGCGTCGAACCCTCACCCCAACTCCAGCGCATGCACCAGGCCATCCTCACCGTCGACCCCCGACTCGACATCATCGCCGACCCCCACCACACCCCCACCTACGACCTCTACACCACCTGACACCGGACCCGACCGTCACCCGCGAAACGGGCAACGGGCACGCTGCGCGCGGCGGGGGCACGCAGACAGCCCACCCGGCACGGGATACGCCCGTCCCGGCCCGGGCGGGTGACAGGGCCCGGGTGGGTGAGAGGGCGCGGGGTGGGTGGTGCGGCCGGTCCGGCCCCGGGCCGGGGCGGGCATGCCGGGGGCGGGGGGTGCGGGTCAGGGGCGGGCGACCAGCCGGCGTTCGGCGGTGTCGGTGCCCGTGCCGGTGCCCGGGGTCTCGGCGCGGGCCATGAGGATCGAGCGCTGGAGGCGGCTGAGCGCCGCGGAGGGTTCCAGGCCCAGTTCCGACACCAGGGTGGCGCGCAGCCGCTGGTAGACGTCGAGTGCCTCGCTGCGCCGTCCGGAGCGGTGCAGTGCCAGCATGAACTGGCCGTGCACGCTCTCGTGCATGCGGTACTGGTTGACCATCACCGTCAGTTCGGGCAGCAGTTCGCGGTGGCGTCCCAGCCTCAGGTCGGCCTCGATGCGCTGGTCCAGGGCGCACAGCCGGGCCTCTTCCAGGCGGCGTCCTTCCATCTCGATGCGGGCGCCGGCCTGGACGTCGGCCAGGGCGGGTCCGCGCCACAGCGACAGGGCGTCGGCCAGCAGCCGGGCGCCGCCCGCGTAGTCCTCGGCGTCCATCGCCCGGTAGCCGGCGCCGGCGCGCCGTTCGAACTCGCGGAAGTCCACGCTCCCCGAGCGCACCACCAGCCGGTATCCGCCGGGGACGGTGGCCAGGACGTCCTTGGCCGTGCACCGTTCGTCACCGCCGCGCGCCAGCGCGGCGCCTATCAGCTCGCGCAGCTGGAGCACGTACGTCTGGAGGGTCGTGCGGGCGCTGCGCGGCGGCACCACCCCCCACAGTTCCTCCACCAGCGCCGACACCGGGACGACCTGTCCGGCGTTCAGCGCCAGCAGGGCAAGGACCTGACGGGGTTTGGGGGCCGTCGGTACGACCGACACCCCGTTCTCCCGGACCGACAACGCACCCAGCACTTCGATGTCCACAAACTCCCCCATGAGTCCAGGCCACAGACCGCAACTCCCGGGCGGCACAACTACCGCCGCCGAGGGGCCCGGTGCTCTGCTTGTCAATCGAACACCCCCGATAAAAAAACAGCACAGTCGGTTTGTCAATACAGGACGTCCATCACCTGGCCCCGGCGGCGGGAATCGGCCAGCCGCTTATCAAACGGGCGTTCACCCCTCCCCTGCCCGGCCAGGAGAAACCGCAGGGTGAGGCTGAAGTTCCGTTTGCGTGGCGCACAGAGCAGCGAAAACAAGGAGCCACCGGAAGTCCGGATCGGTGCGGCCGGAAATATGCGCCCCGCCGCACGCAAGGCCCGCGCCGGGCGGAAACGGTGCCCCGTGCCCCGGCCTTGGGGCCCGGCCGCCGCCTGTCCCCTCGTCCCGGCGAAATATACCTATCGGTCTGCTTGACGCGCAGACGGCACGGCCGGGGGCGTGGCGGGGAGAGCGCCGGAGGTGCGGGCCCGGGGGCGGCGGGGGCGCGGCCCGAGTGCGGCGGGGTGCGGCGGGGTTGGGGCCCGGGGGCGGCGGGGGCGCGGCCCGAGTGCGGTGAGGTGCGGCGGGGTTGGGGCCCGGGGGCGTCGAGGGCGCGGCCCAACTGCGGCAGGGGGCCGCAGGGTTGGAGGCCGGGTGCGGCGCGGGCGCGGCCCGGGGCGACGGGGGTTCGGCGGCCAGGGCAGCGGGAGTGTGCGCGCCGAGTGCGGTGAGGTGCGGCGGGGTTGGGGCCCGGAGGCGGCGGGATGCGGCGGGCGTGCGGCCCGGGGGCGGCGGGGGGCCGGGGTGTGGCGGGAGTGTGCGGGCCGGGGCGGCGAGGTTGGCGGGCCCGGGGGCTGCCGGTTGGTCCGGGGGCCCGGGTGTGGCGGTGCCCGGGGGCCGGGGGCCGGGGGCCGGGGGCCGGGGGCCGGGTCTCCAGGGGGACCTGAGTCCGTGTCGAGGGCCGGGGCGGATCATGAGGCAGGGTGCGGCGGGAGTGCAGAGGGCGCGGACGGCGCGGACGGCGCCGGCGCATCTTCTCTCCCGCCCCGTTCCGGCCCCCGCCGGCGGCAGGGGCCGGGCGCCCGTGTCTGCCGCCCCCGGGACGGCCCGCGGTCCGTGCGCACGGTGCGCGGCCCCCGGCCCCATGGCGACCCCTGAGGACGACACCCGAGCGATGCGAACGTGACAACGCCGTGCCGACACGCACGAGGAGAGGACTCACATGGACAGCAAGCTTGATGCGGACGTCATCGTCGTCGGGGGCGGTCCCACCGGTCTGATGCTGGCCGGGGAACTGCGCCTGGGCGGGGCGAGCGTGATCGTCGCCGAGGCCCTGGAGCAGCCGACCGGGCAGTCGCGTGCCCTCGGCTTCACCACCCGCGCCCTGGAGACGTTCGACCAGCGCGGTCTCGTGCCGCGTTTCGGCGCGCTGGAGACCAGCGCGATGGGCCACTTCGGCGGGGTCCCCTTCGACTACACCGTCCTTGAGGACGCCAACTTCGGCGCGCGCGGCATCCCGCAGTCCCAGACCGAGGCGGTGCTGGAGCGGTGGGCGGGCGAACTGGGCGCCGACATCCGCCGCGGCCACACCTTCCAAGCCCTGGAGCAGGACGAGGACGGCGTCACCGTCACCGTGTCCCTGCCCGACGGCGCCCGGCGCCGGCTGCGCGCCCCGTACGTGGTGGGCGCCGACGGCGCCCGCAGCCCGGTGCGCAAGGCCGCGGGGATCGGCTTCCCCGGCACCGCGGGCACCCAGCTGATGTACCTGGCCGACGTGAGCGGCTCCGGGGTGCGCCTGCGCCCGCTCGGCGAGCGGCTGCCGCTGGGCCTGGTGCAGGTCTTCCCCATGCCCGACGGGGTGGCCCGCATCATCTTGTCCGCCTACGACACCACGCTCGCCGACCACAGCGAGACGCCCGGCTTCGACGAGGTCGCCGCGATCTGGCAGCGGGTCACCGGCGAGGACATCTCCGGCGGCCGGGCCCTGTGGGTGAGCTCCTTCACCGACGCCACCCGCCAGGCCGACCGCTACCGGCAGGGCCGGGTGCTGCTCGCCGGGGACGCCGCGCACATCCATCTCCCGGCGGGCGGCCAGGGCATGAGCACCGGCGTGCAGGACGCGGCCAACCTGGGCTGGAAACTCGCCGCCACCGTCCGCGGCACCGCGCCCGAGGGCCTGCTGGACACCTACCACGACGAACGCCACCCGGTGGGCGCCCGGCTGCTGTCGAACACCCGCGCCCAGGGAATGGCCCTGTTCGGCGGCGACGAGTCGCAGGCACTGCGCGACCTGTACGCCGAGCTGATCGCCCTCGAGGAGGTCCGCCGGCACCTGGCGGGCGCGGTCAGCCACCTCGACATCCGCTACGACATGGGCGCCGGCGCCCACCCGCTCGCCGGCCGCCGGCTGCCGCCGCGCCCGCTGAGCACCGGCGGCGGCCCGGTACGCACCCCCGACCTGCTGCACCCGGCACTGGGCGTCCTGCTCGACCTGGCCGACGCACCCGCCCTGCGGTCGGCCGCGGCCGGCTGGAAGGACCGCGTCACCACCGTCACCGCCGCCCCGGACTCCCCCGACGACTTCGGCGGCGCCACCGCCCTGCTGGTACGCCCCGACGGCTACATCGCCTGGGCCGGCGACGACCCCGACACCCTCACCACAGCCCTGCACCACTGGTTCGGCACCCCCGACCCCGCCTGACCCCCCAGGAGACCCCGCCACCCCCCGCACACACGGCCCGCCCGGCCCGCACGGCCCGCACAGCCCGCCGCCCGCCGCCCGGCACCCGGCACCCGGCACCCGGCACCCGGCACCCGGCACCACCGTCCCGGCCGCTGCCGGGCCCGGCGGCGGCCTCCGGCAGGCGTCACCGCCGGCGCCGGATTCTGCACGGCGGCGCCATGCCTTTCCCGGCGTCGGCCGGTTCTTCCCGGCCGGCGCCGGGTTCTTCCCTGGTGAGCGGCCGGTTCTTTCCTGGCCGACGCCAGGTCCGCCCGGCGGGCGGCCCGTTCCCTCTCAGCCGACGCCAAGTCCTCGCGGCGGGCGGCCCGTTCCTCCTAGCCGACGCCAAGCCTTACGCCAGGGGACTCGTTCTCTCCGACCGACGCCACGTCCGCCTGGCGGGGCGCCCGTTCTCGCCAGGCCGACGTCACGTCCGTTCGGCGGGCGGCCGGGCAGAGCGCTCCGCCGCCGGCAAGGCCGGTCGCTGGCCCTGGACGCGCCGTTCACGCGCCGGTCCCCCGCAGAGCCTGGAGCGCCGCGGGCGCCGGGGCGCGCCGCGACGGCGGGGCGCGATGCGACCCGGGCCCGGAGAAGGAGGCCCGGCCCGGAGAAGGAGGCCCTCGGCCCGGCCGACTCGGCAGGTACCCCACCGGACGGCTCCTTCCGCAGGCGCTCCTGTTCGCCGTCCCGGCCGCATGCCGGTGAGCCCGGCGGCGGTGGAGGCGACGTTCACGTCCCTGATGATCAGCCCTTTCGCGTCCGCCCCGGTCTGCGGCTGGATCAGGATCCTCACCCCACGTCCCGTCCCGCTGCCGGCGCCGGAACAGGTTGCAGCCCCGGTCCCACGACCCATGGCCCATGGCCCATGGCCGATACAGGTCGGGCACGTCTGGCCAGGGGGCGCCGGTCCGGGTCAGCCCCGGTACGCCGTCCATCAGCTGCCGCCGCGTCCGTACCGGCGGACGACCGCCCGGCTCGATGCCCCGCGGCAGCAACGGTTACAGCCGGACCCCCTGGCTGGCCGTCAGATCACCAGGCCCCGGAGCGTGATCAGCCAAAACCAAGGTCCCCTTTCGGGGCAGGCCCGGGAACTCCCGCCCGGGCGCGGCGCACCGGCGGCCGGAGCTCTCACTCGCGGGCACCCGGACGCGGCGGGGGCGACGGGCCGCGGGCGGAAGGCGGGCACGGGGTGGAAGACGGACGGGCTGTCTGAAGGCGGACGCCTGGACGCCGGACGTCCCTGCGTCACCGGGGGCCGGGAACGCGCCGTGCCGCTCCCCGCACCCCGGCCCTCGCGTGGGTGCGGGCGCTGTCACCCCCGCACCCCGGGCCGGGGCGGGCCGGGGGCGCGGCCGGCCGGCGGACGGGCGGAGGGGCGGGCGGGGCTTCAGGCCCACTGCTCGGCCGGGCCCACTCCGGGGACCGGTTTGCCGATGAGGGCGAACGCCCCCCAGAATCCGGCCTGTCCGATGACCAGGGCCAGCGTGGCGATCGCCTTGTCGTCGTAGTGCCGGGCGACTTCCGTGTACAGCTCGTCGGAGACGCGCTCGCCCCAGGTGCTCGGCTGGAGCACGGCCTCCGCCAGTTCCAGCGCGGCCCGTTCGGCGTCGGTGAAGTAGGGGGCGTCCCACCAGGTGGCCACGGCCGCGATCCGCTCGGGTGACTCCCCCGCCTCGCGCAGGGCGGCCGCGTTGCGCAGAGCCGCGTAGGTGTTGCCGATGAGCTGGCCGGTACGCAGGTGGATCAGGCCGATCGTGGTCTGCGGCAGCGCGCCGTTCGCGCCGGCCTTGCGCAGCGCGCCTGCCACCTCTGCCAGTTCGGGGACGAGGGTGACGGGGTTGGGTATGCGTGATCCCACGGTTTCCTCCTCGGGGCGGAGCGTGATCCGCTCATCGGTTGTGTTCTCGAGCTGTCCTCACCTCCCTGACGGATCACGGCCCGCGTTGTGACGGCCCGGGGCGAAATGCCTCACCCCCGGACGGCGGAAGGCTGAACTCCGCCCCCGGGATGAACAGTTGGCGTCCGGCCGGTGTCCGAAGGATCTTCCCCGTTTTTCTTTCCGTCCGGGCGCTGCGCGGGCGGGCCGCTCAAGAACGGCTTTGGAACCGCTCGAGTTGCCGCGCACAGGGCCCGCGCGCACGGCGGGCGGCGGCGTGCGGGTAGCGGGGGCGGATGGAACGCGGGCCGCAAGAACCGCAGTTGACGGACCCTCGCGACCGGGCAGATGATCACTTGAAAATCCGGGAATACATCACTCCATTTATCGTGGGAGCGGAGCTGTGCCTTCCCGGTGGAAAGTAAACCGGCTGGTATGTATCTTCGTTTTTCCGAGGGGGGCATCCCCCCTCGGAATTCAAGGCCGAGGCGGCTCAGGGGGAGCTATGTCTGCGAGCGCGTTCCGCATACACCGCGCGATATCCGGCGCAGCACACGAACAGGCGGGCGCAGACAGACCCGCGGGGGCCGGTGACGCCCTCCCGCCGTCCCTGACCACCACCGTGCCCAAGGAGTTCGTCCACCGCGCCAGCGTCGCCGAGGTCCTGCTCACCGACTGGGCGCGGGTGGACGACCTGCGTTTCACCGTCGCCGCCCAGTGGCCCCGCGGGCACAGCTTCTTCGCCGCCGTGGACGGCTGCCACGACCCGCTGATCGCCGCCGAGACGATCCGCCAGACCGGGATCCTGCTGGCCCACGCCGAGTTCGGTGTGCCGCTGGGCCATCACCTCCTGGTGGAGGACCTGCACGTGCAGGTGCGCCCCCGCCACGTGCGGGTCGGCCTGGCCCCGGCGTCGCTGGACGTCGACGTGAGCTGCTCGCAGGTCAGGCGGCGCCGCGGCGGCGCCCTGACCGGCTGCCGCATCACGGTGGAGATCTACCGCGAGGGCCACCTCGCCGCGACCGGCGGCGGCTCGTTCACCTGTGTCGCGCCGGCCGTCTACCGGCGGCTGCGCGCCGGCCGCCTCAGCGCGGGCGCCGGAGCCCGGGTGCTGGCCCTGACCGCTCCCGAGCCCCCGCAGAGCGTGGGACGGATGTCACCGGTGGACGTGGTGCTCTCCCCCGCCGGCCGGGCAGGCCGCTGGCAGCTGCGGGTCGACACCCGCCACCCCGTGCTCTTCGACCACCCCGTCGACCACGTCCCCGGCATGGTGCTCCTCGAAGCCGCCCGCCAGGCCACCGCCGCGACCCTGGGCCGCGCCTGCCTGCCGCTCGACATCACCAGCGAGTTCCTGCGCTACACCGAACTCGACACCCCCACCATGATCGAGGCCCGCCGCACCGCACCGCCGCGCCCCGGTCACCCGGAAAGCGTCCAGGTCACCGCCGAACAGGACGGCCACCCCGTGTTCCGCTCCACCATCACCATGGCAGCCCCCACCGAATAGACCCGCCACCCGCCACCCCGCCCCGCCAGCCCCGCCGGACACCGGCCACGCAGCCCCGCCGGACACCAGCCCGCAACCCACACCCGGGCGTTACACCCCGGGACACCCACCCCACGACACACACCCCGGGCAGTACGCCCCGGGACACCCTCCCAGGGACACAGAACCAGCAGCACACGCCCCGGGACACAGGCCCCGGGGCACAGACCCTGGGGGCCACACGCCCAGGCGGCCGGCCCCCGGCAGCCGGCCCCCGGCAGGCCGGCACCCCGGCGGGCGCTGCTTGCGGGTACCGGCCTGCGGGACGGGAAGGGCCTGCGGCGGGGCGCCGCGCGGGACGGTGCCCCCGGCGGGCAGCGTCCCGGCGAGGCGGGGGAGGGCAGCCGTGCCGGCCGAGCCGGGTCAGCCGCGGCGGGAGGCGGGGGCGATGACCCGCGAACGGCGGGGCGGTACTCCGCGAGACAGCGGGGACGGCGAGAAGGGCCCGCGTCGGGCCGCCTGCGGAGGCCAGCAGAACGGGCTTGCCTGCGACGAAGAGCTTCTTCGTGAGCCCGGCTGGTGACACCGGGACGAGGATGGCGCAGGGTTTAGGGGCCCCCTCGGGCGACTTGATCGGGCAGGGGACGGTCATCCCCGGCACTGGGGCCGCGTTGGTGCCTTTTCCGGTGGGGCGCTGCGTGCCCGGTGCAAGCTCGGTGGGCAGGCAGAGCCACCAGAAGTCCCGAATGTAATGAGGCTGCCTGTTGAACTGCTTCGGGTTCCGCGCAAACGCCCCGGATGCGGCGATGCTTCATCAGGCTGCGTCCCCGGGTGGACTCCCGCATCACTGCGGGCAGGCAGCACCCCGCGAGAGCCGGGGCGGCCAGAAGAATCTCAATGACCGTGTCAAGCCGTCTGCGTGACTGGTGGGGCGGAGGTGAAGAGCCTCTTGTCACGCAGCATCGCCCAGAGCACGTTCACCCGGCGTCGGGCGAGCGCGAGAAGCGCCTGCGTGTGGATCAAGCCCTCGGCCCGCTTCTTGAGGTAGTAGTCCCGGGAGGGGCCCGTCCGCATCATCGACGACTGCGCGGACATGTAGAACAACCAGCGCAGGCGCCGGTTGTAACGTT
>NZ_BBYG01000025.1:0-19418 GCF_001184025.1 Streptomyces maremycinicus
CTTTCGGTGGTCATAGCGTGAGGGAAACGCCCGGTTACATTCCGAACCCGGAAGCTAAGCCTTACAGCGCCGATGGTACTGCAGGGGGGACCCTGTGGGAGAGTAGGACACCGCCGAACAATCATTCAAAGGGTTGGTCCCTGAACTTGGGTTCAGGGACCAACCCTTTTTTGTTTTCGGCCACTTGAAGTTCATGTTCCGCCCTCAGCATCCACGGCATGGGTACTGCTGCAATGCTCAGGGCCGCGGGCGTCGGAGTCGGTGACGAGGTCATCGTGCCGGCCTTCGGGAACGTGGAGGTCGCCGGAGCAGTGGCCCTGGCGGGTGCGCTTCCGGTGTTCGCCGACGTCGATCCGGTGACGTACTGCCTGGATCCGGCTGCCGTGGAGGCCGTCGTAACTCAGCGCACCGCGGCGGTTGTTGTCGTGCACCGCTTCGGCCGGCCCGCGGATGTCGGGCGGTTGCACGGGGTGGGGCAGCGGCATGGACTGCTGGTGTTGGAACAGGGGGAGTCCGAGGCGCCGTACGACGAGATCGCGCGGCGCCGGGAGCGGGCGGCCTACCTGGACGGGCGGTTGCGTGGGGTGCGGATGCCGGACGGCGGCGACGGGCACACCTATCAGCAGTACGTCGTAAGGGTGCCGGGGAACGGGCGGCCGGACCGGGACGCGTTCGCTCGGGCCCTGCGGGGAAAGGGAGTCGAGGCCCGGGTGCCGGTGAAGACGCCTTTGCACCGGCTGCCCGAATTCCGTCGGTGTGTGTCGTTGCCGGAGACCGAGCTGGCGGCGGACGAGACCCTCGCGCTGCCGGTGGACGCCTCGTTGACCAAGCGGGACATGCAGCGGATCGTGTCCGCCTGCAACGCGCTCGGCGGACTGCTTCAACCCGCCTTCTGAACGAGTTTGGGAACACCGGCCAGTTCGGGGTACGATCTGTTCTGTTGCCGCGAGGGAAACCTCGAAAAGGCGACAGGCCCTCTTAGCTCAGTCGGTAGAGCGTCTCCATGGTAAGGAGAAGGTCAACGGTTCGATTCCGTTAGAGGGCTCCACGGAGAAAGCCCCCGCCCTTCCGGGCGGGGGCTTTCTGCATGTGCTGCGGAATCTTTTCTCAGGCCACCCGCATGGCCAGGATCGCCATGTCGTCGGACGGTGCGTCGGAGGCGAAGCGCTCCACCGCGCGCATGATGCGGGCCGCGACCGCGCCGGCGGTGAGACCCGTACAGGTGGTGAGGACGTCGGCCAGGCCGTCGTCGCCCAGCATGCGGGTGCCCTCACGGCGCTCGGTGACACCGTCAGTGACGCAGAGGAGGACGTCGCCCGGGTCCAGGGTGACCGTCTCCTCGTAGAGCTCCAGGTCCTCCATGACGCCCAGCAGGGGCTGCGGCTCGGCGGCCGGCTCGACGGTGCCGTCCTGGCGCAGGCGCAGGGGGAGCGGGTGCCCGGCGCAGACCACCTTCAGTTCGGCGCTGCCGTCGGCCTGCGGGCGCATCTCGCCGTACAGGAGGGTCAGGAAGCGGCTGCGGGCGCCCTCGTCGAGGATGGCCGAGTTCAGGCGCTCCAGGACCGCCGGGCCGCTGAGGCCCTCGCGTGCCAGGAGGCGCAGGGCGTGGCGGGCCAGGCCGGTCACCGCCGCCGCGTTCGGGCCCGTGCCGCAGACGTCGCCGATGGCGAAGCCGTACGCGCCGTCGCTGATGGGGAAGACGTCGTAGAAGTCACCGCCGACCTCGTTGCCCTCGCCGGCCGCTCGGTAGATGACCTCGACCTCGACGCCGTCGATCTCGGGGAGCTCAGGCGGCAGCAGGCTGCGCTGGAGGGCCTGGCTGATGGCCGTGCGCTCCGAGTAGAGGCGGGCGTTGTCGAGGGCGAGGGCCGCCCGGCGGCTCAAGTCCTCGGCCAGCTCGAGGATTTCCTGGCGGAAGTGTTCGTCGGTGGGCTTGCCGAGGGTCAGCATGCCGATGACGCGGTTGCGGGCGACCAGGGGGAGCACGACCGTCTCGCCGCCCACCGCCGAGGCGGTGGCGAGCGTGGGGCCGATGCCGGAGGCCACCTGGTGGTTCGGGCCGCCGGTCAGGCCGAGGCTGCGCATGGAGCTGCGCAGGGCCGCGTCGTGCGCGGCGGCGGCCGGGGCGGCCCAGACCCTGGCGCCGGGGGTGGGGACCGGGTCGGGCGGTGCGATCTTCGAGAGCAACGACTTGATGCCGTCGATGAACTCCTCGTCCTCGTGCAGGACGTAGGAGAGGTAGGGGTCGGAGGCCTGGTCGGCGATCGTGTAGACCGCGCACCAGGTGGCCAGGGTCGGCACCGTCATCTGGGCCATCAGGGCCAGGGTCTGGTCGCGGTCCAGGGTGCCCGCGAGGAGGTCGGAGGCCTCGACGAGGAAGCTGAGGGAGCCTCGGCGCAGGCGTTCCAGCTCGCCGAGGCGGGCCGACTCCACGGCCAGGGCGATGCGGTCGGCGGCGAACTGGAGGCGCAGCGCCTCCTCGTTGGAGTAGCGGCCTGAAGCCTCCGCGGCGACGCCGAGGGAGCCGGTCAGCCGGCCTTCGACCTTCAGCGGGACGGTGACGACCGAGCGCATGCCCGTGCCGTTCAGCAGGGGTACGGCGCCAGGCACGGCCAGCAGGTCCTCGTGGACGGCCGGCATGCGGGCCGAGCCGTAGCGGCCGGGGCCCGCCTCGACGGGGACGCGTGCGAAGCGCTGGCGGGCGGAGGGCAGGCCCGTGGAGGCGCGGACCTCCAGCTCGGTCTCGTCGTCGGTCGCCAGGAGGAGGAAGGCGGAGTCGCCGTCGAGCATGTCGCGGGCGCGTTCGACCGTGCGCTGGAGGAGCCCGTCGAGGTCGTCCGGCGCGGGGGAGCCGATGAACACCTCGAAGGGGTCGGTGTTCTGGCCGTCGGAAGTGGTGGCGGGGTCGGAGGCCGGGCCGCGCGAGGGGGTCTGGAGGACGGCGCGTTCGTGGTCGCGGACGAGCAGGCAGACGGTGGAGGGCTCGCCGTCGGTGTCGCGGACGCGCAGGTGGGAGGCGTACACGGGGGTGACCCGGCCGTTGGCGCCGCGGATGCCGTAGCTGCCCTCCCAGCGGGAGAGCTGGAGGGCCTCGACGATGCCGGTGCTGGTGCCGGGTGTGTGCGGCCAGGCGGCGAGGTCGGTGAGGGGTTTGCCGGTGACCTGGTCGGCCGGGTATCCGAAGAGTTCCTCGGCGTCTTCGTTCCAGGCCGAGATGGCGCCCGTGCGGTCGATCTGGACGACCGCCACGCGGACGCGGCTGTCGGCCAGCGGGAGGAGGTCGGCCGGGAGGGAGGGGCCGGCCGTGCGGGTGCCGACCGGGCGGTCGGGGAGGTCGAGCTGGAACCAGACCTGTTTGTGGGTGGGGGTGTACTCGACGCCCCAGCGGCCGGCGATGGCCGCGCACAGCTGGAGGCCGCGGCCTCCTTCGCGGTCCGGGCTGCCCATGGTGGCCAGGGAGCCCTGGAGCGGAATCTCCCGTTCGGGATATCGGTCGGACACCTCGACGCGTACGCCGTCGGCGCTGCGCAGACACAGGACGTCGGCGTGGGTGCCGGCGTGGACGACCGCGTTGGTCACCAGTTCGCTGGTGAGGACCACGGCGTCGTCGATGATGTCGGCGAAGCCCCAGCCCTGGAGGGTGTCGCGGACGAAGGCGCGGGCGGTCGCCACCGATCTCCCGACGGGCTCGAAGCTGGCAGCCGCACGCGCGGTGATCACTGAACTCCTCGGCCGGTCGTCGACGTGCGGGGCGCCCTGGCCGGTCAGGTCGCCTCGTTGATGGGGTGGGCGCGTGCCGGAGGGCCGGGGGTCCGGGGTCTGTCCCCCCGGGATCAGTCCGGTGGTCATGTGTGCGGCCGCCCCTCCGATGCCCGCTCGTGCTCGTGCCACCGCCCAGGCCGGTCGGACCGGCGTGGCTGGACAGCCGCATGCAAGGTTACTTACCTTCCCCGCCCCTACGGATGCCGGTCGCCAGTGTTTCCGCCCGAGGGTGTGCGGACGATGTGCGAAGCTGCCGAACTGTTATGGCCTGGTTCGGCAAGGGTGAAACACTGGGCAGGCTTGTTGTGAAGGTCCGGGCGGACCGGGTGTCTTCTGAGCACAGGGGGCAGCAGTCCTCCGGGTCCGCCTGATTTCATCGGGCGGAAGCCCGAGTGGCGACGAGTGGCAACAGGTACGGCGAGCAGTAGCACCCCAGGCACAGCGGTATCGGTCGATCCCTGCGGGAGGGACAAGTGGAGTCTGGCGCAGCGACGCGGGGCACTAAGACGCGCGCGAAAGGCGGACAGTCTCTGAGCAGGCCGCGTACACCACGTGGTGGGACGACCGTCGTGGACACGGCGGCCCTGAACCGGCTGCTGGGGGCCCTCGGGTCCATGCGGGACGGCAATTTCCGCAAGCGGCTCACGGTGTCCGGGGACGGCGTGATGTCGGAGATCGCGGCCGTGTTCAACGAGGTCGCGGACCGGAATCTGCATCTCACGGGTGAGCTCTCGCGGGTCCGGCGCATGGTGGGGCGTGAGGGGAAGCTCACCGAACGGCTGGAGACGGGTGCCTCCGAGGGGTCCTGGGCGACGGCGATCGAGAACTCGAACGCGCTGGTCGACGATCTCGTACGGCCTGTTTCCGAGGTCGGGCGGGTGCTGTCGGCGGTCGCCGAGGGTGATCTGTCGCCGCGGATGGAGCTCAGGACGCAGACGCCGGAGGGGACCGGGCATCCGCTGCGGGGTGAGTTCCTGAAGGTCGGGCGGACGGTCAACAACCTCGTCGACCAGCTCTCGACGTTCACCGACGAGGTCACCCGGGTGGCCAGTGAGGTGGGCACCGAGGGCAAGCTGGGCGGTCAGGCCCAGGTGCGCGGGATGTCCGGTTCGTGGAAGGACCTGACGGAGTCCGTCAACACGATGGCGTACCGGCTGACGGCGCAGGTGCGGGACATCGCGCTGGTGACGACGGCCGTGGCCAAGGGTGATCTGTCCCGGAAGGTGACGGTTCACGTCGAGGGCGAGATGCTCGAGCTGAAGAACACCGTCAACACGATGGTGGACCAGCTCTCCGCGTTCTCGGTCGAGGTGACCCGGGTGGCCCGCGAGGTGGGCACCGAGGGCATCCTCGGCGGCCAGGCGCAGGTGTCCGGCGTGGACGGGGTGTGGAAGGAGCTCACCGATTCGGTGAACACCATGGCCGGGAACCTGACGGCCCAGGTGCGCGGGATCGCGGAGGTGACGACGGCGGTCGCCAACGGCGACCTGTCGCAGAAGGTGACGGTGTCGGCGCGCGGTGAGGTCGCGCAGCTCGCGGACACGATCAACCAGATGACCGAGACGCTGCGGACGTTCGCGGACGAGGTCACGCGGGTGGCCAACGAGGTGGGGGCCGCGGGGCAGCTGGGCGGCCAGGCGAACGTGCCGGGCGCGGCGGGTACCTGGAAGGACCTGACGGACTCCGTCAACACGGTCTTCCGCAACCTCACCACCCAGGTGCGGGACATCGCGGCCGTGACGACGGCGGTGGCCAGCGGGGACCTGTCGCAGAAGGTCACGGTGGACGTGGCCGGCGAGATGCTGGAGCTGAAGAACACCGTCAACGGGATGGTCGACCAGCTGTCGGCCTTCGGCGCCGAGGTGACGCGCGTGGCGCGTGAGATCGGGGTCGAGGGTGAGCTGGGCGGTCAGGCGCAGGTGTCGGGCGCGGCCGGGACGTGGAAGGACCTGACGGACTCCGTCAACACGGCGTTCCGGAATCTCACCGGACAGGTGAGGAACATCGCGCAGGTGACCACGGCCGTGGCCAACGGTGATCTGTCGCAGAAGGTCACGGTGGACGTCTCGGGTGAGATGGCCCAGCTGAAGAACACCGTGAACACGATGGTGGACCAGCTGTCGTCGTTCGCCGACCAGGTGACCCGGATGGCACGGGACGTGGGCACGGAGGGCCGGCTGGGCGGGCAGGCCCGGGTGGACGGCGTGTCGGGCACCTGGAAGGAGCTGACGGACTCCGTCAACTCGATGGCCGGGAACCTGACCTCCCAGGTGCGCAACATCGCGCAGGTGACGACGGCCGTGGCCCGCGGCGACCTGTCGCAGAAGATCGACGTCGACGCGCGCGGGGAGATCCTCGAGCTGAAGAACACCATCAACACGATGGTCGACCAGCTCTCCGCCTTCGCCGACCAGGTGACCCGGGTGGCGCGGGACGTGGGTACCGAGGGCCGGCTGGGCGGGCAGGCGCAGGTGCCCGGTGTGGCCGGTGTGTGGCGGGACCTGACGGACTCGGTGAACGGCATGGCCGGCAACCTCACCGCCCAGGTGCGCAACATCGCGCAGGTCGCCACCGCCGTGGCCCGCGGTGACCTCTCGCAGAAGATCACCGTGGACGCGCGCGGGGAGATCCTCGAGCTGAAGAACACCTTGAACACGATGGTCGACCAGCTGTCGTCGTTCGCGCAGGAGGTCACGCGAGTGGCCCGTGAGGTGGGTACGGAGGGGCAGCTCGGCGGACAGGCCGAGGTGCAGGGTGTCTCCGGCACCTGGAAGGACCTCACGCAGTCCGTGAACTTCATGGCGAACAACCTGACGATCCAGGTGCGTCAGATCGCCGAGGTCACGACCGCGGTCGCCAAGGGTGACCTGTCGAAGAAGATCACGGTCGACGCCAAGGGCGAGATCCTGGAGCTCGTCACCACCGTGAACACGATGGTGGACCAGCTGTCGTCGTTCGCGGAGCAGGTGACCCGGGTGGCCCGTGAGGTGGGCACCGAAGGGATCCTGGGCGGTCAGGCGCACGTGCCGGGTGTCACGGGCATCTGGAAGGACCTCAGCGGCAACGTCAACCTGATGGCCAAGAACCTGACCATGCAGGTGCGCAACATCTCCCAGGTCGCGGCGGCGGTCGCCAACGGCGACCTGACGCGGCAGGTGACGATCGAGGCGCGTGGTGAGGTCCAGCAGCTCGCCGACACCTTCAACACCATGGTGAAGACGCTGAGCTCGTTCGCCGAGCAGGTCACCAAGGTGGCCCGTGAGGTGGGCACGGACGGGATCCTGGGCGGTCAGGCGCATGTGCCGGGTGTGGCGGGCACCTGGAAGGACCTCACCGACTCGGTGAACGGGATGGCGTCCAACCTGACCGGTCAGGTGCGCAACATCGCCATGGTCACGACGGCCATCGCCAAGGGTGACCTGACGAAGAAGATCGACATCGACGCGCGCGGGGAGATCCTCGAGCTGAAGACGACCATCAACACGATGGTCGACCAGCTGTCGTCGTTCGCCGAGGAGGTCACCCGGGTCGCCCGTGAGGTGGGCACCGAGGGGCAGCTCGGCGGTCAGGCACGCGTGCGTGACGTGGACGGCACCTGGCGTGACCTGACCGAGTCGGTGAACGAGATGGCCGGGAACCTGACCCGGCAGGTGCGTGCCATCGCGCGCGTGGCGACCGCGGTGACCCGCGGTGACCTGAACCTGAAGATCGACGTGGACGCGTCCGGGGAGATCCAGGAGCTCCAGGACTACATCAACAAGATGATCGCCAACCTGCGCGACACCACGATCGCCAACAAGGAGCAGGACTGGCTCAAGGGCAACCTCGCGCGCGTGTCCGCCCTGATGCAGGGCCGGCGCGACCTCCAGGACGTGGCCTCGCTGATCATGAGCGAGCTGCCGCCCCTGGTGGCCGCCCAGCACGGGGCGTTCTTCCTGGCGATGCCGCCGGCCGAGGGCGACACGGACCTGTACGAGCTGCGGATGCTGGGCTCGTACGGCTACTCGATGGGCTCCATGCCGACGTCGTTCCGGCCCGGTGAGGCGCTGGTCGGGACGGCGGCGGAGGAGAAGCGGACGATCCTCGTGGCGAACGCCCCGACCGGCTATCTGAAGATCTCCTCGGGGCTCGGCGAGGCGCCGCCCGCGCAGGTGATCGTGTTGCCGGTGCTGTTCGAGGGCCAGGTGCTCGGGGTGATCGAGCTGGCGTCGTTCACGCCGTTCACGCAGATCCAGAAGGACTTCCTGAACCAGCTCGCCGAGATGATCGCGACCAGCGTCAACACGATCTCCGTCAACACCAAGACGGAGCAGCTGCTGAAGAACTCGCAGGAACTGACCGAGCAACTGCGGGAGCGGTCGGCGGAGTTGGAGCAGCGGCAGAAGGCCCTTCAGGCGTCCAACGCCGAACTGGAGGAGAAGGCCGAGCTGCTGGCCCAGCAGAACCGTGACATCGAGGTGAAGAACACCGAGATCGAGGAGGCGCGGCAGGTCCTGGAGGAGCGGGCCGAGCAGCTCGCGGTGTCGATGCGCTACAAGAGCGAGTTCCTCGCCAACATGTCGCACGAACTGCGCACGCCGCTCAACTCGCTGCTGATCCTGGCCAAGTTGCTCGCCGACAACGCGGACACCAACCTGACGCCGAAGCAGGTCGAGTTCGCGGAGACGATCCACGGGGCCGGGTCCGACCTGCTCCAGCTGATCAACGACATCCTCGACCTGTCGAAGGTCGAGGCGGGCAAGATGGACGTCTCGCCGACGCGTATCGCGCTCGTCCAGTTGGTCGACTACGTGGAGGCCACCTTCCGTCCGCTGACGGCGGAGAAGGGCCTGGACCTGTCCGTGCGGGTGTCGCCGGAGCTGCCGGCCACGCTGCACACCGACGAGCAGCGACTGCTCCAGGTGCTGCGCAACCTGCTGTCCAACGCGGTGAAGTTCACCGACTCCGGTTCGGTCGAGCTGGTCATCCGGCCGGCCGGGGCGGAGGTGCCGGTGGCGATCCGGGAGCAGTTGCTGGAGGCCGGTTCGCTGACCGACGCGGACGCGCCGCTGATCGCGTTCTCGGTGACCGACACCGGCATCGGGATCGCGGCGAGCAAGATGCGGGTGATCTTCGAGGCGTTCAAGCAGGCGGACGGGACCACCAGCCGTAAGTACGGCGGTACCGGTCTCGGGCTGTCGATCTCGCGGGAGATCGCCCAGTTGCTCGGCGGTGAGATCCACGCGCAGAGCGAGCCGGGCCGTGGTTCGACGTTCACGCTCTATCTGCCGCTGCACCCGAGCGAGCTGCCGCCGCAGGGCTATCAGCAGGTCGTGCCGGCGCTGGAGGCCGGCGACCTGGTGGCGTCCGAGAACGGGGCGCGCGAGCTGTCGGAGCTGTCCGACGCGGAGATCGAGATGCCGGCCGAGGTGCGGTCGTACCAGGACGCGCAGAACGGTCCGGCGGCTCTCTTCCGGCGCCGGCGCCGGATGGTGAGCGGCGGTGAGCAGGTGGGGCGGCCGGAGCAGTGGCCGGCCCGCACGCAGGAGGCCGGGGCGCCCGCGCGCGTGGGCATCCGGTTCGGCGGCGAGAAGGTGCTGATCGTGGACGACGACATCCGCAACGTGTTCGCGCTGACCAGCGTCCTGGAGCAGCACGGTCTGTCGGTGCTGTACGCGGAGAACGGCCGTGAGGGCATCGAGGTCCTGGAGCAGCACGACGACGTGGCGGTCGTCCTGATGGACATCATGATGCCCGAGATGGACGGCTACGCGACGACGACGGCCATCCGCCGGATGCCGCAGTTCTCCGGGCTGCCGATCATCGCGCTGACCGCGAAGGCGATGAAGGGCGACCGGGAGAAGGCGATCGAGTCGGGTGCCTCCGACTACGTGACCAAGCCGGTCGATCCCGATCACCTGCTGTCGGTGATGCGGCAGTGGATGCGGGACGAGTGAGGTGACCTGAGGTGACCTGCGGTGCGACGGGAACCTTCGACGGGCGCCGGGAGTTGCTGACTCAGGGTGTCCGGTGCCGTGTAGCGGGGTGGAATTCGGGGAACCTTCTGGTCTCCTGCTGCGTTCCTGCTACGTGCACAGTGACATCACGGTGACAGGGTGTGGCGACGGTCGGGGTGCGGCTACCATGACCGGCACAAGGAAGGGCGGCGCACAGGAGTCGTCCCCAGGGGCGGCGCCCGGTGCACTGCCGGGGCGAGGAGGGCGGGCCATGGTGCAGAAGGCCAAGATCCTCCTGGTCGATGACCGGCCGGAGAATCTGCTGGCGCTGGAGGCGATCCTCTCTGCGCTCGATCAGACGCTGGTGCGGGCATCGTCCGGGGAAGAGGCGCTGAAAGCACTGCTGACGGACGACTTCGCGGTCATTCTGCTGGATGTCCAGATGCCGGGCATGGACGGCTTCGAGACGGCCGCGCACATCAAGCGGCGGGAGCGGACCCGGGACATCCCGATCATCTTCCTCACCGCGATCAACCACGGGCCGCACCACACCTTCCGCGGGTACGCGGCGGGCGCGGTCGACTACATCTCCAAGCCGTTCGACCCGTGGGTGCTGCGCGCGAAGGTCTCGGTGTTCGTCGAGCTCTACATGAAGAACTGCCAGCTGCGCGAGCAGGCGGCGCTGCTGCGGCTCCAGTTGGAGGGCGGCGGCGGCAAGGCCGCCGCGGGCGGTGGCGTCAAGGAGTCCGCGGGGCTCCTCGCCGAGCTCTCCGCGCGGCTCGCGGCCGTCGAGGAGCAGGCCGAGGCCCTGTCCAAGCAGCTGGACGACGAGTCCGCGGACGCGGCCGCGGTGGCCACGGCGGCGCACCTGGAGCGCAAACTCACCGGTCTGCGCCGGGCGCTCGACGCGCTGGAGCCGGGCGCCGGCGGCGGCGCGGCCGCGTTGCCGTCACCGAACTGAACGGAACTGACGCGTGCCGCGCATCGAGTTGTGCATGAGGGCGCGTCAGTTCCCTCTCCACCGAGGGCGGCCGTGTCACTTCCGTGTCTTCGACAGGGCGACACGAACGGGTGAAGCAGTGGGCACACGTGTCCGCTGTGGTCTCCACCGGTAACCTCACACCCATGGCCTCACGTCCGTCCGCAGCCAAGAAGCAGCCAGCCAAGAAGGCGGCTGCTCCCGTGAAGGCTCCGGCGAAGAGGGCCGCCGCCAAAAAAGCCCCGTCGAAGAAGGCGCCCGCCAGGAAAGCCGCGGCGAGGAAACCCGCGCCCGCGCCGGCTCCCAGCCCCACGGGGGGCGTCTACCGGCTCGTGCGCGCCGTCTGGCTGGGCCTGGCGCACGCCGTCGGCGCCGTGTTCCGCGGCATAGGGAACGGCGCGAAGAACCTCGACCCGGCGCACCGCAAGGACGGCGTCGCGCTGCTGCTGTTCGGCCTCGCGCTGATCGTCGCCGCGGGCACCTGGGCCGACCTGCGCGGGCCGGTCGGCGACCTCGTCGAGATCCTGGTGACCGGCTCCTTCGGGCGGCTCGACCTGCTGGTGCCGATCCTGCTGGCGGTCATCGCCGTGCGCTTCGTCCGGCATCCCGAGAAGCCCGAGGCCAACGGCCGTATCGTGATCGGCCTGTCCGCGCTGGTCATCGGCGTGCTCGGCCAGGTCCACATCGCGTGCGGCGCGCCCGCCCGCAGCGACGGCATGCAGTCGATAAGGGACGCGGGCGGACTCATCGGCTGGGGTGCGGCGACCCCGCTGACGTACACCATGGGCGAGGTCCTCGCCGTACCGCTGCTGGTGCTGCTCACGGTCTTCGGGCTGCTGGTCGTCACGGCGACGCCGGTCAACGCCATCCCGCAGCGGCTACGGCAGCTCGGGGTGCGGCTGGGAGTGCTGCACGACCCGGCGGCGGACGAGTACGACGACTTCGACGACGACGCGCGCTACGACGAGCAGTGGCGCGAGGCACTGCCCGGGCGCCCCCGCCGGCGCTCGGGCGCCGACCGGCCCCAGGACCCCGAGGACGCCGAGCAGGAGGCGCTCTCCCGGCGGCGTGGCCGCCCCCGGCGCTCCGCGGTGCCGCAGCCGGCCATGGACCGGGGGATGGACGCCGTGGACATCGCCGCGGCGGCCGCGGCCGACCTCGACGGCGCCGTCCTGCACGGCATGCCGCCCTCGCGGATCGTCGCCGACCTCACCCAGGGGGTGAGCGCGGGCGACGGGGAGCCGACCACGCCGACGCCCGTTCCGGCACCGGCCTCCCGGCCCAAGCAGGAGAAGCTCAGAACGGGCGGGGGAGCGGTCCCCGACCTGACCAAGTCGGCGCCCCAGGAACCGCGCGAGCTGCCGGCGCGCGCGGAGCAGCTCCAGCTGTCCGGCGACATCACCTACTCGCTGCCCTCGCTCGACCTCCTGGAGCGCGGCGGCCCCGGCAAGGCGCGCAGCGCGGCCAACGACGCGGTCGTCGCCTCGCTGACGAACGTCTTCACCGAGTTCAAGGTCGACGCGGCCGTCACCGGCTTCACGCGCGGGCCGACGGTCACCCGGTACGAGGTCGAGCTCGGTCCCGCCGTGAAGGTCGAGCGGATCACCGCGCTGGCGAAGAACATCGCGTACGCCGTGGCCAGCCCGGACGTGCGGATCATCAGCCCGATCCCCGGCAAGTCCGCGGTCGGCATCGAGATCCCGAACACCGACCGGGAGATGGTCAACCTCGGCGACGTGCTGCGGCTCGCGGACGCGGCCGAGGACGACCACCCGATGCTGGTGGCGCTCGGCAAGGACGTCGAGGGCGGCTACGTGATGGCCAACATGGCCAAGATGCCGCACGTCCTGGTGGCCGGAGCCACCGGTTCCGGCAAGTCGTCCTGCATCAACTGCCTGATCACGTCGATCATGGTCCGCGCCACCCCCGAGGACGTGCGGCTGGTCCTGATCGACCCCAAGCGCGTCGAGCTGACCGCCTACGAGGGCATCCCCCACCTGATCACGCCGATCATCACCAACCCGAAGCGGGCCGCCGAGGCGCTCCAGTGGGTCGTACGGGAGATGGATCTGCGCTACGACGACCTGGCGGCGTTCGGCTTCCGGCACATCGACGACTTCAACGAGGCCATAAGGAACGGCAAGGTCAAGCTGCCCGAGGGCAGCGAGCGTGAGCTTCAGCCGTATCCCTATCTGCTGGTGATCGTCGACGAGCTGGCCGACCTGATGATGGTCGCGCCGCGTGACGTCGAGGACTCGATCGTGCGCATCACGCAGCTCGCGCGCGCGGCCGGCATCCACCTGGTGCTCGCCACCCAGCGCCCGTCGGTCGACGTCGTCACCGGACTGATCAAGGCGAACGTGCCCTCGCGGCTCGCCTTCGCCACCTCCTCGCTCGCCGACTCGCGCGTCATCCTCGACCAGCCGGGCGCCGAGAAGCTGATCGGCAAGGGCGACGGGCTGTTCCTGCCGATGGGCGCGAACAAGCCGGTCCGTATGCAGGGCGCCTTCGTGACCGAGGCCGAGGTCGCGGCCGTCGTCCAGCACTGCAAGGACCAGATGGCGCCGGTCTTCCGGGACGACGTCACGGTGGGCACCAAGCAGAAGAAGGAGATCGACGAGGACATCGGCGACGACCTCGACCTGCTGTGCCAGGCGGCCGAGCTGGTCGTCTCCACCCAGTTCGGATCGACGTCCATGCTCCAGCGCAAGCTGCGCGTCGGCTTCGCCAAGGCCGGACGGCTGATGGACCTGATGGAGTCGCGGAACATCGTCGGACCCAGTGAGGGTTCCAAGGCGCGTGACGTTCTCGTGAAGCCGGACGAGTTGGACGGCGTGCTCGCCGTGATCCGAGGGGATTCTGGGGGGTAGACGTCAGTCAGGGAAGCGGCCGCCGACCGTGACTCACCCGTTAGAGAGCAGTGGGCAACCGTTTCCCTTTGGCATACGTCCAGTTGAGCGAGAGGACAGGTGCGGCTCCCCGCCGGGGCCGTAACCGGCCCGTCATCGGTGTGACCGGCCATACCGATGGCGTACAAAGTCGTACCGCCCGGTTGCCCCCCCCTTTGGCACCCCCCCTAGACTGAACCTCCAGCACAGGTGGCTACACGCTCGAAAGGCGCCCCCGTGTCCATCGGCAACTCCCCTGAAGACGAGCGTCCGTTCGAAGACCCGTCCGAGGAAGCCCCCCTCTCCATCGGCCGCGCCCTGAAGCAGGCCCGTATCGCGGCCGGGCTGACCGTCGATGACGTCAGTTCCGCCACCCGGGTCCGCATCGCCATCGTCCACGCCATCGAGTCCGACGACTTCGCCCCCTGCGGCGGGGACGTCTACGCCCGCGGGCACATCCGGACCCTGGCCAGGGCCGTCCATCTCGACCCCGCCCCGCTGATCGAGCGCTACGACGACACCCACGGCGGCCGTCCGGCCCCCACCCCGGCCGCTCCCCTCTTCGAGGCGGAACGTATCCGCCCCGAGCGGCGCGGGCCGAACTGGACCGCGGCCATGGTCGCCGCGATCGTCGCCGTGGTCGGCTTCGTCGGCTTCACCGCGTTCACGGGCGGCGACGGCTCGACCGACCAGGTCGCCGACGGCACCACCCCGACGACCGGCGGGACCGCCTCGCCCACGACGAAGACCGACAAGACCGACAAGCCCGTCGACCGGAAGCCCGAACCCTCCGACAGCGCCATCGCCGCGGCCCCGCAGGACAAGGTGACCGTCCAGGTCAGCGCCGCGGACGGCCGGAGCTGGGTAGCCGTCAAGGACCACAACGGCCGACTGCTCTTCGACGGCCTGCTCAAGCAGGGCGAGTCCAAGACCTTCCAGGACAGCGAGAAGATCAACCTCGTCCTCGGCGACGCCGGCGCGATCGATCTCTACGTCAACGGCAAGAAGCTCGACGACGACTTCCGGCCCGGCGCCGTGGAGCGTCTGACGTACACGAAGGGCGACCCTCAGGTCGGATGAGCCGGGCGTGGCTTCGGGTGTACGGGGTTGGCGAAGATCGCCAACCCCGTCGACGTTCGGTGTCGGTGGGACAAAGTAGTCTTGAGCCCATGCCTGAACGCCGTACCGTCGCACTCGTCACCCTTGGCTGCGCCCGTAACGAGGTGGACTCGGAGGAGCTCGCAGGCCGTTTGGAGGCGGACGGCTGGCAGCTCGTCGAGGACGCCGAGGACGCGGACGTCGCCGTCGTCAACACCTGCGGCTTCGTCGACGCCGCCAAGAAGGACTCCGTCGACGCCCTGCTGGAAGCCAATGACCTCAAGGGTCACGGCAGAACCCAGGCCGTCGTGGCGGTGGGCTGCATGGCCGAGCGGTACGGCAAGGAGCTCGCCGAGGCCCTGCCCGAGGCCGACGGCGTGCTCGGCTTCGACGACTACTCCGACATCTCCGACCGCCTCCAGACCATCCTGAACGGCGGCATCCACGCCTCCCACACCCCGCGCGACCGGCGCAAGCTGCTGCCGATCAGCCCGGCGGAGCGGCAGGACTCGGCCGCGTCGGTGGCCCTGCCCGGCCATGGGCCGAACGACCTTCCCGAGGGTGTCGCCCCGGCCTCCGGCCCCCGTGCGCCCCTGCGGCGCCGGCTAGACGGCGCCCCGGTCGCCTCGGTCAAGCTCGCCTCCGGTTGTGACCGGCGCTGCTCCTTCTGCGCCATCCCGTCCTTCCGCGGCTCCTTCATCTCCCGCCGGCCGAGCGATGTGCTGAACGAGACGCGGTGGCTGGCCGAGCAGGGCGTCAAGGAGATCATGCTGGTCTCCGAGAACAACACCTCCTACGGCAAGGACCTCGGCGACATCCGGCTGCTGGAGTCGCTGCTGCCCGAGCTGGCGGCCGTCGACGGTCTCGAGCGGGTGCGGGTCAGCTACCTCCAGCCGGCCGAGATGCGGCCCGGTCTGATCGACGTGCTGACCTCGACGCCGAAGATCGCCCCCTACTTCGACCTCTCCTTCCAGCACTCGGCGCCCGGCGTGCTGCGCGCGATGCGCCGCTTCGGCGACACCGACCGCTTCCTGGAGCTGCTCGACACCATCCGCGGCAAGGCACCCCAGGCGGGTGTGCGCTCCAACTTCATCGTGGGCTTCCCCGGTGAGACCGAGACCGACCTGGCCGAGCTGGAGCGCTTCCTGAACGGCGCGCGCCTCGACGCGATCGGTGTCTTCGGCTACTCCGACGAGGAGGGCACCGAGGCCGCGACCTACGACGGCAAGCTCGACGTGGACGTCGTGGCCGAGCGGCTCGCCCGGGTCTCCCGGCTCGCCGAGGAGCTCGTCTCGCAGCGGGCCGAGGAGCGCGTCGGCGAGACCGTCCACGTCCTCGTCGAGTCGGTGGACGATGAGGGCGTGCACGGCCGCGGTGAGCACCAGGCTCCGGAGACGGACGGCCAGGTGCTGCTCACACCGGGCGGAAACCTGAGCGTCGGTCGTATGGTCGAGGCGAAGGTGGTCGGTACCGAAGGTGTCGACCTGGTGGCCGAGCCCCTGCCGGGTTCGTCCGGGTGTAGTGAGGAGGCGGGCAGATGACGGGTGTTCCGGCATCGGCCGCGGGCGGCTCCTCGCAGGCTTCACCGGCTTCGCAGACCGCGCCCGGCTCCCAGGGTCCGCAGACGGCGTCCGTCTCGCAGACCGCCGCAGCCGGTTCCCAGGTCGCGCAGACCGCCGCCGCTTCGCAGGCTTCCCGGAACGCGCGGGCGGAGGGAGCCGCAGCGGCTCCCCCGGACGTCTCGACCGCCGCTGAGACGGACGTGAGCACCGATCCCGAGGGTGCCGCCAAGCCGCCGCGGGGCGCGAAGCTGGCGGCCGCGGCCGTCAACCAGGCGAGCGTCTGGAACATCGCCAATCTGCTCACGATGCTCCGGCTGATCCTGGTGCCCGGCTTCGTCGCGCTGATGCTGGCCGACGGCGGCTACGACCCTGCGTGGCGTGCGTTCGCCTGGGCCGCCTTCGCGATCGCCATGATCACCGACCTGTTCGACGGGCACCTCGCGCGGACGTACAACCTCGTCACCGACTTCGGGAAGATCGCCGACCCCATCGCCGACAAGGCGATCATGGGAGCGGCGCTGATCTGCCTCTCCTCGCTCGGCGACCTGCCGTGGTGGGTGACGATCGTGATCCTCGGCCGGGAACTCGGGATCACGCTCCTGCGTTTTGTGGTCATCCGGTACGGCGTCATCCCGGCCAGCCGGGGCGGCAAGCTCAAGACGCTCGTCCAGGGCGTGGCCGTCGGGATGTACGTCCTGGCGCTGACGGGATGGCTGGCCACCCTGAGGTGGTGGGTGATGGCCGCGGCCGTCGTCCTGACCGTGGTGACCGGGCTCGACTACGTACGACAGGCCGTTGTGCTGCGCAGGCAGGGAATCGCCGAGCGCAAGGCCGCGTTGGAGGAGACGCAAGCGTGAATTCCCCGGCCACCGAGGCGGTGCGACTACTCACGGTGAGAGAAGAGACGCTCGCCGTGGCCGAGTCGCTGACCGGTGGTCTGGTGGCGGCGGAGATCACCGCGGTCCCGGGCGCGTCCAGGGTCTTCCGCGGTTCCGTCACCGCCTACGCCACCGACCTCAAGCACGCACTGCTCGCCGTGGACGCGGACCTGCTGGCCGCGCGCGGGGCCGTGGACGCGCAGGTCGCGGCCGAAATGGCCGCGGGAGTGCGGAAGGCCCTGGGGGCCGACTGGGGCATCGCGACCACCGGCGTCGCCGGCCCCGACCCGCAGGACGGACAGCCGGTGGGCACGGTTTTCGTGGCCGTGGACGGCCCGTCCGGCGCGGCCTCCGGTTCTGCCGGCGGCGGAAAAGTGGAGGCCCTGAGGTTGAACGGCGACCGGGCGGAAATTCGTAGAGAGAGTGTACGGAGCGTACTCGCACTGCTCCTGACAGAGCTTGCGGGCGAACAGACCGGGAATGAGCGGGCACAGGATACGGAACAGAACGGGGGGTTTTGATGTTTGCAGCCCTGAGTGAACACGACATCGCTCCCCGCACGGCCGCAGCGCAAGGCGGTACGGTGGGGCGTGAAGGATGCGGCTACGCGGTCCGAGGAGGGAGCCACCGATGATTCTGCTCCGTCGCCTGCTGGGTGACGTGCTGCGTCGGCAGCGCCAGCGCCAGGGCCGTACTCTGCGCGAAGTCTCCTCGTCCGCCCGAGTCTCACTCGGCTATCTCTCCGAGGTGGAGCGGGGGCAGAAGGAGGCTTCCTCCGAGCTGCTCTCCGCCATCTGCGACGCGCTGGACGTACGGATGTCCGAGCTCATGCGGGAAGTGAGCGACGAGCTCGCTCTCGCCGAGCTGGCTCAGTCTGCTGCCGCCACCCCCAGCGAGCCTGTACCGGCGTCGGTCCGTCCGATGCTGGGTTCCGTGTCGGTGACCGGTGTGCCACCGGAGCGGGTGACCATCAAGGCACCCGCCGAGGCGGTGGACGTGGTCGCCGCGTGACATTCACGCGCGCGGGCGTGTGACGCGTGGGCATGCGACGCGACACAGGCACGTAGGAAGGCAAGTGTGAGGCCCCGGCCGGGGCTTCTCCGGGAAGACCCGGAGAGGGTGTGGCCGGGGTTTTTCGCGTCTGTGGTGCGGGGCTTCGCGTGTGCCGTCCGTTTGCCATCGTTTGCGGCCGGGGGTTCGTCGCGTCTGCGGTGCGGGGGGCTTCGCGTTTGCCCTTCGGGATCTTCGCGTCTGCCGTCCGTTTGCCGGTGCGGGGTGCCGCGGTCATCGTGGAGGGGCACGGCGGGGGCCAACCACCGGAGGTACCGATGTTCGTCGTGAAGAGTCCCCTGTCCGACGCCGACCAGAAGACCGTCTCGGAGGCGCTTCAGGGCGCGCTCGTCGATCTGGTCGACCTGGCGCTCGTCGCCAAGCAGGTCCACTGGAACGTCGTCGGGCCCCGTTTCCGGTCCGTCCACCTCCAGCTCGACGAGGTCGTGGACGTCGCCCGCGCCCACTCCGACACCGTGGCGGAACGTGCCTCGGCCCTGGGCGCCTCGCCGGACGGGCGGGCGGCGACGGTGGCGGCAGGCAGCGGCATCGGTGCGGTGCCGGGGGGCTGGGTCAAGGACGCCGACGCGGTGAGCGCGCTCGTCGCCGCTCTGGGCGCGGCGATCACCCGGATGCGGGAACGGGTCGCGGCCACGGGAGACGCGGATCCGGTGAGCCAGGACATCTTCATCGGGATCACCGCCGATCTCGAGAAGCATCACTGGATGTTCCAGGCGGAGAGTGGGTGAGGCGGTCGGGGCGGGGATTTGGGCTGGGGTTGGGCAGAGGTTGGGGCTGGGCAGGGGTCGGGCGCGGGCAGCGGATCCGTTCGGTTCGGCTCTGTTCGGCTCTGTTCGGCTCTGTTCGGCTTGGTGGGCGGGTGTGGTGCCCGCGTGCCCTGCGCCCGCCTCTGCGGGGCCCGGTCGTCCGGCGTCGGCCTCCCGTGAGCGGGCGGGGCTACGGGGTGTCGGGTGAGGCTGGGGGCTGGAGGTGACGGCTGTGGTGAGGCGAATAGCGGGGCGAGGGGCGCTGCTGGGGCTCGGCCTCGGAATGGGCACGGTGTGGTGGTGGGCCGTGCTGAGGCTCGCCGTGGCACCCGACGCCGGGGCGCTGGAGGGAGCGGTCGCCGCCGGGGGGTGGGGGCTGAGCCTGCTGCCCGTGCACTGCCTGGCCAAGGCGCGAGCGGTGGGGGCGCTGGGGGAGGGGCGGTGGAAGGCTGCCTGGCGGGGGGCTGAGGGGGCCGCGGGGGCCGCGGGTGCGGCGGG
>NZ_BBYG01000025.1:19749-139829 GCF_001184025.1 Streptomyces maremycinicus
GTTGATGATCCTCTGGCTGTGGGCTGTGGGCTGTGGGCTGTGGGCTGTGGGCTGTGGGCTGTGTGGGCTGGCGGTTGCGAGCCGCGAGTCGCGCCGTGCGTACCGGGACCGGTTCAGGGGGCTTCGTATTCGGGGCGGTGTCGTCGGTTTCGGGGCGCGGCAGGGGCGGCGGGGCGGGGCTGGGCGGTGCGGGGCTGGAGAGAGCGGTCCGAGTGGGGTGCGGGGGTGCTGTGGCTTTGGGTGGGGCAGGCTCGCGCGCGGAGAGGGGGAACGCGGAGAGGGGAGAGGGCGGGGTCACGCGCCGGGAGGGGAAAAGGGCGGGGGCTTGCGAGGGTCCTTGAGGTGGTCGGGGGCGGCGATTGCGAGGGTTACCAGGGCATCGCCACGCCGCCGTTCGGGCGGAGGATCTGGCCCGTGGTGAATGCCGACGCGTCCGACGCCAGGTGGAGTACGGCGTGGGCGATGTCCTCGGGTTCGCCGACCCGGCCCAGGGGCGACATCCGTGCCATGAGCGCCTCGGTGTGCGCCTGTGCGCCGGCGTCGTGTCGGTCGGTCATGGGGGTGCGGATCCAGCCCGGGGCGACGGCGTTGACTCGGATGCCGTAACGGCCGACCTCGGTCGCCAGGGTCTTCGTCAACTGGACCACGGCGGCCTTGGCGACGCCGTAGCAGAGCAGGCCGGCGCCGCCGGTGTCCACGGCGCCGGAGGCCATCGTGACGATGCTGCCGCCGGTGTCGCGCGCCAGCATCAGACGGGCCGCCTCCTGGCAGGCGTACAGCACACCCTTGAAGTTGACGGCCAGGACCCGGTCGAGATCCTCCTCCCGGGTCTCCAGGACCGGGCTGCTGTGCATGATCCCGGCGACGGCGGCCATGACGTCCAGCCGCTCGCACGACTCGACGGCCTGCCGGACCTCGGCGCGGTCGGTGACGTCCAGATGGTGGGTGCGTGCCGTGCCGCCCCGGTCCTTGATCAGCGTCGCCGTTTCGTGCAGGCCCCGCGCGTCGCGGTCCGCGCCGTGCACGGTGGCGCCCGCCTCGGCGAGCAGCACGGCGCAGGCGCGGCCGATTCCGCTTGCGGCCCCGGTGACGAATGCGGTGCGTCCGGTGAGGTCGTACGCCTTGACGGCCATGAAAGGACGGTACGAGGGTTTCTGACGGTCCGTCAATTGCGGTGTCACGTGCGGTGTCATGTGCGGTGGGATGTCGGGGTGTTTTCGGGCGCATCGTCAACGGAGGGATCCGGAAACGGTCATTGCGGGGCCCGACCCGTCACCCGTCGCTCGTCACCGGGCACCAGGACCCGGCACCCGACACCAGTGACCCGTCACCGGGGCGAGCGGGGGCGGATGCGGCGCGTCGGTGGGGAGCCCGGTGCGGGGGCGGGGCCGGTCTGGCACGCGGGGCACCAGTAGGTGGGGCGCTCGCGGGAACCGTCGCCCTGGTCGGCGACCCGGACCGGTGTACCGCAGCGCAGACAGGGGCGGGGTGCGCGGCCGTAGACGAACAGGTTCTGGCCGCGCGCGCCCGTCGTGTTGCGGACCGGGTGCTCCCGGTTGGCGTCCAAAAGCCTCTTGGCGAGGGCGGGCAGCTTCGCGGCGCGGTCGGCGGGGAGGGCACCGGCGGGGAGCCAGGGGGTGACGCCGAGGAGGAAGCAGACCTCGCTCTTGTACACGTTGCCGATGCCGGCGAGGTTGCGCTGGTCGAGGAGAGCCTCGCCGAGGGAGCGGGCAGGGTCCGCCAGGAGGTTGGCGAGGGCCTGCTCGGGGTTCCAGTCGGGGCCGAGCAGGTCGGGGCCGAGGTGGCCGACGGCCCGTGACTCGTCGGCGGTACGCAGAAGTTCGAGGACGGGGAGGCGGTAACCGACGGCGGTGCGGTCGTGGTTGCCGAGGATCGCCCGGATCTGGTGCGCCGGGCCGCCGGTCCAGCGCTGGTCGTTCGTGAACACCTTCCAGGAACCGTCCATCCGCAGGTGGGAGTGGAGGGTGAGGCCGCCTTCGACGCGGGTGAGGAGGTGTTTGCCGCGCGGGGTGACGTCCAGCACGGTGCGTCCGGTGAGGTCGGCGGTGGCGAACTTCGGCACCCGGAGATCCGAGCGGGTCAGCACCTTGCCCGCGAGGGCGTCGTGCAGTCGCCTCGCCGCCTGCCAGACCGTGTCACCTTCGGGCATGGGTCCAGGGTGGCATGTGAGTCGCTCCGGGCGGGGTGCGGCGCCGCGGTGGGGCGGTCATGCGCGCAGGCGCAGGCCGCGAGGGGTCGCGATGAAGCCCGCTCCTTCCAGCAGGGTGCCGATGGGGGAGGTGAGGGCCGAGGCGCCGTTGACGCGTTCCACCGTGACCGTGCCGAGGGAGCCCGCGCGGGCGGCCTCCGCGAGGGCCTCCGCGGCGGTGTGCAGGCGGGGGTCGTCGGCGGGGCTGTCGCCGTCCGCCGTGGCGGGCCAGGCCAGCAGGGTCTTGCCGCCGCGCTCCATGTAGAGCGTGAGCTCGCCGTCCACGAGTACCACTAGGGAGCCGGCCTTGCGGCCGGGCTTGTGCCCGGCGCCGCTCGGTGGCTCGGGCCAGCCCAGAGCGGCGCCGTAGGCGTTCGCCGGGTCGGCGGCGGCGAGGACGACCGCGCGGGAGGCGCCGGACGGGGTGCCGTAGCGGTTGCGGTTCTGGGCGCGCCGGGACCGGTGCTGGTCGGGGAAGCCGGCACCTGCCTGCCGGTCGGGGAAGGCCGGGCCCGCAGGGAAGTCCGAGCCACGCGGTCCGTCCGAGCCGTCAGGACCGTCCGAGCCGTACGGGAAGCCGCCGCCCCCTCGGGGGCCACCGGCGCCCGGGGAGTCGAAGTCGCCGGACGAGACGTACCCGTCCGGAGCGGCGGAGGTCGCCGGGGCGCCGAAGGGGGAAGGCCGTCCGTCCGCGGGGCCGGGGACGTCCCAGGTGCCGTCGGACGGGAAGCTGTCGGGGAAGACGAAGCCGTCCGAGGGGCTCGGCGCCGCGTTCGGACCGGGCAGTTGCTCGCCGCGGTCACGGGCGTTGGCCACCGCGCGGAGCCGGTCCACGGCGCCGTCCATGGCGAACTGCGCCGCCCCGAGGCCTTCGACGACATACCCGCGGCGGGCCTGACCGCTCTCCTCGAAGACGGACAGCACGCGGTACGTCGCCGAGAAGCCGCCTTCGACTCCCTCGGCCGCGACCGCGCCCCGCGTCACCACGCCGTGCCGGTCCAGGAGGGTACGGGCGAGGGCGTGGGCGCGGACCGTGGCGTCGGCCTCGTGGGCCGGCAGGAGGGACCAGCGTCCGCCGACGGTCGGGGGGCCGCTGCGGGAAGCGGGGCGGGCCGCGGCCGTCAGCGAGCCGTAGCGGCCGCGTGGGACGCTGCGCTTGGCACGGTGGGCCGTGGAGCCCGCCGTGCGCCCCGAGCCCAGCAGGGCGCGCAGGGGGGTGAGCGTGTCGTTGGTGAGCCGGCCGGACCAGGCCAGGTCCCAGACCGTGTCGGCGAGCTGCGGGTCGGTGGCCTCGGGGTGCGTGGTGGCGCGGACCTGGTCGGCGATCTGGCGGAAGAACAGCCCGTAGCCCCCGGAGAGGGTGTCCAGGACCGACTGGTGCAGTGCCGTCAGCTCCAGAGGGTGCGGCGGCGGCAGGAGCAGGGGCGCCGCGTCGGCCACGTACAGGGACATCCAGCCGTCCTTGCCGGGGAGGGCGCCCGCGCCGGCCCAGATCACCTCGCCGGCCGCGGTGAGTTCGTCGAGCATCGCCGGGGCGTAGTCCCGCACGCGGGACGGCAGGACGAGCCGCTCCAGGGCCGAGGCGGGCACCGAGGCGCCCTGGAGCTGTTCGACGGCGCGCACCAGCCCGTCGGTGCCGCGCAGCGAGTGGCCCTTGCCGATGTGCTGCCACTGGGGCAGGAACTGGGCCAGCGCGGGCGGCGGGACGGGCTCCAGTTCGTGCCGCAGCGCGGCCAGGGAGCGGCGGCGCAGCCTGCGCAGGACCGTCGCGTCGCACCACTCCTGGCCGATGCCGGCCGGGTGGAACTCGCCCTGCACGACGCGCCCGCCGGCCGAGAGCCGCTGGAGGGCGCCCTCGGTCACCGCCACGCCCAGGCCGAAGCGGGCGGCCGCGGCCGCGGAGGTGAACGGTCCGTGGGTGCGGGCGTAGCGCGCCAGGAGGTCGCCGAGCGGCTCCTTGACCGGCTCCGTGAAGGCCTCCGGGACACCGACCGGCAGGGCCGTGCCGAGGGCGTCGCGCAGGCGCCCCGCGTCCTCGATCGCCGCCCAGTGGTCGGCTCCCGCGACCCGCACCCGGATGGCACGGCGGGCGGCGGCCAGCTCCTGCGCCCAGTGCGGCTCGGCGCCGCGCTCGGCCAGCTCGGCGTCGGTGAGCGGGCCGAGAAGGCGCAGGAGGTCGGCGATGCCTTCGGCGTCCTTCACCCGGCGGTCCTCGGTGAGCCACTGGAGTTCCCGCTCCAGCTCCGTGAGTACCTCGGCGTCGAGCAGTTCGCGCAGCTCCGCCTGGCCGAGCAGCTCGGCCAGCAGGCGGGAGTCCAGGGAGAGGGCGGCCGCGCGGCGCTCGGCGAGCGGGGAGTCCCCTTCGTAGAGGAACTGGGCGACGTAGCCGAAGAGCAGTGAGCGGGCGAAGGGGGACGGCTCCGGGGTGGTGACCTCGACCAGGCGCACCTTGCGGGCCTCCAGGTCCCCCATCAGCTCCACGAGCCCGGGAACGTCGAAGACGTCCTGGAGACACTCGCGGATCGCTTCCAGGACGATCGGGAACGAGCCGAACTCACTCGCCACCTGGAGCAGTTGGGCGGCACGCTGGCGCTGCTGCCACAGCGGGGTGCGCTTGCCGGGATTGCGGCGCGGCAGCAGCAGCGCGCGGGCGGCGCACTCGCGGAAGCGAGCCGCGAACAGGGCCGAGCCACCGACCTGGTCGGTGACGATCTGGTCGACCTCGCCCTTGTCGAAGACGACGTCGGCGGCGCCGACCGGGGCCTGCTCGGCGTCGTACTCCGTGCCCGCCTTCGACGGCTCCTGGTCGAGCAGGTCCAGGCTCATGAGGTCGGCGTCCGGCAGTCGCAGGACGATGCCGTCGTCGGCGTGCATGACCTGGGCGTCCATGCCGTAGCGCTCGGAGAGTTTGGCTCCCAGGGCGAGGGCCCAGGGGGCGTGGACCTGGGCCCCGAAGGGGGAGTGGACGACGACCCGCCAGTCGCCCAGTTCGTCGCGGAAGCGCTCCACGACGATCGTGCGGTCGTCCGGGATGTGACCGCAGGCCTGGCGCTGTTCGTCCAGGTAGGAGAGCACGTTGTCGGCGGCCCAGGCGTCCAGGCCCGCGGTGAGCAGCCGGAGCCGGGCGTCGTCCTTGGGCAGCGAGCCGACCTCACGCAGGAAGGCGCCGACCGCGCGGCCGAGCTCCAGCGGGCGGCCCAGTTGGTCGCCCTTCCAGAAGGGCAGCCGGCCCGGGACTCCGGGGGCGGGGGAGACAAGGACGCGGTCGCGCGTGATGTCCTCGATGCGCCAGGAGCTGGTGCCGAGCGTGAAGACGTCGCCCACGCGGGACTCGTACACCATCTCCTCGTCGAGCTCGCCGACCCGGCCGCCGCCCTTCTTGGGGTCCGCGCCCGCCAGGAAGACACCGAACAGGCCCCGGTCGGGGATGGTGCCCCCGGAGGTGACGGCGAGGCGCTGGGCGCCGGGGCGGCCGGCGATCGTGCCCGCGACGCGGTCCCACACCACACGGGGGCGCAGCTCGGCGAAAGCGTCCGACGGGTAGCGGCCGGCCAGCATGTCCAGGACCGCCGTGAACGCGGACTCCGGGAGGGACGCGAACGGGGCCGCCCGGCGGACCGTGGACAGCAGGTCGTCGACCTGCCAGGTGTCGAGCGCGGTCATGGCGACGATTTGCTGCGCCAGGACGTCCAAGGGGTTGGCGGGAACCTTCAGCGACTCGATCGAGCCCGTGCGCATCCGCTCGGTGACGACCGCCGCCTGGACGAGGTCACCGCGGTACTTCGGGAAGACCACTCCGGTGGACACCGCGCCCACCTGGTGTCCCGCCCGGCCGACGCGCTGGAGGCCCGAGGCCACCGAAGGCGGCGATTCGACCTGGATGACGAGATCCACCGCGCCCATGTCGATGCCCAGCTCCAGGCTGGAGGTCGCCACGACGGCCGGCAGCCGCCCCGCCTTGAGGTCCTCCTCCACGAGCGCGCGCTGTTCCTTCGAGACCGAGCCGTGGTGGGCGCGCGCGATGACGGGCGGGGCGCCCTGGGCCGCGCCCGAGCCGCCCATGAGCTCCGCGGGCGAGTGGTGCTCGTCCAGCGGCTCGCCGGTGGCCCGCTCGTAGGCGATCTCGTTGAGCCGGTTGCACAGGCGTTCGGCGAGGCGGCGCGAATTGGCGAACACGATCGTGGACCGGTGGGCCTGGACGAGGTCGGTGATCCGCTCCTCGACGTGCGGCCAGATCGACGGACGTTCCGCGCCTTCGGAGCCTTCGGCGACCGGGGAACCGCCGAGCTCGCCCAGGTCCTCCACCGGGACGACGACCGAGAGGTCGAACTCCTTGCCGGACTTCGGCTGGACGATCTCCACCTTGCGCTGCGGGGACAGGTAGCGCGCCACCTCGTCGACCGGCCGGACGGTGGCCGAGAGGCCGATGCGGCGGGCCGGCTTCGGCAGCAGTTCGTCCAGCCGCTCCAGGGAGAGCGCCAGGTGCGCACCGCGCTTGGTGCCCGCGACGGCGTGCACCTCGTCCAGGATCACCGTCTCGATGCCGGTCAGCGCGTCGCGCGTGGCCGACGTCAGCATCAGGAACAGGGACTCGGGGGTCGTGATCAGGATGTCCGGGGGACGGGTGGACAGCGCGCGACGCTCGGCGGGCGGGGTGTCGCCGGAGCGGATCCCGACCTTGACCTCCGGTTCCGGCAGGCCGAGGCGTACGGATTCCTGGCGGATGCCGGTCAGGGGACTGCGCAGGTTGCGCTCCACGTCGACCGCGAGAGCCTTGAGGGGGGAGACGTAGAGGACCCGGCAGCGCTTCTTCGGGTCGGCCGGCGGGGGCGTCGAGGCGAGCTGGTCCAGGGCGGCGAGGAACGCGGCCAGGGTCTTCCCGGAGCCGGTCGGGGCCACCACCAGCACGTCCGCGCCCTCACCGATGGCCTGCCACGCGCCCGCCTGGGCCGCGGTGGGCGCGGAGAACGCCCCCGTGAACCAGCCGCGGGTCGCGGGGGAGAAGCCGTCGAGGGCTCGGTGTGCGGAGCTGACCATGCGTCCATCCTGCACCCGGCCACTGACAATTGCCCTGACCTGCGGATACGACGTTCCCTCGCGGCGCTCCCCCTCGACGTGCGGGCTTGCGGGCTGCGGGCTGCGGGCTGCGGGCTGTGGGCAGTGGTCGGGGGCGTGGCGGTGGCGGTGGCTGTGCCGGGGCGACGGGTGAATGGGGGCCGGGGGCCAAGGGCTGGGGTGGCCCGGTGGCGGGTCGCGGAGAATGGGTGTGTGGTGCATTCGGGTTCTGGTACGGACGAGCTGGCGCGGCACTGGCGGTATGCGGAGCTGCCCGGTGTCGATCTGCTCCGGGCCCGGTACGTCCGCAAGACCTTCGTACGGCACACCCACGAGCACTTCGTGATCGCTGCCATCGCCGAGGGGGTGGAGGTCTTCCACCACCGCGGGGCCGATCAGTACGCGGGGGCGGGGACGCTCGCACTGGTCAACCCGGACACGCCGCACACCGGGCGGGCCGGGGTGCCGGAGGGCTGGCGGTACGGGGCCGTGTATCCGTCGCCCGACGTGGTGGCCGAGATCGCGGCCGAGACCACGACCCTCCGTGGCACCCCGGGTTTCGTCAGGCCCGTGCTGGACGACGCCTACGCCGTCGGGCTGGTGCATCAGGTGCTCAGGGCCGCCGAGGAGGGCAACGCGCTGGCCGCCGACACGCTGCTGCGGGTGGCCGTGACGCGACTGCTGCGGCTCAACGGCGGACCGCTGCCGCAGCGTGAGGTGAGGTCGGCCGGGGCGCGGATCGCCGCACGCGCGCGTGCGGTGCTGGCGGAACGGTTGGTCGATCCGCCGACGCTGGAGGAACTGGCCGCGGACCTGGGGACCAGCTCGTTCGCGCTGCTGCGGGCCTTCCGGGACACGTACGGGCTGCCGCCCCATGCCTGGCTGACGGACGCCCGGGTGCGGCGCGCGAGGCGGCTGCTCGACGAGGGGACCGCGCCCGCCGAGGCGGCCGTCGCGGTGGGGTTCACCGACCAGCCGCACCTCAACCGTCACTTCGCCCGGATCGTGGGAGTCCCTCCGGGGGCGTACCAGCGTGAGCGCAAGAACGTACAAGACCCACCCGGCGGGCTGCTCCTACCGTCGTGGGCGTGGCAGAACAGACAGCTCTCACGGACATACGCGCCGACGGCGGAGGACGGCCCGACGCCGCCGTCGTCCGGGACGCCCTCGGGGTCGGAATCGCCGTAGGACTCTCCGGGTTCGCCTTCGGGGTGACCTCGGCGGGCAGCGGACTCTCGGTGTGGCAGACCTGCGCGCTCAGCCTCCTCGTCTTCACGGGAGCATCCCAGTTCGCGCTCGTCGGGGCGCTGGCGGCCGGCGGCAATCCCCTGACGGCGGCCGCGGGCGCCTTCTTCCTGGGCGTGCGCAACGCGTTCTACGGTCTGCGGCTGTCCCAGTCGCTGGCGCTCCCGCGCGCGGTGCGCCCGTTCGCCGCCCAATGGGTGATCGACGAGACGGCGGCGGTCTCGCTCGCCCAGCCCGGGCGGCGTGCCGCGCGCATCGGCTTCGGCGTGACCGGGCTGACCCTGTACGTCCTGTGGAACCTCACCACGCTGCTGGGCGCCCTCGGGGCGGAGGCCATCGGGGACACGGACGCCTGGGGGCTCGACGCGGCCGGGCCCGCCGTCTTCCTGGCGCTGCTCGCACCCATGCTGAAGACGACCGCCGAGCGGGCCGTCGCCGGGCTCGCGGTGCTCCTGGGGCTGGGCCTGCTGCCCGTGCTGCCCTCCGGAGTGCCCGTGCTGGCGGCAGCGCTCGCCGCTCCGGTCGTCCTGTACTTCGAGGGCCGGCGCCAGGCCGGCCGGGCGGCCGATCCGGCGGCCGGTCGGGTCCCCACCGGGGAGGACGAGCGGTGAACATCTGGATCGCGATCGGCGCGACCGCCCTCGGTTGCTATGCCGTCAAGCTCGCCGGACTGCTCGTCCCCGCGGGTGTTCTCGAACGGCCCCTCGTCAGACGGTTCGCCGCCCTGCTCCCCGTCGCCCTGCTCGCCGCCCTCACCGCCCAGCAGACCTTCGCGGACGGGCACGCGCTCGTGCTGGACGCGAGGGCCGCGGGGCTCGCCGCGGCCGTCGTCGCCCTCGTGCTGCGGGCTCCTTTCCTGCTGGTCGTCGCGGTCGCCGTAGGGGTGACGGCGGGGGTGCGGGCCCTGGGCGGGTGAGGGACGGGGAGCGCCGGGCCCACGGGCGATGTGCGGGCCCGGCGGCCCGCCGGGTCAGCCGATGGAGCGGCCGTAGGCCCTGAGGGTGCGCAGGGCCTCGATCGTCACGATGGGGCGGGCCTCCAGGGCGGTGCCGGGTGCCCAGCGGCGCCACCGGACGGGCCAGCCGCCGTCCTCTTGCTGATCGTCGGCGAGGTGGTCCAGGGAGCGCGTCATCTCGTCGTCGGTGAACCACGCCCGCGCGAGGGAGCTCGGCGTCCGCGCGAAGTCGTACGGGAAGTGGTGCTCGCCGGGGGCGTAGCCGGGCGCGACCGGATACGCGTCCAGGTCGTCCGGGTCCAGCGCGGCGAGCCGGTGCGCGCGCACCAGGCGGCCCAGCCGGTCGGCCGCCGCCTCCGCGCGCGGGCGGTCCGTCGCGGAGTCCAGGAAGGCCACGGCGGCCTGGATCTCGTACGGATGGGAGCGCTCCAGCGCGTCGACGGCCTGCCAGCAGAAGTCCGTGGCCCTGAAAAGCCAGGCATGCCACACGTCGTTGCGGTGCAGCAGGCCGACCACCGGACCGGTGGAGAGGAGTTCGCTGGGCGGGTCGTCCACGATCGGGATGAACGGGGCCGCCGGGTACCCGCGCTGGCTGGGATGGATCGCCGGCAACGCGCCGTCGTCGGTGGAGACCGAGGTCAGGTAGCGGCACACCCGCTCCACGCGCCGACCGCCGAGGCGACCGACGGAGTCCAGGACGCGCAGGGCCCGCAGGGTGTGCAGGGGCTGGCTCACGGGACCGCGCAGATCGGGCTCCAGCGCGTGGCCGTATCCGCCGTCCTCGTTCCGGTAGGCGTCGAGGGCGGTCTCGACGGGATCGGCGGCGCCGTGCAGGAAGTCGTGCGCGAAGACGCGCTGCTCCAGCACGCGCGCGGTGAGCCAGACGAAGTGCTCGGCGCGGAAGAGCGGGGAGTGCGCCGGGGGCGTCGGGGGGAGTGGGGATGCTCCGGATTCGGCCATGCGTTGACCGTAGGGCGGAAAGCGGTCTCGGCAGGCGGTCCCGGCGAGGGGCACCCCCGCGCGCGGGATACTGGTGTCATGCGGTTGACGGTCTTCTGGCAGCGAATGGACGAGCACTTCGGCGCGGGATACGCCGAGACGTTCGCGCGCGATCACGTGATGGCGGAACTCGGCGGACGCACGGTGCACGGGGCGCTGGCGGACGGCTGGGAGGCCAAGGACGTGTGGCGCGTGGTGTGCACGGTGATGAACGTTCCCCAGGAGATGCGCTGATCCCACAAGAAGATCGCAGGCGGCGCTCCGATTGTCGGTGCGGTAGGCGAGACTTGCTCCGTGGCACCCACTGACGAGACCGGGCAGGTCGCCCGGCACCCATCCCCGCTCGGCGCCGCGCCGCCCACCGGACCGCCCCCGGCCGACGGCGGCACCGGGCAGGGCGCGCGCATGCCGCGCTGGCTTCCGCGCGCCATGGTGCTCGCGCTCGCCCTCGTCGGTGCGTTCCAGCTGGGCACCTGGGCCTTCCATCAGCTCATCGGCCTGCTGCTCAACATCCTGATCGCGTTCTTCCTGGCCCTCGCGATAGAGCCGGCGGTCAGCCGGATGGCGGCCCGTGGGATGCGCCGGGGGCTCGCGACCTTCCTGGTCTTCTTCGGCCTGCTGATCGTGGCCGCCGGCTTCTTCACGCTGCTGGGCTCGATGCTGGCGGGCCAGATCATCAGGATGATCGAGGGTTTCCCGGACTACCTCGACTCGGTGATCAACTGGGTCAACACCACGTTCCACACCGAACTCAGACGGGTGGACATCCAGGAGGGCCTGCTCCACTCCGACTGGCTGCGGAAGTACGCGCAGAACAGCGCGGCCGGCGTCCTGGACGTCTCCACACAGGTCCTCGGCGGCCTCTTCAAGCTGCTGACGATCGCGCTGTTCTCGTTCTACTTCGCCGCCGACGGACCCCGCCTGCGCCGCGCCCTGTGTTCCGTCCTGCCGCCCGCCCGCCAGGCCGAGGTGCTGCGGGCGTGGGAGATCGCCGTCGACAAGACCGGCGGCTATCTGTACTCGCGCGGCCTGATGGCGTTGATCTCCGGCGTCGCGCACTACGTCCTGCTCGAGGCGCTCGGCATCCCCTACGCGCCCGTGCTCGCCGTCTGGGTGGGCGTGGTCTCGCAGTTCATCCCCACGATCGGCACGTATCTCGCGGGCGCCCTGCCCATGCTGATCGCCTTCACGGTCTCGCCCCTGTACGCCGTGTGGGTGCTCATCTTCGTCGTGGTGTACCAGCAGTTCGAGAACTACATGCTTCAGCCCAAGCTGACCTCGAAGACCGTCGACATCCATCCCGCCGTCGCCTTCGGCTCCGTCATCGCGGGCACCGCCCTCCTCGGCGCCGTCGGCGCGCTGATCGCCATCCCCGCGGTCGCGACGCTCCAGGCGTTCCTGGGCGCCTATGTGAAGCGTTACGACGTCACGGACGACCCCCGCGTCCACGGCCACCGGGGGCGGGGCGAGGGGCCGGGACCCCTCACACGCGCGCGACGGCTGTGGGGGCGGGTGCGGCACCGGCCGGACGAATCGCGGGACGACTCACGAGACGGGTCACGGGACGGGTCGCGGGACGAGTCCGGCTGAGGGGGCGCGGCGGAGTGGTGTCGGCGGCCGAGGGTCGCCCTTCGGCGCCTGAGCACCGCGCCTGATCGGTCCCGGGGCTCCTTCGGCGCCTGAGGACCCCGCCGGACCTCGGGACCGCCCACTAGTACCTCAAGACCGCCCACACTCCGGCCGCGGCGACCGCGGCCGCGTAGCACCCCACCGCCACGGTCACGATCCGCCGGCGCACCGACTCGCTCCAGGAGGTGCGCGACAGCAGCCAGGCCAGGGCGGGCAGTACCAGGAGGGCGTGCAGACTCACCCCGTGCAGGGGCTTGAGCGAGGCCGTCGAGTGGTACGCCGCCTCCTGGTGTCCGGTGCGGGTGAGCACGACACCGCGCGCGATCATCGCCGCCCCCGAGGCGAGCGCGACCAGCAGGATCGCGAAACCGGAGCGCACCGCGAGGGCCATCCCGGCCGGGCCGGTCGGCCGGTGCCGGAAGGAGGCCACGGCGAACCCGGTGAGCACCACGACGAGGACCCCGCCGCCGACCGCCAGCGTCATGGACACGGCCGTGTCGAAGGGCGTCTCCATGTCCAGGTGCGAGGGCACTCCGCGCCAGGCCTGGAGGGTGATGCCCGCGACCTCCACGACGCAGTCGGCGGCGAACACCCCGAGCAGCGGGCCGCGCAGCCGTGGGCCGACCCGCACGTACGAGGTGACCCGGACGATCGCGAGGAGCGTGATTCCGAAGGAGAGTCCGAAGGTCACCGGCTTGCGCCAGGAGACGGGTCCGTTCCAGGGGCCGCCGTCGACGGCGAACACAGCGAGGTGCACGAGTCCGGAGAGGACCAGCAGGAGCGCCGTCGCCTCGTGGCGGCGGTGGGCGAGGTGGGCGAGGTACCGGGGGTACCGGGCGTGCCGGTGGTGCCGGCTGTCCAGAGGGTGAGGGTGAGGGTGGGGTGGGACCGGGTACCCGGTGTGTGCCGCGCCGCGGACCTGTCCGGTCTTCTGCTGCTCCATGCACCGAGCGTCCCGGCCGCGTCGTACGGCGTCGTCGTCCCGCCGAAGACACCCGTCGTACGCCCGGCGAAGTAGCCGGGAAGGTGGGGAAAGGGCGGGGACGCAGACCTGTGCGAGCCGGATCGGGGGGTGTTGTCGGCGCGTGAACGCAGCCTCGGGAGTGCCGCGTGGTGCGCTTGACACGGAAATCGAACATCCATTCTTATTGAGGCTCCGGCGGGACTCAGGTCGGGCGTTCCGTCCTGGTTCGGGTGGGTAAGCGCCCGAGTTATCCACAGGCCGGACCGGCGTCGGGGCGCATTGTCAGTGGCAGGCGTTAGCGTCTTTGACGTGAAGCGATCGACTCAAGCAAACCGGGTGGAACCCATGGCAGGAACCGACCGCGAGAAGGCCCTGGATGCCGCACTCGCACAGATTGAACGGCAGTTCGGCAAGGGCGCCGTCATGCGTCTCGGCGAGCGACCGAACGAGCCCATCGAGGTCATCCCCACCGGGTCGACCGCACTCGACGTCGCCCTCGGTGTCGGTGGGCTGCCGCGCGGCCGCGTGGTGGAGGTGTACGGCCCGGAGTCCTCCGGTAAGACGACACTGACACTGCACGCCGTGGCGAACGCGCAGAAGGCCGGCGGACAGGTCGCCTTCGTGGACGCGGAGCACGCCCTCGACCCCGAGTACGCGAAGAAGCTCGGTGTCGACATCGACAACCTGATCCTCTCGCAGCCGGACAACGGCGAGCAGGCCCTCGAGATCGTGGACATGCTGGTCCGCTCCGGCGCCCTCGACCTCATCGTCATCGACTCCGTCGCCGCGCTCGTCCCGCGCGCCGAGATCGAGGGCGAGATGGGCGACAGCCACGTTGGTCTCCAGGCCCGTCTGATGAGCCAGGCCCTGCGGAAGATCACCAGCGCGCTCAACCAGTCCAAGACCACCGCGATCTTCATCAACCAGCTCCGCGAGAAGATCGGCGTGATGTTCGGCTCCCCGGAGACCACGACCGGTGGCCGGGCACTGAAGTTCTACGCCTCGGTGCGCCTCGACATCCGTCGCATCGAGACCCTGAAGGACGGTACGGACGCGGTCGGCAACCGCACCCGCGTCAAGGTCGTCAAGAACAAGGTCGCGCCGCCCTTCAAGCAGGCCGAGTTCGACATCCTCTACGGGCAGGGCATCAGCCGCGAGGGCGGTCTGATCGACATGGGCGTGGAGAACGGCTTCGTCCGCAAGGCCGGCGCCTGGTACACGTACGAGGGCGACCAGCTGGGACAGGGCAAGGAGAACGCCCGCAACTTCCTGAAGGACAACCCCGACCTCGCCAACGAGATCGAGAAGAAGATCAAGGAGAAGCTGGGCGTCGGCGTGCGTCCGGAGGAGCCCGCCGCCGAGCCGGGCCCGGTCGCCGCGGCTACCGCGGGCGCACCGGCGGAGGACGCGGCCAAGGCGGTTCCGGCCACCGCGGCCAAGACCGCCAAGACCAAGGCCGCGGCTGCCAAGAGCTGATCCGTGACGCGACGAACGGACTGGGCCGAGTACGTCCGCCCCGACACCCCTCGGGGCGCGGGGGGCGGGGCCGACGACGGCCCCGCCCTGGCCGGCGACGACCGGCCGGAGAGCGGCTCGTACCGCGGTGACGGGTCGGACGGCGACGACCGGCCCCGGGGTGGCCGGGCGCGGCGCGGCGGCGATGGAGGTCCACGCGGTGCGCGTGGGCGCCGTCGGCGCGGCTTCGGAGAAGCGTCCGCCGAGGACGAAGGCACCTCTTCCTCGTCGAGGGCCGAGGAGCAGGAGGGGTCTTCAGGGGACCCGGCTGAGCGGGCACGGGCGATCTGCCTGCGCCTGCTCACCGGGACCCCGCGCACCCGGAAGCAGCTCGCGGACGCCCTGCGCAAACGAGAGATCCCGGAGGACGTGGCGGAGGAGGTGCTGTCGCGGTTCGAGGAGGTCGGGCTGATCAACGACGGCGCCTTCGCGGACGCCTGGGTGGAATCACGGCATCACGGACGCGGGCTGGCCCGGCGGGCGCTCGCCCAGGAGCTGCGGACCAAGGGCGTCGACCCGGAGCTGATCGAGGAGGCCGTCGCCCAGCTCGACTCCGAGCAGGAAGAGGAGACGGCGCGCGAGCTCGTCGCCCGCAAGCTGCGCTCGACCCGCGGCCTCGACCGCGACAAACGCCTGCGCCGCCTGGCCGGGATGCTCGCGCGCAAGGGCTATCCGGAGGGCATGGCCCTGCGGGTGGTGCGACAGGCGCTGGAGGCGGAGGGCCAGGACACGGAGTTCCTGGACGGCGAAGGGTTCTGAACGCGCGAGGCACGCAACGAGGGGCGCGCGAACAGGGGTTCGCGATGAGGGCGTGCAACGCGGCCGGGAACGCGGGCCTGGAGCGCGAGGCGCTGAACAATGGGCGCTGTGAACGACCGTTCCCCGCTGGTGGGGTGGGGATAGCCCCCCGCTGAGGACGCCGGACCACCGCAGTGCACAGGCATCTGTGCACAGGCGAGTGTGTACGCATGCCCCAGGAACCCGAAGTCCCGGACCCCGGTGCCGACAAGCCCGCGGAGGCGGAGCCCGCCGCCGCAGCCCCCGTCGAGCTCGGCGATCTCGCCGCTCTCAGGGCGCTCGCCCAGCCGCGCCGTCAGCGCATGCTCGAACACCTCACCCGGCAGGGCCCGGCCACCTCGGCGACCCTCGCCCGCGCCCTCGGCCTGAACACCGGATCCACCAGCTACCACCTGCGTGAGCTGGCCAGGTACGGCTTCGTCGAGGAGACCGACGCCGGGCAGGCCACGCTTCGAGGGGAGAACCCGGCGGAAGTGAGGCGCGCGGAGCCGTCCACCCATCGGGAGCGCTGGTGGCGGGCAGTTCCCGGGGATCGCCGGTTCCCGCCCCGCAGCCGCCAGGGTCCTGAGATGCGGCCCGTGATGGACGAGCTGAACCACCATGCCTACGCCGCCGATCTGGACCTCTTCGAGCGGCTCCAGCGGGACGCGAAGGACGACGACCCGTGGGCGGACGCGTTCCCCTACTCGCGCGGCACCATCCGGCTGACCCTGCCCGAACTCCGGGACTTCTTCGAGGAGTACATCGCTCTCCTCAACCGCTACAAGCGACCCGATTCGGCGACACCCGCGGGGGCCCGCACCCTGCTCACCCGCTTCCTCGCCTTCCCCGTGGCCTCCTCCGGTCCCGCCTCCTCGGGTCCCGCCTCCTCGGGTCCCGCCTCCTCGGGTCCCGCCTCCTCGGGTCCCGCCTCCTCGGGTCCCGCCTCCTCCGGAACGTCCTCCGTTCCGATCCCGTCCGTCACGCCCTCCGCCGGTGACGGAAGAGAGGCCGATCCCTCATGATGCTGCGCTATGCACTGAAGACCGTTCGGGCCCGCAAGGCCGGCTTCCTGGGCGCCTTCCTCGCGCTGCTGTGCGCGGCCGCCCTCATCAGCGCGTGCGGCAGCCTCCTGGAGACCGGGCTACGGGGCACCATCCGCACCGAGCGCTATGCCGCGGCGCCGGTCGTGGTCTCCGCCGACCAGAACGTCCACCAGACCACCGTCAAGCACAAGAAGGGCAAGACCAAGGTCAAGCACAAGGCCAAACCCCTCGCCGAACGCGCCTGGCTCCCGGCCGACCTCGGGCGCAGACTCGCCACCGCACCCGGTGTCGCTCGGGTGATCCCCGAACTCACCTTCCTCGCCGAACCGTTGAGCCCCGCCGGTGCCCCGGTGTCCGACAGCAGGCCCACCTACGGACACGCCTGGGACTCCGCCGCGCTGACGCCGTACCGGCTCACCTCGGGCACCGCTCCCGCAGCCGCCTCCGACGTGGTCGTCGACAGTGACCTCGCCGCACGCGCCCGCCTCGCCCCCGGTGACCGGCTCACCGTCCAGTCGACACAGGCCCCGCGCCCCTATCGCGTCTCCGGCATCGCCGCCCCGGCCACTGCCGTACGTCACCAGGGCGCCCTCTTCTTCTCCGGCGACGAGGCCCGCCGTCTCGCCGCACACCCAGGGCAGGTAACCGCCTTCGGCGTGCTGCCCGAGGCGGGCACCGATCCCGACCGGCTCCGCGCGTCCCTGGCCCAGGCGCTGCACGGCACCACAGCCCGGGTCAGCACCGGTGACGACCGCGGGCCCGTCGAGTTCCTGGACGCCGCCGCGGCCCGTATCAAACTGGTCAGCATGGGCGGAGCGATGGGCGGCACCTCCCTGCTCGTGGCCGTTCTGGTGGTCGTCGGGACCTTCGCGCTCTCCGTCCAGCAGCGCCACCGCGAACTCGCCCTGCTGCGGGCCCTCGCCGCCACCTCCGGACAGATCCGCGGCCTCCTCGGGCGCGAGGCCCTGATCGTCGCGCTGGCCGCGGGCACCGCCGGAGCACTGTTGGGGCTTCCCCTGGGGGACTGGCTGCACAACAGGTTCGTCGCGCTGGGCGCCGTACCCGCCACGCTTCAGCACACCGTGAGCGTTCTCCCTCCGCTCGCCGCGGTCGCCGCGACCCTCTTCGGCGCCTGGGCCTCCGCACGGATCGCCTCCCGCCGGGTGGCCCGGATCCGCCCGGCCGAGGCACTGGCCGAATCCCGGGCCCGGCGTGCCCGGCGAGGCGGCACGGCAACTGCGTGCGCAGCACGACGTCGTCACCGAAGTGGTCCGCACGACCGTCCGGGTCGGACTCGACAAGTACCCGGCCCAGGGCGTCACTCCGGCGGCCGTCAGCCGCACCTGGGACCCCGATGTCACCGCGGGCTCCCTCGACCGTCTCACCGAGCACACCGTCGCCGTCAGCGAACTGGCCGCGGACCAGCTCCACCTGACGCCGGGAAGCACCCTGAAGCTCATGCTCGGCGACGGCACGCCCGCCACGCTCACCGTCGCCGCCGTCTACGCCAGGGGCCTCGGCTTCGGAGACCTCACCTTCGCGCACGGCCTGGTCGCCCGCCATGTCGACAACCCGCTCGCCTCCTCCCTGCTCGTCAGCACGGCCCGTACACAGACACAACTCGCGACTACCCTCCGTGAGTTCCCGGGACTCCGGGTGATCTCCCCGGCGACGGCCGACTCGCTGCGGGCAGCCAGGCAGCAGGCGAACGCCGAGGTGAACTTCCTGGCCATGGGACTCGTGCTGGCGTTCACGGCCATCGCCGTGGTCAACACGCTCGCCATGTCGGTCGCCGAGCGGGTCCGGGAGTTCGCGCTGCTGCGCCTCGCGGGGGCGACCCGCCGTCAGGTGCTGCGCATGCTGCGCACCGAGGCGCTGTCGATCCTGCTCCTCGCCGTCGCCCTCGGCAGCGCCGTCGCCCTGTCGATCCTCACCGCCTTCAGTGTCGGTACGACCGGGCGGGCGGACCCGGCGGTCGTACCGCTCGTGTACGCCACGGTGATCGCCGGGGCGGGGCTTCTCACACTGGTCGCCACCGCTGTGCCCGGACGCGTGGCGCTGAGGGTCCGCGCGGTGACGGTGGCGACGGCGAAGGAGTGAGCGAGGCTCAGGCTCCCCACCACTCCTCCGCAGGGGCCGCCGATCTCCTCGCCGCCAGGAGACGCGGTCTCCTTCCTACCGGGAGACGTGATCTTCGAGACCCCCGGGGAGCGCAGGATTACCTTGCGCTCCCGGAAGGGTGAGCCGGCCCGGCCTGCCGGTACCGTCTGCTGCCGCCCGGCACCCCCGTCTCCTCTGCGGGGACTGTCTCCCGCACCCCCCGAAAGGCGGCCTTGCCATGCCCGTGCCCACCCGCTCCCGAAGACCGCTCGTCGCCTCGGTCCTCGGTGCCGGACTGCTGCTCACCGGCTGCGGAGTCTGGCCTTCGCAGGCCACGGCACCCGCGGGGGCGGTCAAGGGCAGGATCACGCTGGGCTTCGTCAACGGCGGTACCACCGAGTTCCATACGTGTCTCCAGGAGTCCGTCGAGCGGACGGCCCGCAACAACGGCGTCCATCTCTTCACGGCCAACTCCCGTCAGAACGGCGACACGGAGGTCTCCAACATCGAGGACATGATCGCCCGCAAGGTGGACGCGCTGGTCGTGCAGACCGTCGACGTCGAAGCCCTGAAGGGGGACATCGCCGAGGCCGAGGCCGCCGGGGTGCCCATCTTCCTCACCTCGGTCGTCCCCGACGACACGTCCGGCCTCCTGGGGGCCGTCGTTGTCGATCTGAAGGAGGTGGGGAAGCTCGACGCCGGGTGGATCGAGCGGGACGCCGCCGGCCGCCAGGTGAGCGTCGCGGTGATCGCGGGAGCCCCCGGAGCCGCCTCCGACCTGCTGACCAAGGCCTTCACCGAGCGGCTGCCGGACAACGCCGAGGTGGTCGCGAGCCGGCCCGGCATGTACGACCCCGCCAGGGCACGGACGGTCGCGGCGGCCATGATCAAGGATCATCCCGGCCTGGACTACGCCTTCGTCGCCAACGAGGAGATGGCGTTCGCCGCCCGCAAGGCCTTCGACGCGGCCGGTGCCGAGGACGTCAGGATCGTGACGGTGAACGGCACCGACGAGGCACTGGCCGCGCTCAAGGCGGGCAGCCTCGCCGCCACCGTCTCCAACTCCGCCGCGGACACCGGCGAACTGGCGGTGCAGAACGTCGTCTCCCTGCTCCGCAAGGACGACCGGGCCGACAGGATCGAGAAGACGCCCGTCCGTCTGGTCACCAAGGACAACGCGGACACGGCCCCGCTGTACTGCCCGCCGCGGGACTGAGTCCGGCGCCGCCGCGGATCCGCTACGACGTCACGGGCAGCCCGGCCGCCCGCCAGGCCTGGAAACCGCCGACGAGGTCGGTGGCCCGGTGCAGCCCCAGCTGGTGCAGGGACGCGGCGGCCAGGCTCGACGCGTAGCCCTCGTTGCAGATCACGACCGCCCGGACGTCGTGGCTCGTGGCCTCGGGCAGGCGATGACTGCCCTGGGGGTCGAGACGCCATTCCAGTTCGTTGCGCTCGACGACCAGGGCACCGGGTATCAGACCGTCCCGCTCGCGCAGGGCCGCGTACCGGATGTCGACGAGCAGCGCCTCACCCGCGCGGGCGGCCTCGTACGCCTCCCGCGCCTCCACGCGCGCGTACCCCGCACGCACCCGCTCGAGCAGCTCGTCCACGCCCGTCGGCCGATCGCGGTCCGATCGCCCTTCCCGGGGCGCGTCCGGGCCGCTCACTGCCAGTCCTCGGGGCGCTCGACCTGCTCCAGCCGCAGCACGTGTCCCGTACGGCTGTAGCGGCGGATGCGCGGCAGCGGAGGGTAGTAGGCGTGGACGGAGACGGCGTGTTCCTCGGTGGACCGGTTGAGGACCTCGTGGACGTGGTGCCGTCCGAAGGAACGGCCCTGGCCGGCCGCCAGCGTGCGCTCCCGGTCCACGTCCTCCGTCAGCTCGAGGGTCTTCCAGCCGTCGGTGGGCAGCCGCGCGGCGAGCGAGTACTCCTTCAGCTCACCCCGCGCGGTCAGGAAGGCGCCGACCGAGTCGGCGTGGTCGTGCCAGCCCGTGCCGGTGCCGGGCGGCCAGCCGATGAGCCAGGCCTCACTGCCGCCGGGGCCCTCCAGGCGCACCCAGGTGCGGCCTTCCGGGTCGAGAGGGAGCGAGGCGATCAGTTCGGCGTCGGCGGCCGTGCGCCGCACGAAGTCGAGGAGGTCCGCCTGCGTGGGGGCGGTGGCGACGGGAGCGGTGGGAACGGAGGGAGAGACAGACACGGGTACCGTCCTGAGAAGGTTCGCGGGGGAGCGCGCGGCCGCGCACGAGGCGAGTGCGCATCGGCGGCGCGTGCCGGTGGGAGAGGGGGCGCGAATTCAGCAGGACGGGCGACACACGCAGCCCGCATAGCGGACGAGGTCCATATGGACCCTCCGCCACAGGCGCACATCGGTGTCGGTCACGATCCGGAGTACACCATGCCGGTGCACGCCGGTCAACTCACTGTCACCATGCGGACCCCACGGTCACGGCCGGTGCGATCGCGTGCCCACACCCCGCCCCCGCTGGGCTTCCGGCCCCGCCTCTGCCCGGTTTCCGGGCCCCGGCCCCTGCCCGGTTTCCGCCCGCCCTCTCGCCGGCCTTCCGGCCACCCCCCCCCGCGCGGCTTCCGCCTCCGCGCCGGCCCGGCTTCCGCCTCCGCGCTGGCCCGGCTTTCCGGCCACCCCCGGCTTCTGCCTCCGTGCCGACCTGGCTTCCGCCTCTGCGTCGGCCCGGCTTCCGCCTCTGCGTCGGCCCGGCCTTCCGGCTACCCCCGCGCAGCTTCCGCCTCCGCGTCGGCCCCGCTTCCGCCCGCCTACCACTTCCGTCCTGCCCGGCTTCCGCCCACCTCCTGCCCGGCTTCCGCCCGCCTCCCACCCGGCCTCCGCCCAGGTCCGGCCCGACCTCGGCCTGACATCGGCCAGACGTCGGCCGGGAGGCGCACGGACCTCGTGCAGGCCCCCTACGGGAGTCGTCGTGGCGACCTCGCGCGGGTCGCGTGTCGGCGGCCGGATCCGGGGCGGGCGGACGGCCGTACCGTCACTTGGCCGCCGAGCCCGCCGTGGCCCCCGCTCCGGACGTCTCCCGCGCCCCCTCCGGTCCGCCCACCGTCGCCTCCGCCGCCGCGTAGAGGTCGGCCGCGCGGACCCCGCTGAGGGCGGTGACCAGGTGGCCGTCGGGCCGGATCAGCAGCACGGTGTGCGCGGCCGCGCCGGGATAGCTCTCCGCCACCAGCAGCTCGGCCGGGCTCGGCAGGGCCGTCACCGCGGCGGCGAGCCGGGGCATGATCCCGGCGCCCACCCAGTGCCTGCGCTCCCACACACCGGTGCCCGGCGCGATCAGCAGGACGAGCAGGGCACCGCGCCCCAGCCGGTCCCGCAGCTGTACGAACGAGCCGTCCTCCGCCGTCACCCGCACGTCCTCGACCGGTGCGCCGGGGGGCGTGTCCACCGGCACCTCCGCCTCCAGGTGCCGGGGCGCGAGCGGTGAGCCCTCGTAGGTGCCCGGAGCGCCCAGCGGACCGCGGCCCAGATGGCCGTCGGTGAGCAGCAGGTCGTGACCGCGGGCCGTGCCCGGGACGTAGGCCCTTATGCCCGAGCCGCCGCCGCGCAGCACCGGCAGCGCCTGGTCGGCGGCGCGCAGCCGGGCGGCGACGGCCGCGCGCCGCTCCGCCTGGTAGCTGTCGAGCAGGGCCTCGTGCGACCCGTGGTGCCAGGCCAGGGCCAGCTTCCAGGCCAGGTTGTCGGCGTCCCGCAGACCCTCGTCGAGGCCCTGGGTGCCGAACGCGCCGAGCAGGTGCGCGGCGTCCCCGGCGACGAAGACCCGCCCCACGCGCCAGCGGCGGGCCAACCGGTGGTGCACGGTGTGGACGCCGGTGTCGAGCAGCTCGTAGGCGGGCGTGGCACCGCCGCTCCAGCCCGCCAGGGTCTCGCGGATGCGGGCCACCAGCAGCTCGGGCGTGACGAGGTCCTTGCCGGGCGGCAGCAGCCAGTCCAGGCGCCAGACGCCGTCCGGCAGCGGGCGTCCGGTGACTTCCCCGGCGGAGGGGCCGGACACCCGCCACGGCGGCGTCCGATGGAGCAACGCCTCGTCGGGCCAAGGAAGTTCCGTGCGCAGCGCGGCGACGGCGTGTCGTTCCACCGCCGTACGCCCCGGGAAACGGATGTCGAGGAGTTTGCGGACCGTGGAGCGGGGGCCGTCGCAGCCGACCAGGTGGCTGCCGCGCCACCAGGTGCCCCGGGGGCCGCGGGTGTGGGCCGTGACGCCGGAAGGTTCCTGCTCGATGCCGTCCAGGCGGCTGTCCACGGCGATCTTCACCAGCCGCTGGTTCACGAGGGCGGCGCGCAGGACGCCCGTCAGCACATGCTGGGCGATGTGCAGGGGAGCGGGATCGGTCGCGTCGTCGAACCTGACCTCGCGGGTCACCTGCTTGCGCCGCATCGACCGCCATCCGGCCCAGTGGACGCCGGCCTCGTCGAGGGACGTCCCGGTCAGCCGCTCGACGAGCGCGGCGGTGTCCTCGCGCAGGACGACGGTACGCGCGAGCCGTGGTTCGTCCTTGCCGGGGCCCTCGTCGAGAACCACGGACGGCACCTGCTGGCGGGCCAGCGCAAGGGCGAGCGTGAGCCCCACCGGCCCCGCTCCGACGATGATCACCGGGTCCACGGCGTGCCGCCCCCTGCCCACGACGGTGTCCTCAGGGACGTAAGGGAACAAGAGGCAGGAGCAGGGTGCACGATCACAGAACGTATGCAACCCATTGCCACTGCTTGCGTCAAGTGACGGAGGCAGCGGCGCGCACGCCACTGCCTCCGTACAGGTCACACCGGTTGATGGCGCGTCAGACGGTGCCGCCCGCGCCGGTGCCGTAGCCGCCGCCCACCTCGGCCGCGTTCAGGTCGTCGACCTTGTCGACGCCGAGGACCGCGCCCGTGCTGCGCTTGCTGCGCCGCAGGTAGCGCTCCAGCCAGCTCGCGAAGCTGGTGAGGATGAAGTTCAGCACGATGAACATCACCGCGACCACGATGAAGCTGGGGATGACGTTGGCGTAGTTGGCCGCCAGCGTGCCACGGGAGTTGAGCAGCTCGGGGAATCCGAGCATCACACCGCCGAGCGCGGTGTCCTTCACGATGACCACCAGCTGGCTGACGATCGCCGGGAGCATCGCGGTGACCGCCTGCGGAAGCAGGATGCTGGTCATCGTCTGGCCCTTGCGCAGGCCGATCGCGTACGCGGCCTCCGTCTGCCCCTTGGGCAGCGAGAGGATGCCGGCCCGGACGACCTCGGCGAGGACCGAGGCGTTGTAGAGCACCAGGCCGGTGACGACCGCGTAGAGCGGCCGGTCCTCGCTGCTGACGTCCGTGGAGCGGGCGTAGAACTCGTTGGCGAACAGCATCAGCAGCAGCACCGGGATCGCCCGGAAGAACTCGACCACCGTGCCGGCCGCGCCTCGCACCCAACGGTGGTCCGACAGGCGCGCGATGCCGAAGACCGCGCCCAGCGGAAGGGCGATCACCATGGAGAGCGCGGCCGCCTTGAGCGTGTTCTCGAGACCGGGCAGCAGGTAGGTCGTCCAGGCCTCGGACTCGGTGAACGGCTTCCACAGCGCGGAGGTGAGCTGGTCCTTCTCGTCCATCTTCTGCCACACCCACCACAGGAGCAGCACGAGCAGGACGGTGAAGACCACCGAGAAGAGGACGTTGCGCCGCTTGGCGCGGGGGCCGGGAGTGTCGTACAGGACCGAGCTCATCGCTTCACCGCCAGTCGCTTGCTGACCCAGCCGAGGAAGAGGCCCGTGGGCAGGGTCAGTACCACGAAGCCGAACGCGAAGACCGCGCCGATGAGCAGCGTCTGCGCCTCGTTCTCGATCATCGTCTTCATCAGGTAGGCGGCCTCTGCGACGCCGATGGCGGCCGCCACCGTGGTGTTCTTGGTCAGCGCGATCAGGACGTTCGCCAGCGGGCCGATGACCGAGCGGAAGGCCTGCGGGAGGACGATCAGTGTCAGGGTCTGGCTGAAGCTCAGGCCGATGGCCCGGGCCGCCTCCGCCTGACCGAGCGGCACGGTGTTGATGCCGGAGCGGATCGCCTCGCACACGAAGGCCGCGGTGTAGCCGGCCAGGCTGAGCACGGCCAGCCGGAAGCCCTGGACCGCGAAGTCGTCGCTCCCCATCGTCATGCCGAAGATGTCGGCGAGGCCGAGCGAGCTGAAGAGGATGATGACCGTCAGGGGGATGTTCCGGACGACGTTGACGTAGACGGTGCCGAACCCGCGCATCAGCGGAACCGGGCTCACCCGCATCGCGGCCAGCAGGGTGCCCCAGACCAGGGAGCCCACGGCGGAGAGGACGGTGAGCTTCACCGTCATCCAGAACGCCCCTAGGACGTCGTAACCATCAAGAAAGTCGAACACGATCTCCCGCGCTTCCGGGTGGGTGGCGTATGAGGAGGGCGGGGCGCGCCGCCGCCGTGATCGCGACGGACGGCGGCGCACCGCAGGTACCCCGCTGGGTCAGCTGTCGTTACGAGGCGTTCGGGACGATGACGCCGATCTTCGGGGCGGGCTCGTTCTTGTAGTTCGCCGGGCCGAAGTTGGCTTCGACGGCCTTCTGCCAGGAGCCGTCGCTGACCATCTGCTCCAGCGCCTTGTTGATCTTGTCGACGGTCGCGGTGTCGCCCTTCTTGACGCCGACGCCGTAGTTCTCGTTGCTGAGCTTCAGACCCGCGAGCTTGAACTTGCCCTTGTACTGGTCCTGGGAGGCGAAGCCGGCGAGGATCGAGTCGTCCGTGGTCACCGCGTCCACGGCACCGCTCTGGAGACCGGCGATGCACTCCGAGTAGGAGCTCACCTCCTTGAGCTGCGCCTTCGGGGCGATCGACTTCTGGACGTTCTGCGCCGACGTCGAGCCGGTCACGGAACACAGCTTCTTGCCGTTGAGGTCAGTGCCCTTGGAGATGTCCGAGTCCGACTTGATCAGCAGGTCCTGGTGGGCCAGCAGGTACGGGCCGGCGAAGTCGACCTTCTTCTTGCGCTCGTCGTTGATCGAGTAGGTGGCCGCGATGAACTTCACGTCACCGCGCGCGAGGGCGTTCTCGCGGTCGGCGCTCTTGGTCTCGACGAACTCGATCTGGTCCGGCTCGTAACCGAGCTGCTTGGCGACGTAGGTCGCGACGTCCACGTCGAAGCCGGCGAAGGAACCGTCGGGCTTCTTCAGGCCGAGGCCGGGCTGGTCGTACTTGATGCCGACCTTGATCTTGCCGCCGCTGCCGCCGCTGGAGCTGCTGCTTCCGGTGTCGTCCTTGTTGTCGTCGCCGCCGCACGCGGTGGCGGTCAGGGCGAGGACGAGGGCTGCGGCGGAGGCGGCGGTGACCTTGCGAAGCTTCATGGGGAACTTCCTTAGAAGAGTGGTGAAGTACTGCGTGCGGTGCGGGTTCCGTCAGTGGTGCAGATCAGTGGTGCAGGATCTTCGACAGGAAGTCCTTGGCACGGTCGCTGCGCGGATTGCTGAAGAACTGGTCGGGCGCAGCCTCTTCGACGATGCGTCCGTCCGCCATGAACACCACGCGGTTTGCAGCCGATCGTGCGAAACCCATCTCGTGGGTGACGACGATCATGGTCATGCCGTCCCTGGCCAGCTGCTGCATGACCTCGAGGACCTCGTTGATCATCTCGGGGTCCAGAGCCGAGGTCGGCTCGTCGAAGAGCATGACCTTCGGGTCCATCGCCAGCGCTCGCGCGATGGCGACGCGCTGCTGCTGACCGCCGGAGAGCTGTGCGGGGTACTTGTCGGCCTGGGTGCCCACGCCGACCCGGTCGAGGAGCGCGCGCGCCTGCTCCTCGGCCTTCTTCTTGTCGACCTTGCGGACCTTGACCTGGCCGAGCATCACGTTCTCGAGCACGGTCTTGTGCGCGAAGAGGTTGAACGACTGGAACACCATGCCCACGTCGGCGCGCAGCCGGGCCAGCGCCTTGCCCTCCTGGGGCAGCGGCTTCCCGTCGATGGTGATCGTGCCCTCGTCGATCGTCTCCAGGCGGTTGATGGTGCGGCACAGGGTCGACTTACCGGACCCGGAGGGTCCGATGACCACGACGACCTCGCCGCGGTCGATCGTGAGGTCGATGTCCTGGAGAACGTGCAACGCGCCGAAGTGCTTGTTGACGCTCTTCAGGACGACCAGTTCACCGCTCGCGACCGCGTCTTCCTTGGTCACCGATACTTCGGTCATCGCTCTCGGGCTCCGTCCTCCTCGGTTTCGGAGGACAGTAGTGACCCGGCGCGACCAGCGTCATTACATCTGAGGGGAATCTGAGCATCACGATCCGATAGCAATCGGACACGTGTCGTAGCACTTGTGACCTGCGGGCGTATCGGCCGGATAACGGAAGCCCGGTGCAACCGGAACCCTCTTGACGGCGTCCTCGTCCATCAGCGTGACTGCCATGATGCACACACGCGTGTGCACGCGTTTTTCCGACGGGAGAACCGAACACCCGTTTTAGTGAGTCAGACCGTACGACCGACGAACCGGAGGAGGCCGGCATGAGACTGCTGCTCGTCGAGGACGACAACCACGTCGCCGCCGCCCTGTCCGCGGTCCTGAAGCGGCACGGTTTCGACGTCACCCACGCGCGCAGTGGCGAGGAGGCGCTCCAGGCGCTCGTCCCGGAGGGCCCCGGGTTCGGGGTCGTCCTGCTCGACCTGGGCCTTCCCGACCAGGACGGGTACGAGGTCTGCGGCAAGATCCGCAAGCGCACCGCAACCCCGGTGATCATGGTCACCGCCCGCTCCGACGTCCGCTCCCGCATCCACGGCCTCAACCTGGGCGCCGACGACTACGTGGTGAAGCCGTACGACACCGGGGAACTGCTCGCCCGTATCCACGCCGTCAGCCGGCGCACCGTCCACGAGGACGCGGAAGCCGGCGGGGAGGACGCGCTGCGGCTGGGCCCCGTGCACATCGAGCTGCCCACCCGGCGCGTCACCGTGGACGGAACGGCCGTCCAGCTGACCCGCAAGGAGTTCGACCTGCTCGCGCTGCTCGCCCAGCGCCCCGGTGTGGTCTTCCGCCGGGAACAGATCATCAGCGAGGTGTGGCGCACCAGCTGGGAGGGGACCGGGCGCACCCTGGAGGTGCACGTGGCCTCGCTGCGCGCCAAGCTGCGCATGCCCGCGCTGATCGAGACCGTACGCGGCGTCGGCTACCGGCTCGTCGCCCCGGCCGCTTAGCGGGGATCGCGGTTGCGTACCCGTCTCCTGCCGCTGCTCATCGTGCTGATGGCAGCCGTCCTGCTGGCCCTCGGGGTGCCGCTGGCCGCCAGTGTGGCGGGCGCCCAGCAGCAGAACGTGGTCGTCGACCGCATCGACGACACCGCGCGGTTCGCGGCGCTCGCCCAGTTCGTCACCGCCTCGTCGGGCGTCAACGACTCCGCGGCGGCCACGAACGAGCGACGCGCCACGCTCAGCCGGGAGCTCGACAGCTACTACGACGTCTACGGCATCCGTGCCGGTGTGTTCTACGGCACCGACACCCCCATGGCTCACGCCCCGAGGGACTGGTACCTCCCCGAAACGGGGGAGGTGCGGGAAGCCTTCGAGGAAGCGCTGCTCAGCCGACGCAGCCACGATCCCCGGCAGGTGTGGCCATGGCAGCGCAACCGGCTCGTCGTGGCCTCACCGGTCATCCGCGACGGTGACGTGGTCGCCGTCGTCGTCACCGACTCGCCCACCGGGCCCATGCGGTCGCGGATCCTGCACGGCTGGCTGGTCGTCGGCGCGGGTGAGATCGCCGCGATGCTGCTGGCCATCGGCGCCGCCCTGCGGCTGACGGGCTGGGTGCTGCGGCCGGTACGGGTCCTGGACGCCACCACCCACGAGATCGCGAGCGGCCGTCTGAAGTCACGTGTCGCGGTGGCCGGCGGACCGCCGGAACTCAGGCGGCTGGCCGGAGCGTTCAACGAGATGGCGGACAACGTCGAGGACGTGCTGGAGCAGCAGCGCGCCTTCGTCGCCGACGCCTCGCACCAGCTGCGCAACCCGCTCGCCGCGCTGCTGCTGCGCATCGAACTGCTGGGCTACGAGCTTCCGGAGGGCAACGAGGAGATCGCCTCGGTCCAGAACGAGGGCAAGCGCCTGGCCCAGGTCCTGGACGACCTGCTCGACCTGGCCCTGGCCGAGCACGCCGAGGCCGACCTGCGGGTCACCGACATCGGCGCGCTGGCCGCCGAGCGGGTGGCCGCCTGGGCGCCCACCGCCACGGCCAAGGGCGTCCGGCTGGTCGGCGACTGCCCGCCGACCACGGCATGGGCCGACCCGGTGACGCTGTCCAGCGCGCTGGACGCCGTGATCGACAACGCGGTGAAGTTCACCCCGGAAGGGGAGAGCGTCACGGTCACGGTCGCGGCCGACGGCGCGACCTCGACCGTCGTCGTCACCGACAACGGTCCCGGGCTGACCGACGAGGAGCTCACGCGCGTGGGGGACCGGTTCTGGCGCAGCGGCCGGCACCAGAACGTCAAGGGCTCCGGACTGGGCCTGTCCATCTCCCGGGCGCTGCTCGCGGCGGGCGGCGGGTCCCTCTCCTACGACCACCACGAGCCCAGCGGACTGACGGCGACCGTGTCGGTGCCGAGGTCGCCGACGTCGTAGCCGAGGTCCTACGGCTGCGGCCGGAAGCCCTACGGCCGCCCCCGCGGTCCGCCGGGAGCCCTACGGCCGCCCCCGCGGTCCGCCGGGAGCCCTACGGCCGCCCCCGCGGTCCGCCGGGAGCCCTACGGCCCCCGCGATCCGCCCGGAGCGCTCCGGCCTGCCGGGAGCGGCGCTACGGCTTGACGGAGCGGTAGTAGCGGCGGGCGCCCTCGTGCAGCTTCAGCGGGTCGGTGTAGATGGCCGTGCGCAGGTCGACCAGCTGGGCGGAGTGCACATGCGCGCCGATCCCGTCCCTGCTCTTGATCACGGTCCGCGTCAGCCACTCGGTGAGCCGGGGCGGCAGGTCCGTACGGGTCATCAGCAGGTTGGACACCGCGATCGTCGCCACGGTCGACCCGTTCTGGATGGTGGGATACGCCGACTCCGGCATGTTCGTGGCCCGGTAGAACCCGGTGGAGTCGTCCTGGTCGTGCATCTTGGCGACGAGGTCGGGTCCGATCGGCACGAACCGGAAGGTGAAGGAGTCGGCGAGCTTCTCGAGCCCCGCCGTCGGCACCCCGCCGGACCAGAAGAAGGCGTCGATCTTGCCCTTCTTCAGCTCCTTCGGACCGGTGTCGATGCCCTGCGACGCCGCCGTGATGTCCTTCGCCGGGTCCAGGCCCGCCGCCTTCAGCACCCGCTCGGCGATCAGCCGCACGCCAGAGCGGGGCAGCCCGGTCGCCACGGTTCTGCCCCGCAGATCCGCGACGGACCGTACGTCCGAGTCACGCGGCACCACGAGCTGGACGTAGTCGTCGTAGAGCCGGGCCACCCCGCGCAGCCGGGTCGCCGAACCGGGATGCTGCCGCTCGTACGTCTCCACCGCGTCGGCCGCCGCGATCGTGAAGTCGGCCTCGCCGGTCGCCACGCGCGCGACGTTCTCCTGTGATCCGTTACTGGTCGACAGCTTCACGTCCAGGTCGGGCATGTCCTTGGCGAGCTCGGCGCGCAGGCGGCTGCCGTACTCGTAGTAGACGCCGCTCGTCGTGCCCGTGCTGAAGGTGATCGACCCGCTCGGCGGGTCCTCGCCCAGCGGCAGCAGCCACCACAGCAGCAGGCCGAGGACGACGACACCGGCGGCCGTGCCCTGGAGGGCGCGGCGCTTTCCGATACGGGAGGACGACGGGGACATGCGCGCGATCCTGCCAGCCGGAACGCGGTGCTGACCAGGGCGGGGCTCACAGGACCGGTTCCCGATCGCGGTGTCGGTGCCCGTCGTTACAGTCGGTGGCATGAGTTCCTCGCCCGCCGAACTGGTCCGTGAGTTCCACCGTGCCTTCGGGCTCGACGCCCGCAGCACCCCCACGGAGGTGTCGCCCCGCCTCGCCGCGCACCGTGGCGAGCTCCTCGCCGAGGAGGCGGCGGAGGTCGCCGAGGTGTCGGTGAGCGGCCCGCTGGACCGGCTCGCGCACGAGCTGGCCGATGTCGTCTACGTCGCCTACGGCACGGCCCTGGTGCACGGCATCGACCTCGACGCGGTCCTAGCCGAGATCCACCGGTCCAACATGACCAAGCTGGGGCCGGACGGCCAGGTCGTCCGCCGTGCCGACGGCAAGGTCCTCAAGGGTGAGCACTACGAGACACCGGACGTCTCCGCGGTGCTGCGCCGCCAGGGCTGGACCCCCGGCGGCGCGGCCTGAGGCGGGGAGACGCAGAGAGACGCCGGGAGACGCGGGGAGACGCGAGCGGACCGGCCAGGAGGGTGCCCCGCCTGCCGCCTGCCGCCTGCCGCCTGCCGCCTGCCGCCTGCCGCCTGCCGCCTGCCGCCTGCCGCCTGCCGCCCGCCGGGGCCGGAGCCGGAGCGCGGTTCCGGCGCCCGGCGTGCCTCAGTCGCGCACCGGCGTCTGCGTCCTCGCCCCCGGCAGCGGCTCGGTCGCGCCGTGGTCCTGGGGCGTCCCGCGCCGCGTCCACCAGGCCGCCAGCGGTTCCGTGTAGCGGGCGGTGAGCGGGCCGAGGACGACCAGGATCAGCACGTACGCCGTGGCCAGTGGTCCCAGGGAGGGCTCGATCCCGGCGGTGACCGCCAGTCCCGCGATGACGATCGAGAACTCCCCCCGTGCCACCAGCGCGCCGCCCGCCCGCCAGCGCCCCTTGACCGAGATCCCGGACCGCCGGGCGGCCCAGTAGCCGGTGGCGATCTTCGTCGCGGCGGTGACGACGGCCAGCGCGAGCGCGGGCAGCAGGACGGGCGGGATGCTCGCCGGGTCGGTGTGCAGCCCGAAGAAGACGAAGAACACGGCGGCGAACAGGTCGCGCAGCGGGCTCAGCAGGGTGTGCGCGCCCTCGGCGACCTCCCCGGACAGCGCGATGCCCACCAGGAACGCCCCCACCGCCGCCGACACCTGGAGCTGTTGCGCCACACCGGCGACCAGGATCGTGAGCCCCAGCACGACGAGGAGCAGCTTCTCCGGGTCGTCGCTCGAGACGAACCGGGAGATGACCCGGCCGTAGCGCACCGCCGCGAACAGCACGAGCCCCGCGACACCGAGCGCGATCGCCAGGGTGACGCTGCCGGCCGCCAGTCCGACCCCGGCCACCAGGGCGGTGACGATGGGCAGGTAGACCGCCATGGCCAGGTCCTCCAGGACCAGGACGCTGAGGATGACCGGGGTCTCCCGGTTGCCGACCCGGCCCAGGTCGCCCAGCACCTTGGCGATCACCCCGGACGACGAGATCCAGGTGACGCCCGCCAGCACCACGGCCGCCACCGGCCCCCAGCCCAGCAGCAGAGCGGCTGCCGCGCCCGGCAGGGCGTTGAGGGCGCAGTCGACGAGACCGGCCGGATAGTGGGCCTTGAGGTTGGAGACCAGATCGCTCGCCGTGTACTCCAGGCCGAGCATCAGCAGCAACAGGATGACGCCGATCTCGGCACCGGTGGCGACGAACTCCTCGCTGGCGCCGAGCGGCAGCAGTCCGCCCTCGCCGAAGGCCAGACCGGACAGCAGGTACAGCGGGATCGGCGAGAACCGGAAACGGGCGGCGAACCGGCCGAGCAGGCCGAGGCCGAGGATGATGGAACCGAACTCGATCAGCAGGACCGCGGAGTGCACCCGATCACTCCCGGCCGAGTATGGCCGCGGCCGCGTCCACACCCTCGCGGGTGCCGACGACGATGAGGGTGTCGCCGCCCGCCAGTCGGAAGTCCGGCGCCGGGGACGGGATCGCCTCGGCCCGCCGCAGCACCGCCACGATCGAGCAGCCGGTCTCCGTCCGCATCCGGGTGTCGCCCAGCAGCCGTCCGTTCCAGCGCGAGGTGGCCGCCACCTCGACGCGCTCGGCGACCAGCCCCAGGTCCGTGGTGTAGAGCAGGCTCGCGCTGTGGTGGGTCGGCATCAGCGCGTCGATCAACGAGCCCGCCTCGGCGCCGGTCAGCCGCAGGGACTCGGCGCAGGAGTCGGGGTCGTCCGCCCGGTAGAGGCCGACCGTCCGCGTACCGTCGCGGTGGGCCACCACGGACAGGTGGCGCTGCTCCCGCGTCACGAGGTCGTACTGGACTCCGATGCCTGGCAGCGGTGTCGTCCGTAGGCGTGGAGCAGACACGTTTCTTCCCCTTGCTGGTCGTCGTCGGTCGTGTCCCGAGGTGTCTGGGACGAGTGCCCAAAGGCGCCATGCTGCCATCCCGCCGTACGGTGACGACATGGGTGTCGTGACGGATGGACAGGGCCGACGGCGGGCGGAGAGGCTGGTCACGGCAGTGCCATGGAGAGGCCCGGACGGCCCGCCGTGGACGCACGCGAGAAGCGAGCCGGGGTCACGCCGGTGAACCGGGTCAGGCAAGGAGGAGCCGCGCACATGTCACTGTTCTGGCGGATCTTCGTGCTCGACGCCGCCGGGCTGATCGTCGCGGCCGCGCTGCTGCTGGGCCCGGTCACCGTCTCCACGCCCATACTGCCGGGCGAGGTGCTCGTCGTGGTCGCCGGTCTGGCCGCGCTGCTGGCCGTCAACGCGCTCGTACTGCGCGTCGGACTGGCCCCGCTCGGGCGGCTGGGCCGGGCCATGGCCGATGCCGACCTGCTGCACCCCGGGGCCCGTGCCGTGGTCTCGGGACCGGTCGAGACGGCCGAGCTGATCACGACGTACAACGCCATGCTGGACCGTTTGGAGGCCGAGCGGGCCGCCAGCGCGGCCGGGGCGCTGTCCGCCCAGGAACGCGAGCGTCACCGCATCGCCCGGGAACTGCACGACGAGGTCGGCCAGACCCTCACCGCCGTGCTGCTCCAGCTCAAGCGGGTCGCCGACCGGGCCCCGCGGGACCTGCGTGAGGAGCTGGGCCAGGCGCAGGAGGCCACCCGGTCCGGTCTCGACGAGATCCGCCGCATCGCCCGCCGGCTGCGTCCCGGTGTCCTCGACGAACTCGGACTGCTCAGCGCCCTGCGCTCGCTCGCGGGCGAGTTCACCACCCATGGACTGACGGTGCGCCACGACCTGCGCACCGGCCTGCCCCCACTCACCGAGGAGACGGAACTCGTGCTCTACCGCGTGGCCCAGGAGGCACTCACCAACACCGCCCGGCACGCCGGCGCCGACCGCGCCGAGCTCCGCCTGCGCCCGGTCACCGACGGCGTCGAACTCCTCGTGCGGGACAACGGCAGGGGCCTGGGCGCGGCGGCCGGGGAGGGTGCCGGGATCCGGGGCATGCGGGAGCGGGCCCTGCTGATCGGCGCGACCCTCACGGTGTCCTCGGGGGCGGACGGCGGGGGGACGGACATACGGCTGCGAGCGCTCGCGCCGACGGTCCGGGCGGACGCGGTGACCCCCCTCGGGGGCCGCCGATGACGGACGGCACCGCACCGGCCGCACCCCGGCCGGCGCCCTCCGCGACCCGCGTCCTGCTCGCCGACGACCACACCCTCGTCCGCCGGGGAGTACGGCTCATCCTGGACGGCGAGCCCGACCTGACGGTCGTCGCCGAGGCAGGGGACGGAGCCGAGGCGGTCGAGCGCGCCCGGGCCGGGGACATCGACCTGGCCGTCCTCGATGTGGCCATGCCCCGGATGACCGGACTCCAGGCGGCCCGTGAACTGTCCCGTCGCCTTCCGGGTCTGCGCATCCTCATCCTCACGATGTACGACAACGAGCAGTACTTCTTCGAGGCGCTGAAGGCCGGAGCCGGCGGGTACGTCCTCAAGTCGGTCGCCGACCGGGACCTGGTCGAGGCGTGCCGGGCGGTGGTGCGGGACGAGCCGTTCATCTATCCGGGCGCGGAGCGCGCCCTGGTGCGCTCGTACCTGGACCGGCTGCACCGCGGCGACGGTGTCGACGGGCTGCCCGAGCGGCCGATCACCGAGCGCGAGGAGGAGATCCTCAAGCTCGTCGCCGAGGGGCACACCTCCAGGGAGATCGGCACGCTGCTCTTCATCAGCGCCAAGACGGTGGAACGGCACCGCGCCAACCTCCTGCACAAACTCGGCATGCGCGACCGTCTCGAGCTCACCCGCTACGCGATCCGCGCCGGCCTCATCGACCCCTGACGCCCCGCCCGGGGCGGCCGGTACACAGGCAGACGGGCGTGCCTCGGGGAGCGCCTACCCTTGAGCCATGACCAGCAGCAGCGACCGGAGCCTCGCAGTGGACGTTCACACACCCAAGAGCTACGAGATCCGCACTTACGGGTGCCAGATGAACGTCCATGACTCCGAGCGATTGTCCGGGCTGCTCGAAGAAGCCGGGTACGTGCGCGCCCCCGAGGGATCCGACGGCGACGCCGACGTCGTCGTCTTCAACACCTGCGCGGTGCGCGAGAACGCCGACAACCGCCTCTACGGCAACCTCGGCCGGCTCGCGCCGCGCAAGGCGAGCCGGCCCGGCATGCAGATCGCGGTCGGCGGCTGCCTCGCGCAGAAGGACCGCGACACCATCGTGAAGAAGGCGCCCTGGGTGGACGTCGTCTTCGGCACGCACAACATCGGCAAGCTCCCGGTCCTGCTGGAACGCGCGCGCGTGCAGGAGGAGGCGCAGGTCGAGATCGCCGAGTCGCTCGAGGCCTTCCCCTCCACCCTGCCGACCCGGCGCGAGAGCGCCTACGCGGCGTGGGTGTCGATCTCCGTCGGCTGCAACAACACCTGCACCTTCTGCATCGTCCCGGCCCTGCGGGGCAAGGAGAAGGACCGCCGCACCGGCGACATCCTCGCCGAGATCGAGGCGCTGGTCGCCGAGGGCGTCTCCGAGATCACCCTGCTCGGCCAGAACGTCAACGCCTACGGCTCCGACATCGGCGACCGGGAGGCGTTCAGCAAGCTGCTGCGCGCGTGCGGCGCGATCGAGGGGCTGGAGCGGGTCCGCTTCACCTCCCCGCACCCGCGCGACTTCACCGACGACGTCATCGCGGCCATGGCCGAGACGCCCAACGTGATGCCGCAGCTGCACATGCCCCTCCAGTCCGGCTCGGACACGGTCCTGAAGGCGATGCGCCGGTCGTACCGCCAGGAGCGTTACCTGGGGATCATCGAGAAGGTGCGGGCCGCCATCCCGCACGCGGCGATCACCACCGACATCATCGTGGGCTTCCCGGGCGAGACCGAGGAGGACTTCGAGCAGACCCTGCACGCGGTCCGCGAGGCCCGTTTCGCGCAGGCGTTCACCTTCCAGTACTCCAAGCGTCCCGGCACCCCGGCCGCGACCATGGAGGACCAGATCCCCAAGGAGGTCGTGCAGGCGCGCTACGAGCGTCTCGTCGCCCTTCAGGAGGAGATCTCCTGGGAGGAGAACAAGAAGCAGGTCGGCCGCACCCTGGAGCTGATGGTGGCCGAGGGCGAGGGCCGCAAGGACGGCGCCACCCACCGGCTCTCCGGCCGCGCCCCCGACAACCGCCTGGTCCACTTCACCAAGCCGGAGCAGGAGGTGCGCCCCGGTGACGTGGTGACCGTCGAGGTGACGTACGCCGCCCCGCACCACCTCTTGGCCGAAGGGCCCGTCCTGGAGGTGCGCCGCACGCGCGCGGGGGACGCCTGGGAGAAGCGCACCGCCGAGAAGGCCGCGAAGCCGGCCGGTGTCCTGCTCGGTCTGCCCAAGATCGGTGTGCCCGCGCCGCTGCCGGTGGCCACGGGCAGCGGTTGCGGCTGCGACTGACGGACGGCGCCACGCCTGGCCGGTAGCCCCGGGGTCCGTCCGCGGGGTTACCCTGCCGATCATGCTTGTCGCCGCCGCAGTCTGCCCCTGTCCGCCCCTGCTGGTACCCGAGGTCGCCGCGGGCGCCGCCGCCGAGCTGGACGCCGCGCGAACGGCCTGCTCGGACGCGCTGGCCGTGCTGGCCGCCGCCCGGCCGGACCGGCTCGTCGTCGTCGGACCGGCCGAGCAGTCCGGGCGCGGTCCGCACCCGGAGGGCGGACGGGGTTCGTTCGCCGGCTTCGGGGTGGATCTCGCCGTACGGCTGGGCCGGTCCGACGACGACACGCCGTCCGCACGAGAGCTGCCGCCGTCCCTCGCCGTCGCCGCGTGGCTGCTCGGGCGGGCGGGGTGGTCGGCCGCCCCGGTCGAGGGACTCGGCGTGGGGGAACCGCTCGCGCCCGAGCGCTGCATCGAGGTCGGCCGGGGCATCGGCGCGGCGGCGGACCGGGTCGCGCTGCTGGTGATGGGCGATGCCAGCGCGTGCCGGACGCTGAAGGCGCCCGGGTATCTCGACGAGCGCGCGGCCCCCTTCGACGCCGAGGTCGCCCGGGCGCTCGGCGCGGCGGACCTCACCGCCCTGAAGGCGCTGGACGCCGAGGTGGCGTACGAGCTGAAGGCGTCGGGCCGAGCGCCCTGGCAGGTGCTGGCGGGCGCGGCCGAGGGTGCCGGGCTGAGCGGCGCGCTGCTCTACGAGGACGCGCCCTACGGGGTGGGATACATGGTCGCGACCTGGTCCTAGACGGCCCGGCGGAGGCGTCCCGGGGGCGCCGGTGAGCGGCATCGGCCGACGGGACGGCGGACGGCCGCGGGCGTCCGCGCCGCGCGGCCGTCCGCCGTTCGGTGGGCCGGAGTGAGGTACCGCTCAGGAGGCGGGCGGGGGAGTGTTCGGCGGGGTGAAGGTGTCGCCGCCCCCGGGGGACTCGTCCTTGTGCGCGAGCCGGTCCATGGCGCCCTTGGCCTTACCGGTGCCCGACTGGATCCGGTCGCTGTACTTGCCCTTGGTCTTCTCGTCAACGACCCTGGCGGCCTTGTCGAGACCGTGCTGGACCTTGTCCCCGTGCTGTTGCGCGAGGTCGGAGACCTTGCCCTTGGCCGGGGAGAGTCTGGCCTTCAAATTGTCCAAGAGACCCATGGGGCACCTTCCTCGCGGGTTCCGTCACGCGCGGACGCCGTCGCCCGCTTCACTGTCGGCCGCCTCTTCGGCGGACTGCTGCCGGGGGATCTCGACCCCGTCGGTGGCGGCGGCGACCGGTTCCGTCGACTGCTCCGTCTCCGGCCCGTCGGTGCTTCCGGCCCCCTCGGCGTCGGCTTCGGTCTCCGCCCCGGCCTCGGCTTCGACCGGGGAAGCCGGCTCCCGCGCCGGCGTCGGGTCGTCCGTCCGCTCCGCGTCGACGCCGTCCGCCGGCCCGTCGGCGGCGCTCACCGTCTCCACCGTCGCCTCCGTCGACTCCTCCGTGGCCTTCGACCTCCGAAAAATCCGTGCCAAAACGCCCATATCCACTCCATACGGTACTCGTGCGGGCGAAATCCCGCGTCGGCCGGTGCGTCCATTTGCGTCACCGGGTCACCGTCCCCGCGAAGGGTGACGGGAATCTCGCATCGGGCAACGACGTCGCGGCGGCGTTGTCACCTAACTCGTTCGAGGGCGGGGTCCGGGGTTTGCGAGACTGGTGCCGTGAGCAGCGCACCCCCCGCCCCCCGCGTCATCGCCGTCGTCGGACCGACCGCGGCCGGAAAGTCCGATCTGGGCGTATTCCTGGCCCAGCGGCTCGGCGGCGAGGTCGTCAACGCCGACTCCATGCAGCTCTACCGCGGGATGGACATCGGCACCGCCAAGCTGACACCCGAAGAGCGCGGTGGCGTCCCGCACCACCTCCTGGACGTCTGGGAGGTGACGGAGACCGCCTCCGTCGCCGAGTACCAGCGGCTGGCCCGCGCGAGGATCGACGCCCTGCTCGCCGAGGGCCGTTGGCCGGTCCTGGTCGGCGGCTCGGGGCTCTACGTCCGCGGCGCCGTCGACAACCTGGAGTTCCCCGGCACCGACCCCGAGGTCAGGGCCCGGCTCGAGGAGGAGCTCACGCTGCGCGGATCGGGCGCGCTGCACGCCCGGCTGGCCGCCGCCGACCCGGAGGCCGCGCACGCCATCCTGCCCGGCAACGGACGCCGTATCGTCCGGGCCCTCGAGGTGATCGAGATCACCGGCAAGCCCTTCACGGCCAACCTCCCCGGCCATGACTCGGTCTACGACACCGTCCAGATCGGGGTCGACGTGGCGCGCCCCGAACTCGACGAGCGCATCACCCGCCGCGTCGACCGGATGTGGGACGCGGGGCTGGTCGACGAGGTCCGCGCACTGGAGGCGCGAGGACTGCGCGGGGGGCGCACGGCCTCGCGCGCGCTCGGCTACCAGCAGGTCCTCACCGCCCTGAGCGGCGACTGCACCCAGGACGAGGCGCGCGCCGAGACGGTCCGTGCCACCAAGCGCTTCGCGCGCCGTCAGGATTCGTGGTTCAGGCGCGATCCCCGGGTGCACTGGTTGAGTGGGGCCGCGGCTGACCTCACAGAACTTCCGGAGCTCGCGTTGGCGTTGGTGGAGCGACCGGTCACAGCCTGATCACGTCATGGCATCGGGACGCCCAGGCCGTCATCCGGGCCTCCGGTGCCGTGCCATCATCGAGCTTCGATCGACCAAGTGGAGTCCGAGTTGGGAGGGCGCGTGGCGATGGAGGCCGGCCCTCGCGACACCGCAAAAGGCACCGAGCACCTCACCACCGAACGTGGTGAACCGGAGCCGGAGGAAAGCCGTCTGATCCCCGACGGCCCGGACGAGGACGACACCCGGGACGGCGTGAGCGACGACGGGCCCGAGCCCGAGGAGATGTTCGCGGGCGGCCCCGAGGTCGAGGTCGAGCTGCGCCCGCAGCGCCGGCTGCGGATCTGGCAGCTCGCGCCCATCGTGGCGCTGGCCGCGGTCGGTTCCCTGATGTTCGCCTTCCCGCTCGCCTTCGACTTCGGTGACAGCGGCGCCATGATCGCCATGCTCGGGCTGCTGATCTGCTCCTGCGCGGCCGGCTGGGGAATGACGGCCGCGCGCCGTGTGGGTTACACGTGGCCCGGGCTGCCCGCGCGCGGTTCCGGGCGCCGTCCCGACTGGCGGGTCGTCCTCGCGTACGTCGTGCTGGTCGCCGCGGTGGTGGCCCTGGCCGTCGGGCGGGTCGCCCGGCTGCGCTGAGCCCCACGCACGCGTGTGCTCACCGGCGCCGCCGCCCCGGGACGGGCTGTCCCTGCCACCCCGTACGATCGAGGGATGAGCACGCGGATCGCCTTCCTCAAGGGGCACGGCACCGAGAACGACTTCGTGATCGTCCCGGACCCCGAGAACGCCATCGACCTCCCCCCGGCCGCCGTCGCCGCCCTGTGCGACCGCCGCGCGGGCATCGGCGGTGACGGGCTGCTGCACGTCGTGCGGTCCGCCGCGCACCCCGAGGCGAAGGACATGGCGGCCGAGGCGGAGTGGTTCATGGACTACCGCAACGGCGACGGCTCCGTCGCGGAGATGTGCGGCAACGGCGTCCGGGTGTTCGCGCGCTACCTCCAGCACGCCGGGCTCGTCACCGAGGGGGACCTCGCGGTCGCCACGCGCGGGGGCGTGAAGCGCGTGCACCTCGGCAAGGAGGGTGACGTCACCGTCGGCATGGGCAGGGCCCGCCTCCCCGAAGGGGACGTCACGGTGAGCGTCGGCGAGCGCAGCTGGCCCGCGCGGAACGTGAACATGGGCAACCCGCACGCCGTCGCCTTCGTGGCGGACCTCGCGCACGCGGGCGACCTGTTCACCCCGCCGCCGTTCAGCCCGGCCTCGGCCTACCCGGACGGGGTCAACGTCGAGTTCGTCGTGGACCGCGGTCCGCGGCACGTCGCGCTGCGCGTGCACGAGCGCGGCTCCGGCGAGACCCGCTCGTGCGGTACGGGCGCGTGCGCCGTGGCCGTGGCGGCCGCGCGCCGGGACGGCGCCGACCCGGCGGCCACCGGAGTGCCGGCGACCTACGTCGTGGACGTCCCCGGCGGACGTCTGGTGATCACCGAGCGGCCCGACGGCGAGATCGAGATGACCGGGCCCGCAGTGATCGTCGCCACAGGGGAGATCGATGCGGAGTGGCTGGAAACAGCCGCACGCTGATGCGGTCCGGGCTTGGCATCGCAGGCCGGAGTGGCCCGGGGACCCGGAGGCCCGCCCCCCGGGGGCCGGTCGTGGGGCTCGAAATCACGATCGAGATCAGGTCGGGTGGCGCAAAATCGTAAACCTCCGGCCCTTCGCTCGAATGGGTGATCCGTTTCACGCTCGGCGAGAGGCGGTCAGTCGCGCGTGGTGGGCTCGGTAGCATCAAGCACCGGCCCGGACGGGGAACCGTTCGCCAGTCCCCTGAGCCGTGTCCGCCCTGGGACACCCCGTCCGCCGGTCCACGCAGCCGGAGGTGCCCATGAGTGCGGAGGCCACGAATCCCGCGACCCCAGGCCCGGTAGTGCCGTCAGCGCCCCGCAGGCGCAGTCGCCCCCGGATCGACCTGCGTCGCCTGGGCCGGGCCGCGCTGCTCGGCCCCGCCTCCCGCGGCCGGCTCCCCGACGCGATCGGCCATGTGGTCGAGGCCCATCGAGCCCACCACCCCGACGCCGACCTGGAACCGCTGCACCGCGCCTACGTGCTCGCCGAGTCCTCGCACCGCGGCCAGATGCGCAAGAGCGGCGAGCCCTACATCACCCACCCGCTCGCCGTGACACTGATCCTCGCCGAACTCGGCGCGGAGACAACGGCCCTGACGGCGTCCCTGCTCCACGACACCGTCGAGGACACGGATGTGACGCTCGATCAGGTCGGTGAGCAGTTCGGCGCCGAGGTGCGCTATCTCGTCGACGGCGTAACGAAGTTGGAGAAGGTCGACTACGGCGCGGCCGCCGAGCCCGAGACCTTCCGCAAGATGCTCGTCGCCACCGGCAACGACGTCCGCGTGATGTCGATCAAACTCGCCGACCGGCTGCACAACATGCGCACCCTCGGCGTGATGCGCCCCGAGAAACAGGAACGCATCGCCAAGGTCACCCGCGACGTCCTCATCCCGCTCGCCGAACGTCTCGGGGTACAGGCCCTCAAGACCGAGCTGGAAGACCTCGTCTTCGCGATCCTGCACCCCGAGGAGTACGAGCACACCCGCGAACTGATCGTCGAGAACGCCTCCCGCGCGGACGACCCCCTCGCCGAGTTCGCCGAGGCCATGCGCACGGTGCTGCGCGAGGCCGACATCCAGGCCGAAGTCCTCATCCGCCCGCGGCACTTCGTGTCCGTGCACCGCGCGTCCCGCAAGCGCGGCCGCATGCGGGGCGCCGACTTCGGGCGGCTGCTGGTGCTGGTGAACGAGGACGCCGACTGTTACGCCGTCCTGGGTGAACTGCACACCTGTATGACGCCGGTCGTCTCGGAGTTCAAGGACTTCATCGCCGTCCCCAAGTTCAACCTGTACCAGTCGCTGCACACCGCCGTCGCCCGCGAGGACGGCCAGGTCGCCGAAGTCCTCATCCGCACCCACCAGATGCACAAGGTCGCCGAGGCCGGCGTCATCGCCCTCGGCAACCCGTACACGGCCTCCGCGGAGGAACAGGCCCGCGGGAAGGTCCCGGCCGACGAGGAACGCGTCGACCCGACCCGGCCAGGCTGGCTCTCCCGCCTCCTGGACTGGCAGGAGGCCGCGCCCGATCCGGACACCTTCTGGTCCACCCTGCGCGAGGACCTCGCCCAGGACCGCGAGATCACCGTCTTCCGCCCCGACGGCGGCACGCTCGGCCTGCCCGAGGGAGCCACCTGCGTCGACGCCGCGTACGCGCAGTACGGCGAGGACGCCCACGCCTGCATCGGCGCCCGCGTGAACGGCCGTCTGGCGACCCTCAGCACCGTGCTGCGGGACGGCGACACCGTGCAGCTCCTCATGGGCCAGGATCCCGCCTCGGAGCCCTCCAGGGAGTGGCTGGAGCACGCCCACACCCCCGCCGCCCGCATCGCCATCCAGCGGTGGCTGGCGACGCACCCCGCCCCGGCGGAGGACGAGGACGGCACCGGGGCGGCGGAGGACCCCGGGACCGCCAAGGCCGCCGGGGCGAGTGCCCGGTCCGCGGCCGACCAGGTCTCGCCGGACGCCCCCGCCGCACGGCCCGGCGCCGCGATCACCGTCGTCGACCGGCCCGACGCGAGCGTCCGGCTCGCCGGGTGCTGCACGCCCGTGCCCCTGGACGAGGTGACCGGCTTCGCCGTGCGCGGGGGAGTGGTGACCGTGCACCGCGCCGAGTGTTCCGCCGTGGCGCGCATGGCGAACGCGGGGCGCGAGGAGGTCGACGTGCGCTGGGGCGACACCACCGGCTGCCGGGTCACCCTGGTCGCCGAATCGTTCGGCCGCCCTCATCTGCTGGCCGACCTCACCGAGGCGATGGCCCTGGAGGGCGCCGAGATCGTCTCCGCGACCGTCGAGCCACCGAGCCAGCAGCGGGTGCGCCACACGTACACCGTGCAGCTCCCGGACGCCGGCCACCTGCCCACCCTCATGCGCGCCATGCGGAACGTGCCCGGCGTCTACGACGTGGGCCGCGCGCAGCATCACGCTCCCGCCTCGCCGGAGCCCGCGTAGGCAGTACCCACGCGCGCGTGCGGCGGGTGGTGGGTGGCGTGAGGTGTGGTGTGAGGCGGGCGGCGTGAGGCCCGCGCGTGTGGCGTGAGGTGTGGTGTGAGGCGGGCGGCGTTAGGCCCGCGCGTGTGGCGTGAGGCGCGGTGCGAGGCGTGCGGTGCGAGGCGTGCGGTGCGAGGCGTGCGGTGCGAGGCGTGCGGTGTGAGGCGGGCGGCGTGTGGCGTGAGGCGCGGTGCGAGGCGTTCGGAGTGAGGCCCGCCGTATGAGGCGGGCGGCGTGAGGCGGCCCCCGCCGGTGTCGCCCCGCGAGCTGCCTCCCGCGCGCGGGAGCGAAGCGGCGGCCGCGGGCGTCCTGCCGGGCGTCGGACACGCGCGCGTGCGCAACCCGTTCGGGTGGGCCGGGCGCGCGTCGCCGACGCGGCGGACGTGCGCGCTGGTAGCGGTGGTGCATGCTGCTCACCCCTCGCGCCCGGCTGAAATCCGCGCTCCTCGCCTCGGCCGTCTCCGTCTGTCTCGTCGCCGCGAGCGCCCCGGAGGTCCCGCTCGGCGTCGGCGACCGCCTCTTCCCCCACCTGGGCAACCCCGGGTACGACGTCGCCTCGTACGACCTCGCCTTCACCTATTCCGGTACCAACACCAAGCCCCTCCAGGCGGTCACCACCATCGACGCCTGGACCACCACCGCCCTGGAGCGGATCAACCTCGACTTCGCCCAGGGGAAGGTCGAATCCGTCGAGGTCGACGGCGAACCCGCCACCTTCGCCGGCGCCGGCGACGACCTGGTGGTCACCCCGGAGGACCCGCTGGCCGCCGGCAGCTGGACGCGGATCACCGTGCGGCACACCAGCGACCCCGTCAGCACCGGCCGGGACGGCGGCTGGGTGCGGACCGCGGACGGTCTCGCCATGGCCAACCAGGCGGACGCCGCGCACCTGGTCTTCCCGTGCAACGACCACCCGTCCGACAAGGCGATGTTCACCGTCCGGATCACCGCCCCCGACGGCTACACGGCCGTCGCCGGCGGACTGCCGACCGGGGTCGAGCGGACCGGCGGAACCACCACCTGGACCTACCGCACCCAGCACCCCATGGCCACCGAGCTCACCCAGGTGTCCATCGGCCGCTCCACGGTCGTGCACCGCCAGGGTCCGCACGCACTGCCCGTGCGGGACGTCGTGCCCACCAAGGACCGCGAGCTCCTCGAACCGTGGCTGAAGAAGACCCCCGACCAGATCGCCTGGATGGAGCGCAAGGTCGGCCCGTACCCCTTCGAGACCTACGGCCTGCTCATGGCGGAGGCCTCGACCGGGTTCGAACTCGAGACGCAGACCCTCTCCCTCTTCGAGCGGGACCTCTTCACCGAGCCCGCCTACCCCAAGTGGTACATCGAGTCGATCATGGTGCACGAGCTGTCGCACCAGTGGTTCGGCGACAGCGTCAGCCCGCGCACCTGGTCCGACCTGTGGCTCAACGAGGGACACGCCACCTGGTACGAGGCGCTGTACGCGGAGGAGAAGGCGGGACGCACCCTGGAGGCGCGGATGAAGGCGGCGTACGGCGCCTCCGACCGCTGGCGCTCCACGGGCGGCCCGCCGGCTCAGCCCAAGGCCCCCAACCCCGGCCAGAAGATCAGCATCTTCCGGCCCAACGTCTACGACGGCGCCGCCCTCGTCCTCTACGCCCTGCGCCAGGAGATCGGCCGGACCGCGTTCGAGCACCTGGAGCGGGCCTGGGTCCACAACCACCGGGACTCCACGGCGACCACCGCCGACTTCGTACGGCTCGCCCAGGAGATCTCCGGACGCGACCTGGCCCGGTTCTTCAAGGACTGGCTGTACGGCGAGAAGACCCCGCTGATGCCCGGCCACCCGGACTGGAAGCCGGCGCCACCGGTCGCCAAGGGCGAACCGAAGGCCGCGCCGAAGGTCGCCCGCCCGGCAGGGCCGGCCGCGAAATAAGGCCGTGACGAGACGGCCCGTACCGTGCGACCATCGTGAGGTCGGTGCACCGCGGGACACGGGAATCTCCCGGAGTGCTCGCGCGTTGACCTCCATGAAGGCCGCCGTAACCGGCATCCAACGACGTAAGGACCCAATGACCTCCTCTTCTTCCTCTTCCCAGGACACCCAGCGCGTTGCGCACGCCTACCCCGAAGGTCTCCGGGCCGATGCCCTGATGGAAGAGGACGTCGCCTGGAGCCACGAGATCGACGGAGACCGGGACGGCGACCAGTTCGACCGCTCCGAGCGCGCGGCCCTGCGCCGCGTCGCGGGCCTCTCCACCGAACTCGAGGACGTCACCGAGGTCGAGTACCGCCAGCTCCGCCTGGAGCGGGTCGTGCTCGTCGGCGTCTGGACCACCGGAACCGCACAGGACGCGGACAACTCCCTCGCGGAGCTGGCCGCCCTCGCGGAGACGGCGGGCGCGCTCGTGCTCGACGGCGTCATCCAGCGCCGTGACAAGCCCGACGCGGCCACCTACATCGGCTCCGGCAAGGCACAGGAGCTGCGCGACCTCGTCCTCGAGACGGGCGCGGACACCGTCATCTGCGACGGTGAGCTCAGCCCGGGTCAGCTGATCCAGCTCGAGGACGTCGTCAAGGTCAAGGTCATCGACCGTACGGCCCTGATCCTGGACATCTTCGCCCAGCACGCCAAGTCCCGGGAGGGCAAGGCGCAGGTCGCGCTCGCGCAGATGCAGTACATGCTGCCGAGGCTGCGCGGCTGGGGTCAGTCGCTGTCCCGGCAGATGGGCGGCGGCAAGGGCGGCGGCCTCGCCACCCGTGGCCCCGGTGAGACCAAGATCGAGACGGACCGGCGTCGGATCCGCGAGAAGATGGCGAAGATGCGCCGGGAGATCGCGGACATGAAGACCGGCCGCGAGATCAAGCGCCAGGAACGCAAGCGCCACAAGGTGCCGTCCGTCGCCATCGCGGGGTACACCAACGCCGGCAAGTCGTCGCTGCTCAACCGCCTCACCGGTGCGGGCGTCCTGGTCGAGAACGCGCTGTTCGCGACCCTGGACCCGACCGTGCGCCGGGCGGAGACCCCGAGCGGTCGCCTGTACACGCTGGCCGACACGGTCGGCTTCGTCCGGCACCTGCCGCACCACCTGGTCGAGGCGTTCCGCTCCACCATGGAAGAGGTCGGCGAGGCCGACCTGATCCTGCACGTGGTGGACGGCTCGCACCCGAACCCGGAGGAGCAGCTGGCCGCCGTACGCGAGGTGGTCCGGGACGTCGGCGCCACCGGCGTGCCCGAGGTCGTCGTGATCAACAAGGCGGACGCGGCCGACCCGCTGACGCTCCAGCGGCTCATGCGGATCGAGAAGCGTTCCATCGCCGTCTCGGCCCGCACCGGCCAGGGCATCGCCGAGCTGCTCGCGCTGATCGACAACGAGCTGCCGCGGCCGTCCGTCGAGGTGGAGGCACTCGTGCCGTACACCCACGGCGGTCTGGTGGCCCGCGCCCACACCGAGGGCGAGGTGATCTCCGAGGAGCACACGGCGGAGGGCACGCTGCTGAAGGTGCGGGTGCACGAGGAGCTGGCGGCGGACCTCGCGCCGTACGTACCGGCTCCGCTCGCCTGAGCCGTCACGACCCGCTGAACGCCCGAAGGCCCGCCCCCTGCTTCCCGCAGGGGGCGGGCCTTCGGCGTGTACGGTTCACCGGCCGCCGTACGTCCTGCTCATGTTCTCGTACAGCGCCTCGGCCTCCCGGCCGAGCCGGGGCCCCGCCAGCCAGGTGTTGTCGGCCGGGCCGATCGAGGTGTTGGAGACCAGTTCGGTCCTGCCGCCCACCACCCGGAACCAGCCGCCGCCGGACGAACCGCCGGTCATCGTGCAGCCGATGCGGTACATCGCCGGCAGCGACGCGTCCAGTGAGAACCGTCCCGGCCGGTCGAGGCACTTGAACATCTTGAGCCCGTTGTAGGGCGGTGCCGCCGGGTACCCCCAGGCGCCCATGGAGGCGACCTCGGTCGCGGACGGCGCGGAGAAGTCCACGTCCAGCGCCGCGCCGACCGTCTCCTCCAGCGACTCGGAGCCCTGCTCCGGCGTCACGTGCAGCACGGCGTAGTCGTACGCGGCTCCCGCGCCGCCCGTGTCCGAGCCGCCCGCGATCCACTCGTTCGACGTCGACGCCCAGTCGGCCCACCAGTTGCCGTACGGGGCGATCTCCGACGCCGTGGCGTCGCCGAGCTGCGCCTCGGACTTGCCGAGGTCGTTGTAGGCCGGGACGAAGACGAGGTTGCGGTACCAGCCGCCGTCGCCCCCGGCGTGCACACAGTGCCCGGCCGTCCACACGAGGTTGGACTTCCCGGGGTGGTTCACGTCCTTGACGACCGTGCCGGAGCAGACCATCGTGCCTTCGGGCGAGTCGAAGAAGACCTTGCCGACCGGGGCCGCGTTCTCGTGGTACGGCGTCTTCTCGGCGGTCGCCTTCACGGCCGTCGGATCCGGGTCGCTGACGCCCTGGTCTGCGGCGGCGTCCTTCGTGGTGACGGTCTTGTTCGCCTCCTTCGCGGACCGCATCCGCTCGGGCTTCCACAGCCCTTCGATCACCGGATTGACGAAGTCCTTGGCCGCGCTGAGCCACTTGTCCCTGTCCCAGTCCTGCCAGCCGCCGTCGGCCCACTTGTCGACGTCGACGCCGTGCTTCGCGAGCTTGTCGGCGATGTCGGCCGGGACCTTGACCTTGCCGCCGGCGGAGCCGGAGCCGGCGGCCGTCCCGGATGCGGTGGCGGTGGCGTCGGCCCCGGTGTCGTCGGAGCCGCCGCCGCACGCGGTGGCGGTCAGGGCCAGGGCGGCGACGAGACCGGCCGCGAGCAGGGTGCGCCGTCGCCCGTGCGGGCGCGCGGCGGACGTACGTGTGGAACGCATGGTGCGATGTCCCCCGTTGAGACGTGTGAAGGTGAAACGTATGGATCGTCGCGAGGTGCGAGGTGACCTGGGTCGGGTGTCATGGGCCTGACAGGTCTAGGCCGCCGCAATGACGCCGGCACCCTCCCACGGGCAACACACCACTATGCCCGGGGAATTCGGGACGAACGGCGGTGGGACGGTGAAGGTTCCCGTCAGGCGTCCCACCGCCGATCACGCTACTGACCGGCGAACTTGTCGCTCACCGAGTCGTACACACCCTTGGCCACGTCACCCAGCCGCGGCCCCGCGAGCCAACCGGCCTTCACCGGGCCGATCGAGGTGTTGGACACCAGCGCGGGCTTCCCGTCCGACCCCTTCGCGACCCAGCCGCCGCCCGACGAACCACCGGTCATCGTGCAGCCGATGCGGTACATCGTGGGGTCCGAGGAGCTCAGGGAGAACCGTCCCGGCTTGTCCTGGCACTGGTAGAGGGCCTGCCCGTCGTACGGCGCCGCCGCCGGGTAACCGGTCGCGGTGATGCTGCTCACCTTCGGCACCGCCGGGGCGTTGAAGTCCACCGGGAGCGCCGAACCGACCGTCTCCTCCAGGGACTTGCCCGTACCGCCCTCCTCCGGGGTCACATGGATGACGGCGTAGTCGTACGAGGCGCCGTCACCGCCGGTCTCGCCGCCCTGCGCGATCCACTGGTCGGACGTCTTCGTCCAGTCGCCCCACCAGACCCCGTACGGAGCGACCTGCTCCTTGGTGGCGGTCTCCAACTCCTTGGCCGACAGGCCCGAGTCGTTGTACGACGGCACGAACGCGATGTTGCGGTACCAGCCGCCGCCCTTGCCGGCGTGCACACAGTGGCCCGCCGTCCACACCAGGTCGGACTTGCCGGGGTGAGCCGGGTCCTGCACGACCGTCGCCGAGCAGACCATCGTGCCCTCCGGGGAGTCGAAGAGCACCTTGCCCGCCTCGGCGGCGTTCTCGTGGTACGAGGGCGATACGGCCTTCGCGTCCACCGCCTGCGGCGTCGGGTCGGTCACGCCCTGGTCACCGGAGAGGTCGTTCTCGTCGACGCTCCGGTCCGGGTCCTCGGCCTCCCGCATGCGATCCGGGTCCCACAGCCCCGCGATGATCGGGTTGACGTAGTCCTGCGCCTCACGCAGCCAGTCGTCCTTGTCCCAGTTCTTCCAGGCGCCGTTCTTCCACTTGTCGAGATCGATCCCGTGCTCTTTGAGCCTGTCCTTGATGTCGTCCGGGATCGTGATCTTGCCGTCGCTACCGGTCGACGCCGTCGCGGCGGCCTGGTTGTCCGCCTCGGTGTCGCCCGAATCACAGGCGGTCGCGGTGAGCGCGAGCACCGAGGCGAGGGCCACGGCGCCCAGGACGGGGGAGGTTCTGCGGCGCGCGTTCCTCCCCCGCCGAACGACGAACGACGGCCGTATGGATCGCATGATCTGACTCCCCCTGCTGTCAACGAACTTGAAGTACCGACCGCTCCCGCCGAGTGGAACTCATGGTGATCTCACACCGAGTTCAAGCGGATCTCACGGCCATGTGTGATGCCACCACACGATAAGCGGTCGTCGCGGGGGACTCCCGACCGAATGGCAACTGTTCCGCCACAGACCGACGACGGGACCGGCCGGGCGGCGGTCATTCTCCTCACCACCCGTAACCGGCACGCCCGCGCGGTGTTGGTACCGATGGGGGCCGCTGTGTGTGCTCGCCCTTCGACCCGCGGAAGGACTGAGGGACGTGGCAGTGACCGAGCCGGTACCCGAGGAGGCCGCCTCGGGGCGTACCGACGGAACCCGCCCCGACGGAACCTCCGGCGCGGTGTCTCCCGCCGCCGCATCCTCCGTCGCCGACTGCCCCGTCGAGGGGGACCTCGTCGCCGGAACGGCGGTCACGGGCAACCGGACGGGCGGCCGCCGCGCGCACGAGGGGATCCTGCGGCGGCAGTCGGCCCGCGAGTCCGCGGCGCGCACCTACGCGCGTGCCCTGCCGATCGTGCCGGTACGGGCGCGCGGCCTGACCATCGAGGGCGCGGACGGCCGCCGCTACCTCGACTGTCTCTCGGGCGCCGGAACCCTCGCGCTCGGCCACAACCATCCCGTCGTGCTGGAGGCCATCCGCAAGGTCCTCGACTCGGGAGCGCCCCTGCACGTCCTCGACCTCGCCACCCCCGTCAAGGACGCCTTCGTCACCGAACTGTTCCGCACCCTGCCACCCGGTCTCGCCGACCACGCGCGCGTGCAGTTCTGCGGACCGGCCGGCACGGACGCGGTGGAGGCAGCCCTCACGCTGGTCCGGGCCGCCACCGGCCGCACCGGTGTCCTGGCCTTCACCGGTGCGTACCACGGCTTGACCGCCGGATCCCTCGAGGCCTCCGGGGGTGCCCACGACGTACGGGTGGCGCGGCTGCCCTATCCGCAGGACTACCGTTGCCCGTTCGGTGTAGGCGGCGAGCGCGGCGCCGAACTCGGGGCCCGCTGGGCCGAGTCCCTCCTCGACGACCCCAAGTCGGGGGTACGGCACCCCGCCGGGATGATCCTCGAACCGGTCCAGGGCGAGGGCGGTGTCATTCCCGCGCCGGACCGGTGGATGCGGCGCATGCGCCAGATCACGGCCGAGCGCTCGATCCCCCTGATCGCCGACGAGGTCCAGACCGGCGTCGGCCGGACCGGCGCCTTCTGGGCGGTGGAGCACAGCGGGATCGTCCCCGACGTGATGGTCATGTCCAAGGCCATCGGGGGCAGCCTGCCGTTGGCCGTCATCGTCTACCGTGACGCCCTCGACGTCTGGCAACCCGGCGCCCACGCGGGCACGTTCCGCGGCAACCAGCTCGCCATGGCCGCGGGTACGGCCACCCTCGCCTACGTGCGCGAGAACCGTCTCGCCGAGCGCGCGGCCACCCTGGGGAGCCGCATGCTGGGCCAACTCCGCTCTCTCGCCAGGGACTTTCCGTGCATGGGGGACGTACGGGGTCGCGGGCTGATGATCGGGGTCGAGATGGTGGACCCCGAGGGGGCGAGCGGGCCCGGCCCGATCGGCGTTCAGCGCGCCGCCACGCAGGCCGGTGATGAACGCGGCGCGACGGCCGACGGTGCGCATGCCCATGACGTCGACCCCCGCCCGGCGCTTCCTTCGGCTCCCGCGCTGGCGGCCGCCGTGCGACGGGAGTGCCTGCGCCGGGGCCTGATCGTCGAACTCGGCGGCCGCCACGCCAGCGTCGTACGGCTGCTTCCGCCCCTGACGATCACCGACGAGCAGGCCACCGCCGTACTCGACCGACTCGCGGACGCCATGGCGGCAGCGTCCCGCAGCCCCAGGCCCAGCCTCAGCCCCCACAGGAGTCAGGGCCGGGGCCAGAGCCTCAGTACCAGCCGCAGCCGCAGCCGCAGCCGGAGCCGGCGGATGTCCGACCAACGGAACCCTCAGCCCGGGTCCGGGTCGGGCCCCGGGTCCGGGTCCGAGTCCGGGTCCCAGTCCGGGGCAGAGTCCGGGCCCGAGTCCGGGGCAGAGTCCGGGTCCCAGTCCGAGTCTGGGCCTGAGTTCAAGTCCGAGCCCGAGCCCGAGTCCGAGTCCGGGTCCGGGTCCGGGTCCGAGTCCGGGCTTCGGCCTCCGGGCCGGCCGGCGGATGAGCGCCAGCACCGGAGCGAGAACCGCGCCGAGCCTGAGCCCCGGTATCGGCTCCAGGGCCGGGGACAGAACCGGCCGGAGCCCCGTGCCCAGGGCCAGTCCCCGAACTTGCCCGAGCAGGAGTCCCAGCCAGAGCTCCAGGGCGAGGGCAAGGACCGGCCGAAGCCGCAGGCCCAGGGCCAGCCCCCGCCCCAACGCCAGGGCCAGACCTCGAACCGGTCTGAGCAGGAGTTCCAACGTCAGCTCCAAGGCCAAGGCCAAGGCCAAGGCCAAGGCCAGACCCACACGCGGCCCGGGCATGAGCCTGAGCAGGAGTCCCAGCCTCGGCTCCAAGGTCAAGGCCAGACCCACACCAGGCCCGAGCGTGAGCCCGAGCACGAGTCCCAGCGTCAGTCCCAGGACCCGGGTCAGGGTCGGTCGAGCTGGCCGCCCGGGACGGATCGGCGTCGGGGTGGGCATGCCGAGTGGGCGGGGTAGTCCCGGGCCGCCGTCGGCGTGCCCCCGGTACCGCGGGCGCTGGCGGTACCGGTGTCGACCTCCCGATCGCTGCGTGCCCACGCGCCCAGCGGGCGCCCGAGTTCCGTGCCGCCGCCCGCTCGCGGCGGACCCCACCACTTCACGAGGAACGACCTTGACCACCTCCGCCCACTCCCATCAGCCGGCACCCCTCTCGCCCTCCGTCCCCGAGCAACAGCCCCACCAGCAGCCCCATCAACAGGAAGGCGCCACCCCCGTGGCGCCGCCGGGCCACGCCGATCTGCTGGAGCATGCCTATCCGCACACGGCTGCCGACGCGGCTGCCGTGGAGAACCTGTTGCGCTGCTGGGTGCGCGAGACAGGCTTGCCCGCACCCCGAGACGGGGTTCTGCGCGTGCCGCTGCCCGCCAGTGGCATCACCTTGCTCACCCCCGTCTCCTACTGGTCCCCGACCGGCTGGCACCGCTTCGGCCTCCCACGGCTGGCCTGCGCACCCGAGCAGTCCCCGCCGGCGGACGCCGTCACGGTGGCGGCTCTGCTGGCCCGCGAGACGTCCCGGGACGCCGGCCCGTCCGACGGATCCGCCCGCCTGGACAAGACCGACGGTGAAGGCACCGACCTCGTCGCACGCGTCGCCGACTCCGTCCGCCGTACCGCCGTGTTCATCGGCGAGCGCAGGGAACGCCCCGGCGCCGCCTCCGACCTGTTCCTGACCGCCGAACAGGCGCTGCTGCTCGGACATCCGCTGCACCCGACGCCGAAGAGCCGGGAAGGCCTCTCGGAGGGTGAAGCGCTGCGCTACTCACCGGAGTCGCGGGGCTCCTTCCCTCTGCGCTGGCTCGCTGTCGCTCCTTCCGCGGTCGCCACCGACTCTGCCTGGACCGAGGGCGGCCGTCCCGTCCCCGCCGCCCGGTTGACGGCCAGGCTCGGCGGCGCCGGGCTGCCGTTGCCGGCGGGGTTCGCCGCACTGCCGGTGCACCCCTGGCAGCTGCGCGAGGCACGGCATCGTCCCGAGGTCGAGGCCCTGTTCGACGCCGGACTGCTCCAGGACCTGGGCGCCCATGGCCCCTCGTGGCATCCGACCTCCTCCGTCCGCACCGTCCACCGGCCCGGCGCACCCGCCATGCTCAAACTGTCGTTGGGCCTGCGCATCACCAACTCCTGTCGTGAGAACCTCCGCAAAGAACTCCACCGCGGTGTCGAGGTGCACCGCCTGCTGCGCGCGGGCCTGGCCGAGCAGTGGCAGGCGGCCCACCCGGACTTCGACATCGTCCGCGACCCGGCCTGGCTCGCGGTCGACGGCGCCGACGGTCTCCCGCTGACAGGCCTCGACGTGATGATCCGCCACAACCCGTTCGCTCCGGAGGACGACGTCTCCTGCGTGGCAGGCCTTGTCGCACCCCGGCCCGACACGGTCTCCGCCCACGGCTCCCGGCTGACCGTGATCATCAGGCAGCTCGCCGTACGGACGGGCCGACCGCTGTCGGCGGTCGCCGCCGAGTGGTTCCTGCGCTATCTGGAGCAGGTCGTCCGCCCCGTCCTGTGGCTCGACGGTGCGGCCGGGATCGCACTGGAGGCGCATCAGCAGAACACGCTCCTCCTCCTGGACCCCGACGGCTGGCCCACCGGCGGCCGCTACCGCGACAACCAGGGCTACTACTTCCGCGAGTCCGGCCGCGCGGAGCTCGAAGCCCGGCTGCCCGGCATCGGCGAGCACAGCGACACCTTCGTGTCCGACGAGGTCACCGACGAGCGCTTCGCCTACTACCTGGGCATCAACAACGTGCTCGGCCTCATCGGCGCCTTCGGCTCCCAGCGGCTCGCCGACGAGCAACTGCTGCTCGCCGCGTTCCGGCGCTTCCTCGGCGAGGCCGCCGCCGGCCCCCGCCGACTCGCCGGTTCGCTGCCCGCCCGGCTGCTCGACTCGCCCCGGCTGCGCTGCAAGGCCAATCTGCTGACCCGGTTGCACGGCCTCGACGAACTCGTCGGTCCCGTGGACACCCAGTCCGTCTACGTCACCATCGCCAACCCCCTGCACTCCTGAGCCGTCGCTCCACCGGCCGTCCGTCCCCGCCCTGCTCCGAGGAACCCGCCCCGCCCGACCTGCTGAGAGGAGCTGCCGTGGCTCCCGTAGAGACAGCCGCCGACAGCCGTACCCCTCCCGCCGCCTCCGACCTGCTCGACCACGTCGGCGGCTGGGGGCCCACATCCACCCCCGCTGGTGCCTTCCACCTGGTCCCCGTACAGGTCGACAGGGACCTCACCCTCGTCTGCCGGTGGATGAACGACCCCGCGGTCGCGGCGTTCTGGGAGCTGGCGGGACCCGACTCCGTGACAGCGCGACACCTGCGCCGCCAGCTCGCCGACGACGGGCGCAGCGTCCCCTGCCTCGGGGTGCTGGAAGGCCGGCCCATGAGCTACTGGGAGATCTACCGGGCAGACCTCGACCCGCTGGCGGCCCACTGTCCGGTCCGGCCGCACGACACCGGTATCCACTTCCTCGTGGGCGGTCGCGCAGACCGCGGGCGAGGTCTCGGCAGCCTTCTGCTCAGAGCCGTCGCCGACCTGATCCTCGACCGGAGGCCCGCCTGTACCCGCGTCGTCGCCGAACCCGACCTGCGCAACATCGCGTCCATCGCCACCTTCCTGAGCGCGGGCTTCCGGTTCCTCGCCGAGATCGAGCTGCCCACCAAGCGGGCCGCCCTCATGGGCCGGGACCGGGTCCCCTGTGATCTTTCGTGACGCTGAGTGTTCGCGCCGTCACAGAGAGAACGGCCGCCGCGTCGCACGAGTTCCCGCGTCCCTCCGGACCCCGGCCTCCCCGCCCCTGACGAGAGACCCACCGTCTTGATCCCTTCCGTCCCGTCCGCCTTGACCACACGTTTGTCAGTGCCGCGCCGTAGTGTGGTCGCGCTATGACGAAGCCCTCACTCCCCGAACTCCTGCACGCTGCCGTCACCGCTGTCGGCGGTACGGAGCGCCCCGGCCAGGTGACCATGGCCGAAGCCGTCGCCGAGGCGATCGACGACGGATCCCATCTGCTGGTCCAGGCCGGCACCGGCACCGGCAAGTCGCTCGGCTACCTCGTGCCCGCCCTCGCGCACGGGGAGCGGGTCGTGGTCGCGACCGCCACGCTGGCCCTCCAGCGCCAGCTCGTGGAGCGGGACCTGCCGCGTACGGTCGACGCGCTGCACCCGCTGCTGCGCCGCCGCCCGGAGTTCGCGATGCTCAAGGGCAGGTCGAACTACCTGTGCCTGCACCGCCTCCATGAAGGCGTCCCGCAGGACGAGGAGGAGGGCCTCTTCGACCAGTTCGAGGCGGCCGCGCCCACCAGCAAGCTGGGCCAGGACCTGCTCAGGCTGCGGGACTGGTCGGACGACACCGAGACCGGGGACCGGGACGACCTCACGCCAGGTGTCTCCGACCGGGCCTGGGCCCAGGTGTCGGTGTCCTCCCGGGAGTGTCTGGGGGCCACGAAGTGCGCCTACGGTGCCGAGTGCTTCGCCGAGATGGCCCGCGAGCGCGCCAAGCTCGCCGAGGTCGTCGTCACCAACCACGCGCTGCTCGCCATCGACGCCATCGAGGGTGCGCCGGTCCTGCCGCAGCACGAGGTGCTGATCGTCGACGAGGCGCATGAGCTGGTCTCGCGGGTCACCGGCGTCGCGACCGGCGAACTCACTCCCGGCCAGGTCAACCGGGCCGTACGCCGGGCGGCGAAGCTGGTCAACGAGAAGGCCGCCGACCAGCTCCAGACCGCCGCCGAGGGCTTCGAGCGGCTCATGGAACTGGCACTGCCCGGCCGTCTGGAGGAGGTCCCGGAGGATCTCGGGTACGCCCTCATGGCCTTGCGTGACGCCGCGCGGACCGTCATCTCGGCCATCGGCGCGACCCGTGACAAGTCCGTCCAGGACGAGGACGCGGTCCGCAAGCAGGCCCTCGCGTCCGTGGAGAGCGTGCACGACGTGGCGGAGCGGATCGTCAACGGCTCCGAGTACGACGTCGTCTGGTACGAGCGGCACGACCGATTCGGCGCCTCCGTGCGCGTCGCGCCCATGTCCGTGTCGGGCCTGCTCAGGGAGAAGCTCTTCGCCGACCGCTCCGTGACCCTGGCCTCGGCGACCCTCAAGCTGGGCGGGGACTTCAACGGCGTGGGCGCCTCCATGGGGCTGGCCCCGGAAGGCACCGAGGGCGAGGACGTCCCCCAGTGGAAGGGCATCGACGTGGGGTCGCCCTTCGACTACCCCAAGCAGGGCATCCTCTACGTGGCCAAACACCTGTCGCGCCCCGCGCGGGACGGCGACCGCGGCGACATGCTGGACGAACTGACCGAGCTGATCCAGGCGGCCGGTGGACGCACGCTCGGTCTGTTCTCCTCCATGCGGGCCGCGCAGCTCGCCGCCGAGGAGCTGCGCACGCGGGTCCCCGAGTTCCCGATCCTCCTCCAGGGCGAGGAGACGCTCGGTGAGCTGATCAAGAACTTCGCGGCGGACCCGAAGACCTGTCTCTTCGGTACGTTGTCGCTCTGGCAGGGTGTCGACGTCCCCGGTCCCAGCTGTCAGCTGGTCGTGATGGACAAGATCCCGTTCCCGCGCCCGGACGATCCCTTGATGAGCGCCCGCCAGAAGGCGGTGGAGGAGGCGGGCGGCAATGGCTTCATGGCCGTCGCGGCCACCCATGCGGCGCTGCTGATGGCACAGGGCGCGGGCCGGCTGGTGCGGGCGTCGGGGGACCGCGGTGTGGTCGCCGTACTGGACCAGCGGCTGGCGACGGCCCGGTACGGGAGCTATCTGAAGGCGTCCCTGCCCGACTTCTGGTACACCACGGACCGCAACCAGGTGCGCAGGTCGCTCGCGGCGATCGACGCGGTGGCCAAGCAGGCGGAGGCGGAAGCCGGGTCGGAGACGGAGTGAGGGAGGGGCCGTCCCGCTCCGGGGACGGCCCCTCACCTGGATACATCGGGCACAGCACAGGGCCCCGGAACCGGCGCAGGGATCCCGGGGCCCAGCTTCGGGAGCGGACGGAGGCGTCTCGTCCACCGCCGTACTCAGACGCGGCGGAGTACGGCCACCACCTTGCCGAGGATGGTCGCGTCGTCGCCCGGGATCGGCTCGTACGCCGCGTTGTGCGGGAGGAGCCAGACATGGCCGTCCTCGCGCTTGAAACGCTTGACGGTCGCCTCGCCCTCCAGCATGGCCGCCACGATGTCGCCGTTCTCGGCGACGGGCTGGCGGCGGACGGTGACCCAGTCGCCATCGCAGATCGCGGCCTCGATCATCGAGTCACCCACGACCTTGAGGACGAACAGCTCGCCGTCACCCACCAGCTGCCTCGGGAGAGGGAAGACGTCCTCGACCGATTCCTCGGCGAGGATCGGACCACCGGCGGCGATGCGGCCGACCAGCGGGACGTACGACGCGGCGGGCTTGCCGGCGGTGTCCGTGGGCTGTACGGAGCTCGCCTGGTCGGACCCTCGGACCTCGTAGGCGCGCGGCCGGTGCGGGTCGCGGCGCAGGAAGCCCTTCCGCTCCAGTGCCATCAGCTGGTGGGCGACCGAGGACGTGCTGGACAGCCCGACCGCCTGACCGATCTCCCGCATGGACGGCGGGTATCCGCGCCGTTGTACGGAGTCCCTGATGACCTCGATCACTCGGCGCTGCCGGTCGGTGAGTCCCGAGCTGTCCGCGCGGATGCCTGGGGGTCGCCCCGGCAGCGAGCGCTTGTGTGCCTCGGGATTCATGGCTTCGTTCATCGCATGCACCGGCTCGAGTCGGCCCTGGGAGCGGTCCTGGGCAGTGATGGTGGCACTGTCTGCGGTGGTGGTCACGTCGGCCCCTCTCGATTGTCTCCCTGCTGGACAACGGTAGTTGCTTTCGAAAGGTTGCGCCAAACACACGTTCGAGTGAAAAAGCGTGGATAGCCTGACTTGATCATGTGTCTGGGTGTATGGCTAACGTGCTGCCCGGCAGACAAAAGGGCTCATTGTTGTACTCTTCTCCGCCGGGACGGATGGCCTGGTGAGGCGTGCCCTCAGTCTGCCATCCGCCGCCCCGCGGACCGGGAATCGGCCCCTCTCTGCGCGAGAGTCCCACCACTCCTCCCTGCGGCGCCCACGGTATCGCCGTATCCGGCGTGCCGGTACAGGTGTACGCGCGCGTGCACGGGTGGTTTTCGGATGCTGCGTGTGACGGCGGGATCGCGAGGGGTGAAGCTGTCGGACGCGACACGCGATGCAGCCTGGGTTTTTGGGCCGAGCCCCCATATGTAGTGGTTGGATTGCACCAGCGGCCCAGAAGTTGTGGTCCCCGGTGTCTTCGGACGCTCATGGATCCCCTATGCTGGGGGCTGCTTCGAGGGACCCGTGAGGTCCGGCGAGGCCATTGAGTCTGCTGTGAGGAGGGTTGGAGTTCATGCACTGCCCCTTCTGTAGGCACCCCGACAGCCGTGTCGTCGACAGCCGTACGACGGATGACGGCACGTCGATCCGTAGGCGCCGCCAATGCCCTGACTGCTCCCGTCGTTTCACGACCGTGGAGACGTGCTCGCTCATGGTGGTGAAGCGGTCCGGAGTCACCGAGCCCTTCAGTCGCATCAAGGTCATCAACGGCGTGCGCAAGGCGTGTCAGGGGCGGCCTGTCACCGAAGACGCTCTGGCTCAGCTCGGCCAGCGGGTCGAGGAGGCGGTACGGGCCACCGGAAGTGCCGAGTTGACCACCCATGACGTCGGGCTGGCCATACTCGGTCCGCTTCAGGAACTCGACCTCGTCGCGTATCTGCGATTCGCCTCCGTCTACCGGGCGTTCGACTCGCTCGAGGACTTCGAGGCCGCCATCGTGGAACTCAGGAACCAGACGGCACGCCCTGCCGCGGACGACGACGACCGCGAGGGCGATGCGGGAGCTGTTGTGGGGAGCCGGGGAGACGAAGGCGGGCCCGGAGGGACCGTGCAGGTCCCCGAGCCCGCTCACGCCGCCGACTGACCGAAGGGCCGGAACCGGGGTTTCGAGTCCGGGGACGGTCCGGCGGCGGCGGACCAAGACCTGCTGTGGGCGAATGCGCGTGGGTGCCCACAGCACAAGACAGAACACCGTGTCACGGGAACAACGTGGCATTTTAGGGCGTTTTCGCCCGTAGAGGGAGGCGGCATGACAGAGACGGCGAGCGGTCCGGCGCGAGGTTCCCGTGCCAAGGGCACCAAGACCACCAAGGGCCTGCGTATCGAGCGCATCCACACGACCCCCGGCGTGCACCCCTACGACGAGGTGGCCTGGGAGCGTCGTGACGTCGTCATGACCAACTGGCGCGACGGCTCGGTCAATTTCGAGCAGCGTGGCGTCGAGTTCCCCGACTTCTGGTCGGTGAACGCGGTCAACATCGTCACCAGCAAGTACTTCCGCGGTGCCGTCGGCACCCCTCAGCGCGAGACCGGCCTCAGGCAGCTGATCGACCGCATCGTGAAGACGTACCGGAAGGCCGGTGAGGACCACAGGTACTTCGCCTCGCCCGCCGACGCCGAGATCTTCGAGCACGAGCTGGCGTACGCCCTCCTGCACCAGATCTTCAGCTTCAACAGCCCCGTCTGGTTCAACGTCGGTACCCCGCAGCCCCAGCAGGTCTCCGCCTGCTTCATCCTGGCCGTCGACGACTCCATGGAGTCGATCCTCGACTGGTACAAGGAAGAGGGCATGATCTTCAAGGGCGGCTCCGGCGCCGGCCTGAACCTCTCCCGCATCCGCTCCTCGAAGGAGCTCCTGTCCTCCGGTGGCAACGCCTCCGGCCCGGTCTCCTTCATGCGTGGTGCCGACGCCTCCGCCGGCACCATCAAGTCCGGTGGCGCCACCCGTCGAGCGGCCAAGATGGTCGTCCTCGACGTGGACCACCCGGACGTCGAGGACTTCATCGCCACCAAGGTGAAGGAAGAGGAGAAGATCCGCGCCCTGCGCGACGCGGGCTTCGACATGGACCTGGGCGGCGACGACATCACGTCCGTCCAGTACCAGAACGCCAACAACAGCGTCCGCGTGAACGACGAGTTCATGACGGCCGTCGAGAACGGCACCGAGTTCGGCCTCCGCGCCCGTATGACCGGCGAGATCATCGAGAAGGTCGACGCCAAGGCGCTGTTCCGCAAGCTCGCCGAGGCCGCGTGGGCCTGTGCCGACCCGGGCATCCAGTACGACGGTGTGATCAACAACTGGCACACCTGCCCCGAGTCCGGCCGCATCACCGCGTCGAACCCGTGCAGCGAGTACATGCACCTGGACAACACGTCCTGCAACCTCGCCTCGCTGAACCTGATGAAGTTCCTCAAGGACGACAGCAAGGGCAACCAGTCCTTCGAGGCCGACCGCTTCCAGAAGGTCGTCGAGCTCGTCATCACCGCGATGGACATCTCCATCTGCTTCGCGGACTTCCCGACCCAGAAGATCGGCGAGAACACGCGCGCGTTCCGCCAGCTCGGCATCGGCTACGCCAACCTCGGCGCCCTGCTGATGGCCACCGGCCACGCCTACGACTCCGACGGCGGCCGCGCGCTGGCCGGCGCCATCACCTCCCTGATGACGGGCACGGCCTACCGCCGCTCCGCCGAACTGGCCTCGGTCGTCGGCACGTACGACGGCTACGCCCGCAACGCCGACGCCCACAACCGCGTCATGAAGCAGCACTCCGACGCCAACGGCGCGGCCGTCCGCATGGACGACCTGGACTCCCCGGTCTGGGCCGCCGCCACGGAGGCCTGGCAGGACGTCCTGCGGCTCGGTGAGAAGAACGGTTTCCGTAACTCCCAGGCGTCCGTGCTCGCCCCGACCGGCACCATCGGTCTGGCGATGTCCTGCGACACCACCGGCGTCGAGCCCGACCTCGCCCTGGTCAAGTTCAAGAAGCTCGTCGGCGGCGGCTCGATGCAGATCGTCAACGGCACCGTGCCGCAGGCCCTGCGCCGCCTGGGGTACCAGGAGGAGCAGATCGAGGCGATCGTCGCCCACATCGCCGACAACGGCAACGTGATCGACGCCCCCGGTCTCAAGCCTGAGCACTACGAGGTGTTCGACTGCGCCATGGGCGAGCGCGCCATCTCCCCGATGGGCCACGTCCGCATGATGGCCGCGATCCAGCCCTGGATCTCCGGCGCCATCTCCAAGACGGTCAACATGCCGGAGACGGCGACCGTCGAGGAGGTCGAGGAGATCTACTTCGAGGCATGGAAGCTCGGCGTCAAGGCTCTCGCGATCTACCGCGACAACTGCAAGGTCGGCCAGCCCCTCTCCGCGAAGACCAAGGAGAAGGAAAAGACCGAGATCACCGAGAAGGCCGAGGACACGATCCGCACCGCGGTCGAGAAGGTCATCGAGTACCGCCCGGTCCGCAAGCGTCTGCCCAAGGGCCGTCCCGGCATCACGACCTCCTTCACGGTCGGTGGCGCCGAGGGCTACATGACCGCCAACTCCTACCCGGACGACGGTCTCGGCGAGGTCTTCCTGAAGATGTCCAAGCAGGGCTCGACCCTCGCCGGCATGATGGACGCCTTCTCCATCGCGGTCTCCGTCGGTCTCCAGTACGGCGTGCCGCTGGAGACGTACGTCTCGAAGTTCACCAACATGCGCTTCGAGCCGGCCGGCATGACGGACGACCCGGACGTGCGGATGGCGCAGTCGATCGTCGACTACATCTTCCGCCGCCTGGCGCTCGACTTCCTGCCCTTCGAGACGCGTTCCGCGCTCGGCATCCACTCCGCCGAGGAGCGCCAGCGCCACCTGGAGACCGGCTCGTACGAGCCGACCTTCGAGGAGGAGAACGTGGACGTCGAGGGACTCGCGCAGTCCGCTCCGCGTCCGACGGACCTGAAGGCCGTCGCCACTCCCAAGGCCGACGTCGAAGCCGTCGAGCCCGCTCCGAAGCAGGCCCACACCAGTGCCGAACTGGTGGAGATGCAGCTGGGCATCCAGGCCGACGCCCCGCTGTGCTTCTCCTGCGGTACGAAGATGCAGCGGGCCGGTTCCTGCTACATCTGCGAGGGCTGCGGCTCGACCAGCGGTTGCAGCTGATCCCCGCCGTGCCGGTCAGGTCGCGATGATCTGACAGAGGGCGGTGGAGCCGGTACTCGGCTCCACCGCCCTCGGTGCTTTCCGCGTCTTCCACCGTCCACGGGGGCTCGGCGGCGTCTTTCGCGCCCTCAGGCGTGACGTACCTGGCCCATGGTGCGCGTGAACGTCGCCGGGTCGTCCTCGAAGCCCTGGACGCCGGGGTGGAACGACCATCCGTCGGTCGACTCGCGCAGGAACTCCCCGACCGTCGCCGCGGTCGCGCCGAGGACACCGGCGAAGTCGCCCTCGTCCAGGACGGTGTAGCCCTCCCGTATCCGGAAGGCGGGGTTGAGCACACCGACGAAGGTCCGGTGCTCCGGGTTCTGCTGTATGACGACGCCGACGACCACGCGCGCGTACCGCGCGTCCAGGCGGTCGAGCTCCAGCGTCATCACCTCGTCCCAACCGAAGCCCTTGCCGTCCTTGCTGTCACGGTTGAGATAGATCGTTCCGTCGGGGGAGCGACTGTCGAAGTGCACCACATAGGCAGGGACACCATGCGGATCGCTCTCCAGATAGGTCGCGGCCACGATGTCCAGGTCGGTGGCCGGCTGCCCCGTCGGACTCGGGTCCCACTTCAGAGCCATCTCGACCTTGCGGATTCCCTTGTTCAGGCCGCTCACCGGAATTCCCCTCCCCGTTTCCCCGTTTGACGTCGCCCCGAACACGCCGACTCTCAGGGCCGGTTGTCCATCCTGCCACGCGCGCGTGCGCCGTCGCAGCGTCGGTCTGTGAACGAGGGTGACCAACGCCACGCCCAGTGGCCGTACCATGGCGCGGTGCTGGTCAAGTGGATTCGCTGCACCGTGGTGGACCGCCGCGGTTTCGAACGGGGACAGCGAAAGTGGGCGGGGCTTCTGGGGGAGCCGGGGTTCCGGGGGCAGGGCGGGGGCTGGAGCAGGGGGCGGCCCTCGGTCGCGCATGTCTTCGCGTTCTGGGAGAGCCGTGCCTTCTACGACTCCTTCATGGCGCGCTCCCATGACCGGCTGGCGTCGGCTCAGTCGGGCACGTTCAAGGACGCCCAGGTGCGGCTGTTCGACTACCGCTTCGACGTGAAGACGGGCTTCGAGCCCCGCTTCACCGACGCCGACCTGCTGCGGGTGGCCCTGTGCCGGGTGCACGAGGAGCGGGCCGAGCACTTCACCCTCATGCAGGAGAAGGTGTGGAACCCCGCCATGGCGGGCTCGCCCGGCATGATCCGGGGGATGTTCGCCGAGGCGCCGGGGCACGAGTTCATGGTGCTCTCGATGTGGCGCTCGCAGGCCGAACACGGAAAGTACCGGACCGAGCGCGTGGAGCGGCTCGCACTGCGCGCCCAGACGGAGGCGGACATATCCGCCCTCACCGGTGACATCGTCGAGCTCGAGTCGACCTGGACGGTTTGAAAACCGGACTCGCGAGGGAAGCCGTCGAACGGCTTCTGTATGCGCTTTCTGGTGCGGGATTTGTGTGACCTACGCTGTATGCAGGCCGTACGAGTGCTCTATCGGCCGTCAGCCGATCTAGGGTTTTGGCATGGCACGACCACGGCGCATCGTCCTTGTCCGGCACGGGGAGTCAACGGGCAATGTTGATGACACCGTCTACGAGCGTGAACCCGACCATGCACTGGCCCTGACCGAGCGAGGGTGGCAGCAGGCCGAGGAGACGGGAAAGACCCTGCGGGAGGTGTTCGGCCGCGAGCGGGTCAGCGTGTACGTCTCCCCCTACCGTCGTACGCACGAGACGCTCCGGGCCTTCCACCTGGACGCCGACTGCATACGGGTCCGCGAGGAGCCCCGGCTGCGCGAGCAGGACTGGGGAAACTGGCAGGACCGCGACGACGTGCGGTTGCAGAAGGCCTATCGGGACGCCTACGGGCACTTCTTCTATCGGTTCGCCCAGGGCGAGAGCGGAGCCGACGTCTACGACCGCGTCGGCGGCTTCCTGGAGAGCCTCTTCCGCAGCTTCGAGGCCCCCGACCACCCGCCGAACGTGCTCATCGTGACCCATGGCCTCGCGATGCGGCTGTTCTGCATGCGCTGGTTCCACTGGACGGTCGCGGAATTCGAGTCCCTCGCGAATCCGGGGAACGCCGAGATGAGGATGCTCGTTCTCGGGGACGACGACCGGTACACACTCGACCGGCCTTTCAACCGCTGGCGAGATCCGGAACCGTACGGGATCACCGGATAGAGTGGCAGAGCGATGACCGCTGACTCCTCTCCCGAACGTCGCCTGGAGCGCGCCCTGGCCAGCCTGCGCGGCCTCGCCCTGGGCGACGCGCTGGGCTCACAGTTCTTCGTGCCCGTGAACTATCCGCTGCTCCAGCGCCGCGAGCTGCCGCCCGGCCCCTGGCAGTGGACCGACGACACGGAGATGGCCTGCTCCGTCGTGGCCGTCCTCGCCGCCCACCACCGCATCGACCAGGACGCACTGGCGCAGTCCTTCGCCCGGCATCACGACTTCGACCGCGGGTACGGTCCCGCGGTCAACCGGCTGCTGCGGCTCGTCAGGGAGGGCGCCGACTGGCGCGAGCTGTCGGCCGCCCTGTTCAACGGACAGGGCTCCTGGGGCAACGGCGCCGCCATGCGCGTGGCCCCGCTGGGGGCCTGGTACGCGGACGACCCCGAGCAGGCGACCCACCAGGCGGAGATCTCCGCCTACCCCACGCACCAGCACCGGGAAGCCGTGGTCGGGGCCATGGCCGTCGCCGCGGCCGCCGCGCTGGTCGGCGCCCCCGGAGGGCCGCCCAGCGCCGAGGCGCTCCTGGACGGTGTCGTCGCCCTCGTCCCGAAGAGCGCCGTCGGCGCCGGCCTGCGGCGCGCCAGGGACATGCTCGACTACGCCGACGCGGCCACCGTCGCGGCGGTGCTGGGCTGCGGGCGACGGACGTCGGCCCATGACACCGTTCCGTTCGCGGTCTGGTCGGCGGCGCGCGCCCTCGGCGACTACGAGACGGCGTTCTGGACGACCGCCCAGGTCGGCGGCGATGTGGACACGACCTGCGCCATCGTCGGCGGCATCCTCGCGTCCGGCAAGGCGGGGACGCCTCCGGAGGCGTGGGCGCGGCAGGTGGAGGACCTGCCGGGGTGGCTGTCCGCGCCGTCGCACGTGACGCCCGACGCCTGAGAGCCGCGACGCCTGAAAGCCGCCACGGCTGAGAGCTGTGACGCTTGAAGCCGAGCTTGGCGTCGGAGACCGGTACCGGCGTCTGGCGTCCGACGGTCGGCGGCCAAGGCCTCACCGTGGGTCAGCGTCATTCTGTCGAGCGGCGCCCCCGGCCTTCCAGAACTCTCAGTGTCCGATGGGAACTCTGCGTGACCGTCCAGCGTTGTTCGGGCATATCCGCTGTGCGATCTGTGCAGCCAGTGCGATCCGTGCGGCCGGCGCGATCGGTGCGATGCGTGCGGCCTGTGTGATCTGTCCGAGCGGGGTGGCGTGCAGGTGGGGCGGGGCGATGTCGGGGACGACGGAGGGGGTGCGCGTGCGGTTCGACCTGTTGGTGATCATGTTGGTGCCGGTACCGAGAGGCCGCGCGTGCCGACCCGGAAGCGGTGGACGCGCCGTCGACGTGACGGACGGTGACACCTCCGGATCGGCCGACGAGAGCGTTCCGTCAGAGGGCGGTGGGGCCCGCCGTGCCGGACAGTGCTTCCAGGTCGCTCTTGCGGATCCGGATGCCGAACCACGCCGTCACCAGAGCGAGCACGGCCATCGCGGCGGCCGGGATGAAGGCCGTCGAGATGCCGTGGGCGAGTACCTCGTGTCCCCAGGGGGCGGGCAGCTGGTGCGTCTTGGCGAACTCGGCCTTCTGTTCCGGGGTTCCGTCCGTGAGGAACTTCGGCAGCTGCTTCTCCGCCTCGTCCTTGCTGGCCGTGCCGAAGACGGTCGTCAGGATGGACAGTCCGAGGGAACCGCCCACCTGCTGCGTCGCGTTGAGCAGCCCGGACGCGGCGCCCGCTTCGTGCGGGGCGACACCCGAGACCGCGGTGACCGTCACCGTCACGAAGTTTAGTCCCATACCGAAGGCGAAGACCACCATCGGCCCGAGGATGCCGCCCACGTAGGAGCTGTCGGGACGGATGAAGGCCTGCCAGGTGAGGCCGAGCGCCACCAGCGCGGAACCCGCGACCATGAAGGGCTTGGGGCCGACGGTGGGCAGGAAGCGCTGCGACAGGCCCGCCCCCACCGCGATGGCGACCGTGACGGGGAGGAAGGCGAGACCGGCCTTGATCGGGCTGTACCCCAGCACGTTCTGCACGAACAGCACGATGTAGAAGAACATGCCGAACATGGCCGCCGCGAGGCTCAGCATGATCACGTAGGTGCCGGAGCGGTTCCGGTCGGCGAACATCTTGAGCGGAGTGATCGGCTCCTTGGCGCGCGCCTCCGTGAACACGAAGGCCACCAGCAGGACCAGCGCGACCGCGAAGGCGCCGATGGTCAGATCGTCCCGCCAGCCTTCCTCCGCCGCGCGGATGAACGCGTAGACCAGGGAGGCCATCCCGAGCGTCGAGGTCAACGCGCCGGCTATGTCGAAGCGTCCGGGGTGGCGTTCGGACTCGCTGATGTAGAGCGGGGTGAGGAAGGCGATGAGCACCCCGATGGGCACGTTGACGAACAGCACCCAGCGCCAGTCGAGCCACTCGGTGAGCATGCCGCCCGCGAGCAGGCCGATGGCGCCGCCTCCCGCGGAGACCGCGGCGAAGACGGCGAAGGCCCGGTTCCGCTCTGGCCCCTCGGGGAATGTGGTGGTGATCAGGGCCAGCGAGGTGGGGGACGCGATGGCGCCTCCCACGCCCTGGAGGGCGCGTGCGGCGAGCAACTGCCACGGCTCCTGAGCCAGTCCGCCCAGGAGCGAGGCGAAGGTGAAGAGCAGGATGCCGGCCAGGAACACTCGTCGCCGGCCGAGGATGTCACCGGCCCTCGCCCCGAGCAGCAGCAGACCGCCGAAGGTGAGCGTGTAGGCGCTGACCACCCAGGTGAGGTCGGTGGTGCTGAACTTGAGCGAGTCTTGAATGTGCGGGAGTGCGATGTTCACAATCGTCGCGTCGAGTACCACCATGAGTTGGCAGGCCGCGATCACGGTGAGTGCGATACCGGGATGTCCCTCCCGGCGGGCACCCCCGGATTTCTGGTTCTGAGTCAGCTGAGAGGTTGTCACTATGAGTCCCCCACAAGAGCATTAGTGAACGATGGCGTTCACTGGCCCGTCAACGGTAGTGAGTTCTTCGTAGTGAACGCAAGCGTTCACTCGCGGCGTCGCCCCTCGGCGTATCCCCCGTCGCGATGGCCCAGAGCCTCACTCCGCCCCCTGCTCCCCGCTTCCTCTGCTCGCTGGAGACACTCGGATGGTTACTTCGCGCTGGACGGCCGCCCCCGCTCGGGCGACCACTCCCCGCCGGCGCGGCGCCGTGCTCGAACGTGCGATTCTCGATGCCACGCTGGAGCAGTTGGGCACCGTCGGCTGGAACGGCCTCACGATGGAAGGGGTGGCGGCCGGCGCCCAGACCGGCAAGGCCGCCGTCTATCGCCGCTGGCCCTCCAAGGAGGCCCTCGTGGCGGACGCCCTGCGGGCCGGACTGCCCCGGCTGGATGCCGCACCCGATCTGGGCGGCATCCGTGCGGACCTGAGGGCGCTGTGTCGCGACGCGCGTGACGCCATGTTCTCCCGCCCCGGTTTCGCTCTGCGTTCGATCATTCACGAATGCGATCCGATCCAGGCCGAACGCTTCCATGCGTTGATCGTCGAGGGGGTGGTGGAGCCGACCGTCAAACTGTTGCGCGAGGTCGTCACCCGCGGAATCGAGCGAGCCGAGGTGCGGCCTGACGCGGCGGACGGGTATGTCCTCGACGCCATTCCGGCCATGATGATGTATCGATCGAAGATGTGCGGGTGTGAATGGAACGATCGTGAACTCGACGAGATGATCGACCGGCTCATGCTCCCGCTGCTACGGCCGGACATCCTCTGAGCGCGGATCCGGTGCCCGTGCGGGCGGTCGGCGAGGCCCCGCGCGGACCGGGGTGTCGCGACGGGATCGGGGCGGCGTAATCTAAGGGCGCCATGCCGTACGAACCACCCACTCACACCGTCGAGCGCTCCCTCCGCGCCACGACCGGAGCGAAGGTCATTGCCGGGGTCGACGAGGTGGGCCGCGGTGCTTGGGCCGGACCCGTCACCGTCTGCGCTGCCGTCACCGGACTCCGCCGGCCTCCCGCGGGTCTCACCGACTCCAAACTGCTCACCGTCAAGCGGCGCAACGAACTCTCCCAGGAGTTGCTGACGTGGGTCACGTCCCACGCCCTGGGGCACGCCTCCCCGGAGGAGATCGACGACCTCGGGATGACCGCCGCGCTCCGGCTCGCCGCCGGGCGGGCCCTGGAGGCCCTCCCGATCCGCCCGGACGCCGTGATCCTCGACGGGAAGCACGACTACCTCGGCGACCCGTGGAAGGTCCGCACGGTGATCAAGGGTGACCAGTCCTGTGTGGCGGTCGCGGCGGCCTCGGTGATCGCCAAGGTCCAGCGCGACAAAATGATGGCCGAACTGGGTATCGACCATGCAGACTTCGGTTTTGCGGACAATGCCGGGTATCCGTCGCCCGTGCACAAGGCCGCACTGGAGGAGCGGGGACCCACTCCGTTCCACCGGTTGTCGTGGGCGTATCTTGATGCGCTGCCCCAGTGGCGGCACCTCAAGAAGGCCCGTACCTGGGCGAACGGGAGCGTTCCGGGGGTCGAAGGGCAACTCGGCTTCGACTTCTGACGATTCCGGTCGCACTGATGTGCCACCCGCTGGCGCTTGCCGCGCCAACGTTTGATAAAAAACAGCTCATGCCTCTCATTCCCCAGGAGCCTCAGATTCACGAGAGTGCCCAGGGTCCCCGCGCCACTCCGGCCAGTGGCCGCACAGCGCCGACCCCTCGACCTGTACCCGGACCCCGTCCCGCGGCTCCGTCGCGTCCCGGTCGTCCCGGACCCGTCCGGCCCACGCCACCGGTGCAACGCGCGCCGCGTGACGTGGCCGCCAAGCCCGGGCCCTCGGCCCCGGCCGCCCCTGCCGTCGCCGCCTCCGCTTCGGCGACCCCCCAGATCCAGTTGATCCCGGCCTCGGCCCAGGGTGCGCTGGACGCCGCCGAGGAGGCCGTGGACCTCCTCCTGGACTCGGGCCGTACCCCGGGGGACGTGCTGGTGATCACCACCGGCGAGCAGCACCCCTGGGCCACCCATGAGCTGTCCTTCGGCGAGGCGCCGTACTGGGCGCAGCACGACGCGGGGGACGACGTCTTCTACGCCGATGCCGCGGTGGTGGACCGGGCGGGCGTGCGTCCCGTCGTCGTGGTCGCCGTCAACGGCGGCCCCGACACCGTGGCCGCCACCGTGCTGCCGCTGGCCCGCGCTCGGGCCGCCGGCCTGCTGATCGTGTGCGGCGACCCGCAGCAGATCAACGCCGCGCTGGGCGCGGGCGTCTGAGCCGGCTCCGGTAGGTCGGAAGGCGACCGGGGGCACGGAGGCGTCGCTGCTGCGGCGCCCCTGTGGCGTGCCCTGGCGGCACGATCTTGCACCTGCGCGGGGGGCCTCGCACGTGTGCGGAGGGGCCGGGTCCCGGCGCGCGAGAACGGATGTCGGCCCCCGGGAGGTCTGAGCCTCCCGGGGGCCCCGTTCTTGCGGGGCTTTCGGCTGACCGGCGGCCTCTCAGCGGGCGGCCGCGCGGCGCAGTACCTCCGAGGCGGCGCCACCGGTCCGGGGCAGCGGCGGTGGGGCCTCGGACAGGGCGAAGGGTTCCGGAGTCGAATCGGCGTGGGGCCGACGGCCCCCGCGACCCTCGCCGAGGACCTGCCAGCCGTCCCGGGTGAGGGTGATGTACGCCCCACAGCGCAGGCCGTGCAAGGTGCAGGCGTCTCGCAGACCCCACATCCACGCGCCGTCCTCCTCCGTCCAGCGTGCGTCGCCGTCCCGGCAGTAGAGCAGCACGGCGGTGCGCACGGGTGTGCGCAGCCGCAGGTCGTGCGGGATGACCCGGCGCAGCTGGGCGAGCAGGGCGTTGCGGAACATCCACCCGTCGGTCGATGCCTGACGCCGGGTGAACGAGGCGCTCGCCCGCACCCGTTCGTCTGGGTCGAGCACGGCCACGATGGCGGTGGCCGGCCGTGGTCGGTGCCGTGAGTGCAGTCCGCTGACGACTTCCCGTGGGTTGCGCAGCAGCGGAATGCCGGCCGCTGCCCACTCGGCGGGCTCGAGCAAGCGGGTGGCGGAGGTGGCGGACGTGGACGTCGACAACGAAGCCGCCGAGGACGGAGCGAATCCGAAGGTCACGATCCTCCCTTCGGCTACGGCCCACACTGCGGGCGGGTCGGATTCGGGGGAGCGCACGCCGCAGCAGAGCCCTACCGGACTACGGGCAAGCCGTGCGGGGAGCGGAACTCAATTCTTCCTGCCGAACTTGGATGCGGCAACGAGCAATTGGGGCCACCGACCGTTATGTGACGATGAGTGACTTATATCCTTACCCAGTGATTCGCCGAAGGACACGTGAGCCGACAGCTCACGCCTCGGGTGCGCTGCCGCGGCGGCGGATTCGACGCGCGGCCGCACCGGCGCACCGATGCCGGGGCGCCACCGGAAGACGGCCGGAGGCGCTCGGGGCGGACCTGGTCGGTCGCCACCCGTGGTCAGCCTTGCACAGCCAGTACCAGCGGCAACACCCCGTGTGCCCCCGCGCGACGAAGCATCCGGGTCGCGACCGCGAGGGTCCAGCCCGTCTCGGTGTAGTCGTCCACGAGCAGAACGGGCCCTGAGGCCTCGGTGAGCGCGGCGGCGAGGGCGGGGGGCACCTTCAGCATGCCGTGGAGCGCCTTGAGGCGTTGGGCGCTGTTGCTCCGGGAGATCGGCGCGGCGTCAGCGGTGTACTCCACCGAGCCCAGCAACGGCAGTCGGCCGACCTCGGCGATGCGCGCGCCGAGCGAGTGGATCAACCGAGGCCGGGTGCGGGAGGCGATGGTGACCACGCCGACCGGGCGCGGCGAGGCGTCGGCCACCGCGGAGGCCCAACCGCCCGGACCCTTCGCCCAGTCGGCCAGGACTCCCACCACGGCCCTCGCCACATCGTCCGGAACCGGCTCGTCCGCGGCCTGGGCGGTGAACATCGGGCGCAGCCGGTTGCCCCAGCCGATGTCGGAAAGGCGTCCCAGCGCCCGTCCGGTCGACGCCTGTTCCCCGGCCGGAATGCGCCCCTTGAGCTCCACACCGATGGCGGGAAGGCCGGTCGGCCACATCCTGCGGGGTTCCACCTCGACCCCCGCGCGGCCGAGGTCCACGCGCGCGGCGTCCAGCGAGGCAGTGGACGTCTCGGCGGCGTAGCGCGCCCCCGCGCAGTTGTCGCAGCGCCCGCAGGGCTTGGCGCCTTCGTCGTCGAGCTGGCGCTGAAGGAACTCCATCCGGCATTCCGTCGTCGACGCGTACTGCCGCATCGCCTCCTGCTCGGCCTTGCGCTGCCGGGCGACCCACTCGTACCGCTCGGTCTCGTACGTCCACGGCTGCCCGGTCGCGAGCCAGCCGCCCTTGACGCGCTTGACCGCCCCGTCCACGTCGAGGACCTTGAGCATGGTCTCCAGGCGGGAGCGGCGCAGCTCCACCAAGGGCTCCAGGGCGGGCAGCGAGACGGGCCGCCCCGCGCCGGCGAGGACGTCCAGTGTGCGGCGGACCAGTTCCTCCGACGGGAAGGCGAGCGAGGCGAAGTACTCCCAGATCGCCTCGTCCTCCTTCCCCGGCAGCAGGAGCACCTCCGCGTGCTCCACACCACGTCCGGCGCGGCCCACCTGCTGGTAGTAGGCGATGGGGGAGGAGGGCGAGCCCAGGTGCACGACGAATCCGAGGTCGGGCTTGTCGAAGCCCATGCCGAGCGCGGAGGTGGCGACCAGGGCCTTGACCTTGTTGGCCAGCAGGTCCTCCTCGGCCTGCTGCCGGTCGGCGTTCTCCGTGCGCCCGGTGTACGAGGCGACTACGTGGCCGCGCTGCCGGAGGAAGGCGGTGACCTCCTCGGCGGCGGCGACGGTGAGTGTGTAGACGATTCCGGAGCCGGGCAGGTCGTCGAAGTGGTCGGCGAGCCACGCCATCCGGTGCGCGGCGTCGGGCAGCCGCAGCACGTTCAGGCTGAGGCTCTCGCGGTCGAGCGGGCCACGCAGCACCAAGGCGTCCGAGGTGCCGCCGGTGCCGAGCTGTTCGGCGACGTCGGAGGTCACGCGAGCGTTGGCGGTCGCGGTCGTCGCGAGCACGGGCACGCCGGGCGGGAGATCGGTGAGCATGGTCCGCAGCCGACGGTAGTCCGGGCGGAAGTCGTGACCCCAGTCGGAGATGCAGTGGGCCTCGTCGACCACGAGCAGTCCGGTCGCGGCCGCCAGCGCGGGCAGCACCTCGTCACGGAAGTCCGGGTTGTTGAGCCGCTCCGGGCTGACCAGCAGGACGTCGACCTCGCCGGCGGCGATCTCGTCCTGCACGGTGGCCCACTCCTCGGTGTTCGAGGAGTTGATGGTCCGTGCGTGGATACCGGCCCGGGCCGCGGCCTCGACCTGGTTGCGCATCAGGGCGAGCAGCGGAGAGACGATCACCGTGGGGCCCGAACCGCGGGCTCGGAGCAGCGAGGTGGCGACGAAATACACGGCGGATTTGCCCCAGCCCGTCCGCTGCACCACCAGGGCCCGCCGTCGGTCCGCCACCAGCGCCTCGATCGCCCGCCACTGGTCCTCGCGCAGCCGCGCCTTGCCCGTGGCGTCGCCGACGAGGCGGGCCAGGACGGTGTCGGCGTCGGCCCGGAGATCCGCGTTGCTCGTGTGCTCCATGCCCCCATACAACAGGACGGCGCTGACAATCCGGTCAGTGACGGAAGGGAGCGGTGCGTGACAGGACACCGTCGCGGCCCATCGGCGGTGCCTGTCTGACGTGTTCCTGATCGGAGTTGTCCACAGGTCAAGCGGAACTTCAAGATCCGCGAGATCGTCGGCGCATGACGAATCACAGCGAAACCACCGGATCGCCCGAAAACGGCGACACGGCCGGACAGGGCGGACGTGAGCACCCGGCCTGTGTCAGCCACACGATGTACGACGGAGATGTCGGGTACGGCGCAGGCACCGCCGACCACCAGGTCACCCTGCGGACTCCGGCGGAGCTGGCGGACGCCCTGCCCTACCTGCTCGGATACCGGCCGGAGGACAGCATCGTCCTGGTCGCCCTGCACGACCGCGGCGGCCGGGGCCGCTTCGGCGGCCGGGCCAGGCTCGGCATCCCCGCCAACCCGGACGACTGGGGAGCCGTCGCCCAGCAGCTGGCACAGGGGCTGGTCAAGGGCAGCGAACGCCGGGGCACCCCGCCCGCCAGCATGGTCGCCTACCTCTGCCAGGAACCGGGCAAGGGGGAGACGGGCCGTCAGGTCATGGAGCGACTCCAGCCGCTGGCCCACCGACTCCGTCTCGAATGCGGCCGCCTCGACGTCCCCGTGATCGAGGCGCTCTGCATCGCCGGCGGCCGCTTCTGGTCGTACTGCTGCGGGGGCAAGGGCTGTTGCCCGGTCGAAGGGGTGCCGATGGGACTGCCCGGTACCTCCGTCCTGGCCGCGGCCGCGACCTACGCGGGGATCCAGGTCCGGGGCACCCTGCGCGAGTTGCGTGCCCGGCTGCTGCCCCTGGAGACCGGTGCGGCCCTGGAACAGGAGGTCGCCCTGGACACCGCGGGCATGGCGCTCGTCCCGAGGATCCTCGACGAGGCGAGTCGCGCGAAGGTCGCCGAGGAGACATTGGAACTGGCCGGACGGGTCGTGCGCCGCCTCGCGGAGGCTCCCGTCGTACCTGGTGCGCTCCTCGCGGACCACCAGGACGACGAACTGCTCGGCTTCGACGAGGCCGCGGCATTGATTCTCGGCCTTCAGGACCGGGTGACGCGTGACCGGGCGGCCGGGTGGATGGAGGGCGACGAGGCCGCTCCCGCCCTGCGTCTCTGGCGGGCACTGGCACGGCGGTGCGTCGGACCCTACGGCGAACACGCGGCGGCACCCCTGACCCTCGCCGGCTGGGTCGCCTGGTCCAGCGGGGATGAACTCGAGGCGCGGGAGGCCCTTGCCATGGCCCTGGGCGCGGACCCGGAGTATCTGTTCGCCCGTCTCCTGCACCAGGCATGCAACGAGGGCCTGGACCCCGAGTCGGTGCGACGCTGTCTGCGCGCCGAGCGCGAGGGACACGGGCTGCCCACCGTGGTGGAGGCGCCCGGCAAGGAGGCTGAGCCTGACAGGACGGCTGCGGCTGGCGCCCACCAAGCCTCCGAGGAGCCGTTCGAGGGGCCGCAGGACATCGACGGGATCTTCGACGGGCCGCAAGACCCGACCGGCATTTTCGAAGGGCCGAACGACCCGATCGGGATCTTCGACGGGCGGCACGACCTCGACGGGACTGGGGCCCCCGCAGGCTCGTGCGGAACCGGGAGGGGAGACGCGTCCACCGGCTTCCGGCGTCCGGAAGCGGCGATTCGCCATGGCGAGGGAAGCCTCCCCGACCAGGGAAACCGCTCAGGCGCGGAGACGGGCTCCAGCACGGCAAGGGGCTCCGGCACGGGAACGGGCTCCGGCACGGGAACGGGCTTGAGCGCGCCTGACGACGTCAACGGCTCCGAAGACGACGTCAACGGCTCCGAAGAAGCCAGGCAGGGCGAGCGAGCCGGCGAAGTGAAGGACCGCGCCTCCGACGCGCTGCCGCACACTTCAGCCCCCTGCGCAACGGAACCTGCGGCGGCGCCCGCCCCCACGACCGCTCGCAGGCGTCGGCGTGTCCGTTCCACCGGCGTCGGCGTCGGCGCGGGCCACGCACAGGCTGCCGCCGGAGCGGAGGAGGGCCAGGAACCGCAGCACCGGGCACGGGAAACGAACGCGCTCCGCGCTCAGCCGCCGAGGTCCCACGGCACGCGCCCCGCCGCACCGGGCCGAGGGGAATCCCGAACCCGCCCGGTAAGGAAGCCCTCCCCGCGGCGGCGTGAGGACTGCCCCGAAGGCCTGCGGTGTAACAGCGACAGCGACAGCGACAACGGCACCGGGAAGGAATGACATTCACGCAGCCGCCGTGGTGAGTGAAGGACACCCAGGACAACTCCAGGCGGCCCGTCCGGATCCCCCCCACGATGAACGGTCGTGGCCGCGAAGCCGGACCTGAAGACCTTCGCGTCCCGAAACCGGCCCGCCCTGTCCGGATCCGGCGGCCATTCGGTGGGGCCCGTGACCCCGGGGCGTGACCTGGGGGAGCCCCACCCCGTTCACCTGAGTGGCGGAACGCCTGCACGGACCGTGCCGCCGCAGCGCACCCGCTCTGCCGGAGCCGTCCACCCGGCCTCGGCCATGCCCGAGGCGCAAAGAGAGCAGAAGAAGTCACCGCATGCATCAGCCGACTCCGCCCTCCGCCGCCGACGAACGCCTCAGCCACGACACCTCGACGCAGGTCCCCGGGCCCGGCGATGACCGGCGAGGGCCAGGTACCTCGCCGTCCTCCCCACCCATCGGTGCTGAGGGAGGCCCGCGCCGGACCGCCGACCCCGGCACCCGTGACAGGTCCACCTTCCCGTCGGCCGGTACGGCGCGTCGCCCGCCGCAGCCCCCGTACAGAGGTGCCGGTCCTCCGTCCGGGACACCGGCCCGTCCGCTCTCCGCCGGTCTGCCCCCCGCCCACACGGCGATGATCTGCGTCGCGCTGCCGGGCCTCGCCATCTCGACGGAACAGGGGCAGCTGACGGGACAGGGGCTGGAGGGGTTCTACCGGGCGGGCCGACGCATCCTGTCCCGCTGCCAGGTGCGGGTGGCGGGTCGCGAACCGCTGGCCGTCCAGGCCCGCATGACCTCGGCCGACCGGGCTCGTTTCGTCGGCACGCTCCGTGTCACACCGCACGGCGGTCCGGACCCGGACATCGTCGTCGAGCGGATCCGCTCCGCGGACGGCACGGAGGTGATCACGCTGCACAGCGCCGCCGCCCGGCCGCTGCGCCTCCCGGTCGAGGTGGCGCTCGGTGCCGATCTGGCAGACCTGGGGGCGATCGCGTCCGGCGCCGTCGGTCCCGAACTGGCCGCCAGCGTCCACGATTCCGGTCTGCGGTGGTCCTGTGCCGCCGGGGCCTCGAGCGTCACGGCCGATCCGCCCCCGGCCGACGCCATCGCCTCCGCGGGGCTGCTGCGCTGGGACATCGAGATGCCGCCCGGCGGCACCGTCCGGGTGGTGTTGAGAGTCCGCCTGGACGGTGCGGGACCGGTCCGGGCCGTGGGCCGGGCGGCCACGAGCCCGTTGGCTCCGGCACAGGCGACGGGAGACGATCCGCGGGTCCAGGCGCTCCTGGCGACGAGCGTCGCGGACCTTCAGGCCCTGCTGGTGCGAGACCCCGCGCATCCTTCGGACACCCACCTCGCGGCAGGGGCGCCGTGGCGCTGCGGACTGGCACCGGCGGACGCGCTCGCCGCCGCGCGCATGACACTGCCGTTGGGGACCCGTCTCGCCGTGGGCACGCTGCGCACCCTGGCCCGGACACAGATCACGGCTCCGGGGCCACGGCGCGGCATGATCCCCGGCCCGCGCCGGGACGCGGGCGCGTACCTCCCGCCGGGCTGTACGGGGACCGAGGCCACCCTGCTCTTTCCGGTGCTCCTGGCGGAAGCCCGCCGATGGGGCCTGCCCGACCAGGAGACGGAGGAACTGCTGCCGGCGGCCGAGCGCTGCCTGACCTGGCTGCGTACGACGGTCGGCGAGGGGCCGTACCTGAGCGACCCCCAGCCCAGTGGCCCCGTCCGCTGCGAGACCCAGGCCCATGCCCACCGGGCCGCACTGCTCGGCGCCGACCTGCTCGACGCCTGCGGCCGGCCGGGCGGGGAGGGGCTGAAGGACTGGGCCCGGAAGCTGCGCGCCACCTTTCGGCGTGACTTCTGGATCGACGACCTCGGAGGCGGCAGACCCGCGGCCGCCCGTACCCCGGACGGACGGCCGCTGCCCCAGCTCTGCGTGACGGCCGTCCATCTGCTCGACACCGGGCTGCTGGGCGGCGGCGCCCACGCTCCCGGACTGTTGGACCGGGTGCAGACCGAGCAACTGGCCCGGCTGCTCGGCAGCCCCGCCATGGACTCCGGCTGGGGGCTCCGCGGCCTCGGCGCGAAGGAGGTCGGCTACAACCCCTTCGGGCACCGCAGCGGAGCCGTCCGGGTCCACGAAACGGCGATCGCCGTCGCGGGCCTGGCCACCGCGGGCTTCGAGAAGGAGGGCACCGCGCTGCTGCGCGGCATCCTGTCGGCGGCCGAGGCCTTCGGGCACCGCCTCCCGGAGATGTACGCGGGGGAGCAACGCGGTGACGGGAGAGCCCCGCTTCCCCATCCCGCCGCGTGTCGCCCCGCGGCCACCGCGGCGGCGGCCGGGGTCCTGTTGCTGACCACCCTGGCCGGTGTCCGGCCCGACGCTCCCGCCGGAACCGTCACCCTGCGGCCCCTGCGCGGCGCGCCTCTGGGGGAGATCGGGCTGACGGGGCTGCGGGTCGCCGGCGCCCCCTTCTCCGTACGGGTCAGTCGGCTCGGTCTCGCCATGGTGGAGGAAGCCGCCGACGGACTGCAATTGGGAGTGTGACCTCGTACGACGCGGCTTCGGAGGGCGGCTCTGTGGGGCGACGGTGGCCGTGCGGCACCGCAGTGGATCAGCCAGGGAAGCGGCCGACGAAGGGAGTGTTTATCGTCAGGAAGACGACTATGATCGCCGCATGCCCTACGACCCGTCAGCCTTTCCGCCCTTCGCCGTGACCGTGGACCTGGTCGTGCTGACCGTGCGCCGCCATGCCCTGTGCGCGCTGGCGGTGCGCAGGGGTGAGGCGCCGTTCCAAGGGCGATGGGCGCTCCCGGGTGGCTTCGTACGGGCCGACGAGGACCTCACCCAGGCCGCGGCGCGCGAACTGGCCGAGGAGACCGGCCTCCATGCCCACGATCCCGCGACCCCGGCCCACGACAACGGTGCCCATCTGGAACAGCTCGCCACGTACGGCGACCCCAAGCGCGACCCCAGGATGCGCGTCGTCAGCGTCGCGCACCTGGCGCTCGCCCCGGATCTTCCCGCGCCGCGCGCGGGTGGGGACGCCAGCAACGCGCGGTGGGCGCCGGTCGAGGAACTGCTCCAGCACGGCGGTTACGGCCGCGACGGGGAACCGGTCGCACCGCTCGCCTTCGACCACGCGCAGATCCTGGCGGACGGTGTGGAGCGCGCTCGTTCCAAGATCGAGTACTCGTCCCTGGCGACCGCGTTCTGCCCCACCGAGTTCACGGTCGGCGAGCTCCGCAGGGTCTACGAAGCGGTGTGGGGGGTTGCGCTCGACCCGAGGAACTTCCATCGCAAGGTGACGGGCACGCCCGGGTTCCTCGTGCCGACCGGTGGCACCACCACGCGGCAGGGCGGCCGCCCTGCGCAGCTGTTCCGGGCGGGTGGCGCCACCCTGCTCAACCCGCCGATGCTGCGGCCCGAGGTGTGACGCCGGTCGACCGCGCCCACCGACCGGCGGGAAGAGGCCTGTGCGGGTCGGTCGCGGCGGGGTGACCGCCGCACACTGTCACCGTGCGGTGAACGGAGAAAAGGGATATAGCGCGCTATCTTGCTACGGGTGATCCAGGCCTTCGGACTGACCAGTAACTCCCGCAAGGCGCTTCCGCCCGCCGTCGACGACCTCTCCTTCGAGGCGCGCGCGGGCCGCGTCACCGTGCTGCTCGGAGCGCCGGGCGCGGGCAAGACCACGGCGCTGAGACTCATGCTCGAACTCCAACAGGGCCGCGGACTCACCTACTTCCGAGGCCGTCCGCTGCGCCGCATCGCCCACCCCGCGCGTGAGGTCGGCGTCCTCCTCGGCGACGTACCCGGGCACCCCGCCCGCACGGTCCGGGGTCACCTGCGCATGTTGTGCGCGGCCGCCGGTGTTCCGGTGCGGCGGGCCGACGAAGTGCTCGAAGTGGTCGGCCTGGTGAGTCTGCGCGACGAACGCCTCGGCACCCTGTCCCGCGGCATGGACCGGCGACTGGGCCTGGCCTGCGCTCTTCTGGCGGATCCGCACACCCTCGTCCTCGACGATCCGGCCGCCGGGCTCTCCGGGCGCGAGAGCCGCTGGCTGTACGGCATGCTGCGCGCCCACGCGGACCAGGGCGGCACCGTCCTGACGACCACGAGCGATCCCAAGGAGGCCGCCCGTACCGCGGACCGGGTGATCACCCTGGACGGGGGCACCCTCGTCGCCGACCAGGAGGCCGCCGACTTCGCCCGCACCCGGCTGCGTCCCCGGGTGGCCGTCCGCAGCCCGCACGCCGTCCGCCTGGCCGCCCTGCTCACCAGGGAGGCGCGAGCCGCGCAGCGCTCCGTCGAGGTCGTGCAGGAGGACGGCAACCGGCTCTCGGTGTACGGCAGCAGCTGCGCCCATGTCGGTGAGACGGCGTTCCGACACGGCATTCTCGTCCACCAACTCGCCGACGAGACGGGCGACATGGGGCCGGGACCGGAACCCGGGGCGCAGCGACCGGCACGCCCCGAGGCGGGGCCGGATCCGTCGCGACAGGAGGGCGAAGGCCCTGCGGGCGGGGAGCCGGTCGCCGTCGTCGCGGTCGCCGCCTCCGAGCCGGGCACGGAACGCGTGGAAGGCAGGGACAGGACGCAGCCGCCGGACGACGCATGGGCGGCCGACACATCCCGGCACACCGGTGCCACGGACGCGCCGGGCGTCTCCGCGCCGGGCGTCTCCGGCGAGGAACCGCCGCCGTCCCCGGCGCCGTACCCTCCGGTCGACGCCACCCCTGGCGACGCCGTCCCGGCTCCATCGGGCGACTCCCCGTCCGGTGTCTCGGCACGGGACGGTGCCGGACGGGATGCGGACACCCCGGACGCGACGGCGTCCCCGACCGCCTCTGAATGGCACCCCACCGCCCACGAAGGGCATCCCATCGCCCACGAAGGGCACCCCACGGCCCCCGAAAGAGGTGCTGTCAGTGGGGCGGCCGCCTCCGCGGACGCGATCGTCGACGAACTCCGGCAGCCCGGAGAGGCCGACCTCGCCGACGGCGGCACCTCAGACGCGCACCCCGCCGGCTCCCGTTCCCTGGCCGCGTCCGCCGGGTCATCGGCCCGGCGCCCCGCCCGCCCCTTCGCGTCCCCCGCGTTCGACGCCCTTCCCGAACTGCCACCTCCCATCTCCGTCCGCTCGGCCCCCGGCCCCCTGCGTCCGCTCCGCTACGAACTCCGCCGCGCCACCGGGATCGGTACCGGTTTCACGACCGGTGCCGTCGTCCTCGTCGTCTCCGCCCTCACCGCCGTGCTCCTGGCCCGCGCGGGGCACACCGCGCAGGCACGGCTGCTGGCCGCGTGGCCCACGGAGCTGCCGCTGCCGCCCGCCGCGCTCGGCGCGGGACTGCTCGGCGCGCTGGCCTTCGGAGACGAATTCCGCTACCCCGCCCTGGCCGCGGACCGCGGCACCGTGCCCCGGAGGCTGGGTGTCCTCACCGCGAAGCTCCTCGTCGCCGCGCTCACCGCGCTGATGCTGGCCTTCCTCACGGTGGGCTGCGACGCCGAAGCGCTCTATCTCGTCTACGGACGGGAGGTCGCACAGGTTCCCGCGGACTGGCTTTCGCTGAGCGCGAGTTGGATCGGCCTCGTGGTCGGCTGCGCCTGGACCGGTGTGCTGGCCGCGGGCGTATTCCGCTCGACCACGGCCGGGCTGGCGGCGGTGGTCGCCATGCCCGTCGTCGTCCTGCCCCTCGTACAGAAGACCGTGGAGAGCGTGTCTGTGCGGACGGCGGCCGGATTCTCGCTGCGGTTGCGCGAGCTGCTGCTGGTGCAGTGGCCCTTCGGCGGGGAGCGCTATCTCGCCGCCGCGGCACGGGTGATCGCCCAACCGGTCGGCGGGGCAATGGCGTTGTCGCTGACGGCACTGCTGTGCGCGTACCTGCTCACGACCCTGCGCAGCAGAGCCCGATGATCACCGTCCGGGCCGATCCGGTCCCGGGGTGTGCGCAACTCCCCGGAGAAAGCCCATTTCTTTCCGATAAGGCGTCAATTGCGACGGGGTGAGCGATCACCCTTTCGTGTGCTTTTCACCAAAGACCTCAAGGGAGTTGGGAGCAGCGCCGACAAAGGATCCGTGAGTACCCTTGCGCACACCATGATGACCGCCGCCCGCTCCACCGACTCCGGTCTGGCCGGCCCGGGCGAACTCGACCGCTATCCCTTCGCGGAGGCCCCTGCGGCCGAACGCGTCGGCGCCCCCGTCTGGGAGTCCGCGGAACCGGAGCTGGGCCGCGTGGGCCGCCGCGCCGCGGGCAGCCGCGGACGCGGACTGCACGGCCAACTCGTTCAGCAGCTCGGTCAGATGATCGTCTCGGGCGACCTGGGTGCCGACCGACCGCTGGTGCCCGAGGAGATCGGTCAGCGATTCGAGGTGTCCCGCACCGTCGTCCGCGAGTCGCTGCGCGTCCTCGAGGCCAAGGGCCTGGTCAGCGCCCGGCCGAACGTCGGCACGCGCGTGCGTCCCGTGAGTGACTGGAACCTTCTCGACCCGGACATCATCGAATGGCGGGCGTTCGGCCCTCAGCGCGATGATCAGCGCCGTGAGCTGAACGAACTGCGCTGGACGATCGAGCCGCTCGCCGCTCGCCTTGCCGCGGGGCACGGCCGTGCCGACATCCAGCAGCGGCTGTCCGACATGGTCGAGATCATGGCGCACGCCATGGGGCAGGGTGACGCGCTCACCTACTCCCGGGCGGACGCCGAGTTCCACTCGCTGCTCATCCAGATCGCGGGCAACCGCATGCTGGAGCACCTTTCCGGGATCGTGTCGTCCGCCCTCCAGGTCTCCGGCGGCCCGGTCACGGGCTGTGACCGGCCGAACGACGCGTCGCTGGGTCACCACGGCCGGATCGTCGACGCTCTCGCGGCGGGCGACGGCACCGCCGCCGAGACGGCCATGCGACAGCTGCTCACCGTCCACCCCGAGGTGGAGCGCGTCGTGCCGGCACCGCGCGAACACTGACGGCACCGCGCGAGAGACTGGTCGGGGGATCCCCTCCCCCTTCCGCGTCGTCCTCCGCCGTTCCATCCGCACTCCCCTCGGACCCCGCAGAACCCGTCACGGGGCCTGCGGGGTCCGACGGTCGATGGGGCGAAAACCGGTCCCGGCGGCACCGGCAGGCTCCACGGGTGACCTCATCTGTCCGCGTCTGACCGTTTTTGAAAGCTTACGGGGTGTGACTCGGGCCACGAAGATTGGGCGTAACGCTTGTGGAAACAACGCGATGACCTAAGAGGTGACCGCCGCGGAGGGAATACGGATGCCGTTCAAGGCGCTGTGAATCCTCCCGGCCCCCGCCCGCGCCGTCGGCCCACCCCCAGGCCGGTGGTCGGCTCCTGTCCGTCACGGACGGGGCCGGAAGCCGTTTTCCAACGTTCCGAGAGGTTGTTCGTGTCGGCCAGCACATCCCGTACGCTCCCGCCGGAGATCGCCGAGTCCGTCTCTGTCATGGCGCTCATTGAGCGGGGAAAGGCTGAGGGGCAGATCGCCGGCGACGATGTGCGTCGGGCCTTCGAAGCTGACCAGATTCCGGCCACTCAGTGGAAGAACGTACTGCGCAGCCTCAACCAGATCCTCGAGGAAGAGGGTGTGACGCTGATGGTCAGTGCCGCGGAGCCCAAGCGCACCCGAAAGAGCGTCGCAGCGAAGAGTCCGGCCAAGCGCACCGCCACCAAGACGGTCGCGGCGAAGGCGGTGACCACCAGGAAGGCCACCGCTACGGCCGCCCCGGCCACCCCGGCCGTCCCCGCTGTGGACGACCCCGCAGACGAAGCCGCCCCCGCCAAGAAGGCGGCTGCCAAGAAGACGACCGCCAAGAAGGCGGTCGCGAAGAAGACCGTCGCCAAGAAGACGGCGGCCAAGAAGACCGCGGGCAAGGACGACGCCGAGGTCGCCGAGGACGAGGTCCTCGAGGACGTCAAGCCCGGCGAAGAGGAAGAGGAGGGGACCGAGAACAAGGGTTTCGTCCTCTCCGACGACGACGAGGACGACGCGCCCGCCCAGCAGGTCGCCGTGGCCGGTGCCACCGCCGACCCGGTCAAGGACTACCTCAAGCAGATCGGCAAGGTCCCGCTGCTCAACGCCGAGCAGGAGGTCGAGCTCGCCAAGCGCATCGAGGCCGGTCTGTTCGCCGAGGACAAGCTGGCCAACGCCGACAAGCTCGCCCCGAAGCTCAAGCGCGAGCTGGAGATCATCGCCGAGGACGGCCGGCGCGCCAAGAACCACCTCCTGGAGGCCAACCTCCGTCTGGTGGTCTCCCTGGCCAAGCGTTACACCGGCCGCGGCATGCTCTTCCTGGACCTCATCCAGGAGGGCAACCTCGGTCTGATCCGCGCGGTCGAGAAGTTCGACTACACCAAGGGCTACAAGTTCTCCACGTACGCCACCTGGTGGATCCGTCAGGCGATCACCCGCGCCATGGCCGACCAGGCCCGCACCATCCGTATCCCGGTGCACATGGTCGAGGTCATCAACAAGCTCGCGCGCGTGCAGCGCCAGATGCTCCAGGACCTGGGCCGCGAGCCCACCCCGGAGGAGCTGGCCAAGGAACTCGACATGACCCCCGAGAAGGTCATCGAGGTCCAGAAGTACGGCCGTGAGCCCATCTCGCTGCACACCCCGCTGGGCGAGGACGGTGACAGCGAGTTCGGTGACCTCATCGAGGACTCCGAGGCCGTGGTCCCGGCCGACGCGGTCAGCTTCACGCTGCTCCAGGAGCAGCTGCACTCCGTCCTCGACACCCTGTCCGAGCGCGAGGCGGGCGTCGTCTCCATGCGGTTCGGTCTCACCGACGGTCAGCCGAAGACCCTCGACGAGATCGGCAAGGTGTACGGCGTGACGCGCGAGCGCATCCGCCAGATCGAGTCCAAGACCATGTCCAAGCTGCGCCACCCGTCCCGTTCGCAGGTGCTGCGCGACTACCTCGACTAGGTCGCGGTCGTACGAAGCCCAAGGCCCGGTCTCCCGTCAGGGAGCCGGGCCTTCGGCTTGGGCGCGAGGGTGCGCGGTGCCGCGCGTTGGATCACTCTGGGTGTTCATCGATCACTTCTGAGTGAGGAGCGCGCATGCGTCGTCCCCTTGTCCGGGCCCTGGCCCGGCCGTTGATCCTGGCGGCCGCGGCGGTGGCCATACCCTGGGGCTTCGCCGCCCCGGCGGCCTCCGACGGCGTGGTCGTGGGCGGCTTCCCGGTCGATGTCTCCCAGAGCCCGTGGACGGTCGCGCTGTCCAGTCGTGACCGGTTCGGAGGTACGCGCTCCGGGCAGTTCTGCGGAGGTGTGGCGGTCGGCCCGACCACAGTGCTCACCGCGGCCCACTGCATGGGTGAGGACGTCCTGGGAGGGCCGCCGGGGGAGCTGGCCGACCTGAAGGTCGTCGCGGGCCGTACGGACCTGTACAAGGACACCGGGCAGGAGGTCGCCGTGCGCAGTGTCTGGGTGAATCCGGGCTACGACGGTGGCAGCAACGCCGGGGACTTCGCCGTGCTCACCCTTGCCCAGCCGCTTCCGGCTGCGGCGGTCATCGCGATGGCCGCCGAGGGTGATCCGGCCTACCAGGCCGGCACGGAGGCCCTCGTCTACGGGTGGGGCGACAGCACCGGGTTCGGCGCGTACGCCCACAGTCTGCGGGCGGCCCGGGTCCATGTGATGTCCGACGCGTCCTGCGAGCGGGCCTACCCGGGTACGTCCGACGGCACCTACGACGCGCGCACCATGGTGTGCGCGGGCGAGGTGCTGGGCGGCCGGGACGCCTGCCAGGGGGACAGCGGCGGGCCGCTGGTCGCACGGGGTCGACTCATCGGGCTCGTGTCCTGGGGCAGCGGCTGTGGTCGGCCGGGAAGCCCGGGTGTCTACACGCGCGTGTCCGACGCCCTGAGGACGCTCGGCTGGGCGCGGGTGCACGGGGACTCCACGAAGCCCGCCGAGGGCGTCTGAGCGAGTCCTGCGGCCTCAACGGCCGGTCCTTCGGGTGACGAGAGCGGGCGGCCGCCCCTGGGAGCAGGGGCGGCCGCCCGTATACCGGCCTTGCCGGTTCTGGCTCGTCGTGGACGCGCAGATCAGCGCTCTTCTTCCGGGGTGGAGGCCGGAACGGTCGTCAGCCGCTCTGTCTCGTCCTGTATCTCAGCGGCGATCTTCTTGAGTTCCGGCTCGAACTTGCGACCGTGGTGGGCGCAGAAGAGCAGTTCTCCGCCGCTGAGCAGCACGACGCGTACGTACGCCTGGGCGCCGCAGCGGTCGCAGCGGTCAGCGGCCGTCAGCGGGCTCGCGGGGGTCAGAACAGTAGTCACGTCGCCTCTTCTCTAGCTCGACGAGCTGTCGTACCAGGGTCAACATCCAACCAGCCCCAAAACGTTCCCGCTCGTGGCTTGTCCTCGAAAAAATCTTTCCGAGGTGGCCGTCTGCTGCCGGTTTGGCGGCGAATGTGCCGTATTGCGTGGTCTGTGGTGCTTACGGTTTCGCGCTGTCGGTCATGGTTCGATCCTCCCGGCTGGGTTGCCGGTTTGTTCATGAGGACGTGCCCGGAGCCTAAATGGTTCATGCCCCGAAGGGAACGTGATATGTACTTCACTCAATCGAGGGATCGAACACCTATGCGACGCTGGACTAGTCTGAGTTGAGACGAGGGTGGCGTTACAACGGCTCTACCAGGCCTCGGTACCCTCTTGGCGGCTACCCAAGCCGCGCCCTTACCCAGAAGGGCCCCAAGTGAAATTCAGCGAGGAGCGAACCGCGTGACCGCCGAAACGTCCGTGCCGTCCACAGCGCTGCTGGCAGGAGCTGACCGGGACGGTTCCAACTACACCGCGCGGCACCTGCTCGTCCTCGAGGGGCTCGAGGCCGTGCGGAAGCGCCCGGGTATGTACATCGGCTCGACCGACAGCCGTGGTCTGATGCACTGCCTGTGGGAGATCATCGACAACTCCGTCGACGAGGCCCTCGGCGGCTACTGCGACCACATCGAGGTGATCCTCCACGACGACGCCTCGGTCGAGGTCCGCGACAACGGCCGGGGCATCCCGGTCGACGTCGAGCCGAAGACGGGTCTGTCCGGCGTCGAGGTCGTCATGACCAAGCTGCACGCCGGCGGCAAGTTCGGCGGTGGCTCCTACGCCGCCTCCGGCGGTCTGCACGGTGTCGGCGCCTCCGTGGTCAACGCCTTGTCCGCCCGCCTCGACGTCGAGGTGGACCGATCCGGCCACACGCACGCGATCAGCTTCCGGCGCGGAGTTCCGGGCGCCTTCGCCGCGGACGGCCCCGACGCCAAGTTCGAGACGGGCGGCCTGCGCAAGATCAAGAGGGTCGCCAAGAACCGGACCGGTACCCGGGTGCGGTACTGGGCCGACCGGCAGATCTTCCTCAAGGACGCCAAGCTGTCCCTCGAGAACCTGCACCAGCGGGCCCGTCAGACGGCGTTCCTGGTGCCCGGCCTGACCATCGTCGTCCGCGACGAGTACGGCCTGGGCGAGGGCGGCAGCAAGGGCGAGGAGTCCTTCCGCTTCGATGGCGGCATCAGCGAGTTCTGCGAGTACCTGGCCACCGACAAGCCCGTCTGCGACATCCTCCGCTTCACCGGTCAGGGCACCTTCAAGGAGACCGTCCCGGTCCTGGACGACCACGGGCAGATGACTCCGACGGAGGTCACCCGTGAGCTCGGCGTCGACGTGGCGCTGCGCTGGGGCACCGGCTACGACACGAACCTCAAGTCGTTCGTCAACATCATCGCGACGCCCAAGGGCGGCACTCACGTCGCCGGCTTCGAGCAGGCGATCGCCAAGACGATGAACGAGGTGCTGCGCACCAAGAAGCTGCTGCGTGTCGCCGAGGACGACATCGTGAAGGACGACGCCCTGGAGGGCCTGACGGCCGTCGTCACGGTGCGTCTCGCCGAACCTCAGTTCGAGGGTCAGACCAAGGAGGTCCTCGGTACGTCGGCGGCCCGGCGCATCGTGAACACGGTGATCTCCAGGGAGCTCAAGGCGTTCCTGACCTCCGCGAAGCGTGATGCCGCGGCCCAGGCGCGGGTCGTCATGGAGAAGGCGGTCGCTGCCGCACGGACGCGTATCGCGGCCCGGCAGCACAAGGACGCACAGCGCCGGAAGACGGCGCTGGAGTCCTCGTCCCTGCCCGCCAAGCTCGCCGACTGCCGCAGTGACGACGTCGAGCGCAGCGAGCTGTTCATCGTCGAGGGGGACTCCGCGCTCGGTACGGCCAAGCTCGCCCGGAACTCCGAGTTCCAGGCTCTCCTGCCGATCCGGGGCAAGATCCTCAACGTCCAGAAGTCGTCCGTCACCGACATGCTGAAGAACGCCGAGTGCGGCGCGATCATCCAGGTCATAGGAGCGGGTTCCGGACGTACGTTCGACATCGACGCCGCCCGCTACGGCAAGATCATCATGATGACCGACGCCGATGTGGACGGCTCCCACATCCGGACGCTGCTGCTGACGCTGTTCCACCGCTACATGCGGCCCATGGTCGAGGCCGGGCGGGTGTTCGCCGCGGTCCCGCCGCTGCACCGCATCGAGCTCGTCCAGCCCAAGAAGGGCCAGGACAAGTACGTGTACACGTACTCGGACCGTGAGCTGCGCGACAAGCTGATGGAGTTCCAGAGCAAGGGCGTCCGGTACAAGGACTCCATCCAGCGTTACAAGGGTCTCGGCGAGATGGACGCCGACCAGCTGGCCGAGACGACGATGGATCCGCGCCACCGCACGCTGCGTCGGATCAACCTCTCCGACCTGGAGGCGGCCGAGCAGGTGTTCGATCTGCTCATGGGCAACGACGTGGCCCCCCGCAAGGAGTTCATCTCCAGCTCGGCGGCCACGCTGGACCGGTCCCGTATCGACGCGTAACTGCCGCGTCCGGTCCGGCGTGTGCCGGGCAGGTGCGTCCGGTCCGTCGCGTTCGGTCCGGCCGGGGGTTCTCCACCCGAGGGTGGAGAACCCCCGGCCGGAGATCCACCCATGATCCACCCCTGCTCCGATCTGCGGAGCGGCCCGTTTCCGTAGCGTCGAAGGCGTCGGCAGCGCTCGTTGCCGGCCTCCCTTTCCCGCTCACGGAGGCTGTGATGTCCGGGCTCGTCAACGCACTGGTGATCGTGGCCGTGGCCGCACTCGTGATCGTCCGGCAGTTCCGGGCGAGCCGCGTCGACACGGACCGGCGCTGGTGGCTCCTCCCGGGAATCCTGGCCGTCATGGCGCTGCGCGAACCTGATCTGCTCGACGGTCGTCATGCCACCGAATCGGCCCTGGTGCTCGGCGCCGAACTGATCGTGGCTCTGGCCATGGGAGCCGCCTGGGCCTGGACCACCCGCGTCTGGGTGGAGCCGGACGGCGCGGTGTGGAGCAAGAGCACCACAGCGAGCGTGGCCGTATGGGTAGCCGGCATCGGTCTGCGGGCAGGCCTCTTCGGACTCGGCGCACTGCTGGGCCTCCAGCAGGACAGCGCGGCCCTGATGCTGGGGCTCGCGGCCACCTTGCTGGTCCGTTCCGGGATCCTGAGGTGGCGCACGCAGTCCCTGGACCGGACTCCCGCCCAGGCCACGGCGTACGGTGACCACGTGCCCCGGTCCCCGTGGAAGGAGCGCGTGTGACGGAGAACGTCTGGACACGCTGGCCCTCACGGGAGGCCCTGGGCCCCAAGGGGATCTCGCGTCCTCGGCGGTTGCTGGCCTGGGCCGTCAGGCTGCTGGTCGTGGGTGCGCTCGGGTGGAGCGCCTTCCACGACAGCCGCATCCAGGGATGGGTCGCGGTCGCCGGGGCGGGCGGCGTGCTCGTGGTAGGCGGCCTGGCGTGGACCCTGTTCCGGACCACGCTCGAGCACCGGCTGTGGCTGTCCCTGGCGCTGTTCCTCACGTTGCTGGGACTGGCGGCGGGGGCCGAGGCGGCGGACTTCCGCTCCCCGGCGGCGGTCCTGTGGTGCGGGTGCGCCATCGTGGCCCTCGAAAGACTGCCGCTGGCTGCGGCGCTGCCGATGGCTTCGGCCGGGTTCGCCGCCTTCGCCGTGGTCAACGACGACCCGGGACTCACCTCGGCCACCGCCATCGCGGGCATGGCCCTCGCGGGATACGCACTCCGTCTGGACGCCGAGGCCCGAGCCACGGCACAGCGGCTGCTCACCCAGGAGCGCGCCGCGCGGGTGGCCGAGGCCGAGTCCGCCGCCCTCGCGGAGCGGGCCCGTATCGCCCGGGAGATCCATGACGTCCTGGCCCACAGCCTCTCGGCGCAGCTCGTGCACCTCGAGGCGGCCCGGCTGCTGATCGAGCGGGGCGCGGACCGCGAGCAGATTCTCGACCGTGTGGTGGCGGCACGGGGAATGGCCCGTGACGGTCTGGAGGAGACCAGACAGTCGCTCTCCGCGCTGCGCGGTGAACTGACGCCGCTGGAGGACTTCCTGACCGACCTCGTCCGTGCGTCCGACGGCGCCGAGGTGACCGTGGGAGGCGAGCGCAGACCGCTGCCGGTCGAGGCCTCGCAGGCCGTGCGCCGGGTCGCCCAGGAAGCCCTGACCAACGCTCGCAAACACGCACCGGGCGCCAAGGTCCGCGTCCGGCTCGAGTACGGCCGGCGCGAAGTCACGCTGGACGTGCGGGACTCGGGTGGCGCTCCGGGCGAACTCGCCGAGGCCGGCGGCGGGTACGGTCTGCTGGGTATGCGGGAGCGCGCCGAACTGCTGGGCGGGTCGCTCGATGCCGGGCCGGACGAGGAAGGGTTCGTGGTGACGCTGAAGGTGCCGGTATGACGGAGGAGGCGGCCGGCAAGCCGGCCAGGGTCGTGGTGGCGGACGATCAGACGGTCGTCCGGGAGGGCATCGTGATGCTGCTCGGGCTGCTGCCGGGAGTCGAGGTCGTGGGCGCCGCCGGGGACGGGGAGGAGGCCGTGCGGCTCGTCGCCGAACTGGCCCCCGACGTGGTGCTGATGGACCTGCGCATGCCCCGCTGTGACGGAGTGGAGGCGACCCGGCGCATCCGGTCCGGGTATCCCGGGACGCAGGTCGTGGTCCTCACGACCTACGCGGACGACGAGTCCCTGTTCCCGGCGCTGAAGGCGGGCGCACGGGGGTATCTGACGAAGGACGCGGGCGGGGACGAGATCGTGCGGGCCGTGCACAGTGTGCTGTCCGGGGACGCCGGGCTCTCCCCGAGTGTCCAGCGGAGGCTGCTGGAGCGCCTGTCGGCACCCGAACCGGAGCCGCCCGCGCCCGCTGTCGTCCCCGACGGGCTCACCTCAAGGGAGGCGGAGGTGCTGGTGCTGATCGCCGAGGGGCTGAGCAACCAGGAGATCGCCCGCAGGCTGAGCGTGTCCACGGCGACCGTGAAGACGCACATCAACAACATGTTCTCGAAGACGGGACTCAAGGACCGGGCTCAGGCGGTGCGTTACGCGTACGGGAAGGGGCTGGTCCGGCCGCCTGCGGGGTGAACGGCGCGTTGGTCACCTGATGGGGTGAAGTGTTCGGGGAACAATAGTCGGGGATCTTCCCGTTCTGTCCATCCTTGGGCATGCAGTCAAGCAACGGTCGTGTCCGCGTCGACGGGGACGGCTCCGACAGCGGTGCCCCCACACCCCACGCGCACGAACATCATCAAGGACACGGCCAGGCGTACGCCGAGGTGCCGGGCGACGTGCGCTACGAGGACCCGTGGTACGACGCGCTCGCCTCGGGCTGGGGCGAGTCGGCCATCATGAACACCCCCGCGTCCGAGGTTCCCGCGGCGCGCAGGCGGGAGACCGCGACCGGAAGCGACGCGGCGGCTCAGATCTACCTCGAAGTGCAGCGCAGCGCGGCCTTTCAGGAGGTACGCGGCCGGTACCGGCGGTTCGTGATGCCGGCCGCCGCCGGGTTCTTCGTCTGGTACGTGGCGTACGTGGTGACCGCGACGACCGCGCCCGGGCTGATGGCGCGGCCGGTGGCGGGCGCGGTGAACGTGGCGCTGCTCGCCGGGCTGGGGCAGTTCCTCAGCACGTTCCTGCTGACCTGGGCCTACGCCCGGCACGCGCGGCTGCGCCGGGACCGTGCCGCGCTCGAACTGCGGTGGGACACACAGGAGTTGACCAGGGAAGCAAAGGGCGGTGCGTCGTGACCGGCAACCATCAGGCGCTGGCGTTGTTGCTGTTCAGCGCCTTCGTCGCGGTCACATTGGGGATCACGACCTGGGTGAGCCGCAACCGCCATGGTTCGGAGGAGGAGTTCTACGTCGGGGGGCGCCTGTTCTCCCCGATGGAGAATGGTTTTGCCATCGCGGGCGACTATATGTCGGCAGCTTCCTTCCTGGGCGTCACCGGGCTCATCGCGCTGTTCGGCTACGACGGGCTGCTCTATGTGGTCGGCTTCCTCGTGGCCTGGCTGGTGGTGCTGTTCCTCGTCGCCGAACTGGTGCGCAACTGCGGACGGTTCACGCTCGCCGACGTGGTCGCCGCGCGGATGAGCGAGCGGCCGGTGCGGATCGCGGCGGGAACCTCCTCGGTCACCGTGTCCGTTCTCTATCTGGTGGCCCAGATGGTGGGCGCCGGCAGCCTGGTGTCGCTGCTCCTGGGGAACACCGGCGAAGCCGCCCGGTCCTGGGCCGTCATCGGGGTCGGAGCACTCATGGTGATCTACGTGTCGATGGGAGGGATGCGGGCGACGACATGGATCCAGATCGTCAAGGCGGTCCTGCTGCTGGCCGGCACCATCGCGCTGACCGTGCTCGTCCTGGTGCGCTTCCATGGTGACTTCGACCAGTTGCTGCGCACGGCGGCCGAGCGAAGCGGGCACGGTGGCGCGTTCCTGGCACCCGGACTGAAGTACGGCGGGGACTGGACCGCGCGCTTCGACTTCATGAGCCTGGGGCTCGCGCTCGTGCTCGGCACCGCGGGCCTGCCGCACATCCTGTCCCGCTTCTACACCGTGCCGACCGCGCAGGCCGCCCGTCGCTCCGTCGTCTGGTCGATCGGGCTGATCGGCGGCTTCTACCTGATGACGATCGTCCTCGGCTTCGGCGCTGCCGCGATCGTCGGTCCGGAGGCGGTGCGCGGGTCGAACGCGGCAGGGAACACGGCGGTCCCGCTGCTGGCACTCGACCTGGGCGGCGGCACCGACTCCACCGGCGGAGCGGTGCTGTTCGCGGTCGTGGGGGCCATCGCCTTCGCCACGATCCTGGCGGTCGTCGCCGGGATCACGCTCGCCTCCTCGGCGTCGGTGGCGCACGACCTGTACGCCTCCCTGCGCCGCCGTCAGGCCAAGCCCCGCAGCGAGGTCGCGGTGGCGAGGGTCTCCGCGGCGGGCGTCGGGGTGGTCGCTATCGCCCTAGGGCTGCTGGCCCGCGATCTCAACGTCGCCTTCCTGGTCGGGCTCGCCTTCGCCGTCGCGGCGTCCGCGAACCTGCCGGTGCTGATGTACTCGCTGTTCTGGCGGGGCTTCACCACACGGGGCGCCGTGTGGGCGGTGTACGGCGGGCTGCTCCCGGCCCTGGCGCTCGTCGTGCTGTCGCCGGTGGTGTCCGGCAGTCCCGATTCGCTCTTCCCCGCCGTGGACTTCCAGTACTTCCCGCTGGAGAACCCCGGCCTGGTCTCGATCCCGCTGGGCTTCGTGGCGGGCTGGCTCGGCACGGTCACCTCGGCCGAGGTCGCGGACGAGGCCAAGCACGCGGAGACCGAGGTGCGGTCGCTGACCGGGGCGGGAGCCGCGTGACGGCCGTTCACCCACCACCGTCCGCATGATCGAGGGGCTGGATGCAGGGCTGGATGCAGGGCTGCCGCGCTAAGGCGCCACCCAGGCGTAGCGGTGTTCGGGACGGCCCGTGTCGCCGTACTTGAGGGAGAGGTGCAGGCGTCCGGCCTGTTCCAGGTGGCGGAGGTAGCGCTGGGCGGTGGACCGGCTCAGGCCGGTCCGGGCGGCGACCTCGTGCGCCGACAGCGGGTGTTTCGCGCGGTGCATGACCTCGCAGATCAGGTCGGTGGTCGGCTCCGAGTGGCCGCTCGGCAGGCCTGGTGCGGACGGCGCCGGTCCGGTGCGCAGGGCGCCGAAGATCCGGTCGACCTGTTCCTGGCCGGCGATGCCCTGCCCACCGACCCGGTCCACGGTGCGACGCAGGGCGGCGTACGAGTCGAGCCGGGTGCGCAGGGCCGCGAAAGTGAACGGTTTGACCAGGTAGTGCAGGGCGCCCAGGCGCATCGCGGTCTGCACCGTGGTGACGTCACCGGCCGCCGTGATCATGATGACGTCGGTGCCATGGCCCTGTTCCCGCATGCGATGGATGAGCTGGAGACCGGTCTGGTCGGGCAGGTAGTGGTCGAGCAGCACCAGGTCGATGGTCCCGCGCTCGATGGCTCCCAGCGCCTGGGCGGCGCTGTGCGCGCGGGCGGCCACCCGGAATCCGGGAACCTTCCCCACGTACTTGGCGTTGATCTCGGCGACACGGAAGTCGTCGTCCACCACCAGGACGTCAATCATCGGGCCTCTCTCCGTGAAGGCCAGGCGGGCGGTGCGCCCGTGTTTCGGCTTCGCTGTTCTAGCGCGAGCAAAAAGAGCACAACAGGCTCCTGCAAGCAAAAGAAGCGCATGCGCCCAGAAGGCTGATGCGGCCTCCCCACTCACCTCTACCGTCCCCGGCCATGAGCGCACACACGAGCCCCGCCATCGAGCTGCGGGGCGCGAGCAAGGTCTTCCGGACCCCGTCGGGGGCCCCGCACACCGCCGTGCGGGACCTCGACCTCACGGTCGGGCGCGGCGAGTTCGTGGCCGTCGTCGGGCCGACCGGCTGCGGCAAGTCGACCACGCTGACTCTGGTCAGCGGTCTGGAAGAGCCCACCCAGGGCGAGGTGACGGTCGCCGGGCAGCCCGTGCGGGGCGTCGGTGACAAGGTGGGCTTCGTCTTCCAGCAGGACGCCACCTTCCCCTGGCGCACGGTCCTGTCCAACGTCATGGCCGGGCCCCGCTTCCGCGGTGTGCCCAAGGCGGAGGCGAGACGGAGGGCGCGCGAGTGGCTGGCCCGGGTCGGACTCACCGCCTTCGAGGACCGCTACCCGCACCAGCTCTCCGGCGGTCAGCGCAAACGCGTGGCCCTCGCCGCGACCTTCGTGAACGACCCCGAGATCCTCCTCATGGACGAGCCGTTCTCGGCGCTCGACGTGCAGACCAGGGCCCTGATGTCGGACGAGCTCCTCGAACTGTGGGAGGGGACGGGCACGTCCGTCGTCTTCGTCACCCACGACCTGGAGGAGTCCATCGCGCTGGCCGACCGGGTCGTCGTGATGACGGCCGGCCCCGCCACCGTGAAGCAGGTCTTCGACATCGACCTGCCCAGGCCGCGCAAGGTCGAACAGGTGCGTCTGGAGCCGCGGTTCATCGAGATCTACCGCGAGATCTGGGAGTCCCTCGGCGAAGAGGTCCGCATCACCCGCGAGAGAGGTGCCGCCCGTGTCGCCTGAAGTGCTCAGCACACCGGTCGTCGAAACGGCCAGGACCCCGGACCGGGCGCACGCACGCGCGCGTGCCGCTCGCCGACGCAAGGCCGTCGTGACGATGTTCCGGGTCCTGCTGCTGGTGGCCGTGCTCGCCCTCTGGGAAGCCCTCTCCCGGGCCGAGGTGATCGATCCCTTCAACTTCTCGATGCCCACGAAGATCTGGGACCAGATCCACACCTGGGTGACGCACGGGACCGCACTCGGTTCTCTGGGCGAACAGATCTGGTACACGCTCTACGAGGCACTGCTCGGCTGGGTCATCGGTGTGGTCGCCGGTGTCGTGTGCGGTATCGCGCTGGGTCGGATCACCTTCCTCGCCGACATCCTTGGTCCATACATCAAGGTGCTCAACTCCATCCCCAGGATCGTGCTGGCGCCGATCTTCGTGATCTGGTTCGGCCTCGGCCCCGCCTCCAAGGTCGCCTCGGCCGTCGTCCTGGTGTTCTTCCCGGTCTTCTTCAACGCCTTCCAGGGCGCCCGCGAGGTGGACCGCAACCTCGTCGCCAACGCGCGCATCCTCGGCGCGAGCGACCGAAGGGTGACGCTCCAGGTGGTCGTTCCGTCCGCCACCTCGTGGATCTTCACCAGCCTCCACGTGAGCTTCGGCTTCGCCCTGATCGGCGCCATCGTCGGTGAGTACATCGGCGCGACCAAGGGCATCGGGCTGCTCGTCGCGCAGTCGCAGGGCACGTTCAACGCGGCGGGTGTGTATGCCGCGATGGTCATCCTCGCGGTCGTCGCCCTCGTCGCGGAGGGGCTGTTGACCTTCGCCGAGCGCCGCATCTTCCGGTGGAAACCCACGGGCTCCGACAGCTGACCGATCGTTGAACGATCCCCCGAGGAGGCGTTCCGCGAAAGCGGCCCCCGGACCTTCCGTCGCCAGTTCCCCGCCTCCCGCTCACCCCAGCCCCCCCGCTCACCCCAGCTCAGCCCTCCGCCCACCCCAGCCCCACCCCGCATCGCCCTCTCACAAGGACGTGAACCCGCCATGCGCACAACCGCCAGATACACGGCCCTGGCCGCCGCCGGCCTGCTCGCCCTCTCCTCGCTCACCGCCTGTGCCGACGACGCCACGAGCACCGCCTCCACGGGCTCCGGCGGCAAGGGAGACGGCAAGGGCACCAAGGTCAAGATCATGGTCGGTGGCCTGGACAAGGTCATCTACCTGCCCGCCATGCTCACCCAGCGCCTGGGCTACTTCGACGCCGAGGGGCTCGACGTGGAGATGCTGAGCGAGCCGGCCGGTGTCCAGGCCGAGACGGCGCTCGTCTCCGGCCAGGTGCAGGGAGCCGTCGGCTTCTACGACCACACCCTCGACCTCCAGGTGAAGGGCAAGGAGGTGGAGTCCGTCGTGCAGTTCTCGCACGCGCCCGGCGAGGTGGAGATCGTGTCCACCGAGGCAGAGGGTGACATCACCTCGCCCAAGGACTTCAAGGGCAGAAAACTCGGCGTCACGGGGCTCGGCTCCTCGACCGACTTCCTCACCAAGTACCTCGCGGTCAAGAACGGCGTGAAGGTCAGCGAGTTCACTCCGGTCGCGGTGGGCGCGGGGCCGACCTTCATCGCCGCGCTCCAGCAGGGAGCCATCGACGGCGGTATGACGACCGACCCGACCGTGGCGACCATCCTGGACAAGAAGGCCGGCAAGGTCCTGCTCGACATGCGCACCCCGCAGGGCTCCGAGGAGGCGCTCGGCGGACCGTATCCGTCGTCAAGCCTGTACATGCAGGCGGACTGGGTCAACAGTCACAAGGACACCGTCCAGAAGTTGGCCAATGCATTCGTCAAGACGCTCAAGTGGATGTCCACCCACAGCGCGGCCGAGATCGCCGAGAAGATGCCGACGGACTACTCCCAGGGGAACAAGCTGCTGTACTCGGTGGCCATCAAGAACACCCTGCCGATGTTCACCAAGGACGGCGTGATGCCCGAGAACGGCCCCGAGACCGTCGAGAAGGTCCTCAAGGCATTCAATCCCACCATCCAGAACGCCGACGTCGACCTGAGCCGGACCTACACGACCGAGTTCGTCGAGAAAGCGGTGGGCTGACGGTCGAGCGGACGGCGGGGCGGAATCCGTATCCCAGGAGGGGCACGGTTCCTCCCCCCCCGCCCCCGAGGGCCGTGCCCTCAGGCGCGGGTCGCCCACACGTAACGGTGTTCCGGGCGGCCCGCGTCGCCGTACTTGAGCGTCAGCCGGGCTCGCCCCGTGCGCTCCAGGAGCTTCAGGTAGCGCTGGGCGGTCTGGCGGCTCACCCCGGTCAGGTCGGCGATCTCCTGGGCCGACAGTGGCCCCTCGGCGTTGATCAGGGACCGGCGTACGAGTTCCGCGGTCGTGGGGGAGTGCCCTTTGGGCAGACCGGGTTCCGAGGAGGCGGAAAGCGCGCCGAAGATGCGGTCAACATCGGCCTGTTCGGCCTCTCCGCCGCCGTCCAGCGTGCGGCGCAGCTCGGCGTACGCCTCCAGCTTGGCGCGCAGGCCCGCGAAGGCGAACGGCTTCACCAGGTACTGAAGGGCGCCCTGGCGCATCGCCGCCTGCACCGTCGTGACGTCCCGGGCGGCCGTCACCATGATCACGTCGGTCTGGTGGCCACGCCGGCGCATCTCCTGGACGACCTCGAGACCCGTCTCGTCGGGCAGGTAGTGGTCCAGCAGGACGAGGTCGAGGCGGGGCAGCAGCTCCAGCTGGCGCAGCGCCTCGGCCGCGCTGTGGGCCTCGCCGGCGACGTGGAAACCCGGCACCTTCTCCACGTAGGCGGCGTTGACCTGGGCGACCCTGGTGTCGTCGTCCACGACGAGGACCTCGATCATCGCGATTCCTCCTCGGTGGTGCTCCGCGCGGGTGCGGTCAGGGCGGGGGCCGGGTCGGGCTCGGTGAGTGCCTCGGGCAGGACGACGGTGAACTCGGCGCCCCCACCGCTCGCTTCGTCCACCGTGGCGTGGCCGCCCTGCCGCTCGGCGAGCCTGCGCACCAGGGAGAGCCCTATGCCACGCTTGCCGTGTGCCGGCGGCTTCTTCGTCGACCAGCCCTCGGTGAAGATCAACTCACGCTGCTCGACCGGGATGCCCGGGCCCGTGTCCCGCACCCGCAGGACCGCCGTACGGCCCTCCGCGCGCAGTTCGACCTCCACGCGCGCGTGCGGTGTGCCCGCGACGGCGTCGAGCGCGTTGTCCACGAGGTTGCCGACGACGGTGACCAGCCCGCGCGGGTCGATGAGGCGGTCGGGCAGGCGGGTGCGGTCGGAGACCCACAGGGCGACACCGCGCTCGGCCGCGACGGTCGCCTTGCCCACCAGCAGGGCGGCGAGCAGCGGGTCCTCGATCTTCTCGGTCACCTGTTCCGCCGTCGCCCGGTGATCACCGACCACCTCCCCGACGAACTCCACCGCGTCGTCGTACATCTCCAGTTCGAGCAGACCCAGCAGCGTGTGCATCCGGTTGGCGTGCTCGTGGTCCTGGGCGCGCAGCGCGTCGATGAGGCCGTGCGTCGAGTCGAGCTCGCGCCCGAGCTGCTCCAGCTCGGTGCGGTCGCGCAGGGTGGCCACGGCGCCGCCGTCGTCGGTCGGCATGCGGTTGACTACCAGCACGCGCTGGCCGCGCACGGCGATCAGGTCCGTGCCGGTCACCCGGCCCGCCAGGACATCGGCCGTACGTCCCCCGCCGAGCGCCTCGTCCGGAGAGCCGCCCACCGCCTCCTCCCCGATGCCGAGGAGACGCTGGGCCTCGTCGTTGAGCAGCCGGACGCGGCCGACGCGGTCCAGGGCGACGACGCCTTCCCGGATGCCGTGCAACATCGCCTCGCGCTCGGCCAGCAGTGCCGAGATGTCCGAGAAGGCCAGGTCGCGGGTCTGCCGCTGGACCCGCCGGGAGATCAGCCAGGCGGCCAGCGCGCCCACCGCGAGGGCGCCGCCGGCGTAGGCGAACAGCCCGGGGATCGCGTGGATCAGGCGGGCGCGCACACTGTCGTACTCGATGCCGACCGAGACCGCGCCGATGATCTTGTCGTCGCCGTCGCGCAGGGGCACCTTGCCGCGGGCCGAGCGTCCCAGGGTGCCGCTGTCGATCTCCATGACGTCCCTACCGGCCAGGGCCTGACTCGGGTCCGTCGACACATGGCCACCCACCTGCCCGGGGTCGGTGTGCGACCAGCGGGTGCCGTGCAGGTCCATCACCACCACGTACTCGGCGCCGCTGGCACGGCGGATCCGTTCGGCCTCCCGCTGCACCGGCCCGTCGACGGACGGCGGGGTGTCCCGGAGGTCCTCGGCGATCTGCGGCACCGCAGCGGTGGTCTGCGCGATGGCGAGGGCGCGGCGCATCGCCTGGTCGTCCAGCTGGTCGCTGAGCGGCGCGAGGAAGAGACCGGTCGCGAGCACCACGACTCCCGCGGCGATCGTCAGCTGCATGAGCAGCACCTGCGAGAACATGCGCCGCGGCATTCCGAGGCGCAGGCGGCGGGCGGGGGGAGTGGGGCTCATACCCAAGACGGTACGTGGGTGGACAGGAGCAGCCGTAGGGGTGGGTGAGGTGGATCTCTTGACCGACTCAAGAGGAAACGATTCGTTCGTGTCCGCGCGGGGTGCGGCCGGAGCGTGTCCGTAGGAGCGTCAGCCCACCAGCGCCGTTCCCGCCAGCTCGCGCACCGCCACCACGTCCATCCGCCCAGGTGAACCGAGGACCGACGCGCCGCAGCTCTCCGGCCGGGGCGGCAGCGAGGCGCCCTGGACGACGACGACCTGCCAGTGGCGCCCGTCCAGGTGGGCGACCGTCACCTCCCAGCGCGGTGCGTCGCCCGAGGTCCGGACCACGCTCAGCGCCTCCGCGGCGTCCTCGCCGGTCGCCGAGCGGACCGCCAGCTCCGCCGCCTGGCCAGGCCGCTCCCAGGCCGAACACCCGCGGCACCCCTCCGCGAGGATTCGCCCCTCCCGGACGCCGTGCAGGACCTCCTTGACGGTGTGGGCCTCGGCGCGGCCGTAGGCGTACCCGTACGGCAGGACGAGCAGGGTGGGGGAGAAGCGGTGACCCCCCAGATGAGTGACCTCCCAGGCGCCCCGCACCCCCGATGCGGCGAGCTCCGCGGCCAGCGGACGGCCCAGCAGCGCGCAGCAGCGGTCACGCTTGCCGTTGGTGCACACGAGGGCGAGCGGGTCGCCGGTGTGGGGCCCGCCCCGCAGCGCGGTGTCGAAGCTGCGGTGGTCGCCCCCGCCGAGCGCGGCGAAGTCGAGATCCAGCAGCTGACGTGGGTCGTGGGTGGTGGCGCTGCGCAGCCATACGCGTCCGGGGACGGTGTGGGCCGCGTACACCTGTCGCAGCGGGGGTGCGCCGAAGTCCGCGTGGCGCCCGGGGCGCCGGATGAGCGCGACGCGTACGCCCGTGCCCCGCGCGGCGGCACCCAGGGCACGGCCCACGGCCGGGTCCAGATGGCTCGAGACCAGCGCTTCGGCACCCCAGGGGCCGGGCTGCTCCAGCAGGAGCCAGGTCGTTGCCGTGGCCGCGGTTCCGGAGATGGGCTCGTCGAGATCCCGCGAGACGGTCGCGCACGTACTCACAGAGGTGAGCCTAACCTGACTTGCCCGAGCGCGACTTCCGGCGGGGGCGGGTGCTCGGCCGCGCGGGCACGCGTGCGCGTGCCGCGAGGGGCGTGGCTCCCGGGTCGGACCGGGCTCCGTCCCTGGTCGGAGCGGTTTCGTCGATCCGAGCGGGTGGCGCCCTGAGCGGGTGGCGCCCGAGCCGTGGGGCGGATCAAGCCGTAGGGCGAGCCGCGCCGTGGGGCGGATCAAGCCGTAGGGCGAGCCGCGCCGTGGGGCGGGCCGAGCCTTAGGGCGGGCCGAGCCGTGGCTGGGCCCGCTCGCGACGGCTTGCGGGCTTCCTACGTCGGCTTCGGCAGCGGCTGGGGCGGCTTCGGGCCCACGTAGTGTCCGCTCGGGCGCATCCGCAGGGGGCGTTCGCCGTACTCCTCCAGGGCGTGGGCGATCCAGCCCGCCGTACGGGCGACGGCGAAGATCGTCTCACTGGCCGACGACTCCATGCCGCAGGACGCGGTCAGGACCGCGAGTGCCAGGTCCACGTTGGCGTGCAGCGGCGCGTGGCGCGCGGTCGTGGCCACGATGTCCCTGGCCGCGGCGAGGGCCGGCGCGGCAGCGGGGATCTCCTCCAGGAGGGCGAACAGGGCACGCGCGCGGGGATCCTCACCGGCGTAGAGCCGGTGACCGAGGCCGGGAACGCGGCGGCCCGCGCGCAACTCCTCGGCGATCACCGGAGCGGCACTGCCGATGTCCAGCACCTCGAGCAGCAGGCGGTGGGCCAGTCCCCCCGCCGCGCCGTGCAGGGGGCCCTCAATCACTCCCAGTCCGGCCGAGACAGCCGCGTAGGCGTGCGCGCGGGCCGACGCGGCGACCCGCACCGCGAGCGTCGAGGCCGCCAGGTCGTGGTCGACGAGCAGACCGAGCGCCGTGTCGAGGGCGCGCAACTGCGCCTTGTCGGCGGGGCGTCCGCTGAGCCGGCCCCACAGCCGCTGGGCCAGCGGGCCTTCGTCACGGTGCGTGGGCACCTTCGCGGGCAGCGCGGCCACGAGGGTGGGGATCAGGATGCGGGCGGTGCCGAGCACGGCGTCCTCGGACAGGTCGAACCGCAACGGGTCCGCGGCCGCGGCGGCCACGGCGGCGACCCGCAACCGGTCGGTGGGACCGGTGTGTTCGGGCAGCGCCTCGACGACGCGGCGGGCGGCCTCGACGGATGCGTCGGGCGCGGTGAAGGTGACACCGGACCGCAGCCGGCCGGTCCACAGCCACTCCGCGACCTCTTCGTAGGAGTGCCGGGAGGCCAGTTCGACCGCGTTGACCCCCCGGAAGTAGTAGTGGTCCTGGTCGATGAGGGTGACGCGGGTGCGGACGGACAGCTCCGCCCCGGAGCCCGGACTCCCGCTGCTCTCCCGCCTGTTGCGCCGAGCGAGCGCCTCGACCTCCTTGGCGTCGAAGGTGCTGCCCCGGCCCGCGGGTGTGCGCCGGCTGCTCAGCTGACCGCGGCTGACGTACGCGTACACGGTCTCGGGTTTCACCCCGAGCAGCTCGGCGGCTTCCTTGGTGCTCAGCCGTCGTTCGGGGTGGCCGGGGCCGGGTTCCTGATCGCGCATGGGGGTCACCGTATCCAGAAGACCGATCTATTGATTCAATCAATATTGACAGAGATCAAGTCAAGCATGGACAGTCGAATCAAGTTCAGGGAGGAAAACATGTCCGTCAATCTGTCAGCAGCCTCATCCATCGATGTGCCGCGGGGACTCGCGGGTGTCGTCGTCGCCGACACGGAGGTCGGTGACGTCCGAGGGCGTGAGGGCTTCTACCACTACCGCCAGTACTCCGCCGTGGATCTCGCGCGCACCCGTCGCTTCGAGGACGTCTGGCACCTCCTGGTCCACGGGACGCTGCCGGACGCGCGCCGGAGCGCCGCCTTCGCCGCCGAGACCACCGCCCTGCGAAAGCTCCCCGAGGAGGTGTCCGCCGCCCTGCCCGCACTGGCGGCGGCCGGCGCGGACACGAACCCGCTGGCCGGGATGCGAACGGCGCTGTCGCTGCTGGGTGCGGCGAAGGGGTTCCGGCCGGTGTACGACATCGACGCGGAACGCCGCCGCGAGGACACGGTCGCCGCCGCCGCGGCCGTACCCACGCTGCTCACGGCGCTGTACCGGCTGGGACGCGGTCTCGCCCCCGTGGAGCCGCGCCGGGACCTGCCCCACGCGGCGAACTACCTCTACATGCTGACCGGGGCCGAGCCCGATCCGGAGCGGGCCCGTGCGGTCGAGCAATACTTGATCTCCACCATTGATCACGGCTTCAACGCGTCAACCTTCACGGCCAGGGTGATCGCCTCGACCGGGGCGGACGTGGCCGCGTGCCTCGTGGGGGCGGTGGGAGCGCTGTCGGGGCCGTTGCACGGTGGCGCGCCCAGCCGGGCCCTGGACACCCTGGACGCGATCGGTACCCCGGACCGCATCGATCCCTGGATCCGTGAGCGGGTCCTCGCCGGTGAGCGCATCATGGGCTTCGGTCACGCCGTCTACCGCACGGAGGACCCGCGTTCGCGCATGCTCCGCGAGATCGCCCGGCGATTCGGAGGCCCGCGAGTCGAGTTCGCCGTCGAGGTGGAGCGACACGTCGAGGCGATCCTCGCCGAGCTGAAGCCGGGCCGGGAACTGCACACGAACGTGGAGTTCTACGCCGGCGTGGTCATGGAGCTCTGCGGGCTGCCGCGCGAGATGTTCACCCCGACCTTCGCGGCGGCGCGGATGGTGGGCTGGAGCGCCAACATCCTGGAGCAGGCGGAGGACTCGAAGATCATCCGCTCGGTCGCGCGGTATGTGGGGCCGGGGGCGCCGGTCGAGGTGCCGGCGGTGGCCTGAAAGCGCGTCGGGAACGCGCGGGTGCGAGGAAGGCCCGGCAGCACGGCCGGGCCGGTGGTCGGGCCCTCCTCTTGGAAGAGCCTAAAGGTCCGGAATATCGGCCTTCGCGCGAATCAGGGTCTCTCGGGTGATGACGACAATTCTCTCGTGGTCACCGCGTGAGGCGTCGGAGGGGAGGTCCGGGTCCAGTGAATCCGTGGCATCCGTACCGATAACGGCGAAATTACCATCGGCAAGTTCGAAAATATCGGGGCAATTTGCTCCGCTCACGCTTCCGCGAGCGCGCGGAGATGCACCGATCCGACGGATGATCTGACTCACTGTTGCTTCCTCGGGTCCGATTGGTTTGCGCACGACGACTGCGCGGTGCAAGACGGGCCCTGTGGGGTCGCTCGTCATCCGGCGGCGTAGGCGACGATCTGGGTGGGGTCCTCTACGCGATCAAGCGCGAGTCAACTCCCTGACGACCCACCTAACGGCCGTCTTGACCCTTTCGTAATGGGCCGAGGGTGTGATTCCGCAGGAGGGGGTGCGAGCCCCGGAGTGTGAGCCCTCCGGCTGACGGAGTGCGCCGAGGGCCGGTGGGACTTCACGGACCCGGCGGCTCTCCCACCACCCACCATTCGTCGGCGTCCGACTCCTCGAGTTGCGTGAGGAGTTCGTCCACCATACGGCCGAGTTCCGCTTCGTCCGAGCCGTCGGCAATGGTCGCCCGCTGATGTTTCGTGGCGTACCAGTACTCCCGTACCACAGGGTTCTGGAGAATGCCGCGAATGTACCCGAAGAACTCCTCGCGGGAGATGTTGCCTATCCGGTAATAAAACAGTGCGTTCGTGTAGAGGGCATTGGCGTAGAGGTACTGGCGCCGCTGCTTGGTGGAAACCGGAGCCTCGTAGAGGTCCAGCACTTCCGCCAGTTCGGGGTCGTCGATGGCTTTGCTCAGCAATTCCCAGTGGAGGCGCTGCTGGTTGGCCAGATCGGTGTGCTGCTGGGAGTGGGCGGTCCGCTCCAGATGTTCCAGTCGTACCCGCAGTGTCTCCAGTGCATGGCGCTGTACCGCCATGGTGACCAGGGCACCCGCGGCCATGCCCGCCGCCGCGGCGGCGACGGCACCGAGTCCGTGTACCCCAAACCTCTGTGTGGCCATGTCAAAAACCCCCGATCGAGCGGCCGTGCGCCGGTCGTCGGGGTGCGGGTGGACGTGACGGGGACCGGCGAGCGGTGGGCGGCGCTTGCCGTCTCCCAGAGTGCCGAGCGGCTCTGATCGGCGGGGGAGGCGGAGGGGAGGCGCACGGAGGGAAGCGAGGGTCGCACGCCAGGGCGCCTTGCCCAACGTCTGCCCCGCGCATGCTGCTAACAATCGTTCACTCCGCGGTGATTACCACGGCTCGTATCCTGGGGCGGCATTCAGTCCCCGTACGCGCGCGGGCCGTGCGCCGGTGCACGCGTAGGTCTCGGAAAGGTCGCACGTGTCGCAGAGCCGCAGTCCGCAGCAGATCCCGGTCGTCGTTCTCGCCGGATTCCTCGGTTCCGGCAAGACGACCCTGCTCAACCATCTCCTGCACCGCAGCGGAGGCAGCCGCATCGGGGCGATCGTGAACGACTTCGGCGCCATCGAGATCGACGCCATGGCCGTGGCCGGCGCGCTCGGCGACTCCACCGTCTCCCTCGGCAACGGCTGTCTGTGCTGCGCCGTCGACGCCGGTGAACTCGACGTGTACCTCGAACGGCTCGCCGATCCGGCCGTCGGCATCGATGTCATCGTCATCGAGGCCAGCGGTCTCGCCGAGCCCGAGGAACTCGTGCGCATGGTGCTGGCCAGTGAGCATCCCGGCATCGTCTACGGCGGTCTCGTCGAAGTCGTCGACGCCGCCGAGTTCGACGAGACCCGGGCGAAGCACCCCGGGATCGACCGCCACCTGGCCCTCGCCGACCTCGTCGTGGTGAACAAACTCGACCGCACGCCCGACCCCGACCGGATCCTCGGACTCGTCCGCTCCCTCACCGACCGTGCCGCCGTCGTCCCCGCCACCTACGGCCGTGTCGACCCCGCGTTCCTCTTCGACTGCAGGCCCAGCGAGGAGCGGGTCGGCCAGCTCTCCTTCGACGACCTGCACGACCGCTCCGGGGGCGACCACGCGGACCACCTCCACAGCGCCTACGACAGCGTCTCCTTCACCTCCGAAGTGCCCCTGGCACCGCGCCGGTTGATGGAGTTCCTCGACAGCCGGCCGGAGGGGCTGTACCGGATCAAGGGGTACGTCGACCTCGGTCCGCACGACCCGGCCAACCGGTACGCCGTGCACGCCGTCGGGCGCTTTCTCCGCTTCTACCCGGAGCCCTGGCCGGCCGCCGAGCCCCGGCTGACCCAGCTCGTCCTCATCGGCTCCGGCATCGACGCCGCCGCGCTCGGCAAGGAACTCGAGGCGTGCGAGGACGACGCCCCACACGCCGACGAGCACGGCATGTGGGGCATCCTGCGTTACGTCATGGCTCCCGACGACGAGGCGTTCCAGGAGCCGGAGCCGGAGCCGGAGCCGGAGCCCGAGTCCGGGCCCGAGGCCTAGACCGGCCCCGCCACCACCGAGACCGTCTTCGTCAGGGACACGCCCGAGCCGTCACGGCGCGGGTCCATCTCCGGCAGCTCGGCCGGCAGGCCGTTCTTCTGCGCCGCCTTGGCCGGGACGGGACCCGCCCAGGCCAGGGACAGGCAGTCCTCGCCCTTCAGGAACCGCTGGCAGCGCACACCGCCCGTGGCACGGCCCTTGCGCGGGTACTGGTCGAACGGGGTGAGCTTGGCGGTCGTCTGGACGGAGTCGTCCAGGGTGCCGCGCGAGCCCGCGATCGTGAAGACCACCGCGTCGACGGCCGGGTCCACGGCGGTGAACGAGATCACCTTGGCGCCCTCGGTGAGCTTGATGCCCGCCATACCGCCCGCCGCGCGGCCCTGCGGACGCACCTGCGAGGCCTGATAGCGCAGCAGCTGGGCGTCGTCGGTGATGAAGACCAGATCCTCCTCGCCGGTCCGCAGTTCGACGGCGCCGACGATCCGGTCGCCGTCCCGGAGGGTGATGACCTCCAGCTCGTCCTTGTTGGTCGGGTAGTCGGGCACGACCCGCTTGACGACGCCCTGCGCCGTGCCGATGGCCAGGCCCGGGGACGACTCGTCGAGCGTGGTCAGGCAGATCACCGTCTCGTCGCCCTCCAGGGAGACGAACTCCGCCAGGGGGGCGCCGCCCGAGAGGTTCGGCGCCGAGGCCGTGTCCGGGAGCTGCGGCAGATCCACGACGTTGATCCGCAGCAGACGGCCCGAGGAGGTGACCGCGCCGATCTCCCCGCGCGCGGTGGCCGACACGGCGGAGACGATCACGTCGTGCTTGGTGCGCTTGCCGCCACCGTCCTCGGCGTCCTCGGCGTTCTCCGCGAACGGCTCGCCGTTCGCCGTGCGGGCCAGCAGGCCCGTGGAGGACAGCAGGACACGGCACGGGTCGTCCGCGACCTGGAGGGGTACGGCGGCGGCCGTGGTTCCCGACGACTCCAGCAGGACCGTACGCCGCTCGGTGCCGAACCTCTTCGCCACCGAGGCCAGTTCGGCCGAGACCAGCTTGCGCAGCTCCGCGTCCGAGTCCAGGATCCGGGTCAGCTCGGCGATCTCCTCGTTGAGCTTCTCCTTCTCCGCCTCCAGCTCGATGCGGTCGTACTTGGTGAGCCGGCGCAGCGGGGTGTCCAGGATGTACTGGGTCTGGATCTCCGACAGCGAGAACCGATCCATCAGGCGCTGCTTCGCCTCGGCGCTGTTGTCGCTGGAGCGGATCAGCCGGATGACCTCGTCGATGTCGACGAGCGCCGTCAGCAGGCCCTCCACCAGGTGCAGCCGGTCACGGCGCTTGCCGCGGCGGAACTCGCTGCGGCGGCGCACCACGGTGAATCGGTGGTCGAGGTAGACCTCCAGCAGCTCCTTGAGGCCCAGCGTGAGCGGCTGGCCGTCGACCAGTGCCACGTTGTTGATGCCGAAGGACTCCTCCATCGGCGTCAGCTTGTACAGCTGCTCGAGGACCGCCTCCGGCACGAAGCCGTTCTTGATCTCGATGACCAGACGCAGGCCGTGCGCGCGGTCCGTGAGGTCCTTGACGTCGGCGATGCCCTGGATCTTCTTCGAGCCGACCAGGTCCTTGATCTTGGCGATGACCTTCTCGGGCCCGACCGTGAAGGGCAGTTCGGTGATCACCAGGCCCTTGCGGCGGGCCGTGACGGTCTCCACCGCCACCGTGGCGCGGATCTTGAACGTGCCGCGGCCGTTCTCGTAGGCGTCCCTGATGCCGGAGAGACCGACGATCCGGCCGCCGGTCGGCAGGTCGGGGCCCGGAACGTACTTCATCAGGGCGTCCAGATCCGCGCCGGGATAGCGGATCAGGTGGCGGGCGGCGGCGATGACCTCGCCCAGGTTGTGCGGCGGCATGTTCGTGGCCATGCCGACCGCGATCCCGGACGCGCCGTTGACCAGCAGGTTCGGGAAGGCGGCGGGCAGCGCCACCGGCTCCTGCTCCTGGCCGTCGTAGTTGGGCGAGAAGTCGACCGTGTCCTCGTCGATCGACTCCGTCATCAGGCTCGTCGCCTGGGCCTGGCGGCACTCGGTGTACCGCATGGCGGCCGGCGGGTCGTCGTTGCCCAGCGAGCCGAAGTTGCCGTGGCCGTCGACCAGCGGCACCCGCATCGAGAAGGGCTGGGCCATCCGCACCAGGGCGTCGTAGATCGACGCGTCGCCGTGCGGGTGCAGCTTGCCCATGACCTCGCCGACGACCCGGGCGCACTTCACATAGCCGCGCTCCGGGCGCAGGCCCATCTCGTTCATCTGGTAGACGATGCGGCGGTGCACCGGCTTGAGGCCGTCACGGGCGTCCGGCAGGGCGCGGGAGTAGATGACCGAGTACGCGTACTCGAGGAAGGAGCCCTGCATCTCGTCGACGACGTCGATGTCGAGGATCCGCTCCTCGTACGAGTCGTCGGGCGGCGGGGTCTTCGTGCTGCGGCGGGCCATCGCTGCCGGCTCCTTGCTGGGGCGTGATACGGGATCTGACGCGGACCATTGTGGACCGTGGCACTGACAGCGCGGGCGAGGACCCGGCGTCGGCCGTCCGGCCCGCACGCAGAGGCATCTCCTCCACGGCTGCCCGCAGGCTACGCGATCTCGCTCTCGGCGTATGTCGTCCGGGAACTTCGCCGACCGTCCGCACGCTTGCATACAGTGGCAGGACCGGCAGGAAAACCGCGGTTTCGACGACCGCGTCCGCGATCGGAAGGGACGTACATGCCCATGGGTCACACGGCCACAGCCCAGGCAGGCTCCGGGGGCCTGACAGCGACCGAGCACCGTCTGGCCAACGGCCTGCGCGTGGTGCTCTCGGAGGACCACCTGACCCCGGTCGCGGCGGTGTGCCTCTGGTACGACGTCGGTTCACGCCACGAAGTCAAGGGGCGTACCGGTCTTGCTCACCTTTTCGAGCACCTGATGTTCCAGGGATCGGGCCAGGTCAAGGGCAACGGCCACTTCGAGCTCGTCCAGGGGGCGGGCGGGTCGCTCAACGGCACCACCAGCTTCGAGCGCACGAACTACTTCGAGACCATGCCCACCCACCAGCTGGAGCTCGCGCTCTGGCTGGAGGCCGACCGCATGGGCTCGCTGCTCACCGCGCTGGACGACGAGTCGATGGAGAACCAGCGCGACGTCGTCAAGAACGAGCGCCGCCAGCGCTACGACAACGTCCCCTACGGCACGGCCTTCGAGAAGCTGACCGCTCTCGCCTACCCGGACGGCCACCCGTACCACCACACGCCGATCGGCTCGATGGCCGACCTGGACGCGGCGACGCTGGAGGACGCGCGCGCGTTCTTCCGCACGTACTACGCGCCCAACAACGCGGTCCTCTCCGTGGTGGGTGACATCGACCCGGAGCAGACCCTCGCCTGGGTCGAGAAGTACTTCGGCTCCATCCCCGGCCACGACGGCAAGCCCGCCCCCCGTGACGGCGGGCTGCCCGACGTCATCGGCGAGCAGCTGCGCGAGATCGTCGAGGAGGAGGTGCCGGCCCGTGCGCTGATGGCCGCCTACCGGCTGCCCGAGGACGGCACGCGCGCGTGCGACGCCGTCGACCTGGCGCTCACCGTCCTCGGCGGCGGCGAGTCCTCCCGCCTCTACAACCGGCTCGTGCGCCGCGACCGTACGGCCGTCGCGGCCGGCTTCGGTCTGCTGCGGCTGGCCGGAGCGCCCTCCCTGGGCTGGCTGGACGTGAAGACGTCCGGTGACGTCGAGGTGCCCGTCATCGAGGCCGCCATCGACGAGGAGCTCGCCCGGTTCGCCGAGGAGGGGCCCACGGCCGAGGAAATGGAGCGTGCCCAGGCGCAGTTGGAGCGCGAGTGGCTCGACCGGCTCGGCACGGTCGCCGGGCGCGCCGACGAACTGTGCCGGTACGCCGTCCTGTTCGGCGACCCGCAGCTCGCCCTCACCGCCGTCCAGCGCGTGCTGGACGTGACGCCCGAGGAGGTGCAGGAGATCGCCAAGGCCCGCCTGCGCCCCGACAACCGCGCGGTGCTCGTCTACGAGCCGACCGCCGCCGAAGCCCCCGCCGACCAGGACGAGAACGAGGAGGCGGCCCGGTGACCGAGCTCGCCACGATGGACTTCCACCCCCAGCCCCGGGCGGGCGAGGCCAAGCCGTGGGCGTTCCCGGCGCCCGAGCGCACCGCGCTGTCCAACGGCCTGACCGTGCTGCACTGCCACCGTCCCGGCCAGCAGGTCGTCGCCGTCGAGATCCTCCTCGACGCGCCCCTGGACGCCGAACCGGCCGACCTGGACGGCGTCGCCACGATCATGGCGCGGGCCTTCTCCGAGGGCACCGACAAGCACTCGGCCGAGGAGTTCGCCGCCGAACTGGAGCGCTGCGGTGCCACCCTGGACGCGCACGCCGATCACCCCGGCGTCCGGCTGAGCCTCGAAGTGCCGGCCTCGCGCCTGCCCAAGGGCCTCGGTCTGCTCGCCGACGCGCTCAGGGCCCCCGCGTTCGCCGACAGCGAGATCGAGCGCCTCGTCCGGAACCGGCTGGACGAGATCCCGCACGAGCTGGCCAACCCCTCCCGGCGTGCCGCCAAGGAGCTCTCCAAGGAGCTGTTCCCGGCCACCGCGCGGATGTCGCGCCCGCGCCAGGGCACCGCGGAGACGGTCGAGAAGATCGACTCCGCCGCGGTACGCGCCTTCTACGAGAAGCACGTCCGTCCCGCCACGGCCACCGCCGTGGTCGTCGGCGACCTCACCGGCGTCGCGCTGGAGGAGCTCCTCGGCGACACCCTGGGCGCCTGGACGGGCTCCTCGGCCCAGCCGCGGCCCGTGCCGCCGGTGACCGCCGACGACACCGGACGCGTCGTCATCGTGGACCGTCCCGGCGCCGTACAGACGCAGTTGCTGATCGGCCGTATCGGCGCCGACCGGCACGACCGCGTGTGGCCCGCGCAGGTGCTCGGCACGTACTGCCTCGGTGGCACCCTCACCTCCCGGCTGGACCGTGTCCTGCGCGAGGAGAAGGGCTACACCTACGGCGTCCGCGCCTTCGGACAGGTCCTGCGGTCCGCCCCGGACGGCTCGGGCGCCGCGATGCTCGCCATCAGCGGCTCCGTCGACACCCCGAACACCGGTCCCGCCCTGGACGACCTGTGGAAGGTGCTGCGCACCCTCGCCGCCGAGGGGCTGACCGACGCCGAGCGCGACGTCGCCGTGCAGAACCTGGTCGGTGTGGCCCCGCTGAAGTTCGAGACCGCCGCGGCCGTCGCCGGCACGCTGGCCGACCAGGTCGAGCAGCACCTGCCCGACGACTTCCAGGCCACGCTGTACCAGCAGTTGGCCGCGACCGGCACGGTGGAGGCCACCGCGGCGGCCGTGAACGCCTTCCCGGTGGACCGCCTGGTGACCGTCCTCGTCGGTGACGCGGCCCAGATCAAGGAGCCGGTCGAGGCCCTCGGCATCGGCGAGGTGAAGGTGGTGTCCGCCGAGTAGGTCCGGCAACGGCGCACGCACACGGGGGCCCTGGTCGACGGAAGCGTCACCAGGGCCGTCGTATGTCCGAATTGATGCGGAGGTTGCCCGTCTGCCCTGTGGCATGCGCTACAAAAACCGGGATCCGTTTGAGGATTGAAACCCCTGCGGCTTAGCGTCATCCGGACTGTTCGTCAGGCAGTGCGCCGCAGCCGCGGCACCGGACAGTCATCGCCGAGTCCCCGTACGGCGCGAGCCAGGGGAGCCGGGGACCCATGTGAAGTCCCTGGGGTGAATCGGACGCCCGCGCGTGATCGCGAGGGGGTCCGTAGGAGACCTTCCTGCTCCGAACCCGTCAGCTAACCCGGTAGGCGAGAAGGAAGGAAAGGACACACCCGACTTCATGGCGTTCACCTGCGCGCCCGGCAAGCACCGTCGTCCCGGCCGGATGCAGCGGACCACCGCTCGCGCGGCGGGCGTCGCGGCGCTCACCACCACCGGCGTGATGGCCACCGTCGCCGCCACCCCGGCCCTCGCCGCCGAGCCCAGCCCCGAGCAGACCGGGCTGATCCCCGTCGTCACCGCCTCCGAGGCCGTCGCGGAGCAGGTCGACGACCAGGTCGCCGTGCAGAAGCACGCGGCGTTCGAGGAGGCCGCCCGGCAGGCCGCCGCCAAGAAGGCCGTGGAGGAGCGCGAGGCACGCGTGCGTGCGGCCCGTGAGGCCGAGCGCAAGCGCCTCAACACCTTCGTCTCGCCGATCACCGGCTCCTACGTGTCGACCAGCTACCAGGCCAGCAGTTCCCTGTGGTCCTCCGGCAGTCACACCGGCATCGACTTCCACGCGTCCAGCGGCACCACCGTGCACGCGGTCGGTCTGGGCACCGTCGTCGAGGCCGGCTGGGGCGGGGCGTACGGCAACCAGATCGTCATCAAGATGAACGACGGGACGTACACCCAGTACGGTCACCTGTCGTCCATCGAGGTGTCGGTGGGCCAGCAGGTCACCCCGGGCCAGCGGATCGCCCTGTCGGGCGCCACCGGCAACGTCACCGGCGCGCATCTGCACTTCGAGGCCCGCACCACCGCGGAGTACGGCTCGGACATCGACCCGGTCGCCTACCTCCGCAACCACGGCGTGAACATCTGACGACCCACGGCGACAGATCGTCCTGCCCCGGCCCTCGCGGCCGGGGCTTTCGCCGTTTTCGGGCCTCTGCTGTCCAAAAAATATGCCTGGATTCCGGACCGCCATCGGAAATTCCCGCTCATTGCAATAGAGTCACGGAACACACGTCAATCGTCGACGTTTCACGGGGATTAAGGCGGAGGTCCGTCATGCGTATTCCGGCGCACTCGGTGTGCACGGCCATTCGGGACGACATCGTCTCGGGTGTCTACGAGCGCGGCAGCCGCCTCACCGAGGAACTCCTGGCCCGCCGCTACGGAGTCTCCCGCGTCCCCGTGCGCGAGGCGCTGCGCACGCTGGAGGCCGAGGGCTTCGTCGTCACCCGGCGGCACGCGGGCGCGTGCGTCGCGGAGCCGACCGAGCAGGAGGCGGCGGACCTGCTGGAGATGCGGATGCTCCTGGAGCCGCTCGGTGCCTCCCGGGCCGCCCAGCGGCGCACCGAGGCCCACCTGAAGGTGCTGCGCGGACTGGTCCGGCTGGGCCAGGAGCGGGCCAGGCGGGGCAACAGCGACGACCTGCGCTCCTTGGGCGGCTGGTTCCACGAGACGCTCGCCCAGTCCTCCGGAAGCCACGCCCTGACGTCGATGCTCACCCAGCTGCGCCACAAGATCGCCTGGATGTACGCGGTGGAGGCGCCGGCCGACCCCGTGGAGTCCTGGGCGGAGCACGGCGCGATCGTGGACGCGGTGGCGCGTGGCGACGGCGAGCGGGCGCGGGCGATCACGGCGCTGCACACCGAGCGCGCGACGTCCGCGCACCGGTTGCGCTTTTCCGGCGGCACCGAACGCGCCGACCGTGTGAGGACTTCGCAACCTCCCGTAAACATGACGGGTCTGCGGCATTAACACGAGGGCCGTATACAAAGAGGGGATAATTCTCGGGGGATTATTTCCGCTGCCCGGCAACGGGAAATACGAAGGGCTCGCCCGATAATTCGGACGAGCCCTTCAGGATTGGCGGAACGGCGCCTCGAAGGCGACGGACACCCCGATCGTCGGTCGATCGCCCCTATGCCGCCGACCGTGTCCGCGAGAGCGGCGGCCGGTTCAGGCGCGGCGAGGGCCGAGCGCTCAGACGGTCTCGGGGAGCTCCTCGAGACCCTCGGCGACCAGCTTCGCCAGCCGGTCGAGAGCGGCGTCCGCGCCGTCGGCCTCGGAGGCGAGGACGATCTCCTCGCCGCCCTGGGCGCCCAGGCCGAGAACGGCCAGCATGGAGGCCGCGTTGACGGGGTTGCCGTCGGCCTTGGCGATCGTCACCGGGATACCTGCGGCCGTGGCGGCCCGGACGAAGATGGAAGCGGGGCGGGCGTGAAGGCCCTCGGCCCAGCCGACGTTGACGCGGCGCTCAGCCATGTGATGCTGCCCTTCAGTGTTCAGGTTGTCTAGACCAGTGTTCCACACGTGAAGCGTGTGAGGGAGGGGGTGCGTGCTCCCCGCCCGACGTGGTGGTCGGATCGCGGCCTCGATCCGACGTACGTCCTCCACAGACTGCCTCGCGCCGTTGTCGTACGCGAGCCGTACTCTGGCCCCATGCAGAGCGCGTCGGACCGGCACGAGTACCCCGCCCACTGGGAGGCCGACGTGGTGCTGCGCGACGGCGGCACCGCGCGCATCCGCCCCATCACCGTTGATGACGCCGAGCGCCTGGTCAGCTTCTACGAGCAGGTTTCGGACGAGTCGAAGTACTACCGGTTCTTCGCGCCCTACCCGCGCCTGTCCGACAAGGACGTCCACCGCTTCACGCACCACGACTTCGTGGACCGGGTGGGACTCGCGGCCACGGTCGGCGGCGAGTTCATCGCCACCGTACGCTATGACCGCATTGGTGCCGACGGCATGGCCGCCTCGGCGCCGGCCGACGAGGCCGAGGTCGCGTTCCTCGTCCAGGACGCCCATCAGGGCAGGGGCGTCGCCTCCGCGCTGCTGGAGCACATCGCGGCCGTGGCGCGCGAACGGGGCATCCGCCGCTTCGCCGCCGAAGTGCTCCCCGCCAACAACAAGATGATCAAGGTGTTCACGGACGCCGGCTACACCCAGAAGCGCAGCTTCGAGGACGGCGTCGTCCACCTGGAGTTCGGCCTCGAACCCACGGAGCGCTCCCTCGCCGTGCAGCGCGCGCGGGAACAGCGCGCCGAGGCGCACTCGGTCGGACGGCTGCTGGCGCCCGGCTCCGTGGCGGTCGTCGGCACCGGCCGCACCCCCGGCGGCGTAGGGCGCAGCGTCCTGGGCAACCTGCGCGAGGCGGGCTTCACCGGGCGGCTGTACGCCGTGAACAAGGCTTTCCCCGAGGACCTGAAGGAACTGGACGGGGTGCCCGCCCACCGCTCGGTGCGCGACATCGCGGCGCCCGTCGACCTCGCGGTCGTCGCCGTCCCGGCGGAACAGGTCCCCGAGGCCGTCGCCGAGTGCGGTGAGCACGGCGTGCAGGGACTCGTGGTCCTGTCCGCCGGGTACGCCGAGAGCGGTCCCGACGGTCGCGAGCGCCAGCGCGAACTCGTCCGGCACGCGCGCGCGTACGGCATGCGGATCATCGGTCCGAACGCCTTCGGCGTCATCAACACCTCCCCGCAGGTGCGGCTGAACGCCTCGCTGGCCCCGGAGATGCCGCGACCCGGCCGGATCGGCCTGTTCGCCCAGTCCGGCGCCATCGGTATCGCCCTGCTGTCCCGCCTGCACCGGCGTGGTGGCGGCGTCACCGGCGTCACCGGCGTGTCCACCTTCGTCTCCTCCGGCAACCGCGCGGACGTCTCGGGCAACGACGTCCTCCAGTACTGGTACGACGACCCCGACACGGACGTCGCCCTGATGTACCTGGAATCCATCGGCAACCCGCGCAAGTTCACCCGGCTGGCGCGGCGCACCGCGGCCGCCAAGCCCCTGGTCGTCGTCCAGGGCGCGGGTTCCGCCCCGCAGGGGCACGCCGTACAGGCGACCCGGCTGCCCCACGCGACGGTGTCGGCGCTGCTGCGCCAGGCCGGCGTGATCCGCGTGGACACCATCACCGAACTGGTCGACGCGGGCCTGCTGCTCGCCCGGCAGCCGCTGCCCACGGGCCCGCGGGTGGCGATCCTCGGCAACTCCGAGTCGCTGGGCCTGCTGACGTACGACGCCTGTCTCTCGGAAGGGCTGCGTCCACTGCCGCCGCTGGACCTGACGACCGAGGCGTCGGCCCGGGACTTCCACGCGGCGCTGGCCCGGGCACTGGCCGACGAGACATGCGACGCGGTGGTCGTGACGGCGATCCCGGCGATCGGGGAGAGGTCGCCCGGGGACGCGGAACTCGCGGAGGCCCTGCGGTCGGCCGCGGCGGCGGCCCCCGCCAAACCGGTGCTCGTGGTGCACGTGGAACTCGGCGGTCTCGCGACGGCGCTGTCCGCCGCGACGAGCACCGCCCCGCGCGCGGAAGCGGCCCCCTACGCGCGTACCGACGCCCCCGATGCCGCGCGGCCGGTGCCCGCCGCCGTGGAACCGGCCGAGGGAACACATCTCATCCCCGCCTACCCCGCCGCAGAACGCGCCGTGCGCGCGCTGGCGGAGGCGGTGAAGTACGGCCAGTGGCGGCGCGAGGCGGCCGACGCCGGCAAGGTGCCCGAGTACGAGGACATCGACGAGAAGGGCGCCGCGGAACTGATCGGCGGGCTCCTCGCGCGCGGGCAGGGCCTGACCCTCGGCACCGACGAGACCTGCGAGCTGCTCGGCCGCTACGGCATCCGCACCCGCCGGGCCATCCCTGCGCCCACCGCGGACGAGGCCGCGCGGGCCGCCGCCGCCCTCGGGTACCCCGTCGCCCTCAAGGCCACCGCCCCGCACCTGCGGCACCGCGCCGACCTGGGCGGCGTGCGGCTCGATGTGGCCGACGAGGAGCAACTGCGCCGCTCGTACGCCGAGTTGAGCGAGCTCTTCGGGAAGCCGGAGGAGATCCGCCCGGTCGTCCAGGCGATGGCACCGCGCGGCGTCGACACCGTCGTCCGCGCGGTCATCGACCCGGCGGCCGGGGCCGTGCTGTCCTTCGGGCTCGCCGGAGCCGCCTCGCAGCTGCTCGGAGACATGGCGCACCGGCTGGTCCCGGTCACCGACCGGGACGCGACCTCCCTGATCCGGTCCATCCGGACCGCCCCGCTCCTCTTCGGCTGGCGCGGCTCGACACCCGTCGACACCGCCGCCCTGGAGGAGCTGCTGCTGCGGGTGTCGAGGCTGGTCGACGACCACCCCGAGGTCGTCGCGGTCACCCTCGAGCCGGTCGTCGTCGCCCCGCACGGCCTGAGCGTGCTCGGCGCCTCCGTACGCCTCGCACCCCCGCCGGCGCGCGACGACCTCGGCCCGAGGACGCTGCCTGCCTACTGAGCGCACCGTCCGGGGCATGCCGTCGGGCACGCGTCGGGCACGCGCGCGAGGACACGCAGGCCGGACTGCGGCCCGCCCCGTGACGGCGCCCCGCGGAGCGCCGACGGAGCGCGTCCCGGCCGCCGCCGACGTACCGGGGCGGTCCTGAGCGGTGCCTCGCAGTCAGTGGGCCCCCGTAGGATGGAGGGCATGGCCAAGACCAGTACGACGACCCAGGGGCTGCGCGCGGCGATCGAGCGCAGCGGCTACTACCCGGCCCTCGTGGCCGAGGCGGTGGAGGCCGCTGTGGGCGGCGAGCCGATCCGGTCGTACCTGGTCCACCAGGAGACCACGTTCGATCAGAACGAGGTGCGCCGGCACGTGACGGTGCTGGTCCTCACCGGCAACCGCTTCATCGTCAGCCACACCGACGAGCAGGCCGCCGACACCACCTCCCCGACCCCCTACGCCACGACGTCCACGGAGTCCGTGAAGATCGGCCGGATCTCGTCCGTCGTCCTCAGCCGGGTCGTCGCCAACCCGGAGTCGTACACGCCTGGCACCCTGCCGCGCGAGGTCGTGCTGACCATCGGCTGGGGCGCCGTCTCCCGTATCGACCTGGAGCCGGCCGCCTGCGGCGACCCCAACTGCGACGCCGACCACGGCTACACGGGCAGTTCGACGGCAGACGACCTCAGCCTGCGGGTGAGCGAGGCCGGTGACGGCCCGGAGACGGTCCGCCAGGCGCTCGTCTTCGCGCAGTCGCTCTCCGAGGCGACAGTGGACGTACCCCGCTGATGTCCCACCCGCATCCCTCCGCCGCCCATGATCGAGGGCGCCCCGCGCCCGCCCCTTCCGGCTCCGCCTCCTGGGACTACCCCGAACCGCTCGCCGTCGGATCCGCCCCCGTCCCCGAGTACGGCTCCGGCTCCCTCGCCGACCTGCTGCCCACGCTGGCGGCGGGCATGGACGTACCCGGCATGACCGCGGCGATCCCGGAGCTCACCCCGGCCGACCGCAACTGCGTCTTCCTGATCGACGGCCTCGGCTGGGAGCAGATCAAGTCGCACCCCGACGAGGCGCCCTATCTCCACGCGCTGCTCGGCAGCTCGCGCGGCGGCACCGGACGTCCGCTCACCGCCGGCTACCCGGCGACCACCGCGACCTCCCTCGCCTCCGTCGGTACCGGCCTGCCCCCGGGCGCGCACGGCCTGCCCGGCTACACCGTGCGCGACCCGGCGACCGGAGCGCTGATGAACCAGCTCCGCTGGCAGCCGTGGACCGCCCCGGGCGTCTGGCAGCCGTACCCCACCGTCTTCCAGCTCGCCCACAAGGCGGGCGTGCACGCCGCCCAGGTGTCGTCCCCCACCTTCCAGAACACCCCGCTGACCAAGGTCGCGCTCAGCGGCGGAACGTTTCACGGGCGGCTGACCGGCGAGGAGCGCATGGACTTCGCCGCCGAGCAACTCGCCGCCGGTGACCGCTCCCTCGTCTACACGTACTACGCGGAACTGGACGGCGCCGGGCACCGCTACGGCGTCGCCTCCGACACCTGGCGCGGCCAGCTCATGTACGTCGACCGGCTCGTCCAGCGACTCGCCGAGCAGCTCCCCCCGCGCAGCGCGCTCTACGTCACCGCCGACCACGGCATGGTCGACGTGCCCTTCGACGAGGAGCACCGCATCGACTTCGACGCGGACTGGGAACTGCGCGCCGGGGTCGCCCTGCTGGGCGGCGAGGGCCGCGCCCGCCATGTCTACGCCGTACCGGGCGCCGAGGACGACGTCCTGACCTGCTGGCGCGAGGTGCTCGGCGAGCAGTTCTGGATCGCCTCCCGCGACGAGGCGATCGCCGCGGGCTGGTTCGGACCGCGGGTCGACGAGCGGGTGTACGCCCGTCTCGGTGACGTCATCGCGGCCGCCAGGGACGACGTGCTGATCATCGCCTCCGAACGGGAGCCCAAGGAGTCGGCGATGGTCGGCAACCACGGCTCGATGACCCCTGCCGAGCAGCTGGTCCCGCTGCTCGAAGTACGCTCCTGACGCCCGGAACCGTTTCGTCCTCCACGCCCACCCCTACGCCCACGCCACGCACCGCACCGCCCCCACCCTGACCGAAAGGCGCTCGACTCCCCATGCCCGAGCTGGTGTTCTTCTCCGGAACCATGGACTGCGGGAAGTCGACGCTGGCCCTCCAGATAGAGCACAACCGCTCCTCGCGCGGCCTCCAGGGCATGATCTTCACGCGTGACGACCGCGCGGGCGAGGGCAAGCTCTCCTCCCGCCTGGGCCTGGTCACCGACGCCGTCGAGGTCGAGGACGGCCAGGACCTCTACGCCTCCCTCGTCGACCACCTCTCGCAGGGCGGCCGCGCCGACTACGTGATCGCGGACGAGGCACAGTTCCTGGCCGAAGAACAGATCGACCAGCTCGCGCGCGTGGTCGACGACCTGGACATCGACGTCTACGCCTTCGGCATCACCACCGACTTCCGCTCCAAGCTCTTCCCCGGCTCCCAGCGGCTCGTCGAACTCGCCGACCGCGTCGAGGTCCTCCAGGTCGAGGCACTGTGCTGGTGCGGTGCCCGCGCCACGCACAACGCCCGCACGCTGGGCGGTGTCATGGTCGTCGAGGGCGCCCAGGTCGTCGTCGGCGATGTCGACCAGGCGGACACGGTCGGCTACGAGGTCCTGTGCAGACGTCACCACCGCCGCCGTATGACCTCGGCCTCGGCCCGGGCGGCGGCCCTGTCGCCGGACGTGCTGCCGGTGCAGCAGGTCTAGGGTCCAGGGGCCGTCCCTCAGCGAGGACCCTGGATCACGGAGAAGCGGGCCCCCTCGGGGTCGGCCACGGCCGCCACGCGCCCGCGCTCGCTGTCCTGGGCCGGTTCGAGGACCCGCCCGCCGAGTTCGACGACGCGGCCGAGCGCCGCGTCCGTCTCGGCCACCTCGAAGTACGTCGTCCAGTGCGGCCCCCGGTCCCGGGGCAGCGCGGCTCCCACCCCGCGGATGCCGGCGACCGGACGGCCGGCGACTTGCAGGGTCACGTGGTCGACGTCGGCGGACACCACCGTCTCCTCGTAGCCGAAGACCGTCTCGTAGAACTTGCGGACGCCCGCGGCCTCGTAGGTCGTCAGCTCGTTCCAGGCGGGGGTGCCGGGCACGCCGGTGATGGTGGTGCCGACATGGGCCGCCGCCTGCCAGACGCCGAAGACCGCGCCGGAGGGATCGGAGCCGATGGCCAGCCGCCCGGCGTCGGATGCGTCCAGCGGGCCGACCCCGATCGTGCCGCCGCACAGGCGGACCGTTTCGGCGGTCGTGTCCACGTCGTCCGAGGCGAAGTAGGGCGTCCAGGCGACCGGGAGGTGCCGGTCCGGGGGCAGTTGACCGATGCCGGCCACCTCACGCCCGTCGAGCAGCGCCCGCACATAGGGGCCCAGCTGCTGCGGGCCGGGCCGGAACTCCCAGCCGAACAGTTCGCCGTAGAACTCCTGCGTCGCGGTCAACCCGTGCGCCATCAGACTCACCCAGCAGGGTGTACCGGGCGCGTACCGGGCGTGTGCTGCGCCGATCGGGCCGGCCGGCCCACCTGCCTCGGTCATCGTCACTCTCTCCTCGGCCCCCTGCGGTGGCCGTGTCGCTTCCGCCCTCGGAGGATGCCTG
>NZ_BBYG01000026.1 GCF_001184025.1 Streptomyces maremycinicus
TCGATCCGATTTCCTCGGTGCTTTCCAGGTTCTCGCTTTCGCGTTTCCCTTTCCGGCGGTTCCGACTCTATCAGATCCTTTCGGGCCTGATTCCCAGTCAGCGGGGGTTTGTCTTCCCGGCCGTTGGGCCGTTCCGACGAGTGAGACTTTAGCGGATTCCCGCCCACCGAAGCCAATCGGGGGCTGCGTCCTTTCGAACGCGGATTCTCATTCGCGAATACACATGCCAACAACACGACGGCAGACGAATCGACTGCCTGTCGAGAGGTGGTGGGTACCTGCGGAATGGCTGTCCGGGGACCGACCGGGGTCGGCGCTCACGTCGAACAACTCGGAGAACACTACGTAGCCGGTCGGGGTGTGTCAACTCATGCCCCTCGGGCACCCCTGAGGCGTACGCTGACGGACATGACTACGCGTACGTGCACCCAGCTGTGGTGGGCCGCCTGACGGCGGCCGCACTCACGTATGCACTCAACGGCCGCCGCTTCGGCGGCCGTTCTCGTTTCTCCCTCCAGGGTCACAGGGGGTCGGCCGGCGGATCGGCGGTCCCGACCAGGAGGTGGAGAGATGAAGCGGGTCTTCAGCGGGGTCAAGCCGACCGGGCATCTGACGCTGGGGAACTACCTGGGAGCTCTGCGACAGTGGGCCGAGGTCGACCAGCACCGGGCGGACTCGCTCTTCTGCGTCGTCGATCTGCACGCGCTGACCGTGGACCACGATCCGGCGCGGGTGCGCCGGCTGAGTCGGCAGGCGGCGACGCTGCTGTTGGCGGCGGGACTGGATCCCCGGCTGTGCACCGTGTTCGTACAGAGTCATGTGGACGAACACGCGCGGTTGTCGTATCTGCTGGAGTGCGTGGCCACGGACGGCGAGATGCGGCGGATGATCCAGTACAAGGAGAAATCCGGGCGGGAGCGGGAGCGCGGGGGTGGTGTGCGGCTGTCGTTGCTGACCTATCCCGTGCTGATGGCGGCGGACATCCTCGCGTACGGGTCCGACGAGGTGCCGGTCGGTGACGACCAGGCTCAGCACGTCGAGCTGACGCGCGATCTCGCGGTGCGGTTCAACCAGCGGTACGGGCACACGTTCGTGGTGCCGAAGGCGACGCATCCGGCGGTGGCTGCGCGGGTCATGAACCTCCAGCGGCCGACGTCGAAGATGGGCAAGAGCGACGACTTCGGGCCGGGGATCGTCTATCTGCTGGACGAGCCCGAGGCGGTGCGCAAGAAGGTCATGCGGGCCGTCACCGACAGCGGGCGGGAGGTCGTCTACGACCGGGAGGAGCGGCCGGGGCTCGCCAATCTGCTGGAGATCCTCGCCGCGTGCACGGGCGGCGAGCCGGAGGCGCTGGCCGACGCCTACGGGTCGTACGGGGCGTTGAAGAGGGACACGGCCGACGCGGTGGTCGAGGTGCTGCGGCCGCTCCAGGCCAGGCACCGGGAGCTGTGCGCGGACCCCGTCCATGTGGACGAGGTGCTGCGGGACGGGGCGGCGAGGGCCCGGGCGATGGCGCGGCCGGTCGTGGACAGCGCCTATCGCGCGATCGGGCTGCTGCCGCCCGCGACGGAGCCGGTCGCCGACCGGGTGCTGAACGCGGTGCGGTAGGCGCGTGGGCTGGTGGCGAGGCGCGATGCGAAGTGCTGGCGCATCGTGACCTCGCTGCCGAAGCCGGCGCGGCGGGCCACCTCGGGCATGGGGAGGTCGGTGCGTTCGAGGAGTTTCTGGGCCGCGGCGATGCGCTGGTCGAGGAGCCAGCGCAGCGGGGTGGCGCCGGTCTCCGCCGTGAAGTGGCGGGCGAAGCTGCGGGCGGACATGCCGGCCCGCGCCGCCAGGTCGGCGACGGTGAGTGGTTCGTGCAGGTGGCGCAGGGCGTGTTCGCGTACGGCGGCGAGGGTGTCGGCGTCGCGGTCGGTGCGGGGCGTCGGGTGCTCGATGAACTGGGCCTGGGTGCCGGTGCGGAAGGGGGCGGTGACCATCGAGCGGGCGATGGTGGCGGCCGCTTCGGCGCCGTGGGAGCGGCGGACCAGGTGGAGGCAGAGGTCGATGCCGGCTGCCGTGCCGGCGGCGGTCCAGATGTTGTCGTCCTCGATGAAGAGGGCGTCGGGGACGACGTTCACCCGGGGATGGTGGGTGCGGAGGAGGTCGATCAGGCCCCAGTGGGTGATCGCCCGCCGGTCGTCGAGGAGGCCGGCCTGGGCGAGGGTGAAGGCGCCGCCGCACAGGGCCGCGAGGGTGGTGCCACGGGCGTGGGCGCGTCGGAGGGCGTCCAGGACGGGGGCGGGTGCGGGGGTGAGGTGGTCGTCGAGGCCGGGGACCAGGATCAGGTCGGCCCGGGAGAGCCAGCTCAGGGTGCGGTCGGGCAGGAGGGCCAGCCCTCCGCGCATGGGGATGGGGGTGGTGCGGTCGGTGGCGGCTCTGCGCAGGTCGAAGGCGGGGGCGCCGCGGTCGGTGCGGTCGGTGCCCCAGACCTCGGTGATCACGGAGACGTCGAAGGCGCGGATGCCGGGGAAGGCGACGAGGGCGACCCGGTACGCAGGCTTCATGGGTGGCAGTAAATCATCGATCGCTGTCTTCCGGCCTGCTGGGGCGCGAGTGCCTGCGGCGGCAGGATCGACGGCATGGATATCGCGGAGAACGCAGCGCTGGTGGTCGTCGATGTGCAGAAGGGCTTCGAGGAGCTGGACTTCTGGGGGGCGCGGAACAATCCCGGGGCGGACGACAACATCGCCGCCCTCGTCGACGTATGGCAGGGGACGGGGCGGCCGGTCGTGTTCGTGCGGCACGACTCGGTGAAGCCGGGGTCGCCGTTGCGGCTGGGGTACGAGGGGAACGAGTTCAAGGAGTACGTGGAGGAGCGGCGCGGGAAGGGCGCCGGGGCCGAGCTGTTCGTCACGAAGACGGTGAACTCGGCGTTCCTCGGCACGCCGGATCTCGGGGCCTGGCTGACCGCCGAGGGGATCTCGCAGATCGTGGTCGCCGGGATCCAGACCAACATGTGCGCGGAGACGACGGCGCGGATGGGCGGCAATCTCGGGTACGACGTGCTGTTCGCGTACGACGCGACGTACACGTTCGACCTGGAGGGTCCGTTCGGCTGGCGGCGGAGTGCGGAGGAGATCGCGCAGGCGTCGGCGGTGTCCCTGCACGGGGGTGGGTTCGCGCGGGTGGTGACGACCGAGGATCTCGTGGGGGCGGCCGGTGCCTGACCGCCCCGGCGGCGTCAGTCCTTCTTGCCCGAGGCCAGTTCGCGGCTGCGGTCGCGGGCGGCCTCGAGGGCGGCGATCAGGGCGGCTCGTACGCCGTGGTTCTCGAGTTCGCGGATGGCGTTGATGGTGGTGCCGGCGGGCGACGTGACGTTCTCACGGAGTTTGACCGGGTGTTCGCCGCTGTCGCGGAGCATCGTCGCGGCGCCGATCGCGGACTGGACGATGAGGTCGTGGGCCTTGTCGCGGGGCAGGCCGAGCAGGATGCCGGCGTCCGTCATCGCTTCGACCAGGTAGAAGAAGTACGCCGGGCCGGAGCCGGAGAGGGCGGTGCAGGCGTCCTGCTGGGACTCGGGGACGCGCAGGGTCTTGCCGACGGCGCCGAAGATCTCCTCGGTGTGGGCGAGGTGGGCGGCGGTGGCGTGGGTGCCGGCGGAGATGACGGACATGGCCTCGTCCACGAGGGCCGGGGTGTTCGTCATGACGCGGACGACCGGGGTGCCGTCGGCGAGGCGTTCCTCCAGGGAGGCGGTGGTGATGCCGGCGGCTCCGCTGATGATCAGGCGGTCGGCGGGGACGTGCGGGGCGAGCTCGTCGAGGAGGGTGCCCATGTCCTGCGGTTTGACCGTGAGGATCAGGGTGTCCGCGGTCTTGGCGGCCTCGGCGTTGGTGACCGGGGTGACTCCGTAGCGGGTGCGGAGTTCTTCGGCGCGTTCCGGGCGGCGGGCGGTGACGAGGAGGTCGGCGGGGGGCCAGCCGCCTCGGATCATGCCGCTGAGGAGGGCTTCGCCGATCTTGCCGGTGCCGAGGACTGCGACTTTCTGGGTCATGGCTGGAGGGTCCTCCGGAGGTGTGCGTCGTCCGTCGTCCTCGGCCATCCTCGCACCGGGGATGGGGGGTCGGTCCGCGTGTCCGGTGGGCGGACTGCGGGTCTGTCGCCCCTGCCGCCCCTGCCGCCCCTTCCCTTCCCGTCCCATCGCGTCCTGTCCCTTCCTTCCCGTCCTGTCCCTTCCTTCCCGTCCTGTCCTGTTCCTGGGGGCCGCGCCCCCGGCCCCCCGCCTTTGGCCGGACGGCTCGGTCCTCCAGCGCCGGACGGGTCCGGTGGTCATGCCGTGCGGCGGCGGAGGGTCGCCGCGCCCAGGCACAGGACCAGGAGGGCGCAGCCGCCGACGATGAGGACGTCCCGTACGAAGGTCGCCGTCATGTCGGTGTGGGTGAGGACCTCGTTCATGCCGTCGACCGCGTACGACATCGGAAGGACGTCGGAGACGGCCTCCAGGGCGGGGTGCATGGTGTCGCGGGGCGCGAAGAGGCCGCAGAGGAGGAGCTGCGGGAAGATCACCGCCGGCATGAACTGGACGGCCTGGAACTCCGAGGCCGCGAAGGCGGAGACGAAGAGGCCGAGGGCGGTGCCGAGGAGCGCGTCGAGGAGGGCGACCAGGAGGAGGAGCCAGGGGCTGCCCGTGACGTCCAGGTCGAGGAACCAGACCGCCAGGCCGGTGGCCAGGGCCGACTGGATGATCGCGAGGGTGCCGAAGGCGAGGGCGTAGCCGGCGATCAGGTCGCCCTTGCCGAGGGGCAGGGCGAGGAGGCGCTCGAGGGTGCCCGAGGTGCGTTCGCGCAGGGTCGCGATGGAGGTGACCAGGAACATCGTGATCAGCGGGAAGATGCCCAGGAGGGACGCGCCGATGTTGTCGAACGTGCGCGGGCTGCCGTCGAAGACGTAGCGGAGCAGGAACAGCATCACGCAGGGGATGAGGACCAGCAGCGCGATGGTGCGGGGGTCGTGGCGCAGCTGGCGCAGGACCCTGGCCGCCGTGGCGGTGGTGCGGGAGACGCTCAGGGCGCTGGTGGGGGCGGGGGCAGGGGGCTGAGCGGGGGTGGCGGCGGCGGTGGTGGACTTGGCTGTGGGCGCGGGTGCCGGTGTGGGCGTGGGCCTGGTCATCGGGTGGTCTCCTTCGTGCGGGTCTCGTTCGTGCCGGAACCCTGCGTGCCGGTCTCCTTCGTGCGGGCCGCCTGCGTCGCCTCGTCCACCAGGTGCAGGAACGCCGACTCGACCGTGTCGGCTCCGGTGCGGGTGCGCAGGGCCTCGGGGGTGGCGTCGGCGAGGATCTCGCCCTCGCGCATGAGGAGCAGGCGGTGGCAGCGCTCGGCCTCGTCCATGACGTGGGAGGAGATGAGCAGGGTCGCGCCCCGGGTGGCGGCGATGTCGTGGAAGAGGTTCCACAGGTCGCGGCGCAGGACCGGGTCCAGGCCGACGGTGGGTTCGTCGAGGACCAGGAGCTCCGGGGTGCCCAGGAGGGCCACGGCCAGTGAGACGCGGTTGCGCTGGCCGCCGGAGAGGTTGCCGGCGAGGGCGTCGGCGTGGGTGGTGAGGTCCACGTCGGCGATGGCCCGGGTGACGTTCTCGTGGCGGCGGTCCGCCGCCGCGCGGCCCGGGTCGAGGATCGCGGCGAAGTAGTCGAGGTTCTGGCGGATCGTCAGGTCGTCGTAGACGGAGGGAGCCTGGGTGACGTAGCCGATGCGGGTGCGGAGGGTGGGGTGGCCCGCGGGGTGGCCGAGGACGTCGAGGGTGCCGGTGACCTTGTCCTGGGTGCCGACGATCGCGCGCATGAGGGTCGACTTTCCGCAGCCGGACGGGCCCAGCAGGCCGGTGATCTGGCCACGGGGGACGGTGAAGTCGAGGGTGCGCAGGACCGTGCGGGGACCTCGGACGACGGTCAGCTTCTCGGCTCGAACGGCGGGCGCGGAGGGTTCGGCGAGTCCGGAGGGTTCGGTGGGTTCGGTGGTTCCGACAGGCGGGGCCTGGGTCGTGGCCTCGCCGGGTGGGCGGGACTCCGGCTTGGAATTCATCATGCGATGAATAATGCTCCGGGGGGTGTCGGGGCGTCAAGGGGGGTGGAAGGGAGGGGGTGCGAGGGTGCCCCGGCGGGGCGGGGTCACGGGGATGGCGCGGGGGCCACGGGGGGGCGGGGTAGTGCGGGGCCACCGGGGCGGCGCGGGGTCACGGGATGGCGCGGGGTCGTGGAGGTGGCACGGCGGCGCGGAGTCGTGGAGGTGGCACGGCGGCGCGGGGTCGTGGAGGTGGCACGGCGGCGCGGAGTCGCGAGGGTGGCGCCGGGTCATGGGGGTGGTGCGGGGGCGCGCCGGTGGCGCGGGGGTGCGGGGTGGTGTTGGAAGCGGAGGTTTCGGTTCTTTCGCTTCCGTGTTCACCGGGTCACCACAGGAACCTCCCGCCCGGGCCGTCATTTCGACGGACAATGGCATCGACCGACAATGAAATTCATGCGCTGCCCGAGCGTCGGCCCCGCTCTCGCTCCGGTCCGCGCAGCTTCGTCGCCGTGCCCTCCCCCGGTGCGGCGCGCCCGCGCATCTCCCGTTTCCTTCCGGAGGTGCCGCTTTGTTTGCCGTGTTGCTCCGTGGTGTCCGTAAAGCCGATCTGTTCGCTTCCTTCACCGTGTTCCTCGTCGCGCTCCCCCTCTGTACGGGCATCGCCGTGGCCTCCGGTGTGCCCGCCGAGCTGGGGCTGGTCACCGGCATCGTCGGTGGGCTGGTCGTCGGGGCGCTGCCCGGCGGCAGTCTTCGGGTGAGCGGGCCGGCGGCCGGGCTGACCGTGCTCGTCCACGAAGCCGTACAGCGGTACGGCCTTCCGGCGCTCGGGGTGCTCGTCCTCACCGCCGGGCTGGTGCAGTGGGGGCTCGGTGCGCTGCGGCTGGGGCGATGGTTCCGGGCCGTGTCGGTGGCCGTCGCGCGCGGGATGCTCGCCGGGATCGGGCTGGTGCTGGTCGCCGGGCAGGTGTACGCCCTCGGGGACGTGGCCGCGCCGGCGGACGGTCCCGGTCGCCTCACCGGGTTGGTGTCACTGCCCGGGCGGGTGGATCCGGTGGCGTTGTCAGTGGGGGCTGCCACCATGGTCGTGTTGCTGCTGTGGGGGCGTTGGCGGCGCGGTGCGCGGCTGGTTCCGGCGCCGTTGGTCGCGGTGGCGTCCGCGGCGGGCGTCACATGGGTGTTCGACCTGGAGGTGCGGCGGGTCCAGGTGCAGGGGGTGTGGGATGCCGTGCGGGTGCCGGAGGCGGCGGCCCTCGGACGGCTGACGGAAGTGGGGGTGATCGGGACCGTGGCGGCGTTCGCGCTGATCGCGTCGGCGGAGTCGCTGTTCGGCGCGGCGGCGGAGGACCGGCTGCCCGAGGGACGGGGGACGGACTACGACCGGGAGTTGATGACCCAGGGCGCGGGCAACGTCGTGTGCGGGGTGCTGGGGGCGTTGCCGATGACGACCTTCCTCGTGCGCAGTGCGGTCGCGGGAGCCGGGGGTGCCGTCCGCGCGGGGGCGGGGGCGGGCGCGCGGACCAGGGCGGCGCGGGTGCTGCACGGGGTGTGGCTGCTGCTGTTCGCGGCCGCGCTGCCCGGGGTGCTCGGAGCCGTTCCGGTCGCGGCGTTGGCCGGGCTGCTGATGTACGTCGGCGGCGGGCTGGTGCCCTGGCGGGAGGCACGGAAGCTGTGGCGCGGACAGCGGGCGGAGGCCGTCGTGCTCGGGGTGACGGCGGTGTCGATCGTGGTGGGGAACCTGTTCGAGGGGGTGTTGGTCGGGCTGGCGCTGGCCGTGGCGAAGACGGCGTGGGAGATCAGCCATGTGCACGTCGAGACGGAGGACCGGGGAGACGCCGGGCTCGTCGTGCGGGTGCGGGGGCACGCGACGTTCCTGCGGCTGCCGAAACTGCTGGACGCATTGGACGCGCTGCCCCGCGACCGCGCGGTGCGGCTGGAGTTGGGCGGGCTGCGGCACGTGGATCACGCGTGTGCGGCGGCGCTGGAGGACTGGGCCGCCGCGCGCGGTCAGGCTCTGGTCGCGAGCAGCAGGATGACGTCGTAGACCTCTTCGACGTAGCCGTCGGGGAAGGCCCGCATCAGGTGGTCGCGCTCCTCGGCGAGGAAGGCGGTGCTCGCCTCCTCGCCGTGGACCAGGAACAGCGAGTGGCTGCCGAGGTTGGCCAGGTGCGTGTCTACGGGGACGCGGCGGCTCCAGCGGACCTCACGGCGGGTCAGTCCGAGGCGGCCGGTGGGGTCGACGACGCGGACGTCCACGTTCCTGGTGTGTGCGGGGATGCTCTCCCCGAAGCGCCGGTCGATGCGCCGGGCCGCCTCCGCCAGCCAGGGCACGTCGAGGGCGCCGGTGTTCCACCACAGCGCCAGCGCGCCGCCCGGGCGCAGGACCCGCAGGGCCTCCGGGACCGACTGGACCGGGTCGGTCCAGTGCCAGGACTGGGCGTAGGTGAGGAAGTCGAGGGAGGCGGTGGCCAGGGGGAGGCGGTTGCCGTCGCCCCGGACGAGCGGCACGCCGGGGAGGCCGCGGCGGAACTGTGCGGCCATGCCGTCCCCGGGCTCGACGGCGATGACGTCGGCGCCGCGGGCGTGCAGGAGGGCGGTCGCTAGGCCGGTGCCCGCCCCGACGTCCGCGACCCGCGCCCCGGCGAGGGGTCGGCCGGCGAGGTCCTCGATCGTCTCCAGGAGGGCGGTCGGGTAGGAGGGGCGGTTGGCGGCGTATTGCGCAGCGGCGGAGTTGAAGGAGAAGGCTCGGGTGGCGTGGGAGGGGCTGTGAGAGGGGGTGGGGGAGGCTGCGTCGGAGGGGGTGGGGGAGGGGCGCTGGGAGGAGGCATCGGACGAGGGCTGGGGGGAGGCCGTCATGGGGCCATGGTGGAGGGAGAGGGACGGGGAGAGAAAGGGGGGACGGGTCGCCTGGTCTGTGGACAGGGGCCAGGGTCCGCGGGTCACGAGCCGGGTGCCACCAGCCACGGGCCACGGAGCGGATCTGGTGCCATCGGGGCGGATCCGCAGGTCATGGCGGTCGCGGGGCGTCGGTGCTTGTCGTTCGTGTCCCGCTCCCCCGGGCGGCGTCGGGTCCGGGCGGGGGAGGTCAGCCGCGGCGGCGTTTCTTCGACGGGTTGCCGGTGCGGCGGGTGGAGCGGCGTTCGTACTGTTCGCGAGCCGTGTCGTACTCCTCGCGGTGGAGCCTCTCACCGGGTGCCTCGGTGAAGGTGCGGAAGAAGTACGCGAGCAGCGAGCCGACGAAACCGACGGCCAGCAGACCGCGCAGGGAGGCCTGGCGGTCGGGGTCGGGTCGCTTGGTGAAGCCTTCCCAGGTGTGGCGGAAGGCGAGTGCGGTGCAGACCGCGAACATGACGACGACCAGGAGCGTCACGAAGCTGCCCAGGTCGGCGATCGCGATGCCCTCGTAGGCGAAGCGGAGTACGAGGCAGGAAGCGGCGACGGCGGCCAGGGAGCCGACGGCCACGGCGATGCGGCGGACCGCGTAGCCCTGGCGGCCGGGGTCGTGGTCCACCCAGGTGGTGCCGAAGAAGCGGAGGGGCTCCGGGCGGGGGCCTGCGCCGGCGGAGCTTCCCGGTCGGCCGGTGCCGCTGCCGGTGGGGGTGCCCGCCGCGCCGGTCGGGGTGTCCCCGGAGCCGGCCGAGGTGTCCGGGGTGCCGTTTTCGTCGCTCACGGGACGATTATGGCTCCGGCCGGGGGCGGGCTTCCGGGTGGGCCGCCCCGGGGCGGCCGGCGGTGGATCCGAGGCCGGTCAGTGGGGCCGTCCGAGGCCAGACAGAGGGGTCGTCCCGGGGTGTGCCTCTGGTCTGATCCGGCGCGGGCGCGGTCCGGTGCGGCTCGGCTTGATGCGGTGCAACCCGGCCTCGTCCGGCCCGGCCCGGTCCGGTCCGGTGCAACCCCGCGCGGTGCGGTGCCACGCGGACCCGTTCGGCACGGCCCGGCCCGGTCCGGTGCGGTGCCACCCGACCTGGTGGCCCGGCCTCGTCCGGCGCGACCCGGCCTCGTCCGGCGCGACCCGGCCTCGTCCGGCGCGACCCGGCCTGGTGCGGCGCAACCCCGCGCCGTGCGATGCAACCCGGCCCCGTTCGGTACCGCCCGGCCCGGCGTCGTCCGGCGCAGGGCAGCTCGGTGCAGTGCGAAATGGTCCGGCCGGGCGGGGATGCGGCCGAGGTCGGCGCACCGGGGTCGGGGCCGGTCCGAGTGAGCGCCCGGCCTGAATCCGCGTGCGATTCAGCTCCGAGCCCGAGCCCGAGCCGAGCGCGAGCCCGGCCCGGGGCGGCCCGAGTCCCTGTCGGCGTCCGAGCCAGTGCTCCGGGTCGGGCCGGGGTCCAAGCCCGCGCTTCGCCCCTCCCCCGCCCCGGCCCTTCCCCCGTCCCTGGACCCAAACCCCTAACCCGACCCAAAGCCCTACCCCGACCCGGGCCCTCCCCCGGCCCCGGCCCCGGTGTGAACACCTGCCCCGAACCCCTGTCCGGGCCCGGCGCCCGGCCGGTCGGAGCTCAGGCGCAGCGGGCGGCGACGTAGCCGTCGCTGCCTGTCCTGACGTAGGCGTCCGAGACGAACTGGCTGTCGGCGATGTTGTCCCAGATGTTCGTCGTGCCGTACGGGCCGCTCACCGAGGTGCCCGGGGTCTGGCAGAAGATCGGCACCTTGGTGCCCTCGGCCAGGACCCTGACGACCGGGTAGCTCGTACCGGGGCCGCTGCGGACGTTCAGCCGGACGCCCGGAGCGATCGGGTAGTAGGTGAGAGCCGCCGCGGCCGTCGTGACGGCCTCCGCCGGCTCGCCGCTCGCGACCTCTTCCACGCGGTCAACAGACATGAAAAAACCTCCCCCGTCGAACCCCATGACTGCCATGGGGTCACGTTGATTCCCCTAAACCACGCAATGAAACACATGTGCAGAATTCGCACACGGAGGCTAGCAAGTCGCCTCGGTCCCGTACGAGTCATCGACTAGGCTCCGTGCGTCGCGCGCGCGGTTGAACAGCACGGGGGTGGTCCATGACGCCACAGCGCAACACCGGGGCGGGCGCGGAAGCGGAACTTCCGGAGTACGCCGGCCACTACCGCCTGGAGGAGCGTCTGGGCTCCGGTGGCATGGGCGTGGTGCACCTGGCCCGGAGCACCTCCGGGATGAAGGTCGCGGTGAAGGTCGTCCATGCCCAATTCGCCCTGGATCCCGAGTTCAGGGGCCGTTTCCGCCAGGAGGTGGCCGCCGCTCGACGGGTGAGCGGGGCGTTCACCGCACCCGTCGTCGACGCGGATCCGGAGGCCGAACGACCCTGGATGGCCACCCTGTTCATCCCCGGCGCGACGCTCGCCGAGCAGGTGAAGCGGAACGGACCCATGCGCGCGGGCGAGTTGCGGCGGCTGATGGCCGGGCTCGCGGAGGCGCTGCGGGACATCCACCGGGTCGGGGTGGTGCACCGGGATCTGAAGCCGAGCAACGTCCTGCTGGCCGAGGACGGACCGAAGGTCATCGACTTCGGCATCTCCCGGCCGAAGGACAGCGAACTGCGCACCGAGACAGGCAAGTTGATCGGCACGCCGCCGTTCATGGCACCGGAGCAGTTCCGGCGGCCGCGCGAGGTGGGACCGGCCGCCGACATCTTCGCGCTCGGGTCGGTGATGGTGCACGCGGCGACGGGACGCGGGCCGTTCGACTCCGACAGCCCGTACGTCGTCGCGTACCAGGTCGTGCACGACGAACCGGATCTGACCGGCGTCCCGGGGAACCTCGCGCCGCTGGTGGTGCGTTGTCTGGCCAAGGAGCCCGAGGACCGTCCCACACCGGACGAGTTGATGCGGGAACTGCGCTCGGTGGCGGCCTCGTACGACACCCAGGCGTTCATACCGTCCCAGCGGGCGCTGGAGGAGGCCGGAGCAGGGACGGAGGAGACCGCCGGGCGCGCTGAGCGGCCCCCGGGGGCCGGGGAGGCCTCGCGGGCGCCGGGCCAGGCGGGAGTACGGGCGGGCGGGCGGCGTCGCCGGGTGGCGCTCGCGGTCGGTGCGCTGGTCGTCGTCCTGTCGGGTGGCGCGCTCCTCGCCACGCAGCTGCCCGGCGCGGCCGACCCGGGCCGGGACGCACGGGGTGACGCGGGCGCGCGGTCCACGTCGCCGGCCTTCGCTCCCTGGAGCACGCGGCCGGTGAAGGGCAGCACCGGCGCGGGGACCGGTGCGGGCACGGGCGGCATGCCCCAGTGCGCCTACGACGCTCAGCGGCTGCTCTGCGTCCAGTCGGGGCTGGTGTCGGCGCTGGACGCGTCCGACGGCCGGGTGCTGTGGCGGCATGTCCTCACCGACGACGACGGGCCGAGTCAGGCGCCGGTGCTCGCGGGCGGCCTGGCCCAGGTGATCACGCACTCGGGCAAGCGGCTGGAGGCGCTCGACCCGGCGACGGGCGCCACCCGCTGGCAGCGCGACCTGTCGGACTACCCGGGTGTCCGCACCGTCGGCGGCACCCTGTTGCTGACGGCGGCCGACGGCACGGTGACCGGGGTGGACGCCGCGACGGGCGAGCCGTTGTGGAGCCGGCGCATCCCGGGGCTGAGCGAGCCGTACTTCACGGCGTTGCCGAAGGATCCGCTGGCGTACGCGTCGAGCACTTCGGACGACGGGCACACCCGGATCACGGCCGTGGATCCCACGACCGGGAAGGTGCGGTGGGACGAGCGGCTCAGCGGCACGCTGGATCTCGTGGGCACCGCGGACGGCAGCCTCGTCCTGCTGTCCCAGGGCGACGACTACGGCACCGTCGACGCCGTGGTCCGCTACTCGCCGCGGGACAAGGTGTCGCTGCGGGTGAAGCTGGGCGTCGAGCTCCTGGAGGCGGTCGCCACCGTGCAGGGCGACCGGGTCTACCTCCTGGCCTTCGACGGATCACTCGTGGCCGTCGACACGGGTCTGGGCAAGCAGGTGTGGTCCCTGCAGACGGCGGTGAGCCGGGGTTCGGTGCCCGCCGCCGACGGTGAGCACGTGTACTTCAGCGCGGCCGACGGACGGCTCCTCGCCGTGGACGCCGAGCGGGGCAAGCTCGTCGGGCAGACCGCGCTGCGGCTGGGCGCGAACTCGGACGAGGTGGTGGCGACCCTGCCCGCGCCCGAGGCGGTCGACGGCCATGTCTACGCCGGCGCCCCCGACGGAACCGTCTTCGCCGTGGACGGCCGGGACCCCGCGGGCTGGTGAGACACGGCCGGGACCCGGCGGGCTGGTGAGACACGTCGAGGGCCGCCTCCGTACCGCGGAGACGGCCCTCGCGTCAGCGTTCGCCCCTGAAGGGGTCGCCGGATGGCGTCAGCCCAGCTTCGACACGTCCCGCACCGCGCCCTTGTCGGCGCTCGTCGCCATCGCCGCGTAGGCCCGCAGCGCGGCGGACACCTTGCGCTCGCGGTTCTTCGGGGCGTAGACGCCGCCGAGGGCCGCCTCGCGCCGCGCCAGTTCGGCGTCGTCGACGAGGAGCTCGATGGTGCGGTGGGGGATGTCGATGCGGATGCGGTCGCCGTCCTCGACGAGGGCGATGGTGCCGCCGGAGGCCGCCTCGGGCGAGGCGTGGCCGATGGACAGGCCCGAGGTGCCGCCGGAGAACCGGCCGTCGGTGATCAGGGCGCAGGTCTTGCCGAGGCCGCGGCCCTTGAGGAAGGACGTCGGGTAGAGCATCTCCTGCATGCCGGGACCGCCCTTGGGACCCTCGTAGCGGATGACGACGACATCGCCGTGCGTCACCTGCTTGTTGAGGATCTTCTCGACGGCCTCCTCCTGCGACTCGCAGACGACGGCCGGGCCCTCGAAGGTCCAGATCGACTCGTCGACGCCGGCCGTCTTGACCACGCAGCCGTCGACGGCGATGTTGCCGCGCAGGACCGCGAGGCCGCCGTCCTTGCTGTAGGCGTGCTCGGCGGAGCGGATGCAGCCGCCCTCGGCGTCCACGTCCAGCGCCTCCCAGCGCTCGGACTGGGAGAAGGCCTCGGCGGAGCGGACGCAGCCGGGGGCCGCGTGCCACAGTTCGACCGCCTCGGGCGAGGGGGAGCCGCCGCGGACGTCCCAGGTCTTCAGCCAGTCCGCCAGGGACGGGCTGTGGACCGAGTACACGTCCTCGTTGAGCAGGCCCGCGCGGTGCAGCTCGCCGAGCAGGGCGGGGATGCCGCCGGCGCGGTGCACGTCCTCCATGTAGTACGTGCGGTCCTTCGCGACGTTCGGCGCGACCTTGGCCAGGCAGGGCACGCGGCGCGAGACCTCGTTGATCTCCTCCAGGCCGAACGGGACGCCCGCCTCCTGGGCGGCGGCGAGGAGGTGCAGGATCGTGTTGGTCGAGCCGCCCATCGCGATGTCGAGGGCCATCGCGTTCTCGAAAGCCGCCATGGTGGCGATGTTGCGGGGCAGGACGGTCTCGTCGTCCTGCTCGTAGTAGCGGCGGGTGATGTCCATCACCGTGCGCCCCGCGTTCTCGTACAGCGCCTTGCGGGCCGTGTGGGTGGCCAGCACCGAGCCGTTGCCGGGGAGCGAGAGACCGATGGCCTCGGTCAGGCAGTTCATCGAGTTGGCGGTGAACATGCCGGAACAGCTGCCGCAGGTCGGACAGGCGTTCTCCTCGATCCGGAGGATGTCCTCGTCCGAGATCTTGTCGTTGACGGCGTCGGAGATCGCGTCGACCAGGTCGAGCGTGCGGACGGTGCCGTCGACCAGGGTGGCTCGGCCGGACTCCATCGGGCCGCCGGAGACGAAGACCGTGGGGATGTTCAGGCGCAGGGCCGCGTTCAGCATGCCCGGGGTGATCTTGTCGCAGTTGGAGATGCAGATCAGGGCGTCGGCGCAGTGCGCCTCGACCATGTACTCCACACTGTCCGCGATCAGGTCGCGGGAGGGCAGGCTGTAGAGCATGCCGCCGTGGCCCATGGCGATGCCGTCGTCGACGGCGATCGTGTTGAACTCGCGCGGGATGCCGCCGGCCGCGGTGATGGCCTCGCTGACGATCCGGCCGACCGGCTGGAGGTGCGTGTGGCCGGGCACGAACTCGGTGAAGCTGTTCGCCACCGCGATGATCGGCTTCCGGCCGATGTCCGCACCGGGTACACCGGAGGCGCGCATAAGGGCGCGGGCGCCCGCCATGTTGCGGCCGTGGGTGACTGTGCGGGACCTCAGCTCGGGCATCGTCGCTCGCTCCTTCAGAGACTGCGATCAGAGACTTCTGACTGCTAACGAGCGTACGCCGGTCATCCAGGGGTCGGACACGGTGTCCGTATATCGGGACGGATGTCTCACCTCCGAGCCCGCGCCAGGAGCCCGGGCGGGCCCTCGTCCGGATACCGTCCGGCTCTCGTCGGACCCGCGTCAGGACCTCGGACGGGCCTCGTCGGGCCCGCGTCCGGCTCGCTTCGGGTCCGAGCCGGAACCCGGACCGGGGCCGCGTCTCACGGCCCGGTCAGGTGTCCCTGCACGACCGGTGCCACGCGCGCGATGATCAGCTCCAGGTCCACCGAGGCCAGCGGCTCCACCTTGATCACGTACCGCAGCATCGCGCAGCCCACCAGCTGCGCGGCGGCCAGTTCGGCGCGCAGCTCGGCGTCCGGCAGGTCGAGCCGGCCGGCGATCCGGCGCAGCACCTGGGAGGCGACCAGGCGGCGGAAGACGGCGGCCGCGGTCTCGTTGTTCACGGCGGAGCGGACGATCGCCAGCAGGGGCTTACGGGTCGTGGGGTTCTCCCACACGCCGAGGACGAAGCGGGCGAGCCGCTCGCCGACCTGGTCCAGCGGGCCGTCGGCGATCGCCTCCGGGGCGCCCAGCGTGGGGGCGAAGGCGACCTCGATGGCGGCCTCGAAGATCTGCTCCTTGGTGCCGAAGTAGTGGTGCACCAGCGCCGGGTCCACCCCGGCCGCCTTCGCGATGCCGCGTACGGACGTCTTGTCGTAGCCACGCTCGGAGAACTCCTCGCGGGCGACCGTCAGGATGCGGTCCCGGGTGTCCGCCGACTCCGTACGAGGGGGGCGACCGCGCCTGCGGGCCGTGACGCCGGTCATCGGCGGGGCACCTTCGTCCCGGGGGACGGGGTCGGGTTCGTCCCGGGGGACGGGGTCGAGGAGGCCGACGACGAGGCGGAGGCCAGGTGCAGGCGCGTGAAGGCGAGCGCCTCCGCCAGGTCGGCCTCACGTTCGGCGCTCGACATCGCGCGCCGCGTGTTGACCTCGATGACGACATGCCCGTCGAAGCCGGTCAGCGCGAGCCGTTCCAGCAGCTCGGCGCAGGGCTGGGCGCCCCGGCCGGGGACCAGGTGCTCGTCCTTCGCCGAACCGTTTCCGTCGGCGAGGTGGACGTGGCCCAGGCGGTCGCCCATGCGGTCGATCATCTGCATCGCGTCCGCGCGGGCCGTGGAGGCATGGCTGAGGTCGATCGTGAAGTGCCGGTAGTCGTCCTTCGTGACGTCCCAGTCGGGCGCGTAGGCGAGCATCTCGCGGTCGCGGTAGCGCCACGGGTACATGTTCTCGACGGCGAACCGTACGTCCGTCTCGTCCGCCATCCGCCAGATGCCCGTGACGAAGTCCCGCGCGTACTGGCGCTGCCAGCGGAACGGCGGGTGGACGACGACCGTGCTCGCGCCGAGCTTCTCCGCCGCCGCGCGGGCCCGCTGGAGCTTGGTCCACGGGTCGGTCGACCACACCCGCTGCGTGATGAGCAGGCAGGGAGCGTGGACGGCGAGGATCGGGATCCGGTGGTAGTCGCTGAGTCTGCGCAGCGCGTCGATGTCCTGGCTGACGGGGTCGTTCCAGACCATGACCTCGACGCCGTCGTAGCCGAGGCGCGCGGCGATCTCGAAGGCCGTCGCCGTCGACTCCGGGTAGACCGAGGCCGTCGACAGGGCGACCTTCGCTTCCGGGATCCGCACGACTGGCTCTGCCATGGGGGACAGGTTACGGGGTGCGGTCACCCGGGTGCCGGGCCCCCGGCCGCCGTTGTGGTGTTCGCCACGGAGGGGCGGGCGTGCGTCCCGGCCGCTCGCGCCCGCGCGGCGAGGCCGGCCCTGTCACGTCCACGCGCGCCCCGCACGCCCCGCGCGCCCCGCACGCCGTCACCGCGCTCACCCCGCGTCCATCACCGCGAGCGTCCCGCGTCCATCACCACGCGCGTCCGCGCTCGTCCCGCGTCCTCCCCACGACCGTCCGCGCCCGTCACCGCGACCGTCCCGCGTCCATCACCGCGACCGTGCCGCGCCCGTCATCGGGCTCGTCACTCCGACGCCATGTGATCGAGTTTGCGCAGGATGACGCCCTCCCTGAGCGCCCAGGGGCAGATCTCCAGCTCCTCCACGCCGAAGAGGTCCATCGCGCCCTCCGCGACGAGCGCGCCCGCGAGGAGTTGGTTGGCGCGCCCCGCGGAGACGCCCGGCAGTTCCGCCCGCTGGGCGGTCGTCATGCCGGCCAGCCGGGGCACCCAGGCCTCGAGCGACTCGCGCTTGAGCTGCCGCTCGACGTAGGGGCCGTCGACCGAGCGCGCGGCGCCGGCGATACGGGCGAGCTGTTTGAACGTCTTCGACGTGGCGACGACGTGGTCGGGGGCGCCGAAGCGCTTGAACTCCCCGACCGTGCGGGCGATCTGCGCGCGGGCGTGACGGCGCACGGCCCGTATGTCCTCAGGGTCGGGCGGGTCGCCGGGCAGCCAGCCCGCGGTGAGCCGGCCGGCGCCGAGCGGCAGCGAGACGGCCGCGTCGGGCTCCTCGTCGATGCCGTAGGCGATCTCCAGGGAGCCGCCGCCGATGTCCAGGACCAGCAGCTTTCCGGCGGACCAGCCGAACCAGCGGCGGGCGGCGAGGAAGGTGAGCCGGGCCTCCTCGGCGCCGGTGAGCACCTGGAGCTCGACGCCGGTCTCGGCCTGCACGCGCGCGAGGACGTCGTCGGCGTTGCTGGCCTCGCGCACGGCGGAGGTCGCGAACGGCAGCAGGTCCTCCACGCCCTTGTCCTCGGCGGCCTGGAGCGCCTCCTGGATCACGGCGATCAGTTTGTCGATGCCCTCGGGGCCGATCGCGCCGTCGTCGTCGAGGAGTTGGGCAAGGCGGAGTTCCGCCTTGTGCGAGTGCGCGGGCAGGGGGCACGCGCCGGGGTGCGCGTCCACCACCAGCAGATGCACCGTGTTCGATCCCACGTCGAGGACACCGAGTCTCATGTAGGGAACGCTACTGCCCAGAGCGCCCCTGGCCGTCCCCGAAGCGGCGCCGGGCGACTTACCCTGGACGAGTGCCAAAGACGAACAAGGCGAAAACCGACAAATCTACCGACGGTTCTTCGCGGGCGAAGCCGGTGAAGCCATCGAAGAGGTCGAACAAGGCCCAGGCCGCGGATGCGAAGGCCCTGGCGGCGGAAGCTCTGGCCGCGGACGAGAAGGGTCTGGACTTCGCGCGCGCGTGGGTGGAGTTCCCCGACCCCGCGGACGACGAACAGATCTTCCGGTGCGACCTGACCTGGCTGACCTCCCGCTGGAACTGCATCTTCGGCAGCGGCTGCCAGGGCATCCAGCCGGGCCGCGCGGCCGACGGCTGCTGCACCCTGGGCGCCCACTTCTCCGACGAGGACGACGAGAAGCGCGTCGCCGGACACGTGGCGCGGCTGACGCCGGACATCTGGCAGCACCACGACGAGGGCGTCCGGGACGGCTGGGTCTCGGAGGACGAAGAGGGCTCGCGCCAGACCCGCCCGTTCAACGGCTCGTGCATCTTCCAGAACCGCCCCGGCTTCGCGGGCGGCGCGGGCTGCTCGCTGCACATCCTGGCGCTCAAGGAGGGACGCGAGCCGCTGGAGACCAAGCCGGACGTCTGCTGGCAGCTGCCGGTCCGCCGGACGTACGACTGGATCGACCGGCCCGACGACACCCGCGTGCTCCAGGTGTCGATCGGCGAGTACGACCGCCGCGGCTGGGGGCCGGGCGGTCATGACCTGCACTGGTGGTGCACGTCCGCGACCTCGGCACACGGCGCGGGCGACCCGGTGTACGTCTCGTATCGTCCGGAGCTGACCGAGCTGATGGGCAAGGCCGGCTACGACCGTCTGGTCGAGCTGTGCGAACAGCGCCTGGCCTCGCAGCTCCCGCTGGTGGCCCCGCACCCGGCGGACCCGACACGCTGAGGAGCACCCGGTACGGCGACGCCGGCCGCCGGGTTTCCGGGTTCCGGGCCGCCCGCCAGGCGCCGACCTGACGGGCGTCCGGCCGACCCCTACTGCCCTTACGGCCCCTGCGGCCCCTACGACGTCTCCGGGCTCGGGGGGTCGCTGTCGTCGGGCGGTGCGGGCGGGCCGTCCGAGGCCGTCGGGGACGGGTCGCCCGGCGTGGGCTCCGGGTCGGCGGAGGACGGCGGATCGGTCGGGGCGGGGTCCGGGGACGACGGCGCCGTGGGCGTCGGCTCCGGGCCGGACGACGTGGGCGGACCGCCGGGACGGCCCGGGCCGGGGCCGTTGCCCGGGTCCGAGGGGCCGGGCGCGCTGCCGTAGCCCTCGATGGTGACGACGGCGCCCGCCGGAGCGACGGCCACGCGCGCGTGCCAGCGCCCGGAGGGCTCGCGCAGATGATCGACGAACACCTTGATCGTCACCGACTCGCCGGGCTTCAGCGTGCCCGTGGAGCGGCTCAGATAGAGCCAGGAGGACGCGGTGGTGGCCGACCAGCGGAGCGGGCCGTCGCCGTCGGCGGCCGCGGTGAGGGTGATGAGGGTGGTGTCGCCGCTGTTGGCGGCCGTCACCGAGAGCTTTCCCGCGCCCCGGCCGAGCCCCGTGACGCTGACGACCTCCACGGAGACGTCCGGTCCGCCGGCCTTGGGAAGGCCGGTGCCGGGGCGGGTGCTGGCGTTGCCCGCGTTCTCGTAGCCGCCGACCGTCTCGCCGTCGAGACTGTCGGAGCCGTGCGCCTCACTGGCGCTGGCCGAGCGGCCCTCGGCCCCCTCCCCCGTCGGCGTCCCCCGGTAGGCCGCCCACAGGGCGAGCACGGGAGCGGCGACGACGGTGGCGACGACGGTCGTGGTGACGGCACGCGCGCGGAGCCGCTCCCGGCGGGCGGCCCGGTCCTTGGGGTCCATCGGGAAGCCGCGCCGGTCGTAGCGCGGTGCGGCGGCGCCCCGCGCGCGCGGGAGGTGGCTCATGGCCATGTGCAGCTCCGCGCGGGGTGCCGACAGGACGGGCAGCTCGGCGGGGGTGACACCGGCGCCGGGCCAGCGGCCGGGGACGGCGCGTTCGGCGGCCCGGCGGCAGTGCGGGCAGTCGTCGACATGGCGGACGAGCTCACGGCGCAGGGCGGCGTTGAGCACGAGCCGGCGCTCGCCGGTGAGACGGGTCACACCGGGACAGCCGCCGGTCTCGACGACGGCGAGCGCCGCGCGGGTCCGCTCGACCTCGCAGGCGGCGGAGGCGAGCAGCTCGCGGGCCGCGGCGAGGTCCTTGCCGAGGACGGCGGCCACCTCGTGGGGGGCGAGGTGGTGGCGTACGGCGAGTTCGAGCGCCTCGCGCTGTTCCGGGGTGGTGCCGGCGGCTTCCGGCCAGGCGAGCTGGGTCAGTTCGTGCCGCCGCCGCTCCCCGGCCTCGTCGGCGACGGGCGGGCCGGGCGGGCCGGGCGGGCCGGGCGGGCCGGGCGGGCCGGGCGGGCCGGGCGGTGTACTTCCGCCCGTGGCGTCGGAGGCGCCGGTGGCACTGATGGCACTCGCGGCCGTCCCGGGCTTGGTGCCGGGCTGCCGGTGGGCGCCGTCGCGGGCCGCGGCGTGCGTGCCCTGACGTTTCTGCGCGCCCCGCAGTCTCTGCGCGCCCTGACGTTTCTGCTTGGCCTCGGTGAGCTTGCGCAGACACGCCCAGCGGGCCAGCGCGTACAGCCAGGCCCGGCGGTCGCCCTCCGCGTCGGGACCGCGCTGGCCACGCCGTTCGGCGAACGTGAGGACGTCACCGAGAGCGGCGGTGGCCGCTTCGTGATCGCACAGGACGGACAGGCAATAGGTGAACAGGCCGTCCAGGTAGGGCTCGTAGCGTGCGGGGGGTCGCTGCGCGAGCGTGCGCGCCGCGGCGCCGTCGCGCGCCTCCCGGTGCGCCCGGTGTGCACCGGTCGTGCGGGTCGAGGTTTCCGGGCTGCTGCTCATCACCCGTGCGACCGTAGGCGGCCCGGAACCAGGTCTTCTTGTCCCTTGAGTCCTTTTAATCCGTACGGGTGAAACGATCCCTCATAAGGGGACAGCGGAGGGGGGTCCCATGGCTCGTTCGTGACGGGGCGTGGCCGGAACCCAAGGGGTGCCTGCCCTCTCCGGGAGGGCGCGGGTCCGCGCGGAGCTGCGAAAAGGCACGCGGGACGGGCGTCCGGCGAGGCCGCTCGTCCACAGGCGCGTCCGGTTGTCGGTGGCGGCGGCTACGGTTTCCCCCATGGCTGCCCGTACGAAGACCACCAAGGACCGTCCGTCCTACCGCTGCACCGAATGCGGCTGGCAGACGGCCAAGTGGCTCGGCCGCTGCCCCGAGTGCCAGGCCTGGGGGACGGTCGAGGAGTACGGCACGCCCGCGGTCCGTACGACGGCACCGGGCCGCGTCACCACGTCCGCCCTGCCCATCGGCGAGGTCGACGGGCGGACGGCCACCGCCCGCCCCACCGGCGTGCCCGAGCTGGACCGCGTCCTCGGCGGCGGACTCGTACCGGGCGCGGTCGTCCTGCTGGCCGGCGAGCCGGGCGTGGGCAAGTCGACCCTCCTGCTGGACGTGGCGGCCAAGTCGGCGAGCGACGAACACCGCACGCTGTACGTGACCGGTGAGGAATCCGCCTCCCAGGTCCGCATGCGCGCCGACCGCATCGGCGCCATCGACGACCACCTGTATCTGGCCGCCGAGACCGATCTCGCGGCCGTCCTCGGACACTTGGACGCGGTGAAGCCGTCCCTGCTGATCATGGACTCCGTGCAGACCGTGGCCTCCCCGGAGATCGACGGGGCGCCCGGCGGCATGGCGCAGGTCCGCGAGGTCGCCGGCGCCCTGATCCGCGCCTCCAAGGAACGCGGCATGTCCACGCTTCTGGTGGGCCATGTCACCAAGGACGGCGCGATCGCCGGCCCCCGCCTCCTCGAACACCTCGTGGACGTCGTGCTGAGCTTCGAGGGGGACCGCCACGCGCGCCTGCGCCTGGTGCGCGGCGTCAAGAACCGTTACGGCGCCACCGACGAGGTCGGCTGCTTCGAGCTGCACGACGAGGGCATCACGGGCCTCGCCGACCCGAGCGGACTCTTCCTGACCCGACGTGACGAACCGGTCCCGGGCACCTGTCTGACGGTCACCCTCGAGGGCCGGCGTCCCCTGGTCGCCGAAGTGCAGGCCCTCACGGTCGACTCGCAGATCCCCTCACCCCGCCGCACGACGTCCGGCCTGGAGACCTCCCGGGTCTCGATGATGCTGGCCGTCCTGGAGCAGCGCGGCAAGATCAGCGCCCTGGGCAAGCGGGACATCTACTCGGCGACGGTGGGCGGCGTGAAGCTCTCGGAGCCCGCCGCCGACCTGGCGATCGCCCTCGCCCTGGCCTCCGCCGCGAGCGACACCCCGCTGCCGAAGAACCTGGTCGCGATCGGCGAAGTCGGCCTCGCGGGCGAGGTCAGGCGCGTCACGGGTGTCCAGCGCAGGCTCTCCGAGGCGCACCGCCTGGGCTTCACGCACGCGCTCGTGCCGGGCGACCCCGGCAAGATCCCCGCGGGCATGAAGGTCCTGGAAGTCGCGGACATAGGGGACGCTCTGCGGGTGCTGCCGCGTTCCCGTCGGCGAGACGCCCCACGGGAGGCGGAGGAGCGCCGGTAGACTTTGCCCTGGTCTCGCCCGTCCGTACGAAACGAGTGCGCGGAACGGGAGCGTCCCAGACCTGTGACCGGAGGAGTGCAGTGGCAGCCAACGACCGGGCGGCAGCTCCCGGAAAGTCCGGTGGGAGTTCCGGTGCAGACGGCCTGATGCGTGCCGCGCTGAGCGCGGTGGCTCCCGGCACGGCCCTGCGCGACGGCCTGGAGCGGATCCTTCGCGGCAACACCGGCGGGCTCATCGTGCTGGGCTCCGACAAGACCGTCGAGGCGATGTGCACGGGCGGATTCGTCCTGGACGTGGAGTTCGCGGCCACCCGCCTGCGTGAGCTGTGCAAGCTCGACGGCGGCATCGTGGTCTCCTCCGACCTGTCGAAGATCCTGCGGGCGGGCGTCCAGCTGGTGCCGGACCCCACGATCCCCACCGAGGAGACCGGCACCCGGCACCGCACGGCGGACCGGGTCAGCAAGCAGGTCGGCTTCCCGATCGTCTCGGTCTCCCAGTCCATGCGGCTGATCGCCCTGTACGTCGACGGCCAGCGCCGCGTCCTGGAGGACTCCGCGGCGATCCTGTCCCGCGCGAACCAGGCACTGGCGACCCTGGAGCGCTACAAGCTCCGCCTGGACGAGGTCGCGGGAACGTTGTCAGCGCTGGAGATCGAGGACCTGGTGACGGTCCGGGACGTCTCCGCGGTGGCCCAGCGCCTGGAGATGGTGCGCCGCATCGCCACCGAAATCGCCGAATACGTGGTCGAACTGGGTACGGACGGGCGACTGCTCGCCCTCCAGCTCGACGAGTTGATCGCGGGCGTGGAGCCGGAGCGCGAGCTGGTGGTCCGGGACTACGTGCCCGAGCCCACGGCGAAGCGCTCCCGCACGGTCGACGAGGCGCTGTACGAGCTGAACGCCCTCAGCCACGCCGAACTCCTGGAAATGTCCACCGTGGCCCGCGCGTTGGGCTACACCGGTTCGCCCGAGGCACTCGACTCGGCGGTCTCTCCCCGCGGCTTCCGCCTGCTGGCGAAGGTGCCGCGACTGCCCGGCGCCATCATCGACCGCCTCGTCGAGCACTTCGGCGGTCTCCAGAAGCTCCTCGCCGCGAGCGTCGACGACCTCCAGACGGTCGACGGCGTGGGCGAGGCACGGGCCCGCAGCGTCCGCGAGGGCCTGTCACGACTGGCGGAGTCGTCGATCCTGGAGCGGTACGTCTAGGACCCGTCCGGCCGGTCCGGGAGCGCCGGGTTCAGACGGGCCCGGGAGCACCGGGTCCGGGAGCCTCGGGTTTCGCCGGTCGATCCGGCGGCTGGTCAGGCAGGTCGATCCGGTCGCGGCCGTCGGCACGACGCACCATGCCGGCTCCCCTGTGTCCGCGCCGGCTCCCCCGTGCCCGCAGCCTGGACCCGCAGCCGCTGGGCCAGCAACCCCTGGGCCCACAGCCGTGGCCCCATAGCCGCGGCCCATAGCCCTGGGCCGGCAGCCCGCTGGGCCGCTCGACAGGTACAGGTCTGTCTAGTCGGCCTTCAGCACGAACGACGTCTGTGCCTTGGCAAAGCCCGGAGCCTTCGCCTCCAGCAGATACGTACCCGCTCCGGCCGCGCCCGCCGGAGGAGTCGCGCACTGCGGGGCGCTCGGCTTGCGGTCCCACTTCACGGTGTAGGTGAAGCTGTCCCCGGCCGGCACCCGGTACAGCAGGCTCCCGGCGGACCTGGGGCAGTCGGCGGACGACCAGTACGCGTCGTCCTCGCCCGCCTGAGTGATCGTCAACACCGCTGCCTTCGGGCCGAGATCGACCTTGCAGTCGCTCCCGGAGGCGTTCTTCGCGGTCAGCTGGAAGGTGGGTGTCTGGAGCGGCGAGTAGGTGTTCTGGACGCTGCGCAGGGTCAACGTGACCACGCCCGGCGTGCAGTTGGGCACGGTCGTCCCGGCCGGGAGCGTCGTCCCGGTACCGCTGCCGCCGCCACTGCCACCGCTGCCGCTGCCGTTGGCGCCGTCGTCGAGGTCACCGGCACCCGCCGAGTCACCGCCCGAGCCACCTGAGCCGGTGCCGCCGTCCGCGCCGGAGCCGGACCCCGTGCCGGAGCCGGACCCGCTGGAGCCCCCGTCGCCCGACTCGTCGCGCCCACCCGGGTTTTGGCTGATCGCGGGCCCCGATCCGGACGGTCCCGGTGTGATGGAGGAGGCGGGATTCTTGCCCCCGCCGCCGTCGGCGCCGTTCTTCTTGCCGCCCCCGCCCGAGGTCACCACCCACAGGGTCAGCATCGCCAACAGGGCGAACACGGACAGCAGTACGACCCTCCGACGCCAGTAGATGGAGGAGGGAAGCGGCCCGACCGGATTGCGCAGTGATCCCACGGCGCAAACTGTACGAGAGATCGACCGGTTCGCTGGCCCCACCCGCCGCCCTGGGCACAACTTTTCCGGATCATCATTCCGGAAACCGTTTCCAGCGCCTCCGACTTCGCCCCGCGCCGCCGCCCCTCCTTGACGATCACACCCGTTGCACCTCTGGCCATGAACCCCGCCGCCGGGTCGTCACGCGCGCGTGCGGCGCCCGCGGGGGCCCGCCCGGCCGAGTGGCGGTACGCGCGCGTGCCCCGGTCCGCATGGCAGGATCGGAAGGGCCATGACTGCGCCCACGAAGCCCCCGCACCGTTCCCCCGCCCGCCCCGACGTCGACTCCACCGCGACGGACCTGCACTCCCCGGTGATCGACTGGTTCGACGAGAACGCCCGTGACCTGCCCTGGCGGCGCCCCGAGGCCGGCGCGTGGGGCGTGATGGTCAGCGAGTTCATGCTCCAGCAGACACCGGTCAGCCGTGTCCTGCCGGTCTACGAGCAGTGGATCGCCCGCTGGCCGCGCCCCGCCGACCTGGCCGCGGAGGCCCCGGGCGAGGCCGTACGCGCGTGGGGGCGGCTCGGCTACCCGCGCCGCGCCCTGCGGCTGCACGGCGCGGCGGTGGCGATAACGGAACGGCACGGCGGCGACGTACCGTCCGCCCACGCGCAGCTTCTCGCGCTGCCCGGTGTCGGCGAGTACACGGCCGCGGCCGTGGCCTCCTTCGCCTACGGGCAGCGGCACGCCGTCCTGGACACCAACGTCCGCCGTGTCTTCGCGCGCGCCGTCACGGGCGTGCGGTACCCGCCGAACGCCACCACGGCCGCCGAGCGCAAGCTGGCCCGCACCCTGCTGCCCGAGGACGAGCCGACCGCCGCGCGCTGGGCCGCCGCGTCCATGGAACTCGGCGCGCTCGTCTGCACGGCGAAGAACGAGACGTGTGCGCGCTGCCCGATCTCCGCGCAGTGCGCCTGGCGGCTCGCGGGGAAGCCGGAGCACGACGGCCCGCCGCGCCGGGGCCAGACGTACGCGGGCACCGACCGCCAGGTCAGGGGCAAGCTGCTGGCCGTCCTGCGGGAGGCGCACACCCCGGTGCCGCAGGCCGCCCTGGAACGGGTGTGGCACGAGCCGGTGCAACGCGCGCGTGCCCTGGACGGTCTCGTGGCGGACGGACTGGTCGAGCCGCTCCCGGGCGGGCTGTACCGCCTGCCGCTGACCTGACGCACGGTCATTTCACAGGTGTGCGGCTTCGTCACAGCCGTCGCCGGGCTTCTGTCACGACCGACGGCCGTGCAAATCGCCCCATAACCGGGTCATACGGTCACTGTCTCTACCCCGAACCTCGTTCCGTTACACAACCGACGGACAGCTGAGCGCTGGCCGCAGGCTGCCTCGGACAACGCCGTGACAACACCTCCGTAGCTTCATTCGCGTACCCCGCAGGACCACGGGGCCACAGACCACAGGCAGTGAACCGGCGGCGGCAGTCCGCCGGTACGGGGAATCGGAGGCGGTTGACCATGGCACAGGGCGAGGTGCTCGAGTTCGAGGAATACGTCCGCACGCGGCAGGACGCGCTGCTGCGCAGCGCCCGGCGCCTGGTCCCGGACCCGGTCGACGCGCAGGACCTCCTCCAGACGGCGCTGGCCCGGACGTACGGCCGCTGGGACGGCATCGCCGACAAGCGGCTCGCGGACGCCTACCTGCGCCGGGTCATGATCAACACGCGTACCGAGTGGTGGCGGGCCCGCAAGCTCGAGGAGGTCCCGACCGAGCAGCTGCCCGACGCCTGCGTGGACGACGCCACCGAGCAGCACGCCGACCGCGCCCTGCTGATGGACGCGATGAAGGTGCTCGCTCCGAAGCAGCGCAGTGTCGTGGTGCTGCGACACTGGGAGCAGATGTCCACGGAGGAGACGGCCGCCGCCCTCGGCATGTCGGCGGGTACGGTCAAGAGCACGCTGCACCGGGCGCTCGCCCGGCTCCGCGAGGAGCTGGAAGCCCGCGATCTGGACGCACGCGCGCTGGAGCGTGAGGAGCGGGAGCGTTGCGCGGCGGCCTGACCGAGGCCGGGCCCACACCGGCCCGCAGCACCATCCAGGCGGCGATCACGGCGATGTCCGTGCTCGCCGCCCTCGCCCTTTGCGTCTCCGCCTGCGCCACCGGCGGCACCGGCGCCCGTGACGAGGGTCCGGCTCACTCCGACGCGGTGGTGGGCGCCACCACCGTCCCGTCGTCCGCCTCCACCGGCCCCCCCGACCGGACGGAGGCGGTCCGGCTGATCCAGGACGACCCCCAGGTGTCCGCCGAGGTCAAGCGCGAGCTGAAGCCCTGCGTCGGCGACGAGTACCCGGTCGACGTGTCGTACGGCGAGCTCACCGGCGGCTCCGGCGACGACATCATCGTCAACGTGCTCACCTGCGGTGACATCGTCGGCGTGGGCTCGTACGTGTACCGGAAGGACGCCGCGGGCGGCAGCTACCGGAACGTGTTCCGGGCCGAGGAACCGCCCGTCTACGCGGAGATGGACCGGGGTGACCTGGTGGTGACCGAGCAGGTGTACGAGAAGGGCGACCCGGTCTCCGACCCGTCCGGTGAGAACGTGATCACGTACCGCTGGACGTCGGGCCGCTTCGTGAAGGAGTACAGCTGGCACAACGACTACAGCAGCGTCGTCGGTGACGAACCGACGATGCCGCCGGAAACCGGCTGACCTGCCCCGACGCGGCCGCCCGAAAAAAATTCTCCGACCGTGAGAACCGATCGGGCCGCTCGTTCCGATCAATGGGTGGACAGGCAGAGGGCGGCGGCGAGGGGCGGGGGCGGACAGCGATGCGCAAGGGCGGACCTCACGGACGGACACGAACCGCGCGGACACGGCCCGCACGGACGCGGCTCGCGCCGGACGCGGACCGCACGAACGCGAGCCGCGCGGACGGGGACCGCACGGGCACGCACCACGCGGACGACGGACAGGGATCGTGCGCGAACTGAACGCTCGCCGCGCTCCACGCGTCCAAGCAAGGGGCGCACCCCACAGCTCACCGACAGGCGGGCGACAGGAGGCGGGCGGAGATCCGTCCGGCGCGGGCCCGTCAGACCGGCGGCCCGCGCACACGGCCCGCACACACACGAGACCGCATACGAGAACTGAGAGCACCGGGATGGCAGACCAGACCCACGTCCTGTTCGTCGAGGACGACGACGTCATCCGCGAGGCCACCCAGCTCGCCCTCGAGCGGGACGGCTTCGTGGTCACCGCGATGCCCGACGGCCTGTCGGGACTGGAGGCGTTCCGTGCCGACCGCCCCGACATCGCGCTGCTGGACGTCATGGTGCCCGGCCTGGACGGCGTGAGCCTGTGCCGGCGCATCCGGGACGAGTCCACCGTGCCGGTGATCATGCTGTCCGCACGCGCCGACTCCATCGACGTCGTCCTCGGCCTGGAGGCCGGCGCCGACGACTACGTGACCAAGCCCTTCGACGGCGCCGTGCTGGTCGCCCGGATCCGGGCGGTGCTGCGGCGCTTCGGTCACGCGGGCGGCGGCGACCGCACGGAGCCCGCCACCTCCACGGCCGGCGGTGTGCTGTCGTTCGGCGATCTGGAGATCGACACGGAGGGGATGGAGGTGCGCCGGGCCGGGCAGCCGGTGGCGCTGACCCCTACCGAGATGCGCCTGCTGCTGGAGTTCTCCTCCGCTCCGGGCACGGTCCTCTCACGGGACAAACTGCTGGAGCGGGTGTGGGACTACGGCTGGGGCGGCGACACCCGGGTCGTCGACGTCCATGTGCAGCGGCTGCGGACGAAGATCGGCCAGGACCGTATCGAGACGGTCCGCGGTTTCGGCTACAAGTTGAAGGCCTGAGCGGGGCAGGGGCGGGGGCAGGAGGATGCGGGGGATGATCCGGCAGCTGGTTCCGGCTCACAGAGCACGCGTGGGCATCCGTACGGGGCTGCGGTGGAAGCTGAGCGCGGCGATCGCGCTGGTCGGCGCGCTGGTGGCGATCGCGCTCAGTCTGGTCGTGCACAACGCCGCCCGCGTGTCCATGTTGGACAACGCGCGCGACCTCGCCGACGAGCGCGTCCAGATCGCCCAGCGCAACTACGAGCAGTCGGGGCGGCTGAAGCCCTACTTCCCCAACATCAAGATCGACGACTCCAGCCTGCCGTCGGCGTTGCGGGAGAAGGTCCAGGACGGCCGCCGGGCCACCTTCGTCTCCGACCGCACCGGCGGGGCCCCGGACATCTGGGCGGCCGTGCCGGTCAAGGACGGGCACGTGCTGTCCCTGCACACCGGCTTCACCGACCGCAGCACGGACATCCTCAACGATCTCGACCAGGCCCTGGTGATCGGCTCCATCGCGGTCGTGCTCGGCGGCAGCGCGCTCGGCGTGCTCATCGGCGGGCAGCTCTCGCGTCGGCTGCGCAAGGCGGCGGCCGCGGCGAACCAGGTCGCCGGCGGCGAGTCGGACGTACGGGTGCGGGACGCCATCGGCGGAGTCGTACGGGACGAGACCGACGATCTGGCCAGCGCGGTGGACGCCATGGCGGACACGCTCCAGCAGCGGCTGGAGGCCGAGCGCCGGGTCACCGCCGACATCGCCCACGAACTGCGCACCCCGGTGACGGGACTGCTGACGGCCGCCGAGCTGCTGCCGCCCGGCCGGCCCACCGAACTGGTCCTGGACCGGGCCAAGGCGATGCGCACCCTGGTCGAGGACGTGCTGGAGGTGGCCCGGCTCGACGGTGCCTCGGAGCGCGCCGAACTTCAGGACATCGTGCTGGGCGAGTTCGTGGCCCGCCGGATCGCCGCCAAGGACCCGGACGTCGAGGTGCGGGTGGTGCACGAGTCGATGGTGACGACCGACCCCCGGAGACTGGAGCGGGTGCTGTTCAACCTGCTGGCCAACGCCGCCCGGCACGGCAAGCCGCCGATCCAGGTCACCGTCGAGGGCCGGGTCATCCGGGTCCGCGACCACGGCCCCGGTTTCCCCGAGGACCTGCTCGCCGAGGGGCCCAGCCGTTTCCGCACCGGCAGCGCCGACCGGGCCGGGCACGGACACGGCCTCGGTCTGACCATCGCGGCGGGCCAGGCCCGGGTGCTCGGCGCCCGGCTGACGTTCCGCAACGTACGGCCCGCGGGGGCTCCTGAGCACATACCGGCCGAGGGGGCCGTCGCCGTGCTGTGGCTGCCCGAGCACGCGCCGACGAACACGGGGAGCTACCCGGTGATGCCCTGACGGCTGCCCCTGGGCGGACCTTGCGCCGGGTCACAGCGGGACGCCACTGGGCGGGTGGCGGGGCCGAAAGGCCGAGTTCCTCGCCGCCCCGGGCGCACCGAACAGGCCCCCCGGGGCGGACACCGCCGGGGGGCCTGCGTTCAGGGACAGCCGGGTCAGACGGCCTCGACCAGGGGAGGCTGAGCCGCGGACGTGCCGTCGGCCGACTCCTCGCCGTCCTTCTGCGGACCCGCTCCCTTGAGCGGGACCTCCTTGACGAACACCGCCGCCACCAGCGCGATCACCGCCACCACGGCTCCCAGCAGGAACGCCGAGTGGGTACCGGCCGAGACCGCGTGCTGGTAGGCCTCGCGGGCCGCGGCGGGCAGCTTGGCCAGGCTGGCCGCGTCCAACTGCGCGGACTGCTCGGTGATCTTCGACCCCAGCGCGCCGGCCCGCTCGGACATGACGTCCTGGACGCGGTTGTTGAACAGCGCGCCCATGATCGCGACACCGAAGGAGGAGCCGAGCGTACGGAAGAGGGTGGTGGACGAGGACGCGACGCCCATGTCCTTCATCTCGACGCTGTTCTGCGCGACCAGCATCGTGATCTGCATGAGGCAGCCCATGCCCAGACCGACGACGGCCATGAACACGCCGGAGGTGAGGCGGCTGGTCCCGGTGTCCATGGTGGACAGCAGGTACAGGCCGATGACCATCGCGATGCTGCCGATGAGCGGGAAGATCTTGTACTTGCCGCTGTTCGTGGTCACCCGGCCCGCCACCATCGAGGTGACCAGCATGGCGCCGAGCATCGGCAGGAGCAGCAGACCGGAGTTGGTCGCGGAGGCACCCTGCACCGACTGCTGGTACAGCGGCAGGAAGAGGGTGGCGCCGAACATCACGAAGCCGGTGACGAAGCCGATGAGCGACATCAGCGTGAAGTTGCGGCTGCGGAAGATGTGCAGCGGCACGATCGGCTCGGCGGCCCTGGTCTGCCAGAACACGAACCCGATGAGCGAGGCGACGCCGATCCCGATGAGCTCCATGATCCGCGCGGACGACCAGGCGTACTCCGAGCCGCCCCAGGTGGTGACGAGGACGATGGAGGTGATGCCGACGGTCAGCAGGGTGGCGCCCAGGTAGTCGATCCGCGACTGCGAGCGCTTCTTCGGCAGGTGCAGCACGGCGCTGATGAGGGCGAGCGACACCACGCCGAGCGGCAGGTTGATGTAGAAGGACCAGCGCCAGCCCCAGTTGTCGGTGATGGTGCCGCCGACCAGCGGTCCGCCGATCATCGCGAGCGCCATGACGCCGGCCATCATGCCCTGGTACTTGCCGCGCTCACGCGGCGGGATGAGGTCGCCGATGATCGCCATGACGCCGACCATCAGGCCACCGGCGCCGAGGCCCTGGATCGCGCGGAAGCCGATCAGTTCGCCCATGTTCTGGGCCATGCCGCTCAGCGCGGAGCCGATCAGGAAGATCACGATCGACGTCATGAAGGCGCCCTTGCGCCCGTACATGTCGCCGACCTTGCCCCAGATCGGGGTGGAGGCCGCGGTGGCGAGAGTGTACGCCGTCACGACCCATGAGAGGTGTTCGAGCCCACCGAGTTCACCGACGATCGTCGGCATCGCCGTGCCCACGATCATGTTGTCGAGCATCGCGAGCATCATCGTGATCATCAGCGCGAGCAGGACGACCCGCACGCTCCTGGGCGGTTTCTCCGCCTCGGTCCCAGCTGCCTTTGTGTCCGCCATGATCGCCACTCCCCTGGGCTTCCCCCCGGGCTGCCACTTACTTGCCGCCCGGCTAGTTCACTACACTGGGAAGGTAGACCTGCAACTAGCCGGGCGTCAAGTAAGTTTCCGCCTCTGACTAGCCGGACGGCAAGTAAGTTTCCGCGGAAGCGCGAGGACCACGAGAATGGACGTCACCATGGACGGCACCAAGCAGCAGCGACGCGGGAACACCCGCCAGCGCATCCAGGACGTCGCGCTCGAACTCTTCGCCGAGCAGGGCTACGAGAAGACCTCCCTCCGCGAGATCGCGGAGCGTCTGGAGGTCACGAAGGCGGCCCTGTACTACCACTTCAAGACCAAGGAAGAGATCATCGTCGGCATCTTCACGGATCTGACGAAGCCGATCGAGGACCTGATCGAGTGGGGCGGGAACCAGCCGCACACCCTGGAGACCAAGCAGGAACTCGTACGGCGTTACAGCCAGGCCCTCTCCGAGGCGACCCCGCTCTTCCGCTTCATGCAGGAGAACCAGGCGACGATGCGGGAGCTCCGGATCGGCGACTCGTTCAAGGACCGCATGCGAAGCCTGCGCGACATCATCATCGACCCGGACGCCCCGCTCACCGACCAGGTCCGCTGCGTGAGCGCCATCTTCACGCTGCACGCCGGCATGTTCTTCCTCCAGGACCTCGAAGGCGACCCCGAGGACAAGCGCGCAGCCGTCCTCGAGGTCGCCATCGATCTGGTGACGCAGGCGCACCAGGGCGCCTGATCACCTCGGCGTCAGACCTTCACGCCCTTGCTGTGCAGGAAGGTGACCGGGTTGATCGCCGAACCGTAGTTGGGGGTCGTACGGATCTCGAAGTGCAGGTGGGGGCCGCTGGAGTTGCCGGTGTTGCCGGACAGGGCGATCTTCTGGCCCGTCTTGACGACCTGGCCGACCTTGACGCTGATGTGCGACAGGTGGGCGTACTGCGAGTAGACGCCGTTGGCGTGCTTGATCACGATGGCGTTGCCGTAGGCGGGGCCGTCACCGGCGCCGTTGCCGCCGGCCTTGACCACGGTGCCGCCGTGCGCGGCCATGACCTTGGTGCCGCTCGGGACGGCGAAGTCCTGGCCGCTGTGGGTGGACTGCCACATCGCGCCGGCCTGGGCGTAGCCCGCGGACAGCGTGTACTTCTTCACCGGGTCGATCCAGGAAGCGGCCGAGGAGGCCGTCTTGGCGGCGGCGGGCGCGGCGGCAGGCGCGGCGGCGGACGCCACTCCGGTCCCCAGCACGACCGAGGCGCCCAGGGCGGCGGCGCCGACGGCCACACGAGTGCGGAGCTGGGACGTACGGGCAGAACGGAACGTGACGCGCTGGAACATGAAGACCTCATGGAGACGGGGACAGAAGAAACCACCCGGCGTGAACCTCCGCCGAAGTGGCCATCCCTTGGTAACCCCGAGGCGCACAGACCCCCAAACGTGTGATGTACGACGGAAGCTAGTACTTCACCCCAAAACTTCCCACTTCTTGACAGAAGCACCTTTACGGACACTGCGCGCACCCGCCCATATCGGAGGCCCGGGCAGAGATCGGAACCCGAGGGCATTTAGTCCGTTTTAGTCCGATTCAGGTTACGACTACCCCACGTAGTAGGGTCCGCGAAGCCTGTGCGCCATGTCACCGGCCGCCCCCTGCAAGGGACTTCGGAATGTGACGGCGACTACTCCCGTACTCCGCAGGGCACTTGTGACCCCGCTCACGTCACGTGCACGGGTCTGTGAGCGGGCTCTCATCCGCCTCTACCGTCCAGTAACCCGCTGGTTCCCCCCAGGCCACCCCCAGCGATCAGCATGCTCACGACACCGGCAGCGCAAGGACGCGAGAGGACCCCACACATGACCAGAGGCAGCTGGACGCGCCGCATCGCCATGACCGCCGTGGCGACGGCGGCCGTCACGGCGATGGCCGTACCGGTCGGCGCCCAGGCCGCGACGGCCACCGGCACCTCCACCGTCACCACCGCAGCCCCAGCCGCGGCCTCCGCCGCAGCCGCAGCCGCCGCGGAGGACGTCGACTACGCGACCTGGCAGCAGGACTGCCAGGCCGTGATGAACCAGGCCCTCCCGGCGCTGAAGCAGCGCATCGCCGCCACCGAGCCGGGTGAGAAGCAGGCGATCGTCCTCGACATCGACAACACGACCCTGGAGACCGACTTCGGCTTCAGCTACCCCCAGCCGGCCAACAAGCCGGTTCTCGACGTGGCCAGGTACGCCCAGGAGCACGGCGTCGCCCTGTTCTTCGTCACCGCCCGCCCGGGGATCATCTCCGGGGTGACCGACTACAACCTCAAGCACGTCGGCTACAAGGTCTCCGGCCTCTACGTACGCGGCTTCCTCGACCTGTTCAAGGACGTCGCCGCCTACAAGACCGCCCAGCGCGTCAGCATCGAGAACAAGGGCTACACGATCATCGCGAACATCGGCAACAGCGCCACCGACCTCTCGGGCGGCCACGCCGAGACGACGTACAAGCTGCCGGACTACGACGGCCAGCTGTCGTAGGTCCCGCACGGCCGCGCGACGCGTGGCGCGCTCGGGGCAGACGAGAGCGGCCCGAGACATGCGAGAGGGGCCGGTGCTGTGAAGCACCGGCCCCTCTACGCGCTCAGTCCCCGAAGGGTCAGGCGTCCTTGCTCAGGTTCGGTCCGGCACCGCCGGCCGCCTGCTCGATCGGCGGGACGTCGGGCAGAGCCGACTTCTCCTCGCCACGGAAGGTGAAGGTCTTGGTCTCACCCTCGCCCTCGGTGTCCACGACCACGATGTGACCGGGGCGCAGCTCGCCGAAGAGGATCTTCTCCGAGAGCGTGTCCTCGATCTCGCGCTGGATGGTGCGACGCAGCGGACGCGCACCCAGCACCGGGTCGTAGCCCTTGGTGGACAGCAGCTCCTTGGCGGACTGGGAGAGCTCGATGCCCATGTCCCGGTCCTTCAGGCGCTCGTCGACCTTGCCGATCATCAGGTCCACGATCCGGAGGATGTCGGCCTGGGTCAGCTGCGGGAAGACGACCACGTCGTCGACGCGGTTGAGGAACTCGGGGCGGAAGTGCTGCTTGAGCTCGTCCGAGACCTTGTTCTTCATGCGCTCGTAGTTGGACTTCTTGTCACCCGAGGCCGCGAAGCCCAGGTTGAAGCCCTTGGAGATGTCCCGGGTGCCGAGGTTGGTCGTCATGATGATGACCGTGTTCTTGAAGTCCACGACCCGGCCCTGGGAGTCGGTCAGACGACCGTCCTCCAGGATCTGGAGCAGCGAGTTGAAGATGTCCGGGTGGGCCTTCTCGACCTCGTCGAAGAGGACGACGGAGAACGGCTTGCGACGGACCTTCTCGGTCAGCTGGCCGCCCTCTTCGTAGCCCACGTATCCGGGGGGCGAACCGAAGAGCCGCGACACCGTGTGCTTCTCGCTGAACTCCGACATGTCGAGGGAGATCAGCGCGTCCTCGTCACCGAAGAGGAACTCGGCGAGCGCCTTGGACAGCTCGGTCTTACCGACACCGGACGGACCGGCGAAGATGAACGAACCACCGGGACGCTTCGGGTCCTTGAGGCCCGCACGCGTACGACGGATCGCCTTCGACAGCGCCTTGACGGCGTCGACCTGGCCGATGACCCGCTTGTGGAGCTCGTCCTCCATGCGCAGCAGGCGGCTCGACTCCTCCTCGGTCAGCTTGAAGACCGGGATGCCGGTGGCGGTCGCGAGGACCTCGGCGATCAGCTCGCCGTCGACCTCGGCGACGACGTCCATGTCGCCGGCCTTCCACTCCTTCTCCCGCTTGGCCTTGGCGGCCAGGAGCTGCTTCTCCTTGTCGCGGAGGGAGGCGGCCTTCTCGAAGTCCTGCGAGTCGATCGCGGACTCCTTGTCGCGGCGGACGCCGGCGATCTTCTCGTCGAACTCGCGCAGGTCCGGCGGCGCGGTCATCCGGCGGATGCGCATCCGGGAACCGGCCTCGTCGATCAGGTCGATCGCCTTGTCCGGCAGGAAGCGGTCCGAGATGTACCGGTCGGCCAGGGTGGCGGCCTGGACCAGCGCCTCGTCGGTGATCGAGACACGGTGGTGCGCCTCGTACCGGTCACGCAGACCCTTGAGGATCTCGATCGTGTGCGGCAGCGACGGCTCCGCGACCTGGATGGGCTGGAAGCGGCGCTCGAGGGCCGCGTCCTTCTCCAGGTGCTTGCGGTACTCGTCCAGCGTGGTCGCACCGATGGTCTGGAGCTCACCGCGGGCCAGCATCGGCTTCAGGATCGAAGCGGCGTCGATGGCGCCCTCGGCGGCACCCGCACCGACCAGCGTGTGCAGCTCGTCGATGAACAGGATGATGTCGCCGCGGGTGCGGATCTCCTTGAGGACCTTCTTCAGGCGCTCCTCGAAGTCACCGCGGTAGCGGGAACCGGCGACCAGGGCGCCGAGGTCCAGGGTGTAGAGGTGCTTGTCCTTGAGGGTCTCGGGCACCTCGCCCTTGACGATGGCCTGGGCGAGGCCCTCGACGACGGCGGTCTTGCCGACGCCCGGCTCACCGATCAGGACCGGGTTGTTCTTGGTACGGCGGGACAGCACCTGCATGACCCGCTCGATCTCCTTCTCGCGCCCGATGACCGGGTCGAGCTTGGACTCACGAGCGGCCTGGGTGAGGTTCCGGCCGAACTGGTCGAGGACCAGGGACGTCGAGGGCGTGCCCTCGGCAGGGCCGCCGGCGGTGGCGGTCTCCTTGCCCTGGTAACCGGAGAGCAGCTGGATGACCTGCTGCCGCACCCGGTTGAGATCAGCGCCCAGCTTGACGAGGACCTGGGCAGCGACGCCCTCGCCCTCGCGGATCAGGCCGAGCAGGATGTGCTCCGTGCCGATGTAGTTGTGTCCCAGCTGAAGGGCCTCGCGGAGCGACAGCTCCAGGACCTTCTTGGCACGGGGGGTGAAGGGGATGTGCCCGGACGGGGCCTGCTGGCCCTGGCCGATGATCTCCTCCACCTGCTGGCGGACCGCCTCGAGCGAAATCCCGAGGCTCTCAAGGGCCTTGGCGGCGACACCCTCACCCTCGTGGATCAGGCCCAGGAGGATGTGCTCGGTGCCGATGTAGTTGTGGTTGAGCATCCGGGCTTCTTCCTGAGCCAGGACGACAACCCGCCGCGCGCGGTCGGTGAACCTCTCGAACATCGTTAATCGCTCCTCAGAGCGGTCAGGCAGTGGGGGGAACTTCCCCTCCCTGTCCTTCCGCAGCTTAGTCCCGCAAGCGGGGACCGCTCATTCCAACTGCCGACACCGTCGATGGCCTCCTGACCCCGAACGCCGACATCTGCTCCAACCCGATGGTGCGAGACGATGTTCCCGCAGGCCAGGCAGTTACCCCAGTCGCCAGTACGCCGATGGCGAACGTGAGACGTCCTCTCCTGCGTGTCGCCCCCTCCCACTAGGGATGTCTTACCCGCTGCTACCGACAGTCCATGCCGTGGGCACCGGTCTCCTCCGCTACGGGCGAACAACCTTGTGCCGCCCGACGCCCCCGACCGCCCCGATTGTCGACACCGAGCGCATCCGTACAAACACCCAGCGTAACCCGGGGGCCTTCGGGACGGTTGCACTTGGCATGGTTGGCTCAGTCCCGCCGGCTGTCTGCTCGGCCGCCGCCGCGATCCTCATGCTCCCCCTCCCCCGCCGGCCGCTCGATCCGGGCGATCCGGCCGAGGCGGCGGACCCGTGCGGTCCGGGCGATCCGTCCGGACCTGCCGACCGGATCCGCGGCTGGTACGAGAACGAACTGGGCTGGCCGACGGTGCCCGGGGAACCGGTGCGACTTTCGGTGGGCGAGCGCTTCGACGTGTTGGACGTGCCGGCCGAGGCGGGCCTCGCGGCGCTGCGGCGGCTCGCGCCGGGCTCGCCGGTGGCCGTGCGGGGCGACCGGATGCTGCTGCTGGTCGCGGCGGGCGGCGCCGAGGAGGTGCCGGGGATCCTCCGGTGGCTGGAGTGGGGCACGCTGCCGCTCGATCTGACGGCGACCGGCGCGGGCGGACTCATCGAGGCCCCGCTGCCTCCCCCCGGCACGGACCAGGGTCGCGGTCGGGGACCGGACCACCCCGGGCCGGTGCAGGGGGCCGCTGTCTGGCTGCGGCCCCCCGTGGCAGGGCGCGAGGCCGAGGCCTCGCTGCCGACGATGTCGGCGCTGGGGGGCGTTGGGGGCGCCCCCGATCTCGTACGGCTGGTGGACACGCTGGCGACGCACTGTCACCGTGTCCGGCTGCGGCGCGCGAGCGCTCAGCCGTTGGCCTTCTCGTAAGCCTCGCGAATGGACGCCGGAACGCGGCCGCGGTCATTGACCTCGTGGCCGTTCTCCTTGGCCCACGCGCGGATCTGGGCGGTGTCCTGGCTGCCACCGGTGGCGGCGCGCGCCTTTCCGCGCCCACCAGAAGCACGGCCACCGGTACGACGGCCGCCCTTCACGTAGGGCTCGAGAAGTCCACGGAGCTTGTCCGCATTGGTAGTCGTGAGATCGATCTCGTAGGTCTTGCCGTCCAGCGCGAACGTCACGGTCTCGTCCGCCTCGCCGCCGTCGAGGTCGTCGACAAGAAGGACCTGAACCTTCTGTGCCACCGGATTTCCTTTCATCGAAAACGTGAGGGCCGGGGGTCCGCGGCGTCCGCCGTTTAGCCGCGCCCTGTTATATGCAGTACAGCAGTACGTCGGAAAGCAAACCGCTTTTGCTGGGAAAACACAAACCCCCGGCGGGAGCCCGCAGCCCGCTCCTCGCCCGGAAACGTGCGCGTTTCGGACATAGGGAACCCGGGCAAGGCGGGTCGGTGTGAATGGACCTCGACGATCACAGATGCAGAAGCATCCGGCTGTTGCCCAAGGTGTTCGGTTTCACTCGTTCGAGTCCGAGGAACTCCGCGACGCCCTCGTCATAGGAACGCAGCAGCTCCGCGTACACATCGGTGTCGACCGGCGTCTCACCGATCTCCACGAAGCCGTGCTTGCCGAAGAAGTCGACTTCGAAGGTCAGGCAGAAAACGCGTCGAACCCCGAGCCAGCGCGCGGTGTGGAGCAACTTCTCCAACAACTGGTGGCCGATGCCCGCGCCCTTGAGCCCGGGCTTCACCGCGAGAGTGCGGACTTCCGCCAGGTCTTCCCACATCACGTGCAGGGCGCCGCAGCCGACCACCTCGGCGTTGTCGTCGCGTTCGGCGACCCAGAACTCCTGGATGTCCTCGTAAAGCGTCACCGTCGCTTTGTCGAGCAGGATGCCGCCGCGGACGTGGGCGTCAAGGAGACGGCGCACGGCGGCGACATCGCCGGTCCGGGCCCGGCGGACGGTGATGGCTTTAGCGGTGACTTCGGGGTTCTCGGCCGAGGGACTCTCTGCTGACATGTGCGGACGCTATCGCCCGTCGGCCTCCGTCGCCGAGCCGGGGTTCTCACCGGCACTCCCCGTACTCCGCGTACTCTCCGGACTCCCCGCAGTCGCGGGTCCGGCAGTTTCCGGTCCCTGGACCATGCGTACGGCGTCGTTCAGCGCCTGCCGCTGTTCCTCGCTCATCATCCCGAAGAAGGCGACGAGAGCGGCGGCGGGGTTGTCGCTCTGCGCCCAGGCGTCGTTCATCAGGGCGGCCGCGTAGGCGGCCCGGGTCGAGACCGCCTCATATCGATAGGCCCGGCCTTCGGCTTCACGGCGCACCCAGCCCTTCTGATGGAGATTGTCCAAAACGGTCATCACCGTGGTGTAGGCGATGGACCGTTCCTGCTGAAGGTCTTCCAGGACTTCTCGAACGGTCACCGGGCGGTTCCACTTCCACACCCGCGTCATGACCGAGTCTTCGAGTTCTCCCAATGGGCGAGGCACAGCTCAGAACAATAGTGGGAGATCTCGCCAATCGCGTGCCGGACGTGCGCTTTCATCGGCAAACGGGAACAAAAAGGGCGTACGGCTCCGAAAGGAGCCGCACGCCCGGGCAGTGCGGAAGCGTCGCGGGACGGTCAGGCGTCGGGGCTCACGGCGGCCTGACGGGCGCCGTCCGCGCGCGCGAGGACGGCGTCGACGGCCGCGTCCTCCTTGGCCTTGTTGGCGCCGCCCTGGGTCTTCACGATCACCCTGATCACACCGACGAAGAACACGGCCATGACGACGGGAGGCACGAGCGCGGAGACGTAGTCCATGGATCCAGGGTAGCCAGGGCGGCGCGGGACATCGGGGCGGGGTCGCCCCGTGTCAGCCCGCCGCCAGCCGCCGCTCCTCCGGGCCGGCGGGCGGCGGGGCCGGCCTGCGGCGCGGGAAGACCTCGCCCGGCGTGGGGACGGGCCGCCGTCCGGGCTCGGGGGCGGGATCGGCCGGCACCGGACCGGGAGCAGGGGTGGCGGGCTTCCCGGCGGGCTTTTCGCGCGGCTCCCCTGCCGGCCGCCCGTCCTGATCGCCGGCGGCGAGGGCCGGGCGGGCGCAGCTGTCCGCGGAGAGCCCCCCGGGGAGGGCCAGGAGCCGGGTACGGGACGCCGGGACGGTGGGAGCGGCCTCCGGGGCCCTGCGGGTCGCACGGCGGGCCAGACGGGCGCGTACGTCGCGTTCGGCGAGCGTCTGGCAGCGGCGCAGGAGGGCGGCGGCCGTGGGGTTGCCGCGCAGGGCGCGCAGGGCGGCGAGGTCGTCGGGCTCGGGCCGGTAGCCGGCCGGCAGTACCTCCTCGAGGAGCGCGAGGTAGCCGGCCGCGGTGCCGGGGAGGGCGGCGCGGTACCGGGCGAGGTCGGCCACCAGGAAGGCCCGTAGTCGGGCCGCCTCGCGGGTCGCCTCGTCGAGGGACTCGGCGAGGCGATGGCAGTCCTGGATGTCCTCGGCGGAGACGGGGCCGGGGTGGAGGGCGAGGGCGAGGGCGCGGCGGAGCACGCGCAGCTCCTCCGCGCCGAACGCCATGCCGCCGCGGGATCCATAGGGCGTGGGCATGCCGCGACGATACGCGCTAATCAGACAAATTCGACATAAGGGACGGGTGTGGCGCGTCGGTGATCCACCCTGGTGACCCCACCTCCGCCCCTGCCTCCGCCCGCCTCACCCCGCCTCCCCTCGCCCACGAAGACGGGGCGGAGGCGAGGGCGAGAGCAGGGGCGGGGGCGGGGCGCTCACATGCGGGACACGTTCCGCTCGTAGACCAGGCGCAGCCCGATCAGCGTCAGCCACGGCTCGTGCTCGTCGATCACGGAGGACTCGCCGAGCACGGTCGGTGCCAGCCCGCCCGTCGCGATGACCGTGACCTCGTCCGGGTCGTCCGCCAGTTCGCGGGCCATCCGGGTCACCACGCCGTCGACCTGGCCGGCGAACCCGTAGACGATCCCGGACTGCATCGCCTCGACCGTGTTCTTGCCGATCACGCTCCGCGGCCGGGCCACCTCGATCTTGCGCAGCTGCGCGGCCTTGACGCCCAGCGCCTCCACGGAGATCTCGATGCCGGGGGCGATGACCCCGCCGACGTACTCCCCGCGCGCGCTGACCGCGTCGAACGTCGTCGCCGTGCCGAAGTCGACGACGATCGCCGGACCGCCGTAGAGCTCGTTCGCCGCGACCGCGTTGATGATGCGGTCGGCGCCGACCTCCTTGGGGTTGTCGAAGAGGATCGGCACACCCGTCTTCACGCCGGGTTCGACCAGCACGGCGGGCACGTCGCCGTAGTAGCGCCGGGTCACCTCGCGCAGTTCGTGCAGCACGGAGGGCACGGTCGCGCAGATGGCGATGCCGTCGATGCCGTCGCCCAGTTCCTCTCCGAGCAGCGGGTGCGTCCCCATCAGGCCTTGCAGGAGCACGGCCAGTTCGTCCGCGGTCCGGCGGGCGTCGGTGGAGATCCGCCAGTGCTCGACGATGTCCTCACCGTCGAACAGGCCGAGCACGGTGTGCGTGTTGCCCACGTCGATCGTCAGCAGCATGGCCGGTCCCCGTTCCCTACTCCGCCGCCCGCAGATCCAGACCGATGTCCAGGATCGGCGAGGAGTGCGTCAGGGCACCGACGGCGAGGAAGTCGACGCCGGTGTCGGCGTACGCCTTGGCGTTGACCAGGGTCAGCCGGCCCGACGCCTCCAGCAGTGCGCGCCCGCCGACGACACCGACGGCCTCCGCGCACTCCCCGGGCGTGAAGTTGTCCAGCAGGATGAGGTCGGCACCGGCGTCGACCACCTCCCGCAGCTGGTGCAGGGTGTCGACCTCGACCTCGATCGGCACGTCCGGGAACGTCTCCCGCACGGCCTCGAAGGCCTGGGCGACGCCACCCGCGGCGACCACGTGGTTGTCCTTGACCAGCGCCGCGTCGGACAGCGACATGCGGTGGTTGACGCCTCCGCCGCAGCGGACGGCGAACTTCTCCAGCGAACGCAGGCCCGGCGTCGTCTTGCGGGTGTCCCGCACGCGCGCCTTGGTGCCCTCCAGGACGTCCGCCCACGCGCGCGTGGCGGTGGCGATGCCCGACAGCCGGCACAGCAGGTTGAGCGCGCTGCGCTCGGCGGTGAGCAGGTCACGCGTGCGGGTGGTGACGGACAGCAGCTTCTGGCCCGCCTCGACCCGGTCGCCGTCCTCCACGTGCCGCTCGACCTCGAACTCGTCCGTGCAGACGACCGAGACGACCGCCTCGGCGATCCTGAGCCCCGCCACCACGCCCGCCTCGCGCGCGGTGAAGTCGGCGGTGGCGACCGCCTCCTCGGGGATGGTCGCGACGGTGGTCACGTCGACGCCGTGGGCCAGGTCCTCCTGGATGGCGACGTTGGCGATGTCCTCGACCTCCACGGGGTCGAGTCCGGCGTCGGACAGCAGCTGGGCGAGGGCGGGGTCGAGCCCGCACTCCGCGTACTCGGCGTAGCCCTCGCCGGCGAGGTCGGTGTCGGCGCCACAGGCACAGCCGTCGCCGCAGCCGCCGCTCTGGGCAAGGGGAAGGTCGGGGGTGCTCACGTCTGTCACTGCTCCTGGAGGTGCTGCCGGGTCGGGGGGAAGTCTGCGGTATCGGTGGTGTGCAGGGCGAGCGTGCGGTCCGGATTCAGCCGTACGACGATGTGCCGGCGCCAGTTCGCGTCGTCGCGGTCGGCGTGGTCCTCCCGCCAGTGGCAGCCGCGGGTCTCCTCGCGCTGCCGGGCCGCGGCGACCAGGACCCGCGCCACGCACAGGAGGTTGGTGGCCTCCCAGGTGTCGACGCCGGGCTCGGCCGTCTTGCCGTTCTCGTCGAGGGCGTCGCGGGCCTCGGCGTGCAGCCGCACCAGCTGGCCGGCCGCCTTCTCCAGCGACGCGGCGGAGCGCAGGACGCCCGCGCCGTCGCTCATGATCCGCTGGATGGCGAACCGGGCCTCCGGGGCGAGGAGCGGGTGTGCCGGCTTCTGCGGGTGGTCGACGGGCACGGGCACCCGCGCGGGCAGGCCGTCGTCCGGCCGGCCCTCCACGATGTCGGTGACGATGCGCTCGGCGTAGACGAGGCCCTCCAGGAGCGAGTTCGACGCCAGTCGGTTCGCGCCGTGCACCCCGGTGCAGGCCACCTCGCCGCACGCGTAGAGGCCCGGGACGGTCGTCCGGCCCCGGGAGTCCGTGCGCACGCCCCCGGAGGCGTAGTGGGCCGCCGGGGCGACCGGGACGGGCTCGGTGACGGGGTCGATGCCGTGGGCGCGGCAGGCGGCCAGGATCGTCGGGAAGCGGTGCTCCCACATGTCGGCGCCGAAGTGGCGGGCGTCGAGGAACATGTGCCCGGCGTCCTGCTCCTGCATACGGCGCATGATGCCCTTGGCGACGATGTCCCGGGGCGCCAGCTCGGCCAGCTCGTGCTGCCCGACCATGAAGCGCACACCGTCCGCGTCGACCAGGTGGGCGCCCTCGCCGCGCACCGCCTCGGAGACGAGGGGCTGCTGGCCCTCCGCGTCCGAGCCGAGGAACAGCACGGTCGGGTGGAACTGGACGAACTCCAGGTCGGAGACCTCGGCACCCGCGCGCAGGGCGAGCGCCACGCCGTCGCCGGTGGACACCGAGGGGTTGGTGGTGGCGGCGAACACCTGGCCCATGCCGCCGGTCGCGAGGACGACCGCGGGGGCGTGCACGGCTCCGACGCCGTCGTGCTGGCCCTCGCCCATGACGTGCAGGGTGACTCCGGCGGTGTGCCCGTCGGCGTCCAAGAGCAGATCCAGCACGAGCGCGTTCTCGATCGTGCGCAGGCCACGCGCGCGTACCGCCTCGACGAGCGCTCGGGAGATCTCCGCGCCGGTCGCGTCGCCGCCCGCGTGCGCGATACGGCGGCGGTGGTGGCCGCCCTCCCGGGTGAGCTCCAGGCCGCCTTCCTCCGACTCGTCGAAGTGGGCGCCGGTCTCGATCAGCCGGCGCACGGCGTCGGGGCCCTCGGTGACGAGGATGCGTACGGCTTCCTCGTCGCACAGGCCGACGCCCGCCACCAGTGTGTCGGCCAGGTGCTGTTCGGGTGTGTCGCCCTCGCCCAGGGCCGCGGCTATGCCGCCCTGCGCCCAGCGGGTGGAGCCGTCGTCGAGCCGGGCCTTGGTGACGACGACCGTCGTCAGGCCGGCGGCCTCGCAGCGCAGGGCCGCGGTGAGACCGGCGACGCCGGAGCCCACGACCACGACGTCCGCGGCGATGTTCCACCCGGGCGCGGGCGCGTGCAGTCGTATGCCTGTGCTGGTCACGAGGCGGCTCCGAAGGTCAGGGGGAGGTTGTCGATCAACCGGGTCGTGCCGACCCTGGCGGCGACGGCGAGGACGGCCTCGCCGGTGAAGTCGTCCTCGAGGTCGGTGATCTCCGTGAAGTCCGAGGGGTCGACCAGCGCGAGGTAGTCCAGTTCGAGCGGCGGGTCCAGCCGGGCGGCCTCGTCGAGGACCTGGCGGGCCGCCGCGCGGACGGCCGCCGGGTTGCCGGGGGCGGCCTTGGCGACGGCGTGCGCGTCGGCCGCGGCGCGGGACTCCCCCAGGGCGCTGAGCGCCTCGGCACGCGCGCGCGTGGCGGGCACCTGACGTGCGCGGGCCCGCAGTGCCTCCTGCGCGGCGTGCCGGTCACGGCCCGCGAACAGGGCCTGGGAGAGCGCCAGCGCGGTGCGCCGGCCCGCGGCGGACAGATAGCGGTTGCGGCTGGACAGGGCCAGCCCGTCCTCCTCGCGCACGGTGGGCACGCCGACGATCTCCACGCCGAAGTTCAGGTCCCGCGTCATGCGGCGGATCAGGGCGAGCTGCTGGGCGTCCTTCTGCCCGAAGAGGGCGGTGTCCGGCCGGGTGAGGTGCAGCAGCTTGGCGACGACGGTGAGCATGCCGTCGAAGTGCCCGGGCCGGGAGCTGCCCTCGAGGCGCTCCCCCATGGGGCCCGCGGTGATGCGGACCTGAGGCTCGCCGCCCGGGTAGACCTCGTCCACGGACGGGGCGAACACGACGTCCGCGCCGGCCTGCTCGGCGAGCTTGAGATCGGCGTCCAGGGTGCGCGGGTAGCGGTCGAGGTCCTCGCCCGCGCCGAACTGGAGCGGGTTGACGAAGACCGTGACGACGACCTCGCCGTGCGGTCCGGCGAGTTCCCGGGCCGTGCGGACGAGGGTGGCGTGTCCCTCGTGCAGGGCGCCCATGGTCATCACGACGGCCCGGCGGCCGGCACGCGCGCGTGCGTGCAGTTCGGCGGCGGTGCGCAGCAGGGTGGTGGTCATCCGGCATCTCCTTCGGTGCCGTGCGTGCCGGGGGCACCGGGGTGACCGGGGGTGCCGTGGCCTTCGTCGGCGAGTACCCCGAGGAGGTCCTCGGCGAGTTCGGGCTTGAGAAGCCCGTGGGCGAGCGCGCGGTCGGCGGTCGCGCGGGCCATCGCCAGGTAGCCGGCCACGGTCTGCGGGGCGTGCTCGCGCAGCTCGGCGACGTGCGCGGCGACCGTGCCCGCGTCGCCGCGCGCGACGGGGCCGGTGAGCGCGCCGTCACCGGAGCGCAGCGCGTTGTCGAGGGCCGCGCCGAGCAGCGGGCCGAGCATCCGGTCGGGGGCTTCGACACCGGCCGTCCGCAGCAGCTCCATGGACTGGGCGACCAGCGTGACCAGGTGGTTCGCGCCCAGGGCGAGGGCCGCGTGGTAGAGCGGCCGGCTCTCCTCGGCGATCCACTCCGGCTCGCCGCCCATCTCGATCACCAGGGCCTCGGCGGCCAGCCGCAACTCGTCGGGCGCGGTGACGCCGAAGGAGCAGCCCGCCAGGCGCTGGACGTCGACGGCACTGCCCGTGAAGGTCATCGCGGGGTGCAGGGCCAGCGGCAGCCCGCCCGCGCGCAGGGCCGGGTCGAGGACCTTCGTGCCGTACCGCCCCGAGGTGTGCACGATCAGCTGTCCCGGGCGGACGGCTCCGGTCTCGGCGAGGCCTTCCACGAGCCCGGGCAGCGCGTCGTCGGGGACGGTCAGCAGCACCAGGTCGGAGCGCTGGAGGACCTCGGCGGGCGGGAGGAGGGGCACGTCGGGCAGCAGCAGCGCGGCCCGCCGTCTGGAGGCGTCGGAGACACCGGAGACGGCGACCGGGCGGTGCCCGGCGAGCTGGAGGGACGCGGCCAGGGCGGGGCCCACCCGGCCGGCGCCGACGACGCCGACGGCGAGCCGCGCGGGGCGGTCCCTGGGGTCTGGCTGTTGGGCTGTACTCACGCGACGGAGGCCTTCCGTTCCAGTCCGCTCCGGGTACCGGACGATTTCTCGTCATGTTAACGCTATCCGTCCCGGGAGCGTCCGGTCGTCCACAGGCTGTGGGTAATCCCACCCGTTCCCGACCTGCGGCCCGGGAGCCGGGGCGGGGGCGGGGCGGGGGCGGGGCCGGAGCGGGGCACGGGCGGGGCCCGCAGCGAGGCCGGGGGCCGGGTCCGAAGCGGGGCGGGGGCGGGGCCCGGAGCCGGAAACGCCCGTGACCTCGCGGGCCGGCGCACGGCATCATCCGGGGCATGACGTACACGGCGGAACGCGACGAGGAGAAGTCGGCGCAGCAGCGCCTGCGGGAGCGGCGGGCGGCCGCCTACCGGGCGGCGGAACGCGTGCTGTCGCGCGACGGTGCCCGGGGCACGCTGCGGGACCGGCTCGCGCTGCTGCACGAGGCCGCGCCGCAGGTCCACGACCTGGACGAGCCCGCGGACCTCTACGGCGACGGGGTCGTGGCGGCCCTGGAGGAGCGGGTCGCCGGGCTGCTGGGCACGGAGGCCGCCGCGTTCTTCCCGACCGGCACGATGGCCCAGCAGGTCGCCCTGCGCTGCTGGGCGGGCCGCACCGGCAACCCGACCGTCGCGCTGCACGCGCTGAGCCATCCCGAGGTGTGGGAGCGGGGCGCGTTCCACGCCGTCAGCGGACTGCGCACGGTCCGGCTGACGCGTGAGCCCCGGCTGCCCACGGCCGACGAGGTGCGCGCCTTCGAGGAGCCCTTCGGGGCGCTGATGCTGGAACTGCCCCTCAGGGACGCCGGTTACGTGCTCCCCTCCTGGGAGGAGCTGACCGAGGTCGTGGAGGCGGCGCGCGAGCGGGACGCCGTGGTGCACTTCGACGGCGCGCGCCTGTGGGAGACGACCCACCACTTCGGCCGCCCGCTGCGGGAGATAGCGGACCTGGCCGACAGCGTCTACGTGTCGTTCTACAAGTCCCTCGACGGCTTCGGCGGCGCCGCGCTCGCCGGCCCGAAGACGCTGGTGGAGGAGGCGAAGACCTGGCGGCACCGCTACGGCGGGCTGGTCTTCCAGCAGTTCCCCACCGCCCTGGCGGCACTCGTCGGCCTGGAGCGCGAACTGCCCCGGCTGCCGCAGTACGTGGTCCACGCGCGCGTGGTGGCGGCCGCGCTGCGCGAGGGGTTCGCCGAAGCGGGCGTGCCGTGGGCCCGTGTGCACCCCGAGGTGCCGCACACGCACGAGTTCCAGGTCTGGCTGCCGTACGAGGCCGACGTGCTCTCGGAAGCGGCGACGCTCCAGGCCGAGCGGACGGGGACGATGCTGTTCGCGGGTGCCTGGAGCCGCGGCGGACCGGGCTTGTCGTACACCGAGGTCACGGTCGCCTCCGCCGGCCTGACGTGGACGGCGGACGACGTGCGCGCGGCGCTCGGGGACTTCGTCGACCGGGTGGCCGAGGTCGTCGGCAGGTAGTACGCGGGCGCGGCCGGCGGGAAAGAGTCAGCCGCAGCGCAGCCCCTGAGGCCCCGCGTCGCGTCGATTGACGGCGGCCGTCAATCGAGGACCGCGTTGTCGGTGGCGGGGTGCACCATGAGGTCATGAGCCTGAGCATCGACATCGCGGGGCTGCGGCCGGAGAGGGTCGCGGTCGTGCCCTCACCCCTGGCCGAGCTCGGCATGGCGCTGCACGCGCTGTCCGAGCCGGGGCACCATCCCGGCCTCCAGGGCTGGGTCACCGGCGTGACCGCCGGGCTCGACTCGCATCTGGCGGACCGGATGTGCGAGGCCGACTTCCTGTGGCGGACGACGTTCTCGGACATCTTCCTGCCGTACGCGGGCATCCCGGGCAGAAGCACGCTCCCCGGGGCCTCGCTCGCCGAGGAGCTCGACCTCCTGGACAAGCTGACGGACGAGCAGTTCGTGGACTCCGCGCTGGAGTTCACCTGCGCTCCCGGGTACGACGTGCCGAGCCCCAGTGTGCTCGCCGACCCGAAGCTGCGTCGCCGCGCCTTCGAACTGGCCGCCACGCGCGGGCCGCGGCAGGTGCGCTTCACCGAGCGGCTGCTCGACGACCCGCCCCGCGTGCGTGCCTGGCTGAGGCAGTTCCTGGAGGACTGCGACGAGGCGTTCTTCGCCGACGTCTGGGCCCGGGTGCGCCTCCCGCTCGCCACGGACGCCCGCTACAAGACGGATCTGCTGCGCCGCAAGGGCCTGGCGGAGGCCCTCGCCTCGGTGTCCTCCGCGGTGACGCTCGACGCGGACGCCGCGCGGATCACCGTGGACAAGCTCGTCCAGGGCCGCAGCGCCACCGGGGACGGCGGCCTGCTGCTGGTGCCGACGAGCCTGGGCTGGCCGCACCTGATGGTGCTGCACCGGTACGGCTGGCAGCCGGTGCTGCACTACCCGGTCGGCTCGCCGGAGCTGGCCTCACCGCCCTCGGTGGAGCAGCTCAGCCTGCGGATGACGGCGCTGTCCCACCCCGTGCGGATGCGGATCTGCCGCCTGCTGGCGCGCAGCGCGTACACCACGACCGAGCTGGCCCAGGTGCACGGCGTGACGGCCCCCGAGATATCCCGGCACCTCGCGGTCCTGAAGAAGGCGGGCCTGCTCACCACCCGCCGACGCGGCCGCTACGTGCTGCACCAGCTCGACGTGACGGTGGTGGCCCGGCTGGGCAGCGACTTCCTCGAAGGGATGCTCCGCTAGGACCTCTGCGGCGGGTCAGCCGTGGCCGCCGGCCCGGACGATCCCCGTCTCGTACGCGAGGACCACCACCTGGACCCGGTCGCGCAGCCCCAGCTTGGTCAGGATGCGGCCCACATGGGTCTTCACGGTCGCCTCGGACAGCACCAGCCGGGCCGCGATCTCGCCGTTGGACAGCCCCTGGGCGACCAGCACCATGACCTCGCGCTCCCGCTCCGTGAGCCGCTCCAGCTCCTTGTGGCGGGGCTCCTTGCCGGTGGTGGGCAGCATCGGTGCGAACCGGTCGAGGAGACGGCGGGTGGTGGAGGGGGCGACCACCGCGTCACCGCTGTGCACGGAACGGATGGCGGCGAGGAGCTCGCCCGGAGGCACGTCCTTGAGCATGAAGCCGGAGGCGCCCGCCTTCAGCCCGGAGAACGCGTACTCGTCCAGGTCGAAGGTGGTCAGGATCAGCACCTTCGGCGGTTCGGGCTCGGCGCAGATACGCCGGGTGGCCTCCACGCCGTCCAGCTTCGGCATGCGGACGTCCATGAGGACGACGTCGACCGCCGTGGAACGCACCACCTGGAGGGCCTCGACCCCGTCGCCCGCCTCCGCCACGACCTCCATGTCCGGCTGGGCGGCGAGCACCATCCGGAACCCGGTGCGCAGCAGCACCTGGTCGTCGACGAGCATCACGCGGATCGTCATCGAGTCCTCTTCCATCTCATCTGCTTCTTCTGTTGATGCGGTGGGCGCCCGGGGGCGTGACAGGTGTCACCAGGGGCGTGCGTCGGCGTCAGTGCGCGGGTTTGAGCGGCAGCAGCGCGCTGATGCGGAATCCTCCGCCGGGCCTCGGGCCCGCGTCCAGGGTGCCGCCCACCATGCCGACCCGTTCCCGCATGCCGATCAGGCCGTGGCCCGCGCCGTCGGCGCCGCCCTCCTCGTACAGCTCGTGCGGGGCGCCCTTGCCGTCGTCCTCGACGAGCAGGCCGAGGCCGTCGTCGAAGTAGACCAGGCGCACGCTCGCGCCCGTGTTGGGCCCCCCGTGCTTGCGCGTGTTGGTCAGCGCCTCCTGCACGATGCGGTACGCCGTCAGCTCGACGCCGCTGGGCAGCGGTCGCGGCGTGCCCTCGACCTTGAAGTCCACGGGCAGGCCCGAGCCGCGGCACTGCTCGACGAGGTCCTCGATCTGCTCGACGTCCGGCTGCGGCACGTACTCGCCGCTCTCCTGGTGCTCGCCGGTACGCAGCACGCCCAGCAGGCGGCGCATCTCGGCGAGGGCCTGGCGGCCCGTGGAGGAGATCGTCTCCAGGGCCTTCTTCGCCTGGTCGGGCGCGGCGTCGAGGACATAGGCGGCACCGTCGGCCTGGACCACCATCACGGACACGTTGTGCGCGACGACGTCATGCAGCTCCCGCGCGATGCGGGCGCGCTCGGCGGCGACCGCGACCTTCGCCTGCGCCTCGCGCTCCTTCTCCAGGCGGGCCGCGCGCTCCTCCAGCTGCGCGAAGTACGCGCGACGGGTGCGAATGGAGTCGCCCAGCACCCAGGCGAGGGCGAACGGCACCGTCTGGAAGACGATGACGGCGACCTGGCCCGGCACGCTGGCGTTCTCGTGCGGCCAGCGCAGCTGCGCCAGGGTGGCCGCGCTCAACGCCATGACCAGGGCGAGGCGGGAGGCCCAGCGGGCGCCGGTCGCGGCGACCGTGTAGACGATCACCAGCAGCGCAAAGTCGGCCGCCGTGACCCCGACGTTCAGCACCAGCTGAGCCACTCCGAGCGCCGCGGCGAGCACGAGCATCGGCTCGGGCATGCGCCGACGCAACGCGATGACCAGGCACAACAGGAACACCACCGGCACCAGCAGCGCCATGGAGTGGGTGCCGCCGCGGTCCTGGCCCGCGGTGCCGGCGGCCGCGGAGATCCCGAACAGGACGAGGGCCCAGAAGCCGTCGACCCCGGTCGGGTGTCTGCGGAGGAAGTCATAGAGGCGCTGCACGTAACCCAGAGTAGGGAAGGCCGATGCGTGCAGGGGTCAACCGGAGGGCCGATCCGGTCCGGGCGCGCGTACTCCGCAAGGTGGATGCCGTGATCACCTGTACGCCTAGTCTGATCGGGTGGTGGACAAGGCGACGGGCTCGGGCGGGTGGCGCGGCTGGCGGGCGGCGACGCGGGCGGCGCTGTACGGCGTGGACGGAACGGGCGGCTTCTACCGCCGCCCCGAGGGCCCGGCCGGGCACTTCCGTACCTCCGTGCACGCGTCGCCGCTGTTCGCCGGGGCCGTGGCCCGGCTGCTGTGCCGGGTCGACGAGGCGCTCGGCCGGCCCTCGTCGCTCGACTTCGTCGACATGGCCGCCGGACGGGGCGAGCTGGTCACCGCCGTGCTGGCCGCGCTCCCCGCCGATGTGGCGGCACGCACGCGCGCGTACGCCGTCGAGATCGCCGACCGCCCCGTCGGACTCGCTCGCCGGATCGAGTGGTTGTCCGAGCCGCCGCGACGGCTCACCGGCCTGCTGTTCGCCAACGAGTGGCTGGACAACGTGCCCGTCGAGGTCGCCGAGGTCGATTCCGCGGGGGTGCCCAGGCTGGTGCTCGTCCGGGACAGCGGGGTCGAGCGGCTCGGGGAGCGGGTGTCCGGCGCCGAGGCGGAGTGGCTCGCGCGGTGGTGGCCGACGGCGGACGAGGAGGGGCTGCGGGCGGAGATCGGGCTGCCCCGGGACACCGCGTGGGCGTCCGCCGTCTCCTGTGTGGAGGCCGGGCTCGCGGTGGCGGTGGACTACGCGCACTCGGCGGACGCGCGCCCCCCGTTCGGGACGCTCACCGGCTTCCGGGAGGGCCGCGAGACGGCACCCGTGCCGGACGGTTCCTGTGACATCACGTCCCACGTCGCGCTGGACGCGTGCGCGGAGGCCGGGGCGATCGCGGCAAGGAGCGCGGCGCGGGCACCCGCCGACGCGCGCCTGCTCACGCAGCGCGCCGCGCTGCGCGCCCTGGGCGTCACCGGCGGCCGCCCGCCGCTGTCACTGGCGTCCACGGACCCCTCCGCCTATGTGCGCGCCCTCGCGGGCGCCGGAGAGGCCGCGGAGCTCCTCGCGCCGGGCGGACTGGGCGACTTCGGATGGCTGTTCCAGCCGGTCGGTATCCCCCACCCGCTGGACCAGCCGCCCCAGACCGGCTGACCGCCGCCGCCCCCGCGGACCGCTCGCCTACTTGTCGATGTCCCCGACCACGAAGAACATCGAACCCAGGATGGCCACCATGTCCGAGACCAGCGTGCCCGGCAGCAGTTCGGTGAGGGCCTGGATGTTGTTGAACGAGGCCGAGCGGAGCTTCAGCCGGTACGGGGTCTTCTCGCCCTTGCTGACGAGGTAGTAGCCGTTGATGCCGAGCGGGTTCTCGGTCCACGCGTACGTGTGCCCCTCGGGCGCCTTGAGGACCTTCGGGAGCCGCTGGTTGATCGGACCGGGCGCCATCTCCGCGAGCCGGTCCAGGCAGGCGTCGGCGAGGTCGAGCGCGTTGTGCGTCTGCTCCAGGAGGCACTCGAAGCGGGCGAGACAGTCGCCCTCGGTCCGAGTCACCACCTTGAGGGTGTCGCGCAGCTCCCCGTACGCGAGATACGGCTCGTCCCGGCGCAGGTCGAAGTCGACGCCGGAGGCCCGCGCGATCGGCCCGCTCACGCCGTACGCGTGCGCGTGCTCCGCGGCGAGCGTTCCCACGTCCCGGGTGCGCCCCCGGAAGATCTCGTTGCCGAGCACCAGATCGTCGAAGACGTCCATGCGCGAGCGCACGGCGGCGACGGCTTCACGCGCGCGTGCGGCCCATCCGGCCGGCAGGTCCTCCTTGAGGCCGCCGACGCGGTTGAACATGTAGTGCATGCGTCCGCCGGAGACCTCCTCCATCACGTTCTGGAGCACTTCGCGCTCACGGAAGGCGTAGAAGACGGGGGTGATGCCGCCCAGCTCCAGGGGATAGGACCCCAGGAACATCAGGTGGTTCAGCACCCGGTTCAGCTCGGCGAGCAGGGTGCGGGTCCACACCGCGCGCGGGGGGACCTCCATGCCCAGCATCCGCTCCACCGCGAGGACCACGCCCAGCTCGTTCGAGAACGCCGACAGCCAGTCGTGGCGGTTGGCCAGCATGATGATCTGGCGGTAGTCGCGCGCCTCGAAGAGCTTCTCCGCGCCACGGTGCATATAGCCGATCACCGGCTCCGCCCGCCGGATGCGCTCACCGTCCAGGACGAGCCGAAGCCGCAGCACACCGTGGGTGGAGGGATGCTGGGGGCCGATGTTGAGCACCATGTCGGTGCTCTCCGCGGCACCGCCGATCCCGACCGTGGTCTCCGTCGTAGGAGTCATGCGCACAGTCTCCCCTACGCGCTCGCCTCCGTACGCTGACGGTATGGAAACGGGGAGCCCGGGTGGCGTGGGGACGACGGCGGCCGGTCCGGTGTGGATCGGACTGCCGCCGGGACTGCTGCGGATGCGCCGGCTGCTGCTGGTGGTGTGGCTGGGGTCGGCGGCCGTCGGCGCCGGGCTCCTGCTCGGGCTGCTCGTCGGCCCCGCGTGGGCGGCGTTCGCCCTGCTGCCCCTGGCCGGCATCGGGTGGGGCTGGGTGCTGCTCGGCCGCAACTGGCACTCCTGGCGGTACGCCGAGCGGGCCGACGACCTGCTGATCAGCCGGGGTGTGCTGTGGCGCGAGGAGACCGTCGTGCCGTACGGGCGCATGCAGCTCGTGGAGGTCACCTCCGGGCCCGTCGAACGGCACTTCGGGCTGGCCAGCGTCCAGCTGCACACCGCGGCCGCCGCGACCGACGCGACCATCCCGGGCCTGGACCCGGCCGAGGCGGAACGGCTGCGCGACCGGCTCACCCAGCTCGGCGAGGCCCGATCGGCCGGGCTGTGACGACCCGGGGCGTCGAGGACGGCGTACCCGAGGTTCCCGGTGTCCCCGGCGCTCCCGACGGACCCCCCGCAGCGGACACCGACACGGGCCCCACGGACGCCACGAGCACCGCGGACGCCACGAGCACCGCCGCCGCCACGAGCACCACGGACGCCACGAGCACCGAAGACGCCACGAGCACCGAAGACGCCACGGGCCCCGCCGCCGCCACGAGCACCGCGGACGCCACGGGCCCCGCGGACGCCACGGAACCGTCCGGCACCCGCCCCGGGCGGCCCGTCGCCGGACAGTACGTCACCGAGCGCCGGCTGCACCCCGTCACCCCGTTCCGGCGGGCGTGGGCGCCGATCGCGGTCCTCGTCGGGTGGGCCGTGCACGATCCGAACCAGGCGCAGGAGCAGCTGACCCGGCTGACCACCACGACCCTGCTGATCGCGCTCGCCGTCCTTGTTCCCGCCGCCTCCCTCTACGGCTTTCTGACCTGGTGGTTCACCCATTTCTCGGTGACCGAGAGCGAACTGCGCATCCGGACCGGGCTGTTGTTCCGGCGCGCCGCGCACATCCGGCTGGAACGCATCCAGGCGATCGACGTCAGCCGGCCGCTGCTCGCGCGGATCGCGGGCGTGGCGAAGCTCCGGCTCGACGTGGTCGGCGCCGAGAAGAAGGACGAACTGGCCTTCCTGGGCGAGGAGGAGGCCCGGGTGCTGCGGGCGGAGCTCCTCGCGCGGGCGGCGGGCTTCGCGCCGGAGACGGCGCACGAGGTGGGCGAGGCGCCCGCGCGTGAGCTGTTGCGCGTCCCGGCGCGCGAGCTGGCGATCGCACTGGTGCTGACGGGCGCGACCTGGGGCGCGCTGGTCGCCGCGCTCGTCGTGCCGCCGGTGCTGTGGCTTGCCACCCACAGTGTGTGGACCGTCCTCGCGACCGGTGTGCCATTGCTCGGCGCGGCGGGCGCGAGCAGCGTGGGACGGTTCGTCGGCGAGTACGACTGGACGGTCGGCGAGTCGCCGGACGGGCTGCGGATCGACCACGGCCTGCTGGACCGTACGCACGAGACGGTCCCGCCCGGGCGGGTGCAGACCGTGCGGATCGTGCGGCCGCTGCTGTGGCGGCGGCGCGGGTGGGTCCGGGTCGAGCTCGACGTGGCCGGTTCGGCCAACTCCGTACTGGTGCCGGTCGCCCCGCGCGAGGCCGCGGAGGCCGTGGTCGCGCGCGTGCTGCCCGGGGTGAGCGTGCCGGACGCGGCCGCGCTGTCGCGGCCGCCGCGACGGGCCGGGCGGTGTGTGCCGCTGTGGTGGCGGGGCTACGGGATCGCCGTCACGGACACGGTGTTCGCGACCCGGCACGGACTGCTGCGCCGCAGCCTGGCGCTCGTCCCGCACGCCAAGGTCCAGAGCGTGCGCCTGACGCAGGGGCCCTGGCAGCGTCTCTGGCGGCTCGCGGACGTCCATGTGGACACGGGGGCCGACAAGACCGTCACAGCCCGGCTGCGGGACGCGCAGGAGGCCGCGGAGCTGCTCCGCGGCCAGGCCGAACGGTCGAGGACCGGGCGTCTGGACGCCCGGCCCGACCGGTGGATGGCGTAGAACGCCCCCGAGGGGGCGTTCCAGGGACGCGTCGGAAGACGTGCCTCAGGAGACGGCGCTGCGCAGGCCCTGGAGGTCGATGTGCTCCGTCTCGTCGTGGGCGGTCAGGTCGATCACCTGGCCGACACCACGCGCCGCCTCGTCCAGCGGCTTGAACTCCGCCTCGGACTCGGCCTTGTGCAGCGCGAGGGCCTCCTGGCCGACGACATCGGCCAGGTCCTCGTTCTGCACCGCCTCCAGGGCGTGGGGCTCCGACGCGCTCTTCGTACCGAAGAAGTCGAAGCCTCCCTCGGCCGTCGGACGCCGTACGGGCTGCGCGGCCGGTACGACGGCCACGGCGGTCGGCACGGCGAAGTGGCCGGAGGGGCGGCGCTGCACGGCCCCGGCGGGCCGGGGGACGAGCGCACCGCCGCCGGACGCGGCCGGGGCGGAGGTGCCGGTGGTGTGCGTGCCCGTGGTGCGCGTACCCGTGGTGTGCGTGCCGCCGGTGCTCGTGCCGGTGGCGGTGCCGCCGGAGTACACCGGCGGCGCGGGCCGCACGGCCTCCGCCCGGTCGTCTCGCGCGCCGACGACGGCGGCAGCGGCGGCGGCTTCTTCCGAGGCCGCGAGTTCAGGTTCCGGTTCCGGTTGCGGTTCCGGGGCGTTGTCCACCGCGGCGTCCGGCGCCTGGCCCTGCGGGCTCCGGTCCTGCGAGACCGTGTCGGCCTCGGCGATCGTGTGGGGGGCGGTCGCGCGCGTGTGCTCGTCGACCGCCTCGGACTTCCCCTGTGCTTCGTCCTCCTGCGCGGCCTCCGTGTCGCCGCCGGCGGCTGCTGCGCCGACGTCCGCGGACGTCGCCCGCGCGGACTCCTCCTCGGCACCGTCCTCGGTACCGGCGGCCTCGACGCCCGGGGCGTCGAACCGGTCCAGGGCCGCCTGGGCCCGCAGGAACAGCTTGGAACCCTCGGGAGAGAAGACCGCCGACCCCGTCGGCTCCTCCTCGCCCTCAGCGCTCTCTTCGGTCTCCCCGGTCGCCGCGACCGGCACGCCCACGTCATCGGATTCGTCGGACTCGTCGGACTCGCCCGAGGCGTCGGAGTCTTCGGCCGTGGCCTCGTCGTCCGCCTCCTCGACCGCCCCCCGGTCCTCGCCCTCGGCCGCCGTCCCGGCGTCCTTCGCGCCCTCGAAGTCCGCGCTGTCGTCGGTGTCCTCGAAGTCCTCGAAGTCCTCGACAGCGTCGGACTCCCGCACGGCGACCACTCCGGTCGACTCCGCGTCCTGCGCCGCGCGCGCGGCGGGCAGCGCGGGTGTGGGAGCCGCCTCTATCTCGAGCAGCCGGCGGCCCTCCAGGGCGCTGGCCCGCTCGGTCTCGGCCGTGGCGTAGCGGCGCAGCAGCGCGGCGTGCTCGTTGCGCAGGCCCGCCAGTTCGGTGCGCTTGGACCGCAGGCGCTGCTCCAGCTTGACGCGCAGCTCACGTGATTCGTCGAGGTCGCTCTCCAGTTCGGCGACCCGTTCCTCGAAGCGCCACTCGTCACTGGCACGCGCGCGTGCCAGATCGGCGACCTGTTTGCCGGCCTGCATGTCCCAGCGGCGCATCACGTACGCGCCGAGGATCGCCGTCGCCGCGGCGGCCGCGGCCAGACCTCGGAGCACCATGGGCTCCGTGAACACCCAGGGACCGAAGGCGCAGACAAGGGAAACGCCTGCGATAGCCGAGGGAGGCAGCAGCCTGTGCAAAGGCGGGGAATGGCGGTGACGTCCACGTGGCATGGCCAGAAACTTACCGCGCGTAGGCGAATGTTGGCGCCCCGCCCCGCAAAAACACGGTCATACCGAAGTCTTCACAGGGCATCAGGAAACAAGGCGGTCACGGAATTCGACAAGTAGCAAGATCATTTCTTGTCGAGGCGGACCGGACAGCCCTCTCGGACCCCGCCCGAGCCGCCCGACATCACCGCCTCCGACGCCCGACGACCGCGCCCCCGGATCCGCTGCCGCCCCGCCCCGGCACCCGACGACCGCGCCCCGGACGCCCGCCGCCGCCCCTCCTGACGTCCGGCGCACCGACGTCCGGCGCACCGTCGTCCGGCTCCCGCGACCGGACGCCGCTCAACGATCGCTCAGCCGCCCGCTGAGCCACTCCAGAGTGGGCGGGATCTCCCGCCGCCAGGTGTTGAAGTTGTGCCCGCCGCTTTCCAGGATGATCGACGAGATCCGGGTCGTTCCCGTGGCCTTCGCCAGCCCTATGAACTTCTGTGTGGCCTTGTAGTTGGATTCGCCGATCCTGCTGCTGGTGACGAGCAACGAGGTGGCCGGAGCGGAACGATTCTTCAGAAACCAGTGCAGATCGGCCTCGTTGCGCAGGGTCGCGTTCCCGTGGAACAGGTCACCCGTGGTCGGATCGCTCGGCGCCCTGTAGTACGCCGACAGGCCCGCGCCCGCCGCGTAGACCTCCGGGTGGTGCATCGCGAGCTTCAGCGCGCAGTAGCCGCCCGTGGAGTCCCCGACGATGCCCCAGCTGCCGGGCTTGCGACCCACCCGGTAGTGGGCGGTCACGGCGTCCGGCAGATCCCTGGCGAAGAACGACTCGGTCTGCGGGCCGCCCGGGATGTCCACGCACTCGGTGTCGCGCGGCGGCGCCACGGTCGGCCGCAGCATCACCAGGATCATCGGCTGCATCCGTCCGTCCTTGGCGAGTTGCCGCGCGGTGCGCGGGTAGTGCAGTTTGTCCACGAGCGCCTCCGCCGTTCCGGGGTAGCCCGTGAGGACGACGGCCGCGGGGAACGTACGCGTGCGGTACCGCGGGTCGAAGTACTCCGGCGGCAGGTACACGTACGCCGGCGTGGCTATGCGGGTCGTACGCCCGTTGACGGCGACCTTCTGGATCTGTCCGCCGTACTGCGGACGCCCGCTGCCGCCGCCGTCCACGCGCCGGGTGTCGACGACCCGCAGCGGCCCCGCCGGAGCGCCACCCGCCCCGTGGTCGACGACCACGCCCTGGTCGGTCTCCCGGCCGAACAGGTCCGCCCAGCTGGCGTAGAAGCCGAACGCCTGGTTGGCGGTGAGACCGACCGACACGAACAGCGCCAACTGGGTGGCGAGCAGCAGTCCGACCCGTCCGCTGACGGACCGCCAGCCGGTCCGGGCCAGCCGTGGCCACAGCCACACCGTGCCGACGAACAGCAGTACGGCGAACAGCACTGACAGCAGCAGCGTTTTGTCGCTCGTGAGCCCCATGCGGTGGTTTCCTGCCTGCTCTCCGTCCGGGATCGCGCCCGCTCCCCCGACTCCTTCGCGAGGGCTTGTCCCGGACTTTCCTTCGCCTTTTCAGTGGCTTTGAGGAGACGAGTGAACCTCTCTCCTCAAGACACCGTCCTAGAGGGCGCAATGTCGCCGGATGCCCGAATCGGGCCCGGGTCCAAGGTCTCTCGCGGAACTACGGGATGCGATGTCTGTCACTCAAGATGGGGAAATGTCGGGTGGGGTTCCGCACCGATCAAGCCGGGTGCGGCAGATAGTGCGAGGTCCGCGCCCCGAGTCGGTTCCCGCCCTCGTCGCCAGAGCCTGCGCCCTGGTGGGTCTGCTGGACGTCGCCGCGGGCGTCTTCCCGCGCTTCCGGCACAGCCGTATGCATTCCTTCGCCGAGGTACTGCCGGGCTCCTTCGGACCGTTCGCGGCCGCGCTGTCCCTCAGCGCGGGCGTCCTGCTCCTGCTGCTCGCCCACGGCCTCAGGCGGGGCAAGCGGCGCGCGTGGCGCGCGGCGGTGGTGCTGCTCCCGGCGGGCGCGGTGGCCCAGTTCGTGTACCGGCACTCGATCGTGGGCGCGCTCATCTCCGTCGCGCTGCTGGCACCGCTGCTGCTGCACCGCGACCAGTTCGCGGCGCTGCCCGACCCGCGCAGCCGCTGGCGCGCGCTCGCCAACTTCGTCCTCATGGGTGCCGGTTCCCTCGGTCTGGGGCTGGTCATCGTCAGCGTCCACCCCAACCGCCTGATCGGCGACCCGAGCCTGGCCGATCGCATTACGCACGTCCTGTACGGCCTCTTCGGCTTCGAGGGCCCGGTCGACTACCAGGGCAACACCTCCTGGACCGTCGCCTTCTCCCTCGGTGCCCTCGGCTGGATCACCGCGGCCACCACGATCTACCTCGCCTTCCGCCCCGAGCACCCGGCCGCGCGCCTCACGGAGGAGGACGAGGTGCGGCTTCGTGCCCTGCTGGACAAGCACGGCCGCCGCGACTCCCTGGGCCACTTCGCGCTGCGCCGCGACAAGGCCGTGGTCTTCTCCCCCAGCGGCAAGGCGGCGGTGACCTACCGCGTCGTCTCGGGCGTGATGCTCGCCAGCGGCGACCCCATCGGGGACGTCGAGGCGTGGCCCGGCGCCATCGAACGCTTCATGGACGAGGCGAAGGCCCACTCCTGGACGCCCGCCGTCATGGGCTGCTCGGAGACGGGCGGCGAGGTGTGGACCCGTGAGACCGGCCTCGACGCGCTCGAGCTGGGTGACGAGGCGGTGGTGGACGTAGCGGATTTCTCCCTGGCCGGACGCGCGATGCGCAACGTGCGCCAAATGGTCAAGCGCATCGAACGCGCCGGTTACGAGACCCGCGTACGGCGCGTCCGTGACCTCGGTGAGGCCGAGCTGGAGCGCATCCGTCGGGCCTCCGAGGACTGGCGTGGCACCGACACCGAGCGCGGCTTCTCGATGGCCCTGGGCCGCGTCGGCGACGCCGCCGACGGGGACTGCCTCATCGCCACCGCGCACAAGGCCGACGAGGTCCCCGGCGAGTACGGCGACCTGAAGGCGATCCTGCACTTCGTGCCCTGGGGCCCCGACGGCGCCTCCCTGGACCTGATGCGCCGCGACCGTTCGGCCGACCCGGGCATGAACGAACTCCTGATCGTCGCCGCCCTCCAGGCCGCCCCGAAGTTCGGCATCGCGCGTGTGTCGCTCAACTTCGCCATGTTCCGCGCGGCGCTGGCCCGCGGCGAGAAGATCGGCGCGGGCCCGGTCCTGCGGGCCTGGCGCGGGCTGCTGGTGTTCCTGTCGCGCTGGTTCCAGATCGAGTCGCTGTACAAGTTCAACGCCAAGTTCCAGCCGCGCTGGGAGCCCCGTTTCGTCGTCTACCGGGCCTCCGGCGACCTCCCCCGCATCGGCTTCGCCGCCATGCAGGCCGAGGGCTTCGTCAACCTCGCCCTTCCGATGCCGCGCTTCCTGCGCCGCCGTTCCACCGCGGCACGCGTGTGCACGCACGCGGTGGCGGAGCGGGACGTACGGGCGGCGTAGCCGCGGCGCCCCCGGCCGGCTGGCGTCGCCGCCCGCGGCACCCGGGACCGGCCCGGGGGAATGTTCCGCCGCCTCGCGGCCCCGGGGCTCGCACCCGGGCCGCACCGCGGCGCGGCCCCCTCCTGGGCCTACGCTGAACGCATGAGCAAGCAGAGCGGACGCGGGCGCGTCGTCGGCCTTCCGGAATGGGACCGCTGCGCGGTCATGGGGGTCGTCAACGTGACCCCCGACTCCTTCTCCGACGGCGGCCGCTGGTTCGACACGACGGCCGCCGTCAAACACGGCCTCCAGCTCGTCGCCGAGGGCGCGGACCTCGTGGACGTCGGCGGTGAGTCCACCCGCCCCGGTGCCAGCCGGGTCGACGAGGCCGAGGAGCTCCGCCGGGTCATCCCCGTGGTCCGCGGCCTCGCCTCCGAGGGTGTCGTCGTCTCCGTCGACACGATGCGCGCCTCCGTGGCCGCCCAGGCCCTCGCGGCCGGCGCCGCGCTCGTCAACGACGTCAGCGGCGGTCTCGCCGACCCGGCGATGATCCCGGCGGTCGCGGACACGGGCGCCCCCTTCGTCGTCATGCACTGGCGGGGCTTCCTGGAGGGCGGCAACGTCAGAGGCGTCTACGCCGACGTCGTCGCCGAGGTGGTGGACGAGCTGCACGCGCGCGTGGACGCCGTCCTGGCGGGCGGCATCTCCCCCGACCGCGTCGTCGTCGACCCGGGTCTCGGCTTCTCCAAGGAGGCCGATCACGACCTGTCCCTGCTGGCCCACCTGGACCGGCTGCACGCCCTCGGTCACCCGCTGCTCGTCGCGGCCTCCCGCAAGCGGTTCCTCGGCCGTGTCCTGGCCGGCCCGGAGGGCGCGCCGCCGCCCGCGCGCGAGCGCGACGCCGCCACCGCCGCCGTCTCGGCCCTCGCGGCGGAGGCGGGCGCCTGGGCGGTCCGTGTGCACGAGGTCCGCGCGACGGCGGACGCGGTACGGGTCGCCCGTGCCGTGGAACAGGCGCGCGAGGAGGGCGGCGCGCCGGGCGCGGGCGCACCCCGCCCGGCGCACACCGCCACGGGCGGACCCGGCTCACCGGACGCACCCACCGGCGGGCCCGGCACGAACGGCGCGGAAGGAGCCCGGTGAGCGCCCCCCACACCGACGTCGAGCAGGTCGAGGCGGCCAACACCGCCTTCTACGAGGCACTGGAGCAGGGCGACTTCGACGGAGTGTCGGCGCTCTGGCTCACCCCGGCCGACCTGGGCGTGGACGAGACGTACCACGACCCGGCGGACGTCGGCGTGGTCTCCTGCGTGCACCCCGGCTCGCCGGTGCTCACCGGCCGGGGCGAAGTGCTGCGGTCGTACGCGCTGATCATGGCGAGCACCGACTACATCCAGTTCTTCCTCACCGACGTGCACGTCTCCGTCACCGGCGACACGGCGCTGGTGAACTGCACCGAGAACATCCTCAGCGGCGGGCCCGCGCCGGAGGACGGCGAGGAGCTCGGGCCGCTGGTCGGCCAGCTGGTGGTGGCGACGAACGTGTTCCGCCGCACCTCCGACGGCTGGAAGCTGTGGTCCCACCACGCCTCCCCGGTCCTGACGGAGAACGAGGAGGCCGACGGCCCCGAGGACTCCGAGGGTGACGAGAACCCCTCCTGAGCGGGTAGGCGGTCCACAGGAGGGAAGCAGGAAGCCCTGGGGTGCCCCACAGGGACCAAGAAGTGGTTGGAATCACGAACCCGTGGGTAGGGGCGGCTACCAGCCCGTGAGCAGCCGGGTTCCGCGAGGAGAACGCCCGGTGAAAAGTCCTGGCTCCGGACCGGCCCGGCGTGGCCGGGGCCCGGGACTGTCGGTGCTCGCGGGTAGATTCGTTCGAGGCCGGGGTGCCGACCGCACCCGGACGCACCGGCCGAAACCGACGATTGCAGGAGTGATTCGCGTGGATCGTGTCGCGCTGCGCGGCCTCAAGGCCCGCGGGTACCACGGCGTGTTCCCCAAGGAACGCGAGGAGGGCCAGACCTTCATCGTGGACCTCGTGCTGGGCCTGGACACCCGACCGGCCGCGGCCGACGACGACCTGGCGAAGACCGTCCACTACGGCATCGTGGCGGAGGAGGTCGTGGCGGTCGTCCAGGGCGACGCCGTCGACCTCATCGAGACGCTCGCGGAGCGCATCGCCCAGGCCTGTCTGAAGCACGAAGGGGTCCAGGAGGTCGAGGTCTGCGTCCACAAACCGGACGCCCCGATCACGGTCCCCTTCGACGACGTGACCGTCACCATCACCCGGAGCCGAGTATGACCGCGTTCTTCACCGAGGGTCAGAGCGACCCGACCGTACAGCCGGTACCCGCCTCCGTCGTGGAGAAGGTCGACGCCGCCGACACCACCCTGCACAACCCCCAACGGGCCGTGATCGCCCTCGGCTCCAACCTCGGCAACCGTCTGGAGACCCTCCAGGGCGCCATCGACGCCCTGGAGGACACCCCCGGCGTCCGGGTCAAGGCCGTCTCCCCGGTGTACGAGACGGAGCCGTGGGGCGTCGAGCCCGGCAGCCAGCCCTCGTACTTCAACGCGGTGGTGGTGCTGAAGACGACCCTCCCGCCGTCCTCCCTGCTGGAGCGGGCGCACGCGGTCGAGGAGGCCTTCCACCGGGTGCGGGAGGAGCGCTGGGGCGCGCGCACCCTCGACGTCGACATCGTCGCGTACGCCGATGTCGTCGACGACGACCCGCAGCTCACCCTCCCCCACCCCCGCGCCCACGAACGCGCCTTCGTCCTCGCCCCGTGGCACGACGTGGAGCCCGAGGCCCAGCTGCCCGGCCGCGGCACGGTCGCCGGTCTGCTGGACGCCGTGACCCGCGAGGGCGTCGCGGCGCGCAAGGACCTGGAACTCCACCTGCCCGAGTAGTCGTTAAGGTCGACAGGACCACTGCCCGCGGGATGTCCATGCCCGCGGGCTCGGGGGAGTTGAAGGGACACCGTGAGAGAGCTGCGCATCAGGGTGCTGGCCGGCGTGTTCGGCGTGGCCGCGATCCTGTCCTGGGCCGGCGCCCGCCTCTGGAACTCGATCGGGACCCTGCCCAGCGTCCCGCTGGCCGCGCCCATCGTCCTCGCCCTGATCGCCGTGGTGCTCACCGCCACCGCGCTGTCGCTGCGCGCCCGGCTCAAGGCCCAGCGTGAGCGCCGCCCCGACGCCAAGGGCGTCGACCCGCTGATGGCGGCCCGCGCGGTCGTGTTCGGCCAGTCCAGCGCCCTGGTGGCCGCCCTCGTCTCCGGCATGTACGGCGGGACGGGCGTCTTCCTGCTGGAGTCCCTGGACATCCCCGCCCGCCGCGACCAGGCCATCTACGCCGGTTTCTCGGTCCTGGCGGGCATCGCGGTCATAGCGGCGGCCATCTTCCTGGAGCGCGTCTGCAAGCTGCCCGAGGACGACGACCAGGACAAGGGAGCGGCGTCACCGGCGTGACGGCGTGACGCTCCACCCGGGGCGCGGGCAGGCCCACCCCGCGCGTGGCAGCTCCTCAGCGGGCCATGACGGTGCGCGGCGGGCCCGTCAGCGGGCCATGATCAGGCTCATCGCCTCGTTGCGCGTCGCCGCGTCGCGCAGCTGGCCCCGCACCGCCGAGGTGATGGTCTTGGCGCCGGGCTTGCGGATGCCCCGCATCGACATGCACATGTGCTCGCACTCGATGACGACGATCACCCCGCGCGGCTCCAGGATCTCCATCAGGGAGTCGGCGATCTGCGTGGTGAGTCGTTCCTGCACCTGCGGACGGCGCGCGTAGACGTCCACCAGCCGGGCCAGCTTGGACAGGCCGGTGATCTTCCCCGAGGTGGACGGGATGTACCCGACGTGGGCGACGCCCCTGAACGGCACCAGATGGTGTTCGCAGGTGCTGAACACCTCGATGTCCTTCACGAGCACCATCTCGTCGTGCCCCAGGTCGAAGGTCGTCGTCAGCACGTCCTCGGGCTGCTGCCACAGACCGGCGAATATCTCCTTGTACGCCCGCGCAACCCGCGCCGGCGTCTCCCGGAGGCCCTCGCGGTCCGGGTCCTCGCCGACCGCGATCAGCAGCTCGCGTACGGCGTTCTCGGCGCGCTTCTCGTCGAACTCGCCGATGGCGCCCTCGCCGTCCAGCGTCACGGGGTCGGTCATGTGGTGCCTCGTTCCTGTGCGGGTCACGCGTGTGGGTCACGCGCCTCGTCGCGGCATCGACAGACGTCAGACGAAAATGCCGCGCCCCCCAGGCTAGAACCTGGGGGGCGCGGCATCCATTCCGGGCCTGGTGGGGCACCCGGGAGCCTGATCAGCTCTCGGGGCGGTCCTCCGGGGCCGGCTCGGTCACCGGGGTGGGTTCCACCGCGGTGGACTTCGCCGTGGAGATCGCCGGCGTCGCGCCGTTGGCACCGTTCGTCAGCGCGAGCTCCCTGGGGGAGAGCACCGGCGGACGGGTGGACGGCGTACGCCGCGAGGAGCCGGTCCAGGCGGGCCTCGCCGGACGCTTGACGATCGCGGAGAAGACCTCGGCGATCTGCTCCTTGTTCAGCGTCTCCTTCTCGAGCAGCTGAAGCACCAGGTTGTCGAGGACGTCGCGGTTCTCGACCAGGATCTCCCAGGCCTCGTTGTGCGCGTTCTCGATGAGCTTCTTGACTTCCTCGTCCACCAGCGCGGCGACCTCTTCCGAGTAGTCGCGCTGGTGAGCCATCTCACGGCCGAGGAACGGCTCGGTGTTGTCGCCGCCGAACTTGATCGCGCCCAGACGCTCGGTCATGCCGTACTGGGTGACCATCGCGCGGGCCGTGGCGGTGGCCTTCTCGATGTCGTTCGCGGCGCCGGTGGTCGGGTCGTGGAAGACCAGTTCCTCGGCGGCGCGGCCACCCAGCATGTACGCCAGCTGGTCGAGCATCTCGTTGCGCGTGGTCGAGTACTTGTCCTCGTCCGGCAGGACCATCGTGTAGCCGAGGGCCCGTCCGCGCGACAGGATCGTGATCTTGTGGACCGGGTCGGAGTTCGGGGAGGCCGCCGCGACCAGGGCGTGTCCGCCCTCGTGGTACGCGGTGATCTTCTTTTCCTTGTCCGACATGATCCGGGTCCGCTTCTGCGGGCCCGCCACGACGCGGTCGATGGCCTCGTCCAGCGAGTGGTTGTCGATGAGCTTCTTGTCGCTGCGCGCCGTGAGGAGCGCCGCTTCGTTCAGCACGTTCGACAGGTCCGCGCCGGTGAAGCCCGGGGTACGGCGGGCGACGGCCGACAGGTCGACGTCCGGGGCGACCGGCTTGCCCTTCTGGTGAACCTTGAGGATCTCCAGACGGCCCTGCATGTCCGGGCGGTCGACCGCGATCTGGCGGTCGAAACGGCCGGGCCGCAGCAGCGCGGGGTCGAGGATGTCGGGCCGGTTCGTGGCGGCGATGAGGATCACGCCGCCCTTCACGTCGAAGCCGTCCATCTCGACGAGCAGCTGGTTCAGCGTCTGCTCGCGCTCGTCGTGACCGCCGCCGAGGCCGGCGCCGCGATGGCGGCCGACCGCGTCGATCTCGTCGACGAAGACGATCGCCGGGGCGTTCGCCTTGGCCTGCTCGAACAGGTCACGGACCCGGGAGGCACCGACACCGACGAACATCTCGACGAAGTCGGAACCCGAGATCGAGTAGAAGGGAACGCCCGCCTCACCGGCGACGGCACGCGCGAGAAGCGTCTTGCCGGTACCGGGCGGGCCGTACAGGAGCACGCCCTTGGGGATCTTGGCGCCGACGGCCTGGAACTTCGCCGGTTCCTGGAGGAATTCCTTGATCTCGTGGAGTTCCTCGACCGCCTCGTCCGAGCCCGCGACGTCGGCGAAGGTCGTCTTCGGGGTGTCCTTGGTGATGAGCTTCGCCTTGGACTTCCCGAAGTTCATGACTCGGGAGCCGCCGCCCTGCATCTGATTCATCAGGAACAGGAAGACGACCACGATGAGGACGAAGGGGAGCAGGGACAGCAGGATCCCGACGAAGGCGTTCTGCTTCGTCGGCGAGACTGTGTATCCGTCCGGGATCTGCTTGTCCTGGTACTTGGTCTGAAGCGTGTTGGCAATGGTCACGCCCTGGTCGCCGATGTAGCTCGCCTGGATCTTCGAGCTGTCCTTGACCTTTTCGCCGTCCTTGAGCGTGACCTTGATGGTCTGCTCGTCACCGGTGGTGAGCTTGGCCGACTCGACCTTGTTGTCGTTGATCGCTGCAATGACCTGGCCGGTGTCCACCGTCTTGTAGCCGCCGGACGAGCCGACGACCTGCATCAACACGACCACGGCAAGGACGGCCAGCACGATCCACATGACCGGCCCACGGAAGTATCGCTTCACGTCCATCCATACGGAGCGGTGTCGCCCCGTCCCTCCTGCCATAGTGAGTTTGATAAGACAGTTCTTCTGACGGTACCCCAGCTTTGTCGCGCGGAGCCGCACGGGACGGCTGGCGCACCCGTCTGCATGCTCCAACGGCGAAAGGCCCGCCGGGGTTCCCGATCTTCGTACGGGGCTTGGGCCCTTCGGGTCTCAGCCGCCGTAGACGTGGGGCGCGAGCGTACCCACGAACGGGAGGTTGCGGTACTTCTCGGCGTAGTCGAGGCCGTAGCCGACGACGAACTCGTTGGGAATGTCGAAGCCGACCCACTCGACGTCGATGGCGACCTTGGCGGCCTCGGGCTTGCGCAGCAGCGTGCACACCTTGAGGGTGGCGGGCTCGCGCGAGCCGAGGTTGGAGATCAGCCAGGACAGCGTCAGACCGGAGTCGATGATGTCCTCGACGATCAGGACGTGACGGCCCTTGATGTCGGTGTCCAGGTCCTTGAGGATCCGTACGACCCCGGAGGACTGGGTGCCCGCGCCGTAGGACGACACGGCCATCCAGTCCATGGTGACGGGGGTGGACAGGGATCGGGCGAGGTCGGCCATGACCATCACGGCGCCCTTCAGGACACCGACGATGAGCAGGTCCTTGCCCGCGTATTCCGCATCGATCTTCGCGGCCAGTTCGACCAGCTTCGCGTCGATCTCTTCCTTGGTGATGAGCACCTCTTTGAGGTCGGTGCCCATGTCTTTCGCGTCCACCCGCATCACTTTCGGTTGTCCCACCGGCCACCGGGACCGCCCACGACCACGTAAGCGGTCCTGCCGGAGGGCCCGGATTCAGCCTTGCCGAATCACCAGTCTGCCACCCTGGCGCTGAGCGACGACTTTGCCGGGGAGATTGATGACCCCCTGGCCGCGCCAACCGGTGATCAGCCGGTCGACCTCCTCGATGTGCCGGGCGAAGAGGGAACCGGCCGGAGCGCCCGCCTCGATGGCGGCGCGGCGCAGGATCCGACGGCGCACGGCGGGCGGCAGGGCGTAGAGCTTGGCGCACTCCAGGAGACCGGCGGCGTCCCGTACCGAGGACTCGGCCTGGCCCGCCCAGGCGTCGAGGGCGTCGGCGTCGTCACGGGACAGCTGGGCCGTACGGGCGAGCGCCTCGACGACGCCCTTGCCGAGCGCCTTCTCCAGTGCGGGCAGTCCCTCGTGGCGCAGCCGGGAGCGGGTGTAGGCCGGGTCGGCGTTGTGCGGGTCGTCCCAGACGGGCAGGGACTGGACCATGCAGGCCTTGCGGGCGGTCTGCCGGTCGAGCTGGAGGAAGGGGCGGCGGTAGCGGCGGGCGGCCCCCGGGCCGCCGGAGACGGCCGCCATCCCGGACAGGGAGCGGATGCCGGAGCCGCGGGCGAGGCCGAGGAGGACGGTTTCGGCCTGGTCGTCGCGGGTGTGGCCGAGCAGGACCGCGACTGCGCCGTGCCGGACGGCGGCGTCGTCGAGGGCTGCGTAGCGCGCGTCACGGGCGGCGGCCTCGGGGCCGCCCTCGCGGCCCACGGTCACCGCCGTGGCCTCCACGGGGTCGAGGCCGAGTTCGCGCAGCCGCAGGACGACTTCCTCGGCGCGCAGGTCGGAGCCGGGCTGGAGGCCGTGGTCGACGGTGACACCGCCGGCCCGGATGCCCAGCCGGGGCGCCTCGAAGGCGAGGGCGGAGGCGAGCGCCATGGAGTCGGCGCCGCCGGAGCACGCCACGAACACGAGCGGCGGTGCCGGTCGCTCGCGGGAGTCCGTCTCGGGGGCGGGATGGTCGTTGAGGATGTCGTGGAGTACGCGGCGGACCGCCAGGCGTATCGCCGCGACCGCAGGATGGGGACCCACTGTCCGGTTCCCTTCATGAAGTTTTCGGGGTGAACCCGAGGTTCAGTCACGCAGAGTGTGTAGATGGTGACAGAACCCGGCCGTTCCCCGAGCATTGCACGCCTGCCCAGGGCTCACGGTCCCTCGGACGGGTGATTGAAGGGGCGTTCTCCTGCCGTCGGCCGGATTCGGTTCACCGTGTTCGTGGCCACCGTCTTTCCGGCGGGTTCCTCACTCGGCCTTGCGGTGCACGCGCGCGACCCACTCCGCCGGCTTGGCGATCTCGGCCTTGGTCGGAAGTGTGTTCGGGGAGGTCCAGACGCGGTTGAACCCGTCCATGCCCACCTCGTCGACGACGGCCCGTACGAAGCGCTCGCCGTCCCGGTACTGCTTGAGCTTGGCGTCCAGGCCGAGCAGCTTGCGCAGGGCGATGTCCAGTCGCGAGGCGCCCTTGGCGCGGCGCTGCTGGAACTTCTCACGGATCTCGGCGACGGACGCGACGACCTCGGGGCCCACTCCGTCCATGACGAAGTCGGCGTGTCCCTCCAGGAGCGACATGACGGCGGTGAGGCGGGCGAGGATCTCGCGCTGGGCGGGCGTCTGCACCAGTTCGACCAGGGAACGGCCGCCGTCGTCCTCCTCGCCCTCGGGCCGGCCGCCGGCGAGGGACTGGGCCGCGTCCCTGACCCGCTCCAGGAACGTCATGGGATCGACGTCGGTCTCGCCGAGGAACGACTGGATCTCGCCCTCGAGATGGTCGCGCAGCCAGGGCACGGCCGAGAACTGGGTGCGGTGCGTCTCCTCGTGGAGGCACACCCAGAGCCGGAAGTCGTGGGGCTCCACGTCGAGTTCGCGTTCCACGTGGACGATGTTCGGCGCGACGAGCAGCAGCCGCCCGCCGCCGTTGGCCCCGGCGGGGAGTTCGCGGGTGGCGGGGGCGAAGGTCTCGTACTGGCCGAGGACGCGGGAGGACAGGAACGACAGCAGCATGCCGAGTTCGACGCCGGTGACCTTGCCGCCGACGGCGCCGAGGACCGCGCCGCCGGGGGTGCTGCCGCGCCGTTCCTGCATCTTGTCGAGGAGGGGTTTGAGGATCTCGCGGAATCCCGCCACGTTCGCCGCCACCCAGCCGGGGCGGTCGACGACGAGGACCGGGGTGTCGTGGATCTCCTCGGTGCCCATACGAGTGAAGCCCCGGACGTGTCCCTCCGAGGCTTTGGCGTGTCGGCGCAGTTCCGCGACGACGGCACGGGCCTCGTCACGGCTGACCTCCGGTCCCGGCCGCACGAGCCGGGTCGCGGTCGCCACCGCGAGATTCCAGTCGACCATCCCCGAAGAAGCAGCGCCACCGATGCTCGTCATGCGTCAACCGTACGTGAGCACCGCCGTCGGGGGCAGGCCGCGGACGACCGGTCAGGGAGATGTCAGGGTCCGGGCCGGGGGCGGCCCGGGGGTGCCGGGGCCGCGCCCCCTCAGCGGCAGCCGCATCCCGCCAGCGCCGTCGCCGCGCGGTCCAGCGCCGCCTGGGCCGCCGCCGGGTCGCTCGTGCCGGCCGCCAGGAGCGCGAACGCGAGGAGGCGGCCGTCCTGGTCGACGACCGTGCCCGCGAGGGTGTTCACGCCGGTCAGGGTGCCGGTCTTGGCCCGGACGACACCGGCCGCGCCCTCGGTGTAGCGGCTGGTGAGGGTGCCGGTGAAGCCCGCGACGGGCAGGCCGGTGAGGACGGGCCGCAGCTCGGGGCGGGCGGCGTCGCCGGCCTTGACCAGGAGAGCCGTCAGGAGGTTCGCCGTGAGCCGGTCCTCGCGGTCGAGACCGCTGCCGTCCTTGATCCGGACGCCGGTCAACGGCAGCCCCAGCTTCTTCAGTTGCGCCTGGACGGCCTTGCCGGCGCCGGCGAAGTCGGGGCGGCCGCCGGTCGCGACGGCGGTCTGGCGGGCGAGCGCCTCGGCGATGTCGTTGTCGCTGTTGGTCAGCATCCGTTCGACCAGGACGGACAGCGGGGGCGAGGAGACCGTGGCGAGGGTCTGCGCGCGCGTGGTGGCCTTGGAGGGGCCGGGGGCGGAGGTCTTGACGCCCGCGGCCGCCAGGAACTCGGCGAACCGGCGGGTCGCGTCGGCCGCCGGGTCGCTCACCCGGGCCGTCGGGCCGCTGGTGGAGTCGTCGGTACGGCCCTCGTCCGCGGACAGGGCGGTGACCGGGGCGAGGTTGGGGTTGACCCCGATGGGGTGAATCCGGGTTCCGGCGAACAGCGTCGTGTCGTACGAGAGCGTCACCTCGGTGAGGCCGCGCTTCTTCAGCGCGGCCGCCGTGGAACGGGCGAGGGCGCGCAGGTCGGCCCAGCCCCCGGCGTCCGCGCGGGCCGTGAGGGTGGGGTCACCGCCGCCGACGAGGACGACCTCCCTGGTGTCGGGTTCCAGGGCGGCGCGGGTGGTGAGGCGGTGCTCGCCGCCCATCGCGGAGAGCGCGGCGACCGCGGTGGCGATCTTCGTGGTGGACGCCGGGGTCAGCGCCTGGTCGGCGCCGGAGCCGTACAGCCGCTTGCCGGTGGCCACGTCGACGACCACGGCGGTCCGCCGGGCTCCGAGGGCCGGATCGCCCAGGAGGGGGCCCAGGACGCCCGCGAGGCCCGTACCGGTCGGAAGACCGTCGGAGGCGGACTTCACGGCGTTGGTGGCGGCGCCCAGGCCCGTGAGGACGGAGGCGGCGCTCGGCGCCGGCCGCGGCGCTCCGGCCGCCGTGTCGGAGGTACCGGACGAATCGTCCGTACGGCCGTGATCTGTGCCACCCACCCGTTCCAGGGCGACGGCCCGGTCCCGCTCCGCCGTACGCTGACCGGTGGAGTCCCAAGGACCGGCGGCGGTCACCACACCGGCGGCCAGTGCCAGCCCGGCGGTCGCCGCACCCGCGGTGTACTGCCAGGACCTGGCGTTCGGACCGGCCTTCGTGATCCGCTCGAGCTGCGGCTTCGCCGCCTGTGTGAGCCGTGCGACCTGCGGCTTCGCGGCCGCCGTCACCCGTGCGAGACGAGGTCGTACGATCCCTGCGGCCCGTGCCAGACGCGGTCGTACGGCGTCCGTTACCCGCACCACGTGCGGTCTCGCGGCCCGCCAAAGCCTCAGCTCTGGCACGAACACCAGCCCCTTTCGCGATCACACAGCAGCGTGAGGGACACTTAACCACCAGAACTATGTGCTGATCATGGAGGAGCCACCGGTGGAGTTCGACGTCACGATCGAGATCCCGAAGGGTTCGCGGAACAAGTACGAGGTGGACCACGAGACCGGTCGGATCCGCCTGGACCGTCGACTCTTCACCTCGACCGCCTACCCGACCGACTACGGATTCGTCGAGAACACTCTCGGCGAGGACGGCGACCCGCTGGACGCGCTGGTCATCCTGGACGAGCCGACGTTCCCGGGCTGCCTGATCCGCTGCCGCGCGATCGGCATGTTCCGGATGACGGACGAGGCCGGCGGCGACGACAAGCTGCTCTGCGTCCCGTCGACCGACCCGCGCGTGGAGCACCTGCGGGACATCCACCACGTGTCGGAGTTCGACCGTCTGGAGATCCAGCACTTCTTCGAGGTCTACAAGGACCTGGAGCCCGGCAAGTCCGTCGAGGGCGCCGACTGGGTCGGCCGCACCGAGGCCGAGGCCGAGATCGAGCGGTCCTACAAGCGTTTCAAGGACCAGGGCGGCCACTGAGGCCGTTGTGGCCTCTGTCGCCTGATGTCACCGGAAGGGCCGCACGCGTACGCGTGCGGCCCTTCCGGCCGTCTGTGCGCATACTGAGGCCTACGGAAGGTGTCGTTCAGGGAGCGTTGCTGAGTGTCGGAGGCGGAGGACCGCAAGCCGCAGTCGGACGAGGCGAGGAGTGGCTTCGACCCCGAGATCACGTCCGAGTTCGCGATCCCGGCGGGGCTGGCCGCCCCCAGAACCGGCGGTGAGCCGGAGACCACGTCGGAGTTCGCCGTCCCGACCGGGCTGGACGTGAGCCCGCCCGCCGCCGCGGAGGGCGAGGGATCCGCGTTCAGCCCGCCGAGCACCTACAGCGCGCGCCAGGCCCCGACGGCCTTCACACCGGCCGAGGGCGTGCCGGTGGTCAGCCTGATCAAGGACCTGCCCTGGCAGGACCGGATGCGCACGATGCTGCGGATGCCGGTGGCCGACCGGCCCGCGCCGGAGCCGGGGCCGAAGGCGGAGGAGGGCGGTCCGGCCGTCCCGCGCGTGCTCGACCTGACCCTGCGCATCGGCGAGCTGCTGCTCGCGGGCGGGGAGGGCGCCGAGGACGTGGAGGCCGCGATGTTCGCGGTCTGCCGCTCGTACGGGCTCGACCGCTGCGAACCGAACGTCACCTTCACCCTGCTGTCGATCTCGTACCAGCCGTCCCTCGTGGAGGACCCGGTGACGGCGTCCCGGACGGTCCGCCGCCGGGGCACCGACTACACGCGCCTGGCGGCCGTCTTCCGGCTCGTGGACGACCTCAGCGACCCGGAGAGCCACCTCTCCCTGGAGGAGGCCTACCGGCGGCTCGCGGAGATGCGCCGCAACCGGCATCCGTACCCCGGCTGGGTGCTGACCTCGGCGAGCGGGCTGCTCGCCGGCGCGGCCTCGGTGCTGGTCGGCGGCGACCTGGTCGTGTTCGTGGCGGCGGCGCTCGGCGCGATGCTCGGTGACCGGCTGGCGTGGCTCTGCGCGGGGCGCGGGCTGCCGGAGTTCTACCAGTTCCTGGTCGCCGCGATGCCGCCGGCCGCGATAGGCATCGCGCTGACCCTGGGGCACGTCGACGTGAAGGCGTCCGCGGTCATCACCGGTGGGCTGTTCGCGCTGCTCCCGGGACGGGCGCTGGTGGCGGGCGTCCAGGACGGCCTGACCGGCTTCTACATCACCGCGGCCGCGCGTCTGCTGGAGGTCATGTACTTCTTCGTGGGCATCGTGGTGGGCGTGCTGGTGATGCTCTACGTCGGAGTGCAGCTCGGCGCGCATCTCAATCCGGACGCGGCCCTGGGCATCACCGAGCGGCCGCTGTGGCAGATCGGCGCGTCGATGCTGCTGTCGTTGACCTTCGCGGTGCTGCTCCAGCAGGAACGGTCCACCGTGCTGGCCGTCACGCTGAACGGCGGCGTGGCGTGGTCGGTGTACGGCGCGATGCACTACGCCGGGGAGATCTCGCCGGTCGCCTCCACGGCCGTCGCGGCGGGCGTGGTGGGTCTGTTCGGGCAGTTGCTCTCGCGCTACCGCTTCGCCTCCGCCCTGCCGTACACGACGGCGGCGATCGGGCCCCTGCTGCCGGGCTCGGCGACCTACTTCGGGCTGCTGGCCATCGCGCAGAACGAGGTGGACGCGGGCCTGGTGTCGATCACCAAGGCGGCGGCGCTGGCCATGGCCATCGCGATCGGCGTGAACCTCGGATCCGAGATCTCGCGGCTGTTCCTGCGGATCGGCTCCGCCGAGAAGCGGCGGGCCGCCAAGCGGACGCGGGGCTTCTGAGCCCCGCGCCCCTCCCCCGGGTCTAGTAGCCCTGCCCCTGGCCCTGGTTGTCGTAGGGGTAGCGGCCGTTCTGCGGAGCCCCGTACGGCTGCTGCTGGGGCTGCGGCTGCTGCGGCCAGTCGTCCTGGGGGTACTGCTGCTGCGGGTACGGCTGCTGCTGGCCGTAGTAGTCCTGCTGCCCGCCCGGGTGTTGCCCCTGGTTCTGGCCCTGACCCTGGCCGCCCTGGCCCTGGTGCTGACCCTGACCCTGACCCTGACCCTGGCCCTGGCCCTGCGGGTGTCCCTGGTGGCGGCCCTGGTTGCCGTACCGGTACTGCTCGTCGTACTGGTCGATCCGGCGGAGCTGGGTCGTCGCGTCGTCCATGACCGGGGCCTGCTGGTGCGGCCGCTGCTCGTGCGGCTGGTGCTGTCCGGGAGTGTGCGACGAGGGCTCCTGGGGGTCCTTCTTGGCCTTCGAGCGGGCCCGCAGGAACTCGATGATGATCGGGACCACGGAGACGAGGACGATCAGGATGAGGATCGCCTCGATGTTCTTCTTGACGAAGTCGATGTTGCCCAGCCAGGAACCGAGCAGCGTGACACCCGCGCCCCACAGGACGCCGCCGATGACGTTGAAGACCAGGAACGAGCGGTACCGCATGCCGCTGACGCCGGCGATGATCGGCGTGAACGTCCGCACGATGGGCACGAAGCGGGCCAGGACCAGGGACTTCGGGCCGTACTTCTCGAAGAACTCGTGCGCCTTGGTGACGTTCTCCTGCTTGAACAGGCGGGAGTCCGGCCGGTTGAAGAGCGACGGCCCGACCTTCTTGCCGAACATGTAGCCCGCCTGGTCGCCCAGGATCGCGGCGACGCAGATCAGCGCGACCGCACCCCACAGGGGGAAGTCCAGCTGGTTCGACGTGATCAGCAGACCGGCGGTGAACAGCAGGGAGTCGCCCGGCAGGAAGAACCCGATCAGCAGGCCGGACTCCGCGAAGACGATGAGCAACAGGCCCCAGAGACCGAAGTTGTCGAGCAGGTAATTGGGGTCCAGCCAGCTCGGTCCGAGGGCGATCGTCGTCACGGTTCCGGGCTCCTGAGGGGTGGGAGAAGGTACGGCGTCCATGGTGCAGCCGCACAAAGCTATCAACGCAATGTGTCCGCCCCAGGTTCCACGCATGCCTCCGGGATGCACTGTGGGCCCGCTGGGACGAAGCTGTGAGCCATGGGCATCGAAGACTACGGCGGCGGGCAGGGCCCCGAGCCGGACGTACTGGTCGTCACCACCAACGACGTACCCGGGTTCCGGGTGCAGCGGGTCCTCGGCGAGGTCTTCGGGCTGACCGTGCGCTCACGGCACCTGGGCAGCCAGATCGGCGCCGGCCTCAAGTCGATGATCGGCGGTGAGCTGAAGGGTCTGACGAAAACCCTCGTCGAGACCCGCAACCAGGCCATGGAACGCCTCGTCGAGCAGGCACGCGCGCGGGGAGCCAACGGCGTGCTGATGTTCCGCTTCGACGTGACGGAGGCGGCGGAGGTGGGCACGGAGGTGTGCGCCTACGGGACCGCGGTGGTCCTGGTCCCGGAGTGACGCCCGGCCGGGTCCCCGCCTGACCGCGAGGACCCGCCAGGGCCTGCCAGGTCCCTCCAAGGCCTGGGACGGCCCGACAGGGCCTGCGGGGACCCGCCAGGGCCGTCCTGCGCCGTCCTTCCGCCCGGCCCGCGACCCGTCCTACGCCGTGCGGCGGGCCGCGTTCGCCCTGATCGCCTCCTCGAGGTGCTCGGCGAGGCCCGGCCGCATCGCGTCGTAGAACGCCTTGAAGCGCTCGTCGGAGACGTACATCTCCCCCAGACAGCGGTGCATGTCGTACGGGCAGTCGTAGAACCACCTGCCGATGTGCTGCCGGTGTTCCTCGGCCATGTCCATGGCCGCCACCCCGGCCGGCGGCTCACCGTCGGCCATCAGGCCCGCGTAGCGCTCGCTCCAGTCGGCGACCTCGGCCTGGAGACGCTTCCAGTCCTCCTTGGTGTAGCGGGCGGCGCGGCGCTGCGACTCCGCGTAGGCCTCGGTGCCGCCCCAGCGCTGCTCCGCCTCCTCGGCGTACCGCTCGGGGTCCTTGTCGCCGAAGACCTCGAACCTCTCCTCGGGTGTGAGGTCGATACCCATCTCGCGTGCCTCCATCGCGTGTTCCACGGCCGCGGCCATCTTCTCCAGCTGCTCGATCCGGGCGGTCAGCAGTTCGTACTGGCGGCGCAGATGCGCTCGCGGGTCGGCCGCCGGATCGTCGAGCAGGGCCGCGACGTCCTCGAGCGGGAAGCCGAGCTCGCGGTAGAACAGGATCCGCTGGAGCCGGTCGAGGTCGGCGTCGTCGTAACGCCGGTGCCCCGCGTGGCTGCGCCCGCCGGGGACGAGCAGACCGATGTCGTCGTAATGGTGCAGCGTGCGCACCGTGACACCGGCGAATCCGGCGACCTGTCCTACGGAGTAGCCCACTTCGTCCGCTCCTTCCTCGGTACGCGCTCCACGGTGCGTCCTGACGTCACGTGAGGTGCAAGGCGATTCGGCCGCGGTGGCCGCCGTCCGGATGTCATGTCCGTTTTGCCCGCTTATCGTGAGCCCGTGGCCCAGGACACCGCACAGCAGCAGCCCAGCGTTCCGGCGCACCCGGCACGAGCCCTGCTGCCGTCGATCCTGCCCGCTCTCGTCATCGGCGTGCTGGCGAGCCTCGTGCTCCTGCTGGTGGAGGGGGCGGCCGAGCAGCTCCAGGACGTGCTGTGGCAGAACCTTCCGGACGCGCTGGGTGTGGGCAGGTACTCGGTCCTCTGGATGATGGTCATGCTCGTCTCGACCGGCGTGCTGGTGGGGCTGGTGGTGTGGAAGGTGCCGGGGCACGCAGGTCCCGACCCGGCCACGATGGGGCTGGACGCGCGCGTGCTGCCGCCGGTGGTCCTCCCCGGGCTGCTGGTGGCGACCGCGCTGATGCTGGCGGGCGGGCCGAGCCTGGGCCCGGAGAACCCGATCATCGCGGTGAACGTGGCGGTCGTCTTCTGGCTGGGCCACCGGCTCCGCCCGCGGACGCCGGGCGAGGCGTGGGTCGTCCTCGCGGAGGCGGCGACCATCGGCGCGCTGTTCGGTACGCCGGTGGCGGCGGCGCTGCTGATCTCCGAGGCGCTGGCGGGGCGCCAGACCAGGGGTCCGCTGTGGGACAGCGTCTTCGCGCCGCTGGTCGCCGCCGCGGCGGGCGCGATGACGACCACTCTGGTGGCCCATCCGAGCTTCGACATGCATCTGCCGCCGTTCGGACAGCCCGGCTGGGACGATCTGCTGGCGGCGGTCGTGGTCGCGTCGGCGGGCGCGCTGCTCGGCATGTGCGGCGTCTACGCCTTCCCGTACCTGCACCGCGCGTTCTCGCGGCTGCGGCACCCGATGCTGATCCTGCCGGCCGGCGGGGTCGTGCTGGGGCTGCTGGCGGCCGTGGGCGGCCATCTGACGCTCTTCAAGGGGCTGGACGAGGTCGCGGAGCTCTCCGCCGACCCCGACGGCTGGACGGCCGGGCAGTTCGCCACCATGACGGTGGTGAAGATGGCCGCGCTGGTCGTCGCCGCGACCTCCGGTTTCCGGGGCGGGCGCATCTTCCCGGCCGTGTTCGTGGGCTCCGCCCTCGGCCTCACCGCCCACGCGCTCGTGCCGGGCGTCCATCCGGCGGTGGGCGTGGCCACGGGCGTGCTGGGCGTCCTGCTGGCCATCACCCGCCAGGGCTGGGTGAGCCTTTTCGTCGCGGCCGTCCTGGTCGCCTCGCCCTCGATCATCGCGCTGCTGTGCATCGCCTCGCTGCCGGCCTGGCTGCTGGTGACGGGACGGCCGCAGATGCAGTTGCGCGAGGACGGAACTCCGGTCCGCTGACACCCGTTCGATCCTTCAGGAGGCAGTCCATGCCGTTGCACAAAGGTCCCCAGAAGCCCGACGAGCGCCCCTTGTCCGTCAACCCCTTCTACGGCGAGGCGAATCCGGTCAGCGGCATGCTGGAGGCGCCGCCCAAGCACCGGCTGCCGGACGGCCCGACCCCACCGAGCGCGGCGTACCAGCTGGTGCACGACGAGCTGATGCTGGACGGCAACTCACGGCTCAACCTGGCCACCTTCGTCACCACCTGGATGGAGCCGCAGGCCGGTCTCCTGATGGCGGAGTGCCGGGACAAGAACATGATCGACAAGGACGAGTACCCGCGCACCGCCGAGCTGGAGCGGCGCTGTGTGGCGATGCTCGCCGACCTGTGGAACGCGCCCGACCCGTCGGCGGCCGTGGGCTGTTCGACGACCGGTTCGAGCGAGGCGTGCATGCTCGCCGGGATGGCGCTGAAACGGCGGTGGGCGCAGCGTGCGGGCGACCGCTACCCGGGGGCCCGGCCGAATCTCGTGATGGGCGTCAACGTCCAGGTCTGCTGGGAGAAGTTCTGCAACTTCTGGGAGGTGGAGGCCCGGCTGGTCCCCATGGAGGGGGACCGCTTCCACCTCGACCCGCAGGCCGCGGCCGAGCTGTGCGACGAGAACACCATCGGGGTCGTCGGCATCCTCGGCTCCACCTTCGACGGGTCCTACGAGCCGATCTCCGAGCTGTGCGCGGCACTGGACGCCCTTCAGGAGCGGACCGGACTCGACGTCCCGGTGCACGTGGACGGCGCTTCCGGCGCGATGATCGCCCCCTTCCTCGACGAGGACCTGGTGTGGGACTTCCGTCTCGCGCGCGTGGCGTCCATCAACACCTCGGGGCACAAGTACGGGCTGGTGTACCCGGGCGTCGGCTGGGCGCTGTGGCGGGACAAGGAGGCCCTGCCGGAGGAGCTGGTCTTCCGGGTGAACTACCTGGGCGGTGACATGCCGACCTTCGCCCTCAACTTCTCGCGGCCGGGCGCCCAGGTCGTCGCGCAGTACTACACGCTGCTGCGGCTGGGCCGCGCGGGCTACCGCGCGGTGCAGCAGACCACGCGGGACGTGGCCCGGAGCATCGCCGACCGGGTGGAGGCGCTCGGCGACTTCCGGCTCCTCACCCGGGGCGACGAACTGCCGGTGTTCGCCTTCACGACGGCCCCGGACGTGACCTCGTACGACGTCTTCGACATCTCGCGGCGGATGCGTGAGAGCGGCTGGCTGGTGCCCGCGTACACCTTCCCGCCGAACCGGGAGGATCTGTCCGTCCTGCGGGTCGTGTGCAGAAACGGCTTCTCGGAGGACCTCGCCGACCTGTTCGTGGAGGACCTCAACCGGCTGCTGCCGGAACTGCGCCGGCAGTCGGGTCCGCTGACCCGGGACAAGAGCGCGGCGACCGGGTTCCACCACTAGTCCGTGTCCGCGTGGCCGGGGGCACGGAAGTCCGTGTTCGCGTGGTCGGGGGCACGGAAGTCCGTGTCCGCGTGGTCGGGGGCACGGAGCCCGGCCCCCGGCCACGCGAGCCCGTCGTCCGCTCGGCTCAGTGGCTCATGCGGGTGAACCTGCGGACCGCCAGGGGGAAGAAGATCGCCAGGAGGGCCAGGGGCCAGGCGACGGCCGCCCAGATGTGGGCCGCGTCGGGGCCCGCGGCGCCGAACAGGTCACGGGTCGCGGTCGCCGTCCGGGACATCGGGTTCCATTCGACGGCCGTACCCAGCCAGCCGGGCATGGAGGTCGGGGCGGCGAGGGCGTTCGAGAGGAAGCCGACCGGCCAGACGAGGATCTGCACGGCCTGTACCATCTCCGGTTTCCCGGCCACCAGCGCCAGATGGATGCCGATCCACAGCATCGCGAAGCGGAAGAGCAGGAGCAGCCCCACGGCGGCCAGGAAGGAGCCCGGGCCTCCCTGGGGACGCCAGCCGAGCGCGAGGCCGACGGCGATCAGCACGGCCAGGCCCACGGCCGACTGGAGCATGTCGGCCGCCGAACGGCCCACCAGGACCGCGCCGTCGGCCATCGGCATGGCGCGGAACCGGTCGATGACCCCCTTGTTGAGATCCTGGGTGACGGCGAGCATCGTGCCCTCCAGGCCGAAGGCCATGGTGAGCGCGAGCATGCCCGGCATCAGGTAGTCGAGGTAGTCGCCGCTCACCCCGCGGCCGCCGCCCACCAGGTAACCGAACATCAGCAGCAGCATCACGGGAAAGACGAGCCCGACGACCAGCCGCCCCGGCTGCCGTGCCCAGTGGGCGAGTTCGCGCCGGGTCATGGTCCAGGAATCGGTCAGCGCGTACGTAGTCACACGGTCTCCTTCGTACGGTCGTCGTGCCCGGTCAGGTGCAGGAACACCTCGTCCAGCGTGGGGCGGCGCAGGGCCACGTCCTCCGCCTCGACGCCGGCCTCCTCCAGCGCGCGGACGACGGCGGAGAGGGCGGCCATGCGGTCGGTGACGGGGGCGCTGAGCAGGCGGCGATCAGGGTCGACGGTGACGTCCGCCGCGGGCAGCGGCAGCAGTGCGAGGGCGGCGCCCAGCAGGCCCGCGTCGCGCAGGACGACGTCGATGCGGTCGCCGCCGGTCAGCGCCTTCAGTTCGTCGACCGTGCCGTCGGCTATCACCCGGCCCCGGTCGACGACGGAGATCCGGTCGGCGAGCTGGTCGGCCTCCTCCAGGTACTGGGTGGTGAGCACGACCGTCGTCCCGCCGCCGACCAGTGAGCGGACCGCGGACCACACCTCGGCGCGCCCGCGCGGGTCGAGGCCGGTGGTCGGCTCGTCCAGGAAGAGGACCTCGGGGTCGGTGCCGTCCCGGTTGCCGATGAGGGAGGCGGCCAGGTCCAGGCGGCGGCGCATGCCTCCGCTGAAGGCACGGACCGGTTTGCGTCCGGTCGCGGTGAGGTCGAAGCGCTCTAGCAGTTCGTCGGCGCGCACGCGCGCGTGGCGGGCGCCGAGGTGATGGAGGCGGCCGAACAGCTCCAGGTTCTGGCGGCCGCCCAACTCCTCGTCCAGGGCGGCGTGCTGGCCGAGCAGGCCGATGCGCAGGCGGACCTCCCTGGCCTGGCGCACGACGTCGTGTCCGGCCACCTCGACGCGTCCGGAGTCCGGCCGCAGCAGTGTGGACAGGATCCTGACCAGGGTCGTCTTGCCCGCGCCGTTCGGTCCGAGCACCCCGTGCACGGTGCCGCGGGCCACCGTGAGGTCGAGCCCGTCCAGCGCCTGGGTGTCGCCGTACCTCTTGCGTACTTCTTCGACGGTGATCGCCGTGTCGGCCACGAAAGTCCCCCCGACTCATCCACTAATCAAACTTGACTACTGCCAAAGTAACGCCACGCGTCAGGCTAGTCAAACTTGATCAGTGTGGATCAGCGAGGGGCAGTACGGATCCGCGCGGATCAGTGCGGATCAGCGAGCGTCCCCCGGATGCCGCTCCTCCGTGGCGTACGGGTTCTCCTCGCCCTCGGCGAGGACGCCGACGAACGGCTCGCCCTCCCCCGCGAAGGTGTACGCGCCGCCCTCGATCCGGGCGATCAGACCCCGCGTCCAGGCGGCCTCGGCGTCGGCCGTGTGGAGCCAGAGGTTCATGATCTCCCCGATGTGGCCCAGCTGCTCCGGCCCGTCCTCGGGGACGTAGTGCTCGGTGACGGCGGAGCGCCACTCCTCGATGCCGCGGATGCGCTCCTTCAGGAGCGCCGCGGCCTCCGCGCGCGGGAGGTCGACCACGAAGCCGATGGCCGCCGACTTCACGTCCGTCTTCTGGTCGTACGAGGTCAGCGCCTCGCGCAGCAGCCTGAAGTACTCCTCGGTACCGGCCTCGGTGATCTCGTACTCGGTGCGCGGCGGGCCGCCCGCGGTGGACGGGGCCGTCTCGTGCTCGCGCAGCAGCCCCTGTTTCGCCAGCTGCTTCAGGGCGTGGTAGATCGAGCCCGGCTTGGCGTTGGACCACTCGTGGGCGCCCCAGTACTCCAGGTCGCCGCGCACCTGGTAGCCGTGGGCCCGCCCGTGCTGACGCACGGCGCCCAGCACGAGAAGACGGATCGCAGACATGCGCCCAGGTTATGGCGTGGCGGACCCGCGCCCGTCAGGTGCCCGGGCCCGGGTCCGCCGACGCCGCCGAAGGGACGCCCTCAGGGCGCCGGGCGGCTCAGAACGGGAATCCGCTGCGGCCGTGCTGGACCGAGATCCACTTCGTGGTGGTGAAGGCCTCCAGGGTCGTCTCGCCGTTGAGGCGGCCGACGCCGGAGTTCTTCTCGCCGCCGAAGGGCACGATCGGCTCGTCGTGGACGGTGGCGTCGTTGACGTGGATCATGCCGGTCACGATCTGCTTGGCGAAGCGCACGCCCCGCTCGATGTCTCCGGTGTGGACCGCGCCGCTGAGGCCGTACGGCGTGTCGTTGGCGATGCGGACCGCCTCCTCCTCGCCGTCGAAGGTGTTGATGAAGACGACCGGACCGAAGACCTCCTGCTGGAGCAGGGCGGAGTCGGCGGGCAGACCGGCCAGCACGGACGGCTCGACGAGGTTGTCCGTGGTCGTGCCGTGCAGCAGGGCGGTCGCGCCCTCGGCGATCGCCTGCTCGACGACGCCGGTCACGGCCTCCGCCTGCTGGGAGTTGATCACCGGGCCGATGGCGGTCTGCGGGTCGCGCGGGTCGCCGGCCTTGAGGGTCTTCACCTTGGCGACGAACTTCTCGGTGAACTCGTCCGCGAGCGAGCGGTCGACCAGGATGCGGTTGGCGGCCATGCAGACCTGGCCCTGGTGGACGAAGCGGCTGAAGACGGCCGCGTCGACCGCGTAGTCGACATCGGCGTCGTCGAGGACGACGAAGGCGCTGTTGCCGCCGAGTTCGATGATGGACCGCTTGAAGTGCGAGGCGGCGACGGTGGCGACATGGCGGCCGACCTTGTCGGAACCGGTGAAGGAGATGACCCGCGGGATCGGGTGCTCCAGGAAGGCGTCGCCGATCTCGGCGATGTCGGTCACGACGACGTTCAGCAGGCCCGGGGGCAGACCGGCGTCCTCGAAGAGCTTGGCGATCACGGTGCCGCCGGCGATCGGGGTGTTCTGGTGCGGCTTGAGCACCACACCGTTGCCGAGGGCCAGCGCGGGGGCGACCGACTTCAGCGACAGCAGGAAGGGCACGTTGAACGGGCTGATCACCCCGACGACGCCGACCGGCTCCCGGTAGACGCGGTTCTCCTTGCCGTCGATCGGCGAGGGCAGGATGCGGCCCTCGGGACGCAGCGCCAGGTGGATCGACTCGCGCAGGAACTCCTTGGCGAGGTGCAGTTCGAAGGCGGCCTTGCCGAAGGTGCCGCCGGCCTCCGCGACGAGGACCTCGCTGATCTCCGCCTCTCGCTCCTCGACCAGCCGCAGCACCTTCTCGAACACCGAGCGGCGGGCGTAGGCATTGGTCGCGGCCCACTGCTTCTGGACGCGGGCCGCGGCACGGTAGGCGTCGTCGACCTCGTCGACGGTGGCTATGGTGATCGAGGCCAGCTTCTCGCCGTCGTAGGGATTGAAGTCGATGATGTCCCAGGACCCGGTCCCCGGACGCCACTTACCGTCGATGTACTGCTGGGCCAGGTCAGTGAAGTAGGACGACATGTGATCCCTCAATCCCCTGCTGCGATCGGCTGTGATCAGTCGGTATCACGATCTGATCACACGTCATCGTACGGGGGTTTCAAGGGAGTTGGGGCCGTTCTCCAGGTGCTCCAGGGGAATCCCTAGGACAGCTGGATCAGCCCGCGCAGGATGTCCCGGCTCTCGTCCGGTCCGGGGCTGTCCTGCTGGAGTTCCTTCAGCGCCTGCTCGTACTGCGCGACGTCCTCGCGCTTGTCGAGGTACAGGGCGCTGGTGAGCTGCTCCAGGTAGACGACGTCCTGGAGGTCGGACTCCGGGAAGCTCAGGATGGTGAAGGCGCCCGACTCACCGGAGTGCCCGCCGAAGCTGAACGGCATCACCTGAAGGCGCACGTTGGGGCGCTCGGAGATCTCGATCAGATGCTGGAGCTGTCCGCGCATGACCTCGCGGTCGCCGTACGGGCGGCGCAGCGCCGCCTCGTCGAGCACGATGTGGAAGTCGGGGGCGCTCTCGGCGACGAGGTACTTCTGCCGCTCCAGACGCAGCGCCACACGCCGGTCGATGTCGGCCGCGTTCGCGCCCTTCATGCCCCGGCTGACGACCGCGTGGGCGTACGCCTCGGTCTGGAGCAGGCCGTGCACGAACTGGACCTCGTACGCCCGGATCAGCGCGGCCGCGCCCTCCAGGCCGACGTAGGTGGGGAACCAGTTGGGCAGGACGTCCGAGTAACTGTGCCACCAGCCCGCCACGTTGGCCTCACGGGCGAGTCCCACGAGCGCCTGGCGCTCGGTGTCGTCCGTGATGCCGTACAGCGTCAGCAGGTCCTCCACGTCCCGGGTCTTGAAGCTCACCCGGCCCAGTTCCATCCGGCTGATCTTCGACTCCGAGGCCCTGATCGAGTATCCCGCCGCCTCGCGCGTGACGCCTCGCGCCTCGCGCAGTCGCCGTAGTTGCGAGCCGAGCAGCATCCGCCGCACCACCGATCCGGGCTCTCCCGCGCTCACGTTCGCCAGCCTCCCCAACCGTCTTAGGGGCCGCAGTCTGCCACTAAAACACTTCGAGCAGTACTCGTCCGATTACAGAGATGGAAAGAAGACAAAGGATACGTACAGCGCGATGCGAGGGAACAGTGAGGGGAAAGCAAGGGAAGTGGCCCTGATGGGCGAGAAGTTGGCGGAAAAAATGGCCAAGAAGCGGTACGGGCGGGTCCATTTCGGTCACGTGCACGTGCATCTGCCCTTGCATCCGCAGTGCGCATCCGAAACCATGGTCTCGCGCCACCGCTGCATCGCAACGACCGCGAATCCCGGGAGTGCCTCGCATGGGGACGAATGGATCGACCATGCTCGAGCCGTTACGGCAGGGCCTTCCGCCGCTTGATCCCGCGGCCGTGTCCAACGCCGCCTCGTGTGCCCTGCCCGCCCGCTTCGAAGCGGTGCGCGAGGCCCGGCAGTTCACCAAGAGGACCCTCGGACAGTGGGACGTCGGCGACCGGTTCGACGACGTCTGTCTGGTCGTCTCGGAGCTGGTGACCAACGCGCTGAGACACGGGCTGTCCTCCGACGACGTCCCGCACGTACCGGACCGGCAGCACCCGCCCGTGCGGCTGCACCTGATGCGCTGGACCGAGCGGCTCGTGTGCGCGGTGCGCGACCCCAGCCGGGAGAGCCCGCTGCCCCGCGAGAGCGACGACTTCTCGGCGGAGTCCGGCCGCGGTCTGTTCCTCGTCGACTCCTTCGCCGACGGCTGGGGCTGGCACCCGCTGTCCGGCAGCCTGGGCGGCAAGGTCGTCTGGGCGCTGTTCCGGCTGCGCACGCCTGCCGAATGACGAACCGCGGCGCGTTCTGACGCCGCGGTTCTACGCGCGTTGTCCGCCGTTTTCACGTGACAGTTCCGAAAATCCCGCCACGCGTGGACGTGGGGCGGAGGTCAGCGGAGGACAGGCGGAAACGGGCGGGGCGGGTGCGGGCGTCGCGGGCCGTCAGCTCGCGATCAGGTGGTCGAACTCGCCGTCCTTGATGCCGAGCAGCATCGCCTCGATCTCCGCGCGGGTGTAGACGAGCGCGGGACCGTCGGGGAAGCGCGAGTTGCGCACGGCCACGTCACCGCCCGGCAGCCGCGCGAACTCGACGCAGGAACCCTGCGAGTTGCTGTGCCGGCTCTTCTGCCAGGCAACCCCGTACAGCTGTGTGGCCGTCATGCCGTTGTACACGTCGTGCCCCCCGTCAACGTGGTGGTCCACAGGTCGCTCCCTGGTGGTGCACTGGCTCGTGTGGCCATTGGTGCCGTGGTCAACTGTCCCGGATCATAACCCCGTTCATGTGCAGCCGCATGAGCAGATGCACGTGCACGCGGGGTGCCTGCGTGGTTACAGCTTTGACGCCCGCTTTACCCGGCGTTCCGACCCGTGTGTCCAGGTCGGCGGTCGACGTCGGGTGCGGGCCAAAGTCGTCCGGATCGAACCACTCGTGCACTAGGAACAGACGCGTGGCACGGCCGTCCTGTTCCGCCGGCACGGATACGGATCGGTTCGCGGGCCCCCGGCGCGCGGCTCCGCGGCCGTCCGAAGCGAGCGGTTCCGGCGGATGTCCGGCATCCGCTCGGCACGGTAGGGCTTCCCCCCGGATGTGGCTCCGCCGGGGGTGCGCCAGGGCGGCGGGGCGGCCGGCGGTGATGCGGCCGGACACACCTCCGTCGTCCCGGCCGTCACCGAAACCGCCCCACACCTGTCCGTCCGAGGACGGCGCGACCCGTCCGTCTCCCCGGGCCGGAATCCGGGACGTCCCGCACGCCGGTGCGCGACGGCGACGGGCCGCCACTCCGGCGCAGGAGGGTCAGGTCGTCCGCGATGCGGGCCCGGGGCAGCCTCGCGCCGTACCGCCGACTCGGCCTGTTGCGGGGCCGACTGTGGTGCGGGACGACCGGCGCGAGTAGACGGCGCCGGTGAATCCGCTCGTACGCATGACGTTCGCCCCCTACGGAGACAGCAGGGCCATGAGTACGGGGGAACGCCCCGCGCAGGGGACGCGAGTGGACGCGGGGGGCGCGTACAGGACAGATGCTGGGGGGGGTGGGGCTGCGGTTGGGCCTGGGCGGGGCGGAGGTTGGCGCGGGGTGGGCCCGGGGGGGCCTGGCTTGTGGCGACCCGGGGCCCGCCAGAGTCGGTGGGCGCCGTGGCGGGCGGGGCCGGTGGGGTCGGGGTGAGTCGGGGTCGGGGCCGGTTGGCGTCGGGGTGAGTTGGGGCGCCGGTGGGCGCCGTGGCGGGTCGGGGCGCCGGTGGGCGTCGGGGTGAGTTGGGGTCGGTGGCGTCGGGATGGGTTGGGGTCAGTGGGGGGTGGTGCAGGGGAGGAGGGCCATTTCCCGGGCGGTTCTGATCGCTCGGGACAACCGGCGTTGCTGCTGGGCGGAGACGCGGGTGACGCGACGGCTGCGGATCTTGCCTCGGTCGGAGAGGAACTTCCGCAGGAGGTCGGTGTCCTTGTAGTCGATGTACGTGATCTTGGCTTGGTCGAGCGGGTTGGGGCGGGGCTCGGCGGCCCGGCGCTCGGTCTTGCGGGGCATGGGGTCAGACCTCCAGGAGGGTGTCGAAGGCGGGCGGCAACCGCTTCCAGGCGGCCCGGCCGGCGGCGTACTCGGCATCGGTGAGCAGGCAGGACTCGAGGAGGTGCGCCAGGCCGTCGCGGTCGAGCCCGGGAGACGTGAAGACCAGGTGCTGGCAGCGGTCGCCGTGCTCGGGGTGCCAGTCCAGCGCGGCGGCGGCGCGGCGCACCGGCGGGACCAGGTCCCAGGCCGCGTCGGGCAGGGACGCCAGCCACGGACCGGCCGACTCCACGCACAGCGCGCCGCCGGCCGCGTCCCAGTGGAGCAGGACGTCGGGCCTGTCGGCGAGCCAGAACCGCCCCCGGCTGCGGGCGGCGGCGCAGGTCAGATCCTCCAGTGCCGTGTACAACCGCTCCGGGTGGAAGGGGCGGCGCCGGTGCCAGACGAAGGTGCTCACCCCGTGCGCGTCGGCCTCGGCGGGCAGCAGCGCGCAGGCCGGGTGCTGGGCGGCGGCGGCCGACTCGACGTCGAAACCGGCCAACACCGCCCGGGCGAGGTCCGACCGTGCATCCGCACGGTCGGCGGCCCCGATCCGGACCTGGCGCGCCGTCGGGTGCAGCTGGGCCAGCAGTTCGCGGTCCTCGTCGTCGGCCTCCTCGGAGTCGACGACGGCCAGCACGGGCGCGTACTCCAGCTGGCGCGCGAAGGTGTCGGCGACCGTGCGCCGGTCGGTGGCGGCCGCGGCGAGGCCGCGGTCGGCGAGGTCGTCGCCGTTGCCGAGACAGGGCAGGAGCAACGCCGGGTCGACGGCGGTGACGACCCCGGTGACCGTGAGCCCGCCGGCCACGATCACCTCGGCCATCGCCTTGGGCTCGACGGAGTCCCACAGTTCGACGACCGCGAGCCGTGTGCCGCCGTCGTCGGCGAGGCGGCGCAGCTCGGGGACGAGGTCCTCGCGCAGGGCGCAGCAGGCGCAGTCGTCGACCAGCGGTGTCTCACCGGCGGAAAGGATGCCGGTGGCGTCGGCGACGGTCCGTACGACCGTGCCCGCCACGGCCGTCGAGAGGTCGTGGTGGAGGACGACGCTGCCCGGGACGTCGGCGAGCAGCCGCGCGACCGTCGTCCGGCGGGCGTCGGCGTGCAGTCCGCCGACGATCACGACCGACAGGCTCACGCCCCGCCCTCCTTGCCGTAGCGGCGCTCGAAGCGCTCGACCCGCCCGGCCGTGTCCAGGACGCGGGCGGTGCCGGTGTAGAAGGGGTGGCTGACGGAGGAGATCTCGACGTCGACGACGGGGTAGGTGTTGCCGTCCTCCCACTCGACGGTCTTGCCGCCGGTCGTGGCGGTCAGCGTCGAGCGGGTGAGGAAGGCGTGGTTCGCGGCGCGGTCACGGAAGACGACGGGACCGTAGGCGGGGTGGATTCCCTTGCGCATGACGGAGGTTCAGCGCTCCTCTCGGAAGTCGACGTGACGGCCGACGACGGGGTCGTACTTGCGCAGGGTCATGCGGTCCGGGTCGTTGCGGCGGTTCTTGCGCGTCACGTAGGTGTAGCCCGTTCCCACCGTGGACCGGAGCTTGATGACCGGGCGGAGTTCGTTGCGTGCCATGCTGATACCTTACTGAAAATGACATCCATTAGCATCACCGGCCCTGGCGCCGACCGAGGAGAGGTAAGTCACCCGTGTCCGCCCACTGCATGCTGACCGGCGCCCGGCCGGGCTTCGGCAACCGCATCTCCCACTCCCACCGGCGCACTTCGCGCCGCTTCGACCCGAACATCCAGTCCAAGCGCTACTGGTTGCCCAGCGAGGGCCGCCACGTACGGCTGCGACTGAGCACGAAGGGCATCAGGACCGTCGACACGATCGGTGTCGAGGCGGCCGTGGCGCGCATCCGCGCGCGGGGGGTGCGGGTCTGATGGCGAAGAAGAGCAAGATCGCGAAGAACCGCGCACGGCAGGAGACCGTCGCGCGGTACGCGGCGCGGCGGGCCGAGCTGAAGGAGATCATTCGGCGGCCGTCCTCGACGGCGGCCGAACGGGCTTCCGCGCAGCGCGAATTGCGCGCCCAGCCGCGGGACGCGTGCGCGACCCGGGTGCGCAACCGGGACCAGGTGGACGGGCGCCCGCGCGGGTACGTCCGTACCTTCGGCCTGTCGCGGGTGAATCTGCGGGAGCAGGCTCACGCGGGGCACCTGCCCGGAGTGCGGAAGTCGTCCTGGTAGTCACAGGCCGCCCCCGGTGTTCCGCGAGGGCTTGCTGGTAGCTTGCTGCGGTCCCCTACCGGTCCGTACGGCCTCACGGTCCGCGCGGTCGGCGGTCCGTGCGGTCGACCCGGTCGGCCGGCTACAGCTTGGGAGCTTGCAGTGACTTCGGCGATCCTCACGCGGAGCGCGTCCCGACGGCCGGTGCGGGCCACGGTCGTCGCCGTGGCCGCCGCGCTGGCGGGCGTGCTCGTGCTGACCGGGTGCAGTGACGACGGGGGGGCCGACGACGGCTCCTCGGCGACGCCCACGACGGCGACCGGGGGCACGAGCGGCGCGACGGACTCCGCGTCCGCCTCGGCCTCCGTCTCGGCCTCCGGCGAACTGGAGGGCAGCTGGCTCGCCACGACGGACGGCAAGGCCGTCGCCCTGATCATCACCGGCAAGCAGGCCGCCCTCTTCGTGACCGGCGGGACCGTGTGCAGCGGGACCGCGGGCGAGGAGGCGGGCATGCAGATGATCCACCTCAAGTGCACCAGCGGGAAGGGCGACCGGACGACCGGCATGGTCGACTCCGCCGACGCGAAGTCCCTGGAGGTCACCTGGTCCGGTGCGGTCGGCAAGGAGACCTTCACCAAGGCGGAGAGCGGCCAGTGGCCGTCGGGACTGCCGACCCCCGGCCTCGGATAGCGCCTCTCGGGCCCATCCCCGCCTCGGACAGCGCTTCTCGGGCCGATTCCTGGCCTCGACAGCGCCTCTCGGGCCGACTCCCGGCCTCGGACAGCGCCTCTCGGGCCCGTATCGGCTTGCCAAGGCTCGCGCCGCCCGGATGTTCGGGGTGCCACGGGAGCGGGGGCGCGCGACACGTGCACGCGCGCGTGCGTGATGATCCTTCGAGCACCGTCACGAAACCCTAGGGATCACTCATGCGCGCCGTTCCCCTGACCGTCACCGCTCTTGCCGCGGCCCTGCTCCTCACCGCCTGCGGAGGCGGGGACGACAGCGGCTCCGACACCGACGCGAGCAAGGCCTCCGAATCGACCGCCTCCGCCGGCGGCGCCTGCGCCGCCGGTGACCTCGGGCAGGAGGTCGGCCCCGTCAACGCCGCCCCCGCCGCGGGGGACAGCGGAAACGTCACCGTCACGCTCACCAACAAGGGTGCCGAGTGCACCCTGAACGGCTTCCCCACCGTCGACCTCACCTCCGACGGCGGCTCCGCGAGCGTGCCGAAGGACGAGGCCGCCGAGGCGCAGGCGCTGACCCTCCCGGCGCAGGGCACCGCCACCTTCACGATCACCTACGTGCGCGGCGCGGACGGCGGCGACGAGAGCCTCGCCGTCAAGACGGTGAAGTACGGCCTGCCGGGCGGCTCGGCCGACCAGAGCTTCCCCTGGTCGTACGGCGATGTCGCCCTCAAGAGCGGGAAGGTGCCGGACGCCACGGTCAGCGCCTTCCAGCAGGCGGGCGACTGATCAACCCGGCAGCGACCGGCCCACCCGGCGCCGGCCCCGCCCAGGTGTCACGGGAGCCGGCCGGGGGCGTCACGGCAGTCGTGGCCGGGACCGCATCCTGGCCCGGTCCGCCGCTTCGGAGCCCTCGTTCCAGCCCGCCTCGTCGGTGACTCCGCGCAGGCGGGTGGAGACCGTGGCGGGGAACATCCGGTCCGTCGCGGCGGTGACCGCGACCTCGCGGGAGGCGAGGACCGGCAGCAGCTCGTCGGTCACCTGGGTCTCGGCGGCGGCGGTGACCTCGCCCAGACGGGTGCCGATGCGGTGGGCGTAGGCGGCGAGGAAGGATTGCCGGAAGGTCTTGGTCCGCTTGCGGCCACCGGCCCGCTGGGCCGCCTCCGCCTTCGCCATCGCGGACTGCGCCTGCACCAGCAACGAGGTGTAGAGGAGCTCCACCGCCTCCAGATCGGCCTCGAAGCCGACGACCGTGGAGAAGGCGAAGGACTCGTTCCACACCGCCCGGCAGTGGTTCGCGTCGGCGACCGCGCCCAGCAGCACCGCCTTCGCCTGCTCGTACGGCGGCTCGACGCCGATCCGGCAGGCGCCGGGCGCGTCCGGGGAGGGCGCCTGGGCGTCGAGCAGGGCCTCGTCGACGCTGTGCCGGGCCATCAGCTCCTGCGCCTTCGCCGTGAGCGCCTCCGCCTCCTGCGGAAACCCGGTCGCCTCGGCCTTGGCGAGCAGCGCGCGGATACGGGTGAGCATGCGGGGATGCGAGCCCGGACGGGACTGCCGGTGCGCCTCGGGCTCCTGGAGGGGTTCGAGGGCGGGCAGGCGCAGCAGCAGGCGGTAGAGCTCCAGGACCGTGGTGGCGTGCGAGAAACGGTCGGTGGCGGGCGGGGGCGCTGTGTCGGCGGACAGCTCCTCCAGCTGGGCCGCCCAGCGCCGCCCGCGCGCCCGGTCGTCGCGCGACTGCGTCCGGATCAGCTGTGCCACCAGGTCCACGTGGACGTCGTCCAGCTCGCGCCGTACGAACCGTACGAGGTCGGCGGGCTGCCAGCCCCGGCGCCAGGCCGTCGCGACGAACTCCGTGCCCCGCCGGTTCAGTTCGGCGTCCGCCGCGCGGTCTGCGGCCAGGAGCGAGGCGCCGGTGTCGAGGGCGGTGTCGGCGGTGTCGTAGAGCGCGGTCCGGAAGGCCCGTTCGACGGTGCGGGCGCCGGGCCGGTCGTCGCCGGGCCGGTCGTCGCCGGGGGTGCCGTGGTCGGTGCCGCTGTCGTCGGTGCTGCCGTGGTCGGTGCTGCCGTGGTCGGTGCTGCTCACCGGTCGATCGTGTCACGGAGTAGGGCGCCGCGGCCGACGGGAGTGACAACCTCGGGTTGACACTCCTCCACTGTCAACCTACGGTTGACACATGACGTCTCCACGACCCGGCACCACCTCGTCCGTCCGTCTCGACGACCTCATCGACGCCATCAAGAAGGTGCACGACGAGCCGCTCGACCAGCTCCAGGACGCCGTCATCGCCGCCGATCACCTGGGCGATGTGGCGGACCATCTGATCGGCCACTTCGTCGACCAGGCCCGCCGCTCGGGCGCCTCCTGGACCGACATCGGCCGGAGCATGGGCGTCACCCGGCAGGCCGCCCAGAAGCGGTTCGTGCCGAAGGAGTCGGCCGGCCTCGACGCGAGCCAGGGCTTCGCCCGCTACACCCCCCGCGCGCGGAGCGTGGTCATGGCCGCCCACCACGCGTCCAGGACCGCCGGCAACGCCGAGGGCCTGCCCGCCCACCTCGTCCTCGGCCTGCTCGCCGAGCCGGAGGCCCTCGCGGCGAAGGCGATCACCGATCAGGGAGTCTCCCTGGAGGCGGTCCGCGAGGCCGCGACCGCCGCGTTGCCGCCGGCCGTGGAGGAGGTGCCCGAGCTGGTCCCCTACGGCCCGGACGCCAAGAAGGTCCTGGAACTCACGTTCCGCGAGGCGCTCCGCCTCGGCCACAACTACGTCGGCACCGAGCACCTCCTGCTGGCGCTGCTTGAGTTCGAGAACGGCGAGGGCGTTCTCAGCGGCCTCGGCGTCGACAAGCCCGGCACGGAGCGGTACGTCGCGAAGGTCCTGGCCACGATCTCGGTGACGCAGACGCAGATGCAGACGCAGGAGCAGGAAGAGGAACAGGAGCAATAGCAGGAGCAGTAGCAAGAGCAGTAGCAAGAGCACGGCCAGAAGCGCGGGCCGGGGCAGGGACACGTGCAGGGGCAGTAACCGGCGCGCGGGCCGGAGAAGGCACCGGGGCAGTGCCCGGTGCGCGGGCCGGGGCAGCGGTCCGGGAGCGGCAGCGGGAGCTAGGGCGGGAGTCGGGCACGCCGCCCGCGCATCGCACGGGTACGGCTTGCACAGCGGCGGGCGCGGTAGCGGGAGCTAGGGCGGGAGCGGTAGCGGGAGCGGGCGCCGCTGCCGTCGGGCCGTTGTCAGACCCCCCTGCCACACTCGCGGTATGGCCGACCGGTGGGCACTCGCTCCGGCCGAGGACGGTGGCGTGGAGCTCGCCCCCCTCGGTCCCGGCGGGCTGCCCACCGGTCCGGTGCTGCGGGAGGCGGACCTGGCCCGGGCCGTGCGCGAGCGGCCCGACGTCACCCGGTGGGTCTGGCGTTCCACGGCCGAGGTGTATCCGCGACTGCTCGCCACGGGGGTGCGAGTAGAGCGGTGCTACGACGTCGAGGACGCCGAGACCCTCCTCCTGGGCCACGAGGGGCGCTCGGGCGAGCCCCGCTCGGCGGCGGCCGCGCTGGCCCGGCTGCGCGGCGGCCCAGTACCGCCCGACCCACCGCAGCGCTCCGCCGTGCCCGGCGCGCAGTCCTCGCTGTTCGAGGCACAGGACACCGCCGTCCGGCTGCCGCTCGAAGACCTGCTCGCCGTCTACGCGGAGCAGCAGCGACGGCACGAACGGGCCGAACACCCGGCGCGGATGAGGCTGCTGACGGCGGCCGAGTCGGCAGGGATGCTGGTGGCGGCAGAGATGAACCGGGCCGGGCTGCCGTGGAGCGCGGAGGTGCACCGCACGGTCCTGCACGACCTGCTCGGCGAGCGGTACGCGGGCAGGGGTGAGCCCCGGCGGCTGGCCGAGCTGGCCGACGAGGTGTCGGCCGCCTTCGGGCGCCGGGTCCGTCCCGACCTGCCCGCCGACGTGGTGAAGGCCTTCGCGCAGGCCGGCATCCGGATCAAGTCCACCCGGCGCTGGGAGATCGAGTCCCTCGACCACCCGGCCGTGAAGCCGCTGATCGAGTACAAGAAGCTGTACCGCATCTGGGTGGCCCACGGGTGGTCCTGGCTCCAGGACTGGGTGCGGGACGGGCGGTTCCGGCCGGAGTTCCTCGCACACGGCACGGTCACCGGGCGCTGGGTGACCAACGGCGGGGGCGCCCTCCAGATCCCCAAGGTCATCCGGCGGGCCGTGGTCGCCGATCCGGGCTGGCGGCTCGTCGTCGCCGACGCCGACCAGATGGAACCACGCGTGCTGGCGGCGATCTCCCGTGATCCCGGGCTGATGGAGGTCGCCGGCCGGGAGAGCGACCTCTACCAGTCCGTCTCCGACCGCGCCTTCTCCGGTGACCGCGCCCAGGCGAAACTCGCCGTCCTCGGCGCGGTGTACGGCCAGACCTCCGGGGACGGTCTGAAGAACCTCGCCGCACTCCGCCGCCGCTTCCCGCGCGCGGTGGCGTACGTCGACGAGGCGGCCCGGGCGGGTGAGGAGGGACGGCTAGTGCGGACGTGGCTCGGCCGGACCTGCCCGCCGGCGACCGGCGCGGGGGACGAGGGCACGGAGGAGGCCGGCATCCCCGTCGACCCCGCCGACCTCGGCGGTCCTGGCGGCTCCGGCGGTCCTGGTGGTCCTGGTGGGGACGACGAACTCTCCGCCGACCGGCAGTGGGTGCCGGGGTACGCCTCGACCAACGCCCGCGCGCGTGGCCGGTTCGCCCGCAACTTCGTCGTCCAGGGCAGCGCCGCCGACTGGGCGCTGCTGCTGCTCGCCGCGCTACGGCGCACCTGTGCGGGGATGGCGGCCGAGCTGGTCTTCTTCCAGCACGACGAGGTGATCGTGCACTGTCCGGAGGAAGAGGCCGAAGCGGCCGTCGCCGCGATCCGGGAGGCGTCCGACCTCGCCGGACGGCTGACGTTCGGGGATTCACCGGTGCGGTTCCCGTTCACCACGGCGGTGGTGGAGTGCTATGCCGACGCGAAGTGAGCCTGGGGAGCGTGCCGGGGTGACCTGGCGGCGGTCGGCCGGTCTGGGTGGGCCTCATGGCCGGGGGCCGCTGCGGGGATGACGGGCGGGGTGACCAGGCGGAGGTCGACAGCCGGGCCGGCTTGGGTGAGCCTCACGGCCGGGGAGCTGCGGTTGGGGAGGGGCGGGGTGACCAGGCGGAGGTCGACAGCCGGGCCGGCTTGGGTGAGCCTCACGGCCGGGGGGCTGCGGGCGGGGAGGGGCGGTGAGGTCGGCGGCGTGCGGCGGCGGCGTATCGGCGGCGGCGCCCGCTGCGGGGATGACGGGGGGGGAGGTTGGCTGGTCGGGGCTGGGCGGGGCACGTCGTGTCGTATCGGCGGGGTGACCGGACTCCGGCGGACCGGGCCGGGAACGCGGCGGCGCCTCATCGGTGCACGTGAGGCCCGTGTCTCCGGCTTGCCCTGCTGGACAGGTCCTGGGCCGGCTCTGATCCCGGCGGGTCGCCCTTCGCCGACGCGGATCGCGCCGACGGGGACTTCGCCGACTCGGACTTCACCGACGGGGATTTCGTCGACTCGGGCTTCGCCCCTTCAGCGTTCGCCAGCTCGCGGGCGAAGTCACGGACGAGGTCGTGCGGGGTGTAGTGGCCATACGCGTGCTCCTCGAGGAGCGCCACGTCGACGAGCCGGTTCAGGGCCGCTTCGGCGCGGCGCTCGTCGGTGCCGGTGAGCCGGGCCAGGAGCGGGGCGTCGTACGCGGGCAGGTCCAGCGTGCCGATACGGCACAGGGCGAGGGCCGCGTCCCGGTCGGCCTGCCGTCTGGAGGCGGTGAGCGCGTCGTGGGCGACGGCCAGGGAACGGCGGACGCTGAGATCGTCGTACTCCAGCTGGGACAACCTGCTTGCCGTATGCGCCAGTTGACCGGCCAGCCCGTCCGGGGTGAGGGCACCGCGTGCGGCGAGCCTGGCGGCGACGACACGCAGCGCGAGCGGGAGCCGGCCGGTGAGACCGACGAGGGGATGGTTCGCGTCCAGAGCGGCGCGCCCCTCCCCCGGACCGGAGGCAGCGCGCAGCAAGGCCGCACTGTCCTCGCCGGACAGCGGTCCGAGCGGAAAGCGGAGGGCGCCGTCGAGCGCGGTCAGCGGTGAGCGGCTGGTGGCGATCACGGCGCAGCCGGGGCCGGCCGGCAGCAGCGGACGGACCTGGGAGGCGGTCGCGACATCGTCCAGCACGACGAGCGTGCGGGTCGGCGCGAGCAGGGTTCTCAGCAACGCGGCTGCGGCGTCCTGGTGTTCGGGGATGTGCCGGGGTTCGGTGCCGAGGTCGCGCAGCAGGGCGGTGAGCGCCTGGGGTGCGGTGAGGGGGGTCGTGCCGGGGGTGGCGCCGTGCAGGCGGAGGTAGAGCTGTCCACTGGAGAAACGTTCCTTCAAGGCGTGGGCGACGTGCAGCGCGAGCGCGCTCTTGCCCACGCCGGCCATACCGCTCAGGACAACGACCGGGCCGCCCGTGGCAAGGGTGCGGTGGATGCGCCGCAGGGTTTCGACGCGGCCGGTGAAGTGGGCGGGGGGTGGGGGCAGTTGTGCGGGACGGAGTGCGGACGGTGTCGGAGCCGAGGCCGGAGTCGGGGACGGTGTCGGAGCCGAGGCCGGAGTCGGGGACGGAGTCGAGGCCGAGGCCGAAGTTGAAGCCGAAGCCGTAGTCAGGGCTGAGGCCGAAGCCGAGGTCGAAGCCTGAGCCGGGACCGGGGCCGAAGTCAGGGCCTCCGCCGGAGCCGAGATCGAGGTCGAAGCCGGGGCCGAGGTCGAGGTCAGTGCCGGAGCCGAGGCCGATGTCAGTGCCGCAGCCGGGGAAGAGACCGGAGCCGCAGCCGGGGACAAGGGCGGAGCCGAGGCCGGAGTCGCGATCGAAGACCGGGGATCGGCTGGCATCGCGATCGAAGACCGGGGATCGGCTGGCGTCGGGGACAGGATCTGTACGTGGGCGTCGCGTATCGCCGGGCCCGGTTCGATGCCGAGTTCCTCGACGAGGCGGGCGCGCAGGTCGCGATGGACGGCGAGGGCCTCGGCCCGGCGGCCGGTGCGGTGCAGGGCGAGCATCAGCTGGCGGTGGTAGGCCTCGCGCAGCGGATGCTCGGCGGCCAGTGCCGTCAGCTCCGGGACGAGTCGCTCGAACCGCGTTTCGCCGACCGCGAGTTCGGCGTCGTAGCGCCACTCCAGCAGGAGCAGCCGGGCCTCCCGCAGGCGTCGCACGAAGGCATAGCCGCCCAGGTCGGACGGGAGTCCGCTCAGCGGAGTGCCCCGCCACAGCGCGAGTGCCGCCGCGCATTCGCGCCCGACACGTTCCCAGTTCCGGGCGGCGTGCGCGCCCCGGGCCGCGGCGACATGCCGCTCGAACACATGGACGTCGAGCTCACCGTGTTCGACCCGGAGCCGGTAGCCGGGCGGCACCGCGCGCAGCCGCTCGGGGTCGTCGAGCAGCCGGCGCAGCCGGGTGACGTGGTTGTGCAGCGAGGCCTGGGCGGACGTCGGCGGCGCGCCGCCCCACAGCGCCTCCTTGAGCGACTCCACCGGGACGATCCGGCCCGCGTCGAGGAGCAACGACGCCAGCAGGGCACGTACTTTCGGGCTGCGGACGATGTCGTAGGGAGGGACGCACGCCTCGCGGTCGGCGTCCTGTGTGTCGGCCGCGTACAGGACAGGCGGGCCCAGCAGTCCGAACCGCAGCCCGTACCGCCGCATCACGCCGCCCATCGCCTTTCCACGCCCGGTCCGCGCCGAGAGCCTGTATCCGGATCGCCTTGCAGAGTTGCCGTGCAGCGTGCCTTGAACTGCCGTACCGAGTTGCCGTGCAGCGTGCCTTGCGGAGTCGTTCCGCCCAGGCACTCCGCCGAGTCGTTCCGTCGAACCGCTCCGTCGAACCGCTCCGTCGAGGCGCTCCACCGAGGCGCAAGGCACCCCCGGGAGGACTCGGCCGCATCCTCGGGAACACCGGGTGACCAGCGACGACGCGACGTACCGTCGGCCACATGTTAGCGATCCGTTGGCGCGATCTGATGTGATCACATCATCGGAATCGGCCCGACGGTGCGCGCGTATCCACGCGCAACTCGGGGGAGTGTCGCCGCCGCGGCCGGATCCGGGGGCGCGCGGGGCCTCGGTCGGCGGAGGTGACCGACCGGGCCCTGCGCCCCGTTCCGTTCCGTGCCGGTCGCCGAGCGTCCCGACGGCTCCTCAGATGACCGGCGGCCTGCCCAGCCGGGTCAGCCGCCACACCGTCCGCCACTTCATGGGCCGGCGATGTCCGGCCGGGTTGCGCAGGCCCTCCGCGAATCCGCCGAACCATGCTTTGAGGCCGGCGAGCGACCGCGTGCGCAGGAGGGTGACGGCGATCCAGACGCCGAGGTGGACCGGGATGAGGAGCAGCGGAAGGTTGCGCCGGACCAGCCAGACCCGGTTCCGGGCCGTGACCCGGTGGTATATCGCGTGCCGTGCGGGCGACGTCTTGGGGTGTTGGAGGAGCAGCTCGGGCGCGTAGAGGATCTTCCAGCCCGCGTCGGTGGCCCGCCAGGCCAGGTCGGTCTCCTCGTGCGCGAAGAAGAACTCGGCGGGCCAGTCGCCGGTCTCCGCGAGCATGGCCATGCTCAGGGCGTGGCCGCCGCCGAGGAACCCGGTGACGTACCCGCCCTGCATCGGGTCCGAGGCGCCGACCCGCGGCACATGGCGGCGCTGGGTCTCGCCGTGCTCGTCGGCGATACGGAAGCCGACGATGCCGAGGCGCGGGTCGGCGGCGTACAGGTCGCGCACGCGGCTCAGCACATCGGCGTCCACGAGCAGCCCGTCGTCGTCCAGCTCGACCACGACGTCCACGTCGCCGTACTCCCTCAGCCGGGCGAGGGCGACGTTGCGGCCGCCGGGGCAGCCGAGGTTCTCGTCGACGTCGATGGTGGTGACCTCGCCGGGCAGGAAGAGACGGCCCGCGAAGTCGGGGAGTTCGCAGCCGTTGCCGACGATCACGATGCGGGCGGGTGCCAGGTCCTGCTTGGCCACCGACTCCAGCAGCGCGTCGACCTCGGCGGGCCGGTTGCCCATGGTCACCACGGCCACGGCGATCCTCGGCTCCGCCACGTCCCCGATGTCGCCCACGTCCCCCACGTCCCTCACGTCCCTCACTCCGTCCGGCCCTCGACGCGATCGCGCCCCGTCCACGCGCGGGCCCGTCGTTCACCTAGATGTTGCCTCAGGTGCGGGCGTTGCTCCGACGCCGCCTCATTTTGCTTCCGTTTTATGCCGGTTCTGCGTAAGCGGACCCCGCCGATCCTGTCCTGCTCACGCCGATGTCGGTGTACGTCGCCACTGGATACGTCGGCCCCGGACAGGTCGACTCAGCCGTACCGCTCTCAAGCGAGTCGGCTCAGCCACACCCCTCTCAACCGCGTCGGTTCAGCCGCGTCGGTTCAGCCGCGTCGGTTCTCCCTGCGCCGGACGAACTTGAGTCCCGACCAGTCCTCCCCCAGTGCGGCGACCTTGACGTCCACGAGGCCGAGGGGGAGGAAGAGGTCACGCAGGGCGTTCTCGGTGAGGTCGCTGACGTGTCCGGCCGCCTTGCGGGGCCAGGCGATCCAGAGCATGGCGTCGTCGGCGAGGTCGCGGACGAGGGCCGGGGTCTCGGCGGCGAGGGCGGCGTGGTCGCGGTAGAAGGCCACGGTGATGTCGGCGTCGCGGGGCCCGCCCGGGGCGAGGTGGACGCCGTCGGGCAGTCCGGGGACGTCCCAGCCGTCCGGGGCGTGCCGCAGTCGCACCCGGTGGCCGGGCCTGACGCCGAGCTTCCGGGCGAGCGGGGTGCCGGAGCAGCCGCCGGTCGCGGCCGAGTCGCTCACGGGCTCACCGTAGCCTCGGACCGGACCCGCACCCGGTCGGAACACCTCACCAGGAGGAAAAGCCGTGCCCTTCCGCTGTGCCGTGCTCGACGACTTCCAGAACGTCGCGACGACCCTCGCCGACTGGTCGGCACCCGCGTCGGGAGAGGAACTGGAGGTCGTCGCCTTCACCGGGCATATCGGCGACGAGGACGAACTCGCTGCGGCGCTGGCCGACTTCGACTGTGTGGTCACCCTGCGCGAGCGCGTCCCCTTCCCGGCGTCGCTGCTGGACCGCCTCCCCCGGCTGCGTCTGCTGATCGCCTCCGGCATGCGCAACTCGGTGATCGACTACCCGGCGGCGCAGGCGAACGGCGTGACGGTGTGCGGCACGGAGAGTTCCTCGACTCCGCCGGTGGAGCTGACGTGGGCGTTGCTGCTGGGCCTGGCCCGGGGCCTCGTCCAGGAGAGCACGGCCCTGCGGGAGGGCGGCCCCTGGCAGTCGACCGTCGGCGCCGACCTGCACGGGCGTCGGCTCGGACTGCTCGGTCTGGGGAAGATCGGGAGCGCGGTCGCCCGGGTGGGTCTCGCCTTCGGGATGGAGGTGAGCGCGTGGAGCCGGAACCTGACGGCGGAGCGGGCCGCGGAGGTGGGCGTGCGGCGGGCCGCCTCGAAGGAGCGGCTCCTCTCCGAGAGCGACTTCGTCTCGATCCACCTCGCCCTGAGCGACCGCACCCGGCGACTGCTCGGCCCCGCCGAACTGGCGCTGCTCAAGCCGACGGCGTACCTGGTGAACACCTCACGGGCGGCGATCGTCGACCAGGACGCGCTGCTGGCGGCGCTGCGCGAGGGCCGTATCGCGGGCGCGGGCGTCGACGTCTTCGACGTGGAGCCCCTCCCCGACGACCACCCTATGCGGACGGCTCCTCGCCTCCTGGCCACTCCCCACCTGGGGTACGTCTCCCGCGCGAACTACGAGCGGTACTACGGACAGGCGGTGGAGGCAATCCGGGCGTATCTGGCGGGAACGCCGGTACGGGTGCTGGGCTGACGCCGTGTCACGCCTCTTTTCCGTAGGGCCCGGAGCCGTGGGCCGGACGGAGTCCCAAAGCCTCGTCGACGGCGAGTGACGATTCGATCAGGCGTTCACGCGGAACGGCGGGGATCCGGAAGGCGTTTCCGGCGACCTCCGCCAGAAACGCGTCCGGCAGATCGACCGCGTCCTTCTCCACATCGTGGCCGAGGTCCCAACGCCAGACCCACTCACCGTCGCTCAGCACGGACGATCCACCCCGGACCCGCCCCTCCCCGGCCACCACGTCGGGACAACTCTCCGAGACGTCGAGGAGCGGACGCCCTGCCCTGAGGTAGGCGACCGCATCACTCACCGGACAGGACGCGGGCTTCCCCAGGGCCTCCTGGATGTCTTCGGCGTACACAGCAGGCCCTCGGGGTTCGAGCTGTCGACAGAACCCGACGAAATGCACCGCGCCTCACCCTCTTCGATGGCCGGCGGCGACCGGGCTGGTTCCCGACCGCTCGAGGCGGTAGGTGATGGACGGATCACACCTTTCGGAGGACGCGAGGCGGTGCGCGGGCGAGGTCTTCGTGCCCGCTCCCCCGGTGCCCGATCCGGGTCCCACTGAGACCGGAACCGAGACCAGCGCTGAGATCCTCGGCAGCGCCGCGCGCCCCGCGCGCCACGCCCCGCGCGCCGCGCGCAGAATCGTCCCCGCATCCGAGAAAAGCAAAAGCCCCAGGTCACGGCGAGTGAGTCCTGAGGCTTCGGCAGAGCCGCCTTCGGGATTCGAACCCGAGACCTACGCATTACGAGTGCGTTGCTCTGGCCATCTGAGCTAAGGCGGCGCGCTGTCCACACCATGGTGCGATCAGCAACGTCGGTAAGTCTACACAGTTTCCAGGGGTGCTCCGAACAGGCCCCGGGAGCGGTCCTCCCGGGGCCCGCGACGGCGCCTACGTGCAGCGCTTGCCGGCCGCCGGAGGGGTTCCGTGGAGCAGATAGGTGTCGATCGCGGAGTCGACGCAGGCGCTGCCGCGGCCGTACGCGGTGTGGCCGTCGCCCACGTAGGTGAGGAGACGGCCCGAGGCGAGCTGGCCGGCGAGGGACTTGGCCCAGCGGTACGGGGTCGCCGGGTCGCGGGTCGTGCCGACGACGACGATCGGGGCGGCCCCCTTCGCCTCGATGCGGTGCGGCTCGCCCGTGGGCCGCACCGGCCAGTAGGCGCAGTTCAAGGAGGCCCAGGCGAGGCCCTCGCCGAAGACCGGGGACGCCTTCTCGAAGGACGGCAGCGCCTTCTCGACCTGGCCGGGGGTGGAGAAGGCCGCGGGGAGGTCGAGGCAGTTCACGGCCGCGTTGGCGGCCATCAGATTGGCGTAGCGGCCGTCGGCCTCCCGCTCGTAGTAGCTGTCGGACAGGGCGAGCAGGCCCGCGCCGTCCTTGTCCTTGATCGCCGAGGTCAGCGCCTCGCGCAGCTGCTCCCAGGTGCTCTCGTCGTACATCGCCGCGATCACGCCGGTGGTGGCGAGCGCCTCGCCGAGCTTGCGGCCGTCCGGGTCGCCGGTGGGGATCGGGCGGGTGTCGAGGGCGCGGAAGAATGCCTTGAGGTTCGCGCCGACCTTGGCGGGAGCCGTGCCCTTGGCGCCGAGCGGGCAGTCGGACCGCGTGGCGCAGTCCTTCGCGAACGACTGGAACGCCGTCTCGAACCCCGCGGTCTGGTCCAGGTTCAGTCGGCGGGCGGGCAGCGAGGGGTCCATCGCGCCGTCCAGGACGAGCCGGCCCACCCGGTTCGGGAACAGCCCCGCGTACGTCGCGCCCAGGAACGTCCCGTACGACGCCCCCACGTACGTCAGCTTCCTGTCGCCCAGGACCGCGCGCAAGATGTCCATGTCACGGGCCGCCTCCACCGTGGAGACGTGCCGCAGCAGCCGCGCCGAGTGGGCGCCGCAGCTCTCCGCGAACTCCTTGTACGCGTCGACGAGTTCGGCGGTCTCCCGCTGGTCGTCGGGGGTGGTGTCCGTCTGGGTGTAGGTGTCCATCGCACGCCCGTCGAGGCACTTCACCGGCTCGCTGCGGGCCACGCCCCGCGGGTCGACGGCGACCATGTCGTAGCGGGCACGCACCCCGGCGGGGTAGCCGATCCCGGCGTACTGCTGGAGGTAGCCGACCGCCGAGCCACCCGGTCCGCCCGGGTTCACCAGCAGTGAGCCGAGCCGCTTGCCGGGGCCCGTCGCCTTCTTGCGGGCGACCGCGAGCCGGACGTCACCGCCGCCCGGATCGGCGTAGTCGAGCGGCGCCTTCAGCGTGGCGCACTCGAAGCCGGGCACACCGCAGGCACGCCAGCTCAGCTTCTGCCCGTAGTACGGCGCGAGCGCCGACGGCGTGGCCCGCGGCAGCGCGACGAGCGCCGCCACCGCCGTGGAACCGGCGGAGCTGGTCGTCTCCGCGGCGGAACAGCCGGAGACGAGCAGCGCGGCGAGCGAGAGGACGGTGACGCCGGTACGGGACCTGCGGGGGGAGCGCCTGAGGTACATCCAGCGAGCGTAACTCTGCGCGATGAACCGAACGCCGTGCGTACGCGAACGGACACGGACGAGTGACGCCGTCAACTCAAGATCGACGTCGACCGTCAACCCAAGATCGAATTCGCACGTCCACCCGAGACCGACGTCGACCGGTCGACGTCACCGCCGACCCGTTCGTCAGCCCGCTCTC
>NZ_BBYG01000027.1:0-5274 GCF_001184025.1 Streptomyces maremycinicus
AACCACGCATGCCCCGCAGAGCGGTGACGTCCGTCAGGTCGCGGCCCGGGGACACGGCTCCGGACAGGCAATCCCCCTGCGAGGCGGCGGAGCGGGGAGAAGCCCCCCGGAGCATGATGGTCCGCCAGACGGGCTTCCGGGGGCGGCACTCCACGCAGGCGGCACCCCCACAAGACGGCAGGACGGCAGGACGGCGAGAAGCGCCGGTGGAGGGACGATGCTCCGCCAGGCAGCCCTCCGGCAGGCAGCAGCACCCCGGGGAACACCGTCCCCGCGCAGGATGCCGCGCACAGGATGCCGCGCAGCACGGCACCCCGGCACACACAGCCATCGCAGGACGGCAACCCGGCAGGAAACACGCCGGGAAATGAGCTCCCCTCAGCCGGCGTCCGGCAAGCCGGCACTCCAGCAGGCGGCCCTGCGGCAGCCCCTCCCCCACGGGACGGTCCTACGGCGGGCGGCAACCCCCGAAGGTGCGCCGCCCCCGCGCACGACGCCGCGTGGAACCGTGCCCCGGCAGGCACGGCCCCGGCAGAAGGCAGCCCGGACAGCACCCCGCGAGAAAGCGACCCGGCAGACTGCGTCCCCGCGGGCTGCGTCCCCGCGGACGCCGCTGCGGCGGGCGGCACTCCAGCGAGTGACACTGCGGCGGGCGGCACTCCAGCGAGTGACCCTGCGGCGGGCGGCACTCCCAGCGGGTGGCGCTGCGGCAGGTGATGTCCCGCGGGACGGTCCTGCAATGCGGCGGACGGGTCGTGCGGGCGGCCGGGGCCGGGTCATGCCGTGCGGCCTGAACCGGAACCAGGACCGGGACCGAAACCAGGGCCGGGACCGGGACCGGCCCCGGGGCCGGGACCGGGGCCGGGGCCGGGACCGGGACCGGGGCCGGGGTGGGGGCTGGGACCGGGGTGGGGGCTGGGACCGGGGTGGGGGCTGGGGCTGTCCGGCCGGGCCGGGGGCTCAAGGTGGCCCGCGGGGGGCGCGGCGGGGGGCTGTGCGGCGGGGGCGAAGGCGTCGAGGTGGTCTGCGGCCCACTGGGAGAAGGAGCCCGGCGCACGGCCCGTCACCGCACGGACGGTGTCGTCGACCTGGGCCTTGGCGCCCGCCCGCTGCCGCTCGGCGCTGTGCAGGAGCGCCTCGGCGACCGGGCGCGGATAGCGTGCGGCCCAGGCGGCGAGGGCCTGCTCGGGGCTCAGTTCCACCAGGCGCAGGGGGATCCCCAGGAGCCGGCCCAGTTCCTCGCACTGCCCGGCGGCGGTGAGCGCCCGCGGCCCGGTCAGGGTGTAGGCGCGCCCGGCGTGCCCCTCCTCGGTCAGGACCCGCACGGCCGTCTCCGCGACGTCGCGGGGATCGACGCACGCGTTGGGCGCGTGCGGGTACAGGACGCGCACGGTGCGCTCGGCACGCACGCGGGCCGCCCAGCCCAGGGTGTTGGACATGAACGCGCGCGGACGCAGCAGCGTCCACTGAAGGCCGCTGGCGCGCAGCTGTTCCTCGGCCGCGCGCTGCCAGCCGGTGACGAGATCGTCGGCTCCCGCGTCCAGGACCGCCGCCGCGGACAGTTTCACCACCCGGCGCACACCCGCCCCGCGCGCGGCGGCCAGGAACGCGGCGTCCTCACCGCCGCCGGGACGGGTGGTCACCAAGAACGCGGTGTCCACCCCCGCCAGGGCCCGCTCCAGCGACCCCCGGTCGCCGTAGTCACCCGCGACCGTCTCGGCCCCCGCAGGCACGCCCGTGACCTTCGCGGGGTCTCTGGCCATCAGCCGCACCCGCACCCCCACGGGCAGCCGGCGCACCACTTCCCCTCCCACCGTCCCGGTGGCCCCCGTCACCAGAATCACCCCCACCACCCCCCACCCCGCAGCCCCCCGCGCACCCCCGCACCCCGCACGACACCGGACGCCCCCACACGGAACTGTCCGACTCCGTCCAGCCCGGCCATGACGAGGGCTACCGGGGAAGAACCCACAACGTCGAACCCGCCGAAGCGGAACAAGTACAAGCACGGGGACAGGCTGGCCCCCCGCAGCGCCCCCGCAACCCCAGACTCCCCCGCAACCCCGGACTCCCCCGCAACCCGCAGCCCCCGAAGCGCCCCCGCAGCCCCGGACTCCTCCACAGCCCGCAGCCCCCGAAGCGCCCCCGCAGCCCCGGACTCCTCCACAGCCCGCAGCCCCCGAAGCGCCCCCGCAACCCGCAGCCCCCGGAGCGCCCCCGCAGCCCCGGACTCCCCCGCAGCCCGCAGCCCCCGGGGCGCCCCCGCAGCCCGTGGCCCCCGGGACGCCTCTGGCGAACACAACTCCCGTGCCGCCCAAGGCTCCTGCGGCTCCCCTGCCGCCCGCAGCACCAGCCGCCTGCCCGGCACCAGCCGCGCCGGCCGCACCTGCGACACCTGCCGTGCCTGCCCGAGGCGCTGCGCCTGCGGTGCCTGCCGCGGGCGCTGCGCCTGCGGTGCCTGCCCCAGGCGCTGCGCCTGCCGTGCCTGCGGCAGGCGGTGTGCCTGCGGCAGGCGGTGTGCCTGCGGTGCCCTGTCGTCCGGCACGCCGGTCCTCCCCGCTCCCTCCGCGATCTTCACGCGGTTTCATTGAATCCAGTACATCCAGGGGTGCTGTGCGAAACACACCCCCTGTAATGTACGAACTGGACGGTTTTTTATTGGGTCTCCGGGCTCACCGACGAGAAGGAGGCCGGGAATTGGTGAAGCAGGACCGGGCGATCCGCACCCGGCAGACGATCCTGACGGCCGCGGCCAAGGTCTTCGAGGAACGCGGCTACCAGGCCGCGACGATCAGCGAGATCCTCCTGACCGCCGGGGTCACCAAGGGCGCCCTGTACTTCCACTTCCCCTCCAAGGAGGACCTGGCCGAAGGCGTCATCCACGAACAGGACCACGACCTGCCCATCCCGCTGCGCGCCTGCAAGATCCAGCAGTTGGTGGACACCGTCGTCCTGCACGCCTACCGGCTGCGCACCGACCCCCTGGTCCGCGCCGGGGTCCGCCTCGCACTCGACCAGCAGGCCCAGGGACTGGACCGCAGCGGCCCGTTCCTGCGCTGGAGCGACGTCGGGATCGCCCTGCTCCAGCAGGCACAGGCCCAGGGCGAGCTGATGCCGCACATCGTGCCCGCCGAGACCGCCGACGTCCTGGTCGGAGCGTTCGCCGGCGTACAGGCCATGTCCCAGGCCATGTCCAACTACCAGGACCTCCCCCACCGGGTCACCGCCCTGCTGCGCCACGTACTGCCCAGCATCGTCGTCCCCTCGGTCCTGGCCGCCGTCGACATCACCGAAGGCAGAGGAGCCCACGTCCACGCCGAACTCGAGGACCTGCGCACCACCACCCCCCACCCCGAACCCGTCAGCTGAACCCACCACACCCACACCCCCCCCTTTCAGAGCCCACCCCCCACCGGCCCGTCAGCACCCCCACCCCCAGCCGACGCCGCCTGCGGGTCCGGGAAACAGCCCTGACCACCCGGCTCCCCCACCACCGCCGACGCATCCGCCACCGCCGACGCATCCGGCACGCGGGACGCTGCCACCGGCGCGCCCCCGGCCACCGTCGCCGACGGGTCGGCGTCCCGCACGGGAGACGGTTCCAGCACAGCAGACGCCGTCCCCGACACGTCCCCACCCACCATCGCCGACGCCTGCCCGGCCCCACCCACCATCGCCGACGGGTCCCCGGCCGACGCACCCGCTGCCGCGGTACCGGCCTCCGCCTCCCCGACCGACGCACCCACAGCAGACGTGCTCCCGGCAGACCCGCCCCCGGCCGGCGCGCCCACGCCAGACGTGCTCCCGGCAGACGCGCCCACAGCGGACGTATTCCCGGCCGGCATGCTCCCGTCCGGCGTGCTCCCGGCGGCCGGGTTCCCATCCGGTGTGTCCCCGGCGGCCGGGCGGACGGGCGTACTCCCGTCCGGCGTGTCCCCGGCGGCCGGGTTCCCATCCGGTGTGTCCCCGGCGGCCGGGCGGGCGGGAGGGTTCCCGGCGGGGGCGGCGGGGCCGAAGAACGCGCGCAGGGCGCCGGCCAGTTCGCCGCCGCCGGACGCCCAGCCGGCATAACCGTCCGGGCGCACCAGCAGCGCCTCGCAGTCCAGCACGGGCACCGGCGCGGCCCGCACCACCCGCACCAGCCCCGCCCACGGCCGGGCCTCGCGCGCGAAGCGGGCCGCCCGCTCACCGAAAAGCAGCAGCAGCGGCCGGCCCGCACCCAGCAGCGCCGTCACCTCCGTACGGCCCCGCGCGGTCTCCAGCACCACGTTCGGCACGAACCGCCCCTCCCACGGCGAAGACCACGCACCGCGCGCGGGCAGCACCGTGTCCTGGGCACTGACCATCGACGCCAGGACCGCACCCTCCGCACCACCCCGCGCCATCAGCTCACCGAACAGCTCCCGCAGCGGCTCCAGCCCCGGATCGGGCCGCATCAACGCCAACTGCGCCCGCGTGTTGTCGATGACCCGCTGCGCAGCCGGCCGGCGCTCCGCCCCGTAACTGTCCAGCAGATCCTCACCCGCCGTCCCCGCCAGCGTGAACGCCAGCTTCCACCCCAGATCCAGCGCATCCAGCAGCCCCGCACTCAACCCCTGCCCCCCGATCGGGAAATGCACATGCGCCGCGTCCCCCGCCAGCAGAACCCGCCCTTCACGGTACGAAGCGGCCAGCCGGGAGAAATCACTGAACCGGCTCAGCCACCGCGGCGCCCGCATCGTGAACTCCCGCCCCGCGATGAACGACACCTCCCGCCGCAACTCCTCCACCCCCAACGGCGTATGACGGGCCGGATGCGGACCCGCACAGTTCAACGTCCGCAACCGCATCACCGAACCCCCCACATCACGGGCCAGGATCCAGCCCCGCTCCGTGCGGTGCCACCCCGGCCGCAAAGCCCCCACCGGCCCCAACCGCACATCCCCCGCCATCGCCGACACCGTCGCCGGATACGTCCGCGAAGCAAACCCCGCCAACTCCCGCACCACACTGCGCGCACCGTCCGCCCCCACCACGAACTCGCCACCGAACACCCGCACCCCACCCGCACCCCGCGCACTCACCCGCACCCCACCCGGCCCCTGCCACACCCCACACACCCGATACCCCCGCCACACCCCCACCCCCGCAGCCCGCGCCCGTTCCTCCAACACCCGCTCCACATCCCCCTGCACCACCTTCAACACCGCCTCCGGCTCCCCCACCGGCACCCCGATCACCAACCCCCCAATCCCCCCAAAATGAAAAACACTCCCCCCCACACCCCCACCTGGC
>NZ_BBYG01000027.1:5329-76365 GCF_001184025.1 Streptomyces maremycinicus
ACCCACACCCACACCGGCAGCGCCACTCCCAGCAACACCCGCACCCACACCGGCAGCACCCGCACCCACACCCGCACCCGCACCCACACCGGCAGCACCCGCACCCACACCCGCACCCGCAGCCACACCGGCACCGCCACTCCCCACCCCACCGGCAGCACCCGCACCCGCACCCACGTTGGTACCCGCCCCCGCGCCGGCACCCCCGCCCGCACCGGCACCCGCACTCCCGGCCACGCCATCACCGGCGCCTGTGCCGGCACCCGCACTCCCGGCCACGCCATCACCGGCGCCTGTGCCCGCGCCCCCGCCCGCACCCACACCGGCACCCGCCGCCAACCCGGCGCCCGCGCTCCCCCTCAGGCCCGCACCCCCACCCACACCGGCATTCCCACTCACGCGATCACCCGCGCCAGCACCCCCGCCCGCGCGCGTACCCGCATCCCCACCCGCGCCCCCGCCCACACCGGTCAGAGCGGGCAGATAACCACGCCGGGCCAGAACCTGCACCGTCCGCGCATGCAACGTCGTCGCCTTCGGCTGCCCGCTCACCTCCCCCCGCGCCTCCACCACCACCACCCGCACACCGAACCCCGCCAACTCACACGCCAACAGCAACCCCACCGGCCCCCCACCCACCACCACCACCTGCGCCCGCACATCCCCCACCATCCCCCCAGCCCCCCTCACCAAATCCGTGTGTGTGCCCTACCCGGCCCAACCCGGCAGCCAGTATCACCGACCAGACACCCCACCCGCACAACAAAAACACCACCCACCACCACCCCACCCAACCCAACCCCACCCACCCCCACCAAACCCCCAACACCCCACAAACCAAACACCCAAAACCCAAAACCGACACCGACACCGAGGCCGAGGCCGAAAGCCAACAGCCACAACACCCCACGACCCACAGCCCACAGCCCACAGCAGACAGCCCACGGCCCACAGCAGACGGCAGACGGCAGACGGCAGACGGCAGACGGCAGACGGCAGACGGCAGACGGCAAAACCCCACACCGGCCAACCCACAACACCCCCGAACACCCCCTGCCCACCCATCGGCAGAGAGCTCAGGGTTGCTGGACCAGACCAACACGCACAAGCGGGTTGTCCCCGCCTCATTCCGTTAGGGGTTCTCGGTCGGCTTCCGCCAGCGCCGGTCGGCCCTCACCTGCGACTCCCCCTATGGCCCGAACCACCCCGGCACACCCCCGGGGAAGCCGGAAACATACCGGACAGTCGGTTCACCACCCGCCACCGGGCACCTCACTCCCCGCCGCCATCCCCGCGCAGGGGATGTCATCGATGCCGCTTCCGCCAAGCTCGAGTTCGCCGGGCACCTCCACCCCCGGCCACCCGAAACCCAGGCACCCGCAAGATCGGAGCTGAAGGTGCAGCAAACGGCGGCGTCGGACGGAACAGGCTGTCAACAGCTTGCCCCGCCCGCGCCGACAGAGCCGCTACAGAGTTCAGACGGTTGAGCGAGGTCCGCGCCGCCCCCGCACGATGACGATTTCGTCATGTACGGTGGCAGGCATGACGGAACAGAGCATCTACCACCACCTGCGTGAGTTCCGTGAGGCCTTCGACAGGCCCGCCCCTTTGGCCTGGCCCGAAATCAGCCGCGGCCAGCTGCTGATGATGATGAGCCCGAAGAAACAGCACCAGCTCGTCGCACACCGGCTGCGCACTCAGCTCGAGCCTCAGCTGGCGGAAGACCTGGTCCTCATGCTGGAGACCGACGTGGAGGACGCCGCACTGGGAGTCCTGCGGGTCCCGGACCTCATCGTGATCGACGAGGAGGAAGCCACCGCCGCAGGCGACGCGATCGACCCCCGCCGCTCCCATCTCGTGATCGAGATCGTCTCGCGGTCCAACCCCAGCAACGACTACGAAGGCAAGCTGCACGACTATCCCGCCATGGGAGTGCCGCACTACCTCATCGTCGACCCCCGCGACGGGAGCGCCGTCCACTACTGGGCTCCCGTGCGCCGCACCGGTACACCCGCATACGACAACAGGCAGCACTACGCCTTCGGAGACACCATCACCATCGCCGGCTGGAAGATCGACACCGCAGAGCTGCCCCGCTACCGGCCGGACACCGGGCCGTGAACGACACGGCCCGCCTCGTCCGGCAATGGCGCACCCGGCGAGGCCTGTCCCAGGCCCGCCTCGCCGAACTCGCCGGCACCGGACAAGCCGCGATCTCCCGCATCGAGTCAGGGCGCGACCTGCCCACCCTGGCACTCCTGGACCGCATCGCCCTCGCCCTGGACTGCCGCCTCACCGTCAACTTCACCGCCAGCCCCCCACCGCCACCACCCCCATGACCGCGCGCCCGGCGTGAGTGATGATCCCTGGGTGACCTCTTTGCCAGATGCCGTGCACACGCATGCGCAATGGGTCGCTCGCGCCCTCGCCAGCTCCGGCTACCTCGCCGATTCCCCCCAGCCAGCCTGCACGGCATCGAGCCGTTCATTAGCGACCACAGCAACCAGGGGACCGCGGCGGAAGGAGGACTCCTCACCGCCCACCCCGCAACCCGGCTGTTCGCCCTCGGCTGCTACCTGGGCCAGACGCCCCAGCATGCCCTCGGCGGAAGCCGGGAGGCCGACGACGACTGCCCGCACAGCGCGACCGACATCAGACTCCGCCTCCCCGACGGGCCGATCCTGTGGCCGGTACAGCGCATGACCAAGCGCTACCGCAACGACCCCGAGGACAGCATCACCGCCTACACAGCGATCCTCAGGCTGAACACCTCACGCCAGCCACAGGCCACCACAAAGCGACGCATCCGCATCCGCATCCGCATGCTGCGACGCCACTGACCACACGGCCCGAGCGGCACAGGCCCGGATACGCGGCACCCACCCCGAACCCCACCGGCAATAGCCACGCGCCGCACCAGCCGCGCCGGGCCGCTCCGAGGCCCATCAGCGGTTGATGCGGTTCCCGGTCACACCGAACCAGGCAGTGGGTCCCAGGAGAGCCACCTCCTCCCAGCGAACCTCCGTACTTTCGCCCTTCCTGTTCAGCGTGTGCACCCCTCGATACAGGGCCAGGACTGCGTCACGCAGCAGCTCACCCCAAACACCCTCCCCCCAGCGGAATACCGGCACTTGACCCACAGCACCCCCGCTCCCCCACCCCCAACCCACACCACACCCACAAGGCGCGTGAAAAATACCGGACAGACGGTTCACCACCACCCCCGTCACCCGCACCTCCACCGCCCCCGCCGCGCCCGAGTTCGCCGGGCGCCGCCGGCCCTGGCCGCCGAGCGAAAGATGGCCGGCAGGCCGCAGGTAGTGGGCTCGGGCTGACGGGTCGGTCGGCGAACGGCCGACCGGACGGCCGCGGGCGGAAGCCGCGGGTCGGGCGGCGAGAGGGGCCGCTCGCTGGAGTCAGTCCGCAGGGAGATGGCCAGGCTCAACCGGGCGAACGTTGCCTGATCACGGCACTCGCTGTCGTCAAACCCTGTCAGCAATCACCATCGGATCTGATTGGATTCGCGCCGCCGCGAGCCCCCGGATCGCACGGGCTCACTGGACGTCCGTCACACCTGTCGCTATTCGGTCCTTTGACGACAAGGAGGCGGCCCGTTTTGCGGTGCGGTGCACCAGGCCGTCCAGGATGAGGGTCAGGCCGGCCTCGAATGCCGACTCGTAGTCGATCACAGGCATGTCCGCCGCCGGATCCGAGCCGTCACTGGAGCCGACGTCCGCCTGTTCCTCCAGGACACTGCCGACTGTGAAACGGCCGGCGGCCAGCATCGCCATCTGCGCGTCCCGTTCAGGCACTCCGGAGGCGACCAGGAAGTCCATCTTGCGGCGGATCCGGTCGAGGTCGTTGGCAGGGGTGCTGCCCGCGTGGAGGCGTGCGCCGTCCCGGCGCATCAGCAGGGTGCGCCGGAAGCTTCGCGTGTTGTACAGGAACCAGTCGCGCCAGTCGTCGTCGGGCGTGGGCAGCGGGGCGGCCGCATGCGGTGCCATTGCCGCCTCCGCCATGGCGGCGAGGAGGTCCTTCTTGGTGCGGAAGTACCAGTAGAGCGAGGGCTGCTCGACGCCCAGCCGCTTCGCCAGCCGCCGCGTACTGACCGTGTCCAGCCCGACCTCGTCGAGCAGGTCGAGCGCTTCGGAGACGACGATCTCACGGTTCACCTTGGTCACGTTGACAAATCTATCACTGATAGATGACCCTGAAGAGGAATCATTCACTGATAGATTTTTGAGGTGATGGGTATGGCCAACCGATCGGGAGCGCGCCCCCTGCGGGTCCTTGTTGCCGGCGGCGGGATAGCGGGCCAGGCTCTGGCTTTCTGGCTCACGCGGGGCGGCCACAGGGTGACCGTTGTCGAACGCTTTCCGGTGCTGCGGGCCGCCGGGGCACAGGTCGACCTCAGGGGACAGGGCATTGAGGCCGTCGAACGGATGGGGCTTCTTGACGCCGTCCGCGGCAAGCTGGTGGACGAGGCGGGTGTCGCGTTCGTCGACGCTCGCGGCAGGGCCAAGGCGACGATCATGGCCAACACCTCCGGCCAGGGCCGGCAGACCCTCACCTCCGAGTACGAGATCATGCGCGGTGACCTGGTACGCATCCTGCACGACGCGTCGAAGGACGACGCCGAGTACGTCTTCGGCGTGAGCGTGGACGGCTTCGAGCAGGACGAACAGAAGGTCATCGCACACTTCTCCGACGGGTCCTGCGGCGAGTTCGACCTCCTGGTCGGCGCGGACGGACAGGGATCGCGCATCCGGCGGGCGATCCTCCCTGCGGGCTGCGACCCGTACTGGCGGGTCGGCATCCACATGGCCTACTGGTTCATCCCGCGCATCGCGTCCGACAGCAACATCCGGGACACCTACATGGTGCCGGGTGGCCGTCAGATCATGCGCCGCAGCCACAACCCGACCGAGACGCAGGTGTACTTCGTGATGCGGGAGGAGTCCGAGGAAGCCTCCGCGATCCACCGGGAACCCGTCGAGCACCAGCAGAAGTTCTGGGCGAGCAGGTTCCGCGACGCGGGCTGGCAGACCGAGCGCTTCATCAACGGCATGCAGACGAGCCCCTTCTTCTACTCCCAGGAGATCGTCCAGATCCGCACCGACACCTGGTCCAAGGGCCGCGTGGTCCTTGCCGGCGACGCAGCCCACTGCGCCTCCCCTTACAGCGGCATGGGCATCTCCGGCGGCCTGGTGGGCGCCCACGTGCTGGCCCGCGAGATCAACCAGCACCCGGGCGACCTGCCGACCGCACTGGCGAACTACGACAGCGTGCTGCGCCCCTTCGTCGACGAGATCCAGGGCGAGGTGAATCCGCGTCTCCTACGCCTGGGCATGCCGATGACCCAGCGTGCCATCGACGCCTTCCAAGCCGCCACCGCACTGGCCTGCTTCCTGCACGTTCCAGATCTCGCCGCGCGCTTTTCCAAGGAGGACCGCGGCGGCAGCTGGCAGCTCCCCGAGAACCCGGCGCCGATCAGCACCACCTGAAAGCGGCCGCACACCGCAGACCAATAGCCGTCGGGAGCAGCACCTACCCCCGATCACCTCACGCCGCGAGCCCCGCCGCCGCCCCGCCAAACTCCACACCGACAAGGCTACGACTACGGCCACCCGGGCAATGGCTCCGTGAACGAGGCATCCGCCACCGCATTGTTCACGACTCGGCCACGGGCTTGCGCGCCCATACGTAACCCTGCGGTGTCTTCTCGGCAGAGTCCGGCCGGCGGGTAGCCGTAGCCCAGACTTCGAACCCGGCACGTCACAACAGTCCTGCGATCACGTCCGGTTGCCGCCGGTACCAGTCGACACAGATGACCTTGCCGAACACCTCGGCACGATGCCCCCGATCGTCACCGACCTGGAAGAAGACCAGCATCAACTGCCCACCCGGTGCCAGCACCCGGTGAAACTCGAGGAACACCTCCGCTCGTCGTTCCCATGGGATGTGGATGATCGAGTAGTAAGCGAGCAACCGCCAAGGGACGCCTGCGGTGGATCCAGGGCCGGCATCGATCCCACCTCAAAACTGAGGTCCGGGTAGGTGCGGCGGGCCACGACGATCATCCCGGGCGACGGATCGATGCCGAACGCGTTCAATCCCAAACGGTGCAGTGCCGCCGTGACCTGGCCGGGTCCGCACCCCAGATCGGCGACAGGACCATTTCCGCTTGCCTGCGTCAGCTCGGCGAAGGCGGCCAACGGCGCACGGTCGAGCGGCTTGACGTCCAGGTCAGAGTCCACCTTTTCGGCGTACTCCACGGCCATGACGTCATAGGAGGCTCGGGTCGCGGCGAGGAAGCCTTCGTCGGGCATGAGCATGAAGATTGGGCGGCACGGTGTAGCCCTTGCACCCTGGTCAGGTAGCGACCGCCAACGATGGCGAGGTGCAGGTGATCTCGGCAAGCCGTCCGCAGTGGTGAACCTCCGCAGCACTCAAGATCGCCAACTGTTGCCTGCGGTGCGGACCAGCCGCTGCTGCTTCACATGAAGCGAGCCCTGGCGACCTCCGGTGAAACCGCCCGGGGGTGTCGGTGCGCGGGTGCCGCTGTCGGCGCGGATACCGGCCCGGTCGGGGGGTGTCGCCGCACTAGGACCGTGGTCGGTTCCTGGTGGTTGTTCGTGTGGTCGGGGCCGACTGACGCGCTCGCTGGTACGCGCGCCGCATGAGGGCGGTACCGCACCGCGTGCGTTGGGGGGCTGACGACGATGACGAGAACGCGGGCGGATGTGGATGCCGGCGTGCGGATCGAATTGCTTGCTCCTCAGGTCTGTCTTCAGGATCAGGCCGTGGAGCGGCGGCGAGCGCGGAGCCGGCGGACGCCCTTGATGCCGTAGCCGACAGACATGAGCACGAAGCCGGCAGCAGAGATCCAGAGCCAGGAATGCGCCACCACAGCACTCAGAAACGCCCCGCCAAAGAGCAGCAGGCTACCGACGGCGTCCAGCAGGTCGAGGCGCGCCTTGAAGCGCACTGCGGCGTCGGGTCCGCGCAGTCGGTGGCTGATGGGAACGAGCCCAAGTACATGTAAGACGGTCAGGCCGAGGAAGATCCAGTTGAACCAATCGGGTATGTCCACGGCGCGCACTGTATCGCCCGCCCGGAAATTCCTCGGGACGAAGATCCAAAAGGTGCGCCTTGAGCGTATGCGGTAGACCCTGCACTTCGCTGGAGGTGGTGACCGGCGGTGAAACCATCCAGGACGTCAGTCTGCGGGTGCCGCCAGTGGGGTTGTCGGCGGGCCTATCGGGCCGGTCGGGGGCGGTGTTGGCGCACAGTGACCGTGGTCGGGCCCCGATGGTCGACGGTGTGGTCGGGCCGACCGGTGCGCTCGGACGTACAGCGGTGCCGCATCAGAGCGGCACCGCGCCGTGTGCGTGCGGGGTTGGCTGACGAAGAGTAGATCGCCGGGGGTGGCGACCGCTCGGTGCTGCGGGCGCGCAGTTCTTCGAAGGGATGCAGTCTCGTCGGGCGTTCGCTGGCGAACAGGCGATCCCAGGCGTGGGACCCGATGCCGGTCACACAGCTCAGCAGACCGTCCGGGTGGGCGCGGAACCCCACGGAACGTTCCAGGGAGCCGAGGTCCGGCAGAAGGTCGCGGGCGGTACGTTCGCCGCCGTCGTTGACCGTGACGACCAAGAAGATCGCCGCTTTGGTCAGAGGGGACGAGATCGTCTGAGGAAAGGGTCAGTCCCCCGTCCTCGGTACCGCGGGGATCGGCGGTTCGGCCTCCTGGACCTCCAACCGGTAGATGCAAATCTCATGGCTGCGTCCGGTCGAGACCTTGCTCCAGCCGTCCAGGACGCGCCAGCGACCCGCGCTCCCGCGCAGGTGCGGTCCGTCGGTCGTGGCGGCCACGTGGAGTTCGACCTCCAGTTCCCGGTGCCGCTCGTCCGGGACGTGCAGTTCCAGGGCGAAGCGGCGCGGGGGCCGTCCGCCGCCGGGGCGGGAGGTGTCCGACGGCATTGGTACGGCGGCGAGTCTGCGCATCGCACCGAGCAGCTCGATGTCCAGTGTCGTCATCCGTGATTCTCTTCCTACGAGGGTGGGTTCGGAATGGGCGGGGTCAAGAGCTGACCTCGGGGGCGGGGCGGCCGGCGAGCCACTCCCGGTAACTGGTCTGCGCGACGAAGGCGCCGGGGCCCGGCAGGAGGTCCCATGTGCGCGGGCGAGCGCCGAGGAAGGGGCTACAGGCGTGCGTGTGGACAGGCCGGCGGTCCGCGTCCGTCGCGAGGGCGATACGGATGAACCGATCCAGCCCGAACCGTTCGGGGCCGGCGATCTCGTGCGCTCCGCTCAGGGGCCGGGACACCGCGATGTGCGCGAGGTACATCGCCACATCCGTCAGGGACACCGGCTGCACGCGCAGCGGCGGCACCCGGACGGCGCCGTTCTTGGTGGCCGTGTCCGCGATGGCCTCGGCGGCCTCGAACAACTGGGTGCTGCGCAGGATGGAGTGTGGGATGCCGGAGCGTTCGATCATGGCTTCCCGGGCGCGCAGCGCGGTGAAGGCAGCGTCATCGTGCACCCGGTCCACGCCGACCGCGGAGAGGCACACGTGGTGCCGCACCCCGGCGGCGATCGCGGCGCGCAGGAGGCCGTCGGCACGGCCGTTGTCCGTGGGGAACGTGCCGGTGGCGGAGTGCGGTTGATGGACGAGGTCGATCACCACCGCACAGCCGTGCAGGGCGTCGGCGACCTCCTCCGGGGTGAGTGCGTCGAACCCGGCGGGTGCCGAGACGATGCCCACCTCGTGTCCGTGGTCCCTGACCCACAAGGCGGTCTCGACGCCCATGAGTCCTCCGTCGTCGAACACCACGACCTTCATCGTGCATCAACCTCCTCAACGCCTGGTCGGTCGAGGGGTTTGACCGGTCCGGTGCCCGATGTGTGACACGGGGGGGGGACGGGAAGGACCGCCGATCGGCTTCGCTGTCCGGGGCGGTGTCAGACGAGTTACAGGCCGCCGTCCACGGTGACGACCTGGCCGGTGGCGTGCCTTCCCGCGGGGTCGGTCATCCGCGGGACCCAGTGGGTGATCTCTTCGGTGCCCGCGATGCGGTGGGTGGGGATGCGGTCGCGTTCGTAGGTGTACATGTCGTCGGTGGCCTCGGGGGTGAGTCCGGCGCGCAGCATGACGTCGGGGTGGGGCCGGGGGCGACGGCGTTGACGCGGACTCCATCCTCCGCTTCCAGCGCCCAGCTGCGGGTCAGCTGTTCGACGACGGCCTCGGTGGCCGCGTAGTGCGCGCGGGCATAGGCCGGTGCCCCTAGGTGCTGGAGCGGTTGATGATGGTGTCGGAGGTCTCGCGCAGGTGTGGCAGGGCGGCGTGGGCGAGGAGACTCGGCGCGACGACGTTTGGGGCGAGGAGGTTCGTGACGGTCTGCTCGTCGGTATCGGCGAGTCTTGTCACCGCTGGGTCCCCTGCGCGCTGTTGACCAGGCGGTCAATGCGTCCCCACCGCCGTACGGTGGTCCTGATCACCCCGGCGTCAGCAAAGGCGACTGCTGTGGGCCGGCCGATGCCGGAACCGGGTCAGGTCACTGCGGCCACGTGGCCCGCGAAGCACACTCGATATGGCTGCGTCCCACTCAACGGCTGAAGACTGAACAGTGTGACACGGTCGGCGGATCGTCACGCGGCGGGGGCAAGCACCTTCACCAGGTCGTCCAGGTCGCCGGTGTGGGCGGCCGTCCGGAACGCCGCGGCGAGGCGGCGGTGCGACTCGACGGGGACCGGGCGCTCCCGGCCGGACTCCAGCCGGGCCTGTGCCCGGTGCACCACCACACGCGCGTTGGGGGCGCTGATCCGCAGCAGGGACGCGAGTTCGGCGTAGGCGTAGCCGAATCCCTTGCGCAGGACGTAGGCGGCCAGCCGATCCGGCGTCAGTCGCGCCATGAGCAGGGCCAGGGCCCCCTCGACCGCAACGCTGCGCTCGACGCTCAGTACGGGGTCCGGGGTGGCCCGGTCGCCGAAGTCGGCCAACTGCGGCTCGACCGGGACCTCGTGGCGGTGGCGGGCGGAGCGGACGACATTGATGGCCAGCCGGGTGGTCGCCGTCACCAGGAACGCGGTCGGGTTGGCGACTTCCGCGCGCTGGGTGAGCTGCCAGCGCAGCCACACCTCCTGGACCACGTCCTCGGCTCCGGTGACGTCGCCGAGAATGCGGTAGGCGATGCGGAAGAGCCGCGTCCGCTCGGTCAGGAAGGTGTCGAGGGCGGCGTCCATGTCGTATTCCCCGGCCGGCAGGGCGAGCGCGGGTTCGGTTGTCGTCGTCTGCGAGCCGGTCGCGGGCATGGGGAACTCCTCGTGGTGGAAGGGTCGCCCGTCCAGGGCGCGCCTCCACCCTCGCTGCGGGACCCCCGCCCCCACGCCCCTGGCTGCCCGTGGTGGAGTCCGTGGCCCCCCGTGGGACTCCCCCGGGGGGCCCCTCCCTGAACCCGTGGGGCTTCCGCGGGCCACCCCCACGGGGGGGGACCCCGTTGGCCGAGCCCGTAGGGCCCACTCATGCCCCGTCGTCCGACCCGACCTGTACCCGCTACCGCATGAGGACGGTGATGTCGTGGTCGGAAAAGATCTCAATCCGACGGTCACTCTGGTGTGGTCCCGGCAACTCGGGTGCGGCGGGGTGCCGTTCCGCCGCCCCCTACCCATGTCGCCGACCTGATGCGGGGACGTGTCGGCTGACGCCGGGGTCGCCGCGGCGGCTCATGTGAGCCGCGGAGGGCGCGTCCGGTTCAGTTCCGGGCGCGGCGCTGGGGGGCAGCCGGTGTTTCGGGCAGGTGGCGGGACGCCCAGCCGGCCAGCTCGCCGAGGATGGGCATGAGGGCCGTCCCGTCCGGAGTGAGCCGGTAGCGGACCATGACCGGCGGTCCGGGCTCGACCTCACGCACGGTGAGTCCCGCGCCGGACAGCTCGGAGAGGCGCTCCGAGAGCACGGAATCGCTGATGCCCTCTACCGCGCGCCGCAACTCCGCGTAGCCCAGGGGCCCGTGCTGCAGCGTGGCCAGGATGACGCCGTTCCATCGCTTACCGAGGAAGCCGAACGCCCTCGTCAGGTCCCCGTCGCAGGCCGCCGGATGGTGCTGCCCGGTGAGGGCTTCGCCCGCGCGGGGCGATCGGGGGTCCGCTGCTTCCGTCATGTCTCCAGGATAGCGAGGGTGCTACGCTCCCCCCAGTCACTCTGTTTTCCAAAGTGACATTGTCAGACAAAGTTGCTTTGCATTTACGAGCTAGAGGATTTCGACGGCACCACCTCGGTCCCTCTTTCCCGGGTCGGCGCCGACGCCCGGGCCGCGCTCTTCACCGACGCGCGCACCGCCTACTCCTTCACCGACGTACCGGTCGACGACGCGATGCTTACCGGCATCTGGGAACTGACCCGCTGGGCCCCGACCGCCGCGAACCTACAGCCGCTGCGTGTCCTGTTCGTCCGCACTCCCGAGGGCAAGGAACGCCTGCTGCCGCACCTCGACGAGGGGAACCGGCCCAAGTCGGCCTCCGCCCCCGCCGTCGCGGTCTTGGCCGTGGACAACCGCTTCCACGAGCACATCCCGCACATCCTGCCGATCAAGCCCGAGCTGCGGGAGCACTTCGCCGCCGAACCCGCCCAGCGGGACGGCATCACGTCCTTCAACGGCCCGCTGCAGGCGGGCTACTTCATCCTCGCCGTCCGAGCCTGCGGTCTCGCCGCCGGGCCCATGGCCGGCTTCGACGCGGCGGGGATCGACAAGGAGTTCTTCCCTGACAGTTCCTGGCACTCCGTGCTCGTCGTGAACATTGGCCACCCTGCGGGCCCTCCGGAGTTCGGCCGCATGCCGCGCCTCGCGCACGAGGATGCCGTCGCCTGGGTCTGAACCGACGGGCTCCTTCCTCGCCAACGACCGCACGGCCGCCTCCGTGTCAGGTTGCGGGGGCAGGCTCAGCAGGCGCACGGGGGTGTCGCTCTCGGTGCCCGGCGTGGCGGTGTAGAGCCGCTGCGACTGGGCGGGGCGGGGCGGGGCGGACCAGGGTCTGGCAGTGCGGGTCCGGCGTGCCGGGTTGCGCGTGGAGAAAGCCCTCGGGTCGCGCGGGACGCTCCCAGGACGGGGCGCTCGCGCTCCGGGATTCCGGGTGCACGCGGCTGGCTCGAAAATGCCGTTCCTCCCCGAAGGCCGCGGCTGGTCTCAGGGGCGGGTGCTCACGAGGAGTACGGTGCCCACGAAGGTCAGCAGGGTCAGGGCGGTCACGGCGATGAGCAGCCACCGCATCCACCGGAGGAAGCTGCGGTACCGGGCCGAGTCGGCCTGGGCGATGCTGTCGGCGATGTGCTGTGTCACTGTCCCGGCAACGTACTTCTGCTCATCGAGGTACCACTCCTCGATGTCCCTCTTCTGCCGGTGACTCAGCCCGGCCGACTGCGCGAGGAAGGCGGTCACGCGCAGCCGCGCGGCGCTGAGATGGGCCTCCTGGTACAGGTAGGCCTCCAGGTCGGCCAGCCCGCGAGCGGCCTGCTCATCCGTGCTCATGAATGCGCTCCCGAAGTAGGCGGCCCGGCGTCCGTGGCGGAGCCGGGCCCGCGAGGACGGTGCGGTGCCGCGGGCACCGCGCCTCAATAACCAGGCGGTTCAGCCGGTGGCCCGTACCGCCTCGCCGATCAGTCGGGCGACGTCGCCAGGGCGGTGCACGTCGACGGTCACGACCGTGGCCTGCGTGCGCTCGGCCCCGAAGATCTGCACCTGGGCCGGCATGTTACGGTCCTCGGTCGCCACCAGGACCCAGGACGGGATGTCCCGCCAGGTGGGGCGGAGGCGCTCTCGGCCAGCGCCACGTCGGCCACCGGCCGCTGAGCGGCGGCCATAGGTCCGGACTGGACGTCCGGACTGGACGTCTTCCAAGAGCTTGCGGGCGCCCTCGACGCCCAGTTCGTACAGCAGCGGTGGCTCCGCGGTGGCGTTGGCGAATGCCTGCGCGGCGCGTTCGAGAACGATGTTACTCATGGCGCGGTCCTTCACGGGTGGTGGGGTAGGGAGGCCCTTCCCTCCCCACAGACCGGGGCGGGGGGCCAGGTGTGACGCGCCGGGCCGTCAGGTACGGAACGCGCTGCAAGGTGGCTGGCCGAACTGGCGTTTGATTTGCCGACTTCGGCAGCAGGAAGTCGTCGACGTACTGGGCGACGTGCGACCTCCGCCGGGTCCGTGGGAAAGGCATAAGAGCCTCCCAGCGGGCATAGTCGAGGCCCGGGGCAGCTCGGCGAGGCGGCCGAACTGTGCGGACAGCCATACCTGGGGGATCACGGGGTCATGACGCCGTACTCCGCTCTCACGACGATTTCCGGGGCTCCGGTGCGGTCCCGGGGGAACGTCGCGAAAGGTCGCGGACGGAGCCGGACCATTTGACTGCGCACCTTGCTTCTGTGACAACGGTCCGCCCTGCGGTCGCCTGTCCTCGCTGTCACACACTGTGCTCATACATTGTCATGTCGGGCATGCACACTATCCTCAGCGGACCGTCGGGCCTCCGACGGGAATCCGACTCCTACGCGGTCACTGCGGAGTTCTACGACATCTTGCAGGCCGACGCGGACAAAGCCCGGGTCCGTCGGCTCTACGCACGCCAGATCGCCGACGCCCGCACCGGCGTGCTGGATGTCGGGGCCGGTACCGGGCGAGTGACGATGCTGGCCCTCGCCGACTCCTGGGCCGACGTGCACGCCATCGAACCGGCCCGGGCTATGCGTACGTCGCTGCTGACCCGGCTCGCAGCCCTGCCCTCCGAGCAGCGGGACCGTGTCACCGTGCACCCGCACCCCCTCGACGAGACCGCGCTGGACGCGGTCGCAGACGTGGCCGTCTGCCATAACATGTTGGGCTGCCTTCCACCCGACGTACGCGAGAAGCTGTGGCTCGCGCTCGGCAGGGCTCTCACCCCCAGCGGCTCGCTGTTCGTACAGCTGCCGCCGGCCCGGCTCCCGGCCCGCACCGTCGTGCGCCTGCTCGCGGACAAGCGGGTCGGCGCGCACGTCTACGGCGGGCGCATGACAATGTCGGCCGCCGACTACCGCATCCGGACCCGCGCCGACTACTGGGTCAGGGACGCCGAGGACGTGCTGCGGGAACACTCCGAGACGTTCTGGATGTGGCCCGCGACGCGCGCCCAGCTGACCCGCGAGCTGGCAGCGCACGGGTTCGCCCCGATTCCGGGGTACGAGGAGTCGGAGCTGCTGGCCGCGACGCTGCGCTGCCGCCGGTGAAACCCCGCACCTCAAGAGCCCCGGGTGCCGCATTGCCCCAAAACCGGGCCCGCCGCCCAGTCATCCGCACGCCCCACCGCACGGTTCGCCGTGTGTGCCACACCAACTGGGGCGGGATGCGACGTGTCGCATGTGACTCGAGGCCCTTCAAGCACTCATGCCCGGCGTCGGCCCGGCGGCCGCCCCATCACCGCGGGGCCCCGCCCACGTGAGCGTCCCGTCGCCGGCGAGTCCATGGACCGCGCGCGCCGCGGCAGCCGAAGCCGCCGCAGAGCCCGCGGCCACAGCAGGCCGGAGCGACGAGGCGGGCGACGGCGGCACGAGGTGAGGCAAGCTCACGGAGCAGATCCTGGCGTACTTCGCGCAGGCCGGGACACAGAGGTCCGCGCCCCCGATGTCACGTCGGCTCTGGGACGCGACACCGACAGCGGCAGCATGAACGCCGTCCGCAACACGCCCGACCGTCTCGTCGGCGCCTCGCGCGTCCAGCGGGCTGGCCGCGGACTGTACCGCGCCGTCATGCCGTGAGCCGGCCTCCGCGCTGTTCGGGCTCCTCTCCTCGGCGCAGTTCGCCGCGGGAGACGAATGCCTCCCGCGGGTGCTGCACCGACGCCAGCGACACGATGTCGCGGCCGTAGAGAAGGGCCGTGACCCACACGGCGAACACACGCGTCTTGCGTTCCCAGCTCGGTATGGCCAGAACGTGATAGCCACGGTGCATGAGCCAGGCCGGGAACCCCTTGATGACCAGGCCCCGGTACTGGAAGATGCCGCGGCCGAGCCCGAGTGTGGCCACCACACCGAGACTGTGGTGCACGTAGTCCTTGGTCGGACGGCCGCGCAGCGACGCCAGGATGTTCTTCGCCAGCAGCTTGCCCTGGCGGACGGCGTGCTGGGCGTTAGGCACGGTGTGCGCGCCCGGTCTTCCGGCCGCGAGATCGGGCACCGAGGCATCGTCCCCGGCCGCCCAGGCGTCGGGCACCACCTCGGTGTCCGTAGTGACCCGCAGATCTGCTCGTACGGTGAGCAGGCCCCGCTCGTCGACGGGCAGGTCGCTGTGGTTGTGCACGATCGGGTTGGCGGCGTTGCCGGCCGTCCACACCAGAAGGCCCGAGTCGTACTCGGTGCCGTCCGACAGCCGCACCCGGCCGTCCTCGGCGGAGACCAGCTGGGTGTTCAGGTGCACCCGCGCCCCTCGTTTCTCCAGTGAACGCACCACCCAGGCGCCCGGCCGGTCCCCGACCTCGGGCAGGATGCGGTCCCGTGCCTCGACCAGGTGGAAGGCCGGTTCGTCCGCGCCGATCTCCGGGTACTGCTTGAGCAGCGCGGTCGCCAGGGCCAGCAGCTCACCAAATCCCTCCACTCCGGAGAATCCGCCACCGACGACGGTGACGGTGAGCAGCTTGGTGCGTTCGGGCCCGCGCGGCAGACCGGCCGCACGGTCGAACGAGGTGAGGAGGCGGTCGCGGATCGCCACGGCCTCCTCGACGTGCTTGAGTCCGTACGCCTGATCGCTCAGCCCCGGGATCGGGAAGGTCCGGGTGACCGCCCCCGCCGTCACCACCAGCACGTCGTAGTGCAGGTCGAGGGATGGCGAGGACTCCGGGCGGACCGTGACCGTGCGCGCGCTGTGGCGGATCTCCGTCACCGAGCCCGCTACCAGACGCGTGTAGTGCAGGTGACGGCGGATCGAGACCGCCGCGTGCCGGGCCTCCACCGAACCGGCCACGACCTCGGGCAGGAAGGGCTGGTACGTCATGTACGGGCGGGGGTCGACGACGGTGACGCGCGCCTCGCCCGGCCGCAGCCTCTTCTCCAGGCCCCACGCGGTGTAGAAGCCCGCGTACCCGCCACCCACGATCAAGATCTCACGCACGGTGTCCTCTGTTCCTCTCGGTCCCAACCTTCTAGACCGCTCGTCGGCACTCGGTGTGACACGGTGGCCGGATCACGTGCCAGGGCTACGTGCGCGCCCTCTCTCGCATGCCGGTTTCGGAGACCAGGGACGTGCGGTGGCCGTGCTGGATGGTGTACATGCTCTTGGACCACTGGCCGTCGCCGCAGCCGAGGAGTGAGCGGCAGAACTGCAGGATGAAGGTGCCGCTCGAGTGCCCGGCCGGAGGTGTAGAAGACGGCCTCGTCGGGGGAGGCGAGCGCGGTGAGCTCGCCAACCCGACCGGCTCTCCCGTCAGGCGGAGTCCCGGCGCGATCCGCCGGCCGGACAAACGAGCGGCGGCGCCGGCGTGCTGGTCGGAGCGGCATCGCGTACTCCGCGTCCGGGCCGGCTGCGGCTCAGGCGGGGAAGGCGAACAGCCGGTACTCGGATGTCGTCGTGAAGCCAAAACGTCGGTACAACGGCTCGCCCGCGGGGCTGGCCACCAGCGCGGCGCAGCTCATCCCGCGTTCCCACCCCACCTGGAGCGCGGCGGCCGTCAGGGCCGCACCGACGCCGCGCCGACGATGTGCTTCGGTCACGTGGACGAGGAAGATCCCGGCCACCCCGTGGGCGGTGATCACCACGGTCGTCCCGACCACTCGGCCGGCCAGTACGGCGGCCAGCCGGATGATGTCGGCGTTGTCCTCGCGCCGCGACTCAATGCGTACCATCTCGGCCTCCAGCCCGGGCTCGACACCCATCGAAACCCGGTACGTCCGGACCAACTCGGCCAGCCGTTCCTCGTCCCGGACGGGCTCCACCCGCAAACCGGTGCGAGCGGTGTGCGGGACTGTGCCCGGGTCGGCCGCTTCGTCGAGCGGGAGCACCATCACGGGGAGGGCCGTGAACTCTCGTCCACCGCGGCACCGCAGGACGTCAACGGTGTCTTCGGGGCTGTCGGGTCCGACCCACCACCACCAGGGAACGCTCGCGAACTCCTTGCGGACGGCCGTCACGTCCGCCCCATCCGCGGACACCGACCGTACGCGTACGACGCCGTTGAACTGCGGAGTGGCAAGCCCGCTGCGGAACTGGTCGACGGTGGTGCCCGCTCGGCTCCGTGTGCCCCATCCCATGAGGTACTGACGAAAGTTGGCGAACACCGAGGCCGTGAGGCCAAGCTCCCGCGAAGCCTCAGTGCTTCGTGTCCCGCTGTTCGACGTGCTGTTCGGGCTTGCCGGATCCACCACTTCCACTGTTTTCCTCATCTCGTGGTCTTGCACATCACCGTGTGCTTTGTGGTTGCGGCCGACGTTCTGCGGCCATGACTGTCCTCCGGAGCGAGGATCATCGCCGTCTTCTGAAGCGGGGGCGGCTGGCGTTCGGGCTCCCGAAGGCACCCTCCGGCGGGTCGCCTTACACGTGGCGCGGCCGGGGGAGCAATTCACTCGTGACGTGGTCCCTGCGGTTGCGTCGAACGCCACAATGCCGGCAGGGTCAACAGGGCGACACCGAGGGACACGGCCGCCCCGATGCCGGCTATGCAGGACTCGTGCACGCTCGCGGACCTGTTCGATCGCACCGAGCAGCATGCTCGCTGCGATCGGCACCAGGGATCACGCTGTCCCGCCCGCCGAAGAGTGCGAGTCGAGCGCCGAGAGCGAGCGCGCGGAGACCTCCGAGGCGCCGACGTGCAGGTGGGCTCACGATGTTCCTCTCGTACGGCTGGGGACAGGGTGCTGTCTCGCGGCGCAGGGGTGGGCAGCGGACGGGCGTGACCGCCATCTGTGATGTCCCGGTCGACTACTGCCGACCTCGTTTCTCGCCTGCGCGAGGCACTGACCGACCCGGTGCGGCTGGACCGGGTCTAGGCACTGTATGCCGTCACCTACAGGTGCGCGGCCTCGGCTTCGTGATGGTTTCGGTTCCAACTCACCGGGCGCGTGCGCTGTCGAGGACGTGTGGCAGGGCTCGGCGGGAGCTGATGCCGAGCTTCACGTAGACCTTCCGCAGGTGCCATTCCACGGTATGGGGGCTGATGAACAGCTCCGCGCCGATCCGCGCGTTCGTCATGCCGTCGGCGGCGAGGGCTGCGACCTGCGACTCCTGCGGGGTGAGAGCGTTCGCCGGTGTGGCCTCTCGCACGGTCACCTGCTCGCCGGTGGCGATCAGCTCCCGGCGGGCCCGTTCGGCGAACGCGTGAGCAGGCATCGCGTCGAACATGTCGTAGGCCGTGCGGAGATGCTCGCGGGCCTGCGCGCGGCGCTGTGCGCGCCGCAGCCACTCGCCGTACAGCAGGTGGGTGCGTGCCACCTCCACGACAACCCCGCCACGGCCGAATTCCTCGATCGCCGTCCGGTACAGGCGGTCGGCCGTCTCACCATCGGCCAGGAGCGCCTCACTGCGTGCGCTCGCACCCCGCGCCCACCCGGAGTCGGCGGCGCGGGTGAGTTCGGTAAGGCGGTTCAACGAGGCCCGGGCCTGGTCGAGTTCACCGCAACGTGTCGCGGCTTCCACATGTTCGACCAGCGACAGACCAGTGAAGTTGAACCCGTCGTGCTCGATACCGGTGCGGGCGGCCTCGATCGCCTCTTCGTAGCGGGCCAGTCCGTTGAAGAGCACGCCCTGGATGTAGCCCATGGCACCGAGCAGGGATACTTCGCCCCGCTGCACGGCGCGCTCTCTGGCCTCTTCGATGATGCCGGCGGCGACATCCGCCTCACCTCGCCACGCGGCCAGGACGAGCGTGGCGTATTTGTGCGGCGCGTGGCCGGTTGCGGTGGCGATCGCGTCGGCCTCGTCGATCATCCGGTCGGCCTCGGCGAAATCACCGTAGTGGATGTGCACCCCGCCCGCGTAGATCAGAGCCGGTGGCAGGCTGCCGAGTGCTCCGATGTCGCGGGCCAGACGCACTGCGCGAGTCGAGAGTGTGTCCCAGGCATGCAGGTCCCAGGCCCAGTGGATGAACGACTCAAGCGCGACCGGGGCCAGCAGCAGCCACCGTACGGTCGCCTCCCGCGTGCGGAGCTCTTCGTGCTCGAGCAGATCGAGTGCCTCGCGCAGGGCCGGGACGGCCGTCTCCGAGCCGTCCGCGAGCAGGGCCGCCACACCGTCCAAGAGGGCGTCCGCGGCCTTGGAGCCCGAGGAGGGCGCCCCGGACGCGCGGGCCGCGATCGCCGCGGCGCGGGCACCCGTCGGACCATGGACCCGGCCGGCGAAGATGGTCGCACTGATCGCCTCCAGGTACGTCTCTCTCGCCAGGGGAGATCCGGCCGCGGTGAACTGTGCCGCCGCGTTCAGGAGGAGTGGTGCCGCCTCGTCGCTGCGACTGCGGGCGAACAGGATTCTGGCCCGCAGACGTGCCAGGCGGGCCTTGTCCAGGACGCTGAGGGGATACAGGTCGGCCACCGCGGCCAATTCCGTGGCCCGTTCGGGCGCCGCGGCCGAGAAGTGCGCCTCGGCCGCCGCAAGAGCCCGGCGCCCTCGCGGCCAGGGATCGGGCGTCACCTCCACCGCCCGTTCCAGCAGAACCGCCTCGGCCGCGATGCCCCCGCGTTGCCGGGCGCGATCGGCGGCCTGCTCCAGTCCTGCGGCGACCTCCTCGTCCGGCCCGTCGGCCGCCTGCGCGGCGTGCCAGGCGCGCCGGTCAGGGTCCAGGAGGGGGTCCGTGGCCTGGGCCAGGGCCCGGTGCACCGCACGTCGGTCCTCCGGCTCGGCTCCGTGGTAGACCGCCGAACGGACCAGCGGGTGCCGGAACCGTACGGGCTCGCCGAACTCGATCAGGCCGGCTGCCTTGGCCGGTGCGGCGTCCGGAGTGATGCCGAGGGAAGCGGCTGCGCGGATCAATAGGCGCACGTCGCCCACCGGTTCCGCAGCAGCGATCAGCAGCAGGGTGCGGGTCGCGGCCGGCAGCGCACCGAGCCGCCCGGCGAAATCGCGCTCGACGCGGCTGGCCACGGGCCCTTGGACGACCGGAGCACTCGACGCGTCGACGCCGTAGGCCAGTTCGGCCGCGCTGCGGCCGCGAGAGAATTCCAGCAGCGCCAGCGGGTTGCCGTGTGTCTCGGCCACGAAACGGTCCCGGACCCGCTCCTCCAACCGTCCCCCCACAGCTCCCTCCAGGAGTTCACCGGCCGAAGCGGCGTCAAGTCCTTTGAGATGCAGCGCCGTCAGGCCCGCGAGCGCGGACTGCCCCTCGGGGTCGCGGACCGCGAACACCATGGCGACCGGCTCCGCGAGCAGTCGACGGGCCACGAACTCAAGTGTCTGCAAAGACACTTGATCCAGCCACTGAGCGTCGTCCACCAGCACCAGCACCGGCCGGGTCTCCGAGGCGCGGGTGAGCAGGCTCAGAACGGCGAGGCCGACCAGGAAACGGTCGGGCGGATCGCCGACCGCCGTCCCGAATGCCACGCGCAGGGCGTCACGTTGGGGTTGCGGCAGTTCTTCGACACCGTCCAGGAACGGCGCGCACACCTGGTGCAGGCTGGCGTAAGGGAGCTCCATATCGGCCTCGACACCGCGCGCCCAGGTCACCTGCACCCGGGACGCCTGCGCAGCCATGTACTCCAGCAGCACCGACTTGCCGATGCCCGCCTCGCCCCGGACGACCATGACGCGGGAACCGCCGGCCCGAAGGCCGGCCAGCAGGTTGTCGAGGGCCATGCACTCACGCTGCCGGCCGACCAGAGCGGGAAGCGGGCTGGCGATCATGCGTCTCGGCTCCTCGGCGGGATCCGGGGGAACAGTGCTCCCACCGCGGTGTTCGGAAGAATCCTTGTCAAGATACCCACGCCCCCGCCCCTACGGTGCAGACAGACGGTGTAACTACTTCCACGCCCTGAAAACCGCTGAGGTTGTCACAAATCGGGGGTCTGTCCGGTCGATCCCAACCAATGATCCTGTCCGTTCGCTGTCGCAGGAGGACCCATGTCTTCGCTCGGACACCAGCTCACCACGTCTGTCCTCGTGGTGGGAAGCGGTGCGTCAGGCCTCCGAGCGGCCATCGAAGTCGCCGAGGCCGGTGTCGCGGTCGTCGTGGTCACCCAACGGGCCCGCGAAGATGCCACGGCCAGCGCGTGGGACGATGCCGAGTGGGCGCCCGCCCCTGCCCGCCTCGGCGGCACCGGGGAGCGGCACTCGGCTGACACGTCGCGGCAGAGCCGCTTACCGGCCGCTCTGCCTGGCGAGCGGATGACGCCGCGCGCCGCCGCGCAACCCATCGACGGCGTCGAGCCCCGCGGCAGGCGCCCCGGCCGCACCGACAGCACGTCCGCCACACGCCTCACCGGCCCGGACCTGCACCGGGCCCTGCGTGTGCGCGGGCGGCAACTCGCCATCCCCGTCCTGCCGCGCGTGTACGTCACCCGGCTTCTGGTCGACAACGGAACGGTGTTCGGCGCCTACGGATTCGGCCTCGTCGACGGCTCGCGCTACCTCGTGCACGCCGACGCAGTGATCCTCGCCGCCGGCGGACACACGCGCATCTGGCGGCACACGTCCTCGCGCCGCCACGAGAACACCGGCGGCCCCCTACGGCTGGCCGCCGAGGCCGGTGCCCGGTTGCGCGATCCCGATCTGGTGCGGTTCCACCCCTTCGGGCTGATCGAGCCGTACCACGCCGCCGGCATGCCGATCAGCGACAGCGCACGTCATGCGGGCGGCGTGCTGCTCAACAACCTCGGCGAGCGGTTCATGACGCGCTACGACCCTGAGCGGATGGAGCTTTCCGCCCAGGAAACCGTCACGCGTGCCTCCTACACCGAGATCCAGGAAGGTCGCGGCTCACGGTCCGGCGGCGTCTGGCTGGACCTGTCCCACCTGCCCGGTGACACGGTCATGGCGCGGCTGCCGCGCCTGCACCGGATGCTACGGGAACTGCAGATGCTCGACATCACCCGCGACCCTGTCGAGGTCGTGCCGACCGCCTGCACCTCCCTGGGCGGCATCTGGGTCGAGGCCGAGGACCACAGCACCGACGTGGACGGGCTTTTCGCGATCGGGGAAGCAGTCGGCGGCCCGCACCGGCCGGAAGAAGACTCCCACTCCGAAGTCCTCGCCCACGGGCGGATCGCCGGGCGTGCCGCGGTGGAGTACTCCGCCACACGCACCGGTCCACGCCACTCACCCGCCGCGACCCGCGCCGCGGAAGCCGACGTGCTCCGCCTGGTGGCCGCCGACGGCGACCGCAACGCCCGCGCTCTGCAGCGCGCGGTACGACGTCTGATGACGGCCCACGCTGGCGCGGTCCGGGACGAGGCCGGACTCGTCGCGGGACTGGCCGCACTCGACGAGATCGAGGCATGGACGGCGGACATCGGCGTGCACATCGACATCGGCGGCTTCTCTGACCTGGTGCACGCCTACGACCTCAGATCCGCCCTGCTCGCCGCCCGGGCGAGTCTCCAGTGTGCTCGGGAACGGCTCGGGCCGCAGGACTGCCACCACCGGTCCGACCGCTCCGGCGCCGTGCCCGCCCTGCCGGACGCCATGGTGTGGTCCGCAACGACCGGCGTGCGCAGCACACCCCTGTGGCCCGCCCCGACCGGAATCACGGAGCCGCGGCGCGACGCGTCCGACGATGCCGGACCTGCCGTGTGAGGGCGATCGACAGCGGCGCGAAATCTTTGTGCGCCGCGCTGTCACAGATGCCGCGGTCGCCTGGTCAGGAGGGTACGAGCCATCGCGGCTGGTGCCGCGGACGAGGTCGCCGCAGACCCACCGGGCACCGTGCGAGATCAGTGAAGGGAAAGTCCATGAAGGTCGTAGTGATCGGCGGAACCGGACTCATCGGTTCCAAGGTCGTCTCCAAGCTCAACGAACACGGTCATGAGGCGGTGGCAGCCTCCCCGAACACCGGAGTCAACGCGGTCACCGGCGAAGGCCTGGCCGACGTCCTGAAGGGCGCCTCGGTCGTCGTCGACGTCTCCAACTCCCCCTCCTTCGACGACGACGCGGTGATGCAGTTCTTCCGCGCCTCCACCACCAACCTGCTCGCCGCGGAGGCTGCCGCCGGCGTCACACACCACGTGGCTCTGTCCGTCGTGGGCACCGACCGCCTCCAGCAGTCCGGCTACTTCCAGGCCAAGCAGGTCCAGGAGGACATGATCCGGGACTCCGGAGTGCCGTACTCGATCGTCCACGCCACGCAGTTCTTCGAGTTCGCCAAGACCCTCGCGGACTCGGCGACCAGCGGTGAAACGGTGTCGGTCGCCCCCATCAAGATCCAGCCCATCTTCTCAGGCGACGTGGCCGCGGCCGTCGGCCGCACGGCGGTCGGCACTCCGGTCAACGGAATCGTCGAGGTCGCCGGCCCCGACACCTTCACCCTGGAGGACTTCATCCGCAAGGGCCTCGCGGCCCACAACGACCCCCGCACGGTCGTGACGGACCCGAAGGGTCTCTACTGGGGCGCCGCCCTCAAGGAGTCCGATCTGCTGCCCGGCCCCGACGCACAGCTCGGCGAGACGCACTTCGCGGACTGGAGCAGCAAGCAGTAACGGCGAGCCCGGAGCCCACGGCCCCGAAATCGCAGCAACCTCACGTCAGTTCATCTCCCATCACTCGACTCTCAGGATCCATACATGGACGCGCGCATCAACTACTTCGGCAACGCTCTCGCGGGCAAGGTCATGAAGCACCTCAACTCGGCCGGGGCCGCTGTGCACTCGGCGCTTCCCGTCGCCACCCAGGAGCTGGTGAAGATCCGGGCCAGCCAGATCAACGGCTGCGGGTTCTGCACCGACATGCACACCAAGGACGCCGTCGCCGCGGGTGAGGACCAGCAGCGGCTGCACCTGGTCGCCGCCTGGCGCGAAGCCACCGTTTTCACCGACGCCGAGCGCGCGGCGCTGGAGGTCACCGAGCAGGGCACCCGCATCGCCGACGCGGCGGGTGGGGTGTCGGACGAGGCCTGGGCTGACGCCACGAAGCACTATGACGAGGACCAGCTCGCGGCACTGATCTCGTTGATCGCGATCATCAACGCCTACAACCGCATCAACGTCATCAACCAACAGCCCGCCGGCGGCTACAAGCCCGGCATGTTCGGCTGACCCGCGCGCTCCGGCCCGCCGGACGCCTACGGTCCGTCTCCCGCTCGCCCCGGCCCACCGGGCGGGAGACGGACCCTCGACACCCTGCGTCCACACGACGCCACACACCGAACCGCAGCACCCCGGGGCCCACGCGAAGGCCCACCCGCGAGCCACCGCACCCCGGGCAATACGCGCCGCCCCCACCCAGCGCACCCGTGCGTTGGCGAGAAGTCCGGCCCGCCGCACCCGCTGCCCGCACGAACGCACCGGCCGCCTCTTGGCCCACTGTCCCAAGGAGAGGACATGCACCCCTCCCCCGCCGCGAGCGGCCCGGCCTTCCTGCGTATCGCCAGCGCCCGTGGCCGATGGACCCTTCTGGCTACCGTCCTCGGCTCCAGCGTGGTGCTGCTCGGTTCGACCGTCACCAACGTCGCGCTACCGCACATCGGCGACGACTTCGACGCCGACCTCGCGGCACTCCAGTGGACCGTGAACGCCTACATGCTGACCCTGGCGGGGCTCATACTGCTGGGCGGATCCCTGGGCGACCGCTTCGGCCGACGCCGGATCTTCGTCCTGGGCATCATCTGGTTCGCTGCGGCGTCCCTGCTGTGCGGACTGGCTCCCGACACGACCACACTCATCGCCGCCCGCGCGCTCCAGGGCGTCGGCGGAGCGCTGCTCACCCCCGGCTCACTGGCGATCATCGAAGCCTCCTTCCACCCGGACGACCGGCCGCGCGCCATCGGCCTGTGGTCCGGGTTCGGCGGCATCGGGGCGGCACTCGGGCCGTTTCTCGGCGGATGGCTCGTCGACGGCCCCGGCTGGCGCTGGACCTTTCTGCTGACGATCCCCCCGGCGCTGCTGTGCGTGCCCTTGGCAATGCGACACGTCCCGGAGTCCGTCGGCAGGCCTCGTCAGCCCACCGTCCCGGCCGGTCTCCACAGCCGGTCCCGGCGGGGCTTCGACCTCGCCGGAGCGGCGCTGGGCGCGTTGACGCTCGCTCTGGCCACCTACGCGCTGACCGAAGCCCGTTCCGGCGGGCCCGTCGCCCTTGCCGCCGCCGCGGGCAGTATCGCGGCCGCGGCCGCGTTCCTGCTGGTGGAGCGGCGCAGCAGCGACCCGATGATGCCCCTGTCGATCTTCTCGTCGCGGCCGTTCACGGCCATCAACCTGATCACCCTGTGCGTCTACGCCGGGCTGGGCGGGTTCTTCTTCCTGACCGCTCTGCAACTGCAGATCGTCGCCGGCTACTCGGCACTGGCGGCGGGCGCCGCCATGTTGCCGAGCACGGTACTGATGCTGCTGTTCTCCGCCCGCTCCGGGACGCTCGCCCAACGCCTGGGACCGCGCATCCCGCTCACCGTCGGCCCTGTGGTGTGCGGGGCGGGCATGGTGATGACGACGCGGGTGGGCACACACGCCTCCTACTCCACCGACGTTCTGCCCGCCCTGCTCGTGATGGGGACGGGCATGGTCATCATGGTCGCTCCGCTGAGCGTGACGCTGCTGGCCTCGGTCGAGGCCGCCGACGCGGGCCTGGCCAGCGGAATCAACAACGCGGCCGCGCGCGCGGCCGGGCTGGTCTCCGTGGCCGCACTACCGCTGCTGGTCGGCATGAGCCCGGACGCGTACCGCTCCCCCGACTCCTTCGACACGGCGTTCGATCGGGCCATGCCCCTGTGCGCGGGCCTGCTGGCCATCGGCGCGGTGACGGCCTTCGCCCTGCTGCGCGAAACCGCCGACACCACCAACGCACGGCACGGCCGGGCTCACGGCTGGCTGATGGAGCCGCCGCTGGTGTCACGCTTCGCCCATCACCAGGCCCTCGACTAGGTCGAGAGTCGAAATGCCCCGGCCGGGGACCTTTGCCAGCCGGTTCCCACCCCTTCCCCGGCGGGAACCGGCTCGTCCGTGGGCCGGGCCGGTGCTCCCGGTCGGCAGAACATCAACCCCCGCCCCCTCCGTCGCAGGACAAGTGAAGCACCGCCACATCGTCACGTAGCCCCCCGAACGGGGCGGCCAGCAGCGATACGCCGCCTACCAAGGCATCGACGAACGTTTGCGCCTCCAGACGCGCGAGCCGACCGGCCAGCCTCAGCAAGCCCTCCTCCCCGAGCCGTCCACCGGCCGTAGGACCTTCGTAGAGTCCGTCGGTGAAGAGCACGATGCCGTCCCCGTCCTGCATCGCCATCTCGCTCTCCCGCCAGTCCCCTTGCCCGGGGAAGAGTCCCAGCGGGAGACCTGGCGGCGGCTCCACCCAACGGACTTCTCCCCTGTGCCGGTGCAGGAAGCCCGGATGGCCGGCGGTGACCGTCCGCAGGGTGCGGCGGTGGGGCGACAGGACCAGGGACACCACGGTCGCATAGGTCTCCTCCTCCGCTCGTTCCTCGGTCAGGATGCGTTCGAGCAGATGGAGTTGATCCAGCTGGCTCTGCCCGCACAGCACTGCCGTGCGCCATGCCAGGCGCAGGTGGATACCGAGGGCGGCCGCGGCGGCACCGTGCCCGGACACATCGCCCATGACCACGTGGGCGCTGCCGTCGTCGCCGCGCACCACATCGCAGAAGTCACCGCCCAGCAAAGTGTGCGCGCGACCCGGCGCGTAGTGGAAGGCGGTCGTGAAGCCGTCCGCCCGCAGCGTCAGGTCGGGCAGCAGGCCCCGTTCCAGCAGGGCGTTGTCCCGCGCGATCTCCTCGCCCGCCACGGTGCGCCCCGCGACGGCACGTTGCAGCGCCACCCAGATCTTCCGGCAGAACTCGTCGGGAGCGCTCCGGCGGTGGTCGGCCCGGCCCTGCACCGAGCCAGCGACAGAGCGGAAGGCGTGGGACGCATACGTGCCCTCAAGAACGAGCACGGTCGCGTCGGGGGCGTGGCGGCGTACCCGGGTGACGACGTCGGCCAACGTCCGGCCGGCCGGTGTGCTGCCTACCAGAACGCACAGCGGGCCGTGGGTGCCGGACGTGCGGCATCCTTCCTCGACGCTCGTGTGCCAGACCAGCGCATCGGCCAGCCGGTTCGGAAGCAGCCGCCGGACGTGGACCGCGTCCTGTATGTCCTGGGATAGCAGAACCACGCGGAGGTCGCGGCAGAAGGAGAAGTCCCCTCGGGGACGGGCCTCCCGAGCCCGCTGTCCGCCACAGCGATCGACGACCGGAACGTCTGGCGTCGGCAGGGGGATGCTCATGTGTCGTCTTTCGTGCGGCGAGAGGCGATGGCGGCTCCACGCACGAGTGTCGGCGGCTCGCAGAACGCACACCCTTTTTCTCCTGCCTGGACCGATCTGTTCGCTCTTGAGACAGGGGCACACGCGTGTCTGTGACACCAAGATCTCCATCTGCGAGCCGCGCCAAGGCAGTTGAGGGGGGCTGCAACAGGCGATTGGCTGTCACGAACCGGGGCGCTGTCCAGTCAATGAAGAAAGGGCGGAACTCCTCGCGGAGCCCCACCCACTTTTTCCACCATCGCCGCCGGCAGAGAACGGAGATGAGACCTCATGTTCAGCACACCCAGAGACTCCCGTACCTGGTTGGTCGGGCTGCCGTGCCGGTCGAACGACTCCCGGATCGTCTGGCTGTACTACGTCGTCGGCGAGGCGCCGGACGGCGCGGAAGCCCTGTGCACAGCGGTGCGCCGGGCCAATAGCGCCTCCGAGCGGGACGCCCGCGGCCAGGTGCCCGTGGAACCCGATCACGCCGAGGTGCGGCGAATACGAGAGCGCGTCCTGGGCGACTTCGCCCTGGAAGCCTGCTGACCCCTGGAAGCCTGCTGACCCCAGGACGTGTCAGCCGCAGCCCGCCCCGGGCCACCCGCCCCACTGCGGGTACTACGCCTCCGGCTGTCACAAGCGCGCCCCTTGTCCGGTCAGTACGGGGATTGGTGTCCGGCACGACCCGAGGAGGACCAGGAAGATGTCCCAAGGCGTTGATCTTCAGGCGGACCCCGCCACGGTCGCGGCGTCGCTCACGGCCGAGGCGACGGCTCTCGAGGGGCGGCTGCGCCAGCTCCAGGAGGCCGTTCACGTCGTGAACACGCGTATCGCGTCCATCGCCGAGTCCCTCCAGACCCTGCGCGGCACCGCGACGACACACGGCGCAGGTGAGCGTCGCTCCGGATCCCCGGAGGACGCCCTCCCTCGCGGTTGAACACTGCACGAGCTCCTCAGTCCCGTGCCGGCACCTCCTGAAGCACCCATTCGTTGCCGTCCGGGTCGCTGAACTCGGCGTAGGAGTGATAGTCGCGACGCTGCGGGTCGGGTCCCTCGACCCGCTTCTCATCGGTGCTGCGGTGGAACACACCGCTCGTGTCATGGAAGATTCCGCCGGTCACCACGCCCCTCGCGTCGAGTTCCCGGCAGGCCTGCTCGATGTCGGAGACGACGAGGTGCAGGCCCCGCACCGAGCCTGGGGCGGCCGTGGTGACTCCGGTCCCGAACAGGATCGAGCACGCCGATCCCGGGGGCGTCATGTGCACCACGCGATAGGAGGCGTCGATGGCACGGTCAGCATCCAGTCGGAACCCGACGGCCTCGTAAAACGACTTCGCCCGGTCGACGTCCGAGACGGGCAGTACCAGGACGGCCAGCTTGAGCTGCCTGACGTCGGCGCTCTCGACGGCGGGCAGCTTGCCCGTCTCGGCTGACGCGCCTTCGCCCACAGCAGGGGTGTCGGCCTGCGCGGTGTCCTCCACCTCGTCGATCTCCACCCGATACCGGTGGATCCCGGCCCGCAGACCGTGGGCCACGACGGTCCAGACCTCCACCACGCGCCACATCGCGTCGGTGCCTTGCAGGTACTTCCCGTCCGGCGCGGCGGCAGCCTGCAGTTCGGCATCCAGGGCCGGCCGCCGTTCGTGCGGCACGTGGAGTTCCAGGACGAAGCGGCGCAGCGACCGTGTGCCCTGCGCGGCTTCCGCCGCGGGCAGTGGTAGGGCGGCCATCTCGCGGAGCCCGCCGAGCAGGGTGACATGTAGCACCGTCATGAGACCGTCACCGGTCCCCGCCCGTGGCGGCCCGCACGATCACGAGTGCTCCTCGTCATTGACCCAACTCATCAGCTTGCGCAGCTCCTTGCCGGTGGTCTCCAACAGCAGTTCGGAGTCCTGCCGCTTGTACTCGGCGTACTTCTTCAGACCGCCGTGGTACTCGGCCATCCAGTTCTCGGCGAATGAGCCGTCCTGGATTTCGGCGAGAACCTGCTTCATCTCGGCCTTGGTGGCGTCGGTGATGATGCGCGGGCCGGTGATGTAGTCGCCCCACTCGGCGGTCTCGGAGACGCTCCAGCGCATCTTCTCCAGGCCGCCCTCGTACATGAGGTCCACGATCAGCTTCAGCTCGTGCAGGCACTCGAAGTAGGCGATCTCCGGCTGGTATCCCGCCTCGGTCAGCGTCTCGAAGCCGGCCTTGACCAGGGCGGACACGCCACCGGCGAGCACGGCCTGCTCGCCGAACAGGTCGGTCTCGGTCTCCTCGGTGAAGGTCGTCCTGATGACACCCGCACGGGTGCCACCGATGCCCTTGGCGTACGACAGGGCCAGCGGGAAGGCACTTCCTGTGGCGTCCTGCTCGACCGCCACCAGACACGGAACGCCGCGGCCCTCCTCGTACTGGCGACGCACCAGGTGGCCCGGACCCTTGGGGGCGACCATGCATACGTCCACGTTCGGCGGCGGCTTGATGAAGCCGAAGCGGATGTTGAAACCATGTCCGAAGAACAGCGCGTCTCCGTCCTTCAGGCTCGGGGCGATGTGCTGCTTGTAGATCTCGCCCTGGAGCGGGTCCGGGACGAGGATCATGATCACGTCGGCCTCGGCAGCGGCTTCCGTCACCGTCACCACACGCAGGCCCTGCTCCTCGGCCTTCGTCCAGGACTTGGAACCCTCGTGGAGCCCCACGCGCACGTCCACACCCGAGTCACGCAGCGACAGCGCGTGGGCATGACCCTGGCTGCCGTAACCGATGACCGCAACCTTGCGGCCCTGGATGATGGACAGGTCGGCGTCGGTGTCATAAAACAGCTCGGCCATGGCATTCCCCTCGCTCGTAGCCGCTCGCATCGAACCGCAGGGAGAAACACCCGCCGTCGAGCGACAGCCGAAAACACTATCTCATTCTATGTTGTCACACGTGTTGCACTGTGCGAGCTCAGCAAATAGGCGACGCATCCTGGAAGGAGCGCCGGAGAGCCCGCTGAACTCCGGCTTCAGGGGCCCATGGGCGTGCGGCCGATCCCGACACACGGTGCTTTCCAGCGCCGCGTTGCCACCACCCACGTCGCGTTGACGAGCATGCGAGGGCGAGGCTGATGTCCTGCGTCCGGGCCCGGACCGTCGTCGCACTGCCCGTCTCCAGGACCGTGCGCAGCGGTACGCCGGTGCGGTGCAGCACGGCGGCCATGCGGGCGTCGTCGGGGTGGATGACGCCGTAGACCTCAGGTACGCCCAACATGACGGCGAACCGGCCGAGTTCTTTCAGTAGCCCGGTGCCCAGCCCCCTGTTCTGCCAGGTGTCCTCCACCAGCAGCGCCGCCTCGGCATCACCGTCGTCCGACAGCAGATGCCCTATCGCGACGAGCTGCTCTCGCGAGTCCTGCACCGCCAGGTGCACCGAGTGGGGTCGGGACAGCAATCGCCCCAGGTAGATGTCGGGGTCGCCCATGGCCCGGTGGTAGCGGTGCCACCGGGCGGCGGCGGAGCACCGGCGGTGCAGAGCGGCCACACGGGGCTCGTCGTCCTGGTCGACGCGAACGATCCGCAGTCTCTGTCGCATGTCCCTCTCCCTCGCCCTCGGCGCACCGCCGGTCAGCGTGGCCCACTCATCAGACCGGGAGACACGGGCCGTTGTGACGTGTGCCGGTGCCTGGGGCGCTGCCGTTTTTCCGCGGGGCTGTCACATACGCCTGCACCCCTCGGTCTTCTCTGCGGGAGCGGGTCGGGCCTGCGGGACCGCCCGGGACGCGCGGCTCTCACGCGTCCGCCCTCAGCGACTTCGAGAAAGGCGGTTCCATGCCGATCGGCTCATTCACCGTTCTGGACGCCGGACCCTTCGACGGGGTGGACCCCGACGACTACGTCAGGGCGGCCATGCAGTGGCACTTCGCTCCCGAGACGGGGTCCCGGTACTGGCTGGAACGGGCCGACCGGCTCGGTTTCGACCCCCGCCACGACGTCAAGGGCGTGGCGGACCTGGCGCTCTTTCCCGATCTGACGGGCGAGCTGCGCGATGTGCAGGTGTCCGATCTCGTCCCCCGCGGCTACGGTCCGCAGGCCCGACCGCTGCACGTGTTCGAGAGCGGCGGCACGACCGGGGCACCCAAGCGGGTCGTGCAGATGGACGACTGGGCGCGGCACGGCAGCGAGCAGGTGACCCGCCGGCTACGGGACCACGCACTGCCGGTCGGCGCGCTGTGGCTGACCGTGGCGCCGACCGGCCCGCACCTCGTGGGCGATGTACTGCATCAGGCCGCGGCAAGTCTCGGCAGCCCCGGGCTGGGGGTCGACATGGATCCCCGCTGGGTCAAGAAGCTCATCGCCGCGGGCCGTCGCAACGAGGTCGACGCCTACACCGACCATCTCGTGGACCAGTGCCGGCGCATCCTGCTCGGCCAGGACATCGGTGTCATAGCCGCCACCACCCCGATGCTGGAGCGCTTCGCCCGGGACAGCGACCTCGTGGAGGTCATCAACGGCAGAGCCCAGGCGATCATCTGGGGCGGCACCCACATGGATCCCGACACCCGGGACCTGTTGCGGACCGAGGTGTTTCCCGACGTGCCACTGATCGGTATGTACGGCAACACCATGATGCTGACCGCGCTTTTGGAGCGGGTCGGTCTCACGGCGTCGGAGCCGTGTGTGTTCGACCCCGTCTCGCCGTACGTCTTCCTGAGCATCGTGGATCCCGACACCGGGCAACAGGTGGCGGAGGGCGAGCGGGGCCAGGTGGTGGTGAGCCATGTCAGCAAGTCCATGCTGATCCCCAACAACAGGGAGCGGGACACCGCGTTGCGAGTCCGCTCGGCTGGTGGCCACGTCGGGGACGCCGTCGCCGACGTCGCGCCGGTTCCCGCGGTCGAGGGTGAGACGGTCATCGAGGGTGTCTACTGATGGCCCCCGTAGCGACCACCGAGCCGCTGCACCTCGACGCCCTGGGCCCGCGGGGCACCTACCGCACACGTGTGCCGAGCACAGTGACCGACGTGGCCGGTGCGCCGATCGCGCGGCTGAGTCTGGTCCCCCCGCTGTACGTGGTTCGGGCGATCGACGCCCTGCGCCAAGCGCCGCCGATCGCCGCGGCCGACCTGGAGACCGTGTTCGCCACCGCCGGGGAGGCCTTCGCCGCGGGCACCGTGGGGGGCTTGAGCGTCCGGGAATACGAACGTCACGTCAGCCGGACCTCGGGCACACCGCTCGCCGTGGTGCGCGCCGCGACCCGGGGCACGGCGCGCTTCGTTCGGCACGCCGCCTCGTCCGCCGACCGTGGAAGGCCGCGCGGCGCCGCCCGCGACCTCAGCGACCACGTCCTGCATGAGACGCACACGGTGTGGGCGCGTCAGGGCGACGTGTTCGCCGTCAACGCGTCCGGCAACCATCCCGGCGTACACCGTGTCTGGCTGGAGGCGCTGGCGCTGGGTTACCGCGTCGCCGTGCGCCCGTCCAGGCGCGAGCCCTTTACCCCCTACCGGCTCGTCGCGGCACTGCGTCAGGCGGGAATCCGGGACGACCAGCTCATGCTGCTGCCCAGCGACCACGCGACCGCCGACACGCTCGTACACGGCGCGGACCGGGCCGTGGTCTACGGCGGCGACGACGCGGTGGCCAAGTACGCGCACGACGCGAGGATCCTTCCGCAGGGGCCGGGACGGTCGAAGATCCTCATTACCGCGGACACCGACTGGCGTGGTCACCTGGACGCCCTCGTCGCGTCCGTCGCCGGCGAGAGCGGCACCGCGTGCGTCAACGCCACCGCCATCCTCGTCGAGGGCGACCCGGCCCCGCTCGCCGAAGCCCTCGCGGCACGTCTGGCCGTCCTGCCCAGCCTTCCCCCGCAAGACGAGAGGGCCCGTCTGCCGGTGTGTCCGAAGGAGCGGGCGCGAGCCCTCAGCGCGTATCTGAAAGCGGTGGCGGCCGGGACGCACGCCTGGCTCGGCAGCGACGGGATCGCCGACGACCTCGGAGACGGCAGCGCCGTGCTGCGCCCCGCCGTGCACCAGACCGCGAGCGCCCGCGCCCCTCAACTGCGCACCGAACTGCCCTTCCCCTGCGTGTGGGTCGCCCCCTGGACCCGCGCGGACGGCATGGCGCCGCTGCGCAACACGCTGGTGCTGTCGGCACTGACCCGGGACCGGGATCTGTGGGAGGCCCTGATCGCGGAACCCAGCATCGCCAACGTGTACTTCGGCGATCAGCCGACCCACTGGATGTCGCCGGGCGTCCCCCACGACAGCTATCTCTCCGACTTCCTGATGCGGAGCAAGGCGGTGTACGAGGGGCCGTCCTGAACGGCGCTCGCCTCCTCGCGCGGGCCTACCGTGAGCGGCGCCCACCCCTCGGCAGGGCGACGACCGTCGCTCCGACCGTCCGGCGCGGTGGTCCGCGGTCACTCAGCGCATGCCCGCGGGCCGCCGCGCCTTCGCGGTGCCGGGCGCGCGCCCGTTCTTCTTCCCCGCACTCAGTGGGGCAGGACCAGCATCACGGCCGTCCCGAGCGCCATCGCCCCTTCACCCACGTGCTGTGACGGCGTTGCCGCCGCGGCACTGCGCGCCGCGCTCACGGCCGAGCGCAGCGAGGGCATGGGGCGGGTCAGCGACCACAGCGCATACGCCAGCAGACAGGAGGCCAACGACAGCGTGATCACGGAGCCGCCGAGGGGGACACCAGCGCCCGGAGCGCCGGGCCCGGTGGAGTGCGCAGCCGACCCCGGGTGTGCGTGCGCCGGTCCGGTCCCGGTGTGCGGCATGCTCAGCATCCAGGCCATCGCTGCCATACCGGCCGCGTGCGGCAGCCGGTGGGCCATCGCCGCTCTGCTCCCGGCCTCCCGACGGCCGACAGGCAGGAGAATCCACACCGCGCCGGCGGTGAAGAATCCGCCGACGACGGCAGCGGGCCCCGCGCGGACGTCGATCCAGGGCATCGCCGCCATGGACGCGACCATGACGGCGGCCAACAGCCGGTCCACCCGGACACGGAACCCGGTCCTGGGAGACCCGACGACCCGCGCCAGCCCATGCAGGAGCACTGCCACAAACAGCAGCGTCAGCAGGCAGTGCACCAGGACGAGGGGCGTTCCCATGCTGGGTCCGTGCCTGGTCAGGCGGTGGGACGCGGTGCCCGCAGGTGGGCGCGCTCCGCCAGTTCCTTCTCGTCGACCAGTTCCAGCATGGGCTTGCCCGGAGCACACATCATGGTCACCACGAACCGTGTCCGCGCGTCGGAAAGTGCATTGCCGTCCTGGTAGTGAATGGCGTCTCCGCCGGGCTCCCAGAAGGTGCCGCCCGCCTCCACCACGCGCTCGGGCTCGCCCTCGAGCTCGAAACGGACCGCGCCCTCGACGACGTAGCCGAAGGCGGGGCCGGAGTGCCGGTGCGGGGGCGTGCCCGGGTCGCCCGGCTCCCACTCGACGAGAATGGTCATCGCGGACGCCCCCTCCGGGACGGTGATCGGTGCGGCGTCCTGGAGCACCTTTGCCGCCGTCATCCAGCCGGCGGTCCCCTCCTGGTCGCCGTGCCCGTGGTGGCCGTGGGCGGAGTGGTCGTGTGCTGTCATGTTGTCCGACACTGTGTTGCACCTTCCGTAAGCGTGAACATCGTTCGTCACTGGTGACCGGGGACCGGACGCATGTGTGACAACCGGCCTCCTCGCACAGTCCTTTCACCCGTCGACCGCGGTCTTCGGGAGCATGGGGCGGGCAGCCGCCCGAGGGCAAATCTGGCGGATCGGGCGCGACGACTGCCACCGTGTGACCGGGAATCGCGAAAGAGATAGCGTGAGCGGATGCGGCCCGCAGCGCGTACTTTTCCCCCTCGCGCGTAACATGTAGGGCGCAAAGCCAGAAGGGACGACCCATGCGCGCTGGCGCCCACCCCGACTCGTTCGACCGCGGTCTCGACGACTTCCTGTCGGCGAGACCCCGGTTGTTCGGCATCGCGTACCGCATCCTCGGCAGTGCCGTCGAGGCCGAGGACATAGTCCAGGACGCCTGGCTGCGATGGCAGAACACCGACCGCGCGCAGATCCATGAACCAGCCGCCTTCCTGACCACGGTCACCACCCGCCTCGCGATCAACCTGGCCCAGTCCGCGCGGGTGCGCCGGGAGTCCTACGTCGGTCCTTGGCTCCCCGAGCCGGTCGACACCACCCAGGACCCGCACCTGGGGGCGGAACGCGCCGAGGCGGTCGAGCTGGCGGTGCTGTTGTTGATGGAGAAGCTCAACCCGATCGAACGCGCCGCCTACGTGCTGCGGGAGGCGTTCGACTACCCCTACCAGCGGGTCGCCGACATCCTGGAGACCAGCGACGCGAACGCTCGGCAGCTGGTAAGCCGGGCGCGCAAGCACCTGGGCGCCGAGCGCAAGGAGCGCGTCAGCCCCGCGGCCCACCGGCGTCTGCTCGAAGGCTTCCTCTCCGCCGCGCGCACGGGAGATCTCTCCGTCCTGGAGAACCTGCTGACCTCGGACGTCGTCAGCTATTCGGACGGCGGCGGCATCCGCGGCGCGTCCAGGATCCCCGTCATGGGCCGCGATCACGTCTCGCGATACCTGGCCGCCTTCGCCCCGCGGTTCTGGCCGGATGCCGAGACCCGGTTCGTCGAGGCCAACGGCCGGCCCGCCGTGCTCGTCGAACGGGACAACGCCCCGGTGGCCCTGTTGTGCGTGGACGCGTCCGAGGCCGGCATCGAGCGCATCATGTGGGTGATGAACCCGGTCAAGCTGAACCCCTACGTCCTGTCCCTGGGGGCTTGACCCGCACCCCTGCACGCCGTCCCTGGGTGCCTGACCCGCCGGTCCGTCGCGCGCCCGGGCCCGCGGCCCGCCGCACCGGGCCCGGGCGATTCACCACGGGAACCACAGGTCGGCGTCGGCGGCCTCCTCCTTGCGCGCGGCGAATCCGGACAGGTCGTTCTTGACCGCGTGCTGCGGGGGCAGGGCCGCGACCACCCGATGGTCGGCCCGGGCGGCCCGCCCGGTGCCCTCCCCCGGCGCGTCGCGGAAGTACTCGGCGTTCACGGACCGGTACTGCGCCCACTGTGCCGGCAGGTCGTCCTCGTGGAAGATGGCCTCGACCGGGCAGACCGGCTCGCAGGCGTGGCAGTCGACGCACTCCCAGGGATTGATGTACAGCGTCCGCTCGCCCTCGTAGATGCAGTCGACCGGGCACTCGATCACACACGCCCGGTCCTTGACGTCGACGCACGGCTCCGCGATGACGTAGGTCATCGTCCCCGCCTCCCCTTCGCCGGCCGGTTGCGGACCGCATGCCTTCGTGCGCCCCGCCGGTGTGCGGTATGACCGACCCGGCCGCCGGGGTGTGACACGGGCCCGGGGCGGCGGTGTCACAAACCGTCACTCCACCTGGTCGTAGCAGGTGACCACCCTGAGCGATGGGAGCAATCGTGGTTGCCACCGAACAACGTCTTTCCACCACAGTGCTGGTGATCGGCACCGGCGGAGCGGGCCTGCGCGCGGCCATCGAGCTGGCCGAGGCCGGCGTCGATGTCCTCGCAGTCGGCAAGCGACCCAAGGAGGACACCCACACCTCTCTCGCCGCCGGCGGGATCAATGCGGCCTTGGCCACGATGGACCCCGAGGACACCTGGCAGCAGCACGCCGCCGACACCCTCAAGGAGAGCTACCTCCTCGGTGACCCACGTACCGCCGAGATCGTCACCCGGGGAGCCGCCCTCGGTATCGACGACCTGGAACGCTACGGCATGGCCTTCGCCCGGGAGGAGGACGGCCGGATCTCCCAGCGCTTCTTCGGCGCCCACAAGTTCCGCCGCACCGCCTTCGCGGGCGACTACACGGGCCTGGAGATCCAGCGCACGCTCATCCGCCGCGCGAATCAGCTGGACATACCGGTGCTCGACAACGTCTACATCACCCGTCTCCTGGTCAGCGACGGGGCCGTATTCGGCGCCTACGGCTTCGGCCTTGCCGACGGCAGGCGCTACCTCGTGCACGCGGACGCCGTCATCCTCGCGGCCGGCGGCCACACCCGGATCTGGCGGCGCACCTCCTCACGGCGCGACGAGAACACCGGCGACTCCTTCCGGCTGGCCGCGGAGGCCGGAGCCCGGCTGCGCGACCCGGAACTCGTCCAGTTCCACCCCTCCGGCATCATCGAACCGGAGAACGCGGCCGGGACCCTGGTGAGCGAGGCAGCCCGCGGCGAGGGCGGCATCCTGCGCAACGCGCTCGGCGAGCGGTACATGAACCGCTACGACCCCGTACGCATGGAGCTGTCCACACGCGACAGGGTCGCCCTCGCCTCCTACACCGAAATCAAGGAAGGCCGCGGTACGCCCAACGGCGGGGTGTGGCTCGACGTCTCCCACCTGCCCCGGCAGACCATCATGAACCGGCTTCCCCGCGTCTACCAGACACTGCTGGACTTGCAGATGCTGGACATCACCCGGGATCCCATCGAGGTCGCGCCCACCGCGCACTACTCGATGGGCGGTGTGTGGGTCCGCCCCGAGGACCACAGCACGGACGTGCGGGGCCTGTACGCCATCGGTGAGGCCTCAAGCGGACTGCACGGCGCCAACCGGCTCGGCGGCAACAGCCTCATCGAGCTGCTGGTGTACGGCCGCATCACCGGACAAGCGGCCGCCGCCTACTCGAAGTCCCTGACCGCGCAGCCGCGCTCGGCCGCCGCGGTGGCCCGGGCGCGTGCAGAGGTCGACGACCTGCTCGCCGCGGACGGACCTGAGAACGTGCGCGCCCTGCAGCGCGCGATCCGCAACACCATGACCGAGCACGCTGGCGTGGTCCGCGACGAGGAGGGACTTCGCACCGGGCTGACGGAGCTGGACGCTATCGAGAAGCGCATGGAGAGCGTCGGCGTCCATCCGGACATCGCGGGCTTCCAGGACCTCGCCCACGCCTTCGACCTCAAGTCTTCGGCACTGGCGGCGAGGGCCACACTGGAAGCGGCGCTGGAGCGGCGCGAGACGCGCGGATGCCACAACCGCAGCGACTACCCCGACATGGATCCGGCGTTGCAGGTGAACCTCGTCTGGTCCCCGACCGACGGCATCACCCGCGAGCCCATCAGCCCTGTCCCCGACGAGATCGCGGCCCTGATGGAGGACGTCTCGGCGGACGGAAAGCTCGTCGAATAGGCATCACCATGCCCGGGAGAATATTTCCGTAATTTCTAGAAAGGTGTCACAGCGCCGATCAATTCCTGGTCATACCTCGTGCAGGCAGATGAGAACGAGTGAAAGGAACGTCCCCATGAAGGTCGTAGTGATCGGCGGCACCGGACTGATCGGCTCGAAGGTCGTCAGCAAGCTCAACGAACACGGCCACGAGGCGGTGGCGGCCGCCCCGAACACCGGCGTCAACACGCTGACGGGCGAGGGCCTGGCCGAGGTGCTGGAGGGCGCGGCCGTCGTGATCGACGTCTCCAACTCCCCCTCCTTCGCGGACGACGCCGTCATGGAGTTCTTCCGTACCTCAACCACCAACCTCCTCAAGGCTGAGGCGAACGCGGGTGTCACCCACCACGTCGCCCTGTCGGTGGTGGGTACGGAACGGCTCCAGGAGAGCGGCTACTTCCGTGCCAAGCAGGCGCAGGAGGAACTGATCAAGGCCTCCGGGATCCCGTGGTCGATCGTGCATGCCACGCAGTTCTTCGAGTTCATGAAGGGCATCGCCGAATCGGCGACCGAGGGTGACACCGTCAAGCTGGCCCCGGTGAAGATCCAACCTGTCTATTCGGACGACGTCGCCGCCACCGTGGGCCGCACCGCCGTGGGCACTCCGGTCAACGGTGTAGTCGAGGTCGCCGGTCCCGAGACCTTCCAGCTGGACGAGCTGATCCGCAAGGGCCTGGCCGCCAAGAACGACCCGCGCACGGTCGTCGCCGATGTGCACGCCCCGTACTTCGGCGCCGAGTTGCAGGAGACCACACTGCTTCCCGGCCCGGACGCCCGCATCGGCGAGACCCGTTTCGTCGACTGGCTCGCCCAGCAGCAGTAAGTAAGTGCGTCTTCCTGGGCCTGTCGTTCCAAGCCCCGAGGAACGGCAGGCCTACTTTTTGTACGCTGCCGTAGATCAGCCGGTGCGCAAGGCCGATTCCGCATCCACGCCACTGAAAGTGCTCCACAAAACACTGTCACAGCGTCCTTGGTCCCTCGGTCGTCGAGGGGAGACGATCGCCGGGTCTGTGAGCGCCTCGTGGCCGCATTCCGACAGCCCGGCCCCCGGAGGAATGGAGTCAGAGGGACATGCATCCAGAGGCACCTCCTGCGGACAGGAACCTGGCCGAGGCCGTCACCACCTTCGTGGAACTGCGGCCCCGGCTTTTCGGTATCGCCTACCGCGTCCTGGGCAGTGCGACGGAAGCCGAGGACGTCGTGCAGGAGGCGTGGCTGCGCTGGCAGCGGACCGACCGTTCGACGGTGGTCAGCCCTGCGGCGTTCCTGTCGAGCACGACGACGAGGCTGGCCATCAACGTGGCGCAGTCCGCCCGCGTGCGCCGCGAGACCTACATCGGACCCTGGCTGCCCGAGCCCATCGACACCAGCATCGACGCGGTGGCCGGCGCTGAACGAGCCGAGGCCCTGGAACTCGCCCTGCTCCTCGTCCTGCAGAAGCTCACACCCACCGAACGGGCCGCCTACGTGCTGAGGGAGGCCTTCGAGTACGGCTACGCGGAGATCTCGGAGATACTGCGCCTCACCCCGGTCAACGCCAGGAAGATCGTGAGCAGGGCGCGCAAGCACCTCACGGACGACGAGCGGGACAGTGTCGACATCCAGGAGCACCGCAGACTGCTCGATGCTTTCGTCGCGGCCGCCCAGGAAGGGGACGTGGCCTCGCTGGAAGCGATCTTGACGCCCGACGCGGTCAGTCTGTCCGACGGCAACGGGCTGCGCGGCGCGGCCCGCGTACCCGTGGTCGGTCGTGCCCGGGTGGCGAACCTGTCGACCGCCTCGGCACGCTTCTGGCCGACGGTCGAGATCGTGCCCGTACAGGCCAACGGGCGCGCCGGGGTTCTGCTGTACCGGGACGGCCGGCCCGCCACCTTCATGACCATCGCCGCCACACGGCGGGGGATCCACCGGGTTCTGTGGGTGTTCACCTCCGACAAGATCGCCGCCTTCCTCGGATCCCGCGCCCACTACGCGCCCCTGCCCTTGCGGCCCGTGGACGCTGTGGCACGGGCTCACCCAGGAAGGGAACGGTTCCAGCTACGCAGCTTGTCGGGGTTGAGAACCGCCCAGACCTGAACGACCAGCGAGTCCGCGATGTCGAGGGTCAGCACCGCGGCGACCTGGTCGTCGCACCGGGCGACGAGGCCGGTGCGCCCGTTCACCGATCCGGTGCACAGCGTCACACGCCGCTGTCCAGCCAGCAGGACCAACAGGCTGCGGGTGACCTGCTCGTCGCCGCGGACGGGCCGGGTCAGTGCCCGGATCTTGCCGCCGCTGTCGAAGAAGGCTGTCGCGTCGGGGGCCAGCAGCGACCGCAGTCGGGGGCCGTCCTGATCGCTGCACGCCTGCCGCACGGAAACAGTGATCTCATGCTCGCGACGCGCCGACACAGGCCGCGCGCGCCACGCACTCACACTCGACTGGGCCCGCTCGACCGGTTCTACGTCCTCGTCGCACAGCGCCCGCAGGGCGTGGATCTCCCGTTCCTCCCCACCGGGCCGGGCTGGCGCGGGTCGCATCAGACACGCCTCGTCCACGACCTGGGTGAGCCAGACGCGGGGGGACGGCATCCGGACCCGCTCCGGATCGGTAAGGCGGTACCACCGCCGGTAGGCCTCGTCGACGACGCGTTCGGCCGCGACGCGGCTGCCGAGCGCGCGGCAGGCGACGTCCAGCAGGTGGCGCCGTTCGTCAAGCGACTCGGCGAGCGGTACCGGGCCAACGACATGATCCATGGAGCGACCCCCACGCCGACGAAAATCCGGAGCCGCAGCCGCCGCGACGGCATGACTCAGACGTTACCCGCCCCCGTCCGTACCCGGCCGGTCGACTGGCGTGATCAAAACAGAGGCTGCGGCATGATTTCACAACACACCGATGATGTGCCACTTAGTGTCAAGTCCTCGTCGGTGCAGAGACGCCCGACGGGTCCGCCATCCGCAGCTGGGCGGGGGGCGGATGCGGCAGAGCCGGGCGGTCACGGGCCCGCAGTCCGTCGAACGCGATCTCCAGGAAGCGTTCCCACGCCCGCGGTTCACGGTCCAGCAGCGGCTGGGCGGTCTGGTGGATGCCGCCGAGGAGCAGCACGATGTCGGTTCCGGTGATGTCACCGCGGACGGCTCGTTGTTCCCTGGCCCGGGCGGTGAGGTCCTCGACCGTGTCGCAGAGCCGGTCGATCGCCTCGCGTACGTTCGTGTGTTGCAGCGAGGGCCGACCGATGACGTCGCAGAACGCGCGGTCGGCGGCGAGCAGGCCGATTCCGTGTCCCATGAAGTCCTTCAGCGCACGGCCGGCGTCATCGGCGCGCAGGAGCCGGTCCGCCGTCTCGAGCAGCCGGTCGAGCAGCTGCATCATGATCTCCGCGAGAAGGTCGTCCTTCGTCGGGAAGTGCCGGAACACCGTGCCCTTGGCGACGCCGGCCCGCTGGGCGACCATGTGCATCGACACATCCACCCCACATTCGGCGAAGGCCTCGTTGGCCGCTTGCAGCAGCAGCCGTCGATTGCGCACGCTGTCGGATCTGGCCTGCACTGCCGCTGTTCTCCCGGTCATGACGCCCCCCTCTGAGTGTCACAACATTAACACTGAGCATGACTCGCAGTTCATATTCAGTGTTACGCTGGCACAACATGACCCCTCGGTCATCTTCTCGGGCCGCCCTGTCCTGTCCTCGAACACGACACGGCCTGCCCGTCTCGCCCCACTACCCCTTTCGGAGTTGACATGAGTTCCGTTCTCGACCCCAAGGTCGTCCTTGTCACCGGCGCCTCGTCCGGCATCGGCAGGGCGACCGCACTGGCGCTGTCGAAGGCGGGGGCCACCGTGGCCGTCGGCGGCCGCAGGACCGACCGGCTCGAAGCACTGGCGCAGGAAGCGCCCGGGGAGATCCTCGTCCTGGACATGGATGTCAGTGACCCCGAGTCGGTGCGCAAGGCCGTCGACCGGACCGTCGAACGCTTCGGCACCCTCGACATCGTCGTGAACAACGCCGGCATCATGCTCACCGGCCCCGTCCTCGACGCCAATCCGGCGGAATGGACCCGCATGGTGGAGACCAACCTGCTGGGCTCGATGTACACGGTGCACGCCGCGCTGCCCCACCTTCTGCGCTCCCGCGGCGCTGTGGTCCAGATCTCCTCCACCTCGGGCCGTATCTCCTCGGCCGGCGCCGCGGTCTACTCCGCCACCAAGTTCGGCGTCAACGCTTTCGCGGAGGCGCTGCGCCAAGAGGTGACAGAGCAGGGGGTCCGCGTCGTCATCGTGGAGCCGGGCTTCGTTTCGACCGAGTTGGCCGACCACATCACGGACCCCACCAGGCGTGCCGCGGTCGAGACCATGGCCGAGTCGATGCGGACCCTTCAGCCTGAAGACATCGCGGCCGCGGTGGTCTACGCCGTCACACAGCCCGACCACGTCGCGGTCAACGAGATCCTCGTACGCCCCACCGACCAGTCCCGCTGATCACCCATGGTCACCCGCGGGGCGGCAACCGCCGCCCCGCACCCCCTGCTTGCAGCCGAGTACGGGCACGCCGGCTGTCACAGTCGGGCGACCCGCACGGTCTGAGCTTCCGGAGGCACAAGTCGTGCCTCTGCCCTTACCTTGCTGAGAGGCAAGCATGAACACGCGCATCGTTACCGTGGCCGAAGGAAAGCAGCTCGCGCGCTCCGTGGCGATCGGTACACACCGCCTGACAAGCGACGAGCCGGAGCCCGTCGGCACCGACACCGGCCCCACGCCGGGCGAACTCCTCCTGGCCGCGCTCGGAGCGTGCACGTCCATGGCGGTGCGGGCCTACGCGCAGCGCCACGAATGGCCGCTGGACCGGGTGGACGTCGCGGTGCGCTTCGACGCACAGGGGCAGGTGGTCAAGAACGTCGGGCTGGTCGGGGAGCTGACCCCCGTGCAGCGGGACCAGCTCCTCGCCGTCGCGGGACGCTGTCCCGTCCATCGGCTGCTGACCAAGGACGTCACGATCATCACGGTGCCCACGCTGCTCGCGGAGCCCGCACCGCTGCCGTGACGTGTCAGTTCCACACGAGAACGCGGGCCTCCGGCGCTCAGGCGGTCGCCTGCGCCGCCTCGTCGATCAGACGGGCCACGTCACCGGGGCGCGAGACGCTGACCGCGTGGGAGGCGGAGACCTTCATGACGGAGGCCCCGGCCCGCTCGGCCATGTAGCTCTGCACCTGCGGGGGGATGTTCCGGTCCCCGTCCGCCACCAGCACCCAGGAGGGAATGTCCCGCCACGCAGGCGCGGACGCGCCCTCCGCCAGCGCGGCATCGGCCACCGGCCGCTGTGTCGCGGCCATGACGGCGGTGGTCTCCTCGGGGACGTCAGCGGCGAACTGATCGTGGAACTTGGCCTGTTCGATGTACAGGTCCATGACCTGCCTGCCGTCGGGCAGCGTCACCGGCACGGTCCGGAGCGTGTCGCCGAGGGTGCTGCCGGGGAACTTGCCCGACAGGGTGACGGCGCTCTCGCCCTCCTCCGGCAGGAACGCCGCGACGAAGACGAGCGCCTTGACCTCGGGCAGTCCCTTGGCCGCGTTGCTGATGACGGACCCGCCGTACGAATGGCCGACAAGGACGACGGGGCCCTCGACGGACGTCACGATCTGCCGGACGTAGTCGGCGTCGGTGGTCAGTCCGCGCAGCGGATTGGCGACGGCGATCACCGGATAGTCGTGCGCGAGCAGCTTGTCGACGACGCCGTTCCAGCTGGAGGCGTCCGCGAACGCGCCGTGTACGAGGACGATGGTGGGCTTGTGTGCACTCATGGAAAACGGCCTTTCGACGTGCCGGGGGAATGTGGTCGGGTGTGCGGTGTCAGTCGGTTCCGAGAGCCTTGCGCAGCACGTGGATGGCCTGCTCGATCGCGGCGGTCGACGTCTGGGTGCGGCGGACCGTGTTCAGCATCATGAAGTCGTGCAGGGAAGCGTTGTAGCGGATGCTGGTCGTCGGCACACCGGCCTGGACGAGCTTGCGGGCGTAGGCCTCGCCCTCGTCGCGCAGCACGTCGTTCTCGTCGACGACGACAAGCGCCGGCGGCAGGTCCCGGAGGTCTTCCAGGGTCGCCCGCAACGGCGAGGCGGTGATCTGGGCGCGCTCGGCGGGGTCGGTGGTGTAGGCATCCCAGAACCACTCCATGGCCTTGGCCGTCAGATGCGGGCCGTGCGCGAAGGTCCGGTAGCTCTCGGTGTCCTGGGCCGCGTCGGTGACGGGGTAGTACAGCGACTGGTGCACGAAGACCACGTCGCCCCGCTGCTTGGCCATATGGGTCAGCGCGGCGGTCATGTTGCCACCGACCGAGTCACCGGCGACGGCCAGGCGGGAGGCGTCGAGGCCTTCGCCGGCGCCCTCGGTGGTGATCCACTGGGCGGTCGCGTAGGCCTGCTCGATGGCGACCGGGTACTTGGCCTCCGGGGAGCGGTCGTACTCGACGAAGACCAGGGCGGCGTTCACCCCGACGGTCAGCTCGCGCACGAGCCGGTCGTGCGTGCCGGCGTTGCCGAGGATCCAGCCGCCGCCGTGCACGTAGAGGATGACGGGCAGGGGGCCAGAGCTGCCGACGGGCTTGAGGATGCGCACCCGCACGTCGCCGACCCCCGCCGGAACGGTGATCCACTTCTCGTCCACGTCGGGCTTCTCGATGTCCTGCGCCTGCACGTCGTCGAGCAGCTTGCGCGCGCCCTCGACCCCAAGCTCGTACAGCAGCGGCGGCTTGGCGGTCGCGTCGGCGAATTCCTGCGCGGCGGGCTCCAGAACGATGTCGCTCATGGTGTGTTCCTTCTCTGGTGATTAAGGAGGACTTTTCACACGATGAGACCAGGCCCGCAGTAGATGTGTGACACCAAAAGGTCCCGGGCAGTCGAGCGCGGCCCGGGACCGGACACCGGAGCAGGGGCTAGGAACGGAGTGCGCCGGGCTTCGGCAGCGGCTCGCCGTCCACGAAGAGGTCGACATGCTCGTTGTAGAAGGCCGTCAGGCCCGCGATGCGGTTGGCGTGGATGGTCGGGAAGTCGTACGCCCAGGCGATGTCCTCGTGGGCGGCGGTGGCGCCGTCGAAGGACCAGTAGCCGCTCGTCGTTCCCTTGTACGGGCAGCGGGTTACCGTGTCGGTCCGCCGCAGTCGGGTCCAGTCGACGTGCGCGCGGTCAAGGTAGTAGCGCGTCGGCAGGCCGGTCTCGAAGAGTTTGACGCACGTCGGCGCCTCCGCCAGGACCACGCCCTCCAGTTCCACGCGGACGCTGCTGGAGGATCGCGCGGCGTCCACACGCGAGTACGGGCTCCTGGGGTGGACGAAGACGGGTTCGTCCTCCTCGAACCAGTAGTCGATGGCCGACCACTCGAAGCGCACCGTGCCCTGGAGCGGCGCCGGGGCGTCCTTCCCCCACACCCAGGCGGCACCAGGGCGCGAGTCCCCGCCAACGCACAGAGTGTGCCGGTGCGCCGTGCCCGCACCGTGCTCCTCGGCGACCCCTTCGTCGTCGAGGACGCCGTCGACGAGGTCCCGCACCGGGATGCTGAACTGCGGATAGGCCTGCCACTCCCAGACGTACAGGGCGCGCCGTGTGTCGAAGACGGTGCGACCGCCGATCACGCCCCTGATACGGCGGGGCACCGGCTCCACGTGCCCGACGGGCACGAGGAAGCTCGGATGCAGAACACTTTCGGTTTCCATGGTCATCACCTAAGTCGGTCGGTTCCGTTCCCGTTCGGACCGGACACGGAGAGTGTGTGCGCCCGGGACGCCCGCATCCTCGGGCCGTCACGGACGGCGGGGTTCGTCCGGCGCCGACGCACACAGCGCCGAGCAGGGCTTACTTCGCTGTCACAGCAGGTGGCGAAGGCCGGTCTGTGCGGGGAGACAGTCCCCCGTGGAGAGGAGATCCCGCCGCGCACACTCGACCCGTTATGACGCCAACACTCATGACACTAACAAGACAACCTTCTCATGCACACTGTGCACACTATCGCCGAGGCCGGGCCCGGCCACACCACCCGGTACCCCCAGCCGCGCCCAACCGGAACCGCGGCTCCCCTCCCCCACCGCTCCTTCGTCGGAGGATTCGCATGTCAGCCCTGCCCCTGCTCGCCCCCCTGCGACGCGTCACAACCGACGTGCTCGAAGTCGCCTATTACGAGACGGGCTCCCCCGACGGCGACACCGTCGTCCTTCTGCACGGTTTCCCCTATGACATCCACAGTTACGTGGACGTGGCCCCCCTGCTGGCCGAAGGCGGATTCCGCGTCATCGTCCCCCACCTGCGAGGGCACGGCCCCACCAGGTTCCTGTCCGACTCCCTTCCCCGTTCCGGCCAGCAGGCGGCCCTGGGGGCCGACGTGATCGCGCTCCTGGACGCCCTCGGCATCGAGCGGGCCTACCTCGCCGGCTACGACTGGGGCGGTCGCGCGGCCACGGTCGCCGCGGCGCTGTGGTCCGAACGGGTCCTCGGCCTGGTCTGCGTCAACGGCTACCTGATCCAGGACATCGACGCCGCCATAAACCCCATCTCCCCTGAACTCGAGGCGGGTTTCTGGTATTTCTACTACTTCCTCACCGAGCGCGGCCGCACCGGACTGGCAGCCGATCCGCGGGGGGTCGCCCGGGTCATCTGGAAACGCAACTCCCCCGTGTGGGCCTTCGGTGAAGCCGAACTGGAGCGGGCCGCTGAGGCCTTCACCAATCCGGACTATGTCGACGTCGTCATCCACTCCTACCGGCACCGGCTCGGCCTGGCACCGGGCGCGGACGCGTACGCCGATCTGGAAGCCCGCCTCGCCGGCCTTCCTCCGATCACCGTCCCCACGGTCACCCTGGACGGCACCGCCGACGGCAACTTCCCGGCGACCGACGGGTCATCGACCGCTCACCACTTCACCGGGCCCCGCCTGCACCTTCAGGTCGCGGACGCCGGCCACAACCTGCCGCAGGAACGCCCCGAGGCATTCGCCGCGGCGGTACGGGACGTACGGGCCCTGCGACGGGGACACCCCCGCCATGACTGCCTCACCCGCTGACACCCGACCGCGCGGCACCGCGGCCCATCCCGCGCCGACGTCACATCGGACCGCGCCCACCGGTCACAACGAGTGCGGGCGGCCACGCGGCCGCCTGGCTGCCTCAGGAACGGAAACCACCATGTCGTACCCCTACCCGGAACAGAAGTACTTCGGAGACAACGGCGAGGTCAGCGCCGTCTTCCGGCCTGCCGACGCCCCACCCGACCTAGGCGAGAGCAGGCCTGGCAAGGACGCCACCCACTATCTGGCCACCACCGCGACCACCCGCGGCGAATTCGGGCTGTACCGCGTCGAGATGAGGCCGCGGGCCGGCGGCCCGAAGACGCACTTCCACAAGCGGATCTCGGAGTCGTTCTACATCCTGGACGGCACCGTGCGCATCTTCGACGGTGTGCGCTGGGTGGATGCCCGCAAGGGCGACTTCCTGCACGTGCCGCAAGGCGGTCTGCACGCCTTCCGCAACGACTCCGACGCACCGGCGGACATGCTCCTGCTGTTCACACCGGGCGCGCCGCGCGAGGAGTACTTCGAGCAGGTGTCGCAACTGGCGCACGCCTCGGAGGAGGAGCGCTCCGCGTTCTTCGACCGGCACGACTCCTACTTCGTGGAATAGGTTCACCCCTCCGGTGTCCCGCGTCCTGCCTTCGGTCGTGGTCGCGGGACACCGCCATCGGGACGACCCAGGTTCGGGTAACGGGCAGCTTGTCACAACAACGCCTTTCGTCCGGTCAACAAGTCAGGGTGCGCGGGCGTATCCGACCTCGCCGCCGCCCCTCTCAGCGCGTTCTGGCGTCACGCCCGACCGTCCCGCCCCGGCAATGGAGACCGCATGAAAAGTCGTCGTTGCAGGCGCCACGGGACGGATCGGCTCGAGATCGGTCACCCGGTCTGCGGGACCATGGGGCTCAGGTGGTGCCCCGGTCGCGGCCCACGACGTCACCGCCCCCTCGCCCGCGTCGCCGTCGCGGTGGCGCTGTTCGGCGTCCTGGAGACCGCCGCCGGACCAGAGGAGCGACCGTTCGAGGACCTCGCCGCCGACGTGCTCGCCGCCCAGGACCGCGTGACTCGCGTGATCGGCGACGCACAGGCGCCGTTCTTCGGTACCCCGATCGGGGGGGGCGGCCCCTGCTGCCCGGACCGGGCGCCCATCCGGGCCGTCACGCGTTGGCCCAGTGGTTCAAAAGCCGCTGATCCCCCCGAGCCGCACTGTTTGACGGCCCGCAGCATCCACTGCCCTCACCCGTCTCCTCCGCCCCATGCCTCGAGGAAGGCCGCCCATGAGTGACCCGTCCCGGCCCACCGCGTCCCCGTCGAGCAGTGAACTCGACCAGCTTCCCGACCGTGACCACGAGGAGACCGCCGAGTGGCAGGCCTCCCTCGACGCCGTCATACGCAACGCCGGACCTGATCGGGCGGTGTACCTGATCCGGCGTGTGCACGAGTACGCGGCCCGCGCCGGCCTGTCCGTGCCGGGGCTGCTCACCACGGACTACGTCAACACCGTCCCTGCGGCCGCGCAGCCGGCGTTCGACGGCGACATCGCCATGGAAACCAGGATCACCGCCCTGAACCGGTGGAACGCCGCGGCCATGGTCACCCGCGGCTCCCGGCTCGGCCTGGGCGGACACATCTCCACCTACGCCTCGGCGGCCTGGCTGTACGAGATCGGCTTCAACCACTTCTTCCGTGGCAAGGAACAGGACGGCTCAGGGGACCAGTTGTTCTTCCAGGGGCACGCCTCGCCGGGCATCTACGCCCGGGTGTTTCTCGAAGGCCGCCTGAGCGAGCAGCAGTTGGACGGCTTCCGGCGCGAGGTCGGCGGTCACGGCCTCCCGTCCTACCCGCACCCCAGACGCCTGCCTTGGCTGTGGGAGTTCCCGACCGTGTCCATGGGCCTCGGCCCTCTTGGCGCCGTCTACCAGGCACGCTTCAACCGCTATCTGCAGGCCCGCGGCATCAAGGACACCTCCGCCTCCCGCGTGTGGGCGTTCCTCGGCAACGGGGAGACGGACGAGCCGGAGGCCACAGCCGCCCTGACGCTTGCCTCCCGTGAGGGCCTGGACAACCTCACCTTCGTGATCAACTGCAACCTGCAACGCCTCGACGGACCCGTGCGGTCCAACTCCAAGATCGTGCAGGAGCTGGAGGCCCGGTTCCGCGGGGCGGGCTGGAACGTGGTCAAGACCCTGTGGGGCGAGGCCTGGGACCCTCTGCTGGCCCAGGACACCACCGGCGACCTAGTGCGCCGCCTGGGCGAGGAACCCGACGCCCAGATGCAGACCTTCGCCGCGCGGGACGCGGCCTACATCCGCAAGAACTTCTTCGTCGGAGACGCCCTGTCCGCACTCTCCGCCGCCCTGAGCGACGCCCAGGTGGTGGAGCTCTTCGAGAATTCCCGCGGTGGGCACGAGCCGTTGAAGGTGTTCGCCGCCTACCGGGCCGCCGTCGAACACCGGGGGGCGCCGACGGTGATCCTCGCCCAGACGGTCAAGGGGCACACTCTCGGGTCGGCGTTCGAGTCCCGCAACGCCAACCACCAGATGAAGAAGTTGACCATGGCGCAGTTCCGCGAGCTGCGCGACGTGCTGGATCTGCCCATCCCCGACAGCGCCCTCGCCGGTGACGTCGTCCCCTTCTGGCATCCGGGGCAGAACTCGCCCGAGGTGCGGTACCTGCGCGAGCGCCGCGCCGCGCTGGGCGGTCCCGCCCCCGCGCGCCGTGTGATCGCCAAGCCGCTGCCGGAGCCCGCCGCGCAGCCGTTCGAGTCGCTGCTCAAGGGCTTCGGTCACCAGGAGGTCGCCACCACCATGGCGTTGGTCCGCCTGGTGAAGGACCTGATGCGGGACGGCCGCACCGGCGCCCGCTGGGTGCCGATCATCCCTGACGAGGCCCGTACCTTCGGTATGGAGTCGATGTTCCCCACAGCCGGCATCTACTCGCCGCGGGGCCAGACCTACGACCCCGTCGACGCCGACCAGCTGCTGCACTACAAGGAGAGCGAGAACGGGCAGCTCCTCATCGAGGGCATCACCGAAGCCGGTTCCATGGCCGAGTTCACCGCCGCCGCGACCTCATACGCCACCCACGGTGAGCCGATGATCCCGTTCTACATCTTCTATGCCATGTTCGGCTTCCAGCGCACCGGCGACCAGTTCTGGGCCCTCGCCGACCAGATGGGCCGCGGGTTCGTCGTCGGCGGCACCGCCGGACGCACCACCATGACTGGCGAAGGTCTCCAGCACGGCGACGGCCACTCGCACCTCCTGGCCGCCACCAACCCGGCGGCCGTCAGCTACGACCCGGCCTTCGCCTTCGAGATCGCGGTCATCGTCCGCGACGGCATGCGCCGGATGTTCGGGGAGCGGCCCGAGAACGTCTTCTACTACCTCACGGTCTACAACGAGCCGAAGCCCCAGCCGCCCCTTCCTGCGTGGCCCGGCATAGAGGAGGGCATCGTCCGCGGCCTGTACCCGTTCCGACCCGGCGAGCCCGGCGTGTCTGGCCCTCGGCTGCAGCTCCTGGCCTCCGGCACCGCCGTCCACTGGGCACTGCGTGCGCAAGAACTGCTCGCCGCCGACTGGGACGTGCGCGCCGACGTGTGGTCGGTGACGTCCTGGACGGAGCTGCGCCGGGACGCGATGGACGCCGACACCGCCCGTACGCGCGGCGAGACACGTGTGCCCTTCGTGACCGAGGCGCTCGCAGGTGCGCCGGGTCCGGTCCTGGCCGTCAGCGACTGGATGCGCCAGGTACCCGACCAGATCGGCCAGTGGATCGAGCAGGACTACTACTCGCTGGGGACGGACGGATTCGGCCTGTCCGACACCCGCGAGGACGTACGGCGCTACTTCCGCGTGGACTCCGAATCGATCACCGTGACGGCCCTGGACCGACTGGCACGGGCCGGACAAGTGGACCCTGACACCGTCGACCGCGCCCGCAGGCACTACGACCTGGACACCTGAAGGAGCCGTACACCACCATGACGATTTCCGTGACCCTTCCCGCGCTCGGTGAGTCCGTCACCGAGGGCACCGTGACCCGCTGGCTGAAGCAGCCCGGCGAGCACGTCCAGGAGGACGAACCGCTGCTGGAGGTGTCCACCGACAAGGTGGACACCGAGGTCCCCGCTCCCGCCGCGGGAGTCTTGCTGACCATCGTCGTCGGCGAGGACGAGACGGTCGAAGTGGGCGCCGCGCTCGCCGTCATCGGACCGCCCGACGCCGAACCGTCGGCGTCGACCGCGGTCACCGCCGCCCCGGCCGCGCCGGTGACCGCACCGCAGCCCGCCCGCTCATCGCCGCCGGTCGCGCAACCGCCCGCCGCAGCATCGATGCCGCTCCCCGCAGCCGCCGCCCCGGCCCCGGTGCCGCAACCCGCACCCGCCCCGATGCCGGCACCGGCACCGGCAGCCGCTCCGGATCCGCGCCCCATAGCAGCGGCTCCGCCCACGGCTGCCTTGCGCGGGCACACCGCCGCCGTCCCCCGGCTGCGCAAAGCCGTCGGCGACAGTCTCAAGCAGGCGCTGCTGGAGCAGGCGCAGCTGACCTCCACCGTCGAGGCCGACGTCACCGGCCTGCTCCGGCTGTGGCGGCGGACAGCGGACGGCTACATGACCCGCGAGGGCTTCGTACTGACACCGCTGCCGTTCTTCGTCCTGGCCGCCGCCCAGGCGCTCAAGGCACATCCCGTCATCAACGCCAGGATCGACACAGGCGGCGCGACCATCACGTACTACGACACCGAGAACGTCGGCATCACGGTCGACACCGCCCAGGGGCCGGTGACTCCGGTGGTGCGGGGCGCGGGCGATCTGACCGTCAGCGGCATCGCCCGTGCCGTCCACGACCTCACCGACCACGCCCTCGCCGGCCGACTCACGCCCGCGGACGTGGCCGGAGCCACCTTCACGGTTTCCGACACCGGAAGACGCGGCGCCCTCTTCGACACCCTCATCGTCCCGCCGGACCAGGCGGCCATCCTGGGCGTGGGAGCCCCGGCCAGACGGCCCGCGGTCGTACAGGACGGCGACGACGAGTTCATCGGTGTCCGCGAACTGGTCCACCTCTCGCTCTCCTACGACCACCGGCTGGTGGACGGCGCGGACGCCGCCCGCTATCTGACCACTGTGAAGAAGATCGTCGAGGCTGCGGCGTTCGAGGACATACGCTGACGCGACGGCGGTGACCACGGATACGCCGGACACGACAGCCGACGGTCCGGCAACACACGCCGACCGGCCCCGGCCGCGGCTCCACCACGGCCCGACACGACGCCACTGCGTCTCAACCACGAGTTGACCAGCGCAGATGAGTCGTGTGGCCGAAGACCAAATCTATACGCTCGCAGCCAGGGGTGTTCATGAAAGGCAAGAATCCGGGCTTCCTGCACGGGCGGCAGAGCGAGCGAGCGGTGCTGGACCGGCATCTGGCCAAGGTGCGCGATGGCCACAGCGCGGTGCTCGTGCTGCGCGGTGAGGCCGGTATCGGCAAGTCCGCCCTGCTGGAGTACGTGGCAGAGACCGCCGTGGGCTGCACCGTGGTGCGCGCGGCGGGTGTCGAGGCGGAGATGGAGCTGGCTTTCGGGGGTCTGCATCAGCTGTGCGCGCCCTTCCTGGATCGCCTCAGGCACCTCCCCGATCCGCAGCGGACGGCCCTGGAGACCGCCTTCGGGCTCAGCGCGGGCACTCCCCCGGATCGGTTCCTCGTGGGGCTGGCGGTCCTCAGCCTGCTCGCCGACGTCGCTGAGGAGACGCCACTCATCTGCCTCGTGGACGACGTGCAGTGGCTCGACCGCGTCTCCGCCCAGATCGTCGGGTTCGTCGCCCGGCGTCTGATGGCGGAGCGCGTAGGGCTGATCTTCGCCGTCCGCGAGGCGGACGGGGAACGCGCCCTGCAAGGGCTGCCCGAGCTCACCCTCGGGGGTCTGAGCGAGCCCGAGGCCCGTGCCCTGCTGACCTCGGTGCTTCCCGGCCGGTTCGACGAACCGGTCCGCAGCAGGATTCTCGCCGAGGCGCGCGGCAATCCGCTGGCCCTGCTGGAACTGCCCCACAGCACCACCGCGACCGAACTCGCGGGCGGCTACTCCTCACCGTCGATGGGGCCACTCATCGGCAGGCTCGAGCACAACTTCAGCCTGCGCGTCGAAGAACTGCCCGCGCAGACACGGCGGCTGCTGTTGCTCGCAGCGGCCGAGCCCGTCGGCGATGTCTCACTGCTCCGCCGCGCCTCCGACATCCTCGGCGTGTCCATGAGCGAGGCCTCCCCCGCCGTGTCCGCGAAGCTGCTGGAGGTACGCACACGGGTCCAGTTCCGGCACCCGTTGGTGCGCTCGGCCGTTTACCGCACGGCGGGACCGGCCGAGCGCCGGGAGGCGCATCGGGCACTGGCCGAGGCCACGGATGCACGGTCCGACCCCGACCGCCGCGCCTGGCACCTGGCCCGCGCCGCTGCGGAGCCCGACGAGGCCGTGGCGGACGAACTGGCCCAATCGGCCGACCGCGCGCAGGCGCGTGGCGGCATCGCCGCATCGGCGGCCTTCCTGGAACGAGCGGCCGAGCTGACGCCCGATCCATCCCGGCGCCGCAGCAGAGCGCTGGCAGCGGCGCGGGCCAAGTACCAGGCCGGAGCGTTCGACGCCGCGCTCGAGCTGCTGAACGTGGCCGAAATGGGCGCGCTCGACGATCTGCAACACGCCCAGGCCAGCCTGCTGCGCGGGCAGATCACCTTCGGATCCCGCAGTGCCGGTGCCACCGTGCCGCTGCTGCTCACGGCAGCCCGGGAGTTCGAGCCGCTCGACGCCGGCGTCGCGCGCGAAACCTACCGGGACGCGTTCTACGCAGCCCTCACCGCGGGCCGCATGTCCAGCGGCCCCGGCCTTGAGGAAGTCGCCCGGGCCGCACGCACCGCGCCCCCGACGGCTCACCCCGGACCCACCGACCTCTTCCTCGACGGCCTGGCTCTGGCCACCACGGACGGCTACGTGGCGGGCGCCCCGATGCTGCGCCGCGCACTGAACACGCTGCGATTCGGCGGCTTCACAGTGGAACAGTCACTGGGCTGGCTCCCGTTCGCCTGCCGCATGGCCCACAACGTGTGGGACTTCGACAGCTGGAGCACCCTGTCGGCCAAGCTCGTCCGTCTGGCACGGGAGACGGGAACGCTGTCCGTGCTCCCCTCGGCGCTCCTGCTGCGGCTGGCGAACCGGGTCTTCGCCGGTGATCTGGACGACGCGGACTCGCTCGCCGCGGAAGCGGTGACGATCGGCGAGGCCACCGGCAGCCACTTCCTCGCACACTACGGGGCGTTGGTGATCGAACCCTGGCGTGGCCGCGAGACCGAGACGCTGCGGGCGATCGGGACGATCACCGGCGACCGGACCCTCAGCGGCGAGGGAAAGGCGCTCACAGCTCCCCAGTGGGCGCTCGCCGTGCTGTACAACGGCCTCGGGCGTTACGAGGAAGCCTGCGACGCCGCCGCCAAGGGCTGCGAGTACCCGCAGGAGCTAGGGCTCGCCCTCTCCTCCCTGGTCGAGCTGGTGGAGGCGGCGACCCGCAGCGGGCAGCGGGACCTCGCCGTCGAGGCCGCCGACCGCCTCGCGACCATCTGCCAGGCCAGTGGTACGGCCTGGGCGACGGGCACCTCCGCGGCGGCGCGTGCCCTGATCAGTGAGGGGGACACGGCCGACGCCCTGTACCGGGAGGCGATCGCCCGGCTTGAGAGCACCCCGGTGCGGACGGCGCTCGCACGCACCCGGCTGCTGTACGGCGAGTGGCTAAGCCGCGAGAACCGCCGCGCCGAGGCCCGGGATCAGCTGGCCCGCGCCCACGAGATCCTCGACCGGGCGGGCGCGGGAGCTTTCGCCGAGCGCGCCCGCCAGGAGCTGGAAGCCGCCGGGGAAACGGTGCGCAGGCGCGCCACCGGCACCGATGCGGCGCTCACGCCCCAGGAGGCCCAGATTGCCCGGCTGGCCGGCGAAGGGCTGACCAACCTGCAGATCGGCGCGCAGCTGTTCCTCAGCCCGCACACCATCGAGTGGCATCTGCGGAAGGTGTTCACGAAGCTCGGCATCCGATCCCGCAAACAGTTGGGCGCCGTGCTGCCGGGCGGGGCGGCGAGTCCCGCCTGACCCCCGGGGCGGCGCAGGCGGCCAGGCGATCCGCGTGCCGCGCCCCGCCCCCTCGGGAGCCCGCCCGGGCCGCACGGACGGCCTCCCCGCCACGCGGTGCGCCCACGGAACGGGGAGGCCCTAGGGGCGTGTGCGGGGCCAGGGGGTGGGAGGCCCTGGCCACGTGGCGGCCACGGTACGACCACGGGGTGCCCCACGGTCTATCAGGGGCGCGGCAGTGCCCTTGTCGGCGCGAAGTTGGTGTCGGTGGCGACGGAAGCCGCCGATCCCCAGCCAACAGAGGAGCCGCTCGTGGACACATCTGTGATCGCAACCCGGCAGAGTCCGCAGTCGGTGATGGTGACCATCACCGCCGCGCCCGTGGACCTCAACGACGCGGTCTTCGTGTTCGGCCGCGTCCGGCCAGGACTGCTCAAGATCGCCAACCGGATCCTCCGAGATCCCAACGAAGCCGAGGACGTCATCCAGGAGGCGTGGCTGCGCTGGCAGGGCACGGACCGCAGCGCTGTCGCCGACCCCGGTGCGCTGCTCCGCACGACGACCGTCCGGCTCGCCATCAACGTGCTGCAATCGGCACGCAGACGCCGCGAGTCCAGTGCCACCCCCTGGCTGCCGGAGTCCACGGACACCGGGATGACACCGGAGGCCCTGGCCGAACGCCAGGACTCGGTGGAGCATGCTGTCCTGCTGCTTCTGCAGATCCTGACCCCCAACCAGCGCGCGGCGTACGTGCTGCGCGAGGCGTTCGGCTATTCCTACGACCAGATCGGCGACCTGCTCCGCCTGTCCGCGGCGAACGCACGGCAGCAGGTCTCCCGCGCCCAGGACAGACTGAACAACCGGCGGCACCGGCAGCACGTGGACGCGGCCACCCATCAGCGGCTCGTTCAGGCGATCTTCGTCGCCGCCCGCACCGGAGACCTCGACCGCCTGGAGCACGTGCTGACCGGCCAGGACGCGCCGTACTCCGGTGAGGGGACGGCCACGCGCGACGGCGCGCCTTGCTACCGGGCCACCGCATGACCGGCACGTCGCACGAGGACGTGGTGTGCGAGGTGCGCACCGGCCCTGCCGACGATCGCACGCAGTCCTGCGCGACCGACCGGTGGGACGCCCTCGACCGGCTCCACCGCCGCGTCCAGGGGACGGTGGAGCGGCGGCTGCGCGAGGAGACCGGGTTCGGGTTGAGTGAAGTACAGGCCCTGCGTTACGTGGGAAGGAGCTCCGCCGCGGACGCCGGCGCCGAACCCATGCGGCTCGGGGATGTGGCCAACGGGCTCGGCCTGAGTCAGTCCGCCACGAGCAGGTTGATGGCACGCCTGCGCCGACAGGGCCTGATCATCTCGAGCGCCGTCGACCACGACCGGCGCGGCGTGCAGGTGCTGCTGACCCCTGCGGGGCACGCCGCGCTGCGCCGTACCGCGTCCCGCTACGAACGGGTCGTCCGGGACGCGGTCCGCGATCTCGGCTCCCAGGAGGCGGATCCCCTCCTGTGGCATTTCCTCATCGGCGAGAGCGACGCCCGCACGGTCATCCGTTGAAGGAGTCGAGCACAACCGCCGTGAACTTCTCGGAACGCTCGATGTGCCCGAGATGGCCGGTCTCCTGCAGGATCACCAGCCGGGCGTCGGGAAGGAGCTGGTGCATCATGTGCGCCCAGCGCGGCCCACAGATGAAGTCGTCCCCGCCGACCAGGACCAGGGTCGGGACGGTGAGCCGGGGTAGGTCCTCGCGGACGTCGAAGGGGGGCTCCACTCCCCAGGCCGGGGCCGCGAACATCCGCAGGGATGCCCGCCCCGCGGCGAACTCCTCCTCGCGGCCCCAGTAGTCGTGGAAGTAGGCGGGCGAGATGGTACGCAGCACCTTCGTCGCGCTCTCGTCGTCGAACCGTTCGAGTCGCGTGGTGAGACTCGCGACGTAGGCGACCACTTCCGGCCGCTCGTCGGCATGCCGCTGGACGAAGCTCTGCATGTTGGCCACGGCGGCCGACCAGAACTCCTCTCCCGTCATCGGCGAGGTGTCGTACAGGATGAGGGATGCCAGGTGCTCGGGGTGGTCGAGAGCGTAGCGCTGCGCGACGAAGCCGCCGTGGGAGTGGCCCAGTAGGACCACCTTGGCGAGGCCCAGGTGCTCGATCACCGCGTGCAGGAAGTGGGTGTAGGTGGCGAGGGTGTAGTCGCGTGGGTCGACCAGCCGGCCGGAATCGCCCGTGCCGACCGGCTCGAGGTAGACGACGGTCATGCTGCGCTCCAGCTCGGGCATGCGCAGGTACTCCCAGCCGATGCCCGGCCCTCCGGAGTGGGCGACGCACACCGGGCCGGTTCCGGCGACGTGGTAGCGCTGGTCGACGGCGGCCGTGCCGTGCTGGACGACGAGGGTATGGGTGCCCGGGGAGAGGGGGTCGCGGGGATCGACGGCTGGGCTGGGTAGGGGCCTCGGGCCCTGTGTGGCGTTCACAACTCACAGATGGTGCAACGACCCGGAGCGCCACTCAAGACATTGAGTCTGTTGTCACACTGTATTTCACACCATTGTTCTCTGCCATGGTATGTCACAGGAACTCCCTTCGGACGGTCAGATACATGAGAGGCATCCGCGACGAGTAAGGAGGCGCTGCCATGGCTTGGCGCGAGAGAGCGGCCTGCCGAGATGTCGACCCCGACCTGTTCTTCCCCATCGGCACCGCGGGTCTGACGCTGGTCCAGATCGAAGAGGCCAAGGCGGTGTGCGCCCGTTGCCCGGTGCGGGAGCGGTGTCTGCAGTGGGCGCTGGACGTCGGGCAGGTCGAGGGCATCTGGGGTGGCACGACGGAGAGCCAGCGCCGCGCGACGCGACGACGCTCGGCACGTAAGGACGTCGAGCGGATCGGCGCGAAGGCGTCCTGACCCGGACAACCACGGCATGAACCTGCCTTACGGTCATGTCACACCTTCACCACGTTCTCGGTCCCTTCTGATGAGGGCAACGAAACCCGGTGCGGCAGCTTGCCACCATGCACCGTTTCGTTGCGCAGAACCGGCCGCAAGGCGCTCCCGATGATGTGTTGATGGTGGTACTGACATGAGCGACGCAATCGAACCTGTCACCACGGCGAGCAGCCGCAGCGGTGGCAAAATCGCCGACTGGGCGAGAACACGGATGGGCATCGGGCCTGACACCACGACCGGCACTCGCAGGGCCCGTCCGGAGCACTGGTCTTTCCTGCTGGGCGAGATCTGTCTCTACAGCTTCGTCATCCTGCTCGTCACCGGCGTGTATCTGACGTTCTACTTCCACCCGTCGTCGAACGAGGTCGTCTACGACGGAAGTTACGCTCCGCTGCGCGGCCAGTTCGTGTCCGAGGCGTTCGACTCGACGATGCACATCTCGTTCGACGTACGCGGCGGCCTGCTCATCCGGCAGGCCCACCACTGGGCGGCACTGATCTTCGTCGCCTCCCTGCTGGCCCACCTGATGCGCGTGTTCTTCACCGGCGCCTTCCGCAAGCCCCGCGAGCTGAACTGGGTGGCCGGTTTCGCCCTGCTCGTCCTCGGCATGTTCGGTGGTCTGACCGGCTACGACCTCCCCGGCGACCTCCTGTCGGGAACCGGACTCGCCGTGGTGAACGGGACACTCTTGTCGGTACCGATCGTCGGTACCTACCTGTCGATGTTCCTGTTCGGCGGCGAGTTCCCCGGGCACGACCTGGTGCCCCGCTTCCACGTGATCCACGTCCTGGTCATTCCGGCGCTGATGCTGGCGCTCGTCGCCTTCCACGCCCTCCTCGGGCACCGGCACCGACACACCCAGTACCCGGGACCAGGCCGTACGGAGCGAAACGTGGTCGGCCTGCCGATGCAGGTGTACGTGGTCAAGGCGGCTGGCTATTTCAGCATGGTCGCCGGGGTCGTGTTCACCATCGCCGCGATCGCCCAGATCAACCCCGTCTGGGAGTTCGGCCCCTATCGTGCCGATCAGGTCTCCGCGGGATCCCAGCCCGACTGGTACATGGGCATCGCAGACGGGCTGCTGCGTGTCATGCCCGGGTGGGAGGTGAACTTCTGGGGCCACACCCTGGCCCTGGACAATCTGATCCCTCTCCTCGCCGGCTTCGGCTTCTTCCTCGTCATGGGCGCCTACCCGTTCATCGAGGCCTGGGTCACCGACGACGACCGCGAACACCACCTGCTGGAACGGCCACGCAACCGGCCCGTGCGCACGGCGTTCGGTGTGGCATGGCTCGGCGTCTACCTGGTGGCACTGCTCGGAGCCGGGAACGACATCATCGCCGTGACCTTCCACATGTCGGTGAACACGGTCACCTGGACGGTCCGCATCGCCCTGTTCGTCGTACCGGTCGTCCTCTTCTACCTGACCAAGCGCATCGCCCTGGGTCTGCAACGCCGCGATCGCGACAAGGTCCTGCACGGCCGCGAGACAGGCGTCATCAAGCGCCTGCCGCACGGCGAGTACGTAGAGGTGCACCAGCCCCTCGACCCCTACCAGCTCCACGCCCTCACGGCGCACGAGCAGTACCGGCCCCTCGACCCGGGAGAACGCGACGCAGACGGCCACGCGAGCGGCAGAGTGCGACGGCTGCGCGGGCGGCTCAGCCGCGGCTTCTACGGCGAGGGGACACAGATCCTCAAGCCCACCGTCCAGGAATGCAGGGAAATCACCGGCGAAGACCACTCCACCAGCAAAAAGGACTAAAAGAAACAAAGTGTCACACCTCTGACACGCACACGGTCCTTGAAGGTGACAGCACACCGTTTCCCGAAAGGGCCTCCCATGAACCGCACTTCCACCTACCAGCGGGTCCGCACCCCTCTCTCCCTCCTGGCCACCGCCTCCGTCGCCACCGCCCTCGTCGCCACGGCAGTCGCCCCCGCCCACGCGGACAGAACCACGTCCGCACCGGGCAGCGAGAAGAAGCCCACGGTGGTACTCGTGCACGGCGCGTTCGCCGATTCCAACAGCTGGAGCGGCGTCATCAGGAGGCTGAGGCACGAGGGCTACCCCGTCGTCGCCGCAGCCAACCCCCTGCGCGGGCTGAACAACGACACTTCCTATCTCAAAGAGGTCCTGGCCGGCATCGACGGCCCGGTGGTCCTGGCCGGACACTCCTACGGCGGATCGGTGATCAGCAACGCCGCCCACGACGCCGACAACGTCAAGGCCCTGGTCTTCGTCGCCGCCTTCCTCCCCGAAAAGGGAGAGAGCGCCGTCGAGTTGTCGGGCAAGTTCCCCGGCAGCACCCTCGGCGACGCTCTGCACTCCGTGCCGGTCACCCTGCCGGACGGTTCCCGCGATGCGGACCTGACGATCGAACCGAGCAAGTTCCGCCAGCAGTTCGCCGCCGACGTCCCCCGCAACACCACGGACCTCATGTCCGTCACACAGCGCCCGATCACCAACGCCGCCTTGGCGGACGACGCCTCCGAGCCCGGCTGGAAGGACATCCCGTCCTGGGCCGTGGTCGCCACCCAGGATCGCAACATCCCTGCGCAGACCCAGATCTTCATGGCAGAGCGCGCACACGCCCACATAACGCGCGTACGGGCATCGCACGCCGTGAGTGTCTCCCACCCCGCCGAGGTAGCCGAGGTGATCGAGGCTGCCGCCCGGACCGTGCGCTGACCCACTGGTACCGCGGGTCAGGGGGCGTGCAGCGTCCGCCCCCTGACCCCTGCGCACATGGTGGCCCCCCGGACCGTCGGTCCGGGGGGCCACCATGTGCGCAGGGGTCAGCCGCGATCTTCCGGAGCGACGTAGTCGAAGGTCGGGCCCGCGGTCAGGCCCTCGCCGTCGGGCATCGACATCAGGCTCTGTGCCTGCCCCTTGAGCGCGTACATCGTGCCCACCGACACCCCGAGCATCGCGGGATTGCCGTTGAACGCCTGCTCCAGAAGCCGCAGCAGCTTGCCGTACGCGATGTTGAACGCCTCCTGCGCCGTGCGGATCGCACTGCCCTCCGAATGGTCCTCCAGCCGCGGGTTGGGCCGCATCGGGCGTACCCCGGCGCGGTCGACGGTGAGCGTCTCGCCGGTGGGCCCTGTCTCCGGTGTGTCCCCCGGCTGATAGCGCCGGCCCTGTGCGAGCTCCTGGAAGCGGTAGTAGTGCGAGACCGCCTTGGTCTGCGGGTGGAACATGTCCACGTCCCCGTCCCAGACGTCGACGCGTGCCGCACCCTCGCCCTGCTCCACGATCTCCTCGAGGGCGGAGAGCGCCGAGGCAAGATCGGTGACCGGGCTCAGCCGCCCGCCGGTGTGCCCGAAGGGTCCTGCGGCCACCTGGCGGGCAGGATCACCGGTGAAGACCTGTTCCTCGCCGAGCTCGGCGCACAGGTGTCGCAGGCCCTTCTCGATCGCGTCGTAGAACTGGCCGATCGTCATGTAGGCGTCTCCCTCGGCCGGGTCGCCCGGGTGGGCGGGTTGTTCTAGGCGGAGGAACATGGTGACCGCCTCCTGACCGAACGGCAGCAGGGAGAGCTGCATGGAGGGGTCGGCGTGCGGCATGGGCCGCGGATGCGGCGACAGTATCTGCGGGGTGTCGACGCGAGGGTGCCCGCCGACCGCGTTCAGGACGTTCGCCACCAGCGCGAGGTGGATCATCTCCTCGACGAACACGCTGCTGACCACTTCGACGGCGTGGGCGTTCCGCTCGGGGTCGAGGGAGTACAGGGCTGTGAGGTAGGGCGGCAGCGTGGCGTGTTCCAGCTCGATGGCCCACTGCAGGTGCTCTCGCAGACCCTCGATCGTCGTGATCGAGCGGAACCGGCTCTGATTCATGGGGGGTCTCACCTGGGTTTCGTGCGTACGGTTCGGCCGCGGTTGCGGACCGACCTGTGGTCACCGGCATCGCCGCCGGCGGGGACCGCACAGGCGGTCGGTGTTGTGGCGCGGGGTTGGTCAGGCGGCATACGAGCGGGAGAGGCGGACAGCGGAGATGTCGAAATTGAGCCTGACCTTGTCGCTGACGAGGACGCCGCCGGTTTCGTCGGGCGGGTTCCCGCCGAGCCCCCAGTCGGAGCGGCGCACCAGAGCGGTGCCGGAGAAGCCGGCACGGTGGTCTCCGTTCTCATCCTCTGTGGCCCCGTCGAAGGCGAGGTGGATCTGGAGAGGAAGCTCGACGTCCTTGATCCTCAGGTGGCCCCTCAGACGGAACTGGCCATCTCCGCGGTCGGCGAGGCCGGCGGAGCGGAAGACCATCAGCGGATAGGTGGCGGCGTCGAGGAAGTCCGGACCCGCGAGATGGGCGTCCCGGTCAGGGCTGCTGGTCTCGATGCTGCCGGTCTGGACGCTCAGGTACGCCTCGGAGCGGCTGGGTTGGTACCCGTCCAGCTTGACCAGCCCCTCGAACGCGCCGAAGCGCCCGCGCACGTTCGCGATCATGGCGTGCCGGACCGAGAAGCCAATGGTGCTGTGCGCCGGGTCGATGGTGTAGACACCTGTCAGCGCTGTGTACGGGACGACGGTCGACATATGTGGATCCTTGCGGTCGCTGGTCACGACGATCAGTCGTTGCGAGCCGTCGCCGTGTGCCTGCCGGTGGTGGAGCGGACCGCAGCCGAGGAGGCCCGGGCAAGGTCCGCAGAAGGAGAGACAGGTGAGGGCCCGCGCGTGTGACACCGGGACCGCAGCCGGGACGGCGTTCTGTGTGCCACAGCGTGTCGAGGGGCAACGAGTCGCGTCGGCGTGGGCCGACAGCACCATGCGCACGCCGTACTCGTGGCCGCCTTGGTCGCCGGGCGGGCAGGAGTGGACGGTGGCAGACGGCGACACCGGCGACACCGCGCAGGCCGGTCTCCGGGAGGGTGCAGGGGGCGACGGTGATCCGTTCGCGCGCGTCGACGGGAAGGACGCGAGCCGGGTCATCAGGGTGGCGCTGCATGGACCGCACGGGTTCGGCGTGCACGCTGACGTCGGACCCGGTGAGGCTCAGCGGGGTGACACGGCCGGTGCACGCGCCGATGTCCAGCACACCGACCCGCGCGTTGCCCACCGCTTCTTCGTACGGTTGCCGCACGTGCGCGGCATCGGCCTCCCTATGCAGCACATCGTAGAACTCGGCACTGACGGTGTAGGCCTCGCCGGAGGGCGCGCTCGTCGGACGCGCGGGCGAACGGGAGGAAAGCGCGTACATCCCCCACGTGGCAGGTCTGACGCCCCACCTGTGACGGCAACCATGACACTGTGTGCCACTATGTTGAGTACATCCGGCGCAGCACATGATGCTCGTCGTCCCGGCCCGCCGCGGCCGCACAGCCTCCTCGGATCCCGGCCGCGGCCCCTGTCACGAGGGATGTACCGACCATGCCCGCCATCCTCATCCACGGCGTTCCCGACACCCACCGCGTGTGGAACGGCGTACGCCGACACCTGACCCGCTCCGACGTCGAGGCCTGGGACCTGCCCGGATTCGGCACCCCCCGCCCCACCGGCTTCGGCTCCAGCAAGGAGGAGTACGTCGACTGGCTCGTCGATCGCCTCGAGCGCGTCGGCGAGCCCGTGGACCTGGTCGGTCATGACTGGGGCTGCATCCTCACCGCCCGCGTCGCCTCCCTCCGCCCCGACCTGGTGCGCACCTGGGCCGGTGGCAACGGACCCATCAGTTCCCGCTACGTCTGGCACCCGCTGGCCGAGACCTGGCAGGACCCCGTCGCCGGCGAGCGGTTCATGGCCGACCTGGATCCTGAGTCCTTCGCGAAGGACCTGGTGAACGGCTTCGACGCGCCCGCCGAACCGGTGGAGGAGATGGTCCGGCACGTCGACGGCACGATGAAGGACAGCATCCTGCGGTTGTACCGGTCCGCCGTGGCCATGGGGACGGAGTGGGAACCGGCCCTGTCGAACGTCGCCGCACCCGCGCTGGTGTTCTGGGGCGCGCGCGACCCGGCCTGCCAGATCGAGTTCGGTGACGAACTCGGCGCAGCCCTGCGCGCCACCCGCGTCCTCCATCTCGACTGCAACCACTGGACGGTGCTGGAGCGGCCCGCGGAGGTGGCCGCCGCCCTCGAGGCGCACTGGGCGCAGGGCACCGGACGCTAGCCCTCGCCGGCAAGCGACGAGGGGCGCAGATCTGCGGACCGCCTCGGCCAGGGGCGTGGAACACGGACGTCGTCCGCGCCCTCGTCGCACCGCTCCGCTCCGCTTTGCCCTCGCAGGCCCGCACGCTGCCTCCGCGGCGCGGGCCGGTGTCACAACCTGCGGGTTCTCACGGTCTGTCCGCACGAGGGCACACCGGTGTCCGGCGCGCGCGAGCGAAGACGGGAACATCATGTCGCGAGACAACGGGTTCGTGATCATCGGGGGCGGCCTCGCCGCCGGCAAGGCCGCCGAGGAACTCCGGCAACAGGGCTACGACGGCCCGCTCGTCCTCATCGGGGACGAAGCGAAGCGCCCCTACATCCGACCGCCGCTGTCCAAGGAGTACCTGCTCGGCAAGGAGGACCGCGAGTCCATATTCGTGCATCCCGAGAACTGGTACCGCGAACATGACATCGACCTGATGACCGGAACGCAGGTACTCGGCCGGGAGACGGCCGAGGTCTTCGCCGACCTGCACCGGGATCAAGGGGTCGTCCTGCGGCTCCACGCCTCCGTCGAGCGCATCACCGGAGACGGCACCCGCGCCGACGGCGTCCAGCTCCCCGACGGAACCCGACTGCCCGCCGACGCCGTGGTGGTGGGCATCGGCATCACCCCCAACGTCCAGCTCGCCGGGGCGGCGGGGCTGGAGGTGCGCAATGGCATCGTCACCGACGAGCATCTGCGCACCTCGGCCCAGGACGTGCACGCCGCGGGGGATGTCGCCAACGCCTACCATCCCCGGCTCGGCCGGCACCTGCGGGTGGAGCACTGGGCCAACGCCCTGCACCAGCCCCGCACAGCGGCATTGGCCATGCTCGGCAAGGAGGCCGCCTGCGACCGGCTGCCGTACTTCTACACCGATCAGTACGACCTCGGGATGGAGTACACGGGTTACACCGAGCCCGGCGGTTACCACCGCGTCGTCTTCCGCGGAAATTCGACCGAGCGGCGGTTCATCGCCTTCTGGTTGGCCGGTGACCGGGTCTTGTCAGGCATTGAGTGTGAACGTGTGGAACGCCATCGACTCCGTCCGCGCCCTCGTCGAGTCCGGTGCCTCCGTGGCGGAGGCGAGCCTGTCCGATCCCGACGTGCCCCTCAAGAGCCTCGTGCCCTGACGACCACCGCGAAGGAGACCGCGGCTCGCCGGAGGACGGGGAGGTGCCGCTGCGTACGACCGGGTAACCGTGTCACATGATCTGTCCCTGTCCGGTCAGCAGTGCATCGGTACGACCCGCCGGACGAAAGCGGACTGCCCCATTCTCGGGAGCCGCGGCGGACATCGGCCGAGATCAGGGGTGGCACCGCCTTGTCGGGTGCTGTGCGAAGGGGTGATGCCAGATGGTCGGGGAACAGGATGACGCGACGGTGCCGATCGCGGAGCTGCTCGACGAGCGGCGGCGGTTGCTCAACGTGGCCTACTGGATGCTGGGCCGGAGCCAGGATGCCGATGACGTCGTGACGGAGACCTACCGGCGCTGGTACACCCTGCCCGACGACCACAGGATCCGCATCGCCGAACCCCGGTCCTGGCTGGTGAAGACCGTCGGCGGCATCTGCCTGGAGCGCTTGGCGCCGACCGGGCGGTCGCACCCGGGCCCGGTTGGCACGGCGCCCCCTCAGGACCTGGACGAGGAGGTGAGCCACGCCCTTCTCGAGGCGCTGGACACGCTGTCACCGGCCGAGCGGGCCGCATTCGTCCTCAACGACGTGTTCGGGATGGCTCCCGGGACGGTCGCCGCCATTGTCGGACAGACGGAACAGGAATGCGGCGAACTCGCCGCCCGGGGCCGGCACAGCCTTCGGACCAGGTGGGCACACCCCACTACACCGCAGCAGCACGACCGTGTGGTGCGAGCGGTCCGACAGGCCTGCGTGGCGGAGAACCCAGACCGCCTGAGGTCCCTCCTGGCACCGGACGCCACCGTGTTCTTCGACGGAGGCGGCAAGGTCAGAACCCTGACCCGGCCCGTCCACGGCGCACGGCGCGTCACCCGCAGCCTGCTGACCCTCCTGGCCGGGCGCCCCGGCACCACACAGCACTGCCAGTCCGTCAACAGCCGCACCGGGATAGTGGTGCGCTATGGCGACGAGGTCGCCGCGGTGATCAGTCTTGACGTCGCGGGTGACCACGTCGTGCAGATCTGGGCGGTCCTCAACCCTGACAAGCTCCGCCACTGGAACCGGGCAGCCACGCAGGAGAAGTAAGGACGACGCATGGGCCAGGACCTCGGTCCGCATGCCGCCTGCGTCTTTCTGACCGCGGAAGCGGCCCTTCTCGAGGCGCGGATCCGCATCCTTCAAGAAGCGATTGACGACGTCGGCACCCGCATCGAACGATCGGCGGAGCGACTGCGCCGCATTCGCGAGCAGTCCCAATGGGAATCCGGCCGAACGCCCGGGGAACCGCCGCCCACGGCCGATCCCGCCCTCCCCGACCCGGGGCACCGTCACGAACGACACGATCGCTCCGCACCCTGTCCACACCGCTGAGGTGCCGCTCACCAAAGGGTGAAGACAGTGGCAGGTACCTCATTGGACGGGAGCCTCGCATCACCACCTTTTGCATATTCCGGGTTCGGAACTCGTACGCTGTGACATACGATGCACCCACATACATCCCCGGGTCCGAGCCGAGCGGCACCGCGGCTGACTTCAGCGAGGCGCGGCACGGAGGGTTGAGGATGAGAGGAAGACATGGTCGCGGCAACTCGCGCAGCGCATGAGATTGAGGTCACTGCGGAGAGCCTCCAGGAGGACCTCGCCCGCCTGGAGATTCAGAAGCGGGCACTGGAGAGGGAGCTGGCCGCCGTGGCCGCCCACCTCGACTCCGTCCAGCGCGCCCTGAGCGCCCTGACGGCCCTGATGGCCGAGCCGTCCGGCCGCCGCGCCGCCGAGCAACCCGAACAGGCGAAGGCCGACACTCCGGCCGTTGCGCCCGCACGCCCGACGCGGAAGCAGTCCGCACCGCGACTGGCGGAGCCCACGCAGCAGGAGAAGCCGACGCCCTCCTCGCGTGCGGAGGCCGACGAACCGCGCAACTACGGCGCCCTCACTGAACAGATCCTGGAGTACTTCTCCGGCGTCGGTGACGCGGAGGTCCGCGCGCGCGACGTGGCCGCGGCGCTCGGCAGAGACACCGACGCCGGGAGCATCAATGCGGTGCGCAGCACGCTCGACCGGCTGGTCGGCACCTCCCGCGTACGCCGAGCCGGCCGCGGTCTCTACCGCGCCCAGAAGTCCTGACCTGAGCTCCTTCGGTTCCGGGCACTCGAAGTCATGCAATCGCCTCGGGCGCCTGCTCGCGGGGGTTCGCACAGGCGCCCGAGGCACGCACCCGCTGACGAACGGTCCGCGGGTGGGCGAGCGATCCCACACCGGCGCCTAAGCCTTGACACACGGTGTCGAGTTGCTGTGAAAAGTGTATAGCACTCCACACCGTCTTTGAATACGACGTCCCGCTATCGGCTTCCGCCCGGACGTCTGGGGTCACGCCTGGTCCCACTCCTTCGCGGCGACCCCTCCCCGCCTGAACTCTCGACAACTCGTCATCCCAAAAAGGGTTGTTAAGCCCTTTCCGTACAGCTCCGTCTCAACACACGTGTGACAGAAGCAGTTACTCTTCCCGTGGCCACTGCAGCAAACATGGCCCTATAGTCATCCCCGCATTGAGTTGTCGCCCGGGCTTTTCCCCCCCCACGAGCGGCCATGCCGCCGGCGCGCCTCGATGCCCATGTTTCTTCCTCTGAGGAGCATCACCTTGCACAAAAGAAAGAAGGCCCTTGGCGTGCCCGTCGGCATCGCCGTGAGCGCGGTGGTCGCGGGATCCCTGCTCGCCCTGCCCGACCACGCACTCGCCGACGGCCCGAGCGCGACCGCGAACTCTCGACAACAGGCGCTGCTGGCCGCTGCGGAGGAGTTCGACATCCCGTCGAGCGTGCTTCTCGCCCTCTCCCACCAGGAGTCGGCATGGGAGGGCCACGGCGCCTTGCCGAGCACCGACGGCGGTTACGGACCTATGAACCTCACGAACGTCACCCCCACCATACTGGCGGGCGGTGCCGCGGGCGCGGCGGGCCGCACCGACCTCGACTTCCTCTCCGCGGACCCCGCCCTGCACACCCTGCGTCAGGCGGCCAAGCTGACCGGGCTGTCCGTCAAGTCACTGCGCGAGGACGACACCGCGAACATCCGCGGGGGTGCCGCCCTGCTCGCCTCGTACGAGACGGAGTTGGTCGGGCGACCCCCGCGGACCCCTCCCGATGGTACGGAGCCGTGGCCCGGTACAGCCAGGCCAAGCAGAAGCAGGCGGCTGCCTCCTTCGCCGACCGCGTCTTTCGCACCATCCGCAGCGGCGCCTCGGCGACGACCCAGGACGGCCAGCGCGTACGTCTGGCCGCCGGACCTACCGTCAATCCCGCCCGGGAGCAGATCAACTCCCTGCATCTGACGTCCTCTTCGACGGCGGCCGCCACCGAATGCCCGACGACCGTCGCCTGCACTTTCGTCGCCGGATCACCGGTCGGCCGTCAGGTTGCCGACCGACCGACCAACGGCATCCGCATTGACACGATCGTCATCCATGACCTGGAGTCCACTTACGACGCCGGCGTGGCGGGCCTGGCGAACCCCGCGAACCCGGGCGCGACCCACTACGTGATGTCCTCGACCGGCGCGGTCACTCAGATGGTGACCACCAAGGACATCGCCTTCCACGCGGGGAACTACTCGACGAACCTGCACTCGATCGGCATCGAGCACGAGGGGTACGCCGCGCACGGCGCCGCCTGGTACTCGGAGGCGCAGTACCAGTCCACGGCGGATCTGGTGAAGTACCTGGCCGATCGGTTTGACATCCCGCTGGACCGCCAGCACGTCATCGGCCATGACAACGTTGCCGGGCCCAACTCCGCCCTGGTCTCCGGCATGCACTGGGACCCGGGTTACGCCTGGGACTGGAACCGCTTCATGAGCCTGCTCGACGCTCCCGTCAGCGGCGTATCTGAGGTGCCGCAGCCCGGCTCCGTCGTGTCGATCAAGCCCTCGTTCGCGGACAACGTGCAAACTCTCCAGATCTGCCCCTCCGACGACCCGACCGGCCAGACGACGGCCTGCACCGAGCAGCAGCACCTCACCAACTTCGTCTACCTGCACACCGCCCCGAGCCAGGCGGCCCCGCTCTTCGGCGACCAGGCGATCCACGGCACCGCGCCCGGCACCGGCCGGGTGAACGACTGGGGCAGCACGGCTCAGGCCGGACAGCAGTTCGTCGTCGCGGACGTCCAGGACGACTGGACCGCGATCTGGTTCAGCGGTGCGAAGGTGTGGTTCTACAACCCCGGCGGCGCCAACACCCGTACCAGCTACGGAGTGAAAATCATCAAGCCCGCGGGCACCGCTCCCGTGTCCCCGTACGGCTCCAGTTACCCCGACAAAGCCGAGTACCCGGCTGGCCTGGGCGCCTCCACGCAGGCGCCGCTGAACATGTACGCCATCCCGACCGGACAGGCATACGTGGCCACGCGGGAAGCGGCCGCCACCGACGACTACTTCCCCACCAGCGGAGCGGTGCTCATCGGAGGCAAGAAGATGTACACCATCCAGTACAACCACCGTGTTGCCCTGGTCTACGCGAACGACGTCACCGCGACCACAGCCGTCCACCACTGGGAGAACGACGGCAACTGATCCTGCCGTTCGGATAATTGACCGACCGCAGAGGGCCCTCACGCGAAGTGCCGTCGGGCAACCCCGCACGAGGGCCGTCCCCTTGCCCGTTCCACCCTCACCGACTCGAGCGCTCACTTCGGCACCCGCCGCCGGTCACAGACGCGAGGCGTCGTCGGTCAATAGGGGCATGAGCCATTCCCTCGCATCGAAGACCAGCACCGACGGACCTGTCACGGTCATCAAGAGCTACATCGTGCCGACGGACGAAGCCGACCACTTCGCCGTCGTGTACCAGGAGAACGCCCGGATCATGGCGGCCCAGCCCGGCTTTGTCCGCTCCCGCTTGCACCGGCCCCTCTCCGAAGGCCGGGCTACCCGCTTCGTCCACATCGCGGAGTGGACGTCGGGGACCGCGCTCGACAAGGCCACCGACAATCCCGAGTGGCATGCCTCGTTGCAGCGCATGTTCGACGACCCCGACCTACACATCACGTCAGAACCGGCGAGCTACCGCGTCGTCGTCGAACTCCACCCCTCCTGACAACGCGTCACTCGGCATCCTGGACTCGAGGGGTGCTTACGCCATCTGCAGCCTCCCGCGGGGGGGGTG
>NZ_BBYG01000028.1 GCF_001184025.1 Streptomyces maremycinicus
CAGCGCCATCGTCATCGCCTCCACCGCCAGCAGCGGAGCCACATTGCGGTCGAGGGCCTCTCTGCACCCGGCGATGGCGTCGATACGCCGGAGCGTGGACTCCGGGCTGCTGCCGCGGGCGATCCGCTCCAGGGCGTCCTCGGCGTCGACGTTGGCGATCGCGACGCGGGAGCCGAGCTGGAGGGCCAGGACGTCACGGTAGAAGGCGGTCAGGTCGGTGAGCGCGAGGTCGAGGCTGTCGCGCTGCGTCCGTGTTCTGCGGCGCTTCTGCTTGTCCTCCAGGTCCTTCATCACCCCCGCCGTACCGCGCGGCATCCGGCCGCCCTGCACCGCGCCCAGCGCCGCCTTCAGCTCGTCGGTCTCCTTGCCGTCCATCTCCTCCGCGAGCTGCTTGGCGTCCTCGGAGGCCGCGTCGACCAGCTCCTGGGCCGCCCTGAGACAGCCGCCGACGTCGTCGACCCGCAGGGGCAGCTTCAGCACGGACGCGCGGCGCTCGCGGGCGGCGGGGTCGGTGGCCAGCCTGCGGGCCCGCTCGACGTGCCCCTGCGTGGCCCGGGCGGCGGCCGCGGCGACGGCCGGCTCGATGCCCTCACGCCGGACGAGCATGTCGGCGACGGCGTCCACGGACGGCGTGCGCAGGTTCAGGTGCCGGCACCGGGAACGGATGGTGGGCAGCACATCCTCCAGGGAGGGCGCGCAGAGCAGCCAGACCGTCCGCGGGGCGGGCTCCTCGACGGCCTTCAGGACGGCGTTGGCGGACTTCTCGTTCAGCCGCTCGGCGTCCTCGACGAGGATGATCTGCCAGCGGCCCGTGGCCGGCGAGGTGTACGACTTGCGGACCGTGTCGCGCATGTCCTCGGCGAGGATCTGCGAGCCGACCGCGGCGACGGTGTTGACGTCGGCGTGGGTGCCGACGAGCGCCGTGTGGCAGCCGTCGCAGAACCCGCAGCCGGGAACGCCGCCGAGCGCCCGGTCCGGGCTCACGCACTGGAGGGCGGCGGCGAAGGCCCGCGCCACCTGGGCGCGACCGGCGCCGGGCGGACCGGTGATCAGCCAGGCGTGGGTCATGCTCGACGCCTCGGGCGGCGGGGCGGCCGCGCCTGCCGCGGTGACGAGCGCGTCGGCGTCCCTGGCGGCGGCGATGAGCTGCTCGCTCACCTTCTCCTGCCCGACGAGGTCGTCCCACACGGTCATGCGTCCCGCCGCCCTTTCGTCACGTTTCGCGTTGCGGCTTCCATTGTGCGGGGAGCCACTGACAATCGAGCCACGGTGAACTCCGCGGCCCGACGGACTCACGGCTCGCGGCCTCCGCGGCCCCGGCCCACTCCACGGCCTCCGGCTTCCGCGAACTCCGCGGCCCCGGCCCACTCCACGGCCTGCTGCCTCCGCGAACTCCGCGAATTCCGCGGCCTGCGCGCATTCCACCGTCCCGCCGAGGTCCGCCGTCCGCCGTTCGAGGTCCGGGTCCGAGGTCCAACGTCCGAACTCCGGGTCCGAGTTCCGACGCCCACGACCACCGGCCACCGGCCACCGGCCACTGCAAGTGACCGACGCCCGATCACCGACGCCCGGTCACCGAAGCCCGGCGAAGGACACCCGACGGTCAGCGACCGACCTCCGACCGTCGACCGCAGACCACGGGGCGCCAGGCGGCGCCCCGCGCCGCTCAGCGGCGTCGGCCCCGGCCGCGGCCCTCGTCGTTCCCGTCCTCGTCCCGGCGCGGGCCCAGCAGTTCGTCCGCCAGCGTCGGCAGATCGTCCAGCGGGGTCTCCTCGGCCCAGTCCGGACGGGGCCGCCGGGGCGTGCCCTCCTCGTCGACCTGCGGCAGCTCGCGCGTGCGGTCGTCGGCGCCGTCCGGCCTCGCCCCGTCCCGCTCGCCACCGTCGCCCCGCTCGTCACGGAAGTATCCCGGCGGCACCCGGTCCGAGGGGTCCCGGTCGCGCACCGGAGGCAGCACGGCCGTCTCGTCGGCGGCGTTCCCCTCGCGGACGGGAGGCAGTACGGCAGTCTCCTCCTCGCGGCTCTCGGCGCGCACCGGAGGCAGTACCGCCGTCTCGTCCGCGGCCCCCGGCGGGATCAAGGGCTGCGGCAGCTCGGCCGTCACCTCGGTGTCGGCCCCGCCCCCGGAGCCCGCGGGCTTCCCGGAGCCGGACGCGTTCGCGGACGTGTTCCCGGACGGCCGGGAGGACTGCTCGGGTTCCTTGTCCATCCGGATCGGCGGCAGCACCGCCGTCTCGTCCACCGGTCCGCCCGACGCGTTCGTCGGGGTCACCACCGGCGTCGGCACGGTCGCGGCCTCCGGCGGGACCGACGGAGCCGCGCTCGCCGCGGGCCGCGCGGGCTTCGGACCGACCTGGGCCGCGGCAGCGGCCTGCTCGGCCGCACGCCGGGCCTGCTCGGCCCGCAGCAGCGCCTCCTCGGCCTTCCGCTGCTTGTCCAGGCGCCGGGCCTCGGCCTCGGCACGCAGCCGCGCCTCCTCCTCGGCCTGCCGGCGCCGCCGCTCCTCCTCCGCCTTGCGGCGGGCCTCCTCCTCGGCGCGGGCCTTCTCCTCCGCGAGGAGCCGGACGCGCTCCTCCTCGGCACGCTTGCGCGCTTCCTCGGCGCGCAGCCGCGCCTCCTCGGCCTGCCGTTCGGCCTCGCGCCGCTGCGCCTCCTCCAGCTCGCGCCGCTTGCGCTCCTCCTCCTCGGCGCGCAGCTTGGCGAGCTGCTCCTGGCGCTCGCGCTCCAGGCGCTCCTCCTCGGCCTTGCGGGCGGCCTCTTCCTCGGCCTTGCGGCGGGCCTCCTCCTCGGCCTTCCTGCGCGCCTCCTCCTGGGCCTTGATCTCGGCCTCGGACAGGGGCAGCAGCTGGTCGAGCCGGTGCCGGACACCGGCCGTGACCGCCTCGGGCTCCTGGGCCGCGTCGACGACCAGGTAGCGGCCCGGGTCGGCGGCGGCGAGGGTGAGGAAACCGGAGCGCACGCGCGCGTGGAACTCCGCGGGCTCCGACTCCAGCCGGTCCGGCGCCTCCGTGAAGCGCTCACGGGCGGCTTCCGGCGACACGTCCAGCAGAACGGTCAGATGCGGGACCAGGCCGTTCGTCGCCCAGCGCGAGATCCGCGCGATCTCGGTCGGGGACAGGTCACGGCCCGCGCCCTGGTAGGCCACGGACGAGTCGATGTACCGGTCGGTGATGACCACCGCGCCGCGCTCCAGGGCGGGCCGGACGACGGTGTCGACGTGCTCCGCGCGGTCCGCGGCGTACAGCAGCGCCTCCGCGCGGTGCGACAGCCCGGCGCTGGAGACGTCCAGCAGGATCGAACGCAGCCGCTTGCCCACGGGTGTGGCCCCCGGCTCGCGGGTGAGGACGACCTCGTGGCCCTTGGCCCTGATCCACTCGGCGAGCGCCTCGGCCTGCGTGGACTTGCCGGCGCCGTCGCCGCCCTCCAGGGCGATGAAGAAGCCGGTCCCGGCCGGTACCGGCGCCGGGTCGTCGCCGCCGAGCAGCGCGTCCCGCAGGTCCTGGCGCAGCGGTACGCCGGAACGGTCGTCGACCTTGGCCAGCACCAGCGCGGCCACCGGCAGCAGAAGCGCGCCGACCAGCATCAGCGTGAACGCCGCGCCACCGTGCGCGAACACGAACTTGCCGTTCTCCAGCCGGTGCGGCCCGATGAGCGCGGCCACCAGCGGGGCGATCACCGCGCCCAGCGCCACCACGACCCGTACGACGGCGTGCAGGTGCTCCGTCGTCCGCGCGCGGCGGTGTTCCTCGGTCTCCTGGTCGAGCAGGGCGTGTCCGGTGTTGGCGGCGACACCCGCGCCGACACCGGCCAGGGCCAGGATCAGCAGCACGCTGGTGACGTCCGGGACCAGCCCGGCGGCCAGCAGCGCCACGCCGGTGAAGGCGATGGCGAGGGCCAGCAGTCGGCGCCGGGACAGTGCGGCCAGCACCTTCGGCGCCGTACGGACGCCGACGACGACCCCGCCGGTCAGCGCGAGCACGAACAGCCCGTACATGACGGGGCCGCCGCCCAGGTCCTTGGCGTGCAGCACGGCCACGGCGACAGCGGCCGCGATCGCGCCGGCGACGGCGGCACAGGCGAGGACGAGCAGCGGGATCGCGCCGGTGCGGCCCGCGTCGACGCCGGTGGCGGCCCGGGGCCTGCGCAGCCCCTCGAGCGGCGACCGCGCGCGCGGGGTGCGCACCGCGGGCAGTTCGAGGAAGGTCACGATGGACAGGGATCCGGCGAACAGTCCGCCGGCGACGTACGAGGCGAGGGCCGCCTGGTGCTGTCCGAACCAGTCGATCCCGGCGCCCAGGAGATTGTTGAACAATGCCGCGACGACCAGGGTGGCGGCGCCCAGCGGGATCGTCACGAAGCCCGTGCGCAGCGACAGGCGGCGCAGGGCGTCCATGTGGTCCGGCAACGGCCGTACGGTCGCGCCCTCCAGCGGCGGGGCGGGGAGCAGGGCCGGGGACGCGCTCTCGCGGGCGACCGTCCAGAACCGCTCGGCCACCCCGGTCACGAACACCGTGACGAGCAGCAGGGCCAGCGCGTCGTCCGGCGTCCAGTCGATCCACAGCGGCGCGACGATCAGCAGGGCGGCGCGCACGCCGTCCGCGCCGACCATGGTCCAGCGGCGGTCGAGCGGGCCGTCCGGCGAGGTCAGTGAGGTCAGCGGGCCCAGGAGGACGGCGCCGAAGAGGAGGGTGGCCAGAATGCGCACCGCGAAGACGGTCGCCACCGCGAAGGCGACACCGCGGTAGCCGCCCCCGAAGGAGCCCTCGACGATGGCCGCCTGGAGGACGAGGAGGACGAACACCAGAAGTGCGAGGGCGTCTCCCACCCCGCTCACCAGCTGTGCGCTCCAGAGCCGCTTGAGCTGCGGCTCCCGCAACAGGGCGCGCACAGCGCGCTCGCGGGAGTCCGCCACCAAGGCGTCGTCCGCTGCCGGGTGGTGGGCCGTTGGCTGCTCGGCTCGCGTCATGCTTTCAGCCTATCGGCCGCGACTGACACCCTGTCGCCCCCGTCCACGCGCGCGACCGCCCCGACACCAAAGTGATGCCGGGGCGTAGGTTTCGCGAACCGTCATGGAGGAACGGTGACCGGGCTCGCCCGTCGACCGGGCGTCCCACCGGCCGGACCGACCCGACCGCCTTACGCACAGCCGGGCCGCCGGTCCCCCCGTCCGTCGTGGATCAGTCCTCCGACGAGGCCGGGGAAGCCGTCGCCTTCTTCGCGACCGTCTTCTTCGTCGTCGTCTTCTTCGCCGTGGTGGTCTTCGCGGCGGTCTTCTTGGCGGCCGTCTTCTTCGCCGGGGCCGCCTTCTTCGCCGTCGCCTTCTTCGCGGGCGCCTTCTTGGCCGTCTTCTTGGCCGGGGTCTTGGCGCGCTTCTCGGCGAGCAGCTCGTAGCCGCGCTCCGGGGTGATCTCCTCGACGCTGTCACCGGAGCGCAGCGTCGCGTTGGTCTCCCCGTCGGTGACGTACGGCCCGAAGCGACCGTCCTTGACGACGACCGGCTTCTCGCTGACCGGGTCCGTGCCCAGCTCCTTCAGCGGCGGCTTGGCGGCGGCCCGGCCACGCTGCTTGGGCTGGGAGTAGATCTCCAGCGCCTCTTCGAGGGTGATCGTGAAGAGCTGGTCCTCGGTCTGGAGCGACCGCGAGTCCGTGCCCTTCTTGAGGTACGGGCCGTAGCGGCCGTTCTGCGCGGTGATCTCCACGCCCTCCGCGTCGGCGCCGACGACCCGCGGCAGCGACATCAGCTTGAGGGCGTCCGCCAGCGTCACCGTGTCCAGGGACATCGACTTGAACAGTGAGGCCGTCCGCGGCTTCACGGCGTTCTTGCCGGTCTTCGGGGTGCCCTCGGGGAGCACCTCGGTGACGTACGGGCCGTAGCGGCCGTCCCTGGCGATGATCTGGTGACCGCTCTCGGGGTCGGCGCCCAGCTCGAAGTCGCCGCTCGGCTTGGCGAGCAGCTCCTCCGCGAGCTCGACGGACAGCTCGTCGGGGGCCAGGTCCTCGGGCACGTCCGCCCGCTGGTGGCCCTCGGCGTCCTTCTCCCCGCGCTCGATGTAGGGGCCGTAGCGCCCGACCCGCAGCACGATGTCGTTGCCCACCGGGAACGACGACACCTCGCGCGCGTCGATCGCGCCCAGGTCGGTCACCAGCTCCTTGAGACCTCCGAGGTGGTCCCCGTCGCCGTTGCCGGCGTCGGCCGCGCCGCCGTGGCCCGGGCCTTCACCGAAGTAGAACCGCTTCAGCCACGGCACGGCCTGCGCCTCACCGCGGGCGATGCGGTCGAGGTCGTCCTCCATCCTGGCGGTGAAGTCGTAGTCGACCAGGCGGCCGAAGTGCTTCTCCAGGAGGTTGACCACGGCGAAGGACAGGAAGGACGGCACGAGTGCCGTGCCCTTCTTGAAGACGTAGCCGCGGTCGAGGATCGTGCCGATGATCGACGCGTACGTCGACGGGCGGCCGATCTCGCGCTCTTCGAGCTCCTTGACCAGGCTGGCCTCGGTGTAGCGGGCCGGGGGCTTGGTGGCGTGCCCGTCGACCGTGATCTCCTCGGCGCTCAGCGGGTCGCCCTCGTTGACCTGGGGCAGCCGGCGCTCACGGTCGTCCAGCTCGGCGTTCGGGTCGTCGGCGCCTTCGACGTACGCCTTCAGGAAGCCGTGGAAGGTGATCGTCTTGCCGGAGGCGCTGAACTCGACGTCCCGGCCGTCGGCCGCGGTGCCACCGATCTTCACCGTGACGCTGTTGCCGGTCGCGTCCTTCATCTGGGAGGCGACGGTCCGCTTCCAGATCAGCTCGTAGAGCTTGAACTGGTCGCCGGTCAGACCGGTCTCGGCGGGCGTGCGGAAACGATCACCCGAGGGGCGGATCGCCTCGTGCGCCTCCTGCGCGTTCTTGACCTTGCCGGCGTAGGTGCGCGGCTGGGGCGGCAGGTAGTCGGCGCCGTACAGCTGCGTGACCTGGGCGCGGGCGGCGGTGATCGCCGTCTCGCTCAGCGTCGTGGAGTCCGTACGCATGTACGTGATGTAGCCGTTCTCGTACAGCTTCTGCGCGACCTGCATGGTGGCCTTCGCGCCGAAACCGAGCTTGCGGCTGGCCTCCTGCTGGAGCGTCGTCGTACGGAACGGGGCGTACGGCGAGCGGCGGTAGGGCTTCGACTCGACGGACCGGACGGCGAACCGCGTGTTCTCCAGGGCGACGGCCAGGGCGCGGGCGTTCACCTCGTCGAGGTGGAGGATGTTCGCGCTCTTGAGTTGTCCCAGGGAGTCGAAGTCGCGGCCCTGCGCGACCCGCCTGCCGTCGACGGTCTGGAGGCGGGCGACCAGCGACGACGGGTCCGACGGGTCACCGGCGCGGCCGGTCGAGAAGGTGCCGGTCAGATCCCAGTACTCAGCGGAACGAAACGCGATGCGCTCGCGTTCCCGCTCCACGACGAGACGGGTGGCGACGGACTGGACACGGCCGGCCGACAGGCGCGGCATGACCTTCTTCCACAGGACCGGCGAGACCTCGTAGCCGTAGAGACGGTCGAGGATGCGGCGGGTCTCCTGGGCGTCGACGAGCTTCTGGTTGAGCTGGCGCGGGTTGGCGACGGCGGCCCGGATCGCGTCCTTGGTGATCTCGTGGAAGACCATCCGCTTGACCGGGATCTTGGGCTTGAGGACCTCCTGGAGGTGCCAGGCGATCGCCTCGCCCTCGCGGTCCTCATCGGTGGCGAGGAAGAGCTCGTCGGACTCCTTGAGAAGGTCCTTCAGCTTCTTGACCTGCGCACGCTTGTCGGCGTTGACCACATAGATCGGCTGGAAGTCGTGTTCGACGTCCACACCGAGGCGGCGGACCTCGCCCGTGTACTGGTCCGGCACCTCCGCGGCGCCGTTGGGAAGGTCACGGATGTGCCCGACGCTGGCCTCGACGATGTAGCCGGGGCCGAGGTAACCCTTGATCGTCTTCGCCTTGGCAGGCGACTCGACGATCACGAGTCGGCGGCCGCCCTTCGCGGTCTCGCTGGTCGGGGACAACTTCGCTCTTCTCTCCGGTCGACGCTGGGGCCTCACCCAGGCCTTGCTCCCGGGGTCGGGTCATGGTGACGCTGCGGAGTGTGACGGTACATCCCGCCCCCGTGTCAAACGGGAAAAGCCCGCAACGGCCACTCGAACGGTAACCCGACTACCGCCATTCCTGCCGCCCGGAGTACCGACCGGCCCTTTTCCGTACGACCGGAACGCGTCTTCCCCTTTATCGGCGGGTCCCCGTCCCCGCAGTGCGGACGGGGGCCCGGCGAGATGCGCGAAGGCGGCCTCGGCGTCGGCCTCGTGGCCTGTCCCGCCACTGGTCCCGCAGGCGGCTTCAGAGCCGGGTGAAGCACCACATCCCGACGGCCAGCGCGGCGACGGAGGCCAGGGTCGCCAGGGCCGCCGATGCGACGGGGCTCACACCGTGGGCCACGGGTTCACGGTGCCGCACCCGGATCGCGGTCCACATCAGCAGTGCGCCCCCGAACAGGGCGAACACCGTCCCTGTGAAGATCGTCGGCCCGCTCTCCATGATCGCCCCGCCCCTTTTCGCTCGGCCCGCGCCTGACCCGGCCACGGGAGGCTGTCACGCGCGGGCGGCGCCCCGGCGAACCCCAGGTGAACGCCGGGGCTACGGGTGGGGGCGCGGGGCCCGGCGGGCGGGCGGCCGGGGCGCGGGCGGGACACGGGCAGGCGCGGGTGGGGCGCGATCGGCGAGCCTTCGGGGCCCGCCACGGGCGGCCGTGAGGTGCGCTCGGGCACACCGGGCCGGGGTGGGGGACTTTCCGGCCGACTTCGCCGACGCTGCCGACTTCGCCGACGTGGCCGCCGTCGCTGCCGTCGCCGTCCTCGCCGTCGTCGTGCCGCCCTCGCCGTGGCCGCCGTCGCCATGGCCCTCGCCGTCGGCATTGTCGATCGGCTCACACTGCATACGATCCTGGCGAATCGGCGCGGTGAGGACAGAAAACCGGGAGAGCGGGGAGAGCGGGTTCCGGGCCCGCCCGATCGGGCCGGCTCGGCCTGTTCGGGCCGGACCGACCGATGAGGGCCGGGAACCCGCGTCGGATCACTCCGCCGGTTCGAGGAAACCCTGCTCCACCAGCAGGCGGATCTGGGCCGGAGTGCGGTCCCGCAGCAACACCGGATCCTCACCGACCAGTTGGGCGATGGCGTCGAGAATGCGGCCGGCGCTCAGCGAACCGTCGCACACGCCGGCGAAGCCCGCGCCGACCGTGTCCACCTTGGTGGCCCGGCGCATGCCGCGGTGCTGGCGCAGCACGACGTGCTCCGGGTCCTCGGCGCCGGGCAGCCCGACCTGCTCCTGGACGACCTCCGTGACCAGCCGGAAGCGCCCGGCGAGCAGCGCCGCGTCGTCATGGGCGCGCAGGTAGTCCAGCCGTTCGAAGTGCGCGAGGACCGCGTCACCCAAGGGCTGTTCCACGGGGTGCGGCCACTCCTCCACCGTGATCACGGGCTCCGCGGCCGTCGTACTGCGCAGCGTGATCCAGCCGAAGCCGACGGCCTTCACCTTGCGTGCCTCGAACTCGTCCAGCCAGGTGTCGTAGTGCGCCTGGTACGCGGTCTGGTCACCCCGGTGATCACCGGCGTCCCGCAGCCAGAGCTCGGCGTACTGCGTGACGTCCTGCACCTCGCGCTGCACGATCCACGCGTCGCATCCGCGCGGCACCCATGACCGGAGCCGGTCCTGCCAGTTCTCCCCTTCCACGTGCTGCCAGTTGGCGAGGAACTGCGCGAACCCGCCCTCGCTCAGTCGCTCCCCCGCCCCTTGAACGAGCGAGCGGCACAGATCGTCCCCGCTCATCCCGCCGTCCCGGTAGGTCAGCCGGGCGCCCGGCGAGATCACGAACGGCGGATTGGACACGATCAGGTCGTAGGTCTCGTCGTCGCGGACCGGCTCGAACAGCGAGCCCTCGCGCAGGTCGGCCGCCGGAGCCCCGGACAGCGCGAGCGTGAGCGCGGTGATGTGCAGCGCGCGCGGGTTGAGGTCGGTCGCCGTCACGCGCGTCGCGTGCTGGGCGGCGTGCAGCGCCTGGATGCCGGAGCCGGTGCCGAGGTCGAGGGCGGCGGAGACGGGCGTGCGCACGGTGATACCGGCGAGGGTCGTCGACGCGCCGCCGACGCCCAGGACGACAGCCGTGTCCGCCTGACGGCCCTCGCTGCCGCTGCCGCCCGCGCCACCGACCGCGCACCCGAGGTCGGAGATGATGAACCAGTCCTCACCGTCCGGCCCGCCGTACGGCCGTACGTCCACGGTCGCGGCGACCTCGTCCTCCCCCGTGAGGACCAGCCAGCCGCTCTCCACGCACGCGTGGACGGGCAGGAACTCCGCCACGCGCGCGTGCGGCACGGGCTGCTGGAGCAGGAAGAGGCGGACGAGCGTCTCCAGCGGCGTGTCCCCGCGGGTCGCGCGCAGCGCGGGCACGGTCTCGCTGCGGGCCAGGGCCGCGTAGGCGGGCGCGCCGAGCAGCTCGAGGAGACCGTCCGCGGTGAAGGAGGCCGCGAGCAGCGCCTCGCGCAGCGCGACGGCCACCTCGGGGCGGTCGACGGAGGGCAGAGGGGAGAGGGTGGCGTTACTCACGCCCCCCATTGTCTCCCGTCACCACCGGGGGCGCGTGCCCCCGGGGCGTTCGCGGCCGCGCGGCCTCAGCTGGTGGTCGCGCGGGCCGAGGCGGAGGAGGCCACCTTCTGGCAGCTGGGCTGGTCGGCCATGGCGCTCTTGACGTCACCCTGCTCGAGGTTCTTCAGCGCGGTGTTGCCGCTCTTGCTGAGTTCACCGAGGTCGGTGGCGATGTCCTGGAGGCCGTCGGCGAACTTCGCCTGGTCCTTGGTGTCCAGCGCGTCGACCTGCTTCTTCAGGCCCGCGTAGGAGGTCGAGAGGCTGGTGAGCGCCGAGACGGCGTCCTTCTGCTTCTTCGCGCCGTCGTCGACGCCGGGCGGTGTCCCGGCCTTCTGGACGGCCTGGGCGAGCGCGCCGTAGGCGTCGGACATGTCCTGGAAGGCCTGCGAGTCGGTCTTCTGGACGTTCGCCGGAGCGTTGTTGTCCGTGGCGGCCTGCTTGATCGCGGCGTTGGCCGCGTCGACCTTCGCGTCCTGGGCAGGCAGCGCGTCGCAGACCTGCTTGGCCCAGGCGTCGAGCTCCTTGTTGCCGTCGTCGTCACTGCTGCATCCGGTCAGCGCCAGTACCAGTACCGCACCGCCGGACAGCACGGCCGCGAGCTTCTTGTTCACCGGGTTGGTCCCTTCCATGGCTCTCGGCCCCGGAACATACACGGCAACCGGGCGAGAACCCCAGAATGAATGTCCGCTATGCAGGTTATTGCAGCCATTTGCACCAGGAGAGAGAAGGCTCACGGCTCCGACACATACCCACCACAACGGGCGGGCGACGCGACAACGCGCGTCACCCGCCCGCCCTTTGAACTGGGCACCGGTGGGCCGGCCTACGAAATCACCGCCGGATCGGCGGACTTGGACGAAGAACCGGCATTGTCCTCGTCACCCACGGCGATCCCGCGCCGCTTGGAGATGTACACCGCGGCCACGACCACCGCGAGTGCCAGGACCGCGATCAGGATCCGTACGCCGATGCTCTTGTCCTCGCCGTAGCTGAACTTGATCACGGCCGGCGCGATGAGCAGCGCCACCAGGTTCATGACCTTCAGCAGCGGGTTGATCGCGGGACCCGCGGTGTCCTTGAACGGGTCGCCGACCGTGTCCCCGATCACCGTGGCCGCATGGGCCTCGCTGCCCTTGCCGCCGTGGTGACCGTCCTCGACGAGCTTCTTGGCGTTGTCCCACGCGCCGCCGGAGTTGGCGAGGAAGACGGCCATCAGCGTGCCGGTGCCGATCGCGCCCGCGAGGAACGCTCCCAGCGCGCCGACCCCGAGGGTGAACCCGATGAAGATGGGCGCCAGCACCGCGAGCAGTCCGGGCGTCGCCAGCTCGCGCAGGGCGTCCCGGGTACAGATGTCCACGACCTTGCCGTACTCCGGCTCCTCGCTGTAGTCCATGATCCCGGGGTGCTCGCGGAACTGCCGCCGCACCTCGAACACCACGGAACCCGCCGACCGCGACACCGCGTTGATCGCCAGCCCCGAGAAGAGGAAGACGACCGCCGCGCCCGCGATGAGCCCGACGAGGTTGTTGGGCTGCGAGATGTCCATCATCAGACTCATCGGCGCGCCCGCCCCGGAGAGTTTCTCCCCGACGTCCTGCGCACCCGTCGTGATGGCGTCCCGGTACGACCCGAAGAGCGCCGACGCCGCCAGCACGGCGGTGGCGATGGCGATGCCCTTGGTGATGGCCTTCGTCGTGTTGCCGACGGCGTCCAGGTTGGTGAGCACCTGCGCGCCCGCACCCTGGACGTCACCGGACATCTCGGCGATGCCCTGCGCGTTGTCGGAGACCGGGCCGAAGGTGTCCATGGCGACGATCACGCCGACCGTGGTGAGCAGCCCGGTGCCGGCCAACGCCACCGCGAACAGCGCCAGCATGATCGACGTACCGCCGAGCAGGAACGCCCCGTAGACCCCCAGGCCGATCAACAAGGCGGTGTAGACGGCCGATTCGAGGCCGACGGAGATACCGGCGAGGACGACGGTGGCGGGGCCCGTCAGCGACGACTTGCCGATGTCGCGCACCGGTCGGCGGCTGGTCTCGGTGAAGTAGCCCGTCAACTGCTGGATGACCGCGGCCAGGAGGATGCCGATCGCCACCGCGACGAGTGCGAGCACACGCGGGTCGCCGTTCTTGCCCTGGATCGCCGCGTCGGTGACGCCGTCGAGATCGGCGTACTTGCCGGGGAGATAGAGGAACACGGCCACCGCGACCAGCACGAGCGAGATCACCGCGGAGATGAAGAAGCCCCGGTTGATCGCGGTCATGCCGCTGCGGTCGGTGCGCCGCGGGGCGACCGCGAAGATGCCGATCATGGCCGTGAGCACACCGATGGCGGGAACGAGCAGCGGGAAGGCGAGCCCGGCGTCGCCGAAGGCCGCCTTGCCGAGGATCAGCGCGGCGACCAGGGTCACGGCGTACGACTCGAACAGGTCGGCCGCCATGCCCGCGCAGTCGCCGACGTTGTCGCCCACGTTGTCGGCGATGGTCGCGGCATTGCGCGGATCGTCCTCCGGAATGCCCTGCTCGACCTTGCCGACCAGGTCGGCGCCGACGTCGGCGGCCTTGGTGAAGATGCCGCCGCCCACCCTCATGAACATGGCGATGAGGGCCGCGCCGAGTCCGAATCCCTCCAGCACCTTCGGCGCGTCGGCCGCGTAGACCAGCACCACACAGGAGGCGCCGAGCAGACCGAGCCCCACCGTGAACATGCCGACCACGCCGCCCGTGCGAAATGCGATCTTCATTGCCTTGTGCGAGACGGCGGTGAGATCCTTTTCCGGTTCGCCTTCCGCCGGAGTCGCTTCCCGGGCGGCCGCGGCGACGCGCACATTACTGCGCACCGCCAGCCACATCCCGATATAGCCGGTGATCGCCGAGAACCCGGCACCGATCAGGAAGAAGATCGATCGTCCGGCACGCTGTTTCCAGTCGTCCGCGGGCAGCAAGAAGAGCAGGAAGAACACGACGACGGCGAATACGCCGAGTGTGCGCAGCTGACGGGACAGATACGCGTTGGCGCCTTCCTGGACCGCCGCGGCGATCTTCTTCATGCTGTCGGTGCCTTCGCCGGCCGCGAGCACCTGGCGCAGTAGCACGCCCGCAACCACGAGCGCGGCCAGCGCCACGACCGCGATGACCACCACGAGCAGGCGGTTGCCGTCGGTCAGCACTGCGGCTGCGAAGGTTGTGGACTGGTCCAACCGATGAGGGGTAGAAAGCCCCGCCATTCGTCCTCCTTGACGCTTGGGCTGAGCTCAAGATGTGGACGGATTGTAGGTACCGGAACCTGATCAAAACAGTGTGCGGCAAGCGGAATTCGCCTTCGCACGCAAAACCCGCACGATCTCGCTCGGTAATGCCTTCAAGGCATTGTGGCTCGTGAATTGATTCACGATATTCGCGACAAGATTCACTACGCCAAGATTCACTTCACCGAGAATCCAAGATTCAGATTCCAAGATTCATTTCACGGAACCACTGTAAGCGCGGTCGCCGACCTCCGCACATGCCGAAGGGCCCTACGAGGTAGGGCCCTTCGGGTGAATGAATCTCCGGGTGAGCGCAGTGCGCCGCCCGGTCAGGACAGTGTCGCGGTCACCGGCGTGGTCGGCCAGGTCATGCGGATCAGCCCGCCGTGCTCGCCCGCGGAGACCTCGACGTCGTCGACGAGGCCGCTGATGACCGCCAGGCCCATCTCGTCCTCCTCGGTCTCCACGTCCGCGTCCGTGGCCGAACCGGGCGCCCGGTCACCGGGTGCCGAGCGCGGCGCCTCGTCGCCGACCTCGATGGAGAACTGTTTCTCCTCCTCGATCAGCGACACCTTCACCGGCGCGGTGATGCCACCGCTCTGGTGCAGTCCGACGGCACGGGTGCAGGCCTCGCCGACCGCGAGCCTGACCTCGTCGAGGACGGCCTCGTCCACTCCGGCCCTGCGCGCCACCGCTGCCGCCACCAGTCGGGCGGTCCTGACGTGCTCGGGCAGCGCGCTGAAGCGGAGTTCAACGGTGGCCATGCGTCCCCCTCGGAACTACGGGCGTGCTGTCGGGGGGCCGGGCCACCGAGCCCGGACCCCCTCTTTGTTCGACCAGCCGTGCCGGGCCGCGCGGGCCCGGGACGGGATGGTCAGTCAGTGGCAGCGACCGCTTCGTCGACCGAGGTGTGGATCGGGAACACCTTGGTCAGACCGGTAATGCGGAAGATCTTCAAAATACGCTCCTGGTTGCAGACCAGGCGGAGCGAGCCCTCATGGGCACGCACCCGCTTCAGTCCGCCGACCAGCACGCCGAGCCCGGTGGAGTCGAGGAAGTCCACGCCCTCCATGTCCACGACGAGGTGGAAATTCCCGTCGTTCACCAGCTCGACCAGCTGCTCGCGCAACTTGGGCGCGGTATATACGTCGATTTCGCCACCGACCTCGACGACCGTACGATCGCCGACGGTACGGGTCGACAGAGACAGGTCCACGGATCCTCCAGCACCTTGCTATCGAGCGGTCGCCCCTCGGAACACCTGGGCAGGAGTCCCCGGGACGGTACGCCAGCCGCCATGGCATTCAATCACTTACCGGCAGGCGTGCACGACGCCTTGGCCCCATTGTCCGTCACGCCAGTGACACACTCGGTGCCGATGGCCAAGAATCACCGATCCGATCGACCCTCGCCCGAGGCCGTGCCCCGCCTGTCCCCGGACACGATCCTGGACCGGCTCGCCCCGGGACCGAGCCGGGCCTCGCGCATCACTCATACGGAGCACTTGCCCCCGCGCGCGGGCCGCCATGCCGTCTGGCCGGACCGGATTCGCCCCGAGGTCATCGCGGCCGTGCAGGCCTGCGGCATCGAACACCCCTGGGCCCACCAGGCCCGGGCCGCCGAGCACGCCCTCGACGGCGAGTCCGTGGTCGTCGCCACGGGCACCGCGTCCGGCAAGTCCCTGGCCTACCTCGTACCGGTCCTCACGGCCCTCCTGGAGGGCTCCGAAGCCCCGAACGGCCGCGGGGCCACCACGCTCTACCTGGCCCCCACCAAGGCTCTGGCAGCGGACCAGTGCCGCTCCGTGAAGGAACTTTCACAACCCCTCGGCAACGCGGTCCGGCCGGCCGTGTACGACGGCGACACCCCGTTCGAGGAGCGGGAGTGGATCCGCCAGTACGCCAACTACGTCCTCACCAACCCGGACATGCTGCACCGGGGCATCCTCCCGTCCCACCCCCGCTGGTCCTCCTTCCTGAAGTCCCTGAAGTACGTCGTCATCGACGAGTGCCACACCTACCGCGGGGTGTTCGGCTCCCACGTCGCCCACGTGCTGCGCCGGCTGCGCCGCCTGTGCGCCCGCTACGGCGCCTCCCCGGTCTTCCTGCTGGCCTCCGCGACGGCCGCCGAACCCGCGGTGGCCGCCGGGCGCCTCACCGGCCTCCCGGTCGTCGAGGTCGCCGACGACGCCTCGCCCCGGGGTGAACTGGTGTTCGCCCTGTGGGAGCCCCCGCTCACCGAGATGATGGGCGAGAAGGGCGCACCCGTCCGGCGTACCGCCACCGCCGAGACCGCCGACCTGCTCACCGACCTCGCCGTCCAGGGCGTGCGCACCGTCGCCTTCGTCCGCTCCCGGCGGGGCGCCGAGCTGATCGCGGTGATCGCCCAGGAGCGCCTCGCCGAGGTCGACCGCTCACTGGCCCGGCGTGTCGCGGCCTACCGCGGCGGATACCTCCCCGAGGAACGGCGCGCCCTGGAGCAGGCCCTGCACTCGGGCGAACTCCTCGGCCTCGCCGCGACCACCGCCCTGGAGCTCGGCATCGACGTCTCCGGACTCGACGCCGTCCTGATCGCCGGCTACCCGGGCACACGCGCCTCCCTGTGGCAGCAGGCCGGCCGCGCGGGCCGGTCCGGGCAGGGCGCGCTGGCGGTGCTCGTCGCCCGCGACGACCCGCTGGACACCTTCCTGGTCCATCACCCGGAGGCGCTGTTCGACCGTCCGGTGGAATCGACGGTCCTCGACCCCGACAACCCCTACGTCCTGGCCCCGCACCTGTGCGCGGCCGCCGCGGAACTCCCGCTGACCGACGAGGATCTGGCCCTCTTCGGCCCCGAGGCCGAGGGCCTGCTGCCGCAACTGGAGGCCGCGAAGCTGCTGCGTCGCCGGACCAAGGCCTGGCACTGGACCCGCCGGGAACGGGCCGCCGACCTCGCGGACATCCGCGGCGAGGGCGGCCGCCCCGTCCAGGTGGTCGAGGCCGGCACCGGCCGACTGCTCGGCACGGTCGACGCGGGCTCCTCCCACACCACCGTCCACGAGGGCGCCGTCCACCTCCATCAGGGCCGCACGTATCTCGTGCGTTCCCTGGACCTGGAGGACTCCGTCGCCCTGGTCCAGGAGGCCGACCCCCCTTACTCGACGGTGGCCCGGGACACGACGTCGATCTCCGTCCTGGAGACGGACGTCGAGATCCCCTGGGGCCAGGGCCGGTTGTGCTACGGCTCCGTAGAAGTCACCAACCAGGTCGTCTCCTTCCTGCGTCGCCGGGTCATCACCGGTGAAGTCCTGGGCGAGTCGAAGCTCGACCTCCCTCCTCGTACGCTGCGCACCCGTGCCGTGTGGTGGACCGTCACCGAGGACCAACTGGACGCGGCCCGGATCAACCCGGAGATCCTCGGCGGGGCCCTGCACGCCGCCGAACACGCCTCGATCGGCATGCTGCCCCTCTTCGCGACCTGCGACCGCTGGGACATCGGCGGCGTCTCGGTCCCCCTCCACCCCGACACCCTGTTGCCGACGGTCTTCGTCTACGACGGCCATCCCGGCGGCGCGGGCTTCGCGGAACGGGCCTTCCACACGGCGCGCTCCTGGCTGACGGCCACCCGCCAGGCCATCGCCTCCTGCGAGTGCGAGGCGGGCTGCCCGTCCTGCATCCAGTCACCCAAGTGCGGCAACGGCAACGACCCCCTGCACAAGAGGGGAGCCATCAGGCTGCTCACGGAACTGCTGCGCGAGGCACCCGAGGAGAAGCACCCCGAGGACGGGGGTCCCGACGGCATAGGTCCTGACGGCATAGGTCCTGACGGCAAGGGTTCCGAGGAGAAGGTTCAGGGGGCGGAGGCTCAGGGGGCGCAGACCCAGGGGGCGAAGACTCAGGGGGAGCGGCCGCAGTAGGGGTTGGGGAGGGAGCCGGCGTGGGCGGGCTGCGGCAGCCTCAGCAGGCCCAAGCTCAATCCCAGGCCCAGGCCCCCCGGGCCTCAAGGCAAGGACCAAGCCCGGGCCCCCCGAGCCTCAAAGCAATGCCCAAGCCCAGGCCCCCCGAGCATCAAGGCCAGCCCCAGACCCAGCACAGGCACCAGCTCCGGAACCGGTCGGGCCGCCAGCCCCCAGCCCTCAGCCCTCAGCCCTCAGCCCTCAGCCCTCAGCCCTCAGCCCTCAGCCCTCAGCCCTCAGCCCTCAGCCCTCAGCCCTCAGCGAGGCTATTGAGGCGGCACCGCGTCCGCGGGTCCCGCCCGAGCCCTGATCTCCGTGGCGAACAGCCCCCGTCCCGATGCCGCCGTCACGTCCGAGATCCCGTCGACGACCACGCACCGCACCAGTCGCGCGCCCTGCGCCCGGGCCACCCGGTCCGCCCGTTCGCAGGCCCGGGTGACGCCGTCCGCCCAGTGGTCGGCGGCCGCGAGCGCCGCGAGGTCGGCACCGCCCGCGGCACGGTGCCGGGCCGCCACGGCCTGTCCCAGGGCGAGCACGATGCCGAACACCACGCACAGCACGGCGATCGCACCCACACCCCAGACGGTGGCGGAACCCTGGTCCGTCTCCCTGAGGCGTCCGCGCAGGACCCGATCCCACACGCCACGCCCGCCACGCCCCGTGCCGCTCACGAGACGCCTCCCCGCGCCCGTGGAGTGCCTCCTGAAGCTCCCCGGCCCTCCCCTGACTCACGAGCACCCGCTGCCACGCCTTGAGGGCCGTCTGGCGCGACTGCGTCTTGTGACGCGCCTCGGGCACCGTCCGGAGCCCGTACGTCCCCTGAGGGGACTCGGATGTCACCCCGCGTGTCCCGGGCCTCCCCAGCCGCCCTTGCGCCCCTCTCCGCCGCCTTCTCCACTGCCGCTGAAGCCCCCGTCCCCTCGGCCGGTACCCCCGTGCCCACAGGCCCCTCAGACCCCACCGGTTCCTCCGGCCCCAGGGGTTTCTCGGGCCCCACGGCTTCCTCCGCCGCCGTCACCGCTTCCTCCGCAGCCGCCACCGCCTCCTCCCGGATCTCGAAGGGCAAGCCGCGCAGCACCGGTGGCCTGGCGACGACCACGACGCGGACCTGGTCGCCCTCCCTGCTGACGGTCACCTCCGCCCCGCGCGGAGCGGTCGCCCGGGTCACCGCGAGCACCGCGCCGGCCGGATCCTGCCGGGCCGCCGCGCGGGCGCCGGTCCTGGCCGCGTCCACGCACTGGATCTGAGCCGCCATGACCAGCAGCCCCCACACCAGCGCCGTCGTGAACGCCACCAGCACCGGCAGCACCACGGCCGACTCCGCCGTCACGAACCCACGGTCCCCACGGCACACCCGGCGCTCCCGGCGCACCCACCGGAACGCGCGCCGGGGGCCCCGTCCGCGCTCACGCCCCCGCACTGAGCGCCCGTTTCACCACGGCTTGCAGTTGCGCCGCGACCACGTCGCTCGTCACCACCTGGTAGAGGAGCACCGCGAAGCCCACGGCCGCCACGATCCCCATCGCGTACTCGGACGTCACCATGCCCGCGTCACCGCGCGCCGCACGCACCCTGCACACCAGGGCGCTCAGCCGCGCCCGTACCGCCTTGTACATCTCAACTCCCTTGAGGTTTTGTCGCATTGACTTCTGTCGTGGTTCGGCTGCTGCACGTTCGACCGTTCACGTCGTTCTCGCCGTCATCGACCACCACCTCCGCCCAGCACCCCGCCCGCGAGCCCGATGACGATGGGCAGCACACCGACCGCGATGAAGGCGGGCAGGAAGCAGAGCCCCACCGGCACGGTGACCATGACCGCCGCCCGCCGGGCCCGTGCGGTCGCGGCGCGCGTCCACTCGGCTCGGGTGTCGGCGGCCAGCCGGGCGACCGGTCCGGCCGCGGGCAGTCCCGACACGTCGGCCCGTTCCAGCAGGCGGGCCAGGGCGGCCGCGCCCGGCGTCGATGCCAACCTCCGCCAGGCGACGGCCGGTTCGCCGCCCAGCCGCACTTCGGCGGCGCCACGTGCCAGCCCTTCCCCCACCGGACCGCCGAGGGCCTCGCCCACCGCCTGCGCCGCGATCACCGGTCCGGCACCGGCCGTGATGCAGGCGGCCAGCAGATCCGCGGCGAGCGGGAGTTGGCGTGCGGCAAGCCGGGCGTCGGCCTCGCTCACCCCGCCCGCCGCCTGTTGCCGACGGCGCCAACGCCCCAGCCCCATGGCAGCGATCAGCCCCAGGAGGAGACCGGCGACGCCGCCGATCACCACCCATCCGGCACCGACCACCACCACGTCGGGAAGCCACCGCCGTACGGCCTTCCGCAACCCGGTCCCCCGGACGGCCACCGCCCCCGTGGCGAGCAGTTCGCCCAGGCGCCGCCGTGCCCTGCGCCGGCGCCGCGTCGCCTCCCACCATCGCGTCAGCCACCAGAGGGCCGTCACGATCCCCACGGTCGCCCCCAACCTGTGGACAACTTCCGCGCTCATCTCTCCTCCGTCCACGTCACCCGCCTCCCTCTCGTCACCTCACTTCGCTTCGGCGTGGCGGACGATCCGCAGCGCCCACCACATCCCCGCTCCCTCCAGCACCCCGCCGACCAGCAGGCAGCCCAGGCCCGCGCCGGTGTGCAGCAGGACGTGCAGCGGGTCCGCTCCGAGTGCAGCTCCCAGCAGGAGGCCCAGGACCGGCAGGCCGGCGAGCATCACCACGGTGGCGCGCGGCCCGGCCAACTGGGCTCGAAGATCGGCACGTTGATCGCGCTCCGCGCGCAACGCAGCCTCCAGCCGGTCGAGTCCGGCGGCGAGACCCGCGCCCTGGTCCACGGCCACCCGCCAGCACGCGGCGAGTCCCAGCAGCCCCTCGGCACCCGGTTGCCGGGCGGCGGCCGCGAGAGCCCTGGGCACGTCCCCGCCGAACCGCGCCGCCGCCAACACCGCGGGCTGCGCCGCGCCGAGCCCTCCGGAGTCCTGTGCGGCCCGCCGCAACGCCTCCCCGGGCTGCCGGCCGCTGAGCACCTCGCCGGCCAGCGCCGCGCACAGCGCGATCACCGCGTCCCCTCGGCGCTCCCCCGCCCGCCGGATCTCGGCGGCCCGCCGCGCCCGGCGCAGCAGGGGTACCCCGGCCGCCCCCGCGACGACCGGCAGCACCGAACCGCCCAGCACCGCCAGGACCAGTCCGGCGACCGGTGCCCACCATTCGGGCCGCCAGCGCCCACGGAGCCTGCGCAGCTCGCCGGTGAGCTGCCGCCAGGGCGGGGGCCCGCTGCCGACCACACCGCCCCCGGCCAGGAGCAACTGCGCCCGCCTGGCCCCTGAGTACGGTCCGCCCATCAGCCAGGCGGCCGCTCCGGCGCAGGCCACGGCCGCGGCCATCGGCACCTCACCCATCACACCCGCCCGCCCCTTCGTTCTCCTCGCCCCGCAGCAGCTCCCGCAGCCGCTCCCATCCCCGCTCGTGGACGAAGGCGTCCGCCCGCCGGCGCAATGCCGGCACGGTCCGCACCAGCCCGGAGGGATCCCGCTCCAGCACGTGCACCTCGGCGATCCGCCGCCGCCCGGCCGGGTCGCGTACGAGGTGCAGGACCACCGACAGGGCCGCCGCCAACTGGCTGTGCAGCGCGGTCCGGTCGAGACCGGCCGCCGTACCGAGCGCCTCGAGCCGCGCGGGGACGTCCGCCGCGGCATTCGCGTGGACGGTCCCGCAACCGCCCTCATGACCCGTGTTGAGCGCGGCCAGCAGATGGACGACCTCCGGCCCGCGCACCTCCCCCACGACCAGCCGGTCGGGCCGCATCCGCAGGGCCTGCCGCACCAGGTCCTCGAGCGTGACGAGCCCCGCTCCCTCCTGGTTGGCGGGTCGGGTCTCCAGCCGGACGACGTGCGGATGATCGGGCCGCAGCTCCGCGGAGTCCTCGGCGAGCACGATCCGCTCCCTCGGCCCCACCAGGCCCAGGAGCGCGCTCAGCAGGGTCGTCTTCCCGCTGCCGGTGCCGCCGCTGACCAGGAAGGACAGTCGTGCCCGCATCAGGTCCCGCAGCACCTTGTCGCCGCCCGGCGGGACCGTGCCCGCGGCCACCAGCTCGTCGAGCGTGAACGCACGAGGCCGTACGACGCGCAGCGACAGGCACGTGCAGCCGACGGCGACCGGGGGCAGCACCGCGTGCAGCCGCGTCCCGTCGGGGAGCCGTGCGTCGGCCCAGGGCCGGGCGTCGTCCAGGCGCCGCCCGGCCACGGCGGCCAGCCGCTGCGCGAGGCGCCGTACGGCCATCGCGTCCGGGAAGGAGACGCCCGTCAGCTCCAGGCCGCCGCCCCGGTCGACCCAGACCCGGTCCGGGGCCGACACCAGCACGTCGGTCACCCTGGGGTCGGTGAGCAGCGGCTCCAGGGGCCCGCTGCCGATCAGCTCGGACCGCAGATGCTCGGCCGCGCCGAGGACCTCCGCGTCCCCGAGGACCCGCCCCTGTTCGCGCAGTGCCTGCGCCACGCGCGCGGGGGTCGGTTCGGCACCGCTGTCGGCGAGCCACTGCCGTACGCCGTCGAGCAGCGTTCCGGTTCCTTTCACCGGTTCGAGGCCGGCCGGGGAGCTCATGAGCCACCCGCCTCGGTGAGCGCGCGCTCCCAGAACGTCTTGCAGAAGCGGGCCAGCGGTCCGCGCGCGGTCGCGCCGGGCGGTGCCTTGCCGCCGTCCGGGCGCAGCAGCCCCGACTCGACGGGCACCTCGCCGACCAGCGGCAGTCCGAGCAGCCGGGCCACTTCGCTGTCGTCGAGTCCGGGCCCGAAGGGGCCCCGCACCGCCACCCGCAGGTCGCGCAGCACCATGCCGACGGCGGAGGCCACGCGTCGGCCCGCCGCGACGGCGCGCAGTTCGGCGGGGACGACGAGCAGCCCGAGGTCGAGTTGGGCGAGGATCTCGGCGACGCCGTCGTCGATGCGGCGCGGGAGGTCGACGACGACCGTGCCGCCCCGGCGCCGGGCCGCCGCCAGTACCGCGCGTACGGCCGAGGGCGCGATGGTCACGCAGTCGCCCCGGTCCCAGCTGAGCACCCGCAGCGAGTGCAGCCTGGGCAGCGACTCCTCCAGGGCGCTGCCGCCGACCCTCCCGCGCGAGGCGGCGAACGCGGGCCAGCGCAGGCCCTCCGTGCTCTCACCACCGAGGAGGACGTCGAGTCCGCCGCCCAGAGGGTCGGCGTCGACCAGGAGGGTGCGCAGCCCTTCCCGTGCGGAGGTGACGGCGAGGGCGCACGCGAGCGTGGACGCTCCGGCGCCGCCGCGTCCGCCGATGACGCCGACGGTCAGGGCGGGCCGTCCGACGCCTTCGGCGACGTCGGCGATGCGGTCGACCAGCCACTGTTCGCCGTCCGGCAGCATCAGGACGTGGTCGGCGCCGATCTCCACGGCGCGCTGCCACACCCCGGGATCGTCCTGGTCGCGGCCGACGAGGACCACTCCGCGGCGGCGGGCGGCCCCGCGGACACGGCGTGCCGCGTCGTCGCCGACCAGGACGAGCGGCGCTGACTCCCAGCTGCCCCGGCGTTCCGGCACCGAGTGGTGCACCTCAGGTGTGGCGCCCGCGGCGGCGCACAGGCGCAGCAGATCGTCGAGGAGCATGGCGTCCTCGGTGACGATCAGCGGCTTGTCCGGTCCGCCCCCGGTGGTGGGTGGCGGGTCGTGTGTGACGGCTCCGGTCACGATTTCCATCCCCCTTCACTGCGGGGCGCGCAGTCGGCGGCCCCGCGATTCCCGAACGTGTGAAGAACCGGCAGCCGGTCTCCATATGAACGGCCGACAGAATCCGGCCGAACGCCCCCGGCAAACGGAACCGGCCATGTGATGCCGGCCCGGAGCGGACGCGTGGGAATCACGGTGCGGTGAACCGGGAAATCGTGTGGATCTTGGTGGAAAACTGTGGACGAGTGAGGCGTTGTGAATATCGTCCTCACCCATACCGGTGAGCCCCGCACCATCTGCTGTACGACTTCCGCAGAGGAGTCCGACGGCTACGCTCAGTGACGGTCGCGGGCAAACGAAAGAGGCGGCCGCAGCCGCCTCGATGCGGCCCGGCGGCCGCGTGCAGAACTGAAAAACGCATCCGGACATGCGACGACCCCCGCCGGGGGGGAGAGCGGGGGTCGCCTTCACGGCCGACTCGGGGGGGGAGGAGCCGGACCGCGTTAGCACGGTCGCGAACGATCCGTGACTTCCATGGTGTACCCGAGAGCCTTCTCAGGCAAACCCACGCGCCCACCTTACGCCGAATGGGCTGCCCCTATGCTCATGGCTGTGGAAAACCACTCCTTGCCCCGCACCGCGGCCTTCTTTGACCTGGACAAGACGGTCATTGCGAAGTCCAGCACGCTCACCTTCAGCAAGTCCTTCTACCAAGGCGGTCTGATCAACCGCAGGGCGGCACTGCGGACCGCGTACGCCCAGTTCGTCTTCCTCGTGGGCGGTATGGACCACGACCAGATGGAGCGGACCCGCGAGTATCTGTCCGCCCTCGTGCGCGGATGGAACGTCCAACAGGTGAAGGAGATCGTGGCCGAGACCCTTCACGACCTGATCGACCCGCTGATCTACGACGAGGCGGCCTCCCTGATCGAGGAGCACCACACGGCCGGCCGCGATGTGGTGATCGTGTCCACGTCGGGCGCCGAGGTGGTCGAGCCGATCGGCGAACTGCTCGGCGCGGACCGCGTGGTCGCCACCCGCATGGTCGTGGGCGAGGACGGCTGCTTCACGGGCGAGGTGGAGTACTACGCCTACGGCCCGACGAAGGCGGAGGCGATCAAGGAGCTGGCCGAGTCCGAGGGGTATGACCTCTCGCGCTGCTACGCCTACAGCGACTCGGCGACCGACCTGCCGATGCTGAAGTCGGTCGGGCACCCGCACGCCGTGAACCCCGACCGGGCCCTGCGGCGCGAGGCCGTGGCACGCGGGTGGCCGATCCTCGACTTCCACCGGCCGGTCCGCCTCAAGCAGCGGCTCCCCTCGTTCTCCGTACCGCCGCGCCCCGCGCTCGTCGCGGCCGCGGCCATAGGGGCGGCGGCGGCCACCGCGGGCCTCGTCTGGTACGCGAACCGGCGCCGGACGGCGACCGTCTGAAAGGACAGCCGGTCAGTGGTGGCGGGTCGCCCCCGCGGAGCGCCCTGCCACCACTCACTGACGCCCGTTTGAAACCCGTTTGGGCGCAAAAGCAAAGAACTGATGCCAGCACTTCCGCTTGTCCGGGTCCAGGAGTACAAAGGACTTAACGGCCCGCGAGACCAAGGACATCCGAGAGGATCACCTTAATAACGCATTTGGCCCCACGGACCGCGCATGACCACTGGGCACCCACGCGACGTCGACCCGTCGATTACGGGCCAGCCGCACCAGGTCACGGGCAAAGCTCCCGGCCTGATGGGCAATATTTCGAGGACGCTTGGTAACCGGGTGAGCATGCCAGCGGCGGTACGAGGACTCGTACCGCCGCAACCCTTTGTGAGGCCCCCGCGACGGGGCCTCACCCGTGCCCAGGCCTCATGCGGCCGGGCCACGCATACCCGGGTCTCACGCGCACGTGAGACCCGGGTATGCGTGGCTCACGCGCGCGTGCGGCTCAGGCCGCACCGCGCTGAAGCGCCTCGCACACCGCCGTCGACTCACGGGCGCCCAGCTCGACCGCCCTGCCGCAGTGCGCGATCCATGCCGCCATGCCGCCCGGAGTGCCGGAGACATAGCCGTCCAGGGCCGCCAGATAGGCCGCCCGCCCCAGCTCGGCGTGCCCCACCTCGGCCGGACAGACCGACTTGGGGTCGAGACCGCTGCCGATCAGGACGATGCGCTCGGCGGCCCGCGCGACCAGGCCGTTGTGGGACGTGAACGGGCGCAGGGCCAGCAGCTCGCCATGGACGACGGAGGCGGTCACCAGGGCGGGCGCGGACCCGCCCGCGATGATCAGCTCGGACAGCCCCTCGAGACGTCCGGCCACCTCGGCGGCGGTCGGCAGCGGCAGCTCGATCAGCGGCTCGTCCACCGCCTCACCGGCCTGCCGAGGACGCCCGACCTCGTCGTCGCCGATCGCCGCCGCGACCAGGTGCAGCCGCGCCAGCACCCGCAGCGGCGACTGCCGCCAGATCGACAGCAACTGGCCCGCCTCGGCGGACAGCCGCAGCGCCGCACCCATGACGCGCGACTCGTCGTCGGCGCTGAAGTCGGTGCGCCGGCGCACCTCTTCCAGCGCCCAGTCCGCGCCGGACAGGGCCGCCGAGCCGCGGGCGCCGCGCAGTGCGGCCTCGGAGGTGATCTCGGTGCTGCGGCGACGCATGACACGGTGCCCGTAGACCCGGTCCACGGCCTTGCGCATGGTCTCCACGGAATCGGCCACACCGGGCAGGGAGCCCAGGGCCGCGAGCGGATCGGCGGACGCGCCTGTCGTACTCATGAGTACGACACTACGCAACCGGCGCGCGGACCCCACGAAGGAGTGGTCTTCTTCACGCACGCCTGCCACGCACAGCTATCACCGCACTACCCTTGGTGAACATGAAAATTGCTTTCGTCGGGAAGGGTGGCAGCGGCAAGACCACCCTGTCCTCCCTGTTCATCCGCCACCTCGTCGCCGACGGCGGCCCCGTGATCGCCGTCGACGCGGACATCAACCAGCACCTGGGGCCCGCTCTCGGCCTCGACGAGACCGAGGCCGCCGGACTGCCCGCCATGGGCGACCGGCTGCCACTGATCAAGGACTACCTGCGCGGCTCGAACCCCCGCGTCGGCTCCACCGAGACGATGATCAAGACGACCCCGCCCGGCGAGGGCTCCCGGTTGCTGCGGGTGCGTGAGAACAATCCGGTGTACGACGCCTGCGCCCGGCCGGTGGAACTCGACGGCGGCGCCGTCCGTTTGATGGTCACGGGCCCTTTCACGGACGCCGACCTGGGGGTCTCCTGCTACCACTCCAAGACGGGAGCGGTGGAGCTGTGCCTGAACCACCTGGTGGACGGCCGTGACGAGTATGTCGTGGTCGACATGACCGCGGGCTCGGACTCCTTCGCCTCCGGCATGTTCACCCGCTTCGACATCACGTTCCTCGTCGCCGAGCCGACCCGGAAGGGGGTCTCCGTCTATCGCCAGTACAAGGAGTACGCCCGCGACTTCGGTGTCGAGCTGAAGGTCGTCGGCAACAAGGTGCAGGGCCAGGACGACGTCGACTTCCTGCGCGCCGAGGTCGGGGACGACCTGCTCGTGACGGTCGGCCACTCGGACTGGGTGCGCGCCATGGAGAAGGGCCGGCCGCCCCGGTTCGAGCTTCTGGAGGACGCCAACCGCCAGGCCCTGCGCCTGCTCCGCACGACCGTCGACTCCGCGTACGAAACGCGCGACTGGGAGCGCTACACACGGCAGATGGTGCACTTCCACCTGAAGAACGCCGAGTCCTGGGGCAATGCACGGACCGGGATCGACCTGGCGGCGCAGGTCGACCCCGGATTCGTCCTCGGCGAAAGCCTCACGGCCTCCGTGTGACGGTGCTCGCGCGCGGCGCCTACTGCTTCACGGCCGGAGCCCCGGGCACACCCTTCGGGGCCGGGGCGGGGCCGGCGGACAGGAAGGACGCCCAACCGGGCTTAGGGGACTCGCCGACCTCCAGCGTGCGCAGCTTGGCCAGGGCCGTCGGGTCCTGGGCGTCCAGCCAGTCGGCGAGTTGCCGGAAGGACACACAGCGCACGTCCGGCTTGTTGCACACGTTCTCGACGACCTCCTCGACGGCGCGCATGTAGGTGCCGCCGTTCCAGGACTCGAAGTGGTTGCCGATGATGAGCGGCGCGCGGTTGCCGTAGTAGGCCCGGTCGAAGCCCTTGAGCAGGCCGTCCCGCATCTGGTGGCCCCAGAACTCGTGTTTGGCGGGGTCACCCTGGCTGGAGGTGCCGGACTGGTTGACCATGAAGTTGTAGTCCATGGTCAGCTGCTCGTAGGAGTGGCCGGGGAAGGGTACGAGCTGCATCGACAGGTCCCACAGGCCCTGCTTCTTGCCGGGCCACACCTGGTTGTTGACGCCGCTGGTGTCATAGCGGAAGCCCAGCTCGCGGGCGGCCTTCATGAAGTTCTTCTGGCCCTCGAGGCAGGGGGTGCGGGCGCCGATGAGCTCCTTGTCGTAGTCGAAGGGCAGAGGCGCCGCGTCCTTCATCCCGGTGTTGGTCTTCCAGGTCCGCACGAACTGCTTGGCCTGGTCGATCTCGTCCTTCCACTCCTCGACCGACCACTCACCGACGCCACCGTTCTTGCCGCAGAAGTGGCCGTTGAAGTGGGTGCCGATCTCGTTGCCCTCCAGCCACGCCAGACGCAGCTGCTTCACGGTGTCGGCGATGCCCTGCTCGTCGTTGAAGCCGATGTCGGACCGGCCCGGCGAGTGCTGCGGCGGCCGGTACAGGTCGGCCTTCTGCTCCGGCAGCATGTACACGCCGCTGAGGAAGTACGTCATCGTCGCGTGGTTGGCCTTGGACACCTGGCGGAAGTGGGAGAACAGCTTCTGGCTGTCCTCGCCGGCACCGTCCCAGGAGAAGACCACGAACTGCGGCGGTTTCTGACCCGGCGCGAGTCGCTCGGGGCGGGGCAGGTGGGGCTGCGCTCCGGTGTACGCGGTGGAGCCGTCGCCGATCAGGCGCACGACACTCTTGGGGGCCGGCACCGGCTTGGCCTTCTGCGGGCCCGGCACTCCTTCCCCCGCTTCATGGGAGCCGGTTCCCGACGCGCAACCGGCGAGCGATGCGGCGACAGCCGCGGCGACGACTGCGCCCGCGGCGATCCTCTGGGTGGCGGCCATCTTCCGCCCACCTTCTTCCTTCTCTCGGCCAACGCCGACGAGGGCGTTCTCTGGGGACGCGCCGGGACGAGCCGGCAGCGCCGTCAAGGTCGCACGGAGCCGAGAAGGAATTAGTACGACAAGCCGACAAAAGGGACACTTCACACTCGCGGGTGATTACCTGCCCCATTTGCCGCAAAAATCCATGCTTGGCCTTTACTCTGCATTACGATCTATTTACCGAGCGTTGATTTTCATCCCGCCGCTGCACGCCGTGACCCACGGCCGCGACCGCCCCCGGCTCCGACCGGGGGACCACACATTCCGCGACCGCGCTGCCCCGGAGGAGACGGGAACCATGTCCGCCTGCGCCCCCACCCGAACAGCCCACTCGACGCACACCGAGCGCACCCACCCACCGCACAGCCCCCCACCGGCCCCGCACCGCCGCTTCCGCATCGCGGACGCCGACGTGTCCGCCTCGATCGCGGTCTTCCTGATCGCCCTGCCCCTGTCCCTCGGCATCGCCCTCGCCACCGGCGCGCCCCTCCAGGCCGGTCTTGTCGCCGCCGCCGTGGGCGGGATCGTCGTCGGCTGGCTCGGCGGGGCGCCGCTCCAGGTCAGCGGTCCCGCGGCCGGCCTGACCGTGGTCACCGCCGACCTCATCCAGCGCTACGGCTGGCGGACGACCTGCGCCATCACCGTGCTCGCCGGACTCGCCCAGCTGGGTCTCGGCTGTCTGCGCGTGGCGCGTACCGCTCTCGCCGTCAGCCCCGCCATCGTGCACGGCATGCTCGCCGGCATCGGTGTCACCATCGCCGTCGCCCAACTGCACATCGTCCTCGGCGGCACCCCGCAGAGTTCGGTCCTCGACAATCTCCGCGCCCTGCCCGCCCAGTTGGCCGCACTGCAACCGGCGTCCGTGGCCGTGAGCGCGCTGACCCTGACCCTGCTGCTGCTCTGGCCGCGCATCCCCGGCCGGGTGGGCCGCCTGGCACGGAAGGTGCCTGCCGCGCTCGTCGCCGTCACCGGCGCCACCGCCATCGCCGCGCTGGTGGGCCTCACCCTGCCCAAGGTGGACCTGCCGTCCTGGAGCAGTCACGCGCTGGTGGGACTGCCCGAGGGTCCGGTGCTCGGACTCATGGCCGCCGTCCTCACCACGACCCTGGTGTGCAGCGTGCAGTCACTGCTCGGCGCGGTCGCCGTGGACAAGCTGATCGCCTCGCGGCCGGACCTGCTCAACGCCCGCTCCACCCGGGTCGGCCGCTCCGACCTGGACCGCGAGCTGCTGGGCCAGGGCGCGGCCAACATCGTCTCCGGAACACTCGGCGGGCTGCCGGTGGCCGGCGTCGCCGTGCGAAGTTCGGCAAACGTCCAAGCCGGTGCCGTGAGCCGGAACTCCACGATGCTGCACGGCGTTCTCGTAGTAGTCGCCGCGCTGCTGATGGTCCCGATCCTGGATCTCATCCCGCTCGCCTCACTTGCCGCCCTGGTGATGGCCGTCGGCATCCAGATGGTGTCCCTGCACCACATTCGCACGGTGACCCGCCACCGTGAGGTGCTGGTGTACGCCGTCACCACCCTCGGCGTGGTGTGCCTCGGCGTCCTGGAGGGCGTGACGATCGGTATCGCCGTGGCCGTCGCCGTCGCCCTGCACCGCCTCGCCCGCACCCGCATCACGCACCACGAGAAGGAAGGAGTCCATCACGTACACGTGAGAGGGCAGTTGACGTTCCTCGCAGTGCCGCGGCTGAGCCGCGTCCTGCATCACGTACCCCGAGCCACGCACGCTGTCGTCGAGTTGGACGGCTCCTTCATGGACCACGCGGCGTACGAGGCCCTACAGGACTGGCAGAAGACCCACACCGCCCAGGGCGGCTCCGTCGAGCTGACCGGCCGCCGCTCCGGCAGGGCCCTCGACACCGGATCCGACGTGGAGCTGTACGCCGAGGCAGCCGCCGGCTCCCTCAGCGGTACCGGCACCGACGGCCTCGGCACCGGCACCGGAGAAGGCAACCCGACGGTTCCCACGGTCCTCGGCCCCACGCGCGCCGGCGAGACCCCTATCGCCGACTGCCGCTGTCGCCCCTGGACACCATGGCGCAACCACCAGTGCGAGGTCCCGAGAGACGCGACCGGGACGCCGCGAACGCCACAGGCGACGCCCACACCGACGTCCACACCGACACCGACAGCACTGACGGCCCGCCCCTCAGAGGTGACCGGAGCAGCACAGACCGCGAAAGCGGCAGGGCCGACCGGAGCAGCCGAGAGGAGGGAGGGGAAGAGGAGAAAGGGGAGGACCCACTTCACGGAGTCAGCGAAGCCAAGCGAGCCTGGGCAGTCGACACAGCCGGGACAGTCGCCGCAGCCCACACCGCCGGGCCTGCCGGGTCGGCCAGAACAGGCACCAGAACAGGCACGAGAGCAGGCAGGTGAGCCGGAGGAGTTCGTCGAGACGAGCGGGCATCAGCTGGTGCGTGGGATCAGCGCCTTCCAGCGCAACACCGCACCGCTGGTGCGGGGTGAGCTGGCCCGGCTGGCCCGGGAGGGACAGCGGCCCACCCAGCTCTTCCTCACCTGCGCCGATTCCCGACTGGTCACCTCGATGATCACCTCCAGTGGTCCGGGCGACCTGTTCGTGGTGCGCAATGTCGGCAACCTCGTGCCGCCCCCCGGCGAGGAGAGCGGGGACGACTCGGTGGCGGCCGCGATCGAGTACGCGGTGGATGTGCTGAAGGTGCGGTCCATCACGGTGTGCGGGCACTCCGGGTGCGGCGCCATGCAGGCACTGCTCGCCGCCGAACCGGGGGGCACCCGGACCCCGCTGCGGCGGTGGCTGCGGCACGGTGTGCCGAGTCTGGAGCGGATGGCCGACGACGGCCGACCCAGCGCCCGGCTGGCCGGGCGGGCGCCGGTGGACGCGGTCGAGCAGCTCTGCCTGACGAACGTGGTCCAGCAGTTGGAGCACCTGCGGGCCCACGAGTCGGTGGCCCGCTCCCTGCGGAGCGGGGCGCTGGAGCTGCACGGGCTGTACTTCCACGTGGGTGAGGCGCAGACGTACCTGCTCACCGAGGAGGCCGCGGGCGGCGGCGAGTTGTTCGGCCACGTGGGGGCGGCGGACCTGCCGGCCTGAACCGACGCGATGCCGCCCGCCTCCCCGACCTCTCGCGGCGAGGCGGGCGGCGCTGTGCGGTACGGCGCTGCACGGCAAGGCGCTGCACGGCACGCCGGGATGTGAAAGGCGTTACACCGGCTGAACTACGTCCGGCCCGTGTCCGTGGGTACGGATGAGCCCTGGGCCGGTCGCATCGGTCGGGTCGGTCCGCCCGGGCGGGCCGGGCGGGCCGATCCGGGGGACGGGGACGACCTCCGGCCACCGGGAAGAGGGCTGAAGTGCGGCGCTCTACAGGTCTAAACCAATTTTCGGTCGGCCCTTGTCACCGGCCCCCTGGGTCTGATGAGCTGTGGCCTGGGACACAACGGACACGGACACCCTTCGAGAGGGAGATGTCGTGAGCAACGAATCCTTGGCCAACCTGCTCAAGGAAGAGCGCAGGTTCGCGCCGCCCGCCGATCTGGCGGCAGACGCCAACGTCACGGCGGAGGCGTACGAGCAGGCCAAGGCTGACAGGCTCGGCTTCTGGGCCGAGCAGGCCCGCCGGCTGACCTGGTCCAAGGAGCCGACCGAGACGCTGGACTGGTCGAACCCGCCGTTCGCCAAGTGGTTCAAGGACGGCGAGCTCAACGTCGCCTACAACTGCGTCGACCGCCACGTGGAGGCCGGGAACGGCAACCGGGTCGCCATCCACTTCGAGGGCGAGCCGGGCGACAGCCGCGCCATCACCTACGCCGAACTCAAGGACGAGGTGTCGAAGGCCGCCAACGCCCTGTTGGAGCTCGGGGTCCAGAAGGGCGACCGGGTCGCCGTCTACATGCCCATGATCCCCGAGACGGCGATCGCGATGCTCGCCTGCGCCCGGATCGGCGCCGCGCACTCGGTCGTCTTCGGCGGCTTCTCGGCGGACGCGCTGGCCACCCGGATCCAGGACGCGGACGCCAAGGTCGTCATCACGTCCGACGGTGGCTACCGGCGCGGCAAGCCGTCCGCGCTGAAGCCGGCCGTCGACGACGCGGCCGACCGCGCCGGCAACGTCGAGCATGTCCTCGTCGTCCGGCGCACGGGCCAGGACGTCGCCTGGAACGACGGGCGGGACGTGTGGTGGCACGAGATCGTCGAGCGTCAGTCGGCCGAGCACACGCCCGAGGCGTTCGCGGCCGAGCACCCGCTGTTCATCCTCTACACCTCCGGCACCACGGGTAAGCCGAAGGGCATCCTGCACACGTCCGGCGGCTATCTGACGCAGACGGCGTACACGCACCACGCGGTCTTCGACCTCAAGCCGGAGACCGACGTCTACTGGTGCACGGCCGACGTCGGCTGGGTCACCGGGCACTCGTACATCGTCTACGGGCCGCTGGCGAACGGCGCGACGCAGGTCATGTACGAGGGCACGCCCGACACCCCGCACCAGGGCCGCTTCTGGGAGATCGTGCAGAAGTACGGGGTGACGATCCTGTACACGGCGCCGACCGCCATCCGCACGTTCATGAAGTGGGGCGACGACATCCCCGCGAAGTTCGATCTCAGCAGCCTGCGGGTGCTCGGCTCGGTCGGTGAGCCGATCAACCCCGAGGCCTGGGTCTGGTACCGCAAGCACATCGGCGGCGACCGGACGCCCATCGTCGACACCTGGTGGCAGACCGAGACCGGCGCGATGATGATCTCGCCGCTGCCGGGCGTCACCGAGACCAAGCCCGGCTCGGCACAGCGTCCGCTGCCCGGCATCTCCGCCACGGTCGTCGACGACGAGGCCAACGAGGTGCCCGACGGCGGCGGTGGCTACCTGGTGCTCACCGAGCCGTGGCCGTCGATGCTGCGCACGATCTGGGGCGACGACCAGCGGTTCCTCGACACGTACTGGGCCCGCTTCGAGGGCAGGTACTTCGCCGGCGACGGGGCGAAGAAGGACGACGACGGCGACATCTGGCTCCTCGGGCGGGTCGACGACGTGATGCTCGTGTCGGGCCACAACATCTCCACCACGGAGGTCGAGTCGGCGCTCGTGTCCCATCCGGCCGTCGCCGAGGCGGCCGTCGTCGGCGCGGCGGACGAGACGACCGGGCAGGCCATCGTCGCCTTCGTCATCCTGCGGGGCACGGCGAACGCCGAGGACGAGCGGCTGGTCGCCGACCTGCGCAACCATGTCGGTGCCACGCTCGGCCCGATCGCCAAGCCGAAGCGGATCATGCCGGTCGCGGAGCTGCCGAAGACCCGTTCCGGCAAGATCATGCGCCGGCTGCTGCGGGACGTCGCGGAGAACCGTCAGCTCGGTGACGTCACCACGCTGACCGACTCCACGGTCATGGATCTCATCCAGGCGAAGCTCCCGGCCGCACCCAGCGAGGACTGAGCGGCTCTCCGAGCAGGACATGGAAGGGGCGTCCGGCGGCAACCGCGCCGAGCGCCCCTTTCACGCCTACCGTGGGGATCACCGGACTCCTCCTGGCGTACTTTAGGTAAAGTAAACAAAAAGGTGCGCCGGGAAGTCTGGTCGGCATGTCCTCAGTGCTGCCCACCGACCGGAGGCCCTCCACCGTGTCCGCGCCCCGCAACTCCACCTCGCGCAAGGTTCTCGGACGCCTGTCGCTCCCCGAGCGGAACTTCGTCGCGGAGGCACTGCGCACCGAGACCGTCGGCGGTGTGCTGCTCCTCGTCGCCGCCGTCGCCGCGCTGGTCTGGGCGAACGCACCGGGGCTGCACGACAGCTACGAGAGCGTCAGCCACTTCCACTTCGGTCCCGAAGCCCTCGGCCTGGACCTCTCCGTCGCGCACTGGGCGGCCGACGGTCTGCTCGCGGTGTTCTTCTTCGTCGCCGGGATCGAACTCAAGCGCGAACTCGTGGCCGGTGACCTCAAGGATCCCAGGGCCGCCGCGCTCCCCGTGGCGGCCGCGCTGAGCGGAATGGCCGTACCCGCGCTCGTCTACACGCTCACCAACCTCACCGGCGGCGGCTCGCTGGACGGTTGGGCGGTGCCCACCGCCACCGACATCGCGTTCGCGCTCGCCGTGCTCGCCGTCATCGGCACCTCCCTGCCCAGCGCGCTGCGCGCCTTCCTGCTCACCCTCGCCGTCGTCGACGACCTGTTCGCGATCCTGATCATCGCGGTCTTCTTCACGAGCACCATCGACTTCGTGGCGCTGGGCGGCGCGTTCGTCGGCCTCGCCGTGTTCTGGCTGCTGCTGCGCAAGGGGGTACGCGGCTGGTACCTCTACGTCCCCCTCGCGGTCGTCATCTGGGCGCTGATGTACAACAGCGGCGTCCACGCCACGATCGCCGGCGTCGCGATGGGCCTGATGCTGCGCTGCACGACGCGCGAGGGCGAGCGGCAGTCCCCCGGCGAGCGGATCGAGCACCTCGTCCGGCCCCTGTCCGCGGGCCTCGCGGTGCCGCTGTTCGCCCTGTTCAGCGCCGGTGTGTCCATCTCGGGCGACGCGATCGCGGATGTCTTCGGCAAGCCGGAGACGCTCGGCGTCGTCCTCGGTCTCGTCGTCGGCAAGACGATCGGGATCTTCGGCGGGACATGGCTGACCGCCCGCTTCACCCGCGCCTCGCTGAGCGAGGACCTCGCCTGGGCGGACGTCTTCGCCGTGGCGGCGCTCGCCGGCATCGGGTTCACCGTCTCGCTGCTGATCGGGGAACTCGCCTTCGAGGGCGACCCGACCCTGACCGACGAGGTCAAGGCCGCCGTCCTGCTGGGCTCACTGATCGCGGCGACCCTCGCGACGGTCCTGCTGAAGCTGCGCAACGCCGAGTACCGCCGGATCTGGGAGGCCGAGGAGCGCGACGACGACCTCGACGGCATCCCGGACGTGTACGAGGAGGACGACCCGGCCTATCACCTGCGGATGGCGGAGATCTACGACGGCAAGGCCGCCGAGCACCGCCGCCGAGCCGAGGAGATCGCCCGCGGGAACGGCCGCGAGCAGTCTCCCGGGGACTCTCTCGGGGACGCCGGGGAGGGACCGACACGCGCCACGGGCCTGCCGAAGTGAAGGGCGGGGCAGGCGAGGAGGGCGACCGTCCGGCATGATCTGACGGGACGGTACAAAAGAAGCCAGAAGCAGCACAGCAGCAGAAGAGGGAGAACGCGATGAGCGCACCCGACGGCAGCCCGGTCGGCGCCGAACGCAGCATCGGCCAGCTGTTCGCCTCGGCGACGACCGAATTGTCTGCGCTGGTGCACGACGAGATCGCGCTGGCGAAGGCGCAGCTGAAGCAGGACGTCAAACGGGGAGCGACGAGCGGTGGGGCGTTCTCGGTGGCCGGCGCGGTCCTGCTGTTCTCCCTTCCGATGCTCAACTTCGCCCTGGCGTACGGCATTCGGACCTGGAGCGACTGGAACCTCGCGATCTGCTTCCTGCTCTCCTTCGCGGCGAACGTGCTCGTCGCGCTCGTCCTCGTCCTGATCGGCGTGGTCTTCGCGAAGAAGGCGCAGAAGGGCAAGGGCCCGCAGAAGGTCGCCGCCTCGATGAAGGCGTCGGCGGGCGTTCTCCAGAACGCCAAGCCGCACCCGCGGCCCGAGCTGCCGCAGGACCGGGTCCCGGAGGCCATCGAGGCTGTGGCACGCTCGTCGTCATGACGGACCCCGCCACTCCTTCGGCCCAGCCCGCTTCGGTCGTACGGCCGGACGCCGTCTGCGGCGTCAAGGTCACCCACCGCGAGGTCGCCGCGAACGGTGCCCGCTTCCACATCGCCGAGCTCGGCGACGGTCCGCTGGTCATGCTCGTCCACGGTTTCCCGCAGTTCTGGTGGACGTGGCGGCACCAGCTGGTCGCGCTGGCCGACGCGGGCTTCCGGGCCGTCGCGATGGACCTGCGCGGCGTGGGCGGCAGCGACCGCACGCCGCGCGGCTACGACCCGGCCAACCTCGCCCTCGACATCACCGGCGTGATCCGCTCCCTGGGCGAGCCGGACGCCGCGCTGGTAGGCCACGACCTGGGCGGCTACCTGGCGTGGACGGCGGCCGTGATGCGCCCCAAGCTCGTCCGCAGGCTCGCCGTCGCCTCGATGCCGCACCCCCGGCGCTGGCGCTCGGCGATGCTCGCCGACGTCCGGCAGACGACCGCGAGCTCCCACATCTGGGGGTTCCAGCGGCCGTGGATCCCCGAGCGGCAGCTCACCGCCGACGACGGCGAGCTGGTGGGCCGGCTGATCCGGGACTGGTCCGGGCCACGGCTGCCCGAGGACGAGGCGGTGGAGACCTACCGGCGCGCCATGTGCATCCCCTCCACCGCGCACTGTGCCGTCGAGCCGTACCGCTGGCTGGTGCGCTCGATGGCCCGGCCGGACGGCGTCCAGTTCTACCGGCGCATGAAGCGGCCCGTGCGGGTGCCCACCCTGCATCTGCACGGTTCCCTCGATCCGGTGATGCGCACCCGCAGCGCGGCCGGTTCCGGGGAGTACGTCGAAGCGCCGTACCGCTGGCGACTGTTCGACGGGCTCGGCCACTTCCCGCACGAGGAGGACCCGGTCGCGTTCTCCACCGAACTGGTCAATTGGCTGAAGGATCCCGAGCCTGATCGGTGACAGATCGGCGCCGATCGGTCGCGCCCGGCACCCGGTTCTGAACGTCTGTACGACGAACAGCCAAATGCCCGGCGCATAGGCCAATTGGCCGCTCCGAGCGCGGTTATCGACCTTGGGGCAGGGGCAGACGTCGGTGTATGGGCTGGACGCACGACTACAGTGATGCAGCACGCAACCGCCGCTCGGCCAGTGGGCTGAGCCCCCACCAACGAGGTGCCGACCCGCAACTGCCGGGCTCCGACCTCCGAGTGGGCATTCCGCGCATCCTGCGCCGCCGGGCCCGCTGGGTCTCGGTCCGCCTGCGTCACCCTCGAGGCTGACACCGGCGAAGAACTCGAAGGGGCCCCTCCACGGGGCCCCTCCGCAGGATCATCTCCTGGACTTCTCCCCGGACTTCTCCCCGGACTTCTCCCGGGGCTTTCACCCCGGTCCTCCGCACAGGGCTTCTCACAGGGCGCAGCTGTCGCTGTCCACCTGCTGGCCCGCGGTACGCCCCTGGGCGATGTCCTGCTGGATCTCGTCCGCGGTCAGGGCGTAGCCGGTCTCGGCGTCGTCTAGGGACTTCGCGAAGACCACGCCGTACACCTTGCCGTCGGGGGTCAGCAGCGGTCCTCCGGAGTTGCCCTGACGGACCGTCGTGAACAGCGAGTACACGTCGCGGCGCACGGTGGTGCGGTGGTAGATGTCCGGGCCGTTGGCCTTGATGCGCCCCCGCACGCGCGCGGCACGTACGTCGTACGAGCCGTTCTCCGGGAAGCCGGCGACGATCGCGCCGTCACTGCTCACCGCGTCCTTGGTGGTGAACTCCAGCACGGGCGCGTCGAGATCCGGTACGTCCAGGACGGCGATGTCGCGCTTCCAGTCGTACAGGACGACCGTGGCGTCGTACTTGCGGCCCTCGCCGCCTATCTGGACGGTGGGTTCGTCGACGCCGCCCACTACGTGCGCGTTGGTCATGACACGGCGTTCGCCGAAGACGAAGCCGGTGCCTTCCAGGACCTTGCCGCAACTCTCCGCGGTGCCCATGACCTTGACGATGGAGCGCTGCGCGCGCTTGGCCACCGCGCTGTTCGCCAGGGCCGGGTCGGGCGGCTGGACATCGGTGATCGGCTCGTTGGAGAACGGGCTGAAGACCTGCGGGAAGCCGTTCTGCGCGAGAACGGTGGAGAAATCGGCGAACCAGGTGTCGGCCTGGTCGGGCAGCGCGTCGGACACCCCGTGCAGCACCTTGGAGCTCCGCACCTCCTTGCCCAGCGTGGGCAGGGTGGTGCCGGCCAGGGCGGAACCGATCAGCCACGCCACCAGCAGCATCGCCACGACGTTGACCAGCGCCCCACCGGTCGCGTCCAGCGCGCGGGCCGGGGACCAGGTGATGAAGCGGCGCAGCTTGTTGCCGAGATGGGTGGTCAGGGCCTGGCCGATCGAGGCGCAGACGATCACGACGATCACCGCGACGACGGCGGCCGTGGTGCTCACCTCGGCGTTGTCGGTCAGCGCGTCCCAGATCACGGGCAGCAGATAGACAGCGACGAGGCCGCCCCCCAGGAAACCGATCACCGACAGGATGCCGACGACGAAGCCCTGGCGGTAGCCGACCACCGCGAACCAGACGGCCGCGACCAACAACAGGATGTCCAGCACGTTCACCGCTTCGCGCCTCGCCTCATGAATTCGCGGTCACCACAGGTCGGCCGGGGGTCCGACCCGCCGCGAAGCGGCGATGGGGCACAGCTTCCCCCTTGCGGACACAGCACGGTGGACACCCTGTCATGACCGCCAGTCGAGCGGGACCTGCTTCTCCCGGTCCCAGGGGTGCTCCCAGCCCGCGAAGTGCAGCAGTCGGTCGATCACACCGGCGGTGAAACCCCATACAAGGGCGGATTCGACCAGAAATGCCGGGCCGCGGTGACCACTGGGGTGCACGGTCATGGCACGGTTCTCCGCGTTCGTGAGATCCGCCACGGGGACGGTGAAGACGCGGGCCGTCTCCGCCGGATCGACGACACCGACCGGGCTCGGCTCACGCCACCAGCCCAGGACCGGGGTGACGACGAAGCCGCTGACCGGGATGTACAGCTTGGGCAGCACACCGAAGAGCTGGACGCCGGCCGGATCGAGCCCGGTCTCCTCCTCGGCCTCGCGCAGGGCGGCCCGGAGCGGGCCGTCACCGTGCGGATCGCCGTCCTCCGGGTCGAGGGCGCCGCCCGGGAACGAGGGCTGGCCGGCGTGGGAGCGCAGGGAGCTGGCGCGCTCCATGAGCAGCAGTTCGGGGCCGCGCTCGCCCTCACCGAACAGGATCAGGACGGCCGACTGGCGCCCCGCGCCGTTCTCCGGCGGCAGGAAGCGGCTGAGCTGGAGCGGCTGGACGGTCTCCACCGCGCGCACCACCGGGTCCAGCCAGGCGGGCAGGCCCTCTTTGCTGAGCGTCACCGCACCGCCCTGCGTGTTGCTCGCGCGTGTCATCGCCGCACCACCCCCCGTTCTGCCCTGTCCAACGCCCGGGCACCGACAGATCGTTCCGCGGGCCGTCCCCCGATAGTGCGCGTGATGTGTGTCCCGCGGGTCACGCGCGCCGTGCGGGACGTGTGTGCCGTGCGGGTCACGCGCGCCGTGCACGTCACATCTGCCGTGCGGGTCGGGTGCGACGGACTCGGCGCCGGCGCTCGTACGGCGGCGGACCGCCCCGCGCCGGTCACCTGTCCCGAGTCGGTCCGTGCCGCCGTCGGTCCTTCCCTCATCCGGCCCCCAGCGGCGGGGCCGGCCTGCCGCCCGCGTCCAGGTAGGACTGGGGCGGGTTCAGGCGCTGGCCCGGGAAGCCGCCCTTCTCGTACTTCAGGAGCTTCTTCGCCTTCTCCGGGTCCGTCTCGCCCTCGCCGTACGCCGGGCAGAGCGGGGCGATGGGGCAGGCGCCGCAGGCCGGCTTGCGGGCGTGGCAGATACGGCGGCCGTGGAAGATCACGTGGTGCGACAGCATCGTCCAGTCGCTCTTGGGAAAGAGCGCGCCGACCGCCGCCTCGATCTTGTCGGGCTCGGTCGCCTCGGTCCACCGCCAGCGTCGTACGAGCCGCTGGAAGTGCGTGTCCACGGTGATCCCGGGTCGGCCGAACGCGTTGCCCAGCACCACGAAGGCCGTCTTGCGGCCGACGCCGGGCAGCTTGACCAGGTCCTCGAGCCGGCCGGGGACCTCCCCGCCGAACTCCTCCACCAGGGCCTTGGACAGGCCCATCACGGACTTGGTCTTGGCCCGGAAGAAGCCGGTGGGGCGGAGGATCTCCTCGACCTCCTCCGGGTCGGCGGCGGCCAGATCCTCGGGGGTGGGGTACTTGGCGAAGAGCGCGGGTGTCGTCTGGTTCACCCGGAGGTCGGTGGTCTGGGCGGACAGGACCGTCGCGACCACCAGCTGGAACGGGTTCTCGAAGTCCAGCTCGGGGTGGGCGTAGGGGTAGATCTCGGCGAGCTCGCGGTTGACGCGGCGGGCACGGCGCACGAGCGCCGTGTGGGACTCGGGCTTCCCCGGGGCAGCACCGGCACGCCTGCTCACGGCGTCCTTTTTCCCGGCGTCCTCGCCCGCGGCACCCTTCCCTCTGGCCGCGGTCTTCTTGACGGCCGCTTTCGCGCTGTCGGCCGCTTTCTTCGCAGGCATCTCGTTCGTCACCTTTGCCGCTTTCCTACCACCACCGGGGCCCTGTTCGCCCACAGCGGAAACACGACGTACAACCACCCGTCCAGCCCCCTTGGCCTGTGCTCTCACCGGCGATTTGGACACTCGGCCAGCCTAAAGCCCGGCACCGACATCCGCCCCGGACCCTGAAGATCGGCCCCCAATTGGACCCCTGCCGCTTACCTCGGGACACGTGTGCGGCATCCTTGTGACAGATCACACTGTTTGGACCGTCCAGCAAAACGGGGAACACGGTCCCCTGGTAAGCAGGGGAGCAAGCTCCCCTGAGCAGGTCGACAAGGAGAGAACTCGTGGACGACGTTCTGCGGCGCAACCCGCTCTTCGCGGCACTCGACGACGAGCAGGCCGCGGAACTGCGCGCCTCCATGAGCGAGGTGACCCTGGCCCGTGGCGACTCCCTGTTCCACGAGGGCGACCCGGGCGACCGGCTCTATGTCGTCACCGAGGGCAAGGTCAAGCTCCACCGCACCTCCCCGGACGGCCGGGAGAACATGCTGGCCGTGGTGGGTCCCAGCGAGCTCATCGGAGAGCTGTCGCTCTTCGACCCGGGCCCGCGCACGGCGACCGCCACCGCCCTCACCGAGGTCAAGCTCCTCGGCCTCGGCCACGGCGACCTCCAGCCCTGGCTGAACGCCCGGCCCGAGGTGGCCACCGCGCTGCTGCGCGCCGTCGCCCGGCGCCTCCGCAAGACCAACGACGCCATGTCCGACCTGGTCTTCTCGGACGTCCCCGGCCGCGTGGCCCGCGCCCTGCTGGACCTCTCGCGCCGCTTCGGCGTGCAGTCCGAAGAGGGCATCCACGTCGTCCACGACCTGACGCAGGAGGAGCTGGCCCAGCTCGTCGGCGCGTCGCGGGAGACCGTGAACAAGGCGCTGGCGGACTTCGCCCAGCGCGGGTGGCTGCGCCTGGAGGCGCGGGCGGTCATCCTGCTGGACGTGGAGCGACTGGCCAAGCGGTCGCGCTAGCCGCCTGCCCCGGCCGCCCCACCCTCCGTGGGCGGCCGTGTCGGCGCTCGTGAGTGGGCTCGGGTCGAGGGCGTGCCGTTCGCCGTGGGTCGCGGCCCCGGCGGCCCGCTGTCGCCCCCCCCCCGCCCCCCGCTCCAGTGCCCGCGCCGCGCCCGAAACATGGTCCGCAGGACCGCGGTCGAGGCAGCACAGTGGCCCCATGGCGGAAACGATCCCTTCCCGAGGTCTCGATCCCCTGGGGCACATCGCGCGCGAAGGCTCCCTCGCGCGCGTGACGGATGCCTTCCGGCCGGTCGTCGTGGCGGCTCGGGAGCGGATCCCTGGAGTCTTCGGAGCCCGGCTGCACAGCGCGTACCTCTACGGGTCGATTCCGCGCGGCACCGCGCGTGAGGGCCGCAGCGATCTGGACCTCCTGGTCGTCCTGCGTGAGGAACCGACCGACGCGGACCGGGCCGACGGCCGGGCGCTCGACGCGGCCCTCGACAGGGAGTTCCCGCAGATCGACGGCGGTGGGACGCTGCTGGTCGGCCACGCGCGCGTGCTGAGCGACCTGGAGCGCCACGACCTGGGGTGGTTCCTGGCGTGTCTGTGCACGCCGCTGCTCGGGGAGGACCTCGCCGCGCACCTCCCCCGCTACCGCCCGGACTCCCTGCTCGCGCGGGAGACCAACGGCGACCTCGCCCTGGTCCTGCCGCGCTGGCGCGACCGCATCGCCTCGGCCGGCGACTCCCCGGAGGCCCTGCGGCCCCTCGTCCGGTTCATGTCCCGCCACCTCGTGCGCACCGCGTTCACGCTCGTCATGCCCCGCTGGAACGGCTGGACCAGCGACCTGTACGAGATGGCGGAGGTCTTCGGCGCCTACTACCCGCGGCGCGCGGAACAGCTTCGGGCGGCGGCCGTCCTCGGGTACGAGCCGAGCGGGTGCGGGCCGAGCGGGTGCGGGCCGAGCGGCGACCGTGCCGTCCTCGCGTCCTACGTCGACGATCTCGGCCCCTGGCTCGCCGAGGAGTACGCGCGCGTGCACGGCGTGAAGGCCGAACGGCCCCAGGATTTCTAGGAGCCCTGGGCGGGACCCTGGATGAGCCCGTGCTCCCTCAGGTATTCGAGCTGCGCGCGTACGGACAGCTCCGCCGCCGGCCACAGGGAGCGGTCGACGTCGGCGTACACATGGGCGACGACCTCGGCGGGGGTGCGGTAGCCGTCCTCGACGGCGGTCTCGACCTGGGCGAGGCGGTGGGCCCGGTGGGCGAGGTAGAACTCCACGACGCCCTGTGCGTCCTCCAGGACCGGTCCGTGGCCCGGGAGGACCGTCCGGACGCCGTCGTCGACCGTGAGGGACCTGAGCCGCCGCAGGGAGTCCAGGTAGTCGCCCAGACGGCCGTCGGGATGGGCGACGACCGTCGTGCCCCGGCCGAGGACGGTGTCGCCGGTCAGCACGGCCTGGTCGGCCGGGAGGTGGAAGCAGAGGGAGTCGGCGGTGTGGCCGGGCGTCGGGACGACCCGCAGCTCCAGGCCTCCCACCGTGATCACGTTCCCGGCGGCCAGGCCTTCCTCCCCCAGCCGCAGCGCCGGGTCCAGGGCGCGCACCTTCGTCCCGGTCAGCCCGGCGAAGCGGGCGGCGCCCTCGGCGTGGTCGGGGTGGCCGTGCGTGAGAAGCGTCAGGGCGACGCGCTTGCCGGCCCGCTCGGCGGTGTCGACGACCGCGCGCAGATGGCCGTCGTCCAGCGGGCCGGGGTCGATCACGACCGCCAGCCCGGAGTCGGGCTCGGAGACGATCCAGGTGTTCGTGCCGTCCAGGGTCATCGCCGACGCGTTCGGCGCTAGGACGTTGACCGCGCGCGGGGTGGCCGGGCCGGAGAGGACCCCGCCTCGCGGCTGGCCGGGGAGAGCGGCTGCGTCGGTCATGCGAAGGTGCCTTCCACTGGGCTGGGCGAAACGTCACCTGGGCGGCCGACGGCGTACACGGCGCGCCCGGGCACCCCGGGCGCCCCGGCCGGTTCCGGCGGGCTCAGGGGCCCGTGATGGACCCGTCCTGCGCCGCCCGGCCGGCAGCTTCGAAGACCGCTCGCGTCCGCCCGCCCTCGCAGGGCCGTGTCCGTCATGCGGAGCCCCCGCTCGTCGGGTCGGTCACGCCGGTCGGAGTCGGGGCGACCACGCCCGTCGCGTCGGTCGCGCCGGTCCCGCCCGTCGCCTCGGCCGGGATGTGCTTGGTGAACTCGTCGTGTCCCGGCCACGACAGCACGACCTCGTCCCCTTCCAGGCGGGCCTTCGCCAGGACGGGCGTCAGGTCGCGCTCGGGGGCCGCGGCCAGCGCCTCGGCGGCCGTGGCGTACGGCACGAGCCGGCGCAGGGTCGCGATGGTGGGCGGCATCATCAGCAGCTCGCCCTTGTCGTAGGAGGCCGCCGCGTCCGCCGGGCGGATCCACACCGTGCGGTCGGCCTCGGTGGAGGCGTTGCGGGTGCGCTGGCCCTCGGGGAGCGCGGCCACGAAGAACCAGGTGTCGTAGCGACGGGACTCGAACTCCGGGGTGATCCAGCGCGTCCAGGCACCGAGGAGGTCGGAGCGCAGGACGAGCCCGCGGCGGTCGAGGAACTCGGCGAAGGACAGTTCACGGGCGGCCACCGCGGCCCGGTCGGCCTCCCAGTCGGCGCCCGTGGTGTCGCCGACGACGGAATCGGGCGTCGGCCCCGCGAGCAGGACGCCGGCCTCCTCGTAGGTCTCGCGCACGGCCGCGCAGACGATCGCCTGGGCCGCCGTCCCGTCGACGCCGAGCCGTTCGGCCCACCACGCGCGCGTGGGGCCCGCCCAGCGGACGTGATGGTCGTCGTCGCGCGGGTCGACGCCGCCGCCCGGATAGGCGTACGCGCCGGCGGCGAAGGCCATGGAGGCGCGTCTGCGCAGCATGTGGACGGCAGGGCCGCCGTCGGTGTCCTTCAGGAGCATGACGGTGGCCGCGCGCTTCGGGACGACCGGGGTGAGGGTGCCGTCCGCGAGCGCGCGGATGCGTTCCGGCCAGTCCTGGGGGAACCACTGCCCATTCGCCATGGGCGCGAGGCTATCCCGTGGTGCGCGAATGTTCGAGAGGCCCCCGAGGTCAGAGCGCCGACGAGGGCGCCCGAGGGGCCGCCTCCGGGATGCCGGCGTGGCATCCGGGAGGGCGGAGGGCGTCCGGAAGGCGCCCACGGGGGCGTAGGCGCCCTCAGAGGCGAAGCCGCCCACAGGGCGAGGGCGCCTACGGGACGGAACCGACTACGGGACGAGTTCCACCTGGATCTCGACCTCCACGGGCGCGTCCAGCGGCAGCACCGCGACGCCCACCGCGCTGCGCGCGTGCACGCCCTTGTCGCCGAGGACCTCGCCCAGCAGTTCGCTCGCGCCGTTGAGGACGGCGGGCTGGCCGGTGAAGTCCGAGGCCGACGCGACGAACCCGACGACCTTCACCACGCGCGCGATGCGGTCCAGGTCGCCAGCGACCGACTTGACGGCGGCCAGGGCGTTCAGCGCGCAGGTGCGGGCCAGCTCCTTGGCCTCCGCGGGGGTGACCTCGGCGCCGACCTTGCCGGTGATCGGCAGCTTGCCGTCCACCATGGGCAGCTGGCCGGCCGTGTACACGTACGGGCCGGACTGCACGGCCGGCTGGTAGGCCGCGAGGGGCGGTACGACCGCCGGCAGGGTCAGACCCAGCTCGGCCAGCCTCGTCTCGACCGCGCTCACGCCTTGGCCCGCTTCAGGTAGGCGACGAGCTGCTCCGGGTTGTTCGGCCCGGGCACGACCTGGACGAGCTCCCAGCCGTCCTCGCCCCAGGTGTCCAGAATCTGCTTCGTTGCGTGGACGAGCAGCGGCACGGTTGCGTATTCCCACTTGGTCATGGGGCCGACTGTATCCGCTGTCGCCCGAGGCCCCGTTCCACAGGCCATGTGGCCGATATAGGCCCCCCTTGTCCACAGCCTGCCGATTGCCTCGGGCGCCGAATGGTTACGCTCGAAGACGTGAGCAGGCTCCAGGTCGTCAGCGGTAAGGGCGGGACCGGCAAGACGACGGTCGCCGCGGCCCTCGCGCTTGCCCTCGCCACGGCAGGGAAGCGGACGCTTCTCGTCGAGGTGGAGGGCCGGCAGGGCATCGCACAGCTCTTCGAGACACAGGCGTTGCCCTATGAGGAACGCAAGATCGCCGTCGCCTCGGGGGGCGGTGAGGTGTACGCACTGGCCATCGATCCCGAACTGGCCCTTCTGGACTACCTCCAGATGTTCTACAAACTGGGAGGCGCCGGAAGGGCCCTGAAGAAGCTCGGCGCCATCGACTTCGCCACCACCATCGCGCCCGGGCTGCGGGACGTGCTCCTCACCGGCAAGGCGTGCGAGGCGGTACGGCGCAAGGACAAGAACGGGCGGTTCGTGTACGACTACGTCGTCATGGACGCCCCGCCCACGGGACGCGTCACCCGCTTCCTCAACGTCAACGACGAGGTCGCCGGGCTGGCCAGGATCGGCCCGATACACAATCAGGCACAGGCCGTGATGCGGGTGCTGAAGTCGCCGGAGACGGCCGTGCACCTGGTGACGCTGCTCGAGGAGATGCCGGTCCAGGAGACCGCCGACGGCATCGCCGAGCTGCGGGCGGCGAAGCTGCCGGTGGGACGGGTCATCGTCAACATGGTGCGGCCCGAGGTGCTGGACGAGGGCGGGCTGGAACTCGTCCGGACCGTGAGTCGTTCTTCCGTCGCCCGGTCGCTGTCCGCCGCCGGGCTCGGCGGAGCGCGGCGCGGGGGCCACGCCGAGCGGCTGGTGGACCCGCTCCTTCAGCAGGCCGAGGAGTACGCCGAGCGGTACGCGCTGGAGCACGAGCAGCGCGCGGTCCTCGGCGAGCTCGACCTGCCCCTGCACGAACTGCCGTTGCTCGCCGAGGGCATGGACCTCGCGGGCCTGTACCAGCTCGCCAACGAACTGCGGAAGCAGGGGATCGCATGAGTCCGGACCAGGCCCACGACCAGGGAAGCGCCCGGCGCCGTCTCTCCCCCGCGCCGGTACTGGACCTCGATCCGCTGCTCGACGACCCCGCGACCCGCATCGTGGTGTGCTGCGGCTCGGGCGGCGTCGGCAAGACGACCACGGCGGCGGCCCTGGGCCTCCGGGCGGCCGAGCGGGGCCGCAAGGTGGTCGTCCTCACCATCGACCCGGCCCGCCGGCTCGCCCAGTCCATGGGCATCGACTCGCTGGACAACACCCCGCGCCGCGTCAAGGGCGTCGAGGGTGACGGCGAACTGCACGCCATGATGCTCGACATGAAGCGCACCTTCGACGAGATCGTCGAGGCGCACGCGGACGGCGACCGGGCGGCCGCGATCCTGGGCAACCCGTTCTACCAGTCGCTCTCGGCGGGCTTCGCGGGCACGCAGGAGTACATGGCGATGGAGAAGCTGGGGCAGCTGCGCGCGCGGGACGAGTGGGACCTGATCGTCGTCGACACCCCGCCGTCGCGCTCGGCCCTGGACTTCCTGGACGCGCCGAAGCGGCTCGGGTCGTTCCTGGACGGCAAGCTGATCCGCGTCCTGCTCGCGCCGGCCAAGGTCGGCGGCCGCGCGGGGATGAAGTTCCTGAACGTCGGGATGTCGATGATGACCGGCGCGCTCGGCAAGCTGCTCGGCGGGCAGCTGCTGAAGGACGTGCAGACGTTCGTCGCCGCGATGGACTCGATGTTCGGCGGCTTCCGCACCCGCGCGGACGCCACGTACAAGCTGCTCCAGGCGCCCGGCACGGCGTTCCTGGTGGTGGCGGCTCCCGAGCGGGACGCGCTGCGGGAGGCCGCGTACTTCGTTGAGCGGCTGGCCGCCGAGGACATGCCGCTGGCCGGTCTGGTGCTGAACCGCGTGCACGGCAGCGGCGCCGCCCAGCTGTCCGCCGAGCGGGCGCTCGCCGCTGCGGAGAACCTCGACCTCGTCCCTGCACGCGCCGCGGAAAATCTTGAAGAGCCCCGCATTGTGGATCAGGACGGCGGGAAAGCTGGTCTTCGTAACTCTCCCGACACGTACGGCAGTTCAGAATCCTCCGCAACCGATCCGGAGCGCGACGCCCCCACCGGCGCGAACCGGCCCACGGCCAACGACACGGACCGGACAGCGAGCACCGACGCGACCACCGGAGCACACTCCGGAGCGCATTCAGGCGCGGACGCGGACCGGGCCGTGGACGACCTCACCGCAGGCCTGCTCAGGCTGCACGCGGAACGCATGCACCTGCTCTCCCGCGAGCAGCGCACGCGGGACCGCTTCACCGCGCTGCACCCCGAGGTGGCGGTGTCCGAAGTGGCCGCGCTGCCCGGCGATGTGCACGACCTCACGGGACTGCGGGACATCGGGAACCGGCTCGCGGCCAACCAGCCGGAGCTGCCCGAGGCTGCCGACGTCTGAGCCGAGGGTTGTCCTCAGCCCACCGCCGCGTAGTTCTCGTAGATCTGGTCGTCGTCGAGCGGCAGGATGCCGGCCCCACGCTCGTACTCCGAACGCGCCGTCTCCAGGAGGCGGCGCCAGGAGGTCACAGTCGGACGCCTGCGCAGCAGTGCGCGGCGCTCGCGCTCGGTCATGCCTCCCCACACACCGAACTCGACACGGTTGTCGAGCGCGTCAGCCAGGCACTCGGTGCGTACCGGACATCCGGTGCACACCGCCTTGGCCCTGTTCTGCGCTGCTCCCTGAACGAACAGTTCATCCGGATCGGTAGTGCGGCAGGCGGCCTGCGCACTCCAGTCGGTTACCCAGCCCATACCGGCGCCGTCCTCTCCCGAATCGAGGCTCCCCCACGGCGGCAGCGGCATATTCACCGCCGCCAGTTGAGGACGTTACGGAAGGTGGGCACAGCGCAACACCCCCTTCGGGCCCAATCTTGAATGGCCCGAACGGACTATGCGTAAGCGGCAGATCACCCGGGGGAGTGAGCCCGCGACATATGCGACTTTCCCGGCAACCGGGACAGTTCACTTGAGTCACAACGGACGCCGGGTGACACACACGGCGGATTCGGACACGCCCCCACCAGAAAGTCGGGGAACCTCCGGAACGATTCGGGGTCGTCGGACGTATTGATACGTAGCCCTGCTGCTGTGACAGTTGAGAGCAGCTTAGGCCAAGGCATTGACGCGTGTCCGGCGAATGAGAACGTAGGCTGCCCTCATGCCAAAGAAGCGCTCGGGCGGTGGTCTGTCGCCAACGCAGCAGGCCGCCAAGTTCCTCGGTGTCAGTGTGCTCGCGGGAGCCGTGCTGGCCGGTATCGCCCTGCCCGCGTTCGGCGCGCTGGGCCTCGCCGCCAAGGGGTCGGTGGAGTCGTTCGACGAACTCCCGGCCAACCTCAAGACGCCCCCGCTGAGCCAGCGCACCACGATCCTCGACGCCGAAGGCGGCCAGATCGCCACGGTCTACTCGCGGGACCGCACGGTGGTCGACCTCAAGAACATCTCGCCGTACATGCAGAAGGCGATCGTCGCGATCGAGGACTCGCGCTTCTACGAGCACGGCGCGGTCGACCTGAAGGGCATGCTGCGCGCGCTCAACAAGAACGTGCAGAGCAGCGGGGTCTCCGAGGGCGCCTCGACGCTCACCCAGCAGTACGTGAAGAACGTCTTCGTGGAAGAGGCGGGCGACGACCCGACGAAGGTCGCGCAGGCCACCCAGCAGACCATCGGCCGCAAGATCAAGGAGCTGAAGTACGCGATCCAGGTGGAGGAGGAGCTCGGCAAGAAGAAGATCCTCGAGAACTACCTGAACATCACGTTCTTCGGCGAGCAGGCCTACGGCGTCGAGGCGGCCGCCCAGCGCTACTTCTCCACCCACGCCAAGGACCTCACCCTCCCCCAGGCGGCGCTGCTGGCCGGCATCGTCCAGTCCCCGTCCGTCTACGACCCGGTCAAGGACGACGTCACGGCCACCAACCGTCGTAACGTCGTACTGAAGCGCATGGCCGAGGTCGGCGACATCACCGAGGCCGAGGCCGCCGAGGCGCAGGCCGCCCCGCTGGGCCTGAAGGTCACCCAGCCGAAGAACGGCTGCATCACCGCCGTCAAGGGCGCCAGCTTCTTCTGCAAGTACGTGGAGCGCGTCTTCCTCAGCGATCCGGTCTTCGGCAAGACCAAGGAGGAGCGGGCGAAGGTCTGGAACCAGGGCGGCCTGACGATCCGGACGACGCTCGAACCGCAGGCCCAGAAGTCCGTGCAGGACTCGCTCAAGGACCACGTCTACAAGTCGGACAAGGTCGCCGCGGCCGCCACGCTCGTCGAGCCCGGCACCGGCAAGATCCTCGGCATGGGCCAGTCGAAGCCGTACGGCTACGGCAAGAACGAGACCGAGTACAACTACTCCGTCAACGCCTCCATGGGCGGCTCCAACTACGGCTTCCCGACCGGCTCGACCTTCAAGCCGTTCGTGGCCGCGGCCGCGCTGGAGGAGGGCCGCCCGGCCAACCAGAGCTACCCGGCGCCGTACGAGATGCCGTACCCGGACACGGTCCAGACGTGCAGCAGCAAGCCGTGGACCAACGAGGGCAACGACAAGCTGGAGAACGAGAGCGAGTCCGAGAAGGGCCCGTACCAGCTGAAGAAGGCCATGGAGCTCTCGGTCAACACCTACTTCGTGCAGATGCTCGCCGACATCGGCATGTGCCCCGTGGTGAAGATGACCGACAAGCTGGGCGTCGTCCAGGGCAACGGCGACAAGGTCCCCGAGGTGCCCTCGTCGATGACCCTCGGCTCCACCGGCCTCTCCCCCTTGACGATGGCGAGCGCGTACGCGGCCTTCGCCAGCCGGGGCATGTACTGCACCCCGGTCGCGATCGAGTCGATCACCCAGACCGTGGGCGGCACGAAGAAGTCGCTGGAGGTGCCGAAGTCGACCTGCTCGCGCGCCATGAGCGAGAAGACCGCGGACACCGTCAACACGCTGCTCAGCGGGGTGACCGACTCCGGCACCGGCCAGCAGGCGGGTCTGTCCGGCCGCGCCAACGCCGGTAAGACGGGTACGACGGACTCCCGCAAGAACGCCTGGTTCGTCGGCTACACCCCGAACCTCGCGGGCGCCGTCTGGGTCGGCAGCGCCACCCAGAAGGTCGAGATGACCAACATCACGATCGGTGGCGTCTACCACTCCCAGGTCTACGGCGGTGACACCCCGGGCCCGATCTGGCGCGACGCCATGACCGGCGCGCTCGAGGGCAAGGAAGCCCCGCCCTTCAACCTCGTCGACATCCCGAACCCGCCCGACAAGGACCGCGGCAACGAGAACGACGACGGTGACAACGGGGACGACAACGGCAACAACGGCGGCAACGGGGACGACGACGGCTTCCTCACCGGCCTGCTCACCAACGGCACGACGAACGGCGGCAACTCGACCGGCGGCAACGACGGAGGCACCTTCTTCCAGGGCCAGAGCAACGGGAACGGCAACGGCGGACGCGGCTGAGACGACGTCCGGCACGGGTTGACGGCGCCCCGGGCGCCGGGTGCGCCCGACTGACCGGGAACACGACGAACGGCCCCCGCCTCTCGTAGGGAGAGGCGGGGGCCGTTCGTCGTGCGGGGCGGTGCGGCCGGTGATGCCGGTGTGGCCCGTGTGGCCCGTGGTGCCCGTGGTGCCCGTGGTGCTGGGTGGGCAGGTGGTGCGGTGGGGCCGGTTGTTCCCGGCGGAGCGGATGGCACTCGGTGGGGCCGGTCGTTCCCGGCAGAGCGGATGGCACTCGGTGGGGCCGGTGACACTCGGTCGTGCCGGTGGTTCCAGCGCGGAACGGAGAGGCGGCTCGGCGGGACCGGTGACTCTGCGAGGGCCGGTGACTCTGCGGGGGCCGGTCTGGCACTCGGCGGAAGCCGACGCCGACCGCCGACCGCCGACTCCGACGCCAGCACCGGCTTTGGCTTTGGCTTCGGCTTCGGCTTCGGCTTCGGCTTGGGCTTTGGCTTCCGACCCTCCGGGGGGGGGCGAGCCCGTGGCCGGGGTCAGCCCGCGAGGAGCTTCTTGACGACCGCGGCGACGCGGCCGCCCTCGGCCAGGCCGGCCACCTTCGGGTTCACGATCTTCATGACGGCGCCCATCGCCCGCGGCCCCTCGGCACCGGCCGCCCTCGCCTCCGCGACGGCCTGGGCGACGATGTCGTTCAGCTCCTCTTCGCTGAGCTGCTTGGGCAGGTAGGTGGCGAGCAGTTCGCCCTCCGCCTTCTCCCGCTCGGCCGACTCGGCCCGACCACCCTGGGCGAAGGCGTCCGCGGCCTCACGGCGCTTCTTCGCCTCCTTGGTGATCACCTTGAGAACCTCGTCGTCGGAGAGCTCGCGCTTCTCCTTGCCCGCGACCTCCTCCTTGGTGATCGCGGTCAGCGTGAGCCGGAGCGTCGAGGAGCGGAGCTCGTCGCGCTCCTTGATCGCGGCGTTGAGGTCTTCCTGAAGCTTCGACTTGAGCGTGGTCATGGGTTTGATTGTCGCAGGTGTCGGCAGCCGTACGCCCGCCCATTTAAGGGGCGGCGGGGCAAAGGCCGTTGGCGGCGTCTGACACGATGGACGTATGCACGCGCGATACGGAGTACCTCTGTCCATTGCGGCGGCCGGCGCCGCCGGCCTGGTGTACGCGGCGGGCTTCGAAGCCCGTTCCTTCCGCCTGCGACGGGTGACGGTCCCCGTCCTCCCCGCCGGGATGCGACCCCTACGCGTGCTTCAGGTCTCCGACATCCACATGGTCGGCGGGCAGCGCAAGAAGCAGCGCTGGCTGCGTTCCCTGGCCGGCCTGCGCCCGGACTTCGTGATCAACACCGGCGACAACCTGTCCGACCCGGAGGCCGTGCCCGAGGTGCTGGACGCCCTCGGCCCGCTGATGGAGTTCCCGGGCGCGTACGTCTTCGGCTCCAACGACTACTACGGCCCCACGCTGCGCAACCCCGCCCGCTACCTCTTCGAGAAGGCCCAGGGACGCCACGGCCTGAACGGCAACGCCCCCGCCGTCAACGTGGTCCACAACCCGTGGGAGGACCTGCGCGACAACTTCGACGCGGCGGGCTGGCTGAACCTGACGAACACCCGGGGCGTGCTGAAGGTCGAGGGTGCGTCGATCGAGCTGACCGGCGTGGACGACCCGCACATCAAGCGCGACCGCTACGCCCAGGTGGCCGGTGGCCCGTCGGCGGACTCCGACTTCTCGATGGGCGTCGTGCACGCGCCGTACCTGCGGGTCCTGGACTCCTACACGGCTGACGCCTACCCCCTGATCCTGGCCGGCCACACCCACGGCGGCCAGCTCTGCATCCCCTTCTACGGCGCCCTCGTCACCAACTGCGACCTGGACACGGGACGCGTGAAGGGCCTGTCCACGCATACGGCGGAGGGGCACACGTCCTACCTGCACGTCTCCGCGGGATGCGGAACGAGCCGCTACACACCGGTGCGGTTCGCGTGCCCGCCGGAGGTCACTTTGCTGACGCTGGTCGAGAAGGAGTAGGACGAGGAGCGAGGCGGGGCGCGGGCGCCGGTGGCGGTGGCGGTGGCGGAGGGGCGCCAATGATGACGGAGGCGCGGCGCCGGTGAAGGAGAGGCAGCCGTGACGGATGCCCCGACAGTGTCGGAGGGGCGGCTGTCACGGAGGCACACTGGTGACGGAGGGGCGGCTGTCACGGAGGCACACCGGTGACGGAGGGGCGGCTGTCACGGAGGCACACCGGTGTCGGAGGGATGGCTGTCACGGAGGCACACCGGTGACGGAGGGGCGACTGTCACGGAGGCACACCGGTGACGGAGGGGCGGCGGTCTCGTCGGCCGTGAAGGTGACGGGATGGTGACCGTCACGGAAGCCGGGACACTGACGGAGGGGGCCGCCGGGCGGTGACGGTTCCCTCGAACGGCCCACCCATATCGCCCCTTCCATCACGTTTGCCTAGCTTGAGGGTATGACCGCGCCGATACCCAGGGACATCCCGGATCTGCCCGCGATCCCGCGGACCCACGCGCTCCTGCTCTCCTCCGTCCCCGCCTCCGCGGTGGTGACCCCCGCACGCCGTCCATTGGCCGCCGTCCTTCGCCTGCTCCTGGCCGGCACGGCGATCGCGGGCGTGACGCTCGCCTTCCTGCTCGGCAGCCCCTTGCGGGTCCTGAGTCACTTCGCGATCCAGAGCAACATCCTGTTGGCCCTGGTCACGCTGCTGTCCGCCCGCCGCGCGTGGACGGCCCGCCGCCCCCTCCCCGCCGCCCTGACGGGCGCCGCGCTCCTCTACGTCACGATCACCGGCCTGGTCTACCACCTGCTCCTGACGGACACGGCCGTCCCCTTCTCGGTGACCAGCACGACGACCGCCCCCACGGGCTGGCACATGGTCGCCGGAACCCTCATCCACACGGTGACGCCGGCAGCCGCCGTCCTGGACTGGCTGCTGCTCACACCCCCGGGCCGCATGCGCCTGCGCCGGGCCGCCACCTGGATGATCTACCCCGTGTCCTACCTGGCCTTCTGCCTCGCCCGCGCCCAGCTGATCCCCGCCGGCACCCCGGGCCGCTACCTCTACCCCTTCTTCGACGTGGAGGCCCACGGCTACAAGCACGCCCTCGCCAACGCCCTCCTCCTCGGCCTCGCCTTCTACGCCCTCGCGGTCCTCCTCGTGGCCCTCGACCACGCCCGCCCGAACCCGATCAGCCACCGCGCCAAAACCGGATTTCGTCTCGGGCCACCGGTGGGCTAAAGTAAACGACGTCGCCGCGACAAGCAGGACAAGCAGCGACATCGGGGTGTAGCGCAGCTTGGCAGCGCGCTTCGTTCGGGACGAAGAGGTCGTGGGTTCAAATCCCGCCACCCCGACAGCTGAATAGCAGATCAGAGGGCCCTTACCGAATCGGTAGGGGCCCTCTGGCGTTGCTGCGTGCTTCGCCCTCCTGGGCCGGTTGTCGCGGTGGTCGCAGGTGCCCGGTGGGCTACCAGCCGAACTCAGGGGGGCCGACGACTTCGGCGTCGACCTGGGCCGCCAGCCATGCGGCACGCTCGTCATGCCCGGGTCGTGCATGGATGAAGACGGTGTGCTCGGGCGCCCATTCCTCGCAGTGAATCGTGTGGCTGTTGGACGCGACCTGCAACTCGGCGTACTTGTACTCCTCGTCCAGCCCCAGCTCCGGCACTGCCGGCCACGTCATGTTGTGCCACAGGATGTAGCACCTGGTGACGACCGTCCAGGATCGCAAAGCCTCTCGTGCCTGCGAAAGGGTCGTGGCGGGCCGGCTCACACTCGCGCGCCCGTCATCACCGGCTTCCCCGTACCAATCGACTGCCGCTTCCGGCGCGGCCTCCGTCAGACGCCGCAGTTGATCGTCATCATGCGCCCAGGCATCCAGGTAGCAGCCGTCCGGGTCGTACCAGGACGCGACCGACAGCAACCTCTCCGCGAGCGTCAGCGCCTCGGTGAGGTCCGTGGTCCGCAGCACGGGCCAAGCATGTGTGTTCCCCATGGCGGCATCCTGCCAGGGTGATCGTTCTGCCTGCCGGGCATTTGCGGTGGGCCGAGACACACGACATCAGGTGAACCCCGTCACGGCGAACGTCTACCGACCGGACGCACCGTCAGCCGCCGACCCCGATGAACGGGGCACGTCGCGACTGGGTCCTCTGTTCCCGTTCCGCCAACGAATATGTCAGCTCGGCCTCGCCCAGCAGCGGCACCCCGACCAGAGGGTCAAGCCTGACCGGCTCATGATGGCGTTGATCTACGTCCCTCCGAACCCCGCCCTGGCATGCGGAGTTGTGGCAGTGGCGCACCCGTGGCCGGGAGGCGTGATCAGCTTGGGGGGTGGAGTCCATCATCGCCAGCGCCATAGCCGTTCTCGGGACGCTGCTCGGGGCGGGGATCACCCTGGCGTTCCAGCAGCGCACCGTCGACAGGAGTCATCAGCTCACGCGTCGCGAGAAGCTTCGGCAGGAGCGGCTCGACGCCTACTCCAGCTACGCCGGCGCGTTGATCAACTACCGGCGCTGTCTGGTGCATCTGTGGTTCTGCGAGCATGAGCAGTCGCCACCGGAGGACCCCGACGCGGTGCGTATCCGCGCCTACGACCTGCGCTCCAGCGCCCAGGAGGCCCTGTTCCGGGTGCAGATGCTGACCGATGACGGGGGTCTGAGCCAGACCGCGGAAGACGTGCTCACGGCGGTCACGGCGCTGCCCAAGGTGGACAGCAGGGCCGAACTGGACGAGCTGAGAGCACGGACCCGTGACGACATCAGCCGACTCGTCGGCTCGGCGAAACAGCACCTCTGACGTGCTGGCGGAGAGGTCGCTCAGGACCCCTCGATCACTGGCGTGAGGCGTTGTTGCGGGAGTTGTTCCGGGCGGTTCTCAGGGTGAGGGGGGTGCCGAGGGCGGTGATGGTGTATTGCCAGGATGCGCTGATGAGCAGGTCGGAGCGGTCGGCCACGGCCCAGGTGCGGCCTGCGAACAGGGGGATTCCCGTCAGGAGTTCCTCGTCGGCGGCGAAGCCGAGGCCGCTGATCTCGCCGCTGCCGCGTCGGCCGTCGGGCAGGCGCCAGGCGCCGTGGCACGGGCCGGCCCACTCGCAGTGCACGTAGCCTTCCGTCGTCGCCCGGTGTCCGTCGACGAAGCGGTAGGTGTTCCGCGCGGCGAACCACAGGGGAACTGCCAGGACGCACAGGGACAACAGCAACAGCGCCCGGTGCAACGGCCGCAGTCCGCGGAGCAGTTCGGCGGGCCAGGGCGACGAGCGCATGCCGTACCGGCTCATCGGCTCTGGTCCCCGCGCGTCTGCGAGGCCTCGGGGGCCGCGGGTTGTATGCCGGTCGTCACCGCGATGCTGTCGCCGGGGTGGACCCGGTTGTGGAACCACCGGGCCTCCGCGGTGCCGAGGGCGATCACGCCGCCTCTGGCGTCGTAGTACCCGCGGGCCTTGATGCTCGTGGCGAAGGTGCCGACGTAGAGCCGGCTGCCCTTCCCGTCGCGCAGCTCGACCGCGTGGGCGACGTTGACCACGGTGCGGCCCTTGGGGGGCACGTCGGCGGCCAGTTCCAGCCGGACCGGCTTCGCGACCACCGTCATCAGGGTCGCGCCCGTGGACCCGGACGCCAGGTCTGGGGCCGAGAGGTCGAAGGTCGACAGGATCGGCATCACCCGGCCGGCGAACGTGAGGGCACGCGCGGGCAGGTCGAGCGTGCCGGAGAGGGCCATCGGGGTGGGGGTGGCGGTGGCCACCGGTGCCGGGGCGGAGGCCGAGGGCGCCGCGGCGGCGGGGGTGCGGCGCCCGGACGACGGTGCCGGGTCCTCGCCGAGGCGCAGGGTCAGGGCGGCGCCCAGCAGCGCGAGGGCCGCGGTGCCCGCGCCCAGGGTCGCGGCGGCCCGGCGACGGCGCCTGCGGCGTACCGCCCGGGCACGGGTGGCGGGGCCTCCGACGATCGGAGCGGTCGCCCGGCCGGCGGCCAACTCCCGCAGCGCGGCGGACAGTTCATCGGACACGGCGGCTCTCCTTCCGGACCGGCCCGTCGGCCTCGTCCCCCGCAAGTCGCTTCGCCAGCTCCGCCCGGCCCCGGGAGAGCCGCGCCTTGACCGTCCCCACCGGCGCGCCGGTCTCGGAGGCTACCTGCTCCACACTCAGGTCGCACAAATGGTGCAGGACGATCGCCATCCGCTGGGCCTGGGGCAGTTCGCGCAGGGCGGCCACGAGCGCGGTGTGCTCGGGGCCCGGCCCCGGGGTGGATTCGGGCGGCGGGGTGCGCCGTACGAGTTCCAGCCAGCGCCTCGCGCGCCGCCAGCGGCTCACCGCCAGCCGCATGGCCACCGTGCGGATCCACGCCTCGGGAGCACTGTCCGACAGGAAGTGCTGTCGTCGGTCCCAGGCGCGTACGAACGCCTCCTGTACGACGTCCTGGGCCTCGCCGTGGTCTCCGGTGAAGGTGTAGAGCTGTCCGGTCAGCCGGGGGAACGCCGTCGCGTAGAAGGCGTCGAACTCTTCCTCGGTCATGCCCCCACCGGAATCTCCGGCCTCTCCTTGCAACCTGGTCACCTCCGCCGTGCGTACAGGTCGCGTAGCTCGCATCGATCGCGGCGAACCCACACACCGCGGCGAACACCTCGCACGCGTGCGGCGAGACGCGATCCCACCGGGAAGACGGCGTACACGGGTTTCAGGCTCCCTCTTCCCTCACGGTGTCGGCTCACTGCCCGCTCAACCTACGTGCACGACCGCACGGTTGCTCCACCAGGAAGGACCCGCCCAGGTGCCACCGACCCCCGAGACGCTCCCCGTACCGCCGGTGCTCCCCGCCGCCCACGACTTCGCCACGTACGCCCGGACGCACTGGTCCCGGCTGGTCGTGACGGCTCGGCTGCTCACCGACGACGCCGGTGCCGCCGAGGAACTGGCGCGGAGAACGCTGGTGCGGATGTGCGCGCGGTGGCGGCGCGTTCCGCGCAACGACGTGGACTTCCATGTACGGCGCTGCCTGCTGCGTCACCACCTGCGCCGGCTGCGCGGACGGCGCGCCGCACGCCGACGGGCCGTGCTGGTGCTGCGGATATGGGAAGGGCGCGCGGACGCGGAGATCGCCCAGTTGCTGGGCTGCTCGGTGGGGGCGGTGCGGGCCCGTGCCCGACACGGTCTGAAGGAGGCCGGCGGCGACCCCGGGCGGCTGCGCGAGGTGTTCGGCCGGGCCGCCCGGGACGTCGTCCCGTCCGAGGTACCGCTGGCCGGCCTGTGGGCCGAGGGCCGTGCCCGGCGACGCCGGCGCCTCGCCGTGGCCTCGGCCGTCTGCGCCGCGCTGCTCACCCCCGTCGCCCTCCTCGGCGCCGACCGGCTCGGGGGCGGCGGCGCGCAGGACGGGACGTCCGGGGCCCGGGCGGGGGGCGGCGGTCGTACGGCCACGAGCCCGGTCCGGATCGTGGCGCCGGGCGAGCGGGTGACGGTCGGGTCGGAGGTACGGCTGTGGCTGACGGCCGACGGGGGGCACTGGTCGGTGCCCCTCCCCGGGAACGACAGCGACCGCCCGCTCGACGAACCGGGTGTCACCCTGCGGGTGGACAGCGTGCACGGCGGGCTCTTCCTGTCCGGCCTCTTCCACGGCCTGCGCGGCGAGCCGGGCCGCGTCGAGGTGAGAAACGGCGACGGCGGCAGGATCACCGCGAAGGTCCTCGTCCTGGCGGGCAGTCCGGGGTGGGGCATCTGGTACGCGAGCACGCCGCTGGCCAGGAAGGACATACCGGCGTTCCTCGCCGTGGACGGGGACGACCGGATCGTCACGGTGTACGACGCCTCGGGCGGCGTCGCCGCACGGTCGGAGCGCGAGTGGTGGCGGATATGAAGGAGAGGGAGGGGAGGGAGGAGAGGGACCTCATGGGGAACGGGGGCCGGTCCATGGGCAGGGACGGGGACGGGGACGAGGGTGGGGCGGGCAAGGGGCCGGGGTCCACGCGTGGGGCGCGTGGAGCGGGCAAGGGACCGGGGTCCACGCGTGGGGCGCGGCGGTCTCGGGAGGGGACGGCGTCGGCTCGGCGGCACCGCGAGCGCGTGCCGTTGCGGATCCGGCTCCGGCGCAACCGGGGCCGACGGCTCCGCCGGCTGCTGCACGCCGTCCTCGCGCTGCTCGCGACGCTGTGTGCGGCGGCCGTCGTGGCGTACCACCTGACGTCCGTTCCGAAGCCGCACCCGGAGACGGTCACCCAGAGCACCGTGTTCCTCGACGCGGACGGCGCCTACCTGGGCCGGCGCGGGCCGGTCGACCGGCAGGACATCCCGTTGTCCGCGGTCCCCCGGCATGTGCAGGACGCGGTGATCGCCGCGGAGAACCGTTCCTTCCGTACGGACAGCGGGATCTCGCCGCGGGCCATCACCCGGGCGATGCTGGCGACGCTGACCGGCGGCGACCCGCAGGGCGGCTCCACCATCACCCAGCAGTACGTGAAGAACGCGCTGCTGAGCCCGGAACACTCGTTGTCCCGCAAGGCGCGTGAGGCGCTCATCGCGATCAAGCTGGACCGCACCCGCACCAAGGACGAGATCCTCGAGGGCTATCTCGACACCGTGTACTTCGGGCGGGGTGCCGCCGGGATCCAGTCCGCCGCGCGCAACTACTTCGGCGTGGACGCGAAGAACCTGACCGTCGCGCAGGGCGCCGCTCTGGCGTCCATCCTCAACATCCCCTCGTACTACGAGAGGACGGGATCCGATCCGAAGGTGACCGCGAAGCTGGAGCACCGCTGGGAGTGGGTGCTCGACGCCATGGCCGCGAGCGGGAGCATCACGGCGAAGCAGCGGGCCGCGGCGCGGTTCCCCGCCTTCCGGTTCTATCCGCCGGGCGAGACCGAGGGGCAGCGGCAGTACCTGATCGACGTCGCCGCGAAGGAGGCCGCGGACCGGCTCGGCATCAGCGAGGACCGGCTCGCGAGCGGCGGCTACAGCGTGACGACCACCTTCGACCTGGCGCTTCAGGACAGCACCGCACAACTGGCGCAGGCGCGTTCCGGGTCCGAGGGGGTACGGGTGCACACCGCCGTCGTGGGCATGGTGCCCGGCGACGGAGCGGTGCGGCTGCTGTACGGGGGCTCGGACTACGCGCGGCAGTCCTTCAACGACGCGGTGAGCGGGGCCGTGGAGGCGGGGACGGCCCTGGAACCGTTCGGCGCGCTGCGGCACGCGGGCGAGCCCTTGGACAGGCTGCTGAAGACCTCGGCGCCGACCCCGCTGAACCTGGCGTCGGCGTACGCGACGGTGGCCGCGGACGGCAGGTACGCCACCCCGTACACCGTCGCCCGCATCACCCGGGAGGGCCGCACGGTCTACCGGGCGCGTCCCGACGTGCGGCAGGCGCTGGACGAGAAGGAGGCGCTGACGGCGGGCATGCGATCGGGGGCCGGGCCGACGCCCGTCGCCGTCGACGCCTCTGGTGCCGCGGGCTCGCCGGTGGTGAAGGGCTTCGCCGTCGCCGGGGCGGGCGGCGGGACCACCCGGCGGACCGTTTGGACCACCGGGTACGACAGCCGACTCGCTCTGACGGTCGCGCTGTTCGCCGACCGCGCGGGCCGCACGAAGGGAACGACGGTGCCCGCGCAGTTGCCGAACGACCCGGCACCGACAGAGTTCGCGCGGAGCGTGGCGGCGGGGGTCTGGGAGGCTGCCACGAAGGGCGGGCGGGGCGAAGGGTGACGCCGGTGGTGGCGCCGCACCGGCACCAGCACCAGCACCAGCACCAGCACCAGCACCGATCGTGACGCCGATGCCGACGCCGACGCCACCACCGGCGTCGGCATCGGCGGTTCAGGGGGTGCGTCAGGCGGACGGGAGTCTCACCGACTGGCTGTGGCGGAAGAAGTCGCGCGGGTCGTACGTCTTCTTGACCTGCTGGAGCTTGGCGTAGTTGCCCTTGTAGTACAGCTCGGTCCAGGGGACGTCGGAGGTGTTGTACTTCGGGTCGCTGAGGTCGATGTCCGGGTAGTTGACGTAGCAGCCGTCGGTCACGTCGTTGATGACCGGGACGCCGCCCGTCTCGGCGTAGACGCCGTGGTAGAACTCGCGTATCCAGCGCAGCGAGGCGGCCTCCTGCGCCGGGTCGGTCCACCAGATCGACCAGGCCGCCTTGTACGCGGCCTCGCGGTGCGGGAAGGCGGTGGCGTCCGGGGCGACGGCGTTGATCCTGCCGCCGAAGGAACTCAGCTGCACGTTGGCCGTGGTGTTGGCCAGGTCGTCCCGGGTCAGGTGCTCGTAGAACGCGTCGATCTGCGTTGCCGGGATGGCCGTGCGGTAGTACGCCGACTTGTTGTCGCTGTTGAGACTGGGGTCGTTCAGCGTCGGGTTGGTGGTACTGGCGTAGCGGGCGGCCTGGAGCCACGGCATCTTGCGCGGCTCGGCGAACTCCGGCATGGCCGCCATCTCTCCCATGTGGGTGACCATGGGCTCGCTCGCGACGTCCACGCCCTCGGCCATGGCGGCCAGGAAGTCGTCCAGCACCTGCCGCGCGTCCGGGACGGTCGCGTCGAGCTGGGTGACCAGGCCGATGTAACCGTTGGACTTGTGGGTCAGCCACAGGGCGCTGAACAGGTGGTCGTGGACGGTGCCGGGCCGGAGGTGCTCGGCGTGCCAGTTGCCGTAGTTCGTGAGCAGGCGCGCGAAGCGTTCCTTGGTCATCTCGGCCCACGGCCAGGAGGCGGCGTGCAGCAGCACCTCGGCGGGCGGCTGCGGAAGCAGCTTCGCGGGATCGGTGCCGACCGCCCCCGGGGTGCGGAACCAGAAGCGGGTGATGACGCCGAAGTTGCCGCCCCCGCCGCCCGCGTGGGCCCACCACAGGTCGCGGTTCGGGTCGTTCGGCTCCCGGGTCGCCACCACCACCTTGACCGAGCCGCCGACCGTGACGGTCACCACCTCGACGCCGTACAGATGGTCGACCACCAGGCCCAGCTGGCGGCAGAGCAGGCCCCAGCCGCCGCCGCTGACATGCCCGCCGGCACCGACCTGGAAGCAGATGCCGGCCGGGATGGTGACTCCCCAGCCGCGGTACATGCGCTCGTACACGTTCAGCAGCTGCGCGCCGGCCTCGACGCAGACGGCGTTCTTCTCGGCGTCGAAATAGACCCTGTTCATCTTGGCCATGTCGAGGACGACACGGACGTCGGAGTTGAAGACCCAGTCCTCGTGGCAGTGGCCGCCGCTGCGCACCGTCAGGCGCTTGCCCGCCTTCACGGCGCTCTGGACTACGGCCTGGACCTGCGCGGTCGTCTCCGCGAGGCAGATCTTCTCGGGCTCGGCGGACCAGCGCTGGTTGTAGCCCCGTACCAGGTCCTGGTACCGCTTGTCGCTGGGGGTCACCGTGCTGATCGGCTCCGCCGCCGCGGTTCCGTCCGCCGCCGCGGTTCCCTCGGCCGCCGCGGCCGGTGTGGCCAGGCCCGTCCCCGTCAGCAGCGCGGCGCCTCCGGCGGCCGCACCCCCCGCCAGGAAGTTCCGCCTGTGGATGCCCTGTTCATGGCGTGCCATCGTCCCCAGCCCCC
>NZ_BBYG01000029.1 GCF_001184025.1 Streptomyces maremycinicus
AGGAGGGGAACGACGGGGGGCCTCTGTCAAAGACAATGTCGGCATGTCAGTGGCCGCTTCTACCGTTCTCAACGGTGATCGCACGCAAGTCTGAGCCGAGTCGTGAAGTCGGCGGGGTACGGACACGGCATCTAGACGTCCCGGATCTCCTTCGGCGTGACCGATACGGCGCCGGCGAACGTCGAACTAGGGTCTGTTGCGAAAGTGGATCTTGAATTGCGATGATCACGGTGTGGCGCGAGGGGATCTGACGGACCGGCAGTGGGCTCAGTTGGAGCCGTTGCTGCCGGTGGGGAGGAAGGCGGGTAGGCCGCGGACGTGGACACGTCGGCAGTTGATCGACGGGATACGGTGGCGGACCCGCGCGGGCACCCCCTGGCGGGACGTCCCGGAGCGGTACGGCCCGTGGGACCGGATCTACGATCTGTTCCGGCGGTGGCAGCGCGACGGCACCTGGAAGCGGATCCTGGAGCAACTGCAGGTCCGGGCCGACGCGCAGGGTCTGATCACCTGGGACGTGAGCGTGGATTCGACTGTCTGCCGTGCCCATCAGCACGCTGCCGGCGCGCGTAAAAAGGGGATTTGCAGCGCGAGCCGCCCGGCGGGATCGACACCGAGCCGGACGACCATGGCCTCGGACGCTCCCGAGGCGGCCTGAGCACGAAGATCCATCTCGTGACCGAGCAGGGGCAAAAGCCGCTGTCGCTGCTGATCACTGCCGGGCACCGGCACGACAGCCCTCAGTTCCAGCCCGTCCTCGAACGTATCCGCGTCCCCCGCACCGGTCCCGGACGACCGCGCACCAAACCGTCCAGGGTTCGTGCCGACAAAGCCTACGGCTCTCGCGCGAACCGCTCCTACCTGCGCAGACGCAGGATCGGATGCACCATCCCGGAGAAGGCCGACCAGGTCCGCAACCGCAGGAAGCTCGGCTCCCGAGGCGGCCGGCCGCCAGCCGCACGAAGCTGTGGGGGCGGAGGGGGGACTACGCGGTCGGCGCTCAGGGGCAGCCAGTTCGGCCAGTCGTCGGCGCGGACGATGTCCGCGGGCTGGCCGAGTGCTTCGGCGATGCAGATCTGGGGTTCCTCGTTGGGCTGATGCCGCGTTGCCATTTGTTGCGGTCGCTCGTGCATTCGACGCTCAGGGCGCCAGGGGTGTGCTGAGGGCGATGGCCCGGTGGGCGTGGTGGAAGAGGTCGGCCACTCTGGGGGCGCGGTGCCAGGGCGCCATGGCCCGTACGACGCCGGTGAGGTACTCGGTCGCGCGGGCGGAGCGCACTTCGCTGAGGATGCGGACGGCGCGATGGCCATCCGCTACGGCGCGGTCGAGGTCGCCCCGCTGGAGGTGGGCCGTTGCCACGACGGTCATGCGCAGGCCGACGGACCGGGTGAAGTCGCTGGCAGACATTGGCGCCGCCCGCTTGTTCCACCGGAGTGCGGCATCGGGCAAGTTCAGGTCGCGGTGGATCTCGACTGCGTCGGCGGCCATCCGCGCCGGTGTGTAGTACCTGATCCACGTCGGCTCATCGCCGGGGGCTGTGTCGGCACGCTCCAGTAGCCGTTCCGAGGCGGTGAGCGCGGTGGCGGCGGAGCGTTTGTCGCCGAGCCGGGCATGCGCGCGGGATTCGATGAGCTTGGCGAAGGCAAGAACCCGGGGAGCCGCGCTGCGGCGTCCGCGGTCGTAGGCGCCCTGTGCCATGTCCACGGCTTCGTCGGGGTAGCCGCGCAGGGTGGTCTGGAGGGCCAGATTGGTCATCACGTGGATGCCCACGTTGATGCTGCCTCCGGCTTTGGCCATGCGCAGGGCTTGTACGAAGTGGCGCTGGGCGAGGTCGTGGTGGCCCATGTCGAGCGCGCTCCATCCGGCGATGCGGGCGAGTTCGGCAGTGCCGGCGTAGAGCTCCTTGCCGACGGCGTCGGTGTAGTCGCCGTGCAGGAGTGGGATGGCATGCTCGCGCAGGATGCGGGTGACTTTGGAGGCTGCACGGGTGCCGCCGCCGAATTTTGAGTCCGAACGCTGGGCGTGGGCAGCGGCTGCCCACAGGTCGTCCAGGTCGTGCTGGCCGACGCGGCGGGCGCCGGGGTGGGCGGCGTCCGGGTCGGTGGGGACGGCGAGCCACCGGGTGATCGGTGTGCTGTAGGCGCTGACGGCGAAGCCGCTTGAGGTGGCGAGGAACTGACGGCGGTGCACGGTGCTCCAGAATCGAGTGGCGGTACGGACGGCTTCTTGGGTGTCCCGAGGGAAGTCCAGCCCCACCTGGCCGGGCTTTCCCCAGACCTCAGGCATGCCTATCTCGGCCGGGCTGACTGGGCGTCCTAGCCGGTCGGCCAGTACCTGGGCGATGAACTCGGGAACCGGGGGCTTGGGGATCATTCCGCGGACTATCCAGTTCGCGACGCTGGTGTGGGTGTAGGAGCACGTGTGCCCGGCCCGCTGCGCCTTGGCGTTGACGAGCTGGGCGAGTTCGTTGCGGCTGAGCTGGGATGCATCGCTCAACTCGGCGAGAGCCGGGTTGGCGGGTTCGTCCGGGTGCTGGCTGAGCGCCATAGCAGACGCCTCCTAAGGGCCAAGGCCATGCCGGATGCGTCGCCGAGCAGGCCAGTTAGGACTACCGAAGGTAGTGGCCTGCGTACTGAGGCGGACGTGGTTTTACGTTTGTGGGCCCCCTCGTGAGCCTGCCCGGCTCTCGCCTCCCGAAGGTTTCATGCATTTATCGCAACCACGTTCGACGAATGAATGCAGAGGTGAGGCGCCATGACGAACGCTCCGGCGCGCACAGGGCGTTGGCGGCAAGACCAACTGGGCGCGACGTTCGACAGGAAGGCCGTGACCGGTACCGGCTTACCGCACAGGACACGCAGCACCTCCATGCCGTCTGCCGGTCAGCCACAGTGGAGGCAGCCATGAAGCTGCTCGTCACCGGCGGAGCCGGCTTCATCGGCTCACACTTTGTCAAAGGCATGCTCAACGCCGAGGACGTCGAGCGGGTCACCGTCATGGACGCCCTCACCTATGCGGGTGACCGGGCGAACCTCGGGGAAGCCTTCCTCAGCCCGAAACTCGCGTTCGTCCTCGGTGACATCTGCGACCGCGGCCTGGTCGACACGCTCATGGCCGGTCATGACGCCGTGGTTCACTTCGCCGCCGAGTCGCACGTCGACCGGTCCTTCCAAACGGCGGCCCGGTTCATGACCACGAACGTCCTCGGTACCCAGACTCTCGCTGACGCGGCCATGCGGCATGGCATCGAGCGCTTCGTGCACGTTTCGACGGACGAGGTGTACGGACCGCTCACAGAAGGTGCGGCCACCGAGGAGTACCCGCTGCGCCCGACCGTGCCCTACGCCTCGTCCAAAGCGGCCAGCGATCTCATGGCGCTCAGCTACTGGCACACCTACGGCGCGCCGGTCTGCGTCACCCGGTCCTCGAACAACTACGGACCCCGCCAGCACCCTGAGAAGATCATCCCGCTGTTCCTCACGAAGTTGCTGCGCGGGGGGAAGGTCACTCTCCATGACCGCGGCCAGCACATGCGGAACTGGCTGCACGTCGCCGACAACTGTGCCGGCATCGAACTCGTGCTGCGCCAGGGCGGACCGGGCGAGATCTACAACCTCGGCGGCGGCACCGACATGACGAGCAGAGAGCTGACCGGTGAGCTGCTGCGGATCTGCGGCGCCGGCTGGGACCAGGTCACCTACATCCCCGACCGGCTCTCCAACGATCTGCGCTACGCCATGGACTGGGGCAAGATCGCCGCCCTCGGCTACCGGCCCACCCGCGACTTCCGTGCCGGACTGGAAGAGACCGCCGCCTGGTACCGCGCCAACCCCGACCAGTGGGCACCGATGTCCAACAGCCTGCCTGCCGCCATGCCGGACACCCGAAGCGCCCGCCCGGTCCTGGAGAGCCACCATGCCCACTGACCAGAGCGCCCGGTACCGGATCCTCGTGACCGGTGTCGGTGCCAATCCCGGTATCAGCCTGACCCGCAGCCTTACGCGTCTCGGCCACCAGGTCGTCGCCGCCGACTCCAACCCGCTCGCCCCCGGATTCTTCCTGCCCGGCGTCGTCGCCCAGGCCATCCCCCGCGCCGACGATCCCGGCTACGGCAGCATCATGCGTGGGCTATGCCGTGACCTGAGGGTGGACGCGATCGTGCCCGGCATCGAAAACGACCTGCCGCCTCTGCTCAACCTGCAACCGCTCTTGAAGACCGACGGCGTGCGCCTGTGGCTGCCCGACGCCGACTCAGTGCATGACTGCATCGACAAATTCCGCTTCCACCGGCTGCTGACCGAGCGCGGCATCCCGACACCACGCACCTGGCAGCCCGCAGACATCGACCAGATCCCCGACGGCACGGACCTGATAGTCAAACCGTCCAGGGGCCACGGCGCTCAGCACTTCCACCCCGTGGCGACGCGCGAAGACCTGCCGCTGCTGTGCAACCTGGTCCCCGAGGCCCTCATCCAGGAACGCCTGTACGGCGCCGAGTTCACTGCGGACTGCCTGATCGACCGCGAGGAGCGGGCCTCCGTCATCCTGCGCCGCCGGAACCTGGTGAAACACGGACTGTCCGCGGTCTCCACCACGTTCGACGACGACGCCGTACGCGGCAGAGTTGTGGACACGCTCCGCGCCGTGCGCGCGGCCGGTCTGTGCTGCGTCCAGGGATTCATCGCCGACGACGCCCAGGTCACGATCACCGAGCTGAACGTGCGGGCCGCGGGAGGATTCGCGCTCACCGAGGCCGCCGGCGCCGATCTCGTCGCCCAGATGGTACGCGGCCTGTTCAATCTGCCAGTCGACCACGACCGCCTCACCTACCGGCCCGGCATGTTTCTGGCCAGTGCCACGGAAACCCTTCACGTCGGCGACGCGAACGAACTCGGCCACCTCCTCGCTCCGAAGGGAACTGCGACATGACGACCGCCGCGACGCCCGACTACTCACGCAACGCCTCCCCCTACCTGTACGGCGACGAAGCCGCCGCCGTCACCCGTGTGCTGGAGAGCGGCCAGTACGGGCACACCGGCATCACCGAACAGTTCGAATGCGGCATCGCCGCCTTTCTCGGCGTCGGTGACGTCGTCGCCGTCGCCTCCGGTACCGCGGCCCTGCACACGGCGCTGCTCGCGGCCGACATCGGCCCCGGGCACGAGGTCATCGTGCCGTCCATGACGTTCTGCGCGACCGTTCAGGCGGTCCTCGCCGCCGGCGCCACGCCCAGGTTCGTCGACATCGAACCGGCCACCCTGTGCGTGAGCCACCAACTCGTCATGGACGCCGTCACCGGCCGGACGCGCGCGGTCATCCCGGTCCACTTCGGCGGCCGCGCCGTCGATCTCTCCCTCATACGTGAGGAACTGGCCGCCCGGAACATCGTCGTCATCGAGGACGCCGCGCACTCCTTCGGCTCCCGCCTCGGAGAGGGCCGCGTCGGCGCAAGCGGAGACCTGACCTGCTTCAGCTTCGGTCCGATCAAGAACCTCACCTGTGGTCAGGGCGGCGCCATCGTCCCCCGCACCCGGACCGAAGCGGACACGATCCGCCGGATCAGACTGCTCGGCATCGTCCAGTCTCAGGCCGAACGCGCCCAGACCACCGGCTACTCCGTGACCGGCTTCGGCCTGGGCTACCAGATGTCCGGCATCAACGCGGCCATCGGCCTGGCCCAGCTAGCGCACTTCGAGCAGGCCGAGGCCACCCGCCGCGCCCTGTGGCACGCCTACCGGAACGCCTTCGCCCCGCTGAACCACCGTGTGACCCTCATCGACGTCGACCCCGAGCGCAGTGTGCCGCACCTCTGCCAGGTCCGCGTGCCCGCCCGCGACACAGTGTTCACGCAGTTGAAGGCCCGGGGCATCGGCGTCGGCGTCCACTACCCGCCCAACCACCTGCAGCCCGCGTTCGGCCGGTGGCGGCGCGACCTGCCCGCCACCGAGCACGTCGCCGGGGAAATCCTGACCCTGCCCTTCCACCAGCACTTGGCCGAGACCGACATCGACCACGTCGTCACTGCTCTTGGCGAAGTCCTCACGAGCGTCGGAACCGCATGATGCGCCGCGTCCTGATCGTCTGCCTCGGCAACTACTGCCGGTCGCCGTTCGCGGCGCTTGCCCTGGCCCACCGCGGCGGCACGGAGCTGGAGGTCCGCTCGGCCGGGCTGATCGGAAAGTGGGAAGGTGAACCCGCCCACATGGCGATGGTCAAAGCCGCCGGCCGGCTCGGCCTCGACCTCACCACCCACCGAGCACGCCAGATCACCCTGGAGATGATGGCCTGGGCCGACACCATCGTGGCGATGGACACCCACGTGCGAGATGTCCTCATCGACGTGTGCGGCGAGAGTAACCAGTCCAAGCTCGCCCTCTACCTGCGCGATCGGGACGTCCCCGACCCGATGGGCCAGGCCCAAGAGGCGTTCAACGAGTGCGCCGTGCTCATCTCGGCCGGGACGGCACTGCACATCGGCTGAAGCCGCTCAGCCGGACGCAGCGGCGCCCAAGACCTCGTCGATGAGTCTGTCGGCCGCGTCCGGACGGCCGTGTGCACGGGCCCGCTCCGACATCGCCTGCCGCAGGTGGGCATTGGCCAGGAGCGGGCCCAACACCTCCCGCACCCGGGCCCCCGTCACCTCGCCCTCGAGCGCGACCGCGGCCCCGGCCTCCTGCAGATGGCGCGCGTTATGCGCCTGCTCGTTGCCCGCCGCCGACGCCAGCGGCACGAACACCGCCGGCTTGCCCAGCGCCGTCAGCTCCGCCAGCGTCCCCGCACCGCTGCGCGAGATCACCACATCGGCCAGCGCAAGCACGTCCGGCAGCTCCGCACCGACGTAGCCAGCCAGGTAGTACCGTCCGGCCAGCTCGCCCGGCAGCGCGGCCGCCCGCATCCGCAGGCCCTCCTCGTGAGCCGGGCCGCATTGGTGGACCACGTTCGCCTGTTGCAGCAGCCACGGCAGCACCTCGCCCACCAACTCGTTGATCTGCTGCGAGCCCTGCGCACCACCCGTGACGTATACAGTCGGCAGCTGCTGGGCGAAGCCCCACAGGCCCAACGCTTCGACCGCCTTGGCCGGGTGCCCGGACAAGATCTGCGGCCGCACTGGGTTGCCCGTCACCACGGCGATCTGGCGTGCCGCCTCCGACAGCAATGACAGCGTCGACTCCGAGGACACACAGATCCGGGCAGCCGCCGAGGCTAGCTTCCTGTTCGCCAGCCCGAGACGCACTGTCTGCTCGTGCAGCACCAGCGGACGGCGGCAGATCCGCGCCGCCAGCCCGGCCGGCACCGCAACATAGCCGCCTGTCGCCAGCACCACGTCCGGCTGGAACTGCTCGATCGCCCTGCGTGCCTGAAGGACACCGAGCGGCACCTGCGCCATATCCCGCACGTTCGCCGGGGACACGAGTTTCAGCGGGTTCTTGGAGCGTCGGATCTTGCCCGTCACCACGCTGACGAACGGAATACCCTCGGCCGGCGCCACACGCGCCTCCAGGCCCTCAGCCGTCCCGATCCACAGAACATCAAGCGACCGCCCCTCAGCCGCGAGCCTCGCTCGCAAAGTGCCCACCGCAGTGAGAGCGGGATAGGTGTGTCCTCCCGTTCCGCCGCCCGTGACGACGAGACGGAATGAGTCGCTGTTCATCGGGACTGCTCCAAGACTCGGCGGAGATCAGACGAGCCGTCACAGTAGCGCTTCCCGCCCAAGTGGGACTGATACAGCAGCGGGCCGTGCGAGCGGGTCAGTGTCTCGTGGGCTGCCGTACGTGTCGTCCGTATCTGCGCAGCGGGTCGGGCCAAAGCCTGGCATCCGGAGCAGGCCGCAGCCTAGAGCGGCAAATCCGCTCCACGGGCAGCTCGTGCGAAGAGGATGGAGCGCGCCTGCAGTCCCACCCTGCCACGAAGCAGGGAAGACGAAGTGCGCCGCTGAAGGCATGCTCCGCGGCCCCTTCCCGGTCGTACTGCCCGCGCCTTTGTGGCGAAGTCCGGCCTTGGCGTGCACGCCGCCGGGAGGAGGGTCATGGCGCGACGCCTACGTCCCCTGACCGCCCCGCGCGCCGCTTGAGTTCCCTGCGTTAGCGCCGCGGTTCGGGGAGTTTCCCGGGCTTGACGGTCACGATCTCCACGCCGGTGCAGCCGGCAGTCTCAAGCGCGGCCTTCTGCTGCTGGGCGCTGGGCTCGTCACAGGCGACGGCGGAGCCGCGGGGCATGCTGTCGGTGTCGGTCCAAGTGAGTCCGAAGTTCTGCATGGTGATCGCCATGGGTGAATCTTCGCTGGTGGCACTGACATCGCATACTTTCGGCCGTGATCTATCCCGCTGGCTGGATTGTGGTGCATGGTGTGCCGGTGGGATCCCGCTTCATCCCCGGGTGGATCCCTGGGCCCTGCCGTCCCGTGGGCGGCGAGGCCCGCCGCGCCTCCCGGCTCCCCACCGGGAGGCAGACGGCTGCCCGGGTTCAGCTGGTGCGGGTAGGGCGCCCCTCGTAGGCTCGTGTAGGTTCGCGCCGCTTGTGGCCAACAACGGCACTGTGACCTGGTGGTTATTGTGCGGTCTCACGGCTTGGCCAGTCGTCCGGTCTCACAGCCGTGGCCGAATCCTCGGAACAGCTACCGAGAGGCAAGGATATGACCTGCGGAGTCGGCCTCGGGGTCCTAGATGATCAATTCCAAGGGATGCCTGCGGAGGGTGTGGGATGAGCGGCGGCCGAAGCCACCGCTAGACGGTCAGGCGGCGGGCTGCCGGCCCTGGTTGTCGAGGTGGCAGAGGGCGGTCAGGCGTCAGGGTCGACTTCGGGGTGCGTGAACCGCACGGGCTTGCCCAGCGACCGGGCGTAGGCGATTTCGGCTCGGGTGCTGTCTCCGATGTAGTCGCCGACTACGAGCACCTCATCAGCGAGCCGGATCTTCGCCCGGTGCAGATCGTCGAGTCGAACCTTCAGCGCCTCGGCCTCGACAGGATCGGACCAAAGTTCGTGCGGCGACTTCATGTCACAGCCCGGTTTGACAACAATCTTTCCGGCTTTGGTCTCCCGCAGATCGGCCTCGTTCATCTCGGTCATGAAGCGGGTGGAGCCGCAGATCGCGACGATACGCGGGAGGCTCAACAGCTTCTTCGCGTCGGCGAGCTTCTCCTCGGGGGTGAGCAGTTGCGGGTATGACACTGGTTCCTCCTGGTGGTGTGGTCCAAGGGGTGCCTGGGGACGAGAACGAGGGTGTCACGTGGGCCGGCGGGCCGGGCGGCGGTGCATCGACCCCCGCCGCCCGGCCCGCCGGCCCACGTGTCCAAGCCCGGTTCGCACGATCTTCGCGTGCGACTACCTCGCCAGCCCCGACCTGCGTCGCGAGATCCACGGCGGGCTCCAGGTCGTGCAGAACTGGAACAGCGCCAACACCGTCCTGCACTACGGCAAGGACGGCGCGCTGACCGGCCCGGACAAGGAGCACGCCGAGACCTCGATGCTCGCCCTGCACCTGCTCCAGAGCAGTCTCGTGCACATCAACACCCTGCTGCTTCAGCAGGTCCTGGCCGAACCGGTCTGGGCATCGAGGCTGACGGATGAGGACCGGCGCGGCCTGACCGCGCTGTTCTGGTCGAACATCAACCCGTACGGCACCTTCCACCTCGACATGGACAAGCGCCTCGAACTCCCCCTGTCCGCAGTCCTGCCCGGCCCTCGCCGCGCGGCCGATGATGCAGCCCGTACGACCGGCTCGGCATCATGACGGCACTGACGAGACCCGTGAGCTCCTGACCGAGAACGAGGTGCACGACCTCCTGGGCGACGACGACCGCGACGCCGGATGGGACGAGGACGGCTCGTACGAGTGCAGCCGGTGAAGAACGTGCAGGTCATGGACTCGACGGTGCGCATGTCACTGTGCGGCGCCGAGCAGGGAAGCCGGACAAACTGTGATCCAGGCCGCCGTCACCGTGCGCGCTGGTCGATGAGTGCGGCCAAGCCGTCCAGGATCCGCTGCAGGCCGAAATCCCATGCCTGGTCCTGCCCGTCGGACTGGGCGGCTGAAGCGAGGGCCGCAGTGAGCGCGGGGAATCGCTCGCCGTGCGCCTGCATCAGATCGCCGAGGATGGCGCCCAACTGGGCTTCGGGGTTGCCTGCGGGGCCTGCCGCACGGGCCTGCTGGGTGATGCCGCGTACGTGCCCGACCAGCAGGACAGCCGTGTCCATCCGCTCGGCACCGCTCAAACCGGTGCCGTCCAGGGCGGACACGGCATGCTCCAGCCAGGACAGCTCTCCAGGCCCCATGATCCGCGGCCCGACAGTGGCGTCCAGCGCCCAGGAGTGCTGACGAAAGACCGTGAGCAGCTGGCGGGCCCATGCCTCCAGCTGCTCACGCCAGCCACCGCGCCGCGCCTTCGCCGCCGGGTAGGCGCCGATCGCGGCGTCCACCATTAGAGCGACCAGCTCGGCTTTGCCCGGCACGTACCGGTACAGCGCCATCTTGGTCACGCCCAGTTGCGCGGCGACCCGCTGCATGGACACATCGGCCAACCCCTCCGAGTCGGCGATCTCGATCCCGGCCCACGCGATGCGGTCCAGGTCGAGTGTCGGCCTGGGGCCTCGCGCGGGCTTGGGGTGCGGGCCCCACAGCAGCCGCACCACCTCGGCGTGCTCGCCACCCATGTCTGCTGCCCCTCCTGTCCTGCCTTGTCGAATCAACTGTGTCTACGGTACACAGTAAATATCGGTGTCCATGGGACACAGTTTTTCGAGCGGAGGCAACCCGTGAACAGGAACGTCCTCATCTCCGGCGCGAGCATCGCCGGCCCGACGCTGGCCTACTGGCTGGGACGCCACGGCTTCCAGCCCACCGTCGTCGAACTGGCCCCGGCCCTGAGCCAGGGCGGTCAGGCCGTCGACTTCCGCGGCGAAACGCATCTGACCGTGCTGGCACGCATGGGCCTGCTTCCCGAACTGCGCCGCATACAGACCGGCGGCACCCCGATGCGCTTTGTTGATGAACGCGGCCGCACGCTGCTGGACCTGCCGGCCCAGTTCGCCGGCGGTGAGATAGAGGTGCTTCGCGGAGACCTGGCCCGAGTGCTCTACGAGCACAGCCTCCCCCATGCCGAGTATATCTTCGACGACTCGATCGTCAGCCTCACCGAGACCTCCTCCGGTGTGCGGGCCGACTTCCAAAGCGGAATCTCGCGCGACTTCGACCTGGTCATTGGTGCGGACGGACTGCACTCCAACGTCCGTCGCCTCACCTTCGGACCGGAGGAGGACTACGTGAGCCACCTCGGCTACTACGCCGCGACGTGGCAGCTGCCCAACGACCTGGGAGTGGGAAAGGGTTCGGTCGGGTACAACGTGCCGGGGCGGCTGGCCTCCGTCGGCACCGACCACCGGGATCCGGCGCGGGCGGGGGCATTCTTCGTGTTCGCCGCGCCGGAGCTGTCGTACGACCGCCACGACCCCGAACAGCAGAAGCGTCTGATCGCAGGCGCGTTCTCCGGCCTCGGCTGGGAGGTACCCCGCCTGCTCGCCTCGCTGCACCAGGCCCCCGACCTCTACTTCGACTCGATCAGCCGGGCGGACGCGGATACCTGGTCCACCGGGCGCGTGTGCCTCGTCGGTGACGCCGCCTGCGGGGCCACCATCGGCGGCATGGGCACGGGAACCGCGGTGGTCGCCGCGTACGTGCTGGCTGGCGAACTCGCACTAGCCCAGGGCGATCACCGGGCAGCCTTCGCCCGCTACGAGAGCAGGCTCCGCAAATACGCCGAGGGCTGCCAGGCAGGCGGCGACCGCACCGGGAAGTTCCTCGCCCCCGCCACCGCCACCGGCATACGTCTCCGCAACACCCTGCTGTCCCGGCGCCTGTTCCTGAACGGCATGCTCAAGCTGGGCGAGAAAGTCAGCAGCACCGTGGCCCTGCCCGACTATCCAGCCGACCCCAGCCGCGTCAGCTGATGACTGACGCGGTCTTCGCTGAGGGGAGGCCCTGTAGTGGTGGGGGGCCAGCGGCTCTCATAAATGAGTAGTTCTGAGAGGCCACGGCCCCCGCCGGACCGTGTCCGGTTTGCCCCCGATCCTCGTTCTCGCATTCGCAAAACAGCTTTCGCACAATGGCCCCTGCGATAGCTTCTGCGACATGCCAGCCCTCGCCGAACCGGCCGCAGCCGTCGAACAGTTCGACTCCCCACCTGTTCCGTCCCCGCCGGAAGCACCTGCCGCACCCGCGGCGGCAAGGTCGCCCCGAAGTACCACACCCCGCGCTTCATGCTCGTCCCCCAACTCCGCGCCGAGCTCGAAGTCCGCACCCCCGCCGACCGCGGCCCCGGCCGCGCGTGGGAGGTGGGCCCGGCCATCGACGCCGCCGTCCTGGAGGCCGTGACGAAGCCCACGAGGGTGGGTTACGCCCGTTGCAGCACAGCTCAGCAAGAACTCCAAAGCCAGCTCGACGCCCTCCACGAGGCCGGGTGTGACCCGGTCTTCTCAGAGAAGATCAGCACCCGGATCAAGGTACTGCCGGAGTTCGTCAAAGCGATGGACTTCGCCCGCACCATCAAGAAGGCCGTCCCGCACCAGCGGGTGATCTTCACCGTGCACGAGATGAAGCGGCACGGCCGCGGCGCCGCCGAACTGCTGACCATCGCCGAGGACCTGCGTCACCACGACATCCAACTCGAACTCCTCACCGGCCCCCTCCAAGGGGTCTATGACCCGTCCGGGCACGGCGCCGCCCTGTTCGCGTTCTTCGCCGGCATGGCCGAGTCCGAGCGCGAGTACATCCGGGAGAAGTCCCTCGAAGGCCAGGCATCCGCCCGCGAGCGCGGCCGTCACGGTGGGCGGCCCAAGGTCGTCGACAACGACATGGCCGCTTACGCCCGCAGCCTGCGGGCCAACGGGGTCCCCGTACCGCAGATCGCGAGCAAGCTCGTCATCGCCTCGGGCAAGAACAAGGGCGAACACCCCTCGGTCGCCACCGTCTACCGCATCCTCGCCGAGGACGACGTCACCGACCCCACGGCCTGAGCATCACAGACAGCTACTTTGCCCCTGGGGGCAGAGATAGGAGTCCGGGGCCAAGTCAGCGGGCTCGGACGACTTCGATGACCGTGTCCGGGCAGCCGTCGAGGAGTTCGGTGAGCACGGCCTGTTCGGCAGGGTCCACGGCAAGCCCCCAGCGGATTTTCACGGCGGTCCAGTCGGTGGCGTACGTGCAGCGGTAGCCCTGGGCGGGTGGCTGCCAGGTGGCGGGGTCCTGGTCGGCCTTGGACCGGTTGCTGGTGGCGGAGACGGCGATGAGGGCGCGGGGGTCGTCGAGGTCGTTGGCGTAGGCCTGGCGTTCGGCCGGCGTCCATGCGGAGGCGCCGGAGTCCTAGGATTCGGCGAGCGGGACGAGGTGGTCGATGTCGAGGGCGCGGGCCTGGGTGAAGGCGGTGCCGTCGTAGGGCGAGTACCAGGTGCCGCCGCTCAGCGTGCAGTTGGCCCCCTGTTCGGGGGTGGTGAGGGCTTCCTCCAGGAGGACCTCGTTGCGGGTGCTGCAGCCGTCGCGGTCGGCGTCGATCCAGTGCCGGAACTTGGTGCGTTCGTAGCCGGTGCGGTCCTCGTCCTGCACGGTGAGCGCAGCCAGGGCGTCGCGGACCGGGAGGGTGATGGTGTCACCAGGTGCATGCCGGAGCGATGCCGGAGCGGGGGAGACAGCGTGGGCGGCGGGGGTGAGCAGGGCGGCGAGCGCAGACAGCGCGGCGGCCATCACGCCGGCGGTGCGGAGGTGGCGCACGGAGACGGGGTCCTCTCGAAGATCACAAACGGTTGGTGATCTTCGTAGTGGCCGCGTCGACGTCGTGACGGCTGTTCGGCTCAGGATTCACCCGGGCGGTGGGCAAGTCACACGATCACATGAGATCGGCAGCGAACACCTCGAGCGCTTCGCATGGTGCGGCACGCTCGTGTCGGCCGTACGGCCGCTGTCGAGACGCGTATGGGGTGGCGAGGTGCAGGGAGACAGGACGCTCGAGGCGCTCAGGGCAGTCCGGGCGGCAGCAAAAGAGGCCGAGCACGGCTGGGTACTGGACACCGCGGCCCCGTCGCCGCAGCACAGTGCGCGTGCTCTGGCAGGGGAGGGGCTGGTGGAGACGGCCGACCGGGAGACGCGTGCTGAGCTGTCGGCGTGGGAAGGCCGTCCGGTGCGCTGGGCGGTCCGCTTGTCGTCAATTGGGCACGACCTGCTCGCCTACGCCGGGGTCCGGCCGGCTCCGACGCCCCTGGGGCCGGGGCCGGGGGAGCAGTTGGTGGAGCTGACTCCGTCGCAGATGACAGCGCTGCGGCTGTTCGTCGGCCGGGCCGGCGAGCTGAAGTCACCGCCCGCGACAGGCCTTGCCGAGCAAGTCCGTACGGCCGTGTACGACCGAGGCGCAAGACGGTGGCAGCTGCGTCTGACGCAGGAGCAGATGGAGTCGGCGGCGTACGGATTCTGGTTGCATCGGCTGACCGGATCCGCGGCGGAGGCCAACCGCTTCGGCCGCGATTACAAAGTCCTGTTCATCCCGGAGCCGAGGAACAGCGGATCAGCTGCCCTCCCGTGACGTTGCAGGTAACGTGCCTTCGGGCCTGCTGGGAGCGCGCACTGCTTCGTCAACCGGTTCACGTACCGCGCCGCCTTGCCGTCGCCGGAGGGCATAGCGTGCGCGGCATGCGCTTCCGCTGGGACTGGCTCGGGCCTGTGCTGTCCGTGCCGTACGTGCCGACCCTCGGACCGGTCCACCCGGGCGGCCCGCTCGCTGACATCTTCGCCGCCGTGGTGGAGACCGCCGGGACGGGCCGCTTCCTCCCGCACGACAAAGACAGGCGGTGGGCCGACCGCAAGGCGGAGCAGATCCTCGCCGATGCCGTCGAGCACGAACAGCGGCGAACGCTCGTGCCGACGCTCACCGGACAAGGTGCCGGCGCGGTGCAGGTCTACGTCTACGGGGACGGTGCGGCTGTGGCCGTCGATCTTGCGCGGGAGCTGGCCGCCGCCCATGGTGCGGTGAGGGCGCGCGTCGTGTGCTTCCTCGGGCCGAACCAGCCTGGGGTGTCTGCCGGGGGTGGTACCCGCGTCCAGCTACGGGAGTTCGCTGACGGTCCCGGGCTGCCCCCGGCGGTCCCGGTCCACGAGTACAAGCAGCTGGTCGACGGGGCCGGGTTCGGAGAGTTCGCCGACGCCATGGCGGGGGACGGGTTCGCGTTCCTGTACGGACGGATGCGGGCCGGGGCGGTCGGGCCTGTGCTGACCGTGCTGCATCACGGCCGCGTGGCCGGTGCCATCGGTCCGATGGAGATCATGGCCGACGCCGCCGGTGCGGCGCGCCTGTTGCCCCAGTACTTCGGCGTCCTGCCGCAGCACCGCGGGCGCGGGTACGGGCGGGCCCTCTGGCGCGCAGCGATGCACTGGGGACACCGGCACGGCGCCGCCTACCAGCTTCTCCAGACCGAGGTCGGCGGGGCATCGGACCGGTTGTGCGCGGCGGAGGGCCTGGTGCCGCTCGGAGTCGTCCATCAAGCGGAGGTCTCGGTCGGCCCGCGCCTCGTCCTCCCGGCTGCCGGGAGCTCCGGGGGAGCCTGTCCCGCCGAACGCTGAGACAACCGGTACGCCCCGAACCGCTATGAGCCGCGCGGAAGATTTCAGTGCCCAGGGCGCAGCCTCGACCGATGGAGTCTTCCCTGCTGCCCCACAGGGAGGCCGGCCCAGCCAAGTCGGGCAGCAGGGGTGTCGGCCGGACGTGGACCGGTGGGACACGGCGGTAACGGCGGAGAGGGTGTCGGAGGCGAGCGCTATGGTGCGTGGCCGTGGACGCTACTGATCTTGAATGCCGGGCCCGGACGCGGTCCGGGTGCATCCCGCCGGAGCTGGTCTCGCGGCTGCTCGAGCGCGGCCACGTCGACGTGGTGGAGCTGCACGCCGGACGCGGGGAGTGGTTCTGCGCGCTGGCGTGGGCGCGGTCGCTGGGTGAGCAGGGCCGGCAGGCGGACGCGTTGGAGGTGCTCGGCCCGTATCTGGCGACCGGCTGGTGGACGGCCGTCGCAGCCGCGGCCGCGCTGCTGGAGGGCTGGGGCCGCGCCGAGGAGGCGATCGAGTTGACGCGGGTCCGCATGGAGGCCGGACATCCGATGGCGCTGGAGTTCTACGCGCGCCTGCTCGCGCGGCACGGCCGCGCCGAGGAGGCGTTCACCCTGCTGCGCCGGCATATCGGCGATCTGCCCCTCGGCACACTGGTCGACGTCGCGGGCGCAGCCGGCCGCGACGAGGAAGCCGCCGCGCTGGTTGCCGCCCGGACCGAACACCGGTGCACTGACTTCCCGTGGTGCTGCAAAGGCCTCGATCGCGACACGGCATTCGGGTACCTGGCCACGATCCGCGAGCGCCAGGGCCGTACCGACGAGGCGATCGCCCTGCTGCGCGCCAGCAGCACCAGCCTGCTCAACAACCGTGAGCAGCTGGCCGCGTTCCTGGCACGGCACGGCCGGCTCGACGAGCTTCGGGCAATGGCGGCGACTGACGACTCAGGGAGCGCAGTACAGCACCTCGCGCGGTTGCTGGAGGAGGCCGGCGACGTGAAGGGGGCGATCGCGGCATACCGGCAGGCCGGCAGTGCGGTGGCCGGGAATTCCCATTCGGCTTTCGAGCTCGCGCAGCTCCTGGCCCGGCACGGCCGGGGAAGCGAAGCGATCGACGTAATGCGGGTCCAGGCAGACATCTACAACGGGCACGACTGGGTCCTCCATACGCTGGCCGAGCTGTGCCTCGACCAGGGCCGCCCCGAGGAAGGCCTGGCACACCTCGACACCCTCGCCGCCGCCCGCGGGGGCGAGGAGGAGTGGGACCTGTACTGGATACGGCTGCCGCTGATCGCCGCCTGCGACGGCGTTGACGAAGCGGTCGCACAGGCCCGCTCCCACCCCGAGGACGCCACCCGGTACGCGGCGCCGCACATCGCCGAGCTCCTCGCCGGCGCCGGACGTACCGAGGAAGCCGTCGCCGTCCTGGAACAGCACTCCTCCTCGAACTGTCATGACCTGGCCGGGTATCTCATCGACCTCTGTCGCGTCGAGGACGCAATGGCCATCCTCCTGCCGCCTGCCCCCCGCCCGCCCACATGGGCGGGCGGCCGCTGGCACGACGAGCCCCCGTTCTGAGAGTCAGCCCGCTGCCCGGCGGCGCCGTTTCGCACCCGGCCGACCTGAGCGGGATGTCCTCGGCGCCAGCTCCGCGAGGATTTCGCGCTGGCCGGCCTCGGCCTGACCCGGAGGATCGGCAGCTGATCCGGTAAGCGGTTGTCAGTGCTCTGGGCTACGGTCGCGGAGGTCCCTGGCGGACCGCTCCGCTCCCGCCTGGCCTCCAACAGCGGCCGGGCGGGAGCGGGTGACGCTCGCTCCCCAGTTCTCGGCACGGGAGCGGGCCCTTCCCCCATGCCTGGACCCGACTTCGCACGCCGGATCAGCACCCTGCTCGCATCAGCCGCCAACCGGCCTGACGTATACACCAGCCTCCCCGCACGACCATCACCCCGCACACGCCCCCGGCCCAACTCAAGCCAGCCCACACCGCCCTCCTCCGCCGGCAAGGCCGCCGAAGAGGTGAACCCGCAGCTGGGTGAAACCGCCACACGGTCACGGTGACGTCATCGAGCGCGGTACCCCATGGATCTGTCCAGAGACCGGCGTGGGCCCGGGGCAGGAGCTGGACACAACGGACGGCCTCCTGCCGTCTCCTGCCTGGAGCCGGTTCGTTGTCCGGGGTGGTGTGCCGGCCAAGGGAGGGCTCAACCGGGGAATGAGGAGGGACACTGTGGCACCTCCTCTTGGTCTGTCGCTGGACGAGGCGTAGCCGCAGGTCGCCGCGATGTGGTTGCAGGAGCGCAACGGGGGGCTAACCCCGGCGAAGGCGACGCCGAAGATGCAGGTCGCCGTCTGGTGGTGATGCGCGGCCGGGCATGAATGGGAGGAGCACGTCTCGAACCGAACGGCCCTGCCAAAGTGGAAGTGCCGCGATGTCGCGGCCTGCCGTGAGTGCGTCGGCTACAAGGTCTCCTACTCCTATTCGGACTGCGGGCATACTGCGATGGTCACGCCGGAGGCCGCGGCGAAGAAGCGGGGACGCTGCTAGAAGTGTTCCCAGGAGTGGTGGCAGGCCAACGAGAAGCGCCTGAAGAAGGCGCTGTCCACCGCGGCTAAGGCTGCCGCCGGGCGCGCGGCAACGCTGCTGGACGCCGTATCCGTTCCCGCTGGCGTTCCGGCACCGCTGGTCACCGAGTGGCGGTGGTGGGCGGCCAAGCACCTTCAGGGGGCCATCGCCGCCGAGGAAAAGATGGGCAGGAAACGCCGGACAGGTGAGGTTCTGGCCCAGGTCGCCGAGACGGCCGCCCGGCTGCTGCCCCCGAAGGAGGAGGCCGGGCATGCGGCGGCCAACGGCGGGGTGCTGCGGCTCCTGGACCAGGCGCACTGGGCGGAAGGCTGGCTCCACCAGCTCACCGGCCGCTGCCCGCAGGGTGGACAAGGACGCCCTGCAGAACACGGCCTGGCTCTTGGGCGAGATCCTCGCCGACTGGTCGCAGCCCGCCGCCGAGGCCGTCGCCGCCGGCCGCGCCAAAGGACACGGGCCGCCCGCCACCGTCGAAGTCACCCGGGTCGGTCCTGACCCGGGTGGTGCTCTCCTTCAAGGATGAGCTGGTGCGCGACAGCCCGCTGGCGCGACCTGCAACTGGGCATGTCCGAGACGGCGGGACGCTGGATCTCCGGCCCCCCCCCCTGGGCCGCCTGCGCCAGTTCGCCACCAGCCACGCCCGCCTGTGTCTGGGCAGCAGCCCCAGCCTCCGCTACCGCTCCAACTGTGCCGCCGACACCGTGAAGGCCGAGTGCGGGATGCCCGCGTCGATCTGCTGTGGTGAGACGGTGGGGCGGGTCGTCGCCGCTCCCCCCAGGTTTCTGGGATGGGATGTACCGCTCGGCGGCAGCAGTCTTTGTCTCGCGGGCGACGGCAGTCAGCCGGCGCCCGCGACGAAGCACCGGGGCACCGACAACCAGGGAGAGAGAAGATGTCCATACGCATGAGAACCGTGGGCCTGCTGACCGCGGGCGCCGCCGGGCTGGCGGCGACGCTGGGAGCGGCCCCGTCGGCCTCCGCCGCCCCGCCCGTGGCGGAGACGAGCGCCGCGACGACCTCCACGTGGCGGAACGTCGCCCTGACGGGGACGTTCACCATCCGCGACGACGAGGGCATCTTCTCCGCCGGTACGTACTGCAACGGCAGCGTCGCCTCCGAAGGTTGGGTGAACGAGGTCAGGTCGCCGTCACTGTGGTGGGAGACCACGTGCGGCGGCGAGATCCGGCTGGAGAAGCATGTGTCCGCCCAGACGGACGCCTCCGGCGGCGTCATGATCTATGTGACGCTGCGGCTGTACGAGGGCACGAACGACACCAACACCGACCTCGACGCGGAGTTGGACTTCAACCGCTACGTCCCGGCCGGGCAGATCTCTACGCTCAGTGAGATCACTCTGCGCAGCGGCGAGAACGGCGGCAAGGACTGGGCGAAGCTCAACCTCACCCTGCACAACAACCGCTGACGGCAAGCCTGGGCGGATCACCTGGTCCACCGGCCGGTCCGCCGTCGTTCCCGGTTCCTCCGGGCGCGGCAACCGGAGCCCTGGCTCCCACCTGCGCGAACAGCGCCCGGCGACGACACCGGGCGCTAGCCTAGGGCCATGAAGCGCAACGGGGGAGATTTACGCGCGGGTCGCGTCACGGACGCGGCGTTACGGGCGGCGCGGTCGGCGCGGACCGTGGAGGAGTTCTTCGAGAAGGTCAAACGGGCCACGCGCCCGGCGCTGCGGTTCGACATCTGCGCCGGTGTGACCGTGGACCCGCAGACCCTGATGAACACCGGCGGCGATTACCGCGACGCACTGCCGCCGTCCATGATGCCGCGCATGCTCGACATCGAATACCGGGAGGGCGACGCCAACGACCTGTCCCAGCTGGCGACCAGGGCGACGCCCGTGGGCCTGCTGAGCCGCGAGACGGGCGGCTGTCTCGAACGCAGCCCGCGCTACCGGGACATCATGCGGCCACTGGGGTTCCGGGACGAACTGCGGGTGCTGCTGCGTGACCGGCACGGAGCATGGGGCGCGCTGATCATGGGGCGCGTGCGAGACGCGCCCGCCTTCGCCCCGTCGGACCTGGCCGTGGCGGCCTCGCTCGCTGAGCCGCTCGGCTCCGTACTGCGCCGGTTGCACCTGACCCGGCTCGCCGAGGCCGGCGCGTCGGCGGCGGCACCGGGTCTGGTACTGCTGGACGGGGAGTACCGGGTGGTGCACCGCACCCCTACCGTGGACATGTGGTTCGACGACCTGGCCGGCGACCCGGCCGACGCCGCGCGACCGTCCGCGGATGATCGGTTGCCTCCTGCCGTCTACGCCGTGGCGGCCACAGTCCGAGCGGCGGACGCGCCGGGGACTCACACCTCCTGGATGCACAGCCGTGCGCACGGTTGCGTGCGGTTGCACGCCTGGTGTCTCGGCCGTTCCGACACGACGGGGGCCCGCACCGCCGTCGTCGTCGAGAAGGCGGGCTCCGGCGAGCATTTCGGGCTAATCGCCGCGGCCTACGGGCTGACACCGCGCGAGAGGGACGTCACCGGGCTAGTCCTGCGCGGCCTCTCCACCGCGGACATCGCACGCCGCGCCGGGCTGTCCCCGCACACGGTCCAGGACCACCTGAAGTCGGTATTCGACAAGACCGGCCTGCACAGCCGGCGCGAGCTGGTGGCCGGCGTCTTCGCCCGCCACTACCTGTGACGCACGCGCAACGCGTCAGCCGTACGACCGCGTCACCGACGACGGCGGCGTCCGCGTCACCGCCGATGGCACGGGCCTTGCGGTCGGGCACGCCGGCCACAGCGACGATCCTGCGCTGGAGACCCGGTTGACCGAGATCTGGTGCGGGAACCACCCGCCGACCGGCGCCTACTGTTCAACTACTTCGGCATAGGACTGGCTGTCGTCAAGGCCTTGTCGCGCCGCCAAACGGCAGAGTACGGCGCGACGGTGCCCGCTGGGTGCAACGCTCGAGGCGCTCCGGGCGGTGTGGGCGTACCAAGAGAAGGCCGAACACGGCTGGGTGCTGGATGCTGCGGCGCCGTTCCAGCGACGCGCACGCTCTCTGGCAGGGGAGGGGGGACCGTGGAGACCGCCGACTGGGAGACGCGTGCGGAGTGTCGGCATGGGAGGGTTGCCCGATGCGCTGGGCGGCCCGCTTGTCGGCGACCGGGCACGACCTGCTCGCCTACGCCGGGGTCCGGCCGGCTCCGACGTCCCAGGGGCCGGGGCCGGGGGAGCGGCTGGTGGAGCTGGCGCCGCATCGACCAGGGCGCCATCCGCCGTCTCCAGCGATCCCGCAGCGGAGCCGTCCGCCGGAAGCTGGAGCAGCGCACCGACCGCGTCGCCGACATCGCCCGAGCAGAGGCGCCCGGCTCGATGGGCCCCTACATCCGCAGCCACGCCGAGGAGGCGCCCGGAGAGCTCCAGGGCGTCATCGTCTGCGACCACCCAAAGGTGCGGTTCGTCCTCGACGGCACCCGCCCCACATCATCCGGCCCAGGCGCGCGCGGGCGCTGCGCTTCGAGGTCGGCGGCGAGGTGGTGTTCGCGCAGAAGGTTCAGCACCCGGGCAACGGGCCGAACGACTTCCTTGCCCGCGCGCTGCGCCTCGGCCGGTAGAGGCCGCTGCCACCCGCTCATAGGGCGGGCGGCCCTGCGGGGTGCAGCGTCTCCCTGGCTGCATGGATGAAAGCGTTGATGGAGCTCTGAAATGTGGGCACCTCCACAGGCGCCGGCTCGGACGGCTGGCAGAGCCTGGCCAGCATTCCGCCTGGCAGCTGGCACCTGCGGAACAGATCATCCAGCTCCCGCAGTATCTCCTCCGAGCTGTCTTCCATGGCGGGAGTACCAATGGTGGGCCAGAAGCGCTGCGCGACGGGTATCAACTCCCAGATGCGCGTGACCTCTCGCTGGTGCGTGCGAGCACGGGCAGTGATCTCGTGCATTACGGCCATCTGGCGCGCGTATATCTCATCCGTCATCCCCAGTAGCCTGGCGCTCTGTTGAAGGGTTGCGGCTGCTTCGGCAACCTCGTCGGGACCTTCCAGTCGTACGACCCACGCCCTGTGCGACATGTCCGTCTCCAAAGCCTTCATTGCGGTCACAACGGCCTGGGTCTCCGCCTCCCCAGAGGCGGCGGCGAAGTCGTCACGGGCGCGATCGGTGTAGCTGAGAACCGCTTGGAGGAAGGCTGCGTAAGAGTCTCGCTGAACGCCTCGCCGCCACTGTAGGTGGTCGTTCTGGCCCTGTGCTCGCACGGCATCGAGTGCTGCCTGGTAGCCCGCATCTGCGGCACGTAGCGCCCCCCGCAGCGCCATACGGCTGCCGACGAATGTCGTCACCACGGCGACGGCTGCGACACCAGAAGCAGCCAACGAACCGATTCCCTGGAGATCCATAGGTCACATGATCCCTGCCCGGAACGTCTACGGGACCCGGTGTTCTACTGTTCTACTCTTCCGTTTCGCCGCTGGTTTTGGGCCGGGCGACCGCGCGGAAGACGAGGACACGACCCGTGGCACGTAAGAAGATCACGCTCAACACAGAGCCTCACGTCGTCGAGATCGGCCACACCGAGCTCCAGTTACTGCCTGGGTGATGGGCAATGAGTTCGTCAATAGTTGTCGCCGACAGCGCCAGCTGTCTCCACGGCCCCGGCGCATCGGGGGCAGGCCGTCAAAACTGCTCGGGCATGGCGTCCTGCAAGTACCAGCCGTGAACAGCCATGCACTCTTTCGTCCACTCCAGCAGCAGGTGCGCGCCCTCTTTGATGCGGCTCCCGTCATGGCCGCCTCCGTCGGCGAACCACTGGACGAGAAGGCCGGCCGCCGGGCGGTCGGGATCGCCGGTGTTGCACGCCGGGCACAGCTCCAGGTGGATCGGCCGCCCGTGTTCGTCGTCCTGCGGTGCCACCCCACTCATGGTGAGGTCGCCGCGGCAGCGTGAACACTGCGGCAGCCGCCCGGACAGCCTGAGCATCTCCATGGCCAGCCCCCTTGCTCTGAACGTGCGACACACATGCGCCGTGCCGCCTTGGAAGGCGCTGGTGATCTGGACGGCTCCGCGTCCCGGGCTGTGCTTACCTGCGCGCGAAGCGAGGGGCGTGGACTCAGGGGGCCTACATGTGCCGTATCGACAGGGTCAGGCCCCCGGGCAGAGCGGTCAGGTGTGGCTGCGTGCGGGCTTGGGATTTCGGCGGCTGGGCGACGTATTGACGTAGTGCGGTCGCCTTCGCGGTAGGCGCTCTGGCCTCGATCATGGCGTTGCTGAGTCTACCGTGAGTGAGTCGGTCTCATACCCGTTGCACCTGCCGGGACAACGCGAGAGAGCTTTCGAACCCGCATAATCTTCGACCTCTTACTGACCACCAGCAAGTTCGATCACGGATACCGTGAGTCGCCGCGGTTCGCGACGTAGATGCGGTTGCTGTGGGGTTCGAAGACCAGTTCCTGTGGTTGGGAGCCGACGGAGATCCTGACAGTCACGCTGGCGGAGATGGGATCGATCACCCTAACCAGGCCATCGGGGTGGGTGACGTAAACGAGACTGTGGGAATCAACCGCCACACCGGTCGGGCCACGCCGACGTCGATAGTGGCCACGCCGCTATTCGCCAAATCGATCACCGAGTTCGTTTTGAAGCCGGAGTTGGCAACATAGACGCGCCGCTTCTGGGCGTCGATCGCAATACCCCTGGGTTGCCGTCCGACGGGGATGCTGCCAATGACCCCGTGGGTCGAGATATCGATCACCGATACCTTATTGTGATTGAGGCGCGTGATGAAGATCGGTGCCTGATTGAACACGGCGTTCATCGGAAGCCAGACCGCTAGTTCCTCAGGGTGAGCGTCACGTCGGCCTTGTCGTCAGGCTGGCCCTCGGCCCAATTCTGCACGTGGATGCTCCTGGTACCGCTCGCTCCGGGGAAGAGAATCATATTTGCGAAGGCCGACGTACCGTCCAGATCGGTCGTGTCCTCGCTGGTCCCCTCGTAGAGCTCGACCTTGCCTTCAGTCACGCGGATGACTCCATTCGGATCGATTGAGAGCCTGTAGTGAACCTCGACCCTTATCTCTCCACCGCACTTGGCCCACGCCCGGATTCTCTTGTCCGTGCCGCTTGTGACTGTGCTTGGATTAAGCGTGAGGCCTCGGTTGCAGATTGTGTTCGGGCCGAAGTTCTCATAGTCCATGATCCGCCAGCTGATGTTTCCGGTCACTGTCCGCTGCGCAGCCTGGGCATTCGTTGCCAGAGCGGGGACCGCTATGGCTGCTGCCGCGGGAATGACGAGTGCCCGCCAGAGTACGGGCCATTCAAGGGTCTTACGCACACCTTTTACATTCATGGCGTTTCCCTCCATTGGCAATGGCTGCACGAGGCTGAAGCTCACGCGTTCGATGCCTCTCTACTTTTCTAAGTTACGCCGTCGGCCAATGGTGTGCATGTTGCTCAGCGCGTCAATCCTCGTTTGTTGAATGGTCTATTTAGTTCAGTGCGGTGACGGCTCTGGCGGCCTTATGTTGCTAACGCTCGGAGGGGGTTTGTTGGTGCATCAGGTGTCTATTGGCCTGGGATGTTGTGGGTTCGGTGAGGGGTGAGGTGGACCTGCCCCGGCGGCGGCGTCCCCGCTCTGTCTTCCCCTGGATGACGCCGGGGCCCTACGCTCGTGCGGTGTCCGGAAGGCAGAGTGCGGACGTCCGCAGCACCCGGGGGAGACCATGGACGTCGGAACGTTGATCCTGCTGGGGGCGTCCGGCGGTCTCTTACGCGGGCTCCTGGACGCCTACACCGGTTTCTCGCAGTGGCATGCGGCCCGGCGCGAGCACCGGCAGGGGGCCGCTGGCCCAGACACCGAGGTGCCGGTCTTCCAGGACTATGTAGATCCCGTCGCCGACTCGCTGGCGGCCGTCGTACACAGCGCCTTGGGGGCCGGCGCCGCCGTCCTCTTCGGCACGACCGGCCAGATCAGCGGGGCATACGCTGCCCTGGTCGTCGGGATGTCGGCTCCGCTGCTGCTCTCCCAACTGGGTCAGGCGCAGTCGGTGAGCGACACGATTCTGGGCGCTGCGCAAGCGCCGGGCAGCCAGTCGCCACAGACGCTTCCGCTCCCCGGGCAACCCTCGGCGGCCGACCGCCGGATTGAGGAGGCGTCGTGACCCGGCCTTCCTCGCGGACCCCTTCCGGGCTGGGGGCGAAACCATGGTGAGTGTTCCGCAGCACCTGCACAGTGAGGACCGTCAGGAGTACGAGCGGATCCTCGACGAGGCCCTGCGCTCCGCCCCGCACCATCCGGAACTGGCCGCTGTCGGACGGCGGCTCAACCCCGAACAGCTGCGCACGATGGCTCTCAACGCCACCGCACTCATCACGGCGGCGGCGGCAGCCGAGTACCAACACTTTGTGAAGGTCCGCGAAGAACTGCGCTACCCCGCAAGGGCGGCGGCCATTCCACACCGACCGGTGGCCGCTGCCCCGCTCCGCCGCCACAGCGCGGGAATCGGCCGACGCGTGCTCGCCCGCATCCTGGGCGTCGAATACCGGGCGGGCAGACGACAAGACAGGCCAGGATTGCGCCAGTTGCCTCTTCGGCAGCGGCTCGCCGCCGTATTCCTGGGAGCACGTCCGCGTCCCGTCGTACACCGCCAAGGACCCGCTCCGGCGAGGAGCGTGGCACAGTCGGGCAGTGCTGCAGCCCTTGCCATCATCTCGTCCCTCTTCTTCGGCGTGCTCGGTCTGCTGTGTCTGGTCTTGGGGTACGGGCTGAAGTGGCTCGGCTCGGCACCTGCCGTATCCGGCTGGCTGATCGTCTCAGGGCTTGTCCTGGGCGGGACCATGATTTTGGTGAGCCTTGGCGGGGCGATCCGTCTGATCGGCACCGCCCTGCGCGAAGCGAGCACCTCACCGGACGCCGGCCCCGATGCCCTGCTGAACGAGGAGGTGGCACGGGCCAAGGAGGCGTGGCGTCAGGCCTTGCTGGAGCGTGGCATCCTGCCGTTTCTGCGGGAGGCGCTCGCCGCGCCCGGCACGACTGCGGTAGTGCGCCCCGATTCCGCCCCGCCGGACCGGGCCGGTCGTATCCCGCCGATCGGCTACACCCGTCCCGCCTTCGGCCGTCCCGATGACGGCCCCTCTGAAGGCCCACGCCCCAGTTTCACCAGCCCGGACTTCACCAGCCCTGACTTCGGTGGCCCGGAACACCAGCGGGAATGACCGGACGGGGCCATCAAGGCCCGGACGTTGGCCCGCCGAGTCGCCGCAGAAGCCCCTGGCACGCACATACAGCCGGGGTACGGCGGCCGCGGGAGAGGGCAGAGCGTGGTGGGGCGGCTGGGCAAGGCTTGTGGGTGCACAGTCGCACGATGCGTGCGGTCCCGCGTAACGTGCGAAGGAAACGCGGGACCGCGGACCGCGGCCGTCCTGTAGAGCCGGGCAAAGCGACCGTACGACACCGCCCGCAGGCTGCGCGCCTGGCGCTCCGGTGCGGGGGCACCGCCGGACCCGTATGTCCGAAGGTGGCCGTCCGTCGCCAGCGGCGCCGCTCCCTCCGCCGCTGGCGACGGAGGAACAGTCTTGCGGAAGTGGAGGTGCGGGAACGGAACGTCCGCAGGATGTGCGCGGCACCCTGTGGAAGCGAGCCCGCTACGCGCAATAACGCCCTGGGCGCGTGCCTTCCCGGCCGAGCACTGGATCCACCTGCGGACCACGAATCCGATCGAGTCGACCTGACGGTTCGGGCCGTGGGAGACCGGTCTACAAGCGCCATCGCCGCTGGTCGGCGGACGGGATCTAGCAGATGCTCCTGTCGAAGGTGCAGGCCGCCGAAGACGCCGCGGGCGGCATCGACTGGGACGTGTCGGTGGACTCCACGGCGGTGCGTGCCCACCAGCACGCCGCCGGCGCACGGAAGACGCCGTCCGCCACGGTTCTTCAAAGGGGGCCCGGCCGGGGGACGAACCAGGTCGATCCGGTGCTTCGGAAACTGGCCGTCCGACTGGAGGAGGTGGTCAGATCGGCGAATGTCTGGGACGCTCCCGCGGCGGCTTCACCACCAAGATCCACCTCGCAGCCGACGGACGATGCCGACCCCTCGCCTTCCTCCTGACACCCGGACATTACGGAGACGGTCCCCAACTCCGGCCCGTCCTGGAGCAGGTGTCGGTGCCCCGCATCGGAGTGGGCCGGCCCCGAACCCGGCCCGACCATGTGCTGGCCGACAAGGCCTACACGTCCCGCGAAAACCGCCGCTACCTGCGACGACGCGGGATATCACACACCATCCCCGAGCGACTCGACCAGCGCAGACACCGCCATGCCCGCGGTTCTCGCGGCGGCCGGCCCACCGGGTTCGACCGCGAGCACTACAAGAAACGCAACACCGTCGAGCGGGCCATCAACCGCCTGAAAGGCTTCCGTGCCGTCGCCACACGCTACGAGAAACGGGCCTACATCTACCTCGGCACCGTCACCCTCGCCGCACTCATCATCTGGCTCCGCACATGATCCGAGAAACAGTCCCTAGAGCCGATCCACGAACCCAGCCCGCCCGGCATCAGCGCTCGACTCCTCAAAGACGTGGAGCGCCACTTCATCTACCAGTACACATGGCAGGGTGCGGACCTCCTGAACCGTGGAACCGCCGATGAAGATGCTTCGGCCTACATCTGGATGCAGCAGCAGATGGATCTCGCCTATAGGTATGAACCGTCAGTTCCCTACTGGGATGAGAAGGCCGAGGAGTGGGATTGGGAGAAGCCCGAACCCCCACCACACTGGGACTCCCTCCGGCGCTGGCGCTACCGGGTCCGAGGTGCCCTCTGCCCTGAATGCGACGCCCAACCAGGCCAGCCATGCCGCCTGCAGCAAACAGCCGCATCAAGGCGACAGGGGCCCTCGAATCACCTGCGACGCGTTGCTGCCAGGGTTCGATACGACATTGCCCGAGAAAATCGACCAGGAGAACACCGCTACCGCCTATTTGTGAGCTAAGTGCCCGCAGCGAGGAGATTGGCGGTGTTAGTTCGCAAAACCAGGCCGGGACGGCCACCTTGTACAGTCAGGCGCCTGGGACCTGCTGACGCTCCTGGAGGCGGCCGGTGACCTCCTGGCCGTCGGGCAGGACCACGATGAGGTCGGCCCCGGCAGCGTGAACACTGCGGCAGCCGGTCGGAAAGCCTGAGCAGATCCATGGCCAGTCCCCTTGCTCTGGACGTGGCCCTCCACTCAAGACCGCTGATCTACGCCGTCAACCCCTCCCGCAACGGTGGGGTGCCCGGGCACGGAATCTGTCCACAGGGGAACGGGTGTCTGCTGAAGGAATGATCGACAGCGACGACACGCAGCCGCGGCCCCGCGCCGCAACAGCGTCCTGGACGCCCTCAAGCGCGCGGAGCCCAAGGTGTTCACCCGGCCCGCGCCGAAATCCGCAAAGGCCCAGATCGAATTCCTCTACACGCGCGCCAAGAAGTCGACGAAGGCCCTCGCCGAACAACTGGGTGTCTCGCCCCGTACCGTGCAGCGCTACCGCGCCGGACAGCAAACGAAGCCTCAGCAGAGGCTCCAGGCGGCCCTGGTGGAGGAGACTAAATCCCAGTGGCAACCGCAGGTCAGAGCACAGGCTCGGGAGCGCGCGGCGACCGCCAGCGGCATGATGGTGGAGGTGACGGCCTACTTCGGATTCACCTGCACGGGCAGCTCGGACGACGGCCGCGAGCGCACCATCACCACGCCGGTCTCGCCCACCTACGCCGCGCAGATCCTCCAGCTCCAGGAGGCGGTGCGACGGAGGAGGATCTGCATCCGATCGTCGCGGAGGCCATCACCGAATCGTATTTCACAGAATTGGGCACCCGCGCCGATCGCCTGCGCGCGGATTTCACGCACGTTCAGGCCATCGAGTTCCTATTCTGGCGCGGCCCAATTTCGGGCCTGCTATAAAGAAATCCGGCGGGTCGTCGTACAGTGCTCTGGCGGCGGCCCGTTCTGATTCCTCACCATGAATGCGAGGTCGAAGATGACCAGGATGTGGCCGCTCGGCGGTACCCGTCGACCGCTCGCCCCGCGCGTCGCTGTGCCCCGCGAACCGGTCCGGGCGCCCCGGCGCGACCACCAGCTGCCTGTTCGAGGCCGCGGAGGGCGAAAAATCCCCCGGACGCCGGCACTGGGGCGACGGGCGCCCGGTTGCTGAGTGGTCACGCCGGTCGACTCCGACGCTCATTGCACGGTCGAGCGTTATCGGCCTCGTGTGAGTCAGGCCGGTTTGATCGATACGTCGTCGATCACCCAGTACCAGTTGTTTCCGCCGGTGTAACGGAACCGGACCCGGGCGGTCCTGGCGCCGGACGGCACCTGGAGGGTCACCTTCTCGACCCGGGAGGAGGTGTCCGCGGTGTAGGTCTTCACGGTGACGGGCGCGGCGCCGTCGTAGGAGACGAGCACCTCACCCTTCTGCGGTGCCTCGTGGCGGTAGTACGTGGTGTACGTGAGTGTGGCCGGCGCGCCCGCGGTGACCGGATACGGCGGGCTGACCAGGGCGGAGTCGAAGCTGCCGGAGAAGGCCTTGTCCGCCCACTCGTCGCCGTCGGCGACCGCGAAGACGTTCCGGGCGCGGATGTTGCCCTCGCGGTTCTGGTCGGCCTGCGCCTTGGTCCAGAACTCGTCCGTGGTGAAGGACCAGCCGCGCCACTCGGTGACACCGCCGGTGCCCATCGCGGAGTTGTCGACGGACCAGCCGCTCGGCGGGGTGTGCGTGAAGCCGATCACCGCCGCGCCGATGCCGGTCTCGTCGACGCGGGTGGCGAGCTGCGGGCGCAGTGCGTCGAAGTCGTCGGGGGCGGGCTGCTGGACGGGCCGTCCGTCGAGCCCCCAGGCCGGGTCGATGGCGATGCCGAGGTGTGCGAGGGCGGAGGCGGCGATGTCCGGCATCTTGACGTCGTAGCGCACGGCACCGGCGGTCAGGGTGGGGCCGGTCGCGATCATGAAGGTCTGCCGCTCGGGCCAGCTCGATCCGCCGTGGCCGCCCGCGTCGGTGTGCCCGTGGTCGGCCGTGACCATGATCAGCCAGTCCTCGGAGGCGTACGTGGCGCGGGACTTGACCGCGGCGACCATCTGCCCGACCTGGGTGTCGACGCCGTGGACGGCGTCCAGGTACTGCTGGCTGGCGGCGCCGTAGCTGTGGCCCGCGTGGTCGACGTTGTCGAGCTGGACGAACACCGCGTCCGGGTTGGCGTCCCGCAGCTGGGCCACGGCCCGGGAGGTGGTGCCGGTGTCGTACTCGGCGCTCGGGGTGGACACGCGGGTGTCGACCTTGGAGGAGAAGACGGTGTCCGTCAGCGGCGCCCAGGAGGAGACGGCGTACGTGGACAGGGAGGGCTTGGCGGTCTCGATACGGGTGAGGAAGTCCGGGTACTGGGCGAACTTCTGGCCGGTGAAGGTGTTGTCCTTGACGTTGTGCTTGTCGGGCCAGACGCCGGTGATGAGGGTGGACCAGCCGGGCCCGGAGAGGGTGGGCGCGAACGGGTTGGCGTAGATGCTGCTGGGCGCGGTGAGGCCCGCCGCCATCAGGGCGTCGAGGTTGGGGGCGTCGGCGTCCTTGACGCGGTTCAGCAGGGTGCCGTCGAGGCCGATGACGAGGACCTTGGGGGTCTTGGCGGCGGCGCGGGCGACTGACGCGAGCGGTCCGGCGGCGAGGGCGAGGCCGGCCGCGGAGGCCAGCAGGGAGCGACGGGACATGCGTGACGACACGTGATCCTCCGGGAGGGGGACGAGGGTGTGGAGCACGGATGGAACGACGAGGGGTGGTGGGTGCCGGGCACGGCGACGCCCCCGGCGGTTCGGGTCCAGGGGCCTCGCGGGTGGCACGAATGGAGCGTGCGGCTTGGGTGGCGCGGACGCGGCCGACGGCCTGTCGTACGACCGCCGTTGGGTTGCCGGTGTCTCAACTGCGGCCGGTCCGGCTGTCGGTGGTTCAACTGCCGGTGGCGGACTTCCAGTCCTCGACGTACGTGGTGAGGTTCTCGTCGATGTCCGCCCAATCGGGCTCGAAGACCTCGACGCCGTCCATGAGCTCGGTCAGCGCGATGGCGTTGGCGTCGGTGGCTTTGACGTCGGAGCGGACGGAGAAGCCGCCGCCGATCTCACTGACCTGCTGCTGCGCCGTGGCGGACAGCATGAAGTCGAGGAGCTTCCTGCCGTTCGCGGTGTGCGGGGCCTTGGTGACGAGACCGGCGGCGTAGGGGAGCGCGAAGGTGGTCGGCCTGCCGACGGCGTCTGTGGCCTTGTCGGTGGCCTGCGGGAACCAGATGCCGAGGTTCGGCATGTCCTTGGACTGCGCGTAGTTCATCTGGACGTCGCCGTTGGCGACCAGCAGTTCGCCCTTGTCGACCTTGGGAGCGAGCTTGCCTGTGGAGGCGGACGGGCCGACGTTGTTGGACTGGAGCTTCTTCAGGTAGGCGAGTGCCGCTTCCTTGCCGCCGAAGTCGTGGATCGCCTTGATCAGCACGGCGGTTCCGTCGCCGGCGACACCGGGGGTGGAGTACTGGAGCTTGTTCTTGTACGTGCCGTCGAGCAGTTCGTCCCAGGTGGTGGGCGCCTGCTTCAGCTCCTTCTTGTTGTAGACGAAGCCGAAGTAGTTGTTGACGACGGAGGTCCAGGTGGCGTCGGCGGCCTTGTCGGCGGCGTCGACCTGGTCGGAGCCCTTGGGTGCGTACTTCTGGAGCAGGCCCTTGCCGTCGGCCTGCTGGATGAACGGCGGGAGGGTGACGAGCACGTCGGCCTGCGGGTTGGTCTTCTCACGGGCGGCTCGCTGGACCATCTCACCCGAACCCCCCTCGACATACTTGACCTTGACGCCGGTCTGCTTCTCGAAGTCCTTGAAGACCTGGTCGTACCAGCCGTCGCCGTTCTCGCCCTTGAGGCCGTCCGCGCTGTACACGGTGACGACCTCGGCGTCGGCGGCGGCCGAGTCGCCGGCGCACGCGGTGAGCGAGCCGGCGAGGACGAGGCTGCCGGTCGCGGCGGCGATCGGGACGAGGCGGAGCGAGCGGGTGTTTCTGGGCATGGCGAGGTCAACTCCTTGCGTGGGCAAGAGATTTGAGGGGGATCCGGTGGAACGGATCAGTGGATCGGCGGATCAGCGGTAAGAGGCCTTGGTGCGGATCCGGGAGACGGCGAACAGCACGAGCACCGTCGCCGCCATGAGGACCACGGCGAGCGCGGAGCCGGTGAACAGGGCGCCGCGGTCCGTGGCCGCGTAGATCTGGACGGGAAGCGGGGTCCAGTCCGGCGGGTAGAGCATCATCGTGGCGCTCAACTCGCCCATGGACAGGGCGAAGCAGAGGCCCGCTGCGGCGGTGAGCGAGGGCAGCAGCAGCGGGAGCCGCACCCGCCACAGCACGTAGGAGGGCCGGGCGCCGAGGGACGCGGCGGCCTGTTCGTAGGCCGGGTCGAGACGCATGATGGCGGCCGACACCGACTGGTGGGCGAACGCCGTGACGAGAACGGCGTGCGCGAGGACGACGATCCACCGGGTGCCGTTGAGCAGCACCGGCGGCTTGGAGAAGGCGACCAGGATCGCCAGCCCGACGACGACGGACGGCACGGCCACCGGCAGCATGAACAGCGCGTCCAGCAGGCGCTTTCCGCCCCTTTTCAGGGCGTGACCGGCGAGCGCCGCCCAGGTCCCCACGACGAGCGCGAGCACGCTCGCCGTGAGGGCGGTGACCAGGCTGGTGGTGAGGGCCTGGAGGGATTCGCCGCGAGTGGCGACGCTGTAGTGCCCGGTGGTGAAGCCGGACGGGAAGGCGCTCGACCAGTTCGTGGCGAACGACGCGGCGAGGACGACGAGCAGAGGCAGGGCGAAAATGGGCAGAAAGAGGAGGAAGAAGACGGCCCAGGTGGCCCACTTCCCTCTGCGGCTATGCACCAACACGGCGGCTCACCACCCGGTAGAGGCCGTAAAAACCCACGGAGATCGAGATGTTGACGACGGCGACGACGCACGCTCCCGGATAGTCGGACTCCAGGATCGCCTTGCCGTACACGAGCATCGGCAAGGTGGTGACCCCCTTGGCCCCGGTGAACAGGACGATGCCGAACTCGTTGAGGCACAGCACCAGGACCAGGCTGCCGCCGGCGGCGAGTGCGGGCAGGGCCTCGGGCAGGACGATCTGCCGCACGATCCGGGCGGGCCGGGCGCCGAGCGAGGAGGCCACCTCCAGCTGACCGGTGTCAATGCCGGAGAAGGCGGCGAGCAGCGGCCGCATCACGAACGGTGTGAAGTACGTGATCTCCGCGAGGAGCACGCCCCAGGGCGTGGTGAGGAACTGGAAGGGTCCCTCGGCCGCTCCGGTGGCGCCCGTCCAGAGTCCGTTGGCCATGCCGACGGTGCCGTAGACGAACAGCAGCGCGAGCGTGATCAAGAAGGACGGAAAGGACAGGAAGACGTCGATGAACTTGGCGACCGCCTTCCCGCCGGGGAACGGCACGAAGGCGATGACCACGGCGAGTACGAAGCCGAGGACCAGACAACCGACGGTGGATCCGAGTGCCAGCCACACCGTGGTGCCGAGCGCCTCCCGGAACGCGGTCGAGGCGAACACGTCCGCGTAGGCCCGCGCCGAGGTCCCTCCGGTGTCCGGGCGGAACGACTGCTGCACGACCAGCCCGAGCGGATAGAGGAACACCGTCCCGAGCACGGCGACCGGGGGCAGGGCCCAGACCCAGGAGGGAATTCCGGTCCTGGTCCTGGTGGCCGCCTTCGCCGGGGCGGCGACCGCGGCGCTAGCCATCCCGGCTCCCCTGGTCGGCGGCTCCCACCGTCTCCCTGACGGCGACGGGAGCCGACCGTTCGGGTGTGACACCGGCGGAGAGCAGGACCGCGTCCTCCGGCCCGAAGTGCACGGTGATCTCGTCTCCGAGGGCGGGCGGCTGCCGCAGTTCCCGCAGGTCGGCCATGACCCGGTGGCCCGCCACCTCGATGTACAGCCGATGGGTGGCCCCCCGCCACTGCACCTCGATGACCGACCCGGTCAGGGCGTTGGGCCCGGCGCCGAGCCCGACGAGGTGCGGGCGCACGCACAGCGTGGCCGTCGTACCCCGGGCGGCGTCACGGGTCGGAACCTTCAGTTCGGTCCCGGAGAAGTCCACCCCGCCCGACCCCACCGTCACCGGCAGCAGGTTCGCGTTGCCCACGAAGGACGCCGTGAACTCGGTACGGGGCGCCCGGTACAGCTCCCGGGGTGTGCCGACGTCCTGGAGGCGGGCCTTGTCCATGACGGCGATCCGGTCGGCCAAGGTCAGCGCCTCGACCTGGTCGTGGGTGACATAGAGGATCGACACGTGGGGCAACTCGCGGTGCAGGCGGGCGAGTTCGGAGAGCATCCCGGAGCGGAGCCGGGCGTCGAGAGCGGACAGCGGTTCGTCGAGCAGGAGGACGCCGGGCCGGATGGCGAGAGCCCGCGCGATGGCGACGCGCTGTTGCTGTCCGCCGGACAGTTCGCGCGGGTGGCGTCGCGCGTACGCCGCCATCCCGGTCATCTCCAGTGCTTCGGCCACCCGCCCGCGGATCTCGTCCTTGGGGGCCTTCTGCGCCTTGAGTCCGAAGGCGACGTTGTCCTCGACCCGCATGTGCGGAAAGAGGGCGTACTGCTGGACGACCATGCCGATCCCGCGCCGGTGCGGCGGCAGACCGGTCACGTCACGGTCGCCGATGAACACCCGCCCGGCGGCGGGCCGCACGAATCCGGCGACGGCCCGCAGCGCGGTGGTCTTGCCCGAGCCGGACGGTCCCAGCAGGGCCATCACCTCGCCGGGCTCGACGGTCAGGTCGAGGGAGTCGAGGACCGTGGTGCCGCCGTAGGCGACGGACACCCGGTCGAAGCGGAGCCCGCTGCTCATCGTCGGTCCCCGCCGGTACCGGTGAACTCACCCAGCAGGGCGCGCAGTTCGGCCACCGACCCGAGGACGTGCCCGGCCCCGGCGGCGCGCAGCGCGTTCTCGTCGTGCGCCCCGGTGAGGACGCCGGCGACGAGTCCGGCGCCGGCGCGGACACCGCCGAGCATGTCGTAGGAGGTGTCGCCCATGACGGCGGTCTGCCGGACCCCCTCGGCGGCCTTGGTGCGCAGGAACGCCTCCAGGACCATGTCGGGGTAGGGGCGTCCGCGTCCGCCGGCGTCCGCCGGGCACAGCGTGAGCGGCACCAGGTCCTGCCAGCCGAGGGCGGCGAGGATGGCGTCCTGGGTGACGCGGGCGAACCCGGTGGTCAGGACGACGGTCCGGCCGCCCGCCTGGAGTTCCTCGATGGCCTCACGCGCCCCGGCGATCGGCGCGACGGCGCCGCCGTCGACGAGTTCCCCGTACGCCTTCTCGAACGCGGCGTTGGCGCGCTGGGCGAGGGACTCCTCGCCGAAGAGGTGCCGGAAGACGGAGATCTTGGACTCGCCCATCGTGGCGCGGACGTAGTCGAGCTTCTCCGCGTGGTCCGCGGACCCGGGCTCCACGCCCAGCTCTCCGGCGGCCGAGGCGAAGGCCCGCTCCACGAGGCCGCCGTCGGCCACGGTGGTGCCGGCCATGTCGAGCACCACCAGTCGTATCTCGTTCAGCTCGTTCAAATCGGTCACCATCCCAGCTCGTCGGCGGTGGTCTCCGCGATCGCGGGTGAGCAGGTCATGCCGCGCCCGCCGGGCCCGGTGACCAGCCACACCCCGTCCCGTACGCGCTGGCGGTGCACGACCCGGCTGGTGTCGACGCACTGCGCGTACACCCCGGCCCAGCGGCGCCGGATCCTCGGCAGCGGGCGGCCGAGGAAGGACTCGACGACCTCGGTGAGGTGGTCGTAGGGGTCTTCGAGGGTGTCGAAGGCGAAGGGGAGCTCGTACTCGTGGGTGTCGCCGATGGTCAGCCCGCCGTCCGCGCGCTGCACCATGAGGAGCTGCATACGGTGCTCGGCGGCGGTCGGCGTCTGCGGCTGCCCGGCGTTGAGGGCGTCGAGCGCCTCGCTGCGGTAGGCGGGGTAGTAGCGGAAGCTGTCCGCGTCGGCGACGGAGGTGGTGAGCGGCTCGCCCAGCGGGGCGGTCTGCATCATCTGGAGGCGCACCCGCCGTACGGGCAGGTCGGGTCCGGCCAGTTCGCGGACGAGACCGCCGAGCCAGGCGCCGGTGCACAACACCACGACGTCACCGGTGTGGACGTCGCCGTGGTCGTCGCGGACGGCGTTCCCGCCGATCACCTCGCGCACCTCGCGGCCCGGCAGGAAGGTGTAGTCCGGGGACCTCAGCAGCTCGGCGCGCAGCGAGACCTGGGCGGTGCGCGGCTCGACGGCCGCGTCGCGCTCGCAGAACAGGGCGGCCTCGAAGGTCCCGCGCAGGGCGGGGTTCACGGCGCGCGCCTCACCCGCGGTGAGCAGCTTGTAGCCGCGGGCCGCCGCGTCGTCGCGGGCCAGGGCGGCCTCGGCGACGGCGAGTTCGCGCGGGTTGCGCAGCGGGGTCAGCGATCCGCAGCCCCGGAAGCCGAGACCCGGGACCCGGGCGCCGATCTCCTCCCACAGCTCCCGCGCCCGCAGGGCGGTGTCGAGCTCCTCTCCTCCGGCTCGGCCACTCACCCAGATCTGGCCGAAGTTGCGCAGCGAGGCCCCGCGGGCCTCCGCCTCACGCTCGATCTGTACGACCCGGTGGCCGCGTTCTATTGCGTGCCAGGCGTGCAGGGTGCCCACCACGCCGGCTCCGACGACTATCACTCTCACAACGGCCACGCTCCTCGGTACGGGGGAATCGGAAAGGTCCGGACAGCAACCAGATGGTGAACTGCCCATCACGTTTGGGCTAGACCCGTTATCATTCCGTGATCAATGGGTGGCGCTGATCAGCCTCTCCCCGGTCGGGGATCGGGTGCGGCGGGGCATGCAATGCTCGCTGCTGCGAAGGGAGTTGCGACGTCCCGAGCTCACGCAGGAGGGCATCCGCGCGATGCCGACGCCCGTCGTGCCTCGCCAGCTCGCCAGCTCGCCAGCTCGCCAGCTCGCCAGCTCGGCACAGGTCGGCACAGGTCGGCCCAAGGCCCCCCATGCGGCGGGGGCTCACCAGGAACGCTCAACCACCGAGATGCGCGGTGAACGAGAACCGGTCCCCCCGGTACAGGGTCCGCACCCGCTCCAGCGGTCTGCCCTGGGTGTCCCGCGAGACCCGGTGGATCAGCAGCATCGGCAGCGCGGGAGGTGTCCCGATCAGCAGCGCCTCGCGCGGGGTGGCCAGTACGGTCTCGATCCGCTCGTCCGCGTCACCGAAAGCGATACCGATCCGTTCGTTGAGGTACGCGTAGAACGACGAGTCGGGGTCGAAGTCCCGGTCGAGGTCGGGAACCCGCCGGACCGCCACGTACGTACTCTCCAGGCCCATCCGCTCGTCATCCGCGAGCAGCACCCGCTCCAGATGCCAGACCGGTTCACCCCGCTCGAACCCCGCCTCGGCGGCGAGCGCCTCCGGACAGGGGAACCGGTCGAGGGAGATGAGGGAGCGTCCGGGGGTGAGCCCCTGCCGCCGGACACCCTCGGTGTAACTCGCGAGCGACAGCGGCTGCTCCAGCTTGGGACCGGCGACCACCGTGCCGCGCCCCTGTCGCCGCAGCTTCCCTTCGAGCAGCAGCTCCCGGAGTGCCTGCCGTACGGTCTCGCGGGCGACCCCGTACTTCTCCGACAGATCCCGCTCGGTCGGCAGGAGCCCGCCTTCACCCAGTTCGTCGACGAGCCGCGCGATGTGCGCCTTCACCGCGTAGTACTTCGGGATGCGGCCGTGCTCCGGGATGCCGGAGCGGACGGGGGCGCCAGGGTCCTGGTCGTGCGTAGGGTCCACGGAAACGATCGTCGCAGACGGCGTCACGGTCCTGACAGCCAGGTGCTGCCGGGCCGACTGACGCCCGCTGGTGACCCGGATCCAAGCCACTGGCGTGCGCCCCGCATTGATCGGCCTGTCGAACCAAGAGTTAACTCAAGGCCGAAGGAAAGTCGTGTCGGGGATATTGACCGCGCATCACAGAGGCGGGATGGTCGGGAGAGCGCTCTCCCGCATGACCTGCCCCGCAGCGAGGAGAACCCCCGCTGTACCCGTGCCGCCCCCGGGCGACCCCTGCCTCACACCGCCGGTCGTGAGGACTCCGGTTCCCTTCCGGGCCGGGATCTCATGTCCCCGCGCCCGGACCGGCAAGGCGCCCCACCGCACCGTGCACCCCCCTGTCCGAGAAGCCTCGGGCGCAGGTCCGAACCGTGAGTCCGGCCTGACCGCCCGGTGCCATGAAACAGTCAGGAGCCGCCGTGTACAGACCCCTCCCTCTGCGCACTACTTCCCGTCGACGCGGCGGGATCTCCCTCGCGGTGCTCGGCGCGCTGCTGGCGTCTTCGCTGACCCTGGGCCTGTCTCCGCGGGCACACGCGGCGGAGGAGCTTCTTTCCCAGGGCAGGCCGGCCACGGCCTCCTCGCAGGAAGGCGAGGCGTACGTCGCGGGAGCCACCGTCGACGGCGACCTGTCCGGCACCCGCTGGTCGAGCGAGCGGCGAGACGGCGAATGGATCCAGGTGGACCTCGGGGCGAGCAGGGACCTGAGCCGCGTGGTTCTGACCTGGGAGGCCGCCTACGGCAAGAACTACGAGCTCCAGGCATCCGACAACGGCAGCGACTGGCGGACCCTGAAGGCGGTCACCGGCAGCGACGGCGGCACGGACGAGATCGCCGTCTCCGGCTCGGGCCGCTACGTCCGTATGCAGGGCGTCACGCGAGCCGGCGGCTACGGGTACTCCCTGTGGGAGTTCCAGGTCTACGGCGGCCGAGGCGGCGACAACCCGGCCCCCGGTGGGGCGGTGAAGGTGACCGGTTCGCGGGGCAGCTGGCAGCTGACCGTCGCAGGGCAGCCTTACACGATCAAGGGACTCACGTGGGGCCCGCCCGCGGCCGACGCGCCCACGTATCTGCCTGACGTGAGGTCCATGGGCGTCAACACGCTCCGCACGTGGGGCACCGACAGTTCCACCAAGCCCCTGCTGGACGCCGCCGCCGCCCAGGGAATCAAGGTCATCAACGGCTTCTGGCTCCAGCCCGGTGGCGGCCCCGGCGCCGGCGGCTGCGTCGACTACGTCACGGACACGACGTACAAGAACAGCATGCTCGACGAGTTCGCCCAGTGGGTCGACACCTACAAGAGCCACCCGGCGACCCTCATGTGGAACGTCGGCAACGAGTCCGTCCTCGGTCTCCAGAACTGCTACGGCGGCGCCGGGCTGGAGGCGCAGCGCGACGCCTACACCTCCTTCGTGAACGACGTCGCGAAGAAGATCCACGCCATCGACCCCGACCACCCCGTGACCTCCACGGACGCCTGGACCGGTGCCTGGCCGTACTACAAGCGCAACGCGCCCGGTCTCGACCTGTACGCGGTGAACTCCTACGCCAACCTCTGCAAGGTGCGGCAGGACTGGATCGACGGCGGCTACGACAAGCCCTACATCATCACCGAGGGCGGTCCCGCCGGTGAGTGGGAGGTTCCCGACGACGTCAACGGCATCCCCGACGAGCCGACCGACGTGCAGAAGGCCGACGGTTACACCAGGGCGTGGGGCTGTGTCACCGGCCACGCGGGTGTCGCCCTGGGGGCCACGCTCTTCCACTACGGTCGCGAGCACGACTTCGGCGGCGTCTGGTTCAACCTCGTTCCCGACGGGCTGAAGCGGTTGTCGTACTATGCCGTGAAGAAGGCGTACACCGGCTCCGCGGGTGGCAACACGCCGCCGGTCATCACGAACATGGCCGTCTCGCCGGCCTCCGCGGCTCCGGCGGGCCGTGAGTTCACCGTGCACGCCGACATCCGCGACCCCGACGGTGATCCGATCACGTCCAGGATCTACCTCAGCGGAAACTACGCCGACGGAGACAAACGGCTCGTGGAGGCGCGGTGGCGCTCCACCGGCAACGGCACCTTCGCCGTCACCGCGCCCGCGAAGCTCGGTGTGTGGAAGGTGTACATCCAGGCGGAGGACGGCCGGGGCAACGCCGGCATCGAGACCGAGTCCGTCAGGGTCGTCGCCCCGCCGGTGAGCGGGACCAACCTGGCACTGCACCGGCCCGCGACCGCGTCCTCCTTCCAGCAGTCCTACGGCGACTGCCCCTGCCCGGCCGGGAACGCCACCGACGGCGACCCTGTCACGCGCTGGGCCAGTGACTGGAGCGACCCGCAGTGGATCCGGGTCGACCTGGGCGTCCCCAGGCCCATCCGCACGGTGCAATTGGTCTGGGACCCCGCCTACGCCAAGTCCTACGAGGTGCAGGTCTCCGACGACGGCACGACCTGGCGTCAGGCCTACGCCACGACCACGGGTGACGGAGACGTCGACACCCTCGACGTCGTGGTCACCGCCCGCCATGTCCGGCTCCAGCTGACGGCCAGGGGCACCGGGTGGGGCCACTCCCTCCACGAGCTGGGGATCTACGGCTGACGCCGTGCCCCGACCACCCGGGGCGGCAGGCAGACGGATCCCGCCGCCGCCCCGGTCGCACCACCCGCGCGGTACCGGCCCCTGTGCGATGTGCTCGTACCGCGCGGGCCCTCTTCCCACCTCACGGGCAGGAGACCCCATGAGATCGAGTCCGAAACGGCTCTCCGCACTCCTGATCAGCGGCGCGCTCGTGGCCGGTGCCCTCGGTATCGGCACGATCGCCCATGCCGGCACCGGCAACGGTCCTGAAGCACGTACGGCATCACCCGCCGCGCGGACCGCACAGACCGCACAGACCGCACAAGCCGCGCACGCCGGGCATGTGATGGCCGCGTCCACCCTTGCGTCCGGCGACGACCCGGACGGCGACGGCTACATACCGGCCGTACCGCAGGTCACCGGCGTCACCCCGTCCACGGCCACGCCGCCGCCGCGCTACTTCCACGAGTTCCAGGCCAACTGCTCGGTGACGCACACCGCCCCGGACGACCCGATCGTGTACCCGGGCCAGCCGGGCAAGTCCCACGACCACACCTTCATGGGCAACACCTCCACGAACGCGAGCAGCACCACCGATTCCCTCTACGGCGGCGCCACCACGTGCAGGGCACCCGCCGACGCCTCCGGCTACTGGATGCCCTTGCTGTACAAGGGCGACCAGAAGATCCTGCCCGTCGGCCCGCAGACCATCTACTACAAGGCCGGCGTCACCGACTACACCAGCGTGCGCCCGTTCCCCAAGGGGCTGAGGTTCGTCGTGGGCGATCCGACGCAGAGCGCCGACGCGTTCCGCCGTCACCGCGGCTTCGTCGAGGGCTGGGAGTGCGGCGAGAGCTACTTCAACACCGACTTCCCGGCGGCCTGTCCGAACCGGCCCGACGTCCAGCTCAACATCCGCTTCCAGTCGCCCAGTTGCTGGGACGGAAAGTACCTCGACACCCCCGACCACAAGAGCCACATGGCATACCCGGTCGTCAAACCCGGTACCAACGACAACATGTGCCCCGCCGACCACCCGGTCGCCCTGCCGATGATCGAGTTCAAGATGGCCTTCCCGGTCAACGGCGACATGAGCCAGGTACGCCTGGCCAGCGGACGCGGCTACTCCTTCCACTACGACTTCTTCAACGCATGGGAGGAACGGACCCTCAAGGCCATGGTCGACCACTGCGTCGTGGGCGGACTCCAGTGCGACGCCCGTGGCTACGACCAGACGCACCCCGAAGTGGGCGCGGCGTTGAACACGGACTACCGGCTTCCCTGACCCGGCCGGTGATCCCGCCGAACAGCCCGGCCGCGGCCCGGCCGCTTTCCGTTCGCTCCGGGGAACGGCCGGGCTCCCGGTCCGTTCGTGTGGGGCCGAGGCACTTGGAGAACCCGCGGGTGACGGGGATAACGGCACGTTAAAGTGCCGGGGTGAACAAGCGGGGACCGACCCTGGAGGATGTCGCCCGAGAAGCAGGTGTTTCCCGAGCGACGGTGTCACGCGTCGTGAACGGTGTTCGCAACGTGGACCCCGAGATCCAGGATGTGGTGCGCCGCGCCATTCGGACCACCGGGTACAGCCCGAACGGCGCCGCGAGGTCCCTGGTGACACGACGCGCGCAGACGGTGGCCCTGCTGATCTCCGGCGCGGGAGACGGCTTTGCCGCACGCGTCTTCACCGACCCCTTCTTCGGCCGGATCGTCAGCGGCGCCATGACGTACCTCCGCGGACACGCCATGCATCCCGTGCTGATGTTCGCCGAGACCGTCGCGGCCCGGGAGCAGGTGGTCGGCTACCTGCGTCAGGGAAGCGCGGACGGCGCCCTCGTCGTATCCATCCAGGCCGACGACCCGCTGCCCCGGATGCTTCTCGACGCCCGGGTCCCGGTCGTGCTGTTCGCCAGGCCGTCACAGCCACTGCCGGTGAGCTACGTGGACATGGACCACTACGCGGGCGGACGGCTGGCCGCCGAACACCTACTGGCCCGTGGCTGCCGGTACCCCGCGACGATCAGCGCCCCCGGCGACCTGCCGGCCGGACGGGACAGGCTCGCCGGATTTCGCGACGCCCTCCAGCGTGCCGGGCGAGGCCCCGCACCGGTCGTCGAAGGTGAATTCACCCTCGACAGCGGGGCTGCGGCGATGATGCGCCTGGCCGAGGACCACCCGGAAGTGGACGGCGTCTTCGCGGCGAATGATCTGATGGCACAGGGCGCCTGCCAGATCGTACGAGAGCAGGGACGGCGCGTACCCGACGACGTGGCCGTGGTGGGTTTCGACGACTCCACCGTCGCGATCACGTGCAGGCCGCCGCTGACGACGGTGCGTCAGCCGGTCGAGAAGATGGCCGCCGCCATGGCGGAGTTGCTGGCCGGCCAGCTCCAGGGATCGGTGAGCAGTCCCACCCACACACTCTTCGACCCCGAACTCATCGTCCGCGACTCGGCCTGAGAGGCCGCTGCCGCCGCCTACCTTCCCCGGCCCTCGCCACCCGGATGCGATCAGACGGGGCAGGGGAGGACGAGCGGGCGGCGCACCCTGCGAGAACCTGCCGCGACGAGCGCCTTCTGCCGTACCGATCCGTAACCGCCACTGTCTGGCCCCGAGCCGAACCGGCCTCAGTCGAGACCGCGATGGGCGGCCCACAACGTCCCGGCGCGATCGGCCGCGTCGGCAATCAGAGCCGCCAGTTCTGGTTCGTCGGGAACCGGGAACGAGACATACGCCCCCCGACCACCGCCGACGGACTCGCCGTCCTCCGGCCGGAGGGACGGCGGCTGGCCGGCGGCCAGCGCACGTCCAGCGCACCCATCTAGCGCAAGGCGCCGCCCACGCCCGGCGCCCGGACGTCGGCCAGTGCCGTGGCCAGGGACCGCCAGACGTGGGTGGCCAGATCGAGGTTGTGGGCGTCCGTCGCCTGCTGGCCGAGGCGGCGCAGGGCCGCGACGCCCTGGTCGACCCGGCCCTCCAGGATCATCAGACGGCCCTCCAGGACCGCCAGCCGTACCCGGTCCCCGTGCGGCAGCCGGAGTTCGCCGTCCCGCGGCAACGCGCCGCACAGCGTCCGGGCTTCGTCCAACCGGCCTTGGTGGAAGGCGAGATGGGCCCGCAGAGCGCGTACCTCGTGCAGCTGGCTCGGGGTGCCGATGAGTTCGAGGACCACCTCGGCCTCGCCGAGCCACCGCTCCGCCGCCGCCACGCACGGCGGTGACATCTGGAGCGCTGCGGCCGTCGCCGCCGTACGCAGCCGGGTCCACAGGATCAGGTCGTCGCCGCCCCGGAGCAATGCCAGCGCCGCCTCGAGCCGGGAGCGGGCGGTCCGGTGGTCGCCCCGCCGATCGGCGACCACCGAGGCGGTCCACAGCGCCTCTGCGGCCGGCTGGGGAGCGGCCGTGGGCAGCAACTCGGCCTCCAGCTCGCGTACATGGCGCTCGGCCGCTTCCAGCAGGCCGAGCCCGGTCTCGACGGCGATCAGGACCGTCAGGGCGGCCATGACGTCGGCGGACGACAGCCGCTCCGCGCGGGCGAGGGTGAGCGCGGTGACGGCGACCGGTTCCGCCGCCCGTGCCTTGCCCAGGGCGACCAGACAGCGCGCGTACTGCACATGGGAGCGCACCCGGAGGTCGGGGTCCGCGATCAGTTCGCTCAGTTCGATCAGCTCGCGCAGATGAACGCGCTCCTGCTCGAAGTCTCCCTGGCCGCCGCTGATCCGGCCGAGCAGCCACAGCGCCTGCCAGCGGCCCACGGGGTCGTCGTGCTCGTCGTCGCGCACCGCCTGGAGGAGGGCGGTGGCGCTGTCCGTGCCCGGCGGCGCCGAGGTCGCGGCGGCGAGCGCGCGTCTCAGGCAACCGCCCGCGCGCGGCTCGGTCAACGCGACTATGTCCACGCCGAGTTGCTGTGCCAGATAGCTGACGGTCCGTCCGGTGGGCCGGCGTTCGCCCGACTCCAGACGGGAGAGGTATCCGGTGGACATGCCCTCACCGACGACCGCGGCCTGGCTCAAGCCCCGCTCGAGCCTGAGCTTCCTCAGTTGCCGGCCGAAGTGCGGCTGCTCAAGCATTTCGCCCTCTGATCCCCTGAGGTCCTTTTGAGTCTTCCGATCGCCCCGTGTTTCCGAGGTCACGTCCGGAAGTTGCCCATACTTTAGGGAGGCTTGGCAATGGGGGCAACACGGTTGCGCACGCGAGGTTTCTCCTGTCATTTGCCATGGCTCCCTGCGTACCGAGTTCCGGAACGGCCGGGCGGAGGATCCGATTGGCTGGAATTGCCCCATGGCCAAAAGCGTTGGCAATGGGCGCGCCCGGATAGGCAAACCCTTGCCAGGTGGGTTGTCCGGCCATAGCCTCCGAGTTGCCGACCCGATGTGATATCGCCCCGACCCGGTGGCGACCGCGCGAAAGTGACACGCTGACAACGTTGTCCCGCGGGGTTGCCGAACCGGGCGGGATGCATCGAAACCCCCATGTACAGAGGGAAAGACGGTATGTCCGTGGTGACCACAAGCATCACCGCCTCATCCACCACCGTCGTCAAGGCGGGCGCCGGCGTGAACCGCCGCCGCACCTACACGGCCCACGTATGTCCGAAGGGCATGACCATCACGGCCGCGGAAGCCGACTTCGCGGCACAGTTCGGGGCGAGCCCCGGCGAGATATGCGACCGCAGGCTGAGCGATCTGCTCCGGGCAGGTACGCCCGAGGTGCTGTGCCATCGTTTCACCGACCTTTCCGAGGGCCGCACGAGTTGGTTCACCGAGCGGGTGGCCGGGCGGCACGACAGCGGCCGTGTCTTCGCCGCCGACCTGACGGCGATAGCGGTCACCGGCGCGACCGGGCCGGCCGGACTGGTCCTCCTGCTGAGCCCCCTGGGGGCGGCGGACGAGCCGTACCCCCGCGAACTGACGCTCAGCGAACTCGACGTGCAGGTCCTGGAGGGCGTGGCCGGTGGTGCGTCGACCGTGCAGCTGGCCGGCCGTCTGTACCTGAGCCGTCAGGGCGTGGAGTACCGCGTGCGCCTGCTGCTGCGCCGGTTCGACGCCCCCAACCGGCCCGCCCTGGTGGCCCGCGCCCACGCGCTAGGGCTGTTCGCGCCGGGCCAGTGGCCCCCACGGGTACTGCCGGAACTCATCGAGTGACGGGCACGACGGGGGACACGGCGGGCGGTGGCCGTCGGCGGGAAGTTCCCGCCGGCGGGCTCCGTCGCGTCCGTCCCGGGGGTGCAGGCGGCCTCCGTCGCGTCCGTCCCGGGGTCCAGGCGGCGTGCCGGGTGGCGCCCCGGGACGCCCGCCGCCCGCCGGGCCTCCGGAGCCCTTCTCCGTGGTCCCGCCGCGGGCCCGGCGTCGCGACGCGGCTCCGCCGCGTCGCCGGCACGCCGGCACGCCCGCTCCGCGCGGACGGCCTCCTCCGCCCCACGCCCGCGCGCGGCGGACCGCGCGGGCCGCCCGGAAGGCACCGCCGCCCCGGGCGCGCGGAATCCACAGGCGCCGGACGCGGCAGGCTCCACAGCGCCGGGCACGGCAGGCTCCGCAGGCGGACGGGCCTCAGGCCGCCGAGGGTTGCCAGGCCTCCCGGAAGCGCAACCGGGCGCGGTGCAGCCGGGACCGTACGGTGCCCACCGGCAGTGACAGGACACGTGCCATCTCCTCCTCGTTGAGGCCGTAGGCGCGCAGGGTGAGGACCTGCCGGTGGGACATGGACAGCCGGTCCAGCACATCGCTGATGTGCACGGCGTCCAGCGGGTTGGCCTCCTGCCCCGGCTCGACCCGTTGGTACGGCCCCTCCTCACCGGCCCGTTTCACCGTGCGGACGGCCTCGCGGACCGTCACCGAACGCACCCAGCCGTAGAACGCGGTCGGCTCCCGCAGCGTGCGCAGACCCCGGTAGACGGCGAGGAGCGCCTCCTGCGTGGCGTCCGCACCGTCGTCGTGCGTGATGGACCGGCACAGTCGTGCGACGTACGGGACGATCCCGGTCAGCAGCTGGTTCATGGCCTGTTCGTCGCCCGCCTGGGCGCGCGGCAGCAGCGCCAGGGGTGTGGGGATGTCGCGGACGTCGCTCATGTCGGCGCAGGGCTCCTTACGGTGGCCGGTGAGGTGCGGTGCGGTGGGCCGCCTCAGCCCGCCGCCGTGGGGACGGGCTCGACGGCGGCGGCGCAGGCGTCGAGCACCGCACCGACCTCGTCGCGGAAGGCACGGACGAACCGAGGGCTGAAACAGGCGGTGAAGTAGGGGAACTCGATGGCCAGCCGTCCCTCGAACGAGACGACACAGGCCATCACCGGGCTGCGTCCGGCCGCCGGGAAGTACTGCTCCCGGGCGGGCACCAGCCGGACGTCGGTGGCCTCCAGGCCTTCCGGCAGCCGGGGCCCCGGGACGACGCCCATGTTCGTGGCGATCACCGTCGCCAGCTGGAGCGTGGGGTCGCGTGGGATCTCGGGCGTGATCCGCATCTCGTGGTAGGGGCCGTCGCCCGCGACGAACTCGCCGAGCCGGGAGTGAACGGTGCGGGCCAGCTCGAGCGGGTCCGACTCCGGGGCGACGTCCAGGGCCTGGAGGTGGCTGGTGACGGCGGGCACCATCACCAGGGCGGGCACCGGCGGTGACAGCCGCGAGCGCAGATCGACGGGGGAGAGGCAGCGCAGGGCACGCGGCTCGCCGCCGGGCAGACGCCGGCGCGCCGTCGTGAGCAGGGCGGCGGCGACCAGGGCGTGCACGGTCACGCCCGCCGAGCGGGCGGTGCGGCGCAGCCGGCCGGTGCGCTCCTCGTCCAGCGCCAGTCGGCACACCTCGATACGGCCCTCGACGGCGGACGGATCCGTGACGTCGTACGCCACCAGCTGCGCCGGGTACCGGCGGGCTTCGTCCACGCGCCGTTCCAGGTACGCGGTCGTCGCCGTCTCGTCCACCTCGGGCAGCAACTCGCTCACGGGCACCGCCCAGCCGGGGGCGCCCTCCGCGGCGCCGGGCCGCTCCTCGCCCTCGGCCAGCGCCCGGTAGCGTTCCCAGATCTCGTTGTGCAGGGCGATGCCGCTGTGTCCGTCGACGACGGTGTGGTCCACCGAGAGCACGAACAGGTGGCCCTCTCCGTCCGGCGAGCTCACCAGGACCGCCCGGCTCAGGGGTCCGCCGACGGACAGCGGTGTGTTGAGCTCCGTGGCGTAGGCGTCCTCGGCGGCGCCGGTCCGGGTGTTCAGCCGGGGGCGCGCGGCCTCGTCCAGCAGGTCCAGCGCGAAGCCCTCGCCGTCGGGCACGATGCGGGTCCGCAGCGCCGGATGCGCCTCGGTGACCGCGTCGAACGCGGCCGACAGCGCCTCGGTGTCGAGACGGCCGCGCAGGGTGCAGGAGAGCACCGCTCGGCTTCGCTGCCCGACATACAGCGTCTCTACCGGACACAACGCACGGCGCATGACCCAGGCCCTCTTTTCGTCCGCTCATTCCCGGAAGCCGCACGCCGGCCATCGGCCTGCGCCGCGGATCCGGCTCAACGTCCTTTCGAGAGTGCACGGTCGGGGCGGTGCGAATCCAGCCGATGCGGAGCGAGCGGGGAAAGTCTCGTGTTTTCCCTAAAGTTCGTCGCGGACGCGGCTATCCCGGAACCCGCGTTCTTTAGGGAAAAACCTGAATTCCGTCCGCGGGGCCGGATCGGGCTTGACCGGGTTCGGCCGCAAGCCCCAGCGTGAGGACCTCGTGAACCGGCGGTGGGCCGCGATACGGCCACGTCCCCGGAGCGCGGCCGTGAATGCCGGCCCGGTGGGCCGGGGCCGCTTCCCTGTCAGACCGACCGGGCTCTTTCCGGCCGGGCCGTTACGGCTTGCCACGTGAGGGTTGTGCTATGTCACTCCACGAGGAGTCTCTCCCCGAGGACGAACGTCGACCGCTGTCCGGCGCCCAGGAAGGTCTCTGGTACGCGCAGCGGCTCGCCCCCGACAGCGCCGCGTACAACACCGCGGAGGCGGTGGAGATCCACGGCGGTCTGGACACCGCGCTGTTCGAGGCGGCGCTGCGCCGCACGGTCGCCGAGGCCGGTACCTTCGCGCTGCGCTTCCTGGACACCGACGACGGCCCCCGCTGCGGTCCGGCGCCGGACGCCGACGACTGGCCACTGCACCGGGTCGACGTGAGCGACGCCGCGGACCCGGAGGCCGCCGCCTGGAAACTGATCCGCGCGGACCTCGCGACCCCGGTGGACACCGACAAGGGCCCGCTGTTCGCACACACCCTCCTCACCCTCGCCGCCGACCGCCACATCTGGTTGCTTCGGGCTCATCACCTCCTGCTCGACGGCTACAGCTACAAGCTCCTCGGCCGCCGCCTGGCCGACGTCCACAACGCGCTGGCCGAGGGCCGCGACCCAGGTCCCGGCGGCTTCGCGCCCGTCGGCCGGCTGCGGACCGAGGAGGCCGCCTACCTCGCCTCCGAACGCCGTGACCGTGACCGCGACCACTGGACCCGCCGTCTGGCGGGCCTGCCGGAACCGGCCCGGCTCACCCGCCGTACGGCCCCGCCGCGCGCACCGTTCCTGCGCCACACCGCCGAACTCGGCCCCCAGGACGCAGAGGCGCTGTCCGCCGCGGCCGCCGGCCTGGGCATCACCCGCGCCGACCTGCTCGCCACCGCCCTGGCCGTCTACCTGCACCGCATGACCGGTACGGACGACCTCGTCCTCGGCATGGCCACCATGAGCCGGCTCGGCAGCGCCGCCCTGCGCACCCCGGGCACCGCCTCCGACGTGCTGCCCCTGCGTGTCACCGCCCGACCGGGCGCCGCCCTGGCGGAGTTCGCGCGCACGGTCGCCGACGAGCTGGCCGCACTACGACGGCACCAGCAGTACCGGGGCGAGTTCATCCGCCGCGACCTCGGCCTCCTCGGCACCGGTCGCCGCCTGCACGGACCCGTGCTGAACATCGTCCCCTTCACCGAGGAACTGCACTTCGCCGGCAGCACGGCGACCTGGCACCACCTGTCGGGCGGCGCCGTCGACGACCTCCAGATCAACGTCCGGCCCGGCACCCGGCCCGGCGCTCTCTGGCTGGCCTTCGACGCCAACCCCCACCTGTACGAGGAGGACGAACTCGCCCTGCACGGGAACCGGTTCCTCGCGCTGCTGCGGCGGCTGGCGCGGGCGGCTCCCACCACCGCGCTCGCCGATCTGGACCTGCTGCTGCCCGGCGAGCACCCGAGCGGCCGGCCGGTGCGCGAGTTCCCGGTCACCGGCACGCTCACCGAGCTGTTCGAGCGGCAGGTGAGTGCCCGGCCCGGACGGATCGCCGTCACCCACCAGGGCGCACACCTCACCTACGGGCAACTCAACGAAGAGGCCAACCGGTTGGCCCGGCTGCTCGTCGAACGCGGCGCGGGACCGGGCCGGACGGTGGCCCTCGCGCTGCACCGGGGCCCGCGGCTGCTGCCCGCACTGCTGGCGGTCCTCAAGACCGGAGCCGCCTACCTCCCGCTGGACCCCGCCCACCCGGCCGAACGCCTGCGCCTGGTCCTGGCGGACGCGGCGCCCGTCCTCCTGGTCACCGAGGGCGACCTCGCCGCGGACCTCGGCGGCGACGTCACCGCCGTCGTCCTGGACGAGCCCGCCGTCACCGCCGACCTCGCCGCGCGCCCGGCCGCCGACCTGACCGACGCCGACCGCGGCGGACCGACCGGCCCGGACCAGATCGCGTACGTCATCCACACCTCCGGCTCCACCGGCCGCCCCAAGGGCGTGCCCGTCCCGCACGCCAACGTGGTCCGGCTGTTCGCGGCGTCGGCCGAGCACTTCGACTTCGGCGCCGACGACGTGTGGACCCTCTTCCACTCCTACGCGTTCGACTTCTCCGTCTGGGAGATCTGGGGCGCCCTGCTGCACGGCGGCAGGCTCGTCGTCGTGCCGTACACCGTCAGCCGTTCCCCACGGGACTTCCTGCGGCTGCTGCACGACGAACGTGTCACCGTCCTCAACCAGACACCGTCCGCCTTCGAACAGCTGGTGGACGCCGACGAGGCGCCCACCGCCGGAGCGCTGCGCTACGTCGTGTTCGGCGGGGAGGCGCTGCGGCCCGAACGGCTGCGCCCGTGGACCGCCCGGCACGGCCTCGACCGGCCGGCCCTGGTGAACATGTACGGCATCACCGAGACCACCGTGCACGTCACCCACCACCGCCTCACCCCGGACGACCTGACGGACCCCCGCCGGGGCAGCATCGTCGGCACCCCGCTCGCCGACCTGCGCGTGTACCTCCTCGACCCGCAGGGCCGGCCCGTGCCGCCGGGCGCCGTCGGCGAGCTGTACGTCGCCGGCGCCGGAGTGACCCCCGGCTATCTGCGCCGCCCCGAACTGACCGCCGAGCGCTTCCTGGACGACCCGCACGGCCCGCCCGGCAGTCGCATGTACCGCTCGGGCGACCTGGCGCGGCTGCGCGCCGACGGCGCCCTCGACCACCTAGGCCGCGCCGACCGGCAGGTGCAGCTGCGCGGCTTCCGGGTCGAGCCCGGCGAGATCGAGGCCGTCCTCGCCGAGCACCCCGGCATCGCCCGCGCCGCCGTCGTCGTGCGCCGTGCCGACCACGGCGCGGAGCAGCTCGTCGCCTATCTCGTGAGCACCGGTGAACGACCGCCCGCCGCGGCCGAGGTGCGCGCCCACGCGGCCGCCCACCTGCCGGAGCACATGGTCCCCGCCGCCTGTGTGCTCATGGACACCCTGCCGCTGACCGCCAACGGCAAACTGGACACCGACGCGCTGCCCGCCCCCGACCTCACCGGCGCGGCGGCCGGCACCCGTCCCGCGAGCCCCGAACAGGCGCTGGTGTGCGCCCTGTTCGAGGACGTGCTGAAGCTGCCCCGGGACTCCGTCGGCATCGACGCCGGCTTCTTCGACCTGGGCGGCGACTCGCTGCTCGCCACCCGGCTGCTGGCCCGGCTGCGCCTCGCGTCCGGCACCGACGTGCCGATCACCGCCCTGTTCGAAGGTCCGTCGCCCGCCGCCCTCGCCCGGCTCCTCGACGGCCGACCCGGCACGGCTCCCGGCCGGCCCGCTCTCGGCGAGCGGCCCCGCCCCGAGCGGGTCCCGCTGTCCTACGCCCAGGAACGCATGCGGTTCCTGAACCGGCTCGACGGCTCCACGGCGACGTACAACATCCCGCTCGTCGTGCCGCTCGGCGCCACCGCCGACACCGGGGCGCTGCGTGCCGCGCTGGGCGACCTCGCCGACCGGCACGAGATCCTGCGCACGGTGCTCGCCGACCACGACGGCACGCCGTACCAGCGGATCCTGCCGGCCGGCGGGCCGCGCCCGCCGCTGCCCGCCGTGGACTGCCCCGCCGAGGAGATCGGCGCGCACCTGGCCGCCGCCTCCCGTCACCGTTTCGACCTCACCGGCGAACCTCCCCTGCGGGCCTGGCTGTTCGGCACCGGTGAGGACCGGACCCTGCTGCTCCTGCTGCACCACAGCGCCGCCGACGGCTGGTCCCTTCGGCCCCTCGCCGACGACCTGAGCAGGGCCTACGCGGCACGCCGCGCGGGCACCGCCCCGGCGTGGGACGCGCCCCCGCCGCAGTACGCGGACTACGCGCTCTGGCAGCGTGCTCTGCTCGCCCCCGGGCCGGACGGTACGGGACACGCCGAGCGGCTCACCGCTTACTGGCGGCAGGCGCTGGCCTCGGCTCCGCAGGAGTGCACCCTGCCGGGCGACCGGCCCCGGCCGACGGAACCGCGCGACGGCGCCCATGTCACCGAGCACGTACCCGCCGCCCTGCACCGCGACCTCACCGGCCTCGCCGAACGCGAGGGCGCCAGCCTGTTCATGCTGCTGCACGCCGCCGTCAGCGCCCTGCTCACCCGCTGCGGAGCCGGTGCGGACATCGTGCTGGGCGTCCCCGTCGCCGGGCGCTCCGAACCCGGCCTGGACGATCTGATCGGCCTGGTCACCAACACCCTGGTGCTGCGCGCCGACACCTCGGGCGACCCGGCCTTCCGTGAACTGCTGGCCCGCGTCCGGCCCGGCGACCTGGCCGCGCTCGGCCACCAGGAACTGCCCTTCGACCGGCTGGTCGACGAACTGAACCCGCCCCGTCGGCCCGGCCGGCACCCGCTGTTCCAGGTCATGCTCGCCCTCCAGAACAACGAGCCCGCCGTACTCCGCCTCGACGGACACCCGACGTTGCTGCGGCCCACCGCCACCGGCACCGCCAAGTTCGACCTCTTCGTGGACGTCCTCGAACGGCACACCGCCGACGGCACGCCCGACGGCCTGGACCTGCACATCGAGTACGCCACCGACCTGTACGACCCGTCCACCGCCGAGGAGTTCGCCCGCGCCCTGGGCCGGCTGCTCGCCGCCGTGAGCGCCGACCCGGACACACGGCTCGGCGGGCTCCCGGCGCCCGCGCCGCGCGCACCGGCCGGGGAACCCGGACCCGACACCGCGGGTCTCGCCGAGGCCGCCCGGTCGGTGCCCGGCATCCGCGACGCCGTCGCGCTGCCCGCGGCCGACGGCGGACCGCCCCGGCTGTTCGTGGTACCGGGCCGCGCGGAGGCCACCGAGGCCGTCGAACGCCTGCTGGAGCGCACCGGCACCCCGACCGTCGGCGTCACCGCCGTCAGCACCCTGCCCCGCGACGCCGACGGCGCCCTCGACCAGGCCGCCCTCACCGCCCTGCCCGCCGTCGACCGCGCCGCCGCCGACGCCTGGCAACAGCGCCTCGCCCGCGTCACCGGCGTCGGCGCCGCCGAGGCGGGGGTCGAGGACACCCCGCGGGAACTGGCCCGCAGGCACGCCGCAGCCCCGCGCCGCGCCGCACCGGCGTCCGACGGCGGCACCCGAGGGGCGGCCGGGACGCGGCCCGCCCTCAGCGAGGGCCCCGCGCAGGCCGAACCGACCGTGGCCACCTGGGCCCAGGCCCTGGTACGCGCCGCCGACCACGCTCGGGGCGACATCGTGCACGTCCACCCCGACGGCAGCGAGACCCGCCGTGACTACGCCTCCCTCGTCCCCGAGGCCTCCCGGGTCCTCGCCGGACTGCGGCGTGCCGGACTGCGCCCCGGCGACCAGGTGATCCTCCAGTGCGATGCCGGTGAGGACTTCCTCGCGGTGCTGTGGGGCTGCATCCTCGGCGGCTTCGTCGCCGTACCGCTCACCGTGCCCGCCTCCTACGCCACCCCCTCGGCCGCCCTCACCAAACTGGAGGGCATCTGGCGGATGCTCGGCCGGCCCTGGATCGTCTGCTCGCCCGCGCTGGAGGCGGGCCTGCGCGACCGGATCGGCCACGACGGCGGGTCCGGTCTCGAGCTGACCACGGCCGACGCCCTGCGGGACGCGCCCGAGGACCGCGACTGGTACGCGGCCCGGCCGGACGACCTCATCCTGATGCTGATGACCTCGGGCAGCACCGGCCTGCCCAAGGCCGTCCGGCTGACCCACCGCAACGTCCTGGCCCGTTCCGCCGCCACCGAGGCCATGAACGGACTCGGCGCCGACGACGTGACCTTGAACTGGATCCCGCTCGACCACGTCACCGGCGTCGTCATGTTCCACCTGCGGGACCTGTATCTGGGCTGCCGGCAGATCCACGCACCCACCTCCTGGATCCTCCAGGACCCGACGCGCTGGATGGACCTCGCCCACCGGCACCGGGTCAGCGTGACCTGGGCCCCCAACTTCGCCTTCGGGCTGCTCGCCGGACAGGCCCCGCGCTTCGCGGACCGCGACTGGGACCTGACCCCGATGCGGCTGGTGATGAACGCCGGTGAGGTCGTCGTGGCCGCCGCCGCCCGCGGCTTCCTGCACGCGCTGCGGCCCTTCGGACTGCCGCAGGACGTGATGCACCCCGGCTGGGGCATGTCCGAGACCTGCTCGGTGGTCACGGACGCGGTGCTGCCCGCCGAACCGCCCGGCACCGACGAGACGTTCGTCAGCTGCGGCCTGCCCTACCCCGGCTTTGCCATGCGCGTCGTCGGCGAGGACAACACCGTGCTCACCGAGGGCGAGGCCGGCCGGCTCCAGGTCCGGGGCACCTCCGTGACCGGCGGCTACCACGACAACCCGGCGGCCAACGCCGAGGCGTTCACCGACGACGGCTGGTTCGACACCGGCGACCTGGCGTTCCTGCGCGACGGCGAGCTGTTCATCACCGGCCGCGCCAAGGACGTCATCATCGTCAACGGCGTCAACCACTACAGCCACGAGATCGAGACCTGCGTCGAGGAACTGCCCGCCGTCGTCCGCAGCTTCACCGCGGCCTGCGCGGTCCGCTCCGACGCGACCGCCGCCACCGACGAACTCGCCCTGTTCTTCCACCTCGCCCCCGTGCCCGACCGCGCGGCCGCGCTGCGGGAGATCGCGGGCAAGGTCACCCGTGAGATCGGGGTCAGCCCCGCCTTCCTGGTCCCGGTCGGCCCCGGCGACATCCCCAAGACCGAGATCGGCAAGATCCAGCGGACCAAGCTGCGCAAGAGCTTCGAGGCGGGAGACTTCGACGACGCCGTCCGCGAGGCACACCTCCTGCTGGGCACCGCCGCCACCCTGCCCGACTGGTTCCTGAAGCCCGTGTGGCAGCCGGCCGCCCCACGCGCCCCGCGCGTCCTGCCGCCCGGCCGGCACACCCTGGTCCTGGCCTGCGACGGCCCCGGGACCCACGCCCTCGCCGACCGGCTGGCCCGGGTGCTGCGCGCCGACGGTGCCCGCTGCACCGTCGCCACCGACGGACCGTCCTACGAACGCCTCGACGCCGCCCGCTACCGGATCCGGCCCGTCGAGGACACCGACCACACGGCGCTGCTGCGGGACGCGGCCGCCGACGAGCGGCCGGTCGACGCCGTCGTCCACCTCACGGCCCCGCACGGCGGCGACGCGGCCCCGGACGAGTCCGCCGCCCGCACCCTGCTGGCGCTCGCCCGGGCCCTCGGCACCCGCCCGGCCGACCTGCTCCACGTGACGGTGGACGCCCAGGCGGTCGGTACGGGCGAAGCGCCCGCCCCGGCCCAGGCCATGGCCGGCGCGGTCCTGAAGTCGCTGCGGGAGGAAGCACCGGGGCTGCGCTGCGTCCACCTGGACGTCGAACGGGACACCGACCCCGTACCGCTCGTGACGGCGGAGGCGGCGCAGCCGCCCGTGGACACCGAGGTGGCCCACCGCGGCGGACGGCGGTACGCGCGCCGGCTGGCCCCGCTGCCCGAGGCGCCCGACCGCAGGGAACCGCCCGCCACCGACGGCTTCCACCTCGTCAGCGGAGGGCTCGGCGGAGTCGGCGGCGCGCTGGCCGCCCACCTGCTGGAGACCCCCGGCACCCGCCTGCTCCTGATCGGCCGCAGCCCGCTGCCCGAGGACGGCACAACCCTCGGGCGGCTGCGAGAACTGGGCGACGTGCGCTACGCGTGCGCCGACGTCACCGACGAGGACCGGGTGCGGGCGGCGGTGGACGAGGCCACCGGGGCCTGGGGCGTCCCCCTGACCTCGGTCTGGCATCTGGCCGGCGCACTCGTGGAGCGGCCCGTCGGCGACCTGGACCCTGACGCCTGGCGCTCGGCGCTGGACGCCAAGGCGCACGGCGCCTGGACCCTGCACCGGGTCAGCGCCGACCGTCCGGTGACCTCGTTCGTGCTGTTCTCCTCCGTCAACGGCTGGTTCGGCGGCGCCATGAACACCGCCTACGCCGCGGCCAACGCCTACCTCGACGCGCTCGCCCTGCACCGCCGCGCCCGGGGCCTGCCCGCGCAGAGCCTGGCCTGGAGCATGTGGCACGAGCGGGGCATGAGCAGCGGCTACGGTCTCACCGCCCTCACCGAGGCACGCGGCTACCGGGTACTGGACGCGGCCGCCGCACTGCGCTCCCTCGATCTCGCCCGCACCCTGGACGAACCCCATCTCCTGATCGGCGCCGACCGCACCGCCCCCTGGGTCCGCAGCCATGTCGCCGAACCGGCCCGGCAGGTACGGCGGCTGGCCGCCCGCGTAGCGCTGGAGGAGGGCGCCGACCTCGGCGCCCTGCACCGGGCGGCCGCCGACGCCGCGGGCATCGCCCCCTGGGTGCTGCGCGCCGCCGGCAGCGCCGAACGCCCGGAGGCCGCCGACGACACCGGGGGACGCGTCCACGCCCTGGAACAACGGCTCATCGAGCTGTGGTGCGAGGTGCTGCACCGCGACCGCGTCGGCCGGGACGAGAACTTCTTCGACCTGGGCGGCAACTCCCTGCTCCTGGTCGGCGCGCAGAGCGCCGTCAACCAGGAGTTCGGCTGCGAGCTGACCGTGGTCGACCTGTTCGCGCACCCCACCGTGCGCGACCTGGCCCGCCACCTCGTCGGCCGTACGACGGACCCCGGGGACCCGACCGACGCCGCAGCCGACCCGCCGAGCGGGCTGGACCGGGCGAAGGAACAGGCACGACGGCAGCGCGCGGCCCGGACCCGCCGCTCCGCACGGAACGGAAAGGGCCAAGGCCATGCATGAGACCGACGGGCCGCTGGACACACCGGAGGAGGACCTGCCGGCCGTCGCCGTCATCGGCATGGCCGGCCGGTTTCCCGGCGCCGACGACCTCGACGCGTTCTGGGACAACCTGGCCGCGGGCCGCGAAGCCGTACGACCCGTGACCGACGAGGAGTTCCTGGCCGCCGGCGGCGACCCGCGCGACCTGGACGACCCGTCGCTGATCCGCATGGCCTCCGTCGTCGAGGGCATCGACCGCTTCGACTCCGCGTTCTTCGGCTACCTGCCCGCCGAGGCCGCCGTGGTCGACCCCCAGCAGCGCCTGCTGCTGGAGACCGCCTACCACGCCCTGGAGAACGCGGGCCGCCTCGCACCCGGCACCGATCACGGCACCTTCGGCGTGTACGCGGGTGCCGGCGACAGCCGGTACTACCCCGCCCACGTCCACCCCCGCCACGCCGGACAGCCCGGCTCCGTCGAGCTGGTGCACGCGGCCACCGCCAACTCCCTGGGCACCCTCGCCCCCCGCATCTCCTACGAACTGGGTCTGACCGGCCCCAGCGTCTCCCTCCAGACGGCCTGCTCCACCGCTCTCGTCGCCGTGCACACCGCCTGCCAGGACCTGCTCGACCACCGCTGCGACACCGCCCTGGCCGCCGCCGTCTCCCTCAACCCCTCGGCGGCGCTCGGCTACCGGCACGTACCCGACGGGCCCTTCTCGCCCGACGGACACTGCCGGGCGTTCGCCGCGGACGCCGCCGGCACCTCCTCCGGGGACGGCGTCGGCGCGGTCGTCCTCAAACGGCTGGCGGACGCCCTCGCCGACGGCGACCACGTCCGGGCCGTGATCCGGGGCAGCGCCGTCAACAACGACGGACGGCGCAAGGTCGGCTTCAGCGCGCCCAGTTCCGCCGGACAGACCGAGGTCGTGCTGGCCGCGCAGGCCCAGGCGATGGTGGACGCCGACACCATCGGCCTGGTCGAGGCGCACGGCACCGCGACGCGCCTCGGCGACCCCATCGAGGTGGCCGCGCTCACCGAGGCGTTCCGGGAGTCCACCCGACGGCGCGGCTACTGCGCGCTGGGCTCGGTGAAGACCAACATCGGCCATCTGGGCGCGGCGGCCGGCATCGCCGGGCTCATCAAGGCGGTCCTCGCCCTGGAACACCGGCAGATCCCGCCCAGCCTGCACTTCGACCGGCCCAACCCGCTCATCGACTTCGCGGCCGGACCGTTCCGCGTCCCCACCGCGCTGGAGGACTGGCCCGCCGACGGCCACCCCCGGCGGGCCGCGGTCAGCGCCTTCGGGATCGGCGGCACCAACGCCCATGTCGTGCTGGAGGAGGCCCCCGCTCCCGCGCCCGCACCGCCGCGCGCCCCCGAGGACGGCGGCCGCCTGGTGCTGCCGCTGTCCGCCCGGACCGCCGGCGCCCTGCGCGGTCAGGCCCAGGCCCTCGCCCACCACCTGGAACGCCATCCGGACCTGCGCCTCGACGACGTGGCGCACTCGCTGCGCACCACCCGCCCGGCCCTGCGCCACCGCCTGACCGTCAGCGCCGCCTCCCGCGAGGAGGCCCTGTCCGCCCTGCGGGCCGCCGCCCCCGCCACCCCGGCCGTGCCGGACGAACCCGCCCGGGTGGCCTTCCTGCTGCCGGGCGGCGGCACCCAGTACCCCGGCATGGGCGCCGAGCTGTACCGCGACCAGGACGTCTACCGCGACGCCGTGGACGAGTGCGCCCGCGTCCTGCGCCCCGTCCTCGGCACCGACCTGCGCACCTCCCTCTTCGAGGGCGCACCGGCCGACCACACCGCCACCTTCCTCGGCCTGGTCGTCACCGAGTACGCCCTCGCCCGCACCCTGATGGCCGCCGGGGTCCGCCCCGACGCGCTCATCGGCCACTCCCTGGGCGAGTACACGGCGGCCTGCCTGGCCGGGGTCATCGACCTCGCGGACATGCTGCCCCTGGTCACCGAACGGATCCGGCTGATCAGCGGTGCGGGCGGAGCGACCGTCGGAGTGGCGGCCCCGGCCGAGGAGGTACTCCCGCTGCTCGACGAGGAGTTGTCCCTGGCCGCGGTGAACGGTCCCGCCGCCTGCACCGTCGCCGGGTACGAGGAGGCCGTGGCCCGCTTCGAGCGTGAACTCGCCCGCCGCGACCTCCCGTTCCGCCGGGTGCGGATACCGGCGGCCGCCCACTCCCACGTCCTGGACCCGGTGCTGGAGACGTACGAGCGGCACCTGCGCGGCGTCACCCTGCGCCCGCCCCGCATCCCGTTCGTCACCAGCGTCACCGGCACCTGGATCACCGACGCCCAGGCGACCTCGGTCCGCCATTGGCTCGACCACACCCGCCGCACCGTGCGGTTCACCGACGCCGTCACGGCCCTGTGGGAGCGCGGGCGCCCGGTCCTGGTGGAGATCGGACCGGCGGACACCCTGACCCGACTGGCCGCCGCCCAACTGGACCCGGACACACCGGTGACGGTCACCACCATGCGGCACGCCAAGGCCGACGCCCGCGACGGCTTCGTCCTCGCCGAGGCGCTGGGCCGGCTGTGGTCCGCCGGTGCGGACACCGCGCTCCCGCCGGTGCCGGGCACGCCGCGGCCGGTGCCGCTGCCGCCGTACGCCTTCGAACGCCACCGCCACTGGATCGACGCGCCGGGCGCCCGCTCCACCGCGTCCGACACCTCGGACACGGTCCGGGACGAGCCGCACCTCGCGCCCCGGCCCCGGCTCACCACCGAGGCCGTGCCGCCGCGCACCGAGCGGGAACAGGCCGTCGCCCAGCTGTGGGAGCAGACCCTCGGCATCGGCGGGATCGGCGTCCACGACAACTTCTTCGACCTCGGCGGCGACTCCATGCGGGCCGTCCTGCTGGCCGGCCGGCTCCGCCGGGCCGGGGTGCTCGACGTACCCGCCGCCACCCTGCTGGCCGCGCCGACCGTCGCCGGTGTCCTCGCCGCCACCGAGGACACCGACGACCAGCCGCCCGGCGGCACCGCGAACGCCCTCGCCCCCCTGCTGCCGCTGCGCCGCGAGGGCGCCGCCGCACCGCTGTTCTGCGTCCACCCCGGCGCGGGCGTCTCCTGGCGCTACACCGGCCTGCTGCCCCACCTCGGCGGCGACCAGCCGGTGTACGGCATCCAGGCCGCCGGTCTCGACGGCACCCGGCCGCCCGCAGCCGACGCCCCCGCCATGGTCGCCTCCTACGTCGATCTCGTCCGCGAGGTCCAGCCGCACGGCCCCTACCGGCTGCTGGGCTGGTCCTACGGCGGCTTCGTCGCCCACGCGATGGCCTGCGCGCTCCAGGAACAGGGGGAGCGGGTGGAACTGCTGGCCATGCTGGACGCCCCGCAGCCGTACGCGAGCGCGTACGACGCCGGGACGGCCGAGCGCCAGGTGGCGGCCCTGCTGATGCGGGTGACCGGCCTGCCCGTGCCCCCGGACGGCGGCCCGCCCGCGGTGGCGACCGTCCTGGACCTCATCGACGCCAAGGTCACGGCGGACCCCGCCGCCTCTCCGGTCGACCGCGCGCAGGCCGCCGCCGTCGCCGACGTCATGCGCAACAACCTGCGCCTCGCCCCCCGGTTCGAGCCCGGTGTCTTCCACGGGGACGTCCTGTTCTTCAGCGCCGACGACGAACCGGCGACGGACTTCACCGGCGACCTCGCCGTACAGCCCGGCAAGGCGGACGCCTGGCGTGCCCACGTGCGCGGCGCCCTGCACGACCACCGGGTGCCGTGCGGGCACTACGAGATGACCGAACCCGAGCCCCTCGCCCTGATCGGGACGGCGGTCGCCAAGGCACTGCGCGGCACCGCCGATCCCACCGCGCCCGCACCCACCGCCGATCCCACCGCGCCCGTACCCGTTACGCCCCCCGGGGGCCCCGACCGTCCAGGAGAATCTCAATGACCGTGTCAAGCCGTCTGCGTGACTGGTGGGGCGGAGGTGAAGAGCCTCTTGTCACGCAGCATCGCCCAGAGCACGTTCACCCGGCGTCGGGCGAGCGCGAGAAGCGCCTGCGTGTGGATCAAGCCCTCGGCCCGCTTCTTGAGGTAGTAGTCCCGGGAGGGGCCCGTCCGCATCATCGACGACTGCGCGGACATGTAGAACAACCAGCGCAGGCGCCGGTTGTAACGTTT
>NZ_BBYG01000030.1 GCF_001184025.1 Streptomyces maremycinicus
CTCAGTCGAACGGATCAGCGGTTCTGTGCGCGGTTGCCCGCGCGGTGCCGCCACCACGTGGTCTTGTCGCGGTCGGCGTATGTGCCGTCGACGACGAACTCCAGGCCCCGGACGACGCCCGGCCGCGGCCTGCCGGTCGATCCCCGCCGGGCGACGTCGCCCCCGCCGCACTCCTCACGGCCGATGGAGCGTCTCCCGCCGCAGGCATGGGGTGCTGACCAGCATGGCGTGCTTAACCAGCCGCTGCCCGCGAATTCGTCGTCGTCGGTGGAACAGGGCGGCGCTCCCCGGCGGCCTCTGTGGCTGGCCGGCAACGCTTCTCACGCGACGCCGCCGGGCTCGAGTGAGCGTCGGTGCCACCCTGACAGCTGGTGCTCGTCAGCGCCGCTCGGAAGGTGCCACCGCTGGGGGCAGCACGAGGAGGCCCTCACCCTCTGCCGGTGCGATCACGTGTCCTTGCTGCTCGAGCACTCCCGACACCGCGGCCTGCACCATCGCCCGCACGCCGTCGTCCGGGGCCCGGCCGGGCTGCTCGCCCGTCAGGGCCTGGAACTCGTCGGAGGCCGTCCATCTGATCAGCACACCTTCGGGCACCTCGCTGACCTCGAGGCCCGGCGTACCGGCATCCACCCCGGTGCTCACGTGAAAGCCCGCTTCGGCAAGAGCACGCCGTACCTGGTCGGCAAGCGAAAACGGCGACAGCATGCGCTGCTGTTTCCCCGGATCGGGCTGATCATGCGTGCCGGTTCTCGTACGGTTACGGTGCCGTGCGGCCGGCGATGGCCCCGCCCGGATCATCGGCCAACGCGATCACCGCGGTGACGCGTTTACCGACCGGCTCACGGCGTGCCTCGTAGGCCTGGCAGACGGCCAGAGTGATCTCCAGACCGTGGCGCCCCACCCGCTCCGGGTCGGTGTCAGCCACGTTCGGCAGGACCGGATCGCTGTCCCACACCGACACGCGCACCACCCCCTGGGTCACCTCCAGATCGAGCACGACCGGCCCGGGCGCGTACTTCACCGCGTTCGTCACCAGCTCGCTGACCACCAGCTGCGTCATGCCCAGCGCCCGCTCCGACACCGACAGCCCATGCACGGCCCGCACCTCGGTGAGAAAGCCGACGGCCAGACCACGCGCGTCCCCGATACAGGAAGAATCGCCGTCATAGGCGGCTGATGCCGACAGCGAATCGGTGCGCTGCGCCGCCTGCCCCTCGTCCCCCACGGCCTGCTCCATGCACCCGCCCCGTCTCCAGCAATCACCACACGACGTTCACGCCGCCCACGCAGCATCGCACGACCACGGGCCCACATTCCGCTTACTCGGAGCTTCAGGCCGCCCCACAGGGTGTGGTTGACACGGAACAGCGGCGTGCGCTTGCGTGGACGCAGAGGGGCTTCGCAGCAGCAAGGCCCCCACACCATCAGGGCGGGAGACGGCATGAACCAGGCCCAGCTGACCGTCTCCCAACACATGACCGCTGACCACGTGCACGTGGTGCTGCTGGCCGGGGAGATCGACCACACCACGACCGATCTCTTCCGCCAAGTGCTCATCACCGAGGACGGCTTCCCCCGGCACACCGTGCTCGACCTGCGCGCCGTCACCTTCATGGACTCCAGCGGCATCAACATCCTCGTCGCCGCCAACAACGCCGCCCGCGCCGACAACGGCTGGCTACGCCTTGCCCACATCCCCAAGCCCGTGGCGGAACTGCTGCACATCGTCGGCCTCGACGACGTCATCGGTCTCTATCCCACACTCGACGAGGCCCTCGCACCGCAGGCCGCCGCCTGACCCCACCGCCTCAGCCGACCGGCAGCGACGCCTTCATGACCCGCCGCCTCAGCGTCACGGCGCCGCGCCCTGAACACATGCGCGTCCCCACCCGGGCCGATCCGCGATGCCTCGCGATCCGCGTGCCGCTGCGCGGCCGCCTCCATCCGCCGTCCCACCGCTCCGCCAGGGCAGGATCGGGTCACGCGCGCGTCGGGAAGGTGCCGCTGATCGCGGGAACAGGTCGGGAGTGCAACAGCGAGTTCATCCGTCGACGCCGGGTAACCGCACGGCATGTATCTGCCAAAACCCCTGAAGGCTCTCTTACTCGGCATCGCCGTCTACGCGCTGCTCGTGCTGATGTTCCGCTACGGGCGCGGTGGCATGTCATGGGAGCACTCGTTCTTGGTCTCTCTGGTCGCAGCCCCGGTGGCGCTGTTGTGGGGGTGGGTCCGGGACCACTGGAACGACCGGGCTCGAGAGGCCGGCGCAAGGTGGCGACGCAAGAGGCAGAACTGACCCGGCTCGCCCGGAACGCATGCTGTGCGGAGCGCTGCGGTCATGGTGACCTCCCCATGCAGCCGGCCGAAGGTCACACCGGACGCGGCGGAGGGCATCGCTCGCGCGGTCGTCGATTTCGCAGCGCGGTTGCTCACCGAGGGCCACGAGGCGGGCGCTGACACCCTCCGCCGGCCGGAGGCAAGCGGCGTGGTCCAGGCCCTCGATGCGCACCCCGCAGCAACGGGTACGCACCTCGTGCGCCTGCCCCTCTCTCAGCCGTGGTCCCGCACCGTCGCGAGGCACTGGTTCATGGAGGCCTGCGAGGTCGAGTCGGCCCCACCAGCCCCCGACGGCCCCAACGCGGCGTTTCGCGAGGTGCGTTGAGACATGTGTTTCTCGCTGCGGACGCGGGCGCGTGTGTGGCGTGGGGCGGCGAGGACGTACCACTCGATGACCCGTGAGCGACCCTCGTGAACGCGCACCACGTTGCCCGTACAGACGAACAGGCCTCCGGTCGGCACATCTTGGGAACCGTGGGGAACTGGAGGGGGAACGCGGTCCGCACAGGGGAACCCGGGACCGACCACGGCCGGCCGGCCGGTGCGACGTATGAGGCGAACCGAGCGCAGGGCCAGTGAAGGGGAGAACGTATGTCGGTCGATCTCGTCGGCTTCCTCGGCGTAGTGCTGTTGGCCTACGTGGTGCCCGGCCCGGACTTCCTCGTGGTGGTGAGATCGGCGACCGAGCATCCCGCCAAGGGGCGGGCCGCGGCGCTTGGCGCCCAGAGCGGACTGTGCGTGCACATGCTCGCCGCCGCGGTGGGGCTGTCGATGATCGCCGCCCGCTCCCCGGCGGTCTACGACGCCATCAAGCTGCTGGGCGCCGCGTACCTCGTCCATCTGGGAGTCCGTGCCGTGCTGGCCGCGCGCCGGACCGCCCGTGAACGAGCCCTCAGGCGCGAGACTGCCGCCCGGCCGGAGGACGGCGCCGACCCGCGGCCTCCGGCGGAGGACGGCCCGGCCCGCGGCCGGTGGCGGTCCGGCTTCACTCAGGGCTTCCTCACCAATGTGCTCAATCCCAAGGCGGCGCTGTTCTTTCTCAGCATCCTGCCGCAGTTCGTCCACGGCGGCGGCTCGGCGTCGCGGCAGATCTTCTTCCTCGGCACCCTGGACATCGTCCTCGGTGTCGCCTACTGGTTCGCCCTGGTCGCCGTAGCCGCGCGACTGGGGGCGTTCCTCGCGCGCCCCAAGGTCCGCCACCGCTGGGAGCTGACGACCGGGTGGCTGTTCATCGCCATCGGCGTCGGCGTCGCCGCGGCAGCCTGAAACGCTCGGCGGGCCCAGCAGGTTGTTTCTCCGTGCCGGCATCCAGCCGGACACCGCCCGGATGCCGGGCTTTCGCCGGCTACGCGGCGGGGATGTTCCTCGCCTCGGCAGTGATGATCTTCAAGGCCTCGGTGACGCGGTCCTGGTGGATGCGGTGGGAGACCACGCAGACGCGCAGGGCATAGCGGCTGTCGACAACCGTGCTGGAGAGCACGATGCGCCGGTGGGCGTTGATCCGCTCCAGCAGACGGCGGCTCGCCTCGTCCGCCCGCTCGGCGGCGGCCCGACTGCCATCGGTGGGGCGGACGCGGAAGATCACGGTGGACAGGTCCGGGCGTTGCGAGATCTCCAGCTCTGCGACGTCGGCCGGCGTGTCGTGGATGTGTTCGGCCAGGTCGAGCTTCTCGTCCAGAGCCGCGCGGAAGGCGTCCACCCCGTGCAGGTGCAGCGGAAGCCAGGCCCGCAGGCCGCGGATCTCGTGGGCCAGTTCGGGGCCGAGGTGGCCGGAGTCCGGGACACTTCCCGTTGCCCCCATGTCCTGGAGGTAGCTGCCGGTGCCATGGTGCGCGGCGTGCTGGGCGGCGAGGTCGCGGACGACCAGGGCGCCGGTGCCGAACGGCATGAACAGGGTCTTGTGCGGGTCCAGGGTGACCGAGTCGGCCTCTTCGATCCCGGCCAGGCGTTCCTCGCCGCGTGCGGTGAGCCGGAAGAAGCCTCCGTAGGCCGCGTCGATGTGGAACCACACGTCCTCGCGGCGGGCCAGGTCGGCCAGCCGAGACAGCGGGTCGACGGTGCCGGTGTCGTTGGTACCGGCGGTGGCCACCAGCAGGAACGGCCGCTGCCCGGCATCCCGGTCGGCGCGGATCATCGCGGCGGCGGCCTGCGGGTCCATCCGGAGATCCACCGCATGCGGCACGGTACGTATGTGAGCCGCCCGGATGCCCGCGAGGCGGGCTGCCTTGGCGACGGAGTGGTAGGCGAAGGCGGTGGTGTGGACGGTGCCGCCGTCGAGGGCCTCGCCGGGCCTCGCGTGCCGGGCGGCGACCGTCGCGGAGAACATCCGCCTCACGTGGGTGCCGTGAACCCTGTTGTCGTCCGCCTAGCTGCCGTTGGCGGCCGGGCCGTTCATGGCCGGGCCCAGGTCCACTGGGGTGGATGTCGCGTTCGCCGGCGGGGGCAGGACGACCAGCGGTTGGCCGACCGGCGGGACCGGCGGGGTCATGTCCGACTTGGGCAGCTTCGGCGGGGTGGTCTGGTTGAACAGCGTGGTGTCGAAGTCGACCAAGCCGGTCTGCTCCATCACCGTGATGTGGTCCAGGACGGTGTCGTTGGCCTGGTCTGCCAGCGCGCGCACCAGCGTGTTCTTCGTCGTCGAGCGGACCTTCGCCACCGTGTTGAAGATCGAACCGTGCGTCTGGCGCAGGATGTTGGCGAACTCGATGTCGAACTGCTTGCCCTGGGCCGCCTTCAGCGTGTTGACGAACCCCTCCTGCTGCGGACTCGCGATGTTGGGCAGGGTCACGTTCAGCAGGGGTGCGATCTTGCGGCAGGTCTCGTCCAGCGCCGCATGCCCGTCGACCAGGTGCTGGCTCGCGGTGAGGACCCCCTTGCTCTGCCCCTTCTGCTGTCCGATCAGCCCGACCGGATGCTCCCAGAGACCGGCGGCGCGCACCGCCACCACGAAGGCGCGGTCGCCCTCGGTGAACGGCCCCCACTGAGTGTTGGCGATGATCCGGTCACCCGAGGTCGACACGGTCTCAAGTCCGAGCATCGACGGATAGGCCAGGGCACCCAGTGTCAGCGTGAGTGCGCCCCCTACGACGACAGTGCCCACCATGTTCCGCGAAAGTTGCACCAGTCCTCCTGCCCGTCGGGATTTCCGCCGCCTTGCCCACCTGATGGGAGCGGACGAAGATAACTACGCGCGCGGCACTGTTCAGGCTCATCAGACCGAGCAACATCTTCATGGGCAGTACACAGGAAGCGTCCGGCGTACCACAGCCGAGATCGTGATCTTGTCGGTCGGAGCCGGCTCCGGGTACGCGGACGATGCACTGTTGATCATCGGTGTGTGATGACGGATGAACAATTGATGGCCGCGGTACGCGGCCCAGGTACCGCGCTGGACGCTGACGTTCGAGGTCCTGAGGTCCTTGGGGCGCTGGAGTGGTCGACCACCACCTCGACGCGCCTTCGATGGTTCATCGGAGCACCGTCGACGTCCCGTCGAAGGCGTCGGCAAGGCTGGTCAGGATCGAGCCGGACCAGTTGTTCTGTCCGAATACGCTGACCGGTGCTGCGAGCATGCCGTACTCGCGCTGGAGCGTCTCCGCTGGGATCTCCACCGGGAAGAAGTAGTTGCCGGGACAAGTCCGGCTTGCTGCGGGAATCGCCCTCAGCACGTCCTCCGGCAACCGTTCGAACAACCGATCAGCCCGCGCGGCCAGTTCATCGACGACCTGCCGGGGCACGTCGCTGTGCTCGGTCAGCAGGCGGTCGGCGAGGCTCAGTTGTTCCGACGTCGGCGGATCCGACCGGAACGCTTCGGCCAACTCGGCTTGCTCCGGAGCTTGCGCCGGATCCAGCAGGACCACGCCGAACGTGCGGGGCCACAGCCATCCCTTGGTGACCGAGTGCAGCAGGACCGCACGACCGGTGTCCAGCAAGCGGCGGGTGCCCGCGGCGAACGGAACTCCCAGGTCGTAGACGCTGTCGATCAGCACACGGCGGCGCGGTGACTCCCCCAACCACGAAATCACCGCGGCGCACTCGGCATCGGAGAGGTACCGGCCGAGCGGCTTGCTGGGGTTGGCGAGCAACAAATACTCGGGCCGGGGGTGCGCCGGCGACCTCGGCAGAACCGGTGCCGGTAGCGTCGGGTAGGAGCCGGGCTCCAGGCCGGCAGCGTGGGCCAGCTCGAAGTAGACCGGATAGACGTCGCTGGGCAGCCACAACCGCGCTTGCACGCTGTGCAGCCAGTGGAACACCACACCGAGCCCGTGCCGCACCCCTCGACAGACCATGGCGTGGCCGGACCACTCGTCCGGCAGCTCGAAACGCCGAAGCCAGGCACGGGCGAGATCGCACCGGTGCACCGTACTCAGGTCGGTCGGCGGTTGCGGTCGCATCGGAGCAAGCGCCCGGTACACATTCGTCTCGGCAACGTCCAGAAGCGACGAGGAAGCGCTGAGTTGCCGCTGCCGGAACTCCTGGAACTCGTCGAACTTCATGTCGCTGCACCTTCCGGCACGATCTCGCTGGCCCGGTCTTCCAGTGAGGCGTAGCAGCGTCCGTCGGCCAGGACGTTCCAGCTGCGTGCGATCCCATTGGTGCGTTCCCAGAGCAGGCTGGGCTCGGTGTAGGCGGCGATCCGCATCGGCCGTCCGTCCCAGCTGCCGTCGTAGACCGGCGCGCCCCAGGGCAGGCGGCTCGCCAGCTCGAAGCCGTGCTGTTCGGCGAACCGGGTGACGATGGACAGGGAAATCTGGTGCTCTCGGCTCCAGACGTTGGCGGTGCGGTCGAAGTAGAGCGACTCAGTGCTGGTGGAGACGTAGAGCTCTTTGAAGCAGACTTCCTCGACACCGAGAGCCGCGGCCCACGAAAGGTAGTCGGCGACCCCGGCCGCGTCGGCGACACCGCCGTGTTGGAGCACGCAGATCAGTCTCGTCCGCAGCCCCGGCCACCGGTCACGTTCCTCGCGCCAGGTCTCGATGACCGAACTCACCGGCGTGCGCAGCATCATGAGCCGCTCGCTGACGGCGTCGTCCTGATGGTGCCGGGAAACGGCGAGCACGCTCAGGCCCGCGGCACGGAGGGCCGCGAGGCGCTCGGCCCGGTCGACGTGCCGGCCCTTGGCCAGGGTGTGCGCGTTGGTGATCAGGACGACCTTCGGGAACGCCGCCGAGCAGGCGGACACCAGTCGCAACTGCTGTTCGAACGGTATGAGCGTGGGCTCCCCACCGCCGGTGATCACCGCACGCTCGGCACCCGCCGCGCGGGCGCGCTCCAGCCAGTCGGCGACGGCGTCCCACGGGACCCGTGCCGGCGCTTGGTCACTGGAGATCGAAGCCGACGAGAAGCAGAACGAACACCGGGCTTGGCAGGCGGAGGCCACCGGCAGCAGCGACACCGAGCGCGGTCGCGTGTCGGCATACCCACGCAGCGCCGATCCGTGCAGGTGCAGGGAGGCCGCCATCGCATCCTCGACGGTTGTCGGGCGCAGGGTGAACTCGTCGCCCGCTTGGTCGAGTTCGTGGACGGCTGACAACCGGATGTGAGCCTCGTGGAGTTCCGTGCCGAGGCCGGTCGACAGGTTGGGCTTCAGCTGGTCGGGATCCACCATGGTCTCCAGCACCAGCAGCCTGTCACCCGGAATGGCCAGACGGTCCAGCAAGCGTCTCGCCTTGCCGATACCGATTCCCAACTCCGCGCGGGTCAGCAGGTGGAACCGGTCGGGAAAAGTACTCTCCGGAATCCCCGCCTTACCGTAAGCGAAGGCGTACTTGTCAAAGCCTTTCGCGAAGTTCGACAGCACGATGACGTGGAAGCGCTGGTCGCCATGATTCATGCGGTCATCATGCATGAACGAGCCCCGGACGACAGGAGTCGAAGTGCAGGCGGAACGGGGTGCCTCGATCCGAACCTCGTCGTCGACGCCGGGTCCTGCCTTCTCGCGGTCCACGACACGGCCGCCGGTGACCTGAGCCCGCTGACCTGGAACAGTGACCGGACCGGTGCAGCCGAGGACCTGCCCTTCGTCATGAGCGAGCACCTGATCGCACGTCGATGCCCATGCTGACGGCACCGCCATAGCGCCGATGGCTACGGACCCGCCGCTCCCGGCACCGCCCCAGACCCGTCCGTCCTGGCGCAGCGGGGCCGGGCCGTCGGCCCCACGCAGCTCGCAGACTCCGTCATCCCCAGCCCTGCCCTGCGGGGCTGTGCCTGGTGGGAGCGTCGATGTGGACGTGGGCCGACCAAGCGCCCCCGCGTCAGGCCCGTCCTTGCCGACGTAGCCCTCCGGGCCATCGGCCTCACCCGCACCCGTACCTGTACCCGCCCCCGGCTCCCGCCCGTCGGGTCACGTGGCCGCTTCCAGAATGATCGCGTCGCCCACCCGGACCGTTCCCGCTTCCAGCACGTCCAGGTACACGCCGAGACACGAGAGCCGGCCCAGGTCGAACACGGGCACGCGGTGAACGCGGGCCACCGCTCGCATGATGCCCGGATCTGCGGGCAACTCGTCATGTCCGAGCGTGGGGACCACACAGCGGGGAGTCGGTACCACCACCCTGAACAGCGCCTCCCCCAGGCGCAGTCGTGATCCCGGCCAGGCATCTTCCGGGAAGCCGGGGCCGCCATCGGTGTCCACGACGAGGTTCGGCCGGAAGCGGCGGGCGTCGAAGTCCCCGGCGGGATACACCCCGCGCATCCGGGCCAGGGACGCAGTGGTGACGAGATGGACCCGGCCGAAGTCGAAAAACGTTCCCCGGGCAACGCTGCCGGTCGTGATGCTCACCCCGGTCTCATCGACGGCCGCCGTGCCCCGCACGGAGTCCGGCACCCCGCCCTCGTACTCGGGCACGGCACGCTCCAGCCTGCTGTGCTGCGGCACGGCAGCCGAGAGGAAAACCGGCCGACCCAGCAACTTGGAGAGCCGCGCGTCCAGTTCGGGATCCTCCACCGCCAAGGCGGCGCCGTCCGGCAGCACGACCTGGACCACCCCGGACTCCTCAAGGCGGCCACGGCAACGCAGCAAGGCCCCCCATTTACGCGGGTGCTTGACGCTGCCCACCGCGCCCGTCACGTCGAGAACGGCGTAGGCGCGGTCCCCGGAAAGCCCGTCCTCCGTGACCGCCACGGTGGTCACGCCCTCGCCCAGCATCGACTTCACCGGATACCGGTACAACGCTGCCACAGTCCCCATGGATCAAGTATCAGGGGAGACCGGCCGGTGAAAGGCACGTCGGTGCGATGTCAACGGTGACGTCGTTCCTCACAGAGCCCACCGAACTCCTGCTCCCGACAGACGGGACAGATCCCCAGGATGCAGTGGCAAGGGTCCAGGCTCCAGGCCCCGTTGCCGGTGAGGAGCTGTGGGTGTCATTGGCAGGGGGCGCAGCGCATTCAACTCCGTGGCGCTGAAGTCCATCGACGTCCCTCGACACGCGCGGAACTTCGCAAGGAGATGGTCGGCGTGCCGGCCGCCCGCTTCCCGGTCCGCCCCGGTGGCCAGCGGCTTCGCATCGACGTACGGCCGCCCGCCAGGTGGCCGGGTTGACCTGCGCCTCAGTGACCAGGTCAAGCGGGCGCCAACGAAGCCTTCGTGATCGTCGGCGCCCGCTGTCTCAGGTCTCCTCCGTCCGGACGGAGCATTCGCCTTCGTCGCCGTCCAGGACGTCAACGCCCGGCATCGGCAGCATCATGCGTGATCTGACGGCGATTCCCTACGGTCCGCCTGCCCCTCCCCCTCATCAGGGGCGAGTGACTCCGGCGCCGGGCGGGACTCCAACTCCCGCTGCCTTGCGGCCAGCGCCCTCGCCAGCATCTTGTCCCGGTAGGGGTTCGACGTACCGAGGGCCTTCGCCACCTCCACAGCCTCGTCCAACAGGGCCAACCGCCGCTCAGGCAAATCCCTCACCAGGGGCGACGTACTCGCCTCCACCAAGACGTACGCCAGCTTCGATCCGTACGCCTCCGGCTCGACCCGTGCCAGAAGGCGGTATATCCACAGCCCCTCCGCACCGCGCACCACCCGCCGGTTGGCGCTGAGCAGCCTTACCCTCGCCAGCACGATCAAGTCCTGATCCATCGATCCCCCTTCGTCCCGCCACCCCCCGGCCGGTGCACGTCGCACGCCGAGACAGCACGGCGAACGCGCCGACAGCCGATCAAGGCTGCCGACACGCTGGCCGGAGAGTGGATGTCGACGAGTCTGACGCGCGATGCCGGCCGCCACAAGGCCGAAAGGACGTGCGCTGAGTCCTACCGAAACCGCCTCCGAACAGCGATGATGGACCTGACACTCACTCAAGGAGCCAAGGAGCCAAGGAGCCAAGGAGCACCGCTCCGAGGGACTTCTTGACCAATTGGCGTATCCGCGGGTGACAGTCGCGAAGGTGCTGGCGGAGGAGCCGTCGGCCGGACACGCGAGGCCGGACAGGGCCGCGATGACACGCTCGGTCGCGTTGCCGCGAGCGGAGGGGATCGACGTGGAGGTGCGCGCCGGAGCACAGCAGATCTTGTGCGCCCACGCCGCGCCGGAAGCCGACGAAGGGATGCGGGGTGACGGGTGACGGGTGACGGGTGACAGCTTGCGGTTCAACTGGGCGGGGATACAACGCCAATGGGACCGAGCTCCTGGGGCGCTGCGGCGTCAACAACGAGCGTCCCCTGCCGGGGGGACGGTTAGTAGCTCCAGCTGTAGAGGCCGCCGCCACCTGTCCTCGTCGCAGACTCTGCGAGGCGGGCAACGCCCTGCAAGACCGCAAGGAGATCATCGTCGGTCATATCGTCGCCGTCCTCAGCCCGGAGCCGCGCAATCCAGCGGCCGGCGAGCTCCTCGAGTTGGGAGGAACTCGCTTGGGCGAGCGCTCGGGTCAGGCGCTTCGGCAGAGCGAACACCTCAACGCCATCGTTCAAGGGGGCGGTGACCCACTCAGGCCACGGCCGCCACGCATAGAGCTGCTCAACCGGCGGTGCCTCGGCCGAAGGCACCTCGAAATACATGTCCCACTCGGCAATGGCGGTGTCCGGCTCAATGAAACGGCAGGTCACAGACTCAAATGCCTCACCTGGTCCCCGCAGGCGCGTCGAGGCTGCCGTCTCGTCGTCAGGGGCGAGGAAGAACACGATGTCGTGAGCCATTCGAGCATGATGGCAGCCTGCGGCAGACGGGGTGCTGCGTAGTCGGTGGCATCCGTCTGATCGGCGGGCCGCCTCGGCTGCGCGTACGGTCCCTGGCGGCCTCGGCGGCCCAGCGCTCGGCAGCTATGAATGATGCCGCGCAGACGCTGAAGGACCGCGGGCGGCATCTGGGTGCAGAAATCACGGACCTCGTGGCTCTGCTGCACGGGATGCTCGTGCCACACGCTCGACCGTTCCCTCGATGCCGCTGCCAGAGCCACAGAGGCGGCGAAGACACCCCCCTCCTCCGGGCTCCCCGGCCGGCTTCACCGACCCGGCCAACCGGAGGTCCGCCGCCAGCCGCACCCCTTTCGGCTCCCCATGTGCAGCATCATCGATCGTACGTTTTTCTCGCCGGTCAGCGGCAATTCGGCAGACCCTGTGGCGCCAGGCGTACCGGAGAGGAAAGGATCACCGCACCCTTGCCCCCTCCGGTCACTCGACGATCGAGGCCTCGACCGGCTCCGGTCGCCGGACCACCGAGCTCGTGTCGCAAGTCCCCGGCTCGGTTTTCGCTTCCGACAAGATGGCGTTCACGCGGACTCCTGGTCCGGCTGGGGGTAGCCGACCTCACGGATGTCCTGGGCCAGGTCGCTCAAGCTGACCCCAGGGTTCAACGACGACACGAGCTCCGGAAGCAGCGGCTGCAAGGCGTACACCTGACTTACGGCCTCCAGGTCGACGGGGACCTCGTAGTAGTCCTCGGCGAAGCGCTGGAAGGCTTCTGGTGAACGGTCCACCAAGAGCTCGAACAAGCCCGCTGCCCCGTCGGGATCGACAGCGCTATCGGGGAAATCGATCGTCCCGTGATGCCACCGATCGTCCGTCAACCCCCGCCACAAGCAGGCCGTCACGACACTGACGCCGTCCTCGTCGGTGAACGCCGGCTCCTCGACGAAGGGCTTGAAGGGCTCGGGGACCTCGTCGATCACTCCCGGCCAAGGCTCGCCGTCGTTGCCGTACGGGCTCATCGGCGCTTCATGGTCGAAGCCGCGTATGTAGGCCCCGGCAGACGAGAACACGATGGAGTATTCGTTCCCCGACCCGTTGCGCATCGAGGCCATCTCTTCGCCGTCGGCCCATTTGGTGTTCATGGAGTAGTAGCGGCTTTCCCACTCCGGGCTGAGGATCGCATCGAGCATCGCCAGTGCACGACACAGATCCCGCAGGTCGGCGATGCCAGGGAGCTGGCGAGCTACGTCGTAGACAGTCACGTACTCATCCAACCCGATACCGGTGACAGCCAGGTCAACGCCGGCTTCCTCTGAGCAGAGTCACCAATACCGGGGCCTGGTGTCGTGCCACTCCGGCAGACTCCCGCCCCCGGGGAGCCAGACCTCGCCGTTGTCACGAACCCAGCCCCTGTGTGTGAAACGACCGTCGAATGCGTGATCGGCGCCGACCTACAGGGCCAGGTCACGCCGCCGGCCAGGTGTGGCAGGCGACGCTCCTCAACTCCACGGCACGGTGGTGCCGTGGACGACCACGTTCCAGTCGTTCTGGAGGAAGGCGGCAATGCCCAGGAACAGCGAGGCCCGTGGGCGAGGCTACGGGTCATCCAGGCGGTGAGGTAGCGGCTGCGGCGTTCGCGGCTGAAGGTGCTGAACTCGTACGCAAGGTCGCGGGCAGCGGCAAGCCAGAGGCAGGCGTGGCGGAGGCCAACGAGGTGCCGCGCAGCGATATTTGCTGGTCTATGACTTGTCGGGGCAGCCGACTTCAGTCCAGGTCGCGGCCAGGTCACGGCAGACGATCGTGAGCGAGCCGTTCCAGAACGCGATCTCGTGGCTGCAACCGTGCTGGTGGGGCAGGACCTCGTCGAGGATTACCGTTCCGAAGCCTGCCCAGTCGTTCTCTCCGACGCTTCCGGCATCGAAGCTGGAGACGCCTGCATAGCGGATGACCATGTCCTCATCGTGCTTCCAGCAGTTGTGTCGGAACTGGATCTCCACCTGACGGCCATCAGCTCCTACATTGCGGATGTCCTGAACCTGCAAATCCTTCACACACCGCCTGCTGGAGAAGTCGTAGTGCTCGGGAGCAGTCGCGAAGCTCCGGGCCCCGACCGGCAGATCATCAGTCAACGAAGGCAGACGCTCCAGGTATCGAGCGGGGGATATGACACCCCGCACGTTGCCGACCTGCGCATCCAGGTTGATGTACTTCATCGTCCTTCGTCCGTCCCCTCCTATGACTCCGTGGTCAACGCATGCCTGACCCTGGAGAAGAAGCTACCGAGTGCACCGTCCCGAACAACTCGTCGCGCCGGGCGGTCAGACACGTGGAGAACTCCCCGAGAGCGTGACGCTTCCGCGAACGCTTGCCTCCGAACAGCATCAGGCAGCGAACTCACCCCCACGGCCTTCGTCTTGGTCACGTGCACCGTGGTCGGGGCACACGTTCAGACGAGGGCCGCCCCCGCGTCCGGCAAATCCCCATGCCAGCGGATCCGTTCGAGACGCCATTCGAGACCGTGGCACCATGTACCGCATGACCACGAACCGAAAGGTCCATGCCGCGTAGACGGCCAGGACAGATCCGTGCCGACTCCCTCGGCAACCACCGGACCACGGATGCAAGGCCAGTCATCGACGGCCTGTCTTCGCGTGCACTGTCCGAGATCATCCGCCTTGAGCACACCCGCAACTATCTCCAGCCGGGCGACGTCAGCACGGCTGTGGGCCTGTGGAAGGACTACGTCCACCAGCCCGAGCTCGCCCTGTGGCACGACTACGAATGGGGCAACGTGCACTGGCACTGCTGCGGCAATCCTCTCGAAGCCCGCGCCCTCCTCGAGACCGTGATGCAGGCCATGTCACCACGAAGCGCCCGCGAACTTCGAAAGATCGTCACCCGGTCGGACGCCTTCGTGAACCTTGCGTCCCGGCCCTACGACGTGGCCGGAAGGTGAAGAACAAAGTGAGTAGGTGTTTTTGAACTCCACGATCCAGATCAGCGGAAGCGTCATCCACTAGGGTGATGTGTGGGCCGTGACTGGCGCTGAGGTGGAGTACCACCGGGGAGCGGTCCGACGAATCGGTCGATGCCGTGCGCCTGGGCGAGTGGTCAGCGACGCCGGGAGGCGACCATGTCCCAGACTCGGACAGCCCTGCTCATGGACGGTGTTGGCCTTGCTCGACGCGTCGTCGAGGAGGCATCAGACAGGGCGGCAGAGCTTGCGCGGCGTGTCGGAGTGACGCCCTGCCTCGCAACGGTGCTGGTGGGTGAGGATCCGGCTTCGGTGACGTACGTCCGGATGAAGCGGGCGCGTTGCGCGAAGGCGGGCATCGAGTCCCGGCTCGTCAGCCTGCCGGCCACCACTACAACGGCTGAGCTCGTAGAGACCCTCCAGTCCCTCTCGCGGGACGCCGGAGTGCACGGCATCTTGCTTCAGCACCCCGTGGGCCCTCACATCGATGAGCGCGCGGCATTCGAGGCCATCGCGCCCGAGAAGGACGTCGATGGGGTCACGATGAGCTCATTCGCCGCGATGAGCTTCGGAATGCCGGGTTTCGCATCGTGCACCCCGGGCGGGATCATGCGGCTCTTGGACGAGTACGACGTCGATCTTGCAGGTCGACACGCTGTTGTCGTGGGCCGGAGCGCGATCCTCGGCAAACCCGTCGGGATGCTCTTGCTCGCCCGGGACGCCACGGTCACCTACTGCCACTCCCGTACGACCGATCTGGCCGCGACCGTACGGGAAGCGGACATCGTTGTGGCGGCCGTGGGACGGCCTCGGCTTATTCGTGGCGAAGACATCAAGCCGGGGGCCGTCGTGGTCGACGCCGGATACAACCCCGGCAATGTCGGCGACGTCGACTTCGCCACCGCCCGCACTCGCGCCCGCCTGATCACGCCGGTCCCCGGTGGGGTCGGGCCCATGACCATCGCAGTCCTGCTGGCTCAGACGGTCGACGCGGCATACATCCAGCTCGGGCTGGCCAGCCACTGAGCGGGGGTTTCCCACCCGCGCCGCGCGGATCACGGGAGGTCGACCGGACGGCGCGCGCAGCCCGCTCACCTCTGCGGTGATGGCGGCTGCGCGGCCGCGTCCGCGAACACGGACCGGGGTGTGGAGGAGGTCCACTTCCGCAGCGAAGGAGGCGGGCGTCGGGGCGGACGTCCACTCGCCCGCACCCCCTGGTCACCGCCTTGGGACCAGTGCCTCAGAAGCCCCGGAAAACGCCGTCATCGTCGACGCCGTCGGCGAAGTCCTGGAAGTCCTGGAAGTCCATGTTCGCCTCCGCGAGGTTGTTCTCGATGCTCCACAGCGCGGCTGCCGCAACGCGGACGCACCGCACCCGCTCACTCCGCAGGTACACCACGAGGACCGGCAGTTCAGCCGAGGTGCCGACGACAGAGTCCGCCAAGACAAGAAGGGGATGGCGATACTCGCCAGAAATCAGGTCGAGAGCCCGGTCGGGCGTCAAACCCTCGTACCTGCGGTCATCGACAAGTGCGACATTGGCCAGGAATCCGTCTCTGCTGGGTCGGGACAGCGCCGCCCGCAGAGCACCCCAAGCACCGTTTGCTGAGAAGTCGGTGCGCACAACCAGGGCTTCCTAGGTGCACGGGAGCTGATTCATGTGCGGAGAGTACCGCCGTCCCGGTGAACCTGCGTGGGCACTGCTCCTGGCCCACCGCATCGGCGCGTCCCGCTGCGTCCACCTCGTCGACGGCCTGCTCCCCCGCTTCCAGCCCTACGCCCGCCTCCAGGGCGTATCGGAGCCGCCACCTGGCAACCGCGTAGGACCTTCTCCCTGAGCCGAGGCTGGTCGCCCGGTGTCGACACCTTCTCTCCTTCCGCCTCTCCTTCCACGCATGGCGAGACAGTTCTCGCAACGCCGGATGCGGCAGGGCCCGTCTTCAGGCGGGGAAGACCTCCTCCGCCCGACCGTGCCTGACCCGGACTCCGACTCCGCCCCCGACCCCGCCTCCGACCAGCAGCGGAATCTCCATGGGTGGGGCGCCGAAGTCCGCTGCACCTGGGGGCCGGGCAGCGGGGCCCGGTGACGGCGCCTGTCGCGCGGTTTCCGGCGCGATCAGGTAATCAGGAACGGTGAACAACGACGCGAGCGACCCCTTCGTGCATGTCCGGGGCGCCAGTGAGAACAACCTGCGGAACGTCGATGTCGACGTTCCGCGGGACGCGATGGTCGCGTTCACCGGCGTCTCCGGTTCGGGCAAGTCCTCGCTCGCGTTCGGCACGCTCTACGCGGAGGCCCAGCGGCGCTACTTCGAGTCCGTGGCACCGTACGCCCGAAGGCTTTTGCAGCAGGTGGGCGCACCACACGTGCAGGAGATCACCGGACTGCCACCCGCCGTGGCCTTGCAGCAGCGGCGCGGGGCGCCCAGCTCGCGTTCGACGGTCGGCACCCTCACCACGCTGTCCAATCTGCTGCGCATGCTGTACTCCCGCGCCGGCACCTATCCGCCCCGGGCCGCACGGCTGGAAGCCGAGTCGTTCTCACCCAACACGGCGGCCGGCGCCTGCCCGGAGTGCCACGGACTGGGTGTCGTGCACGACGTCGCCGAGGATCTGCTCGTCCCGGACCCTTCGCTGAGCATCCGCGAGGGGGCGATCGCCGCCTGGCCGGGCGCCTGGCAGGGCGCCAACCTGCGCAGTGTCGTGAACGGCCTGGGGATCGACATCGACCGACCGTGGCGCAGGCTCAAGAAGAAGGACCGGGACTGGCTGCTGTACACCGACGAGCAGCCCTCCGTGTACATCGAGCCGGAGGAGGACCGCGTCGACTACGGCTACCAGGGCAAATTCTGGAGCGCCCGCAAGCACGTCATGCACGTCCTCGCCGACTCCAAGAGCGAGAAGATGCGCGAACGGGCGCTCCGGTTCGTCAGGAGTGTGCCCTGCCCCGAGTGCGGGGGCAGCGGACTGCGGCCCGAGGCGCTCGCCGTGACCTTCGCCGGACGTTCCATCGCCGAGATCAACGCGATGCCGCTCACTGAGGTCGTGGCGCTGCTGCGGCCCGTCGCCGCGCGGTCCGAGGCCGACGCCACCACGTCGACCGCCCGATCCGGGGAGACCACCGAGGTCGCGGTCCGGATCTGCGGCGATCTGGTCGCGCGGGTCGACGTACTGCTCGACCTGGGTCTCGGCTACCTCAGCCTCGGGCGCCGTTCGACGACCCTGTCGCCGGGCGAGGCGCAGCGCCTGCGGATCGCCACCCAGCTGCGATCGGGGCTGTTCGGCGTCATCTACGTCCTCGACGAACCCTCCGCGGGGCTGCACCCGGCTGACGCTGAACCGCTGCTGGACGTGCTGGACCGCCTCAAGGCGGCGGGCAACTCGCTGTTCGTCGTAGAGCACGACATGGACGTCGTACGGCGGGCGGACTGGGTGGTCGACATCGGCCCCGGCGCGGGTGAGGGCGGCGGACACGTGCTGTACAGCGGCCCGGTCGCCGGCCTTGAGCGGGTCGGGGAGTCGGCCACGAGCCGATACCTGTTCGGGCGCGCCCAGCCGCTCGATCACCGCCCGCGCACACCGCACGGCTGGCTGCACCTGAGCGGCGTCTCCCGCCACAATCTGCACGACGTGTCCGTCGACGTACCGCTCCGCGTGCTGACGGCGGTGACCGGCGTGTCGGGTTCCGGGAAATCGACGCTGGTGACGCAGGTGCTCGCCGAGGTCGTCCGGGGTCATCTCGGACTCGTACCCGAGGAGCCCGACGAGGCGCAGCTGGAGGTCGACGTCAAGGACGCGTCGGGGGTCGAGTCGTTCGACCGGCTGGTCCTGGTCGACCAACGGCCCATCGGGCGGACTCCCCGGTCCAACCTGGCCACGTACACGGGCATGTTCGACGCGGTGCGCAAGCTGTACGCGGCGACGGACGAGGCCGGGGCGCGCGGCTACTCGGCCGGGCGGTTCTCCTTCAACGTGCCCGAGGGGCGGTGCGAGACCTGCCAGGGTGAAGGGTTCGTCGCGGTGGAGCTGCTGTTCCTGCCCGGCACCTACGCACCGTGCCCGACCTGCGGGGGCGCCCGGTACAACGCCGAAACGCTGGAAGTCACCTACCGCGGCAAGAACATCGCCGAAGTGCTGGGGCTGTCCGTCGACGCCGCCGCCGAGTTCCTGTCCGCCGTCCCGGCCGCCTCCCGCAGTCTGGAGACGTTGCGCGAGGTGGGACTGGGGTACCTGCGGCTGGGCCAGCCCGCGACGGAACTCAGCGGTGGTGAGGCGCAACGCATCAAACTGGCCACCGAACTACAGCGGGCCCGCCGCGGGCACGCGCTCTACTTGCTCGACGAGCCGACGGCGGGGCTGCACCCCGCGGACATCGCGCTGCTGCTGCGACAACTGCACCGCCTCGTCGACGCCGGCAACACGGTCGTCCTCGTCGAGCACGACCTGGACACGATCGCCACCGCCGACTGGATCATCGACCTCGGGCCGGGCGGCGGCGACGCGGGCGGCCGGGTGGTCGCGGCGGGCCCGCCGGCCAAGGTGGCCAGAGCCCGCCGCAGCGCCACCGCGCCCTACCTCGCGGCCCGGCTCGCACGGCCCTGACGTGCCGCAGCAACCGCTCATCAGAGGTGGCTGTCCAGGAACTTCCGTACCTCGGCGGTGGTCATCGGCCCGGTGCCGTGCGCCACCGCCTCGCCCTCCTTCAGCAGGACGTAGGACGGGGCTCCGGTGATCCCGCATCGCTCGGTTGCGGCCGGACAACGCGTGATGTCGGCGCGGACGGCCGTCAGGCGGCCCGCGTAGTCGTCGGCGATGCCATCCACGACGAGGTCCATGACCCGGCAGGGCTCCATCGCCTTGGGCCATGTCCCGATGAAGTATGCGAGGACCGGAACTTCGCTCATCCCGAGGATGAAGTTGAACTCCGCGTCCTCACGGGGTCGGTGCACCCGCTTTGCCATGAAGCTCCTGACCTCACGTTCCGTCATTCCCTCCCCATCATCCCTCGTACGCGGTGCCAGACCGCCCCGGCCGGCCCGGTCGGTCGTCGAGTCGTCCAGTCGTCCAGTCGCCCGCTCGACCTGCCGGAAAGAAGGCAGAGGGCCGTGCGCACAATCACGGTGATCTCCGGCGCGAGCGGCCCGGCCTCCCGTGCCTGGTGACCGGCCTGACCTCCCGCCTGCCCCCCGGCCGCGGCCCGCCGCGCGCCCGTGGGGCGGCTCGTGCCAGGACGGCGCCCTTCACGACGGCACGGAACCCGGCTCCCACCCGCCCCCGGTCTCGGCTGGCTGATACCGCGCCTCCCCGGGCCGCATGAGCCGGCCGACGACACCGGGAACGAGGCACGATTCCCGGTGCCGGACCGGACCGGACCGCTCGCGGACGCCGTCGTGGACGGTCGACGTACGCGTCAGGCGCCCCGAAGGCCGACCGCCAGCGTCAGCTCAAGCACCCGGTGCGGCGATGCGAGATCCGGGAACAGCTCCCGCAGCTGCGACATGCGGTACCGGACTGTCTGGGGATGGACGAACAACGCCGCCGCCACCTCGTCGCGCCTGCCCTGGTGCAGCAGCCACTCCCGCAACGTCTCCTCCAGCCGCCGCGCGGTCGCGACCGGCAGGGTCCACAGCGGCGCGAGGGCACGGGCACGCAGGTCTGCGAACGCCTCCACGTCGGCGCTCAGCACCAGCTCGGGGAGGTGGTCCTCGGTGTCGCGAATATCGGAGGAAAGGGAGCGCGCGCGTACGGCTCGTGCGTACGAGGCGGCCGCACGAGTCCATGGCCGGGCCGGGCCGACCACGGCCGTGCGATCGGTCAGCTGGCGCAGGAGATGTGATCGGTCGGCATCGGGGACGAGCAGCACGCCGGTGGCGTCCGGCAGATCGTCGAGGACGAGGGTGCTCTGGTCGTCGAGCGCGCGGTAGGCGGGCCGGGCCTGGGCGGCGGGCAGCAGGACCGCGGTCAGCGAGACCGGAGGCTGCCATCCGGCCCGTTGGGCGGAGGCCAGCAGCACGTCCGGGCTCGCGCCGGCGAGGAGGTCGCGGGCCAGGTGTTCCAGGTGGCGCTCGATTGCCCTGCCCCGGGCGGCCAGTTCGTCGGCGTGGCCCGCTGCGCTCGCGGCGGAGAGCTCGTCGATGTAGGCGAAGGTCAGCTCGGCGAACTTGGCGACCTCGGCGGCGGGCAGGCCCGCGGGTACGGCACCCGCCGCCAGGCATCGCCAGGCCACGCGGGCGCCGACGCGGTAGGCGCTGAGCAGGGCGTCCATCGAACGGCCGTCGCGCACCTCGCCTCGGCCCAGCTCGTAGGCGGCGTCACCGGCGTCACCGCCTGTGGCGTTGCCGCTCGCGAGGTCCAGGTAGTGTCCCAGGGCGGTGCGGACGGCTCGGCGGATGGTGGCGCCCATGTGGCCCGAAAGGGCGTTGGCGTAGGGAGGGACCTCGTCGATGATCGCCTGGACGACTTCGTCGGCGGTGGTCTTCAGCGCCGCCCGAATTGCGGTGACCGTCGTCTCGTCCAGGGCCAGTTCGCTGGCCCTCCGGGTTGCATGACTCACGTTTTTGTTCCCTGCGAACAATTCAGCCGACCAGATTTACGTCCTGCGGTCAGGACTTTACGCCTCGCGGCGCAGCAAGCTGTAGTCATGACGAGTACAGCCCTTCGCAGCAGGGCGTGGAAACTGCTGGAGATGGTCACGACGCCGCTGCTGCCGTCGGACTACCTCGACCTGGTCAGCCCGCTACGCGCGGGCGCCGACCTGCGTGGGCGCATCGAGGCCGTTCACCCCGAGACGGATGACGCCGCGACGATCGTGATCAGGCCGGGACGGGGCTGGCGCGGCCACACGGCCGGTCAGTACGTGCGGATCGGCGTCGACGTCGACGGGGTGCGCCTGTGGCGTGCCTACTCCCTCACCTCGCCGACAGACCGCCAGGACGGCCGCGTCACGATCACCGTGAAGGCGATCCCGGACGGCAAGGTCAGCAACCACCTGGTCCGCAGGGCGAAACCGGGCACGTTGATCCAGCTCGACCAGCCCACCGGTGACTTCGTGCTGCCGCAGGCCAAGCCCGCCAAGGTCCTCTACCTGACGGCCGGCAGCGGCATCACGCCCGTGATGGGCATGCTGCGCGACACCGGGTTCGACGACGTCGTCATGGTCCACTGCGCGCCACAGCCGCAGGACGTGATCTTCCGCGACGAACTGCACGACCTGGTCGCGGACAAGAAGCTGCGGCTCACCGAGGTGCACACCGACACGGACGGCATGCTCGACATCGCCCGTCTCGACGAACTCGTGCCCGACTGGGCCGAGCGCGAGACCTGGGCCTGCGGGCCCGCGGGCCTGCTCGACGCCGCCGAAAAGCACTGGAGCGAGCACGGCGTACCGGAGCGCCTGCACACCGAACGCTTCCGCCCCAGCATCGTCGTCGCGGGCGACGGCGGCGAGGTCAGGTTCAGCACGACCGGCAGGACCGTCGACGCGGACGGCGCCACGCCGTTGCTGGACGTCGGCGAAAACGCCGGCGTGCTCATGCCCTCCGGGTGCCGCATGGGCATCTGCTTCGGCTGCGTCTCGCCGCTCAAGGCCGGCGCCGTCCGCGACCTGCGTACCGGCGAGATCACCGAGGCCGAGCCGGGCGTCCTCATCCAGACCTGTGTGTCCGCCGCTGCGGGCCCCTGCGACATCGAACGGTAGGAGCACCTTGACCGCCATCGACCCCACCGCCCACCTGACCGCGGAGCAGATCGAAGAGCTCGGCCGCGAAATGGACGCGATCCGCGACGAGGTGATCGCCAGCCGCGGTGAGAAGGACGCGGCCTACATCCGCAAGGTCATCTCGGCGCAGCGCAAGCTCGAGCTGGTCAGCCGGGGCGTGCTGCTGTTCTCGATCTTCCCGCCCGCGTGGGTGCTCGGCACCGCCGGTCTGTCCGTGGCGAAGATCATGGACAACATGGAGATCGGCCACAACATCCTGCACGGCCAGTGGGACTGGATGCGGGACCCGAAGATCCACTCCACCACCTGGGAGTGGGACCACGTCTCGCCGTCCGACCAGTGGAAGCACTCGCACAACGAGCTGCACCACACGTACACCAACGTCATCGGCAAGGACAACGACCTCGGCTACGGCATCATGCGCGTCGACGAGGACCAGAGGTGGCACCCGTTCCACCTGGGCCAGCCGCTGTGGAACTTCATCAACGCGTGCTTCTTCGAGTACGGCATCGCGGCGTACGACCTGGAACTCGGCAAGAACCTGAGCAAGCGCCGCCGCAAGAACCCGGAGTTCCGCGCGCGGGCCAAGGCCGTGGGCCGCAAGATCCGCAAGCAGGTGCTCAAGGACTACGTGATCCACCCGCTGCTGTCGGGCCCGTCGTTCCTCCCCACGCTGGCCGCCACGTTCACCGCGAACCTGGTCCGCAACATCTGGTCCCACTCGGTGATCATGTGCGGGCACTTCCCCGAGGGCGTGCAGGTCTTCGAGCGCCGGTCGATCAAGGGCGAGACGCGCGGCCAGTGGTACCTGCGCCAGATGATGGGCTCGGCGAACATCAGCGGCAGCAAGGCCATGCACTTCATGACCGGCAACCTGTCGCACCAGATCGAGCACCACCTGTTCCCGGACCTGCCGAGCAACCGCTACGCCGAGGTCGCGGTGAAGGTACGCGCGCTGTTCGAGAAGTACGAGCTGGACTATGTCACCGGGCCGCTGCCCAAGCAGGTGTTCTCCGCGTGGCACAAGGTCTTCCGGCTCTCGCTGCCGAACAGGAAGCCCAAGGTCAAGGCACCGGAACGTGAGCAGGAGCTCGTCGCGGCCTGATCCCGGCCGGGGCTCAGATCCTTCGGTCGTGAGGACCGTACCGACCGTACCGGTGGCACCGCCGGTACGGTCGGATCCGTTGCGGACGTTGGGCGGCCGCGTCATCAGACCGTGCGGCGCTGGATCGACGCAGTCCGGTGTCAGGCTCCGTCGTCTGGACGACATCCTCGGCGATCGCCAGCAACATCCGGCTCCCCTGGTCATCCGCCTCTCCGACTCGAAGGACGGGGACGCAGCACCCCCGTTTCAGCGGCGACCGGGTGGGGGCACTACGGCTGCGACGTGAACCGAGGAAACAGGGAGGCGGCGGTGTCGTACATCACCGACTGCCGTTGCTCCGCGGTCAGCACCGCGCTGGATACGAGTGTCTCCGCCAGGCCGTGGACCACCCAGTCCGGCGTGAAGGGGTAGTCGCTCCCGTAGAGGATGTGGCCGGGGTCCGTCAACGTCAGCAAGGCGGGCAGCAGCCGCGGCAGAGGGAAGCCGGCGAGGTCGTAGTACAGGCGACGCAGGGCGCCGAGAACGTCTACGGGCGGACCGCCCATGGTGAGTGCGAAGGCTGCGACGCGGTCGGCGACGGCCGGAAGGGCGGCTCCGGCGTGCGGGACGATGAAGCGGATCCGCGGGTATCGGTCGAGGACGCCGTTGAGGACCAGATTGGTGACGGCGCGGGCGGTCTCGAAGGGGAACTCCAGCATGGGGCGCGCGTGGCCCATGCTGGTGGCTTCCCAGCACGGCGGTGAAGTGGGGTGCAGGAAGACGACAGCGGAGCGTTGGTCGAGCTCGGCCATGAGCGGCTCGTAGAACGGATCACCCAGGTGACACCCGGCGTAGTGGGTGTGGAGGGTGATGCCGTCGGCTCCGAGTTCGTCGAAGGCGCGTCGCGTCTCGACGAGTGCACCTTTCAGGTCGGGCAGCGGAAGTGTGGCCAGAAGGCCGAAGCGGTGGGGGCGCTCGTGGACGAGTGCCGCGCCCTCCTCGTTCACCACCCGGGCCAGTTCCCGGGCGGCCTTGTCGTCGCCATAGTGCACGCCGGGCGACGAGACGGACAGCAAGGCCGCCGCGATACCCGTCGCGTCCATGGCGGACAGGGCATCCTCGGGGCTCCAAGCGGGGATGGCGGCCATGCCGTCCGGCCCGCCGTGACCCGCCCTCTCCATCTCGGTGCGCAGACGCGGGGTGATGTAGTGGGCGTGCACGTCCATGGCTCCGCTGAGCGGAGGCTCGTGCGTCATAGGTCTTCCCTCCACTGGCCCGGGACAGGGTGTCTGCGGCCGGGCCGACCCGCAACTGCCGACATGATGAAATCATCAGTATTGACCGATCGCATGTCAAGATCGTCGGTCCGGGTTCGGTTCTTGTGTGACGCGGGTCGCTGTCGGCTGGAGAGGCATTCGGTCGCCGAGCGGTGCAACGACCAGAGAGGCCCGGAGCGACTCCGGCGCCCCGCCCGGCCGCCCCGCCGCCCGGGCTCGATGACCGCCGTCGACGGATACGTCCACGGCGGTCCGCATCGACCGGCACATTCACGGCCGGCAGCCGCTGCGACCAGAGCCGCGCCGACCAGCCGATCCATGCGGCTCCCCCGCCGCTGACGCATGGCTCGCACGCGCGGTGGGCGCTTGACCTGCATCGGCATTCCCCACCTCAGACGGGTGAGCAACGCGATGAGGGCTTCGTTGTTCCACCGTGAGGCGCCGCTCGCGGCACAGCTCGAACTCCCAGCCCGGCCGGTGCCTCCAACGGCCCCCTCAGAAGGGCTTGGTCACGATTGCTCGCAGGTCGCCGATCACCGGACCGCCGGCATCGTCGTGGTGGCCGTGACCGTGGCCGTGGTCGTGGCCACTACGCCTGCTCCACCGTGCGAAGACCGTCTGCGGCTGCCGTCTGATCGACTGGTGTCAGGCGGTTGATGCGATACACAGCCGGGACGCAGAGGTTCAGGACGGTCGCGGCAACAATCAATCCCGCGCACGTCAGCAGCACTGCCTGGCTGCTCCAAGAGTGGGCCGCGAGGGCGGTGATGAGGTACCCCAGGGGAATGGCGAGGCGTTCCCCGACGCCGTTGAAGGCGCTCATGCGGCCCTGTTCCGCCTGAGGCACATGCTGTTGAAACGCAGTGCTCCAGGCGACGATCGCGACGTCCAGCCCGACCCCTGCCAGTGCAGCGGCCAGCAGGACAAGAGACAGCGGCACCGTGCAGGCCAAAGCGGCCAAGGGGAGCGCGAGAGCACCGGCCGTGACGACCGCGACCATGAGCAGCCGGTACGGCTTCCAGCGCAGGCAGACGACGGTCCCCGCCAGCAGACCACACGTGAAGGCCGCCTGGATCAGGCCCCAGTCGCGGGCTCCGGCGTACTGCGCCGCGGCCACGAGTGGGCCCAGAAGCTGGAAACCCGCCAGCCACGCCGCGACCAGGACCGTGCCGGCTGCCGTATAGGTCCACAGCCAGGTACGCGACCAGAAGCCCACCCAGCCCGCCCGCAGGTCGCTCAGGACACCGCCAGGTGCGACGAGCGGGGCCTCCAGACGCAGGCCCAGAAGCAGAACGGCCGCGGCGGCGAACGTGAGCGCGTCCCAGGCCAATGCCCATGCCGCTCCGCTGGCGGCGACGATGACACCGCCGACGACCGGACCCAGCACCTTGACCGCGTTGCTCGGCAGCCTGAGCAACGCGTTGGCCTGTTGCAGGTGCCGCTCCGGAACGATCTGCGCAACGGCGCCCTGCGCAGCCGGCACGGTGAACGACGCCGCAGTTCCCGAGACGAAACCGCATGCTGCGATCGACACCGTCGTCGCATGTCCGGTGGCCACGGTGACGGCCAACGCACCTTGCGCGCCTGCCGCCAGCAGATTCCCGATGAAGAGGAGCCAGCTGCGGGACAGCCGGTCAGCGAACAAGCCGCCCGCGAGCAGGAACACGATCGTGGGGACAGTGTTCGTGGCAAGCACCACACCGAGAGACCCCGCGCCACCGCCCTGCTCAATGACGGCGTAGGCCAGGGCAAGAGGGGCCATCGCGGACCCCGTGGCCGAGATGAGATTGGCCGACACGAAACGCCGGAAACCCGCGATCTTCGCCAGCGTACGGATCGACGTCGGTGACTCGTCGGCGACTTTCATGATCTCCCCAGGGCTCGGCGCAGCGAGCACCCTAGTGCAGAGGCACGCCGCGCCGAATGACGGTCATCAGAGTTGGCCGACACCCCCTCATCGCCTCGAGGACCATGCACCGGGCGTCCGCCGACGACGAGTTCGGCCACGAGCACGCAAGGGGTTGGGGTTCATGAGACCGCCGAGGCGATCGTCAGGACGGTCACCGGCCCCGGTGGCCGCTCCCGGCAGCCTGCTGCTCGGGAGATGGGACGACCACGGGACGCCGACCGGCCGCAGGGTCAGCCCGAGACCGTAAGCCGCCGAGGTGTGTGCACGGTCCGCCCCATGCAGACGACAAGAACCGGAACTGCCGGCGCCCTCGGGGCTGAAGCCACCCGGCCGGGGTATCCGCCTGTGCATGCTTGCTCTGATTGCCTACCGCTCGTACCACGGCGCAACGACCGTGTGGGCCTTCGTCGTTGCCATCCTCATCGTGCTGGCCGCCGGTTGGTACATCCGACGACGAAGGTAGTCGCGACACCCGCACTTCTGCTTCCGTTGGTCCGGCAAGCCGCTCCGTACGGTCGATCGGGATCCTGTGGACGATCTCGCAGTGAGCGGCGGGCACCACGATGTCCGCAGGCTCCACGGGCCGCCCCTCGCCGCTGTCAGCTCGAGGGCCGAACCGCCGTCCTGCTCCTGGACACCGGGGGCACCGATCCCTGCTGCTTCGGGCACGGCGGTCCAGGGACTCGATCAGCGGTGTTTCCGAACGTCCGACGTCGAACCAGCTCCTGTTGTACTGGAACACCGGGCGCGTCCGATGCGCCCCTCGAGCATGGAGGATTCGGGCGGACGGAGAAAGGTTGCTCGCACTGTAGCCCGCCTCCGCTCGTGGGGGGGGCCGACAGACTGAGGGCCGCCGCCGGTACTGCGCTCCCCGGCAGCGGCTTCGAAGGAAGGTCTCCTGTCAGCCCAGGGACTTGATCAGGCGTTCGATGCGGGCGGCGACCTTCTCCGCCGTGCCCTGCACGTAGAAGCCGTCCCTGGCCTCGTAGGTGTAGTGGTCGTAGTTCCACCGGTCGGGCATGTTCTTGGCACCGCCCTCGAACATCGACATGACGAACGTGCTCGAGAAGGGTGAGTTCTCACGGATGGCGATGGCGGTGCTGGTGGACAGTTCCGGCTCCACGCCGGCGAAGACCCCCTTGCCGACCTGGAAGACCCAGAGGGGGATGTCCACGCTGACGGTCGGCGTGTAAGTGGCGGTCTTGACCGGTCCGTCGGGGTGGTCGGTGGTCATCTGGGTGGTGGTGACGGTGTCGGTGAGCAGCCGTACGGAGACATTGTTGCCGCTCTCGTAGCGGGTGACGGCCTGAGCGACGCGGACGATCTCGTTGCCGAGACGTTCGCTCTGCGCGGTCAGCAGGGCGAACCCGGCGTCCTGGAGGTCGACGCCGTAGGTCCAGCCCTTGTCCTTGTCGATGGTGTACCGCTTCGCACGATAAGCGGGGAACTGGTCACCGCACGCCCCGACCAGCCAGAAGCCGACCGCACCGGAGTACTGGCTCTCCACATGGGCCATGGCGGCGCCGGCCAGGTCGGAGGTGATCGGCAGGTTACCGTCGGCCGTCTTCGAGTCCTGCATCACGCAGGACTGGACGTTGTAGTTGGTCAGGACGGCGATGGGGTTGCCGTCGAGGTCGTTGAAGCGTGCCACGTACACGCCGTCGTCCGATGTGCCCTGTTCGTTGACGCCCAGCCAGTAACCATCGGCGGTCAAGACGTTGCGGTTGACGTTGACGTCGGCTGAACCCGAGCCGTAGCCGACCTGGGCACTCCGCAGGTTCTCGACGGCGTCGGCCACGGCGGTCCTGGTCGCGGCGGCGATGGCCCGCACATAGGCGGCGGCCCCGGCCGACGCGGTGCTCGCGGCGACATGCGGCGCGGAGAAGCAGTGGGTGACGGTCACCATGATGTCCGCGGCGGCGACGCCGGTGGCGGCGGTGATGGCCGTCCGCATGAGGGCGACCGCCTCGGCACTGATCGAGGTCAGGTCCAGTACCGCGAGAACGAAGCTGCGGGACGTGGATTCCACCAGCAGGACACGAACGTACAGATCGTCGTGGACGGAGGTGAAGTTGTCCAGCGGCAGTATCGAGGCGTCCGGCGTGAACTTCGCCTTGCCCGCACCGACCCGCAGACCGTTCTTCGTCCGGGTGGCGGCGCCGGCCGAACCCGCTGCGCCCACCACCGTGGTCGCCGCTGCGGCCACGGCCGCCGCCGCCACGACGGTGCGGCGCCTCAGCACTGGGAAGGAGCCATATCCGTCGAATTCGTTCTCGTGCCGCTGCGACATATCAAAATCCTCCACAGGAAAGCGGATCGACCGACGCGGTTTCAGCCACCGGACAGAAATTGCTACGGCTGACAGCGGTGCCCTGACACCGAGGAAGCATCACAGCGGTCCCTTTGATCAGCAATTCGCGGGCTGCAATCTCAGGTTTCACGCCCCGCACGTTGACGCATGACGGCACGCCACCGAACCTTCTGAACGCAGCGCAGAGATGCGCGTTCCGTGACATCGATTCCCATCCCGAGTGAATCATAAGAAACGCACAGGGAATTCAGAGAAGGATCTTCACAGCATTTCCATTGCTTGCGGCAGGTCCTCACTCATGAATGTCGTGGAACATGACTGCGCGACTACGCGCCCTCGGGTCACCGATCATGAAACCTGACGTGCAAGGAGTTCAGTTGAGCAGCAGGCGTGCATTCATAGCGGGATCCGTCGGAACCGGCATCGCGGTCGCCGGCGGAGCCGCCTACCAGGCTTCGGCGGCGACCGAGGGAAAGGGGAGCTCCACCGCCGGCCGAGACCACGTCCAGGGCGCCACAGCGATCACCCAGGTCTACGGAGACGGCCAGAAGTTCGTCGCGGTGGCCGTCGAGTACGACCACGACGTCAGCAGCCGCCACCTGACGACATCCACCTTCGCCGTCGACGGCCGAACGATCACTGGCGTGTACGCGAACGACAGCGCTGAGCGAGGCGACCGGGGCAAGAACGGGCGTTTCGTGATCGTCGAGCTGTCCCCCGACGACACCGGCGCCGCCTTGTGGTCCACAGGAGGAGGCGGCGGTGGCGGTGGCGGAACTCCCACGGCCTCCCCCACCGCCTCCGCTTCGGCGGGCACCGCTGCACAGAGCGGCCCGACCCTCCGCACTCCTTCGGCCACCGTGACCCAGACCGGAAGCGTCTACACCACCACCGGCCGCCGCTACGAACCCGACGGGACCGCGCTGACCACTGACAAGGTGGTCAACCCCGTCGTGGACGACTTCCGCCAGCTCACCTTCGACGACCCGGAAACCGGCGAGAGTCTCCCGTACAACCTCTACGTCCCCCGCGACTACGACCCGCACAAGAAGTACCCACTGGTCCTCTTCATGCACGACGCGAGCGTCGTCGGAGCCCCCGTCCTCGGGCCTCTGGTCCAGGGCTTGGGCGCCGTGGTCTGGGCTTCACCCGAAGACCAGGCCAAGCACGAGTGCTTCGTCCTGGCACCGCAGTACCCCAGCGTGGTCGTCGAGGACGACTACCTGCCGACCGACCTGTTCGACACCACCATCCATCTGGTGGAACACCTCACCGATCAGTACGGCATCGATCCCGATCGCCGCTACACCACCGGTCAGTCGATGGGCGCCATGATGTCGCTCGGCTTCGGCATCAAGTACACCGACGTCTTCGCGGCCCTGTACATCGTCGCAGGACAGTGGCCCGCCGAGCAGGCCTCTCCGCTCGCCGGCAAGAAGATGTGGGTCCACGTCTCCGAGGGCGACACCAAGGCGTTCCCCGGCGAGAACGCCATCATGAAGGTCATCAAGGCGGAGGGCACGAAGATCGCTACCGCGGCGGGCTGGGACGCCCAGTTCACCCAGGCCGAGTACGCTGCCGCGGTCCGCGCGATCACATCCCAGAAGGCACCGGTGCAATACACCACCTTCCTCAAGGGAACCGTCGCCGGAAGCAGCGGCGGCGCCGGTTCCGAGCACACCGGCACCTGGAAGTACGCCTACAGCATTCCCGGCATCAGGGACTGGGTGTTCCGCCAGTCCCGGTAGACCGCCATCCGAAGATTTACGTCAGGCAGTGGCGCGCCCAGCGAATTGGGCAGACCACTGCCTGCATCCCGGGCAAAGAGATGCACCCCCGCGATACGGATCTTTTGGCGGCCTCAACAAGGTTACTGACGCGCCCTACCCTCACCACCGGGATCACCCGCGTACCGAAGGGGAGATCACCGGTGGGAACCCTCGGCGGCCAGTTCTGAGACCTTTACCGTGAACGACCTTCAGAAACCGGGACTCGGTTCAGGCACTGGGCAGAGTGCAGGGACGGGCTCGATCAGTTGGCCGACGTGTTCCGTGTCAACTCGGCTGCCTCGGTGATGGCGCGTTGTCCGAGAACGCCGAACAACTGCATCGTGACGGCGGCCAGGACGTCGTCCCCGCCTACAGTCCGCCCGTCCCCGCGACGGGTGGACAGGGCGAGAAGGGGGTCCTTGAGCCGCGGGGCCGGGGCTGGCTCACCCGGCACCACCAGACTGACCGTCCCGAACCGCTTGACCCCGCCCTCGCGGACGACCCTGGCCGCGTCCTGGGCCAGGGCCGTCAGGAACACGCTCGCGATTCCGTCCAGGTCGCGGACCATCGCCGGGACCGCCCTCACCCCCCGGCTCCCCAGCAGCCTTCTCACCCCGGCCTCGAACCGATGGGCCCCAGCCACACCACTCGGTGTACACGCCCCGCGGCGCTCACGAAGAGACACGAGCGCACCGTCGGCGTTGCGCACCTCGCCCATCAGGCCGTGGAAGGTCGGGCTGTGCAGGTACCACGCCGAGCCCACCTCCACCTCGATGTTCCGGTCGATCGCCGAGATGAGGTCCTTCGGAATCAGCTTCTTCCTGGCCTCCTCGGCCGCCGCGCTTCTCGCGCCGTCGATGATCTCCGTCAGCACGGTCCGCGTCACCGACGCGGCGGCCCACGCGGCCGACAGAGAAACGTGCAGCGGGGTCACGTCCCTGAACACCGCTTTGACGAGCTGAGGCTTGAACGGCAGGTCGGTCACGACGGAAGCGGACTGCGGACCGCTGCGCCTGGTGCGTGGGGGCTGTGTGGTCATCGAAGGAGGTGCTTTCTGCTGTCGGAGGTGTCGGCGGCCCATGCCGCATCGGGCCGCGAGACCACAGAGCTCTGCGGAGGGTGCCGAGCCGGCGGAGGGCCTGCCGGGCGGGGCCGCCGGCACACAGAGGTGCAGGCGGCCCCACCCGGATTCTCGCGTTCCGGCGACCGGGCGTGCGGCATGGGGTGCCGCACGGGCGACGCGCTGTGGTGCGGCGCCGTGCCGGTCAGGCGGCCTGGTACCTGCCGACTTCCAGGAAGTGGCGCAGTGCTTCGGGTGTGTTGTCGTCGAGGGCGGCGTTGGCTGCCGCGCGCAGGGCCGGGCTGATGGACGGGTCGGCGAGGATGCGGGCGATGGCGACGCGGTCGTCCTCGGCCTGGGCGATGCGGTAGCCGGTCTCCAGCCAGGCGCGGATCGCGTCGGAGTCGTTGGCGTCCAGGAGGGCATTGACCTCGGCGATGACGCGCCGGCCGCTGTCGGGGTCGGCGAGCAGGCGCGTGATGGCGACGAGGTCGTCCTCGGCCTGGGCGATCCGGTAGCCGGTCTCCAGCCAGGCACGCATCGCCTCGGGGTCGTTGGCGTCCAGGAGGGCGTTGGCCTCTCGTGTCACACGCCGCCCGCTGTCCGGGTCGGCGAGGATCCGGGCTATGGCCACCTTCAGGTCGTCGGCGTCCGGCTCGTCCGCGGACGAGGACACCGCGGGCACCGTCACCGCGGCCGGTGCCGCCGTGGCGGCGAAGGACGGGGTGGCGAGCAGGAGGGCCGGGGCGATGATGCCCGCGGCAATGCCGGGCGCTACGCGATGCAGTCGCAAGGGGAATGCTCCTCTTCGTTTGCTACGGAGGTCAGTTGAGGATGCCTCAGTGCGTCCTCTTCAGTGATGCTGCCACCTGGGTCTGACAGTGGCAGTTGCCCCGCTGCGGTCGCAGGGCACCGTCGCCGCGGGCGTGGCCGGTGTTTCATACCGGCGCGCCTTCGCGAAGGGTGGCTTTGAGGGTGGCCTTGAGCGCGGCTCGGGTTGTCAGGGCATGATCGGGACGAGACGATTCCTGGGGGCGGTCGTGGTGTGGTCCGAGCGTGTGGTGGTGCACGACGGGGTTCGGCTTGTCTGCCGGGACCGGGGCGGGCCGGAGGAGCCGGTCGTGCTGCTGCACGACTGCACGACTTGGCCGGTCGTGCGGGTGATTGGGAGGTGATGATCTCGCGGCTGGTTGCCCTGTATCGGTTCGTCTCGGTCGTTCAGCGCGGGCACGGAGCGAGCGAGCGTCGTCCGCAGGATGCCTCCCGGGCCGCCTATGTCGCCGTCGCTGCAACCGTGCCCCCGGGAGAGGGAGATCCCTCCTTCGCCTACGGACTGGCAGCGGTCGGGGCACGCACCAGCGCGTGACCTGCCGTGGAGGGATTGGACTTACGTCGCTTTGGTCCCGCAGAAGTTCACGTACCTGCCGCTGACCACCGCGACAACATCACCTTCGCGCAGGGCGACACCACTGACGCAGGCCTGCTCGCCGCGTGCGGCGTCCGGCGCCGCGGAGACGCTGCCGGGCCTCTACTGGCGGCAACAACACCCTCCTCACCAGCGAATGGTTCGGTGGGCAGCATCTCTCCGGCGGACCGTGGCAGCGTCTGGTCCTCACCCGCGCCTTCCACAGGCAGGGGGCACTGCTGGTCACGGACCAGGAACAGATCGTCCGGGAGGACACCTACACAACCTACCCAGCAGCCGGGGCTCTCCCAGACCGTGTGGGACCTTCAGCGCCGGATGCGCGGCGACGCCGCCTGACCGCCACAACCAGGTCCGCACCGAACACACGCCCGCCCGCCGTCCTGAAAGGCAGAAGCCACATGACCACTCCCTTCCCCGCTCCGGATGCCAGCGCACCGCGCACCGCCCCGCCCGCAACCCAGCGCGCGGTGTCCCGGCACGCGGTGTGGCTCGGCGCTGCCGCGATCATCACCGACCAGGTCGGCCGCATCCTCCTGGTGCGTCCCACTTACCGCAAGGACGACCGTTGGCTGCTGCCCGGAGGCGTCGTCGAACCCGGTGAACACCCGCACGTCACCTGCCGACGCGAGATCACCGAGGAACTCGGCCTCGCAGACCTGCTCCTGACAGGCGTGCTCGCCGTCCACTCCCTCTCGCCGCACCACCCCGACACCCAGCCCGGCATGCCCTGCCCCGGAGAGATCCGTTACGTCTTCGACGGCGGAACACTCACTCCCGACCAGGTGGAGGCAATCCGCCTGCCGCGCGAGGAACTGTCCGAGTTCGCCTTCCTGGAGACCCGGGACGCGGTACGGCGGCTGCGCCCCGTCGACGCGCAGATCATGCTCGCCGCCTACCGTGCCCGGCTCGGGAACACCGCCACCGTCCACCTCGCCGACGGCCGGCACATCCTCGATACCCCGGCGCTGGATCGTCATGACGTCCACGTCCGCTACCGGCCCCTGTGGGACAGCCCTCTCCACCGCGGCCCCGTTCCCGGACAACTGCCCGTACGGCAAGCCTGGGGGTGGTGCTTCGTCCCCGACGGCCGAGTCGTCCTCGTTGCCGACCCCGGCCCCTCGGGTGCACTGCCGATGCTGCCCGGTGGCACCGTGGAGACGACCGACGCGACACCTGAGGACACCCTGCACCGCGAAGCCGCCGAGGAAGCCCAGCTCACCCTGGCCGATCCGGTACGACTGGGCTGGGTGCTGGACGAGACCGGCGAGGTCCACGGCGGCGTGGGGGCCAACGCCCGGCTCCGCCTGGCCGCCCGGGTCACCGCCATCGGGCCGGCGGCCGTCGACCCCGCCACCGGCCACCCCTTCGCCCGCCTGCTCGCCACCCCCGCCCAGGCAGCCGCCCTGCTGGGTTGGGGCCCGCCCGGCGCGCGGCAAGCCCAGCTCGCGGTGGAGACAGCACGCGAGCAGTGGGGCCTGCCCACCGCTCGCCTCGCCGCCATCGAAGAGATCCCGGCAGAGGCGGTGCAGCTGAGCTGACACGACCACCACCCTGCCTCGCCCCCTCCCGCCCACGCACCTCCGAGGTAGCCCCATGCCGTTGTCGCACGACCATGTCCGCACCACCGTCGAGACCTACCTCGCTCTCCACCCTTGCGAGCGCGAGCAGCTCGGCGCCTTCCTGGACACCCTCGAGCGTCCCACCGACATCGCCAGGCCCCGGGTCTTGGCAGCAGAACACGGGTGCTGACCCGTCAGGTAGCTGGCGCGGGTGGCGTCGTGGAAGGCGCGGAGCGCGAGCCGGCGACGGCCATCCGAGGATCGGTCCACCGCGCCCGGCAGCGAGCAGTCGCCCCGCCTGCGAGGTGGTTCCGGCCCTGAGCGCGGTCGCGGGCCTCGAGCCGGACTGGGCTTGTCGGACGGCAACTCCGCTGCCGGTAAAGGGAAATACAAGTCATGATCATGAGAAATCCACATGGGAGGCCCTGTGTCCGCACCGCACCGTGATGACCAGGACGAACCCGGATCAGCCACGCCGGCCGCACTGCCGGGCCAGGACCACCACCGTGGTGGTGCACTGTTGCCGCAGTCCACTGTGGCCGCGCTGTGGGCGGTGCGGCACGGGCAGAGCACCGCCAACGTAGCTTTCGCCGAGGCGGAGCGCACAGGCTCGGCCGATCTGCCGGTCACGGGCCGCGACAGCGACGTGCCGCTGTCCGCGCTGGGACGGGCCCAGGCTCGTACGCTGACCGGCTGGCTCGCCGATCACGCTCCGGGTACCGGCCCGGACCTGGTGGTCTGCTCTCCTTACGCGCGGGCCCGGCAGACCTGGGAGGCGATGGCCGCAGCGGCGCCGGATGTGCCGGTGCTGGTCGACGAGCGGCTGCGTGACCGCGAGATGGGCGTCTTCGAGCTCTACCCACCGGGCGCACTGGCGGCCCGGGCCCCCGACGAGGCCGCGCGCCGCGCTCTCCTTGGCGAGTGGTCGTACCGTCCGCCGGGCGGCGAGGCGCTCGCCGACGTCGCCCTGCGCATACGGGACTTCACCACCGAGCTGACCGGGGCCGCCGCCGGGCGCCGCGTCCTGCTCGTCGCGCACGACGCGGTCGTCATCGCCCTGCGCTACGTGCTCGCCGGAATCGGCGCGCCCGTCCCTCACGATCTGCCGCCGGTCCCCAACGCCTCCGTCACGCACTGGCGAGGCGACGGACACCACCTGCGGCTCGCGCACTGGGGCCAGACCGACCACCTCACCCGCCACTGACCTCAGAGGCGGTCATCACGGATGTGCGCCTTCTGCTGTCACATGGTGAGGAGGCGTTGACGTTCGACACCATGTGCTCGTGGATCTACGAGGACGCTCCACCCCTCACCCGGCAGTACTACGCGAGCCTGTTAGTGATGGCCGATGAGATGCACACGCCGCGTTCCGTCCACCGCCTTGACGAGTTGTTGATCGACTGACCTCCGACCCTGGCGATCTTGACGGGGGATGGCCTTGCCGTGGCTGGTGTGATGACGGAGGCGGAGCCGTCTTGGCCAGCCCCGTTCACCGGGCTGAGCCCGTGACGGTTCGGCTGGTTGATCACCGTCGGCGTGGTTCCGTCAGCTACCAGGCGCATGCCGAAACGATCTCACGCAGCTTCACGTCGTCTCGACCCTGTTCAGCAGCTGGCCGACGACACAGACGTTGAAGATCAGGTTAGCCGTCACCCACTTCATGGAGCGGGGTCATAAAAGGGATCTGGAACCAGATCGGCAATGGTGAAGCCACGCAAGGTCACATCAAGAAGCATTTTGTATGTGAATTCTGACATGGTCATCCCATACGCCTTCCATTGGCCGCCTTCCTGGCGTGCCAGCACCGGCCAATCGGAAGGCTGGATGTCGTAACGAGCGAGCCAGTAGAATTCTGCGGCTGTCTCCGATATTCCCCAAGGGAGCAGCCCGCCCCTACCGGGCCAAAAAAGGCCGTATGGCTCGTAAACCCCACGAACTACGGGGTGTTGCGTGAGGATACGCCGGAATCGAGCCATCCTGTCAAGGATTCCCAGGTTGTTACCGCCGGGCGACGAATAGACCTCGAGGTACTCATTGAACTGACCGACCCCGAAGCATTCACAGAAGGACTTGAAATCCTCGGGAAGTTCGACGCCGAGCCGCTGCTCGATCTCACTCCACGAGATCTCCAGCTCCCTCGACTGCCACGCAACCGCTGCCGCGAGCCTCTCAACCCAAGCCATCATCCACTCCCGAAGATGTGCATTACAGCGCCGTACCAGATCGCCGCTTAGGCCCGCGCTTACACGGCACTGCTGGTTGCATGGGCCTCACGCTCCCAAACCACTACCACTACCGCCACACCCGGCCAAAAACGGTTTCCTGCCTATGCCTCCATCAGTCCAACAGATTCATAAGTCGGGTCACCCTCCACTATCGGAGCTACCAACTCTCCACGGATTGCAGCCCACAAGAATTCGGTGAAGGGCATCATGAATTGAATCCACTGACCCATATCGATAACCACAGACCAATGTTCCACACCGTCTTGCGGAGGATTCAGGAAAACATAGTTGCCAGCTGTCGACCGAGCGACGGGAATCAGCCCTCCGGGCGCCGGGTGTACGTAGTACGGATACTTTTCGGGCGCCGATTCACGCAGCTCCGCATAGGCAGCAGTCGCTTGCTCCCAAAGCATCTCGAGTCGCAGCCCGCGACCATCCCCGGCCGCTCTTGGGTGAAATACATACAACTGATCATTCACGCATCCGGGCCCGTAGGCAGTCACGAAATGCTTGTAGTCCTCTGGCAGCACCAGCCCGTAACGCTGCTCGACGAACAGCCAGTCATGCTCCACCACACCATCGACATGAGGCCGACCGAGAAGTTCACGAAACCGAGAGACTTCCACCACTGAACCTTTCACTGCAAGGGTGACCCCGCGCGCTGCTCGATCATGGATCGTACAGTTCAGGCGATAATGGCTATTCCCTGCCGGTTGTACCGGATCCGGAGTCGATTGCGGGGCGGTCGACCGCGAGCACCTGCCGCCAGGGCATGGTCCCCGGGGCGGGTGGGCCGCCACCGGGGTCGTGGAGAGGACGGCGGCCTGGCAGCCGCCGTCGACCGCAACTCCACTGTGCGGGGATGCCGTCAGAAGATGCCCTTGAACGCGCCCCATCCGGTGGCGATCTTCACGCGGGCGCCGAACGCTCCCGTGCCGTTGCCGGTGTACCGCCAGACGGTGCCCGAGGTGTCACGGGCGATGATATCGGGCCTGCTGTCGCCGGTGATGTCCCCGACGCCGGCCACGACGTTGTACGACGCTCCCCACCCTGCGGCCACCTTGACCCTCGCGGTGAAGCCGCCGGAGCCGTTGCCGGCGTAGCGCCACAGGGTGTTGCCCTTGTCCTGGACGAGCAGGTCGCCGCGGCCGTCGCCATCGAGGTCTCCGACACCGACGATCTTCTTGTACGCCGACCAGTTCGCCGCGATGCGTACCCGCGCCGACAGCTTTCCCGCGCTCGTGCCCTTGTAGAGGAACACCTCGCCCGTGGACGACTTGCGGGCGATCAGGTCCGCCAGGCCGTCGCCCGTGATGTCGCCGGGCGAGGTCAGCACGTTGTACTGGTTCCAGCCGGTGCCGAGCGAGGTGTGCGGGGTGCTGGGAGTGAAGGCCTGGCCGCGCAGGGTCCGGTACACGCGCAGCTCGCCGGTGCCGAACCGGACGAGGATGTCGCCGCGACGGTCGCCGTTGAGGTCTCCGAAGGGGACGAGTGTCACCGTGGACGGCCAACCAGGGGCGGAGAAGGCGGCGTTGAAGCCGCCCGCGCCGTTGCCGGGCCGGTAGCCGACCACCCCGGAAGTGGAGAGGGTCAGGGCGTCGCCTGCGCCGTCGGGCGCGCGGGAGCCGCTGCTGGTGAAGTCGTGCCGCACGGCGGAGCCAGTGGACACGGTCAGCGCGCGGGACAACGTCAGTGGCGGACCGGAGCCGTCGGCGGGCGCAGCGTTGAGCGTGAAGGTGTATGTGCCGTTGGGCACGAGCGCACCAGCCGTGTCACGCAGGTTCCAGCGCGCCGTGAGCGTGCCGTCGACCTCGCCGCCGGTGTACGTACGGACCACCCGGCCGGTGGCCTTGCTGGTGAGGGTGGCCGTCCAGGAGGCGGCGGGCTTGGAGAGCAGCCCGCGCCACTGCCACCACGGGGCGGTGGCCGCACTGCTGTCGGCGGCGTTGTCGGTGGTGTCGGACTCGATGGCGCCGAGGGGCTGGGTGGCGACCCCGCTGGGCACCAGGTGGACGCGGTGGCCGGCATCGACATACGCCGCCGGCCCGCCGAACTTGTCCACCGTCCAACTCACCCCGCGCAGGCCGCCGTCACCCGCCGCGAGGTCGCCGATCTCCCGGGTGGCGGCGGCCGTGCCGTCGGCGAAGGCCGTGAGCAGGAGTACCCCGGCCGAGGTGTCGTGGCGTACGAGGTAGCCGTCGCCGAGCAGAGCCTCGCCGGAGGGGACGGGGATGTTCTTCTTCGCCGTACGGTCGAAGACGCCGCTCGCCCCCGTCGCGCCGCACGCCCAGTAGATCCAGCGGCCCACGACCTGGAGCTCCTCAGGGACGCAGGGGGCGCCGGTGCTCATGCTTTGGGTGGCCTTGCCGGTCTTGAGGTCCTTGGCGGTGACGACGCCGGCGGTGGTGCCTGGTGTCCACAGCTCGGTTCCCCACACCGAGGCGGCCGTGACGGAACGCGTGACGATCGGTCGAAGGTCTGTGTAGACGGCGAGATCGCCTACGTACTGACGTGCCGGGGAGGAGCCGTTGACGACCGCGTACCGGCCGGTGATGTCCAGGACGCTGCCGGAAGCAGACGGAAGGTAGAAGGCGCCAGCCGGGTCGGAGCGGTCGACGGAGGCCAGCAAGGAACCGCCGTCCGGGTCGGCGTCGGCGACGAACTCCACCGCGCGGCCGTCACCGGTGGCGTACGGGCCGGCCTGCTCATGCTTCCAGGTCCGCCAGATCGGCGCGCCCGGTGTTCCGTCGGCGGAGACCGGACGCGTGTAGTAGGCGTTCAGGAAACTGCTGTCGGTCTCGTCGGTGGCCAGGGTGCCGTTTTGCAGGGAGATGCGCTCGATCCTGGCGGCGACCGGCGGCACGGCGCTCACCTCCGTCAGGACGGGCGTGTCCGCGCCTGTGTCGGTGACCTTGCGCACCGCCCAGTGGCCGGAGTCGGCGCCGCCCACGATCAGCAACCCGCCGTCCGGCGTCGGCGTGAGCGAGGTGCTCGCGTGCCGCAGGAGGGTGACCACGTCGCCGCCCGCGAGAGGGACGGCGCTCAGCGGCTCACCGGACTTGTCGACGAGGTTGCCCGGCTGCGACGGCACGGACCGGGCCACCACCAGCCAGCGGCCGGCGATGCCCAGCTGCGGAGTGCCCTCGGTACCGGGCAGCGGGACCGTGGTCTCGGGCGCGAACAGATCGGCCCGGTCCAGGACGTGGGCCGTGGCGCCGTATGCGTAGACCAGTCGATCGGCGCTCAGGGCGACCGTGGTCGGCGTGGCGGATACCGTGATGTCGCCGGTGACCTTCGCCTCGGCGAGGTCGACCAGCGCCAGGTGGGGCGTGCCGCCGAGGACGTAGCTGATGACGGCCGTGCCGCTGTCGCCGCCCAGGACGGTGAAGTTGGCGGCGGTGATGCCGGTCGGCCAGCCGGCGACGAGGCTGCCGTCGGCCGGTGCGTCGCCGCCGTACAGCCACAGCACACGGTTTCCGTCCGCGTCCCGCGCCTGGGTCAGCACATGGGTGCCGTAGGTGGCCCAGTACGTTCCGTGGGTGATCGTGACGTCCGTGGCGGTGCCGGCGGCCATGTCGCGAAGGACGACCCTTCCGGTACGCGAGACGACCTCGGTCACGATGTCGGACGACGAGCCGAGATAGCCGGGGATTGCCGCCTGCGCCAGCGGCCCCAGCTCGGTCGTCGTACCGGTGCCGTACGACGTCCAGAGCAAACCGGAACGGCCCTCCTGGGCATGGAGATAGCCGCTCGGACCGGCGGACTGGATGAGATCCCGGCGTGGGACGTAACGGTCGGACTGGAAGACCTTCTCCGCCGCGAGAGGAGTGTCGGTGCCCTGGTCCGCGACCGCCGGGGCGACGACCGGGAAGGGACCGGCGGCCGCGCTGAGGACCGCGAGCGCGGCGACGACGAGACGGGCGGGGGTACGGCGGGCCACACGGCCTCCAGTATCAGGAGAGAACATCGGAGTCAGATCGGAATCAGATCGCTGGATCGGTGACGCGTGCCGCTCGGACGCCGGGCGCACGGGGTCCGGGTCGTCGGCGCGAGACACGCCACGGGAAGTGGTACCGCTCCTCAACCGGACGGCGTGACCACGGAAAAGCTCCTTCGCACGGTGGACAGGGCAGATACGAGATCTGCGACCACCAGCACCCGCAGCCGTCCATGGCCGGACGACGATCAGAACGTCGGTGGCAGACGTGCGGCGGTGATGTTCGCTCCCCCGGCATGGAACGTACACAGCCAACGCCAAAAACGCACACCAGAGTTACCTGGCATGGGCAAAAGTTTCCGATAAGCGGTCGATTCCCGTTCCTCGACGTCCTGCGTGCCGGGGTACCACGGTGGCTGATCCCCACCTCCGCCGCAGAAGCCGCGCTCCGGGTCGGGTCGGGCCGGGTTGCACCAGGCGCTGCGCCGCAGCCGGTCCATGCGCCCGTCGTGAGAGCAACCAGCCGTCCCGGCCACCTGATTGCTTGGCCCTCATCACTGATCGATGTGGTCCGTGCCGTCGGCTGACGGCACGGACCGGTTCATCGCGACATGGGACGCATGGGCGGCAGGCGGCAGGCGGCAGCCCGGGTAGTGGAGAACCCGGCCCCCACTGAGCCCCTCGTGGTGGTCGGGGGCGCCTTCCAGGACGCGGGGCCGGGAACACTCACGTCGGGCTTGTTGAGAGCCCCGCGTCAGGCCGCCTCGTATGTCACCTGCGCCAGAAGAGGTGGTGCGTCACACCGCTCGGGCTGGGCACGACCTCCAAGTGGAACCGGTCCAGCAGCTCATCGGGCGAGTCCCACAGGCGCAGCCCGGAGCCGAGCTTCACCGGCGCGACGGCCACGTGGAGGGTGTCGACAAGGTCGGCGTCGAGGAACTCCCGGATGGTGCTCACGCCGCCGCCGAGCCGGACGTCCATGCCCTGCGCGGCGTTTTTCGCCTGCGCGAGGACGGTGGCGGGGTCGCCGTCCACGAAATGGAACGTGGTGTCGCCGAGCGTGAAGGAGGGACGCTCGTGGTGGGTCAGGACGAACACCGGCGTGTGGAACGGCGGCTCCTCACCCCACCAGCCGCGCCACTCGTGGTCGTTCCAGGGGCCGCGCTGGGGTCCGAACTTGTTGCGGCCCATGATCTCGGCGCCGATGTTGTGGCTGAAGTCCCGGGTGAAGTAGTCGTCCAGGCCCCGGCTTCCTCCGGGCTCGGCGCGGTTGGGCCAGCTCGCCGTGGCGCCGGCCCAGGCGAAGAGCTTTCCCGGATCGATGTGGTGGCCGAAAGGCCGCTCCAGGCTCTGGTCCTCGCCGGCGGCGACGCCATCGCTGGAGATCGTGAAGTTCTGCACTCGCAGCAGCTGATCCATGAGTTCCCTCATCTGGTCCTGTCGCATCCCCGCAGGCGATGCGTCCTCCACCAGGATGTCGAACGGGACGCGGCTGGATCGACAGCGGCACTCACTTTCTTTCACAGCGTGCCCCGCGCGACCGTTGCCGGGGGCCGGTCGCCGGTGCTCCCCCGCCGCAGACGGCCGGCCGCCTGGTCGGTCTTTCTCTCCGCCCGGCCGTCGACGCGTTCGCCGGAGAAATTCGCTGTCCGGCGGCCGAAGTGCCGTGATACACAACCGCAAGTGCATAACATCTTGGAGTTCCCCGAGGTCCTGCGGCTGATCGAAGACCGTTCGGCCGCGTTCCGCGCCGCGATCGCATCCGCCCCCGACCTTGACGTCCAGGTCCCGAGTTGCCCGGACTGGACGCTGCGCGAACTGGCGCAGCACCTCGGTGACGGTCGCCGCCGCCAGGCCGCCATCGTCGCGGCGGGCCCGGGCGTCGAGCCCCCGGCGAGGACGGACCCGAGGGGCGCCCCGACCGCGCCCCGTGATCGCGACGCCCTGGACGCGTGGCTCGCCGAGTCGACCGAGCTCATGCTCGACGCGATGCGCGCGGCCGGCCCGGACCGCGGCTGCTGGACCTGGTGGGGCCGTTCGCAGGCCCCGGAGACCAGCGGGGCCGTGGCCCGGCACCAGATCCAGGAGATCGCCGTCCACACCTATGACGTACAGCTCACCCAGGGCGCGGCACAGCCGCTGCCGACGGACGTCGCGGTCGAGGGCGTCGACGAGTTCCTGACGACCGTGTCGGCGACGAATGTTCCCTGGCCGTTCAAGGCGGCGACCATCGACCTGCACACGACCGAGGGCCGCTCCTGGCGCCTGACCCTCAACGCCGCCGGCGTCCGCTGTGACGACCTCGCCGCCGACGCGGAGCCGGGCGACATGGCGATAGAAGGCGCAGCGAGCGAACTGGTCCTCTACTTCTACGCGCGCACCCCGCTCGACGGCCTGGAGACCACCGGCGACACCGAGCCGATGGAGCAGCTCGCGGACTGGGACCCGAACGCGTAGGTCACGCACTTGTGACGCATCTGCCGATGGTGCCCGCGCTTCTGCGGGCGCCACCGGGCCGAGGGTTTCGGACCTTGTGCGGTGCGGGGGGGGGCTGCGGACCTGCTGTGCAAGGGCCGAGGACTCTCGCTCGTCCTGGCGCCGGGTCAGTGGGCCGACCGCACCCGGTGTGGGGCTGACCGGGAACGGATCCGGATGCCCCGCCCGGTCACCGGCCGGCCTCGCACGACACCCGACAGCGTCAGCGCCGACAAGGGCTACAACAACAACCGTCGTACCCGCGCCTGCCTGCGTGGACGCGGGATGCGGTGCGTGATCCCGGGGACAGTGGACCTGGCGGCCGGCCGTCCGCGGCTCCGGCACCGCCAGTGACGTCGCCGGTCCGAGCAGCCGACAGCCTGGTCGCGGATCGGCATCCTGGCCGATGCCGGGCTTCACGTGGCTTCACGTGGCTTCACGGGAGTCCGTCGCAGCCGAGGGCGAGGGGGCGTTCGGCTCATCCCTCGACGCCTACCCGACCCTTGCCGGACCCGCCCTGTCCCGCACTCCGTCACCCGCGCACGTTCGTCCGTGCTCTCTCCTCATCCGTTCGGTGGCTGCCTGCTCGCACACCCCGGGACCCCCACATCAGATGGAATGAACACCGCCTCGGAGCCGGGTGAGGAGCGCCGGACGACGGGTACGCGGAAACACAACCGGAATGCCGGTGCGACCGAGCGGGCCGCACGGCCTGAAAGGAGGGCGTCATGCCGCAGGGATCCAGTGCGAAGCGTGAGCGTCAGTACGAGCACATCAAGGACAGCGCCGAGAAGCGCGGCGCCTCGAAGAGCCGGGCGAAAGAGATCGCGGCGCGCACCGTGAACAAGGAACGGGCCCGCTCCGGCGAGTCGAAGACGGCGAGCAAGACGTCCACGCGGGACCCGAAGTCCGCTCCCCAGCGGGGCGGCGAGCGCTCGCACCGCGGCGCCCAGGGCCCGACGAGGGACCAGCTGTACGCGGAGGCGAAGAAGCGCGGCATCAACGGCCGTTCGTCGATGAACAAGAAGGAGCTGGCTGACGCTCTCGGGCGCTGAGGCCGGATCCGCCGGGAAACCCCCGGGATGCCCCGGGCCGCTGGGATGCCCCGGACCGCAGGGAAACCCCTGACCGCTGGGATGCCCCGGACCCTCGGAAGCCCGAGACCGCCGGAAAGCCACTGCCCACCGGGATGCCCCTGACCGCCGGGAAGCCATGGGCCCGCGGTGGAGGTACCGGCCTACCTCGCCTTCGACCTGTGTGATGCGGGTCAGGGGCATCGGTGGGGCGCCGGGGCATCAGGTGGCGGGGGCGCTCAGGACCTTCCGGATGTGCCTTCCTCGGCCGACCCGGGTTCCGCCATCCGCCGGTGGGCGGCCGCCTTCGCGCTGTCCGGGAGGATCCTGTTAACCAGGCCCTGCGCCTTGGTCTTGGCCGAGCCGGCCACGGCCTTCTTCCTGCCGGCCATGAGAGCGTCGAAGCCGTCCTTCGCCACCTTGGCCGGGTCGTCCTTCTCCTGCTGTCCGACTTTGGTGTCCTGCATGTCGGCGCGTCGGAAGAAGTCCGTCTCCGTGGGGCCCGGCATGAGGGACGTAACGGTGACGCCGGAGTCCTTGAGCTCGTTCTGCAAAGCCTCCGCGAAGGACTGCACGAACGACTTGGACGCGTTGTACACGGCCTGGAAGGAGCCGGGCATGGTCGCCGCGATCGACGAGGTGAACAGCACCTTGCCCTCGCCCCTGCGGACCATGTCCGGCAGCAGCCGCTTGGCGAGCCGTACTGTCGAGGTGATGTTGAGATCGATGATCCGGATCTCGTCCTCGATGTCGTTCTCGACGAACGGCCCGCCCTTCCCCACGCCGGCGTTGAGTGCCGCTGCGGCCAGCGGTCGCCCCTCGGCGGTGACCGCGGCGTACAACCGGTCCACTCCGCCCGGTTCCGCGAGGTCCGCCCGGACGGCCGTGACCGCCGCTCCGTGGGCACGGATCTCGTCCGCCGCCAGGTGCAGCTCACCGTCCTCCGCGGTCAGCAGCACGTCGTATCCGTTCTCGGCGAATTGCCTGGCCAGTTCGAACCCGATGCCGCTCGAGGCACCCGTGACGAGAGCCTTAGGTTTGTTGTCGTTCATGGCCGCCGGGTACCCCTGTGCACCCGCGGGGAAGCGCCGTCGACGTGGGGCGCGGGGTCTCCCCCCACCTATTCGATCACAGGTTCGACTCGGGCTGGAGCTGCACGTCCGTTGCGGTCAGCCTCCGCCGGCACCGCCGGGCAGTGAGCGCGCGGGGGCGCGTCCTGGGTGGCGCCGGTCGGCAGGGCCGGGTCAGGTACCGACGGAGGAGGGGTACCGGTGACGGGTCTTCCGGGGGTGACGGTCGGAGGGCGCGATGGAGTCTGCGGTGGACCGGATCGGTGATCCGTGGGGCAGCCGTGCCGCGGTGCAGGCCTCTCGCGACACCGGCTGCTCACGCTCGCGTCCTCCTGTCATCCCCAGACACTGCGGCAGACGCGATGGACCAACACGATGATCAAAAACACGTCGCCCCAAGCACTGACCAGCCTTTGACGCCTGCGTGGGCCGCGTGTGGGGGGGACGAGATGACCGTCGCTGGTGCCCGGGGCTCTGGCGAGGATCGAAGAGCGCGTCCGCCTCTGGAGGGCTCCCGTGAGCCGGCGTGTCGGCGTGTCGGCGATGTCGTGAGGAGCGCTCAGGTGACCGGGCCCGATCGTGCGGGTGCGGGGTCGTAGGAGGAGTCGCGCACGATGGTGCTCAAGCGCTGTGCGGCCGTGAGCAGTTCGGTGTGGGTGGTGTAGAGCGCGTTGACGCCGAAGCGGAGCAGGTCGGGGGCGCGCATGTCGATGACGACGCCCCGGTCCGCCAGGGCCCGGGTCAGGCCGAGGGCGTGCGGGTGGCGCAGGGACACATGGCTGCCCCGGCGGGCCGCGTCGCGGGGTGTCACCGGGGTGATGCCCAGCGGCGTGAACAGTTCCTCGGCGCAGGTCAGGAAGAACTCCGTCAACGACACGCTCTTCGCGCGCAGTTGTGCCAGGTCCACGTCCTCGAAGACGGTGAGGGCCGCCTCCAGGGCGAGCAGGGACAGGATGGGCGGGGTGCCGATTCGGGCGCGGGCGATGCCGGGAGCGGGTGTGTAGTCCCGGTCCATGGCGAAGGGGCTCGCATGGCCGTTCCAGCCGGTCAGCGGGGTGTCGAGGGCGTCGTGGTGACGGCGGGCGGCGTAGAGCCAGGCGGGCGCGCCGGGGCCGCCGTTGAGGAACTTGTAGCCGCAGCCGACGGCGAGGTCCACCTCCAGGGCGTCGAGGTGCAGCGGCATCGCCCCGGCGGCGTGGCACAGGTCCCACACCGCGAGGGCGCCGGCCCGGTGCGTGGCCTCGGTCAGCGCGGCCATGTCGCACAGCTCCCCGGTGCGGAAGTCGACCGGCGAGTAGCTGACCGCCGCCACCCGGGAGCCCTCGTCGGCGAGGAACTTCTCCAGGTCGGCCGGGGGTATCCGGCGCACCTCCAGGGCGTCGCCGCGGCGGGCGACGGCATCGGCGAGGTAGCGGTCGGTGGGGAAGTGGCCGGGATCGGTGACCAGCAGGGGCCGGTCGGGGCGCAGCGCGGTGGCCGCGCTGAGCGCGGTGAACAGCTGGACGCTGGTGGAGTCGCCCGCCACCGTCTGCCCCGGCGCGGCTCCGACGAGGCGGCCGATGGTGTCGCCGATCCGCAGGGGCGCGTCCCACCAGCCGCTGTCGTTCCAGGAGCCGATCAGGCCGGTGCCCCACTGGCGGGCCACGACGTCCGCGAGGGCGGGCGGGACGGCGGCGGGCAGCGGGCCCAGGGAGTTGCCGTCGAGGTAGATGACGCCCTCCGGGAGGACGAACCGCTCGGCCAGCGGGGCCAGGGGGTCCTCGGCGTCGGCGCGGGCGGCCCGGTCCTCGAGCGCGGTGGCGGCGTTCATGGGTGCGTGGCCTTCCCTGGAGTGGTGCCGGTATCGGTGCGGGGTGCGGGCGCCGTGTCGGTGCCGGCGCGCGGTGCGGCGAAGCGGGCGGACATCTCCCACAGGGTGTCGGCGACCGCGCGGGCCGCGGGGGCGCCGGGCTCGATGAGGGTGTAGTGGCCGGTGCCGGGCAGCACGACCGTCCTCAGGTCCTCGTGCACGGCCGCGTAGTCGGTGAACTGGGTGAGCGGGACCTCCTCGTCCACGGCTCCGTGCAGCAGCACCGTGGGCACGCCGGTGGTACCGGCCCCGCGCAGCAGGGTGAGGGGGTCGACGGCGGGCAGCCGTTCCTCGAACACGGCCTCTCCCCCGAGGAGCTGGACGGCCGCGTCGTTGCTGAGGCCGTCCCGGCGGGTGGCCGCGAGGTCCGTGATCGGGGCGAGTGCGAGCACGCCGGTCGGGAGGGTGCCGGTGTGCCAGCGGGAGCCGGCGGGCAGCAGGCCGCGCGCCGCGCACCACAGGGCCAGATGCCCGCCGGAACAGTGGCCGGCCAGGAGGTAGGGCCGCCCGGCGGGAAGGGTGTCCACGATCCGGGCCACGTCGTCGAACGTCTCGGGATGGCCGCCGGCCCCGCCGGAGCGGCGGAAGCCCGGCAGCAGCACGTCGAAGCCCTGCTCGGCGAGGTAGGCGGCGAAAGGAGTGAGGTGCATACGGTCGTAGCGCCAGTAGCCGCCGTGCAGCAGGATCACCAGGGGGGCGCCGGGGTCTTCGGCCGGCCAGGCGTCGTAGGCCTGGTGCGGGTGGTCGCCGTAGCGGCCGTGCGCCGGTGCCAGCACCGGTTTCAGGCTCAGTACCCGCTGCTCCTCCTCCGCCGCGAAGGCGGAGATCACCCTAGACCCCACCGCGCACCTCCCACAGCTCCGGGAAGACCGGCCTGTTCGCGCGCTGTTCGAGCCAGGCGAGGCCGGTCGAGCCCGCGCTTCCGCTCTTGGTGCCCATGGCCCGGCGGACGACCATGACGTGGTCGAAGCGCCAGCGCAGGACGAGTTCGGCTATGTCGGTGAGCAGTTCGCCGAGGCCGAGCAGCGGATGGTGCTGGGGGCCGGAGTAGATCAGCCGCCACACCTCCACGACGCCCGGGTCCGACGTGTAGGGCGCGCTCACGTCGCGCTCCCTGACGTGCTCCGGAACCGGCAGCCCCCGCCGGTGCAGACAGCCCAGCACCTCGTCGTACAGGGACGGCTGGCGGTGGGTCTCGCTCAGCGCCTCGTGCACGTCGGGGTCGCCCCGGTGCAGGCGGAGCATCGCCTCGGACTTGTCGCCGAGCAGGAACTCCAGTTGCCGGTACATCGCGGACTGGAATCCCGAGGCCTTGCCGAAGGCGGCCCGGAAGCCGTTGAAGCGGGCGGGGGTCAGCGATGCCAGGGGCGCCCAGGCGGCGTTGAGGGCGGTCAGGGCGCGGCGGCTGCGGGTCAGGGCGTCCATGGCGGCGTCCAGGTCGTCCTTGGCGAAGGCCGTGCCGGCGCTGCGCCACTCGTGGACGATCAGGGTGAACCACAGCTCCATCACCTGGGTGGTGACGACGAAACCCATCTCGTCGGGCGCCTCGGTGAGGGGTTGCTGGAGGTTGTTCAGGACGGACGCGTGCACATAGGCGTCGTAGGGGCTGGCCCCGTCGAAGGGCCGGGTGAGTGAGTCGTCCGCGGCCCGGGCCGGTGCGGACGTGCCGTCGTTCATGGTGAGGGCCTCCTGTTGCTGCCGCGGGCGGCGCGGCGGGACGGGCGCGGGGCTCACGGACCGAGGTGGACTCCGCCGGAGACGTCGATCCACTGGCCGGTCACCCAGCGGGCGTCGTCGCTCGCCACGAAGGAGACGACGTCGGCGATGTCCGCGGGGGCGCCGAGCCGGCCGAACACGGAAGCAGCCTCGTACCGTCGGCGGATCTCCGGGACGGCGAGCGTCGGGTTGATCTCCGTCTCGGTGTAGCCGGGCGCGACGCTGTTCACCGTGATGCCCCGCGGTCCCAGTTCCTGGGCGAGGGCCAGGGTGAGGTAGTCGAGGGCGGCCTTGGTCATGGTGTAGGCGATGATCGGCGGGAAGGCGACGCGCGTGGCGACCGAGGAGACGTTCACGATCCGGCCGCCGTCGCGCAGCCGGTCCAGAGCGCGCTGGATGATGAAGAACGGCGCTCTGGTGTTGATCGCGAACGCCCGGTCGTAGTCGTCCTCGGTGACGTCCGCGATCCGGCGCGGGACGGTGATGCCGGCGTTGTTGACGAGGATGTCCAGGCCTGGGACGGCGTCCTGCCCGGCGAGGGCGTGGTCGAAGGCCGTCCACAGGGTGTCGGCGTCACCGGGCACGCCCAGTTCGGCGTGGACCGGGAAGGCGCGTCCGCCGTCGGTCTCGATCTCCTTGACGGTGCGCTCGGCGGCCTCGTGGTCGTGTCCGTAGTGGACGGCCACGAGGGCGCCCTCGCCGGCCAGCCGGCGGGCGACGGCCCGGCCGATGCCGCGGCTGCCGCCGGTGACCAGCGCGGTCCTGCCCGCGTGCCGCAGGGGGGTGGTCATCGTTTTCTCCTTCTGCTGGGGTGGGTGGTGGCCGGGGCGGGTGCCGTCATGTCATGCGTCGAAGTCGACGGTGACCTCGCCGCCGAGGGGCCTGGCGCGGCAGGTGAGCGTGTAGCCGGCGGCCAGTTGCCCGGCGTCGAGGGCGTACTGGGGGCCGGTCGTGACCTCGCCGGTGAGGACCTTGGCCCGGCAGCTGCCGCAGATGCCCTCGCGGCAGGCGTACGGCACGTCCGGGTGGTCGCGCAGCAGCGCGTCGAGGAGGGCGGGGTCCCGCGGTCCGGCGGTGACGACCCGGCGGTGGCCGTCGTAGAGGGCGGTGATCCGGGTGCCCTCACGGGCGCGCGGCGCGCCGGGTACGGCACCGGGTACGGGCGGGGTGCTCGGTACGGGCGGGAGCGGTGGGGTGTCGCCGAGGGCGAACAGTTCGGAGCGGACCAGGGCCGGGTCGGCTCCCGCGTCCTTCAGCGCCCGTCGGACGGTGGCGATCAGACCGGCCGGGCCGCACAGCGCGAAGGTGGTGTCCGGGCCCGGCCGGACGTCCAGCGCGGCGAGCAGCCGGGGCAGGCGCTCGGCGTCGATCCGGCCGTCCAGGGGCGGGCGTCCTTCGCGGGTCAGCAGATGGAGCACGGTGAACCGGTCGACGAACGCGTCCTTGAGCAGGGCGAGTTCGTCGGCGAGCAGGGCGTCCGCGGCCGTGGGCACCGAGTGGACGAGGTGGACCCGGCAGGTGGGGTCGGTGCGCAGCGCGCTCGCGCCCATGGCCGCGAGCGGGGTGATGCCGGAGCCGCCCGCGATCAGCACGTGGTGGGCTCCGGACAGCTCGGGCAGGGCGAAGGCCCCGGCGGGCGCGGAGAGTTCGAGGCGGTCGCCGGGTGCAAGCCGGGTCAGCGCGTACGCGCCGAAGCCGTCCGGGGCGCCCCGCTTGATCACCAGCCGCAGCGCGCCGGGATCCTCGGGTGGCGGGCACACCGAGTAGCTGCGGCGCAGTTCCTCGCCCGAGCGGCGGTGCCGGACGACGACGTGCTCCCCGGGCCGGTGCGCGAAGGTGGCGCGGAGGGGGTCAGGTACGTCCAGGGTGACGGCGACGGCGTCGCCGGTGAGGTGCTGGACGGCGGTGACCGGGAGCCGGTGCCAGCCGGTTCGCCGGCGGGTGCCGTCGGGCGCGAGGACGGGGTTCGGGCGTGTCCTCATAGCGCGCTCAGGTGGGGGAAGAGCTCGCGGCAGGCGGTGCAGCGCAGCATCGACTGGCAGCGGGTGGGGCCGAACGCGCTGTGCGGCCGGGTGGCCCGGGAACCGCAGTGCGGGCAAGGAACCCCGGTCAGCCGGACGAGGACCGGGCCGTCCCCCGGTGCGGGCGCGGGCGGGGCGATGCCGTGGGCGGCGAGCTTGGCGCGGCCGGCCGCGGTGATGCGGTCCGTCGTCCACACCGGGGACAGCACCTGCCGTACCCGGGCGTCGGGGTGGCCGCCGTCCGTCAGGACCTCGCGGATCGAGGAGGCGATGGCGGCCAGTGCCGGGCAGCCCAGGTAGGTGGGGGTGAACTCCACCTCGAGGCGTCCGTCGGCGGCCGGGCCGACCGAGCCGATCACTCCGAGGTCGCCGAGGGCGATGAAGGGCAGTTCCGGGTCCGGCAGCGCCTCCACCCGGGCACGGATCTCCGATGCCGCGAGGGCCGTGGCGGCGTTCACCAGGTGCCTCCGGGGAACTGGCGGCGCACCGACTGGAGTTCGGCGACCAGGGACGCGAACTCCTCGGTGTGCAGGCCCGCACGGCCGCCCCGGGCCCGCCAGCGGGGGGACGGCACGGTGAGTCCGGCCCGGGTGATCACCTCTGTGGTGCTCCGCTCCCATCCCGGGCGCAGCGGGGCGGGCGAGGGGGCCGTTCCGGCGGCGGCGAGGTCGCGCAGCAGGTCGTCCTCGTCGAAGAGTTCCGCCGTGTACGCCCATACGTGATCGAGGCCCTCCTGCATGCGGCGGGCGCTCTCGGCGGTCCCGAGGCCGAGGCGTTCGGTCCAGGTGTCGGCGTGCAGCCGGTGGAAGGCGGTCTCCTTGGCGGCCCGCTGTCCGAACGCGGCCAGTTCGGGGTCCGCGCAGCCGCCGAGCGCCCCGTAGTACGCCACGGCGTAGTGGGTGTACACGAGTTGCCGGGCGACGGTGGCCGCGAAGTCGCCGTTGGGCAGCTCGGTCAGCAGGGCGTTGGTGAACTCGCGGTCGGTCCGGGCGAAGGCGAGGTCGTCCTCGTCGCGTCCGGTGCCGTCGAGGCGGCCGACGAGGGTGAGCAACTGCCGGGCCTGGCCGACGAGGTCGAGGGCGATGTTGGACAGCGCCAGGTCCTCCTCGATGGTGGGCGCCCGGGTGATCCACTGGCACAGCCGCTGGCCGAGGACGAGGGCGTCGTCGCCGAGGCGGAGCAGCTGGACGGCGAGCCGGGGGTCGGTGCGGCCGTCCGCCTCGGTGGCGGTCGCCCGCTCAGTCGTCGTGGCCATCGTCGGGGCTCCTCTCGGTCGTCAGCGGCACGAACTGCTGGGGGTACCGGTACGGCTTGTGCCGCGCGTTGGCGAAGTACGGGTCGCGTTCGTCCGGGGAGGCGGTGTGCACCGCGTCCGAGCGGACCACCCAGAGCGACAGCGGGTCGCCCCGGCGGGTGTAGAGGTCACGTGCCCTGAGCAGGGCGGTGTCCGGGTCGTAGGCGCGTACCGAGCCCACGTGCTGGTGGGAGAGTCCGCGCCGGGGCCGCAGGAAGACCTCCCAGGACGCGGGGACGCCCTCCGGCCGCGCCACCGGGGTGCCATCCGGCTGTCCGCCGCTCATGCCCGTACCTCCGTGCGGTGCTGGCCGCGCTCCTGCCCGTGCCCGTGCGCACCGGCGTCCTGGCCGGCCGCCCCGTCGCCGTCCGGGGTGCGGGCGGCGTACGCGGCGGCGGCCTCCCGTACCCAGGCGCCGTCCTCGTGCGCCGCGCGCCGGTGGGCGACGCGCTGCCGGGCCCAGTGCGTGTCCTCGCCGAGCGCGCGCCGGTAGACGTCCCAGTCGACCGGGGTGAAGTCGTAGTGGCCGCGTTCCTCGTTCCAGCGGATAGCCGGGTCGGGCAGGGTCAGGCCGAGGCGTTCGGCCTGCGGGACGCAGCTGTCGACGAACCGCGCGCGCAGTTCGTCGTTGGTGTGCCGCTTGATGCCCCAGGCCATGGCGCGGCGCGAGACCGCGGCACCGACCGCCGCGGTGCGCGCGTCGGCGCCGCCCGCCTCGGTGTCGGGCGGGCCGAACATCAGCGCCACGGCCGGCAGCCACCAGCGGTCCACCGCGTCCTGCGCCATCGCCTTCTGTTCCGGTGTCCCCTCGCACAGGGCGCGCAGCAGGTCGTAGCCCTGCCGTACGTGGAAGGCCTCCTCCTGGCAGACGCGCCGCATGGCCCGTGCGTAGGGTCCGTACGACGTACGGCACAGCGGGGCCTGGTTGATGACGGCGGCGCCGTCCGTCAGCCAGGCGATGGTGCCGGTGTCGGCCCAGGTCAGCGCGGGATGGTCGAAGGTCGCCGAGGCACGCTGGCGGCCCTGGTGCAGGGCGTCCAGCAGGTCGGCGCGGTCCACGCCCAGCGTCTCGGCGGCGGAGTACAGGTACAGACCGTGGCCGGCCTCGTCCTGGACCTTGGCGATGAGCACCGACTTGCGGTGCAGGGACGGCGCCCGGGTGAGCCAGGCGCCCTCCGGCTGCATGCCGATGATCTCGGAGTGGGCGTGCTGCGCGAGCTGCCGGAGCACCATGCGGCGGTAGCCGTCGGGCATCCAGTCGCGCGGTTCGACGGCCTCACCGGCGCCGACGAGCGCCTCGAACCTCGCCGTCAGCTCGTCCTCGCCGTCGGCCGCGGTGGCGGCGGGCTCCGCCGCGCTCATGCCGCGCCTCCCCGGCCGGTCCGCGCCGGGGCGGGGACGTACGCACCCCTGGACCGGACCCGTCGCCTGGGCACTGGCATCACTCCTTCGGTGCTCACCGGGCGCCGTGGCGCCCGCCCCGCCCGGTGGATCGGGCGCGGCCTGCGTCTGGGAAAGAGGCCGTGCGGGAGGCCCGCAATCCCCCGGCGGGCCGGATGGGGCGCGTGACAAACGTCACGCGGGGGTGCGGGGATTGCGGTCCGGCGCTGGGGCCTCTTGTTCGGGTGACAGGCGAAGGACGCGATGCGCTCGGCGGTCGGCCTGCCGGGTGAAAGGGGTAACCATGAGCACCGTCAGGGAGTTGCTGGTCGAGCTGACCGGCACGGAGGAGTTCGCCGACGCCGCCCGGGTCGGTGACGACCTCGACCTCGCCGCGAGCGGCATCGACTCCGGGGACCTGGTGCGGCTGGTGTTGCTGGTCGAGCAGCGGGCCGGAGTGGAGATCACCGCGGACGACATGGAGAAGCTTCAGACGATCGCCGACTACGAGCGTTTCGTGGCCGAGCGGTCCGCGGCCGGTGCCGGTGGCGGTGCCTGATGTGGCTCACGCAGCTGCTGGAACGCAACCGGCAGTGCTTCCCCGGGCGGACGGCGCTGGTCGACGAGCGGCGCGCGGTCACCTGGGCCGGTTTCCACGACCGTACGCTCGAACTCGCGCGGGGATTCGCGGAGCTGGGGATCGAGCACGGTGACCGTGTCGCCGTGCTCTCCAAGGACCGGATCGAGGTGCTGGAGACCTACTTCGCGCTCGCCCGCCTCGGCGCGCTGTTCGTCCCGCTGAACCACAGCCTGGCCGTGCCCGAGGTCGCCGACATCGTGGCGCGCGTCGGCGCGGTCGCTGTGTTCGGCGAGTCCGAACTGCTCGACCGACAGCCGGAGTTGCCCGCCTCTGTACGGATCACGATGGCGTTCGACAAGCCGGCCTTCGAGGCACTGGGCAGTGTGGCGGCGCGGCGGGAGCTGCCGCCCGTGGCCGACACCGATCCGGTGGCCGTGCTGCACACCTCGGCGACCACCGGGCGGGCCAAGGGCGTCACGGTCGACAGCGCCTCCTTCCGCGCCATCGCCCTGGGCTGGCTGGTGCAGGCCAGGCCCACCGACGACATCGTGATGGTCAACTGCTGCCCGCTGTACCACGGCAGCATGGTGGTGTCCCTGACCTACATGGCGACGGGCGCCACCATCGTGCTCATGCCGGGCTTCACCCCGCAGCGGGCGCTGGCCGCGGTGGAACGGCACCGGGCGACCCACATGTGGATGGTCCCGCAGATGGTGCGCTTCATGCTCCAGGCCAAGGGCGCCGACCGCGCCGACCTGTCCACCCTCCGGGAGATCCTGTACGGCGCCGCCCCCATGCCGCTCGACGTGTACGAGGAGGCCGTACGGCGCCTCGGCTGCGGCTTCCGGCAGGTGTACGGCATGACGGAGGTCGGCGGCCCGTTCGTCACCCTCGGCCCCGACGAGCACCCCGCGCCCGGGGACACCACCGCGCGCATCCCCTGCGGCCGCGTGATCCCGGGTATGTCCGCGCGCGCGGTGGGCCCGGACGGGACGCCGTCGCCGAGCGGCGAGATCGGCGAGATCGTGGTGCGCGGACCCGGTGTGATGCAGGGCTACTGGAACGATCCGCAGGCCACGCGGGAGATCGACCTCGACGGGTGGATCAGGACCGGGGACCTGGGGTTCGTGGACGAGGCCGGACGCATCCACCTCGTGGACCGCACCAAGGACGTCATCATCCGGGCCGGCCAGAACGTCTACCCCTCGGAGATCGAGCGCGCCCTGATGAGCCACCCTGCGGTACGGGACGCGGCGGTCGTCGGGATGGCGGACGAGGACTACGGCGAGGTGCCGCTGGCGTACGTGGTGGCCGAGCCGGACACCGGCGCCCGGGAACTGCTGGGCCACATCTCGGGGTTGCTCGCCCCCTACAAGAGGCCGCGGCGGGTGGAGTTCATCGAGCAGGTGCCCCGCAACCCCGCCGGGAAGATCGTCAAGAAGCTCCTGCGGACCTGAGGTCGCGCGCCTCCCCGCGGTCCCCCCGGCCGCCGGCCACGGGCCCCGGCCACCGCTCCCCCGGTGGCCGGGGCCCGGCCGGTGTCCGCGAGGCCGGCACGGCCGACGGACTGTGACGCCGGTACGGGTGTGACAGCCGCCGCCTGTGCCCTGACCGCCCGGAGACCGCCGCCCTGAGCTGTCGGGGGCCGCCCTGCCATGTCGGGGGCTGTCCGTGGCACTTCTGCGCGCTGAGAGCGAAGACCAGCGCGTCACTGGCGGCCCTCACCACGATTCGCGACTCCCCTGTGCCGACCCGCTCCGTCAGCCCGGGTGTCGGCACGCGACAACTCCACGCGGGGCCCTGGTATCTGCACCAGGGCCCCGCTCCTGTCATGCGTACGGACCGCCACGAGCACATCTCAGGGCAACGCGCACGAGCCGCGACCGTGCCGGAGTCCTGTCGGACGGCCCGGCAACCGCACGCTCTACTCCGACGCGTTGACCAGGACCGCCATGTTCCCCATCGGGTGGCGGTTCTCGTGGATGAGTTGGTGGGCCAGGCCGATCTCGTCGAAACCGAAGGTCCGGGACAGACACGGGTCGATGGCACCCCGGTCGATCAGCCGGGTGATCTCCCGGGCCTCGCGGGCGCAGGCGGCGTGCGAGCCCTGGAGCCGCTTCTGCCGCATCCACAGGAACCGCAGATCGATGTCGCCGTTGTAGCCGGTGGTGCCGCCGCAGATGACGACCATGCCCGCGTTGTCGCACAGGTAGAGAGAGGTGGGGATGGTGTCGGCTCCGGAGTGCTCCAGCACGATGCGGGGGCTGCGCCGCTCGCCGAGCACGTCCCAGAAGCGCCGTCCGAAGGCCCGCGCACCGGACAGCCAGCGGCTCATCGCGGCGTCGTCGGAGGTATCGGGCATCCGGCCCCAGTGGTCGAAGTCGCGCCGGTCGATCCAGCCCTGGGCGCCGAGCCGCATGCAGAACGCGCCGCGTTCCTCGCTGGAGACGACGGCGACCGGGATGCCGCCGACGTGCCGGACGAGCTGGATGGCGATGCTGCCCAGGCCACCGGCGCCGCCCCAGATCAGCACCGGGTCGCCGGGGCGGACGGTGTGCGGGTCCCAGCCGAACAACTGCCGGTAGGCGGTGGCCGCGGTCGCCATGTAGCAGGCGGCGGCCGCCCAGGACAGGCGGGCGGGCTTGCGGTGGCACATGTAGTCGTCGACGACCGCGAACTGGGCGAAGGAGCCGTAGTTCTCCTCATAGCCCCACACCCGCTGGCTGACGGACGCGGCCGGGTCACCGCCGAGGCGGATGTCCTCGGCCGATTCGTCCCAGCGGCTGGCGAGCACGACGACCTCGTCCCCGAGCCGAACGCCCTTGACGTCCTCTCCGACCGCCCACACGATGCCCGACAGGTCGGAGCCGCCGATGTGGAAGTCCTCGACCGCACCGGCCTTCTGCCGGGCGGCGATCACGTCGAGCGGCTTGCCGAGCGCCGCCCAGACGTTGTTGTAGTTGACGCCGGCCGCCATCACCTTGACCAGTACCTGGCCACGGCGGACCGGGGGGACGTCGACCACCTCGGTGCGGAACGCGTCGACGGGCTGCCCGTAGCGCTCCCGGCGGATCAGCGAGGCGTACATCTTCCGTGGCACGGTGCCCGGTTCGGGCGCGTCACCGAGTTCGTAGAGGTCGTGGGGTGCGGTCACGGTCATGCGGGGT
>NZ_BBYG01000031.1 GCF_001184025.1 Streptomyces maremycinicus
CCCGCGGAGCGGGATATGCCCCGGCAAGCCGGGGCATATTGGAATTCGCTTCGCGAATTCATGAAATCCGCAAGCGGATTTCCGTAAAAGCGCTGCGCGCTTTTAACTAATTCCCGCAAGCGGGAATTGCTGCGTTCCGCTTCGCTCCACGCGGAAAAGAATACAGTTCCCGCAAGCGGGAACTGTGGGCGTCCGCTGCGCTCCCGCCCTACCGGCTTCGCCGGGCAGCAAGGGATGAGGGTGCATCAGGTTGTGAGCTGTGTAAGGTCTGGCATCCTGACTCACTGCCCCGGAGCTGGCCATAGATCTGACGTAACGTCAATTTCTACCGCGTTAGCCGGGCTCTGCTGCGCTCCGCCCCGAAAGATCCGTCGTCTTTGCAGTCTATGAAGTCACCCAGCTCCAGATCCTCGGCCAACGGTGGGGAGGTGAACTGACGACGGGTCATCGGTTCCGTTCGAAGGATAGTTTGTGGGATGCTGCATCACAGTATCCCACTGTGTAGAGTTTGGAGACGCTGCGCCATGGCTCCCTAGCTGATTCTCAGCTATCCATCACGCAGTGAACTCCTCGCAAGAGGAGGCAGCCGATCGTAGGGCGGGAGAAGATCGTGGATCGAGATTTCATGATGATGGCGATCAATGAAGTCGAGAGATGGACGCCTGTGCATCAGGCTGTGGAGATGAGCGAGTGGGAGACGCTCACCGCGCTGCTGGATGCTGGGGCTGACCCGAACGAGATGTGTTTCGGTTTTACGCTTCTCACTCATGCCATAGAGCTTGAAGGAGACAGCCACCTTCAGTCGGGTCATCCGCTGAACACGACTGCTACAGCAATCCTGTTGGCCTACGGCGCTGATCCGCGGCTGCGCACAGCAGCCGGCGAGACTCCTTTGCAGGTCGCGCACCGCTACGACCATGAGCCGGCGCGGCGCCTGCTGGAGCGGTTCCTGTCGTCCGGCGCGGGGCTGGAGGCTGAGGGGGAAGGGGGGCGGTCGTGAAACTGCGTGCCCATCAGGTCGAGGCTGTGGATGCCATCGTGCGGGGCTTGGATGCTCCCCGGGGTGGGATTCCCGCGGATGGTGTGCGGGGGCAGGTTCATGCCGCGTGCGGGACCGGGAAGACCCTCATGGCTGCCGCCGCGGTGCGGCGGATCGTGCCGCGCGGGCGGGTGCTGGTGCTGGTGCCGACGCTGGACCTTCTCTCGCAGACGGTGCAGGCGTGGCATGACGCCGGGCATCGGGGGCCGGCGGTTGCGGTGTGTTCGCTCCAGGACGATCCGGAGCTGTGGAATCTGAAGGTGCGCTCCACGACGAACCCGGTGCAGTTGGCGCTGTGGCACGGCCAGGGGCCGGTCACCATGTACGCGACGTACGCCAGCTTGGGTGTCCTGGCGGAGGCTTTCGAGGGCGTCTACGGCCAGAAGCTTGATCCCGTAGACCTCGCGGTGGTTGATGAGGCTCACAGGACTTCCGGCTCGATGGGTAAGGCATGGGCCGACGTACACAACCAGACTGTGATCCCTGCCTACCGTCGGCTGTACCTGACCGCTACACCGCGGATCTGGGAAGAGCGGCTCAACCGTGAGGTCGCCGAGGGAGTACGTGACCCGCTGCCGCGGGAGATGGCGGCTTCCATGGACGACGAGGCCGTGTTCGGGCCCGTCCTGTACAAGCTCAGCTTGGCATCTGCCGTCTCCCGGGGCCTGCTGGCCCGGTATCAGATCATCGTTCTCGAGCTCCAGGACCCCCTCGTCACGCCGGAGCGGCTGATGGGTGAGGAGCGGCGCAGCGAGGAGGTGCGGGGGCAGCGGCTCGGGGCGCTTCAGGCGGCGCTGCTGCACGCGATGGCGCAGCATGATCTGTCGACATGCATCACCTTCCACCACCGGACGATAGAGGCGCAGGCGTACGCGGAGGGCCTCGAAGGCGTTGCGGCCAAGCTGCATGCGGACCAGCCGGGAACGTACCCGCCGAGGGTCTGGGCGGACTGGCTGTGTGGCGAGCACGTTCCTGAGCGTCGGCGGGATGTTCTTGGTTCCTTCGGGTCCACCGCGCAGCGGGCCGTGCTGTCCAACTGTCGTGTCCTGGGCGAGGGGGTCGACATCAGAAGCGTGGACAGCGTTGCCCTGCTGGACCCGAAGGGCGCCCCGCACGACATCGTCCAGGCAATCGGCCGGGCACTCCGCCAAAAGCCTGGGGAAGGCAAACTCGCCTCTTTGATCGTGCCGGTGTTTCTTCAGCCCGGAGAAACACCGGAAGACATGTTCACTTCGGGGTCGTATCGGCCGCTTGTAAAGGTTTTGGCTGGGCTACGGGCTCATGACGAAGAGGCCGTCGAGTTGCTGGCCATTCCTCAGGAGCCGCAGAAAGATGTTGCGCAGCCTTCCGTGGATATTGGTGTGGCCCCGGAGGAGGGTGAGGAGGAATCACGGCTGCTGCTCCGTTTTGCTGCCCCCAGGGATCCCGTGATGGTCGCGGACTGGGTTAGCTTCAACGTGATCGACACCGAACGCCAGGACTGGGCCCGCGGCTGGGCGAAACTGAAGGCGTACGTCGAGCGGGTCGGGAACGCCCGAGTGCCCTACGGTCACAAGGAGCCGCCCGGCCCCTATCCCCTTGGGGCATGGGTCGCAGAGCAACGAAGGGCTTACGGGGCGGGGCAGATGACCGGTCTGCGTGCCCAGCGGCTGGAGAAGCTCGGCATGGTGTGGAGCCTCGCGGATGAGCGGTTCCAGGAGAACCTCGAAGCTGCCAGGGCTTACTACGAGCAGCACTGGACGCTGTGTGCGCCCCGGCCTGCGACGATGCTGGACCGGCCGGTGGGGCAATGGCTTTCGAATCTGCGGCGGCCGGGTGCCCTCGACGGACATCCCGAGTGGAAGACAGCGTTGGAAGCCGTGGACGAGGACTGGAACCCGGCATGGCCGGCGGAGTGGCAGCGGCACTACGCCGCGCTGCGTGAGCTCGTGCGCGACGAAGAGGGGCAGGCCGACGTCTTCCCCGGCCTCACCGTGCACGGAATGGACATCGGGAAGTGGCTGGCCCGGCAACGGAAGCCGGAGGTCTGGGAGGCTTTGTCGGACGGGCAGTGCGAACGCCTGGAACAGCTCGGCATCACACCGCCCGCCCCGCAGCCGGAGACACCCTCCGCGAAGCCGTCCACGGCGCCCGTGAGCGCCTTCGAGCGCGGCGTTGCGGGCCTGGCGCAGTACAAGGCCCGGGAAGGGCACCTGACGGTGCCTAGGGGGCACGTAGAACGGCTGGAGGACGGCACCGAGGTCCGGCTTGGTGTGTTTCTCAGCAATACCAAGAGCAGGCGTGCCAAGCTCACCGGCGACAAACTCGCCGCGCTCGCCGCGCTGGGATTGGACTGGACGCGCCAAGGTTGCTGAGTGGGGGAAGTTTCTGGTTAAAGGTGCGGGGTTATGGCATCGGAGGAAGAGCTGTCCGCCGCACCTGATATCCGTGGCGGCTGAAGCGGGAACAGCACCTGCCACGATGGCCAGAGCAGCAGGCGGCGGCGACACTACGCGCAAACAGTTGGTGGAGCTGCGCTGCGCGGTGTACACAGCGGCCCCGACAAGGTGGCCCGCATTCTGCGGAGCACCTCAGTCAGAGTGCCGAGCTGATCGACCGGGCCGTGCTGCACCCCGCCGCCGCAGGCGTCGGCTCCGGGGTGGCGCTTGAGGAGGTGGCCCAGTGCTCCCGTCTTGGCCGCGGTGTTTGCCCTGGGTAAGGGCGAGGACTGACACCACGGCCTGCAAGGGGAACGTGAAAGTGCGGGACTCTGCACTGACGCCGGTGCCCGGTCGCGGCATCCTGGGGCCGCGCGCGGCCCAACGTCTGGGTGGTTGCACCGATGTTGCGGTTACCGGCCGGTTCTCCTGCGCGGCAGGTCAGGCATGGCGTTGTGTGGAGTGCGTGATCATCGACAGCGGCCAGGAGGCCGCATCGTCCGTGGTGCTCGGGGGCGGGTGCCGCATCGTCGAGCGGCACAGTACGGGTGGTGCTGTGCGACGCGAAGATGGTGCGGCTGTAGATGCCGGTCTGATCGATGTGCGTTTTCGAGACCCTTGGGGGTGCTCGCGTCAGGTCCCGTGGCTTGAGGCTGCGCAGGACGTCGTCTTCGAGGAGAGTCCTGCGGTACGCCCTTTCCCGGTCCGGCCCGGGCGGCGTGTGGCTCCGGGCTGGTGGTGGTCGTCGACGACCGGGCGGCTGGTGGCGTACGGGTCCGGTGTCATGCGGACCGCGCTCATGCTGCTGGACCGGGATCCGGCGGTGGTGGCGCTGGCCTGCCGGCCGGTGGAACTGGTGTGGCCTGAAGAAGGAGGCAGGGTCGTCGGTCATGCACCGCAGCTGATGGCCAGGCTTCAGGACGGCGGGGGCCTGTTGCTCGACTGTGCCGGACGCAGCGGGCCCTCTGTCCGGCTGGCGGCGCGGGCACGGGTTGTGGCGGCTGCCGCCGAGGCAGCGGGCTGGTCCTACCGGCTCGCGGAGCCGCCGGATCCGGTGCTGGTGGCCAATGTGCGGTGGCTGGCCGGTTACCGGCATCCCCGGTGCGCCGTGGGGCCGTGGATGCCCGCTCTGGTGGCGGCGTTCGGCAGTCCGCGGGCGGCGGTGGACGTGGTGCGGGAGTTGGGTGACCCGATCGCCGTGTGGCCTGCGCTTTTTCACGCGTTGTGGAGGGGTGTGCTGCGGGTGCGGCTGGACGAGCCGCTGCATGAGCGCGCCGTCGTCTGGGTCGCCCGGCAGGAGGACGAGGCGGCGTGACGCAGGCGGTTGTCGAGGTCGGGGCGCGGGTTCGCTTCGACGGGCGGATGTGGACGGTGGTCGTGCTGGAAGGAGCCCGGGTCACGCTGGTGAGTGGTGAGGGGGCCTCGGCGGTCGTGTTGCTGCCCTACCTGTGCGCCGACCCGTCGTTCGCAGTGGAAGGCGGGCGCGCGCCGGGAAAGGTGGCGCCGTTCGGGCTGTGGGAGTCGTTGCCGGCGGAGGTGCGGGAGCGGGCGCTGGCGTGGCAGCGGCATGTGCGGGAGGTGGAGACGGGCTTCCCGGATGCGGTCGGGCGGGGTTGTCCGCGTGAGCAGTTCGATCCGGCGACGCGGAGTCTGGCGCAGCGGGAGGGGGCGAAGGCCGAGGAGTTGACGGCGGCGGGCTGGGCGGCGGGTGCGGCGACGGTGCGCCGGATGCGGGCGCGCTACCGCCGCGAGGGCTTGTGGGGGTTGGTGGACGGGCGGGTGGTGAGGGAGCGGTCGGCGGTGGGGCGGGCCGATGAGCGGGTGGTCGCGGCGATCAGGCGGGTGCTGGAGGGGCAGCGGGAGCGGTCGACGGGCACGCTGGTGCGGCTGCGCCGTCAGGTGGGGTGGCTGTTGGAGGAGGAGTACGGGGTGGGGGTGGTGGCACTACCGCCGGTGTCGACGTTCAACCGGCTGGTGCACGCGGTGGCCGACGGGCAGGGGCTCTTGGGGACTGCGGCGCAGCGGCGGTGGCATGCGTCGCGGCCGGCGCCTCCGTTCACGCCGACGGTGGCGCTGCGGCCTGGGGAGGTGGTGATGCTGGACAGCACGCCGCTGGATGTGATGGCGGTGCTGGATGACGGTGTGAGCGGCCGTGTTGAGCTGAGCATCGCGCTGGACGTGGCGACGCGCAGTATCTGCGCGGCGGTGCTGCGTCCGGTGGGCACGCGGTCGGTGGACGCGGCGATACTGCTGGCGCAGATGGTGGTGCCGGCGGCGATGCGGCCGGGCTGGGACGCGGCGCTGTCGATGCGGCGGTCGGTCATCCCGTATGAGCGGCTGGTGGCGTTGGACGCGCGGCTCGAGCAGGCTGCCGCCCGGCCGGTGATCATGCCGGAGACGGTGGTGGTGGACCAGGGCCGGGTGTATGTGTCGGCGTCGTTCGTCTCGGCGTGCGAGAGCCTGGGGATCTCGGTGCAGCCGGTGCCGCCGGCGAACGGCCCGGCGAAGGGAAACGTGGAACGGACCTTCCGTGCGATCGCGGACGGGTTCAGCCAGTACCTGCCGGGCCACACCGGTTCGGACGTCTCTCAGCGGGGCGCGGCTGCGGAGCAGGATGCGTGCTGGAGTCTGGCGCAGCTTCAGGAGCTGCTGGACGAGTGGGTTATCTGCGGGTGGCAGGAGCGCCGGCACGAGGCGTTGCGGCACCCGATGATGCCGCAGGTGGCTCTGTCGCCGAATGAGATGTGGGCAGCTTTGGTGGCGGTGACGGGGTATGTGCCGGTGCCGTTGTCCGCGGACGACTACGTCGAGTTGCTGCCTCTTCGGTGGCAGGCGGTCAACGACTACGGCATCCGTTTCGGCTACCGCACCTACGACCATCCCGGCCTGAACCCGCACCGGCGGCGCCGTTCGGCGCGGGCGGACAAGAACGGACGGTGGGAGGTCCACCACAACCCCTATGACCCGAACCGGGTGTGGGTACGCCTGCCCGAGGGATGGCTGGAAGTGCCGTGGGTCCACGCGGCGGCGATCAGGCGCCCGTTCACCGCGTTCACCTTCGACCATGTCCGGCGCACCGTCCAGCGCCGGCATGGCCGTGAAGAGCACGAGGCGGCGATCGCCCGGGCGCTGGATGCCCTGCTGCGCCGTGCGAGCCAGGGGCTGGGCAGCAGACGAGAGCGGACGGTAGCCGCCCGTGCCCGGGCTGCTGCGCAGATGACCGATCCCTCCCCCGCCGCCATCCCGCAGCAGTGGCCTGCGCCTCTGGCGCCGGGGGCTTCGTTCGGGCTGCCCGGTTCCTTCACCGTCCCGCTTCAGGATCCCGGAGGCTGGGACGCCGACGACGGCCTGGACGACCTCGAGGACGACCCGGACGGAGAGGACTACCCTCTTGCCGGCCTCGCCGACGGCCAGGACGCCGTGGCAGGCCACGTGGATGAGGCCGAAGCATCATCCGGGCCGACGGCCGAATCGGCCCGGGCCCAGGCCGCTGAGCAGACGCTGGATGCCGCCGGGGCGGGCGGCATGCGCATCTACGACCCGTACCAGGAGGCCCAGGCATGGTGACGACGGCGCAGCCCGCCACCGCGCAGCACAGCGTTTTCAGTCCGCTGACCACGTGGGACGGATGGCAGCAGTTCGTCGACACAGCACCCGCCCCGGCGCTGGACGCCCACGACCGGGAGTGGACGCTGGAGCAGCGGGAGGACTACCACGCGCGGTTCGTGGTGCTGAAGACCCCGGCGATGGACGCCATCTCCACGGCAGTGCGCCGTCTGCTGCTGCTCAACCGCGGCCAGCAGGGCGGAGCCCGGCGCGGCCTGATCATCTCCGGGCCGGCGACCACCGGGAAGACGACCGCGATGCAGCAGCTCGGGCGCACCGTCGAACTCGCCGACCGGCGCCGCCATCCAGGGCAGGACGGGCGTCTGCCGGTCCTGTTCATCACGGTGCCGCCGTCCTCCACCCCGAAGATGCTCATCAGTGAGTTCGCCCGCTTCCTCGGCCTGCCGACGCTGGAGCGGATGAATCAGATCCAGATCACCAACGCCGTGTGCGGGCTGCTGTGCGAGATGGGCACCCAGCTGGTCCTGGTCGACGACGTGCACCTGATGGACACCCGCAGCCGCGCCGGTGCCGAGACCTCCGACCAGCTGAAGTACCTCGGCGAGCGGATTCCCGCGACCTTCGTCTACTCCGGCATCGACGTCGAATCCTCGCCGCTGCTGACCGGGGTACGCGGCTCCCAGCTCGCCGGCCGCTTCAAAATCGTGCGCAACCAGCCGCTGCGCTACGGCAGCGGCGCCGACAAACAGATCTGGCACGACCTCCTGCACGGCATGGACAGCGCCCTGCGACTGCGCCACCACCGGCCCGGCACCCTGCTCACACACGCCGCCTACCTCCACGCCCGCACCGGCGGCCGCATGGGCAGCCTCTCCCACCTCATCCGCGAAGCCGCCCTGGTGTCACTGCTGGACGGCACCGAGAAGATCACCAAGAAACTGCTCGAGCAGATCGAACTCGACACCGCCGCCGAACAGCGGGCCCGGGCACCACACCGCCACCGGGCACCTGCCCCGCGCCACGGCTGACCTGCGGCCCCCGCCCCGGCAGCGGAACCCGCCCACGTCACAGCCCGGCTGATCGTCCGGGCTCGACCGAGATCGGTCTCTCCTCACATGCACCACTCCCCCGCGACACAGCCGCAATCTCAGCCGCGGCCGCCGCGCACAGGAGCAGCGCGGCCGGGGCCGATCCGGCTCGCGCCGCTGCGAGGCGAGACGAACCTGTCGTACCTGGACCGGCTGGCCGACCGCTACCGGCTCGGCGTCAGAGACCTCGTCCCGGCACTCCTCCAGCTCGGCGGAGGCCTGTTCAAGGGCTACCGCACGGACGGCGAGGTGTATCTCAACGCCGCAGGGCGGGCCCGTATCTCCGCGTTCTGCCGGGTGCCCGAGGAAAGCCTGCAGCAGGCTCTGCCCGCCTGGGCCGCCCACGAATCCGTCTCGTCGCAGGGGGCGGGTGTGGCCGGGCGGTTCCGCTTCGGGGTGGTGGTGCCGGCCGCGGGGGAAGGCTGCCGGCTGTGCACGGCCGCGCGCACCGGACGGGCCAAGCCCGCCCGGGTGTACCTGAAACCGCACACCCGTATCTGCCCGCGCCACCGGCGCTGGATGCTCGGAACCCACTGGGTCGACGGCGCGCCGGCCGGCACCGAGCAGATCGATCTGGCGGAGCTGCCGGAGTTGCTCGCGGCGCACCGTCGGCACCTGGAACTGCTGCGCCGCACTCCGGACGCTGCCCGCGCGTTCGAGGTCGCCCATGCAGTGGTCGTCTCCTGGTGGGCGCAGCAGTGGCCCGAGGAGGAGCAGTGGCCCCGCCGGGAACGCCAGACCGCTCTGCCGGGGGCTGATCCGGGCTGGTGGCGGCTGCTGGTGCGGGACGCGGTCATCTACCCCGAGACGGTCGCCCTCGCCTCGGTCCTCACCCGCGAACCCACCCGACGGCAGCTGCTCGCCGACACCGGCCGCCATCTGCCGCACACACTCGCTCATACTCCTGCTCTGGTCGCCCAGTTGGCACGGGCCACGAAGCGGCCGTGGCTGGGCGAACGAATCGCCTCCACCTCGGCCGGCCCGCTGCTGCTGTGGGCGCAGCACTGCGTGCGGGCCCACACTGACGCGGCCGCCGCTAACCGTCTGTGGACGCTGCACATGGCACACCGGCCCCGGCCCATCGCCCGCGAGCTCACCGCCTACCGCAACGCCGCCGACAAGAGCCAGGAGGCGGCGCAAGGCACACCGCGGCGCCTAGGACTTCGCAACACCTCCGACCAGGCCTTCACCAACGGCCTGGCCCACGCCCGGGCCTACGCCGCCGTCCACGGCCACCTCGCCGCCCCTATCCACAGCCGGTTCAACGGTTTTGCGCTGGGCATGTGGCTGAAGAATCAACGGAGATTCGCTGCGATGCCTCCCGAACACGTCGCGGAACTCGAGGCGCTGGATCCGTGGTGGCGGCCGCCGTGGACGGTGATGTGGCAGCGCTTCTACTACGAAGCCCGCGACCACGGCCGTGCCCGGGGAGGTCTGCGGCCCGAACGCGGTTTCCCCACCACCGGCTTCGGCCTGGGCGAATGGCTGTACAACCAGTGCACCGGTTACGACGACCTGCATCCCGGCCAACAGCGCCTCCTGGCCGGCATCGGCCTCACCCGTGAAGCCGTACAGGCGGCCCGGCCCCGCCGCAAGAACCTGGCCACCCACTTCCAGCGTGCCCTCGTCTGCGCCCGCGCTTTCGCAGACGTTCACGGCAATCTGGTGGCTGCGACCACCGATACCGTCCAGGACGGGCTGAAGCTGGGGCAGTGGCTGTCTGGCCAGCGCCACAAGGACCGCGCCTACCAACAGCGCCACTCAGTTCCCTCGCCCCGGGCGCAGGCCCTGTCCGCGATCGACCCCTGGTGGAATCCGCCCTGGACCCTGGAATGGCAACGCTCCTGGCACCAGGCACACCGCCACGTCCAAGCAGGCCACGTTCTGGAGGCCGCAGCCGGATTCCCTGATACCAGCAGCACGCTCGCCGCCTGGCTGACCACCCAGTGCGCCCAGTACGACACCCTCCAACCCGACCAGCAGGACCTCCTCGCCCGCATCGGAATTACCGCGGACCGGGCCCGCGGCACCACCGCCCGGCCCGCCGAAAACGAGGCAGACTTCGCCACCGCCCTGGGCTACGCACGCTCCTACCATGCGACCCACGGCACCCTCGCCGCCGCGACCGGCACCGTCCACGACGGCTTCCAGCTCGGACGATGGCTGCGCCGGCAACGCCAGCACGCCCGCGACCACGCCCACCGCGGCACGCCACCATCCGCCCAGACCAAAGCCCTGACCGCAGTCGATCCTGGGTGGTGCCCGCCCTGGAGCCTGGCCTGGCAGCGCTCCTGGCAGCACATCCACGATCAGATCAAAGCTGGCCACCAGCTCGACACCGACCACCACTTCCGCAGCTTCGCCCCCGCCCAGCGCACCTGGCTACGCGCACAACGCAACCACTACGAACAGCTGCACCCCGACCAGCAGCGCCTCCTCGCCAGCATCGGCCTCACCCCCGAAGCCGCCCGCACCCGACCCCTCAACCCCTACGCCGAAACCGCGCTCGCGCGCGCCCGCGCCTATGCCGCGGCCCACCACACCCTGGCCGTGGCCTACTCCACCGTCCACGACGGCTTCCCCCTCGGCCGCTGGCTCAACGACCAACGCCAACAAGCCCGACGCGAGACCACCCCCAGCGCCCGCCACCACGCCCTCACCACGATCGACCCATGGTGGAACCCGCCCTGGGAGCTGGCCTGGCAACGCGCCTACACACGCGCCCGCATCACACAAACCCGCCCCGTCGGTGTCCCGGCCGACGTACAAACCTGGATCAGAGCACAACACGTCACCTGGACCCGGCTACGCCCCCAACAGCAACAACTCCTGACCGACATGGGAATCGCGCCCGGGACCGCGGACGCCACCGATCAGCGACGCAGAACCCGCCGGGTCTACCCGCCCAGTCCCGGACTCACCCACGCACGCGCATACGCCCAGGCCCACGGCCACCTCTCCCCCAGCGCGGACACCCACCACGACGGCTTCCCCCTCGGCCGCTGGCTCGTACAGACACGCCGCAAAGCCCAACAAGGCCACCTCTCCCCCACCACCACCCGAGTCCTTGAGAACCTCGACCCCTGGTGGAACCCGCCCTGGCCCAGTATCTGGCAACGCACCTACCAGCAAGCGAAGTTGCACCACCACACCGGCCAGCCCTACTCCTCCGCGCTCCAGCGATGGACCGAGCGGCAACGCACCCACTGGAACACCCTCCACCCCACCCAGCAGAAGCTTCTCTCCGCGGTGGGCATCCACCCCGTATAGAACCGACAACACCACCACTGTCAGACCCATACGGAACAATCCCGCCATGGGCGAATCCCTCGCGACACAGTTCCTGAGCGCGGACCTCGAGACGGCCTGCCCCGCCTGCGGCTACCTGATGTGGGTCCGGTACTCAGAGGTCGTAGCCCAGACCGCCGTGACCTGCCCCTGCTGCTACACCCACGTCTGGCTCGTCGACGAGACCGGCAGCGCGCAGAACGCAGGCGACATCGTCCAGCAGCAGATCGCACAAGCTCTGAAAGGGCTCTTCGGGTGAAGTACCAGCAGCGCCTACAGGTCGCCGTACGCGAACGCCTGCGCAAACTCATGACCGCGCCCTACTCCAGCGCCGGGCACGAAATCCACCTCGCCGTCACCTGGATCAACAGCCAACCCGCCCTCAAATGCCTCCTCGAAGAGGCGTCCCGGGCAGAGCCAGGCGTCGACCGGGAGCGGTTCCGCACCGGGCTGACCCGCAGCGGCCGGTTCATCTGGCCCAGCCGAACCGAGCAAGGACGAGCCACCCTCGTCTGGGAACTGATGCAGGACATCGCTTCCAAGGAAGCGAGCAATCCCGATGTCGGGCTGCGGACCGCAATCGGTTACAGCTTGCAAAAACGCCATCAGGACAGCTGGCGAGAGTTCGCCGAGGACATCCTGCAGCCCCTGTTCGACTTCCTCAGCGAACGCGTCGGTGCCGAGAGCAGCATCCTGCACACCCTCGAGCGCTACCGGACCCGCATCGAGTGGTTCGACCGCGAGGAGCTGTACGCGCGCTTCACCGCCAACACCACCAACGGCGAAGAGGTCTACAACCTCGACCTACAGCGTTTCCTCTTCCTCGAGGGCGACCACATCACCCAAGCCAAGCCCCGCTCAGCCTCCGGCGAAGCCGACCTCATCGGCGACCTCGACGGCCGCGAGCCCCTCGTCTGCGACGGCAAGATCTTCGACGGAAGCAGCCGCGGCAAGGGCTACCTCGCCAAAGGGCTGCACCAGGTCGTCAAATACGCCCACGACTACGGCCAGCACACCGCCTACCTCGTCATCTACAACATCAGCGACAGGCTCCTCGAACTGCCCACCGACGGCACCCCCGGCGCCTGGCCCCCCTACACCGAACTTGCCGGCGTCCGCGTCTACTTCATCCACGTCCGCGTCGCGCCGCCCACCACCACCGCCAGCAAAGCCGGCAAAGCCACCCGCGTCACCCTCACCCACGCCGAACTCACCAACCCCGACACCACCTGACACCGCCCGCCAAGTAGCAGCCCACTCGAACTGCACAACACCCGGCCAGCCTGCACAGACGACATACACGCAGATCAGGCAGACACCACCCCGCCCAGCCCCACACTCCGAACACCCCCAGGCATCGCGAACAACACCCAGAAGAACTGCAAACCCCCAGCTCACAGCCACAGCAACCACTCAAAAAAACTGGGCGCCGACACGCGCGAGGCGACTCGAGCAGTTGGGCATGGTCTGGTCCCTGGCCGATGAGCGATTCCAGGAGAACCTCGAAGCCGCGAGGGCGTACTACGCGGACCACTGGACCCTCTGTGCTCCGAGGTCCGCCGTGGCCCTGGACAGGCCATTGGGTCAGTGGCTGAGCAACCTGCGCCGCGCCGGTGCGCTGGAAGGTCACCCGGAGTGGGAGACGGCGCTCAGGAAGATCGACGAGGACTGGAATCCGGCGTGGCCGGCGGACTGGCAGCGCCACTACGCCGCGCTGCGAGAGCTGGTGCGCGACGAAGAGGGGCGGGCTGACGTGGCGCCGGGTGTCACCGTCCACGGCATGGACATCGGGAAATGGTTGGCCCGGCAGCGTGAGCCCCAGGTCTGGCAGGCCCTTCACAACGGGCAGCGCAAGCGCCTGGAAGCCACCGGTGTCGTACCCCTGCCGCCAGAGCGGGAAGCACCCACCAAGGCCCCAAGGGCAGCCTCTGGAGCCTTCGAGCGGGGCATCGCGGCCCTGGCCCAGTACAAGGCACGCACGGGCTCTGTGAAGGTCCCCAGGGCCCACGTAGAGGCGTTGCCGGACGGGACGGAGGTCAAGCTCGGGGTGTTCCTCAGCAACAGCAAGAGCCGCCGGACCAAGCTGACCGCCGACAAGCTCGCGGCGCTGGCTGGCCTCGGACTGGAGTGGGCGTGACGCTGGCCGCGGCCGGTCGTTGAGCCTGGCGGTCAAGAGAAGTGCACTGTGAAGCCCCGGGTCGTGATCATCCGGGGTTTCGTGCTGTCGGCAGGTCCAGGTCAGTGACCGCGTGGAGGGCCCGTCGTGTGGCGGGTCCTCCACGGGTGTGCGTTGGCCACGTGGCGGTCCGTGAGTCCCGCGACGTACATGCCGTCGGGTAGCTGCACGTCGGTGAGCTCGGACCCTTCGGGGTCGCGCCCACATCGCGCCTGACGATGGTGCCCGGGCGTCGGGGTGGCGTGCAGGGCGGCCAGCGGCAGGGGATAGCGGCTCGCATGCGGAGCAGACGGTGGAACGTCCTGGACGCCGCGGCCGGAAGCCCATGCGGCTTCCCGCAATGGGACGAAGGCGCCCTTGAGGGCGAGGATGCGCGCATCTTGTCCGTCGGCCAGCTGTCCGTCATCCTCCTCGCGAATCGCGCCCTCAGGAACCTGGCGGGTGTGCACGAAGAACAGGCGGGAGGGGATGTCCTCGTACGGGGTAGGCGAGCGGGACGACACGGGGCGATCCGGCGCGCTGCTTGAGGGAGGGCCAACGTATGCAATTCGACGACGATGCTGCTCTGGACACGTCCGAGGTCACGGACGGGCGGGGAGGTGCGCTGGGCGGGATCCCGGGCGGCGGGAAGACCATCGGCGGAGGACTGGTCGGGCTCGTGGTGCTGGTCGCGTCCGTGTTCTTCGGTGTCGACCCCGGCATGTTCGGCTCGGGCAGCAGCGACACGTCCTCGTCCCGCACATCAGCCGCGGACCTCGCGGCGGACTGCCGGACCGGTGCCGACGCCAACCACAAGGAGGAGTGCCGGATCGTCGCCGTGGTCAACAGCGTGCAGGCATTCTGGAAACAGACGGAGACAGCCGCCGGCAATCCCTACCAGCAGGCCCCGACGTTCCTGTTCACCGGCAGTGTGAACACCGGCTGCGGGAACGCGACTTCCGACGTCGGCCCCTTCTACTGCTCAGCCGATGACAAGGTCTATCTCGACCTCGGCTTCTTCAACGACCTGAGCAGCGAGTTCGGCGCCAAGGGCGGCCCGTTCGCCGAGGCCTACGTGATCGCGCACGAATACGGCCACCACTTCCAGGACCTCAGCGGAACGATCTCCCGCGGCAGCGGTAAGGGCCAGAACAGCGGCTCGGTGAAACTCGAGTTGCAGGCGGACTGCTACGCCGGGGTGTGGGCCCACCACGCCACCACCACCCCCGACCCCAAGAGCGGTAAGCCACTGATCACCGACTTGACCAGGGACGACATCGATCGCGGGCTGGACGCGGCCGCCGCCGTCGGAGACGACCGTATTCAGCAGCGCTACCAGGGCAAGGTCACACCCGACGCCTGGACTCACGGCTCCGCGAGCCAGCGCCAGCAATGGTTCTCCACCGGCTACCGCTCCGGCCGCGTCGCCAGCTGCAACACGTTCAGCTGACCACGACAACCGCGGCACGACGCCCGGCCGTGGGCCGCCGCTGATGGGCAGATCGCGTCTTGTGCCGCGCCGCGGTCGGTGGTCGGCGGCCGATGCCCGATGTCCGTGACTCGGGTTCGGTGGAGGAGATCCGGGGCCGTTGGGGCAGCAGCACTGTATGCAGACTCAACCGCTTTTCACGCTGGCAGCGACCACTCTCGATGCACCAGACGCCCGCGAGTTGGCGCAGTTCTACCAGGACCTGCTCGGGTGGCCGATACGGAAGGAGGAACCCGGCTGGGTTGAGATCGCTCCGCCCGACCGCAGGGCCGGCCTCTCGTTCCAGACAGAGCCGCTCTTCACCCGCCCGCGGTGGCCGTCCACACGGTTCGAGCAGCAGATGATGATGCATCTGGACATCGAAGTGAACGATCTGTCATCAGCTGTCGAGCATGCTCTTGCCCTGGGGGCGACGATGACGGACTTCCAGCCTCAGGATGATGTACGCGTCCTGTGCGACCCGGCGGGCCACCCGTTCTGCCTCTTCGTGCGCACCGGCCCGGGTGCCTGACAGCCTGTATTCGGGCCGGCGGCCGCACAATTCCACGAGTGGGGCCGGCTACGCCGGAACTTCTCCCGGTACAGCGCGAGGTCGTCGACGCCACCGATGTGTGAGCGCTGGCAGCCATGCCCTCATGACGACGGGACTGGAGGGGGCGGGAGCCCGGGGAAACCGAGAGCCCGAGCTGGTGGTAGCGGACCCCGCGTCGCGCATCGGCGTCCCTGCCTGCTGCCACACCCTCGCGACTGCTTTCGCGACCAGCGGCATGAGGAACAGTGCTCCGGGGATGGGCATTGCGGGCTAAACCATGGGGTAAGTTTATAGATAAGCGACGTTCCTGTCGGATGAAGAAGGTGCGGTCATGGCATCTGAGGAAGAGCTGTTCGCGTCCGTCGATGCTCTGCTGAACGAGGAGCCGCATCTGCCGCCTCCGGCGGAGCGTGCCCGGCTGCGTGAGGCCGCCGGGATCACCCAGGCCCGCCTCGCCACCGCGCTGAAGACCACGACCCAGTCGGTGAAGAACTGGGAGAACGGCCGCAGCGAGCCGAAGTCGCCGCGCCTGGATGCCTACCAGCGACTGCTCAACGGATGGGCGGCGAAGTATCCCGCCCCCGGCACCCCCCCGGCAGCTCCGGCGGTCTCGATTGCCGCAACGGCGCCGGCTGAGCCGGCCGCGTCCGGGGTGGAACCGTCAAACGCCCGGCAGGCTCCCGCCGTTCCGGCCGCGGCGCCGGCGCGCCCCCCCGCCACCCGGCCGGCCGCGGCATCACGGCGGCCGGCGGCGAAGAAGGCGGCGCAGCCCGCAGCCGACCCGCGCTTCCCGCACGGCCCCCTCGCGGTCCTGGACGGTGACGGCAGCGCGTACGGCGTCGACGGGATCGTGCTCGACTGCCCCGCGACAAGCGTGGTGGAGCTGGTGGAGTGGACGCTGCACGAGTCCGGCCTCGGCGCGCCGCGTCTGCACCGCAACGGCAAGGACTCCGATCCGCTGATCGTCCTCACCGCCGCGGCCGCCGTGAAACTCGGACTCCCCGAGCGCCTGGAGGGCCACGAGCAGCGCCGTTCTCTGCGGCTGCCGGAGGATCATCCGGTGGTCAAGCAGGTGGTGAAGGCGAAGTGGCGGCTCACCCAGCGCGGATTCGGGCCGTGGGCGAGGATCTACCGCAAGGTCCAGGGGCGCGAGCGTCAGTGTGTGCAGCTGGCGGTCCTGTCCTGGGACGCCCTCGACGAGCGGGCGTGGCCCGGCGTTGCGGAGATGGAGCCGGCCGACGTCGCCCGCGTCCTGGGGGTGTACGCCCAGCGGGTCATCACCCCGCGAGGGTCGACGGCCGTGTCCGGGCTGGAGCTGATGACGGCGATGCGGCCGCCCACCCGCGCGGTGCAGGACCCGCAGACGGGTAACTGGGTGCCCGGCCACAACCCCGGCTCGCTGGGGACGGAGCCGATGGACCCGGCGCCGCCGGAGGCCACCCCCGAACATCCCGTCGTCGTGGAATCCGGCTGGAGCGGCGGGTTCCTGAACGAGGAGGCGTACCAGTGGGTGCGTGACGTCAGTCTGCTGACGGATGAGGAGTGCACGCTGCCCTTCGCGGTCGGCCTGGATCTGAACACCGCGTTCCTTGCCGCCGCGGCCCGCCTGGTCGTCGGTCTGTCCGCCCCCGACCACTTCGTGGGCCCGAAGTTCAATCCGAAGATTCCCGGTTCCTGGCTGGTGGATCTGTCGCACGTCGAGGTGGACCCGCGTCTGCCGTCGCCGTTCACGCCGGACGGTACGCGGCCGACGGGACCTGCCTGGTATCAGACGCACACCGTCGCCTACGCCCAGGAGCTCGGCTACAACGTGACGCCGATCGAGGGGTATCTGCGGCGGGAGACCGGGGCGTATCTGGACCCGTGGCACGACCGGCTGAAGACCGCCTACGTCGACACTCTCGCCGACCTCGGCGTCACCAAGGACCTGGACGACCGCCAGTTCCTCGCCGCGATGGAGCGGCACAAGGACACCGACCCCGCGATGGCGGCCGTCCTCGCCGCCATCAAGGCGACCGTCAAGGGCGGCATCGGCAAGCTCCGCGAGCGCCCGCAGGGCAAGCGCTACAAGGAGGGCGAGCGGTGGCCGGCCCTCCAGCGCCCCACCTGGCGCCCCGACATCCGCGCCGCCGTCATCTCCAAAGCCCGCGTCAACATGCACCGCAAGCTCACCAACATGGTCAAGCTGACCGGCCTGCACCCCCTCGCCGTGCTCTCCGACTGCGTCGTCTACCCCTCCCCCGGCGCCTCGCCACTGGACTTCCTGCCGTATGCCGCATCCGGCAAACCGCAGCCCGGCGCCTTCCGCCTCGGACCCACGCCGGGCCTGGCCAAGCTGGAGGGCGTCCAGTCGATGCTGTGGGCGGTCGACCTGATGGAGCAGGGCTACAACCCCGCCCGGCACATCAAGGGCGGCGATGCCGTCCTGGACGAGGGAGAATAGGCGCTGTGGGGGAGATCGACGACGCGATCGAGCGGGCCGACCGCGAGAGCTTCACCCGCCAGCCGCCCAAGACCCTCAAGGGCAAGGTCGGCTTTCTGCTCAGGCAACTGGGCAGCGCCCGCGCCGTCGCGCGCGAGATCGGGGTGACCGCCGACTCCGTCAACCGCTACCGGCGCGGCGCCCGCAAACACGCCCGCCCTGACGTGGCCGCGAAGATCGACGACGCAGTACAGGCCCGCTGGCAGCCACTGGTGCGCAAACGCCGGCAGAGGCAGGCCGCCACCACGGGTGGGGTCACGGTGGAGACGCGGGCCCGGTTCGGCTACACCGCACCGGTCGGCACCACCGACGACGGACGCTTCCGCCGCCTCACCGTCCACCTGCCCCCCGCCTACGCACAACGCCTGTTCGACGCCCGCGACGCCGGAGCCAGCGACCGTGAGATGCGCGCCATCATCGCCGAAGGCTTCAAAGACGTGTACTTCCAGGACAGCGGAGCCCGCGCCGCAGGACTCTCCGACGTCACCCTCAACGACATCGACTACCTCGACCTCGACTATTGACCCCCCACCTGCGCTGCCACCTAGGCAGGCTGGTTGTCACCGACGGTGTTGTGGGCGGTTGAGTCTGAGGTCGACAACTGTGGTCGTCCGTGTCCGGCCTCCTATTTCCGGTTCTTCTGGGTCGTCGACCTCCGCGGACTCGGAGAGGCGGCATTGCCAGTGGGCTCTGCCAGGGTGTGCGTCGTGGATGAACTGGTGGAGCATGGTCGACGATCAGGATCGTGTGCTGGGGGTGGTGGTCAGCCCCCGGCAGGCCATCCGGGAGGGATGACTGCACCGAGTCGCCGTGACGGTGTGTCGTGATGAGCGTCACCGGATCCCTCATCCACCGACGGTCGGAGCAGGTATCCCGCTTCCCCGGGCTCTACGAGGCCGAGGTCGGTGGCGCCGCAAATGTCGGCGAGTCCTACGAACAGGCTGCCGCGAGGGAGCTGGCCGAAGAGCTGGGCATTCATGCGCTGCCGCGCCTGCTGTTCACGTTCATCAACAGCAGCGGCTTGAGCCCTCACTGGCTCGGCGTGCACGAAGCCGTAGTGCCGGACGCCGTGGTCCCCGCTCCCGATGAGGTCGCCTGCATAGCTGGCTGACCGAGCCCGAGCTGCGATCGGCCCTACTCAAATGGCGCTTCACCCCCGACAGCCACGAAAACCTTCAGCCGGTATCTGACGTTCCGCCGGCCCACGGGATCCTGACCATGCCTGCCACGCTCAGACTCAGTGACGGAAAGACTGCTGAATGAGCGCCCGTGACAAGTCGGATGCCTCGTTGGTGACAACCAGGCTTGCCACGCAGGCTGCCACCAGGCGCACGGCGGGGAGGGGCGCCCGGCCGCCGGAGCCCCTCCCCGTGAAAAAGGACAAACAAAAACGCCGAGCGGCGCTCGGCGGCATGACAGAAAAGGCTGTTCCAGTTACTTCGACGTTACACCCTTTGTTCGAACCGATACGAAATACCCTGGGTTCACTACAAAATGATTCTCGACAACTACAACGGATACGTTGACCTGTACCTTTCCTTCATCAGCAGGGGAAGGAACGATAAACGGAAGAATAAAGGGGATGATTGCTGCCGCGAGGGTCAACCACGCCACTCTCTGCTGTATCCGCCCCGCACGGCCTTCCCTCTCCTCGGCGCTCCTGGAAGAGACGCGAACCTCACCTCCGACCTGTCGGAACCCTCCTTCGGCATCATCAGAAAAGACCAGGTCAGGCGCCACTTCGATGGTACGGCCAGCAGGGTCATTGCTGCCCACAGTCATCACGCTCTTCTGCTTGGCCATGCCGATAACATTCAATTTAACTCCTAATTTTGGGTATAAAAAATCCCGGGAACGAGCCTTCTGCTCGCCCGGGCAGAGCTATGCCAGGACTAGGGCGCGAGCGCGCCTTAATTTCTCCTCCGTTGCTGCTACTAGTTTAGTACATCGTCGCCAGAACGACAACATGGCGAGCCGTCGCACGGTTCGCCATCTCGTAGGTGTAACTGTGTCGCCGAGGGCAGATCAGCCCTCGCAGAACAGAATGGTACGCATTTCCTCTGTCTCGTCAAGGCCTTTACCCCCAGGGGGCCCGGAAATGCCAGGCGGCCCTATCCGACGCATCGACACTTCCTGTCGAGGAACCCGACCGATCTCAGCCGCCCCTCCTTCGGCATCTACGAGCTGCACCAGGACGTCCGCTCCGTCGAACCCGGTGACCTTCACTGTTCTCACGGCCCCCGGCCGGAGATGGTTGATCAAGGACTGCATGCGAGGGTCGGGGGTTGGCGCGGACATGGAGGTGAGCCTAGTCGGCGCCGGCCGGACTGGTTCCAACTCTCGTGACCAGGTTCCAACTAGCGTGTCACGGCTCATGAGACCTTCCGGCGCCGCACCTCGCAGGTGACAACAAGACTGCCTATGTGACAACTACCGTGCTTCGGCTCATCGGTCCCGGCCCGGATCGGCTGGCCTGACCTCACGACAACAGCCCGAAGTTGATGTAGTCGATATCGGTGAACTCGACGGTGAGCCCGCCGACTCGGCGGCTCGGCATCACATCGCTGGCCCGGCCGCGAAGCCGACCACGACGCCCGTGGGGGACTTCGAACCGGGCGTGGCGGTCCCTAACGCAGTACAAGGTGCGAACGCCGACACGGGGAACAAGAAGTGGGTCAACTACGCCTTCGAGAGCGCAGTCTCCTACGCGCTGTACCTCATCATGACCGCCTTCCAGCCCGTCACCAAGTAGGCCGGCGAGCAGAACGAGCACACCGGGCCCGCCCCGTTCCGACGGTCAACCTGGCAGGCAGCGCCGGCACGGGTGTTCTGACCCCTTGCCCCACAACGGCAGCACGTTCCAGGCCAAGTGCCAGCCTTACTTCGACAACGACTCGGACAGCGGCCCGTCGACGCACTCCCCCTGCGTCGGCGGCCGCTTCCCTGTCAGAGCTGTCGAGCTGTCAGAGCTGGAACTCGGCGGGGCTCAGCCCCAGTGCCACGCAGGCCTCCTGGAGGACCATTTGCTCCGCCTGCGAGAAGTGCCCGTCAGCGCCGGCGATGACGATGCCGGTCTGGATCACCGCGCGGGCCTCGGTCGGCTTCTTGGCGGCCTTGGCGATGTCCTGCATCACCTCGGCCTTCCCCTGCGGGAAGTTGCGGGTGAGCTGTTCCACGTGCTTGTGGAAGCGCTGACGCAGCTGCTCCGGCGGGAAGTTCTGCAGCACCTCGTTGCTAAGGATCATCGACTCCATCTGCTGCATCTCGGACGCGTCCACATGGCCGTCAGCCGCCGCGACCAGCGCGCACATCGCCATGCTCGCGTCCCGGTACGCACCGCTCTTCAGCTCGGTCTTGATCGAGCCGAGCTGGTTCTTCAGCAGGCCGACCAGCTGGGCGCGGGACCCACCGTGCGAGCCCGTCCGCGAACCATGCCCCACGGTCGTGCCGCGGCCGCCCTGCGCCTGCTGCTGCAAGCTCTTGGCCTGGTCCTTGAGCCGGTCGAACAGTGCCATTGCCGTCACCTCGGTACTCGTCTGATCGATTTCACCCCGGCAACGGCCCCGCCCCGGAAAAGGTTCCACAGCGGGCCCCGGCATAGATTGCCCTCCATGACCTCCACCGCGGCCCGTACCGCGCTGGACCACCGCCGACCTCCCGGTCCCCGACCTGGAGGACCTTTACCGGGACCTGCACCGCCACACCGAGCTCTCCAACGAGGTGAACAGCATGACCGCCCAGCCTTGAAGCGCTGCCAGGCATCGGCAGGAACGTCGTGGCGACCGACGGGCCCTACCGCTGCACAGCGGGAACGCGCATCCACTCGGGGTGGATCACCCAGTTCTCGCGCCGCACGGGCTGCCTGACTTGAGGGGCAGAGGGTGCGGGGAGGCGGTACCGGCTTGTGCCAGTAGTCGGGGAGCCATGCTCACTGCCGCCGACTGTCCCGTCCTCCTGGCCGCACTGATAGGCCCGTCCTCGTTCGCTGGCCAGGATGCACGACTTCGGTCGTGAGCAGTTCCGGTGCAGAAAATGCCGGCGCGAAAAATCATGGTCCTGCGGCTACGCAGGTACGAACCGCTACGCTCATCCCAGGGTGGATCGGGCACCGCTGTTCACGTTGTCCAGTGCCTCCCTGAGCGGCGGGGAAGCGTCCCGAGATCGACTTCACCTGCCACGGGGATGGTCACGCGTTCGCCCGCCCGCACGCTGGACACACGCAGTAGAGCAGCAGTCGGCTGCAACCCGTCAACGCACATGGCTCTCCCCTGCCTTTGTCCACAGCAGACAGTCTGAGGTCCTGCCACGAGGCCAGGATGCTCCCGGGCGCCCCGCAAGTGATGGCCGCTTTGCGTGAATCCGGGCCCGGGGAACGGCCGTAACCCCTCGGCGGGGGTTGATGACTCCCGGCCTCCGACGGGGGGGACCAGGGGTCATCTGCCATGGGCGGGACGCCGGCGTCGGCGTCCCGCCCTTCCTCCCATGTACTGCGCGCGCTCTGGCGAAGAATCGCCCGCTGGTAGTCGGCGCCTTGCTGCCGGTCTGGACCCCTCTATCGCTCGCGGTCGGTCCGCTGCTGGCGGAGCGTCTCCAGCAGGCGGAGCCAGACCTCGCTGGCTGTGGGGTAGCAGGGCACGACGTGCCAGAGCGCGGACAGCGGGATGCGTGTTACGACCGCGGTGGTGGCGGCATAGACGAGTTCGGCGATGCCTGCGCCGGCGAATGTGGCTCCTACGATCGTGTCGTCGGTGCGGTCGATGACGAGTTTGGCGCGACCGCGGTAGTCGGGGCGCATCACGTAGGTGCCGGCAAGGGCGGCCAGGTCGTATTCGACGGTGTCGATGTCGAGGCCGGCGTCGCGTGCCTGCTGTTCGGTCAGGCCGGTGCTGCCGATCTGCGGGTTGGTGAAGACAACCTGGGGCATGCCGCGGTGTCCTTGCGCAGCGGACGGTAGTTCGCCGGCGCCGGTGGCGCGGGCGGCGATGACCTCGCCGACGATGCGGGCCTGGTACTTGCCCATGTGAGTGAGCAGCGCGCGGCCGCAGACGTCGCCGATGGCGTACAGCCAGCCGCCGCCTGTGCCCTGGACGCATTGGTGGTCGTCGACGTGGAGGTATCCGCCAGCTGTGAGGCCTACGGCGGGCAGGCCGATGTCGGTGGTGTTGGGGGTGCGTCCGGTGGCAACGACAAGTTCATCGGCTGCAAGTTCGCTGCCGTCGTCGAGGGTCAGGTGGACCTCACCGCCGCGGATGTGTCCCCGGCCGGTGGCCTGGGCCTGGGGGCGCTGGACGCGTGTTGCGCTGCGCCCGGTGAGCAGCCGGACGCCGCTGCGTCGGAGCTCGTCGGTGACCTCAGCGGCTGCGAAGGGTTCGTGGCGGGTGAGCAGCCGGGTGCTGCGGTGGACGATGGTCACTTCGGCGCCCAGGCCGCGCAACCAGGTGGCGGCCTCACAGGCGACCACTCCCCCGCCCAGAACAACGACCCGGCCGGGTACCTCCCGCATGGTGGTGACGTCCTGGGAGCTCCAGGGCAGCGCAGCGGGCAGGCCATCGATATCCGGCAGGAAGGGGCGGGAACCGGTGTCGATGACGACGGCGTGCCGGGCCGTGATCCTTCGGGTCGTGCCGTCGGGAAGGGCGACGTCGATCGTGCGTTCACCTGCCAGGCGCCCGTATCCGCGTACGACGTCAATGCCGCTCTGCAGAGCCCAGTCGACCTGGGAGGTGTCGTCAAGGTGGTGGATGACGGTGTCGCGATGACCGAGCACGGCTTGTGGGTCAAGGGTGGCGGCCAGGCCAGGCAGGCTGCGGGCCGCGTCGATGACCTCCACCGGGCGCAGCAGGGCCTTACTGGGCATGCACGCCCAGTACGAGCACTCGCCGCCCAGCAGGTTGCTTTCCACAATGACGGCGGACAGGCCCGAGTACTGGGTGGCGTACTGTGCGGCGTTCTCGCCAGCTGCGGCCCCGCCGAGCACGATCACGTCCCACTGCGAACGGTCCGGATTCACTGATGCGGCCATGATGCGCTCCTGAGGGGGGCCGGCCCAGGCGTGGTGTGTCCATGGGCTTGGGGTGCTTGCTCAATGAGGGAATTGGAAGTCGTCCGGGTAGGTGGGATGAGTCGGGATCACGCTGTTTCATCGAGGATTCCGGCGAGCTCGGTGTCGAGGTCGAGCAGGCGGTGTTCGGCGCCCGGCGGGACCACCTCGTAGGCCGCAGCGAGGAAACGGCGCAGGCTGTGGGTGGACAGCAGCACGAGCGCGATGTGTTCCGCACCGTGCAGCTCGACGTCGTCTTCGCCTGCGGGCACCCGCAGACCTTCCTCGAGCAGGCTGCGCGCGAACGTCCAGGTCGGTGGGATGGGCTGGCCCGGGGGGGCGGGAAGCGGATCTGTACTGCGTAGGGGTCCGTGCAGTGGTAGGCCAGCTGAACAGTGAAGGGCACTGGTGGGCCGTTTGTGCCCGCCAGGAACGCCTGAGCGGCGGCCTGTACGGGGTCTTGATGCACGTGCGGGCAGTGCGGGGGCTTGTTGAACAAGGTCATGACGGTCTCCGGGGGTGGTGCACAGGTGCGGACCTGCTCCTGTCTCGCGCAGCCGAGGCGGGCGGTCTGCCAGCCCGCGACCATGGCGCGCTGTGAGAGACGGTAGGCAGCTGTGCGCGGTTGTGGGTTGCTGACCGTGCACGTCGGGTTGTCCAGGACGGCACGGCAGTGCCCGGTTGTCACAAAGGTGCTTCTGCCCGGGGGCGGGAGCGGTCGAGGTGGGATAATCCGGACAAGCGTTCCCTGCACGATCGCGAGGCCGCCATGACCAGGCCGACTCCTGCCGCGCACAGTCCGGATGTTTCCCTGGTGGGCCGCTCACAGACGGTGGCCGAGCTGTCGCGGGTGCTGCCCCAGGCCGGGTCGGGTCGTGCCTGCCTCCTGCGTGGTGAGCCCGGCGTGGGGAAGACCGCCGTGCTGGATTCGGTGGTCACCCATGCGGAGCGTGCCGGCGTGCGCCTGCTGCGGGTCACGGGGGCGGAAAGCGAAGTACAGCTGGCTTTCTCCGGCCTGCACCAGTTGCTGCTGCCGCTGGAACCGCTGAGGAGGCACCTGGCCGACGGGCATCGGGACGCGCTGGACGGTGCCCTCGGTGCAACTGCAGGAGGGGTGGCGGACCCCTTTGTGCTGTGCTCGGCGACGGTGGATCTCCTGCGGCGGGCGGCGCAGCAGCAGCCTGTCCTTGTCGTCATCGATGATGTGCAGTGGCTGGACCGCTCCAGTACCGAGGTCGTGGCCTTTCTTGCCAGGCGGGTGCGCACTTTGCCGGTGAGTGTGCTGCTGGCGGCCCGCAGCGGGGCAGCGTGCGCGATCGACCAGGAACATCTTGACGAGTTTGTTTTGGAGCCGCTGAGCACGGCGGCGTCCATGGAGCTGCTGCGAACCCGTTTCCCCGACCTTGCGCAGCACGTTCGGGAGCGAGTCTGCGCGGAAGCTGCGGGTAATGTCCTGGCGCTGCTGGAGTTGCCTGCCGCGCTCACCGAGCCGCGCGCGACCTGGGCGCTGGAGAACCGCCTGCCGCTGACCGACCGGTTGCAGTCGGTCTTCGCCGGGCGGGCCGAGCAGCTTCCTCAGGACGTGCAGTGGGGGCTGCTGCTGGCGGCCCTGGAGCCGCTGTATATGCGGCACGCCGTCGGCGAGCCTGGCTTGTGGAAGCCTGCCGCGGAGGCGGGTCTGCTCGTGTCCGCCCGGGATGCGGTGACGTTCCGCCATCCTCTGGTGCGCTCCGCGCTGATCGAGGCGACACCTTTGTCGCGGGTCAGGCAGGCGCATAGGCACCTGGCAGCGTTCGTGGCAGATGACGCCGACCGCAGTGCGTGGCATCGAGCAGGCGCGACCGTCGAGCCGGATGAGAGTGTGGCTGCCGACCTTGAAGCGGCCGGCCGACGGGCGTGGGAGAAGGGCGGGTCAGCCATCGCGGTGGCGGCCTGGGCAAGGGCCGCTGAGCTCAGCGAGCAGCCGGCCGACCGTGCGCGACGGCTCACCGAAGCCGCCTACACCGCAGTTCAGACCGGTATGGTGCAGTATGCCGAGCAGCTCTTGGCGGAGGCCCGCCACGCTCACGCCGATCCCGCTGAGGCGGCAGGTACCGCACGCACGGCGCAGGCCTACCTACTCCTGCAGTGCTCCGGCGACCTGGACGGCTCGCTGCGGCTGTTGCATCGGGCCCTGGCGGAAAGCCCGACCGTCATCAGCCCCGACGTCAACGGCTTCGACGAGACACTAAACCTGCTGCTGTACAACTGCCAGTACGCCTCGCGGGCAGCAGCATGGGCGGACTTCGACGCCGCCCTCGCCGCACTCCCCCAGGCGCCGTCGGAAGTGACGCAGATGTCTGTGGATGTCGTGCTGCGCCCCGCCGAGACGGCGCAGCAGGTACGGCAGCGCCTGTTGCGGATCTTTGCAGGGCTGCCGGAAGACGAGATGCCGCGCACGGTGGTGGCGCTGTGTGCTCCCGCTTCCGTGGTGGGAGCCATGGAACCCATCCGTGACCGTCTGTTCCGGCTGCTGAAGGCCGAACGCCAGGAAGGCGTCATCAGCACGCGTCTGACGCTGCTGCTCGTGCTGACCCACCAGGAGATCCAGACCGCCAATTGGCCACAGGCGGACGAGCTCGCGCGGGAGGGAAGGGACCTGGCCCACGGACACGGATTTCAATTGCTGTACTGGTTGTTCACCTGCCAGCTGGGAAAGATTGCCGCGCACCGGGGAGACAGCGAGCAGGCTGTCCGTCTGGCTGTGCAGGCGGACCGGTGGGCGGCTCCGCGCAGAATCGGTCTGATCCGTACGGTGACGACGTGGATCCGCGGCCTCGCCGTGCTGGGCGACGGGCGGGCCGACGACGCATTCGAGCTGATGTCGCGCACCAGTCCGGTGCGGCCGCTGCCCGTACGGGACCGTTTCGTTCACCAGAGTCTGTTGGACTGGATTGAAGCCGCAGTGCGCTGCGGCCGTCTCGATGAGGCGCGCGTCCACCTGGCCGGGGCGCGGGACATCGGACTTGACCGCGTCTCTCCTTATCTGGCCCTGCTCGTGGAAGGTTCAGCCGCGCTGTGTGCTTCCGAGGAAGAGGCCGATGCCCGCTTTCGTGCGGCGCTGTCGATGGAGTCGGCGGACCGGTATCCGTTCGAGCAGGCCCGTTTGCTGCTGGCCTACGGTCAACGGCTGCGGCGTGCGCGTCGGCGTGAGGAAGCTGCGGTCCGTCTGCAGCTGGCGTGGGAGATCTTCGATCGGCTGGGCGCTCAGCGGTGGGCGGACACCTCGGCGGGGGAGCTGCGGGCTGCCGGGCGTGCGGTGAGCGCCGTGCGGCGGCCGGAGCCGGGTGGCGGTCTGACGGCCCAGGAGATCCTTATCGCGCAGCTCGCGGCGCGGGGACTGACCAACAAGCAGATCGGCACACAGCTGGATCTGTCTCCGCGGACGGTCAGTACCCATCTGTACAACGTCTTCCCGAAACTGGGTGTGACCTCGCGTGCGGCGTTGGGAGACGCCTTGAGGTCAGCGGGGCTCGGTGGCGGGACAGCGCTGTGAGGTGTGCGAAAGTCGTCCGCGGGGCCGAGAGGACATCCCCGCGGACGGTAGCCGGCTACAGGCCGAGGTCGCTGAGCCCGGGGTGGCCGTCGGGACGGCGTCCGAGCGGCCAGTGGTAGAGACGGTCGGACTCGCGGATGGGCAGGTCGTTGATGCAGGCATGGCGTGTGTGCATCAGTCCGTCGGCATCGAAGTCCCAGTTCTCGTTGCCGTAGGAGCGGTACCAGTTGAAAGAGTCGTCGTGCCACTCGTAGGCGAAGCGGACAGCGATGCGGCTGCCGTCGAAGGCCCACAGTTCCTTGATGAGCCGGTAGTCCAGTTCGCGGGCCCACTTGCGGGTCAGGAAGGCGACGATCTCGTCGCGGCCGTTGGCGAACTCGGCACGGTTTCGCCAACGGGAGTCCTTGGTGTACGCGAGCGACACTTTCTGCGGGTCTCGGGTGTTCCAGCCGTCCTCGGCAAGGCGGACCTTCTCGATGGCCGTCTCCCGCGTGAAGGGCGGGAACGGGGGGCGTTGGCTCATGTGATCTCTCCTCGACTAGGGACGCAGCGTGCACCGCGCCGGCCGCCGTGCCCGTGCACTAGGCGGGATCAGTGCCGGTAGAGGCGTCCTCCCAGCCCCGGGAGAGGGGGTGAGGAGCGCCCGGCACCACCACCGTAGCCAGCAGCGCATGGGGTGTTTGCGCGCTGACGCACGGCCGTTTGTCCATGTGTGCCCCCTGCGCACGGCATGACCTGTGCCACTTGCCCGGTGACCGGACGACGCCGGCCAGCAGCAGGCCCAGCGCCTGCCGGCTGTCCCTCTCAGCGGGTCGGCTTTCCGGCCGTGCGGTGGCCTCGGGTGCGCGAAACCAACGGAGGGCGCAGGCCGGGTCGACGCGGGGTCCCGGTGGCCGGAAGCGGGCGTACTCGGGAGCGAAGCGCAGAGCGTCGGCGGATAGGCGAGCGACGGTGGCAGGCCGCGGTCGTCGCCTCCAGAGGGCTCTCAGGCTCTGTCGTCCGTCTGCTTCGCGTTGCCGCCCGGCAGCAGCAGGTAGTCGGAACGGATGGGGCGCCTGTCGAAGAACGCGTCGAGGATCTCCCGGACCCCGGCGGCGTAGCGGCTCTGCGCCGACAGGGTGGCGGTCCCTGCGCCGGGCGAATCTGCCAGGTGCGGGAGGCCAGAGGCGGGCGGGTGGGCTAGGGCTCCGCTGTATCCGGCCAGTTCGCCCGTGGCCAGGGCGCGGTGGACGGCGGGCGTGTCGACGCGCTCAGCGGGGGTGCCGCAGTTGATCAGGTAGCTTCCGCGCCGGAGGTGATCCAGCAGGTTGCGGTCGACCGGGTGAGGGAGCTGGCCGGGCGTGGGCGCCATGAGCAGCAGGACCTCGCACTGTTCGGCCAGGGCGGGAAGGTCGGGGGCGTAGGCCGCGCGCAGCCGCTGCTCGAGTGGTGCCGGCAGATGCCGGGGAGCGGTGTAGTGCAGGTGGACGGCGAAAGAGGCCAGGCGGTGCATGGCGGCCTGGCCCGCGAGTCCGGCGTCGGCCAGGCCGACGTGCAGTCCTTGGAGGTCGTAGGAACGGGCCGCGTGGTCGGCCAGGCTCGGCGGCGCGCCGCGGCGCGGTCCGGGTTCGTCGCGGATGAGAGCGAGGGTGTGCAGTACCGCGTGCTCTGCTTGGCTGATGTAGTCGCTGTCGGCGACATGGGCGACGGTCAGGTCCAGGTCCGCCGCCGTTTCGAGGTCGAGGTACGCCGCTCCGCTGCCTGCGGTGATGACCAGGCGCAGGCAGCGGGCGCGCTGAAGGCGCTGGCGGGTCAGGCCGGCCGGCCATGCCGGCTGGCAGATCAGGACGTCGGCGCTGGGCAGGTGCCGGTCGAGGGCTCCTCCAGGACGCCCGGTGTCGGTGGTGACGATGAGGGTGTGGCCCGCGCTCTCGATGAAGCGGCGTAGCCCCAGGGCGCCGGCGACGCTGCCGAGCAGTTCTCCGGGTAAGAAGTCCGCCGCATGGGGGGCGGGCCTGGCACCGTCACGGGCGGACTGTTGCAGCCCGGGCAGTCCCCCGCGGCGGTAGCGTGGCGGGAAGCCGTCGGCCGGATCGGGAAACAGCACGCATACGACTCTCGCCAACGCTCTCACCGTCCCGGCGTGCCCGCTCGAATGCATCCTCCCGAGGGCGTCTTCACCGCTCGTCCTTTCACGCTAGGACGGGTGGTGAAGATGACTTGTCCGTCCGTGCGTCGGCACCAGGCCGCCAGCGCACAAGGCGGTGTCCGGTGCAGTCGCGTGCTGCCGGCATCGGGCTGGGGGCCGGGCGGGTGCGTCTGCTGTGCTGGTCTTCGCCGTAGCCGGTCGGGTTGCTCGCGGGTAGTCCGGCCGCATGGTGCGGCTGTCGAGCAGTGGCCTCCCGGCCCGTCCGTGCTCCTCACGTCCGGGTGTCGCGATTCATCAGCGGTGCTGGGCGCTGTTGCCGTGGTGCAGCTTTATGAAGAGTTCGGCAGATCAGGGCAGCCTGGTTGCGAGGAAGCCCCTGATGTATCCGGTGATCGCGTCCAGGTGGCTTTCCAGAGCGAAGTGGCCGGAGTCGATGAGGTGGATCTCGGCGTCGGGCAGGTCGCGGCGGAAGGCGTGCGCCCCGTCAGGGCCGAAGATTTCGTCGCCCTTGCCCCAGACCGCCAGCAGCGGCACCTCGCTGGTGCGGAAGTAGTCGTGGACCTGCGGGTATAGGTCGACGTTGGTGATGTAGTCGCGGAAGAGATCCAGTTGGATGACGTCGTTGCCGGGTCGGTCGAGCAGGGCCTGGTCGTGGCTCCAGGTGTCGGGGCTCACCAGGCTCGGATCGCCCACGCCGTTGAGGTACTGCCAGCGGGTGCTGTCCCTGCTCAGGGCATGGCGCACGGCCGCCTCGGTGTGGGGGTTGGGGTCGCGGGCGTAGGCGAACAGTCCGTCCCAGAAGGAGTCGACGAAGCCGTCGGTGTAGGCGTTGCCGTTCTGGCTGATGATGGCGGTGATCTTGTCGGGGGTGCGCAGGGCGAGCCGCCAGCCGACGGGTGCGCCGTAGTCCTGCACATACATCGCGTACCGGTCGACGCCCAGGTGCGCGAGCAGAGCTTCGGTGACATCGGTGAGCTGCTCGAAGGTGTAGTCGAAGTCGTGCGGCGGCGGGGCGGAAGAGCGGCCGAAGCCGACGAAGTCGGGGGCGATGACGTGGTAGCGGTCGGCGAGCGCGGGGATGAGGTGGCGGAACATGTGCGAGCTGGTCGGGAAGCCGTGCAGGAGGACGACGGCAGGAGCGCTGGCGGGGCCGGCCTGCCGGTAGAAGACGCGCTGGCCGGCGATGTCTGCGGTGCGGTGGTGGACGGGGACCATGACAGCTCCAGAAGGGGGTTCGTGCGGGGCGGGCGAAAGACGGCTCTGAGGCTTGGATCGCCGCTGTTGCGCCCGCGGGGCATGACCCGACCGTAAGAGCCGGTGAGGAGGGGGTTTTACCTGCTGGTGCACGCCGTCTTGCCCCTGACGGAACCGGACAGTCACATGACGTATGACGCGGACTCGGTGGCGCGAAAGCATCGTTGCGTGCTCTTCGATACGCACCTCAGCCCGCGGAGCCGATCATGATGCTCACGGTTTCCACCGATGCCCTTCCGGAGCCGGACCGATTTGCCTACTGGCGGGAGGAACTGATGGCGTCCTTCCTGCCGGTGCTGCTGGAACCGGCCGACACCCGCCCGTTCAACGGGCGGATCTCAGCTGTAGGCCTGGGCCCGGCCCGGGTGAGCTCGGTGCTCACCACGCCCATGAACTGCCTGCGCACCAAGCGCCACATGAACCGCGACGAACAGCCATATGTGCTGGTTGTCCTACAGGTCACAGGCCGCAGCACGGTGGAGCAGGACGGCCGCGAGGCCTGCCTGTCCCCCGGTGACCTGGTGTTGTACGACACGACCCGGCCCTTCCGCACCACCCCGGTGACGGGGGACGGCTCGTTGCAGGAACAGCGGGTGCTGAACGTCCCCCAGACCCTGTTGGGGCTGAGCGAGACGGACCTGCGCCGCTTCACGGCCACCGTCATCCGCGGGGACTACGGGCTGGGGGCGATGTTCATCCCCTTTCTGCTTGCGCTCGCCGAGGAAGCCTCCGTCTGCTCACCCAGCGCGGGCGCCCGGTTGGCGGGCCATGCGGCGGACCTGCTGTTCACGCTGTTGCACGAGCGGATCGGCGGCCCGCCTGACACTCTCACCCCCGCCCAGCAGGCGCTGGTAGACAGGGTCGAGGCGTACATCAACGCGTATCTGTCGGATCCGGCCCTGTCTCCGGAGGCGATCGCGCAGGCGCACCACATATCGGTTCGCTACCTGCACAAGCTGTTCCAGCTGCGGCAGAGCACGGTCAGCAGCTTCATCCGCCAGAGGCGGCTTGAGGAGTGCCGGCGCGAGCTGCGCCGCGGCATGGGCGCGTTCTCCGTCGCTGCGGTCGCCCAGCGCTGGGGCTTTGCCAGCCCCGCCCACTTCAGCCGCCTGTTCCGCAACGCCTACGGCGTCCCGCCGAGCAACTGGCAGCAGTTGGCCTCCTGAAACTTCACCGGCGCGGAAGCGCGCTGCCGCCCCGATTGTCCGCCGGCCAGTAGACGGTGGTGGGTCACTGCGGCGGTCGGGGGGGTCGGTCCGGTTCGTCGCGGTCGGGATCGACGGCGCGATTGATGCGCTCGGTGATGCTGCGCAGGGTGGTTTGCTGGGCGCGGGTGAGGGGGTCGAAGACCAGGCGGCGTACTTCCTCGACGTGTGCGGGGGCGGCTTCGGCGACCTTGGCGAAGCCCTCTTCGGTCAGCACGGCCAGTGTGTAGCGGCCGTCGTCGGGGTCGGGCAGGCGGCGCACCCAGCCCAGCCGCTCCAGCCGCTTGACGACGTGGGACAGGCGGGAGAGGGAGCCGTTGGCCAGGCCGGCCAGCTCGCTCATCCGCCGGGTGTGGTCGGCTGCCTCGGACAGCCCTGCGAGCACCTGGTACTCGAAGTGGCTGATGCCTTGGTCGCGCTGCATCTGCGCATCGAGGGCGCTCTGCAGGTTGATGAGCATCGCGCCCAGGGACAGCCAGGTCTGCCGTTCCTGCGCGTCAAGCCAGCGGGGTTCGTGCGCCATACCGCCATTCTAACTTGACGCTTCAACCCACACTCACATCCGATTGACTTGACGCTTCAAGTGAAATGAATCTAAGTTGACTTGAAAATTCAAGTCATGAAAGTTGGACGTACCTGATGAACGCCACCCTGTGGTCCCTCGCTGGCCTGCTTGCTGTTCTGTTCCTGCTGGCAGGTCTGATGAAGCTGGGCCAGCCCCGGGAGAAGCTCGTCGACTCCGGCATGGGCTGGGCCGCAGACCTCGCGCCCGGCGCCGTAAAGGCGATCGGCGCCGTGGAGGTACTGGGCGCGCTCGGCCTGATACTGCCTGCGGCCCTGGACGTGGCGCCGGTTCTGGTGGCGTGGGCAGCCGCAGGCCTGGCGGTGACCATGGCGGGTGCGGCCGCGGTCCACGCGCGCCGCAAGGAGTATCCGCTGATCGGCGTGAACCTCGTGCTCCTCGTCCTGGCTGCCGTGGTTGCCTGGGGCCGCTTCGGCCCGCACGCCTTTTAAAACCGCGCGGCGCAGGCGGCGGGCTCACAGGTCGAGGGTGAGATCGCTGGCCGGCTGGGCGCAGCAGATCAGGGCGCTGCTGGAGGGCGGCTGTTCGACGGGCGCGGGCGTGTAGCGCACGCCACCGTCGATCAGCCCTGTCTCGCATGTGCGGCACACCCCGGTACGGCACGACCAGCGCACCGGCACATCGCAGGCCTCGGCCAACTCCAGCAGACTGCCGTAGCGACTGCTCCAGGCGGCGCTCAGGCCACTGCGCGCGAACCGCACGGCGGGGCCCGCACCCGCGGGGCCGGGCGGGGCGTGCGGCGTACGCGGCGCGGCGGGCGCAAGACCGGGGGTCAGGGCCGGCCCTGCGCCGAAGGTCTCGGTGTGAAGGCGCGCCGCAGCGGCGCCGCGCTGGAGCAGCGCGGCAGTCATCTCTTCAAGGAACGCCGTGGGCCCGCACAGGTAGACGTCCGCGTCTTTCGGCACGTCCAGGGCGTCAAGGGCGTCGGCCGTCAGCCGTCCGGTGACGGTTCCCGGGGCAGGGCCGAAGAGGGCGTCGGCGGGTGCGGGACGACTGTAGAAGATGGCTGTGCGGGCGTGCTCCAGACGGGCCAGCAGACGGCTTGTTTCCTCAGCGAAGGCGTGTTCGCGCCGGTTGCGGGCGCCGTGCAGCCACCAGATCGGCCTGGGCGACGCCGTCTGGACCAGGGCGTGAAGCATGGCAAGGACAGGGGTGACGCCCACGCCGGCGGAGGCCAGGACGAGCGGCCCGCTGTCGGGGCGCAGTATGAAGGTGCCGCGGGCCGCCGCCACGTCCAGGGTGTCGCCGACCTTGACGGATGTGTGCAGGAAGGTGCTGGCCGCGCCCTGTGCTTCGCGTTTGACGGTGATGCGGTACTGGTTGGTGCCGGGTGGACCCGACAGGGAGTAGGAGCGCACCAGCGGCGGCTCGCCCGTGGGGCGCAGGCGCAGCGTGAGGTACTGGCCCGGTACGGCGGCGGGAAGCAGCTGGTCGTGGGCATCGGCCAGCCACAGCGAGCGCAGGTGGGGGGTCTCTTCGTCGATGCGGCGCACTTCAAGGGGGCGAAATCCCTCCCAGGCGGGCCGGGTGGCGCCGGCTGAGTTCAAGCCCGCGTTCGCCCCGGCCTGCGCTGGGGCGCCGCTGCGGGCCTGGTTGAGGAGGCCGGTGAAGGACTGCTGCCAGCCCGGGCTGAGGGCCTCGATGCGCAGGGCCTGCTCGAGCCGGTCGGTGGGGTGGGGCGGGCGGTAGAGCAGGGCGTCGATCTCCGCGACGGTCATCCGGCCCGGCCCGTCGAAGAGCTTGACGATCTCCTGCCCGGCTTCCACCTCGCCCTCGGTGAGCACGCGCAGGTAGAACCCCGGCCGGCCGTGGGTCACCAGCAGTGCGGGCATGCGCGGCTCGTTCAGCCGCAGCCCGACGCGGTAGCAGGTCACCCGGGGCTGGGTCACCTCGAAGACGGCCGTCCCGATGCGGTAGCGGTCACCGATGCAGACCTCGTCGTCGGCAAGACCCTCGACGGTGAAGTTCTCCCCGAAGTGACCCGGGGCGAGGTCGTCGCGCTGCAGGACCTGCTGCCAGTAGCGGTACGAGGCGAGCTGGTAGACCAGGACTGCCCGCATCTCGCCGCCGTGGCCGGCGAGGTCGCCCTGGCCGTCACCGTCGACGTTGAGACGGCGCACCGTACGGGGCCCGGACACCGGTGCCTTCCACACGCCGGTGTGGACGCTCGCACCGCGCCACGCGACCTCCTTGGGCAGTCCCACATTGACCGATACCAGGCGTGCCATGTCCGCACCTCCGTGCAGCAAAGGGGTCCGTCCCGCGCTGACCGCAGCCGGGGCGGGAAGCAGGGGTGTCCTGGGCCGGCGCTGTGTCCGAAGCGGCCGGCCCAGGTGCCCCGTGAGGCGGGTCAGTGTCCGAAGACCGTCCGCAGGGTGCGGATGGCCTGCTCGATCGCGGCGTTCGCGGCGTTCGTGGGACGAACAGGGTTGAGCATCATGAAGTCGTGGATGACACCGTTATAACGGATGCTCGTGGTGTCCACCCCTGCCTCGGTCAGCCGGCGGGCATAGGCCTCGCCCTCGTCCCGCAGCACGTCGTTCTCGTCTACGACGACGAGGGCCGGCGGAAGTCCGGCGAGCTCGTCCAGGCCGGCCCGCAGCGGCGAGGCCGTGCTCTGTGCGCGCTCGCCGGGGTCAGTGGTGTAGGCGTCCCAGAACCAGGCCATTGCCTTAGCCGTCAGGAACGGCCCATCGGCGAACTCGCGGTAGCTGTCGGTGTCCTGGGCGGCGTCGGTGACCGGGTAGTACAGCGACTGGTGGATGAAGGTGACGTCGCCGCGCCGCTTGGCGAGGATGGCCAGTGCAGCAGTCATATTGCCACCGACGGAATCGCCGGCCACGGCCAGGCGGGAGATGTCCAGGCCGTGCTCGTCTGCGTTGCGGATGAGCCACTGGGCAGTGGCGTAGGCCTGTTCCAGGGCGACGGGGTAGCGGGCTTCAGGTGAACGGTCGTATTCGACGAAGGCGACCGCCGCATCGGCGCCGACCGCGAGCTCACGCACCAGGCGGTCGTGGGTGCCGGCGTTGCCGAGGATCCAGCCGCCTCCGTGGACGTAGAGGACTACGGGCAGCCCCCGGCCTGCGTCGACCGGCTTGACGATGCGTACCCGCACCTCCCCCACGTCGGCCGGCACCGTCACCCACTGTTCGGTCACCTCCGGCTGGTCGACGGGGGCGGCCTGGATGTCGTCGAGGACCTTGCGGGCTCCCTCCGGGCCCAGCTCGTAGAGGAAGGGCGGAACCGACGTCGCATCGGCGATCTCCTGCGCAGCAGGCTCGAGAATCAGCTTGGTCATGATGTCCATCCTTTGCGGTTGAATGCGAATCGGCTGGTGGTCTGCGCCGTCTGGTGCCAGGCGACGGCACACCGGCCGAGGGCCGGACCGGGCCTTCTCACCCCTCCTGGCTTCGCCGAGATGCCCTGACGGGGCGGGAGGAAATATCCGGCCCTTCGCAGCGTAGGAAGCCAGCCCCGGCCCGGATGACGATGCGCGCACCGTCGTGATGCGTCTGCGCGCACGGCAACCGATATGCCCGCATAGCGGCGGCTGCTGCGGCTGCCACGTCCTGGGCTGGGCGTTCAGCGGCATGCCGAGAGTGCGCGGTCGGTCAAGGCGGGCGGCTGTGACGGGTTTGAGTATCTGTCTCACCCGCCCCATCGGGCCCGTGCAGCTCGGCCTCCCGCGCAGGGCTCAGAGGGCCGCCACTGTGGTTCGTCGAAGGAGGGCCATGGGTGTCACCACCTCAACCACCGGTGCGCATTTCGCCCTGCAGGTGCTGACCGCCACCACTCCAGTACTCGTCTGCTTCCGGGCGGCCTGGGATCCGCAGAGCCAACACCAGCGGGACGTCCTGCGGCAGATCGCGCAGACGCTGACGCACCGGGTGCAGATCGTGTGCATCGACGTCGACAGGGAACCGGAACTGGCGGTCCACTACCAGGTCTGGCTCCTGCCCACCCTGGTGCTGCTGTGCGGTGGCCGCCAGGTCCACCGCATCGACGGTGCGGCACCTGCACCGCTGATCCTGCGTGAGCTGACCGCACTGCTGTGACCATGCCGCCACGCTGTCGCCGTGGGATCCGCTGCCGGTCAGGCAACGGATCGCCGAGCGGCTGTCCGAGGCGTTCACGCCCGGTCGATCATGTTCAGAGCCAGATGAAACCCGTCCGGCCCCGCGCAGGGTCAGCAATGGCACTTCAGCACCTGCCCGACCCCGGTCGGGACCGGGTCACCAGCATGACCGCGGGTCTTGTACGTGCTCTGGTGAGTGCCGGTCCTCGCCCCTGCCCAGGCCGGTCCGGACCAGGAAGCCGGGGTCCGCTTCCCGCGGCGGGGCAGCAATGTGCACCCGCTGGGTGCCGGGGATGCCCACCTCGACGAGGACCCCGTCGCGGAACATCCACAGACCGAACAGGTCGTCGTCCTCGTCGTGGAGCATGACCTGCACGCAGGCGGGCTCGTTCCACGGCAGGGATTCCAGGTCCTTGAGTACCCCGCGGCGCCGGTTCCACCGCTCGAACTCGATGTGCCAACCCCCTACAAACCAGGGAATGTGCACGAAGCAGCCGTGCCAGGTGCGGGCCTCGTCCGGCCTCGTCAGCGGCTCCATCACCTCGTCCTCGTACCGCGCCAACACGATGACCTGCGCCATTCTGCTCATGCCCACATGTCACACCGTGCCGGGTACCGAGGCAATCGATTTGGGACCCGAAGCCGTCGGGGCTCCTTCCCGTTCGACGGTGTTGCGCTTCTTGTACCGGTCCTCGTCGAACCCGGGTGGTCGTCCGCCGCGTGAGCCTTTGCGCAGGCGAGCGGTCTGGCTGTCGGTCTTCTCCGGGATGGTGTGCCGGATACCCCGGCGCCGCAGGTACTCGCGGCAGGGGCCGTTGCTCTAGGCCTTGTCGGCCGCGACACTGTCCGGCGTCTTGCGTGGCCTGCCTGGGCCGGACTTCGGGACGCGGATCTTCTCCAGAACAGGCTTGAACTGGGTGCAGTCCTCGCTGGCCTGGGGTGACGATCAAAGAGCGGGCAAGGCAGCAGCCGTCCGCGCTCAGGTGAAGCTTGGTGGTGAACCCGCCGCGCGAGTGGCCCAGGCCCTCACCTCCCGCACCACCTCCACCAGGCGGGGCGTGCAGGCTCTGCCACGCGGTTTCGTCCTGGTGGGCTCTGACTGCCGTCATCTGAGGCAATGGTGGTGGCCGCCGCCTTGCGGGCGTATGACCTCCGTCGGCGCCACCACCCGCCGAGATCAGGGGCGTAGTGAAGGGCCCCGCCGCGACGGGGGATTGCGCGGCGGGGCCTGGTGGTCAGTGTGCTACGAGACGTGGTGGCGGTCAGTAGTTGGCGTTGGCGAGGATCTCGCCGTCCTTGTCGTACACGGTCACCAAGCCGTTGTCGGACTCGTAGCACGAGGTGAAGGCGCTCGCGATCAGCTTGCCCTCGCCCTGGTGCGGTCCCATGAGGCCGCCGCTGTAGTCCGTGAACACCTCGGGGGCGTCGAGGATGTCGTTGCGCTTGTCGGCACCAGTGACCTTCGTGACGTGCTTGATGGCCGCCTTCTCAGTGGGGGTGCCGGTCTTGGCGACGCAGGCCTGGAACTCCTCCGCCTGGGTCTTCTCCGCCGGTGCCTCCTCCTTCGCCGGCGTGTCCTGGTCTGCCTCGGCCTTGGGGGACGCGGACGTGGCGGCGACGGCCTTGTCCTTCTTGCTGGTGTCCGTGGAGTCGCCGCCGCCGGCGCTAGCCGCGATGCCGATGATGACGAACAGGCCGATGACGCCGAGGCATCCGAGTCCGACGATCTTGCCGGCGCTGCGCTTCTTCGGCGGCTGGGGCATCGGGGCTCCGTAGCCCGGCTGGGGGTACTGCTGCTGCGGGTAGCCCTGCGGCGGGTACGGCTGCTGCGGGTTGGGCTGCTGGTGCGGGTACTGCTGGCTCATGTTGTCCCCGAGGCAAATTGTGTGTGACTTACATGTGTGCGACTTGTGTAGGCACTGTGTGGTTGCACCCAAGGGGGAAACTTCACCTGTTCGTGATGAAAGTGAGTTTGCGTCACAGGCGGTACGTAAGCGGTGCGCGATGGCTCACGAGCAGTCAGCGGCTCTACTCGCGCATCACCCCGTCGGACTGCGGAGTGAAGATGGCACGCTGCCCGGGCGCCCACTCGGTCACCTCGCGCAGGTGGTCGGCACGGGCGTCGGCGAGTTCCCTGGTCCCTTTGCCCTCGTCGCGTCGGGGTTGACGTGCATGATGGTGGTTTTGTCGTGTGCGTGGGGATGGGACCGGGCGGCTGGCTAGCTGCGAGGCGGCGGGCCACCCGCAGACAGATGGACCGGTTTGTCAGATTCCAGGGATATAGCAGGGCACCGGCGAAAGATCGGCTCGTACGGTGGACCACCCCCGCACCCGCGGGGTGGTCTCCAGGAGCGGTCGGCGTCCTAGTGATGGTGCGCGGCCGGGCTGCGGGTGTGGTCCGCCCGGCCGGGCGGCCGCAGTGTCAGCTCAACTGCAACGCGGTCCCGGCCGCTGTCCGTTGGGCCCACCCTGCGGGCGCCGAGAGGGCGCTCACGCGTCTCTGCTGTGGCGTTTCTCCGCAGCGCGGTCGGCCCCTGTTCGACGAGGTCTCGGTAGAACGTCAGCCGGGCGTGTTGGACCTGGTGGTTCTGCTCTGTGACCGCGACTTCCTACTGGGCATCGTGCAGTTGGGCCCTTCGCTCTTCGGGAACGGCGTCTTCGATGAGGAGCAGGGTGCCGTGGCCATAGGTGATGCCGATGTGAGCGTGGCCGGGTCGGCGCCGGTGGCGAGGTGGGCGCGCAGCAGGTGGTATTTGCGGTGCCAGTCCGCGCCGTGGGGCAGGCGCCAGTCGGGGGCCAGCGCGGTGAGGGCGTCGGCGCGGGCGGTGTCAGGTTCGTGTCTGGTGGCGAGGTGGCGTTGTTCGGCGAGCCAGGCGCCGACGGGGGTGGTGGGGGCGGCGAGGTGGCCGTGCATGCGGTGGTAGTCGGCTGCGGCTGCCAGGCGGGAGCGCCAGGCGGCGTCGTGCTTGTCCCAGATCATGCCGAGCGCGTCGAGTTCGGCGGTCCAGTCGGCTTCGAGGCGGCCGGCTTTCACCGCGTCGCGCATGGTGGTGATGAAGGTGCCGAGTGTGTAGCCGGAGGGGTCGATGTGGTCGACGGGGACGTCGAGGTGGCCGTACTGGTCGCGGTAGGACTGGGCGGCGGCGAGGCCGAGGCGGCGGGAGCGGGAGACGGCCGCCTCGCGGGGGTCGAAGGAGGCCAGGTCTGGCTTTGTTCACTTCTAGGGGCAGCGTTTGTCCGCCGGTTTGGGCAGCAGTTGCGGATCTTGACGCCCGCGAATGTTCACGAGAATTAGCAGCGCCCGCGGGGCGTCACTGCCCGGTCGGCGCTGGGCGGGTGAGTCCGGCTCCGACCCTGGTCAGCATCTGGCCGAGGAGGTGGAGAGCTCGTGCCCGTGTCGGCGCTCCGCGCACTGTGCCCGTCCAGTAGGCGTCAGTGAGTTTCTCGGTCACCGCGAGGGTCTGGCTGTCGTCTTGGGCGGCCAGCACGATGACGAATCGCAGGTAGTCACCGATGTCGGTGCCATGGCGGTGCTGGTTGATGAAGGTGTGCAGGCGCGCTGTCAGGGCGGGCAGGGTGCGGTCCGTCGGGAAGACGACGGCGAGGCCAGCGAGAGCCAGCCGAACTGCGAAGCACTCGCCTGACCAGCGAGCCAGCAGATCAGGGGTGTGCAATAGGACTGCGTTGCAGGCCCGGGCCTCGCTGTCGGGATCAGCATGTTGCGGGGCGGCTGGCCAGCTCTCGGCGAGGTGGCGCTCGGCGACGGTGGCGGCGCGGAACAGCAGGCCGACGGCTTCGAACCGCTGTCGAGCGGGAACGCGCTCGTCAACCGCCAGGGCCGCGAGCAGGACGAGGCCGTCGGCGGTGTAGGGCTGACAGGTGTCCTGGTGGAGGATCTCGTTGTAGAACTCGGCGAGGAAGGTCCGGTCGTCCCAAGCGGGATCGATCTCCGAGTCGAACAGCATCGCCGCTTGGAGCGGCATTCGGTCCGGCAGACCATCGGCGATGACGTCCCGGAAGAGCTTCCGGACCGGCGGACCACAAGCGATCGCGTCGTGCTGGGTCTGCT
>NZ_BBYG01000032.1 GCF_001184025.1 Streptomyces maremycinicus
AGAGGGGAGCCGCGGCAGCCCGGACCTTGCCCTCGCGGCCGGTTCACGCGGGCTCCGGCTTTCGCGCAAGCGAGATCTGCAAACGGCGTAACGAAGTCGAGCGGACGATCAACCGGCTCAAGGCCCCCCGACCCAACCACCCACTCTGCTTCCGCTCCATCGGGACGCCCTTGACCACGGACTAGGTTCGCCGGGTCGGTGGTCGTGGCGGTTGCATGTGCGGTGACATCCGATCCGACCGCTGGAGGCGCGGTGGCCGAGCCCGTCCGTGTACGCAGACTGACCGACCACGAGAGGCAGAAGCTGGCAGCAGATCGCGCGCCGGGCAGCACGAGTTCGGTGCGGTACCGGCGGGCGATGATGCTGCTGGCCTCCGCCGGAGGGGGCACCGGCAGCGGATGATCAGGCGGATCCCGGCCAGCCCGCGGAACGGGTACGTGCGACGCTGATGTGTCCTCAGACGCCCGCCTCCACCAGGTCGTCGGTATGGAAGGTGCGGCGGTAGGCGGCGGGTGAGACACCGAAAGCGGTGCGCATGTGGGCGCGCAGGGAGTTGGCGGAACCGAAGCCACAGCGGTGGGCGACCAGGTCGATGGACAGGTCGGTGGTCTCCAACAACTGCTTGGCCAGTTCCAGGCGTTGCGCGGTGAGCCACTGCACGGGGGTCATGCCGACCTCGTCGCGGAAGCGGCGGGTGAAGGAGCGCAGGCTCATCCGGGCGTGTTCGGCCAGACGGTTCAGGGAGAGGGGTTCGCCGAGGTGTTCCAGGGCCCAGGCGCGGGTGGCGGTGGTGGTGGTGGCGACGGTGGGTTCGGGCACCGGCCGGTCGATGTACTGGGCCTGGCCGCCGTCCCGCCAGGGCGGGACGACGCACATGCGGGCGGCGCGGTTGGCGGCGGCGGCGCCGTGGTCGCGGCGGATCATGTGCAGGCACAGGTCGACGCCGGCTGCGACGCCCGCGGAGGTCAGGACGTCGCCGTCGTCGACGAAGAGGACCTCCTCGTCGACCTTGACGCGGGGGTAGGCGCGGCGGAACTCGGGGGCGAGGTTCCAGTGGGTGGTGGCGGGTCGGCCGTCGAGGAGGCCCGCGGCGGCCAGGACGTAGGAGCCGGTGCAGATGGACACCATGCGGGTGCCGGGCCGGATGCCGGCGATGGCCGCGGTGACCTCGGGCGGCAGCGGGCCGCCGCGGCCCAGCTCGGGCATGGCGTGCGTGGGCGGGACGATCACGGTGTCCGCGGCGGCCAGGGCCTCGGGACCGGCCGCGGGCTGCACAGTGAACCCGGCGTCGCTGAGGACCGGGGCGCCGTCGGCGGTGCAGACGGTGACCTCGTACAGCGGGCGTGAGCCGGCGTCCAGAACGCTGCCGAAGACGCGGGAGGGGATGCCGAGTTCGAAGGGCGGGACGCCGGGCAGGGCGAGGACGGCGATGCGGTGCCGCCCGGCCGCGTCGGCGCTCGGGGCGGGGCGGGGGTCGGTGCACGGCCACTGCATCTCACTCATGGCCAGATCCTGTCACATAGTGGCCAGACGGCCAACACCATGGTGGGGGCGGGTGCCGGATCGTGGACCGCGTCGCGCCGGGAAGGGCCCGGGCGGCCGGTATCCGATCAAGACGGAAAAGAGTGAGGCGGACAGCATGCGTGCGGTGGTCGTGGAGCAGTGGGGCGGACCGGAGGTGCTCGTGGAGCGTGAGGTCGCCCGGCCCGAGCCGGGACTGAACGAGGTCCTGGTGCGGGTCCACGCGGCCGGGGTGAACCCGGTGGACTTCAAGACCCGGGCCAGCGGGGCCCTGATCGAGTGGGGCGAGGTCCCGGCGGTCGGCTGGGACGTCTCCGGCACCGTGGAGGCCGTCGGACCGGGCGTGGGGATGTTCCGCCCCGGGGACGAGGTGTACGGCATGCCGCTGTTCCCGCGGCAGGCCGGCGCCTACGCCGAGTACGTCGTAGCCCCGGCCCGCCACCTCGCACCCAAGCCGGCGAACCTCACCCACGTGCAGGCGGCGGCGCTGCCGCTGGCCGCGCTGACCGCCTGGCAGGCCCTGGTGGACACCGCCGGGGTGCGCGCCGGTGAGCGGGTGCTGGTGCACGCGGCGGCCGGCGGGGTCGGCCACCTGGCTGTGCAGATCGCCAAGGCCCGCGGCGCGTACGTCATCGGCACGGCCAGCGCCGGCAAGCACGACCTGCTGCGGCAGTTGGGCGCGGACGAGGTGATCGACTACCGCACGGTCCGCTTCGAGGACGCCGTCGGGGACGTGGACGTGGTGCTGGACGGGCTCGGTGGCCAGAACGCCGAGCGGTCCCTGACGGTGCTGCGCCCGGGCGGCCGGTTGATCACCCTGCCCGGCCCCGACGACGTCCCCGCCGACGTCCCCGGCCACGTGCGGGCGGTGTGGATGCTGGTCGAGCCCGACCACCTGGGTCTGCGCGAGATCGCCGCCCTGGCCGAGCGGGGCGCGCTCACGCCCGTGGTCGAGGCCGTCGTCCCGCTGGCCGAGGCCGCGAAGGCGCACGAGATCGGCGAGCAGGGCCGCACCACCGGGAAGATCGTCCTGAGCGTCGCCTGACGCCGGCCGCCCCGGGCCGGGTCGGCTGCGGGCAGGTGGAGCGGGACCGGAGCCCCGGACCGACCGGTCCCGGGGCTCCGGGCGCGGCCGAACGGGACGGGGCGGACCTGCGGGCATGGCCGGACAGGACGGCACTGCGGCTCGGGGCTTCGGAGGGGGCGGGGCTGCGGCTCGCGGGGGTGCTTCGGTGGCGGCCGGGGCGGCTCGCACGGGGGCGGAGACAGGGCTGCGGCTCACGCCGGAGGGGTGTCTTCGGTGGTGGCGGGGGCCTGCTGCTGCCGGCGGGTGCTCGCGGCCGGCATGCGCACCGGGAAGGCGCGTTACGGGCCCAGGACGCCCTCGGTGCCGAGGACGGCGGCCTCGTCGGCCGCCCGTCAGCGGCGCCCGCCCGCCGGACCGCCTGACCCGCGATGCGGCCACGCCGCTCCCCCGCTCCCCGACCCATACATAAGAGTGCCGTTCGCGACGTCGGCCCGGTGGGTGATCTGCTGTGTCGTGATCCCGCTGACGCCGTGTTCGGCGAACAGTTCGCGGGCGGCGGTCGTGATGCGCTCGTGCTTGTCCTGCCCCAATACATGGAGAACAGCAGGAGCGAGTTCGCTGAGACCGCCCCCTACTACGCCACCTACCGGCCCGGCATCCCTGTGGCTGCCGACCGCCAGGTCAGCCAGACGGTCGCAGGTAAGCAGCACCCAGTCCTCCTCGACCTCGGTTCGGGAACGGGCCACGTGCCCGCCGCCCTGCACACCGCCTTCGCCGAGATCGACGTCGTCGAACGAGACCCCGGCATGCTCGAGGAAGCCGACGAGGAGCGGGCCCGCGCCCTGCTGACCGAACAGGGCAACAAGCGCGTCCTGTCACGCCGCGGGATGATCCCCGACGAACTCCTGCGGCCCGCCGCCCATCTCGTCGACGCCTGGATGCGCGAGCACTACGACCCCGCCCGGCTGATCGCGTATACCAACCAGACCTTCGCCCCCGACCTGGGCGGCCATCCGGACCTGCTCGGCCTGTTCCACGACAGCGGGCTGCGCGAACTCGTCACCCAGCTCCTGTACCCCGCCCCCGTCACCTCGGCCCAGATCCAGATCCGCTTACCCGACAGCGCCGAGCAGCCGGTCAAAGCGATGCATGTCGACGGAGTGTCCTGCCCCCATCTGCATCCCGAGGACCTCGACACCTTCACCCTGATCGCCGGCGTCGTGCTGTCCGGCATACCACCGGCGACGCCGGCGCCCCGCACTGTCTGCCCGGCGGGCACCAGCGCATGACCCGCTACTTCGCCGAGGAATGGATACGCGGGCTGCGGCCCGGATGCCCCGCGGCCGTCCAGTGTCCCGCACAACCCGCCCGGCGAAAGCCCGCCAGACCGCCCCGGGGTAGACTCCCCGGCCGCCCGGGAAGGCACTCCGGGCGGCCGAGGGCAGCGGCCCCTCCGCTTGAGAACGCCTGCCGGCTGGCCGACAGTGGAATGCATGAGCCGCCACCGACGTCCCCCACGCAGGACGCCGTGGATCGCAGCGGGAGCAGCTCTCCTGGCAGCGGGCGGCCTGGGCGTCTGGGCACTGACCACATCGGACGGCGGCAGCCCCCGGCCCACGCCGTCCGTCTCGAGCGCCCTCGCCCTGCCCACACCCCACCCCTCACCCTCCCAAACGGCCAAGCCGGAAACCTCCAGCACCACGCGCCCCACCCTCACAAACACCCCAGCCCCCGCCACCACGACACCCGGACACCCCTCACACCCCACCGACCACACGACCGCGGCACGCACCCCTTCACCCATCCGGCCCCCGACCCTGCCGACGAAACCACCCGCACCAGCACGGCCCGAAACACCCGCACACCCAGCCCAGCCACCACACACCTCAACCACACCGCCACGACCCACAACGACAGCAACCACGGCAACCGCGGCGCCTACGGCGCCTACGGTGAAGCCGACCTCGTCCGCACGGACCTCGGTACCGACCACGTCCGCACCGCCGTCAGTGCCGCCCGCACCCATGGCACCCACGCCGCCACCCACAGCCGAACCCAGCACGGCCCCCACCACCACCTGGTACACATCCGCCGCTGCCCGGGCCGCCGCCCAGCGCATGGCCGCCGCGGGAACAGTCGGCGACCCCGCATGCACCCTGTCGGCCCACGGCAACCCCGACCCCGCCCTCATCCCCCACACCGGCCGGATCGGCATCGGCACCTACGGCACCTACTGGTGCCTCATCTGGTAACCACCAGCCCACCGCCTACCCCAGACACCCACCACCCGGACCTACGAGAGCCGACCGGACCGCCCGCACCCTCCACGGACACCTCAGGGTCTCCACCCGCCACCTCCGGTCCCCGGACCGCTATATACCCTGTCGGTTCGGTTCGAACGGGAGGGTGGGACGTGGCAAAGCTCGTGGAGAAGGCCGTCGCGCAGGCGCTGCACGACGGGAGCGGCGAGGTGATCTGCCTGTACGCCGCCGCCTGCGCCGAACGCATGGCGCCACTGTTCATAGGCCTGCGAGCAGAAGTCCCGGGGCGGGAAGCCGACCTCGACTTCTACGCCCAGTCCGTGAGCGACCTCTGGCATACCGACCGGCCACTCGCCGACGCCGCCGAGCGCGTACACCTGCTCGAACAGTTCCCCGAACTCCAGCCGGACCGGGAAGAGACGATCACCGACGTCGCCGACACCTACGCCTACTTCGCCGTCCTTACCCTGCGGCACGCCATGGCCGCCCACCACTCGCGAAACGCTGACGACGCGGCCTCCTGCGGCCACGCGGCACTCACCGCGATGGGCATGCTGGACCAAAATGTCGCGGGCGCCGGCCATCTCGCCGAGGAACAACGCCTCCAGCACCTCTCACTCAGCAGCGACACCGCAAACCTGTGGGGCGCAAGCGTCACCGCAGGACGCGAAAGATTCCGCACCGTGCTGGGCCGCATCCCCCGCCAGACATTCCCCTGAACACCACCCGTAAGACAACACCCGTAAGGCACCACCCCAAGCGATACAGCCGCCAGGCAGGCCGCCGGCCACGTCAGGACCGGGATGAGTTCGAGGCGCTTCGCGCGGGTGAACTGCCACAGCCCGAGCCCGACGTGGTCGGGACACTGCAAGAGTCCGTACGACTTGAGCGCGGCGGTAGTCGTCACGTCAAGAGCGGCGAATCCTGCGCGATGAAGGGCAGGGGCAGCAGAGCGCGGATGCCCACGCGGTAGATCCTCGTCAGCGTCAGGTCCGCACAGAGCACGGCCACGTCCCGGTGGGGCGCGCCCCGGTGATGTCGTAGACGCGCTGGCGGCATCCGCCGCACGGGGTGATGGGCCGGTCCGGTGCCAGGCTCTTCGGATCGCCGCCGACCACTGCGATCGCGTCGAAGTCACGGACTCCGGCGGTAACGGCAGCGGACAGCGCTGCGGCCTCGGCGCACACGCCGAGGGGAAACGAGGACGACTCGAAGAACGTCCCTGTGTAAGGGTCCCCGTCACTGGCCTGGACGGCTGCTCCGACGTGGAAGCGGGACACGGGATTCACTGCCCTGGGAGCGACCTCACGTGCCGCCTCCAGCAGACGGATCTCTGCCTGGGGCAGGTCACCGGGCGAAACGGTGGGTTCGAGCATCGCTTTGGCGATCGAGCGCATCGACTTCGCCGGCGCACTGCCCCCCGACCTCGTACATCTGGCCCGGGCCACCCCCGTGTGGAGGGGGGCCGCAGCCAAGGTCGTAGCCCACTGCCCGACGCCCTTCTGGCGGGAGACCGGGCTGGCCGGTGCGGCCCTCAGCAGGACCGGCCCCCTCCAGGAGATCCACGACATGTCCAGCCCCGGCGGCCGGCCTGCCGCACTCTTCGGATTCGCCCATGCCCGGACCCTCCGCCCCGACTTCGAGCAGGCTGTCACCGACCAGCTCGCCCAGCTGTTCGACCCAGCCGCGGCCACCCCCGACCGCCTGCACATCCAGGACTGGAGCGCGGAGCACTGGACCTCCCCGGCCGGCGTTCAGCACCTCGCCGACCACTCGCTCTTCGGACACCCGCTCTACCAGCGGCCGGCGCTCGGCGGACGGCTGCACTGGGCGTCCACCGAGACAGCAACCGATTACGCCGGACACATCGAACGCGCCCTCGCCGCGGGAGAAGGCGCAGCGCAAGCGGTCCCGGCGGCTCTCGACGGCTCCGACTCTCTGGTAGTCGACCTCCCCGGGGCCTCCGACCGCTGACGCCACACCCTGGACGCCAGCACTCAACTCGCTTACTTCGCAACGATGTTGCACAGCCATACCCCAGCCCGCCCCAGCCCCAGCCCCAGCCCCAGCCCCAGAAACGAACGTGCCGGCAGCGCACCCGCCCCCACATCCGATCCCGGCCAGGTACGGCGCCGCGCGCCCCGGTCTCCCGCTTCGTGTACGGCGCCCGTACCGCCACCACCTCCAGGTCCGCTGGACCGGAGCGGACCTTGCCGCCCCGAACCGCCGGGCGAGGACCGTCTCCGCCGCGGTGGTCTACGAGGAGTCGGCATGGGAGGCGCACGCCGGCGAACACAGTGCCAGCGGTGGATCCCGGTCCGATGCGTGCGTCGGACGGACGTGGCAGCATCTCTGCCGGCCGGCGGGGGCCGCCGCTACCGTCATGGATCTCCTGGACCCATAACACCCAGGAGGCGGCCCTGCCGGCTCAGGCGAGCAGCCACCCCCAGGGGCACTGCTGTCCTGTCGGGCGAGTGGTGGCGCGCCCCCGCGCACGACTGTCATTCACTGCGGACCCCGACCGCACCAGCCCAGCACAAAAAGAGGAAAGCTGGTGCGCGGCGCACAACGTGCACCGGCCCGCGCTTACAGCGAAATGACGCGGGCGATGTAGAAGCCCGCGACGATCACAGCGCCGGCAAGGATCAGCCACACCCAGATTCTGGGATGCTCCCACATGCCGCCATCGGCGCGTTCCTCGTGAGCCTCGGCTGTCGAGCCCTCGGCCGGCGGAGTCTCCTCAGGGGGTACGAGTGGATCCGTCATGCTTTCAGGCTCATACAGGTTCGCCGGGGTCGCATCCTGTGACCGTCCCGGTCCCGGCCGACGTGCCCCAGCGGCGCTCCAGCAAGGGCGCCAAGGACGAGCCCCGTGGCGTGCCGAACCAATTCTCGGCTGGATGGTCATCGGGGTCTGGTGGAGCGCCACGTGCACTGGTCGGTGTCGGAGACGTCCTGCCGTTGGTGCCGTGTCGACCTCAGGCTGTCAGATGGCGCTGACACCGGTCAGTCGAGCCGACAAGTCCCACAAGCGTGCGGCTTCGTGCTCGTCGGCTGCGTGCCGGGCAACGCCTCCTGTGGCCATGTTGAACGGGTCGCCGGCGATCTCGGCGACGTCGCAGTCCTCGAGGTAGACGCCTCCTCGGTCGGCGAGTCGGGGTGAGGTGGCCGCCCATACGGAGGTGGCAGCACCCTGCTCCGGCGACTTGTACATGTCCGGGTCCTTGGGGGTGCCGTCCTCGTTCGTCCACCCCATGGCGATCTGCTCTTCCAGGGGAAGGTGGCGCTGCAGGTTGGTGTCGATGACGCCGGGGTGGACCGAGAACGCGCGGACGCCCGCGCCCTGTCCCAGAGCGTCGAGGTGCAGTGCGAACAGGGCGTTTGCCGTCTTGGCCTGACCGTAGGCGACCCACTTGTCGTACGGCTCGGACTCGAAGTGCGGGTCCTCCCAGCGGATGCCGGTGAAGCGGTGCCCACGGGAAGAGACCGCTACCACGCGGGCTCCCCTGCCGTCGGCGAGCGCGGGCCACAGGCGGTTGACCAGGGCGAAGTGGCCCAGGTGGTTGACGGCGAACTGCGATTCCCAGCCCCGGCCCACTCGCTCGAGCGGCGGCGCCATGATGCCGGCGGAGCCGATCACGAAGTCCAGGCTGCGACCGGTGGCAAGGTAGCGGTCAGCGAAGGACGCGACGCTGTCCAGGTCGGCGAGGTCGAGCTCATCGACCTCGACGTCGTCCAGTCCGGCGAGAGCCGCGCGCGCACTGCCAGGACGTCGCGCGGGCACGATCACACGGGCGCCCGCACCTGCCAGTGCCCGCGTGGTAGCCAGGCCGACACCGGAGTAACCCCCGGTGACCAGGGCAGTGCGACCGGTCAGATCAAGGCCGGCAAGGACGTCCGCGGTGGTCGACGTCTCATCGAATCCAGAGCCGATGAGCATCTGGGATGTACTCAAGGTTCTCTCCAAACGTGCAGGTGAGGGTGATGAATGTGCGGCCCCGCAGGGCGGCGCGCTCTTGAGGGAACCACCGTTCGAGCGGATGAGGCAGAGCCTGCGAAGGGGGTACTCGGCGTGACTCCCACGCATCCTCCCGCTCGCCTAAAATCAGACAAATGGGAGACGGTGTGCACGCGAAGGCGCAGGTGCGTAGGCAGGTCCGGGACTTTCTGACGACTCGCCGGGCCCGCCTCACGCCGGGCGAGGTGGGCCTGCCCGGCGTGAACGCGAACCGGCGGGTCAAGGGTCTGCGCCGTGAAGAGGTCGCCGCTCTCGCAGGAATCAGCGTCGAGTACTACATCCGCCTCGAACGCGGAGACGCCCGCGGGGTGTCCGAGAACGTCCTGCACAGCGTCAGCCGCGCCCTGCGCCTCGATGAGAGCGAACACGCACACCTGCTGGACCTCGTCCGTTCCGGTGGGGGCATACGGCCGTGCCGCTCTGTCACCAGGGCTGCCGAACCGCGTCCCTCCATGCAACGCATCCTCGACTCCATGACGGCCACGCCCGCCCTGATCCTCGACGGGCGCATGGACGTCATCGGTGCGAATGCTCTGGGACGGGCCCTGTACCAGCCGATGTACGGCGCCTGCGGGAACGCCAACACGGCCCGGTTCGTCTTCACCGACCCCGCCGCACGAACCTTCTGGCGCGACTGGGAGACGATCGCGGACGATACCGCCAACGCCCTGCGGGCGGAGACCGGCAGCAACCCGTGCGACCGCGCCGTCACCGGACTGGTCGATGACCTGGCCGCCCGGAGCCCGGAGTTCGCATCGCGCTGGGCCCGTCACGACGTCCACGTCAGGAGCACCGGAACTCGGCGGATCGAGCACCCCCTGGTCGGCAGCCTCACCCTGCCCTTCGAGTCCACGCCTCTCGTCGCCGACCCCGGCCAGACCCTTCTCATGTACAGCGCCGTAGCCGGTTCGGCCTCGCAGGACGCACTCCACCTCATGGCCAGCTGGACGACGTCCCGCCGGTAGGCAGCCCTAAAGCCGGGAACGCCACGCAACTCCACCCATAGGCATGGACTTTGCCGTCGTCGCCTTGCCACCAGCGACCGCTCCGACTCCGAGCCTCTCGGTGTCCTGCGTGCGCTCCCGGCGCTCGCGCCCGAACACCGCCGCGGGCATGGGGCTACGGCGGGCTCGTTGATTCGGGAGGGCTGGTGAGACTCCGAAGTGTTCAGCATCCTGGAAGACGAGTGGCGTGCCCTCACGCCATCTCCGCGCCCACCGCGCGGATGAATTGGTTTCGCCTCGGGTTTCCTCGACCCAGTTCGAGGCAGTCCCCTTGCCTGCTCGTCACGGTGATCAGCGTCCGCTGTGGGCTCGCGACAGGGGGCTAGTGAGGCGACCGGCCGTCCGGATGCGCTGCTGGATCACATCATTCCCTGCCCGGTCACGCAGGGGCGCGCACAGACAACACGCGCCCCGCCTTCACCATGCGATCCCTATTTCGCTCCCCTTCCCTCCCACGAGCTCCTGCGCGCCTCTCTGTCACTCTTCCGGGACCGTAACCGGCGCCTCAACAATGGCCCTTCGTGCCGCTACTCGTCGCAGTGGTGGTGACTGCTGCATGCCAGGGCCAACCGCACCGGGCGGCAGCAGACAGGAGGGCGGCCCTGAGGGGCCGTCGAGGAAAGAAGCGGCAGTCATGCCGCGGGGGGCAACAACCACATCATGTCCGACTACATGACCACCGCTGGACACTCGGACGCAGCGGCGCGGGCGTCGTCAGGTCCCTTGTCCGCTGACGAAAATCGCCACCGCAGCCGATCCGGCCACGGACACGGAGGCCGACGCACGCACGGCTCCCACCGGCGACGGCTGGTGACCCAGGGAGCGGCCACGCAGCTGGACACCGCCGTGATCCTCCCCGCCCGCAACGAGGAGGCCGGCGTACTGCTGGCGCTGGAATCACTGGCAGCGCAGAGCACACCACCCGACCTGATCGTGATCGTGGTCAACAACTCCGACGACCGGACCGAGGAATTCGCCCGCGAGTTCGCCGATCGTCCCGGCGTACCGCGCACCGTCGTCTTCAACCTGCCGGACAACCCGCACAAGAAGGCCGGCGCCCTCAACCACGGCATCGGCTGGCTGAACCGGGCGCCCGGCGGCCTCGCAGCCGCCACGAAGTACCTGCTGGTCATGGATGCCGACACCAGCCTGCATCCGAAGTTCCTGGAACGGGCGCGCAACGTCATGGCCTCGGACCGGCGCGTGGGCGGACTCAGCGCGACCTGCCTCGGCCGCACGGGCCTGTGGAAGAACCTCTGGCAGCGCTACCTGCTGGGTATGCAGATCATGGAGTACGGCCGCTATGCCCGAGGCCGCTACCGCTTCGGCATTCACAGCATGTCCGGCGCCGGCTCCTTCTACCGCACCGAAGCGCTGTTGAGCGTACTGCGCTGGCGCGGCGAGGTGTTCTGGGAGGATCACGCCAACCTCGTGGAGGACTACGAGACGACGCTCGCGTTGAAGGAAGCGGGCTGGAAGGTCACGGCCAACCAGCACTGCATCGCCTATACCGATCTCATGCCCACCCTGCGTGAACTGATCGGCCAGCGAGAGCGGTGGGGACGCGGCACGGTCGACACCCTGCGCCGCCGCGGCTGGACGAAGTACACGTGGTTCTCCATCACCAGCATGGTGCTCGGCTTCGCCGGCTTCCTCTACACTCTGGGCTGGCTGGCCGCCTGGACCGGCGTGACCGCCACCGATGGCTTCGTCCTGGATCCGGCCTGGCTGTGCCTGGTCGCCTTCTGGGTCGTGTACGCCGCCTTCCGCACCCGCCACCTCGGCTGGAAGGGCGTCTTGGTCGACGTCGCGATGCTGCCGGGCCTGGTCTTCTCCGCCGTGCGCGCGTACTGGTTCGTCACCTCGGTGGTGAAGTCGTACGCCACCGGTGTCTCCGCCTGGAAGTGACCGGCACCGCGGCACCCGCACCTTCTCATCACCGCAACACAACGCCCCACCCCACAGATGCGACCGACAGGTCGCCGAGAGGAAGAAACACATGCACTACCTCAGCGGCACCGGCACCGGAATCGTCGTCGGAGCCGCCGCCCTCGCGGCCACAGGCACGTCGTCGACCACCCACCTGATCATCGCGGCCAGCCTCGCCCTGGTCCTGGGCGGCCTGACGACCTATGCCGCGGCAGTCCGCCGCCGACGCCGCGATGCCCACGCGGCCGGCCACTGAGAACGGAAAACCCACATCGGTGGGCGGGATCCTCCCAGGACGAGGCAGCAGCCATGACGGCCCCGGACGCCTCGAACAGAGCGGTTCACCGCGGTGAGCATGACGAGCCCGGTGCCGGGGCAGCCGCCGTCGACGATCGTGAGTTCTGCCGACGGCTGCTCCGGCGCCCTCGACACCGACGCGGATCCGCCCATGCCTGGCCGTCGTTGCGGCAGCCGGGCAAGGACCCGCCGGTCACGACGCCCCGGGGAATACCGGCGTCGATGACGACCTGGCGGCCCGCAAGTACCGGCAGAGGCTGGGGACTGCTCCGCCGTCGCCCCGGCCCCCGGCAGGGACCGGCGTGCCGTCCACGATGACTACGGCGCCCTGTCCTCGGCGAACCGCTTCCGAGGCGGGAGCGCGAATATCGGGCCGCGACGGTCGAAGGTGCCGTCCGCCGACGACTCGGACAGCCCGAGGAGCCGGGCGAGGCGGCAGCGCATCGTCAAGTTCGTGTGCCGGTAGACCGACCGCTACCGGCACAACCCGACGCTCCAGCAGGCGGCTCGACAGCCGCCCCGCACGGACCACATCAGTACCTTCGCGCATCCGTACCCGCGGATGTCAGCACCGGACCGTCTGGTCGAACCGTGAGCGGCAGGCCTCCCAAGCTCCGGTGTCCTGGCGTCAGTCGAAGAGGGCAACGAGCCCGTTCACCCAGATCGCGAGGAACACCAGAACCGCCACCAGGCAGCCGACGCCCGCCAGCACACCCCCGACCGTCCACGGCTCGTGGGGCGCCTCGTACTGCCCTTCCAGGTCGTCGCGCCAGGAGGCGGCGTCGTCCCAGTCGACGGCGTGCCCCAACTCCTCGGCGCGGGCCGTCCGCACCGCGACCAGTTGCCCCTCTGCGAAAGCGGTGCCGGCCTGCGCCTCGGGGCCCTGCCAGGCGAGGGCCTTCATCCGCCACCCGGCAGACCCGTACCGCGCCTCGAAAGCAGCGGTCTCGTCGGCGCGCCGGTCCTCCTCGAGGTACATCCAGCGTCCGGCCTCGGCGGCGTCACCGTAGAGCCGGTACACCTCGGCCAGACGACGGCGCAGCGTCAGATCCTGCGGGAAGGACGAGACGAGACCGCGCAGGCGCTGGCGCGCGACGGGTACCCGTCCGGCGGCCAGGTCTGCGTCGACTCGGACAAGAGTCTCTCTCAGGGGCATGAACGCATGATCGGATACCGCACCGACCTACGTCGACCTGGTTTCACCTCCCAGCACCGCTCGCGCTGACCGGGAAGCCCTCGAAGAGACCGGCCGCCGTCACGGTCTCGCCATTGCCGGCGCTCTGCCCAATCGGCCTGGACCCTCCGTGGGAGCGAGACCGTACCCGCCAACTCAGCCCTGATGAAGAAGACTTCGTCGCCCGGACGGCAGGTCCTCTCGCTGAGCGCCGTGGCCAGCCGGACAGGCCAACCACGACGCTCAGTCACAGGCGCCGATACCGCACTGGTCCGCGTTCCTGCCGGCACGAGGGCTTCGGCGGGGTCGGCGGTGCCGTTATCGGCCTCGCTGTCGGAGAAGACAAGCTCAGGGACGCACGCCCGGCTCGTTCACGGCAGCCGCGAACCTCTGCACGGCTGAGACCACGATCAGGGTTTCCTCTGTCGTGACCTTGGAGTCGATCATTCCGCCGACGAGCATCATCGTGCGTTCACCCCGGTACTCGTAGGTCTCGGGATCGAGGAGCAGCTCCTCACGGCGGTGGGTCTCCCTGGTGAACGGGTTGTCGTCCGAGGGGTGGACGGCCAGGGCAGGCCTGCCCATCGCGTCCTCGACGAGCTGCGGACGGACCACCACGCCGGGGATCGTTTTGAGCGCACGGAAGAGTGACAGGCGGACCTCGGACGGAATGGTGTCCGTGTTGGAGAACACGTACTGGATCCGCTGGTAATCGCCCCCGAGGCGGGACACCTCACGGAGGGACCGCAGCAGCTGCTGCGGCTCGCTCGGCAGTTTCTCCACCTCCTGACGCAGCTTCTTCGGCGATTCGGTGTTCGCCTCGCCGATCACCGAATCCAAGGCGCCGCTTGGCAGCATGCGGCGGCTCTTGCCGCTGCCGTACTGCGTCCAGGTCTCCTGCGTGAGCTCGACGTATGCCGGGGCGCCCTTCTCGGGAACGGGATTGAGGTCGTCGCGGAAGTTGAGCGTCGACTGCCGCGTCAGGATCTTCTCGTAGAGCCACTGACCGTCGGTGGGTTCGGGAGACGTGGTGTGCTCGGCCTCCACCTGGTGGGTGTCAGTCGTCGGCGCCACCTGCACCACCTGCGCCACCAGCACCGCCGCCACCGCCACCCCGGCGGCAGCGCCCACCGCGGCGAGCTTCCAGTCGGCCCGTGGCCAAAAGCGGCGGCGCTGCCTCCGTTCGGCGGCGGCGTCCAGCAGCCTCTGCCGCCCAGGCGCCAGCCGGGCCCGGTCGGCAGCGGGCGCGTCCGGCCGGAAGTTCTTCAGCGTCGTCATCTCATCCATGGCCGGCCTCCGGGGCGAAATCCTGCACGTGAGTGGGGTCGTCGCCCAGCGCGGAGCGCACCTTCCTGCGCGCCCGGTTGAGTCGGGAACGGACGGTGCCGACCGGGATGCCGAGCGCCTCGGCGACCTCCTGATAGCTGAGGTCGGCCCATGCGACCAGGAGCAGTACGTGCCGGTCGCCGCCGGACAGCGAGGCGAGCGCGCCAGCGAGGAGGCGGTGGGCGGCCTGCGCCGTGACCCGGTCGTCCGCGTGATCGACCCAGGACTCGGTGACCGAGTCGTGGCCGGTGCGGGCCAGCGCCCTCAGGGCGCGCTCCTCGGTACGGCGCTGCTTGTTGATCAGGTTGGCGGCGATGCCGTAGAACCAGGGCCGGGCGTTCGTGCGGGTCAGGTCGTAGCGCGAGCGGGCCCGAAACGCCGCGAGGAAGATGTCGGCCGTAAGGTCGTCGGCGGCCGCGTCGCCGAGCCTCCGCATGACGTAGCGGTGGACATCGGCGGCGTACCGGTTGTATAGCACGGCGAAAACCTCGGGCCGCCGCAGGGACTGGGCAATGGCGGACGAGTCGTCGTGGTCGTGCTCGTGGTCGTCGTGCCCGACGTCCGGTGGGCCGGTCACGGGGTCTCCGTCTCTGACGTATATGGTCACACTCTCTGTTCCCCGGTAGCACCCGCCGAGTTCACGCCGGATCTCGTGTCTATGCCAGAGCCGGTCGCTCAGAGGTCGTTTTCTCCCGTTGTTTCATCCCGGAATCCGCTGTTTGGTCTGCGGTGTCGGATCGCGCCAGGAGATGGTGGCTGACAGACCCCGACCACTCCCCCGCTACCTCTTCCGCACCGCAATCCCACACTCCGAGAATCGCCCGACATCGATGCGATGCGGATGAAAAATTCCTCTCACTGGCAGACAAGTTGTCCAGGATCGCGTAGATCTGGCTGCGCTTCACCTCGGCCTGCGCACGCACCCCTGGGCCAACCCGAGAGAGGCCCATTTCAGGCCGCTGCCGCAGTTCTAGCGGGGCTTGACTGTTCCCGGAACAGCGCTGATCGGTGCGTCTCGCAGTGGCGAGCAGCGAGAGTTCCATCAGCTCCAGTGGCCGACGATTGCTTGCTCGACGCTGAAGACGACATCACACTCGGCGCATTGCGCGTCACCGAAGACGTAGGTCAATTTGCGGGCGATGTCCGGCCGGCGGTCCGCGAGTGCGCGGGAGTGAAGTCTTTGGCCGAGCCCTTCCAGAGTTGCGGAGGTCCGGGGCCGCAGTGGCACCTGTCCCGCGGAAGTGGAGGCTCTCATGTACATGCTGTCCGTGGTCGAGAAGAAGCCGTACTCGCCGAAGACTATGAAGTTCTCCGTGCTGCACGAGGGGCAGGGCACCTCGTACTCCTCGTCGTTCAGCCCGTCGAGCTGCTCACCCCAGACCTCTACACCCTGCAAACTCAGCAGCGTGCCCAGCAAGTTGACATAGGTCGTGGGGTCGTCGGTGAGCCCAGGGTCTTGCAGGGCTTCCTCGGTGAGGCGCGCCATGTCGGATATCTGGGAGGCGTAGGTGACTTGGGGATCGTCGCCGCCGTACGGCCGATCGGCACTGGCCACGATGGAGCCGGCCAGACACAGGGGCATCTGCCGGTCCGCGGCTGACCACCGACGCGCCATCTCGGTCAGCACGGGCAAGGCCGCATAACTCGCCGAGTACACGGTGCCCTGATGACACAGCCGGGACCACAATTCGTCCCACTGGGGGTCCTGAGCGCCGGGACCGACTGCGTCAAGCAGGCCGGGAACGTCTTCCGCCGTGCCGTAGGCGTGGTGCAGTCGAGACCAGTCCGTCATGCCGATGATCTAAGCATTGCAGCGCCACACGACGCCACGGCCGCCGAGAAGTCGCGCGCGAGCCAGCAGTCTCTGAAGTCCATGGGTGACCTGCGCCAACGAGTCAACATCCCGTCCACGGCTCGTCCACAGACTCTCCCCTGGAGCCGTCCGGGCTGCATCCGCCCCGGGGAGCGTCAGGGAACGGATCTCGAACGGGGTGCCTTGCGGGAGGGTTGATCAGTCGCGCCGCCAACCCATCACGCCGCTCACGGATCCGAGATCGGTGGAGACGGTCAACGCGTGGGCCGCGGTCCTGAGGTCGTTATCCCATCCAGGGAGTTCGTCCGGTTCCATCCATTTGCTGTACTCCGCCGCGACGGAGAGGAACTCTGTCTCCTCCGGTGTAAGCGCTGCGACCGCAATCGACAGTCGGTCGGCCACGTCCTTCGGGCCCAGTTCGCCGTTCACGAGACCGAACGCGAGGTTCACGAGTTGCCGACGGCCCGCTGTCTCCTCGTCGGGAAGGGGTATGCCGAGTTCGTGCAGGGCTTGGACGTACAGTTCCCGGATCTCGGTCTCGTCGCTCCTGCGGGGCAGACCCGCGAGTTCGCGCAGGGCGGGGGAATCTCGCCCATCGACGAGTGCATGAGCAGCGAGCATCGGGAGCTCCTCGGGTGGGAGTAGCTCCGCCACGTAGCGCCAAGCGCTGTGCTGGCAGCCGGTCCAGGGGCCCATCGTGAGAGCAACCAGTCGTCCAGGCAACCTGATTGCCTTGCCGGCACACGTTCCCCTTGTTCGTCGTGCCGGCGGCTGCGGGGTTGCCGTACTTGGCTGCTGTGCCGCAGGATCGCTGGGTGTCCCGTCTGATCGGCCCGCACACCGCCGACCCGTGCCCCCGCTGTGCCGACGAAGCAGTCCGTCTGGGCACCCCGTCCGGATCCGCCGGCCCCGCTGAGGTCGGCTACACGTGCGACCGCTGCGGCCATTTCTGGTCTCGATTGGTCGAGACGGACTTGGCTGTCCACGACACCGTCCGGGCGGATCTGCCCGATGCGACGCTCTACGGGACGGTCTGGAGCCTGGAGGACGACCGCGTGTTGCTCCGGGGACCGGGTGGCGATTGGAACCGGTGGGTCGAGCACTGGCGAGTCATCCTCTACTGATCATCACCCTCGGCGTTCGTCAGATCGCCCCGCCCTCCCCACCCTCATACCGCCAGCGATGCCGCCGTCCTTGGGGAAGTGCTCACGGAACCTTTGGCCACGAGTATTCTCTGGCGATGCCTATTCGGTCAGTGGCGGCGGGAGTCAGTCTCGCTGGCGTGATGGCGCACTGCGGCGGAAACCCGGTCGGTGCCGTGGAGCTCTTGGTGGGGGCAATAGCCTCGGCACCAGCGGCTCCGGAGCCCTATGCGACGCTCGCCCAGTTGTGGCGGGACCGACGCCCGGAACTGAAGGAGAGCCTCGAAGAGGACGGCTCCTTGAGCGCTGTGCTGGCGCAGGCGTATTTCCTGTTCCTTGAAGGGGACATGGATAACGCGGTGATGGCCCTTGGCTCGGTCACAGGTGTGCGGCCCGACGTGGCCTGGGGTGCCGCACCCTGGTTCCGCGATGCGCGCTTTCTCCGCGCGGTGAGTGCCGCGGCGCTGGCCGAGGCGTGTCTGCGGACGTTGGACTACGGCCACGACCTGGACACCGACGAGATGCGGGAGCGGTTCGCGCCCTGGTTCCATGCCCTCGACGTGGTGTCCGAACGGGATGCCGTGCCGGAGTCGCTGGCCGCCATGGCCCGGCTGCCCCGGGCCTGCGGCCGGTACGAACTGTCCTTCGTGCTGTGCGACCGCGCCGATGCCGTCGACCGGGTCATGTGGACGGCAGTCGCCCGAGCGGCCACCTGGCGTGAGATGGGCGACCTGGATCAGGCTGCTGCGGCTTTCGAATGCGCCCTGCTCCTGGACTCCGCCAACTGGTCCCTCTACCTGGACCTGGCGGACGTGCGTGCCGAGCAAGGGGACTTCGCCGCAGCCGCGAGCCTCGTTGAACAAGGCCTGGAACACGAACCTCAGGAAGTCACCCTGCGCGCGGCGAGAGCCGCCTACCGCACACGCCTTGCCGGCTCGTCCGACGACCTGAAGACCCTGATCATCCTGGCGCCAGAGATCGCGAACACCACCTACCGGAACCTGCTGATCGACTACGCATGTGCGGGACCGAAGCTACCTCGGCGACTCGTGGCCGAGGCCCACCGGATCCGCGGGAACTGAAAGGACTGTCGTGCAGACCACCGAGGCGGATGGACATGCAGGGCTACGGCGTCCAGCCGACCGAATCGCTGGTCCGACGACATCACCCGTACAAGGATGTTGGCATGCGTCATTGGACCGACGAAGGCGAACGGCCAAGTTCATGAAGAAGCTGGGCAAGGCCGCCAGCGAGATCAGCCCTCGTGAGCTTGGCATGCTGCTCGATATTGGATGGCGCGAGCGCACGACGGCAGCCTGGCTCATCGCCGTGGCCGGCAGAACCGAGTTCCGGGACCGCCTCGGCGAGCTCCTGCTCGCCAGTGAAGTCCCCTACGCGGGGCAGGCATACTGCGTCACGCTGGCCGGCTTCGGCACTCCTGCCGACGTCGCCCCCTTGGTCGCCTACCTCGACCGCTACCTGCCTCGGCCGGACCTTCACTACGACCAGGAAGCCGCCCTCGGCGCGCTCTTGCTGCTCGACTCCAAGCTCGCGGCCGACCACGCCGCCCGGTTCCTCGCCCCCGACGGGCTCTGGCAGCAGTGGACCGACGGACTGCCCGGCAGGGATCTCGACACCCCTGACCGCTACCAAGAGTTCATCGGTCAGCTCTGCGCTTTCGCGGACGACGCCGCCCAGCACTGTCCGACAGGCAGGGCCGGTATGGCCGCCACTGACAGTTGAGGGATCGGCTGAAACTTCCTTCTGCCCTGCAAATCGCGGGGAATCCCGGTAAGCGGGAAGTGGCACCCCCGGCCGAATCCGGTCCTGGCGGACCGCAGGCACTCATCCCGAGTGATCCGTGAGCAACTCCGGCGGCGAGGTGTCCGGGCCGTGATCCCGCAGCCCGCCGACCAGGTCGGCCATCCGCTGCGGCGAGGCCGCCCCGGCAGTCGCCCACCAGTCATCGACTCCACGGCATCCCGGATCGCGCACCTCGCCTCCGGTGCGCCGACCGTCGTGACGGGCACGGGGTGCACGACCCAGTGGCGGACGTCGACACGAGCGGTGCGCCCTTGGTCGTCCCCCACCTCGCAGGCCTCGGTGATCCCAGAAGCACCCACATCGCGCCTCCCGAGACTGACCCGGCAGGCGCCGCCGAGATGTCCGCGAGCAGCGGGGCGAAGGGTGTCGGCGCGCGCTGCCGGAACGTGACCTTCGCGCACCGGAGCAACGTGGGAGACGTGAGGGTGATCGGAAGGACGCGCGCTCTGCACTTACTCAACCGATTGGTTGACAAAGCGGCGGGGCCGGCTTTACGGTTATTAAACCGATGAGTTGAACATGGGAGGTGGGGAGTGGTCGACGACCAGCTGTCCCGGGTGTTCTCCGCGCTGGCCGACCCGACCCGGCGCGACATCGTCGCGAGGCTGGCCGGAGGCGACGCCACGGTGAATGAACTGGCCGAGCCCTATGACGTGACCGTCCAAGCCGTGTCGAAGCACATCAAGGTCCTGGAGCAAGCCGGCCTCGTCAGCCGCACCAGGGACGCCCAGCGGCGACCCTGCCACCTCGAAGGTGAGGTGTTCGACCTGATGACGAAGTGGATCGAGCGGTACCGCCGCGAGGCGGAGGACCGCTTCCGGCGACTGGACGCTGTGCTCGAGCAGATGGAGCAACGGTCCGCGCACGACAACATGCCCAAGGAGGAAGCGTCATGAGCACCACAGAGGCCCATGGTCGGCTCGAGACGAGGATCGAGGCCGACCCGGCGCTGCCGATCATTGTCATCACCCGGGAGTTCAACGCCGCACGGGACCGTGTGTTCAGGGCCTACACCGACCCCGACCTCCTCATCCAGTGGCTCGGCCCGCGCCGACTCACCATGCGGATCGACGAGTACGACGCCCGCAGCGGCGGCGCGTACCGCTACGTACATCTCGAGGACGACGGCACCGAGTACGGCTTCCGCGGCGTGTTCCACGAGGTCCGCCCCCAGGAACGCATCGTGCAGACCTTCGCCTACGACGGTTTCCCGGACAGCGTCAGCCTGGAGAAGGCCGTCTTCGAGGATCTCGGCGGCCGGACCCGCGTCACCACGACGTCGGTCATGGAGTCCGTCGAGGCCCGCGACGCGATCATCAAGAGTGGCATGCAGGACGGCGTCCGCCAGGGATACGAGCGGCTCGACGAACTGCTCGCGCGCCGTGAGGACGGCGAGGGTATCCACAGCACCGGCTCCGCCGAGGAGCTTCGGACCGACGGAAAGGGCCTGAACCCATGACGAGCGCGACCGACGAACACCGAATCGTCGCCGGAGCTTTCACGGAGCGTGTGCGCGGAGTGAGCCCGGCGGCATGGGACAACCCGGCGCCGTGCGAAGGCTGGGTCGCCCGGGACGTGGTGCGTCACCTCGTCGAATGGTTCCCGGCTTTCCTGAAGTCCGGCGCCGGCGTCGAACTCCCCCACGGCCCCTCGGTCGACGACGATCCGGTCGCGGCCTGGACGGTCCACTGCGACGGAGTGCAGGCGCTGCTCGACGACCCGGCCACAGCGGGCAAGGTCCTGTCGAACCCCCACATCGGCGAGGTCCCCCTCCACCAGGCGGTCGACCGCTTCTACACGGCCGACGTCTTCATGCACACCTGGGACCTGGCGCGGGCCAGCGGCCAGGACGAGACCCTCGACCCCGTCAGATGTGCCCGGTTGCTCGACGGGATGCTGCCGCTCGACGAGGTACTCCGCAGCAGCGGGCAGTACGGACCGAGGGTCGAAGTTCCCGAGAGTGCCGACGTGCAGACGCGCCTGCTCGCCTTCATCGGGCGCACCCCCTGAGCGAAGCGCCCGGGACCGGAGGCGACCGCCGGGACAGCGCTGCTCGCGTCTTGACCAGAATGATCACATGGACCCCTTGCTGCCTCTGCGCATAGCCGACCTGTTGGCCACGACACCGAAGATCAAGGTCCTCAAGGAAGTGCGGTCGTTGACCGGCTTCTCCTTGGAGACAGCCAAGGGATTCTGCAACGCCGTGGAGGGTCGGCACTTTCTCCGCGAGCACGTCCGACCCGAGTTCGGAGGCGGCAGCCTCGTCTCACGAATCCGGCTGCTGCAAGCCAACGAGGGTCACAGCGAGGCCGTCGGGCTGGTCCAGGACGAGACCGGCATGACCAGCACGGAAGCTCACCGATTCATCGCTTCCCTGGACGCAACCGCCGACTGAGCGCCTACGGGCCCGGACCTGTAATCCGGCCACGCGGAGCAGGCCCGGGCGCCTTGAGATGAGACGGACCTGCGACGCCCGCCGCTTCGGATGTCACTGCACCCGTCCCGCTGAGGTCAGCCGACCCCACCGACCCACCACGCCAGCACCAGCACCAGCACCAGCACCAGCACCAGCACCAGCACCAGCACCAGGCCATCGTCCTGCACAGCGGCGGATCTACCACCGCACCGCGGATGGAGACGACCTCTCAGCTTGTCGTTCAACCACAGGCATCCGGCGGGGTCGCGGCGACGTTGACCTGGGCGGTCCAGGACTCGGGTTCCTGGGGCGGGTCCCATGTCACGTCGACGCGTACTGCGTGGAAGTCGCGTGCGAGTCCCGCCACCATGGCCGTCGCGGCGGCCCGTGCCTCGGCCGGTCCGGCGTCGACCGGAACGTCGGCGAGGCGGCCGCAGAGCATGCCGCCTTCAACGGTGAGGACACTGTGACGCCAGCCTTCCGGCGTCGCGAGCAGGCCGATGGCCTTCGGCATGCCGAAGGGAGGTCGCCTCTTGTTCTCCCGCTTTCGTCTCACCATGGAACCATCCAACCTCGTCGGCTTCCTGACGGTCCGGGCGGGCGCAGCTTCAGGTGCCGCGGCAGAGCTTGATGCCGACTCTGTGATGGTCGGGACGATGGAACGCCTCGCCGCGGCGAGGACCCGCCTGACGTCGTGACGGACGGCCGGTCGCTGGTTCTTCGAGCCTGGCCGCGCGCTCGGTCCGGGTCGGGACGGGTTAGGTGCACCGGCCGGGGAGCCGGTCTTCGCGTGCGGTTCCTGCATTCTGCGCGGACACGGGCGGGCATGAGCCCGTTCGGCCGGCCGGCTTCCCAAAGGCCTACAGAGGTCGATGCGCAGGGCGTCGTATCCGGCGTCCAGCACGACCAGGACCTCCTGATCACCCGGCGGCCCCTGCCCGACTGCGGCCAGTCGCTCGACGACTTCACGGACCTCACGTTGCGGCTCGGTGGTCACCGCGGCGACGTCGGCACCCCGCCCCAGCCCGCCCGCCTCCCGCCAATTCGTATACGCGCCAGGGCCTCGGGCCGCACTCTCACGCCCCCGCGGCACTCTCACGGCCCCCGGCGACAAATACTTGGCTAGCCACATTATTAGTGTTAGCGTCTTTATGTGTCCAGCCACCTAAACGGGTGACGGCACGAGAGGAGCAGTCATGAAAGCCATCCTGTTCGACCGCTTCGGAGGCACAGAAGTGCTGCGGGAGGCGGACATCGAGGTTCCGCGGCCCGGTCCTGGCCAGGTGCGGGTCCGCGTCAAGGCGGCCGGAGTGAACGCGCTGGACGGCAAGATCCGCTCCGGGGCGCTGGAGGCCGTGTTCCCCACACCGCTCCCCTCCGTTCCTGGTCAGGAGCTCGCCGGTGTGGTGGACGCCCTGGGTGAAGGCGTGCGGGACACGCAGGTGGGCGACGAGGTGCTGGGCTGGTCGGACAGCGGCTCGTACGCCGAGTACGCGCTGGCCACCACCGTGGCCCCCAAGCCCGCCGGCCTCGACTGGCAGCACGCAGTCGCGCTGCCGGTGGCGGGCGAGACGGCCGAGCGGGTCCTGAAGCTGCTGGCCGTCGCCGCCGGGGAGACGGTGCTGATGCACGGCGCGTCCGGAGCGGTCGGAACCCTGGCGGTCCAGCTCGCCACGGCCCGCGGAGCACGCGTGATCGCCACCGCGGGCCCCTCCAACCAGGACTACCTCACCTCGCTCGGCGCCACCGCGACCACGTACGGCGAGGGTCTGGTGGAGCGGGTGCGGGCACTGGCTCCCGACGGCGTGGACGCGGTGTTCGACCTCGCGGGGAAGGGGGCCCTGGAGGACTCCATCACCCTGCGGGGCGGCACCGACCGCATCGTCACCATCGCCGACTTCGGGGCACGGCAGCTGGGGATCACCTTCTCCCAGGGGTCCCAGGCACGCTCGGTCACCCGCTTGGCCGCCCTGGCGCAGCACGCCGCGGCCGGCAAGCTCACCACCACCGTCACCGCCTACCCACTCGCCCAGGCGGCCACGGCTCAGCAGGTCAGCGACACCGGGCACGTGCGGGGCAAGCTCGTCCTCACCCTCGTCTGATCACGCACTCCTTGCCTTTCGCCACGCACTCCCTGCCTCTCCGATCACTCCTGTTCATCGCCCCCGGAAGGACCATTCATGCTGAACTCCCTGTGGGCACCGACCACCGTCGGCGCCATTTCCCTGCCGCACCGTCTGGTCATGGCCCCCATGACGCGTGACCGCTCCACAGCCGAAGGCGTCCCCACCGAGCTGAACGCCGAGTACTACGCCCAGCGGGCGTCGCACGCGCTCATCATCACCGAGGGAACCCAGCCCTCCGCCGACGGTCAGGGCTATCTCCTGACCCCCGGCCTCCACAACGACGACCAGATCGCGGGGTGGCGCAAGGTCACCGACGCCGTGCACGCGGCCGACGGCCGGATCGTCATCCAGCTGATGCACACCGGCCGCATCGCCCACCCCGACAACACCCCCCACGGGCGCCGGCCGGTCGCGCCTTCGGCGATCCGCCCGCAGGGCGCGATGTTCACCGCGTCCGGACCGCAGGAGATGCCGACACCGCGGGCGCTGTCGACGCAGGAGGTCGAAGCGACCGTCCAGGACTTCCGCCGCGCCGCAGCGGCCGCCGTCGCGGCAGGCGCCGACGGGGTGGAGATCCACGGCGCCAACGGCTACCTGGTGCACCAGTTCCTGTCCGACAGCACCAACCGGCGCACCGACCGCTACGGTGGCTCCCTCGACAACCGCATCCGCTTCGCCGTCGAGGTGGCCGCTGCCGTGGCCGACGAGATCGGTGCCGACCGCACCGGCCTGCGCATCTCCCCCGGCAACCCCTACAACGACATCGCCGAGTCCGACACCGCCGAGCTGTATCCGGCACTCGTACGCGCCCTGAGCCCGCTCGGCCTCGCCTACCTCCACGTCCTCCACTCCGGAGACGAAACGCTGCTGGGTACCCTGCGCGCGCTGTGGCCGGCCACGCTGATCCTCAACCGCGCCGGCGCCGATCTGCCCACCCGCGCCAAGGACGTCGACGACGGTACGGCCGACCTCGTCTCCGTCGGCGCCCTCGCGCTCGCCAACCCGGACCTGGTCGAGCGGCTACGCTCTGACGCGCCGCTGAACACCCCCGACCCGGCGACCTTCTACGGCGGCGGAGTGGCCGGCTACACCGACTACCCCACCTACACCGTCTGAGGAAGCAGCCATGCCCAGCCCCACACCCCGCACGCCGAGCACGCCCAGTACGGCCAGTGAGGGGCCGATGAGCTACGCGATCTTCCAGCTCGCCCGCGCGCATCGGGCCCGCGCCGCCGCCATGCTCCGCGAGATGAACCTGCATCCCGGACAGGAACTGCTGCTGATGCAGCTCCTCGACCGGGACGGCCAGACCCAGTCCGAGCTGCTCGACAGCGTCGGCCTGGACCACTCCACCGTCTCCAAGTCCCTTCGCCGTATGCAGGAGGCAGGCCTGCTCATGCGCGAGCCCGCGGAGCACGACCGGCGGGTCATGGTCGTCCACCTCACCGACCAGGGCCGGGCCCTGCGTGAGCCCATCTCCGCCATGTGGCGCGCCCTGGAAGAGACCTCCGCGCGGGACCTGTCGGCGCAGCAGGCAGAGTCCTTCGTCCACATCGCCTACGCCATCGCCGACGCGATCAACAGCCGCCCGCTGCCACAGGACGACGAGTCCGCATGACTCCCCGGGGTGCAGCCCGTGCACTGCGTGCGCCACGCCACACCTGAAGGGGGCACGCGGACCGGCGTGCACAGCCTCCCGCACGCGGCGCGACCGCCGTCAGGTCGGCCATACCGCTCGCCTCGTCCTGGCTGTCCTCAGACGCGGCACGTTCTTGCGGCGAGGCGCGCACCGCGGATCCGCCCCCGGGCTCTCCCCCCGGGCCCTCCCCCAACGGGTCGACCGATCCGCAGGCGCCGATGCCTGCAACCGCCCCTGCTCTCACGGCCGAAGCCTCGCGCCGAAGACCTGGCGGCGAAAAGTGACACTCTCATGCGCCCCTCCGACGCAACCGCCCTACCGGTCCCCGTCGTCGGGGCGACTGACTCCCCGGGGGAGCAGGGTCGCTGTGGCGGGCGGCCTTCGGCCCGGCTGTCCGCGTGGAAGAGGTGCTGGACGCCTGGTTCGTCGCGCCCCGTTGGGCCGACAGTGGCCGTCAGCGGATGCGGCAGCCGGAGATGTCTCCTGACGGGGCGGCGGGGCGGGCGGGTCAGCGGCCGGTGAAGACGGCGTCGCGGCGCTCGATGAAGGACTGGATTCCCTCGGCGCCGTCGGCGGTCGAGAGCAGCCGTGCGATGTCCGGGCGCAGACGCTCGATCGCGGCGCGCTCGCCGTGCTCGTGGGCCAGGTGGGCGGAGGCGAAGACGGTGCGCACTCCCAGTGGGGCGGATTTCTCGGCGATGAGGGTGGCGATCTCGGTGGCGCGGGAGAGGGTGGCCGGCCCGTCGGCGGCCAGTTCCTGCACCAGGCCGATGCGGTGGGCCTCGGCGGCGTCGAACTCCTCGCCGGTCAGGATCCAGCGCATGGCGTTGCCCCATCCGGCCTGCTGGGGGAAACGGAAGGTGCCCCCGCCGAAGGGGTAGATGCCGCGGCGGATCTCGTACTGGGCGAAGCGCGTGTCCCGGGCGGCCACGCGGATGTCGGCGGCCAGGACCAGCTCGATGCCGAGCGTCATCACCCAGCCGTGCGCAGCCGCGACGACGGGCTTCGACCACGGTCCGTCCAGGCGCCAGGGGTCCCGGCCGCCCTCGGGGGCGTCGAACTGCCCCGAGGTCAGTTCGGCGCCCACATCAAGCATGTCCAGGCCACCCGTGAAGTGGTCGCCGTGGGCGAACAGCACCCCGCACCGGAGGTCGTCGTCGGACTCCAGCAGCCCGTACGCGGCCGACAGCTCGCTGAGCATCTGCCGGGTGAAGGCGTTGCGCTTGGCGGGACGGTTCAGCCCCATCAGCAGGACGTGGCCGTCCCGTTCGACGGTGACCGCGGGTGTGCTCGTCCGGCTGGAGTTCATCATCCCCTCCTCGTAAGTTGCATGATGAGACTCACGGGACGCTAGCGGGACCGCACCGAGTAAGGCAAGTGGGTCTCATGATGAAACTGATAAGATCGCCGGCATGAGACGGACCTCGTTCGACAGCTGGCCCTGCTCGATCGCCCGGACGGTGGACATCCTGGGCGACGGATGGACGCTGCTCGTCCTGCGTGAGGTCTTCTACGGCGAGTCACGTTTCGACGGCTTCGTCGACTCGCTCGGCATCGCGCGGAACACCCTGACCGACCGGCTCCGGCGCCTGGAGGACGCGGGCCTGCTGCAACGCAGCCCTTATCAGAGCGACCCCGTACGCCACGAGTACCTTGCGACGGACAAGGGCCGCGACTTCTTCGGCGTGCTCGCCGCGATCAACGCCTGGGGCGACCGATGGCTGGCCGACGACGCCGGCATCCCCGTGGTCATGCACCACACCGCCTGCGGCCACGACACCCGGGCCAAGGTCATCTGCTCCTCGTGCGGTGAACCGCTGCACCGCCAGGACGTCACGGTGCGCACCGGCCCCGGCTACCCGGCCCGACTCCTCGACCGCCCCGGCGTGCAGGCCCGCTTCGCCACGGACGGAAACCCCGAGCGAACGACGACCGACAGCTGAACCACGCCCAGCCCGACCGCGGCGGTCGCCGCGCGTTCCGGGAGTGGGCCGCCCATGCCTCCGCACGCCAGGCATAGGCGCAGGCACTCAGGGGCCTGCGCCAGGGGCGACTACTCGCTCATCCCCCACCCGGTCGGTACGTCCCGGCGCTCCATTCATGACCCTCCGGATCGAGAACACGGGCTCGCACGGCACCCCACGGCGTCGTCTCCGGCGGGATCACACCGCGGGCTCCTGCCACCACCGCCCGGCGATACCAGTCCTCGACGAGAGCCGCGTCGCCGAGCAGCAGGTAAAGGCCGCTGCCGGTGCTGTCGTCCCGCAGCGGTGGTGGGGTGTACGGCCGATCGTCCGTCGTCAGCATGACCACGACGGCACCCCGTCGCACCTCGGCATGCACAACGGTTCCGTCCGGCTCTTCCTGCCGGGCCACGACCTCGAATCCGACGGCCGCGAACCAGTCGATCGCAGCTGGAACGTCGCGGTACCCGATGTAGGCGTACAGGTGGGCCGCGGAGTGGGCGTCGGTGCCCATGGTCATCGCAGAGCCTCCTCTCCCCCAGAAACGCCAAGCGCCACGGCTTGTCTCACTCATGCTCACTCATGCTTTCCGCAACTGCGGACTCCTCGGATGCGGCACGCCTCCACCCTCGCTCGGGCCTCGGGCCTCGGGCCTCGGGCCTCGGGCCTCGGGCCTCGGGCCTCGGGCCTCGGGCCTCGGGCCTCGGGCCTCGGGCCTCGGGGGTGCGGGGCGGCTCCTGCGCGAGGGATGCGCTCGCCCCCCCCCCCGCGATGAGACGACGACCTCGGGCAGGGTGAGGAAGGTCGCCGGGCCCCGCGGGGCGGAACGCGGGCTCGACCGCGATCTGGCTCGCGGCACGGTACCTGCGGTACCGTTGGTACCATGCCGCCTGCCAAAGCCATGAATCTGCGCTTTCCCGACCCGGACCAGCGTGCCGCGATCGAGGCCGCCGCGAAGCAGGAGGGCGTCAGCCTTCAGGAGTACATCCTGTCCGCTGCCTACGCTCGCGCCACCGCCGTGCAAGATCGCTTCCTCGATGCGTTCAGGGAATCGATGTCCCGCAGCGGCAGCGCGTTTGCCGCGGAGGCCGGCGCGGCCGATCCGAGCGCGGAGCAGCGCGCTGCGGAGCTGGAGGCGCGGCGCGGTCTCGAGGAGCAGCAGAAGCGGGGCCACGCCGCGTGACGCAGAGCGAACCGCTCCATCCGCTCGAGGTGCCTTTCCTGCTGCACGCCGCGCAGCTGTTGCCCGGTGATCCGCAGGTCGACGACTACGGCCCGCTCTACGCGGCTGTCGCCCGGGTCAACGCTCGGGCGATGGATCGTGACATCTACGGCTCCGTGTATCTCCGAGGTGCCGCCCTGCTCCAGACGCTGGTGAAGCTGCCGTGTCTGGAGCACTCCAACGAGGCGTTCGCCTGGCATTCCGCGGAGGCGTATCTGACTCTGAACGGATGCCGGCTCGACTACCCTCCGAAGGAGGCGGTCTCGTTGGTGCGGGACGCCGCTACCGGCGCCATGGGCGTCGCCCTCATCGGCCGTCAGCTGCGCGCGTGGAGCGGTTCCTGAACGACGCGTGCATCGAGCGCAGCGACGCTCGGCGCGGCGCCGGCTCACCCCACCTCACGCAGCAGGATTCAGGCGTTGGCGGCGCCATAGTGCAGGACGTCGCCCAGCGGCAGTAGGTATCCGATGCTCCGCCTCTGCGGCAGCTTTCCTGCCAGGGTGGCTGCGTCCGCGCAACCAGAGACCTCGAAGCCGACGAGACCCAGGTCGAAGAAGGCTCTCGTGAAGACCTCGGCGCCGATGGCGGCCAGCCACTCGTCCATCACGGCGGACCTGAAGAACGGCCGGCCGTCCCAGTAGTCAAGACCCGCATGATCCAACGCACCGAGCGGGACGTAAAAGTCCAGCCAGTCGCCGCTGTCGTCGCCGCCACGGATCGCCACGCACCCGCAGACGACCAACTGGCCCGTCGGCAGACGCACCTGACCGTGGAGGTGACCGCCGAACTCGGCCAGAGAGTCGACTGTGCACGGCACGGAATCCTGCTCCCCGGGCTCACGATCCGAGCGCCCGAAGCATCCGTTGACGTCAGCGGCGGCCCACAGTGCGCTCAGGACAGCCTGAAGCCGGGCATCGTCGCTCGACCCGACCTCGATGGCCAACTCGTAGTAGCCACCGGACCAGTTGCCCTGGTCCCGGAAGGCAGCCGGACTCGTCATGACGTGATCATGCAGCAGAGCCCGGTCCCCTGCCACCGGATTGAAGTGGGCAGGTGCCGATCCGAGGAGCCGGGGACGACGCGTCTGTCGAGGTGGTCAGACGATGAAGAAGCTGCGGGCGGCCGGTCTCGGGGCGATCGCCGACCTGGGCTTCGTCGGGCTCGACGACAGCGGCCCCGACACCGGCCCCGCAGTGATCACCGTTTACAAGGCCGCCCGGAACCGGCCCCTGACACGAGGACAGGAGCTGTCGAACACCGCACCGGCAGCGGTCCGGGCACCGGTGGAGCACGGCTCCGCCCACCTCGAAAACTGGCGTTCCCGGCAAAGTCCGCACCGACCCGACCTGGGCGACCCTCCTGGTCAGGGCCCTGCTCGCCCTCATGAACCGCCAAGTGTCCCGGTGATCGACGATCTTCACCGAAGTCATCGACCCACGACCAGCACGAGCATCCCGAACCCCGCGCACACCAGACCCGTGACCAGCAACTTCACGATGCACAGTTCTCACTGAAGAGCATCCGCAACGATCTCCGGGATCTGGCGGATCTCTTCGAGCAGCGGCCTCAAGGCGACGGGCGAACGCTCTGCGCGCGCTGTGTCCCGCAGGATGTTCCGCGTCTCGCGCAGCAGCGCCAGTTCCGCGAGGCCGCCTTCGCCGCCGTCCTCCCGCGCCCAGCGTCTGCCTCCGGCCTCGTCGCCCGAGCGCGTCCTCTTCCTCACCGTTGACCAAGGGCCTGCTGTTGAGCAGATCCAGCAGCGTGTCCATCCCGTCACCCCTCTCTAACCCCCTTAAGTCATTTGACAGGTTAGCCGCGACCATGCTTGCCTAGTGAGCACCTAACCGGCTCAAGCAATCCGAAGGGTTAGATATGAGCTCGGTACACCACCGGACCGCCACCGTCGACGGCCACCGGATCTTCTACCGCGAAGCCGGCCCCACCGACGCCCCGGCGATCGTCCTGCTGCACGGCTACCCCACCAGCTCGTTCATGTTCCGCGAGCTCATCCCGCTGCTGGCCGACGACTACCACGTCATCGCGCCGGACCACCTCGGCTTCGGCCACTCCGACGCACCCCTCGTGGGACAGTTCACCTACACCTTCGACGCCCTCGCCGAACTCACCTCCGTACTCCTCGACCAACTGGGCCTGGACCGCTACGCCCTCTACGTCCAGGACTACGGCGCCCCCATCGGGTGGCGCCTCGCCCTCAAGCATCCCGAGCGGATCTCCGCCCTCGTCACCCAGAACGGCAACGGCTACGAGGACGGCTTCGTCGAGTCGTTCTGGACCGACGTCTGGGCCTACGGGGCGAACCCCGGGCCCGACACCGAACCCGCCGTCCGCACCGCGCTGAGCGTCGACGCCATCCGCTGGCAGTATCTGCACGGCGTGCCCGACCCGAGCCTGGTCAGCCCGGACACCTGGGAGCACGACTTCGCGCTCGTCTCCCGCCAGGGCAACGACGAGGTCCAGCTGGCGCTGTTCCGCGACTACCAGAACAACCGCCCGCTCTACCCGCTTCTGCACGAATTCCTGCGCACCAGCGAGGTGCCGGTGCTCGCCGTCTGGGGCCGCAACGACGAGATCTTCGGCCCGGCCGGCGCCCTGGCCTTCGCCCGCGACGCCGAGGACCACGAGGTGCACCTGATCAACGGTGGTCACTTCCTGCTGGAGAGCCACCTGGACGTCGTCGCGGGTTACCTGCGCGGCTTCCTCGGGCGGGTACTGCACTGACACGGCGGCCGATTCCGGCTCCGCCTGGCCAGACTGCGAACGGGAGCGGATGTCTCGCTGTTCGCCGAACCGGGGCGACGAACGCGGTACGAACGGCTGCACGTGGGACCTCAGCAATGTCGGGACCATCCGCGGAAGCAAGGGCTGCGCAGCACTGGCCGACATCTGCCGCGGATGGCGGATCGGCGGCCCGCTCATCGGCGGCGATCCTCCGGGACAGCGGTGCCTTCGCGTGGGTCATGGTGCCGTCAGGGCCGGGATGCCTGGTGCACTGCGCCGGTGACGATGAGCGAGACGTTCTGCCCACCGAAGCCGAAGGAGTTGCTGAGCACGGCCTCCTGGGGGGCATGTCGTCGCTCGGCGACGACATCCAGATCGATGTCGGGATCGACGCCGACCGCGGTGAGGTTACGGGTCGGCGGGATGACCCCGTGCTCCACGCTGAGGATGGCGATGAGTGCTTCGATCGCCCCGGCGGCCCCGAAGAGATGACCGAGCGCCGCCTTGGGGGCCGTCACGCTGGCGCGGCCGAAGACCTTCCCGATCGCGTACGCCTCGGCAACGTCGCCGACAGGAGTACCTGTGGCATGGGCATTGATGTGGCTGATCTGCTCAGGAGCCAGACCGGCTTGCGCGAGGGCCTTGCGCATCGCCGAGATCTGACCGGAGCCGTCGGCGGCGGGCGCCGTGATGTGGTGAGCGTCAGCGGCGATGCCGGCGCCGGCGAGCACCGCGTGGACGCGCGCGCCCCGGGCGCCGGCGTGCTCGGCGCTTTCCAGCACCACGACAGCCGCGCCCTCGCTGAGGACGAATCCGCTGCGGTCCGCGGCGAACGGACGGGACGCTGAGGCGGGTTCGACGGTATGCCGCGACAGCGCCTGCGCCTGGGCGAAGCCGGCAACGGTGATCGGTGTGATCGCGGCCTCGGTCCCGCCCGTGATCACCACGTCCGCCTCGCCGGCACGGATGAGCCTGGCCCCCAAGGCGATCGCCTCGGCACCGGAGGAGCACGCCGAGACGGGCGTGTAGACCCCGGCACGAGCGCCGTACTCGATGCTGATCAGCGCCGCCGCGGCATTGGGCATGAGCATCGGGACCGTGCGTGGCGAGACGCGCCGCGTCCCCGCCTTCTCCAGTACGTCGTCTTCCTTCAGCAGCGTCTGTACGCCCCCGATACCCGTGCCGATCGCCGATGCCAGCCGGTCCGGGTCAACTTCTGGGGCTCCGGCATCGGCCCAGGCTTCAGCCGCCGCGACCAGGGCCGCCTGCTGCGACCGGTCGAGCCGCCTGGCCCGCACCGGCGGCAGCAACGCGGCGGGGTCGGTCGCCATCGTCCCCGCGGCGGTGTCCGGAAGGCCGACATCTTCGTGGCCACGCAGGATGCCGCGGAGGCCGGACTCGCCGGCAAGCAGCGCGTCCCAGGTGGACGCCACGTCTGCCCCGAGTGGTGTGATCGCGCCGAGTCCGGTCACGACGACTTCAGTCCGGTGCATGCCCCTCAACCCTTCTTGTATGCCATACAAGTCAACGCCCTTGTTGTATCACATACAATTCCGGGGTGGAGAAGAAGCGAACCGAAACTCGATCAACGTCGGCTCGGTCGCGCGACCGCGGTCACGCGACGAGACATCGGCTGATCGAGGCAACGGCACGGCTCTGCGTGGAGCGACCCAACGCCGAGGTGAGCGTCGCGGAGATCGCGAACGCGGCAGGTGTCTTCCCCAACCAGGTCACCTACCACTTCGGCTCCAAGGACTCGCTCCTCGTGCACGCCGCCTTTCTCGGCCTGCTGCACGATGCCCGACGGATCGAGCGCATCGGCCGCCAGGCCTCCGACGCGGCGACATTTCGGCGCAACATGGCCCGCGCGGTACTGGCCATGCCCTCGCTCCCGCCCGTCACGCGAGCACTCGCCGCCGCGATCTCCAAACCCGAACTCGCGCCCGTGGTCGACCAGCACCTCCAGTTGCTGTTCCGGCAGTCCGAGCGCTTCGTGAGCCGGCTCATGGACAGCCGCGGCTGGAGTGCCCGTCGACCGCTGGACGTGGAAGCCAGGACGTTCTGGAGCACCGCGCTCGGCGCAGTACTGCTTGTCCGCGCCGGAGCACACGGCACCGTCGCCGACCTCGACCTCGCCGGAGCACTGACCATCCACGACGGACCCGATCCCGAC
>NZ_BBYG01000033.1:0-776 GCF_001184025.1 Streptomyces maremycinicus
AACACAGTGGACGCGAGCAACTGAGGACAAGCCCTCGGCCTATTAGTACCAGTCAGCTTCACCCATTACTGGGCTTCCACATCCGGCCTATCAACCCAGTCGTCTACTGGGAGCCTTAACCCCTCAAGGGGGTGGGAATACTCATCTCGAAGCAGGCTTCCCGCTTAGATGCTTTCAGCGGTTATCCCTCCCGAACGTAGCCAACCAGCCATGCCCTTGGCAGAACAACTGGCACACCAGAGGTTCGTCCGTCCCGGTCCTCTCGTACTAGGGACAGCCCTTCTCAATATTCCTGCGCGCGCAGCGGATAGGGACCGAACTGTCTCACGACGTTCTAAACCCAGCTCGCGTACCGCTTTAATGGGCGAACAGCCCAACCCTTGGGACCGACTCCAGCCCCAGGATGCGACGAGCCGACATCGAGGTGCCAAACCATCCCGTCGATATGGACTCTTGGGGAAGATCAGCCTGTTATCCCCGGGGTACCTTTTATCCGTTGAGCGACGGCGCTTCCACAAGCCACCGCCGGATCACTAGTCCCGACTTTCGTCCCTGCTCGACCCGTCGGTCTCACAGTCAAGCTCCCTTGTGCACTTACACTCAACACCTGATTGCCAACCAGGCTGAGGGAACCTTTGGGCGCCTCCGTTACTCTTTAGGAGGCAACCGCCCCAGTTAAACTACCCATCAGACACTGTCCCTGATCCGGATCACGGACCCAGGTTAGACATCCAGCACGACCAGAGTGGTATTTCAACGACGACTCCACAACCACT
>NZ_BBYG01000033.1:934-2620 GCF_001184025.1 Streptomyces maremycinicus
CTACACAAGCCGAACCGAACACCAATATCAAACTGTAGTAAAGGTCCCGGGGTCTTTCCGTCCTGCTGCGCGAAACGAGCATCTTTACTCGTAGTGCAATTTCACCGGGCCTATGGTTGAGACAGTCGAGAAGTCGTTACGCCATTCGTGCAGGTCGGAACTTACCCGACAAGGAATTTCGCTACCTTAGGATGGTTATAGTTACCACCGCCGTTTACTGGCGCTTAAGTTCTCAGCTTCGCCACCCCGAAGAGTGACTAACCGGTCCCCTTAACGTTCCAGCACCGGGCAGGCGTCAGTCCGTATACATCGCCTTACGGCTTCGCACGGACCTGTGTTTTTAGTAAACAGTCGCTTCTCGCTGGTCTCTGCGGCCACCCCCAGCTCGAGGAGCAAGTCCTCTCACCAGTGATGGCCCCCCTTCTCCCGAAGTTACGGGGGCATTTTGCCGAGTTCCTTAACCATAGTTCACCCGAACGCCTCGGTATTCTCTACCTGACCACCTGAGTCGGTTTAGGGTACGGGCCGCCATGAAACTCGCTAGAGGCTTTTCTCGACAGCATAGGATCATCCACTTCGCCACAATCGGCTCGGCATCAGGTCTCAGACTATGTGGCGTGCGGATTTGCCTACACACCGTCCTACACCCTTACCCCGGGACAACCACCGCCCGGGATGGACTACCTTCCTGCGTCACCCCATCACTCACCTACTGCAAGTCTGGTTCGTCGGCTCCACCACTTTCCTTTCCCCGAAGGGTCCGGAACGGCTTCACGGACTTAGCATCGCCTGGTTCGATGTTTGACGCTTCACAGCGGGTACCGGAATATCAACCGGTTATCCATCGACTACGCCTGTCGGCCTCGCCTTAGGTCCCGACTTACCCTGGGCAGATCAGCTTGACCCAGGAACCCTTAGTCAATCGGCGCACACGTTTCTCACGTGTGTATCGCTACTCATGCCTGCATTCTCACTCGTGAACCGTCCACAACTCGCTTCCGCGGCTGCTTCACCCGGCACACGACGCTCCCCTACCCATCCATACAGGCGTTGGCCCTGTTGTATGAATGACACGACTTCGGCGGTACGCTTGAGCCCCGCTACATTGTCGGCGCGGAATCACTAGACCAGTGAGCTATTACGCACTCTTTCAAGGGTGGCTGCTTCTAAGCCAACCTCCTGGTTGTCTGTGCGACTCCACATCCTTTCCCACTTAGCGTACGCTTAGGGGCCTTAGTCGATGCTCTGGGCTGTTTCCCTCTCGACCATGGAGCTTATCCCCCACAGTCTCACTGCCGCGCTCTCACTTACCGGCATTCGGAGTTTGGCTAAGGTCAGTAACCCGGTAGGGCCCATCGCCTATCCAGTGCTCTACCTCCGGCAAGAAACACACGACGCTGCACCTAAATGCATTTCGGGGAGAACCAGCTATCACGGAGTTTGATTGGCCTTTCACCCCTAACCACAGGTCATCCCCCAGGTTTTCAACCCTGGTGGGTTCGGTCCTCCACGAAGTCTTACCTCCGCTTCAACCTGCCCATGGCTAGATCACTCCGCTTCGGGTCTTGAGCGTGCTACTGAAACGCCCTGTTCGGACTCGCTTTCGCTACGGCTGCCCCACTCGGGTTAACCTCGCAACACACCGCAAACTCGCAGGCTCATTCTTCAAAAGGCACGCAGTCACGA
>NZ_BBYG01000033.1:3253-4019 GCF_001184025.1 Streptomyces maremycinicus
CCGACGCTCCCACGGCTTGTAGGCACACGGTTTCAGGTACTATTTCACTCCGCTCCCGCGGTACTTTTCACCATTCCCTCACGGTACTATCCGCTATCGGTCACCAGGGAATATTTAGGCTTAGCGGGTGGTCCCGCCAGATTCACACGGGATTTCTCGGGCCCCGTGCTACTTGGGTGTCTCTCAAACGAGCCGCTGATGTTTCGACTACGGGGGTCTTACCCTCTACGCCGGACCTTTCGCATGTCCTTCGCCTACATCAACGGTTTCTGACTCGTCTCACAGCCGGCAGACTGTGAAAGAGAGATCCCACAACCCCGCACACGCAACCCCTGCCGGGTCTCACACGTATACGGTTTGGCCTCATCCAGTTTCGCTCGCCACTACTCCCGGAATCACGGTTGTTTTCTCTTCCTGCGGGTACTGAGATGTTTCACTTCCCCGCGTTCCCTCCACACTGCCTATGTGTTCAGCAGCGGGTGACAGCCCATGACGACTGCCGGGTTTCCCCATTCGGAAACCCCCGGATCAAAGCCTGGTTGACGACTCCCCGGGGACTATCGTGGCCTCCCACGTCCTTCATCGGTTCCTGGTGCCAAGGCATCCACCGTGCGCCCTTAAAAACTTGGCCACAGATGCTCGCGTCCACTGTGCAGTTCTCAAACAACGACCAGCCACCCATCACCCCGAACCCTTACGGTCCGAGTGCACTGGGGCCGGCACTGAAGGCAGCCATACGGCCATACCCTCAGATACCCAACAGCGT